>NZ_CP046445.1:0-4873875 GCF_009734485.1 Leclercia sp. 119287 | reverse complement strand
GATCGAAACGGGGTAAGTGTAAACGATCCTGATGAACCGCCCCCACGATTTAGGCCGCATATTGGAAAAATTAATGAGTAACGACCATTTTTTGCTTAAATGATCTAACGAAGATCCTGGACGATCCTTGCGATTTGCCCTGGAGCCCGTATAATTCCCCACCCGGCGCGTGGGACTCGAAGACCTGCGTCTGATGCTGCTCAATTTGCACGCTAAAAACGTGCGGAAAGACGCGGGAAATAAGGAAAGAGAATTGACTCCGGAGTGTACAATTATTACAATCCGGCCTCTTTAATCACCCATGGCTTCGGCGTCCAGTGTTCGTTATTCGTTCGGACTCCATAAAAAGTCATTGAATTTATTCAAGTTTAGGTAGAAATCGCCATGAAACGCACTTTTCAACCGTCTGTACTGAAGCGCAACCGTTCTCACGGCTTCCGTGCTCGTATGGCTACTAAAAATGGTCGTCAGGTTCTGGCACGTCGTCGTGCTAAAAGCCGTTCACGTCTGACCGTTTCCAAGTAATTAAGCTAACCCCTGCGTGGTTAAGCTAGCATTTCCCAGGGAGTTACGTTTGTTAACTCCCACTCATTTCACTTTCGTCTTCCAGCAGCCACAACGGGCTGGCACGCCGCAAATCACCATCCTCGGCCGCCAAAATTCGCTGGGGCATCCCCGTATCGGTCTCACTGTCGCCAAGAAAAACGTTAAGCGTGCGCATGAACGCAATCGGATTAAACGTCTGACGCGTGAAAGCTTCCGTTTACGTCAACATGAACTGCCTTCTATGGATTTCGTGGTGGTGGCTAAAAAAGGGGTTGCCGACCTCGATAACCGTGCTCTCTCGGAAGCGTTGGAAAAATTATGGCGCCGCCACTGTCGCCTGGCTCACGGGTCCTGATCGGCCTTATCCGGGTCTATCAACGCCTGATTAGTCCGCTACTCGGGCCACACTGCCGTTTCACGCCGACCTGCTCAAGCTACGGAATTGAGGCATTGCGCAGGTTTGGAATGATAAAAGGCAGTTGGTTGACGGTGAAACGCGTATTAAAATGCCACCCTTTACACCCAGGTGGAGACGATCCCGTCCCCCCAGGACCTTTTGATACCAGAGAACACTAACGATGGATTCGCAACGCAATCTTCTTATCATCGCTTTGTTGTTCGTGTCTTTCATGATCTTCCAGGCTTGGGAGCAGGATAAAAATCCTCAACCTCAGCAGCAGGTCACGCAGACAACGACCACCGCAGCGGGTAGCGCCGCCGACCAGGGCGTACCGGCCAGTGGCCAGGGTAAACTGATTACGGTTAAGACCGATGTGCTTGAGCTGACTATCAACACCCGTGGTGGTGATGTTGAGCAGGCACAACTGGTAACTTACCCGAAAGAGCTCGGTTCTAACGAGCCGTTCCAGTTACTGGAAACCACGCCGCAGTTTATCTACCAGGCGCAGAGCGGCCTGACCGGTCGTGATGGCCCGGATAACCCGGCTAACGGCGCACGTCCGCTGTATAACGTCGATAAAGATGCGTTTGTGCTGGCTGATGGCCAGAACGAACTCGCGATCCCGATGACTTACACCGATGCTGCGGGCAACACCTTCACCAAAACCTTCACCCTGAAACGCGGTGAGTATGCGGTGAACGTGGGCTATAACGTGCAGAACACCGGCGCGAAACCGCTGGAACTCTCCACCTTTGGCCAGCTGAAGCAAACCATCAATCTGCCGTCGCACCGTGACACCGGAAGCAACAACTTCGCGTTGCATACCTTCCGTGGCGCTGCGTACTCCACGCCAGATACCAAGTACGAGAAATACAAATTCGACACCATCGCCGATAACGAAAACCTGAACGTCAGCTCAAAAGGCGGTTGGGTAGCGATGCTGCAACAGTATTTCGCGACGGCATGGGTGCCGAACAACTCCGGCTCCAACAACTTCTACACTGCCAACCTGAACGGCGTTGCCGCTATCGGCTATAAGTCTGAGCCGGTTCTGATTCAGCCGGGTCAAACCGGTACGCTGGGCAGCACCCTGTGGGTCGGTCCGGAAATCCAGGATAAAATGGCTGCCGTGGCACCGCACCTGGATCTGACCGTAGACTACGGTTGGTTGTGGTTCATCTCTCAGCCGCTGTTCAAACTGCTGAAGTGGATCCATAGCTTCCTGGGCAACTGGGGCTTCTCCATCATCGTTATCACCTTTATCGTTCGTGGCATCATGTACCCGCTGACTAAAGCGCAGTACACCTCCATGGCGAAGATGCGTATGCTGCAGCCGAAGATTCAGGCTATGCGTGAGCGTCTGGGCGATGACAAACAGCGTCAGAGCCAGGAGATGATGGCCCTGTACAAAGCCGAGAAAGTGAACCCACTGGGTGGCTGCTTCCCGCTGCTCATCCAGATGCCAATCTTCCTTGCGCTGTACTACATGCTGATGGGCTCCGTTGAGCTGCGCCATGCGCCGTTCGCACTGTGGATCCATGACCTGTCCGCACAGGACCCGTACTACATCCTGCCGATCCTGATGGGCGTGACGATGTTCTTCATCCAGAAGATGTCGCCAACCACCGTGACCGACCCGATGCAGCAGAAGATCATGACCTTTATGCCGGTCATCTTCACCGTGTTCTTCCTGTGGTTCCCGTCAGGTCTGGTACTGTACTATATCGTCAGCAACCTGGTAACCATCCTTCAGCAGCAGCTGATCTACCGTGGTCTGGAAAAACGTGGCCTGCATAGCCGCGAGAAGAAAAATTCCTGACTTTAAGTAGGCCGGGTAAGCGAAGCGCCACCCGGCAAACGGAACATAAATTAAAGGGCGGTCTATGGACCGCCTTTTTTATTGCATTAAGAAGAGACAAACCATGAGCCAAAACGACACTATCGTCGCCCAGGCAACCCCACCGGGACGCGGTGGTGTGGGCATTCTGCGTATCTCCGGCCTGAAGGCGCGCGAGGTGGCAGAAGCGGTGCTGGGGAAACTGCCAAAGCCACGCTACGCCGACTATCTGCCGTTTAAAGATAAAGACGGCACGGCGCTGGACCAGGGCATCGCGCTGTGGTTCCCGGGCCCGAACTCCTTTACCGGTGAAGACGTGCTCGAACTGCAGGGCCACGGCGGGCCGGTGATCCTCGACCTGCTGCTGAAACGCATTCTGACCCTGCCGGGCCTGCGCATTGCGAAGCCGGGCGAGTTCTCCGAGCGCGCCTTCCTGAACGATAAGCTCGATCTGGCCCAGGCCGAGGCGATTGCCGACCTGATTGATGCCAGTTCCGAACAGGCTGCACGCTCGGCACTGAACTCGCTGCAGGGGGCCTTCTCTGCCCGCGTTAACCATCTTGTGGAAGCACTTACTCACCTGCGGATCTACGTGGAAGCGGCCATTGATTTCCCGGATGAGGAGATCGATTTCCTCTCCGATGGCAAAATCGAAGCCCAGCTTAACGACGTGATGAACGATCTCGATGCGGTACGCGCCGAAGCGCGTCAGGGTAGCCTGCTGCGGGAAGGGATGAAGGTAGTGATTGCCGGGCGTCCCAATGCCGGGAAATCGAGCCTGCTGAACGCGCTGGCGGGCCGTGAAGCGGCGATTGTCACCGACATTGCCGGTACAACCCGCGACGTTCTGCGCGAGCATATCCATATCGACGGTATGCCGCTGCACATCATTGATACCGCCGGGCTGCGCGATGCCAGCGACGAAGTTGAGCGCATCGGTATCGAGCGCGCCTGGCAGGAGATCGAGCAGGCCGACCGCGTGCTGTTTATGGTAGACGGTACAACGACCGATGCCGTTGACCCGGCAGAGATTTGGCCGGACTTTATCGCCCGCCTGCCGGCTAAACTGCCGATCACCGTGGTACGTAACAAAGCGGACGTTACCGGCGAAACGCTGGGCATCAGCGATGTGAATGGTTACTCACTGATTCGCCTGTCGGCGCGTACCGGTGAGGGCGTGGATGACCTGCGTAACCATCTCAAGCAGAGTATGGGCTTTGATACCAGCATGGAGGGCGGTTTCCTTGCCCGTCGTCGCCATTTGCAGGCGCTGGAGCAGGCGGCGATGCATCTGGATCAGGGCAAGGCCCAGCTGCTCGGCGCCTGGGCCGGAGAACTGCTGGCGGAAGAGCTGCGTCTGGCGCAGCAGGCGTTAAGCGAGATCACCGGGGAGTTTACCTCGGATGACCTGCTGGGACGCATCTTCTCCAGTTTCTGCATCGGGAAATAAACCCGTTTCAGCCCTCTGCTAAAAAGCCGCATAACATCCCTGTTATTGCGGCTTTTTCCTTTTCTATATTACCTGAATAAATACCAAATATATCTGTTATATTCTCTGTGATTACAATCACAATTAATATCTCTGCACATAGACAAATATTCTCATTCGAATAGTGTAGTAGCGTGTCTAATGAGGATAAATCAATGACGATTATCTTAAATACATATATCACTTCTAAGTGGTTCAATATTGACAATAAAATTGTCAATCACCATCCGTAATCTCCCTTCGCCTCTCATTCTCTATGCAAACTGAATAGACAAATACTCTATTTATCCGGTATGCCTGAAATTATTGCACCCGTATGGCTGCAATTGCGCCTCTGCACGCCTCGATCCGTGAGATATATTCTCCAGGTCGTGTGGCGATATAGCGGGCCCGGGCATGCCTGTATTAATGGTTATTAAAAATAGCCACCAGCACCGCTGCGATAAAAACAGGAATTATATAATGGAAAACTTCAAACATTTGCCAGAGCCATTTCGCATCAGAGTTATTGAGCCAGTTAAGCGCACCACAAGGGAGCATCGCGACAACGCGATTATTAAATCGGGTATGAACCCCTTCCTGTTGGATAGTGAAGACGTATTTATTGATTTGCTGACCGACAGCGGCACCGGCGCGGTCACACAGAATATGCAGGCCGCCATGCTGCGCGGTGACGAAGCCTATAGCGGAAGCCGCAGCTATTATGCGCTGTCCGATGCTGTGAAAGAGATTTTCGGTTATCAATACACTATCCCTACCCATCAGGGACGCGGCGCCGAGCAGATTTATATTCCGGTGCTCATTAAAAAGCGCGAGCAGGAGAAGGGATTAGACCGCTCGAAAATGGTCGCCTTCTCTAACTACTTTTTTGATACCACCCAGGGACATAGCCAGATAAATGGCTGCACCGTGCGCAACGTGTATATCAAGGAAGCCTTTGATACCGGCATCCGTTACGATTTTAAAGGTAACTTTGACCTGCAGGGCCTGGAAAACGGCATCGAAGAAGTGGGGCCGGGCAACGTCCCTTATATTGTCGCGACCATTACCAGCAACTCCGCCGGTGGGCAGCCGGTGTCGCTGGCAAACCTGAAAGCGATGTACGCGATTGCCAGAAAATACGATATTCCGGTGGTGATGGATTCCGCGCGCTTCGCCGAAAATGCATACTTCATTCAAAAACGTGAAGCGGAATATAAAGACTGGACTATCGCGGAAATTACCCGGGAGACATACAAGTACGCGGATATGCTGGCCATGTCGGCCAAAAAAGATGCCATGGTGCCGATGGGCGGCCTGCTGTGCATTAAGAATGACGACTATTTCGACGTCTATACCGAGTGCAGAACATTGTGCGTCGTCCAGGAGGGCTTCCCGACCTATGGCGGTCTTGAAGGCGGCGCCATGGAGCGTCTGGCGGTAGGCCTGCACGACGGCATGGGTCAGGACTGGCTGGCATACCGTATTAATCAGGTCCAGTACCTGGTGGACGGCCTGGAAGCCATCGGCGTCGTTTGCCAGCAGGCGGGCGGTCATGCTGCCTTTGTGGATGCCGGTAAGCTCTTGCCGCATATTCCTGCAGAGCAGTTCCCGGCGCAGGCGCTGGCCTGTGAGTTATACAAAGTGGCCGGTATTCGGGCAGTGGAAATTGGCTCGTTCTTACTGGGCCGCGATCCGAAAACCGGTAAGCAGTTACCCTGCCCGGCAGAGCTGCTGCGTTTAACCATTCCGCGCGCCACCTATACGCAATCGCATATGGATTTTATCGTCGAAGCCTTTAAGCACGTTAAAGAAAATGCGATGAATATTAAAGGATTAACCTTTACCTACGAACCTAAAGTATTACGTCACTTCACTGCCAGACTCAAAGAAGTTTAACCTTCTGTCCCCGGGTGGCTAAATGATTTTAGCCACCCGCAAAATAAATAGTTCAATAACATCAGGCTTACCATAATTGATGGGGGCACCATGGATAACGCTTTAGAATTAGAGACTAAACACTCATCGGTTTGGGGTGTCATGGTTATAGCAGGTACCGTTATTGGCGGGGGAATGTTTGCTTTACCCGTGGATCTGGCGGGAGCCTGGTTTTTTTGGGGCGCGTTTATTTTAATTATCGCCTGGTTTTCAATGCTTCACTCCGGACTATTATTGTTAGAAGCAAATTTAAACTATCCCGTCGGTTCCAGTTTCAATACCATCACTAAAGATTTGCTTGGCAATAAATGGAATATCGTCAGCGGCTTCACGGTCGCCTTTGTACTTTATATCCTGACGTATGCTTATATCTCCGCAAACGGTGCCATCATCAGTGAAACCATTGCCATGAATCAGGGGACCCATGTTAATCCCCGGATAGTGGGTGTCTGTACGGCAATCTTCGTTGCAGGCGTACTGTGGTTCAGCTCACTGGCGGCCAGCCGCATTACCTCGCTGTTTTTAGGTATTAAGATCATCGCCTTTATCGTTGTGTTCGGCTCCTTCTTCTTTCAGGTCGATTATTCAATCTTACGAGACATCAACGTTACGCCGGCCAGCAATACCACCTACTTCCCCTATATCTTTATGGCCCTGCCCGTCTGTCTGGCATCGTTTGGGTTTCATGGCAACATTCCCAGCCTGATCATCTGCTACGGCAAGCGAAAAGATAAACTGATAAAAAGCCTTGTCTATGGCTCGCTGCTGGCCCTTTTTATCTACCTGTTCTGGCTCTATTGCACGATGGGGAACATTACACGCGACAGCTTCAATGAGATCATCTCGTCCGGGGGCAATGTTGACTCGCTGGTAAAATCCTTCCTCGGCACCCGACAGCATGGGGTGATCGAATTTTGCTTACTGGTTTTCTCCAATTTAGCAGTGGCCAGCTCGTTCTTCGGGGTCACCTTAGGCCTGTTCGATTATCTTGCCGACCTCTTTAAACTCGATAATTCACCGTCCGGTCGCCTGAAAACGATTATGCTGACCTTCCTGCCGCCCACCCTGCTCTACCTGATCTTCCCGAACGGGTTTATCTACGGTATTGGCGGGGCGGGATTGTGCGCCACCATATGGGCGGTGATTGTCCCGGCAATCCTGGCGCTGAAAGCGAGACAGAAATTCCCGAATAAGACTTTCACCGTCTGGGGCGGTAGGGTTGTCCCCTCGCTGGTGATCCTGTTCGGGGTCGTGGTCATCGTTTGCTGGTTTGGGAATACCTTCCATTTCTTACCGCGCTTTGGCTAAACCCGCTCATCAAAAGGTGATTTCCTGTCAGGAAATCACCTTTGTCCAAATGGCAACTCGCCACCTTCCCTTTCTCCCCCTATGCTTCTTGCCTGACTCTATGGGGGTGTTATGGCTCGTTTTCTGTTTTGTAGTTTTGCGCTGGTGCTGCTTTATCCATCGGGCATTGATATGTATCTGGTGGGTTTGCCACACATCGCCCGCGATCTGGATGCCAGCGAAGCGCAGCTGCATATCGCGTTTTCGGCCTACCTGGCGGGGATGGCGTCATCAATGGTGTTTGCCGGAAAGATTGCCGATAAAGCCGGACGGCAGCCGGTCGCCATTACCGGGGCGGTGATTTTTGCACTGGCCTCCGTGCTCTGTTCAATGGCAGAGGAGAGTTCGCTATTCCTTACCGGACGCTTTATCCAGGGCGTCGGCGCAGGCGGCTGCTACGTGGTGGCTTTTGCCATCCTGCGCGATACTTTAAGCACCCAGCGTCGCGCCAAAGTGCTCTCCATGATGAACGGCATCACCTGCATTATCCCGGTGCTGGCGCCGGTGGTGGGTTACCTGATTATGCTGCAGTTTCCGTGGCAGAGCCTTTTCTGGACGATGGCGGCGATGGGGATGCTGGTCTTTATCCTGTCGATCGCGGTACTGAAAGAGACCCACCCCGGAGCGCAAAACCGGGAGCATAGCGCGTCTGTCCCGCCTGACGAGAAGCTGCTCAACCGCTTCTTCATCAGCCGGTTGCTGGTCACCACCCTGAGCGTGGCGGTGATCCTCACCTATGTAAACGTTTCCCCGGTGTTGCTGATGGAAGTGATGGGCTTCGATCGCGGAGAATATTCCACGGTGATGGCATTAACCGCGCTGGTCAGTATGGCGGTCTCGTTCTCGACGCCGTTTGCGCTGAACATCTTCCGCCAGCGCACCTTGATGCTGACCTCCCAGGCGCTGTTCCTGGCGGCAGGTGTGATTCTGGCGACCGCCGGTTCACAGGCGATGATGCTTGTCGGTATTACCCTGATTTGCGCCGGGTTCTCCGTCGGCTTTGGCGTGGCGATGAGTCAGGCACTCGGCCCGTTCTCGCTGCGTGCAGGCGTAGCCAGCTCGGTGCTGGGTATCGCCCAGGTCTGCGGCTCTTCGCTATGGATTTGGCTGGCAGCCATAATGGGACTCAATGCGCTGAATATGCTGATCGGGGTGCTGATTGGCTGTAGCATGCTCTGCATCACCCTACTTTTGTTTATCCGGCCCGCAGCGCATCATGAAGAAGCCCCTCAGCAGTCTCGATCTTAACCTGTTGTTGTGCCTGCAGCTTTTGCTGCAGGAACGCAGCGTCACCAAGGCCGCGAAACGGATGAACGTTACCCCTTCCGCGGTGAGTAAATCGCTGGCGAAGCTGCGCGACTGGTTTGACGATCCGCTGTTTGTGAAGACTCCGCTGGGGCTGCTGCCGACGCCGCTGACGGTGAGTCTGGAACAGGATCTGGCCGACTGGATGCAGATAGGCAACCAGATCCTCGATAAATTCCACCCTGACTCCCCCGGCGGCCTGACGTTTGAGCTGGCGGCGGAAACCCCGCTGATGCTGATCCGCTTTAATGCCCTGCTGGAACAGGTGAACCAGCGCTATCCGCAGGCCACGGTGAAGATGCGCCACTGGGATTATGATTCGCTGGACGCCATAACCCGCGGGGAGGTCGATCTCGGCTTTACCGGGCGCGAAACACATCCCCGCTCCCGCGAGCTGTTAAAGCTGATGCCGTGGTTTATTGACTACGAAATTTTGTTCAGCGATCGCCCGTGCGTCTATCTGCGCGAAGATCATCCTGCGCTACAGGAGGAGTGGAACCTCGAAACCTTCCTGCGCTATCCGCATATCAGTATCTTCTGGGAGCGTAGCGACACCTGGGCGCTGGATGAAGTGCTGAGAGAGATGGGGCGTACGCGCAATATCGCCATGAGCCTGCCCGGCTTTGAGCAATCGATGTTTATGGCGGCGCAGCCGGGCCATAACTACATTGCCACCGCCCCGCACTACTGCCATCACTACAATCAGCTCCACCAGCGGCAGCTGGTTACCCTACCGATCCCCATTGATGAGGCGCAGGCACTGAAGCTCACCGTGCCCTTCACCCTGATCTGGCATAAGCGTAACAGCCACAACCCCAAAATCCTCTGGCTGAGAGAGACCATCAAGGCGTTATACGGCCCGCCGTTGCGTTAGACGCCTTGTTTTCGCCTAAGAAAATGTAAAGTTCCGCCGCAAAACTTCCCTTACTCCCATTTAGCCATTAAAACAGTAAGCGAGTTAAGCGATAATCATGTAACCGTTTAACCTGACGACTGACCATTATCACGGAGCGAAAAATGGCTACGCATTTTGCAAGAGGGACGCTGACCGAGGGGCGGCTGGTTTCAACCAGACTCTCTTTAAACTGTCAAAACGAAGCGCGGATGCTTCCTGAACATCGCCGCACACGGTTTCTGGCTTCCCGGATGTTGCTCGCTGAACTATTGTTTATGCTTTACGGCACCAGCGAGCTGCCGAAGGTGATTACCGAACCAGAGGGTCGCCCTGTGTTCGCCGATCCGGAGCTTCCCCGCTTTTCCATTGCCTACGCCGGCAATATCGTGGGCCTGGCGCTGACAACAGAAGGCGATTGCGGTCTGGATATGGAGCTGCAGCGGGCGCTCCGCAGCCCGGATGGCTCTCACGCCCATGACACCTACCCGCTCTCCAGCAACGAGAACTTATGGGTGCGCAACCAGAACGACCCCCACGAAGCCAGAGCGCAGCTGATTACTCTGCGTCAGAGCATCCGTAAGCTGTCGGGCGACGCCAGCGACTGCGCCAGCCTGCTGCAACTGTTACCGGGCTCCGGCCGTCTACGGGCCGCCAGAGCCGCACAGGTAGAAGCCTTAAGCGACGCTGAAGATGTTCTGATCTGGTCTATCGCCGTCACTCCGGCCATTGAACGGCTAAAAATTTGGGAGTTCGACAGCCGCCTCGGATGGCAGAGTCTGCCGGACGTCCCCGCCCGTGCGAACGAACCGGCCGCGCGCCTGATGCGCCTAACCAGTCTACCGGCGGAAAAAGCGATTATTCTCACCTGACCTTTCAAGAAGGAGTAGTGATGTCTGATACGTTAAAGGTTGTTACGTTACTGGGAAGCCTGCGCAAAGGTTCATTTAACGGGATGGTTGCCCGCACGCTGCCGAAGCTGGCGCCCGAGGGCATGGACATTACCGCCCTGCCGTCGATCGGCGATATTCCGCTGTACGACGCGGATGTGCAGCAGGAAGAGGGGTTCCCGGCTGCGGTAGAAGCGCTGGCAGCGCAGATCCGCGAAGCGGACGGCGTGGTGATTGTCACTCCGGAATATAACTATTCCGTGCCAGGTGGCCTGAAGAACGCCATTGACTGGCTCTCCCGTCTGCCGGAACAGCCGCTGGCGGGTAAACCGGTGCTGATCCAGACCAGCTCCATGGGCGCGATTGGTGGCGCACGCTGTCAGTATCATCTGCGCCAGATCCTGGTGTTCCTGGATGCGATGGTGTTGAACAAGCCGGAGTTTATGGGCGGCGTGATTCAGAACAAGGTCGACCCGCAGACGGGTGAAGTGATTGATCAGAGCACCCTTGACCATCTGACCGGTCAGCTGAGCGCGTTTGGGAAGTATATTCAGCGGGTTAAAGCGTAAGCAGTCCGACCCCCTCCCACAGGGAGGGGGCTTTCTGTTTATCAGGCATCAATAAACGCAATCTTCAGCACGAACAGCAGCGCAACGACCATCACGCATGGGCTGATTTCACGCCAGCGTCCGGTGCCCGCCTTCATCACGCAGTAAGAGATAAAGCCCAGCGCAATCCCTTCGGTAATAGAGAAGCTGAACGGCATCATCACCGCGGTAATAAACGCCGGAACCGCTTCGGTCAGGTCGTCCCACTTCACGCGCGACAGGCTGGAGGTCATCAGCACGCCCACGTAGATCAGCGCACCGGCGGCGGCATACGGCGGTACCATGCCCGCCAGCGGTGAAAGGAAGATCACCAGCAGGAACAGCAGGCCAACCACTACCGCGGTCAGACCGGTACGGCCACCGACCGACACCCCGGAAGAGGATTCGATATAGGCGGTCACGGACGAGGTCCCGATAAAGGAGCCAGTGACGGAAGAGATACTGTCCACGAACAGCGCCTGCTTCATGCGCGGGAATTTGCCCTTCTCATCCGCCAGACCGGCTTTGTCGGTCACGCCAATCAGCGTCCCGGAGGAGTCAAACAGGTTCACCAGCATAAAGGAGAAGATCACCCCGGCCAGACCCAGGTTCAGCGAGCCCGCCAGATCGACGTGGCCAATCACGGTGGTCACGCTCGGCGGCGCAGAGACGATGCCGCTGTAGTGCACGTCGCCCAGCATCCAGCCCAGCAGGGTAGTAACGATAATGGAAACCAGCACCGCCGCGTGGATGTTGCGGGAGGCCAGAATCGCGATGATGAAGAAGCCCAGCACGCCCAGCAGCACGCTGTGGGAGGTCAGTTTACCGATGCTGACCAGAGTTTCCGGGTTTGCCACGATCACACCGGCGTTTTTCAGCCCCATCATGCCGATGAACAGGCCGATTCCGCTGGTGATGCCCACGCGCAGGCTGACCGGGATATTGGCAATCATCCAGTAACGCACGCGGAAAATGGTCAGGATCAGCAGACCGACGGCACCCCAGAAGATAGCGCCCATCCCCACCTGCCACGGCAGGCCCATCGCCTGGACCACCACAAAGGCGAAGAAGGCGTTCAGACCCATCGCCGGTGCCAGCGCAACCGGCAGGTTAGCGAACAGCCCCATCAGGATGCTGCCGAAGGCGGCGATAAGGCAGGTAGTAACGAAGACGGCACTGGTATCCATGCCAGCAACGCCCAGAATTTGCGGGTTCACAAAAACGATATAGACCATCGTCAGGAAGGTGGTGAAACCGGCGATCACTTCGGTGCGTGCCGTCGTGCCGTGTTCGCGCAGTTTAAACACGCGCTCAAGCAAACCCGTGCCAGAAGCCTGGGTAGTGTGTTGTTGACTCATCATCTATTTCCGAACAAGGAGGGAAAATTCGTCGCTATCCTATACCAAAATGCGACAATAGGGGCGGTTGAGAGGCACTTTTTTTCATTGAATTTGCTTATACGGCAACGATTGCGTCTCAACGTTATGCAGCACGTAAACGTTAAACTTGTTAAGAAAGGGAAATGCATGTCTCAGATTGATGCAGTATTTTTCGACTGCGACGGTACGCTGGTCGACAGTGAGGTCATCTGTTCCCGGGCGTATGTCACCATGTTCCAGGAATTTGGTATCACGCTCGATCTCGAAGAGACGTTTAAACGCTTTAAGGGCGTGAAGCTCTACGAAATCATCGACATCATTAACGCCGAACACGGCGTCAGCCTCGCGAAAGCGGATCTGGAGCCTGTTTACCGCGCCGAGGTCGCACGCCTCTTCGACTCCGAACTGGAAGCGATCAATGGTGCCAGCACCCTGCTGGATTCGATGGCGGTGCCGATGTGTGTAGTCTCTAACGGCCCGGTGAGCAAAATGCAGCACTCTCTTGGCAAGCTGCAGATGCTGCACCATTTCCCGGAAAAACTGTACAGCGGCTACGATATCCAGCGCTGGAAACCCGATCCGGCCATGATGTTCCATGCCGCGAAGGCGATGAACGTCAACGTGGAGAACTGCATTCTGGTGGACGACTCCAGCGCGGGTGCGCAGGCGGGGATCGCCGCAGGCATGGAGGTATTCTACTTCTGTGCCGATCCGCACAACCCACCGCTGGACCATCCGAAGGTGACGACCTTTACCGACCTGGCCCAGCTGCCGGAACTGTGGAAAGCGCGCGGCTGGAATATCACCCGCTAAGCCTGATAAGCCGTAAAGCGACTCGCTTTACGGCTTTTTGCTATTTAAACAGTTTCTGGACGAAGTCCGCATAGGCCGGTCGCCAGACATCCATCTCATGATTCAGACCCGGATATTCGTGATAGTCGAACTTAATCTGGCGTTTCTCAAGCTCCTGCTTCAGCCCGGCGATATCCTTGCCCGTCACGGCATCTTTTTCACCTACCACAACGGTGAAATTGCGTAGCTGCTTATTGATGGCCTGCGGATCGTTGAGCCGCGCGCTGACGCCCGCATCCGGTACGCTGGTAGTAGTGACGCCGCTAAAGGTGGCCAGCCAGCCAAAGCGTTCAAGATGGTTCATGCCGGAGACCAGCGCCTGATAGCCACCCTGGGACAACCCCGCCAGCGCACGTCCTTCGGCATCATCACGCACATTAAACCGCTGGCTTATGAGCGGTATGATGTCGTTCATCAGCTCCCGATCGGCAGCCTGGGCATTCAATGGATAGAAGGCTTTGCGTCGCTCGTTCGGCACGAAGGTTTCAGGCACAATGCCGGCGGCGTCGGTTTCGGTATCCGGCACCACCACCAGCATCGGGGCAATCTTTCCGGCCGCGAGCAGGTTATCCATAATCTGCGCAATACGCCCCTGATCGATAGCCGAGCGCCCTGTATCACCAAAGCCGTGATAGAAGTAGAATACCGGCAGCGGTTTCCCCTGTTCGCTGTAGCCCGGCGGCGTCCAGACGAAAAGCTGACGCTCCGACTTTAGCGCCGCCGAATGATAGGTCAGGGTAATAAGATCGCCGTGCGGGACCGGGTTAACGTCCAGAATACTGCCCGGCACCAGCACCATGCTGGTGTTCACCTGACGTTGTGGTTTGGTCATTGCCGTGCCGGTATCAATACTGCGTACACCATCAACGTTGAAGAAATATTCATACAGATTGGGCTGCATCACCGGCCCCCGCCAGCTCCAGATACCCGAAGCGTCTTTGGTCATCGGATGAATGTTTTCCGGGGTCGGGGTCCCCACCACCACCGATACGCTTTTCGCCGCCGGGGCGAAGTAGCGATACGTCACCGTATTATCGGCATTTACCTGGGTGACATACTGGCTCAGCGGATAAGCGGGATCCGGGGCAGCGGGAAGATCTGCCGCGAAAGCCGATGGGCCGAGTGCAAGACAGAGCGTAATAACGGATAAAGCTGTTTTCATTCTTTTCATTAATAGTGTCCTTTATGCGATCCAGTTACCACCAGATTTCAGCCTGCGCGCCAATGGCAAACTGATCCTTTTTTTGGTCTTCGAAGGTGAAATTATCTAATTCCGTCTCTTCGGCTTTAATATAAGTGCCATAAAAACGCAGTTCCGGGCGGGAGGTCAACATACTGGTATTCACTTTGAAAGTATGGAACAGCGTGGTTTTATAGCCTGATTCATAATATTTCTTGCCGGTCAGATCGGTGTTTTGCTGTTTGAAATAACCCAGCTCAACGCCTGACTGATTATATTGATCCCAGATATACGCCGGACGCACAACGGCGCGAATGGACTCGAAATCGGAATGGGCCCCGGTTTCATAGCTGTAAACGTCATTGCCGAAGGAGTACACCAGCGCGCTGGCCATGATGACGTCATCCCGTAGATACATCTCGCCCTGCGAGGTCACGCGCACCGCCGTCCCGTTGGTATGGTCGCCATAATATCTGCCGTTGGAGGTGGTAAAAGGGCTGGAACCGGCATAGCGCGAGAAGCTGCTGGCGATGGAGTTATTCGCCACCAGCACGGAATACTCATTAAATCCGCCGCTATCCAGTTTTTGCGTTAAGGTGGTGCCGACCATCCAGGTGTCTTTCCACGGATAATAGCCGTTATTATCCTGGTTATACTTCTCGCCTGAGCTTTGATTGGCCGCGACGTAGCGCCCGCTGACCATCAGCGAGGCTTTATCCCATAGCGGCAGTTCTTTATAACGCAGGTCGATGGTATTGGTGTTCAACTGCTGCTTGTTTTTGAGCTCGCGATCGTAGTCATCCACGTCTTCCCGCACCAGCGCAATATCCACCTTGCCGGGTCCCACTTTCCAGTTTTCCAGCCCTACGCCCGCTGCGGCATCCGTTCGTTGGGTTTTCCAGTCCAGCATCTGGATTTCGATCTTCGGTGCACCGTGCTTCCCGACCCAGAAATCGGCCTCCGGGGCAAACGGCAGGAACCCCTGAGTAGTCACGTACATATCGGAAAATTGCAGATAGTTTTCGCCGCCCGCGTTATCGCCAAACCAGCCGGTGGAGTACTGTTGGCCGACGTTGCCATCCAGCATCACAATGGCATCGACGCGTTTATTGCCTTCGTTATAGACCCGCTGCTTAAGCTGCAAATCGAACCAGCCCGAATATTCATTACCGAAGCGCCCCAGGGAGCCAATGGCCCAGGATTTTGGCGAACCATGCGATGCGGTGCCCCAGCCGGAGCGGAAATAGCCGTTATAGCTAAAGCCAATTTCATCTTTCACAAATTTACTGAAGTCTTTCATGGTGATGGAGGAATAAACCGCCTCGGTATGGGCATCCTCTGTTTTGACCAGTACGGCGTCGGGTTTTTTCGCCGGGCGGGCGGTCTGCGTTTTGACGATCTCCTTATCTTTATACTGCTGAAGCTCTGCCTGAGTCTCTTTTAGCGCCTTTTCCAGTAATTCGAGGCGCTGCTCCACCGTTAATGGCGCAGACACGGCCTGACCGAGGGGTGCCATCATTAAAATGGCCGAGGTAATAAGGGTTCTCCTGAACATAATATAAGTCCCTGTTAATTTATCTTTTAAAATAAAAAAACCTGAAAGCGATTAGCCTCCGCAAGGAGATAATCACTTTCAGGTTTTGCCCGCTTAATAGCGGTAACAATCCATTTTTGCTTAATAACGTTATTAGCACATTAACGTATTTCAGTGGCTCGCGTTAATATCGGGATGTTTTAGGGTAGAAGAGAAAAGAAAACAACCGGGAAAAGTTTGAAATGTGACTGACGGCAATGTTATTACGTGGGGAGGAACAGCGTTATTCGTAGAGGAAATATTTTGATATTTAAATATAACGCCAGCAAAGCTGGCGTTAGGGGGAAAATTACTCTTTCGGATCTTTTCCGGCGAGCATTTTGTCCAGTTCATCCCCGCCGACGTGACGGAAATCCTGTCCTTTCACGAAGTAGAAGATATATTCGCAAATGTTCTGGCAGCGGTCACCGATACGCTCGATAGAGCGGGCGCAGAACAGGGCGGTCAGGACGCTTGGGATGGTGCGAGTATCTTCCATCATGTAGGTCATCAGCTGACGTACAATGCCTTCGTACTCCTGGTCGACCTTCTTGTCTTCACGGTAAATACGCACCGCTTCATCCAGATCCATACGCGCAAAGGCATCCAGCACGTCGTGCAGCATCTGCACGGTGTGGCGACCCAGCGACTCCAGGCTCACCAGCAGCGGCTGGTGCTGCTGGGAGAACTTCTCCAGCGCGGTGCGGCAGATTTTGTCCGCCACGTCGCCAATACGTTCCAGCTCGGCGATGGTTTTGATGATCGCCATGACCAGACGCAGGTCGCTCGCCGTCGGCTGACGCTTGGCGATGATGCGCACGCAGGCTTCGTCGATCGCCACTTCCATCATGTTGACGTGTTTGTCACCTTCCACCACGCGCTTCGCCAGCTCGCTGTCCTGGTTGTGCATTGCGGTGATCGCGTCAGAAAGCTGCTGCTCGACCATTCCGCCCATGGTCATCACCTGGGTGCGGATGCTTTCCAGCTCTGCGTTGAACTGGCCGGAAATGTGTTTATTAAGATTGAGGTTGTCCATGGTTAACTCCAAATCAACCGTAGCGGCCAGTAATATAATCTTCGGTTTGTTTTTTGGCGGGTTTGGTGAACAGATCGTCCGTGTTACTGAACTCAATCAACTCGCCCAGGTACATAAACGCCGTGTGGTCAGAACAACGCGCAGCCTGCTGCATGTTGTGGGTCACGATCACGACGGTGTAATCCTGTTTTAATTCGGTGATCAGCTCTTCGATACGGCCGGTAGAGATCGGATCCAGCGCTGAGCACGGTTCATCCAGCAATAACACTTCCGGGCGAATGGCGATACCACGCGCAATGCACAGACGCTGCTGCTGACCACCGGAGAGAGAGTATCCGCTCTGGTGAAGTTTATCTTTGGTTTCGTTCCATAATGCGGCCTTGGTCAAGGCCCACTGCACGCGCTCGTCCATATCGGCGCGGGAGAGCTTCTCAAACAGACGCACGCCAAAGGCGATGTTGTCATAGATGGACATCGGGAACGGCGTCGGTTTCTGGAACACCATGCCCACTTTCGCACGCAGCAGGGCGATGTCCTGGGTATTGGTCAGAATGTTGTCGCCGTCCAGCAGGATCTCGCCTTCAGCGCGCTGCTCCGGATAGAGCGAATACATTTTGTTAAAGGTACGCAGCAGCGTGGATTTCCCGCAGCCCGACGGACCGATGAATGCCGTAACCTGGTTTTTGGCAATATCCAGGTTGATGTTTTTCAGGGCATGGAACTTGCCGTAGTAGAAGTTCAGATCACGAACCGCAAGTTTACCCGGGGCAGTATCGACCATACTCATTGACTCATTTCCTCATCCGGCGCCGCAGAGTGCCACGCCGTCAATAATTAACCGTGTTTCTTCTTCGCGAAAATAACGCGCGCCAGAATGTTCAGTAACAGTACGCACAGGGTAATAATCAGGACCCCGGCCCAGGCCAGCGACTGCCATTCGGCAAACGGGCTCATCGCAAATTTAAAGATGGTCACCGGCAGGTTGGCAATCGGCTGCATCATGTCCGTGCTCCAGAACTGGTTGGAGAGCGCGGTAAAGAGCAGCGGCGCGGTTTCACCGGCAATACGGGCCACGGCCAACAGTACGCCGGTCAGGATCCCGGAGATGGACGCCTTCAGAGTAATGGCAGAGATCATCTTCCACTTCGGCGTACCCAGCGCGTAGGCCGCTTCACGCAGGCTGTCCGGTACCAGTTTCAGCATGTTCTCGGTGGTACGGATGACGATAGGCACCTGCAGAAGCGCCAGCGCAATCACCCCGGCCCAGCCGGAGAAGTGCTCCATCTGCGCCACCACGATGGTGTAGACGAACAGACCGACCACAATCGACGGGGCAGAGAGCAGAATGTCGTTAATGAAGCGGATCACTTCCGCAATCCAGGATTTACGGCCGTACTCCGCCAGATAGATCCCCGCCATGATGCCGAGCGGCGTACCGAACACGGTCGCCCACAGGATCAGCAGGCCGCTGCCCGCCAGGGCGTTTGCCAGCCCGCCGCCGGCGGTATTGGGTGGCGGGGTCATCTCGGTGAACAGCGCCAGCGACATGCCGTCGATACCGCGCGTTACCGTGGAGAACAGGATCCAGACCAGCCAGAACAAACCGAATGCCATCGTCGCCATCGAGAGCGTCAACGCGAGGCGGTTCTTCATGCGGCGCTTCGCCTGCATTTTGCGGCGAGATTCCGCCAGCTCCACGGTGTTTTGCATTTCGAGCGTTGCCATTAGCGTGCCCCCTCATTTTTCGCCAGGCGCATGATCATCACTTTGGAGATCGCCAGGACGATGAAGGTGATAACAAACAGAATTAAGCCCAGTTCCATCAGCGCGGCAACGTGCAGGCCCGATTCCGCTTCAGCGAATTCGTTAGCCAGCGCCGAGGTGATGCTGTTGCCCGGCATATAGAGCGAGGCGCTGTCGAGCTGGTAGGTGTTACCGATGATAAAGGTCACGGCCATGGTTTCACCCAGCGCGCGGCCCAGACCCAGCATGACGCCGCCAATTACCCCATTTTTGGTGAACGGCAGAACGATACGCCAGATAACTTCCCAGGTGGTGCAGCCGATGCCGTAGGCCGACTCTTTCATCATCACCGGGGTTTGTTCGAAGACATCGCGCATCACCGCCGCGATGTAAGGAATAATCATGATGGCAAGGATGACGCCTGCGGCCAGGATCCCGATACCGAATGCCGGACCGGAGAAAAGGGCGCCCACAAACGGGATGGCGGAGAGGACGTTGCCCACCGGCTCCTGGAAGTAAGTCGCGAACAGCGGCGCAAAGATAAACAGGCCCCACATGCCGTAAACGATACTCGGGATCGCCGCCAGCAGCTCGATGGCGATACCCAGCGGACGCTTCAGCCAGTTCGGCGCCAGTTCAGTCAGGAACAGGGCGATACCAAAGCTCACCGGCACGGCAATCAGCAGGGCGATAAACGAGGTCACCAGCGTGCCGTAGATCGGCACCAGCGCACCGTAGATATCGTTCGGGGCATCCCACTCTTTGGTCCACAGGAAGGAGAAACCAAATTTCTGGATGCTCGGCCATGAGGAGAAAATCAGAGACACGATGATGCCGCCCAGCAGCAATAGCACAATCAGCGCAGCCAGTCTTACCAGCGCGCTGAAAATCATGTCACCTTTTTTACCCGGAGGGTTAAATGCAGGCTTGGTTGCAGCCATAAATTACTCTTCTGTTTGAGACGTCTTACGAATATGCCCGGTGGCGCTGACGCTTACCGGGCCTACAGGTGGAGCCGTAGGGCGGGTTAGCGCCAGCGCCACCCGCCATCTTCGTCAAAAATATCCTGTTAGTACAGCGCTTTACCGCTGCTGTCTTTCACGTTGGTTTTCCATGCAGCACGAATCTGCTCAACCACGCTGTCCGGCAGGCTGGCGTAATCCAGGTCGTTCGCCTGTTTGTTGCCGTTTTTGTATGCCCAGTCGAAGAACTTCAGCACTTCAGTACCCTGCTCAGGTTTCTTCTGCTCTTTGTGAACCAGGATGAAGGTAGTGGAGGTGATTGGCCACGCGCCTTCGCCTTTCTGGTTAGTCAGGTCCTGAGCGAAAGATTTGCTCCAGTCAGCGCCTTTAGCCGCGTTAGCAAAGTTCTCTTCGGTCGGGCTTACTGGTTTACCGTCAGCAGAAACCAGCTTGGTGTACGCCAGGTTGTTCTGCTTCGCGTAAGCATATTCTACGTAGCCGATTGAGCCAGGCAGACGCTGTACGAAGGCAGCGATACCGTCGTTACCTTTCCCGCCCAGACCGGTTGGCCAGTTAACGGTAGAGCCGGAACCGACTTTCGATTTCCACTCTTCGTTCACTTTCGCCAGGTAGCTGGTGAAGACGAAGGAGGTACCGGAACCGTCAGCGCGACGAACCACAGCGATGTTCTGCGAAGGCAGTTTCACGCCCGGGTTCAGTTTGGTGATGGCTTCGTCATCCCATTTTTTGATTTTGCCGAGGTAGATATCACCCAGGGTTTTGCCATCCAGCACCAGCTCGCCGGACTTCAGGCCAGGGATATTCACGGCCAGCACAACACCACCGATAACGGTCGGGAACTGGAACAGGCCTTCCTGCGTCAGTTTTTCATCAGACAGCGGAGCGTCAGATGCGCCGAAATCAACAGTATTCGCGGTAATTTGTTTAACGCCACCGGAGGAGCCGATACCCTGGTAGTTGACCTTGTTACCAGTTTCTTTCTGGTAGGTATCAGCCCATTTGGCATACACCGGCGCAGGGAAGGTTGCACCAGCGCCAGTCAGGCTTGCCTCTGCGAATACAGAGAACGCGCTCATCGATAAGGTCGCGGCGACAACAGTTGCGACAGTGGTACGCATAACTTTCATAATGTCTCCTGCAAGATTTTCGTAAATCGTTGTTTAGTGGCTACGATGAGCAAAATAGGACAAAGAGGTGACAGATAAATGTACGAATTATGACAGTTTTATGACAGCGAGAATTTCGCTTTGGGAAAATTAAAATAAAGGTTAAATATCAGCAGGTTGAATATCATTATGACGCTAAGATTTCAGAAAAATTTTCTTTCTGTGACACTGAAAAAGTTAGCTGAAGATGACAGTTTGTCATTAAAAAACGCGGATAAAAAAGCTCCACCCGAAGGTGGAGCCTGAAGGGATTACTCTACGGTAACGGACTTCGCCAGGTTACGCGGCTGGTCAACGTCGGTACCTTTAATCAGCGCGACGTGATACGCCAGCAGCTGCAGCGGTACGGTATAGAAGATTGGCGCAATCACCTCTTCCACATGCGGCATCTCGATGATGTGCATGTTGTCGCTGCTGACGAAACCGGCATCTTTATCGGCGAAGACAAACAGCACGCCGCCACGGGCGCGGACCTCTTCGATGTTGGATTTCAGTTTTTCCAGCAGTTCGTTGTTAGGTGCCACCACGATCACCGGCATATCCGCGTCGATCAGCGCCAGCGGGCCATGTTTCAGCTCGCCTGCGGCATAGGCTTCCGCGTGGATGTAGGAGATCTCTTTGAGCTTCAGGGCACCTTCCAGCGCGATCGGGTACTGATCGCCACGACCGAGGAACAGGGCGTGATGCTTGTCGGAGAAGGCTTCCGCCAGCGCTTCAATGCGTTTGTCCTGAGAGAGCATCTGCTCAATACGGCTCGGCAGCGCCTGCAGGCCGTGTACGATGTCATGCTCAACAGAGGCATCCTGGCCTTTCAGACGAGCCAGTTTCGCCACCAGCATCAGCAGGACCGTCAGCTGGGTGGTGAACGCTTTGGTGGAGGCCACGCCGATTTCGGTGCCGGCTTTGGTCATCAGCGCCAGATCGGATTCACGTACCAGAGATGAACCCGGCACGTTACAGATCGCCAGCGAACCGAGGTAACCCAGCTCTTTGGACAGACGCAGCGCCGCCAGGGTGTCGGCGGTTTCGCCGGACTGCGACAGGGTGATCATCAGGCTGTTACGGCGTACGGCCGATTTGCGATAGCGGAATTCAGAGGCGATTTCCACGTCGCACGGCACACCGGCCAGGGCTTCAAACCAGTAGCGGGAGACCATACCGGAGTTGTAGGAGGTACCGCAGGCCACGATCTGAATATGCTCGACGTTAGCCAGCATCTCGTTGGCGTTAGCCCCCAGCTCATTCAAATCCACTTCGCCGTGGCTGATGCGCCCGGTCAGGGTGTTTTTGATGGCGTTTGGCTGCTCGTAGATCTCTTTCTGCATGTAGTGACGGTAAGCGCCTTTATCGCCGGCGTCATACTGCAGATTAGATTCGATATCCTGACGCTTCACCGGCTCGCCAGTTTTATCAAAGATTTTCACGTCGCGACGGGTCACTTCCGCAATATCGCCCTCTTCCATGAAGATAAAGCGACGGGTGACCGGCAGCAGCGCCAGCTGATCGGAGGCGATGAAGTTTTCGCCCATCCCCAGGCCAATCACCATCGGGCTGCCCGAGCGAGCGGCCAGCAGGGTGGACGGGTCACGGCTGTCCAGGATCACGGTGCCGTAGGCACCGCGCAGCTGGGGGATCGCACGCAGTACGGCTTCACGCAGCGTACCGCCCTGCTCCAGCTCCCAGTGAACCAGGTGAGCAATCACTTCGGTGTCGGTTTCAGACACGAAGGTATAACCGCGCTCAGTGAGTACTTCGCGCAGCGGCTCGTGGTTTTCGATGATGCCGTTATGCACCACCACAATGTGTTCAGAGACATGCGGGTGCGCGTTGCCTTCAGAAGGTTCACCGTGGGTCGCCCAACGGGTATGGGCAATGCCTGTGCCACCGTGCAGCGGAGTTTCTTCCGCAGCCTGGGCCAGCATGTTTACTTTACCGAGGCGGCGCAGACGGGTCATGTGCCCTTCTGCATCGACCACTGCCAGACCGGCAGAGTCATAACCACGGTATTCCAGACGACGTAACCCTTCGAGAAGGATTTCAGCAATATCACGCTGCGCGACTGCGCCAACAATTCCACACATAGTTTTAGATTCCGAATAGAGGCTTTCGCCTGCGTTGTCGCTGACCTGTATTTACCCTTCGTCTTTCACGCCGTGACTGCGTTGGCTTCACGTCTTCGCCACGGTCACTTACTTAAGTAAGCTCCCATGGACTCATACGCTTGCCGCCTTGCCACAACGCGAAATCCGTTGGGTATGCCCTTTTCGGGCGCCCCGAGCCTTGTAGAGAGTGGGGTTATTTTTATGGGTACTGCTTATAGGCGGGGGATTATGTTATCCCCTCATCCCGAAAATGCTTTTACTTCTTCACCGGGCGTTTCCAGCCCTGCTTCTGCACCTGCGGCACGCGACTGATGACCAGCTCGTTTTCCGCCACATCGCGCGTAACGGTAGTGCCTGCGGCAATGGTTACGCCTTTGCCGATAGTCACTGGCGCCACCAGCTGCGAATCGGATCCGACAAACACGTCGTCGCCAATGATGGTTTTAAACTTGTTCGCGCCGTCGTAGTTACAGGTGATGGTCCCGGCGCCGATATTCACGTTGTCGCCAATCTCAGCATCTCCCAGATAGGTCAGATGCCCTGCTTTAGAGCCCTTACCCAGACGCGCTTTTTTCATTTCGACGAAGTTGCCGACGTGAGCGCCTTCAAGCAGTTCAGCGCCTGGACGCAGGCGGGCGAACGGCCCAATGGTACAGGCAGCCTCCAGATGGGCATCTTCCACCACGCTGTAAGGGCTGATTTCGCAGTCGTCACCAATCACGCTGTTTTTGATCACGCAACCGGTGCCAATTTTGACGCGGTTACCCAGCGTTACGTTGCCTTCCAGAATAACGTTAGTATCGATTTCGACGTCGCGCCCGTGATTGAGCACCCCACGCAGATCGAAACGCGCCGGATCGCGCAGCATTACGCCCGCCAGCAGCAGCTTTTCTGCCTGCTCGGACTGATAAATACGCTCAAGGCGGGAAAGCTGAAGGCGGTTATTCACACCGTCCGTTTCGCTGATGCGCGCCGGATGAACGGCAGCAATCTCACGGCCTTCCTGATACGCCATCGCAATGATATCGGTGATGTAGAATTCACCCTGCGCGTTGTTGTTGTTCAGCTGCGACAACCAGCGTTTCATGTCCGCGCCGTTGGCGATCAGAATACCGGTGTTAATTTCCTGGATTTCACGCTGCGCATCGGTCGCATCTTTGTGCTCAACAATACCCGTCACCTTGCCGTTTTCACGGGTGATACGGCCATAACCGGACGGATCGTCCAGCTTAACGGTCAGCAGGCCAATGCCGCCCTGCGGCTTCGCGGCACGCAGGCGAGCCAGCGTCTCCACGGAGATCAGCGGCACGTCACCGTAAAGCATCAGGATATCTTCGTCGTCGGAGAAGAACGGGGCCGCCTGCTGCATGGCGTGACCGGTGCCCAGCTGTTCTGCCTGCAGCACCCAGTTGAGCTTGTCATCACGCAGCGTCTGCTTCAGCAGATCGCCACCGTGGCCGTAGACCAGGTGTACCTGGCTCGCGCCCATTTCATTCGCAGCATCAATGACATGCTGCACCATCGCTTTCCCTGCCAGGGTGTGCAGCACTTTTGGAAGATCGGAATACATGCGGGTGCCTTTGCCTGCGGCAAGAATGACCACGCTCATTGCATTATTCAACATACACGTCCTGACTGTAATTTGAGTGAAAAGTAAAACTCTTTGGCGTTGAAAATTCTACATATTTTGCGCCATAAAATGGGGTGGCGCTAAAACGCGCAACTTCGCCTGTTGAGGGCTGTTTAAAGGTTCTTTTTACAGCAGAGTAAAGGACTTTGCCTATGGAATATAGCGTCCTTTAAAGAAGTCTCCAGCCCTCACAGCATGTTAGCTATTTTTTCGCTTCATGAATAAAGCCTTCCATAACCAAAACGCTGTTTTAATTATCGAAATGTGTGACCTGCAAAAAAGAAACGCCGTTTTATTCTGATGATAATAGCGCTCAATTATTACTCAGGAGAATAAGATGAAATCTAGATTACCTCTGGCCCTGATGATGTGTAGCGCATTTTCCGCAACAGCCGCCGAACAGCCTCATGTCTGGAAAGCCATTGCATTCGGGCAATCAACGGATGTGAATTTTTCATCCAACGTGCTGCCCGAAAAAATCGGCACCAACGATGTAACAATCGACGGAAAAAAGCTCACGCCGCAGGATAGCGTGGATCTGACAAAAGCGATCACGGTGGAGAGCCGTGGCGGCAAAATTGCCAACTCCCACGACGGGTTAACCTTTTTCTATACCGAACTGCCGGCGAGCGAGAATTTCGTCCTGCAGGCCAACATCCGGGTGGATCAGTTTGGACCGGAAAATGGCGCGAAACCCGCCGCGCAGGAGGGCGCCGGGCTGCTGGTGCGGGATATCCTCGGCAACCCGCGTCAGCAGCCGTTAAAAACCGGCTATGAAGAGTTCCCCGCGGCGTCGAATCAGGTGATGAATGCCATCATGACCCAGGATAAAAAAGATCATCAGCGGGTAAAAATGCAGGCCATCACGCGGGAGGGGATAACCCGGCCGTGGGGCAATGCCGGGGCAGCCATTAAAAAACAGAGTTACAAAGAAGAGGTGGACCTGAGCCAGACGCCAGAGTTTCGCCTCAAACTGCAGCGCACGGACGACGGATTTATTACTGCCTGGGCCCCGTTGGACAGCGACAGCTGGATCAGTAAGAGCGTGCCGCGCGCGGATCTGATTTCGGTGCAAAACCAGGATCGCTATTACGTCGGCTTCTTCGCATCGCGTAATGCCAAAATCACGGTGACTAATGCCTCGCTGACGACCACCAGCGCCCATACCGTCTCTTCGACGCCGTGGCATCCGGAGCCGCTACCGGTCGTGGTGCAGCTGGCTTCCGGAAACAGCAGCGCTACCGGGGATTATCTTCTGCAGGCGCGCGCCAATGAAGATGGAGTATTCAGCGTCCGGCAAAATGAAGTGGTGATCGGTAATGAGAAAACGGTAAAAGCGGGAGAGATGTACACCCTGCCCGCCCGTCTTGAGCAGACCAGCAGCACCTTTACGGTGGCCTTTACCCCGTCTCAGGGTGAGCCGGTGAGCCAGCAAATCACAGTGGAACGCGTCGCGGACAGGGATACGGCTCTTCTTTATGCCGCACCAGACGGCAAAGCGGACGCAAAAGGCACAGCCGATGCGCCGCTGGATCTCGCCACCGCCATCGCGCTGCTGGCCCCCGGCGGTAAGCTGGTGCTGAAAAGCGGCGATTATCCTCGCAGCGAGATCCCACTCTCAGCCAGCGGCAGCCGCGACAAGCTCAAAACGCTGCAGGCTGAGGGCAAAGTGGTGATCCGCGGCCTCCTGCTGGACGCCAGCTACTGGCATATCCAGGGTATCGACGTCACGGAGAAAAGCTTGCGCATCCAGGGGAGCCATAACCTGATCGAGCGCGTCACGGCGTACCGCAATGACGACACCGGGATCCAGATCTCCTCCCCGGAGAAGATTGGCCGGCCGTTATGGGCGAGCTATAACCGGGTAGTGGATTCCGAATCCTATGCCAATGAGGATCCCGGCAAGATTAATGCCGATGGTTTCGCGGTGAAGATGCGGGTAGGCGATGGCAACAGGCTGGAGCATTGCAATGCCCACGACAATATTGATGACGGTTTTGACCTGTTCAACAAGATTGAAGATGGCGCAAACGGCGTGGTGGTGATCGAAAACTCGGTAGCCAGCAACAATACCAGTAACGGCTTTAAGCTTGGCGGGGAAGGGCAGCCTGTGGCGCACCAGATCCGCAACAGCAAAGCCACTGGCAATCATCTGGACGGGTTCACCGATAACTTCAACCCGGGCAAGCTGGTAGTGGAGAACAACCTGGCGGTGGATAACCAGCGATTTAACTACATCTTCCGCCCGAGCCCGTACGGAGACGTCACAACGCAAGGGACGTTTACCGGCAACCTGTCGATCCGGAATCAGCCTGGTGAATATGATGATGCGGTCGTGGGGACCATTGATAACACTAACTACTTTATCGTGAAGGGGAAAAGCGTGAATACAGACGGGAAGGAGTTAGACAAAACGCAGGTGCAGACCCAATAACCAGAGCGGCGCTTCGCTTATCACACTACGGTAAGCGTGGCGCCACCCGGCACATCAGCACTTAGTGGTTGAACGTACCGAAAGAAACGTTCATGTTGCTGAAGAGGGCGATGATTTTGTTAATGATTTTCATGATGGCATCCTGATATTTTTGGAGTTCAGTTATGTGACCTTCATCACAAAACGAAGTCTACTCCGGACCATTTCGCCGATCAATCTTTTTGTGAGATAAATCACAAAATAATAAAACATCGTTTTAGTTTCACATTTACTGAAACAGAGCCATAAAAAAAGCCAGTCTGGAAACCAGACTGGCTTTCGTACTTTCAAGCCGGTGTTACATCGCTTTTTTGGTCAACTCGATAACGCGCAGTTTCGCGATCGCTTTGGCCAGCTCTGCAGACGCCTGAGCGTAATCCACGTCGCCATGAGAGCTCTTAATGTGCTCTTCTGCTTTACGCTTCGCTTCCAGAGCTCGTGCTTCGTCGAGATCCTGGCCACGAATTGCGGTATCAGCCAGTACGGTCACGCTGCCAGGTTGCACTTCAATCATGCCACCAGACAGATAGATAAACTCTTCATGACCGAACTGTTTAACGATGCGGATCATACCAGGCTTAATGGCGGTGAGCAGCGGGGCGTGTCCCGGGAAGATACCCAGTTCACCTTCGCTACCCGTTACCTGGATTTTCTCGACCAGACCAGAGAACATTTGTTGCTCTGCGCTGACGACGTCCAGGTGGTAAGTCATTGCCATATCACCCTCCGATTAAGGCGTTAAAGTTTTTTGGCTTTTTCCACGGCTTCGTCGATGGAACCCACCATATAGAACGCCTGCTCCGGCAGGTGATCGTATTCGCCTTCCATGATGCCTTTAAAGCCACGGATGGTGTCTTTCAGCGCAACGTATTTGCCCGGGGAACCGGTAAATACTTCTGCTACGAAGAACGGCTGGGACAGGAAGCGCTGGATCTTACGTGCGCGTGCTACCACCAGTTTGTCTTCTTCTGACAGCTCATCCATACCCAGGATGGCGATGATGTCTTTCAGTTCCTGGTAACGCTGCAGCAGGGACTGTACGCCACGCGCGGTGTCGTAGTGTTCCTGACCAACAACCAGTGGATCCAGCTGACGGCTGGTGGAGTCCAGCGGGTCAACGGCCGGGTAGATACCCAGAGACGCGATCTGACGGCTCAGTACCACGGTTGCATCTAAGTGCGCAAAGGTGGTGGCTGGAGATGGGTCAGTCAAGTCATCCGCAGGTACGTATACCGCCTGAACGGAGGTGATAGAACCGGTTTTGGTAGAGGTGATACGTTCCTGCAGAACACCCATCTCTTCCGCCAGGGTCGGCTGGTAGCCTACCGCTGATGGCATACGACCCAGCAGTGCGGATACTTCCGTACCGGCCAGGGTGTAACGGTAGATGTTGTCAACGAACAGCAGTACGTCACGACCTTCGTCACGGAACTTCTCAGCCATGGTCAGGCCGGTCAGCGCAACGCGCAGACGGTTTCCTGGTGGCTCGTTCATCTGGCCGTAAACCAGGGATACTTTGTCCAGAACGTTGGAGTCGGTCATTTCGTGGTAGAAGTCGTTACCCTCACGAGTACGCTCACCCACGCCTGCAAACACGGAGTAACCGGAGTGCTCGATCGCGATGTTACGGATCAGCTCCATCATGTTTACGGTTTTACCCACACCCGCACCGCCGAACAGACCGACTTTACCGCCCTTCGCGAACGGACACATCAGGTCGATAACTTTGATGCCGGTTTCCAGCAGTTCCTGAGAGCTGGACAGCTCTTCATAGGAAGGTGCTGCGCGGTGGATAGCCCAACGCTCTTCTTCACCGATGTCGCCTTTCATGTCGATCGGCTGACCCAGGACGTTCATGATACGGCCCAGGGTTGCTTTACCTACTGGTACTTCGATTGGGTGTTCGAGGTCTTTAACTTCCAGACCACGACGCAGACCGTCGGAAGAACCCATGGCGATGGTACGCACGATACCGCCGCCGAGCTGCTGCTGAACTTCCAGCACCAGGCTCTCATTACCATTCTGAACCTCAAGAGCATCGTACACGCGCGGTACGGCATCCTGAGGGAACTCGACGTCAACCACGGCGCCGATTACCTGGACAATTTTTCCAGTAGCCATCTTGAATCCTCTACGAATTAACCTGGTTATACCGCGGATGCACCACCGACGATCTCGGTGAGTTCCTGAGTAATGCTGGCCTGACGAGCTTTGTTGTATACCAACTGCAGCTCTTTAATCAGGCTGCCGCCATTGTCGGTCGCGGCTTTCATCGCCACCATACGTGCGGCCTGCTCGCTGGCCAGGTTTTCTACCACGCCCTGATAAACCTGAGATTCAACATAACGACGCAGCAGGGTATCCAGCAGCGGTTTTGGATCCGGTTCATACAGGTAATCCCAGGCTTTATGCTTCAACTCTGGCTCGTCTGATGCCGGTAGCGGCAGCAGCTGAGTGAGGGTCGGAGCCTGTGACATGGTGTTAATAAATTTGTTGCTGACAACGTACAGCCTGTCCAGACGGCCTTCATCATAGGCCTGCAACATCACTTTTACCGGGCCGATCAGTTCGGACAGGGACGGGTTATCACCCATACCGGTCACCTGGGCGACAATATTGCCACCTACGGAATTGAAGAAAGAGACGCCCTTGGAGCCGATCATCGCGATATCGCTCTGAACGCCTTTATCGGACCATGCTTTCATATCCGCCAGCAGCTTTTTGAACAGGTTAATGTTCAAGCCACCACACAAACCACGGTCGGTCGACACCACCAGGTAGCCCACGCGCTTAACGTCGCGTTCTTCCAGGTAAGGGTGCTTATATTCCAGATTACCGCTCGCAAGGTGACCAATCACTTTGCGCATGGTATCTGCATAAGGACGGCTGGCCGCCATACGTTCCTGCGATTTACGCATTTTGGAAGCGGCGACCATCTCCATCGCTTTAGTGATCTTTTGCGTGTTCTGGACGCTTGCGATCTTACTACGTATCTCTTTTGCGCCGGCCATGAGCTTCTCCTCAATGCCTTGCGGCCTGCCCTAAGACAGACCGCCAGACGTTACCAGGACTGGGTTGCTTTGAAGGAATCGAGCAGGCTCTTCAGCTTGCCTTCGATTTCGTCGTTATAGCCACCGGACTGGTTGATCTCTTGCATCAGTGGAGCATGGTCACGGTCAGCGAAAGCCAGCAGAGCGGCTTCGAAGCTACCGATTTTCGCCAGTTCTACATCTCCCAGATAACCACGTTCTGCTGCGAACAGTACCAGGCCCTGCTGTGCGACTGACATAGGGGCATACTGTTTCTGTTTCAGCAGTTCGGTCACTTTCTGACCGTGGTCCAGCTGTTTACGGGTTGCATCGTCAAGGTCAGATGCAAACTGGGAGAACGCTGCCAGTTCACGATACTGTGCCAGCGCGGTACGAATACCACCGGACAGTTTCTTGATGATCTTGGTCTGCGCTGCACCACCCACACGGGATACGGAGATACCCGGGTTAACCGCCGGACGAATACCGGAGTTAAACAGGTTGGTTTCCAGGAAGATCTGACCATCGGTAATGGAGATTACGTTGGTCGGAACGAACGCAGAAACGTCACCCGCCTGGGTTTCGATGATTGGCAGCGCGGTCAGAGAACCGGTCTGGCCTTTCACTGCACCTTTGGTGAAGTTCTCAACGTATTCCGCGTTAACGCGGGATGCACGCTCCAGCAGACGGGAGTGCAGATAGAATACGTCGCCCGGGAATGCTTCACGTCCTGGTGGACGACGGAGCAGCAGGGAAACCTGACGGTATGCAACGGCCTGTTTGGACAGGTCATCATAAACGATCAGTGCATCTTCACCGCGGTCACGGAAGTATTCGCCCATTGCGCAACCGGCATACGGTGCCAGGTATTGCAGTGCAGCAGATTCAGAAGCGGTAGCAACAACAACGATGGTGTTAGCCAGCGCGCCGTGCTCTTCCAGTTTACGAACCACGTTAGAAATGGTGGACGCTTTCTGGCCGATAGCCACGTACACACATTTGATGCCGGAGTCGCGCTGGTTGATGATCGCATCGATTGCCATCGCGGTTTTACCGGTCTGACGGTCACCGATGATCAGCTCACGCTGGCCACGGCCGATTGGGATCATGGCGTCAACGGACTTATAACCGGTCTGCACCGGCTGGTCGACGGATTGACGGTCGATTACGCCCGGTGCGATAACTTCGATTGGCGAGAAGCCATCGTTATCAACCGGACCTTTACCGTCGATTGGCGCACCCAGGGTGTTCACCACGCGACCCAGCAGGCCGCGGCCAACTGGAACTTCAAGAATACGGCCAGTACACTTGACCTTCATGCCTTCGGCGAGGTCAGCGTAAGGACCCATCACAACTGCACCTACGGAGTCGCGCTCCAGGTTCAGTGCGATAGCGTAACGGTTACCCGGCAGGGAGATCATTTCACCCTGCATACAATCGGCCAGGCCGTGGATGCGGATAACACCGTCGCTTACAGAAACAATAGTACCTTCGTTGTGAGCTTCACTCACAACACTGAACTGAGCAATGCGCTGCTTGATCAGTTCGCTGATTTCGGTGGAATTCAGTTGCATGCTCCAGTCCCCTTAAGACTGCAAGACGTCTGCAAGGCGCTCAAGACGGCCGCGTACGCTGCCATCAATGACCATATCACCCGCACGGATGATTACGCCCGCCATTACAGACTTATCGATATTGCAATTCAGCTTCACTTTGCGTGACAGACGTTTTTCCATCGCGGCGGTGATTTTCGCAAGCTGTTCGTTACTCAGCTCAGTCGCAGAAGTTACGTGAACTTCAACGGTGGCTTCACTGAGGGCACGCAGGTGCTCGAACTGCTCAAGAACATCCGGGAGCGCTTTCAGACGACCATTTTCTGCCATTACCCGAATCAGGTTCTGACCGTTGGTGTCCAGCTGCTCACCGCAAATGGCGATGAACGAAGTGGCGAGGGTTTCCGGTGCCAGTGCACCCGAAAGCATCTCAGCCATGTGTTCGTTTTTCGTTACCTCAGCGGCAAACGCCAGCATGTTCTGCCAGCGATCGACATTTTGGTGTTCGATAGCAAAGTCAAAAGCTGCTTTGGCGTAGGGGCGAGCTACCGTAACAAATTCAGACATCAGCCCCTCCCTCCTTACAGTTCAGCGACAAGTTTGTCCACGATGTCGCTGTTAGCAGCTTCATCCACGGAACGTTCGATGATCTTCTCGGCGCCAGCAACAGCCAGAATCGCGACCTGCTTACGCAGCTCTTCGCGAGCACGTTTACGCTCGGCATCAATTTCTGCCTGCGCTTGCGTCACGATTTTAGTACGTTCCTGTTCTGCTTCAGCTTTCGCTTCGTCCAGGATCTGAGAACGACGTTTGTTCGCCTGCTCGATGATTACCTGGGCTTCCGCTTTCGCTTTTTTCAGCTGGTCGGTCGCGTTGGCCTGTGCAAGGTCCAAATCTTTCTTAGCGCGTTCTGCAGAAGCCAAGCCGTCAGAGATTTCTTTCTGACGTTTTTCGATGGCTGCCATTAATGGCGGCCATACATACTTCATGCAGAACCAGACAAAGATAACAAACGCGATGGCCTGGCCGAGGATTGTTGCGTTCATGTTCACAGCACAATACCTCTTTAAATTTACAACTGTGGCTTAGGGTTTAAATCTACTTACTACGCGACAGCAAACATCACGTACAGACCCAGACCTACAGCGATCATCGGGATAGCATCCACCAGACCCATAACGATAAAGAACTGAGTACGCAGCAGAGGAATCAGATCCGGTTGACGCGCTGCGCCTTCCAGGAATTTGCCCCCGAGGATGCCGATACCGATCGCAGCACCGATAGCCGCCAGACCCATCATCACAGCGGCAGCCATGTACAGCAGATCCATATTCAGGTTTTCCATGACAGTCTCCAGTTTGTTTCAGTTAAAACGTAGTAGTGTTGGTAAAGAATCAGTGCTCTTCAGACGCCATCGACAGATAGACGATCGTCAGAACCATGAAGATAAAGGCTTGCAGCGTAATGATCAGGATGTGGAAAATGGCCCATGGCACATTCAGAACCCACTGTGACCACCACGGCAGAAGACCCGCGATCAGAATGAAAATCAGCTCACCCGCATACATGTTGCCGAACAGTCGCAGACCGAGAGAAATCGGTTTGGACAGCAGGCTAACGCCTTCCAGGATCAGGTTGACCGGAATAAACGCCCAGTGGTTGAACGGCTGCAAGGTAAGCTCTTTCACGAAGCCGCCTACACCTTTCATTTTGATGCTGTAGAAAAGAATCAGGATGAATACGCCCAGTGCCATAGACAGGGTGATGTTCACGTCAGCAGACGGCACCACACGCAGAGCAGGCAGACCGAAGATATGCTCGCCGATAAACGGCAGCAGGTCGATCGGCAGCAGGTCCATCAGGTTCATCAGGAAGACCCACACAAAGACGGTCAGCGCCAGCGGTGCAATCACCTTGCTCTTGCCGTGGTACATGTCTTTGACGCTGCCATGGACGAAGCCAATGATCATTTCGATGAAAGTCTGGAATTTCCCTGGCACGCCGCTGGTTGCGCGTTTGGCAACGCCGCGGAAAATGGCCAGGAACAACAGACCCAGTACCACCGAGAAGAACATGGAGTCGATATTGATCGTCCAGAAGGTGGCTGGGGGGTTATGCGGATCCACCAGCGAGAATGTACGCAGGTCGATCTGAAGGTTGTTCAGATGGTGACCTATGTAATCCTGCGGCGTCATATTTTCTGAAGCCATGATGCCTTTTACCCTTTGTTATTGATTACAGCTGGCGCCAGAATTTGTACCACCAGCACCAAAACCCACGTCACTATCAGCGGCAAAAATACCACTTTAAAAACAGCCAGCGCCACCACCAGAAGGGCAAAGGTCAGCAACACCTTACACACTTCGCCCAGAGCGAAGGACCAGGCCATGCGGCCTTTGGCAGGTGTATGCGCCTGATGACGCCAGGCAAAAATCATAAACAACATATTCGGCACAACAACAGCCAAACCTCCGCTTACCGCAGAGATGCCCCAGAAGGGGTCTTTGAGGCAGAACAGCAATCCGCTTGCTATCACCGCCAGAAACTGAATGAACAGAAGCTTACGAGCAACGTTTCGACTCAAGAGCGACACAGACATCACGTTTTTACTCCTGCTCCCTTCGAGGTATGCCGCGTGTCGTATAAAACGTCCTTTAGGGCTCAGAGTCAAGCAGCAAAAAGCGGTCAAATTATACGGTGCGTCCCCGTGATTTCAAACAATAAGTAGCGAAAAGGTGAATAAATGTTTAAATATTTTTCCCCAGCGCTATTTCTTAACTTTTCGTCAAACTGTGAATGACTCGTCAAAACTGCAAACTGCGCGGAAACGTTGGCGATAAAGCGTGCACGAGATCACAAAATACACATTTACGATAAGGTCGAATAAATTAAATCAGTAAATCGTTATATTTCATCTTTCTGATATTAAAGCGTAATTTCAGCAACTATTTTCAAAACAGCCCTGTATACAAGAGAAACCTTTTATTGACATTTATAATAAATATTTAACATTGCAATCTGGTTACTCTTTCCTACTTTTAGCAAGCTGATATTTTCGGTGTTTATTATATTATGGGTTAACTACACGCTCAGGTTAACCCAAAGAAAATCCATAGTAAAAAAGCGGTTAAATTAAAGCTGTTTATTTCTTAAGCATTCGTCTGTTTTTTAACATACTAAGAACAGCACAAATTCCACATTTTTTATTATTTTTTTAAAAATTGTTTGGCTTAACGATCACCAGATGACGTTCACCTTCCAGCTGCGGAACGCGCAATTTAATAGCGGACTCTAGTTCAAACCCGGCAGGCAACTGTGCAATTTCGTCTTCCGGCAGGATCCCTTTCAGCGCATAAAAGCGCCCATTCTGCGCAGGCAGATGCTTACACCAGTCGATCATGTCATTGAGCGAAGCAAATGCCCGGCTGATCACGCCGTCAAACGGCGGTTCGGCGGGAAACTCCTCTACCCTACTCTGCACCGGATGAATATTTTCCAGCTTCAGCTCATGTTGAACCTGTCGCAGGAAGCGCACGCGCTTGCCCAGGCTGTCCAGCAACGTGAACTGACACTCAGGACGCACGATAGAGAGCGGGATACCAGGCAAGCCCGGACCGGTGCCTACATCAATAAAACGTTCGCCCTGGAGGTGAGGCGCCACGACGATGCTGTCGAGAATGTGACGCACCAGCATCTCATTCGGGTCGCGAACCGAGGTGAGGTTATAGGCCTTGTTCCATTTGTGCAGCATATCGACATACCCCACCAGCTGATTTTTCTGGTGATCGGTGAGCGAAATACCGGCTTGATCCAGCAGACGAGTGAGTTTGTTGAGCACGGTGAATACCTGTTGAGATGCGTTTTGGCGGGTGGCGCTACGCTTACCCGCCCTACGGAGTTCTGTAGGCCCGGATCGCTACGCATCACCGGGCAGTTCTTACGATTATGCGCTGCGGCGCAGCATACCCTGTTTTTTCAGCCACACCAGCAGAATGGAGATGGCCGCAGGGGTGACGCCGGAAATACGCGATGCCTGGCCGATGGATGACGGCTTATGGTCATTCAGCTTGGCGATCACCTCGTTGGAGAGGCCGTTAACCTGACGATAATCCAGCGTGGCCGGGAGGATGGTACTCTCGTTGCGCTGCTGTTTCTCGATTTCATCCTGCTGACGGGCGATATAGCCTTCGTATTTCACTTGGATTTCAACCTGCTCGGCGGCCTGCACGTCTTCCAGACCCGGCGCGAACGGCGTCATCTGGATCAGCTGGTCGTAGGTCATCTCCGGACGACGGAGCAGATCTTCCCCGCTGGCTTCACGCGAAAGTGGCGCAGACAGGTGAGCGTTCACTTCGTCTACAGACTCGGCGGTTGGGTTGACCCAGGTGGACTTCAGGCGCTGACGTTCACGCTCGATGTTCTCCAGCTTCTCGTTGAAACGCGCCCAGCGCGCGTCATCCACCAGACCCAGCTCACGGCCGATTTCGGTCAGGCGCAGATCGGCATTGTCTTCACGCAGCATCAGACGATATTCCGCGCGAGAGGTAAACATGCGGTACGGCTCTTTGGTCCCCAGGGTGCAGAGGTCATCCACCAGCACGCCAAGGTAAGCCTGAGAACGGCCCGGCGCCCAGCCCTCTTTCTCGGCCGAGAAGCGCGCGGCGTTCAGACCGGCCAGCAGACCCTGCGCAGCAGCTTCTTCGTAGCCGGTGGTACCGTTGATCTGGCCCGCGAAGAACAGCCCCTGGATATATTTGCTCTCCAGGGTTGGCTTCAGGTCACGCGGATCGAAGAAGTCATACTCGATGGCATAGCCCGGACGGACAATCTTCGCATTCTCCATCCCCTGCATCGAACGGACGATCTGCATCTGTACGTCGAAAGGCAGGCTGGTGGAGATACCGTTCGGGTAGATCTCGTTGGAGGTCAACCCTTCCGGCTCGAGGAAGATCTGGTGCTGGTTACGATCGGCAAAGCGCATCACCTTGTCTTCGATCGACGGACAGTAGCGTGGGCCGATCCCTTCGATCACCCCGGCATACATCGGGCTGCGATCGAGGTTACTGCGGATCACGTCATGGGTTTTCTCGTTAGTGTGCGTGACATAGCACGGCACCTGGCGCGGATGTTGATCCACGTTGCCCATGAACGAGAAGACCGGCATTGGATTATCACCATGCTGCTGTGCCAGCACGCTGAAATCAATGGTGCGGGCGTCAATACGCGGCGGCGTGCCGGTTTTCAGGCGGCTGACGCGCAGCGGCAGCTCGCGCAGACGGCGCGACAGCGGAATGGACGGCGGATCGCCAGCACGGCCACCGCTGTAGTTATCCAGTCCGATATGAATTTTGCCATCAAGGAAAGTCCCGACGGTCAGCACCACGGCTTTGGCACGGAACTTCAGACCCATCTGGGTCACGGCACCGACGACACGATCGTTTTCGACGATCAGATCCTCAACTGCCTGTTGGAAGATCATCAGGTTCGGCTGATTCTCCAGCGCGGTACGCACCGCCTGACGATAGAGCACGCGGTCTGCCTGTGCACGGGTGGCACGAACGGCGGGACCTTTGCTCGCGTTTAGTATCCTAAACTGAATGCCGGCATGGTCGATCGCGGTTGCCATCAGGCCGCCAAGTGCATCCACTTCTTTTACCAGGTGTCCTTTCCCAATGCCGCCAATCGCCGGATTACAGGACATCTGTCCTAGCGTGTCGATATTGTGTGTCAAAAGCAGGGTCTGTTGACCCATTCGCGCCGCGGCCATTGCGGCCTCGGTGCCTGCATGACCCCCGCCAATGATGATGACGTCAAAAGGATCCTGATAAAACATGGTGGTCTGCCTCGCGTAAAGCGGTAAGAAAATGGATTGAAGCCCGGGCCGTGGATTCTACTCAACTTTAGTCGATCGAGAAAGCACTGGGATCCTGGCTATTAAAAAGAAGATCTTTTTATTTAGAGATCTGTTTTATTGTGATCTCTTATTAGGATCGCGGGTTTCTGTGGATAAGCCGGATCTCCCGAAGAAGATCATGCGTTTAGAGAGGATCGTTTGCTGTGAATGATCGGTGATCCTGCAACGTATAAGCTGGGATCAGATCGCGATGTTATACACAGCACAAAAAGTCATCAAGGGTTGTTCTTGGGATAACTACCGGTTGATCCAAGCTTTTAACCAGAGTTATCCACATCTGATCGCACGATCTTTAATCGGTTTTGAGTAAATTTTTCCATTCAGCCAGCCAAAGTTCCGCTGGATCTTCCGGAATATCGTGATCGAGGATGTTGATCTTCAGCGTTTCACCGATCTGTTGTGCCCCACAGGATTTCAGTTCGGTCTCGACTTTCTCAACTGCGCCGCAGAAGGTGTCATATTCCCGGCTGCCGATGCCGATCGCCCCAAAACGGACGTTCGCCAGGTCGGGCTGCTGTTCTTTTAACTCTTCATATAAAGGAAGAAGGTTATCCGGAAGATCGCCTGCACCGTGGGTGGAGGTGATCAACAGCCAGATCCCGTCGTTCGGCAGATCTTCTAACAACGGCCCGTGCAGCGTTTCAGTGGAAAAACCCGCGTCTTCCAGCTTTTCAGCCAGGTGTTCCGCGACATATTCAGCCCCGCCAAGGGTGCTGCCGCTGATTAGAGTAATATCTGCCATGGATCGCTCGCTCATATAAAGAGGGATCATTGTACGCTGTGAGCGAGCTGGGATCTACCTGTGGAAAATGTGGGTATGAATTTGCTCGATCAGGGGCGGATGGTACGCATGATCGGGTTCTGCAGGGAGATCAACGTCTCGGTGGACTGAATTTCATCGATTGTTTGGATCTTGTTGATAAGTACCTGCTGCAGGGCGTCGATCGATCGGCACATCACCTTAATAAAGATGCTGTAGTGACCGGTGGTGTAGTAGGCCTCGGTCACTTCATCCAGTGCGTTGAGCTTTGCCAGTGCGGAAGGATAGTCTTTGGCGCTCTTCAGGATGATGCCGATAAAGCAGCAGACGTCGTACCCCAACTGTTTAGGGCTGACGTCGATATGTGCCCCGGTGATGATACCCGCCTGCTTCATCTTCTCTACGCGCACATGAATAGTCCCTGGACTGACGCCAAACTGTTTGGCCAGTTCGGCATAGGCAGTACGGGCGTTAGCCATCAGGGCCTCAAGGATGCCGCGGTCCAGATTGTCGATCTGATAATTTTCCATAGTTTTTTCTTATGAAGATTAATGAATCACTCTATTTTAGCGGGTAATTTTATCGAATCAAAAGTGATAGCGGAGTTTTATTGTTGGATTATTGAAAGAGGTTCTTTTTTGTTGCTTAATCAATGCCAACAGGACGCAGGAGTATAAATAATGAAAACCGCTTACATCGCACAACAACGCCAGATCAGTTTCGTTAAATCCCATTTTTCCCGCCAGCTGGAAGAGAAGCTCGGTCTTATTGAAGTTCAGGCACCGATCTTAAGCCGCGTGGGCGACGGGACGCAGGACAACCTGTCTGGTTGCGAAAAAGCGGTACAGGTGAAAGTGAAAACACTGCCAGACGCCCAGTTCGAGGTGGTTCATTCCCTCGCGAAGTGGAAGCGTCAAACCCTGGGACAACACGACTTCAGCGCGGGCGAAGGGCTTTACACGCACATGAAAGCTCTTCGCCCCGATGAAGACCGCCTTACCGCCATTCACTCTGTGTACGTTGACCAGTGGGACTGGGAACGCGTTATGGGTGATGGGGAACGTCATACCCGCACGCTGAAGGCGACGGTAGAAGCCATTTATGCCGGGATCAAAGAGACCGAAGCGGCGGTCAGCAAAGAGTTTGGTCTGACCCCGTTCCTGCCGGAGACGATCCAGTTTGTTCACAGCCAAGAGCTGCTGACCCGCTTCCCGGATCTGGATGCCAAAGGTCGTGAGCGCGCGATCGCTAAAGAGTTAGGGGCCGTATTCCTGATTGGGATCGGCGGCAAGCTTTCTCATGGTCAGCGTCACGACGTTCGTGCGCCGGATTATGATGACTGGAGCAGCGAAGGCGAGAGCGGCCTGGCGGGCCTGAATGGCGATATTCTGGTGTGGAACCCGATTCTGGAAGATGCGTTTGAGCTCTCTTCCATGGGGATCCGCGTCGATGCCGAAGCGCTGCAGCGCCAGCTGGCAATCACCGGTGATGAAGATCGTCTCAAGCTGGAATGGCACCAGGCACTGCTGCGTGGTGAGATGCCTCAGACCATCGGCGGCGGCATTGGCCAGTCTCGCCTGACCATGTTACTGCTGCAGCTCTCCCACATCGGCCAGGTTCAGTGTGGCGTATGGCCGCAGCAGGTGCGTGACAGCGTGGATGCGCTGCTGTAATTAGCGTTTCCAGCGCCGCAACAGGCGGCTACGCAGCCCGGTATCAAAGCGCCAGATATGATCGAAGATGCGCATGATGCCGGGTTTTCCATGAGTGGACATCGCCACCGCGTGAAAACGATGCTGATGCTCCCGCTGCAACACCTTCACCTTACTCACCACCTCATCCGGCAGCCGCTGGGCAATAAAATCCGAGATCACCACCGCGTCGGCGTCATACCACTCTCCGCCCTGCATCCGCTCGATAATGGCGCGAAAACAGCTGGCGAGATCGGTCCCGCCGCGAAAACGCTGGCTTAAGAAGCGGATCGCCTGCTCGAGGCCATGCTGGCCTGACAGCTCGTAGCCCACCACCTCGCTGGAAAACAGCATGATAAAGCAGCGTCGTCTGTCGGCCAGCGCCACACGCATCAGCGCCAGGCAAAATGCTTTGGCGCACTGTTCATTGAAGCCGCCCATTGAACCGGAAGTGTCCACGCAGACGATAAACGGCCCGCGGGGCTGTTCGTCGAAATCCTGATGCACCGCCGGACGCTGGCTGACCTTCTCCCGCCACGCATCGCCATGCAGCCGGTAGGTCAGGAGCTGCTTCTCCACCAGCCGACGGTAAAATTCATACTCCAGCTCGGTGATACCCAGGGTTGCCAGCTCGGGCGGCAGCAGGCGCAAAATGTCGTCGCTCTGCTGCAGTCCATCCACCTGCTCCGGCACCGTTGCCGGTTCACGCACCAGGGTGCGGAAGGTTTCCAGCGGGGCATCCTTTTTTGGCACCGACTTCGCCTCCCGGGAGCGGCCCAGCTGTTCTGCCAGCTGCATCAGCTCCGGCTGCTGGGCCAGGAAGTCGCCATAGCGAACGATAAGCTGATAGTCCCCGCGCTTGAGCTGACCGGCGCTCATATCCCACAGGCGACCGGCAGCGTTTTCATTTTCAACCAGCACTGGCTCCAGCGCCCCGGCTAAGGTCATGCGCTCCTGCACTTCGCTGAGCAGCTGTTCGCGCTCCTCTTCCAGTAGCTGCTGATTCAGGGAAGTGGCCTGTACCACCAGGCTCAACCGCCAGCGCTGTAAAAAGAGGGTATGCAGTGCGGGCGTAAAGGTGGCGTTATCCACCACCAGCTGCCGGGCCTGGCTGGCGTACGGGGAGTGAAGCTTGTCCAGCAGGGTTAAAATCTGCGGCAGCTGGACGATCAGCTGGGGCGTGGAGAGCAGTTGGCTTTGCTGATAGCACATCACCTCTTCGGTGAGCTCTGGCGGGACGCGGGTATCTTTCAGCCTTTTGCGCAAGTTTTCCCGCCAGCACGGGAGATCGTCAGTAATGGCGGTTTTAAGCCGGGGAAATTTTTCGAAAAAGATCGCCAGCTGCGGCGAGGCCAGCAGGGTCAGGATGATCTCTTCGATCATGCCCTCCTCGCCGACGGCGAGCATAACGTTGAGCGTATCCAGCGTCAGCATTGACGCGCCTGTTTGATCTGCGCGCTCACATCCTGCAGGCTGGATTCAATTCGCCCCAGCCAGTCGCTGTGGATAAACAGACATTTTTGCTGCTCGCTAAAGCGGGTGTGCTGCAGATGCCACTGGTTATCCAGCGCTTCCAGCTGCTGTTTGATCTCTTCCGGGACGCTGTCAGAGGCGGTCCCTGGCAGCGCAAGGCGCGATCCCTGCAGGCTGACGTCGCGGATCACCAGATGCAGACTCCCGTCCACTTCCATATTGAGCTGCTGGGCAAAGCCGATGCCGTTGAGTTTGCCGCGGATCTCGCCGCCTTTAGTCAGCCACAGCGACAGGGCTTCGCGCTCAATGGTGATGTGAATCACCTGCATATCATGAAGCTTAAGCGGCTGCTGGAGGAGTAGCGTCAGGGTGGTCTCGCTCAGTTCGGCCGGTAATTCATAGTGCGGACGCCGGGCAAACATGCCGCTCTGACGGCTGACGCGCAGGGCGGTTTTGTCGCTTTGCTGCTGCTGAAGCTGAAGGCGGCGCTGGGTGATGGCCCCGAGCTGGTTCAGCATCTCCTGCTGTCCCCAGGCGTGCCCGGTCATCAATATTTCCAGCTGCTGCTGCATCAGGTTCATGCCGTTGGCGTCATGCCACAGGCAATCCTTCAACAGGATCAGATCGATAGGGGCAACCGCATCGCGACCGCTGAACAGGGCGCTGGCCTGCAACAGGCGAATGGCTTTCTTCCAGCGGCGATCGGAGACGTAAGGCGCACCCGGCAGGGCATCCAGCTGCTGGCGCAGCATAAAGACCAGGTCGAACACCGCATCCGGCAGTTTGATTTTGCCAATGTCCTGCTGCCACTGCTGGTACTCTTCGTCAGTGACCTGTAGCGCAGCGGGCACCGGGTTATCGTTTTCATCCTGCTGGCTAATCAGCAGCGAGCGGAAGTTCGCTTTGTCCTGCACCTTGTCGAGCCAAAGGCGGATCAGCATGCGGTCATATAAGGCTTCCAGACTGCTGTCGGCTTCCGGCAGTTCGTTGGAGGCTGCCACCAGCAGGCGCATTGGGATTTTTTCTTCAAACGCGCCATTGCGGAACCGGCGTTCGTTGATGGCGGTGAGCAGGGTATTCAGGATCGCCGGGCCAGCTTTCCAGATTTCATCGAGAAACACGATCTCCGCTTCCGGGAGATAGCCCGCCGTTAAACGTTCATAGCGTCCTTCATCTTTAAGCGCCTGGATGGATAGCGGGCCGAACACCTCTTCCGGCGTGGAAAAACGGGTCATCAGATACTCAAAGGCTCTGGCATGCTGAAACGCGAATTTCAGCCGGCGGGCAATCAGGCTTTTTGCGATGCCGGGCGGCCCCAGCAGAAAGACGCTTTCGCCGCTCAATGCCGCAAGTAAACAGAGGCGGATGGCATGGCTACGTTCAAAGAGCCCTTTTTCCAGCGCGCCGCTGAGACGGGAAATTCTTTCTGCTAATAAATGAGTGTGAGCCATAATTGTTTTGCATCCTTTCGCCGTAAACCCGGCTAATTGAAGCGAGTATAGACGTTTCGTTCGGGGCTGGTAATAGACTGAACTACGGTGCTATTTTCTTTGCGCTATGTTAATGACGGCGCATTTAGGGGTACGATTCTACGATTAATCGTGCATACTGTGCGCTTTTTGTGGGCCAAGGGACTAAGCACACATTTGTTATATAAACGAAAAGACTAGTCTATGAGCACTGATAATAAGCAATCATTACCCGCAATCACGCTTGCGGCGATCGGGGTTGTCTACGGTGATATCGGCACCAGCCCGCTTTATACGCTTCGTGAATGTTTGTCCGGTCAGTTTGGTTTTGGCGTGGAACGCGACGCTGTTTTTGGTTTTTTGTCTCTCATCTTTTGGCTCCTTATCTTAGTCGTCTCCGTTAAATATCTCTCCTTCGTCATGCGTGCTGATAACGCCGGTGAAGGTGGGATCCTGACCTTGATGTCGCTGGCCGGGCGCAACACCTCGCCCAAGATGACCTCTTTCCTGGTCATTATCGGGTTGATTGGTGGCAGCTTCTTCTATGGCGAAGTGGTGATCACGCCGGCGATCTCCGTGCTGTCGGCAATCGAAGGGCTGGAGATTATCGCGCCGCAGCTCGATGAGTGGGTGGTTCCGCTGGCCATTATTGTGCTGACCCTGCTGTTTGTGATTCAGAAACACGGTACCGGGCTGGTGGGGAAACTCTTCGCGCCAATTATGCTCGCCTGGTTCCTGATCCTGGCGGTGCTGGGGTTACGCAGCATTATTGCTAACCCGGACGTGCTGCATGCGCTGAACCCGATGTGGGCAGTGCACTTCTTCCTCGAATACAAAACTGTATCGTTTATTGCGCTGGGTGCCGTGGTGCTGTCCATCACCGGGGTTGAAGCGCTGTATGCCGATATGGGGCATTTCGGCAAACTGCCTATTCGCGTGGCATGGTTTATTGTGGTGCTGCCATCGCTGGTGCTGAACTACTTCGGTCAGGGTGCGCTGCTGCTCAAACATCCGGAAGCGATTAAAAACCCGTTCTTCCTGCTGGCGCCGGACTGGGCGCTGGTGCCGATGCTGATCCTCGCGACGCTGGCAACGGTGATTGCCTCCCAGGCGGTGATTTCAGGCGTCTTCTCCCTGACGCGTCAGGCGGTACGTCTGGGTTATCTCTCCCCGATGCGCATCATTCATACGTCGGAGATGGAGTCGGGCCAGATCTACATCCCGTTCATTAACTGGCTGCTCTATTTCGCGGTGGTGATTGTTATCGTCAGCTTTGAACACTCCAGTAACCTGGCGGCCGCCTACGGTATAGCCGTTACCGGGACGATGGTGCTGACTTCAATCCTCTCCACTACGGTGGCCTACCGGAACTGGCACTGGAATAAATTCCTCGTGGGGATGATTCTGGTTGGCTTCCTCTGTATTGACGTGCCGCTGTTCTCAGCTAACCTCGACAAGATTGTCTCCGGCGGCTGGCTGCCGTTGACGCTGGGGATGGTGATGTTCCTGGTGATGACCACCTGGAAGAGCGAGCGTTTCCGCCTGCTGCGCCGGATGCACGAACACGGTAATTCTCTCGAGGCGATGATTGCCTCGCTGGAGAAATCTCCGCCGGTGCGCGTGCCTGGCACCGCGGTCTATATGTCGCGCGCGCTGAACGTGATCCCCTTTGCCCTGATGCACAACCTCAAGCACAATAAGGTGCTGCACGAGCGGGTGATCCTGCTGACCCTGCGAACGGAAGATGCGCCGTACGTGCATAACGTTCGCCGCGTGCAGATAGAGCAGCTGTCGCCCACCTTCTGGCGGGTGGTGGCCAGCTACGGCTGGCGCGAAACCCCGAACGTGGAAGAGGTGTTCCACCGCTGCGGTCTGGAAGGCTTAAGCTGCCGAATGATGGAAACCTCGTTCTTTATGTCGCACGAGTCGCTGATCATCGGTAAACGTCCGTGGTATCTGCGCCTGCGCGGCAAGCTCTATCTTATCCTCCAGCGTAACGCCCTGCGTGCGCCCGACCAGTTCGAGATCCCGCCTAACCGCGTGATTGAGTTAGGGACCCAGGTCGAGATTTAGTTAGTGCCCGGCGGCGCTTCGCTTGCGCGGGCCTACGGTTTTGTAGGCCGGGTAAGCGCAGCGCCACCCGGCAAATCCCCTCTTAAATCCCTCCCTCATTTCACTTAGCGAAACGTTTCGACGACGATCACAAATCTGCAACGCCATGGTGGTTTTCTGCGCATCGGTGAGATTAAACTGACGCCAGCGAAACGTTTCGCTAGTGGAGCAAGAATATGAAGAAAGGCACGGTACTCAACTCTGAAGTCTCATCGGTCATCTCCCGTCTTGGGCATACCGATACGCTGGTGGTGTGTGATGCGGGTTTACCCATTCCCCACAGCACAACGCGTATTGATCTGGCGTTAACCCAGGGCGTGCCCTCGTTTATGCAGGTGCTGGATGTGGTGACAACCGAGATGCAGGTTGAGGAAGCCATTCTCGCAACGGAAATCCAACAACATAATCCGCAGCTCCACGAAACGTTGCTTGGCCATATCAAGCAACTGCAACAACACCAGGGAAACACCATAAAAATAAGCTACATAACGCACGAGCAGTTCAAGAAAAATACCGCTGACAGCCAGGCGGTTATCCGCAGCGGGGAGTGTTCCCCGTATGCGAATATCATTCTCTGTGCTGGCGTCACCTTCTGAGGCCATCATGGACGCACTCCTGCAACTGAAAGGGATCGATAAGTCGTTCCCGGGCGTTAAAGCCCTCTCTGGTGCCGCACTGAATGTCTACGCCGGCCGCGTGATGGCGCTGGTGGGTGAAAACGGCGCCGGCAAATCCACGATGATGAAAGTGCTGACCGGCATCTATCAACGCGACGCCGGTTCGCTACTGTGGCTGGGAAAAGAGACCACCTTCAACGGCCCGAAATCCTCCCAGGAAGCCGGGATTGGCATCATTCACCAGGAGCTGAATCTCATTCCGCAGCTGTCCATCGCGGAGAACATCTTCCTGGGTCGTGAGTTCGTTAACCGCTTTGGCAAAATCGACTGGAAACAGATGTATGCCGAAGCCGACAAGCTGCTGGCGAAGCTGAATCTGCGCTTTAAAAGCGATCGGCTGGTGGGCGAACTCTCCATTGGCGATCAGCAGATGGTGGAGATCGCCAAGGTGCTGAGCTTCGAATCCCGGGTCATTGTGATGGATGAGCCGACCGACGCCCTCACCGATACCGAAACCGACTCCCTGTTCCGCGTGATCCGCGAGCTGAAAGCGCAGGGGCGCGGCATCGTTTATATCTCCCACCGTATGAAAGAGATCTTCGAGATCTGCGATGACGTGACCGTCTTCCGCGACGGGCAGTTTATTGCCGAGCGTGAAGTGGTGACCCTCACCGAAGACACGCTGATTGAGATGATGGTGGGCCGTAAGCTGGAAGACCAGTATCCGCGTATCGATAAAGCCCCGGGCGATATACGTCTGAAGGTCGATAATCTCTGCGGCCTTGGGGTGAATGATGTCAGCTTTATCCTGCGTCAGGGGGAGATCCTTGGCGTGGCCGGGCTGATGGGTGCCGGACGTACCGAGCTGATGAAAGTGCTGTATGGCGCCAGCCCACGCGCCAGCGGATACGTCACCCTTGATGGGCATGAAGTTATCACCCGTACACCGCAGGATGGCCTGGCGAACGGCATCGTCTACATCTCCGAAGACCGTAAGCGCGATGGCCTGGTGCTGGGCATGTCGGTGAAAGAGAACATGTCCCTGACCGCGCTGCGCTACTTCAGCCGCAGCGGCGGGGGTCTGAAGCATAAAGACGAACAGCAGGCCGTCAGTGATTTTATCCGCCTCTTCAACGTCAAAACCCCGTCGATGGAACAGGCCATCGGTCTGCTTTCGGGCGGTAATCAGCAGAAAGTGGCGATTGCCCGCGGCCTGATGACCCGTCCGAAAGTGCTGATCCTCGATGAGCCAACCCGCGGCGTGGACGTTGGCGCGAAGAAAGAGATTTATCAGCTCATCAACCAGTTTAAGGCTGACGGGCTGAGCATCATTCTGGTCTCTTCCGAGATGCCAGAGGTATTAGGCATGAGCGATCGCATTATCGTCATGCATGAAGGGCATCTCGGCGGTGAATTCAGTCGCGAGCAGGCCACCCAGGAAATTCTGATGGCTGCCGCTGTGGGCAAGCTTAATCGCGTGGATCAGGAGTAAGAAGATGACTACCCAGGCTGTTTCTGGACGCCGTTATTTCACTAAGGCATGGCTGCTGGAACAAAAATCGCTGATTGCCCTGCTGGTGCTGATCGCGATTGTCTCCACCATGAGCCCGAACTTTTTTACCGTTAATAACCTGTTCAACATTCTTCAGCAGACTTCCGTCAACGCCATTATGGCGGTAGGGATGACGCTGGTGATTTTGACGTCGGGTATCGACCTGTCCGTCGGTTCCCTGCTGGCGCTCACCGGCGCGGTTGCCGCTTCAATTGTAGGGATTGAAGTCAACGCGCTGGTGGCCGTAGCAGCGGCGCTGGCGCTGGGTGCCGTAATTGGTGCTGTCACCGGAATGATTGTGGCGAAAGGCCGCGTGCAGGCGTTTATTGCTACCCTGGTGATGATGCTGCTGCTGCGCGGTGTGACCATGGTCTACACCAACGGCAGCCCGGTTAACACCGGCTTCACCGACAATGCCGATCTGTTTGGCTGGTTCGGTATCGGCCGCCCGCTGGGTATCCCGACGCCGGTCTGGATCATGGGTCTGGTGTTCCTGGCGGCGTGGTACATGCTGCATCACACCCGTCTCGGTCGCTATATCTATGCTCTGGGCGGTAACGAAGCGGCAACGCGTCTGTCCGGTATCAGCGTCAATAAAGTCAAAATTATCGTCTACTCCCTGTGCGGCCTGCTGGCCTCGCTGGCGGGCATTATCGAGGTGGCGCGTCTCTCCTCTGCCCAGCCAACGGCGGGTACCGGTTATGAGCTGGACGCCATCGCTGCGGTGGTGCTCGGCGGTACCAGCCTGGCGGGGGGTAAAGGTCGTATCGTGGGGACGCTGATCGGTGCGCTGATCCTTGGCTTCCTGAACAATGGTTTGAATTTGTTAGGTGTTTCTTCCTATTACCAGATGATCGTCAAAGCGGTAGTGATTTTGCTGGCGGTACTGGTAGACAACAAAAAACAGTAACTGACGACACTACAGGACATCTTTGATATGAACATGAAAAAACTGGCTACCCTGGTTTCTGCTGTCGCGCTGAGCGCAACCGTGAGTGCAAACGCCATGGCGAAGGACACCATCGCGCTGGTGGTTTCTACCCTGAACAACCCGTTCTTCGTCTCCCTGAAGGATGGCGCGCAGAAAGAAGCCGACAAACTGGGCTACAACCTGGTGATCCTGGACTCCCAGAACAACCCGGCGAAAGAGCTGGCTAACGTGCAGGACTTAACCGTTCGTGGCACCAAAATTCTGCTGATCAACCCGACCGATTCCGATGCGGTAGGTAACGCCGTGAAGATGGCAAACCAGGCCAACATCCCGGTGATCACCCTGGACCGTCAGGCGTCTAAAGGCGAAGTGGTCAGCCACATTGCCTCTGATAACGTGCTGGGCGGCAAAATCGCCGGTGACTATATCGCTAAGAAAGCGGGTGAAGGCGCCAAAGTTATCGAACTGCAGGGCATCGCCGGGACTTCCGCAGCGCGTGAGCGTGGCGAAGGCTTCCAGCAGGCCGTTGCGGCCCATAAATTCAACGTGCTGGCCAGCCAGCCGGCAGATTTCGACCGTACTAAGGGTCTGAACGTGATGCAAAACCTGCTGACCGCTCACCCGGACGTTAAAGCGGTATTCGCACAGAACGACGAAATGGCGCTGGGCGCGCTGCGTGCCCTGCAGACCGCCGGTAAATCTGATGTGATGGTGGTTGGATTTGACGGCACGCCTGATGGTGAAAAAGCGGTAAACGATGGCAAACTGGCTGCGACCATTGCTCAGCTTCCGGAGCAGATCGGCGCGACTGGCGTGCAGACTGCTGACAAAGTGCTGAAGGGCGAGAAAGTTCAGGCCAAATACCCTGTTGACCTGAAACTGGTCATCAAGCAGTAATATGCGATTCAGGCAGCTCCCGGGTGCCTGAGGGACAATATATAAAGAAAAGCGTGGCATACGCCACCGGGTAACTCCGGTGGCGCTCTCTGATGGACACTTCAATGATGAAAACCGCAGGTAAGCTCGTCGTCCTTGGCAGTATTAATGCCGATCACATTCTTAACCTTGACGCTTTCCCGACGCCGGGCGAGACCGTAACGGGTCATCGCTATCAGGTCGCCTTTGGCGGCAAGGGCGCAAACCAGGCGGTCGCAGCCGGACGCAGCGGTGCCAACATCGCCTTTATCGCCTGTACCGGCGATGACGATACCGGTGAGCGCGTGCGTAAACAGCTGGCAAGCGACAACATCGATATTGCACCGGTCAGTGTGGTGGAAGGCGAATCAACCGGCGTGGCGCTGATTTTCGTCAACGCGGAAGGTGAGAATGTCATCGGTATTCATGCGGGTGCCAATGCGGCGCTAACGCCGGAACGCGTGGTGGCGCAACAGGCGCGTATCGCCGATGCCGACGCCCTGCTGATGCAGCTGGAATCGCCGGTAGAAAGCGTGCTGGCGGCGGCAAAAATTGCCCATAAAAATCATACCACTGTCGTACTTAATCCCGCGCCTGCCCGTGTATTATCAGACGAGCTGCTGGCGCTGGTGGATATCATCACCCCTAACGAAACCGAAGCCGAAAAGCTGACGGGCATTCGCGTTGAAAACGATGACGATGCGGCGCGCGCGGCGAAAGCCCTGCACCAGAAAGGCATCGGTACGGTCATCATTACCCTTGGCAGCCGTGGCGTATGGGCCAGCGTTGAGGGAGAAGGTCGTCGCATTCCCGGCTTTAAGGTGAAAGCTGTCGATACCATCGCGGCGGGCGATACCTTTAATGGTGCGCTGGTCACGGCGCTGCTGGAAGGTGAGCCGCTGGACACCGCGATCCGTTTTGCCCATGCGGCGGCGGCCATTGCGGTAACGCGCCCTGGCGCACAGCCTTCTGTACCATGGCGCAATGAGATCGATGAATTTTTCAGTCAGCAGAGGTAGCGTTTGGCCACAATGAAAGATGTCGCCCGCATGGCGGGCGTCTCTACTTCGACGGTCTCCCATGTCATTAATAACGATCGCTTCGTCAGCGAGGCGATCCGGGAGAAGGTTGAAGCCGCAGTTAAATCCCTCAATTATGCACCTTCCGCCCTGGCGCGCAGTCTGAAGCTCAACCAGACCCGCACCATTGGCATGCTCATCACCGCCAGTACCAACCCCTTTTACTCTGAGCTGGTGCGCGGCGTGGAGCGCAGCTGTTTTGAGCGCGGCTACAGCCTGGTGCTCTGCAATACCGAAGGCGACGAGCAGCGCATGAACCGTAACCTGGAGACGCTGATGCAAAAGCGCGTCGACGGCTTATTACTTCTGTGTACCGAAACGCATCAACCCTCACCCGAGATTATGCAGCGTTATCCTTCCGTTCCCACGGTGATGATGGACTGGGCACCGTTCGACGGTACCAGCGACCTGATTCAGGATAACTCGCTGCTGGGCGGGGACATGGCGACACAGCATCTGATTGATAAGGGCCATACCCGCATCGCCTGTATTACCGGTCCGCTGGATAAAACCCCTGCCCGCCTGCGGCTGGAGGGCTTTCTGGTCGCGATGGCGCGCGCCGGTCTGCCTGTGCCTGACGGCTATCAAATTACCGGTGACTTTGAATTTAGCGGCGGGTTTGAGGCGATGCAGTCGTTACTGGCGCAGAAAGATCGCCCGCAGGCGGTCTTTATCGGTAACGATGCGATGGCGGTGGGAGCTTATCAGGCGCTCTATCAGGCGGGACTTCGTGTCCCGGATGATATCGCCGTGGTGGGGTATGACGATATCGAACTGGCGCAGTATATGACGCCGCCGCTCACCACCATTCATCAGCCAAAGGATGAACTGGGCGAGCTGGCGATTGACGTGTTAATCCATCGAATCGCCCAGCCCGGGCTGCAACAACAGCGGCTGCAGCTTACTCCTGTTCTGATGGAACGCGGGTCGGTTTAGGTTTGTGCCGTTCTTTAATGAGGTTACGACCGTCTTTCGGTTTTAACAGCATAAAGACCAGGGCAGAAACCACCGTCAGCACGCCCATGGTGATAAAGGTGGAGTGGAACTGTTCGACAGTGTTGTTACTGTCGAACCCTTCGTAAAAACGCAAGACCGCCGCACTGACCGCCACCCCCAGACTGATCGACAGCTGCTGCGTGACTGCCAGCATACTGTTACCGCCGCTGGCGTTCTCGTCGCTGAGGTCGGCAAGGGTAATGGTGTTCATTGAGGTGAACTGGATGGACATCGCCATCCCCAGCACAAACAGCGGCAGGATCAGCATCCACACCGGCAGCGCTGCCGACTGTAGTGAAAATTGCGCAATCATCACGCCGATAAACACCGTCACCCCGACCAGCGTCCGGCGGTATCCCAGGCGGCGTAACAGCTGGGTCACGCCGGATTTAGCCAGGATCGACCCCACCGCCGTGGGCGCCATCATGCAGCCCGCAATCAGCGCCGGATAACCGAACCCGACCTGCAACATCAGCGGCATCAGGAAAGGAACACAGCCGGTACCCAGGCGTGAAGCGATATTTCCGGCAATGCCTACCGAGAAGGTGCGCGTGTTAAACAGCGAGAGTGAAATCAGCGGCGTAGGATGGCGGCGCGCATGACGTATATAAAGAAGAAAAAGAACAATACCGCTGAAGATGATGGAGACGGCCAGCCAGGTCGCCACCACTTTCTCACCGAACAGCTCCATGCCGCTGGAAAACAGCACCAGGCTCAGTCCAAACAGGAAGAACCCGCCCATATCGAATTTGCGCCGCGGGGTGGTGAAGTTCGGCATAAATTTGCGGGCATAGAAAATACCGGCGATCCCAATAGGAATATTAATGAGGAATATCCAGTGCCAGCTGGCCCAGGTAATCAGCACGCCCCCCAGCACCGGACCGAGGATCGGCCCGACCAGACCGGGCATGGTGACGAAGTTAAGCACCGGCAACAGTTCGCTGCGCGGATAGGCCCGTAACAGCGCCAGGCGCGCAACCGGCATCATCATCGCACCGCCAACCCCCTGAATTACCCGGAACACAACCAGTTCACCCAGCGAACTGGAGAGTGCGCAGGCCAGTGAGCCCAGCGTAAACAAGGTGACCGCCAACATAAAAACACGCCGCGTGCCAAAGCGATCGGCCAGCCAGCCGCTTACCGGGATCAGCATCGCAACGGTAAGGGTATAGCTGATGATGGCCGACTGCATTGCCAGCGGAGAACGGTTAAGGCTTTGGGCAATCGCCGGGAGAGCGGTATTGAGGATGGTGGCGTCCAGCGCCTGCATAAAGAAAGCCATTGCCGCGATCCATGGCAAACCCGCCATGCTGCGTGCTTTTTTTACTGTCATTCGATTTCCTGTTGTTTGTTGCTACCGTGTCGGTGTGGCAAGCAGTGCCTGGCTGGCCGTCATGGCGCGCAGCCCATCTCTATCCTGAATGGCATCAACGATAGCCTGGTGTAAATCCAGCTTCACCACCTCGTCCTGAGTAATAGAGGTAAAGTAGGTGTGATAGACAGAGTGAAAGAGCGAGGCAAAAGAGGTCAGGAACGGATTACCGCTCATCTCATAGATATGCTCGTGCCAGGCCATATCCACTTCTATCCAGCGTTCGCGGTTAAAGTGTTTCTTCAGATGCACCATCTCATCCATCAGGGTATTTAGCCGCGCTTTTTGTTCTGCCGTACCGATCGTGGCGGCCAGCAGGCAGGCCTGCGGCTCCAGGCTGCTGCGCATGACCAGGAAATGGTCGATGACCTGATGGAAGTTGTCTTCCGTCATCCACCAGGAGAGTAACTCCTGATCGAGGAAGTTCCAGTTGCCCTGAGGCATAACGCGCGTACCGATGCGCGGACGGGGAAGTACCATCCCTTTCGCGGTTAAGGTTTTTACAGCTTCACGCACGGCGGTTCGGCTCACGCCAAACTGCTCACCCAGTTCCAGTTCGCCCGGCAGGATACTGCCTGGCAGATATTCACCCGCCAGGATCCGCTGTGCCAGCTTTTCTGCCAGCACATAGGAGAGGTTTTTTTGTGCCGCCAGCTGTTGCGCGCTCAAAGGCATAACGCATATTCCTTGATTCTTAATGCTAGTAAGTATGCCATCTGCAGGATAGTTGTGGTTGGTAAAACGACAATTAGCGCAATTTCTGGCTAAAAGATGGGTCTTTTGGTGAAAAAAAGCACGGTTGATTAGTTTTTTTAAATTTACTCTTGTCACCGCCGAAGAACTCCCTATAATGCGCCTCCACTGACACGGAATAACGGCAAACAAGCCGCCGGGTCAGCAGGGAAAAGCGTGAAATTATCGCTTGACTCTGAAAGAGGAAAACGTATTATACGGGACCTCGCAACGGTGAGCGAAAGCCGCGTTGCACTGCTCTTTAACAATTTATCAGACAATCTGTGTGGGCACTCAAAGTGACATGGATTCTTAATGTCTCCGGACAATAAATGAATACCAAAGTCTCTGAGTGAACATACGTAATTCATTACGAAGTTTAATTCACGAGCATCAAACTTAAATTGAAGAGTTTGATCATGGCTCAGATTGAACGCTGGCGGCAGGCCTAACACATGCAAGTCGAGCGGTAGCACGGGGGAGCTTGCTCCCTGGGTGACGAGCGGCGGACGGGTGAGTAATGTCTGGGAAACTGCCTGATGGAGGGGGATAACTACTGGAAACGGTAGCTAATACCGCATAATGTCGCAAGACCAAAGAGGGGGACCTTCGGGCCTCTTGCCATCAGATGTGCCCAGATGGGATTAGCTAGTAGGTGGGGTAACGGCTCACCTAGGCGACGATCCCTAGCTGGTCTGAGAGGATGACCAGCCACACTGGAACTGAGACACGGTCCAGACTCCTACGGGAGGCAGCAGTGGGGAATATTGCACAATGGGCGCAAGCCTGATGCAGCCATGCCGCGTGTATGAAGAAGGCCTTCGGGTTGTAAAGTACTTTCAGCGAGGAGGAAGGCATTGTGGTTAATAACCACAGTGATTGACGTTACTCGCAGAAGAAGCACCGGCTAACTCCGTGCCAGCAGCCGCGGTAATACGGAGGGTGCAAGCGTTAATCGGAATTACTGGGCGTAAAGCGCACGCAGGCGGTCTGTCAAGTCGGATGTGAAATCCCCGGGCTCAACCTGGGAACTGCATTCGAAACTGGCAGGCTAGAGTCTTGTAGAGGGGGGTAGAATTCCAGGTGTAGCGGTGAAATGCGTAGAGATCTGGAGGAATACCGGTGGCGAAGGCGGCCCCCTGGACAAAGACTGACGCTCAGGTGCGAAAGCGTGGGGAGCAAACAGGATTAGATACCCTGGTAGTCCACGCCGTAAACGATGTCGACTTGGAGGTTGTTCCCTTGAGGAGTGGCTTCCGGAGCTAACGCGTTAAGTCGACCGCCTGGGGAGTACGGCCGCAAGGTTAAAACTCAAATGAATTGACGGGGGCCCGCACAAGCGGTGGAGCATGTGGTTTAATTCGATGCAACGCGAAGAACCTTACCTACTCTTGACATCCAGAGAACTTAGCAGAGATGCTTTGGTGCCTTCGGGAACTCTGAGACAGGTGCTGCATGGCTGTCGTCAGCTCGTGTTGTGAAATGTTGGGTTAAGTCCCGCAACGAGCGCAACCCTTATCCTTTGTTGCCAGCGGTCCGGCCGGGAACTCAAAGGAGACTGCCAGTGATAAACTGGAGGAAGGTGGGGATGACGTCAAGTCATCATGGCCCTTACGAGTAGGGCTACACACGTGCTACAATGGCGCATACAAAGAGAAGCGACCTCGCGAGAGCAAGCGGACCTCATAAAGTGCGTCGTAGTCCGGATTGGAGTCTGCAACTCGACTCCATGAAGTCGGAATCGCTAGTAATCGTAGATCAGAATGCTACGGTGAATACGTTCCCGGGCCTTGTACACACCGCCCGTCACACCATGGGAGTGGGTTGCAAAAGAAGTAGGTAGCTTAACCTTCGGGAGGGCGCTTACCACTTTGTGATTCATGACTGGGGTGAAGTCGTAACAAGGTAACCGTAGGGGAACCTGCGGTTGGATCACCTCCTTACCTTAAAGAACCTGCCTTTGCAGTGCTCACACAGATTGTCTGATGAAAAGCAACGAGCAAGACGGCTGCGAAGTCGCGACACATCGTGTCCCCTTCGTCTAGCGGTTAGGACTCCGCCCTTTCACGGCGGCAACAGGGGTTCGAATCCCCTAGGGGACGCCACTTGCTGGGTGTGAGTGAAAGGCACAACCAATCAGTATCTCAAAACTGACTGTTAAGTCATGTTTGAGATATTTGCTCTTTAAAAATCTGGATCAAGCTGAAAATTGAAACGACACGCCGTGTCTGTTCTCCGTAATAAGAGCAGATAAGCGGTGTGTCAGAGTCTCTCAAATTTTCGCAATCATGAAGTGAAACATCTTCGGGTTGTGAGGTTAAGCGACCAAGCGTACACGGTGGATGCCTAGGCAGTCAGAGGCGATGAAGGACGTGCTAATCTGCGATAAGCGTCGGTAAGGTGATATGAACCGTTACAGCCGACGATTTCCGAATGGGGAAACCCAGTGTGACTCGTCACACTATCGTTAAGTGAATACATAGCTTAACGAAGCGAACCAGGGGAACTGAAACATCTAAGTACCCTGAGGAAAAGAAATCAACCGAGATTCCCCCAGTAGCGGCGAGCGAACGGGGAGCAGCCCGGAGTCTGAATCAGCATGTGTGTCAGTGGAAGCGTCTGGAAAGTCGCAGGGTACAGGGTGATACTCCCGTACACGAAGATACACCTGCTGTGAACTCGAAGAGTAGGGCGGGACACGTGGTATCCTGTCTGAATATGGGGGGACCATCCTCCAAGGCTAAATACTCCTGACTGACCGATAGTGAACCAGTACCGTGAGGGAAAGGCGAAAAGAACCCCGGCGAGGGGAGTGAAAAAGAACCTGAAACCGTGTACGTACAAGCAGTGGGAGCACCCTTGTGGTGTGACTGCGTACCTTTTGTATAATGGGTCAGCGACTTATATTCTGTAGCAAGGTTAACCGTATAGGGGAGCCGAAGGGAAACCGAGTCTTAACTGGGCGTTAAGTTGCAGGGTATAGACCCGAAACCCGGTGATCTAGCCATGGGCAGGTTGAAGGTTGGGTAACACTAACTGGAGGACCGAACCGACTAATGTTGAAAAATTAGCGGATGACCTGTGGCTGGGGGTGAAAGGCCAATCAAACCGGGAGATAGCTGGTTCTCCCCGAAAGCTATTTAGGTAGCGCCTCGTGAATTCATCTCCGGGGGTAGAGCACTGTTTCGGCTAGGGGGCCATCCCGGCTTACCAACCCGATGCAAACTGCGAATACCGGAGAATGTTATCACGGGAGACACACGGCGGGTGCTAACGTCCGTCGTGAAGAGGGAAACAACCCAGACCGCCAGCTAAGGTCCCAAAGTCATGGTTAAGTGGGAAACGATGTGGGAAGGCACAGACAGCCAGGATGTTGGCTTAGAAGCAGCCATCATTTAAAGAAAGCGTAATAGCTCACTGGTCGAGTCGGCCTGCGCGGAAGATGTAACGGGGCTAAACCATGCACCGAAGCTGCGGCAGCGACACTATGTGTTGTTGGGTAGGGGAGCGTTCTGTAAGCCGTTGAAGGTGTGCTGTGAGGCATGCTGGAGGTATCAGAAGTGCGAATGCTGACATAAGTAACGATAAAGCGGGTGAAAAACCCGCTCGCCGGAAGACCAAGGGTTCCTGTCCAACGTTAATCGGGGCAGGGTGAGTCGACCCCTAAGGCGAGGCCGAAAGGCGTAGTCGATGGGAAACAGGTTAATATTCCTGTACTCGGTGTTACTGCGAAGGGGGGACGGAGAAGGCTATGTTGGCCGGGCGACGGTTGTCCCGGTTTAAGCATGTAGGCGGAGGTTCCAGGTAAATCCGGAACCTTGTTAACGCTGAGGTGTGATGACGAGGCACTACGGTGCTGAAGCAACAAATGCCCTGCTTCCAGGAAAAGCCTCTAAGCATCAGGTAACATCAAATCGTACCCCAAACCGACACAGGTGGTCAGGTAGAGAATACCAAGGCGCTTGAGAGAACTCGGGTGAAGGAACTAGGCAAAATGGTGCCGTAACTTCGGGAGAAGGCACGCTGATGTGTAGGTGAAGCCCCTGCGGGTGGAGCTGAAATCAGTCGAAGATACCAGCTGGCTGCAACTGTTTATTAAAAACACAGCACTGTGCAAACACGAAAGTGGACGTATACGGTGTGACGCCTGCCCGGTGCCGGAAGGTTAATTGATGGGGTTAGCGGCAACGCGAAGCTCTTGATCGAAGCCCCGGTAAACGGCGGCCGTAACTATAACGGTCCTAAGGTAGCGAAATTCCTTGTCGGGTAAGTTCCGACCTGCACGAATGGCGTAATGATGGCCAGGCTGTCTCCACCCGAGACTCAGTGAAATTGAAATCGCTGTGAAGATGCAGTGTACCCGCGGCAAGACGGAAAGACCCCGTGAACCTTTACTATAGCTTGACACTGAACACTGGTCCTTGATGTGTAGGATAGGTGGGAGGCTTTGAAGCGTGGACGCCAGTCTGCGTGGAGCCATCCTTGAAATACCACCCTTTAATGGCTGGTGTTCTAACGTAGACCCGTGATCCGGGTTGCGGACAGTGTCTGGTGGGTAGTTTGACTGGGGCGGTCTCCTCCTAAAGAGTAACGGAGGAGCACGAAGGTTAGCTAATCCTGGTCGGACATCAGGAGGTTAGTGCAATGGCATAAGCTAGCTTGACTGCGAGAGTGACGGCTCGAGCAGGTGCGAAAGCAGGTCATAGTGATCCGGTGGTTCTGTATGGAAGGGCCATCGCTCAACGGATAAAAGGTACTCCGGGGATAACAGGCTGATACCGCCCAAGAGTTCATATCGACGGCGGTGTTTGGCACCTCGATGTCGGCTCATCACATCCTGGGGCTGAAGTAGGTCCCAAGGGTACGGCTGTTCGCCGTTTAAAGTGGTACGCGAGCTGGGTTTAGAACGTCGTGAGACAGTTCGGTCCCTATCTGCCGTGGGCGCTGGAGAATTGAGGGGGGCTGCTCCTAGTACGAGAGGACCGGAGTGGACGCATCACTGGTGTTCGGGTTGTCATGCCAATGGCACTGCCCGGTAGCTAAATGCGGAAGAGATAAGTGCTGAAAGCATCTAAGCACGAAACTTGCCCCGAGATGAGTTCTCCCTGAGCCTTTAAGGCTCCTGAAGGAACGTTGAAGACGACGACGTTGATAGGTCGGGTGTGTAAGCGCAGCGATGCGTTGAGCTAACCGATACTAATGAACCGTGAGGCTTAACCTTACAACGCCGAAGCTGTTTCGGCGGATTTGAGAGATTTTCAGCTGATACAGATTAGTCACTGCGCCTGCGGGCGGGGTGAACAACAGAATTTGCCTGGCGGCTGTAGCGCGGTGGTCCCACCTGACCCCATGCCGAACTCAGAAGTGAAACGCCGTAGCGCCGATGGTAGTGTGGGGCCTCCCCATGCGAGAGTAGGGAACTGCCAGGCATCAAATCATGCGAAAGCCCATCCTCCCGGATGGGCTTTTTGCGTTGCGCCGGGAACCCCCCCGGGCGGCGGCTGCGCCTTATCCGGCCTACAATACCTTCATCCACTGCAGGATGAAATCAACCATCCCCTCCGCATCATTGATATCTAATACCGGTACCTGAAGCGACAGTGGAGCGTCACTCCCCACTGCGATAACGTGATCATCAAGCGTCAACTCATTAATATCATGCCCGGTATCGCTTCTGAAAAGCAGGATCTTTGCCACCGCCTCATGCTTAAAACCTTCCACCAGTACCAGATCCAGCTTCGAATGATCCATCCGACTGATGAGATAAGCCAGATCGATCTCCTCTTCGGCGGGTGTTTCCGTCATTAAGGCCCATCGCTGACTGCTGGCAACGAGGGTTTGTGCCGCACCGGCCTTACGCAGTTCGTAGCTGTCCTTCCCGGGAGTATCGACATCCATGTTGTGGTGGGTATGTTTGATAAGCCCCGGACGAATACCTCTGGCACAGAGTGCCGGAATGATGGTCTTTAACAGGGTGGTTTTCCCCGTACCGCTCCAGGCGGCAATCGCTAAAACGGGTATCATTTGTGCCTCTGAATAGTTTGTATCTCTTCGAGTGTATTCATATTAATAAATGCCTGTTTCATATCGCTAAATTCAACGGAATGCCCACCTGCCTGACGCATAAAGTCCATCACACGGCGCTCGCCAGCGGCTAAATAGCTCTCTAATACCGGCATCAGCTGGCGATGCATTAACGCAATGGTTGGATGATCGCGATCGCCGTCATGCGCCCAGACTACAGGTGCCGTTTCCCTGTATTTAACCAGCCGCTCAGCCAGGTAATCCGGGATAAAGGGTGTATCGCAAGGGCAAAACAGGAACCATTCCGCATCGCACTGCTGCATAACCGAAAGCATGCCCGCCAGTGGTCCGGGGTAATCGGCCAGCAGATCCGCGTAAACGGGATACCCACTTTCCTGATAAGTGGCGATATTGCGGTTGGCACTTACTACGAGTGTACTGACCTGCTTATGCAGCGTTCGCGCAACATGCTGCCATAACGGCATGCCGTTCAGCTCCTGCAAGCCCTTATCTTTTCCTCCCATACGGGACGCCTTGCCTCCGGCTAATACCACCCCGGTGATGCTGCTTATCTGGCTCAACAATATCGCCTCTTTTCTTGTGGGATTGACCCTGCTAACGTGTCACTCTAAATGAAAGGAGCATTACCATGAAATGTAAACGTCTGAACGAAGTTATTGAACTCCTCCAGCCAGCCTGGCAGAAAGAGCCAGAACTTAACCTGGTGCAATTTTTACAGAAACTGGCGCAGGAGTCAGGTTATGACGGTGAACTGGCCGACCTTTCTGATGACATCCTGATCTATCACCTGAAAATGCGTGATTCCGGAAAAGATGCGGTTATCCCGGGGATCCAGAAAGATTACGAAGAAGATTTCAAAACCGCACTGCTGCGCGCGCGTGGCGTAATTAAAGAGTAAAAGCTTGTAAGAGGCACCACCGTAAACGCCGTTAAATGATATCCTCAATCATTCGTATAATTTCCGGATGATCGGATGAACGACCAGGCTTTTACTTTCCAGACCTTACACCCGGATACCATTATGGATGCGCTGTTTGAACAGGGCATCCGGGTGGACTCAGGCCTGACTCCATTAAACAGCTATGAGAACCGCGTCTACCAGTTTCAGGACGAGGATCGCCGGCGCTTTGTGGTGAAATTTTACCGCCCGCAGCGCTGGTCAGCTGAACAAATTCAGGAAGAGCATCAGTTCGCTCTCGACCTGGTGGCCGATGATGTTCCCGTCGCTGCTCCTCTTAAATTCAATAATCAGACGCTGCTGACACACCTGGGTTTTTATTTTGCTGTCTTCCCCAGCCTCGGTGGCCGGCAATTTGAAGCCGATAATATCGATCAAATGGAGTGGGTTGCCCGCTATTTAGGGCGCATTCATCAAACAGGGCAGAAAAGCGCATTTACCGCGCGCCCTGGCATCGGCATTCAGGAATATTTGCTCGAACCGCGACAGGTATTTGAAACGTCCACGCTCATCCCTTCCGGGCTGAAGGCACAATTCCTTACCGCAACGGATGGCTTAATTAACGCCGTCATACCGCGCTGGGATAACAACGTACAAACGCTGCGTTTGCATGGCGATTGCCATGCCGGAAATATTCTCTGGCGTGATGGGCCATTATTTGTCGATCTCGATGATGCGCGAATGGGACCAGCCATTCAGGATCTCTGGATGCTGCTGAATGGCGATAAAGCCGAACAGCGGATGCAGCTGGAGACGATTATCGAGGCCTATGAAGAGTTCAGTTCTTTTGATTCAGACGAAATTGCATTAATCGAACCTTTACGCGCCATGCGTTTTGTTTATTATCTTGCATGGTTAATCAGGCGTTGGGACGACCCCGCTTTTCCCAGAAACTTCCCGTGGCTTACCGGGGAAGATTACTGGCGTAACCAGATATCCACATTTATTGAACAGGTAAAGGTTCTGCAGGAACCCCCTTTGCAATTAACGCCAATGTATTAATCGAACACACCCAGGAGAGAGTTGATCATGAAAAAAATATGGCTGGCGCTGGCAGGTATGATTCTGGCTTTTAGCGCATCGGCTGCACAGTTCACCGATGGCAAGCAGTATATTACCCTCGACAAACCGGTTGCCGGAGAACCTCAGGTCCTTGAGTTCTTCTCATTTTACTGCCCGCACTGCTATGAGTTCGAGCAGGTTCTGCACGTTTCCGATAGCGTGAAGAAAAAGCTGCCGGAAGGCACCAAGATGACCAAGTATCACGCTGAGTTCCTTGGCCCGTTGGGCAAAGACCTGACTCAGGCATGGGCCGTTGCGATGGCGCTTGGTGTGGAAGACAAAATTACTGCGCCGATGTTTGAAGCGGTTCAGAAAACCCAGACCGTTCAGACCACTGCCGATATCCGTAAAGTATTTGTTGATGCCGGCGTTAAAGGCGAAGAATACGATGCAGCCTGGAATAGCTTTGTCGTGAAATCCCTGGTGGCTCAGCAGGAAAAAGCTGCTGCCGATCTGGAGCTGCGCGGCGTGCCAGCCATGTATGTTAACGGCAAATATCAGCTGAATATGCAGGGTATGGATACCAGCAGCATGGACATCTTTGTCCAGCAATATGCCGATACAGTGAAGTATCTGGTTGAGAAGAAGTAATAAAGAAAACGCCGGTCAATGACCGGCGTTTTTGAATTCCGCTTTAATCGTGTTTATCAGCGCGTCTTTCTCACTCCAGAGCGTATTCAGCCAGAGCTGGAAACGTCGTTTAAAGTTCTTATCACTGACATAGTCCCCGTGTAATTCCTCCGCCACAGGCACCAGATTAATACGCACCACGATCCGGGTTAACTTGCCGCTGAGCATATCGTAAAACGGCGTCTTATCGTTTTCGGGATAGCAGAGCGTCACGTCCAGTAATTTATCGAACTGTTGACCCAGCACGTTAAGCGCCATGGCGATCCCGGCCGCTTTGGGCGGCAGCAGGTTGGCATAGGGAGAGCGGGTTTGCTGCTGCTTCACTTCGGTAAAGCGAGAGCCTTCGACAAAGTTGACGATCGTGGTAGGGTGCGCGCGAAACTTCTCGCACGAGCGGCGGGTCGTTTCAACATCTTTGCCACGACGCTCAGGATGACGAATCAGATAGCTACGCGAATAGCGTTTCATGAAAGGCATATCCAGCGCCCAACAGGCCAGGCCAATAAAGGGCACCCAGGCAAGCTGCTGCTTAAGAAAATATTTATTCATGGGGATATGTTTGCGGAACAGCACGCACAACACCACGATATCGGCCCAGCTATGGTGGTTGCAGATCAGCAAATACCAGTTTTTCTTGTTAAGCCCTTCCAGACCCTGAACATCCCATTTCAGATGCGGGTTAAGACGCAGTAGTACCGCCAGGCCTTCGCACCAGCAGTACATCATAAAGTTGCAGAAGGCAGAGACTGCACGCCAGACGACGGGGATCGGCAATAGCAGTTTAATTATTCCGGCGATGATGATCGGCACAGAACAGGCGATGGTGACCAGAATAGTTAATGCGATACTTAACAGGAGTATGATCGCAGCCAGCAGTCTAGACATGATGAATGTTTTCAGGTAGTTAGCTATAATTAGCGCCTGATAAACAGACACCGGGCGCTGATTTTACCAGAAAACGTTCTAAGGATGGCGCTTTTACCTGGTGGGAATTCTGAATTGCATACCCGGTGGAGAAAAATCCTGTGGCGCGGATCCAGTGTGGCTTATATCCACATGGAGTAAATTGTCATCAATCAGCAATATGAGATCGCGATCAAATTATAACTTATTGATTATTAAAATTTAATATTATTTCAACGATCGTCAGATAGCACATTTAGTCCAGGCCGCAGAAACTACTCACAAACTTATCCACAGATTTTATTTGCGAGCGATCCTCAGGATCGCAAAATCTTTGGCTGTATTGGCCGCGAAAAACTGATGTTTTCATCCTTCTGTGGCATCCTTTATTCATAAATTACTCAAAGGCACGGACATTATGGTTCAGATCCCCGAAAATCCGCTTATTCTCGTCGACGGTTCGTCTTACCTCTATCGGGCGTATCATGCGTTTCCTCCGCTGACTAACAGCGCGGGAGAGCCTACGGGCGCAATGTATGGCGTGCTGAACATGCTGCGTAGCTTGATTCTGCAGTATCAGCCGAGCCATGCCGCCGTAGTCTTCGATGCGAAAGGCAAAACTTTCCGGGATGAGCTGTTTGAACATTACAAATCCCATCGCCCGCCGATGCCGGACGATCTGCGCGCGCAGATTGAACCCCTGCATAAGATGGTGAAAGCGATGGGGCTGCCTTTAATGGCTGTCTCTGGCGTAGAAGCGGACGATGTGATCGGTACGCTGGCGCGGGAAGCCGAAAAGCTGGGTCGCCCTGTGTTGATCAGTACCGGTGATAAAGATATGGCGCAGCTGGTTACGCCGGGGATCACCCTGATTAACACCATGACCAATACTATCCTCGGCCCGGAAGAGGTGGTGACAAAGTATGGCGTGCCGCCGGAGCTTATCATCGACTTCCTCGCCCTGATGGGCGACTCCTCCGATAACATCCCGGGCGTGCCGGGCGTAGGCGAGAAGACGGCCCAGGCTCTGCTGCAGGGGTTGGGTGGGCTGGATACGCTGTATAGCGAGCAGGATAAAATTGCCGGGTTAACCTTCCGCGGTGCCAAAACCATGGCCGCTAAGCTTGAGCAAAACAAAGAGGTGGCGTACCTCTCCTATCAGCTGGCGACCATTAAAACCGACGTTGAACTGGATCTGACCTGCGAGCAGTTGGAAGTGCAGCAGCCTGCTGCCGAAGAGCTGTTGGGCCTGTTTAAGCAGTATGAATTCAAACGCTGGATAACCGATCTTGAAGCGGGGAAATGGCTGCAGGCGAAAGGGGCTAAACCGGCGGCTAAGCCGAAAGAGACGCGGGTGATCGATGCAGAAGAGGAGCCGGAAGAAGAAGCCAGCGTCCTCTCTTCTGAACATTACGAAACCATCCTTGATGAAGCACAGCTGCAGGTCTGGATTGAAAAATTAAAGCAGGCGCCGGTGTTCGCTTTTGATACCGAAACCGACAGTCTCGATAATGTCTCCGCCAATATGGTGGGTCTCTCCTTCGCCACTGAGCCTGGCGTTGCCGCCTATGTGCCGGTCGCACACGACTATCTGGATGCGCCTGAACAGATCGCCCGCGAGCGCGTACTCGAGCTCCTCAAGCCGATCCTTGAAGACGAAAAAGCACTCAAGGTGGGGCAAAACCTGAAGTTCGATCGCGGCATCCTGCAGAACTACGGCATTGAGCTGCGGGGCATTGCCTTCGATACCATGCTGGAGTCCTATATCCTCGACAGTGTGGCCGGTCGTCACGATATGGATTCACTCTCCGATCGCTGGCTGAAGCACAAAACCGTCACCTTTGAAGAGATTGCGGGTAAGGGCAAGAATCAGCTGACGTTTAACCAGATTGCTCTTGAAGAGGCGGGACACTATGCGGCTGAAGATGCCGACGTCACGCTGCAACTGCATTTAAAGATGTGGCCAAAGCTGCAAAAACACGCCGGGCCGCTGAACGTGTTCCAGAATATCGAGATGCCGCTGGTGCCGGTTCTGTCCCGGATTGAGCGCAACGGCGTGAAGATCGACCCGGCTGTGCTGCATAAGCACTCGGAAGAGATCGCGTTGCGCCTGAACGAACTCGAGCAAAAAGCGCATGAGATCGCCGGCGAGCCGTTTAATCTCTCGTCCACCAAGCAGCTGCAGACCATCCTGTTTGAAAAGCAGGGCATTAAGCCGCTGAAGAAGACTCCGGGCGGGGCGCCGTCCACTTCCGAAGAGGTGCTGGAGGAATTGGCACTGGACTATCCGCTGCCAAAAGTGATCCTGCAATACCGCGGGCTGGCCAAGCTGAAATCGACCTACACCGATAAGCTGCCGTTGATGATCAACCCGAAAACGGGTCGCGTGCATACCTCCTATCATCAGGCAGTGGCGGCTACCGGGCGACTGTCCTCAACCGATCCTAACCTGCAAAATATTCCGGTGCGTAATGAAGAGGGGCGTCGTATCCGTCAGGCGTTTATTGCGCCGCAGGACTACGTCATTGTCTCTGCTGACTACTCACAGATTGAACTGCGTATTATGGCGCACCTGTCCCGGGATAAGGGACTATTGACCGCCTTTGCGGAAGGACAGGATATCCACCGGGCCACGGCGGCCGAAGTGTTTGGCATGTCCCTTGAGAGTGTCACCGGGGAACAGCGCCGGAGCGCAAAAGCGATCAACTTTGGTCTGATCTACGGTATGAGCGCATTTGGTCTCTCCCGTCAGCTCAACATTCCGCGTAAAGAGTCGCAGAAGTATATGGATCTCTATTTCGAACGCTATCCGGGCGTGCTGCAGTACATGGAGACCACCCGCGCCCAGGCGAAAGAAAAAGGCTATGTCGAAACGCTGGAAGGACGCCGCCTCTATCTGCCGGATATCAAATCCAGCAATGCCGCCCGCCGTGCCGGTGCCGAGCGTGCAGCAATCAACGCCCCGATGCAGGGGACGGCGGCAGATATCATTAAGCGTGCAATGATCGCCGTTGATGCCTGGCTGGAGAAGGAGCAGCCGCGGGTTCGTATGATCATGCAGGTACACGATGAACTGGTGTTCGAAGTGCACAAAGACGATCTGGAAGCCGTCTCGAAAAAGATCCATGAACTGATGGAGAATACCGTGAAGCTGGATGTACCGTTGCTGGTGGAAGTGGATAGCGGAGAAAACTGGGATCAGGCTCACTAACTCTTTATGGGATATGACCTGTTTTTGTAAGTAAGCAACATATCCATGAACGTTTTGTGATGATCATTAGAATTCCCTATGTAAAGAATGAAAAAAAACTACAAAAAGTGCTTTGTCTATAGTCTAAAACAGAGTAGAGTTATTCACGTAGGGTACAGAGGTAAGATGTTCTATCTTTCAGACCTTTTACTTCACGTAATCGGATTTGGCTGAATATTTTAGCCGCCCCAGTCAGTAATGACTGGGGCGTTTTTTATTGCGGCAAAGTAAAATTCAGCGCAAAAAAAGCGCGGACATCGCCGCGCTTATTATCACTCTTCCGCTTCTGTTGCGGGTTCCAGCTCGCTGTACCAGTGATCCAGCTTCTCACGCAGTTTATCCACGCCGAGTTTCTTCAGCGAAGAGAAGGCTTCAACCTGGATGTCGCCGTTGAATGCCAGAACCGCTTCACGCACCATATTCACCTGCGCTTTACGCGCGCCGCTGGCCAGCTTGTCGGCTTTGGTCAGCAGTACCAGCACCTGGATCCCGCTTTCGACGGCCCAGTGGATCATCTGCTGATCAAGATCTTTAAGCGGATGGCGAATATCCATCAGCACGACCAGACCTTTCAGGCACAGGCGTTTTTCCAGATATTCACCCAGGGCGCGCTGCCACTTGATTTTCATCTCTTCCGGAACTTCGGCGTAGCCATAGCCTGGCAGGTCAACCAGGCGCTTGCCTGGCGCAACTTCGAACAAGTTAATCAGTTGGGTACGGCCAGGCGTTTTAGAGATACGGGCCAGGCTTTTCTGATTGGTCAGGGTATTCAGAGCGCTGGATTTCCCCGCGTTGGACCGGCCAGCAAATGCCACTTCAAGACCCGTATCAGCGGGTAAATGGCGAATATCAGGCGCACTAAGGACAAAATGCGTCTGGTGATAATTCAGGTTGGTCACGTGGTTGTCTCCAGAAATTCGTAACGTTGGGGGGATTATACCTGAACAGAGAGAAAAGGCTTTTCCCATCGGCAATGCGGCTGTAAGTAAAAACCATGAGCTTTGTAAGAGATCTGCCCTTTTTACTATGGGAGATTTAAGAAAAATCGCAGGGTGTTAAAAAATCAAAACCATTAAAATCAGACTATTAACGCTTAGTCTTAATCTGAAAGTCGCGCGTAAGTCGCGTGAGTGGGTTGTAGGTTTTGCCTGACAGCGTAAAGTAACGTTCAACGGCGAGGATGCCGAGAGGAACCGGACTTAAGGATAAGGGTCAGGAGCGCCAGGAGGCGAAGACACAGGATTGTCAGGAAGACGCACGCCTCGGAGGCGTTGAAAAGGGAAAAGGACCTATCACGGACGGTACCTGCTAACGGAAAAACAGGGTTAGTTGTCAGCAAACAGGGATTGTCAGACCCATAACGGGTTGTGAGTCAGGAAAAAAGGCGACAGATTGCTCTGTCGCCTTTTTTCTTTGCTTGCTTTCTGCTAGATTTCGCCGCAATTCTATACTGAAGAAAACGAGTTAAAGACAAAACAACATGAAAAAACCGACCTCCGCTGCAGGCGCTAAACGTCCAGCAAAAGCACGCCGCAAAACGCGCGAAGAACTGAATCAGGAAGCGCGCGATCGCAAACGCGATAAAAAGCATCGTGGTCATGCTGCCGGCAGCCGCGCGAGTGGCGGTGACTCATCCGGCGCGTCTGCGAAAAACAAGCAGCAGAAAGACCCGCGTATCGGCAGTAAAACACCTGTTCCATTAGGCGTGACCGATGCCCCGGTCACCAGGCAGCACAAACCCAAGAGCGAGAAACCTATGCTTTCACCGCAGGCTGAGCTGGATTTGCTGGAGAATGATGAGCGCCTGGACGCGCTGCTGGAACGTCTTGAAGAGGGTGAAACCCTGAATGCTGAAGAGCAGTCATGGGTGGATGCCAAACTGGACCGCATCGATGAGCTGATGCAGAAGCTTGGCCTCTCTTACGACGACGAAGAGGAAGAGGAAGAAGAAGAGAAGCAGGAAGACATGATGCGCCTGCTGAAAGGTGGAAACTAACATTTGCACCCGGCAGGCTTTATCGTCCTGCTTATAACCCTTCCGGTTATATGTTATCTGGTGTGGTTATTCGTTAAACTACGGCGGTTGTCGCGGCGACAGAAGTGGCTGCGCACCCGATTCATGGCCCGCACAGGGGCCAGAACGGGCCGCCGTATACGAACGCGACACCAACGGAAGGAGTGAACATGTCTGTACCAACCATCGACTGGGATCTGGCTCTGATCCAAAAATATAACTATTCCGGGCCGCGTTATACCTCTTATCCAACCGCGCTGGAGTTTTCCGACGCCTTCGGTGATAGCCATTTTCAGCAGGCAGTTGCGCGTTACCCTGACCGCCCGCTCTCTCTGTATGTTCATATCCCGTTCTGCCACAAGCTCTGCTACTTCTGCGGCTGCAATAAAATTGTGACCCGCCAGCAGCACAAAGCGGATCAGTATCTGGATGCGCTTGAGCAGGAGATCCTGCATCGCGCGCCGCAGTTTGCCGGTCGCCATGTCACCCAGCTCCACTGGGGCGGTGGTACGCCGACCTACCTGAATAAAGCGCAAATCAGCCGTTTAATGGCGCTGCTGCGTGGCAACTTTAATTTCAACCATGATGCCGAAATCTCGATCGAGGTTGATCCGCGTGAAATTGAGCTGGATGTACTGGATCACTTACGCACGGAAGGGTTCAACCGCCTGAGTATGGGCGTGCAGGACTTCAACAAAGAGGTTCAGCGCCTGGTCAACCGCGAGCAGGATGAAGAGTTCATCTTTGCCCTGCTAAATCACGCGCGGGATATTGGCTTCACCTCGACCAATATCGATCTGATTTATGGCCTGCCTAAGCAGACGCCAGAAAGTTTTGCCTTTACGCTGAAGCGCGTGGCAGAGCTTAACCCGGATCGCCTGAGCGTCTTCAACTATGCGCATCTGCCGACGCTGTTTGCTGCCCAACGCAAAATCAAGGATGCCGACCTGCCTTCTGCCCAGCAAAAACTGGATATTCTGCAGGAAACCATCACCTCTCTGACCGAGACCGGCTACCAGTTTATCGGCATGGATCACTTCGCCCGTCCGGATGACGAGCTGGCTATTGCTCAGCGTGAAGGGGTACTGCACCGCAATTTCCAGGGTTACACCACCCAGGGTGATACGGATCTGCTGGGGATGGGCGTTTCGGCCATCAGCATGATTGGCGACTGCTATGCCCAGAACCAGAAAGAGTTGAAGCACTATTATCAGCAGGTGGATGAAACCGGCAACGCTCTGTGGCGCGGCATCGCGTTAACCCGCGACGACTGTATCCGCCGGGACGTGATAAAAGCGCTGATCTGCAACTTCCGCCTCGACTTCAGCGAGGTTGAAGCGCAGTGGGATCTGCAGTTTAGCGATTACTTTGCGGAAGACCTGAAGCTGCTGGCGCCGCTGGCAAAAGATGGGCTGGTGGATGTCACGGAGCGTGCGATTGAGGTCACGCCGAAGGGGCGTCTGTTGATTCGTAATATCTGCATGTGCTTTGACGCCTATTTGCGTCAAAAAGCGCGTCTGCAGCAGTTCTCGCGGGTGATTTAAGGCGTACCGAAGTAAGTAGGCCGGGTAAGGCGTAGCCGCCACCCGGCAAACCCTCTAACTAAACAACCCAACCAGCGCCGCACACAGCACAGCTGCAATGGCCGCCTGTGGCGTATGTCCCGCTGCTGCGCTGGCTTCGACGCCGCCAGACAAGATTGTAACGATAGATTCCAGCATGATGATCCCCCCGTTTTCCCGGGCAAGATAATACTTAACTCATCGGAACAGTAAAGCGCAAAATAACGCCAGTTTGCGCTTAATTCATCCTCTTTACACAGCGGGTAAAATTTCACTCCATGCCCAGCTCTTTTAACTTACGCGTCAGGGTATTGCGACCCCAGCCGAGCAGGCGTGCTGCCTCCTGTTTATGGCCCTGGGTATGGCGCAGCGCGGTAGTGAGCAGCGTGCGTTCCATCTCGGGCTGTGCCTCGGATAGCAGGTTTTGATGACCGGAACGCAGGGCGCGATCGGCCCACTGCGCCAGCAGCGTCGCCCAGCTGTCAGGCAGGGTCTGACCGGTGCTGCTTTCTGGTACATGGGTTTCGAAAAGCTCAGGGGGAAGATCCTGAATCAGCACCTCCTGGCCTGCGGCCATCACCGTTAACCAGCGACAGGTATTTTCCAGCTGGCGCACGTTACCGGGCCAGGCCAGGCGCGTCAGCGCGGCCTCGGTTTCCGGGTGCAGCAGTTTGGCTTCCACCCCCAGTTCGCGGGCGGCATCCTGCAGGAAATGACGCGCCAGGCGCGGGATATCTTCCCGGCGCTCCCGCAGAGGAGGCAGATGTACGCGAATAACGTTCAGTCGATGGAATAAGTCCTCACGGAATTTCCCTTCCTGCACGCGCTGCTCCAGGTTCTGGTGCGTTGCGGCAATAATGCGCACATCCACCTTCACCGGGGCATAACCGCCTACGCGATAAAATTGTCCGTCGGCCAGCACGCGCAGCAGTCGGGTCTGAACGTCCAGCGGCATGTCGCCGATCTCATCCAGGAAAAGTGTGCCGCCATCAGCCTGTTCGAAACGACCCTGACGAATGGTATTCGCACCGGTGAACGCCCCTTTTTCGTGACCAAACAGCTCGGATTCAATCAAATCCTTGGGGATCGCCGCCATATTCAGGGCGATAAACGGGGCTTTGGCGCGCGGGCTGTGGCGATGCAGGGCATGCGCGACTAGCTCTTTCCCGGTGCCTGACTCGCCGTTAATCAGCACGCTTATGGAGGAGCGCGACAGGCGACCGATGATGCGAAACACATCCTGCATCGCCGGCGCTTCGCCAATGATATCGGTGGTAGGGCCGAATACCGGGGCGTTACGCGGCTGCTGCTGTTCCTGATAGTGGCTGATGGCGCGTTCAACCAGCGCCACTGCCTCGTCAATATCGAACGGTTTTGGCAGGTAATCGAACGCACCCTGCTGGTAGGCGCTGACCGCTGCATCCAGATCGGAGTGTGCAGTCATTATGATGACTGGCAGCATCGGGTGGCGCTGCTTAATCTGTTTTAACAGCGCCAGGCCGTCCATCCCCGGCATACGGATATCGGACAGCAGCACGTCCGGGGTTTTGGTGGTGAGTGCATCAAGCACGTCGGCCCCGCTCTCAAAAGCGGTGCAGCTTAATCCTGCTCCGGTAAGCGCCCGTTCAAGCACCCAGCGGATGGAGCTATCGTCATCAACTACCCAGACTATCCCTCGTTGCATAACCTAACCCTCTATTTCCTGATTGGCAGGTAAACCGAAAACTCGGTATGACCCGGCCAACTGGTAAATTCAATTTTGCCGGAATGCTGATCTATCAAATTACGCGCAATGGATAAGCCAAGCCCGGTCCCGCCTTCACGGCCGCTGACCATCGGGTAAAACAGCGTGTCCTGTAAATGAGAAGGGATCCCCGGGCCGTTATCTTCCACGTCGATGCGGGCCGCCAGACGGTAGCGCGTACCGTGCAGGGTGAGCTGAAAGGCGGTGCGGGTACGCAGAATAATTTCGCCGCCATCCGCCCCTAATGCCTGCAGGGCATTGCGCACGATATTCAGTAATACCTGTTCAATCTGGTCGGGATCGTGCGGCAGTTCCGGCAGGCTGGGATCGTAATCCCGAATCAGCCTGACGTTATCCGGCAGCTCCATCGACACCAGTTTGACGACGCGCTCGGCCACTTTGTGGATGCTCTCGGTGACGTGCATCCCGGGTTGCTGCGGACCTAACAGGCGATCCACCAGATTACGCAGGCGATCGGCCTGTTCAATGATGACGTTGGTGTACTCCGCCAGCGCCGGGTCGGGCAGGGCTTTGGTTAACAGTTGTGCCGCACCGCGCAGGCCACCAAGCGGATTTTTAATCTCATGGGCGAGGCCGCGCACCAGGTCGCGGGCTGCAATCTGCTGAGCATGCTGGAGCTGCTCCTGGCTCAGGCGACGCTGATTATCCATTGGCGCCATCTCCAGCAGGATCAGGCCTTCCGGCAGCCGTTGCGCGGTCAGGGAGAGAATATGCGAGCGCCCGTCGATCACCAGCGTGACTTCGTTATCGGTAAAGCCTTGTCCCGCCTGCAGGCTCTCCTGCATCAGGCCGATGTTCAGGGAAAAATAACTCAACAGCTCGGGTAGCGGCGCGCCAAACAGTTTGCGTGAACTCTGGGCAAGCAACTGCTGGGCCGCAGGGTTGGCGTAATGCACCGCCAGATCGTCGTCGACCAATAAAATGCTGTTGATCAGTGAATTGAGGATCTGCCCAGCATCGGGCAGCGTGCCAGTTGCCATTCAGCAGTCTCCTGGAGTTGGTTGCACCATTTTAGTGCAGTATAGCGTTTCTGCGGTAAAAAGCGCGTGAGATCAGTTTGTTGGTGGTGAAAAAAGCCCATCCGAAGATGGGCTGAAAAGTTTCCACGGCAACAAAAAAAACGGCTATCAATCTCGCGCGGAAAGGCCGCGCGACAGGGATTGAAGATTAAACGCTGTAGTACAGTTCGAACTCAACCGGGTGTGGCGTCATGCGAACACGGTCGTTCTCTTCCATACGCAGCGCGATGTAAGCATCGATCGCTTCGTCGGTGAACACGCCGCCAGCCGTCAGGAACTCACGGTCTGCGTCCAGCGCGTTCAGGGCTTCTTCCAGAGAGCCTGCAACCTGTGGGATCTCTTTCGCTTCTTCTGGCGGCAGGTCGTACAGGTTTTTGTCCATCGCTTCGCCCGGGTGGATCTTGTTCTTGATACCGTCAAGACCCGCCATCAGCAGCGCTGCGAAGCACAGGTATGGGTTAGCCGCTGGATCCGGGAAGCGAACTTCGATACGGCGTGCTTTCGGAGAGGAAACCACCGGAATACGGATAGAAGCAGAACGGTTACGGGCAGAGTACGCCAGCATTACCGGTGCTTCGTAGCCTGGGACCAGACGCTTGTAGGAGTTAGTGGTTGGGTTCGCCAGGGCGTTGATCGCTTTAGCGTGTTTGATTACGCCGCCAATGTAGTGCAGTGCCTGCTCGGACAGACCCGCATATTTGTCGCCAGCGAACAGGTTAGTCCCGTTCTTGGACAGAGACATGTGGCAGTGCATACCGGAACCGTTGTCACCAAACATTGGTTTTGGCATGAAGGTCGCGGTTTTACCGAAACGGTGCGCAACGTTGTGCACAACGTATTTGTAGATCTGAATTTCGTCCGCTTTCTTGGTCATGGTGTTGAAACGGGTGGCGATTTCGTTCTGGCCAGCAGTTGCAACTTCATGGTGGTGTGCTTCAACAACCAGGCCCATCTCTTCCATGATCAGACACATGGTAGAACGGATGTCCTGTGAAGAGTCGACCGGTGGAACCGGGAAGTAACCGCCTTTAACAGCAGGACGGTGACCTTTGTTGCCACCTTCGTATTTGGTGGAGGAGTTCCATGCGCCTTCGATATCATCGATAGCAACGTGGGAACCGGAAGTGGTCGCACCAAAACGGATGTCGTCGAACAGGAAGAACTCTGGCTCTGGCCCGAACAGAACGGTGTCTGCGATGCCGGTGGAGCGCAGGTACTCTTCAGCGCGTTTAGCGATAGAGCGTGGGTCGCGGTCATAACCCTGCAGGGTGCCCGGCTCGAGGATATCGCAACGGATGATCAGGGTAGATTCTTCGAAGAACGGGTCAATGAGCGCAGTGGATGCGTCAGGCATCAGAACCATGTCAGATTCGTTGATACCTTTCCAGCCACCAATCGAGGAGCCGTCAAACATTTTGCCTTCTTCAAAGAATTCGGCATTCACCTGATGAGCAGGAATAGTGACGTGCTGTTCTTTGCCTTTGGTATCGGTGAAGCGCAGATCAACAAACTTCACTTCATGTTCGTTCAGCATCGTCAAAACGTGTTCAGCGGACATACTTAACTCTCCAGATTGGTCATTGTCGTCGTGGTAACGAGGTCTTCAAATTCTGTGTAAGGCAGGCGATGTTGCCTTTGGTTGCCGTATTTTTTATTAAGCGAAATCTGTGCCAACTTTTAAAACACCCCAAAAAGGCGTTATCATGCGCACCATAGTGCAAAAGGGCTGCACCACGATGGTTTTGTTGCACCAGTATAGTGCTTCAATGTGAACATTGAGCACCATATTGGTGCAATTTACGTTAAAGTGCCCTTTTACCGCTCCGTGAAAGCGATCACAAAGCATCTCTGCGATACTTGTTTGCGGGGGATGTTTGTGATCCTGTTTTGTAGTGCGATTAATCCGTGTACAATAACGCGCTATTTCTAAATGCCTGAGGCAAAGTTGTGATCGAAAATCTGCGTAATATCGCCATCATCGCGCACGTTGACCATGGTAAAACTACCCTGGTTGATAAGCTGCTGCAGCAATCCGGTACGTTCGATGCGCGTGCCGAAACTCAAGAACGCGTGATGGACTCCAACGATTTGGAGAAAGAGCGTGGGATTACCATCCTCGCTAAAAACACCGCGATCAAATGGAATGACTACCGTATCAACATCGTTGATACCCCGGGGCACGCCGACTTCGGTGGTGAAGTTGAGCGCGTGATGTCCATGGTGGATTCCGTGCTGCTGGTGGTTGACGCATTTGACGGCCCAATGCCGCAGACGCGCTTCGTAACCAAAAAAGCATTCGCCCATGGCCTGAAACCAATCGTGGTTATCAACAAAGTTGACCGCCCTGGCGCGCGTCCTGACTGGGTTGTTGATCAGGTCTTCGACCTGTTCGTTAACCTCGACGCAACCGACGAGCAGCTGGACTTCCCTATCGTTTACGCTTCTGCGCTGAACGGTATCGCAGGTCTGGATCACGAAGACATGGCTGAAGACATGACTCCGCTGTATCAGACGATTGTTGACCGTGTTCCTGCGCCAAACGTTGATGTTGAAGGCACTCTGCAGATGCAGATCTCTCAGCTCGACTACAACAACTATGTTGGCGTTATCGGCATCGGCCGTATCAAGCGCGGTAAAGTGAAGCCTAACCAGCAGGTCACTATCATCGATAGCGAAGGCAAAACCCGTAACGGTAAAGTCGGTAAAGTACTGACCCACCTGGGCCTTGAGCGTATCGAGAGCGACATTGCTGAAGCAGGCGACATCATCGCGATCACCGGTCTGGGCGAGCTGAACATCTCCGATACCATTTGCGACACGCAAGCGGTTGAAGCGCTGCCAGCCCTGTCAGTTGATGAACCGACCGTAACCATGTTCTTCAACGTCAACACCTCTCCGTTCTGTGGTAAAGAAGGTAAGTTTGTTACCTCTCGTCAGATCCTTGACCGCCTGAACAAAGAGCTGGTGCACAACGTGGCACTGCGCGTTGAAGAGACCCCTGATGCGGACGCATTCCGTGTTTCCGGTCGTGGTGAGCTGCACCTGTCTGTTCTGATCGAAAACATGCGTCGTGAAGGTTTCGAGATGGCGGTTTCCCGTCCGAAAGTAATCTTCCGCGAAATCGATGGCCGTAAACAAGAGCCGTTCGAAAACGTAACGCTGGACGTCGAAGAGCAGCACCAGGGTTCTGTGATGCAGGCTCTGGGTGAGCGTAAAGGCGACCTGAAAAACATGAATCCAGATGGCAAAGGCCGCGTACGTCTCGACTACGTGATCCCAAGCCGTGGTCTGATCGGCTTCCGTTCAGAGTTCATGACCATGACTTCCGGTACGGGTCTGCTGTACTCCACCTTCAGCCACTACGACGACGTTCGTCCGGGCGAAGTTGGCCAGCGTAACAACGGCGTTCTGATCTCCAACGGTCAGGGTAAAGCGGTTGCGTTCGCCCTGTTCAGCCTGCAGGACCGCGGTAAGCTGTTCCTGGGTCACGGTGCAGAAGTTTACGAAGGCCAGATCATCGGTATTCACAGCCGTTCTAACGACCTGACTGTAAACTGCCTGACCGGTAAGAAACTGACCAACATGCGTGCGTCCGGTACTGACGAAGCAACGGTTCTGGTTCCACCGGTTAAGATGACTCTGGAGCAGGCTCTGGAATTCATCGATGACGACGAACTGGTAGAAGTGACTCCAACCTCTATCCGTATTCGTAAACGTCACCTGACTGAGAACGATCGTAAACGCGCAATGCGCGGCCCGAAAGAAGATTAATTTTCTTCTCTCCGTCCTCTAAAACCCCGCCTTCTGGCGGGGTTTTTCTTTTCCGCCATGCCGCACGCCTCATAGCCAAACATCTTCTTTCCCGCTACAGTTAATTTTCACGGCGAAAAGGAGAAACACATGCTCTATATCTTTGATTTAGGAAACGTAATCGTCGATATCGACTTCAATCGTGTGCTGGGAACATGGAGTGATTTCAGCCGCGTTCCGCTGGCAACGCTTAAGCAGACTTTTACGATGGGCGACGCCTTCCATCAGCATGAGCGCGGTGAGATTTCGGATGAGCAATTCGCCGAAATGCTCTGTCATGAGATGGATCTTCCCCTCAGTTACGAACAATTTTCTCACGGCTGGCAGGCGATCTTTGTCGGGATTCGCCCCGAGGTGATTGCCATTATGCACAAGCTGCGTGAGCAGGGGCATCGGGTGGTGGTGCTGTCCAATACCAACCGCCTGCACACTACCTTCTGGCCGGATGAATACCCGGAAGTGAAAGCGGCCGCAGATAAAATCTATCTTTCCCAGGAGATGGGCATGCGTAAGCCGGAAGCACGGATCTACCAGGCCGTCCTGCAGGCCGAAGGATTCTCTGCCGCCGACGCCCTCTTTTTTGACGATAACGTCGATAATATAGAGGGAGCTAACCAGTTGGGTATCACGTCAATTCTGGTGACCGGAAAACAGACGATACCTGACTATTTTGCGAAGCAGTTATGCTAAAAATCGTTCATCAAAAAGCCAGCCACCACACCCAACCACTGCGTGCGTGGCTAAAACTCCTCTGGCACCGCATCGATGAGGACAATATGACTACGCTAGCAGGTAACCTCGCCTACGTGTCGTTGCTCTCGCTGGTGCCGCTGGTGGCTGTCATCTTTGCGCTTTTCGCCGCCTTTCCGATGTTTTCGGATGTCAGCCTGCAGCTCCGCCATTTTGTCTTTGCTAACTTCATGCCTGCTACCGGGGATGTCATTCAGAATTACATCGAGCAGTTTGTCGCCAACTCCAGCAAGATGACGGCGGTTGGGGCGTGCGGGCTTATCGTCACCGCGCTGCTGCTGATGTATGCCATTGATAGCGCGCTCAATACGATCTGGCGCAGCACCCGCGCACGGCCTAAAGTTTACTCGTTTGCGGTGTACTGGATGATCCTGACTCTGGGGCCGCTACTGGCCGGGGCCAGCCTGGCGATCAGCTCTTATCTGCTCTCGTTACGCTGGGCCAGCGAACTCGATAGCGTAATTGACGATGTGTTGCGCATCTTCCCGCTGCTCTTGTCCTGGCTCGCTTTCTGGTTACTCTACAGCATTGTGCCGACCACGCGCGTGCCTAACCGGGATGCCATGCTGGGGGCGCTGGTGGCCGCTCTGCTTTTCGAACTGGGCAAGAAAGGATTCGCGCTCTACATCACCATGTTCCCCTCCTATCAGCTGATTTATGGCGTGCTGGCGGTGATCCCCATTTTGTTCCTCTGGGTTTACTGGACGTGGTGTATCGTCTTGCTTGGCGCGGAAATTACTGTCACTCTCGGGGTATACCGCGAACTCAAAAAAGCGGCCGAAGCCGAAAAACGACGAGAAGCAGACCAACCATGATTGCATTAATCCAGCGCGTAACCCGTGCCAGCGTCACCGTGGAGGGAGAGGTGACGGGTGAAATTGGCCCGGGACTTTTAGTCTTGTTAGGTGTCGAAAGGGATGACGACGAGCAAAAAGCCAACCGCTTATGCGAGCGCGTGTTGGGTTACCGTATCTTTGGCGATGCGGAAGGCAAAATGAACCTCAACGTTCAGCAGGCGGGTGGCAGCGTGCTGGTGGTGTCGCAGTTTACGCTGGCCGCCGATACCGAGCGCGGCATGCGCCCGGGATTCTCAAAAGGGGCGGCGCCGGATCGGGCAGAAGCGTTATATGAATACTTTGTTGACCGTTGCCGTCAGCAAGAGATGCATACACAGACCGGACGATTCGCTGCAGATATGCAGGTCTCGCTGGTAAATGATGGCCCCGTCACGTTCTGGCTCCAGGTATGAGTGAGCTGACGGTATGGCCGCGGGTAACAAGAGAGAGTACAGCTATGTATCACCTTCGAGTACCGCAAACGGAAGAAGAGTTGGCGCTTTACTACCAGTTCCGCTGGGAGATGCTGCGTAAGCCATTACATCAGCCGAAAGGGTCGGAGCGCGACGCCTGGGACGCCATGGCACATCACCAGATGGTGATGGATGAAGAGGGCAACCTTGTCGCCGTCGGGCGGCTGTATATCAATGCCGATAATGAAGCCTCCATCCGCTTTATGGCGGTCCATCCCAGCGTACAGGACAAAGGTCTCGGCACGCTGATGGCGATGACGCTGGAGTCCGTGGCCCGTCAGGAGGGCGTGAAGCGCGTCACCTGTAGCGCGCGTGAAGATGCGGTGGAGTTCTTTGCCAAGCTGGGTTTTATAAACCAGGGCGAAATCACCACCCCGCAAACCACGCCGATTCGCCATTTTTTGATGATCAAACCCATCGCCTCGCTGGATGATATTCTGCATCGTGCCGACTGGTGCGGTCAGCTGCAGCAGGCCTGGTATCAGCATATCCCGCTGAGCGAAAAGATGGGGGTACGCATTCAGCAGTACACCGGGCAAAAATTTATCACCACCATGCCGGAGATCGGCAATCAGAACCCGCACCACACCCTGTTTGCCGGCAGCCTGTTCTCGCTGGCGACGCTCACCGGCTGGGGACTTATCTGGCTGATGCTGCGCGAGCGCCACCTGGGTGGCACTATCATCCTCGCCGATGCCCATATTCGTTACAGCCGCCCGATCAGCGGTAAGCCGAGCGCGGTGGCGGACTTAGGCTCGCTGAGCGGCGATCTCGACCGTCTGGCCCGCGGCCGCAAAGCCCGCGTGCAGATGCTGGTGGAGCTGTTCGGTGACGAGAGGTCTGGTGCGGTGTTTGAAGGAACCTATATCGTGCTGCCCGCGAAGCCGTTTGGTGCCTACGAAGAGGGCGGGAACGAGGAAGAGTAGCATCAGGAGTGAGAGTTACCCGTTGAGAATGGGGTAACTCTCGGTGTTAAGCCTCAGCCCGTTTACTTAAAAACGATAGCCCATACCCACGTTGAAACCCTTGATCGTATAGTCACGCCCCAGGCTGGCCTTCGTGCCTTCATAGCCGAGATTAATGGAAAGATTGTCGAGCGGGTTCATCACCATGCCCACTCCCCAGGCGAAAGATGCTGATTTCTCGGAAATACCGTCATGGTTCACTTCATTATTACCGTAATTCACCCAGCGGGTATTTCCGGTCGCTTTTACCCATGCGGCACCGCCGAGGGCATAAAGTGAAACGTAGTCATTAATACGGTACGCCGGCCCTGCCAGCAGAGAGTAATAATTTACGTCTATGTCATTATGAACAACGTCGCGGGTCGCTAAATAATCCTGCTTAGTATGCGTTTTCATCCACGAGAAGGAACCAAGAAGGCTGAGCGGAGAATCGAATTCGTAGCGATACTGGACGTTGACGCCATTCAGGTTGTCAAAGCCCTTAACGTCGCTGTGCGCGAAGCCTAAAGAAAAGGTGTGATTATTTGCAAATGCCAGGCTGCTGGTCAGAGAGGCTACCAGTAATATTGCCAGAGAGCTTTTATTCATTGATGTAATCCATTAATCAAAGAAGCCAGATATTTAATAATGATGATAAGAGGGGAGCGTGATGATTATTTTTCCTTTATCACACTGCCTTGGGCGATTTATTTTGCTTTGCTAAATTTGCAGGAGCAAATCTTAATTGCTTTATCGTCAATATGGGATTTCTTAATTCATTCTCTTTCCGCCGACACAGCGCCCAAACGCCATGCGATATCCCTCATAACATCCCTCGCCGCCTGGCTTACGCCACCAAGCTGAAAGAAACCGTGAATCACACCCGACCAGCAGTGGCAGGTGCAGTTCACGCCTTGTTCGGTCATGTGTTGATACAAAGCTTCGCCTTCGTCACATAACGGGTCGTACTCGGCGGTGATGATATGGGTTCTCGGTAGGCCATAAAAGTCATCCCGCCATAGTGGGCTGGCTTCAGGATGCTGGCGTTCGGTATGGGGAAGATACATGTTGTATCCGCTGAGGAGCGTATCGCGGGTAATAACATAATCCAGCCCATTGCGAGTGTAGCTTTCAAAATGCGCCGTTGCGTCGAGCATAGGATAGATTAGGATCAGCTGAGCGGGCTGCCACAAACCTGCGGCCTTAAGCCGTAGCGCCGTCACCAGTGCCAGATGGCCTCCCGCACTGTCCCCGCAAAGGGTGATGCGGGTTTTATCCACGCCAAATCTGTCCGCGTACTTCCAGACCAGATTTGCGCCTCTTTCAGCATCATCATGAGCAGCAGGGAAGGTATGTTCGGGAGCCAGTCTATACTGCACTGCAATCACCCGACAGTTGCTGTAATACGCCAGCTGACGCAGTTGGGACTCGTGGGTATCAAAACCGCCACTGACAAAACACCCGCCATGATAATAAATAACGGCGGGTAGCGTTTCAGGCGCGTTGAGCGGTGAGTAGGTCTGAAACGTTATTCCGTCCAGCGCCAGCGTTGCTATCTGGACACGCCTTTCTTTCTCCCCGGCAAGCACTGTTCCGGCAACATAGCCAGCCCTCCGTTCATCAATATTCTGGGCGAGCGAAGAGGGTCGCCCTGCGGCGATAAATTCCTGAACCAGCTTATCAATACCCTTTTCCAGTGCCATCGTTTAATCCTTAAATCTGTATGGATATACAGCGTTATAGCCTGGTTTTCTGCGGATGAAAACAGCAGATTTGGGGAGGATACAAATCTGGAAAGCGGCGCGCAGAAACAAAATGTACTGAGCAGAGCGAGTGGATTTTTCCACTTCATCTCAATAACGTAACAGGGTAGGGATACGTCATTGGCGTACACTTAACTTTTGATACTATAAGCCAATGGCGTATGTTTTATGCTATTCATTGAAACGGATATCTTCACTGAAGACGTCAAAAAATTACTGGATGACGACGAATACCATAAACTGCAGGTCTTTCTGGCAATGCAGCCTGAATATGGCGATCTGATTCAGAACACGGGAGGCTTACGCAAGATTCGCTGGCTTGCTGGCGGTAAGGGAGGAAAGCGTAGTGGTGTGCGAGTCATTTATTTTTATCGCTCACGTGAAAATGAAATTCGATTGCTGCTCATCTATCGCAAAGGGATCAAAGATGACCTGTCAGCAAATGAGAAAGCCGTACTGAAAATGATTATTGAGAGGTGGTAAATGGATAAGGCGCTATTTGAGCGGTTAACTCAAAGCGTGGCTCAGATGAACGAAATTGCCGGGGGCAAACGCGAGCCATCGCGCACCTTTCAAATCGATGCCATGAAAATTAAAGAAATTCGTCAGGCGTCAGGGCTGTCGCAAAGTAAATTCGCGCAACTAATCTCGGTCAGTGTTGATACGCTACGCAACTGGGAGCAAGGTAGACGTTCACCTACAGGCCCGGCCAAGGCGCTACTTCGTGCTATTGCCAACGATCCGCAGCATGTTATTCCTGCTCTATCCCAGTAATTTAGCCCGGCAGCAAAACCTACCGGGCTAAAAGGCAGATTACTCCCCTTCACCCGGGAACAGGAACGGGTTAATAGAGCTGCGGGCAAAGCCCTCCTGCTCCATTTTGGCGTCCAGAATCAGGGTAGCAAGATCGTCAGCGACGGCCTCCACTTTCGGGTCTTTTTCCTGGTACAAAATCTTCAGGTAGGTGCCACAGTCGCCGCAGCTTTCGGCTTTCACCGCGGACTGCTCGTTCTCCAGCGACCAGTAGTGCAGATCGCGGGTCTGCTCGCAGTTGCTGCACTTGATGCGCACCACGTGCCACTCGGTTTCACACAGGTTGCAGTGCAGGTAGCGCAGCCCCTGAGTGGTACCGATTTGCACCATGCTGGAGACCGGCATCGAACCGCATACCGGGCAGAACTGGCGGGCTTCACCGTATTCGGCACGGGCTTTACCTGGGATCAGGCTGGCCATTTGTGCCCAGTAGAGCGACAGGGCGGCCCAGATAAACGGAGCTTTATCGCTGCTGACTGAGGCAAAATCAGAGGCAAAAAGCGCGCTCGCCATCTGCTCCAGTTCCTGCTCAGAGGCTTTCTCGAGATTCTCGATCACCGCCAGCGCAGGGCCGCTCATCTCGGGCTTCAGCTCGGCAATCAGCGAGTGCAACAGTTTATGCCAGTGCTTATCGCGCGGCAGCACGTGGATATCCAGCGGCGGCTTGCCCTGAACGTTGGCCTCTTTGATGCGCGCGGTCAGGTCCATTTGCAGCGGATGGTCGTACAGCACCACTTCCTGGGCATGGGCGATCAGCCCGGCAAAGCGCAAATAATCGCCAAGCGGGTTGTTCTCTGCCAGTTCACGCAGGCGTTCAGCGCGGCGGTTGTAGAGGTTTTTCAGTCTGGGGAACAGTAGCGGCGGAATCACTTCCGCCGTGCGTTTCTCGCTCGAACCCAGCTCATCTTGCGGGATTATGCGAATACTCATTCAGATGACTTTTCCTGTTTCTGGCGGACTTCACGGTACCAGCGCGGGTGATGTTTCTTCGCCCACGTCTTAGTGACCCAGCCTTCCACCATCGCGGTAATGGTGCCTTTCACCCAGAGGGCGGCGTAGATATGCACCATGATAACCACAATTAACGCCACTGCGGCAAATGAATGCAGCATTAACGCAAATCGGATCACCGGGATTGAGAAAGCAGGCGCAAAGTACGGACGCCAGATGATCACGCCGCTCACCAGCAACAGGACCAGGAAGATAATCGCCGCCCAGAATACGCATTTCTGGCCGAAGTTATAACGCCCGGTATCACCTACTTCCTCGTTGACGACGATCTTACGAATATTCTTCGCCCAAAAGATATCATCCCGATTGATTAGGTTATGGTGCCAGTAGCGGAAAAACATGATGATGAACGAGGCGAACATCACCACTCCCACAAACGGGTGCAGGATGCGCGCCAGCTGCGGCGTACCGAGGATCTGCATCAGCCAGTTGAAGGAGGGGAAGAAGAACCCCAGCCCGCTTATCGCCGCCAGCATGAAGCAGAAGGCGGTGACCCAGTGGTTGATACGTTCCGGCGCCGTGTAGCGCACGATGGTGTCACGTTTTCTCATTTGCGCACCTCGTCTTTCTCTTCATGCAGGTTGTCGTCTTCCTCTTCCGCACGGTTCGGACCAACGCCGACGTAGTGGAAGATGCTCGCTGCGAAGGTGGCAGCAAAACCGACCGCTGCCAGCGGTTTCCAGATGCCTTTCCAGAATTTCACCGTGGCGCTGATCTCCGGATTCTCCGGCAGGCCATGATACAGATTCGGCTTGTCGGCGTGGTGCAGGACGTACATCACGTGGGTACCGCCAACACCGGCCGGATCGTACAGGCCTGCGTTGTCGTAACCGCGGGTTTTCAGCTCGGATACGCGCTCGCCCGCCAGCGTTTTCATATCCTCTTTGGAACCAAAGTGGATAGCGCCGGTTGGACAGGTCTTCACGCAGGCCGGCTCCTGGCCGACATTCACACGGTCGACGCACAGCGTACATTTATAGACGCGGTTGTCTTCCGGGTTCAGGCGCGGCACGTCAAACGGGCAGCCGGCGATGCAGTAGCCGCAGCCAATGCACTGCTCGGACTGGAAGTCGACGATGCCGTTGGCATACTGAATGATCGCCCCTTCCGCCGGGCAGGCCTTCAGGCAGCCCGGATCCGCACAGTGCATACAGCCGTCTTTGCGGATCAGCCACTCCAGTTTGTCGTTCTGCTCCACTTCAGAGAAACGCATCACCGTCCAGGACTTGGCGGTCAGATCCGCCGGGTTGTCGTACACCCCGACGTTATGTCCCACTTCGTCACGGAGGTCGTTCCACTCTGAACAGGCCACCTGACAGGCTTTACAGCCGATACAGGTGGTCACGTCAATAAGCTTCGCCACTTCCTGCTGGTGGTCCCGCGCCTGAGGCGCGGGGGTGAAACTGTTAGTCGCGGAACGACGAATAATGTCTTGCGATTGATAAGCCATAAGTCGTCTCCGTTACACCTTTTCCACGTTCACGAGGAAGGCCTTAAACTCCGGCGTCTGCGTGTTCGCATCACCGACGAACGGCGTCAGGGTGTTTGCAATAAACCCTTTCTTCGCCACGCCCTCGTAACCCCAGTGAATCGGGATGCCGATGGTATCCACCTCTTGCCCGTGCACGTTCAGGGTGCGAATACGCTTGGTCACCACCGCCTTGGCTTTGATGTAGCCGCGGTTGGAGGAGACCTTGACGGTATCGCCCTGGGCGATGCCGAGCTTGTTCGCCAGCTTCTCGCCGATCTCCACAAACTGTTCCGGCTGCGCGATGGCGTTAAGCCGCGCGTGCTTGGTCCAGTAGTGGAAGTGCTCGGTCAGACGGTAAGTGGTACCCACATACGGGAACTTGTCTTTTTTACCCAGCGCGTCGAAATCGCCCTTAAAGATACGGGCTGCCGGGTTAGAAACCACGTTCGGGTGCAGCGGGTTGGTGCCCAGCGGCGTCTCAAACGGCTCGTAGTGTTCCGGGAACGGACCTTCCGCCATCTTATCGATCGCGAACAGACGTCCCATCCCTTCAGGCTGCATGATAAATGGCCCGACATCGCTGCCCGGAGGCGCGGTGCTGTAGTCCGGAATATCCACGCCGCCCCATTTCGCGCCGTCCCATTTCAGCAGCTGACGCTTCGGATCCCACGGGTTGCCCTGCGGGTCTGCGGAGGCACGGTTATAGAGGATGCGCCGGTTCAACGGCCATGACCATGCCCAGCCCAGCGTATTGCCGAGGCCCGACGGGTCGGCGTTATCGCGGTTGGCCATCTGGTTGCCTTTCGGCGTCCAGCTCCCGGCAAAGATCCAGCAGCCGCTGGAGGTGGTGCCGTCATCACGCAGGTGCGCAAAGGTGCTGAGCTGATCGCCTTTCTTCGCCAGAACCGCACCGGTAGCCGGGTCGATAACATCCGCCAGCGCTTTACCGTTGCTCTCCATCGCCACCTCTTCCGGGGAAGGGTTCTCCGGCGTCGAGTAGTTCCAGGTCATGTTCAGCACCGGTTCCGGGTTCGCGCCGCCTTCTGCCGCGTACATCTTACGCAGGCGTAAGAAGATACCGGCCAGGATCTCGCCGTCGTTCATGGCGATGCCCGGGGCATCCGCGCCTTTCCAGTGCCACTGCAGCCAGCGGCCGGAGTTGACGATGGAGCCGTTCTCTTCCGCGAAACAAGTGGACGGCAGACGGAACACTTCGGTCTGAATCTTCGACGGATCGACGTCGTTCGATTCACCGTGGTTCTGCCAGAAGGTCGCCGTCTCGGTATTGAGCGGGTCAATGGTGACCAGGAACTTTAGTTTCGACAGAGACGCCACAACCTTGTTCTTGTTCGGGAACGACGCCACCGGGTTAAAGCCCTGGCACAGATAGCCGTTGACCTGACCCTGGTTCATCATCTCGAAGTACTGCAGAACGTCGTAGCCTTTGTCCCACTTCGGCAGCCAGTCAAAGCCCCAGCTGTTTTCAGCCGTCGCTTTATCACCATAGAAGGCCTTCATCATAGAGACGAAGAACTTCGGATAGTTGCCCCAGTAGTTCACCTGGCCTTCGAGCAGCGGTTTTGGCGTGCTGGCCGTCAGATAGGTTTGCAGGTCGGTCTGTTTTTCGCTTGGCAGGTTCATATAACCCGTCAGGCTCTGCGACAGCAGGCCGAGGTCGGTCAGACCCTGGATATTGGAGTGACCGCGCAGGGCGTTGACGCCGCCGCCAGCCATCCCCATGTTGCCGAGCAGCAGCTGCACCATCGCCATGGTACGGATGTTCTGCGCGCCGATGGAGTGCTGGGTCCAGCCGAGGGCATACAGGAACGAGGCGGTTTTATCATGAACGCTGGTTTCAGCGATCATCTCGCACACCTTCAGGAAGTCCGCTTTCGGCGTCCCACAGATGTTTTCAACCACGTCCGGCGTATAGCGGGAAACGTGCTCTTTCAGCAGGTTCCAGACGCAGCGCGGGTGTTGCAGCGTGATATCGCGTTTCGCGAAGCCTTTCTCATCCAGCTCGTAGTTCCAGCTGGTTTTGTCGTACTTACGTTTTTCGGCGTCGTAACCGCTGAACAGGCCATCTTCGAAGTGGTAATCCTCACGCACGATCAGGCTGGCGTTGGTGTAGGCTTCGGTGTATTCGCGGTTATATTTTTCGTTAGTCATCAGGTACAGCAGTACGCCCGACAGGAAAGTGATGTCAGTACCTGAACGAATAGGGGTGTAGAAATCCGCCACTGACGCCGTACGCGTAAAGCGGGGATCGATCACAATCAGTTTTGCACCGTTGTGGATTTTGGCTTCCATCGCCCAGCGGAACCCGACGGGGTGCGCTTCAGCGGCGTTACCGCCCATCACCACGATGAGGTTGGCGTTCTTGATGTCGACCCAGTGGTTGGTCATCGCACCGCGACCAAATGTTGGAGCAAGACTTGCTACCGTTGGTCCGTGTCAGACACGCGCCTGGTTGTCGACCGCGAGCATGCCGAGTGCGCGCGTGAATTTCTGGGTTAAATAGCCGGTTTCGTTACTGGAGGCAGAGGCACACAGCATCCCGGTGGAGAGCCAGCGGTTAACGGTGGTACCTTCGGCGTTCTGCGCCATGAAGTTAGCATCGCGATCTTCTTTCATCAGCTTAGCGATGCGATCGAACGCTTCGTCCCAGCCAATTTGCTGCCATTTATCGGAGCCTGGCGCGCGATATTCCGGGAATTTCAGGCGGCTTTCTGAATGGATAAAGTCCACCAGACCTGCCCCTTTCGGGCAGAGCGCACCGCGGTTGACCGGATGATCCGGGTCCCCTTCGATATGGAAAATAGATGCTTTGGCGTTTTTTGCACCGTCACCGAGGCTATACATCAACAGCCCACAACCGACAGAGCAGTACGTACAGGTGTTACGGGTTTCGCGGGTGCGCAGCAGTTTGTACTGCCGTGTTTCCGCCAGCGCTACGCCGGGCGCAAAGCCCAGTGCCGCCGCCGTGGTGCCTGCCATACCGCCAGCGCAGATCTTAAAGAACTGCCTTCTGCTGACCTGCATGGTCACTCCTTGTTTCGACATTGCTACCTTTATAGGTCGAGCCGCAGGAGCGTTTTGCTGCTTGCCTGCAACGCGCATTATTCGGGTATATATAGTTTTACTTTACGGTTACAAAACAACCGCAAAGGGTTGGGATTTTGTATTCCCACAATTCCTTGAGGGATAGGGCGCAGAATACCACATTGTCGGTAGGCTTGTTTGAATGGAGTTAAAACATCGTGAATAAAATCTAAGCGTGCTAATTTAAAAATGTGAATTAGATCACGTTATTAACTTTATGTGTTACAAGGCTGTATCAACCTGGCGAGACTCCTCCTCCCGTGGGAGTAAGACAGGAGAAAAGGCGTCCTAATGAAAAATTGATCCATCTCTGGGGCGCATCGCCGCCATTTATGCTGCAATAGCACACTTATTTTCGAAGTTGCCAGGAACGATGTCGTGTCAAAACAAAACCGAGATACCTCCTCCCAGCCCGTCGGCGTAGTGGCGTGCGAGGTGCGCAGACCCCCTCAGCTCAACCAACCCATCCCGGACTGGATTGCGCAAGAGGTGCCCGTGGCGCTGGTCTACAACGGTATCTCGCACGTGGTGATGATGGCTTCGCCAAAAGATCTGACGCTCTTTGCCATCGGCTTTTCGCTCTCTGAGGGGATAATCGACCACCCGCAGGAGATCTACGGGATGGATGTGGTTCAGGCCTGCAACGGAATGGAGGTGCAGATTGAACTCTCCAGCCGGCGTTTTATGGCCCTGAAGGAGCGCCGTCGCGCCCTGGCCGGGCGTACCGGCTGCGGCGTCTGCGGCGTAGAGCAGCTGAACGACATCGGCAAACCTATCGCCCCGCTGCCCTTTAGCCAGACCTTTACGCTGGCGAACCTCGATATCGCCTTGAACAACCTTCACTCGGTACAGCCGGTAGGCAATCTGAGCGGCTGCACGCACGCCGCCGCCTGGGTACTGCCGTCGGGCGAAATAGCCGGTGGGCATGAAGATGTCGGACGCCATGTGGCGCTGGATAAACTGCTGGGCCGACGGGCGGGAGAGAGTGCCGCCTGGCAGCAGGGTGCCGCGCTGGTCTCCAGCCGGGCCAGCTACGAGATGGTGCAAAAGGCGGCGATGTGCGGGGTTGAGATCCTGTTTGCGGTCTCCGCGGCCACCACGCTGGCGGTTGAGGTGGCCGAGCGCTGCAACCTGACGCTGGTGGGGTTCTGCAAGCCGGGAAGGGCCACGGTTTATACTCATCCGCAGCGTTTGAATATTGTTCAATAAATTTGAATTGTTATAGCAAATCCTTCCGCTATCAGTTGTCGGTGATGAGGCTTATTATTTATCACATCAAGGCACAACGCCTTACACCAACAACTTATCGCAAGGGTCACTATCATGAAAAGCATCAAAACTTTTGTCGCAGTAATCGCTCTGGCTACTTCTTTCGGTTCTTTCGCTGCGCAGACCGTGACTGCAACCGGTTCAACCATCGATGGCACTGAAGCTAAAATCGCGGCTCAGGCCGAGCAGGCTGGCGCGTCCTCTTACACCATTACTCAGGCGTTCTCCGGTAACCGTGTGCACATGACCGCTGAGCTGAACAAATAAAAGCGAAGTATCTGTCGAAAGAGCGCCCCAGGGGCGCTTTTTTAGTTTATGCCCGCCAGGCGTAATAACGCCGTCACCACTGCCGCCGCGACAATCACGAAAATCAACGGCACCTTGCGGCAGGCAAGGAATACCGCAAAGGCCACGCCCAACACCCGCGCCATCCCGGCAAAATGCTCCCCTTCATAGAAGGTGGTCGCCAGCGCCACTGAAAACAGCAGCACCGTTGCCGCATCCGACAGCAGCGCCTGGGAGCGTTCAGACAGCGCTAACCGGCTGCCCAGCTTCGCCCCGCCGAGACGCATCAGGTAGGTGCCCGCCGACAGCAGGGCGATGCCGAGAATAAAGACGGTCATGTTTTCCATTATTTCTTCCTCGCCGCGAGGCCCAGCAGAGAGAGCAATACCGGCAGCCCCACCGGCGCAAGGGGCACCGCGGCCAGCGACAGGGCGGCTCCGCTACAGGCGCGGATAAGCGTGGTGCGGTTCTTAAAGGCGGGCACGACTAACGCCAGTAAAATGGCCGGGAATACCGCATCCAGCCCGATGGTTTCCGGGTCGGGCAGCAATTTGCCGACCATCGCCCCCAGCAGGGTGCCCAGCGGCCAGATAATGGCCACCCCAAGGCCGCAGAGCCAGTAGGCGGCTTTGCGCTGCTCCGGCGTTTTTTGCGACAGGCCAAACACCACGCTTTCGTCATTCATAATGTGGCAGCCCAGGAAGCTGGCGCCGCGTTTGCCCACCAGCTCACGCACCGTTACGCCAAAAGGGACATGGCGGGCATTGACCAGCAGTCCGGCCGCCGCGGCGGCAAGGGGATTGCCCCCGCTGGCGACGATGCCGATAAACATAAATTCCGAAGCGCCCGCCAGCACTGAAAGGGAGAGCACAAAGGGCACCCACAGCGGGAAGCCATACGCCATCGCCAGCGAGCCGTAGGACATCCCCACAACACCCACCGCCAGACACACGAGAATAATCGCCTTGATGGTGTCGCCTTTGAGACAAGAGAACGCGTGTTTCATACAGTTTTAGCCATAACGAACGAGTATCCATTATAATGAACGCATCACATTCGTTTATCAAGATGAACGATTCGTTCGATTTATAGAACAAGAGACCGTTTTATGACGCAGCCAATCAGCGTAATCGCCAAAAGTCTGGTGCGGGAGCGCATGCGGACCGGACTTTCACTGGCGGAAATCGCTCGCCGGGCCGGGATCGCCAAATCAACACTCTCTCAGCTGGAGTCCGGAAACGGCAACCCCAGCCTCGAAACCCTGTGGTCGCTCTGCGTGGCGCTGGATATTCCCTTTGCCCGTTTGCTCGAACCGCAGCAGCCCACCACCCAGGTGATCCGCCTCGGGGAAGGAACAAAAGTCATTGCTGAACAGGCTAACTTTGAGGCCATTTTGCTGGCGACCTGTCCGCCGGGCGCGCGACGCGATATCTATATCCTGACGGCGCAGCCCGGGGCCGACCGTATCTCCCATCCGCACCCGCCGGGGTCGGTTGAGCATATTATTGTCATGAAGGGCCGGGCGCTGGTTGGCCTCACCGGGGCACCGGAAGAGCTCGGGATTGGGGACTATATTTGCTATCCTGCCGACCAGCCGCACATCTTCAAAGCCCTTGAGCCAGACACTTACGCGCTCATGGTGGCGGAACAAAACTGACACACTAAGACACGGATAATCATGTCGCTTAAAGCCATTGCTAAAGAACTGGGACTGTCGGTAACGACGGTGAGCCGCGCCCTCAACGGCTATTTTGACGTTTCCAGCGAGACGCGCGCCCGCGTGGAAGCCGAAGCGCAGCGTCGCGGCTATCGCCCGAACACCTTCGCCCGTCGTCTGAAGATGGGCAAGATCGACGCCGTGGGGCTGGTCTTTCCGGTGCATCCCGTTCCGCTCAATAACAGCGTCTTTATGGACATGGTCGGCGAAATTAGCCATGAACTGGCGCAACATGAGATCGATCTGCTGCTGATTGCCGATGACGATCTGGCCGACAAACACAGCTACATGCGCATGGTGCAGAGCCGTCGCGTGGATGCGCTGATCGTGGCCCATACTCTGGACAACGATCCGCGACTTGAGCAACTTCAGGCCGCCGGGTTCCCCTTCCTGGCACTCGGCCGCAGCCATCTGCCTGAACCCTATGCCTGGTTCGATTTCGATAATTATGCGGGCACGTACACCGCGACCCGGCGGTTAATTGAGCGGGGGCATCAGCGCATCGCGCTGTTGGGTGAGAGCAACAATCAGGCGTTTATTACCCAGCGCCGTCAGGGCTACCTTGATGCCCTGAACGAGGCAGGGCTCTCCAGCGAATGGCTGCGCACCATGCCGCCTTCCCGCCGGGCGGGTTTCACCACCACTCAGGAACTGCTGGCGCTGGATGTCGCCCCCACGGCGATCGTCACCGACTGCAACACCCATGGCGACGGGGCCGCGATGGCGCTGGCGCAGATGGGGCGCTTAACGGGCGAGAACGCCGTTGCGCTGGTGGTCTACGACGGCCTGCCGCAGGACAGCATTGTCGATATCGACGTGGCGGCGGTGATCCAGTCCACCCGTCAGGGGGTGGGCAAGCAGATTGCCGACATGGTGCTGCAGCTGATTAACGGCGATGACATCAGCCAGCTGCAGGTGCTGTGGCAACCGGAATTCTCTCCGGGCCAGACGGCATAAATTTCCCCAAATTCTAAACCCGATCACAAATCCGAAACGTTTTGGTTTGTATCCGAAACGTTTCGGATCAACACTCAGGATATCCCGATGACAGGAGATGTCCGATGCAAGAGGCAGTTTTACGACTCGCGAGCGAAACGGTCGATGTGGTGATCAAAACCCATCCGTTCGCCGAAATTCTTTACTGGGGGCCGCACCTTCGCCACTTTTCGCCGCAGGATGCGGCCACGCTTTCCCGCCCGATCGCCAACGGCAGACTGGACGTTGACTCGCCGGTGACGCTGATGGCGGAACTTGCCCACGGCCTGTTCGGCGCGCCGGGCATTGAAGGCCACCGTCAGGGGCTGGATGGTTCGCCGCTGTTCCGTACCGTTGCGGTCGCGCAGCAGGGACAAACCCTGACCCTTACCGCCGAAGATGACACCGCCGGCCTGCGTCTGACCAGCGAGATCGCCCTCGATGACAGCGGCGTGCTGGCGGTTCGTCATGGCCTGACCAATCTCAAAAGCCAGCCGTGGCAGGTTGAGCGCCTGGCCGTCACCCTGCCGCTGGCGGAACATGCCCGCGAGGTGATGGCGTTTCATGGCCGCTGGATCCGCGAATTCCAGCCGCATCGCCTGCTGCTGGAGCATGACAGCTTCGTGATTGAAAACCGCCGCGGGCGCAGCTCCCACGAGCATTTCCCGGCCCTGATTAGCGGCACGCCGGGCTTCAGCGAAATGCACGGCGACGTCTGGGGCGTGCATCTGGGCTGGAGCGGCAACCATCGTCTGCGCGCGGAGGCCAAAACCGATGGCCGTCGTTATCTGCAGGCTGAAGCGCTGTACCTGCCGGGTGAAAAGGCGATTGAGGAGGGTGAAACCCTGTGGACGCCGCGGCTCTACGCCAGCTACTCCGCTCAGGGGCTGAACGGCATGAGCCAGCAGTTCCACCGCTATCTGCGCGACAACATTATTCGTTTCCCGGAGAACAAACCGCGTCCGGTGCATCTCAACACCTGGGAGGGGATCTACTTTAACCACGATCCTGAGTACATCATGCGGATGGCAGACGAAGCGGCCTCGCTGGGGGTGGAGCGCTTTATCATTGACGATGGCTGGTTTAAAGGACGCAACGACGACCATGCTGCGCTGGGAGACTGGTATCTCGACGAGCAGAAATACCCCAATGGCTTAACGCCGGTGATCGACCACGTCAAAAGCCTCGGGATGGAGTTTGGTATCTGGGTCGAGCCAGAGATGATCAACCCGGATTCCGATCTGTATCGCGCTCACCCGGACTGGGTGCTGGCTCTGCCAGGCTATGCACAGGCCACCGGTCGCCACCAGTGGGTGCTGAACCTCAACATTCCTGCCGCGTTCAACTACCTGCTGGAGCGCATGAGCTGGCTGCTGGGTGAGCACCAGGTGGACTATGTGAAGTGGGACATGAACCGCGAGCTGGTGCAGCCGGGCCATAACGGCAGGGCCGCTGCCGACGCCCAGACCCGCCAGTTCTACCGTCTGCTGGACAACCTGGGCGAGCGCTTCCCGCACGTGGAGTTTGAATCCTGCTCCTCCGGCGGCGGGCGTATCGACTATGAGGTCCTGACCCGCTGCCATCGTTTCTGGGCTTCGGATAACAACGACGCGCTGGAACGTAATACTATCCAGCGTGGCATGAGCTACTTCTTCCCGCCGGAGGTGATGGGGGCGCATATCGGTCATCATAAATGCCATGCCACTTTCCGCCAGCACAGCATCGCCTTCCGGGGCCTGACGGCGCTGTTCGGCCATATGGGGCTGGAGCTGGATCCGCTCGCCGTGGATGAGCAGGAGCGCGAAGGCTATCGGCACTATGCGGCCCTGCATAAGCAGTGGCGGGAGGTGATCCACCACGGCACCCAGTGGCGGGTGGATATGCCCGACAGCACCACGCTGGCGCAGGGGATAGTGAGTCAGGATCAGGGCCAGGGGCTGTTTATTGTCAGCCAGTTGGCGATGCCGGATTACACCCTGATGATGCCGCTGCGCATGCCGGGGCTTGCGGCTAACGCCCAGTACCGTATCACGCTGCTCGACCACCCCAACATCCGCCTGACCGGCGAAGGGGGGCACACCATGCGCAAGCTGCCGGCGTGGATGGAATCTCCGCAAACGGTGAGCGGCGAATGGTTGATGCAGGCGGGGCTTGCCCTGCCGGTTCTGGATCCGGAAACCGCCATCCTGATTGGCGTTGAACGCGTATAAGGGCAATGGGCCGGGCAACCGGCCCTGAGTTGAGGATAAAAATAATGAACACGACTGCCTGTACCCACAAAGACAACCCGAACTTCTGGATTTTCGGGTCGTTCTTCTTTCTCTACTTCTTCATCATGGCCACCTGCTTTCCGTTCCTGCCGATCTGGCTGTCGGATATCATCGGCCTGAATAAAACCGATACCGGGATCGTCTTCTCCTGCATCTCGCTGTTTGCCATCTCGTTCCAGCCGGTGCTGGGAGTCGTGTCGGATAAGCTGGGGATGAAAAAACACCTGCTGTGGATCATCGCGGTCCTGCTGTTTCTCTTTGCACCCTTTTTCCTCTACGTCTTCGCTCCGCTGCTGAAGACCAACATCTGGCTCGGGGCCCTGAGCGGGGGGGTCTATATCGGCTTCGTCTTCTCGGCGGGAGCGGGCGCGATTGAGGCCTACATTGAGCGCGTGAGTCGCAACAGCTTCTTTGAATACGGCAAGGCGCGGATGTTTGGCTGTCTCGGGTGGGGGCTGTGCGCCTCGACGGGCGGGATCCTGTTCGGGATTGACCCCTCGTATGTGTTCTGGATGGGTTCCGCGGCGGCGCTGGTGCTGATGGTGCTGTTGGTGGTGGCAAAACCTAAGCCTAACCAGACCGCGCAGGTGATGAACGCCCTCGGTGCTAACCAGCCGCAGATCACCGCCAAAACCGTGATTAACCTGTTCCGCCAGCGCAAAATGTGGATGTTCATTTTGTACGTGATTGGCGTGGCCTGCGTGTATGACGTCTTCGATCAGCAGTTCGCCACCTTCTTTAAAACCTTCTTCGCCACGCCGGAGGAGGGGACGCGGGCGTTTGGTTTTGCGACCACCGCCGGGGAGATCTGCAACGCCATCATCATGTTCTGCTCGCCGTGGATCATTAATCGCATTGGCGCGAAAAATACGCTGCTGATCGCCGGGGTGATTATGGCGACGCGCATTATTGGTTCGTCATTTGCGACCACCGCCGTGGAAGTGGTGGCCCTGAAGATGCTGCACGCGCTGGAGGTGCCGTTCCTGCTGGTGGGCGCGTTCAAGTACATCACCGGCGTGTTCGATACCCGACTGTCCGCCACCATCTATCTGATTGGTTTCAACTTTGCCAAACAGCTGGCGGCGATTTTCCTCTCCGCCTTTGCCGGGAATATGTATGACCGGATCGGCTTCCAGGATACCTACCTGATGCTGGGCTGTTTTGTGCTGGCGGTAACGGTGTTGTCAGCCTTTACGCTGAGCAGCAGGCAGGAGATCGCGGCGCGCGGTAATACGGCGGAAGTGAACTAAAAAGACGCTGAACCAGGTTGAGGCCCGCGAAAACGACGAAACCCACCAGAGGTGGGTTTCATAAATCGCTTTGCCTATGATGTACGCAACTAGAACCTATAAAAGGGGAAGTAGACAGTACAGGCTGCTGGGAGCAGATACTAAAGGTTGATGGTTTATTCGTCAACCCTTCTACGAGTATAGGGTATGCTTCGACCCATTGTTATGGGAGCAAGAAGAAATGCCGCAAGCTACTCATTATAAACGGATTATTTCATTGATCTCGTCAATACGCCTTGATAGTTATCGCACGACTTTTCGTCCCGCTGATGAGTGTGAGCTGTATGGAATATACATCTGGTCCCAGCATGCAGCAGCGTCTATTTATCCGTTACTCCAAAACCTTGAGATTTCGTTAAGGAACGCCGTTGACAGAGAAGCAAGGGCAAGATTTGGCGAAAGGTGGTGGGAAAGCATTCACAGCACAAAAGGCAGAGAACAATGTCATTTCCATAAAAATCTTGAAAAGGCTAAAGATTGCCTCGTTCGTGAATGGCGTAAAAAAGAGATGAGACGCAGGCGGGGCGTACATGCACAGGCCCGCTCTGTGCCGGACTGGACTCACGATCAGATTATTGCCGCAACGGATTTTAGTACCTGGCATTATGTATTAAATAATGAGTACAGAGCCCCCGCGCCGCGAGATAACCCGCTGTACTTGTGGCCTAAATCCTTAAGTAAGGTCTTTAAGAATTACGCAAAAATCAACGCGAATCCGCAAAGGGTCAGAAAAGAGCTGATTGATATCATCTTTGAACTGAGAGAGTACAGAAACCGTATCTCCCATCATGAACCTATCTGGGCCAAAGCGCCTAATGTTAACGATGCAAGAACAGCTATCGATACGATTAGGGTCAAGATAAATAAGATCGAACTTGTCATCGAAGCCCTTGATATCAATTTACTTAATGTGATGAAAAAGGTGGGGCTGTTTGAAAATGCCAGACGGGTTTGTTCAGTAGAGGAGCTGGATATTTTTCGCTATACCAAACCCTATTGTGCGTTATCACCCGAGCAGATTTCAGTCATTGAACAACCCTGCCGCGATGCGAAAGAGAGAAATGAAACCATTATACGGGAGCATGATGCGACGGTGTATGGCCTAAGAACGGTGCGCTAAAAGCAGGTGACACTTACTTGCATCACCTGCCTTATGATTATGCTAAATAAAACACCTCCTGCAGCCCGGTACTCACCGGGCTGTTATCCGGGTTAGACGGCATCACTTCCCCCATATATTTCCACCAGCGCTGGCAGACATCGGTGTTCGCCACCGCGTTCCAGCGCTCTTCCGATTCAATCTCCACCGTGGCAAACAGCAGGTTGCGGGTCTTATCCAGATAAATGGCGTAGCGGTGCGCGCCGTGGTCTTTCAGCACCGCTTCCAGCTCGGGCCAGATCGGGTTATGGCGACGCTCATACTCCTCGTGTGCATCAGGGTTCACCTGCATTACAAAGGCTTTGCGGATCATAATGCCTCCAGATAGAGTTCGCGCACCTCGTCGCGGCTGGCGCTGCGCGGGTTGCAGGGGGCGCACGGGTCGGCGAGGGCTTTGTCGAGCCAGCCTTCGATATCGGCTTTGGTGACGCCGAGCTTGCTGAAGCCGGACGGGATCCCGACGCGGGTGCTCAGGGCACGGATAGCGTTGATGGCCGCCATGCTGGCCGCTTCGTCGCTCATGTCACGGGTATCGACGCCCATCGCCTGCGCCACGCGGGCAAAGCGTTCCACGGCGCTCGGGCGGTTAAAGTTCTCGATGATCGGCAGCAGGATGGCGTTGCATACACCGTGCGGCAGGTTGTGCGTGGCCCCCGGCTGGTGGGCCAGGGCGTGCACCAGCCCGAGCCCGGCGCTGTTAAAGGCCATACCGGCCAGATACTGGCCGAAGGCCATCTGCTCGCGCGCGACAATATTGTGGCCGTTGTCCACCGCCTCCGGCAGCCAGTGGGCGATCAGGCGAATGGCCTCCAGCGCATTGGCGTCGGTCAGCGGATGGGCGCCGACGGAGACATAGGCTTCGATGGCGTGGGTCAGGGCATCCATTCCGGTGGCGGCGGTGACGGAAGCCGGAATGTCGAGCATCACGCTGGCGTCATCCACAGCGATATCCGGAATGATGTTCGGGTCGATAATCACCTCTTTCACCTGACGCGTGGAGTCGATGATCACCGCATTGCTGGTCATCTCTGCCGCCGTGCCTGCGGTGGTATTGATGGCTACCAGCGGCACGCCAGCGTTGATCACCTTGCCGACGCCGGAATAGGCGGTAGATGGACCCGGGTTAGCGGTGAGAATCTTAATTGCTTTCGCGGTATCGATCGGGCTGCCGCCGCCGAAGGCAATGATGTAATCACAGTGCGCGTCCTGATACGCGGCATAGCCCTGCTGCACCAGTTCTTCGGTCGGGTTCGGGAAGACCGCGTCGAACAGGTGATAAGACATCTGCTGCGCGTCGAGGGCGGTAAACAGGCTGTCGAGCAGGCCCATTTTCACCAGCTGACCGTCAGTGACGATCAACGCGGTGCCCCACTGTTTGTTTGCCACCAGCTTAACCATATCGCCGATTGCGCCTGCGCCGTGCAGGCTGATTTTCGGCAGCGCCAACATAAAGCTCATGATAATTCTCCTTAATTACGGTGATTTTTATGCCGGGCGGCGCTGCGCTTGCACGCAGCGCCGCCCGGCATTTAGATCCGTCTTCGCTGCATAATCCGGCGGGTGATGATCGGCAGGGAGATCACCACAATCAGCATCGCGCCGATGATCACCGACATTACGATGCCCGGCACGTTGAGCAGGCTCAGGCCGAAGGTGACCAGCCCCATCAGGAAGGCGGCGATAATCACGCCCACCATGCTGCCGGAACCGCCGAGAATATTGACCCCGCCGAGCACTGCCATGGTCACCACCGCCAGCTCCCAGCCCATCGCAATGGTCGGGCGGGTACTGCCCAGACGCGAGGTGAGCAGCACCGAGGCCAGCCCGGCCATCAGCCCCACCAGGGCAAATAGAATCAGGTTGTGACGCTTGACGTTGATGCCGGAATACCAGGCCCCGGTCGGGTTATTGCCGATGGCATAGGTGCGGCGCCCGAAGTTGGTCTTGTGCAGCACGAAGGCAAACACGGCCGCCAGCACGATGAACAGCGTGAACTCAAACGACAGCGCCCCCCAGACATACCCCTGACCAAACCAGGCGAAGCTCTCCGGGTACGCGTTCAGGGCCTGGTCGCCCAGCAGAATGTAGGTGATGCCGCGATAGAGGCTCATGGTGCCGATGGTGATCACAATCGACGACAGGTTAAAGCGGGTCACCAGCAGGCCGTTGAACAGCCCGCACAGCAGGCCAACCCCCAGGCCGACGCAGACCAGCCACGGGGTATCCAGCCCGGCCGCCGCGCAAAAGCCCATCACCGTGGAACTCAGGGCGATGGTGGAGGCCACCGACAGGTCAATTTCACGGGCAATAATCAGCATCGCCATCGGCAGCACGATGATCGCTTTTTCGGTGAAGTTGAACGTGGCGTCGGACAGGTTCCAGATATCGAGGAAATAGGGGGAGGCCAGGGCGTTAACCACGAACACCGCCAGGGTGACCGCCAGCAGAAAGCCTTCCCAGCACAGCAGGCGCTGGAAAATGCCTGCCGGGGCGGGGGTATTTTTAATCTCTTCAGACGTCATTACTTTACTCATGATCTTACCGCCTGTTTCTGACGTGCCAGCGCCGCATCACGCAGGATCAGCCGTCCTTTGCGTTTGTTGCCGCGCTCATTGAGCAGCACCGCAATCACGATCACCGTCCCGGAGATCGCCATCTGCCAGAACGGCGACACGCCGATCACCGGCAGGGCATTGTTGATCACTCCGAGGAACAGCGCTCCGCACAGACAACCCAGCACCCGGCCGGTGCCGCCCATGGTGCTGATGCCGCCGATGACGCAGGCCGCCACCACCTGCAGCTCAAAGCCGTTCGCCACATCGACATAGGCCACCGCAAAGCGGGAGATCCACAGATAGCCGCAGAACCCGGCCAGCGCCCCGGAGAGGCAGAAGCTGACGAACTGCATTTTGCCCGCGTTGATCCCGGTGTAGTACGCCGCCGTGGCGTTACCGCCTGCGGTGTAGAGCGCCCGCCCGGTGCGGCTGTAGCGCAGGAAGTAGCCCACCAGCAGCAGGGCGGCAATGGCGCACCAGCTCAGCACCGGTAAGCCCAGCACCGACGCCCGCGGCAGGCCGAGGAAGTCGGCACCCATCTGGTTGGAGTTAACCCAGCCGCCGCCGGAGAGCAGAAAGATAATCCCGCGATAGATGCTCATGGTGCCCAGCGTCACCACAATCGCCGGAATGCCCATCTTCCATACCAGCAGGCCGTTTATGAGGCCCATCACCAGGCCCAGCGCGGTGGCCAGGATCAGCAGCGCCCAGACCGGTACCCCGGGATAGTTAAAGTTAATCAGGGCGACAATCATCCCGGTCAGCGCCAGGTTGGCCGCCATCGACAGGTCGATGCCCCTGGTGAGCAGCACCATCATCTGCCCGAGAGCGAGAATGATCAGAATGGAGGTGTCGTTAAACATCTCCACCAGGTTGCCCGGGGCGATAAACGACGGGACGCGGGTGCCGATGGCGATCGCCATCAGCACGATCACCGCCGCCAGCAGCGCCTCGCGGTGTTTAAGCAGCTGTTGCACCATTATGCGGCCTCCTGTCTGGCACCGCTGGCGGCGCTGACGATGGTTTCGGCCGTCGCGCCTCCCGCCTGATATTCCGCCACCATTAATCCTTCATGCATGACGATAATGCGGTCGGCCATGCCCATCACTTCCGGCAGTTCGGAGGAGACCATGATCACCGCCAGCCCCTGACCAACCAGCTCGGACATAAACTGATGCACTGCCGCTTTGGAGCCGATATCGATCCCTTTGGTCGGCTCATCGAGGATAATGACGTCCGGTTGGGTCGCCAGCCATTTGCCGATCACCACTTTCTGCTGGTTGCCGCCGGAGAGCGTTTCCACCGCCTGTTTCCAGCTAAAGGCTTTCACCTGCAGGCGTTTGGCATATTCATCCGCCAGCTGCCACTCGCGATCGTCATTCAGCACCCCGCTGGCGTTGAGTTTGCCAAGCTGCGGCAGGCTGATGTTCTGGGCAATCGACAGCTCGATAATCGCCCCCTGCTTCTGGCGTTCTTCAGGCACGCAGACAATCCCGGCCCGGATGGCATCCGCCGGCTGGCGGAAATGCTGCTCTTTACCGTTCAGCACGATGCTGCCGGAGGAGGGACGCGAGACGCCGGAGAGCGCCTGCATCAGCTCGGTACGCCCGGCCCCCACCAGCCCATAGAAGCCGAGGATCTCGCCTTTGCGCAGGCTAAAGGAGATATTCGCGAACTCGGTGGGATGGCAGAGATTTTTCACCTCCAGCACGGTGTCGCCTTTTTCGCACGCCACTTTCGGGAAGGTCTGGGTAATGGCGCGGCCGACCATCATCGCCACCATCCGCTCTTCGGTGATGTCGTTGATGGCTCCAGCACCAACAAACACGCCGTCGCGCAGGATGGTGTAGTGATCCGCCAGCTCAAAAATCTCGTCGAACTTGTGCGAGATAAACAGGATCGCTTTCCCCTCCTGTTTCAGGCGTTCGACGATCTGATAGAACTCAAGAATTTCATGCTGCGACAGGGCGGCGGTGGGTTCATCGAGGATCACCACTTGGGCGTCAAACGACAGCGCCCGGGCAATCGCCACCATATGCCGCTGGGCGATGCTCAGGGTTTTCAGCGTCGCGCGCGGGTCAATCTGCACCTCCAGACGGGTGAGGATCGCCTGCGCCCGGCGGTGCATCTCTGGCCAGTCGAGTTTTTTGAAAATGCCTTTATAGAGGTACTGACCGACAAAAATATTTTCGGTGACCGACAGCTCATCGAACAGCACGGTCTCCTGGTGAATTGCGGTAATGCCCACCTTGTGCGCCGAATCGGGCGTCGGCAGGTGGATAGGAATGGCTTTGTAGAGGATCTCGCCCTCGTCGGGCTGGTAGATGCCGGTCATCACTTTGACCAGAGTCGATTTGCCCGCGCCGTTTTCACCGATCAGGGCGGTGACTTTGCCGGGCCAGAGTTCAAGCTGCACGTTCTCAAGGGCGCGCACACCGGGGAAAACCTTGGTGATGCCTTTAAGTTGAAGCAATGGGGTCATGATAGTTCTCCATTTGATCTCCTCTCCCCTCGGGAGAGGGGAGAGGGAGAAGGAATCAGAAGATTTTCGAGAACTTATCAATGTTGCTGGCATCGTAAACAAACGGCTCAGCCATCGCGCCGCTGCCGTCGGCATCCAGCTTCACTTTGCCCAGTTTGCCCATGCTGGCTTCTTCTTTGGTCGCCGTGCCTTTCACCAGGTCATCCGCTAAGTAAGTGGCGGCATACCCGAGGTCGATCGGGTTCCAGATGGCGAAGCTCTTGCTGGCACCGGATTTCACCGCGCCTGCCATCTCAGACGGCAGGCCCAGACCGGTGACGTACACTTTGCCAATCTTGCCCTGATCTTTCACCGCCTGCGCCGCCGCCACGATGCCGACCGACGACGGAGAGACGATCACTTTCAGATCCGGGTAGGTTTTCAGCAGGCCGACCGCTTCGCGGTAGCTCTTATCCGACAGATCGTCGCCATAGGCCACGGTCACCAGATTGACGGACGGGTACTGCGGCAGCACCTTTTTCATCTCGGCAATCCAGGTGTTCTGGTTGGTGGAGGTTGGGGTGGCGCTCAGCACCGCCACGTCGCCTTTCTCTACGTTCAGCGCTTTCAGCGCTTCGGCCGCCAGCTTGACGTTCGTCTCGCCAATCAGCGCGTTATTGGAAGGGTTGAGGTGGATCTGGCGCCCGGCTTTCGCCACGCCGGAGTCCCATGACACCACTTTGATCCCGCGCTGCATCGCTTTTTTCAGCACCGGCACCACGGCATCAGGATCGTTGGCGGAGATAGCGATCGCATCCACACCCTGGGCGATCAACCCGTTCAGCACTTCGATCTGCGCTTCGGCGGTGGTGGTGGTCGGCCCGGTATAGATCACTTTGACATCACCTAACTCTTTGGCTGCCTCCTGGGCACCCACGTTTGCCGCTTCAAAGAAGCCGTTACCTAAGGATTTCGCCACCAGGGCGATTTTCACTTCAGCTAAAGCAGAACCGGACAACGCCAGGGCGGCAACGGTGAGGATCAAGCTTGTCTTTATTTTCATTGCTTTTACTCCACTTAATTAGGTGATTTGTGTAGGGATTGCAGGTGTAGCTTCGCCCCGTCTCAGTGAGCGGGGCGCGATGTTCTTATTTGTACAGATCTAACGCCGACTGCACAGGGTTAACGCCAAAGCGTTTGCCCAGCGCAATCAGTTCTTCCCGGGTGATGGTCTGCTTCATGCCACCCATCGAATACACTTTTACCAACACTTCGGCAGACTTCTCGGCGGTGTCGATCAGACCAAAGGTTTCATCGAGCGTCGGGCCGCTGCCGAACACGCCGTGGAACGGCCACAGCACCAGAGAGTGTTTTTGCATCTCAATCGCCGTGGCTGCGCCGATCTCGTCGGTACCCGGCACCATCCACGGCAGAATGCCCACGCCATCCGGGAATACCACCAGGCACTCGGTGCTGCCTTCCCACAGCTGACGGGTAATAACGTCAGTGTTGTTCTCCAGTACGAAGGTCAGGGCGATCAGGTTGGTGGCGTGGCAGTGCATGATCACGCGATCTTTCCCACTGGTGGCCTTGATACGTTCGCAGTGGGAGAGGAAGTGGGCCGGCAGCTCAGAGGTTGGCACCGCTTCGTCCGTCAGTCCCCAAAGAATGTGGTAGCCCGCGCCGTCGCTGTCCACTTTTACCACCCCTAAATTCGCGGTGGGATCGAGCTGCACGTTGCGGAAGAATTTGCCGGAACCGGTGACGATAAACGGCGTGTTGGCGAGCAGCGGCATCGGCTGGCTCAGGGCGATATAGCGCGGCTTCTGATGGAAGTCGGCGGCAAAGGGTTCAATATCCGCGTCATCCAGGCGCAGCGTCAGGTTGCCGCCGTTGCGCTCGTCCCAGCCTTTCAGCCAGGCGTCGGAGGTGGCTTTGATCATGCCCTGAACGAACCAGGATTGGGTGATGGTCTGCATAGTCTTTCATTTCCTTCAGAATGCCGGGGGCGCTGCGCTTGCCCGGCCTACGGTCATTTCCAGGCCCGGCAAGCGAAGCGCCGCCGGGCAATGTCTTTACTTACGATTAGCTAATACGTCCTGCTCATACGCCCGCACGGTATCCAGCCACTGGCTGCCCGCCGGGGCGTCGTTGCGCTGGCAGTACATTTCCCATACCGCCTGCCACGGCAGTGACTTTTGCTCCTCCAGCAGTGCCAGACGTGCGGTGTAATCCCCTGCGGCTTCCAGCGCGCGCAGCTCGGAGGTCGGCTCCAGCAGGGCGCGCAGCAGGGCTTTCTTCATGTTGCGGGTGCCGATAACCCAGGCCGCGATGCGGTTGATGGAGGCATCGAAGAAGTCGAGGCCGATATGCACCCGGTCAAACAGGTCATGGCGGACGATCTCGCTGGCGATGGCCTGGGTTTCGTCATCCAGCAGCACCACGTGGTCGCTGTCCCAGCGCACCGGACGGCTGACGTGCAGCAGCAGGTGCGGCACATACAGCATCGCGGCGGATATTTTGTCGGAGATCACTTCGGTGGGATGGAAGTGTCCCGCATCCAGGCACAGCGCGGTCTGACGGCTGGTGGCGTAGCCCATGTAGAACTCGTTGGAACCCACGGTGTAGCTCTCGGCGCCAATGCCGAACAGCTTGCTCTCCACGGCGTCGATGTGGTGCGCCGGGTCCAGCTTTTCGCTGATCGCTTCATCCAGCGCGGCCAGCAGGCGCTGACGCGGGGCGAGGCGGTCAACGGTAATGTCTTTCATCCCGTCCGGGATCCAGATGTTCATCACCGACGGGGTGCCCAGCTGCTCGCCAAAGTACGCCGACACGCGACGGCTGGCCTTCACGTGGTCGATCCAGAACTGACGGATCTCGTCATCGGCATGGGCGAGAGTAAAGCCGTCGGCGCTCAGGGGATGCGAGAAGCAGGAGGGGTTAAAATCGAGCCCCAGCTTGTTGGCTTTGGCCCACTCGACCCAGTTCTTAAAATGTTCCGGCTTGATGGCGTTGCGATCGACCGGCGTGTCGGACTCCAGATAGATGGCGTGCAGATTCAGGCGTTTTGGCCCCGGGATCAGGCTCAGGGCCAGCTCCAGATCGGCCCGCAGTTCGGCGGCGTTACGCGCCTTGCCCGGATAGTTACCGGTGGCCTGAATACCGCCGGTCAGCGCGCCGCCCGGATTCTCAAAACCGGCGACGTCATCGCCCTGCCAGCAGTGCATAGAGACGGGCAGACGGTCGAGCTGACGCAGAGCCTCCTCGACATCCACGCCCACGGCGGCGAAACGCTGTTTAGCCAGTTCCCAGGCTTGTTCAAGTTGAGTGGTCATGCGCAAAGCTCCTTAGTCAGTCGTTTTTGCTGAAACTGCGCCCGGTAGCGGGCAATTTCATGGCAGGGATTGGGTGTGAAGGTGGTCAGGCCGTAATTCGCCGATACCACCGAACGGAAATCGTCCACGCTGGTCAGCTCGTCCAGGGTCATCAGCTGAATGCCGATATTGCCGAGGGTAGAAGCCTCGACCGGGCCCGCCACTACGGTAATACCGCAGGCATCGGCACAAAGCTGGTTGAGCAGCTGGTTCTGGCAACCGCCCCCGACGATATGCAGCTGGCTGAACGGCTTACCGCGCAGGTCAGCCAGTTCGTGCAGAATGTCGGCATACAGCAGGGCAAGGCTGTCGAAAATGCAGCGCGCCAGTTCGGCCGGGCGGGAAGGAACCGGGTGTCCGGCCTCGAAGCAGGCGGCCTGGATCTCAGCGCTCATGTGCGCCGGATTGATAAAGCGGTCGTCGTTTGGGTTGATCAGGAACGTGCAGGCCGTCAGCTTTTCGGTCTCGGCGATCAGCGCAGGCAGGTCGGTAATGTTTTGCTCTTTCAGCACCCGCTGCAGCAGCCACAGGCCCATGATGTTTTTCAGCACCCGGTAGCGGCCTTCGGCGCCGCCTTCATTGGTGATGTTCGCCGCCATTGCCGCATCGCTGGTGTACGGAGTCTTGCTCTCAAAGCCCATCAGCGACCAGGTGCCGGAGGAGAGATAGGCGGCGTCTTTACTGGCAAGCGGAGAGGCGATGACCGCGCTGGCAGTATCGTGGCTTGCCACCGCGACCACCGGAATGTGATTGCCCTGCGGGCAAAGCCACTGACCGATCACATTACCCGGATGGGTTGGTGTGCCAAACCAGGCGGGCGAGGCGCCGGTCCAGTTCAGCAGCTTTTCATCCCAGTTATCCGAGTTGATATTAACCAGTTGGGTGGTGGTCGCGTTGGTATATTCCCAGTTCATGTTGCCGGTCAGGCGATAGCTGAAATAGTCCGGGATCAGCAGCGCGTGCGCCACGCTGGCGGCCAGGTCCGGCTGTTGCTCAACCAGCGCGCGCAGCTGGTACAGCGTGTTAAAGGGCAGGAACTGGATGCCGCTGCGCCCGTAAATGGTCTCTTTGCCAAGCTGGGCAATAGCATGCGCCATCACGCCATCGGTACGGTTATCACGATAGGAGACTGGCAGGCCGACGCGCTCGCCGTGGCGGTTAAGCAGCACGTAGTCAACGCCCCAGGTATCAATGCCAATGCTGTCAATGAGAATGCCTTCATTGCAGACGTTGGCCAGGCCGGTACGGATCTCCGTCTCCAGAGCGTCAATATCCCAGGTATCGAAGCCATCCTGCTTTTGCAGGCAGTTAGCAAAACGGTGCATTTCACGAAGCGAAAGCGTGCGCTGGTTACAGTCCCAGGTGGCCAGCATGACGCGGCCGCTGGATGCGCCTAAATCGACTGCCACACAATGGCGAAAAGTCATGGTCGGGTCCTTCTTTAAGTCATTGGCGATGAGTGTAAGAAAGGGAAGAAAAAGCCACCTTCTCGCCACTGACAGACGAAATCTGCGGCTGGCAAGAAAGCAAAGATGAACGTGAGGAAGTTCACAGTTTCCAGTAATGGCGGGGTTTGTGGGCAATGTGATGGTTACCGCATTTCCTGATCTTTCCGCCTGTTTCTTGAAAAACAGACAGCTTTTGCGAGGTTTGCTGCCGAAAATTTAAGGTGAGTCCGGAGAGCCTTAATTACTATTTTGAGAACATTTCTCATTGGTGGGGACCGTTATGACCGTACTACACAGCGTGGATTTTTTTCCTGCGGGAGGTTCGCCTGTCGCGATTGAGCCACGGCTCCCTCAGGCAGCGTTTCCAGAACATCATCATGATTTTCATGAGATTGTTATCGTTGAGCACGGTACGGGCATTCACGTATTTAACGGCCAGCCGTACACCATCAGCGGCGGCACGGTGTGCTTTGTGCGCGACCATGACAGGCACCTGTATGAACATACCGACAACCTGTGCCTGACCAATGTGCTCTACCGCTCCCCGGACGCGTTCCAGTTTCTCTCCGGGCTGAACCAGCTGCTGCCGCAGGAAAAGGACGGGCACTATCCGTCACACTGGCGGGTGAATCAATCCACGCTCCAGCAGGTGCGCCAGCTGGTAAGCCAGATGGAGAAGAGCGAAGAGGGTCAGGAAACGCACGCCATTGCCACCCGGGAGCTGTTGTTTATGCAGCTACTGGTGCTGCTGCGCCGCAGTAGCCTGGTGGAAGGGCTGGACAATAACGACGCGCGGTTAAACCAGCTGATGGCCTGGCTGGAAGATCACTTTGCTGAGGATGTCTGCTGGGAAACGCTGGCGGATGATTTTTCCCTGTCGCTGCGCACCCTGCATCGCCAGCTTAAGCAGCACACCGGCCTGACGCCCCAGCGCTATCTCAACCGGCTGCGTTTAATCAAAGCCCGTCACCTGCTGCGCCATACCGACGAAAGCGTGACGGATATCGCCTATCGCTGCGGTTTCGGCGACAGTAACCACTTTTCGACGCTTTTTCGCCGCGAGTTTAACTGGTCGCCGCGTGACATTCGCCACGGCAAGGACGCTTCACTTCAGTAACGCGAAGGCAGTCACCGTTTTTCACCGCAAAAAGGCTAATAATGTCAGGTTATTGGCCGTTGAGGTGATGGTGTGGTTGCTCAGTTAATTCTCCGTAAAGATGATTTTTTTACCTCCGCAGGCCAGGCCGTCGCGGTGGCGGATCGCTATCCGCAAAACGTCTTTGCTGAGCACACCCATGAGTTCTGTGAACTGGTGCTGGTCTGGCGCGGCAACGGTTTGCACGTTCTCAACGATCGGCCCTACCGCATTACCCGCGGGGATCTGTTCTACATCCGCGCCGAAGATAAACACTCCTACGCCTCAGTGAACGACCTGGTGTTGCAGAACGTCATTTACTGTCCGGAAAGGCTGAAACTCAACGTCGACTGGGCCGCCAATATCCCCCGTTTTAATGAAGCAAAGAGTACGCCGCACTGGCGCTTAAGCAGCAACGGCATGGCCCAGGTGCGCCAGGTGATCTCCCAGCTGGAGCAGGAGAGCCAGAAAAGCGATCCTGCTGCTAACCAGATGGCGGAGCTGCTCTTCGCCCAACTGTTAATGACCCTCAATCGCCATCGTTACGCCACCGATAACCCCTCAGCTACTGCCCAGGAAGCCCTGCTCGATAAGCTGATCACCACCCTGGCGGGCAGCCTGAATAAAAGCTTCGTGCTGGAGAGGTTTTGTGAACAGGAGCAGTGCAGCGAGCGCGCCCTGCGCCAGCAGTTCCGCTCCCAGACCGGGATGACGGTAAACCACTATTTGCGCCAGCTGCGCATCTGCCACGCCCAGTATCTGCTGCAGCATACGGAGCTGATGGTCAGCGAAGTGGCGATGCGCTGTGGCTTTGAGGACAGTAATTACTTTTCGGTGGTGTTTAACCGGGAGGTAGCGATGACGCCAGTACAATGGCGTCATCGCAGTCGAAAGGCCGCGTAATCAGTTTGCCATGCCAAGGCCGACAATGTTGGCCGCGATAATAATCACCACGCAGCCCAGGCTCAGCACGCCCACCGGACGACGCCCGGCGTTGTTCCACTCCTTCAGGATCAAGCCCACCAGCCCGCCGCAGAGCACGTAGAAGCTCATGTGCAGCATCCAGCTCATGTAGTCATACTGCGCCGGAATGCTGGCATGGCCCCAGGCGTAGAAGAAGAACTGCAGATACCACATCAGGCCGCCGAGCGCCGAGAGCAGCACGTTGGTGACGATCAGCGATTTTGCCAGTGAGAAATCCGCTTTTACCGACAGATCCTTCACTTTGGCCAGACGAATAAAGCAGAAGCCGAGGTTAACCAGCGCGCCGCCGCCCATGATCACCACGTAGCTTGGCAGAGCGACGTACAGCGGATCGGCCCCCAGCGCGGCTGCGGCTTCATGCATCGGTTTGGCGGTGTTCATCGCAAACGACATCCCCGCTGAGAAGATGCCGCACATGACCGCCAGCACCAGGCCTTTCTTCAGGTTGAAGTCCTCTGCCTTGATGCCCATTTTGCGCTCTTTCAACTGACCTGCGCGGGTGACAATACCCACGCCGATCACCGCCACCAGCACCCCCAACAGCGTCATACGGCCGCCTTCGGTGTTGATCAGCACGTCGAAGTTGCCGTTGAGGATCGGCGTCATCAGGGTGCCGACAATCAGCGTAATGCCGATCGCGATGCCGATACCCATCGACATGCCAAGGTAGCGCATGGTCAGGCCGTAGTTGATGTTGCCGATGCCCCACATGGCGCCAAACAGAAACACCGGCAGCAGGGTGGAGGCGCTGAAGGAAGAGAAGTAACCCCAGAAATCCGGGAGCAGCATGGCGCTAATGGTCCAGGGTAAAATCAGCCATGACACGGTACCGCCAACGGACCACATGGTTTCCCATGACCAGCCTTTAACCTTTTTAAACGGGGCATAGAAACAGGCTGCACTGGCCGCGCCTATCAAATGCCAGAAAATACCCATCGTAATCACATGATTCATTTTTACATCCTCATCGTTTTTATAGTCAGTAGCTTCCCGCCGACTTGATGAGTGTAAAAATTAGGCGGTTTGGGTACCTTCGGTAGGTTGCCGCACCTTCGTTTTGAATGGCAATCAACGCGTTAACCGCGTGAGCAGACTCACAAATTCGTTATTTATCAAAACTGAATAACCTTATTAAAACTACGGCATTGATAAACATTTTCAATATCATTTAATTAACTATAATGAACCAACTGCTTACGCGGCATTAACACGTTTGCCGCCCGACTATAATGGAGATGATTATGAGCTATACCCTGCCATCCCTGCCGTACGCTTACGACGCCCTTGAGCCGCATTTCGACAAGCAGACGATGGAGATCCATCACAACAAACACCACCAGACTTACGTTAACAACGCCAACGCGGCGCTGGAAAGCCTGCCAGAGTTCGCCAGCCTGCCTGCTGAAGAGCTGATCACCAAACTGGATCAACTGCCAGCTGACAAGAAAACCGTACTGCGTAACAACGCTGGCGGCCACGCTAACCACAGCTTCTTCTGGAAAGGCCTGAAAACCGGCACCACCCTGCAGGGTGACCTGAAATCCGCTATCGAGCGCGACTTCGGCTCCGTTGATAACTTCAAAGCTGAGTTTGAAAAAGCCGCTGCGACCCGTTTCGGCTCTGGCTGGGCGTGGCTGGTACTGAAAGGCGACAAACTGGCTGTGGTTTCTACCGCGAACCAGGATTCCCCGCTGATGGGCGAAGCAATTTCTGGCGCGTCTGGCTTCCCAATCGTGGGCCTGGACGTGTGGGAACACGCTTACTACCTGAAATTCCAGAACCGTCGCCCGGACTACATCAAAGCCTTCTGGGACGTGGTGAACTGGGACGAAGCAGCAGCACGTTTCGCCGCTAAAAAATAAGGTTGCAAAGCCGCCTGTGAGAAGCGAGTCTGATGACTCGCTTTTTTTATACCCACAATCTGCACAAGGAGCCGCGATGAACTATCCCGTTAATGTATTCACCGGAAAAATAAGGGACTATAACGGTAGCCGCCCGAGCGCGATTGCCAAACTGCAGGTTGACGGGGAACTGACGTTAACCGAGCTGGGTCTGACGGGAGATGAGCAGGCGGAGAAGAAAATCCACGGCGGGCCGGATCGGGCGCTGTGCCACTATCCGCGCGAGCATTATCAGCACTGGGCGAGCGAATATCCTGCCCAGGCCGGGCTTTTTGTCGCGCCGGCGTTCGGCGAAAACCTCTCCACTGAGGGGCTGACGGAGAAGAACGTCTTTATCGGGGATATCTTTCGCTGGGGCGACGCCCTGATCCAGGTGACCCAGCCGCGCTCCCCGTGCTTCAAACTCAACTTCCATTTCGGCATTAACGACATGGCCACGCAGTTACAGAACGCAGCGAAAACCGGCTGGCTCTATCGCGTGGTGCTGGCAGGGCAGGTTTCGGCTGATGCGCCGCTGACGTTGGTCTCCCGCCTGAGCGATGTGTCGGTGCATGACGCCTGCGCCATCGCCTGGCACATGCCCTTTGACGATGACCAGTACCGCCGCCTGCTGTCGGCGGCGGGGCTATCGACCAGCTGGACAAGAACCATGCAGAAGCGGCGAATTAGCAACAAGATCGAGGATAATTCCCGGAGATTATGGGGAAGATAGGCCGGGTAAGGCGAAGCCGCCACCCGGCACAATAGCTACGATCGTTTGTACAACGGCAACCAGAGCGTTAACCGTAATCCGCCCAGCGGGCTGTCGTCGGCTTTCACCCAGCCGCGGTGCTGCTGAATGGCGGTTTCGACAATCGCCAGGCCCAGCCCGGTACCGCCAGATTCCCTGTCGCGTGCCTCATCGGTACGATAGAACGGACGGAAAATCTGCTCGCGATCTTCCGGGCTCACGCCAGGACCATCGTCATCGACGTTGATGGTGATACCGTCTTTATCCACCGAGAACGCCACCTCGATTTTGGTATGCGAGTAGCGCAGGGCGTTACGTACGATATTTTCCAGCGCGCTTTCCAGCGTATTGGGGTTACCGTACAGCGGCCATGGCCCCGGTGGGAAGTTAACCGTGAAGGATTTCCCCATCTGCTCGGCTTCGAATGCCGCGTTATCCAGCACCTCATGCCACAGGTGGTTAGCTTTCACCGTTTCGCTCACCAGCGCGTTTTTCTGCTGATTGCGTGACATCACCAGCAGGTCATTGATCATGCTGTCCAGACGATGCGCTTCCGTTTCGATACGCTCCAGCTCTTTGCTCTCTCCGCCGCGGCGGCGCAGCAGGGCGGTGCCCAGTTGCAGACGCGTCAGCGGAGTGCGCAGTTCGTGGGAGATATCAGAGAGCAGACGCTGCTGTGTGGTCATCATCCGCTCCAGCGCCGTCACCATCTGGTTGAAGCTGGCACCCGCCGCCAGGAACTCCTGCGGCCCGGCTTCCAGTTCCGGGTGCTGCCGCAGGTTACCCTGCGCCACTTCATCCGCGGCGTTTTTCAACTTACGCGCCGGTTTCGCCAGGCTCCACGCCAGCCACAGCAGCAGCGGTGAACTCACCAGCATAGTGACAATTAAGAGCAGCAGCGGGCGGTCAAACAGCAGGTTGATAAAGTCGGACTGGGAGTTGCTCGCCGGACGAATCAGATAGAGCTGGTAGTTATCTTCCCCGTCATTGACGGAGAATGGCCCCACCATCTCTACCCGACCATATTTTTTCTTTTGCGGATGATCGGCGTTATCCGCCTGGCCAATGAAGTTGCGGATGATCTGCATTTCATTGCGATCGGCACCGATTACGCGGCCTTCGCTGGTGACCAGCAGCAGGCGTTGCCCCGGCGGCGCCCATTTTTCGATAGCGCGAAACAGCCTGCGCCACCACATCAAATCATTGGGCGGATCGATGGCCAGCTCTGCTTCTACGTGCTGCTCGATCATCACACCCTGACGTTGCTCGCTGTCGAGGAGCTCCGTCATCTGGCGTGAGTCGAGTTTGGGTAACATCAAAACCAGCATTAACACCAGTGCCAGCGTCAGCCAGAAGATGGCGAAGATGCGGGCGGTTAAGCTGCCTATCATGAAGCGGACACCATCAGATAGCCGCGTCCGCGCAGGGTTTTAAACCACGGGTGACCATCCTTGCGCTCCGGTAATTTGCGGCGCAGGTTGGAGATGTGCATATCAATGGCACGGTCGAAAGGGGTCAGGCGCTTACCCAGCACTTCCTGGCTCAGATGTTCACGCGATACCACCTGGCCCAGATGCTGCGCCAGCAGATAAAGCAGGGTGAATTCGGTGCCGGTCAGCTCCAGCGCCTGGCCGTCGAAACTGGCCTCCTGGCGGCCCGGATTGAGGCTCAGGGAATCCACTTCAAGGGTTGGCGAACCGTTGTCGGTGTTCTGCTGCTGCTCGCTCCAGTGCGAACGACGCAGGATCGCCCGAATACGTGCCACCAGCTCCCGGTCGTTAAACGGCTTAGGCAGATAGTCATCGGCACCCAGCTCAAGGCCCAGCACGCGATCGAGTTCGCTGCCGCGCGCGGTCAGCATAATTACAGGGGTCTGGTGAGTCTGGCGCAGCTCTTTAAGGGTGTCGATGCCGTTCTTCTTCGGCATCATGACGTCGAGCAAAAGCAAGTCGATGCTATCGTCGAGTTGACTCAGCGCCTGCTCCCCGTCATGGGCCACCGACACGTCAAAGCCTTCCATGTCGAGCAACTCCTTTAAAAGGGATGTCAGCTCTCGGTCATCATCAACTAACAGGATTTTATTCATTGTTTAAATACCTCCGAGGCAGAAATTACGTCATCAAGGCTCTCTAATCCATGACTTTACGTTGTTTTACACCCCCTGACGCATGTTTGCAGCCTGAATCGTAGACTGGTTCTCGTTGAATCGCGACACGAAAGATTTTGGGAGTAAGTGATGCGCAAAGTTACCGCTGCCGTCATGGCCTCAACGCTGGCGTTTAGTGCATTTAGCCAGGCTGCTGGAGTCATCACCGGCGATAACCGCTCCTCAACGGAGGGCATCGCGCAGCAGAGTGGCCAGGGCCATATGTTCGACGGCATAAGTTTAACCGAACATCAGCGTCAACAGATGCGAGATCTGATGCAGCGGGCTCGACATGACCAGCCCCCTGTTAATGTTAGCGAAATGGAGACAATGCATCGCCTTGTCACCGCAGAAAATTTTGACGAGAACGCTGTGCGCGCTCAGGCAGACAAAATGGCGCAGGAGCAGGTTGCCCGACAGGTCGAAATGGCTAAAGTCCGCAACCAGATGTTCCACCTGCTAACGCCCGAGCAGCAAGCGGTTTTGAACCAGAAACACCAGCAACGTATGGATCAGTTGCGTGAGGTTGCACGGATGCAGAAGAACGCTGAATCGACGCTTTTTAGTAGCAATACCCGTAGTAACCAGTAGACCCTGTTTTCCTTGCCATAGACACCATCCCTGTCTTCCCCCTCATGATGAGGGGGTTTTTTTTGCCCGTCATTCAAACGTAGTAACCGTTTATTCATCTTAATGACTCCTCTGCATCCGTTATACTAGCGGCATAGCATGACAGGAGTGTTTATGAATCAATCCTATGGGCGGCTGGTAAGCCGGGCCGCATTGGCTGCGACGATCATGGCGTCGTGCCTGTTAGTGATTAAAATTTTTGCGTGGTGGTATACCGGTTCAGTCAGTATTCTGGCGGCGCTGGTCGATTCGCTGGTGGATATTGCCGCTTCGCTCACTAACCTGTGGGTGGTGCGCTACTCGCTGCAGCCGGCGGATGAAGAGCATACCTTTGGTCACGGCAAAGCCGAGTCGCTGGCGGCGCTGGCACAAAGCATGTTTATTTCCGGTTCGGCGCTGTTCCTCTTTTTGACCGGGATTCAGCATCTGTATACCCCGTCACCGATGAAAGATCCGGGCGTGGGCGTTGTCGTCACGGTTATTGCACTTATTAGCACATTGATTCTGGTAACGTTCCAGCGCTGGGTTGTGCGCAAAACGCAAAGTCAGGCGGTACGGGCCGATATGCTTCATTATCAGTCTGATGTTATGATGAACGGCGCGATCCTGATTGCGCTCGGTCTGGCCTGGTATGGCTGGCATCGGGCCGATGCGCTATTTGCGTTAGGGATTGGCTTTTATATTTTATACAGTGCGTTGCGCATGGGGTACGATGCGGTGCAATCGCTTCTCGATCGCGCCTTGCCAGACGCAGAACGGCATGAAATCTTCGAAATTGTGACCTCCTGGCCCGGTGTCAGCGGCGCTCACGATCTTCGCACGCGGCAGTCAGGGCCGACCCGCTTTATTCAGATTCATTTAGAAATGGAAGATAACCTGCCGCTGGTTCAGGCACATCTGGTGGCTGAGCAGGTTGAGCAGGCGATTTTGCAGCGTTTCCCGGGGTCAGACGTCATTATTCACCAGGATCCCTGTTCAGTCGTACCTAAGCCAGGCAATGGACATTTTGAGCTTTCGTAATTCGTTGTAAAAAAGTGAACCGGGCCAGCATTTTGTGGAAAAATAACCGCCATATGGCCTGACCTGAATCAATTCAGCTGGAAGTGATTGATATACTATTTGCAGTATTCGTTGGTCGTCAGAAGTCTTCCGGCAACAGATTTCATTTTTGCATTCCTAAGTTCAGAGGTAGTCATGATTAAGAAAATCGGTGTGTTGACAAGCGGCGGTGATGCGCCCGGCATGAACGCAGCAATTCGTGGTGTAGTTCGTGCTGCGTTGACGGAAGGTCTGGAAGTTTTTGGTATCTATGACGGTTATCTGGGCCTGTATGAAGATCGCATGGTGCAGCTCGACCGCTACAGCGTGTCCGACATGATTAACCGCGGCGGTACCTTCCTGGGTTCCGCTCGTTTCCCGGAATTCCGCGATGACCGCATCCGTGAAGTGGCTATCGAAAACATGAAAAAACGCGGCCTCGACGCGCTGGTCGTTATCGGTGGTGACGGTTCCTATATGGGCGCCAAACGTCTGACCGAAATGGGCTTCCCGTGCATCGGTCTGCCTGGCACCATCGACAATGACATCAAAGGTACCGACTACACCATCGGCTACTTCACTGCCCTGGGCACCGTGGTTGAAGCGATTGACCGCCTGCGCGACACCTCTTCTTCTCACCAGCGTATCTCTATCGTTGAAGTAATGGGCCGCTACTGTGGCGACCTGACTCTGGCTGCGGCGATTGCCGGTGGCTGTGAGTTTGTCGTGGTTCCGGAAGTGGAATTCAGCCGTGAAGACCTGGTTGCGGAAATCAAAGCCGGTATCGCGAAAGGTAAGAAACACGCCATCGTAGCCATCACCGAGCACATCTGCGACGTTGACGAGCTGGCGAAGTACATCGAAACCGAAACCAAACGCGAAACCCGCGCCACCGTTCTCGGCCACATCCAGCGCGGCGGCTCCCCGGGTCCTTACGACCGTATCCTGGCCTCCCGTATGGGTGCGTACGCGATTGAACTGCTGCAGCAGGGCTTCGGCGGTCGTTGCGTCGGCATTCAGAACGAAAAGCTGGTTCACCATGACATCATCGACGCTATCGAAAACATGAAGCGTCCGTTCAAAGGTGACTGGCTGGACTGCGCGAAAAAACTGTACTAATCAGCTGATTGTTGCCGGGTGGCGGCTACGCCTTACCCGCCCTACAAAAGCAGGGTCCGTAGGCCCGGTAAGCGAAGCGCCACCGGGCTTTTTTGTGTCTACAATACCGCTTTTTATTCCCTGAAGTTATAGCCAATCTTTTTTTATTCTTTAATCATTGGTTTCCTTTCTGGCACGCTGCATTCATCAAACACAACATTAAGAGAGTGGGACGATGAACAAGTGGGGCGTGGGGTTAACTTTATTGCTGGCATCGACCAGCGTTCTGGCAAAGGATATCCAGTTACTGAACGTGTCTTACGATCCGACACGTGAACTGTACGAACAGTACAACAAAGCGTTTGCCGCACACTGGAAACAGGAAACCGGCGATAACGTGGTGATCCGTCAGTCGCACGGCGGCTCCGGCAAGCAGGCGACCTCGGTGATTAACGGTATTGAAGCCGATGTCGTGACTCTGGCGCTGGCGTACGACGTGGACGCGATTGCGGAACGCGGTCGTATCGATAAAAACTGGATCAAACGTCTGCCAGACAACTCTGCGCCATACACCTCCACCATCGTTTTCCTGGTGCGTAAAGGCAACCCGAAACAGATCCACGACTGGAACGACCTGATTAAGCCGGGCGTTTCCGTGATTACCCCGAACCCGAAAAGCTCCGGCGGCGCGCGCTGGAACTATCTTGCAGCCTGGGGCTACGCCCTGCACCACAACAATGGCGATCAGGCCAAAGCCCAGGACTTCGTGAAATCGCTGTTTAAAAACGTTGAAGTGCTGGACTCCGGCGCGCGTGGCGCAACCAACACCTTTGTTGAACGCGGCATTGGCGATGTGCTGATTGCATGGGAAAACGAAGCGCTGCTGGCGACCAACGAGCTGGGTAAAGACAAGTTTGAAATCGTGACCCCAAGCGAATCGATTCTGGCTGAGCCGACCGTCTCTGTGGTCGACAAAGTGGCGGATAAGAAAGGCACCCAGGCCGTGGCGGAAGCCTATCTGAAGTACCTTTACACCCCGGAAGGTCAGGAGATCGCCGCGAAGAATTTCTATCGTCCACGTGATGAAGCGGTGGCGAAGAAGTATGGGAACGAATTCCCGAAACTGAAGCTGTTCACTATCGATGAAGAGTTTGGCGGCTGGACCAAAGCGCAGAAAGATCACTTCTCGAATGGCGGCACCTTCGATCAGATCAGCAAACGTTAATCACCCATAGCGTTTAAAAAGCCCGGCAGAATCATACTGCCGGGCTTTTTTGTTTGTCATCAAAGTGCGTTACTCTTTTGGTTCAACCGGATACAGGGAACGCGTTGTGAAAAAAATAATTGTGCTGGCACTGATCCTCATCGCGCTTGCCGCGGGGGGCTGGTTCTGGATGAAGTCGGGTAACCCAAACGCATTACGGCATATCGTTCTCGACCAGTGTGTACCCAATCAGATGCAAAACCGTAACCCGGCGCCCTGTGTCCTGGTGAAGAGGGATGCGGGATATGTGGTATTCAAAGACCGCAACGGCCCCCTGCAATATCTTCTGATGCCAACGTACCGCATCAACGGCACCGAAAGCCCGCTTCTGACTGAGGCCTATACGCCGAACTTCTTCTGGCTGGCGTGGCAGTCGCGCAACTTTATGAGCATGAAGCGGGGTGCCAAAGTGCCTGACAGCGCCATTTCCCTGACCATTAACTCCCCAACGGGCCGTACGCAAAATCATTTTCATATCCATATCTCGTGCCTGCGGCCGGACGTGCGCGAGAAGCTCAATACTCATCAGGGGCAAATCAGCACCCAATGGCTGCCGTTTCCCGGTGGGCTGGAAGGGCACGAATATCTGGCGCGTCGGGTAACGGAAGCGGAGCTGGTGAAACGCAGCCCGTTTATGATGCTGGCAGAAGAGCTGCCGGAAGCGCGCGACCATATGGGACGCTTTGCGCTGGCGATGGCGCAGCAGGCGGACGGCTCTTTTGTCCTGCTGGCGACCGAGCGTAATCTGCTGACGTTCAACCTGGCCTCCGCTGAGGAATTGCAGGATCATCAATGTCATATCCTGAATTGACCCCACCATAAATAGCGTTTACTCCCGCTGCCTGCCGCCGTAGACTTGCTGAAAAATTCTACAGGAGACAGGCATGTCGCTCTGGATCACTCACCCGCTGTTTCTGCCCTCGCTGATTATCGTCGTCACCATCATCCTGTGGGCGACCTCGCTGCTGCCGGAATTCCTCACCGCGCTGCTGTTCTTTACCGCAGCGATGATCGCCAAAATTGCGCCGCCGGAGGTGATATTCGGCGGGTTTGCCTCGTCGGCATTCTGGCTGGTGTTCAGCGGGTTTGTGCTGGGCGTGGCGATCCGTAAAACCGGGCTGGCGGACAGAGCCGCGCGGGCGTTGTCGTCCAGGCTGACCGACTCCTGGCCGCTGATGGTGGCCAGCGTCGTGCTGCTTACCTATGCGCTGGCGTTTGTGATGCCCTCCAACATGGGGCGCATCGCGCTGCTGATGCCGATTGTGGCGGCGATGGCGAAGCGGGCGGGCATTGCCGATGGCTCCCGGGCGTGGTTTGGTCTGGCGCTGGCGGTGGGATTTGGCACTTTCCAGCTGTCGGCCACTATCCTCCCGGCTAACGTACCTAATCTGGTAATGAGCGGGGCGGCGGAAGGGTCGTATGGTATGCATCTCAACTATGTTCCGTACCTGCTGCTGCACACTCCGGTGCTGGGCATTCTCAAGGGCCTGATTCTGATCGGCCTGATCTGCTGGCTGTTTCCCGGCGCCCCCAAACCGGCAAAAGATCTGTCTCCGCCGGAGCCCATGGGCCGTGACGAAAAGCGCCTCGCCTGGCTGCTGGCGGTAGTGCTGGTGATGTGGGTGACGGAGAGCTGGCACGGTATCGGCCCGGCATGGACCGGGCTTGCGGCATCGCTGGTGGTGATGCTGCCGCGGATCGGTTTTATCACCGGCGAGGAGTTCTCGGCCGGGGTGAACATGCGCACCTGTATTTACGTGGCGGGCATTCTCGGGCTGGCGATCACCGTGACGCAGACCGGGATCGGCAGTGCCGTGGGCGAGGCGCTGATGCGGGTGATGCCGCTGGATGCCGACGCGCCCTTCACCAGTTTCCTGGCGTTAACCGGCATCACTACCGCGCTGAATTTTATCATGACCGCCAACGGTGTTCCGGCGCTGTATACCACTCTGGCGCAAAGCTTCTCGGACGCCACTGGCTTCCCGTTATTGTCGGTGATTATGATTCAGGTGCTGGGATACTCCACGCCGCTGCTGCCGTATCAGGCGTCGCCGATAGTGGTGGCGATGGGGCTGGGAAGAGTGCCTGCGCGGGCGGGGATGCTGCTCTGCCTGGCGCTGGCGGTGGCAACCTATCTGGTGCTGCTGCCGCTGGATTATCTGTGGTTTAGTATCCTGGGACGGCTGTAAAAAAGCCCGGTGGCGCTGGCGCTTACCGGGCCTGGAGAACCGTAGGGCGGGTTAGCGAAGCGCCACCCGCCGCAAAGGTTTTTTACGCCTGTTTAGCCGCTTCTGCTGCTTTAACGATCACCGCGAAAGCGTCTGCTTTCAGGGATGCGCCGCCAACCAGCGCGCCGTCGATGTCCGGCTGGGTGAACAGCTCTGCTGCGTTCGCTGCGTTTACGGAACCGCCGTACTGGATGATTACTTGCTCAGCCACTTTCGCGTCTGCTTTAGCAATATGGTCACGGATGAATTTGTGAACCGCCTGAGCCTGAGCTGGGGTTGCAGATTTGCCGGTACCGATCGCCCATACTGGCTCGTAAGCAATGACCGCGCCTTCGAACGCGCTCGCGCCCTGAGTGGTCAGCACTGCGTCGATCTGGCGTGCGCACACTTCTTCAGTTTTGCCCGCTTCGTTTTCAGCTTCGGTTTCACCGATGCACAGAACCGGGATCAGACCCTGCTCTTTCAGTACCGCGAATTTTTTAGCGATGAATTCGTCGGACTCTTTGTGGTAGGTACGACGCTCAGAGTGGCCGATGATAATGTATTTTGCGCCGATATCTTTCAGCATTTCAGCGGAGGTTTCACCGGTGAACGCGCCAGACAGGTTAACGTCAACGTTCTGCGCACCCAGAACGATGTGGCTGCCGTCAGCGGCGTGTTTAGCCATATCCAGGTACATGTCCGGCGGAGCGATCGCAACAGCACAGCCAGTCACGCCAGCCAGCTCTTTACGCAGGTTAGCTACCAGCTCGTTTACCATGTGGCGGCTGCCGTTCAGTTTCCAGTTACCCATCACTAAAGGATGTCGCATTTCAATTCTCCACGCTCAAGAGCGAATTAAGGAATATGGCCACCCGGCTGGGCAGCATGGTCTGTGAATCAGTATAGAGATTTTCCCTCGAAAGGCTTTGCTTTTTGTCATTAATTCGCCCCGCCGAGGGTCTCAGATAACGCCAGCTTAATCGGTTCAACAGCGAAGGTCAGCCCCTTTTCGCCGTTATCTGCCACCACATAGCGAACCGCGCCTTCCGTTTCGGCGTAATAACGTTTGTTTTTACCGGCAGCCAGCAGCTTTTGCAGCTTTTGCTGGCTTTGTGATTTGGTTAACGCCGGGGTGAACGCCCGTAAAATGGCGCTCATATACTCCAGCGCTTTGGCTTTGGCGGCCTTTTGCTCAGGCCCCTGAATCGGCAACCAGGTAATCTGCATACTCTTAATTTTGAGCGTTCCACGCTCCAGCGCCGTTGAGGCGTACAGATTCTCGTTAATCTTGCTGGCGGCACGGGTCAGGTTGGGGGTATCGCGGGCACCATCGATGGCGCGAAACTCATTCAGCGACAGGCCAGGGTTAGCGCTGTTGAAGGCCTCGCGGAACAGGCTAATGGATTGATCAAACGACGGCGCGCCCGGCATCACGTAGGGGGCCGTGGCAGGTGCGGAGGTCTCGGCAGCGCGCAGAGAAACGCTCGCGCACGACAGTGTTAAACCCAGCCAAATAAGGTGAAACCACATCTTCATCAATAAAGTCTCTGAATGTTACTGTCACGATTAAAACGATATCTGGCTGGCTTGTCAAAAGGATGCGACTCCAGGGTAAACTACGCTCCGCAATGATTTTAAGGAACCTGACATGACCATACAGCAGTGGTTGTTTTCATTCAAAGGGCGTATTGGACGCCGTGATTTCTGGATCTGGATTGGCGTATGGATTGTCGCCATGCTGGGTCTGTTTATTTTTGCGAATAACGCGTGGCTGAATACCCAGACGGCGGCATTCGCGCTGGTTTCGCTGCTGTGGCCGACCGCGGCGGTGTTAGTGAAACGTCTGCACGATCGTGGCCGCTCGGGGCTGTGGTCGCTGCTGGTGGTGCTGGCGTGGATGCTGCTGGCAGGCAACTGGTCGATGCTGCCCTCCATGCTGCCGTGGGCGGTTGGCAGGCTGATCCCTACCATTATTTTTGTGATGATTATTGTCGACCTGGGCGCGTTCGTGGGCACCCAGGGCGAGAATAAATACGGTAAAGATACGATCGACGTAAAGTACCGCTAATTACCAGTAGTGTTCTGCAGTCATATGGCCCGGACGGCGGCGTAAATGTTTGGTCATCTGCCGGGTCTCTTTCAGCAGCTGTTGCGTGTCGCGCACCATCTGCGGGTTGCCGCACAGCATGACATGGCTGCTCTCGGCCGTCATCGGCAGGCCAACCGCAGCTTCCAGTTCACCGCTTTCAATCAGGGCCGGCACGCGGCCGGTCAGTGATCCCACCACCGTTTCACGGCTCACCACCGTCTGAATTTTCACTTTCCCTTCATAGCGTTGCTGCAACTCCAGCATCTGCGGCAGGTAGCTCAGGTCTGCGGCATAGCGTGCGGCATGCACCAGCACGATATTTTTAAAACGCTCCAGGTCTTTCCCGTATTGCAGGATCGAAAGGTACGGGCCGATGGCGGTACCGGTCGCCAGCATCCACAGGGTGTCGCAGTCCGGCACTTCATCCAGCACGAAGAAGCCTGCGGCTTCACTGACTATCTGGATCTCGTCGCCGGGTTTGAGGGCCGCCAGGCGCGGGCTGAGTTTGCCATCGGGAACGGTGACAAGATAGAACTCGAGATCCGGGTTATCCGGCGGGTTGACATAGGAGTAGGCGCGCTGCACGCGTTCACCGTCGATTTCCAGCCCCAGCTTGGCGAATTGTCCGGCCGTGAAGGGATGGATGGGCGCATTGACGGTAAGACTAAATAGCGCATCGGTCCAGAACTCTACCTTTTTGACTTTACCTGTTACCCAGTCTGCCATGATGTTCTCCTGTACTGATCTCGGGTTCTATCTTCCTTACCTGAGAGAGAGATTTCCAGCCCGTGCAGGCCGGAAAGCTCAATTGATCAAACGGTTTTACAGAATGTGAGTCTGCACGTCGGGATCTTTGCGGTCGAGATAGTGAATCGACTGGATGCGGCGAATGGTGCGTGATTTACCGCGGATCAGCAGCGTTTCGGTGGTCGCCATATTGCCTTTGCGGGTGATGCCGTCCAGCAGATCGCCTTTGGTGATACCGGTGGCCGAGAAGACGACGTTATCGTTGCGCGCCATATCATCCAGACGCAGCACGGTATTGGCCTCGATGCCCATCGCGGCGCAGCGGGCCAGCTCCTGCTCACCGATACGGCGGTTCTCTTCGCTGTCGCCTTTCACTTCATGGCGGGCCAGCAGACGACCCTGCATGTCACCGTCGAGGGCGCGGATCACTGCGGCAGAAACCACCCCTTCCGGCGCGCCGCCGATGCCGTACAGCACGTCCACTTCGCTGTCCGGCATGCAGGTAAGGATGGAGGCTGCCACGTCGCCATCGGGAATAGCAAAGACGCGCACGCCCAGCTGCTGCATATGGGCGATAGTGACATCATGACGCGGTTTGGCCAGGATGGTGACCGTCAGTTCGCTCAGCGGTTTATTGAGCGCGGCGGCGATGTTACGCAGGTTGTCCGCCAGCGGCAGGTTGAGGTCGATAACCCCTTTGGCGCCCGGCCCGACAATCAGCTTCTCCATATACATATCAGGCGCGTTGAGGAAGGTGCCTTTGTCGCCCACGGCCAGTACGGCCAGGGCGTTAGCCTGACCCATGGCGGTCATGCGGGTGCCTTCAATCGGGTCGACGGCGATATCCACCGCGTCTCCCTTGCCGGTCCCGACTTTTTCACCGATAAACAGCATTGGCGCTTCGTCGATTTCGCCTTCGCCAATCACGATGGTGCCGTCGATATTGACCTGGTTAAGCATAATGCGCATGGCATGGACGGCTGCACCGTCGGCGATATTTTTGTCACCACGGCCAAGCCACTTGTAGCCCGCCAGAGCGGCGGCTTCGGTCACGCGGGAAAATTCGATAGCAAGTTCACGTTTCATTGGGTACTCGTGCGGTCAAAAGGAATTGCACGAAGTTTATCACAGAGTGGGGTGGGGTGCGGGCTGAGGACCCCTCTCCCCAAAGGGAGAGGGAATGTGAAGTGGATTACGACTCGTCGTGATCTTCCCACGCCAGCGCGCGTTTCACGGCTTTCTTCCAGCCGCTGTAGCGGAAGTTACGCTCGGTGGTTTCGATGCCCGGGCGGAATTCGCGTTCGATGACCGCTTTCTCCTGCAGCTCGTCCAGGTTCTGCCAGAAGCCGACCGCCAGACCGGCAAGGTAAGCCGCCCCCAGCGCCGTCACTTCACGCACTTCCGGACGCTCCACGCGGGTGCCCAGAATGTCGGACTGGAACTGCATCAGGAAATTGTTAGCCACCGCGCCGCCGTCCACGCGCAGGGCGTGGAGACGAATGCCGGAGTCGGCCTGCATCGCTTCCAGCACGTCGCGGGTCTGATAGGCAATTGACTCCAGCGTGGCGCGAATGATGTGGTTCGAGTTCACCCCACGCGTCAGGCCGAAAATCGCCCCGCGAGCATAGGGATCCCAGTACGGCGCGCCCAGCCCGGTAAAGGCCGGTACGACGTACACCCCGTTGGTGTCTTTCACTTTAGTAGCGAAATACTCCGAGTCGAAAGCGTCGCTGATAAGCTTCATCTCATCGCGCAGCCACTGGATAGAGGCTCCGGCCATAAACACCGCGCCTTCGAGGGCGTAGTTCACCTCTCCGCGAGGGCCGCAGGCGATAGTGGTCAGCAGGCCATGCTCTGATTTCACCGCCTTCTCGCCGGTGTTCATCAGCATGAAGCAGCCGGTGCCGTAGGTGTTTTTCGCCATCCCTTCTTTCACGCACAGCTGGCCAAACAGCGCCGCCTGCTGGTCCCCGGCAATCCCGGCAATCGGAATACGGGTGCCGCCTTTACCGCCGATGTTGGTCTGGCCGTACACTTCAGAGGACTTACGCACCTGCGGTAGCATGGCACGCGGGATATCCAGCGCGTCCAGCATTTTGTCATCCCAGTCCAGATCGTGGATGTTGAACAGCATGGTGCGCGAGGCGTTGGTGTAGTCGGTAACGTGGACGCGTCCCTGAGTCATCTTCCAGATAAGCCAGGTATCCACCGTGCCGAACAGCAGTTCACCACGTTTGGCACGCTCGCGAGAGCCTTCCACATGGTCGAGGATCCACTTCACCTTGGTGCCGGAGAAATACGGGTCCACCACCAGGCCGGTGGCGCTGCGCACGTACTCTTCCATACCGTCACGCTTGAGCTTCTCGCAGATATCCGCGGTACGGCGGCACTGCCAGACGATGGCGTTATAAATCGGTTTACCGGTTTCGCGTTCCCAGACGATGGCCGTTTCACGCTGGTTGGTGATGCCAATGGCCGCAATCTCGTCGGAACTGATATCGGCTTTCGCCAGTACTTCAACCAGCGTCGAGCTTTGCGAGGCCCAGATTTCCATCGGGTCGTGTTCAACCCAGCCTGGCTTAGGATAGATTTGCTCGAATTCGCGCTGTGACACGCTGACAATGTTCGCGTCATGATCCATAACGACAGCGCGGGAGCTGGTCGTGCCCTGGTCGAGCGCAACGATATATTTTTTGTCGGTCATTTTATGAGTCCCGTAGTCAGATTACAGCGAAGCTTTTGATTCAGTCGGGGAGAGGCTTTTTTTCTCCTCAACCACACAGGTGTCGCACGGCAGATGGCGTCCAATCAGCTTACGATAGCCGAATGCGCCCAGCGATGCCCCAACGATCGGGCCGAACAGGGGCACCAGGAAGTAGGGAATATCTTTCGCACCGGTAAAGGCCACGTTGCCCCAGCCCGCGAAGAAGGCAAAGGTCTTCGGCCCCAGGTCACGTGCCGGGTTCATGGCGAAGCCGGTCAGTGGTCCCATCGATGCGCCGATGACCGCAATCAGTAAACCAATCAGCAGCGGTGCCAGCGGGCCGCGTGGAATGCCGTTGCCGTCATCACCCAGCGCCATGATGACGCCCATCAAGATAGCGGTGATCACCATCTCCACCGCGAAGGCCTGCACAAAGTTAATATGCGGGTTCGGATAGGTTGAGAAGATGCCGGCCAGCTCGAGGCTCTCGGTACTGCCACGCACCATCTGGTGTGTCTGTTCGAAGTCGATAAACAGATTGTAATAGAGCCCGTAAACTAACGCCGCTGCACAAAAGGCACCGGCAAACTGCGCCACAATAAAGGGCACAACCTTGCGTTTATCGAAGCAGGCAAACAGCCACAGCGCGATGGTAACCGCAGGGTTAAGATGGGCACCTGAAACACCCGCCGTCAGGTAGATGGCCATCGCCACGCCTAGACCCCAGATCACGCTGATTTCCCACTGCCCAAAGCTGGCGCCCGCTACTTTCAGCGCCGCCACGCATCCTACGCCAAAGAAAATCAACAACCCAGTACCCAGGAACTCTGCGATGCACTGGCCTTTCAAGGTTGATGTTTCACTCATAATCGGATCCTGACAGAAAATTAATGGTTATTGTCATCGCGGCGATCGTTACTCTTGCCACGATGTCCTGTAGACACAGTGTTAATTTATCGTTAACGAGCAAAAACGAGAAATATCGAACTTAAAATGTGTGTGCCGCGTCAACAAAATGAGCGATAACGCGCCATTAAGTGTGCGTTAGCGTTTATACGCGGAGGTGGGCTGAAGCATTCCATTAACTAAAGTGTTAACAATTTAGGGGTATATGATGCGAACGCACCAGGAGGAGGCTGAAAAGTGTTGCAAACCGCAATCTGCGCGGTCTGCCGCTGGACAGGGAGGGCGGGGCTCCATACAATCGACACCAGGTGTTGTGCGCGTTTACGTCAAAGCGTCGCCTTGCAAATTCAGGAGAGGTAGGATTATGTCTTTAGAAGTGTTTGAGAAACTGGAATCCAAAGTACAGCAGGCGATTGATACCATCACCCTGCTGCAGATGGAAATCGAAGAGCTGAAAGAAAAAAACAACGCGCTGTCGCAGGAAATTCAGACTGCTCAGCAAGGTCGTGAAGAGCTGGAGCGTGAAAACCACCATCTGCGCGAACAGCAGACCGGCTGGCAGGATCGTCTGCATGCTCTGCTAGGACGTATGGAAGAAGTGTGATTTTCTTTCGACATAAAAAAGCATCCTGAGGATGCTTTTTTTGTTTCTGCAAAAGGCAGAGTAGAATTTGTAGGCCGGGTAAGGCGAAGCCGCCACCCGGCTTTTTGTTACTCAATATCCAGCGGATCTTCCGACAGGATAATACCGGTATTATCGGCATACAGATGGTCGCCGGAGAAGAACGTTACCCCGCCGAAATTGACGCGGACGTCGCTTTCGCCAATGCCTTCACCTGCGGCACCCACCGGAATAGCGGCGATCGCCTGAATGCCGATGTCCAGCTCTTCAAGGTCGTCCACCTGGCGCACTGCGCCATACACCACCATGCCTTCCCACTCGTTTTGCGTGGCGAGACGGGCAAGTTCTGCATCGATTAATGCGCGACGCACGGAGCCGCCGCCGTCAATCAGCAGAATGCGACCACGGCCGTTCTGTTCGAGCAGATCGTACAGCAACCCGTTGTCCTCAAAACATTTCACCGTGATGATCTGTCCGCCAAAAGATGACCGTCCTCCAAAGTTGGAAAACAGCGGTTCTACGACGTTGATATCTTCCTGGTAGATGTCACAAAGCTCAGAGGTATCGTATTTCATAGGCTTAAGGTTCAGTTGCTGCGAGTGATTTCAGTATATCGCGCGAAACGCATTGTTGGCAAAATCATCAATTGTTAATTGATATTTGTCAGCTAGTTCAGCGTCTGGCTGAGCACAATTCCCACCACGAACAACAGGTTAGTAAGCAGTGCCCCTTTTACCGTGCGTTCCAGCATTGGCGGCATGGCCGAGGCGCTCTGTTCGCGGATCACGTACCGCGCCTGTTTGACCAGCAGCGGCGTGGCGAGCACAAACAGCCAGCCCCACAGGCTGTGCAGGGAAAGCAGGTTAAACAACGCCAGACAGAGCAGGGCGCCCATCAGCAGGCAGGCATGGTAGCGGCGCGCATTTACCGGCCCAAGACGGACCGCCAGGGTGTTTTTCCCGTTCAGTCGATCGCTGTCGATATCGCGCAGGTTGTTAATGTTGAGCACCGCCGTCGCCAGCATGCCGCAGGCGGTGGCTGGCAGGAACAGGGCCGGGATCAGGGTATGTGCCTGCAGATACCAACTGCCCATCACGCTCAGCCAGCCGAAGAACACCAGCACCGAAATGTCGCCCAGCCCGATGTATCCGTAAGGGCGGGTGCCGACGGTATAGGTTATCGCCGCAACAATCGCCAGCAGGCCGAGCACGAGGAAGCCAACCGCATCCGCAGGGGTTTTACAGGCCACCAGCACCAGCGCAATCCCGGAGAGACAAATCAGCGCCACGGTGATAATCAGCGCCCGCTTCATCTGCTCCTGAGTGATCACCCCTTTCTGCATCCCGCGCAAAGGCCCGATACGGTCGGGTTTATCGCTGCCCTTAACGGCATCGCCATAGTCGTTGGCGAGGTTAGAGAGGATTTGCAGGAGCCCGGCGGTGATCAGCGCCAGCGCAGCCACCAGAGGGTCGAAATGTCCCTGCCACCACGCCAGGGCTGTGCCCACCACAATGGCGGCGAAAGCGAGAGGAAGGGTTTTAGGACGCAGGCTTTCCAGCCAGGCACGCGTACGGCTGATTTTAGTCATAGGATGTTTAGCCAATAAAAATGGGGCTTTTCAGCCCCATCATCAGTGATGAAAATGCAATGACCGCGATTATAAGATAAAACGGCTCAGATCTTCATCTGCTACTAAAGCATCAAGATGCTTACTCACATAGTCGGCATCAATGGTAATGCTTTGACCATTCAGGTCGCTTGCATCATAGGAGATGTCTTCCATCAGGCGCTCCAGCACGGTGTGCAGACGACGTGCGCCGATGTTTTCGGTGGTTTCGTTAACCTGCCACGCCGCCTGGGCGATACGCTTGATACCGTCTTCGGTGAACTCAATGTTCACGCCTTCGGTCGCCATCAGCGCTTTGTACTGTACGGTCACAGAGGCGTTCGGCTCGGTCAGGATGCGCTCGAAGTCTTCGGTGGTCAGCGCCTGCAATTCAACGCGGATCGGCAGACGACCCTGCAGCTCCGGGATCAGGTCAGACGGCTTGGCTACCTGGAATGCGCCAGAGGCGATAAACAGAATGTGGTCGGTTTTCACCATGCCGTGCTTGGTGGAGACGGTGCAGCCTTCAACCAGCGGCAGCAGGTCGCGCTGTACGCCTTCACGGGAGACGTCCGGACCGTTGGACTCACCGCGCTTACAGATTTTATCGATCTCATCGATAAATACGATGCCGTGCTGCTCTACGGCGTCGATGGCGTCCTGCTTCAGCTCTTCCGGGTTCACCAGTTTTGCGGCTTCTTCTTCAATCAGCAGCTTCATCGCATCTTTGATTTTCAGCTTACGCGGCTTCTGCTTCTGCCCGCCCAGGTTCTGGAACATGGACTGCAGCTGGCTGGTCATCTCTTCCATGCCCGGAGGGGACATGATTTCCACGCCCATCGGCGCGGCGGCGAGATCGATCTCAATCTCTTTGTCATCCAGCTGGCCTTCGCGCAGTTTTTTGCGGAATGCCTGGCGTGCAGCAGACGGCTCAGCAGGTTGCTCTGCCTGGCCCCAGTTGTTTTTCGCCGGTGGGATCAGGACGTCCAGCACGCGCTCTTCCGCCATCTCTTCGGCGCGATAGCGGTTTTTCTCGATGGACTGTACGCGTACCATTTTGATTGCGGAATCGGTCAGATCGCGGATGATAGAGTCCACTTCTTTCCCGACATAGCCCACTTCGGTGAACTTCGTCGCTTCAACTTTGATAAAAGGCGCGTTTGCCAGTTTGGCCAGGCGACGGGCGATCTCGGTTTTACCGACACCGGTTGGGCCGATCATCAGAATGTTTTTTGGCGTTACTTCATGGCGCAGCACTTCATCCAGCTGCATACGACGCCAGCGGTTACGCAGGGCGATCGCCACGGAACGCTTGGCGTTATCCTGGCCAATGATGTGTTTGTTCAGTTCGCTGACAATTTCGCGTGGAGTCATTTCAGACATGAGAAATCCTTACGCCTTAGACGGCAATTCTTCGATGGTGTGGAAGTGGTTGGTGTAGATGCAGATATCACCTGCAATATCCAACGCCTTCACAGCGATATCGCGCGCGCCCAGGTCGGAGTTTTCCAACAGCGCGCGAGCGGCGGCCTGGGCGTACGGGCCGCCGGAACCGATAGCAATCAGATCGTTTTCTGGCTGGACCACGTCACCGTTACCGGTGATGATCAGCGAGGCATTTTCATCGGCTACCGCCAACAGCGCTTCGAGTTTGCGCAGCATGCGGTCGGTACGCCAGTCCTTCGCCAGCTCAACGGCGGCTTTCACCAGATGGCCCTGATGCATTTCCAGTTTGCGTTCAAACAGTTCAAACAGCGTGAAGGCATCCGCCGTGCCGCCTGCAAAACCTGCGATCACTTTGTCGTTGTAGAGACGACGCACTTTCTTCACGTTGCCTTTCATGACGGTATTACCCAGCGTGGCCTGGCCATCACCGGCAATCACCACCTGGCCGTTACGGCGTACACTTACTATTGTTGTCACGAGCAGACCCCCTGGTTACAGAATCGGGAAACAGAAGCCCTGAGCCTGTGCTCAGGGCTGAATAGAATGATAGATGGGGGGGATTTTGGGGGTTTCAACCCCCGGAAGCGAGTCGAATGCAGTTTGTGTGACCTGCCATCTTCAGACGAGAGATGGTGCCATCGGCATTGTCTTTACCTTTGACCGGGCCAATCACCACGCGATTCCAGCCGTTGTTGGTGGTGATGCGTGAATCAAAGCCTTCAAAAGCCAGCTGCGCACGCACGGTTTCTGCCTGCTCTGCGCCTTTAAAGGAGCCGCACTGCACCATCCAGCGGCGTTCGTCTTTCTTCGCAGCCGTCTGCTTTGGCGCCTCGGTCTCTTTGGTGATCGGCGCGGCCTGCTGCGCTTTCGGTGCCTGGGCGGTGGTATGCGCCGGAGTCTGCAGCAGATCCTGATACGGCTGATTTTGCTTAGCCGGCTGCGCTTTAGGCTGCTGAACCGGCTGCGTCTGCGCGGTACGCGGTTGCTGATACGGCTGTTCCGTTACCCGCGGCTGCGCTTTCGGCTGCTGTACCGTCTGGCTCTGCGCCCACTGCTGTTGTTGCTGTTGCTGCTGAATTTGTTGCTGCGCCTGACGTTGACGCTGGAGCGTTTGCTGGCGCTGCGCCGCCGTCTGCTCATTCCACGGCACTTCGTTGAGCTGGGTAGGCTGCTGGCGCATATCGGCCTGCATCTGAGCCAGCAGCTGACGCTGTTCGTTGGTTAACTGGGTAGGATCCACCACCTCGCCACCGGCAGAAGGTTCTGTCGGCGCGCGGACGCCCGGCTGGCGGCTCTCAAGCTCTTTGATATAGCGCCAGCGCTCTTCCGGCTTCGGTGGTAAGCCATTGCCGACAACTTTATTGCCCTGCAGCGCTTCCGCTTCTTCTTTTTTATGGTGCGTAATGAACCAGAGGCCGCCGATGAATGCCACCAGTACCGCCGCTGCAATCGCGACCATGGCAGGCGAGACCGCAGGCAGGCTGCGTTGCGGGCTCCGTGAGCTACTCTTTTTGCGTCGCGAAGGTGCCGGCTGGCCGCGACGTACATAATCTCGTTGTGCCACTATCGTTTCGCTGTATTTATTCGTTTGTCAGCCCGCCATGTTACTTAAGCGGCGGGCCTTTGACCAGTCGAGGAAGTCTGAAAGGCGGCGGCTTTACGTTAGCGGCTGGGTTGAGCCGCGAACGATCAATTCGCAGTCCAGTAAACGGGAGCCGCTGCTGACCGTCTGGCCGTTGAGTTGATCCAATAACAGCAGCATCGCTTGCCGGCCAATCTCATAGCGAGGCTGCGCCACGGTTGTGAGCGGCGGATCGCAAAACTCAGACAGGGAAATGTTATCGAAGCCAATGATGGAGAGGTCTTTCGGCACATTCAGACCGTGCCGCTTCGCATACGAGAGTGCGCCGAGCGCCATCACGTCGCTGTGACAGAACACCGCGGTCGGCGGCTGTGGCAGCGACAGCAGTTTTTCCAGCGCCAGCCCGCCTGCGGCATAGGTAAAGTCGCCCCGGGCAATATAGTGTGGATCCACCGTCGCCCCGGTGCGGCGCAGCGCCTGAACGTAGCCCTGCAGGCGATAATGACACAGCGGCATCTCTTCCGGCCCGGCGATGCAGCCGATGCGTTTATGGCCCAGCTCCTGCAGATAGTTCACGGCGTTGAACGCAGCGGTGAGGTTATCAATGTGAACGGTAGGCAGTTCCAGCTCGGGGGCGAACTCGTTGGCCATCACCATCGGCGGCAGGTTGCGCTGCTCTTCAATGCTGGCATCGAAGGGCAGGCGTGAACCGAGCAGCAGCATGCCGTCGATCTGCTTGGTAATGATCAGGTCGATGAAGGTTTTTTCCTGCTGGTTCTGGTGGGCGCAGTCGCCAATCAGCACCAGGTAACCCTGGGCCGCAGCGGTCACTTCAATGCCGCGGATGATTTCGCTGAAAAAGGGATCGCAGATGTCGGGCACAATGACCAGGATGGTGCGGGATTCGTTACGTTTGACGTTACGTCCCATCGTCTGCGGCAGATAACCCACCTCCAGCGCAGCCTGCTCAACACGATTGCGTGTGGTCTGAGAGACTTTATCGGGATTCATTAAGGCTCGGGATACCGTTGCCGTTGAGACTTTTGCTTTCAGGGCAACATCTTTCATGGTCGCTGAGGCGACCTCTTTCCTGGACTTCAACCTCTTCTCCTCGCCGGCGTATCACCGCTCTTCTGACTGAATCAGTTTTATCAGATTGCGAATGGAAGCGGTTACAGAATTTTCATAAAAAGTGTGAGGCATGTTGAATTTTTCGATCCGCCTCCCACCATTTTTTAGCTTTCGATGGGATCGACGTCCAGCACCCACTTCACTTTGCGCGCTTCCGGCAGCGTGTTAATTAACGCCAGGGTACCGCTGACGATATGTTGCAGGCGGATCCGCGACGGGTGTTGCAGCAGGATTTGCCAGCGGTAGCGCCCGCCGCGTTTCGGTGCCAGTGCCGGAACCGGGCCTAAAATCCACAGCTGATTATCCACCAGCGGGCTGGCCTGTAGCAGATTGCGCAGCTGCTGGAGGAACAGCGGTGCCTGCTGGTTGTTGTGATCCTCGGCGCGGATAATCACATGGCTGGTCCAGGGCGGTAATTGCAGGGTCTGGCGCTCGGCCAGCGCCTGCTCGGCAAAGGCGTCATAGCCTTTATGCAACAGGGTTTGCAGCAGCGGATGCTCGGGATGGTGAGTTTGCAGCACGACTTCGCCCTGCTTGCCGGCACGCCCGGCGCGGCCTGCCACCTGGGTATAGAGCTGGGCAAAGCGCTCTGCGGAGCGGAAATCCGCCGAGAACAGCGCGCCGTCAACGTCCAGCAGCGCCACCAGCGTCACGTCCGGGAAGTGGTGCCCTTTCGCCAGCATCTGGGTGCCAATCAGGATCCGCGCTCCGCCGCGATGCACTTCCGCCAGCTGCTGCTCAAGCGCCCCCTTGCGGCTGGTGGTGTCGCGGTCGATACGCGAGATCGCCACGCCGGGGAAGAAGGGGATTAACGCCTGTTCCAGCTGCTCGGTGCCCAGCCCGACCGGCACCATATGCGTCGAGCCGCAGGATGGACACTGGCGCGGGATCGGCCGCTGGCTGTCGCAGTGGTGACAGCGCAGATGGTGCTGGGCCTGATGCAGAGTGTAGTAATGATCGCAGCGCGGGCATTCGGCTATCCAGCCGCAGTCATGGCACAGCAGCGCCGGGGCAAAACCGCGCCGGTTGAGAAACAGGATCACCTGGTTGTTGGCCTGCAGATGCTGGCGCATGCGGGCGATCAGCGCCGGGGCAAGTCCCGCCTGCACCTGCTGGCCTTTCAGATCGAGAACATGTTGTACGGCAGGGCGCGCATTCCCCGCCCGGCGCGTCAGGCGCAGCATGTGGTATTTGCGCTGGCGCACGTTGTGCAGCGTCTCCAGCGCAGGGGTGGCCGAGCCGAGGATAATCGGGATCTGCTCGCTATGGGCGCGGTATACCGCCAGATCGCGGGCGTGATAGCGCCAGCCTTCCTGCTGTTTATAGGAGCTGTCGTGCTCTTCGTCGATGACGATCACGCCCAGGTTTTTGAACGGTGTGAACAGCGACGAGCGGGTGCCAATCACGATCGCCGCTTCGCCATTTCGGGCTTTCAGCCAGGCGCTGAGGCGTTCGCTGTCGTTTAAACCGGAGTGCAGCACCTCGACCGGGGCGTTAAACCGCTCGCGGAAACGGGCGATGGTCTGCGGGGTCAGGCCGATTTCCGGCACCATCACCAGGGCCTGCTTGCCCTGTGCCAGCACGTTTTCCAGCACGCTCAGATAGACTTCAGTCTTACCGGAGCCGGTGACGCCCGCCAGCAGCCAGGCCGAGAAGCGATCCGAGGCGCTGTGGATCGCCCCGACGGCGGTGGCCTGTTCGGTATTAAGACGCAAGCGGTCACCCGCCACGCTAAAGCCGTCGCGCCAGTCGACCAGCGCAGGGGCTTCGCAGGCCAGCTCGCTCAGCCCCTTTTTGCGTAAGCTCTGCAGCGCCGCGTCGTTAAAATCGAGGCTTTCGACCTGATGACGCCAGATCCTGCCCTGGCGTAACGCCGCCAGCGCCTGCTGCTGTTTTGGGGAGCGTTTCAGGCTGTTGATATCCACCGCTTGCCCCTGCTCGGTGGCAAACCAGTACCACATCGGCGCGTGGCTGGCGCTTTTACCCTGCCGCAGCAGAATGGGCAGGGCGTGGAACAGCACGTCGCCAATGGGATGGTGGTAGTAGTCGGCGGCCCACAGCAGCAGGCGCCAGACGCTATCCGAGAACACCGGCTCATCGTCCAGCACCTCCACCACGCTTTTTAGCTCATTGAGGGGCAGCTCGCTTTTCCCGCTCACGGAGACCACAATGCCCACCCGCTGCTGTTTGCCAAAGGGCACCGTCACGCGACAGCCCGCTTTGGCCTGCATGCTGTCCGGGAGCAGGTAATCAAAGGTACGGGGAAGCGGAACGGGCAGGGCAACGTGAGCAACGGGCATCGAATCTTCCTGACTTGAAAAGTGGCGCGTTAGTATACACATTAGTGAAAGACGGCGTGCGGATCAGTTTGCATACCCTGGTTAAATTCTGTATGATTCGCCGCCTTTGGTGCACTTTGCATCAAAGAACTTACATTCAACATCGCGTGGTGTCTGGCGTTAGGGCTGGAAGAGCGACGCGGCCTTAACTGAGGTTCTCCCCATGAAAAAAGATATCCATCCTAAATACGAAATGATTACTGCAAACTGCTCTTGCGGTAACTCTATCCAGATCCGCTCTACCGTGGGCCACGATCTGAACCTGGACGTGTGCGGCCAGTGCCACCCGTTCTACACTGGTAAGCAGCGTGACGTTGCAACCGGTGGCCGTGTTGACCGCTTCAACAAGCGTTTCAGCATCCCGGGCTCTTCCAAGTAAGATGCATCCCGAAAAAAAAGCGCCGCAAGGCGCTTTTTTTATATCTGTAAATCAGTATTCCCACGTATCCGGGTCGATACCCAGCTCACGCATGATCACCTTCGCCTCTTCCGGAATTTCGTCACTACGCTCTTTGCGCAGGTCTTCATCGTTCGGCAACGGTTGACCGGTAAACGCGTGCAGGAACGCTTCGCACAGCAGTTCGCTGTTGGTAGCGTGACGCAGGTTATTCACCTGACGACGCGTGCGTTCATCGGTGAGGATCTTTAACACCTTCAGAGGAATGGAAACCGTAATTTTTTTTACTTGTTCACTCTTCTTACCGTGCTCAGCGTATGGGCTGATATATTCGCCGCTCCATTCAGCCATGAGATACCTTTAATCCTCTCTGTCATTAATATGAGGCCGACACCGCAGCGGTTCGCAGGGTTTCGCGCCATAATCTTGCGTAGTTTACCGTAGAGACGCCACCGTGACACGGATATTGCCTCTGCGTTATGCGCTAAAGCATGTAATTTTAACGGCTATTTGCGTATTGCTCAATCTATACGCAAAGAAGTTTAGATGTCCAGATGTATTGACGTCCATATAATCAATGTTTACTCTGGTGCCTGACTTTTCATCCATTAAGCCAGGAAGCCTTCACCATGACGCGTAAACAGGCCACCATCGCAGTGCGTAGCGGATTGAATGATGACGAACAGTACGGCTGCGTTGTCCCGCCGATTCATCTCTCCAGTACCTATAACTTCACCGGATTTAATGAACCGCGCGCCCATGACTACTCGCGCCGTGGCAACCCGACGCGTGATGTCACCCAGCGTGCGCTGGCGGAACTGGAAGGCGGCGCAGGCGCGGTGATGACCAATACCGGCATGTCGGCTATCCACCTGGTGACCACCGTGTTCCTGAAGCCTGGCGATCTGCTGGTGGCCCCGCACGACTGCTACGGCGGCAGCTACCGTCTGTTCGACAGCCTGGCGAAGCGCGGTTGCTATCGCGTGCTGTTTGTCGATCAGGGTGATGAGCAGGCGCTGAAACAGGCGCTGGCAGAAAAACCGAAGCTGGTTTTAATCGAGAGTCCAAGCAACCCGCTGCTGCGCGTGGTGGATATTGCGAAAATTTGTCAGCTTACGAGGGATGCGGGAGCGATAAGTGTAGTGGATAATACCTTCCTCAGTCCGGCCTTGCAGAACCCGCTGGCGCTGGGAGCAGATCTGGTATTGCATTCATGCACCAAATACCTGAACGGCCACTCTGACGTCGTGGCCGGGGTCGTGATTGCTAAAGATCCGGAGCTTGTCACCGAACTGGCATGGTGGGCGAATAATATCGGCGTCACCGGCAGTGCGTTTGACAGCTATCTGTTGTTACGCGGGCTGCGTACCCTGTCGCCGCGTATGGAGGTGGCGCAGCGTAATGCCCAGGCGATTGTCGATTTCCTGAAGACCCAGCCGCTGGTGAAGAAGCTTTATCACCCGTCGCTGCCGGAGAATCAGGGGCACGAGATTGCTGCGCGTCAACAAAAGGGTTTTGGCGCGATGTTAAGTTTCGAACTGGATGGCGATGAGCAGACGCTGCGTCGCTTCCTGAGCGGGTTGTCACTGTTTACGCTGGCGGAATCATTAGGGGGAGTCGAAAGCTTAATCTCCCACGCCGCAACAATGACGCACGCAGGCATGGCACCAGAAGCGCGTGCCGCCGCCGGGATCTCTGAGACGCTGCTGCGTATCTCAACCGGTATTGAAGATTGTGAAGATTTAATTGCCGATCTGGAAAATGGCTTCCGGGTCGCAGCCAAGGGGTAATCATGAGTGTGATAGCGCAGGCAGGGGCGAAGGGTCGCCAGCTGCACAAGTTTGGTGGTAGTAGTCTTGCTGATGTGAAATGTTACCTGCGGGTCGCGGGGATCATGGCAGAATATTCGATGCCGGGGGACATGATGGTTGTCTCTGCGGCAGGCAGCACCACCAATCAGTTGATTAGCTGGCTGAAGTTAAGCCAGACCGATCGTCTCTCTGCGCATCAGGTTCAACAAGCGTTACGCCGTTACCAGAGTGAACTGATCGCCGGTTTATTGCCTGCCGACGTTGCCGATGGCCTGATTAGCACCTTTATCCAGGATCTGGAGCGGCTGGCCGGTTTACTCGACAGCGGCGTCACCGACGCCGTCTATGCCGAAGTGGTGGGCCACGGTGAAGTGTGGTCTGCCCGTCTGATGGCAGCCGTTCTGCAACAGCAGGGCCTGGAAGCGGCCTGGCTGGACGCACGTGATTTCCTGCGTGCCGAGCGCGGCGCCCAGCCGCAGGTTGATGAAGGCCTCTCTTATCCTCTGCTCCAGCAGCTGCTGGTGCAGCACCCGAATAAACGTATTGTCGTGACCGGCTTTATCAGCCGCAGCAATGCGGGTGAAACCGTATTGCTGGGACGTAACGGCTCCGACTACTCCGCAACGCAGATCGGTGCTCTGGCGGGCGTATCCCGCGTCACCATCTGGAGCGACGTAGCCGGTGTCTACAGCGCTGACCCGCGTAAGGTTAAAGATGCCTGCCTGCTGCCGCTATTGCGTCTCGACGAAGCCAGCGAGCTGGCCCGTCTGGCGGCCCCGGTGCTTCACGCCCGTACCCTGCAGCCGGTTTCCGGCAGCGATATCGACCTGCAGCTGCGTTGTAGCTATACGCCGGATCAGGGCTCAACCCGTATTGAGCGAGTGCTGGCCTCCGGCACGGGGGCGCGTATCGTCACCAGCCATGACGATATCTGCCTGATCGAATTCCTCGTCCCTGCCGGACATGATTTCAAACAGACGCATAAAGAGATCGACCTGATCCTGAAGCGGGCCCACATCCGCCCGCTGGCGGTGGGGGTGCACACTGACCGTCACCTGCTGCAGTTCTGCTACACCGCAGAAGTGGCCGACAGCGCGCTGAAAATCCTCGATGAAGCGGGCCTGCCGGGCGAGCTTCGTCTGCGTCAGGGGCTGGCGCTGATTGCGATGGTAGGCGCGGGCGTTACCCGTAATCCGCTGCACTGCCACCGCTTCTGGCAGCAGCTGAAAGGTCAACCGGTAGAGTTTACCTGGCAGTCGGAAGAGGGGATCAGTCTGGTGGCGGTGATGCGTACCGGGCCAACCGAGAGCCTGATCCAGGGCCTGCACCAGTCCCTGTTCCGCGCTGAAAAACGTATCGGCCTGGTGCTGTTTGGTAAAGGCAACATCGGCTCCCGCTGGCTGGAGCTGTTTGCCCGCGAACAGACCACGCTCTCGGCACGTACCGGCTTTGAATTTGTGCTGGCGGGCGTAGTGGATAGCCGCCGCAGCCTGCTCAGCTACGAAGGGCTGGATGCCAGCCGTGCGCTGGCCTTCTTTAACGACGAAGCTATTGAGCAGGATGAAGAGTCGCTGTTCCTGTGGATGCGCGCTCATCCGTACGATGACCTGGTAGTGCTGGATGTGACCGCCAGTGAGCAGCTGGCCGATCAGTATCTCGATTTTGCCAGCCACGGTTTCCACGTCATCAGCGCCAACAAACTGGCGGGCGCCAGCAACACCCGCAACTATCGCCAGATCCACGACGCCTTTGAAAAAACGGGTCGTCACTGGCTGTACAACGCCACCGTGGGTGCCGGTTTGCCGGTGAACCACACCGTGCGCGATCTGATTGAAAGCGGCGACAGCATTCTGGCGATCAGCGGTATTTTCTCTGGCACCCTGTCGTGGCTGTTCCTGCAGTTTGATGGCACCGTGCCCTTCACCGACCTGGTGGATCAGGCGTGGCAGCAGGGGCTGACCGAGCCCGACCCGCGCGTCGATCTCTCCGGTAAAGACGTGATGCGCAAGCTGGTGATTGTGGCGCGTGAAGCGGGCTACGACATCGAGCCGAATCAGGTGCGCGTGGAGTCGCTGGTGCCGGCGGGCTGCGAAGAGGGGTCTGTCGATCACTTCTTCGAGAACGGCGATGCCCTGAACGAGCAGATGTTACAGCGCCTGGAAGCGGCCCGCGAAATGGGTCTGGTTCTGCGCTACGTGGCGCGTTTCGATGCCAATGGTAAAGCGCGGGTCGGCGTTGAGGCCGTACGCCCGGAACATCCGCTGGCGGCGCTGTTGCCGTGCGATAACGTCTTCGCCATCGAAAGCCGCTGGTATCGCGATAACCCGCTGGTGATCCGCGGTCCGGGCGCGGGCCGCGACGTGACCGCCGGGGCGATCCAGTCAGATATCAATCGTCTGGCGCAGCTGTTGTAGTCCCTATGTTTCTCCCTCTCCCCACAGGGGAGAGGGAGCAGTCACCCCCACCCTGAACTTTTTTCACCTTCCCGGAACATTCCTCACCGTCAATGATGATATTTTCAGTTGACGCCAGTCCGCTTTTCCGTCATTTTTACATCTGGACGTCTAAACGTATAGAAGTTCGAATACAACAAACAACGACACGCGATTGATGAGGTAAGGTATGAGCTTTTTTCACGCCAACCAGCGGGAAGCCCTGAATCAGAGCCTGGCTGAAGTAAACGGCCAGATTAATGTCTCTTTTGAATTTTTCCCGCCGCGCACCAGTGAAATGGAGCAGACCCTGTGGGCCTCTATCGATCGCCTGAGCAGCCTGAAGCCGAAATTTGTCTCGGTGACCTACGGTGCGAACTCCGGCGAGCGCGACCGCACGCACAGCATCATCAAAGGCATTAAGGATCGTACCGGTCTGGAAGCCGCGCCGCATCTGACCTGTATCGACGCCACCCGCGACGAACTGCGCACCATCGCCCAGGATTACTGGAACAACGGCATCCGTCACATCGTGGCCCTGCGCGGCGACCTGCCGCCGGGCAGCGGTAAGCCGGACATGTACGCGACCGATCTGGTGGCGCTGCTGAAAGAGGTGGGCGACTTCGACATCTCCGTGGCGGCTTACCCGGAAGTGCACCCGGAAGCGAAAAGCGCCCAGGCAGATCTGCTCAACCTGAAACGCAAAGTGGATGCCGGTGCCAACCGCGCCATCACCCAGTTCTTCTTTGATGTCGAAAGCTATCTGCGCTTCCGCGACCGTTGCGTCTCTGCCGGTATCGACGTCGAAATTATTCCGGGCATTCTGCCGGTCTCTAACTTCAAGCAGGCGAAGAAATTTGCCGACATGACCAACGTGCGTATCCCGCTGTGGATGGCGAAGATGTACGAAGGCCTGGACGATGACGCCGAAACCCGCAAGCTGGTGGGGGCCAATATCGCCATGGACATGGTGAAGATTTTAAGCCGCGAAGGGGTGAAAGATTTCCATTTTTATACCCTCAACCGCGCCGAAATGAGCTACGCGATCTGCCATACGCTGGGGGTTCGCCCGGGTCTGTAACGGCAAAGCCCTCAATAATATGGGGGCTTCTATATTTCAGGCAGATATCAACGGTATTAACTATCAAATCTGTGGATGGTTTCAATTATCTCTTGTTCCCGGTGGTGTATATCCTAACGATAAAACCATAGAGGGAGCAGAGCGATGAGTACGTCCGACGAGAATCAGAATTCAGGTAAGTGCCCTTTCCATCAGGGCAGTTATGACAAGAGCGCGGGTGCCGGCACCAATAGCCGGGACTGGTGGCCCAAACAGCTTCGTATCGACCTTCTTAATCAGCACTCCGAACGTTCCAACCCGCTAGGCAAAGACTTCAACTACCGCAAAGAATTCAGCAAATTAGACTACTCCGCCCTGAAAGGCGATCTGAAAGCCCTGCTCACCGATTCCCAGCCGTGGTGGCCTGCGGACTGGGGCAGCTACGCCGGTCTGTTCATCCGTATGGCGTGGCACGGCGCGGGGACCTACCGCTCCGTGGACGGACGCGGCGGCGCGGGCCGGGGTCAACAGCGTTTCTCTCCTCTCAACTCCTGGCCGGATAACGTCAGCCTTGATAAGGCGCGTCGTCTGCTGTGGCCGATCAAGCAAAAATATGGCCAGAAAATCTCCTGGGCTGACCTGTTTATTCTTGCCGGTAACGTGGCGCTGGAGAACTCCGGCTTCCGTACCTTTGGCTTTGGTGCCGGGCGTGAAGACGTCTGGGAGCCGGATCTGGACGTTAACTGGGGCGATGAGAAAGCCTGGCTCGAGCATCGTCATCCCGAAAGCCTGGCGAAAAGTGCCGTTGGCGCCACCGAGATGGGGCTGATCTACGTGAACCCGGAAGGGCCAAACGCCAGCGGTGAACCGCTGTCTGCGGCGGCGGCGATCCGCGCCACCTTTGGTAACATGGGGATGAACGATGAAGAGACCGTCGCGCTGATTGCCGGAGGTCATACGCTGGGTAAAACTCACGGTGCCGGGGAAGCGACCCACGTGGGTATCGATCCGGAAGGGGGCCCGCTTGAAGCGCAGGGCCTGGGCTGGGCCAGTACACACGGCAGCGGTTTCGGTGCCGACACCATTACCTCCGGTCTGGAAGTGATCTGGTCCCAGACGCCGACCCAGTGGAGCAACTACTTCTTTGAGAACCTGTATAAATACGACTGGGTGCAAACCCGCAGTCCGGCAGGTGCTATCCAGTTCGAAGCGTCGAATGCGCCGGAAATCATGCCCGATCCCTTCGACCCGTCGAAAAAACGTAAACCGACCATGCTGGTTACCGATCTGACGCTGCGTTTCGATCCTGAATTCGATAAGATTTCCCGTCGTTTCCTTAACGATCCGCAGGCCTTTAACGAAGCTTTCGCCCGGGCGTGGTTCAAACTGACCCACCGAGATATGGGGCCGATTGCACGTTATATCGGACCGGAAGTGCCGAAAGAAGAGCTGATTTGGCAGGATCCGCTGCCACAGCCGTTCTTCCATCCGACCGCGGAAGATATTCAAAGCCTGAAAGAGGATATTGCAGCTTCCGGGCTCTCGGTCAGCGAGCTGGTGTCGGTGGCATGGGCCTCGGCATCCACCTTCCGTGGTGGCGATAAGCGTGGCGGGGCCAACGGCGCCCGTCTGGCGCTGGCGCCGCAGCGCAGCTGGGATGTCAACGCCGTAGCCGCGCGCGTGCTGCCGGTTCTGGAAGATATTTATAAATCGGCGCATAAGGCGTCGCTGGCTGACATCATCGTGCTGGCGGGTGTGGTGGGCGTTGAGCAGGCGGCCAAAGCCGCTGGCGTCAACATCACCGTGCCCTTTACGCCGGGCCGGGTTGACGCGCGCCAGGATCAGACCGATATCGGCATGTTTACGCTGCTGCAGCCGGTTGCCGATGGTTTCCGTAACTACCGGGCGGCGATCGACGTGTCGACAACCGAATCGTTGCTGATTGATAAAGCGCAGCAGCTGACGCTGACCGCGCCAGAGATGACGGTGCTGCTGGGCGGGCTACGCGTGCTGGGCGCTAACTTCGATGGCGGTAAGAGCGGTGTCTTTACCGATCGCGTGGGCGTACTCAGCACGGACTTCTTCGTCAATCTGCTGGATATGGGCACCCAGTGGAAGGCCACCGACGAGTCCAGCGAGCTGTTTGAAGGCCGCGACCGGGTGAGCGGGGACGTGAAATACCTGGCGAGCCGTGCTGACCTGGTGTTTGGTTCCAACTCCGTGCTGCGCGCCCTGGCTGAGGTTTATGCCAGCAGCGATGCCAACGAGAAGTTCGTGAAGGACTTTGTGGCGGCATGGGTGAAAGTGATGAACCTCGACCGGTTTGATCTGCTGTAAACCAGAAAATCCCCGCTTCGGCGGGGATTTTTTTGCCCGGCGGCGCTGCGCTTGCACGGGCCTACGGGTTTTGTAGGCCGGGTAAGGCGAAGCCGCCACCCGGCAATAATGGCTACTCCCATTCCTGCAGGAAGCGCTGACCATACTGGTCGGCAACCAACAGCGCGGCATACACCTGGTCCGGCGTTGCACCGCCCGGCATGTTGTGGATGGTTTCATCTTTCGCACAGGACGCAGTCGCCACTAAGCGCATTTTAGCCGGGATATCGGCAGTGATATCCAGCTGCGCCAGGGTGATAGGCAGCCCGACGCTGTGACATAAGGCCGCGACGGTCTCGATCTCTTCCACCGGGGCGTTCTCCAGCACCAGCTGGGTCAGGGTGCCAAAGGCCACTTTCTCGCCGTGGTAGTAATGATGGGCATCCGGTATGGCGGTCAGACCATTGTGGATCGCATGTGCCGCTGCCAGGCCGCCGCTTTCAAAACCGACGCCGCTGAGATAGGTATTGGCTTCAATCACCCGCTCAAGAGCCGGAGTCACCACATGCTGCTCCGCCGCCAGCATCGCTTTTTCGCCCTCTTCAACCAGCGTGTTGTAGCATAGCTCGGCCAGCGCCAGCGCGGCCTGGGTGCACTTGCCGCCCGCCATGGTGGTTGCGCCGCTGCGTGAGCAGGCCCGGGCTTCAAACCAGGTCGCCAGCGCGTCGCCAATTCCGGCAGCCAGCAGGCGTGCAGGAGCCCCTGCCACCACTTTCGTATCCACAATCACCATGTTCGGGTTGTGCGGCAGCATCAGATAGCGGTCAAATTCGCCGCTGTCGGTGTAGATAACGGAAAGCGCGCTGCAGGGCGCATCGGTAGAGGCAATGGTCGGGGCGATGGCGACCGGGACATCCATAAAGTGCGCCAGCGCTTTGGCGGTATCCAGCGTCTTACCGCCACCGATGCCGAGAATAGCCTGGCAATCGGCATTTTTCGCCAGCTCACGCAGCCGGTCGATCTCATTTTGCGAACATTCGCCGCCGAAGGGCGCAATTTCGACATACAGTTGCGCCTGGTCGAAGCTCTGACGCAGCGTCTCTTCAGCAAATCCCAGCACAAATTTATCGCCAACAACCAGCCAGCGTGCCGCCAGCGGCTTGAGATAATCGCCGAGGCGGGTCAGCACATCGGCACCCTGAATGTATTTTCCGGGTGATTGAATAATATGGTCCATACTGTGTCTCCCTTAGAGCATGAGGTTACCAAACGCGTTGTTCCAGTCCTGCTCAAACTTGTCGATGGCCGACTCTACGGCGGGAGTATTGAGCATTTGCTGCGCGACATCGGTGGGCAGGGTGATTGCTTCGCAGCCGGCGAGCAGGCAGTCCAGCGCCTGACGCGGGGTTTTGAAGCTGGCGGCCAGCACCTTGCTCTCCGGCGCGTGCATTTCCAGCAGGCTTTGCAGCTCCTGCACCGTGCGGATCCCGTCGCCGCCCTGGGCATCCACGCGATTGACGTACGGCGCGATATATTTCGCTCCGGCCAGCGCGGCCAGCAACCCTTGTGAAGCGCTGTAAACCGCGGTGCCGAGGGTGGTAATTTTCTCTTTTTTAAGGGTTTTAATGGCGATAAGCCCCTGCGCAGTCACCGGGACTTTGACCACAAGACCGGGGATAGCCTTACTCAGCTGTCTGGCCTCGGCGATCATGCCCGGTGCATCACGGCTCATGGTCTGGGCAAACAGAATGCCGTCCGGACCGATAGCGTTTTGCAGGCGCGGCAGCACGTCCCAGATGGATTCGCCGTTGGCGGCAATAATGCTCGGGTTGGTGGTTACGCCTGCAATCGGGAAGATTTGCGCCAGGCGTTCAACGTCCGCCACGTTGGCGGTATCCAGATACAGTTCCATTATTTTTCCTTAAGTCTCCAGGTCTGAATTAAGGATACGGCGGGCCGGACGGGGGGAACCAGAGGTCAATTTTGCCAAATACTGGACAAATGTAAGGTCCTTAGCGAAGTGAGAGGGGGATCACAATGCTAGTTTTTGGCGGTGAGATGGCTGTGATACTGGCGGCGATATTCCGAGGGCGAGCGCTCGGTGTGCTTGCGAAACAGGCGGCAGAAGTAGTTGCTGTCCGTAAAGCCGCAGTGTGTGGCAATCTCTTTAATTTTTAGGTCGTAGCCTTTGAGTAACTGCCGGGCATGTTCGAGACGGGTCTTTGTCAGATATTCATTGAACCCAACGCTGCCGGTCTTTTGAAAAAGATGCGAAAGGTAGTTCGGTGAAATGTAAAACGCCTGCGCTACCGACTCGCGGGTAAGGGCTGAGGCATGGTGTTCTTCGATATACGTCCGAATGGCTTCAAACAGCGCCCGGCTGTGGGAGGCCGTGTGGATATCGCTGCCCAGCAGATCGCGACAGTGACTGAGCAGACTTAAGACCACCAGCCTGGCGGTTTCCTGCTCATCCGGCTGCATCTGCAACTCGGCCAGCGTTTGCAGCAGAAAAGCACCCGTTCTCGGCCCGCGCCTGGCGACCTGCTGCTGGCATAAAACGGTGGCGTCACGCTGTAGCTGGATAGTCAGCTGTTGCTTACCGAAGCTGATGCTGAGACAGGTTGTGGGTTGCAGAGGAACATACCCGGATGAAGAGAACACCGCGTCATGGGTCTGGCCCTCAGGCACAATCATCAGACGAGGAGAGGCGTGGGGGATCTGTTGGGCCGAAGAGGCAAAATGCACCTGACGCAAAGGCGACACGCCGTTGATCAGATCGGTGAGGATAGGACTTATATCGTGTTGCATAGTGAGACTACCGAAATGTGCCGGGTGGCGCTAACGCTTACCCGGCCTACTTATCGTAGGCCCGTGCAAGCGCAGCGCCGCCGGGCATAAAGCCTTAACCGGTGTTACGCATCCCCGCCGCAACGCCCGCGATGGTGACCATCAGCGCTTGTTCCACGCGTGGATCCGGCTCCAGACCCTCTTCTTCCGCTTTACGCGAGCGGTACAGCAGCTCTGCCTGCAGCACGTTCAGCGGGTCGGTATAGATGTTACGCAGCTGGATAGACTCGGCAATCCACGGCAGATCGGCCATCAGATGGGAGTCGTTGGCGATATCCAGCACCACTTTGATATCGTCTTCCAGCAGCTCGCGCAGCTCGCTACCCAGCGCCCACAGCTCCGGTTTCACCAGACGCTGATCGTAGTATTCCGCCAGCCACAGGTCAGCTTTGGAGAACACCATTTCCAGCATGCCGAGGCGCGTGGAGAAGAACGGCCAGTCGCGACACATCGTTTCCAGCTCGCTCTGTTTGCCATCTTCCACCACTTTTTGCAGCGCGGCACCGGCTCCCAGCCAGGCTGGCAGCATCAGGCGGTTCTGCGTCCAGGCGAAGATCCACGGGATAGCACGCAGGGACTCCACGCCGCCGGTCGGACGACGTTTTGCCGGACGTGAACCCAGCGGCAGTTTGCCCAGCTCCTGCTCCGGCGTTGCCGAGCGGAAATAAGGCACAAAGTCTTTGTTTTCGCGCACATAGCCGCGATACATATCGCAGGAGATATCCGACAGCTCGTCCATGATATGGCGCCAGGCGTCTTTAGGCTCCGGCGGCGGCAGCAGGTTCGCTTCGAGGATCGCGCTGGTATAGAGCGACAGGCTGCTGATGGTCACTTCCGGCAGACCGTACTTGAAGCGGATCATCTCGCCCTGTTCAGTCACACGCAGGCCGCCTTTCAGGCTGCCCGGCGGCTGGGAGAGCAGGGCCGCATGGGCTGGGGCACCGCCACGGCCAATCGAGCCGCCGCGACCGTGGAACAGGGTCAGTTCAATCCCGGCTTTTTCGCAGGTTTTGATCAGCGCATCCTGGGCCTGATACTGCGCCCACGAGGCGGCCATGACGCCCGCATCTTTTGCGGAGTCGGAATAGCCAATCATGACCATCTGCTTGCCCTGGATAAAGCCGCGATACCAGTCGATATTCAGCAGCTGGGTCATCACGTCGTTAGCGTTATTCAGGTCGTCGAGGGTTTCAAACAGCGGCGCAACCGGCAGGGCGAAGGTGATACCTGCTTCTTTCAGCAACAGGTGAACCGCCAGCACGTCGGACGGGGTTTTCGCCATGGAGATCACATAGGCGGCCACCGATCCTTTCGGCGCATCGACGATCGCTTTGCAGGTGTCGAGCACTTCGCGGGTCTCTTCGCTGGGTGCCCAGCTCCGCGGCAGTAGCGGACGTTTGGAATTCAGTTCGCGGATCAGGAAAGCCTGTTTGTCAGCTTCTGACCAGCTTTCGTAGTCGCCAATGCCGAGGTAGCGGGTCAGTTCGCCCAGCGCCTCGGTGTGGCGGGTGCTCTCCTGACGCACATCGATACGCACCAGCGGCACGCCGAAACACTTCACGCGGCGCAGGGTATCGAGCAGCTCGCCGTTAGCGATGATGCCCATCCCGCAGGCCTGCAGCGACTGATAACAGGCGTACAGCGGCTCCCACAGCTGCTCGTTCTGGCTCAGCAGACCGGCAGGCTTCGGCAGGCGCTGGCCCTTAAGGCGCGCTTCCAGCCAGGCCTGAGTGGCCAGCAGCTGGCTGCGCAGGTTTTTGAGCAGGAAGCGGTAAGGTTCAGTTGCACCGGCTTCACCCACCAGCTCAAGCAGTTCCGGCGTGGCTTCAACCATCGACAGCTCTGAAATCAGCACCTGAATGTCTTTCAGGAACAGATCGGTGGCTTTCCAGCGGCTCAGCAGCAGGACATGACGGGTGATCTCGGCGGTGACGTTCGGGTTGCCGTCGCGGTCGCCGCCCATCCAGGAGGTGAAACGCACCGGCACAAAATCCACCGGCAGGCGATAGCCGAGGTTCTCTTCCAGCTGTTCATTCAGCTCACGCAGGTAGTCAGGTACCCCTTTCCACAGGCTGTTTTCCACCACCGCAAAGCCCCACTTGGCTTCGTCAACCGGGCTTGGGCGGTGCTTACGAATTTCATCGGTATGCCAGGACTGAGCAATCAGCTGGCGCAGACGGCGCATCAGCTGGTTACGTTCGTAGTCGGCAATCTCTTTGTTATCCAGCTGCTTGAGGCAGCTGTTCACTTCACCCATTTTGTGGATCAGGGTGCGGCGGGTGATCTCGGTCGGGTGGGCGGTTAATACCAGCTCCAGTGACAGAGACTCAACGGCCTTCTTGATGGTCGCTTCGTTGAGGTCGGGCTGGTCCTTGAGTTTTCTGAGCGTGCGGGCAATCACTTCCGGGTTGCTGGCCCCTTCGCCATTCGGCGAAATGCTGTGGTACTGCTCGGCGGTATTCGCCAGGTTAAGGAACTGGCTGAAGGCACGGGCTACAGGCAGCAGCTCGTCGTTGGAAAGGTTCTGCAGCGTGGTGAGCAGCTCCTGACGATTGGCTTCGTTACCGGCACGGGAAGATTTAGACAGCTTACGGATTGTTTCAACGCGATCGAGAATGTTCTCGCCCAACGCATCCTTGATGGTATCTCCCAGCACCTTGCCGAGCATACTGACATTACTACGCAACGCGGAATATTGTTCGTTCATAAAAACCCAGTCACCCCATCATTTTTGTTTATGCCCGGCCAGACATCTAACGGACATTATTTTGTCATCTCCCTTTATAAAGCCACGTAAAACCCCCGTCGTCAATTGCTGCGAAAACGGTTCAGCAAACGAATAAATGCGGGCAATTTACGAAATTTAATTGGCTTTGCGTCAGATAAGAGATGCTTATGAGAGTGTGACGAAGATCATGAGATTTTTCCCCTCTCGTGAGAGAGGGGAGCAGTCATTAATGCCAGCAGAAGTGATGCACAACCTGAGTAATTAACTCACGGGTTGGTTTGATAAAGCTTGTTTCCAGGTACTCATCCGGCTGGTGGGCCTGATTGATGGAGCCCGGTCCGAGGACCAGCGTCGGACAGAGGGTCTGAATAAACGGCGCTTCGGTGCAGTAGTTCACCACGTCGGTTTTCTCGCCGAGCAGTTTTTCCACCACTTCGACCAGCTGATGGTCCGGCGGGCACTCATAGCCCGGGATCGGCGGATGCAGTTCAGAAACCGTCAGACGACCCGGCCAGCGCTCGCTCACCGGCGCCAGCGCTTCATTCAGCAAGCCGTCGAGGTCGCTAAGCGTCATGCCCGGCAGCGGACGGATGTCCATATGCAGTTCGCAGCAGGCGCAGATGCGGTTGGAGGCATCGCCGCCGTGCAGGCTGCCGAGATTCAGCGTCGGATAAGGCACGGTGAAGGCCTCGTAGTGATAACGCTCCTTAAGGTCGTCACGCAGCGTCATGATGCGGCCGATGGCGTCATGCATCAGCTCGATGGCGTTCACGCCGCGCGCCGGATCGCTGGAGTGGCCGGACTGGCCCAGCACGCGTACTGCCGTGGAGATATGGCCTTTGTGCGCGCGGATTGGCTGCAGGGAAGTCGGCTCGCCGATGATGGCGCAATCCGGGCGAATTGACGTGTTTTCAGAGAAGTAGCGTGCGCCCGCCATGCTGGTCTCTTCGTCGGCGGTCGCCAGAATATAGAGCGGCTTTTTCAGTTTTGTCACGTCCACGTCACGCAGCGCGTCGAGGATAAAGGCGAAGAAGCCTTTCATGTCGGCGGTGCCCAGCCCGTAGAGCTTGTTGTCGTGCTCGGTCAGGGTGAAGGGATCGCGCGTCCAGCGGCCATCGTCAAACGGCACGGTATCGGTATGTCCCGCCAGCAGCAGCCCGCCCGCACCCTGACCGGTACTGGCGAGCAGGTTAAATTTATTACGGGTTCCCGGGACCGGCTGAACCTCCACCTTAAACCCAAGATCGCTGAACCATCCCGCCAGCAGATTGATTAAAGTCTCATTACTCTGATCCAGCGCTTCTTCCGTTGCGCTGATGGACGGCGTGGCAATCAGGGCGCGGTAGATCTCGATAAATGGCGGTAAATTCATTTTCATTGTTGACACACCTTAGGTCGTGATAGTATCAATATTCATGCAATAAATGTGAATAAAAATACATTAACGTTGAGCATAAAGGAACCCGATGTTGAATACGCTGATTGTAGGCGCTAGCGGTTATGCGGGCGCAGAGCTTGTAAGCTACGTGAATCGCCATCCTCATATGACCATAACCGCTTTGACTGTCTCAGCGCAAAGCAATGATGCAGGAAAGTTAATTTCCGATTTACATCCGCAACTTAAAGGGATTGTCGATCTGCCGTTGCAGCCAATGTCGGATATCAGCGAGTTTACCGACGGCGTGGACGTGGTGTTTTTAGCCACCGCTCACGAAGTCAGCCACGACCTGGCGCCGCAATTCCTGGCCGCCGGCTGCGTGGTATTCGACCTCTCCGGTGCGTTCCGTGTGAACGACGCCGCGTTCTATGAAAAATACTATGGCTTCACCCACCAGCACCAGGACCTGCTTGAAAAAGCGGTGTATGGTCTGGCGGAGTGGAGCGCAGATGCGCTGAAAGAAGCGAACCTGATTGCCGTACCGGGTTGCTACCCGACGGCGGCGCAGCTCTCGCTGAAGCCGCTGATCGACGCGGACCTGCTGGATCTGAACCAGTGGCCGGTGATCAACGCCACCAGCGGCGTCAGCGGAGCGGGGCGCAAGGCCGCTATCTCCAACAGCTTCTGCGAAGTGAGCCTGCAGCCGTATGGCGTGTTCAATCACCGTCATCACCCGGAAATCGCTACCCATCTGGGGGCGGATGTCATCTTCACTCCGCATCTGGGCAGCTTCCCGCGCGGGATCCTCGAAACCATTACCTGCCGCCTGAAGCCGGGCGTGACTAAAGACCAAGTGAATGCGGTCTTCACGACGGCCTATGCGGATAAACCACTGGTGCGTCTGTATGACAAAGGCGTGCCGGCGCTGAAAAACGTGGTCGGCCTGCCGTTCTGCGATATCGGCTTCGCCGTGCAGGGCGAGCACCTGATTGTGGTGGCCGCAGAAGATAACTTACTCAAAGGCGCAGCCGCCCAGGCAATGCAGTGCGCAAATATTCGTTTTGGCTATGCTGAAACGCAGTCTCTTATTTAAGGTGTGATGATGAACCCATTAATTATCAAGCTTGGTGGTGTACTGCTGGACAGCGAAGAGGCGCTGGAGCGTCTGTTTACCGCGCTGGTCAACTATCGCGAATCCCATCAACGCCCGCTGGTGATTGTTCACGGCGGCGGCTGTGTGGTCGATGAGTTAATGAAAGGCCTTAACCTGCCGGTGAAAAAGAAGAACGGCCTGCGCGTCACGCCTGCTGACCAGATCGATATCATTACCGGCGCGCTGGCGGGCACCGCCAACAAAACCCTGCTGTCCTGGGCGAAGAAACACCATATCGCATCCGTTGGCCTTTATCTGGGCGATGGCGACAGCGTCAAAGTGACCCAGCTTGATGAAGAGCTTGGCCATGTAGGGCTTGCCCAGCCGGGTTCGCCAAAACTGATTAATACGCTGCTGGAAGGTGGTTTTCTGCCAGTAGTGAGCTCTATCGGTGTGACTGAAGAGGGCGATCTAATGAACGTCAACGCGGACCAGGCGGCAACCGCCCTGGCGGCGACGCTGGGCGCAGATTTGATCCTGCTCTCTGACGTGAGCGGTATTCTGGACGGCAAAGGCCAGCGCATTGCGGAAATGACGGCTGAGAAAGCTGAGCAGCTGATCGAGCAGGGCATTATTACCGACGGCATGATTGTAAAAGTGAATGCGGCGCTGGATGCTGCCCGCACGCTGGGTCGGCCGGTGGATATCGCCTCCTGGCGCAACGCGGAGCAACTGCCGGCGCTGTTTAACGGCACGCCGATCGGCACGCGTATTCTGGCGTAATCGATTCATTGTTTTGTAGGCCCGGTAAGCGCAGCGTCACCGGGCAATGAAATTCAAAGATATTAAGGAAGCATGTTATGGCACTTTGGGGTGGGCGTTTTACACAGGCAGCGGATCAGCGGTTCAAACAGTTCAACGACTCTTTGCGCTTCGACTACCGCCTGGCCGAACAGGATATCGTCGGCTCTGTGGCCTGGTCCAAAGCGCTGGTAACCGTGGGCGTGCTGTCCACTGACGAACAGCTGCAGCTGGAAGAGGCGCTGAACAACCTGCTGGAAGAGGTGCGTCTGGATCCGCAGCAAATTCTTGCGAGCGACGCCGAAGATATTCACAGCTGGGTGGAAGGCAAACTGATCGACAAAGTCGGCCAGCTGGGTAAAAAGCTGCACACCGGCCGGAGCCGTAACGATCAGGTCGCAACCGACCTGAAGCTGTGGTGTAAAGATACCGTGGTGGAGCTGCTGGCGGCGAACCGTCAGCTGCAGAACGCGCTGGTGGAAACCGCGCAGAACAATCAGGATGCGGTGATGCCGGGTTATACCCACCTGCAGCGCGCGCAGCCTGTCACTTTTGCGCACTGGTCGCTGGCCTACGTTGAAATGCTGGCGCGCGACGAGAGCCGTCTGCAGGATACCCTGAAGCGTCTGGACGTGAGCCCGCTGGGCAGCGGCGCGCTGGCCGGTACCGCCTATGAAATCGACCGTGAACAGCTGGCCGGCTGGCTGGGTTTTGCCTCTGCGACCCGCAACAGCCTGGACAGCGTGTCCGACCGCGATCACGTGCTGGAGCTGCTTTCCAATGCCTCTATCGGTATGGTGCACCTGTCGCGCTTTGCCGAAGACCTGATCTTCTTCAACTCTGGTGAAGCCGGTTTTGTTGAGCTGTCGGATCGTGTGACCTCCGGCTCTTCCCTGATGCCGCAGAAGAAAAACCCGGATGCGCTGGAGCTGATCCGCGGCAAGTGTGGCCGTGTGCAGGGCGCGCTGACCGGCATGATGATGACCCTGAAAGGGCTCCCGCTGGCCTACAACAAAGATATGCAGGAAGACAAAGAAGGGCTGTTCGACGCGCTCGACACCTGGCTGGACTGTCTGCATATGGCGGCGCTGGTGCTGGACGGCATTCAGGTGAAACGCCCGCGTTGCCAGGAAGCGGCCCAGCAGGGCTATGCGAACTCCACCGAGCTGGCGGATTACCTGGTCGCCAAAGGCGTACCCTTCCGTGAGGCGCACCATATTGTCGGTGAAGCGGTTGTTGAGGCCATTCGTCAGGGCAAACCGCTGGAAGATCTGCCGCTGGCCGACCTGCAGAAATTCAGCAGCGTGATTGGCGATGATGTTTATCCAATCCTGGCGCTGCAATCCTGTCTGGATAAGCGTGCGGCGAAAGGCGGCGTGTCGCCGAAGCAGGTGGCGCAGGCGATTGCGGATGCGAAAAACCGCCTGGTATGACGGTTTAAACGCCGGGTGGCGCTTCGCTTACCCGGCCTACGTACTGAAGCCCAACCTCGAGTTGGGCTTTTTTACGCAAAAAAAAGCGGACCACGGGGTCCGCAAAAGTTCACGTTGGCTTTAGTTGTTCGAGCTTTGAGAGAAACTCGTAAGACGGGGCGGGACTTCAAGGGTAATCGGTGCCGCCTCGTCTCTGTGATGCATTATTCAACAGAACGCTTGATAGGGATAATCGTTCGTTGCTATGCTATCTATCGCCATGAACTATCGTGGCGACGGAGGATGAATAATGAATATTCGTGATCTTGAATACCTGGTCGCATTAGCTGAACACCGCCATTTTCGCCGCGCGGCAGATTCCTGCCACGTCAGTCAGCCTACGCTTAGCGGTCAGATCCGTAAGCTGGAAGACGAACTGGGCGTGATGCTGCTGGAGCGCACCAGTCGTAAAGTGCTGTTCACCCAGGCAGGTCTTCTGCTGGTGGATCAGGCGCGCACCGTACTGCGCGAGGTCAAAGTGCTCAAGGAAATGGCAAGCCAGCAGGGGGAGACCATGTCCGGCCCGCTGCATATTGGCCTGATCCCAACCGTTGGCCCGTACCTGTTGCCGCAAATTATTCCGATGCTGCATCAGACCTTCCCGAAACTCGAAATGTACCTGCACGAAGCGCAAACCCATCAGCTGCTGGCGCAGTTAGATAGCGGTAAGCTCGACTGTGCCATTCTGGCGCTGGTCAAAGAGAGTGAAGCCTTTATCGAAGTGCCGCTGTTTGACGAGCCGATGATGCTGGCGATCTACGAGGATCACCCGTGGGCAAACCGCGATCGTGTGCCGATGGCCGATCTGGCCGGTGAAAAACTGCTGATGCTGGAAGATGGCCACTGCCTGCGCGATCAGGCGATGGGCTTCTGTTTCGAAGCGGGTGCCGATGAAGATACCCACTTCCGTGCAACCAGCCTGGAAACGCTGCGCAACATGGTGGCGGCAGGAAGCGGTATTACGCTGCTGCCCGCGCTGTCAGTGCCGCCGGAGCGTCGTCGCGATGGAGTGGTTTATCTGCCGTGCATTAAGCCTGAGCCACGTCGTACTATTGGTCTGGTCTATCGTCCGGGGTCGCCGCTGCGCAGCCGCTATGAGCAGCTGGCAGAGGCCATCCGCAGTTCGATGGATGGCCGTTTCGACAGTGCGTTAAAACAGGCGGTTTAAGCCGTTCAGCGCCGCTACACGATAGGCTTCCGCCATGGTCGGGTAGTTAAAGGTGGTATTAACAAAGTATTCGATGGTGTTACCGCCACCTTTTTGCTCCATGATCGCCTGGCCGATGTGAATGATTTCCGCCGCACGCTCACCGAAGCAGTGAATGCCGAGGATCTCTTTCGTCTCGCGATGGAACAGGATCTTCAGCGTACCCACGCTCATCCCGACGATTTGCGCCCGTGCCAGATGTTTAAACTGGGCACGACCCACCTCGTAAGGCACCTTCATGGCCGTCAGCTGCTGTTCGGTTTTACCGACTGAGCTGATCTCCGGAATGGTGTAAATGCCAGTCGGGATATCTTCAATCAGATGGGCCGTCGCTTCACCTTTCACCAGCGCCTGAGCGGCAATGCGCCCTTGGTCATACGCCGCTGACGCCAGGCTTGGATAACCAATCACGTCACCCACGGCATAGATATGCGGCAGGGCGGTCTGATACATGCTGTTGACCTTGAGCTGTCCACGACTGTCGGTGGTCAGGCCGATGTTTTCCAGCGCCAGCGAATCGGTATTACCTGTACGGCCGTTGGCATACAGCAGGCAGTCTGCTTTCAGCTTTTTGCCGGACTTCAGGTGCATGATCACGCCATCATCGCAGGGTTCGATCTTCTCGTACTCTTCGTTGTGACGAATGACGACGCCGCTGTTCCAGAAGTGATACGAGAGCGAGTCGGACATCTCCTGATCGAGGAACGCCAGCAGACGGTCGCGGGTGTTGATCAGGTCAACTTTGACGTTCATGCCGCGGAAGATGGAAGCATATTCACAGCCGATCACCCCGGCGCCGTAGATCAGCACGTGGCGCGGCTCGTGGTGCAGGCTCAGGATGGAGTCGCTGTCGTAAACGCGCGGGTGGGAGAAATCCACATCGGCCGGACGGTACGGGCGCGAGCCGCAGGCGATCACAAATTTCTCGGCGGTGATGGTCTCGACGGAACCGTCATGACACTCCAGCGCCAGCGTGTGCTCATCAACGAAATGTGCGCTGCCCTGCAGAATTTCACAGTGGTTGCGCTCATAAAAACCCTGGCGCATCCGCGTCTGCTGATTAATCACGGTATCCGCATGATTCAGGATATCGGCAAAAGAGGAGCGGAGAAGACGGGAGTGATCGCTGTAAAGAGGGTTCTGATTGAATTCAATAATGCGGCTGACGGCGTGGCGGAGGGCTTTGGAAGGGATGGTGCCCCAGTGGGTACAGCCGCCGCCAACGTTATGGTAGCGCTCAATGACCGCTACTCTGGCTCCCTGTTTTACCAGTCCCATAGCAGCGCCTTCGCCGCCGGGGCCGGAACCAATAACTATTGCGTCGTAATCGTAGGAATGTGACATGGTAAGGCTTACCTGTTCTTATACATAAAAGCAACAGAATAGTAACATCATTGGCAGGATAACCCAATTATCGTTGTGCTCTTTTCGCGTGATGGAGCACAAACAACATGGAAACCCTCATTCTGTAAGCCAGGTAAACCGATTAATTTTATTCTCTGGTATAGTGCCAGCGGGCCTTTGGAAGGATTCAACTATCGTGATGGGCGTAAGAGCACAACAAAAAGAGAAAACCCGGCGTTCGCTGGTAGAAGCCGCATTCAGTCAACTGAGTGCCGAGCGAAGTTTTGCCAGTCTGAGCCTGCGGGAAGTCGCACGCGAAGCCGGGATTGCGCCTACCTCTTTCTACCGTCACTTCCGTGACGTAGATGAACTGGGTCTGACCATGGTGGATGAGAGCGGGCTGATGCTCCGCCAGCTGATGCGCCAGGCGCGTCAGCGTATCGCCAAAGGGGGCAGCGTGATCCGCACCTCCGTTTCCACCTTTATGGAGTTTATCGGCAACAATCCTAACGCATTTCGTTTACTGTTGCGGGAACGCTCGGGTACCTCGGCCGCGTTTCGTGCCGCCGTGGCGCGTGAGATTCAGCATTTTATTGCGGAACTTGCCGACTATCTTGAACTCGAAAACCATATGCCGCGCGCCTTCACTGAAGCGCAGGCCGAGGCGATGGTAACAATAGTCTTCAGTGCGGGCGCCGAAGCACTGGATGTAAGCGTTGAACAACGCAAGCAACTCGAAGAGCGACTGGTATTGCAACTGCGGATGATCTCTAAGGGAGCGTATTACTGGTATCGCCGTGAACAAGAAAAACTGGCGCATCAATCCGATGAGTGAAAGGTGAGTAATGAAACAGACAGGACAGGATAAAGGAACATTGTTGCTGGCATTGATCGCTGGCTTATCCATTAACGGTACCTTTGCAGCGATTTTTAGCTCTATTGTACCGTTCTCGGTTTTCCCGATGATCTCTCTGGTGCTGACGGTGTACTGTCTGCATCAGCGTTATCAGAATCGCACCATGCCGGTGGGGTTACCGGCATTGTCGGCGGCGTTCTTTGTGCTGGGTGTCCTGCTGTATAGCACCGTGGTGCGTGCAGAGTACCCGGACATTGGCTCTAACTTCCTGCCTGCGGTGCTGTCGGTAGCGCTGGTCTTCTGGATCGGCTTTAAAATGCGTAACCGTAAGCAGCAACTGCCAGAGTAACGGTTTTGTAGGCCGGGTAAGCGCAGCGCCACCCGGCAATACGACTTACCGGGCCGTCAGTAATACGCCGCACTCCATATGGTGCGTATACGGGAACTGATCGAACAATGCCAGACGTTCAACATTGTGCGTCTGGCTTAATGTTTCCAGGTTCTTGCATAAGGTCTCCGGGTTACAGGAGATATACAGAATACGCGGGTATGCCTGCACCATCTTCTCGGTTTCGCTGTCCAGCCCGCTGCGCGGCGGATCGACGAAAATCGTCTCACACTGGTAGCTCTTCAGATCAATCCCCTGCAGACGATTAAACTCCCGCACGCCGTTCATCGCCTGAGTAAACTCTTCCGCCGACATGCGAACGATCTGCACATTATCAATGTGGTTCGCCGCGATGTTGTACTGTGCGGAAGCGACCGACGGTTTGGCGATTTCGGTAGCCAGTACGCGATTAAAGTTACGCGCCAGCGCCAGCGAGAAGTTACCGTTACCGCAGTACAGCTCCAGCAGATCGCCGGTTGAACCTTCAGTAGCCTTCAGCGCCCACTCCAGCATCTGCACGTTCATTGCCGCGTTCGGCTGAGTAAAGCTGTTCTCAACCTGGCGATAAATCATCTCTTTGCCCGCTACCGGCAGGCGCTCGTCAATGAAATCCTGATCCAGCGTGATTTTGGTTTTTGTCGCGCGGCCAATCAGGTGCACGTTGATATTCTGCGCGCGCAGCGCATCACGCAGGGCTTCTGCGGCCTGGCGCCACTCGTCATTCAGCGCTTTATGGTACAGCAGGGAGACAATGGCCTGATTGCTTTGGGTGGTCAGGTAGTCAATCTGGAACAGCTTATGGCGCAGCAGCGGATTATTGCGCACGCCGTCCATTATCAGCGTCATTAACTGGTTAATCAGCTCGCTGGCCGCCGGGAAACTGTCCACGCGGATACGGCTTTTGGTCTGCTGATCGAAAATGATGTGATACAGGTCGTCGCCGTCGTGCCAGATGCGGAATTCGGCACGCATACGGTAGTGGCTGACCGGGGAGCGGAACACCTCAGGCGCAGGCGCAGCAAAAGGCGTCATCATACTTTGCAGACGGACGACTTTCTCTGCCAGTTGCGCGTCGTACTGTTCTGTCGGGAGGTGTTCGGGGGTCATGATGCTTCCTGATTGATGATGAATTACGCGGGGATTGTAGGGATTGTACAGGGGATGTCCAGCCTTAATGGTTAACGGCAGTCTGGACATCTATACGTGTCTAAATGTAGCATTATGTTTCCGGTCTCTTTTGAGTGAAAAGGGAATCCAGTGCAAATCTGGAGCTGACGCGCAGCGGTAAAGACTGGCGGGATGAGAGCTGTAGACACTGTGAAAATGGGAAGTCTTCATCCTTCTAAAGCCACCTAGCCCGAAGACCTGCCGGGATCACGTCGCATTTGGTTTCATCATCGCGTGCTATGGGTGAGGCCTGCGGCATCCTTCTTATATTGTGGATGCTTTTACAATGATTAAAAAAGTATCGCTGCTGACGGCGCTTTCCGTCACGGCATTTTCGGGCTGGGCGCAGGATAGCGCAGACGCGTTGGTGGTGACGGCAAACCGTGTTGCACAACCTGCTAATACCGTTCTGGCTCCCAGCTCCGTTGTTACCCGGGAAGATATTGAACGCTGGCAGGCAAAAAGCGTCGTTGAAGTCATGTCACGCTTACCGGGTGTGGATATCGCCCAAAGCGGCGGCATGGGTGCCAACTCCTCTACCTTTATTCGCGGGACGGAATCCCGTCATGTGCTGGTGCTGATCGACGGTATTCCACTGAATAACGCCGGGATCAGTAACTCACCTGATCTCAGCCAAATCCCCGTTTCGCTCATTCAGCGTGTCGAATACATTCGTGGCCCGCGCTCGGCCCTGTATGGTTCGGATGCGATTGGCGGCGTGATTAACATCATTACGGGTCGGGACAAGCCAGGGGCGGAAATCACCGCCAGCGTCGGCTCGAAAGGCTATCAATCCTACGATGGTTCATTCCAGCAGGTACTGGATAAAACCAAAATCACCATGGCTGGCAATTACACGTACACCCGCGGCTTTGATATCGATGCGGCCGATGCGCCACGCCAGCCCGATCGCGACGGCTTTATGAGTAAGTCGTTATTTGGCTCTGTTGAGCAGCAGATCACCGACAACCTGAGCGGTTTCGTGCGTGGGCTCGGTTATGACAACCGCACCGCGTATGACGGCTATGATAGCTATGGCGCAACGGGTATTGATGGTCGCCCGGACACCCGTCAGCTTTACAGCCAGAACTGGGACACCGGTCTGCGCTATAACCAGGGGATCTATCAGACGCAGCTGGTAGCCGGTTACGGTCGCAGTAAAGACCAGAACTACGATCCGAGCAAAGGCCGGTATGCTTCTTCCGCTACCATGGATGATGTTAAGCAGTACACCACCCAGTGGATGAACACCGTCACGGTTGGTCACGGCAATATCGGTGCTGGTCTGGACTGGCAGAAGCAAAAAACCCAGGCAGGAACGGGTTATCTGGAGAAAGGCTACGACCAGCGCAACACCGGCGTGTTCCTGTCTGCCATGCAGCAGTTCGATAGCGTCACCCTGGAAGCCGCAGCGCGTAATGACGATAACTCTAACTTTGGTAACCATAACACCTGGCAGACCAGCGCCGGATGGGAGTTTATCGACGGTTACCGGATCATCGCTTCCTACGGCACGGCCTATAAAGCGCCGACCATGAGCCAGATCCATAGTACGAGGTATGGCAACCCGGACCTGAAGCCGGAAGAGAGCAAGCAGTGGGAAGGCGGCTTCGAGGGGCTGACCGGCCCGGTGACCTGGCGTGTATCGGGTTATCGTAACGATATTGACAACCTGATCAGCAGCGACCCGCGCACGTTACGTTATTACAACGTTAATAAAGCGCGCATCAAAGGCATCGAAGCCACGGCCCAGTTCGATACCGGGCCGGTAGGGCATCAGATTTCTTATGACTATGTTGATCCGCGGAATGCCAAAACCAACGAAGTGCTCGCTCGCCGTTCGAAGCAGCAGGTGAAGTACCAGCTGGATACGCAGGTGTGGGATCTCGACTGGAATCTGGCCTATCGCTACCTGGGTACCCGTTATGACGATGACTTCAGTTCGTACCCGTCTCGCAGAGTAAAAATGGGCGGCGTAAGCCTGTGGGATCTCGCAGTTTCATATCCTGTCACCTCTCACCTTACAGTTCGTGGTAAAATCGCCAACCTGTTCGATAAAGACTACGAGACAGTTTATGGCTACGAAACTGCAGGACGGGAATACACCTTGTCTGGCAGCTACACCTTCTGACCCACGTCCCACCGTACTGGTGTTTGACTCCGGTGTCGGTGGGCTTTCAGTCTATGATGAGATTCGACATCTCCTGCCGGATCTTCATTACATCTATGCATTCGATAATGTGGCTTTTCCGTATGGGGAAAAGAGCGAAGCGTTTATCGTCGAACGCGTCGTTGAAATCGTCACCGCCGTACAACAGCATTACCCTCTCGCACTGGCGGTGATTGCCTGTAATACGGCGAGTACGGTTTCCCTGCCCGCCTTACGCGAAAAATTCCCGTTCCCGGTTGTCGGCGTGGTGCCTGCGATTAAACCTGCGGCGCGCCTGACGGCGAATGGTGTGGTGGGACTGCTGGCAACGCGCGGTACGGTGAAGCGCCCCTATACCCGCGAACTGATCGAACGCTTTGCCAATGAATGTCAGATCGCGATGTTAGGGTCTGCCGAGCTGGTGGAGATGGCAGAAGCGAAACTGCACGGTCAACCGGTGTCGCTGGAAGAGCTGCGTCGTATTCTGCGTCCCTGGCTGCGTATGGCGGAGCCGCCAGACACGGTAGTCCTGGGCTGCACGCATTTCCCTTTATTGCAGGAAGAGCTGCTTGCCGTACTGCCGGAAGGTACCCGACTGGTGGATTCGGGCGCGGCTATCGCTCGTCGCACTGCGTGGCTACTTGAACATGAAGCGCCAGATGCAAAATCTGCCGACGCGAATGTCGCTTATTGCATGGCATTGACTGCTGAGACTGAGCAACTTTTACCCGTTTTGCAGCGTTACGGCTTCGAAACGCTCGAAAAACTAGCGCTGTAGCACGTTTTTGAGCAAAAAAAAGACGGTTGAAAGATTTTTTTAAATTAGCTCTTGTCACTGCCGGAGAACTCCCTATAATGCGCCTCCACTGACACGGAACAACGGATTACAAACCGCCGTGACAGCAGGCTTCCGAGGTGAACGCCGATAGAGAAAAGCGAAAAATAATTGCTTGACTCTGAATGAGGAAAACGTATTATACGGGACCTCGCAACGGTGAGCGAAAGCCGCGTTGCACTGCTCTTTAACAATTTATCAGACAATCTGTGTGGGCACTCAAAGTGACATGGATTCTTAACGTCGCAAGACGATAAATGAATACCAAAGTCTCTGAGTGAACATACGTAATTCATTACGAAGTTTAATTCACGAGCATCAAACTTAAATTGAAGAGTTTGATCATGGCTCAGATTGAACGCTGGCGGCAGGCCTAACACATGCAAGTCGAGCGGTAGCACAGAAGAGCTTGCTCTTCGGGTGACGAGCGGCGGACGGGTGAGTAATGTCTGGGAAACTGCCTGATGGAGGGGGATAACTACTGGAAACGGTAGCTAATACCGCATAATGTCGCAAGACCAAAGAGGGGGACCTTCGGGCCTCTTGCCATCAGATGTGCCCAGATGGGATTAGCTAGTAGGTGGGGTAATGGCTCACCTAGGCGACGATCCCTAGCTGGTCTGAGAGGATGACCAGCCACACTGGAACTGAGACACGGTCCAGACTCCTACGGGAGGCAGCAGTGGGGAATATTGCACAATGGGCGCAAGCCTGATGCAGCCATGCCGCGTGTATGAAGAAGGCCTTCGGGTTGTAAAGTACTTTCAGCGAGGAGGAAGGCGGTGAGGTTAATAACCTCATCGATTGACGTTACTCGCAGAAGAAGCACCGGCTAACTCCGTGCCAGCAGCCGCGGTAATACGGAGGGTGCAAGCGTTAATCGGAATTACTGGGCGTAAAGCGCACGCAGGCGGTCTGTCAAGTCGGATGTGAAATCCCCGGGCTCAACCTGGGAACTGCATTCGAAACTGGCAGGCTAGAGTCTTGTAGAGGGGGGTAGAATTCCAGGTGTAGCGGTGAAATGCGTAGAGATCTGGAGGAATACCGGTGGCGAAGGCGGCCCCCTGGACAAAGACTGACGCTCAGGTGCGAAAGCGTGGGGAGCAAACAGGATTAGATACCCTGGTAGTCTACGCCGTAAACGATGTCGACTTGGAGGTTGTTCCCTTGAGGAGTGGCTTCCGGAGCTAACGCGTTAAGTCGACCGCCTGGGGAGTACGGCCGCAAGGTTAAAACTCAAATGAATTGACGGGGGCCCGCACAAGCGGTGGAGCATGTGGTTTAATTCGATGCAACGCGAAGAACCTTACCTACTCTTGACATCCAGAGAACTTAGCAGAGATGCTTTGGTGCCTTCGGGAACTCTGAGACAGGTGCTGCATGGCTGTCGTCAGCTCGTGTTGTGAAATGTTGGGTTAAGTCCCGCAACGAGCGCAACCCTTATCCTTTGTTGCCAGCGGTCCGGCCGGGAACTCAAAGGAGACTGCCAGTGATAAACTGGAGGAAGGTGGGGATGACGTCAAGTCATCATGGCCCTTACGAGTAGGGCTACACACGTGCTACAATGGCGCATACAAAGAGAAGCGACCTCGCGAGAGCAAGCGGACCTCATAAAGTGCGTCGTAGTCCGGATTGGAGTCTGCAACTCGACTCCATGAAGTCGGAATCGCTAGTAATCGTAGATCAGAATGCTACGGTGAATACGTTCCCGGGCCTTGTACACACCGCCCGTCACACCATGGGAGTGGGTTGCAAAAGAAGTAGGTAGCTTAACCTTCGGGAGGGCGCTTACCACTTTGTGATTCATGACTGGGGTGAAGTCGTAACAAGGTAACCGTAGGGGAACCTGCGGTTGGATCACCTCCTTACCTTAAAGAACCTGCCTTTGCAGTGCTCACACAGATTGTCTGATGAAAAAACAGCAGTAAAAAATCTCTGCAGGCTTGTAGCTCAGGTGGTTAGAGCGCACCCCTGATAAGGGTGAGGTCGGTGGTTCAAGTCCACTCAGGCCTACCAAATTTGCGATGCAAATTTGAAGAGATTAACTACGATGGGGCTATAGCTCAGCTGGGAGAGCGCCTGCCTTGCACGCAGGAGGTCTGCGGTTCGATCCCGCATAGCTCCACCATCCTTTACTGCGACAACAAGAAAACTTCAGAGTGTACCTGAGAAGGTGCGCTGCGAAGTTTTGCTCTTTAAAAATCTGGATCAAGCTGAAAATTGAAACGACGCGCCGTATCTGTTCTCCGAAACAGGAACAGATAAGCGGTGTGTCAGAGTCTCTCAAATTTTCGCAAGTCGATGATGAATCGAAAGAAACATCTTCGGGTTGTGAGGTTAAGCGACCAAGCGTACACGGTGGATGCCTAGGCAGTCAGAGGCGATGAAGGACGTGCTAATCTGCGATAAGCGTCGGTAAGGTGATATGAACCGTTATAACCGACGATTTCCGAATGGGGAAACCCAGTGTGACTCGTCACACTATCGTTAAGTGAATACATAGCTTAACGAAGCGAACCAGGGGAACTGAAACATCTAAGTACCCTGAGGAAAAGAAATCAACCGAGATTCCCCCAGTAGCGGCGAGCGAACGGGGAGCAGCCCAGAACCTGAATCAGCGTATGTATTAGTGGAAGCGTCTGGAAAGTCGCAGGGTACAGGGTGATACTCCCGTACACAAAAATACATGCACTGTGAGTTCGAAGAGTAGGGCGGGACACGTGGTATCCTGTCTGAATATGGGGGGACCATCCTCCAAGGCTAAATACTCCTGACTGACCGATAGTGAACCAGTACCGTGAGGGAAAGGCGAAAAGAACCCCGGCGAGGGGAGTGAAAAAGAACCTGAAACCGTGTACGTACAAGCAGTGGGAGCACCCTTGTGGTGTGACTGCGTACCTTTTGTATAATGGGTCAGCGACTTATATTCTGTAGCAAGGTTAACCGTATAGGGGAGCCGAAGGGAAACCGAGTCTTAACTGGGCGTTAAGTTGCAGGGTATAGACCCGAAACCCGGTGATCTAGCCATGGGCAGGTTGAAGGTTGGGTAACACTAACTGGAGGACCGAACCGACTAATGTTGAAAAATTAGCGGATGACCTGTGGCTGGGGGTGAAAGGCCAATCAAACCGGGAGATAGCTGGTTCTCCCCGAAAGCTATTTAGGTAGCGCCTCGTGAACTCATCTCCGGGGGTAGAGCACTGTTTCGGCTAGGGGGCCATCCCGGCTTACCAACCCGATGCAAACTGCGAATACCGGAGAATGTTATCACGGGAGACACACGGCGGGTGCTAACGTCCGTCGTGAAGAGGGAAACAACCCAGACCGCCAGCTAAGGTCCCAAAGTCATGGTTAAGTGGGAAACGATGTGGGAAGGCACAGACAGCCAGGATGTTGGCTTAGAAGCAGCCATCATTTAAAGAAAGCGTAATAGCTCACTGGTCGAGTCGGCCTGCGCGGAAGATGTAACGGGGCTAAACCATGCACCGAAGCTGCGGCAGCGACACTATGTGTTGTTGGGTAGGGGAGCGTTCTGTAAGCCGTTGAAGGTGTGCTGTGAGGCATGCTGGAGGTATCAGAAGTGCGAATGCTGACATAAGTAACGATAAAGCGGGTGAAAAACCCGCTCGCCGGAAGACCAAGGGTTCCTGTCCAACGTTAATCGGGGCAGGGTGAGTCGACCCCTAAGGCGAGGCCGAAAGGCGTAGTCGATGGGAAACAGGTTAATATTCCTGTACTCGGTGTTACTGCGAAGGGGGGACGGAGAAGGCTATGTTGGCCGGGCGACGGTTGTCCCGGTTTAAGCATGTAGGCGGAGGTTCCAGGTAAATCCGGAACCTTACTAACGCTGAGATGTGATGACGAGGCACTACGGTGCTGAAGCAACAAATGCCCTGCTTCCAGGAAAAGCCTCTAAGCATCAGGTAACATCAAATCGTACCCCAAACCGACACAGGTGGTCAGGTAGAGAATACCAAGGCGCTTGAGAGAACTCGGGTGAAGGAACTAGGCAAAATGGTGCCGTAACTTCGGGAGAAGGCACGCTGATGTGTAGGTGAAGCCCCTGCGGGTGGAGCTGAAATCAGTCGAAGATACCAGCTGGCTGCAACTGTTTATTAAAAACACAGCACTGTGCAAACACGAAAGTGGACGTATACGGTGTGACGCCTGCCCGGTGCCGGAAGGTTAATTGATGGGGTTAGCGGCAACGCGAAGCTCTTGATCGAAGCCCCGGTAAACGGCGGCCGTAACTATAACGGTCCTAAGGTAGCGAAATTCCTTGTCGGGTAAGTTCCGACCTGCACGAATGGCGTAATGATGGCCAGGCTGTCTCCACCCGAGACTCAGTGAAATTGAAATCGCTGTGAAGATGCAGTGTACCCGCGGCAAGACGGAAAGACCCCGTGAACCTTTACTATAGCTTGACACTGAACACTGGTCCTTGATGTGTAGGATAGGTGGGAGGCTTTGAAGCGTGGACGCCAGTCTGCGTGGAGCCATCCTTGAAATACCACCCTTTAATGGCTGGTGTTCTAACGTAGACCCGTTACCCGGGTTGCGGACAGTGTCTGGTGGGTAGTTTGACTGGGGCGGTCTCCTCCTAAAGAGTAACGGAGGAGCACGAAGGTTAGCTAATCCTGGTCGGACATCAGGAGGTTAGTGCAATGGCATAAGCTAGCTTGACTGCGAGAGTGACGGCTCGAGCAGGTGCGAAAGCAGGTCATAGTGATCCGGTGGTTCTGTATGGAAGGGCCATCGCTCAACGGATAAAAGGTACTCCGGGGATAACAGGCTGATACCGCCCAAGAGTTCATATCGACGGCGGTGTTTGGCACCTCGATGTCGGCTCATCACATCCTGGGGCTGAAGTAGGTCCCAAGGGTACGGCTGTTCGCCGTTTAAAGTGGTACGCGAGCTGGGTTTAGAACGTCGTGAGACAGTTCGGTCCCTATCTGCCGTGGGCGCTGGAGAATTGAGGGGGGCTGCTCCTAGTACGAGAGGACCGGAGTGGACGCATCACTGGTGTTCGGGTTGTCATGCCAATGGCACTGCCCGGTAGCTAAATGCGGAAGAGATAAGTGCTGAAAGCATCTAAGCACGAAACTTGCCCCGAGATGAGTTCTCCCTGAGCCTTTAAGGCTCCTGAAGGAACGTTGAAGACGACGACGTTGATAGGTCGGGTGTGTAAGCGCAGCGATGCGTTGAGCTAACCGATACTAATGAACCGTGAGGCTTAACCTTACAACGCCGAAGCTGTTTCGGCGGATTTGAGAGATTTTCAGCTGATACAGATTAGTCACTGCGCCTGCGGGCGGGGTGAACAACAGAATTTGCCTGGCGGCTGTAGCGCGGTGGTCCCACCTGACCCCATGCCGAACTCAGAAGTGAAACGCCGTAGCGCCGATGGTAGTGTGGGGTCTCCCCATGCGAGAGTAGGGAACTGCCAGGCATCAAATTACGTAGTGAACCGGGGCATTAAACCGGTGGTTACAGAAGTATTCGGTGGAGCGGTAGTTCAGTCGGTTAGAATACCTGCCTGTCACGCAGGGGGTCGCGGGTTCGAGTCCCGTCCGTTCCGCCACCTATTTAAACTAAGCCTGCTTTATTAGCAGGCTTAGTAGTAAGAAATTTAGGGGCGTAGCTCAGTTGGTAGAGCACCGGTCTCCAAAACCGGGTGTCGCGAGTTCGAGTCTCTCCGCCCCTGCCATATAAGAATCCTTTGCTTCGGCAAAGGATTTTTTTTGCCTGTCAGAAAGCAAATACCTTCCTCTCAGTCGTCTTTGCGTTGCGTCCCTGCAACACTTCCCTTAATCCATCACATTGATTTTAAGCAGATCCTTAATTTGCCCTTGCTTGTCACTGTTCTGCAGCCAGATGGCGTACAGCGGCCTCTGAAGCAGGGCTGAATCCGTCACCGTATACAGGCCGGCTTTCTGACTGGCCCAGCGCTGTGGCAACCAAGTACAACCTTTTAGCGATGCGAGTTGCTGGCAGGCTATCTCGGCAGAACTGGTGGTCAGGACCGGAACATCATCAATGGCAATCAAACCCGTTTCATGCGGCTGGAAATCAGGCCCCCATTCCAGTCGCAGATAGTTCAGGTTGCTTTTCATGGCCGAAGGTTCAGCAGCATAAAGCGCCAGGGTGAACTGCCCGAGGATCTGGCTGCTAAATTCATCCATTTTCGGGGCTTCGGTGGTGATCAGCAGATCCAGCTGTCGTTCATGTAACTGCTTAACCAGCGACTGTCGCTGCGCAATGCGGGCCTCAAACTGCAGTTGTGCGTGAGAGCGGTATAAGCGACTAAGCCAGGGGCTGAGCATACACTCCCATAAAGAGGCGCTGGCACCGATAGAAAATTCATTATGCTTTGAGGTATGAGCAACTTCCTTACGCGCGGCCTGCCAGGTATTCATTAAGGTTTCTGCATAGGGCAGAAGCTTTTCACCGGCAGGCGTTAATCGAATGTTGTTGCGATGGCGGGTAAAAAGGTTCACTCCAAGCTGATTTTCAAGCTGACGAATACGAAAGCTCACCGCCGACTGCGTCAGATAAAGCGCTTCTGCGGCGCGCCCAAAGTGGCGAGTTCTGCTCACTTCGAGGAAAGTTTTTAGCAATTCCGTATCCACGGTTTTCTCCGCAAAATAATTTGTCGTTATGATTTAAATGTTTTGTTGGACGCTCTGTCAAGCGTAACTAATACTCCGCGCCATAAATAGCTCGGCCAAAGATATAGGAGCGTGTAGGATGGCGGAAAGCTTTACGACGACTAATCGTTTTTTCGACAATAAAAATTATCCACGCGGATTTTCTCGCCATGGTGATTTCACCATCAAAGAAGCACAACTGCTTGAGCGCCACGGTTATGCTTTCAATGAACTGGATTTAGGAAAACGCGAACCCTCCACTGAAGACGAAAAATCGTTTGTTGCCGTCTGCCGTGGCGAACGTGAGCCGGTAACGGAAGCGGAGCGCGTATGGATCAAGTATATGGCACGTATCAAACGTCCAAAGCGTTTCCACACCCTGTCTGGTGGTAAACCACAGATGGAAGGTGCGGAAGACTACACCGAATCAGACGATTAAGAATAAGGGGCTACGGCCCCTTTTTTTTATTCCAGCATCTTTTGCAGGTGCATGAGTAAACGGTCGATAGCGCGATAGCTCAGGGCTTCCTGCAGGTGTCTGCGTTCAATCTTTTCACTTTCCCCCAGGTCGGCAATCGTACGGGCCACCTTTAGCAGCCGTTGCCAGGCACGTACCGACAGGCCGAATCGGGTGAGGGTCTCTTCCAGCCACAGGGCATCCTCTGCCATTAGGGGGCAAAATCTGCGGATCTCCGCATTATCCAGATGGGCATTAAGTTTATTCTGCCGCACCAGCTGACGCTCCTGCGCGGCGATCACTCTGTTTCGTACGGTGAGACTGGTTTCTCCTGCTCTGTGCGCCTGGCTTAGCAAACCTGGCGGCGGTAGCGGGATCTCAAGCGATAAATCGAAGCGATCGAGAAACGGGCCCGATAAGCGTCCCAGATAGCGAAGCGTCTGTTCGGGCGAACAGCGGTTATGGTTACCTTGATAATGACCCGTTGGGCTGGGGTTCATGGCGGCGATAAGCTGGAAACGAGCCGGATAACTGATCTTTGCACGGGTACGGGAGATGTTAATCTGACCCGATTCGATAGGCTCACGTAAAGCATCCAGCACACGCCGTTCAAACTCGGGTAACTCATCCAGAAAGAGAATGCCGTTATGCGCCAGTGAGATCTCTCCCGGGGCGGGGATTGCACCCCCGCCTACCATGGCCACGAGCGAAGCGCTGTGGTGCGGTGCGCGAAAGGGACGCCGGCGCCACTGCTTATACATCGATGTGGCGTTGACCAGACTGACGATTGCCGCACTCTCCAGCGCCTCATGGTTGCTGAGTGGCGGTAGCAGACCATTGAGTCGGCTCGCGAGCATGGTTTTGCCTGTGCCGGGTGGGCCAATCAGCAGCAGGTTGTGCGCGCCGGCTGCGGTGATCTCCAGCGCCCTTTTACCCTGCTCCTGGCCGATAATATCGCTGATATCCTGATCGCTGTTTTCTACTGCAAAAGGCTCCTGAACGGGCGCAGCCAGCTCGTGGCGGCCCTCAAGAAAGGCGCACACTTCCTGTAGGTGTTCTGCCACCAGGCAGCCTTTTTGTTCGATAAGGCTGACTTCGGCAGCGTTATCGTTGGCAACGATAATCTCTCTGCCAGCCTGAATGGCCGCCAGGGCACCAGATATTGCGCCAGGAACCCCTCTTAATGCGCCTGTGAGCGCCAGCTCACCCACAAACTCGTATGCGCTTAGTCTGGGGGAGGAGAGTTGCTCAGAGGCGGCGAGAAGCGCAATGGCGATAGGTAAATCATATCGTCCGCCTTCCTTGGGTAGATCGGCTGGCGCCAGGTTAATCGTGATCTTTTTGGCCGGAAAGGTATAACCGCTATTGATGATTGCGCTGCGTACCCGGTCTCTGGCTTCCTTGACAGTAGTTTCTGGCAAGCCAACCAGCGTTAAGCCCGGCAGGCCATTACTGAGGTGAACCTCAACGGAAATCAGCGGCGCTTTAACACCTAGCGCAGCGCGGGTATAAACAACCGACAGTGACATAAAGAGCCTCCTTGAAGCGCCACTATGCCACTATGAGGTGCCGATTTTTATCGGCAAATCGCGTTTTTACGCGGCCGGTTCCTTAATATTTCCCCGAAATTGTAAGCTTTTCATCGCTATGGAAGGCCGCTCGCAAATAGCAATAAGCTTTCCTTCTCGGCTTTGGCTAAGCAAAAAAAAATGAAAATAATTCATTTTCTATTTTTCTCATAAAAAACAATGATTTTCATCTAAACTATTAGCGTAATAAGAAAGTGAATTATAAAAAAATGTTGTCTTCGTCTCGATATCTGTGATAACTCTTTAGGTATTCCTTCGAACAAGATGCAAAAAGAATAGAAAATGACAGCCCTTCTACTAGTGATTAGCCTGGTCGTGATTAGCGTGGTGGTGATTATTATCCCACCGTGCGGGGCTGCACTTGGACGAGGAAAGGCTTAATAATCAAGCCTTAACGAACTAAGACCCCCGCACCGAAAGGTCCGGGGGTTTTTTTATGACCTTAAAACATAAGCGAGGAGCAGACGATGAGTAATAGCATAAAATTCTGTTTCTCTCGATTTACGACGGGGAAGTAACTATGAATGGCGCACAGTGGGTAGTACATGCGTTGCGAGCGCAGGGAGTCGATACCATCTTCGGTTACCCGGGCGGCGCAATTATGCCGATTTACGATGCGTTGTATGACGGCGGCGTGGAACATCTGTTGTGCCGACACGAGCAGGGTGCGGCGATGGCGGCCATTGGCTATGCGCGTGCAACCGGCAAAACAGGCGTCTGCATGGCGACCTCCGGCCCGGGCGCAACTAACCTGATCACCGGCCTGGCTGATGCGCTGCTTGATTCCGTTCCCGTTGTGGCCATCACCGGCCAGGTTGCTTCTCCCTTCATCGGGACCGATGCTTTCCAGGAAGTGGACGTTCTCGGTTTGTCACTGGCTTGTACGAAACACAGCTTCCTCGTGCAATCTCTGGAAGAGCTGCCGCGCGTCATGGCGGAAGCCTTTGAGGTGGCAAACTCAGGCCGTCCTGGCCCGGTTCTGGTTGATATCCCAAAAGATATTCAGGTTGCGTTGGGCGATCTGGAGCCGCACTTCTCCACCGTTGAGAATGACGATGCGTTCCCGTTTGCCGAAGTCAGCGAAGCCAGCCAGATGCTGGCCCACGCGCAAAAACCGATGCTCTATGTCGGCGGCGGCGTGGGGATGGCGCAGGCGGTTCCGGCCCTGCGCGAATTTATCGCGGCCACCCAAATGCCAGCGACCTGCACGTTAAAAGGGCTGGGCGCGGTGGATGCCGACTACCCTTACTATCTTGGCATGCTGGGGATGCATGGCACCAAAGCCGCCAACCTTGCCGTGCAGGAGTGTGACCTGCTGATTGCCGTGGGCGCACGTTTTGACGATCGCGTAACCGGCAAGCTGAACACCTTCGCACCGAATGCCAAAGTCATTCATATGGATATCGACCCGGCAGAGATGAATAAGCTCCGCCAGGCGCACGTGGCCTTGCAGGGCGATCTCAATGCTCTGCTGCCCGCATTACAACAGCCCTTAACGATCGATGCGTGGCGTCAGCATGCAGCAGAGATGCGCCGCGAACATGACTGGCGTTACGATCATCCAGGTGAGGCGATCTATGCCCCGTTACTGCTGAAGCAACTTTCAGATCGTAAGCCTGCGGACAGCGTAGTGACTACCGACGTAGGTCAGCATCAGATGTGGTCAGCCCAGCACATGACCTACACGCGCCCGGAAAACTTCATCACTTCAAGCGGCTTAGGCACCATGGGGTTTGGCTTACCCGCTGCGGTGGGTGCCCAGGTCGCACGCCCGGACGATACGGTTATCTGTATCTCCGGTGACGGCTCCTTCATGATGAACGTCCAGGAGCTGGGCACCATCAAGCGTAAGCAGCTGCCGGTGAAGATCGTGCTGCTGGATAACCAACGTTTAGGCATGGTGCGCCAGTGGCAGCAGCTCTTTTTCCAAGAGCGTTACAGCGAAACCACCCTGACTGATAACCCCGATTTCCTCGTTCTGGCCAGCGCCTTTGGCATCCCTGGCCAGCACATCACCCGTAAAGACCAGGTTGAAGCGGCACTTGATGAAATGCTGTCAAGCAAGGGGCCTTACCTGCTTCATGTCTCAATCGACGAGCTTGAGAATGTCTGGCCGTTGGTGCCGCCCGGCGCCAGTAACTCACAAATGCTGGAGAAATTATCATGATGCAACATCAGGTCGCCGTGCAGGCTCGCTTCAACCCGGAAACATTAGAACGTGTGTTGCGCGTGGTGCGCCATCGTGGGTTCCAGATATGTTCCATGAACATGGAAACCGCCACCGACGCGCAGAACATAAATATCGAATTGACCGTTGCCAGTCAGCGCCCCGTCGAATTACTGTTTAGCCAGTTGAGCAAACTGGTCGACGTCGCACGGGTCGATATCCAGCAGCGTGCCGCTACATCGCAAACACAACAAATTCGCGCCTGAGCGCAATAGGAAGAAAAATGACGACGAAAAAAGCTGATTTCATTTGGTCCAATGGTGAGATGATTCGCTGGGAGGACGCTAAAGTCCACGTGATGTCCCACGCGCTTCACTACGGTACGTCTGTTTTTGAAGGCATCCGTTGCTACGACTCTCACAAAGGACCAGTGGTGTTCCGCCATCGCGAACACATGCAGCGTCTGCGTGATTCAGCCAAAATTTATCGTTTCCCGGTTTCCCAGAGCGTTGACGAGCTGATGGAAGCTTGCCGCGCCGTTCTGCGCAAAAACAACCTGACCAGCGCCTATATCCGTCCTCTGGTATTTGTGGGCGATGTGGGGATGGGCGTTAACCCGCCAGCCGGTTACACCACCGATGTGATCATCGCCGCGTTCCCGTGGGGAGCCTACCTCGGCGCAGAAGCGCTGGAGCAGGGGATCGACGCGATGGTTTCCTCCTGGAACCGTGTGGCACCAAACACTATCCCGACCGCAGCCAAAGCGGGCGGTAACTACCTCTCCTCCCTGCTGGTTGGCAGCGAAGCACGTCGCCACGGCTATCAGGAAGGTATCGCTCTGGATGTGAACGGCTACATCTCCGAAGGCGCAGGTGAGAACCTGTTTGAAGTGAAAGATGGCATTCTGTTCACCCCGCCATTCACCTCTTCAGCTCTGCCGGGCATCACCCGTGACGCCATCATCAAGCTGGCGCAGGATCTGGGTATCGAAGTGCGCGAGCAGGTACTGTCCCGCGAATCTCTGTATCTGGCCGATGAAGTCTTTATGTCCGGTACCGCAGCAGAAATTACGCCGGTACGCAGCGTTGACGGCATCCAGGTGGGCGAAGGCCGCCGTGGTCCGGTTACCAAACGTATTCAGGAAGCATTCTTTGGCCTCTTTACCGGTGAAACCGAAGATAAATGGGGTTGGTTGGATCAGGTTAATCAATAAGCATAATTATGGGACGGCACGCACCGTCCCATTTACCAGATAGACGGGAGTAAATAACGCATGCCTAAGTACCGTTCCGCCACCACCACTCACGGCCGCAACATGGCGGGTGCCCGCGCGCTGTGGCGCGCCACCGGAATGACCGACGCCGACTTCGGGAAACCGATTATCGCCGTGGTCAACTCTTTTACTCAGTTTGTACCGGGCCACGTGCACCTGCGCGATCTCGGGAAGCTGGTTGCCGAGCAGATTGAAGCCTCCGGCGGCGTGGCGAAAGAGTTCAACACCATCGCCGTGGATGACGGGATCGCGATGGGGCACGGGGGCATGCTTTATTCACTGCCGTCGCGCGAGCTGATTGCCGACTCGGTGGAGTATATGGTTAACGCCCACTGTGCCGATGCGATGGTCTGCATCTCCAACTGCGACAAAATCACCCCGGGGATGTTGATGGCCTCCCTGCGCCTGAACATTCCGGTGATCTTCGTCTCCGGCGGTCCAATGGAAGCGGGTAAAACCAAGCTTTCCGATAAAATCATCAAGCTCGACCTGGTCGACGCGATGATTCAGGGCGCCGACCCGAAAGTCTCCGACGAGCAGAGCGAGCAGGTTGAACGTTCCGCCTGTCCGACCTGCGGCTCCTGTTCCGGTATGTTCACCGCCAACTCGATGAACTGTCTGACCGAAGCGCTGGGCCTGTCCCAGCCGGGTAACGGCTCGCTGCTGGCGACCCACGCCGATCGTAAAGAGCTGTTCCTTAACGCCGGTAAGCGCATCGTTGAACTGACCAAACGCTACTACGAGCAGGACGATGCCAGCGCGCTGCCGCGCAATATCGCCAGCAAAGCGGCGTTTGAAAACGCCATGACGCTGGATATCGCCATGGGCGGTTCCACCAACACCGTTCTGCACCTGCTGGCCGCCGCCCAGGAAGCAGAGATTGATTTCACCATGACGGACATCGACCAGCTGTCCCGTAAAGTGCCGCAGCTGTGTAAGGTTGCGCCGAGCACGCAGAAATACCACATGGAAGACGTTCACCGTGCCGGTGGCGTACTGGGTATTCTTGGCGAGCTGGATCGCGCCGGGCTGATGAACCGTGACGTGAAAAACGTGCTGGGTCTGACGCTGCCGCAAACGCTGGATCAATACGATGTAATGCTGACCAAAGACGAATCAGTGAAAAAAATGTTCCGCGCCGGTCCGGCAGGGATCCGCACCACGCAGGCCTTCTCGCAGGATTGTCGCTGGGACACCCTGGATGACGATCGCGCGGAAGGCTGTATCCGTTCCCTGGAAAACGCCTACAGCAAAGATGGTGGTCTGGCCGTGCTGTACGGCAACTTCGCGGAAAACGGCTGTATCGTTAAAACCGCGGGCGTGGACGACAGCATCCTGAAATTCACCGGCCCGGCAAAGGTGTACGAAAGTCAGGACGATGCGGTAGAAGCAATCCTCGGCGGTAAAGTGGTGGCTGGCGACGTGGTGGTAATCCGCTACGAAGGGCCGAAAGGCGGGCCGGGGATGCAGGAGATGCTCTACCCGACCACCTTCCTGAAATCCATGGGCCTCGGTAAAGCCTGTGCGCTGATCACCGATGGTCGTTTCTCCGGCGGCACATCAGGCCTCTCTATCGGCCACGTTTCACCGGAAGCGGCCAGCGGCGGCAACATCGCGATTATCGAAGATGGCGATCTGATCGAAATTGACATTCCGAATCGCGGCATTCAGCTGCAGCTGAGCCCTCAGGAGATCGCTGCCCGCCGTGAAGCACAGGACGCGCGTGGGGATAAAGCCTGGACGCCGAAAGATCGTCAGCGCGAAGTCTCCTTTGCCCTGCGCGCCTACGCCACCCTTGCCACCAGTGCGGATAAAGGCGCGGTGCGCGATAAATCCAAGCTTGGGGGCTAATGATGGCCGAATCCCAACCCTTATCGTCTGCCCCTGAGGGGGCAGAATATCTCCGGGCGGTGCTCCGTGCGCCGGTCTATGAAGCGGTGCAGGTCACGCCGCTGCAAAAAATGGACAAGCTGTCCTCGCGGCTGGATAACGTTATTCTGGTGAAGCGCGAAGACCGCCAGCCAGTGCACAGCTTCAAGCTGCGCGGCGCCTACGCGATGATGGCCGGGCTGACCGACGAGCAAAAAGCGCGGGGCGTGATCACGGCGTCTGCGGGCAACCATGCCCAGGGCGTGGCGTTCTCTGCCGCGCGACTGGGGCTGAAAGCCCTGATTGTCATGCCTGTGGCAACCGCAGATATTAAAGTCGATGCGGTGCGGGGGTTTGGTGGCGAAGTGCTGCTCCACGGTGCCAATTTTGACGAGGCGAAAGCCAAAGCCATCGATCTGGCGCAGCAGCAGGGCTTCACCTGGGTGCCGCCGTTCGATCACCCGATGGTGATTGCCGGCCAGGGCACCCTGGCGCTGGAGTTGTTGCAGCAGGATGCCCATCTCGACCGCGTGTTTGTCCCGGTTGGCGGCGGCGGGTTAGCTGCGGGCGTGGCGGTGCTGATCAAACAGCTGATGCCGCAGATCAAAGTCATCGCCGTTGAAGCCGAGGATTCTGCCTGCCTGAAGGCGGCGCTGGATGCTGGTCATCCGGTGGACTTACCGCGCGTCGGGCTGTTTGCCGAAGGCGTAGCGGTGAAACGCATCGGGGATGAAACCTTCCGCGTCTGCCAGGAGTATCTCGACGACATCATCACCGTCGACAGCGATGCGATCTGCGCGGCGATGAAGGATCTGTTCGAGGATGTGCGCGCGGTGGCGGAACCGTCCGGCGCGCTGGCGCTGGCGGGCATGAAAAAATACATCGCCCAGCACAACATTCGCGGCGAACGTCTGGCTCACGTGCTTTCTGGTGCGAACGTCAACTTCCACGGTCTGCGTTACGTTTCCGAGCGTTGCGAGCTGGGTGAGCAGCGTGAAGCGTTGTTAGCAGTGACGATTCCGGAAGAGAAGGGCAGCTTCCTTAAGTTTTGTCAGTTGCTTGGCGGTCGCTCGGTGACGGAGTTTAACTACCGTTTCGCCGATGCTAAAGATGCCTGCATTTTTGTCGGCGTACGTCTGAGTCGCGGGCTGGAAGAGCGTAAAGAGATCCTCAACCTGTTGCACCAGGGTGGCTACAGCGTGGTAGATCTCTCCGACGACGAGATGGCGAAACTGCACGTGCGCTACATGGTGGGCGGGCGTCCGTCGAAGCCGTTACAGGAACGCCTGTTCAGCTTCGAGTTCCCGGAGTCACCTGGCGCATTGCTTAAGTTCCTGCATACCCTGGGTACGCACTGGAACATCTCCCTGTTCCACTACCGCAGCCATGGCACCGACTACGGCCGCGTGCTGGCGGCATTCGAACTGGGCGAGCACGAGCCGGATTTCGAAACGCGGCTGAACGAGCTGGGTTATGACTGTCATGACGAGACCCACAACCCGGCGTTCCGTTTCTTCCTGGCAGGTTAAGTGAATCGTAGGCCGGGTAAGCGCAGCGCCACCCGGCTTTAGTGGTTCGGTAATATCTTCCAGAACGCATCAATAAGCGGCTCATGCAGCCGCTTTTTTTGTGCGCAGACGCCAAGCTCAAACGGCGTTTTCTCGTCGCTGCGCTCCAGAATCATTACACGATTGCGCACCGGTTCCGGGCTGTTCTCCAGCACCACTTCCGGCAGCAGCGCCACGCCGCAGCCGAGCGCCACCATCGAGACCATCGCCTCGTGGCCGCCGACCGTGGCGTAAATCGAGGGATTACTGATTTTCTGCCGACGGAACCACAGCTCGATGCGGCGGCGCACCGGACCCTGATCGGCCATGATAAAGGGCACCGTTGACCAGTCTGGTTTTTCCACCGACACCTGGTTACGCACCGGGCAGGGCAGCGCCGGGGCGATCAGTACCACCGCCAGATTTTCCAGCATCGAAAACGCCACCGCCCCCGGCAGGGTTTCCGGTTTCCCGGCAATCGCCAGATCCGCTTCGCCCGTTACCACCTTTTCCATCGCGTCAGCGGCATCGCCGGTGGTGAGTTTGATCTCAACCGACGGATGCTCAGCGCGGAAGCGATCGAGGATGGGTGGCAGGTGGCTATAGGCGGCGGTCACCGAACAGAAGATATGGAGTTCACCGGAAAGCGAGGGGCCCTGCTGGTCGATGGTGTGGCGCAGCTGCTGGTACTGCAGCAAGGTTTGCTGCGCAAACGTACGCAACTCTTCTCCGGCTTCGGTGAGCGTCACCGTGCGGTTATCACGTACAAACAGGGGCTGGCCGAGGTCCTCCTCCAGGCGCTGGATCTGACGCGAAAGCGTGGAGGGGCTGACGTGCATCGCCCGCGCGCTGCGGCCAAAATGACGGCTTTCCGCCAGATGCAGGAACATTTTCAGATCGCGTAAATCCACCGATTCCACTCCAAGGTTTTATATTGCAGAAATTGCAACGTGACGTTGTGAATATATCAATTTCCGCAATAAATTTCCTGTTGTAATGTGGGTACATTCTCGCTGAAACGCGAACCGAACAATAAGACACACAACATCACGAGGTATCACCATGGCTAACTACTTCAACACACTGAATCTGCGCCAGCAGCTGGCTCAGCTGGGCAAATGCCGCTTTATGGCGCGCGATGAATTTGCCGATGGCGCAAGCTATCTTCAGGGTAAAAAAGTGGTCATCGTCGGCTGCGGCGCTCAGGGTCTGAACCAGGGCCTGAACATGCGTGATTCCGGTCTGGATATCTCCTACGCCCTGCGTAAAGAAGCCATCGCTGAGAAGCGTGCATCCTGGCGTAAAGCGACCGAAAACGGCTTCAAAGTTGGTACCTACGAAGAACTGATCCCGCAGGCGGATCTGGTGGTTAACCTGACGCCGGACAAACAGCACTCTGACGTTGTGCGTTCCGTGCAGCCGCTGATGAAAGACGGTGCGGCGCTGGGTTACTCCCACGGCTTCAACATTGTTGAAGTGGGCGAGCAGATCCGTAAAGACATCACCGTTGTGATGGTGGCACCGAAGTGCCCGGGTACCGAAGTACGTGAAGAGTACAAACGTGGTTTCGGCGTGCCGACGCTGATCGCGGTTCACCCGGAAAACGATCCGAAAGGCGAAGGCATGGCGATTGCCAAAGCATGGGCGGCGGCCACCGGCGGCCACCGTGCAGGCGTTCTGGAATCCTCTTTCGTTGCGGAAGTGAAATCTGACCTGATGGGTGAGCAGACTATCCTGTGCGGTATGCTGCAGGCCGGTTCTCTCCTGTGCTTTGACAAGCTGGTGGAAGAGGGCACCGACCCGGCATACGCAGAAAAACTGATTCAGTTTGGCTGGGAAACCATCACCGAAGCGCTGAAGCAGGGCGGTATCACCCTGATGATGGACCGTCTGTCTAACCCGGCGAAACTGCGTGCATTCGCGCTGTCCGAGCAGCTGAAAACCATCATGGCGCCGCTGTTCCAGAAACACATGGACGATATCATCTCCGGTGAGTTCTCTTCCGGCATGATGGCTGACTGGGCAAACGACGACAAAAATCTGCTGACCTGGCGTGAAGAGACCGGTAAAACCGCGTTCGAAACCGCCGCGCAGTTCGATGGCAAAATCAGCGAGCAGGAGTACTTCGACAAAGGCGTTCTGATGATTGCAATGGTGAAAGCGGGCGTTGAGCTGGCCTTCGAAACCATGGTGGATTCCGGCATCATCGAAGAGTCTGCGTACTACGAGTCACTGCACGAGCTGCCGCTGATCGCGAACACCATCGCCCGTAAGCGTCTGTATGAGATGAACGTGGTGATCTCTGATACCGCAGAGTACGGTAACTACCTGTTTTCTTACGCATGCGTACCGCTGCTGAAAGAGTTCATGACCACTCTGCAGACCGGCGACCTGGGTAAAGCCATTACCGAAGGCGCGGTAGATAATGCCCAGCTGCGTGACGTGAACGAAGCGATTCGCAGCCACGAGATCGAGAAAGTGGGTCAGAAGCTGCGTGGCTACATGACCGATATGAAACGTATCGCCGTAGCGGGTTAAGTAAATTGTCGGGTGGCGGCTACGCCTTACCCGACCTGGAAAAGCGCAAAATCGTAGGCCCGGTAAGCGTTAGCGCCACCGGGCTTTTTATTAGTTGCGGTACAGCACCTTAATGATGTGGTAACCGAACTGGGTGTGCAGCGGGCCGGTTGGCTCCAGCACCGGGCAGGAGAACACCACTTTATCGAACGCCGGAACCATCTGGCCCTGACGGAATTCACCTAAGTGGCCGCCTTTTTTACCGGATGGGCAGGTGGAGTGCTTTTTCGCCAGCTTTTCGAAGTCGCCGCCGTTCTTGATCTGCTCCAGAAGCTCCAGAGCCAGTTTCTCTTCTTTTACCAGGATGTGCATTGCTGCCGCTGTTTTCGCCATGATCGTGCCTTGAAGGGTTGAGTAAAATCGGGGCGCAATATACCACGCGTTAGCTGCGGTACAGCACCTTAATGATATGGTAGCCAAATTTGGTTTTCACCGGGCCGTAAGGCTTCAGCAACGGGCAACTGAAGACCGCCTGATCGAAGGGTCCCACCATCGCACCCTGCTTAAATTCACCTAAATCGCCGCCGTTACGCCCGGAAGGGCATTTCGAGTAGCGCTTTGCCAGATGATCGAAGCTAATGCCGCGCTCCAGTTTGGCGAGGATCTCCTGCGCCAGCTTCTCTTCCTTTACCAGAATGTGCAGGGCCGCTGCGGTCTTTTTCATGGTTCTGTTCCCGGGGTTCATCGCGTTTTCTTCACTTTATCATTAGCCGGTAAATCTGCGCCCGGCTTTCTGCTACAATCCCCACCCCGTTCGAAGATTGAGCAATATTCCCATGCGTTTAAACCCTGGACAACAACAAGCGGTCGAATTCGTAACTGGACCATGCCTGGTGCTGGCAGGGGCCGGTTCCGGTAAAACCCGCGTGATCACCAACAAAATCGCCCATCTGATCCGCGGCTGCGGCTATCAGGCACGCCATATCGCGGCGGTGACCTTTACTAACAAAGCGGCGCGCGAGATGAAAGAGCGTGTCGGGCAGACGTTAGGGCGTAAAGAGGCCCGCGGCCTGATGATCTCCACCTTCCATACCCTGGGGCTGGATATCATTAAGCGCGAATACGCGGCACTGGGTATGAAGTCAAACTTCTCCCTGTTCGACGACACCGATCAGGTGGCGCTGCTGAAAGAGTTGACCGAAGGGCTGATTGAAGACGACAAAACGGTGCTGCAGCAGTTGATCTCTACGATCTCTAACTGGAAAAACGATCTGATGGACCCTGCCCAGGCCGCTGCAAGCGCCAAAGGGGAGCGGGATCGGATCTTCGCCCACTGCTACAGCCTGTACAACGATCATCTCAAAGCCTGTAACGTGCTCGATTTCGATGACCTGATCCTGCTGCCGACGCTGCTGCTGCAGCGTAATGAAGAGGTGCGCGAGCGCTGGCAGAACAAGATCCGCTATCTGCTGGTGGATGAATACCAGGACACCAACACCAGCCAGTACGAGCTGGTGAAACTGCTGGTAGGGCAGCGGGCGCGTTTTACCGTCGTGGGTGATGACGACCAGTCGATCTACTCCTGGCGCGGCGCCCGTCCGCAAAACCTGGTCCTGCTGAGCAAAGACTTCCCGGCGCTGCAGGTGATCAAGCTGGAGCAGAACTACCGCTCCTCCGGGCGTATACTGAAGGCGGCCAACATCCTGATCGCCAATAACCCGCACGTGTTTGAAAAGCGCCTCTTCTCCGAGCTGGGCTATGGCACCGAGCTCAAGGTGTTGAGCGCCAATAACGAAGATCACGAAGCCGAACGCGTGGCGGGGGAGCTGATTGCCCATCACTTCGTGAATAAGACCGACTACAAAGATTACGCCATTCTCTATCGCGGGAATCACCAGTCGCGCGTCTTTGAAAAGATGCTGATGCAGAACCGTATCCCGTACAAAATTTCCGGCGGCACCTCGTTCTTCTCGCGCCCGGAAATCAAGGATCTGCTCGCCTACCTGCGCGTGCTGACCAACCCGGATGATGACAGTGCTTTCCTGCGGATCGTGAATACGCCGAAGCGGGAGATTGGGCCGGCGACGCTGCAAAAACTGGGTGAGTGGGCAATGACCCGCAATAAGAGCCTGCTGACAGCCAGCTTCGATATGGGCCTGAGCCAGAGCTTAACCGGGCGTGGCTATGAATCGCTGACCCGCTTTACCCACTGGCTGCGCGAGATCCAGCTGCTGAGCGAGCGGGAGCCGATCGCGGCGGTGCGCGATCTGATCCGCGGCATCGACTATGAATCCTGGCTGTATGAAACCTCCGCCAGCCCGAAAGCGGCAGAGATGCGGATGAAGAACGTTAACCAGCTCTTTAGCTGGATGACCGAGATGCTGGAAGGTTCCGATATCGACGAGCCGATGACCCTGACCCAGGTCGTCACCCGCTTTACCCTGCGCGACATGATGGAGCGCGGAGAAAGCGAAGAAGAGGCGGATCAGGTGCAGCTCATGACCCTGCACGCCTCGAAAGGGCTGGAGTTCCCCTATGTCTATCTGGTGGGCATGGAAGAGGGCATCCTGCCGCATCAGAGCAGCATCGATGAAGATAACGTCGATGAAGAGCGCCGCCTGGCCTATGTGGGCATTACTCGAGCACAGAAAGAACTGACCTTTACGCTCTGTAAAGAGCGCCGTCAGTACGGGGAGCTGGTGCGTCCGGAGCCGAGCCGCTTCCTGCTGGAATTACCGCAGGATGATGTGCTCTGGGAGCAGGAACGTAAAGTGATTACCGCCGAAGAACGGATGCATAAAGGGCAGGCCAGTATCGCCAATATTCGCGCGATGATGGAGAAGGCAAAAAACCGCTAGTGTAAGGGCCCGGTAGGCGTCGCGCCGCCGGGCGTTTAATCGGGTTATTGTGCTTCAAGTACCCAGTGCACATAACTCTGCCACTGACACTCCTGCACCAGCATTTCTGCTCCCAGCGGATGGCTATCCAGCCACTTTTCCGGCAAATTCAACGTCAGCTTTTCGCCGTCCGCCATCAACGTCATGGCGGGCAGCAAATCGTCGCGCCGACGGCTGGCAAAGAGGATCGCCAGACGCAGCAGGCGGCAGAGATGCTCCGCCACGCGCGGCGGCACCGCATTTTGCTGGTGGAGTGAAGAGAGATCGACGGGGTTGGTCTGGTTCAACAGCAGCGTGGCCAGCAGCTTTTTCTGCGCCGGGGTATAACCGGGCAGATCGAGATTGCGTACCAGGTAGGCGGCATGCAGCGGTGCCTGTTTGAAATCGACGCTCAGGCCGATCTCATGCAGCTGACAGGCACTCACCAGCAGCTCGCGGCTGACAGGCTCAAGATGCCACTCGCTTTCAACCTGATCGAGGAAACTGACCGCCAGGTTCGCGACCCGATGCGCCTGTTCGATATCCACCATAAACCGGCGCTGAATATTGCGCAGCGTATGGTTGCGAATGTCCTGATCGACGGCCAGATGCAGCATGCCGTAGACCAGCCCTTCCCGTAGCGCACCGCCCGCAAGGGTCATGCACTGAATATTCAGTTCGGTGAAAATGGCAATCAGGATCGCCAGCCCGCTTGGGAACACCAGGGCACGCTCAAGGGTCAGCCCTTCAATTTCGAGCTCTTCCAGACGACCACAGTGGATTGCGCGCTGCTTTAACTGCTGCAGTTTCGCCAGCGTAATACGCTCATCCATCCCCTGCGCCATCATGATTTCCTGCAGCGCCTGGACGGTGCCGGACGCGCCAACGCAGACCTTCCAGCCGTGATAACGCAGCTCATCCGCCACCGGACGCAGTACCTCGCGGGCGGCTTTTTCCGCGTCATCGAAGTTCTCTTGCGCCAGATTGCGATCGGTAAAGTAGCGTTCAAGCCAGGTGACACAGCCCATCGACAGGCTATTCAGGGAGGTTGCCTGCGCACCGATACCGGTGACCAGCTCAGTGCTTGCACCGCCGATATCCACCACCAGACGACGTTCATCGCCGCCCGTGGTATGCGCCACGCCCTGATAAATCAGACGGGCTTCTTCTTCACCGCTGATTACCTGTACCGGGCAGCCGAGGATCGCCTGCGCTGTAGCAATAAACTCCCCGGCATTCACCGCCAGACGCAGGGTTGCGGTGGCGACAACACGGATTTGCTGGGGAGGAATATCCTGCAGGCGTTCGGCAAAGAGACGCAGGCATTGCCAGCCGCGCTCCATGGCTTCAGGAGAGAGATGATTATCCGCACTCAGGCCCGCCGCGAGACGGACCTTGCGCTTAATACGCGTCAGCGTCTGTATACTTCCCGCCACCTCGCGTACAACCAGCATATGAAAACTATTCGAACCTAAATCAATAGCTGCATAGAGCGAGGTGGACCGGAGCATAGTTTTTAGCCTGAACGACGACGATTACGCGGGGCGCTGTTACGGCGCGGGCCATTGCCGGAACGGGCGCGGGTCAGGCGCTTCGCCGGCGGCAGTTCGCTTAACAGCGCTTCCGGGTTGTATTTACTCTGCGGAATTGAGTGGCCGATATAGGTTTCAATCGCCGGCAGGTTCAGCGCATACTCTTCGCAGGCAAGGCTGATGGAGTGACCGCTGGCGCCCGCACGACCGGTACGGCCGATACGGTGAACGTAATCTTCGCAATCGTCCGGCAGATCGTAGTTAAAGACATGGGTGACCGCCGGGATATGCAGACCACGTGCGGCCACGTCCGTTGCCACCAGAATATCCAGATCGCCACGAGTGAAATCCTCGAGAATGCGCAGTCGTTTTTTCTGCGCCACATCACCGGTCAACAGACCCACACGATGCCCATCCGCAGCCAGATGGCCCCAGATATCTTCACAGCGGTGTTTGGTGTTAGCGAATACGATGGCGCGATCCGGCCACTCTTCTTCAATCAGCGTTTGCAGTAAACGCATTTTTTCTTCGTTAGACGGGTAGAAGAGCTCTTCTTTAATACGGTGGCCGGTTTTCTGTTCCGGCTCCACTTCGACGTATTCAGCGTTGTTCATCTGTTCGAACGCCAGCTCACGGACGCGATAAGACAGCGTAGCTGAGAACAGCATGTTCAGGCGCTGGTTAGCGGCAGGCATACGACGGAACAGCCAGCGGATATCTTTAATAAAGCCCAGATCGTACATACGATCGGCTTCATCCAGCACCACAACCTGGATAGCGCCGAGGTTAATGTGGTTCTGTTTTGCATAATCGATCAGACGGCCAGTGGTGCCAATCAGAATATCGACGCCGCTTTCCAGCACTTTCAGCTGTTTGTCGTAACCGTCACCGCCGTAGGCCAGGCCGAGCTTCAGACCGGTGGCCTGTGCCAGCGGTTCTGCGTCAGCGTGGATCTGTACCGCCAGTTCTCGCGTCGGGGCCATGATCAGCGCGCGCGGCTGGTTAACTTTGCGGTCAGCAATTGCCGGGTGAGTCAGTAAATAATGAAACGTTGACGTTAAAAACGCCATCGTTTTGCCGGTACCGGTTTGCGCCTGCCCTGCAACATCGCGACCTGCCAGCGTTAGCGGGAGGGCGAGAGCCTGAATGGGCGTGCAGTTATGAAACCCTTTATTTTCAAGGGCTTCGATCACTTTTGGGTGCAGGGCGAAGTCGGAAAACTTCTGTTCTGTTAAATGTGTTTTGCTCATAGTGTGGTAGAATATCAGCTATCTATTGCTTTACGAAAGCGTATCCGGTGAAATAAAGTCAACCTTTAGTTGGTTAATGCTACATCAACAGGTCGTTGATGGAAGCGAGATCAACGCACCAGGCTTATTCCTGTGGAGTTATATATGAGCGATAAAATTATTCACCTGACTGACGACAGTTTTGACACGGACGTACTTAAAGCTGACGGGCTGATCCTCGTCGATTTCTGGGCTGAATGGTGTGGTCCTTGCAAAATGATCGCCCCGATTCTGGATGAGATCGCTGACGAATATCAGGGCAAACTGACCGTAGCGAAACTGAACATCGACCAGAACCCGGGCACCGCACCTAAGTATGGCATTCGTGGTATCCCAACCCTGCTGCTGTTCAAAAACGGTGAAGTTGCGGCGACCAAAGTGGGCGCGCTGTCCAAAGGTCAACTGAAAGAGTTCCTGGACGCCAACCTGGCGTAAGGTTCTCGGCTGTGCGTCCAGGGTTTCTAAATTGTTTGGATCTCTGGACGCCCGGCTAGAGTCGTGCTAAGTTAGCTATGACTTCGTTTTAAACATACCTTGTTGTTTGAATCTTGTTTTACCCGATACTTCCCGTTGTTGACATAAACAGTGCGTGAAGTGGATAGATTCCGGGCTTGTCACTCAATCCGTCTTGTCGTTTCAGTTCTGTGCTTTCCCTGTGACCAGACAGCGAACAGACATGAGTTGATGGCCGCTAACAGGCATGGATGACCCTGCCATACCATTCACAAATTAAGTTCGAGTATCACCCCGAGTTTAAGAACCCACACCATTATGAATCTTACCGAATTAAAGAATACGCCGGTTTCTGAGCTGATCACTCTCGGCGAAAATATGGGACTGGAAAACCAGGCTCGTATGCGCAAGCAGGACATCATTTTTGCCATCCTGAAGCAGCACGCAAAGAGTGGCGAAGATATCTTTGGCGACGGTGTGCTGGAGATATTGCAGGACGGATTTGGTTTCCTCCGCTCTGCAGACAGCTCCTACCTCGCCGGTCCTGATGATATCTACGTTTCCCCCAGCCAAATCCGCCGTTTCAACCTCCGCACTGGTGACACCATTTCAGGTAAGATTCGTCCTCCTAAAGAGGGTGAACGCTACTTTGCGCTGTTGAAAGTTAATGAAGTTAACTACGACAAACCAGAAAACTCGCGCAATAAGATCCTGTTTGAAAACTTAACGCCGCTGCACGCGAACTCTCGCCTGCGCATGGAGCGTGGTAACGGTTCTACCGAAGACTTAACCGCTCGCGTTCTGGATCTGGCGTCTCCGATTGGTCGTGGCCAGCGTGGTCTGATTGTGGCACCGCCGAAAGCCGGTAAAACCATGCTGCTGCAGAACATCGCCCAGAGCATCGCATACAACCACCCAGACTGCGTGCTGATGGTGCTGCTGATTGACGAACGTCCGGAAGAAGTGACCGAGATGCAGCGTCTGGTGAAAGGTGAGGTTGTAGCCTCTACCTTCGACGAACCGGCATCCCGTCACGTTCAGGTTGCGGAAATGGTTATCGAGAAGGCGAAGCGTCTGGTTGAGCATAAAAAAGACGTTATCATCCTCCTCGACTCTATCACCCGTCTGGCGCGTGCCTACAACACCGTGGTTCCGGCTTCCGGTAAAGTACTGACCGGTGGTGTGGATGCTAACGCCCTGCACCGTCCGAAGCGTTTCTTCGGTGCTGCGCGTAATGTCGAAGAGGGCGGAAGCCTGACCATCATCGCAACCGCGCTGATCGACACCGGTTCGAAGATGGATGAAGTTATTTACGAAGAGTTTAAAGGTACAGGCAACATGGAACTGCACCTCTCTCGTAAAATCGCTGAAAAGCGCGTCTTCCCGGCTATCGACTATAACCGTTCCGGTACCCGTAAAGAAGAGCTGCTCACCACTCAGGAAGAGCTGCAGAAAATGTGGATCCTGCGTAAAATTATCCATCCAATGGGTGAAATCGACGCGATGGAGTTCCTCATTAACAAACTGGCGATGACCAAAACTAACGACGATTTCTTCGATATGATGAAGCGCTCGTAAAGTAAATAAAGCGCCGAAACGCCACGTTTTTACGTGGCGTTTTTCTTTTGTGGCTTATACGCTGTAACTGTGCGCTGTCCAATTATCTCTGCCGGAGACGAAAATGGGAATGTTCGTCAAAGCAGAAAAGTAATTGTCTGAAAAATAAACAAAGGGACTTGGGTGAGGCCTGCTTTTTCCTTCTGGAGCCGAGCCTTCAAGGTTATACTTCCGGGATTAACATTTGTTGAGAGTATCCATAGTGAATCTACTCACCGCGGTGACTGAGCTAATCAGTATTTTTCTTTTCACCACCTGCTTTTTATTTCTCGCCCGCAAGGCGGCGAAGAGAGTGGGTCTGGTGGATAAGCCCAACTATCGTAAACGCCATCAAGGCTTGATTCCGCTGGTTGGCGGAATCTCTGTTTATGCGGGCATCTGTTTCACCTTCAGTATTGCGGATTACTATATCCCGCATGCGGCGCTCTATCTGGCGTGTGCCGGCGTGCTGGTTTTGGTGGGGGCGCTGGACGACAGGTTTGATATTAGCGTGAAATTCCGCGCTGCGGTTCAGGCGGCCATCGGCGTCATCATGATGGTGGTTGGGAAACTCTACCTCAGCAGCCTCGGCTATATTTTCGGTACCTGGGAGATGGTACTGGGGCCGTTCGGCTACTTCCTGACGCTGTTTGCCGTGTGGGCGGCGATTAACGCCTTTAATATGGTGGACGGCATCGACGGCCTGCTGGGGGGGCTCTCCAGCGTTTCGTTCGCCGCAATCGGCATCATCCTGTGGTTCGACGGTCAGTACAGCCTGTCGATGTGGTGCTTTGCGATGATTGCCGCCATTCTGCCATATATCCTCCTTAACCTTGGCGTGCTGGGCCGTCGCTACAAAGTCTTTATGGGGGATGCCGGGAGTACGCTGATTGGTTTTACCGTTATCTGGATCCTGCTGGAAACCACTCAGGGGAATACCCACCCAATCAGTCCGGTGACGGCCCTGTGGATTATTGCCATTCCGCTGATGGATATGGTGGCGATTATGTATCGCCGTCTGCGCAAAGGGATGAGCCCGTTCTCGCCAGATCGTCAACATATTCACCATCTGATTATGCGCGCCGGCTTCACCTCGCGTCAGGCGTTTGTCTTAATCACCCTCGCCGCTGCGCTGCTGGCTGGCATTGGTGTCGCCGCAGAATATGCACATTTCATCCCTGAATGGGTAATGTTGGTATTATTCTTGCTAGCATTTTTCCTGTACGGCTACTGTATAAAGCGCGCATGGAAAGTGGCGCGCTTTATTAAACGCGTAAAACGCCGTATGCGTCGAAATGGCAATAACCCAACTTTAACCAAGTAAATCGGGACTGTAATGACTCAACCGTTGGCGGGAGCAAAATCAGTGGTAACTGAGAATGAGCTGGATGTTCGTGGCTTGTTCCGCGTGTTATGGGCGGGCAAGTTTTGGATCGCAGGTATTGCGCTGGGCTTTGCACTTATCGCACTGGCGTATACCTTTTTCGCCCGACAGGAGTGGAGCGCGACGGCCATTACCGATCGTCCGACGGTGAACATGCTCGGGGGCTTCTACTCTCAGCAACAGTTTCTGCGTAACCTGGATGTGAAAGCGAATCCAGCCTCCGCCGAGCAGCCCTCGGTGATGGACGAGTCCTACAAAGAGTTCATTATGCAACTCGCCTCCTGGGATACGCGCCGTGATTTCTGGAACCAGACCGACTATTTCAAACAGCGGATGGTGGGCAACAGCAAGGCGGATGCCGCCCTGCTGGACGAACTGATCAACAATATTCAGTTCATGGCGGGCGACCCGCTGCGCAACATTAACGACAGCGTCAAACTGATCGCGGAAACCGCGCCGGATGCCAACAATCTGCTGCGTCAGTATGTCGCTTTCGCCAGCCAGCGAGCGGCAAGTCATCTGAATGATGAGCTGAAAGGGGCCTGGGCAGCGCGTACCGTGCAGATGAAAGCGCAGGTCAAACGTCAGGAAGAGGTGGCGAAAGCGATCTTTAATCGCCGGGTTCATAATATTGAGCAAGCGCTGAAGATTGCGGAGAAGAGCAATATCTCCCGCAGCGAAACCGACGTGCCGGCCGACGAACTGCCAGATTCTGAAATGTTCCTGCTGGGCCGCCCAATGCTGCAGGCGCGCCTGGAAAACCTGCAGGCCGTAGGCCCGGATGTTGACCTCGACTACGATCAAAACCGCGCCATGCTCACAACCCTCAACGTAGGTCCGACACTGGACCCACGTTTTCAGACCTATCGTTATTTGCGAACACCTGAAGAACCTGTAAAACGCGATAGTCCACGTCGCGCATTCCTGATGATTATGTGGGGGATTGTGGGTGCTTTAATTGGCGCAGGCGTGGCATTAACCCGTCGTCGCAAAATTTAAGAACGCCATCTACGATGAAGGCTTATGGCCTTCATCGCTTAATCGAAGAGAATCGATGTGAAAGTACTAACCGTCTTTGGTACGAGGCCGGAAGCCATCAAGATGGCGCCTCTGGTTCATGCGCTGGCAAGCGACCCTTATTTTGAGGCGAAAGTTTGCGTTACCGCACAGCATCGGGAGATGCTGGATCAGGTCCTTAACCTCTTTTCTATTGTTCCCGATTACGACCTCAATATTATGAAACCGGGGCAAGGATTAACCGAAATTACCAGCCGTATTCTGGAAGGGTTAAAACCCATTCTGGAGTCGTTCAGGCCTGATGTCGTGCTGGTGCACGGTGATACCACTACCACCATCGCCACCAGCCTGGCGGCGTTCTATCAGCGTATTCCAGTGGGGCATGTCGAAGCGGGATTGCGTACTGGCGATCTTTACTCTCCCTGGCCTGAAGAGGCGAACCGTACCCTGACCGGGCATCTGGCGATGTATCACTTCGCACCGACGGAGAACTCCCGTCAGAACCTGCTGCGCGAGAACATAAAAGACCAGCATATCTTTGTCACCGGCAACACGGTGATCGACGCGCTGATCTGGGTGCGTGACCGGGTGCTGGCGAGTGACACCCTGCGTGGGGAGCTGGCCGAGCAGTATCCGTTCCTGGCCAATGGTAAAAAGATGATCCTGGTGACCGGACACCGTCGGGAAAGCTTTGGTCAGGGATTCGAGCAAATCTGCCATGCGCTGGCGGAAATCGCTGCACTTAATGAAGATGTGCAGATCGTCTATCCGGTGCACCTGAATCCCAACGTCAGTGAACCGGTCAACCGCATCCTGGGGCACGTCAAAAACGTCATACTTATTGAGCCGCAGGACTATCTGCCTTTCGTCTGGCTGATGAACCACGCCTGGCTGATCCTGACCGACTCTGGCGGTATTCAGGAAGAGGCGCCTTCATTGGGCAAACCGGTGCTGGTAATGCGTGAGACCACCGAGCGCCCGGAAGCGGTCAAAGCCGGAACCGTGCGGCTGGTGGGCACCGATTCGCGACTGATCGTGGAAGAGGTGACGCGCCTGCTGCACGACGATAAAGAGTATCAGACCATGAGCCGGGCCCATAATCCCTATGGTGATGGCCAGGCCTGTGACCGTATTTTGCACGCACTTAAACATAATCGGGTATCGCTATGAGTTTTACGACCATTTCTGTCATTGGGCTTGGCTACATTGGGCTGCCAACGGCGGCGGCATTTGCCTCCCGTCAAAAACAGGTCGTAGGTGTGGACATCAACCAGCATGCGGTTGCGACGATCAACAAGGGTGAAATTCACATTGTTGAACCGGATCTCGACAAGGTAGTGAAAACGGCCGTTGAGGGAGGGTACCTGAAGGCCAGCACCACGCCGGTAGCCGCCGATGCTTACCTGATTGCCGTGCCGACGCCGTTCAAAGGCGAGCATGAGCCGGATATGGCGTATGTCGAAGCGGCAGCAAAATCCATCGCGCCGGTGCTGAAAAAAGGCGCCCTGGTGATCCTGGAGTCGACCTCCCCGGTGGGTGCCACCGAGCAGATGGCACAGTGGCTGGCCGAGGCGCGCCCGGATCTCACCTTCCCGCAGCAGGCGGGTGAGCGTGCGGATATCAACGTCGCCTACTGTCCGGAGCGCGTGCTGCCGGGGCAGGTGATGGTCGAACTGATTAAAAACGATCGTGTTATTGGCGGGATGACGCCGGTCTGTTCCGCCCGCGCCAGCGAGCTCTATAACATCTTCCTGGAAGGTGAGTGCGTCGTCACCAACTCCCGTACCGCCGAGATGTGCAAGCTGACGGAAAACAGCTTCCGCGACGTCAATATCGCGTTTGCCAATGAGTTATCGCTGATTTGCGCCGATCAGGGAATCAACGTCTGGGAATTGATTCGTCTGGCGAACCGCCATCCGCGCGTCAATATCCTGCAACCCGGCCCGGGCGTAGGCGGTCACTGTATCGCGGTCGACCCGTGGTTTATCGTGGCGCAGAACCCGCAGCAGGCGCGTCTGATCCGTACGGCCCGCGAAGTGAACGACAGCAAACCGCACTGGGTGCTGAACCAGGTGAAGGCCACGGTGGCGGATTACCTGACGCAGAGCGGCAAGCGGGCAAATGAGGTGACTATCGCCTGTTTTGGTCTCGCCTTTAAGCCGAACATCGACGATCTGCGTGAAAGCCCGGCGATGGAAATTGCTGAGATGATTGCCGACTGGCACAGCGGCGAAACGCAGGTAGTGGAACCCAATATCCACGAGCTGCCGAAAAAGCTGGCCGGTCACTGCACCCTGACACGCGTTAATGATGCGCTGGCCACCGCCGATGTGCTGGTGCTGCTGGTGGATCACAGCGAGTTTAAAGCGATTCCGGGCGATGCCGTGCGTCAGGAATTTATCGTTGATACCAAAGGCGTATGGCGTTGAGTCAGCTGCGTGGTGCGTTACAGCCGCTGGACTGGGAAAGTCAGTTTTTTTCCCTGCCCACGGCCATTGTGCGCCTGTCTGATGACGCCCCGTTGCTGGCGGCCGACGATTTATCCGCCTGGCAACGCGTGCAGGCTAAAATTCCGGCCACCCGCACCGACTGGCTGGATGCACTCCAGCAGCAGGGCTTCAGGCTGGTTGAAGGCGAAGCCGATCTCGCGATCCAGGTGACGCAGCATGCCTGCCCAGGCGCTGAGATCGCTACCGAACAGGATATTCCGGCGCTGCGCCAGCTGGCCGCGCAGGCGTTTGCCCTGAGCCGCTTTCGCGCGCCCTGGTACGCCCCGGACGACAGCGGTCGCTTCTATGCCCAGTGGATCGAAAATGCGGTAAAAGGCACCTTCGATCACCTCTGCCTGATATTCCGTGCACCGGATGGCGCCATCCTGGGCTTTGTCTCCTTGCGTAAACTGAATGACACCGACGCGCGTATCGGCCTGCTGGCCGGGCGCGGCATGGGCGAGCGGTTGATGCAGGCGGCGCTGTGCTGGGCCGGACAACAGCAGCTTTCCACATTGCGGGTGGCGACCCAGATGGGCAACACCGCCGCGCTTAAACGTTATATTGCAAGCGGCGGCAACATCGAAACGACCGCTTACTGGCTATACAGGTGACAAGATGATCCCATTTAATGCGCCTCCCGTGGTGGGCACCGAACTTGATTACATGCAGTCTGCGATGGGCAGCGGCAAACTCTGTGGCGATGGCGGCTATACTCGCCGTTGCCAGCAGTGGATGGAACAGCGTTTTCAGAGCGCGAAGGTGCTGCTCACGCCGTCCTGCACCGCCTCGCTGGAGATGGCGGCGCTATTGCTGGATATCGGTCCTGGCGATGAAGTGATCATGCCGAGCTACACCTTTGTCTCGACCGCTAACGCCTTCGTGCTGCGTGGAGCGAAAATCATCTTCGTGGATATCCGTCCGGACACCATGAACATCGACGAGACGCTGATTGAAGCGGCGATCACCGACAAGACCCGCGCCATCGTGCCGGTACACTATGCCGGCGTGGCGTGCGAGATGGACACCATCATGGCGATCGCCAAAAAGCACAACCTGTATGTGGTGGAAGATGCCGCGCAGGGGGTGATGTCCACCTACAAAGGCCGCGCGCTGGGTACTATCGGTCATATTGGTTGCTTCAGCTTCCACGAAACCAAAAACTACACCGCAGGCGGTGAGGGCGGCGCGACCCTGATTAACGATCGCGCCCTGGTGGAGCGCGCAGAGATCATCCGTGAGAAAGGCACCAACCGCAGCCAGTTCTTCCGCGGACAGGTGGATAAGTACACCTGGCGCGATATCGGCTCCAGCTACCTGATGGCGGATCTGCAGGCGGCATACCTGTGGGCCCAGCTGGAAGCGGCAGATCGCATCAACCAGCAGCGCCTGGCGCTGTGGCAGACCTATTACGATGCGCTGGCCCCGCTGGCGCGAAAAGGCCGTATCGAGCTGCCAACCATCCCGGCGGACTGCGTGCATAACGCGCATATGTTCTACATCAAGCTGCGGGATAACGACGATCGCAGCGATCTGATCGCATACCTGAAAGAGGCCGAGATCCTGGCGGTGTTCCACTATATTCCGCTGCACTCCAGCCCGGCAGGGGAAGCCTTTGGTCAATTTGTGGGTGACGATCGCTTCACCACCAAAGAAAGTGAGCGGTTACTCCGCTTACCGCTGTTCTACAACCTCGCTGCAGTCAACCAGCGCACGGTCATTAATACCCTTCTGAGTTATTTCGGCTGATATGTCTCTGGCGAAAGCATCGGTGTGGACCGCCGCGTCCACACTCGTCAAGATCGGCACGGGCCTGTTAGTCGTCAAACTGCTGGCCGTCTCATTTGGCCCGGCGGGCGTTGGGCAGGCGGGGAACTTCCGTCAGCTGGTCACCGTGCTGGGCGTGCTGGCCGGGGCGGGTATCTTCAACGGCGTGACCAAGTACGTGGCGCAATATCATGATGATAAGGCGCAATTACGTACGGTGGTCGGGACCTCATCCGCGATGGTGCTGGGCTTTTCCACCCTGCTGGCGGTGATCTTTTTACTGGCAGCCGCGCCCATCAGCGAGGGGCTGTTTGGTCATACGGGCTATCAGGGCCTGGTGCGGCTGGTGGCGCTGGTGCAGATGGGTATCGCCTGGGCTAACCTGCTGCTGGCGCTGATGAAGGGCTTCCGCGATGCCGCCGGCAATGCGCTGGCGCTGATCGTCGGCAGCGTGATTGGGGTCGTCGCCTATTATGCCTGTTATCGTCTCGGCGGCTACGAAGGCGCGCTGCTGGGGCTGGCGCTGGTGCCAGCGCTGGTGGTGATCCCGGCGGCTATCATGCTGATGCGCAGAGGTACTGTCCCGCTGCACTATCTTAAGCCGCAATGGGACAAGATCCTTGCGGGACAGCTGGGCAAATTTACCCTGATGGCGCTTATCACCTCGGTCACTCTGCCGGTAGCCTATGTGATGATGCGAAATCTGCTGGCGGCGCACTACAGCTGGGATGAGGTGGGGATCTGGCAAGGCGTCAGCAGCATCTCCGATGCCTACCTGCAGTTCATTACCGCCTCTTTTAGCGTCTACCTGCTGCCAACCCTGTCGCGTCTGACGGGGCGTCAGGAGATCACCCGCGAGATACTCCGTTCCCTGCGCTTCGTCTTACCGGCGGTGGCTGTCGCCAGTTTTACCGTCTGGCTGCTGCGCGATGTTGCTATCTGGCTGCTGTTCTCCGCTAAATTTACCGCGATGCGCGATCTGTTTGCCTGGCAGCTGGTGGGGGATGTGCTGAAAGTAGGCGCTTACGTCTTTGGCTATCTGGTGATCGCCAAAGCCTCGCTGCGGCTCTACATTCTGGCGGAAATCAGCCAGTTCACCCTGCTGACGGCGTTTTCGCACTGGCTGATCCCCACGCACGGCGCGCTGGGAGCGGCCCAGGCCTACATGGCCACCTATATTGTCTATTTTGCTGCCTGTTGCGGCGTCTTTTTACTTTGGCATAAACGCGCATGACTGCACTGATTCACGTCCTGGGATCGGATATCCCACATCATAACCAGACCGTACTGCGGTTCTTTAACGATGAGCTGGCACCCGGCAGCGCCCTGGCGCGCGAAATTATGGTGGTGGGGAAGGATACCGGCCTGAGCGCCGCCTGCCCGGCACTGCAGCTGACTTTCTGGCCGGATAAAGCGTCGCTTGCCAAAGCGGTGATCGCCAAAGCCAAAGCGGATCGCCAGCAGCGTTTCTTTTTCCACGGTCAGTTCAATACCGGCCTGTGGCTGGCGCTACTGAGTGGGGGCATCAAGCCCGCGCAGTTTAACTGGCATATCTGGGGGGCAGATCTGTATGAAGTCTCCCAGGGCTGGAAATTCCGTCTTTTCTATCCGCTGCGTCGCATGGCCCAAGGGCGGGTGGGCTGCATCTTTGCCACCCGCGGCGATCTGAACTATTTCGCCCAACGTCATCCGAACGTCCGCGGCGAGCTGCTCTATTTTCCGACCCGCATGGATCCGTCCCTGAACGGGTTAGCCAGCGATGTGAAGCGCGAGGGGAAGCTGACGATTCTGGTGGGTAATTCCGGGGATCGCAGCAACGAACATATCGTGGCCCTGAAGGCGGTGCATCAGCAATTTGGCGATACGGTCAACGTGATCGTACCCATGGGCTATCCTGCTAATAACGCGGTGTACATCAATGAAGTTCGCCAGAGCGGGCTGGCGTTGTTCAGCCCGGATAATCTGCAGATCCTCAGCGATAAGCTGGCCTTTGACGACTACCTGGCCCTGCTGCGCCAGTGCGATCTGGGTTACTTCATCTTCGCGCGCCAGCAGGGGATTGGCACGCTGTGTCTGCTGATCCAGGCGGGCGTGCCCTGCGTGCTCAATCGCGACAACCCGTTCTGGCAGGATATGGCGGAGCAGCACATTCCGGTGCTGTTCACCACGGACGACCTGAATGAAGAGGTGGTGCGCGAAGCGCAGCGACAGCTGACGCAGGTGGATAAAAACACCATCGATTTTTTCAGCCCGAACTACCTTACGCCGTGGCACAAGGCGCTGCGGATCGCCTCAGGGGAGAAAGCATGAGCCAGTTGCAATTTAGCGGCCTGTTGGTCATCTGGCTTCTGAGCGCGCTCTTTATCGCCACCCTGACCTGGTTCGAGTTCCGGCGGGTGCGCTTTAACTTCAACGTCTTTTTCTCGCTGCTGTTTCTGCTGACCTTTTACTTCGGCTTCCCGCTGACCAGCGTGCTGGTGTTCCGCTTCGACGTGGCCGTCGTACCGCCGGAGATCCTGATGCAGGCCCTGCTGTCGGCCACCTGTTTCTATGGGGTCTACTACGTCGCCTACAAGACGCGGCTGAAACCCGCCAGCTCTGGCGCTGAGCGACGACCGCTGTTTACCATGAACCGGGTCGAGACCCACCTGACCTGGGTGATGTTGATGGGGATCGCGCTAATTACCGTCGGCATCTTCTTCATGCACAACGGCTTTTTGCTGTTTAAGCTGCACTCCTACAGCCAGATCTTCTCCAGCGAAGTCTCAGGGGTGGCGCTCAAGCGCTTCTTCTACTTCTTCATTCCGGCGATGCTGGTGGTCTATTTTCTGCGCCAGGATGCCCGGGCGTGGTTGTTTTTCCTGGTCAGCACTGTGGCGTTTGGCCTGCTGACCTACATGATTGTCGGCGGCACGCGCGCGAACATCATTATTGCCTTTGCTATCTTCCTGTTTATCGGCATCATTCGCGGCTGGATCTCGCTGTGGATGCTGGCTGCCGCAGGGGTGATGGGGATTGTCGGGATGTTCTGGCTGGCGCTGAAACGCTATGGCATGGACGTCAGCGGCGATGAGGCGTTTTACACCTTCCTGTACCTCACCCGCGATACCTTCTCGCCGTGGGAGAACCTGGCCCTGCTGCTGCAGAACTACGACAAAATCGACTTTCAGGGGCTGGCACCCATCGTGCGCGATTTTTATGTCTTTATCCCCACCTGGCTGTGGCCGGACAGGCCGGGAGTGGTTCTGAACACCGCCAACTACTTTACCTGGGAAGTGCTTAACAACCACTCCGGTCTGGCGATCTCACCGACGCTGATCGGCTCGCTGGTGGTGATGGGCGGCGGCTGGTTTATCCTGCCGGGGGCGATCGCCGTAGGGCTGATTATCAAATGGTTCGACTGGCTCTATACGCTGGGCAATCAGGAGACCAATCGCTACAAGGCAGCGATTTTGCATAGTTTCTGTTTCGGTGCCATTTTCAATATGATCGTGCTGGCGCGAGAGGGGCTGGACTCGTTCGTCTCTCGCGTGGTCTTTTTCATGGTGGTTTTTGGCGCCTGTCTGCTGATGGCGAAGCTGCTGTACTGGCTGTTCGACAGCGCCGGGTTAGTACATAAGCGCGAGCTGGCAAGCGGCAGGGCGCTTTCGCGAGTCTGAGTAAGGATAATAATGACTGACAATACCTCTGCGCCGCTGTATGACCTGCGGGGCCTGAAGCTGATTGGCTGGCGTGATATGCAACATGCGCTGGACTATCTCTGCGCCAGTGACGGAATGAGAACCGGCACGCTGGTGGCCATCAATGCAGAAAAGATGCTTACCATTGAGGATAACGCCCAGGTACGCGATCTCATTGAGGCGGCAGAATTTAAATACGCTGACGGCATCAGCGTGGTGCGCTCCTTGCGTAAGAAATACCCGGATGCGAACATCTCCCGCGTGGCGGGGGCTGACCTCTGGGAAGCGCTGATGGCCCGGGCGGGCACAGACGGCACGCCGGTGTTCCTTGTTGGCGGCAAACCGGAGATTCTGGCGCAAACCGAGCAGAAGCTGCGTGCCCGGTGGCAGGTGAATATCGTCGGTAGCCAGGACGGTTACTTCAGTGCCGATCAGCAGCAGGCGCTGTTTGGCCGCATTCGCGACAGCGGGGCGAAGATTGTCACCGTGGCGATGGGTTCCCCGCGTCAGGAGATCCTGATGCGCGACTGCCGTCAGGTCTACCCGGACGCACTCTATATGGGGGTGGGTGGCACTTACGACGTCTTTACCGGCCATGTGAAGCGTGCGCCAAAGGTATGGCAGAACCTGGGGCTGGAGTGGCTGTATCGCCTCTTATCACAGCCCAGCCGCATCACCCGGCAGCTGCGTCTGCTGCGTTATCTCGGCTGGCACTACTCCGGTCGGCTTTAATCTGTGATTTGCAGCGCGATCTGCTGTTCGCGCTGCAACCTGCCTGCAAATCTGCTGCTTTTCTGTGCAATACATTCATTTTTTTAACGCATCGTTTGCCATTTTACAAAATTTAAGAAACCATTCCTCCCCGCACTACCGTACCAGGCTGTTTTTGCATCAACCGTTAACATAAACGGTCCATATCGCACAGCCCGTGATAGCACATCTGTACCTATAACAATAACCGGCCGAGGCCGGGAGAGTCGCAAGCACAACCGAGGATTTATGGCAGAGAAAAAACCGGAGCTTCAGCGTGGGCTGGAAGCTCGTCATATTGAACTTATCGCCCTGGGCGGGACGATTGGCGTGGGGCTGTTTATGGGCTCCGCCAGCACCCTGAAATGGGCCGGGCCGTCGGTCCTGCTGGCGTATATCATCGCCGGGCTGTTCGTCTTCTTTATCATGCGCTCGATGGGCGAAATGCTGTTCCTCGAACCGGTTGCCGGTTCGTTCGCTGTCTACGCCCACCGCTACATGAGCCCGTTTTTCGGCTATTTAACGGCCTGGTCGTACTGGTTTATGTGGATGGCGGTCGGGATATCGGAGATTACCGCCATCGGGGTCTACGTGCAGTTCTGGTTTCCGGAGATGGCGCAGTGGATACCCGCACTGATCGCCGTGGGGCTGGTGGCGCTGGCTAACCTCGCAGCCGTGCGCCTGTACGGTGAGATCGAGTTCTGGTTTGCGATGATCAAAGTCACCACCATCATCGTGATGATCGTCATCGGGGTGGGGGTGATCTTCTTCGGCTTTGGTAATAGCGGGCAGGCGATTGGCTTTGGCAACCTGACCGAGCACGGCGGGTTCTTTGCCGGAGGCTGGAAAGGTTTCCTGACCGCGCTCTGTATCGTAGTGGCCTCCTATCAGGGCGTTGAGCTGATCGGTATCACCGCCGGTGAAGCCAAAAATCCGCAGGTGACCCTGCGCAGCGCGGTAGGCAAAGTGCTGTGGCGCATTCTGATCTTCTACGTGGGCGCGATTTTTGTCATCGTCACCATCTTCCCGTGGAATGAGATTGGCACCACCGGCAGCCCGTTCGTGCTGACTTTCGCCAAAATCGGTATTACCGCGGCGGCAGGCATTATCAACTTTGTGGTGCTGACGGCGGCGCTCTCTGGCTGTAACAGCGGCATGTACAGCTGCGGGCGTATGCTTTATGCCCTGGCGAAAAACCGCCAGCTTCCGGCGGCGGTGGGCAAAGTTTCCCGCGCAGGGGTGCCGGTGGCGGGTGTAGCTATCTCGATTGCCATCCTGCTGGTGGGGTCGTGCCTGAACTACATCATCCCGAACCCGCAGCGTGTCTTCGTCTACGTGTACAGCGCCAGCGTACTGCCGGGAATGGTGCCGTGGTTTGTGATCCTGATTAGCCAGCTGCGTTTCCGTCAGGCGCATAAAAAAGCGATTGCCAGCCATCCGTTCCGCTCCATTCTGTTCCCGTGGGCGAACTATCTGACCATGGCGTTCCTGATCTGTGTGCTCATCGGCATGTACTTCAATGAAGATACCCGCATGTCACTGTATGTCGGGATGATATTTATCGCTGCCGTGAGCCTGGGATATAAGCTTTTTGGCCTGGGACGGCACGTCGAAAAAGCAAAAACGCAGTAATATGCGGCAAAGTGCGCAAACTGTAAGCAAACACGCATTTATTTTAAAAAAGCACTAGACAGCAGAGCGAGACCTCCGTAATATCCAGCCCCGCAACGGCGCTAAGCGCCCGTAGCTCAGCTGGATAGAGCGCTGCCCTCCGGAGGCAGAGGTCTCAGGTTCGAATCCTGTCGGGCGCACCATTTACCCGGTGCTGGAGCTGCGGTGGTCTGTTAAGTAGGCAGAACCGCGTGGAAGTAAAGTATTAAGTAGTGGTGGCTATAGCTCAGTTGGTAGAGCCCTGGATTGTGATTCCAGTTGTCGTGGGTTCGAATCCCATTAGCCACCCCATTATTTAAAGAGTTGTGAATTGCGAAGGTGGCGGAATTGGTAGACGCGCTAGCTTCAGGTGTTAGTGTCCTTAGGATGTGGGGGTTCGAGTCCCCCCCCTCGCACCACGACTTTTAATGAATTGAACTAAAAATTCAAAAAGCAGTACAACGGCGAGTAGCGCAGCTTGGTAGCGCAACTGGTTTGGGACCAGTGGGTCGGAGGTTCGAATCCTCTCTCGCCGACCAATTTTGAACCCCGCTTCGGCGGGGTTTTTTGTTTTCTGCTATTCCTGCCTCTGTTGCTAATCGCCGACAGCATTCCGCCAGCCTGTCGTGAATAAGTGACACTTAACCTTCTGATAAATAATAATATATTTCTTTCTGTTCCAGGGTGTCGTTTTCAGGAGACACTTTGTCCGCGATCGCGATACATTCTGCCCCTCTCGACCCGCCTGAATAGCATAATTTCCTTTTATCTTAAAAAGTTGGAGATCGGACAACTTCGGGATACAAACCTGGCACGTTGCATGCAATAATATACATGTAGATGCTCATTCCATCTCTTATGTTCGCCTTAGCGCCTCATAAACCCCGGAATGATGCAGAGCCATTTACGGTGCTTATCGTCCACTGACAGATGTCGCTTCGGCCTCATCAAACACCATGGGCACAACGTTGAGTGAAGCACCACAAGTTGTCGAACAGACCTGTTTAACGCCTGCTTTTTAGCAGGCGTTTTTTTATGCCTTATCTGCCGTAGCGCCTCAGGGTCCCCACGACAATCAGCAAGGCACAGGCCGAAACGCCATACAGCGCCTGCATCGGCCCCCATACGTCAGCAATGAGTGCTGTGAGGCAGGTAAAGAGTGACGCACTGGCGGTTTGCCATCGCCACGCCCTGCCGCTGGCCGAAGAAACCTGGTCAGCCTGAAAGCTGCTCAGCAGGCTAAAAGTGCCCACCGCAAAAACGATATTTGAGGCCAGATGGGCGATAAATACTACCCCCAGCGCCTGCATCCCCGATAACAGGGGGATCGTTCCGTAAGCGAATAAAAAGAGGCCGAGGCAGGTCAGCAGGAGACGGTTTTGCCCGGCGTAGCGGGGCAGGCTCTCTCTCTTCAGCAGCAGCGGGCCGCACAGCTGCCCCAGGCTGCGGGCAAAGAGCAGGGGTAGAGCCAGCCCGGCGGCATCCTCCGGTTCGATCTGCTGCGCCAGCGCAGGCAGCAGCGCCATTGCGGGCGATCCCACGGCGGCGAGGGCGGGAAGCAGTAACAGGCTGCGTTTTTGCTGCGGGGCCAGCGCCTGCCAGTACACTGCCACCGGTCTTTCGGTTTCTGCTGCCTGTCCAGGCGCCAGAGAAGGCAACGCGCTGCCGGCGAGGAGCAACATCAGCAAGGAACCCACAAAGGTGAGCGCGTCGAACCCAAGGAGTGTCAGGGCGGGCAACTGATGGAACAGCACCATACCCAGCCCGGTACCCAGCAGCACCTGCGACGCAAAAATCATCGTCTCCAGGCATGTCGCCGCGGGCAGCTCGGCTTCGGATAATCCCCGACGGAACAGCAGGGTCAGAGCCGGCCAGCTCATGCCCGCCAGAAAGGCCTCGGTGGACTGCACCGCCAGCAGCGCCACCATGCTGTGATACTGAATGCCCATCAGGGGAAACAGCAGGGCGAGCAGACCCAGCCACTCGGTCAGGACCAGCAGGCGGATGGGCGAAAAGCGCATACAGAGCCTCTCTCCAACGAGGCTGCCCACAAAGCCGGGTAGCATGGCAAACAGATATGCCAGGGTCAGTAAAGAGGCGGGAGCCTGCCAGTCCAGCAGCAGGCCAAAGACCATGACCTGGGTTAAGCCATTCCCCACAGAGGTAAAGAGAAAAGCGCAGGCCAGCAGGCGCAGCCAGCGATGGCTGCGGAGCGCGCGAAAAAGCGCGTACAAAAGCGTGTTCATGAAACGATCCTTTCAAAAACGATTTAGTCCACGCCACAAAGGCGTGTGCAGGAAAAATGTTTAATGAAAGGAGGTCGTTACATTGGCGGAAGCGGTCTCATGAAGATGATGCAAAGAATGTAGCAAATAAAAAAGGAGGCCGTCAGGCCTCCTGGGTAATTATTGCTGCGGGGGATTGTTCTGCAACGTCAGCAGCAGGCCATCGCGACGCATCGCAGCGGCCTCCTCTGGCAGATGAAGCTTGTCCAGCGTATCCGCCAGCCAGGCGTAATCGAACGCATCCGGGCGCTGTTTTAACGCGGCGCGGAAGGCGAGGCTGGCCTCTTTCCATTCGCCATGTCTGGCCAGGGACTGACCGAGGGTGCTCCACAGCAGCGGCCGATCGCCCACGGTTTTGATCTGCTGGCGAAGCATCTTCTCGATCTGCTCCGGATTATTGGTTTTCAGGCGCGGGATCACCATCACCAGCCGATCGTCATACTGGCGTTTCAGGCCATCAAGAATGATGCTCTGTGCGGTATCGTGATCGTCACACTCAATCAGGTGCTCCGCCATCGCCACCTGCAGGGGGACCTGCTGGCGCGTTTTACGGCTCTGATTTTTCCACCACTCTTTCAGTCCATCGCTGCCCTGATCGGCGCGGGCCTGGTCCATCAGACCAATCCAGGCCTGACGTTGCAGGTCGTCGCGCTGCTCATCGTCACCCACGTCTGCTTTTGCCATCGACGGGATGATGTCAAGCAGCGAGCCCCAGGCGCCGGTGCGGATATAGGCTTGCTCAGCCAGACGCAGCACTTCCGGATGACGCGGGGCGATCTCCAGCAGACGATCGACGCCGTGTCGGGCGGCATGGTTTTCGTTACGCGCCAGCTGCAGACGCACCCGGGTGATCTCCACCGGGATCGGATCGTTTTCGGCCAGTTCGGAGGCGCGCTCCAGATGCTGATTGGCGCGCACTTCGTCGCCGCGCTGCTGGGCCGCTTCGGCCGCCAGCAGGTAGTTGACCACCGGCTGTTCAGCGTGGTCGGCGTTCTTCGACATCAGCTTCTCAACCTGCTGATAGTCGCCTTCGGCCAGCTTGAGCAGCGCCTGTTCGGTCTGCTTGCGGGCGCGACGGCGTTTGCGGCCGACAAACCAGCTGCGGGTATGCGCCCCGGTGCGGAAGATGCGGCGCAGGATCCATTCGATCGCCAGAAACGCCACCATCACCAGGATCAGAATGATCACCAGCCCGGTGACGCTGGTTTCGATATTGTAGTTATCGGTCTGGATCAGAACGTAACCCTGATGACCCGCCAGCATAGGACCAAGCACGATCCCGGCGAGCAACAGTGCGAAGAGTAACAGGACTTTCAACATAATTACTCTCCTTGCGGCGCGCTGTCAGGGGCCGGAGCGGAAGCGGGGGCTTGCTCTGCGGCCACGCCCGGCTGTGCCAGCAGGTTGCGCACGCGCGTCTGCATCAGCTTCTCCAGAATCGGCTGGCTTTCCAGCTTATCCGGGACGTTCATGGTGATGTTCTGTTGGCTCAGCTTGTCCACATCTTCGAGGAAGGCCGTGGTGGTGGCATCGTCGGTATCGTAGTAGGCACGCACCCAGGTCGAGACGTTGTCCAGCGCCTGCTTGTAGGTCTCTTCCTGATGGCGAGGCACCGCCTGGGCGGCCACCAGCAGACGCGAGCGCAGGTTTTCGCGCAGGTAGACGTCCTGATTCGGGGCTAACAGCGGCACGGTGGTCTCATCGCGGCGGCGAACGGTGATAAAGCTGTCCATAAAGTTCTGCCAGCTTTTCTGCAGGTTGATGCGCCACTCGCTCAGCGAGCTGGAGAGTTCGCTGCTGTCGGAATCCATCGGGGAGTCGTCGTCGTTATTGTCTGCCAGACGCAGGTTATCGATCTGGTTCGACAGCTGATTAACTTTCAGAATGATGCCGTCGTAGTCCACCTGCGAAACGGTGCCCAGGCTGGCGATATCTTCGGTGAGGGCGCGACGGGCAGCGATCAGGCTCGGGTCGTTCATGTCTCCCAGGCTGGCATCGGCACTTTTCAGCAGCGCGGCGGCGGTTGTGACATCCTGATCGCTCCACAGCTTACGCCCGGCCAGTTTGACGAGGAAATCCGCCTGCGCCAGCAGCCAGGTTTTGGCGTCGGTGCCGGAAATGGTGGCCACTTTTTGCTGCATCTCATCCAGCTGCTTCGTCAGCTCGGCCTGCTGACGGTTCGCGTCGGCCAGCTGGGCTGCCTGCTGCTTGATCACCGCATCCAGCTCGGCTTTCTGCGACTGCTGTGCCTGTTGCAGGGCAGTGACCTGGGTAACCAGCGCGTCGCTGGCGGCGGTCTGATTAGTGGCTTGCTTTTTCACCAGACCGTACAGGCCGATACCTGCAGCCAGCGCAATGGCGATAGCAATCGCGCTTAACGCCAGGCTGGTTTTATTGCTGCCATGCTTTTTCTCTGTCGTTTCTGGCTGTGGCGTGGTGTCCACAGTCTCCCTGGTCTCTTCAACCACGGCGGAGGATTTTTCGTGTTCCGTCATTATGGCTTCCCATTATGAGAGTTATTGTAATGCGCGCAGCAGCGCATCGTTGTCGGCGTTATCAGCGATCCGAATATCTTGCCAGCCCAGTTCCCGGGCGAGGTTCGCCAGACGCTCACTGACGACCAGAAGCCGACAGCGGAGTAACCAGTTTTCACGATACCATTGTGGCATCAGCGACCAGAGGTGTTGCAGCATTTCACCGCTGGTTACCACCAGGGTTGTAACGCCGCGAGACTGCCAGCGCATCGCCTCTTCCGCACCGTCATAGTGTTTATTACAACGTTGATAACATTCACAAAATGTCACTTCTGCTCCGCGCTCACGCAGCGTGTCGCCCAGCAGTTCACGTCCACCGTTGCCGCGCAAAATCAGGGCGCGCTTCCCGACAACGGTTTGTAATTCAGGTAATTGTAGCAATACTTCGCTGATTTCCCGATCCAGCGGATAGCGGACGTCTTTGCCACTTTCGGTATGCAGCGCCAGGGCGGTGGTTCTGCCGATGGCGAAATAGCGTGGCGCGTCCGGCCAGCGCAGGCCGTCCTGTTGCAGCCGGGCGTGGGCAAATTCCACGGCATGTTGTGAAAGGGCAAACAGCATGTCATCGGCCTGCAGCGCACCAAGATGACCGGCAAGCAGGGGCAGTTCCCGGCCCGGGGTGAACTCAATCAGCGGAAAGCTCCACGCCACCTGCCCCAGTGCGCGCAGACGGCTCACTAACTGATCTCCAGCGGGAGAAGGGCGGGTGACGAGAATACTCATGCCGGGGGTTCTCCGTTATAGACATCCGCGAGAATTTCACGCGCGCCGTTATCGAGCAGCTCTTCAGCCAGCGAAATACCCAGCTGTTCCGCATCCTGGGGACGACCACGGCGTTCGCCGCGCACCATCTGCGAACCGTCCGGCGCGCCAACCAGCGCGCGCAGCCACAGTTCGCCATCAATTAATTCAGCATAGCTGCCAATCGGCACCTGACATCCCCCTTCCAGGCGAGTGTTCATGGCGCGCTCTGCCTGGACGCGGATGACCGTCTCGTCGTGATTGAGCGGCGCCAGCAGCGCATGGGTGCGTGTATCGTCGAGTCGGCACTCAATGCCCACCGCGCCCTGACCGACGGCCGGCAGCGACTGTTCCGGTGGCAACGCCACCTTAATGCGCGACTCCAGACCCAGGCGCTTCAGGCCGGCAACCGCCAGAATGATAGCGTCGTACTCGCCGTTATCGAGCTTGCCGAGACGGGTACCGACGTTGCCGCGCAGGGAGCGGATAACCAGGTCCGGACGCGACTCGGCCAGCTGGCACTGGCGGCGTAAACTTGACGTGCCAACGATGCTGCCCTGTGGCAAGGCATCCAGCGAGTCGTAGCGGTTTGAAACAAAGGCGTCGCGCGGATCTTCGCGCTCGCAAATGGTGACCAGCCCCAGTCCCTCAGGGAAATCAACCGGGACGTCCTTCATGGAGTGGACCGCGATATCAGCGCGATCCTCAAGCAGTGCCAGCTCCAGCTCTTTCACGAACAGGCCTTTGCCGCCCACTTTCGCCAGCGGTGTATCAAGAATGACATCGCCGCGCGTGACCATCGGCACCAGCTCGACCCGCAAGCCTTCATGGCAGGCTTCGAGGCGCTGCTTAACATAATGTGCCTGCCAGAGCGCGAGGGGGCTTTGGCGTGTGGCAATTCTTAAAACATTGTCTAACATGCTTGTTACCGTCTTAATCATCTACTGACCATCCTAACATTGTTGTCCTGGGAGTGTCAGGTTTACGGACGTTGAGGGGTTCAGGACAGGGCAGCGATAGAGGTTGCCTGCTGCCGTATTCAGGAATTTACACGTACAGAACGGTGCTACACTTGTATGTAGCGCATCTTTCTTTACGGTCAAACGGCAAGGTGTTAAATTGATCACGTTTTAGACCATTTTTTCGTCTCCGAGACCAGAAAGATAAGGGCGAAAAAGGGCGACGGTTACTTTCGAAATACTGTGAACGCGTAATCCTCGGTCCTGGTGAGGATTAGTGCCTTCTGAACATCAGGCGATACGTCTTGTACCTCTATATTGAGACTCTGAAACAGAGACTGGATGCCATCAACCAACTGCGTGTCGATCGCGCGCTTGCTGCGATGGGCCCTGCTTTCCAGCAGGTTTACAGTCTTCTGCCGACATTGTTGCACTATCACCACCCACTGATGCCGGGTTACCTCGACGGTAACGTTCCCAAGGGCATCTGCCTTTTCACGCCTGATGAAACCCAAGAACACTACCTGAAAGAGCTGGAGCTCTACCGTGGCATGCCGCCGCAGGAGTCCCCGAAAGGTGAACTGCCGATCACCGGCCTCTACACCATGGGCAGTACCTCTTCGGTAGGGCAAAGCTGTTCTTCGGATCTGGATATCTGGGTCTGCCATCAGTCCTGGCTCGATAACGACGAGCGTCAGCTGCTGCAGCGTAAATGCAGCCTGCTGGAGAGCTGGGCGGCCTCGCTCGGCGTGGAAGTGAGCTTCTTCCTGATTGATGAAAACCGTTTCCGCCATAATGAAAGTGGCAGTTTGGGTGGTGAAGACTGCGGCTCGACGCAGCACATCTTATTGCTGGATGAGTTTTACCGTACCGCCGTGCGCCTGGCCGGGAAGCGTATTCTCTGGAGTATGGTGCCGTGCGACGAAGAAGAGCATTACGACGATTACGTCATGAAGCTCTACGCCCAGGGGGTCCTGACGCCAAACGAGTGGCTGGATCTGGGCGGCTTAAGCTCCCTGTCCGCCGAAGAGTATTTCGGTGCAAGCCTGTGGCAGCTGTATAAAAGTATCGATTCCCCGTACAAAGCGGTGCTGAAAACCCTGCTGCTTGAAGCCTACTCGTGGGAATACCCGACGCCGCGCCTGCTGGCGAAAGACATTAAACAGCGTCTGCATGATGGCGAGATCGTCTCTTTCGGTCTTGATGCATACTGCATGATGCTCGAGCGCGTCACCGAATACCTGAAAGCCATTGACGATCCGACCCGTCTGGACCTGGTCCGTCGATGTTTCTATCTCAAAGTCTGTGAGAAGCTCAGCCGCGAACGCGCATGCGTCGGCTGGCGTCGTGAAGTGGTCAGTCAGTTAGTCAAAGAGTGGGGATGGGACGAAGAGCGTCTGTCGATGCTCGATAACCGCGCCAACTGGAAGATCGATCAGGTGCGTGAAGCGCACAACGAGCTGCTCGATGCCATGATGCAGAGCTACCGTAACCTGATCCGCTTTGCCCGTCGTAATAACCTCAGCGTTTCCGCCAGCCCGCAGGATATCGGTGTTCTGACCCGTAAGCTGTACGCCGCGTTTGAAGCGCTGCCGGGTAAAGTGACGCTGGTGAACCCGCAGATTTCGCCGGACCTGTCTGAACCAAACCTGACCTTTATCTATGTGCCGCCGGGTCGCGCGAACCGCACCGGGTGGTATCTGTACAACCGTGCGCCGAGCATGGACTCGATCATCAGCCATCAGCCGCTGGAATATAACCGCTATCTGAACAAGCTGGTGGCCTGGGCCTGGTTTAACGGCCTGCTGACGTCGCGTACCCGCCTGTTTATTAAGGGTAACGAGATCGTCGATCTCGCCAAACTGCAGGAGATGGTGGCGGATGTGTCGCATCACTTCCCGCTGCGTCTGCCTGCGCCGACGCCGAAAGCGCTCTACAGCCCGTGCGAAATTCGCCATCTGGCGATCATCGTCAACCTGGAATACGACCCGACGGCGGCGTTTCGCAATCAGGTGGTGCATTTTGATTTCCGCAAGCTGGACGTGTTCAGCTTTGGCGAGCAGCAAAACTGCCTGGTGGGCAGCGTCGACCTGCTGTACCGCAACTCGTGGAACGAAGTGCGTACTCTGCATTTCAACGGCGAGCAGGCGATGATCGAAGCGCTGAAAACCATTCTCGGCAAGATGCACCAGGATGCTGCTCCACCGGACAGCGTCGAGGTCTTCTGCTACAGCCAGCATCTGCGCGGCCTGATCCGTACCCGCGTGCAGCAGCTGGTCTCCGAGTGTATCGACCTGCGTCTCTCCAGTACCCGTCAGGAAACCGGCCGCTTCAAAGCGCTGCGCGTCTCCGGGCAAACCTGGGGCCTGTTCTTTGAGCGTCTGAACGTCTCGGTGCAGAAGCTGGAAAATGCCATCGAGTTCTATGGCGCCATTTCGCACAATAAACTGCACGGTCTGTCGGTACAGGTTGAGACTAACCACGTCAAGCTGCCGCAGGTGGTGGATGGTTTTGCCAGCGAAGGGATTATTCAGTTCTTCTTTGAAGAGTCGGGCGACGATGCCGGTTTCAATATCTATATCCTTGATGAAACCAACCGCGCCGAAGTGTATCACCACTGTGAAGGCAGCAAAGAGGAGCTGGTGCGCGACGTCAGCCGCTTCTACTCTTCCTCACACGATCGCTTTACCTACGGTTCCAGCTTCATCAACTTCAACCTGCCGCAGTTCTACCAGATTGTGAAGGTCGATGGCCGTGCGCAGGTGATCCCGTTCCGTACCCAGGTGATTGCAGCCGCACCGGCCAATCAGGACGCCAACACCCCGCTGTTGCAGCAGTATTTCTCCTGAGCCGCTGTGCCGGATGCGCTTTGCTTATCCGGCCTACGGTTCGAGCCGTTGTAGGCCCGGTAAGCGCAGCGCCACCGGGCAATAAACCTTAGCGGAAGCTCACCTCTTCGCCCGACTGCGCGGTCGCGGCCTGCTCAAGCAGATCCCAGAACGCTTCACCGCTGCGATCGCAAATCCACTCGTCGCCCTTGAGGTCGAAATGGTAGCCGCCCTGCTTGGTGGCCAGCCACACCTGGTGAAGCGGTTCCTGACGGTTAATAATGATCTTGCTGCCGTTTTCAAAGCTGATGGTCAGCACGCCGCCGTTGATTTCACAATCGATGTCGCTGTCGCCATCCCAGTCGTCAAGACGTTCTTCGATGGTTTGCCACAGGTTATCGGCGAGGCGATGGAATTCACTGTCATTCATGGTTCTGTTCCTGTTTTTCGTGATGGCGGCAGTATAACGCTAAATAATTCCGGTTGCAGGTTAGCGGCAAACTCTTGCTTTTGTGCCTTCTCCTGCGATGATAGAAAACAGAAAGCATGAACTTACAGGCAACCTGATAATGAAAAACGTTTTTGGAACGCTTGCCGTTCTCCTCGCACTGTTTAGCCTGAGTGGCTGTGGTCTGAAAGGGCCGCTCTATTTCCCACCGGCAGATAAAACCGCGCCGCCACCGACCAAAAAAGCGCAAAGCCCCGTACAAACCACCATGCCAGATCGTAACGATCGCGGCGACAATGGCGGCCCAAGCCAGGTGAATTACTGACGCGCGTTGCGAACCGCGCAATGGAGTAAATAATGCAGTTCTCTAAAATGCATGGCCTTGGCAATGATTTTATGGTCGTCGACGCGGTAACGCAGAATGTCTTCTTTTCTCCGGAGCTGATCCGCCGCCTGGCCGATCGGCACCTCGGGGTCGGGTTTGATCAGCTGCTGGTGGTTGAGCCGCCTTACGATCCCGATCTCGATTTTCACTACCGCATCTTTAATGCTGACGGCAGCGAAGTCTCCCAGTGTGGCAACGGCGCGCGCTGTTTTGCCCGCTTCGTCCGGCTGAAAGGGCTGACCAACAAGCGTGATATCCGCGTCAGCACTGCTAATGGGCGAATGGTGCTGAGCGTCACCGACGATGAGCTGGTGCGGGTCAACATGGGCGAGCCGAACTTCGAGCCATCGCAGGTGCCGTTCCGCGCCAACAAAGCGGAAAAGACCTATATCATGCGCGCCGCGGAACAGACAGTCTTGTGCGGCGTGGTCTCCATGGGGAACCCGCACTGCGTGATTCAGGTTGATGATGTCGCGACCGCGCCCGTTGAGACGCTTGGTCCGGTGCTGGAAAGCCATGAACGTTTTCCTGAGCGCGCCAATATTGGATTTATGCAGGTCATCACTCGCGATCACATCCGTCTGCGCGTCTTTGAACGCGGAGCTGGTGAAACACAGGCGTGCGGAAGCGGTGCCTGTGCGGCCGTCGCGGTGGGGATTGCGCAGGGTTTACTGGCGGAAGAGGTTCGCGTGGATTTACCAGGCGGCCGTCTTGATATCGCCTGGAAAGGCCCGGGCCAGCCGCTGTATATGACCGGCCCGGCGACACAAGTCTACGACGGGTTTATCCATCTATGAAACAACCAGGAGAAGAACTGCAGGAAACGCTGACGGAGATGGACGACCGGGCGGTTGTTGATTATCTGCTGCGCCATCCTGAGTTTTTCATTCGTAATGCCCGCGTGGTTGAAGAGATGCGCGTGCCACATCCGATCCGCGGGACGGTCTCGCTGGTCGAATGGCATATGGCGCGCGCGCGCAATCATATCAACCATCTGGAAGAGAATATCTCGCTGCTGATGGAGCAGGCTACCAGTAATGAAAGCCTGTTCTATCGTCTGCTGCACCTGCAGTCGCGACTGGCCTCCGCCAGCAGCCTGGACGAATTTCTGCTTCGCCTGCATCGCTGGGCGCGCGAGCTGGGGCTGGCCGGGGCGACCCTGCGCCTGTTCCCGGATCGCTGGCGCATTGGCGCGCCCTCCAGCTTTACCCATCTGGCGCTATCGCGGCAGGCGTTTGAGCCGCTGCGCATTCAGCGCATGGGGCATGAGAACCACTACCTCGGGCCGCTGCATGGCCCGGAACTGCTGATCGTTCTGCCGGAGGCCAAGGCCATCGGTTCGGTGGCGATGTCGCTGATGGGACGCGATGGCGATCTCGGGGTGATGCTGTTTACCAGCCGCGATCCGCAGCACTATCAGCAGGGACAAGGGACGCAGCTGCTCCAGGAGATCGCGCAGATGCTGCCCGAGCTGCTGGAGCGCTGGATTGAACGCGTATGACGGATGCTCTGCTGGCGCCTGCCGTCACGCGTTTTCTGCGCTATCTGGGCGTTGAGCGCCAGCTCAGCCCAATCACCCTGGTAAACTACCAGCGTCAGCTTGATGCCATCATGCAGCTGGCCGACGAGATCGGCCTGAAGAGCTGGCAGCAATGTGATGCCGCCACGGTGCGGACCTTTGCCGTGCGCAGCCGCCGGAAAGGGCTTGGCCCTGCCAGCCTCGCGCTGCGTCTGTCGGCCCTGCGCAGCTTCTTCGACTGGCAGGTAAGCCAGGGCGAGCTCAACGCCAACCCGGCCAAAGGGATCGCCGCGCCAAAAGCGCCGCGCCACCTGCCCAAAAATATCGATGTCGATGACGTTAACCGCCTGCTGGATATCGATCTCAACGATCCGCTGGCGGTACGGGATCGGGCGATGCTGGAGGTGATGTACGGCGCGGGGTTACGTCTTTCCGAGCTGGTGAACCTCGATATCAAACACCTCGATCTGGACACCGGCGAAGTGTGGGTGATGGGCAAAGGCAGCAAAGAGCGCCGTCTGCCCATTGGCCGCAACGCCGTGGCGTGGATTGAGCACTGGCTCGATCTGCGCGGCCTGTTCGGCACCGAAGAGGATGCGCTGTTCCTCTCGAAGCTCGGGAAGCGCATCTCGGCGCGTAACGTGCAAAAACGCTTTGCCGAGTGGGGGATCAAGCAGGGGCTGAACAGCCATGTTCATCCGCATAAACTGCGCCACTCATTCGCCACGCACATGCTCGAGTCCAGCGGCGATCTGCGTGGGGTGCAGGAGCTGCTGGGCCACGCTAATTTGTCCACCACCCAGATTTATACCCATCTTGATTTTCAACACCTTGCCTCGGTGTACGACGCGGCGCATCCACGCGCCAAACGGGGGAAATAATGCGTTTTTATCGTCCTTTAGGCCATATTTCAGCACTGACGTTCGACCTTGATGACACCCTTTATGACAACCGCGAGGTGATCCTGCGTACCGAGCAGGAAGCGCTGGCGTTTGTGCAAAACTACCATCCGGCGTTAAAAACGCTGGAAAACAAAGAGTTTCACCGCCTGCGCCAGGCGTTACGGCAAACCGAGCCGGAAATTTACCACGACGTCACCGAGTGGCGTCGCCGCGCCGTTGAGCAGGCGATGCTCAATGCCGGCCTGACCGCCGCCGAAGCCGCGCTTGGCGCAGAAGCCTCGATGGCACACTTCGCCCAATGGCGCAGCCGCATCGACGTCCCGCAGGAGACCCACGACACCCTGGCGAAGCTGGGCGAGAAGTGGCCGCTGGTGGCCATCACCAACGGCAATGCGCAGCCGGAGCTGTTCGGCCTGGGCGACTACTTTGAGTTTGTACTGCGCGCGGGCCCGCACGGGCGCTCCAAGCCGTTCAACGATATGTACCATCTGGCGGCAGAGAAGCTCGACCTGCCGCTGGGGGAGATCCTGCACGTGGGCGATGACCTGACTACCGACGTTGCTGGCGCGATCCGCTGCGGGATGCAGGCCTGCTGGATCAAGCCGGAAAATGCCGATCTGATGCAGACCGCCGACAGCCGCCTGCTTCCGCATATCGAAATTTCACGGTTGGCATCCCTCACCACGCTGATATAATCACCAGTAGTATTGTATAAATTACCAGGGTTTTGCAGTTGTAGGCCCGGTAAGCGAAGCGCCACCGGGCGTTTTGCCGTGTTCCTGATTACTACGTGACGGTGCCAATGGACGTTTCTTACCTGCTCGACAGCCTTAATGACAAACAGCGTGACGCGGTTGCCGCGACGCGCACCAATATGCTGGTGCTGGCAGGGGCGGGCAGTGGTAAGACACGCGTGCTGGTACACCGCATTGCCTGGCTGCAGAGCGTGGAGAACTGCTCGCCGTACTCGATTATGGCGGTAACCTTCACCAACAAAGCGGCGGCGGAGATGCGCCACCGTATTGCCCAACTGATGGGCACCAGCCAGGGCGGCATGTGGGTTGGCACCTTCCATGGGCTGGCGCACCGCCTGCTGCGTGCGCACCATCTGGATGCCAACCTGCCGCAGGACTTTCAGATCCTCGACAGCGAAGACCAGCTGCGCCTGCTGAAGCGCCTGATCAAGGCCATGAACCTCGACGAGAAGCAGTGGCCGCCGCGTCAGGCGATGTGGTACATCAACAGCCAGAAAGACGAAGGGCTGCGCCCGCACCACATCCAGAGCTTTGGCAACCCGATTGAGCAGACCTGGCAGAAGGTCTATCAGGCCTACCAGGAGGCCTGCGATCGCGCCGGACTGGTGGATTTTGCCGAGCTGCTGCTGCGCGCCCATGAGCTGTGGCTCAACAAGCCGCATATCCTGCAGCACTACCGCGAACGCTTCACCAACATCCTGGTGGACGAATTCCAGGATACCAACAACATTCAGTACGCATGGATCCGCCTGCTGGCGGGCGATTCCAGCAAGGTGATGATTGTCGGCGATGACGATCAGTCGATCTACGGCTGGCGCGGCGCCCAGGTGGAGAACATCCAGCGCTTCCTCAAGGACTTCCCGGGCGCGGAGACCATCCGCCTGGAGCAGAACTACCGCTCCACCAACAACATTCTGAGCGCGGCCAACGCCCTGATTGAGAACAACAACGGGCGTCTGGGTAAAAAGCTGTGGACTGAGGGCATCGACGGCGAGCCGATCTCGCTTTACTGCGCCTTCAACGAGCTGGACGAAGCCCGCTTCGTGGTCAACCGGATCAAAACCTGGCAGGACAACGGCGGCGCGCTGGAGAAGTGCGCCATTCTCTACCGCAGCAACGCCCAGTCGCGCGTGCTGGAAGAGGCGCTGCTGCAGGCCAGCATGCCGTACCGCATCTATGGCGGGATGCGCTTCTTCGAACGCCAGGAAATTAAAGACGCGCTCTCCTATCTGCGCCTGATTGCCAACCGTAACGACGACGCGGCCTTTGAGCGCGTGGTCAACACCCCCACGCGCGGCATCGGCGATCGCACCCTTGACGTGGTGCGTCAGACCTCCCGCGATCGCCAGCTGACCCTGTGGCAGGCGTGTCGCGAGCTGCTGCAGGAGAAGGCCCTCGCCGGACGTGCGGCCAGCGCGCTGCAGCGCTTCCTGGAGCTGATCGAAGCCCTGGCTCAGGAAACCGCCGACATGCCGCTGCACGTTCAGACCGACCGGGTGATTAAAGACTCCGGCCTGCGCATGATGTACGAGCAGGAGAAGGGCGAGAAGGGCCAGACCCGTATCGAGAACTTAGAGGAGCTGGTGACGGCCACGCGCCAGTTCAGCTACAACGAAGAAGATGAAGACCTGATGCCGCTGCAGGCGTTCCTGTCCCATGCCGCGCTGGAAGCGGGCGAAGGGCAGGCGGACACCTGGCAGGATGCGGTCCAGCTGATGACCCTCCACTCGGCCAAAGGGCTGGAGTTCCCGCAGGTGTTTATCGTCGGCATGGAGGAGGGGATGTTCCCGAGCCAGATGTCGTTGGATGAGGGCGGTCGTCTGGAAGAGGAGCGTCGCCTGGCCTACGTCGGCGTGACCCGCGCGATGCAAAAGCTGACCCTGACCTATGCGGAAACCCGCCGTCTGTACGGCAAAGAGGTTTACCACCGGCCGTCGCGTTTTGTTGGCGAACTGCCGGAAGAGTGCGTGGAAGAGGTTCGTCTGCGGGCCAGCATCAGCCGCCCGGTCAGCCATCAGCGTCTGGGTGCGCCAGTCTCGGAAAACGACAGCGGATTCAAACTCGGCCAGCGCGTGCGCCACGCCAAATTCGGTGAAGGCACCATTGTGAACCTGGAGGGCAGCGGGGAACACAGCCGCCTGCAGGTGGCATTCCAGGGGCAGGGTATCAAATGGCTGGTGGCCGCTTACGCCCGACTGGAAGCAGTGTAACTTTCCGAAAAATATCACTATTTTTTAATAAGCTGCCAGGCTTAAACGCTGAAGGGCATTTAAAGTTCTTCAGCGTTTCGTTGCGTGTTGACGCCGCTGTGACTGCTGGCGTAACATGCGCGCACGATTACGCTAAGAGGACATTCGCCTTGGACACACCCAGTAGATGCTGGCTCAATTCCCTGTCATCCAGGAACAACTCCTAAGGCTATCTCCTCACGCTGATGCCCTTAGTGGTTGTCAGCGACAGTTATTCCCGTCGCGCTGAGTCAGGCTGTTTAATGGTCTGAAACCCAATTTGTTTCTGTGTGCCCACCGAACTGTCCGATATTTTTTGCATTGGGAGTCCCGGTCATGCTGAGCGCATTTCAACTGGAAAAGAACCGACTGATTCGGCTTGAAGCTGAAGAGTCACAACCCCTCATTGATGCCGTTTGGGTGGATCTGGTCGAGCCGGATGACGACGAACGCCTGCGCGTACAATCTGAACTTGGACAAAGCCTGGCCACCCGCCCGGAACTGGAAGACATCGAGGCGTCGGCCCGTTTCTTCGAAGACGAAGACGGTCTGCACATCCACTCCTTTTTCTTCTTCGAAGATGCGGAAGATCACGCCGGTAACTCTACCGTCGCATTCACCATCCGCGATGGCCGCCTGTTTACCCTGCGTGAGCGTGAACTGCCCGCGTTCCGTCTCTACCGCATGCGCGCCCGTAGCCAGGCGATGGTGGACGGCAATGCCTATGAGCTGCTGCTCGACCTGTTTGAAACTAAAATCGAACAGCTGGCGGATGAAATTGAGAACATCTACAGCGATCTGGAAGCGCTGAGCCGGGTGATCATGGAAGGCCATCAGGGCGATGAGTACGACGAAGCGCTTTCAACCCTGGCAGAGCTGGAAGATATCGGCTGGAAGGTGCGTCTGTGTCTGATGGATACCCAGCGCGCGCTGAACTTCCTGGTGCGCAAGGCGCGTCTGCCGGGCGGTCAGCTGGAGCAGGCGCGTGAGATCCTGCGCGATATCGAATCCCTGCTGCCGCACAACGAATCCCTGTTCCAGAAGGTGAACTTCCTGATGCAGGCGGCGATGGGCTTTATCAACATCGAGCAGAACCGCATCATCAAGATCTTCTCGGTGGTCTCGGTAGTGTTCCTGCCGCCAACGCTGGTGGCCTCCAGCTACGGGATGAACTTTGAGTTTATGCCGGAGCTGAAATGGAGCTTTGGTTATCCGGGAGCGATTGTCTTTATGGTGCTCGCCGGTCTCGCGCCGTATCTCTACTTTAAGCGTCGTAACTGGCTGTGATGGTTGCGCCCGGTGGCGCTACGCTTACCGGGCCTACAGATCCCGTAGGCCGGATAAGGCGCAGCCGCCATCTGGCAAAAAGCACTACAACCCTTTGCGCGTCCTGCGCTGGGTATAAATCGCATCTGCCACAAACACCGCCAGCGCCACCCAGATAAAGGCAAAGGTCACCATCTTATCCGCGCCCGGCACTTCGCCGTAGAACAGCACCGCCAGCAGGAACATCAGCGTCGGGCCGATGTACTGGAAGAAACCCAGCGTCGACAGGCGCAGACGCGTTGCCGCACCGGTAAAGCACAGCAGCGGGATGGTGGTGACCACACCGGCCGCCATCAGCATCACGTTCAGCGTCCACGGGTTACTGCCCATATGGCTGGTGCTGCTGTCGGCAATGCCGAACAGGTAAATCGCGGCCACTGGCAGCAGCCACAGGGTTTCAAACAGCATCCCGGTTTGCGCTTCAACTGCAATTTTCTTGCGCACCAGGCCATAGAAGGCAAAGCTGAACGCCAGCCCCAGGGCGATGACCGGCAGCGAGCCGAAGGTCCAGAGCTGAACCAGAACGCCGCAGAGGGCGAGCATCACCGCCAGCCACTGCATCCGGCGGAAGCGCTCGCCAAGGAACAGCATCCCCAGCACGATATTCACCAGCGGGTTAATGAAGTAGCCGAGGCTCGCTTCCAGCATATGATGGTTATTGACTGACCAGATAAACAGGAGCCAGTTGCCGCCAATCAATACGGCAGAGAGGGCCAGTAGGAAAATTTTCTTTGGCGTTTGCAGGAGCGTTTTCACCCCCGACCACTGACGGCTTACGCTCATCAGCGCCACCATAAAGAAAAATGACCAGATCACGCGGTGGGTAAGAATTTCGTCAGCGGGGACGTAGTGAATCAGCTTGAAGTAGGCGGGCGCGATACCCCAGATAAAATAAGCGGCAAGGGCGAGCAAAACGCCCTGCCGCGTCTGTTTAGCATCCATCAGGAAAATCCGTTACAAAAAAGTAACGCAATTTTACCCGATTTTACCTTCTCAACCCACCATATAAGTGGCGGTTGCGCTGGCGATATAAACCTGATCTTCGTTGTGTAGCTCGACGCGCGCGACTGCGACTTTATTGCCCGCCCGCAGCAGGCTGCTGCTGGCAGTAAAGCGATTCCCGCGGCCAGGGCGCAGATAATCGACGCGCAGGTCGATGGTGCCCATCCGCGACAGGCGCTGGCGCAGCTCGTCTTCGTTGATGGTGTCGTGGCGGGTCAGGGTGCTGCCGACGCAGACCAGACCAGCGGCAACATCAAGGGCAGAGGCGATCACCCCGCCATGGAGAATGCTTTGCGCCCAGTTACCGACCATCATCGGCTGGTTGTTAAAGCTCAGTTGGGCAAAATCTTTTTCGTAACGCTCCAGCTCGAGCCCCAGCGCACGGTTGAACGGCATATGGTAGACGAAGATCTCCCCGACAAGCTTCAGGGCCTGGTCGGCAGTTAGCGTGGCAGACATAGCGCGTCACATCCTTATTGTTAAAATGCTGTTGATTTTATGCCTCATTAGTGTGAATTTCTACTTTCAGACCCCGGATATAAGCAGTTAATCATTAATTCTGTAAAATGAATAAACCATAACTATTCATTAAAACAATTTCGCAGGAGAGCATCACCGATGCGGATATATCAGGCCGGGTTCCTGGCGGCGGTTACGCTGCCCTCTGTGGCATTTGCGCAGGAAGCGGTAACTCAGGAGGTGCCTGCTGTACGGGGCAGCATCATCGCTAACCTGTTGGAAGAGCACGATAATCCTTTTACGCTCTATCCCTATGACAGCAACTACCTTATCTATACCGCCACCAGCGACCTCAATAAAGAGGCGATCCGCACCTATGACTGGGCCGACGATTCGCAAAAAGATGAGGTGAAGTTTCAGCTGAGCCTTGCCTTCCCGCTATGGCGTGGCATTCTGGGGCCGAATTCGATTCTCGGTGGCTCCTACACGCAAAAATCCTGGTGGCAGCTGTCGAACAGCGATGAATCTTCGCCGTTTCGTGAGACCAACTATGAGCCGCAGCTTTTCCTTGGCTTTGCCACCGATTACTCGCTGGCGGGCTGGACCCTGCGGGACGTGGAGTTTGGCTACAACCACATGTCTAACGGCCGCTCCGACCCAACGTCGCGCAGCTGGAACCGCCTCTATACCCGCCTGATGGCGCAGAACGGCAACTGGCTGGTGGAGGTGAAGCCCTGGTACGTGGTGGGCAACACCGACGATAACCCGGATATCACCAAATACATGGGCTACTACCAGCTGCGGGTGGGCTATCAGCTGGGCGAAGCGGTGCTGAGCGTGAAGGGGCAGTACAACTGGAACACCGGCTACGGCGGCGCGGAGATGGGCGTCAGCTACCCGTTAACCAAACATGTTCGTTTCTATACCCAGGTCTACAGCGGTTACGGTGAATCGCTGATCGACTACAACTTCAACCAGACCCGCGTCGGCGTGGGCGTGATGCTGAACGATCTTTTCTAGCCTCCTCGAATGTTTTTGTCTTAAACGTTGAAGTTTCTCTCGCAGGCGCTGAAAATAGCGCCTGTTTTTATTTCAGGCAAATGGGGTTGATGTGGTGCAGGCGGAAGTCGTAAATCAGGAGTTGCTGGCTAAACAGGTTTTGCACGAAACCTTTGGCTACCAGCAGTTCCGCCCGGGCCAGGAAACCATCATTAATACTGCCCTTGCGGGCCGTGACTGTCTGGTGGTGATGCCGACCGGCGGCGGGAAATCCCTTTGCTATCAGGTTCCCGCCCTGGTGATGAACGGCCTGACGGTGGTGGTATCACCGCTGATCTCGCTGATGAAAGATCAGGTCGACCAGCTGCTGGCGAATGGCGTGGCGGCGGCCTGTATCAACTCCACCCAAACCCGCGAGCAGCAGCAGGAAGTCATGGCCGGGTGCCGCACCGGGCAGGTGCGTCTGCTGTATATCGCCCCGGAACGCCTGATGCTGGATAACTTTCTTGAGCATCTGGCGCACTGGAATCCGGTGCTGCTGGCGGTGGACGAAGCGCACTGTATTTCCCAGTGGGGTCATGATTTCCGTCCGGAGTACGCGGCCCTCGGTCATCTGCGCCAGCGTTTCCCCGAGCTGCCGTTTATGGCGCTCACCGCCACCGCCGACGACACCACCCGCCAGGATATTGTTCGTCTGCTGGGCCTTAACGATCCGCTAATCCAGGTCAGCAGCTTCGACCGCCCGAATATCCGCTACATGCTGATGGAAAAATTCAAGCCGCTGGATCAGCTGTTGCGCTATGTCCAGGAGCAGCGCGGCAAGTCGGGCATCATCTACTGCAACAGCCGGGCGAAGGTGGAAGACACCGCCGCGCGACTGCAAAGCCGGGGTTTCAGCGCAGCCGCCTATCATGCCGTGCTGGAAAACCACATTCGCGCCGAGGTGCAGGAGAAGTTCCAGCGCGACGACCTGCAAATCGTGGTGGCGACCGTCGCCTTTGGGATGGGCATCAACAAGCCGAACGTGCGCTTTGTGGTGCATTTCGACATTCCGCGCAATATCGAATCCTACTATCAGGAGACGGGCCGCGCCGGGCGTGACGGCCTGCCTGCGGAAGCGATGCTGTTCTACGATCCGGCCGATATGGCCTGGCTGCGCCGCTGCCTGGAAGAGAAACCGCAGGGGCCGTTGCAGGATATCGAGCGCCACAAGCTCAATGCGATGGGGGCCTTTGCCGAAGCGCAAACCTGCCGCCGCCTGGTGCTGCTGAACTATTTTGGCGAGGGGCGCCAGGAGCCGTGCGGCAACTGTGATATCTGCCTCGATCCGCCGAAGCAGTACGATGGCCTGATGGACGCGCGTAAGGCGCTCTCCACCATTGGCCGCGTCAATCAACGCTTCGGTATGGGCTACGTGGTGGAGGTGCTGCGCGGTGCCAACAACCAGCGTATCCGCGAGATGGGTCATGACAAGCTGCCGGTCTACGGTATTGGTCGCGATCAGAGCCATGAGCACTGGGTGAGCGTCATCCGTCAGCTGATCCACCTCGGTTTTGCGACCCAGAACATTGCCCAGCACTCTGCGCTGCAGCTCACCGAAGCTGCCCGCCCGGTGCTACGTGGCGTCGTGGAACTGCAGCTGGCCGTGCCGCGCGTGGTGGCGCTGAAACCGCGAGTGATGCAGAAATCTTACGGCGGTAACTACGATCGCAAGCTGTTCGCCAAGCTGCGTAAGCTGCGCAAAGCCATCGCGGATGAAGAGAATATCCCGCCGTACGTGGTGTTTAACGACGCGACGCTGATTGAGATGGCCGAACAGATGCCGCTCAGCGCCAGCGAAATGCTCAGCGTCAACGGCGTCGGCACGCGTAAGCTGGAACGTTTTGGTAAAGAGTTTATGGCGCTGATTCGTTCCCATACGGATGGCGATGATGAGGAGTAGTCAGTCCGGCAAAAAAGTGCCAGGATGATGACTCCCTGAACTATTTCCCCGCGAGTTAATTATGTTAACCCTGTTTCTGACCGTGGCGCTGGTGCATATTGTGGCGCTGATGAGCCCTGGCCCTGACTTTTTCTTCGTCTCACAGACGGCGGTGAGCCGCTCCCGCAAAGAGGCGATGATGGGCGTGCTGGGTATTACCCTTGGCGTAATGGTCTGGGCTGCCGTGGCGCTACTGGGCCTGAACCTGATCCTCGAAAAAATGGCGTGGCTGCACAACATCATTATGGTCGGCGGCGGTCTGTATCTGTGCTGGATGGGCTATCAGATGCTGCGTGGGGCGTTTAAGAAAGAGGACAGCGAGGCACCGGAGCCAAAAATGGAGCTGGCGGCCAGCGGGCGCAGCTTTGTGAAAGGGCTGCTGACCAACCTCGCCAATCCAAAAGCAATCATCTATTTTGGCTCGGTATTTTCACTGTTCGTGGGTGAAGACGTCGGGGCCGGTGCGCGCTGGGGCATTTTCCTGCTGATCGTGCTGGAGACCTTCGCCTGGTTCACAATCGTTGCGAGCCTGTTTGCTTTGCCCTCGATGCGCCGCGGATATCAACGCCTGGCGAAGTGGATTGACGGCGTTGCCGGCGCGTTATTCGCCGGCTTCGGCATTCATCTGATCCTGTCGCGCTAAGCGTGCCTTGCTGACGCCAGCAGCGCGCCCACCAGCATAAACAGCGAACCAAACACTTTATTCAGGGCCTTCATCTGGTGAGGCCCTTTAATCCATGTCGCAATCCGCGTTGCCAGCGTCGCATAGCCAATCATCACAATAATATCGACCACAATGGTGGTCACGCCGAGCACCACGTACTGCATGATCTGGGGCTGATGCGGCACGATAAACTGCGGAAACAGGGCGGCCAGAAAGACGATGCTTTTCGGGTTGGTCAGGTTCACAAACACCGCGCGTTTAAACAGGCGGCCCCGGCTCTGGGTCTGGGCGAGCGTATTCAGATCCAGGGCACCCGCGGCGCGCCACTGCTGGATCCCCAGCCAGATAAGGTAGGCCGCACCGGCCCACTTCAGCACTTCGAAGGCCAGTACCGAGCGGGAGAACAGGGTGCCGAGCCCTATGCCGACCAGCACGATGTGAATCCCCAGCCCGGTCTGCAATCCGGCAATCGACGCCGCCGCTCCGCGATAGCCATGGTTCATGGCGGTGGTCATGGTATTGATGGCCCCGGAACCCGGTGAAAGGCTGAGGATGATGGATGTCAGCAGGTAGGCGAACCACCACTCGAAGGTCATTTGAAGCTCCCGAATCGTCTATTTTTATGCCACAATACGCTAATGTTGCGTCATTTTACGACCTGTCACGAAAAAACGATATTCCTTGGCTTACAGGGGTGTAAACCCGATGTTTCAGCAGAATAAGGACTGGGAAACGCGAGAAAAGGCTTTTGCCGCTTTCTCTATGGGGCCGTTGACCGATTTCTGGCGCCAGCGCGAAGAGGGCGGGTTTACAGGCGTCGATGATGTTCCTGTGCGCTTTGTTCGTTTTCAGGCCGAAACCCATGATTCGGTGATAATAATTTGTCCCGGACGGATCGAAAGTTACGTCAAGTATGCCGAGCTGGCATACGATCTCTTCCGGCTGGGTTATGACGTGCTGATTATCGACCACCGTGGTCAGGGGCGCTCCGGGCGAATGCTGTCCGACACGCACCGCGGCCATGTAAGTCAGTTCAGCGATTACGTCGATGATTTTGCCGCCTTCTGGCAGCAGGAAGTGCAGCCCGGCCGATGGCGAAAACGGTTTATTCTGGCGCACTCGATGGGCGGCGCGATCGCCACGCTGTTTTTACAGCGCCACCCGCAGCATCAGTGTGATGCCATTGCCCTGAGCGCCCCGATGTTTGGCATCGTCATGCGTTTTCCGGACTGGATGGTACGCCATATCCTCGACTGGGCTGAGGGCCATCAGCGCATTCGTGAAGGCTACGCCATCGGCACCGGGCGCTGGCGCGCACTGCCGTTTGCCATTAACGTGTTAACCCACAGTCGGCAGCGTTATCGCCGCAACCTGCGCTTTTATGCGGATGAACCGCGTTTACGCGTCGGTGGTCCCACTTACCACTGGGTGCGCGAAGGCATTCTGGCAGGTGAGGAGGCGATGGCGGGCGCCGGCCAGGACGATACTCCCACAATTATCCTTCAGGCAGAAGAGGAGCGGGTAGTGGATAACCGCATGCACGACCGCTTCTGTGAACTGCGAGCCGCAGCCGGTCACCCTTGCGAAGGGGGTAAACCGCTGGTCATAAACGGCGCGTACCATGAGATCCTTTTTGAAAAGGACGCCATGCGCTCAGTCGCACTCAACGCCATCGTCGACTTTTTCGGCAGGCATAACTGATATTCACCAGAGGTTAAATTTTTCTATGTACCAGGTTGTCGCGTCTGATTTAGATGGCACGCTGCTCTCTCCCGACCACACTTTATCGCCTTACGCGAAAGAGACCTTAAAACTCCTGACTGCCCGTGGCGTGAATTTCGTCTTCGCCACCGGCCGCCACCACGTTGATGTGGGGCAGATCCGCGATAATCTTGAGATCAAGTCCTACATGATCACCTCCAACGGTGCCCGCGTGCACGATCTGGACGGGAATCTGATCTTCACCCATAACCTCGATCGCGACATCGCCACCGATCTGTTCGGGATCATGCATAACAACCCCGATATCATCACCAACGTCTATCGCGATGATGAGTGGTTTATGAACCGTCACCGCCCGGACGAGATGCGTTTCTTCAAAGAGGCGGTCTTCAACTATTCGCTGTATGAACCGGGCCTGCTGGAGCCGGAAGGCATCAGTAAGGTGTTCTTCACCACTGACAGCCACGAAGCGCTGCTGCCGCTGGAGCAGGCGATCAACGCCCGCTGGGGCGATCGGGTTAACGTCAGCTTCTCCACGCTTACCTGTCTGGAAGTAATGGCGGGCGGCGTCTCCAAGGGTCATGCTCTGGAAGCGGTTGCCAAACGTCTGGGCTTTGATCTGCAGGACTGTATTGCCTTTGGCGACGGTATGAACGACGCCGAAATGCTCTCCATGGCGGGGAAAGGCTGCATCATGGAAAACGCCCACCAGCGCCTGAAAGACCTGCACCCGGAGCTGGAAGTGATCGGCACCAACGGTGACAACGCGGTGCCAAAATACCTGCGTAAGCTGTTCCTTGAATAATCTTCATTTGGTTGTTTAACGTTCAGTTGTCAACCAAAGAGTTCGCTACAATGCCTGTCCATCTTCCAGAGAGACAAGCATTGTGGCGCTACTCATCATCACCACTATCCTGTGGGCCTTCTCCTTTAGCCTGATCGGTGAATATCTTGCCGGACATGTCGACAGCTACTTCTCGGTGCTGATGCGCGTCGGGCTGGCGGCGCTGGTGTTCCTGCCGTTCCTGCGTACGCGCGGGCAAACGCTGAAAACGATCCTGCTCTATATGCTGGTGGGCGCGATGCAGCTTGGCATCATGTATCTGTTCAGCTTCCGGGCTTACGTTTATCTGTCGGTATCGGAATTCCTGCTGTTTACCGTGCTGACGCCGCTCTATATCACCCTGATTTACGATCTGCTGAGCAAGCGCCGGCTGCGCTGGGGCTACCTGCTGAGCGCCGCGCTGGCGGTAGTGGGTGCGGCGATCATTCGCTATGACAAAGTGAGCGATCATTTCTGGACCGGACTGATGTTCGTCCAGCTCGCCAACATCAGCTTTGCGATTGGCATGGTGGGCTATAAACGCCTGATGGAGACCCGGCCAATGCCGCAGCACAACGCCTTTGCCTGGTTCTATATGGGGGCAGCGATAGTAGCGGTGGCGGCGTGGTTCATGCTGGGTAATCCGCAGAAGCTGCCGACCACCACGCTGCAGTGGAGCGTGCTGATCTGGCTGGGGGTGGTGGCATCCGGGCTGGGTTACTTCATGTGGAACTACGGCGCCACGCAGGTGGACGCCGGGACGCTGGGGATCATGAACAACGTCCACGTCCCTGCGGGCCTGCTGGTGAACCTCGCCATCTGGCAGGAACAACCGCACTGGCCGAGCTTCATTATTGGGGGGACGGTGATCCTGGCTTCACTGTGGGTACATCGCCGTTGGGTCGCTCCGCGCTCCGGACAAACGGTAGATGGTCGCAAGCATGGTTCCGCGCTGAGCGAATAAAGGCCTCGGTAATCGGTTGACGCTGCTCGCCATCGCGCACGGCGGCGTACAACCGGCTCCACAATCCCTCGCCCAGGGTTTTAGTCACCACCAGACCCTGGCGTTCAAAACTCTCCACCACCCAGTGCGGCAGCGCCGCGATGCCCATTCTGGCCGCCACCATCTGAATCAACAGCAGGGTGTTATCCACGCTTTTCAGCTGCGGGCTGATGCCCGCCGGCTGCAGAAAGTGACGCCAGATATCCAGACGACTGCGCTGAACCGGGTAGATCAGCAGCGTTTCCGTCGCCAGATCTTCCGGCGTGATGCGCGCTCTGGCGGCCAGAGGATGGTCCGGGGCCAGCACCAGACGCACTTCAAAATCAAACATGGGCGAATAGTGCAGGCCGCTGCGCGGCAGAATGTCCGAGGTCATCACCAGATCCAGCTCGCCCTGCACCAGGGAGGGCTGCGGATCAAAGGTCACGCCGGATTTAAAGTCCATCTCCACCTGCGGCCACCTCTGGCGGAAGTTCTCAAGCGCGGGGGTCAGCCACTGAATACAGCTGTGACACTCGATGGCGATGCGCAGCCTGGTCTGCTCCGGCTCATGACAGGCCTGCAGCGCGCTGGCGATCTGCGGCAGCACCTGATTGGCCAGCTGTAGCAGGATCTCGCCCTGCGGCGTAAAGCGCAGCGGCTGACTTTTACGCACGAACAGACGAAAGCCAAGGCGTTGTTCCAGATCGCTGAACTGGTGGGAAAGGGCGGACTGCGTCTGGTGCAGCGTGGCCGCCGCCGCCGCGAGAGAACCGCAGTTCCGCAACGCCTGGAGCGTTTTCAGGTGTTTTATCTCGATCATGAAAGTCCTTCACTTCGCCATGAGCAATTTGCGCTTGAGGAATATACAGTACCTTTACAATATGGAAGTGTAAACATCTGGACGTCTAAATCCTGAAAATTCCATAAGGGGCATACCATGACAATTCGTAACCACACCCTCGGTTTTCCACGCGTCGGCCTTCGTCGCGAACTGAAAAAAGCACAAGAGAGCTACTGGGCGGGCAACGCCACGCGTGAAGAACTGCTGGCGGTAGGGCGCGAGCTGCGCGCCCGTCACTGGGACCAGCAAAAGCAGGCTGGCGTGGATCTGCTCCCGGTGGGCGATTTTGCCTGGTACGACCATGTTCTGACCACCAGCCTGCTGCTTGGCAACGTGCCGGCTCGTCATCAGAACAGCGATGGATCGGTGGATATCGACACCCTGTTCCGTATTGGCCGTGGCCGCGCACCGACCGGCGAGCCTGCGGCGGCAGCGGAAATGACCAAATGGTTTAACACTAACTATCACTACATGGTGCCGGAGTTCGTTAAAGGTCAGCAGTTCAAACTGACCTGGACCCAGCTGCTGGATGAGGTGGACGAAGCGCTGGCGCTGGGCCACAAGGTCAAACCTGTCCTGCTGGGCCCGGTTACGTATCTGTGGCTGGGTAAAGTGAAGGGCGAGCAGTTTGACCGCCTGAGCCTGCTGAACGACATCCTGCCGGTGTATCAGCAGGTGCTGGGCGAGCTGGCAAAACGCGGCGTTGAGTGGGTGCAGATCGACGAACCGGCGCTGGTGCTGGAGCTGCCGCAGGCATGGCTGGATGCTTTCAAACCGGCGTACGACGCGCTCACGGGCCGGGTAAAACTGCTGCTGACCACCTATTTCGAAGGGGTGACGCCGAACCTCGACACCATCACCGCGCTGCCGGTGCAGGGGCTGCACGTAGACCTGGTTCACGGTAACGATGAGGTAGCCGAGCTGCACACCCGTCTGCCTGCGAACTGGCTGCTCTCTGCCGGACTGGTGAACGGGCGTAACGTCTGGCGCGCTGACCTGACAGAAAAATATAACCAAATCAAAGGTATTATAGGCAAGCGCGAGCTATGGGTCGCCTCCTCTTGTTCACTGCTGCACAGCCCAATCGACCTGAACGTCGAGACCCGCCTGGATGCGGAAGTGAAGAGCTGGTTCGCCTTCGCCCTGCAAAAATGCGAAGAGCTGGCGTTGCTGCGTGATGCGCTGAATACGGGTGACACCGCCGCCATTACCGAATGGAGCGCGCCGATTCAGGCCCGTCGTCACTCGACGCGCGTGCACAATGCCGCCGTGGAAAAACGTCTGGCGGCCATCACTGCCCAGGACAGCCAGCGTCAGAATGGCTATGAGGTGCGTGCCGAAGCCCAGCGTGCCCGTTTCAACCTGCCGGCCTGGCCGACCACCACCATCGGTTCCTTCCCGCAGACCACCGAGATCCGCGGCCTGCGTCTGGACTTCAAAAAGGGCAACCTGGATGCGGGCAACTACCGCACCGGCATCGCCGAACACATCAAACAGGCCATTGTGGAGCAGGAACGTTTAGGACTCGACGTGCTGGTGCACGGTGAAGCCGAGCGTAACGACATGGTGGAGTACTTCGGTGAACACCTCGACGGGTTTGTCTTTACCCAGAACGGCTGGGTGCAGAGCTACGGCTCCCGCTGCGTGAAGCCGCCGGTAGTGATTGGCGACGTCAGCCGTCCGGAAGCGATCACCGTGGAGTGGGCGAAATATGCTCAGTCTCTGACCGACAAGCCGGTAAAAGGCATGCTGACCGGTCCGGTGACCATCCTTTGCTGGTCCTTCCCGCGCGAAGACGTGACCCGTGAGACCATCGCCAAACAGATTGCCCTGGCGCTGCGTGATGAAGTGGCGGATCTGGAAGCGGCGGGCATTGGCATCATCCAGATCGACGAACCGGCGCTGCGCGAAGGCTTGCCGCTACGTCGCAGCGACTGGGATGCCTACCTGGCGTGGGGTGTGGAAGCCTTCCGTATCAACGCCGCCGTGGCGAAGGATGACACCCAGATCCATACCCACATGTGTTACTGCGAATTTAACGACATCATGGATTCCATTGCCGCGCTGGATGCCGACGTGATCACCATCGAGACGTCCCGTTCCGACATGGAGCTGCTGGAGTCGTTCGAAGAGTTCGACTACCCGAACGAGATCGGGCCGGGCGTGTACGACATTCACTCCCCGAACGTCCCGAGCGTGGAGTGGATTGAAGCCCTGCTGCAGAAAGCGGCGCAGCGTATCCCCGCAGAGCGCCTGTGGGTGAACCCGGACTGCGGCCTGAAAACCCGCGGCTGGCCGGAGACCCGTAGCGCGCTGGCGAACATGGTTAAGGCGGCGCAGAATTTGCGCCAGGGTTAACCCCGAAGCACGATTAAATGTCATTTGTAGGCCCGGTAAGGCGCAGCCGCCACCGGGCGATTTACGCCTGCCCATCCATCAGCCGGCTAATATGGATGCTCAACCACGTCAGCTCATCTTTCGGCAGGGTGAGCTGATATTTATCCTGCACATAATCACGGATCACCCACGCCACGGTCATCGCGTCCGGGCGGTGGCGCATCAGCTCCTGATAAAAATCCTCGGTCTCGCTGAGGGCGATTTTCCCGGCCAGCACCCGCTCGGAAAAATAACGCAGATGGGTGATAAAGCGCATATAGTTAACCGACTGCGTATCGATGCTCTTGCCCAGCTTATAGCGCACGATATCAGCGATGCGGTTGACCAGCTCAACCTGCTGGTGGGCGGTGCTGTCGTCGTCCTGGCTGCTGGCGTTGATCAGATGAAAGGCGATATTTACCGCCTCTTCTTCAGGTAACTCGATGTCAAACTTCTCATTCACCTGGGCGCGTGCCTGCAAACCGATACTGTACTCCTGCGGATAGTAACGCTTCACTTCCCAGCTCAGCTTATTGAGGATCGTCTGCCCGCTGCGGCTGCGCTCCACCGCAAAGTGCAGATGCTCCGCAAGGGTAAAGAGCAATACGGAATTGAGCTTATCCCCACACAGGCGGCGCGCGAGGATAAGAATTTCATGGCTAATGTCGAAGAACGCCGCAGGAATGGTGTCCGTCAGGGATAAAAAATGGCGGGATTTGAGATCGCTCAGCGGCAGGAACACTTTCTCCACCTGCGCGAGGTCGATATGGGTACCGGGTTTCGCCCCAAATCCGATCCCCTTGCCGAACAAAATCATCTCCCGCTGGTCGTTATCGACCAGCAGCATGCTGTTATTAAGCGACTTTTTTATCGTTATCACGGTTATTCCTGCGGCATGGCCGGTTAGCTCATGTCTGCGCCATTGCTGGCAATCACTTTTTTGTACCACCAGAAGGAGTCTTTTTTCAGGCGCTTCAGCGTGCCTTTACCTTCATCGTCCTGATCGACATAGATAAAGCCGTAGCGCTTGGACATCTGCGAGGTGCCCGCACTGATAATGTCGATGCAGCCCCAGGTGGTGAATCCCATCACATCCACCCCTTCATTTATAGCTGCCAACGTTTGCTCGAAGTGGGCGCGGAAGTAGTCGATGCGGTAGCTGTCGTGGATCGCGCCGTTTTCCACGACATCTTTCGCGCCAAGACCATTCTCCACGATAAACAGTGGCTTCTGGTAACGGTCATACAGCTCCAGCAGGGAGATTTTCAGCCCGACAGGGTCAATCTGCCAGCCCCATTCGGATGCCGGCAGGTACGGGTTTTTCACCCCGAGAACGGTATTCCCCGGGATGCGCTCTACGTCCGGCTGGGTCGATTCGGTCATCGACATGTAGTAGCTAAAGGAGACGAAGTCGACGGCATGATCCTTTAAGATGCGCTGATCGTCGGCCTGCATCGCAATCTGGATATCCCGCCGCGCCAGATCGCGCAGGATCAGCGGCGGATACTCGCCAAACACCTGTACATCGGCGTAGAAATAGTTCTCCAGATTCTTCTTCAGCGTCGCTTCCACGTCTTCCGGACGGCAGCTGTGCGGATAGGTGGTGAGTTTGGTCAGCATGCACCCGACTTGGCTACCCGGGATTTTGGCGTGGCAGTCGCGCGTCACCAGCGCAGAGGCGACAAACTGGTGATGCAGCCCCTGGTAGATATCCTGCTGGGCTTTGCCCGGCGCGCTTTTCTCTTCCCGGATGCCCGCCGTGGTAAAGGGGTGGCGATGGATACTGTCGATCTCATTAAACGTCAGCCAGTAGCGGACCAGATCTTTATAGCGATCGAAACAGACGTTGCTGAAGCGCACAAAAGCATCCACCACGTTGCGATGCACCCAGCCGTTGTACTTTTCGCTCAGGGCCAGCGGCATTTCGTAGTGAGAGAGGGTCACCAGCGGCTCGATGTTGTGGCGACGCAGCTCGCGGAACATCTCTTCATAAAACTGCAATCCTGCCTCGTTTGGCGCAGCGTCTTCACCGGTCGGGAAGATACGCGACCAGGCGATCGACACCCGCAGCACGGTATAGCCCATCTCAGCAAACAGGGCGATATCGTCCTTATAGTGGTGATAAAAATCGATGCCGCGGCGTTTCGGGTAGAGCGCGTCATTTTTACCTTCAAACGCGTCGCGGATGTTCTCGTCCGTCAGCGCCATATGGCCGCTGTAATCCTTCACGGACAGATTGGGCTTCCAGGTGATGGCGTCAGCTACGGACGGCCCTTTGCCATCCACTTTCCATGCCCCTTCGGCCTGATTAGCGGCTATAGCGCCACCCCATAAAAAACCTTGCGGAAACGGGAGGGATTTCTCCATTACACGGACTCCTTAAGCGTCATGATGATATGCGGGTCTGGATTCTTATCGTCGGTATTACCTGGTGTCAGCGAAAAGCGTTCGCCGTTCGTCACCACCATCATCACCACCGGATCGAGCCCGGCGGAAGTGATGGTATCGAGTGAAAATTCAATCAGCGTGTCGCCGCTCTTCACATGTTGGCCCTCCACCACCCGTGGGGAGAAACCTTCACCCTGCAGCCGGATGGTGTCGATGCCGATATGGAAAATCAGCTCGACGCCCGCGTCGGTGAGCAGGCTCAGCGCATGGCCGCTGTCAAATACGTTCACGATGGTTCCATCCGCCGGGGCCCGCAGCACGCCCTGGGAAGGAATAATAGCGATGCCGTCGCCCATGATTTTGCGGGAGAAGACGTCATCGTTAACGTTTTCAAGCGGGATGATCTGCCCTTCGACCGGGCGGGTGAGGCTCAGCGCGTCGGTGTGTTCAGCCGCTTTATCACGCCACAGCACGAAGGCGCTGATAAAGGCGACGGCAAAAGATAGCCCCGCCCCGGCGAAGGCCCAGACGATGTTCATCGGGTTATCCGGAGAGACAAACATTGAGATGCTGGCAAGGCCAGGGCCGACAAGGGCAAAGGCCTGAATCGCCATCCAGCCAATAAATGCCCCACCCACGATGCTGCCGAGGATCACGCTGTAAAGCGCCTTTTTATTCAGCAACGTAACGCCATACAGCGCCGGTTCGGTAATGCCGAACAGGGCGGAGATCCCGGCGGAGAAGGCGGTAGATTTCAGCACCTTGTCTTTGCTCTTGAGCGCAATCGCCAGGCACGCGCCGGACTCGGCAATGTTGTGCGCCAGCGACGCGGGCAGATAGAGCATCTCGCGCCCGAACTGGCTCATGGAGGCCACGGCGTAGGGCAGCATCGGCTTGTGCATCCCGGCGGCGACCATGAAGGGCAGGGCGGCGGCCAGCAGCCCGGTGGCGACAAAACCGAGTTTGCCGTAGAGCCATAAAATCACCGTTGCCAGGCCGGCACCCAGCTCGTAGCCCAGCGGCCCCAGGATCAGCAGCGTAACGGGGACCGTCACCAGCAGAGAGAGCATAGGCGAGAGAAAAATGCGCAGCGCGCCGGGGGAGTAGCGGTTGAACAGCTTCTCCGTCCGGGCGTAAAACAGCACGCACAGAATGGCCGGGAATACCTGCGAGGCGTAGGCGACGTTGCGCAGATCGAACGACATGAACGCCGTTCCGTCGGCCAGCTGTTTGGTCATCGCCGGCAGCACCATCACGGAAACTGCCGAGACGGCCACCAGCACGTTCACCTTCAGCTTCATCGCCGTGGTGATCGCCACCAGGATCGGCAGGAAGTAGAGCGGCGCGGAGCCGATATTATCCAGTACCTTGTAGGTCGAACTGTCCCGGCTGAGCCAGCCCATGACGTCCAGCAACAGCAGCAGCGATTTCAGGACGCCGCCACCGGCAATGGCAGGCACCAGCGGCTGAAAAACGCTTATCACGAAATCGACAACCTGCGCGCCACGGCTGATTCTGACAGGTGTATGTTGTCCGCCCGCCTGAGGGGCCCCCACCAGCGAGCGCACCGCCTCAAAGACCTGCACCACTTCGTGACCAATAATCACCTGGCACTGCACGTTCACCCGCACGCCCAGCACGCCGTCGACCTTTGCCAACGCCGCTTCGTTGACCTTGCCATTGTCGTACAGGCTCAGCCGTAAACGGGTGGAACAGTGTTCGATATGTTCGATATTCTCAGCACCGCCGACCTGGGCGATGATGTCCAGCGCTGTTTGCAAGTGGTTCATGTTCTGGCCCCTGTCTCCAGAGCAAAAAAAAAGACCTGAACCCCCTCTCCGCTCGAAAACGGAGAGGGGGTTCAGGTCTTGCCTACGGATCGTAGTTACACGCCTGTGGTTTTTATATCGTCCAGATTGTGTTTAAAAGTCAAACAGTCGCGTCACTTTGCGTAGCGAAATGTGAGCCGCTTAACCTTTTTTACCACCATATTGTTGGAACCAGGCCAGCATCCGCTGCCAGCCATCTTTGGCTGATTCCGCGTGATAGCTCGGGCGATAATCAGCGTTGAAAGCGTGTCCGGCTCCCGGGTAAACCACAATCTCCGCTGTTGCGTTTGCCGCACGCAGGGCATGACGCATGGTCTCTACCGTATCCAGCGGGATCCCGGTATCTTCTGCGCCATACAACCCGAGGACGGGCGCGTTCAAATCGGTTGCAATATCAACCGGATGCTTCGGTGAATTCAGCGTCTTTTCGCCCACCAGCTTGCCATACCACGCCACGGCGGCTTTCAGCTGCGGGTTGTGCGCGGCATACAGCCAGCTGATACGGCCGCCCCAGCAGAAGCCGGTTGCCAGCAGACGATGGGGATCGCCCCCGTTGCGCGCCGCCCAGTTCGCGACGTGGTCAAGATCCGCCAGCACCTGCGCATCCGGCACTTTAGTGACTAGGTTGCTGAACAGGGTGGGAATGTCGTTGTAATCGTTCGGGTCGCCCTGACGGAAATAGAGCTCAGGCGCGACGGCCAGATAGCCTTCCAGCGCCAGGCGACGGCACATATCGCGAATATGCTCATGTACGCCGAAAATTTCCTGAATCACGATGACGATCGGCAATGCCCCTTGCGCATTTTTGGGCCGGGCATGGTAAGCGGGCATATTATCGCCCTGGGTCGGAATCGAGGTCTCCCCGGCGGTAATCGCCTCGTCGGGGGTAGTGACAACGGTTGAGGCTTGCAGGTCAGCAGCAGGGGCAAATCCAGATTTTCCAGTCATGGCATTCTCCGTACCAATTAGCGCAAAAGTAAATATAGTCCGCAGGTTAACAATCCACAGTGCCCGAAACAGGCTATCTTTTGTGCAACAGATAACGATATAACTCGTTAATGTGATGTTAATCACTATTTCATGGTAATTAACTGCAATCAATTTTATTCATGGTGATGTCTGTCACGAAACAAGGCCGGTTCCTCCGGTAAAGTACCGCTTTGCTTCTGCTGACAAACTGACCCACAGAGGAGTTTTCTATGTCTAAGTCTGATGTTTTTCATCTCGGCCTCACTAAAAACGATTTACAAGGGGCTACGCTCGCTATCGTCCCTGGCGATCCTGAGCGTGTGGAAAAGATCGCCGCGCTGATGGATAAGCCGGTTAAGCTGGCAGCCCATCGCGAATTCACGACCTGGCGGGCAGAGCTGGATGGCAAAGCGGTGATCGTGTGCTCTACCGGTATCGGTGGCCCGTCTACCTCAATTGCCGTTGAAGAGCTGGCGCAGCTGGGCATCCGTACTTTCCTGCGTATCGGTACGACCGGTGCGATCCAGCCGCACATCAACGTTGGCGACGTGCTGGTTACCACCGCGTCCGTGCGTCTGGACGGCGCGAGCCTGCACTTTGCGCCAATGGAGTTCCCGGCAGTGGCCGATTTCGAGTGCACCACCGCGCTGGTGGAAGCCGCGAAATCCGTCGGCGCGACCACGCACGTTGGCGTGACCGCCTCCTCTGATACCTTCTATCCTGGCCAGGAGCGCTACGACACCTTCTCCGGCCGCGTAGTCAACCGTTTCAAAGGCTCGATGGAAGAGTGGCAGTCGATGGGGGTGATGAACTATGAAATGGAATCTGCCACGCTGCTGACCATGTGCGCAAGCCAGGGTCTGCGTGCCGGTATGGTTGCGGGCGTCATTGTTAACCGCACCCAGCAAGAGATCCCTAACGCCGAGACCATGAAGCAGACCGAAAGCCACGCGGTGAAAATCGTGGTGGAAGCGGCCCGCCGCCTGCTGTAATTTCCCCTTTTCCTTGCCAAAGGCCGACCTGCTCGGCCTTTTTCTTTGCGTAGCGCCTCGCAGAAAACCCTTTTCAAACTGGACGTTTATACAGCACAATTCTATTTTGTGCGGGTCATACCTTGATGCAGGGGGCGTCGTGGATATTTCCATCCTTTTTTATGCCGTTATTGCGCTGGTCAGCGTCGGCGTGGGCTGGTTGTTCGCCAGCTATCAGCATGCGCAGCAGAAGGCCGATCAGCTTGCCGAACGCGAAGAGATGGTGGCCGATCTCAGTGCATTAAGACAGAACATAGCCCAGAGCGGGCACTGGCGCGACGAATGCGAGCTGCTCAACAACGAGCTGCGCAATCTGCGGGATATCAACACCTCGCTGGAAGCTGACCTGCGCGAAGTCACTACCCGGCTGGAGTCCACCCAGCTGCATGCGGAAGACAAAATCCGCCAGATGATCAACAGCGAACAGCGCCTGAGCGAGCAGTTCGAAAACCTCGCCAACCGCATCTTTGAGCAGAGTAACCGCCGCGTCGATGAACAAAACCGCCAGAGCCTGAACGGCCTGCTGTCGCCCCTGCGCGAACAGCTGGACGGCTTTCGTCGCCAGGTGCAGGACAGCTTCGGTCAGGAGGCGCGGGAGCGCCACACGCTGGCCCATGAAATCCGCAACCTCCAGCAGCTGAATGCCCAGATGGCGCAGGAGGCCATCAATCTCACTAAAGCGCTGAAAGGCGACAATAAAACCCAGGGTAACTGGGGCGAAGTCGTCCTGACCCGCGTGCTGGAAGCCTCTGGCCTGCGCGAGGGCCACGAATATCAAACCCAGGTCAGCATTGAAACTGAGAGCCGCGCGCGAATGCAGCCCGACGTCATTGTGCGTCTGCCGCAGGATAAGGACGTGGTCATCGATGCCAAAATGACCCTGGTGGCCTATGAGCGCTACTTCAACGCCGAAGATGACTACACCCGCGAGTCGGCGCTGCAGGAGCATATCGCCTCGGTGCGTAACCATATCCGTCTGCTGGGACGCAAAGACTATCAGCAGCTGCCCGGCCTGCGTTCGCTCGACTACGTGCTAATGTTTATCCCGGTTGAACCAGCCTTTTTACTGGCGCTGGACCGCCAGCCGGAGCTGATCTCCGAGGCGCTGAAAAACAACATTATGCTGGTCAGCCCCACCACGCTGCTGGTGGCGCTGCGCACCATTGCTAATCTGTGGCGCTATGAGCACCAGAGCCGCAATGCCCAGCAGATTGCCGATCGCGCCAGCCGCCTGTATGACAAAATGCGCCTGTTCGTCGATGATATGTCGTCGGTCGGGCAGAGCCTGGATCGCGCCCAGGATAACTACCGTCAGGCGATGAAAAAGCTGGCCTCCGGGCGGGGTAACCTGCTGGCTCAGGCCGAATCGTTCCGCAGCCTGGGCGTGGAAGTAAAACGCGAGATTAATCCGGAATTAGTTGAACAGGCCACGTCGCAGGATGAAGAGTACCGGCTGCGCAGTGATGAGCCCGTTCAAAATACAAACAACACCTTAGCAGGCGCGCAGGCGTCGGCAGACCCCCTGGAGCGTTATTCCCGGGGTGGTTGAATCGTAGGGCAAATGCGCCCAATCTGTTACACTTCTCAAACATTTGACTGATAAGCAGGCTCTGAGATGGTTGAAGATTCACAAGACACAACGCACTTTGGCTTTCAGACTGTCGCTAAAGCGCAGAAAGCTGACATGGTGGCCCACGTATTCCATTCCGTGGCGGCGAAGTACGATGTAATGAATGACCTGATGTCATTCGGCATTCATCGCTTGTGGAAGCGCTTCACTATTGACTGTAGCGGCGTGCGTCGTGGACAAACCGTGCTGGATCTGGCGGGCGGCACCGGCGACCTGACAGCGAAATTCTCGCGTCTGGTGGGCGAAACGGGCCGCGTGGTGCTGGCTGATATCAACGACTCCATGCTGAAAATGGGTCGTGAAAAACTGCGCAATATTGGCGTGGTCGGCAACGTTGAATATGTCCAGGCGAACGCTGAAGCGCTGCCTTTCCCGGATAACACCTTTGACTGCATTACCATCTCTTTCGGTCTGCGTAACGTCACCGATAAAGAGAAAGCGCTGCGTTCCATGTACCGCGTGCTGAAACCGGGTGGACGTCTGCTGGTGCTGGAGTTCTCGAAGCCGATTATTGAGCCGCTGAGCAAAGCCTACGACGCCTATTCGTTCCACATTCTGCCGCGCATTGGCGAAATGGTTGCCAACGATGCAGACAGCTATCGCTATCTGGCCGAATCCATCCGTATGCACCCAAACCAGGACACCTTAAAAGCCATGATGCAGGATGCAGGCTTTGACAATGTTGATTACTTCAACATGACGGCAGGCGTTGTCGCGCTGCATCGCGGTTATAAGTTCTGAGTGGAGGTGGCAAATGCCGTTTAAACCCTTGATCACAGCCGGTGTGGAAAACGTACTCAATACCTTTCTGTACCGGTCTCCCGCGCTAAAAACGGCGCGTCAGCGTCTTAACGGCAAAGTGCTGCGGGTAGTATTAAAAGAGTTTTCGACTCCGCTGGTGCTGGTGTTCAGCGAGCGTCAGCTCGACGTGCTGGGGGAGTGGGAAGGCGAGGCCGACTGCTCCGTCATCACCCATATGAGCACCCTGCCTAAACTGCGCGATCGCCAGCAGCTTACCGCCCTGATCCGCAGCGGCGAGCTGGAGGTTCAAGGCGATATCCAGGTGGTGCAGAACTTTGTCGCGCTGGCCGATCTGGCCGAGTTCGACCCGGCAGAGCTGCTGGCCCCCTGGACCAGCGATATTGCCGCTGAGGGGATTGGTAAAGTACTGCGCGGCGGTGCCTCGTTGCTGAAGAAGGGGTTTCAGCGCCAGCAGCGCTATGCCGCGGAAGTGCTGACCGAGGAGTGGCGCATGGCGCCGGGGCCGCTGGAAGCGGCATGGTTTGCAGAAGAGACCGCCGCGGTTGAGCGTGCAGTTGATGCACTGACAAAACGGCTTGAAAAACTGGAGGGCAAATGACGCCTGGTGAAATTCGGCGCCTCTACTTTATCATCCGCACCTTTTTAAGTTACGGGCTCGACGAGCTTATCCCCCGAATGCGCATCACACTGCCGCTGCGTATCTGGCGGCGAACGCTATTCTGGATGCCAAATCGCCATCAGGACAAACTGCTTGGTGAGCGACTGCGTTTGGCGCTTCAGGAGCTGGGGCCTGTCTGGATCAAGTTCGGCCAGATGCTCTCCACCCGTCGTGACCTGTTCCCGCCAATGATCGCCGATCAGCTGGCGCTGCTGCAGGATAAAGTTGCCCCGTTCGACGGTAAGCTGGCAAAGCAGCAGATCGAAAAAGCGATGGGCGATCTCCCGGTTGAAACCTGGTTCGATGATTTCGACATCCAGCCGCTGGCTTCCGCCTCCATTGCGCAGGTTCACACCGCACGGCTGAAAGAGAATGGCAAAGAGGTGGTCATCAAGGTGATCCGCCCGGACATTCTGCCGATCATCCGAGCCGACATGAAACTCATCTACCGCCTGGCCCGCTGGGTGCCGCGTCTGCTGCCTGACGGCCGCCGCCTGCGCCCGATGGAAGTGGTGCGCGAATATGAAAAGACGCTAATTGATGAGCTGAACCTGCTGCGGGAATCGGCGAACGCCATTCAGCTGCGCCGTAACTTTGAAAACAGCCCGATGCTGTATGTGCCGGAAGTCTATTCCGACTATTGCAGCCAGGACATGATGGTGATGGAGCGCATCTACGGGATCCCGGTCTCGGACGTCGCAACCCTGGAAAAGCAGGGTACCAACATGAAGCTGCTGGCCGAGCGTGGCGTGCAGGTCTTCTTCACCCAGGTGTTCCGGGACAGCTTCTTCCACGCCGACATGCACCCGGGGAATATCTTCGTCAGCTACGAGCATCCTGAAGATCCGCAGTATATCGGCATCGACTGCGGTATCGTCGGCTCGCTGAACAAAGAAGATAAGCGCTATCTGGCCGAGAACTTTATCGCCTTCTTTAACCGCGATTATCGTAAAGTGGCCGAGCTGCACGTCGATTCCGGCTGGGTTCCGCCGGATACCAACGTAGAAGAGTTTGAGTTCGCCATTCGTACGGTCTGTGAGCCTATTTTCGAGAAGCCGCTGGCTGAGATCTCGTTCGGCCATGTGCTGCTGAACCTGTTCAATACCGCCCGCCGCTTTAATATGGAAGTACAGCCCCAGTTAGTTTTACTTCAGAAAACATTACTTTACGTTGAAGGGGTGGGGCGACAGCTTTATCCTCAGTTAGACTTATGGAAAACGGCAAAACCCTTCCTTGAGTCGTGGATCAAGGACCAGGTGGGTCTTCCGGCGCTGGTGCGCTCCCTGAAAGAGAAAGCGCCGTTCTGGATTGAAAAAATGCCTGAAATTCCTGAACTGGTGTATGACAGTTTGCGTCAGAGCAAAAACTTGCAACACAGCGTGGATAAAATTGCCCGCGAGTTGCAAACCAACCATGTGCGTCAGGGGCAGTCCCGGTATCTGTTTGGCATTGGGGCGACACTGTTGTTAAGCGGCACGCTGCTGCTGATCAATCGTCCTGAGTGGGAGCTCATGCCTGCCTGGTTGATGGCGGGCGGCGTGGTTGTCTGGCTAGCCGGATGGCGCAAAACGCGCTGAATTGCGTCGCTATACCAGGGCCGCATAACGTATAATGCGGCCTGATTAATTATTCATCTATAACTGGGGAAGATGTATGGGTGGTATCAGTATCTGGCAATTGTTGATCATTGCCGTCATCGTCGTGCTGCTGTTCGGTACCAAAAAACTCGGTTCTATCGGTTCCGATCTCGGTGCGTCCATCAAAGGCTTTAAAAAAGCGATCAAAGATGATGACGAGAAGCAGGATAAATCCAGCCAGGATGCGGATTTCACTGCTAAATCCATCGCTGATAAACAAGACGATGCCAAAAAGGAAAATGCTAAACGCCACGATAACGAGCAGGTGTAATTCGTGTTCGATATCGGTTTTAGTGAACTGCTGCTGGTCTTCGTGATTGGTCTCATTGTTCTGGGGCCACAACGTCTGCCTGTGGCAGTAAAAACGGTTGCAGGCTGGGTGCGTGCGCTGCGATCGCTGGCGACTACGGTGCAAAATGAGCTGGCGCAGGAGCTTAAGCTGCAGGAGTTTCAGGACAGCCTGAAAAAGGTTGAAAAGGCGAGCATGGATAACCTGACGCCGGAACTGAAAGCCTCGATGGACGAACTGCGCGAAGCGGCGGAATCCATGAAGCGCTCCTACAGCGTCAACGATCCGGAAAAAGCGAGCGATGAAGCTAATACCATTCGCAACCCGCTGGTCAAAGATAACGAAGCGCAGCATGAAGGCGTGACGCCTGCCACTGCTGAGCATCAGGCCACTGCGCCCGAACAGGCGCCAGCCGAGCCGGTGACCCCAAAACAAGAACCGACGCCAGCGCCCGCAGAGAAAAAGCCTGCACCCGCCGCTGACGCGTCCCCCTCGTCGAGTGATAAAGCGTAAACATGGCAGTAGATGAAACTCAACCGCTGATTGCGCACCTGATCGAGCTGCGTAAACGCCTGCTGAACTGCATTATTGCAGTTTTGCTCATTTTTTTATGCCTGGTCTATTTTGCCAACGATATCTATCAGGTGGTCTCTGCCCCTCTGATTAAGCAGATGCCGCTTGGGGCCACCATGATCGCCACCGACGTGGCATCGCCCTTCTTCACGCCAATTAAGCTGACCTTCTGGGTGTCGCTGATTGCCTCTGCGCCGGTGATCCTCTATCAGGTCTGGGCCTTTATTGCCCCCGCGCTGTATAAGCATGAACGCCGCCTGGTGATCCCGCTGCTGGTCTCCAGCTCGCTGCTGTTTTATATCGGCATGGCCTTTGCCTACTTCGTGGTCTTCCCGCTGGCCTTTGGCTTTCTGGCAAATACCGCGCCGGTAGGGGTCCAGGTCTCCACCGATATTGCCAGTTATCTCAGCTTCGTGATGGCGCTGTTTATGGCCTTCGGCGTGGCGTTTGAGGTGCCGGTTGCCATCGTGCTGCTCTGCTGGATGGGGATCACCACCCCGGATGAATTACGCAAAAAACGGCCTTACATTCTGGTCGGCGCCTTTGTAGTGGGCATGCTTTTAACGCCGCCGGATGTCTTCTCGCAAACCCTGCTGGCAATCCCGATGTATTGCCTGTTTGAAGTCGGTGTCTTCTTCGCGCGCTTCTATACCGGCAAGCGACGTGAAGATCACGACGAAGAGTCCGAAGGAACAGAAGAATAACCCCAACCGCCCGCCAGGGCGGTTGTCATATGGGAGCCAGTATGTTTGATATCGGTCTGAATCTGACCAGCCCGCAGTTTGCCCAGGATCGTGACGAGGTGGTGGCAAGGGCTATCGCCGCCGGGGTCAACGGCTTACTGCTGACGGGCACCAACCTGCACGAAAGTGAACAGGCGCGACAGCTGGCGCAGCGCTACGACCGCTGCTGGTCAACGGCGGGCGTCCATCCGCACGACAGCAGCCACTGGACGGCGGAAAGTGCCAGCGCACTCCGGGCTTTAGCCGCATCCCCTGAGGTGGTGGCTATCGGTGAGTGTGGTCTCGACTTTAATCGCAACTTCTCTACTCCCGCCGAGCAGGAGCATGCCTTTAGTGCCCAGCTGGCATTAGCCGCGGAGCTGGGCATGCCGGTGTTTATGCACTGCCGCGACGCTCATGACCGTTTTCTGGCGCTGCTGGAGCCCTGGCTGGATAAACTGCCCGGGGCGGTGCTGCACTGTTTTACCGGCACGCGCGAGGAGGCGATAGCCTGTCTGGATCGCGGTTTGTATCTGGGGATCACCGGCTGGGTCTGCGATGAACGGCGCGGGCTTGAGCTGCGCGAGCTGCTGCCGGTTATTCCTGCCGAACGCCTGTTGGTTGAGACTGATGCACCTTATCTGCTGCCGCGCGATCTCCGTCCAAAACCGGCATCGCGACGCAATGAACCGGCTTATCTGGGACATATCATGGAACGGGTCGCCCACTGGCGCGGCGAAGAGGCGCAGTGGCTGGCAGCGCAGACGGATGACAACGTACGTCGTCTGTTTGGCGTCGACTTTTAAACTTTGCGGAAGCTGGTATTTTTTACACTCTGCTTCACTTCTTTATTCAGTAAGTTCAGCAGCAGCATGGAGCGGGCTTCACCGTCCGGCTCAGCGAAAATGGCTACCAGCCCTTCAAAGGCCCCTTCGGTGATCACCACATCGTCGCCGGAGAAGGGGGTATCGGGATCGGTAATGCCTTCAGGTTGTTTGTAGACCGAGAGCTGGTGGATCACGGAAGAGGGCACGGTAGCCGGGTGCGCGCCAAAGCGTACGAAGTGGCTGACACCGCGCGTCGCATTGATGGTGGTGGTGTGGATCACTTCGGGGTCGAATTCAACAAACAGATAGTTAGGGAACAGCGGTTCACTGACGGTTGTGCGTTTACCACGGACCATTTTTTCCAGCGTGATCGCTGGCGTCAGACAGTTCACTGCCTGGCGTTCCAGATGTTCCTGAGCACGCTGAAGTTGTCCGCGCTTGCAATACAGTAAATACCAGGCCTGCATAATGACTCTTTTCCGCTTGTTATGCCGGCAAGCATATCAAAACCCTGGCGGGATCGCTAAGCTGATTATAATGGCCGTACCCAGAAGAAGCCGTGAATCTTCACGCTAATTTAACAAAAATACAGCATCAGGCAGTCTTACGCCGTATAATGAAACGCTTACAGAGAGAGCTTGACTAACTGCATGAAATACAACGATCTACGCGACTTCCTGGAACTGCTGGAAAAGCAGGGCGAACTCAAACGCATCACAATTCCTGTCGATCCTTACCTGGAAATGACAGAGATTGCCGACCGCACGCTCCGCGCGGGTGGGCCAGCGCTCCTGTTTGAAAATCCGAAAGGCTACACCATGCCGGTGCTCTGTAACCTGTTTGGCACACCAAAACGTGTGGCGATGGGGATGGGGCAGGAGGATGTCAGCGCGTTGCGTGAAGTGGGTAAGCTGCTGGCCTTTTTAAAAGAGCCTGAGCCGCCAAAAGGGTTTCGCGATCTCTTCGATAAGCTGCCGCAGTTTAAGCAAGTCCTGAATATGCCGACCAAACGGCTGCGCGGCGCGCCCTGCCAGCAGAAAATCGTGGAAGGCGATGCGGTCGATCTGACGCGTATCCCGATCATGCAGTGCTGGCCCGAAGACGCCGCCCCGCTGATTACCTGGGGTCTGACCGTGACGCGCGGGCCGCATAAAGAGCGGCAGAATCTTGGGATCTATCGTCAGCAGCTGATCGGTAAAAATAAATTGATTATGCGCTGGCTGTCGCATCGCGGCGGTGCGCTTGATTTTCAGGAGTGGTGCGCGGCCCATCCGGGCGAACGCTTCCCGGTCGCCGTGGCGCTGGGTGCCGATCCGGCCACCATTCTCGGTGCCGTCACGCCGGTGCCGGACACCCTGTCGGAATACGCCTTTGCCGGGCTGTTGCGCGGCACCAAAACCGAAGTGGTGAAGTGCGTTTCGAACGATCTGGAAGTACCTGCCAGCGCTGAAATCGTGCTCGAAGGCTACATTGAGGCGGGTGAGATGGCACCGGAAGGGCCGTATGGCGACCACACCGGCTATTACAACGAAATCGACAGCTTCCCGGTGTTTACCGTGACGCACATTACCCAGCGTGAAGATGCCATTTACCACTCCACCTACACCGGACGTCCGCCGGATGAACCCGCGGTGCTGGGCGTGGCGCTGAACGAAGTGTTTGTGCCGATCCTGCAAAAGCAGTTCCCGGAAATCGTTGATTTCTATCTGCCGCCGGAAGGGTGCTCCTATCGCCTGGCGGTGGTAACCATTAAGAAGCAGTATGCGGGTCACGCTAAACGGGTGATGATGGGCGTATGGTCTTTCCTGCGCCAGTTTATGTATACCAAGTTTGTGATCGTTTGCGATGATGACGTCAACGCCCGTGACTGGAATGACGTGATCTGGGCCATTACCACCCGTATGGATCCGGCACGCGATACCGTGTTAGTGGAAAACACGCCGATAGATTACCTGGATTTTGCCTCGCCGGTTTCCGGTCTTGGCTCAAAAATGGGACTGGATGCCACCAATAAATGGCCCGGCGAAACCCAACGTGAATGGGGTCGTCCGATCAAAAAGGATCCTGAGGTGACTGCGCGAATTGACGCGATCTGGGATGAACTGGCCATAATGAATAACGGTAAAGACGCCTGAATGCGCCGTTATGCCCTATAGACTTCCCGACAGAGAGAGCGAATGACAACCTTAAGCTGTAAAGTGACTTCGGTAGACGCTATCACCGACACCGTATATCGCGTCCGTTTAGTACCTGAATCGGCGTTCTCCTTCCGCGCTGGCCAGTATCTGATGGTGGTGATGGATGAGCGGGATAAGCGCCCTTTCTCAATGGCCTCGACGCCGGACGAGCAAGAGTTTATCGAGCTGCACATTGGGGCGTCTGAGCTCAACCTGTATGCGATGGCAGTCATGGATCGCATTCTGAAAGAGAATGAGATCGAGATTGATATTCCTCACGGCGAAGCCTGGCTGCGTGATGACGAAGAGCGTCCGCTGATCCTGATTGCGGGCGGCACCGGTTTCTCCTACGCGCGCTCCATCCTGCTGACGGCGCTGGCGCGTAACCCGGACCGTGATATTACCATCTACTGGGGTGGCCGCGAGGCGAAGCATCTCTACGATCTGTCTGAGCTGGAAGCGCTGAGCGTGACCCATCCGAACCTGCGCGTTGAGCCAGTAGTTGAACAGCCGGAAGAGGGTTGGCGCGGTCGCAGCGGCACCGTGTTAACGGCGGTGCTGCAGGATCATGGCACGCTGGTGAATCACGATATCTACATTGCCGGTCGTTTTGAGATGGCGAAAATTGCCCGGGACCTGTTCTGCAACGAACGTAACGCCCGTGAAGATCGCCTGTTTGGCGACGCATTTGCGTTTATTTGAGACGAAAAAAACCCGCCCCTGACAGGCGGGAAAACGGCAACTAAACCTTTCCCCGTCATCATTCACGCTGCCTCTTTGTTGGCTGCCTTTGCTCACCCCGGTCACATAGTTAACTATGCTCCCGGGGATTCGCGCAGTTGCCGCCGCGATGCAACGCGAATGATTTAGGGGAATATTCTTCGATTACACCCTTTCAAATACCGTCGCGATCCCCTGACCCAGGCCGATGCACATGGTTGCCAGACCAAACTGGGCATCTTTGCGTTCCATCAGGTTAATCAGCGTGGTGCTGATACGCGCCCCGGAACAACCCAGCGGGTGACCCAGCGCAATGGCGCCGCCGTTGAGGTTAATCTTCTCGTCGATCTGATCCATCAGCCCCAGATCCTTAATACACGGCAGGATCTGTGCGGCGAAAGCTTCGTTCATCTCAAAGAGGTCGATATCGCTGGCGGAAAGCCCGGCTTTTTTCAGCGCCAGCTTTGAGGCTGGCACCGGGCCGTAACCCATGATTGACGGATCGCAACCCACCACCGCCATCGAGCGGATGCGCGCGCGCGGCGTCAGGCCCAGCTCGCGGGCGCGGCTTTCGCTCATTACCAGCATCGCCGCCGCACCATCGGACAGGGCAGAAGAGCTGCCCGCCGTCACGGTACCGGTGACCGGATCAAAGGCCGGTTTCAGCGTCGAGAGGGCCTCAACGGTAGTTTCCGGGCGGATCACTTCATCGAAATAGAACTGCTTCAGCACGCCGTCAGCGTCGTGACCGCCGGTGGGCAGAATTTCATTCTTGAATGCGCCGGACTGCGTCGCGGCCCAGGCACGGGCGTGGGAGCGGGCGGCAAAGCCGTCCTGCATTTCACGGCTGATACCGTGCAGGCGTGAGAGCATTTCTGCCGTCAGCCCCATCATTCCCGCGGCTTTCGCTACGGTGCGGCTCATGCCGGGATGGAAATCGACCCCGTGGTTCATCGGCACGTGGCCCATGTGCTCCACGCCGCCGATCATGCACACCTGCGCATCGCCGGTCATGATCATACGCGCCGCATCGTGCAGGGCCTGCATCGATGAACCGCACAGGCGATTGACGGTGACAGCCGGTACCGAATGCGGGATTTTCGCCAGTAGCGCCGCGTTACGGGCGATGTTAAAGCCCTGCTCCAGGGTCTGCTGCACGCAGCCCCAGTAGATATCGTCCAGCGCGGTGGCTTCCAGAGCCGGGTTGCGCGCCAGCAGGCTACGCATTAAATGTGCGGAGAGATCTTCCGCGCGCACGTTACGAAATGCGCCGCCCTTCGAACGGCCCATCGGGGTACGAATTGCATCGACAATGACAACCTGTTCCATTGTGACTCCTTAAGCCGTTTTCAGTGCGCCAACCGGACGGGCGGGCTCAACCGGGGGATAGTACGCTTCGTTATTACGCGCTTTGGTACGCAGACCTTCCGGTGCCTGATACAGCGCGCCGAGATGTTCATACTGCTGCGTCATATCCAGATAGCGGGCGCTGCCCAGCGTATCCAGCCAGCGGAACGCGCCGCCGTGGAACGGAGGGAAGCCCAGGCCGTACACCAGCGCCATGTCTGCTTCCGCCGGGCTGGCGATAATACCCTCTTCGAGACAGCGCACCACTTCGTTGACCATCGGGATCATCATGCGGGCGATAATCTCTTCGTCGCTGAAATCGCGCTTCGCGTGACTGACGTCGGCCAGCAGGCTATCCACGGCTGCGTCTTCCTCTTTCTTCGGCTTGCCTTTGCTGTCTTCTTTATAACGCCAGAAGCCGAGACCGTTTTTCTGGCCGTAGCGGTTCGATTCAAACAGGGCGTCGATGGCATCGCGGTAATCTTTCTGCATGCGCTGCGGGAAACCTGCCGCCATCACCGCCTGAGCGTGATGCGCGGTATCAATGCCGACCACATCCAGCAGGTACGCCGGGCCCATCGGCCAGCCAAACTGTTTTTCCATTACTTTGTCGATCTTGCGGAAATCCGCTCCGTCGCGCAGCAGCTGGCTGAAACCGGCAAAGTACGGGAACAGCACGCGGTTGACGAAGAAGCCCGGGCAGTCGTTCACTACAATTGGGGTTTTGCCCATCTTGCTGGCCCAGGCCACCACTTTGGCGAGGGTTTCGTCAGAGGTTTTCTCGCCGCGGATCACTTCAACCAGCGGCATACGGTGCACCGGGTTAAAGAAGTGCATGCCGCAGAAGTTTTCCGGGCGCTTGAGAACGCTGGCCAGTTCGCTGATTGGAATGGTGGAGGTGTTGGAGGCCAGCACGGTGTCCGGACGTACTTTATCTTCGGTTTCTGCCAGTACCGCTTTTTTCACTTTCGGGTTTTCGACCACCGCTTCGACGACCACATCCACGCGATCAAAGCCGCTATATTCCAGCGTCGGATGAATAGTGGAGATCACCCCGGAGAGCTTCAGGCCGTCGATTTTGCCGCGTTCGAGCTGTTTATTCAGCAGCTTGGCCGCTTCGGTCATGCCCAGGGTCAGCGACTTCTCGTTGATGTCTTTCATCACCACCGGCACGCCTTTCCAGGCCGACTGGTAGGCAATGCCGCCGCCCATAATGCCTGCGCCCAACACCGCCGCCTGTTTTGGCGTCTCGATGTTTTTGGTGAGCTGCTTCGCTTTACCCTTCACGTACTGGTCATTGAGGAAAATACCGACCAGCGCGCGGGCTTCGTTGGTGTGAGCCAGTGGGACGAAACTTTGGTTTTCTAATTTCAGTGCTTCGTCACGGCCCAGACGTGCGGCGGCTTCGATGGTTTTCACCGCGGTGATCGGCGCCGGATAGTGTTTACCCGCCGTCTGCATCACCATGCCTTTGGCGATGGTGAAACTCATGGTGGCTTCAATTTTACTTAAGTGCAGCGGCTCCAGCTTCGGCTGGCGTTTCGCTTTCCAGTCGAGGTCGCCGTTGATTGCCTGACGCAGAATGGCCAGCGCCCCTTCATGCAGTTTTTCAGGCTTAACCACGCCATCCACCAGACCGAGTTTCAACGCCTGGTCGGCACCGACGTCTTTACCGGCAGCGATGATCTCGAGAGCGCTGTCGGCACCCAGCAGGCGCGGCAGACGGACCGAGCCGCCAAAGCCCGGCATAATGCCCAGTTTGGTTTCCGGCAGGCCGATGCGCAAATCAGGGGTGGCGAGACGGTAATCGGTCGCCAGCACGCATTCGCAGCCGCCGCCGAGCGCATAGCCGTTGACCGCAGAGATCGTCGGGACAGGGAGATCTTCCAGACGGTTAAAGACGCTGTTGGCAAAATGCAGCCACTGGCTCAGCTGCTCCTGGGGGACCAGGAACAGGGAGAGAAATTCGGTGATGTCTGCGCCGACGATAAATGCCGCTTTTTCGGAACGCAGCAGCAGACCTTTTAAGTCGGACTCTTTTTCAAGCACGTCCAGCGCATGGCCAAGGCTGGCCACGGTTGCGGTGTCCAGTTTATTCACTGAGCCGGGGGCGTCGAACACCAGTTCGGCAATGCCACCTTCCAGCCAGTCTACGTACAGGGTGTCGCCTTTGTAGAGCATGTCGGTCTCCTGAATCCAGCTATTGGATCTGGTCATACCAGATGATTCGGAGTGTGGGATTTGTGTTAATGAAATGCAAATTACTCATTAAATAATTGTAGGTCTGATCACGATCGGCGGAGATCACGCAGCCTTTCTGAGGTGTGCTAAGATGCGGTGACTTGAGGTCAAAACAAAAGGAAGAATGATGGACTCACTGGCCGCGCTGTATAAAAATCACATTGTTACGTTACAGGAACGTACCCGCGACGTACTGGCTCGCTTTAAGCTGGATGCCCTACTCATCCACTCAGGCGAGCTGTTCAATGTCTTTCTCGACGATCACGCTTATCCCTTCAAGGTGAATCCGCAATTTAAAGCCTGGGTGCCGGTAACCCAGGTTCCCAATTGCTGGTTGCTGGTGGACGGCGTGAACAAGCCGAAACTGTGGTTCTATCTGCCGGTGGATTACTGGCACAACGTTGAACCGCTGCCGACCTCCTTCTGGACGGAAGAGATCGAGGTGATTGCCCTGCCTAAAGCCGACGGTATTGGCAACCAGTTACCTGCTGCCCGCGGCAACATCGCCTATATTGGCCCGGTACCGGAACGTGCGCGCGGTCTGGAAATCGCCGCAGATAACATCAACCCGAAAGGCGTGATCGACTATCTGCACTACTACCGCTCCTATAAGACCGACTATGAGCTGGCGTGCATGCGTGAAGCGCAAAAAACCGCGGTCAACGGCCACCGTGCGGCACACGAAGCCTTCCTGTCCGGCATGAGCGAGTTCGACATTAACCTGGCTTACCTGACGGCCACCGGCCATCGTGACACCGACGTGCCATACAGCAACATTGTGGCGCTGAATGAGCACGCGGCGGTGCTGCACTACACTAAACTCGATCACCGCGCGCCGTCCGAAATGCGCAGCTTCCTGCTGGATGCCGGTGCGGAATATAACGGCTATGCCGCGGACCTGACCCGCACCTGGGCCGGGAACAGCGATACCGAGTTCGCTCAGCTGATCAAAGACGTCAATGAAGAGCAACTGGCCCTGATCGCCACCATGAAGGCCGGAGTGAGCTATGTGGATTACCACATCCAGTTCCATCAGCGCATTGCGAAGCTGCTGCGTAAGCACCAGATCGTCAGCGATATGAGTGAAGAGGCGATGGTGGAAAACGACCTGACCGGGCCGTTTATGCCGCACGGTATCGGCCACCCGCTGGGTCTGCAGGTGCACGACACCGCTGGTTTTATGCAGGATGACACCGGTACCCATCTGGCAGCGCCGTCCAAATATCCTTACCTGCGCTGCACCCGCATCCTGCAGCCGCGCATGGTGCTGACCATCGAGCCGGGCATCTACTTCATTGAGTCTCTGCTGGCGCCGTGGCGCGAAGGGCAGTTCAGCAAGCACTTCAACTGGCAGAAAATTGAGGCGCTGAAGCCGTTTGGTGGCATCCGTATCGAAGATAACGTGGTGATCCACGAAAACGGTACTGAAAACATGACGCGGGACCTGAAGCTGGCGTAATGGAGAGCTGGCTCATACCGGCAGCGCCGGTCACCTTTACGGAAGAGATCAAAAAAAGCCGTTTCATCACGCTGTTGGCGCATACCGACGGCGTGGAGGCGGCAAAAGCCTTTGTTGAGTCAGTACGGGCAGAACATCCTGACGCCCGCCACCACTGCGTGGCGTGGGTAGCGGGGCCGCCCGACGATTCACAGAAGCTGGGGTTCTCGGATGATGGTGAACCGGCGGGCACGGCGGGCAAACCGATGCTCTCTCAGTTAATGGGCAGCGGCGTGGGCGAAATCACCGCCGTCGTGGTGCGTTACTACGGCGGCGTATTATTAGGAACCGGTGGGCTGGTCAAGGCCTATGGCGGCGGGGTCCAGCAGGCGCTGAATCAACTGACAACGATCCGCAAAACGCCACTTACCGAATATACTTTATTGTGCGATTACGCTCAGTTATCCGGCATCGAAGCGTTGCTGAAGCAGTATCAGGGCCTGATTGTACACAGTGATTACCAGGCGACGGTGCAATTGCGTGTGGCGCTACCCCAGGCGTCGCTTCCGGTATTCTCAGCAAAACTGGCTGATTTTAGTCGTGGTTCGTTGCAATTACGGCCGATTGAAGAATAATCCCCACCTTACTTATTGAATACCTAAGGAAGCGGCAGAGATGCATTTTCGTGCCATAACCCGAATCGTTGGATTGCTGGTCATACTCTTTTCCGGGACGATGATCCTCCCCGGACTGGTGGCGCTTATTTATCGGGATGGTGCGGGCCGGGCCTTTACGCAGACCTTTTTCGTCGCGCTGATGATTGGCTCCCTGCTGTGGTGGCCTAACCGTCGTGAGAAGGGGGAGCTGAAATCCCGCGAAGGCTTCCTTATCGTGGTGCTGTTCTGGACCGTGCTGGGCAGCGTGGGGGCATTGCCCTTCATCTTTTCCGAACAGCCCAACCTGACCATCACCGATGCGTTCTTTGAATCCTTTTCCGGGCTGACCACCACCGGGGCCACCACGCTGGTGGGGCTGGACTCGCTGCCCCATGCCATCCTCTTTTATCGCCAGATGCTGCAATGGTTTGGCGGGATGGGGATCATTGTATTAGCCGTGGCGATCCTGCCGATACTGGGCGTCGGGGGGATGCAGCTCTACCGGGCAGAGATGCCGGGGCCGCTGAAAGATAACAAGATGCGCCCGCGTATCGCCGAGACGGCCAAAACCTTGTGGCTCATCTATGTGCTGTTAACCGTCGCCTGTGCGCTGGCGCTGTGGTTCGCCGGAATGCCGGCCTTTGATGCTATCGGCCACAGCTTTGCCACCATCGCGATTGGGGGGTTCTCCACCCATGATGCCAGCATCGGCTATTTTGACAGCCCGACCATCAACACCATTATTGCGGTCTTCCTGCTCATCTCCGGCTGTAACTATGGTCTGCACTTCTCTTTACTCAGTGGTCGTAACCTGAAGGTCTACTGGCGCGATCCGGAATTCCGCATGTTTATCGGCGTGCAGCTGACGCTGGTAGTGATTTGTACCCTGGTGCTGTGGCTACACGATGTCTATGCTTCGGCGGTCACTACGCTGAACCAGGCCTTCTTCCAGGTGGTGTCAATGGCGACGACCGCAGGCTTTACCACCGACAGTATTGCGCGCTGGCCGCTCTTCCTGCCGGTTCTGCTGCTCTGTTCGGCCTTTATCGGCGGCTGCGCCGGGTCGACGGGGGGCGGGTTAAAAGTGATCCGCATCCTGCTGCTGTTTAAGCAGGGCAACCGCGAGCTTAAGCGTCTGGTGCACCCGAATGCGGTTTACAGCATCAAGCTGGGTAACCGTGCGCTGCCAGAACGTATTCTCGAAGCGGTGTGGGGTTTCTTCTCCGCCTACGCGCTGGTCTTTATCGTTAGCATGCTGGCGATTATCGCGACGGGCGTGGATGACTTCTCGGCATTTGCCTCCGTTGTGGCTACATTGAATAACCTGGGACCGGGCCTTGGCGTGGTCGCAGATAACTTTGCCAGCATGAATCCGACCGCGAAGTGGATCCTGATTGCCAACATGCTGTTCGGGCGTCTTGAGGTCTTTACGCTGTTGGTCCTCTTTACGCCAACATTCTGGCGCGAATAAAGGGAGCCATTTGTGAAAACACTCATTCTATTTTCAACACGCGACGGGCAAACGCGCGAGATTGCCGCTTTTCTGGCTTCTGAGTTAAAAGAGCAGGGCATCTATGCCGACGTCATTAACCTGAACCGCACCGAAGAGATTGCGTGGCAGGAGTATGACCGGGTGGTGATCGGCGCCTCCATCCGCTACGGCCATTTCCATCCGGCGGTGGATCGCTTTGTGAAAAAGCATACGGCAACGCTGAACAGCCTGCCCGGCGCTTTCTTCTCCGTGAACCTGGTGGCGCGTAAAGCGGAAAAGCGTACCCCGCAGACCAACAGCTACACGCGTAAGTTTTTGCTGAACTCGCCCTGGAAGCCAACGGCCTGTGCCGTCTTTGCCGGTGCCCTGCGTTACCCACGCTATCGCTGGTACGATCGCTTTATGATCCGTCTTATTATGAAGATGACCGGCGGCGAAACGGATACACGCAAAGAAGTGGTCTATACCGACTGGTCCCAGGTCTCCAGTTTTGCCCGGGAAATCGCACAATTAACCGGCAATCCGCGGCTTTAATAAACGTAAAGATTGAAAAGTAAGCGAACGGAAAACTTTTTGAGATTTATGCTTGTCACCGCCGAAGAACTCCCTATAATGCGCCTCCACTGACACGGAACAACGGCAAACAAGCCGCCGGGTCAGCAGGGAAAAGCGTGAAATTATCGCTTGACTCTGAAAGAGGAAAACGTATTATACGGGACCTCGCAACGGTGAGCGAAAGCCGCGTTGCACTGCTCTTTAACAATTTATCAGACAATCTGTGTGGGCACTCAAAGTGACATGGATTCTTAATGTCTTCGGACAATAAATGAATACCAAGTCTCTGAGTGAACATACGTAATTCATTACGAAGTTTAATTCACGAGCATCAAACTTAAATTGAAGAGTTTGATCATGGCTCAGATTGAACGCTGGCGGCAGGCCTAACACATGCAAGTCGAGCGGTAGCACGGGGGAGCTTGCTCCCTGGGTGACGAGCGGCGGACGGGTGAGTAATGTCTGGGAAACTGCCTGATGGAGGGGGATAACTACTGGAAACGGTAGCTAATACCGCATAATGTCGCAAGACCAAAGAGGGGGACCTTCGGGCCTCTTGCCATCAGATGTGCCCAGATGGGATTAGCTAGTAGGTGGGGTAACGGCTCACCTAGGCGACGATCCCTAGCTGGTCTGAGAGGATGACCAGCCACACTGGAACTGAGACACGGTCCAGACTCCTACGGGAGGCAGCAGTGGGGAATATTGCACAATGGGCGCAAGCCTGATGCAGCCATGCCGCGTGTATGAAGAAGGCCTTCGGGTTGTAAAGTACTTTCAGCGAGGAGGAAGGCATTGTGGTTAATAACCACAGTGATTGACGTTACTCGCAGAAGAAGCACCGGCTAACTCCGTGCCAGCAGCCGCGGTAATACGGAGGGTGCAAGCGTTAATCGGAATTACTGGGCGTAAAGCGCACGCAGGCGGTCTGTCAAGTCGGATGTGAAATCCCCGGGCTCAACCTGGGAACTGCATTCGAAACTGGCAGGCTAGAGTCTTGTAGAGGGGGGTAGAATTCCAGGTGTAGCGGTGAAATGCGTAGAGATCTGGAGGAATACCGGTGGCGAAGGCGGCCCCCTGGACAAAGACTGACGCTCAGGTGCGAAAGCGTGGGGAGCAAACAGGATTAGATACCCTGGTAGTCCACGCCGTAAACGATGTCGACTTGGAGGTTGTTCCCTTGAGGAGTGGCTTCCGGAGCTAACGCGTTAAGTCGACCGCCTGGGGAGTACGGCCGCAAGGTTAAAACTCAAATGAATTGACGGGGGCCCGCACAAGCGGTGGAGCATGTGGTTTAATTCGATGCAACGCGAAGAACCTTACCTACTCTTGACATCCAGAGAACTTAGCAGAGATGCTTTGGTGCCTTCGGGAACTCTGAGACAGGTGCTGCATGGCTGTCGTCAGCTCGTGTTGTGAAATGTTGGGTTAAGTCCCGCAACGAGCGCAACCCTTATCCTTTGTTGCCAGCGGTTAGGCCGGGAACTCAAAGGAGACTGCCAGTGATAAACTGGAGGAAGGTGGGGATGACGTCAAGTCATCATGGCCCTTACGAGTAGGGCTACACACGTGCTACAATGGCGCATACAAAGAGAAGCGACCTCGCGAGAGCAAGCGGACCTCATAAAGTGCGTCGTAGTCCGGATTGGAGTCTGCAACTCGACTCCATGAAGTCGGAATCGCTAGTAATCGTAGATCAGAATGCTACGGTGAATACGTTCCCGGGCCTTGTACACACCGCCCGTCACACCATGGGAGTGGGTTGCAAAAGAAGTAGGTAGCTTAACCTTCGGGAGGGCGCTTACCACTTTGTGATTCATGACTGGGGTGAAGTCGTAACAAGGTAACCGTAGGGGAACCTGCGGTTGGATCACCTCCTTACCTTAAAGAACCTGCCTTTGCAGTGCTCACACAGATTGTCTGATGAAAAAACAGCAGTAAAAATCTCTGCAGGCTTGTAGCTCAGGTGGTTAGAGCGCACCCCTGATAAGGGTGAGGTCGGTGGTTCAAGTCCACTCAGGCCTACCAAATTCTTCCTGATACTGCGTTGCAGAATAACTCACATACTTAAGTATGCTTCGTTATTCCACGCCTTGTCTCAGAAAGAATTAGCGGTACAGAGATTAGCATTTTGCGATGGGGTTATAGCTCAGCTGGGAGAGCGCCTGCCTTGCACGCAGGAGGTCTGCGGTTCGATCCCGCATAGCTCCACCATCCTTTACTGCGACAACAAGAAAACTTCAGAGTGTACCTGAGAAGGTGCGCTGCGAAGTTTTGCTCTTTAAAAATCTGGATCAAGCTGAAAATTGAAACGACGCGCCGTATCTGTTCTCCGAAACAGGAACAGATAAGCGGTGTGTCAGAGTCTCTCAAATTTTCGCAAGTCGATGATGAATCGAAAGAAACATCTTCGGGTTGTGAGGTTAAGCGACCAAGCGTACACGGTGGATGCCTAGGCAGTCAGAGGCGATGAAGGACGTGCTAATCTGCGATAAGCGTCGGTAAGGTGATATGAACCGTTATAACCGACGATTTCCGAATGGGGAAACCCAGTGTGACTCGTCACACTATCGTTAAGTGAATACATAGCTTAACGAAGCGAACCAGGGGAACTGAAACATCTAAGTACCCTGAGGAAAAGAAATCAACCGAGATTCCCCCAGTAGCGGCGAGCGAACGGGGAGCAGCCCAGAACCTGAATCAGCGTATGTATTAGTGGAAGCGTCTGGAAAGTCGCAGGGTACAGGGTGATACTCCCGTACACAAAAATACATGCACTGTGAGTTCGAAGAGTAGGGCGGGACACGTGGTATCCTGTCTGAATATGGGGGGACCATCCTCCAAGGCTAAATACTCCTGACTGACCGATAGTGAACCAGTACCGTGAGGGAAAGGCGAAAAGAACCCCGGCGAGGGGAGTGAAAAAGAACCTGAAACCGTGTACGTACAAGCAGTGGGAGCACCCTTGTGGTGTGACTGCGTACCTTTTGTATAATGGGTCAGCGACTTATATTCTGTAGCAAGGTTAACCGTATAGGGGAGCCGAAGGGAAACCGAGTCTTAACTGGGCGTTAAGTTGCAGGGTATAGACCCGAAACCCGGTGATCTAGCCATGGGCAGGTTGAAGGTTGGGTAACACTAACTGGAGGACCGAACCGACTAATGTTGAAAAATTAGCGGATGACCTGTGGCTGGGGGTGAAAGGCCAATCAAACCGGGAGATAGCTGGTTCTCCCCGAAAGCTATTTAGGTAGCGCCTCGTGAACTCATCTCCGGGGGTAGAGCACTGTTTCGGCTAGGGGGCCATCCCGGCTTACCAACCCGATGCAAACTGCGAATACCGGAGAATGTTATCACGGGAGACACACGGCGGGTGCTAACGTCCGTCGTGAAGAGGGAAACAACCCAGACCGCCAGCTAAGGTCCCAAAGTCATGGTTAAGTGGGAAACGATGTGGGAAGGCACAGACAGCCAGGATGTTGGCTTAGAAGCAGCCATCATTTAAAGAAAGCGTAATAGCTCACTGGTCGAGTCGGCCTGCGCGGAAGATGTAACGGGGCTAAACCATGCACCGAAGCTGCGGCAGCGACACTATGTGTTGTTGGGTAGGGGAGCGTTCTGTAAGCCGTTGAAGGTGTGCTGTGAGGCATGCTGGAGGTATCAGAAGTGCGAATGCTGACATAAGTAACGATAAAGCGGGTGAAAAACCCGCTCGCCGGAAGACCAAGGGTTCCTGTCCAACGTTAATCGGGGCAGGGTGAGTCGACCCCTAAGGCGAGGCCGAAAGGCGTAGTCGATGGGAAACAGGTTAATATTCCTGTACTCGGTGTTACTGCGAAGGGGGGACGGAGAAGGCTATGTTGGCCGGGCGACGGTTGTCCCGGTTTAAGCATGTAGGCGGAGGTTCCAGGTAAATCCGGAACCTTACTAACGCTGAGATGTGATGACGAGGCACTACGGTGCTGAAGCAACAAATGCCCTGCTTCCAGGAAAAGCCTCTAAGCATCAGGTAACATCAAATCGTACCCCAAACCGACACAGGTGGTCAGGTAGAGAATACCAAGGCGCTTGAGAGAACTCGGGTGAAGGAACTAGGCAAAATGGTGCCGTAACTTCGGGAGAAGGCACGCTGATGTGTAGGTGAAGCCCCTGCGGGTGGAGCTGAAATCAGTCGAAGATACCAGCTGGCTGCAACTGTTTATTAAAAACACAGCACTGTGCAAACACGAAAGTGGACGTATACGGTGTGACGCCTGCCCGGTGCCGGAAGGTTAATTGATGGGGTTAGCGGCAACGCGAAGCTCTTGATCGAAGCCCCGGTAAACGGCGGCCGTAACTATAACGGTCCTAAGGTAGCGAAATTCCTTGTCGGGTAAGTTCCGACCTGCACGAATGGCGTAATGATGGCCAGGCTGTCTCCACCCGAGACTCAGTGAAATTGAAATCGCTGTGAAGATGCAGTGTACCCGCGGCAAGACGGAAAGACCCCGTGAACCTTTACTATAGCTTGACACTGAACACTGGTCCTTGATGTGTAGGATAGGTGGGAGGCTTTGAAGCGTGGACGCCAGTCTGCGTGGAGCCATCCTTGAAATACCACCCTTTAATGGCTGGTGTTCTAACGTAGACCCGTTACCCGGGTTGCGGACAGTGTCTGGTGGGTAGTTTGACTGGGGCGGTCTCCTCCTAAAGAGTAACGGAGGAGCACGAAGGTTAGCTAATCCTGGTCGGACATCAGGAGGTTAGTGCAATGGCATAAGCTAGCTTGACTGCGAGAGTGACGGCTCGAGCAGGTGCGAAAGCAGGTCATAGTGATCCGGTGGTTCTGTATGGAAGGGCCATCGCTCAACGGATAAAAGGTACTCCGGGGATAACAGGCTGATACCGCCCAAGAGTTCATATCGACGGCGGTGTTTGGCACCTCGATGTCGGCTCATCACATCCTGGGGCTGAAGTAGGTCCCAAGGGTACGGCTGTTCGCCGTTTAAAGTGGTACGCGAGCTGGGTTTAGAACGTCGTGAGACAGTTCGGTCCCTATCTGCCGTGGGCGCTGGAGAATTGAGGGGGGCTGCTCCTAGTACGAGAGGACCGGAGTGGACGCATCACTGGTGTTCGGGTTGTCATGCCAATGGCACTGCCCGGTAGCTAAATGCGGAAGAGATAAGTGCTGAAAGCATCTAAGCACGAAACTTGCCCCGAGATGAGTTCTCCCTGAGCCTTTAAGGCTCCTGAAGGAACGTTGAAGACGACGACGTTGATAGGTCGGGTGTGTAAGCGCAGCGATGCGTTGAGCTAACCGATACTAATGAACCGTGAGGCTTAACCTTACAACGCCGAAGCTGTTTCGGCGGATTTGAGAGATTTTCAGCTGATACAGATTAGTCACTGCGCCTGCGGGCGGGGTGAACAACAGAATTTGCCTGGCGGCTGTAGCGCGGTGGTCCCACCTGACCCCATGCCGAACTCAGAAGTGAAACGCCGTAGCGCCGATGGTAGTGTGGGGCCTCCCCATGCGAGAATAGGGAACTGCCAGGCATCAAATCATGCGAAAGCCCATCCTCCCGGATGGGCTTTTTGCGTTGCGCCGGGAACCCCCCCGGGCGGCGGCTGCGCCTTATCCGGCCTACAACACCCCCTGGCCCGGCAATTCCAGCCGACAAAGATCCCCCGATGGGGTAAACTATCCCGGTTTTTGCATCTGGATAGCCTCTATGAATCACTCCCTTAAGCCCTGGAATACCTTCGGTATCGACCGAAATGCCCGACAGATCGTGCGAGCCGACGATGTGCAGCAGCTGCTGGCCGCATGGAATCATGCCACGCAACACCACCAACCTGTTCTTATTCTGGGCGAGGGCAGTAACGTTCTCTTTCTGGAAGATTTTTCCGGCACGGTGATCGTTAACCGCATCCGTGGGATCGCGGTTGAAGAGACGCAAGAATGCTGGCGTCTGCACGTGGGTGCCGGAGAAAACTGGCACGATCTGGTGCAATTTACCCTTGAACACAACATGCCGGGGCTGGAAAACCTTGCCCTGATCCCTGGCTGCGCCGGTTCATCCCCTATTCAGAATATTGGTGCCTACGGTATTGAACTCAAAAACGTCTGTGAATATGTAGACTGTATCGAGCTGGCTACCGGTGAAGCACGTCGTTTACAAGCTGATGAATGCCGTTTCGGCTACCGCGACAGCATTTTCAAACATGAATATCAGGACAAATATGTCATCGTCGCGGTCGGTCTGCGCCTGACAAAAAACTGGAAGCCGGTTCTCTCCTACGGTGATTTAACCCGTCTGGATCCCGCTACTGTGACCGCGAAAGAGATTTTTACGGCAGTTTGCCAGATGCGCATGAGCAAATTGCCCGATCCGAGAGTGAATGGTAATGCCGGGAGTTTCTTTAAAAACCCGGTGATCGGCGCCGAAAATGCGCAAACATTGCTTGCCCAGTGGCCGAATGCGCCGCACTATCCGCAGGCAGATGGCAGCGTTAAGCTGGCTGCTGGCTGGTTGATCGATCAGTGTCAGCTCAAAGGCACCACCTTTGGCGGCGCGGCGGTACATCGCCAGCAGGCGCTGGTGCTTATCAACGAAAACAATGCGACCAGCGATGACGTCGTGCAGCTGGCCCATCAGGTGCGTCAGCGCGTGGGTGAGAAGTTCAATGTCTGGCTGGAGCCGGAAGTGCGCTTTATCGGGCATCACGGTGAAGTGAACGCGGTGGAGACCATTGCATGAAAGACCATACTGTCCCCCTGAAGCTGATCGCCATTCTGGCCGACGGCGATTTTCATTCCGGTGAACAGCTCGGTGAACAGCTGGGAATGAGCCGTGCCGCCATAAACAAGCATATTCAGACCCTGCGCGACTGGGGTGTGGATGTCTTTACCGTGCCGGGCAAAGGCTACAGCCTGCCGGAGCCGGTTCAGCTGTTGAATGAAGCTTTTATCCACAGTCAGATTGTCGATAACAGCGTCGCCGTTCTGCCGGTGATTGATTCCACCAACCAGTATCTGCTCAACAGGCTCAACGAACTGAAGTCAGGCGACAGCTGTGTGGCTGAGTACCAGCAGGCAGGTCGCGGTCGCCGGGGACGTAGATGGTTTTCGCCTTTTGGCGCCAACCTCTACCTGTCTATGTACTGGCGTCTGGAGCAGGGGCCCGCTGCCGCCATCGGTCTTAGCCTGGTGATTGGTATTGTGCTGGCAGAGGTCCTGCAATCCCTTGGTGCTGACGACGTGCGGGTGAAGTGGCCAAACGATCTCTATCTTAAGGATCGCAAACTGGCCGGCATTCTGGTCGAACTGACGGGTAAAACCGGTGATGCGGCGCAGATCGTGATGGGTGCCGGGATCAATCTGGTGATGCGTAACGTGCAGGCAGACGATATCAATCAGGGCTGGATCAACCTGCAGGAAGCGGGGATCGCCATCGATCGTAACGTCCTGGCGGTGCAGGTCATCAATGAGCTGCGTCACTCGCTGAAAATCTTCGAACAGGAAGGGTTAACGCCGTTCCTGCCTCGCTGGGAGAAGCTGGATAATTTTGTTCACCGTCCGGTGAAGCTCATTATCGGCGATAAAGAGATCTACGGCACCTCGCGGGGTATTAACGAGCAGGGCGCACTGTTGCTGGAGCAGGATGGAGTTATAAAACCCTGGGTAGGTGGTGAGATTTCACTGCGCAGCGCCGAATAAGGTACCAGGCTGCAGCCCCCGTTATACGGGGCTGTAACCGGCCTGAACAACCGCTCCACACCCTGTGCAGAGCGGGAACCAGAATAATCCCTAAACGGTTGGTTACACTCTCTTAAATACATCACGATAAGGTATACTCTGAAAGCAGCGGGGTAACAGTTGATTAACCTGCGTTTCGCGTTTCTGGAGATTCATTTTGCGTGTCAGCCGCTCTTTAACTATCAAACAAATGGCGATGGTGACTGCCGTCACTATGGTGTTTGTTTTTGTCTTTTGCGTCATTTTGCTGTTTCATGCCATTCAGCAGAATCGCTACAACACGGCTTCGCAACTCGAAAGTATTGCCCGCTCAATCCGTGAGCCCCTTTCTGCGGCTATTCTTAAGGGCGACATTCCCCAGGCGGAATCCATTATTAAGAGCATCAGGCCGGCAGGCGTCGTCAGCCAGGCCGATGTGGTGCTGCCCAATCAGTTTCAGGCGCTGCGCATGAACTTTATTCCGGAGCGTCCGGTACCGGTGATGGTGAAGCGCCTGTTTGAGCTGCCGGTACAAATCTCGCTGCCGGTCTATTCCCTGCAGCGTCCGGCGAACCCGCAGCCGCTGGCCTATCTGGTGCTGCAATCGGACTCCTGGCGAATGTACAAATTCGTGATCAGTTGGGTCTCAACGTTGGTAACCACTTACTTATTGTTGACGCTGATGCTCACCGTGGCGCTGACCTGGTGCATCAACCGGCTGATCGTCCACCCGCTGCGCCGGATTGCCCGCGAGCTGGATACCCTTTCGCCGCAGCAGCAGATCGGGCATCAGCTACCCGTCCCTCGTCTGCATCATGACGACGAAATTGGCATGCTGGTACGCAGCTACAATCTGAACCAGCAGCGCATGATGCGCCAGCATGAAGAGCTCAACCACAACGCCACCCGCTTCGCAGTGTCGGATCTGCCCAACAAGGCATTTCTGATGGCGTTGCTGGAGCAGGCGGTAAAACGCCAGCAGACTACCGCGCTGATGGTGGTGGCCTGTGAAACCCTGCAGGACACCGCTGGCGTGCTGAAGGAGAGCCAGCGGGAAATGGTGCTGCTGACGCTGGTCGAAAAGCTCAAATCCGTACTGGCACCGCGGATGGTGCTGACCCAGGTAAGCGCCTATGACTTTGTGATTATCGCCAATGGCGTCAAAGAACCGTGGCACGCCATTACGCTAGGTCAGCAAGTACTTACTGTTATAAATGAACGGTTGCCGGTACAGGGGATCCAGCTGCGCCCGAGCGCCAGTATCGGCATCGCCATGTTTAACGGCAACCTGACCGGCGAGCAGCTCTACCGCCGGGCATTCTCTGCCGCATTTACTGCCCGGCAGAAAGGAAAGAACCAGATCCAGTTCTTCGAACCGGAGCAGATGGAGAAGGCGCAGCAGCGGCTCTCAGAAGAGAACGATATTCTGACCGCGCTGGACCACAACCACTTCGCTATCTGGCTACAGCCACAGGTGGATCTGCATACCGGCAAGGTAAGGAGCGCTGAAGCGCTGCTGCGGATGCGCCAGGCCGATGGCAGCTGGGAGCTCCCGGAAGGGCTGATCGACCGCATTGAAAACTGCGGTCTGATTGTGACCGTAGGTCACTGGGTGCTGGAGGAGTCCTGCCGTTTGCTGTCAGCCTGGCAGTCGCGGGGAATAATGATGCCATTGTCGGTTAACCTGTCGGCATTACAGCTGATGCACCCGAACATGGTCCCGGAGCTGCTGGAGATGATCGGTCGCTACCGCATCCAGCCTGATACCCTGATACTGGAAGTGACCGAGAGCCGTCGGATCGACGATCCTAACGAAGCCGTGGCAATACTCCGCCCGCTACGTAATGCCGGCGTGCGCATTGCGCTGGACGATTTTGGCATGGGGTACGCCGGGCTGCGTCAACTCCAGCATATGAAAACCCTGCCGGTAGACGTGCTGAAAATCGATAAGGCCTTTGTCGAGGAGCTGCCTGACGACAGCAGCATGGTAGAGGCGATTATCCAGATGGCGCACAGCCTGAAGCTGGAGATTATCGCCGAGGGTGTCGAGACCGACGCTCAGCGACGCTGGCTGGCTGAGGCCGGGGTGGAGTGCGGACAGGGATTTTTGTTTGCTAAAGCCGTTCCAGGCGATGTTTTTGAAAGCCGTTATCTTCACCAGAATGACAATCACACAGTTGAATGAAATGTTGCTGGCTTGTGCGAGCCAGCTCAAGTTTCTTAACATTTGTGTTTCAAATTCAGCCTGAGCTTCTATTTGTCCTGATTATTGGGTGCTATTTTAAGGCCGCAGGTGAGCAGTAACCCTACACTGCCTGCGGTTTTTCTTCCCAAGGACATCTTATGAAAACCTCTCTCTTCAGAAGTCTTTATTTTCAGGTCTTAACCGCCATCGCCATCGGTATTCTGCTTGGCCATTACTACCCTGAATTAGGCACCCAAATGAAACCGCTTGGCGATGCCTTCGTTAAGCTGATTAAGATGGTGATCGCTCCGGTTATATTCTGTACCGTCGTGACCGGCATCGCAGGCATGGAAAGCATGAAAGCCGTGGGCCGCACGGGTGCGGTTGCGCTTCTCTATTTTGAAGTGGTCAGCACCCTCGCGCTGATCATCGGCTTGATCATTGTGAACGTGGTTCAGCCAGGCGCGGGTATGAACGTTGACCCCTCGACGCTGGATGCGAAAGCGGTGGCGGTCTACGCCGAGCAGGCGAAGGATCAGGGCGTGGTCGCCTTCCTGCTGGATGTGATCCCCGGCAGCGTGATTGGCGCCTTCGCCAGCGGCAACATCCTGCAGGTGCTGTTGTTCGCCGTGATGTTTGGCTTTGCTCTGCATCGCCTCGGCAGCAAAGGCCAGCTGATTTTCAACGTGATTGAAAGCTTCTCGCAGGTCATCTTCGGCATTATCAACATGATTATGCGCCTGGCACCGATCGGAGCCTTCGGGGCGATGGCCTTTACCATCGGCAAATATGGCGTTGGCACCCTGGTACAGCTCGGCCAGCTGATCATCTGCTTCTATATTACCTGTATCCTGTTTGTGGTCGTGGTGCTGGGCAGTATTGCGCGCGCCACAGGCTTCAACATCTTTAAGTTCATCCGCTATATTCGTGAAGAGCTGCTGATCGTGCTGGGTACTTCCTCGTCCGAATCGGCTTTGCCGCGCATGCTCGACAAGATGGAGAAGCTGGGCTGCCGTAAATCGGTGGTGGGGCTGGTTATCCCGACCGGTTACTCCTTTAACCTTGATGGCACCTCGATCTACCTGACGATGGCGGCGGTGTTTATCGCTCAGGCCACCAACAGCCATATGGATATCTTCCATCAGATCACGCTACTGGTAGTGCTTCTGCTCTCCTCGAAAGGCGCAGCAGGGGTGACGGGCAGCGGCTTTATCGTGCTGGCAGCCACCATCTCTGCGGTAGGGCACCTGCCGGTAGCCGGGCTGGCGCTGATCCTCGGTATTGACCGCTTTATGTCTGAAGCCCGCGCGCTGACCAACCTGGTGGGTAACGGCGTGGCGACCATCGTGGTGGCGAAGTGGGTGAAAGAGCTGGACCACAAAAAACTCGACGATACGCTGAATAATCGTGCGCCAGACGGCAAAACACAGGGTTTGTCCTCCTAAAATCTTCTCTCTGGCCCGCATTCCCTTGTCGGGGTGCGGGCTCCTGCGCATAATGGCCCTGAATACTTGTCATAATCGGACAAGATTTATTTCGGGTATATTTCACTTCTTGCCGTGACGTTTCGCTTCACGCGCGGTCTAATCGGAGTGTTTTGAACATCATCTTTAGAGTGCGACAGGGCGTGTGGCACTCTTTATAACCAGGAATGTTGATCAGGGGTTCACATGCAGGGCACAAAAATTCGACTCTTAACCGGCGGTTTGCTCATGATGGCAGCAGCCAGTTACGTGCAGGCTGACGCGCTCCAGCCGGACCCGGCCTGGCAACAGGGTACGCTGGCGAACGGTTTTCAGTGGCAGGTTTTAGCCACACCACAACGCCCCAGCGACCGCATTGAAATCCGCCTTTCCGTCAATACCGGCTCCCTGACCGAGAGTACGCAACAGAGCGGTTTCAGCCATTTTCTTCCCCGTCTGGCGCTGACCCAAAGCGGCAGCCTGCAGGCCGTACAGGTTCGTTCACTGTGGCAACAGGGTATTGACCCTAAGCGTCCTTTGCCGCCTGCCGTTGTCTCCTATGACTACACCATGTTTAACCTCAGCCTGCCAAACAACCGTAACGATCTGCTCAAAGAGGCGTTGACCTGGCTGTCCGATACCGCCGGTAGCGTCTCGATTACGCCTGAAACCGTGAATTATGCCCTGAGCAACAGCGATATGGTGGCGACCTGGCCGGCGGATACCAAAGAGGGCTGGTGGCGCTATCGCCTGAAAGGCTCTGCGCTGCTGGGCCACGATCCGGCGGAGCCGCTGAAACAACCGGTTGATATCGAGCAGGTCAAATCGTTCTACCAGACCTGGTACACCCCGGACGCCATGACCCTGATTGTGGTCGGCAACATTGATAGCCGCTCGGTGATCGAGCAGATTAGCAAAACCTTTGGCGAGCTGAAGGGCAAACGCAGTACCCCTGCGCCGGTACCCACCCTGTCGCCGCTGCGTGCAGAGCCGGTCAGCATCATGACCGATGCCGTGCGTCAGGAGCGACTCTCTATTATGTGGGACAGCCCGTGGCAGCCGATTCGCGAATCTGCCGCGCTGCTGCGTTACTGGCGCGCCGATTTAGCCCGTGAGGCGCTGTTCTGGCACGTTCAGCAAACCCTGAGCAAGAACAACGCCAAAGACATTGGTCTGGGCTTTGATTGCCGGGTGCTGTTCCAGCGCGCCCAGTGCGCCATTAACGTGGAGTCGCCGGGCGACAAGCTGAACGCCAATATGGCGGTGGTCGCCAAAGAGCTGGCGAAGGTGCGTGAGAACGGCCTGAGCGAAGAGGAGTTCAACGCGCTGGTGGCGCAGAAAAACCTCGAGCTGCAAAAACTGTTCGCCACCTATGCCCGGACCGATACCGATATTCTGATCAGCCAGCGTATTCGCTCGCTGCAAAACCAGGTGGTGGATATCGCGCCGGAGCAGTATCAGAAACTGCGTCAGGACTTCCTTAACAGCCTGACCGCAGAGATGCTGAGCCAGGATCTGCGTCAGCAGCTTTCACAGGATATGTCGCTGATTCTGATGCAGCCGAAAGGCGAGCCGGAATACAACATGAAGGATCTGCAGGCGACGTGGGATGGGATTATGGCACCCGCGAAATAAAAGCAAAAAGGCAACGTAAGTTGCCTTTTTTAATGTTTGCTCCCTCGGACTAAAGGAGAGGGTTGGGACGAGGGCACCAGACCGCAGTTATGCAGGCATCGCCTCACGCGGGATGATCGCGCCGCGATACTGAATCACCGTGCTGGCGGTCAGATGGCCGCGCTGCGCTGCCGCTTCCGGGGTTCCGCCCGTCAGACGCACCGCAAGATAACCGGCGCTGAAGGAGTCACCCGCCGCGGTGGTATCAATCACTTTCTCTTTCGCCAGCTTCACCGCAGGCACGTCAACAACCGCTTCCCCGGCAACCGCCACCAGGCAGGAGTCTGCCCCGCGCTTAATCACGACTTCAGATACACCAGCAGCCTGAGTACGGGCGATCACCTCATCAACCGGCTTTTCGCCCCACAGGGCATCTTCGTCATCGAGGGTTAAGAAGGCGATATCGGTGCATTCAAGCATGCGGGTATAAACCTGCTGCGTCTCTTCGCGGCTGGCCCACAGGCGTGGACGGTAGTTATTGTCGAAAATCACCTTTCCGCCGTTGGCGCGGCATTCGCGCAGCAGGGAGAAGAGTTTTTCACGGCTGTTTGGGCTGAGGATCGCCAGGCTGATGCCGCTCAGGTAGAGATAGTCAAAGTGGGCCAGCGTTTCGCAGATGCGATCGGCGCTGTCGCTCTCCAGCCAGAATTTGGCGGCGGCTTCGTTACGCCAGTAGTAGAAGGTACGCTCGCCGGTGCTGTCGGTCTCAATGTAATAGAGACCCGGCAGGCGGTTTTCCATCCGCTGGGTCAGAGAGATATCAACGTTTTCACTCTGCCAGGCGTCCAGCATCTGCTGGCTGAAATTATCCGTGCCCAGGGCAGTCACATAGTTGACCGCCAGCGCATCAGCATCAACCTGACGGGCAATATACACCGAGGTGTTTAAGGTATCGCCACCAAAGCCACGGTTCACTTCCGCGCCTTTCTGGGACAGTTCGATCATACATTCGCCGATCACGGCAATTTTCTTAGACATAGTCGTGAACCTGAACAGTTAAATTAGCGCTAGTGTGCGCTGCAGCCCGGGAGCGGTCAACTGTATTAAAACGACGTTCCATTATTTTTTTGAACCCGGACAAGTTTCGGGGAAGTTTCAGATCCCAGATTTTAATATTCGTCCGCAACCGAACATAAAGTTCTCTTAGCCCGGGCCGATAATCCTTTGACCAGTCCCGACAGGCTCTTCCCTATTCAACAGGATATCTGAAATGAAGTTAAGGCAGGACATCCAGCTGCTGAGCATCCCTGAGGCAAGTATTGAGAACTTGCAGGAACATCGCTACTGGCTGCAATGTCAGCGTGCTTATACTTATCAGCCCATTTACCGCACCGACGGTAAACTGATGGCGATCGAGATCCTGACCGTCGTGACCCATCCCTCCAACCCGGCACAGCGGATCGCCCCGGATCGCTATTTTGCGGAACTGCCGGTGCGCCACCGCCTGGATATCCTTGAAGAGCAGCTCAGCATGCTGACGGCAAAACAGGACTTCTTCGCCGACAACAGCATTCTGGCCTCGGTCAACGTTGATGGTCCAACCCTGCTGGCGGTGCGTCAGGATGAGAGCCTGCAGAAGCTGATTCAACAGCTGCCGTGGCTGCGCTTTGAGCTGGTGGAGCACGTGCGTCTGCCGCAGGACTCCTCGTTTGCCACCATGTGCGAATTTGGCCCCCTGTGGCTGGACGACTTTGGCACCGGCATGGCGAACTTCTCCGCCCTGAGCGAAGTGCGTTACGACTACATCAAAGTGGCGCGGGACCTGTTCATTATGCTGCGTCAGACCCCGGAAGGCCGCAACCTGTTCACGCTGTTATTACAGCTCATGAACCGCTACTGCCAGGGCGTGATTGTCGAAGGTGTCGAGACGCTGGAAGAGTGGCGCGATGTGCAAAACTCACCCGCCGCCGCCGCGCAGGGCTATTTCCTTTCCCGTCCGGTACCGATGGAGACGCTCGACAACGTTATCATCACTCTGTAATCCCTGGCTGCTTCCCATAATAGCGCGTGGTTAACGCGTTATTACCGGACGCTGCCGCCCCTTTTTTGCTTGTCTGAACTATATTCATGACTGGCAAGGTAAAAAGGGAAATATGGGATGACAAAAACAGCGAAGATTATCACCTGGTCCGGGGGGGTCTTCTTGTTGCTGATTGTGGTGCTCATTGTCGTGATCGCGACATTTGACTGGAACCGCCTCAAACCGACCATCAACCAGAAAGTCTCGACTGAACTCAACCGTCCATTCGCCATTCGCGGCGATCTGGGCGTTGTATGGGAGCGCCAGAAGGGCGAAACGGGCTGGCGCAGCTGGGTCCCATGGCCACACGTGCATGCCGACGACGTTATTCTCGGCAACCCACCCGATATTCCTGAAATCACTATGGTGCATCTGCCGCGCGTCGAAGCCACGCTGGCCCCGCTGTCGCTGCTGACCAAAACGGTCTATCTGCCGTGGATCAAACTCCAGAAGCCCGATGCCCGGCTGATCCGCCTGTCGGAGAAGACCAACAACTGGACCTTTGATTTTGCCGATAGCAAAGACAAAGAGGCCGCAGCTAAACCCTCGTCCTGGTCGTTCCGTCTCGACAACATTATTTTCGATCGCGGGCGCGTCACCATTGACGATACGGTGAGCAAAGCCAACCTCGAAATCTTCGTCGATCCGCTGGGTAAAGCGCTGCCTTTTAGCGAAGTCACCGGCGCGAAGGGCAAAGATGATAAAGGCAAAGTGGGCGATTACGTCTTTGGCCTGAAAGCCGAGGGGCGTTACAACGATCAGCCTCTGAAAGGTAGCGGCAAAATTGGCGGCATGCTGGCCCTGCGCAGCGAAGGCACTCCCTTCCCGGTGCAGGCCGATTTCCGCTCCGGCAACACCCGGGTGGCCTTTGTCGGCACGGTGAGCGATCCCATGAAGATGGGCGGGGTCGATCTGCGCCTCAAATTCTCCGGGGATTCGCTGGGCGAGCTGTACGAACTGACCGGGGTACTGCTCCCGGATACCCCACCGTTTGAAACCGACGGCCATCTGGTGGCAAAAATCGATCCTGAAAAATCGTCCGTCTATGACTACCGCGACTTCAATGGCCGGATCGGTGACAGCGATATTCATGGCTCGCTGACCTACAGCACCGGTAAACCACGGCCGAAGCTGGAAGGCGACATGGAGTCCCGGCAGCTGAGGCTGGCCGATCTGGGGCCGCTGATTGGCGTTGACTCCGGCAAAGGCACCAAGGCGCAGAAGGTGAGAAAGGAGGCACCGCCGTCAGGGAAAGTGCTGCCTAACGACCGCTTCGAAACCGATAAATGGGATGTGATGGATGCCGACGTGCGCTTCAAGGGGCGTCGAATCGAGCACGGCAGCAGCCTGCCGCTCAGCGATCTCTCGACCCATATCATTCTCAAAAATGCTGACCTGCAGCTGAAGCCGCTGAAATTTGGCATGGCGGGCGGGACGATCTCGGCCAACATCAAGCTGGAAGGTGACAAGAAACCGATGCGCGGCCAGGCGGAGATCCAGGCCCGCCGGCTGAAGCTTAAACAGCTGATGCCCGATGTGGAGCTGATGCAAAAAACCCTCGGGGAGATGAACGGCGATGCGACCATCCGTGGCACGGGTAACTCCGTGGCGGCCCTGCTGGGCAACGGTAACGGTAACCTGAAGCTGCTGATGAACGATGGGCTGGTCAGCCGCAACCTGATGGAGATCCTCGGGCTTAACGTCGGTAACTTCCTGGTCGGGCAGATTTTTGGTGACGATGAGGTGAGGGTCAACTGTGCGGCGGCCAATATCGACCTGGTCAACGGTGTTGCCCGTCCGCAGATTTTTGCTTTTGATACTGAAAATGCGGTGATCAACATTACCGGCACGGCCAGCATGGCTTCTGAGCAGCTGGATCTGACGATTAACCCTGAAAGTAAAGGCATTCGCATCGTGACGCTGCGCTCGCCGTTGTACGTACGCGGTAGCTTTAAAGATCCGGATGCGGGAGTGAAGGCGGGGCCGTTGATTGCGCGTGGTGCGGTGGCTGCGGCGCTGGCAACGCTGGTGACGCCAGCGGCAGCACTGCTGGCGCTCATTTCCCCGTCAGAGGGGCAGGCCAATCAGTGTCAGGTGATTCTGTCGCAGATGAAGAAATAGAGCGGGGGTTTTGCCCGGCGGCGCGTTGCTTGCCGGGCATGGGTGTTATTCACCCTCTCCCTTTGGGAGAGGGTAGTTTGAATTACAATGATTGATGGCGGGTCTCGTGGGTCAGCAGCAGGGCAATCAGCGTCAGCGCCGCCATTGCCGCCAGGTAGAACCCGACATACGCCAGACCGTAGTTCGCCTGCAGCCAGGTGGCGATATACGGCGCTACAGAGGCCCCCAGAATCGAGGAGACGTTATAGGAGAATGACGCTCCGGTATAACGTACTTCAGTTGGGAACAGCTCTGGCAGCAGCGCACCCATCGGACCGAACGTCAGCCCCATCAGGCTCAGACCAATCAGCAGATAAGCCATCACCAGCGCCGGGTTACCGGAACCCAGCAGCGGCGGGAAGACGAACAGCGCAAACAGAATGATCAGTGAAGTGATAACGATCATGCTCGGGCGACGACCAAAGCGGTCAGCCAGCAGCCCGGCAATCGGCACCATCACGCCAAAACCAATCACCGCCATCATCAGCATCCACAGCACTTCGTTACGCGGCAGACCCAGACCCACAGGCGCAGCGGTGGTGCTGAAGGTCATGGAGTAGACGGTCATGATGTAGAACAGCGTATAGGTCGCCAGCATGATGAAGGTACCGAGCACCGTCACGCGGACGTGTTTGGTCAGCAGCGTGCCGAGCGGGATTTTTACCTGTTTCTTCGCGGCGGCCACTTTGGCGAACACCGGGGTCTCATGCAGGGAGACGCGCACATACAGGCCGATCAGCACCAGCACCGCCGAGAAGATAAACGGAATACGCCAGCCCCAGGTCATGAACTGCTCGTCGGTCAGCAGCCAGGAGAGCAGCAGGAAGGTGCCGTTGGCAAAGAAGAAGCCAATCGGCGCGCCCAGCTGCGGGAAGGAGCCGTACAGCGCGCGCTTGCGCGGTGGCGCATTCTCGGTGGCCAGCAGTGCCGCGCCGCCCCATTCACCGCCCAGACCCAGACCCTGACCAAAACGTGCCAGCGCCAGCAGCAGCGGAGCCAGAATACCGATGGTTTCGTAGGTCGGCAGCAAGCCGATGGCGACAGTAGAGATCCCCATGGTCAGCAGCGAGGCGACCAGCGTCACCTTACGCCCGACGCGATCGCCGAAGTGGCCGAACAGCGCTGAACCAATAGGACGTGCGATAAAGGCGATGGCGAAGGTCGCCAGCGACTGCAGGGTAGCCGCCGTCGGGTCGCCCTGCGGGAAGAAGATATGCGGGAAAACGATGACCGCAGCGGTCGCGTAAATATAGAAGTCGAAGAATTCGATGGCGGTGCCAATCAGCGATGCGACGACGACTTTATTGCGCGAGTTAACCGGGGCGTTTTCCTGCTCTGAATTGAGTGTTGTGGCTGTGGCTTGCATAAACTTTTCTTATTTTTGGCGAACGAAAGGCCATATTACGCACAGCAAAAGCGACATTTCAATCTGTAACAAACGCAGCGAATGGCGAAAAAGCCGGCAAAAAGTGAATAATTTTCAGACCTGGAAATTCACATCTATGAAATGCTTCACAGAAATTAATACTTAGAGGATAAAACTGGTTTTTGGTTAAATAAAAGTTACAGGCTGGATTTATATGCTGAAATGATGAATCGGGCTGAAATATTGCATTCTTATCCAGCCCGATGAGGTGCTTAACGGTGTGTTTTGCCGGGCATTCTTCGGTCATCCGGGTACTGGGCGGTGGCGATCCACGCCGCGCAGAACAGCGTCAGCCTGGCGAAGAAGTAGAAGAAGGCCATCAACCCCAGCACGGAGCCGAATGCCGCCCCGGATGGAGAAGACACCAGCGACGGAAGGGTGTAGGTCATGACAATTTTGATCACCTCAAAACCAATCGCGGCAATGAAGGTGCCGCGGATCAGCGCTTTGCGCCGCGGCCGGTGGCGCGGCAGACGCCAGAAGATCCAGAAGAACAGCAGATAGTTCGCCAGCATCGAGATCGCCAGCCCCACCAGATGCCAGACGGGCTTCAGCCACTCGATGGTATCGAGATAAAGCGCAGAGATAATCATCTGCTGCGCTGCGCCTGCCGCAGAGGTGATGGAGAGGGTGATAATCAGCGCCACCAGCAGGCCAATCAGCGAAACGAAATCGCGGAAATACTTGATCCAGATTTTCTCCTCATCCTGTGGTTTACGCTCCCAGACGTCACGCGACTGGGCGCGGATCGCTTCCCGCAGGTTGCCCATCCAGTTAATGCCGGAGTAGAGCGCCACAAACAGCCCGACAATCCCCACGGTGGTACGCTGCTGTACGGCGGTGCTGATGGTGCTTTTCAGGGTGGCCGCCAGCGTTGGATCGCTGACGTTCTGCAGAATTTTACCGAAGATGTCCTGCAGCAGGGTCGGGTGCGACACCAGAATGAAACCCGCCGCGGCAAAAGAGAGCATCAGGATGGGGATCATCGACAAAAATGAGAAGTAGGTGATCGCCGCGCCAAACTGATTGCCCAGTCGATCGTTAAACCGCTCGGTGGCACGCAGCAGGTGGGCAATGACCGGCTGCTGCTGAATCAGCTGGAAGGCGTCCTTCGCTTTGTCCAGCAGGCTCCCCGTTTTACGTATAGAGGTGACTTTAGGTTCAGCCGGCGGAGGCGGACTGTTTTCCAGTTTTTTAATCGGTTCGAAGTCCAGATCATGGATGGGGCGTTGCTCACTATTTTCCGGCGTCACGCGCACTTTCCTTATTGATTAGCGGGAGGTCCTTAAAATTATAGCCTGCACTCAGTCAACGTACGCTTTCATGATATCCGTGAGCCAGGCCATAAACAGATGAACCCGGCGGGAGAGGTTGCGGCGGTGGGGATAGATGAGCGACACCGGCATCGGTCGTGCGCGGTACTGCGGCAGGATCTCCAGCAGCTTTTTGGTGCGCAGCGCGTCACGCACGCCTACCCGCGGTGCCTGAATAATCCCCAGCCCGGCGAGTGCCGAAGCGTTATAAGTCTCGGTAGTGTTGACCGTCAACACGCCGCCGGTTTTAACCCAGTGGCTCGCCTCGCCGTCATAGTATTCGAAACCCTGTGACCGGGTGCCAGGGTGCGCCGCGTAGTGCACTACCGCATGGGAGGCTAAATCCTCCAGCCCGTCGGGATAGCCGAAACGCGACAGATAATCGGGGCTGGCGCAGTTGATTACCGACAGCCTGCCAAGCGGCCGGGCAATTAAGCCGGAATCCTTCAGGGTGCCAACGCGCACCACGCAGTCGAACCCTTCCCGCACCACATCCACCAGCCGGTCGCTGCTGCTCAGCTCCAGTTCTATGCCGGGATACTGTTGTAGAAAAAGCGGCAGGCGAGGGATGACTAAATTTCGCGCAACGCTTACGGGCATATCCACCCGCAGTCTTCCGCTGACGCTGGCAGGGTCGTGCAAAAAAAGACCATCCAGTTCATCCATGTTAGTCAGCAGATCTTTGGCCCGCTCGTAATAGACCATTCCGTCCTGAGTCAGACTGACGCGCCGCGTGGTGCGGTGCAGCAGTCGGGTGCCAAGCCCGTTCTCCAGGGCCTGGATCTGACGGGATACGCTACCTTTAGGAAGGCCCAGTGAGTCTGCTGCCCGGGAAAAACTCTCCAGTTCAGCGACGCGAATGAACAACTGCATTGCCTGAATTTTATCCATAGGGAGCACTCATTGTTGTTGGATATGAAACAGTGAAGCGTTGCTAGCCATATTTATTGATTTTCTATCACCTAATAAGCTCTTTCTCAATCACCACCACAGCCGAAACGAGGTTTCTTATGACTGAACGTATTGCATTAGTGACTGGCGGCAGCCGCGGGCTCGGTAAAAACGCGGCGCTGAAGCTGGCAGACAAAGGTGTCGGGATCCTCCTGACCTGGAACCGTAGCCAGCAGGAGGCGCTCGAAGTTGTGCGCGAAATTGAGCTAAAAGGGGTAAAGGCGGCGGCATTGCAGCTGAACGTCGGGGAAGTTGCCAGCTTCGACGCCTTTACCGGACAGGTGAGGGAAACATTGCATTCGGTATGGCAGCGCAACAGCTTCGATTATTTGTTGAACAACGCAGGCGTGGGTTTATACGCCCCTTATGTTGAGACCACCGAAGCGCAGTTTGATGAGGTGATGAACATCCATTTCAAGGGCCCCTTCTTCCTGACGCAGTGCCTGTTACCCTTGATAAAAAACGGCGGGCGGATCCTGAATGTCTCCTCCGGTCTGGCACGTTTCACTCTGCCGGGCTCGAGCACCTACGCGGCGATGAAAGGGGCGATGGAAGTGCTTACCCGCTATCAGGCAAAAGAGCTGGGGGCGCGTGGGATCACGGCCAATATTATTGCTCCCGGCGCCATTGAAACTGACTTTGGCGGCGGGCGCGTGCGCGATAACAAGGAGTTGAACCAGCACATTGCTTCACAGACGGCGCTGGGGCGCGTCGGGCTGCCGGACGACATTGGCGATGCAATTGCGGCCCTGCTTAGCGACGAGCTTGGCTGGATGAATGCGCAGCGGATTGAACTCTCCGGGGGAATGTTTCTGTAACCTAGTGCCGGGGAGGGATCCCCACGGCACCCTTAGCGGTACTCTTTCTTTAACAGCCCAAACAGCCAGTCGTTGTGCCACTGGCCTGCCAGCCAGTAGCTTTCGCGCAGTTCCCCTTCCAGCACAAACCCCACTTTTTCCAGCAGGCGTTTCGAGGCCACATTGCCTGCCGTTACCGTGGCGGTTAAGCGGCGAATGCCTCCCTGGCCGAAGGCGTAATCGCACACCGCCTGTAAGGACTCAAAGCCGTAGCCTTTTCCCTGGGCCAGGGGAGCAAACAAGAATCCCACTTCGGCGCAATCCTCATCATGATGAATATACCCGGTGACCCCGAGCGGCATCTGGCTGGTATTATCGCGCACCACCAGGCACAGCCAGCGATCGCTGCCCGGCGACCATGCCGGCAGACGCGCATCAAAAGCCTCGCGAATGGCCTCCTCCGGGCGGGCTTCGGCCACGTAGCGCATCACATCGGGGTGCTGCTGAAGCGAGAGAAAAAAGGGCCAGTCTCCTTCCTGTAGCGGGGAGCAGGTTAAACGCGGGGTGTGCAATACAGGCATGCCAGGTCTCCGGAACTTTTGTAAATGATTTTAACATTATCACTGAAATAGTGACCGTTATCGGTTATGTTTAATCTGGTATAACCACTTGAAAAAAGACCGCTCTCCGACAGCTGCCTCTGCATATGTGCGCAGCACGTAAAGGAAAATGATGACCCTCAGTAAATCGCACCTGATCCGCGAGCAGTTCGAACGCTGTCTGGGAATTATTCGTCAGGCCTCCGTGGAAATTCTGCTCCTGTTAAAGGTGCACGTTGCCGAAGGCAAAGATCCCCGTTGGTTCCTTGAGCAGCTCGATTCCGCCAGGCTGGCGCTGGGGGGCTGGGCGAGGGTGGCAAAGCAGCTCAACCTGAACGATGCGGAACTGTCGCAGTTCACCTTACAGTTGCGGCTGTTACAGCAGCGAGTGCCGCAGTATGAAAGTGGACAGGATGTAAGCGACAACCAGCTGATCGCCGCGACGCGCTTTGTGACGGCGCTTGAACATTTGCGTTTGCAGCAGCCGCTGCTGACCTACAGTACGGAAATGGGCCCCAGCGATGAGCTACGTCAGCAGCACGCACAAAAGCAGGTGCGGGCGCTGGAGCTGATGATTAAAGGGCTGATTATGCAGGCGTGGCCGGATCCGACGCGCCTGAATAATCACCTGAAAACCCTGTTCAGCGCCGATCGGGTGCGCGGCTGGCTGCGGCAGGGGGAACGTAATGACGCACTCGGCGGCATGATGTTCAGCGAGCTGGCCCTGATGCTGGTGGATAAAAAAGAGTATTCCCGCTCCTACTCGGCGCTGTTCAGCGATCCGTCTCTGCTGACGCTGATGGTGGAGCCGCGTAAAACGCTCCAGTCCTTTCTTGATGATATCCGCCTGATCCGCAACAACATCATTGCCAGCCAGCCGCTGACCTCAGCGCAGACGTTGCTGCTGGATAACTACTATGCCCAGATCGCCGGTCCCGTGCAGCGGGCATTTGAAGAGGGCCGCACCGCCGTCAACCCGGCCGGGCTGATGGCTGAAGGCGTTCACGAGCTGAATCTCTTCTGGGAGAACGCGCGCAAAAAAAATAAAGCCACTGGCGACGATATTTTTGAGGTGCGCGATACCATTGATAAACCGAACCGTCGGCCTGCGCGCACTCCGGAGCAGCGCGATTACCTGATTTCCGTCGTGCTATGGGGCGCGGTTGGGGTCATGGTGATGGGGATGATGATGATGGGCACCTGGCTGTTAATTGAAAGCAGCGCCCCGACCCAGGCGGCCAGTACCGTAGCGCCCGTGAAGGCAGTGGTGGAAGAGATGCGCGAGACGCCTTCCTCCCGCGAAACGCTGACGCGGATGGGTGTCACCTGGGATGAGAATAACTTCCGCGCGGCGATAGACCGCAACGATACCCGGGTGGCACTGTTGTTCCTGAAAGCGGGGATGAACTGGAAACTCTCCTGGACGGAGCATGCGCTCTCCGTCGGCCATCGCGAGGTACTGGAGGTCCTGATGCGCTATCGTCTGCAAATGGCGCAGCCAAAGCCTTGTCGGCAGTTTATTACCAACCTCGGCCATGCGATGTCAGCAGGGCAACCGCTGACGGGCCTGCGTAAGGAGTATCTCCAGGCATTTTGTACCGTCCCGGCGGTGGTTGAACGTCAGCGACGCGAGATGGATCAGGCGAAGCGGCGGGCACAGGCGCAGCCGAACGAAAGCACTAAAAAATGGCAGTCGATCCAGACGGCCATTTATGAAGTGATTCGCTGAGAGGTCGGGGAGTTACGGCTCCCCATACAGGCCAATCAGGCGGCGAACCACGCCGTTGGTCCAGCCAAACCCGTCCTGCAGGGGGTACTCACCCCCGCCCCCTTCGCGAGGCTGGCTGCTGGCGATGTGGTACTTCTCAATCAGCTTGTAGTGCGTCTTGTAGAAATGGTTAACCGTCTGCAGCCAGCTCCAGGCGATTTCATCCCCCAGCGAGTCGTTGCCGTACTGCTTGAAGCCCTGGATTGCCATCCACTGCAATGGCGCCCAGCCGTTGGGTTTATCCCACTGCTCGCCGGTTTCGTACTCGGTAGCCAGAATACCGCCCGGCGTCAGCAGGCGGGCTTTTACGGCATCCGACAGACGTTCAGCCTGCTCGTGGGTGGCCATACCGACGTACAGCGGCACAATGCTGGCGGCAGAAAAGAGCGCCAGTGCCTCCCGGCGCCAGTCGTAATCGCGATAGCAGCCGTTTTCCTCATCCCACAAATAGCGGTTTACCGCCGCGCGACGATCGCTCGCCTTCTGGCGGAAGATCTCTGCCGTCTCTTTGTCCCCCTTCGAGGCCGAGATATTGGCGATGGCGCTCTCCAGCTTGAACAGGAAGGCGTTGAGATCGATTGGGATAAACTGGGTGGTACGAATACTCGCCAGCCGGCTCGGATCCCGCAGCCAGCGCGAGGAGTAGTCCCAGCCGGAAGCGGCCCCGGCGCGCAGATCGCGATAAACCTCGTTAGGCGGACGACCGGAGTGGCGGGCGGTTTCAACGTCCTCTATCCAGGATTCGTCCCGCGGAGTGTCGCGGTCATCCCAGTAGCGGTTAAGCAGAGAGCCATCCGGCATGCGCACCGCGCTGCGGTAGGCCTGGTTGAGCAGCAGCGACTCCGCGCCGTCCATCCAGAAGGCATACTCCATTTTCAGGTGATCCAGATAGCGCTTGGCGCCGCGCACGCCGTCCTCTTCAAACAGCTCAACCATCAGGGCAAACACCGGCGGCTGAGAGCGGCTCAGATAGTAGGTGCGGTTGCCGTTGGGAATATGGCCGTAGCGTTCAATCATCCACGCAAAGTTGTCCGCCATGCACTTAAGCATGTCGTGGCGTCCGCTTTCGGCCAGCCCCAGCATGGTGAAATAGGAGTCCCAGTAGTAGGTTTCGCTGAATCGCCCGCCGGGCACAATATAGGCCTGCGGCAGCGCCAGCAGCGACGACCAGGGGATGTGATCCTGCGGCTCACGGGTCAGCACCGGCCACAGGTTGTCGATATGTTCCTTGAGCGAGAGGGACGGATCGGAAACATACTCGCTCGACAGGACTTCCGGCAGCCAGAAGTGATTCTCCACAAACTGGCGCAGATTGAAGTCCCGGTGACGTCTTACCTTACGGTAGCGGATGAGGATATCGAGCGGATCCATTTTTGGTGCGCAGTCGGGGAAAGTTTTGCTGTCGGCAAACAGTCGCGTCGACTGCACATGCTCAAAGAGCTCAAGGTAGCGATCGGCAGGGGTGAGCGCATCGGATGCGGGCAGCCCTTCAATCATTTCTGGTTCCGGCTCCGCCTCGAGCATTTCATCCAGTTTTAACTCGCAGGGATCGATTTCGTAGAGAAGTTCTTGTTCTATATCGAACTCTACGGTCTCTACAGTGCGTATATTCTGGTTGAACATGGTGGTCAGGACCTCCGGTTAGCGTTGTCTCGGGTCTGGTTTTATCCGGTTGCCTACTAAGCTTAGACATTCGCTTCGGTCTGTGAAGAGGTATATGTGCGGTAGATCACATTTTACTGGAAGGGAAAAACCGGCACTGCGGGTGGCATGTTGATGTTATTGCAGGCAATAAACAGCCGATCCAGCAGTGCGGAGGCGATCTAAAATTCGGATCATTCGCTTTGCGACAGAGTATGAATCAGAAGGTTTCTTCTGCTTCATCGCGTAAGCGATATTCTTCAGCGCGTTCAAAAATGCCTTCAGATGAGAGGCGGGCGCGGAAACCTCTCCCTTCTGGCTGAATCACGATTTGCAATGATTCGGACAGCGCAACGGGTTGATCTTTACTGTCAGTACCGATAATGCCAGTTGGGGCGAAAGGTGCAACCGCCTCAGCAAAGGCCTGCTGCATCTCCTCATGCGTTTTATAATGGGCATCTTCAATATTGAGGGCGCAGTGAAGAAGAGCGCAGTCAAGCATGGTGCCCTGAAGCCAGTAACATGAGGAGGAATAGGCTGCGCACCAGGTCAGTTTGCTACCTTCGATGAACATTTCCAGTTTTTCAGTTTTACTGCCCGCAAAACATGAGCCCAGCATTAACCCTTTAATGTTGAATTTCTTTGATTTTTGATTAATGGCGTCGAGGATGTCGTCGAGCGAGACATCGCCGATACGGGTTTTACTGCCATGCGCCGCAATATAGACGAGAGTGTTATCAAATTTCTGACGGCACAAGCACTCCAGCGCAATCTCGAAGCTCTTTTTGTTATAAAAATTCAGGGAATAGACCTCGGTATCGCCATGCATTTTGGCGATCCCCTGCACAAACGGCAGCACTGACGAGCGGTTGGCATCATAATCATCGAGTTTCCACGGTGATTCAAATACCAGAATAGCGTTCTTACTTTTGCTGATTGGCATGAAATATTCCCTTAAGGTAAATTATATTTTTTTCTGGTTAATAACGCTGTGTATTTGCACTTTTATTTTATCGGCCAACTCTGCAAATAATTGTCCAAAATCGCCATTGTTTCGCTACGGGCATATAAGTAATAAAGGACTTCCACACCGTCGTCATCACTTCCGATGACTACTTCATAACAGGAAATCCTTATGAACCTTAACGCGAAGCGTCAGGGCGTTACGCCTTTTACTTTTGCAAAGCCAGCTGACTATAAATCCACTATAACAGAACTGCAGGGGTTGCTGGAAAACCGCCATTTAGTGTGGCTGGATATTTGTGAAGGTGAGAACAAAGCTATTATATTTCGCTGCAATCTAAAACAAAGTGTGTTTCGTAATATTGAGTTCAGCAGTTTATTGATTAATCACTGCTATATCGACGGGCTCTGTTTTGAGAATTGCGATATGCGTAATGTCTTTTTCTCGAATAGCGTGCTTACACAGCCGATCCGCTTGCGTCATTGCCAGGTCGCGGGGATGCGTCTGTTAGAAATGCCGCGCAGAATGTTTATTTTTGAGGAGTGTACCGGCGTCGAACAGATTCTGTTTGCCTGACACCGGTGAGGCAAAATCAGTGCGCCTGGCGCGGATCGCCTGCTATTTTCTCCGTTTTTTGCTTCGTCTCTTCGCTCTGATTCAGGGCATTGCTGGCCGCTTTTTCCGCATGAGCCGCGCTATAGGCCGCCAGATGCGAAACCACGATAGCGTAAATACTCATCAGCGAGACCCAGAGGATACTGTTTTTCCACCACAGCAGGGTGGGTATGGTTAACAACGCCCAGACAAGGGCAAGAATCAGGTGGGATTTAGCCAGGCTTTTTGCGTTGATCTTCACTTGCATTATGTTTTCTCTAACCTTAAATAATCGATCCAGATAAGCAATTAATACTTTTTAAGATTAGCCAGGTCTGCCGCCGTTTCCGGTGAATTTTGTTACCGTTTGTACAGCCGGGCTGAGGGGGGCATAAAAAAACCGGCCACTGAGGACCGGTCTTTATAAGCGCAGAATCGCGAGTGGCAAAGCGTATTAACGCATGGTCACAAACTCTTCTGCCGCCGTTGGGTGGATCGCCACGGTGTTATCGAAGTCTTTCTTGGTCGCACCCATTTTCAGCGCCACGGCAAAGCCCTGCAGGATCTCATCCATACCGAAGCCAATACCGTGAATACCGACGATCTTCTCCTCCGGCCCAACGCAGACCAGCTTCATGCGGCATGGCTGACGGTGAGCGGTGACGGCGGTATACATGGCGGTGAAGGCCGATTTATACACTTTCACCTGGTCGTCGCCATACTGCTCGCGCGCCTGCGGTTCGGTTAAACCGACGGTGCCGATCGGCGGATGGCTGAAGACCACGGTCGGGATGTTGCTGTAGTCGAGATGCTCGTCCGGCTTGTTGTTAAACAGACGCTCGGAAAGACGACGTCCCGCGGCCACGGCTACCGGGGTCAGCTCTACGGCACCGGTGTTATCGCCCACCGCGTAAATGCCCGGCACGCTGGTGTTCTGGAACTTATCGACAACGATATAGCCTTTCTCATTGGTCTCAACCCCGGTTACGGCCAGGTTGAAGTTGTCGTTTGCCGGTTCACGACCAATGGCCCAGATCAGGCAATCAACGGTCTGGCTGCGGCCATCTTCCAGCTCCAGGGTCAGGCTGCCGTCGGCGTTTTTCACGACCGCTTTCGGAATGGCTTCCGTATGCAGATGAGGGCCTTCTGCGTTCATCACTTCCACCAGCGTATCGACGATCAGCGGATCGAAGCTGCGCAGCGGGGCGTGTTTGCGCACGAACAGGTGCGCTTCCGCGCCCAGGCCGTTAATCACGCCCGCCAGTTCTACGGCGATGTAGCCCGCGCCCACAACGGCAACGCGTTTCGGCAGGGCAGGCAGCTCAAAGAAACCGTCGGAGTCGATGCCATATTCCGCGCCCGGAATAGACGGATGGCTCGGACGGCCGCCGGTGGCGATCAGGATATGATCGGCGGTGATCGTCTCGCCGTTCACTTCGATGGTCTTCGCATCCACAAAACGGGCGAAACCGCGGATTACATCGACGTTGTTCTTACCCAGCACGTTGTCGTAGGAGGTATGAATTCGGTCAATGTATGCCGTACGGCTGGCGATCAGGCGATCCCAGTCGAAGTTATTGATGGTGGTGTCAAAACCATAATCCGGGCCATACAGGTGCATGGCCTCACGGATCTGCGCCGCATGCCACATCACTTTCTTCGGTACGCAACCGACGTTGACGCAGGTGCCGCCGAGGTCTTTCGCTTCAATCAGGGCGCACTTCTGGCCATACATGGCCGCACGGTTAATCGAGGCGATACCGCCGCTGCCGCCGCCGATAGCGATGTAGTCATAATGCTTAGTCATGGTCTTATCCTTAATCGTTAATTGCCGCGATTGTATACCTGAAATCAATAGCTTCCACCGATTGCTGTAATTACTCAGGCACGATCCAGCTGACGGTGGCGTGGCCAGTACCGGCCGGAACCAGCTTTTTGTGCAGCCACGGCAGAACGTTGTTCATCTGCGCTTCCAGCTTCCACGGTGGGTTAACCACGATCATGCCGGAGGCGGTCATGCCGCGGCGATCGCTGTCCGGGAGAACCGCCAGCTCAATTTGCAGGATCTTACGGATACCGGTCGCTTCCAGATCCTTGATCATGCGCTTGATCTGCGAACGCAGCACCACCGGGTACCACAGGGCATAGGTGCCGGTGGCAAAGCGTTTGTACCCTTCGTGGATGCCCGCCACCACCGCCTGATAGTCACTTTTGATCTCATAAGGCGGGTCGATCAGCACCAGGCCGCGGCGGGACACCGGTGGTAATTTCGCTTTCAGCTGCTGGTAGCCGTCCGATTTCTCCACGCGCGCGCGGCTGTCTTTCTGGAATTCAGAGCGCAGCAGCGGGTAGTCGCTCGGGTGCAGTTCGGTCAGCTGAATGCTGTCCTGCTCGCGCAGCAGCTGACGGGCAATCAGCGGCGAGCCCGGGTAGTAACGTAGCTGGCCGCTGCGGTTGAAGTGATTAATGACGCTGATGTAGGGCTCAAGCTCGGCCGGCAGGTCGTCCTGCTGCCAGATACGGGCGATGCCCTCGAGGTACTCCCCGGTGCGCTCGGCGTGTTCACCGCTCAGCTGATAGCGGCCCGCGCCGGCATGGGTGTCCAGATAGAGAAAAGGCTTATCTTTCTCTTTGAGCGCCTCGATAATCAGGCTCTGAACGGTATGTTTAAGAACGTCGGCGTGGTTGCCCGCGTGAAAGCTGTGGCGATAACTGAGCATGGGTAGATATGTTCCGATAATGTCGATTGGCCACAGTTTACAGCAGAACGGCGCAGATTACCCGCAGGCCCGGCACGCACCGTCGCGGCGGCGGTTTTTCTGTCACCTCAGCCATTGAAATTCACTACACTTAACCCCATCCTGGAAACAATATGCTCGCGCAGGATGCGCGCTTCATTCACTCATTTAACAGGACAGTGCTTATGACCAACCCATTACTGACGCCTTTTTCGTTGCCACCGTTTTCCTCCATTCTGCCTGAACATGTTGTTCCCGCTGTCACCAAAGCACTGGACGATTGCCGTACCGCCGTCGAGAGCGTGGTTGCGCAGGGCGCCCCTTACAGTTGGGAAAACCTGTGTCAGCCGCTGGCGGAAGTGGATGATGTGCTCGGCCGCATCTTCTCCCCGGTCAGCCACCTGAACTCGGTGAAAAACAGCCCGGAGCTGCGTGAAGCCTACGAACAAACCCTGCCGCTGCTGTCGGAATACAGCACCTGGGTCGGGCAGCACGAAGGGCTGTATAAAGCGTACCGCGACCTGCGCGAGGGCGATAACTATGCGACCCTGAACATCGCCCAGAAAAAGGCGGTTGATAACGCCCTGCGCGATTTTGAACTGTCGGGCATTGGCCTCGCGAAAGATAAACAGCAGCGCTACGGCGAAATCGCGACCCGCCTGTCCGAGCTGGGCAACCAGTACAGCAACAACGTGCTGGATGCCACCATGGGCTGGACGAAACTGATTACCGACGAAGCCGAACTGGCGGGTATGCCGGAGAGCGCGCTGGCGGCGGCGAAAGCCCAGGCCGAGGCGAAAGAGCAGGAAGGTTTCCTGCTGACCCTGGATATCCCGAGCTATCTGCCGGTGATGACCTACTGTGACAACCAGGCCCTGCGTGAAGAGATGTATCGCGCCTACAGCACCCGCGCCTCCGATCAGGGCCCGAATGCCGGCAAGTGGGATAACACCCCGGTGATGGCGGAGATCCTCGCCCTGCGTCACGAGCTGGCACAGCTGCTGGGCTTTGACAGCTACGCGGATAAATCCCTCGCCACCAAAATGGCGGAAAACCCCCAGCAGGTGCTCGATTTCTTAACCGATCTGGCCAAACGCGCCCGTCCTCAGGGCGAGAAAGAGCTGGCCCAGCTGCGCGCCTTTGCGAAAGCGGAGTTCGGCGTTGATGAGCTGCAGCCGTGGGATATCGCCTACTACAGCGAGAAACAGAAGCAGCACCTTTACAGCATCAGCGATGAGCAGCTGCGCCCGTACTTCCCGGAAAACAAAGCCGTTAACGGCCTGTTCGAAGTGGTGAAGCGCATCTATGGCATTACCGCTAAAGAGCGCAACGATGTGGAAGTGTGGCATGACGACGTGCGTTTCTTCGAGCTGTATGACGATAAAAACGAACTGCGCGGCAGCTTCTACCTTGACCTGTATGCCCGTGAGAACAAGCGCGGCGGGGCGTGGATGGATGACTGCGTAGGCCAGATGCGTAAAGCCGACGGCTCGCTGCAAAAGCCGGTGGCCTACCTGACCTGTAACTTCAACCGTCCGGTCAGCGGTAAACCTGCGCTCTTTACCCATGACGAAGTGATCACCCTGTTCCACGAGTTCGGTCACGGTCTGCACCATATGCTGACCCGTATCGAAGCGGCAGGCGTGGCCGGTATCAGCGGCGTGCCGTGGGATGCGGTCGAGCTGCCGAGCCAGTTTATGGAAAACTGGTGCTGGGAGCCGGACGCGCTGGCGTTTATCTCCGGCCACTACGAGACCGGCGAGCCGCTGCCAAAAGCGCTGCTGGATAAGATGCTGGAAGCGAAAAACTACCAGGCGGCGATGTTTATCCTGCGCCAGCTGGAGTTCGGCCTGTTCGATTTCCGTCTGCATGCCGAGTTCAGCCCGGAGCAAGGGGCGAAGGTCCTCGAAACCCTGGCGGAGATCAAGAAGCAGGTGGCCCTGATCCCTGGCCCGGCATGGGGTCGCTTCCCGCACGCGTTCAGCCATATCTTTGCTGGCGGCTATGCGGCGGGTTACTACAGCTACCTGTGGGCGGACGTGCTGGCGGCAGACGCTTACTCCCGCTTCGAAGAAGAGGGGATTTTCAACCGCGAAACCGGTCAGTCGTTCCTCGATAACATCCTGACCCGCGGCGGTTCCGAAGAGCCAATGGAGCTGTTCAAACGCTTCCGTGGCCGCGAGCCGCAGCTGGACGCGATGCTTGAGCATTACGGCATCAAGGGTTAGTTGATTCGTGAAGATTCACTTAGTAGATGAGACAGGCGCCGGAGACGGCGCCTTATCTGTTCTGGCGGCCCGCTGGGGGCTGGAACACGATGAAGAAAACCTGATGGCGCTGGTGATGACTACAGCGCATCTGGAGTTACGTAAACGTGACGAACCGAAACTCGGCGGGATTTTTGTCGATTTTGTCGGCGGGGCCATGGCGCACCGGCGCAAGTTCGGCGGCGGACGCGGCGAAGCGGTGGCCAAAGCGGTCGGCATTAAGGGCAGCTACCTGCCGGATGTGATTGATGCCACGGCGGGACTGGGGCGCGATGCCTTTGTGCTCGCCTCTGTAGGCTGTCGGGTGCGGATGCTGGAGCGCAACCCGGTGGTCGCCGCCCTGCTGGATGATGGCCTTGCTCGCGGCTATGCCGATCCGGAAATCGGCGGCTGGTTGCAGGAGCGGTTACAGCTGATCCACGCCTCGAGCCTGACGGCACTGACGGATATCACCCCGCGTCCGCAGGTGGTCTATCTCGACCCAATGTTCCCGCATAAGCAGAAAAGCGCGCTGGTGAAGAAAGAGATGCGGGTGTTTCAGTCGCTGGTGGGGCCGGACTTAGACGCAGATGGCCTGCTGGAGCCTGCTCGCCTGCTGGCAACAAAGCGGGTAGTGGTGAAACGTCCTGACTATGCGCCGCCGCTGGCGGAGGTCGCCACCACCAATGCGGTAACCACCAAAGGGCACCGGTTTGATATCTACTCCGGTACGCCGGAATAAAAAAGCCGGGAGGCGGCTTCGCCTTACCCGGCCTACGTGCAGTGCCATTTGTAGGCCCGGTAAGCGTTAGCGCCACCGGGCTTTTTTACACTTACTCGTCGTCTTCGTCGCGCAGCGGTACAATCAACATGTCCACGTGCACGGTGTTAATCAGCTGACGCGCTGACGACATCAGCTTGCTCCAGAAGTCCTGGTGATGACCGCAGACCACCAGATCCATATCGTATTTCTTGATTGCATCAACCAGCACCTGGCCCAGGTCGCCGCTGCCGCTCAGGGTTTCGGTGATCGGATAGCCCGCGTTGGTGGAGAGTTCGGTCAGCGCCTGGTGGGTCTCTTCGGAGATACGCTTCTGCATGTCGCCCAGATTCACGTCAATCAGGCCGGTATAGAGATCGGAGTAATTCACGTCCACGTGAATCAAGGAAACTTTCGCATTGTACGGACGCGCCATGGATACCGCTTTATCAACCAGGACTTTGCTCTCCGGGGAGAGGTCAACCGCGATAAGAATGTGTTTATAAGCCATAGTGTTACTCCTTCCTTAAGTTATCGATGACCAATGCGTGTAGCAGTCGTCTACCTGCCTTCATTACGGCCCAGTTAAACAAAATTTTCAAGCATTGGTGTTGATAACGATTAACCTTGTGGCAAAAAAATTAGCGGATCTCCTACACTATTGAATAAGCCGTTCGGATACTAAAATGTGAAGCCGATCGGCTTTTGAGTCTCTCTTTCACTGAACCGTCTGTCAGGGCATGGGTGCGGTAGTCCCGGAGCATTGCTTCGCGGGCGGACGCCGGGGAGGAAGTATGATTAGCACCGTCGCATTATTTTGGGCGTTATGTGTAGTTTGCATCGTGAATATGGCGCGTTATTTCTCGTCTTTACGCGCCCTGTTAGTGGTACTGCGTGGCTGCGATCCATTGCTTTATCAATATGTGGACGGCGGGGGATTTTTCACCTCGCACGGGCAGCCCAGCAAACAGATGCGCCTGGTGTGGTATATCTACGCCCAGCGTTATCGCGATCATCATGATGATGAGTTTATCCGCCGCTGTGAACGCCTGCGTCGTCAGTTCATCCTGACCAGCGCACTGTGCGGCCTGGTGGTGGTGAGTATGATTGCTCTCCTCATCTGGCATTGAGCGCAGAGGAAGGCGGGTCAAACCTCGCCTTCCTTTTGTCACTTATCGGGTAAAACCGTAAACCTAAGGTTTGAGATATCTTTCTGCACTGAGAATATTTTCCCACTGTAGGAGATGTTCACCTCCCCGTTACTCCCTATGCTGGCATCGGTGATAGTGCCTGTTCCCTCAAGTACCGGAACGCGCATGGCAAGCTCTCGAGTAATTTCCCTTTCTTCCCCGCGTATCTCTTTTGACAGATAGTAACGGTAGATTATGGGTACCGTTGCACCACCCTTATCGTTAACCGTCATATAGAGCCAGACGCTGTCAGATAACTTGTAGCTCCGCTGCAGTTCGTCACCCTCTCGGGGATCGGGCTGGTGGTTTAGCCACATAAATCCTGAGACCAGAATTAGCAGCGCAAGCGTGACAAACCGGTGGGTCCATTTAATAGCCGTTTTGAATGGCATATTCTATTCCTTCTCTGATATTGCGCTGGTCTGTCGGATCATCTCCGTAAGGGGGCTTTTCATACCATTTTCCCCATTCAGCTTTCGATGTACCCGCACGCCCCTGAGCCCATCCCGCGCCCATCAGGAGGATATTTGCAGGAATACCTGCAGCCGTACCGGCAGCCCCGAAATTGAAATTACCAAATGCTGCGTAGTACGGATCGAATTTTTTATAGTCCCATGGCCCACCATTTCTGACCTTTTGATAAAACCAGTAATAGGTCGAAGGCGTTGCCATATTGCGCGACATGCCATGTCGACGCGCTTCGCGCATATTGTTAGCGATGACGATTGAGCCGGGTCCAGGGGTAGGTACAGAAGCCATACATTCTCCATTGCATGATAATTAATCGCACCCGGCATGATAATGATTTCTCTGTCAACGAGGTGAACAAAAAATGTTCAGAATTTCCTGAGGCTAACAATGGAATAAGCTTAAATCGCACCCATAAAAAAAGCGGGCCAGTTACCTGACCCGCTCTTCGCGTAACCTGCCTGCAATTACAGGAATTGCAGGGAGATCCAGTACAGACCACCAGACAGCAGAATCGATGCTGGCAGGGTAAACACCCAGGCCATCAGGATGCTGGTCACGGTTTTGCGTTGCAGACCACCGCCATCAACCAGCATGGTACCCGCCACGGACGAAGAGAGAACGTGGGTTGTGGATACCGGCATACCGGTGTAGCTGGCCAGACCGATAGAGACCGCTGCCGTCATCTGAGCAGACATCCCCTGGGCATAGGTCATGCCTTTCTTACCGATCTTCTCGCCAATGGTTGTCGCCACGCGACGCCAGCCGACCATCGTACCGAGACCCAGCGCCAGTGCGACCGCCATGATGATCCAGATCGGTGCGTACTCGATGGTATTCAGCATGTCGACCTTCAGCTTCTTCAGCAGACGCTTATCGTCAGCAGAGACTTCAGGCAGCTTCGAGACTTTCTCGGTCACGTCAGAGATGCACAGCATGATGCGACGCATCTGGCCACGCTGCTCCGGAGTGAGCTTCTCGTAGCTTTCGACATCCGTCAGCATGCCTTTTGCCCGCTCCAGTGCGTTAATCGCATTGGCCGGATGGCAGTGGAACTCAGCCGGTTTGGTTGCGCCTGCTTCCGGAGAAGGGATCAGCTGATCAACGCCAGTCGCCTTTTTCAGCAGGTCGGGACGCTGCTGGAAATAGGTTTCGACGTTGTTGATGGCGTCGCGGGTACGGGTAATTTCGTAACCGGTGGCATTCATGTTCACCACGAAGCCCGCAGGTGCCACACCAATCAGCACCAGCATAACCAGACCAATCCCTTTCTGACCGTCGTTCGCGCCATGAGAGAAGGCCACGCCGATAGCAGAAACGATCAGGGCGATACGCGTCCAGAATGGCGGCTTTTTCTTACCGTCTTTCTTTTCACGCTCGGCTGGCGTCAGGTGGATACGGGCACGTTTTTTGGTGCCGCTCCAGTAACGACGCAGCAGGAAAATTAAGCCACCCGCCACAACCAGACCGACAATGGGAGAAACAATCAGTGAACCGAAAATACCCAGAACTTTAGGAATATTCAGTGCGTCCACCACAGACGTACCGGTCATCAGCGCATTGGTTAAACCAATACCGATGATGGCGCCGATGAGCGTGTGAGAACTGGATGCTGGCAGGCCGAAATACCAGGTACCGAGGTTCCAGATAATTGCAGCAAACAGCAGAGAGAACACCATGGCCAGGCCATGGCCGGAACTGACATTCAGTAGCAGATCCGTTGGCAGCATATGCACAATGGCGTAGGCTACGCTCAGACCCCCCAGAAGAACACCAAAGAAGTTAAACACCGCAGCCATCACAACCGCAACTTGCGATCGTAAAGCACGGGTGTAAATAACGGTTGCGACTGCGTTCGCAGTGTCGTGGAAGCCGTTAATCGCTTCGTAGAACAATACAAAGGCCAGAGCAAGCAAGAGTAAAAGCCCGGTATGAAAATCCAGGCCGGCAAACAAATGTAGCATAGGACGTTACGCCATCTTGAGGACATGAACGCGGCGCATTATCCAGGACAAATGCGCAACGGGCAAAGTGAAATATAGACTTTTTTTGATTTGCCTACTGACATAAGCGTAGCAGTAAAAGAATTATTTTTTAAATTTCAATAAAATGAACGAGATCGCGGATATTTACGCTGGCACGCTTCTTGAGGAAACTTTACAATCCGCGCCCTCAAAACCAGGAGAATCGAGACGTGGAAAAGTATGATGCCATCATTATTGGCGCCGGTGCGGCGGGTTTATTCTGTGCGGCAATGGCCGGACAGGCAGGGCGCCGGGTTCTGCTGCTCGATAACGGTAAAAAACCTGGTCGTAAAATCCTCATGTCTGGCGGGGGCCGCTGCAACTTTACTAACCTTTATATCGAACCCGCGGCCTATCTGAGCCAGAACCGCCATTTTTGTAAATCTGCTCTTGCCCGCTATACCCAATGGGACTTTATTGACCTGGTGGGTAAACACGGCATTGCCTGGCATGAGAAAACCCTGGGCCAGCTATTTTGCGACGATTCGGCGCAACAGATTGTCGATATGCTGGTGGCCGAGTGCGAAAAAGGCCAGGTTACCCTGCGTCTGCGCAGTGAAGTGCTGGAAGTCGCCCGTGACGAGGCGGAATATACCCTGCAACTCAATGGCGAAACGGTGAGCGCGGAAAAGCTGGTGATCGCCAGCGGCGGGCTCTCGATGCCGGGGCTGGGCGCGTCGCCGTTTGGCTATAAAATTGCCGAACAGTTTGGCCTGAAGGTGCTCCCGACCCGAGCCGGTCTGGTGCCGTTCACCCTGCATAAACCCTTGCTGGAGCAGCTGCAAACCCTCTCAGGCGTCTCGGTGCCTTCGGTCATCACGGCCGAAGACGGCACCGTATTCCGTGAGAACCTGCTGTTCACCCATCGCGGCCTCTCCGGCCCGGCGGTCCTGCAAATCTCCAGCTACTGGCAGCCGGGGGAGTTCGTCACCGTCAATTTAGTGCCGGACTGCGAACTGGCGAGCTTCCTGGATGAACAGCGCGCGGCGCACCCTAACCAGAGCCTGAAAAACACGTTAGCCATGCAGCTGCCGAAGCGGCTGGTGGAGTGCCTGCAGCTGCTGGGGCAAATTCCCGATGTGTCGCTGAAGCAGCTCAACAGCCGTGACCAGCAGACGCTGGTGGAGACCTTAACCGCCTGGCGCGTCCAGCCCAACGGCACCGAAGGCTATCGCACTGCGGAAGTGACGCTCGGCGGGGTGGACACCAACGAACTCTCCTCGCGCACCATGGAGGCCCGCAACGTGCCGGGGCTCTATTTTATCGGTGAGGTGGTGGACGTGACCGGCTGGCTGGGCGGCTATAACTTCCAGTGGGCGTGGGCCAGCGCCTGGGCCTGCGCAGAGGCGCTGGCGGCAGAGAATAAAAACTGACCGGGTATGCAGAACCGCGTTGATGTGAGTTAAAATAGACTATCCGGCGCAGGTACATCCTGCGCCGGTTTACTTCTTAAGGGGAGAAGGCTGTTAACGGCCCCCCCTTTTTCTTTACTGGCTTCGCCAGTCTGCATGGTTTGTATTTTGTCTTCAAAAAGGGTTGTGTATGTCATCTGCTCATCTCGGTTTCCCGACGGAAACCGTTGTTGTATTCGTGGTTATGGCTGTCGGGGCGATGTTTATCGACCTCTTCATGCATCGCCATGACAAACCGATTTCACTGAAAAGTGCTTCGCTCTGGTCGATCTTCTGGGTGATGACCGCGATGGCGTTCGCCGGGTTCCTGTACGTTCACCACGGTGCTGAGGTGGCGAGCCTGTTCCTCACCGGTTACGCGCTGGAAGAGGTGCTCTCCGTCGACAACCTGTTCGTGATGATGGCGATCTTCGCCTGGTTTGGCGTGCCGGATCAGTACCGTCACCGGGTGCTTTACTGGGGGTGATTGGCGCTATCGTCTTCCGTGGGATCTTCGTCGCCATCGGCACCAGCCTGCTGAGCCTCGGGCCGTACGTGGAAGTGGTCTTTGCCCTGATTGTGGCCTGGACGGCGGTGATGATGCTCAAGCGCGGTGAAGAGCAGGACGAGATCGAAGATTACTCTCAGCACCTGGCCTACCGCGCGGTCAAACGCTTCTATCCGATCTGGCCAAAAATCACCGGCAACGCCTTCCTGCTGAGCCAGAAAGAGGTGGATGCCGAGCTGGAAAAACCAGAGAACCAGGATGTGATGGTCGGCCGTGTGAAGAAGGCGAAGCGCTATGCCACGCCGCTGCTGCTCTGCGTGGCGGTGGTGGAGCTGTCAGACGTGATGTTCGCCTTTGACTCGGTGCCGGCGATCATCGCCGTTAGCCGCGAGCCGCTGATTATCTACAGCGCCATGATGTTCGCGATCCTCGGCCTGCGTACCCTCTATTTCGTGCTGGAGGCGCTGAAGCAGTATCTGGTCCATCTGGAGAAAGCGGTGATCGCGCTGCTGTTCTTTGTGGCCTTCAAGCTCGGTCTGAACGCCACGGATCACTTCTGGCATCACGGCTACGGCATCGGTGCCACGGCGAGTCTGTTAGTGGTGCTGGGCGTACTGGCGGTGGGGATTGTGGCGAGCCTGCTGTTCCCGGGGAAACGGGAAGCCTGAGTGGTATTGCCCGGCCTGCGGATGTTGTAGGCCGGGTAAGGCGAAGCCGCCACCCGGCATGTTTTACGGTTTAATAGGTGAATTCCGGCGCGCGCGCGGCGGGTGGAAATGCCGCCAGTGCGGATCCTGCGCCGCAGCCAGCAGCTCGTGATCGCCGCGGGTATCGCCCCAGGCGCGCACGTGGTAATTGGTCAGGCTGCCATACACGTGCTCCAGCCGGGCCACCTTCTGCGCACAGCGACAGTTATGGCCGGTGATCCGTCCGGTCAGCTTGCCGTCTTTCACTTCCAGCTGGGTGCCGATAAGCTTAATGCCAAGCTTGTCGGCCCAGGGCTGCAATACCAGGGCCGGCGAGGCGGAGCAGATCGTCACTTCCGCTCCGGAATTGACTTCCGCGGCCACCGCCAGTACGCCCTGCGGGCGCATCAGTTTGTTCCAGTATTTCTCGCAGAACAGCTCTGCCTGCTGACGCAGCCAGTGCTCATCCACGTCGGTCAAAAAGGTTCTGATCAGCACCTCTTTCAGCTCATCACGGGTCAGCTTGCGGCGCACACAGTGCAGGGTAGGCAAGGCCATCCGGACCAGGCGACCGGCAAAATAGCGTTTGCCGAACGCAAAGCGTAAGAAAGGGATAAAGCTGTCGTGATGCGTCAGCGTGCCGTCGAAGTCGAACACCGAAAGTACGCTGGATTTTGCCACTGCCTCATCGGCAATCATATTGGTCATAGCTACGTCTTAGCTGAAATACACATTCTGCCCATCAGTTTACCTGCTTTAGCGTCAGATGCCACCCGCCAGCGGACGGGCGGCAACGGCATGGCTAGATAATATCGTCCACCACGCCGCCATCGACGCGCAGCGCCGCGCCGGAGGTAGCGGACGCCTGCTGTGAACAGACGTAGACCACCATGTTGGCGACCTCTTCTACCGTGGCGGCCCGCTGAATGACCGAGCTCGGACGGTGCGCCATGACGAACTCTTTCGCCAGCCTCTCCAGTGATTTGCCGGTTTTCTCTATCTCATCTTTCATCATGTCGGCAAAGCCGTCCGACATCGTCGGGCCCGGCAAAACGCTGTTCACGGTAACGCCGCTGCCCGCGACAAATTTCGCCAGCCCGCGCGCCAGCGACAACTGGGCGGTTTTGGTCACCCCGTAGTGGATCATGTCTGCCGGAATATTGCAGGCCGACTCCGAGGAGATAAACACCACCCGGCCCCAGCCCTTTTGCACCATGCCGGGCAGCAGGGCGCGCGACAGGCGTACGCCGGACATCACGTTAGTTTGCCAGTAGCGATCCCAGGTCTCATCGTCGGTGGCGTAAAAATCCTGCGGCCCGTAAATCCCGGCGTTGTTCACGAGGATATCGACGCCGGTGGCGACCTTCAGCAGAGCATCCACCCCGTCAGGGGTGCTGAGGTCGGCAATCGCCGCCCGCACCTGGACGCCGGGTATGACCTGCTGCAGCTGTTGGATCCCCCGGTTGACCGAGTCGACGCTGCGTCCGTTAACAATCACCTCGGCACCGCTCTCCGCCAGCCCTCTGGCAATGGCGAAGCCAATGCCGCCTGTGGAGGCGGTTACTAACGCCACTTTTCCCGTAAGATCGATTTTCACGGTCTGCTCCTTGTCATAGTTGAAGTTCAGACCGTTAAGCGTAGCAGTTCACCTTTACGACGGCTGGCGGAAGAGGTGCAGTAAGGTTTTAACCTGTTCGTCGAGCGGGGCGAGCGTGCGTTTTACAATCAGATGCAGCGGTGTAGCACGGCGCGTGCCGTGGTTCAGGGGCAGTGTTTTCAGCACACCGCTTTCCAGCTGTTGCTGAATTCGCTCTTCCGGCAGCCAGCCATACCCCACCTGATACATCACCGCATCGATAGCGGCATCGATGGTGGAGAAGGTCCAGGCTTCGCCGCCGGGAGGCGCGGCGTAGTTCTGCCCGGCGATCTGGATGAGTGGCCAGGGGCGTAGCATTTCATCAGTGAGCGGCGTGTCGCGTTCAAACAGTGGATGCTCCCGATGCGCCACGGCGACAAAATCGATATTCATCAGCCACTCGCCGCGCCCGGTCACATCCTGGCGGCGGGTTAGCACCATCACGTCGGCTTCGCTCTGGCTCGGCGCCTCGCCGGCGTTCTCAAGTATTTCGGTCAGATGCACCTCGGTTTGCGGATAGCGCTGTTGAAACTGGCGCAGAATGGCAAACAGATGACGGCGAGGGAAAATGCTGTCCACCACCACATCCAGTCGGGTACGCATCCCGTTGCGTAGCGTCGTGGCGCGAGTCTCCAGCAGGGTAAAGGCGTTTAGCAGCGGTTTGACCTGATTTAACAGCAGTTCCCCTTCCGGGGTCAGCACCGCCTTACGCCCCGCCTGAGCCAGGAGCGCCACGCCCAGCCGCTCCTGCAACAACGCCAGGTTATAACTGACGGAAGATTGGCTGCGGTGCGTCTCCTCTGCGGCGCGGGCAAAGCTGCCTAACTCAACGACGCGTTCAAGCAGTGCCCACTGCTCAAGGGTAGTTTTGTGCATGACTCATCTAATTTTTGAATGAATTTGATTAAATCATAGCGTTATTCATCCAATTTTTGCAGGCGTAAGATGGGCTCATTGAAACAGAGGAGACAGAATATGAGCCATTTTGATAAACATGATTTGAGCGGTTTCGTCGGCAAACATCTGGTCTACACCTACGATAACGGCTGGAACTACGAGATTTATGTCAAAAACGAGCAGACCCTCGACTACCGTATTCACAGCGGGATAGTGGCAAACCGTTGGGTAAAAGATCAGCAGGCGTATATCGTTCGCGTGGGCGAGAGTATTTATAAAATTTCATGGACTGAACCGACCGGTACCGATGTGAGCCTGATTGTGAACCTCGGCGACAGGCTGTTCCACGGCACTATCTTCTTCCCGCGCTGGGTGATGAATAACCCGGAAAAAACCGTCTGCTTCCAGAACGATCATATTCCGCTGATGGTCTCTTATCGCGAGGCGGGCCCGGCCTACCCAACCGAGGTCATTGATGAGTTCGCCACCATTACCTTTGTGCGCGACTGCGGTGCCAATAACGATGCTGTCATTGACTGTGCTGCCAGCGAGCTGCCGGCAGACTTTCCGAATAATTTGAAATAAGCGGGTTACAGAACCTGAAGCGCACCGTTATGGAGGGTGAAGGGCGTTGGCGTACAGACGGCGAGGCTGAGTTCGCCGTGCTGGACGTGGCTGACGCTCAGCGCGGAGGTAAAGGTGCTATCGACGCTGACAATTTGCCAGGCGCTGCCGCCGCGCTGTTTGACGATAGCCTCTTTGCGCGTCCAGATTCGCCAGAAGGCCGACAGCTTTGCCTCGGGCGCCTCCCGCTCCAGCTCGTCGTGTTCCGCGACGCTAAAGACGGCATTTGCCAGCGCCTGCCAGTTATCCCGGGGGCGGATCACTTCGATGTCGCAGCCCACTTCGCCCTCATCGCTTAACAGCAGGGCGATATCATCCCCGCTGTGGCTGAGGTTAAACCAGTACGGATGAGCATCAACGAAGGCGGGTTTACCCTGTTCACCAAAGACGATCTCCGGCACCGGGGAGGGCGATAACGCCCGGGCGAGCAGGGTCCGCCCGGCCAGCCAGGGAGTGCGACGCGCGCCCTCAGGCGCCTGTTCGGCCAGCGCTGACGCCAGAGGGTCAGCGCTGAGGGTAGAAATTTTTCCCAGCAGGAACTGGTACATAGTCACGCCCAGCGTTTAATGATTATGGAAGTATTAATGCCGCCGAACGCGAAGTTATTGCTTTGCAGATATTCGCAATCAATGTGACGGGCTTTCCCCATAATATAATCTAACGCGCCGCATTGCTCATCTGGTTGTCTTAAATTGATGGTCGGTGCGAACCAGCCCTCGCGCATCATCTCCAGACTCATCCAGGCTTCCAGCGCACCGCAGGCACCCAACGTGTGGCCGAAATAACTCTTCAATGACGAGACAGGTACGCTGTCGCCAAACACGGCGGCGGTGGCCAGGCTTTCGGCAATATCCCCCCGGTCGGTGGCGGTGCCGTGCGCCGAAATGTAGCCAATATCCTGCGGACTCAGTCCGGCGATGCGCAGCGACTTTTCCATGCAGATCTGCATGGTTTCCCGCTGCGGCTGGGTGATGTGCGCCGCGTCGCAGTTGGTGGCGAAGCCGACGATCTCTCCGTAAATAGTCGCGCCACGCGCCTGCGCATGCTCCAGCTCTTCCAGAATCAACGTTCCGGCCCCTTCGCCAATTACCAGCCCATCGCGCTGGATATCGAAGGGTGACGGGGTGGCATCCGGATCGTCATTACGCTGGCTGGTGGCGAAAAGGGTATCGAATACCGCCGCTTCCGACGGGCAGAGCTCTTCGGCCCCTCCTGCCACCATCACCGTCTGATAGCCGTGGCGGATGGCTTCCCACGCATAGCCTATCGCCTGGCTGCCGGAGGTACAGGCGCTGGAGGTCGGGATCACCCGCCCGCGGAGGCCGAAGAACAGGCCGGTATTGACTGCCGTGGTGTGCGGCATCATCTGCACGTAGGTGGTGCCGGTGATGTTGTTGGTGTGCTTCTCGGTGAGCATGGTGGCGAACTCGCTGACCGGGCCCGTGCTGCCGGTCGACGAGCCGTAAGCAATGCCGGTTTCGCCCTGAGTCAGGATCGGATCGCCAATCAGCCCGGCCTGCGCCAGCGCGATTTCGGTGGCGCGGGTCGACAGTAAAGACACGCGGCCCATGGCGCGGATGCGCTTGCGGGTGTAGTGCTCCGGCAGGGTAAAATCATCGATCGGTGCCGCCAGCAGGGTATGCAGACCCTCATACACCGTCCACTCCGGCATCTTGCGTACCGCGTTTTTATACTCCAGCAAGCGGGCAGAAACCGACAGCCACTCTTCACCGAAGGCGGTCACGCCCCCCATGCCGGTAATCACCACCCGACGCGTCATAACATGCCCCCGTTAATGGAGATCACCTGGCGGGTCACATAGCCCGCAATATCCGACATCAGATAGCTGGCCAGTCCGGCCACCTCGTCTGCCTGACCCATCCGTTTCATGGGGATCATGGCCATTGCCTCCTTCAGCGCGGCCTCTTCCATCTCGATCATCCCGGTATCTATCAGCCCGGGTGCGATGCAGTTGACGGTGATTTTGCGCTTCGCCAGCTCCATCGCCAGGGCTTTGGTGGCACCGATAATACCCGCTTTGGCCGCGCTGTAGTTTACCTGGCCGCGGTTGCCCATCACCCCTGAAACCGACGACAGAGTAATAATACGTCCGCCTCTGCGGGTACCAATCATGGGCATGATGCAGGGGTGAATGACGTTGTAAAAGCTGTCGAGATTGGTGTGGATCACGCTGTCCCAGTCCTCGTCGCTGAGCGCCGGGAAGGCACCATCCCGGGCGATCCCGGCGTTGCTGACCACGCCATACCAGGGACCGTTAACGTCCATATCCTGCTCCAGCACCTCGCGGCACTGCGCGCGATTGCCCACGTCAAACGAGAGCAGACGCCCGTTTCCCCCCGCCTGCTCAATAGCATTCAGGGTGTCCTGTGCGCCAGCGACGTCGCGGTGGTAATGCACGCCGAGGGTGAACCCGTCTGCGGCAAGTTTGAGGGCGATAGCCCGGCCAATGCCTTTGCTGGCACCGGTGACCAGAACGGAACGACTCATTGACTTACTCCCTGTTTAAACAGTGATGCTAATTCCTGCTGGCCTGGCTGGAAGGTATTGACGCGCCCGGTTGCCAGCGTCTCTTCATCGGTAAGGATGGCGCACTCGAAGCTGCTAAAGCGTTCATCCTGCATCAGCAGCGTGACCGTGATGGTTAACAGGCTGCTGGCCGGGAAGCACCCTGCGGCGCAAACCAGTTCCCGCGCCCCCAGCACCATGCCGAGCGAAATGCTCTCCTGACCCTTCTGCTGACGGTGCCAGCCTGACCAGATGCCAACGGTCTGGGCCATCAACTCAAGGGCGTACCAGCCCGGCAGATCGCCCGCGGTATTCAGAAAGGGCGCCAGCACGCCCTGCGGACTGACGGTGACGCGGCAGACGGCAGACTCAGCGGTCACGCTGTGGACTGATTCCAGCAGCAGCATGGGGGCATCGTGGGGCAGATACTCGGTCGGGGATAAATAACTCATGACACTCTCCCCAGCAGGATGCTGGCGTTATTGCCGCCAAAGGCGAACGAATTTGACAAGATCACCGCTTTTTTCAGCGCGGTGGGCTGATGCAGCACGCCGCAGGGGGCGAGCGTCGGATCCGGTGTATAGCGGGTGAAATCCTGGGCGGGTAAGGGGAGGTCACGGGTCAGGATCAGCCAACTCAGCGCTGCTTCGGTGATCCCCGCCGCCCCCAGCGTATGGCCGGTCAGGTGCTTGGTGGAACTGCAGGGCACCACCTCACCAAACAGATCGTGCACCACCTGCGATTCAATCTGGTCATTCAGCGGCGTTGCCGTACCGTGCAGATTGATGTAGCCCACCTCATCCGGTTTTATTCCGGCCTCCTTCAGCGCCTGGTTAATGGCGCTGATGGCCCCTTCACCCTGTGGATGGGGGGCGGAAATATGGTACGCATCGCTCGACTCGCCGGTACCCAGCAGCGCCACCGGCTGCGGCTCGCGGGTGAGAACCATCAGGGCTGCCGCTTCGCCAATGGTGATCCCCCGCCGGTCACGGCCAAAGGGCTCGCACAGCGTGGTGGAGAGTGACTCAAGGCTGTTAAAGCCATTCACCGGCATCCGGCTCAGCGTATCTGCCCCGCCGACGATAGCGATATCTGCCAGCCCGGCATCAATCAGCCGACGCCCGCTGATGATCGCCCGCGCGCTGGAGGAGCAGGCGGTCGACAGGGTGTAAGCCGGGCCCTCCAGACCGAGCCAGTTCGCCAGAAAGCGCGAGGGATCGCCCAGTTCCTGCTGAGCGTAGCGCCAGTTGACGCTGGCTTCGCCGCTCATCGACAGACGCACATGTTCGTCGCCCTCGTCGAGCCCGGAGGTGCTGGTGCCCATGACCACCGCCACCCGGTCACGGCCGTAGCGGGCAATGGCCTCATCCACGACAGGCTGGATCTGCGCCAGCGCCGCCAGCAGGAGCTGATTATTGCGCGAGCGGTGCAGGGCAAAGCTTTCCGGGATCGCAGGCAACTCGCCGTCGACGCCGCCCAGCACCGCATCCTGACCCTGTAGCCAGCCGCTGCGCAGGCGCATGCCGGGGGCCACGCCGCGCGTCAGGTTAGCGGCAATCTCGTCAGGCGAATTGCCCAGGGCATTGATCAGGCCAACGGCAGAAATGTAGATCATCTCAGTCATCCAGATATTGAATGGTGATGTGGTAGTGGAACACCTGTTGTTCGATGCTGATCGGCACGCGCTTGCCTTTGCGCTGCAGGTAGACAATCTCCGTCACCAGCTTGCCGTCGGCATTGCGCAGCTCGCGACGGTCGCCGCGATCCTGCAACGTCCAGCCCTTCGGCAACTGCGGCAGCCAGGCGTCGATCGGCCAGTGGCTGAGCATCACGTCCGCCAGCACCTGGCTGGCCGGAGGCAGCTCTGGCGCAACAATCGACTGTTCAGTATGGATGCCCGTTTCATTATAGGTGGCGAGGAACAGGCGAATACCCACCGATGACAGCCCGGCGAGGGTCACCTTCTGCGCATCGGCATTCAGCATCACCAGCAGCGACTGGGTCTTGCCATTAAAGCTGCCGGTCAGCAACTGCTGGGAGCTCAGCGCCGGAGTAATACCCGGCGGCGGTAGCGTCACCCGGGTACCCGGCTGGAGCCATGCCTGCGGTCGGGCATCGTCACGCTTCGGGGCCGTGTGGCTGCAACCGGCCAGCAACAGCGCGCCGATCAGGGCGGCGGCGCGGTAAAAAGGGGTGATCATTGTTTTCTCTCTTTTTGGGCTGGCATCGCCAGAGGAGCCAGCAGAAAGGCGGTGAAAATACCGCTGACCAGTACAATGCCGAAACTGCCGATCGCCTGCGTGGCGCTGAATACCAGCATGCCGAGGGTTAACAGGGTGGTCATCATCGCCAGGGTAATGGCCAGCATCGAGGTCAACGGCGTGCCGCGCGGGTTGTTGAAGAATAGCGTGTAGTTGATCCCGATGCCGAGTACCAGCACCAGCGCCAGCAGGGAAAACAGGTTAACCGGATGACCCGAGACCGCCAGCGCGGCGAGGCCGCAGCCCAGCGACACCAGCGAGGGCACGAGGGTTATCAGCCCCTTACGCCAGCCGAGGCGCAGCATGGCACCGCAGGCGATCGTCGCCAGGGCGACAACCAGCAGGCCGGTCAGCACTGCGCGGTAGAGGGCAAACAGGCTGTCGAAACTCGCCTTGCGATCCATCCACACCACGCCCGGATGTTGCTCCGCCAGCTCGCGCAGCGCCGGGCTGTTTTTCACCCCATCCACCGGTACCAGCACGCCGCTTTCGCCGCCGGGCAACGTGAGCCACAGCAGACGCCAGCCTTCACTGGCCGGGCTGGCAAGCCACGTATCGACCTGCACCGGGGTGGCATTCAAATCCGGTGATACCGTCGTCATCCCGGCGTTTTGCAGGACCCTTGTCACTGCCGGAGCCGCCTGGCGCAGCAGCGCCAGATCGCGCTCTTGCTGCGCCAGCGAGTTCAGCGGCAGGGTGCGCCAGGATTTCAGGTCACCCGCCTGCTGCGCCCGGGCCAGCGTCGGGGTAAAGGCCTCCAGCCGCTCCAGCGTCTGCTGGGCCGATGCGCCATGCACCACGAACCATTTCTGATCGACACGCTGCCCGGTCAGGGCGGTAATGGTTTTCTCCTGAGCCAGAATATCCTGCGGCAGGGCCTGTAGCTGAGCGATATCGTCATCCACCCGCAGCGTGGCGATACCCGCGAGAGCGGCCAGGGCCAGCGCAACCGGCAGGCCAACCGACACGCGTCTGTCGCGCCATGCCGACAGCCAGCGCAGCATGAGCGCCCTCGCCGGAACCGGACGCACCGGTAAGCCGCGGCACAGCCACGGATGCCAGAAAATGACCGTCAGGCAGGCGGCGCTTAAGCCCGCAGCGGCAAACACCGCCATCTGGCGGATGCCCGGGAAGGGCGCCAGCATCATGATGAAATAGGCCGCCACGGTGGTGAGCAGCGCCAGCAGCAGGGCGTTGCGCACTTTCGCCAGGCTTTGCCACGGCGAGTCCTGGCCGCCGTGAACCATCCGCTCGGTCAGGTAATAAAGCGTGTAGTCCGCCGAGATGCCGATGATGCTCATGCTCATCACCAGGGTCATCAAATGCAGTTCACCAAACAGCAGCAGCGTCGTGACCGTGCCGGCCAGCGCGCCCATGGCGATGGAGAGCAGGCACAGGAGCAGCGGGCGCAGGGAGCGGAACACCGCCACAATCAGCAGGATCACCCCCAGCACGGTGGCGACGCCGAGGGTCGAGATATCCTGCTTTGCCTGCTGGCTGGCGTAGTCGCTGTAAAACACCGTGCCGCGCGACAGCAGCTGCGCCTGCGGATACTGCGTTTTCAGCTGGCTTTCGAGGTCGTGGAGCCGGGTCACCAGCCGGTGGGTTTGTTGCATATCGAACGACGAACCGGCCAGCTCGCCGTGCAGCAGATACCAGTAATTTCCGGCATCGTCTTTTGTCACCAGCCAGCCGTCCATCAGCCGTAGCTTCTGGCTGTTTTGTGCCAGCGCCAGCTGGGAGCCGCGCATCAGCATCAGCGGGTCGTTTTGCAGCTCTTTACCGCTGACTCCGGAGAAGGCCGAGTACAGCTGGGATAAAATCCACTGGGCCTGCGCCTCGCCGCCGTTTTGCAGGCGTGCGCGGGTGGCAGGGTCGATCAGGCCGTTGCGGTGCTGCCAGAAAAACGCCCCCCAGGCTTTCTGCCCGGCGGCGTCCATCGGCCCTTTTACCTCGTGCAGCGATCCCGCCCCCTGCAACAGGCTCAGCCAATGCTGCGCCACCTGCGGGTCGGGTTGTTTTCCGGGGCTGACCAGCCACACCAGCTGACGATCGAGGCGTTCAATAAAGCCGTCGTTCAGGGCCGGGGGGATCGCCCCGAGGCTCTGTTTGGGCAGCATCGCCAGCACGCTGCTGTTCAGCCGCGCCCCCGGCAGCAGCGTCAGCAGCATGCCCAGCAGCACCAGGCATACCGCGGCCCACACCAGGGCCGGGCGTCGGGCGTTACGGTGCGGCAAAGCGTTGGCGTTCGGCATCGGTCAGGCTGGCGGGCGTGAGCTGGTGGCGGGAGAGGGCGATAGCGGTACGATCGCCCTGCTTATCGTTCAGCACGATGGATTCCACATAGGTTGCACCACTCAGATCCAGCGAGGCGAAAATCTTGTCCAGCGGTGTGGTGGTGGGGGTCAGCACCAGCGACCAGCGATCTTCACCAAGATCTTTAAAGTTGATGCGGAAATTCTCCTCCAGCACCTTGCGATCCGCCTGGAACAGAGCGCGCAGCAGGTGATTGAACTGGAACATCTGCGGGTTGTTTTCAGCGGTGATGGTCTGCGGCGGCTGGCCGTTGATGACCTGCACCATCCGTTTGTCGTCCAGCAGCAGCGTCATCGGGAAAGGGGCTTTTTGATCCCACAGCAGCCCGCTGTCGCGGGCGATCAGCATCTCACCCTGGGATCGCAGCGGCTGGGGCAGATCCTTGATGGTGCGGGTCTGCTCAAAGTGGGCGCGTACTACCGGCTGTTCGGTAAAGCGCTGCTGTAATTCATCCAGCGTGACGGCGTTGACCCACGGACTGATCAGCAGGGCAAGCAGCAATAATCTCTTCATGGCGTAACTCCCATACGCTCAAACAGGATCGCCGGGCTGACAAAACACAACTCGCGGCTCTTCTCTTCCACCGCCACCTGAATGGTGTAGCCGGTGGTGGTCCGTTTGCCGCTGGTGGCGTCAAAAATCTGATAGGCGATACGCAGGCGGTTCTCAAACTCTTCGATATGGGCCCGGACGCGGATCCGTTGCTCAAAGGTGAGGACATCACGGTATTTCACCCGGGTGTCGACCACCGGCCAGAGATAGCCGGATGCCTTCATCTGGCGATAGCCATAATCGAACTGGTTGAGCAGGGCCTCGCGGGCAACCTCAAAATAGCGGAAATAGTTGCCATGCCAGACCACGCCCATCATATCGACGTCGTGAAACGGCACGGTCAGTTCTACTTCGGTCGTAAAGCGGGGATCGGTCAGCACCCTTTACTCCTTCTCTTTGGCATCCGGCAGACGCCAGAAATCGAAAAAATTAAACCAGTCGAGCGGGGCCTGCAGCGCAAAGTGCTCCAGCCGTTGGGCATAACGGTCGACGGTCTGCTGTAACGCCTGCTGGCGCTCGCTGCGCGGCAACAGCAGCGGATCGGCAAAGTCTTCGCAGTGGATATGCAGTTTCTGCTGCTGGCGCAGGGCGAAAATCAGCATCACCGGGCAGCGCATCAGCGAGGCGAGAATAAATGGCCCCTCAGGAAACGGCGCAGGTTGGCCCATAAAGTCGCTCCATACCACGCGCCAGCTGCCGCCGCGCTGCGGATCGACGGCGATCCGATCCCCGACGATCGCCACCCATTCCCCGCGATCGATCTTCTCTTTCAGGAGGATGGCGGTCTCCGGGCCAATATCGGTCACCGGGATCAGGTTCAGCCCGGCCTGCGGCGCCATCTCCTGCATAATCTGTTTGAAGCGTTGGGCGTTATCGCTGAAGACCAGCGCATTGATGGTCTTGCCGCCGTCGAGCTGCGCCAGGGCGCGGCACGCCTCGACATCGCCGAGATGGGAGGCCAGCAGCAGCTTGCCCTCAGGCACGCTAAGATCGAGCTTTTCCCGTGCGCCAGGGGCGAAGACCACGTCCCTGCCCAGTCTGAGTTCGCCCTGCCAACTGGCGACCTTATCCAGCATCGCATTGCCAAAACGCAGGAAGTGGAAAAAGCTGTTCAGGCGCGCGGGCTTTGGCTGCTGGCGCAGCGCCAGCGTCTCGCTCACGCGGGCGATCCACTGTTGCGATGCCTGGCGGGCCGGGCGGGCCGTCAGCCAGTAGACGGCAATCACCGGCCACAGCAGGAGGGTAAACGCCCTGCGCCCGAGCAGCTGCCAGACCCGTAACATCAGGCGCATGCCGTACAGGCCTTTCACCTCCTGCTGCTGCGCCCAGTGCTGGCTGCGGCGGCGAAAGAGCAGGGAAGGGATGCGCGGCAGCATGCCGAAGAACAGCCGGGTGTGCATCCAGGAGATGCGCAGGTTGTCGTTCAGGGCATCGAAATGGGAGATGCCATCCTGCGGATAGGTCACCCGGGTGGGCAGAAAATAGCTGGTATTGCCCTGCCAGTAGAGGCGCACCATGATTTCGGTATCAAAATCCATTCGCTTGCCGAGCGGCACGCTGTTGATGACCTGTAACGTCGGGGCCACCGGGTAGACCCGGAAGCCGCACATGCTGTCTTTGAGCTGCAATGACAGGGTTTCGATCCAGACCCAGACATGGGTGATCCAGCGGCCATACAGTCGCGAGCGGGGGATCGAGTCATCAAAGACCGGCTGGCCGGAGATCAGCGCCTGCGGGTGGCGCTCTGCCAGCGCCAGCAGCCGGGGGATGTCCTCAATGGCATGCTGGCCGTCGGCATCTACCTGCACCGCATGGGTAAAACCTGCCCCGGCGCAGACTTTCAGTCCACGGATCACCGCCGCCCCTTTGCCGGCGTTGTGTATCAGCCGCACCAGCGTCACCTGCGCATTGTCGACAGCCAGGCGATCCAGTTCCTGACGGGTGCTGGCGTCGCTACCATCGTCGACCACAATTACCGGCAGCTGAAACGGCGCCAGACGGCTCAGAACATTCGCCATCATCGCCCCATGGTTGTAGCAGGGGATCAGAATGCAGGGGCGAAAGGTTAACGGCATAAGCGAATCTTCCCGCTGCTGGCCAGGAGGCGCTGTTCACCGTCGTGGCGTTGATAGCTGAAGGTGAGGGTCTGGCGCTCCGCGTTCCAGTCGAGGGTCAACGTTACGGTGGCATCGGGGAGCAGCGGTGCCTGAAATTTAACGTTCTGGATACTGTGAAAACGATACTCCGGTGCCAGCAGCGTGGTGGCGTAGTGCATTACCCAGTCAAGCTGGGCGACGCCGGGCAGCAGCGGCTGCACGGCAAAATGGCCCTGGAACCAGAACAGCGCCGGATCGAGGTGCAGGACGATCTCAAGATGCTGCGGATGTGCCTGATGGCGCTCGATTTCATGGATTTTCATGAAATAACTCCTGTAACTGCGCATAGACACGCTTGTTCATACTGTTTACCGGCATTTCATCAATGATGCGCCAGTAGCGAGGGATCGCGACCGGTTCGAGCCACGGCCGCAGGGCGCGTCGCCAGGCCATGATCTGCGCTTTACTGCCGCGCTGGTGCAGCTGTTGACGCGCGGCATCACCCAGCACCAGCAGTACGCCAACGCCCTGGCGTCCACCGCGCGTAACCGGCAGCGCCGCCGCTTCGCAGATGCCGTCCAGCGCCAGCAGACGCTGTTCAACCTCGGTCAGCGAGATGCGTTTCTCTTCGATTTTCACCACCCGTCCCTGGCGGCCAATAAGGCTGAACTGACCATCATCCCCGACGTGCAGAATATCGTCGAGCAGAACGCCGTCCGCCTCATCGATCAGCGGCGAGGTGACGCGCAGGGCGCCATTATCGCGGCTAAAGGTCACCCCGGGGAAGGGTTGCCAGAGGCATTTGTCCGCCTGACGGTAACGCCAGGCGAGGACGCCGGTTTCGCTACTGCCGTAAATTTCATCCGGCCAGAGTCCCAGCCAACGGTGGGTATTGCAGGCCGACTCCCACATCAGTACGCCTCCGGCCGAGACCAGGACGGCAACGGGCGGCGGAGCGAGCTGCGTATCGAGCCGCTTCAGAAACGCCGGGCTGCTGATAAACAGGTAGCGCCGGGTATGATCCACGGCCGCCAGCTGTTCGGCATAGGAGATCATCTCCGCATGCAGCGGCAGCGCCAGCGCCATCGGCAATACAATGCGAAACGTCAGGCCGTACAGATGCTGGGGCACAACCGAGGAGACCACGCAGCAGCCGTTCAGCCGCTCGCCAAAGCGGGCTGCCAGCAGCCTGGCTTCCCGATCGAGCTGGGCGACACGCTTAACGATCCGTTCAGGGGCTCCGGTCGAGCCGGAGGTGAACAGTTCGATAACGCGGGCGTCATCAATGGCCGGCAGCGGCATGAACGGCGGCGCACAGCGGCGGGCAGAGCTGACCACCAGCAGGCGGCCCCGGAAGCTCAGCGTCCTGTCGCTCAGCACGCCGCTGAACAGTCCCTGCTGCTCCTCCAGCAGCGATTCCCGGCTGTGTCCGGGCAGCACCGGGGTTTTGCCCGCATGCAGCGTTGCCAGCAGGGCAACGATAAACAGATAGCTGTTGTCAAAACAGAGCGCCCAGCGATCGCCTTCCTGCTGCTGCAAACAGGCCGTCAGGGCGCTGACGTCGTCACGCAGCTGCCCGAGCGTCCAGCAGCGATCGCCAGACCAGGCGACAGGGGTGTCGTCCGGGCGTGGGGCGTTCAGCCACTGGCTCAGCGGGAGGGGGTTATGCATCGCGCTGCTCTTTTTTGATCATCCGTTGACGCACCATCCACTCGCTTGCCATTAACGTTCCCATCAGGATATAGGCGATCATGCCGTTCCACAGCGTCCAGAGCCGCATGTCCCCCCGCAACACGGTGAACAGCGCCACTCCCCCGTTGAAGATGAAAAAGCCGCACCAAACCCGGGTGACAACGCGGGTATAGCGCACACCGGAAGGGGATAAATTCGGTTCCCGCAGTCGCGCCAGCCGTTCGACCAGCGGCATCGCCGTCCACAGCGACCCGCCGAAAACGGCCAGCATCGCCAGGTTAACGATCACCGGATAGAACAGCAGCCACTGATGCGCTTTCAGGAGGTAGCTGGCGGCGCACAGGACGATACCCGCCAGGGCAACGCTCTGAGTCACATAGCGCATCGGCCCGGAATTAAGCCGCGCCTGGCGAAAACGGAACAGCAGCAGGATTGCCATCAGCGGCAGCAGCCAGTGCAGGCTGTTGTGCGACAGCCCGAAGCCAATCAGAAAGGGCCATGCGACCAGCATTAACCCCGTCAGCAGTGGGATTGCCGGGAAGGATCGTCCGCCACGCATGGTGTCTTATGCTTCACGCAGGAGCTTTTCTACCGCATCCACTACGTCCTGCACGGTACGTACCGACTTGAAGGTTTCCGGTTTGATTCGGGCGCCGGTTCGTTTCTGCAGGTGAACAACCATGTCGACGGCGTCGATGCTGTCCAGCTCCAGATCCTCATACAGGCGCGCCTCCGGGGTGATGGCTTCCGGCGCAATTTCAAACAGGGTGATCAGGAGAGTGGTGACTTCCTGATAAACGGATTTGTGTTCTGTAGTCATGGTAAATTCGGTCTCAGGCGCGTTGGGCGGTGATGAAAGAGGCCAGGGTGGCGACGGAGTAAAAATGTTGACGCATCTCTTCGCTTTCGGCAGACAACACCACGCCGTACTGGTTTTTTACCGCCAGGCCCAGCTCAAGGGCATCGATCGAGTCAAGGCCCAACCCATCGCCAAACAGCGCGGCATCCGTATCGATATCCTCTGCGGTCAATTCGTCCAGATTGAGGGTAGTAATGATAAGATTTTTAATTTCAAGGTAGAGCGCTTGCATCATTCATTCCTGACAAAGATTGAAGACCGGATGTTAAGCGATGCTGCAGGTGCCGGTTGAGCTGTCTTGCCGCCAGGGCTGGCTCCTGTACTGCTGCATCGTAAAAATCACTAATATTGACCCGCTCACGGACATCGACCGTGAAAAAGGGTTTGTCTGGCGGTATGTCATACCACCGGCTGTGTTTATCAAGCAGGTGCTCGCTGCAGTGGATGAGCACCACCCGCAGGTCGCTGGCGCAACGCACGGCAATATTGGCCGCACCGCGTTGCAGCGTGATGGCTTTCCCCGCCTGCGTGCGCGTCCCTTCCGGGAAGATCAGCAGGGTGTCGCCCTGGCTCAGCCGTTGCTGACAGGCGCTTAACAGGGCGTCGGCTTCGCTGTTGATCAGGTAATCGGCCGCCCGGATCGCCCCGCTGAGAAAAGGGTTACGCAGCAGGGCGCTTTTCACCAGGCAGTCGGTTTCCGGCATCACCGACGCGATCAGCACGTAGTCGATAAGCGTCGGGTGGTTCGCCACTACCAGACAGCCGCGTTCGTGGCGCAGCGCGTCGAGGTTATTGAAGCGGTAATCGAGCACGCCGAGGGTGCGGGCGACGGTTAAAAAAGCACGGAAGCTGGCGGCAATACTGCGTCGGGCGAGGCGACGACGACGCACGCGATCGCGCTGGACCAGGTTCAGCAGGTTGAACCACACCAGCGACAGCAGCAGTCCGCCCGCGCCAAACATCACGAAGCACAAGCCGGTCATCACCAGCCGCCAGCCGCGGCTGAGGGCCGCCCTTACGCGTATCATGCGCGGGTCCACTGCCACAGCAGGCGCTCGCCGGGCACCACAAACTGCCGATCGTCTCGCAGGTAGTGGCACAGGAACAGCAGGCTCTGCGGCAGCGAGAGCGCTTCGGGGCAACGGACGGATTGCGTTTCGCAGCGCAGAGTGTCACCGGCTTCGATGACCAGCGCCAGGGCATAGGGCCAGGTCGGCATCTGCGGCGGGAGTGCAGAGCGGTAAAAATCGGGCAGGGCGCCATCGAAATCGACCATTAATACCCGCGTATATCCGGCATGCAGCAGGCTCAGCACTTCACACAACCCCTGCTGGAAGGTGTCCATTCCGGCGGAGAGGGATGACGAGACAATCGGCTGACGCGCCGCGATAGTCAGATTGCCCACCGCAGAGTTGTGGACCGACATGGCGAAATCGGTCGGGGAAACATCCTGCCCGGTCGCCAGCGCATGCAGGAGGCGATAGTTACGCTCCAGCTCACCGTGACGGCTGGTGTAAACCACGGCATCAATGGCATGCTTTCGCACCATCGCCATACCGCAATCGACCGCCAGTTTACTGCCGGAACTGAGGCGGCGGGCGGTCATCATCGGCAGTTCGGACAGTTTGGCCTGCGGCGCAGCAGGATCGATGGCATGCAAACCCTGTGACCATGCCTGCCAGTGGCTGGCATCACTAAGGCCTGGCGCTCTGGCTTGCCAGTCGAGAATGTTAAGTGCAAATTTCATCTGCGCGCGTCCGCGATAAACCCGTTATCCAGTAACGCAGCCGAAGGTCAGGTCGCGTTATTGTTTATTTTCTGGCAAATCAATAAGGTGTGGCCCACACCGAGATTGTCATGCCGTTGTTCTACCCGGAATCCTGCTCTCTCCAGATAGTGATAAAATTTCTCTACGCTGTAAAAACGGCTGTTGCCGTTCGCCATACAGGTGAAATAGAGCGAGGTTGCGTTCAGGCTAAAGGAGGCCGCTTCGAATCGTTGCGCATCCCAGAACAGCTCCAGAATGCACAGGCGGGCACCTGGCTTCATCACCTTCGCCACGTTGCTCAGCAGGGTCACAATCTGATCGGGAGAGAAGCAGTCCAGAAACTGGCTCATCCACCAGATATCAGCGTCATCCGGCAGAGCAGCGTCGCTAAGCATATCGACAGGATAGAGCCCAATACGATGAGATAATCCTGCTTTTGCGATATTTTCCTGGGCCAGGGCAATTTGCTGCGGCAGATCGAGCAGCGTCACGGCGATATTTTCATCGTAACGACAGCAGCGTAGCGCCCATTTACCCGTATTTCCGCCGACATCGTACAATTTTGTCGGCGAGCTTGCGAATATATAGGGTAACGCGGCATCAAATGCGCCATCGGAATAGAAGTGATCGAAAGCAAACCAGCTCCGCTGCGCCTGTTCGGGTAGGGCGGAGAGTGCCGGATAAATGGTCGGCCATTCACCAAAGACAGCGAGCCCGGCCGGTTTTTCCGCTTTCAATGCATCGGCAAGATGAAACAGGCCCTGATAGCAAACATCCTGGGTGAAATCCATATTGACGCGGGTCATGCTGTCATGCAGCAGATAGTGACCAATTTTGGCCAGATAATATCGCCCCTCGCTGTGGGTCACTATCCGCCCGCTTAATCCCATATCCAGCAATACGCCAGCGCCATATTCGCTGAGCGTGCTGTTCGCCACGATCTCCTCGAGAGAAGCGCCGCGCGTGCCCTGTTTATCCAGCCAGGCGAGGATGCCGTTGTTACGCAGACAGAGCGCGGTCTGAAACAGCATCGGGGCAAAGGCGATACGTTGCGCTTCGGTGATGGCCTCCAGTGCGCTGAGGGTGTCCTTTTCGTACATGCGTTATCCCGGTAAGCGGCTTTTCGGTCGGCCCGGGCCGAGCAGGATCGCCAGCTTGCTGCCCCCCTGGGTGGTCTCCATCCAGATCTTACAGACGCTGGTCAGCGGAACGGACAATAACATCCCGACCGGGCCCAGTAACCAGCCCCAGATCAGTAACGACAGGAACACCACCATGGTGGACATCCCCAGCCGGTGGCCCATCATCCGGGGCTCAACGATATTGCCCAGCACCATATGGACGATCAGGAACAGCGCCCCCACCATGGCGCACTCATAGAGACCATTGAACAGAAACGCCTGGATCATCGGCGGGACGGCGGAGATGACCGCGCCAATATTAGGCACATAGTTCAGCAGGAAGGCCAGCACACCCCACATCAGGGCGAACTGTACCCCCAGCAGCGTCAGCCCCAGCCAGACAATCGCGCCCGTCCACAGGCTTAACAGCGTTTTCAGCGCCAAATAATGAGAAACGCCCTTCAGCGCCCGGTGCAGACCGGCGATGTGGATCTGCGGATTATTGAGGGCAAAACGCATTTTGTACGGCACGTGGCGCACTTCAAACAGCATAAACACCACCGTCATCACCAGCAGCAGGACGCTGGCCATCGCCCCGGAAAGCTGGGTCATCAGCGCGGTGGCAAAGGTCATCACCTTTTCCGAGTCCATCCGTTTCAGCATCCGCTCCGGGGAGATATGCAGGTTGAGAAAGGGAAACATCTCCTGGAGATCCAAAAGCTTGCGCGTCAGCTCTTTATTGTATTTCGGCAGCAGGGCGGCAAATTCATTAAGCGAGGCCGCCAGCACCCCAAACAGCGCCGTCAGGCCAATCAGCATCACCACCACCACAATGGTGATGGCCAGAGGGCGGCTAAATCCGCGACGCAAAAACCAGGTGACGAGGGGGTTGAGGACGATGGCGAAAAAGAGCGCCAGCAGCAGCTGCACGAGAATATCCGCTGCGGCGTGAATACCTGCGAGGATGACCACCAGGCAGGCCAGTTTGAGCAGAATATGAAGACCGGATTTATCAGGCTGTGTAAGACCCGGTTTACCGGGTGGCGTGGTTAACATAGTGTTTCCTCTTATGAGATGCTCATAAGTGTAGTGCGCGCGCAGCGCTTCGGCGGAGGCCGTTAATCTTAAAGTCGCTGCTGCATTTCGGCCCCTGTCATGGTAATAGTGAAACACTGTTGTAAAAATTCTGGTGAACCTGATGCCCGAACCCGCCGCCGAACCGGCACTGAGTGGATTACGCCTCAACCTGCGTATTGTTTCCGTCGTTATTTTCAACTTTGCCAGCTACCTGACCATCGGCCTGCCGCTGGCCGTGCTGCCGGGCTATGTCCATGACATTATGGGCTTTAGCGCCTTCTGGGCGGGCCTTGTGATCAGCCTGCAATACTTCGCCACGCTGTTAAGCCGCCCTTACGCCGGGCGCTATGCCGACCTGTTTGGCCCGAAAAGCATTGTGGTGCTGGGGCTTTGCGGCTGCTTCCTGAGCGGAGTGAGCTATCTCCTCGCCGGGTTAACCAGCGCCTGGCCGATGGTGAGCCTGGCGCTGCTCTGTCTTGGCCGGGTGATCCTTGGGGTCGGGCAAAGCCTCGCCGGAACCGGCTCCACGCTGTGGGGCGTCGGGGTGGTGGGGGCATCGCACATCGGACGGGTGATCTCCTGGAACGGGATCGTCACCTACGGCGCGATGGCGATGGGGGCCCCGCTCGGCGTGCTCTGCTATCGCTACACCGGCCTGAGCGGGCTGGCGCTTACCATTATGGTGGTGGCGCTGCTGGCGATTTTATTTGCGCTGCCGCGACCAAAAGTCAAAGCCAGCAAAGGCAAACCGATGCCGTTTCGCGCGGTGCTGGGGCGCGTCTGGCCCTACGGCATGGCCCTGGCCCTTGGCTCGGCAGGTTTTGGGGTGATCGCCACCTTCATTACCCTGTTCTACGCCGATAAAGGCTGGGACGGCGCGGCCTTTGCGTTGACCCTGTTCAGCTGTGCCTTCGTCGGGACGCGGCTGCTGTTCCCGAACGGCATCAACCGACTGGGCGGGCTGAACGTGGCCATCATCTGCTTTAGCGTTGAGATTGTCGGCCTGCTGCTGACCGGTATCGCCGATGCGCCCTGGATGGCACGGATCGGGGTGTTCCTCGCAGGCGCGGGCTTCTCGCTGGTGTTCCCGGCGCTGGGGGTGGTGGCGGTGAAAGCGGTGCCGCAGCAGAACCAGGGCGCGGCGCTGGCGACCTATACGGTGTTTATGGATATGTCGCTGGGGATCACCGGGCCGCTGGCCGGGCTGGTGATGGCGTGGGCCGGGGTACCTGTTATCTATCTGGCGGCAGCGGGGCTGGTGGCGGTGGCGTTACTGCTGACGTGGCGGCTAAAAAAATGGCCTCCGGAGGAGGCCATCTCATCGTGAGAACTTACTGAATCACGAGGGTATTGATGATGTTCTCTGCGGCAGTTTGCGCTTTCTGCTGATCGTCAGCAGGCAGCGTGATCTGCAGGGTCAGCAGCTTGTTGTCCACTTTGCCCAGCACTACGGAGGAGTAAGCCGTCTGGCCTTTGGCAGAGATAATGCTGTCCAGCTGTTGCAGCTTGTGGTCTTTCAGCTCGATGGCTTTATTGGTCACGACCTGCAGCTGCGGGTCGCGGCTGCGCTGCTGATCTTCCAGACGCTTCGCCAGCACGCCCAGGTCTTCATTGGTGTCATCACCAACGATCACGATCACCGCTTTTTGCCCGGTAGCATCGGAATAAACGTGCATGTTGTTCGCCTGGGTGCCCAGCTTGCCGCTCTGATCGGTCATATCCGCCGGCAGAGAGAAGCTGAGTTTGCCATCCATCAGGCTGACCGGTTGGCCCGTGGCGTTGCTTTCAGCAGACGCAGCCTGAGCAGGCGTTTTGGTGTCGCTGTTATCACAGGCTGCCAGCCCCATCACCAGCAGGCCAATCCCGACATATTTAACCAGATTGCGCATTACATTCTTCCTTTCGATAAACGGCCATAACGGCGCATCAATCCATCTTATCACAACTGTTCAGGGGAACCCTTAACCAGCCTGCAATCCCGGGATTTCAGATTTATCCGCGAATCTTTTCAGCAACATATTCAGCAGCACGCCGTACATCGGCAGGAAGAAGACCAGGCTGATAAGCACCTTAAAGGCGTAGTCCACGAGCGCAATTTCCATCCAGTGTTGCGCCATGAACGCATCCGGGCTGCGCCAGAAGGCGATAAAGAAAAAGGCCAGGGTATCGCTGACGTTGCCAAACAGCGTGGAGGCGGTCGGTGCCATCCACCAGCGATGGTTCTGCCGCAGGCGGTTAAACACATGTACGTCGAGGATCTGTCCCAGCGCATAGGCCATAAAGCTGGCGGCGGCGATACGGGCGACGAACAGGTTAAAGTGCGTCAGCGCCTCAAAGCCCTGCCAGCTACCCATATAGAACAGCGAGGAGATCACGTACGAAACAAACAGCGCCGGAAGCATGACGGCAAAAATAATGCGTCGGGCCAGCGGGGCGCCAAAGATACGAACGGTGAGATCGGTCGCAAGGAAGATAAACGGGAAACTGAATGCGCCCCAGGTGGTATGAAAACCAAAAATGGAGATGGGCAGCTGCACCAGGTAGTTACTGGAGGTGATCACCAGCAGATGAAAAAGCGAAAGCCAGAACAACGCTTTTACGCGCTGCGATTGAGAGAACTGCGTCATATTGTGACCTTTTTAAAGTTGGGGTGAGGGAACCCAATAAAGCCGCCGCATGATACTGCTTTAACGACACTTTGCAATGGCTAATTTTCACGCAATCGTTAACCTGGTTTGCTTTGCCCGGCTCGCGGCGTAAACTACTGCCGTTTTTATCTGGACGAGACCACGATGACCGATCTGTTTACCCACCCGGACCACACCCTTGACGCGCAGGGCCTGCGCTGCCCGGAACCCGTCATGATGGTGCGCAAAACCGTGCGCACGATGCAGTCCGGCGAAACGCTGTTAATTATTGCCGACGATCCGGCCACGACCCGCGATATTCCGGGCTTCTGTACCTTTATGGAACATGAGCTGCTGGCGCAAGAGACCGGGGTATTGCCGTACAAATATCTTATCCGCAAAGGGTAATAGACCTTGTAGGCCGGGTAAGGCATCGCCGCCACCCGGCGTGCCCGGCGGCGCTGCGCTTGCACGGGCCTACGATTGCCATTTCGTTTGACCTCCATCACCAAAATAAACCACCATTTCATTTTTTAGCGCTTTTTGTGAAGTGCTTCACCTACGCTTTCCAGGCAGTAGTCTAGTTTTTAAACGTTCAAAACTAAAACAACGTTCCGATACTTACCTCACTACCCTGGAGTTGACTCAATGAAAACGACCCTCAAGCCGTTGCTGGCCGCTCTGTGCCTGTCTGCTTTTGCCTGCTCTGTTTCTGCTCAAACCATTAAAGCCGCTGATGTGCATCCTGAAGGCTACCCGAACGTGGTGGCGGTGCAGCATATGGGTGAAAAACTTAAACAACAAACCGACGGCAAGCTGGAGATCAAAGTCTTCCCCGGCGGCGTGCTGGGCGATGAAAAGCAGATGATTGAGCAGGCGCAGATGGGGGCAATCGATATGATTCGCGTCTCCATGGCCCCGGTTGCCGCCATCCTGCCGGATATTGAAGTCTTTACGCTCCCCTATGTCTTCCGTGACGAAGACCATATGCACAAAGTGATCGACGGCGATATCGGTAAATCGATCGGCGATAAACTCACCGCCAACCCGAAATCGCGGCTGGTGTTCCTCGGCTGGATGGACTCCGGCACCCGTAACCTGATCACCAAAGATCCCATTGTTAAACCGGAAGATCTGAAGGGTAAGAAAATCCGCGTGCAGGGTAGCCCGGTGGCGCTGGCCACGCTGAAAGATATGGGAGCTAACTCGGTGGCAATGGGGGTAAGTGAAGTTTACAGCGGCATGCAGACCGGCGTTATCGACGGTGCCGAGAACAACCCGCCGACCTTTATCGCCCACAACTACATGCCTGTCGCCAAAAACTACACCCTCAGCGGCCACTTCATCACCCCGGAAATGCTGCTCTACTCCAAAGTGAAATGGGACAAGCTGAGCGCCGACGAACAGCAAAAAATTCTGACCCTGGCCCGCGAAGCGCAGTTCGAGCAGCGCAAGCTGTGGCAGGCCTATAACGACGAAGCTCTGCAGAAGATGAAGGCGGGCGGCGTGCAGTTCCACGACATTGATAAAGCGGTCTTCGTGAAGGCGACAGAGCCGGTGCGCGCCCAGTATGGCGACAAGCATCAGGATCTGATGAAAGCCATCGCTGACGTCCAGTAACCCCCTCGTTGTGGAGGACGTATGTCCGAACGCTATTTGAAGTGGATGGATCGCCTGTACCTGCTCGCCATGGCGGTGGCGGGCATTTCGCTGCTGGTGATGACCATCGTGATCCCGATTGGGATTTTTTCCCGCTACGTCCTCAACCGCGGCGAGTCGTGGCCGGAGCCGGTAGCCATTATCTGCATGGTGACCTTCACCTTTATCGGGGCCGCCGTGGGTTACCGCGCCGGATCCCATATCGCGGTAAATATGCTCACCGACCGCCTGCCTGCGGCGTTAAAAGCGCTGTGCGCGAAGGTGGTGGATGTGCTGATGCTGCTGATCTCGCTGATTATCTTCTGGTACAGCTATCTGCTCTGCGTCGAGCTGTGGGAACAGCCGGTGGCGGAGTTCCCGATCCTGACCTCCGGTGAGAGCTATCTGCCGCTGCCCATCGGTTCGGCGATCCTCATTTTGTTTGTCCTGGAGCGCCTGATGTTTGGCTCTCAGGAAAACCGCCCGGTCGTGATGATCGGCAACCACGGTTAAGGGGTGAATCATGGACGCGTTTGTTTTGCTCTTCACCCTCGCCATTTTACTGGCGCTGGGGATGCCGGTGGCCTTCGCCGTCGGCTTAAGTGCGGTGGCGGGAGCGCTGTGGATTGACCTGCCGCTGGAGGCGCTGATGATCCAGATCACCAGCGGGGTGAATAAATTTACCCTACTGGCGATCCCGTTCTTTATCCTGGCGGGGGCGATCATGGCGGAAGGGGGCATTGCCCGCCGGTTGGTGAACTTTGCCTATATCTTTGTCGGCTTTATTCGCGGCGGGCTGTCGCTGGTGAATATTGTCGCCTCGACCTTCTTCGGTGCCATTTCGGGCTCGTCGGTGGCGGATACCGCCTCCATCGGTAGCGTGATGATCCCGGAGATGGAGAAGAAGGGTTATCCGCGTGAGTACGCAGCGGCGGTGACAGCCAGCGGCTCGGTGCAGGCGATCCTGATCCCGCCCAGCCATAACTCGGTGATCTACTCCCTGGCCGCAGGCGGAACGGTGTCGATTGCGACGCTGTTTATCGCCGGCGTCCTGCCGGGCTTGCTGCTCGGCGTCTGTCTGATGGTGCTGTGCCTGGGCTTTGCCCACAAGCGCGGTTATCCGAAAGGCGAGAGGATCCCCTTTAAGCAGGCGCTGAAGATTTTCTTCGATGCCCTGTGGGGTCTGATGACGGTGGTGATCATTCTCGGCGGCATTTTGTCGGGGATCTTTACCGCGACGGAATCGGCGGCGGTCGCCTGCCTGTGGGCGTTCTTTGTCACCATGTTTATCTACCGTGACTACAAGTGGAACGAGCTGCCGAAGCTGATGTGCCGCACGGTGAAGACGGTAACGATCGTGATGATCCTGATCGGCTTTGCAGCGGCCTTTGGCGCGGTGATGACCTACATGCAGCTGCCGATGCGGATCACCGAGTTCTTCACCTCGCTCTCGGACAACAAGTACGTGATCCTGATGTACCTTAACGTCATGCTGCTGCTGATCGGCACCCTGATGGACATGGCGCCGATCATCCTGATCCTGACCCCGGTGCTGCTGCCGGTGACCAACTCGCTGGGTATCGATCCGGTGCATTTTGGGATGATCATGATGGTCAACCTCGGGATCGGGCTGATTACGCCGCCGGTGGGGTCGGTGCTGTTTGTCGCCAGTGCGGTGAGTAAGCAGAAGATCGAGACCGTGGTCCGGGCGATGCTGCCGTTCTACGGCGCGCTGCTGCTGGTGTTGGGGATGGTGACCTACATCCCGGCGATATCGCTGTGGTTACCGCGGATGTTGGGGATGCAGTAGTGATAATGCCGGGCGGCGCTACGGTTCATGGGTTTTTGTAGGCCCGGTAAGCGTAGCGCCACCGGGCGTTTTTTTACCTCTGGCGCAACAGCCGCAACGCGTTCGCGGTCACCAGCACCGTCGCCCCGGTATCCGCCAGCACCGCCAGCCACAATCCCGTCATGCCCAGCAGGGTCGTCACCAGGAAAATCCCCTTCAACCCCAGCGCGATGGCGATGTTCTGCCGGATATTGGCGCGGGTGGCGCGGGCCAGACCGATCATCTGCGCCAGCCCGGTCAGGCGGTTGTGGGTGAGCGCCGCATCGGCGGTCTCCAGCGCTACGTCGGTGCCGCTACCCATCGCAATGCCAAGCGTTGCCGCCTTCATCGCCGGGGCGTCATTAATCCCGTCCCCGACCATCGCCAGCGGCGCTTGCCCATTCAGGGCCGTTACCGCCTGCACTTTATCGGCTGGCAGCAGCCCCGCCCGGTAATCCAGCGCCAGCTCACCGGCAATGGCTGCGGCGGCGCGCGGGTTATCGCCGGTCAGGATCACGCCGTTGACGCCGAGCTGATGCAGGGCGCTAACGGCCTCTTTCGCGTCATTACGCAGGGTATCACGCAGGGCGATCAGACCTTTTGCCTCGCCGTCCTGGACCACCATCACTACCGTCTGCCCGGCCTGCTCCAGAGTAGCGATTTGCGTTACAAAGTGCGGAGCAGGGAATTTATCTGCCGCGCAAATGAGCACCTTGCTGCCCGCGACTTCAGCTTCGATCCCTGAGCCCATCAGCGCCCGCTGGCCGGTAGCCGTCGGAACAGCCAGCCCGCGGGTCTGCGCTTCACGCACAATCGCCTGCGCCAGCGGGTGGGTGGAACCCTGCTCTACCGCGGCGGCGAGCGCCAGCAGATCCTGCTCGCCAATCTCGTGCGGATAAATGCCCGTTACCTGCGGCTTGCCCACCGTCAGGGTGCCGGTCTTGTCGAACGCCACCTGCTGCACCTGCGCCAGCTGCTCCAGTGCGGCACCGCCCTTAATCAGCGCCCCACGACGTGCGGCGGCCGCCAGCCCGGAGGTGATGGCCGCCGGGGTAGAGATCACCAGCGCACACGGGCAGCCAATCAGCAGCAGGGTCAGCCCTTTGTAGATCCAGCCCTCCCAGGGCGCGCTGAACAGCAGCGGCGGCACTACGGCCACCAGCAGGGCAATCAGCATAATCACCGGGGTATAGATGCGGCTGAAGCGGTCAATGAAGCGCTCCACCGGGGCGCGGCGCTCTTCCGCCTCTTCGATCAGCTTCAGGATGCGGTCGATAGCGCTGTCCCCCGGTTCGGACAGCACGGTTAGCTGTACCAGACGATCGACGCTGGTGGCCCCCGCCGGGACTTTTTCACCCGCCGCACGGTCGACCGGAATGGATTCGCCGGTGAGGGCGCTTTCATCAAAGCTGGCCGCGGCGGTGAGCAGCGTCCCGTCAGCAGGCAGACGACCTCCGGCGGCAACTTCAATCACATCCCCCGGACGCAGCGCGGCAATAGGCACGGTTTTGCGTTCGCCATTAATGACCTGAGTTGCGGTTTCAGGTTTCAGCGCCATCAGCGCGCTGACCCCTTTACGCGCCCGGCTTGCCGCCCAGCCTTCGAGCCGCTCGCCAATCAAAAACAGCAGCAAGACCATCGCCGCTTCCGCCGTGGCGCCGATAAACAGCGCCCCGATGGCGGCCACGCTCATCAGGGTTTCAATGGCGAACCAGCTGCCGCTTTTCATCAGGCGCAGCGCCTGGCGGGCCACCGGCCAGAGCCCGACCAGGGTGGTGGCGATAAAGGCGAGGTTGCCGAGCGGGTGGTTGAGCTGCTCCAACCCCCAGCTTATGCCCATCAGCAGAACCAGCGTGATGAGCGGCAGATTGTCGCGCAGCACCGAGGCTTTTTCGGCGGGAGCGTTCTCATTGCGCAGCGTATAGCCCGCATTGATGACCGCCGCTTCGACCTTGGCACTGACGTTGCTGTCGGCATCGACCAGCAGTTTTTCGGTGGCAAACAGGACCTGGACATGATTGACGCCCGCCACCTGGCGGACGGCGGTTTCCACTTTGCGGGCGCAGGCGGCACAGTCCATGCCGTTGACCACCCAGCTGTAACGCTGGCCCTGGACGGGCGCCACGGCTTCGGCCTGCACAGGACCGTGATCCGCGGCGCAGCAGGCCTCTTTGGCGGGAAGGGGGGCGAGCTTAAGTGCCGAAAACTGCGGCACTTTTTTTGGCGTTTCTGGAGTCGACATGGCACTCTCCGGCAATGATAATTTTCTCATTAACCGCAGTATGCACTCTGGAGTCGACTCCAGAGTCAAGCGCTATTTAAATATACAGCGAACGCACAATCAGGAAATGCCCGGCGAAGTAGCAGGCGGCGGCAATGGCATTATCGGCACCGAAACGGCGACGATAGTGGCTACCCAGCCAGACGATATTGCCCAGCAGCAGGAGCGTGGCGCCGATGAAGGCCGACAGGGCAGGAGCCGTCGGACGGAAGAACCACAGCTCGCCCGCCAGCCAGACCATCACCAGGGTCATGGCGATAAAGGTACATACCGCCCAGCGCAGCTCTTCCAGACGCGACCAGATCACGGCGATCAGCAGCGCGCCAATGACCAGCAGCGCCAGCGGCAGCGGCCAGAAGAACGACAGCGTCATCTGGCTGGCGAAATAGATGGTATAGAGCAGGTGCGATAAGAAGAACGCCCCCACGGCATAGAGCAGACGCTGGCGCGGCAGCAGGGTCAGAGCATCGCCCACCAGCGACGCGCAGAGCCCGGCGAGCACCAGGTAACTGATGGCGTTAAACATCGGCGCTTGCCAGGCCAGCAGTAACAGGAGCAACAAGGTGACGGGTTTAAACAGCCAGCGCTGCCAGGCAGGGCCGCGGTAGGACGCATCGACATACAGCCATGCGGAGAAACAGACAGCGATAAATGACCAAAGCATATTAAGTCCCTGTATCTGTTATTGTTGAACAAACAGTTTCACTTCAGTGTAGTGGTGCAGATGGGCCAATAGCAATGCACAGCGTGGCACGCTATCCTGATTTCAGCCTGGTCTTAAGGATTGTCTAATGAGCAAGATGCCGCTTTTTTTTATTATCGTGCTGGCGATTATCGTCATTGCCGCCTCGTTTCGCTTTGTGCAGCAGCGTCGGGAAAAGGCGGATAACGACGCCGCCCCGCTGCAGCAAAAGCAGGTGGTGGTGAGCAATAAACGGGAAAAAGCGCTCAACGATCGCCGATCGCGGCAGCAGCAGGTGACGCCCGCTGGCACTGCAATGCGCTATGAGGCGAGCTTTAAGCCGGAGAGCGGCGGTCTGGAGATGACTTTTCGCCTCGACGAGAAGCAGTACCATCAGCTGACGGTGGGGGATAAAGGGACGTTGAGCTACAAAGGGTCGCGGTTTGAGGGGTTTAGTCCGGCGCCGTGATTATCGGCCCGGACGAACCGTAGGCCCGGTAAGCATCGCGCCACCGGGCAACAGCGCGCAGATTACTTCTTCGCCTGCGCCTTAAACTTATTCATCCACACCAGCAGTTCAAACACGCCAAAAATAAACACCCGCAGCTGCTGCCAGCCGGTCATTTTCGGGCCATCCTTCGGCATGCCGTTTTTGAGCATCACCATCTGCAGGGCGTGCATAAATGAGGTGAAGATCAGCGCCACGTTGACGAAGATATTCATCGGACGCGGGAAGGGGTGGACGAGGTTAAGCAACAAAAAGGCCCAGACCCCGATCATCAGCAAACGACCCAGATTAATCAGTACCGGCATCAGTCTCTCCTTGTGATTGACGGTGATAAAGACGATAGGCGACCTGGCCGGCCACTTTTTCCCGGTGCAGATCCCAGTGGGCGGGCACCGGCGGTAAACCATTTTCTACCTCGCTCTCGACGTAGATTAGCGCATCATCCGCCAGCCAGCCGTTGTTTTCCAGCAGCGTCAGCGTCTCTTCCAGCAGCCCTTTGCGAAAAGGCGGATCGACAAACACCACATCGTGCGGCCTGCCCGCCTGCGCAAGGAAGGCGAGGGTGTTGGTATTTTCGACTTTCGCGTGCGCGGCCTTCAGGGTGACCAGGTTTTGCTGCAACTGCTGGGCCACGCTGCGATCCATTTCCAGCAGCGTGGCGCTGGCGGCGTAGCGCGACAGGGCTTCGAGACCCAGCGCACCGCTTCCGGCGAAGCAATCCAGGCAGCGGGCATCTACCATTGAAGGTGCCAGCCAGTTAAACAGCGTCTCGCGAACGCGGTCGGTGGTTGGGCGCAGACCGGGGCTATCCGGTACCGGCAGTTTACGGCCTCGCCACTGGCCGCCGATAATGCGTATCTGGCCCGCTGCGGCACGGTTGGGTTTCTTCATATCTTTGCTCGGGAACACCGACGGCCTGCGCTTGCAGGCGGTGATGTGCGTTAAGTTAAGTGATAAACTATTTCATCATTTTTTTAGCTTCCATGTATATAGCGCCAGTAATTAACCGCGAGGGGTGTAGTCGCAGATGGCAAAAGAGAAAAAACGTGGCTTCTTTTCCTGGCTGGGCTTTGGTCAAAAAGAGCAGGAAACCGAGCAGCAGAACGAAGAACAACAGATCGCCGAACAGCCTGCCGCTGTTGAACAGCCGCAGCCTGAAACCCCTGTTGAGACCGTCGCTGACGTAGAAGCAGAAGCGCGCACCCACAGCCAGCAAGAGACTGAAGCCTTCGCTGAAGAGGTGGTTGAGGTCACAGAGCAGGTCCAGGAGAGCGAAAAACCACAGCCGGTTGAGCCAGAGCCAGAGCCAGTGGCCGTTGCGTCAGAGCCTGTGGAAGAGAGTGTCGAGCCGGTCGCTGAGGTGGAACCTCCGCAGGCGATTGAGCATGAAGAATTACCGCTGCCGGAAGAGATCCTCGATGAAATTGAGGAAGCGATCCCGGAAGAGTACCTGCCAGAGACCGACGTTGAAGAGCCCATTAGCGATGAAGAGCTCGAAGCTCAGGCGCTGGCGGCCGCAGCCGCAGAAGAAGCGGTGCTTGTCGTCCCGGTAGCCGAAGAGGAAGAGCCGGTTGAAGAGCTTGCCCAGGAGCAGGAAAAACCGACCAAAGAAGGTTTCTTCGCGCGCCTGAAACGCAGCCTGATCAAAACCAAAGAGAACCTCGGTTCCGGATTTATCAGTCTGTTCCGCGGTAAGAAAATCGACGATGATCTCTTTGAAGAGCTGGAAGAACAGCTGCTGATTGCCGACGTTGGTGTGGAAACCACCCGTAAAATCATCAACAGTCTGACGGAGAGCGCCAGCCGTAAACAGCTGCGTGACGCCGAGGCGCTGTACGGCCTGCTGAAAGAAGAGATGGGTGAAATCCTCGCAAAAGTTGACGAACCGCTTAATATTGAAGGCAAAATGCCATTTGTTATTCTGATGGTCGGCGTTAACGGCGTGGGTAAAACTACCACTATCGGCAAGCTGGCGCGTCAGTTCGAACAGCAGGGCAAATCGGTGATGCTGGCCGCGGGCGATACCTTCCGTGCCGCCGCCGTAGAGCAGCTGCAGGTGTGGGGCCAGCGCAACAACATTCCGGTGATTGCCCAGCACACCGGGGCGGATTCTGCCTCCGTGATCTTTGACGCTATTCAGGCGGCCAAAGCGCGTAATGTGGATGTGCTGATTGCCGATACCGCAGGGCGTTTGCAGAACAAATCGCACCTGATGGAAGAGCTGAAGAAGATCGTCCGGGTAATGAAAAAGCTGGACGAAGATGCACCGCATGAAATTATGCTGACTATTGATGCCAGCACCGGGCAGAACGCCATCAGTCAGGCGAAGCTGTTCCACGAAGCGGTAGGATTGACCGGGATCACGCTGACCAAGCTGGATGGCACCGCGAAAGGCGGGGTGATCTTCTCGGTGGCCGATCAGTTTGGTATTCCTATCCGCTACATCGGTGTTGGCGAACGTATCGAAGATTTACGTCCGTTTAAATCGGGCGACTTTATTGAGGCACTTTTTGCCCGAGAGGATTAACAATGATTCGCTTTGAACACGTCAGCAAGGCCTATCTCGGTGGGAGACAAGCGCTGCAGGGGATTAACTTTCACCTGCAGCCGGGCGAGATGGCATTTCTGACCGGCCACTCCGGCGCAGGGAAAAGTACCCTGCTCAAGCTTATCTGCGGGATCGAACGGCCCAGTGCCGGGAAAATCTGGTTTAGCGGCCACGACATTAGTCGCCTGAAAAACCGTGAAGTGCCGTTTCTGCGTCGGCAGATCGGCATGATTTTCCAGGATCACCATCTGCTGATGGACCGCACGGTATTCGACAACGTGGCGATCCCGCTGATTATTGCGGGCGCCAGCGGGGATGACATTCGTCGTCGCGTGTCGGCGGCGCTGGATAAGGTCGGGCTGCTGGACAAAGCGAAGAACTTTCCGATCCAGCTCTCCGGCGGTGAACAGCAGCGCGTCGGCATTGCCCGCGCGGTGGTGAACAAACCGGCGGTGCTGCTGGCGGATGAACCTACCGGTAACCTGGACGACGCCCTTTCCGAAGGGATCCTGCGTCTGTTTGAGGAGTTTAACCGCGTTGGGGTGACAGTACTGATGGCGACGCACGACATGGGGCTTATCTCCCGTCGTTCGTACCGCATGCTGACGCTGAGCGACGGTCATTTGCACGGAGGCCTCGGTGAATAAGCGTGACGCAATAAACCAGATGCGGCAGTTTGGCAGCAAGCTTGACCGTTTCCGTAAATCGGCGGGCGGACCGGGCGATGGCAACCGCAATGCGCCGAAGCGCAGCAAAGCCGCGCCAAAACCCAACTCGCGCAAGTCCAACGTCTTTAACGAGCAGGTGCGGTACGCCTTCCAGGGTGCGCTGCAGGATCTGAAAAGCAAACCGCTGGCCACCTTCCTGACGGTGATGGTGATCGCCATCTCCCTGACCCTGCCCAGCGTCTGCTACATGGTCTACAAAAACGTTAACCAGGCGGCGTCGCAGTACTATCCCTCCCCGCAGATCACCGTTTATCTCGACAAAGCGCTCGACGATAACGCGGCGGCGCAGGTGGTGGGGCAGCTGCAGGCGGAGCAGGGCGTTGAGAAGGTAAACTACCTGTCGCGGGATGAGGCGCTGGGCGAGTTCCGCAACTGGTCCGGCTTTGGCGGCGCGCTGGATATGCTGGAGGAGAACCCCCTGCCCGCAGTGGCGGTGGTGATCCCGAAACTGGACTTCCAGGGAACCGAGTCGCTGAATACCCTGCGCGATCGCGTCTCCCGCATCAACGGCATTGATGAAGTACGCATGGACGACAGCTGGTTTGCCCGTCTGACGGCGCTGACTGGCCTTGTCGGGCGCGTGGCTGCGATGATCGGCGTGCTGATGGTCGCGGCGGTGTTCCTCGTTATCGGCAACAGCGTCCGTCTGAGCATCTTCGCCCGTCGCGATACCATCAACGTGCAAAAGCTGATCGGCGCAACCGACGGTTTTATCCTGCGCCCGTTCCTGTATGGCGGCGCACTGCTCGGTTTTTCCGGCGCATTTCTTTCACTGATTTTGTCAGAAATTTTGGTGATGCGTCTTTCCGCAGCGGTCACCGATGTGGCGCAGGTTTTCGGAACTAAGTTTAATATCAGTGGCTTAGCCTTTGATGAGTGCCTGTTGTTGCTGCTGGTGTGCTCGATGATCGGCTGGATCGCAGCATGGTTAGCGACTGTGCAACATTTACGTCACTTTACCCCTGACTAAAAAATCTCTGGTATAATCTTTCCCTGCATTGAGAATCACCGTGCAGGGAAAGAGTCCCCTGTTGTCTCTTACCCCGCATAATCATCCCCATGTCACATTTTGTGCGTAATTTATTCACAGTTTCACTCGGAACTTGTGGATAAAATCACTGTCTGATAAAAGAGTGAATGATATTCTCGTTGCTCATTAATTCTGGCATGTTCGTTGCCTGATGGGGACAAACCGCCGCCAGAAAGAATCGATTGAGAGGAATGAATGACCAAAGAAATGCAAACTTTAGCTTTAGCCCCTGTTGGTAACCTGGAATCATATATCCGGGCTGCGAACACCTGGCCGATGTTGACGGCCGAGGAAGAAAAGGAGCTTGCTGAAAAGCTGCATTACCAGGGCGATCTGGAAGCAGCTAAGACGCTGATCCTGTCTCACCTGCGCTTTGTTGTTCACGTTGCTCGTAACTACGCGGGCTACGGCCTGCCGCAGGCTGACCTGATCCAGGAAGGCAACATCGGCCTGATGAAGGCGGTGCGTCGCTTCAACCCGGAAGTGGGTGTGCGTCTGGTCTCCTTCGCCGTGCACTGGATCAAAGCGGAAATCCACGAATACGTGCTGCGTAACTGGCGTATCGTGAAGGTCGCGACCACTAAAGCACAGCGTAAACTGTTCTTTAACCTGCGTAAAACCAAGCAGCGTCTGGGCTGGTTTAACCAGGATGAAGTAGAAATGGTTGCCCGCGAGCTGGGTGTTTCCAGCAAAGACGTGCGCGAGATGGAATCCCGTATGGCCGCGCAGGACATGACCTTTGATATGTCCTCTGACGACGATGCGTCAGACAGCCAGCCGATGGCTCCGGTCCTGTATCTGCAGGATAAATCGTCCAACTTTGCCGACGGCATTGAAGACGACAACTGGGAAGAGCAGGCCGCCAACAAGCTGACCTTTGCAATGGAAGGTCTCGACGAGCGTAGCCAGGATATTATCCGTGCCCGCTGGCTGGACGAAGACAACAAGTCCACCCTGCAGGAGCTGGCCGATCGCTACGGTGTCTCCGCTGAACGTGTGCGTCAGCTTGAGAAAAACGCCATGAAAAAACTTCGCGCCGCTATCGAAGCGTAATTTTCGCGAAGTCCCCGATAACCCTCGAATGCAGATTCGGGGGTTTTGTTTTTTTAGCGCCTCTTCTCGCGAATTCCCTTCTCCTCGCAAACACTTATTTAACTGTTGTGCGCTGACTCGTTAAAGCCTCGCTTACCTTATATACATTTCAAAATAGCTATTCCAAATAGATAAAAATGGGGTATGTTTTAGCAGAGTATGCTGAAAAGGCGCGTACAGCAGACGCATAATCGAAATAAAGCGCCATAAAACAACATCACAACAAACACAATAACCATCACAATGGGGATTCTCAGGATGAATATGAAGGGTAAAGCCTTACTGGCAGGATGTATCGCGCTGGCTTTCAGCACCATGGCTCAGGCTGATATCAAAGTGGCCGTTGTCGGCGCAATGTCCGGTCCGGTAGCGCAGTACGGTGACCAGGAGTTCACCGGCGCAGAGCAGGCGGTTGCCGACATTAATGCCAAGGGCGGTATCAAAGGCGAAAAGCTGCAGATCGTAAAATATGATGATGCCTGTGACCCGAAACAAGCGGTTGCAGTCGCCAACAAAGTGGTCAACGACGGCATCAAATACGTGATCGGCCACCTGTGCTCCTCTTCCACGCAGCCTGCGTCTGACATCTACGAAGACGAAGGCATTCTGATGATCACTCCTGCCGCCACCGCGCCGGAACTGACCGCCCGTGGCTACAAGATGGTGATGCGTACTACCGGTCTGGACTCTGACCAGGGCCCAACCGCCGCGAAATATATTGTCGATAAAGTGAAGCCGCAGCGTATCGCCATTGTCCATGACAAGCAGCAGTACGGTGAAGGCCTGGCGCGTTCCGTGCAGGACAACCTGAAAAAATCCAATGCCAACGTGGTGTTCTTCGACGGTATTACCGCCGGTGAGAAAGATTTCTCTACCATGGTGGCGCGTCTGAAGAAAGAGAACATCGATTTCGTCTACTACGGTGGTTACCACCCGGAAATGGGCCAGCTCCTGCGTCAGGCGCGTGCTGCCGGTCTGAAAACGCAGTTCATGGGCCCGGAAGGGGTGGCGAACGTCTCCCTGTCTAACATCGCCGGTGAATCGGCTGAAGGCCTGCTGGTCACCAAACCGAAGAACTACGACCAGGTTCCAGCCAACAAACCAATCGTAGACGCGATCAAAGCTAAGAAACAGGATCCAAGTGGCGCGTTCGTCTGGACCACCTACGCTGCGCTGCAAACTCTGCAGGCGGGCCTGAATCAGTCTGCGGAACCGGCTGACATCGCCACCTGGCTGAAAGCGAACTCCGTTGAGACCGTGATGGGGCCGCTGTCATGGGATGAGAAGGGCGATCTGAAAGGCTTTGAGTTCGGCGTGTTTGACTGGCATGCCAATGGTACAGCAACCGACGCTAAGTGATGTTAGCGCCGGGTGGCGGCTTCGCCTTACCCGGCCTACATATAGCACGTCGTAGGCCCGGTAAGCGTAGCGCCACCGGGCATTTTTTTAATGCTTTTCCCACCCGTTGCTTTGCGCCGTAAACCCCAGGGCCTGCATAAAGGCTGCCATCACGCCCCGGTCTTCCACGCCGACATCCGCCATCCACCACGAGGCCACGCTCGGGTTATCGCGCATCACTTCTTCAATCAAATATTGCCCCACGCCGCGACGGCGGGTGACCTCCCGCACGCGCAGGGAGTCCAGCGCTCCTTGCGTACCGCTCAGCGTTACCCGCACCGCCCCTAACAGCCGCTCGTTAAAGCGCGCAGCATAAATACGGTGTGTTTCATCAACGGTGAGCGAGGAGGGAGAATATTCCGGCCAGATCTTGTTGAGGTCGATATGATCCTGGTCGCTAAATTTCTCCAGACGGTGGATGGTCAGTTTCATTAGCCGCTTGTCCAAATCAAAAAGAGTGCTGGCAGTGTCTCAATTTATTCTGTCAGACGCTTCCACTTTTTAAACCCATTCCCCAGCTGATTACTTTTTTAGCGTTACGTTGCGTAGTCTTAAAACGCAGGGATCGAAAAATAAGCAGAATTTTAACCTAAAAGGCAGCGTTTTATTCGGCGCTTTGTACCGTTATTTTATGCTGCAACTCGCGCTTTTATTTGTTTATCTCTGTCTGATTTCAGAATATTATCTTTGCTTAATCGACTGAAATATAGAGATTTTAGTCTGGTTTTAGGCAAAAAACTGCGCTAAACCATTAAAGGCAATAGCAAAAGTTGCGTTGTTTAATAAAAGTACAGAATGCTTTTTAACCATAATAAAACAAAATATATACATCACGTCACGAATGGGGATTCCTGGATGAGAATGAACGCGAAAACATTAGTCGCGGGGATGGTTGCACTGGCGATTTCGCAGTCAGCTATGGCGGAAGATATTAAAGTTGCCGTGGTAGGGGCGTTATCCGGCCCTGTTGCCCAGTGGGGCGATATGGAGTTCAACGGCGCGCGCCAGGCTATTAAGGACATCAACGCTAAAGGCGGCATTAAGGGCGACAAACTGGTCGGCGTGGAATATGACGATGCCTGTGACCCGAAACAAGCCGTCGCCGTCGCCAACAAAATTGTTAACGATGGCATTCAGTATGTGATTGGCCATCTCTGCTCGTCCTCTACCCAGCCTGCCTCCGACATCTATGAAGACGAAGGCATCCTGAGGATCACGCCGGGCGCTACTAACCCTGAACTGACCCAGCGCGGCTATCAGTACATCATGCGTACCGCCGGTCTTGACTCCTCACAGGGACCCACCGCGGCGAAATACATCATCGAAACCGTCAAGCCGCAGCGCATCGCTATCATTCACGATAAGCAGCAGTACGGTGAAGGACTGGCTCGCTCTGTGCAGGACGGCCTGAAAAAAGGCGGCGCGAACGTCGTCTTCTTCGACGGCATCACTGCGGGCGAGAAAGACTTCTCGGCGCTGCTGGCGCGTCTGCAGAAAGAGAACATCGACTTCGTTTACTACGGCGGCTACTACCCGGAAATGGGCCAGATGCTGCGCCAGGCCCGTGCTGTCGGCCTGAAAACCCAGTTTATGGGCCCGGAAGGGGTCGGTAACGCCTCGCTGTCGAACATCGCGGGCGACGCGGGCGAAGGCATGCTGGTGACGATGCCAAAACGCTATGACCAGGATCCGGCCAACGCTGCTATCGTCGATGCCCTGAAAGCGGAGAAGAAAGACGCGAGTGGTCCATACGTGTGGATCACCTATGCCGCCGTGCAGTCTCTGGCCACCGCCATGGATCGTACCGGCAGCAAAGAACCGCAGGATCTGATTAAAGATTTGAAAGCACACGGGGCTGACACCGTGATTGGGCCGCTGAACTGGGACGAGAAAGGCGATCTGAAGGGATTTGAGTTTGGTGTCTTTAAGTGGCACGCCGACGGTTCATCCTCGGTCGCCAAATAATCATTATCCCACCGCCCGGCAGGACCGGGCGGGAATTAGAAAGGTTATCTTATGTCCGAGCAGTTTCTCTATTTTTTGCAGCAGATGTTTAACGGCGTCACGCTGGGAAGCACCTATGCACTGATCGCCATCGGCTATACGATGGTGTACGGCATTATCGGCATGATCAACTTCGCCCACGGCGAGGTGTACATGATCGGCAGCTATGTCTCCTTTATGATTATCGCCGCGCTGATGATGATGGGCATCGACAGCAGCTGGCTGCTGGTGGCTGCCGGGTTTGTCGGCGCGATTGTAATTGCGAGTGCCTACGGCTGGAGCATCGAACGCGTGGCCTACCGGCCCGTGCGCAGCTCCAAGCGCCTGATCGCGCTGATCTCCGCCATCGGGATGTCCATCTTCCTGCAAAACTACGTCAGCCTGACCGAAGGCTCACGCGACGTGGCGCTGCCAAGCCTGTTCAACGGCCAGTGGATTGTCGGGGCCAGCGAGAACTTCTCGGCGTCGATCACCACCATGCAGCTGGTAATCTGGATTGTCACCTTCCTCGCCATGCTGGCGCTGACCCTTTTCATCCGCTACTCCCGCATGGGCCGCGCCTGTCGCGCCTGCGCTGAAGACCTGAAAATGGCGAGCCTGCTCGGCATCAACACCGACCGCGTGATTGCCCTGACCTTCGTGATTGGTGCGGCGATGGCGGCGGTGGCTGGCGTGCTCCTCGGTCAGTTCTACGGCGTAATCAACCCGTACATCGGCTTTATGGCCGGGATGAAAGCCTTTACCGCAGCGGTGCTGGGCGGGATCGGCAGTATTCCAGGTGCCATGATCGGTGGCCTGATCCTCGGCGTGGCCGAAGCGCTCTCCTCTGCGTACCTGAGTACCGAATATAAAGACGTGGTGTCGTTTGCCCTGCTGATTCTGGTTCTGCTGGTCATGCCTACCGGTATTCTGGGTCGTCCGGAGGTAGAGAAAGTATGAAACCGATGCATTTTGCCATGGCGCTGCTCTCAGCGGCGATGTTCTTTATCCTGGCGGCCGTCTTTATGGGCGTTCAGCTGGAGCTGAGCGGCACTAAGCTGGTAGTGGATTCCGCGTCGGATATCCGCTGGCAGTGGGTCTTTGTCGGCACCGCGGTGGTCTTCTTCTTCCAGCTGCTGCGTCCGGTGTTCCAGAAGACACTTAAAAGCGTCTCTGGGCCGAAGTTTGTCCTGCCAGCGATTGACGGCTCGACCGTCAAACAGAAGCTGTTCCTGGTGGCGCTGCTGGTGGCGGCCGCGGCCTGGCCGTTCGTGGTCTCCCGCGGCACGGTGGATATCGCCACCCTGACCATGATTTACGTGATCCTCGGCCTCGGTCTGAACGTGGTGGTGGGCCTGTCCGGGCTGCTGGTGCTGGGCTACGGCGGCTTCTACGCCATCGGCGCTTACACCTTCGCGCTGCTGAACCACTATTACGGTCTCGGCTTCTGGACCTGTCTGCCGCTGGCGGGGCTGGTCTCTGCTGCCGCCGGTTTCCTGCTTGGTTTCCCGGTGCTGCGTCTGCGCGGCGACTATCTGGCGATTGTGACCTTAGGCTTCGGTGAAATCGTCCGTATCCTGCTGCTCAACAATACCGAAGTGACCGGCGGCCCGAACGGTATCAGCCAGATCCCGAAACCGACCTTCTTCGGCCTGGAGTTCAGCCGTTCCGCGCGTGAAGGCGGCTGGGACACCTTCAGCAACTTCTTTGGTATCAAGTACGACCCGTCCGACCGCGTGATCTGGCTCTATCTGGTGGCGCTGCTGCTGGTGGTCATCACCCTGTTCGTGATTAACCGTCTGCTGCGCATGCCGCTGGGCCGTGCGTGGGAAGCGCTGCGTGAAGATGAGATCGCCTGTCGCTCCCTGGGCCTGAACCCGACCCGCATCAAGCTGACCGCCTTTACCATCAGCGCCGCGTTTGCCGGTTTCGCCGGAACCCTGTTTGCCGCGCGTCAGGGCTTTGTCAGCCCGGAATCCTTCACCTTTGCGGAGTCAGCTTTCGTGCTGGCGATTGTAGTGCTCGGCGGGATGGGCTCGCAGTTCGCGGTGATTCTCGCGGCTGTCCTGCTGGTGGTCTCCCGTGAGCTGATGCGTGACTTTAACGAATACAGCATGCTGATGCTGGGTGGTTTGATGGTACTGATGATGATCTGGCGTCCGCAGGGCTTGCTGCCGATGACCCGTCCACAGCTGAAACTGAAAAACGGGCAAGCGAAAGGAGAGCAGGCATGAGTCAGCCATTATTATCCGTTAACGGCCTGATGATGCGTTTTGGCGGCCTGCTGGCGGTCAACAACGTCTCGCTGGATCTGCACCAGAAAGAGATTGTCTCCCTGATCGGCCCGAACGGTGCCGGTAAAACCACGGTCTTTAACTGTCTGACCGGTTTCTACAAGCCGACGGGCGGAACCATCATGCTGCGCGATCAGCACCTCGAAGGCTTACCGGGCCAGCAGATTGCCCGCATGGGCGTGGTGCGTACCTTCCAGCACGTGCGTCTCTTCCGCGAGATGACGGTAATTGAGAACCTGCTGGTGGCGCAGCATCAGCAGTTGAAAACCGGGCTCTTCGCCGGCCTGCTGAAAACCCCGGCGTTTCGCCGGGCGCAGGACGAAGCCTTGGATCGCGCCGCCACCTGGCTCGACCGTATCGGCCTGCTGCAGCACGCCAACCGTCAGGCCAGCAACCTGGCCTACGGCGACCAGCGTCGTCTGGAGATTATCCGCTGCATGGTAACGCAGCCGGAGATCCTGATGCTCGACGAACCGGCGGCGGGGCTGAACCCGAAAGAGACCAAAGAGCTGGACGAGCTGATCGTCGAACTGCGTGACCATCACGACACCACCATCCTGCTGATTGAGCATGATATGAAACTGGTGATGGGCATTTCTGACCGCATCTACGTGGTGAACCAGGGCACGCCGCTGGCGAACGGTACGCCGGAAGAGATTCGCAACAACCCGGACGTGATCCGCGCATACCTTGGTGAGGCATAAGATGGAAAAAGCGATGTTAACGTTCGACAAGGTCAATGCGCATTACGGCAAGATCCAGGCCCTGCACGACGTCAGCCTGCACATCAATCAGGGTGAAATCGTCACCCTGATCGGGGCTAACGGCGCGGGGAAAACCACGCTGCTCGGTACCCTGTGCGGCGATCCGCGCGCCACCAGCGGACGTATCGTCTTTGATGGTAAAGACATTACCGACTGGCAGACGGCGAAAATCATGCGCGAAGCGGTGGCGATAGTCCCGGAAGGGCGTCGCGTCTTCTCGCGTATGACGGTAGAAGAGAACCTGGCGATGGGCGGCTTCTTTGCCGAGCGCGAGCAGTTCCAGACCCGCATCAAGCGCGTCTACGATCTCTTCCCGCGCCTGTTTGAGCGCCGTATTCAGCGGGCAGGCACCATGTCCGGCGGGGAACAGCAGATGCTGGCAATCGGCCGCGCGCTGATGAGCCAGCCGCGTCTGCTGCTGCTCGACGAACCTTCGCTCGGGCTGGCGCCGATCATCATCCAGCAGATCTTCGACACCATCGAACAGCTGCGTAGCGAAGGGATGACCATCTTCCTCGTGGAGCAGAACGCCAACCAGGCGCTGAAGCTCGCGGATCGCGGCTACGTGCTGGAGAATGGCCGCGTGGTGCTGGAAGACACCGGCGACGCGCTGCTGGCGAACGAAGCGGTGCGGAGTGCTTACCTGGGCGGCTGAGCCGTCTGTATTGCCCGGTGGCGCTGCGCTTACCGGGCCTACAACAGCGTGCCGTACGTAGGCCGGGTAAGGCGAAGCCGCCACCCGGCTTTTTTGTTTTTTGTACGCTTTACTTGTACAATTGACTTGTACTTAAAAGGGGGCAATATGCGTACAATGAACTATAGCGAAGCACGTCAGAATCTTGCCTCAGCGCTGGATTCTGCCGCGACGGGAACACCCGTCACCATCACGCGTCGCGGTCATAAACCTGCCGTGATTATCAGCGCAGAAGAATTTGAACGTTATCAGGTGGCAAAACTGGATGCCGAGTTTGACGCCATTATGGGTATTCATGGCAACGAAATTAGGGAACTGGCTGACAAATGACCCTGCAATTTATCTCAGCGGAAGAGATAGTCCTGTTTCATGACAAACTCCTCAGCGTCACGCCTGGCGTCGCGGGAATGTCGGATCCGGGTCGTGCTGAAGCGCTGCTCTATCGCGTGTTAAACAAATATCAATACGAAGGGGTGACCGATGTCTGGATCCTGGCGGCGATGCATTTGCTGGCCATCTCCCGCGGCCATATCTTCAATGATGGTAATAAACGCACGGCATTGTTTATCACCTTGCTTTTCCTCAAACGTAACGGCATTTCGCTGAAGGCCAATCCGGATTATGTGGCGATGACGGTTGAGGCTGCTGCGGGCCGTCTGTCGCTTGAAGAAATTGTGGAGCGTTTACGCCGCTAGCCACTGCCTTCACATTTCCATCATCCCTCTGACGCTCTGCTGTCATATCTCTGTAAACAAACGGTTATTTTTCTGTAATTCGAGCATGTCATGTTACCTCGCGAGCACAAAACGCGTGATATCGCGCATCCGGCACAATAAGAGAGATGACAATGACATCGTTACGACACACAGCTTTGGGTCTGGCAATGGGTCTGGCTTTTGCGACTAACGCAATGGCCGTCACCACTATTCCGTTCTGGCATTCCATGGAAGGGGAGTTGGGTAAAGAAGTTGACTCCCTGGCGCAACGTTTCAACGACACCCATCCGGATTACAAAATTGTGCCGGTGTACAAAGGCAACTACGAGCAGAGCCTGAGCGCGGGTATCGCCGCATTCCGTACCGGCAACGCCCCGGCGCTGTTACAGGTTTACGAAGTTGGCACCGCCACTATGATGGCCTCTAAAGCCATCAAGCCGGTCTATGAAGTGTTTAAGGACGCGGGCATCAACTTCGACGAATCCCAATTCGTGCCGACCGTCTCCGGTTACTACACCGATTCCAAATCCGGCCATCTGCTCTCTCAGCCGTTTAACAGCTCCACCCCGGTGCTGTACTACAACAAAGACGCCTTCAAAAAAGCCGGTTTAGATCCTGAGCAGCCGCCAAAAACCTGGCAGGATCTGGCCGAGTACACCGCGAAGCTGAAAGCGGCGGGGATGAAGTGCGGCTACGCCAGCGGCTGGCAGGGCTGGATCCAGATCGAGAACTTCAGCGCCTGGCATGGCCAGCCGGTCGCCACTGAGAACAACGGTTTCAACGGCACCAATGCGGTACTGGAATTCAACAAGCCGGACCAGGTGAAGCATATCGCTCTGTTGCAGGAGCTGAACAAGAAGGGCGATTTCAGCTACTTCGGGCGTAAAGACGAATCTACCGAGAAGTTCTACAGCGGCGATTGCGCGATTACCACCGCCTCTTCCGGCTCGCTGGCGGATATCCGCCACTACGCCAAATTCAACTACGGCGTGGGCATGATGCCGTACGATGCCGACTCGAAAGGCGCGCCGCAGAACGCCATCATCGGCGGGGCCAGCCTGTGGGTGATGCAGGGTAAAGACAAGGACACCTACAAGGGCGTAGCGGAGTTCCTCGACTTCCTGGCAAAACCGGAAAACGCAGCCGAATGGCACCAGAAGACCGGCTATCTGCCGATCACCAAAGCCGCGTATGACCTGACCCGCGAGCAGGGCTTCTACGACAAAAACCCGGGCGCAGACATCGCCACGCGCCAGATGCTGAACAAGCCACCGTTGCCGTACACCAAAGGCCTGCGCCTGGGCAACATGCCGCAGATCCGTACCATCGTGGATGAAGAGCTGGAGAGCGTGTGGACCGGTAAGAAATCCCCACAGCAGGCACTGGATGCTGCAGTAGAGCGTGGCAACCAACTGCTGCGCCGCTTTGAGCAGTCGACCAAATCGTAATGTGAAATGCCGGGTGGCGGCTTCGCCTTACCCGGCCTACGCGAACCTGTAGGCCGGATAAGCGTAGCGTCATCCGGCGCTGTTCAGGAACTCAATCCCCATGTCATCTTCCCGTCCGGTGTTCCGTTCCCGTTGGCTGCCGTACCTGCTGGTCGCGCCGCAACTGGTCATCACCGTCATCTTCTTTATCTGGCCTGCGGGCGAAGCGCTGTGGTACTCGGTACAGAGCGTCGATCCGTTCGGGCTCTCCAGCCAGTTCGTCGGTCTGGATAACTTCGCCGCCCTGTGGCACGACAGCTACTATCTCGATGCCTTCTGGACGACGATCAAATTCAGCACCCTGGTCACCGTCAGCGGTCTTCTCGCCTCGCTGTTTTTCGCCGCGCTGGTGGATTACGTGTTGCGCGGCAGCCGTCTGTACCAAACCCTGATGCTACTGCCCTATGCCGTAGCGCCGGCGGTCGCCGCCGTGCTGTGGATCTTCCTGTTTAACCCGGGGCGCGGACTGATCACCCATTTCCTCGGCGAGTTCGGCTATGACTGGAACCATGCCCAGAACAGCGGTCAGGCGATGTTCCTGGTGGTCTTCGCCTCGGTGTGGAAGCAGATCAGCTACAACTTCCTGTTCTTCTTTGCTGCGCTGCAGTCCATTCCGCGCTCGCTGGTAGAAGCCGCGGCGATTGACGGCGCAGGCCCGGTCCGCCGCTTCTTCAGGCTGGCGCTGCCGCTGATCGCCCCGGTGAGTTTCTTCCTGCTGGTGGTCAACCTGGTCTACGCCTTCTTCGACACCTTCCCGGTGATCGACGCCGCCACCGCCGGCGGCCCGGTACAGGCCACCACCACGCTTATCTACAAGATCTATCGCGAAGGTTTTGCCGGTCTGGATCTCTCGGCCTCTGCCGCCCAGTCGGTGGTGCTGATGTTCCTCGTCATCATCCTCACGGTGGTGCAGTTCCGCTATGTCGAAAGTAAGGTGCGCTACCAATGATTGAGAACCGTCGCGGGCTGACGATTTTCAGCCATACCATGCTGATTTTGGGCATCATCGTCATCCTGTTCCCGCTGTACGTGGCCTTCGTCGCCGCCACGCTGGATCGCAACGCCATCTTTGAAACCCCGATGACGCTGGTCCCGGGCGGGCATCTCTTTGAGAACATGGCGACCATCTGGACCCAGGGCGTCGGCGTTAACAGCGCCCCGTTCTGGCTGATGATGCTCAACAGCTTCATCATGGCGTTCGGCATCACGGTGGGCAAAATCACGGTGTCGATGCTCTCGGCCTTCGCCATCGTCTGGTTCCGCTTTCCGCTGCGCAACCTGTTCTTCTGGATGATCTTTATCACCCTGATGCTGCCTGTGGAGGTGCGTATCTTCCCTACGGTGGAGGTGATCGCCAACCTCGGGATGCTCGACAGCTATGCGGGGTTAACCCTGCCGCTGATGGCCTCGGCCACCGCCACTTTCCTGTTCCGTCAGTTCTTTATGACCCTGCCGGACGAGCTGATTGAGGCGGCGCGTATCGACGGTGCCTCGCCGATGCGCTTTTTCCGCGACATCGTGCTGCCGCTGTCGAAAACCAACCTCGCGGCGCTGTTTGTTATCACCTTTATCTACGGCTGGAACCAGTATCTGTGGCCGCTGCTGATTGTCCAGGACGTCAATCTCGGCACCGCCGTGGCGGGCATCAAAGGGATGATTTCAACCGGCGAAGGCACCACCCTCTGGAACCAGGTGATGGCGGCCATGCTGCTCACCCTTATCCCACCCGTAGTCATTGTTTTAGCCATGCAGCGTGCGTTTGTCCGTGGCCTGGTCGATAGCGAGAAATAAGATGGCAGGTTTAAAACTTCAGGCAGTAACCAAAAGCTGGGATGGTAAAACCCAGGTGATTCAGCCGCTGACGCTCGACGTGGCGGACGGGGAATTTATCGTGATGGTCGGCCCGTCCGGCTGCGGCAAATCCACGCTGCTGCGCATGGTGGCGGGGCTGGAGCGCGTGACGTCCGGGGATATCTGGATTGACCGCCAGCGCGTCACCGAAATGGAGCCGAAAGACAGAGGCATCGCGATGGTGTTCCAGAACTACGCCCTCTATCCGCACATGAGCGTGGAAGAGAACATGGCCTGGGGGCTGAAAATCCGCGGCATGGGCAAAAGCCATATCGACGAGCGCGTCAAAGAGGCAGCGCGCATTCTGGAGCTGGATGGTCTGCTGAAGCGCCGCCCGCGCGAGCTCTCCGGTGGCCAGCGTCAGCGCGTGGCGATGGGCCGCGCCATCGTGCGCGATCCGGCGGTGTTCCTGTTCGATGAACCGCTCTCTAATCTCGATGCCAAACTGCGCGTGCAGATGCGCCTCGAGCTGCAGCACCTGCACCGTCGCCTGAAAACGACTTCACTCTACGTCACTCACGATCAGGTGGAAGCCATGACCCTCGCCCAGCGGGTGATGGTGATGAACAAAGGCATCGCCGAGCAGATTGGCACCCCGGTGGAGGTGTATGAAAAGCCCGCCAGCCGCTTTGTGGCGAGCTTTATCGGTAGCCCGGCAATGAACCTGCTGGAGGGGCGCATCAGCGCCGCGGGGACCCATTTCGAACTGGAGAGCGGCATGGCGCTGCCGATCAACTGGTTCTATCGCGGCTATGCCGGACGCAAAATGACGCTGGGTATCCGCCCGGAACATATTGCGCTAAGCTCCCAGTCGGAAGGCGGGGTGCCGCTGGTAATGGATACCCTCGAGATGCTGGGCGCCGATAACCTGGCGCACGGACGCTGGGGCGAGCAGAAGCTGGTGGTGCGTATGTCGCATCAGGAGCGCCCGAAAGCGGGCAGCACGCTGTGGCTGCATCTGCCGGAAAATCATCTGCATTTATTCGATGGCGAAACAGGACAACGTGTATGAGTTACTGGCCTTATCCCCACATCGTCGCCCACCGTGGCGGCGGTAAACTGGCACCGGAGAACACCCTGGCGGCGATTGACGTCGGTGCGCGCTACGGCCACACCATGATCGAATTCGACGCCAAACTGTCGCAGGACGGGGAGATCTTCCTTCTGCACGATGACAACCTCGAGCGCACCAGCAACGGCTGGGGCGTGGCGGGTGAACTGCCGTGGCGCGATCTGCTGAAGGTGGATGCCGGAAGCTGGTTCAGCGGAGAGTTCAAAGGCGAGCCTTTGCCGCTGCTGGCTGAAGTGGCCGACCGCTGCCGGAAGCTAAGGATGATGGCCAATATCGAAATCAAGCCGACCACCGGCACGGGACCACTCACCGGCAAAGTGATTGCGCTGGCGGCACGTGAGCTGTGGGAAGGCATGACCGCACCGCTACTGTCATCCTTTGAGATCGACGCCCTGGAAGCGGCGCAGGTAGCAGCACCCGAGCTGCCGCGCGGTTTACTGCTGGATGAGTGGCGTGAAGACTGGCGCGAGCTAACCACCCGGCTGGGCTGCGTGTCGCTTCATCTCAACCATCGTCTGCTGGATGAGGCGCGGGTGAAGGCAATTAAGGCCGCTGGCCTGCATATCCTGGTCTATACCGTCAACCAGCCCCAGCGGGCAGCGGAGCTGCTGCGTTGGGGCGTGGATTGTATCTGTACCGATGCGATAGCCCTGATAGGCCCGGACTTTCAGCCCTAAGGGTTATTTAGCATAGAGCCGTTCTGCTGCTGCGGCAGCATATGTTGCTGCTGCACGCCGCCCGAAGATTCTACGCCGCTGAGCATCCCGCCGCTGGTGTTAGGCAGAACCTGCACGCCCGGCTGGCTCTGCTGAACCCGCAGGGTGTTATTGTTCATCTGCGTTTGCAGATGCTGCTGCTGGACGCGGGTCTGCGTCTGCAGCTGCTGATTGAGCATCCCTGTCTGTTGCTGCTGCTGGATCATCATCTGATTTTGCATCCGCTGCTGGCTGGGGTTTTGATAGCCCGGCTGGTTGGGGTTGTTCAGGGTGTTGATGGGCTGCGCGAGCACGGCAAACGGCAGTAACGCCGCAACAAGAATCAGTCGTTTCATTGTTACTCCCTCCTTCTGAGGCCTCCTTTAAGTTTACCTCGGATCCTGCACGACGATGATTTTTTAAGAGTTATGAACCAGGCTTAAGCGGGAGCATGAGTCCCTGTACCTGGAGAATAACAATGATGAAACCAACGTTTTTACGCTGGGTAGCGATTGCTGCCCTGACGGCAGGCGGTACGTTTTGCGTGGCAGCGAATCCGCCTGCCGCGCCCCCGGTCTCCTACGGCGTGGAAGAAGATGTGTTCCATCCCGTGCGGGCGCAGAAGGGGATGGTCTCTTCGGTGGATGCCCTCGCCACCCAGGTAGGGGTGGATATCCTCAAACAGGGCGGTAATGCGGTGGATGCGGCGGTGGCGGTCGGCTATGCGCTGGCAGTGACGCACCCGCAGGCGGGTAACCTCGGCGGCGGCGGTTTTATGATGCTGCGTACCAAAGATGGCGTGACCACGGCGATCGACTTCCGTGAAATGGCCCCCTCCCAGGCCACGCGCGACATGTTCCTCGACGAGCAGGGCAACGCCGACAGTAAAAAATCCCTCACCTCCCATCTGGCGACCGGCACACCGGGTACGGTTGCGGGCTTCTCGCTGGCGCTGGATAAGTACGGCACCCTGCCGCTGAACAAAGTGGTCCAGCCGGCCATCAAGCTGGCGCGCGACGGTTTTGAGGTCAACGACGCCCTGGCCGACGATCTGAAAACCTACGGCAGTGAAGTGCTCCCTAACCATGAGAGCAGCAAAGCGATCTTCTGGAAGGAGGGCGAGCCGCTGAAGAAGGGTGACAAGCTGGTGCAGACCAACCTCGCCAAAAGTCTGGAGATGATTGCCGAGAACGGCCCGGACGCCTTCTATAAAGGGGTCATTGCCGACCAGATTGCCGAAGAGATGAGCAAGAACGGCGGGCTGATCACCAAAGCCGATCTCGCGGAGTACAAAGCCGTGGAGCGCACGCCGATTAGCGGGGACTATCGCGGGTATCAGGTCTACTCCATGCCGCCGCCGTCTTCCGGCGGGATCCACATCGTGCAGATCCTCAACATCCTCGAGAACTTCGATCTGCATAAGTTTGGTTTCGGCAGTGCCGATACCATGCAGGTGATGGCCGAGGCGGAAAAATATGCCTACGCTGACCGCTCGGAGTATCTGGGTGACCCGGATTTCGTCAAGGTGCCGTGGCAGGCGCTGACCAATAAAGCCTATGCCAAAACCCTGGCTGACCAGATCGATATCAATAAAGCCAAACCCTCAAGCGAGATCCGCCCGGGCAAACTGGCGCCGTACGAGAGCAACCAGACCACCCACTTCTCGGTGGTGGATAAAGACGGTAACGCGGTGGCGGTGACCTATACGCTCAACACCACCTTTGGTACCGGGATCGTGGCGGGTAACAGCGGTATTCTGCTCAACAACGAGATGGACGACTTCTCCGCCAAACCGGGCGTGCCGAACGTCTACGGGCTGGTGGGCGGGGATGCCAACGCCGTCGGGCCGAAGAAGCGTCCGCTGTCGTCGATGTCACCGACCATCGTGGTGAAAGATGGCAAAACCTGGCTGGTGACCGGCAGCCCTGGCGGCAGCCGCATTATCACCACCGTGCTGCAGATGGTGGTCAACAGCATCGATTACGGGATGAACGTGGCAGAGGCCACCAACGCGCCGCGCTTCCATCACCAGTGGCTGCCGGATGAGCTACGGGTGGAGAAAGGCTTTAGTCCGGACACCCTGAAGCTGCTGGAGCAGCGCGGGCAAAAAGTGGTGGTGAAAGAGGCGATGGGCAGCACCCAGAGCATTATGGTCGGGCCGGATGGCGCGCTGTATGGGGCATCGGATCCGCGTTCAGTAGATGATTTGACGGCGGGGTATTAAACCTTTTACCTCTCCCCAATGGGGAGAGGTATTCATAACCGTAGGCCGGGTAAGGCGAAGCCGCCACCCGGCAATGCTTACCTGATGCGCGCCATAAAGTGCGCATCCACATACTCGCCGTTACGCAGGGCGAACTTTTTCCCGGTGCCTTCCACCACAAAGCCATATTTACGATACAGGGCGATGGCAGAGGCATTGTCGACAAACACCGTCAGCTCGATGCGCTCGATGCGCAGCCAGTTGTCGCACAGGTTGAGCATCTCGCGCATCAACGCGCTGCCCGCGCCGCGGCCTTGCACCTCGGCTGAAACGCCGATCCCGAACGTCGCGACATGGCTGCGACGGGGGTTTTCCATCACGTCCAGCACCAGGTGACCGATGACCTTATCGTCCAGGCAGGCTACCAGATGGCGCCTGCCCGGTTTTGCGGCCACGCGTTCCTTCCACATGTCCATCGATGGATGAGGAAGCTGTAGTGTGTTGTGATACACCCCTGGCTGGGCGTTAATCAGGCGTAAAGCTTCGGCATCGGCGGCTTCAACGTGGCGTATCACTATCTCACTCATTCCTTCTTCCTCAGTCAGTTAGGTTCCTTTTCAACATCCATGAGTTTGAAATGTGAGTCAACAAGCATTTTTTGCAAAAAAGGAGTGGACAAGTGCGAATGAGAATGATTATTATTGCTCTGCATTCAGGAGAACCGACACGGGAACCTGAAAGCACGACATTGCTCACATTGCTTCCAGTATTATTTTAGCCAGCTTCCAGCTGGCTTTTTTTTGCCCTAAAGCTTTTGCAGCTGCACGAGATCGAGCGGGTCGGGGGTGCTCTCTTTCATCAGACCCACCACGTTGTTCTTTTCTGCGACAGCCGGCAAAAGCTCAGCCTGGCCGGAAAACTGACCGCCTTTTTTAACCGCCAGAGTGCGATAGCCAAGGGTGCCCGTGACCTGACCATGCTCGCAGATCTCAATCACATCGCTGCTGCACTGGCCGACGATCTTGCCATCCACGATCAGCTCCCGACAGGTAACGTTCCCCTCCACCTGGCCCCCACGCATGATCTTTATCAGGCTCTCACTGGAATCGATATTGCCGATAAGCGTCCCGTGAACGTAGACGTGCCCGCCGGAAACGATATTACCTTCAAAGCGCACATCGCTGGCGATAACCGTGGTGCCGTGTTTCTCCGTAACGGTGGGCTCTTTTTCGCTGACGGGCACCTGTGGAAGGGCGATGTCTGGCTTGCCAGTCTCGGTGGTTTTGCTCTTTTTAAACATGATCTTGACCTGATTAAGTAGAAGGGAGGTGCCAAAGCTCAGTAAGGACAATGCAGCGAACAGCCACGTCAGGAAGAGGGCGCCTGAGCACCAGGACACCAGCGCGAGCAGCCAGAAGAGAAGTGCGCTATTTAACGCGAGATATTTTCTTTCCATAGAAAATGAGCGCGACTCCTTTCGCGAGCATGGGGTTTTGGCCGTCCCCTTATCCTGTTAATTCCGGCCAGGATCAAGGTTCCGACCGCCATTTTAGGATTCGTTATAGAAATATATTTCGCCGCCAGGTTGCGCTATGGTTGAAAGCAGAGACCTAAGCCAGGAAAACCACTATGACACTACACTGCGCATTTATTGGATTTGGCAAAAGCACCACCCGCTATCACCTTCCGTATGTTCTCACCCGTAAAGCCAGCTGGCATGTGGCGCACATCTTCCGCCGCCACCCGAAACCGGAAGAGCAGTCCCCGCAGTACGCCCATATTCATTTCACCAGCGATCTCGATGAGGTCCTGAACGACCCCGAGGTTAAGCTGGTGATCGTCTGCACCCACGCCGACAGCCACTTTGAGTACGCGAAACGCGCCCTGGAAGCCGGTAAAAACGTGCTGGTGGAAAAACCCTTCACCCCGACGATGGCTGAAGCGAAAGAGCTGTTCGCGCTGGCTCGCAGTAAAGGGCTGACCGTGAGCCCGTATCAGAACCGTCGCTTTGACACCTGCTTCCTGACCGCCAGACAGGCGATTGAGAGCGGTAAGCTGGGCGAAATCGTCGAAGTAGAAAGCCACTTCGATTACTACCGTCCGGTGGCGGAGACCAAACCCGGCCTGCCGCAGGATGGCTCCTTCTATGGCCTCGGCGTCCACACCATGGACCAGATCATCTCCCTGTTCGGCCGTCCGGACCATGTGGCCTACGACATCCGCAGCCTGCGCAATAAAGCCAACCCGGACGATACCTTCGAAGCCCAGCTGTTCTACGGCGATCTGAAAGCGATCGTCAAAACCAGCTATCTGGTGAAGATCGACTACCCGAAATTTATCGTCCATGGCACCAAAGGCTCGTTTATCAAGTACGGCATCGACCAGCAGGAGACCAGCCTGAAGGCCAATATTATGCCGGGCGAGCCGGGGTTTGCGGCGGATGAGTCCGTGGGCGTGCTGGAGTACGTCAACGACGCGGGCGTAACGGTGAAAGAGGAGATCAAACCGGGCACCGGCGACTACGGGCAGGTCTACGATGCGCTCTATGAGACGCTGACAAAAGGTACCCCTAATTACGTCAAGGAAATTGAAGTGATGACCAATCTGGAAATCCTTGAACGGGCCTTTGAACAGGCCTCACCTGCCACGGTAACCCTTGCCAGATAAGCCTGGAAGACTCCTCTGTTCTTGTTCAGATATTTTGAACAGAGGAGTCAATTTTCACCCTCTATGATCCCGGGTCGATTGCGTCCACACTTACTCCATCGAAACGAACTGAGGGTAAAAACAATGATCTTCTTACGCAAAGCAAACGACCGCGGTCACGCAAATCATGGTTGGCTGGACTCATGGCACAGCTTCTCGTTTGCCGATTATTATGACCCGAACTTTATGGGTTTCTCGGCACTGCGAGTGATTAACGATGACGTTATCGATGCCGGCCAGGGCTTTGGTACCCACCCGCACAAAGACATGGAAATCCTGACCTACGTTCTGGACGGCGCAGTTGAGCACCAGGACAGCATGGGTAACAAAGAGCAGGTTCCTGCGGGTGAGTTCCAGATTATGAGTGCGGGTACCGGGGTGCGTCACTCCGAATACAACCCAAGCAAAACCGACCGCCTGCGTCTGTACCAGATCTGGATCATTCCGGAAGCCAAAGGCATCACCCCGCGCTACGAGCAGCGTCGCTTTGACGCCGAGCAGGGGAAACAGCTGGTTCTGTCTCCGGATGCCCGTGACGGCTCGCTGAAAGTGCATCAGGATATGGAGCTGTACCGCTGGGCGCTGGCGAAAGACGAGCAGTCCGTGCACCAGATCGCCGCGAACCGCAAAGTGTGGATCCAGGTGGTAAAAGGCGAGGTGACCATCAACGGCACCAAAGCGACCACCAGCGATGGTCTGGCCATCTGGGATGAGCAGGCGATCTCCGTCCATGCCGACAGCGCCGCTGAAATTCTGCTGTTCGACCTGCCGCCAGTCTAAAGAGTAAATAATTGTCCAGCCTTCCCTAATGGCAGGGAAGGTTGGTCTTTGTCCGTGATAAACTGAGGGAATCTATCACTACCGGTTTCTCTCAGGACGATGAAAAAGAAAAGACCCGTACTTCAGGATGTAGCCGATCGCGTCGGTGTGACTAAAATGACGGTCAGCCGTTTCTTACGTAACCCGGAACAGGTTTCCGTGGCGTTACGTGGCAAGATTGCCGCTGCTCTCGATGAACTGGGTTATATCCCCAACCGCGCTCCCGATATTCTCTCCAATGCGACCAGCCGTGCGGTAGGCGTCCTGCTCCCCTCCTTAACCAACCAGGTCTTCGCGGAAGTGCTCCGCGGCATCGAAAGCGTCACCGACGCCTTTGGCTATCAGACCATGCTCGCTCACTATGGGTACAAACCGGAACTGGAAGAAGAACGTCTGGAGTCGATGCTCTCCTGGAACATTGACGGCCTGATCCTGACCGAACGCACCCACACCGCGCGCACGCTGAAGATGATCGAAGTGGCGGGTATTCCGGTGGTCGAGCTGATGGACAGCCAGTCGCCCTGTCTTGATATCGCCGTCGGGTTCGATAACTTTGAAGCCGCCCGCCAGATGACGGCAGCAATCATCGCCCGCGGTCATCGTCATGTCGCCTATCTTGGCGCACGTCTGGATGAACGTACTATCATCAAACAGAAGGGATACGAGCAGGCGATGCTCGACGCGAGCTTAACGCCCTACAGCGTGATGGTAGAGCAGTCTTCTTCCTACACCTCCGGCATTGAGCTGATGCGCCAGGCCCGTCGCGAGTATCCGCAGCTTGATGGCATCTTCTGTACTAACGATGACCTCGCGGTCGGCGCCGCCTTTGAATGCCAGCGTCTGGGGCTGAAGATCCCGGGTGATATGGCGATTGCCGGTTTCCACGGTCACGACATCGGTCAGGTAATGGAGCCGCGTCTGGCAAGCGTCCTGACCCCGCGTGAGCGCATGGGCCGTATCGGTGCGGAACGCCTGCTGGCGCGCATTCGTGGCGAAACGGTGACGCCTAAAATGTTAGATTTAGGTTTCACGCTGTCACCAGGTGGATCTATTTAGGGTGACAAGTTTGAACTAGCTCACACTTATTCACTTCGCACACGTTTGGATATTGCTTCTCGTCAGCCCCGGCAGGACAATGTTACCGATAACTGTTACCCGTAACAATTGACTGAGGGACATACTTTGAGCACCACAAATCCAGATCACCACGTTTATGTCCTGATGGGCGTTTCCGGTAGCGGTAAATCCGCCGTTGCCAGCGAAGTGGCGCATCAAATTCATGCCGCGTTTCTTGATGGTGACTTTCTCCATCCGCGCAGCAATATCAACAAAATGGCCTCTGGCGAGCCGCTGAACGACGACGATCGTAAGCCGTGGTTACAGGCGCTGAACGATGCTGCATTTGCCATGCAGCGCACCAATAAAGTGTCGCTGATTGTCTGCTCCGCGCTGAAAAAGACCTACCGCGACCAGCTGCGTGAAGGTAACGCCAATCTCTCCTTTATCTACCTGAAGGGCGATTTCGACGTGATTGAAACCCGCCTGAAAGCGCGTAAAGGGCACTTCTTCAAAACCCAGATGCTGGTAACGCAGTTCGAAACCCTGCAGGAGCCGGGCGTGGATGAAAGTGATGTGCTGGTCGTGGATATCGATCAGCCGCTGGACGGTGTTGTCGCAAGCACCATTGAGGTCATTAACAAAAGGCAGTAAGTTTTGAGTACGTTAACGCTTGTTTTAACAGCAGTCGGCTCCGTGCTGTTGCTGCTGTTTTTGGTAATGAAGGCCCGTATGCACGCCTTTGTTGCTTTGATGGTGGTATCCATTGGTGCAGGTCTCTTTTCCGGAATGCCGCTCGACAAAATCGCCGCGACCATGGAAAAAGGGATGGGAGGCACGCTAGGCTTCCTGGCGATTGTAGTCGCGCTTGGCGCGATGTTTGGCAAAATCCTGCATGAAACCGGCGCGGTCGATCAGATCGCCGTCAAAATGCTGAAATCTTTCGGCCACAGCCGGGCGCACTACGCGATTGGTCTGGCCGGTCTGATCTGCGCGCTGCCGCTGTTCTTTGAGGTGGCCGTCGTGCTTCTGATTAGCGTGGCCTTCTCCATGGCGCGCCATACCGGCACTAACCTGGTGAAGCTGGTGATCCCTCTGTTTGCCGGTGTGGCAGCGGCGGCGGCATTTCTGCTGCCGGGGCCTGCGCCGATGCTGCTGGCCTCGCAGATGCACGCTGACTTCGGCTGGATGATCCTGATTGGCCTCTGCGCCGCGATCCCGGGCATGCTGATTGCCGGTCCGCTGTGGGGCAACTTCATCAGCCGTTACGTTGAGCTGCACATCCCGGGCGACGTCACCGAGCCGCACCTGGGCGAGGGCAAAATGCCGTCGTTCGGCTTCAGCCTCGCGCTGATCCTGCTGCCGCTGGTGCTGGTGGGGCTGAAAACCATCGCCGCGCGCTTTGTTCCGGTCGGTTCAAGCGCTTACGAGTGGTTTGAGTTTATCGGCCATCCGTTCACCGCGATTCTGGTCGCCTGTCTGGTTGCCATCTATGGCCTGGCGATGCGTCAGGGGATGCCGAAAGACCGGGTGATGGAGATCTGCGGTGCTGCGCTGCAGCCTGCGGGTATTATCCTGCTGGTTATTGGTGCGGGCGGCGTGTTCAAGCAGGTGCTGGTGGATTCCGGCGTCGGCCCGGCTCTGGGCGAAGCGCTGACCGGGATGGGCCTGCCGATTGCGGTGACCTGTTTCGTGCTGGCTGCGGCTGTACGTATTATTCAGGGCTCCGCCACCGTAGCCTGCTTAACGGCAGTGGGCCTGGTGATGCCGGTGATTGAGCAGCTGAACTACTCCGGTGCGCAGATGGCAGCGCTGTCTATCTGTATCGCGGGTGGGTCGATTGTGGTGTCACACGTTAACGATGCGGGGTTCTGGCTGTTCGGTAAATTTACCGGCGCGACCGAAGCGCAAACCCTGAAAACCTGGACGATGATGGAAACCATCCTCGGCACCACCGGGGCGATTGTCGGGATGATTGCGTTTACGCTGTTGAGCTAGCGGCAGTGCCCGGCGGCGCGTTGCTTGCCGGGCCTACAAAACCAGACCGTAGGCCGGGTAAGCGCAAGCGCCACCCGGCTTTTTTACATCCTCACCCCTTCATCCACGCCCTGATCCCATCCAGGAACATCTGCGTCGCCATCATCACCAGAATTAACCCCATCAGCCGCTCCAGCGCATTGACCCCTTTCTCGCCCAGCAGGCGTAAAAACAGCGACGACTGCAGCAGGATGATGAAGGTCCCGCCCCAGGCTATCAGCAGGGCAATCACCAGATGACTCATCTGATTCGGATACTGATGCGACAGCAGCATCAGGGTTGCCAGAATGGTCGGCCCGGCGACCAGAGGAATGGCCAGCGGCACAATAAATGGCTCTTCACCCGCAGGCAGGCCGCTGCTGCTGCCTTCGCTGCTCGGGAAAATCATTTTGATGGCAATCAGGAACAGAATAATCCCGCCGGAGATGGAGACCGTTTCAGCGCGCAAATTCAGGAATGCGAGGATTTTCTCGCCGGCAAACAGGAAGATAAACATCACCAGCAGGGCGATGAGCAGCTCGCGGATCATGATGGCCCGACGGCGCTTCGGCTCGGTGTGCTTCAGCACCGACATGAAGATCGGCAGGTTTCCGAGTGGATCCATAATTAGGATCAATAAAACAGCTGCGGAAATGATTTCACTCATCGTAGGTTATCCCTGATACTTGTATGGTTTCTCGGATGATTAGCTCTTTTTCTGATAGCCGGGCAATCATCGATTAATTTCGCTTGCGACTTTGGCAGCATTTTGTAATGTGAAGCATATCCCAGTTCAATACTGGCTTGCATAAACAGCACACACCCTCTGCAGGAAAAAAATGCTATGAAAAACGTTGGTTTTATCGGCTGGCGCGGTATGGTCGGCTCTGTACTCATGCAACGCATGGTTGAAGAGCGCGATTTCGACGCTATCCGCCCGGTCTTCTTCTCCACTTCCCAGCTCGGCCAGGCTGCACCGTCCTTTGGGGGTACCACAGGCACGTTGCAGGATGCTTACGATCTGGAAGCGTTGAAGGCGCTGGACATTATTGTCACCTGCCAGGGCGGCGATTATACCAACGAAATTTATCCAAAGCTTCGTGAAAGCGGCTGGCAGGGCTACTGGATTGACGCGGCCTCTTCGCTGCGCATGAAAGACGACGCGATCATCATTCTTGACCCGGTTAACCAGGACGTCATCACCGATGGCCTGAACAAAGGCGTCAAAACCTTCGTGGGCGGTAACTGTACGGTCAGCCTGATGCTGATGTCGCTGGGCGGTCTGTTTGCCCAGGATCTGGTGGAGTGGGTCTCTGTGGCGACCTACCAGGCGGCCTCCGGCGGCGGCGCGCGCCATATGCGCGAGCTGCTGACCCAGATGGGCCAGCTGCACCACAGCGTGGCACAAGAGCTGGCAAACCCGGCGTCCGCTATTCTCGATATCGAGCGTAAAGTCACTCAGCTGACCCGCAGCGGCGAGCTGCCGGTAGATAACTTCGGCGTACCGCTGGCCGGTGGCCTGATCCCGTGGATCGACAAACAGCTGGATAACGGCCAGACCCGCGAAGAGTGGAAAGGCCAGGCGGAGACTAACAAAATCCTGCGTACCGCTTCCGCGATCCCGGTTGATGGCCTGTGCGTGCGCATCGGCGCGCTGCGCTGCCACAGCCAGGCATTCACAATTAAAATGAAAAAAGATGTATCCATACAAACTGTGGAGGAATTGCTCGCTTCGCACAATCAGTGGGCAAAAGTCATCCCTAATGACCGCGATATCACCATGCGTGAGCTGACCCCGGCTGCGGTCACCGGCACATTATCTACCCCTGTAGGACGCCTGCGTAAACTAAATATGGGCCCGGAATACCTGTCCGCCTTTACCGTCGGCGATCAGCTTCTGTGGGGTGCCGCAGAGCCGCTGCGCAGGATGCTACGCCAGCTGGCGTAATAAATACTTAATACTTAGGGGTGATTTATCACCCCTTTTTTTGCGTACTAAAGGACGAAAACGCAAATGATTCATTATTTTTCGGGAGTCATATAAAGCGTTGGCTATGCTTTATGCGGGATGTCACATATTCCGCCTGGAGGTTGGATGGAACAGAGAGGATGCACAAGGTGCTGTTCCATCCAGGTCACATTAAGGTCGTACCCGGTGGCGAAAGGGGCGGCAACTAAAAAAACAGGATGAATACCATGTCCGTTCGTATTGATAGAGACGTGATTAATGCGCTTATTGCGGGTCACTTTGCGGATCCATTTTCTGTACTTGGCATGCACCGCACTGAAGCTGGACTGGAAGTCCGTGCACTGTTACCTGACGCGACGGAGGTGTGGGTCATCGAACCCAAAACCGGGCGCAAGGTCGGTAAACTCGAATGTATCGATTCACGCGGCTTCTTCGCCGGCGTGATGGCCCGCCGTAAAAACGTCTTCCGTTATCAGCTCGCCGTCATCTGGCATGGTCAGCAGAACCTGATCGACGATCCCTATCGCTTCGGTCCGCTGCTGCAGGAGATGGATGCCTGGCTGCTGTCTGAGGGGACGCACCTGCGTCCCTATGAGACGCTCGGCGCCCATTCTGACACCATGGACGGCGTGACCGGCACCCGCTTTACCGTCTGGGCTCCGAATGCCCGGCGCGTGTCGGTGGTGGGGCAGTTCAACTACTGGGATGGCCGTCGCCACCCGATGCGCCTGCGTGGCGAGACCGGCATCTGGGAGCTGTTTATCCCCGGCGCGCAAAACGGCCAGCTGTACAAGTACGAGCTGATCGATGCGCACGGCAATCTGCGCATCAAAGCCGATCCCTATGCCTTCGAAGCGCAAATGCGCCCGGAAACCGCATCGCTCATTTGCGGTCTGCCGGAGAAAGTCGCCCAGAGCGAAGAACGCATCCGGGCCAACCAGTTCGATATGCCGATCTCTATTTATGAAGTCCATCTTGGCTCCTGGCGTCGTCATACCGATAACAACTTCTGGCTCAGCTACCGGGAGCTGGCCGACCAGCTGATCCCGTATGTGAAATGGATGGGCTTTACCCATCTGGAGCTGCTGCCCATTAATGAACACCCGTTCGACGGCAGCTGGGGTTATCAGCCGACCGGCATGTATGCCCCGACCCGCCGTTTCGGCACCCGCGACGACTTCCGCTACTTTATCAACGCCGCACACGCCGCCGGGCTGAACGTGATCCTCGACTGGGTGCCGGGCCACTTCCCGTCCGATGACTTTGGTCTGGCGGAGTTCGACGGCACCAGCCTGTATGAGCACAGCGATCCGCGCGAAGGCTATCACCAGGACTGGAATACCCTGATCTACAACTACGGTCGTCGGGAAGTGACCAACTATCTGGTGGGCAACGCGCTTTACTGGATCGAGCGTTTCGGCATTGATGCCCTGCGCGTGGACGCCGTCGCCTCGATGATCTACCGCGACTACAGCCGCAAAGAGGGAGAGTGGATCCCGAACGAGTTCGGCGGTCGTGAAAACCTGGAAGCCATTGAGTTCCTGCGTAACACCAACCGTATTCTTGGGGAGCAAACACCGGGTGCGGTGACGATGGCGGAAGAGTCCACGGACTTCCCGGGCGTTTCTCGTCCACCTTCGATGGGCGGCCTCGGCTTCTGGTTCAAGTGGAACCTCGGCTGGATGCACGACACCCTGGACTACATGAAGCTGGATCCGGTGCATCGACAGTATCACCACAACAAGCTGACCTTCGGCATGCTCTACAACAGCACCGAAAACTTTGTCCTGCCGCTCTCCCACGACGAAGTGGTCCACGGCAAAAAATCGATTCTCGACCGTATGCCGGGCGATGCCTGGCAGAAGTTTGCCAACCTGCGCGCCTACTACGGCTGGATGTTCGCCTTCCCGGGCAAAAAACTGCTGTTTATGGGCAACGAGTTCGCCCAGGGCCGGGAGTGGAACCACGATACCAGTCTCGACTGGAACCTGCTGGAAGGGGGCGACAACTGGCATCACGGCGTTCAGCGCCTGGTGCGCGACCTCAACCATACCTATCGGCACCACAAAGCACTGCACGAGCTGGACTTTGATGATTACGGCTTCGAGTGGCTGGTGGTGGATGACAACGAGCGCTCGGTGCTGATCTTTGTCCGTCGTGACAAAGTGGGTAACGAAATCATCGTTGCCAGTAACTTCACCCCGGTCACGCGTCATCACTACCGTTTCGGCATCAATCAGCCGGGCAAATGGCGTGAGGTGCTGAACACCGACTCCATGCATTACCACGGCAGCAACGCGGGCAATGGCGGGCTGGTGCAGAGCGATGAGCAGGAGAGCCATGGTCGACCACAGTCCCTGAGCCTCACTCTGCCGCCGCTGTCCACGATCTGGCTGGTGCGGGAGGGGGAATGACGCAGCTCGCTGCAGGTAACCCGGCGCCGCTCGGCGCACGCTACGATGGCAAAGGGGTGAACTTCACCCTCTTTTCCGCCAATGCGGATCGGGTTGAACTCTGCGTGTTTGACGAGAAGGGCATTGAACATCGTTACGATCTGGTGGGTCGCAGCGGCGATATCTGGCATGGCTACCTCGAGCATGCCCGGCCAGGCACCCATTATGGTTTCCGGGTGCATGGCCCCTGGGATCCGGCCAAAGGGCTGTTCTTTAACCCGGCCAAGCTGCTGCTCGACCCCTGTGCGTATCAGGTTGAAGGCACGCTGAAGGACGATGTTCTACTGCACAGCGGCAAAGTGACCGCCGATCACCGGGACAGTGCCGCGGTGGCACCCCGCAGCGTGGTGGTCAGCGACGATCGCTACGACTGGGAAGAGGACGCCGCCCCCAATACGCCCTGGGGCAAGACGGTCATCTATGAAGCCCACGTGAAAGGGCTGACGTATCTGCACCCTGGCATTCCGGAGGCGATCCGCGGCACCTACCGGGCGCTCGGTCACCCGGTGATGATTGCTTATTTTAAGCATCTCGGGATCACCGCCCTGGAATTATTACCGGTAGCCCATTTTGCCTCCGAGCCGCGACTGCAGCGCCTCGGTCTCAGCAACTACTGGGGCTATAACCCGATGGCGATGTTTGCCCTCGACCCGCGCTATGCCTCGCATCCCGAGCGGGCCCGGGATGAGTTTCGTGATGCGGTGAAGGCGCTACACGAAGCGGGTATTGAGGTCATTCTGGATATCGTGCTCAACCACAGTGCCGAGCTGGATCTGGAAGGCCCGACGTTCTCCCTGCGCGGAATTGATAACCCTAGCTATTATTGGTTAAGAGAGGATGGCGATTACCACAACTGGACCGGTTGCGGTAACACCCTCAATCTCAGCCATCCGGCGGTGGTGCAGTACGCGTATGAATGCCTGAAGTATTGGGTGGAAACCTTCCATATCGACGGCTTTCGTTTTGACCTGGCGTCAGTGATTGGACGCACGCCGGAATACAGCCCGCAGGCGCCGCTGTTTGAGGCAATTAAGAACTGCCCGCTGCTCTCGGGCGTGAAGCTGATCGCGGAGCCCTGGGATATCGGCCCGGGCGGCTACCAGGTGGGGAATTTCCCGCCGCCGTTTGCCGAGTGGAACGACCACTATCGTGATACCGCGCGCCGCTTCTGGCTGGCGCGCGATCTGTCACTCGGCCAGTTTGCCGGGCGTTTCGCAGCTTCAAGCGATCTGTTTAAGCGCAACGGGCGACTGCCCTCCGCGTCGATCAACCTGGTCACCGCGCACGACGGGTTCACCCTGCGTGACTGCGTTTGTTTCAATCAGAAACACAATGAAGCCAATGGCGAAGAAAATCGTGATGGCACCTTCAATAACCACAGTTTTAACCATGGTATTGAAGGATTAAGTGGCAATCTGAATGTGATTGAGCGGCGCCGCGCCAGCGTGCACGCGCTGCTCACCACGCTGCTTTTGTCGCAAGGAACGCCGATGTTGCTGGCAGGCGATGAACATGGCCACAGCCAGCACGGTAACAACAATGCGTATTGCCAGGATAACCCGTTAACCTGGCTGGACTGGCAACAGGCCAACAGTGGATTAGCCGACTTTACCGCTGCGCTGATCCATCTGCGTCAGCAGATCCCAGCGCTCACCCTGAATCAGTGGTGGGAAGAGGGCGACGGCAATGTGTGCTGGCTGAATAAAGAGGCGCAACCGTTGGAAGCGCGTGAGTGGCAAAGCGGCGTGCCGTGCCTGCAAATCCTGCTTTCGGATAGCTGGCTTATCACGCTTAACGCCACAGATGAGGTCGCAGAAATTGTTTTACCCGAAGGGGAGTGGCGGGCCATCCCCCCATTTGCCGGAGAGGATAATCCGGTCGTTATGACTGCCTGGCATGGGCCTGCGCACGGTGTATGTGTATTCCAGAGATGATAATAAAAGGAGTTGATCATGGTTAGGTTAGATAAGAACGACCCTCTAATGTTGGCGCGTCAGCTGCCATTGAAGTCTGTTGCCCTGATTCTTGCTGGCGGCCGCGGTACCCGATTAAAAGATTTAACGATTAAGCGCGCCAAGCCCGCCGTCCACTTCGGCGGTAAATTCCGTATTATCGATTTTGCCCTGTCAAACTGCCTGAATTCAGGCATTCGCCGTATTGGCGTGATCACCCAGTACCAGTCACACACTCTGGTGCAGCATATTCAGCGCGGCTGGTCGTTCTTCAGTGAGGAGATGAACGAGTTTGTCGACCTGTTACCTGCCCAACAGCGCGTGCACGGCGAAAACTGGTATCGCGGTACTGCCGATGCGGTGACGCAAAACCTCGACATTATTCGTCGCTACGACGCCGAGTATGTGGTGATCCTCGCCGGGGACCACATCTACAAGCAGGACTATTCCCGCATGCTCATCGACCATGTCGAAAAAGGGGCGCGCTGCACCGTAGCCTGTATGCCGGTGCCCGTTGCCGAAGCGACGGCCTTTGGCGTGATGGCGGTGGATGAAAACGACAAAGTGATCGATTTCGTTGAAAAACCGGCGAACCCGCCATCCATGCCGGGGGACGACACCAAAGCGCTGGCCAGTATGGGGATCTATGTCTTTGATGCTGATTACCTTTATCAGCTGCTGGAAGAGGACGACAAGGATGAGAAATCCAGCCACGACTTCGGCAAAGATATCATCCCGAAAATCACCAAATCTGGCATGGCCTATGCACATCCGTTCCCACTGTCCTGCGTGCAGTCCGATCCTAATTCAGAACCTTACTGGCGCGATGTCGGCACCCTGGAAGCGTACTGGAAGGCGAACCTCGATCTGGCCTCGGTGACCCCGGAACTGGATATGTACGACCACAACTGGCCGATCCGTACCCATATGGAATCCCTGCCGCCGGCGAAATTTGTACAGGACCGCTCGGGCAGCCACGGCATGACGCTGAATTCGCTGGTCTCCGGCGGGTGCATTATTTCCGGCTCGGTGGTGGTGCAGTCGGTGCTGTTCCCGCGCGTGCGGGTGAACTCCTTCTGCAACATTGATTCGTCAGTATTGTTACCCGACGTCTGGGTTGGCCGCTCGTGCCGCCTGCGTCGTTGCGTTATCGACCGTGCCTGCGTCATTCCGGAAGGCATGGTAATTGGAGAAAACGCGGAAGAGGACGCGCGCCGTTTCTACCGCTCAGAAGAAGGCATCGTGCTGGTTACGCGTGAAATGCTGCGTAAACTGCAGATCAAACAGGAGCGATGATGCAGGTTTTACACGTTTGTTCTGAGATGTTCCCGTTGCTGAAAACCGGCGGGTTGGCGGATGTGATTGGGGCGCTACCGGCGGCGCAAATTGCCGGTGGGGTCGATACTCGCGTGCTGTTACCCGCTTTTCCCGATATTCGTCGCGGCATCCCTGACGCCCAGATCGTCAGCCGCCGCGATACCTTTGCCGGGCGCATCACATTACTGTTTGGTCATTACAACGGTGTGGGCATTTACCTGATTGATGCCCCGCATCTGTATGACCGCCCAGGGAGCCCGTACCACGACACCAACTTATTTGCCTATACCGATAACGTGCTGCGTTTTGCGCTGCTCGGCTGGGTCGGGGCGGAGATGGCCTCCGGGCTGGATCCGTTCTGGCGCCCGGACGTAGTGCACGCCCACGACTGGCACGCCGGGCTGGCTCCGGCGTATCTGGCGGCGCGTGGCCATCCGGCGAAGTCGGTCTTTACCGTGCATAACCTGGCCTATCAGGGGATGTATTTAGCCAAACATATGGATGACATCGATCTGCCATGGTCGTTCTTTAATATCCATGGGCTGGAGTTTAACGGGCAGATTTCATTCCTTAAGGCCGGGCTGTACTACGCCGATCACATCACCGCCGTGAGTCCGACCTACGCGCGGGAGATCACCGAGCCGCAGTTTGGCTACGGCATGGAGGGGCTGCTCGCGCAACGCCAGCGCGAAGGACGTCTGTCGGGCATTCTCAACGGCGTGGATGAAAAAATCTGGAGTCCGGAGTCGGACCTGCTGCTGACCGCGCGCTACAACCGCGATTCGGTGGAAGATAAGGCCGAGAACAAACGTCAGCTACAGATCGCCATGGGGCTGAAGGTCAACGAAAAGGTGCCGCTGTTTGCGGTAGTGAGCCGTCTGACCAGCCAGAAAGGGCTCGATCTGGTGCTCGAGGCGCTGCCGGGCCTGCTGGAGCAGGGCGGACAGCTGGCACTGCTGGGTGCCGGCGATCCGGTATTGCAGGAGGGCTTCCTCGCGGCCGCGGCCGAGCATCCGGGTCAGGTGGGCGTGCAGATCGGCTATCACGAAGCGTTTTCGCACCGCATCATGGCGGGCGCCGACGTTATCCTGGTCCCGAGTCGTTTTGAGCCCTGCGGCTTAACCCAGCTGTATGGCCTGAAGTACGGCACGCTGCCTCTGGTGCGTCGTACCGGCGGGCTGGCGGATACCGTATCCGACACCTCGCTGGAGAACCTGGCAGACGGAATCGCCAGCGGATTTGTCTTTGAGGACAGTAATGCCTGGTCGCTGTTACGCGCGATTCGGCGTGCCTTCGTGTTGTGGTCCCGTCCCTCTTTGTGGCGTTTTGTTCAGCGCCAGGCGATGGCCATGGATTTTAGCTGGCAAGTTGCGGCGCAGTCCTACCGCGATCTTTATCAACGCTTGATGTAACAATGCTGGAATCAGAGATATGAATGCACCTTTTTCCTATGCGTCTCCCACGGTAAGCATTGAGGCGTTAAAGCACTCAATCGCTTACAAGCTGATGTTCACCATCGGCAAAGATCCGGTGATTGCCAACAAACACGAATGGCTTAACGCCACCCTGTTTGCCGTGCGCGACCGGCTGGTTGAACGCTGGCTGCGCTCTAACCGCGCCCAGCTCTCACAGGAGACCCGTCAGGTTTATTATCTGTCGATGGAGTTTTTGATTGGCCGCACCCTCTCCAATGCGCTGTTGTCGCTGGGTATCTATGACGACGTAAAGACCGCACTGGAAGAGATGGGGTTAGATTTAGAAGAGCTGATTGACGAAGAGAACGACCCCGGCTTAGGCAACGGCGGTCTCGGTCGTCTGGCGGCCTGTTTCCTCGACTCGCTGGCAACACTCGCCCTGCCGGGACGCGGCTACGGTATCCGCTACGATTACGGCATGTTCAAACAGAACATCGTCGATGGCCGGCAGAAAGAGTCCCCGGACTACTGGCTGGAGTACGGCAACCCGTGGGAGTTCAAGCGTCACAACACCCGCTATAAAGTCCGCTTTGGCGGCCGTATCCAGCAGGAAGGCAAAAAGAGCCGCTGGGTCGAAACCGAAGAGATCCTGGCCGTGGCCTACGACCAGATCATCCCGGGCTACGACACCGACGCGACCAACACGCTGCGCCTGTGGAATGCCCAGGCCAGTAGCGCGATTAACCTCGGCAAATTCAATCAGGGTGACTACTTCGCGGCGGTGGAAGACAAAAACCACTCCGAGAACGTCTCCCGTGTGCTGTACCCGGATGACTCCACCTATTCCGGGCGCGAGCTGCGTCTGCGTCAGGAGTACTTCCTGGTCTCCGCGACCATTCAGGACATCCTGAGCCGCCACTACCAGCTGCATAAAACTTACGCCAACCTGGCGGAAAAAACCGCCATCCACCTCAACGACACCCACCCGGTGCTGTCGATCCCGGAGCTGATGCGCCTGCTGATCGACGAACATAAGTTCAGCTGGGAAGAGGCGTTCGAGGTGACCTGCCAGGTCTTCTCCTACACTAACCACACGTTGATGAGCGAAGCGCTGGAAACCTGGCCGGTGGATATGCTCGGCAAAATCCTGCCGCGCCACCTGCAGATCATTTTTGAGATCAACGACTTCTTCCTGAAAACCTTGCAGGAGCAGTACCCGCACGACACCGGCCTGCTGAGCCGTACCTCGATCATTGATGAATCCAATGGCCGCCGGGTGCGCATGGCGTGGCTGGCGGTGGTGATCAGTCACAAGGTCAACGGCGTGTCGGAGCTGCACTCCAACCTGATGGTGCAGTCGCTGTTTGCCGACTTCGCGAAGATCTTCCCGATGCGTTTCTGCAACGTGACCAACGGGGTAACGCCGCGCCGCTGGCTGGCACTGGCGAACCAGCCGCTCTCCGACGTGCTCGATGAGAACATCGGCCGCAACTGGCGTACCGACTTAAGCCAGCTGAGCGAGCTGGAACAGCACGCCGATTTCCCGACGGTGAATAAAGCGGTGCGTGATGCCAAGCTGCTGAACAAAAAGCGGCTGGCGGTGTGGATGGCGCTGCATCTCAACGTGGTGGCCAACCCGAAAGCGCTGTTCGACGTGCAGATCAAACGTATCCACGAGTACAAGCGTCAGCTGATGAACGTGCTGCACGTGATCACCCGCTACAACCGCATCAAGGCCGATCCCGATGCCGACTGGGTGCCGCGTGTGAATATCTTTGCCGGTAAAGCGGCCTCGGCCTACTACATGGCGAAGCACATCATTCACCTGATCAACGACGTGGCGAAGGTGATCAACAACGATCCGCAGATTGGCGACAAGCTGAAGGTCGTCTTTATCCCTAACTACAGCGTGAGCCTGGCCCAGCTGATTATCCCGGCCGCCGATCTCTCCGAGCAGATCTCCACCGCGGGCACCGAAGCTTCCGGCACCAGTAACATGAAGTTTGCCCTTAACGGCGCGCTGACCATCGGCACGCTGGATGGCGCAAATGTCGAGATGCTGGAGCACGTGGGCGAAGAGAATATCTTCATCTTCGGTAACACCACGGAAGAGGTTGAGGCCCTGCGTGCCAAAGGCTACTCGCCGCGTGATTATTACGAGAAGGATGAAGAGCTGCGTCAGGTGCTGACTCAGATCGCCACCGGGGTCTTCAACCCGGACGAGCCTGGCCGCTATCGCGACCTGGTGGATTCGCTGATCAACTTCGGGGATCACTACCAGGTGCTGGCAGACTACCGCAGCTATGTGGATTGTCAGGACAGGGTCGACGAGCTGTACCGCAAGCCGGAAGAGTGGACCACCAAAGCGATGCACAACATCGCCAACATGGGCTACTTCTCATCCGATCGCACCATCAAAGAGTATGCCGAGACCATCTGGCATATTGATCCGGTGAAGTTGTAAAAAATGCCGGGTGGCGGCTCCGCCTTACCCGGCCTACGATCCTGTGTCTTTTGTAGGCCCGGTAAGCGTTAGCGCCACCGGGCATTACTCTCAGGACGCCAGCGATAACTCACGCTTTCCCGTCCGCTCGGCCAGCCACAGCGCCACGCGGGACTGTTGCTCCGCATTCAGCCACATCCCCTCTTTGGTGCGACGCCACAGCGCATCGTCCGCGCGGCGTACCCACTCGTGGTCGGCTAAATAACGTAATTCCGCCTCGTAGAACTCGTGACCAAAATGTTCGCCCAGATCGCTGAGATCCTTCGCGTCCCTCAGGATCAGCTCACTGTTGCTGCCGTAGGTGCGGGCAAAGTGGCGGGCCATGGATTCGCTGATAAACGGATAGCGACGGCGCAATTTCGCCGCGTAGTCATCGCGGTTGCCGCCGATATCACCGCCGGGCAGCACCGCGCCTTTGGTCCACGCCGGGCCGATACCCTGATAGAACGGAGCCAGTTTTTCCATCGCATGCTCTGCCAGCTTGCGATAGGTGGTGAGCTTACCGCCAAACACCGACAGCAGCGGCGCCTTGCCGTGGTCATCGTGAATATCAAGGGTGTAGTCGCGGGTGATGGCCTGCGGTGAGTCAGACTCGTCATCGCACAGCGGACGCACCCCGGAGTAGCTCCAGACCACATCGTCACGCGCCAGCGATTTCCTGAAGTGCGCGTTATACACCTTCAGCAGATAGCTGATTTCGTTCTCGTCGATAGCGACGCTTTTCGGATCGCCTTTGTACTCCACGTCGGTGGTACCAATGATGGAGAATTCATCCATCCATGGGATCACAAACACGATGCGCTTGTCTTCGTTTTGCAGAATATAGGCCTGCTTCTGGGTATGTACCCGCGGCACCACGATGTGGCTGCCTTTAATCAGACGGATGCCATACGGCGACGGCAGCTGCATCCCCTCGTCGAAGAACTGCTTCACCCACGGGCCGGTGGCGTTCACCAGACCGCGGGCCTGCCAGCTGAAACGCTCGCCGGTATCAATATCTTCGGCCTCGACGATCCACAGCCCTTTTTCCCGGCGGGCGGAAATGGCACGGGTACGGGTTTTCACCTCGCCGCCTTTGCGTTCAACCATTTGCGCGTTGGCGAGCACCAGGCGGGCATCATCCACCCAGCAGTCGGAATATTCGAATCCGCGCACGATTTCAGGCTTCAGCACCGAATCTGAGCCAAAACGCACACCGGCAGAAGCGGGCAGGCTGGTGCGTTTGCCCAGGTGATCGTACATAAACAGGCCAATGCGGATCATCCAGGCCGGACGCAGATGCGGACGGTGCGGCAGACGAAAACGCATCGGAGTCGCGATATGGGGGGCCATTTTCAGCAGCACTTCACGCTCGGCCAGCGCCTCACTGACCAGGCGGAACTCGTAGTGCTCCAGATAACGCAGGCCACCGTGGATCAGCTTAGAGCTGGCGGAGGAGGTAGCGCAGGCGAGATCCTGCGCTTCCAGCATCAGGACAGATAATCCGCGCCCGGCAGCGTCCGCCGCAATGCCCGCTCCGTTGATTCCGCCACCGATAACAATCAGATCTTTGGTTTCCATTGTATCCTCACGCACTTTCGTTAAAGCTCAAAAATGTTCGATATCGCTCATACTAGCAAAGGAAATGGATTTTAGTAACATCAAAAAAACAAATTTGAGTGATACAGCTAACATAATGGCGTTTACCCGCCGCCAGGACGTACACTAGCCGATAAGATAGTGAGGGCATCAGGCCGCACTGCACCTGCACAAACAACAGAGAGCACCATGGAACAATTTGAATGTATTAACGTAGAAGAAGCCCACCAGAAGATGCACCAGGGACTGGCGGTGCTGGTGGACATTCGCGATCCGCAAAGTTTCGCGATGGGCCACACGCCGGGCGCGTTTCATCTGACCAACGCTTCCCTGAGCGAATTTATGCGCGATAACGATTTTGAAACGCCGGTGATGGTGATGTGCTATCACGGCAACAGCAGCAAAGGCGCGGCGCAATACCTGCTGCAGCAGGGCTTTGAAGCGGTCTACAGCGTGGACGGCGGATTCGATGCATGGCACCGTCATTTCCCGGCAGAAGTCGAGCACGCCGGCATTTAGGGTATATACTGTCCCCTTTTGTGTGGAATAAGCGACTGCCGCCGATGCTGATGATTACCTCTTTTACCAACCCGCGCGTCGCCCAGGCGTTTGTCGATTACATGGCGACGCAGGGTGTTATCCTCACCATTCAACAACATACCCAGACCGACGTCTGGCTGGCGGATGAGAGCCAGGCCTCCCGGGTCAACGCCGAGCTGGCGCGTTTTCTGGAGAATCCCGGCGATGCGCGCTATCTGGCGGCAAGCTGGCAGTCCGGCCATACCGGCAGCGGGCTGCACTACCAGCGTTTTCCTTTTCTGGCGACCGTGCGTGAACGCGCGGGGCCGTTCACCCTGGTCTTAATGGCGGCCTGTATTCTGGTCTTCATTCTGATGAGCGTGGTGGGCGATCAGCAGGTCCTGCTGATGCTGGCCTGGCCGTATGATGCCTCCGTTGAGTTCGAGTTCTGGCGCTACTTCACCCACGCGCTGATGCACTTCTCGGTGCTGCATATCCTCTTTAACCTGCTGTGGTGGTGGTATCTCGGCGGGGCGGTGGAGACACGGCTCGGCAGCGGCAAGCTCATCGTGCTTACCCTTATCAGCGCACTGCTCAGCGGCTTTATCCAGCATAAGTTTGGCGGCCCATGGTTTGGCGGCCTCTCTGGCGTAGTCTACGCGCTGATGGGCTATGTCTGGCTGCGCGGCGAGCGCGATCCCGAGAGCGGCATCTACCTGCAGCGCGGTTTAATGGCCTTTGCATTAATCTGGATTATTGCCGGATGGTTTGATCTGTTTGGCATGGCGATTGCCAACGGCGCACACATGGCCGGGCTGGCAGTCGGGCTGGCGATGGCGTTTGCCGATACGCTAAATGCGCGAAAACGAACATAATTCTGGCAGGGAACTCTGATGAAACAAACACAACGTCATGACGCCATTATTGAACTGGTGAAAAAGCAGGGATACGTCAGCACCGAAGAGCTGGTGGAGCAGTTTGCCGTCAGCCCGCAGACCATTCGTCGTGACCTCAACGATCTGGCCGATCAGAACCGTATCCTGCGCCATCACGGGGGCGCGGCGCTGCCGTCCAGCTCGGTGAATACCTCCTGGCACGATCGCAAGGCGACGCAGACCTCTGAGAAAGAGCGTATTGCCCGCAAGGTGGCGAGCCAGATCCCCAATGGCGCGACGCTGTTTATCGACATCGGCACCACGCCGGAAGCGGTGGCCCACGCCCTGCTGAACCATGAGAACCTGCGGGTCGTCACCAACAACCTCAACGTGGCCACCACCCTGATGCAGAAAGAGGATTTTCGCATCATCCTGGCGGGCGGCGAGCTGCGCAGCCGTGACGGCGGCATTATTGGCGAAGCGACCCTCGACTTTATCTCCCAGTTCCGCCTCGACTTCGGCATCCTCGGCATCAGCGGGATCGATACCGATGGCTCATTGCTGGAGTTTGATTACCACGAAGTACGCACCAAGCGGGCGATTATCGAGAACTCGCGCCACGTGATGCTGGTAGTGGATCACTCCAAGTTTGGCCGTAACGCGATGGTGAATATGGGCAGTATCAGTATGGTGAACGCGGTTTACACCGACGTGATGCCGCCTGAAGGGGTGTTACAGGTGATTCGCGATCATAAGTTGCAGTTAGAACTGTGCTGAGTTTGTGCCGGGTGGCGGCTTCGCCTTACCCGGCCTACAAAACCGTAGGCCCGGCAAGCGTAGCGCCGCCGGGCAATGAATGGCAACAAAACCGTAGGCCCGTGCAAGCGTAGTGCCGCCGGGCAATGAATTACACCCCGTACCCCATCATCTTCAACAACTGCTGCGCATGCAGCACCGCGTCCTGGCGGTGGGCGACACCCAGCTTCTGATACAGATTCCGGATATGCGTTTTGATGGTGGTGGCCGCCACGGCCAGCTCACCGGCGATCTGCTCGTTGCTGTAACCTGAGTAGATCAGCCCCAGCACCTGCCACTCACGCTGGGTCAGCGGGCTGGTGCGGATCAGTTCCGGCACTTCCGGATGGGTCAGCAGACGCTCCACGAAAGTCTCATCGAAATGGGCGAACTTGTGGCGGTGATGCTGGTTAATCTCCCGCAGGATGCGCTGGGCGCGATGCTGATCCAGCTCCGGCAGAGTGTTGAGCTGAATCAGCTGGCGCAGCTGCTGCGCCATGGTCTCGCCTTCAATCACAAAGTGGCTGATAAACCCGGTGCGGTTCGCCAGCTGCAATGCTTCCAGCAGCACGCGCTGGGCGTCATTCTTGCGGCCGGCCTGCCAGTAAAGCTGGTTCTGCAGCAGCAGGTTGCGGTTGAGATCGCTCATCAGTCGCAGGCTGCGGGCATTTTCATTTAACTCTTCCAGCACCATTTCGGCCGGTTCAAATTCGCCTAACAGGATCTGCGCCCGGGCAATATTGCGCCACTGGCTCTGCAGGAAGTGGTTATTAGCAAACTCCGGCTTCGGCGTCTGGCGCAGCCAGTTGGCCGCCGATTTCTTGTCGCCGGTCATCTGCCAGTAAATCACCCGCACCTTATCGGCGTTGGATACCCAGTCGCTGTGATACTGACCGTTGCCGAGCAGGTTCTCCAGACGGTTAAGGTGGTTGCGGGCGTTATCCAGATCGCCGCGCGCCAGCGAGCACTGCACCAGCAGGCCCAGGCACTGCAGCTGCTGCTGCGGCTGATAGGTGGAGAGCACGTCGACCCCATGACGGGCGGTGCTTTCGGCTTCGTCCAGTCGGGCCCATGCCCACAGCAGCTGGGCGCGGATGCGCAGCAGGAACTCGTGCATCGGCAGCTGTTCCAGGTGCTGATCGCGGATCAGGGTGAAGGCTTTCTCCTGGGTCTCCCAGGCGGCCTGCAGGAAGCCCTGGGCAAACAAAATTTCGCTCTGCTGGATCAGGCTCCACAGGGCGTAGTGCCAGACGTCATGGCGGCGCGCCATCTGCTCCGTCTGCTGCATCAGCGACAGGGAGCGGGTGAGATCGCCTTTACAGTGCAGTACTTCGCCGTGCACCGAGGTGGCGACGATGCGGCTGTAGAAGTTCGCCAGCGGCAGCTCCTCCAGCGCCCCCAGGGCCAGGCGCTGGGCCTCTTCCGGGTTGCCGTCGTTGATGGCCACCTGCGCGCGCAGGGCGTTGAATTCGCCGTGCAGGGCGGCGTCCATCTCGCCTTTCATCTCCTGCTCAGCGCGGGCCAGCAGGGTATTCACTTCGCTGTAGCGGTGCTGGCTCTGCATCAGCCAGGCCTGCAGCAGCACCAGACGCGGATTCTCCAGCAGGCTCTCCCACGGCAGGGCGCGGAGCGACTCCTCCAGCAGGGCCAGCTCGCTGTGGTTAAACAGGCTCCAGGCATGGTTGAGCAGAATATCGCGCAGCATATGGGCATCGCCCGCCGCCAGGGCGTGGTGAATGGCCTCGCTCGGGAAACCCTGCGCCATCCAGCTTTCGGCGGCGGCGCGGTGGATTTCCGGTAATTCGGTTGCCAGCTCCCACTGACAGCGCTGGCGCAGGAAGCTGCCAAACAGCGGGTGGTAGCTGAACCACTCTCCGGAGTCGTCCATGCGCTGCAGGAACAAGCCCTGACGTTCGATCTCCTCCAGGCGCATCTGGCCGTTGTCTTCGCCGGTGACGCGCACGATCAGCGCATCGTTCATCGAGCGCAGCAGGGAGCTTTTCAGCAGGAACTGACGGGTGGATTGATCGACGCTGTCGAGCACTTCATCCACCAGGTAATCGGAGAGGTGGCTGGCATTGATCCCCGACAGACGACGGGCGGATTGCTGCGTCGAGCTGTTGTTATGTCGGGCCGACAGGGCAATCAGCTGCAGGGCGGTGGCCCAGCCTGCCACGTCGTCGCACAGGCGGCTGCTTTCGGCCACTTCGATTGGGGATTTCAGGCGACAGTCAAAGAACTGCTTCGCTTCCTGATGGGTAAAGGAGAGCTGTTGGCTGCCCACTTCCAGCAGCTGATCGCGCACGCGCAGGTTGGCAATGCCCAGCTGCGGCAGGTTACGCGACAGGATCACCAGGGTCAGGTTTTCCGGCTGGTGGCGCAGGAAAAAGCGCATCGACTCATGGATAACCGGATTGGTGATCAGATGGTAGTCATCAATGACCAGGTAGAGCGGGCGGTGCCATTCGGCCAGCTCGATAAACAGTTGGGAAAACAGGGAAGAGAGGCTGGCGTACTGACGCTTTTGCACCATCACTTCGCTGGTCACACAGTGTCCGTTGGTCGCCTGCTGAATGGCGGCGATCAAATAGCTGGCAAAACGCTCCTGCTGGTTGTCGCCCTCATCAAGGGAGTACCAGCCGAGATCGGTCTTACCGGAAGCCCACTGTGAAATGAGCGTGGTTTTGCCGTAGCCGGCAGGGCTCGTTACCAGCGCCAGTCGAAAATTGTTCGCGCCGGAAAGTTTCGCCAGCAAGCGTTCGCGGACCACAGTATGGTCAAGACGAACCGGGCGACTTAATTTGGACGGAATCAACATAGTTTTCACTTCACTGTGTGGAAATCGAGATTTTTGATTTTTTTTTGCGCTTCGTAATTAATCCTTATAAGGTCGGTCAGAAACCCTTTTATTGCAAGTTATGTCCGGGTTTTATGTCCCTTAATTTGCACTCGGTCACAAAAATATATCGATGGGGGAGGGAACTTTTCCGATGGGCCTCGAAAGCGCATGGATACTGGCGTGGCGTGTTTCCAGGAGGTTAAGCATAAAAAGGAATATAGAAGCGTAAAGGCGGTGAAAAGTTAATAAAGTTCCGGGAAGGTTACGGGGCTGAAATAACATTCTGCGATGCAGTAAATTCTGAGCAATATTACGTCGGGTAAGTAATTATTTCCGCATGCCTATATTTCAGGCGAAACCGCATTTCATTTTTTTGACTCCCTTCCCGGAAATCGCGGCCTGAATGCCCCACACTTTCGCCGCAGAAGGTGGCCGCGATCACACTTTAGCGCTCATCCCCGCTACTCCTCCCTGTCTAATCCCCGCCAGGAGGAGGAAGAGGCATGAGGAGCCAGGCACACTAGCACCAACGCCTCATTTTCTCTCTACAGGATGCAGATTCCCTATGTCACAGCCTACTTTCAACAAAGCTCAATTCCAGGCTGCCCTGACGCGTCAGTGGCAGCGTTTTGGTTTACACGCCGCCGAAGACATGACCTCCCGCCAGTGGTGGCAGGCCGTCAGCGGAGCGCTCGCCGAGCTGCTGAGTGCCCAACCCGTGGTGAAGCCCGTCGAAGGCCAGCGCCACGTTAACTATATCTCTATGGAATTCCTGATTGGCCGTCTGACCGGCAACAACCTGCTGAACCTCGGCTGGTATCAGGAGGTCAGCGATGTGCTGAACACCCATAACATCCACCTGACCGACCTGCTGGAAGAGGAGATCGATCCGGCGCTGGGCAACGGCGGTCTGGGACGTCTGGCGGCCTGCTTCCTCGACTCGATGGCGACGGTAGGCCAGTCGGCGACCGGCTACGGTCTGAACTATCAGTATGGACTGTTCCGCCAGTCCTTTGCGGGCGGCCAGCAGATGGAAGCCCCGGACGACTGGCATCGCGGCAGCTACTCATGGTTCCGCCACAACGAAGCGCTGGACGTGCAGGTCGGCATTGGCGGTAAAGTGACAAAAGCGGGCCAGTGGGAACCGGGCTTTACCATTACCGGCCAGGCCTGGGATCTGCCGGTGCTGGGCTACCGTAACGGCGTGGCGCAGCCTCTGCGCCTGTGGCAGGCGACGCACGCTCACCCGTTCAACCTGACTAAATTCAACGACGGCGATTTCCTGCGTGCTGAGCAGCAGGGCATCGACGCCGACAAGCTGACCAAAGTTCTCTACCCGAACGACAACCATCTGGCGGGCAAAAAGCTGCGCCTGATGCAGCAATACTTCCAGTGCGCCTGTTCCGTGGCCGACATCCTGCGTCGCCACCACCTGGCGGGCCGCAGGCTGGCGGAGCTGGCGGATTACGAAGTGATCCAGCTGAACGACACTCACCCGACCATTGCCATTCCGGAACTGCTGCGCGTGCTGATCGACGAACATCAGCTGAGCTGGGACGACGCCTGGGCGATCACCAGTAAGACCTTCGCCTACACCAACCACACCCTGATGCCAGAGGCGCTGGAGTGCTGGGACGAGAAGCTGATTAAAACCCTGCTGCCGCGCCATATGCAGCTGATCAACGAGATCAACAACCGCTTTAAGAAACTGGTGGATAAAACCTGGCCGGGCGACAAAGCAGTATGGGCGAAGCTGGCGGTGGTGTTCGACAAGCAGGTGCGTATGGCTAACCTGTGCGTGGTCAGCGGCTTTGCGGTGAACGGCGTGGCCGCGCTGCACTCTGACCTGGTGGTGAAAGATCTGTTCCCGGAATATCACCAGCTGTGGCCGAACAAGTTCCACAACGTCACCAACGGCATCACACCGCGTCGCTGGATCAAACAGTGCAACCCAAAACTGGCCGCGCTGCTGGACGCCTCGCTGGATAAAGAGTGGGCTAACGATCTCGACCAGCTGATCAACCTGGAGAAGTATGCCGACGATGCGGCGTTCCGCGAGACGTACCGCAACATTAAGCTGGACAACAAGGTGCGTCTGGCGGCGTTCGTCAAAACCCGTACCGGGATTGAGATCAGCCCGAACGCGATTTTTGATATCCAGATTAAACGTCTGCACGAGTACAAGCGTCAGCACCTGAACCTGCTGCACATTCTGGCGCTGTACAAAGAGATCCGCGAGAACCCAGAGGCCGACCGCGTGCCGCGCGTGTTCCTGTTCGGGGCGAAAGCGGCGCCGGGCTACTACCTGGCGAAAAACATCATCTTCGCTATTAATAAAGTGGCCGACGCGGTGAACAACGATCCGAAGGTGGGCGACAAGCTGAAGGTGGTCTTCCTGCCGGATTACTGCGTCTCGGCGGCGGAGCTGCTGATCCCGGCGGCGGACGTCTCTGAGCAGATTTCTACCGCGGGCAAAGAGGCCTCCGGCACCGGCAACATGAAGCTGGCCCTGAACGGCGCGCTAACCGTCGGTACGCTGGACGGCGCGAACGTTGAGATCGCCGAGCAGGTGGGCGACGAGAACATCTTTATCTTCGGCCATACTGTGGAAGAGGTGAAAGCCATCAAAGCCAAAGGTTACGACCCGGTGAAATGGCGTAAAAAAGACAAACTGCTGGATGCGGTGCTGAAGGAGCTGGAGAGCGGCAAATACAGCGACGGCGACAAGCATGCGTTCGACCAGATGCTGCACAGCATCGGCAAACAGGGCGGCGATCCGTACCTGCTGATGGCTGACTTTGCGGGCTACGTTGAGGCCCAGAAGCAGGTCGATGTCCTGTATCGCGACCAGGAAGCCTGGACCCGGGCGTGCATTCTGAATACCGCGCGCTGCGGCATGTTCAGTTCTGACCGTTCAATCCGCGACTACCAGGCCCGTATCTGGCAGGCAAAACGCTAAGGAAGCGCGATGGAAAGTAAACGTCTCGATAATGCCGCCCTGGCGGCGGGGATCAGCCCCAGCTATATCAATGCTCATGGTAAACCGCAGTCTATTGGTGCTGAGACCAAGAGGCGTTTGCTGGATGCTATGCACAAAGCCAAACCCGTCGCGAAAGCGGCGGTCACCGCCGTCCCGAACGTGATGGTCTATACCGCGGGCAAAAAGATGCCGCTGATGATTGAAGGCAGCGGCGACTTTAGCTGGCTGCTGACCACAGAAGAGGGGCATCAGCACAAAGGCCACGCCACGGGCGGCAAAAATCTCAACCTGCCGGCAAAACTGCCGGAGGGTTACCACACCCTGACGCTGACTCAGGATGCCCATCGCTGGCACTGCCGGGTGATCGTCGCGCCAAAACGCTGCTACGAGCCGCAGGCGCTGAAAGAGGGCAAGAAGCTGTGGGGCGCCTGCGTGCAGTTATACACGCTGCGCTCGGAGGCTAACTGGGGCATTGGCGACTTCGGCGATCTGCAGAAGATGCTGGCCGACGTCGGCAAGCGCGGCGGGGCCTTTATCGGCCTCAATCCGATCCATGCGCTCTATCCGGCGAATCCGGAGAGCGCCAGCCCGTACAGCCCGTCATCCCGCCGCTGGCTGAACGTGATTTACATTGACGTTAACGCCGTGGAGGATTTTCGCAACAGTGACGAGGCGCAGGCATGGTGGAAGATGGAGACCACCCGGCAGGCGCTGCAACGCGCCCGCGATGCCGAGTGGGTCGATTATGCTTCCGTCACCGCGCTGAAGATGGCCGCACTGCGCATGGCGTGGAAAGGCTTTGCCCGGCGTGACGACGAACAGATGGCGGCCTTCCGGGCGTTTGTTGCCCGCGAAGGGGAGAGCCTGTACTGGCAGGCGGCGTTCGATGCGCTGCACGCGTATCAGGTGAAAGAGGACGAAATGCGCTGGGGCTGGCCGGTGTGGCCTGAGCAGTACCAATCCGTTGATTCCCCGGCGGTGAAAGCGTTTTGCGAAGAGCATACCGATGAGGTCGATTTCTACCTCTGGCTACAGTGGCTGGCGTACACCCAGTTTGCCGCCTGCTGGCAGGAGAGCCAGGGCTACGATATGCCGATTGGCCTCTACCGTGACCTGGCGGTCGGCGTGGCCGAGGGCGGGGCAGAGACCTGGTGCGATCGCGAGCTCTACTGCCTGAAAGCCTCCGTCGGTGCGCCACCGGATATTCTTGGCCCGCTGGGTCAGAACTGGGGCCTGCCGCCGATGGACCCGCACGTGATTGCGGCTCGCGCCTATGAGCCCTTTATCGAGCTGCTGCGCGCCAACATGCAGAACTGCGGCGCGCTGCGTATCGACCATGTGATGTCGGTCCTGCGTCTGTGGTGGATCCCCTACGGTGAAACCGCCGACCACGGGGCCTACGTGCATTATCCGGTCGACGATCTGCTCTCCATCCTTGCGCTGGAGAGTAAGCGCCATAACTGCATGGTGATCGGGGAAGATCTCGGCACCGTGCCGGTTGAAATCGTCAGCAAGCTGCGTGACAGCGGCGTTTACTCTTATAAAGTGCTCTATTTTGAAAACGACCTTGAGAAGAACTTCCGCGCGCCGGAGGCGTATCCAGAACAATCAATGGCAGTCGCGACGACGCATGACCTTCCTACGCTTCGTGGCTGGTGGGACAGCGGCGACCTTACCCTGGGCAAAACGCTGGGCCTCTACCCTGACGAAGTGATGCTGCGTGGGCTGTATCAGGATCGCGAGCTGTCGAAGCAGGGGCTGCTGGATGCGTTGCACGCGCACGGTTGCCTGCCGAAGCGCACCGGGCGCAAGGCATCGTTGATGTCGATGACCCCGACGCTCAACCGCGGGTTGCAGCGCTACATTGCCGACAGCAACAGCGCCCTGCTGGGGCTGCAGCCGGAAGACTGGATTGATATGGCGGAGCCGGTCAACATCCCGGGCACCAGCTATCAGTACAAGAACTGGCGTCGCAAGCTGTCTACGTCTCTTGAAGCGATGTTTGCCGATGACGGGGTGAACAAGCTGATTAAAGACCTGGATAAGCGCAGAAGGGCGCTAAATAAGAATCGGTAAAACTGAAACGGTAGATGGAGGTGGCCTCAAAACGTTAAATACATTGAGGCCATAATTGTTGTGCTGCTGCCCCAGCCTTTTACCGATGCTTCCGATTTTTATGAGCAAGATAGGGTTCTTATTACTACCATTTAATAATGCGATGTGCTTTTTTTATTTTGAAGTGAATGATTTATATACACAAGCCACAAATATCAATTAATAAAATTAAGATGAGTACGGAGGCCATTTTTTTCAGTTGAGACTTCATCTTTCCATATAGGATCCCCAGCTTTTACATAGAACAAGCGATCGTCCCAAGATATGCAGCCCCCAATAATACCATTTAAGCATATTGCATTATCTGCAATCCAATATTTTAGGTCGCCACTTTGCTGTACTCGGCCAATTCGATTTTTAACGAAAAGAATCTCATCGCAACTATTCGTTAATGGTGCCCATTTTTTGATGATTTCTATACTATTCTTCTTCCAGAATTCTTTCTTGGCATCATGGGATAGAGGTGCATTATCAACTAAAATTACAGTAGATTTGCAATCTCTTCCCCATATTTCACTATACTCTGAATGTTGATATATCTCCTTTATATGTCCTTGTCTTAGATAAAAGATATACAGTATGTAAAGTGTACATAGAGCAAGTATGGTTATAATTATTTTGATAGATTTCATGCTTATCCCTCAATCCTTATGCTGAAATTGGCTTCATTGATAAACGGCTTGTGGCCATAAGGTTTATGACGCTGAAAAATAAACCAAGAGCAGAACCACGATGAAAGCTCGAAAATTTCCCTATTGACATCAGCAATATCCAATCCAAAATGGTCTTGAATTATAAGTGTTAATAATGCTGTGATATTTTACGATGAAAAACGTCGTTTTCATTATCTAACATATAAATCTCATCAAGGTATATTTTGGTAGGATACGTATAATGAATGATGATTGTTGGCTCATTAAACCAGCCCAGTCATTAAATTTTGGCAATGAAACATTACACCCAATTTTTTCTCAAATAGAATCTGCTATTGTTTATATATCCTTTCTTATTTTCAGCAGAAAGCACATCATTATGCTCATCTGTGAAATGACTTAGTTTATGCGTTCAATAATCAATGAAGTGAATGTAAATAGGTTTTGTATCTATCAATCCTATTTTTTCATCCTCAAGAGTTGACTGTCTTAGCTGAATGGAAAATAATTGTTCTTGTTTTGATATACATCTTTCATTCCCAAAAGCACCGTTCAAACAGTACTGATAATCGCCGACCCAATAATGGGTATCTCCTGCATCATATGCACGCTCAGTTTTATTTTTCAGAAAAAGGATAATATCGCACTCAGGTGTAAGGAGGGGGGCTTTCGCTAATATCTGATTGCTGGATTTGAACCACATTCTTTTCTGTGCATAACGAGATAAGGGGACGTCATCAACTAAAACCACAGTCGAATTACAATTTAAATCATTACTTGTGTCAATATTTTTATATATTTCGATAACTTTTCCTTGGCGTAAGAAATATGCATAAATTATATACAGCGCCACAACAAGAAGTGTGGCTGAAAGGAGTTTTTTACTCTTCATTTTTTACCCTTCTATTAATATACTGAAATTGGCTTCGTTTATGAAAGGTTTAAATCCATAAGATTCATATCTCTGCAAAATAAACCAAGAGCAAAACCAAGAAATATTCTCAAACAATTTCCCGTTTACATCTCCAACGTCTAGCCCAAAATGATCTTGTATCTGAAATGTTAAGCGTGCTGTGAATTTTTTACGGCGGAAACCGCTATTCTGATTTTCTGTGAATTCGAACTCATTTAAGTATATATTAGTCGAGTAAGTATCATGTATAGTGATCCCAAGACCATTAAACCAATCCGTGTTATCAAACTTAGGTAATTTGATTTGATTGATATCGTTTTTTATAGCTATATAGTCTGCTTTGCTTAGATAATTATAATTATTTGAATTCAGTTTTTGTTTAATAGATTCCCTAATTTTAATTACACATTGTTTTGTAGTTTCATGCTCCCGAAATGCCTTATTCAGCAGTTCGTGTCGCAAGATACCACCTTCGTTCTTTCTGAATTTTTCGAGCATGATTTTAATAAGAGGAGCGTATTCTCCCCATGCAGTCCAGTAGGCCATGTTATCCATGCTGGCGAAATGTTCATCCACCGTTTTGGTGAAGTCAAAAAAATTGACCTTAAACTCCTCACCAAATAAATTTATTCGGTTCAGCTTCCCCTGAGCCATTATCTGTTCTTTGCTCATATCACCGTAACGCATATCATCAACGGTGAAATCATTCATTTTTTTGCGTTTACTGCCATGCGCGCTGGAGTAGATGAGTCGACGTTCTGCTTTCTGGAGCTGGATCATCAGACCGCGAGGGTCGAAATGCCAGATTAGGCCCGTTAATTCCTTTCGAGTGTCCATGGGGAGTTTATCGAAGAATGACAGCGCCTTTGCGTGCTCCTTCAACGCCGTATAGCTCTCCTCGTTCATGGGCTCAGGCAGCGATACATTCGGTGCTTTCAGCCAGGAGAAACGGGTATCGAATGTTGCGAAGTCCCATTCCAGCGGAAACTGACAGATATACCGGGTAAAATCAGCATCCTGCTTTTCCCGCGCTTTCTTCACTGTCGCCGAATTACACTGACCGTCTGCCGTGGTATCGTCATCAACAAGGGTCCAGCCTGCCCAGTCGGGGAAATCGGCATCCGTCCAGGTATTCACCGTCGGAGACGAAACATCCACCCATCCCTCACCGCCGGGGTAGGTCACACGTACCCACTCACTGTAAGTTGTATGTCCGCTGACTGCTGGTGTGGGCTCGCAGATATAGTCCACCGCAATGGCTGTTTCCCCAACGAGATGGTAGTCATCACCGGCCTTATGCAGAGTCTGGGTTTTTGGCCCTTCATGGATAATATAGAGTGCTTCCGAGGCGACATAGCATGGGGAAGCCGACAGCCCGTAAGGCGTGCTCCCCTCATAAATAGCGGTCCCTTCAGGAAGAAGGAAATAACGATTCCCATAAACCGGTTTTACTCTGCCCGGCACGCTGACATCCAGATTGCCGTGGTCGCGACCACATAGCATCTTCAGCATGTCGGAAGAGCTGCACAGCTCAAAATGGTACGCGTTTTGCCCACTGACCATACCGGTGGTTCCAATGATCTGGCCCCGCCTGACAGTGACCCCCGCTTTATCCTCAATTTCAGGGTGTACCTGCTTCATGTGCATGGTCAGAGAATAAAACACGCATAACACAGGCTCTTCACCAATAAGTATTTCATGACGAATAAGCACACACCCGTTATCCGTTGCGCCATCGTAATTCAGCGGTTTTGTATCACGTTTCTCCGTGGGCGCAGAATTGCTGGCATAAACAACCACACCGTCAGCAATGGCTCTCAGCGGATTGGCTAACGCACCGGTATCGGTATGCGGGATATGAATACCACCGTGCCATGACTCCACCCCGTTGACCGGAAAACCACGGCGGGGGTCGACAGACATCGTCCGCATGACCCATGCGGCATACTCTTCATTATTCTGGCGGGGAAACAGAATGGGCGGTGAAATGAGCATCAGTGCATTCCTTGCTTATGAAAATGAACGCGTGTTAAGTGACGGAGGAGTCGTTTATTTCCAGGGTGTGACGGATCAGCAGTCGAAAAGAGCCGGCCAGTTATCCATAACAAAAATATGATTTAGGTTAAGGTTAATCCGGATGGTTGCACGGCGAAGGTAAGCTGTAAATGGCTAAAACAGGAGCCAAATTCTGAAAATCGATGAATAAAACGAAGTTTTTGTGAAGGAATAAGTAGGAGGCTAGCCGGGTGAACAATAGCACCACCCGGCTTATTTTTACATCAAACCACCGCACCCAGCAGCAGACACCCGATCAGCCCGCAGACGGAGATGATGGTTTCCAGCATCGACCAGGACTTGATGGTCTCACCGATGGTCAGGTTGAAGTACTCTTTGAACAGCCAGAAGCCCGGATCGTTTACGTGAGAGAAAATCACGCTACCGGAACCCACCGCGATAACCATCAGTTCTGGGCTGACGCCGGTGGTGGCAATCAGAGGGGCAACGATACCGCCCGCGGTAATGGCCGCAACGGTCGCAGAACCCAGGGCAATACGCAGCACCGCCGCGATAGACCACGCCATCAGGATTGGGGAGATGTTGGTGTCATGCATCATGGAGGCGATGTATTTGTCCACGCCGCTATCAACCAGAACCTGTTTGAACGCACCGCCACCACCGATGATCAGCAGCATCATGGCGATGATTTTGATCGAAGAGCTCAGGGTATCGTTAATCTGATCCATGGAGCGGCCACGGTTCAGACCGAAGGTGAACAGCGCAATCAGGACCGCAATCAGCGTTGCCATGACCGGGTCACCGAGGAACTCTGCCACGCCGAGAACCGGATGGCCTTTCGGCAACACCATTTCACAGACGGCACGCAGGGCCATCAGCACTACCGGTACCAGAGAGGTCCAGACGCTGACGCCAAAGCTCGGCATCTCTTCTTCAGTAAAGGTTTTCGCGCTGTACAGACCTTCCGGGATCGGCTTATCGATGCCTTTCAGGCAACGCGCAAACACCGGCCCTGCGAGGATAACGGTCGGGATCGCCAGAATGGTACCGAACAGCAGGGTTTTACCCATGTCCGCATGGAAGATGGTGGCGATAGCGGTCGGGCCCGGGTGCGGCGGCAGGAAGCCGTGGGTCACGGACAGCGCAGCGGCCATTGGCACACCCACGTACAGCAGCGGGATGCTGGCAGAAGCGGCGATGGTGAACACCAGCGGCAGCATCAGCACGAAGCCCACTTCGTAGAACAGTGCAAAACCGACGGTGAAGCCGGTTAAGACCACTGCCCACTGAATGTTATTTTTGCCGAACTTTGCAATCAGCGTGGTCGCGATGCGCTGTGCGCCACCGCAGTCAGCCAGCATTTTGCCGAGCATAGCGCCGAAGCCCATGATCAGCGCGAGGCTACCGAGCGTACCGCCCACACCGGCTTTAATGGAGCTGATAACTTTTACCAGCGGCATCCCTTGCATCAGGCCGACAGCAAGGGCCACCAGTACAAGGGCAATGAAGCCGTTCATTTTGAAACGGATCATCAGGAGCAGTAACAGGACTACACCGATAGCGACGATGACTAATGGCATGATTATCTGGCCTTTAAGAGTGTTATGGGTAACGTCATTGTTTCAACGACATATTAATGTTGCCCCAACTGGGAACAGCGTACTTCCTGGCACAAAGACAGGCTGCCTTCTAAATCATTAAGCTTAGTCGGTCGGCGTGAAGGTGTTTGAGTGCCCGCGAGAATGATACGGGTAACATGTGCGGATTGAGAATGACCCTGGCGGTCAAAATGTGAAATCTGAGACGCAGGTCATGTTCTGAAGCAGGGGAGAGGGGGAGAGGCCCGGATCGCTACGCGTCACCGGGCAACAGATAACGGCAACTTAATAGTAGGAGTGTTCGCCGCGCTGGTGTTCGGTGAGATCGCGCACGCCTTTCAGCTCCGGGAACTCGTTCAGCAGCTGCTTCTCGATCCCCTCTTTCAGGGTCACGTCGACCATGGAACAACCGTTACAGCCGCCGCCAAACTGCAGAATGGCCAGACCGTCTTCGGTGATCTCCATCAGAGTGACGCGACCACCGTGGCCTGCCAGCTGCGGGTTAATCTGGGACTGCAGCAGGTACTCAACGCGCTCCATCAGCGGGGCGTCATCGGTCACTTTGCGCATTTTGGCGTTGGGTGCTTTCAGGGTTAACTGGGAACCCAGTTGGTCGGTCACAAAATCAATTTCCGCATCTTCCAGATACGGGGAGCTCAGCTCATCGACATAGGCAGTGAGTTGCTCAAATTTCAGGGCAGTGTCAGTTGCTTCCACAGCATCCGGTGGGCAATAAGAGACGCCGCATTCTGCATTCGGGGTGCCCGGGTTGATCACGAACACGCGGATCTGGGTCCCTTCTTCCTGATTTGCCAGCAGTTTGGCAAAGTGCGCTTGTGCAGCATCGGAAATACGGATCATAGCATTGGCCTAATAGTTGACTAAAATACCTGGGTATAATACGCCCAACCTGAGGGCGCTACAAGGTTCGACACAGACACCATACCTGAACCGACGCCGCGCCGCTTCGCAAAAGCAGGCGGGAGAGTTCCGCGACGGTAGCGCCTGTGGTCACGACATCATCCACCACAGCGATATGGCGCCCGACGACCGGTAATTCAAGAGTAAAAGCGTGCTGCAGGTTGCGTTTACGCAATCTGGCGCTGAGCTGATGCTGGGCCGGGGTAGCGCGGTTGCGGCGAATGGCATCGGGAACATAGCAGCAGCTCAGCCAGCGGGCCAGCGGGCGACAGAGCAGGTCGCTCTGGTTAAACCCGCGCCGCCAGTGACGCCGTGACCAGAGCGGTACGCAGACCAGCATATCAACGTCCGGCAACCCCCGGCTGCGCCTGGCGCGCAGCAGCGCCAGCAGTAACAGCCTCGCCAGCGGTTTTGCCAGCTGACTGCGGCGGGAAAACTTCAGCTGATGCACCAGCTGGCTCAGCGGCGGCGTATAGCCGCTCACCGCCACCAGCGCCTGCCAGGGCGGCGGTCTGCGCAGGCAGCGGCCGCAGGGCAGGTGGGGATGAATGGCCGGTAAACCGCACTGCGGACAAACACCTGTCCGCCCTGCCAGCCCCTTTTCGCACACGGAACAGACGCCCCAGTGGCTGAGCGCAAGCGGCATCCGGCATAGCCAGCACAAGCCGGGCACTGTTAGCATAGACAACCTCCTTGTGAAAAAAGAGAACAGTAATCGATGAATAACCTTTGGTGGCAGACCGTCGGGACAGGAAATTGCCATCTTGTGCTGCTGCACGGATGGGGGCTGAATGCCGAAGTATGGCGTTGCATCAGCGAGGAACTGGCCTCGCAATTCACGCTGCACCTGGTGGATCTGCCGGGCTTTGGCCGCAGCCGTGATTTCGGCGCAATGCCTCTTGCCGACATGGCGGAGCAGGTGCTGGCGCAGGCCCCGGATAAGGCGATCTGGCTGGGCTGGAGCCTGGGCGGGCTGGTGGCGAGCCAGATTGCCCTGACGCATCCTGAGCGGGTGCAGGCCCTGGTGACCGTCGCCTCCTCCCCGTGTTTTAGCGCCCAGGCGGAGTGGCCGGGGATCAAACCCGAGGTGCTGGCCGGTTTCCAGCAGCAGCTGAGCAACGATTTCCAGCGCACGGTGGAGCGTTTTCTTGCGCTACAGACCATGGGCACCGAAACCGCACGCCAGGACGCCCGGACGCTGAAAACCACGGTGCTGGCGTTGCCAATGCCGGAGGTGGAAGTGCTGAATGGCGGGCTGGAGATCCTGAAAACGGCCGATCTGCGCGCGCCGCTGGCGTCGCTGACGCTGCCGCATCTGCGTATTTATGGTTACCTCGACGGGCTGGTCCCGCGCAAGATCGTGCCGCTGCTGGATGAGCAATGGCCGCAGAGCGAAGCCCTGATTGTCGCCAAAGCGGCGCATGCGCCCTTTATCTCTCACTCCGCCGAGTTTTGCGCGGCGTTGATTGCCTTAAGTCAGCGTTTAAACTGATTATTTTTCATTCCCGCTGGAAAAAGTGACATACCGCAACAATACTCAATATATCGTTGCGGGTATCCCGCCTTCGATAATCAAAACTACAATCCTCTTTGGGAGTCATGGCTATGAAACTTGTTACAGGTATTGTTGCTTCTCTGGTTATTGGTTCACTCTCTTTTGGCGTTATGGCGGCAGAAGAGATCCAGAAAGATAAAGTGAAAGAGATGAATTTGACGAAGGTTGGCGATATCTCTACATCTGATACCACCGCGCCAATGGATGCGAGAAAAGAGCTTTCCAAGAAAGCAGATGAGCTGGGCGGTAAGTACTATGTCGTCACCAGCGCCAACAAAGATCAGAAAGACATCCGCGCGACCGCAGACGTCTACAAATAAACACATAAAGCCGGGCAGAGTTGCCCGGCTTTATTAACGATTAACGCAGCGCCCACCACTCCCTGAGGCAGGCTTTTCCTTCAGGACAGCTTTTACAGCTGCCGGATAAGCAGCCGTCGGGATCCTCCTGGATGCGCTGCGCTTTCCCCATCGCCTCCAGACGCTCCAGCATGGCCTCGATCATCGCCTGCGGCATGCGCAGGATCTGGCTGAGCTGGGTGGCTTCCATTCTCCCCTGTAGCGCCAGTAAATCACGAACCTCAATTAACGATGCCATGCCGCCTCCTAATGACAGTCGCTGGCCGGGCTGTCACAGCAGGCCGCTGCGGTTCTGCCTTTCGCCAGCAGGTTAACGTCCACGCGGCTGCGCGCCCGGCGTAACAGGCCCATCACCACCACGTTAAACAGCACCACCGCCAGGATACAGACCAGGCTGTAGTGCGGATGCTGGCTGAAATTGACCGTCTGGTAGTACACCGTTGCCAGCGAGTAAGCGATATTCAGCCCCCACAGGACGGAGAAGCCCATCCAGCCGCGGCTCGATTCGCGGGCAATCGCCCCCATCACCGAGATGCACGGGATGTAGAGCAGGACGAAGATCAGGTAGCTGTAGGCCGCCGAGGCGCTGCCAAACTTCTCGCTCATCACGCCCATCGCCCCGGTCGCCATCTCCCCGTCGCCTTTGCTGGCTTCAATCGGGTTCGCCAGCACGCTCAGGCTGAAGGTCTCTTTCAGGCTCTGCCAGGTTTCATCCACGGCGCTGAACAGTTCGTCCCCGAGGTGAAACGCCGCCGGGTTAAATTCCTCTTCCTGAATATTCTCTGCGGTGTAGAGGGTGTTCAGCGTGCCGACCACCACCTCTTTCGCCATCGCGCCGGTGAACAGCCCGACGGTGGCCTGCCAGTTGTCTTCATGTACGCCAATTGGTTTAAACAGCGGGGTGATGACGCGGCTGACGGAGGCCAGCGCCGAGTCGTTAATGTTGTCTACCGCCTTGCCGCTGAGTGAGAAGCTGTTCAGCGCGCTGAGGAAAATACTGACTACCACAATCACTTTACCCGCCCGCAGGACAAAACCTTTCAGCCGCTGCCAGGTCTGGATCAGCAGGCTTTTCATGTGCGGAACGTGATAGACCGGCAGCTCCATCACGAACGGCGACGCCTCGCCACGCATGATGGTGTGTTTGAGCATCAGGCCGGTGAGGATCGCCATCACGATGCCGAGCACGTACAGCGAGAAGACCGCCAGCGCCCCCTCCTGGCCGAAGAAGGCCGCGGCAAACACCGCGAAGATCGCCAGCCGTGCACCGCAGGACATAAACGGCGCCATCATGATGGTCATCAGCCGTTCGCGAGGTGCATCCAGAGTGCGGGCACCCATCACCGACGGCACGTTGCAGCCGAAGCCGACAATCAGCGGTACAAAGGATTTGCCGGGCAGGCCGAGCGCCTGCATCAGGCGATCCATCACAAAGGCCGCGCGGGCCATATAACCGGAGTCCTCAAGGAACGAGAGGAACAGATACATCATGCCGATCTGCGGCACCAGCGGCAGCACGGTGTTGATCCCGCCGCCCAGCCCCTGGGCGAGGAAAATGGTCAGCCATTCCGGCAGGTGCAGGGTGTAACCCAGCCACTGAATGCCGTGAATGAAGATGGCTACCGAGCCGACATCAAACAGCGGCTGTAGCGCGCCGCCGATGTTAATGGCCAGCAGGAACATCACGTACATCACCAGCAGGAAGACCGGCAGGCCGAGAAAACGGTTGAGGATCAGGGTGTCCATCGCCCGGGTAAAGCGGCTTGGTTCGGCGGTGAGGGCGTTGCTCACCACGTCGCAAATGGCATTGATGCTCTGATAGCGCGCATCGGCAATGTGCAGGGCCGGGTCGTCCAGCTCATCGTTCAACCGTGCGAGGGAGACATCCAGATACTGCGCGGCATCACCGGCATAGGCGCGGCTGTAGATATCGCCTTCCAGCATCTGCAGGCCGAGCCAGTGACGCTGTTTGAACGGCATGCTGTGCGCCATCTCCTGGGCGAGGATCCCGGCTTCCCGCAGCAGCGGCTGGGCGTAATGCACCAGCTCCACGTCGGCATTGCGGGTGTGGCGGTCAATGGCCAGCTTAAGGGCGTCGATCCCGCGGGCGCGGGTGGAGACCAGCGGCACCACCGGGCAGCCCAGACGGGCGGAGAGGGCGTCGACGTCGATGCGGATCTGCTGCTTTTCCGCAATATCGAGCATGTTCAGCGCCACCACGCAGGGGATGCCCAGCTCCAGCAGCTGTAACGTCAGGTAGAGGTTGCGCTCGAGGTTCGAGGCATCCACCACGTTGATCAGCAGGTCGGCGTCGCCGCTCAGAATGTAGTGGCAGGCGATCTGCTCATCCAGCGAGGTCTGGGAGGAGATGGTGGTTAATGAGTAAGTGCCGGGCAGATCGACGAGGGTGACCTGATTATCGGTGGTGGCGAACTGACCCTCTTTACGTTCGACCGTCACACCCGCCCAGTTACCCACCCGCTGACGCGCGCCGGTAAGCTGGTTAAATAAGGTGGTTTTGCCGGAGTTCGGATTGCCAATTAAGCCAATGGTTAATTTTTTCATTCTATTCGACTCGCTGCGGGAGCTGGCGTGTTATTGAGACAGGGCTTCAACTTCTATTAAGGCGAGATCTTTCTTACGCAGAACCAGATTCACACGTCGGGTTTCGATATGCACCGGATCGCCCAGCGGGGCAACGCGCACCACCTGGAAAGAGGAGCCGGGTAGCATCCCTAATGAGAGCAGTTTCTGCCGATAGGCCGGGCTTATTTCGCGGGTGAAGCCGGTAATTTTCCACGCGCTGGCTGGAGTGAATTGCATAGTGCCTACTTAACGGACGGTTAAATAATCAACAGGCACAATGGTAATGAGAATGGTTTCTCTCATCAATATTAAATATGTGACGGAATGTAGATACGGCTATTAATTTGCGGGCTGATTGACCTTGCTCAATATTTTCGGGCAATGATGGTAAGCGATAAAAAGATTTATTGTTAACGGAGTGATAATTATTGGTTTAAATACGGATATGCAATCGGTTCCATATTTATAAGAAATAAGAGAGTATATTTTTATTTTAATTTTTGCGGTCTGTTTGCCGGGCGGCACTGCGTTTGCCCGCCCTACAAACCGTAGGCCCGGTAAGCGAAGCGCCACCGGGCACTGCCTATGTTAGCGCTTTTTACCCATCGCCGCCGCCAGCGCATCCATCATCGCGCTGTTGCCGGATGGCTGTGCTTCACGCCCGCGCGGTTTCGCCGCTGGACGCTGCTGCTGGCGCGCATCGCTGTTGCCGCCGCCACGACGGGCGTTGGTCTCGCCAGGCTGCTCGTCCAGACGCATGGTCAGGGCGATACGCTTGCGCTGCAGATCCACCTCCAGCACCTTCACCTTCACGATGTCGCCAGCTTTCACCACGGTGTGCGGATCTTCCACGAACTTATCGGCAAGAGAGGAGATATGGACCAGGCCATCCTGATGCACGCCAATATCGACAAAGGCACCAAAGTTGGTGACGTTGGTGACTGCACCTTCCAGCACCATGCCCGGCAGCAGGTCGTTCATGGTCTCGACGCCTTCGGCGAACTGCGCGGTTTTGAACTCCGGACGCGGGTCGCGGCCCGGCTTCTCCAGCTCTTTGATGATGTCGGACACCGTCGGCACGCCGAACTTCTCATCGGTGAAATCCACCGCTTTCAGATTACGCAATTCGCTGCTGTTGCCCATCAGCACTTTCAGCGCCTGCTGGGTGGCAGCCAGAATGCGCTCGACAACCGGATAGGCTTCCGGGTGAACGGTGGAGGCATCCAGCGGGTTGTCGCCGTGGTTGATACGCAGGAAGCCCGCGCACTGCTCGAACGCTTTCGGCCCCAGACGGCTCACTTTCAGCAGCTGTTGGCGGTTCTGGAACTGACCGTTCTCATCACGCCAGGCGACGATATTCTGCGCCATCATCCGGGTTAACCCCGCCACGCGGGTCAGCAGGGCGACGGAGGCGGTGTTCAGATCAACGCCGACGGCGTTCACGCAGTCTTCCACCACCGCATCCAGCTTGCGCGCCAGCTGCGTCTGGCTGACGTCGTGCTGGTACTGGCCCACGCCGATGGATTTCGGGTCGATCTTCACCAGCTCAGCCAGCGGATCCTGCAGGCGGCGGGCGATAGAGACCGCACCGCGCAGGGAGACGTCCAGATCCGGGAACTCCTGCGCGGCCAGCTCGGACGCCGAGTACACCGACGCGCCCGCTTCGCTGACAATCACTTTTTGCGCCGTCACTTTCGGGAACTGCTTTTGCAGATCGAGGAAGAAGCGCTCGGTTTCGCGGGAGGCGGTGCCGTTGCCGATCGCCACCAGCTCCACGTTGTGCTTCTCGCACAGCGCCGCCACGGCGACCGCAGCTTTGGCTGCCTGGCCGGTGTGCGGATAAATGGTGTCGGTGGCAACCAGTTTGCCGGTGCCATCCACTACCGCCACCTTCACGCCGGTACGCAGGCCCGGATCGAGACCCATGGTCGCGCGCAGGCCTGCCGGGGCGGCCATCAGCAGATCGTGCAGGTTACGGGCAAAGACGTTAATCGCTTCGTCTTCGGCGCGTTCGCGCACGGTGCCCATCAGTTCGGTTTCGAGATGCATCAGCACCTTGATACGCCAGGTCCAGCTCACCACCCCTTTGCGCCAGCTGTCCGCCGGAGCGTTGTTCAGGCGCAGGCCAAGATGGTCGGTGATGATCTGCTCGCCGTGGCTCTCTTTCGGCGGCTCGTCAAACTGCGGGTCGGCATTCAGGGAGAGTTGCAGCACGCCTTCATTGCGGCCGCGAAACATTGCCAGGGCGCGGTGAGAAGGGGTGGAGGAAATCGGTTCATGATGATCGAAGTAGTCGCGGAATTTCGCCCCTTCTTCCTCTTTGCCGTTCACCACGGTGGAGACGATATGGGCGTTCTTCCACAGGTAATCACGCACTTTAGCCAGCAGGGCGGCGTCTTCGGCAAAGCGCTCCATCAAAATGTAGCGTGCGCCATCGAGGGCGGCTTTAGTGTCGGCCACGCCTTTATCGGCATCGATAAACTTCGCGGCTTCGGTTTCCGGGTCGTGGGACGGCGTCGTCCACAGCAGATCCGCCAGCGGCTCCAGACCGGCTTCAATAGCGATCTGCCCGCGGGTGCGGCGTTTTTGTTTGTACGGCAGATAGAGGTCTTCGAGTTCAGTCTTATTCAGGGTGCCGTTGATGGCTTTGGCCAGCTCGTCGGTCAGCTTGCCCTGTTCACCGATGGATTTCAGGATCGCCTGACGCCTGTCTTCCAGTTCACGCAGATAGCCAAGGCGGGTTTCCAGGTTACGCAGCTGCGTATCATCCAGACCGCCAGTCACTTCCTTACGATAACGTGCGATAAACGGCACGGTGTTCCCTTCATCAAGCAGGCGAACGGCAGCTTCTACCTGTTCAGCCCTTGCCTGAAGTTCACCCGCAATAATGCGGCAGAGCGAATCTTTCATCATGGCTATTTCATCTTGTGGGTCGAAAAATCAGGGGATAGTTATACGGACTGGCACGGCAAAATGCCAGTCGCCGCGCCAGGCTCTCAGATTGTTCCGGCGGGTTATTTCACATAGTCGATGGCGTTCACATACCAGGTCGCTTCCCCGGCCGGAGTGTGCACGACGGCCAGATCGCCGACCTCTTTTTTCAGCAGCGCCCGGGCCATGGGCGAGTCGATGGAGATGTAATCCTTACGACCAAAAATTTCATCGTAGCCGACAATCCGAAAGCGCTTAAGATCGCCGTCGTCGTTTTCGATCTCCACCCACGCGCCGAAAAAGACTTTGCCCTTCTGCTGCGGGGAGTAATCGACGATTTTCAGGTTCTCAAGGCATTTGGTCAGATATCGCACCCGGCGGTCGATTTCGCGCAGCCGTTTCTTGTTGTACTGGTAGTCGGCGTTTTCACTGCGGTCACCGAGGCTCGCGGCCCAGGTCACTTTTTTGGTCACCTCCGGGCGCTCTTCCCGCCACAGCTTGTCCATCTCTTTCTTCAGATTTTCATACCCTTCGCGGGTGATCAGGGGCGTTTTCATTCTCTGGCCTTACGACTTAGGTTGCATACCTTGCGCACATTACGTATCACTTAGCTTAACAGACAGGATTAATAATGAGTTATGTGATGAAATGTGCAGATAAGCTCCTGTTAAATATGCTTTGTAACAATTTCGACTAGAATTTATACCAGAATTAGCTGGTCGTGAACGCCCACTTTTTTAGAATACGCTGTTCAAGATTATCCGAACCTTTGGGAGTACTGACAATGCAAGAGAATTATAAGATTCTGGTGGTGGATGACGACATGCGCCTGCGCGCACTGCTCGAGCGTTATCTGACCGAGCAGGGCTTCCAGGTTCGTAGCGTTGCCAACGCCGAACAGATGGATCGCCTGTTGACCCGCGAATCCTTCCACCTGATGGTGCTGGATCTGATGCTGCCTGGCGAAGATGGCCTCTCCATCTGCCGTCGTCTGCGTAGCCAAAGCAACCCGATGCCGATCATTATGGTGACGGCGAAAGGGGAAGAGGTTGACCGTATCGTGGGCCTGGAAATTGGCGCCGACGACTACATTCCAAAACCGTTTAACCCGCGTGAACTGCTGGCGCGTATTCGCGCCGTACTGCGTCGTCAGGCGAACGAACTGCCTGGTGCGCCGTCGCAGGAAGAGGCGGTGATCGCCTTCGGTAAGTTCAAGCTGAACCTCGGTACCCGCGAGATGTTCCGTGAAGACGAGCCTATGCCACTCACCAGCGGCGAGTTTGCGGTACTGAAAGCCTTAGTCAGCCACCCGCGTGAGCCGCTCTCCCGGGATAAGCTGATGAACCTGGCGCGTGGCCGTGAATATTCCGCGATGGAGCGTTCCATCGACGTGCAGATCTCCCGCCTGCGTCGCATGGTGGAAGAGGATCCGGCGCATCCGCGCTATATCCAGACCGTCTGGGGTCTGGGCTACGTGTTTGTCCCGGACGGCTCTAAAGCATGAGGCGAATGCGTTTCTCGCCGCGTAGCTCGTTTGCCCGCACCCTGTTACTGATCGTCACCCTGCTGTTTGTCAGCCTGGTGACGACCTACCTGGTGGTGCTGAACTTTGCGATCCTGCCGAGCCTCCAGCAGTTTAATAAGGTCCTGGCCTACGAAGTGCGTATGCTGATGACCGATAAACTGCAGCTGGAAGATGGCACGCAGCTGGTGGTGCCACCGGCGTTTCGCCGTGAAATCTACCGTGAGCTGGGGATATCGCTCTATTCCAACGAAGCGGCGGAAGACGCAGGCCTGCGCTGGGCGCAACACTACGAATTCCTCAGCCAGCAGATGGCGCAGCAGCTGGGCGGCCCGACGGAAGTGCGCGTTGAGGTCAACAAAAGCTCCCCGGTAGTCTGGCTGAAAACCTGGCTGTCACCTAACATCTGGGTGCGCGTGCCGCTGACCGAAATCCATCAGGGCGACTTCTCGCCGCTGTTCCGTTACACCCTGGCGATCATGCTGCTGGCGATAGGCGGCGCCTGGCTGTTTATTCGTATCCAGAACCGACCGCTGGTCGACCTGGAGCACGCGGCGCTCCAGGTCGGTAAAGGCATTATCCCGCCTCCGCTGCGCGAGTATGGCGCGTCGGAAGTGCGGTCAGTGACCCGCGCCTTCAACCATATGGCGGCTGGCGTTAAACAGCTGGCCGACGATCGTACCCTGCTGATGGCCGGGGTCAGCCATGACCTGCGCACTCCGCTGACGCGTATTCGCCTCGCCACTGAAATGATGGGCGAGGAGGATGGCTACCTGGCGGAGTCCATCAACAAGGACATCGAAGAGTGCAACGCCATTATCGAACAGTTCATCGACTACCTGCGCACCGGGCAGGAGATGCCGATGGAGATCGCAGAGCTGAACGCGGTGCTGGGCGAAGTGGTGGCGGCCGAAAGCGGTTACGAGCGTGAGATTGAAACCGACCTGCAGCCGGGCGATATTACCGTGCGCATGCACCCACTCTCCATCAAGCGTGCAGTGGCGAATATGGTGGTTAACGCCGCCCGCTACGGCAAAGGCTGGATCAAGGTCAGCAGCGGCTCTGAACTGAACCGCGCCTGGTTCCAGGTTGAAGATGATGGTCCGGGCATCAAGCCGGAGCAGCGTAAACACCTGTTCCAGCCGTTTGTGCGCGGAGACAGCGCGCGCAGCACCAGCGGCACCGGTTTAGGCCTGGCGATTGTGCAGCGTATCGTGGATAACCATAACGGTCTGTTGGAGATTGGTACCAGCGAGCGGGGCGGATTAAGTATCCGCGCGTGGCTGCCGGTTCCGTTTACCCGTGGACAGGTGAAAGAGAGTTAAAAATACGCCGGGTGGCGCAGCGCCACCCGGCACAGTCTCTACAGCTTAGGCCCCGCACTCACCAGCGCCGCACCTGCCGGCGTATCGGTGTACTTCTCGAAGTTTTCCACGAACAGTTTCGCCAGGGTGGTGGCTTTTTCCTGCCACTGCTCCGGCGAAGCGTAGGTATTGCGTGGATCGAGGATACGGCTGTCCACGCCCGGCAGTTCGGTCGGGATCGCCAGATCAAACATCGGCAGGGTGAAGGTTTCCGCATCATCGAGCGAACCGTTCAGAATGGCGTCGATAATAGCGCGGGTATCTTTGATTGAGATACGCTTGCCAGTACCGTTCCAGCCGGTGTTGACCAGATACGCCTGGGCGCCAGAAGCCTGCATGCGTTTCACCAGCACTTCGGCGTACTGCGTCGGGTGCAGCGACAGGAAGGCCGCGCCGAAGCAGGCGGAGAAGGTCGGGGTCGGCTCAGTCACGCCACGCTCGGTACCGGCCAGCTTGGCGGTAAAACCGGAGAGGAAGTGATACTGGGTCTGGCTTGCGGTCAGGCGTGAAACCGGCGGCAGCACGCCAAACGCGTCGGCGGTGAGGAAGATCACCTTGGTCGCATGGCCTGCTTTCGACACCGGCTTAACGATGTTATCGATGTGGTAGATAGGGTAGCTGACGCGGGTGTTCTCGGTTTTCGACGCATCGTCAAAATCGACCGTGCCGTCGGCACGCACCGTTACGTTCTCCAGCAGCGCATCGCGACGGATGGCCTGGTAGATATCCGGCTCCGCTTCTGCCGACAGACGAATGGTCTTGGCGTAGCAGCCGCCTTCGAAGTTGAACACGCCGTCATCATCCCAGCCGTGCTCGTCGTCGCCAATCAGGCGGCGTTTCGGATCGGTGGAGAGGGTGGTTTTACCGGTGCCGGACAGGCCGAAGAACACCGCCACGTCGCCTTTCTCGCCAACGTTCGCCGAGCAGTGCATGGAGGCAATGCCCTGTAACGGCAGCAGGTAGTTCATTACCGAGAACATCCCTTTCTTCATTTCGCCGCCGTACCAGGTCCCGCCGATCAGCTGGATACGCTCGGTCAGGTTAAAGGCGACAAAGTTCTCCGAGTTCAGCCCCTGCTCTTTCCAGTTCGGGTTGGTGCACTTCGCGCCGTTCATCACCACAAAGTCAGGTTCGAAGCTCCGCAGCTCTTCATCAGTGGGGCGAATGAACATGTTCTTCACGAAATGCGCCTGCCAGGCGACTTCGGTGATAAAGCGGACGGAAAGGCGGGTGTCGGCGTTAGCGCCGCAGTAAGCATCGATGATGAACAGACGCTTGCCGGAGAGTTGTTGGGTAACGAGGGATTTCAGCTGCTGCCAGGTTTCAGGGGAGATCGCTTTGTTGTCGTTCTTCCCTTTGCCATTATCTGACCACCACAGGGTGTCGCGGGTGGTGTCGTCACGGACAATGTACTTATCTTTCGGCGAACGGCCGGTAAAGATACCGGTATCGACAGCGATAGCGCCGGTGGTCGTCAATATACCGCGTTCGTATCCTTCCAGTGCTGGATTGAGCTCTTCCTGGTACAGCGTATCGTAATCGGGGTTGTAGACGATATCGTGAGCGTCGTTGATACCATAAGCCTTGAGATCTTGCGGGGTTAAACCATTAACACGCATATCACTGCTCCTTAGCCAATATATACTGCCTGAAATTGTAGGGTTTTTCCTCGAATGTTAACCGCGACCGGGCTCATAGATTTGCGTATCTGGACAAAAACCCTTTATGACGGAAAACGCTGTGACTCCTGTCACTTCGCGGAGCAGATTATGGCAGGAATCACTTTTTGGTTGGTGAAAATGTTCTGAAAAGGTTAATTGCTGGTAAATTTAACTACGAGAATGTGAGTGTAAGCGCATACATGAAAGAAAGTTACGAAAGTCTTTCATCACTGATAACGATTCAGCAGGTGAGGGGAAATAGTGAATAAAATGAAAGGGTAGCCGAGCGGAAGGAAAGGTCAACTGCCCCCACGTGAGAGGGCAGCTAACGGGACAACTTAGTGCAGCTGAGGATCGGCCGGGGAGGCGTTATTACGGATCTCGGCAATGTCCATCGAATTGAAGACGTAATGCGAACCGCAGTAGTCGCAGTGCATGTCGATCTCGCCCTCTTCCGCCATGATGCTGTCGATCTCTTCATCCGGCAGGGTTTTCAGCGCGCCCGCGCAGCGTTCACGGGAACAGGTGCATTTGAACTCGACGTCCTGCGGATCGTACAGCGTCACCTCTTCTTCGTGGTACAGGCGCCACAGCACTTCGTTCGCTGGCAGGGTGAGCAGCTCTTCGGCTTTGATGGTTTCGGTCAGCGTTGCCAGATGCTCGAAATCATTGGTCTGCGCATCCTGCGCAGGCAGAACCTGGAGCAGCATACCGCCGGCTGCAGGCTGGCCATCCACTTCACCGGTACGGATGAACAGGCGGGTTGGCAGCTGTTCGGAACGCATGAAGTAATCTTCCAGGCAGGCGGCAAGCGTATCGCCTTCCAGACCGACCACGCCCTGATAGCGTTCACCCTCTTCCGGAGAGATGGTGATCACCAGGTAGCCGTTGCCGACCAGCGTTTTCAGGTCTGCGCCTTCCGGGATTTCGCCCTGTACGCGCGCCACGCCGCGCATCTGCTGCTGGTTGTTGCCGTTGATCACCGCCAGGCTCATCGGGCCATCGCCCTGCAGCTGCACGGTGATATCACCGGCGAATTTCAGGGTTGCGGTCAGCAGGCTGGTGGCAACCAGCAGCTCGCCCAGCATGGTTTTCACCGGCAGTGGGTAGTTGTGGTTTTCCAGGATCTGTTTCCAGGTTTCGGATACCGTCACCAGCTCGCCGCGAACGGCAAATTGTTCAAACAGATAGCGGTGTAATTGGTCGTGTTGGGCCATAGTCATCTCTCGTTCAGCAAGAATCACTCATTCTCGCCATTTTTAAATTTAATCAGATCGCGACGTTCTTTCTTGTCCGGTCGCCTGTCGGGATGCGGCATGGTCAGGGCATTCAGCTTACGTGCCTGCGCCATCTTCTCTCGCTTTTCAACGCTCTCGGCCGTCTCTTCATACAGGGTGCTGGCTTCCGTTGCCGGGCGACGCTGTTCGGTGACGTTTTTCACGATCACCGTCCGTTCGTCGTTGCCCTGACGCAGGGTCAGGGTGGCGTTCAGCTCCACGAGCTTGCTCGGTTTGCTGCGCTGCCCGTTGTAATGCACTTTGCCGCCTTCAATCATTTCCCGGGCGAGGGCGCGCGTTTTATAAAAGCGGGCAGCCCACAGCCATTTGTCCAGTCTTACCCCTTCGGAGGGCTTCTCTTTCATGGCTTCTCCTTCACGGTGAGTGAGGGGATCATCCGGCGATAGTCGTTCAGCCCCGGATGCCGCAGATAGCTTTTTTCAGCCAGGCCAGAATCAGGATTGGTCACGCCAAGGCAATAACGAATGCCAAAGGTTGCCGCCGCATCCAGAATCGGTTCGCTGTCATCAATGAACAACGTTCTCTCTGGTTGCAGGCCGGTCTCTTCTGCCACCGCCTGCCACAATCGCTGATCCTCTTTCGGATAACCAAATGTGTGGGTGGAAAGTAATAAATCAAGGTGTGAGGCCAGACCGGTATGTTCCAGCTTCACCGCCAGATTATGCGGATGCGCGTTGGTCAGCAGGATACGCCGCTTGCCGCTCGCTTTCAGGGCATCGAGAAAGGGAACGGTATCTTCACGCAGCACGGCGTGCGGGCCCTGAGCGGTAGTCATCGCGCAAATATCCAGACCGAGGCGTTCGCTCCAGTAGTCCAGGCAGTACCAGTTTAGCGTATGTTGTACGGCGGTATATTGCTGGCGTATGAATTCCTGCGCTTCTGCCGGGGAGATCCCCTGCTGCTCGCCGTAGGTCTCCGGCACCAGTTTTTGCCAGAAGTGATTATCAAACGCGAGATCGAGCAGCGTGCCGTCCATATCCAGCAGGACGGTATCGACGTCCTGCCAGGCGATATCAAAATGCATGGGGGAATACTCCAGCCAGAAGAAACGTGCGCGACAGGGTAGCATATCCTGTCGCGCGGGAGCGTTATCCGATCAGGCTCTCAGGCGCGGGGATAAGCTTCGGGTTGAGGCAATTTTCGTAGTATTGCTGAATATCGGCCAGGCGGGTGCGCGAGCGCTGGTAGCGGCGCAGCGCCATAAAGGCGTTCCAGAGCATGCAGACCACCATCGTCAGCATCAGCAGCGAGGTAGCGATGTAGCGCCATAACCCGGCGCTGTCCGGCATGCTGTGCAGCTCGACATGGCGGGTACCGTTGGCATCGGTAAAGAGGCCGGTCACAATCCCTTCGGCGCTGAACGGCGTGCGCATCAGCATCTGCGCCAGGCGCTGGAACTCGCCCCATTGCTGTTGGGCCGGGTAATCATACAGCGCTACCGATGGGTAAGGCTGATCGACCAGCTCGCTGCCTTCGTCGCTGACGATCACAAAGCCGCCGGGGGCAGGGCTGTTAAGTGCCTGGGCGGCACGTGAGGTTTCGCGCATGACGAACGGCGCGGTAGAGGTGGCGACCAGATTTTCCAGCGACTCTGCGCTGACCGGACGCAGCAGCACGTTGACGCCATCGAGACGGCCGCCATCGGCACGTTTCACCAGCGCCTCCCAGTCTTTGCTGTTGCCGAGGTTAACCAGCGCATTTTTCAGCCTGACGCACTCGTCCTGCTCTGCACACAGCTCCTGGGTTTTCAGGACGATATCGCCAAAGTCATCCAGCAGGATCATGCCGGACTTCTGAATAGCGGAGCGTAATGCCGGGCTGACGCGTGAATTATCTTCCGGTTTGGGATGCAGCTGGCTCGTCAGGGCCTGGGTCAACGCCGTGGCTTTGTTGACGATATCGGATTCCGGCAGCGGCAGGGGCGCCGCGTCATTCCAGATCACCTGCGAGCAGTCAAACGGCGTAAAGGGTGAGCTCTGGCGGGCGTTCCAGGTTCCAGGAGCATGGATATTACACATCCCGGTACCCTTCAGGCGCAGCGTATCGCCAATACGTACACCTGCACTTTCGAGCTCCCCGACGCTGGTGGCTTCAATGGTCTGGGCGCCTTTAATCCACGACAGGGTAAATTTGATCGGCATATCCAGCGGGACGAGGAAAACCAGCATCGCCAGCACCAGCCCGGCGCCACCGGCAATCACCGTGCTGCGCAGCCAGTGCTGCAGCGGGAAATTTTTGACCTCATCATGCAGGGATAGATAGCGGCCCTGGCGTACGACGTGCCGGTCCAGATAGATATCAATATCGGTTTTTTGCCCTAAATCCTGGGCCAGCCACGGCTGCCAGTGGCGGGGATAGATCAGATCGATAATGCCCAGCGAGATATTGTTGACGTGATCCTGATCGTTTTCGCCAAACAGGCCCCAGCGTTTTGGCGTGCCGCGCAGGCAGTGGATCTCACGCAGCGCATTTTTGGCAGGCGGGGCGAATAATCCCCAGAGTCCCGCCGCCAGTAGCAGCACGCCGCCCCCGGCAAGCCAGGGAGCAAAAACATCAGGGCTCATCAGGCAGAAGAAGAAGAGCAGGAACGCGGCGACAATCAGCAGCGCTTCCCGAATGCCATCCGGGCGGCTCAGGGCGTACTCTTCGTGGGTTTCCTGACGAATATTCAGCAGCTCAATCTGCTCGGTCTCTTCGCCACGAATCGACGCCTGGGTTGAACTGACATGCTCCAGCGCAAAGTGGGGCGCTTCCTGGACATACTCCGCGATGGAGTGACCATTGAGGGCGATCACCAGCGGGATGGAGTCGGTGTGGATCAGCTCAACGCTGTTTTCATCATTAATGTACTGTTCCCAGAACGGCGGCAGATGCACCTCAGCCGAGTCGAGGTAGTAACGCCATTTATTGGGATCGTCAGTGGTAATACCGTAGCGGGTAATGGAGCGCGTCACGCAGAGCACGGTGTTGCTCTGGGCATTGAGGCTTAACGAGACCGGCGCGGCGCTGGCGCCTGTCGCTGGCGTCTGCTGGATGCGGTTAAAGGACTCGAGATATTGCTCAATCGCGCTGCGTTCTTCAGCGGTGAGCTTGCGGGTGTTCGCCCCGGCAAAGGCATTGAGATACGGCAAGCGATATCGACGCTGTGCCCGACGCCTGTACAACCACCCTGCAATGAATGCGCAGGCCAGCATAGCAGCGATGACAATTACAATGGTGCTCATGCTTTCCCCATCTTACTTTTTCTTACAGGTGTAGTCAGTAGCACCTTATTTAACAGTGAACGCGTGTCTGTGGTTGGCTATCGGCATGTAAGGTGTTGAACTTGAGCAATATGAAGCGCATCCCAGTGATCGCTGATAATAGCAAAGCTAACCCTGACGGGATATCAGCAAATTCCTGGAATAATTTCAAGCTCTTGACTTTTGACCTGAAATAAGGAATGAATCTGCACAGGTTACATAAATGTAAATAAAGCGCGATTGACATTGCCGAAACCGTGCGGCGTATCGCACAATGACGCCAGTTCACTCAGCAAAGACCCGTCAAAATGAGCAAACCTTTACAAAAGCCCACCATCCTGAATGTTGAGACCGTCGCGAAATCGCGTCTGTTTAATGTTGAAAGTGTGGACCTGGAGTTCAGTAACGGCGTGCGCCGCGTCTACGAGCGTATGCGTCCCTCCACGCGCGAAGCCGTCATGATTGTGCCCATTGTTGACGAGCATCTGATCCTGATCCGCGAATATGCGGTGGGGACCGAGTCATACGAACTTGGCTTCTCCAAAGGGCTGATCGATCCCGGTGAATCGGTTTTTGAAGCCGCGAACCGCGAGCTGAAAGAAGAGGTTGGGTTTGGTGCGAAGGAGTTAACCTTCCTGAAAAAGCTCAGCATGGCTCCCTCCTATTTTTCCAGCAAAATGAATATCGTGCTGGCGGAAGATCTCTATCCGGAATCGCTGGAAGGGGATGAACCCGAGCCGCTGCCGCAGGTGCGCTGGCCGCTGGCGCATCTGATGGATCTGCTGGAAGAGCCCGACTTTAACGAAGCCCGGAACGTGAGTGCGCTGTTCCTGGTGCGGGAGTGGCTGAAAGGGCAGGGAAGGCTGTAGCCGAAGGATCCCCCTCTCCCAACGGGAAAGGGGGCAGACGTTTAGAACAGTTCTTGTGTCTCGCCGTTGTCAATCAGCGTTGTACCCACCTCATGCACCGCCTGATGCGTTGGCTGCGTGCCTTCGATGAAATACTCTTCCCGGCTGCTGCCGCCATTGGACAGCTGACCGCTGTAGCGATCGATATTGACCGTCACCACGCCTGGCGGTGGCGTTAATGGCTGCTCTGGCACGCCGTCCAGCAGCATCTTCATAAAGGCATCCCACGCGGGCTGAGCGCTTTTGGCCCCGCCTTCGTAACCGGAAATTTGATCCTTGATCGCCCCGGAGGCCGTGGTACGACCTAAATCACGGCGGTGATCGTCAAAGCCGATCCACACCGAGGTCACCGCGCCTGGACCATAACCCGAGAACCAGGCATCTTTCGAGCTGTTGGTGGTCCCGGTTTTGCCGCCGATATCCTTGCGCTGCAGATCGCGACCGGCACGCCAGCCCGTACCCTGCCAGCCTGGCTCGCCAAAGATATTGCTGTTCAAGGCGCTTTTGATCAGGAACGCCAGCGGTGTGTTAATCACGTGCGGGGCGTACTCCTGAGCACCGGTCTGCGCAACCAGCGCCTGGTTTGCCTGCTCGAGCTGCGGCATTGGCACTGCCGCGTTTTGCTGCGCCTGAGAAATGGCGACATCTTCCATATCCTGATTGTTCAGGGATTCTGATTTAGGCGTATCGCCATAAATCACCGGAATATCACACTCTGCGCAGGCGATTTTCGGTTTCGCTTCGAACAGGACACCGCCCTGATCGTTCTCGATTTTGCTGATGAAGAACGGATCGACCAGGAAGCCGCCGTTCGCCATTACCGCATAACCGCGCGCAACCTGCAGCGGGGTAAAGGAGGCAGAGCCCAGCGCCAGCGACTCGGTATGCACAATATTCTGTGCCGGGAAGCCAAAGCGTTGCAGATACTCCGCCGCATAATCGACCCCCATGGCGCGCATGGCGCGAACCATCACCACGTTCTTAGACTGTCCCAGACCCTGACGCAGACGAATCGGCCCGGCGTACTCGGCCGGTGAGTTCTTCGGTCGCCAGTCGGAACCGGCCCCGGCATCCCAGCGGGAGATGGGCACGTCATTGAGGATGCTGGCGAGGGTCAGGCCTTTATCCATTGCCGCGGTGTAGAGGAACGGCTTGATATTGGAACCGACCTGGCGCAGCGCCTGGGTGGCACGATTAAATTTACTCTGGTTGAAATCGAAGCCGCCGACCAGCGCCAGCACCGCGCCGTTATGCGGATCGATAGAGACCAGCGCGGAGTTAACGTCCGGGATCTGCCCCAGCCACCAGGCGTCGTTAACCTGACGGACCCAAATCTGCTGACCCACCTGTACCGCATCGGTCACTTTGCGCGGGGTCGCGCCCTGCTGCGTATCAGAACGATACGGACGCGCCCAGCGGACGCCCTCCATGCGCAGCGACACCGAGGTGCCGTCCGCGAGCATCGCGGTGGCTTCCTGCGGACTGGCCTGGGTCACGACAGCCGCAACAAACGGCCCGTAGCCCGGGAGCGGTTTCAGGGTGTCGGCGATCTTTTTACTGTCCCAGGCGGATTCACCTACCTTCCACAGCACGTTTGACGGGCCGCGGTAGCCGTGGCGCATGTCGTAATCAATCACGTTATTACGCACCGCCTGCTGCGCGCCCTGCTGGACGTTGCGGCTGATGGTGGTGTAGACGCGGTAGCCATCTTCGTAGGCCTGCTCGCCGTAGCGGGAGACCATCTCCTGACGCACCATCTCGCTGAGGTACGGCGCGGAGAACGCAATTTCCGGCGCATGGTAGTTGGCGTCAATCACGTCGCTGCGGGCCTGATCGTACTGGGCCTGGCTGATATAGCCTTCGCTCAGCATACGCGACAGCACCACGTTGCGGCGGGCGGTAGCGCGATCCAGCGAGTAGAGCGGGTTGAAGGTGGAGGGTGCCTTCGGCAGACCGGCGATAGTGGCCATTTCACTCAGGGTTAACTGGTCAATGGATTTGCCAAAATAGACCTGCGCCGCCGCGCCCACGCCGTAGGCACGGTAGCCGAGATAGATCTTGTTGAGGTAGAGCTCGAGGATCTCATCTTTATTCAGCATCTGCTCAATACGGATTGCCAGGAACACTTCCTTGATCTTACGCATCAGCGTTTTTTCAGGACTCAGGAAGAAGTTACGCGCCAGCTGCTGGGTGATAGTACTCGCACCCTGAGAGGCATGGCCGGAGAACAACGCCACGCTTGCGGCACGGAAAATCCCCACCGGATCGACGCCATGGTGCTCATAAAAGCGGCTGTCCTCGGTGGCAATAAAGGCTTTCACCATGACGGGTGGGATCTGATTCAGGGTCAGCGGGATACGGCGCTTTTCACCGTACTGGGCGATAAGCTCGCCGTCCGTGCTGTACACCTGCATCGGGATCTGAAGTCGTACATCACGAAGCGTAGCGACATCAGGCAGTTGCGGCTCAATATATTTGTACAAACCAAAAATCGAGCCTGCTCCAAGCAGAATGCAACAGACTGCAAGGATCAATAAATACTTTACGAACTTCACTGGAGATTTCCCATTTAGTTTGAACTGGGCAGTTTCTAAACAATCGCGCGGTAGTATAAAGGCAAGCCTGTAGCATTGATATAGCCGTTATCCCCCGGGACGATAAGGAGATCGTGAAACATGGCGTTTAAAACATGGCATACAGGCGTTCATATTCAACAGGATAAGGTTCTGGCCGTCGCGCTGGTACGCGAAAAGTCGGGGTGGGGATTGCGCCGCTGGTGGCAGCTCCCCCTGGCGGCGGACATTATCCGCGACGGGCAAATTCTTCAGCCCGAACAACTGGCTGCGGCACTGCGCGAGTGGCGCCAGATGCTGCCTCATCAACATCGAATCTTTCTCGCCTTTCCGGCCGCCCGCACTCTACAGCGCACGCTACCGCGCCCTTCGATGACCCTGCGCGACAGCGAACGGACCGCCTGGATCGCCTCGGCGATAAGCCGTGAGCTGGAGATGCCCCCCGACGCCCTGCGGTTTGACTATGCGGAGGATACCTTCAGCCAGGCTTATCACGTGACGGCGGCACAGAATAAGGAGATTGCGACGCTGCTCGAGCTGGCCCAGGTGCTGCGTCTGCGGTTGGCCGCGATCACGCCCGACGCCGGAGCGCTGGCCCACCTGTTGCCCTTTGTGCAAGCTCCGGCCCAGTGCGTCGCCTGGCGCGACCGGGATCAGTGGCTATGGGCGATGCGTCACCAGTGGGGCAGGCGCGGTCTGGCGGAGGCTCCTGACGTCGATCGGCTGGCTGCTCTGCTGGCACTCAGGGTCGACGAGATCGCCTGCTGTGGTGCAGGCAGTTTTGACCCCTGGTGCGCGTTATCCCGCACGCAGCCGCCGCTGCCTGAAAATGGGGCGGATTTTAGCGTCGCGCTGGCGCTGGCGACCGGAGAACACTCGCGATGAGGGCGGCCAATCTTCTGCCTTGGCGCCAGCGGCAACAGCGTCGCTGCCTGCGCTACTGGGGGCTGATGTTTACCGGTTCGTTGCTGGTGACGCTGATGCTCTGCGCAGCCAGTCGGGCCTGCGATCCTCTGGTAACACGCGCCAGCGCGCTGCGGCATGCCAGCGATCTGGCGCTACGTCAGGGGCTGGAGCAGCGGCAAAAGCAGTGGACGGCTTTACAGGCCCGGCATCAGCAACAGCAGCGGTGGGCGCTGCAAAAAGCGAAAACGGAAGCCTGGCAACCGGCATTGATCGCCTTATCCCGCCTCCTGCCGGAGCAGGCATGGCTGGCGCAGCTGCACTTTCAGCAGTCCACCCTTTCGCTGACCGGCTATGCCGCCACGCTGCCCGCCCTTGCCGGGCTGGAGACGGCGCTCCGCCAGGTGCCGGGCTTTACCCCCGGAGCACCGGGCGAGATGCGACAGGACGCCCAGGGGCGCTGGCTGTTCAGCTGGACGTTGACCCGCAAGGAGCGTGCTGATGCGGATCCATCCTGACAGCTGGTATGCCATGACGCCGCGCGGGCGCTGCCTGTGCTGGGGCATCAGTTCAGCGTTACTCCTGGCTGGCGTCACCGGATGGCAGTGGCGAATGCAGGATCGGCAGATAGCAACGCAGGAGGCCAGGCTGGTACGGAACGCAGAGACCCATTCCCGGCTGTGGACTGCGGTGCGTAAGCTCTCACCCCCTGACAACGCGCAACCTTCCGTGGCGGCACTGCCTTTTTCACCTTTGGCGTTTGATACCGATGAGCTGCGGATGGTTCGCTGGCAGCCCAGGGGAGCAGGAGGAGAACTGGTGATTAAGGCGACCTGGGCGCAGATCCCCTCGCTGTTTGCCACTCTCGCCCGGCGAGATATGGCGGTGGGGCGCTTTAGCATTCAGCCAGAGCAGAACCGGTTACAGATAGTGATGCAGCTGGAGCGCCAGGATGCGGGTTAAGTGCAGGGTGCTGTTATTACTGCCGCTGCTTCTCGGCATGCGCGATCCCTTTCAGGCCCCGGTCTCACGCTGCCCGGATGCCGCGCTGCGGCAGTGGCGCTATACCGGGGTGGTGCTGGGTCCGGTGCCGGTGGCGATCGTCAGAGATGAAAAGTCGCGCTGGCTGCGCCTTCGTCGCGGCGACACGCTGACGCAAGGCGGGAAGGTGAGGGCGTTGGACGAAAAGGAACTGGTCATCGATATGCCCGGGGCGTGTGAGCCCTCGCAGTGGCGATGGCAACGACAAGGAACCAAACAGGATGAAAACAGGGATCGTGGGATTACTGCTGACAGGCAGTCAGGCGCTGGCCGCGGGGCCAGCTCCGGTGAGCCTGGTGGTGGATGAGGTGCCGGTGGCCCAGCTTCTGCAGGCGCTGGCGGAGCAGGAGAACCGCAACATGATTATCTCCCCGGACGTCAGCGGCAATGTCTCTCTGCGTCTGCAGGAGGTCCCCTGGCTGCAGGCGATACAGACGGTGGTCACCGGTGCCGGGCTGGTGATGCGCCAGCAGGCGGGCATTTTTTATATCCACACCGCCGCCTGGCAGCAGCAACAGCAGGCCAAAAAAGAGGCCGAGCGAACAAAGCGGCAACTCAGCGCGCCGCTGGAGGCACGCAGTTACCCCCTCTCCTATGCTGATGCGGGGGATTTGCAGTCAGCTGCCGAAAAGCTCCTCAGCCCGAAAGGCAGCCTGGCGGTAGACAAGCGCACCAATCGCCTGCTGGTACGCGACAACCGGGCTGCGCTGGAGGCATTACAACACTGGGTGGCGCAGATGGATCTTCCTGTGGCTCAGGTAGAGCTGGCCGCGCACATCGTTAGCATGAGTGAAAAAAGCCTGCGCGAGCTGGGGGTGAAGTGGAATCTGGCCCAGGGGCAGCAGGCCGGTAAGCCAGGACAGCTGACGATGCTCAGCAGCGATCTGGCCGTTACCAACGCCACCACCCAGGTGGGATTCAATATCGGGCGGATTAATGGCCGGTTACTGGATCTCGAACTTTCCGCCCTGGAACAAAAACAGCAGGTCGACATTATCGCCAGCCCTCGCCTGCTGGCCTCGCACATGCAGCCCGCCAGCATTAAGCAGGGCAGCGAGATCCCCTATCAGGTTTCCAGCGGCGAGAGCGGCGCGACCTCGGTTGAGTTTAAAGAGGCGGTGCTGGGGATGGAGGTGACGCCGGTGGTACTGGCCAACGGGCGCGTGCGCCTGAAGCTGCGCATCAGCGAGAACGCCCCGGGCCAGGTTTTGCAGCAGGCCGACGGCGAAACGATGGCAATAGATAAGCAGGAGATTGAAACTCAGGTAGAGGTCAAAAGCGGTGAAACGCTGGCCTTAGGCGGAATTTTTTCCCAGAGGCATAAAACCGGCAGCGAAAGTGTGCCAGGCTTGAGCCGTATTCCCTTACTGGGGAAACTTTTTCGCCATCAGGGGAAAGACAACGAACGCAGGGAGTTAGTGGTTTTTATCACCCCTCGTCTGGTTGCGACGCCATAATGTCCCGCGATGCCCCGCGTGATTTTGCATTCTGTTTGTTGCAGATGTTTGACGTGGGGCATGAATTAGCATACAAGGAGTACCGATTTGAGAATCAGCTTACTCAATCACACTCCTTAATAACTTAAGCGGCAAGCCTGATGATTTAATCTGTTGCCAAACAAGCCGGAGTATTGAGATAATTTTTAGTCTGACTCTCGCTCTATCGCATATGAGGTTTCAGTTCATGTCCTGCTACGCCCGATATCGGTGAAGCGGGTTTACCATTAACGAATAGTCTTAGTAGTACCGAAAAAATGGCAGAGAAACGCAATATCTTTCTGGTTGGGCCTATGGGTGCCGGCAAAAGCACTATTGGGCGCCAGTTAGCTCAACAACTCAATATGGAATTTTACGATTCTGATCAAGAGATTGAGAAACGAACCGGAGCTGATGTGGGCTGGGTCTTCGATGTAGAAGGCGAAGAGGGTTTCCGTGACCGTGAAGAAAAAGTCATTAATGAACTTACGGAAAAACAGGGCATTGTGCTGGCAACTGGCGGCGGCTCTGTAAAATCTCGCGAAACTCGCAACCGTCTCTCCGCCCGCGGTGTCGTGGTCTATCTTGAAACGACCATCGAGAAACAACTGGCGCGTACGCAGCGTGATAAAAAACGCCCGTTGCTGCAGGTTGAGACGCCTCCACGCGAAGTTCTGGAAGCCCTTGCTGGTGAACGCAATCCGCTGTACGAAGAGATTGCCGACGTCACCATTCGCACAGACGACCAGAGCGCTAAAGTGGTCGCAAACCAGATTATTCATATGCTGGAAAGCAACTGATTCTGGCTTTATATACACTCGCCTGCGGGTAAAAGCATTTAAGGTGGATGTCGCGCTATGGAGAGGATTACAGTCACTCTCGGTGAACGGAGTTACCCTATCACTATCGCGGCTGGTTTGTTTAACGACCCAGCTTCCTTCTTACCACTGAAAGCGGGTGATCAGGCAATGCTGGTCACCAATGAGACTCTGGCTCCGCTTTATCTCGACAACGTGCGTCAGCGCCTTGAACAGGCTGGCGTAAAGGTCGACAGTGTGATTCTGCCTGATGGCGAGCAGTATAAAAGCCTGACGGTACTGGATACCGTCTTTACCGCATTACTGCAAAAACCGCATGGTCGCGATACTACACTGCTGGCATTAGGCGGCGGTGTTGTTGGCGATCTTACGGGGTTTGCTGCGGCAAGCTATCAGCGCGGCGTCCGTTTTATTCAGATTCCTACCACGCTGTTGTCGCAGGTCGACTCATCTGTTGGCGGCAAAACGGCCGTTAACCATCCGCTTGGCAAAAACATGATTGGCGCGTTCTACCAGCCCGCTTCGGTGGTGGTGGATCTCGACTGTCTGCAAACGCTGCCTCAGCGTGAGCTGGCTTCAGGTCTGGCGGAAGTGATCAAGTACGGCATTATTCTGGACGGCGCATTCTTTAGCTGGCTGGAAGAGAATATGGATGCCTTACTGCGCCTGGATGGTCAGGCGATGGCGTACTGTATTCGCCGCTGCTGTGAGCTGAAAGCAGAAGTCGTGGCCGCAGACGAGCGCGAAACAGGCTTACGTGCTTTACTGAATCTTGGGCACACCTACGGTCATGCTATCGAAGCCGAAATGGGCTACGGTAACTGGCTGCATGGCGAGGCCGTTGCGGCGGGGATGGTGATGGCCGCGCGCACCTCGGAGCGTCTGGGTCAGTTCAGCAAGGCGGATACGCAGCGCATTATCACGCTGCTTGAGCGTGCCGGGTTACCGGTTACGGGGCCGCGTGAAATGTCGGCGCAGGCCTACCTGCCGCATATGATGCGTGATAAAAAAGTATTAGCAGGCGAGATGCGTCTGGTGCTCCCGCTTGCAATAGGTAAGAGTGAAGTGCGTGGCGGTGTGCCGCACGATGTGGTTCTTGGCGCTATTGCTGATTGCCAGCAGGCGTAACTATTAGAAAGGTCCGGCTGCGGTAAAACGTAGCCATTTTGCTTCAGGTGATGTGCAAAGTCGTAGGCATAAGCCTTTTAGTGGGGTGTTAAATGGATGAATTCAAACCAGAAGACGAGCTGAAACCCGATCCCAGCGATCGTCGTACTGGTCGTACTCGCCAATCTTCAGAACGTGATAACGAGCCGCAAATTAACTTTGACGAGGTCGATCTCGAAAACGATGACCCTCGTCCTTCGCGTGGCCGTGCTGCCCGCGACGAGCGTGAAGAAGAAGATTTTGAGTCTGAAGATGATTCAGTGGATGAAGTGCCCGTAGAGCGCCGCCCGCGTAAGCGTAAAGCCGCGCCGGCGAAGCCCGCTTCCCGCCAGTACATTATGATGGGGCTGGGCGTGCTGGTCCTGCTGCTGCTGATTATCGGCGTCGGCTCTGCACTCAAAGCCCCGTCGAGCAATCCGGCCGATCAGAGCGCCTCTGCTGAGAAGAGTGTCGATCTGTCCGGCAATGCGGCCGATCAGGCCAACGGCACCCAGCCTGCGCCGGGTACCACTTCCGCCGAGCAGACTGCCGGCAATACCCAGCAGGAGATCTCTCTGCCGCCGGTCGCGTCCACGCCAACGCAGGGTCAGACACCGGCAACCCCGGCAGGCCAGCAGCGTGTTGAAGTGCAGGGCGATCTGAACAATGCACTGACGCAGCCGCAGAACCAGCAGCAGGTCAACAACGTGGTGGTCAACTCCACGCTGCCGACCGAGCCTGCGACCGTGGCGCCAATTCGTGGTGCGACCGGGCAACCGCAGACGGCGGCGACAGAGAGTGCGCCACGTCAGACTAAGCCTGCCCAGCATCAGGAACGTAAGCAGACGGTGATTGAGCCGAAGCGCGAAGTGAAGCCGCAGCCTGTTGCGAAAGCGGAAGAACCGAAAGCGACTGCCCAGCCGAAGCGTAGCGAAACCGTGACCAGCGCACCGGCGAAAGCCCCTGCTACGACAGCGACGGCACCGAAAGCGACCGCAACGCCAGCCCCGACGGCGACAGCCTCTGCGCCAGCGGCGGCAGCACCTGCGGCCACTGCCAGCACCGGTAAAACGACAGGGAACGTGAGTTCACTGAAGTCTGCCTCATCCAGCAACTACACGCTGCAGTTGAGCAGTTCTTCCAGCTATGACAACCTCAACAGCTGGGCGAAAAAGTCGAACCTGAAAAACTTCGTTGTCTATGAGACTACCCGTAACGGTCAGCCATGGTATGTGCTGGTGAGCGGCGTGTATGCTTCGAAAGATGAAGCAAAACGCGCGGTCGCAACACTGCCAGCTGATGTTCAGGCGAAAAACCCGTGGGCGAAGCCGATCCGTCAGGTTCAGTCCGATTTGAAGTGATCTGTGAAGCGCAGGATGCTGTCGGAGCTTTCTCCACAGCCGGAGAAGGTGTAATCAGTTAGTCAGCATGAAAAAAAATCGCGCTTTTCTGAAATGGGCAGGGGGAAAATACCCCCTGCTCGATGATATTAAACAACGCCTGCCTGCGGGCGAGTGTCTTGTCGAACCCTTTGTGGGCGCGGGCTCGGTATTCCTCAATACCGACTACTCCCGTTATATCCTTGCGGATATCAACAGCGACCTTATCGACCTCTATAACATCGTAAAGCTGCGTACCGACGAGTACGTTGATGAGGCGCGCAAGCTATTTACCCCAGAGAACAACAACCCGGACGTTTACTACCTGCTCCGCGCTGAGTTTAATCAGTGTCAGGATAAGTTCCGTCGGGCGCTGCTGTTCCTCTACCTTAACCGCCATGGCTACAACGGCCTGTGCCGGTATAATCTGCGTGGTCAATTCAACGTGCCTTTCGGTCGCTACAAGCGCCCCTATTTCCCTGAGGCTGAGCTGTATCACTTTGCTGAAAAAGCGCAGAATGCGGAGTTCTACTGCCTCTCGTATGAAGAGTGTATGGACCGTGCTGACGGTAACTCGGTAGTCTACTGTGACCCACCGTACGCCCCTCTGTCGGCAACGGCGAATTTTACCGCCTACCACACCAACAGCTTCAGCCCTGCCGAGCAGGCGCGTCTGGCGGAAATGGCGGAAAAGCTGGTCAGCAAAAGAATTCCGGTGTTAATTTCGAATCATGACACGCCTGATACGCGCGAATGGTACAAAGCCGCAGAGCATTTTCAGGTCAAAGTCCGGCGCAGCATCAGCAGCAACGGCGGTACACGTAAAAAGGTGGACGAACTGCTGGCTCTCTATCTACCCTGAGCCGTTTCGCCCGCCGTTAAACAAAGTTCAAGGAGATGCGGATGAAACAGTATTTGATTGCACCCTCAATTCTTTCGGCTGATTTTGCCCGGCTGGGCGAAGATACCGCGAAAGCCCTCGCTGCCGGTGCGGATGTCGTTCATTTCGACGTTATGGATAACCACTACGTGCCTAACCTGACCATCGGCCCGATGGTCCTCAAGGCACTGCGCAACTACGGCGTGACCGCCCCTATTGACGTGCACCTGATGGTGAAGCCGGTCGACCGCATCGTGCCGGATTTTGCCGCCGCGGGTGCCAGCATCATCACCTTCCATCCTGAAGCCTCCGAACACGTTGACCGCACCCTGCAGCTGATCAAAGAGCACGGCTGTAAGGCGGGCCTGGTATTTAACCCGGCCACGCCGCTGAGCTATCTCGATTACGTGATGGACAAGCTGGACGTGATTCTGCTGATGTCCGTCAACCCCGGCTTCGGCGGGCAGTCTTTCATCCCACATACTCTGGATAAGCTGCGTGAAGTGCGTCGTCGCATCGACGAATCAGGCTTTGATATCCGTCTCGAAGTGGACGGCGGCGTGAAGGTAAGCAATATTGGCGAAATCGCCGCGGCGGGCGCAGATATGTTCGTGGCCGGTTCGGCGATTTTCGATCAGCCGGACTACAAAAAAGTCATTGATGAAATGCGCAGTGAACTGGCGAAGGTAAGTCATGAATAATTTGCAGGCAATTCGGGGCGTTGCGTTTGACCTCGACGGCACGCTGGTGGACAGCGCGCCAGGCTTAACCGCGGCGGTTGACCAGGCGCTGTATGCGCTGGAACTGCCGGTGGCGGGCGAAGATCGCGTGATAACGTGGATTGGTAACGGGGCAGACGTGCTGATGGAGCGCGCGCTGACCTGGGCCCGTCAGGAGCGCGCCATTCAGCGTGCGGCGCAGGGCAAACCTGGCGTCGATCACGCGGATATCCCGCAGGAAGAGCAGATTCGCCTCCTGCGTAAGCTGTTCAACCGTTTCTATGAAGAGACGGTAGAAGAGGGCAGCTTCCTGTTCCCGGATGTGGCCGGTACGCTGAGCGCGCTGCATGAAGAAGGCATGCCGCTGGGGCTGGTGACCAACAAACCAACCGCCTTTGTTGCACCGCTGCTGGAAGCGCTGGATATCGCAAAATACTTCTCGGTGATTGTCGGTGGCGATGACGTGCAGAATAAGAAGCCGCATCCCGAACCGTTGCTGCTGGTGGCAGGAAAATTATCCTTAACACCGGACGCGCTGCTCTTTGTAGGGGATTCGCGCAATGATATTCTGGCGGCCAGGGCCGCAGGTTGCCCGTCCGTTGGCCTGACCTATGGCTATAACTACGGTGAATCCATTACGTTGAGTGAGCCGGATTTCGTCTTCGACCACTTCAAAGATTTACTGCCCGTTCTCGGGCTTTCGCACAGTGAAAATCAGGAATTGAAAAATGACTAAGCCCATCGTATTTAGTGGCGCACAGCCCTCAGGTGAACTGACCATTGGCAACTATATGGGTGCGCTGCGTCAGTGGGTGAACATGCAGGATGACTATCACTGTATCTACTGCATCGTTGACCAGCATGCCATTACCGTGCGCCAGGATCCGCAGCAGTTGCGTAAAGCGACGCTCGACACCCTTGCGCTGTATCTGGCCTGCGGTATCGATCCTGAGAAAAGCACCATCTTCGTTCAGTCTCACGTCCCGGAACATGCGCAGCTGGGCTGGGCCCTGAATTGCTACACCTATTTCGGTGAACTGAGCCGTATGACCCAGTTCAAGGATAAATCTTCCCGTTACGCTGAAAACATCAACGCCGGTCTGTTTGACTATCCGGTACTGATGGCGGCTGACATTCTGCTGTATCAGACCAACCAGGTGCCGGTGGGTGAAGATCAGAAGCAGCACCTGGAGCTGAGCCGCGACATTGCCCAGCGTTTCAACGCGATTTATGGCGACGTCTTCAAGGTGCCTGAGCCGTTCATTCCGAAGTCCGGTGCCCGCGTGATGTCCCTGCTGGAGCCGACCAGGAAGATGTCCAAGTCGGACGATAACCGCAACAACGTGATCGGTCTGCTGGAAGATCCGAAAGCGGTGGTTAAGAAGCTCAAGCGTGCAGTCACCGACTCTGACGAGCCGCCTGTTGTGCGTTACGACGTGCAGAACAAAGCGGGTGTCTCTAACCTGCTGGATATTCTCTCTGCCGTGACTGGCCAGAGCATTCCAGAGCTGGAGCAGCACTTCGAAGGCAAAATGTATGGCCATCTGAAAGGTGAAGTGGCGGATGCGGTCTCCGGCATGCTGACCGAACTGCAGGCGCGCTACCACCAGTTCCGCAACGACGAAGCCTTCCTGCAGAAGGTGATGAAAGACGGCGCCGAGAAAGCCAGCGCACGCGCTTCTGTGACCCTGAAAGCGGTGTATGAAGCGATTGGGTTTGTGGCTAAACCTTAAGTTTTTTTGCCGGGTGGCGGCTGCGCCTTACCCGGCCTACGCGAACTTACAGGCCGGGTAAGCGTAAGCGCCACCCGGCGAGACAGCCGCACTAATAAAAAAACCGGGGAATCCCCCGGTTTTTTTATGCCTGAAAAAGAGCTACTGATTTGCCGCCGGGCCGCAGCCGCCGATGATCTTGGAGATGGAGATCGCCGGATGCAGCAGGTAGTCGTAGCTGCAGTTATTTTTGGTGTTTTGCACGTGGCCGGTGCACGCCGTCAGGGTAGTTAAGATGCCTGCAACCAGGGCAATCTTTGCCAGTTTGAACATAACGCTTCCTTGTCTGTAACATGAGGGAATATATAGAAAATGTGCTTTCGCGGAAGGTATGTTATCGACAGCGGTAAGCGAGGAGTAGTCCATAACAGGACTACTCATTTCGCGGGGAATATGTTCAGTCTGACTTAATGGTTTGAAAACCAGTTGAGCTTGTCGCGCAGCGCCACCACACGGCCTACGACAATCAGCGCCGGGCTTTCAACCTGCTGCGCCAGGTCGCCCAACTGGGTCAACACGCCACTGACCACACGCTGTTTGATCGACGTGCCGTTCTCCACCAGCGCCACCGGCATTGCTGCATCCATACCATGTTCGAGTAGCTTAGCCTGAATGGTCGCCGCCTGGTTCAGGCCCATATAGAACACCAGGGTCTGTTTCTCTGCGGCCAGGTTATGCCAGTCCAGCTCGCTGCCGGTTTTCAGGTGGCCGGTAACCAGACGCACGCTTTGGGCGTAGTCACGGTGGGTCAGTGGAATGCCCGAATAGGCAGAGCAGCCTGAGGCGGCGGTAATACCCGGTACCACCGAGAACGGAATACCCGCTTCACAGAGGGTTTCCAGCTCCTCGCCGCCGCGTCCGAAGATAAAGGGATCCCCGCCTTTCAGACGCACCACGCGTTTACCCTTCTGCGCTTCACGCAGCAGGATCTGGTTAATCTCTTCCTGAGGTACGCAGTGATATCCGGCACGTTTGCCAACAAACACCCGATCCGCATCGCGACGCACCAGGTTCATGATGTCGTCGGAGACCAGACGGTCATAAACCACGATATCCGCCTGCTGGATCTGCTGTAGCCCTTTCAGGGTCAGCAGGCCGGCATCCCCTGGACCCGCGCCCACCAGCACCACTTCGCCCCGGTGATCGAGCGGGGCATTGATCAGCTGCTCTGTGGTTTCATCCACGGCTTTCCGATCCTGGTTCGCCAGCGACTGCGCCAGCCGGTCGTTCACAAAGAATTTTTCCCAGAAGCGGCGGCGTTCACCCACGGTGGCGAACTGCTTTTTCACGCGCGAGCGCAATTGCCCGGCATAGTGGGCCACCTGGCCGAGATGCTGCGGCAGGATCGCTTCCAGCTTTTCGCGCAGCAGGCGCGCCAGCACTGGCGACGTCCCGCCGGAGGAGACGGCGACCATCAGCGGCGAGCGGTCGATAATCGACGGCATGATAAAACTCGCCTCTTTCGGCGCATCCACCACGTTGCAGAAGATCCGCCGCGCTTCACAGGCGTCGCTGACGCGCTGGTTAACCGCATCGTCGTCGGTGGCGGCAATGGTCAGCCAGCAGGTATCAAGCAGTGATTCGTTGAACTCACCCTCGACGAGGGTGAGCATCCCTTCCTGCGCCCACACGGTAAATTGTGGGGCGAAGGCAAGGGCGTTTACGGTGAGCCGGGCACCTGCCTCCAGCAGCAGGCGGGCTTTGCGTTCAGCCACATCGCCACCCCCCACGAGCAGGCAGTCGCGATTGCGTAATTGACAGAATATTGGCAGGTGATCCACGACATTACCTCTTCTTACTGGTTGGCTTTCGCCTGAACGGTTGCGATGGTAGCCGGAGTCGGACGCTCCGCTTTAGGGGTAGCATACCAGTAACCCCAACCCATAAATACAACCCCAGAAAGAGTATTGCCAAGCGTTACCCACAACAGGTTATGGCCGATACCAGACAGGGTATAGGCTTCGCTGTGGTGACCGAACCAGGAGAGGGCAAACAGCGTCATGTTGGCAACAGAGTGTTCGTAGCCGGAAGCGATAAAGGCCAGCAGACACCACCAGATGGCGATGAATTTCGCGGCGCCTTCAGTACGGATTGCCATCCAGATAGCAAGACACACCAGCCAGTTACAGAGCGCGCCTTTGAAGAACAGCACCATCGCCGGTGCGGAGGTTTTTGCCAGCGCGACGGTGTGCACGAGGCTGGTATCGACCGGCAGGAGGCTACCGCCGCCCCAGCTGTAGAGCAGGGCGACAAACACGGAGCCGACCAGGTTGCCGAGCCAGGTTTGCGGCAGGATCGCCCACATCTGGCCCTGAGTGATAGTGCCCGCTTTTACGCCCAGGGTCAGGAACATGGTATGACCGGTGAACAGTTCAGAACCGGCGATGATCACCAGAGTCAGGGCGATACCAAAGGTGGCACCCATCACCAGCGGACGCACGGAGGGATCGAGCAGATTGCCGAGGGTGAAAATTAAAATAATTCCCAGTCCGACATAGGCACCCGCCATGGCGGAGCTGACCCAGAATCCGAGAGGACTGTTTTTACTGAGGCGTGCAATTCGCGCAGCGTTATCCGCACACTTATTAATAGTGTCTGTAAACATTTGATTATCCTGAGTAATGAAAAAGAAAAGCTAAAAATTAAATCGTAGGCCGGATAAGAAGCTTGCTTCGCCATCCGGCAATTGCCCGGCGGCGCTGCGCTTGCCGGGCCTACAAAATCAAAAACAAATAACGGGGGCGTTGCATCCCCGTATTAATCAGCCTCTCAGCTGTACCTTGCCGTCTTTGACCCGTACGTCATAGTGCTTCACGGAGCGGCTCTCATCTTCCATGCAGTGACCGTCGCTCAGGCGGAAACGCTGTTTTTTCAGCGGGCTGGCAACCCACAGCTCGCCCTGGTGTTCAGCGATGATCCCGCGGGAGAGCACGCTGGCCTCGAAGAACGGGTCGATATTGCTGATGGCAAAGACCTGTTCGTCGTGGCGTGGACGGAAAATGGCAACCTGCTCATGACCTAACAGCGCGCACACGCCGGTGGCAGGCAGGATCTCGTCGATTTTGCAGATGTTGACCCACTGACTCATACGTTTTCCTCCACCAGCATGACCGGAATGCGTTCATAAGGTGTCGCCGGGCGATGCTGCTCGCGCTCTGGCACCACCTGCACGCTCGGGTCGCGCTGGGTGCTGTTGATAAAGTGTTTGAAGCGAACCTGCGCCGCTGGGGTGTTGACGGTTTCAGTCCATTCACAAATCACGGCGTCACGCAGGCGCGCCATCTCTTCTTCCAGCGTCGCGTTCAGGCCAAGTTTGTCGTCGATGATGACGGATTTCAGGTAGTCGATGCCGCCTTCCAGGTTATCCAGCCACGGCGCGGTACGGGTCAGTTTGTCCGCGGTACGGATGTAGAACATCATGAAGCGGTCGAGATACTTGATCAGCGTTTCACGATCGATATCCGCCGCCAGCAGGTCCGCATGACGCGGTTTCATCCCGCCGTTACCGCAGACGTACAGGTTCCAGCCTTTCTCAGTGGCGATGATACCCACGTCTTTACCCTGCGCTTCGGCACATTCACGGGTACAGCCGGAGACGCCGAACTTCATTTTGTGCGGGGTACGGATGCCTTTGTAGCGGTTTTCCAGCTCAACGCCGAAGCCGACGCTGTCGCCCACGCCGTAGCGGCACCAGGTGCTGCCCACGCAGGTTTTCGCCATACGCAGCGCTTTGGCATAGGCATGGCCGGTTTCGAAACCTGCTTCAATCAGCTGACGCCAGATTTCCGGCAGGTCGTCTTTCTGCGCACCGAACAGGCCGATACGCTGGGAACCGGTAATTTTGGTGTACAGATTAAACTCGCGGGCGATGCGGCCCACTGCCACCAGGCCTTCCGGGGTAATTTCACCGCCGGCAGAGCGTGGGATGACGGAGTAGGTACCGTCTTTCTGGATGTTCGCCAGGAAGTTGTCATTGGTGTCCTGCAGCGGGGTGTGCTGCGGCTTGAGCACATACTCATTCCAGCAGGAAGCCAGCAGAGAACCGACGGTCGGTTTACAGACTTCACACCCATAACCCTGACCATGTTTCTGCAGCAGCTCGTCGAAGGATTTGATGCCTTCAACGCGGATCAGGTGGTACAGCTCCTGGCGAGAGTAAGCGAAGTGCTCGCACAGGTTGTTGTTTACTTCGATACCCTGTTTCGCCAGCTCGGCGTTGAGCACCTGAGTGACCAGCGGGATACAGCCGCCGCAGCCGGTACCGGCTTTGGTTTCGGCCTTCAGCGCCGCCACGGTGTGGCAACCTTTGTTGATGGCGGAAATCAGCATGCCTTTGGTGACATCGAAGCAGGAGCAAATCTGCGCGCTGTCCGGCAGTTTATCGACACCAATCGAAGGCTTACCGCTGCCAGCGTGGGCAGGCAGGATCAGCGCGTCCGGGTTTTCCGGCAGTTCGATGGCGTTCAGCACCAGCTGCAGCAGGTTGCCAAAATCGCTGGTATCACCCACCAGCACCGCACCGAGCAGGGTTTTGTTATCCGGGCTGACGATAAGACGTTTATAAACTTCTTTGCTTTCATCGAGGTAGACGTAGCTGCGGGAGTTTGGCGTGCGGCCGTGCGCATCGCCGATACCGCCCACGTCAACGCCCAGCAGTTTCAGCTTGGCGCTCATGTCTGCGCCTTCGAAGGCGTTTTCATTGCCGAGGATATGGTCAACGGCGACCTGCGCCATTTTGTAGCCAGGGGCAACCAGACCGTAGACGTGATTTTCCCAGCTGGCGCACTCGCCAATGGCGTAGATATCCGGATCGGAGGTCTGGCAGGTGGCGTTGATCATAATGCCGCCGCGCTGGGCAACCGCCAGGCCGCACTGCGTAGCCAGCTTGTCGCGCGGGCGAATACCGGTGGAGAAGACGATGAAGTCGACTTCCAGCTCGCTGCCGTCAGCAAAGCGCATGGTTTTACGCGCCTCGGTGCCTTCCTGCACGATCTCTTTGGTGTTTTTGCTGGTGTGAACTTTCACACCCATGCTCTCAATTTTGCGTTTGAGCTGATCGCCACCCATGTGGTCGAGCTGCTCTGCCATCAGCATCGGGGCAAATTCGATGACGTGGGTTTCAACGCCTAAGTTTTTCAGCGCGCCAGCGGCTTCGAGGCCGAGCAGGCCGCCGCCGACTACCGCGCCGCGTTTGCTGCGACGGGCGCAGGATTCGATAGCGTTGAGATCTTCAATGGTGCGATAGACGAAGCAATCCTGAGTTTCTGACCCTTTGATCGGTGGGATCCACGGGTAAGAGCCAGTCGCCATGATCAGTTTGTCGTAAAAAACCGTGCGTCCCGCACTGGAATGAATCACTTTTTCCTGACGGTTGATGGTAATAGCGCGTTCGCCCACCAGTACCTTCACGCCATGTTTCTCGTAAAAACCTTCGCGTACCAGAGAGAGCTCTTCGGCGGTGTGGTGAGAGAAATAGGAGGAGAGGTGCACGCGGTCGTACGCCTTACGGGGTTCTTCACAGAACACGGTAATGTCGAACTGGGCGGCATCGGCTTTATCAAGAAGATCCTCAATAAAGCGGTGACCGACCATGCCGTTACCGATAATCGCGAGTCTGACTTTGCTCATTTTTGCCTCGATTTCTTTTCTATTACTGCCTACCTTAACGATTCAGCAAAGCCACTTATTGATGCAAATCAAATACGCCTTCAACTACTCCTTAGTGAGTAGATGGCTGATTTGTCAGGTTTTTTCTAAGTAACGGAATTAGCAGGCTTTTCGTGATAGCCGATTTTGTGTACAAATTAGGGGCCTAATCTTTAATTTTCGTTACCTCTAAATTTCAGCCCTCTTTTTCGGGAGAATATGATGTCTACAGCACCGCTTTGGCTTATCCAGAACGTCCGATTACCGGGTCGGGACGGGTTATGGCAACTGGCTATTGAGAACGGTCGTTTTGGCGAAATCACCCCGACGGGCGAGGGACAGAGCGAGAGCTATGAAGTGTTAAACGCGCGCGGTGGGCTGGCCCTGCCGCCGTTTATCGAGCCGCATATTCATCTTGATACCACCCAGACCGCGGGTGAGCCGAACTGGAACCAGTCCGGCACGCTGTTTGAGGGCATCGAGCGCTGGGCAGAGCGCAAGGCGCTGCTCAGCCATGAGGATGTCAAAACCCGGGCGTGGAAGACCCTGAGATGGCAGATCGCCAACGGCATCCAGTTTGTGCGTACCCATGTGGACGTCTCCGACCCGACCCTCACCGCCCTGAAGGCGATGCTGGAGGTGAAGCAGGAGGTGGCCCCGTGGGTCGAGCTGCAAATTGTCGCCTTCCCGCAGGAGGGGATCCTCTCTTACCCCAACGGTGCCGCCCTGCTCGAGGAAGCGTTAAAGCTGGGGGCCGACGTGGTAGGCGCCATTCCGCACTTTGAGTTCACCCGCGAGTACGGCGTGCAGTCGTTGCATATCGCTTTTGAACTGGCGAAGAAGTACGACCGGCCGCTGGATATTCACTGCGATGAAATCGACGACGAGCAGTCGCGATTTGTCGAAACGGTAGCAACGCTGGCGTACGAGGCCGGGATTGGTTCGCGCGTCACCGCCAGCCATACCACCGCGATGCACTCTTACAACGGGGCTTATACTTCACGGCTGTTTCGTCTGCTGAAGCTCTCCGGGATTAACTTTGTGGCCAATCCGCTGGTGAATATCCATCTGCAGGGGCGCTTTGACGACTATCCGAAACGGCGGGGTATCACCCGCGTGAAGGAGCTGCTGGAGGCGGGGATTAACGTCTGCTTCGGTCATGATGACGTGTTTGACCCCTGGTATCCGCTGGGCACCGGCAATATGCTGCAGGTCCTGCATATGGGGCTGCACGTCTGCCAGATGATGGGCTATCAGCAGATCGACCGCGGTCTTGACCTGATCACCCACAACAGCGCGCGTACCTTTGGCCTGACCGGTTACGGTATTGAACCGGGGAACCCGGCGAATCTGGTGATCCTGCCTGCGGAGACGGGTTTTGATGCGGTGCGTTGTCAGGTGCCGGTACGCTGGTCGATTCGTCAGGGGCGGGTGATCGCCACCACGCAGCTGGCACAGACGTGGATACAGACGGATCGTGGGGGAGAAGAGGTGTGTTTTACCAGAAACCGCCCCTCTGCAGAAAGCAAAGGGGCGTAAGGGATCAGTGAGACGCTGCCGCTGTGTTGTGCTGGCGGTGGCGGGTCACAAAGCCCAGCACCAGGCACATCACGAACACCACGGCATAGAGGCCGTTAGCGGTGTGTAACGCTGCCAGCGGGCCGCTGTGCGCCACAATCGGGCCAGTGACCACGAAGGTCAGCATGGTGCCGATGGTGCCGCAGGTGAGCACGAAGTTAACCAGTTTTGGCGAGGCTACTTTGGTCTGCAGGGAGCCCAGGGTAATGATCGAGGTGTAAATGGCGCTGGAGAAGAAGCCAAGCGTCAGGATAAACCACGGCATATGTTCCGGCGAACCGTTGATAAACAGGTACATCAGCACGGTGGCGGCACCCGCCAGCACGGTGAGGATCCGCTGCAGATCGAAGAAGCGCAGGATAAAGCTGAATGCCCACATGCCGAACATGTACGACATCCAGAAATCACTCACCAGCTGACCAGCATCGTTCAGGCTCATTCCCAGCCCCTTGGCATACTCCGGCACCCAGGAGATAAAGCCCAGCTGGCCGAGGATGTAGCACAGGGCGGCAACGGCGAGGAACAGCACGCCGACACCCCACTTCTCTTTCACCACCGGCTCGCTGGTGGTCTGGGCTTTTTTACCGAGAACCGGGAAATCACAGCCGAAGGTCAGGACAAAAATCGCCACGTAGACCAGGCCAATGCAGGCATAAACCCAGTACCACTCAATGCTGCGTGCCAGCAGCGCTGCGGCCACCATCGGGAAGATCATCCCTGCCATGCTGAAGAAGGAGTCGGTAAACAGCAGACGCGCGCCGCGCTGGCGGCCTTCATACATGTGGGTAATGAGAAATGTCCCGATGGACATGGTGATCCCGCTCACCAGCCCGAGCACAAACATGGCGGCGGAGAACAGGGCGATGCTGTGGCTGAGCATCAGGCCGGCGACGGCAAGCACCATCAGCACAAAGCCGAAACGCAGCTGCGTCTTCAGGGGGACGATTTCCATCAGCCAGGCGTTCAGGAAGATGGAGATCAGGATCCCGGCGTTCAGGAAGGTGAAGGTGTTACTCATGCTGGAAACTGGCAGGTTGAAATAGTCTGCGATATTTCCCATCACCATCCCGGTGACGATCACCAACGCACCGGTAAGGGCGTAGGAGAAGAAGCTGATCCATGTGAGCTTGATACGATTGCTGTTAGTCATGACTGGCCTGTGAATAAAAATGTAAAGCGCGTTGACGGCGCTGCGAGCGGCCAGATTTTAAGCGCGAATGTGATCTAATTAAATCTTTTATGATTAATTAAACGAAAATTGCAGTTTTCAGTGTGATTTAGATCACGTTAATAACCGTGGCGCCAGTTTGCCCGACGGTTACATCTGTTTCAAATGCGTAAAATTAGGTAAATGGCTGGCCTGGATTCATACTGCTCTTTAGAATCAAGCCATTCGCTTTCTTTACTGCGCTTTGTTAAGGAATTCTCATGCTCAAATCAACCCTGGCGGCTGTCGCGGCTGTACTTGCTCTCTCAGCCCTCTCTCCTGCTGCGCTGGCAGCCAAAGGAGACCCGCACGTTCTGTTGACCACCTCTGCCGGTAACATTGAGCTGGAACTGAACAGTCAGAAAGCCCCTGTTTCTGTGAAAAACTTCCTCGATTATGTGAACAGCGGTTTTTATAACGGCACCACCTTCCACCGCGTGATCCCGGGCTTTATGCTCCAGGGCGGCGGCTTCAACGAACAGATGCAGCAGAAACAGCCGAACCCGCCAATCAAGAACGAAGCGGATAACGGCCTGCGCAACAGCCGCGGCACCATCTCAATGGCGCGTACCGCCGATAAAGACAGCGCCACCAGCCAGTTCTTCCTCAACGTGGCGGATAACGCCTTCCTCGACCACGGCCAGCGTGATTTTGGTTATGCGGTCTTTGGTAAAGTTGTGAAAGGCATGGACGTGGCCGACAAAATTTCTCAGGTACAGACGCACGACGTCGGCCCTTACCAGAATGTGCCGACAAAACCGATAGTTATCCTCTCTGCGAAAGTCCTGCCTTAATCCCTGCTGGCGCGGGCAGGCATTGCCCGCGTTGCCTTTACCTTCCTGCGAAACCGCAGTTTGCTGCTTATACTTGTGGCAACACGAGCACAATCAGGGAGGTAACAGGTGAAAAAGCTCACTGAAAAGCAAAAATCCCGTCTCTGGGAACAACAGCGAAACGCGAATTTTCAGGCCAGTCGCCGCCTTGAGGGGGTCGACAGCCCGTTAGTTACCCTCAGCGCAGATGAGGCGCAGATCCGTCTTGAAGCGTTAGGGAGGCAGCATGAGCGATAAATACGGCAACGATCGCGATCCTTATCTCTATCCGGAACTGAATGTGATGCGTAACCGGCTGGGCATTCGTCAGGCTGAGCGTCTGGCGCAGGCGGCGTATGAATTCACCGCGCTACGTGCGGCAACCCTGAGCATGGGGCCGCTGTTGCGCGGTCTGCCGCACCTGTGCGCCATCCACCACCATCTCTACCAGGATATTTTTGACTGGGCGGGAGATATTCGTGAAATGGATATTTATCAGGGCGACACCCGGTTCTGCCACTTTGCCTATATCGAAAAAGAGGGCAATGCCCTGATGCAGGATCTGGAGGAGGAGGGGTATCTCGTCGGGCTTGAGAAAGCGGATTTTATTAACCGCCTCAGCCACTACTACTGCGAAATCAACGTTCTGCATCCTTTCCGCATCGGAAACGGGATCGTTCAGCGCATCTTCTTTGAACAGCTGGCGATCCATGCCGGTTTCCAGCTCGACTGGCGCGGTATCGACCCTGAGGAGTGGGCGCAGGCCAACCAGAGCGGCGCGATGGGCGATCTGAGCGCGCTGAACACAATCTTCAGCAAAGTGGTAAGCGAAGCCCGGGAAACTGAGTAGAATAGGGCGGCCATTTTTTCGGGAGCCGCCATGATTCTGCTGATTGATAACTACGATTCCTTCACCTGGAACCTGTACCAGTATTTTTGCGAGCTGGGGGCGGAGGTGGTGGTCCGGCGCAACGACGTGCTCTCTCTGGAAGATGTCGCTGCGCTGAACCCGCAGAAAATCGTTATCTCTCCCGGCCCCTGCACGCCGGATGAGTCCGGTATCTCGCTGGCGGCGATCGAGCACTATGCCGGTAAATTGCCGATCCTCGGCGTCTGCCTTGGGCATCAGGCCATCGGTCAGGTTTTTGGCGCGACCATTGTTCGTGCCGCTAAAGTGATGCACGGCAAAACCTCTCCCGTCACCCACACCGGTACGGGGGTCTTCTCTGGCCTCAATAATCCTCTTACCGTGACCCGCTATCACTCCCTGGTTATTGACCCGCCCACCTTACCCGACTGCTTTGAAGTCACCGCCTGGAGCGAGACCCGGGAGATTATGGGTATCCGCCACCGGGAATGGGATCTGGAAGGGGTGCAGTTCCATCCGGAAAGTATTCTCAGCGAACAGGGTCACCAGCTGCTGGCTAATTTTCTGCATCGTTGATTTTTAGTTGCCATAAAGTGATTTTTTAAGCATATTTCGTGATTATATTTTCACTTCTGCTTCTTGCTTAAAAAAGGGTGGGGTTACATGGCAACTGAACAATCTGCAATTACGCGCGCAACATTCGATGAAGTTATCCTGCCAATTTATGCACCGGCTGAGTTTATCCCGGTGAAGGGGAAAGGCAGCCGCGTCTGGGATCAGCAGGGTAAAGAGTACATTGATTTTGCGGGTGGTATTGCGGTGACGGCGTTAGGCCACTGTCACCCGGCGCTGGTCGAGGCGCTTAAAACGCAGGGCGAAACCCTGTGGCACACCAGCAATGTCTTTACCAACGAACCGGCGCTGCGTCTGGGGCGTAAAATTATCGACGCTACCTTTGCCGAGCGCGTGCTGTTTATGAATTCCGGCACCGAAGCCAACGAAACGGCCTTTAAGCTGGCGCGCTACTACGCTTCCACCCGCCACAGTCCTTTCAAAACCAAAATCATCGCCTTCCACAACGCCTTCCATGGCCGGTCGCTGTTTACCGTGACCGTGGGCGGACAGCCAAAATATTCTGATGGCTTTGGCCCGAAACCGGCCGACATTATTCACGTCCCGTTTAACGATCTGCATGCGGTGAAAGCGGTGATGGACGATCACACCTGCGCGGTGGTGGTTGAGCCGATTCAGGGCGAGGGCGGCGTAATGGCGGCGACCCCGGAATTCCTGCAGGGGCTGCGCGAGTTGTGCGACCAGCACCAGGCCCTGCTGGTGTTTGATGAGGTGCAGAGCGGCATGGGCCGTACCGGAGATCTGTTTGCCTACATGCACTACGGCGTGACGCCGGATATCCTCACCAGCGCCAAAGCGCTCGGCGGCGGTTTCCCGGTCAGTGCGGTGCTGACCACCCAGGATATCGCTTCGGCGTTCCACGTGGGTTCTCACGGCTCCACCTACGGCGGTAACCCGCTGGCGTGTGCCGTGGCTGGGGCAGCGTTCGATATCATCAACACCCCGGAGGTGCTGAGCGGCGTCAACACGAAGCGCGAGCAGTTTGTGAAGCACCTCCAGCAGATCGATGCCCGGTATGATGTCTTCAGCGATATTCGCGGCATGGGGCTGTTGATTGGCGCCGAGTTGAAGCCGCAGTACAAAGGCCGGGCGCGCGATTTCCTCTACGCTGCCGCCGGTGAAGGGGCAATGGTCCTCAACGCCGGGCCGGACGTGATGCGCTTCGCCCCATCGCTGCTGGTGGAAAGCCAGGATATTGATGAAGGGATGAATCGCTTTGCGCAGGCGGTGAAACGGGTGGTTCAGGCGTAAGTGAAATGCCGGGTGGCGCTGCGCTTACCCGGCCTACAGGCTCCGTAGGCCCGTGCAAGCGTAGCGCCGCCGGGCAAAATGCTAGTACGGCGTCCGCTTCAGCCGTCGAATCAACCAGATCCCATGATGCGGGCGTTGACGCCATGCCACCGACGAAATGGTGTGCATGGTGTTCAGATGCCCAATGGTGCGCTGCAGATGCTGCTCCAGCGTACTCATGGGGCCTTGCGTCAGGGTCTCTGGCGCTTCCAGAATATTGCTGTCCCCGCTTTCGCCCGGCGCGTCATACTCCAGACGCTGCTGGCAGCGCTGAAGCGCAATTTCACACGACTGCAGATATCGCTGCGCCAGGTCTGGCGTCAGCATCGTATGCTCCCGCGCCAGGGTCGTCATCGCGTTGATATGCTCGACGATAAACTGGCTGTGCGTCACCCACAGCTTCATGTCCGCCAGATACGCCGAATTGAAGCCCGGCTCCTGCATCGCCTGGTTCAGAGAGTTGAACAGCGCGTTGTGCGCCTGATTGACCTTCATGCGTTGCCACGCCAGCGGCGTCGGCTGCGGATCGTCGCTGAGGATCAGGCGGATAGCCTCCTGATCCGCTTCCAGCGCGTCGTGGGCATTCTGCCGCAGAAGCCCGCTCTGCCACTGCGGCCATAGCCAGACCATCCCCCCGAAGGCGATCAGGCAGCCAATCAGGGTATCGGCCAGCCGGGCGACAATAAACTGCTCGCCGTTCAGGGTCAGCAGCTGCAGGGTGTACACCGCCGTGACCGTAAAGCCCACCGTCGCCCAGCCGTAGCTCTTGCGAATGATCAGGTAGCTTACCAGCGTCACCATCAACATCCCGGCAAGGGTGTAGCCTTCCGGGACGTGGAAGTGCAGGGTCACGCCGGCAATAATCAGCCCCGCCAGCGTGCCGGCCGCCCGGTGGAGAATACGCACCCGCGTCGCGCTATAGCCGTTTTGCGTCACCAGCAGTACGGTCATTAAGATCCAGTAGGGTTTCGGCAGGTGCAGCGCCACGCCCATCAGGCTGGCGATACTCAGCATCACGCTGATGCGCGCCGCGTTACGCAGGGCGGCAGACTTCAGCGACAGATAGCTTCTCAGAGCGGGGATCAGCGGCAGGCGTTTCTGCTTGTCCGCCATCAGGTCGCGCGGGTAGAGCGGACGCTGGGTGCGCAGCACGCGGGCGATACGGCTGAAGTGCCAGGCGCAGAACTGACCCACCGGGTTATCCGGATGCTGACGGGCGATTTTTTCCAGGGCGCCGAGCTGCTTGTCCATGGTGAAACGGGTGGGGTAGCGATGATAGAGAATGTCGTCTGCCAGCACCCGCAGGCGTGCCGCAACGGTCTGCGCGTTCCAGCGGATCACCGCTTCAGCGTGACTGCGCTCCACCAGCTTCTGCACCTCCTTCGGGTGATGCAGGCTGACGGAGATGTGCTCCTGTAGATCCAGCCCCACCTGGAAGGTGCGCAGCAGGCGTTTGTATTCATGATTCCTGTTGGCCGCCAGCATATGCAGCTGTTGGTAACAGAGGCTGATGAGATCCACCACCTTCTGCTGGCGGGCCAGCAGCGGCGGCAACGATTTTTCAGGGTCGGTGTGCTGCGTCAGCAGGGTGTATTTTGCTTCGCAATAATCCGCCAGCTGTTGATAGAGCATGCTCAGCGACTCACGCAGCGGCTGTTCACGCCACATCCAGAACCAGAACCAGTTAAACAGCCCGTACCAGAGGGTGCCCAGCGTATAGAGGAGTAGCGGTTCCCAGACCGGCATATTCCCCGCCAGGCTCAGGGTAAAGATGGCCGCAATCAGCGAGGCGGGCAGCAGTCGCGCATGCAGGGCGCTGATCTCAGCCGTGACCCCTAGCGTCATCGCCAGCACGGTCAGAATCAGAGGCAGCGGAATATCCCGCGCCAGCAGCAGCTGTACGGCCAGGCTACAGCCCGCGAACAGGCAGCCGCCAATAGTCAGACGTTTAAAGAAGCGCTTATGTGGCGTGTCCAGACCGGCAATGTTGCAGCAGGCAGGAACGAGAGAGAAGAGCAGGCCGTGTTGCAGATGACCGAAGATCAGACCCACAGCCACAGGGAGACACAACACCAGGGTTTGCCGCAGTGCGTAGTTAACTTCCGGGTGATAAATAAGCCTGCGCCACATGGGGATAGAGACAAAAACGGCGTGTCATCGTGCGATGCCACGCCGTTTTAGCGGAATTAACGTGTTCCGTAAACCACGATGGTTTTACCGTGGGCGGAAATCAGGTTTTGATCTTCCAGCATTTTCAGGATACGACCCACTGTCTCACGAGAACATCCGACGATCTGACCAATTTCCTGACGGGTAATTTTAATTTGCATACCGTCCGGGTGGGTCATGGCGTCTGGCTGTTTCGCCAGGTTCAGCAGGGTCTGGGCAATACGGCCCGTTACGTCGAGGAAGGCGAGGTTACCCACTTTCTCGGACGTGACCTGCAGACGGCGAGCCATCTGCGAAGAGAGGCGCATCAGGATATCCGGATTCACCTGGATCAGCTGGCGGAATTTCTTATAAGAGATCTCAGCCACTTCACAGGCCGTTTTTGCACGAACCCAGGCGCTACGCTCCTGACCTTCTTCAAACAGGCCCAGTTCGCCGATAAAGTCTCCCTGATTCAGGTAAGAGAGGATCATCTCTTTGCCTTCTTCATCTTTGATCAGCACTGCCACTGAGCCTTTGACGATGTAGTACAACGTTTCCGCTTTTTCACCCTGGTGAATCAGCGTGCTCTTCGATGGGTACTTATGAATATGGCAATGAGACAAGAACCATTCGAGAGTCGGGTCTGTTTGCGGTTTGCCAAGCACCATGCGCTGTTATCCTCTGTTATAAGCTGTCTCCAGAGTCTGGCTATGTACCTGTACTCTGGGGTTGCAATCGAATTCTTCCCCCTGCCTGGGGTCTGGCTGGCACAATAATTAGCAGCCTGTAATGTGTGATGTCCTCTGCATACATGTGTAACGTCAATGTATTACTGTAGCATCTCGACTGTTTTAGCATAGCTTTTGCCGCGTGTCTCCTGGTGTCTCGCTTCAGCTTGATGCAGGTCGACTTCCGTTGTCAGAATTGTTACTGGCGCGTAATCTGTCAGGAAAAATGCAATCCTGGAGTTAATAAAAATGCAAGCACGTGTGAAATGGGTTGAAGGGCTAACGTTCCTCGGTGAGTCGGCTTCCGGGCACCAGATTTTGATGGACGGTAACTCCGGCGATAAAGCGCCAAGCCCGATGGAAGTGGTCCTGATGGCGGCAGGAGGATGCAGCGCGATCGACGTGGTGTCGATCCTGCAAAAAGGGCGTCACGATGTGACCGACTGTGAAGTGAAACTGACCTCAGAGCGTCGTGAAGAGGCGCCGCGCCTGTTCACCCATATCAACCTTCACTTCGTGGTCACCGGCAAAGCGCTGAAAGACGCGGCGGTATCCCGCGCGGTCGATCTTTCTGCGGAGAAGTACTGCTCCGTGGCGCTGATGCTGGAGAAAGCGGTAAATATTACCCACTCGTATGAAGTGATCGAGGCGTAAGCCCGTTGCTCGGTGGCGCTGCGCTTACCGGGCCTACAACGGCACGGACGTAGGCCGGATAAGCGCAGCGTCATCCGGCAACAAAGCCTCAGTCGATTTTCTTGCCTTCCATCAACCGCTGCACCAGCGGCATCATGATTAACTCCATCGCCAGCCCCATCTTCCCGCCCGGAACCACCAGCGTATTGATATGCGAAATAAACGAACCCTGTAGCATCGCCAGCAGCCAGGGGTAATCGATATTGTCCAGATTGCGGAAATGGATCACCACGAAGCTCTCGTCCAGGGACGGGATAGCCTTGGCGGCAAAGGGGTTCGAGGTGTCTACGGTCGGAACGCGCTGGAAGTTAATGTGGGTGCGGGAAAACTGTGGCGTCAGGAAGTTAATGTAATCTTCCATTGAGCGCACCACGGAGTCCATCACCGCTTCGCGGGAATGGCCGCGCTCGCTGGTATCCCGCGTCAGCTTCTGGATCCACTCCAGGTTAACAATCGGCACCACGCCCACCAGCAGATCGACATGGCGCGCCACGTCGTGTTGCGGCGTGACCACCCCGCCATGCAGGCCTTCATAAAACAGCACGTCGGTGGGTTCCGGCAGCGGCTGCCAGGGGGTGAACGTGCCCGGCACCTGGTTCCAGGGCACCGCTTCGTCATAAGTGTGCAGGTATTTGCGCGCCTGACCGGTGCCGCTTCGCCCGTATTCAGCGAAGGTTTGCTCCAGCAGGCCAAAGTCGTTGGCATCCGGGCCAAAGTAGCTGATGTGTTTGCCGAGATCGCGGGCCTTGCGGATCGCCATATCCATTTCAGGGCGGGTAAAGCGGTGAAAACTGTCGCCTTCCACTTCCGCGGCGCGCAGATGCAGCTGCGAGAAGATCTTACGAAAGGCGAGGCTGGTGGTGGTGGTACCCGCACCACTCGACCCTGTAACGGCAATAACCGGATGTCTGGCGGACATAGCAACTCCCTGAATGGAAAGATGTCGCGGTTAACCGCGAAATTGATTGCGAGGCATGATGTTGACGGTTTCGTGCAGCTCGGACCATACGACCAGCACCTCACCGCTTTGCAGCTGACGCCTGACGTCGGCGACCTTCTGCTCAAGCGAAAGCTCCTGTTCACCATAATCGGTGCCTTCGCGTAACACAAAGCTTTCAATCAGATTATCCAGCGTTTCGGGAGCCAGATCTTGCCAGGGAATAATCATCTTATCGGTTCCAGGTATGTGGTCAGCCAGTCCGGGATACGCGTTTCCAGCCACATCGTCGGGCGACGCAGCGTGCCGCCGACAAAACCCACGTGTCCGCCGTGTTCGGTCAGCTGATACTGCACGTTAGCGGGCAAAAATTCCTGCGCGGGTATCGAGTGATGATCCATAAAGGGATCGTCTTTAGCATGAATAATCAGCACAGGTTTCGTGATGTTGCTGAGCAACGGCATGGCGCTGCACTGGCGATAGTAGTCAATAGCATCGGCAAAACCGTGAATTTTGGCGGTGATCAGATCGTCAAATTCGCGCAGGCGACGCACTTTCTTCAGCTGTCGCAGACTGACCGGCAGCGTATCCGGGTATGCCTTCAGTTTGCGTGCCGCATTGGCTTTGAGCAAGTTAAGCAGATAACGCTGATAAACGCGCGAAAAGCCCTTATCCATATGATAGCTGCAGTGTTCCAGCATGAACGGAGCAGAGACGATGGCGGCGGCGTCCAGAGGAATATTGTCGCCCTCTTTTGCCAGCAGGCAGGCGAGCATGTTTCCGCCCAGCGAATAGCCCACCGCCGCCGTGGGGGCCGGGCCGTGGGTCTCTGCCAGCCAGCGCAGGAACCAGGTGCCATCTTCTGTTTCGCCGGAGTGATAGATGCGTTTCTGGCGATTGGGTTCGCCGCTGCATCCCCTGAAGTGCATCACTACCCCCAGCCAGCCGCGCGCTTTCGCTGCCTGAATCAGGCCGTGGGCATAGGGGCTGTGCAGGCTGCCCTCGAGGCCATGAAAGACCACCAGCCGGGGTTTGTGCCGGGCCTGAAGCGGATCTTCACTCCAGGCTAAATCAACGAAGTCATCATCCGGCAGGTCAAGGCGCTGCCAGACGGGGGTGAAAAGCACTTTACGACGGATGAGGCGCGGCAGCATGGTTTGCAGATGGCGATTAGCCACGCCCCGCATGGGGACAAATTCTGCGCTCTCGTCGGGTGCAATGTTGAAGTCTGATGGAATAATTTGGGCCATAAAGGTGATGCTAATTATTGTCTGTTATTTACGATACCTTCCGAATTGTACCCCGTTTAGCCTGGTTTTCCGAAACATGAACTGATCCCGATCACAAATATTTACCTTGATTATTACTCTCAGGCTAATGATTCCCCTGCGCGCTTAATTGATGACTTTATCACCAGGGTGCACACTTAACTCAACGTTAAGCAAACCTAAAGATGTGCTGAATCAGGAGGTTAACAATGTTATCAGGGCAAACGCCAGCCCGGAACTGGAACACGCGTCGCACTGAAAAAGCGCGCCGCCTGGCTTCCGTCCCGGTGCAGGGCAAGGTACTGCCAACAGGCGACCTTGTCGCCATGCTGGAAAAACTGATCGCCCCAGGCGACAAAGTCGTACTGGAAGGGAATAACCAAAAACAGGCAGACTTTCTCTCCCGCTCGCTGGCCGAAGTGAACCCGCAAATTGTTCACGATCTGCATATGATTATGCCGAGCGTCGGTCGTAGCGAACACCTGGATATTTTTGAGAAGGGCATCGCCCGCAAACTCGACTTCTCTTTCTCAGGTACCCAAAGCCTGCGTATTTCGCAGCTGCTGGAAGACGGGCAGCTGGAGATCGGTGCCATCCACACCTACATCGAACTCTACTCCCGCCTGTATGTCGATCTCTCGCCGAACGTGGCGCTGATTGCCGGTTTTAAAGCCGACCGTAAAGGTAACCTTTATACCGGCGCCAGTACCGAGGATACCCCGGCGCTGGTCGAAGCCGCCGCCTTCCACGACGGCATCGTCATCGCTCAGGTGAACGAGCTGGTGGACGACGAGTGCGATCTGCCGCGTGTGGATATCCCCGGCTCCTGGATTGATTTCGTGGTGGTGGCAGACAAGCCGTTCTTTATCGAACCGCTGTTCACCCGTGACCCGCGCCTGATCAAACAGGAACACATTCTGATGGCGATGATGGCCATCAAAGGCATCTATGCGGAACACCAGGTTCAGTCCCTGAACCACGGTATCGGCTTCAACACCGCCGCTATTGAGCTCCTGCTGCCGACCTACGGCGAGCAGCTCGGCCTGAAAGGCAAAATCTGTAAACACTGGACGCTGAACCCGCATCCGACGCTGATCCCGGCAATTGAAAGCGGCTGGGTCGAGAGCGTGCACTGCTTCGGCGGTGAGCTGGGGATGGAAGAGTACATTCGTGCCCGTCCTGACATCTTCTTTACCGGCGCCGACGGCTCCATGCGTTCTAACCGCGCTTTCTGCCAGCTGGCAGGCCAGTACGCGGTGGATATGTTTATCGGTTCTACGCTGCAGGTTGATGGCTATGCCAACTCCTCAACCGTGACCCGCGGTCGTCTTTCCGGCTTCGGTGGGGCGCCAAATATGGGCCACGACCCGCACGGTCGTCGTCATGCCACCCCGGCCTGGCTGAACATGATCACCGAACCTGATCCAATGCAGCGCGGTAAAAAGCTGGTGGTGCAGATGGTGGAAACCTTCCAGGCGGGCGTGAAACCGACCTTCGTCGAAAAACTCGATGCTGTCGAGGTGGCGAAAGCCTCCGGTATGCCGCTGGCCCCGGTCATGATCTACGGCGATGACGTCACCCACGTGCTGACGGAAGAGGGGATTGCTTACCTCTACCGGGCCAAAGATCTTGAGGAACGTCGTGCCATGGTCGCTGCCGTCGCGGGTATTACCGACATCGGCCTGGGTGTGGACGCCAAACGCGTCGCCGAGCTGCGCCAGAGTGGCAAAGTGCTCTACCCGGAAGATATGGGCATTCGCCGCACCGACGCCACCCGCTCTCTGCTGGCGGCTGGCAGCGTCTCCAACCTGGTTGAATGGTCGGGCGGTCTGTACAACCCACCTGCGAAATTCCGGAGCTGGTAATGAAACTTCTGCCCCGGATCCAGGTTGAAGGCGGTGCCGAATGGCTGGCGCGAACCGCCACGCAGTGTCTGATTGACGAAGCGCGACTCAGCCCGAAACCCGGTCTGGTGGACAGTCGGGGGAACGGCGCGCATCACGATTTATCGCTCGCGCTGATGGAGCGTTCGGCGCATAGCCTGACCCCCACGTTTCAGGCGCTGGCGCTGCAAAGCTGGCAGCGTCCGGCCGATATCGCGCTACGGCAGACCGTGGGGCGGCTGGGGCGCGAAGGCGAGCAGCAGATGATGGCCGCCACCGGCGGGGTGAATACCCACCGGGGCGCTATCTGGGCGCTGGGCTTGTTAGTCAGCGCCGTGGCGATGCTCGGTGGCAATGCGCAAGCCCGGACGATAGCCGACACCGCCGCGCAGCTGGCGAAACTGCCGGATGACGCCGCGCCGAAAGTGTTCAGTAAAGGACTGCGCGCCACCCACCGTTATCGGGTGCCGGGCGCGCGCGAAGAGGCGCAGCAGGCATTTCCGCACATTATGCAGCGAGCGTTGCCTCAGCTTCGCCTGAGCCGGCTTAACGGCGGTACCGAAGCCCATGCCCGGCTCGATGCGCTGATGGCGATCATGACCTCGTTAACCGATACCTGCGTGCTCTCCCGCGCCGGTATGGAGGGGTTAGACACCATGCAGGACGGGGCCAGGGCGGTATTAGCCGCCGGCGGCACCGCACAGCCAGAGGGGCAACGCGCGCTCGCCGTATTAGATAAAAAGATGCTCTTGCTCAATGCCTCTCCGGGCGGCGCGGCCGACCTGCTTGCCGCCACGCTGTTCCTTGACCGCATAGAGACGCCTTATTTAGCGAATTAAGAGGATGTTATGGAAAAAATTACATTAACTCTGCCCGCCAGCCGTAACCTGAACGGCAAAGCGCTGGCAGGCGTTGTTGGCTCCGGGGATATGGAGGTGTTATTTACCGCCGACCAGGGCCAGTCATTAACCATCGAGATCACCACCTCGGTCGATAACAGCCGTAACCGTTGGGATGCGCTGTTCAACAGATTGCAAACCGTCAGCAGCCTGCCGGCGGGCAAACTGACCATCCACGACTTTGGCGCAACGCCGGGAGTGGCACGCATTCGTATCGAACAGGTCTTTGAGGGGGTGAGCCATGCGTGATGACAGCAGCTTTATCGAATTAAAAGCGCGCCAGCGTGCGCAGGCCCTGCTCGACGAGGGCAGCTATCGCGAACTGCTGGATCCGTTTGAAGGGATTATCTCTCCGTGGCTGGGGCCGCAGGGCATTGTGCCGCAGGCCGATGATGGCATGGTGGTGGCGAAAGGCACCATCAACGGCAAACCCGCGGTAGTCGTGGCAATTGAAGGCGCGTTCCAGGGCGGCAGCATGGGCGAAGTGTCCGGTGCAAAAATGGCGGCTGCGCTGGAGCTGGCAGCGGAAGATAACCGTAACGGCATTCTAACCCAGGCGGTATTAAGCCTTGAAACCGGCGGCGTACGTTTGCAGGAGGCGAATCTCGGCCTCGCGGCGATTGCCGATATCCACGCCGCGATTGTCGATCTGCGCCGCTATACCCCGGTCATCGGCATTGTCGCCGGTACCGTCGGCTGCTTCGGCGGGATGTCCATTGCGGCCGCGCTGTGCAGCTACCTGATTGTGACCCGCGAAGCGCGTCTGGGGCTGAACGGCCCTCAGGTTATCGAGCAGGAAGCGGGCATTGAAGAGTACGACTCCCGCGACCGTCCGTTTATCTGGAGCATGACCGGGGGCGAGATTCGCTATCAAAGCGGGCTGGTGGATGCGCTGGTGGGCGATGGCGTCAACGCGGTGAAAGCGGCGATGAACGACGCGATTGCGAAAGGCGTGCCGGCAAAACACCGCACCGACAATTACGACTGGTATCTCGAACGTCTGACCAACTTCGATACCCGCAAACAGGCGGATACTGAACAGATTCACGCGCTCTTTGCCCGGGAGGTGAAATGATGAGTACTTCAATTAGCCGTGGTGAGCTCTGGCTGGAAACCCTTGCGCCGAATGCCAAACGTCTGGAGGGGCTCTGCCCGTCGGTTCAGGCGGCGGACGGCGAGCTGAATGGCGAAGCGGTGCGCTTTGTTGCGGTGGTACCGGATGCCAACAACCACTATCCACGTGCGGCACGAGGTGAAGTCGGTCTGCTGGAAGGCTGGACCCTGGCCAAAGTGGTGAGTGAAACCGTCGCGGCCGATGCTGACAAAGCGGTTAAACGCCCGATTGTGGCGGTGATCGACGTGCCGAGCCAGGCCTATGGCCGTCGCGAAGAGGGATTTGGTATTCACCAGGCGCTGGCCGGTGCTGCTGCGGCCTATGCTAATGCGCGTCTGGCGGGCCATCCGGTGATTGGCCTTATCGTCGGCAAAGCGATGTCCGGGGCGTTTCTGGCCCACGGCTATCAGGCCAACCGGCTGATCGCTTTTAATGACCAGGGCGTATTAATCCACGCGATGGGGAAAGAGTCTGCCGCACGCATCACGCTGCGTACCGTAGAGGCACTGGAAAAACTGGCGGCAACCATCCCGCCAATGGCGTATGACATCAGTAACTACGCCACCCTGGGACTGCTGGAAAACCTGCTGGATATCAGCAATCCGGACGCACCTTCCTCTCTCGATCTGGCGCTGGTTAAAACCACCTTACAACAGGCCATTGATGACGCTCGCCGGGATCCGACGCTGAAAAGCCGTCTGGGTGCCGACAATCGCCACAGCTCGGCTCTCGTACGCGAACGTATGCGAGCAAGCTGGTAACACCAAAAAGAAAAGACCTGCCAGATGCACGCCCCGTGGGCGCACCCGTTGCGCCCACGAGGGAACCTGCATCCTGAAAATAATAACCATCGCGTCAGTGCTTAAACTTCTTTTTTTACAGGTGATTTATGACTTATGTGATTGTTCATGCCCTTGCACCCATTTTTGTCATCATGCTGCTCGGCTTCTGGGCCGGTAAAGCCAAAATGGTGGATAACAAAAATGTGTCTCTGCTTAATATCTTCGTGATGGATTTTGCATTGCCCGCCGCGCTGTTCAGCGCCACGGTGCAAACGCCCTGGACAGGTATCATTGCCCAGTCGCCGCTGATCCTGGTCCTGACCCTGGCGATGTGGATAACCTATGCGGCCATCTACTTCCTCGCCACCAAAGTTTTCAAAAAGTCCCCGCAGGATGCCGCCGTGCTAACCCTGACCGTGGCGCTGCCGAACTATGCGGCGCTGGGCCTGCCGATTCTGGGCAGCGTGCTGGGTGAAGGCTCTGCGACCTCGCTCTCCGTGGCGGTCTCAATCGCCTGTGGCTCCGTGCTGATGACGCCGTTCTGTCTGCTGATTCTGGAACGCGAAAAAGCGCGTGCGGAAGGCACAAACAGTGGCTCTACCCTGGCGATGCTGCCGGTGCTGATGTGGCGCTCAATTAAGAAACCAATCGTGATGGGCCCGCTGCTGGGTGTGATTCTGTCCGCGATTGGCATCAAAATGCCGGACCTGGTGCTGGCAGCGATTAAACCGCTCGGCCTGGCAGCAACTGCGGCAGCGCTGTTCCTGACCGGCGTGATCCTGTCGGCCCGTAAGCTGCAGATCAACACCATGGTGATTAGCGCGACCATCACCAAGCTGCTGATTCAGCCAGCGATTGCCTGGGGCATCGTGCTGGTATTCGGTCTGCACGGTTCAGTGGCCATCACCGCGATCCTGATGATTGCCCTGTCTGCCGGTTTCTTCGGCGTGGTGTTTGGTAACCGCTTTGGCGTACAGTCGCCGGATGCGGAAGCCGTGCTGCTGTTAAGCTCCGTCCTGTGTATCCTGTCGCTGCCGCTGTTTATCTCTCTGACTTCAGGAATGTAATCATGACCACAACATTACGCCCGCACGACTTAATCTGGTTGACCACACGTGATGCGCTGGAGGATATCCACGAGTCCTGGGTGGATACGGCCTGGCATACCGGGCTGCCGGTAGTGGTGCGGCGTGATGTTGATGGTAACGGGCGTATACCGGTCGGGGTACGTGGCCTTAAGCGCGATCAGCGCGCGGCGGGCTGGGTTAACCCCCACCAGATTGCCCGTATCGTCTCCCCCGAACAGCTGAGCGCAGAAGAGAGTCTGCTGCGCTCGCCCTTTATCACTCAGCCACCGGTTCAGGTGGCGGTACAGCTTTCCCGCACCTCGTGGCCCTGGACATGGGGCATCACCGGCAGCACCGGCTATGCGCTTGCAACCGGCATTGCGGTGATCCACGCCGACAGCGATCTCGATCTGCTGATCCGCGCGCCGCAGCCGCTTTCGCGTACGGTGTTACTCAGCTGGCAGTCACAGCTTGAGGGGGCGCTCTGCCGGGCCGATACCCAGGTCGAGACGCCGCTGGGCGGCTTTGCGCTCAACGAATGGCTACGTGATGGAAAAACGTTGCTGAAAACCGACCGGGGGCCGCGCCTGACGGCGAACCCCTGGGCATGGGAGGAACAATGAAGATCCTGTTTACCTTTCCAGGTCAGGGGACGCAGCATCCCGGTATGCTGCAAAACCTGCCGGGAACCGAGCTGGCTCAGGCGCGTGAAGTGCTGGGCGCCAGTGAAGTGGATGCGCTGGACTCCCCGGCGGCGCTACAGCACACCCGCGCGGTACAGCTGGCGCTGTTGATCGCGGGCGTCGCCTGGGCGCGTGAGCTGGCGCGTCGCGGCGTGGCGCCGGATATCGTCAGCGGCCTCTCTATCGGCGCATACCCTGCGGCGGTCATCTCCGGGGCGCTCGATTTTGCTGATGCCCTGAAGCTGGTGGCCCTGCGTGGCGATCTGATGGAGCAAGCTTATCCGCAGGGCTACGGCCTGACGGCGATTATGGGGTTAACCCTTGCGCAGGTCGAAACCCTGATGGAAGGCACCGGCACCTATATTGCCAACCTGAATGCCGAGACGCAGATTGTGATCGCCGGTGCCGATGACGGCATGGCGGAAGTGGCGGCGCGCGCGCTGGCGAAAGGGGCCAATAAAGCCCGCCGTCTGACGGTAAGCGTCCCGTCGCACTGCGAACTGCTGGCTGAACCGGCGCAAAAACTGGTCGCGGCCTTCAGCCGGGTCACGCTCTCTCGCCCCCGCTGCGCTTATCTGAGCGGCAGTACCGGGCGCGTGCTCTGGCAGCCTGAGAAAATAGCTGATGACCTGGCCATGAACATGGCCCGGACGGTGCGCTGGCAGGAGGCGGTGATTGCCGCTAACGAGCGTGAAGCGCGGCTGGCGATTGAGATGCCACCCGGCGGTGTGCTCACCTGTCTGACGCGTCAGGCGGCCTGGGAAGGGGAGTCTGTCTCTCTGGAGCGCAGCGGCATCGACGTCGCGGTGCATCTCGCACGGCGTCTTAAGGCGTAGCGTTCTGCTCAAGGCGGCGGGCGTACATGCGGCCTTCCGCCGCCAGCGCCCGCAGGCTCGGATCCTGCTCGCGGTTGCGGGCAAAGACGATGGCGATCAGCTGCTGCATTTGATAAGGCTGGGCCAGCTTTAACAGCTGTACCGAGTTTTCATACACCTTTTTCATCCTGCCCGGCATCAGCGTAAAGCCCACCCCCGCCTGCACCAGACTCAGCATCGAAAAAATATCGTTTACCCGGGTGACGATCTCCGGCTCGAAACCGGCGATATGAAACGCCTCCTGGAAGCCCGTGTAGGTGGCGAAGCCCTCAGCCAGAGCAACAAACTTCTGGTCCTTATAGTCGCGTAGATCTGCCAGCTCGTCGGTATTGAGCTGCGCCGAGGCCGGGGCGGCAAGACAGATATCATCGTGGAACAGGGGCAGCACTTCGAGGTTGTTACGGTCAATTTCGCTTTCGGAGATTGAGATGAGAATGGCATCGAGCGAGCCTTCATCCAGCATATGCAGCAGGGTGTCGTTGGATCCCATGGTGAGATCCATCTCCAGATCCGGGCGACGCAGCTTCATGCCCATAATCAACTGCGGCACCGTTTCGAGCGTCAGAGAGTAGAGCGTCCCCACCCGCAGACGGCCTTGGCCGATGCCGGCCGTTTTACGCGCCTCTTCCAGCCCGCGCTCCATCACCTGCATCACCTCCTGGCAGTACTCCAGCAGCGTCCAGGCGGCGGGCAGGGCGATCAGATTCCGGCCTTTGTGGGTGAACAGCGGGCAGCGGACGTTCTCTTCCAGGGTGTGCAGGGCACGATGGACGCTGACCCCGCTGAGGTTCAGTACCTCAGCGGCACGGGCGATATTGCCCGTCTCCATAAAGGTCATGAAGATGCTAAGTTTGCGGAAGGTAATCTCGCTGGTCAGGTCCGGTATCATTGCCCCTCTCCCGGGTTAGTCGCTCTGGAGCATCCCTTCGAGCTGTTCCTGTGCGTCCAGCCAGGCCATCTCGCACTCCTCAAGGCTGGATTTGGTTTTGGCCTGCACCTGCAGACATTCGGTTAGCTCGGCTTTACGCGTCTGGTCATACAGCCCGCTGTCGCCCAGCTTCTCTTCAACTGTGGCAAGCGTGGCGTTGAGCTTCTCCATCTCTTTTTCCAGACGGGTGATCTCTTTACGCAGCGGCTGGGTTTGCGTGCGCAGCTCCGCGTCGCGGCGCTTCTGGTCTTTACGCGCCTGGGCGCTGTTGGCGTTCTCTTTCGCTGCCTCTTCCGGCTGGTTTTCCTGCTTCTGCACGTCCGTCAGCCACTGCTGATAATCCTCCAGATCGCCGTCGAAAGGCTCAACTTTACTGTCGTGTACCAGGTAGAGATCGTCGGTGGTGGAGCGGATCAGGTGACGATCGTGCGAAACGACAACCAGCGCGCCTTCAAACTCAATCAGCGCTTCGGTCAGCGCCTGGCGCATGTCCAGATCCAGGTGGTTAGTTGGTTCATCGAGCAGTAGCAGATTCGGGCGCTGCCAGACGATAAGCGCCAGCACCAGACGGGCTTTTTCGCCGCCGGAGAAGCGCTCGGTCTTCTCGGTCACTTTATCGCCCTGGAAGCCGAAGCCGCCCAGGTAATCCCGCAGCTTCTGCTCCATCTCCTGCGGGGCCAGACGCGCCAGGTGCTGCAGCGGCGATTCATCCGCGCGTAAAAATTCCAGCTGATGCTGGGCGAAATAGCCCAGCTTGATGCCCTTCGCCAGACCGATATCCCCGCGGACCGGGGCCAGCTCGCCCGCCAGCAGCTTAATCAGGGTCGATTTACCGGCACCGTTGCGCCCGAGCAGACCGATACGTGAGCCCGGAACCAGGTTGAGCTTAATCGAGTCGAGAATGATGCGGTCACCATAGCCGGCGCTGACCTTTTCCATTTTCAGCAGTGGATTGGGCAGGCTTTCCGGGGCGCGGAAGCTGAAGTGGAACGGGTTGTCGACGTGTGCCGGGGCAATCATCTCCATCCGTTCCAGCATCTTGATGCGGCTCTGGGCCTGCTTGGCTTTGGAGGCCTTGGCCTTGAAGCGATCGACAAAGCTTTGCAGATGCGCCACCCGCTGCTGCTGGCTTTCGTACATCGCCTGCTGTTGGGAGAGACGCACCGCGCGCTGGCGCTCAAAGGAGCTGTAGTTGCCGGTATATTCGAACATCGATTCCTGTTCGATATGAATAATTTTGTCCACCACCGGGTCGAGGAAGTCACGGTCGTGCGAAATCAGAATCAGAGTGCCCTGATAGCTTTTCAGCCACTTCTCCAGCCAGATAACGGCATCGAGATCGAGGTGGTTAGTCGGTTCATCGAGCAGGAGCAGATCGGAACGGCAGATCAGCGCCTGGGCCAGGTTGAGACGCATACGCCAGCCACCGGAGAAGTCGCTGACCGGACGTTCCAGCTGTTCATTGCTGAAACCCAGCCCGTGCAGAAGCGTGGAGGCGCGGGAGCGGATGGTCCAGGCGTCGATAGCGTCGAGTTTGCCGTGGACGGTGGCAATCGCGTGGCCGTCGTTACGTTCGTTGGCGGCGTGCAGTTCGGCTTCCAGCTTGCGGTACTCCCGGTCGCCGTCAATAACATAGTCCATCGCCGGTACGCTCAGGGCAGGCGTCTCCTGGTTTACCCAGGCCAGCTGCCAGTTGCCAGGGTAGGTAAAGTTACCGCCGTCGGCACCGATCTCGTTTTTCAGCAATGACAGTAACGTGGATTTACCGCAGCCGTTTTTGCCCACCAGGCCCACTTTCTGGCCCGGGTTAATGGTGGCTGTAGCGGTGTCCAGCAGGACGCGTACGCCGCGACGAATTTGTAATGAGGAGAAAACAATCATAGAGCGCCGTATGTTCCGACTATGTTAAGTTGTCATTATAATCAGGTTAAATGTGCCGCCACGCGCCGCGTGGGTGTGCCATGGTAGCCCAAAATAACAGTGATGACGACCCGGGAGAGGAATGATGTCCCAGACAGCAAAAGTGCTGCTGCTGTATGCCCATCCGGAGTCGCAGGACTCGGTCGCCAACCGGGTTTTGCTCCAGCCGGCATTACAGCTCAGTAATGTGACGGTGCACGATCTCTACGCGCACTACCCCGATTTTTTTATCGACATCCCTCATGAGCAGGAGCTGCTGCGCCAGCACGACGTCATCGTGTTCCAGCATCCGCTTTATACCTACAGCTGCCCGGCGCTGCTGAAAGAGTGGCTGGACCGCGTGCTGAGCCGCGGCTTTGCCAGTGGCCCGGGAGGAAACCAGCTGGCGGGAAAGTACTGGCGGAACGTCATTACTACCGGCGAGCCGGAGAGCGCGTATCGCCACGATGGGCTTAACCGCTACTCAATGAACGATATCCTGCGCCCGTTCGAGCTGACGGCGGCCATGTGTCGCATGCACTGGCTGAGTCCGATCGTTATCTACTGGGCGCGTCGGCAGCATCAGGATGAGCTGGCCAGCCATGCCAAAGCCTACGGCGCCTGGCTGGCTGCACCCAATCTGACGGGAGGCCGCTGATGGAAGGTTCCGATCTGTTACTGGCGGGAGTGCTGTTTCTGCTCGCCGCCGTGGTGGCGGTGCCGCTGGCTGCGCGACTGGGTATTGGCGCGGTGCTCGGCTATCTGCTGGCGGGTATCGCCATTGGCCCCTGGGGGCTGGGATTTATCAGTGATGTGGACGAAATCCTGCACTTCTCGGAGCTGGGCGTCGTCTTTCTGATGTTTATTATCGGCCTGGAGCTGAATCCGGCGAAGCTCTGGCAGCTACGGCGCTCCATCTTCGGCGTGGGCGCCGCACAGGTGATCGGTAGCGCGGTGATCCTTGGTGGGCTGCTGATGCTGGACCATTTCTCATGGCAGGCAGCGGTAGTGGGCGGGATCGGGCTGGCGATGTCCTCCACCGCGATGGCCCTGCAGCTGATGCGCGATAAGGGCATGAACCGTAATGAGGCGGGGCAACTGGGTTTCTCGGTGCTGCTGTTTCAGGATCTGGCGGTGATCCCGGCGCTGGCCCTGGTTCCGCTGTTGGCGGGCTCAGGCGACGAACATTTCGACTGGATGAAAATCGGCATGAAGGTGCTGGCGTTTGCCGGCATGCTGGTGGGCGGGCGCTATCTGCTGCGTCCGGTGTTCCGCTTTATTGCGGCGTCCGGGGTACGGGAGGTGTTTACCGCGGCCACGCTGCTGCTGGTGTTAGGCTCGGCGCTGTTTATGGATGCGCTGGGGCTGTCGATGGCGCTGGGAACCTTTATTGCCGGCGTACTGCTGGCGGAGAGCGAGTACCGGCATGAGCTGGAGATCGCCATCGATCCGTTTAAAGGGCTGCTGTTAGGGCTGTTCTTTATCTCGGTCGGTATGGCGTTGAACCTGGGCGTGCTTTATACCCATATCCTGGCCGTGGTGCTGGGCGTGGCGGTGCTGATCGCCGTTAAAATGCTGGTGCTGTACGGGCTGGCGCGGGTATACGGCCTGCGGCACCCGGAGCGCGCGCAGCTCGCCGGGGTGCTGAGTCAGGGGGGAGAGTTCGCTTTTGTGCTCTTCTCCACAGCATCGTCCCAGAGATTGTTTCAGCATGATCAGATGGCGTTGCTGCTGGTGACCGTCACGCTGTCGATGATGACCACGCCGCTGCTGATGAAGCTGATTGATAAGCGCCTGTCGCGCCGTATTAATGCTGCTGACGATGAGCATGAAGCGCCTTGGGTGGACGATGACAAACCGCAGGTGATTGTGGTGGGCTTCGGACGTTTTGGTCAGGTAATTGGTCGCCTGTTGATGGCGAACAAAAAGCGTGTGACGGTGCTGGAGCGCGATATCAGCGCGGTTAACCTGATGCGGAAGTACGGTTACAAAGTCTATTACGGTGATGCCACCCAAGTCGAACTGCTGCGCTCTGCTGGCGCAGAGGCGGCGGAGTCGATCGTTATCACCTGTAACGAGCCGGAAGACACCATGAAGCTGGTGCAGATCTGCCAGCAGCATTTTCCCCATCTGCACATCCTGGCGCGAGCGCGCGGGCGTGTAGAGGCGCATGAACTGCTTCAGGCCGGGGTGAAGCAATTCACCCGCGAGACCTTCTCCAGTGCGCTGGAGCTGGGGCGCAAAACGTTAGTGACGCTGGGTATGCATCCGCATCAGGCCCAGCGCGCGCAGTTACACTTTCGCCGTCTGGATATGATGATGCTGCGCGAGTTGATGCCGGTGCATACCGATACGGTGCAAATTTCCCGGGTACGGGAAGCGCGCCGCGAGCTGGAAGAGATCTTCCAGCGTGAGATGCAGCAGGAGCGTCGACAGCTGGACGGCTGGGATGAATTTGAATAACGAGGTGGAGAATGGCGGTACGTAAACGCTTTATCGCCGGTGCGAAATGCCCGGCCTGCCAGGCGCAGGATTCCCTGGCCATGTGGCGAGAGAACAATATCGATATTGTTGAGTGTGTTAAGTGCGGGCACCAGATGCGTGAAGCGGACAAAGAGGCTCGCGAGCATGTTCGCAAGGAAGAGCAAGTGATCGGGATTTTTCATCCGGACTAGCGATATGCCCTGAGTTTTTTTAAGCTAAAGGGTACACGGGTGCAGATTTCCGTTACAATCTGCGCCAGCAATTTTCCCACGCTCAGGAGATATCATGAAAGTAGCAAAAGACCTGGTGGTCAGCCTGGCCTATCAGGTACGTACAGAAGACGGTGTGTTGGTTGATGAGTCTCCGGTGAGTGCGCCGCTGGACTACCTGCACGGTCACGGTTCCCTGATTTCCGGTCTGGAAAACGCGCTGGACGGTCACGAAGTTGGCGACAAATTTGACGTTGCTGTAGGCGCGAACGACGCTTACGGTCAGTACGATGACAACCTGGTGCAGCGCGTTCCTAAAGACGTGTTCATGGGCGTTGACGAACTGCAGGTTGGCATGCGCTTCCTGGCGGAAACCGACCAGGGCCCGGTTCCAGTAGAAATCACTGAAGTTGAAGATGACCACGTTGTGGTTGATGGTAACCACATGCTGGCTGGCCAGAACCTCAAGTTCAACGTTGAAGTGGTTGCTATCCGCGAAGCCACTGAAGAAGAGCTGGCTCACGGCCACGTTCACGGTGCGCACGGTCATGACCACGATCATGGTCACGACGGCTGCTGCGGCGGTCACGGCCACGATCACGACCATGGTCACGACCACGGTAAAGGCGGTTGCGGTAATGGCGGCTGCGGTTGCCACTAAGATTCAGGCTTAAAAAAAGCGGGAATATCCCGCTTTTTTTACGTCTCAATAATGGGGCGGTGGCGTCTCTTCCGACTGCGACGCAATGTGCGATGACTGCGACGCTTTTACTTTTTCGGTTAACAGACGCAGCAGATCCCGCAGCTTTGCCATCTCCAGCTCGTGGGCCGTCACGGTCTGGTTCAGCTCATCGATGGTGATCTCCTGAAAAGCCAGGCGGCTTTCAAGCTCAGCCAGTCGTGCTTCCATATCTGTATTCTGCATGATTCACCTCGTTGGTCTCGTTTACCCCGTTCGGGGCTGGCGGCGGCGGATTTTACCCGAGATTATCCGCGCGCGCAGTAAACATCCCCTTGCTGCGAAACTAATTTAAACAAAAATAGTCTGAAATGTGGTGCTAATCAGGGGTGTCTACCTGTAGATTTGTTCCTCAACGTTTTATAGTACGCTTCTCATTTACGCTTAATACGGGGTGAGAGTCCCCGGCCCTGGAGAAATGGATGAAATCACTGTTTAAAGTAACGCTGCTGGCGACCACGATGGCTGTCGCTCTGCATGCGCCGCTGACTTTCGCTGCCGATACCGCGGCGAAGCCTGCTGCGGCAGCTGACAGTTCTGCGGCGTTCAAAAATGACGACCAGAAGTCAGCCTATGCGCTGGGCGCATCTCTGGGCCGTTACATGGAAAACTCTCTGAAAGAGCAAGAAAAACTGGGCATCAAACTGGATCAGACTCAGCTGATCGCCGGTGTTCAGGATGCGTTTGTTGATAAGAGCAAACTGTCAGACCAGGAAATCGAGCAAACTCTGCAGGCTTTCGAAGCGCGCGTGAAAGGCGCAGCGCAGGAGAAGATGGAGAAAGACGCGGCTGAAAACGAAACGAAAGGCAAAACCTACCGTGAAGCTTTCGCTAAAGAGAAAGGCGCTAAAACCTCTTCTACTGGCCTGGTCTATAAAGTAGAGAAAGAAGGTACCGGCGACGCACCGAAAGACAGCGATACCGTTGTCGTAAACTACAAAGGTACCCTGACCGACGGTAAAGAGTTCGATAACTCTTACACCCGTGGTGAGCCGCTCTCCTTCCGTCTGGACGGTGTTATCCCTGGCTGGACTGAAGGCCTGAAGAACATCAAGAAAGGCGGTAAAATCAAGCTGGTCATCCCACCGGATCTGGCCTACGGCAAAACTGGCGTCCCGGGTATCCCGGCTAACTCCACGCTGGTATTTGACGTAGAGCTACTGGATATCAAGCCAGCGCCAAAAGCGGATGCCAAGGCGGACGCGAAGTCAGAAGCGCCTGCTGAAGCCACCAAGAAGTAAATCGGTAACAACCGCCGCCTCTGAAGCGGCGGTTTTTTTATTATGGTGCAGATATAATTAACACTGGAAGCGCTACCTACGCTGTATTAATTTAGTTGCCCGTGTAAATAATGAGCCTGCCCTGAAAACCTACCGACAGGCTCCTGAAAAGGAGTGTTTTTTTCATGACCAGGTCGCTTTTAACCAACGAAACCAGCGAACTTGATCTGCTGGATCAACGTCCTTTCGATCAGACCGATTTCGATATTCTGAAATCCTACGAAGCGGTAGTGGACGGGTTAGCGATGCTCATTGGGTCCCACTGCGAAATCGTATTGCACTCCCTGCAAGATCTGAAATGTTCTGCCATCCGCATTGCCAATGGTGAGCATACTGGCCGTAAAATTGGCTCGCCAATCACCGACCTTGCACTGCGTATGCTGCACGACATGACCGGCGCGGACAGCAGCGTCTCAAAATGTTATTTCACCCGCGCGAAGAGCGGTGTCCTGATGAAGTCCGTGACGATTGCTATCCGCAACCGCGACCATCGGGTGATTGGTTTGCTGTGCATCAACATGAACCTCGATGTACCGTTCTCCCAGATCATGAACACCTTCATTCCGCCAGAAACCCCGGATGTCGGCTCTTCCGTTAACTTTGCCTCCTCGGTTGAGGATCTTGTCACCCAGACGCTGGAGTTCACCATCGAAGAGGTGAATGCCGATCGCAATGTGTCTAACAATGCCAAGAACCGCCAGATCGTGCTTAACCTTTATGAAAAAGGCATTTTCGATATCAAAGATGCGATTAACCAGGTAGCCGATCGTCTCAATATTTCCAAACATACGGTGTATCTCTATATCCGTCAGTTCAAAAGCGGCGATTTCCTGGGGCATGAGAAGTAATGCGTTTTGCGTTAATGGTGACAGGCCCGGCTTACGGTACGCAGCAGGCCAGCAGTGCGTTGCAGTTTGCGCGCGCGCTGCTTGCAGCAGGACATGAACTGGTCAGCGTCTTTTTTTATCGGGAAGGCGTCTATAACGCCAACCAGCTGACGTCACCCGCCTCTGATGAGTTTGACCTGGTGCGTGCATGGCAATCGCTAAACCAGCAGCACGGCGTTGCGCTGCACATCTGTGTGGCGGCTGCGCTGCGTCGCGGCGTGAGCGATGCGAACGAAGCGCAGCGTCTGGGCCTGCCTGCCGCCAATCTTAATGACGGCTTTTCACTTAGCGGCCTCGGGGCGCTGGCAGAAGCTGCATTAACCTGCGACCGAATGGTGCAATTCTGATGAACCGCGTTGCTTTTGTCTTTACCTCTGCGCCTCATGGTAGTGCCGCCGGAAGGGAAGGGCTGGATGCATTACTGGCGACCTCCGCGCTTACTGAGGAGATCGGTGTTTTCTTTATTGGCGACGGTGTGTTTCAACTGCTTACCGGGCAACAGCCGCAATCTGTGCTGGCGCGCGACTACATCGCGACCTTTAAAGTCCTGCCGCTGTATGACATCGAGACGTTTTACGTCTGTGCTGCCTCCCTGCAGAGGCGCGGTTTGAGTGAAAACACGCCTTTTGTTCTCGACACCACGGTGGTTGTGCCGGAGGTGTTGCGTGAACATCTCTCCCACTTCGACACTATCCTGACATTCTGAGGCCGTCATGCTCCATACCCTGAGCCACTCTCCCTGGCAATGTGACATCGAAAGCCTGTTAAGCATGGTGCGTGAAGGCGATGCTCTACTGTTGATCCAGGATGGGGTCCTGGCGGCGGTAGAAGGCAGCCGCTTTGTTGATATTCTCAATAATGCCCCCATCTCTGTCTCTGCGCTTAAAGATGACATCGATGCCCGCGGTCTTGCTGGTCAAATTTCAACCAAAATTAACGTGGTTAGCTATACTGATTTCGTTAATCTGGCTGTCCAGCACACCGGTCACATGAACTGGTGATGCGAGATCGCTGTATATTTCTTGACACCTTTTCGACGTAGCCCTAAAATTTCGCGTCCTCATATTGTATGAGGGCGTTTTATTACGTGTTTACGAAGCAAAAGCTAAAACCAGGAGCTATTTAATGGCAACAGTTAACCAGCTGGTACGCAAACCACGCGCTCGCAAAGTTGCAAAAAGCAACGTGCCAGCGTTGGAAGCCTGCCCGCAGAAACGTGGCGTATGTACTCGTGTATATACCACCACTCCTAAGAAACCAAACTCCGCACTGCGTAAAGTATGCCGTGTGCGTTTGACTAACGGTTTTGAAGTGACTTCCTACATCGGTGGTGAAGGTCACAACCTGCAGGAGCACTCCGTGATCCTGATCCGTGGCGGTCGTGTAAAAGACCTTCCGGGTGTTCGTTACCACACCGTTCGTGGTGCGCTTGACTGCTCCGGCGTTAAAGACCGTAAGCAATCTCGCTCCAAGTATGGCGTGAAACGTCCTAAGGCTTAATGGTTCTCCGTTAAGTAAGGCCAAACTGATTTATCTTAATGTCATACTAAACTCTTAGAGTTTTGGACAATCCTGAATTAACAACGGAGTATTCCCATGCCACGTCGTCGCGTCATTGGTCAGCGTAAAATTCTTCCAGATCCGAAATTCGGATCAGAACTGCTGGCAAAATTTGTAAATATCCTGATGGTAGATGGTAAAAAATCTACTGCAGAAGCAATCGTATACAGCGCGCTTGAGACCCTGGCTCAGCGTTCTGGTAAAAATGAACTGGAAGCTTTCGAAGTCGCTCTCGACAACGTTCGCCCAACTGTAGAAGTTAAGTCCCGCCGCGTTGGTGGTTCTACTTATCAGGTTCCAGTTGAAGTTCGTCCGGTTCGTCGTAATGCTCTGGCAATGCGTTGGATCGTTGAAGCTGCTCGTAAACGCGGTGATAAATCCATGGCTCTGCGTCTGGCGAACGAACTTTCTGATGCTGCAGACAACAAAGGTACTGCAGTTAAGAAACGTGAAGACGTTCACCGTATGGCAGAAGCCAACAAGGCGTTCGCACACTACCGTTGGTAATCCCTTCGGAGTCTTAGTCACCAGGCGGGCGCTTCAGCGAAGCAGCCCGCTTTGGGTTACTTAACTGAACGCCTAAAAAGATAAACGAGGAATCAAATGGCTCGTACAACACCCATCGCACGCTACCGTAACATTGGTATCAGTGCGCACATCGACGCCGGTAAAACCACTACCACCGAACGTATTCTGTTCTACACCGGTGTAAACCATAAAATCGGTGAAGTTCATGACGGCGCCGCTACCATGGACTGGATGGAGCAGGAGCAGGAGCGTGGTATTACCATCACCTCCGCAGCGACTACTGCATTCTGGTCTGGTATGGCTAAGCAGTATGAACCGCATCGCGTAAACATCATCGACACCCCGGGGCACGTTGACTTCACAATCGAAGTAGAACGTTCCATGCGTGTTCTTGATGGTGCGGTAATGGTTTACTGCGCAGTTGGTGGTGTTCAGCCGCAGTCTGAAACCGTATGGCGTCAGGCAAACAAATACAAAGTTCCACGCATCGCGTTCGTTAACAAAATGGACCGTATGGGTGCTAACTTCCTGAAAGTTGTTGGTCAGATCAAATCCCGTCTGGGCGCGAACCCTGTTCCGCTGCAGCTGGCAATTGGTGCTGAAGAAGGCTTCACCGGTGTTATCGACCTGGTGAAAATGAAAGCCATCAACTGGAACGAAGAAGACGCAGGCGTTACCTTCACCTACGAAGATATCCCAGCAGACATGCAGGACCTGGCTGACGAATGGCACCAGAACCTGATCGAGTCCGCAGCGGAAGCTTCAGAAGAGCTGATGGAAAAATACCTGGGTGGTGAAGAACTGACTGAAGAAGAGATCAAAAAAGCTCTGCGTCAGCGCGTTCTGAACAACGAAATCATCCTGGTAACCTGTGGTTCTGCGTTCAAGAACAAAGGTGTTCAGGCGATGCTGGATGCGGTAGTTGACTACCTGCCATCCCCGGTAGACGTTCCTGCGATCAACGGTATCCTGGACGACGGTAAAGACACGCCGGCTGAGCGTCACGCAAGTGATGATGAGCCGTTCGCTGCTCTGGCGTTCAAAATCGCTACCGACCCGTTCGTAGGTAACCTGACGTTCTTCCGTGTGTACTCTGGTGTGGTTAACTCCGGTGACACCATCCTGAACTCCGTGAAATCTGCACGTGAGCGTTTCGGTCGTATCGTACAGATGCACGCGAACAAACGTGAAGAGATCAAAGAAGTTCGTGCGGGCGACATCGCTGCTGCTATCGGTCTGAAAGACGTGACTACTGGTGACACCCTGTGTAACCCAGATCACCCAATCATTCTGGAGCGTATGGAGTTCCCTGAGCCGGTAATCTCTATCGCCGTTGAACCAAAAACCAAAGCTGACCAGGAAAAAATGGGTCTGGCTCTGGGCCGTCTGGCTAAAGAAGACCCATCATTCCGCGTATGGACTGATGAAGAATCTAACCAGACCATCATCGCTGGTATGGGTGAACTGCACCTCGACATCATCGTTGACCGTATGCGTCGTGAATTCAACGTTGAAGCTAACGTAGGTAAACCTCAGGTTGCTTACCGTGAAGCGATTCGTCAGAAAGTTTCCGATGTTGAAGGTAAACACGCTAAGCAGTCTGGTGGTCGTGGTCAGTATGGTCACGTTGTGATCGACATGTACCCACTGGAGCCGGGCTCTAACCCTAAAGGTTACGAGTTCATCAACGACATTAAAGGTGGTGTGATTCCTGGCGAATACATCCCTGCCGTTGATAAAGGCATCCAGGAGCAGCTGAAGTCTGGTCCACTGGCTGGTTATCCGGTAGTAGACATGGGTGTTCGTCTGCACTTCGGTTCTTACCATGACGTTGACTCCTCTGAACTGGCGTTTAAACTGGCTGCTTCTATCGCCTTTAAAGAAGGCTTTAAGAAAGCGAAACCAGTTCTGCTTGAGCCGATCATGAAGGTTGAAGTAGAAACTCCTGAAGAGAACACCGGTGACGTTATCGGTGACTTGAGCCGTCGTCGCGGTATGCTGCGTGGTCAGGAATCTGAAGTAACTGGCGTTAAGATCCACGCTGAAGTTCCGCTGTCTGAAATGTTCGGATATGCAACTCAGCTGCGTTCTCTGACCAAAGGTCGTGCATCATACACCATGGAATTCCTGAAGTATGATGATGCGCCGAACAACGTTGCTCAGGCCGTAATTGAAGCCCGTGGTAAATAATCCACAGGATTAAAACCTAAGTCCCGTGCTCTCTCCAAAGGGGAGAGCACTATAGTAAGGAATATAGCCGTGTCTAAAGAAAAATTTGAACGTACAAAACCGCACGTCAACGTTGGTACTATCGGCCACGTTGACCACGGTAAAACTACCCTGACTGCTGCAATCACTACCGTTCTGGCAAAAACCTACGGCGGTGCTGCTCGTGCTTTCGACCAGATCGATAACGCACCAGAAGAAAAAGCTCGTGGTATCACCATCAACACTTCCCACGTTGAATATGACACCCCGACTCGCCACTACGCACACGTAGACTGCCCGGGCCACGCCGACTATGTTAAAAACATGATCACCGGTGCTGCGCAGATGGACGGCGCGATCCTGGTTGTTGCTGCGACTGACGGCCCTATGCCTCAGACCCGTGAGCACATCCTGCTGGGTCGTCAGGTAGGCGTTCCTTTCATCATCGTGTTCCTGAACAAATGCGACATGGTTGATGACGAAGAGCTGCTGGAACTGGTTGAGATGGAAGTTCGTGAACTCCTGTCCCAGTACGACTTCCCGGGCGACGATACCCCAATCGTTCGCGGTTCCGCGCTGAAAGCGCTGGAAGGCGAAGCAGAGTGGGAAGAGAAAATCATCGAACTGGCTGGCTACCTGGATTCCTACATCCCGGAACCAGAGCGTGCGATTGACAAGCCGTTCCTGCTGCCTATCGAAGACGTATTCTCCATCTCCGGTCGTGGTACCGTTGTTACCGGTCGTGTAGAGCGCGGTATCGTTAAAGTTGGCGAAGAAGTTGAAATCGTTGGTATCAAAGAGACTGCCAAGTCTACCTGTACCGGCGTTGAAATGTTCCGCAAACTGCTGGACGAAGGCCGTGCCGGTGAGAACGTTGGTGTTCTGCTGCGTGGTATCAAACGTGAAGAAATCGAACGTGGTCAGGTTCTGGCTAAGCCAGGCTCCATCAAGCCGCACACCAAGTTCGAATCTGAAGTGTACATCCTGTCCAAAGACGAAGGCGGCCGTCATACTCCGTTCTTCAAAGGCTACCGTCCACAGTTCTACTTCCGTACTACTGACGTGACCGGTACCATCGAACTGCCAGAAGGCGTTGAGATGGTAATGCCAGGCGACAACATCAAAATGGTTGTTACCCTGATCCACCCAATCGCAATGGACGATGGTCTGCGCTTCGCAATCCGCGAAGGCGGCCGTACCGTTGGCGCGGGTGTTGTTGCTAAAGTTCTGGGCTAATTAATTATCCCTGAATTAAAAAGGACGCTTCGGCGTCCTTTTTTGTTGTCTGGCGCTTCTCCCTGTCATAAATTTTCGCATTTTTTGTTGGCCCCCGCCCCGTATCTGCGCGCTTGTGCTATTGTAATCATAATTATTCTCACTTACACTTTGCGCATATTTTGAACGGGAGTGGTTATGTACGTTTGTTTATGTAATGGTGTGAGTGATAAAAAAATTCGTCAGGCCGTTCGCCAGTTTCAACCACAATCTTTTCAGCAGCTGCGTAAGTTTGTTCCAGTGGGAAATCAATGCGGTAAGTGCGTTCGCGCTGCCCGTGAGATCATGCAGGACGAACTGATGCAGATCCCGGAATTCAAAGAGATTGCCTGAGGCTCGTTCTTTTTTTTGACATCCCTGTAGCCCCATCTACGCTTCAATAAGTGGAAGCGGAGGGACTATAATGAAAGGTGATATTAAAATCATAAGTTATCTCAATAAATTATTGGGAAATGAGCTTGTCGCAATCAATCAATACTTTCTCCACGCGAGAATGTTCAAAAACTGGGGCCTGACTCGCCTCAACGATGTTGAATACCATGAATCCATTGATGAAATGAAACACGCCGATAAGTACATTGAGCGTATTTTGTTTCTTGAGGGGATCCCCAACCTGCAGGATCTCGGCAAGCTGGGTATCGGTGAAGACGTCGAAGAGATGCTGCGATCCGATCTGGCGCTGGAACTTGATGGAGCAAAAGATCTTCGTGAAGCTATCGCTTATGCGGATAGCGTTCACGATTACGTCAGCCGCGACATGATGATTCAGATCCTGGCCGATGAAGAAGGGCACATCGACTGGCTCGAAACTGAGCTGGATCTTATCGGTAAAATCGGCCTGCAAAATTACCTCCAGTCGCAGATTAAAGTGGAAAGCTGACCAGGCTTTCTCCACCTGTCATCAAACCTGCTGCCGCCATGAAAGGTCCAAAAGGCAGCGGGTTTTTTAATACCTGTTCCCCGGGTTTAAACAGAGATAGTATCAAAAGATACAGTGTCGCCAGCAGGGCTGCCGATAATGCCAGAGCAGGAAGCACACACCAGCCATGCCATGCGCCCAGCGCTCCCAGATATTTCACGTCACCGTATCCCAGCCCTTCTCGTTTGCGTATCAGTTTATAAGCCCAATAAATAATCGCGAAGCCGGCATATCCCGCGATCGCACCTAAGACTGCACTTGTCAGGAAATCGGGATGAAGACAGAGGTGATACAGCAGACCTGCCCAGAGAAGGGGACAGAGGTATTTGTCCGGAAGCAGATGCGAACGAATATCCTCTCGGACTAATAAACAGGTTAAACCCAGGTAGACAAACAGGAAGGGGAGGGTAGTGAGCATCGTTCATGGCCTCTATATAATGTGTGCGGTCATACTCCACTCAATCCGTAAGGTTAAACAAACCGCAAAACAAAACTCTGCGTAAAGCCTTCCCGACTATCGGCATGCCGCCGCAATATCACGAAATAATTACGAGCCGCCACGCAAAACTGAACAGTGCCGTCTATTTCCTAAACGGGGCTTGCGTCCTGCCCAGATTTACGTATAATGCGCGGGCTTGTCGTAATTGACAGCTGGTTCAATCTGAACCCGGGCAACACTGTTTTTCGTTGCCTAACAATGCTCCCAATTGGGGGGCTACGTAAGAACGGTTACACTCTCCCATCAATCGTAATGGGTTTGAGTAGTAATCATTTTCGTTTATAAAATAATTGGAGCTCTGGTCTCATGCAGAACCAAAGAATCCGTATCCGTCTTAAAGCGTTTGATCATCGTCTGATCGATCAATCAACCGCGGAAATCGTCGAGACTGCTAAGCGCACTGGTGCGCAAGTCCGTGGTCCGATCCCGCTGCCGACCCGCAAAGAGCGCTTTACCGTTCTGATCTCTCCGCACGTTAACAAAGACGCGCGTGATCAGTACGAAATCCGCACTCACAAGCGTCTGGTTGACATCGTTGAGCCAACCGAGAAAACCGTTGATGCTCTGATGCGTCTGGATCTGGCTGCCGGTGTAGACGTGCAGATCAGCCTGGGTTAATCAGGTCATCGAGCGATTGAGAGGTTGATACAATGATTGGTTTAGTCGGTAAAAAAGTGGGCATGACCCGCATCTTCACTGAAGATGGCGTATCTATCCCAGTAACCGTAATCGAAGTTGAAGCAAACCGCGTTACTCAGGTTAAAGACCTGGCTAACGATGGCTACCGTGCCGTTCAGGTTACCACTGGTGCTAAAAAAGCTAACCGTGTAACCAAACCGGAAGCGGGTCACTTCGCTAAAGCTGGCGTTGAAGCTGGCCGTGGTCTGTGGGAATTCCGTCTTGCTGAAGGCGAAGAGTTCACCGTAGGTCAGGACATTAGCGTTGAGCTGTTTGCAGAAGTTAAAAAAGTTGACGTAACCGGTACCTCTAAAGGTAAAGGTTTTGCTGGTACCGTTAAGCGTTGGAACTTCCGTACTCAGGATGCCACGCACGGTAACTCCTTGTCCCACCGCGTTCCGGGTTCTATCGGTCAGAACCAGACTCCGGGCAAAGTGTTCAAAGGCAAGAAAATGGCAGGTCAGCTGGGTAACGAACGTGTGACCGTTCAGAGCCTGGACGTAGTACGTGTTGACGCTGAGCGCAACCTGCTGCTGGTTAAAGGTGCAGTTCCGGGTGCAACCGGTAGCGACCTGATCGTTAAACCAGCTGTGAAGGCGTAAGGGGATAGCAATGGAATTAGTATTGAAAGACGCGCAGAGCGCGCTGACTGTTTCCGAAACTACCTTCGGTCGTGATTTCAACGAAGCGCTGGTTCACCAGGTTGTTGTTGCTTATGCAGCTGGTGCTCGTCAGGGTACTCGTGCTCAGAAGACTCGTGCTGAAGTAACTGGTTCCGGCAAAAAGCCGTGGCGCCAGAAAGGTACCGGCCGTGCGCGTTCAGGTTCTATCAAGAGCCCGATCTGGCGTTCCGGTGGCGTGACCTTCGCTGCTCGCCCGCAGGACCACAGTCAAAAAGTTAACAAAAAGATGTACCGCGGCGCGCTGAAAAGCATCCTGTCCGAGCTGGTACGTCAGGATCGTCTGATCGTTGTCGAATCTTTCTCTGTAGAAGCGCCTAAAACTAAGCTGCTGGCACAGAAACTGAAAGACATGGCTCTGGAAGATGTGCTGATCATCACCGGTGAGCTGGACGAGAACCTGTTCCTGGCCGCACGTAACCTGCACAAGGTTGACGTACGCGATGCGACTGGTATCGACCCGGTTAGCCTGATCGCCTTCGACAAAGTCGTAATGACTGCTGATGCTGTTAAGCAAGTTGAGGAGATGCTGGCATGATTCGTGAAGAACGTCTGCTGAAGGTGCTTCGTGCACCGCACGTTTCTGAAAAAGCGTCTGCTGCGATGGAAAAAACAAACACCATCGTTCTCAAAGTTGCTAAAGACGCGACCAAAGCAGAAATCAAAGCTGCTGTGCAGAAACTGTTTGAAGTCGAAGTCGAAGTCGTTAACACCCTGGTAGTTAAAGGGAAAGTTAAACGTCACGGACAGCGTATCGGTCGTCGTAGCGACTGGAAAAAAGCTTACGTCACCCTGAAAGAAGGCCAGAACCTGGACTTCGTTGGCGGCGCTGAGTAAGTCGGAGGAGTAATACAATGGCAGTTGTTAAATGTAAACCGACATCTCCGGGTCGTCGCCACGTCGTTAAAGTGGTCAACCCAGAGCTGCACAAGGGCAAACCTTTTGCTCCGCTGGTTGAAAAAAACAGCAAATCCGGTGGTCGTAACAACAATGGCCGTATCACCACTCGTCACATCGGTGGTGGTCACAAGCAGGCTTACCGTATTGTTGACTTTAAACGCAACAAAGACGGTATCCCAGCTGTTGTTGAGCGTCTTGAGTACGATCCGAACCGTTCCGCGAACATCGCGCTGGTTCTGTACAAAGATGGCGAGCGCCGTTACATTCTGGCCCCTAAAGGCCTGAAAGCTGGCGACCAGATTCAGTCTGGCGTTGATGCTGCAATCAAAGCAGGTAACACCCTGCCGATGCGCAATATCCCGGTTGGTTCTACCGTTCATAACGTAGAAATGAAACCAGGTAAAGGCGGTCAGCTGGCACGTTCCGCTGGTACTTACGTTCAGATCGTTGCGCGCGATGGTGCTTATGTCACTCTGCGTCTGCGTTCTGGTGAAATGCGTAAAGTCGAAGCAGACTGCCGCGCTACTCTGGGCGAAGTTGGCAATGCTGAGCATATGCTGCGCGTTCTGGGTAAAGCAGGTGCTGCACGCTGGCGTGGTGTTCGTCCTACCGTTCGCGGTACTGCGATGAACCCAGTCGACCACCCACATGGTGGTGGTGAAGGTCGTAACTTTGGTAAGCACCCGGTAACTCCGTGGGGCGTTCAGACCAAAGGTAAGAAGACCCGCAGCAACAAGCGTACTGATAAATTTATCGTACGTCGCCGTAGCAAATAATATTAGAGGATAAACCATGCCACGTTCTCTCAAGAAAGGTCCTTTTATTGACCTGCACTTGCTGAAGAAGGTAGAGAAAGCGGTGGAAAGCGGAGACAAGAAGCCCCTGCGCACTTGGTCCCGTCGTTCAACGATCTTTCCTAACATGATCGGTTTGACCATCGCTGTCCATAATGGTCGTCAGCACGTTCCAGTCTTTGTTTCCGACGAAATGGTCGGTCACAAACTGGGTGAATTCGCACCGACTCGTACTTATCGCGGCCATGCTGCTGATAAAAAAGCGAAGAAGAAATAAGGTAGGAGGAAGAGATGGAAACTTTAGCTCAACATCGCCATGCTCGTTCTTCTGCTCAGAAGGTTCGCCTTGTTGCTGACCTGATTCGCGGTAAGAAAGTGTCGCAGGCCCTGGACATCCTGACCTATACCAACAAGAAAGCTGCGGTATTGGTTAAGAAGGTACTGGAATCTGCCATTGCTAACGCTGAACACAACGATGGCGCTGACATTGACGATCTGAAAGTCGCGAAAATCTTCGTAGACGAAGGCCCAAGCATGAAGCGCATTATGCCGCGTGCGAAAGGTCGTGCAGATCGCATCCTGAAGCGCACCAGCCACATTACTGTGGTTGTGTCCGATCGCTGAGACTCTGGAGACTAGCAATGGGTCAGAAAGTACATCCTAATGGTATTCGCCTGGGTATTGTAAAACCATGGAACTCAACCTGGTTTGCGAACACCAAAGAATTCGCTGACAACCTGGACAGCGATTTTAAAGTACGTCAGTACCTGACTAAGGAACTGGCTAAAGCGTCTGTATCTCGTATCGTTATCGAGCGTCCAGCTAAGAGCATCCGTGTGACCATTCACACCGCTCGCCCTGGCATCGTAATCGGTAAGAAAGGCGAAGACGTAGAAAAACTGCGCAAGGTCGTAGCGGATATCGCTGGCGTTCCTGCACAGATCAATATCGCTGAAGTTCGTAAGCCTGAACTGGACGCTAAATTGGTTGCTGACAGCATCACTTCACAGCTGGAACGTCGCGTTATGTTCCGTCGTGCTATGAAGCGTGCTGTACAGAACGCAATGCGTCTGGGCGCTAAAGGTATCAAAGTTGAAGTTAGCGGCCGTCTGGGCGGCGCGGAAATCGCACGTACCGAATGGTACCGCGAAGGTCGCGTACCGCTGCACACTCTGCGTGCTGACATCGACTACAACACCTCTGAAGCGCACACCACTTACGGTGTAATCGGCGTTAAGGTATGGATCTTCAAAGGTGAGATCCTGGGTGGTATGGCTGCTGTTGAACAACCGGAAAAACCGGCTGCTCAACCTAAAAAGCAGCAGCGTAAAGGCCGTAAATAAGGAGCGTCGCTGATGTTACAACCAAAGCGTACAAAATTCCGTAAAGTGCACAAAGGCCGCAACCGTGGTCTGGCGCAGGGTACGGATGTTAGCTTCGGCACTTTCGGTCTGAAAGCTGTTGGCCGTGGTCGTCTGACTGCACGTCAGATCGAAGCAGCACGTCGTGCTATGACCCGTGCAGTTAAGCGTCAAGGTAAAATTTGGATCCGTGTATTCCCGGACAAACCAATTACCGAGAAGCCGCTGGAAGTTCGTATGGGTAAAGGTAAAGGTAACGTGGAGTACTGGGTTGCCTTGATCCAACCGGGCAAAGTCCTGTATGAAATGGACGGTGTTCCGGAAGAGCTGGCCCGTGAAGCCTTCGGCCTGGCAGCAGCGAAACTGCCTATCAAAACCACCTTTGTAACTAAGACGGTGATGTAATGAAAGCAAATGAGCTGCGTGAAAAAAGCGTAGAAGAGCTGAACGCTGAGCTGCTGAACCTGCTGCGTGAGCAGTTCAACCTGCGTATGCAGGCTGCAAGTGGCCAGCTGCAACAGACTCACCTGCTGAAGCAGGTTCGTCGTGATGTTGCACGCGTTAAGACTTTACTGACTCAGAAGGCGGGTGCGTAATGACCGATAAAATCCGTACTCTGCAAGGTCGTGTTGTTAGCGACAAAATGGAGAAATCCATCGTTGTAGCTATCGAACGTATTGTGAAACACCCGATCTACGGTAAATTCATCAAGCGTACGACCAAACTGCACGTACATGACGAGAACAACGAATGTGGTATCGGCGACAAGGTTGAAATCCGTGAATGCCGTCCACTGTCCAAGACTAAGTCCTGGACGCTGGTTCGCGTTGTAGAGAAAGCGGTTCTGTAATAGAGTAGCCTTCTCGATACGAATAAACGGCTCAGCAATGAGCCGTTTATTTTTTCTACCCATATTGCAGAAGCGGTGTTATAATGCCGCGCCCTCGATATGGGGCTTTTTAACGGCTCTGATTTTAGAGTCTCAGGTAGTAGTTGACATTAGCGGAGCACTGAAATGATCCAAGAACAGACTATGCTGAACGTCGCCGACAACTCCGGTGCACGTCGCGTAATGTGTATCAAGGTTCTGGGTGGCTCGCACCGTCGCTACGCAGGCGTAGGCGACATCATCAAGATCACCATCAAGGAAGCAATTCCACGTGGTAAGGTCAAAAAAGGTGATGTGCTGAAAGCGGTAGTGGTGCGCACCAGGAAGGGTGTTCGTCGCCCTGACGGTTCTGTCATTCGCTTCGATGGTAATGCATGCGTTATTTTAAACAATAACAGCGAGCAGCCTATCGGCACGCGTATCTTTGGGCCGGTAACTCGTGAACTTCGTACTGAAAAGTTCATGAAAATTATCTCTCTGGCACCAGAAGTACTCTAAGGAGCGAATCATGGCAGCGAAAATCCGTCGTGATGACGAAGTTATCGTGTTAACCGGTAAAGATAAAGGTAAACGCGGTAAAGTAAAAAATGTTCTGTCTTCCGGCAAACTCGTCGTTGAAGGTATCAACCTGGTTAAGAAACATCAGAAGCCGGTTCCGGCCCTGAACCAGCCAGGCGGCATCGTTGAAAAAGAAGCTGCAATTCAGGTTTCTAACGTTGCAATCTTCAATGCGGCAACCGGCAAGGCTGACCGTGTAGGCTTTAGATTCGAAGACGGCAAAAAAGTCCGTTTCTTCAAGTCTAACAGCGAAACTATCAAGTAATTTGGAGTAGTACGATGGCGAAACTGCATGATTACTACAAAGACGAAGTAGTTAACAAACTCATGACTGAGTTTAACTACAATTCTGTCATGCAAGTCCCTCGGGTCGAGAAGATCACCCTGAACATGGGTGTTGGTGAAGCGATCGCTGACAAGAAACTGCTGGATAACGCAGCAGCTGATCTGACAGCAATCTCCGGTCAAAAACCGCTGATCACCAAAGCACGCAAATCTGTTGCAGGCTTCAAAATCCGTCAGGGCTATCCGATCGGCTGTAAAGTAACTCTGCGTGGCGAACGCATGTGGGAGTTCCTTGAGCGCCTGATCTCTATTGCTGTTCCACGTATCCGTGACTTCCGTGGCCTGTCCGCTAAGTCTTTCGACGGTCGTGGCAACTACAGCATGGGTGTCCGTGAGCAGATCATCTTCCCAGAGATCGACTACGATAAAGTCGACCGCGTGCGTGGTTTGGATATTACCATTACCACTACTGCGAACTCTGACGAAGAAGGCCGCGCTCTGCTGGCTGCGTTTGACTTCCCGTTCCGCAAGTAAGGTAGGGTTACTGAATGGCTAAGCAATCAATGAAAGCACGCGAAGTAAAGCGCGTAGCTTTAGCTGATAAATTCTTCGCTAAACGCGCTGAACTGAAAGCGATCATTTCTGATGTGAACGCTTCCGACGAAGATCGTTGGAATGCTGTTCTCAAGCTGCAGTCTCTGCCGCGTGATTCCAGCCCGTCTCGTCAGCGTAACCGCTGTCGTCAAACAGGTCGTCCACATGGTTTCGTGGGCAAGTTCGGGTTGAGCCGTATCAAACTGCGTGAAGCCGCCATGCGCGGTGAAGTACCAGGCTTGAAAAAGGCTAGCTGGTAATTACCAATTGAATCACGGGAGTAAAGACAGATGAGCATGCAAGATCCGATCGCGGATATGCTGACCCGTATCCGTAACGGTCAGGCCGCGAACAAAGTTGCGGTCACCATGCCTTCCGCCAAGCTGAAAGTGGCAATTGCCAACGTGCTGAAGGAAGAAGGTTTTATCGAAGATTTTAAAGTTGAAGGCGACACCAAGCCGGAACTGGAACTTACTCTTAAGTATTTCCAGGGTAAAGCTGTTGTAGAAAGCATTCAGCGTGTCAGCCGCCCAGGCCTGCGCATCTATAAGAAAAAAGATGAGCTGCCAAAAGTTATGGCCGGCATGGGTATCGCAGTTGTTTCTACCTCTAAAGGTGTTATGACTGATCGTGCAGCGCGCCAAGCTGGTCTTGGTGGCGAAATTATCTGCTACGTAGCCTAATCGGAGGAAAAAATGTCTCGTGTTGCTAAAGCACCGGTCGTTATTCCTGCCGGCGTTGATGTAAAAATCGACGGTCAGGTTATTACGATCAAAGGTAAAAATGGCGAGCTGACTCGTACCCTCAACGATGCTGTTGAAGTTAATCATGCAGACAATGCTCTGACCTTCGGCCCACGTACTGGTTACGTTGATGGCTGGGCTCAGGCTGGTACCGCGCGTGCCCTGCTGAACTCAATGGTTGTTGGTGTTACCGAAGGCTTCACTAAAAAGCTTCAGCTGGTTGGTGTAGGTTATCGTGCAGCGATCAAAGGGAATGCAGTAGGCCTGTCTCTGGGCTTCTCACACCCTGTTGAGCATCCGCTGCCGGCCGGTATCACTGCAGAATGCCCGACTCAGACTGAAATCGTGCTGAAAGGCGCTGATAAACAGCTGATCGGTCAGGTTGCAGCAGATCTGCGCGCCTACCGTCGTCCTGAGCCTTACAAAGGCAAGGGTGTTCGTTACGCCGACGAAGTCGTGCGTACCAAAGAGGCTAAGAAGAAGTAAGGTAACACTATGGATAAGAAATCTGCTCGTATCCGTCGTGCGACCCGCGCACGCCGCAAGCTCAAAGAGCTGGGTGCAACTCGCCTGGTGGTACATCGTACCCCGCGTCATATTTACGCACAGGTAATTGCACCAAACGGTTCTGAAGTTCTGGTAGCTGCTTCTACTGTAGAAAAAGCTATTACTGAACAATTGAAGTACACCGGTAACAAAGACGCCGCTGCAGCTGTAGGTAAAGCTGTTGCTGAACGCGCTCTGGAAAAAGGCATCACAGTTGTGTCCTTTGACCGTTCCGGGTTCCAATATCATGGTCGCGTCCAGGCACTGGCAGATGCTGCCCGTGAAGCTGGCCTTCAGTTCTAAGGTAGAGGTGTAAGATGGCTCACATCGAAAAACAGGCTGGCGAACTGCAGGAAAAGCTGATCGCGGTTAACCGCGTATCTAAAACCGTTAAAGGTGGTCGTATTTTCTCCTTCACAGCTCTGACTGTTGTTGGTGATGGTAATGGCCGCGTTGGTTTTGGTTACGGTAAAGCGCGTGAAGTTCCAGCAGCGATCCAGAAAGCGATGGAAAAAGCCCGTCGCAATATGATTAACGTCGCGCTGAACCACGGCACCCTGCAGCACCCAGTTAAGGGTACTCACACGGGTTCTCGTGTCTTCATGCAGCCAGCTTCCGAAGGTACCGGTATCATCGCCGGTGGTGCAATGCGCGCCGTTCTGGAAGTTGCTGGAGTTCATAACGTTCTGGCTAAAGCATATGGTTCCACCAACCCGATTAACGTGGTTCGTGCAACTATTGATGGCCTGGAAAATATGAAATCTCCAGAAATGGTCGCTGCCAAGCGTGGTAAATCCGTTGAAGAAATTCTGGGGTAATTGACCATGGCAAAGACTATTAAAATTACACAAACCCGCAGTGCAATCGGACGTCTGCCGAAACACAAGGCAACGCTGCTTGGCCTGGGTCTGCGTCGTATTGGTCATACCGTTGAGCGCGAGGATACTCCTGCTGTTCGTGGTATGGTCAACGCGGTTTACTTCATGGTTAAAGTTGAGGAGTAAGAGATGCGTTTAAATACTCTGTCTCCGGCCGAAGGCTCTAAAAAGGCGGGTAAACGCCTGGGTCGTGGTATCGGTTCTGGCCTCGGCAAAACCGGTGGTCGTGGTCACAAAGGTCAGAACTCTCGTTCTGGCGGTGGCGTACGTCGCGGTTTCGAGGGTGGCCAGATGCCACTGTACCGTCGTCTGCCGAAGTTCGGCTTCACCTCTCGCAAATCAGCGATCACAGCCGAAGTTCGTCTGTCTGACCTGGCGAAAGTTGAAGGCGGCGTTGTAGACCTGAACACGCTGAAAGCAGCAAACATTATCGGTATCCAGATCGAGTTCGCGAAAGTGATCCTGGCTGGTGAAGTTTCTACTCCGGTAACTGTTCGTGGCCTGCGTGTTACTAAAGGTGCTCGTGCTGCTATCGAAGCTGCTGGCGGTAAAATCGAGGAATAAGTAGCAGATGGCTAAACAACCGGGATTAGATTTTCAAAGTGCCAAAGGTGGCTTAGGCGAGCTGAAACGCAGACTGTTGTTTGTAATCGGTGCGCTTATTGTGTTCCGTATTGGCTCTTTTATTCCGATCCCTGGTATTGATGCCGCTGTACTTGCCAAACTGCTTGAGCAACAGCGTGGCACCATCATTGAAATGTTTAACATGTTCTCTGGTGGTGCTCTCAGCCGTGCTTCAATCTTTGCATTGGGTATCATGCCGTACATTTCGGCATCGATCATTATCCAGCTGCTGACGGTCGTTCATCCGACCCTGGCAGAGCTGAAGAAAGAAGGGGAGTCTGGTCGTCGTAAGATCAGCCAGTACACCCGTTACGGCACTCTGGTGCTGGCAATATTCCAGTCGATCGGTATTGCTACCGGTCTACCGAATATGCCTGGTATGCAGGGCCTGGTTATTAACCCAGGCTTTGCATTCTATTTCACCGCTGTTGTAAGTCTGGTCTCAGGAACCATGTTCCTGATGTGGCTCGGCGAACAAATTACTGAACGTGGTATCGGTAACGGTATTTCGATCATTATTTTCGCTGGTATCGTTGCGGGACTCCCGCCAGCCATTGCCCATACTATCGAGCAAGCGCGTCAAGGCGACCTGCACTTCCTCCTGTTGCTGTTGGTTGCAGTATTAGTATTTGCAGTGACGTTCTTTGTTATCTTCGTTGAACGTGGTCAACGCCGTATTGTGGTAAACTACGCAAAACGTCAGCAAGGTCGTCGTGTCTATGCTGCACAGAGCACACATTTACCGCTGAAAGTGAATATGGCAGGGGTAATCCCGGCAATCTTCGCTTCCAGTATTATTCTGTTCCCGGCGACCATCGCGTCATGGTTCGGGGGCGGGACTGGTTGGAACTGGCTGACAACAATTTCGCTGTATTTGCAGCCTGGGCAACCACTTTATGTGTTACTCTATGCGTCTGCGATCATCTTCTTCTGTTTCTTCTACACGGCGTTGGTCTTCAACCCGCGTGAAACAGCAGATAACCTGAAGAAGTCCGGTGCATTTGTACCAGGAATTCGTCCGGGAGAGCAAACGGCGAAGTATATCGATAAAGTAATGACTCGCCTGACTTTGGTTGGTGCGCTTTATATTACTTTTATCTGCCTGATCCCGGAGTTCATGCGTGATGCAATGAAAGTACCGTTCTACTTTGGTGGGACTTCACTGCTTATCGTTGTTGTCGTGATTATGGACTTTATGGCTCAAGTGCAAACTCTGATGATGTCAAGTCAGTACGAGTCTGCATTGAAGAAGGCGAACCTGAAAGGCTACGGCCGCTAACAGGGCGCCCGAGAAGTTACGGAGAGTAAAAATGAAAGTTCGTGCTTCCGTCAAGAAATTATGCCGTAACTGCAAAATCGTTAAGCGTGATGGTGTCATCCGTGTGATTTGCAGTGCCGAGCCGAAGCATAAACAGCGCCAAGGCTGATTATTTCGCATATTTTTCTTGCAAAGTTGGGTTGAGCTGGCTAGATTAGCCAGCCAATCTTTTGTATGTCTGTACGTTTCCATTTGAGTATCCTGAAAACGGGCTTTTCAGCATGGTGCGTACATATTAAATAGTAGGAGTGCATAGTGGCCCGTATAGCAGGCATTAACATTCCTGATCAGAAACATGCTGTGATCGCATTAACTTCGATCTACGGCGTCGGCAAGACCCGTTCCAAAGCCATTCTGGCTGCAGCGGGTATCGCTGAAGATGTTAAGATCAGTGAGCTGTCTGAAGAACAAATCGACACGCTGCGTGACGAAGTTGCCAAATTTGTCGTTGAAGGTGATCTGCGCCGTGAAGTTAGCATGAGCATCAAGCGCCTTATGGATCTTGGTTGCTATCGCGGTTTGCGTCATCGTCGTGGTCTCCCGGTTCGCGGCCAGCGTACCAAGACCAACGCACGTACCCGTAAGGGTCCGCGCAAACCGATCAAGAAATAATCGGGGTGATTGAATAATGGCAAAGGCACCAGTTCGTGCACGTAAGCGTGTAAGAAAACAAGTCTCTGACGGCGTGGCTCATATCCATGCTTCTTTCAACAACACCATCGTTACTATTACTGATCGTCAGGGTAACGCACTGGGTTGGGCAACAGCCGGTGGTTCCGGTTTCCGTGGTTCACGCAAATCAACTCCGTTCGCAGCTCAGGTTGCAGCAGAGCGTTGCGCTGAAGCCGTAAAAGAATACGGCATCAAGAATCTGGAAGTTATGGTAAAAGGTCCGGGTCCGGGTCGCGAATCTACTGTTCGTGCTCTGAACGCCGCTGGTTTCCGCATCACTAATATTACTGATGTGACTCCGATCCCTCATAACGGTTGTCGTCCGCCGAAAAAACGTCGCGTATAACGCGTTCGTTTTCTAGGATTGTTGGAGATAGAAAATGGCAAGATATTTGGGTCCTAAGCTCAAGCTGAGCCGTCGTGAGGGCACCGACTTATTCCTTAAGTCTGGCGTTCGCGCGATCGATACCAAGTGTAAAATTGAACAAGCTCCTGGCCAGCACGGTGCGCGTAAACCGCGTCTGTCTGACTATGGTGTGCAGTTGCGTGAAAAGCAGAAAGTTCGCCGTATGTACGGTGTGCTGGAGCGTCAGTTCCGTAACTACTATAAAGAAGCAGCACGTCTGAAAGGCAACACCGGTGAAAACCTGTTGGCTCTGCTGGAAGGTCGTCTGGACAACGTTGTATACCGTATGGGCTTTGGCGCCACTCGTGCTGAAGCACGTCAGATGGTTAGCCATAAAGCAATCATGGTAAACGGTCGTGTTGTTAACATCGCTTCTTATCAGGTTAAAGCGAATGACGTTGTTAGCATTCGTGAGAAAGCGAAAAAGCAATCTCGCGTGAAAGCCGCTCTGGAGCTGGCTGAGCAGCGTGAAAAGCCAACCTGGCTGGAAGTTGATGCTGGCAAGATGGAAGGTACGTTCAAGCGTCAGCCGGAACGTTCTGATCTGTCTGCGGACATTAACGAACACCTGATCGTCGAGCTTTACTCCAAGTAAAGCTTAGTACCAAAGAGAGGACACAATGCAGGGTTCTGTGACAGAGTTTCTAAAACCGCGCCTGGTAGATATCGAGCAAGTGAGTTCGACGCACGCCAAGGTGACCCTTGAGCCTTTAGAGCGTGGCTTTGGCCATACTCTGGGTAACGCACTGCGCCGTATTCTGCTCTCATCGATGCCGGGTTGCGCGGTGACCGAGGTTGAGATTGATGGTGTACTTCATGAGTACAGCACCAAAGAAGGCGTTCAGGAAGATATCCTTGAAATCCTGCTCAACCTGAAAGGGCTGGCGGTGAGAGTTCAGGGTAAAGATGAAGTTATTCTTACTCTGAATAAATCTGGCATTGGCCCTGTGACTGCAGCCGATATCACCCACGACGGTGATGTCGAAATCGTCAAGCCGCAGCACGTGATCTGCCACCTGACCGATGAGAACGCAGCTATTAGCATGCGTATCAAAGTTCAGCGCGGTCGTGGTTATGTGCCGGCTTCTGCCCGAATTCATTCGGAAGAAGATGAGCGCCCAATCGGCCGTCTGCTGGTCGACGCATGCTACAGCCCTGTAGAGCGTATTGCCTACAATGTTGAAGCAGCGCGTGTAGAACAGCGTACCGACCTGGACAAGCTGGTCATCGAAATGGAAACCAACGGCACAATCGATCCTGAAGAGGCGATTCGTCGTGCGGCAACCATCCTGGCAGAACAACTGGAAGCTTTCGTTGACTTACGTGATGTACGTCAGCCGGAAGTGAAAGAAGAGAAACCAGAATTCGATCCGATCCTGCTGCGCCCTGTTGACGATCTGGAATTGACTGTCCGCTCTGCTAACTGCCTCAAGGCAGAAGCTATCCACTATATCGGTGATCTGGTACAGCGTACCGAGGTTGAGTTGCTGAAAACGCCGAACCTGGGTAAAAAATCTCTTACCGAGATTAAAGACGTGCTGGCTTCACGTGGTCTGTCTCTGGGCATGCGCCTGGAAAACTGGCCACCGGCAAGCATTGCTGACGAGTAACCGGATCACAGGTTAAGGTTTTACTGAGAAGGATAAGGTCATGCGCCATCGTAAGAGTGGTCGTCAACTGAACCGCAACAGCAGCCATCGCCAGGCTATGTTCCGCAACATGGCAGGTTCACTGGTTCGTCATGAAATCATCAAGACGACCCTGCCTAAAGCGAAAGAGCTGCGTCGCGTAGTTGAGCCGCTGATTACTCTTGCCAAGACTGACAGCGTTGCTAATCGTCGTCTGGCATTCGCCCGTACTCGTGATAACGAGATCGTGGCAAAACTGTTTAACGAACTGGGCCCGCGTTTCGCGAGCCGTGCCGGTGGTTACACTCGTATTCTGAAGTGTGGCTTCCGTGCAGGCGACAACGCGCCGATGGCTTACATCGAGCTGGTTGATCGTTCAGAGAAAGCAGAAGCTGCTGCAGAGTAATCTGTAGTAACGTAAAAAAACCCGCCCCGGCGGGTTTTTTTATATCTGCTGGATCCCCACTTTCCTAAAATAGTTATATTCTTTCCATTCTCTGCGGAGTTTTGCTATGTGGTTACTCGACCAGTGGGCAGAACGACACATTCTTGATGCCCAACGCCAGGGCGAATTTGATAACCTGCCCGGAAGTGGCCAACCGCTGATACTGGACGATGATTCACATGTTCCTCCTGAACTGCGGGCAGGCTATCGGATGTTGAAAAATGCAGGTTGCCTGCCACCAGAGCTTGAGCAGCGTAAAGAGGCGGTTGAGCTTACCCAATTACTCAATACGGTCAGTCAGGGCTCTGCCGAGCACATGGTGTACAGCCGTCGTCTCACGCTTCTCGAGCTTAAGCTTCGACAGGCGGGCGTGAGTACAGAATTCCTGCACGGCGACTACGCTGATTGGTTAGCGCAAAAAATGAGTGAGGACTAATGATGTATCGTATTGGTGAAATTGCGAAGCTGGCTGACGTCACGCCTGACACCATTCGTTATTACGAAAAGCAGCAGATGATGGAGCATGAGGTACGCACTGAAGGGGGCTTTCGGCTGTATACCGATAAGGATCTTCAGCGTCTGAAATTTATTCGCCATGCCCGACAGCTGGGATTTACCTTGGAATCGATCCGCGAGCTGTTGTCGATCCGCATCGATCCTGAACATCATACCTGCCAGGAATCAAAAAGCATTGTGCAGGCGAGGCTGAGTGAAGTCGAAGCGCGCATTGAAGAGTTACAAACGATGCGTCTGTCTCTGCAGCGGCTGAATGATGCCTGTTGTGGCACTGCGCACAGCAGCGTTTACTGCTCCATCCTTGAAACACTTGAACAAGGTGCAAATGGAGGAGCGCACGGCTGTTGATTTTATTGCCAACGACTTCTACACTTGCGTCGATTTACATTATACCGGAGAAATTATGAGCCATTATCAGCACAAGAAAGGTCAAATCAACGATAACGCTATCGAAGCATTATTACATGATCCCTTATTCAGGCAGCGGATTGAGAAGAATAAGAAAGGGAAAGGAAGTTATCTGCGTAAAACTAAACATGCAAAACGGGGTAACTGGGAGGCCAGTGGCAAGCAAGCAAATCGCTTTCTTACCACTGGCCTTCTTGCTTTCAGAGTCTTACAAAGTGCGGTTGGTCTGCGCTTTCAGTAAGTCACGAATTTCAGTCAGCAACACTTCTTCTTTCGATGGAGCTGCAGGCGCAGCCGGTTCTTCTTTTTTCTTACGGTTCAATCTGTTGATGAGCTTAATAGCCATGAAGATGGCGAAAGCAACAATCACAAAATCAAATACGTTCTGAATAAACACGCCGTAGTGCATGACTACCGCAGGTATATCACCCTGGGCTTCACGCAGGGTTATGGCGAATTGTTTGAAATCAATCCCGCCAATCAATAGTCCGAGTGGGGGCATGATGATATCGGCAACCAGTGATGAAACGATCTTACCAAACGCTGCACCAATAATTACACCCACAGCCAAATCCACTACATTTCCGCGCATCGCAAATTCGCGAAACTCTTTAATAAAACTCATTATGTTCTCCTTGTGCCAGCTGACAGATACAAGTTTAACAAATCATTAGCGGATTGCCATTGAAGAGAGACATGCGTCACAGAAATATAACCCTTACATATTATTGGGTTAAAAAGAAAAGGTGCTGATAACAGCACCTTTCTGGTATTACAGGAAGAAAGGACTTGGCTGGAACAGGCGTTCGACGTCGGTAATAAACTTTTTATCAGTCAGGAACATGATGACGTGATCGCCCTGCTCGATACGCAGATTGTCATTGGCGATCATTACATCATTACCCCGCACTACCGCACCAATGATAGTACCCGGCGGGAGCTTAATCTCGTCAATCGTTCGTCCAACAACGCGGGACGTGCTCTCATCGCCATGAGCCACGGCTTCGATAGCCTCCGCAACTCCACGACGCAGGGAAGACACCCCCACGATATCCGCTTTACGTACATGGCTCAGCAGGGCAGAAATGGTGGCCTGTTGTGGGGAAATCGCAATATCGATAACGCTTCCCTGCACCAAATCGACATAGGCTTTGCGCTGGATGAGCACCATAACCTTCTTTGCACCCATCCGTTTTGCCAGCATCGCTGACATGATGTTGGCTTCGTCGTCGTTGGTGACCGCAATGAAAAGATCGACTTGATCGATATGTTCTTCGGCAAGCAGCTCCTGATCCGACGCATCACCATAGAAAACGATCGTATTCTGCAGTTTTTCTGCCAGCTCAGAAGCACGCTGCTGATCGCGTTCGATCAATTTTACGCTGTAATCTTTTTCCAGCTGGCGAGCCAGACCAGCACCGATATTACCGCCCCCGACCAGCATGATCCGTTTATAGGGTTTCTCCAGTCGCTGAAGCTCACTCATCACTGCACGAATATGCTGCGATGCGGCAATAAAGAAGACTTCATCCCCGGCTTCGACAATGGTAGAGCCTTGCGGTCGGATAGGGCGGTCATGACGGAAAATCGCGGCAACACGGGTATCGATGTGCGGCATATGTTCGCGCATGGTGGAGAGCGCGTTACCAATTAATGGGCCCCCGTAATAGGCTTTCACCACCGCAAGGCTGACTTTGCCTTCCGCAAAATTCACCACCTGCAGCGCACCCGGGTATTCGATAAGCCGGTAGATACTGTCGATAACCAGCTGTTCTGGCGCGATCAAATGATCGATAGGAACCGCATCGGAATTGAACAACTTATCGGCGTCACGCACGTAATCCGGGGAACGGATGCGCGCGATGCGGTTCGGAGTGTTGAATAGCGAATAGGCGACCTGACAGGCAACCATATTGGTTTCATCTGAACTGGTAACAGCAACCAGCATGTCGGCATCATCAGCACCGGCTTCACGTAACACCCGCGGATGAGAGCCATGCCCCTGAACCACGCGCAGATCGAATTTATCCTGCAGGCCGCGCAGACGATCGCCATTGGTATCAACGATAGTGATGTCGTTATTCTCACCGACCAGGTTTTCTGCCAACGTTCCGCCCACCTGTCCCGCGCCCAGAATGATTATCTTCATATCTTGTGACCCGTTATCAACATCACTCTTTGATTAGCTTAGCGTAAAAGAAGCCGTCGCCTTCTTCTGCCCCAGGCAGGTTTTGTTTGCCGGGCTGCTCTGGTGTACCGGTCAGATGCAGACGGGCATCAGGCGTACGCTTCAGGAACGCCGCGATCTGCTGACAGTTTTCCTCTGGCAGTACGGAACAGGTAGCATAAACCAGCGTGCCACCTGTTTTCAGATGTGGCCAGATGGCGTCCAGGATCTCTGACTGCAGCTGCGCCAGCTCATTGATATCCCGGTCACGGCGTAACCATTTAATATCCGGATGACGGCGGATCACTCCGGTAGCGGAACAAGGCGCATCCAGTAAAATACGGTCGAACTGCTCATCTGCGCACCACTGAGCAGGCGTCCGTCCGTCGCCCTGCTTAACCTCGGCCTTCATGCCCAGACGTTTGAGATTCTCATAAACACGGGAAAGACGCTGTTCGTCAACGTCGACAGCCATAACGCTTGCCTGCGGTGCGACTTCAAGGATATGCGTGGTCTTGCCGCCTGGCGCGGCGCACAGATCGAGAATACGCTCGCCATTTTGCGGTTCAAGCCAGGTCATACAACCCTGGGCGGAGGCATCCTGAACGGTAACCCAGCCTTGTTCAAATCCAGGAAGAGCATGCACCGGCGCCGGTGCGGCCAGACGAACCGCATCGCTATAATCCGGATGCGGGAATCCGCTCATCCCGGCTTCTTCCAGCAGTGCCAACCAGGCATCGCGAGAGTGGTGGTTGCGGTTCACGCGTAGCCACATTGGCGGCCGCTGGTTATTGGCCTCAATCAGCGTTTCCCACTGCTGCGGATAGGCTTTTTGCAGACGCTTTAATAACCAGTCAGGATGCAGGAAGCGTTTTTCCGAGCGGGCAAATTCAGCCAGCAACTCATCCTGTTGGCGCTGGAACTGACGTAACACGCCGTTAACCAGTCCTTTAAGCTGCGGGCGCTTTACCGCAACCGCACCTTCTACTGTCTCGGCCAGTGCAGCATGAGGCGGAATACGGGTATGCAGTAACTGATAGAAACCGACCATGATCAGATAGTGAAGCACGCGCTGTTTACCCGCCATCGGGCGTGCCATCAGTTTGCCGATCAGCCACTCCAGCTGGGGCAGCGTGCGCAGGACGCCAAAGCACAACTCCTGAAGCAGTGCCTTGTCTTTATCGGAAACTTTTTGCTGGAACGGTGGCAGGACATTGCTCAGTGATTGGCCCTGTTCGACCACTTGCTCAATCGCCTGTGCTGCCAGGCTGCGTAAATTTTGTTTTTTCATAAGTGCAAAAATAAAAATGCCCGGAAACACCGGGCCTTAAATGGAGATGATCTCAGGCGAGACTATTGCCAGGCGTAAACCATTCACGGCGTGAGTTCAGAAGGTCCTGCGCGCTCATGGCTTTTTTACCTGCAGGTTGTAAGGATTCCAGATTCAGGATCCCTTCAACAGTTGCGACCTGAATGCCCTGCTTGCTGGCTTCAATAATCGTGCCGGGAGCGGCGTTTGCCTGTCCGGCAATTACGGAGGCCTGCCAGACTTTCACCGGCTGCCCGTCTATCTCCAGCCAGCTCATTGGCCAGGGATTAAATGCCCGGATGCAACGTTCAAGCTGAGCAGCGGAAAGTGACCAGTCGAGGCGAGCCTCTTCTTTGCTGAGCTTTTCGGCATAGGTCACCAGGGCTTCGTCCTGGACTTCAGGCTGAGTACGGTTATCTGCCAGCTGTTGCAGCGTCTCAATTAGACCTTTTGGCCCAAGCTCCGCCAGTTTGTCATACAGCGTAGCGCTGGTGTCTTCGGCAGTAATCGGGCAAGACAGCTTATAAAGCATGTCGCCGGTATCCAGACCCACGTCCATCTGCATGATCGTCACACCTGTATCGGCATCCCCTGCCCACAACGAACGTTGTATTGGTGCCGCACCGCGCCAGCGCGGAAGCAGTGAGCCGTGGACATTAATGCAACCCAGGCGCGGCATATCCAGCACCGCTTTTGGCAGGATGAGGCCATATGCCACAACCACCATGACATCCGCATTTAAATCAGCGACCAGCTGCTGGTTTTCCTGCGGCCGTAACGAAGCAGGCTGAAACACCGGTAAGCCGTGTTCTTCTGCCAGCACCTTAACCGGGCTCGGCATCAATTTTTTACCGCGGCCTGCCGGGCGATCGGGCTGAGTAAAAACGCCAACAACCTGATGGCCAGACGACAACAGCGCGTCCAGATGACGCGCTGCGAAGTCAGGTGTTCCTGCGAAGATGATACGTAGTGATGTAGACACGTTATTCCTTGTATCCGGGGTCACGTTATGCGCGAGCGCGCATGCGATCCAGTTTCTCTACTTTCTGACGAATGCGTTGCTGTTTCAGTGGAGAGAGATAATCGATAAACAGTTTACCAACCAGATGATCCATCTCGTGCTGAATGCAGATGGCCAGCAGATCGTCCGCTTCCAGTTCGAATGGCTTACCGTCGCGATCGAGCGCGCGGATTTTGACTTTCTCTGCACGAGGAACCAGCGCTCTCTGCTCAGGAATAGAGAGGCAGCCTTCTTCGATACCGGTTTCGCCGCTTTTTTCCAGTAATTCCGGGTTAATTAATACCAAGCGTCCTTCACGGTTTTCGGAGACATCAATCACGATGATGCGCTGATGAATATCAACCTGCGTAGCCGCAAGACCGATGCCTTCTTCGGCATACATTGTATCGAACATATCATCGACGATACGTTGAATTTCTGCATTCACTTCTTTAACCGGCTCGGCGACTTTGCGAAGGCGCTCGTCCGGGATATGTAACACTTGCAAAACTGCCATATTTTTCCAGAGTCGTGTTCAGGAGTTGATAAGAATATACCCTCTATTCTAGACAAAACCCCCTCTGATTGACAGCATCAGTGACCAATCGCAAAGATTGCTATAGCGGCTTGTGGCAGGGGAAAGGATGACATCCACAGAGATATGGTTACGCCTCATAAGCATTGGGGATTTGTACGGCGATAAGATGGTGGCAATAGCGCAGCAGCTGCAGCGCGAGATCCATATTGACGACGCTGTGCTGGCAGGAATGGGGCTGACTCAAAAGCAAAAGACGCGGTTTTTTTCATTTTCGCCGCGTGAAATTGAGCGCAGCATGCAGTGGTTGGCTGAGCCGGGTCATCATCTGATATGTGCAGATAGCGTCCTGTACCCAGCCCAGCTACGCGCAATTGCGGACTATCCGGGTGCACTTTTCGTCAGGGGGAACGTGCAGGCGCTATCGAGCCTGCAGCTGGCTGTCGTTGGCAGTCGTTCCCACTCCTGGTACGGGGAGCGCTGGGGAACGATTCTTTGCGAACAGCTAGCCCAGGCGGGCCTGACGATTACCAGTGGTCTGGCATGCGGGATTGATGGAGTCGCGCATCGTGCCGCACTCACCGTTAAGGGGAAAAGCGTGGCGGTTTTGGGGAATGGCTTATCAGAGGTCTATCCACGCCGGCATACTTCGCTGGCCACGCGCCTTGTTGACAGCGGTGGCGCCGTAGTGTCGGAGTTTCCCCTTGCTACATCCCCCTGGCCCGGTAACTTCCCCCGGCGCAATCGCATCATTAGCGGCCTCAGTCAGGGGGTATTCGTCATAGAAGCCCAGATAAGAAGCGGTTCACTCGTTACCGCGAAATGCGCACTTGAACAGGGACGTGAAGTCTTTGCGCTGCCGGGCGCGATAGGAAATCCCGGATGTGAAGGTCCTCACTGGCTAATAAAACAAGGCGCCACGCCAGTGACGGAGGCAGCCGATATTCTGGAAAGTTTGCGACATGGCTTTAACTGGCTGCCTGAGGATCCCGAAAACTGGCTTTATTCATCAGATCAGGACCAGGTAGCATTGCCATTTCCTGAGCTCCTGGCTAACGTAGGAGATGAGGTAACACCTGTTGACGTTGTCGCTGAACGTGCCGGCCAACCTGTGCCAGTAACGGTAGCACAGCTACTCGAACTGGAGTTAGCAGGATGGATCGCAGCTGTACCCGGCGGCTATGTCCGATTAAGGAGGGCAAGCCATGTTCGACGTACTCATGTATTTGTTTGAGACTTACATCCATAACGAAGCTGAAGCACGCGTGGATCAGGACAAACTTACACGCGATCTTACCGATGCAGGTTTCGAACGGGAAGATATTTACAACGCGTTAATATGGCTGGAAAAATTGGCTGATTATCAGGAAGGCCTTGCCGAACCGATGCAGTTGATTTCCGACCCGCTGTCTGTACGCATCTATACGGCTGAAGAGTGTGAAAGGCTGGATGCCAGTTGCCGGGGATTTATCTTATTCCTTGAGCAGATTCAGGTGCTGAACCTCGAAACGCGAGAAATGGTGATAGAGCGTGTCATGGCGCTGGATACGGCAGAATTTGAGCTGGAAGATCTGAAATGGGTCATCCTGATGGTTCTGTTCAACATTCCAGGCTGTGAAAATGCCTATCAGCAAATGGAAGAATTACTCTTTGAAGTGAATGAAGGTATGCTGCATTAATTCACGATGCAGCACCAAGAGTTGTTATGGCCAAATCAGCACTATTTACGGTGCATAAAAACGAGCCCTGCCCGCAGTGCGGGGCAGAGCTTGTTATCCGGTCCGGTAAGCACGGGCCGTTTCTCGGTTGTTCACATTATCCAGACTGTGATTATGTCCGTCCCCTGAAAAGCCAGGCGGATGGGCATATTGTTAAAGTTCTGGAGGGACAGGCATGCCCGCAATGTGGCGGCGATCTGGCGCTACGTCAGGGCCGTTTCGGCATGTTTATCGGCTGCAGCCGCTATCCTGAATGCGATCACACTGAACAAATTGATAAACCCGATGAAACAGCCTTAGCCTGTCCGCAATGCGACAGCGGCCATCTTGTTCAACGGCGTTCACGTTATGGTAAGACATTCTACTCCTGCAATCGGTATCCTGAATGTCAGTTCGTTACCAATTTCAAACCGGTGGCGGGGAGTTGTCCTGAGTGCCACTACCCGCTACTTATCGAGAAGAAAACGGCGCAAGGCACGAAGCTTTTTTGCGCCAGTAAACAATGTGGAAAGCCGGTTTCGGCGGATCAAAAAAGTGAATAATAACCTGCAATCAGGCTCCATTGCGCATGCGGTGGACGTACTGAATAACGAAGACGTCATCGCTTATCCAACAGAAGCTGTTTTTGGGGTGGGATGCGATCCCGACAGCGAAATTGCCGTAACGCGCCTGTTAACACTCAAGCAGAGACCGGTTGAAAAAGGGCTGATTCTCATCGCCGCCTGTTTCGAACAGCTTAAACCTTATATTGATGATTCCACGTTGACGTCAGCGCAGCGTGAGACCATTTTTGCGGCCTGGCCGGGTCCTGTGACCTTTGTATTCCCGGCTCTGCCAACAACGCCGCGTTGGCTGACGGGACGGTTTGATTCACTCGCCGTTCGCGTGACAGACCATCCATTGGTGATCGAACTCTGTAATCGTTTTGGTAAACCGCTGGTCTCTACCAGCGCCAATCTGACGGGCTTGCCTCCTTGCCGCACTTCAGAAGAGGTGTTGGCGCAGTTTGGTGACGAATTCCCTGTGGTTATCGGTGAAACCGGTGGCCGCCTGAATCCGTCAGAAATCCGTGATGCTTTGACCGGCGAACGTTTTCGCCAGGGGTAATCAAATGGAAGCATACGCCGTTTTTGGTAATCCAATCGCTCACAGCAAGTCACCGTTTATACATCAGCAGTTTGCGCAGCAGCTGCGGATCGAGCACCCATATGGTCGTGTGCTTGCGCCTGTTGATGCCTTTGTGACGACGCTGGATAGCTTCTTTGCTGGTGGCGGAAAAGGTGCCAATGTCACCGTGCCTTTTAAAGAGGAGGCATTCGAGCGCGCCGATGAGTTAACGGAGCGTGCGTCCCTGGCAGGCGCTGTGAATACCCTTAAGCGGCTTGAAGATGGTCGGATTCTGGGGGACAACACGGACGGTATTGGCTTACTGAGCGATCTGGAACGCCTGTCATTTATCAAACCTGGCGCACGTATTCTGCTGATCGGTGCGGGTGGTGCTTCGCGTGGGGTGATCCTCCCGCTGCTCTCGCTGGATTGCGCAGTGACCATTACCAATCGTACTTATTCTCGTGCGGTAGAGCTGGCCACCCTGTTTGCCCATACCGGCAGTATTCACGCAGTAGCCATGGACGACCTGAGCGGGCATGAATTTGATCTGATCATTAATGCAACCTCAAGCGGTATTGCTGGCGACGTTCCCGCCATTCCCTCTTCATTAGTTAACGCGCAGGTTCACTGCTATGACATGTTCTACCAAAAGGGCAAAACGCCTTTTCTGAACTGGTGTGAACAGCAAGGCGCAAAACATCTCGCTGATGGGCTGGGGATGCTGGTGGGGCAGGCCGCACATGCCGTAATGCTGTGGCACGGTGTATTGCCTGCAGTAGATCCGGTTATTGAAAAGCTTAAACAGGAACTGTCAGTATGAATCAGGCGATCCAGTTTCCGGATCGGGAAACGTGGGACGATGAAAAGCTGGCCGTCTGTTTTCCCGCTCTGGTGCATGGCATGCAAATGATGTGTGCTATTGAAGGGGCAACGCTGGTGCGTCGTTTTGGCGACGGTCTTCCACTGGATCTTTTTCGCGAACATCGCTGGGATCTGGAAGAAGAAGCCAGCGATGTGATTCGCGCGGGCGAAGAAGACGATCAGGGATGGTTCTGGCTCTGCTGATCCAGATAGTCATTCTTCCATTTAACATAGTTATTGGCTGAATACTTCAGACCTTCCTTTTCCGCTTCCGTCAGGGGGCGGATCTGTTTTACCGGACTGCCTAAATAGAGAAAGCCACTTTGCAGCCGTTTGTTTTGCGGCACCAGACTCCCGGCACCAATCATCACCTCATCTTCTACTACTACCCCATCCAACAAAATCGATCCCATACCCACCAGAACGCGATTGCCAATCGTGCAGCCGTGCAACATCACTTTGTGGCCGACAGTTACTTCTTCGCCAACGATCAGTGGATTGCCTTCGGGGTTATAAGAGGATTTATGGGTGACATGCAGTACGCTGCCATCCTGAATATTGGTGCGTGCGCCAATAGAGACATAGTTAACATCGCCGCGTATAGCGACCAGGGGCCAGATACTGACGTCATCGTCCATTCGGACATCGCCAATGACCACGCTACTGCTGTCGATCATGACGCGATCGCCTTGTTTAGGGAAAAGATCTTTATAGGGACGGAGTACTGCGGACATATCAACCTCTACTAATGAGCATTATAGAGAAGACTGTGATCCTATTATTCGGCTTGATCAAGGGAGAATTGCGTCATTATTTGAGCGGATCGCGTGGGATTTCGGCGAAAAGAACGAAAAAAGAACAGTCAGCAGAAAAGATCGAAAAAATGCTTGTGCTAAAAACTGGGATCCCTATAATGCGCCTCCATCGACACGGCGGATGTGAATCACTTCACACAAACAGCCGGGTCGGTTGAAGAGAAAAGCGAAAATAAACGCTTGACTCTGAAAGAGGAAAGCGTAATATACGCCACCTCGCAACGGTGAGCGAAAGCCGCGTTGCACTGCTCTTTAACAATTTATCAGACAATCTGTGTGGGCACTCAAAGTGACATGGATTCTTAATGTCTTCGGACAATAAATGAATACCAAAGTCTCTGAGTGAACATACGTAATTCATTACGAAGTTTAATTCACGAGCATCAAACTTAAATTGAAGAGTTTGATCATGGCTCAGATTGAACGCTGGCGGCAGGCCTAACACATGCAAGTCGAGCGGTAGCACGGGGGAGCTTGCTCCCTGGGTGACGAGCGGCGGACGGGTGAGTAATGTCTGGGAAACTGCCTGATGGAGGGGGATAACTACTGGAAACGGTAGCTAATACCGCATAATGTCGCAAGACCAAAGAGGGGGACCTTCGGGCCTCTTGCCATCAGATGTGCCCAGATGGGATTAGCTAGTAGGTGGGGTAACGGCTCACCTAGGCGACGATCCCTAGCTGGTCTGAGAGGATGACCAGCCACACTGGAACTGAGACACGGTCCAGACTCCTACGGGAGGCAGCAGTGGGGAATATTGCACAATGGGCGCAAGCCTGATGCAGCCATGCCGCGTGTATGAAGAAGGCCTTCGGGTTGTAAAGTACTTTCAGCGAGGAGGAAGGCATTGTGGTTAATAACAACAGTGATTGACGTTACTCGCAGAAGAAGCACCGGCTAACTCCGTGCCAGCAGCCGCGGTAATACGGAGGGTGCAAGCGTTAATCGGAATTACTGGGCGTAAAGCGCACGCAGGCGGTCTGTCAAGTCGGATGTGAAATCCCCGGGCTCAACCTGGGAACTGCATTCGAAACTGGCAGGCTAGAGTCTTGTAGAGGGGGGTAGAATTCCAGGTGTAGCGGTGAAATGCGTAGAGATCTGGAGGAATACCGGTGGCGAAGGCGGCCCCCTGGACAAAGACTGACGCTCAGGTGCGAAAGCGTGGGGAGCAAACAGGATTAGATACCCTGGTAGTCCACGCCGTAAACGATGTCGACTTGGAGGTTGTTCCCTTGAGGAGTGGCTTCCGGAGCTAACGCGTTAAGTCGACCGCCTGGGGAGTACGGCCGCAAGGTTAAAACTCAAATGAATTGACGGGGGCCCGCACAAGCGGTGGAGCATGTGGTTTAATTCGATGCAACGCGAAGAACCTTACCTACTCTTGACATCCAGAGAACTTAGCAGAGATGCTTTGGTGCCTTCGGGAACTCTGAGACAGGTGCTGCATGGCTGTCGTCAGCTCGTGTTGTGAAATGTTGGGTTAAGTCCCGCAACGAGCGCAACCCTTATCCTTTGTTGCCAGCGGTTAGGCCGGGAACTCAAAGGAGACTGCCAGTGATAAACTGGAGGAAGGTGGGGATGACGTCAAGTCATCATGGCCCTTACGAGTAGGGCTACACACGTGCTACAATGGCGCATACAAAGAGAAGCGACCTCGCGAGAGCAAGCGGACCTCATAAAGTGCGTCGTAGTCCGGATTGGAGTCTGCAACTCGACTCCATGAAGTCGGAATCGCTAGTAATCGTAGATCAGAATGCTACGGTGAATACGTTCCCGGGCCTTGTACACACCGCCCGTCACACCATGGGAGTGGGTTGCAAAAGAAGTAGGTAGCTTAACCTTCGGGAGGGCGCTTACCACTTTGTGATTCATGACTGGGGTGAAGTCGTAACAAGGTAACCGTAGGGGAACCTGCGGTTGGATCACCTCCTTACCTTAAAGAACCTGCCTTTGCAGTGCTCACACAGATTGTCTGATGAAAAGCAACGAGCAAGACGGCTGCGAAGTCGCGACACATCGTGTCCCCTTCGTCTAGCGGTTAGGACTCCGCCCTTTCACGGCGGCAACAGGGGTTCGAATCCCCTAGGGGACGCCACTTGCTGGGTGTGAGTGAAAGGCACAACCAATCAGTATCTCAAAACTGACTGTTAAGTCATGTTTGAGATATTTGCTCTTTAAAAATCTGGATCAAGCTGAAAATTGAAACGACACGCCGTGTCTGTTCTCCGTAATAAGAGCAGATAAGCGGTGTGTCAGAGTCTCTCAAATTTTCGCAATCATGAAGTGAAACATCTTCGGGTTGTGAGGTTAAGCGACCAAGCGTACACGGTGGATGCCTAGGCAGTCAGAGGCGATGAAGGACGTGCTAATCTGCGATAAGCGTCGGTAAGGTGATATGAACCGTTACAGCCGACGATTTCCGAATGGGGAAACCCAGTGTGACTCGTCACACTATCGTTAAGTGAATACATAGCTTAACGAAGCGAACCAGGGGAACTGAAACATCTAAGTACCCTGAGGAAAAGAAATCAACCGAGATTCCCCCAGTAGCGGCGAGCGAACGGGGAGCAGCCCGGAGTCTGAATCAGCATGTGTGTCAGTGGAAGCGTCTGGAAAGTCGCAGGGTACAGGGTGATACTCCCGTACACGAAGATACACCTGCTGTGAACTCGAAGAGTAGGGCGGGACACGTGGTATCCTGTCTGAATATGGGGGGACCATCCTCCAAGGCTAAATACTCCTGACTGACCGATAGTGAACCAGTACCGTGAGGGAAAGGCGAAAAGAACCCCGGCGAGGGGAGTGAAAAAGAACCTGAAACCGTGTACGTACAAGCAGTGGGAGCACCCTTGTGGTGTGACTGCGTACCTTTTGTATAATGGGTCAGCGACTTATATTCTGTAGCAAGGTTAACCGTATAGGGGAGCCGAAGGGAAACCGAGTCTTAACTGGGCGTTAAGTTGCAGGGTATAGACCCGAAACCCGGTGATCTAGCCATGGGCAGGTTGAAGGTTGGGTAACACTAACTGGAGGACCGAACCGACTAATGTTGAAAAATTAGCGGATGACCTGTGGCTGGGGGTGAAAGGCCAATCAAACCGGGAGATAGCTGGTTCTCCCCGAAAGCTATTTAGGTAGCGCCTCGTGAATTCATCTCCGGGGGTAGAGCACTGTTTCGGCTAGGGGGCCATCCCGGCTTACCAACCCGATGCAAACTGCGAATACCGGAGAATGTTATCACGGGAGACACACGGCGGGTGCTAACGTCCGTCGTGAAGAGGGAAACAACCCAGACCGCCAGCTAAGGTCCCAAAGTCATGGTTAAGTGGGAAACGATGTGGGAAGGCACAGACAGCCAGGATGTTGGCTTAGAAGCAGCCATCATTTAAAGAAAGCGTAATAGCTCACTGGTCGAGTCGGCCTGCGCGGAAGATGTAACGGGGCTAAACCATGCACCGAAGCTGCGGCAGCGACACTATGTGTTGTTGGGTAGGGGAGCGTTCTGTAAGCCGTTGAAGGTGTGCTGTGAGGCATGCTGGAGGTATCAGAAGTGCGAATGCTGACATAAGTAACGATAAAGCGGGTGAAAAACCCGCTCGCCGGAAGACCAAGGGTTCCTGTCCAACGTTAATCGGGGCAGGGTGAGTCGACCCCTAAGGCGAGGCCGAAAGGCGTAGTCGATGGGAAACAGGTTAATATTCCTGTACTCGGTGTTACTGCGAAGGGGGGACGGAGAAGGCTATGTTGGCCGGGCGACGGTTGTCCCGGTTTAAGCATGTAGGCGGAGGTTCCAGGTAAATCCGGAACCTTGTTAACGCTGAGGTGTGATGACGAGGCACTACGGTGCTGAAGCAACAAATGCCCTGCTTCCAGGAAAAGCCTCTAAGCATCAGGTAACATCAAATCGTACCCCAAACCGACACAGGTGGTCAGGTAGAGAATACCAAGGCGCTTGAGAGAACTCGGGTGAAGGAACTAGGCAAAATGGTGCCGTAACTTCGGGAGAAGGCACGCTGATGTGTAGGTGAAGCCCCTGCGGGTGGAGCTGAAATCAGTCGAAGATACCAGCTGGCTGCAACTGTTTATTAAAAACACAGCACTGTGCAAACACGAAAGTGGACGTATACGGTGTGACGCCTGCCCGGTGCCGGAAGGTTAATTGATGGAGTTAGCGGCAACGCGAAGCTCTTGATCGAAGCCCCGGTAAACGGCGGCCGTAACTATAACGGTCCTAAGGTAGCGAAATTCCTTGTCGGGTAAGTTCCGACCTGCACGAATGGCGTAATGATGGCCAGGCTGTCTCCACCCGAGACTCAGTGAAATTGAAATCGCTGTGAAGATGCAGTGTACCCGCGGCAAGACGGAAAGACCCCGTGAACCTTTACTATAGCTTGACACTGAACACTGGTCCTTGATGTGTAGGATAGGTGGGAGGCTTTGAAGCGTGGACGCCAGTCTGCGTGGAGCCATCCTTGAAATACCACCCTTTAATGGCTGGTGTTCTAACGTAGACCCGTGATCCGGGTTGCGGACAGTGTCTGGTGGGTAGTTTGACTGGGGCGGTCTCCTCCTAAAGAGTAACGGAGGAGCACGAAGGTTAGCTAATCCTGGTCGGACATCAGGAGGTTAGTGCAATGGCATAAGCTAGCTTGACTGCGAGAGTGACGGCTCGAGCAGGTGCGAAAGCAGGTCATAGTGATCCGGTGGTTCTGTATGGAAGGGCCATCGCTCAACGGATAAAAGGTACTCCGGGGATAACAGGCTGATACCGCCCAAGAGTTCATATCGACGGCGGTGTTTGGCACCTCGATGTCGGCTCATCACATCCTGGGGCTGAAGTAGGTCCCAAGGGTACGGCTGTTCGCCGTTTAAAGTGGTACGCGAGCTGGGTTTAGAACGTCGTGAGACAGTTCGGTCCCTATCTGCCGTGGGCGCTGGAGAATTGAGGGGGGCTGCTCCTAGTACGAGAGGACCGGAGTGGACGCATCACTGGTGTTCGGGTTGTCATGCCAATGGCACTGCCCGGTAGCTAAATGCGGAAGAGATAAGTGCTGAAAGCATCTAAGCACGAAACTTGCCCCGAGATGAGTTCTCCCTGAGCCTTTAAGGCTCCTGAAGGAACGTTGAAGACGACGACGTTGATAGGTCGGGTGTGTAAGCGCAGCGATGCGTTGAGCTAACCGATACTAATGAACCGTGAGGCTTAACCTTACAACGCCGAAGCTGTTTCGGCGGATTTGAGAGATTTTCAGCTGATACAGATTAGTCACTGCGCCTGCGGGCGGGGTGAACAACAGAATTTGCCTGGCGGCTGTAGCGCGGTGGTCCCACCTGACCCCATGCCGAACTCAGAAGTGAAACGCCGTAGCGCCGATGGTAGTGTGGGGCCTCCCCATGCGAGAGTAGGGAACTGCCAGGCATCAAATTAAGTGTGCTGATATGGCTCAGTTGGTAGAGCGCACCCTTGGTAAGGGTGAGGTCCCCAGTTCGACTCTGGGTATCAGCACCAGTTTTTAGGTTAAAGTTCGGCGCTTAGAAAAGAATTTGTCTGGCGGCTGTAGCGCGGTGGTCCCACCTGAACCCATGCCGAACTCAGAAGTGAAACGCCGTAGCGCCGATGGTAGTGTGGGGTCTCCCCATGCGAGAGTAGGGAACTGCCAGACATCAAACAAGTGAAAAGGCCATCCGGAAGGATGGCCTTTTTGCGTTTGCGCGACAAAAAATGCCAGACCCGGGGCGCAAAGCGCCACCGGGCAGGGTATTTAGTGAATAACCTGGGATAAAAACGCGCGCGTACGTTCTGATTTCGGGTGGGAGAAGAACTCTTCCGGCGGTGCCTGCTCGACGATTTCCCCGCGATCCATAAAGATCACCCGATCCGCTACGGTTCTGGCGAAACCCATCTCATGCGTCACACAGAGCATTGTCATTCCCGATTCTGCCAACCCTATCATGGTATCCAGAACCTCTTTCACCATCTCCGGATCCAGGGCTGAAGTGGGCTCATCGAACAGCATAATTTTAGGTTTCATGCACAGAGAGCGGGCGATCGCCACGCGTTGCTGCTGCCCACCTGAGATCTGCCCCGGGAATTTATGGGCATGTTCTGCAATGCGTACGCGTTCCAGATAGTGCATGGCCAGCGCCTCCGCTTCCTTTTTCGGCATTTTACGCACCCAGATGGGCGCCAGGGTGCAATTCTGCAGCACGGTCAGGTGCGGGAATAAATTGAAATGCTGGAAAACCATGCCGATTTCCTGGCGAACACGCTCCACGTTACGGATATCATCGTTCAGCTCGATACCATCAACAACGATCCGTCCCTGCTGATGCTCTTCCAGATGGTTAATACAGCGGATAGTCGTGGATTTACCCGAGCCTGAAGGCCCACAAAGAACAATACGCTCGCCTTGTTTCACCTTCAGGTTAATGTCTTTCAGAACGTGAAATTGCCCGTACCACTTATTCACATTATCCAGGGTAATCATCGCGTCAGTGGGGGTCATAGTTATCTGGCTCATAGGTTCCTCAGTGCGGTGTACGCCCGGTGTTAAAGCGCTTTTCCAGATGCTGGCTATAGCGCGACATGCTAAAACAAAAAATCCAGTAGATAAGTGCTGCAAAAACATAGCCTTCTGTCGACATACCGAGCCACGCCGGGTCAACGGTAGCCTGCTGCACACTACTGAAAAGATCGAATAATCCAATGATAATCACCAGACTGGTGTCTTTGAACAGCGCGATAATGGTGTTCACCAGCCCGGGGATGACCAGCTTTAGCGCCTGCGGCAGGATCACTAATCCCTGGGTTTTCCAGTACCCCAGCGCCAGCGATTCGGCGGCTTCGTACTGGCCCTTAGGCAGCGCCTGTAACCCACCGCGTACGACTTCAGCCACATAGGCAGACTGAAAAAGAATGACGCCAACCAGGGCGCGGAGCAGTTTGTCGATGGTAGTGCCCTCCGCCATAAACAGCGGCAGCATCACCGAAGACATAAACAGCACCGTGATCAGCGGAACGCCGCGCCAAAACTCAATAAAAATCACCGAGAGGACGCGAACGACCGGCATGGTTGAGCGGCGGCCCAGTGCCAGCAAAATGCCTAATGGCAATGCGCCGGCGATCCCGACCGAGGCGATGATCAGCGTCAGCGTCAGACCACCCCACTGCCGGGTTTCCACCCGCTCAAGTCCCAGCATCCCGCCATACAGCAGGAACCAGACGATAAGCGGATAGACCACCGCCCAACAGGCGATGTACCGTCCCCGCTGCGGCATTCCTTTCCAGAACATCGGGATAATGGAGAGCAGCCCGACGAGCAGCGCAAGATTGATGCGCCAGCGCTGGTCGTGCGGGTAGAGCCCATACATAAACTGGCCGAAGCGCTGATGAATAAAGACCCAGCAGGCTCCCTCTTTCGTACAGTCGGCGCGGGTGGTGCCGACCCAGTTAGCCTGCAGAAACGCCCAGTTGAGCAGCGGCGGGATCAGCTCCCACATCAGCCAGAAGCAGAACAGGGTGAGCAGGCTGTTGCTCAAGCTGGAGAACAGATTTTTACGTGCCCAGAGAATAATGCGCCCGTTGCCGGTAGTGGCCGGACGCGCAGGGTGAGACAAGACGGCTTTTGTCATCATGGTTCCTTAGCGTTCAACCAGGGCGATGCGACGGTTATAGATATTCATCAGCAGGGAGATGGTCAGGCTGATAATCAGGTAGACCGACATGGTGATGGCGATAGTCTCGATGGCCTGGCCCGTCTGGTTAAGGACGGTGCCGGCAAACAGAGAAACCATATCGGGATAGCCAATCGCAGCCGCGAGGGATGAGTTCTTCACAATGTTGAGATACTGGCTGGTCAGCGGCGGAATGATGACCCGCAGAGCCTGGGGGATAATGACCTGACGCAGCGTGATCGGATTCGGCAGGCCGAGTGAGCGGGCGGCTTCATGCTGACCATGAGGTACGGCCTGGATCCCGGCGCGAATAATCTCTGCGATAAAGGCCGAGGTGTAGATCGAGAGTGCCAGCGTCAGAGCGGCCAGCTCCGGAATCAATACCATGCCGCCGCGGAAGTTAAAGCCCTGTAAATGCGGCACATCCCAGTGCATCGCCGGGCCCACAATCACGTGCGCCAGACCCGACAGGATCACCAGCAAGGCCAGCGTGACAGGCCAGGTGCGTCGTAGCTGCCCGGTTTTCATCTGATGCATGCGGTTGTAGCGGAACAGCCCGACTGAGACCACCGCCACACATCCCAGAGCCGCCAGCAGCGCCAACATCCCTTCGGCAATCTGCGGCGCTGGTATATACAAACCGCGATTGCTTAAGAAAGCCAGCTCGAACGCATCCACCGCCTGACGTGGCCCGGGCAGGTTGCGCAATACGGCGAAATACCAGAAGAAGATCTGCAGTAGCGGCGGAATATTACGGAAGGTCTCGATATAAAATGTGGAGAGCTTACGCAGCAGCCAGTTATCAGACAGGCGAGCGAGCCCAAGGAAAAAGCCCAGCAGAGAAGCAAAAACAATGCATAACCCGGAGACCAGCAGGGTATTCATCAGGCCGACCAGGAATACGCGGCCGTAAGTATCCCCTTCATCGTAATCAATTAAATGCTGAACGATGCCAAATCCCGCACTGCGGTCAAGGAAGGCAAAGCCCGAAGTAATGCCGCGTGTGCTCAGGTTAATAACCGTGTTATGGAACAGGTAGATCGCGACGGCCAGGACAGCGAGAACGGCGAGGATCTGGAACAGCCAGGCGCGAACCGCAGGATTGGAAAAGGAGAGGGCTCCTTTCAGGGCTAAGCGGCGATGGAACATAAAAAACCTCGGGTAACCATGACTCTGGACTGGGCACCGCACCGGCAGTGCCCGTTACAGCAAGCTGCTTAGCGTACTGGCGGTGCGTACTGGATACCGCCATTGTTCCAGAGGTTGTTCTGACCGCGGCTGATCTTCAGCGCGCTTTCAGAGCCGACGTTACGCTCGAAGATCTCAGCGTAGTTACCCACCTTTTTAATGATGTTGTACGCCCATTTGTTATCCAGCTTCAGATCCTTGCCGTAATCCCCTTCTTTACCCAGCAGGTGGGCCATATCCGGTGTGGATGGATTGGCGGCTTTCTCATCGACGTTCTTCGAGTTGACGCCCATCTCTTCTGCGTTGAGCATGGCAAACAGCGTCCAGCGCACAACCGAGTTCCACTCCTCATCTCCGCGGCGTACCACCGGCCCCAGCGGCTCTTTGGAGATCACTTCCGGCAGAACGATCCACTCTGCCGGATTACTTAGCTTGATCCGCAGCGCGTACAGCTGGGACTGATCCGAAGCGAGGGTGTCGCAGCGGCCCGATTCCAGCGCTTTGGCGGATTCGTCAGAGCGGTCGAAAGTGACTGGCGTATATTTCATGTTGTTGGCTTTGAAGTAATCCGCGACGTTCAGCTCGGTATCAGTACCAGCCTGAATACAGACCGTCGCGCCATCCAGCTCTTTTGCACTCTTCAGGCCTGCTTTATTGTGGGTCAGGAAGCCAATGCCGTCATAATAGGTCACGCCGGTAAAGGACATGCCCATGCCGGTATCACGGGACGAGGTCCAGGTAGTATTACGCGACAGCATATCCACTTCGCCGGATTGCAGGGCGGTAAAACGCTCTTTCGCCGTCAGCGGGGTATATTTCACTTTGGTGTCGTCGCCTAATACCGCGGCAGCAACGCCACGGCACACGTCGACATCGATACCGGAGAATTTACCGTTGGCATCTGCGTAAGAGAAACCCGGCAGACCGTCGCTGATCCCACATTGCACAAAACCTTTCTGCTTAACGGCATCCAGAGTCGCACCCGCCTGAGCCTGGCCGGTCATTGCAACAAGCACACCTGCAGCGGCGAGGCTGGCCATCATCATCTTTTTCATAATGCATCCTGTGTGGCGAAAAATTATCGTTATAGTGAAGCGCTTATAAACGCTTTAACCTGTCTGTGGCTGTAGCCGACGTTAATAAAGCAAACGCGATGCCAGGTTTTGCATTTGACGTAATAAACGATTACGCAACGCGTAAAGCAGAGTGTAGACAGTGATAATTAAATCGAGCGCCCTGAAATGGTGCGAAATTACAACCTGCGCCACAAATCAGAGCAAAAGTCTGATTTAGAAAAGAGGAATTTAAGGGGCGTTTTATGGCGTGAATATTAGAAGTCAGCAAGCTGTGAATAACATCACGTCGCTGGATTGAAAAGAAAATAAAACAGCAAAAAGATGTGAGTAAATGCAGGTTTATTTATTAACCTAAATCGGAAAAAGCAAAAGCGCGAACGAATTCGCGCTTTCCGGATTACTTAGACACGGCAATGATGCCCAGCGTCAGGCCTGCAACAGCTGCTGCGCCACCGGCTATCGCCCCTGCAGTTTCCCAGTTGTCCTGTGTGGTCCCTTTCATACAGGTATTGGTATGAACCAGTCGGCCTTGATCGTCGTATGTCGGTACGCACGGAGAGTCGTGCGCGCAGCCCGCAAGTAACGCGGTAAGGAGTGCAACCGAAATGAATCTTTTCATGGTGTTACCTCAAAATGAAATCTAACTTTGCGATATAGTCAGTAAGGTCTTCTGCAAAGCTGATGGCTATATTACCACCGCTTAAAAACAGCCATGAAGAGTGAATAATCTCAAATTATTTGGATTGTAAAAAAGATGGAGGAATCCTTCTGACGCATGCCAATTATGGAGAGATAAGGGAGGCGGATTGATTAAATGTGCAAGTTAAAAATCGCAAGCAAACAATTCATTGGCGTGCTAATTAATAAGAAGAATATATAGGTAAAACGAATTTTTTGTTTATTATCATAAATAAAGGCGCCGAAGCGCCTTTATCGATTACTGTTCCTGATGACGCGTAAAGCGTCTGCGAACCACCACAAAGAAGACCGGCACAAAGAAGATAGCCAGCAGGGTGGCCGACAGCATGCCGCCCATCACCCCGGTACCGACGGCGTTTTGCGCGCCGCTGCCAGCTCCGTGGCTGATGACCAGCGGCATCACGCCGAGAATAAACGCCAGCGAGGTCATCAGGATCGGACGCAGGCGCATGCGGGATGCCTCCAGCGTGGCTTCAACAATGCCTTTCCCCTCTTTCTCCATCAGGTCCTTGGCAAACTCGACGATCAGAATGGCGTTCTTTGCCGACAGGCCGATAGTGGTGAGCAGACCCACCTGGAAATAGACATCGTTATTCAGCCCACGCAGGGATGCGGCCAGCAGGGCACCTACCACCCCTAAGGGCACCACCAGCATCACCGAGAACGGAATCGACCAGCTCTCATAGAGTGCAGCAAGGCAGAGGAACACTACCACCAGCGAGATGGCGTACAGGGCGGGTGCCTGGTTGCCTGACAGCCGCTCCTGGTATGACATCCCCGTCCAGTCGTAACCAATACCTGTAGGAAGCTTCGCCGCCAGTTGCTCCATTAACACCATCGCTTCACCGGTACTTTTCCCTGGCGCGGCCTCACCGAGGATCTCCATGGACGGGGTACCGTTATAGCGTTCGAGGCGCGGCGAACCGTAGATCCAGTGCGACTGGCTGAATGCCGAAAGCGGCACCATTTCACCGCTGGCGCTGCGAACATACAGGCGATTGATATCCTCGGGTAGCATCCTGAATTGCGCATCCGCCTGGACATAAACTTTCTTCACCCGGCCACGATCGATGTAGTCGTTAACGTAGGTCCCCCCCAGGGCGGTAGAGATGGTCTGGTTGATGTCCGACACGCTAACCCCCAGCGCCTGGGCCTTTTCCTGATCGATATCCAGCTTAAACTGCGGCGTATCTTCCAGACCATTAGGCCGCACGCGAACCAGCAGATCGGAGTGGGCTTTGATCATGCCCAGCAGCTGGTTTCGGGCCTGCGTCAGCTGGTTATGACCCAGGTTGGCCTGGTCAATCAGCTCAAAGTCAAAACCTGTCGCGGTACCCAGTTCGATAATGGCGGGCAGGTTAAACGGGAAAACCAGCCCATCTTTGATCTTGCTGAAGGCCCGCGTGGCACGGCTGACGATGGCCCCAACGCTGTTAGCGGCACCCGGGCGCTCCTCCCAGGGCTTAAGGCTGATAAACGCCACGCCGGCATTTTGCCCCTGGCCGCTGAAGCTGAAGCCGTTAACGGTAAAGACCGACTCGACGTTGGCTTTTTCGGTGGTGAGATAATAGTGCTCAACCTGATCCAATACCTGCTGAGTGCGGGTTTGGGTGGCGCCCGCCGGGAGCTGCACCATGGTCATAAAGACGCCCTGATCCTCTTCTGGCAGGAACGAAGTCGGCAGGCGCAGGAACAGTACCGCCATGCCGCCGACAATCAGGACATAGACCACCAGGTAGCGGCCGGTCTTACGCAGAATATGGCTGACGCTGTTGCTGTAATGCGCCACGCTCCTGTCGAACAGGGCATTAAACCAGCCGAAGAAGCCGCCTTTGTGCTCATGATGCTCGCCCGGCGCTTTAAGCAGGGTGGCGCACAGCGCTGGGGTGAGGATCAGCGCCACCAGTACGGAAAGCGCCATCGCGGAGACAATCGTCAGGGAGAACTGACGATAAATCGCCCCGGTAGAACCACCGAAAAAGGCCATCGGGATGAACACCGCCGACAGCACCATGGCGATACCGACCAACGCCCCCTGGATCTGCGACATCGATTTTTGCGTTGCCTCTTTTGGCGGCAGCTTCTCCTCCACCATCACGCGCTCGACGTTCTCCACCACCACGATGGCGTCATCCACCAGCAAACCTATCGCTAACACCATGCCAAACATGGTCAGGGTGTTGATGGAGAAGCCAAACGCCGCCAGTATCGCGAAAGTGCCCAGCAGCACCACCGGCACGGCGATGGTCGGGATCAGTGTAGCCCGCAGGTTTTGCAGGAACAGGTACATCACCAGGAAGACGAGAATGATGGCTTCAAACAGCGTCTTCACCACTTCATGAATGGAGATCTTCACAAAAGGCGTGGTGTCGTAGGGGTAGACCACCTTCAGCCCCTGCGGGAAGAAGGTCTGCAGCTGCGCCAGTTTGCTTTTGATCGCCGCAGCGGTATCCAGCGCGTTGGCACCGGTGGCGAGCTTGATCCCCAGCCCGGTCGCCGCCTGGCCGTTAATTTTGGTCACCATGTTGTAGTTTTCACCGCCGGGCGCAATCCGGGCCACATCTTTCAGATGCACCATCGATCCGTCCTGATTGACCTTCAGGGTGATGTTGCCAAACTCTTCGGCGGTTTTCAGGCGCGTCTGGGCGATGATCGAGGCGTTGAGCTGTTGGCCCGGCACCGACGGCGTACCGCCCAACTGACCGGCGGCAATCTGGTTATTCTGGGTTTTGAGCTGATTGATCACGTCCAGCGGCGTCAGCTTATAGGCGTTCAGCTTATTCGCATCCAGCCAGATACGCATCGCATACTGCGCGCCAAACAGCTGCACATCCCCCACGCCGGAGGTGCGGCTGATGGCATCCTTGACGTTAGAGGCCACATAGTCAGAGATATCGTCCTGGCTCAGGTCTTTATTGTCCGAGACGAAGCCCGCTACCAGCAGGAAGCTGCTGCTCGATTTCTCCACGCCGATCCCCTGCTGCTGTACTTCCTGCGGCAGCAGCGGCATCGCCAGCTGCAGCTTGTTCTGCACCTGAACCTGGGCGATATCCGGGTCGGTACCCGACTGGAAGGTCAGGGTGATGGTCACGCTGCCCGCCGAATCGCTGGTGGAGGACATGTACATCAGATTATCGATGCCGTTCATGTTCTGCTCGATCACCTGGGTCACCGTATCCTGCACCGTCTGCGCGTCAGCGCCGGGGTAGGTCGCCGAGATCGCCACGGCAGGCGGGGCAATGGTGGGATACTGGGCGATCGGCAGCTTCAGGATCGCCAGCCCGCCCGCAATCATCAGGATGATGGCAAGAACCCACGCAAAAACCGGGCGCTGAATAAAGAAGTTGGCCATGCTCTGTTCCTTATCCCGCTTTCTGCGCGGCGGTATCTGGCGTTGCGATAACCGCGACGCCAGGACGCACTTTTTGCAGCCCGCTGACGATCACCCGATCGCCCTCCTGCAGGCCGTCAGCGATCAGCCATTGATCGCCAATTGCCTGAGGGGCGACAACGCTTCGCGCTTCGGCCTGATTTTTCGCATTCACCACCATCACGCTGGCCTCACCGCGTGGGGTGCGAGTGACCCCCTGCTGCGGCACCAGGATGGCGTGGGGCTGGGTGCCCTCATCAATGCGCGCCCGGACAAACATGCCGGGCAACAGGATATGCTGCGGGTTGGGGAAGATCGCCCGCAGGGTAATGGAGCCGGTGCTCTCGTCCACGGTGACATCGGAGAACTGCAGCGAGCCTTTCAGCGGGTACGGCTGCCCATTCTCCATCAGCAGCTGTACGCTGCTGGCGCCATCGCCCGTCTGCAGGCTGGACTGCTTAAGACGCATAAAATCGTTGCTGGATTGGGTCACATCGACATAAATCGGATCCAGCTGCTGCACCGTAGCCAGCGCCGAGGCCTGGCCGTTCGCGACCAGCGCTCCTTCGGTGACGCTGGATTTGCCGATACGCCCGCTGATAGGGGATGTCACTTTGGTATAAGCCAGATTAATGCGCGCGGTCTCGACGGCCGCCTTGGCCGCAATCACCGAAGCATCGGCCTGCCGGGCAGTGGCAACGGACTGATCGTACTCCTGCTTACTGACGTACTGGGTGCCCATGAGCGGTAAATAGCGTTTCACGGTCAGGTGGGCGATGTTGGCAGCGGCCTGAGCTTTGGCCAGCTCGCCTGACGCACTGTCAAAGGCAGCCTGATAGGTGGCCGGATCGATCTGATACAGCGATTCCCCTGCTTTTACGTCGCTGCCCTCGGTAAAGTTGCGCTTCAGGACAATGCCGCTCACCTGGGGGCGAACCTCTGCGACGCGATACGCATCGGTACGGCCTGGCAGTTCGGTGGTAACAACCAGCGGTGCGCTTTTCACAACATGGACCACAACCTGCGGTGAAGGCGGCTGCTGGGCTTGTTCACTGTGGTCATCACAACCCACGAGTAATGCGGCACCGATGATAAAACCGGATAAGGGTAAATACCTGAAATGAGGCGTCATGGCTATTCCTTCAAAATCATCAACCCGCATTAACCGACAGCGGTTAAGCGTTAAGAGGAGGTAAACAGAAAACGGCGGGCGCCATAATAAAGAATGGCCGGGCGGCTTTTTGATTTATAAGTGCGGAGAAAGAATTGAAGAGAAAAAAAACGGGGCTGAATGTGATTAAACAACGGGATAGCATTTCAGATTATGGATTCACATCCGTTTTGCTTTAGATGTACATATGTATTTAATGAATGAAATCATATTCAAATATCATTGAGATTTATAAATTAAGCGCGTTGACGTTTTTTGTTCAAAATTATTTTCCGCAGTGATGGATAATTCACGTTCTGACGATTATCACCGTTGTTTGATAAATGTAATTAATCCGTTAATAGAGTGACTCCCTATGGCGCGCAAAACGAAGGCCGAGGCGCAGAAGACACGCCAGTTGTTGATTGAGGCAGCGATCGAGCAGTTTGCCGTACGGGGTGTGGCAAACACCACGCTGACCGATATTGCTGATGCCGCCAGCCTGACCCGGGGGGCCGTTTACTGGCATTTCAGCAGCAAAACGGAGATATTTAACGCCATCTGGCAGGAGCAATGCCCGCTGCGCGAGATAATCCGCGGTTTGTTATCTCAGGGAAAAGAGGACGATCCGTTATTTATTTTACGTGAACTGTTTGTTACCGCTTTGCAATATATTGCCCGGGATCGTCGTCAGCGCACGCTATTGCAGATCCTGTATCACAAATGCGAATTTGAATCGGGCATGATTTCAGAATATGAAATTCGGGAGCGGATCGGCTTCAACTATGAAAACGTTCGCCAAATCCTGAAAAAATGCATTGCGGCAGGGCGTATTTCAACGCAGATCAATATCGATATGACGTTAATTGTTTTTCACGGCTTTTTTTGCGGGCTGATTAAGAACTGGTTAATGAGCCCGGAAAGGCTGGATCTGTATCAACAGGCCCCGGAGCTGGTGGATAACATCCTCTCGACGTTACCGGCGGCCCCGGCGGCGCGCCGGTTTTTTGAGGCCGCCTCGTAGCGGAACCGGCCCGGTCAGATTTGCTGCGCCAGCATGGCTTGCGGATCGTGGCTCAGGGCCTTAATGGTCTGCGCCGAAACGGGTTTTCCCAGCAGATAACCTTGCAAGGTGTTACACCCCAGCTCGGTCAAAAACGTTTGTTGCTCCTGGGTTTCCACCCCTTCGGCAACCACCTTCAGGTTGAGGGTCTTTGCCAGCGCCACAATGGCGGAAACGATAGTGGCATCGTCACCTTCGCCGTTGAGATCTTTGACAAACGCCCGATCGATTTTCAGCTCACAGGCCGGCAGCTTTTTCAGGTACAGCAGGCTGGAATAGCCCGTACCAAAATCATCGATGGACGCTTTCACCCCCGCCTGCGTCAGTTCGGTCAGCACCCGCACGCTCTCATCCGGGTTATTCATGGCCGTCGTTTCGGTCACTTCCAGGATCAGGGTATGGGGCGGAATTCGGTGTCGCGCCAGGCTGTTCATCACCGTATCTACCAGCTGGGGCTGTTCAAACTGTAGCGTGGAGAGGTTCACCGCCATCGACCATTCTGTATGCCCTTCAAGATGCCAGACGCGGAGCTGGCGGCAGGCCTCATCGATCACCCAGTTGCCGATAGGAATAATCAGCCCGCTCTTTTCTGCCAGCGGCAGGAACTGGTCAGGGGATAACAACCCCTGCGAAGGATGCTGCCAGCGCAGCAAGGCCTCAAAGCCAACGATGGGGCCAACCGGGGCCTGGAACTTCGGCTGATAAACCAGATGCAGTTCCTGGCGCTCCTGCGCCAGCCAGAGATCGTTCATCAGCTGCAGCTGTTTCTGCGCCAGGGTATTCATCGACGGCTGGAAGAAATGGTAGCCGTTACGCCCCATATGCTTGGTGTGGTACATCGCCGCATCGGCGTTAAACATCAGCTCCCGCTGGTTTTTACCATCGTGCGGATAGATAGCAATCCCCACGCTGAGGGTCACCATCAGGTCGTACAGCTCAAGGCTGAAGGGTTGGTCGATCGCATGCACCAGCGAGCTTGCCAGCGATGCGGCATCATTCGGGGTATCGATCTCGGCCAGCAGCACAAACTCGTCGCCGCCAATACGGGCAAGGGTGTACTGACCTTTCAGCGGCTGTTTCAGACGTTCGGTAACGGCAACCAGCAGCTTATCACCGGTGTCATGCCCGTAGGCATCGTTGACGGCTTTGAAGCCGTCCAAATCCATAAACAGCAGCGCGAAGAGCTTCCCTTCGCGATCGGCTTTGTTAATCGCCTGTTCAAGACGGTCCTCCAGCAGGACGCGGTTTGGCAGGCGCGTGAGCGTGTCGTGCAGCGCCAGCTGCGCCAGTTCGCGGTTCGCTTCCGCCAGCGACGAGGCCAGAAGGGCGGTGCGGGCCTGTAGCCTGGCATCAAACATCGAGACCAGCAGCGTAATGCCCAGAATGGAGAGCGCAACGACGCTCACCAGCACCGCCAGCCAGCTGCCGTTTACGCCCTGATGATGCATATGGGTCTGAACCGGGAACTGGGCGGCCTTCATCCCGGTGTAGTGCATGCCGGCAATGGCAACGCCCATCAGCACGGCGGCGCCCGCACGCATCAGCGCGACCTGGGCGGCATCGCGACGCAGACGAAACGTGAGCCACAGGGCGGCCAGCGAGGCGAGCAGGGCAATCACTACCGACAGCGCAACCCAGCGCATATCCCAGACGATAGCGGGCTCAACCTGCAATGCCGCCATTCCGGTGTAGTGCATCGCGACGATGCCGGTGCCCAGAATCACTGCGCCGGTGGACAAACGACGCCTGCGCAAGTGATCCCGGCTCACCAGCCAGAGGGCGAACAGTGAGGCACCGATAGCAATGAACATCGAGAGGGCCGTTTGCGGCAGGTTATAGTTCAGCCGCATGGAGACATCCATCGCCAGCATGCCGATAAAATGCATAGCCCAGATGCCGATACCCATGGCAATACCGCCGCCCGTCAGCCAGATACGTGCCGCGACGCCCGTACTGCCAACAACCCGGCCTGCCATATTCAGGGCGGTGTAGGAGGCAAGAATGGCGACAACAAAAGAGATAACCACAAGAAGTTGGTCGTATTGGCTAACCAGCATGATCTCATCAACTCAGACGCAGGGAGGTATTACGTGATACCGGGTGTGACGGGCTGAGACATTATCATCCAACAGGGATGCCTCAAAGGCTTTTAAGCCCGCACATTTTTCGAGGGAAACCAGGGGATTAATCCAGATCCGAGCAATTGATGAGCTTGAGTGGGTTCACCGAATCCATGTTGCGGCATTTGTCCGTTTCCGTAGACATCAACTCAATCCACTGCATTATCAGTGCATCAAAAAGGAAAACGCTAATCGCGAAGACGACTAACCACCCATACTTACGGATCATTCGGAGTTTCCGACAACAAAGGAAAAAGAGTGCAGGAAATATACACGAAAAATAGCGGCTGAGAAGTGGGCAGACGGATGTTTACGTTTCGGCTGTTAGCAGCGTGATGAGGGGAGCAAAACGGGGAGAGGCAGGGCATAAAAAAAGGCGCTTCCCCATGCCGGTTCGCGCCTTTTTATACAAGCATTTAGCTAATCGAAATTAGTTCATGCCGTACTTTTTCAGTTTCTTACGCAGCGTACCACGGTTGATGCCCATCATCAGGGCAGCACGGGTCTGGTTACCGCGGGTGTATTGCATCACCATGTCCAACAGGGGCTGTTCAACTTCAGCCAGTACCAGCTCATACAGGTCGTTAACGTCCTGACCATTCAGTTGAGCAAAATAGTTCTTCAGTGCCTGTTTAACCGAGTCACGCAGGGGCTTTTGAGTTACTTGATCCTGAGAGTTAACGGTGGAAACGGTCAGTACGTCAGAATTTACGCGTTGTTCGAACATAGTTCTGTCAGCTCTTTATTTCATTACGCAAGATTTTCGAAGTATGCCTCCAACGCCTCCAGCTGATCGCTGGCATCCTCTATGGCGTTGAATGTGCGCCGAAACTGGTCATTTGGAGCGTGCTCCTGGAGATACCAGGAGACGTGTTTACGCGCAATTCGGTACCCTTTTGTCTGACCATAAAAGTCATGCAATTCCCGAACGTGCGAACAAAGCAAGCGCTTAACCTCTGCCAGCGGCAGCGGGGCAAGCAGCTCCCCAGTGTCCAGATAATGCTGGATTTCCCGAAAGATCCAGGGTCTTCCCTGAGCCGCACGTCCTATCATCAGAGCATCAGCTCCCGTATAGTCGAGCACAGCTCTGGCTTTAAGCGGGTCAGTAATGTCGCCATTCGCGATAACCGGAATGGAAACTTTCTGCTTAACTGCCCGAATGCTGTCGTATTCAGCTTCGCCGTTGAACAAACAGGCGCGGGTGCGTCCATGTATGGTCAGGGCCTGAATGCCACAATCTTCGGCCAGTTGGGCAATCTCTACACAGTTACGGTGATCCGGCGACCAACCCGTGCGAATCTTCAACGTAACAGGAACGTCCACTGCGCTGACAACCGCCGTCAGGATGGACTTCACCTGGTCGGGGTATTGCAGAAGGGCTGAACCTGCAAGCTTGCGATTCACCTTTTTGGCCGGGCACCCCATATTGATATCAATAATCTGGGCACCACTTTCCACGTTAATACGCGCGGCGTCTGCCATCTCTTCAGGCACGCTCCCGGCAATTTGCACGGTGCGGATACCTGGTTCGTCAATGTGCACCATCCGAAGACGGGATTTATCGCTTTCCCAAACCTGCGGGTTAGACGACATCATCTCAGAAACGGTTAATCCTGCTCCCATCTCATAGCACAGCGTCCTGAAGGGCCGGTCGGTAATACCTGCCATAGGTGCTGCGATCAGGCGATTTCTGAGCTGGTGGTTTCCGATACGCATGAGTTAAGAAATGACCATACTGTGACTGCAAGGCGGCGTATCTTACGCATTTTTTGCACGAGATGAAAGGCCAAACTTTGAACAATCACCTGTTGCAGATCATGGAATCAGGCACAAAGCATAAGCCATAAAATTATATTCCATACAAATCATTCACTTAAATGCGTGTGGCGATTTTATGGTCGCTTACAATTTCCCAAAACTTCTCGTTTTTTCTTAAAGAATGAAACCTTAAGCGGAATAATCTGCTGTTTTAAGCAGCAGATTTCCGCGGTTCTTTGCGATCTGCGTCGCATTTTAGAACATGATCGTGATAGCTGGATTGCCTGTTCCTTAACCAAAAGGGGAGTTTAAAAAACAGGCAAACGAATAACCGCTTACTTTTTACGACCGGTAATGCGGCACCACTCTTCTTTTTCAACCACCGGGTCGAGTGCGAAGAGATCGGTGTAGGCTTCGCATACGCTTTCAGCCTGGCTGGCAAGAATACCGGACAGGCCCAGCAGACCGCCCTCAACGGGCAGGACGCTGATTAACGGTGCCAGCTCGCGTAGTGGGCCAGCCAGGATGTTGGCGACCACCACGTCGGCTTTCATCACCGCTGGCTGGTCATTCGGCAGGTAGAGCTCAAGACGGTCGGAGACGCCGTTGCGCTGCGCGTTATCGCGGCTGGCCTGAATCGCCTGCGGATCGATGTCGATCCCGATCGCTTTTGCGGCACCCAGCTTCAGGGCGGCGATAGCGAGGATCCCGGATCCGCAGCCAAAGTCGATCACCGTTTTACCGTCCAGATCCAGACCATCCAGCCACTGCAGGCACAGGGAGGTGGTCGGGTGGGTGCCGGTGCCGAACGCCAGGCCCGGATCGAGCATCACGTTTACCGCATTTTCGTCCGGCACGTCGCGCCAGCTCGGGCAGATCCACAGACGCTTGCCGAACTGCATCGGGTGGAAGTTATCCATCCACTCGCGTTCCCAGTCCTTGTCTTCCAGCTGTTCAATCTTGTGCGCAAAACCAGCGCCCAGCAGCGGGTGATTTTCCAGAATCGCGACCACTTCGGCCATATCAGTTTCGGCATCAAACAGGCCGATGACGTCGGTATCGCCCCACAGGCGGGTTTCACCCGGCAGCGGTTCAAACACCGGAGTGTCATGCGTGTCCTGGAAGGTGACAGAGACCGCACCGGTCTCTACCAGCGCATCACTCATCTCTTCGGCGTTAGCACCGGTTGTATTCAGTTTTAGTTGGATCCACGGCATGGCAAAACTCTTTATTTATCAGTAGAAATCACGGCTGCCTGCGGCAGGGATTGGCCGAAACGGTTCCCTACTACAAACGCCAGCAAACTTAGCAGTAGCGAGGGCACAATCGGATGGAAGCCCAGATACTGAATTTTAAAGGAGGCGAGCACGGCATAGAGCACGCCACCGACGATCATTGCGCTCAGGGCACCGGCCGCGTTGGCGCGCTCCCAGTAGAGGCCCAGCACCAGCGGCCAGAGGAACACCGCTTCCAGACCCCCAAATGCCAGCAGGTTCAGCCAGATAATCATCTCAGGCGGCTTCCACGCGGCCAGCAGCAGCAACGCCCCCAGCACCAGGGTGATCACCGCAGACATCCTCTTCAGGCGACGCTCATTAGTCATCTGTTCCGGGCGCATGTTCAGGTAGAGATCTTTAATGATCGTAGCGGAACTTTGCAGCAGCTGGGCGTTAATTGTCGACATGATCGCCGCCATGGGAGCAGCAAGGAAGATCCCGGCAGCAAACGGAGGCAGTACTTTTACCATTAATGTTGGGATCACCAGGTCCGGCACGGTTAAGTCCGGGATCACCGCCCGGCCCAGTGCCCCGGCCAGGTGCATACCGAGCATCAGGATCGCCACCACGATGGTGCCGATGATAATCCCCCGGTGTACTGCCTTGCTGTCTTTATAAGAGATGCAGCGCACGGCCGTATGCGGCAGACCAATCACCCCGAAGCAGACCAGCACCCAGAAGGAGGTCATAAAGGTAGGGGAGAGGATGTCATCCGCGCCCTGCGGCGACACCAGCTTCGGATCGATGGTCTGCAGCGTTTCCACCGCATGGGTTAAACCCCCCGCTGCATGCACCACGCCTACCAGCAGCACAATGGTGCCAATCAGCATCACCATGCCCTGCATGGTGTCGTTGAGCACGCTGGCGCGGAAACCGCCAAACGCTGTGTAAAGCGCGATACTGATACCAAAAATCAGCAGCCCCGTTTCGTAAGGGATCCCGGCGGCAGTTTCTAGCAGGCGCGCGCCGCCGATAAACTGCACGGTCATGGCGCCGATAAAGGCCACCAGCAGGCTCAGGCTGGCCAGCCAGACCAGCAGGCGGCTCTGATAGCGGGCAAACAGCATGTCGTTGAGGGTCACCGCATTATAGCGGCGCGCCAGAATCGCGAATTTTTTCCCCAGAATACCCAGCGAGAGCCAGACGGCAGGCAGCTGGATCATCGCCAGCAGCACCCAGCCCAGCCCGTACTTATAGGCTGCACCCGGGCCGCCAATAAAGGAGCTGGCGCTGATATAGGTGGCGGTAAGGGTCATCGCCAGCACAATACCGCCCATCGAGCGGCTACCGAGGAAATACTCGTTCAGGAAGGTGCCCGCCGTTCTTTTACGCATGGCGTAAACGGAAAGACCAAAAACAACAAACAGATACGCGACGAGCGGCAGGATTACTTCAAGCTGCATTATCGTCATCCTCCAGCGGAATATCGCGATAGATGAACTTCACCATCGCCCAACAGAGCAGAATAAACACCAGCGGGATCAGCAGGCAGGCCATCTCAAACCAGTGCGGCAGACCGGTGATGCCGATCTCTGAGTCAGGTATGTAAGCAGTTACTAACCACGCGGCGAGATAGAGAAGGGTTAACCACAGCGCCCAACGCGCTTCTTTGTGGGCCTGAACAAAACGTTTGTCCATTTTTTGTCCCTTGTGGATGAAGAAAGCGGGGATTGTACATGATGGGGCGTTCCAGGCCCCAAAAATAAAAAAGGCCGGATTATCCGGCCTTTTAGTAAAGATGCTGTATTACTTCTCGTTCAGACCGAGTTTCTTCTCCAGATAGTGGATGTTGGTGCCACCATGCTGGAAGTTCTCGTCGCTCATAATACGCATCTGCAGATCAACGTTGGTTTTGATACCGTCGATGATCAGCTCCTGCAGGGCGTTCTTCATGCGGGCAATCGCCACGTCACGGGATTCGCCGTAGCAGATCAGCTTGCCGATCATTGAGTCATAATACGGCGGTACGGTGTAACCGGCGTAAATATGGGACTCCCAGCGCACACCAAAGCCACCCGGCGCGTGGAAACGCGTGATTTTACCCGGGCTCGGCAGGAAGGTGTTCGGATCTTCGGCGTTGATACGGCATTCCACCGCATGGCCTTTAACCTGAACTTCTTCCTGCTTGATGGAGAGCGGTTGACCCGCCGCGATACGCAGCTGCTCTTTGATCAGGTCAACGCCGGTGATCATTTCGGTAACCGGGTGTTCAACCTGAATACGGGTGTTCATCTCGATGAAGTAGAACTCGCCGTTTTCGAACAGGAACTCGAAGGTACCTGCCCCGCGATAGCCGATATCCACGCACGCTTTGGAGCAACGCTCGCCGATGTAGCGACGCAGTTCCGGGGTGATGCCCGGCGCTGGTGCTTCTTCGACCACTTTCTGGTGACGACGCTGCATGGAGCAGTCACGTTCCGCCAGATAGATCGCGTTACCCTGACCGTCTGCCAGCACCTGAATTTCGATGTGGCGTGGGTTTTCCAGGTATTTTTCCATGTACACCATGTCATTGCTGAAAGCTGCTTTCGCTTCCGCTTTGGTCATGGAGATGGACTGAGCCAGTTCAGCATCGCTGCGCACAACGCGCATACCGCGACCGCCGCCGCCGCCAGACGCCTTGATGATAACCGGGTAGCCAATGCGTTTCGCATGAGCACGGTTAGCATCCATGTCGTCGGTCAGAGGACCGTCGGAGCCCGGTACGGTTGGAACACCGGCTTTTTTCATCGCGGTGATCGCAGACACTTTGTCGCCCATCAGGCGGATGGTGTCGGCTTTCGGGCCGATGAAGATAAAGCCAGAGCGTTCTACCTGTTCAGCAAAGTTGGCGTTCTCAGAGAGGAAGCCATAACCCGGGTGAATCGCTACCGCGCCAGTGATCTCAGCGGCGCTGATGATAGCCGGGATGTTCAGATAGCTTTTTACGGACGGAGCCGGGCCGATACAGACCGTCTCATCCGCCAGTAATACGTGTTTCAGATCGCGGTCCGCGCTTGAGTGCACAGCGACGGTCTTGATGCCCAGCTCTTTACAGGCACGAAGAATACGCAGTGCGATCTCGCCGCGGTTGGCGATAACAATTTTATCCAGCATGTTCGCCTCGTTACTCGATGACGACCAGCGGCTCGTCAAATTCAACCGGCTGACCACTTTCGACCAGAATCGCTTTCACAGTACCTGACTTGTCAGCTTCGATCTGGTTCATCATTTTCATGGCTTCAACGATGCACAGGGTATCGCCCGCGTTAACTTTCTGGCCCACTTCGATGAACGCTTTAGCGTCCGGGCTCGGGGTGCGGTAGAAAGTACCAACCATTGGGGAACGTACGATGTGACCACTGATTTCCGCTGCTGCTGGCGCTTCCATTGCTGGAGTAGCCGCCGGAGCGACAGCGTTAGACAGAGCTGGCTGCTGCATCATTGGTGCAGCATAAGCTTGTTGCATAACCGGGAAGCCTGCGTTTGGCGCGGCACGGCTGATGCGTACAGACTCTTCGCCTTCAGAAATTTCCAGTTCGGAGATGCCTGATTCTTCAACCAGCTCGATCAGTTTTTTAATCTTACGAATATCCATGAGTGGGTTCCGTACTCTTTGTTTAGTGTGATTGTGACAGGCGTTTTACCGCTGTCTGTAAAGCGAATGAATAACCGTCAGCCCCCAGTCCACAGATGACGCCAGAGGCGATATCCGACAGGTAGGAGTGGTGGCGGAACGGCTCCCGCGCATGCACGTTGCTGAGGTGGATCTCAATAAATGGGATGCTCACTGCCAGCAGCGCGTCGCGAATAGCAACACTGGTGTGCGTAAACGCGGCCGGATTAATCAGGATATAGTCCGTTGTGTCTTTAGCCTGATGAATGCGGTCGATGAGTGCGTACTCCGCGTTTGACTGAAAATGGTCAAGTTCCACATTGAGCGTCGCCGCTTCGCTACCCAGACGGTTAACAATATCGGTTAACGTCAGCGTGCCATACTTCTCGGGTTCACGGGTGCCGAGCATATTCAGGTTCGGTCCGTTTAAAACTAAGATGTGAAACTTGTCAGCCATTGTGCCGCTATCTCCTGCGATTCTCCGGTAAAAAACAAAATATACCTTCGATGCGCGATTGTCACCCTTTCCGGGTCTGAAAAACCCGTCGGGGAAACCAAAGTCGCACATTATAACGATTTCGTAGCATTTGGCAGCTAAATACTGGTCTTATCAGGGAAGATTATCAACAGCATTCGGATAAACACCCGGGAAGGATAAACGATCTGCGGGAATCAGCACATTTTCGCCCGTTATCGCCACCACTGGCGAAACTTCTTATAACGCCATGCCAGAAGCACACCTGCCAGCACAGCGTAGATGATCGGCTGCGGCGAGAGGATTTTCACTGACCAAAGGTAGTGGATGGGGGCAAGGATCGCGACAAGATAGACAAAATTATGCAGAAGTTGCCAGCGCCTTCCCAGTTTTCGCTGGGCGTACTGGGTAGAGGTGAGGGTCAATGCCAGTAAAATTATCCAGCTGATAATCCCCAGGGTTAAGTAAGGACGAGTCACCAGTTCGCGTCCCAGCAGAGCCAGATTGTTAATCCCCAGCTCCAGAAACGCATAGCTGGTGAGGTGCAGCGTCGCCCAGGCGAAACACCATAGCCCAAGCAGGCGGCGGGTGCGGATCAGTAAGGGCTGTTTCGCGTAGCGCGCCAGAGGGGAGACCAGCAGGGTCGCCAGTAAAAATTTCAGCGCGGTGCGGCCGGTAAAATGTTGAATATCTTTTGCCGGATCGGCACTCAGGCCGCCGTGATTGATGGCCCAGAATAGCCATATAAAAGGAAGCAGCCCCGCAAGATGCAGGGCGACCTTCAGCCAGGTAATCTGTTTTGCCGTCAGACGCACTTAGAAAAACTCCCGTAAGTCGAGACCGCGGTAGAGCGATGCTACCTGGTCGGCATAGCCGTTAAACAGCAGGGTGGGCTGACGTTTGACATCCAGCGCGCCGCCCGAGCCAATAAACCGCTCGGTGGCCTGCGACCAGCGCGGGTGATCCACGTGCGGGTTCACGTTAGCGTAGAAGCCGTACTCATTCGGGGCCGCGAGGTTCCAGGTGGTAGGTGGGCGCTCGCGGGCCAGCTTGATACTGACGATCGATTTGATGCCCTTAAAGCCATATTTCCACGGCACGGTCAGGCGGATGGGGGCGCCGTTTTGCGGCGGCAGGGCTTTACCGTACACGCCAACGGTGAGCAACGTGAGAGGGTGCATAGCTTCGTCAATGCGTAATCCCTCCACGTACGGATAATCGAGTCCGCCGCCAATGAACCGGTCTTTCTGACCGGGCATGATCTCCGGTGCGTAAAGGGTCTGAAAGGCGACGTACTTCGCGTTGCTGGTGGGCTCTACCATCGCCAGCAGTTTATGCAGCGGAAAACCAATCCACGGCACCACCATCGACCAGGCCTCGACGCAGCGCATGCGGTAGATACGCTCTTCCAGCGGGAAGCGGGTGGTCAAATCGTTATAATCAAGGGTCAGGGGTTTTGCCACTTCCCCGTCGATTTTCAGCGTCCAGGGATCGGTCTTCAGGCTGCCGGCGTTGGCCGCCGGATCGGCTTTATCCAGGCCGAACTCATAGAAGTTGTTATAGCCTGTCACTTTCTCTTCAGGGGTTTTGGCGAGGTTGCTTTGCCACTGGGCGGGCTGGGTAAAGGTCAGGGGCTTCCCGGAGGGCGCTTTCGGACGATCGTTGCCCTTAAACCAGTCCAGCAGGTCGGCCTGGGCGAGAGGCGAGAGCGTCAGCGCACCGGCACCGATCCCCAGCATCTTCAGGATCTGGCGGCGCTTGAGCATAAAAACGGATTCCGCGGTGATATCGGCTTCCGTCAGGGGTTTCACTTTCATGGCATCCTCCGTCATGCGTTTTTCTAAGCATGACGGAGGAGCAGGGTTAAAGCGAATATGTCACGAAAATTTGAAGATTAACCCAGCTTCACCAGCGTACGGCCCTGGATCTGGTTACTGATGATCTTCGCGGCATACTCCGGGGCCTGCTCAAGGCTAATCTGGGTGGCGCTTTGCGTATAGAAGGAGGCTGGCAGATCGCGAACCAGTCGCTCCCATGCCCGGGCGCGACGCTCTGGCGGGGTCATCACCGAATCGACGCCCTGCAGGCGGACGTTGCGCAGAATAAACGGCATCACCGTGGTCGGCAGGGCAAAACCGCCCGCCAGGCCGCACGCCGCCACGCAACCGCCGTAGTTCATCTGCGCCAGCACTTTCGCCAGCACTTTATCCCCGACGGTATCGACGGCACCGGCCCAGATCTGTTTCTCCAGCGGGCGGGTCTCAGCGAACTCGTCGCGGCCCAGAATGCGGCTGGCACCCAGGGAACGCAGATAGTCATGGGTGCTTTCACGGCCGGAAACCGCCGCCACCTGATAGCCCAGCTTGTGCAGCAGGGCAACCGCGGTACTGCCGACGCCGCCGCTGGCACCTGTTACCACTACTTCACCGGACTGCGGGGTGACCCCGGCCTCTTCCAGCGCCATCACGCACAGCATGGCGGTAAACCCGGCGGTGCCGATGATCATCGCCTTGCGGCCATCGAGCCCGTTCGGCATTGGCACCAGCCAGTCGCCGTTGACGCGTGCCTGCGCGGCCAGCCCGCCCCAGTGATTTTCGCCCACGCCCCAGCCGGTCAGCAGCACCTGCTGGCCGACATGGAAACGCGGGTCTTCGCTGGCGTGCACACGGCCCGCAAAGTCGATACCTGGAACCATTGGGAAATTACGAATAATCTTGCCGGTGCCCGTAATGGCGAGCGCGTCTTTGTAATTCAGACTGGACCAGTCGATATCAACGGTCACGGCCCCTTCCGGCAGGCGGCTCTCTTCGATAGATTGCACTGATGCAAGAGTTTTGCCTTCCTGCTGTTCTAAGATCAAAGCCTGCATACGAATTCCTTACTCAGCATGATGATTGGAAAAAATTTTTTGAAGACTATACTCGCTCATTGACATGCAATGCCGATTTAACGCAATAAATTGCCAGATACACCGGATTTGGTAGTATGCCGATGCCGTATTGCGAGTTAGTGCTCACTTGCTATCCTCATCAACTCACGGAGTAATCTCAAGGATGCGATTATCGACGAAGTTCTCCGCTTTTATCGCCTTGCTAACCGGGTTGACCATCTTTGTCACCCTGATCGGCTGCTCGCTCAGTTTTTATAATGCGATCCAGGGAAAGCTGGTGAACCGCGTCCAGTCCGTGGCGTCGGTGGTTGACTCCCGCCTTGTCAGCACGCCCTTTCCAGAACTTTCCCGTCAGCTGGACGAGCTGATGGCTCCGGTTGATATCACGCGTGTGGAGATTAAGCAGGGCGGAAAAACCATTTTCAGCCACAGCGGGCAAAAGGGTTATCGGCCGGCCGGTGCGCCCCCCCAGATTTTCGAGCTAACCGTCCCCTCCCTGAAAAACCCCGGTATGACCATAAGCCTGGCCTATCTGGACCCGATGAACAGTTATTTTCGTTCATTGATGACCACTGCGCCGCTGACGGTGGCGGTGATCTTCGTGGTGGTGCTGATCTTCCTGGCGGTGCGCTGGCTGCGTCGCCAGCTCTCGGGGCAGGAGCTGCTGGAGTCGCGTTCGGTGCGGATCCTTAACGGAGAACGTGGGGCCCAGGTGCGCGGGTCCGTCTATGAATGGCCGTCACGCACCAGCAGTGCGCTGGATGTTCTGCTGTCCGAAATTCAGTTTGCCAGCGACCAGCGCAGCCGAATGGATACGCTGATCCGCTCCTATGCCGCCCAGGACAACAAAACCGGCCTCAACAATCGTCTTTTCTTTGATAATCAGCTGGCTACCCTGCTGGAAGATCCTGAGAAAGTGGGCTCGCACGGGGTGGTGATGCTTGTCCGCCTGCCGGACTTTGACCTGCTGAAAGACAACTGGGGGCGGGCGGTGGCGGAAGAGCATCTGTTTATGCTCATCAATATGCTTTCCACCTTTATGATGCGCTATCCCGGCGCGCTGCTGGCACGCTATCACCGCAGTGATTACGCCGTGTTGCTGCCGCATCGCACCCTGAAAGAGTCAGAGAGCATTGCCAGCCTGCTGTTAAAGTCGGTGGATGCGCTGCCGCCCAGCAAAATGCTGGATCGTGATGACATGGTGCATATCGGCATTTGTGCCTGGCGCGGCGGTCAGACCACCGAGCAGGTGATGGAGCACGCGGAAGCCGCTACCCGCAATGCCGTATTGCAGGGGGCCAACGGCTGGGCGGTTTATGATGACTCCCTGCCGGAGAAAGGGCGCGGCAACGTGCGCTGGCGGACCTTGATTGAACAGATGCTCACCCGCGGCGGGCCGCGGATTTACCAAAAGCCGGCGGTACTGGCCAACGGCCAGGTCCATCACCGGGAGCTGCTCTGCCGCATCTTTGACGGCAACGAAGAGGTGGTGTCGGCGGAGTATCTGCCGATGGTATTGCAGTTTGGTCTGTCCGAAGAGTATGACCGCCAGCAAATTTCGCGATTGATGCCATTCTTATCCTTCTGGCCGGAAGAACATCTGGCGCTGCAGGTGACGGTAGAGTCGTTGATCCGCCCGCGATTCCAGCGCTGGCTGCGCGATGTGCTGATGCAATGTGAAAAATCGCAGCGTAGACGGATTATTTTTGAACTTGCAGAGGCGGATGTTTGTCAACACATCAGTCGGTTACAGCCGGTCGTTCGGCTGATCAATGCGTTGGGGGCTCGTGTGGCGGTGACGCAGGCGGGTCTGACACTGGTCAGCACCAGCTGGATTAAGGCGCTGGAGGTAGAGCTGCTGAAGCTGCATCCGGGGCTGGTAAGGAATATCGAAAAACGTACGGAAAACCAGCTGCTGGTACAGAGCCTGGTTGAAGCCTGTAAGGGAACGCAAACGCATGTATTTGCCACAGGTGTACGGTCACGAACGGAATGGCATACGTTGACAGAGCGCGGAGTTACAGGGGGTCAAGGAGATTTTTTTGCGGCCTCTCAGCCTCTTGACAGCAATGTGAAAAAATATTCGCAAAGATACTCTGTTTAACCTGCCGTTTAGTGAGTTTTCACGTAGAATATCGCGCCTGTAGCGTGATGTATGACGAGCAAAATGACAGTGAGCGACCTTTAACGGGTTACAAATGAACGTGAGGAACGCTGTTTTTTCTCAGCCCTGAGGGAGTCAGGCGACGATTTGTAACAAAGGAAACGTGCTGCACAAATTTTCACCGTAGCAGGCGATTTTTGCGCCTTGTCGCTGCTGCGTGTGGTTGGTAAAGTAAGCGGATTTTGTTTTCCGCCCCAGCTTTCAGGATTATCCCTTAGTATGTTGAAAAAATTTCGTGGCATGTTTTCCAATGACCTGTCCATTGACCTGGGTACCGCGAATACCCTCATTTATGTAAAAGGACAAGGCATCGTACTGAATGAGCCTTCAGTTGTGGCCATTCGTCAGGATCGTGCTGGTTCACCGAAAAGCGTAGCGGCCGTCGGCCATGACGCTAAGCAGATGCTTGGTCGTACGCCGGGTAATATCGCTGCCATTCGTCCGATGAAAGACGGCGTTATCGCTGACTTCTTCGTGACCGAGAAAATGCTTCAGCACTTTATCAAACAGGTGCACAGCAACAGCTTTATGCGTCCAAGCCCGCGTGTTCTGGTGTGTGTGCCGGTTGGCGCTACCCAGGTAGAACGTCGTGCTATTCGTGAATCCGCTCAGGGCGCTGGTGCGCGTGAAGTCTTCCTGATTGAAGAGCCAATGGCTGCCGCTATCGGTGCTGGCCTGCCGGTTTCCGAAGCGACCGGCTCCATGGTGGTGGATATCGGTGGCGGTACCACTGAAGTGGCCGTTATCTCCCTGAATGGTGTGGTTTACTCCTCTTCCGTACGTATCGGTGGTGACCGCTTCGATGAAGCCATCATCAACTACGTTCGCCGTAACTACGGCTCTCTGATCGGTGAAGCCACCGCAGAGCGTATTAAGCACGAAATCGGTTCTGCTTACCCGGGTGACGAAGTGCGCGAGATCGAAGTGCGCGGTCGTAACCTGGCCGAAGGCGTTCCACGTGGCTTTACCCTGAACTCCAACGAAATCCTCGAAGCGCTGCAAGAGCCGTTGACCGGCATCGTCAGCGCCGTCATGGTTGCCCTCGAGCAGTGCCCGCCGGAACTGGCTTCCGATATCTCTGAGCGCGGTATGGTTCTGACCGGTGGTGGTGCGCTGCTGCGTAACCTCGACCGCCTGTTGATGGAAGAGACAGGAATTCCTGTCGTAGTTGCAGAAGATCCACTGACTTGCGTAGCCCGTGGCGGCGGCAAGGCGCTGGAAATGATCGACATGCACGGCGGCGACTTGTTCAGCGAAGAGTAGTCAGGTGTGAAAGGGTAGCGGATGGCTACCCTTTCTCTCTGACGCGAGAGTACGCATAGCCTATGAAGCCAATTTTTAGCCGTGGCCCGTCGCTACAGTTTCGCCTGATCCTTGGGGTGTTGGTAGCGCTTGGTGTCATTATTGCCGATAGCCGCCTCGGTACGTTCAGCCAGATCAGAACGTACATGGATACCGCCGTCAGTCCTTTCTACTTTGTATCAAATGGTCCCCGTGAATTACTCGACAGCGTCTCGCAAACCCTGTCCTCACGCGATCAACTCGAACTTGAAAACCGCGCGTTACGTCAGGAACTGCTGCTGAAAAACAGCGAGATACTGATGCTGGGCCAGTACAAGCAGGAGAATGCTCGTCTGCGTGAGCTGCTGGGTTCCCCGCTGCGTCAGGATGAGCAGAAGATGGTGACCCAGGTGATCTCCACCGTTAACGATCCGTACAGCGATCAGGTGGTGATAGACAAGGGCAGCGTCAATGGTGTGTACGAAGGCCAGCCGGTGATCAGCGATAAAGGCGTCGTCGGCCAGGTGGTTGCGGTCGCGAAGCTGACCAGCCGCGTGCTGCTGATTTGTGATGCCACCCATGCGCTGCCGATCCAGGTACTGCGTAACGATATTCGCGTGATTGCGGCCGGTAACGGCTGTACGGACGATCTGCAGCTGGAACATCTGCCGGCGAATACCGATATTCGCGTGGGCGATGTGCTGGTGACATCGGGTCTGGGCGGTCGCTTCCCGGAAGGTTATCCGGTTGGGGTGGTCTCCTCCGTGAAGCTGGATACCCAGCGCGCCTACACCGTGATTCAGGCTCGTCCAACGGCGGGTCTGCAGCGCCTGCGCTATCTGCTGCTGCTGTGGGGTGCCGATCGTAACGGCACTAACCCGATGACACCGGAAGATGTGCATCGCGTGGCGAATGAACGTCTGATGCAGATGATGCCGCAGGTTCTGCCTGCACCAAACTCGATGGGGCCGCCTGCGCCAGTTCCTGCGCCGGCAACCGGGCTGACCCAGCCGCCGCCTGATGCGCCACCGCCACCGCAACTCTCCCCGGGAGGGCAATAGTGGCAAGCTACCGTAGCCAGGGACGCTGGGTTATCTGGCTCTCGTTTTTGATCGCGCTGTTGCTGCAAGTGATGCCCTGGCCGGACGACATTCTCGTTTTCCGGCCAAACTGGGTGCTGCTTATTCTGCTCTACTGGATCCTCGCCCTGCCGCACCGCGTAAATGTGGGCACAGGTTTTGTGATGGGTGCCATACTGGATCTGATTAGTGGCTCAACGCTTGGCGTTCGCGCTCTGTCCATGAGTATCATCGCATACCTGGTCGCTCTGAAATTCCAGCTCTTTCGTAATCTGGCGCTCTGGCAACAGGCGCTGGTGGTGATGTTGTTATCCATGGCCGCGGATATCATTGTTTTCTGGGCAGAGTTTTTAGTGATCAACGTCTCTTTCCGTCCGGAAGTGTTCTGGAGTAGTGTAGTAAACGGTGTGCTCTGGCCATGGTTGTTCCTGCTGATGCGTAAGGTTCGCCAGCAATTTGCCGTGCAATAAAAGGTTTCTATGACGTCTTTGTATCTCGCTTCCGGCTCCCCGCGCCGTCAGGAACTCCTGACGCAGTTAGGGGTATCTTTTGAACGCATCGTCACCGGCATTGAAGAGCAACGTGCCGAGGGTGAAAGCGCACAACAGTATGTTTCCCGTCTGGCACGGGAGAAAGCGCAGGCAGGCGTGGCGCAGGCGCCGCGTGATTTACCGGTGCTGGGCGCAGATACCATCGTGATCCTTAACGGTGAAGTCCTCGAGAAACCGCACGACGATGAGCATGCGTTTACGATGCTGCGCAAATTGTCCGGCCATACGCATCAGGTGATGACCGCCGTCGCGCTGGCAGACCGCCAGCACGTGCTCGACTGTCTGGTGGTCACCGATGTCACGTTCAGAGTACTCACAGAAGAGGATATCGCCGGTTATATCGCCAGCGGTGAACCAATGGATAAAGCAGGTGCATACGGTATTCAAGGGTTGGGTGGCTGTTTTGTCAGGAAGATCAATGGCAGCTATCACGCCGTAGTCGGCTTACCGCTGGTGGAAACGTATGAGTTGCTAAGCAATTTTAACTCACTGCGTGAGGGAAGGGATAATTATGACGGCTGAATTGTTGGTAAACGTAACGCCCTCGGAAACCCGTGTGGCCTATATCGATGGCGGAATTCTTCAGGAAATTCATATCGAGCGTGAAGCGCGGCGCGGAATAGTAGGCAATATCTACAAAGGTCGTGTCAGTCGTGTCCTGCCGGGTATGCAGGCGGCATTTGTAGATATTGGCCTGGATAAAGCGGCATTTCTGCATGCCTCCGATATCATGCCGCACACCGAATGCGTGGCGGGTGAAGAGCAAAAGCAGTTTACCGTCCGTGATATCTCCGAGCTGGTGCGTCAGGGCCAGGATCTGATAGTGCAGGTGGTAAAAGATCCGCTGGGCACCAAAGGCGCGCGTCTGACCACCGACATCACCTTACCTTCCCGTTATCTGGTCTTTATGCCTGGCGCCTCTCACGTTGGCGTTTCCCAGCGTATAGAGAGCGAAAGCGAGCGCGACCGGCTGAAAAAAGTGGTTGGCGCCTACTGTGATGAGCAGGGCGGGTTTATCATTCGCACCGCCGCAGAGGGGATCAGCGAAGAAGACCTCGCCTCTGATGCCGCCTACCTGAAACGCGTCTGGACCAAGGTGATGGAGCGTAAAAAACGCAACCAGACGCGCTATCAGCTGTACGGTGAGCTGGCGCTGGCCCAGCGCGTACTGCGCGACTTCGCCGATGCCCAGCTGGATCGCATCCGCGTCGATTCCCGTCTGACCTATGATGCGCTGCTCGAATTTACCGCCGAGTACATTCCGGAAATGCCGGGTCTGCTGGAGCACTACACCGGACGCCAGCCGATCTTCGATCTCTACGATGTCGAGAACGAAATCCAGCGCGCGCTGGAACGTAAAGTCGAACTCAAGTCCGGTGGCTATCTGATTATCGACCAGACCGAAGCGATGACCACCGTGGATATCAATACCGGGGCGTTTGTCGGTCACCGCAATCTGGACGACACCATTTTCAATACCAATATTGAAGCGACGCAGGCCATTGCGCGTCAGCTTCGTCTGCGCAATCTGGGTGGTATTATCATCATCGACTTTATCGATATGAGTAACGAAGACCACCGCCGCCGCGTGCTGCACTCCCTGGAGCAGGCGCTGAGTAAAGATCGCGTGAAAACCAGCATCAACGGCTTCTCCCAGCTTGGGCTGGTTGAGATGACCCGCAAGCGCACCCGTGAGAGCGTGGAGCATGTGCTGTGCAACGAGTGCCCGACCTGTCATGGCCGCGGCACGGTGAAGACGGTGGAAACGGTCTGCTATGAGATCATGCGGGAGATTGTTCGTGTGCATCACGCCTACGACTCCGACCGCTTCCTGGTCTATGCTTCTCCTTCGGTGGCGGAAGCCCTGAAAGGGGAAGAGTCCCACGCGCTGGCAGAAGTGGAAATCTTCGTCGGCAAACAGGTAAAAGTGCAGATAGAGCCGCTCTATAACCCGGAGCAGTTTGACGTGGTGATGATGTAATCCGCAGGTACTGCGAGACAAGAACGGCTGACAAGGAGAGACGCGTGAGGCGACTGCCGGGGATTTTACTGCTTACAGGGGCAACGCTGATCGTGATTGTCGCGCTGCTCGTAAGCGGGCTGCGCCTCATATTGCCGCATCTGGACGCCTGGCGCCCGCAGGTGCTGGAGAAGATTGAATCCGCGACCGGCATGCCCGTCGCGGCCAGCCAGCTCAACGCGAGCTGGCAGAATTTCGGCCCGACTCTTGAAGTGCGCGACATCAACGCGCAGCTGAAAGACGGCGGCCATCTGAAAATCAAACGCGTGACCCTGGCGCTGGACGTGTGGCAAAGCCTGCTGCACCTGCGCTGGCAGTTTCGCGATCTTACCTTTTATCAGCTGCAGTTTCTGACCAACACCCCGCTGCGCAGTGACGACCAGGGCGAAGGCTTCGAGGCCAACCGCGTCAGCGATCTGTTCCTGCGCCAGTTCGATCATTTCGATCTGCGCGACAGTGAAATCAGCTTTATTACTCTCTCAGGACAGCGTGCCGAACTGGCGATCCCTCAGCTTACCTGGCTCAACGGCAAAGAGCGGCACCGTGCGGAAGGCCAGGTCAGTCTCTCCAGCCTGAACGGACAGCATGGCGTGATGCAGGTGCGGATGGATCTGCGTGATGACAAGGGGCTGCTGAATAACGGCAAAGTATGGATGCAGGCCGATGACGTGGACGTCAAACCCTGGTTGGGTGAGTGGGTGCAGCAGAATATGCAGCTGGAAACCGCGCGCTTCAGCATTGAAGGATGGATGACCCTCACCGATGGCCAGTTTGCCAGCGGCGATATCTGGCTGAAGCAGGGGGGCGCCAGCTGGCCGGGGAAGGCGCGCCAGCATCAGCTTTCGGTTGATAATCTGACCGCGCACGTCACCCGTGAGAAAGAGGGCTGGCAGTTCGCCATTCCGGATACCCGCATTACCATGGACGACAAGGCGTGGCCGCGCGGGGCGCTGGCCCTGGCCTGGATCCCCGGGCAGGACGTGGGCGGTGCTAATAACACACGCAGCGACGAGCTGCGCATTCGTGCCAGCAATCTGGAGCTGTCAGGCCTTGAGGGGCTGAGAACCATTGCAGCGAAGCTCTCCCCGTCGCTGGGCGACGTCTGGCAGGCCACCCAGCCGGTGGGCGCGATCAACGCTCTGGCGCTGGATATTCCACTGCAGGAGACGGAAAAAACGCGCTTCAACATCGCCTGGACCGATCTCGCCTGGAAGCAGTGGGAGCTGCTGCCGGGTGCCGAGCATTTCAGCGGCACATTGCAGGGCAGCGTGGAAAATGGCCGCCTGGTGGCCCATATGCGCGATGCGAAAATGCCTTACGAAACCGTCTTCCGCGCCCCGCTGGAGGTGGAGAAAGGCACCGCTACCCTCCACTGGTTGAAGAACGAGAAGGGTTTCCAGCTCGACGGACGTGACATCGACGTGAAAGCCAAAGCGGTGCATGCCCGGGGTGATTTCCGCTATCTGCAGCCGGCTGGCGATGAGCCCTGGCTGGGGATCCTGGCGGGCATCAGCACCGACGATGGATCACAGGCCTGGCGCTATTTTCCTGAAAACCTGATGGGCAAAGCGCTGGTGGACTACCTGAGCGGCGCCATTCAGGGCGGGCAGGCGGATAACGCCACCCTGGTGTATGGCGGTAACCCGCACCTGTTCCCCTACAAGCACAACGAAGGCCAGTTCCAGGTTCTGGTGCCGTTACGCAACGCCACCTACGCCTTCCAGCCTGAGTGGCCGGCGCTGAAAAACCTCGATATTGAGCTTAACTTCATCAACGACGGGTTGTGGATGAAGACCGACGGCGTGGCGCTGGGCGGGGTAAAAGCCAGTAACCTGACCGCAGTGATCCCGGACTATTCGAAAGAAAAGCTGCTGATTGACGCTGATATCAACGGGCCCGGAAAAGCCGTTGGGCCGTACTTTGACGAGACGCCGCTGGATGATTCCCTGGGCGCCACCCTTCAGCAGCTCCAGCTGGATGGTGATGTGAATGCTCGCTTACATCTGGATATCCCGTTCGACGGCACCATGACCACCGCCAAAGGCGACGTCAGGCTGAAGAATAACAGCCTGTTCATCAAGCCGCTGAACAGCACGATTAACAATCTGAGCGGCCAGTTCAGCTTCGTGAATGGCGATCTCAAAAGCGGGCCGCTGACCGCAAGCTGGTTTAGTCAGCCGGTGAATATCGACTTCTCCACCACCGAAGGCGCGAAAGCCTATCAGGTGGCCGTGAATCTCGATGCCAGCTGGCAGCCTTCGCGGATGGATGTGCTGCCAAAAGTCATCAGCCAGTCGCTGGAAGGCCGCCTGCCGTGGAACGGCAAAGTCGCGATTGAGCTGCCTTATCGTGGCGATGCCCAGTATAAAGTGGATATCAGCGGCGATCTGAAGAACGTCAGCAGCGACCTGCCGTCGCCGCTGGAGAAAAGCGCGGGTGAGCCGCTGCCGGTGAAACTGAACGTCGACGGGGATCTCAACAGCTTTACCCTGACGGGCAATGCCGGTGGTAAGAATCACTTTAACAGCCGCTGGTTGCTGAACCGCAAGCTGACGCTGGATCGCGCCATCTGGACCAGCGACAGCCGCACGCTGCCGCCGCTGCCGGAACAGGCGGGTGTCGAACTCAACCTGCCGCCGATGGATGGCGCCGAGTGGTTAGCCCTGTTCCAGAGCGGCGTCGGGCAAAACGTCGATGAGTCGGCACAGTTCCCGCAACATATCACGGTACGCACTCCGGCCCTGACGCTGGGTGGACAGCAGTGGAATAACCTGAGCATCGTCTCGCAGCCGACCCTGAACGGCTCAAAAGTCGAGGCGCAGGGGCGGGAGATCAACGCCACCCTGCTGATGCGCGACACCGCGCCATGGCAGGCGGCGATCCGCTATCTCTATTACAATCCGGCGAGCGTCACTGCCGGGAAAGGCAATACAGTTTCGCCGTTAGCCAGTACCTCGCGGGTTAATTTCAGCAGCTGGCCTGATTTACAGCTGCGCTGCGCCGAGTGCTGGCTGTGGGGGCAAAAGTACGGTCGTATCGATGGTGATTTCACCATTAAGGGCAACACCCTTACCCTGGCGGGCGGACTGATTGATACCGGCTTTGGTCGCCTGACCGCCAACGGCGAGTGGGTGAACGGTGCCGGGGAGCAGCGCACCTCGCTGAAAGGGCAAATCAAAGGCAACAAGCTGGATGCGGCATCAAATTATTTCGGTATCACCACGCCGATTCGCGGTTCGTCGTTTGATCTCGACTACGATCTGCACTGGCGCGACCAGCCGTGGAAGCCTGACGAAGCCACGCTGAACGGCATTCTGAAGACCCGGTTAGGCAAAGGTGAAATAGCGGATCTGAGCACCGGCCATGCGGGGCAGCTGCTGCGTCTGCTCAGCTTCGACGCTCTGCTGCGCAAGCTGCGCTTTGACTTCAGCGATACTTTTAATGAAGGATTCTACTTTGACTCCATCCGCAGCACCGCGTGGATCAAGGATGGGGTCCTGCACACGGATGATACGCTGGTCGACGGGCTGGAGGCGGATATTGCCATGAAAGGCTCCGTCAATCTGGTGCGTCGCGAACTGGATATGGAAGCGGTAGTGGCACCGGAAATTTCCGCCACCGTCGGCGTGGCGGCAGCCTTTGCCGTTAACCCGATTGTCGGCGCGGCGGTGTTTGCCGCCAGTAAAGTGCTGGGGCCGCTGTGGAGCAAGGTCTCTATTCTGCGCTACCACATCACCGGCCCGGTCGATAAACCGCAGATTAATGAAGTGCTGCGTCAGCCACGCAAAGATGCACAGCAATGATTTGACGCGGGCAATTAATTGCCTCACTCTCAATAGATAAGATCTTAGATACGTCCTGTGGACGGCAACGAACGAGTAGCAAAACGATGAGTCTGAACCTGGTAAGTGAACATCTGCTGGCAGCGAACGGCCTGAGCCATCAGGACCTGTTTTCCATTCTTGGTCAACTGACCGAACGCCGTCTCGACTACGGCGATCTCTACTTTCAGTCGAGCTATCACGAATCCTGGGTTTTAGAAGACAGCATCATCAAAGATGGCTCTTATAACATCGACCAGGGCGTTGGTGTCCGCGCCGTTAGCGGTGAGAAAACCGGTTTTGCCTATGCGGACCAGATTAGCCTGACTGCTCTGCAGCAGAGCGCGCAGGCAGCACGTACCATCGTGCGCGACAGCGGTGATGGTCGGGTGAAAACCCTGGGCGAAGTGCAGCACTCTGCGCTCTACACCAGCGTCGATCCGCTGCAAAGCATGAGCCGCGAAGAGAAGCTGGATATTCTGCGTCGGGTAGACAAAGTCGCCCGTGCGGAAGATAAGCGCGTGCAGGAAGTCTCTGCCAGCCTGAGTGGCGTATATGAGTTGATTCTGGTGGCGGCAACCGACGGCACCCTGGCCGCCGACGTGCGTCCGCTGGTCCGTCTCTCCGTCAGCGTGCTGGTGGAAGAGGACGGCAAACGCGAGCGTGGCTCCAGCGGCGGCGGCGGTCGTTTCGGTTACGAGTGGTTCCTGAACCCGGTTGAGGGCGAAGTGCGCGCCGACGCCTGGGCGAAAGAGGCGGTGCGAATGGCGCTGGTCAATCTCTCTGCCGTCGCGGCACCTGCGGGTACTCTGCCGGTGGTTCTGGGCGCAGGCTGGCCTGGCGTGCTGCTGCACGAAGCGGTGGGTCACGGGCTGGAAGGCGACTTCAACCGTCGCGGCACCTCGGTCTTCAGCGGCCATATGGGCGAGCTGGTGGCCTCTGAGCTTTGCACCGTGGTGGATGATGGCACCATGACCGATCGTCGTGGCTCGATCTCCATCGATGATGAAGGAACGCCGGGTCAGTACAACGTTCTGATCGAGAACGGTATCCTGAAGGGCTACATGCAGGACAAACTGAATGCGCGTCTGATGGGTGTGGCGCCAACCGGTAACGGCCGTCGCGAATCTTACGCGCACCTGCCGATGCCGCGTATGACCAACACCTATATGCTGGCGGGTAAATCCACGCCGCAGGAGATCATTGAGTCGGTTGAATATGGCATCTACGCGCCAAACTTCGGTGGCGGCCAGGTGGATATCACCTCCGGTAAATTTGTCTTCTCAACCTCAGAAGCCTATCTGATTGAGAAGGGCAAAGTGACCAAAGCGGTGAAAGGGGCGACCCTGATTGGCTCCGGCATCGAAGCGATGCAGCAGATCTCGATGGTCGGTAACGATCTGAAGCTGGATAACGGCGTCGGCGTCTGCGGTAAAGAGGGCCAGAGCCTGCCGGTGGGCGTCGGTCAGCCGACCCTGAAGGTGGATAACCTCACCGTCGGCGGTACCGCATAATTCCCCTTCCGAAATACCCTCTCCCTGTGGGAGAGGGTTATTCCTTCCTTCCCCGCATCTCCTGAAACAGCGCCGCCACCTGCACGAAATAATCCGTCAGATAGTTAATGCACACCTGCACCTTCAGCGGCAGTTTGTCCTTTTCGGTATAGACCGCATAAACCGGGCGCGGGTCCGACTGATAGCGTGGGAAGAGGATCTCCAGCTCGCCGCTGTTGATCTCGTTGATCACCCACATCAGCGGGACGTAAGCGATCCCGGCCCCGGCCACCAGCCAGCGGGAGATCGTCATCGGATCGTTGGTAACAAAGCGCCCCTGCGGCAGCAGTTTTGTCGAGAGCCCTTCCGGCGCGACCAGCTCAAATTCATTATCCGGGCGCACGCTATACTCCAGCCAGGCGTGATTACTGAGATCCGCAGGCTTCTCCGGGCTCCCCGCTCTGGCGAGATACTTTTTCGCCGCGCATACCACCATCGGCATACTGCCCAGGCGGCGGGAAAAGAGGCTGGAGTCCTGCAACGCCCCGACCCGGATCACCACATCCAGCCCGTCGGCAATCAGATCCGGGGCGGGAATGCCGGTGACCAGATTGACCGTCAGCCCCGGGTACTCCTGCAACATGTCGGCGGTCATTCCGGCCAGCACATTTTGTGCCATAGTTGAAGAGCACCCGATACGCAGCGTACCGATGGGAGTGTTGTTGAAGGCGTAAAGTTGCTCATGCACCGACTGGGCCTCATACAACATCCGCCGACAGCCCTGATAATAGATTTTGCCGGCTTCGGTCAGACCAAGGCTGCGGGTGCTGCGGTTGAGGAGCTTCACCTGGAGGTCATCTTCCAGTTTGGCGACGGTCTGACTGATTGACGAGACGCTCATTTGTAGTTGCCTGGCCGCGGCTGTGAAGGAGCCCAGCTCAACGACTTTGGCAAAAACTGACATCCGTTTTAGACGTTCCATTATTCACTCTGGCTTAAAAGTGATTTAGATCACATATGATAGATAACAGCATAACAGTTACGCTAATATATTATTAATACATTATAGCTACGCCACTCTCGCCCGGCTTTTCTTGCCCCTTCTGCGGTGCCGTATGCTGAATAATTCTTTCGCCTGCTCGCTCTAATCAAGGTCAACATGAGTCTGTTTCCCGTTATCGTGGTGTTCGGATTATCGTTCCCCCCGATATTCTTCGAACTTCTTTTATCACTGGCGATTTTTTGGCTGGTGCGAAAGGTGCTGGCTCCTACCGGGATCTATGATTTCGTCTGGCACCCTGCATTGTTCAATTCCGCGCTGTATTGCTGCCTGTTCTATCTGGTATCGCGCCTGTTTGTTTGAGGTAGATGTGAAAACGCTAACAAGAAAAATCTCCCGTACCGCCATTACCCTGGCTCTGGTTATCCTCGCGTTCATCGCTATTTTTCGCGCGTGGGTTTATTACACCGAGTCGCCCTGGACGCGCGATGCGCGCTTTAGCGCCGACATCGTCGCCATTGCTCCGGACGTGGCGGGCCTGATCACTGCCGTCAATGTGCATGACAACCAGCTGGTAAAAAAGGATCAGGTGCTGTTCACCGTCGATCAGCCTCGCTATCAGAAATCGCTGGAAGAAGCGGAGGCGGATGTCGCCTACTACCAGGCGCTGGCTGCGGAGAAACGCCGTGAGGCGGGGCGCCGTAATCAGCTGGGGGTGCAGGCAATGTCCCGCGAGGAGATCGATCAATCCAACAACGTGCTGCAAACCGTGCTGCATCAGCTGGCGAAGGCCGAAGCCACGCGCGATCTGGCGAAGCTCGATCTTGAGCGTACCGTGATCCGCGCGCCGTCCGACGGCTGGGTGACCAACCTCAATGTCTATACCGGGGAATTTATTACCCGCGGCTCCACCGCCGTGGCGCTGGTCAAACAGCACTCCTTCTATGTGCTCGCCTATATGGAAGAGACCAAGCTGGAGAACGTCCGTCCGGGCTATCGGGCGGAAATCACCCCGCTGGGCAGCAACCGTGTCCTGAAAGGGACGGTCGACAGCGTGGCGGCAGGGGTGACCAACTCCAGCGCCACCCGCGACAGCAAAGGGATGGCGACCGTCGACTCCAATCTTGAGTGGGTGCGTCTGGCGCAGCGCGTGCCGGTGCGTATTCGACTGGATGAACAGCAGGGCAACCTGTGGCCTGCGGGCACCACCGCCACGGTGGTGATCACCGGTGAGAAAGATCGGGACGCCAGCCATGACTCGCTGTTCCGCAAAATTGCCCACCGCCTGCGTGAGTTTGGTTAATCGCCATGGGCATCTTCTCCATCGCCAATCAGCACCTGCGCTTTGCGATTAAGCTGGCCTTCGCCATCGTGCTGGCGCTGTTCGTTGGCTTTCACTTTCAGCTGGAAACGCCCCGCTGGGCAGTACTGACCGCGGCGATTGTCGCCGCAGGCCCGGCCTTTGCGGCGGGCGGGGAACCTTACTCCGGCGCAATACGCTATCGCGGGATGCTGCGTATTGTCGGCACCTTTATTGGCTGTATCGCCGCGCTGACCATCGTCATTCTGATGATCCGCACCCCGCTGCTGATGCTGATGGTGTGCTGTATCTGGGCCGGTTTTTGCACCTGGATCTCCTCCCTTGTACGTGTGGAAAACTCTTACGCCTGGGGCCTTTCCGGCTATACCGCGCTGATCATTATCATCACCATTCAGACCAACCCGCTGCTGGCGCCGCAGTTTGCCGTGGAGCGCTGCAGTGAGATCGTGATGGGGATTGTCTGTGCGATCGTGGCGGATCTGCTGTTCTCCCCCCGCTCCATTAAGCAGGAGGTGGATCGCGAGCTGGATGCGCTGATCGTCGCCCAGTATCAGCTGATGCAGCTGTGCATTAAGCATGGCGACAGTGAAGAGGTCGATAACGCCTGGAGTGCGCTGGTGCGACGTACCACCGCGCTGGAAGGGATGCGCAGCAACCTCAATATGGAGTCGTCGCGCTGGTCGCGAGCCAACCGCCGCCTGAAGGCGCTCAATACCGTCTCCTTAACGCTGATCACCCAGGCCTGCGAAACCTATCTGATCCAGAATACCCGCCCCGAAGCGATCACTGATACCTTCCGGGAGCAGTTTGCCACCCCGGTTGCCACCGTGCAGGATGTGCATAAACAGCTCAAAAGGATGCGGCGAGTCATCGCCTGGACCGGCGAGCGTGATACTCCGGTCACCATCTATACCTGGGTTGGGGCGGCGACGCGCTACCTGCTCCTCAAGCGTGGCGTTATCGGCAATACCAAAATCAGCGCCACCGAAGAGGAAGTTCTGCAGGGCGAGGTAGTGGTTAAAGCCGAGTCGGCGGAACGTCACCATGCGATGGTCAACTTCTGGCGCACCACGCTCGCCTGTATGCTCGGGACGCTGTTCTGGCTATGGACCGGCTGGACCTCCGGCAGCGGTGCGATGGTGATGATCGCCGTGGTCACTTCGCTGGCGATGCGTCTTCCCAATCCGCGGATGGTGGCGCTCGATTTTCTCTACGGCACCCTGGCAGCACTGCCGCTTGGGGCCTTCTATTTCCTGGTGGTTCTGCCCTCGACCCAGCAAAGCATGCTGTTGCTCTGTATCAGTCTTGCCGTAATGGCCTTCTTTATTGGTATCGAGGTACAGAAGCGACGCCTGGGCTCGCTCGGGGCGCTGGCCAGCACCATCAATATTCTGGTGCTGGATAATCCGATGACGTTCCACTTCAGCCAGTTTCTCGACAGCGCGCTGGGGCAGATTGTCGGCTGTTTCCTCGCGATGATGGTCATTCTGCTGGTGCGTGATAACTCACAGGCCCGCACCGGACGCGTGCTGCTGAACCAGTTTGTTTCTGCCGCCGTCTCTGCGATGACCACCAACACCGCCCGGCGCAAAGAGAACCATCTGCCCGCGCTCTATCAGCAGCTGTTTTTACTGCTGACCAAATTCCCGGGCGACATCGCCAAGTTCCGTCTGGCCCTGACCCTGATCATCGCCCACCAGCGTCTGCGCAATGCGCCGGTGCCGGTTAATGACGATCTCTCGGCGTTCCACCGCCAGCTGCGGCGCACTGCCGATCATGTCATTTCGGCCACCAGTGACGATAAGCGGCGCCGCTATTTTGCTCAGCTGCTTGAGGAGCTGGACATCTACCAGGAAAAACTGCGCATCTGGGAGGCACCGCGACAGGTGACCGAACCGGTGCAGCGGCTGGTGGGGATGCTGCATCGCTACCAGAATGCACTCACCGACAGCTGATCCTCCTGAAAACCGACGCCGTAAGCGTCGGTTTTTTTGTGACTATACTTATTCGGGCAAGTACTTAAACCCGGAATGGGAGGATACATGACTACCCAGGCTCTTCAGGACAGTGCGCTATTTCAGACAGGATATCTGGTTGATGGCGTATGGAAAACGCTCGACACCACATTCGATGTACTTAACCCGGCCACCGGCGAGGCGATCGCTAAAGTGGCAAAAGCGGGCACTAAAGAGACCGAAGAAGCTATCGCCGCCGCAAGCCGTGCTTTTCCGGCCTGGCGGGCCAGAACCGCAAAAGAGCGCTCGACCATCCTCTATCGCTGGTATGAATTAATCATTGAAAACAAGCAGTGGCTTGGACAACTGATGACCACCGAGCAGGGCAAACCGCTGAAAGAGGCGGAAGGCGAGGTGGAGTATGCGGCCAGCTTTATTCAGTGGTTCGCCGAGCAGGCCAAACGCGCCAACGGCGAAATCATTCCCCCGGTTAAACCCGGCTCCCGCATACTGGCCACCCGCGAACCGGTTGGCGTGGTGGCGGCCATCACGCCGTGGAACTTCCCGATGGCGATGCTGACCCGCAAGCTGGGCCCGGCGCTGGCCGCAGGCTGTACCGGGGTAATCAAACCAGCTAACAATACGCCGCTCAGCGCTTTTGCACTGCTGACTCTTGCCAAAAAAGCGGGCGTCCCGGACGGTGTACTCAATGCGGTGGCGGGCAACACCTCTGAGATAAGCGATGCGATCATGGCCAGCCATGAAGTGCGCAAAATCTCCTTTACCGGCTCGACGGCTGTCGGCAAAACGCTGGTGCGCAATGCCGCCGAGACAATGAAAAAAGTCTCGATGGAGCTGGGCGGGAATGCGCCTTATATCGTCTTCGACGATGCCGATATTGATGCTGCGGTAAAAGGAGCCATCGCCAACAAATTCCGCAATGCGGGCCAGGTCTGCGTCAGCGTTAACCGTTTCTATATTCAGGAGTCAGTGTATGACGCCTTCGTCAGCCAGCTCGCTGCCGCCGTCAACGACTTAAAAGTGGGTAACGGCCTGGAGGAGGGCACCGTTGTCGGTCCGCTGATTGAACCTGCCGCAGTGAAAAAAGTGCGCGAGCATGTCGAGGACGCGGTCGCCAAAGGGGCGACGGTACTGGCAGGGGGCAAGGCGCACGATCTGGGCGGCAATTTCTGGCAGCCGACGGTATTGGGCGATTGCCATGAAGGGATGGCGCTGGCCAGCGAAGAGACCTTTGGGCCCGTGGCGGCCTGCTTCCGTTTCACCTCGGAAGAGGAAGTGATTCAGCGCGCCAATAATACGCCCTTTGGTCTGGCCGCCTATTTCTATACTCAGAATCTGCAGCGGGTGTTCCGCGTTTCGCAGGCCATTGAGAGCGGGATGATCGGGATTAACGAATGCGCGGTCTCCACCGAGCTGGGGCCGTTTGGTGGGGTAAAAGAGTCAGGGCTGGGTCGTGAGGGCTCTGTACTGGGACTGGAGGAGTTCCTTGAAGTGAAAACCCTGCATATCGGGGGATTATAATCGGCAGGGCGGCATCAGCCGCCCGCCTGGACGGGGTGGCGGGAAATGAATATTTATACCTTTGATTTTGATGAAATCGACAGTCAGGAAGACTTTTACCGTGAGTTTTCACGTACCTTTGGCATCGCGCGGGAGAGTGTGACCAACCTGGATTCTTTATGGGAGATCGTAACCGGCAATCAGCTGCCGCTGCCGCTTGAAATCGAGTTTACCCATTTGCCGGAGAAGCTGCGCAGACGCTTCGGCGCGCTGATCCTGCTGTTTGATGAGGCGGAAGAGGAGCTGGAAGGCCAGATCCGCTTTAACGTTCGCCCGTAAAAAGGCAAAAAAAAGCCCCTGCGAAGCAGGGGCAAGTCGTAGTTCAATACGACGAGGGTTTATTTGTACAGCTCAGCGGTTGCATGCCAGTGGTCACCGGTATTCAGCTCGGTAACGCGATAGCTGCTGGCACCCGCTTTTTCAGCTTTTGCTGCCAGGGCCTGACGGATATCCATCGGGGAACCGGCAACTTCGGTAACGCCTACGCTACCCATTGATTGCAGGCCTTGTGCTTGTTCCGCAGTAACCTGATGCACAGCTGCGCTGGCACCGAATGAGAGAACGGAAGCTAAACCAAGGGTGGCGATAATTAATTTAGTGTTCATAGTCTTTACTCCTTACAGGGCACATTCAACGACCAGAAGGGTTGTGCTGCTATTTTTATACCTGGTGTCGTTGAACTGAGATAACGGGTATATCGGATATTGCTCGGTACGGCTTATTTGTACAGCTCAGCAGTAGCATGCCAGTGGTCACCGGTACGCGCTTCGATAACGCGATAGGAGGAGGCACCCTGTTCCTGCGCTTTCTTGTTCAGCATCTGATTCATGTCCATCGGAGAAGTACCGACTGCACCAACAGAAACGGTACCAATTGACTCACGGGACTGAGCCTGATCGGCGTTAATCGCATCGGCGGCAAAAGCACCGAAAGACAGAACAGAGAGAATGCTTAGTGTGGCTACGGTAGTTTTGATTTTCATGATTTTCTTCCTCGTCATATTCTTTACTGGGGTCTTCGTTTCGTGACCCTCATCACAAAATCAAGTATACACTAATAACGGCAAAAATTAATACCATGCTAATTGTTTCTCGTGAAATTACGTATTAAGAAGATAGATTTTTATAACTGATAGGAATAAAAGAGGCTTGGTTAAACGCGTGGTATCGATTTATTTCCATTAAAATCATGGGGATGAGATGATTTGATTATTTGTGCGGTCGCGCAGCGGATCATCCACTGTATGAATGAATTGAACCAGAAAAACGCACTATTTGTTAAATCACAGATAACAGCTTGTAAGGGGAAACGAGGCGGGAGCCGAAGATTCCCCGCTGCGGTACGCAGCAGGGCAGGGGGATCAGAGTTCCTGTTCGAACAGCACCAGAATGGCTTCGTAGAGATCTTTCACCGAGAAACCATTGGCCGGGGTAGTGAAGATGGTATCGTCCCCGGCGATAGTGCCGAGAATACCTTCTGCTTTGCCGAGCGAGTCGAGCAGACGCGCAATCAGCTGGGCTGCGCCCGGGCTGGTGTGGATCACCACCACTGCATCGTTATAGTCGATATCCAGCACCAGATTCTTCAGCGGGCTTGAAGTTGTCGGTACGCCCAGCTCAGCAGGCAGACAGTAAACCATCTCCATTTTGGCGTTGCGGGTACGCACCGCGCCAAATTTGGTTAACATGCGGGAGACTTTCGACTGGTTGATATTTTCGAAGCCTTCTTCCTGTAAGGCCTGGACGATCTCACCCTGAGAACTAAACTTTTCTTCTTTAAGCAGCGCTTTAAACGCCTTAACCAATTCTTCTTGTTTAGAAGAGATTCGCATAAATCACCCGAAATATAGCGGTAGAAACAACATTATTATGCACATGGATGAATTTTTATGCAAACTATCTGCCCAATCTTAGGCTGAAATAATGTTATGAAAGGGAGTGATTTTATCAAATTTCGTTATCAAGGAACATGCCTGCGTCACGCCTCGCAAATAAGGTTAAAAGTAAATTAAATGTTATCAAATTGATGTTGTTTTGGTGGCTGGCGAGGGTGTATTGTAATCCCCTCTTAATTCGTTGCTTAGTTATCGCATAACGCCCGATAGTCTTCCGGCAGAGGCGAAAAGCGCGTGACCGCTAATTCTCACATTATGAAGATTGTAATTATTGATCTGCTGAATTAAGGTCGCCGCGACGGAGTAACAGAAAGTTAGCTCACCATAATAAGGAGTTTAGGATGAAAGTCGCAGTCCTCGGCGCTGCTGGCGGTATCGGCCAGGCGCTTGCCCTACTACTGAAAACTCAGCTGCCTGCAGGCTCAGAACTCTCTCTGTACGACATCGCCCCGGTAACCCCTGGTGTGGCGGTTGACCTGAGCCACATCCCGACGGCTGTCAAAATCAAAGGCTTCTCCGGTGAAGATGCGCGCCCGGCGCTCGAAGGCGCAGACGTTGTGCTGATCTCCGCAGGCGTGGCGCGTAAGCCTGGTATGGATCGTTCCGACCTGTTCAACGTGAATGCGGGTATCGTTAAGAACCTGATTCAGCAGGTAGCAACAACTTGCCCGAAAGCCTGCATCGGTATCATCACTAACCCGGTTAACACCACCGTGGCTATCGCAGCAGAAGTGCTGAAAAAAGCGGGCGTGTATGACAAGAACAAACTGTTTGGCGTGACCACGCTGGACATCATCCGCTCCAACACCTTTGTGGCGGAACTGAAAGGCAAGCAGCCAACCGAGCTCGAAGTGCCGGTTATCGGCGGCCACTCTGGCGTGACCATTCTGCCACTGCTGTCCCAGATCCCAGGCGTCAGCTTCACCGAGCAGGAAGTGGCTGACCTGACCAAACGCATCCAGAACGCTGGCACCGAAGTGGTGGAAGCGAAGGCGGGTGGCGGCTCTGCAACCCTCTCTATGGGTCAGGCTGCAGCACGTTTCGGTCTGTCTCTGGTGCGCGCCCTGCAGGGCGAGCAAGGCGTGGTGGAATGTGCGTACGTTGAAGGCGACGGCGAGCACGCACGCTTCTTCTCTCAGCCGCTGCTGCTGGGTAAAAACGGTATCGAAGAGCGTAAATCTATCGGCACCCTGAGCGCGTTCGAGCAGCAGGCGATGGCCGGCATGCTGGACACGCTGAAGAACGATATCGTCCTGGGCGAAGAGTTCGTTAATAAGTAAGCGACTCGCGTCCCGTCAGGGCAATAAAAAACCGGAGCTAATGCTCCGGTTTTTTTATCTCTGCTGACTCAGTTGGTGGCCGGGTATTCCTGAATGGTCACCTGCAGCGTCATTTTCTTATCATCCCGCATCACTTCTACCGGAATGATGGAGCCAGGCCTGATTTCAGCCACCTGATCCATGGTCTCGAGGGCCGATATCGCCGGTTTACCGTTTACCGAGACGATAACGTCGTTGACCTTGATGCCCGCTTCCGCCGCCGGACCGCCAGAGGTGACTTCGTTCACTACAATCCCCTGAATCTGGTCGATGCCGCCACCCTGGGTATGCAGCGGAGCAATCTCACGCCCGCCAATGCCAATGTAGCCACGGATAACCCGTCCATCGCGAATGAGCTTATCCATAATCTTGTTGGCCAGCTGGAACGGGATGGCGAAGCCGATGCCTTCGGGGGTTTCCCCATCGTTGCTCTTATCAAACGAGAGGGTATTGATGCCCATCAGTTCGCCCAGCGAGTTCACCAGCGCGCCGCCGGAGTTGCCGTGGTTAATGGAGGCATCCGTCTGCAGGAAGTTCTGCCGCCCGGAGGGGTTCAGGCCAATACGCCCCGTCGCGCTAATAATCCCCTGGGTGATGGTCTGCCCGAGGTTATAGGGGTTACCAATCGCCAGCACCACGTCACCGATATGCGGGGTACGTTTACGGTTGATGGGGATGACGGGCAGGCCGCCCGTGGCGGTGATTTTGAGGACCGCCAGATCCGTCAGGCTGTCGGAGCCGACCAGCAGGGCTTCAAAGACGCGGCCATCCTGCAGCGCAACGATGATCTGATCGGCATCGTTGATCACATGTTTGTTAGTAATGATGTAGCCGCGTTCATCCATAATTACCCCGGAGCCCAGAGTGCGGATCTCCAGCTGATTATGGCTGGTGCTGTTCAGCCCACGGTTATAGACGTTAACCACCGCAGGGGCGGCGCGGCGTACTGCCTGATTGTAACTGGCAGGCGTTTCATCTGCGCTGTCAAACTGCGGCGCAGCCAGCTGATTAAACTGACGTAAAGAGGGCATCGCGACCAGTAACAGGCCACCTACAACCAGGCCGATGGCGACCGAACGAATGAGCTTTAAAACCATGATACGGGCGTCGTTAAGGGAAGATCGCAAGCAGCATAGCATGACTTATCCGGACATCACACGGGGTGATGCCCGGACGCGTACAGGCTTAACGCAGCAGAATATAGAGTGTGTCGTTGCCGCGCACGATCTGCAGGGCAATAACGGTAGGTTTACTTTCCAGCACTTTGCGCATTTCGGCAATGGACTGCACGCGAACGCGGTTCACCCCGACGATCACATCATTCTCATGCAGACCGGCCTGCGCGGCAGGGCTGCTTTTCTCGACGCTGTCGAGAGTGATGCCTTTGGTACCGTCTTTTAACTGCCCGTCGCTTAAGGTCGCCCCCTGCAGCGCCGGGGCAATCATCTCTGCGCTGGCCGATGATGAGGTGCTTTTATCCAGCGTGACCTGTAGATCCAGCGGTTTGCCGTCACGCAAAATACCGAGCTTAACCGTGGCACCCGGCTCCGTGGTGGCAATGCGCGAGCGCAGTTCGGCAAAACTGCTTAACGGTTTATCATTCAGGCTAACGATCACGTCCCCGGATTTGACCCCCGCTTTTGCCGAGCCGGAATTCGGTATCACTTCGCTGACGAAAGCGCCGCGCTGAACGTTCAGGTTGAACGCTTTGGCAATATCTGCGCTCATTTCCGTGCCTTTAATGCCCAGCAGCCCGCGCTTCACTTCACCAAACTCAATCAGCTGCTGTGCCAGGGTGCGGGCCATGTTGCTGGGAATCGCAAAACCAATCCCCACGCTGCCGCCGCCAGGCGCCAGAATGGCGGTGTTAATGCCGATCAGCTCCCCGTTCAGGTTCAGCAACGCACCGCCGGAGTTGCCGCGATTAATGGAGGCGTCGGTCTGGATAAAGTTTTCCAGACCCTCAAGGTTTAGGCCACTGCGGCCCAGCGCAGAGACGATGCCGGAGGTAGCCGTCTGGCCCAGACCGAAAGGATTACCGACCGCGACGGCGAAATCCCCAACGCGCAGCTTATCGGAATCGGCGATGGCGATTTGCGTCAGGCCGGTTGGGTTCTGTAACTGCAGCAGGGCGATATCGCTCTGATCGTCCCCGCCAATCAGTTTGGCGTCAAACTCACGGCCATCGTTCATCTGAACGCTAATTTTATCGGCATGACTGATAACGTGGTTATTGGTCAGCACGTAGCCTTTCGCGGCATCGATCACCACGCCGGAGCCCAGCCCTTCAAAAGGCTGCGCCTGGTCGGGGGCATCGTCGCCAAAATACTTTTTCAACTCTTCCGGGATGCGCTGGCTTTGCACGGCGGTGCCTTCGACCTGCACGCTGACCACCGCGGGCAGGACTTTTTCCAGCATCGGCGCAAGGCTCGGAAGCGCGGCCTGGCCCGGAACCTGTGAAGGGATGGCTGCCGCCGCTGGATACGATGCCGACAGCGATAATCCGATACTCAATGCTAACGCGCTCAACAGCTGATTTTTTTTGTTCATTTATGCTGGCTCTCGCAACCTGGAATGGAGGAATAACGGCCCTGAAACAGTCTGATGTTATTGAATTTTAAAACGCTGAACAATGAGGTGTTTGACTAAATAATAGCTGGGGTCAGAAAGAAAGGACGGGCGCAATGGCTGCGCCCGTAAAATTTATTTGCGATGTGCGATTAATCGCGCTTTGCGCCACCGCGCAGAAGGCCGGATGCGCCTTCGGAGTAGTCACGTGGCATCTGCACTGGCGCCTGATCGTTACCGGCTTCGGACTCTGCCAGACGGTTGCGGAACGGGTTGTTCTCTGCGCTCATTTCCGGCAGCAGGTTGCTGGAGCTTTTCGCCATGTGCTGATAAAGCTTGCGGTAATCATGAGCCATGTTGTCCAGCAGCTCGGCGCTCTGGGCAAAGTGGTTTACCAGCTCTTCACGATACTCATCCAGTTCAGCTTTGTTCTTTTCCAGTTCGTACTGCAACGCCTGTTGCTGGCGCAATTTGCGATTTCCAAAACGCATGGCCACGGCACCGATAGCGATGCCGACGACTAAACCAATTAGCGCATATTCCCAGGTCATGAACTTCTCCCGTTGTCTTGTGGTTCCGTAGGGTATTGGCTCGGCTTCATGCCTGTGCCTGATTATGCCACTATAACCGCTATTTCCTTAGAAGTGGAATCCCACCGCATCATCGCGTACTGTAGAACGGCCTTTTTTTCGCCAACTGAACAGGCTGGCGGGTATTAATTGAAGGAATAACAATAAGATTATGCAAAGCCTTTCCCCAACATCGCGTTACCAACAGGCCCTGAACGAGGGCTCCCACCAGCCAGATGATGTACAGCATGAAGCGGTAAGGCGTCTGGACAGCATCTGGCAGGCGCTGACCACCCAGCCGGCCGAAGCCGCGCCTGCTGGGGGACTCAAAGCCGCGTTTGGGCGGTTATTGGGGAAGAAAGCGCCGCAGAGCGTCACGCCGGTACGCGGCTTATATATGTGGGGAGGGGTCGGACGCGGCAAAACCTGGCTGATGGATCTGTTCTATCAGAGCCTGCCGGGAACGCGTAAGCAGCGCCTGCATTTTCACCGCTTTATGCTGCGGGTACATGAAGAGCTGACGGCCCTGCAGGGACAGAGCGATCCGCTGGATATCGTTGCCGAGCGTTTCAAAGCCGAAACCGACGTGCTGTGCTTCGATGAGTTTTTTGTCTCTGACATTACCGACGCCATGCTGCTGGGCGGGCTGATGAAAGCGCTGTTTGCTCGCGGCATTACGCTGGTAGCAACCTCCAACATCCCACCGGATGAGCTGTACCGTAACGGTCTGCAACGCGCCCGCTTCCTGCCCGCGATCGATGCGATAAAAGCGCATTGCGACATTATGAATGTGGATGCCGGCGTCGATTATCGCTTGCGCACCCTGACCCAGGCCCATCTGTGGATTTCACCGTTAAACGATGACACGCAACAGCAGATGAACAAACTGTGGCTGGCGCTGGCCGGGGCCGAGCGTGATAACGCCGCCGTGCTGGAGGTGAACCATCGCCCACTGCAAACCCTGGGCGTTGTCAATCAAACCCTCGCGGTGTCGTTTGCCACCCTGTGTGTCGATGCCCGCAGCCAGCACGACTATATTGCGCTCTCGCGCCTGTTCCATACGGTGATGTTGTTCGATGTGCCAGTGATGACCACGCTGATGGAGAGCGAAGCCCGACGCTTTATCGCGCTGGTTGATGAGTTTTACGAACGCCACGTCAAGCTGGTGGTGAGCGCCGCCGTCCCTTTATATGAGATCTATCAGGGGGAGCGACTAAAGTTTGAGTTCCAGCGCTGCCTGTCGCGCCTGCAGGAGATGCAAAGCGAAGAGTACCTGAAGCGCGAACACATGCCATAAATGCCATCCTCGAAACACCCATTAGCCGGGTAGGACGCAGCCGCCACCCGGCTTTTCGACCTACCCGGAAAAACCCGCGTCAAATCACAATTAGGGGTCGACCTTTACCCCCGACTTCTCTATAATCTTGCGACCCCACGTTACAAGAAGGTTTTTTTCCCAAAACTTTCTCTGCGCCGGCATAGGCTATTCGAAGGGGTAGGTTTGCTGGACAATGTCGTGTGAACCTCAACTACTAAACGTTTGGGTGTTCACCAACGTGTAACTTATTTATTTGGGTAAGCTTTTAATGAAAACTTTTACAGCTAAACCAGAAACCGTAAAACGCGACTGGTATGTTGTTGACGCGACCGGTAAAACTCTGGGCCGTCTGGCTACCGAACTGGCTCGTCGCCTGCGCGGTAAGCACAAAGCGGAATACACTCCGCACGTAGATACCGGTGATTACATCATCGTTCTGAACGCTGACAAAGTTGCTGTAACCGGCAACAAGCGTACTGACAAAGTGTACTATCACCACACCGGCCACATCGGCGGTATCAAACAAGCGACCTTTGAAGAGATGATTGCCCGCCGTCCTGAGCGTGTGATTGAAATCGCGGTTAAAGGCATGCTGCCAAAAGGCCCGCTGGGTCGTGCTATGTACCGTAAACTGAAAGTTTACGCAGGTAACGAGCACAACCACGCGGCACAGCAACCGCAAGTTCTTGACATCTAATCGGGATTATAGGCAATGGCTGAAAATCAATACTACGGCACTGGTCGCCGCAAAAGCTCCGCCGCTCGCGTGTTCATCAAACCGGGCAGTGGTAAAATCGTTATCAACCAACGTTCTCTGGAACAGTACTTCGGTCGTGAAACTGCCCGCATGGTAGTTCGTCAGCCGCTGGAACTGGTCGACATGGTTGAGAAACTGGATCTGTACATCACTGTTAAAGGTGGTGGTATCTCTGGTCAGGCTGGTGCGATCCGTCACGGTATCACCCGCGCTCTGATGGAGTACGACGAGTCCCTGCGTGGCGAACTGCGTAAAGCTGGCTTCGTTACTCGTGACGCGCGTCAGGTTGAACGTAAGAAAGTCGGCCTGCGTAAAGCACGTCGTCGTCCACAGTTCTCCAAGCGTTAATTGGTTTCTGCTTCGGCAGACAACAATTGGCGAAAAACCCGCTTCGGCGGGTTTTTTTATGGGTAACGTTCAGGTTATCCACATGCAGACATCCTTTGTGACCTCTTTTTCCGCATTTCCAGAATCCCCTCACCACAAAGGCCGCAAAATCTGGTAAACTATCATCCACTTTTCTGTCCAAATAACGGTGAATGCTCGATTTTTGTTCTCTTTTTGAACAAGAGGAGAAATTCTCAGGGATGGACAACAAAACATCTGGCTGGCCTGTGTGGCTGGTAGCAGTAAAAATTCTGAATATACCTGGAGGTTTTCATGGCTGTCGCTGCCAACAAACGTTCGGTAATGACGCTGTTTTCTGGTCCTACTGACATTTATAGCCATCAGGTTCGTATCGTGCTGGCCGAGAAGGGTGTCAGTTTTGAGATCGAGCATGTGGAAAAGGATAACCCGCCTCAGGATCTTATCGATCTCAATCCAAGCCAGAGCGTGCCAACGCTGGTGGATCGTGAGCTGACCCTGTGGGAATCCCGTATCATTATGGAATACCTGGATGAGCGTTTCCCGCATCCGCCGCTGATGCCGGTCTACCCGGTTGCGCGTGGTGAAAGCCGCCTGTACATGCAGCGTATTGAGAAAGACTGGTATACGCTGATGAACGTCATTGTGAATGGCTCCTCCGCAGAAGCTGATGCAGCGCGTAAACAGCTGCGTGAAGAGCTGCTGGCGATTGCACCGGTGTTCGGTCAGCGTCCGTTCTTCCTGAGCGACGAGTTCAGCCTGGTCGATTGCTACCTGGCGCCATTGCTGTGGCGTCTGCCGATTCTGGGCGTCGAGTTTAGCGGCCCGGGTGCGAAAGAGCTTAAAGGCTATATGACCCGTGTCTTCGAACGCGACTCTTTCCTTGCTTCTCTGACTGAAGCTGAACGTGAAATGCGTCTCGGCCGGGGTTAATGATTGTGGAAATGTCACAGCTGTCTCCGCGCCGTCCGTATCTGCTGCGTGCCTTCTATGAATGGCTGCTGGATAACCAGCTCACGCCGCACCTGGTAGTGGATGTGACGTTACCGGGCGTGCAGGTTCCTATGGAATATGCACGTGACGGACAAATCGTACTGAACATCGCGCCGCGTGCGGTGGGTGGTCTTGAGCTGGCGAACGATGAAGTACGCTTCAATGCCCGCTTCGGTGGCGTACCGCGTCAGGTTTCTGTACCGCTGGCTGCCGTACTGGCTATCTACGCCCGTGAGAACGGTGCAGGCACCATGTTTGAGCCTGAAGCGGCTTATGATGAAGAGGTTGCCAGCCTGAATGATGAAAATGGCGTGGCCGGGAGCGAAAGCGAAACGGTGATGTCGATCATTGATGGTGATAAGCCGGATCATGATGACGATCCTGACGATACTCCGCCTCCGCGCGGCGGCCGTCCGGCTTTACGTGTCGTAAAATAAAATAAAAGGACCTTAGGGTCCTTTTTTATTATCAATGATTTAATCTCTGAATGTATTATCAAGTAAATATCTTTGATTTTTAAAATGGCATGCATAATTTATAAATATGAAGGGTTCATTTCTTATTTTTTGAGGTTGTATTCATTCAATATATTTCAGACAAATATGTTTTAAGTCAAAGTTGATAAAATATGTAGATATCTTAAATGTCCTTCGTAAGAATGTCCTGTAATCTTGCTGACACTATTTATTACAAATAGTCTATGAATGATGTATTTCATAGTAAACCGTATGCAGTTGTAGAAATGTGGCCAACCGGGAAAGTTGTTGGTTGATAAAATTAAGGAAAGAACAAAATGACTCTATTTAAGAAGAATGCCGCGGTGCTGGCAATGGGTGCTGCGCTGCTGGTGGCAGCTCAGGCGAATGCCGCAGGAGATGTAACGCTGAAAGTATCTGGCAACATCATTCCGGCTGCATGCACCCCAGCATTAAGCAACAGCGGTGAAGTCGCTTTTGGTTCCATTGCTGCCGCATCAATTCGTAATGCTGCTTCTGACAATACTCTGGTGCAACTGGGTTCTAAAGAAGTTACCCTGACCGTCAAATGTGATGCAGCAACGGCCATTGGCTTCAAAATCCTCGATAACCGCTCTGCTTCAGCTGTAGCGCTCTCTTCAACCGCATTTATTAATGCTCCGATCGAAGGCGGCGCGAGCGCAACACAAAGCTATTTCGGCTTTGGTCTGGGTTTAGCTAACAATGAGGCGAAAGTCGGCGCGTATACTGTTGCCGTAGACAGCGCAACCTTAACCGCAGATGGTGCACCGGCAAGCCTGCTTGTTTCTGATGATGAAGGCGAGAACTGGCAGACCGGTGGTGCTGCTTATCAGCTTAATGACAACTCGCGCATTATCACTGCCGGTAACACGGGTTCCACAGAACCGAAGATGTTCAGCGAACTGTCTGCGCCTCTGAAAATTTCAGCAGCCGTGCAGACAAGTTCTGTTTTGGGTTCTGATGAAATTACTCTGGATGGTAATGCCACTCTGAGCCTCGTTTATCTGTAAGCCGTTATAATAATATGTGCGGCGATTTAATAATAAAAACACGCCGCATTGCATTTAACTTTAAATAAATTATTTACTGTAAATATTTTTAATTTCAGGGTTCATAATAAATTCCCTCTGGGAATTAACACTCACTTTCTTTATTAGCATTTGATGGGAATATTATGAAGCGTAGCATTATTCTCTCTCTTTTATTTATTTCTGTGCGAATTTACGCTTCCGGTATGGTACCAGAAACATCGGTCTTATTAATTGACGCCGAAAAAGGGGAAGCCAGTATGAACGTGACGAATACGGATTCCAGACCTGCGTTGCTTTATACCAATATTGTGGATTTACCGGAAAGCGATGAATCTGTACGCCTGATTGTTTCTCAGCCTGTTGTCAGAGTGGAGGCGGGAGCGGTGCAACGTATGCGTTTTATATTGCAGACGCAAAAGCCGCTTATGCAGGAAGAGCTCAAGAGAGTGACCTTCGAAGGTATTCCGCCGAAAGAAAAAGGTAAGGAACGTCTCGCGGTCACCATTCGCCAGGATCTACCGGTAATTATTCACCCTGCGGGTCTTGCGCAAGATCTTGCCCCCTGGAAGCATCTTAAATGGCACAAACAGGGAAGCTCTCTGGTTGTCACAAATCCATCGAGCTATGTCGTTCGTATGGCGACAGGGTTTAGGTCATTACCCTCCGGTAAACAAGGGGCGTTGAAAACTACCTATTTATTGCCACAGTCCAGTATGACCCTGGCATTGCCGAATAAAGCGGATACAAAAGTGGAATTTTATCCCGCCAGTCGTTACGGGTACAAAGGTGACAGCTATATAGCGCCATTACAGTAAGTCGTTCAGGGAAAACATGGATGTTTAAAAGAACGCTGCTCATGTGCGCAGTCAGCTTGATCTGTGCGCGACAAGGGAAAGCCGCAGAAATCGAAGCCGGCGCCCTCGAATTTGATAATGAAACGTTAAAATCGCTGGGTATCAACCCCGCGGTTTCGGCATATTTTGCAACGAAATCACGCTTTATGCCCGGGCAGGCGACCGTGACCCTGAAAGTGAACGGACAGGAAAGAGGGCGCATGGTTGCGCGTTTTCAGCCGCAGGGCGAACTCTGTTTCGATAAGTCATTAATGGAATATGCGCATATACGCATCCCCGACGACTATCAGGAAGGGTGTTACGATTATCTGAGTTTTCGCCCGGAAACCGTTGTAACTGCCGATCCCGGGCAAGAGTTGATTGAATTAATTGTATCCCCCGATGAAATCAACCGTCAGGGCATGCCCGTAACGGACTTTGCTATGGAGGGGTCGGGGGGCGTCCTGAACTATTCGGTCATGTCGTCCCGCAGTGAATACAGCGGCGGCAGCTCCACCTGGTCTCAGGCCCAGCTTGATGGTGGGGTGAATGTTGCGGGCTGGCTACTGCGTACCAATCAGCTATTAAGCCAGTCGCAAGGTCAATTTAACAGCGAAAACAGCCAGACCTATATGCAGCGTACCTTCGTCAATTTGCGCACTACTGCAAAAATGGGTGAAGTCACTATGAATAACGCGTTGCTGGAGGGCGCTGGCTTATATGGTGTGTCGTTATCGCCGGAACATGGCCTTGATGCACAGGAGAACATGGTCAGAGTAAGCGGGATCGCCAATACGCCGCAGGCACGAGTGGAGGTACGCCAACAGGGTACATTGGTCTATTCGACGCTGGTTCCCGTGGGGCCTTTTACGCTCACCGATTTTTCTCTGCGCAACTATACCAGTGACCTCAACGTGACGGTGGTCGAGACCGATGGCACGCAGCATAGCTATGTGATCCCCGCCTCCCTTTATCTTCAGCGTCTGGGGAAACCGGCAGGCCTGTTCCTGGCCTTTGGGCAAGTGAGTGATGATTACAACAAAAAACCGCTGGTGCTGAGCGCGTCGGGCGGCTGGCGGCTTCTGCCCGGCAGTAACATTAACCTGGGCATGATCCTGGCCCAGGATTTCCAGACTGCTGGCGTCAGTATTAACACCGCCCCCTCTGCTTCAACCCTGCTGAGCCTTAAGATCAATCAGTCCTATGATCATGAAAATGCGCGGCAGGGACAAAACTATCGTATGGAAGCCAGTCTTACATCGGCGCTGGGCGTAAGCGTGACCGCGTCGACGGGCTACTATTCGCCAGGCTATCGGGAGTTCTCGCAGTTTATTGATAGTGGTTTAACAACGGTAAAACAGCATGAATATGCCGTTGGATTGCAATGGCAAACCCGTAAGGCAGGAACGTTCAGTGCCAGCCTCTATGAAACGAAAAACCGCAACCAGTCAGGTAAAACGCGTTATATCAATGCAGGGTGGGGCAGTAACCTGTTTTCGGCCTATGTTTCTGCTAACTGGCAGCATCAGTTAGGTGATGGAAAGGGGAAGAAGGACGATCTGTTCTATTTCAATATCAGCTTCCCGCTGGGCAAAAACAGTATGAACACCTACGCACGCCGTGAGGGCGGTGCGACCCGCTATGGATCCACACTCATGGGGAATCTCTCTGACGATAACGCTTATTCGTTAGGGACCGAGTATGACCATAAAGAGAAGGATAGCAGCATCAGTGCGGGGCTAAGCAGCAATCTGCACTATTCCCAGCTGATGCTAAATGCCAGCGTGGCCAGTGAAAACCGCCGTAGCTATTCTGGCTCTCTGCAGGGGGGGATCGTGGCACATGACGAGGGTGTGACGTTTTCACCCTTGCCAGTACGTGACACCTTCGGTGTTGCCTCGCTGGATCAACCCGTCGCGGGCGTTAAAATCGACACGCCACAAGGACCGGTGTGGACGGATGAACGCGGCTATGCGGTGCTGCCTTCGCTGAATGCGTGGCAAAAATCGCGCGTGGAGGTGAGTACCGAAACCTTGCCTAAGAATATGGATATCGGTAACGGTACACGTTTCCTCAGCCAGGGGCGGGGCTCGGTAGGTAAGGTTCAGTTTGCGGCAGTGACCCAGCGTCGCGTCTTGCTCGAAGTCACTATGAAGGATGGCAAAAAACTGCCAAAAAACAGAGCCATTACGGATACACAGGGTAATTATCTCACCACCTCGGTTGATGATGGCGTGGTATTCCTGAACAACGTCAGCACCCGGCAAGTTCTGGTGGTACAAGACGACTCCGGCAGTTGCCGCATCCCGCTGACCCTGCCAGAAAAAGCGCAGACGGGGGTATTTTATGAAACGGCAAAAGGAGTGTGCCAATGAAACGTTATTTGCTGATGGCGGCGATAGGGTTAGTACCTTGCCAGAGCTGGGCGGCGTGTGAGCTTATCGCCAGCCAGCAAAAGATCGTTTACAGCCGCCTGACGCCAGCAGAACGGCAGCAGGGCAACATGCCATGGATAACGCTACCGGAAAAACAGATTCAGGTACAAGTTAACTGTAGCGAACCGCAGCGTATCCGCCTGTTCCTCGGCAGTGACCTGCCGCGTAATGGTACCTTTTCATTGGGTAGCGAAGGGGAAATGCGCATTACCGCTTCACATGCATATGTTGACGATCGCCCTGTGCGTATCGCACCAGTACACAGAACAGATACCGTGCTCCGTTCCGGTGGCAGCGAAGCGCTACAGGCATCGCTGAATGAGGGTTTGGGGTTCAGCAACGGTGAGGAGGTATACGGGAAAAACGCCTCGGTTTCACTGTTGGTGGCAGCCCGGATAAAACCCGGTCCAGTGACAGAACTCACCACCTGGCGCGGAAACCTGAATATAAACCTGGAGGTGCAATGATGCGTGGCATTTGCCTGCTTCTTGCGGCCTTCATTGCTGTGCCTGTGGTCGCGAAGGACAGCGTTAGTATCGATTTTGAGCTGACCGCGGATGCTGCGGCCTGTATTCCCGTTCTGAGCAATAACGGCGTCGTGGATTTCAACTCCCGCAGCGCCGGGAGCTTATCCCGCAATGCCTTTACGCAACTTGGGACACGCGATCTGGTCTTAAGCCTCACCTGTGAGTCGTCCACGGCGGTCGCTATTACCGCGCGGGATACACGGGCCGCTTCGGTCACCTGGGGCAAAGATGAAAAAGGCCAGCAAGGTCCACGCTTCCAGATTAATGGTGGTCAGTATGTCAATGAGGGATCACGACTGTTTGGCCTGGGCATGACGGCGGAAAACAAGCCTGTCGGCAGCTATGCCGTACAGATTGATGCCACGAACGTAATGGCGGCAGATGGCGATCGCAGCGTGGCGGTAGAGGTGGCCGGCTCGGCAAACCTGCAAGGACCCTGGGTAAAAACCGAATTGCTACCGTTACCTGCGAGACAGGATTATTTCTATACGTTTGTGCAGAAGGGGACGCTGAATCCGCAACCCGTTAGCGCCGCCACGATACCGTTACAGGTAAGTGCTACGGTGGCAAACGCGTTGGGCAGTAGCCAGACAATCAAGCTGGATGGTGAAGCGGTAATCAGCATCGTCTATCTGTAATGGCGGATCGACGAGCCTGGCTCGTCGATCCGGGAGGATCACACTTCGAGGAAGTTCATAATGCCGTCTGCCGCTTTACGACCTTCGGCAATGGCGGTCACTACCAGGTCAGAACCGCGAACGATATCGCCACCGGCGAAAATTTTCGGATTGCTGGTCTGGAACGCGTTATCGCTGCCTTCCGGGGCGATAATGCGGCCCTGAGAGTCCAGCTCGACGCTGTGCTTCGCCAGCCACTCCATGCTGTGAGGACGGAAACCAAACGCCATTACTACCGCATCTGCCGGGATCACATACTCTGAACCGGCAACGATCTCCGCGCGACGACGGCCTTTCGCATCCGGTGCGCCCATTTCAGTGCGCGCCACTTTTACGCCGCTCACTTTGCCGTTGGCATTCACTTCAATACCCAGAGGCTGGATGTTGAACTGGAACTCCACACCCTCTTCACGCGCGTTCTTCACTTCGCGTTTTGAGCCCGGCATGTTCTCTTCGTCACGACGATAGGCGCAGATAACGTGTGCTGCATTCTGACGAATGGAAGTACGCACGCAGTCCATCGCGGTATCACCGCCACCGAGAACTACAACGCGCTTACCTTCCATGCTGACGTACGGCTCAGCGGCGGTTTCGCCGTAACCCATCATCTGCTTGGTGTTGGCAATCAGGAACGGCAGGGCATCGAACACGCCTGTGGCATCTTCGTTTTCCAGCCCGCCACGCATCGACTGATAGGTGCCGACGCCCAGGAACACGGCGTCGTAATCCTTCAGCAGATCGTCGAGCTGCACGTCGCGGCCCACTTCCACGTTCAGTTTGAACTCAATGCCCATGCCGGTGAAGATCTCACGGCGACGGGTCATGACCTCTTTTTCCAGCTTGAAGGCCGGGATACCGAAGGTCAGCAAACCGCCGATTTCCGGGTGACGGTCAAATACCACCGCCTTCACGCCGTTACGGGTCAGCACGTCGGCGCAGGCCAGGCCTGCCGGGCCTGCACCGATGATCGCCACGCGTTTGTCGGTCTGACGTACGCCGGTCATGTCCGGGCGCCAGCCCATCTCGAACGCTTTATCGTTGATATAGCGTTCGATGTTGCCAATGGTCACTGCACCGAACTCGTCATTCAGGGTACAGGAACCTTCACACAGACGATCCTGAGGACACACGCGGCCGCATACTTCCGGCAGGGTGTTGGTCTGGTGAGACAACTCAGCGGCCTCGAAAATACGCCCTTCGTTGGCCAGCTTCAGCCAGTTCGGGATGTAGTTATGGACCGGACACTTCCACTCGCAGTACGGGTTGCCGCAGGACAGGCAGCGGTCTGCCTGTGCTTTGGCCTGGCCTTCGGAAAACGGCTCGTAGATTTCAACAAATTCAATTTTACGGATCTTCAGCGGCTTCTTCGGCGGATCCACACGCTGCAGATCGATAAACTGGTAAACATTCTGGCTCATCTGAATTCCTTACTGCGCCTGCACACGCAGCTCTGCTGCGCTACGACTACGGTGACCCAACAGGGCTTTAACATCGCTGGACTTCGGTTTAACCAGCGCGAATTTCGCAGAGAACGCCGGCCAGTTGGCCAGGATCTCTTCGCCGCGCACGGAACCGGTATGATGTACATGCTCGGTGATCAAACCACGCAGGTGCTCCTCGTGGATCGCCAGGCTTTCAACATCCAGCACTTCCACCAGTTCCGGGTTCACGCGTTTGCGGAAGTCACCGCTTTCGTCCAGGACATAGGCGAAACCACCGGTCATACCTGCGCCGAAGTTAACGCCGGTTTTGCCCAGCACACAGACAATCCCACCGGTCATGTATTCACAGCCGTTATCGCCGATGCCTTCCACCACGGTGATGGCGCCGGAGTTACGCACCGCGAAACGTTCACCTGCACGCCCTGCGGCAAACAGACGACCACCGGTGGCACCGTACAGACAGGTGTTGCCGATGATGCTGGCATCACAGCTGCGGAAAGCGGAGCCGACCGGCGGACGCACCGCCAGCAGACCGCCCGCCATGCCTTTACCGACGTAGTCGTTGGCATCGCCGGTCAGATACAGCTCAACGCCGCCCGCATTCCAAACGCCGAAGCTCTGGCCTGCGGTACCGCTGAAGTGCGCCGTAATCGGGTCGGCAGCCAGGCCCTGGTCGCCGTGCGTCTGTGCAATGTAGCCCGAGAGCGTTGCGCCTACTGAACGGTCGGTGTTGCGAATATCAAACCAGAAGGTTTTGCTCTGCTTGTCATCCACAAACGGCTTCGCCTGATGCAACAGCTGCGCGTTCAGCACGCCATTGTCGAACGGCGGGTTGTTCTCGGTGCAGTACACCGCTTTGCCCGGATGTGGTTCAGCCGTTTCCAGCAGACGGGACAGCTTCAGGTTCTGCTGCTTAGCCGTGAACCCTTCCAGCTCTTTCAGCAGGTCGGTACGGCCAATCAGATCCACCAGACGCGTTACGCCCAGCTGCGCCATCAGCTCGCGGGTTTCGCGGGCGATGAAGTCAAAGTAGTTGGTCACTTTGAACGGCAGGCCATGGTAGTGGTTCTTACGCAGCTTCTCGTCCTGGGTTGCAACACCGGTTGCGCAGTTGTTCAGGTGACAAATACGCAGGTATTTACAGCCCAGCGCCACCATCGGGCCGGTACCGAAGCCAAAGCTCTCTGCGCCGAGGATTGCCGCTTTGATGATGTCGAGGCCAGTTTTCAGACCGCCATCCACCTGCAGACGGATCTTGTGACGCAGACCGTTAGCCACCAGCGCCTGCTGGGTTTCCACCAGCCCCAGCTCCCACGGACAGCCCGCGTATTTCACGGAGGAGAGCGGGCTCGCGCCGGTACCGCCGTCATAACCGGCGATGGTGATCAGATCCGCATAGGCTTTCGCCACGCCGGTGGCGATAGTGCCCACGCCCGGCTCGGAAACCAGCTTCACGGAGATCATCGCTTTCGGGTTGACCTGTTTCAGGTCGAAAATCAGCTGCGCCAGATCCTCGATAGAGTAGATATCGTGGTGCGGCGGCGGGGAGATCAGCGTCACGCCCGGCACCGAGTAGCGCAGTTTGGCGATGTACGGGGTCACTTTATCACCCGGTAACTGACCGCCTTCGCCCGGTTTCGCACCCTGAGCGACTTTAATCTGAATCACGTCGGCATTAACCAGGTACGCCGGGGTCACACCGAAGCGACCGGAAGCGACCTGCTTGATGCGCGACACTTTGTTGGTGCCGTAGCGCGCCGGATCTTCACCGCCTTCGCCGGAGTTGGAGTTCCCGCCGATGCTGTTCATCGCTTCTGCCAGCGCCTCGTGGGCTTCCGGGCTCAGCGCGCCGATAGACATCGCCGCAGTATCAAAGCGTTTGAACAGTTCAGTCGCCGGTTCAACATCATTGATGCTGACGGCGGTATCGCCCGGGTTCACTGCCAGCAGATCGCGCAGCGTGGCCGCCGGACGGTTGTTCACCAGCTCAGCATACTGCTGATAATCGCTGTACTCGCCGCTCTGGACGGCCTGTTGCAGGGTGCGCACTACGTCCGGGTTATAGGCGTGGTATTCGCCGCCATGGACATACTTCAGCTGCCCGCCCTGATCCAGCGGTTTACGTGCCAGCCAGGCGCGTTTGGAGAGGTTCAGCAGATCCTGCTGGAAGTCGCTAAAGCCCGCACCGCCGATACGGCTGATCACGCCCTGGAAGCACAGGTCGGCAACATCGTCATGCAGACCGACAGCTTCGAACAGCTTCGAGCAGCGGTAAGAGGCGATAGTCGAGATGCCCATCTTGGACATGATCTTGTACAGGCCTTTGTTGATGCCGTTACGGTAGTTCAGCATCACGGTACGGTAATCTTTGTCGATGGCCTGGCCGTCGACCAGTTTTGCCAGCGTTTCGTAGGCCAGGTACGGATAAATTGCCGTCGCACCGAAGCCCAGCAGCACCGCGAAGTGGTGCGGGTCACGTGCGCTTGCGGTTTCCACAATGATGTTGGCGTCGCAGCGCAGGCTCTTATCAACCAGACGCGTCTGGATAGCACCGACGGCCATTGGCGCCGGCACCGGCAGACGGTTCTTCGCAATGTTGCGGTCGGACAGCACCAGCAGAACGGTACCGTTACGCACCATCTGTTCCGCTTTATCACACAGCGCCTTCACCGTCTCTTCGAGGGTCGCTTCGGTCGCGTCGAACGTAATATCGAGCGTGTCGGCGCGGTAGTGCTCCTCTTGCATGGTGGTGAGCTGTTTGAAATCGGAGTACAGCAGGATCGGCGATTTAAAGGTCAGACGGTGGGCCTGGCCTTCGGCTTCGCAGAAGACGTTCATCTCACGACCGATGCTGGTGGCCAGAGACATCACGTGGGCTTCACGCAGCGGATCGATTGGCGGGTTAGTTACCTGCGCAAACTGCTGGCGGAAGTAGTCGTAAATGATACGCGGCTGGCTGGAGAGCACGGCAAACGGGGTATCGTCACCCATGGAGCCGACCGCTTCCTGGCCATTTTCACCCAGTACGCGGATAACGGAGTCCAGCTCTTCCGCGCTGTAGTTAAACTGTTTCTGGTAGCTGGCGAGGGTATCATCATCCAGCTCGCGGCTGCCCACGTCCTGATCCGGCAGATCTTCAAACGGCACCAGACGGCGAACGTTTTTCTCCATCCACTCTTTGTACGGATGACGGCTTTTCAGGTCGTTATCGGTTTCCGCGGAGTGGAGAATGCGACCGCCACGGGTGTCGATCACCATCAGTTCGCCAGGCCCTACGCGGCCTTTTTCGACCACTTCGTCAGGCTGGTAATCCCAGATCCCCACTTCAGAGGCGCAGGTGATCAGCTTGTCTTTAGTGATGACGTAGCGCGCCGGGCGCAGGCCGTTACGGTCGAGGTTACAGGCCGCAAAGCGCCCGTCGGACATGACGATACCGGCCGGACCATCCCACGGCTCCATGTGCATGGAGTTGAAGTCGAAGAAGGAACGCAGTTCAGGATCCATATCCGGGTTGTTCTGCCAGGCTGGCGGAACCAGCAGGCGCATGGCGCGAACGATGTCCATCCCGCCGGCCAGCAGCAGCTCCAGCATGTTATCCATTGAACTGGAGTCAGAGCCGGTTTCGTTGACGAACGGCGCTGCATCGTGCAGATCCGGGATCAGCGGGGTCTGGAATTTATAGGTACGGGCGCGTGCCCACTGGCGGTTACCGGTGATGGTGTTGATTTCACCGTTGTGCGCCAGATAGCGGAACGGCTGAGCCAGCGGCCAGCGTGGTACGGTGTTGGTGGAGAAGCGCTGGTGGAACAGGCAAATGGCCGATTCCAGACGCAGGTCCGCCAGGTCCAGGTAGAAGCGCGGCAGGTCAGCCGGCATACACAGACCTTTATAGATGTTCACCAGGTTCGAGAGGCTACAGACGTAGAATTCTTTATCTTCCTGGAGACGTTTTTCAATGCGGCGACGGGCGATAAACAGGCGGCGTTCCATATCACGTGGACGCCAGCCCGCAGGCGCGTTGACAAAAATTTGCTCGATACGAGGCAGCGAGGAGAGGGCGATTTCACCGAGTACCCCTTCGTTGGTGGGCACTTCGCGCCAGCCGACGATAGACAGGGTTTCGCGTTGAAGTTCTTCTTCGACGATGCGGCGTGAGATAGCTGCTTTTTCCGCGTCCTGATTCAGGAACAGCATGCCGACAGCGTAGTTTTTGGCTAAACGCCAGCCGCGCTCTTCCGCCACGATGCGAAAGAAACGATCCGGTTTTTGCAGCAGCAGACCGCAACCGTCGCCGGTTTTACCATCCGCAAGGATAGCGCCACGGTGCTGCATACGGGCCAGTGCGTGTATAGCGGTACGCACTACCTTGTGGCTAGGTTCGCCTTCTATGTGGGCGATCAGGCCGAAACCACAGTTATCCTTCTCAAGGGATTTATCGTACAACATATCAGTGAACCTCCCCAGGCTCTTCGGGACTTCTCTCTGGACCGTGGCGCACAGGCACAGCAAGAGCGCGGCGACGGGGTTTGCGTTTCATACGCGTACCTCGCATTCGCCCTCTTAATATCCTTTTCGCACAGGTCAAACAAGTTTGAGGACTTGCTTCAGAGGGAATCTCAACTACTGCATAAATATGATGAGCAGGCTGCTCATCCAGAAAGCTTCCAGCGGATTTCCAACTTATCGGGAATCCGTACACAGGTCAAATGGCAATCTTATTTATACAGAAATGTGCTAAGGGGAGGTTATCAATCTGATTTTGTTAGTTATTTAACGTGTTTCACATCCCTGTAACCTTCCTGTGGGCTTTAAGGTAGTGTGATCTGACTCACTATATGAAAGCGGTATTATCGCTGTAGCATGCTAAATAGTGCGATTTAAGCAGGATATAATCCTACCACAGGGGGAAAGCCCGCATGATGTCACTGTTTTTCAGCGCAGACGATATAAATGAAAAAATCCTGCAGAACATAAGGAAAAGTAATTAGAAAGACGATGAATGAAATTGCAATTATCCTGGTTAATTATGCAAAGGATAAAAGCACGCCGGGACGATTGATCCAGGTCATCGCCGTCGGAGGTTAAAAATGGCAGGCTTGTCCCCTTTCAACGGGGCGGTCTATCAGATTATGCAGTTACAGAAATTAGTCAATATGTTTGGTGGGGATCTTTCACGCCGGTACGGGCAAAAGGTTCATAAGCTGTCGCTGCACGGGGGTTTTAGCTGCCCGAATCGCGACGGTACTATCGGGCGCGGCGGCTGTACCTTCTGTAATGTGGCCTCGTTTGCCGATGAGGCGCAGCAGCATCAGTCCATTGCGGCGCAGCTTGCCCACCAGTCGGCGCTGGTGAATCGGGCGAAACAGTATCTGGCCTATTTTCAGGCCTATACCAGCACATGGGCAGAAGTACAGGTACTGCGCTCGATGTATCAACAGGCGGTGAGCCAGGCCAATATCGTCGGACTCTGTGTCGGCACCCGGCCTGACTGTGTGCCGGAGGCGGTACTCGATCTGCTCAGCGAATACAAAGAGCAGGGGTATGAGATCTGGCTGGAGCTGGGCTTGCAGACCGCGCACGATAAAACGCTGCATCGTATTAATCGCGGCCACGATTTTGCCTGCTATCAACGTACCACCCGACTGGCGCGGGAACGCGGGCTGAAGGTCTGTACCCATCTGATTGTCGGCCTGCCGGGTGAAGGGCAATCCCACGCCCTGGAAACCCTGCATAAGGTGGTGGAGACCGGCCTTGATGGTATTAAGCTGCACCCGCTGCATATCGTGACGGGAAGCATTATGGCTAAAGCCTGGGAGGCCGGGCGACTGAACGGTATCGAGCTGAACGAGTATGTAGTGACGGCCGGGGAGATGATCCGCCACACGCCGCCGGAAGTGGTGTATCACCGCATCTCCGCCAGCGCCCGCCGCCCAACGCTGCTGGCACCGCTGTGGTGCGAGAACCGCTGGACGGGGATGGTGGAGCTGGACCGCTATCTGAATGCGCAGGGGGTTCAGGGCTCGGCGCTGGGCACACCCTGGGTGCCCGCGTTATCTTCGGCGTCCGCCTAATAAGCTGCCCAGCACACCGCGTACAATCTGATTCGTCACCTGACGCGCCGCGCTTTTCGCCATGGTTTGCACCACCCCGTCGCGTTTACCACCGCGCGGACCGGTGCTGCCAAACAGGATGTCCTTCAACCCGCCGAGGATCCCGTCATCGACCGCAACGGACTGGCCTTTCGCGGCGGGGGCCTCCTGCTGCGCCGTACTGTTTTGCACCCCTTTTTGCAGCATCTCAAAGGCAGACTCTCTGTCCACCCGATCCTCGTACTTTCCGTAGACAGGCGAATGGTTGATCAGCCCGTTACGCTCATCGTCGCTGACCGGTCCCATCCGGGAGTTGGGGGCGATAACCATCGCGCGCTCCACCACTGACGGGCTGCCTTTGGCATCGAGAAAGGAGATCAGCGCCTCGCCGGTTCCCAGCGCCTGAATAGCCGCTTCGGTATTAAAGGCGGGGTTGGCGCGCATGGTCTGCGCAGCGGCTTTCACCGCCTTCTGGTCTTTGGGCGTAAAGGCGCGCAGCGCATGCTGGACGCGATTGCCCAGCTGGCCCAGCACGTTGTCGGGAATATCAGACGGGTTCTGCGAAACAAAATAAACGCCCACCCCTTTGGAGCGGATCAGGCGGATCACCTGCTCGATCTTATCCAGCAGCACCTGTGGCGCATCGCTGAACAGCAGATGCGCTTCGTCAAAGAAGAAGACCAGCTTCGGTTTTTCCAGGTCGCCGGCTTCCGGCAGTTGCTCAAAGAGATCGGAGAGCATCCACAGCAGGCTGGCCGCGTAGAGCTTCGGCATCTGGTAGAGCTTCTCTGCACTGAGGATATTGATGATGCCTTTGCCGTTGCTGTCGGTACGCATCCAGTCTTTGATATCCAGCATAGGCTCGCCAAAGAAGTGTTCGGCGCCCTGTTGTTCCAGCGTCAGCAAACCGCGCTGGATAGCCCCCACGGAGGCGCTGCTGATATTGCCGTACTGATTCTGAAACGATTTGGCGTTATCCCCGATGTATTGGGTAATGGCCCGCAGATCTTTGAAGTCGAGCAGCAGTAGCCCCTGATCGTCGGCAATGCGGAAGATGATGTTCAGCACGCCGGACTGTACCTCGTTCAGATCGAGCAGACGCGCCAGCAATAGCGGGCCGAGATCGGACACGGTAGCGCGCACCGGATGGCCTTTTTCACCGAAAATATCCCAGACCACCACCGGATTGCTCTCCGGTTGCCAGTCGGTGACGCCGATATTGTTCAACCGTTCAAGAAGCTTCTCTGAGCCGACACCCTCCCGGGCAACACCGCTGAGATCGCCTTTCACGTCAGCCATAAATACCGGCACGCCGATACCTGAAAATGACTCGGCCAGCTTTTGCAGCGTCACCGTTTTACCCGTGCCGGTAGCGCCGGTAATCAGGCCATGACGGTTTGCCATTGCGGGCAGGAGATAGAGTTCGTTATCCAGCGTCCGGGCAATCAGCAGGGGTGTACTCATGATCGGCTTCCTCGTTCAGTCCTGCGTGGAGTATAGGCAACCTGACGGTAAAAAGAGCGGGTCAATTTCTGACTTTGCGGCGCATTACGCAACGCGGACTATGCTTTTACACAGGGTAAACAACATATTGGAAAGCTATGTCCAGATTCTTCTTTAACGACCGCAAACAGCTGGTTAATGACGCCATTGAAGGTATGCTCATTTCCGCCCCGCATGGCAATCTCGTCAAACTGGATAGCGATCCGGCTATCCGCGTCGTGGTGCGCGCCGACTGGGATAAAAGCCGCGTGGCGGTGATTTCCGGGGGCGGATCCGGCCATGAACCGGCGCATGCGGGATTTGTGGGTAAAGGGATGCTGACTGCTGCCGTCTGTGGCGATCTGTTTGCTTCACCGAGCGTAGAGGCGGTGCTGAATGCCATCGTGGCGGTGACGGGCGATCGTGGCTGTCTGCTGATCGTCAAAAACTACACCGGGGATCGCCTCAACTTTGGCCTCGCGGCGGAAAAAGCCAGGTGCCTTGGGCTCAAAGTGGAGATGGTGATTGTGGCCGATGATATCGCCCTCCCGGATAACAAACAGCCGCGCGGCATCGCCGGAACCGCGCTGGTGCATAAGATTGCCGGGTACGCCGCCGAACAGGGGAAATCGTTAAATGAGGTGCGGGACATGGCTCGTCAGGCCTGCGACAACCTCTGGAGCCTGGGCGTAGCGATGCAGACCTGCAACCTGCCGGGCAGCGACGATGAAGAGGGGCGTATCAGGAAAGGCCATGTTGAGCTGGGGCTTGGGATCCACGGTGAGCCCGGGGCCTCGGTGGTCGAGACACAAAACAGCAGGGCGATTATCGATACGCTGGTGAAACCCTTGCTGGCGCAGGCAGGTGTTGGGCGGCTGGCCGTGCTGATCAATAACCTCGGCGGCGTCTCGGCGCTGGAGATGGCACTGCTGACCAAAGAGCTGGCGCATTCGGCCCTGAAGGATCAGATCGCCTGGTTGATTGGCCCGGCGCCGCTGGTGAGTTCGCTGGACATGAAAGGCTTTTCGTTATCCCTGCTGAAGCTGAATCCGGCCTTTGAGCAGGCGATTACCGCGCCGGTGGAGACGCTGGGCTGGCAAAAGCCGGTGGCCTTTGCGCCGCTGCGCACGCTGGCGCACACTCCGCTGCATGACAGCGTGGAGTTTACGCCGTCGGCGAACGCAAACGTCGCGCGGTATCTCGCCGCTGCCACGGGCTGCTTAATCGCCCTGGAAAATCGCCTTAATGCCCTGGATGCGAAAGTAGGGGACGGCGATACGGGATCGACCTTTGCGCAAGGCGCGCGGGATATTGCGCAATGGCTTGAAGAGGAACGCCTGCCGCTGAACGATCTGCCGCAATTGTTGCTGGTGGTGGGGGAGCGGCTGGCGACGGTGATGGGGGGATCGAGCGGGGTGTTGATGTCAATCTTCTTTACCGCCGCCGGGCAGGCGCTGCGTGGCGGTAAGCCCTTGCCCGATGCCTTACTGACCGGACTTGCGCAAATGAAACATTATGGCGGGGCCGATCGCGGCGATCGTACCTTGATCGACGCACTCCAGCCCGCGCTGGAAGCGCTGCAGAGCGGGGATCTTGAGGCCGCCGTCAGTGCGGCACAGCAGGGCGCTGATGCCACAGCAAGCATGAGCAAAGCCGGAGCGGGGCGCTCGTCCTATGTGAATAAGGAGAATCTCGATGGGGTAGCCGATCCTGGCGCGGTGGCGGTGGCCGAGGTGTTTGGCGCGTTAGTGCGGTAGTGGTTAAATGCCCGGTAAGCGTAGCGCTACCGGGCAACAACAGCTTAAAAGTCTGCTTTCAGCACCACGCGGTAACGGGCTTTGCCGTCACGAACGTGCTGGAGCGCTTCGTTGATTTTCGACATCGGATACATCTCGATGGTCGGAGAGACTTTGGTGCGGCCGGCAAACTTCATCAGCTTACGCAGCTCATAAGGTGTGCCTGTTGCAGAACCCGATACGCTGCGATCGCCGCCAATCAGCGTGAACGCAGGAACCGGCAGTGGCTTCAGGACGGCACCGACGGTATGGAAGTTGCCGCCGTAGGCCAGCGCTTCAAAGTACGGCTGCCAGTCGAGATCGACGTTCACGGTATTGATGATTAAATCAAACTGACCTGCCAGGGCTTTCAACAGCTCAGGATCCCGGCTGTTCACCACCTTATCAGCCCCCATCGCCAGCACTTCTTGCTCTTTTGCCGGGTTGGAACTGAACGCCGTCACTTCGCAGCCCATGGCATGCAGAAGCTTGATGGCAATATGGCCCAGACCACCGATACCAATGACCCCCACGCGGCTGGTGGCGGTGATATGGTGCATCAGCAGTGGTTTGAAAACCGTGATCCCGCCGCACAGCAGTGGACCGGCGGATTCGATATCGATCTGATCAGGGAGAGGAATGACCCACTGCCAGTCGGCGCGCAGTTTGTCGGCGAAACCGCCGTTATTGAGGATGGTAGGCGTGGCGCCTTCCAGACAGTTAATCTGGTTGCCGCTGATACAGGCGTCACAGTGACCGCAGCTGCGTGCGGTCCAGCCAATGCCCACGCGCTGGCCAATCTTCAGCCCTTTTTCCTGCGCGGCACTGCCCAGGGCCACCACGCGGCCAATGACTTCGTGCCCGGCAATCAGCGGGTATTGCGAGAAGCCCCATTCATTGTCGATCATCGACAGATCGGAATGGCAGATCCCGCAGTAATCGACCTGAACTTCAACGTCTTCTGCTTTCAGCTCGCCCGCATCGTATTCGTACAGCTCAAGCTCTGCACCCGCCTGCGGTGCGGCGTAGCTTTTTATCTTCGACATGATATTACCCCCTGATGGTGTGGAACTGAGAGTGTAGAGCATTCAGTTTACAGTCGCTTAACAGAAGGGGGCAGGAAAGGAATTATAACGTTTTTAACATCCGCACTTCGCAATCAACATGTCCGGTACATCCCAGCGGCTGGTCGATATGCTCAAAGCCGAGATGTTCGTACAGTCTGATGGCGTCGGTCAGAAAGGCAGTGGTTTCGAGATAGCAGCGTTTAAAACCCTGCTCGCGGGCATGATCCAGCGCCTGTAACGCCAGTTTTTTTGCTAAGCCTTGTCCACGGACGACGGGCAGGAAGTACATTTTTTGCAGTTCGCAGATGTCCGGCTCGCTGCAGGAGAGCGGCGCAACGCCGCCGCCACCCACAACCTGGCCGTTCTGCTCAACAACCCAATAGGCATGCCCCGGCTGGCTGTACACCGAATACAGTTCGTCGAGATTGGGATCCGCAACGGTATAGCCTTTATCGGCCGTCAGGCCGTATTCGGCTGATACCCGGCGGATAACGCCGGCAATTGCCGGGTTATCCGTGGCGGTGATACGGCGCAGATGCGCCGTTACAGAGGCATTTACATGCATAGCTTCACTCATCACAGCGCGCTAATGACAGCCTGTTGCTCAATCAGTTTCGCTTTCGCATCGGCGAAACCAACCAGACGCTCACGCTCTTTAGCGATAACCGCTTCCGGTGCGCGGGCGACAAAGCCTTCGTTAGACAGTTTGCTTTCGATCTTACCGATTTCGATTTCGACTTTGGCCACTTCTTTCGCCAGACGTGCCAGCTCAGCATCTTTGTCAACCAGGCCAGCCATCGGGATCAGCAGCTCGGCACCGTCGATGATTTTGGTCACGGAGACCGGACCTTTATCATCCGCAGGCAGCACGGTGATGCTCTCCAGACGCGCCATGGTCTGCAGGAAGGTGCTGTTCTCGGTGACGCGACGAACCGCAGCCTCGCTGCAGCCACGCAGCAGCAGCGCCAGCGGTTTACCCGGGGAGATGTTCATCTCTGCACGGATGTTACGCACGGCAACGATCGCCTGCTTCAGCCACTCGGTATCGGCGGCTGCGGCCTCATCAACCTGCGCAGCATCGAATTCCGGGAACGGCTGCAGCATGATGGTGTCGGCACTGATACCGGCAATGACCTTCACACGCTGCCAGATGGTTTCGGTGATGAACGGGATGATCGGGTGCGCCAGACGCAGCAGACCTTCCAGCACGGTAATCAGGGTATTGCGCGCGCCGCGCAGTTCCGCTTCAGTTCCGCCGTTCATTACCGGTTTGGTCAGCTCCAGGTACCAGTCACAGAACTGGTTCCAGGTGAACTCGTACAGGATGCCTGCCGCGATATCGAAGCGATAGCTATCCAGCGCCTCACGGAACGCTTTAGTGGTCTGGTTGAATTCCGCCAGGATCCAGCGGTCGGCCAGCGACAGGGTCATTTCGCCGCCGTTAAAGCCGCAATCCTGATCTTCGGTGTTCATCAGCACAAAGCGGCTGGCGTTCCACAGCTTGTTACAGAAGTTGCGGTAACCTTCCAGACGCTTCATGTCCCAGTTGATGTCACGACCGGTAGAGGCCAGCGCCGCCAGGGTGAAACGCAGGGCGTCGGTGCCGTGTGGCTCGATGCCGTCCGGGAACTGCTTCTCGGTACGCTTGCGGATCTTCTCAGCCAGCTGCGGCTGCATCATGTTGCCGGTACGTTTCTCCAGCAGGTCTTCCAGCGAGATACCGTCAACCATGTCCAGCGGGTCAATAACGTTACCCTTGGACTTGGACATCTTCTGGCCTTCGTCGTCACGGATCAGACCGGTCATGTAGACGGTATGGAACGGAACCTGCGGCTTGCCGTCTTCATCTTTGATGAAGTGCATGGTCATCATGATCATGCGGGCGATCCAGAAGAAGATAATGTCGAAGCCGGACACCATCACGCTGGTTGGGTGGAACTGACGCAGCGCGTCGGTGTTCTCTGGCCAGCCGAGCGTGGAGAAGGTCCACAGCGCGGAGGAGAACCAGGTGTCCAGCACGTCCTCGTCCTGACGCAGGGCAACGTCAGCGCTCAGGTTGTTTTCCTGACGCACTTCGTCTTCAGTGCGACCAACGTAGACGTTGCCTTCGTTGTCATACCACGCCGGAATGCGGTGACCCCACCACAGCTGACGGGAGATACACCAGTCCTGAATATCGCGCATCCAGGAGAAGTACATGTTTTCGTACTGTTTCGGTACGAACTGGATGCTACCGTTCTCAACCGCTTCAACCGCCGGTTTCGCCAGCACGTCGGCGCGGACGTACCACTGGTCGGTCAGCATCGGTTCGATCACCACGCCGCCACGGTCACCGTAAGGAACGGTGAGGTCGTGCGGTTTGATCTCTTCCAGCAGGCCCAGAGCATCAACAGCGGCAACCACCGCTTTACGCGCGGCAAAACGCTCCAGCTTCTGGAACTCAGCCGGGATGTCGCTGGAATAAACGCCAGACTCTTCGCCTTTGGTGTCATACACTTCCGCGCTTTCACGGATGTCGCCATCAAAGGTCAGGATGTTGATCATCGGCAGGGCGTGACGACGACCGACTTCGTAGTCGTTAAAGTCGTGCGCCGGGGTGATCTTCACGCAGCCGGTGCCTTTTTCCATGTCAGCGTGTTCATCGCCCACAATCGGAATGCGGCGGTTTACCAGCGGCAGCACCACGAACTTGCCAATCAGATCTTTATAACGCGGATCTTCCGGGTTCACGGCTACGCCGGTATCGCCCAGCAGGGTTTCCGGACGCGTGGTGGCGACCACCAGATAATCTTTACCGTCTGCGGTTTTCGCACCGTCGGCCAGCGGATAGCGGATGTGCCACATGGAGCCTTTAGACTCGCGGTTTTCCACTTCCAGGTCAGAGATGGCGGTGCGCAGTTTCGGGTCCCAGTTTACCAGGCGCTTGCCGCGGTAAATCAGGTCTTCTTTATACAGACGGACGAACACTTCTTTTACGGCGTTGGAAAGACCTTCGTCCATGGTGAAGCGCTCGCGCTCCCAGTCCACGGAGTTACCGAGACGGCGCATCTGACGGGTAATGGTGCCGCCGGATTCTGCTTTCCACTGCCAGATTTTGTCGATAAAGGCGTCGCGGCCGTAGTCGTGACGGGTTTTACCTTCTTCAGCGGCAATCTTGCGTTCGACCACCATCTGGGTAGCAATACCCGCGTGGTCAGTACCGGCCTGCCACAGGGTGTTTTTACCCTGCATGCGCTGGTAACGGATCATGGTGTCCATGATGGTCTGCTGGAAGGCATGACCCATATGCAAACTGCCGGTGACGTTCGGCGGCGGGATCATGATGCAGAAGGACTCTTTGCTTTCATCGCCGTTAGGCTTGAAATAGCCCTGCTGTTCCCAGTGCTCGTAAAGCGGCTGTTCGATATCGCGTGGGTTGTATGTCTTTTCCATTATTTCCAGGTTGCCGTATTCAGGTTAAAACCAGCCAGGCGGTACGCTTTATAGCGTTCGCGCGCCAGTTGTTTCAAAGAATCTTCGTGAGGGACAAAGTCTACCACTTCTGTGAAAGCGGTGGCAAAATCTGCAAAGCCGGTACGCAGGCTGATTAAAATATCCCGCGGGCTGCTGTTGCGTTTTTGCGGCCAGGCGATCTCCACCGGCGCGCCACCGCGCGGTCCTTCCCCCGCGAGATTATGCGGAACAAAACTTTCTGACGGTCGTGCCCACAGGGCTTCATCCAGACGGATGGCCTGCTGTTCATCTTCGCAGGCAATGAGCACGCGTTTTCCACCGCGCCAACGTTCTGCGGCAATCTCACACACCAGCTGTTCGACGGCGCTTAAGCCATCCTGTTGCGTGTCATTGTCCAGAAGATAGAACGTTGCGTTTTTCATATATGGGGCTTCTTGTTTTGGATTTAAATGCAAAGCCGGGTGGCGCTACGCTTACCCGGCCTACAAACGGCATTTTCCGTAGGCCCGGTAAGCGTAGCGCCACCGGGCAACAGACGATGAATTACTCTTCGCCGTTAAACCCGGCGCGGTTCAGCAGGAACTGCGACAGCAGAGCAACAGGGCGGCCGGTAGCGCCTTTGGCTTTACCGGAACGCCATGCGGTACCGGCGATGTCCAGGTGGGCCCAGTTGTATTTGCGGGTAAAGCGCGCCAGGAAGCAGGCGGCAGTAATGGCCCCGCCAGGACGCCCACCGATGTTGGCCATATCCGCAAAGTTGGACTCCAGCTGCTCCTGGTACTCATCGGCCATCGGCAGACGCCACGCACGGTCACCCGCCTGTTCAGAGGCGCCAATCAGCTCGTGGGCCAACGGGTTGTGGTTCGACATCAGACCGGTGATGTGATGCCCCAGCGCAATTACACAGGCGCCGGTCAGAGTTGCTACGTCGATCACCGCTTCTGGCTCGAAGCGCTCAACGTAGGTCAGTACGTCGCAAAGCACCAGACGGCCTTCAGCGTCGGTGTTCAGCACTTCCACGGTCTGCCCCGACATGGTGGTGAGCACGTCGCCAGGACGATAGGCGCGACCACCCGGCATGTTTTCACAGCCGGCCAGCACGCCGATCACGTTGATGGGCAGCTGGAGTTCCGCGACCATGCGCATCACGCCGTAGACCGCTGCCGCACCGCACATGTCGTACTTCATCTCGTCCATGCCTTCGGCAGGCTTGATAGAGATACCGCCGGAGTCGAAGGTCAGGCCTTTACCGACCAGTACAATCGGACGCACATCTTCAGACGGGCTGCCCTTATACTCAATGACCGACATCAGGGATTCATTTTGTGAACCGTTCCCGACGGCCAGATAGGAGTGCATACCCAGCTCTTTCATCTGCTGTTCGCCAATCACGCGGGTAACAACGTTTTTGCTGTAGGAGTCTGCCAACTGGCGCGCCTGGGAGGCGAGATAACCCGCGTTACAGATGTTTGGCGGCATATTGCCGAGGTCTTTCGCAGCCTTGATCCCGGCAGCGATGGCCAGACCATGCTGGATGGCGCGCTCGCCGCTGGTCAGCTCACGACGGGTCGGGACGTTAAAGACCATTTTACGCAGCGGACGACGGGGTTCGCTTTTGGTGGTTTTCAGCTGATCAAAGCTGTACAGCGTCTCTTTTGCTGTCTCAACCGCCTGACGCACTTTCCAGTAGGTGTTGCGGCCTTTGACGTGCAGTTCGGTCAGGAAACACACGGCCTCCATTGAGCCAGTATCATTCAGCGTATTAATCGTTTTCTGAATAACCTGTTTGTACTGGCGCTCATCCAGCTCGCGCTCTTTGCCACAGCCAATCAGCAGGATACGCTCGGACAGTACGTTCGGCACATGATGCAGCAGCAGCGTCTGTCCCGGTTTGCCTTCCAGCTCGCCACGGCGCAGCAGGGCGCTGATGTAGCCGTCACTGATTTTATCGAGCTGCTCTGCGATCGGAGAGAGTCTGCGGGGTTCAAACACGCCGACAACGATGCAGGCACTCCGCTGTTTCTCCGGGCTACCGCTTTTTACACTGAACTCCATGAACTACGCTCCTGAATCTTAAAGACAACAGCAGCAGCTACGGATAGAATTGAAACCTTTCGTAACTCATGCCCGCTGTTGCGGTGACTTCGTGTTAATCTTACGTTATTACGGTTTCGACACGTCATAGCAACTGCTGAAGCGCGAATCCGCCGGGTGTTCTAATCTTAGCGATGATTTCGACGACTCAAGAGAATAAATGACGTTTAAGCCATGAAACAAGCGATTTTCCTGCAAAAAGACGGGTTTTTACGGGCGTATTTAATGTGATAATCATAAGATATCTGGTGCGGGAGACGCTAAAAAGCCAGCTGGCGATACTCTTCATCCTGCTTCTGATCTTTTTCTGTCAGAAACTGGTGAGGATCCTCGGCGCGGCTGTCGACGGCGAAATTCCCACAAATCTGGTGCTTTCTCTGCTTGGGTTAGGCGTGCCTGAAATGGCGCAGCTTATCCTGCCATTAAGCCTTTTCCTCGGACTGCTGATGACGCTCGGTAAACTCTATACCGAAAGCGAAATCACCGTCATGCATGCCTGTGGTTTGAGTAAAGCGGTTCTGATTAAGGCCGCCATGGTCCTGGCGCTGTTTACCGGCATCGTCGCCGCGGTGAACGTGATGTGGGCTGGTCCTGTCTCTTCCCGTCATCAGGATGAGGTGCTGGCTGAAGCGAAAGCGAACCCCGGCATGGCCGCACTGGCGCAGGGGCAGTTCCAGCAGGCTACAGATGGTAATTCCGTGCTGTTTATCGAAAGCGTGGATGGCAGCAGCTTTAACGAGGTTTTCCTCGCGCAAATCCGCCCTAAAGGCAATGCTCGTCCGTCGGTGGTGGTAGCCGACTCCGGTCAGCTCGCGCAGGGTAAAGACGGTTCGCAGATTGTGACCCTGAATAAAGGCACCCGCTTTGAGGGCACGGCGCTGCTGCGCGACTTCCGCATCACCGACTTCCAGAACTATCAGGCGATTATTGGTCATCAGGCGGTGGCGCTGGATCCCAGCGATACTGAGCAGATGAGCATGCGTACGCTGATCAATACCGATACCAATCGTGCCCGCGCGGAGCTGCACTGGCGTATTACTCTGGTATTCACCGTCTTTATGATGGCGTTGATGGTGGTGCCGCTCAGCGTGGTCAACCCACGCCAGGGCCGCGTGCTTTCCATGCTGCCCGCGATGCTGCTGTATCTGGTGTTCTTCCTGCTGCAAACCTCGATCAAATCGAATGGCGGTAAAGGAAAAATCGACCCGTTTATCTGGACCTGGGTGATTAACGGACTCTATCTGCTGTTGGCCGTCATCCTCAACCTGTGGGATACCGTGCCGATGCGCCGTGTACGAGCCCGGTTTACGCGTAAAGGAGCGGTGTAATGCAGGCGTTTGGCGTTCTTGACCGCTATATCGGTAAAACCATTTTTACCACCATCATGATGACGTTATTCATGCTGGTGTCTCTCTCCGCCATCATCAAGTTTGTCGACCAGCTGAAAAAGGCCGGGCAGGGGAGCTATGATGCGTTGGGGGCGGGTATGTATACCCTGCTCAGCATTCCGAAAGATGTGCAAATCTTCTTCCCGATGGCGGCGCTGTTAGGCGCCCTGCTGGGGCTGGGGATGCTGGCGCAGCGCAGTGAGCTGGTGGTAATGCAGGCGTCGGGCTTTACCCGTATGCAGGTTGCGCTGTCAGTGATGAAAACCGCGATCCCGCTGGTATTGCTGACGATGGCGATGGGCGAGTGGGTTGCACCGCAGGGCGAGCAGATGGCGCGTAACTATCGCGCACAGATGATGTATGGCGGCTCGCTGCTCTCTACCCAGCAGGGGCTGTGGGCGAAAGACGGCAATAACTTTGTCTATATCGAACGTGTTACCGGCGATAACACGCTCGGCGGCGTGAGCATCTACAGCTTTAACGATCAGCGCCGTTTGCAGGCGGTTCGTTATGCCACGTCGGCCACCTTCGATACCGATAAAAAGGTCTGGCGTCTGTCCCAGGTGGATGAGTCAAACCTGCAGGATCCAAAGCAGATCACCGGTTCGCAAACGGTCACTGGCACCTGGAAAACCAACCTGACCCCCGACAAGCTCGGCGTAGTAGCCCTCGATCCGGATGCGCTGTCCATCAGCGGGCTGCACAACTACGTGAAGTACCTGAAGTCGAGCGGCCAGGACGCCGGACGTTACCAGCTCAATATGTGGAGCAAGATCTTCCAGCCGCTCTCCGTGGCGGTGATGATGCTGATGGCGCTGTCGTTTATCTTCGGCCCGCTGCGTAGCGTTCCCATGGGGGTACGCGTCGTCACCGGCATCAGCTTCGGCTTTGTTTTCTACGTTCTCGATCAGATCTTCGGTCCGCTGACGCTGGTTTACGGTATCCCGCCAATTATCGGCGCGCTACTGCCGAGCGCCTCCTTCTTCCTGATCAGTCTCTGGATGCTGTTGAAGCGCTCCTGACCCTACACACCTCATCTCCTACTTTGGGAGGTGAGGTGCCTCCTCTGTTTTACCCCTCACTTTTTTGCACAACCTTCAACGTCTTGCCTGGAATTTGAGTATTATTGTGCGATGACGTCGTGAAGAGATCCCCTATGAAGCAAATTCGGTTACTGGCGCAATACTATGTCGATCTGATGATGAAGCTTGGCCTGGTCCGCTTCTCCCTGTTGCTGGCGCTGGCGCTGGTGGTGCTGGCGATTGTGGTGCAGATGGCCATTACCATGGTCCTGCACGGCCAGGTTGAGAGCATTGACCTCATCCGGTCTATTTTCTTCGGCCTGCTGATCACCCCCTGGGCGGTCTATTTCCTCTCGGTGGTGGTTGAACAGCTGGAAGAGTCCCGCCAGCGGCTGACCCGGCTGGTGGAAAAGCTGGAGGAGATGCGCGAGCGCGATTTGAAGCTCAACGTGCAGCTGAAAGATAACATTGCCCAACTGAACCAGGAGATCTCAGACCGCGTAAAAGCGGAGGCCGAGCGCCAGACCACGCTGGAACAGCTGAAAATCGAAATGAAAGAGCGCGAGCAGACGCAGATCCAGCTTGAGCAGCAATCCTCATTCCTGCGCTCGTTCCTCGATGCCTCCCCGGATCTGGTCTTCTACCGTAATGAAGACAAAGAGTTCTCAGGCTGTAACCGGGCGATGGAGCTCCTGACCGGTAAAAGCGAAAAGCAGCTCGTCAGCCTGCGTCCGCAGGACGTCTACTCACCCGAGGCGGCCGCCAAAGTTATCAAAACCGATGAGAAGGTATTCCGTCATAACGTCTCCCTGACCTACGAACAGTGGCTCGACTACCCGGACGGACGTAAAGCCTGTTTTGAAATCCGTAAAGTGCCTTATTACGACCGCGTCGGGAAACGCCACGGGCTGATGGGCTTCGGGCGAGACATTACCGAGCGTAAGCGCTATCAGGATGCTCTGGAGCGCGCCAGCCGCGATAAGACCACCTTTATCTCCACCATCAGCCATGAGCTGCGTACCCCGCTCAACGGCATCGTTGGCTTAAGCCGCATTCTGCTCGATACCGAACTGACGACCGAGCAGGAGAAATATCTGAAAACAATCCACGTTTCAGCGGTCACGCTCGGTAATATCTTCAACGATATTATCGACATGGATAAGATGGAGCGGCGCAAAGTCCAGCTGGATAACCAGCCGGTGGACTTCACCAGCTTCCTTGCCGATCTGGAAAACCTCTCCGGCCTGCAGGCGCAGCAGAAAGGGCTACGCTTTGTGATGGAGCCAACTCTGCCGCTGCCGCACAAGGTGGTGACTGACGGCACGCGCCTGCGTCAGATCCTGTGGAACTTGATCAGCAACGCGGTCAAGTTTACCCAGAACGGACAGGTTGCGGTTCGCGTGCGTTACGGCGAGGGCGAGATGCTGCACTTCGAGGTGGAGGATTCCGGTATCGGTATTCCGCAGGAGGAGCAGGACAAGATCTTCGCCATGTATTATCAGGTTAAAGACAGCCAGGGCGGCAAGCCAGCCACCGGCACCGGCATTGGCCTGGCGGTATCACGCCGGCTGGCGAAGAGCATGGGGGGCGACATTACCGTAGCCAGTAATCCTGGGCACGGCTCCCTGTTTAAACTCAGCGTTCACGCTCCGGCCGTGGCGGAAGAGGTCGAGGATACCTTTGCTCACGATGATATGCCGCTGCCTGCCCTGCACGTGCTGCTGGTGGAAGACATTGAACTGAACGTGATTGTTGCGCGTTCGGTGCTGGAGAAACTCGGCAGCAGCGTGGACGTCGCCATGACCGGTAAAGCCGCGCTGGAGATGTTCACCCCGGGAGAATACGACCTGGTGCTGCTGGATATTCAGCTCCCCGACATGACCGGGCTGGACATCTCCCGTGAACTGACCAGCCGCTACGCCAGCGACGAGCTGCCGCCGCTGGTGGCGCTCACCGCCAACGTGCTGAAAGACAAAAAAGAGTATCTCGATGCCGGTATGGACGACGTACTGAGTAAACCGCTGGCGGTACCGGCCTTAACCGCCATGATTAAGAAGTTCTGGGACACCTGTGACGAAGAGGAGAGCACCATGACGACGGTAGATACGGGAAAAGCGCAGTCTTTGCTGGATATCGAAATGCTGGAGCAGTACATCGAGCTGGTGGGTCCGAAGTTGATCACGGACGGTATAGCCATATTCGAAAAGATGATGCCGGGTTATCTGAACGTGCTGGAGTCTAATCTGACGGCGCGGGATCAGAAAGGCATCGTTGAAGAGGGCCATAAGATCAAAGGTGCCGCCGGATCTATCGGATTGCGCCATCTACAACAGTTAGGTAAGCAGATCCAGTCCCCGGATTTACCGGCGTGGGAAGATAACGTGGCTGAATGGGTTGAAGAGATGAAGCAGGAGTGGCAAAACGATGTGGCCGTTCTGAAAGCCTGGGTGGAGAGCAGAAAAAAATGACCCCGGCTAAACCGGGGTGCGCGAATACTGCGCCAACACCAGGGAAATCTTGGCTGCGCCTTAAGACGTTGTTTTAGGATAATGGCGTAGCCGGAAAATTCAGGCCGCAAGCAGTTAAGATAGCAAATCTTAAATACTTTGTTACATGAATCAGTTAAATGTGTGAAGCACACCGTTTTAATCAGAATTTTTAATGTGCATGTAACATTTTTCGAGAGGGATCGCAGGATGAAAAAGGTTGGTGTAGTACTGAGCGGTTGCGGTGTTTACGATGGTTCTGAAATTCATGAAGCGGTTCTGACGCTGCTGGCTCTGGCGCGTAACGGCGCAGAAGCGGTCTGTTTTGCCCCCGACAAAGCCCAGTCCGATGTTATTAATCACCTGACCGGCGAACCGCTGGCGGAAAGCCGAAATGTTCTGACTGAAGCGGCGCGGATCGCGCGCGGGCAGATCCGCCCGCTCAGTGAGGCGCGTGCCACGGAGCTGGATGCGCTAATTGTCCCGGGCGGTTTTGGCACCGCAAAGAACCTCAGCGATTTTGCTCACCAGGGCAGCGCCTGCCGGGTGGAGAACGATTTAAAAGCTCTGGCGCTGGAGATGCATGAGGCCGGGAAACCGCTGGGCTTTATCTGTATTGCTCCCGCGATGCTGCCGGCTATCTTCGATATCCCGCTGCGTCTGACCATCGGCACCGACATCGATACCGCCGAGGCGATTGAGGATATGGGCGGTGAGCATATCACTTGTCCGGTGGACGACATCGTGGTTGATGAAGAGAACAGGATTGTGACCACCCCTGCGTACATGCTGGCGCAAAATATTGCGGAAGCCGCGACGGGCATTGAGAAGCTCGTCGCTCGCGTACTGGTGCTGGCGGCATGAGATTGAAGCGTCCCCGATCCGGCTGGGTAAGACGGATCGTCATTCGCGTTTTGCTGGTGATGGCGGTCTTTTGGGGAGGCGGCATCGCCCTGTTTAGCTTTGTGCCGGTGCCGTTTTCGGCGGTGATGATTGAACGTCAGATGGGAAGCTGGCTGAGAGGGGATTTCAGCTATGTTGCCCATTCTGACTGGGTGAGTATGGATGAGATCTCGCCGTGGATGGGGCTGGCCGTTATTGCCGCCGAAGATCAGAAATTCCCGGACCACTGGGGGTTTGACGTGGGGGCGATAGAGAAGGCGTTAGCGCATAACGAGCGTAATGAGAGCCGTATTCGCGGCGCATCGACGCTTTCTCAGCAAACGGCGAAAAACCTGTTTTTGTGGGATGGACGCAGCTGGATGAGAAAGGGATTTGAAGCCGGGCTGACGCTGGGGATCGAAACGGTGTGGAGTAAGAAACGCATCCTGACGGTGTACCTGAATATCGCGGAGTTTGGCGAGGGCGTCTTTGGTGTTGAAGCCGCCGCCCAGCGTTATTTCCACAAACCTGCCAGCCGCCTGTCGGCATCTGAAGCCGCGCTGCTGGCCGCCGTGTTACCGAACCCAATCCGCTTTAAGGCCAGCGCGCCCTCAGGCTATGTACGCAGCCGTCAGGCGTGGATCCTGCGCCAGATGCGTCAGCTGGGTGGGGAAGGGTTTATGCGGGCAAATAAGCTGCATTAATCCTCATCAAATCCGGCGTTAAACAGCGCAATCACCGCCGCCAGCGCCTCGACTTCCTGCGGGCCGGTGGCTTCGATTTCGATCTGGCGGCCCTTGGCGGAGTCCAGCATCAGCAGCGCAATCACGCTGTTGGCTTCGGCTTCGGTGCCTTCGTCATTACGCAGCAGAACTTCCGCGTCAAACCCCTGCATCAGTTCAAATAACTTCATCGCCGGGCGTGCATGCATGCCCAGCTTATTGGTGATCTCAACGGTCTGCTTTACGGTCATGTTTTACGTTTTTCCAGCGTACGATGACGGGACTGCACGTTTTTGCCGCGCGAGCGGAAATAGTCAGCCAGTTGCTCAGCAATGTAGACCGAACGGTGTTTGCCCCCGGTACAGCCAATCGCCACCGTCAGGTAGCTGCGATTGTTTGTCTCCAGCATCGGCAACCAGAGTTCAAGGTAGCTGCGCGTCTGATAGATAAAGTTATGTACTTCCGTATGTCTGTCAAGGAACGCGGCAACCGGCTTATCCAGGCCGGTCATCGGACGCAGCTTGGGATCCCAGTGCGGGTTCGGCAGGAAGCGCACGTCAAACACATAGTCTGCGTCGATAGGGATGCCGTGCTTAAAGCCGAAGGATTCAAAGACCATCGTCAGCTCACGCTCGCGTTTGCCCAGCAGGCGGGTACGCAGCATCTCCGCCAGTTCATGGACGGACATTTCAGAAGTATCGACGATCAGATCGGCGCGGGAGCGCAGCGGCTCCAGCAGATCGCTCTCCTGGTCAATGGCGCTTTCCAGCGACAGATTTTTGCTGGAGAGCGGATGCAGACGGCGGGTATCGCTGTAGCGACGGATCAGCGTATTGCGATCGGCATCAAGGAACAGCAGCTGAGGTGAAAATGCCTCTGGCAAATTGCTCATCGCCTGCTCAAAGATCTCCGGCGATTCAGGCATGTTACGCACGTCGATGCTGACCGCGGCCGAAATCTGCCGATCGGCCAGCGATTTCGCCAGCTCGGGCAGCAGCACCACCGGCAGGTTATCTACGCAGTAAAAGCCCATATCTTCCAGCGCTCGCAGGGCGACCGATTTTCCGGATCCCGAACGACCGCTGACGATCATCAGCACCATGTACCATTTCTCCTCAGGACTACAGATGTCAAAGCCATCACCCGATTACGCATCATCCTGATTGCCTTCCGTTTCCGTAATGATTTGATAGAGCTCCTCATCGCTCTGTGCCGCACGCAAACGGCGACAGATGGTTTTATCCGCCAGACGTTTGGCCACCAGCGAGAGGGTATGCAAATGTGTTTTGGTCTGATCCGCGGGTACCAGCAGGGCAAACAGCAAATCGACAGGCTGGTTATCAATGGCATCAAAGGCGATAGGTGTTTCCAGCTGAACAAACACGCCTACAGCACGCAGAGTATCCTCTTCAAGTTTGCCATGGGGAATGGCAATGCCGTTGCCGATGCCGGTACTGCCCATTTTTTCACGGGTCAGGATCGCTTCAAACACCACCTGGGGCGGCAGGCTCAGCTGCTTTGCGGCCAGTTCACTGATGATCTCCAGCGCACGTTTTTTGCTCTGGCAGTGGACGGCACTGCGGGTACATTCCTGATTAAGGACACTGCTCAGTTGTAGAGTTGAATCGTTATTCATCATAATTTCACCTAAGCGCTAACTGTACAAAGGGCCCGTTGTGTTTCACAACAGGCCAACCTGCACCCGTTAACTGCCCGGACAATTAGTGTTGTTTCAGTTTATCTTTATGTTTGTTTAGCTGTCGTGCCAGCTTGTCAATCAAGCCGTCGATAGCCGCGTACATGTCTTGCCCTTCCGCACTGGCATGGATTTCGCCCCCGTTGACGTGCAGGGTCGCATCCGAGATATGAGTCACTTTTTCCACTTTTAACACAATGTAGACCTGATTGATCCTCTCAAAATACTGCTCAAGCTTAGCGAATTTTGCATTCACAAAATCGCGCAGGGCCTCAGTGATTTCGACGTTGTGTCCAGTGATGTTGAGCTGCATAGTGTCTTCCTTATCGGTAGAGTCAGACCAGTTGTTTACGCTGGTTTGACGGCGGAATGGATAAAGACTCTCGATACTTCGCAACAGTGCGGCGTGCAACCATGATACCTTGATCGGACAGCATGGTGGTTAACTTACTGTCGCTCAGTGGTTTCGCGGGGTTTTCCGCGGCGATCAACTTTTTCACCAGCGCCCGGATGGCCGTCGACGAAGCTTCGCCGCCGCCTTCGGTGTTGACATGGCTGGAGAAAAAATACTTAAGCTCAAAAATACCGCGCGGACTATGCAGATACTTCTGCGTCGTCACGCGGGAAATCGTCGATTCATGCATCTCGACGGCCTGGGCGATATCGGCCAGCACCATCGGCTTCATAAATTCTTCACCTTGTTCAAAGAACGCCTGCTGCTGTTCCACGATGCAGCGGCTGACGCGCAGCAGCGTATCATTGCGGCTCTCGAGGCTTTTGATCAGCCAGCGCGCTTCCTGAAGATTACTGCGGATATATTGGTTATCCGAGTCGTTGCGCGCGCTGGTGCACATCGAGGCGTACTGCTGATTTATCTGCAGACGAGGGATGCTGTCGGAATTCAATTCCACGGTCCACAGGCCGTTATGCTTGCGCACCAGCACGTCGGGAATGACGTACTCGGGCTCGCTGGTCTGGATAGACTGCCCCGGACGCGGATCCAGCGACTGAATCAAATTGACCGCTTCTTTCAGGATCTCTTCCTTCAGCCGCGTCACGCGCATCAGGGAGCGGAAGTCGTGGTTAGCCAGCAGATCCAGATGCTCGCTGACGATCAGGCGAGCCTCTTCCAGCCACGGCGTCTCTTTAACAAACTGCGAAAGCTGAATCAGCAGGCAGTCACGTAAATCGCGTGCCGCGACGCCGACCGGATCAAAACGCTGAACGCGCTTCAGAACCGCTTCGATCTCTTCGAGATCGATCTCATCATCACCGATGCTTTCCAGAATGTCGTCCAGCGACACGGTCAAATAGCCGGTCTCATCGACGGCATCGACAATGGAGGTGGCGATGGCGCGATCGGTATCGGAAAAGGGCGTCAGCTCCACCTGCCACATCAGGTAATCCTGCAGCGACTGGGTAGTCTCGCCCTGATACACCGGCAATTCATCATCCTGGTAGTCTGCGCGCGTGCCGGATGGCGTGCCGGCGGTGTAGATCTCATCCCAGCTGGCATCGAGAGGAAGCTCGTCAGGCATCTCTTTTTGCTCCAGCGCATCAACGCTGTCGAGAGTTTCGTTATCCTGGGTTTGCTGAGTTTCTACCTCATCGTGAAGATCGGTTTGCTCAAGCAGGGGATTACTGTCCAGCGCCTGCTGGAGTTCCTGCTGAAGTTCCAGCGTTGACAGCTGCAACAGACGAATAGCCTGTTGTAACTGCGGCGTCATTGCCAGCTGTTGGCTGAGCCTTAATTGCAAACCTTGCTTCATGTTCAGAGCATTTTTCTCCGTTTACGCGAGACTGAACTTCTACCCTATCAGAGTCTGAAGTCTTCCCCAAGATACACGCGCTTAACATGCTCATCTTCGAGGATCTGTTGCGGTGTACCGTGGGCAATAAGATGGCCCTGGCTGACGATGTAGGCTCGCTCACAGACCGCCAGCGTCTCGCGTACGTTGTGGTCGGTGATAAGCACGCCCAGGCCACTGTCGCGCAGATGCTCAATAATACGTTTGATATCGATAACCGAAATCGGGTCAACACCCGCGAAAGGTTCATCGAGCAGGATAAATTTCGGGTTGGCCGCCAGCGCGCGGGCAATTTCCACACGGCGGCGTTCACCACCGGAGAGCGCCTGGCCCATGCTGTCGCGCAGATGTTCGATATGGAACTCTTCCATCAGCTCGTTGGCGCGATCCTGACGCTGTTCGGAGGTCAAATCGTCACGGATTTGCAGCACCGCCATCAGGTTGTCGAAGACGCTGAGACGGCGAAAAATTGAGGCTTCCTGCGGCAGGTAACCGATGCCGCGGCGCGCACGCGCGTGAAGGGGCAGCAGGCTGATGTCCTCGTCATCAATGATGATGTTGCCCGCGTCGCGCGGCACAATGCCTACCACCATATAAAAGGTGGTGGTTTTACCTGCACCGTTAGGACCCAACAGGCCGACAATTTCGCCGGAGTTGACGGTCAAACTGACATCTTCCACTACGCGACGGCCCTTGTAGGCTTTGGCGAGATTCTTTGCAGTTAATGTTGCCATAACGAATTAGTTACTCTTTTTCTGTGCCGGGGCCTGAGTGTTGTTTTTGTCCTGCAGCTGCGATGGAACCAGAACGGTCGTCACGCGTTTGCCTTTTTCACTGAAGGCCTGCATTTTTTGCTCTTTCACCAGATAGGTAATCTTGTCGCCCTTGATGTTGCTGTCGAGCTGCTCCAGGAACGCATTACCGGTCAACACCACGAAGTCTTTCGCCAGCTCGTAGTGCATCTGGGAGGCGTGCCCTTTCACCGGCTTGCCGTTGTCCTGCATCTGGTAGAAGGTAGCCGGGTTGCCGTAGCCATCGATAATCTCTTTACCGTCTTCACCGCCAGGACGCGTCACCACCACCTTGTCGGCGTTGATTTTGATGGTGCCCTGAGTCACGACGACATTGCCGGTAAAGGTCACAACGTTACCCTGCATGTCGAGCGATTGCGTATCGGATTCGATATGAATCGGCTGCTCGGTATCACCCGTCACAGCAAGCGCAGGCAGGCTGACGGCCAGCAGCGCGCTGGCAATAACAAATTTAAGGCTGAGTTTGTTTGCTTGGAATTTCATAGGAGGTTCTAACCTTTTCAATCAGCTCTGCGTTCTTGCTGCGTAAGTTCCCGCGCATTCTCAGACCGCTGGAATTAAATGTTGTGCCGTATAGCGTAACCAGATCCTGCGACGTGACATCCTGCGTCACAAGGTTAATCTGTGCGTTATCGGTTGTGATTTTGCGCAGCTGTGAGTCTGCGGTCAGCGCATTCACCTCAACATGACCATACAGATAAAGCATACGGTCATTCGTCAGTTTTGCCCGGTCTGATTTAATCGACCAGGTCGGAATTTTATTGACATCAAAGGTGGTCATCACCGGTTGGGTAAACCAGGAGACGCCCTGTTCGGAAAAATACTCAACATGCTGAGCGATAAGGCGATAATTCAGCGCCCCTTCCGGACTGTAGACCACGGTATCGCTATGATCGCTTTTATATGTTGGATCGTTAGTATTGACCGTCGGCGCTTGTTCGTCGTCCCGGTCAGCGAGATTCACGCCAATCAGTACCAGTGCTACCAGCGAAAGCAGAATAATAACCCAACGTCTGGTTTTACTCATATCGATTGCCCTTTGGCCTCATCAAGCTTACCTTGCGCCAGCAGCAGCAGGTCGCAGACTTCTCTCACTGCGCCGCGGCCACCGTTAATACGGGTGACATAGTCAGCACGCGGGATCAAAAGCGGATGCGCATCGGCAACGGCGACGCTGAGTCCCACTTCTGCCATCACTGGCCAGTCAATAAGATCGTCTCCGACATAGGCGACGTTTTCCGGGGCAATGGCAAGTTTACCAAGTAAGTCCCTGAAAGCGACCATCTTATCGGACTGCCCCTGATAGAGATGAGTAATGCCCAGCGTTTCGCAGCGATCTTCTACCAGTTTAGCCTTACGCCCGGTGATAATGGCAACTTCTATGCCAGAAGTGAGCGCACAGCGAATACCGTAGCCATCACGTACGTTGAAGGCTTTCAGCTCTTCGCCATTGTTGCCCATATAAATCAGGCCGTCAGACAGCACGCCATCGACATCCAGGATCAGCAGGCGAATGTTTTCGGCCTGCGACATCATCTGCGCACTGACCGGGCCATAACAGGTTGCAAGGGATGCACCCGCATTAATCATTGTCTTATCCTTCATTACACTACGCCTGCGCGCAGCAGATCATGCATATGTACCACACCCAGCAATTGGTCGCCATCAGCAACCATAACGGAGGTGATATTGCGGGACTGCATCAGGTTTAATACTTCAACAGCAAGCAGGCCGGGACGCACCCGAATCCCCCCTGGGGTCATCACATCGGCGATACCCAGCTTACGAACATCTACCCCCATATCGAATACGCGGCGTAGATCCCCATCGGTGAAAATCCCGTCAATTTTCATCTGCTGGTCGCAGATGACGGTCATGCCAAGATTTTTACGGGTGATCTCCAGCAGCGCATCGCGCAGGGAGGCGTCTTTACTGACGCGCGGAATTTCATCCCCGGTGTGCATGATGTCATTCACCCGCAGCAGCAATTTACGCCCCAGCGCGCCGCCCGGATGGGAGAGGGCGAAATCTTCGGCGGTAAAGCCGCGGGCTTCGAGCAGGGCGACGGCCAACGCATCCCCCATTACCAGCGCAGCGGTGGTGCTGGAAGTCGGAGCCAGCCCCAGCGGGCAGGCCTCTTTCGGCACTTTGACGCACAGATGGATATCCGCAGCGCGCGCCATGCTGCTCTCAGGACGGCTGGTGACACAGATGAGGGGAACGTGAAGTCGCTTCAGCACCGGGATCAGCGCCAGGATTTCATTTGATTCGCCGGAGTTCGATAACGCGATAACGATATCCTGCGCCGAGACCATCCCCAGGTCACCGTGCGCCGCTTCACCGGGGTGAACGAAAAAGGCGGTCGTGCCGGTACTGGCGAACGTGGCTGCCATTTTACGACCAATGTGCCCGGATTTGCCCATTCCCATCACCACGACTTTGCCTGTGCAGTGGAAAAGTTTTTCACACGCGAGGCTAAAGTCCTGATTAATGTATTGATCTAACTGCGCCAGACCTTCACGTTCTATCTCCAGAACTTCATTTCCTGCTTTCTGAAAGTCAAAACCCGGCTGCAATTCTATTTGCGACATAATGCGTTTCCGTTTACCCAGAGAGAAGAGGCGAGAGCCAGTACAGCATCGCCACCCATACGATAAATCCCACCGTCAGCAGCGCGCCAGCACCCTGACCAATCTGCCTTTTACGCCGCCAGCAGAGCAGGGCGAAGATGACGCTGACTAACAGCATCACCCCATAATCCCGGCTGAACGCCAGCGGATTAAACGCGCCAGGGGCAATCAGGGCCGGCAGGCCCAGCACGATGGCAATATTGAAAATATTGGAACCGATAATATTACCAATCGCCATGTCGTCTTCGCCTTTACGCGCGCCGGCAATCGCCGTGGCAAGCTCAGGCAGGCTGGTGCCAATGGCAATCACCGTCAGGCCGATGGTCAATTCGCTCATGGCGAAGTAGTTGGCCAGCACCGTAGCGTTATCAACGATCATCTGTGTCGCCATCGGCATGATGATTAACGCTACACCCAGCCAGAGCAGCGCGACGGGTAAATTCCCCTCACGCGGTAGTTCGGCAACCTGCTCGCGGGTCAGGGAGTCATTGCCCTGCTTCTCCGCCGCCCGGGCCAGCTTAACAATGTAAAACAGCCAGATGACCGCCAGTGCCAGCAGGAAAATGCCATCGCTAAGGGTTAACTGTCCGTCATATAACACGTAACCAGCGAGCAGACTGACAATTAACATTAGCGGCAATTCACGCCGCAGAACATCAGAATGCACGCGAAATGGATGCAGCAGCGCAGCAAGCCCCAGGATGAGTAAAATATTGACGATATTGGAGCCAATGGCCGTTCCCACGGCGAGATCAACTTGATCGTGCAGCGAGGCGGCGACAGAGACGATGATCTCCGGCAAGGAGGTGCCAACGCTGACCACCGTCATCCCAATAATTAGGGGGGGTATGCCCAATAAACGACACAGAATTGATGCGGAAAACACCAGACGGTCGGCACTGTAGACCACCAAAAGTAAACCAATTATTAACAGTGCCGTTGCAAGAAGCATCAAAAGTCCTTTCTTCAGGTATACTCGCCGGTCCACTGAGAAAAAATCTCTGCCGCTGCATACTGTCTGTAGACGTAACGTATTCCTAATTTTGACTTTATGCGTTGTAAAAGTAAAACAAATGCCAGCTTTCGCTTACCTGCAGAGGTAATATTCTGTAAAAATGTTGGGTTTGCGGCGAAATCAGGCATCAAGCCGATCCTGAACCGGCAATAGAAAGGAAATGTACATGAGCCTGAATGGGGCGAATATAGTCGATGTCCGTGGCGTCAGCTTCACGCGCAGCAGCCGGGTCATTTTTGACAACATCTCTCTCACCGTGCCTCGCGGTAAAATCACCGCCATTATGGGGCCCTCCGGCATTGGTAAAACGACATTACTGCGCCTGATTGGCGGGCAGATCCCCCCGAGCCAGGGCGAGATCCTCTTTGATGGCGAAAATATTCCGGCCATGTCCCGCTCGCGCCTCTACACCGTGCGTAAACGCATGAGCATGCTTTTTCAGTCTGGGGCGCTTTTTACTGACATGAATGTCTTCGATAATGTCGCCTATCCGCTGCGTGAGCATACTCACCTGCCGCCGGAACTGTTGAAAAGCACCGTGATGATGAAACTCGAGGCCGTCGGCCTGCGTGGTGCCGCTAAACTGATGCCTTCCGAACTCTCTGGCGGCATGGCCCGTCGTGCGGCCCTGGCGCGCGCGATCGCGCTGGAACCCGATCTGATCATGTTCGATGAGCCGTTCGTCGGCCAGGATCCCATCACCATGGGCGTGCTGGTCAAACTGATCTCTGAACTGAACAGCGCGCTGGGCGTGACCTGTATTGTGGTCACCCACGACGTACCAGAAGTGCTGAGCATTGCCGATTACGCCTATATCGTGGCGGATAAGAAAATTGTGGCGCACGGTAGTGCGCAATCATTACAGAGCAACAGCGATGCGCGTGTCCGTCAGTTCCTCGACGGCATTGCAGATGGCCCCGTGCCGTTCCGTTATCCGGCGGGCGATTATCATAAAGATTTATTGGGAATAGGGAGTTAAGCCACTCATGCTGTTAAATGCGTTGGCCGCTCTCGGACACCGTGGCATAAAAACCATCAGGACGTTCGGGCGTGCCGGGTTGATGTTATTCAATGCGCTGGTCGGGAAACCGGAGTTCCGCAAACATGCCCCTCTGCTGGTACGCCAGCTGTATAATGTCGGCGTGCTGTCGATGCTCATTATCATCGTTTCCGGTGTCTTCATCGGGATGGTGCTGGGGCTGCAGGGTTATCTGGTTCTCACCACCTACAGTGCGGAAACCAGCCTCGGAATGCTGGTGGCGCTCTCCCTGTTGCGTGAGCTGGGTCCGGTGGTCGCGGCGCTGTTATTCGCCGGGCGTGCCGGTTCGGCGCTGACGGCGGAAATCGGCCTGATGCGCGCCACCGAGCAGCTCTCCAGTATGGAGATGATGGCCGTGGATCCGCTGCGTCGGGTGATCGCGCCGCGCTTCTGGGCGGGCATGATCTCGTTGCCGTTGCTGACTATTCTCTTTGTTGCGGTCGGGATCTGGGGCGGATCGATGGTTGGCGTGCAGTGGAAAGGGATCGATGCCGGTTTCTTCTGGTCTGCGATGCAAGGTGCGGTTGACTGGCGTCTGGATCTGGTTAACTGCCTGATTAAAAGCGCGGTATTTGCCGTGACGATCGCCTGGATTGCACTGTTCAATGGCTACGATGCAATCCCGACGTCTGCCGGTATCAGCCGGGCAACCACCCGCACCGTTGTTCATTCGTCGCTGGCCATACTGGCTCTGGATTTTGTGCTCACCGCACTGATGTTTGGGAAATGAGTTCATGCAAACGAAAAAAGTAGAAATTTGGGTAGGCGTATTTGTTTTGCTGGCACTGCTGGCCGCACTGTTTTTAAGCTTCAAAGTGGCGGATGTTACGACGATCCGCACCGAGCCCACATATCGCATCTATGCCACCTTCGATAATATCGGCGGCCTGAAAAGCCGTTCTCCGGTGCGCATTGGCGGGGTAGTGGTAGGGCGTGTGGCCGATATCACCCTCGACGAGAAAACCTATCTGCCGCGCGTCGCGCTGGATATTGAAGAGCGCTACAACCACATTCCGGATACCAGCTCCCTGTCTATCCGTACCTCCGGCCTGTTAGGTGAACAATACCTGGCGCTGAACATCGGTTTTGAAGATCCCGAACTGGGAACGACTATCCTTAAGGACGGTGGCGTAATTCAGGATACGAAGTCAGCCATGGTGCTGGAAGATATGATTGGTCAGTTCCTTTACAACAGCAACAGTAAAGGGGGTGACGAGAATCAAGCTGCTCAGACACCTGCGCAGAGTGACATTACGCCGCCTGTTGGCACGACGAATTCATCTCAGGAGAAGTAATTCATGATTAAACGACTGTTAATGGTTGCCATGCTGATGATTGCCCCTTTGACTGCTGCTAACGCAGCCGACCAGAGCAATCCTTATCAACAGATGAATGAGGCGGCTAAGAAAACCTTCGATCGCCTTAAGAACGAGCAGCCGAAAATTCGTTCCAATCCCGACTACCTGCGCGATGTGGTCGATCAGGAGCTGCTGCCGTATGTTCAGGTAAAATATGCCGGGGCTCTGGTGTTGGGTCGTTACTACAAAGACGCCACGCCAGCGCAGCGCGATGCTTATTTTGCTGCGTTCCGTGAGTACCTGAAGCAGGCCTACGGCCAGGCGCTGGCCATGTACCACGGCCAGACGTATCAGATTGCGCCGGAACAGCCGCTGGGCTCTGCCACCATCGTTCCTATCCGCGTGACTATCGTCGATCCAAACGGTCGTCCGCCAGTGCGCCTGGATTTCCAGTGGCGTAAGAACAGCCAGAACGGTAACTGGCAGGCTTACGACATGATTGCCGAAGGCGTCAGCATGATCACCACCAAGCAGAACGAATGGAGCGATCTGCTGCGTACTAAGGGCATTGATGGTCTGACTGCTCAGCTGAACAGCATCTCGCGTCAGAAAATTACCCTGGATGAGAAAAAATAATGACGTCGCAGCTCAGCTGGACCCGAGAGGGTGAGACGTTGTTACTCACTGGCGAGCTGGATCAGGATTATCTGAATCCTCTGTGGGATGCGCGCCATGAAGCCATGCAGGGCGTCTCCTGTATTGACCTTGGCGGCATTTCCCGCGTGGATACGGCGGGCGTCGCATTGCTGGTTCATCTGGTGGCGGCAGGTAAAGGGCAGGGCAAGCAGGTAGCGCTTGCGGGCGTCAGTGATAACGTCATCACCCTGGCTCAGCTCTATAATCTGCCGGAAGACGTATTGCCCCGCTAATTTTTTCAGTACGTTACTATCAAAAGCCCCGACTGTTTCATCGTCGGGGCTTTTTGCTTGTTTAAGACCGCGCCACTTTGCTCTAAGATGTTGGGCTTGTTTTCACACCAGATGATAGAGATCCCATGGAAAATCATGAAATCCAGACCGTGCTGATGAATGCACTTGCCCTCCAGGAAGCCCACGTCTCCGGCGACGGCAGCCACTTTCAGGTTATTGCTGTGGGAGAGATCTTTGACGGCATGAGCCGCGTGAAAAAGCAGCAGGCTGTATACGCGCCGCTGATGGAATATATCGCGGATAACCGTATTCATGCCCTGTCGATCAAGGCGTTCACCCCGACTGAGTGGGCACGCGATCGCAAACTAAACGGTTTTTGAGCTGAGGGTGATTTGCCCGCAGCACGGTTGAATTCATACAGAGAGTAAATCATGGACAAATTTCGTGTTCAGGGGCCTACGCGTCTCCAGGGCGAAGTCACAATTTCCGGCGCCAAAAACGCCGCGCTGCCGATCCTCTTCGCCGCACTGCTTGCGGAAGAGCCGGTAGAGATCCAGAACGTCCCGAAACTGAAAGACATTGATACCACCATGAAGCTGCTCGGCCAGCTGGGTACCAAGGTGGAGCGTAACGGATCCGTGTGGATCGACGCCAGCAACGTGAATAACTTCTCCGCGCCGTACGACCTGGTGAAAACCATGCGCGCCTCTATCTGGGCGCTGGGTCCGCTGGTGGCCCGTTTTGGTCAGGGTCAGGTCTCTCTGCCTGGCGGCTGCGCTATTGGCGCGCGTCCGGTCGATCTGCATATTTTCGGCCTCGAGAAGCTGGGTGCTGAAATCAAGCTGGAAGAGGGCTACGTCAAAGCCTCCGTCAATGGCCGCCTCAAGGGCGCGCATATCGTGATGGATAAGGTGAGCGTTGGTGCGACCGTCACTATCATGTCTGCGGCTACGCTGGCAGAAGGCACCACCATCATCGAGAACGCCGCGCGCGAACCGGAGATTGTGGACACCGCCAACTTCCTGAACACTCTGGGGGCGAAGATCACCGGTCAGGGTACCGACCGTATCACCATCGAAGGCGTTACACGTCTGGGTGGCGGTGTGTATCGCGTTCTGCCTGACCGTATCGAAACCGGGACCTTCCTGGTCGCAGCGGCCATCTCCGGTGGGAAGATCGTCTGCCGTAATGCCCAGCCTGATACCCTGGATGCGGTACTGGCTAAACTGCGTGAGGCGGGTGCCGACGTCGAAACCGGTGAAGACTGGATCAGCCTGGATATGCACGGTAAGCGCCCTAAAGCCGTCAACGTGCGGACTTCCCCGCATCCGGCCTTCCCGACCGATATGCAGGCGCAGTTCACGCTGCTGAACCTGGTGGCCGAGGGTACAGGTGTGATCACCGAAACGATCTTTGAAAACCGCTTTATGCACGTACCGGAGCTGATCCGTATGGGCGCGCATGCTGAGATCGAAAGCAACACCGTGATTTGTCATGGCGTGGAAAAACTGTCCGGTGCGCAGGTGATGGCGACGGATCTGCGTGCATCTGCGAGCCTGGTGCTGGCGGGCTGTATTGCTGAAGGTACCACGCTGGTGGACCGTATTTATCACATCGATCGCGGCTATGAACGCATCGAAGATAAACTGCGTGCACTGGGTGCAAATATTGAGCGTGTGAAAGGCGAGTAATCGTTAAGGCAGCCCCCTGCCATCTCGACCGGGGGGTTGCTATTCCCGTTTAAAGGAGCGTCATTGTTGGCGCTCTTTTTCTTGTCTTCTCTGGCGCATCATGCGCGTTCTGTCGACAAACTCATGGGTTATCGGGTCATGGTAACGTGATGGCCAAATTACCCAGGGATCGGTACCTAACGCCGTGGCAATGATCAGTTCTCCCTTCGGCCAGGGGCGCGTCAGCGCATTTGCCAGAGTAGATGAACTGAGACCATTACGGCGGGATTCTGCAGCCAGTGATGTTCCCTTCTTGCGCAGCGCGGCAATAATATCGGCCGAGTGCCAGTCGATAAATTTCTTATCCATACAGTAGTCCCTCTGTTCTGGTACGTTCACGTCATTTCAATTAAATGACGTATTTACTATACCTTCTTCGAACAGCGGTTCTAAAAAGTTCGCATTACTGGAAGCAATATTCAGATTTTGCCAGGGCTTTAATCATGCGGCCTGTAAGCGGATTCTTTAACAACGTTATGGCTATTATTTGGAACTTACAGGAACTCTATTTTCATATAAAAGAGAGTTCCCTTGTCCTTATCGATCGCGCTGAACAGCGATATGCGCGAGACCGATCAGAGCATCTCGCCATGGGCTGTCTGGGATAACCTGAAGTGCGGTGATGGCTTTATCGGCCTCTTCCTCGGCACGCTGACGGGTCCATTCCAGAGAACCACAGGTCGCCATTGCTTCCAGTACGGGTTCCAGAAGGTGTCGGCCGTTTCCTTGCTCAATGGCTTCACGGATCAGGTTTGCCTGCTCAGGAGTGCCGTTACGCATGGCATGCAGCAGCGGTAGCGTCGGTTTGCCCTCGTTGAGGTCGTCACCGACGTTTTTGCCCAGGGTTTCGCCATCGGCGCTGTAATCGAGCAGATCGTCGATCAGCTGGAAGGCGGTGCCAAGGTAGCGTCCGTAGTCCTGCAGGCCACGTTCCTGCTCCTCAGTACAGCCAGCAAGGATACCAGAGCACTGTGCGGCAGCCTCAAACAGACGCGCGGTTTTGCTGTAGATCACCCGCATGTAGTTCTCTTCGGTGATGTCCGGGTCGTTGACGTTCATGAGCTGCAGAACTTCGCCTTCCGCGATCACGTTCACCGCTTTGGACATCACTTCCAGGACCTTCAGCGAACCGAGGCTGGTCATCATCTGGAAGGCGCGGGTATAGATAAAATCACCTACCAGTACGCTGGCAGCATTGCCAAACGCCGCGTTGGCGGTGGCTTTGCCACGACGCATATCGGACTCATCGACAACGTCATCATGCAGCAGCGTGGCGGTATGAATAAATTCGATCAGCGCCGCGATCGTGACGTGCGCATTCCCCTGATAACCTACCGCGCGAGCGGCGAGTACCGCGATCATCGGACGGATGCGTTTACCCCCGCCGCTGACGATGTAGTAACCCAACTGATTGATTAGGGAAACGTCAGAATCGAGCTGTTCCAGGATCGCTGCATTTACACCCGCCATATCTTGCGCGGTTAACTCATTGATTTTTTCTAAATTCATCGCAAAAGCCGGGCTTGTAGTCCTGTTTTCCACATTTCAAATGGGCTAACGTAGGGTTCGGTTTATCAATAGTAGCGCTGATTGTACTGAAAAAACGCCTCAGATAAACGTTACCGTACGTGTTGTGTTTTTTTTCTTCATGTATTGACGGTAGCACTTGTCAAAGGCTCGCGTTTTGCGTAATATTCGCGCCCTATTGTGAATATTTATAGCGCACTCTGAATCACACGAGGATGTGCGCGGAAGCGGAGTTTATATGTACGCGGTTTTCCAAAGTGGTGGTAAACAACACCGAGTAAGCGAAGGTCAGACCGTTCGCCTGGAAAAGCTGGACATCGCAACTGGCGAAGCTGTTGAGTTCGCTGAAGTTCTGATGATCGCAAACGGTGAAGAAGTCAAAATCGGCGTTCCTTTCGTTGATGGCGGCGTTATCAAAGCTGAAGTTGTTGCTCATGGTCGTGGCGAGAAAATTAAGATCGTTAAGTTTCGTCGTCGTAAACACTACCGTAAGCAGCAGGGCCACCGTCAGTGGTTCACTGATGTGAAAATTACTGGCATCAGCGCCTAAGACCTGAGGAGAGATTTAAATGGCACATAAAAAGGCTGGCGGCTCCACACGTAACGGTCGCGATTCAGAAGCTAAACGCCTTGGCGTTAAGCGTTTCGGTGGCGAAACCGTTCTGGCGGGTAGCATCATCGTTCGTCAGCGTGGCACCAAATTCCACGCTGGTAACAACGTAGGTTGCGGTCGTGACCACACTCTGTTTGCTAAAGCAGACGGTAAAGTGAAATTTGAAGTTAAAGGCCCGAACAACCGTAAATACATCAGCATTGTTGCTGAGTAAGGTTTTCTCGGTCCGGTAACGGATTAAAGCCCCGCAACGTGTTGCGGGGCTTTTTACATTGGAAACCCGGTAATTTTTTCTGTAGGGAAAACGGGCATGAAGCAGCAGGCCGGCATTGGTATTCTTTTGGCGCTCACCACCGCAATGTGCTGGGGTGCACTGCCAATTGCAATGAAGCAGGTACTGGAAGTGATGGAGCCGCCTACGGTGGTGTTCTACCGCTTCCTGATGGCCGGTATAGGGTTGGGAATTATCCTTGCGATAAAAGGTAAGCTTCCCCCTCTGCGCATCTTTCGTAAACCGCGTTGGCTGGTGATGCTGGCGATTGCGACAGGTGGCCTGTTTGGCAACTTCATATTGTTCAGTTCTTCCCTGCAATATCTCAGCCCTACGGCATCGCAGGTTATAGGCCAGCTTTCACCGGTCGGTATGATGGTGGCCAGCGTCTTCATCCTTAAAGAGAAGATGCGCGGCACGCAGATTATCGGGGCAATGATGCTGCTTTGCGGTCTGGTGTTGTTCTTCAATACCAGTCTGATAGAGATATTTACTCGCTTGACGGATTACACCTGGGGTGTGATTTTCGGCGTGAGTGCGGCGGCGGTGTGGGTAAGTTATGGCGTCGCGCAAAAGGTGTTATTGCGTCGCCTGGCGTCACAGCAGATCCTGTTTTTGCTGTACACTTTATGTACTATTGCACTGTTGCCGCTGGCGAAGCCGGGAGTGATTACCCAGTTAAGCGACTGGCAGCTGGCGTGTCTGATCTTTTGTGGTCTGAACACGTTAGTCGGTTATGGCGCGCTGGCAGAAGCGATGGCGCGCTGGCAGGCAGCACAGGTGAGCGCACTGATTACGCTGACCCCGCTGTTTACGCTGTTATTTTCAGATTTATTATCAATGGCCTGGCCCGATTTCTTTGTCAAACCGATGTTAAACCTGTTGGCTTATCTCGGTGCGTTTGTCGTGGTTGCGGGCGCGATGTATTCCGCCATTGGTCATCGTCTTTGGGGACGTTGGCGCAAAAATGAAGCGGCTGTAGTGTCCCCCGCTCAGGCGAATGATTTACGGAGAGTAAAATGAAGTTTGTTGATGAAGCAACGATCCTGGTCGTGGCAGGTGATGGCGGTAATGGTTGCGTAAGCTTCCGCCGTGAAAAATATATTCCCCGTGGCGGCCCTGACGGCGGCGACGGCGGTGACGGCGGTGACGTATGGCTTGAAGCCGACGAAAACCTTAACACGCTGATCGATTACCGTTTCGAGAAAGCATTCCGCGCAGAGCGTGGCCAGAACGGCCAGAGCCGTGACTGTACCGGCAAACGCGGGAAAGACGTCAGCGTGAAGGTACCGGTCGGGACACGCGTTATCGATCAGGGTACGGGCGAAACCATGGGTGATATGACCAAACACGGTCAGCGCCTGATGGTCGCAAAAGGCGGCTGGCACGGCCTGGGCAACACCCGGTTCAAATCCTCCGTGAACCGTTCCCCGCGTCAAAAAACGATGGGTACACCGGGCGACAAGCGCGATCTGCAGCTCGAACTGATGCTGCTGGCAGACGTCGGGATGCTGGGGATGCCGAATGCCGGTAAATCTACCTTCATCCGCGCGGTCTCTGCGGCCAAGCCGAAAGTAGCGGACTATCCGTTTACCACCCTGGTGCCAAGCCTCGGCGTGGTGCGTATGGACACCGAGAAGAGCTTCGTGGTAGCCGATATCCCGGGCCTGATCGAAGGCGCCGCGGAAGGTGCTGGTTTAGGGATCCGCTTCCTGAAACACCTTGAGCGCTGTCGCGTTCTGCTGCACCTCATCGATATCGATCCGATCGACGGTTCCGATCCGGTGGAGAACGCCCGTATCATTATTGGCGAGCTGGAAAAATACAGCGATAAGCTGACTGCTAAGCCGCGCTGGCTGGTCTTCAACAAGATCGACCTGATGGACAAAGCAGAAGCCGAAGCGAAGGCGAAAGCCATTGCTGAAGCGATGGGCTGGGAAGATAAATACTATCTCATCTCCGCTGCAAGCCAGATGGGCGTGAAGGATCTGTGCTGGGACGTGATGACCTTTATCATCGAAAACCCGGTTACTCAGGCAGAAGAAGCGAAACAGCCTGAAAAAGTCGAATTCATGTGGGATGACTACCACCGTCAGCAGCTTGAAGAGCAGACGGAAGAAGAAGACGACGAAGACTGGGATGACGACTGGGATGAAGACGACGAAGAAGGCGTCGAATTCATCTACAAACGTTAAGACCGTCAATGGCCCCCTTACCAAGGGGGCTTTTTTTTAGTTTAGTTTTGTCGGTAGCCAACAGCCGACCGTCAGCCCGCCTTCGGGACGGTTTTCCAGCGTCAGTTTGCCGCGGTGCAGCTGCACGATACGCTGCACGATGCTCAACCCTAGCCCGCTACCGCCATAACGTTGATCGATACGACGAAACGGTTCGGTAATGGACTGGCGATGTGCCTCATCAATGCCTGGCCCCCGATCGCAGACGCTCACCAGCGTGCCATCGTCGACTTCCTGCATTCTGACTTCAATGGTGGTTCCCGCCGGGCTGTAACGCACCGCGTTCTCCAGCAAATTGCGCAGCATCAGTCGTAGCAGGGTTGCGTCCCCCTGAACGCTCTGGGAGCCCGTCTGCGGCCAGATCACTGTGTGATCCCGGGTATCATTCTCCAGTGCCAGCGGCGCAAAAATAGATCCGCTCCAGTTAACCGTATCGTAATGCCCACTGGCCAAAGCCTGGCCCGCGCGAGCCAGCATCAGGAGTTGCTCCACGGTATGCATCAGCTGGTCGATACGGGCAATCAGCGTTGTCGCCTGGGGCGAGCCTGACTGCGCCATCAGCTCCAGGTGCAGGCGGATACCCGCCAGCGGCGTTCGCAGCTCGTGTGCGGCGTCAGCGGTGAAGAGGCGCTCCTGTTGAATGGTTTGATCCAGCCGGGCAAGAAGCTGATTTAGCGAGGTGGTTACGGCGCCAATTTCTTCCATGTCGGAATACATCGGCAGCGGGGAGAGATTATCAGCAGAGCGGTTTGCCAGGCTGGAGCGGAGCTGGTTGAGCGGGCGGGTGATCCAGGTGACCGCCCAGAAGGAGAAGAGCAGCGTAAAACCGACCATCACCAGCGAAGGTACCAGCAACGAGGCGATCGCCTCCCGGATCTCTTTCTCCACATGCTGGTTGCGCGCTTTGGCGGAAAGCGTCTCGTTGACCAGAAAGCCGATTTGCTCCCGGCTTTCATGCCAGAGCCAGATAACGCTGACCAGTTGAAAGAACAGCAGAATGACTGCCAACAGCACCATCAGACGACGGCGCATGCTGTTCATTTTTGGCTCTCCAGACGATAGCCCACGCCGCGCACGGTTTTGATCCGATCTTTACCCAGCTTACGCCGGAGGTTATGAATATGAACCTCCAGCGTGTTCGAGCCGGGATCGTCCTGCCAGGAATAGATGTCCTGCTGTAAGGTTTCACGGTGGACGGTCTGCCCGGTGCGCATGATGAGCCGCGTCAGCAGGGCGAACTCTTTTGGTGTTACCTCTACCGGCTGGGACTGTTGTAACACCTGCTGCGTTTGCAGATTCAGCGTCAGATCGCCGTCACTGAGCAGATTATCGCTGTGCCCCTGATAGCGCCGAATCAAGGCTCTGGCCCGCGCCTGCAGTTCCGCCAGGGCAAAGGGTTTCACCAGATAGTCGTCAGCGCCGGAGTCCAGGCCGTTGATGCGATCTTCCAGGGCATCACGCGCCGTCAGGATCAGCACTGGATTATCCACCCCGCGACGACGCCACTGGCTGAGCAGGGTGGCTCCGTCTTTATCCGGTAACCCAAGATCGAGGATTACAAGGCCATATTCACCGCTCTGGATAAGGCCATCAGCCTCGGCGGCAGTGCCAGCACAATCAAGCGTATAGCCCTCGGCTGAGAGCGCCAGAGCCAGTCCTTCCTGTAGCAGCAGATCGTCTTCGACAATGAGTAATTTCATCGCTAGTTATTCTGATAAATATCCTTGTAAAGCCGGCTCTCAAAGCGCACCAGCGGGATACGGCGATTGCGTTGGTCTGCAGGTTCAACCGCGTAGCCTGAAAGATACTGCACAAATGCCATCCGCTGCCCACTGGCCGTGGTGATAAATCCGGCAAGGTTATATACCCCCTGCAGTGAGCCCGTCTTAGCGGAGACTTTGCCATCCACGCCCGCGGCATGCAGGCCGGCCCGGTACTGCAGGGAGCCGTCATAACCGGCGAGCGGCAGCATCGAGATAAAGTTTAGTTCAGTGTCGTGCTGAGCAATGTACTGAAGGACCTGCATCATGGTGGCAGGCGAGATCAGGTTATGGCGCGAAAGACCGGAGCCATCGACCGCGATGGTATTCCCGAGCTCAATACCGGCCTGCTGACGCAGGATCTGCCGGACCGCATCCGAACCGGCACGCCAGGTGCCTGGTACGCCGAAGCGGGCATGGCCGATCATGCGAAACACGGTATCGGCGATCATATTGTCTGATTTTTTCAGCATGATCTTCAGCAGATCGTGCAGCGGTGCCGATTGCTTACTGGCAATCACGGTGCCCGGTTCGTTGCTCTGAGTCTGGCGCAACAGCGTGCCGCTGTAGGTGATATTGGCCTGCTTCAGTTCGTCTTTCAGGATCGCTCCGGCATAGCCTGCGCCATCCTGAATAGCGAAGGCCAGCGGCAGCGGATCGGCGCGTTGCGTCAGACAACCGGTTAGCGTAAAGCGGTTGAGATCGCCCGGGACCACATCCAGCTCGCAGTACTGCGCTTCCGGCGATCCTTTCGCCAGGGTTCGTACCTGGCTGAACATGTTGACCGGATAGTAGGACGCCACCCGGATAAAGGCTAAATCGTTGGGTTTTGGCGCGCTGTACAACGAAATGGAGAAGCAGTTGCGATCGACGATCGCGGCCGCAGGCGGTGCGCTAAAGCACTGGGTCATATCGTTCCACGGCCAGCCCGGGGCCTTATCGTGGCTGGCGAAGATGGAGGTGTCGATAAGCACATTGCCTTCAATGCGCTGCACGCCCGACTTCTTTAGCACGGCGACCATGTTGCGGATATCCTGACGCTTAAATGTCGGATCGCCGCCAAAACGGGCAATAAGATCGCCTTTGAGCACGCCGCTCTCGACGTTGCCTTTGCTTTCAAGCGTGGTGGTGAAGCGAAAATCGGGCCCCAGCTGCAGCAGGGCGGCCAGCGCCGTGATCACCTTTTGCGTACTGGCGGGCAGGGCCATCTGCTGACTGTGATAATCGATCTCAGGCGCCTGGGCGCCGACCTTCTGCACCATCAGGGCAAGGTTGGCGCCATCGGGCAGCTGATTAATATACTCGTCCACGTTCGCTGCCTGGACAGTGAACGCAATCGTGGTGGTCAATCCGATGATAAATCTGGAAAATCGCATAATCTCGCGCTAACAACCCGGAAACAAACCGTCATACTACGGCCCAACGCCCTGTAAAGTAAACGATGACCCATACTGAACTTCGCGGTAAAATACGTATCAAATTGAAAAATTACTGCTGACCTGGAACTTTGCTTCCGGGTCAGTTTTCTTTTGCTTCTGACCTGTGCCAGGCTGTGATGCCTGCGGGGCCAGTCGTCGGGTCGGTTACCCGTACCCAACAGGAATGTCAAAGAGGTATAACAAATGCAAGCTATTCCGATGACCTTACGTGGGGCTGAAAAACTGCGCGAAGAACTGGATTTTCTGAAATCTGTGCGCCGCCCTGAAATCATTGCCGCTATCGCGGATGCGCGTGAGCATGGCGATCTGAAAGAGAACGCTGAGTACCACGCTGCGCGTGAGCAGCAGGGTTTCTGCGAAGGACGTATTAAAGATATCGAAGCTAAGCTGTCGAATGCGCAGGTGATTGATATCACCAAAATGCCGAACAACGGGCGTGTCATTTTTGGCTGCACCGTCACCGTGATCAATCTGGATAACGATGAAGAGGTTTCTTACCGCATCGTGGGTGATGACGAGGCAGATTTTAAGCAGAATCTGATCTCGGTAAACTCGCCGATTGCCCGCGGTCTGATTGGCAAAGAGCAGGACGATGTGGTCACTATCCGCACCCCGGGTGGGGAAGTGGAGTTCGAAATTATCAAGGTTGATTACCTGTAATTCGCATCTCCCGCCAGATGTTGATACATTGTAAAGATAGGAAAAAGGCCGCTTAGCGGCCTTTTATCAACTCAAGGAGCATGGCATTTTGCTCACCTGCTAAAGAAAAACCCCTCGTTTTACACAGAAAATGTGTTCAATTCAGGATAATCTTAGCGTGGCAGCGAGATTTTACGCTCTTTAGATGGGCGGTAGAGCACCAGCGTTTTACCGATGACCTGTACATTACAGGCGCCGGTTTCGCGCACGATTGCTTCCACGATCAAAGTCTTGGTCTCTCTGTCTTCAGAGGCGATTTTCACTTTGATTAATTCGTGGTGCTCCAGCGCTTGTTCAATCTCGGCCAGTACCCCTTCGGTCAAACCATTGTTGCCAAGCATTACTACAGGCTTGAGCGGATGTGCCAGACCTTTAAGGTGCTGTTTTTGTTTAGTACTCAGATTCATCGTATATTTTTGCTTACGTTGGGATTGAAAACGGTTCATTCTACCGCCATCTCCCTAATATCGCCAAATTGCTGAGTGGAAATTTACACCACAGGCTACGATGAACCAGGACGGAAAGTTAAATGACAGGTAAAAAGCGTTCTGCAAGCTCGAGCCGCTGGCTCCAGGAACACTTTAGCGATAAATATGTTCTACAGGCACAGAAAAAGGGGTTACGTTCCCGTGCCTGGTTTAAACTTGATGAAATACAGCAAAGTGACAAACTCTTTAAGCCGGGGATGACGGTTGTCGACCTCGGTGCAGCGCCCGGTGGATGGTCGCAATATGCGGTGACACAAATCGGCGGAACCGGCCGAATCATCGCCTGCGATCTTTTGCCTATGGATCCCATCGTTGGTGTGGACTTCCTTCAGGGCGATTTTCGTGATGAATTAGTACTGAAAGCGTTACTTGAACGGGTAGGTGACAGTAAAGTTCAGGTTGTCATGTCCGATATGGCGCCAAATATGTGCGGAACACCGGCGGTGGATATCCCTCGCTCCATGTATCTGGTAGAACTGGCGTTAGAAATGAGTCGTGATGTATTAGCGCCGGGTGGTAGTTTTTTAGTGAAGGTGTTCCAGGGCGAAGGTTTCGAGGAGTATCTGAAGGAAATTCGCTCCCTGTTTACGAAGGTCAAAGTTCGTAAGCCGGACTCTTCACGTGCGCGTTCACGTGAAGTGTATATTGTAGCGACCGGGCGAAAATGATAGCCGGTGGATTTCAGGCGAAAGTTTGAAATAAATCGGATACAGAGTATCCTGACGCTGTTTTTAACACAGTTGTAATAAGAGGTTAATCCCTTGAGTGACATGGCGAAAAACCTAATACTCTGGCTGGTCATTGCCGTTGTGCTGATGTCAGTATTCCAGAGCTTTGGGCCCAGCGAGTCTAATGGCCGTAAGGTGGACTACTCTACCTTCCTGCAAGAGGTCAACCAGGATCAGGTTCGCGAAGCGCGTATCAACGGACGTGAGATCAACGTTACCAAGAAAGATAGTAACCGTTACACGACTTACATTCCGGTGAACGATCCTAAGCTGCTTGATAACCTTCTGACTAAAAACGTCAAGGTGGTAGGTGAGCCGCCGGAAGAGCCAAGCCTGCTGGCTTCTATCTTCATTTCCTGGTTCCCGATGCTGCTGCTTATCGGCGTCTGGATCTTCTTTATGCGTCAAATGCAGGGCGGCGGTGGCAAAGGTGCCATGTCGTTCGGTAAGAGCAAGGCGCGTATGTTGACGGAAGACCAGATCAAAACCACTTTTGCTGACGTCGCAGGCTGCGATGAAGCAAAAGAAGAGGTGGGTGAACTGGTTGAATACCTGCGTGAGCCGAGCCGTTTCCAGAAACTGGGCGGTAAGATCCCGAAAGGCGTTCTGATGGTAGGTCCTCCTGGTACCGGTAAAACCCTGCTGGCGAAAGCTATCGCCGGTGAAGCGAAGGTACCGTTCTTTACCATTTCCGGTTCTGACTTCGTGGAAATGTTCGTTGGTGTCGGTGCATCCCGTGTGCGTGACATGTTCGAACAGGCCAAGAAAGCGGCACCGTGCATCATCTTCATCGATGAAATCGACGCCGTAGGCCGCCAGCGTGGCGCAGGCCTGGGCGGTGGTCACGATGAACGTGAGCAGACGCTGAACCAGATGCTGGTTGAGATGGATGGCTTCGAAGGTAACGAAGGCATTATCGTTATCGCGGCAACTAACCGTCCGGACGTTCTTGACCCTGCGCTGCTGCGTCCAGGCCGTTTTGACCGTCAGGTTGTGGTCGGTCTGCCAGACGTTCGTGGTCGTGAGCAGATCCTGAAAGTGCACATGCGTCGCGTACCGCTGTCTCCGGACATCGATGCGGCAATTATTGCGCGCGGTACCCCGGGCTTCTCCGGTGCCGATCTGGCTAACCTGGTGAACGAAGCTGCACTGTTTGCTGCTCGCGGCAATAAGCGTGTGGTCTCGATGGTGGAGTTCGAGAAAGCGAAAGACAAAATCATGATGGGTGCGGAACGTCGCTCCATGGTGATGACGGAAGCGCAGAAAGAGTCCACGGCTTACCACGAAGCAGGTCATGCGATTATCGGTCGTCTGGTGCCGGAACACGATCCGGTGCATAAAGTGACGATTATTCCGCGTGGTCGTGCGCTGGGCGTAACGTTCTTCCTGCCGGAAGGCGATGCCATCAGCGCCAGCCGTCAGAAACTGGAAAGTCAGATTTCAACCCTCTACGGTGGTCGTCTGGCAGAAGAGATTATCTACGGTGTGGAACATGTTTCGACCGGTGCGTCCAACGACATTAAAGTCGCGACCAACCTGGCGCGTAACATGGTGACCCAGTGGGGCTTCTCCGACAAACTCGGTCCGCTGCTGTATGCGGAAGAAGAGGGCGAAGTCTTCCTCGGCCGCAGCGTGGCGAAAGCGAAGCATATGTCCGATGAGACAGCGCGTATCATCGACCAGGAAGTGAAGTCGCTCGTTGAACGTAACTACGGTCGCGCGCGTCAGATCCTGAATGACAATATGGATATCCTGCACGCGATGAAAGATGCGCTCATGAAATATGAGACTATCGATGCACCGCAGATCGACGACCTGATGGCACGCCGCGATGTGCGTCCGCCAGCGGGTTGGGAAGATCCAGGTACGTCCAACAACTCTGACAACAATGGCACGCCACGTGCGCCGCGTCCGGTCGATGAACCGCGTACGCCAAACCCGGGCAACACCATGTCAGAACAGTTGGGCGACAAATAAGTCACCGCTGTAGATGATGTTCTCTTTACCTGAAACCCTGGGGCTTGCCCCGGGGTTTTTCTTGTCTGCTTAACCAAAAACTCAGGGATTTGCCATGAAACTCTTCGCCCAGGATTCTTATCTCGATCTGACTCATCCGCATGTGATGGGGATCCTGAACGTCACGCCAGACTCTTTCTCCGATGGCGGTACGCATAACACGCTGATTGAGGCGGTCAGACATGCGAATCTGATGATCAACGCCGGGGCGACCATCATCGATGTTGGCGGGGAGTCGACGCGACCGGGCGCGGCTGATGTCAGCGTGGACGAAGAGTTGTCCAGGGTGATCCCGGTGGTCGAAGCCCTTGCGCAGCGTTTTGAGGTCTGGATCTCGGTGGATACCTCTAAACCTGAGGTCATTCGCGAATCAGCGAGAGTGGGCGCTCACATTATTAATGATATCCGCTCCCTTACCGAGCCGGGGGCACTTGAGGCCGCCGCAGAGACTGGGTTGCCGGTTTGTCTGATGCATATGCAGGGCCAGCCGAAAACCATGCAGGATGCGCCGAAATATGACGACGTGTTTGCTGATGTGAACCGCTATTTTGTTGAACATATTGCGCGTTGTGAGCGTGCCGGCATCTCAAAAGAGAAATTGCTGCTCGACCCGGGATTCGGTTTCGGTAAAAATCTCTCTCATAACTTCGAGCTTCTTGCGCGCTTATCTGAGTTTCACCATTTTGGCCTGCCGCTACTGGTCGGGATGTCACGAAAATCAATGGTAGGTCAGTTGCTTAACGTTGGGCCTTCAGACCGCCTGAACGGGAGTCTGGCCTGCGCGGTCATTGCAGCGATGCAGGGAGCGCATATAATTCGCGTCCATGACGTAAAAGAGACAGCAGAAGCCATGCGAGTGGTGGAAGCCACACTGGCAGCTAAGGAAAACAACCGCTATGAGTAATCGTAAATTTTTTGGTACCGACGGCATTCGTGGACGCGTGGGCGATGCGCCAATCACACCTGAGTTTGTGCTGAAGTTAGGCTGGGCGGCTGGCAAAGTGCTGGCAAGCCACGGCTCGCGCAAAATCATTATCGGCAAAGATACGCGTATCTCTGGCTATATGCTCGAATCGGCGCTGGAAGCGGGTCTTTCCGCGGCGGGGCTCTCAGCCTCCTTTACCGGTCCAATGCCGACGCCAGCCGTAGCCTATCTCACCCGTGCCTTCCGCGCAGAAGCGGGAATTGTAATCTCTGCATCTCATAACCCGTTCTACGATAACGGCATCAAATTCTTCTCAATCGACGGCACCAAACTGCCGGACGATGTCGAAGAGGCCATCGAAGCGGAAATGGAAAAAGAGCTGACCTGCGTTGACTCCGCTGAACTGGGTAAAGCCAGCCGTATCGTCGATGCTGCGGGCCGCTACATTGAATTCTGTAAAGGCACTTTCCCGAACGAGCTGAGCCTCAGCCATCTGAAAATCGTGGTCGACTGCGCGAACGGTGCAACCTACCACATCGCGCCAAACGTGTTCCGCGAACTGGGTGCGCAGGTTGTGGCCATTGGTTGTGAACCTAACGGGCTGAACATTAACGCTGAAGTGGGGGCTACGGATGTTCGCGCACTGCAGGCGCGCGTCCTGGCAGAGAAGGCCGATCTGGGCATCGCCTATGACGGCGACGGCGACCGTGTGATCATGGTTGACCACGAAGGTAATAAGGTCGACGGGGATCAGATCCTCTATATCATTGCCCGTGAAGGCCTGCGCCAGGGGCAGCTGCGCGGCGGTGCCGTCGGGACGTTGATGAGCAACATGGGCCTGGAGCTGGCGCTCAAACAGCTCGGTATTCCGTTTGTGCGCGCGAAAGTGGGCGATCGCTACGTGCTGGAAAAACTGCAGGAGAAAGGCTGGCGCATCGGTGCGGAAAACTCCGGTCACGTGATTCTGCTCGACAAAACCACCACCGGTGACGGCATTGTGGCAAGTCTGCAGGTGGTCGCGGCCATGGTACGTAACCATATGTCCCTGCACGATCTGTGCAGCGGGATGAAAATGTTCCCGCAGATCCTGGTTAACGTCCGCTTCACGGCCGGTAAAGGCGATCCGCTGGAAAACGACAATGTTAAAGCGGTGATGGCTGAGGTCGAAGCGGCCCTGGGCTCCCGTGGCCGCGTCCTGCTGCGTAAGTCTGGCACCGAGCCGCTGATCCGCGTGATGGTTGAAGGGGAAGACGAAGCGCAGGTGACTGAATTTGCGCATCGCATCGCCGATGCCGTAAAAGCAGCATAATTTTCGTTAAGTGTCTAAAAAGGCGGCGCTTGCCGCCTTTGTTTTGCTCAGTGGCTGCGGTTTTGCTGTTTTTTTCCGCACTTGATACAATGAGCTGAAATTGCCCTTGCGAAGGTCATTCGCTTTGGTTAGTATTCACACCCGCTTCAGTGGGAAAGCAAAACTCCTGCTTATTGGTTGAGCATTGGTATGCGGCAAATCCGCAAGGAACAGGTTGATTATGTACGAAGCTCTTTTGGTAGTTTTCCTTATTGTAGCCATCGCTCTGGTAGCGTTGATTATGCTGCAGCAAGGTAAAGGCGCTGATATGGGGGCCTCTTTTGGAGCAGGCGCTTCTGGTACGCTGTTCGGTTCAAGTGGTTCTGGTAACTTCATGACCCGCGCAACGGCGATTCTGGCAACGCTGTTTTTCATCATCAGTCTGGCGCTTGGCAATATCAACAGCAACAAGACCAGTAAAGGAAGCGAGTGGGAAAATCTGAGCGCACCGGCGAAATCCGAGCAGACTCAGCCAGCTGCACCGGCTAAGCCGACCAGCGATATCCCACAGTAATAGAAGTAACAGTGCTGAGGTGGTGGAATTGGTAGACACGCTACCTTGAGGTGGTAGTGCCCTAACGGGCTTGTGGGTTCGAGTCCCATCCTCAGTACCAATATTCCGAAGAAAAGACGTCGCAAGACGTCTTTTTTTTCGTCTGTAGTTTGTGATATTGCCCGGCGGTGCGATGCTTGCCGGGCCCGGGAAAACACAACTACAAAAAAGGCGCCCTCAGGCGCCTTTTGCATTTTTTGTTCGCGATTACTGCTTATCGCTGTTTTCCAGATTCTCGACCTGCGGCAGACCGTTACCTGTTGATACGGAGAGCAGACCGTTCTCGGTATAGGTGAACAGCTTGGCGCGAGTATCGGTGATATCCAGGTTGCGCATGGTCAGCTGACCGATACGATCGTCCGGGGAGAAGACGGATTCGCCTTTTTCCATGGTCAGACGCTCTGCCTGATAGGTCAGGTTGTCAGACACGGTATTCAGAATCGAGTAGTCGTTACCGCGACGCAGTTCCAGGGTCACTTCACCGGTAATCGCGCTTGCCACCCAACGCTGCAGGGCATCACGCAGCATCAGCGCCTGCGGATCGAACCAACGGCCCTGATACAGCAGTTTGCCCAACTGACGGCCATGAGAGTGGTACTGCTCAATGGTGTCTTCGTTGTGAATACCGGTCAGCAGACGCTCATAAGCGATGTGCAGCAGCGCCATCCCCGGCGCTTCATAGATGCCACGGCTTTTCGCTTCGATGATACGGTTTTCAATCTGATCGCTCATGCCCAGACCATGGCGGCCGCCGATGCGGTTTGCTTCCAGCATCAGTTCCACATCGTCAGAGAAGGTCTGGCCGTTCAGGGCAACCGGGTGGCCGCGTTCAAAACGCACGGTCACTTCTTCCGCCTGGATTTTGACGTTTTCGTCCCAGAACTTCACGCCCATGATCGGGTTAACGATCTTCACGCTGGAGTTCAGGAATTCCAGGTCTTTTGCTTCGTGCGTTGCACCCAGCATGTTGGAGTCGGTGGAGTAAGCTTTCTCGACTGACATTTTGTAGTCAAAGCCACAGGCGATCATAAATTCGGACATTTCGTGACGGCCACCGAGTTCGTCGATGAAGTCAGTATCCAGCCATGGCTTGTAGATCTGCAGTTCAGCGTTAGTCAGCAGGCCATAACGGTAGAAACGCTCAATGTCGTTGCCTTTATAGGTGCTGCCATCACCCCAGATGTTAACGCCATCGTCTTTCATCGCGGCAACCAGCATGGTGCCGGTAACGGCACGGCCCAGTGGGGTGGTATTGAAATAGGTCAGGCCGCCGGTAGTGTTATGGAATGCGCCACACTGAATGGCAGCGATACCTTCGGCAACCAGCTGCTTACGGCAGTCAATCAGGCGTGCGTTCTCTGCACCGTACTCCATGGCACGACGAGGGATCGCATCATAATCGTCCTCATCCGGCTGACCCAGGTTCGCAGTATATGCATAAGGAACCGCTCCCTTCTGGCGCATCCACAGCAGTGCAGCGCTGGTATCCAGGCCGCCTGAAAAAGCGATGCCAATACGTTGTCCTTGCGGAAGATGCTTGAGAATCGTCGTCATAAAATAAAACCCTGCTTGATTGACTGATGAGTGATCGCTTTCACCCTAAATGCATTTTTATGCAGAATAAGTGAGTTTTCATTTAATCATCTTTTGGCAAGTACCGAAAGTGATTCGTGTATTTTTTGTAAAAATTTCCCGCCTGAATCGCTGTGGTTCACAGGGTTGACAGGCGGCGTCCACTATCAATATACTGTACGCCGATTTTACGTCCCGTCCTCGGTACCAAATCCCAGCATTATTTGCATTTTTTACCCACAGCGAGTAGAATTTGCCACGTTTCAGGCGCGGGGTGGAGCAGCCTGGTAGCTCGTCGGGCTCATAACCCGAAGGTCGTCGGTTCAAATCCGGCCCCCGCAACCACTTTCCTATAAAGTCCTTTTTCAAATATACTGTGAAGACTTAGCGCCTTCGTAGCTGGATTTGAAAAAATTCTTTTTGAAAGTGCTCCAGGCCACTGTTGTGGCTATAGGGTTCAGTTATCTAAAGCCCCGATTTATCGGGGTTTTTTGTTATCTGACTACAGAATAACTGGGCTTTATGCCCTTTTTTTACGTCTTGGGGGTGGGCTTGTCCACATTAGACCAAAAATTAACAGAGATGATTAAAGCACCAGTCGAAGCACTGGGCTACGAACTGGTCGGCATCGAATTCATTCGCAGCCGTACATCCACGCTGCGCATCTATATTGATAGTGAAGATGGCATCAATGTTGATGATTGTGCTGATGTTAGCCACCAGGTGAGTGCGGTTCTTGATGTTGAAGATCCTATTACCGTCGCCTATAACCTGGAAGTTTCCTCGCCTGGTCTGCATCGCCCGCTGTTCACTGCTGAACACTACACTCACTACATTGGTGAAGAGGCGGCTCTCGTTCTGCGTATGGCTGTACAAAACCGCCGTAAATGGCAGGGCGTTATTAAGGCCGTTGATGGTGAGATGATCACAGTAACAGTCGAAGGCAAAGATGAAGTGTTCGCGCTGAGTAATATCCAGAAGGCGAACCTGGTTCCCCACTTTTAACAGTCTGGATGAGGTGAAAAGCCCGCGATGAACAAAGAAATTTTGGCTGTTGTTGAAGCCGTTTCCAACGAAAAATCACTGCCGCGCGAGAAGATTTTCGAAGCGCTGGAAAGTGCACTGGCTACGGCAACCAAGAAAAAATACGAACAAGAGATCGATGTCCGCGTTGAAATCGATCGCAAAAGCGGCGACTTCGATACCTTCCGTCGTTGGGTTATCGTTGAAGAAGTCACCCAGCCAACGAAAGAGATCACCCTGGAAGCGGCACGTTTCGAAGACGAAAGCCTGAACCTCGACGATTACGTTGAAGATCAGATCGAATCCGTAACCTTCGACCGTATCACCACCCAGACTGCTAAACAGGTTATCGTTCAGAAAGTACGTGAAGCTGAGCGCGCCATGGTCGTTGACCAGTTCCGCGAGCACGAAGGCGAGATCATTACCGGCGTGGTGAAAAAAGTTAACCGCGACAACATCTCCCTGGATCTGGGTAGCAACGCCGAAGCAGTTATTCTGCGTGAAGATATGCTGCCGCGCGAAAACTTCCGCCCGGGTGACCGCATTCGTGGCGTACTGTACTCCGTGCGTCCAGAAGCACGTGGCGCACAGCTGTTCGTAACCCGTTCTAAACCTGAAATGCTGATCGAACTGTTCCGCATTGAAGTGCCAGAAATTGGCGAAGAAGTGATTGAGATTAAAGCCGCTGCCCGCGATCCGGGTTCCCGTGCGAAAATCGCGGTGAAAACCAACGATAAGCGTATCGATCCGGTAGGCGCTTGCGTCGGTATGCGTGGCGCGCGCGTTCAGGCTGTTTCGACTGAACTCGGCGGCGAGCGTATTGATATCGTTCTGTGGGACGACAACCCGGCGCAGTTCGTGATTAACGCGATGGCACCGGCTGATGTAGCGTCTATCGTAGTAGACGAAGACAAGCACACCATGGATATCGCCGTTGAAGCAGGTAACCTGGCGCAGGCTATCGGCCGTAACGGTCAGAACGTCCGTCTGGCTTCACAGCTGAGCGGTTGGGAACTCAACGTAATGACCGTTGACGACCTGCAGGCTAAGCATCAGGCAGAAGCCCATGCAGCCATTGATACCTTCACTAAGTACCTGGACATTGACGAAGACTTCGCCACCGTTCTGGTTGAAGAAGGTTTCTCAACGCTGGAAGAGTTGGCCTATGTGCCAATGAAAGAACTGCTGGAAATTGACGGTCTGGATGAAGCAACCGTTGAAGCCCTGCGTGACCGCGCTAAAAACGCACTGACCACCCTGGCACTGGCTCAGGAAGAAAGCCTTGGTGATAACAAGCCGGCTGATGACCTGCTGAATCTGGAAGGTCTTGATCGTGCGATTGCGTTCAAGCTGGCTGCCCGTGGTGTTTGTACGCTGGAAGATCTCGCTGAACAAGGCGTTGATGACCTGGCTGATATCGAAGGTTTAACCGACGAGAAAGCCGGCGAGCTCATCATGGCCGCACGTAATATTTGCTGGTTCGGCGACGAAGCGTAATAAACTGTAGCAGGAAGGAACAGCATGACTGATGTAACTGTAAAAACGCTGGCTGCTGAGATTCAGACTTCCGTGGACCGCCTGGTACAGCAATTTGCTGATGCAGGGATCCCGAAGTCCGCTGATGACTCAGTGACCGCGCAAGAGAAACAAACCTTATTATCGCACCTGAACCGTGAACACGGTTCAGCGCCTGATAAACTGACGTTACAGCGTAAAACGCGCAGTACGTTAAATGTTCCAGGTACCGGTGGAAAAAGCAAATCGGTACAAATCGAAGTCCGCAAGACGCGCACCTTTGTAAAACGTGATCCGCAAGAGGCAGAACGCCTTGCCGCGGAAGAGCAGGCACAGCGTGAAGCGGAAGAACAAGCTCAGCGTGAGGCAGAAGCAACTGCCAAACGTGAGGCAGAATTAAAAGCTGAACGTGAGGCCGCAGAAAAAGCGAAGCGCGATGCCAGTGATAAAGCGAAGCGTGACGCGGCGGAAAAAGACAAAGTGAGCAATCAACAGACTGACGAAATGACCAAAACAGCCCAGACGGAAAAAGCCCGTCGTGAAAATGAAGCTGCTGAACTGAAGCGTAAAGCGGAAGAAGAAGCTCGCCGTAAGCTGGAAGAAGACGCACGTCGTGTTGCTGAAGAAGCGCGCCGTATGGCAGAAGAAAACGAGAAGAATGGTGTTAATCCTGTTGAGCAGACAGAAGACACCAGTGATTACCACGTAACCACTTCTCAGCACGCGCGCCAGGCAGAAGACGAAAACGACCGTGAGGTTGAAGGTGGCCGTGGCCGTACCCGCACCGCATCGAAAACTGCCCGTCCTCAGAAGAAAGGCAACAAGCACGCTGAATCCAAAGCCGATCGCGAAGAAGCGCGTGCAGCGGGTCGCGGCGGTAAAGGCGGCAAGCGTAAAGGTTCCGCGCTGCAGCAAGGCTTCCAGAAGCCAGCTCAGGCCGTTAACCGTGACGTAATCATTGGCGAAACCATCACCGTTGGCGATCTGGCTAACAAGATGGCCGTTAAAGGCTCTCAGGTCATCAAAGCGATGATGAAGTTGGGCGCTATGGCGACCATCAACCAGGTTATCGACCAGGAAACCGCACAGCTGGTTGCCGAAGAGATGGGCCACAAAGTTATCCTGCGTCGTGAAAACGAGCTGGAAGAAGCGGTAATGAGCGACCGTGACACTGGCGCAGCCGCTGAGCCGCGTGCACCGGTTGTGACCATCATGGGTCACGTTGACCACGGTAAAACCTCTCTGCTGGACTACATTCGTTCCACGAAAGTGGCCTCCGGCGAAGCAGGCGGCATTACCCAGCACATCGGTGCCTACCACGTAGAAACCGACAACGGGATGATCACCTTCCTGGATACCCCGGGCCACGCCGCGTTTACCTCTATGCGTGCTCGTGGTGCGCAGGCAACGGATATCGTTGTTCTGGTGGTAGCAGCAGACGATGGCGTGATGCCGCAGACAATCGAAGCTATTCAGCACGCGAAAGCGGCGCAGGTGCCTCTGGTTGTTGCAGTGAACAAAATCGATAAGCCAGAAGCGGACATGGATCGCGTTAAAAACGAACTGTCCCAGTACGGCGTTATGCCGGAAGAGTGGGGCGGCGAGTCTCAGTTCATCCCGGTTTCTGCAAAAGTGGGTACCGGTATTGATGACCTGCTGAACGCTATCCTGCTGCAGGCTGAAGTTCTGGAGCTGAAAGCGGTTCGCAATGGTATGGCAAGCGGCGCGGTGATCGAGTCCTTCCTGGACAAAGGTCGTGGCCCGGTTGCTACCGTTCTGGTACGTGAAGGTACCCTGAACAAAGGCGACATCGTGCTGTGTGGCTTCGAATATGGCCGTGTTCGTGCAATGCGCGACGAACTGGGTCGTGAAGTTCTGGAAGCAGGTCCGTCCATTCCTGTGGAAATCCTGGGCCTGTCCGGTGTTCCGGCTGCCGGTGATGAAGTGACCGTTGTCCGTGACGAGAAGAAAGCGCGTGAAGTTGCGCTGTACCGTCAGGGCAAATTCCGTGAAGTCAAACTGGCTCGCCAGCAGAAATCTAAACTCGAGAACATGTTTGCCAACATGACCGAAGGCGAAGTTCACGAAGTGAACGTCGTTCTGAAGGCGGACGTGCAGGGTTCTGTGGAAGCGATCTCCGACTCTTTACTGAAACTGTCTACCGACGAAGTGAAAGTGAAGATCATCGGTTCTGGCGTAGGTGGTATCACCGAAACCGACGCAACCCTGGCTGCAGCGTCCAACGCAATTCTGGTTGGCTTCAACGTCCGTGCCGATGCTTCGGCGCGTCGCGTGATCGAATCGGAAAGCCTGGATCTGCGTTACTACTCCGTCATCTATCACCTGATCGACGAAGTGAAAGCGGCGATGAGCGGCATGCTGTCTCCGGAACTGAAACAGCAGATCATCGGTCTGGCTGAAGTACGTGACGTGTTCAAATCACCGAAATTCGGTGCGATCGCGGGCTGTATGGTTACCGAAGGTAACATCAAGCGTCACAACCCAATCCGCGTCCTGCGTGACAACGTGGTTATCTATGAAGGCGAGCTGGAATCCCTGCGCCGCTTCAAAGATGACGTTAACGAAGTCCGTAACGGCATGGAATGTGGTATCGGCGTGAAGAACTACAACGACGTTCGCGTTGGCGATATGATCGAAGTGTTCGAGATCATCGAGATCCAACGCAGCATCGACTAATCCCCTGCGGATAAGTTCACATGTAAGCCGGGATCGCCTCGCGCCACCCGGCAAGAATTAATAAAAAGGGGCTAAGAGCCCCTTTTTTGTCTGGAGAATTTATTATGGCGAAAGAATTTGGTCGCCCACAGCGCGTTGCCCAGGAGATGCAAAAAGAGATCGCAATCATCCTGCAGCGCGAAATTAAAGACCCACGCCTGGGCATGATGACGACAGTGTCCGGTGTTGAAGTGTCCCGCGATCTGGCCTATGCCAAAGTGTTCGTGACCTTCCTGAACGATCAGGATGAAGCCGCGGTTAAGCTGGGCATCAAAGCCCTGCAGGATGCCTCCGGTTTTATCCGCTCTCTGCTGGGCAAAGCCATGCGCCTGCGTATCGTGCCGGAACTGACCTTCTTCTACGACAACTCACTGGTTGAAGGGATGCGCATGTCCAACCTGGTCACCAGCGTGGTCAAGCAGGATGATGAGCGTCGTGTGAACCCGGACGATAAAAAGGAGGACTGATGAGTCGTCCTCGTCGTCGCGGTCGCGACGTGCACGGCGTGCTGCTGCTGGATAAGCACCAGGGTGCTTCCAGTAACGACGTGCTGCAAAAAGTAAAACGTCTCTACAATGCTAACCGTGCCGGTCATACCGGTGCGCTGGATCCGCTGGCGACCGGCATGCTGCCGGTTTGCCTGGGTGAAGCGACGAAGTTTTCCCAGTATCTGCTGGATTCTGACAAACGCTACCGGGTTATCGCGAAGTTGGGCCAGCGCACGGATACTTCCGATGCGGATGGTCAGGTCGTAGAAGAGCGTCCGGTAACGTTCAGCGCTGAACAGCTTGAAGCTGCACTGGAGAGTTTCCGCGGCGACACCGAGCAGGTGCCGTCGATGTATTCAGCACTGAAATATCAGGGCAAAAAACTCTACGAGTATGCGCGCCAGGGTATCGAGGTGCCGCGTGAAGCCCGCCCGATTACGGTGTACGAGCTGCTGTTCATTCGCCACGAAGGTGATGAGCTGGAGCTGGAAGTTCACTGCTCAAAAGGCACTTACATCCGTACTATCATTGACGATCTGGGCGAGAAGCTGGGCTGTGGCGCACACGTGATCTATCTGCGTCGTCTGGCGGTCAGTAAGTATCCGGCGGAACGGATGGTGACGCTGGAGCAGCTGCAGGCGCTGGTTGAGCAGGCACAGGTGCAGGGTATCGATGCAGCCGATCTGCTGGACCCACTGCTGATGCCGATGGACAGTCCAGCTTCGGACTATCCGGTGGTCAATTTGCCGTTAACCTCGTCTGTTTACTTTAAAAATGGTAATCCGGTGCGCACCACTGACGTCCCTCATCAGGGGCTGGTACGCGTTACCGAAGGCGATGACAACACCTTTATCGGCATGGGTGAAATCGACGACGAAGGTCGTGTTGCACCGCGCCGTCTGGTGGTCGAATATCCGGCATAAGCTGACGCCTTACCTTGCGATAAGCAGGGGAGGCGGGTAGAATATTGCCGCTTAACGTCTGGTGAATTGTTTAACAATTGGCAAGCGTTATACATGGGATAGCTGAATTAGAGATCGGCATCCTTTCATTCTTTATACTTTGGAGTTTTAAAATGTCTCTAAGCGTTGAAGCTAAAGCTAAAATCGTTTCTGAGTTTGGTCGTGATGCTAACGACAGCGGTTCTACTGAAGTTCAGGTTGCACTGCTGACTGCACAGATTAACCACCTGCAGGGTCACTTTGCAGAGCACAAAAAAGATCACCACAGCCGTCGTGGTCTGCTGCGCATGGTTTCTCAGCGTCGTAAACTGCTCGACTACCTGAAACGTAAAGATGTTGCACGCTACACCGCGCTGATCGAGCGTCTGGGCCTGCGTCGCTAAGTCTTGCGAGTTTCAGAAAAGGGGGCCTTATGGCCCCTTTTTTCAACCAGACCGCAGCAATTCACTGGAAACTAATGTATTGTTGCTATAAATGATCTTCATTGCAGAGGTTCGCGCGGCTAATGAGAGGCTTCACCCATGGGGGTGTCGGTTGTCATTAGTCGCGAGGATGCGAAGAAGGTCCGGTTAAACGTCAGCACGCCTCTGGTGTGCTGTCATTCATTTAAGAAAGGACAGAATCTTGCTGAATCCGATCGTTCGTAAATTCCAGTACGGTCAGCACACCGTCACGCTGGAAACCGGCATGATGGCGCGTCAGGCTACTGCTGCCGTTATGGTAAGCATGGATGACACCGCGGTATTCGTAACCGTGGTTGGCCAGAAAAAAGCAAAACCAGGTCAGGACTTCTTCCCTCTGACCGTTAACTACCAGGAGCGTACCTACGCTGCCGGTAAAATCCCGGGTGGCTTCTTCCGTCGTGAAGGCCGTCCAAGCGAAGGCGAAACCCTGATTGCGCGTCTGATTGACCGCCCGGTTCGCCCGCTGTTCCCGGAAGGCTTCGTTAACGAAGTTCAGGTTATCGCGACCGTTGTTTCCGTTAACCCACAGGTTAACCCGGACATCGTGGCGATGATCGGCGCATCTGCAGCCCTGTCCCTGTCTGGTATTCCATTCAACGGTCCAATTGGTTCTGCTCGCGTGGGTTACATCAACGACCAGTACGTTCTGAACCCGACTCAGGACGAGCTGAAAGAGAGCAAGCTGGACCTGGTTGTTGCGGGTACAGAAGCGGCGGTACTGATGGTTGAATCCGAAGCAGAACTGCTGAGCGAAGACCAGATGCTGGGCGCGGTGGTCTTTGGCCACGAGCAGCAGCAGATCGTTATCCAGAACATCAACGATCTGGTGAAAGAAGCCGGTAAACCACGTTGGGACTGGCAGCCAGAAGCGGTTAACGAAGCGCTGAACGCGCGCGTTGCTGCCCAGGCTGAATCACGTCTGAGCGATGCTTACCGCATCACCGACAAACAAGAGCGTTATGCTCAGGTTGACGTCATCAAATCTGAAACCATCGCTACGCTGGTTGCAGAAGATGAGTCCCTGGACGCGAACGAGCTGAGCGAAATTCTGCACGCTATCGAGAAAAACGTTGTTCGTAGCCGCGTTCTGGCTGGCGAGCCGCGTATCGATGGCCGTGAAAAAGACATGATCCGTGGTCTGGATGTGCGTACTGGCGTTCTGCCACGTACTCACGGTTCCGCACTGTTCACCCGTGGTGAAACTCAGGCGCTGGTTACTGCGACCCTGGGGACTGCCCGTGACGCACAGAACATCGACGAACTGATGGGCGAGCGCACTGACAGCTTCCTGTTCCACTACAACTTCCCTCCGTACTCCGTTGGTGAGACCGGTATGGTAGGTTCGCCGAAGCGTCGTGAAATTGGTCACGGTCGTCTGGCGAAGCGCGGTGTTCTGGCTGTTATGCCAGATGCTGATAAATTCCCGTACACCGTTCGCGTGGTTTCTGAAATCACCGAATCTAACGGTTCTTCTTCCATGGCTTCCGTGTGTGGTGCTTCTCTGGCGCTGATGGACGCGGGTGTTCCGGTGAAAGCTGCCGTTGCGGGTATCGCGATGGGTCTGGTGAAAGAAGGCGACAACTACGTTGTTCTGTCTGACATCCTGGGCGACGAAGATCACCTGGGTGATATGGACTTCAAAGTTGCGGGTTCCCGCGAAGGTATCTCTGCCCTGCAGATGGATATCAAAATTGAAGGCATCACCAAAGAGATCATGCATGCTGCGCTGAACCAGGCGAAAGGTGCACGTCTGCACATCCTGAGCGTGATGGAACAGGCGATTAACGCGCCACGTGGCGACATTTCTCAGTTCGCACCACGTATCCACACCATCAAGATCAGCCCGGACAAGATTAAAGACGTTATCGGTAAAGGCGGTTCTGTGATCCGTGCTCTGACCGAAGAGACCGGCACCACCATCGAAATCGAAGATGACGGTACTGTGAAGATCGCAGCGACCGACGGCGAGAAAGCGAAATTTGCTATCCGTCGTATCGAAGAGATCACCGCAGAGATCGAAGTGGGCCGTATCTACAGCGGTAAAGTGACCCGTATCGTTGACTTTGGCGCATTCATTGCCATCGGTGGCGGTAAAGAAGGTCTGGTTCACATCTCTCAGATCGCTGACAAGCGCGTTGAGAAAGTGACCGATTACCTGCAGATGGGTCAGGAAGTTCCGGTTAAAGTTCTGGAAGTTGACCGTCAGGGCCGTATCCGTCTGAGCATTAAAGAAGCGACTGAGCAGTCATCTGCCGCTGCACCGGAAGCTCCGGCAGCAGAACAGGGCGAGTAAGGTTGCTGTTTGCCCTCCGCGCAAGCGGGGGGCTTGTTATCAGGCAGGACGCCTTGTTGAGCCGCCGGGGGACAGGACGTTCATCCAATAGTTGTCTTCGGGAGTGGGAAATGAAGCCTTTTCTGCGCTGGTGTTTCGTTGCGACAGCTTTGACGCTGGCAGGATGCAGCAACTCTGCCTGGCGTAAAAGTGAAGTCCTCGCAGTGCCACTGCAACCGACTTTGCAGCAGGAAGTGATTCTGGCACGCATGGAACAAATTCTTGCCAGTCGGGCTTTAACCGATGACGAACGCGCACAGCTTTTATATGAGCGCGGAGTGTTGTATGATAGTCTCGGTCTGAGGGCACTGGCGCGAAATGATTTTTCACAAGCGTTGGCGATCCGACCGGATATGCCGGAAGTATTCAACTACTTAGGCATTTATTTAACGCAGGCAGGCAATTTTGATGCTGCCTATGAAGCGTTTGATTCTGTACTTGAGCTTGATCCAACTTACAACTACGCGCACTTGAATCGCGGGATCGCCCTGTATTACGGCGGTCGTGACAAGTTAGCGCAAGATGATCTGCTGGCGTTTTATCAAGACGATCCTAACGACCCTTTCCGTAGCCTGTGGCTTTACCTTGTTGAGCAGAAGCTCGATGCGAAGCAGGCCAAAGACGCGTTAAACCAACGCTTCGAAAAATCGGACAAGGCACAGTGGGGATGGAATATTGTCGAGTTCTACCTGGGCAACATCAGTGAAGCAACGCTGATGGAAAGGCTCAAGGCAGACGCAACGGATAACACCTCGCTCGCTGAGCATCTCAGTGAAACCAACTTCTATTTAGGTAAGTACTACCTAAGTCTGGGGGATATGGACAGCGCCACGGCACTGTTCAAATTAGCGGTTGCTAACAACGTACACAACTATGTTGAGCACCGTTATGCATTGTTGGAATTATCGCTCTTGGGCCAGGAGCATGACGACCTGGCAGAATCGGACCAGCAATAGCTGACGACATAAACATCAGCCCGTAATCATTTTTTTGATTGCCATCATCTTAACGGGTGAGGGCGTTGTTGTTCGTCAATACACCTACTTTGAGCCGGTTCACACTTTCAATGAAAATTACCGAAAATTTTCACGATGAGTTATGTAGACTGGCCGCCATTGACATTGAGGCACTCGTACTACATGGCTGAATTCGAAACCACTTTTGCAGATCTGGGCCTGAAGGCTCCTATCCTTGAATCCCTTAACGATCTGGGTTACGAAAAACCATCTCCGATCCAGGCAGAATGTATCCCACATCTGCTCTCTGGTCGTGACGTGCTGGGCATGGCCCAGACTGGTAGCGGTAAAACTGCAGCGTTCTCGCTGCCGCTGCTGAACAACATCGATCCGGACCTGCGTGCACCGCAGATCCTCGTACTCGCTCCGACCCGTGAACTGGCTGTTCAGGTTGCGGAAGCGATGACTGAATTCTCTAAACATATGCGCGGCGTAAACGTGGTTGCCCTGTACGGCGGCCAGCGTTATGACGTGCAGTTACGCGCCCTGCGTCAGGGCCCACAGATTGTCGTCGGTACGCCGGGTCGTCTGCTGGATCACCTGAAACGCGGTACGCTGGATCTCTCTAAACTGAGCGGTCTGGTGCTGGATGAAGCTGACGAAATGCTCCGCATGGGCTTCATCGAAGACGTAGAAACCATTATGGCGCAGATCCCGGAAGGTCATCAGACCGCTCTGTTCTCTGCAACCATGCCGGAAGCGATCCGTCGTATTACCCGTCGCTTCATGAAGGATCCGCAGGAAGTGCGTATCCAGTCCAGCGTAACCACTCGCCCGGACATCAGCCAGAGCTACTGGTCTGTATACGGCATGCGTAAAAATGAAGCGCTGGTTCGTTTCCTGGAAGCAGAAGATTTTGATGCGGCGATCATCTTCGTTCGTACCAAAAATGCGACCCTGGAAGTGGCTGAAGCCCTAGAGCGTAGCGGCTATAACAGCGCCGCGCTGAACGGCGACATGAACCAGGCCCTGCGTGAGCAGACTCTGGAGCGTCTGAAAGACGGTCGTCTGGATATCCTGATTGCAACCGACGTGGCAGCACGTGGTCTGGACGTTGAGCGTATCAGCCTGGTTGTTAACTATGACATCCCGATGGACTCCGAGTCTTACGTTCACCGTATCGGCCGTACCGGTCGTGCAGGTCGTGCGGGCCGTGCGCTGCTGTTCGTTGAGAACCGCGAGCGTCGTCTGCTGCGTAACATCGAACGCACCATGAAGCTGACCATTCCAGAAGCTGACCTGCCTAACGCAGATCTGCTGGGCAAACGCCGCCTGGAAAAATTCGCCGCGAAAGTACAGCAGCAGCTGGAAAGCAGCGATCTGGATCAGTACCGTGCGCTGCTGGCGCAGATCCAGCCAACCGCTGAAGGCGAAGAGCTGGATATGGAAACGCTGGCTGCCGCTCTGCTGAAGATGGCTCAGGGTGAACGTTCCCTGATCGTGCCACCAGATGCACCGATGCGTCCTAAGCGTGAATTCCGTGACCGTGACGATCGTTTCGAACGTCGTGGCGACCGTAATGACCGCAACGATCGTGGCCCACGTGGCGACCGTCCAGAGCGTGGTGGTGAAGACCGTCCACGTCGCGAACGTCGTGATGCTGGCGAAATGGAACTGTACCGCATTGAAGTGGGCCGTGATGACGGTGTTGAAGTTCGTCACATCGTTGGCGCGATCGCTAACGAAGGCGACATCAGCAGCCGTTACATCGGTAACATCAAGCTGTTTGGTACCCACTCCACCATCGAGCTGCCAAAAGGTATGCCGGGCGAGGTTCTGCAGCACTTTACCCGTACCCGCATCCTGAACAAGCCGATGAACATGCAGCTGCTGGGTGATGCTCAGCCGCGTCCGGACCGTGGTCCGCGTCGTGAGGGCGATCGTCCTGCTGGCCGTGGTTTCGGTGGCGGTGAGCGTCGTGAAGGCGGCCGTGGTCCTCGTCGTGAAGGCGCTGCACCAGGTGCAGGTCGTTTCAGCGGTGAGCGTCGCGAAAGCCGCGGCCCACGTCGTGAAGATGGCGGTGCTCCAGCCCGTCGTCGTGACGCGTAAGCCTTACGCTTCAGTCGTAAAGTAAAATATACAGCCCCGATATTGTTATCGGGGCTTTTTTTATTCCCTTTGTACTATTGTACTGGTACAGTGCAGCACATTAAGATGCAGGTCCCAAATTATTGACTGGAGAATAGGCTGTATGGCGACACTAACCACCACCCAAACGTCACCCTCACTGCTCGGCGGTGTGGTGATCATCGGCGGTACCATCATTGGCGCAGGGATGTTCTCCCTGCCGGTGGTGATGTCCGGGGCGTGGTTCTTCTGGTCGCTGGCAGCGCTGGTCTTCACCTGGTTCTGTATGCTGCATTCAGGCCTGATGATCCTTGAAGCAAACCTCAACTATCGTATTGGATCGAGCTTCGACACCATCACCCGCGACCTGCTCGGCAAACGCTGGAACATCGTCAACGGCATCTCCATTGCCTTTGTGCTCTATATCCTGACCTACGCCTATATCTCGGCGAGCGGCTCGATTCTGCATCACACCCTCTCGGAGATGTCGCTGGACGTTCCGGCGCGGCTGGCGGGGCTGTGCTTTGCGCTGGGCGTGGCGTTTATTGTCTGGATGAGCACCAGGGCGGTCAGCCGGATGACGGCCATTGTGCTGGGTGCGAAGGTCATCACCTTTTTCCTGACCTTCGGCAGCCTGCTGGGGCACGTCACGCCTGCCACCCTGTTTAACGTGGCGGAGAGCAACACCTCGTACTCGCCGTATCTGCTGATGACTCTGCCGTTCTGTCTGGCGTCGTTTGGCTATCACGGCAACGTGCCGAGCCTGATGAAGTATTACGGCAAAGATCCGCGCACCATCACACGCTGCCTGGTCTACGGTACGCTGCTGGCGCTGGGTCTGTATGCGATCTGGCTGCTGGGGACGATGGGTAACATCCCACGTCCGGAGTTCATCGGTATTGCGGAGAAGGGCGGTAATATTGATGTGCTGGTGCAGGCGTTGAGCGGGGTGCTGAACAGCCGCAGTCTGGATCTGCTGCTGGTGATCTTCTCCAACTTTGCCGTGGCCAGCTCTTTCCTCGGCGTGACCCTGGGCCTGTTTGACTATCTGGCCGATCTGTGTGGCTTTGATGATTCTGCCCTGGGCCGTCTGAAAACCGCGCTGCTGACCTTCCTGCCTCCGGCGATCGGTGGCCTGCTGTGGCCGAACGGTTTCCTTTACGCCATCGGCTATGCAGGGCTGGCGGCAACCATCTGGGCGGCAATTGTGCCAGCGCTGCTGGCACGCAAATCACGTAAACGCTTTGGCAGCCCAAAATTCCGCGTCTGGGGCGGCAAGCCGATGATTGCGCTGATTCTGGTGTTTGGGATTGGTAACGCGCTGGTGCATGTGCTGTCGAGCTTTAATCTGCTGCCGGTGTATCAGTAAGTTTTGTGCCGGATGGCGGCTACGCCTTATCCGGCCTACGCGATCCCGTAGGCCCGGTAAGCGAAGCGCCACCGGGCAAAAAGGCTACCCCACCAACTCTTCTTTCACCTGCATCGCCAGATCGAACGAATGCAACCGCGCCTGGTGATCGAAAATCTGCCCGTTCACCATGATCTCGTCGGCCTGGGTTTCACGCAGCACCGCCTCCAGCCCGTGGCGCACTTTTGCTTTATCTCCCACCAGCGACATGCTCAGTGCCTGCTGCACGCCATACTGCTCTGAGGCGGACCACAGCTGATGCATATTCTCCACCGGCGGCGGCAGCTGTCCCGTTTCGCCGCGGCGCAGCTTCATAAATGCCTGCTGCATGGAGGTAAACAGGAATTCCGCATCGCGGTTGCTGTCGGCGGCAATGATGTTGATACAGACCATCGCGTACGGTTTTTCCAGCCGCGCAGAAGGTTTGAAGTTCGTGCGATAGAGATGCAGCGCCTGATGCAGCATATCCGGTGCAAAGTGCGACGCGAAGGCAAACGGCAGTCCCAGTTGGGCGGCCAGCTGGGCGCTGTACAGACTTGAGCCCAGCAGCCAGACCGGGATCTGCTCGCCGTAGCCCGGCACCGGACGTACCTGCGGGTTCGGATCCTGAGCGTCAAACCAGTCCACCAGCTCCGCCACATCGCGCGGGAAGTTATCAATATCACCACTCATATGACGGCGCAGCGCGCGCATGGTCGGCTGATCGCTGCCCGGCGCACGGCCCAGCCCAAGATCGATGCGGCCAGGGTAGAGCGTATTCAGAGTGCCAAACTGCTCGGCAATCACCAGCGGGGAGTGGTTCGGCAACATCACGCCGCCCGAGCCTAAATGCAGGGTGGTGGTATTGGCCGCCAGATAGCCGAGCAGCACCGAGGTGGCTGCGCTGGCGATCCCGACCATATTGTGATGCTCCGCCAGCCAGTAGCGATGATAGCCGCGCTGTTCAGCCAGGCGGGCGAGATCCAGAGAGTGGGTAAAGGCTTCTCTTGCCGAGGAGCCTTCAGGGATCGGCGCCAGGTCCAGCACCGAAAACGGAATGGATTTATCAGTCATAACAGCTCACTTTGTCGACGGTGAATCTTCAATATTGCATTAAAGTTTACCCATCATTGTTAACAAAGTGAGCCTTTTTTAGGCCTGCAGCTCCAGCCCGGCAAGGCGTCGCCAGTAGCCGTTGCATTCGCTGTTCGCGGTAAGCGGCAGCGGGGCAGCGCCATTCTCGTTGGCGCGGAAGGCGTTAATCATTGCGAACACGCTGTTGTCCAGCGGCGACAGACGCACCATATCCACCAGCCCCTGCATTGAGGCCAGCTCGTTACCGAGGTTGTAAACGTAACCGCTCATGGTCTGAATGCCGTTCAGGACAAACACCTGCTGATTCTCCTGCGACAGCATGCTGCGCCCGTTCGGGTATTTGATGCAGCAGGTTTCGCACTCGTCTTTCGGCAGGTTCTCGGAGCGCGCGGTAAAGCAGCGGGCGGAGTATGCCAGCGGCAGATGGCCGTAGCTCAGCACCTCCACCTCAAACTGGTTACGGATCCCCAGCTCGTCGCACTGGGCCAGTATGTTGACCAGCCAGTCACGGGAAAGCTCCACCGGCATACACCAGCGCGTCATGCCTTGTTTAAGCAGCAGACGCAGGGTAACGGCGTTATAGCAGTTCAGGGCATGCCCGGCGACAAAGGGCAGTTTGCGCTCGGCGCACAGGTTCACCACGCCCAGATCGCTGGCTTCCAGCAGAAACTCGCCGTTATCGACGTAGCGTTTTAGCTCGTTCAGTTCCGACGAAGCCTGCACCAGCGCCAGGGTGGAAAGCACCACCTGCTTGCCGCTGTCGGCCAGGCTTTTCGCCATATCCAGCCAGTCGCCCACTTTGGTGGCGCGACGCTTACTGCATACTGTCTCACCCAGATAGATCACATCGGCCTGGCTGGTTGCCGCCTGCTGGTAGAAATCCTCCAGCGTCTCTTTTGACCAGTAGTAGAGCACCGGCCCTAATGAATATTTCATGCGTTATCTCACTGCCATTTACGGTGATACGCGCCCAGCGTGGTCTGGGTACCTTCGGACATCGCGCCCAAGGTCTCCATCCATGCGGGCTGCGGTGCATATTGCTTCGGATCCGCCATGCAGCGATCGATCGCCTGGCGCCACACTTTTGCTACCTGGCTGACGTACGCCGGGCTGCGCTGGCGACCTTCGATTTTCACCGACGCGATATTGGCGGCCAGCAGCTCCGGCAGCAGCTCCAGGGTGTTAAGGCTGGTAGGCTCTTCCAGGGCATGATAGCGTTCGCCATCCACCAGATAGCGGCCTTTACACAGCGTCGGATAGCCGGCGTTCTCATCGTCCTGATAGCGGTCGATCAGCACCTCGTTCAGCCGTGATTCCAGCCCCTGCGGCGTTTGCTGCCAGCGCACAAAGCGAGCCGGAGAGCAGGCGCCCACGGTATTGGGAGATTCCCCGGTTAAGTAGGAGGAGAGGTAACAGCGTCCTTCGGCCATGATGCACAGGCTGCCAAAGGCAAAAACTTCCAGCGGAACTGGCGTGACGCGAGCCAGTTGCTTAACCTGATGAATAGAAAGCACGCGCGGCAGCACCACGCGCGCCACGTCAAAGTGACGATGGTAAAAGCGTATGGCCTCTTCGTTGGTGGCCGATGCCTGAACCGAGACATGGCGCTCAATATGGGGATAGCGTTCGGCGGCATACTCCAGCATGGCGAGGTCGGCAAGGATCAGCGCGTCGGCACCCAGCTGTGCCGCCATATCCACCGCGCGCTGCCAGCGTTGATAGCCGTCGGGGTGAGCAAAGGTATTAATAGCGATATGCAGCTTGCGGCGGTGCTGGTGCACGAAGCTCACCGCTTCCTGCAGCTTTTTCTCGGTAAAATTGAGACCAGCGAAGTGACGGGCATTGGTATCGTCCTTCAGCCCGATATAAACCGCATCGGCGCCGTTTTCGATGGCCGCCTTAAGCGCCGGTAGATTTCCAGCAGGGCAGAGCAGCTCCATAATTTATCCTGACGTTCGCAGCCCCATGGGGATGCAAAATTGTTATCGAACAGCGATTTTAATTAACCATCAGGCGACAATTTTTGATTTAAGGCAGCTAATGGCGTATTGATGGCACCAATAATGGATTACGCCGGACGCCACTTTGTTGATTTACGCCGCTATACCCACGACTGGATATGGCAAAATATCAGGACTATAGATATCAGGGAGTATTGCTCGTGCTGGATAAACTGCGTTCACGTCTCGTACAATTTGGCCCGTCGCTGCTGAGCGTGCCGGTGAAACTGGCGCCCTTCGCGCTAAAGCGCCAGGTGCTGGAGCAGGTGCTAAGCTGGCAATTCCGTCAGGCGCTGGCGGAAGGCGAGCTGGCGTTTCTGGAAGGGCGCTGGTTAAGTATCGAGGTGCGGGATATCGGCCTGCGCTGGTATACCTCCGTTGAAAATGAACAGCTGGTGGTACGCGAATCCGCAGAGGCGGATGTCAGCTTCAGCGCCGACGCCAGCGATCTGCTGATGATCGCGGCGCGTAAACAGGATCCCGACACGCTCTTTTTCCAGCGCCGTCTGGTGATTGAAGGCGATACCGAGTTAGGTCTGTATGTCAAAAACCTGATGGATGCCATCGAGCTGGAGCAGATGCCAAAGCCGCTGCGCGTGGCGCTGCTGCAACTGGCCGATTTTGTCGAGGCGGGTTTGAAAACTCCGCCGGAGAGTAAACACACTTCTGTAGGTGAGCCATGTTGATTCGAGTAGAGATTGGGATCGATGCGCCGGGTATCGATGCCTTATTACGCCGGACCTTCGAAGGGGACGGAGAGGCGCAGCTGGTTCAGGACCTTCGTGAAGATGGCCTGATTACCCTGGGCCTGGTGGCTACCGACGATGAGGGGCAGGTGGTGGGCTACGTCGCCTTTAGCCCGGTCACCGTGCAGGGTGAAGAGCTGCAGTGGGTTGGCATGGCGCCGCTGGCGGTGGATGAAAACTACCGCGGACAAGGCCTGGCGCGTCAGCTGGTCTATGAAGGGCTGGATTCGCTCAATGAGTTTGGCTATGCCGCCGTGGTGACGCTGGGCGATCCGGCGTTCTACAGCCGTTTAGGCTTCGAGAAAGCCGCTCATTACGATCTGCGCTGCCGCTGGCCGGGCACCGAGTCGGCCTTCCAGCTGCACGGTCTGGCTGATGATGCGCTTAACGGCGTCAGCGGCCTGGTCGAATACCACGACCACTTTAATCGCTTTTAATTAGCGGCGTTTGCAGGCTCTCGCGCAGCGCCTCAAACGTTCCATCTCCGCTGACGAGGCGCTCTTTCTGGCGCTTCGTCAGCTGTTTGATCCGGTACTCCAGCCTCAGCGCCAGCGAGCGATCCCCCACGACGGCGGAAAATGCCAGCGTCAGCTCCCCTTTGCCGCGTAACGCCTTCGCCCCTTTTCCGGTTTGATGTTGCAGGAAGCGACGCGGGACATCGGTAGTAATGCCCGTATAGAGCGCATTATCAGCGGTTCGAACAAGATAGAGAAACCAGCACACGGCGAAAGATTCAGTATGTTAAGGTGAACGCACCTTAGCACGAGAGAGAAGCGAAATGGAAACTCTGGCCGCCATCAACCGCTGGCTGGCGAAGCAGCATGTCGTCACCTGGTGTGTTCACCATGAGGATGAGCTGTGGTGCGCAAATGCCTTTTACTATTACGACCCCCAGCGCGTGGCCTTTTACGTTTTAAGCGAAGATAAAACCCGCCATGCGCAGATGAGCGGCAAGCAGGCCAAAGTAGCGGGCACCGTCAACGGGCAGCCGAAAACCGTGGCGTTGATCCGCGGGGTGCAGTTTAAAGGGGAGATCCGTCGTCTGGAGGGGAAGGAAAGCGACGCGATGCGTAAGCACTATCTTCGTCGCTTTCCGGTTGCCGCGGCCATGCCAGCTCCGGTATGGGAGATCCGCCTGGATGAACTCAAGTTCACTGACAACACCTTAGGCTTTGGTAAAAAACATCACTGGCTACGCGCCGAGTAAGCGCAGCGCCTCACGATTAAAGGCGATAAGATCTTCCGGTGTCCGGCTGGTGACCAGCTGATCCTTATCGACCACCACCTCCTGATCGTAAAAATCCGCCCCCGCATTTTTGAGATCGATGGCAATCGATTTTACGCCCGTCAGTTTGCGGCCGCGCACCACTTCGGCGCTGATCAACAGCTGCGGGCCGTGGCAGATGGCAAATACCGGTTTGCCGGAAGCGACAAAATCACGGGTAAAGGTCACGAAGCGCGAGTCGCTGCGCAGCGAGTCCGGGGAGTGGCCGCCGGGCAGCAGCAGAGCATCAAAGTCTGCGGGCCGTACCTCGTCAATGGCCTTATCAATAGGAACGCTGGCTTCGCCTTTGTGGCCTTTCACCGTTTTCCCCGCCTGTTTTTCGATTGTGATCACCTCATGCCCCGCTTTGCGAAACGCCTCGGCAGGCGAGGTGAACTCTGAATCTTCAAACTCGTCGGTGATCAAGACTGCAATTTTCTTGCTCATGTTTCCTCCGTTGTTTTGGCTTCAGACAGCTTTTTCTTCGCTTGTGGTAGATACTTAGCGATGAGACTACTAAGTGTGGTTGAGGGATGTGAAATCGCATACGGACTAATCTGCAAAGGAGGAGTCATGAGTCAGGTTTTAATTACCGGTGCGACCGGCCTGGTGGGCGGGCACCTGCTGCGGATGCTTATTCAGGAGCGGAAGATCAACTATATCGCCGCCCCGACGCGTCGCCCGCTGGGCGATATTGAAGGGGTGTTTAATCCGCACGATCCGCAGCTGACCGATGCGCTGGCCCAGGTTCAGGATCCGGTGGACACCGTCTTTTGCTGTCTGGGCACCACGCGGCGTGAGGCGGGCAGCAAAGAGGCCTTTATCCATGCCGACTACACTCTGGTGGTGGATACGGCCCTGACCGGCAAACGGCTCGGAGCGAAGCATCTGTTGGTGGTCAGCGCGATGGGCGCTAACGCGCACTCGCCGTTCTTCTACAACAAGGTTAAAGGCAAGATGGAAGAGGCCCTGATCGCCCAGAAGTGGGAGCGGCTGACCATCGTGCGTCCGTCGATGCTGCTGGGGGAGCGGGAGAAGCATCGCTTCAGCGAATCGCTGTTTGCACCGCTGTTCAGCCTGTTGCCCGGCAATCTGAAGTCAATAGACGCACGGGATGTGGCGCAGGTGATGCTGCAGGAGGCGCTTGGGGCGTCACCGGCTGGTGTCAATATTATTTCGTCAGCGAAGCTCAGGGAGATGGCGCAGGGCGAGGGGTAATGGCCCTCTGCCGATGGCAGAGGGCAGGAGAGAACTACTTCAGGTAGGTAAAGGCGGTGGTAACGTGCTTGACGCCGCTCACCCGGCTGGCGATATCCGCCGCCGCTTTCCCTTCACGATCGGTTACCAGGCCGAGCAGGAACACTTCGCCGTTCTCGGTGGTCACTTTCACGTTAGACGATTTCACCTGATCGCTGCCCAACAGCTGGGAGCGCACTTTGGTGGTGATCCAGGTATCGTTGGATGCATCGCCCAGGCCAATCGGCTGGCCCTGACGCACCTCGTTAAACACCTCGGTTGTGCCCTCTACGCCCATGGCGATCTGCTTCGCGCGGGCAGCAAGTTCGGTGTTCGGTGCCTGGCCTGCCAGCAGCACTTTGCCCTGGTAAGCCGTGACGTTGATGCGCGCTTCTTTCTTGATCTGCTGGTCTTTGGACAAGGCGCTGTTCACGCGCAGTTCCAGGGTGCTGTCATCCACCTGTGTGCCCACGGAACGCGGGTCAGTCGCGGCTTTAGTGCCTACTGCGGCAGTACCCACTACCGCTGCAGCCACACATCCCTGAAGCAGCAGCGCAGAAATAAGGACTGCGAGGGGCGAAAATGCCTTCATGTATACTCCTTAATCATCCTGGTGAGGGAAAAGCGTGTTATCGATCAGATCGCATAAACAGTTCACCGTCAGCATGTGCATCTCCTGAATGCGCGCGCTGCGGTGGGAAGGAATACGGATCTCAACATCATGAGGACCTAACAGCCCCGCCAGCTCGCCGCCATCGTAACCGGTCAGGGCGACGATGGTCATATCGCGCGTGACGGCGGCTTCAACGGCCTTGACGATGTCGCGGCTGTTGCCGCGCGTAGAGATCGCCAGCAGCACATCACCGGCATGCCCTAACGCACGCACCTGTTTGGCATAGATCTCATCATGGAGACGATCGTTAGCAATCGCCGTTAAGACCACGTTATCGGTATTAAGTGCAATGGCAGGTAAACTGGGGCGCTCTGTCTCAAAACGATTGATCATACTGGCAGCAAAATGCTGTGCGTTGGCGGCCGAGGTGCCGTTGCCACAACAGAGGATTTTGTTGCCGTTGAGCAGGGATTGTACCAGCGTCATCGCCGCACGGGAGATGGCGTCCGGCAGCGCTTCTGCCGCTGCGATCTGAGTCTGAATGCTTTCGGTGAAGCACACCTTAATTCTTTCGAGCACGATATCCCTTAACGATCTGATTTACGCGTCTGCGCCGAAGGCGTTTTTGAACCATTCGATGGCGTTTCCGGTGAAGGCTACCACATCGAACCGGCAATCCACAGTATCAAAGCTGCCATTATGCCGGACAAGCCACAACTGGGCGGTGAGTAATAATTTTTGTTGCTTGGCCCGGGTCACGCTGGCAGCGGCACCGCCATAGCGGGCTGACTGGCGGTAGCGCACCTCAATGAACACGATGGTCGGGCCGTCCTGCATGATAAGGTCAATTTCACCGCCGCGGACGCGAACGTTGGCGGCGATAAAGCGCAGTCCTTTGCGCTCAAGCCAGCGACGCGCCTGAAGCTCGCGCGCGTCGCCGGTCTGTTTGCGGGTTAACTCGCCGGAACGATCTGTCCCTGCTGGTATTTGAGCCATGATAACTTCCTGTTAATCACGCAGTCCTGAGTGGCGGTGAGATCGCCGGTATTGCCGTTAAGGGTGAAGCCTGGCACCTGGCGCATCTGGGTGAAATGGTTCGCCAGCGCCCATGCGTCCACGCCCATGGCATACAGACGCGCCAGCGAGTAGTCGTTACGTACGCTGCTCAGCGCCTGCTGCATTAGCGCCGGGTTGGCGCCTGCCAGCATTGGAATTTCGCTGTACTGCAGGCCCTCCATCTCAAGACGGAAGTCCGGGCCGGCGGTGCCCTGCGCGCTGCGCGAGCTGGCATACAGCGACACGCCAGCCTGGCTGCCGTTACGCATGGCGATCATCGGTTTGATAAAGGCGATCTCTTCCGGGGTGGCAACGATGTAAGCCGCATCGACATTGCCGCCGCCGCTAATCTGCGCGTCCGTTGGCGGTGCCGGGATGGTCAGGCCACCAATCGTCACGCCCTGCTGCTGCGGCAGGCTGGAGGTGACCGGGCTACCGGTCAGAGCAATACCTGCCCCGCCGTTAACGCCTGCACGCAGTTCAGAGCTTGAGCCAAACTTCTGCTGCAGAACAATGCCGCCGCCCAGCTGCTGCCACTCCTCGGCAAAGGCGGTGGCGACGCGATCGCCCAGCTGGCTGCGTGGGATCAACAGCAGAGGAGCCTGCTTACCTTGCTCGTGGATATGGCGCGCGGCATCGCGAGCTTCGTCTTCTGGCGACAGGGCGAAGTAGCAGACGTTAGGGAGATTCTGTACCTGCTCCGGCTGGTTCAGCGCCAGCACGTTCAGCGAGGTATTGCTCTTCATCAGCTCTTCGACGTTGTTTTTCAGCAGCGGGCCTACCACGATGCTGGCGCCATCCTGCTGGACCTGGTTCAGCACCTGGTCGAGCGGCTGGGTGCTGGTGTCATACACCTTCACCTCGGCGGCCGGGTTGGCGATAGCCGTGGTCTGAGGGGCTTGTGCGGTGACAGGGGGCTGCATTGGATCCGGTACGGTGTTATCCGGCGCGGTGACGGGCTGGGTGGTTTCAGGGGCCTGGACCGGCTCCTGCATCGTACCTTCCTGGGCGATGACAGGTTGGGCCGTGGTCAGATCGTTGGTTTCGGCACTGGACGGGCTCACCACATCGCCGGCGTTGGCAGCCTGGGCGACCTGGGCAGGGATGGCGCTACCGGTGACGGCCGCCGTGCCATTTCTCGCTGCGTCAAAACCTTGCTGGATAGTGCGGCCAAAGACGGCGGCCTGGCCACCCAGCGGCAACAGTAGCGCGATTTTGCTGGTGGAGGCGGGCTTGAAGTTCTGCACATTGACCAGCTGCGTTGGCAGCATGGTCGCCCCCGGGTTGTTCGGGTAGCGGGTCTGCCAGTCTTTGATCCCGGCTTTCAACATATTGGGATCGTTGCGGTTATCGAACCAGACGCGCTGCAGATCCAGCCAGCCCTGCAGGATATTTTCGTCGGCATTGATCACCAGCGCATTGGCCTGATCGGGATTCATGGCGGAGAGCGCCTGCCAGGTGGCATCGATATTTTTCTGTTTTTCGGCGGCGGCGAGCAGCGGCTCCTGGGCAATCAGCGCCCGCAGCAGCGTCAGGGAAGGGCGCCCCTGTTCCGCGGCAATACCGGCCTGCCAGAAACGTGCCTGCTGGTTTTTATCGAGCGTGCTGAGGTCGATATTCCCGAGGATCTTCTTCGCTCCGGCAACGTCGTTCTGCGCAATTTTCAGTTCAGCGGCCAGCAGTGACTGCTCGCGGCGCTGGGTGTCGCTCAAATCCTGCGGCAACTGATTAAACAGATCGGCGGCATGCTGGGTTTTACCCTCTTTCAGCAGTGCACGAATGGCGAGTAATTGCCAGTTGATCCGGGTATCATCTGAGCTCTGCTCCATCTGGTGCAGATAAAAGCCGGAGTCAGCCTGCGCTGTACCCTCCATATGGGCAGCACTTTGATCGGGCGCCTGGGTACCGCAGCCAGCAAAGAACAGGGCTGCCAGCACCAGCGGAAGGCTGCGCGTGACTTTATTATGAAGAAACGTTAAGGGTACCATACTGTATCCAGTGATATTTTTTACGCAATGCTCAATATTAAATCGGCAATACGGATGAAACAATGAAACAACACGAAACGGCAGATAATTCTCAGGGTCAGCTTTATATTGTACCTACTCCTATCGGGAATTTATCTGATATTACCCAACGTGCGCTCACCGTGTTGCAAAGCGTTGATCTTATTGCGGCTGAAGATACCCGCCACACGGGTCTGCTCCTGCAACATTTCGCGATTAACGCCCGCCTGTTTGCCCTGCACGATCATAACGAGCAACAAAAAGCCGAAACGCTGGTGGCTAAGCTGAAAGAGGGGCAGAACATCGCCCTGGTATCCGATGCCGGTACGCCGCTGATCAACGACCCAGGGTATCACCTGGTCCGCACCTGCCGCGAAGCCGGTATTCGCGTAGTACCGCTGCCGGGGCCCTGTGCCGCCATTGCCGCGCTCAGCGCGGCGGGGCTGCCGTCGGACCGTTTCTGCTATGAGGGTTTCCTGCCCGCCAAATCCAAAGGCCGTCGCGACGTGCTGAAGGCGCTGGAAGCCGAACCCCGCACCCTGATCTTCTACGAATCCACCCACCGTCTGCTGGAGAGCCTGGAGGACATGGTGGCGGTCTGGGGCGAAGCCCGTTACGTAGTGCTGGCGCGTGAGCTGACTAAAACCTGGGAGACCATCCACGGCCTGCCGGTGGGCGAGCTGCTGGCCTGGGTTAAAGAGGACGAAAACCGCCGCAAGGGCGAAATGGTGCTGATTGTCGAAGGGCACAAAGCGACAGAAGACGCGCTGCCTGCCGATGCGCTGCGCACGCTTGTGCTGTTGCAGGCCGAGCTGCCGCTGAAAAAAGCGGCCGCGCTGGCGGCGGAGATCCACGGCGTGAAAAAGAACGCGCTGTATAAGTACGCCCTGGAGCAGCAGGGGGAGTAACCTGGTGAGCCGTTATCAACCCCCTTTTACGATTACCTCTGCAATCCTAAATCTGGTGGTTGAGACGGGAGAATTGCTGGGGCATTGGGCTGCGTATACGGGGCGAGCTTCACCTCTGCTGCGCAAAGAGAACCGTATTCGTACCATCCAGGCGTCGTTAGCCATTGAACATAATTCGCTGACTACCGGGCAGGTTACAGCAATTATGGATGGAAAGCGGGTATTGGCCCCGGCAAAAGATATTCAGGAAGTCAGGAACGCCATCCAGGCCTATGAGCATCTGAATATCTGGCAAGCCAGTCGTCTGAAAGATTTGTTAAGTGCTCATCGGTTGTTGATGAAGGGACTTATAGATGACCCCGGGCAACTGCGTCGGGGGGATGTCGGGATCTACCGTGGTAACCAACTGGTGCATATGGCGCCTCCTGCGTCTCAGGTCCCTCGTCTGGTGGATGAGCTGCTTGGCTGGCTGAGTATAACAGACCTGCACCCGCTGATAGCCAGCTCCGTATTCCACTATGAATTTGAATTTATCCATCCATTTGCCGACGGCAATGGCCGTATGGGGCGCCTCTGGCAGACTCTTATTCTCAGTCAGTGGCGTGCCGAACTGGCCTGGCTGCCCGTAGAAACGCTGATCCACTTTCAGCAAGAGCGGTACTACGCCATCCTTGGGCAGTGTGACAAAGCCAGCGACTGCACGGCTTTTGTGGAATTCATGCTACGGAATCTTGCCGATGCGCTGCGTGAAAGCATCTCGTCGCCACATACAATGTCGGAAAGAATGTCGGAACAAATGTCGGAAAAAGAGGATACCATCCTGCAACTTCTGATTGCCCAACCAAAGATGACTGCTTCCACCCTGGCCTCAATGCTTGGAGTGACCTCCCGTACGGTAGAACGCTATCTCAGTGCGTTACAAAGCAAGGGTAAGGTACAACGAGTCGGTGCCAGAAAAGGAGGATACTGGCAGGTCTTAAGATAGCCTGCCCGTGTCCCGCCTGACGATAATCAGAACCAAAGGCAAAAAAAAAGCATGGCCGGAGCCATGCTAAAAGAGGTTTACTGCAAACTCAGGTCACAGGTGCCGGGTTAAATACCGCCAGCTGATTGTGTAATCCCCACTGATCGGAGAAGGTTTTCTTGCGGCCGCTGGCCACGTCGAGAATGAAGTGGAACAGCTTCCAGCCCACGTCCTCAATGCTCTCTTCGCCGGTGGCGATGGTGCCCGCGTTGATATCCATCAGATCAAACCAACGGTTAGCCAGTTCGGTACGGGTCGCCATTTTAATGACCGGAACCGCCATCAGGCCGTACGGGGTGCCGCGCCCGGTAGTGAACACCTGCACGGTGATCCCGGAGGCTACCTGTTGGGTGCCGCAGACGAAATCGCTGGCCGGCGTGGCGGCATAGATCAGGCCGCGTTTGGTTGGGCGCTGGCCCGGGGAGAGCACCTCGACAATGGCGCTCTGGCCCGATTTGGCGATAGAGCCCAGGGCTTTTTCCACCACGTTCGCCAGGCCGCCTTTCTTGTTGCCCGGGGAGGGGTTAGCGCTGCGGTCGGTTTTGCCCATGTCGAGATAGTTATCGTACCAGGCCATCTCTTCCAGCAGGCGTTTGCCTACCTCTTCGTTGATGGCGCGTGGGGTGAGCAGGTGGATCGCATCGCGCACTTCGGTGACTTCCGAGAACATTACCGTTGCGCCGCAGCGCACCAGCAGATCCGAGGCATAGCCCACGGCCGGGTTAGCGGTTACGCCGGAGAAGGCGTCGCTGCCGCCGCACTGCATACCCACCACCAGCTCAGAGGCCGGGCAGGTTTCACGCTTGCGCTGATTCAGTTTTGCCAGATGGCGCTCTGCAACCTGCAGAATATCATCGACCATCGAACGGAAACCGACGTGCTGCTCGTCCTGCAAACGCACGATGCTGGCGCTATCCACCGGGATAGCCTGGGTATCCTCGGTACCCTGCAGCAGTTTTTCAGGCACGAGTTTTTCGCAGCCAAGGCCCACCACCATCACTTCGCCGCCGAAGTTCGGGTTGAGGGCAATATTGTGGATGGTGCGGATCGGCACAATGGCCGCCGGGGCGTTGATCGCCACGCCGCAGCCGTACAGGTGGTTCAGACCGACCACGCCGTCAACGTTCGGGTATTTTGGCAGCAGGTCGCGCTCGATGATCTTCACTACAAAATCGACAACCCCCGCCACGCAGTGCACGCTGGTGCTGATGCCGAGCAGGTTTTTGGTGCCGACGCTGCCGTCTGCATTGCGATAGCCTTCGAAGGTGTAGCCTTCCAGGGCTGGCATTGGCTCCGGCACGCGGGTCGCCAGCGGCAGGGTGTTCAGCGGCGGTGCTTCCGGCAGGGCTACCAGCGACTCGTCAATCCAGCTGCCCTGCGGGATCGCCCGCACGGCATAGCCAATGACTTCGCCATAGCGCACGATTTCGCCCTGCGCCGGGATATCGACCAGCGCCACTTTATGGCCCTGCGGAATATGCTCGATCAGTTCAAGCCCGTCAGGGAAACGCGTTCCGGCTTTTAACCCCTGATCGTTAACAATAATCGCCACGTTATCGGTGTCGTGCACCTTAATATAAAACGCGCCCGGCGACGTTTGTCGAATTTCGATGTCGGCCATTGTCCAGTATTCTCCAGCGAGTGGGGGATAATTAATTCGTAAAAGAGTACGTGTATTTTCTTGTTATCGGAAATAAAGACTCTGCTCAGTGGAATAAAGAATGTCAGGCGCAGGGAATTAAAAACGTGATCGCGATCACTCATTTTTGACCTTAGCCTGTGCATAAGGGGGGCAATAGCGAAATCTGTGCATCAGCGCCCAGGATGTTGTGCATATGCTCAAAATAATATTCACAGGACCTTATATAATTGAGCGGTTACACAATGCGCGTCCTGGGGTGGTTGATTATACTCATTAACGATTTCATGGTATCGGATTAATTATCCGTATTTGCCTGCCATTACTGAAATAATCAGGAATGCCTCTTTCTTAAAATAATAAAAATAATTTCGCTGATGTGCCAGAGGAAATAAAAATGTTGCTGGATACTACCGTTGAAACAAAAAAGGGTGCCCCAACCCGCTATTTAATATTGCTCATTATATTTATTGTAACCGCGGTCAATTACGCCGACCGCGCCACGCTCTCTATTGCCGGTACGGAAGTCGCCAAAGAGCTCCAGTTGAGCGCCGTGTCGATGGGCTACATCTTCTCCGCCTTCGGCTGGGCCTACCTGCTGATGCAGATCCCCGGCGGCTGGCTGCTGGATAAGTTCGGTTCGAAAAAGGTTTATACGTACAGCCTGTTCTTCTGGTCGCTGTTCACCTTTATGCAGGGCTTTGTCGATTTCTTCCCGCTGGCATGGGCGGGCATCTCGATGTTCTTTATGCGCTTTATGCTCGGCTTCTCCGAGGCGCCGTCCTTCCCGGCCAATGCCCGTATCGTGGCGGCCTGGTTCCCGACCAAAGAACGCGGTACGGCCTCTGCCATCTTTAACTCTGCACAATATTTCTCGCTGGCGCTGTTCTCCCCTCTGCTCGGTTGGCTGACCTTCGCCTGGGGCTGGGAACATGTCTTTACCGTGATGGGGGTGATTGGTTTTGTCCTGACCGGGATGTGGGTGAAGTTTATCCACAACCCAACCGACCACCCACGCATGACCGCGGAAGAGCTGAAGTTCATTAAGGACGGCGGCGCGGTGGTCGACATGGATCATAAAAAGCCGGGCGACAAAGCGGCCAGCGGTCCGAAGCTGCATTACATCAAACAGTTATTGTCCAACCGCATGATGCTGGGCGTGTTTTTCGGGCAATACTTTATCAACACCATCACCTGGTTCTTCCTCACCTGGTTCCCGATTTACCTGGTGCAGGAGAAGGGGATGTCGATTCTGAAGGTGGGTCTGGTGGCTTCCATTCCGGCGCTGTGCGGTTTTGCCGGTGGCGTGCTGGGCGGGGTGTTCTCGGATCACCTGATTAAGAAAGGCAAGTCGATTACCCTGGCGCGTAAGCTGCCGATTGTGCTGGGCATGCTGCTGGCCTCCTCAATCATTCTGTGCAACTACACCAATAACACCGCGCTGGTGGTAGCCCTGATGGCGCTGGCCTTCTTCGGTAAAGGGTTTGGTGCCCTGGGCTGGCCGGTGATTTCCGATACCGCACCAAAAGAGATTGTTGGGCTGTGTGGTGGTGTGTTTAACGTCTTTGGCAACGTAGCGTCAATTGTCACTCCGCTGGTGATTGGCTATCTGGTCAGTGAACTGCATTCGTTCAACGCGGCACTGGTATTCGTAGGCTGTTCCGCGCTGATGGCGATGTTCTGCTACCTGTTCGTAGTGGGTGACATCAAACGTATGGAATTGCAGAAATAAGCAAAGGTATAAGCGATGAGTAACGATATTTTCCCGAACAAATTTAAAGCGGCCCTCGCGGCACATCAGATTCAGATCGGCTGCTGGTCGGCGCTGGCAAGCCCAATCAGCACCGAAGTGCTGGGGCTGGCAGGTTTTGACTGGCTCGTACTCGACGGTGAACATGCTCCGAACGACGTCACCACCTTTATCCCGCAGCTGATGGCGCTGAAAGGCAGCCACAGTGCGCCGGTGGTACGTGTCCCGACCAATGAGCCGGTGATCATCAAACGCCTGCTGGATATTGGCTTCTACAACTTCCTGATCCCGTTTGTGGAAAACGTCGAAGAGGCTGTGCAGGCGGTGGCGTCCACCCGTTATCCGCCAGAAGGCATTCGCGGCGTGTCGGTCTCCCATCGCGCCAATATGTTTGGCACCGTGCCGGACTACTTCGTCCAGTCGAACAAAAACATCACCATCCTGGTGCAGATTGAGAGCCAGCAGGGCGTGGACAACGTCGATGCGATCGCCGCCACTGACGGCGTCGACGGCATCTTCGTCGGCCCAAGCGACCTGGCGGCCGCCTTTGGTCATCTGGGGAATGCGAATCACCCGGAAGTCCAGCGCGCCATTCAGCATATCTTTGCCCGCGCCAAAGCGCACGGTAAGCCGTGCGGCATCCTGGCGCCGGTCGAGGCAGATGCGCGCCGTTACCTGGAATGGGGCGCGACTTTTGTTGCCGTTGGCAGCGACCTCGGCGTGTTCCGCTCCGCGACTCAGAAGTTAGCGGATTCCTTCAAGAAATAATCACCACCACTGAATAAAGAGAGACGCAATTATGACACTGAAAGTTGGTTTTATTGGCCTGGGTATCATGGGTAAACCAATGAGTAAAAACCTCATCAAAGCAGGTTACTCACTGGTGGTTGCTGACCGTAACCCGGAAGCCATTGCCGAAGTGATTGCCGCAGGCGCAGAGACCGCTACCACGGCAAAGGCGATTGCTGAGCAGTGCGATGTGATCATCACCATGCTGCCAAACTCCCCACACGTGAAAGAGGTGGCGCTGGGCGAAGGCGGCATTATTGAAGGGGCCAAACCGGGCACCGTGCTGATCGACATGAGCTCCATTGCACCGCTGGCCAGCCGTGAAATCAGCGACGCGCTGAAAGCGAAAGGCATCGACATGCTGGATGCGCCGGTGAGCGGCGGCGAGCCAAAAGCCATCGACGGCACCCTCTCTGTAATGGTGGGCGGCGACAAGGCGATTTTCGACAAATATTACGATCTGCTGAAAGCGATGGCCGGCTCCGTGGTGCACACCGGTGAGATTGGCGCAGGTAACGTCACCAAGCTGGCAAACCAGGTGATTGTGGCCCTGAACATCGCGGCGATGTCCGAAGCCCTGACCCTGGCGACCAAAGCGGGCGTTAACCCGGATCTGGTGTATCAGGCGATCCGCGGCGGCCTGGCGGGCAGCACCGTGCTGGATGCTAAAGCACCGATGGTGATGGATCGTAACTTCAAGCCTGGCTTCCGTATCGATCTGCACATCAAGGATCTGGCCAACGCCCTGGACACCTCCCACGGCGTGGGTGCCCAGCTGCCGCTGACTGCGGCGGTGATGGAGATGATGCAGGCCCTGCGTGCCGACGGGCTGGGGACAGCTGACCACAGCGCCATTGCCTGCTATTACGAAAAACTGGCGAAAGTGGAAGTCTCTCGCTAACAAAGACGGGCGCGGGAACGCGCCCGCTATTTTTGCCTTAAGCGGTAACAGGCTATAACTATGAAAATCGTAATCGCCCCTGACTCTTACAAAGAAAGCCTGTCTGCCACCGAGGTAGCGCGGGCGATAGAAAAAGGCTTTCGGGAGATCTTTCCCGATGCAGAGTATGTTTCGGTTCCCGTGGCGGATGGCGGGGAAGGAACGGTTGAAGCGATGATTGCCGCCACCAACGGCACGATGCAGCACGCGGTGGTGACGGGACCACTGGGCGAAAGCGTTAACGCCTGCTGGGGGATCTCCGGCGATGGCGTGACGGCGTTTATTGAGATGGCAGCGGCAAGCGGACTGGCTCTGGTTCCTCCGGCCCAGCGCAACCCGTTGATTACCACCTCCCGCGGCACGGGCGAGCTGATCCTCGCCGCACTCGATAAAGGTGCGCGCAATATTATTATCGGGATTGGCGGCAGTGCCACCAACGACGGCGGCGCCGGAATGGTGCAGGCGCTGGGTGCAAAACTGACTGACGCCAACGGCACCGATATCGGCCACGGCGGCGGCAGCCTGATGGCGCTGAACAATATTGATATTTCGACGCTCGATCCGCGCCTGAAAACCTGCGCGATCCGGGTGGCCTGTGATGTGAGCAATCCGCTGATCGGCGAGCAGGGCGCATCCCGCATCTTTGGCCCGCAGAAAGGGGCCACGGAAGCCACTATCCTGGAGCTCGATAACAATCTTTCCCACTACGCCGATGTGATACATACCGCACTGCGTATTGATGTCAAAAATGTCCCTGGCGCGGGTGCGGCTGGCGGCATGGGCGCTGCGCTGATGGCGTTCCTCGGTGCGGAGCTGAAGAGCGGCATCGAAATCGTCACCCAGGCGTTGAATCTCGAAGAGCATATTCATGACTGCACCTGGGTGGTGACGGGTGAAGGTCGTCTGGACAGTCAAAGCATTCACGGCAAAGTGCCGGTAGGCGTGGCGCGCGTCGCCAGCAAGTATCATAAGCCGGTGATCGGTATTGCCGGCAGCCTGACCAGCGATGTCGGCATTGTGCACCAGTACGGTATCGACGCGGTGTTCAGCGTCCTGACCAGCATCAGCACTCTCGAAGAGGCATTCCGCGGCGCGTTTGACAATATTTATCGCGCTTCGCGCAATATTGCCGCCACCCTGCGGGTCGGGATGCTCACCGAAGGGTGACAGCGGGGCGCAAACCCTCTATACTGCGCGCCGAAGCTGACCAGACAGTCGCCGCTTCGTCGTCGTCCCCTTCGGGGGAGACGGGCGGAGGGGAGGAAAGTCCGGGCTCCATAGGGCAGGGTGCCAGGTAACGCCTGGGGGGGAAACCCACGACCAGTGCAACAGAGAGTAAACCGCCGATGGCCCACGCAAGTGGGATCAGGTAAGGGTGAAAGGGTGCGGTAAGAGCGCACCGCGCGGCTGGTAACAGTCCGTGGCACGGTAAACTCCACCCGGAGCAAGGCCAAATAGGGGTTCACATGGTACGGCCCGTACTGAACCCGGGTAGGCTGCTTGAGCCAGTGAGCGATTGCTGGCCTAGATGAATGACTGTTCAACGACAGAACCCGGCTTATCGGTCAGCTTCACCATTTTCAAACAAAAACCCGCTTCGGCGGGTTTTTGCTTTCTGCATTCTCTGCCGGTTCTTACATACAAAATTGTTTATATACTTCATCACAGATCGACATCCGTAATTGAAAAATACTCCCGGGGTTCTTCCCTGACAGATAATTAAGGATTGTGAGATGAAAAAGATTTTCCGCATCGCGCTGATGACGGCAGCCCTGACGGGTGTTATGGGTGTGGCGCAGGCAGCAGAGGTCGCCACCGCGCCCGCGCCGACGCAGGATCCGATCGTACAGCAGCTGAAACTCAGCAGTGAGCAGACCACGAAAATCAAGGCCCTGCACCAGCAGCTGGAAGATAACGTCGCTAAGATCTCAACCGACAACGTGAAAAATGGCACTCTGATTAACGTCATCCAGTCAGGCAAGTGGGATGAAAAAGCGGTCAAAGATCAGCTGGCGGCGTTCAGCCGTATTGAAGAGCAGGCGCGTTACTACCGCGTGAAATATTACTTCGATGTGAGCCAGGTGCTGACTCCTGAACAGCGCGCCGAGGTCCGCTCGCAAATCGCTCAGGCGATGACCCAATAAGCGACTCGCCCCTGACAAGAGAGCATCAACCCGCGCCTGTCGCGGGTTTTTTATTTCTTGAAGTGCATCACAATGAGAAAATAGCCTCTCTTCTCATTTTATAAAGAGTATTTTTTTCTCTGAATCGGCAAAGTCCACATTAATGTTGTGACTTTTTTCTCTTCCTCTCCCGGTATGATTTTTCCATTCAAATAACAAACACCTGCACCTCTCTGAATCATTATCGCTGATGAGCAGATACCCATAAAAATAACTGTCTACCCTACAAAATAAGCGAGAGCCTAATGGATACGGCGACAAACAGCAGCGTGATTGTGAACGACTCCCCGGCGGCAAGACGGGCAGGAATGAGTGAAAGTGAATGGCAGGAAGCGATTAAATTCGACAGTACCGATACCGGTTGGGTCATCATGAGTATCGGGATGGCCATTGGCGCGGGCATTGTTTTTCTCCCGGTGCAGGTTGGCCTGATGGGACTGTGGGTTTTTCTGCTGTCCTCGATTATCGGTTATCCGGCCATGTACCTGTTTCAGCGGTTATTTATTAACACCCTGGCGGAATCACCGGAGTGCAAAGACTACCCGAGCGTGATTAGCGGCTATTTAGGCAAAAACTGGGGCATCTTATTAGGAGCGCTCTATTTCGTGATGCTGGTTATCTGGATGTTCGTTTACTCCACGGCGATCACCAATGACAGCGCATCCTATCTGCATACCTTCGGCGTGACCGACGGCCTGCTGTCAGAGAACCCGCTCTATGGTTTGTTTCTGATCTGTATTCTGGTGGCAATCTCCTCGCGCGGCGAAAAGCTCTTGTTTAAAGTTTCCAGCCTGATGGTGCTTACCAAATTGCTGGTGGTGGCTGCGTTAGGATTATCGATGATCGGCATGTGGCATCTGTATAACGTCGGGACGTTACCGCCGGTGGGGCTGTTGATTAAAAACGCCATTATTACACTGCCCTTTACCTTAACCTCCATTCTGTTTATTCAGACGCTCAGCCCGATGGTGATCTCCTACCGCTCACGTTCGAAATCGATTGAAGTGGCGCGGCATAAAGCCCTGCGGGCGATGAATATCGCGTTTGGCATTCTGTTTGTGACCGTCTTTTTCTACGCGGTTTCTTTTACCCTTGCGATGGGGCATGACGAAGCGGTTAAGGCCTATGAGCAAAATATCTCTGCCCTGGCGATTGCCGCGCAGTTTATCAGCGGTGACGGCGCGGGTTGGGTCAAAATCGTCAGCGTGGTGCTGAATATCTTCGCAGTCATGACGGCATTCTTTGGTGTCTATCTCGGCTTTCGTGAAGCCACTCAGGGCATCGTCATGAACATCCTGCGTCGCAAATTGCCAGCGGAAAAAATCAATGAACGTACCGTACAGCGCGGCATTATGCTCTTCGCCATTCTGCTTGCCTGGAGCGCCATCGTATTAAACGCGCCGGTGCTGAGCTTCACCTCTATCTGCAGCCCCATTTTCGGCATGGTGGGCTGCTTAATTCCGGCGTGGCTGGTCTACAAGGTCCCTGCGCTGCACAAATACAAAGGCGTGTCGCTGGTGATCATTATCATTACCGGGCTGCTGCTTTGTGTTTCTCCTTTCCTCGCATTTTCGTGAGGCGCAATGAAGGTCGTAACGATGTCTGAGCAAATGAATCCTTTGTGGAACCTGTTTATTCACGCGGTGCAGGAAGAGGTAAAACCTGCGCTGGGATGTACGGAGCCTGTTTCGCTGGCGCTGGCCTGTGCTATAGCGGCTAAGCAGTTGAGTGGTGAAATTACACAAATAGAAGCGTGGGTTTCACCGAATTTAATGAAAAATGGACTGGGTGTGACGGTGCCAGGCACCGGAATGGTGGGGCTACCGATTGCTGCCGCGCTGGGGGCTATCGGTGGCAATGCCCAGGGCGGGCTGGAGGTGTTAAAAGATGCCTCCGCAGAGGCCGTCGCCCGAGCGAAAGCGTTACTTAAGGCTGGAAAGGTGCAGGTGAAGTTGCAGGATCCCTGCGACGAGATTCTCTATTCCCGTGCACGTGTTTATGCCGGGGATAAATCGGCAAGCGTCACCATTGCAGGCGGTCATACCCGGGTTGTGCAGATCGATTGTCAGGGTAAAACCTGTTTCAGGCTCGATGAGCAACCGCAGGGGGGTACTGACGATCCGCTGGCGATGCTTTCGCGCGCCACGCTGTCGCAGATCCTCGAGTTTATTGAGCATGTGCCGTTCCCGGCGATCCGTTTTATTCTGCAGGCGGCGCGTCTGAACGATGCGTTATCCCGGGAAGGATTATCCGGCAAATGGGGGTTACATATCGGCGCGACCTTGCATAAACAGCAGGCGACCGGTTTTTTTGCCCGGGATCTTGGCTCGGAAATTGTGATCCGCACCAGTGCCGCGTCGGATGCCCGCATGGGCGGTGCGACGCTGCCCGCCATGAGCAATTCCGGATCGGGTAATCAGGGGATTACTGCCACCATGCCGGTAGTGGTGGTCGCTGAGCATGTTCAGGCTGATGACGAAAAACTGGCGCGGGCGCTGATGCTTTCGCACCTGTCGGCGATTTATATCCACTATCAGCTTCCTCGGCTGTCGGCTCTGTGTGCGGCAACCACGGCAGCCATGGGGGCAGCGGCAGGTATGGCATGGCTACTGGATGGCCGTTATAACGCTATCGCGATGGCGATAAGCAGTATGATTGGTGATGTCAGCGGGATGATCTGTGATGGTGCGTCTAACAGCTGTGCGATGAAGGTCTCGACCAGCGTAAGCTGCGCCTGGAAGTCGGTGATGATGGCGCTGGATGACTCTGCTGTTACCGGCAACGAAGGGATTGTGGCGCATGATGTCGAACAGTCTATCGCCAATCTCTGCTCACTGGCATGCCGCTCAATGCAGGCGACCGACCGGCAGATTATCGAAATAATGGCGCAAAAGGTGTCCTGAAATGATGCCCCTCTCTCCTTGCGGAGCGAGGGGCCGTCTTACACCGGCAAATCAATCAGCAGCGCCCGCAGGGGCGTATCGGCCACCAAGGTGATATTCGCCTCGTCGCGGATAAACGCCCCATCCCCGCAGGTCAGCGCTTCCCGCTCTTCGGCTGGCGTTAACGCATGAACCGTGCCATGAATGGACTGCAGATAGGCGCGCGGGCCATGCAGCTGGAAGCTCAGGCGCTCCCCTTTATTCAGCTCGATATGATGCACCCACACCTGCTGGCGTAACTGCAGGCTGCCTGCGCTGCCGTCGGGCGAGGCCAGCAGCTGCTGCTTCCCTTCCAGCAGATCGATCTTCTGGAGCGGCGGGTTTTCACGCTCCGGGCAGGCATCCAGCCACAGCTGCATCCGCGTCAGCGTCTTATCTTTGCTGAGGTTGTGCTCGCTATAGCTAATGCCTGGCTGAGTGGCTATCAGCAATGCTTCACCGGCTTTCGCCTGGACATGGTTGCCCTCGCTGTCGCGATACTCTGCTTCGCCTTCAAGAATCAGGTTCAGGATATCCACTTTTGGATAGGTACGCGGCTGAAACGAGGCCCCGGGTGCGAGTACCTCCTGATTCAGTACGCGCAAAGAGGCATAGCCCAGCAGCTTCGGGTCAAAGTAGTGTCCAAAGGAAAAGGTGTAGCGGGCCTGCAGCCAACCGAAATCGGCTTGTCCGCACTGTTTGGCTGTTCTTGTCGTAATCATAAAACTTGACCTCTCTTTACACTAAAACAATGGTAAAGGTATGGACGCTGCATTGTTAGCCAGATATTCTGCCCGGTATGTTCAAATTTACTGAATGAGAACGCCATGGCTAAAGAGAGAGCATTGACCCTTGAAGCACTGCGGGTGATGGACGCGATCGATCGACGCGGTAGCTTCGCCGCAGCAGCGGATGAACTGGGGCGCGTGCCATCTGCCCTGAGCTATACCATGCAGAAGCTGGAAGAAGAGCTGGATGTGGTGCTGTTTGACCGCTCCGGTCACCGAACAAAATTCACCAACGTCGGGCGAATGTTGCTGGAGCGCGGTCGCGTACTGCTGGAAGCGGCGGATAAACTGACCACCGACGCTGAAGCCCTGGCCCGCGGCTGGGAAACGCACCTGACGCTGGTCACCGAGGCCCTGGTGCCCACCACTGCGCTCTACCCGCTGGTGGATCGCCTGGCGGATAAAGCCAATACCCAGCTGTCGATTATCACCGAGGTACTCGCCGGGGCGTGGGAGCGTCTGGAGCAGGGACGGGCCGATATCGTCATCGCCCCGGACATGCACTTCCGCTCTTCGTCCGAAATCAACTCCCGCAAGCTCTATAAAGTGTTGAACGTCTACGTCGCAGCACCGGATCATCCGATCCACCAGGAGCCGGAGCCGCTCTCCGAAGTGACCCGCGTGAAGTACCGCGGCGTGGCGGTGGCGGATACTGCCCGCGAGCGCCCGGTATTAACTGTCCAGCTGCTCGATAAACAGCCGCGTCTCACCGTCAGTACCCTGGAAGATAAGCGTCAGGCGCTGCTGGCCGGGCTGGGCGTGGCCACTATGCCGTATCCCTTTGTGGAAAAAGATATTGCCGAAGGACGGCTGCGGGTTGTCAGCCCGGAGTACACCAGTGAAGTGGATATCATAATGGCGTGGCGACGTGACAGCATGGGCGAAGCCAAATCCTGGTGTCTGCGCGAGATCCAGAAGCTGTTTACCCAGAAGTAATCTGAAGGCCCGGCAGGCGCAGCGCCGCCGGGCAATCCATCAGTTGTTTAGCAGCGGATCCGGCCCAAAACGGTTTTCACCTACCGTTCCGCGCTGGCAGTTGAAGATCAAAATAATTATCCAGCCGAGCACCGGGATCAGTACCAGCAGCAGCCACCATGCCGACCTGTCGGTATCGTGCAGTCGGCGAAACAGTACCGCCCACCCCGGCAGAAACACCAGCAGGCCATATACCGTGGTGAGAATGCCCTCGCCGCCAGCCCGCTCCCAGCCCAGCATTTTGTCGATGAGACCCAGGACGCAGATCAGAATGAAGTTCACCAGAATAAACATCCAGTATTCTTTGCGCCGGGCGCGCCCTTTAAACCCAATATAATTTCGCAGTACTTTTAGATACCAGTCCATTTGTTGTGGCCTCAGTAGCAATTAATCACTTGTTTTCTAAGGGTTCAAATAAAGCATAGACGGGAATAAAAGAGGGGTAAAGGGCGCCAGAAAAGCGCCCCTGAGGCTTAGTCGAAGCGAGCGTCGCGGCCGTGCGGTTCAGTCAGATCCTGCCACGGGCCGATGGAAATAATGCCCGTCGGATTAATGGTTTTGTGGCTGCGGTAATAGTGGTTACGGATATGGTCAAAATCGACCGTCTCTGCAATTCCCGGCATCTGATAGATGTCGCGCAGGAAACCGTACAAATTGAGGTAATCGCTGATCCGGCGTTTATCGCACTTAAAGTGGGTCACGTAAACCGGATCGAAGCGAACCAGAGTGGTCCACAGGCGAATATCGGCTTCGGTCAGCTGGTTACCGGTCAGATAGCGGTGCTGACCCAGGATTTGCTCCAGACGCTCCAGTGACGCAAAGACGTTATTCACGGCTTCGTCATAGGCTTCCTGGCTGGTAGCAAACCCGGCCTTATAGACGCCGTTATTGACGTTGTCGTAGATCCAGCTATTCAGGTCATCAATTTTATCGCGCAGCGCCGGCGGATAAAAATCGCCCGCCCGGGCGCCGTGAGCATCAAACGCGGTGTTCAGCATGCGGATGATCTCCGCCGATTCATTGCTGACAATGGTCTGATTTTTCTTGTCCCACAGTACCGGAACGGTTACCCGGCCGGTGTAGTGCGGGTCGGCGCGCAGGTAAAGCTGATAGAGAAAATCGTGGTGATAGAGTGAATCGCCGGTGGCCGCCGGGAAATCGCTGCCGAAGGTCCAGCCATTTTCCAGCATCAACGGATGCACCACCGAGACGGGGATCAGCGTCTCCAGCCCCTTCAGGGCGCGGACGATCAGCGTGCGGTGTGCCCACGGGCAGGCAAGCGAGACATAGAGATGGTAACGATCTTTCTCTGCCGCAAAGCCGCCTTCGCCGCTCGGGCCAGGCGCGCCGTCGGCGGTAAGCCAGTTACGGAAGGCCGAAACGGAGCGCTTAAAACGCCCTCCGGTGGATTTGGTGTCATACCAGGTATCCTGCCAGACGCCGTCTACGAGTTGTCCCATCTTTTCCTCCTTAGATAGCAAAAGCGAGGAGATATCTCCTCGCTTTTTGATTCAGTATAGCGTGCTTACCACTTCTTATTCAGAACGCGGTCGATGCTGTATGCACCCGGGCCGGTGATGGCCAGCAGCAGGAAACCGCCTGCGATGGTCAGGTTTTTCATGAACATCAGGGAGTTCACGCCTTCCGCAAAGTTGCTGTGGAACAGGAACGCCGTCAGCAGGGTGAAGCCTGCGGTAAACAGTGCCGTAGTGCGGGTCAGGAAACCGAACAGGATCGCCAGACCACCCCCAAACTCAAGCAGAATGGTCAGCGGCAGCAGGAACCCCGGAACGCCCATCGCTTCCATATACTGTTGCGTACCGGCGTAGCCACCGATTTTGCCCCAGCCTGCGGTAATAAACAGGATTGGCATCAGGATACGCGCAACCAGTACACCAACATCTTCTAATTTTTTCATCTTACTCTCCAGGGAACCACTTGGGCTATAAATACTATTTAGTGTGCAAAATCGGGCGGATGCCGCGGTCTCGCTGTCGATGGAGAGAATCATAAACGGGGTGAATGGGGATTGTTAGCAAGGAAAACTGTCAATCTTTTTCAAAGATATTGAGCAAGGCGGGACGGCACAAAAAAGTAAAGCGCCAGAAGGCGCTTTACCGGGTGAGGCAGAGGACAACGTCAGCGTGCGTCGGATTTGCGTAACTGCTGCTGATTAATCGTCGATTTCACCAGCTTCCAGGCACTCCAGATACCGAAACCGCGGCGCGCCCAGCGGATCAGCATGTTCGGATGTCGGACTGCCCGCACCGCCATAATGCTGCTCGCCACCAGCGCCCAGGCGCGGAGGCTCAGGAAGGTATTCCAGCCACGGTCGTAAGCGTGGGTCGCTTCCAGCCAGTCGCGGCTGCCTGCTGACAGATCAATCCGCTGCTGCTGGATCTGGCTTAGCAAAAATGCCTTCTCTCGCTGACGTTCTGATCTGCTTCTGCTCACTTTTTCTCATCCTCCAGCAATGACCGGTCGTTAGCCAGTTCCTTACGGGTATGGTGCAACAGGGTCGAGTGGCGCACCTTGCGCATCGTCCATATTCCGCCTATCAGAGCGGCGAGCAGCAGTACCACGGTTGTGCCAATCATCACATTGAGGCGGTATTGCGGATCGACTGCCCAAATAATTAATACCATAAGGCTCATCAGGCCAAACGCGGCGAAGAGCATGGTCAACCCCAACATCAGTAGCAGCTGGAAGATGTTTGCTTTCTCTTCTTCCAGTTCAACCACTGCCAGACGGATACGCGTCTCCGCGATGCCGACGAGAGTGGTTAAAATCCGCTGTCCGATACCGAGGACGTTTTTTGCGGGCCCTTGTGGTTGACGTGAATCTTCCATAATTAACGTCGCGTAAGGAGCATGCCGATGACGACGCCAACCGCAGCACCGATACCTACCCCGGCCCACGGATTTTCACGTACGTACTCATCGGCGCGCGCAGCGGCTTCACGGGTCTGTTTCGCCAGCACATCGCTGGTTTCGCCCAGACGGTAACGGCTCTCATGCAGGGCCTGCTCCGCTTTATTGCGCAGTTTACTCAGCTCTTCTTTCGACTTACTGCTCGAGGAGCTCAGCACCTCTTCCAGGGTATCCGCCAGGGACTTCAGTTCAGCGCGTAAATGGTCTGACGTAGTATCTTTTGACATGATTCTCTCCTGTTAAGATGTCCATTAAATCAGTAATCGCGAGACTCCAGCGCTTTCAGCTCGTTCTGCGCCTCCAGCAGCTTATGCTCACGTTTTGTAATCTTGTCCGCATCGCCTTTCTCTTTTGCCTCCGCCAGATCCTGGCGGCGTTCAGCAATCTCCTCTTTCTGATCGGCAATTTTGCGCTGATAATCGGCACGCAGCTTGCTGTCTGAACAGTTAGCTTTAACTTCGCTAAGGGCCTTCTGCAGCCCGTTGATTCGACTCTGATTGTTATGCTTTTCAGCGTAGCTGATCTCGCGTTGAATGTCCTTTTCCTTCTCCTGACACAGAGAAGACGCGAATGATGCTGCGCTTAAAGAAAAAAGGGCGAGGCCCAGGGCGATGCGGTAATTCATTATGAAAACCTTCCATTGTTTTTCGACATAACCTGCGGGAATGTCGATTTCCAGAGTTGTGCGGAGTACGAGTGGGAGGTGCTCCGCGTACTTAAGCATAGTAAGTAAACGGTGATATCACCAAAGTGAGTGAAAAGATTCAGAATAGTGGAAATTTAGCCTAACAGGCGCGAGGTATCACGCAGACGCGTCAGCCAGGCGGACGCCTGATTACCCTCATCCTGTTGGGCAATGATATAACCGTGCGGCAGGCTTCGGTCGAGCACCTTCTTCGCTGCGGCGCTCTGCACGCTGGAGTCGAAGGTGATCAGCAGCACGTCATTCTGTGGGGTAATGCTCTTGAACTGAATGCCGTTCGCATCCAGATGGTGCCAGATGGAGAAGCCATCTGGCATGCTGGTGCCCTGATTAACGGAGCGGATCGCCAGCGTTGATTCCTGCTTTTGCAGCGCCGTCCAGGCCAGCAGCAAGGCGCTGAACATCATCAGCGCAACCATGGCGTAAGAGAGACGGCGCAGTGACGGGGTTGAATTGCTCATTGCTTTAACCCTGACTTCCATGTTTTTTCTTCCACAACACCACCAGCGAACCAATCAGGCCAAACACCAGCAGCACGACGGGCAGCAGCATCAGGCAGGACATCAGCTGATCTTCGTACTTCAGGAATACCGGGGTCTTACCGAGCAGGTAGCCGAGGGTGGTCAGGATCAGCACCCATAGCAGGCCGCTCATCCAGTTAAAGAACTGAAAACGGGTGCTGCTGAGGCCGGAGAGCCCGGCAATCGTTGGCAGAAGGGTACGGACAAAGGCGATGAAGCGGCCCACCAGCAGCGCGGAGAGCCCGTGCTTATGGAACAGATGGTGCGCTCGCTGATGATAGTGTGCCGGGAGATGGGAAAGCCAGTTTTGCACGATGCGCGTATTGCCGAGCCATCGCCCCTGGATATAGCTCAACCAGCAGCCGAGGCTGGCGGCAATAGTCAGCAGCAGCACGGTTTGCGGGAACTGCATTGCCCCTTTTGCACAGAGCACGCCCACCAGCACCAGCAAACTATCGCCGGGCAGGAAAGCGGCAGGTAGCAGACCGTTTTCAAGAAACAGGATCATAAACAGGACAAAATAGAGCATGCCAATCATGGAAGGATTGGCCAGCGTTTCGAAATCCTGAGCCCATAAGGCGTTCAGTAGTTGGGTCAAAAGTTCCATTCAGTGTTCCTGAAAATCGGTTAACGGCACACCTGTCAACCGGGTCAAACAGCACGGCGACATTTTTTATAATTTCATTATGGTCGCTCGCGGACACAATGTGTGGCCAGAACTGTTCCCTGTTAAGTGGCAAAGTAAGCAAGCACTAACTAACAAGCTAAACGGCTAAATGCATCTAATTGTAACAAAGCCTGAAGGGATCCGTCACAGTATTTGCATCATTCCAGGATTGATTTTGGCTTAACCCAGGCAGAGGACGCGAGGTCTTTTACAAACGCTGACACTCTAAAGGTTTGCTTACCCACCGGGGCCGAAAGGCGCAGCGAAGCGCCTGCCGGTAGAAAAAGGGGCTTATTTCGCGTGACTGACGGCGGTATCGAGGTGAACCACCGGATTCTCCGCAAAAAGATAGCGGTCGGCATTGAATTCGAAGTCGTCGCTGGTTTCATTGAACAACATCTGTTTGGTGTTCTCGAGATGCTGCCACATCGCCAGTTTTGCCGCATGCGGGTCTTTACGGATCAGGGCTTTAAGGATCTGGTCATGATCGTCGCACCAGTTATCCACGGTACGGGAATCGATGTGATCGTGCAGTTTTTTCCAGTACGGGTTATGAACGCGTTGAGTCCACATTTTTTCGACAATTGCCGCCAGGGCGGTATTTTGCGTGGCGAGGGCCACCTGGACGTGAAACTGCAGATCCCACTCGGAGTCGCGGAAGCATTTTTCTTTACGCGCGTTATCCTGGATCTCCATCAGCTTCATGATGTCCTGCTTGGTCACCTGCGTCGCCGCGAACTCGGCGATATTGCTTTCGATAAGCTGACGGGCCTGGAGCAGCTCAAAGGGACCGTAGTTGGCAAATTCCAGATTTTCGTCCGGGGCCGGGGAGTGTTTTGCCTGACTGGAGATGACATGAATGCCTGAACCCTTACGCACTTCAACATAGCCTTCAACTTCCAGCATGATGATGGCTTCACGAACCACGGTGCGGCTTACGCTCTTCTCATCAGCAATAAAACGCTCGGCGGGTAATTTGTCACCTACCAGATACACGCCTTGCTCGATACGAGCTTTCAGCTCGGCAGCAAGTTGCTGATAAAGACGACGGGGTTCGTTGATTTCCATATGCGCTCCAGGCAGGGTATGGCTAATGATTTGTTATACCACTTTTACCCGTTTGTCTCCAGATTTGACCCGCAAAAAAGCCGCTCAGAAGCGGCCTTTATATGCCCGGCGGCGCGGGCCTCCGGGTTCTGTAGGCCGGGTAAGCGCAGCGCCACCCGGCATTACACTAACTCTGCGTTGCCGGCCTTCCAACAGACTCTTGCTGCAACTCATCCGCAGATTTGTTTTTCAGCACCGTCCAGATAAGCACCGCACCCATCAGGTCGAACACCGCCAGGACCGCGAACAGCGGGCTGAAGCCGATGGTGTCAGCCAGCGCACCTACCACCAGGGCAAACATGGTGCTGGCAGTCCAGGCAGCCATCCCGGTCAGGCCGTTGGCAGTCGCCACTTCGTTACGACCAAAGACGTCAGAAGAGAGCGTAATCAGCGCACCGGACAGAGACTGGTGAGCAAAACCACCGATACACAGCAGACCAATTGCCACGTATGGGCTGGTGAACAGGCCGATCATACCCGGGCCAATCATCAGCAGGGCGCCCATGGTCACCACCATTTTACGGGAGACGATCAGGTTCACGCCAAACCAGCGCTGGAACAGCGGTGGCAGATAGCCGCCGACGATACAGCCGAGGTCAGCAAACAGCATTGGCATCCAGGCGAACATGGCGATCTCTTTCAGGTTAAAGCCGTAGACTTTAAACATGAACAGCGGGATCCAGGCGTTGAAGGTACCCCAGGCCGGTTCTGCCAGGAAGCGCGGCAGGGCGATACCCCAGAACTGACGGGTGCCGAGGATCTGCAGAACAGACATCTTCTTGCCGTTGTTGGTCTGGTGCTGAGACTCCTGGCCGCCGATGATGTAGTCGCGTTCTTCTTCAGACAGCTTCTTCTGATCGCGCGGGTGTTTGTAGAAGATCAGCCAGGACATTGCCCAGGCAAAGCTCAGCACGCCGGAGAGAATAAACGCCAGCTGCCAGCTGTGCATCACGATAGCCCACACCACTAGCGGCGGAGCAATCATTGCGCCGATAGAGGAACCCACGTTGAAGTAGCCCACCGCAATGGAACGCTCTTTCGCCGGGAACCACTCGGACGCCGCTTTCAGACCCGCAGGGATCATCGCCGCTTCCGCCGCACCGACTGCGCCGCGGGCCAGCGCCAGGCCGCCCCAGCTGCCTGCCAGCGCGGTTGCGCCGCAGAAGATAGCCCAGGTGACGGCGAAGACCGCGTAGCCGACCTTGGTGCCCAGAATATCCAGCACGTAGCCTGCTACCGGCTGCATGATGGTATAAGCCGCGGAGTAGGCCGCGATAATATAAGAATATTGTTGTGTGGAGATGTGCAGCTCTTCCATCAGCGTCGGTGCAGCCGCCGCTATGGTGTTACGCGTCAGGTAGCCCAGCACGGTGCCGAGCGTCACCAGTGCGATCATGTACCAACGTAACCCTTTAATTTTACGCATGTAAAACCTCATCGTTATGTTATTGCCGCACCGGAGTACGGGCATCCCTACGCCAGGCGTGAGATGTTTATCAACGGGAGGGTGTTACCGGGATCACTCCCGGAACGACCCGAACCTTGCCATAAGTAAACGTGCATAAGTCGGTATCCTTACCGCTGAGTCCGATGCCTGTGGCACCGGTAACGCATTCCGTCGGCTTATAATTTGCGACGGCGAAAAGATAACTTGTCATACAACTTTAAAAGGTGAGTGACATCACAAAAGTGTCAATCTTTGTAAGGACAATGTCTCTGCTCTGTCAGGCCAGAGCTGGCGCGGGGTTTAGCGGTATTTACCACTTTGGATGTAGATTATTTGTCGACGTTTATTGATCTAACTCACGAAAAAATCATCGGCCTCTGGAAATTGGTGTGATAACTTTGCAGCATCTGAACATTACTTTTCTGACGCACTCGTAGGCTCGTAAGAGGAAGACGATAATGACCCCGTTTATGACTGAAGATTTTCTGTTAGATACCGAATTTGCCCGCCGTCTGTATCATGATTACGCAAAAGACCAGCCGATTTTCGACTACCACTGCCACCTTCCGCCGCAGCAGGTTGCCGAAAATTACCGTTTCAAAAACCTGTATGACATCTGGCTGAAAGGTGACCACTACAAGTGGCGTGCTATGCGCACTAACGGGGTGGCGGAACGCCTCTGTACCGGCGATGCCTCCGATCGTGAAAAATTCGACGCCTGGGCCGCGACCGTGCCGCACACCATCGGTAACCCGCTGTACCATTGGACCCATCTGGAGCTGCGCCGTCCGTTTGGCATTACCGGCAAGCTGCTCTCTCCGGCTACCGCCGATGAGATCTGGAACGAATGCAACGAGCTGCTGGCGCAGGACACCTTCTCTGCCCGCGGCATCATGAAGCAGATGAACGTCAAGATGGTCGGCACCACCGACGATCCGATCGACTCGCTGGAACATCACGCCGTTGTCGCGAAAGACAGCTCGTTTGACGTTAAAGTGCTGCCAAGCTGGCGCCCGGACAAAGCCTTCAACATTGAGCAGGCAACCTTTGCTGACTACATGGCGAAGCTGAGTGAAGTCTCTGATACCGAGATCCGCCGTTTCGGCGATCTGCAGACCGCGCTGGCGAAGCGTCTGGATCACTTTGCGGCTCACGGCTGTAAAGTGTCTGACCATGCTCTGGACGTGGTGCTGTTTGCCGACGCCAACGAAGCCGAGCTGGACAGCATTCTGGCGCGTCGTCTGGCCGGTGAAAGCCTGAACGAACACGAAGTGGCGCAGTTCAAAACTGCGGTACTGGTCTGGCTGGCGGCAGAGTATGCCCGTCGCGGCTGGGTGCAGCAGTACCACATCGGCGCGCTGCGCAATAACAACCTGCGCCAGTTCAAGCTGCTGGGCGCTGACGTCGGTTTTGACTCCATTAACGACCGTCCCCTGGCGGAAGAGCTGTCGAAACTGCTGAGCAAACAGAACGAAGAAAATCTGCTGCCGAAAACCATTCTCTACTGCCTGAACCCGCGTGATAACGAGGTGCTGGGCACCATGATCGGCAACTTCCAGGGCGAAGGCATGCCAGGCAAGATGCAGTTCGGTTCCGGCTGGTGGTTCAACGACCAGAAAGACGGCATGGAGCGTCAGATGACCCAGCTGGCGCAGCTCGGCCTGCTGAGCCGCTTTGTCGGGATGCTGACCGACAGCCGCAGCTTCCTTTCTTATACTCGCCATGAATATTTCCGCCGCATTTTGTGCCAGATGATTGGCCGCTGGGTGACAGCGGGCGAAGCCCCGGCCGATATCCAGCTGCTGGGCGAAATGGTGAGAAACATCTGCTTTAACAATGCGCGCGACTACTTCGCTATTGAACTGAACTAAGGCCTTCTGAGGGTTGATATGCAATACATCAAGATCCATTCGCTGGATAACGTAGCGGTCGCGCTGGCCGACCTGAGCGAAGGTCTGGACGTGACGTTTGAAAACCAGACCGTCACGCTGCGCCAGGACGTGGCGCGCGGGCACAAGTTCGCCCTGCAACCCATTGCCAAAGGGGAGAACGTCGTTAAATACGGTCTGCCTATCGGCCATGCGCTGGCGGATATCGCGGCGGGTGAATTCATTCACTCCCACAATACGCGCACCAATCTGAGCGATCTGGATGAGTACAGCTATCAACCTGAGTTACAGGCTGAGGCCAGCCAGGCGGCGGATCGTGACGTTCAGATCTACCGCCGCGCCAGCGGGGAGGTGGGGATCCGCAATGAACTGTGGATCCTGCCGACCGTCGGCTGCGTCAACGGCATCGCCCGTCAGATCCAGAGCCGGTTCCTGAAAGAGACCGGGCAGGCAGAAGGGACTGACGGCGTTCATCTGTTCAGCCACACCTACGGCTGTTCCCAGCTGGGCGACGACCACATCAACACCCGCACCATGCTGCAAAACATGGTGCGCCACCCGAACGCCGGGGCGGTGCTGGTGATCGGCCTTGGCTGCGAGAACAACCAGGTCGATGCCTTCCGCGAAACGCTGGGGGATTTCGATCCGGCACGCGTGCACTTTATGGTCTGTCAGCATCAGGACGACGAAGTGGAAGCCGGGCTGGAGCATCTGCATCAGCTGTATGAGGTGATGCGTCACGACAAACGTGAAGCGGGCAAGCTGAGCGAGCTGAAGTTTGGTCTGGAGTGCGGCGGCTCAGACGGCCTGTCCGGCATTACCGCCAACCCGATGCTGGGTCAGTTCTCCGACTACGTCATCAGCAACGGCGGCACCACCGTGCTGACCGAAGTGCCGGAGATGTTCGGCGCGGAGCGCATTTTGATGAGCCACTGCCGCGACGAAGCGACCTTTGAAAAGACCGTTACCATGGTCAACGACTTCAAGCAGTATTTTATCGCCCACAACCAGCCGATTTACGAGAACCCATCCCCGGGTAACAAAGCGGGCGGGATCACGACGCTCGAAGAGAAATCCCTCGGCTGCACCCAGAAAGCGGGCGCCAGCCAGGTGGTGGATGTCCTGCGCTACGGCGAGCGGCTGCAAACTCACGGGCTGAACCTGTTAAGCGCGCCGGGCAATGACGCCGTGGCCACCAGCGCCCTGGCGGGTGCGGGCTGCCATATGGTGCTGTTCAGCACCGGTCGCGGCACGCCGTACGGCGGTTTTGTGCCGACGGTAAAAATTGCCACCAACAGCGAGCTGGCGGCGAAGAAAAAGCACTGGATCGATTTTGACGCCGGTCAGCTGATCCACGGCAAAGCGATGCCGCAGCTGTTAACGGAGTTTGTGGATGTGATTGTTGATATCGCTAACGGCAAGCAGACCTGCAACGAGAAAAACGACTTCCGCGAGCTGGCGATCTTTAAGAGTGGTGTGACGCTGTAAGTGTGTTTGCCGGGCGGCACTGCGTTTGCCCGGCCTACGAAAGTAAAAGGCCCGGTCACTGACCGGGCCTTTTTTATTAGCTGCGCAGCGCGTTTTTCGCCAGACGCGCGTCTTCAGCCTGACAGGCCGCGGCGGTAAACAGCACGTCAGTCGAGGAGTTCAGCGCCGTTTCGCAGGAGTCCTGCAGCACGCCAATGATAAAGCCGACCGCTACGACCTGCATGGCCACTTCATTCGGGATACCGAACATATTACAGGCCAGCGGGATCAGCAGCAGCGAACCGCCCGCCACACCCGATGCGCCACAGGCGCACAGCGATGCTACGACGCTCAATAGCAGCGCAGTTGGCAGATCCACCGGAATACCCAGAGTATGCACCGCCGCCAGCGTCAGCACGGTGATGGTGATCGCCGCACCCGCCATATTGACGGTCGCACCCAGCGGGATGGAGACGGAGTAGGTGTCACGATCCAGGTTCAGCTTCTCGGCCAGGGCCATGTTCACCGGAATGTTTGCCGCAGAGCTGCGCGTAAAGAAGGCGTAGACGCCGCTCTCACGCAGGCACATCAGCACCAGTGGATACGGGTTACGGCGGATCTGCCAGAACACCAGCAGCGGGTTGATCACCAGCGCCACCAGCAGCATACAGCCAATCAGCACCAGCAGCAGCTGGGCGTAGCCCCACAGGGTTTCAAACCCGGTGGTGGCCAGGGTGGAGGAGACCAGGCCGAAGATACCGATTGGCGCAAAGCGGATCACCACTTTCACCATAAAGGTCACCGCGTTGGACATGTCGTTAACCAGGTTTTTGGTGGTGTCGTTACCATGGCGCAGGGCAAAGCCCAGCCCGATGGCCCACACCAGAATGCCGATATAGTTGGCATTCAGCAGAGCATCAATCGGGTTAGAGACCATGCTCATCAGCAGGCCGCGAAGCACCTCGACAATGCCGGATGGCGGGGTGATATCTCCCGCGGCAGTGGTAAGTTGCAGCGTGGACGGGAACAGGAAGCTAAACACCACCGCCGTCAGGGCAGCAGAGAAAGTACCCAGCAGATAGAGGAACAGAATCGGACGAATGTTGGTTTTCTGGCCGTGCTGGTGGTTGGCAATGGAGGCCATCACCAGCATCAGCACCAGCACCGGTGCGACGGCTTTTAACGCGCCAACGAACAGGGTGCCGAGTAAGCCAGTGGCAATAGCGGCCGGTTTAGAAACCAGTGCCAGTAAAATACCCAGCACCAGGCCTATCAGTATTTGTTTGACGAGGCTGCCCTGCGTCAGACGCGCGAGCATACCAGTAGATTGTGTGGTCATGGAAAATTCCTTCAGTGAAATTGCGTTCCGTCCCGGGGGTGCTCTCAGGCACTTATCATCCCGGTTAGAGGTGTGTGGTTTGCAAGATTGAGTATATTGAAAGCGCAATGCGAGGGAAGCGTAAAATGCTGGGTTTTACGTGCTGCGTCATATTTTTTAACTGTATATTTACATTTTTGTCGGGTGGCGCTGCGCTTACCCGGCCTACAAACCGTAGGCCCGGCAAGCGTCGCGCCGCCGGGCATCAAACCGCACAAACCCTTACTGGATCTGCCGCTTCTTATCGTTCTGGTGGTTCACCCAGGCGTTGATAAGCAGGGTCAGGACCAGGATACCAAACACCACGCCCAGCGAGATGGCGATCGGGATGTGGTAAAAATCGACAATCATCATCTTGATACCGATAAACACCAGGATCACCGACAGGCCGTACTTCAGCATTGTGAAGCGCTCCGCCACGCCCGCCAGCAGGAAGTACATGGCACGCAGGCCGAGGATGGCAAAGAGGTTCGACGTCAGCACGATGAACGGGTCAGTGGTCACCGCGAAGATCGCCGGAATGCTGTCGACCGCGAAAATCACGTCGCTCAGCTCCACCATGATCAGCACCAGCAGCAGCGGGGTAGCGAACAGCAGCCCGTTCTTGCGCACGAAGAAGTGCTCGTTCTCGATGGTGTCGGTCATGCGCAGGTGGCTGCGGATCCAGCGCACCAGCGGCTTCTCGCCAATACCGGTTTCGTCTTCCTTCGCCAGCGCCATCTTCACACCGGTAAACAGCAGGAACGCGCCGAAGATATAGAGCAGCCATTCGAACTGCGAGATCAGCCAGCTGCCGGCGAAGATCATGATGGTACGCAGGACGATCGCGCCCAGCACGCCATACACCAGCACCCGACGCTGCAGGGCAGCCGGTACGGCAAAGTAGCTGAACAGCATCAGCCAGACGAAGACGTTATCCACTGCCAGGGCTTTTTCAATCAGATAGCCCGTCAGGAACGCCAGCGCCTGGGGATCGGCCACCGCGCGGCCCTGAGTGATAGAGAGATACCACCAGAAGGCGGCACAGAAGAGCAGGGAGAGGGTGACCCACACCAGCGACCAGGCGGCCGCCTGTTTCATGGTCATGCCATGTGCGCCGCGACGCCCCTGTAAAAAGAGATCGATCGCCAGCATGATCAGGACCACGACTGCGAATCCGCCCCACATCAGCGGAGTACCGACAGTATTCATAAAATTTTCCTTCCTGTACGAGCCTACCCCACAAGGCTATTTTGCTTGCCATTTTGAACCTGGGCAGTGCTCGCAATCCTCACGTACTACGTGTACGTTCCGGTTGCTGCGCGCTGTCCGTGTTCAAATTGTCTGCGCCAATTACGCCTTCTGGGGTAGGCTCTAAAAAACAAAAACGGCTATGGTCAGAAGACGATAGCCGTTGCGTTTTTTATGCATAGACCTCGCCTTCCGGCAAGGTCTCACTTACAACAAGAAAGGAATACGTTAATCGCATTCCTTTTTCGTTGCCCGGCGACCGGATGCGGGATTAAACGCATCGTAATGACGATCCACCGGCCAGGAAGTTACTCCCCTTTGCAGGTAACAAAATATGTCAGGCCATTGATTTCGTCAATGGCCTGCGCGAATTCATTACACAGCTTTACGCGGTAACTTCTGCATTCAGGCCATCCGCCGGGAACACCACCCCCGTCTGACGACGGATCTCGGTCTGTAGCTTCGCCGTGGTACGGCTCACCGCCAGGCCCGGATGGTTCACTTCCTGGGTTTCGACCAGACGCGCAAACACCTCTGCCTCATACAGCATAGTGTTGATATGTTGAGGCTGCGTCAGCTCCTGCGCCTTGCCGCCGCGCGGCACGTAGCTCAGCTTCTGGCACTCGGAGATCTTCTCAACCACCAGCGAGCCGTTTTCGCCCTGAATTTCGCTCGGCAGCACCGAGTCGCTCACCTTGGAGTGCTGCAGCGTGACGCTGAAATCACCGTAGTCCAGCACCACCAGACCGTGGGCATCAACACCGCTCTCCAGCAGGCTGGCGGTTGCCTGCATCCGGTGCGGCTCGCCCCACAGCGCCACCGCCGAGGCCAGGCAGTAGAAGCCGATGTCCATAATCGAGCCGTTGGAAAACGCCGGATTAAAGGTGTTCGGGTTCTCGCCGTCGAGATAGCGCTGATAGCGCGACGAGTACTGGCAATAGTTAATAAAGGCTTTGCGTACGCGGCCCACTTTCGACAGGGACTGCTGTAGCAGCAGGAAATTCGGCAGGCTGGCGGTTTTAAACGCTTCGAACAGCACCACCTGGTTTTCCCGCGCAAGCGCAATGGCGGCTTCAACTTCCTCTATATTGGAGGCCAGCGGCTTCTCGCAAATCACATGTTTTTTGTGGCTGAGGAACAGCGTCGTCTGCGGGAAATGCAGTGAATTCGGGCTGGCAATATAGACCGCGTCAATGGCATCGCTTTGCGCCATCGCCTCCAGAGAGGTAAACAGATGCTCGACGAGATAGTCGTTAGCAAAAGCCTGAGCCTGTTCAAGGCTGCGGGAATAGACTGCGGTGAGCTTATATTTGCCGGTCTCATGGGCGGCATCGACGAACTGGCGAGTGATCCAGTTCGTCCCAATGACTGCGAAACGTATCATAAACGTTCACGAACTCCGTAGCTGGGAACCTTTAGCCACTGTAGCACGTCAGAATGACAAAACGAGTGCGCTAATCCGTATTACTATTTAACGATAAATGCGTAAGCCACAAACGGGTATCAAACTCCAGCTGGTGATACTGCGGTTCCATATGGCAGCACAGGGAGTAGAACGCTTTGTCGTGCTCTTTCTCTTTCAGGTGCGCCAGCTCATGCACCACAATCATGCGCAAAAAGGCTTCCGGTGCGTTGCGGAACACGGTCGCCACGCGGATCTCGGCTTTGGCCTTCAGCTTGCCGCCCTGCACGCGGGAGATGGCGGTGTGCAGACCCAGGGCGTTCTTCAGCACGTGGATCTTGTTGTCGTACATCACCTTATTGATCGGCGGGGCGCTCTTCAGGTACCGGCTTTTCAGATCCTGCGTATACTGCCAGAGGGCTTTATCGGTGGCGAAATCGTGGGTCCCCGGGTAGCGTTTTTCCAGCACCGCGCCCAGCTTCTGCTCGGCAATCAGGCTGCGAACCTGAGAAAGTAAATGCTCCGGGTAGCCCTGGAGATAAGTCAGTTGGTTCATCAAAGCCCCAAAATAATTTGAAAACGGGTATACTCACGCACCCTTTTCAGGGATAACGCCGAAATTTTACCATTCAGGAGGGCCGATGAGCCACTTAGACAACGGTTTCCGTTCACTCGACTTAAAACGTTTCCCGGAAACGGACGACGTTAACCCGCTTCAGGCGTGGGAAGCGGCGGATGAATATCTGCTGCAACAGTTGGATGAGACAGAAATTAGCGGCCCGGTTCTGATCCTGAATGATGCTTTCGGCGCATTGGGTTGTGCGCTGGTCGAACATACACCGTACAGCATCGGTGATTCCTATCTGAGCGAGCTGGCGACGCGCGAGAACCTGCGCCACAACGAGCTCGATGAAGGCAGCGTGAAGTTCCTCGACAGCACCGCAGAGTATCCGCAGGCGCCGGGCGTGGTGCTGATTAAGATCCCGAAAACCATGGCTTTGCTGGAGCAGCAGCTGCGTGCCCTGCGTAAGGTTGTGACGCCAGAGACGCGCATTATTGCGGGCGCAAAAGCGCGTGATATCCACACCTCGACCATTGAGCTGTTCGAGAAAGTGCTGGGTCCAACCACCACCACGCTGGCGTGGAAAAAAGCCCGCCTGATCAACTGCACTTTCAGTGCTCCGCAACTTGCCGACGCGCCAGAAACCCTGAGCTGGAAGCTGGAAGGCACCGACTGGACTATCCACAACCACGCCAACGTCTTTTCACGTACCGGGCTGGATATCGGCGCGCGCTTCTTTATTGAACATCTGCCGGAGAACCTGGAGGGGGAGATCGTTGACCTCGGCTGCGGTAACGGCGTGATTGGCCTGACGCTGCTGGCGAAGAATCCGGAGGCCAGCGTGGTCTTCAGCGACGAGTCGCCGATGGCGGTGGCCTCCAGCCGTCTGAATGTGGAAACCAACATGCCGGAAGCGCTGGATCGCTGCGAGTTTATGATCAACAACGCGCTGTCGGGCGTGGAGCCGTTCCGCTTTAACGCGGTGCTGTGTAACCCGCCATTCCACCAGAAGCATGCCCTGACGGATAACGTCGCCTGGGAGATGTTCCACCACGCGCGTCGCTGCCTGAAAATTAACGGTGAGCTCTATATCGTGGCTAACCGCCATCTGGATTACTTCCACAAGCTGAAGAAGATTTTCGGCAACTGCACCACCGTAGCCACCAACAACAAGTTCGTGGTGTTGAAGGCGGTTAAGCTCGGTCGCCGTCGTTAAGATTGTTTTGCCGGGCGGCGCTGCGCTTGCACCGGCCTACGGTTTTGTAGGCCCGGTAAGCGCAGCGCCACCGGGCATCAGACCGCACACAATGTAGGCCGGGCAAGCGCAGCGCCGCCCGGCAATGCCGTTAGATCTCCAGCGCTAATTTCGTCCCCTGGGCAATCGCCCGTCTTGCATCCAGCTCCATCGCCACGTCGCACCCACCAATCAGATGCACCGTTTTACCTGCTTCGCGCAGCGGATCCGCCAGATCGCGCTTCGGCTCCTGACCGGCACACAAAATCACATGATCGACGCGCAAGAGCTGCGGTTCACCGCCGATCAGTACGTGAAGTCCTTCGTCGTCGATCTTCTGATAACTGACCCCCGGGATCATCTTCACACCGCGCGAGAGCAGGGTGGTGCGATGGATCCAGCCGGTGGTTTTCCCCAGTCCTTCGCCCGGTTTGCTGGCCTTACGCTGGAGCATCACGATCTGACGCGCGCTTTTCGGCTGCTGCGGCCCCTCCGGACGCAGGCCGCCCACCTGATTCAGGCTGGTGTCGATGCCCCACTCCTCGCAGAATTCCGCAATATTCTGGCTGGTGGGCTCGCCCGCCTGGCTCAGGTACATGGCGGTATCAAAGCCGATCCCGCCGCAGCCGATAATCGCCACCCGATCGCCCACCGGTTTTTTATCGCGCAGCACGTCGAGATAGCTCAGCACCTTCGGATGATCGATGCCCTCGATCGCGGGGGTGCGCGGGGCGATCCCGCTGGCGAGGATCGTTTCGTCAAAGTCGATCAGATCCTGCGCGCTCACCCACTGGCTAAGCCGCAGATCGATCCCGGTGAGGTCGATCATCCGCGCGTAATAGCGCAGGGTCTCGTAAAACTCCTCTTTGCCGGGGATCTGTTTGGCGATATTAAACTGCCCACCGATTTCAGCGGCGGCATCAAACAGCGTCACGCTGTGCCCGCGCGCCGCGGCATTCACCGCAAACGCCAGCCCCGCCGGACCTGCACCCACGACCGCCAGCCGTTTCTTATTTAGTGCCGGCACCACCGGCATTCGGGTTTCGTGGCAGGCACGCGGGTTGACCAGGCAGGAGGTGACTTTGCCGACGAAGATCTGATCCAGACAGGCCTGGTTGCAGCCGATACAGGTGTTGATCTCATCCGCACGGCCGCTCTGCGCTTTGGAGAGGATCTCCGCATCGGCGAGGAAAGGCCGCGCCATCGACACCATATCGGCATCGCCTCTGGAGATCACATCGTCCGCCACCCGGGGATCGTTAATGCGGTTGGTGGTCACCAGCGGGATCGACACTTTGCCTTTCAGCCTGCGCGTCACCCAGCTGAACGCCGCGCGCGGCACCGGGGTGGCGATGGTCGGGATCCGCGCCTCATGCCAGCCGATCCCGGTGTTGATGATGGTTGCGCCTGCGGCTTCAATGGCCTGCGCCAGCCGGACGGTTTCCTCAAAGATGCCGCCGCCCCCCACCAGGTCGAGCATCGACAGGCGGAAGATAATAATAAAGTCGCTCCCGGCGCGTTCCCGCACCGCGCGTACCACTTCGATCGCAAAGCGCATCCGCCGGGCATAGTCCCCGCCCCATTCGTCATCGCGCTGGTTGGTACGCGCGGCGAGGAATTCGTTGATCAGATAGCCTTCGGAGCCCATCACCTCCACGCCGTCGTAACCCGCCTCGCGGGCCAGGGCGGCGCAGCGGGCGAAGTCATCAATCAGGGTCAGAACTTCATCATGGGTGAGGGCATGCGGCTTGAAGCGGTTGATTGGGGCCTGGATCGCCGACGGGGCTACCAGGTTCGGCTGATAGCTGTAGCGTCCGGTATGCAGAATTTGCAGGGCGATTTTGCCGCCCTCCTGGTGAACGGCATCGGTAACGATCCGATGGTGCGGCAGTTGTGCCACATCGTTCAGCACCGCGCCGCCCTCCATCGTGACGCCAGAAAGCGCAGGGGCCACGCCGCCGGTGACGATCAGCGCCACCCCGTGACGGGCACGTTCGGCATAGAAGGCCGCCAGCCGCTCCGCGCCGTCCGGCCGCTCTTCCAGACCGGTATGCATCGAGCCCATCAACACACGGTTTTTGAGCGTGGTGAACCCCAGATCAAGGGGGGCGAACAGCGACGGGTAGTGGCTCATAAACGCTTCCAGTGTAAAATTATTGTTATGTGGTCGGATGAGTTACTAATTTAGCCAGCGGCGGGGGAAAGGTAAAAGCGGGATTAAATGATTGTGATGGGATTCAAAGAAAGCCCCCGGTGGCGCTGCGCTGACCGGGGCGACCAAACCGTAGGCCGGGCAAGCGTAGCGCCGCCCGGCGTTTAGCGTGCTGCGCGCACCAGCCCCGGTGCCTGCCACATCGACGTGGTCAGCCCGCTGTCCACCAGCCCCAGCTGGTCGGCGTACACCGCCTGCCATTTCTGCATCATGCCGTCGTACAGTTCCCGGTGCGCCGGGTTCGGCGTAAACTCCCAGCTCCACTTCACCAGCTTCTCGCCCGTGGCGGCCATATCGGCATACAGCCCGGCCCCGGTTCCGGCGGCAATGGCGCATCCCAGCGCGGTCGCCTCTTTCACCTCCGGCACCCGCACCGGCAGGCCGGTAACGTCGCTTAAGATCTGGCTCCACAGCGCCCCTTTCGCGCCGCCGCCGGCAAACACCAGACCGTCAAAATTTACGCCGGAGAACTGCGATATCTGCGCCAGATTGCAGGCGGAGACAATGGCCGCATTCTCCTCCAGGGCGCGGAACAGGGTGGCTTTGTTGCATTTTTCCGGGTCGATGGAGAGGTTAATAAAAGACGGCGCAGCGTGGTACCACTGCTTAAAATGCATGGCGTCGGAGAAGATCGGCATCACCCCGTGGGAGCCCGCCGGCACCCGGCTGGCCATCTCCTCCATCAGAGCGTAAGTGTCCATCCCCATCCGCCCGGCAATCAGCTTCTCTTCGGCGCAGAAGGCGTCGCGGAACCAGCGCATGGTCAGCCCGGTGAAGAAGCTGATCGACTCCGCCTGGGCCATGCCGGGGATCACGTGCGGGTTCACGCGAATGTTCATCTGCGGATCGGTTCGCACCTGCGGCAGGTTGACCACCTGCTGCCAGAAGGTGCCGCCCAACACCGCGGTCTGCCCGGCGCGCACCACCCCCAGCCCCAGACAGCCCAGCTGCACATCGCCGCCGCCCATCACCACCGGCGTGCCTTCCCGCAGGCCGCTCTGCTGCGCAGCCTCTTTGTTGATCGCGCCCAGCAGGGTGCCGGTCTCTTTAACGGGAGAAAGAATGTCGGCACGCAGCCCGGCCATATCCAGCAGCGCCGGTCGCCAGTCGCGGGAGAACAGATCCAACATGCCGGTGGTGCCCGCGTTAGAAGGGTCGACGGCCAGCTCGCCGGAGAGCTTCGCCGCCAGCCAGTCGCTGATCATGGTGATGGTGGCCGCTTTGCGGTAGATGTCCGGGCGATGGTGCGCCAGCCACAGCAGGCGCGGCATGGCGCTCAGGGCCAGGGTCTGGCCGGAGACGTCATACACTTCGGATTCAAAGCGGAAGTCGTGGATCTCTTTCAGCTCGGCCACTTCGCGGCTGGCGCGGGCATCGACGTTGGCACAGGCCCAGATGGCGTCGCCGTTGCGGTCGTAGAGGACGATCCCTTCCCGCATCGAGCAGCAGGCGGCGGACTGAATATCCGCCGCGCTCAGGTGCGCCCGCTCAAGCGCCTGGTGGATACACTGGCAGGCCAGCCGCCAGTTGGTGTCGAGGTCGAACTCCATCGAGCCGGGGACGTTCTCCACGCTCAGGTGTTTCCACTCCGCCTGGCCGACGGCAACCTGATTGCCCTGCAAATCGAAAATAACGGCGCGAACGCTGCCTGTCCCTGCATCTAACGCTAAAAGGTAACTCATGAGCTTGCCTCGTGTCAGGCGCAGGGCGACTCTTATCCGGCCAGAGCCAGCACCGCGCGGGCTGTCGTCTCTTCCGTCACCAGGCCATTGATACGGCGACCGTTCAGTGCGGCATAAATCGCATCGGCTTTCTCTTCTCCTCCGGCGACCCCGACGATGACCGGCAGCTGCGCCAGTTCATCGAGGGTGACGCCAAGTAATTCCCGGTGGATCTCCAGCTCTTCTACCCGCTCGCCGTTGGCGTTAAGGAAATAGCCCAGAATGTCGCCCACCGCGCCTTTACGGGCAAACATCAGCTGCTCGCCCTCGCTGATATAGCCGGAGCGCAGTATGGTGGCGTCCCGGCGCTGGTTCACTGAACCAATCCCCACTACCGCCACATCGGCAGCGGTGGCGGCGAGGATCACGTCCCGCACGCTGGTTTCCCGCTTTAAGATCCCGGCCACTTCCGCCGAGGACACCCGCAGCGGGGCGGGGATCATGCTGATACTACAGGCGGCATCCAGCTGGCCGATGCCGGTCATGTAGGGCCCGACGCCGCCGGAGAGGGTCACCAGCCGCACCTGCTGGGAGCTGATAAAGCCGCTTAAGTGCTGAATGCAGCTCATGGTCGTTTCACCAAATCCCACCGCCAGCAGCTGGCCGGGCTCCAGCACGCCCATGAGCGACTGCGCGGCGCCAATCCCTAAGCGCACGCTCATTGGCGGGGTGTTGAGGGCCGGCAGCACGCGGGTAAGCCGCAGGCCGAAGCGCTGCTGAAGTTCGGTCTCCAGCGCCAGACAGCCTTCGTAGCGGGAGTTGATCTGCACGCGGATCACCCCGGACTGTCGACCCTTTTCCAGCAGCCGCGAAATCTTGAGCCGCGGTAATCCCAGCCGCTCGCCGATATCGTTCTGCGTCAGGCCGTCGTGGTAGTAGCACCACGCCACGCGCGCCACCAGTTCCTCTTCCGTCAGCGCCAGTCCGGCAAATCGTCCCTCTTCGGCAACGCGTTTCTCAGCCATATTTGAACTCTTATCAAAATTTAGATCATATGTTCGCCCTGCCGCAGGATGAATGTGTGAGCCACACGGCAAAACGGATATTCCGGAATGTTTCTGCATTATCGGGATCATATCCATAAAACTGTGATCCCTGCACGGTTGTAAATATAGTTCACCGTCTACGCTTTTGAACATTATTAATTTGAAAAGTCATTTGTTCAATAGCGGAGCGATAATGACAGCACTTATCGAGGCGCGCGGGATCCAGAAGCAGTTTTCCGGCGTTCCTGTATTGAAAAACATTGATTTCACTCTGCTTGCGGGCCAGGTGCATGCCCTGATGGGCGGCAACGGCGCCGGGAAATCCACCCTGATGAAGATTGTCGCCGGGGTCGAAACTGCCGACCGCGGTGAACTTTCTATCGCCGGTCAGCCTTTTGCTCGCCTGAAGCCAGGCCAGGCGCACCAGCTCGGCATCTATCTGGTGCCGCAGGAGCCGATGCTGTTTCCGAATCTCAGCGTGCGGGAAAACATCCTCTTCCGTCTGCCGCGCGGGCAGGCCACCGCCCGGCGTCTTGCCGATAAGCTCGAGCAGCTTCAGTGCCAGCTCAATTTAGAGGCCGCCGCCAGCACCCTGGAGGTGGCGGATCAGCAGATGGTGGAGATCCTGCGCGGGCTGATGCGCGAGGCGAAGATCCTGATCCTCGATGAACCCACCGCCTCGCTGACGCCCGGCGAAACCGAACGCCTGTTCCGCCAGATCCGCGCCTTACAGGCGACGGGGGTCGGCATCGTCTTTATCTCCCACAAGCTGCCCGAAATCCGCCAGCTCGCCAGCCACGTCTCGGTGATGCGCGACGGGGCGATCGTCCTGAGCGGCGAAACCGCGCAGTTCGATGACAATGCGCTGATTGCCGCCATGACCCCGGTCAGCCGCGACCAGGGCCTGAGCGACACGCAAAAGCTGTGGCTGGCCCTGCCGGGCAATCGCCGCACCCAGGCCCAGGATTTTCCAGTGCTGCGGGTGGAGAGCCTCACCGGGGAAGGATTTATCGATCTGAGTCTTGAGATCTACGCCGGGGAGATCGTCGGGCTGGCCGGATTAGTGGGATCCGGGCGCACCGAGTTTGCCGAGACGCTCTACGGCCTGCGCCCGCCGCGTGGCGGCAGGATCTGGCTCGAAAACCAGCAGATCGACAACGATCCGGTCAGCACCCGGCTGGAGAAAGGGCTCGTCTATCTCCCGGAGGACAGGCAGGCGTCCGGCCTGTTCCTCGATGCGCCGGTACGCTGGAACACGGTTGCCCTTAACGAGCCTTCCCTCTGGCAGCAGCGCAAGCGCGAGTCGGCGGTGGTGGAGCGCTATCACCGGGCGCTGGGGATCAAACTCAATAGTGCCGATCAGACCGTGCGCACCCTGTCGGGGGGGAATCAGCAGAAGGTACTGCTGGCGCGCTGCCTGGAGGCCAATCCGCTGCTGCTGATCGTCGATGAGCCGACCCGCGGGGTGGACGTCTCGGCCCGCGCCGATATCTATCAGCTCATCAAAAGCGTGGCGGCGCAAAACGTGGCGGTGCTGATGATCTCCAGCGACATGGATGAGTTTCCGGGCCTCGCGGACCGCGTGCTGGTGATGCATCAGGGCGTGCTCAGCGGAGAACTGCCGCGTCACGCCGTCAGTCTGGATCGGATGATGGCTCTGGCCTTCGGAGGGCAGGCATGAAAACACTGCTGAAAAACCGAGAACTTACTGCGCTGCTGGCGATCCTGGCCCTGTTTGTGGTGCTGGTGGCGCTCAACCCGGCCTATCTCAGTTTGCAGACCCTGGGGATGATCTTTGCCAGTTCACAGATCCTGATCCTGCTGGCGCTCGGTGCCGGGCTGGTGATGCTGACCCGCAACATTGACGTCTCGGTCGGCTCGATAGTCGGGCTGTGCGCCATCGCCGTGGGAGTGGCGCTGAACAACGGTTACGGCCTGCCGGTGGCGGTCCTGTTTGCGCTGGCCATCGGGGCGCTGGCGGGCGCCTTCAACGGCCTGCTGGTGGTGGGGCTGCGCATTCCGGCGATTGTCGCTACTCTCGGCACGCTGGGGCTGTGGCGCGGGGCGATGCTGCTCTGGACCGGTGGGAAATGGATTGAGGGCCTGCCGGTGAGCCTGAAATCCCTGTCGGAGCCGGTGGCGCTCGGGGTCTCTCCGCTGGGTATCGTAGTGCTGGTGATTGCCGCTCTCGGAGCATGGACGCTGTCGCGCACCGCCTTTGGCCGCGATTTTTACGCCGTCGGGGATAACCTTGCCGCCGCCCGCCAGCTTGGTGTGGCGGTCAACCGCACCCGGATGGAGGCCTTCACCCTCAACGGCGTGCTGGCGGCCTGCGCCGGGATCGTCTTTGCCGCACAGATCGGCTTCGTACCGAACCAGACCGGCAGCGGGCTGGAGATGAAAGCCATTGCCGCCTGCGTGCTGGGGGGTATCTCCCTGCTCGGCGGCACCGGGACCTTAATCGGCGCGCTGCTGGGGGCCTTCTTCCTGACCCAGATCGATACCGTGCTGGTGCTGTTCCGCCTCCCGGCCTGGTGGAACGACTTTATCGCTGGCCTGGTGCTGCTGGGGGTGCTGGTGCTCGACGGGCGGCTGCGCCAGGCGCTGGCGCGTCATCAGCGGGCGCTGAAGTACGGCCGCTTCCAGCCGGGCAACAAAGGGGGGAAGCACGTCACCCCGTTTCGCAAACGCAACAAAGAGGTGGCGTAAATGAAGCTTAACTGGGAGTGGGCGCTGCTGCTGTTACTGGTGCTGGAGATCCTGCTGTTTGGCACCCTCAACCCGCGGATGCTCGACATCAACATGCTGCTGTTCAGCACCAGCGATTTTATCTGTATCGGGATTGTGGCGCTGCCGCTGACGTTAGTGATCATCAGCGGCGGGATCGACATTTCGCTCGGCTCGACCATCGGCCTCTGCGCCATCGCGCTGGGGGTGATGATGCAGTCCGGCGTGCCGATGGCGGCGGCGATCCCGCTCACCCTGCTGCTCGGGCTGCTGTGCGGCCTGTTCAACGCGGCGCTGATCCACTACACCGGGATCAGCCCTTTAGTGATCACCCTCGGCACGCTCTACCTGTACGGCGGCGGGGCGCTGCTGCTTTCCGGCATGGCCGGGGCCACCGGCTACGAAGGCATTGGCGGCTTCCCGGAGAGCTTCACCGCCTTTGCCAACCTGACGGTTATAGGGCTGCCGATCCCGCTGGTGCTCTTCGCGTTCATCACCTTCTTCTTCTGGCTGATCGTCCACCGCGGGCGTTTTGGCCGCCACCTGTTTCTGATTGGGCAAAACCCGCGTGCGGCGCGGTATGCGGCGCTGTCGGTGAACGGTATGCCCTATGCGCTCTATGGCCTGGTGGGCGTGGCCTCGGCGATCGCCGCCCTGGTGATGGTCTCCTATTTCGGCTCGGCGCGCTCCGATCTGGGGCGTGATCTGCTGATGCCTGCGCTCACCGCGGCGGTGCTTGGCGGGGCGAATATTTACGGGGGTTCAGGTTCGGTACTGGGTACGGCGCTGGCGGCATTGCTGGTGGGGTATCTGCAGCAGGGGTTACAGATGGTCGGCATCCCCAACCAGGTGTCGAGCGCGCTGTCAGGGGCGCTGCTAGTTGTGGTGGTGATGGGGCGTTCGCTGAGTCTGCACCGTGATTGGGTGCGGTCTCTTCTCACAAAAAATACCCGGAGCGTATGATGAAAATAAAACTGATGGTGCTGGCCGTGGCGTTAAGCGTGGCGACGGCGCAGGCGGCGGATCGCATCGCGTTTATCCCGAAACTGGTGGGGGTCGGCTTCTTTACCAGCGGCGGTAACGGCGCAAAAGAGGCGGGTAAAGAACTGGGGACGGAGGTCACCTATGATGGCCCGACCGAGCCGAGCGTCTCCGGGCAGGTGCAGCTGATCAATAACTTCGTTAACCAGGGCTACAACGCCATTATCGTCTCGGCGGTGTCGCCGGATGGGCTCTGCCCGGCGCTGAAACGCGCCATGCAGCGCGGGGTGAAAGTGCTGACCTGGGATTCCGACACCAAGCCGGAGTGCCGCAGCATCTACATCAACCAGGGCACTCCGGAACAGCTCGGTGGTCTGCTGGTGGACATGGCCTCGAAGCAGGTCACCAAACCGGCCGCCAAAGTGGCCTTCTTCTACTCCAGCCCCACCGTTACCGACCAGAACCAGTGGGTGAAAGAGGCGAAAGCCAAAATCGCCAAAGATCATCCCCAGTGGCAGATCGTCACCACCCAGTTTGGCTATAACGATGCCACCAAATCCCTGCAGACCGCCGAGGGGATCTTAAAAGCGTACCCGGATCTGGATGCGATCATCGCCCCGGACGCCAACGCCCTGCCAGCGGCGGCCCAGGCAGCGGAAAACCTGAAGCGGAAAGGGGTGGCGATTGTCGGTTTCAGCACGCCAAACGTGATGCGTCCGTACGTCGAGCGCGGCACGGTGAAAGCCTTCGGCCTGTGGGATGTGGTGCAACAGGGCAAAATTGCGGTCAATGTCGCCGATCGTTTGCTGAAAAAAGGCGATCTTAACGTGGGCGACAGCGTGGAAGTAAAAGATATCGGCGCCCTGAAGGTCGAGCCGAACAGCGTCCAGGGCTATCAGTATGAAGCGAAAGGCAATGGCATCGTGCTGCTGCCGGAGCGGGTGGTGTTCACCAAAGAGAACATCAACAACTACGACTTCTGACAGGGGGGAACATGGCTGATTTAGACGACATCAAAGAGGGTAAGAACTTTGGCATCGACCGGCCGCAGCAGAACGTGCCCTTCACCCTGAAGGGCTGCGGGGCGCTGGACTGGGGAATGCAGTCGCGCCTCGCGCGCATCTTCAACCCCGCCAGTAACCGCACGGTGATGCTGGCCTTCGATCATGGCTACTTTCAGGGGCCGACCACCGGGCTCGAGCGTATCGATCTCTCCATTGCGCCGCTGTTCGCCGAAACCGACGTGCTGATGTGTACCCGCGGCATTCTCAGGAGCCAGGTGCCGCCCGCCACCAACAAACCGGTGGTGCTGCGCGCCTCCGGGGGGAACTCGATGCTGGGCGAACTTTCCAACGAGTGCGTGGCGGTGGCGATGGAGGATGCCCTGCGGCTGAACGTCTGCGCGGTGGCGGCGCAGGTCTATATCGGCAGTGAGTATGAGCACCAGTCGATCAACAACATCATCAAGCTGGTGGATGCGGGCAATCGCTACGGTATGCCGACTCTGGCGGTGACCGGGGTCGGTAAGGAGATGGCCCGGGACGCGCGCTACTTCTCGCTCGCCAGCCGTATTGCCGCCGAGATGGGGGCGCAGTTTGTTAAAACCTATTATGTGGAAGAAGGGTTCGAGAAAGTGACCGCCAGCTGCCCGGTGCCCATTGTTATCGCCGGGGGCAAAAAGCTGCCGGAGCACGAGGCGCTGGAGATGTGCTTCCGCGCCATCGACCAGGGCGCGTCGGGTGTCGATATGGGGCGCAATATCTTCCAGTCCAGCGCGCCGCTGGCGATGCTGAAGGCGGTGAAGAAGGTGGTGCACGAGAAGATGAGCGCCCGCGAGGCGTACCAGTTCTGGCAGGAGGAAAAACAGGGAGAATCACAATGAACGTGACTTTAGTGGAGATCAACATTAAGCCGGACCGGGTGGACGAGTTTCTGGCGGTGTTTCGCGCCAACCATGAAGGGGCGATCCAGGAGCCGGGCAACCTGCGGTTCGACGTGCTGCAGGATCCGCGGGTGAAAACCCGGTTCTTTATCTACGAGGCTTACAAGGATGAGGAGGCGGTGCTGGCGCATAAGCAGACCCCGCACTATCTGGCGTGCGTGGAGAAGCTTGAAGACCTGATGTCGGAGCCGCGTAAAAAACGCTGTTTTGTCGGGTTAATGCCGGCGTAAAAAACGCCCGGTGGCGGCTGCGCCTTACCGGGCCTACGGGATGGTGCGGGTGGTTTTGTAGGCCGGGCAAGCGCAGCGCCGCCCGGCGTTTTTCAGGCCAGCGCCAGCAGCTGAACCCGCGCCATGGCCCCCGGCATCAGCCGTTGCAGGTGGCTGACCAGCTCATCCCCGGCCGCTTCCAGCGCCGCTAACGGCATGGCGGGCAGGCTTTCGAGAATAAACCACATGGTCTGCGCCTGGCTGTCGAGCCGGGTGCGGAATCCTTGCCGCCAGTTCCAGCGTCGGCAGGTCACTCCCACGTCGTCGCGCCAGATAACTTCGCCCGCATCGGGATGCTCCACGCCCGGCTGACCCTCTTTAACGGTGTCAAAAGGCTCACTGCCGTCGGCCAGCGTCAGGCGCGGTGCCCCGGAGTAGGCGGCAAGGTTTTCACCGCCTACCGGAATGGCATAGCGGATGCTGATCGCATTGTAGATATCCACCACAGGATCGAGCGGCGGCAGCGTGCCCTCTTTCAGCACCCGCTTGCGCAGGGCGCTGGCGGAGCAGGGAGTGCGTTTCGGTTTGGCGCCAAAGGCTGTAAACACCTCATCCCAGGCGGCGAGATGGGCCTGCGCCCAGGGAAAGTCATCGTTTAACATTTGCTGGCAGGCCTGATCTAACGCGGCAGAGGCTACGCCGGGAGCAGTAATGGGCGCGGCTTCGACCACGATGCTCAGCGCGCGGAACCCCGGCGCGATCCCGGCAAGACGCGGATCTATTGACGGCGTGAGGAGGGACATAAATAATCCTGTATCGACTGTTTTATACCATGGTAATGACCAGTGACCGATAAAGTCAATATAATGACTGCGCAGGGCGCAGATGTGACCCAGGTAAGCCTGGCGGTCGCGAACCGTATCCGCAACTGGCGGAAAGAGAAAAAGCTGTCGCTGGATGAGCTCTCGCGTCGCGCCGGCGTCAGCAAGGGGATGCTGGTAGAGATCGAAAAAGGGGCCGCCAACCCCAGCATTGCGATCCTCTGCAAACTGGCGGCGGCGCTGGGCGTGTCGGTGGCCGATATCGTTAACGTCGCCAGCGAGCCGCAGGTGCACATTATTGAGGAAGCGGCGATCCCGGTGCTCTGGCAGGGCGAGAGGGGCGGTAGCGCCCGATTGCTGGCAGGCACCGCTGGCCCGGATATGATTGAACTCTGGCGCTGGGAGATGCAGCCCGGGGAGAATTTTAGCTCGCCCGGTCATCCGGCAGGCACCTTTGAACTGCTTCATGTCGAGGCGGGGGTATTAACGCTGAAGATTGAACAGAGCATCACCCAGGTGAACGCTGGCGCGTCGGCGGTAGCGAAAACCGAAGCGGCGCACAGCTATGCGAATGAAGGGGAGAGCGTGCTGCGGTTCACCATGACGGTGGCGGAGCTTCACCGTTAACATGTGAGATGCCGGGGGCGCTACGCTTGCCCGGCCTACAAAATTCCGCAGAATCATGTAAGCCGGGCAAGCATCGCGCCGCCCGGCGCTTTTTACGCTTCAGCCACGCTCACCCGCAGCGCCGCCAGCGCCTTACGGGCCGCTTTCAGCACCTGCTCACACTGCTCCACGGTCAGCGTTAGCGGCGGTTCAATGCGGATGGTTTTCGAGTTGTTGAGCGTTCCCGCCACCAGCACCCGCTGGCGGAACATCTCACTCGCGAAGCTGTAGCCGGTTTCGTTATCGACAAACTCAATCGCCATCAGCATCCCTTTGCCGCGCGCGTCCTGCACCAGGTCCGGGTATTCACGTCCCAGCTGGCGGAAGCCATCCAGCAGCATGTCGCCTTTCTGCTCCGCCTGGGCGGGCAGGTTCTGCTCCAGCAGCACGTTGATGGTCGCCAGCGCCGCGGCACAGGCCAGCGGGTTGCCGCCAAAGGTGGTGGTGTGCAGGAACGGGTTGTCGAACAGCACTGAGAAGACCTCTTCGGTGGCAACGGTGGCACCAATCGGCATCACGCCGCCGCCCAGCGCTTTGGCCAGGCACAGAATGTCCGGCTGCACGTTCTCGTGCTCGCAGGCAAACATCTTGCCGGTACGCCCCATCCCGGTCTGCACTTCGTCGAGGATCAGCAGCGCGCCAAACTCATCGCACAGCTGACGCACCGCCGGCAGATAGCCCACTGGCGGCAGGATCACCCCGCCTTCACCCTGGATAGGCTCGAGGATCACCGCGGCCACGTCGTCGCCGGTTTTACGGCATTCGGACAGCGCGGAGCGCATGGCGTTAATGTCGCCGAACGGCACGTGGCGGAAGCCCGGCAGCAGCGGCATAAACGGCTTACGGAAGGCGGATTTCGCCGTAGCAGAGAGGGCACCTAACGACTTGCCGTGGAAAGCGCCGCTGGTGGCAATAAACGTGAATTTCCCGCGCGGCGACTGGTACGCCTTGGCGAGTTTGATCGCCGCTTCGACCGATTCCGTGCCGCTGTTACAGAAGAAGCTGTATTTCAGTTTCCCTGGCGTCAGTGCCGCCAGCGTTTTTGCCAGCATCGCCCGCAGGGGATCCAGCAGTTCCTGGCTATGAAGGGGTTGTTTTGCAAGCTGATTTTGTACGGCGGAAACCACTACTGGATTACGGTGCCCCACGTTGAAAATACCAAATCCACCCAGGCAATCTATAAACTCCTGTCCCTGGGTGTCGACAAGCGTATTCAGACTCCCCGCCTGCCACTCTACGGCTCCGTAATCCCCGCCTGCTGTTACAGATTTTCTGTATTCCAAAAACCCGGGATTTACATGCTCTTTGAAGTAATCAATCACCTCGCGGTTAAGTTGTTTCATCTCCTCATGATCAAGCGTTCGCTTCTCAATGAGATTCAATGCGTGCGCGGTACAGGCCAGGGCCGACGCGCTGGAGGGTAACCTGTTCAAGATGTGCTCCCGGGAATGGCGTATCACATGATACTGGATTAAGTATTGCAGGCTTTGCGCCACTTCCGGTGAGGGGGCAAAAATCGGGATAAACGCCAGGTTAAAATAATGTTACACAATATTTAATCATGCGAAACGGAATTTCGACGGCAGCGCTTCGGCATTTTCCGGTGTCAGAATGCGCGTTTGCAGTGCATTCGCCCTGTTTTAGTGCGGTCGGGTCTCGGACAGGCGGATCGGGCGATCCCCCTTTGGGAGTAGTTTCAGAGCGAAATCATTTAATATCAATACATTAGAAAAACACACAAAAAATGCGGTTTAGTCGCGTTTTGCGATCTCAGGCATGTTTAACAACTAAAGATAAAACCGTTAACGCCGAAAAATCTTTACGCTACAAAAATAACATTCAAGTAACCTGCAAGGGATGCCTATGTCGCCTCAAAGATTTGTCACACAGTGTGAATACCCGCTGAATGATGACACCACCCTGATGTCCACCACCGATCTGCACAGCTACATTACCCAGGCCAATGACACCTTCGTCCAGGTGAGCGGGTACTCGCTGGGCGAACTGGTGGGTCAGCCGCACAACCTCGTTCGCCATCCTGACATGCCAAAAGCCGCTTTTGCCGACATGTGGTATACCCTGCAACAGGGGGAACCCTGGAGCGGTATCGTGAAGAACCTGCGTAAAAATGGCGATCACTACTGGGTGCGCGCTAACGCCGTGCCGATGGTGCGCAACGGCCAGACCACCGGGTATATGTCCATCCGCGTGAAAGCGACCCCGGAAGAGATTGCCGCCGTCGAACCTTTATATAAGGCACTGAATGAAGGGCGCTGTAATAAGCGGGTGCATAAGGGGCTGGTGGTGGCGAAAGGCTGGATCGGCAAGCTGCCGGCGATGCCGCTGCGCTGGCGGGTGCGCAGCGTAATGACCCTGATGTGGCTGGTGCTGGCGGGAGCCCTGTTCGCCACCGGTGCGAGCTGGGCGGCAATGGGGGTCAGCGCGCTGGTGATGCTGCTGGGAACAATGCTGTTTGAGCAGCAGATTGTGCGTCCGGTCGAGAACGTGGCGCGTCAGGCGCTGAAGGTGGCAACCGGCGAGCGCAATAGCGTGGAGCATCTTAACCGCAGCGACGAGCTGGGGCTGACCCTGCGTGCGGTGGGGCAACTCGGCCTGATGTGCCGCTGGCTAATCAATGACGTCTCCAGCCAGGTAGTGAACGTGCGTGACGGCAGCGACCAGCTGGCGAAGGGGAATGATGACCTCAACGATCGCACCCACCAGACGGTGTCAAACGTGAAACAGACCGTGGAGACGATGAACCAGCTGGCGATGACGGTGCAGAACAACACCCGAACCGCGGTGGATGCCGATAAGCTCTCCATCGCCGCCAGCGACGCCGCCACCGAAGGCGGGCACGCGATGCAAACCGTGGTCAACACCATGGACGAGATTGCCGACAGCACCCAGCGTATCGGCTCGATCACCAAGCTGATTAACGACATTGCCTTCCAGACCAACATCCTGGCGCTGAACGCGGCGGTAGAAGCGGCCCGGGCGGGCGAGCAGGGGAAAGGCTTTGCGGTGGTGGCCGGGGAAGTGCGCCATCTGGCCAGCCGCAGCGCCAGTGCCGCCAACGATATCCGCAAGCTGATCGACGCCAGCGCCAGCAAAGTAATGTCGGGTTCCGAGCAGGTGCATGCCGCCGGACGCACGATGGACGATATCGTGGAGAAGGTGCAGAACGTCACCCGGCTGATCGCGGAGATCAGCCAGTCGACCTCGGAGCAGGCCTCCGGGCTGTCGGAGCTGACCCGCGCGGTAGCCGAACTGGATTCCATTACCCAGAAAAACGCCGCGCTGGTGGAAACGAGCGCGCAGGTTTCCGCAATGGTGAAGCACCGCGCGAAACGTCTGGAAGATGCCGTCACCGTGCTCCATTGAGTCAGTAACGTTCCAGAAAGCCGTTTGCTCCTGACGGAGTGAACGGCTTTGTTATTTGTGAGTTGTGATTATTTTTATCGGTTACTGTTAATGTAATATTAAATAACTAAAAAAAACGCCTCAGTTAATTATTCCTGCCTAAGTCAGTTTTCCCCGATGCTCTGTCAAAAATCCCCATTTCCGTGGTTACGTAACGATCGATGCGGCGAAATTAATAGCTAACGCCTATCTGTTGTCGGAGTTATGGAATAAAAAAGCGATCAAAGTCATAAAGTTAGCGATGAAGTTACCGATAACGCTGATCGTCTGAGAAATAATCACATCGATGGAGTAAATATGTTCTTACATGACGTAAAAATCGGCACGAAATTATTTCTGGCGTTTGGGTTCTTTATTGTCCTGATGGGGATAAGTGCAAGTTTATCCCTGTTGAGCCTTAATCGGGCAAATAACGGGATGCAATCCATTATCACCAGCGATTATCCCACCACGGTAAAAGCGAACCAGTTAATCGACAACTTCCAGGAATTTATTAGCACTCAACAGCTCATGCTGCTGGACGATCGGGGCACGTACAGGGTCCAGTCAGAACAGCAGCTGAAGGCGATCAGCGAACGTATCACCAGGATCCTCGGCGACCTGAACAGTGCCCTGCAGGATAAAGCGTCCCAGCAGGTGCTGAGCGATATCCGCGGGGTACGCCAGCAGTATCTCGACTCCCGCTACCGTATCCTGCAGGCGGTGCAGAGCAACGATCGGGCGGGGGCGATTCAGGAGATGATGACCAATACCCTCAGCCTGCAGCAGGCCTATAAGGCGAAAGTGCAGGAGCTGATTGCCATACAGAACACCCATATGCAGCGCGCAGGCGTGGAGGTAGACGGCGACTTCAGAACCAACCGCCTGCTGCTGATCCTTATCACTCTGTTCAGCGTGGCGGTGGGCAGCCTGATGGGGTGGTTTATCGTGCGCTCGATTACCCGCCCGCTGGGCGAGGCGGTCAATTTTGCCCAGTCTATTGCCGATGGCGATCTCACCGGGAACATCGCGTCGCACGGTAAGGACGAAACCGGCCAGCTGCTCTCTGCGCTGATGGAGATGAAAAACCGTCTGCTGGAGATTGTGCAGCAGGTACAGTTCGGCTCGGAAAATATCTCCACCGCGGCGGCGCAGATTGTGGCGGGCAACCAGGATCTGGCCGCGCGGACGGAAGAGCAGGCCAGCTCCGTGGAACAGACGGCAGCGTCGATGGAGCAGATCACCGCGACGGTGAAAAACACCGCATCACATACCGGTGAAGCCACTCATCTCTCCGCGGATGCGGCTCGGGTGGTGAAAAGCAACGGCGAGATGATGAAGCAGGTCACCAGCAAAATGCGCCTGATTAACGAGACCTCCAACCGGATGTCCGACATCATCAACCTGATCGACTCTATCGCCTTCCAGACCAATATTCTGGCGCTGAACGCGGCGGTAGAGGCGGCGCGCGCGGGTGAACACGGCCGCGGGTTTGCGGTGGTGGCCGGTGAAGTTCGCCAGCTTGCCCAGAAGAGCGCCACCTCGGCCAGTGAAATTCGCCAGCTGATTGAGAGCTCAACCAGCCAGACCCAGGACGGGATGGCGCTGGTGGAAAAAGCCAGCGGGCTGATTAACGGCATGGTGGGTAACGTCGAGGAGATGGATGGTATCCTGCGCGAGATCCGCCAGGCAAGCCATGAGCAGACGGAAGGCATCTCGCAGATCAACAGCGCGATTGGCCTGATTGACTCCACCACCCAACAGAACTCCGCCCTGGTGGAAGAGTCTGTCGCGGCGGCCTCATCCCTTAACGAGCAGGCGATAAACCTGAAAGATCTGGTGAAAGTGTTCCGCGTTCGCGCAGAAGCCACCGCTTAATCCAGCTGGGAGATCTCCAGCGCCGCGCGGTCGATCACGCCGATAATCTGTTTGATCTGCGCGTCGCTGGTCTCTTCCTGATTCACCTTCAGATCCAGCACCGCCTTGAAGTTATCCAGCGCCCGCTTCATCTGCGGGTTTTTACGCAGCTGGAATCCCACGCAGCGTGCTTTGACGCGCTCCTGAATGTGCTCCAGATGTTCCAGGTTTTCCTCCAGCCACTGCTGCCCGGCAAGGGTAATTTCAATCTTTTTACGCCCGGTCTCCTCCTCGGTGAGGGTGATGAACTGCTGATCCTGCAGAAAATCGAGCGTCGGATAGATCACGCCCGGGCTGGGCGTGTAGTTGCCCTGAGTCAGGGTCTCAATCGCCTTGATCAGCTCGTAGCCGTGGCTGGCGTTGCGGGTCAGAATATCGAGGATCACCAGGCGTAATTCGCCGTGCCCAAAGAAACGCTGACGGCGGCCGCCGCCGTGATGGTGCTCGCCGCCCCGTCCGCGGTGGTGGTGCTCGTGGTTGTCGCTACCGTGAGAGTGTCGCATCGTCTTTCTCCGTGTTTTTGATATATCTAATTTATATCTAAAATGTGAAAAGTAGCAATGCCAGCAAGTGATATTAATTTAAGTTATTGAAATTAAACTGGTTAATTTTTGCTTTTTGAATCAATGCACGCGATCGCAGACTATATCAAAAAAATTCTTGCAATCTGTTTAATTAGCAATCATTATCATTTAACTTTCATTTTCGATATATCTGTTTCACTTTCACGAAGGCAAATTATGACCACATCCCGCTACCCCCAACGTGTCCGTAACGACCTGCGCTTTCGCGAGCTGAACGTGCTCCGCGTTGAGCGCGTCAGCGCCGGTTTTCAGCGCATCGTGTTAGGCGGCGAGGCGCTGGAGGGCTTCAGCTCCCGCGGCTTCGACGACCATTCCAAAGTCTTTTTCCCGGAAAAGGGCACGACCTTTGTGCCGCCGGTGGTAACGGACGAGGGCGTGGACTGGGGTGATAGCGTGCGTCCGCAGGCGCGGGATTACACCCCGCTGTATGACGCGGCCCGTCACGAGCTGGCACTCGATTTCTTCATCCACGACGGTGGGGTGGCAAGCAACTGGGCGGTAGAGGCGAAGCCGGGAGACACTCTCTCCATCGGCGGCCCGCGCGGTTCGCTGGTGGTGCCGGAAGATTACGCCTGGCAGCTGTACGTCTGCGATGAGTCGGGCATGCCCGCGCTGCGCCGCCGTCTGGAGGCGCTGCGCGCGCTGCCGGTGCGCCCGGAGGTTCACGCCGTGGTGACCGTTGCCGATGCCGCCTGTCAGGACTATCTGGCCCACTTAAGCGAGTTCAACATCAGCTGGGTGGTGGGGCATAACGAGCAGGCGGTTGCGGATCGTCTGGCGACGCTCAGCGTGCCGGCAGAAGATTACTTTATCTGGCTGACCGGGGAAGGGAAGGTGGTGAAAAACCTGAGCCGCCTGTTTGAAACCGACGCCATCGATCAGAAGCTGGTGCGTGCCAGCGCATACTGGCACGCCAAATAATCAGGCCACGTCGTCGAGCTGCGCTTCGCTGACCTGATGTTCGAGCGAGGCGCGCACCTCGTGCAGGGCCTTCTCCTGCTGGGCAAAGTAAGCTTCCATATTGCTCAGCGAGGAGACCAGCAGCCAGGACTCCTCTTTTTCCAGCTCCGCCAGCTCGCTCAACAGGGTGTCGATCTGCTCCCGGACCTGGGCCATCTTTTTGCGGATACGCGTCAGGTCGTTCAGTCTGTCGCTGGCCATCAGCGGCTCCAGCCCCTGATGCAGACGGGCTACCAGGGAGCGGATCGTTTTTACATCGCCACGCTGCTTCGCCTGGTTCAGCTGCACCATCATGGCGTTCGCCTCTTCCTTCAGCTCGTCCGCCACCAGATCCGGGTGACAGAGCTTGCTCGCCTGGCGCCAGAGCCGTTTTAGCTCATTCTGATCCTCTTCCGACAGATCCTTGCCCTTGCGCAGGCGGATCTCCGCTTCATGCTGCTGCTCGCGGTATTTTTCATACTCGTCGTTGGCTTCGTCCCGCGCCTGACGGGCGGGCTCCTCTTCGCGGGTTAAGCCTGTTTCCAGCTCCTGGGCTTCGGCCAGCAGGTTGGCGATGAGGTTGCTTTGCTGTTGCAGATGCTTACGCGCCGCGGCGGCCTGCACCGAGTCGGCGGGCAGATCGCGCCAGTGTCGGGTCAGCGTGGTCAGTACCTCCACCGCCTGAGCAACGTACTGCTGGCAGCGGCGATAATCCGCCTCCCGGCGGCGCGCCTCCGCCTGCTGGCGCCGCAGATTAAGCTCCGCCAGGGTTTTGCGCAGGGCGAGGATCTGGCTCATCAGCGGGCCGAGACGGGTGAGGTAGATATCGTTAAATTCATCCAGCTGCTGAACGCGGGCGTTACGCCTGTCGATCAGATCGCGCAGGCGTTCTTCCAGCGCTTTCAGCTCCAGCTTGCTGGCGGCCAGCTGCGGATCGCGCCACGTTGTCACGGCACGCTGGCTTTGCAGCCAATGGGTAATGGCCGCCATCGCCCCGGTGTAGTTTTTCTGCTCAAGCGCCACGACGATCGCCCGCAGCTCCTCGTCAAAGGCTTCGCTTTTCAACCGTGCCAGCTGACTCTCGATGATGTCGTCATCTTCCAGTTCAATGGCATTTTTAATGATTTCCAGCCGTTTGATCGGTGTGCTCATGATGCTTTTCGCTTTGGCGCTTAAGTATTTGAGTTAAGGATAGTTGTCAGGAAAACAACAGGGAATAATACACATGTCTGATGAATGGCGCGACGGGGGAATGCGTTAATTTTGCGCCAGGTAATGGTATGAGGGTTATGCGGCTCCCACCTTCAGTACTACGACTTTTCGCGTTTTTTCATAAATCCTGCTTATAGTTACTCTCCGGTATTTAACCGCAATTACACTATTTTTCTGGTCAAATGTTTCAATTGCGTAACATAAAACAACATTTTATGTTTACGTTGTAGGTTGTTAATGGGGAAAAGTGGAGAAAATGTGTGATCTATCGATAAGCTTGTAGATAGTATTAGCTCTACGTAATATGCATTAGAATATTCGGTAAACAAATATTAGCGCCAGCGATGGCGGGGCGATGATAGTTGTTAACCCTTCACTCCCTTTACATGTTCGTAATCCCATAAAACTGTTGTCCCTGGCAAAGTCATGCAGGAAACAAAAATACTGACTTGTGAATCAAGAGTAATACCATGAAAAATTATGATGATTTGCAGCGTTTTAAGGATAAAACGCGCACCGGTGACATCCACTTTAAGGACCTGTCAGCGCAAAACAAACAGGCATCAAGCAGCGGCTGGGCGATTATCAACCAGCTGGCGGGTGTGGACAGTGACGCAGTGCTGGCTAAGGCTGGCAGCGTTGCGGTGCCCGTGCCGCAGGCCATTAAGCCCGGCGAACTGGATGCTGCTTTTGCCAGCCTGACGAAGACGCCCGTGGCGGAGCCTGCCGGTTCAGCCCCGTCTATCCTGCAGAGCATAACCAGCGGCAGCGCAGATAAAGAGGCGCAGACGCAGCTTCATCCGGCGTCACCCTCTTTGTTCGATCAGCTGCGCCCTGAGGCGGCCCCCCGCGCGGCCGTGAAAGAGACGCCTGTTGCGGCGGCGCCATCCGCATTCCATTCAGCACCCGCGCTGGCGCCGGTACCTGCATCTGTACCCGTGCCTGCTGCGGCAGTGAACACGCCGAAACCGGCGGAGCCGGTGCGCTTTGAGCAACTGTTCGCGACTAAAACGTCCGGGCGTGCCAGCCATCCGGTGAAAGATCTTCCGTTACAACCGCTCCTGGAGAAAATCGCTTCATGCCGTTAGTGTGTATTTGCTCGCCAAAAGGCGGAGTAGGGAAAACCACGGTCACGGCCAACCTCGCTTATGCTCTGGCACGTTCCGGCAATAAAGTTCTGGCCATTGACTTCGATGTACAGAACGCGCTGCGTCTGCATTTTGGCGTGCCCTTGTCTGACGGGCGCGGCTACGTTGCGCGTGCCAATGAGTCGGCAGACTGGAGCCAGTCGGTGCTGACGGCGGGCAGCAATATGTTCGTCCTGCCCTATGGCGAAGTGACGGAAGAACAGCGCCTGATCTTTGAGCATAATCTGACCAGCGACAGCAACTTCCTGGCGCGAGGCTTAAGCTCCCTGCTGAACTACCCGGGGCTGATCATCCTGGCCGATTTCCCTCCAGGGCCGAACCCGGCGCTGAAGGCGATCTCTCCGCTGGCCGATCTGCATCTGGTGACCCTGCTGGCCGACACCGCATCATTGTCTCTGCTGCCCCACATCGAAAATCACCGGCTGACCGGCGGCGAACCGCCAGAGAACAAGGCCGGATACTATTTCCTGGTTAACCAGAGTGACAACCGGCGCCATATCAGCCGTGACGTCACCGCCTTCTTACAGCAACGCCTCGGTGACCGCCTGCTTGGTGTGATCAACCGGGATGAAAGCGTGCCTGAGGCCAATGCCTCACAGCAATCGATACTGGATTTCAGCGCCACCTCGGCGGCTGCGTTTGATATCGAGCTGGTGAGTAAGCGTATCGCGGGTATTTTGGGTATCCAGGTCGGTGACGGCGCCGTGCACGCCAGCCTGAGAACCTCCAGTTTCTGACGACAATTTCAGGACGTCCTATGAAAAAGGCGCTGTTTTATCTACTGCTATTGGTCTTAGCACCCATCGCCGTATTAATTATTATCACCCCAATGGATAGCCAGAAGCAGTATATCTTCGGTCTAATCACTATCGGGGTACTATTCCTGCTGGGCTTTAGTAAACATCATCGTATATCGATAATCATGATGGTGGTGGCGGTATTAATGTCCACCCGATATATCTGGTTCCGCGCCACGCAGACGCTGCACTTTAATTCCGAAATAGAAACCATACTGGGCATCGGGTTATTTCTTGCCGAGCTCTACATCTGGGTAATTATTATTTTAAGTTACCTGCAAAACCTGTTTCCTCTCCAGCGCAAGATTGTGCCGCTACCCGATGATATGGCGCAGTGGCCGACGGTGGATATCTATATTCCGTCATACAACGAAAGCCTGGAGGTGGTGCGCGATACCGTACTGGCGGCGCAGTGTCTCGATTACCCGGCAGACAAGCTCAAGATCTATCTACTGGATGACGGTAAACGCAGCGAGTTTGCGGTGTTTGCCGCCAACGTCGGGGTAGGGTACATCACGCGTAACGATAACTCCCACGCCAAAGCCGGTAACCTCAACCACGCCATGAAGCTCACAAAAGGCGAGCTGATCTGCGTCTTTGACTGCGACCACGTGGCGACGCGTATCTTCCTGCAGGCGACGGTCGGGGCCTTCCTGATCGATCCTAAACTGGCGCTGATGCAGACCCCGCACTACTTCTACTCGCCGGATCCGTTCGAGCGTAACCTTTCCGCAGGCCGCGATATCCCTAATGAAGGCCAGCTGTTCTACGGGCAGATCCAGCGCGGTAATGATAACTGGAATGCCACCTTCTTCTGCGGCTCCTGCGCGGTGATCCGTCGCAGCGCGTTAGAGGAGATTGGCGGCTTTGCGGTGGAGACCGTGACCGAAGATGCCCACACCGCGCTGAAGATGCAGCGTCTGGGCTGGAAGTCGGCCTATCTCGATATCCCCCTGGCGGCAGGGCTGGCGACCGAGCGTCTGGTGGTGCACGTCATTCAGCGTACCCGCTGGGCGCGCGGCATGACGCAGATCCTGCGTGTCGATAACCCCCTGTTTGGCCGCGGCCTGAAGTGGCAGCAGCGTCTTTGCTATCTGAACGCCATGCTGTCGTTCCAGTTTGCTCTGCCGCGCGTGGCGTTCCTCACCGCCCCGCTGGCTTACCTGCTGTTTAACCTGAACATTATCCACTCCTCGGCGAGCCTGATTTTCGCCTACATGTTGCCGCACCTGTTCCTCTGTATTTATGTGAACTCGCGGGTCAACGGGCGTTTCCGCTACAGCTTCTGGGGGGAGATTTACGACCTGGTGCTGGCTTTCCATCTGGTGTTGCCGACGGTGATTACCCTCATCTTCCCGAAGCGCGGCAAGTTCAACGTGACGGATAAAGGCGCCCTGCTGGATGTGGGCTACTTCGATTTCAGTATTGTCCGCCCGCACCTGATCATTGCGCTCCTGCTGGCGGCAGGGGTCATTGCCGGGATTGTGCGCGCCGTCGCCCACGACTACTTCAGCGTGGATCCGATGGTTATCGCTCTCAACGTCGGCTGGGGCCTCTACAGCCTGATCTTCCTGCTGGCGGCCATTGCCGTGGCGCGGGAAACCCGCCAGACGCGTAAAACTATCCGTATCGATGCCAACGTGCCGGTGGTGATCCACTACGCCAGCGGGATCTCCTCGCGTAGCCATACCCTGGATTTATCCATGGGCGGCTGCCGTATTGCGGTCGTGGACGATCGTCACCTGACCGATGAAATCGAAGAGATTGAGCTGCAGCTGCAGTCCGGGGCCATCAGTATTCCGGTCAGCGTGATTGCGCACGATGAGCAGTATATTCGCCTGATGTTTGCCGAGATCCCGCTGGACCGCCGCCGCGAACTGGTGCGGGTGGTACTGGCGCGCGCCGATGCGTGGATCAACCCGCCAAAACAGCAGGACAACCCGTTCCGCTCCTTGTTGATCATTATTCGCAGCGTATTCGATCTGTTCTGGCTGACCTGGAAAGACCGTCGTGATAAGCGTCGTCGCAGTCATGAGGACGCACGCCGCAGGAATAAAGCCAACGAGGATACCGCTGTATGAAAGGGATGACCCGTAAAGCGCTACAGTTGGTGCTGATGTTCGGCGTGCTGGTGCAGCCGGTCACGGCGGAAGAGCCGACCACGGTCGAATCGCTGCTGCCGGTGGATCTCCCGCCGCCGGTAACGGACGCCGCGCAGCCCTCTGCTGATGCCGCGCCTGCTGCGGACGAAGCGGTTCCGGCGGCCCTGCCTGCTCCCGATACCCTGCCAGCCTTCCAGACCCCGCCGGTGACGGAGGCTGTTCCGACGCCGGATGCCGCGCCTGCGATGCCGGCACCGATGGGCATCACTCCTGGCACCACCAGCAGCATCACCGTTGCCCAGATGGGACAGCCAAACGGCGTGGTGTTGAGCGGCGGCCAGCTGCAGGGCGGGATCGATTTTACCCTCTCGGCAGATCAGGTGATCACCAACGCCCAGCTGGAGCTGAACCTGAAGGTCTCCCCGGCGATGGCGGCACGCAACACCACTCTGCAGCTGATGCTCAACGGCCAACCGCTGGGGACGGTGCCGCTGGGCTCCGCCGACAGCAATGTCTCGAACTATCAGCTGGATATTCCGGCGGCGATGGTGGTGTCACGCAACAACATTAGCTTCAAAATCAATGACGGCGATGCGCTGCTGTGCCAGCGCGATCTGTCGGACAGCTACCAGGTCACCATCATGCCGAATACCCGGCTGGATCTGGAGGCGCAGCAGCTGAATATCGGTGCGGATCTGAGTCACTTCCCGCGCCCGTTCCTCGATGAAATGCAGATGACCCCCACCCGGCTGACCTTCGCGTTTCCGGGCAAAACCCTACCGGAGCAGGTAGGGGCGGCGGCGCTGATCGCCTCCTGGCTGGGCATCGAAGCAGACTATCGCGGTATTTCCTTTGATGCGCTACATGACCAGCTGCCGGAAAAAAACGGCATCCTGTTGGGTAAACCGGGTGAGTCTATCGGTGGGTTAACGCTGCCGGCCTCGAACGGGGCCACGCTGCAGGTGGTCGATAACCCCGTTAACCCGATCTACAAGCTGCTGCTGGTGGTGGGCAATAACGAGCAACAGTTGAGAAGCGCCGCGTGGCGTCTGACGCGTGGGCAGTTCCACGCCCAAACCACCAGCCTGCCGGTTGAGGCGCAGAACATCCCGCTCAGCAAACCCTATGATGCGCCGCGCTGGATCGCCACCGATCGCCCGGTGCTCCTGAGCGAGCTGATGCGTAAGGATCAGAGCCTGACGGTGACCGGCATCTGGCACGAATCGCTGTCCCTGGCATTCCGTGCCGCCCCCGACCTGTTTATGTGGGATGGCGACACCATTCCACTGAAAATTTCCTATCGGTTCCCGTCCGAGAGCTGGATTGACGAGCAGCGTTCGTACCTGTCGATGACCTTCAACGGCGCCTTCCTGCGTAACCTGCCGGTCAATAAACAGGGGCTGCTCGAAAGCCTGTGGCATAAGCTCGGCGGCGATGCGCGCCAGGAGCATATTAATATGCCGCTGGAGCCGTACCTGATCTACGGTGACAACCAGCTGCAGCTCTATTTCAATATTGAGACCAAAGAGGCCGCGCCATGCAGCGTGCTGCTCAATAACAACATCAAGAGCCGTATTGACGAAGACTCCAGCATCGACCTGAGCAAAACACGCCACTTCACGCTGCTGCCTAATCTCTCTTACTTCGTCGGTGCGTCGTTCCCGTTCACCCGCCTGGCGGACTTCTCGCAGACGGTGCTGTTGCTGCCGGAGAACCCGAGTGAAAGCGAGATCGGCACCCTGCTGGATCTCTCTGCCCGTTCCGGTAACGCTACCGGCACCGCGCTGAACAATAACCGCGTGATCTTTGGTCTGCCGTCCGGCGGGGCGAACCTGCTGCGCCTGAGCGAAAGCGACGTGCTGGCGGTCTCCTCTCTGGATCAAACCGCCTTTAACCGCGCCCTGCTGGCCCAGTCGCCGTTTGTCAGTAACGAGCACACCTTTGGCGTGCGCGAGCCTAAGCTGCTGGAAAAAGTGCAGAGCTGGCTGGAGGGCGACTGGAACGCGTCGGGGGTTGATGCTGACCGCTACTTCTCGTCGAACGAGTCCTGGCGCGGCTTTGTCAGCTTCCGCTCTCAGTGGAACCCGGAACGTCTGGTGGTGATGGCGATCGGCAGCAACGACGAACAACTCTCCCGTCTGCATACCGACCTCAACTCCGCCCGCATCAATGCCGGGATCCGCGGCGATACGGCGATCATCACCGATGAGAACGGCGTGCGCAGCTTCCGCGTTGGCCCGCAGTTCCCGAGCGGCCAGATGCCCTGGTACATGATGGTGGTGTGGTATGCCACGCAGCACTCCGCCATGCTGGCGATTTTTGGACTGCTGTTCGCGACGATTATTGGCCTGAGCCTCTACTCGTTACTGAAAAAACGCGCGCACAAACGTCTTAACCCACAGGATTCAGATCGTGAGTAAGGGTGGTAACACTATGGAAAATAAAAACAAAACCGCCGGACATCTGCCTGTGCTTTGCCTGTTCAGCGGGCTGGCGATCGGGGGCATCCAGGGTGCCCAGGCGGCGGACGCCGCGCAATCCGCCAATAACCCGGCGCTGAAAGCGTTATTCGACCAGGCGAACTACTGGCACGAAAAATCTCACGATAACCTGGCGATGGAATCGCTGAAAAAAGTGCTGATGGTGGATGCCAACAACACCCAGGCATTGTACCTGATGGCCCTGTGGTCGCAGCAGGCCGGTGACATCAAAGGGGCGGCCCAGTGGCGCGAGCGCTTAAAGGCGATCTCGCCGCAGGATGCGAATTTGCAGGCGCTGGATAACGCCAAACAGATGCAGCAGGTGCCGCGTGGGCAGCTGGAGCTGGCCCGTCAGCAGGCGCGCAGCGGCAACATTCCCGCCGCGCTGACCACCTGGCAGACCCTGTTCACCGGCAGTCAGCCGCCACCGAGCCTGGCTCCGGAATACTATCTGACCATGGCGGGGGATAAATCCCTCTATTCGCAGGCGGTAAGCGAGCTGCGTCAGCTGCGGGTGCAGTATCCGCAGGATAACAACGTCAAAGTTGCGCTGGGCAAAGTGCTGACCTATCAGGAAAGCTCCCGTCGCGAGGGGATGAACATCCTGCAGGATCTGGCCAGCGGCAGTCAGGATGCGGATAAATCGCTGCGTCAGGCCCTGCTGTGGCTCGGGCCGCAGGCGGGCGACGAAGCGTATTACCAGACGTACCTCCAGCGTCATCCGAACGATACCACCGTGCAGGATTACTATCGCAAGAGCATCGGCGGAGCGGCAAAGGGCGAAGGCTATGTGGCGCTGAACAGCGGCAATACCGATACCGCCCGCAGCCAGTTTGAGCAGGTGCTGAAGACCAACCCGGAAGATGCCGATGCGCTGGCCGGGATGGGCTACGTGGCCCTGCGCAAGGGTGACTACGCCGCAGGCGCGCAGTATCTGAGTCGCGCGGCCAGCCTCGGCGGCACCGCTTCTGACGAGCGTAAGCAGCAGGCGCAGGACGCTGAATTCTACGGCCAGCTGGCACAGGCGCAGGCGGCCTACAAGCAGGGTAACGTCAGCCAGGCGCTGGCCCTGAGCGCTCCTCTGACCCAGCGCAGCGGCGAGCAGGGCGCGGCGGCAAAGCTGTTCCGTGCCGACGTCCAGCGGCATAACAAAGATTACACCGCGGCAGAACAAACCCTGCGCGGCCTGCTGACCGAGCAGCCGAATAACGGCTCGGCGCGGGAAAACCTCTACTACGTCCTGCGCGAGCAGAACAAAACCGCCGAAGCCCAGGCGATGTTGCAGACCCTTCCCGGCAGCCTGCAGGCAAAATTGCAGCCGCGCGTCTCCGGGGGCAACCCGACCGATCCGCTCCGTCGTCAGGCCCAGCAGGCCGTGTCCAGCGGCGTCCGCAGCGCGCTATCGCCCTGTTACAGCAGGGCACGGCGCAGTATCCGTCCGATCCCTGGCTGCGTCTGGATTTAGCCCGTCTGCTGCAGAAGCAGGGGCGCAGCGCGGAGGCGGCCAACGTCATGACGCCGGCGTTCCGCCCGAACGCCAGCAACAGTGAACTCTATGCCGCCGCCCTGTTCGCCAGCGAAAACAACGCCTGGCAGCAGTCGCAAACGTTGCTGTCACGCATTCCGGCCTCGAGCCAGAACGGCGATATGCGCGAGCTGTCCCGGCGGGTCAATTACAACCTGCAGATGGACGTCGCCGAACGCTATCTGGCCCAGGGCGACCGGACCGCGGCAGCCAACACCCTGAAAGCGCTGGCGGCACGACCGCCGCAAAGCCCGGCCGATGCCGGCAAGCTGGCGCGAATGCTGGCCCAGAGTGGCGATGTCACCACCGCGGTGAGCGTGGTGCATGACAACATGCGCCGCGGCGTGCAGGGTAACGCCGGGGATTATGCCGATCAGGTTGCGGTTCTGAACCAGGCCGGCCTGGGCAGCGAAGCGCAGGCCTGGCTTGCCAGCCCGGAGCTGCAGTCGCGCAGTACCCCGACCCAGTTGGCGAGCATTCGCAATGGCTACGTGATCAACGAGGCCGATCGTCTGCGCGTGCAGGGCAACTACGCGGCGGCCTACGACAAGCTGATCCGCGCCATGCAAAACGATCCGCAGAACACCGATCTGATGTTTGCCATGGCGCGCGTCTATCAGTCCGGGAAGATGAACAAAGAGGCGGGGGTGGTTTACGACTACCTGATGACCCGCGATACGCCGCAGCAGGATGCGCGCGCCGGGGCGATCGACGTGGCGCTGGCCAGCAACAACGTGGATAAAGCGAAGCAGCTTTCCGCCGGGCTGACCAACGACAGCACTCCGGAACGCTTACTGCTGCTGGCCCGGGTCTCCGAAGCCCAGGGCAATCATCAGCAGGCGATGAGCTACCTGCGCACCGCGCGCGGCAAACTGCTCGGCCTGCAGAACAACAACGGCGAAACGGCGCCAATGTTGGGTGGCCTGGCGCTGGCCGACAACCCGTTTGTCGGGACGTCCGGCACGGGCGCAGTGACAGATTCTACGTCACTCTACGGCCAGGCGATGCCGTGGCAGGTGGCGCAGCTGGCTCGTAATCCACAGACCGCACCGCCGGGCACCGTGCGCACCGATCTGCCGGTGGAAACCGCCCAGGCCGGGACGCTGCGGCAGGTGGATAACATGATGGAGATGCTGGTCGACAAAACCGCCACCTGGGCGCGGGGTTCAACCTCCCTGCGCGCGCGTGACGGTGAAGAGGGGCTGAGCAAGCTGACGGAGATCAAGGCACCGCTGCAGTGGTCCACCGTGCCGTTCGGCGATTCGCGTCTGGATGTTAACGTCACGCCGATCAGCCTCGATGCCGGCACCTCGTCTGATGAATCCAGCCGCCGGTTTGGTACCGGGGCGCTGATCCAGGGTATGGTGGCCGAAGAGCTGTATGACGCCTCCACGACCACGCCGCCTGAGCTGCCGAATATCGACAAAATCAAGGTGCCGTCGCAGGGCTCGCAAAGTGCGCAGGGCGTCGAAGTGGCGATGGCGCTTACCGGCGAGCAGTACAAAATTGATGTTGGATCCACGCCGCTGGGCCAGGATCTGAATACCCTGGTGGGGGGCGTGCAGTGGTCGCCGCAGCTGACGGATTACCTCAAGCTGGTGCTGACCGGCGAGCGTCGCGCGGTGGTGGACAGCCTGCTCTCGTATGTTGGGGTGGAAGACAAGTACAGCGGCAAGAAGTGGGGCCAGGTTACCAAAAACGGCGGCAGCGCCCAGCTGAGCTATGACAATACCGATGCGGGCTTCTACGCCGGGTTTGGCGTGTATGACTACATCGGGGAAAACGTCCCGAGCAATACCAGCGTCAACGGCTCGGCGGGGGTCTACTTCCGTCCGTACTATGCTGCCGATCGCGAGTTAAAAGCCGGCATCAACATGAACTACATGAACTTCGACAAGAACCTGAGTTACTTCAGCTACGGTCAGGGGGGGTATTTCAGTCCGCAGGATTATATCAGCGTCTCCTTCCCGGTGGATTACACCCAGAAGTTCGACAGCTGGAAGCTGGGGCTGGGAGCCTCGGTGGGCTATCAGTCCTACTCCCAGGATGAGAGTCCGTACTTCCCGACGGATAAAGCTATGCAGAATCAGCTGGAAGATTACGTGGCTCGCGGCTTTGCCAAAGAGGCGTTCTACAAAGGCAACAGCGAGAACGGTCTGGGGTACACGCTGCGCGCGTCGACGGACTACAAACTGAATAAAGACATGACCATCGGCGGGCAGGTGGGTTATGACACCTTTGGTGATTACAACGAAAGTACCGCGAGCCTCTACTTCCGCTACCTTCTGGGGAATAAGTAATGAATGACCAACAGCTTTTGCAGTATTACCAGAATCAACAGACGCAGTCCGGTTGGTTTTCGCTGATCCACGTGATGATTGAGAGTATGGTAGCCAACGTCGGCGAAGCGCAGAGCCGCTCGTTCCTCGTGCAGATGGGCGACTCGCTGGGCGAACGCTTCCCGCTGGCGCTGGCCCATACCGTGGGCGAGCTCGAAGCGCAGATCAACGCCCGGCTCGCGGCCTTTAACTGGGGCTATATCGATATCGATGCCAGCGACACGGCGATCCGCATCGCGCATACGGCATTGCCGGTTCCGCCTGAAGAGGCGAAGCAGATGGCGTGGAACCACGCCTTCAGCGCGGTGCTGGAGGGGCTATACGCCCGCTGGCTGCGCGAGCAGGGCGGAAAATCACACGTATCGCTGTGGCGGGAGGCATCCCCCTCGGCTACGGTTATCCATTTCAGATATCAAAATAATCAATAAGGATCGGCCATGTGGCAGCGAAGTAAAACCCTGGTTCTGGTGCTGGGGCTGATATTAAGTCATCAGGCCTTTGCCGGCCCCGCCTGGGACAGCTACAAAGCGCGATTTTTGATGGCGGACGGTCGCATCATTGATACCGGCAACAACAGTGTGAGCCACACTGAGGGGCAGGGCTTCGCCATGATGATGGCGGTGCGTAACAACGATCGCGCCGGTTTTGACAAAATCTGGAACTGGACGAAAAAGAATCTGCAAAACCCGCAGACGGGCCTGTTTTACTGGCGCTTTAACCCGGTAGCGGCCGATCCGATTATGGATAAAAACAATGCCACCGATGGCGATACCTTTATCGCCTGGGCGCTGTTAAAAGCGGGGACCCAGTGGAACGACAGCAACTATCTGAACGCCTCGGATGCCATTACCAAATCGCTGCTGGCCCGCAACGTGATCAGCTTTGCCGGTTACCGCGTAATGCTGCCCGGCGCGAAAGGGTTTAATCTCAACAGCTATGTGAATCTTAACCCGTCCTATTTCATCTTCCCGGCCTGGGAAGACTTTGCGAAACGCAGCCATCTGACGGTGTGGCGTGACCTGATCAATGACGGGCAGAAGCTGCTGGTGAAAATGCGCTTCGGCAATACCCAGCTGCCGGCGGACTGGGTTTCTCTCTACGCCGACGGTCACGTGACCCCTGCAAAAGAGTGGCCGGCGCGCTTTAGCTACGATGCGATCCGCGTGCCGCTGTATATCAAGTGGGCGAATGCCTCCAGCCCGCTGATGGCCCCGTATACCGCTTACTGGGGACGCTTTGCCCGTAACCAGACGCCTGCATGGGTGAATGTCACCACCAGCGATCCGGCGCCCTATATGATGGAAGGCGGTCTGCTGGCGGTGCGTGATTTGGCGATGGGGCAGCTCCCGGTGGGCGATCCGCAGATTACGGCTCAGGAGGATTACTACTCTGCGAGCCTGAAGATGCTGGTGTCGCTGGCGAAATAAATGCAGTAAAAACCGGCCCGATTACGGGCCGGTAGCAGGATTAATGCGCCAGACCGAAGGTGTATTTGATAATCGCCGACAGGAAGGTGAAGTCCGGATCGGCAAAGGTTACCGCCGTCACGCCCAGGTGATTAAACAGCGGCAGAACCAGCGCCGGCAGGAAGCACAGCAGCAGGCCATTCACGAAGCTCGCCAGTACCGCCCCACGGAACCCACCGGTTGCATTACCAAAGATCGCCGCGCTACCGCCGGTAATAAAGCTCGCCATAATGCCCGGGATAATGATCGGCAGACCGATAAACGGGAAGATCGCCACGCAGCACAGTTCCGCCACAAAGCTCACCAGGAACCCAACCAGTACCGCGTTCGGTGACTTGTCGAACAGCACCATCGGATCCACGGCCGGAACAGAACCCGGCGCCACGACCTGCGAGAAGCCTTTGAAAGCCGGGACGATCTCTTCGGTGAACATCACCACGCCTTTTTTGGCGATATATAACCCGCCCGCGAAGGTAGCGGATTTCTCCAGCAGCCAGACAAAGTAAGGTTTATTCGCCAGCACGTTGTTAAGGAAGGCTTCTTCCGCAAAGATGGAGGAGATCCCCAGCAGGAAGAACATGGTAATAAAGGTCGCCACGTCCGGGTTTTTCAGGAAGCTGAATTTACCGCTGACTTTCACCTCTTCGACGTTGACCGAGGTATCACCAAACCATTTTCCGAGATACGAGCCGATAATATAGGAGCTGGAGGCGGCGTGGGCGATACAGTAATCGTTATGGCCGATAATTTTACGGCTAAAGCGTGACAGGATAGTCGGGAATACCGCCATATACGTGCCGATGACCAGCGAGCCGAAAATAATAGCGAACTGCTCGCTATAACCTAATCCCACCAGGGCGGCGGTCACCGAGAAGGCCATAAAGACGATCAGGTGCAGCGACAGGTAAATAGATTTAAAGCGGGTGTAGCGGGCCAGCAGCACGTTAATGATCATCGCGAAGAACAGGATGAACGCTGCCGGTCGGCCCAGCGTGTCGATGGTCAGCGCCATAATCGCTTCGTTGCTGGGCACGACCCCACGCAAGCCAAACGCATTAGTAAAGATATCGCTGAACATGGTTAATACGCCGCCGAGAATACTCCCGCCGGTTTTAATTAATACAAAACCAATAAAGGCGAGGAGGGTGCCTTTAATAATGTCGGTGAGGCTACTTCTTTGTAGCGCCAAGCCTAAAAAAGCAATGAACGCGACGATAATCGCGGGCGTGCCAAGTATTTTAATAATGTAATCCACGATAGTTTTCCGTATTTAAGAGATATCAAAATAGTTAATAAAAAATTATCAGGCCGAGCGAATGCCACCAGCGTAATCACGCTAGTTATTTTGTTGGCGCTGTAATAATAAAATGTTAAATCCGTGTGTTGGTTTTAAATAAAAGCGCTAATACATGCTCCTCGTTTCTCACACCTGTTAGTTATCTGCACAAAAACCTTACTGTCTGTATGGGCGTGTATCTTAACAACTTCCGAAAAGCAAATTGTGATGAAGATATCTAAAACGCTATTTCATTTTACAAAAAATGACGATTCGTTTTTGCAGGGAGAGATGAAAACGGGAGAAGGATTCTACTTTTGACGGATTGGGGAGAGGCGTAGGGTGAGGGCGTTGCAGGAGAAACTGCAACCGGGCGCAGGAACCTGAACAACTCAATGGAGGCTACCTTATGGCTACTATCCCACCTTGTCTTAACTCGAATTTGACGAAAGCGTTACTCATCATCTGGTCACTGCACCGCTTCCCGCCACTGCCGTCCTGTTTTTATCCCGCTGGGCTGGTTTCATTACCCCTTGAGGACTTTTTTGCCCAAGGTAAAACAATCGCGCAAAATAATCCTCCACCTGCACAAACATGCTTAGCCTCTCAAAAATAGTGCCATGTTAGTTTACCCCCATTGTTTATTACTGCTTACCATGCCGGTATCCAGATAAGGGTTGCAACACATGGCCAGTTGTTCTTTTTCCTGTCCTCAGATCTATTTTGGCGAAGAGGCGATCACCTCGCTGAGCCAGTTTAATGATAAACGCGTCGCGATTGTCACCGACGATTTTATGGTGACATCAGGTAAAACCCGTTATTTGATTGATTACATGCCCCAGGCATCAGTCTCTATTTTTGGCGAGGTCAAACCCGATCCCGATATTGATATTCTGATCGCGGGAGCGGCACGTTTTAAAACCTTTAAACCTGACGTGATTATTGCTCTCGGCGGCGGTTCCTCGCTGGATGCGGCGAAAGGGATCAAAGTGACGCTGGAAGAGTATTTTACCGATCATCACATCGAACTCATCGCCATTCCCACCACCAGCGGCTCCGGATCGGAAGTGACCGCCTATGCGATCGTTTCCGATCCGCATAACGGGCGTAAATATCCGCTGATCTCCGGACATCTGGTGCCGGATATCGCCATTCTCGATCCGAACCTGGTATTAACAGTGCCGCGCCATGTGGCGGTGGATACCGGTATGGATGTGCTGACCCATGCCATCGAAGCGTTTGTCGCCACTGGCGCGAACGACTTTAGCGATGCGCTGGCGGAAAAGGCCATCGCGCTTACCTGGCGCTACTTGCCGCAGGTGTTTAACGATGAAAAAGACATTGTGGCGCGTACCCATATGCACAATGCCTCCTGCATGGCCGGGATGGCATTTAACGCCGCCGGGCTGGGGCTGGTCCACGGCATGGCCCATGCCATTGGCGGCATGCTGCATATTCCCCACGGCAAAATTAACGCCATGCTGCTGCCGATTGTGATCGACTTCAACAGCCAGCAGGTCGCTGCACACACCCGCGATCGCTACCACCGCTGCGCGCAGATCATGGGGATCGAGCATGCCGCTCCCGGGCAGGCTATCACGCAGATGACGCAGGCTATCCGTCAGATTAACCGCCATTTCGGTATTCCCGCCACGCTGAGCGAGTTGGGCATTGACCGGGCGAAAATCAGCGCGCTGCGAGCGGCACTGGTGAGTTCCGCGCTGGCCGATGGATGCACCGCGTCGAACCCACGGTCTGCTAACGCCCGGGACGTTGAAGCGCTGCTTGATCAGGTGACGGGCTAACGGGAGACATTTGTCCTGCTCGCATGAAGCGGGCAAAAAAGTCCTGTTGATCAACAAATATCGGGCGTCGTGACTCCCTATCCTGATGAACAGACGCTCAGTAACCACGCGATAACCCAATAACCAGGTCGTTTCCGTTATGAATTACACCGAACAACAAGCTGAATGGATCACTCAGCAAATCCTTCAGGAACTCGCCGCCGCTAAAAGCCCGGCTGCGCCCGTCGCCGCACCCGTTGCGCTGGATATTCCGGTGGGCGTGTCTAACCGCCACGTTCACTTGTGCCGGGAAGATATGGACATCCTGTTTGGCTACGGCTCCACGCTAACCCGTTTTAAAGCCGTCAAACAGCCCGGGCAGTATGCGGCCGAAGAGATGGTGACGCTGCGCGGCCCGAAAGGCGAGCTGAGCAAAGTGCGGGTATTAGGCCCGTTGCGTAATACCACCCAGGTGGAGATCTCCGTCGCCGATGGTTTTGCGCTGGGTGCCCAGGCGCCGGTGCGGATGTCAGGCGATCTACTGGATTCGCCGGGAATTGACATCATCGGCCCGAAAGGGCGAGTGGTGAAGCACAACGGCATGATCGTCGCCTGGCGGCATATCCACATTTCACCTCAGGAAGCCGAGCTGCATGGCCTGCGCGACGGGATGGAAATCGACGTTCAGACCAACGGCCCACGCGGCGGCGTGCTGAGCCACGTGGTGGTGCGCGTCACGGCGGATGCGGTGCTGGAACTGCATATTGATGTGGAAGAGGCCAACGGTTTCGGTCTGCGCAATGGCGACAGGGTGCGCGGTATCAAACAGGATGTGCGTCATGGCTGACAACCCCGAAAACCGCCGATTGCACGCCCTGGCTGCCCTGATTGACAGCGGTGAATGTCGGCCCTGCACCGGTGCGTTGAAGGTGGGGGTGGATCTCGGTACGGCCAATATCGCGATAGTGGTGGTGGATGAAGATAACCAGCCGGTGGCAGGAGTGACCTACCCCTCCAGCGTAGTGAAAGACGGCGTGGTGGTGGATTACCTCACCGCCAGCCGGGTCGTATCGCGACTGAAAAGCCTTCTCGAAGAAAGGCTGGGCCGCACCCTCGATCGCGCGGCAACCGCCATTCCGCCGGGCATTTCCGACGGCAACACAAAGGTGATCGTTAACGTTGTGGAGTCGGCGGGCTTTACCGTCACTAACGTGCTCGATGAGCCGGTGGCGGCCGCCAGCGCGCTGAATATTAAAAACGGTGCGGTGGTGGATGTCGGAGGCGGAACTACCGGAATGAGCATTTTAAAAAGTGGCAAAGTGACCTTTAGCGCCGATGAACCCACTGGTGGCAGCCATATGACGCTGGTTATCGCGGGGGCGCTCGACCTGGAATATGCCGAGGCGGAAGCGATGAAAAAAGATCCGGCGCTGGAAGCGCAGGTCTTTACCCTGGTGCTGCCGGTGGCGCAAAAAATGGCCAGCCTGGTATCGGGATGGCTCACCACGCAGCGGGTGAAAAATATCTATCTGGTGGGCGGCGCCAGTAGCTTCAGCCAGTTTGCCGCGGTGTTCAGCAAGTACACCGGCAAAAACGTGGTTCCGTCGGTGGAGCCACTGTTAGTGACGCCGTTAGGTATCGCAATGAATGCGGGGTAAATGAGAGCCGATGGACAGCCAGACCTTATCGCAGCTGCTTGACCGGGCGATCGCCGAATTGCTGGCGCAGTCCGTGGCGCAAAAAAATGTTCGCGTGGTGGTGACCGGTGACGACCTTTCTTCGCTCCCTGAAACCCTGAACTGTCTCGCGGCGCTGGAGCAGGCGGGCTATGCGCTATGGGTGAGTTTTTCCCACAGCGCCAGCCAGTCGGCGCTGAAAGCGGCCTGCATCGACGCGTTACGCCAGCGCGGCTCCCGCGCCGGATTCGACCGCCAGAGCGCAGATTACGACGCCCTCTATTTACCGGCACTTTCGGTCAACAGCATGAGCAAAATCGCGCTGGGTATCCGCGACAACCTGGCATGCGAGGCGGTATTTCAGGCCTTGCAGCAGCGTAAACAGGCGATCGCCACGCTGCATCCGCAGTGCCATGACGACCGTTTTCCGCTGACGCTGTTGGCCCGGCTGGCCAGTTACGCTCAGGTACTGGAAAGCTACGGCGTGACGATTGCTGGCAAAAAAATGGCCCACGTCGATCCTGACCCGGTAAGCCTGTCCGTGCCCTCCACCAGCCTGCCAACCGCCGGGAAAAAACGCTTAATTACCCTGCGCGATATTCGCCTGCTTGCCCCCGGCGAAGAGCTGTGGGTCGAGCGCGATACGCTGATCACCCCTGCCGCCAAAGATGAAATCTCGCGGCGCAATCTCACCCTTATTTACGGCTAGCCGGAGGAAGTATGTACCTCGCAAAAGTCACGGGTGCGTTGGTTTCCACTACCAAACACACCTCTCTGAATGGCTCGAAACTGCTGATGGTGGCGCGCCTGGATGAAAACTATCAGCCTACCGGCCACGCTCAGGTGGCCGTTGATACCGTCGGCGCGGGTAACGGCGAGATTGTTATCGTGACCACCGGTAGCTCGGCGCGGATGAGCAACAGCAAAGAGCACTCGGTGATTGATGCTGCCGTGGTGGGCATCGTCGACTCGCTTGAACTGAACGGCAAATAGCGGCGATCCAGGGAGAATAAGGTATGGCTACACACGATGCTGTGCTCGACAACTGGATCAATGACGCCATCGCTACGCAACTTCCGGAGCGGCAAATGTCCCTGAGCCTGGACGATGCTGAACTGCTGGCGAAGCTGGTGCGGGAGGCCGCTACGGCTTGCCATGTGCCTGTTGTTTTCAGCCTGGCGGATGCCTGCGGGCATCAGCGGTTTTTTTTCAGCATGGATCGCGCTCTGCTGGTGAGCCATACCCTGGCACCGCAAAAGGCCTGGACCGCCGTGGCGCTAAAGATGGCGACGCATGAACTGGCGAGGCGGGTACAGCCGGGCGGAGAGTTATACGGTCTTGATAAAGAAAAAGGGATCTGTTGCTTCGGCGGCGGGTTTCCTTGCTGGTCAGGCGGACGCCTGCTCGGCGGGATTGGCGTCAGCGGCGGCAGCGTGGAAGACGATATGCGTATCGCCCGCCAGGCGATGGCGCGGTTTAGCGCGCTGCGTTTTCCCCTCGCAATAACCTGTTAATTTTCATCGCAGTCCATATCAGGGGTCATCATGTCCTTAGCTTGTGTATTAGTCATTAACTGTGGTTCTTCTTCGATGAAGTTCTCGGTCATCCCCCAGGATGCCGATCGGCCGGTGCTGTCTGGGCTGGCGGAGCGGTTGGGGATTGATCGTGCCACCATCACCTTTAAAGATCGCGACGGTAATTCATCCAGCATGGCGCTGGCGGAAGCCAGCCATCAACATGCGTTAGACGTCCTGTTCGGGAAGCTCGCGGAGCGGCAACTGCTGAACAGCCTTACCGCCATCGGTCATCGCGTGGCGCACGGTGGGAGTGATTTTAAACGCTCGGTGCGGGTGACCGACGAGGTGATTGAAAAAATCCGTGCGCTGTCGGCCCTGGCGCCGCTGCACAATCCCGCCAACCTGATCGGCATTGAGGCGGCGCGTGCGCTGCTGCCTGCGCTACCGCAGATTGCAGTGTTCGATACCGCGTTCCATCAGACGTTATCCCCGGCCGCCTATACCTACGCCATTCCGCTGGAGTACCAGCACGATTATCAGGTGCGTCGCTACGGTTTCCACGGCACCTCCCATCGCTATATCGCCAGCGAAGCGCTGAACGCGCTGGAACTTGACCCGGCAGATCACGGTATCGTGATTGCTCATCTGGGGAATGGCTCTTCCCTTTGCGCCGTGCAGAACGGCGAGAGTGTCGATACCTCAATGGGCATGACGCCGCTGGAGGGGCTGGTGATGGGCACGCGCTGCGGCGATCTGGATTTTGGTGCCGCCGCCTATCTGGCCAAGTGCACCGGGCAGCCTGTCGATGCGCTGTACAAAATGGTCAACAACCAGTCCGGCTTATTGGGGATTTCAGGGTTATCCAGCGATTGTCGTACGTTGCAGGAAGCCCGGGCGGCGGGGCATGCGCGGGCGACGCTGGCCATCGAGGTGATGGTACACCGCCTGGCCCGGCATATCGGCGGCCATGTCACGGCGCTTAAACGCTTCGACGCCCTGATTTTTACCGGCGGCATTGGCGAGAACTCGGCGCTGATCCGTGAACTTACCGTACAACGCCTCCAGGCGTTGGGGCTGGAGCTGGATAACGCGCGCAATCAGCAGTTATTCGGTGGCCGCGGCGGGCTGATTTCCAGAACGGGCTCGACAAAGATTGCGGTTATCCCGACCAATGAAGAAAAAATGATTGCCACAGATGCGGCGGACCTCGCCCGCTGCGCGGCATAGAAATAAGGCGGTTATTGCCGCAGGCAGGTGGATTTTATTGTCGGGAAGATGATCCTGAAAACAAGATAGTCCGGCTAGCGCGCAAAACATTTTGTCCGAATAACCTTAGTATCAGAATGCATAAATAATTAACGCACAGGGCCAATCCATGGATTGCTATTCCTGTGTGCACATTTTCTTTCAAGCGGAAATATCGAGGTTGGTATGCAACAAGAAGCATTAGGAATGGTTGAAACGAAAGGCCTGGTCTCGGCAATCGAAGCAGCAGACACCATGGTGAAATCCGCCAACGTGACCCTGGTGGGCTATGAAAAAATCGGTTCCGGCCTGGTAACTGTGATGGTTCGCGGCGATGTAGGGGCCGTAAAAGCCGCTACTGACGCCGGGTCTGCCGCTGCGGGTAAAGTGGGCGAACTGGTCTCCGTACACGTTATTCCGCGTCCGCACATTGAGGTGGAAAAAATTCTGCCGAAGGCCGTCGGTTAATAACAAAAAAGGATACTGATCATGAGAGATAATCTTGTTGAGCAGATTATATCTGACGTAATGAATAAACAAACCGACACGAAGCCGAAGGCTAAAACCGCCGCCAACTTTGCCGGTTGCGGAATTACGGAATTTGTCGGCACTGCGTTGGGGCACACTATCGGCCTGGTGATTGCCAATGTCGATAATCAGTTGCATGAAATTATGAATATCGACAAGAAATATCGCTCGATCGGTATTCTGGGGGCACGTACCGGCGCAGGTCCGCAAATTTTTGCGGCGGATGAAGCCATCAAAGCGACCAATAGTGAAATTATCTCTATCGAGCTGGCTCGCGACACGGAAGGTGGCGGCGGGCACGGCTGCTTAATTATTTTTGGCGCGTCTGATGTTTCCGACGTCAGACGTGCGGTGGAAGTTGCGCTGGCAGAAATTGAACGCACCATGGGCGACGTCTACGGCTCGCCGGCAGGCCACCTTGAATTTCAATACACCGCACGCGCCAGCTATGCGCTGCATAAAGCGCTGGGCGCGCCGATTGGAAAATCCTTCGGGATGACCTGTGCCTCGCCTGCGGCGATTGGCCTGGTGATTGCTGATGCTGCGGCGAAATCCGCCGTTGTTGACCCGGTGGGCTACGCCAGTCCGTCGAAAGGCACGAGCTTCAGTAACGAAGTGATCTTTACCTTTTCCGGTGATTCCGGCGCGGTACGCCAGGCGGTGATTGCTGCACGAGAAGTGGGGCTGCAACTGCTCTCCACGCTAGATCCGGCGGAAATTAAATCCACCACGACGCCGTATATCTAAGCCGCGGGAGACGACGCGCGACGCGGTCGGTAGTAAGGAATTTAAAGATGAATGATATTGAAATCGCTCAGGCTGTCTCGACCATTCTGAGCAAATTCACCAAAGCAACACCGGATACGGTCCCGGCAGTGACTCCCGCCACCTCAGAGGCAGGGCGGGTTGAAGGCCTGGATGATATCGTCGCTAAGGCGCTGGCGCAGCAGCAGTCCGGGCGCGCCGCCAGTGCACCGTCTCAGGTCGCAAGTGCCGGAACGGGCGCATTCGAGACCATAGACGAGGCGATTTCAGCGGCCGTGCTGGCGCAGGTGCAGTATCGCCACTGTTCTATGCAAGACCGTGCCACGTTTATTAATGGCATTCGCGATGTCTTCCTGCAGGAGAATGTGCTGCGCGCCATTTCCCGTATGGCGGTGGACGAAACCGGCATGGGGAATTACGAGGACAAACTGATTAAAAACCGCGTCGCCGCGCTGAAAACGCCAGGTCTCGAAGACCTGGCCACCCGCGCGATAACCGGAGACGGGGGGTTAACGCTGATCGAGTACTCCGCGTTCGGGGTGATTGGTTCGATCACACCCACCACTAATCCGACCGAGACCATCATTAACAACAGCATCAGCATGCTGGCGGCGGGCAACACCGTGGTGTTTAGTCCCCACCCGCGTTCGCGGAAAGTTTCGCTGTACGCGGTTGAGCTTATCAATCACAAGCTGGCTCAGCTGGGCGCGCCCGCCAGCTTTGTCGCTTTCATAACAGTGATGAGTCAGGTTAGGGTTGAGGCGCGAGCGCGCGCAGAAGTCTGAAAACCCGCTGGGCCTGGTGACGGGAACGCCGTTTTCATCCACCACGACCAGCGCGATCATCATCGATTTTGAAAAGTTATCCTGCAGAGTCTGAAGTCGTTGTACGTCCAAAAATTCATGTAGCTTGTAATGAGTCATCATACTTTCAGCCTGCATTTTTAAAGTCCTGTCGCATATTTAAAACTAAACGATCTGATGCAGGAAAATATTGAAATGGGTCACGGCAATAAAAATGGTATTAAAATTCATGTTAATATCATGTCGATAATGTTGGGCAAATGTAACGGAAATAGATAATTGTCCGGATATTGGATTAATCTTAATAACAATCGGATGTGTTCAGTTTAGAGGTTATTTTAATGTAAGCCGCTAATACGCGAGAGAGATATTATGGGTAATAAGGCGATCCTGATGTCAGGAGATTGCTCACGCGTGTAAGGGAAAAATAAGGCTACAGTCAGGAATTCAGAAGCGATACAAAGCAAAAGGGCCGGAGACTTCTCTCCAGCCCTTGCTGTATCTGGTGGCCCCTGCTGGACTTGAACCAGCGACCAAGCGATTATGAGTCATGTTAACAACGCGTTTCATCTTTGTGCATTTTTCATCGCTATGATTTTATTTTTATTAATAACATAGTGTTAATTCATTATTGTTGTTTCATGTTGTGCTGTGTTTTGGCCTTCAGTATCATCATTACGTCACCCACTACGTCACCTGTAAATGTTCAGGTGACGTAACACCTAAGGACTGAAAAAGGCTATGTCTGATAATTTAACCGTCTCGCTGATCAGCGGCTTAAAGCCGAAGAAAACTGCCTATTATGAGTGGGACAAAAGTGGTGAACGTGGGGCAGGGCGATTAGGGGTGAAAGTTGAGCCATCAGGCCAGAGAGTTTTTTATTATCGCTACTTCTGGCAAGGGAAACGGCAGTTCATTCTGCTAGGGCGGTTCCCTGAGCTGTCACTGGCACAAGCCAGACAGCAATGCAAAGAGCATGCGGGTCTTCTTAAACAAGGAAAAGCACCCAAGGCCGAAATCGCAGAGCAGCTTTTCTCTGCCGAACAACAACAACGTGAAGACCAGCTCAGAGGCAGCATTGAGCAACTCATTTTGGGTTACACCACCAAAATGCGTGAAGATGGTAAACGCACCTGGCAACAGGTTTTGTACCGGCTGGAAAAAGAAACCTATCCTTTTATACCTAAAGTGATGAAAGCTCGTGACGTTACACCTGCTCATATTAAACAAATTCTGGCCACCATTATTAAACGTGGTGCATCAGTTGAAGCAAATCGTGTTCGCTCTTATCTGATGGCAGCATTCAATTATGGGCTGAAGGCTGACAACGATCCGGCAAACCACCAGCAGAACGTGATGTTTGGGCTTCAAATGAATCCAGTGAGTGTGATACCTAAACAATCTGCAGCGGAGAAGGCAGGGACAAACTGGCTGAAACTGGATGAATTACAGCAACTTATGGGGGATTTCCCTAAAGCACCAAAGGTCGGCTCGTTAATCAGCCAATTGCTTAACTTATGTGTCTATACGGGGGGCCAGCGGCCTCATGAGCTGGTTTCCAGCCGTTGGGATGCCGTTAACTGGGAAGAAAAAACGTTATTGATAGTGGCGGATGTGTCGAAAAATAAAAGGGCTCATCTGGTGCCTTTGACTGAGTCAGCCATTGAGATACTCGAAAAGTTGAAGGCTGAGAATCATAGTCAGAGTCCTTACATCTTCCCGCAGCGTATTAAATCGGAACAGCATCTACGCACAGACAGCTTTGCACAAGCCATCATTTATTACCGGCAACACTTTGCGTTGAGCCCATCTTTTATTGCGCGTGATATTCGTCGTACCTGTAAGACCCTGATGGGCGAAGCGGGTATTGCTAAAGACCTGCGTGACCGCATTCAGAACCATGCTCTACAGGATGTGAGTTCTAAACACTACGATCGTTACGATTACCTGGTTGAAAAGCGTAAGGCTCTCGAGATCTGGGAGTCTCGGGTGAATAACCACCAGCAACAGCAGGAAAACAATGTCGTTAACCTGTTTGGGCAGAGATAGAGGCTTAAATCGGATCTCTGGATTTGCTGGCGAGGCCGACGTTCTTCGCCAGTGTTCGGTGGTGATGCTGCCAACTTACTGATTTAGTGTATGATGGTGTTTTTGAGGTGCTCCAGTGGCTTCTGTTTCTATCAGCTGTCCCTCCTGTTCAGCTACTGACGGGGTGGTGCGTAACGGCAAAAGCACTGCCGGACATCAGCGCTATCTCTGCTCTCACTGCCGTAAAACATGGCAGCTACAGTTCACTTACACCGCCTCTCAACCCGGTACGCACCAGAAAATCATTGATATGGCCATGAATGGCGTTGGATGCCGGGCAATCGCCCGCATTATGGGCGTTGGCCTCAACACGATTTTCCGCCATTTAAAAAACTCAGGCCGCAGTCGGTAACCTCGCGCATACAGCCGGGCAGTGACATCATCGTCTGCGCGGAAATGGACGAACAGTGGGGCTACGTCGGGGCTAAATCGCGCCAGCGCTGGCTGTTTTACGCGTATGACAGGCTCCGGAAGACGGTTGTTGCGCACGTATTCGGTGAACGCACTATGGCGACGCTGGGGCGTCTTATGAGCCTGCTGTCACCCTTTGACGTGGTGATATGGATGACGGATGGCTGGCCGCTGTATGAATCCCGCCTGAAGGGAAAGCTGCACGTAATCAGCAAGCGATATACGCAGCGAATTGAGCGGCATAATCTCAATCTGAGGCAGCACCTGGCACGGCTGGGACGGAAGTCGCTGTCGTTCTCAAAATCGGTGGAGCTGCATGACAAAGTCATCGGGCATTATCTGAACATAAAACACTATCAATAATTTTGAGTCATTACCCGCACTTTAAAGAGCTTAGCTTGGTAGATGACTGTCGTAATTTACTGTTGGCATTTAGCGATAGTCCTGTAATTCTGGTACTGGAATTAACAGAACGAGAGCTTCTTGTGATTGATGGCGTTACGGCCAGTGTGATTACTGATCTACATAAACTGGGCGTGCTCATTGCTATAGATGACTTCGGCACCGGTAACTCCAGTCTAAGCTATCTTCAAAAATTCCAAGTAGATGTTCTAAAAATTGACAGAAGTTTCGTTAGCATGGTTGGAAGTGACGCTCTATCATCCCATATCATTGATAATATAATTGATCTTGCCCGCAGGCTGAAGCTCAAAACAGTTGCAGAAGGTGTAGAGACTGAAGCGCAGTCAGCTTATTTGCGGAAAAATAACATAACCTTCATGCAAGGTTACCTGTATGGTCGCCAGTTACCAATAAACGAGTTTTTCCGGAAATTGCCTTAAAGCGACCAAAAAGAAAATTAAACCGGCATGATTGCTGATCATACGTAAAGCCGTACGCACAGCAATAATCCACCTTTAATAATAATTAGCTTGCATTATATATGGTCGAAGAAACTAAAGGTTGATAGGTAAATATATGATAGTAACCAGTATATTCTGATCCTGCTTGAAGCAAGCTATAAAGTACTAACTAATTTATTTAATCAGCAACATCGTATTCTTAACCATGCTAACACAGAAAGGTTTTTTTATTAATGGTAGGCTTGTGGCTTTATCTATGTTGGATAATGCCACAAACCAGAGTAAATTTAACTAAATACTGAGATCAAAGTGTTTAGTTGTCGGGCTTGCTCAGCAAGGGATGTGGATGCAATAGCAGATTCTTTAACTAGGCTCGCATTCTGTTTTGTTGTAATGTCCATCTTTGAGACTGCATCATGCACATCAGACAGCCATTTGCTTTGTTTCTCTGATACCCTAGCAATATCTTCTATAATCAGATTAACTTGGTGTACGGAAGAAACAATTTGTTCCATAGTCTCCCCTGATTGCGTAACCAGAGAAACCCCGTCTTTTATATTAAGTACCGCATCGCTTAATAAATTTTCGATTTCTTTGGCTGCTATAGCGCTACGTTGAGCAAGAGTTCTTACTTCTCCGGCGACTACAGCAAACCCTTTCCCATGTTCTCCTGCACGGGCCGCTTCGACAGCTGCGTTAAGTGCAAGAATATTAGTCTGGAAGGCGATTCCATTAATTACATTAGTGATATCGGAAATTTTTGAAGAGTTTTCTGAGATCGTTTTCATTTTTATAATCACATTCTTAACAATTAGCCCTCCATTTTCTGCGTTAGCCGAGGCGGCATTAGTTCGAATACTTGCATACTCTGCATTTTGCGCATTATTTTTCATAGCATCAGAAAGTTGCTTGATGTTATTATTGGTTTGCACTAACGCAGATGATTGTTGGTCTGTGCGGATAGAAAGGTCTGAATTTCCTAAAGAAATTTCCGCAGATGCTTTAGATACATTATCCACGCCGACTTTCACTTCATCTATTATGTGTTTTAGCCGATCATTCATCATACCTATAGAAACTAATAATTCCCCAAACTCGTCTTTTCTTGTAGATATAACAGATGCGGATAAATCACCTGAGGCAATTCGACTTGAGATATTAAGTGTTTCATTGAGAGGTTTTGAAATATGCCTTGTCATAAAGTAAGCAATGCATAATGCAATAATACTGCCGGAAACCGACGCAACTAGCATGATAGTTTTAGCGTTATCTATAACATTTTTGGTTTGCATGTTTTGATGCTTTGATAATAATTCCATTGCAGCATATGTTTCGTTGGACCCCTGATTAAGTTTCTCAAATAATTCATTTTGTAGAATTAAGTTTTTCCTGAAATCATGAGCATTGCCTATCATTACATCAGCATTTTTTTTAAGTTCCGCAATCAATTCCTGTGATGAATTCATACTAGCAGAATTGTAATTATCGGATTCTTTGATAATATCTTTCAAAATGTTTTCAATTTTAACGAAAGATTCTTCATTTTTACTTGCAACGAGATCCGCTATTCTGAATCTTAAATCTTTCAATTTAAGATTTATATATGATGAGAACTCACCCAGACCAACATCAAAACCAGCACTCCTGCTTTTATTGGTTAATTGTTCTCCGACATCAAAAACTGCAGATTTTTGCATATTCAGTTCAATAACTCTTCCCGTTTCAATTGAGCCAACAAAATCATCAGAGATTTTTTTATAGTCCGCCGATGCAATATTTAATTGTTGGTTTATTTTGCTGCTAACATTATCTCTTTTGTCGACTTCAAGCAGTCTTACTTGCTCAATTAGGGTGTCGAGACCCTTTTTCTGGAGTTCAGCATATTCAATGCTTTTAGTATATCTGAAATTCACATTGTAAAATTTTAAGTTATCTAAAAGTTTTGAAATCTCTGATGTTTTATTTTGTCTGACGTTATTATTACTGATGGATTCGAGACCATGACTTGCAAATGCATATATAAAAAATGTTATTATTATAAGCAACATATAACTTAGTAATAGTTTCCTACTGATCTTAAGATTTTCAATTCCAGAAGAAACCATTGAGGAAATATTCATTCTTTTGTCCCTATTTCTATATGTTTTACTACAATCGTCATTCTCGGCGTTTACTTTAATAAAATTATGCTTTCTGTGATTACCATCACATTGATTTCTTCTTGAGTGAAGACGCAAACGGTTACCTGCAAAAAACATAGTTAGGAATTATCGGTAATGACTCAAAATTATTGATAGTGTTTTATGTTCAGATAATGCCCGATGACTTTGTCATGCAGCTCCACCGATTTTGAGAACGACAGCGACTTCCGTCCCAGCCGTGCCAGGTGCTGCCTCAGATTGAGATTATGCCGCTCAATTCGCTGCGTATATCGCTTGCTGATTACGTGCAGCTTTCCCTTCAGGCGGGATTCATACAGCGGCCAGCCATCCGTCATCCATATCACCACGTCAAAGGGTGACAGCAGGCTCATAAGACGCCCCAGCGTCGCCATAGTGCGTTCACCGAATACGTGCGCAACAACCGTCTTCCGGAGCCTGTCATACGCGTAAAACAGCCAGCGCTGGCGCGATTTAGCCCCGACGTATCCCCACTGTTCGTCCATTTCCGCGCAGACGATGACGTCACTGCCCGGCTGTATGCGCGAGGTTACCGACTGCGGCCTGAGTTTTTTAAGTGACGTAAAATCGTGTTGAGGCCAACGCCCATAATGCGGGCGGTTGCCCGGCATCCAACGCCATTCATGGCAATATCAATGATTTTCTGGTGCGTACCGGGTTGAGAGGCGGTGTAAGTGAACTGTAGCTGCCATGTTTTACGGCAGTGAGAGCAGAGATAGCGCTGATGTCCGGCGGTGCTTTTGCCGTTACGCACCACCCCGTCAGTAGCTGAACAGGAGGGACAGCTGATAGAAACAGAAGCCACTGGAGCACCTCAAAAACACCATCATACACTAAATCAGTAAGTTGGCAGCATCACCCCTTTGTCAGGGATTAGAAGAGTATGAAGCCAGTGCATTTACTGATGCTATTGGCTGGACAACAACGTACGGATTAGAACCCGTAGAATTGGTAACAGTTGGTCTACGAAAGAAAGTTAAATGTGCCTGGAATTTCACTATCGAACCAGAATATCAACTGGATGAAATTGATGGTGATAGCTTTGATGCCATTGCCATTCCTGGGGGGATGAGCCGGGCTGGTTTTTACGAGGATGCATTTGATGAGCGACTGGTCAGCCTTATTCGAAAATTTAATAACCAAAACAAAATTATCGCTTCTGTCTGTGTTGGCGCTTTAGCAATAGCAAAAAGCGGTGCTCTTCACGGTAGAATGGGTACGACGTATCATCTGAGCAGTAAACGTCAAACACAGTTATCAGATATGGGTGTCAATGTTATTCAACGCCCAATTGTAGTGGACGCAAATATCATTACATCGCAAAGTCCTGCAACAGCGATTAATGTCGCATTTACTTTAATAGAAAAACTTACGTCCAGAGCTAACGTAGAAAAAATTAAAGAAGGAATGGGTTTTCCCCTCCTTTAATCCCTACGTCTTTTGAGTATTAGATCCAAATATTTCATCAGAACGACTCTGTAAAACCTTCAAAGCTTCCAGCATATCGTCGCCGTTCAGTGACCGCTGGGATTTCTTTTCAGTTGGTTTCCTGCGACGCCGTGAAGGCCCATCGCCAGCAGGTATTGCCTGAGAACGATTATTGTCGCGTTTGTCCTGAACCAGTTTAATATATTCTAGTGTACGACCGAGACGCTTGTTGTCCACGATAGCTCCCTGGTCGATTTCCGACAGGCGATCATAAGTGGAGTAGGGAAGTGTAACACCGTTAAGCCTGAGTTCTTTTCGGCCATCCGGATAGTGCCAGACCTCTATGTATTTCCAGATGGCTTTGCGACTAATTTCACTGTCTTCAATAAGATAGAGCACTTTGTCATACTGAACCGTCAGAGATTTTGAAACGCGGCGCGGTTCCCGCCATGTGAAAAAGGCAGCCAGATCATCATCATGTTCGAGTGGCCGATGCACATCAAAGTCATGTCGGGGAACTTTGGCAAAGCGCCGGTTATAATCGTCCATAAACTCATCAGCATACTCATTGGCAGCGTCAACAGAAGAAATTCCCCTGAGCCGGAGTTCTTTTACCAGTCGGTCCTGAAGCGTCAGATGAGCGCGTTCCACGCGGCCTTTGGCAGAGCTGGTATTCGCGCAGATAGTCTGGATATTCAGTTCATGCATCGCACGCCCAAACTGGGTATAGCCATCGCCACCAGTGGCATTTTTGTTGTTTATTCTGAATACACTGGCTTTGTTGCTGTATAACGCCAGCGGTTTACCATGCTTTTCCAGGTAGCCTCGTGTGGCCTCAAAATAGGTGAATGTTGATTCCGATTTTACAAAGCGGAGCTGCATCAGTCGGCTCGTTGCATCATCAACGTAAACCAGCGCGGTACAGGCTGGAGCACGGTTCTCGAACCAGTGGTGGTCACAGCCATCTATCTGTATCAGTTCGCCACAACAGGCCCGGCGATAGCGTGGCTGCTGAATTTTTGGCGCACGTTGCTTACGGGGGACCCAGAGACCGGCTTTAACCATGAGCGACCGGACAGTTTCTTTGGACAGGTGGACATCGTGCAGTTCTGCAAGCTTTTCACACACCAGCGTCGGCCCAAAGTCGGTATAGCGCTCACGTATAATACTGAGTGCATACAGGGCAAGACCATCAGGCAACTGATTATTGCTGGGTCTCCCGCGACGACGATTAGCCATACCCAGTGGGCCAGATTCACGGATAAGCGCCAGCAGACGCTGGTTATCTTTATCCCGCGCGGAGACCGGGTTATGCAGCCACGCATAAAACCCGGCCCGGGCAACGCACAACACCCGACACATCGTCATCACACCCCATACAGTGCGGTGCTCATTGATAAAGCGGTACTTCAGTCGGGCTCCCTTGCAAAGTACCGCGCGGCCTTTTTCAGAATATCCCGTTCTTCCTCAGTGCGCTTCAGTTGGGCCCTGAGCTTCAGGATCTCGCTTTTCGCTTCCAGTAAATCACGGGCATGCTGTTCGCTGTTATCGGGTTTAATTGCCCGTAACCACTTATAGAGACTGTGTGCGGAAACGCCCAGCCGGTCAGAAACTTCGGCCACGGAATAACCGCGTTCCGTTATCTGACGGACGGCTTCTTCCTTAAATTCAGGTGTAAATCGTGGTGTGCCCATACGCTCCTCCTATGCTCAAACTATAGGGCAGGATCGTCTACCGGGGTGGGGTCAGTCCATATCTGGCTGAAAAGTGTCTAGATTATCCGTGGCGATTCAGCACTATTCCGCGCAGCTATTTAGTAAATTTTGGCCAAAAGGTAATTCTCAACGGCCAGATGCCCCGCTAACCTGGCGTATAAATCGAGTAATCGTTTAAATAGAATTTCATTATGCTCCTGGCGCACAGTTGGTTCTGATGAAATCATTAAATTGACAGCCGCAATCACATCGTCCAACTCCTTTCTGTATACATATGGCACAATAATATCATTCATCTCTTCGCGTATGACGCTATAATCGCAGACATTATTGTTTAAGCTATTATTTAACCATATCGCAAAGATCAATGAATCCAGTTTTTCTTTCGCTTGTCGATACTCTCTCATCACGACCTCCGCCAGGTTTGCACAAAACAAAACACCTTATATTACTTACCAGTTCAACATTATTTTTAATGCTGAACTTACTCAGAAGCCTGCTCTGTCATAGTAAACCTGCTTAATATCTTTGTTATAAGCACTGGCTATATCTTTTAGCTTCAGTCCCGCCAGGATAAAAGATATTAACAACGCATCTTTTTTAGATATTTCGACAAACCTTGATGCCGCCGCATAGATGATATCCACCGCAGATACCGGCATCCGCCTTTGCATCAAAGCTGAGCATACGCCTGAGAATCCCACATTCAATTGCGCCCCAAGAATTTCCAGATAAGATGCTTCCAGTTCGTTGAATCGGTACCCACCGGTTGAATAGACAACCACGCTAATAAGTGGGAAGTGTATTTTTATATAGAGTGCTGACTGAAGGACGGCTATGTTACTCCATGGATAATCGATAACGAGACATCGCAAATAATACTTTTCTGATGCTGCCATCACGTTACTAACGATAGCCTTAGGATCTTCAAACGAACAATATAAAATTTTTTCAGTGCATGTTGTCCTGCACTTCACCCTCGAAAAGTAACTATCAAACCCCAGATCAAAATATCCAGAACCAGAAATAACCAATAACATTATTCACTCCCTATGTAATATCACCACACCCAATCATGCGAATAATAATATGTCCAGACACTATAAAAAATCATACCCCATCGTTTCTTTTTACCAGGATGAGATACAGGGCTGAGCTTATCTCTAATACAAAATCAGTAACGTTCACATCGGCGTAAAAACCGCTATTGAAGAACCTATTCGCTTATCGCAAATGGTGAGCCTCAATAATACTTACTGTTCGCAGGTGTATTTCATTGTTAAATGACTTATCCTGTTCTGAGCGTGTCAGCGACGGCGCCACTTCTTAATTATAGGTAACCACAAACGTCGCACTCGCATTCGCCTGACCGGCGGTAACCGTCGATTCAGTCTGAATGTATCTTGCCTGATACTGGAAACTGTAGGCCGACTCACTACCTTTACTTCCCGACCAGATTGTCGCAGGTTCATTCAACACTATCGGGACGCTATTTTTTAATACCTGGACTCCAACCCCGGTCGCGGAACTATCATCACCACTATCATCTATTTTTATAATACCGTTTGCCGCGTGATTACCATCAGCCGTTGCATTAAATTGCATAAAGATGTTACCAACATTCTCGCAGGTGGTAAGATCTATATTGAACGGTACCATATTGGTGGTACTCCCAGGCCCCATAAATACGGACCTATTGTGTCTTCCCAAATTAACTTTAATATCAGCGTTACTGATTTTGCAGGTTGGGGACTTTACCGTAATGCACAATCCTTTTACACTAAACTTTAAGGCGTTGACCCCCTCAAGATAAATATCACCGAGATAATCATTCAGGCAATACTGGCCTGGAGGTGGTAAACCGCTGGTATCAGGAATGCGCCAAAAATAAATAGTTGGTTTTTTGCTTTCTGAATTAAAATACCTGCCCCCAGAAAAGGGGCGTGCTGTTGGATAAGGCATAAAAAGGGAATCGAAATCAATACCATCCTGTTCACCCATTTGAAAACTGTAACCAATCCCCGGTAGACGATCGATACTGTAAACATATCCTGGCTTGCTTTGATAAGCCGGTCCAACGGGAGCGCCACCAATACTATTGTAGCCACTCGGTTCTGAACCACTACAAGTTATATTCCATTCCGTATTATTGGTCAGAGTCATGCCGCCATAGGTGAATAATAAATCTCCAGGCTGGCGATTAAGCACATCTACTGTAAAATATTTATTACCCAGATTGACGCTATATTCAATTGTTTTACCACTGGTCATCACGCATGCAAGTATTGTGTGGATATATCCTAGATACAGGAAAACAGATAACCCTAGTATCATTTCTCTTTTCATTTTTTGTCTTCCTTAATCATCTATTTGCAAAGGTTTCGGCTGGTCTGTTGATTAACGGAATACGCAAGCTGGCAACGCTGAACACTATTGTCGCCCCAGACCACATGTAAAACCCCCTTGATGTCCGGGACTCTGGCATATAGCAGCCCTCCTTGTCCCACGGCCCCGATGGCTATTTCTTTGCTGTCAAAGACCTCAGCACCCAATGGCGGCGTATTACCATCACTGAGCGTGACATTGGCAAACCATGGGTAGCCAGTACGGGTCGCAAATTTTACCTTCACGGCCGCGCCTGAGTCAGGAACGACGACCGTGCTACTTGATACGATCTCAACTTGATCGCTAATTCCTTGCGGATCGAGATCCAGCCAGTTTTCTGTAAATGGGTTCAGATAAGGGATAATGGTGTAACCACGATTATCCACTGGACGTCCAATACGGTTGGCCACCGTTGCACCGGCAGCCTTAGGGGCCTGTACAATGGCGAATGTTTCACCAATATCAGGTGTCGCAATCACCCCTCCTTCATGCGCAACTAACGCGCCGGAAGTCCCAAGGGAGTACTGCTGTTGATTCTTGCCGGCGCTGGCGCTCGCATTCAGATAGGCATAATGAGTTCGGTAACTACCGTTTGCTCCAATGGAACTCTCATGGCCCCCTTCCTTTGGCATATCGTAACTTGTCGTCAGGCCATAGCTGAGTTCGTTCTTTTCACCCCGACTCCCAGTATAAGTCGCTTGTAACTGGTTGCCGTTATTCTTGTCATAATTGAAACGAGTATGAATATTGCCATTACCGCTAATAGGTATAGAGAAAGAAATTCCGACTATTTGGTTATTTTTATGGTTAGCATCCTGACTTTTCTGTGCATAGATATAGTAGCCCAGGCGTTTATAATTATTCGAATATCCTAGCTGATAGGAGTGATAGGTACCATGCTTCCAGTTTTCACTCCATATGCCATAAAATGACAAGCTACCGCCGCCGATTTGTTGCGATAGATTGGCTGTATACTTTGTCATTTCGCGGTAAGTATAGTTGTCATGGTTATTAGCCGATGCCGCATCACGAATTGAAATATACCTTGCATCGTTACTGTGACTCATTGATAAGGTAACTCGGGTATCACTGGTCAATGATTTTGTTGCCGAAACGCGCCAGCGATACCCATCCAGCCAGTCATTTTCAACAGTTTTCCAGGAGGAACGCGAAACATCGACAGCCAGTGCTCCCCAGTAAGTATTTAATGCACTACCGACAAGAGTGGAGTAATACCCATCGGTTCCATTTACCCCCATATAGCCGCTAATATAGTCATTAAAACCATACTGCAGAGTTAATTCTCCGAATCCCGGACGGTTTGAGATATAGCTGTCATCCAGATATCCCATCGACAAATCGTAATACAGCGCCTCCTTACGAACCAGGCCAGGTATGGAAGCATAAGGCACAGTAAACGTGTCCTGGCTGCCATCGGCCTCATGAATCGTCACGATCAGGTCGCCACCTGAATTCGTTGGATAAAGGTCCGCAAAGGAGAATTTACCTGGCGGAACGGTGGCCTCATAGAGTAAGGAACCATTTTGAGTGACGGTGACGCGCGCGTTTGTCCTAGCGATTCCCGTTACCGTGGGTGCAAAACCACGTCGTGACCCTGGCAGCATCCGTTTGTCAGTCGCAACCCTGGCGCCCACGAAGCTGACGCTGTCGAAGAAGGTGCCATCTGTCCATCCCTGCCCGAGCCTAAGGGTTGAGCTCAAATCGAAAAGGCTTTTCTCGGCGTATGTCGAAATATTATCCCACTGAGTATCGTTATCATTTGCCTGATAACTAGACTGGTGGTAAAAGCGCCAGCCGTAAGCGCGAAAACTACCATCAAGCCCGACATAACTGTAATTATGACTATCGCCATGATTGATGCTCTGATAACTATTCGCCTGATAACGTAATACTGCTGCTGGAACACCAACATCGATACTCTCAGGATTAATCTCGCCTCGATACTTCGGTTTTTGTAACGCCTGCGGGATGGTTAAATTTAACGCATTCTCCCCGACGTCATAATGCCATGAAATGCCAGCATTGATCTGCGATAACTGGAGACATGAAGCCTTTTCTGGCCACGTTTTATCTTTAAGCCTCATCACTCTAAATAATACTGGTGTTATGCAGGGCTCAATTTTTTCTCCCACCTTCTGTAGCTCGAATTCAACTTCGCTCGCATACGAACCATTTAAGTAAAGCTTACTGCGATACTTCCCGACATTCATCGGATTACCATACTTAAATTTCTGGAGATCGATATGTGTCGCGTTATGCAAATGCGCACTATTGAAATTAAATGCGTCTTCTGACCATGCAACACCCCATGGTATTATTATTATTAACCCAGCATTGATCTCCATGAATCTCATAATAATGTCCTTTACTGAGGATAATTATGAGTCACAACAGCACCATAATCATTGATGGTTGTGAAGCTGAACTTACCTGGCATGGCTTTCAGTGTATGCTCTTTATTATTTATGCTCATCGTTGAAAATGGCGCCACCATACCAGCAGGTTGTTTATTCCCATTAATCGTGATGCTATCAATGGTGATGTACCATGGAGATGGGTTATTCACAAAGAGTGTGTTATTATCATTGTGAAATTCCCAGGTTAAAGATTTGGCAGCCTCGCTGACATTTCCCTTTAATGTTATCGGACGATAAAATAACTTAATACGTGAACGAATCGATAACTGTAAATAGTTGCTACCTTGACTGTTTTTAGGCTCTGGCGGAATATCCAACATGTTAAACCAGTACAATGACTCACGATCTTGTGGAAGCGCGGCGCCGCTAAAAACCAGACGATAGGTCTGTCCTTTTCCTGGTTCAACACGAATAATCGGCGGCAGAACCACAAAAGGCGCCATGTCTTTGCCTGTATTATTTTGTATTGTGCCACCATCAACCCATACTTGCGTCAGTGACGGCATATCCCCTGAATTAGTGACTCTGACTGATACCTCTTTCCGGTCAGATGGAAAGATCACTCTGGTCCCATCAATGACAATATTTGCATTCGCGAAAGGTATATATACGAATAAAAGAAACGTAAAAAAGTAACGAGTCATATTTCAACACCTCCCTGTTCTCTGAGCAGGCAGCCCCTGCCGGAGCTGCCTTAACGTCTTACGGATAAACGATAGTGAAGTTCACGTAGGAACTCACTTTCCCAGCCTCAGCGGCATTTGTCGCAAAGTAACGTGCATAGAAAGGCAGTGTCGCAGAACCATCGACAGGCGTCACGACCGTTGAGTTACCACCCGTGACTTTTCCGGTCGTTGGATCAATGGTTTGGTTTGCAAGGTCAATTACACTATGATTATTATTCAGTAGCTCGATATCAACATTATCCGCGCCATTATCAGAGCCACCAGCAGGAATGGTATTTTTTAGTCGCCCCTCCGTTGAGACATATTCATTCGGTTCAAAATAGACCGAAACATCTGAAGCACTTGCACAATTTTCAAGACCAATAGTGAAAGGTGTTGTCCCCGCAGTTTGATTCGCGGCAGACAATGCAGACACCTGAACAGTGGGTAGTGTGACAATTTTATCTTTATCACCGCTGATGACAGTACAGGTATTAGTAATAATTTCACCATTGAAGGTCACTTTTCCATCAGCAGCCAGCGCCACTGTTGGGGCAAAGATCATTACTGCCGCTGCTGACGCCATTCCTTTGATGAACATGTTCATAAATAACCCCTTATCTGTAATTTTCAATAAATTTAGGTGATGCTGCCAACTTACTGATTTAGTGTATGATGGTGTTTTTGAGGTGCTCCAGTGGCTTCTGTTTCTATCAGCTGTCCCTCCTGTTCAGCTACTGACGGGGTGGTGCGTAACGGCAAAAGCACCGCCGGACATCAGCGCTATCTCTGCTCTCACTGCCGTAAAACATGGCAGCTACAGTTCACTTACACCGCCTCTCAACCCGGTACGCACCAGAAAATCATTGATATGGCCATGAATGGCGTTGGATGCCGGGCAACCGCCCGCATTATGGGCGTTGGCCTCAACACGATTTTACGTCACTTAAAAAACTCAGGCCGCAGTCGGTAACCTCGCGCATACAGCCGGGCAGTGACATCATCGTCTGCGCGGAAATGGACGAACAGTGGGGCTACGTCGGGGCTAAATCGCGCCAGCGCTGGCTGTTTTACGCGTATGACAGGCTCCGGAAGACGGTTGTTGCGCACGTATTCGGTGAACGCACTATGGCGACGCTGGGGCGTCTTATGAGCCTGCTGTCACCCTTTGACGTGGTGATATGGATGACGGATGGCTGGCCGCTGTATGAATCCCGCCTGAAGGGAAAGCTGCACGTAATCAGCAAGCGATATACGCAGCGAATTGAGCGGCATAACCTGAATCTGAGGCAGCACCTGGCACGGCTGGGACGGAAGTCGCTGTCGTTCTCAAAATCGGTGGAGCTGCATGACAAAGTCATCGGGCATTATCTGAACATAAAACACTATCAATACGTTGGAGTCATTACCAGGATTATCGATTTTTACTTTACTCATGTTATCTGTTTCTTACTGTATCCATTAATTATTTAACCCAGTCCTGCAGTGTCAGATTCGGTATGCGTAAATCCTGTATATGCAGATTTATGGCATATGTTGATGCTTTGCATATGTAAGCGATTATTATTCGCAGAGGTCCGAAAAATACCAAATTCGACAGTAGTGCGTATTTGTAACGCCCTTAATTCAGGGCGTCTTAGGCAGGATTTATTTACTCAGGAGGCTGAGAGCTGATTGTATTGCAGCAGGGAGCGCGGGTAATGCACCGGCAACAGTCACGACATTGGCGACATCGCTGAGTAGAGAGGAAATTCTGTCGCCAAATTGGCTTCCTGAACCTGATTTAATTTCTTCCTTATATTCAGGAGCGATGACGGCAAGTCCTAACGTGGACTGTACCGCGTCCATAACAGGTTCAACCCCCGAGATAAAATACGATTCCAATGCTTCCTGTATCTGCGTCAGCTGCTTAAGTAACATTGTTTTCATCGCTGACGGAAGCTCAGAATGACGTATCTCCTCACGAAGCTCCCTGATTCTGTTCAGCAGGGAATCAATTTCATTCGTGTCGATTGTGGAATGTGCGCCGCGCGTTTCAAACAAATCTGACAGAGTCCCCAGCTCATACAGGGTGCGTTCATCGATATGCCGGATAAACGTATGCCAAGCTTCATTAAGGTTTTGCGACGTAAAAGCATTACCCACGCAGGCTTCCCAGTATGTGGATTTCCCCCGTAGTGATGAAAAATTGTTCTCCCGTACCTGTATTATGCGCTCGGGCAATGCCATCACCTGCGACAGCCGGATTAGAATATGATGTTCAGCATCGTGATTGATGTGCAACATTTTCTTCCACACAGCCCGACAATTTTCCCCGGTGTTGTATTGCTTACCTTCTTCAAGAATATCCAGCAAGCGCTGCGCTGGATTATCGATCTTCAGCTCATCCATTCCCTGTACCTTCAAATTTTCAGCTATTTTACCCAGTCTTCAATCGTCAGACCCGGCACCCGCTCAAATTCCCGCACATTATTCGTCACCAGCACGGCGCCGGCGGCAATGGCATGCCCGGCGATCGCCGTGTCGTTCGGGCCGATCGGCGTCCCGGCGAGGCGCAGCGCCACCTTTATGTCCGTGGTCGCATCCACCGCGGCGCTGTCCCAGGGCAGGATGGCATCGAGGCGGGCGCAAAACGCGTCAACCAGCTCGATGTGGCGCGGCGAGGACTTCGGACCGGTGGCGCCAAAGCGCATCTCGGAATAGGTAATGGCCGAGATCACGATGCGCTGGTTTCGCAGCACCGCCTGCTCCAGGCGCTTCAGTACGGCTTCCGGCTGCTCGCGCATGATGAACGAGCAGATACAGGTGTCCAGCATATAGGTTTTGTTCACAGGTCAAATCGTCCTTCGTCGGTGACAACGTCCTCGCGCTCCGCCATAAAGTCCGGGTCGGCCTTCTCGAGCTGCGCGAACGAGCCCCAGGTCGGCCGGACGGGGCGCAGGATGATGCTGTCCCCTTCCCGGACGATCTCCAGCTCGCTCACCCCCTCAAAATCCAGATCGCGGGGCAGACGGATGGCGCGGTTGTTGCCATTTTTAAAAATGGATACGGTTCTCATTACGTTACACCCCATCAAGTCATTTGCCCGATACTTCGGGCATGGCCTGTGAAAAGCACAGGCGAATTAAAAAACACCACCTACCATTGGATAGGTATAGTATATGCAGATGTGAGGCATATGTATAGGGTCTGGATATGCAGATGTACGGCATATGGATATGGATATGCCAAACCTATCCTCAGTTCTCTTCTTATTTCTCCTGAGATCCGAAAACCCCAAGAGTCGGATCTTTGGCCGCAGTCGGAGAAGATAGAAAGGCTTATACTTCGTTACAGAAAGGTTCAGATACAAGGGGAGTTAACAGGTCCCTCTAAGCGGTGGTTCCGTCGCGGATAATATGGGATGTCAAACATTCTGGCGGGCATCACTGCTGGTCACGAAGGGGGCAGCTTGCCCCCGCAATTTATTGCATCTCAGGTCAGATACCCACACCTCCCGTGCCAAAGGCCTCACTGTGGATGCGCTCTTTCGCAATGCCCAGCGCCAGCAGGGAACGGTACTGTTCATGCATAAACGGAACCGGACCGCACAGGTAATAGTCGGCGTCTGCCGGCAGATATTTCGCCGGTACCGCGCTGAGATCGAGCCGGCCCTGCACATGGTAATCTTCCCCGGGCACCTCAGTTTCCTTCACCTGTTCATAGGCGATAAAGATATGCAGATTGCTGTTCTGCTCAGAGAGTGCCGCCAGTTCCTGACGCAGGGCATGAACATCGGAGCTGCGGGCCGCATGAAGGAAAAATATCTGCTTCCTGTCCTGCGTCTGTTCTGTGTGGTCCGCTTTTAGCACGGTATTCGGATCGGCTATTTCTGCCAGCAAATGGTGGGTCATGGACATCATGGGCGTCAGGCCGACGCCGGCACTGATAAGCACATTGTCCACTTCAGGATTTAATAAAAAGAAGTTGCCCGCCGGCGCGCTCAATTCCACCGTGTCGCCTTCACTGACGGCATTGTGGAGGGTTGATGAGACATAGCCCGGATCCTGTCCTTCCGCACGAGGATCTTCACGTTTCACGGAGATACGTAGGTAATCTGCTCCCGGCCTGGCGGATAAGCTGTACTGCCGGGGCTGCTTCAGGCCCAGTTCAGGGACAAGAACGCGTAGTGTCACGTACTGTCCCGGCCTGTAATCGGGCAGGGCCTGTCCGTCTTCAGGCTTCAGATAAAAAGACGTGATTTCTTCGCTTTCCTTTACTTTCCTGCTGACGGTAAAGGCGCGCCAGCCCAGCCAGCTGCCGGGCGTGTTACGGCGCTCATCATAAAGCCTTTTCTCGGCTCCGATAAATATGTCGGCCAAATCCTTATAAGCGGCCCCCCAAGCCCCGATGAGCGGGCTGTCCATAGGTACGGAAAGCACTTCGCTGATTGAATGGAGTAAATTTTCACCGACAATACCGTAATCGGGGGCTTTAATATTCAGGCTGACATGTTTGTGGCAAATCAGTTCAATGACCGGGGCCAGTACCCCGGGATCGTCGATATTCTCGGCATAGGCCAGCACCGCGCCTGCCAGCGCTTTCGCCTGTGCACCGCTGCGCTGATGCCCCATATTAAAGACTTCCTGTAAATCAGGATTATTCCGTAGCATGCGCTTATAAAAATAATCCGTTAACGCAACGCCATTTTCTTTCAGTACCGGAACGGTATCTTCAACCAGTTGTTTCTGCTCTTGAGTTAGCATGCGATCCTCCGTGGGATTTAATTCAGTAACAGTCATGGTCCTGATAAGCATAAACCATGCTGGGAAGTGTGACCCGGCTTATAAATCCGGTACAGCCGCTGTATTCTTTCTGCCAGAAAATGGAATGGAACGCATATTTTTTTACAGGTCCAACGATGAGAATTAGTGGTCCGACCGGCATGAATAAAATATGGTATAGAGTGATTTCATGTTGTCTTGCACAGGAAAATGAAGATGAAGGCATTACTGGCGGAGCTGGTTGATATTATTGCGGAGCAGCATGAATCTGAAAAGGAAGTGATTATTCAGACTGAAGCACTGAATCTGGTTGTGGCTGCCCTTCTCATGCGGCTGGATGACAGCGTTCGTATGCAACTGAAAAATGAGATTGATGAGTCCTTCGCTTCACAGCACGGGTGTTGCCCCACATATACGGATGAAACGCACATACTCCAGCGTGCTGTGGAAGAATTGTTTAATTTTCATATGCGTCCATCACTAGGAAGGAGACGCATACAGTCCATAAACCAACCTTAAGAGGTCTCAGGCAGGCATAGAGCCGGTCGGTATTTCTGCCGGCCTGGTACCGCGGTGAACGGTATTCCGGGATGAACAGGAAGGGAGGCTATATGTTCGTGGATAAACTGTCACTTTACGAATACGGCACATAGTATGTCTGGCATAATGCCTGCCGCCATATTCAGCTCCCCTGTAAACCGGAATTCCTCTGTCGTAGCTGCCTCCCGTGAGACTCATTGTCACTGAACGTCCCGTTATTATTTAAGATGTTTCTTAATTGTAGAAATATAGCTTCTTTTCAGTCACGTAGTGTCAACCTGAAAAAAAGGGGCTGGCATCCCCCTGATGTGAACTGTTATAGTTTGCGGTGATGCTGCCACGCAAGTTATGACGTTTCAGCAAGGTCTGATAATCCGACGAACAGTACTGACCACCACGCTCCGTGTGAACAATGACATTTTCCGGGCGTTTACGTCGCCACAGCGCCATTCGCAGTGCATCGCAGGTAAGCTGTGCCGTCATACGCGGCGACATCGACCAGCCAATGACGGCACGCGACCACAGATCAATGACCACCGCCAGATACAGCCAGCCCTCATCTGTACGTAAGTAGGTGATGTCACCTGCCCACTTCTGGTTTGGACCACCGGCGTAAAAATCCTGTTTCAACAGGTTCTCTGACACGGGCAAGCCGTGCTCACGGTAACTGACCGGGCTGAACTTACGGGTCGCTTTCGCCCGCAGTCCCTGACGGCGCAGGCTGGCAGCGATGGTTTTGATATTGTATTCAGGCAGTTCTTTGGCGAGACGAGGCGCACCATAACGCTGCTTTGCCTTAGTGAATGCCCGACTGACAGCAGTATCACAGATGAGCCGGAACTGCTGGCGTGGACCGGGCTGATGGTGACGCTGGCACCAGCCATACCAGCTGCTACGGGCAACCCGAAGCACACGGCACATGGCTTTGACGCTGAACTCAGCCCGATGTTTTTCGATAAAGACATACTTCATTTCAGGCGCTTTGCGAAGTATGTCGCGGCCTTTTGGAGAATAGCCAACTCTTCATCCCGTTCAGCTAGTTGCCGCTTAAGGCGGGCATTTTCAACCGACATTTCCTGCTCACGTTCGGAAGATGAATGAGCATTTTTCACCTTGCTACGCCAGGCATAAAGCTGTGATTCATAGAGACTGAGTTCACGGGCTGCGGCGGCAACACCAATACGTTCCGCGAGTTTCAGAGCTTCCTGGCGGAATTCAGGTGTGTGTTGCTTACGGGGCTTTTTGCTGGTTGATACTGGTTTTGTCATGAGTCACCTCTGATTGAGAGTTTACTCACTTAGCCGCGTGTCCACTATTCGCGGGTAGGATCAACTTTACTGTTCGCAGCCATTTCAGAACCAGGAGTATCGTCAGAGTGATCATTTGATCACTGTTTTGATCACCCGTAACGAGACAAGCGAAATTTTTTCCGCGTTTTGATCAAAAGGTTTATGTGTCGTTTACTTCCCTGATCAAATCACCAAAATCATTACCAACTTCTGTCAGGGTGCGGCTTTGAACGATGATAGCCTTCTGGGGATAGGTGATCAGAGGTATCAGCGCATGCAAAGTTGAAGTGATCCGATGAACTTGATCATTTCAGGTGATCACTTCTTAGATTTTCTCCAGATACCAGCCCCATGGTTTGTTTTGAGCACCCACCTGACATGAGACAAACTGCCAGCCCACCAGATAGAGGTCATTGTTTAAACGCCGAAATACCATTCTGTGGTTTGAACTGGCCATTCCCAGGCAATCTGTTAACTGTTGACTAGTTACACCGGGGTAAGTGGCCACAGCCCAAATATAGATGTGATGGGGATGCTAGGACATTTTCCTTACCAGTTGTGCCACGCTATCAATAGGTCCCAAATTTTCAATGTCAATTCTTCTGGAAAAGTTATCTATAAACCACCGACCGCGTTGCCCGTTTTGTCGATTGTTCTTCACTTTAGTTTTGTGGTCGGCAAAAATAGAGGGGAATACCAATGGCTTAACAATAATTTTTCCTCTATGGCGTGCCACTCATCTTGCCTGTTCTGCTCTACGTTCATTTATCCGGTCCCCAGGTTTATAGGTCGTTAGCGGGAAAACTTTCAATTATCTTCCGATAACTTTGCTATCAACTGTAATTTAGCCTTTATGAGGCTTAGTTTGCTTATCTTAGCCACTGAGCATTCATCACTAAAATCAAGGAATTTGCATGTTTTGGGCGCGTCGGCTCATATCAAATTTTACTGCTGGTGTAATTTACTCTTAGTTGTTTTCCCTGTGGATGAAAACCAATGGTTTTCGATTTCGGCGCTAACGGCGCTGTGAGGGTGTAAGCGTTCCCCGCATCTGCGGGGATGAACCGGTATTAGGTTGCCGTGATAGCAAGATTGATTCGAGTTCCCCGCATCTGGGGGATGAACCGATGTTGCTGCCGTCGAGCATGGTGCGGATACCGGGTTCCATTGTCTGCTGAATAATGGTTATTTTTTTCTGCGGTGCACGGCGGCGACGCCGTTCAGCTCCTGATAAAACTTCAACCATCTTATTATTCTGACTGGTGTTAAACATAGGTCCAAGACTACCTCTTATTTTCAGAGAGGCGAAGTGTCTGGTGATTTATAGGGCCACTCTAATCAGACGTATCAGAACAGGCAAAGCGGGTGAGATCAGATATACCTGATCTCACCCGCTGATCACGCCTCAAATTTTCTCCAGATACCAGCCCCATGGTTTGTTTTGAGCACCCATCTGACACGAAACAAATTGCCAGCCAACGAGATAGAGGTCATTGTTCAAACGTCGAAATACCATTCTGTGGTTTGAGTTGGTCATTCCGAGGTAATCTGCTAATTGTTGGCTGGTTACGCCGGGATAGAGTGCTACAGCAAAAATATATGAGTGGTGGGGATGCCATGACATTTTTGTCAATAAATGCGCCACAGTATCAAGCGATCCCAAATCTTTAATATAAATTCTTCTGGAAAACCTATCGATATTCCACCGACCGCGTTGACCGTTTCGCCGATTTTTCTTCACCATAGTGTTTGGATTATCGTAAAAAGAAGTAAATAACAACGACTTAACAACAAAGTCTCTTTTTAGTTCTAATTGTTTTCTAAGCTTTTTTCGGCGTTCTAAATATTTACATTTCCACCATTCATCCTCTGTAATACGTCGATATGCTTTGTTTCCATATATACGGCGTATGTTTTTTTCGATAAGACCCCAGTCATATTCATTATTATTCTCAGTATCCATTTACCCCTCCTGATTTTTAGTGATTTGCTACAGCCAAGCTTTCAATAACCATGGGTTGATTAAATTCGTTGGGTAATTACATAGGTAACGACTTGCAGTCCCTGGATTAAGGTAATACCAGTGACAATATTGCGTAACGCTAATATTGCAAGGCCAGTATTCACGATAGTAGCGCTCAAAGTGACGCAGCCAATGTGGACTAGTGCTTGAATTAATGGTGCTGGACGGTGTGATTAACGGACTGATTTTCTTAAACGCATGCAGTCGCCGTAGTGCTCTTAAAAGAGCTTTACTACGAAATGATTTTTTATCCACCAGCATCGTTACATATGCGAGCAGGGCCTCTGGCGTTTCGTTTTCAATTTGACTGAATTGAGCCCTGTTTTCCTTTTCAGCAAAAAGAGAATCCAGCTTACCGGGCAAAGGGCAATGTTCCTGCGCAGGCACAGAAGAAGCAGGATTAATCTGTAATTGAGCTGGTTTAATGCGCCTGGCTTTTTTCAGGCATGAGTAGTGTTGAGTTCCGGAAAGGCCAATATTGTCAGCGACATGCGTTTTTGAGTAGCGCTTGGCAAAGTAGCTAACCCTTAGAAGCAATGCCGTTAAAGCCTCGGTATCGTCCCGGTTAACCAGATAGTATCCATGCTTAGGTAGCCAGACCCTACCGCCAGTAGCGTGTTTCCAATAGCACTTCACCAGTTGGTTAATTTTGTGAGGATGGCGGACAGCGTTGCCATCCATCATCAGAAGATAATGGTAATGCTGAGCGGGGGCCTTATTCTGCTCTCTGACCCAAAATACCCGCATGAAACTTTTGGGATAGATCTTCCTGAGGGCGGGAATCAGCAGCCGATGAAACTCCGTAATAACATTATTGTCAGGGCTATACTGAGGCAGGTGAAAGTCATAGCGTACTGCCAGAAAACGAGAGCAGCTGCGGTAAGTTTTATCAACGGTCCGGAACAGTGAATTCATGATTTTAGTATTCTGCTGGCTCTCTTCAGGCATGACTGGCCAGAGGACATTGTCATAGAGAAACTCCCCACCAGGTCTGATGTCAGGATAAGCAGAGCTCCGGGTAATATTATTAATTACCGGGTTCTGAGGAATAGGATCTCTGCTAGGAGTTTTATTATTTATCATGGAGTTACATTAAGGCTCGATTCGCTGCACCGTTCTGAATTGATGCGCTTATTGTTTCAACTGGTTGCATCAACAGGCAAAAGAAAGGCTGGAAACTCCAGCCCTTTGACACAATGCTCATTTATCGTTCTGTGCAAGCCAGTTTTCATACAAACTAGCGGGCCAGCCGAGCGTTTTACCGCTCCGCATCAGTGGCTTAGGAAAATATCCAGACTTTACCCAACGATAGAGGGTGGTACGGCTGCAATCGAGAAGTTCAAGCATTGCATTGATGCGAATCAGGCGCTGAGGTTGGTGTAGGGCAATAACTCTGTCAGACATGGATGATTTGTTTTTCAAACTGCTAACTCCCAATGAAGTGTATTGAAATCATCAGGAGTTAATCAGATTAAGATTGAGTTTACTTCCGCACCTTCTGAAAGGTCATCGAGGATCTTACGCAACTCTTTCTTTATCCTAATTTTTTCTTTTTTGTTTTTTCATTGCCCTAAGGCTTTCAAGGTCTTGAATCTGGCGTGCAAATAGATTCAGTGCAAAACCGAGCTGTTCAGCTGCTTCTTTGCGGGACATAGGTAATGTCTCTGTGGAAGGCCAAAACTTTTTTTTGTTTTTCGATCTCATCAAGAAGGTCTGTAATCGTTGGGACAATAATTTTTTTGCCGTCTTTTTGATTTTGACCAATAATCGCCAGAGCTGCGATCAGTAACTCTTCTCGCTTGATAGCATAGTTTTCCCCTTTCAGCGGAGGAGGGTTTTGAATCTCACGTTCTGCCAGTCTTTGGCTATATTTTTCTTTATCATTCGTTTTATCTTCAGCCACATTCATAAGTTCGAAATCAAGGAGTGGCGCTATCTCGTTACGTAAGAAGCCATGCGTATGAAGTGATTCATTTGACAGAGACTCATTGATCCCTGACAGAAGCAGGGTAGGAGTGATGGCAACATAATTCGCCAACTCTGGAGATGTCAGTTTTCCTTTTTTGTAATCCAATTCGAGACATTGACCAAAGTTTATCATCTCTGTATCTACGATTGTGTCCTTGTTAATTATAAAGAATTTTATATCAAATTTACCGGACAGAAGTGTCAGGAGGGCTGAAGAAAGATCTGCATATGTGGCGAGTGTGTAGTGATGTTTGGCCGAGCGCAAAATATTATACAGACTGACGCAGTCTTTTGGTCCCGGCTTGTTACGCTGAATTTGCTGCTGAACCTTTTTACCCAGTATTTCTGAAAAATCCATACAGCCTTCTATTCTCGATAGGAAGTGACGGTGAAGTAACGTCACCCATTACGTCACCTGTATTTCACCCAAACAAAAAGGACTTAGCCAGTTTCCTGTCTAAGCCCTTGATAATTTTGGTGGCCCCTGCTGGACTTGAACCAGCGACCAAGCGATTATGAGTCGCCTGCTCTAACCACTGAGCTAAGGGGCCGTGGCGGAGGATTATAAAGTAACTCCTCGCCGCAATCCAGAGCTACCCACCTGCCTGCTGTTTTTATAAACAACCCATTTTCAATCTCTTATACTTAGAGCCTGAACCATTAAGCGGGAGTAATCATGATCAACGACATCCTTGCGCCAGGCCTGAGGGTGGTGTTCTGCGGCATCAACCCCGGAAAGTCCTCCGCCCATACCGGTTTTCATTTTGCTCACCCCAGAAATCGCTTCTGGAAGGTGATCTACCAGGCCGGGTTTACCGACAAGCTGCTGAAGCCGGAAGAGGAGCAACAGCTGCTGGATACCCGCTGCGGTATCACTATGCTGGTGGAACGGCCGACGGTGCAGGCGAGCGAGGTGAATCTGCATGAGCTGCGCAGCGGCGGGCGGGAACTGATTAAGAAGATTGAGGACTATCAGCCGGCAGCGCTGGCTATCCTGGGTAAACAGGCGTACGAGCAGGCGTTCAGCCAGCGGGGCGTGCAGTGGGGAAAGCAGAGTATCACCATCGGCGTGACCCAGGTGTGGGTGTTGCCTAATCCGAGTGGGCTTAACAGGGCGACGGTGGAGAAACTGGTGGAGGCGTATCGGGAGCTGGATGAGGCGCTGGTGACGCGCGGGCTTTAGCTCCTTTGCTGGCTGATGCCCTCAGCCTGACCTCTCTATAGGAGAAGGCACGAACTGCCGGGTGGCGGCTACGCCTTACCCGGCCTACGGGATCCGTAGGCCCGTGCAAGCAAAGCGCCGCCGGGCGTTTTTTAGGGGGCACTCTGCCACAGAGCGAAGGGAAAAAAGCCAACAAAAAAGCTCCCCGTAGGGAGCTTTTTACGTTCAGGACGCTTAGTCGTCCAGGAAGCTACGCAGCACTTCAGAACGGCTTGGATGGCGCAGTTTACGCAGCGCCTTCGCTTCGATCTGACGGATACGTTCACGGGTAACGTCGAACTGTTTACCCACTTCTTCCAGCGTGTGGTCGGTGTTCATGTCGATACCGAAACGCATACGCAGGACTTTCGCTTCACGGGCGGTCAGGCCAGCCAGCACGTCGTGCGTGGCGGCACGCAGGCTCTCGGTGGTCGCAGAGTCCAGCGGCAGCTCGAGGGTGGTATCCTCGATGAAATCACCCAGATGCGAATCTTCATCGTCGCCGATTGGCGTTTCCATGGAGATTGGTTCTTTGGCGATCTTCAGCACCTTACGGATCTTGTCTTCCGGCATCAGCATGCGCTCGGCCAGCTCTTCTGGCGTCGGCTCGCGGCCCATTTCCTGCAGCATCTGGCGGGAGATACGGTTGAGTTTGTTGATGGTCTCAATCATATGCACCGGAATACGGATGGTGCGCGCCTGATCCGCGATAGAGCGGGTAATTGCCTGACGGATCCACCAGGTGGCGTAGGTGGAGAACTTATAACCACGACGGTATTCGAACTTATCAACCGCTTTCATCAGACCGATGTTGCCTTCCTGAATCAGATCCAGGAACTGCAGGCCACGGTTGGTGTATTTCTTGGCGATAGAGATAACCAGACGCAAGTTCGCTTCAACCATCTCTTTCTTCGCACGGCGGGCTTTCGCTTCACCGATGGACATGCGACGGTTAATGTCTTTTACCTGCTCGATGGTCAGGCCGGTCTCTTCTTCAATCTGCTGCAGCTTCTGCAGGCCACGATGGACGTCGTCAGCCACATCACGCAGCTTTTCAGACCACGGCTTGTTCATCGCGATAGCCGCGTTGAACCAGGTTTCGCTGGTTTCGTTGCCGGTGAACAGGGTGATGAAGTTCTTCTTCGGCATTTTGCACTGTTCAACGCACATTTTCATGATGATGCGTTCCTGGGTACGGACGCGGTCCATCATGACGCGCATGCTGTTAACCAGGTAATCGAACTGTTTTGGCACCAGACGGAACTGTTTGAACACTTCAGAAAGCTTCAGGATCTCTTCCTGAGCGGCTGCGTGGCTGCGGCCTTTGGCTTTAATGGTGTCGCGGGTCACTTCATACTGCGTACGCAGCTCACCGAACTTCTCACGCGCCAGTTCAGGGTCGATGCTGTTGTCATCGTCGCTGCTGTCGTCGTCGCCGTCTTCTTCATCTTCGTCTTCGTCATCATCCATCTCTTCCTGAGATAGTTCAGACCCGACGTGCGTCGCCGTTGGCGCCATGTCTTCTTCCGCGTTCGGATCGACAAAGCCGGTGATCAGATCGGACAGACGCGCTTCTTCTGCTTCCACGCGATCGTACTGCTCGAGCAGATAGGTGATGGCTTCAGGGTATTCGGCAACGGAACACTGAACCTGGTTGATCCCGTCTTCGATACGTTTAGCGATGTCAATTTCGCCTTCGCGGGTCAACAGTTCAACGGTACCCATTTCACGCATGTACATGCGCACCGGGTCCGTCGTGCGGCCGATTTCAGATTCAACGCTCGACAGAACCTGTGCAGCAGCTTCTTCTGCATCTTCATCGGTGTTGTTTGAGTTTTCAGCAAGCAACAGATCATCGGCATCAGGGGCTTCTTCCATCACCTGAATACCCATGTCATTGATCATTTGGATGATGTCTTCGATCTGATCGGAGTCGACGATATCTTCCGGCAGATGGTCATTGACCTCGGCATAGGTCAGATAGCCTTGCTCCTTACCACGTTGGACAAGAAGTTTCAGCTGTGACTGCGGGTTTTGCTCCATAAGACGGTATCCACACTTATTCGTTTGATTGGTGTCGGCGATACGGCTGCCAACCTTTAAAGCGAGGGCGTACTTGTATTTTTGCCGCTGCCTCTCAGTGCGGCTGTCGGGATCTACCCGAACGATATTCGGCACTTAAGCCGTTAAATTCATTTCCGGGCACGTGCTTCAGTAATCACACGCACCTCTTCGCGTTCTGCTGGCGTTAACCCATGGGTCCGCGAGCGGGCGATCAATTCAGAGAGCCGTAGCTCAAGCATCGAATCAAACATATGGTTGAGCGAGTCGGTGAAGGTCTCTTCAGCGATATCTTTATCTGCTATATCGTCCCACATCGACAGTTTTTCAAGGGTTGCGGACGCTTTTGTTCCGCGATAGTGCTCTAAAAGTTGCCCGGTGGTCAGACCTGGCTGTGAGAGACAAGTGTTGACCAGTTCTGCGAATAAGCCAAGTCCCGGCAGCTTTTCATGGTCCAGACCTGCCAGAGAAGGCACTTTCGGTGCCAGTTCCGGATTCTGCACCAGCAGTCCTATCAGTATACGCATGGTTGTGCGTTTTAGCTGAGGCGCGGGGCGAGCCGCTCCGCTCTCCGCCAGCTTTGGCATTAAACGTTCAAGCTGACTGTCATCCAGAATGCCGAGTTTTTTACCCAGCTCCTGACGCAGATAGATGCGCAACGTTTCGCCCGGTACCTGAGTAATCAGCGGCAAAGCCAGCGTGCTCAGCTGGGCGCGGCCATCCGGGGTGCTCAAATCCACCTGCGGCATCAGGCTGTTAAACAGAAACGTGGAGAGCGGCTGAGCCTGCTCCATCCGCGCTTCAAAAGCCGCTTTGCCCTCTTTACGCACCAGCGTATCCGGGTCTTCGCCGTCGGGCAGAAACATAAAGCGTAGCTGACGCCCGTCGGTCATATAAGGCAATGCCGTCTCCAGCGCGCGCCAGGCGGCTTCGCGCCCGGCACGGTCGCCGTCGTAACAGCAGACCACGGTGTTGGTCACCCGAAACAGCAGCTGAATATGGTCGGCGGTCGTGGAGGTGCCCAGAGACGCAACGGCATAGTTAATGTCGAACTGCGCCAGCGCCACCACATCCATATAGCCTTCGACCACCAACAGGCGCTGCGGTTCAGCGTTATCCTGCTGGGCTTCATACAGGCCGTACAGCTGGCGGCCTTTATGGAAAATGTCGGTTTCCGGGGAGTTAAGGTATTTCGGCAGGGCATCGCCCAGCACGCGTCCACCAAAACCAATTACCCGGCCACGCTTGTCGCGAATGGGGAACATCACCCGTTCGCGGAAGCGGTCATAGCTGCGTCCCTTGTCATTAGTGACCAGCATGCCCGCGTCGATGAGGGATTTACGATCTTCGCTATTGCCGCCAAAACGCTTTAACACGTTATCCCAGCCGGGAGGGGCGTAACCAATAGCGAAACGCGCAATAACATCGTCGCTCAGTCCGCGCTGGTTCAAATATTGACGCGCAGGCTCAGCGGCAGGTTGCTTAAGAGACTGTTGATAAAATGCGTTCAGGCCGTCCATCAGCTGATACAGCGTTTGTCGTTGATGACGCTCTATCTGGCTTGGCCCGCTGCCTGCTTCATACGGCACTTCAAGGTTGTGCATGGCAGCCAGCTCTTCGACGGTTTCAACGAACTCGAGCTTGTCGTAGTTCATCAGAAAGTCGACGGCGTTGCCGTGCGCCCCACAGCCGAAGCAGTGGTAGAACTGTTTTTCACCGTTTACGGTGAAAGAGGGGGTTTTTTCGTTATGGAATGGACAGCACGCATGGTAGTTTTTGCCCTGCTTCTTCAGCTTTACCCGCGCGTCGATAAGATCGACGATGTCGGTTCTTGCCAGCAGATCATTGATAAATACGCGTGGGATTCGTCCAGCCATAGGCCCCGTGATTACACTTCATCCTTCAAACTGTCTCTGCGTTGGCTGCGCTCGTTCACCCCTGTCACTTACTTAAGTAAGCTCCGGGGATTCACTCACTTGCCGCCTTGATACAGTGTGAATGATTTTGTGTAAATCCTGATTCATAAACGAAAACAAGCCGCGCATTCCTTCCGGAAGCACGGCCTTACGACTACTACTCTGTCTGACAATTGAGGACGTGCGTCCTCAAAAGATTAGTACAGACGAGTACGGCGTGCGTTTTCGCGAGCCAGTTTCTTCGCGTGACGTTTCACAGCAGAAGCTTTAGCGCGCTTACGTTCGGTCGTTGGTTTTTCATAGAACTCACGACGACGAACTTCAGCCAGAACACCTGCTTTCTCGCATGAACGCTTGAAGCGACGCAGTGCTACGTCGAACGGCTCGTTTTCACGTACTTTAATTACCGGCATGTAACTCTCACCTTTATAAATTCGGTTTGCCGCTGGCATCAACGCCAGCTTATTTCAAAATGGTGCGGAATTTTACTGCAATTGCTGCTGCTTTGTAAAGCACCGCGGCCGTTTTTGAAAGGGACTTTTATAAGGGTGAGGAGTATACACGAAGAGAACTCCAGGGGTGAGGAAAGTTTTACATCAACCCGCCCAGGCTCTACACTGCGCGGTATCTGAGTGAGGTAAAACAAGTCATGCGTGTACTGGGTATTGAAACATCCTGCGATGAAACCGGCATCGCAATTTACGACGATGAAAAAGGGCTGGTCGCCAACCAACTGTATAGTCAGGTGAAATTACATGCTGACTACGGCGGCGTGGTGCCGGAGCTGGCCTCCCGCGACCATGTGCGTAAAACGGTGCCATTGATTCAGGCGGCGCTGAAAGAGGCGGGCTTAACGGCAAAAGATATCGACGCCGTGGCCTACACCGCCGGTCCGGGTCTGGTCGGCGCGCTGCTGGTGGGCGCGACCATCGGGCGTTCGCTGGCGTTCGCGTGGGATGTGCCGGCGATCCCGGTTCACCATATGGAAGGGCACCTGCTGGCGCCGATGCTGGAAGACAATCCACCGGCATTTCCGTTCGTGGCGCTGCTGGTTTCCGGCGGCCATACCCAGCTGATCGGCGTCACCGGAATCGGTCAGTATGAACTGCTGGGCGAATCCATTGACGATGCGGCGGGTGAAGCCTTCGACAAAACCGCCAAGCTGCTGGGGCTCGATTACCCTGGCGGCCCGATGCTGTCGAAGATGGCGTCGCAGGGTACGGAAGGGCGCTTCGTCTTCCCGCGCCCGATGACCGATCGTCCGGGGCTCGATTTCAGTTTCTCCGGTCTGAAAACCTTTGCGGCGAATACCATCCGTAATAATGAAAACGACGATCAGACTCGCGCCGATATCGCCCGTGCCTTTGAGGATGCGGTGGTGGATACGCTGATGATCAAGTGCAAGCGCGCTCTGGATCAGACCGGCTTTAAGCGTCTGGTGATGGCGGGTGGCGTCAGCGCCAACCGTACCCTGCGCGCGAAGCTGGCGGAGATGATGCAAAAGCGTCGCGGTGAAGTGTTCTATGCCCGTCCGGAGTTCTGCACCGATAACGGGGCGATGATCGCTTATGCCGGGATGGTGCGTCTGAAGCCCGACGCGACGGCAGATTTGAGCGTCTCCGTTCGTCCGCGCTGGCCGCTGGCTGAACTGCCTGCCGCCTGATGGCAAACGCCCGGATGTCAGATAACGATATCGAACATCCGGGTTTTGGCTAACAGACAGTAAAGCTGACAGCCGTTTTTCACCCCCAGCTTCTCCATCGCCCGCATTTTATGCGCACTCACGGTTTTGATGCTCAGATGCATACGCCGTGAAATATCCGTCAGGCTTAACCCTTTGCAAATCAAACGCAGCACTTCTGTTTCCCGTGGCGAGAGCGCCTCGTTGCTGGTTTTACCTTTCTGAAAGAGGGTATTCATCAGGGTGCGCTCGACAAACACCTCGCCGCTCATCACCGATTGCAGCGCCTGGCCAAGGATTTTCTCATTCGTATGCCGACTGAGATAAGCCCTGGCACCCGCCTCCAGCGCCAGGCGGATCATCAGCGGATTGGTATCGGGCGAGAGCATAATGACCTTTAGCGTGGGGTAGTGATGCATTAACCATTTCACCAGCGTCAGCCCCTCCATATCGTTCAGCGACTGGATGAGGGTGTAGCCCAGCAGCAAAATATCGATTTTATTCTGTGCCAGCAGGTTCAGCAGCTCGCTGGTTGATGCCGCCTCGCCAGTAACGCAAAGGTTAAGCGGGGAGTGGGTGTCCGTCAGATGCGTATGGTTGTCCATGATCATGGCGCGCACACCCCGACGAATAATGGTGTGTTCATCCGCAATCGCAATCTTGATTGTCATCGGGGTTCCTTTTGCGTGCTACCGCACTATTTTGATGTGCTCAGATAAAAATCAATTTTACCGGACATGTTTATTTTGCTGTTGCGCTGGAATAAACATTTTTATTATAAAGTGTCCTTGCGCGGTTATTTTAAGTAAGATGCAGGTAGGTAATAAAGTTTTCCATCAGGTATTTAAGTTAATTTTATTCTCAGTCGTCATTGACATCTTTTATATTTCATTATTGCTTCATCCTGACGTCTTGGCAGGAAAATTCTTGCTTTCTTGCCAGAGCGCTCTTATTGGTGGTGGGGCGTTTTTAATTCAAGCTGAAAAAAGGATGTGTGTTTATTTATGACCTAATGGAATATTGGCTAAAATGAAAAAAAGTATATTGTCCCTGCTAATTTGCGCAGCCGTCACCTGTTCAGCCTATGCAGAAACGGCCCCGCAGGTAGAACTCGCTCAGAACGGCGAATCTTATGTCGCCATTGTGGTTAAACTGAAACCCAGCAAACCGCTTTTGAAATCAACCGGCACGACCAGCGCCAGCACCACGACTAACCAGCTGACCCTGAGCGATCCATCGCTGGTGCCGACCAGCATGTTCCGTCCGAACAAACTGCGCAGCACCCAATCCGATGAGTTCGCCCAGCTTAATGCGCGGTACGGTTTCGATCGTTATCTGCGTATTGAATTACCGGAAAGTAAAGCGACCGACAGAACCTATATCAATAATATGATTGCGGAGCTGGAACAAAACCCCAATGTCGACATCGTGTATCCCGAAAGCCTGCCGGTATCGCTGGATAAATATCATGTTGGAAATGAACAAAACCAGCCGTTGCTGAAATCCACGGTGCAAAGTTCAGTCGGTGCCTCAACGGTGCCAGATTTCCGTCATCTGCAATATTACACTAAACGGCCAACGGACAAACGCCAGGGATATTATATGGGCGGGGTCAACCGTGACAGTGTGAATCAATATCCGGGTAATGCAGGCGAAGGTGTGACCATTATTTCCATGGAAAACGATATCTGGAATGTGAACCACATAAATCTGCCGACGCCTGCGTTAACCCAGGGAAATACGAAGTACATCGACGATCACGATACCGCTTCCGTGGCGATTATGGCGGCCAAAGATATTGGCGCTGGGGTGCGTGGTCTCAGCTGGAAAAGCCGTGTCGGCTTCTCAGACTGGAAGTATAACAACCTCTATAACATGATCCCTTTGCTGAAAGCGGGCGACGTGGTGCAGATCGGGATGCAAACCGCCGGCGGGGAGATAACCGGTTGTACCACTAAAGACTGCTATGTCCCGCAGGAAAACGTGCAAAGCTATTACGACGTGATTAAGGCCCTGACTGACAAAGGCGTGTACGTGATAGAAGCTGCGGGGAATGGCAATATCAACCTCGACCATTCGGCGTTTAAGGGGAAATTTGACGTTCATACCCGCGATTCAGGTGCCATCATTGCCGGAGCATTCTGCGCCAAAGACGGCAAAAAAGCGTCGTTCAGCACCTACGGATCGCGTGTGACCAGCTCCTCATGGGGTTGCTGGGATGTCGTGACTGCCGGCTACGGTAGTCTTTATAATGCCGCAAACGCGCAATATACCAACACCTTCGCTGGCACCTCCTCCGCCAACCCTATCATTGCAGGCGTCGTGGCCAGCCTGTCAGGGATTGCCAAAGCGAACGGTATCACCGTCACCCCGGTGCAGATGCGTCAGATCCTCCAGGACACTGGCACCTCGCTGGCGAACGGAGAGTCGGCTAAAGTGGGAACCCATCCTGATATGGAACGTGCGGTCGCGCGGATCCTGGCCCTGAAGGATGGCGGCAAAACCGCCCCAGCCCCGACAGCAGCCGCAGGTGCGGACTACACCATGGTTTCACCTGCCAGCGGCGTAAGCACTTATCCGCTGGATGGCAGTAAGAGCCTGAACGTGAAGTCGTTTAACTGGAGCGTCACCAAAGGGGCCGGCACCTTCTGGCTGCAGGAGAAGCTGAACGGCTCGCTGGTCAACAGCGTGAACAGTGCGCATGCCTGGGCGGTGATCCCGGCCAATACCGAAGGTGAAGTGACCTATACACTGACCACTACCGGCGAAGACGGGCGTACCGCGCAGGACAGCATGACCATTAAGGTCAGCAAACCGGCAGCGCCAGCGCTGGATGTCCCGGCCTATAACGCAAAAATCGCCTATCCGACCAAATGCACGAAAGTGTCGTATAACGGCAAGATCTGGATGAACCAGTGGTACGTCAATCCGGGCCAGGAAACCCCGGGCACTGGCGGCACCTGGGGCGTGTGGCGTCAGCCGGGCGCAACGGGCAACAGCTGTAAATAACATCCACAGCCTGGCGTCACGCCAGGCTTTTTTTATATCTTCAGCATCCCTTTCTCTTCCAGGAAGCCAATAATCGTTGCCAGCCCGTTGCCCGCTTTCAGGTTAGTGAAGGTCCAGGGACGCTCGCCGCGCATCCGGTTGGTGTCACGCTCCATGACCTCCAGCGATGCGCCGACATAGGGGGCGAGATCGGTTTTATTGATCACCAGAAAATCGGATTTGGTGATCCCCGGCCCGCCTTTACGCGGGATCTTTTCCCCTTCCGCCACGTCGATCACGTAGATCGTCAGATCCGCCAGCTCCGGGCTGAAGGTGGCGCTCAGGTTATCTCCGCCGCTCTCGACAAAGATCAGGTCCAGATTGCCGAACTTCTCGCTTAACGCTTCCACCGCCGCCAGATTCATCGAGGCATCCTCGCGGATCGCAGTGTGCGGGCAGCCGCCGGTTTCCACCCCGACAATGCGCTCCGGCTCGAGCGCCCCCGCTTCGGTGAGGATGCGCTGATCCTCTTTGGTGTAGATATCGTTGGTCACCACCGCCAGCTGATACCGATCGCGCATCGCTTTACACAGGGCTTCCAGCAGGGCGGTTTTGCCCGACCCCACCGGGCCGCCGACGCCTACGCGCAGGGGGTGTTTGTACTCAGACATAGAGACTCCTCAGGAACGGAATAACCGTGAATATTGGGTTTCATGACGCGCTGAAGCGATGGCGGAGAGCGGCGTGGCCGCCCCCAGCTGGTCATCGCGGCGCAAAAGCGCCTGCTCCAGCCCGTCGGCAAAGCGATCGCAGAGTTCGATGATCAACAGCTGGGCCGCCTGCTGGCCGAAGGGCACCAGCTTGACGCCCGCCATCACCGCGCTCTCAATCCAGCTGTAGCCGAGGCTTAACGCCAACTCGCGCAGGCCGATTCCCCAGCGCACGCCGAGCCATGCCATGCCGCACAGCTGGCTTTGCGAGAACAGCGGCAGCCAGTCGGGCGGGCAGTCCGCCTCCCAGCTTTTGATCAGCCGGGTGAAGGCCGCTCCGCGGTTGCGCTCCTCTTCCCGAAGTTCGCGAGTCTCGCGGCAGGCCAGCAGGTATGCCGTCCAGCGCGAGGCGGCTGCGATATCGTTCTGCTCGCAGGCGCGATACAGACGGGAAAACAGCGGCAGATCGACGCAGAAAAAGCTCTGCTCCATCTGCTGACATTGCCAGGCTTTGAACGCGGCCGGGGTGGTGACCCAGCCCGCTTCCGCCGCCCACTCCAGCCCCTGCGACCAGGTATAAGATCCCACCGGCAGGCTGCTGCTGGTGAGCTGCATCAGGCGCAGCTGGCGGGAGGGCTCCATCAGCTCATCAGCGCCAGCAGAGCGGAGGCGATCAGCCCGCCGCCGAAGGTTTTACGCAGCCCATCGTGACGGCGCAGCAGCATACCGGCAGCAAAGCTGACGCACAGCACCGCCGCGCTGGCGAGCATAAAGCCGCTGGTGAAAAGCCAGAAGCTGTGGCCTGCCATCTCGACGCCGTGGGCCCAGCCGTGGAACATCGCCAGCGCCGGTACGGCCAGCAGCAGACGGTTTTCGGTTTTGAACATCATCACGCCGCACACCGCCAGCGAGGCGATAATCAGCATCTCCATGCCGCTAAAGCCCCCCAACAGGCTGCCCGCGACGGCACCGGTCAGCATCATCCCGAGGGTGGCGAAGGGCATCAGCAGCCTGCGGCCGCTCAGGGCGGCGAGCACGCCTGCGCCGGTCAACATCAGCAGATGATCCAGCCCGGTCAGGGGATGGAAAAAGCCGGCCTGAAAACTGTCGCTGCCGTGCCCCGGATGGGCCAGTGCGGGCAGGGAGAAGGCCAGCAGCAGCAGGGGTAATAACTTACGCATGATGGATCCTTAATGTGAATGTGCGTGAGAGTGCGAATGGGAGTGGCCTTCGCTGGCGTAGGCGCCCGCTTCCGGCTCAAAAGGCAGGCTGGCGAAAGTCACCTCGAGATCGAACAGCTTTAGCATCTCGTCCAGGACATGATCGTGGTGATAGCGCAGCTCGCCGGGCAAGATTTGCAGCGGCACGTGGCGGTTGCCCAGGTGATAGCAGGCGCGGGCCAGCAGGAAGGGATCGGCGCAGCGCACCACCGACAGCGGCTCGGCGGCGGCAACGACCTCCACCACCTCACGCCCGTCGTCGCTGGTGAGCAGGTCGCCGCCCCGCAGCAGCAGGCCGCGCGGTAGTATCAGCCCGGCATCGCGCCCGTCGTCCAGCACCACGCGGGCACGGCTCTTGACCCGGACATCAATCGGCAGCGTCACGCGGGCGGTCACGGCATGGGGATGGTCAAGGCGTTGGGTTAAGGTGATCATGATTCCTCCTCAGAACAGAAAATAGCGTTGCGCCATCGGCAGGATCTCTGCTGGCTCACTGGTGATCGGTTCCCCGTCGATGCGCACCTCATAGGTTTGCGCGTCGACGGTAATGTTCGGCTGCAGGCCGTTGTGGATCATGTCGGCCTTTTTCACCGTCCGGCAGCCTTTGACCACCGCGGTGGCGCTTTGCAAATTCAGCTCCTGCGGGATGCCGTTGTCGGCAGCGGCCTGCGAGACAAACGTCAGCCTGGTGGCATGACGGGCGGCGCCCAGCGCGCCAAACATCGGCCGGTAGTGCACCGGCTGCGGGGTGGGGATCGAGGCGTTAATGTCGCCCATCGGCGCGCAGGCGATCATCCCGCCTTTGACGATGGTGGCGGGCTTCACGCCAAAGAAGGCCGGGGACCAGACCACCAGATCCGCCAGCTTTCCGGCCTCAATCGACCCGACCTCGTGGGCAATGCCGTGGGTCAGCGCCGGGTTGATGGTGTACTTGGCGATATAGCGCTTCACCCGCAGGTTATCGTTAGCGCCGCGCTCGTCCGCCAGCGGGCCGCGCTGCACCTTCATGCGGTGCGCCACCTGCCAGGTACGGATAATCACTTCGCCCACCCGGCCCATCGCCTGCGAATCCGACGAGGTGAGGGAGAAGGCGCCGATGTCATGCAGCACGTCCTCGGCGGCGATGGTCTCCCGGCGAATGCGCGATTCGGCAAAGGCCACGTCCTCGGCGATATCCGGGTCGAGGTGATGGCAGACCATCAGCATGTCCAGATGCTCGTCGATGGTGTTGACCGTGTAGGGTAGGGTCGGGTTGGTGGAAGAGGGCAGAATGTTAGGGTGTGCGCAGGCGGTGATGATATCCGGCGCATGGCCCCCGCCCGCCCCTTCGGTGTGGAAGGTATGGATGGTGCGCCCGGCGATAGCCGCCAGGGTGTCTTCGACAAACCCGGCCTCGTTGAGGGTGTCGCTGTGCAGCGCCACCTGGATATCCATCTCATCCGCCACCGTCAGGGCGCAGTCGATCGCTGCAGGCGTTGAACCCCAGTCCTCATGAATTTTCAGGCCGATGGCCCCTGCGGCAACCTGCTCGCGCAGGGCATCGGGGTTGGAGCCATTGCCTTTTCCCAGCAGGCCGATATTCACTGGCAGCGTATCGGCGGCCTGGAGCATCCGCGCGATATACCAGGGTCCTGGTGTGCAGGTGGTGGCATGGGTGCCGGCAGCAGGTCCGGTGCCGCCGCCGATCATGGTGGTAACTCCGGAGACCAGCGCCTCTTCCGCCTGCTGCGGGCAGATCCAGTGGATATGGGTATCGACCCCGCCTGCGGTGACGATCTTGCCTTCGGCGGCGATCACCTCGGTGGCCGCGCCAATCGGGATGGTTACGCCGGGCTGAATATCCGGGTTACCTGCTTTGCCCACGGCGACGATCCGGCCGTCCTTCACGCCGATATCGGCTTTAACGATCCCCCAGTGATCGACGATCAGCGCGTTGGTCAGCACCAGATCCACGCACTCCTGCGCCGTCATCTGCCCCTGGCCCATGCCGTCGCGGATCACCTTCCCGCCGCCGAATTTGACCTCTTCGCCGTAGATCGTCAGATCCTGTTCCACCTCGATCCACAGCTCGGTATCGGCCAGCCGCACCTTATCCCCGGTGGTGGGGCCAAACATGTCGGCATAGGCCTGACGCGAGATCTCAGCCATGATCCACCTCGCCCATCACCGCGCCGCGAAAGCCGACAAGGCGCTGCGCGCCCGCCACCTGCACCAGCGTGACGGCGCGCTTTTGCCCCGGCTCGAAGCGCACGGCGGTGCCCGCGGCAATATTCAGCCGGTAACCTTTGGTGGGCTCACGATCGAACTTCAGGGCCGGGTTCACCTCGTAAAAATGGTAATGGGATCCGACCTGGATCGGACGATCCCCGTGGTTCTCGACGATCGTCGTCAGCGTGTTGCGCCCGGCATTAATAACGATCTGCCCGGGTTGTATCTGATATTCGCCTGGGATCATGCTCCCCCCTTACAGGATCGGATTGTGAACGGTGACCAGCTTGGAGCCGTCCGGGAAGGTGGCCTCCACCTGAATGTCCGGGATCATCTCCGGCACGCCCTCCATCACCTGGCTGCGGGTCAGAACGTGGCGACCGGCTTCCATTAATTCCGCCACCGTCTGCCCGTCGCGCGCCCCTTCCATAATGAAGGCGCTGATCAGGGCCACCGATTCCGGGTAATTGAGCTTTACGCCGCGGGCGAGACGGCGCTCGGCCACCAGCGCGGCGGTAAACAACAACAGCTTGTCTTTTTCTCTGGGGGTCAGTTCCATCGTGCGTCTCTCAGGTGTGCCAGATTCGGGGCGAGCAGGGGGCTTTGGCGGTGAGCTGCGGGCGCAGGCGTTGCCAGATCTCGTGCATCGCCTGCTGGCAAATCAGGTTGTCATGGGCCAGAAAACGGACTGACAGCAGGCCGTCGGTGAGGGTAGCGCCCGCAAAATCGTTCAGTGGGGTCAACAGCTCACGGGCATCATCCAGCTGCGTTTCGGTTGCCGGATAAAACAGCAGGGTGCCGATCCAGGGGTGTTCCGCCACCGGCGACAGATCGCTGTCCGCCAGATGCTGGCGCTCGATCAGCAGCGGTTCGCCCTCGATCCAGACTTCAAGGCGGCTCTCAATGCGTCCGTGGCTGAAGGGCTCATTGATCACCGGGCGACCGAGGCAAAACAGCTCCCAGGCCAGCAGGGTGCTGCTACGCTGCAGATGAAACACCGAGCGCAGGGCGGCATTCGCGCCGGGGAAGAAAATGGTGTCCTGCGGTAGCCACTCCAGAATGGCGTTTTCGTCCAGAGTGAAGTGCTGATCCAGCCGCGCAAGTGCGCCAGTGCTGCGATAGAACTTGCTGGCGCCGGGCATGGTGATCAGCGCATGGCTGCGGGCCTCAAGGTGGATGTCGATCGTCAGTTCATCCCCGCCAACAATCCCGCCCGGCGGATGCAGCAGATAGAGGTGGCAGGTCTCGCCTTCGGGATAAAACGGGCGTTGAACGGTAAGGGGACCGACGTGACGGGCAGCGTGAAGGAGGGTTTTTTCAGGGGTGTGACAAAACTGCAAAGCAAGCGACGCCTGCCAGCCTTTTACTGTTTTATCAACCATCTGAGTTGCTGACATGCTTCATCCATCTGCTCGCCATCGGGGTGTTTTTTAGTATGCCCTGGCGGAAATGAAGGCTGTCATATGAGTCACTTATGGATGAGGCGTTCGCTAAGAGCTCACTTATTTTCTGGAGTGGTGGAATTGTTCCGTTCACTATGACTTCTCTGCGTTATGTGCGCCCCGCTGCGGTGAACGTGTTAAGGGGGCTGCCGCCGCCCCCTTAACAATCCCGGCTCCCGGCAAAGAAAATCGCCGCTTCGCGGTGCCTTCGGCTTATTCCCTTCGGCTATCGGGTCGGGCGTGATCCTACATCCATGTAGGTCACGCCCTCTCGGCGCATCCATGCGCCTCGCCCCGGCCTGCGGTCAACGCCTCAGCGATTTTCAGCCGGACTTTCGCTCCCTCAACCTTCTCTGCGGTTTGAATGTGGCACGGGTGTTGAGTCCCCGCTGAAATCGGCGAACCGGAGACCGGATGACAAGGGCTGGACGCCAGGGATGGCGGCCAGAGGCGAATCGAGACAGGATGTCGAGTTGAGCCGACCGCAGGCGTCAGGTCGGGAGGTGAGCGTAGTGCGAAGCACCGATTTCGTCGCGGGGCCGCGGGGATTGATAAGGGGGCCGCGGTGGCCCCCTTATCACGTTCACAGGTTCCGTTCATTTCATATTCTGCTGGACATGAGGTGAACGGAACCATTCCACTCCTGCTACATAATGCCTTACCAGACAGGTAATACCTTACCGGTAATCCTCCGCATCAATATCATACCCGGAGGGCTCCCAGCGGATCGCCAGCAGCGAAACCAACCCAATCAGCGGCGCCAGGGCGATCACCCAGAACACCGCCGTATCCATCGAGGCCACCAGCAGCGGGAACATAAACAGCGACAGCGTTGAGCTGCTGCGCATCAGCGTCTGGTTCAGCCCCACACCCACACCGCGCAGCGAGGTCGGGTAGCTGAGCGAGGCAAAGGTCATCGTATGCGCCCCCGGGCCAAAGCCCTGGCCGAACAGGAACAGGGCCAGCATCGCCACCGCCGCGATCCCCTCCGCCGCGCCTTCCGGGCGACCGATAATCGCCAGCACCAGCAGGGCAATCAGCTGACAGCTATAACCCCCCAGCGACATCCGCCAGGCGCCAAAACGCGGTACCAGCCGCACCGCCAGCAGGCCGCCGACAAAGGCGAACAGCAGGTTCAGGGCCAGGGAGATCAGAATCGTGGTCAGCATCGACTGCACAAAGAAGCTGGAGATAATCACCGGCAGGCCAAAGGCCACGGCGTTATAGGCGAAGGACGACACAACCGACAGCAGCGTGGCAAGCGTAGTGCGGCGCAGATAGACCCCACGGAACAGATTCAGGTAGTTACGCCAGCTGGCTTTGTTCACCACCGGGGCGGGCTGATCGAGCGCCTCCTGCGGCACGTGGGCATTAATGTTATACGCCTTGCGCAGAATCGAGGCCGCCTCTTTCAGGTTGCCCTGATTCGCCGCCCACACCGGCGATTCGCTCATGTACTTACTGCGGATGGCAATGATCACCAGCGCGGGGATCGCCCCGAAGCCGAGGATAATTCGCCACAGCCAGTCGCTGTGCGTCTCCGGCAGCACGCCATAGAAGAAGAGCACCAGCAGATAAGAGATGCTGATTGCGGCATACCAGGTGGGACACCACATGGCGACGCTGGCGGCTTTGTTGCCGGGGCCTTTCAGCCTGGCGAACTCGCTTAAGAAGGCCATCGCCACGGGGAGGTCGATCCCCACGCCCAGGCCCATCACAAAGCGCGCGCCTGCCAGCACGTACTCGTTCGGGGCAAACGCGCAGGCGATGGCCGCGACCACAAAGAACACCATGTCGGCCATAAAGACCCGGTAACGACCGATTTTATCCGTCAGGTAGCCGCCAATCAGCGCCCCGACAATCGCGCCGAAGGTGATCGCCGAGGCCACCATGCCGGTGCCTGCGGGCGTAAGGTTGAACTCGCGGGTAATGTCTTTGATCCCGAACGCCAGCGCGCCCAGGTCGTAGGCATCCAGGAAGATACCGCCCAGCGCAATGCCGATGACGATGCGCGCATTGGCCCGGCCCTGGGAGCCTTCATTAACCAGTTGGGTGACGTCCGCTGCGTTACGGACCCATTTGATCTCCCCGTCGGGAGTTTTTCCTGCCGTTGCAAGTGAGGTTGGATCTGCGATCTCTGTCATTTTCTTATGTTGTGTTGGCTGTACGAACAAAAAGAGTACTCACCGCAAGAAAACGATCTAAATCACATTTGGTTATAAGGCATAACTAAGGGGGCAGGCGAAAGGGGGGCAGAGTCGCCTTACTGCGGATCTTTCTTCTTTCTCTTCAGCCTGGCCCAGATTTTGGTCTCCTGACGACGCCACAGGCGCTGGATATTGTCATGATGACGCAGCAGGATCAGGCAGGAGAGCATCGACACCGGGAAGGTGAACTGCGGTTTGAACCACCAGACGTAAAACGGGGCAATCAGCGCGCTGACGATAGCGCCAAGAGAGGAGTAGCCGCTGAGCAACACGCTGAGCAGCCAGGTGCCGGTCATTACGCCGGTGAGATCCCAGCCAATAGGGGCAATGGCGCCGAATGCGGTGGCCACGCCTTTACCGCCTTTGAAACCGAAGAATACTGGCCAGATATGGCCCAGGCAGGCGGCGATGGCAATCAGCCCCAGCCAGAATGGCGTCACGCCCAGCGCATACGCGCCCCAGACGGGAAGCATGCCTTTCAGGACGTCAAAAATCAGAACCGCTACGGCTGCTCCTTTGCCGCCAATTCGTAGTACATTGGTCGCCCCCGGATTCCCGGAGCCGTTCTCGCGTGGATCGGGTAACCCGGCGATACGGCAGACCAGAATGGCGCTGGAAATTGAGCCGCAAAGGTAGGCAAGGAGGATCATTCCAGGCGCGATTGCACTCATAACGCTGTTCCGTTTTGAAAATATCGTTTTGTACTTAGCATCTGTGGATAATACGCATAATTCGCCGGGAGTGGTATCCGGTTTAGCCAAAAACCAGGCAGGTCGTGATGGATATAGTATTTATAGAGCAACTTTCGGTAATCACCACTATCGGGGTGTATGACTGGGAACAAACCATCGAACAGAAGCTAGTGTTCGATATCGAAATGGGCTGGGATAACGTCGCCGCCGCGAAAAGCGATGATGTGAACGATTGTCTCAGCTATGCCGACGTCAGCGAAACCGTCATTAGCCACGTGGAAGGTCAGCGTTTTGCGCTGGTGGAACGCGTGGCGGAAGAGGTGGCGGAGCTGCTGCTCAGCCGCTTTAATTCCCCGTGGGTGCGCATCAAAGTCAGCAAGCCGGGCGCGGTAGCCCGGGCGGCCAATGTGGGCGTCATCATTGAGCGTAGCCAAAATCTGAAAGGAAATATTTAACGGTATAATAGTTAAACCAATTCCTGTTAAATCAGTCTTACAGCTGTTCCTTCTGCGGTTGCCCCCGGGTAACCCGTTTTTTTGTCTTTTTAGGGGTTTATTGATGAGCGATATGCACTCCCTGCTGGTGGCAGCAATACTGGGTGTGGTCGAAGGATTGACAGAGTTTCTGCCGGTTTCCAGTACGGGCCATATGATTATCGTCGGCCATCTGCTGGGGTTTGAGGGCGAAACGGCGAAAACCTTTGAGGTGGTGATCCAGTTAGGCTCCATTCTGGCGGTCGTGGTGATGTTCTGGCGCCGCCTGTTCGGGCTGATTGGCATTCACTTTGGTCACCCGCCGCATGAAGGCTCCGGCAAAGGGCGTTTGACCCTGCTGCACATTCTGCTCGGGATGATCCCGGCAGTGGTGCTGGGTCTGGTGTTACATGACACCATTAAATCGCTGTTTAACCCGATTAACGTGATGTACGCGCTGGTGGTCGGTGGCGTGCTGCTGATCGCCGCGGAGCTGCTGAAGCCAAAAGAGCCGCGCGCGCCGGGTCTGGATGATATGACCTACCGCCAGGCGTTTATGATTGGCTGCTTCCAGTGTCTGGCGCTGTGGCCGGGCTTCTCCCGCTCCGGGGCGACAATTTCAGGCGGGATGCTGATGGGCGTGAGCCGCTATGCCGCCTCTGAGTTCTCGTTCCTGCTGGCGGTGCCGATGATGATGGGAGCGACCGCGCTCGATCTCTACAAGAGCTATCACTTCCTGACCGCAGGCGACATTCCGATGTTTGCCGTGGGCTTTATCACCGCCTTTATCGTGGCTCTGATTGCCATCAAAACCTTCCTGCAGCTGATCAAGCGTATTTCGTTTATCCCGTTCGCCATCTATCGCTTTATCGTGGCGGCCGCGGTTTACGTGGTCTTCTTCTGATGACCGATTGCCCTCAGTCTTTTGGCTGAGGGCAACGCTGTTCCTTCCAGTCCGCTACCGCCTGAATCCGCCGTTTCGTTAACTCTTCCCGAATCTCTGGCCCTTTAAATCCGGCCTCGACCACCGCTTTGGTCGGCACGGCTTTCGCCACCGCCCAGGCTTCGCGCAGCAACCGCCCCTGCGGATAGTCGCTGGCTTCAAACCCGGTGCGCCCGCGCACGTCGGCTTCGCTGGTCAGGGCGATCTGCTCCACGCGCTGCGGCTTACGCCAGGCGTCGATGCTGTCGAACAGCTTGACGATGGTGGCCGGTTTGAGGATGGGGAAGGTGTGGATCAGGTCATGGAACTCGGCGACCAGCTTTGCCAGATCGCGGATCTCGTTCGGCACCCGCATGCGCTGGCAGACTTTTTCAACCAGCCTGACGCCGGCCGGGCCGTGGCCGTGATGGCGCGGCCACAGTTCGGGTGGTGTTAAGCCCTTGCCGAGGTCGTGACAGAGGGTGGCAAAGCGCACGTCCACGTCGGGGCTCAGCATCGCCGCCATGCTCAGGGTCATCAGGGTATGGATGCCGGTGTCAATTTCCGGGTGCCACTTCGCCGGGGCAGGCACGCCGAACAGCGCATCCACTTCCGGGAACAGCACTTTGAGCGCCCCACAGTCGCGCAGTACCTGGAAGTAAACCTGCGGATTGCGGGTGGTGAGCGCATTCTCGGTCTCTTTCCACACGCGCTCAGGCGTAAGGTGTTCCAGCTCGCCCGCGTCGGTCATCGCCGTCATCAGGGCCATGGTTTCGTCGGCAATGCGGAAGCTCAGATGGGCATAGCGGGCAGCAAAGCGCGCCACGCGCAAGACGCGGAGCGGATCTTCCGAGAAGGCAGGGGACACATGACGCAGGATGCGGTTTTGCAGATCCTGTTTACCGCCGTAAGCATCGACGATATGACCGTTTTCATCCTGTGCGAGGGCGTTGATGGTCAGATCCCGGCGCTGCAAATCGTCTTCGAGGGTGACATCAGGGTCGGCATGGCAGATAAACCCGGTATAGCCGACGCCGGATTTGCGCTCGGTACGCGCCAGGGCGTACTCCTGACGGCTTTGCGGGTGCAGAAAGACAGGGAAATCGCGGCCTACCTGCTGGTAACCCGCATCGAGCATGGCCTGAGGAGTGGCTCCCACCACCACCCAGTCTTTATCTTTGACCGGCAGACCTAACAACGCATCACGAACCGCACCACCGACCAGATAAATCTTCACGCCACACTCTCCCGTATCAAATATTGGCAAAATAATACGTAAGTGTGGCAGAGATGGCGACTTAGTTCATCCAACGGTCTTTACGTTTACGGCTCGGCACCAGATGTGGCAGCACCAGACCCAGCAGCAGACCCATACCCAGCACGCCGCCGCCATACATAAACCACTGCATGATGATGGTGCGCTGTTTGTCATCCAGCTGCAGGTTGGCCGCGCTCACCTTTTTCTGGGCGACGATCAGCTCGTTCTTCAGCTTCTGGTTCTCATCTTTGAGGCCGTTGATCACCCCGTCGCTCTGGGCCACTTTCTGCTGCATTTCAGCGGTGCGCTGGTTCCAGGTGGCGTCGATATTGGTCAGCTTGTCGGTCAGGGTTTTGACCTGGTTTTCCAGATCCGGCACACGGGTGCGCAGGCTCGGGTCGGTGCTAAGCTCTTTCAGGGGGATCCAGGCGGTACGGCCGCTGCTGTCGCGTACCTGGCCATAGTTGGATTCCGCATTGCTCTGCAACAGCACCACTTCCTCGCCGGCATTAATCGTACCCACGAGGCGATAATTGTCACCCGGACCGCTGCGTACCCAGGTGTTCAGTTCGTCAGAAACGTAGCGCTTCTCTTCTGCGTGGACCACGGTCGCGGCGCTTAAAGCAAGTAATGTCAGTCCGATCAGGCGTAATTTAGGCATCAGGCAGTCGTTATTTTCATAAAAAGTGGAACGATATTAGTGGAAACAGTCTTCAGGCTCAAAGGATTCGTCAGCATTCGGAATCCTCTGTGCCCTGATGGCCACTGTAGCAAACTTTACGCCCGTCAAATTGCCCATTGCGTGGCAATCTGGCGCAAAATACTATCTACTGACAAAAAAGTGGCGAGTAAGTTCGCCGTAATTTACCCCGCGATGTTGCAATCAAAAGAACAAGGCCATGGCTCAGGAAATCGAATTAAAGTTTATCGTTGAAAGCGGCAGCGTTGACGCGCTGCGAAATCACCTGCATCAGCTGAACGGCGAGCATCACGCGCCGGTGCAGCTGCTCAACATCTATTACGAAACCCAGGACCTGTGGCTGCGCCGTCACGACCGGGGTCTGCGCATCCGCGGCGTGGACGGGCGTTATGAGATGACCATGAAAATCGGCGGTCGCGTGGTCGGCGGCCTGCATCAGCGCCCGGAATACAATATTGAGATTGGCCAGCCCGAGCTGGAGCTGGCGCGCTTCCCGGCGGAAGTGTGGCCGGAAGGTGGGCTGCCAGACGGGCTGGCGGAGAGCGTCAGCCCGCTGTTCAGCACCGATTTCTGGCGCGAGAAGTGGCTGGTGAACGAAGGTAAAAGCCGGATCGAAATCGCCCTCGACCTGGGTGAAGTAAAAGCGGGCGAGTTCCAGGAGCCGATCTGCGAGCTGGAGCTTGAGCTGCTGGAAGGCCACGCCGATGACGTGCTGAAGCTGGCCCGCAAGCTGGTGACCCAGAGCGGCCTGCGTCAGGGCAGCCTGAGCAAAGCCGCCCGCGGCTATCATCTGGCCCAGGGCAACGCGCCACGCCTCCTGAAACCGACCGACATTCTGCGCGTCGCGCCGAAATCCTCCGTCGAGCAGGGCTTTGAAGCCTCGCTGGAGCTGGCGCTGAGCCAGTGGCAATACCACGAAGAGCTGTGGATCCGCGGCGTGAAAGGCGCAAAAGATCAGGTGCTGGCGGCGATGGCGCTGGTGCGTCACAGCCTGACGCTGTTCGGCGGCATTGTGCCGCGTAAAGCGAGTGCTCACTTACGCGATCTGCTGACCCAGGCCGACGCCCTGATGGCCTCTGACGTTTCTGCCGAGACGGCGGTCTACAGCCCGCAAACCGCTATCGCTAAGCTGGCGCTCACCGAGTTCCTGGTGACCCGCGGCTGGCGCAGCTTCCTCGATGCGAAGGGGGAGACCAAAATGGCGGAAAACTTCAAGCGTTTCGCCGACATCCACCTGTCCCGTCACGCCGCTGAACTGAAAACCATTTTCGGGCATCCGCTGGGCGATCAGTATGGCGATCAGCTGATCCGGCTGGCGCGTAACGTCGACAGCATTCTGCTGCTGGCAGGGGCCTATGACGGACCGGTCGCCCGCGCATGGCTGGAGAACTGGCAAGGGCTGCTGTATGCCATCAAGACCCGCCAGCACATTGAAATTGAGCATTTCCGCAACGAAGCCATTTCGCAGGAGCCATTCTGGCTGCACAGCGGAAAACGTTAACGCAGGCAAGGAACCCCCATGATGCCGCTTTCTTCACCCTTACAGCAGCAGTGGCAGACGGTATGTGAGCGTCTGCCGGAAGCATTACCCGCCTCGTCGTTAAGCGATCAGGCCCGCCAGGTGTTGACCTTCAGCGACTTTGTGCAGGAGAGCGTTACCGCCCATCCTGACTGGCTGGCGGAGCTTGAGGCTTCGCCACCCCAGGCGGACGAGTGGCAGCACTACGCGCAGTGGTTACAGGACGCGCTGGCGGAAATCAGCGATGAAACCGCGCTGATGCGCGCGCTGCGCCAGTTCCGTCGACGGGTGATGGTGCGCATCGCCTGGGCGCAGGCGCTGATGCTGGTGAGTGAAGAGAGCACGTTGCAGCAGTTAAGTCACCTGGCTGAGACGCTGATCGTCGCCGCCCGCGACTGGCTGTACGACGCCTGCTGCCGCGAATGGGGCACCCCGTGCAGCGAGGACGGCACCCCGCAGCCGCTGCTGATTTTAGGCATGGGCAAACTGGGCGGCGGCGAACTCAATTTTTCCTCGGACATCGATCTGATCTTCGCCTGGCCGGAGAAGGGGGCCACTCGCGGCGGACGTCGCGAGCTGGATAACGCCCAGTTCTTCACCCGGCTGGGGCAGCGGCTGATTAAGGCCCTGGATCAACCAACCCAGGACGGCTTTGTCTACCGGGTGGATATGCGCCTGCGCCCGTTCGGCGACAGCGGCCCGCTGGTGCTGAGCTTTGCCGCGCTGGAGGATTATTACCAGGAGCAGGGGCGCGACTGGGAACGCTACGCGATGGTGAAGGCGCGGATCATGGGCGATACCGGCGATGCGTATGCCAACGAGCTGCGCGCCATGCTGCGCCCGTTCGTCTTCCGTCGTTACATTGATTTCAGCGTCATTCAGTCGCTGCGCAACATGAAAGGAATGATTGCCCGGGAAGTGCGGCGTCGCGGCCTGAAAGACAACATCAAGCTGGGGGCGGGCGGCATCCGCGAGATCGAGTTTATCGTCCAGGTGTTCCAGCTGATCCGCGGCGGGCGCGAGCCCTCGCTGCAGTCCCGCTCCCTGCTGCCAACCCTGGCCGCCATCGCCCAGCTGAACCTGCTGCCGGAAGGCGATGACCGGATCCTGCGCGAGGCCTACCTCTTTTTACGGCGGCTGGAGAACCTGCTCCAGAGCATTAATGACGAACAGACCCAGACCCTGCCGGGGGATGAGCTTAACCGCGCCCGCCTCGCTTGGGGGATGCGCCTGGACGACTGGCAGGCGCTGATCGACGCGCTGGATGCGCACATGGCGGCGGTGCGCCGCATATTTAACGATCTGATCGGCGACGACGAGAGCGAATCCCAGGACGATGCGCTGTCCGAGCACTGGCGCGAGCTGTGGCAGGATGCGCTGCAGGAGGACGACACCACCCCGGTGTTGACCCACCTCAGCGATGACGATCGCCATCGGGTAGTGGCGCTGATCGCTGATTTCCGCCTTGAGCTGAACAAGCGCGCCATTGGCCCACGCGGTCGCCAGGTGCTGGATCACCTGATGCCGCATCTGCTCAGCGACGTCTGCTCCCGGGCCGATGCCCCGGTGCCGCTGTCGCGTCTGACCCCGCTGCTGAGTGGGATCATCACCCGTACCACCTATCTGGAGCTGCTCAGCGAGTTCCCGGGTGCGCTCAAGCACCTGATTTCGCTCTGCGCTGCCTCGCCGATGATTGCCAGCAAGCTGGCGCGCTATCCGCTGCTGCTGGACGAGCTGCTCGATCCCAACACCCTTTACCAGCCGACGGCGACCGACGCCTATCGCGATGAGCTGCGCCAGTATCTGCTGCGCGTGCCGGAAGAGGACGAAGAGCAGCAGCTGGAGGCGCTGCGTCAGTTTAAGCAGGCGCAGCTGCTGCGCGTGGCGGCGGCGGATATCTCCGGGACGCTGCCGGTGATGAAAGTGAGCGATCACTTAACATGGCTGGCGGAAGCGATTATCGATGCGGTAGTCCATCAGGCGTGGGTGCAGATGGTGGCCCGTTACGGCCAGCCGAAGCATCTGGCCGATCGCGAAGGACGCGGTTTTGCGGTGGTGGGCTACGGCAAGCTGGGCGGCTGGGAGCTGGGCTACAGCTCCGATCTGGATCTGATCTTCCTGCACGACTGCCCGGTGGATGTGATGACCGACGGCGAGCGCGAGATCGACGGCCGTCAGTTCTACCTGCGCCTCGCCCAGCGCATCATGCACCTGTTCAGCACCCGCACCTCGTCCGGCATTCTGTATGAGGTGGATGCCCGTCTGCGGCCGTCCGGGGCGGCGGGGATGCTGGTTACCTCTACCGATTCCTTCGCGGATTATCAGCAGAATGAGGCCTGGACCTGGGAGCATCAGGCTCTGGTGCGCGCCCGGGTGGTGTATGGCGATCCGCAGCTGAAAGCGCAGTTTGATACCATTCGCCGCGACGTGCTCACCGCCACGCGCGAGGGGCCGACGCTGCAAACCGAAGTGCGCGAGATGCGCGAGAAGATGCGCGCCCATCTGGGAAATAAACACCGCGATCGCTTTGATATCAAAGCCGACGAGGGCGGCATTACCGACATTGAATTTATCACCCAGTATCTGGTGCTGCGTGACGCCCACAGCAAGCCGAAGCTCACCCGCTGGTCGGATAACGTGCGCATTCTGGAGCTGCTGGCGCAAAACGACATTATGGACGAGCACGAGGCGCTGGCATTGACCCGCGCCTACACCACCCTGCGCGATGAGCTGCACCATCTGGCCCTGCAGGAGCAGCCGGGTCATCTGCCGCTCGACTGTTTTAACGCCGAGCGAGAGCTGGTGCGGGCCTGCTGGCAGAAGTGGCTGGTGGAACCGTGCGTAACAAAACAAGTGTGATATTATCGCGCGCAAATTGTGAATCTTTCTGGAGTCAGGAATGAAAGTAACACTGCCAGAGTTTGAACGTGCTGGAGTTATGGTGGTTGGCGATGTGATGCTGGATCGCTACTGGTATGGGCCAACCAGCCGCATTTCCCCGGAAGCCCCGGTCCCGGTGGTGAAGGTGGATACCATTGAAGAGCGTCCTGGCGGCGCGGCAAACGTGGCGATGAACATTGCTTCTCTCGGCGCGCATTCGCGTCTGGTGGGGCTGACCGGCATCGACGACGCCGCGCGGGCGCTGAGCAAGACGCTGGCGGATGTGAACGTCAAATGTGATTTTGTTTCTGTCCCGACGCACCCGACCATCACCAAGCTGCGCGTGCTGTCGCGTAACCAGCAGCTGATCCGCCTCGACTTTGAAGAGGGTTTTGAAGGCGTGGATCCTGAGCCGCTACACGAGCGCATCAACCAGGCGCTGGGTAACATCGGCGCGCTGGTGCTCTCCGATTACGCCAAAGGGGCGCTGGCCAGCGTGCAGCAGATGATTACGCTGGCGCGTACTGCCGGTGTACCGGTGCTGATCGACCCGAAAGGCACCGACTTCGAGCGCTATCGCGGGGCAACGCTGCTCACGCCGAACCTGTCCGAATTCGAAGCCGTGGCGGGTAAATGCAAAACCGAAGATGAGATCGTTGAGCGCGGCATGAAGATCATCGCCGATTTCGACTTCTCCGCGCTGCTGGTGACCCGCTCCGAGCAGGGGATGACCCTGCTGCAGCCGGGCAAAGCGCCGCTGCATATGCCAACCCAGGCGCAGGAAGTGTATGACGTCACCGGTGCCGGTGATACCGTTATCGGCGTGCTCGCAGCCACCCTGGCCGCGGGTAATACGCTGGAAGAGGCCTGCTACTTTGCCAATGCCGCCGCAGGCGTGGTGGTGGGTAAGCTGGGGACCTCTACCGTTTCACCTATCGAACTGGAAAACGCGGTACGCGGTCGCGCCGATACCGGTTTTGGCGTGATGAGCGAAGAGGAGCTGAAAGTGGCGGTAGCCGCGGCACGTAAGCGTGGCGAGAAAGTGGTGATGACCAACGGCGTGTTCGACATTCTGCACGCGGGCCATGTCTCTTATCTGGCGAACGCGCGCAAGCTGGGCGACCGTCTGATTGTGGCGGTCAACAGCGATGCCTCCACCAAACGCCTGAAAGGCGAGACCCGGCCGGTGAACCCGCTTGAGCAGCGCATGATCGTACTCGGCGCGCTGGAAGCGGTGGACTGGGTGGTCTCGTTCGAGGAAGACACGCCGCAGCGCCTGATTGCCGGGATCCTGCCGGATCTGCTGGTCAAAGGCGGAGACTACAAGCCTGAACAGATCGCCGGTAGCGAAGAGGTGTGGGCCAACGGCGGAGAAGTGATGGTGCTCAACTTTGAGGACGGGTGTTCAACCACCAACATCATTAAGAAGATCCAGAAAGACAGTCAGTAGTCGTCTGTAAATGCCCGGCGGCGCTACGCTTGCACGGGCCTACAGATCGTGCGGTGTGTAGGCCCGGTAAGCGAAGCGCCACCGGGCATTACAGGCTGCACTTATGCTTCATCATCCACCGGTGGGATTGCCGGAGCCGGTTTCACTTCGTCAACGACGCTGCGGTTTTCCAGCTCGGTCAGACGCTGTTCCAGTAGGGCGATTTTCTCGCGGGTACGCAGCAGCACCTGCGTCTGCACGTCAAATTCTTCACGGCTGACCAGATCCAGACGCATCAGCTGCGACTGCAGCACCTGGCGGATCTTCTTCTCAACATCATCACCAAACTCACGTACGCCTTTCGGCATGGATTCATGGACCTGGCGGGCAAGTTGTTCAATTTTTTTTGGGTCGATCATGGTAGTTCCCTTGAAGAAAAGGTGTTAACGACCATTGTAGCGCGTAACCGCGATCCTTAAACCAGAATTGTGTGAAGCTTATGCGTTGCCGAACATAATCATTAGCGTTATAGTTATCCCGCTTATTCTCAGGGCGGGGCGAAATTCCCCACCGGCGGTAAATCAGCGCTACGCTGAAAGCCCGCGAGCGCTTTGGGTGCAAACTCAAAGGTCAGCAGATCCGGTGTAATTCCGGGGCCGACGGTTAAAGTCCGGATGGGAGAGAGTAACGAACCAGCCGGGCGAGGCCCGCTCACGTTATTTTTTTGCCGTACTACGGCGCTCCTAAGACTGCCCTGATTCTGGTAACCATAATATTAATGAGGTTTTTTTACCATGAATCAGACGCTCCTTTCCTCTTTCGGCACCTCTGCTGACCGTGTAGAACACGCGCTTGTTGCGCTTCGCGAAGGTCGCGGCGTGATGGTGCTTGACGATGAAGACCGTGAAAACGAAGGCGATATGATTTTCGCCGCCGAAACCATGACCGTTGAGCAGATGGCGCTGACCATCCGTCACGGCAGCGGTATTGTTTGCCTGTGTATCACCGAAGATCGCCGTAAGCAGCTGGAACTGCCGATGATGGTAGAGAACAACACCAGCGCCTATGGCACCGGTTTTACCGTGACCATCGAAGCGGCCAGCGGTGTGACCACCGGCGTGTCTGCTGCTGACCGCGTGACCACCGTGCGTGCAGCCATTGCCGATGGCGCAAAACCTTCTGACCTGAACCGTCCGGGCCACGTATTCCCGCTGCGCGCGCAGCCGGGCGGCGTTCTGACTCGCGGCGGCCACACCGAAGCGACCATCGACCTGGTGACCCTGGCCGGCTTCAAGCCTGCCGGTGTGCTCTGTGAACTGACCAATGATGATGGCTCAATGGCGCGCGCGCCGGAGTGCATCGAATTTGCCGGCAAACACAACATGGCTGTGGTCACCATCGAAGATCTGGTGGCGTACCGCCAGGCGCACGAGCGCAAAGCCAGCTGATAACGCATCATAAAAAACGCCGGGTTAACCCGGCGTTTTTTTTTAGCCAATTCCTGCCGTCTGGAGTAGCACCAGACTGAGCCCCATCACCGACATTCCGCACAGTACCCCATAGCTGGGATTGTTGTTCGGGTCGATCTCTTTGGCGAGCGGCATCAGCTCATCCACCGACAGCGCCACCATAATCCCTGCCACCGCCGCCATAATGGCTGCCATCACCACCGGCGAAATCAGGCTGCCGAGGATCAACCACGCCAGCACGCCGCCCGCGATCTCCGCCATGCCGGAAATACCCGCCCAGAACACCGCTTTACGCTTGGAGCCGGTAGCGGCATAAACCGGGCCCGCCACCGCCAGCCCCTCGGGGATATTGTGCAGCGCCACCGCCAGCGCAATACCAAAACCCAACTCCAGATTATTACTGGCAGTCACGTAGGTGGCGACGCCCTCAGGGAAGTTATGCAGGCTGATGCCCAGAGTCAGCAGCAGCGCGGTGCGTCGCAGGTTACCGGGCAGCGGCTGACTGCCTTTTTGCATCAGATCCTGCGGGTGCGCGTGGGGTAACATCTTATCCAGCGCAAAGTAGCCCAGCAGGCCAATGACAAACATTCCGTAGCCCAGCACCGGCGACATGCCTTCCGTGCCGAGGGCAGCGGGCAGCATCTCCATCAGGGAGATAAGCAGCATAATGCCGGCCGCAAAGCCGAGAGAAAAGGCCAGTAGCCGGTTAGAGGGCTTCTGGCCCAGTACGCCGAGCATGGCGCCGATAAAAGTGGCTGCGCCTGCAAGAATAGTCAGAATCAGGGGAACTGACATTCACCTCTCCTTATGATAATGATTCTCATTCATATTAAAGGCTAAACGCGCGTAACGCGAGCGGGTACAGACGCCTTTACAGATCCCTTACATTCAAATTTCCTGATGATCTTCATCATGGTTATCTGAGTTCATCTTATCCGGATTACGGGTAAGGTAAAGCTATCAAATCGACACCTTGTGTAAGGATATCATCATGACTTCATCTCGTATGCCAGCGCTGTTTTTGGGTCACGGTAGCCCGATGAACGTGCTGGAAGATAACGTCTACACCCGCGCCTGGCGGCATCTGGGCGAGACGTTGCCGCGTCCGAAGGCTATCGTGGTGGTGTCTGCACACTGGTTTACCCGTGGAACCGGCGTCACCGCCATGGAAACGCCGAAAACCATCCATGATTTTGGCGGTTTCCCGCAGGCGCTGTACGACACGCACTATCCGGCACCGGGATCCCCGGCGCTGGCGCAGCAGCTGGTAGATCTGCTGGCCCCGATCCCTGTCACCCTCGATAAAGAGGCGTGGGGGTTTGACCATGGCTCCTGGGGCGTGCTGATCAAGATGTACCCGGATGCCGACATCCCGATGGTGCAGCTCAGCATCGACAGCACCAAACCTGCGGCCTGGCACCTGGAGATGGGCCGTAAGCTCGCGACTCTGCGTGATGAGGGTATTATGCTGGTGGCCAGCGGCAACGTGGTGCATAACCTGCGCACCGCCCGCTGGCACGGGGAAAACACGCCTTATCCGTGGGCGACGTCCTTCAATGATTACGTGAAAACGAACCTGAACTGGCAGGGTGCGGCAGAAGAACATCCGCTGGTCAATTATCTGGCGCACGACGGCGGCTCGCTCTCGAACCCGACGGCGGAACACTTCCTGCCGCTGCTCTATATCCTGGGGGCGTGGGACGGTAAGGAGCCTGTTACCATACCGGTGGATGGCATTGAGATGGGCAGTTTGAGTATGTTGTCGGTGCAGGTGGGGTAAATCGCCCGGTGGCGCTGCGCTTGCCGGGCCTGTGGATTTGTAGGCCGGGTAAGGCAAAGCCGCCACCCGGCACCACAAACTACTCCACAAAAATATGCGGATAGAAGCGGGACAGATCCTGGGTGATCAGCGCCCGATCTTCGCGAATACCAATCCCGGCTGGCTGATCGTTGATCAGCCAACTGCCGATCAGCATATAGCTGTCGCCATACTTCGGTAGCTGACAGAACTGCTGGACGATCATCCCCTCTTCGCCATACGGGCCTTCTACCGCTTCCACGGTATTACCGTTTTCGATAATCGACACGTTGGCACCCTCGCGGGAGAAAATCGGCTTTTTGACGTACTTATCCATTTGCGGATAGTCATCTTCCGCGAAGTACGCCGGCAGCAGATTCGGATGATCCGGGAACATCTCCCACAGCAGCGGCAGCAGGGCTTTGTTGGAGATAATGCTTTTCCACGCCGGCTCCAGCCAGCGCACGCCCGCATCTTCCAGCTTGGTGGAAAACACTTCGCGCAGCATGTATTCCCACGGATAGAGCTTGAACAGGTTACTGATCACCTGATCCTGGGTGTCGGTGAACTGACCTTTTTCGCCCAGCCCGATATCTTCTATATAGAGAAATTCAGTGGCGACCTCCGCTTCGGCGGCGCAATCCTGCAGATACTGCACCGTGCCGCGATCTTCGACCGTGTCACGACAGCAGGCAAAGTGCAGCAGATTGAAGCCGTGCTGCTCGCGCAGTTCAGCGAAACGTTCGATCAGCTTTTCCTGCAGGCTGTTGAACTGATCGCTGCCTTCCGGCAGACGGCCCGCGTTCTGCTGATCTTCCAGCCAGATCCACTGGAAGAAGGCCGCTTCATACAGCGAGGTGGGCGTATCGGCGTTGTTCTCGAGCAGCTTTGGCTCGCCGGCGCCGTCCCACGCCAGGTCAAGGCGCGAGTAGAGCGATGGCTGATGCGTCAGCCATGACTGACGCACAAAGCCCCAGGTGTGCTTCGGAATGCGGAATTTGGTCAGCAGTTCATCGCTGGCAATGACCTTTTCCACGACCTTGAGGCACATCTGATGCAGCTCTGCCGTGACCGCTTCCAGCTTTTCAACCTGGGTGAGGGTCAGTTGGTAATAGGCATCTTCACACCAGTACGGCTCGCCGTACATGGTGTGAAAGTTGAAACCGTATTCGGTGGCTTTTTCGCGCCAGTCCGGGCGCTCAACAATACTGACTCGTTCCATTCTCAGCCGCCCATAGAGCGTGTTGAGGTACCGGCCGCGCTACGCTGCATGGTGTTCTGTTTGGCAACAGAATCACCGAAGCCGCCGCGGGTAACGGTGCTGGTGGTGGCCGGTTTTGGCGCCATCGCGGTCTTAGGTACGTTCATGGTGCGGCCTGGCTGGGCTGCACCGTAACCTTTACCGCTGGCATCGGTGTACTGGCCGTAAGCCGGGCTGGCCGGATTCTTCGAGCTGAACAGCGGCTGCTGCTGATAGCCTGCGCCGCCGCTCATCAGACGGCCCATCATGTAACCCGCCATCAGCGGCATCCAGAAGCTGCCGCTGGACTGTGCCTGCGCCTGGTTTTCTGCTGGAGCGGTGCCTGCCTGAGCCGGGGCCGGTGCCTGCTGGCACTGGCCTTCACCGAACTCTGCCACGCAGTCTTCACGGCTGGCGTATTTCGGCGCGGTACGTTCCGCTTCCTTCAGAGCGTTGTTGTACGAGGTAGTACACTCCGCGCTTTTGCCGGTAGCGGCCGCACAGTCATCGGCATTCTGATAGAGAGAAACCGTTTCGTCGGTTTTTTCACAGCCTGCCAGCATAAACGCGGCGCTCAGCGCCAGAGCGACAGGGGTGAAATGACGCGCGTTCCAGCTTTTGCGGAACGAGGCGTGATTAATGGATTTTGTCCGTTTCATAATTGTCTTCCAGGACCCAGTGGTAAAACACAGAAAATAACGCTCAGAATAGAGGATGAGTGGTGGAAATTGAAGCGACAGGGGCGAAACTGGGGGATCTTTACGTTGGCTTACGTATTTTTGTCGGACTGAGAGGATTTACCCGGCCTGGTGAACCCAGACCGGGTAGCAGCATCAGTTGCTGGTGGTGCGTGCAGCAGCGGCGGTGTAACCGTCAGCAGAGGCATCCTGCTGTGGGTTTTCCGGCGCCACGGCTTCTGGCGTAGTGGAGATCGGCTTACCTAATGAACTGTTCAGCGCCACCAGATCCTGCTCGTTCAACGTACCCAGCGCTTGCTTGATGTTCAGCTGGTTGATCAGGTAGTTGTAACGCGCATTGGAGAGCTGTTGTTTAGCGTTGTACAGCGTGGTGGTCGCGTCCAGCACGTCAACAATGGTACGGGTACCCACCGAGTAGCCGGCTTCCGACGCATCCAGTGAGCTCTGGGCAGAGACCACGGCCTGTTTGTAAGCGTTGATGCTGCTGACAGAGGCGTTCACGTTGTTGAAGGAGGAACGCACGGTCTGCACTACGCTGCGGTGCGCGCTTTCCAGCTGCTCGCTGGCACCCACAAAGTTGTACTGCGCCTGTTTGACCTGCGAATTGACCTGGCCGCCCTGATAGATTGGCAGGGAGAAGTTCAGGCCGATTTTGTTCTGGCCAACGTCGCTGTCGTTGTACTGACCATTGCCGGTTCTGGAACCGCTGTAGCTGGTGTTAGAAATGCTGCTGGAGGCGCTCAGGCTCAGGGTAGGCAGATGGCCATCCTGCGCCAGGCGAATCTGCTCGCGGGCCAGATCCTGGCTCAGACGAGCCTGCAACAGGCTGAGGTTACGGTTTTCAGCCTCTTTCAGCAGGGCATTCACCGCCTGCGGCTTTTCGGCTTTGAAGTGCTCAACGTTCAGCGATGCCAGCTGCGGGTAGTAGTTACCGGTGACCTGACGCAGCTCTTCGACGGCGTTATCCAGGTCGTTACGCGCGGTAACTTCGTTGGCCAGCACATTATCGTATTGCGAACGGGCGTTCTGCACGTCGGTGATCGCCACCAGGCCCACGTTGAAACGCTGGGTGGTCTGATCGAGCTGACGATAGATAGCCTGTTTCTGTGCTTCAACGTAGGAGAGCGTATCGATCGCGCTCAACACTCTGAAGTAGGCGGTTGCGGTATTGAGGATCAGCGTCTGCTGGTCGGTCTGATAGGTGACATCCTGAATACCGGCAGATTTTTCCTGCAGGCTCAGGTTACGCCATCTGGACATATCAAACAGCGTCTGGGTTAACTGGAGCGAACCGCTGGTGACGTTAGAGTCGACGCCGTTAGCATCCCGGTAACCGTTATTGTAGGTATAGTCGGCACCCAAACCCAGCTGTGGTAATAATGGGCTGCGTGCTTCATTAATTTTTTCAAATGCAGCATCACGATCGGCGGCGGATTTACGCAGTTCCGGGTTGCTCAGACGTGCCTGCTTATAAACCTGTATCAGGTCCTCTGCCTGACTCAACGCGCTGAAACCCGTCAGGCTCAGGCCGATGAGGATGGGGAGCAATTTCTTCATTTGCTTTCCTTGTTGTGAAGCTTAGTTAGCGCTGATCTAATTAAAAAATATCTACCGATTCTAGCAGACTTCGCCACTGCAAAAGGTTGGCGTTCCGTGCCATGCGGCAGTAACTTGCACCAATTTACCATACTGTAGTAGAAACCGCAGTTTAGCAGAATTGAATTTCACCTTAACGCCACCATTTATACCAGGATGCAAACATGGATAAACCAGAAAAGTTGCCAGTGACTTTTACAAAAAACGATGTAGAAATTATTGCACGAGAAACGCTCTACAGCGGATTTTTTTCACTGGAATTATACCGTTTTCGCCATCGTTTGTTTAACGGTGAAATGAGTGGCGAAGTCAGACGCGAAATTTTTGAGCGCGGGCATGCCGCAGTCTTGCTACCCTTTGACCCAGTGCGTGACGAAGTGGTACTGATAGAGCAGATCCGCATTGCCGCGCTGGATACCAGCGAAAGCCCGTGGCTACTGGAGATGGTGGCCGGGATGATCGAAGAGGGCGAAACGCCGGAAGATGTCGCCCGCCGCGAGGCAATAGAAGAGGCCGGGCTGGACGTTGGTCGGACAAAACCGATCACCAGCTATCTGGCAAGCCCCGGGGGCACCAGCGAGCGCCTGTCAGTTCTGGTTGGCGAAGTGGACGCCACGACCGCGCAAGGGATTCACGGTCTGGTTGATGAAAACGAAGATATTCGTGTTCATGTGGTAAGCCGGGAGCAGGCTTATCAATGGGTAAAAGAGGGGAAAATCGACAACGCGGCTTCTGTCATCGCTTTGCAATGGCTACAGCTGCATTATCAGGAATTACGAAACGAGTGGAAAAAATGAAGCGTTATACACCTGACTTCCCTGAAATGATGCGCCTGTGCGAGACCAATTTCGCACAATTGCGCCGATTACTGCCACGTAACGACGCGGTCGGTGAAACAGTGAGCTATCAGGTGAGCAACGCGCAGTATCGGTTAACCATTGTTGAATCAACCCGTTACACTACGCTGGTGGAAATTGAGCAAACCGCGCCGTCCATCAGCTACTGGAGCCTGCCGTCAATGACGGTGCGGCTCTACCATGACGCGATGGTCGCTGAAGTGTGTTCAAGTCAGCAGATCTTCCGCTTTAAAGCGCGGTATGATTACCCAAATAAAAAGTTGCATCAACGTGACGAAAAGCATCAAATTAACCAGTTTTTAGCCGACTGGCTAAGATATTGTTTAGCACATGGAGCAATGGCGATTCCGGTTTGTTAGCGTCGTAAACCTACCTAAGGACACCATTTGGAAAGCCTGTTGAACCTGACTGTTGCTGGTGGGGCGCCAGTCAGGGTATTGCAAATTACTGATACTCACCTGTTTGCCAAAAAGCATGAAACCCTGTTGGGTGTTAATACCTGGGAGAGTTATCAGGCTGTTCTGGAAGCCATTCATGCCCAGAAGCGCGAATGCGATCTGATTGTCGCCACGGGCGATTTGGCGCAGGATCAAACCTCCGCGGCTTATCAGCATTTTGCTGAAGGTATCGCGAGCTTTAACGCGCCCTGCGTCTGGTTACCCGGTAATCACGATTTTCAACCTTCGATGTACAGCGCGCTTCAGGATGCGGGGATTTCCCCTGCGAAGCGGGTCCACTCGGGCGACAACTGGCAAATCCTGCTGCTCGACAGCCAGGTTTTCGGCGTGCCGCACGGCGAGCTGAGCGAGTTTCAGCTGGAGTGGCTCGAAGCAAAGCTGGCGGCCGATCCTGAGCGCCATACTCTGCTTTTATTGCATCATCATCCGTTGCCGGCAGGATGCAGCTGGCTCGATCAGCACAGCCTGCGCAACTCTGCCGCTCTCGATCAGGTGTTGATGAAATTCCCGCGGGTTAATAACTTACTCTGCGGCCATATTCACCAGGAGCTGGATCTCGACTGGAACGGTCGTCGCCTGCTGGCTACGCCGTCCACCTGCGTGCAGTTCAAACCGCACTGCGCGAACTTCACTTTAGACACCATTGCCCCAGGCTGGCGCTGGCTGGAACTGCATGCCGACGGCTCGTTAACGACCGAAGTCTGCCGCCTGCAAAGCACGCAGTTCCGCCCGGATACCGCGTCAGAAGGCTACTGATGTCTGCGCTTCTCTATCTGCACGGATTCAACAGCTCCCCGCGCTCGGCTAAAGCGACGCTGTTTCGACAGTGGCTGGAGGTGCATCATCCCCACGTCGAGATGATCGTGCCTCAGTTGCCGCCGTACCCGGCCGAAGCCGCCGAAATGCTGGAGGCGATTGTCCTGGCGCACGGCGGCGAGCCCTTTGGCGTGGTGGGGTCATCCCTCGGCGGCTACTACGCCACCTGGCTGTCCCAGTGCTTTATGGTGCCCGCGGTGGTCGTCAACCCGGCGGTACGGCCTTTTGAGCTGCTGGTGGGCTATCTGGGGCACAACGAGAACCCCTACACCGGACAGCAATATGTGCTAGAGTCACGCCATATTTACGACCTCAAAGTTATGCAGATTGATCCGCTGGAAGCGCCAGATCTTATCTGGCTGCTGCAACAGACGGGTGATGAAGTGCTGGATTACCGCCAGGCGGTGGCGTACTACGCCTCCTGCCGCCAGACTATAGAAGAGGGCGGTAATCATGCCTTCACGGGCTTTGAGGATCATTTCACCCAGATTGTCGACTTTCTTGGTCTGCACAGCCTCTGACAATCGCTGCGAATTGCTAGTTTAAATCATGACGCAAACCTATAACGCTGATGCCATTGAGGTACTCACCGGGCTTGAGCCGGTTCGCCGCCGTCCGGGGATGTACACCGATACCACGCGCCCAAACCATCTGGGCCAGGAAGTAATTGATAACAGCGTCGACGAAGCGCTGGCGGGTCATGCCAAACGCGTCGACGTTATTCTGCACGCCGACCAGTCGCTGGAAGTGATCGACGACGGTCGCGGCATGCCGGTGGATATTCACCCGGAAGAGGGTGTTCCGGCGGTTGAGCTGATCCTCTGCCGTCTGCACGCGGGCGGCAAATTCTCCAACAAAAACTACCAGTTCTCGGGCGGCCTGCACGGGGTAGGTATCTCCGTGGTCAACGCCCTGTCAAAACGGGTTGAAGTCACCGTGCGCCGCGACGGCCAGGTGTACAACATCGCCTTTGAGAACGGCGATAAAGTCCAGGATTTGAAGGTGATCGGCACCTGCGGCAAACGCAATACCGGCACCAGCGTCCACTTCTGGCCGGACGATAGCTTCTTCGACAGCCCGCGTTTCTCGGTCTCACGCTTAACGCACATTCTGAAAGCGAAAGCGGTCCTCTGCCCTGGGGTGGAAATTACCTTTAAGGATGAGGTCAACAACAGTGAACAGCGCTGGTGCTATCAGGACGGTCTGAACGATTACCTGGGCGAAGCGGTCAACGGCCTGCCAACCCTGCCGGAAAAACCGTTCATTGGTAATTTTTCTGGTGATACGGAAGCGGTGGACTGGGCGCTGCTGTGGCTGCCGGAAGGCGGCGAGCTGCTGACCGAAAGCTACGTCAACCTGATCCCAACCATGCAGGGCGGGACGCACGTTAACGGCCTGCGACAGGGGCTGCTGGACGCGATGCGTGAGTTCTGCGAATACCGCAATATCCTGCCGCGCGGCGTGAAGCTGTCGGCGGAGGATATCTGGGATCGCTGCGCCTATGTGCTGTCGGTCAAAATGCAGGATCCGCAGTTTGCCGGGCAAACCAAAGAGCGTCTCTCTTCGCGCCAGTGCGCGGCATTCGTCTCCGGCGTGGTGAAAGATGCTTTCAGCCTGTGGCTGAACCAGAACGTACAGGCTGCGGAAATGCTGGCCGAGATGGCGATTTCCAGCGCCCAGCGTCGTCTGCGTGCGGCGAAGAAAGTGGTGCGTAAAAAGCTCACCAGCGGTCCTGCGCTGCCGGGCAAGCTGGCGGACTGTACCGCGCAGGATCTGAACCGCACCGAGCTGTTCCTGGTAGAAGGGGACTCGGCGGGCGGATCGGCCAAGCAGGCGCGCGATCGTGAATATCAGGCGATCATGCCGCTGAAGGGTAAGATCCTCAACACCTGGGAAGTCTCTTCCGATGAAGTGCTGGCGTCGCAGGAGGTGCACGACATCTCCGTGGCGATCGGTATCGATCCGGACAGCGAGGATCTGAGCCAGCTGCGTTACGGCAAGATCTGTATCCTTGCGGATGCGGACTCCGATGGCCTGCACATCGCCACCCTGCTGTGTGCGCTGTTCGTGAAGCACTTCCGTACGCTGGTGAAAAACGGTCATGTCCACGTGGCGCTGCCGCCGCTGTACCGTATCGATCTCGGCAAAGAGGTCTATTACGCCCTGACGGAAGAAGAGAAGGCGGGCGTGCTGGAGCAGCTCAAGCGCAAGAAGGGCAAACCGAACGTGCAGCGCTTTAAAGGGCTGGGCGAGATGAACCCGCTGCAGCTGCGTGAAACCACGCTCGATCCTAATACCCGCCGTCTGGTGCAGTTGACCATCAGCGATGAAGACGAGCAGCAGACCAACGCGGTGATGGATATGCTGCTGGCCAAGAAGCGCTCGGAAGACCGCCGCAACTGGCTGCAGGAGAAGGGCGACCTGGCGGATATTGAAGGTTGATGCATTGCCGGGCGGGGGCTATTTGCCCGGCGGCGCTTCGCTTGCACGGGCCTACGGGACTTGCGTGGGCCTACGGATTTTGTAGGCCGGGTAAGGCATCGCCGCCACCCGGCATCTCCTCAGGCTGCATGATTCTTTCTATACTGTAAGGGCGTCTCTCCGATGCCCTTTTTAAATGCGCTGATAAAATAGGTCACATCCGAAAACCCCACCCGCGCGGCAATATCCCGCACGCTCGCCTCCGAGTGCAGCAAACTTTCGCAGGCCTTGCGCAGGCGTAACGTATTCAAATAATCGTGAATTTTTTCCCCCGTTTCGGCATGGAATTTCCGTGACACGTAGCTGCGGGATTTCCCCAGCTCGCCTGCCAGCGCATCGAGGCTGAATTTTTGCTGGTAATGCTCATCCAGCCAGAACATCACCTGGCTGGCGATCCCCTGACTGTTACCGGGCTGGCCTTCGTCATCGTGCGGCAGCATGGCAAACAGGCCGATCAGCAGGCTGGCGACGCGCTCGCTGTTCATCGGCGGCGGATAACAGCTGAACAGATGATCGAGATGGCTGTGGCAGTGCGCCATATCCGCCACCCAGGCCTCCCCTCCGCGCTGCGACAGCTTCTGTAGCCGCTGCTGGGTTTGCGGAAAATCACGCAGCGCCTTCAGGACCGCATGCTGATCGAGATGAATAATGGTGCGGCGATAGTTCGCTTCGGCCTGAGGATCGACCATTACTTTGTGCAGGGTAAAAGGCGGAAAGAAAAACAGCCGTCCCGGGCGCATGGTGTAGTGGCGATTATCGACAATCGCTATGCCAAATCCTTCTTCGACATAGAGAATTTCCAGACACTGGTGCCAGTGATGGTAGCGCACGGTGTTGGCGAACAGGCGACTGAACGACACGATGGTATCGTTCAGGGCGATCAGCTCAAGATGTTCCGCCGTGGGTGTTTTGCGCATAGTGCAATAAAACTCAATTTTTCCCTTTTCCTGCCTCTTTATAAACCACCTTTTTAAATTTCCTCAACTGCGGGTTTATTCATCTCTCACACCTGTGACCCGGCTAACATTTCTGCCCCTCGCTGATTAACTATTCTTTGCCGCAGTTGATTACGAGGACGACCCTATGTGCGCGGCAAACAAAGAAAAATCAAATCCGTTGTCATCCCGTCAGGATCTGGTGGCGGCGCTGAACACTCTGCTGGAAGCAGTGGACACGCAGTTCCCGGCGGGTAGCTCCCGCTTTTCGCTGGGCGATACCAGTGCGCATTACGCCACGGATGTGGCGCAGATGGAGGGGCTGTCCCGGGTGCTGTGGGGGCTGTTTCCGCTGATGGCCGCAGGCGACAGCACGCCGTTCAGCGACAAGTACATCGCCGCCATTAAGCAGGGCACCGACCCGCAAAGCGCAGGTTACTGGGGCGAAGCCGGGCCTTACGATCAGCGTCTGGTGGAGATGGCGGCCTACGGCCTCGGGCTGGCGCTGCTGCAGGACAAACTTACCGATCTGTTCAGCGAGCGCGAGGTGATGAACCTTCACGCCTGGCTGAACCAAATCACCGATGCGACGATGCCGGACAGCAACTGGAACTACTTCGCCATCATGGTGCAGCTCGGCTTTAAGCGTGCCGGGCTGCCTTATGACCAGCAGGCCATCGATCGCCGCTTCGCGATGATGGACGCCTACTATCTGGGGGAGGGCTGGTACTCCGACGGTCCGGGGCGGCCAAAGGATTACTACATCTCAATGGCGTTTCACTTCTACGGTCTGATCTACGCCACCCTGAGCGGCGATGAGGCGCGGGCAGAGGTGCTGCGCCAGCGTTCGCGTCTGTTTGCTGAAGACTTCATCTACATGTCCGCCGCTGACGGTGCCTCAGTGCCCTTTGGCCGCAGCCTGACCTACCGCTTCGCGATGGTCGCCTTCTGGAGCGCGGTGGCCTTCTCCGGGCTGGAGGTGTTCACGCCGGGCATCGTGAAGGGGATTATCCTCCGCCATCTGCGCTGGTGGCAGCAGCAGCCGATAACCGATCGCGATGGGATCCTGACCCTCGGGTTTGCCTACCCGAATCTGGCGATGTGCGAGGACTATAACTCCCCCGGCTCGCCGTACTGGGCGCTGAAAACGTACCTGATCCTGGCCCTGCCGGAGAGCCATCCGTTCTGGCAGGCCGATGAGCAGCCGCTGCCAGCGCTGGCCGAAAAGCGCGTTATCCCCCATGCCCAGCAGATCCTGATCCACTCCGATCATGTGACCCTGCTCACCGCCGGACAGCTGGAGCTGAACAACTACGTTAATACCGAGGCGAAGTACACCAAATTTGCCTACTCCAGCCGCTTTGGTTTCACCATTGAGCGTGGGCGTTTCGGCCTCAAGCACGCCGCCTGCGATTCCATGCTGCTGCTGGCCGATGGCGATAACTACTTCCGTGGACGCCGCGAGTGCGAGGAAGTCCGTGTTGACGAAAATTGTATTTTTTCGCGCTGGTCGCCGTGGCATGACGTCCATATCGAGAGCTGGCAGGTGCCCTTCGGCGAGTGGCATCTGCGTCTGCACCGCATCAACAGCGCACGCACGCTGCAAACGGTCGAGGGCGGGTTTGCAGTGATCAAAGCTGAGCCGCAGCTGCGCGGTCGGGGCAGTTATCTGAGCGCAGACAACGGCAGCAGCGCCATCGTCGATCTCTCACCAAACATCACCCGCCAGCCCGACAGCGTGGTGACGCCGCCAAACAGCAGCATCATGTTTGCCGAATGCGCCGCTATTCCGGTGCTCAGCACCACCATCCCGAAAGGGGAGAGCTGGCTCTGCTGCGCGGTGACGGCCTCTGCACAGAATAAAAACCGGGCGGAAAGCCCCCAACTGCACATCAACAATAACCAGGTGGTGATTCGCGCACCTGGAAGCGAACGTCAGCTGTCGTTCATTTTATAAAGCCCTTACCCTGGATATCGGCGAGGATGGTATGAATAACAAAACTGAATATTACAAAATCAGCAGTTTTATCTTTCTCTATTTCTTTACCTGGTCGGCGAGTATTGGCCTGCTGGCGATCTGGCTCGGACAAAAAGCCAATCTCAGCGGGTCGGTGATCGGTACCGTATTTGCGGTTAACGGGATCTTCTCCGTTATTCTGAAACCGATCTACGGCTATATTCTGGATAAGATCGGCATGAGCAAATACCTGCTCTATTTTGTGGTGGCGATGTCCGCCCTGATGGCGCCGTTCTTTATTTACGTTTATCAGCCGCTGTTAATGTCCAACACCATGCTGGGGATTATTATCGGCGCGCTCTATTTAAGCTTCGCCTGGTATGCGGGCGTGGCGGCGTGCGAATCCTATTCTGACCGTTTCAGCCGCCTTAATGGCATGGAGTTTGGTCAGATCCGCATGTGGGGTTCATTGGGTTGGGCGGTGGCTTCCTCGTTCTCCGGCCTGCTGTTTAACCTCTCCCCGGCGTACAACTTTATTATGGGCAGCGTGGCGTCGGTGATTATGCTGATCGTCCTGCTGAACCTGAAAGTGAACACCAACTCGGCCCATGCCGGTGAGGTGCTGACCAAAGAGAAAATCGCTCCGGCGGACGTCTATGCCCTGTTGCGCAGCCGCAAGTTCTGGGCCTTCTGCCTGTACGTGGCGGGGGTGGCGTGGATGATGTTTATCGCCGAGCAGCAGTTCTCCCGCTATTTCGTCACCTTCTTCGATGATATTCACCAGGGTAACGCGGTGTTTGGCTATCTGGGTACCGTGCAGTCGGGGATGGAATTCGTCATGTATATGGTGATCCCGCTGTTCGTTAACTTTATCGGGGCCAAACGCGGACTTTTGATTGTCGGCCTGATTGTCGGAGCGCGACTGATTATTTCCGGGATGTGCGATTCGCACCTGTTAATTTCGGTTCTCAAGCCGCTGTACGGTCTGGAAATCTGTCTCCTGCTGGTGTCGGTATTTAAATATATCGCCGAGCATTTCGATAAACGCGTCAACGCCACCATGTATCTGCTGGGCTATCAGGCGATGCTCTACGTCGGCAACGTCGTGGTGTCCTCACCGGCCGGTTATATGTATGACCGCATCGGCTTTGAGCAGACCTATATCATCATGGGCGCTACGGCGCTGACCTTTACCCTGATTTCTGCGTTTACCTTATCCGCCTGCCAGAGCAAATGGCGCGGCGCTAAAACGCTGAACGTTGCAGAACACCACTAATTTACGCCGTCAAAGAAGGAATCGAATTATGTTAAGTCATATCACCGAGGAACGTCTGGCCGATATTCCCGCCCCCGTGGATGAACGCGCCTTTAGCGATGAGTTAAGCACGGCGCGCAGCCACGTCCTCGACCTGATTAGCCGTCATTTAACGGAGTTCGGCGACAAATTTCCGGCAGAAACCTGCAAGGAGGGGTATTACCCGCTGACTGACAACGTCGAGTGGACCACCAGCTTCTGGACCGGGCAGCTGTGGCTGGCGTGGGAGATGAGCGGTGATGAAAAATTCCGTGCCATGGCCGAGAAACACACCCGCTCGTTTGGTCTGCGCATCGCCGGGCGCAGCGACACCAACACCCACGATCTCGGTTTCCTCTACACGCTCTCCTGCGTGGCGGACTGGCGGCTGACCGGCAGCCGTGAGGCGCGCGGTTTCTCGCTGCTGGCCGCCGAAGCGCTGCTGGAGCGCTTCCACGAGAAAGCGAAGATCATCCAGGCGTGGGGGGATCTGGCGGATCCGGAACAGGCCGGGCGGATGATTATCGACTGCAACATGAACCTGCCGCTGCTCTACTGGGCGACCGAGCAGACCGGGGATCCGCGCTTTGCCGAGGCCGCTAAAGCCCACGTGATGCAGGCCGCGACGTATCTCATCCGCGAAGATGCTTCGACCTTCCACACCTACTATATGGACGTGGTTACCGGCGCACCGCGCTACGGCAACACCCAGCAGGGCTATGCGGATGACTCCTGCTGGTCGCGCGGCCAGGCGTGGGGGATTTACGGTTTCCTGCTGAGCTACATCTATACCGGCGACGCGACCATGATCGCCCTGTCAAAACGGCTGGCGAACTACTTCCTCAATCGCCTGCCGGAGGATCATGTCTGCCACTGGGATCTGGCTCTGGTGGGCACCGACGCCCTGCGCGATTCGTCATCGGCGGCGATTGCGGTGTGCGGCCTGCTGGAGCTGGTGAAGCATCTGCCGGCGACCGACCCGGACCGCGAGCGCTATCTGGCGTGGGCGAAAGGGATCATGTCCTCGCTGACGAAGCACTATCTGATGGGCAAAGAGGAGAAGGGCAACGGTCTGCTGAAGCACTCGGTTTATCACCTCGCCAGCAATAAGGGCGTGGATGAGTGCGCCAGTTGGGGGGACTACTTCTATGTAGAAGCTCTGGTGCGTTTTACCCAGAGCTGGAAATTGTACTGGTAAATAAAAGCTGGGGTGAGGTCACCACCCCAGCACCTCTTTTATGACTCGTCGGTAAGGAGTGTCGATCTGCTCCGGCACCTGGTCGATGTAGTTCCGCGCGTGCTGGCGGGCCTCGCCGCTCAGGTTGTCCAGATAGACAATGGCTTCGTCCACGGTGGGCACCCGGCCCTCCAGCGAGGCGCTTCTCGGCGGCAGTCCGGTCCAGATCACCGCCTCGATACCTCTCTCCACTGCCCATTCTGAAAGCAGACCGGTGTGGCGACCGGCGATCGGCAGCGAGCCGATGCCGTCACAACGTTCCTCCGGGATCCCCTCGCGCTCGCGCAACGCCTGGCAGGCCACGCTCAGCGTTTCCGCGTTGAGCCATGCCCAGAGCACCGGTACGGCAGGCGCATTCATACAGATGGCGGTAGCCAGTTCACCGCCGTCGCTGACCCGGCAAAACTCGACGGGCAGCGACGGCCCGTCGGTTTTCCACTCCCCGGCGATGGGGAGTGAGCCGCTTTTCCATATCAACGAGCCCCAGCCCAGACAGGCTATCTTCATTATCGTCCCTCTGTGCGACGCTATCAGGCTTCAGGAATACGCAGCGTCTGCCCCGGATAAATTTTATCGGGGCTGGAGAGCATAGGGCGGTTGGCTTCAAAGATTTTGTTGTATTTCGACGCATCGCCATACACGGTTTTGGAGATGGCGCTCAGGGTGTCGCCCGATTTTACCGTGTAGTAGGTGGCTTCATGCTGGGTGTCGGTGGCGGTGATGGTGTTCTCCACCTCGCTGACCCCTGCGATGTTCCCCACCGCGACCTGGATTTTCTCCTTCTGCTCCTGGGTCAGCCCGTCGCCCGTCACCACGGCCTTACCGTCGTTGACGTTGACCTGCACCTTTTCAGCACCCGGTATGTTGAGCTTTTTAAGGTGCTCCGAGACTTTATCACTTTGACCTTTGTGATCGGTCAGGTTATCCCACAGCTTTTCACCTGCTTCTTTAACGAAGTTAAAAATTCCCATTCCTTCCTCCAGATAACAATGAAATCAGGAATAAGCATAGCAGCTGCGCTTTAAGGTGATAAAAAAAGCCCAGTAACCTAAGGTTACCGGGCTTCTGTTTTGCCCGGTGGCGCTACGCTTACCGGGCTTACAAAAACGTAGGCCGGGCAAACGCAGTGCAGCCCGGCGATACCGTGGAGGTTAAACCCCCTGCTCCAGAATACGGATATGGGTTTCCAGAACGTCACCTTTCACCGCCTCGCTCCATGCTTTCATGTGCGGGGTTTGCAGGTGGGCTTCGAGGTGGGCCACGGTCTCCCACAGCTCAACCATCACAATGGAGTCCGGGGCGGTGGTCTGGAAGCTGACGCCTGCGGCGGTGTCCACCATCGGCGCGTAGCCGTGGCAGCCAGCCTCTTCTAAAACGGTTGGGATAATTTTTGCGAACTGATCCAGCACCGCCTGACGGTGATGTTGCCCAGGACGGGTGCGAATTTCAGCAATAACGGTAAGCATGGTCATTTCTCCTGATAACATGCCATCAGTTAAGCAAAAATTTCCGCGAGATGCTTGCGATATTCTGCGATATAGCGTGGCACATCCGGCATTTTGATCACGTCATTGGTGATAAAGGTCGGCAGGGCTTCCATTCCGAGGAACTGGTTAGCCTTATGGAACGGCAGATAAACACCGTCAACGCCCACGCCGTGGAAGAACTGATCTTCTTCGGTGAAGGCTTCCATCGGTGCGTTCCAGGTCAGGGAGAGCATGTATTTTTTCCCCTGGATCAGGCCGCCGGAGCCGTATTTCTTCGATGCATCAGAGCGGGTGCGGCCGTCGCTGGCATACAGCGCGCCGTGACCTTCGGTAAAGACGTCGTCCATGTACTTTTTCACGGTCCATGGCGCGCCCATCCACCAGCCAGGCATTTGCCAGATTACGACGTCGGCCCAGAGGAAGTTCTGCACTTCGGCCTGGATATCGTACTCACCGTCGGTGCGCACGACCTTAACATCATGCCCGGCGTCGCGCAGGAAGCCGTCCGCGACCTCGGTCAGGGTGTCATTCAGTTGGCCATTGGAGTGGGCGAATTTTTTCGCGCCGTTGATAATCAGGATATTGCTCATTAAGTTGTCCTCAGAGTAGCGAGTCTGAGGGCCATTCTACGCGCGACAGCGGTGCGGTGAAATTAGCAAAATGTGCAAAGTCTTTTGCTGAAAAAGCAATAATGCCTTACCAGCCGATCCTGACCTCAAATCCGCCATTCTGCCCGTTGCGTAGCGAAACCGTCATTCGGTGCAGGGCGGCGATGCGCTTCACAATCGACAGACCCAGGCCGCTGCCGGTCTGATCCTGACCGGGTGGGCGATAAAAACGCTCCCCGATCCGCGCCAGGGCGTCGGGGGAAATACCCGGTCCGGTGTCGCGTACGGTCACGCTGTGGGCGTCGAGCGTCACCTCCACCTGGCTACCGCGCGGGCTGTAACGCACGGCGTTGTCCAGCAGGTTGCGCACCAGCAGGCTCAGAAGTAATTGCTGCCCGGGACGGGTGACCTGCGGGGCGTGGATGTTGAGGCGGATCTCGATCCCGGCCTGCTGCGCCGGGTGATAGATATCCATCACCGCCGACTGGAGTAAATCCGCCATCTTAAGGGGTTCGATATCGTCCAAATTTTCCAGCGAATCCAGCCGCGACAGCGTCAGGAGCTGCTCAACCAGCCGCGAGGCCCGGTCGATCCCGGCGTGGAGCTGGTCCAGGGCTTTCGCCTGCGCCTGCGGGTCGTCCAGTGAGAGCTGGGCCACTTCGGTCTGCACCTTCAGGGCGGTGAGCGGGCTGCGCAGCTCGTGGGCGGCGTCGGAGGTAAAGCGGCGCTCGCGGGCCATCATCTCCCCAGTGCGGGCGAAAAGCTGATTCAGCGCGTCCACCAGGGGGCGAACCTCAACGGGCACGCCATGCGTCGCCAGCCGGTCAGTAGCATCGGGGGAGCGGGCGCGCAGGGTTTGGGTCAGCTTTTTCAGCGGCCAGAGTTCACGGCTCAACAACACAATGAGCAACAGCAGCATCACCGGCAGGGCTACCAGCCACGGGGTGAGCTGCGATCTCACCACGTCCAGCGCCATCTCCTGGCGGTACTCCCGCTCCTGGCCGACCACGACCCGGTACTTACCGTCCGGCGCGGTGAGCCATAAGAAGCGCCATTCGTCGTTATCGTCGTTGAGCTGGCCGTTATCAAAACCTTCCCGGCGATAGTGATAGGGAATATCGCGCCCGTTTTCACCGTCGTTGAGCACCATTTTGCCGTCGGGGGTGTAGATGGCGAAGGCCAGCGCATCGTCGTCCAGATGCCCGTGTTTCGCTTTTTTCGGCACCTCGCGCATCCGTTGTGGGGCGCGGATCTCATCCAGATCCATGGTCAGCAGCCGTTTGGCAAACAGCATCTGCTGGGTGTCGAACAGCTTATCGAGCTTATCGCTGGTCTGGTGCCAGGCGACCAGGCTGGCGGCAAACCACGCCGTCAGCGACAGGGCGAGGAACAGCAGCGTGAGGCGCAGCTTGAGGCTCAGGCGTTGGGTCAGTTTCATGCGTCACCCAGGGTGTAACCGATGCCGTGCACGGTGCGGATAAAATCGCTGCCGAGCTTGCGGCGCAGATGGTGAACGTGGACTTCTATGGCGTTGCTGGAGACATCGTCGTCCCAGGTATAGAGCTTCTCTTCAATCAGCTTGCGCGGCAGCACGCGGCCCGCGTTGCGCATCAACAGCTCCAGCAGGGCGAACTCTTTGGGCTTGAGCACCAGGGTTTCGCCATTTAGGCTGGCCACCAGCCGGCTGGGATCGAGCGTTACGCCGCCGTGGCGCAGTTCGCTGCGCGCCTGGCCGTGGCTGCGGCGCACCAGCGCTTCAAGACGGGCGGCCACTTCGATCAGGGCAAAGGGTTTGCAGAGATAATCGTCGGCCCCGAGGCGCAACCCTTCGACGCGCTGGTTGAGCGCGTCCCGCGCGGTCAGGATCAGCACCGGCTCGCTGCGGCCCCGTTCCCGCCAGTCGCGCAGGATCTGTAGCCCGTCGATGCCGGGTAGGGTCAGATCCAGCACCACGGCATCATAGGGGGCGCTGTAGAGCGCCGCTCTGCCGGTTTCACCCTCGGTGAACCAGTCCAGGCTGAAGCCCAGTTTTGTCAGCCCGGCCTTAATGCCGTCGCCAATCAGCTTGTCGTCTTCTACCAGTAAAATGCGCATGTGCCCTCCCTGTTGCGGCCAGTAAACCCTCTGTCACGCCCGGCTGTACAGTAAAAAAATTTAAATTTTCCGCTTAAGAAGTTGTTAAGGTTTACCCTGTTAAATGGACTGCGAAACAACATCAACAGCCTATCCCGTTAGGCTATTTTATTTGCCATTTTGAACCTGGGCAGTGCTCACAATCCTCACGTACTTCAAGTACGCTCCGGTTGTTCCGCGCTGTCCGTGTTCAAACTGTCTGCAACAAATACGCCTACCGGGACAGGCTCTAAAGGGAGAGTTAAGATGAAAAAATACGCTGCGATTGCTGCCATCATGATGATTACCACCGCGCCGGTTTTTGCGGCTCAGGGCGGGTTTAACGGCCCGTCGGCCACGGCAACCCAGACGCAAACCCAGCAGGGCGGTTTTGTCGATAACGACGCCAACCTCACCACGGCGCAGAAGGTCAAGGATCAGAAGGACGACAGCTGGGTGAAACTGCGCGGGAACATCACCGAGCGCTTGTCCGATGACCGCTACACCTTCCGCGACGAGAGCGGTACGGTGGTGGTCGAAATTGACCACAAGCGCTGGAACGGCGTGACCGTTACCCCGCAGGATAAGGTTGAGCTGCAGGGTAAAGTCGATAAAGAGTGGAACGATTTCGAAATCGACGTGAAACAGGTTATCAAGCTCAGCAAATAACCCGAAAAAGGGCCGCCATTGCGGCCCTTTTTCTCTGTGACTCGACTCGCCAGATAAGGTAGTATCTGCGGCAATATTGCCTGAAACCAACCGGTTTCTGAGTTGAGGAATCCCATTTAATGAGCGATATGGCAGAGCGCCTCGCGCTACATGAATTCACGGAAAACGCCTACCTGAACTACTCCATGTACGTCATCATGGACAGGGCGTTGCCGTTTATCGGTGATGGGCTGAAACCCGTTCAGCGCCGCATCGTTTATGCGATGTCTGAGCTGGGTCTGAACGCCAGCGCCAAGTTTAAAAAATCCGCCCGTACCGTGGGCGACGTGCTGGGTAAATACCATCCGCACGGCGACAGCGCCTGTTATAAAGCCATGGTGCTGATGGCCCAGCCGTTCTCTTACCGCTATCCGCTGGTCGACGGCCAGGGGAACTGGGGTGCACCGGACGATCCGAAATCCTTCGCGGCGATGCGTTACACCGAATCCCGCCTCTCTAAATATGCCGAACTGCTGCTCAGCGAGCTGGGCCAGGGCACCGTGGAGTGGGTGCCGAACTTCGACGGTACGATGCAGGAGCCGAAAATGCTGCCTGCGCGTCTGCCGAATATTCTGCTGAACGGCACTACCGGTATTGCCGTGGGGATGGCGACGGATATTCCGCCGCATAACCTGCGTGAAGTGGCGAAAGCGGCCATCACCCTGATTGAACAGCCAAAAACCTCGCTGGATGAGCTGCTGGATATCGTCCAGGGGCCGGACTACCCAACCGAAGCGGAGATCATCACCTCCCGTGCGGAAATCCGCAAAATCTACCAGAACGGTCGCGGCTCCGTGCGCATGCGCGCGGTGTGGACCAAAGAGGACGGCGCGGTGGTGATCACTGCGCTGCCGCATCAGGTTTCCGGCGCGAAAGTGCTGGAGCAGATCGCCTCCCAGATGCGCAATAAAAAGCTGCCGATGGTGGATGACCTGCGCGATGAATCCGACCATGAAAACCCGACCCGTCTGGTGATTGTGCCGCGCTCCAACCGCGTGGACATGGAGCCGGTGATGAATCACCTGTTCGCCACCACCGATCTGGAAAAAAGCTACCGCATCAACCTGAACATGATTGGGCTCGACGGACGTCCGGCGGTAAAAAACCTGCTTGAGATCCTCACCGAGTGGCTGACGTTCCGCCGCGATACGGTGCGCCGTCGTCTGAACCATCGCCTGGAAAAAGTACTCAAGCGCCTGCATATCCTCGAAGGTTTGCTGGTGGCGTTCCTCAACATCGACGAAGTGATTGAGATCATTCGTACCGAGGATGAGCCGAAGCCGGCCCTGATGTCGCGCTTTGGCATCAGCGAAACTCAGGCCGAAGCGATCCTTGAGCTGAAACTGCGCCATCTCGCCAAACTGGAAGAGATGAAGATCCGCGGCGAGCAGAACGAGCTGGAAAAAGAGCGCGATCGGCTGCAGGCGATCCTCGCCTCCGATCGCAAGATGAACAACCTGCTGAAGAAAGAGCTGCAGGCGGATGCCGACGCCTTTGGCGACGACCGTCGCTCTCCGCTGCACGAGCGCGAAGAAGCGAAAGCGATGAGCGAGCATGACATGCAGCCGTCCGAGCCGGTGACCATCGTGCTGTCGCAAAGCGGCTGGGTACGCAGCGCCAAGGGGCACGACATCGACGCCCCGGGTCTGAGTTACAAAGCGGGCGACAGCTTCAAAGCTGCGGTGAAGGGCAAGAGCAACCAGCCGGTGGCCTTTATCGACACTACCGGGCGCAGCTACGCCATCGATCCGATTACGCTGCCGTCGGCGCGCGGGCAGGGCGAGCCGCTGACCGGCAAGCTGACGCTGCCGCCGGGTGCGACGGTTGAGCATATGCTGATGGAAGGCGACGAGCAGAAGCTGCTGCTGGCCTCCGATGCGGGCTACGGCTTTATCTGTACCTTTAACGATCTGGTGTCGCGTAACCGCGCGGGCAAAGCGTTGATTAGCCTGCCGGATAACGCCCGCGTCCTGACGCCGCTGGTGATTGAGGACGAGAGCGACATGCTGCTGGCGATCTCCGCCGCAGGCCGGATGCTGATGTTCCCGCTCAGCGATCTGCCGCAGCTGTCGAAAGGTAAAGGTAACAAGATCATCAACATCGCAACGGCGGAAGCGGCCGCAGGTGAAGACAGCCTGGCGCACCTCTTTATTCTGCCGCCGCAGAGCACTCTGACCATCCACGTGGGTAAACGCAAAATCAAACTGCGCCCGGAAGAGCTGCAGAAAGTGGTGGGCGAACGTGGACGCAGAGGGTCGTTGATGCGCGGCCTGCAACGCATCGACCGCGTGGAGATCGACTCTCCGAACCGCGGTAATGCGAGCAACAACGAAGCGTAACAGAGCACCTCCCCCTCCGTTCAGGAGGGGGTCTCGCGTTAAACATCCGTTATAAAAACAAAAGAGTTACCAGTGAACAGTTGCAGTATAATCGTCAGCTGTCAGGGGTTTTTGAGGTCGCTATGCTATTAATTGTTCGTTCCATTCTTGCCGTTATTTACTGCATTCTGGTCTGTATTTTCGGCTGTATTTACTGCCTGTTCAGCCCGCGTAATCCAAAGCACGTTGCCACTTTTGGCCACATGTTTGCCCGTCTGGGGCCACTGTTTGGACTGAAAGTAGAAACGCGTCTGCCGGAAGGGGCAGAGAAACATGGCAACGCTATCTATATCGGTAACCATCAGAACAACTACGATATGGTCACTGCGGCAAAAATCGTCCAGCCGCCAACCGTCACCGTGGGCAAAAAAAGTCTGCTGTGGGTGCCGTTCTTCGGTCTGCTCTACTGGCTGACCGGCAACCTGCTGATCGACCGTAACAACCGCGCCAAAGCGCACGGCACCATCGCCGAGGTGGTAAACCACTTCAAAAAGCGCAGAATCTCCATCTGGATGTTCCCGGAAGGGACCCGCAGCCGCGGTCGCGGCCTGCTGCCGTTCAAAACTGGCGCGTTTCACGCCGCAATTGCGGCAGGTGTACCTATTATTCCGGTGTGTGTTTCCAACACATCGAATAAGATTAACCTCAACCGCCTGCGTAACGGTCTGGTTATCGTCGAGATGCTGCCGCCGGTCGATGTCAGTAAATATGGCAAAGATCAGGTGCGCGAGCTGGCGGCCCACTGCCGCGAATTAATGCTGAATAAAATCGCTGAACTCGATAAAGAAGTCGCAGAGCGCGAAGCCGCTGGCAGGGTTTAAGCCGGCTTAAAGGGAAAACGAGTTCCCGCGTTGTTAGTACGTTTATACATGGAGCTAATATGTCACTCAGTCGCCGTCAGTTTATTCAGGCATCGGGTATCGCCCTTTGTGCAGGTGCGGTTCCGCTGAGGGCAAACGCCGCCGGGCAGCAGCAGCCGCTGCCCATCCCGCCGTTACTTGAATCCCGCCGCGGTCAGCCGCTGTTCCTGACATTGCAGCGCACCCACTGGTCGTTCACCCAGGGGACTCGGGCGAACGTCTGGGGCGTTAACGGACGCTACCTTGGCCCGACCGTGCGCGTCTGGAGCGGCGATGACGTCAAACTGATCTACAGCAACCGCCTGGCGGAGAACGTCGCCATGACCATCAGCGGCCTGCAGGTGCCGGGCCCGCTGCTGGGCGGTGCGCCGCGCATGATGTCCCCGAGCGCCGACTGGGCGCCGGTTCTGCCGGTTCGCCAGAACGCCGCCACCCTCTGGTATCACGCCAACACCCCAAACCGCACCGCGCAGCAGGTCTACACCGGGCTGGCGGGAATGTGGCTGGTGGAAGATGAGATCAGCAAATCCCTGCCGATCCCGAATCACTACGGGGTCGATGACTTCCCGATCATCATTCAGGACAAGCGACTGGATAACTTCGGTTCGCCGGAGTACAGCGAGCCGGGCAGCGGCGGTTTTGTTGGTGACACGCTGCTGGTGAACGGCGCACAGAGTCCGTATGTAGAGGTGTCACGCGGCTGGGTGCGCCTGCGCCTGCTGAATGCGTCCAACTCACGCCGCTATCAGTTGCAGATGAGCGATGGCCGGGCGCTGCACGTGATTGCCGGGGATCAGGGCTTTTTACCGGCCCCGGTGCCGGTGAAGCAGCTGGCGCTGGCCCCGGGCGAGCGGCGCGAAATTCTGGTGGATATGACCAACGGCGATGAAGTGTCGATCACCTGCGGCGAGGCGGCGAGCATCGTTGACCGCCTGCGCGGCTTCTTTGAACCGTCGAGCATTCTGGTCTCGACCCTGGTGTTGACCCTGCGTCCAACCGGCCTGTTACCGCTGGTGACCGATACCCTGCCGATGCGCCTGCTGCCGGACGAGGTCCTGAGCGGGACGCCGGTGCGCACCCGGGATATCAGCCTCGGTGACGATCCGGGCATCAACGGCCAGCTGTGGGATGTGAACCGCATTGATATCACCGCCCAGCAGGGCACCTGGGAGCGCTGGACGGTGCGCGCCGATATGCCGCAGTCATTCCATATCGAAGGGGTGAAGTTCCTGGTGCGCAACGTCAACGGCGCCATGCCGTTCCCGGAAGACAGGGGCTGGAAAGATACCGTCTGGGTCGACGGGCAGGTCGAACTGCTGGTCTATTACGGTCAGCCCTCCTGGCCGCACTTCCCGTTCCTGTTCCACAGCCAGACGCTGGAGATGATGGACAGGGGCTCGGTGGGGCAAATGTTGATCAATCCGGCACCGTAAATCTTGCCGGGTGGCGGCTTCGCCTGACCGGGCCTACAGGCCCGTAGGCCCGGTAAGCGCAGCGCCACCGGGCATTAACATCCCCGCACAATACTCCTTCATTTCCCACATTGATCCAGCGTATAATCCCGCTCCTTTTGTCTATTTTTTCTTCGGAAGCATTATGAGCGCAATTTCCCTGATCCAGCCGGATCGTGACCTCTTCTCCTGGCCCCAGTACTGGGCGGCCTGCTTTGGACCGGCACCGTTCCTGCCGATGTCTCGTGAAGAGATGGACCAACTTGGCTGGGACAGCTGCGACATTATTCTGGTGACCGGCGATGCCTACGTCGATCACCCGAGCTTTGGCATGGCGATCTGCGGTCGTATGCTTGAAGCCCAGGGCTTCCGCGTCGGGATCATTGCCCAGCCGGACTGGAACAGCAAAGAGGACTTTATGCGCCTCGGTAAACCGAACCTGTTCTTCGGCGTCACCGCGGGCAACATGGACTCGATGATCAACCGCTACACCGCCGATCGAAAACTGCGTCACGACGATGCCTACACCGCGGATAACGTGGCGGGCAAGCGTCCGGACCGCGCCACTCTCGTGTACACCCAACGCTGCAAAGAAGCATGGAAAGACGTGCCGGTCATCCTGGGTGGCATCGAGGCGAGCCTGCGCCGTACCGCCCATTACGACTACTGGTCTGATACCGTACGCCGTTCGGTGCTGGTGGACTCCAAAGCCGACATGCTGATCTTCGGCAACGGCGAGCGTCCGCTGGTGGAGGTGGCGCACCGTCTGTCGCAGGGCGAGCCGGTAGGCAACATCCGCGACGTGCGCAACACCGCGATCATGGTGAAAGAGGCGCTGCCGGGCTGGAGCGGGGTGGATTCCCGCATCATCGATATGCCGGGCAAAATCGACCCGATCCCGCACCCGTACGGCGAAGATTTGCCCTGTGCCGATAACAAGCCTGTTGAGCCGAAGAAAGCCGAAGCCAAAGCGATCACCGTTCAGCCGCCGCGTCCAAAGCCGTGGGAAAAGACCTACGTGCTGCTGCCATCCTTTGAGAAAGTCAAAGCTGACAAAGTGCTCTACGCACATGCGTCGCGCATTCTGCACCATGAAACTAACCCGGGCTGTGCCCGTGCGCTGATGCAAAAGCACGGCGAGCGTTATATCTGGGTCAACCCGCCGGCGATCCCGCTCTCCACCGAAGAGATGGACAGCGTCTTTGCCCTGCCGTACAAGCGCGTGCCGCACCCTTCATACGGCGACAGCCGCATTCCGGCGTATGAGATGATCCGCTTCTCGATCAATATCATGCGCGGCTGCTTCGGCGGCTGCTCCTTCTGCTCCATTACCGAGCACGAAGGGCGCATCATCCAGAGCCGTTCCGAAGAGTCGATTGTCAACGAGATCGAAGCCATTCGCGACACTGTTCCGGGCTTTACCGGCGTGATCTCCGATCTGGGTGGCCCGACCGCCAACATGTATATGCTGCGCTGTAAGTCGCCGCGTGCGGAACAGACCTGCCGTCGTCTCTCCTGCGTCTATCCGAGCATTTGCGAGCACATGGACACCAACCATGAGCCGACGATTAACCTGTATCGTCGCGCCCGCGACCTGAAAGGCATCAAGAAGATCCTCATCGCTTCCGGCGTGCGTTACGACATCGCCGTGGAAGATCCACGCTATATCAAAGAGCTGGCGACCCACCACGTGGGCGGCTACCTGAAGATTGCTCCTGAGCATACCGAAGAAGGCCCGCTGTCGAAGATGATGAAGCCGGGGATGGGCAGCTATGACCGCTTCAAAGAGCTGTTCGACACTTACTCCAAACAGGCCGGGAAAGAGCAGTACCTGATCCCGTACTTCATCTCCGCCCACCCGGGTACGCGTGATGAGGACATGGTGAATCTGGCCCTGTGGCTGAAGCAGCGCCGCTTCCGTCTGGATCAGGTGCAGAACTTCTATCCGTCACCGCTGGCGAACTCCACCACCATGTATTACACCGGCAAGAACCCGCTGAGTAAGATTGGTTATAAGAGTGAGGATGTGGTGGTGCCGAAGGGGGACAAACAGCGTCGCCTGCATAAAGCCCTGCTGCGCTATCACGATCCGGCTAACTGGCCGCTGATCCGCCAGGCGCTGGAAGAGATGGGTAAAAAGCACCTGATCGGCTCACGTCGCGACTGCCTGGTGCCTGCGCCAACGCTGGATGAGATGCGCGAAGCGCGTCGCCAGAATCGTCATACCCGCCCGGCGTTGACCAAGCACACGCCGATTGTGCATCAGCGTTCGAACGCGGGGGCAACCGCGAAGAAACCCGTAAAACGCAAAGCGTAAAATAAAACCCCGGCTCGCCGGGGTTTTTTATTTATCCGCCAAACTGGTCCGGATCCGGCCCTAAACGCTTGCCTTTATCCAGCTTCGCAATTTCACCCAGCTCATCTTTATCCAGACGGAAATCCCACACCTTGAAGTTTTCCGCGATGCGCGACGGGGTGACGGATTTCGGGATCACCACCAGGCCGCAGTCCAGATGCCAGCGAATGACAATCTGTGCCGGGGTTTTGCCGTACTTATCGGCGAGATCGCGGATGATTTTCTGATCGAACACCCCTTCGCCGCCTTGTGCCAGTGGGCTCCAGGATTCAGTCTGGATCTTGTGGGTCGCATTCCAGGAGTGGAGTTGACGCTGCTGCATCAGCGGGTGCAGTTCAATCTGGTTGATGACCGGGGCCACGCCCGTCTCATCAATCAGGCGCTGCAGATGGTGAACCTGGAAATTACAGACTCCGATGCTCTTCACCAGCCCTTCTTTCTGCAGCTCAATCATCCCTTTCCAGGCGTCGACATAGTGATCGATCGCCGGTACCGGCCAGTGCATCAAGTAGAGATCGACGAAATCGAGTTGCAGCTTGTCCAGGCTCTCCTGGAGCGCTTCTGCAGGGCGCTTCTGGTCGTCGTTCCACAGCTTGGTGGTGATGAATAACTCATCGCGTGACACACCGGCGCTGGCCAGCGCTTTGCCCACGCCGTCCTCATTTTTGTAGGCGGCCGCGGTATCAATGGAGCGATAGCCGACTTCCAGTGCTTTATGAATGGCGGACACGACCTCGTCGTTACCGGCTTTCCATACGCCGAGCCCCAACTGGGGCATTACGTTGCCGTCCTGAAGCTTGATTACGGTTTGGTTTGCCATTTTTCCTCCTTCATTGGACATCCACCAGAGGTACTCCTCTGGTGGCGTATGTGCATTAAGCCTGGCCTAAATGCCGAAAAACGAAAGGTAAGCGTGCAAAATCGCTTAGCGAGCGGCCTCGTAAATACGGCGGCTCACGTCGAGGGTAATGTCGTGATGCTCACCGATCTGGGTCATGCCGTGTTCTTCCAGTTTCGCCAGCAGGGCAGGGATGGAGCTGCCGTCCAGGCCGTAGCCGGAGAGGCGAGTTGGCACGCCCATCTGCTCGAAGAAGTTGCGGGTGGCGGCGATAGCGGCATCGATGCGCTCCTCTTCCGAACCGGCGGTGATACCCCATACGCGCTCAGCGTACTGCAGCAGTTTGCCGCGTTTGGTGTCGCGTTTCTCATTCCACAGCGCAGGCAGAACGACCGCCAGGGTCTGGGCGTGATCGAGGCCGTGCATCGCCGTCAGCTCGTGGCCCAGCATGTGGGTGGCCCAGTCCTGCGGCACGCCGGCACCAATCAGGCCGTTCAGCGCCTGAGTCGCGGCCCACATCACGTTGGCACGCACTTCGTAGTTTTCTGGCTCTTTCAGCGCCACCGGGCCGTCTTCAATCAGAGTCAGCAGAATACCCTCGGCGAAACGATCCTGAATTTTGGCATTCACCGGGTAAGTGACGTACTGCTCAACGGTATGAACAAAGGCGTCCACTACGCCGTTCGCCACCTGACGCGGCGGCAGGGTGTAGGTGTAAACCGGATCCAGTACCGCAAACACCGGCTGCACGTGCTCGTTCATAAAGGCCTGCTTGTCGCCGGTGGTTTTACGGGAGATCACCGCACCTTTGTTGGACTCAGAGCCGGTTGCTGGCAGGGTCAGCACGGAGCCCATCGGAATGGCGCTTTTGATGTCGCTGCCGCCGGTCTGCAGGATGTGCCACGGGTCGATGCCGTCAGGATAGTGGGCCGCCGCAGCGATAAACTTGGTGCCGTCCAGCACCGAGCCACCGCCCACCGCCAGCAGGAAGGTGATCTTCTCGTCGCGGGCGATTTTCACGGCGTTCATCAGGGTTTCGTAAGAGGGGTTCGGCTCGATGCCGCCAAACTCACGCACGTCCAGACCTTGCAGGGCGCTATAGACCTGATCCAGCACGCCGTTTTTCTTCACGCTGCCGCCGCCATAGGTGACCAGCACGCGGGCGTCTGCCGGGATCTGCCCGCGCAGATCGGCGATAGCGTCTTTACCAAACAGAATACGGGTCGGGGTATGCAGATTAAAATTGTTCATTGTTCGTTCTCTTAGGTGGGTGAAAATACCGGGCTAACTGATGGTGCCCATTGTGGCGAGCGCAGGCTCTCCTCTCAATGCACATTCCTGCCGTTGTCTTGCCCATTTCTACACGGAGCTGGAGAAACTGCGAAAAACCGCGCACACTGCAAACGTCGGAAACCCTGGACGGATCGAGCAAAGATGAACCGCGATGAAACCTGCCTGCAGCTAACGGCGCAAATTAACAGACTGAAAGATAATGCAAATAATCTCGGCGAACTGCTGCCGGACGTGCGCCTGCTGTACGGCACTCAGCCCGGCACCCGCACGCCGGTGATGTACCAGCCGGGTATCATTTTTCTCTTTTCCGGGCATAAAATTGGCTATATCAACGAACGGGTATTCCGCTATGACCCGCGCGAATATCTGCTCCTGACAGTACCTTTACCCTTTGAATGTGAAACCTTCGCGACAGAAGCCGTGCCGCTGGCGGGGATTCGTTTAAATGTGGATATCCTGCAACTGCAGGAGCTGCTGATGGACATTGGCGAAGACGAGCTGTTTTGTCCGTCGATGGCGGCAAGCGGGATCAACTCCGCCACGCTGACGGATGAGATCCTCTGCGCCATTGAGCGTCTGCTGGATGTGATGGAGCGGCCGCTGGATGCCCGCATTCTGGGTAAACAGATCGTGCGTGAAATTCTCTATCACGTGCTGCTGGGGCCTGGCGGTGGGGCACTGCTGGCACTGGTCAGCCGTCAGACCCACTTCAGCCTGATCAGCCGGGTGCTGAAGCGCATCGAGAGCCAGTACACCGAGAACCTGAGCGTCGATCAGCTGGCGGCAGAGGCCAACATGAGCGTCTCGGCGTTTCACCATAACTTCAAATCGGTGACCAGCACCTCGCCGCTGCAATATCTCAAGAGCTACCGCCTGCACAAGGCGCGGATGATGATGATTCACGACGGGATGAAGGCCAGCGCGGCCGCGCTGCGGGTGGGGTATGAAAGCGCGTCGCAGTTCAGTCGGGAGTTCAAACGTTACTTCGGGGTGACGCCAGGGGAAGATGCGGCGCGGATCCGGATGATGCAGGGGTAGGGTGTTCAAGTCCCTCTCCCCTATGGGGAGAGGGTGAAGAGTATAGCTGTCAGGCGTTGCAGTACTTCTTACGGATCACCACCACGATGGTTCCCACCAGCCCTGCTACAAGCAGGAACAGCGGCAGGATCATCAGGAAGGTCATGACCTGATCTTCGTGGCGTTTCACGAATGGGATCATGCTCAGCGCATAGCCGAAGGTGGTCACTACGCCGACCCACAGCAGCGCGCTCAGCCAGTTAAAGAACTGGAAGCGGCGGTTAGAGAGGCCGGAAATGCCCGCCATGGTGGGCAGCAGGGTGCGCACAAAGGCCAGAAAACGCCCGGCGAGCAGCGCCAGCAGGCCGTGGCGATCGAACATGCAGGTCGCCCGCTGATGGTATTTATGCGGCAACTGCGCCAGCCAGCTTTTGACCACCCGCGTATTGCCCAGCCAGCGGCCCTGCAGATAGCTGAGCCAGCAGCCCAGGCTGGCGGCGGAGGTGAGGATCACCATCGTCGGCGCAAAGTCCATTACCCCTTTACCGATTAACGCTCCCGCCAGCAGCAGCAGGCTGTCGCCCGGTAAAAATGAGGCAGGCAGTAACCCATTTTCCAGAAACAGCGTGGCGAACATCACCAGATAAACAATCCCAACCACGTGAGGGTCCGCCAGTGCTGCAAAATCGTGTTGCCAGAGTGCAGCGATAATATCTTGAATAACAGCCATGGGCTTTCCTGTGGAACAGCGTATATGAAGTTATTGTACTCCCTATTTAGCCCGATGGGTTTGATCGAGGACCCAACAAATCAGACTTTTCTGGAGGTGGTGTCCAGAAATGCCTACTTTGCGGCCTCTTTTGTCCACGGGCTATTCGATACGAGCAAACCCGGCCTCTAAATCCGCAATCAAATCGTCGACGTTTTCCAGCCCGATATGCAGACGGATCAGGGTGCCTGTAAAGTCCACTTTTCCGCCCGGACGCAGCTCGGCAATCTGCTCTGGCTGGTTCGGCAGGATCAGCGACTCAAAGCCGCCCCATGAGTAGGCCATGCTGAACAGCGAGAAGTTATCGAGGTAGTTGGCCAGCTCGTCATTGCTCAGACGCTTGTTGAGTACAAAGGAGAACAATCCGCTACTGCCCGTAAAGTCACGTTGCCAGAACTCATGGCCCACGCTGCCCGGCAGGGCTGGATGGTTAACGCGCGCCACCTGCGGATGCTGCGCCAGCCACCGGGCGACTTTCAGGCTGCTTTCATGATGCTGACGCAGGCGAACGCTAAGGGTGCGCAGGCCGCGGCTGGTCATGTAGGCGGTATCGGCATCCACCATTTGTCCCATCAGATAGGCATTTTCACACAGTTGCTCCCAGCAGCGGGCGTTGGAGACCGCCGTACCGATCATGCCGTCCGAGTGGCCAATCAGGTATTTGGTCGCCGCCTGGATAGAGATGTCGATACCAAAATCGAGCGCCTTAAACAGCACGCCTGCCGCCCAGGTGTTATCGATCATAATGATGGCGTCCGGCGCTTTGCTGCGTACCGCCTGCACAATGGCCGGCACATCATGCACTTCCATGGTGATGGAGCCCGGCGATTCAAGGAACACGATCCGGGTGTTGGGCTGGATCAGATCGGCGATATTGGCGCCGATCTGCGGATCGAACCAGCCGGTGGTCACGCCCAACTTGCTGAGGATTTTGTTGCAGAAGTCCTGGCTGGGCTCGTAGGCGGTGTTGGTCATAAGAATGTGATCGCCCTGCTCGACAAACGCCAGAATGGTATTTGCCACCGCCGCCGCGCCACAGGGGAACAGCGCACAGCCTGCACCGCCTTCCAACTCGCACATCGCTTCCTGCAAAGAGAAGTGGGTCAGCGTCCCGCGACGCCCGTAAAACAGCTCGCCCTTCGCCCGGTTACGGGTGGCGTGCTTTTTGGCCTCGACGGTATCAAACACCAGCGAGGAGGCGCGCTGAATAACGCTGTTTACCGAACCGAGGGTGTATTTCTTGCTGCGTCCCGCCTGGACAAGGGTGGTATCAAGATGCTTCTCTTTCATGTCTGCGCAACCTGTTTTTATACGTCTGGACGTCCACACTATCACGAAAGTAAAAAAGGTCGCGAGGAGGGGGAGGGGATCAGCGGAAAATTTTTTAAAATTTGTTTCCGGGAAATTTTTCCTGCGTAAGCGCAAGGAAAATGAAACGAATTTACGGCAGTATGTAAATACTAATGAGAACTACTATCAATTCGACGCTGTTTTGATATTATTATGCTCAGATTTTGTGATTTGCGTCCTGGAGATACCGAGTGGGTAATAATTTGATGCAGACGGACCTCTCCGTCTGGGGCATGTATCATCATGCCGACATCGTAGTGAAGATTGTGATGATCGGCTTGATTCTGGCGTCCGTCGTCACCTGGGCTATTTTCTTTAGCAAGAGCGTAGAGCTTATCTCGCACAAGCGCCGTCTTAAGCGCGAGCAGCAGCAGCTGGCCGAGGCTCGCACCCTGAATCAGGCGAGCGACATGACCTCTTCCTTCCAGGCCAAAAGCCTGACCACCCAGTTAATCAACGAAGCCCAGAACGAGCTCGAACTTTCTGCAGGCAGCGAAGATAACGAAGGGATTAAAGAGCGTACCGGCTTCCGCCTCGAGCGTCGCGTTGCGGCCATTGGTCGTCATATGGGCCGTGGTAACGGCTACCTGGCGACTATCGGTGCGATTTCACCGTTCGTTGGTCTGTTTGGTACGGTCTGGGGCATCATGAACAGCTTCATCGGCATCGCCCAGACGCAAACCACTAACCTCGCGGTTGTGGCACCGGGCATCGCAGAAGCCCTGCTGGCGACGGCGATTGGTCTGGTTGCAGCTATCCCGGCGGTAGTCATCTACAACATCTTCGCCCGTATGATCGGCAGCTACAAAGCCACCCTCGGTGACGTTGCCGCTCAGGTCCTGCTGCTGCAAAGCCGCGATCTGGACCTCAGCGCCAGCTCGGTGAAGCCGGTCCGTTCTGCTCAGAAATTACACGTAGGTTAATTCGTCATGGCAATGCGTCTTAATGAAAATCTGGACGATAACGGCGAAATGCACGAAATCAACGTGACGCCGTTTATCGACGTCATGCTGGTTCTGCTGATTATCTTCATGGTTGCTGCGCCGCTGGCGACGGTGGACGTGAAGGTCAATCTGCCCGCGTCATCCAGCCAGCCGCAGCCGCGCCCGGAAAAACCGATTTATCTGTCCGTGAAAGCCGATAAATCCATGTTCCTGGGTAACGATCCGGTGACTGAGGAGTCGGTGATCCCGGCGCTGAATACCCTGACCGACGGCAAGAAAGACACTACCGTCTTCTTCCGTGCCGATAAGACCGTCGACTACGAAACCATGATGAAGGTAATGGACACGCTGCATCAGGCGGGTTACCTGAAGATTGGCCTGGTCGGCGAAGAGAAGACAGTCGCGAAATAAACAAAAACGGCAACCCAAGGGTTGCCGTTTTTGTATTTGCCCGGTGGCGCTACGCTTACCGGGCCTACGTTCAACATGTAGGCCGGGTAAGGCGAAGCCGCCACCCGGCGCTGCACCACTACCCCAGATGTTCCCCGCCGCACACCCCGTGCACTTCCGCCGTCACATAGCTTGACTCCTGGCTTGCCAGATAGACATACACCGGTGCCAGCTCCGCAGGCTGCCCTGCGCGCTTCATCGGGGTCTGCTGACCAAACTGCGGGATTTTCTCCTGAGTCTGGCCGCCGGAGATTTGTAGCGCCGTCCAGATAGGCCCTGGGGCCACCACGTTGACGCGCACGCCGCTCTCTGCCACCTGTTTCGCCAGCCCGCGGCTGAAGTTAAGGATAGCCGCTTTGGTTGAAGCGTAATCCAGCAGATGGGCGCTGGGCTGATAGGCCTGGATCGACGAGGTGGTGATAATGCTCGCCCCGGCGGGCAGCAGCGGCAGCGCTTCCTGGGTTATCCAGAACAGCGCGAACACGTTCACCGCGTAGGTCTGCTTAAACTGCTCCGTCGTCAGGTCGGCAATCTTTTCGACCGCAACCTGCTTACCGGCCACCAGCGCCAGCACATCCAGCCCGCCCAGTTCCTGATGGGCTTTATGCACCAGTGAACGGGCAAATTTTTCATCGCTCAGGTCGCCGGGGATCAGCACCGCTTTGCGTCCAGCTTCTTCAATCAGCTGCTTCACCTGCTGCGCATCTTCTTCTTCGGCAGGCAGATAGTTAATGGCGACGTCCGCTCCTTCACGCGCGTAAGCGATGGCGGCAGCGCGTCCAATGCCTGAATCGCCCCCTGTCACCAGTGCCTTACGATCCTGTAGTCTGCCGCTGCCCTTATAGCTCTTCTCGCCGCAGTCCGGCACCGGATCCATTTTGCTCTGCACCCCGGGGGCAGGCTGCTTCTGCTGTGGATATTCGCCGGTGTGGTACTGGGTTTTAGGATTCTGAATTTTGCTCTGGGAATTTGCCATTGAGGTTCTCCTTGAGTGGTTAGTCAGGCTTTAAGCTTAGGAGAATCAACCAGGAAGTGAGGATCATTCAGGATAATCCTTAAATCAGCAACGGGCGAGGCGGTACGAACTGGCGGGGTTTACGGCTTTTGCGGAGGGATGTCGGCTTTCGCGGCCAGCACGTCTTCATTCAGTGCGACGGTGGTCACGCTGGATGTGCGATAGCCCTGATCGGCCAGCTTACGGGTAACACGCAGGGTGGCGGTTTCACGTGCCCGCAAATACTGATAATTGGTTTCCAGGCGGGCCAGTATTTTATCTTTTAAGTCTGGTCGCTGCTGCATAATGGCGTTTATTGTCGCGCCGTAGATCTCTTCTTTAACCTGCAAAGGGTAAATTTCACGACGGTTTTGCCATTTCAGACGCACCAGACCGGCGGGAATGGAGAGCAGCTCTTTCGCAATGCGTTGTATTTCCGCATTTTTAATCTCTTTAAGTGCAGCCAGGTTTTGCTCTAAGATAAATTCATCGCTCTTTTTATCATCTAAAGCTAAATAAACGTTGTTGTTATCAACATCCTTCACGTTATTCATCCCCTAGCTTATAAAAAATGGGCGTGTTTTTTTCGCAAGTAATTAGATTCAGCCAGATGTCATTACCGGCTTCGTTTATCTCATCGGTTTTTTCCGTCAATATTTGACTTAGTGCTTGCGCGTCTATTTCCCCCTCCGCTTGCAGATCATTGAGCAAACGGGCGAAGACCTCGATTTTAACTACCCGGAATAACCGGTCCTTTATATGGCGGTCGTGCTCTTCGAGCAACATATTGCGGGAGTTACCGGTACGGGTAACACCAATTAATATATCGGGCGCATAATCTGCGAGTGTTCTTTTCCCCTTAGTGAAATTTGCATTGCTTTCTGCTTCTGGTGGTTTCGGTTCCACGGAAGAAATGTGAAACTTAGCCGGGACCAGATTGTCGGGCAACATTTTATATTTCCTTTAATTTCAACAGGGTAGGGTTGTCTGGAGTGTGAGATTCGTTGACAATAACATGAGGCAAATTTAAAATCAAAAAAAATGGAGCCTGCCTATATGAACAGCATTTTTTATACTGTCATTACTTTGTTATTGCTTACTGCCGTAGTTCTTTTATTGATGCGCGAGTTCAATAAAAGTAGCGAAGCGGAGAACGCGCACGCCTCTGCCCAGCCAGAGCGGATGTCAAAAGAAGAGGGCGAAGACCATTTTTCGGTGTTAATGAATGCGATTACGCCGGTTTGGTACTGGCGTGTTAATCATGAATATATTGATTTCCTCCATGCCACAATTAAACGAATGAATATGGTGGAAATAAATAGCATTCCTGACCTGTTTGAGGCGCAGCGTCGTTGCAGCGATCTTAACTCGGCGGTCTACAAATATTACGACAATATCAAGAAGCGCTGCCTGAATGGTGAGAAAGTGTCGCATTCCGATCTGGAGGTAATGAACCTGAGCCAGTGTTTTCGTGAGTTCAGCCTTGAGGCCTATCCATCGCTGGTCGTACTGGTTTGGCCGGAATATCAACGTCCTGTCGTTAAGCCGGAGCAGGTATAGGGGCGTTGTTGTTTAGTTGTTGCAAACACTTTACCCCGTTGCGATATACTGCGCGCTGGTTTCGTTTGCAGACAGGACTCTATGGAACGCTTCTTTGAAAACGCAATGTACGCCTCCCGCTGGCTGCTGGCCCCGGTCTATTTTGGCCTCTCGCTGGCGCTGGTGGCCCTCTGTATTAAATTCTTCCAGGAAATTTTTCACGTCCTGCCGCATATATTCAGTGTCGCAGAATCCGACCTGATCCTGCTTCTGCTGTCGCTGGTGGATATGACCCTGGTAGGCGGCCTGCTGGTGATGGTGATGTTCTCAGGTTACGAAAATTTCGTCTCGCAGCTGGATATCTCCTCTGATAAAGAGAAGCTGAGCTGGCTGGGTAAAATGGACGCCTCGTCGCTGAAAAACAAAGTGGCCGCCTCGATTGTGGCCATCTCGTCGATCCACCTGCTGCGGGTGTTTATGGATGCCAAGAACATCCCGGATAACAAGCTGATGTGGTACGTGATTATCCACCTGACGTTTGTGCTGTCGGCGTTTGTGATGGGATATCTGGATAAGCTGAGCCGCAAGTAAATACGCGGCCGGGATCCTCTCTCCCCGACGGGGAGAGAGGCAAACACTATTTATCTGATGACGCCTGCCACAGATTCAGCTGCCCGTCGGCCACGTGCCGATCAATCCGCTGCAACTCATCCTCGCTAAAGTGCAGATTATTCAGCGCCTGCACGTTCTCCTCCAGCTGCTCCGTCCGGCTGGCGCCAATCAGCACTGACGTCACGCGCTCATCCTTCAGCAGCCAGCTCAGGGCCATCTGCGCCATCGTCTGACCGCGTTCCTGCGCCATCTCATTCAACAAACGCAGGCTGTTGAGGTTAGCGTCGGTGAGCATATTCTCGGTCAGGCCGCGCGCTTTTTTACCTTCGCGCTGCATACGGGAGCCGTCAGGAATGCCGTTGAGGTACTTCCCGGTCAGCAGCCCCTGCGCCAGCGGCGTAAAGGCGATACAGCCGGTGCCGTTAGCCGCCAGGATATCCAGCAGGCCGCTCTTGTCCACCCAGCGGTTGAGCAGGTTATAAGAGGGCTGATGGATAAGCAGCGGGATTTTCCACTCGCGCAGCAGCTCCGCCATTTTCTGGGTGCGTTCCGGTGAATAGGAGGAGATGCCGACGTACAGCGCCTTACCGCTCTGTACCGCCTGCGCCAGCGCAGAGGCCGTCTCTTCCATCGGCGTGTTCTCATCCACCCGGTGCGAGTAGAAGATATCGACGTAGTCCAGGCCCATCCGCTTCAGGCTCTGGTCGAGACTGGCGAGCAGATACTTGCGCGAGCCGCCCGCACCGTACGGGCCCGGCCACATGTCATAGCCTGCTTTGGTGGAGATAATCAGTTCATCGCGATACGCCGCGAAATCATCGCGCAGCAGGCGGCCAAAATTTTCCTCCGCGCTGCCCGGCGGTGGGCCATAGTTATTGGCGAGATCGAAGTGAGTAATGCCGCAGTCAAAGGCTTTTCGCAGCAGAGCGCGCTGTGAATCGAGGGCGTGGACGTGGCCGAAGCTGTGCCACAGGCCGAGTGACAGGGCGGGTAAGCGCAGGCCGCTTTTTCCACAGTAACGGTACTGCATGGTCTCGTAGCGGTTCGGGGAGGCGTTCCAGGGCATGATGTCTCCTTTCTGATGATTGATTTTCGAAACAGCGTTTCTATTCTATCCTTTGTTCGTTCACAATTCATGGAGATATGCGATGACGCGTATGACCGCCAAAGACTTTCCTCAGGAATTGCTCGACTACTACGATTATTACGCTCACGGCAAAATCAACAAACGTGAGTTCCTCAATCTGGCTGCCCGCTATGCTGTCGGCGGCGTCACGGCGCTGGCGCTGTTCAATATGCTCAAGCCCAATTACGCCCTCGCAGAGCAGGTGAAGTTCACCGATCCCGACATTTTGCCCGAGTACATTACCTATCCCTCGCCGGACGGTCATGGCCAGGTGCGCGGCTATCTGGTGAAACCGGCTAAAGCCACCGGTAAAGTCCCGGCGGTGGTGGTGGTGCACGAAAACCGCGGCCTTAATCCCTACATTGAGGATGTGGCGCGTCGGGTGGCGAAAGCGGGGTACATCGCGCTGGCGCCGGATGGCTTAAGCTCGGTGGGCGGTTATCCCGGTAACGATGAAGAAGGGAAGGTCCTGCAACAGAAGGTTGATCCAACGAAGTTGATGAACGACTTCTTTGCCGCCGTCGGGTTTATGGAAAAACACCCGGACGCCACGGGCAAGGTAGGGATCACCGGTTTCTGCTATGGCGGTGGGGTCTCTAATGCCGCGGCGGTCGCCTGGCCGGAACTGGCCTGCGCGGTGCCTTTCTATGGCCGCCAGCCTCCAGCGGCGGATGTCGCCAAAATCAAGGCTCCGCTCCTGCTGCATTACGCCGAACTCGACAAGAATGTTAACGAGGGCTGGCCTGCTTATGAAGCCGCGCTTAAATCTAACGGCAAGGTATATGAAGCCTGGATCTATCCTGGCGTAAACCACGGATTCCACAATGATTCTACCCCGCGTTACGACGAGCCCGCCGCGGAATTAGCTTGGAAAAGAACCCTGGGATGGTTTGAAAAATATTTGAGTTAACCTGCCAGAAAATGCCCGGCAGGCATCCCACTGCCGGGTCCGCATTATTTATTGCACCCGACAATAGTCTTTTTGCTTTATGACATTTTTATTACCGTCAAAGGGCGGAAATGCAATGCCACTCATCCCTTAATCATTATGCGGGTAAAGGTGGAATAGATGCTTTATATTTGCAACTTTATGAAATATAAAGGCAGGTTATTTTAAGGGGTAATGCCACCGATACCGCATCTTAATTTCCACACTTATTAAACAGAAATAAAAAGTTTTATAAAATTAGCCAATAAAAGTACCGCTTCGCATTTTATTGCCGATAACGAGGGTAATACTCGCCTCCGGGCGATATCTCTCTCATGGCAAGGAAATAAATATGCAGGTGTTTCGTAATTTCACGATCCGGTTCGTCATGCTGACGATTCTGGGGATTTTCTGTTTAATGTGGGCGGGCGTTGGGCTGTACGGCTCCTGGGCACTGTCACGCGTTGCCGATGGCAATGAGGTCGATCGGCAGTTGGTCAAACAGATGACGGTGCTCAGCCAGGGCAACGATCAGTACTTCCGCTTCGTCACCCGTCTGAGCCGGGCGATGGACGTGCAGGCGGCGGGCGGTACGGCGGATCTCACCTCCGTCCAGCAGGCGCTGGACACCATGAGCAATAAGCTCGAGGAGATGAAAGCCATGTCGCCGGGGCCGATGGATGCGCAGATCTCATCCCAGGTGATCGCCAGCTGGCAGGCGCTGCTGGAGAACGGCGTAAAGCCCCAGATGCAGTTCGCGCAGCAGGGCAACGTTGATGCTTATCGCCAGCAGGCGAATAACGTCACCCCACCGCTGAGCCGGGCCTTTGGCGACAGTGCCGGAAAATTCAATAAAGCCGCCGACAGCATTCTCGACAGTACCCGCGTGACGGTGGACGGCCTGACCAGCTTCACCCGGACGGTGATCGTCACCGCGACCATCATCGGTCTGCTGATCCTGCTGTTCGCCGATCGCTACCTGGTCGCCATGCTGGTGAAACCTCTGGATCAGCTCCGCCACCACTTTCGTCAGATTGCCCAGGGCGATCTCAGCCAGCCGATCGCCCCCTTTGGCCGTAACTGCGTGGGCCAGCTGGTGCCGCTGCTGACGGCGATGCAGGACAGCCTGCGCGAAGCGGTCAGCACCATCCGCAGCGGTAGCGAGAATATCTGGCGCGGCGCCACGGAGATCTCCAGCGGCAATAACGATCTCTCGTCGCGTACCGAAGAGCAGGCGGCGGCGCTGGAAGAGACGGCGGCCAGCATGGAGCAACTCACCGCCACGGTGAAGCTGAACGCCGACAATGCCCGTCAGGCCAGCGAGCTGGCGGATCTGGCCTCTCTCACCGCCAGTCGCGGCGGGGCGCTGGTGGATAACGTGGTCAACACCATGACCGGCATCTCCGTCAGCTCGAAGAAAATCGCGGAGATCACCAGCGTCATCAACAGTATTGCCTTCCAGACCAATATTTTGGCCCTCAACGCAGCGGTAGAAGCGGCGCGCGCGGGTGAGCAGGGGCGTGGTTTTGCAGTGGTGGCGGGCGAGGTACGTAATCTCGCCAGCCGCAGCGCCAGTGCGGCAAAAGAGATCGAAGGGCTGATTACCGACTCCGTCTCCCGGGTGGAGGAGGGCGCCCGACTGGTGAACGATACCGGCACCACCATGGAGGCGGTGATGCGTGATATTACCGGCGTGACCACCATCATGAAGCAGATTGCCGCCGCCTCGGAAGAGCAGAGCAAAGGCATTTCGCAGGTGGGGGTGGCAATTACCCAGATGGACGGCGTGACCCAGCAGAACGCCTCGCTGGTGGAGCAGGTGTCGGCCGCGGCCTCCGCGCTGGAGCGTCAGACCGAGGAGCTGCAACGCTCGGTGCAGAAGTTCCGCCTGGCGAGCTAGCGGCGGCCGGGCTGCACGTCGCTGATCAATTGGGTCACCTGTGAAAGGTGACCAATTTTCACTTCACTGGACCGCTGAAACTTGCTTTTGTCGATTAACAGCAGCGACTGGCTGGCACGACTGAGAAGCTGCGACTTAAAACCCGCGCTGTGCGGGGTGGGATCCCACATCACACCCTGCTCATCCACCCCCTCGCACGAGAAAATAAACAGGTCGATCTCCAGGGCCTTCAGCTGCGTCACCAGAGCCGGGTTCACATAGCAGCGATATTTCCGCTCCAGCGTTCCGCCCGAGCAGATCAGGGTGATGCGTTCGCGCTTCGCCAGTTCAAGGCAGATGGGCAGGCTGTTGGTAAACACCGTCAGGGCGATATCCGGCAGCTGCCGCGCCAGATGAAAACAGGTTGAGCTGGCGTCCAGGGCCAGAGTCATTCCGTCGCTGACCCAGTCCAGGGCGTGACGGGCAATGTCGGCTTTGTCGGCGTAATGGCTTTTCAGCCGCGCGCCAAAGGGTTCGCCGCCGTCGCGGTGGTCCGGGTGAATGGCCCGCGCTCGCCCGTGATGGCGAACAATCTTGCCCTGCTGCTGAAGCTGTTTCAGATCCCGGCGAATCGTCTCTTTGCTGACCCTAAGCTCCGCGGCAAGGGCGTCTGTGGTCAGCCAGTCGGACGCCGCCAGCAGGCGGATAAGGTCCTGATGACGGGTGCTTTTCATGACTGCGTTCCGGTTCGGGAGACAGAGATTAGCGTCTGGCCAATCGCCACGCCATTCTTGCCGGTGTGCTTGATCTGGTACATCGAGCGATCGGCGCGGCGCAATGCATCGACGAAATCATCCTGCTCCTGCACCTCATCGATCCCCACCGAGGCCCCCACCTGCGCCTGGCCGTTATCCAGCTCGAACGGCGTCAGGGCCGCATTCAGGCAGAGGTGTGCGGTGCTGTTTACCAGCAGACTGGCGAGCGGGAAGGGCAGCAGCAGGACAAACTCGTCCCCACCCAGACGCCCGACCACAGCGCCCGGCGGGCAGGTGTCGCGCAGACGCTGGCTGAGCTGGATCAATAGCTCATCGCCGCTACGGTGACCGAAGGTATCGTTCACCGTTTTAAAATCATCCAGATCGATAAAAGCAATGCACAGCGGCCCCTGGGCTTTGAGCTGCGCGAAGTGCGTGAGCAGCGCATGGCGGTTGGCAAGGCCGGTGAGCGGATCGTGGTTCGCCAGCTGGGCAAGCTGCTCCTCGTACTGCTTCTCTTTAGTCATGTCGATGTGCGTGCCGGTCATCTTCAGGGGGTTCCCCTGCTCATCCCATTCGGTGACGCGGCCGCGATCCAGCACCCAGGTGACGGTGCCGTTTTTGTGCTGCATCCGGTGCAGTGCTTCGTAGAAGGGGGTTTTGCCGTGCAGATGATCGTAGAACGCATCGAGCACGTTCTGCCTGTCATCGGGGTGCAGATGCTCACGCCAGATCTCAAACTGCGCGCTCAGCTCCTTGGGCTGATAGCCCAGCATGGAGCCCCAGCGGCGGTTATAGATAATCAGCTTCCCGGTCGGAACATCAAGCTGCCATAAACAGAGACCCGTCCCGTCGAGCGCAGCGCTGAGCTTGTTGCGGGCGTCACGCGCCAGCCTGGCAAGCCGGGCGTTGTGCTTTTTGAGAATCTGAATCTGATGTTCCAGCGCCTTTTCTGACATGCGAATAATCTGAAGAAAGAAATTATTGATGCCAGTTTACCGGATGGTTGTAAATATGCTGTTGAAAAAAGAGGGAGGTTTGCGTTAAGGCCTGTTACCCCTGAAGAAGGCACGACGGCATAACCGCATCGCTGTATAATGTTGTATATAGCGAATGCGAGGACATGATGAAACAGCAATTTTGGCAAGCTTTAACCCTGGGCGTAGCGGCTTTACTGCCCCTCTCTTCTCAGGCCTCCCGCACGATCACCGACCAGACTGGACGCACCGCGACGATCCCCGATGAGGTTGACCGCGTGGTGGTGCTTCAGCATCAGACCCTGAACCTGCTGGTGCAAATGAACGCCAGCGACAAAATCGTCGGGGTGATGGCGAACTGGAAACAGCAGCTGGGCGACGGCTATGCGCGTCTGGCCCCCGAGCTGAACCAGAAAACGACCCTGGGCGATCTGACCCACGTCGACCCGGAGAAGCTGGTGGCCCTGAAGCCAGATGTGGTGTTTGTCACCAACTACGCGCCGCAGGAGATGATCGACAAGATAGCCAGCCTCGGTATTCCGGTGGTCGCCATTTCTCTGCGTCACGATGCCGCGGGTGAAAAAGCGAAAATGAACCCCACGATGGCCGATGAAGAGCAGGCTTACGATCTCGGGCTGCGCGAAGGGATTACCTTGATCGGCGAGATTGTTAACAAGCAGCCCGAAGCGAAAGCGCTGATTAACGCCACCGATCGGGGCCGCAGGATGGTCAGCGATCGTCTGAAAGATATTCCGGCGGAAAAACGCGTTCGCGCCTACATGGCTAACCCGGAACTGACCACCTACGGCGCCGGGAAATACACCGGGCTGATGATGGCGCATGCGGGGGCGGTTAACGTGGCGGCGGCGACCATTCAGGGCTTCAAAACCGTGGCAATGGAGCAGGTGATCGCCTGGAACCCGCAGGTGATTTTCGTCCAGGACCGGTACCCGTCCGTGGTCAACGAAATCAAAACCGGCGCGCAGTGGCAGACCATTGACGCGGTGAAAAATCAGCGCGTCTACCGGATGCCGGACTACGCCAAAGCCTGGGGCTACCCGATGCCGGAGGCGATGGGCATCGGCGAGCTGTGGATGGCGAAAAAGCTCTACCCGGAGAAGTTTAAGGACGTGGATATGCGCAAAGTGGCCAACGACTGGTATCAGCGCTTCTATCGCACCACCTGGCAGGGGATCGACTGATGCGCGTGCTGGCGGCAGGCAGCCTGCGCAGGGTATGGCCGCAATTACTGGCCCACTTTCCGGAACCGGTTGAAACACGGTTCGGCCCGGCTGGGCTGTTACGGGAACGTATTGAATTGGGGGAGGCCTGCGATCTCTTTGCCTCGGCCAATCTTGCCCACCCGCAGTCGCTGCTGGCTGCCGGACGGGCGCAATACGTGGCGTCGTTCGCCAGCAACAGGCTCTGTCTGACCGTGCGCAGTGAGGTGCTGCGCGAGGGCGATGACTGGCGCTCGGTGCTGACCCGGGCTGATTTACGTGTTGCCACCTCGACGGCGGGCGCCGATCCGTCCGGGGATTACACGCAGACGCTCTTTACCCGGATGGGGGGCGCTGGCGGGGCGGTGAAGAGACGGGCAATGGCCCTGGTGGGGGGGCGAGGATCGGCCCCCGTTCCGGCGGGCAGGCTGGCAGCAGAGTGGATTATCCAGAGCGGGCAGGCGGAGGTCTTTATCGGTTACGCCAGCTACGCGGCCACATTGCGCGAGATAGCCGGGCTGACGGTTATCGACATCCCGGCACCCATTAACCCACGTGCAGAATATGCCTGCGCGGTGATGACGGCGCAGGGGCAACGGCTGGCGGATTTTCTACGGTCGGATAAGGCAAAAGCGATCCTGCACCAGGCGGGTTTCGGTGCGTAATTCTGCCGAGTGGCGCTGCGCTTACCCGGCCTACAGGTTCGTAGGCCCGGCAAGCGCAGCGCCGCCGGGCAATGGGTCAGCGCATTAACCCTGACGTTTGTCTTCGGTATTGGTATCAAAATCGCTCGCCGCATGACGCTCATGCAGCTGCTCGTTCAGCTCGCCGTTAGTGCGGTTGACGATACGCCCGCGCTTCACCGCCGGACGGCTGGCGACATCTTTCGCCCAGCGCTGGACGTTCTTGTAGCTCTCTGCGTCGAGGAACTCCGCCGCGCCATAGACCTGGCCGAGCGCCACGCTGCCGAACCACGGCCAGATGGCGATATCCGCGATGCTGTACTCTTCCCCCGCCACGTAGCGGCCGCGCGCCAGCTGTTTATCCAGCACGTCGAACAGGCGTTTGGCTTCCATGGTGAAGCGGTCGATCGCGTACTCAATTTTCACCGGCGCGTAGTGATAGAAGTGACCAAACCCGCCGCCGAGGAACGGGGCGGCGCCCTGCAGCCAGAACAGCCAGTTCAGGGTTTCTACCCGGCCCGCCGGATCTTTTGGCAGGAAGTGACCGAACTTCTCCGCCAGATAGAGCAGGATATTGCCGGATTCGAACACGCGGGTGGGCGGCGTGGTGGAGTGGTCGCGCAGGGCCGGAATTTTGGAGTTCGGGTTGACCTCAACAAAGCCGCTGGAGAACTGATCCCCCTCGCCGATGCGGATCAGCCAGGCGTCATATTCTGCGCCGGTGACGCCCAGCGCCAGCAGCTCTTCCAGCAGGATCGTCACCTTCTGGCCGTTCGGCGTGCCCAGGGAGTAAAGCTGCAGCGGATGCGAACTGACCGGCAACGCTTTGTCATGCGTGGCGCCCGAGATCGGACGGTTGATGCTGGCGAACGCGCCGCCGTTGGGGTTCTGCTTCCATTCCCAGACTTTCGCTGGCTGGTAGTTGTTGTCGGACATGTTGATCTGCCTTTTTGGGATGTGTTGAGGCAGTTTAGCAGGCATTACGTGAACGGTTTAACGAAGTGAGCGCATAAGCATATGCACTATTCCTTCTGGCGCTTATATATATAAATTCCGCATAAGCTTAATCAAAAACGGCATTTTCATTGTTAATGCGTAAGGGCTTAAAGCTGAATATGATGCGCAAACAGATATCTGTGAAAAATAAAAATTAGCAGTTAAAAAAACTTTCAAGGCAAGGAGTTAGTGAGATATGCGTAAGCCATTAGTATCTGCTGTTCTGGTCGCGCTGGCGCTGGTTGCCGCGGGCTGTGATGATGCCAAAAATAAAGAGCCTGCGTCGGCCCCGGCTGCCAAAAGCGATGCGCCGAAAGAGGGCGGTTCACTGATTATCGGCATCACCTCCGGCGACCCGCTGGCCGTTAACCCGCTGTATGCCAGCGACCGTACCACCCTGACCATCATGCAGGCGCTCTATGCCCCGCTCTACAGCTTTAACGATGGCAAAATCGAATGGGGTCTGGCCGAAAGCCTGACGCCATCCGCCGATAACCTCAGCTATACCCTGACCTTAAAACCCAATCTGAAGTGGCAGGATGGCCAGCCGCTGACTGCCGATGACGTGGTGTTCACCTTCAACAAACTGCTGGAGGAGAAGCAGCATAGCTTCTTCCGCAGCATGTTCACCTACGGCGGCAAGCCGGTGGCGGTGAGCAAGGTCGACGATCGCACCGTTAAGTTCACCCTGCCGCAGGTGAGCGCCGCCTTTACCGGCACCCTGGTGCAGATCTACCCGATCCCGCAGCACGTGTTTGCTCATGAAGCGGATCTGGAAAAGAGCAGCAAAAACGATGCGCCGGTGGGTTCCGGGCCGTTCAAATTTAAGGAGTACCGCGCCGGGCAGTATTACGCCCTGACCCGTTTTGACGACTACTGGAACGGCAAAGCGAAGCTCGACTCCGTGACCTACCGTTTCGCCAAAGACAGCAACTCCGCCAACCTCGCGCTGCAAAACGGCGAGATCAACCTCAAGATGGTCGATCCGCAGGATGTGTCGCGTCTGAAGAATACCGGCAAGTTTGATTTCGTGGTCTACCCGGAAGGGCGTCTGGCCTACATGACCTTCAACCAGAACGTGCCGGTGATGAAGAGCAAGGAGCTGCGTCAGGCCATCGCGTATGCCATCAATAAGGACGAACTGACCCAGACCGCGTTCACCTCGCTGGACTACGCCAAACCGGCAACCTCGTTCCTGACCCCGGATACGCTGTACCAGACTGACGACGTGGAGCAGTACAAGTTCGATCAGCAAAAAGCCAAAGATTTGCTGAAAGCCTCAGGCGCCCCGGCAAACCTCAAGCTGCGTCTGGCCTATGTGAATACCAACAAAACCCAGGAGAGCCAGGCGCTCTACATTCAGCAGGCGCTGAAGGGCATTGGCGTGAACGTGGAGCTGATGCCGCTCGACTCCAACGCCATGTCCCAGCGCAGCCTCGACATGAACAATACCGCCTGGGAGCTGAATCTCGGCGGCTACATCATGGGTGCCGAGCCGGATGGCTACAAATCGCTGTTCATGAGCAACGAAGCCTACAACTACGCCCACTACAAGAACCCGCAGTTCGATGCCCTGTGGGATAAAGGTGCTGTAGAAACCGACGCCGGCAAACGCGCTGAGATCTACAAGCAGATCCAGCAGACCGTGGCTAACGACATGACCTACTATCCAATCTCCTACACCAACGCCACCGTGGCCGTGGATAAACGCTTTGGCGGCACCAAAGAAGCGGAGCCGAAGCCGGTGTATCTGTTCCAGGAACTGTCAAAAATCTACCAAAAATAAGCTGTCGCCCCGGTCAATCGATCGGGGCGTTGTGTTGGGTAAGTCGTAAGGGCATGTCGTGAACACATTACTGATGCGTCGGCTGCTGCAACTGGTGCCGATGCTGTTCTTTATCTCGCTGGTGGCGTTTTTGCTGGTCAAACTCGCCCCGGGCGATCCGGTGGCGGCGTACATCACCCCGCGGATGGCACCAGAGGATATCGAGCGTATTCGCCAGAGTCTGGGGCTGGATAAGCCGCTGGTGACGCAATATTTTCTGTGGCTGAAAAACATTCTGCAGGGGGATCTGGGCTATTCGCTGATCTATCACCGCCCGGTGCTGGCGATGATTGCCGAGCGCATTCCGGCCACCCTTGGGCTGATGGGGGCCTCGCTGCTGATGGCGATTATCCTCGCCATTCCGCTGGGGCTGTTGGCCGGAGCGTTTAAGCACCGCTGGCTGGATCATGTTCTGAACCTGTTCGCCTATATTGGCATCTCGGTGCCGATCTTCTGGTTTGGCATTCTGCTGATCACCGTCTTTGCCGTGCAGCTCAACTGGTTCCCCAGCATGGGGATGCGCACCATCGGCATGGAGGATAACTGGCTGGACGTGGTGCGCCATGGCGTGCTGCCGTGCGTTGCGCTTACCTTCTATAACCTCTCCAGCTACGTGCGCTACATCCGCTCTAATACCATTTCGCAGCTTTCGGCAGACTACGTGCAGACCCAGCTGGCCTATGGAGCCACCCGTTCCAGCATCCTGTTCCGCCATGTGCTGAAAAACGTGCTCCTGCCGGTGATCACCCTGTTTGGCCTGTCGTTTGGCGAGCTGGTTGTCGGAGCCTATGTCACCGAGAGTGTCTTCTCCTGGCCGGGGATGGGGCTGCTGGGGATCCAGTCGATCACCTCCCTCGACTACCCGCTGATTATGGCGATCATCATGCTCTCGTCGCTGATGCTGATCGTCGGCAACCTGATCGCCGATCTGTTATATCGCTTCGCCGATCCCCGCATACGTACCCTGAGGTAATCCCGGATGAGCAGACGCTGGCAACAGGTTCGTCACCAGCTGCGCCGCAATCGTCCGGCGCAGTTCTCGCTTTTTGTCCTTTTTATTTTTGTCGTCGCCGCGCTCTGTGCGGGGCTGAGCCCTTACGATCCGGATCGGATGTCGCTGGGGGCGCGCACCCTGCCGCCCGACGGTGCCCACTGGTTCGGCACCGACGAGTACGGACGCGACTACTTTACCCGTGCCCTGTACGGCGGGCAGATCTCGCTGATGGTCGGCTGTCTGGCGATGGTCTTTTCGACGCTAATCGGCACGATAGTCGGCACGGTAAGCGGCTACTTCGGCGGCTGGCTGGATAACCTGATGATGCGCGCGGTCGACATCCTGATGGCGATCCCGGCCTTCTTCCTGCTGCTGGTACTGAATGCGTACCTGAAGCCCGGCGTGGACAACATCATCATGATCATTAGCCTGCTGACGTGGATGAATATGTCCCGGCTGGTGCGTGCCGAAACGCTGTCCGTTAAAGAGCGCGAGTATGTGCTCTATGCCCGCGCCTCCGGGGAACATCCGCTGCGGATTATCCTGCGCCATATCATCCCCGGCGTGCTGCCGACCATTATCGTCGCCGCCACCCTGAATATCGCCTCGGCCATTCTGATGGAATCCACCCTCAGCTTCCTCGGCCTCGGGGTGCAGGCGCCTGCCGCCTCCTGGGGCAGCATGCTCAATAACGCCCAGTCGTATATCGGCGAGGCCTCCTGGCTGGCGATGTTCCCCGGCATTCTGATTCTGCTGACGGTGTTCAGTTTTAACGTGTTAGGCGACGTGTTCCGCACCGCCTTTGAGCCGGGAGCGAACCGCGATGAATAACTTACTTGAACTCGACAACCTGCAAACCACCTTCCGCACCCGCGATGGCGATGTCCACGCGGTGCGCGGGGTGAGCTTTCACGTTCAGCCGGGCGAGCTGGTGGGTATTGTCGGGGAGTCCGGCTGCGGCAAGAGCGTGACCTGCAAATCCATTATCCAGCTGCTGGGCAGCAACGGGCGCATCACCGGGGGGCAGATCCGTTTCGACAATAACGATCTGGCGCAGAAAACCCCGGAGCAGATGCGCGCCATTCGCGGGAACCAGATCGCGATGATTTTTCAGGATCCGATGACCGCCCTGAACCCGGTGCTGACCATCGGCAAACAGATGGCTGAGATCCTGATGCGTAACAAAGGCCTGAACAAAAAAGCGGCCCGCGCGGCGAGCATCGCCATGCTGGAGCAGGTGGGCATTGCCGAAGCGGAGCGCCGTTACGACCAGTACCCGCACGAGTTCAGCGGCGGGATGCGTCAGCGGGTGATGATCGCCATCGCGCTCTCCTGCGATCCCAAACTGCTGATCGCCGATGAACCTACTACCGCGCTGGACGTCACCATTCAGGCGCAGATCCTGCGGTTGTTAAAAAGTTTGCAGCAGAAAACCCACACCGCCATCCTGCTGATCACCCACGATCTTGGTGTTGTCGCTCAGGTATGCAGTCGGGTGGTGGTGATGTACGGCGGGCTGGTGATGGAGGAGGGCAGCGTGGAGGATATTTTTTACCGTCCGGCACACCCTTACACCCTGGGGCTGCTGGCGTCCCTGCCGCACCCGGAACAGACCAGCCATCGTCTGTCGCCCATCGAAGGATCGCCTCCGGGCCTGCTCAATCCGCCCCCGGGCTGCCCGTTTGCCGAACGCTGTCCGCAGCGGATGCCGCAGTGCGAGCGTCAGCCCGCGTTTTACAGCCCCGAACCGGGGCACCGCGCGGCCTGCTGGCTGCTGGCCGATAAGGAGGTTCAGGCATGAGCGAACAACATTCTCCCCTTGTCAGCGTGCGGGACCTGCATAAGCACTTTACCCTCAACGGCGGCCTGCTGCGCAAAGGGGTGGTGGTGAAAGCGGTGGACGGCGTCAGCTTTGATATCCGCCAGGGGGAGACCTTTGGCCTGGTGGGCGAATCCGGCTGCGGCAAATCGACCCTCGGGCGCGCCATTCTGCGGCTGTTTGATATCACCTCCGGCGAGATTGATTTTGCCGGGCAGGCGATCGCCCAGGCCAGCGAAAAGCAGCTCAAGCCGCTGCGCAAGCGGATGCAGGCCATTTTCCAGGATCCTTATTCGTCGCTGAATCCCGGGATGACCGTCCAGCAGCTGGTGGCGGAGCCGATGCAGATCCACGGCTATAGCCGCGAGGAGCAGCGGGAGCGAACCGAAACCCTGCTCTACAAGGTGGGGCTCAAGCAGGAACATCTTCAGCGCTTCCCGCACGAGTTCAGCGGCGGCCAGCGCCAGCGGATCAGCATTGCCCGGGCGCTGTCGGTGCGCCCGGAGTTTGTCCTGTGCGATGAGCCGCTGTCGGCGCTGGATGTTTCGGTGCAGGCGCAGGTGGTGAACATCCTTCAGGATCTGCAGCAGGAGCTGGGGCTGACCTATCTGTTTATCGCCCACGATCTGTCGATGGTGCGCCATATTTCGACGCGCATCGGGGTGATGTACCTCGGCAAGCTGGTGGAGGTAGCGCCCGCCGATACCCTGTATCAGCATCCGGCGCACCCCTATACCCGGGCCCTGTTAGCCTCGGTGCCGCAGCCCGATCCACGGATCCGCAATCTGGAGCAGGCCACCTTGCGCGGGGAGATCCCCGGCCCGACCTCTGTGCTGCCGGGCTGTAAGTTTTGCAGCCGCTGCCCGCACGTGATGCCGGTCTGCCGACGCGAAGCGCCCGCGATGCAGGAGATTGCTCCCGGCCACTTTGCGGCCTGTTGGTTGTTTAAGGTGTGAGAGTAAGGTGCCAACATCCGCCGGGTGGCGGCTTTGCCTTACCCTGCCTACAAAGGCCGCATCTCCCCGTAGGTCCGTGCAAGCGTAGCGCCGCCGGGCAAGCCGTTTCCGGCTATTCTTCAGAGAGCCTTTCCATTCACCTGGAGCCGACCATGAAACCTCTCTCGATCCTGTCCGCCGCCGTCGTCCTTTCCCTCTCTCTCTTTACCACCCACGTTGAGGCTGCCCTCGAGGCAGGCAGCCATGCGCCCAACTTCACGCTGCAGGGCGCGCTGGCAGGAAAACCACTGACCTTCTCCCTGCAACAGGCGCTGCAAAAAGGGCCGGTGGTGCTCTACTTCTTCCCGGCAGCGTTCAGCAAGGGTTGCAACATCGAAGCCAACGCCTTTGCCGACGCCACCGACGAATTTAACAGGCTTGGCGCCAGCGTGGTGGGCGTCACCGCCGGGAATGTCGAACAGGTGGATGAGTTTTCCAGAAAAGAGTGCCGCGATAAATTCACCGTCGCCGCCGATCCCGGGGCGAAGGTCGCCAGGCAGTACCAGACGCTGATGCAGCTGAACGGCAAAACCCTCTCCGAACGCACGTCGTTTGTCATTGCGCCCGATGGTAAAATCCTGCTGAGCTATACCGACCGTAGCCCCGAAGCGCATATCCAGAAAACGATGGCAGCCGTTAAGCAGTACGCCGATTCGCATTCGTAGCGCCGTGGGGGTGTCATAAACAGGAGAGGGCATGACCCAGGCAATAATGCTGCAGGGAACCGCGTCCGATGTGGGAAAAAGCGTGCTGGCCGCCGGCCTGTGCCGCATTTTTTATCAGGACGGCTGGCGCACCGCGCCGTTTAAATCACAGAACATGGCGCTCAACTCCGGCATCACGCCGGACGGCAAAGAGATGGGCCGGGCGCAAATCATGCAGGCCGAAGCGGCCGGGGTTGTGCCGGATGTGCGGATGAATCCGGTCCTGCTCAAACCCTCCGCGGACGGTCAGGCTCAGGTGGTGCTGATGGGCGAGGTGGCAAGCAGTATGGATGCGGCCCGCTATCACGACTTCAAACCGCGCCTGCGGGAGCAGATCGCCGGGGTGTATCAGAGCCTGGCGCGGGAGCATCAGATCCTGGTGCTGGAGGGGGCGGGTAGCCCGGCGGAGATCAACCTCCGCGATCGCGATATCGCCAATATGGGGATGGCGGAGATCGCCCGGTGTCCGGTGATCCTGGTGGCCGATATCGATCGGGGTGGAGTGTTTGCCGCCATCTACGGCACCCTGGCGCTGTTGCAGGAGCACGAGCGCTGGCGGGTCAAAGGCGTGATCATCAACAAGTTTCGCGGCGATGTGGCGCTGCTCTACTCCGGGTTACAGCAGATTGAGTCCTTAACCGGCGTACCGGTGCTGGGGGTGATGCCGTGGCTGGATCTCGATCTGGAGGAGGAGGATGGCGTGGCGCTCCAGCGGGGCAATACGCGCCATCGTCAGGCGCGCGAGATCGACATTGCCGTGGTGCACCTGCCGCATATCGCCAACTTCACCGATTTTAACGCCCTGTCGGCGCAGCCGGACGTACGCGTGCGCTACGTCAGCCAGCCGCGGGAGCTGGACGAGGCCGACCTGCTGATCCTGCCGGGCAGCAAAAACACCCTTCACGATCTGAACTGGCTGCGCGACAGCGCGATGGCGCATGCCCTGCTGAAGCGACACCGGGACGGCGTGCCGCTGCTCGGGATCTGCGGCGGGTATCAGATGCTGGGCGACACCCTGATTGATGAGGTGGAATCCGGCCTCGGGCGGATGCCCGGTCTGGGGCTGCTCGATACCGTAACGCAGTTTGCCCGTCACAAAACTACCACCCAGGTCAGCGCCCGGATGGCGGCGTCGCTGCCCGGCTGGCTGGCCCCTCTCGCCGGAATGGCGGTGCGTGGGTATGAGATCCACATGGGGCAAACCGCGCGGGCCGACGGGGCGCAGCCGGCGCTGTGGCTGGAAAAAGAGAATGCGCAGGTTGCCGACGGGGCGGTGAGCGACGATGGGCTGGTGTGGGGCACCTATCTGCACGGTCTGTTCGACAGCGATGCCTTTACCCGCGCGCTGGTGGACAGCCTGCGGGCACGTAAAGGGTTACTTCCTCTCGAAACCGCGCCAGAATACGCCAGCTATAAAGACCAGCAGTTTGACCAGCTGGCGCAGGCGATGCGCCAGCACGTTGATATCGCCAGAATCTATCAGATCATGCGTGAGCATCAGGAGTGCAAGGAATGATTGTCGTGACCGGAGGGGCGCGCAGCGGTAAGAGCGCCCACGTTGAGGGGCTGGTCGCCCGCCACTATTCGCAGGTTTTATATATCGCCACCTCCACCGTCACCGACGAGGAGATGGCGGCGCGTATCGCCCGGCATCGCGCCCAGCGGCCCGCCCACTGGCGCACCCTGGAGCGTTATCGCGATCTGGGGGCCGCTATCCACCAGCAGGTTCAACCCGGCGAAGCGGTGGTGATCGAGTGCATCACCACGATGCTGGCGAACCTGCTGTACGACGCCTCGGGCGGGGCCGATCCCGACACCCTGGACTTTGCGGCGCTGGAGTCTGGATTGCAGCAGCATATCGACGATCTGATTGCCGCCTGCCTGGCGACCCGCGCCCCGGTGTACATCGTTACCAATGAGCTGGGGATGAGCATCACCCCGGAAAACCGTCTGGCGCGGCATTTTGTCGATATTGCCGGACGGGCAAATCAGAAACTGGCCCAGGCGGCAGAAGAGGTCTGGCTGGTGGTCTCAGGGATTGGAGTCAAAATTAAATGAGCTTAGCGATGTTGTGGGCGACGCTGCGCCTGATGTCACGCATTCCGGTACCGGAAAAATGGGCCGACGGGGTGGAGTTCCGCCAATTGGCCCGCGGGGTGCCGTGGTTTGTGCTGGTTGGCGCGACGATCGGCGCGCTGGCCGGGCTGCTGGCGCTGGTGGTGAGCCAGACCGGCGGCGGGATCTATATTGCCGCCGCCGCTTACGTGCTGGCGCTGGTGCTGCTCACCGGCGGTTTTCATCTGGACGGACTTGCCGACACCTGCGACGGCATCTTCTCGGCCCGCAGCCGGGAGCGGATGCTGGAGATCATGAAGGACAGCCGGCTGGGCACCTTTGGCGGCCTGGCGCTGGTGTTTGCCATTCTGCTGAAAGTCTTCGCCGTGATTGGCCTGGCGCATCTTCCCGCCAAAGAGTGGTTCATGCTGTTGGTGTGCGCCCCCATCGCCGGACGCGCCGCGCTGGTGCTGGGGATGTACGGCCAGCGCTACGCCCGCGAAGGCGAAGGGATGGGCAGCCTTTATATCGGCCAGGTGAGCTTCCGTAATGCGGCGCTGACCCTGCTGGGCGGGGCAATAGCTGTGGGGCTGATCGGCGGGCTGCACGGGCTGGCGGCGATGCTGGTCACTTACGTCGTGATTTATGGTCTGGTGCACTATCTCCGCCGTCGTCTCGGCGGGCAGACCGGGGATACCCTGGGGGCGCTGGCCGAAACCGCAGAGATCGTCTTTCTGCTGGCATTAATGTGGGTCTGAACATGCGATTTTTTCTGGTTCGTCACGGACAAACCGCGGCCAACGCCAGCGGCCTGTTCTACGGCAGCACCGACGTGCCCCTGACGCCGCTGGGGATTGAGCAAAGCACGCGGGTGGGCGCTTTACTGGCGGAGGTGTCGTTCAGCGAGGCGATATCCAGCCAGCTGCAGCGCGCGCAGCAGACCGCGGAATTGATCGTCCCGGTGACCGGGAGCGATCCGCGGCTCAACGAGATGGATTTTGGCCGCTGGGAGATGCGGCATTTCAGCCATATTGCCGAAGAGGAACCCGAAGCCTGGCAGAGCTGGCTGGATGACTGGCAAAACGCCACCCCCAGCGGCGGCGAGCCCTTCCCGCACTTTGCCGGGCGGGTGAAGGCCGTGGCGGACGAGTTAACCCAGCGCCAGGAGTCGGGCGACATGCTGATCGTGGCGCACCAGGGCGTACTTAGCCTGCTGCTGGCCCACTGGTTAAAAATGCCGTCTGACTCCCTGTGGCACTTCCCCTTCCGGCAGGATGCTTACACGATGGTAGAAAATCGCGGCGGATTTATGCTGCTACGCGCCTTTAACGACCGGAGTCCTTTCCGGGAAGAAGAATGAGAACAATACCGATGCAGACAATACAGGACCTGCTGGCCGCTATTGCGCCGCTGGATAAGAACAAACAGGCGCAGGCGGCACAGCATATCGATGGTCTGGTGAAACCGCTCAACAGCCTGGGACGGCTGGAAACCCTGGCTATCCAGCTGGCGGGGATGCGGGGCTTAACCCGGCTCGACGATCTGCAAAAAGAGATCGTTGTGATGTGCGCCGATCACGGCGTCTACGAGGAGGGGGTCGCCATCAGCCCGCAGCAGGTAACGCACCTGCAGGCGCTGAATATGATCAAGGGCACCTCCGGCGTCTGCGTGCTGGCGAAAAACAGTGGCGCGACTGTGCTGCCGGTAGATATCGGCATCGACTGCGAGCCGATCGAGACGATGCTGAGCCTGAAGGTGGGGCGTGGCAGCGGTAACATCGCCCGTGGCCCGGCGATGAGTCGTGATGACGCCGAACAGCTGCTGCTGCGCAGCGCCCGGCTGGTGCAACAGCGTGCCGCAGAGGGGATCGCGGTGTTTGGCACCGGCGAGCTGGGTATCGCCAACACCACGCCGGCCTCGGCGATTATCAGCGTGCTCAGCGGCTGCGATCCGCAAGAGGTGGTGGGGATTGGCGCTAACCTGCCGGCGGATCGGATCCAGCATAAAGAGGCGATTGTCCGTCAGGCGATTGCGGTCAATCAGCCCGATCCCGGCGATGCCATCGATGTACTGGCGAAAGTGGGCGGCTACGATCTGGTGGGGATGGCCGGGGTCATTCTCGGCGCGGGAGCGTGCGGGCTGCCGGTGGTGCTGGACGGTTTTCTCTCCTATGCCGCGGCGATGGCCGCCTGCCAGCTTGCGCCTGAGGTGAAAAACTACTGCATCCCATCGCATTGCTCGGCGGAAAAAGGGTCCCGACGGGCGTTAGACCACCTTGGCTTGACCCCTTATTTGTACTTGGATCTGCGTCTGGGCGAGGGGAGCGGGGCAGCGCTGGCGATGTCGATCGTCAGCGCCGCCGGAGCGATGTATGGCCAGATGGGGGGACTGGCTGAGAGCGGGATCAGCCTGAAAGCGTAATCTGCCGCTGATGCCATCGTCCGAGGAGCAGTACCGTGGTGAGCGCGCCGAGCAGGGCGCAGAACATATCGGACTGCGTATCCCAGGGATCGCCCTGGGTGCCGAGGAAATCATCCGCGCCCTGGCCCATCGCCAGCGCCGCCCACCACTCGATCAGCTCGTAGGTGGCGCTGATCGCCAGCGCAATACAGCACACCAGAAAGGCCGTCATCTTGCGGCCAGTGACGTAGCCGCCGCGCACCAGGATCTCCCGGGCCGCCAGCGCGGGCACCAGCCCCTGGAAAAAGTGCCCCAGCTTGTCGTACGGGTTGCGGCTCAGGTGGAACATCTCCTGAACGTCAAAGCCGATGGGGACTTTGGCGTAGGTGTACATCCCGCCCACCATCAGGATGATGGCATGCCAGAAGATCAGCGTGTAGAGCAGGGGAGTCAGCGGGTAGCGCCGTTGGGTGGCGAGCAGCAGCGGCACGATGATGATGACCGGCGTCACCTCCATCAGCCAGGTGGTTCGGTCCGCGGTATAGAGACCGGTATAAATCAGGATCAGCAGTAAAAGCAGCGCGCCGACCTTTAATCCAGAGGAGAGTGCAGTTTGCGTCATGTGAGTTAACTGTTGAGTAAAAACAGACACTATCGACCGACGCGGCGAAAAATACAATGTCTGGCAGCTGAGCATAAAAAAACGGGGCCATGCGTGGCCCCGTTGATCGTTCATAACAATCAGAACGACTTGCGTAAACGCAGACTGAAGGTGTGCGCCTGGTAGCGGTCGCCGGCCTGCAGATCGTAACGCGCGTCGAGGCTCAGATCGTTGGCGTCATACAGGGTGGTGCCCACGGCTACGCCCGCCATATCTTCCACCGGAGAGGCCCCTTTGGTGATAAAGCTGGTTTCACCGATAGCATCGGCGGCGTAGGTCGCATGGCTGCTGACCTGACGGTTATCGTACTGGTGGATCCAGGAGACCTGGGCGAACGGCGTCAGGTTACCCAGGCCGGTGGCGAAGGTCTTCCCGATGCGGGCACCGATATCGCTCACCACAGACTGCGCGTGGGTGCTGCTGACATCCAGCGCCATGCCGTTGCCGCCGGTTTCGCTGTAACCATCCACATGCTGATAGCCATAGGTCAGGCCCGCCAGCGGGGTCAGGACCACGTCAGCCGGCAGGGCAATTGGATAGCCAAGCTCGCTTTGCAGGGTGATGGACTGACCGTTGAACTTGCCGTGGGCAGCGCCGGAGAAGCCGGTGAAATCAGCGCGACGCACGGAGCTGTAGTTCTGACGGTTCAGACCTGCGGAGAGGTTCAGGTACCACGGATTGCCGGTGTAACCCGCGTAAGCAATTACCCCATAGTTATCGGCGGTAGAGTTGTTGCCGCTCAGGTTGTCTTTACCGTGCACGGAGGTGTTGCTGTAGTTCAGGGCTGCGCCCAGACGCCAGTCGTCACCCAGCGCGCGGTCGGCACCGATGATCAGGCCGCCAAACTTCGCGGTGTAGCCGCTGACGTTGTCGGTGCTGTCCTGGCGAGCGTAACCGCCGAACGGCTGACCCCAGACGATCCAGTTGTTGGCGTAGTCATCACCGGTTGCCACGCCGCTGGCGCCGGAGGCCTGCGGGTTACGTACGGCATCGATGTGAGCACCCACTACGGCCTGAGCAGTAGAGGTCGCAACGGTGGCTGCGGAGCTGGTGTTCAGGTTCTGGCTGGTAGAAAGACGCTCCCCGACGCGGTTCGCTTCCTGTTTATCTTCAATCGCCAGGGAGGCGTTGTACAGATTCAGCAGCTGTGGGGAGGCGATACCGGAGTAGTTCGCCAGCCCGCCGAGTGCCGCCGTGGCGCTCGGAATAGTGGCATAACCCCGTTTGGTCGGCTGAGCAGGTGCAGGTTCCGCTGGCGCAGGCTGCGTCGGCGGCGTTGGCACCGTGACGACCGGGGCAGTGACGTCGGGCTCTGTCACGACCGGCGGGGTGACTTCGGGTGTTGGCTCTGGCTGAGGCTCTACCGGCTCGATGATGACCGGCTCTGCACCCAGGGTTAACACCAGGGCCTTGCTTTCATCCATTTCAGCGACGCTGCCGTTGACCGTACCGCGATAGCCGAGGGCTTTGTAATTCAGCCGATCGGCGTGGTAATCGGTCTCTGCGCCTGCGGCATTGATGACCACATAACGCTGGCCTTCGGCGAACTGGTAAGTATTGCCGGTGCGCAGCAGATTAACGCTGGAACCCGCATCGATAATAGCATTGCCGGTGACGTTGAGGCGGCCATAGCCGGTATCGGCCAGCAGATCGCCGCGAGCATCCGCCAGATCGGAGACACCGGAAATCAGCGTCGCGGCGGCTTTCTGATGGTAATCGCCAGCGATGTTGATGCTGTTGTTTACCTGCAGGGAAGCCGCTTCGTTCACCACGGTGCCGTTTGATACAGGCTGCTCATCGCTCATCTGGAGTGACATCAGGCCGAATTCAGGCGTGCTGGTAACGATATTATCGTTCAGCAGCAGCGAGCCGGTGCCGAATATCACGTCGGAACCCTTAATGGTCCCTGTCGCGCCCTCGAGGCCGGTCAGCGTGCCCATGGTGGTGGTGCCACCGTTAATGTTTAATGTTGTCGCGTTTAAGGCGTAAATCTCACCAGCAATAACGCCACTGTTGGTCAGGGTCACGCCATCGCTGCTATTGCTACCGACCAGCAGCGCATAATAGCCGCCCGTTAACAGGCCATTGTTAACAATCTGCGTCGTTGCGCTCTGGTTGTAGTAGTTCCAGATATAGATCCCGCTCGAGTTGCCTGACAGCTCACCGTTGTTGATGATTGAACCAAGGGCGCCGTTGCTATAGATAGCGGTAAAATTGCCGGTGATTTGGCCGTTATTTTCAATGGTGTCGATAGTGCCATAGGTATTAATACCGGCGAAGCTGCCATTAATTTTATTATCATTGACGATGGAATTAATGGTGCTCTGGTTATCTATCCCGGAACTGCCGTAATTATCGGTCGCACCACCGTCAATCGTACCGGTGTTGTGCAACGTGCCAATCGTACCGTTATTAAAAATGGCGCTGTTTTGGCCGCTGTTGACGTTATTTTCGGCTGGGGTGAAGGAGATCACACCCGCATTGGCTAAGGTATCAATGGTTCCCTGGTTACTGATGGCGCGGGAACCAGAGATCTTACCTTCTGCGGTATTGATTAAGGTATTAATGGTCCCGGCATTGTCTATCGTGCCATTGTTATAAGAATTGAAGTCGTAGTTATTGTTGTAAGTATTCTGAACGCCCTTCATGGTGCCGCTGTTGGTGAGGGTGTTAATCATCCCCGATGCGCTTACCGCAACCACTTTGCCATTCTGGTACTGATTGAGGCTGGAAATGGTTCCGTTATTGTTAAGCTCACCCACGGTTCCATCAATCTGCACAACACTGCTGCTCAAAAATAATGGAACACTGACTACGTCGCTGATGGTGCCGTCATTGGTAAGCGTTGTGACAGTCACTCCCGAATTAACGGTTAAGGCCGAATCCGGGGCGCCCGTTACGCTCCCCGTCTGGGTGATATGCACTAACTCTTTTGCGTCAGCGATCTGAACGCTGCTTGCCGGTGTGTCGATAATTAATTCATGAGATGTGGCGTAGGCCTGCGCGGTCGTTGATGCCACCAGCAGAGAGATCAGCTGGCTAAGACGTTTCTTTTCCATGGTGTACCATCATAAAGTTGCGATGTTTGTGCAAAATGCAATTGTGATTTCTTCGGATTAATCCGATATCTTCGGGCGCAGAATATACAATTTGTTGCCGAAAACAATAAGCACTGCTTAATTATTTCCGGTTGAATTCATTCCACATATTTGGTCATGTTGATAATTTGAGTTAAGGCTGGTGCGGTATGAGGATATATCCTCACATTTTGCAGGGAACGATATTGATTAGTTTATCTTTATTATTGTCAGGGTGTATTACCGCCGAGCCGCTCAGTGCTGCGCATAAAATAGCCAATGAAAGTGGTCTGATCAGTGAGAAATTTGACACAGCTCCATTCCCTGTTGTTACCTGGCACCGGATTACGCCACCAGTGCAATCCCTACGGGTCTACATCGAAGGAGATGGCTTTGCCTGGAAGAGCCGCACAACGCCCTCTGATAATCCGACGCCGCGTCATCCGATCGGCCTGATGCTGGCCGCGGCGGACAGTCAGGCAAATGTGTTTTATCTTGCCCGGCCCTGCCAGTTCATCGGGCCGCCGCTGCCGGCTAACTGCCGCGTAAATATCTGGACGCAGGATCGCTTCTCGCCTGCGGTAATAGATGCGATGAACGAGGCGCTCAACCAGATGGTGCTGCGCTATCCGGGCGTGCAGCTCGATATGGTTGGCTACTCCGGGGGCGGCAATATCGCCGCCCTGCTGGCGAAACGCCGGGATGATGTGCGCTCCCTGCGCACGGTAGCAGGCAATCTCGACGTGGCGTATGTCAATACCCTGCATCGTGTCACCCCGATGCCCGCAGCCGAGAGCGCCATCGATCGTGCGCCCGCGCTTCGCGCCCTGCCGCAGATCCACTTCAGCGGCGAAGCCGATACCACCGTGCCACCCGCCGTCGCCCGACGTTTTCAACAGGCGGTGGGGGGAAGATGTGTGCAAACGGAGGTAGTCAGCGGGATGAAGCATGGTTCGGACTGGGCGGCCATCTGGCCGCGACTGCTGGCGCAAGGTTTGCCGGACTGCTGATGTGTGATCAACGTTGAATGACTTCAGGACGAATAATGAAAAAGAAAGAGTTTGTGACCCAGGATCTGCTGAGCAAAATCTATCAGGACACCACGGCGGGGCCACGTAAACTCCCCCCTGAACGGCAGCTGGCCGAAGAGTATGGCGTCTCGCGTTTCACCATCCGCCAGGCGCTGGAAAAACTGGTCAGTATTGGCGTGGTGCGGATCGTGCAGGGATCGGGGATCTGGATCAACGAGCACGCGCGCAATAATCCACTGATCTACAACTCGATCACGGAAAAGCGATTCGATCAGATGCGCTACCGGATGATCAGCCTGCATAAGACGAGGCCAGATCGCGCGGCGCAGCAGATCTTTGGCATCGATGAAGAGAGTTTTATCTGGCACTTTTGCCGCCTGCGCTACGTCGATGACCAGCCCGTACAGCTGGAAGTGTCCAGCATGCCGGCCGCCGATTTTCCCGATCTTAATCAGCAGGCGATTGAGCGTTCCATTCAGCAGTACGTATTAAATAAAGGGATGAACATTTCCCATATGTTGACCACCTACCGGGCGGTCATCGTCAGCCGCGAGCAGGCGGTGATCCTGGGCTGCAAAAAAGGCAGCCCGGCAATGCATATTAATAATCGCGGGATACTGGAGGGGGGCCGGGTATTTGAGGTAAGCGATATTATCGATATCAACTACACCTGCACCTGGGTCAGCCCCTATAACCGCGATAATTTCGCCTGGCGACAAAATCAGGGCGTATGAAGGGTGCCGTCCGGCAGGCGGCTTTGCGTCCACTCGTGCGGGCGATAGACCACCGGATACGCCAGGGCCAGCTCTTCATTAAAGCCGGTGCCGATGCCGGGCGCTGTCGGCGGATAGACAAACCCGTCCTTCACCTCAGGCGCGCCAGGGAAGACGCTGTCGGTGGACCTGGAACGCGGAATAAATTCCTGAATAGCCGCATTATGCAGGTGAATGTTCAGGTGCGTATTCACCGCCACGCCGATGGGCGTCATATCGCCGGGGCCATGCCAGGCGAGGCGCACGCCAAAGGCCTGACACAGATGCGCCAGCTTCAGTGCCGGGGTGATGCCGCCGATCTGCGAGATGTGGCAGCGAATAAAGTCGATACGGCGATTGACGATCAGGTCGTGCCATTCAGCCGGATTATTGAAGAGCTCGCCCATCGCCAGCGGCACACAGCTCTGCTGGCGAACCTGTTCCAGCCAGGCGCTCTGCTGTGGCGGCAGGATATCCTCGATAAAGTAGGGCTGATAAGGCTCAAGCTGTTTTGCCAGCTGCACTGCCTGCTGCGGGAATAAACGCTCGTGGACATCGTGTAAGAAATGGAGCTTCCGGCCATATTTTTCGCGCAGGGCGCGGAACATCTCCACGGTATTTGCCATGTACTCATGCTGATCGAACCAGGCACCCGGCGTCGGGTTCTCCGGGGCATGCAGCGCCGATGGCGTGCCGCCATAAAAACCGAGCTGACAGCGGATATGGCGATAGCCTTGCGCTACCAGTTTATCAACGGAGGCAAAGAGTTCCTCCAGCGTCTCGCCGCTGGCGTGGCTGTAAGCCGGGATCGCATCGCGGGATTTTCCGCCCAGCAGCTGATACAGCGGCATGCCGGCCTGTTGCCCTTTAATATCCCACAGGGCCATATCCACGCCGGAGATCGCGTTGTTCATCGCCGGACCGTTACGCCAGTAGGCGTTCACGTTCATCATTTGCCACAGATCTTCGATGTTATTGGCATCCCGGCCAATCAGCAGCGGTTTGAGATACTCATCCACCAGAGTTTTAACCGCCAGCGGGCGCTGCTGGAAGGTGGCACAGCCGTGTCCGACGGGGCCATGCTCCGTGGTAACGCGAACGGTGACCAGATTATGACGGTCCGGACGGGTAATAAAACACTCGATATTTTTGATAATCACAGGCGTCACGGGAAACTCCTTTGCGGCTCTGTGGAAATATGGAATGGGAATATCATCGCCCTAAAAATGTTTGCCGGTAAACCGTTTTTTTATTATTTATTTTGGTCAGTTATTTGATTCTATTTTAATTAAAAACCATACCAATTTTGGATTGATGGCGGTTTTATGGCTCTTTGCATGGTTAAATGTGAGCGATATCAACTTTTATTGGTTTGTTTTGCCTGGTTGGTTTATCTATTCTCGTGGCATCAATAAAACAACAACCATACCGGCAGGAGTCTTTATGGGGACGCAAGAAGCCATCAACAATATTATTCGTCTGGTCGGCGGCCAGGGGAATATTAATAAAGTCTGGCACTGTATGACGCGGCTACGGTTTGATCTCATCGACGATAATAAAGTCGACCAGACCGCGATCAAAAATCTGCCGGGGGTGCTGGGCGCGCAGCTGCAGAGCGATCAGTTTCAGGTGATCATTGGGCCGAAGGTGAACAGCTGGTACGAGCAAATGCTTAATGTGCTCGGTCAGGGAGCTGATACAGCGCCGACGGCGACAAAGGGGCGTAAAAGTCTGGTTTCCCTCTTTATGGATACCGTCTCGGGGGTGTTTGGTCCGATTGTCCCGGCCATTGCCGGTGCCGGGATGATAAAAGGCTTGCTGGCCGGGCTGATCGCGCTGAAGGTGGTGTCGGCGAAAAGCGATACCGTCATGGTTATCGACCTGATTGCCAGCGGCGTCTTCTATTTCCTGCCGTTCTTCCTCGCCGTGTCGGCGGCGAAGATCTTCAAGACCAATGAGTATCTTGCCGCGGCGGTTGCCGCCTGTCTGATGTATCCCTCCTTAATAGAAGCAGCGAAAGCGCTGGCGACGCATCAGGAAGGGGCGGTCAGCGCCCTCTGGTTAATGAATGCGATCCCGGTATCCGTCTTTAACTATGCCTCGAGCGTCATTCCGGTGATCTTCTCGGTGCTGGCATTGAGCTATATCCATCGCTGGGTAGACAGCATCATGCCGGATGTATTGAAAACCGTGTTCACGCCGACGCTTACTCTCTTTATAGGCGCTTTGGCGGCGCTGGTGGTGATCGGTCCGATTGGCATCTGGCTGGGTAAAGGACTCGCCTTCTTTATAGAAGGGCTGTTTGGCGTGTCGGCCAGCTTCGCCGGACTTATCGTCGGGGCCATCCGTCCGGTGGCGATCCTGACCGGTATGCATCACGCGATGACGCCGATTGCCCTGCAGAACTTTAGTGACCGAGGCTACGACATGCTGATGCCGATGATGTTTATGGCCAATATGGCGATTGCCGGGGCGACATTCGCTATCTGGCGTCTGAGCCGGGATCGTCAGGAGAAGACCGTTACGCTGTCGGCGGCCATCTCTGCGCTGCTGGGGATTACCGAACCGGCACTCTTTGGTGTCCTGACGCGCTACAAGAAAGCCTTTATTGCCGCCACGGTGGCCAGCTCGCTGGCATCAGCTTTTATTGCCTTCTTCGGCGTGCGTCTTTATGGCTACATTCTGTCGAGCATCTTCAGTTTGCCTGCTTATATAGGTCCGTACTTTGTCTTTGCTTTGGCAGGCGTGGCGATATCTTTGGTTCTCTCCTTTATGTTAACCACCATTCTGGTGAAGAAAGAGCAAGCCGCAGCGTGATTCAGAACCCGTTTTAGCGTATGTGTCGCAGGGAATATCAGCGCGTTTGTGGATAACTCTGTGGGCAAATGCGTATAAGGCGGGGTTTTGCTGGGGAATGCAGCAGTCAGTCATTTTTCTGTCATTTAAGGGTTGCGGCCCCGGGAGAACTCCCTATAATGCGCCTCCATCGACACGGAACAACGGCAAACAAGCCGCCGGGTCAGCAGAGAAAAGCGTGAAATTATCGCTTGACTCTGGAAGAGGAAAGCGTAATATACGCCACCTCGCAACGGTGAGCGAAAGCCGCGTTGCACTGCTCTTTAACAATTTATCAGACAATCTGTGTGGGCACTCAAAGTGACATGGATTCTTAACGTCGCAAGACGAAAAATGAATACCAAAGTCTCTGAGTGAACATACGTAATTCATTACGAAGTTTAATTCACGAGCATCAAACTTAAATTGAAGAGTTTGATCATGGCTCAGATTGAACGCTGGCGGCAGGCCTAACACATGCAAGTCGAGCGGTAGCACAGGGAGCTTGCTCCTGGGTGACGAGCGGCGGACGGGTGAGTAATGTCTGGGGAACTGCCTGATGGAGGGGGATAACTACTGGAAACGGTAGCTAATACCGCATAATGTCGCAAGACCAAAGAGGGGGACCTTCGGGCCTCTTGCCATCAGATGTGCCCAGATGGGATTAGCTAGTAGGTGGGGTAACGGCTCACCTAGGCGACGATCCCTAGCTGGTCTGAGAGGATGACCAGCCACACTGGAACTGAGACACGGTCCAGACTCCTACGGGAGGCAGCAGTGGGGAATATTGCACAATGGGCGCAAGCCTGATGCAGCCATGCCGCGTGTATGAAGAAGGCCTTCGGGTTGTAAAGTACTTTCAGCGAGGAGGAAGGCGGTGAGGTTAATAACCTCATCGATTGACGTTACTCGCAGAAGAAGCACCGGCTAACTCCGTGCCAGCAGCCGCGGTAATACGGAGGGTGCAAGCGTTAATCGGAATTACTGGGCGTAAAGCGCACGCAGGCGGTCTGTCAAGTCGGATGTGAAATCCCCGGGCTCAACCTGGGAACTGCATTCGAAACTGGCAGGCTAGAGTCTTGTAGAGGGGGGTAGAATTCCAGGTGTAGCGGTGAAATGCGTAGAGATCTGGAGGAATACCGGTGGCGAAGGCGGCCCCCTGGACAAAGACTGACGCTCAGGTGCGAAAGCGTGGGGAGCAAACAGGATTAGATACCCTGGTAGTCCACGCCGTAAACGATGTCGACTTGGAGGTTGTTCCCTTGAGGAGTGGCTTCCGGAGCTAACGCGTTAAGTCGACCGCCTGGGGAGTACGGCCGCAAGGTTAAAACTCAAATGAATTGACGGGGGCCCGCACAAGCGGTGGAGCATGTGGTTTAATTCGATGCAACGCGAAGAACCTTACCTACTCTTGACATCCAGAGAACTTAGCAGAGATGCTTTGGTGCCTTCGGGAACTCTGAGACAGGTGCTGCATGGCTGTCGTCAGCTCGTGTTGTGAAATGTTGGGTTAAGTCCCGCAACGAGCGCAACCCTTATCCTTTGTTGCCAGCGGTTAGGCCGGGAACTCAAAGGAGACTGCCAGTGATAAACTGGAGGAAGGTGGGGATGACGTCAAGTCATCATGGCCCTTACGAGTAGGGCTACACACGTGCTACAATGGCGCATACAAAGAGAAGCGACCTCGCGAGAGCAAGCGGACCTCATAAAGTGCGTCGTAGTCCGGATTGGAGTCTGCAACTCGACTCCATGAAGTCGGAATCGCTAGTAATCGTAGATCAGAATGCTACGGTGAATACGTTCCCGGGCCTTGTACACACCGCCCGTCACACCATGGGAGTGGGTTGCAAAAGAAGTAGGTAGCTTAACCTTCGGGAGGGCGCTTACCACTTTGTGATTCATGACTGGGGTGAAGTCGTAACAAGGTAACCGTAGGGGAACCTGCGGTTGGATCACCTCCTTACCTTAAAGAACCTGCCTTTGTAGTGTCCACACAGATTGTCTGATGAATGATGAACTTCTAAATGTACTTCCGAGTGCATTGAGAAGTTTTGCTCTTTAAAAATCTGGATCAAGCTGAAAATTGAAACGACACGCCGTGTCTGTTCTCCGTAATAAGAGCAGATAAGCGGTGTGTCAGAGTCTCTCAAATTTTCGCAATCATGAAGTGAAACATCTTCGGGTTGTGAGGTTAAGCGACCAAGCGTACACGGTGGATGCCTAGGCAGTCAGAGGCGATGAAGGACGTGCTAATCTGCGATAAGCGTCGGTAAGGTGATATGAACCGTTACAGCCGACGATTTCCGAATGGGGAAACCCAGTGTGTTTCGACACACTATCGTTAAGTGAATACATAGCTTAACGAAGCGAACCAGGGGAACTGAAACATCTAAGTACCCTGAGGAAAAGAAATCAACCGAGATTCCCCCAGTAGCGGCGAGCGAACGGGGAGCAGCCCGGAGTCTGAATCAGCATGTGTGTCAGTGGAAGCGTCTGGAAAGTCGCAGGGTACAGGGTGATACTCCCGTACACGAAGATACACCTGCTGTGAACTCGAAGAGTAGGGCGGGACACGTGGTATCCTGTCTGAATATGGGGGGACCATCCTCCAAGGCTAAATACTCCTGACTGACCGATAGTGAACCAGTACCGTGAGGGAAAGGCGAAAAGAACCCCGGCGAGGGGAGTGAAAAAGAACCTGAAACCGTGTACGTACAAGCAGTGGGAGCACCCTTGTGGTGTGACTGCGTACCTTTTGTATAATGGGTCAGCGACTTATATTCTGTAGCAAGGTTAACCGTATAGGGGAGCCGAAGGGAAACCGAGTCTTAACTGGGCGTTAAGTTGCAGGGTATAGACCCGAAACCCGGTGATCTAGCCATGGGCAGGTTGAAGGTTGGGTAACACTAACTGGAGGACCGAACCGACTAATGTTGAAAAATTAGCGGATGACCTGTGGCTGGGGGTGAAAGGCCAATCAAACCGGGAGATAGCTGGTTCTCCCCGAAAGCTATTTAGGTAGCGCCTCGTGAACTCATCTCCGGGGGTAGAGCACTGTTTCGGCTAGGGGGCCATCCCGGCTTACCAACCCGATGCAAACTGCGAATACCGGAGAATGTTATCACGGGAGACACACGGCGGGTGCTAACGTCCGTCGTGAAGAGGGAAACAACCCAGACCGCCAGCTAAGGTCCCAAAGTCATGGTTAAGTGGGAAACGATGTGGGAAGGCACAGACAGCCAGGATGTTGGCTTAGAAGCAGCCATCATTTAAAGAAAGCGTAATAGCTCACTGGTCGAGTCGGCCTGCGCGGAAGATGTAACGGGGCTAAACCATGCACCGAAGCTGCGGCAGCGACACTATGTGTTGTTGGGTAGGGGAGCGTTCTGTAAGCCGTTGAAGGTGTGCTGTGAGGCATGCTGGAGGTATCAGAAGTGCGAATGCTGACATAAGTAACGATAAAGCGGGTGAAAAACCCGCTCGCCGGAAGACCAAGGGTTCCTGTCCAACGTTAATCGGGGCAGGGTGAGTCGACCCCTAAGGCGAGGCCGAAAGGCGTAGTCGATGGGAAACAGGTTAATATTCCTGTACTCGGTGTTACTGCGAAGGGGGGACGGAGAAGGCTATGTTGGCCGGGCGACGGTTGTCCCGGTTTAAGCATGTAGGCGGAGGTTCCAGGTAAATCCGGAACCTTGTTAACGCTGAGGTGTGATGACGAGGCACTACGGTGCTGAAGCAACAAATGCCCTGCTTCCAGGAAAAGCCTCTAAGCATCAGGTAACATCAAATCGTACCCCAAACCGACACAGGTGGTCAGGTAGAGAATACCAAGGCGCTTGAGAGAACTCGGGTGAAGGAACTAGGCAAAATGGTGCCGTAACTTCGGGAGAAGGCACGCTGATGTGTAGGTGAAGCCCCTGCGGGTGGAGCTGAAATCAGTCGAAGATACCAGCTGGCTGCAACTGTTTATTAAAAACACAGCACTGTGCAAACACGAAAGTGGACGTATACGGTGTGACGCCTGCCCGGTGCCGGAAGGTTAATTGATGGGGTTAGCGGCAACGCGAAGCTCTTGATCGAAGCCCCGGTAAACGGCGGCCGTAACTATAACGGTCCTAAGGTAGCGAAATTCCTTGTCGGGTAAGTTCCGACCTGCACGAATGGCGTAATGATGGCCAGGCTGTCTCCACCCGAGACTCAGTGAAATTGAAATCGCTGTGAAGATGCAGTGTACCCGCGGCAAGACGGAAAGACCCCGTGAACCTTTACTATAGCTTGACACTGAACACTGGTCCTTGATGTGTAGGATAGGTGGGAGGCTTTGAAGCGTGGACGCCAGTCTGCGTGGAGCCATCCTTGAAATACCACCCTTTAATGGCTGGTGTTCTAACGTAGACCCGTGATCCGGGTTGCGGACAGTGTCTGGTGGGTAGTTTGACTGGGGCGGTCTCCTCCTAAAGAGTAACGGAGGAGCACGAAGGTTAGCTAATCCTGGTCGGACATCAGGAGGTTAGTGCAATGGCATAAGCTAGCTTGACTGCGAGAGTGACGGCTCGAGCAGGTGCGAAAGCAGGTCATAGTGATCCGGTGGTTCTGTATGGAAGGGCCATCGCTCAACGGATAAAAGGTACTCCGGGGATAACAGGCTGATACCGCCCAAGAGTTCATATCGACGGCGGTGTTTGGCACCTCGATGTCGGCTCATCACATCCTGGGGCTGAAGTAGGTCCCAAGGGTACGGCTGTTCGCCGTTTAAAGTGGTACGCGAGCTGGGTTTAGAACGTCGTGAGACAGTTCGGTCCCTATCTGCCGTGGGCGCTGGAGAATTGAGGGGGGCTGCTCCTAGTACGAGAGGACCGGAGTGGACGCATCACTGGTGTTCGGGTTGTCATGCCAATGGCACTGCCCGGTAGCTAAATGCGGAAGAGATAAGTGCTGAAAGCATCTAAGCACGAAACTTGCCCCGAGATGAGTTCTCCCTGACTCCTTGAGAGTCCTGAAGGAACGTTGAAGACGACGACGTTGATAGGTCGGGTGTGTAAGCGCAGCGATGCGTTGAGCTAACCGATACTAATGAACCGTGAGGCTTAACCTTACAACGCCGAAGCTGTTTCGGCGGATTTGAGAGATTTTCAGCTGATACAGATTAGTCACTGCGCCTGAGGGCGGGGTGAACAACAGAATTTGCCTGGCGGCTGTAGCGCGGTGGTCCCACCTGACCCCATGCCGAACTCAGAAGTGAAACGCCGTAGCGCCGATGGTAGTGTGGGGCCTCCCCATGCGAGAGTAGGGAACTGCCAGGCATCAAATACGCGAAAGCCCATCCTCCCGGATGGGCTTTTTGCGTTGCGCCGGGAAACCCCCCGGGCGGCGGCTGCGCCTTACCCGGCCTACAAGCTATTATCCTTTCTGCAGTAGAGTTACCTTCCATGTAAATGAGATTTATTATCAATAATACTTTACAGGCGAAACATAAAGATGTATTTTAAATGCATGTTTAAAGCCGGAGGTACTTATGAGCCATCACAGAATTCCCAAAAACTGGACCATCAAACGTTCCACTCCCTTCTTTACTAAAGATAATGTCCCCGCAGCGCTTCTGAGCCATCACAACACCGCAGCCGGAATTTTTGGCCAGCTCTGTGTAATGGAAGGGACTGTAACCTATTACGGCTTCGCCAATGAAGAGGCGACGGAGCCAGAAGTAAAAGTCGTGATTAACGCAGGCACCTTTGCGACCAGCCCACCGCAGTACTGGCACCGTATTGAGATGACCGACGATGCGCAGTTTAATATCAATTTCTGGGCTGAACCGGCGTTCTCCGGTGAAGAAGTTTACAGCGCGAAAAAGGCATAATCCCGATGCTCCCTTATCCTTAATAAGGGAGCCCCTTCATACGGTGTGAAAGCGTTATGATCACTTTCTTCAGACACTCTTCAACGCGGGTCGACTACGGCGAACAGGAATCCTGTGGGGAGCAACTTCTGCTGCACGTGGCTGAATACCAGGAATATCTCTCCTGTGAAGCCCCATTTTGCCCGACCATAAATCACGATCGACTGGCCGATCCTGCTTCAGCGGATCCATTTTCAGGAGGATCGCTGTGAAGATCGTTGCTATTGAGGCCAATATTGCTGCGGGGAAAAGCACCCTGCTGGTACCTCTGGCGGCGGCGTTAACAGAAAAAACAGGCGCAAACTGGAGTGTAATAAAGGAGCCCGTGGATGAAGATCCGGTATTTCTTGAACTGCTTCAGGTGTTCGTTGAGAACCCGCACGATGCTGACGCCAGAGTGGCCTTTCAGCTCTATATCACCGCTTCCCGCCAGCGTCTGTTAAACAACATCCCGGAAGGCAACTACGTTATAGAACGTTCCCTGTTCAGCGACATCGTGTTCTGCCATGTGAATTTCCTGATGACTGAACAGCCATCGGCCCGGTATATGTCTTATTTCTACCAGATTAAGGATAACCTGCAGCGCTATCCGCATATCGATTTGGTGGTCTATATCGATCGCGACGCCACGGCCTGTTTTAACGACTGTATGGCGCGAGCACGGCCTGGGGAGGATAAATACATGCTGGACTACTTTGAGGACGTTAAAGCCTTTCACGACGCCTGTCTGCCGCAAATTACCCGTCAGTATGGCTCAACGCTGCTGACGCACAAGGTTCGGTCGGGATTTGCATGCCCTGAAGCGCTGGCAAATGCGGTGATAGGGAAGCTGAAGAAGTTATAAGATTCTGTTTCGCCAAAAGCAAAAAACCAGCCCGTAGGCTGGTTTCTTTAAATAGTGGTGCCCGGACTCGGAATCGAACCAAGGACACGGGGATTTTCAATCCCCTGCTCTACCGACTGAGCTATCCGGGCAACGGGGCGAATTAAACCCGATCCGCCTCGTGCCGTCAATGGAATTTGTTGATTTCGCTACTGACCGCACACTCTGTCGCCAGTTTGCTGCGATCTCAGGCAAAAAACGCGGTCCACAGGGCGGAAAGCGGCATGGCGATCACCAGCGCAGGCAGCATATTGACTACCGCAAACATCTTAATTCCGCAGATCCGCAGCCCGGTTGCCAGCAGCAGCAGACCACCAACGGCGGTAAAGTCCGCCATCATTGCTGGCGTGGTCAGCGGTAAGATTAATGTGGCGCAGGTCGCGAGGGCGAGCTGGATAAGCAGCATCGGCACGCAAATCGCGGCAACCGCGATACCCAGCGTGGTCGCAAAAATCGTCGCGGTAAAGAAATCCAGGAAGGCTTTAGCGATAAGGATGCTGGGGTCGCCGGTCATTCCCTCCTGCATCGAGCCAAAAATCCCCGTGCCGCTGGCGCAAAACAGAATGATGATGGCGACATAGTTCTGGATAAACGCGTCGTGACCACCACCTTTCTGTTTCCCACGGGAAAGCAGGTTTTTCGCTTTGCTGACGGCGCCGTTAATCCCTTTCTCCAGATAGCAGAACTCTCCAATCAACGCTCCGAGCAGCGTTGCCAGCACCATCACCGGCAGGTTGGCGCACTTGATGACCAGCAGAATACCAATCCCCAGTGAGGCGAGGCCAAAGATTGAGGGCATCGAGGAGCGAATACGCTCCGGTAATCGCTGGCTTAGCACGGCGCCAAGTACGCCGCCCAGCAGCACGGCTCCCGCATTAATGAACGGTCCAATAACCACTGTGAACTCCTGTTATTTACTCATTGATATTGCATTATTATTACTCTTTTCAGTGAGTAATCGCCAAGTTAATCCCATTTTTTGCATAATGATTCCTTCTTGCGCCCCCTGGCGAAAGGTGACATTATTGCGCGAATTTTCTCCTCTCAGATACGAGGCCGCCAATGCACAGACTCTCTCTCGCTCAAATGGCTGGCCGTATCGACACATCTTATTCTACGCTCACCATGCGGTGAGGGTAACGCAGGCTCACTGCAGGACAACAGTAAAACCAGACGCGTTCTGCTTTTACTGATGTCTGGCGGTCGGAGCTGAACTCCGGTCAGACACATTCGTTGGGCAGGGGGACTCCCTGTCCGGGGCTTTTTCACGCCTTGCACGGGTATTTGCGCTTATGAAATCAATGAAAATTGCCGTCAGCCGCGAGCTGGCGTCCGCCTTATCCACACACCGGGAAGTGGTGACGCTGGATAACACAGATTTTACGGATGTGGCGGCAGTCGTCATTACCGTCGCTGAAAGTCACAGCGGCATCCTCGCATTACTGAAACGCACCGGTTTTAACCTGCCTGTATATATGTTCTCGCCACAGCCTGTTGAAACCCCTGCGGGTGTCGATGCTGTGATCGATGGCAAAGCGCAGGAGTGGTTAGAGCTGGAAGCCGCGGCCTGTCGCTATGAAGAGAACCTGCTGCCGCCGTTTTTCGACACTCTCAGCCAGTACGTGGCGATGGACAACAGCACCTTTGCCTGCCCGGGGCATCAGCACGGGGCATTCTTTAAGAAACACCCGGCAGGCCGTCAGTTCTTCGATTTCTTTGGTGAGAATGTCTTTCGTGCCGATATGTGCAACGCCGACGTGAAGCTGGGCGATCTGCTGATCCATGAAGGTTCTGCCAAGCATGCGCAAAAGTTCGCCGCGAAGGTGTTTAACGCCGACAAAACCTATTTCGTCCTCAACGGCACCTCGGCCGCCAATAAGGTGGTGACCAATGCGCTGCTCACCCGTGGCGATCTGGTGCTGTTTGACCGCAACAACCATAAATCCAACCACCATGGCGCGCTGATCCAGGCCGGAGCGACCCCGGTTTATCTCGAAGCGGCGCGTAACCCGTTTGGCTTTATTGGCGGCATCGATGACCGCTGCTTTGACGAGACCTATCTGCGGGAGCTGATCCGCGAAGTGGCGCCGGAAAAAGCCCGTGAAGCGCGTCCGTTCCGTCTGGCGGTGATCCAGCTCGGCACCTATGACGGCACCATCTATAACGCCCGCCAGGTGATCGACAAGATCGGTCAGCTGTGCGACTACATCCTGTTTGACTCCGCGTGGGTGGGTTACGAGCAGTTTATCCCGATGATGGCGGACAGCTCGCCGCTGCTGCTGGAGCTCAACGAGAAGGATCCGGGGATTTTTGTCACCCAGTCGGTGCACAAACAGCAGGCCGGGTTCTCCCAGACCTCGCAGATCCACAAAAAGGATAACCATATCCGCGGCCAGGCGCGTTTCTGCCCGCATAAGCGCCTCAACAACGCCTTTATGCTTCACGCTTCCACCAGCCCGTTCTATCCGCTGTTTGCAGCTCTCGACGTTAACGCCAAGATCCATGAAGGGGAGAGCGGACGTCGGCTTTGGGCCGAGTGCGTTGAGCTGGGTATCGAGGCGCGCAAGGCGATTATCGCCAACTGCAAGATGATTAAGCCGTTTATCCCGCCGGTGGTGGCCGGGCGTCCGTGGCAGGATCATCCTACCCATGCGATTGCCAGCGAGCTGCGTTTCTTCAGCTTTGAGCCGGGGGCCAAATGGCACGGCTTTGAGGGCTATGCCGAGGAGCAATACTTTGTCGACCCGTGCAAGCTGCTGCTGACCACGCCGGGTATCGATGCTGAAAGCGGGGAGTATACTGACTTTGGCATCCCGGCGACCATTCTGGCGCACTACCTGCGTGAGAAAGGCATCGTTCCGGAGAAGTGCGATCTTAACTCCATTCTGTTCCTGCTCACTCCCGCGGAGAGCGCAGAGAAGATGGCGCAACTGGTGGCGATGCTGGGCCAGTTTGAACAGCACATTGAGGACGATACCCCGCTGGCGGATGTCCTGCCGACCATCTGGAAGAAATACCCGGTGCGCTATCGCGACTATACCCTGCGTAAGCTCTGCCAGGAGATGCACGATCTGTACGTCAGCTTTGACGTGAAGGATTTGCAGAAAGCGATGTTCCGTAAAGAGAGCCTGCCCACCGTGGCGATGAACCCGCAGGATGCTAACCAGGCCTTTATTCGCGGTAACGTCGAGCTGGTGCGCATCAGCGAAGCCGAAGGGCGTATCGCGGCGGAGGGGGCGCTGCCATACCCGCCGGGCGTGCTGTGCGTGGTGCCGGGCGAACTCTGGGGTGGGGCGGTGCAGCGTTACTTCCTGGCGCTGGAAGAGGGCGTCAATTTGCTGCCCGGTTTTTCACCGGAACTGCAGGGCGTTTACAGCGAGAAGGATGCGGACGGGATTAAGCGGTTGTACGGGTATGTACTGAAGTAAAAAAATTCCCCCCTCGCAGGAGGGGGGAACCTAACAGATTAATGCGCGACGGTCTGCGCACCTGTTGGAGTACGAACATGTTTGTACTTGAACAGCGCCATGAAGGCGAAGGCCAGCACCAAAGAGTAGCCTGCGAAGATCAGCCACACCGGCTGCCAGTCAGTAATACCGTTAGTGGTATACATCTCCACAACCTTACCGCTCACCACGCCGCCGAGAATACAGCCGAAGCCGTTGGTCATCATCAGGAACATGCCCTGGGCGCTGGCGCGGATTTCCGGACGAACCTCTTTCTCCACAAACACGGAGCCGGAGATGTTGAAGAAGTCGAAGGCGCAGCCGTAGACAATCATCGACAGCACCAGCAGCACGGTACCGAAGGCTGACGGGTCGCCGTAGGCAAACAGACCGAAGCGCAGCATCCACGCGAAGATACTGATCATCATAACGTTCTTAATGCCGTAGCGGCTCAGGAAGAACGGGATGGTCAGGATGAACAGCGTTTCGGAGATCTGGGAAATCGACATCATCACCGACGCATGCTCTACGATAAAGCTCCCGGAGAACAGCGGGTCGTTATCGAAGCTGTGCAGGAAGGTATTGCCGAACATGTTGGTGATCTGCAGCTCCGCACCCAGCAGCATGGAGAAGATAAAGAAGATCGCCATGCGTTTGTTTTTAAACAGCGCGAAAGCATCCAGGCCGAGCATGGCGCTCCAGCTCTGGTTTTTCTGCTGGTTAGAGACCGGAATGTGCGGCAGGGTCAGGGTAAACAGCGCCAGCACCACGGAGAGTACCGCCCCGATATAGAGCTGCATGTGGCTCAGTTCGAAGCCCGCGAAGCTCACGCCCCACATCGCCATGATAAAGCCGATGGTGCCCTAGATACGGATCGGTGGGAAATCGGTGACGATATCCATACCGGCGTCTTTCAGACGGTAGTAGGAGATGGTGTTAATCAGGCCCAGCGTTGGCATATAGGCCAGCGAGTTAAGCAGGATCACCATAAACATCGCCCCTGGCGTGGTGACCTCGGCCGCCATAAACAGCGTACCCGCCCCCACCAGATGGCAAAGCGCATACACCCACTTGGCGCTTATCCATTTATCCGCCACGATCCCGAGCAGGGTCGGCATAAAGACGGCAGCGATACCCAAAGAGCTATAGACCGCGCCGATAGAGGCACCGTCGAATTTGAGCGTGACAAACATGTAGGAGCCGAGCGTGGTTAGCCAGCTCCCCCACAGACAGAACTGCAGAAACGACAAGATTTTAAGCTGCAGCTTAAGGTTCATGTTACTTTCCTCACAAGAGAGCGGGCTGTATGTTGGTGTAGAAACATTTGGGTTTTGTATTTGATGCAATTCTATCAGCGAGTGGCGTGATGTTTTGTTACCTCCCGCAAAAAAATGCAATCAACATTAATTTGCAGTTTGGATTGTGATGCAAATAACACTTTCCTATGGATGAGGCCTGCACTGCTGGAGAGGATCTTTACCCTCTCCGGGGAGGAGAGGGTAAAAGAGAGAAGGCTACTTTCTACGATAGTTCTTTTGCGCCGTATTGACCTTATAAAGATAGCGGCGTGACTCGGCGGCGGGGTGACGGGTGGTCAGGGTCTGGTAAACATCCCCTGGCGACATGCTGTTGATAATGCTCGCCGCCTTCAGTTTATCGCTGGAGAAGACCCGCAGCACGCTGCCCGCACCGCCGTTATAGGCGGTGATGACCGCATAGCGACGCGAGGTCGGGTTATCAATGCCGCTCAGGTAGACGTTGTTCAGCATCGCCAGATATGCGGTACCGGTATCAATATTGCTGGCGGGATCAAAGAGATAACTGCGGCCTGGCATGCCAGATTTCCCCTGCGCGCGGAACACATCTTTTCCGGCGCTGTGCTGAACAACCTGCATCAGGCCCAGGGCGTCGGAGCGGCTCACCGCATACGGGTTAAACGACGATTCGGTCTGCATAATCGCCAGGATCAGCGACTCATCGACACCGTATTTACGCGATGCCTGACGGACCATCCCCACATATTTGTGCGCACGTTTATCGAGGTGGTTTGGCACCAGGTTAATGGTCACGCTGTAGATAACGCGCAGGCCGTTGCTGCGGCTTTTCAGGCGGGTTTGTAGCAGATAGTTGGCAAAGTTGTTGGCACGACCTTCCCAGCGAATGGACTGACCGGTTTGATCCACCACCTGGCCATACAGGAACGGCTCTTTCGAGATGGTGATGTCGTCGGCGTCGGAGTAAAGGTCGATAGAGCCCGGATCGTCACCCATCAGCAGGGTTTTGACGATCGCCTCACGTAAACGTGCCGCAGGATCGGTTCCGGCGATGGTCTCGACGGTGATGGTACCCTCGTCAAAGTTGATGTGGCTTCGGGTCTGGTAAGCGTCGGTGTACTTAACGTAGTCTTTCGGTCCGGCGATCAGAACTTCGTTAAATCCCCATATGTTTTCGATGTTGTGGGCAAACTGCCCCATCAGAATGTCAAAACCGTTGGTGTCCTTCACCCAGGCTTCGTTATAGCTATCGCCTTTATTACTGGAGGAACACGAAACAAGTAACGGTGCAACAAGAGCAAGCGCTAAAAATTTTTTCATCATTCCGGGAGTGCGTGTTGTGTTGTTTTTGGGGCTGTTTTGCCGGGTGGCGCTTCGCTTACCCGGCCTGGTTATCGTGGGCCCGTGCAAGCGTAGCGCCGCCGGGCATCAGCCCGCACGATATTATTTTTCCGGTGGCGTGTAGCCTTCGATGTGGACGTCTTTGCCTTCAAACAGGAAATTCACCATCTCCTCTTCCAGCTGCTTGCGGTGTTCAACGTTCATCATGTTGAGCTTGCGCTCGTTAATCAGCATGGTTTGCTTGTGCTGCCACTGCGCCCACGCCTCTTTTGAGATCTCGTTATAGATGCGCTTACCCAGGTCGCCCGGATAGAGCTGGAAGTCCTGGCCTTCTGCGTCGCGTTGCAGGAAGGTACAAAAAATTGTTCTGGCCATACTGAATCCTCTTTGTCGCCCGGAGCTAAACCGTTGCCCCGACACGTAATTGCTGTAACAGGCGCTCTACGGGAGCTGCCAGCCCCACTGACGGCGGTTGCGCTAAGTTATACCAGAGAGCGGTGCCTTCATCCATGCACGAGGTGAATGAGGACACGGGAAGCCACATTGGAACAATATCCAGATGGAAGTGGCTAAAGGTATGGCGAAACGCGTTGAGCTGCACAAGAGTATCGGCAGGGATGCCGCGTTGCGCCAGCCAGTCGCGAAGCCCATCCTCATCTTCAAACTGCGGGAAACAGAATAAGCCGCCCCATAAACCGCTTGGTGGACGCTGGGCGAGCCAGACCGTCTCCTCGTGCTGCATCAGCAGAAAATAGCCGGTGCGCTCGGGCAGCGTCTGCTTCGGCTTTTTACCGGGATACTGCGCCCAGCTGTGGTTGGCATAGGCCACACACAGATTATTCAGCGGGCAGAGTTCGCATTTGGGCTTCGAGCGGGTGCAGACCATCGCCCCCAGATCCATCATCGCCTGGTTAAAGCGTTCAACGCCGCGAGCGGGAGTGACCGCCTCGCTGATTTCCCACAGGCGCTTTTCCACCTCCTTCTTGCCCGGCCAGCCGCCAACGGCATAGCAGCGTGCCAGCACGCGCTTCACGTTGCCGTCGAGAATGGGGAAGTGTTTCCCCAGCGAAAGGGAGAGAACGGCCCCGGCGGTAGAGCGGCCGACGCCCGGCAGGGCAGCCACTTCCTCGAAGGTTTCCGGGAATTTACCCCCGTGCAGCGACACCACCTGCTGGGCGGCTTTATGCAGATTGCGGGCGCGGGCGTAGTAGCCGAGCCCGGTCCACAGATGCAGCACCTCATCAAGCGGGGCGTTCGCCAGATCGGTCACGGTGGGAAAACGCGCCATAAAGCGCTCAAAGTAGGGGATAACGGTAGCGACCTGCGTTTGTTGCAACATCACCTCGGAGAGCCATACTTTGTAGGGTGTTTTTTCAGTTTGCCAGGGCAGGGTTTTACGCCCGTATTTGTCGTACCAGTCCAGCACCTGGGCTGAAAATTGAGAGGCTTGCATGGTCTTCGCTTCGCGATATCAGGGACGCAGATTGCAGCACAGCGGCATGCGGCTGTAAACCGGATCTTTCCCATGCTTGCATCCCATCATTAACTTTGGATAATGCCCGTTTCCCGAACATTCTCACAAGCAGACTACTCTTTTATGAAAAACGACGTCATATCACCGGAATTTGATGAAAACGGCCGCCCGCTACGCCGTATTCGCAGCTTTGTCCGCCGTCAGGGGCGCCTGACAAAGGGACAGCAACATGCGCTGGATAACTACTGGCCGGTGATGGGCGTAGAGTTCACCGAACAGCCGCTCGACTTTGTTGAGCTGTTTGGCCGCGACGCGCCGATTACGCTGGAGATCGGTTTCGGCATGGGCGCTTCGCTGGTGACCATGGCAAAAGCGCGTCCGGAGCAGAACTTCCTCGGTATCGAGGTTCACTCACCGGGCGTGGGTGCTTGCCTGGCGACGGCCCATGAAGAGGGCGTCGAGAATCTGCAGGTGATGTGTCATGACGCGGTAGAAGTGCTGCACAAGATGATCCCTGACAATTCTCTGAACATGGTTCAGCTCTTTTTCCCTGACCCATGGCACAAAGCACGTCATAATAAACGCCGTATCGTTCAGGCGCCGTTTGCCGAACTGGTCAAAAGTAAACTGAAGCTGGGTGGCGTTTTCCACATGGCCACCGACTGGGAACAGTATGCGGAGCATATGCTGGAAGTGATGTCGACGCTCGACGGGTATAAAAACCAGTCGGCGAGCAATGATTATGTGCCGCGTCCTGACTCACGTCCGGTAACGAAATTTGAACAGCGTGGCCATCGTCTTGGTCACGGCGTATGGGACTTAATGTTCGAGAGGGTGAAATAATGGCAAAGAACCGTAGCCGTCGTCTGCGTAAGAAAATGCATATCGAAGAATTCCAGGAAATTGGTTTTTCGGTTGCATGGCGTTTCCCGGAAGGCACCAGTGTAGAAAAAATTGATGAAGACGTGGATGCTTTCATCAATGAAGTTATCGAGCCGAACAAGCTGGCATTTGACGGCAGCGGCTACCTGGCGTGGGAAGGTTTGATCTGCAAACAAGAGATCGGCCAGTGCACCGAAGAGCATCAGGCTATCGTACGTAAGTGGCTGGAAGACCACAAATTCGAAGACGTGCGCATCAGCGAACTTTTCGATATTTGGTGGGACTAATAGAGCATCAGGGGCCAGCAATTGCTGGCCCGTTTTGTATGAGGGAGAATATATGATGCGCAAAACGCTGCTTGCTACGGCTTTAATGACCACGGCTCTGACCGCTCACGCAGACTACAAATGCGAAGTCACGCCGCGTGACGACGTGATCCTGAGCCCGCAAACCGTGCAGGTAAAAGGTGAGAACGGCAATCTGGTGATCACTCCGGATGGCAACGTCATGTTTAACGGCAAGCAATACACGCTGAGCGCAGCCCAACGTGAACAGGCGAAAGATTACCAGGCCGATCTGCGCAGCGCGCTACCATGGATCGACGAAGGCGCTCTGACCCGTGTGGAAAAAGGCCGTGTCGCGCTGGATAAGATCATTGCTAAAGAGGTAGGGGAGAGCAGCAATATGCGCTCGCGCCTGACCAAACTGGACGCGCAGTTAAAAGAGCAGATGAACCGGATTATTGAACATCGTACCGATGGCCTGACGTTCCACTATCAGGCGATCGATCAGGTACGTGCCGACGGCCAGCAGCTGGTAAATCAGGCGATGGGCGGCATTCTGCAGGACAGTATCAACGAGATGGGCGCTAAAGCAGTGCTGAAAGGCGGCGGCAACCCGCTGCAGGGCGTGCTGGGTAGTCTGGGTGGCCTGCAAACTTCCATTCAGAACGAGTGGAAGAACCAGGAAGCGGATTTCAAGGAGTTTGGCAAAGACGTGTGTAAACGCGTGGTTTCGCTGGAAGAGAGCCGCAAGGGGCTGGTCAGCGGCCTGAAATAAGCCACATTATCCAGCAAAGGGGATCTCCCTTTGCTGGTCTGAACTACATCAATCCCAGCAGTTGCGGGATACACAACGAAATTGCCGGGACATAGGCGATAAGCATTAGCGCTATCAACAGGGCCGCGTAGAACGGCAATAACGGTTTGATCAGCTGCTGTATATTTACCCCTGAAATTGAACAGCCGACAAACAGCGCACTTCCCACAGGCGGTGTCAGCAGGCCAATACAGAGATTGGCCACCATCATGATGCCAAAATGCACCGGATCCATCCCCAAATCCTGGGCTATAGGCAAGAAGATGGGCGTGAAGATCAGGACCGCAGGGGTCATGTCCATAAAGATCCCCACAATCAGCAGCACGATGTTTATCAACAGCAGAATAATCAGCGGATTATCAGAAATGCCCATAAGGGTATCGCTGATTAAGTAAGGGATATCCGCGTTGGTCATTGCCCATGACATGCCCACGGAAAAGCCGATCAGCAGCAGGACTATGGATGTCATCACCACCGACTCCAGAATAAGCCTGGCTAAATCTCGCCATTTCACTTCACGATAAATCAGCACCGACAGGATGAAGGTGTAGATCACGGCAATGGCTGAGGCTTCGGTAGCCGTAAAGATGCCGCCAAGAATACCCCCCATAACGATGATCACCAGCAGCAGGCTCGGCAGAGCATCGAGCAACGCTTTTAGCGCCTGTGCGCAGGTGGGACGCTCAGCCAGTGGCCAGCCGCGACGCTTAGCAATGACCGCGCAAACGAGCATAATCGCCAACCCCATCAGGATCCCCGGCAGGTAGCCCGCCATAAATAAAGAGGCTATCGAGACGCCGCCTGCGGTGAGGGAGAAAACAATCAGCACATTGGAAGGCGGAATGAGCAGGCCGGTGATACAGGAGGAGACGTTTACCGCGGTGGTGAAGGCGGGATCGTAACCCTGCTTTGTCTGGATGGGATGAAGCGTACCGCCAACGGCCGCGGCCGCCGCAACCGCGGAACCTGAGATAGAGCCAAACATCATATTCGCCAGCACGTTCACATGGCCGAGCGAGCCGGGCACCCGACCCACCACCACCTGCGCCAGCCTGATCAGCCGTATGGCGATCCCGCCGCTGTTCATCAGCGTGCCCGCAAAAATAAAAAAGGGGATCGCCAGCAGCGAGAAATTATCTAAACCGTTCGCCAGGCGCTGGGAAACCGTAATGACGGCGATCTCCCATGGAAACATCAGCAGCATGGAGGCCACGGTGGCGATACCGATTGAAAAAGAGATCGGTATCCCGATGAAAACCAGCACAAAAAAGCTGCCAAAAAGCATCAGCGCTACTGCGTTTTCCATTATATCGTCTCCGGAGATGTACTCTTAAAATGTAGAAAGCTCTGACACACGTAGTTCAGGGCATAAAACATCATGACCAGGCCGCTAAGCGGCAGTATGAGATACACGTAACCCATCGGGATCTGCATCGCTGCGGAGACCTGCGCCGTCTCAAAGGTTTTACTTATCAGCCTGATGCCTCCCGTCACGATGACCAGGCCGGCAAAAACAAAAATCATCACATTCACAAACAGGTTCAACAGGGCCTGCTTAGGACGGCTGAGTGATAACGCGAGAAGATCGATTGAGAGGTGTCGCTGAGCGCCAACGGTATAGGCCGCGCCGAGCAACCCAACCCATATCATTAAAAACCGTGCCAGCTCATCGGTGAGTGTGCTGGGCTGGTTAAGGACGTAGCGGCTGATTACCTGCCACACGACACAGACGACCAGTGCAACCATTACTATCACGCAAAAAGCAGCAATGACGCGGTCTACCGCAGCCTTAAGGCGGTTTAATATCATGGCGAATATCCCGTTAAAACAGGGTCTGAACAGACCCTGTGAAAAATTACTGCTTCGCAGCGTTTTCAAACTTCGCCAGCAGGGCGGCTTGTTTGGGATCTTTTTTGAAATCATCGAACAGCGGCTGAACTGCGGCGCGGAAAGGGGCTTTATCCACTTTAACGATTTCACCACCCATCGCTTTTGCCTGAGCGCGGGTATCGGCATCAATCTGCTCCCACAGTTTTTGCTGATAGGTCTGAGAGTTAAGGGCGGCTGTCGCCAGAATGTGTTGTTGTTCAGCTGTCAGGGCATTCCAGGTTTTGGTGGCGATAACCAGAAAGTCCGGGATAGCTGCATGTTCATCCTCAGAGAACACCTTAGCGATTTCAATATGGCGCGTTTGTACCCATGACGGAACGTTATTTTCCGCCCCGTCAACCACACCCTGCTGCATGGCGGTATAGACTTCGCCGAAGGAGACCGGGGTTGGCGAGCCGCCCATTAGCTCCACCATTTTGATCGTGGTTGGGCTTGGCTGAACACGAATTTTGAGGCCCTTCAGATCCGCCGGTTTAGTAATGGGTTTTTTAGCATAGAAACTTCGGGTACCCGCGACATAAGCGGATAAAGCAAAGAAGCCTCTCTCTTTAGTGGATTCCATAATATCTTTGCCGATCTCGCCAAATACAACGGAATTAAAATGCTGCTGATCGTTAAATAAGAAAGGTAAATTATAAATAGCATAAATATTGTCAAAGGATTCCAAATCACTGGCCGATCCTTTGGTCATATCCAGCGCGCCATTTTGTAGGAGCTCCATTGTTTCACGGGCATTCCCCATTTGACTGCTGGGATATATCCGCACGGTCATTTTGCCGCCGGATAACTGGTGTACATCTTTCGCCAGGGCTTCGAATGCGCGATGGACGACGTGGCTGCGTTCAAGGTTATGTGCGAGTTTAAAGGTCACTCTCTCTGCTGCGCTGGCAGGAAAAGTGAATAAGGTCATCAGAAAGGCCCATAACAATAAAAATAGATGCGTTCTTTTTTCCATTATTAAGCTCCATGCTAAAAGATGTCAGAATGAATTCCGTTACGCGATGCTCTTATTTGTATGACAGATTTACAAAGTTGTCGTACATCTGGCGCAATCATAATCACAATTTTCAGCTGGGGTAGTGCTTTATTATTAAAATGTGCGCTGGATTGGAGAAATAAAACGAGAGAGATTAATGGTTTTAGTAATAATATCCGGCAGGCGCCCGGTTATAATTAAAATATCGTGCAGGATAGTCGGTTTTACCGATATATATGAATAATGCGCCCGAAGGCGCATCGAAAATTACTCAGCAAGGAACAGCTCCAGCAGGGAATTGAGAAACAATTTACCCTGCTGAGTGATCTGCCAGTCGTGTTCGCACTCGGTCAGATAACCTTTGGCGATGGCTTCATCCAGCTGAGGACGAATCACCGTTTCAGGTAACCCGGTATACAACGCAAACTCCGCGCGCGGCGCGGCTTCCAGCAGACGGAAGCGGTTCATAAAGAACTCAAACGGCTTATCTTCGGCCTCGACGTCATGGCTGCGCTCCAGATAGCGCCCTTCCATATAGCCACGCGGATGGCGCGTTTTGGCGGTTCGCAGAATGCGACCGTCCGGGAAGGTCACTTTGCCGTGGGCACCGCAGCCAATCCCCAGGTAGTCGCCAAAACGCCAGTAGTTCAGGTTGTGCTGACACTGGTAGCCCGGCTTTGCGTAGGCCGAGGTTTCGTACTGCTGATACCCGGCGGCGGTCAAAAGCCTATGGCCCTGCTCGAAAATATCCCACAGCGCGTCATCATCAGGCAGCACCGGCGGGCGCGAACCAAACAGCGTGTTCGGCTCAATGGTCAGCTGATACCAGGAGAGATGCGGCGGGTTCAGTTCGATGGCCTGGCGTAGATCGTCCAGCGCTTCTTCCAGGGACTGATCCGGCAGGCCGTGCATCAGGTCGAGGTTAAAGCTGCGCAGGCCCAGCCCGGTCGCCAGATGTGCAGCGCGCTTTGCCTCACCCGGGCCATGAATACGCCCCAGACGCTTTAACTTCGGCTCGCTGAAGCTCTGTACGCCAATGGAGATCCGGTTTACCCCGGCACGCTGATACTCGACAAAACGATCGGCCTCAACCGTACCCGGATTGGCCTCCATGGTAATTTCTGCATCCGCTGCCAGATTGAGGCGCGCACGCACGCCATCCAGCAGCGTCTGCATCGCCGGGCCCGAGAGCAGGCTCGGCGTACCGCCACCAATGAAGATAGTCTTAACTTCACGTCCCTGCGCGTAAGCTACGTCGGCGTCCAGATCGGCAAGCAGATGCTGAACGTAATCGTCATGAGGCACTTCGCCTTTCAGCGCATGCGAATTGAAATCGCAGTACGGGCATTTCTGCACGCACCACGGGATGTGAATATAAAGGCTCAGAGGTGGCAAATTAGCCATTACGTAACGCTTCCAGTAACAGTTTCAGTGCGCGCCCACGATGGGAGATCGCGCTTTTCTCTTCGCGGGTCAGTTCCGCAGCGGTTTTGCCCTCGGTCGGGACAAAGAAAATCGGATCGTAGCCAAAACCGCCGTTGCCTGCCGCCTCGCGGGCGATGACACCCGGCCAGCTGCCGTGGCAGACAATCGGGGTAGGATCCTCGGCATGTCGCATATAGACCAGCACGCAGTGGAACTGCGCCTGGCGCTGCTCATCCGGTACATCCTTGAGCGCGTCCAGCAGCTTTTCGAGGTTCTGCCGATCGCTGGCATCGACGCCGGAATAGCGGGCGGAGTAGATCCCTGGCGCACCGCCCAGCACGTCCACCGCCAGACCGGAGTCATCGGCAATGGCCGGCAGACCGGTCACCTGCGCCGCATGGCGCGCCTTCAGAATGGCATTTTCGATAAAGGTCAGGCCGGTTTCTTCGGCCGAGTCCACGCCCAGCTCGGTCTGCGCGACCACATCCAGACCGAAATCATTTAACAGCGAGGCCAGCTCGCGCACCTTACCGGCATTACCGGTAGCGAGAACAACTTTTTGCATGTGTTAATCCTGTTGTATCAGAGCCGCGACTTCCGTCGGGATTTGTTGCGGATTAAGAATTTTGACCTGCTTGTGGCGGCCCAGTTCACCCTTCTCGATCAGCACCTGGCTTTTCGCGACGCGAAACTGTTTTGCCAGATACTTCACCAGATGGGCATTGGCCTGGCCATCCACAGGAGGGGCGGTGATGGCGACTTTTACTTCGTCGCCATGCAGCCCGATGATAGTGTCGCGGCTGGCTTTCGGCTGAATATACAGCCGTAAAACCAGCCCGTCGGCGCAGGTGCTGACAGCACTCATAACGCCATCCACAGCCCCGGCAGCAGGATGTTGCCCGTGGACTGCAGCAGTTCAGCGATACCCATGTTGATCACGTACAGCAGCAGCACGAGGATCATCGGGGAGAAGTCGATCCCGCCCATGGCAGGCAGCAGGTTACGGATCGGGCGCAGCAGCGGCTCGGTAAGCTGAATAAGGGAATATTCTACCGGGCTACGACCACGGCTGACCCAGCTCATGATCGCCATCACCATTAGCACCCAGAACACCAGCAGGCCGATCGTTTTTAGCAGGATCAACACCGCCGCGATCCAGATGATCGGCTGGAAGGTGATGACCATAAACAGCACGATCGCTTTTACCACGCACAAAATCAGCGCCACCAGCAGAGAGGCGCTGTCAATCGGGCCCATCGGCGGGATCACCCGGCGCAGCGGCCCGATAATCGGCTGGGTCACTTTGACGACAAACTGTGAGAAGGGGTTGTAAAAATCACAACGGGCCCACTGCATCCAGACGCGCAACAAAAGCACCATCGTATACAGTTCAATGACGGTTGAGAGCAGGAAGGTCAACGTCTTCATGGCGTTCCTCAGGTTTCCTTATTATTGGGTGTAATCGCGCGCACCGAAAATTGCTGTGCCGATGCGCACCATGGTGCTGCCAGCCGCAATCGCGGCAGCCATATCGTCCGTCATGCCCAGTGAAAGCGTGTCGACCGTTGGGAAGCGTGTTTTAAGCGCCTCAAATGCTACAGCCATTTGCCGGGCGACGGCAAACTGCCTGTCGTAATCTGACTCCGGGGCCGGGATCGCCATTAACCCGCGAAGCCTGAGGCCAGGCAGCATCGCCACCTGATCCGCCAGTTGTTCCAGTTCCTCCAGAGCAATACCTGACTTGCTGTTTTCATCGCTAATGTTGATTTGAATCAGCACGTTAAGCGGTGGCATCTCTGCCGGGCGCTGCTCGCTCAGACGGCTGGCGATACGCAGACGATCCACCGTATGACACCAGTCAAAATGCTCCGCCACCAGCCGGCTTTTGTTCGACTGTAATGGCCCGATAAAGTGCCACTGCAGATCCGCGGTGCCTTTTTCCCGGAAATGGCGGATTTTTTCCACCCCTTCCTGCACGTAGTTTTCACCGAACATGCGCTGGCCTGCATCGATCGCTTCTGCGATGGCGCTCGCAGGCTTGGTTTTACTGACTGCAAGCAACGTAACTTCTTCTGAACTACGGCCGCAAACTGTTGCCGCGGCTGAGATTTTGTCCCTGACCTGTGCCAGGTTATGCGCAATGTCGTTCATTTTCCGAGGATCATTAAATGGATATGGAAGAAATTGTGGCCCTTAGTGTAAAGCATAACGTGTCGGATCTACACCTGTGCAGTAACGCACCACCGCGCTGGCGGCGGCGAGGGGAAATGGAATTCGCCCCTTTTCCGGGGCCGGATGTGGTGATGCTGCTCAAACGCTGGCTCAGCGACGAACAGCAGGGGGCATGGTGCGCCCAGGGGCAGGTGGACTTTGCCGTTACACTGGAGCACCACCGGCTGCGGGCCAGCGCCTTCGCCCATACGCAAGGGTGTTCGCTGGCGCTCCGGCTGTTGCCCGAAAAGTGCCCTCAGCTGTGTACCCTGGACACGCCGCGAGCGATCCCCGAGCTGCTCACCAGCGATAACGGGCTGATTCTGGTAACCGGGGCCACCGGCAGCGGTAAATCCACCACGCTTGCGGCCATGGTCGACTTTCTCAATCACCACAGCGACGGGCATATCCTGACCCTGGAAGATCCGGTGGAGTTTATCCATCAGAGCAAGCGTTGTCTGGTGCAGCAGCGGGAGATTGGCCTGCATTGCCCCTCTTTTGCCGATGGGCTTCGGGCTGCGCTGCGTGAAGATCCTGACGTGATCCTGTTAGGCGAACTGCGCGACAGCGAAACGATCCGCCTTGCGCTCACCGCCGCAGAGACCGGACATCTGGTGCTGGCGACCCTGCATACCCGGGGGGCCGCCCAGGCGATAGAGCGGCTGGTGGATGCCTTCCCGGCCGAGGAGAAAGAGCCGGTACGTAAGCAGCTGGCTGGCAGCCTGCGGGCGGTGCTGGCGCAAAAGCTCGAAAGGGATAACCAGCAGGGGCGCGTCGCGCTGTTCGAGCTCCTGGTTAACACCCCTGCGGCGGCCAATTTGATCCGCGAAGGTAAAACCTGGCAACTGCCCGGGGTGATCCAGACCGGGTTGCAGGCAGGGATGCAGAACTTTGAGCAGAGCCGTGCTGAACGCAGGGCACAGGGGCGGCTTTAATACGGCAGAGAATGAATTTCGCGGCCTTGTATCCTTCTGCATGGGCGGTAAAATCGAGCCTCTGATTGCACACCTTGAAAGCGGCTATGTCATCACAACCGAACCAAAGTCTTATCGACGGCATTCGCTGTCTGCAATATCTGGTTTCCAGCGGCCGCGCCATCGGCTGTCGTGAACTTGCGCGGCTAATGGGGATCAACACCACCCGTGTGAACCGTTTGCTGATGACCATGGCCTCTATTGGCCTGACCATGCAAGACGAGCACCGACGCTACCTGCCTGGTCCCGGCGCCCTGGCGGCCCAGTCAATTCGCGGCTCCGAGCTCTTCTCCCGCGCCTTGCCCCGGCTGGAACGCAATGCGCCACGCGATATCGTGGTGGCGCTGGGCGTGCTGTGGGAGGATCAGGTGATCTATATCTGGCACTCCGTGCCCGGCAGCCAGACCACCCAGGCGCTGGCCGGTTTCCACATGCTGCCTGCCTGGCAATCAGTGATAGGCATGTCGCTGCTGGCGAGTGAGACGGACGAGGCGCTGATACCGCGCTTTACGCCCGAGCAGTGGCAAAACCTTGCCCCGCATGTGGCGCAGCAGCGTCAGCAGGGGCATGTGGTCTGGCACCATGATGACGGCGAAGTGTCGATGGCTATACCCGTGGGCGTGCATCATGCCGCGCTGGCCTTTGCCGGTATGTGGAATGTTGAGGATGAGCATGTCCGCACGCGTCTGGCTGAGCTGACGGCGCTCAACGCCACGTTGCTGGAAGAGTAAGGGGTATTTGCCCGGCGTACCGGGCAAAGGGAAGGGGATCAGTAACCCTGCTCGAAGAAGCTTTCGAGGATAATCACCGCCGAGGCGGAATCGACGCTGCCTTTAGTGAGCGCGCGAAAACCGCCGTGCTCAAAGAGGCCGGCGCGGGCTTCTACCGTGCTCAGTCGTTCATCGTGCAGCTTAATCGCCACGCCAAAACGGCCATGGATTTTATTGGCAAAATTGCGTGCGCGTGCAGTCAATGGCTGTTCGGTGCCATCCATATTCAGCGGCAGCCCGACAATCACTACCTCCGGCTGCCACTCTTTCAGCAGACGCTCAATCAGGTTCCAGTCCGGCGTGCCGTTTTGCGCCTTCAGCGCCGTTAGCGGACGGGCGGTGCCGGTGATGCGCTGGCCGATCGCCACGCCGATACTTTTGGTGCCGAAATCAAACGCGAGAAGCGTGCCGCTCATCAGGCATGCCCCGCTACGCCAGGCATGGTCTGGATATCAATGCCAATCAGCTTAGCCGCATCACGCCAGCGATCGGCGATAGGCGTTTTAAACAGGATATTTAAATCTGCCGGGGCCGTCAGCCAGGCGTTATCCAGGATCTCCTGCTCAAGCTGGCCTTTTTCCCATGAGGAGTAGCCAAGCGCCACCAGCACATCGGCTGGCTGCTTTTCCGTGCCCAGGGTTTCCAGCACGTCGCGGGAGGTGGTGATCACGGTGTTGTCAGAGATACGGATACTGGAGGAAAAACCTGGCGGCGTATGCAGAATAAAGCCGCGATCTTCCGCCAGCGGGCCGCCCAGCATCACCGGTTTGTCGAGACGAATTTCTGGAACTCGTTCGTCCTGGGAAATTTTTAATTTGTCCAGAATGCCTTCAACAGACAGATTTTCCAGCGGTTTATTTATGATAATACCCATCGCGCCATCTTCGCTGTACTCGCAGATGTAAACGACCGCACGACGGAAAATCGGATCCTGGAGAGCAGGCATGGCAATCAGAAAGTGATGCTGTAAATTCATTGTCAGAGGTTCTGTTTCCTGGTTTAAAAAGCGACAGCATCCAGTATGCGGACAAAACCCGACACTGTCACTATACACTTCACCCTGCACGCTGCCGAGGCAACGGCTGCGCCTTGATGCAGCATGAATGGCTGTGTGTATAAATTTTGGGACTATTACTGCTTCAGACGTTTTTCGATCGCATCCATCAGCATGCCGGTAATAGATACCGGGAACACGGCTTCGATTTCGCGAATACAGGTCGGGCTGGTAACGTTCACTTCCGTCAGGCGATCGCCAATGATGTCGAGGCCAACAAAGATCAGCCCTTTGGCTTTTAACATCGGGCCGACGCGGCGGGCAATTTCCCAGTCGCTTTCGGTCAGCGGACGCGGTTCGCCACGGCCACCGGCCGCCAGGTTACCACGGGTTTCGCCGCCCTGAGGGATACGCGCCAGGCAGTACGGCACCGGCTCACCATCCACCACCAGCACGCGCTTGTCGCCGTCGACAATCGCCGGGATATAGTTCTGCGCCATGCAGTAGCGGGAGCCATGCTCGGTCAGGGTTTCGGCGATCACGCCGAGGTTCGGGTCGCCCTCTTTAACGCGGAAGATAGACGCACCGCCCATGCCGTCCAGCGGTTTCAGGATGATATCGCCGTGTTTCTGCCAGAAGGCTTTCAGCTGCGTTTTGCTGCGCGTCACCAGCGTCTCTGGCGTCAGGTCGGAGAACCAGGCGGTGTAGAGCTTCTCGTTGCAGTCGCGCAGGCTCTGCGGTTTGTTGACGATCAGCGTCCCTTTCTCTTCTGCACGCTCAAGGATATAGGTGCAGTAGATGTATTCGGTGTCGAACGGCGGATCTTTACGCATCAGGATGACGTCGAGTTCGGCGAGGGGCAGATCCTGCTCGGAGCCGAATTCGTACCATTTATCGTAATTCTGCTCGACGTTGACGATGCGGGTGCGCGCACGGGCTTCGCCGTTAATCAGATACAGGTCGCTCATCTCCATATAGTGGAGCTGATAACCGCGACGTTGCGCTTCCAGCAGCATAGCGAAGCTGGAATCTTTCTTGATATTGATGCTTGTGATGGGATCCATCACGATGCCGAGCTTAATCATTGTCTTCTCCGTTAATGCTTCAACCTAAATCGCCAAAACGCACCTGCAGGGCCGTAATGGCGGTTAGCGCGGTGGTCTCAGTACGCAGAACGCGGGGTCCCAACAGAATATCAGTAAACTGGTAGCGTGCGGTCATGGCGATCTCATCCGCCGACAGGCCTCCTTCCGGGCCAATCAGCAGCCGCACGCGTTCAACCGGCAGCGGCAGGGTGTTGATGCTGGCGCTGGCGCGAGGATGCAGGTTGAGCTTCAGACCCTGTTCCTCTTCCGCACACCAGGCTTCAAGATCCATTGCCGGGCGGATCTCCGGGACGCGATTGCGGCCACACTGTTCACAGGCGGCAACGGCGATCTTCTGCCACTGCTGGAGCTTCTTATTCAGACGTTCAGCATCCAGTTTAACGCCGCAGCGTTCAGAAAAAAGTGGCGTAATGAGGCTTACACCCAGTTCGATCGATTTCTGGATAGTGAATTCCATTTTTTCGCCGCGCGACATCACCTGGCCTAAGTGAATATGCAGCGGCGATTCACGATCGTCGATTTCGCCACGCAAGATACTCACCTGCACGCTTTTTTTATCGGCGCGGGTGATTTGTGCCTCAAACACTTGGTTTGAACCATCAAACAGCTGAATCGCCTGACCTGCGCCCATGCGCAGCACGCGGCCAACGTGGTTGGCCGCCTCTTCAGAGAGGGCAATTTTACTGCCTGCGGCAATCATTTCGGGATGATAAATACGAGGAACACGCATAGTTAAGAAGTCCATCAAGAGCTGAGTCCCTTGCACATTCTGCCCCCTCTTTCCTGTGGGAAGAGGGGGAGAGTGAGGGGTACGCAAAGAAACAATTGCCGCTAGTGTAGGTTAGCTCTTTTGCGCCTGGCAAGCGCGCTGGACGTACGGGTTGTGATTCCCCTGCACTTTGGCAATGCGCTCATCGCGCTGGCACTCCCAGGCGGTCACCGGATAGAGTTTATCCCAGGCGTTAAAGAGCTGGGTTTGCTGGCGGGAGAGATTGAGGTCATAGCGATCGCGCATATAGAAGTAGGTGCGGGCGATGCTGCCCCGGGCGCGGGCTGGCGGTTCGGCGAGCTTCTCTTTGAAATCCACCTTCATCGCACACTGACCATACTGGCCTTCACCGCCGTTCCACTGGCTGTACATAAAGTTGCCGCGATCGCCATTCACTTCGCCCACGGCGGGTTGCAGGTTATGCATATCGCTCTCTATCTGGCGATAGACCGGGTCTTTGGCGCAGTTTTTACGCCCGCCATCCTGCCAGCACTGACGCTGGTGGCCAAACTGCCAGGCCGGGACCACATGTTCCCATTCGATACGGCTGGCGCGGTTCTCATTTTTACGCACTTTGTAGCCGCAGGAGGCCAGATCCACGACCCCTTTTTTGCCCTGCCAGTTAATTTTGCAGCCACAGTAAAAATCGCCCGCGACGTCAGCATTGACCTTCACGCCTGCGGCTTTTGCCTGAGAAAAGCTGTGGATACCTTCGGCCAGCGCATGGCCTGAGAACGCGGTCGTCAGAAACGCGACCGCGAGAGAGAAATTACGGGACATCGTGAACTCCGTGTCAAAACGAGCCCGCAACGTAACGAAAGTTGTTCCTGTATGCAATCAGGTAGATCAGGAATGTTCCTGATAATTCTGCCGCTTACTCCGCAATAAGGGGTTCGCCGCACTTCACGCAGCGGTAGGTGGCTTCGCCGCGCACCACCCGGTTATGGCGACGCACGGTGAGCTGGTGCTGCTGGCACTGGCAGCGGTAAGGGAAGGTATTGCGCCGTACTGAATCAAGCTCGAACTGGTGCGTGCGACGAGCTGGAACGCCCAGCACCGCTTCCATCATCCATTTCCACTCTTTGCCGTGGGGCGCCACGCGGCCAAAATGCTTCCACACCAACAGGTGCGCCAGCTCATGCGGGATCACTTCGTCGATAAAAGCCTGCTGGTTTTCCAGCATCAGAACCGGGTTGAGGCGGATCTCATACGCGTCCAGCCAGGCGGTGCCGGCTGCGGTGCCGCGCTGCTGCCAGACCAGTTTCGGTTCAGGGTAGTTCCGGGCGAGCTTAAGGTTGGCCTGCGCCAGGCTGTCACGCAGGCTGCGCATAGCGGCTTGCTGGAGCGCAATGGGGAGACGGGGTGTTTTCATAACGGCAGAGCATAGAGCCTGTAGCGGGGCGGTGCAAGCGGCTTCCTCCCGGACGGGAGGAAGCCGGAAGGATCAGTCGTGAGCGCCGATTTCGCGTAGCGGACGACCTTTCATCAGGTTACGTTCAATACGTTCCAGCGACACATGTTTGGTTTCAGGAACCAGCCACAGCGTCAGTACGATAAACACCACGTTCAGACCGCCGTACACCCAGAAGGTATTGGCATTGCCCAGGGTATCGAGCATGGTCAGGAAGGTTGCGCCGACGATCATGTTGGCGATCCAGTTAGTGGCGGTGGAGCAGGTGATGCCGAAATCGCGTCCTTTCAACGGCTGGATCTCGGAACACAGCACCCAGATCAGCGGGCCTGCGCTCATTGCAAAACCAACGATAAACATCAGCAGCATCCCGACGGCTACGTACTGCATGGCTGAGGATTCGATACCGACATGCAGCATCGTGCCCAGCACGCCCATACCAACGGCCATGACCAGGAAGCCCAGCGTCAGCGTCGGTTTACGGCCCCAGCGATCCACCAGACCGATGGCGATAAAGGTCGCCAGCACGTTGGTCAGACCGACGATCACCGTGCCCCACATCTGCTCGGTGGTGTTGCTGTACCCCGCCAGCTCAAAGATTTTTGGCGCGTAATACATGATGACGTTCATCCCGGTGAACTGCTGCATCACCTGCAGCAGCACGCCAAGGAACACCGCCCGGCGGAAGTTGCTGTTCTCTTTGAACAGCGCCCAGCCACTCTGTTTGACCTTCAGGCTTTCGCGGATCTCTTCCAGCTCGCGTTTCGCTTCTTCACTGGTATCGCGCAGGCGCAGCAGCACGCGCTCCGCATCGTTAAAGCGCCGTTTGGCCGCAAACCAGCGCGGGCTGTCAGGGAGGAAGAAGACGCCGATCAGCAGCAGGATCGCCGGGATAATAATTACCCCCAGCATCCAGCGCCATGCGCCGCTGTAGCTGAACGCGGTATCGGACAGGTAGGCCCCGAGAATACCGATGGTGATCATCAGCTGATACATGGAGATCATGCTGCCGCGAATTTTCTCCGGCGCGATCTCAGACAGGTAAAGCGGGGCGGTGTAAGAGGCGACGCCTACCGCCAGGCCCAGCAGCACGCGGGAGACAATCAGCACTTCCACGTTAGGGGCCGCTGCGGAAAAGAGAGAACCGGCGACAAACAGAATGGCACCAATCATCAGGCTCTTTTTACGCCCGAGCTTGAAGGAGAGCCAGCCGCTGCCGACCGCGCCGACCGCCGCACCGAACATCATCGAGCTCACCACCCACTCCTGGGTGTGGGAGTTGATCTGGAATTCATCCGTTATGAACGGTAAGGCCCCGGCAATGACGCCGATATCAAGACCGAAAAGTAATCCTGCCAGGGCGGCAAGGAAGCAGACGAAGAACGTCATCGTCTTGTTGGACGTCCGCCCCTGTTTTTTATTGTCAGGCATTTTGCCCTCCATTTGGCTTAGCTGTTTCATCAATGTAAAGATTTGATTAGGAAACAGTAAAAGTATGTCAGAGGGGGAGGTGTGACAAAGAGAGTATTCCGAAAGGAGGCTGATTTTATCTGGATGTAAGCGATTTCATGGAGGGCGTTATGTAGCAGAAAACAGAAAGGCCAGCACGGGGCTGGCCTTTCAGAAACGCTGTCAGTCGATTATTTCAGACCGGCAGCGTCACGCAGCTGGGCGGCTTTGTCGGTTTTTTCCCATGGGAAATGTTCGCGACCAAAGTGACCGTAAGCGGCGGTTTCTTTGTAGATTGGGTGCAGCAGATCCAGCATCTGGATCAGGCCGTATGGACGCAGGTCGAAGAACTCGCGCACCAGCAGGGTCAGCTGCTCTGAAGGCACTTTTTCGGTACCAAAGGTTTCAACCATGATGGAGGTAGGTTCCGCCACGCCGATGGCGTAGGAGACCTGGATCTCACAGCGGTCAGCCAGACCCGCAGCAACGATGTTTTTCGCAACATAACGTGCTGCATAGGCTGCGGAACGGTCTACTTTAGACGGATCCTTACCGGAGAAGGCGCCGCCACCGTGACGCGCCATGCCGCCGTAGGTATCAACGATGATCTTACGACCGGTTAGACCGCAGTCGCCCATTGGTCCACCGATAACAAAGCGGCCCGTTGGGTTGATGAAGTATTTGGTAGAGGCGTTCAGCCACTCGGTCGGCAGAACCGGCTTGATGATCTCTTCCATCACCGCTTCCTGCAGGGATTTCTGGTCGATATCTTCAGCGTGCTGCGTGGACAGAACCACCGCGTCGATGCCGACAATTTTGCCGTCGTCGTACTGGAAGGTCACCTGGCTTTTCGCATCCGGACGCAGCCACGGCAGGGTGCCGTTTTTACGCACTTCAGCCTGACGCTGCACCAGACGGTGAGCATAGGTGATTGGCGCTGGCATCAGCACGTCGGTTTCGTTGGTGGCGTAGCCAAACATCAGGCCCTGATCGCCCGCGCCCTGCTCAAGCGGATCGGCACGGTCAACGCCCTGGTTGATGTCCGGGGACTGTTTGCCGATGGCGCTCAGTACGGCGCACGAGTTGGCATCAAAGCCCATATCAGAATGCACATAGCCGATTTCACGCACGGTGTTACGGGTGATCTCTTCGATATCAACCCATGCACTGGTGGTGATTTCACCGCCAACCATTACCATGCCGGTTTTGACATAGGTCTCACAGGCGACGCGCGCTTTTGGATCCTGCTCGAGGATCGCATCCAGCACTGCATCAGAGATTTGGTCAGCAATTTTATCAGGATGTCCTTCTGATACGGACTCGGACGTAAACAGGTGTTTTGCCATGTTTTAATTTACCTAAGGAGAATTTGTTTAGCTCAAACTGTCGTGTGGGATAGCCGTGGCAGGGTTTTCCACCAGGACTTGCAGATGATGACACTGGCAGTCTGAGTGTTAATCAGTATGGATGGATTAACATCTGGATGGCTATTTTAGGTCACTTCTTAGCCCCATTTCCAGTTTTTTTTGAATCCATGCGCACGCCATTGAAAACCCGACTGGAAATTTTTGCTGACGGTCCTGGCAATGCGCACATTTATATTTTGCATTTTCCCTGTCTTGTCGGTATAAAACGCGGCGCGCGGCTCATACAAAAAAGCACACGACGATTCTTCGTGTCGCCACTTCCAGCCGGGTAAAGCAGTGAACTTTTAGCTTTAACTTGTCGCGGGTTTGCTTAAGCTTGCGTGGAGGTGATACGAGATAATGAACCGTCGTTTTCCGCTTAGTCAGTTCTGCCTTTCAGGCCGGAACATGTTCCCCGCCATTCGCATTTCTAATCTGCAAACCTGCCGATGTTATACCCATCTCGGCGCTTCTCAGGATTCCAGGGCAGGCACTACGCTTTGTGAAGTCTGAACAAGGGCGCTCTTGTAAATACAAGAGTTTTCTCGTGGTTTCGCCGGACCTTGTCATACAGAGTTCGGATACGTGTTTTACAATGATATGAATAAGAAACCGGTCGCACGCCCCGGCTTTCAGCATTCTGTGCTGGAAATCCGGTCGGATAATGGGTTGTTATCGCAGATTGACGCTGCGATAGTAGTCAACTGTTTTACACTGAATAGTAAGAGTTGAGGTTCGCTATGTCTGACGACATGTCTTCGTTTTCGCCTTCGTCAGCAGGCGAACAGGGTGTACTACGTTCTATGCAGGAGGTTGCGATGAGCTCCCAGGAAGCCAGCAAGATGCTGCGCACTTACAATATTGCCTGGTGGGGCAATAACTACTACGACGTCAACGAACTGGGCCACATCAGCGTTTGCCCGGATCCTGACGTACCGGAAGCGCGCGTCGATCTCGCCAAACTGGTGAAAGCGCGTGAAGCGCAGGGGCAGCGTCTGCCTGCACTGTTCTGCTTCCCGCAGATCCTGCAACACCGTCTGCGTTCCATCAACGCCGCCTTCAAACGCGCGCGAGAATCTTACGGCTACAACGGCGACTATTTCCTGGTCTATCCAATCAAGGTGAACCAGCATCGTCGCGTTATCGAATCCTTAATTCACTCCGGCGAACCGCTTGGGCTGGAAGCCGGCTCCAAAGCAGAGCTGATGGCGGTACTGGCCCATGCCGGCATGACCCGCTCGGTGATCGTCTGTAACGGCTATAAAGACCGTGAATACATTCGTCTGGCGCTGATCGGCGAGAAGATGGGCCACAAGGTCTATCTGGTCATCGAGAAGATGTCCGAAATTAATATCGTGCTGGAAGAGGCCGAGCGTCTGAACGTGGTGCCACGCCTTGGCGTGCGTGCGCGTCTGGCCTCGCAGGGTTCCGGTAAATGGCAGTCCTCCGGCGGCGAAAAATCCAAATTCGGCCTCGCGGCGAACCAGGTTCTGCAGCTGGTCGAAATCATGCGTGAGCGTGGTCGTCTGGACAGCATTCAGCTCCTGCACTTCCACCTCGGTTCCCAGATGGCCAACATCCGCGATATCGCCACCGGCGTGCGTGAGTCGGCCCGTTTCTACGTGGAGCTGCACAAGCTGGGCGTGAACATCCAGTGCTTCGACGTAGGTGGCGGCCTGGGCGTGGACTATGAAGGGACCCGCTCGAAGTCCGACTGCTCGGTGAACTACGGCCTGAACGAATATGCCAACAACATCATCTGGGCGATTGGCGATGCCTGTGAAGAGAACGGTCTGCCGCACCCGACGGTGATCACCGAGTCCGGTCGTGCGGTTACCGCGCACCACACGGTACTGGTGTCTAACATCATTGGCGTTGAGCGCAACGAATACACCGAAGCGACCCCGCCGGAAGACGATGCACCGCGCGCGCTGCAAAGCATGTGGGAAACCTGGATTGAGATGCACGAGCCGGGCACCCGCCGTTCCCTGCGTGAGTGGCTGCACGACAGCCAGATGGACCTGCACGATATTCACACTGGTTATTCATCCGGTACATACAGCCTGCAGGAGCGTGCCTGGGCCGAGCAGCTGTATCTGAACATGTGCCATGAAGTGCAGAAACAGCTCGATCCGAGCAACCGCGCACACCGTCCGATTATCGACGAGCTGCAGGAGCGGATGGCGGACAAGATGTACGTCAACTTCTCGCTGTTCCAGTCGATGCCGGATGCCTGGGGTATCGATCAGCTCTTCCCGGTACTGCCGCTGGAAGGGTTGAATCAGGTACCTGAGCGCCGCGCGGTGCTGCTGGATATCACCTGTGACTCCGACGGGGCTATCGATCACTATATCGACGGTGACGGTATCGCCACCACCATGCCAATGCCGGAGTACGATCCGGAGAACCCGCCAATGCTGGGCTTCTTTATGGTCGGGGCATATCAGGAGATTCTGGGTAACATGCACAACCTGTTCGGGGATACCGAAGCGGTAGACGTGTTTGTCTTCCCTGACGGCAACGTGGAAGTGGAGCTCTCTGACGAGGGTGACACCGTGGCGGATATGCTGCAGTACGTGCAGCTCGATCCGAACAAGCTGCTGACCCAGTTCCGCGATCAGGTGAAAAAGACCGATCTGGACGATACCCTGCAGAAACAGTTCCTGGAAGAGTTCGAAGCCGGGCTGTACGGCTACACGTATCTGGAAGACGAGTAAATGCCGATGCCCGGTGGCGCTACGCTTACCGGGCCTGCGAGCTATACTCACTTGAACCCGTATGAAATAGCGGCGATAATCCGCCGCAACAGGCACTATTCAAATCAATCCCTTCCTCGTCGGGTTTAACGACGCGGAGGGGATTTTTTTTCATCTATTTTTAATGCTTCGACGTTATAAAGAGGTCAGGACATGAGCACTTTAGGACATCAGTACGATAACTCCCTGGTATCTAACGCTTTTGGTTTTTTACGCCTTCCGATGAACTTCCAGCCGTATGAGAGCGATGCGGACTGGGTGATCACCGGGGTGCCATTTGATATGGCGACATCCGGCCGTGCCGGTGGTCGTCATGGCCCGGCGGCCATTCGTCAGGTCTCCACTAACCTGGCCTGGGAGCACAACCGTTTCCCGTGGAACTTCGACATGCGCGAGCGCCTGAACGTGGTTGACTGCGGCGATCTGGTGTATGCCTTCGGTGACGCGCGTGAAATGAGTGAAAAACTGCAGGCCCACGCTGAGAAGCTGCTGGCTGCCGGTAAGCGTATGCTCTCCTTCGGCGGCGACCACTTCGTGACCCTGCCGCTGCTGCGCGCCCACGCGAAGCACTTCGGTAAGATGGCGCTGGTGCATTTCGATGCCCATACCGACACCTACGCGAACGGCTGCGAATTCGACCACGGCACCATGTTCTTCACCGCGCCGAACGAAGGCCTGATCGATCCTAATCACTCGGTGCAGATCGGGATTCGTACCGAGTTCGATAAAGACAATGGCTTCACCGTGCTGGACGCCGGCCAGGTGAACGATCGCGGCGTGGATGACATCATCGCGCAGGTGAAGCAGATCGTTGGCGACATGCCGGTGTACCTGACCTTCGACATCGACTGCCTGGATCCGGCCTTTGCTCCGGGCACCGGTACCCCGGTGATCGGCGGCCTGACCTCCGATCGCGCCATTAAGCTGGTACGCGGCCTGAAGGATCTGAACATCGTTGGCATGGACGTGGTAGAAGTGGCGCCTGCTTACGACCAGTCCGAGATCACCGCGCTGGCCGCGGCGACCCTGGCACTGGAAATGCTCTACATCCAGGCGGCGAAAAAAGGCGAATAATAGAGAGGCCGGGACATGTTGCCCGGCCTGTTTATCGAGGTTACTTAATGCCGTCTGCGGACATGCGATCGCGAATATGCTGCGCACGCGCTGCAGAGGCAGGGTGATCGTCAAACATTGAGCTTTGACGCCCCGCTTCCTGCTGGGCCAGTTTTTCGAAGCTGGTGGCTAAACCTGACGGATTGATGCCGCGTTTGCGCAACAGATCGTAAGAGTAGTCATCGGCTTCAGATTCCTGACGCTGGGAGAACTGGGAGTTGACCAGTTTTTCACCGAGATCGCCAAGCTGCGACTGGGAGAGGCTCCCGACAATGCCGCCGGCAGACGCTGCCGCCACGCGAACGGCGTTGGTGCCAAGCGCAACCTGCATCCCTTTCTTCACGTGGCCAAGCGCAACGTGACCCATTTCATGCCCGATAACCGCTTCGACTTCGTTGTCGTTCATCATGTCCATCAGCCCGCTGTAGACGCGGATGCAGCCGTTGGCCATGGCGAAGGCGTTGACGTCTTTAGCCATGTAGACCTTATAGTTCACCGGCTGGCCATTGATGTTGTCACCAAGAGCAGAAGCAATCTTATCCAGACGCTGAGCGTAAGTGCTGCCTGCCGGCGCGATGGTGGCTTTACCGTCCATCTCCTTACAGGCCTCATCGCTTAATGTTTTAACCTGAGCATCGCTCAGGGAGTAGGCCTGAAAAGCCTCTGCCCCGGAGCTCATCAGACCGCCAGAGTCCATATTCTGACACCCGCTCAGCAGGAGCGTCGTTCCCAGAGCCAGCACTATTGCACGCATTTTCATTAGGTTGCTTCCGCACTCGTTAAACACGATAAATTCTGAAAGTACATCACGGCAGCGAAGCCGGAGTATGGCTAAGTATAAAGAATATAAACGGAGGCGGGCGAGAAGATTGCGCAACGTGCGAGCCTGTTCCAGAGATTTCTTAACCGGCAAAAGAATGGTCCATGTACATGCTTTGTCGCTTGGGTTACATTGTTGGCACTTTTTTCTGGCGTAGCCCAAAACGCGCTGTCGTCAAGCCGAAACGGGTATGGCCTTCAACATCCGATCTGGAGTCAAAATGTCCTCACGTAAAGAGCTTGCCAATGCTATTCGTGCGCTGAGCATGGATGCTGTACAAAAAGCTAAATCCGGTCACCCGGGTGCCCCGATGGGTATGGCTGACATTGCCGAAGTGCTGTGGCGTGATTTCCTGAACCACAACCCGCAGAACCCGGCCTGGGCTGACCGCGACCGCTTCGTGCTGTCCAACGGCCACGGCTCCATGCTGATCTACAGCCTGCTGCACCTCACCGGCTATGACCTGCCAATCGAAGAGCTGAAAAACTTCCGTCAGCTGCACTCCAAAACCCCGGGTCACCCGGAAGTGGGTTACACCGCAGGTGTTGAAACCACTACCGGTCCGCTGGGTCAGGGTATTGCTAACGCAGTGGGCATGGCGATTGCTGAGAAGACGCTGGCGGCGCAGTTCAACCGTCCGGGTCACGACATTGTTGACCACTTCACCTATGCATTCCTCGGCGACGGCTGCATGATGGAAGGTATCTCTCACGAGGTATGCTCCCTGGCCGGTACCCTGAAGCTGGGCAAACTGGTTGCGTTCTATGACGACAACGGCATTTCCATCGACGGCCACGTTGAAGGCTGGTTCACCGACGATACCGCAGCACGTTTCGAAGCCTACGGCTGGCACGTGGTGCGTGGCGTTGACGGCCACGATGCTGAAGCGATTAAACGCGCAGTAGAAGAAGCCCGTGCTGTGACCGACAAACCGTCCCTGCTGATGTGCAAAACCATCATCGGTTTCGGTTCCCCGAACAAAGCCGGTACCCACGACTCACACGGTGCCCCGCTGGGTGACGCTGAGATCGTTCTGACCCGCGAACAGCTGGGCTGGAAACACGCCGCGTTTGAGATCCCGTCTGAGATCTACGCGCAGTGGGATGCAAAAGAAGCCGGTCAGGCCAAAGAAGCGGCCTGGAACGATAAATTTGCTGCCTACGCGAAAGCCTTCCCGCAGGAAGCGGCTGAATACACCCGTCGTATGAAAGGCGACATGCCGTCTGACTTCGACGCGAAAGCGAACGAGTTCATCGCTAAACTGCAGGCGAACCCGTCCAAAATCGCCAGCCGTAAAGCGTCCCAGAATGCGATCGAAGCTTTCGGCCCGTGGCTGCCAGAGTTCCTCGGCGGCTCCGCTGACCTGGCGCCTTCTAACCTGACTATCTGGTCTGGTTCTAAAGCGATCAATGAAGATGCTGCCGGTAACTACATCCATTACGGTGTACGTGAATTCGGCATGACCGCGATTGCCAACGGTATCTCCCTGCACGGCGGTTTCCTGCCGTACACCTCCACCTTCCTGATGTTCGTGGAATATGCCCGTAACGCGGTGCGTATGGCTGCGCTGATGAAACAGCGTCAGGTGATGGTCTACACCCACGACTCTATCGGTCTGGGCGAAGATGGCCCGACTCACCAGCCGGTTGAGCAGGTCGCTTCCCTGCGTGTTACCCCAAACATGTCTACATGGCGTCCATGTGACCAGGTTGAATCCGCGGTAGCGTGGAAATATGGCGTTGAGCGTCAGGACGGCCCGACCGCACTGATCCTCTCCCGTCAGAACCTGGCTCAACAGGATCGTACCGAAGAGCAACTGGCGAACGTCGCCCGCGGCGGTTACGTGCTGAAAGACTGCGACGGTCAGCCACAGGTGATCTTCATCGCGACCGGTTCTGAAGTTGAACTGGCCGTTGCGGCTTGGGATCAGCTGGCAGGCGAAGGCGTGAAAGCTCGCGTGGTTTCCATGCCGTCTACCGATACCTTCGACAAGCAGGACGCGGCTTACCGTGAATCCGTGCTGCCGAAAGCCGTTTCTGCCCGTGTTGCTGTCGAAGCGGGTATCGCTGACTACTGGTTCAAATACGTGGGCCTGAACGGCGCTATCGTCGGCATGACCACCTTCGGTGAGTCTGCTCCGGCTGAGCAGCTGTTCGAAGAGTTCGGCTTCACCGTTGAGAACGTGGTCGCGAAAGCGAAAGAACTGCTGTAATTACATAAACAGAGCACATGAAGGGTCGCGAAAGCGGCCCTTTTTTATGGCAATAACCGACCCGCCTCCAGACGAACCACTCGCGAAAAATGACGTCGGGTAAAGGCCGCGTCATGGCTGATCGCCACGACGCTGGTTCCGCGCTGACGACACACCGCCAGCCAGTTTTCAAATACCGCCAGCCAGTGGGGATCAAAATCCCGGCTGGGTTCATCCAGCAGCAGAACCTCTGGCGCCATCGCCTCGAGACTGGCGACGGCCACCATCCGCCGTTGTGCAGTGTGTAGATCAAGCGGATGGGCGTCGGCAACCTCCTCTAGCCGGCACAGCTGTAAGGCGTCCTGAGTACGGCGCGCAATGTCAGCCGCCGGTAATTTTTGCAGCTTCAGGCCAAACGCCACCTCTTCGGCAACCCTGCTGTGGAAAATCTGGTTTTCCGCCTCCTGAAACAGCACGCCAATATGACGGGCGCGCTGGCGGTTTTTCAGCTGCGCTATCGGGTCAGCTTTAAAGGTCACCGCGCCAGAGGAGGGGATGAGAAGCCCTGCCATAATGCGCAACAGCGTGGATTTTCCCGCGCCATTATCACCCGTTAGCGCCAGCCATTCACCCTCCCTGAGCGTAAGCGATATGTTGCGCAGGCACTCATCTGCCGCGCCTGGCCAGCGATATCTGACCTGATTCAGGATTAACATAAGGGATGTAAAGCTCCGTTGCGCAGCTGCCAGACCTGCTGACAGTGGATAATAAAAGGGGAAGGATTGCGCTCGAAAAGCACAATCAGAGAGCGGTGTTCCAGCGCCCAGTGGCGCAGCCGTTCCAGCAGCCTGTCGGCGGCTTGCGAGGTCAGGCGGCTGAAGGCTTCATCGAGAATTAACAGTCTGGGCTGCATGGCGAGCGCGCTGGCGATCACCACGCGCTGGGTTTCGCCGCCGGAGAGCGTGCCGGGATGACGATGGCGCAAAGGCTGACAGTCGGTCAGGGTGAGCGCTGCGTCAATGCGCTGCAAAATTTCCGCTTCGTCGAGGCAGAGGTTTTCCGGGCCAAACGCCACCTCCTCCTCAACGCTGAAAGTACAGCCGGAAAGCTGCAGATAAGGCGACTGCTGCACCAGCTGGATGGCGGATGAACGCTCCACGAGGGATAACTCTCCGACCGGGGTTCCCAGCAGCAGCCCCTTGCCTTCAATCTTGCCGGGCAGAAAGTCCGGATACCAGCCTGCCATAAGCTGCGCCAGAGTGCTTTTTCCGCTGCCGTTATCACCCAAAATTGCCACCATTCCCGGCCCGGAACAGTGGAAATCCAGGCATGAAGGCGAGTGGGTAGCATGGAGGGGGAGAAAGCGAAACTGCTTTAGCGTAACCATATCCAGACCCCCGTTTCCGTCACCATCAGCAGAACCATGCCGTAGCGCGCCAGGCGCTGTAGGGTACTGTCATGCGGAGCCCACAGCGTGGTGCGCGTGCGATGCAGGCGAAAGCCCCGCATATCCAGCGCGGCACCGCGTACGGCTAAATCATTGAGTGCATTGTGGGTGAGCGGCACAAGCAGGGCGGGAATTGCGGCAAGACGCTGATACCAGGCTTCGTCCAGCGGTACGCCGCGTGCTCGCTGGGCCTCATGGATTATCGTCAGCTGGCGTTTAAGCTGTTCAACCACCAGCAGCGGGCCGGCAAACAGGTAGGCCACGCCAGGCGGCAGACGGGAGGCAAACAGCGCCCGGATAAAACGTTGAACCGGCACGTATGCCATCCACAGCTGCGACGTCGAGACAATGGCCAGGATGCGCAGCCACAGAGTGATGGCGTGCGCCCAGCGCTGCGGATCGCGAGGCTCGCCGCTGACCCACTCCACCAGCATGCCGCCATGTACCAGCCACAAACCCATTCCAAAAGGGATCATCAGTAAGGCAACATATTTTGCCCGCCGTCGGGTGAGTTTAAGCCCCACCAGGCAGAGAAAAGTGGACCCGCTGTACACGGGCAGCAGGGTCTGGGGTGGCAGCAGCAAGGTGCTGCAAGCCGCCAGTGCCCATAGGGTTAACGAGGTAAACGGATGCATCTAACGTACGGCTGCCATTGTCGGGAAATGGCGCGTGGTGCGTAGAGGCAGCTGGCGCAGCAGGATCCACACCAGCACTGCGGTCAGCACTTTATCAACCAGATTGGCACCCAGCACGGTGATGGCGACAGACTCCACCAGGTTTTGCCCGACGGCCTGCAACCAGGCGACAAACAGGTCGGCACCGCCACCGGTTACGCCGCCAAAGAGAGCGGTGCGTAACGGCACTGCTACCAGCGTGACGGCGAATGTAATAACAATCCCGCTAACGACCACTTTCGGCAGGGTGCGAAACCAGCCTGCCCGCGCCAGCCAGCCGGCAACCAGGCCGATCACCATAGCCACAGGCGCAAAGGCAGCGGCAATAGGATCGGTTAACACCCCCCACAGCAGGTTGGTCAGCAGACCGGTCAACATGCCGATAACCGGGCCGAGCAGCACGGCGCTGATCAAGGTGCCGATGGAGTCGAGAAAAATAGGTAGCTTAAGCATGCTGATCAGCTGACCGCCGATCATGTTGATGGCAATAGCGATCACAATCAGGACCAGAGCCTGGCTGGAAAACGGGCGACGAGACATAGAGAAACCTCTTGCTGAGTGGTCAATTAACGGGGGGAGATATGCAGTTCGTCATAGCCGGAAAGCGGGCAGGGCTGGCGGCTGAATGCCAGCTCTTTCAGCTCGCCGATCACTAACTCAAGGGTGGTGCGCACGGTACAGCCCGGCATCATATGGCCTCCGAGCATTCTCCCTTGCGGATCTGAAACGCTGAGGTGCAGATGTTCACCGGTCAGCTCGAGCGTGCCATTGAGGGAGATAATTTCCCAGGTACCGGTGAGCAGGGTGGTGGCCTCCTGTCCGGCATAGCGCAGCGCGACGTCGGTCAGGCTACCGGTACAGCCGGCAATCCAGGCGGCGAGTAGTTGATGCTGTTGCACAAAGGCGTGCAACTGCGAAAACACCTCCTGGCCGGGAAGCAGACGAAGGGCATAAAAGCGGGCTTCTGATGAACAGGCGTGAAGCATAGTCATAATTTGCAGGACTCCGAGACTCGGACGTGCCGCACATAGTATCGGCGCCGGGGGATGTGCTTTCTGATATAAATCAGGATTTACGCCGCGACAACGAAAAGATCTTGCTACGCTTATTCACGATTCTGGAATATGGAATAAAACCGGCGATAATTGCACGCTAAATGTGACGTGCGTCATATAGCTGGCTTATTGGTCTGGACAGAGATTTCCTTTATTCCATGTTTCGCTTATTCTAGCTGAAGCGTTTCAGTCGATTAAACGTTCGACAAATGACCAATCAGTTGGAGTTTGTGACAGGCGAGGATTCCCCTCGGAGCGTTGCTGGATTACTCTGTCAGCCACCTCGAATCAGGGAAAGCTTTGCAGGAGACTTATGACCGTACGCGTAGCGATTAATGGTTTCGGTCGCATCGGACGCAACGTGGTTCGTGCTTTATATGAATCCGGGCGTCGGGCGGAAATGACCGTGGTGGCCATCAATGAACTGGCGGATGCCGCAGGCATGGCGCATTTATTGAAGTATGACACCAGCCATGGGCGCTTTGCCTGGGACGTTCGTCAGGAGAGAGAGCAGCTGTTCGTTGGTGATGACGTGATTCGTGTGCTGCACGAGCAGACGATCGACGCCTTACCCTGGCGTGAGCTGGGCGTGGATGTGGTGCTCGACTGTACCGGCGTCTACGGCAATCGCGGACATGGCGAAGCCCATCTGGCGGCTGGCGCGAAGAAAGTGCTCTTCTCACATCCCGGCAGTAACGATCTCGATGCCACGGTGGTTTACGGCGTTAACCATCATGAGCTGCAAGCGGAACACCGCATCGTCTCCAATGCCTCCTGCACCACCAACTGTATTATTCCGGTCATCAAACTGCTGGACGATGCCTATGGCATTGAATCGGGCACCGTGACCACGATTCATTCCGCCATGCACGATCAGCAGGTCATTGACGCATACCACCCGGATCTGCGACGCACTCGCGCGGCGAGTCAGTCCATTATCCCGGTGGACACCAAACTGGCGGCCGGTATTACCCGAATTTTCCCCCAGTTTGAAGACCGTTTTGAAGCTATCGCCGTGCGTGTTCCAACCATTAACGTGACGGCGATCGACCTCAGCGTGACCGTGAAAAAACCGGTAAAAGCCTGTGAGGTCAACCTGTTGCTGCAAAAAGCGGCACAGCAAGCATTTCATGGTATAGTTGACTATACGGAATTACCGTTGGTCTCAGTAGATTTTAACCACGATCCGCATAGCGCCATTGTTGATGGCACCCAAACGCGCGTGAGTGGGGCGCATCTGATCAAAACGCTGGTCTGGTGCGATAACGAATGGGGCTTTGCTAACAGGATGCTCGACACCACGTTAGCCATGGCCGCACAAGGTTTCAGGTAAGGCGCGTATTGCGTCTGCAAAACTTTAAGAATCAACGAGAGGATTCACCATGTCTGTAATTAAGATGACCGATCTGGATCTGGCAGGTAAACGCGTTTTCATCCGTGCGGATCTGAACGTACCGGTTAAAGATGGGAAAGTGACCAGCGACGCGCGTATCCGTGCATCTCTGCCAACCATCGAACTGGCACTGAAGCAGGGTGCGAAAGTGATGGTAACCTCCCACCTGGGTCGTCCGACCGAAGGCGAGTACAACGAAGAATTCTCTCTGCTGCCGGTTGTTAATTACCTGAAAGACAAACTGTCCAGCCCGGTACGTCTGGTTAAAGACTACCTGGACGGCGTTGAAGTTGCTGAAGGTGAGCTGGTTGTTCTGGAAAACGTTCGCTTTAACAAAGGCGAGAAGAAGGACGACGAAACCCTGTCCAAAAAATACGCTGCCCTGTGCGACGTGTTCGTAATGGATGCTTTCGGTACTGCTCACCGTGCGCAGGCTTCTACTCACGGTATCGGTAAATTCGCTGACGTCGCCTGTGCAGGTCCACTGCTGGCTGACGAACTGGAAGCGCTGGGCAAAGCCCTGAAAGAACCAGCTCGTCCAATGGTGGCTATCGTTGGCGGTTCTAAAGTGTCTACCAAACTGACCGTTCTGGACTCTCTGTCCAAAATCGCTGACCAGCTGATCGTCGGTGGCGGTATCGCCAACACCTTCGTTGCCGCTCAGGGCCACAACGTAGGTAAATCCCTGTACGAAGCAGACCTGGTTGACGAAGCAAAACGCCTGCTGACTACCTGTGATATCCCTGTTCCGACTGACGTTCGCGTAGCGACTGAGTTCTCTGAAACCGCAACCGCTGAACTGAAATCCGTCTCTGACATCAAAAATGAAGAGCAGATTCTGGACCTGGGCGACGCCTCTGCAGAGAAACTGGCTGAAATCCTAAAGAATGCGAAAACCATTCTGTGGAACGGCCCGGTTGGCGTGTTTGAATTCCCGAACTTCCGTAAAGGTACTGAAATCGTGGCTAACGCGATTGCAGACAGCGAAGCATTCTCCATTGCTGGCGGCGGTGATACCCTGGCAGCAATCGATCTGTTCGGTATTTCCGACAAGATCTCCTACATCTCCACTGGCGGCGGCGCATTCCTCGAATTCGTGGAAGGCAAAGTTCTGCCAGCAGTAGCCATGCTCGAAGAGCGCGCTAAGAAGTAAGCCATTTTAGGGCAGGGGAACCTGCCCAATTTTCAGCGCGCTTTTAAGAGCACGCCCCTTTCCAAGGCCGAAGATACAGGACTCGCAACATGTCTAAAATTTTTGATTTCGTAAAACCTGGCGTGATCACTGGTGATGACGTTCAGAAGGTGTTCCAGGTAGCAAAAGAAAACAACTTTGCTCTGCCAGCTGTTAACTGCGTCGGTACCGACTCAATCAACGCCGTACTGGAAGCCGCAGCAAAAGTTAAAGCACCGGTAATCGTTCAGTTCTCCAACGGCGGCGCTGCGTTTATCGCAGGTAAAGGCGTGAAAACTGACGTTCCTCAGGGCGCGGCAATCCTGGGCGCAATCTCTGGCGCACATCACGTACACCAGATGGCTGAACACTACGGTGTTCCGGTTATCCTGCACACCGACCACTGCGCGAAGAAACTGCTGCCGTGGATCGACGGTCTGCTGGACGCGGGTGAAAAACATTTCGCAGCAACCGGTAAACCACTGTTCTCTTCTCACATGATCGACCTGTCTGAAGAGTCTCTGGAAGAGAACATCGAGATCTGCTCCAAATACCTGGCGCGCATGGCCAAAATGGACATGACTCTGGAAATCGAACTGGGGTGCACCGGTGGCGAAGAAGACGGCGTGGACAACAGCCACATGGACGCTTCTGCCCTGTACACTCAGCCAGAAGACGTTGATTACGCTTACACCGAGCTGAGCAAAATCAGCCCGCGTTTCACCATCGCTGCCTCCTTCGGTAACGTACACGGCGTGTACAAACCAGGCAACGTGGTGCTGACCCCAACCATTCTGCGTGATTCTCAGGAATACGTTTCTAAGAAACACAACCTGCCGCACAACAGCCTGAACTTCGTCTTCCACGGCGGTTCCGGTTCTTCTGCTCAGGAAATCAAAGACTCCGTAAGCTACGGTGTTATCAAAATGAACATCGATACCGACACCCAATGGGCAACCTGGGACGGTATCCTGCAGTACTACAAAACCAACGAAGCTTACCTGCAGGGCCAGCTGGGCAACCCGAAAGGCGAAGACCAGCCGAACAAGAAATACTACGATCCGCGCGTGTGGCTGCGTTCAGCCCAGTCCTCTATGGTGACGCGTCTGGAGCAGGCATTCAAAGAGCTGAACGCGGTTGACGTTCTGTAATTTGTGCTGCTAATAGCCTCAGAAAGCCCGCGTTAATCGCGGGCTTTTTTTATGCTTTTTCAACTGGCTACAGGCACTATTTATGTGATCTGTTTGGCAAAACTCCCCGCTTTTGTTTACCCTTTACTAACTTGCCTGCCTCGATGGGGGATGCATTTTTATGGTCTGGCTTAAATAAGGAATATTGAATGGAAGATCTCGGTGTTGTAGATAGCATCAATAACGCGGGCTCCTGGCTGGTGCGTAACCAGGCATTGCTGTTGAGTTACGCCGTTAACATTGTGGCGGCCATCGCCATTATCGTCGTCGGTATGATCGTGGCGCGCATCATCTCTAATGCGGTTAACCGCGTGATGCGGGCGCGTCATATTGATGCCACGGTGGCGGATTTCCTCTCCGCCCTGGTGCGCTACGGCGTTATCGCGTTTACGCTGATTGCGGCGCTTGGCCGGGTCGGGGTACAAACTGCGTCGGTTATCGCTGTACTGGGTGCCGCCGGTCTGGCCATTGGTCTGGCCTTGCAGGGCTCGCTCTCGAACCTGGCGGCCGGAGTACTGCTGGTGACCTTCCGTCCGTTCCGCTCCGGTGAGTATGTCGATCTGGGCGGCGTGGCCGGTACCGTGCTGCAGGTGCAGATCTTCTCAACTACCCTGCGTACAATCGATGGCCGCATCGTGGTGATCCCGAACGGTAAGATCATCGCCAACAACATTATCAACTTCTCCCGTGAGCCGGTGCGTCGTAACGAGTTTATTATCGGGGTGGCCTATGACTCTGATATCGATAAGGTAAAGCAGTTGCTCACCAACATTATCGAGTCTGACGATCGGATTCTGAAGGATCGTGACATGATTGTCCGTCTGAACGAACTGGGCGCTTCATCGATCAACTTTGTGGTGCGCGTCTGGAGCAACAGCAGCGATTTGCAGAATGTCTACTGGGACGTACTGGAGCGCATCAAGCGTGACTTCGATGCCAACGGTATTAGCTTCCCGTATCCGCAGATGGATGTAAACTTTAAGCGCGTGAAAGAATCAGAGGAATAACCGCTTCTCAACGACCCGGCAGGCGCAACGCTGCCGGGTTCTAATTAGCTTAGCTAATTGCCAATTAATATTATCCATTTCCTCTAATTATCCTGCCGCAGTATAGTCTGCCTTCAAGACAGCTTTCTGAGATTAATTTCCATGTTCTCTTTTTATATTCAAGGCCTTATGATTGGCGCGGCAATGATCCTGCCCCTCGGCCCGCAAAATGCGTTCGTCATGAATCAGGGGATTCGTCGCCAGTATCATCTGATGATTGCGCTGCTCTGCGCGGTGAGCGATATGCTCCTGATCTGCGCCGGGATTTTCGGCGGCAGCGCGCTGCTGATGCAATCCCCCTGGCTGCTGGCGCTGGTCACCTGGGGCGGCGTCGCGTTTCTGCTGTGGTACGGCTTTGGTGCCCTGAAAACGGCAATGGGCAGCAATATTGAGCTGGCCAGTGCCGAAGTGATGAAGCAGGGGCGCTGGAAGATTATCGTTACCATGCTGGCGGTAACCTGGCTCAATCCGCACGTCTATCTGGATACCTTCGTGGTGCTGGGTAGCCTGGGAGGACAGCTGGATGCCGAACCGAGGCGCTGGTTTGCGCTGGGTACCGTGAGCGCCTCTTTCCTGTGGTTCTTTGGCCTGGCCCTGCTCGCCGCCTGGCTGGCTCCCCGCCTGCGCACCGCCAAAGCCCAGCGGATTATCAACGGCCTGGTCGGCGTAGTGATGTGGTTTATCGCTTTCCAGCTGGCGAAAGAGGGGATTCATCACATTCGTGAACTATTCTACTAAGCGTTGTCTTATGGACATTCGACCAGCAGCCGCTAAGCTTGCTGGCATGCGCCCTGCTACATGGGCACTCTTCGCAACATGGAGGAATAAAAGTGAAGTTGAATGTAATCGCCCTGGCGGCATTAATGGGTTTAGGCGCAACATCCGTTCAGGCCAGTGAGCTGCCTGACAGTCCGCACATTGTCACCTCCGGCACCGCAAGCGTGGATGCGGCACCGGATATCGCGACCTTAGCCATCGAGGTGAACGTGGCGGCAAAAGATGCGGCCACTGCCAAGAAACAGGCCGACGATCGCGTTGCGCAATATCTCTCTTTCCTGGAGCAGAACGGCGTTGCTAAAAAAGATATCAACTCTGCCAACCTGCGTACCCAGCCGGATTATGACTATAAGGATGGCAAAAGCATCCTGAAAGGTTACCGCGCGGTGCGTAGCGTGGAAGTCACGTTGCGTCAGCTTGATAAGCTCAACTCCCTGCTGGATGGCGCGCTGAAAGCGGGTCTGAACGAAATCCGTTCTGTCTCCCTGGGCGTTGCGCAACCTGAGAAGTATAAAGATGAAGCGCGTAAAGCGGCGATCGATGATGCGGTGCGTCAGGCGCAGCAGCTGGCTTCTGGCTTTAACAGCAAGCTGGGTCCGGTTTACAGCGTGCGTTACCACGTCTCTAACTATCAGCCGAGCCCGATGGTGCGCATGATGAAAGCCGAAGCGGCACCGGTCTCCGCGCAGGATACTTACGAACAGCCAACGATTCAGTTTGACGATCAGGTTGACGTGGTGTTCCAGCTGGAGCCAGCGCAGGGTCAGCAGCAGAATGAGCAGGCTCAGCAGAACCAGCCGGTACAGCAGAATCAGCAACAGGATACGGCGACCAAAGCACCGTAAGTTTTGTTTGTCAGCACCGATAACAGGCCGGGTCAGCGTGAATGCGACCCGGCTTTTTTATTAATCCTGGCGCAGGACTTTATGCCCATGAGCCAGCAGCGCATCGGTGACGTTGCGCATCATCCGGCTTTCCGGCGCAAAGCGGTGCCAGTAGAGCATACGGCGCTGGTGTAAGCCCGGCGTCAGGTCGATCAGCTCGCCGCTGTTCAGCTCTTTCTCGATCTGCAGATGCGGGATCATGCAGCAGGTGGTGCCCTGACGTGCCAGCTGCACGAAGGCTTCGGAGGAGTTCACGATATGGCAGGGTACGCTGCCGGGCGGCAGGTCGAAGTTCTGCTGTAAAAACGCCTGATGCATATCATCCAGATGGTCAAAGGCCACGGCAGGCGCTTTCAGCAGTGCCGCGCGGGTGACGCCGTTCGGGAAATAACGCTCGGCAAAGGCTTTCGAGCCGACGAAAAGATAATCCAGCGCCCCCAGCTGATCCACCAGACAGCTAGGCAGCGCCTGAGGCTGGATACTGACTGCGCCCACCACTTCACCGCGGCGCAGACGCTCCTGGGTACGGGTTTCATCTTCTACCTGTAAATTCAGACGGATAGGCGAATCGGCCAGCACCGGGGCGAGGGCAGGGAGGAGCCAGGTTGCCAGGCTGTCAGCGTTGACTGCCAGAGAGAGCAGCAGCGGCGTGGAGCCGGTCTGTTCATCCCCCAGCCACTCATCTTCCAGCAGCTCAACCTGCCGCAGCAGCGCCAGCAGCTTTTGCCCCTGTTCGGTTGGACGCGGCGGCACGGTACGAACCAGCAGCGGCTGCCCGAACATGTTCTCAAGCTGTTTGATTCGTTGTGAAACCGCGGATTGGGTAATGCACAGCTTTTGAGCTGCGCGTTCGAATCCGCGTTCACGAATAACGGCATCAAGCGCCTGTAATGTTCTGTAGTCCGGACGTTTCATTGCTCTGGCTGACTCCCAAAAAATTCATTACTTCGCACTATGACATAAATTTATGTTTGATACAGACGAAATTGGTGACCTCGCAGATCACATGCCACAGGCGAATGCTCTATAATGCGCGTCACGCAAAATCACCACGGGCAAGAGATCATGACGCAGGATGAACTGAAAAAAGCAGTAGGATGGGCCGCTCTCCAGTATGTACAGCCGGGTACCATTGTCGGCGTGGGCACAGGGTCAACGGCAGCACACTTTATTGATGCGCTGGGCACGATGAAAGGCCAGATCGAGGGCGCAGTGTCGAGCTCCGATGCATCCACGGAAAAGCTGAAAAGTCTGGGGATCACCGTTTTCGATCTGAACGAAGTTGACCGTCTGGGGATTTATGTCGACGGCGCGGATGAGATCAACGGCCATATGCAGATGATCAAGGGCGGTGGCGCGGCGCTGACGCGTGAGAAAATCATCGCCTCCGTGGCGGACAAGTTTATCTGTATCGCCGATGCCTCCAAGCAGGTGGATATCCTCGGCAACTTCCCGCTGCCGGTTGAAGTGATCCCGATGGCGCGCAGCGCGGTTGCCCGCGAGCTGGTGAAACTGGGTGGCCGCCCGGAATACCGCCAGGGCGTAGTGACGGACAACGGTAACGTGATTCTGGATGTTCATGGTCTGGAGATCCTCGACGCCGTGGCGCTGGAGAATGCCATCAACGGCCTGCCGGGCGTGGTAACTGTAGGGTTATTCGCCAACCGTGGCGCGGATGTCGCCCTGATCGGCACCGCCGATGGCGTTAAAACCATCGTGAAATGAACTGACGGGGGGAGCCTCCCCCCGCTAACTTTTTTTGCAAAAGCGATATTCGGTGACTTGTGTCACATTTCTAACCCTCTCCTGACGATCCTGCCGCTTTCTTAATGCTCTGCAGCATTATTCACTGCCAATTGACGCTGTATGACATTTCTTCAGAGTGCCGACGCAAACGTTCATATTGCTGCAATAGTTTTTTTTGATATGTTGGCTGGAGCGGATTTCAATCCAGCACAACAACAGTTCAGACAATCAGACAGGGTCGGGGAAATGGCAAAGGTATCACTGGAGAAAGACAAGATTAAATTTCTGCTGGTCGAAGGGGTGCATCAGAAAGCACTGGATAACCTTCGTGCGGCAGGTTACACCAACATCGAATTTCACAAAGGCGCGCTGGATACCGAACAGCTGAAAGAGTCGATCCGTGATGCCCACTTCATTGGCCTGCGATCCCGTACCCACCTGACCGAAGATGTGATTGCCGCAGCAGAAAAACTGGTCGCGATTGGCTGCTTCTGTATCGGTACCAACCAGGTTGATCTCAATGCTGCCGCGAAGCGCGGTATTCCGGTGTTCAACGCGCCATTCTCCAATACCCGTTCCGTGGCGGAGCTGGTGATTGGGGAACTCCTGCTGCTGCTGCGTGGCATCCCTGAAGCTAACGCCAAGGCCCACCGTGGGATCTGGAATAAACTGGCGTCCGGCTCTTTTGAGGCGCGTGGTAAAAAACTGGGCATTATCGGCTACGGCCACATCGGCACGCAGCTGGGCATTCTGGCGGAATCGCTGGGGATGCACGTCTTTTTCTACGACATCGAAAGCAAGCTGCCGCTGGGTAACGCTACCCAGGTTCAACATCTCTCCGACCTGCTCAACATGAGCGACGTGGTGAGCCTGCACGTGCCGGAAAACGCCTCCACCAGGAACATGATGGGGGCGGAAGAGCTGGCGCTGATGAAGCCGGGCTCGCTGCTGATCAACGCCGCGCGCGGTACGGTAGTGGATATCCCTGCGCTGTGCGAAGCCCTGAAAAGCAAACATCTGGCAGGAGCGGCCATTGACGTCTTCCCGACCGAGCCGGCGACCAACAGCGATCCGTTCAACTCGCCGCTGTGTGAGTTCGACAACGTGATCCTGACTCCGCACATCGGCGGCTCCACTCAGGAAGCGCAGGAAAATATCGGTCTCGAAGTGGCCGGTAAGCTGAGCAAATATTCCGACAACGGTTCAACACTTTCTGCGGTCAACTTCCCGGAAGTGTCTCTGCCGCTGCACGGTGGACGTCGTCTGCTGCACATCCACGAAAACCGTCCGGGCGTGCTGACGGCCATTAACCAGATCTTCGCTGAGCAGGGCGTGAACATCGCCGCACAGTATCTGCAAACTAACGCGCAGATGGGTTATGTGGTTATCGATATCGAAGCGGATGAAGATGTTGCCGAGAAAGCGCTGCAGGGAATGAAGGCCATCCCAGGCACCATTCGCGCGCGTCTGCTGTACTGATCCTGCGGTTTGTGGTGTCGGGTGGCGCTTGCGCTTACCCGACCTACAAAGTCCGAGGGTTTATGTAGGCCGGGTAAGGCGTAGCCGCCACCCGGCTTTTTTTACCACTGCCAGACCTTCGACGGCGTCACCACCGCCGGCAGCGGAATATCCCATTTCTCCACCGGTAGCTTTTCAACGCCCTGACAATCATGCGCGTAGCCTACGGGCTGTAAGCCATGCTGCTGCCAGTTCTGCAGCGTGCGATCGTAAAAACCGCCGCCCATCCCCAGACGTTGACCACTCTTATCAAATGCCACCAGCGGCGTCACCAGTACGTCCAGCTGATCCAGCGGCAGCACGTCGCGCACGTCCAGCTTCGGTTCGGTGATTTTCAGACGATTCACCACCAGCTCGCTGTGAGGATGGTAGTGCAGGAACAGCAGTTTCCCGGGACTAAAGGGGTGGAGTACCGGCAGAAAGACCTTTTTCCCGGTGCGCCAGAGTTCATAGATCAGCGGTTGGGTATCGAGTTCGCCATCAAAAGAGAGGAACAGGGCAACGGTATGCGCCATTACGACGGGCGGATAAGCCATCATGCGGGCCGCGGCTTGCTGGGCGAAATGGGCTTGCTGTTGAGGCGTTAAGGCTCTGCGTTGCTGACGGATAAACTGACGAATGTGTTGGCGTGAGGCAGGGACTTCAGGAAGTTGCGTCATGGTAGTCGCTGGGTAGAAAGGTGAGGGAATCTCCGAGATGCCGCCGCAGGCTGTAACCCTTGAACCCTTGGTTCAAGGTGAATGTGTCGTCATAGTTTTAAGGCTTCTCGGACGAACCGAGCATGCTCACCAACCATGGAGCGCCACATTCTTGTGGTATGAAATATCGGCTCAGGGGACTGGCCCGCATGCGAACATCTCAGAGAAATTTTTCCTTCAGGGTCACTCTACCATAGTAGACCACGAAGTGTTATTCAAAGTTTTGCCCCGGTCTGTCTGTTATGCGACCCTGATCAAGCAATGCCTGTTCAATGGTCTGCTGGAGCATTTTAATACGTTGTTCCATGCTCGCCGCGTAATCGCGGGTCTTCGCTTTTTCCTGAGTCAGTTCATAACTGATGTTCAACGCGGCGATGAAGACCAGCTGCTCAGTATTTGTGACTCTAGTGCGTTCTTTTAAATCTTGCAACCGCTGATTCAAATCATCCGCAGCCTGATTCAAAGCATCCCTTTGTTCAGGCGGACAATTCACTCGCAGCGAACGGCCAAAAATTTGGATATCGACGGGTTGTGCAGACATGCCACCTTCCTGCTGTTTGACTGCGCTGCCTTCACATCCGCTTCCGGGGGCTGCGAAGGGGCGACACTATAGCTACCCTGGCGCGTAGAAACAAGCCCTATTCTGGTTCACCAGGGTCCAAAGTGGTAGCATATCATGAATATTCCTCCCATTGATGATGAATGCTCATGTCTATACAGAACGAAATGCCTGGTTACAACGAAGTCAGCCAGTTACTGAACCAGCAGGGCGTGGGTTTAACCCCGGCTGAAATGCACGGTCTGATCAGCGGGATGCTGTGTGGTGGAAACAACGACAGCTCATGGCTGCCGCTGGTTCACGACCTTACGAACGAGGGTCTGGCGTTCGGTCACGATCTCGCTCAGGCGTTGCGCAATATGCATGGCGCAACCAGCGATGCGCTGGAGGATGACGGCTTCCTTTTTCAGCTTTATCTGCCTGATGGCGACGACGTCAGCGTGTTCGATCGCGCCGATGCGCTGGCAGGCTGGGTCAACCACTACCTGTTAGGTCTGGGCGTAACGCAGCCTAAGCTGGAAAAAGTGACGGGCGAGGCGGGAGAAGCTATCGACGATCTGCGTAACATCGCTCAGCTGGGCTACGATGAAGACGAAGACCAGGAAGAGCTGGAGATGTCACTCGAAGAGATCATTGAGTACGTGCGCGTGGCGTCTCTGCTCTGCCACGATACCTTTACGCGCGCAAAACCGACCGCGCCGGAAGTGCGCAAACCAACCTTACATTAATAAAAATTCCAGGAGGGTGTCATGACTCAGCAAGAGTATCTTCGCCGCCGTCAGGCATTGCTGGCCACTATGCAGCCGGGCAGCGCCGCGTTGATTTTTGCCGCACCGGAAGCCACGCGCAGCAACGATAGCGAATATCCGTACCGCCAGAGCAGCGATTTCTGGTACTTCACCGGCTTCAACGAGCCGGAGTCGGTGCTGGTGCTGATTAAAAGTCACGATACCCACAACCACAGCGTGCTGTTTAACCGCGTTCGCGATCTCACCGCCGAGATCTGGTTTGGCCGCCGTCTGGGCCAGCAGGCCGCGCCGGAAAAGCTGGGCGTGGATCGCGCTCTGGCGTTCAGCGAAATCAACGATCAGCTCTACCAGTTGCTCAATGGTCTGGATACGGTCTACCACGCGCAGGGTGAATACGCGTATGCCGATGAGATTGTCTTTGCCGCGCTGGATAAGCTACGCAAAGGCTCCCGGCAAAACCTGAAAGCGCCCGCAACCCTCACCGACTGGCGTCCTGCCGTCCACGAGCTGCGTCTGTTTAAATCGGATGAAGAGCTGGATGTCATGCGTAAAGCGGGGGAGATCAGCGCCCTGGCCCATACCCGGGCGATGCAAAAATGCCGTCCGGGGATGTTCGAATATCAGCTGGAAGGCGAAATTCAGCATGAATTTACCCGCCACGGCGCGCGCTTCCCGGCTTACAACACCATCGTCGGCGGCGGTGAAAACGGCTGCATCCTGCATTACACCGAAAACGAGTCTGAACTGCGGGATGGCGATCTGGTGCTGATTGACGCCGGTTGCGAATTTAAAGGTTATGCCGGGGATATCACCCGCACCTTCCCGGTGAACGGCAAATTCACCCCGGCGCAACGCGCCATCTACGACATCGTCCTGCAGTCGCTGGACACCGCGCTGATGCTGTTCCGCCCCGGCACCTCCATCCAGGAGGTTACCGGCGAAGTGGTGCGCATTATGGTTAGCGGGCTGGTGGATCTGGGGATTCTTAACGGCGACGTCGATCAGCTGATCGCGGAGAACGCCCACCGTCCCTTCTTTATGCATGGCCTGAGCCACTGGCTGGGGCTGGACGTGCACGACGTGGGCGTCTACGGCCCGGAACGTTCGCGTGTGCTCGAGCCGGGAATGGTGCTGACCGTTGAACCGGGGCTCTATATCGCCCCGGATGCCGATGTGCCCGCCGAGTATCGCGGGATCGGCATCCGTATCGAAGATGATATCGTGATCACCAAATCCGGTAACGAAAATCTGACGGCTTCGGTGGTAAAAAACGCCGACGAGATCGAAGCCCTGATGGCGGCGGCGCGCCCATGAGCATCATCATCGTTGGCGGAGGCATGACGGGCGCCACCCTGGCGCTGGCGATCTCCACCCTGACCCAGGGCAAGCTTCCGGTCCACCTGGTTGAGGCCGTGGCGCCGCAGTCGAGTGGCCATCCGGGGTTCGATGGCCGCGCCATCGCCCTGGCTGCGGGCACCTGCCAGCAGCTGGCCCGCAGCGGCATCTGGCAGGCGATTGCCGATTGCGCCACCGCTATCGAAACCGTTCATGTCAGCGATCGGGGACACGCCGGGTTTGTCACCCTCGAAGCGCAGGACTATCGCATTGATGCGCTGGGGCAGGTCGTCGAGCTGCACGACGTGGGTCTGCGCCTGTTCCGCCTGTTGCAGGATGCTCCCGGCGTGACGCTGCATTGCCCGGCGCGCGTGGAGCACTTTACCCGCAGCGAAACCTCGGTCAGCGTTACGCTGGATGACGGCAGTACGCTCGAGGGACAACTGCTGGTGGCGGCCGACGGCTCACGTTCGGCGCTTGGCCAGCAGTGCGGGATCCAGTGGCAGCAGCAGCCTTACCATCAGCTGGCGGTGATCGCCAACGTTGCCACCGCCGAGCCGCACCGTGGCCGCGCCTTTGAACGTTTTACTCAGCATGGCCCGCTGGCCATGTTACCGATGTCGCAGGGGCGCAGCTCGCTGGTCTGGTGCCATCCGCTGGAAAAGGCGGAGGAGGTGAAGGGCTGGTCTGACGAACGCTTCTGCGTCGAGCTGCAAAAAGCCTTTGGCTGGCGACTTGGGCGCATCACCCATGCCGGGAAGCGTTCGGTCTATCCGCTGGCATTAACCACGGCGTCGCAGTCTGTCTCCCATCGCGTCGCGCTGGTGGGCAATGCGGCCCAGACGTTACACCCCATTGCTGGACAGGGCTTTAATCTCGGGCTGCGCGACGTGATGAGCCTTGCCGAAACGCTGGCGCAGGCCTTTGCCCAACAGCAGGATTGCGGCGCGTATTCGGTGCTGGGCCAGTATCAGAAACGACGTCAGGCAGATAAAGAGGCCACCATCGGTGTGACCGACGGGCTGGTACATCTGTTTGCCAATCGCTGGGCGCCGCTGGTTGCAGGGCGTAACCTGGGGTTGATGGCGATGGAATTATTCATTCCGGCACGTGATGTGCTGGCGCAGAGGACTCTCGGTTGGGTCGCTCGCTAAGGAGTAAACAAAGTGCAGAATGTTGATGTTGCCATTGTCGGTGGCGGAATGGTAGGACTGGCGCTGGCCTGCGGTTTGCAGGGCAGCGGTCTGCGCGTGGCGGTACTGGAGCAGAAACAGCCTGAGCCTGTCGCTTCCGATGCGCCGCCAGAACTCCGGGTCTCGGCGATTAATGCCGCCAGTGAAAAGCTGCTGACCCGCATCGGCGTCTGGTCAGAAATTGTCGCCCAGCGTGCGAGCTGCTACCACGGGATGGAAGTGTGGGATAAAGACAGCTTCGGGCATATCGCTTTTGATGACGAGAGCATGGGCTACAGCCATCTCGGCCATATCATCGAAAATGCGGTGATTCACCATGCGCTGTGGCAGAAAGCGCAGCAGTGTAGCGACGTCACGCTGATTGCCCCCGCGCAGCTGCAGCAGGTGGCCTGGGGCGAAAACGACGCCTTTATCACCCTGCAAAGCGGCGATATGCTGACCGCGCGCCTGGTGGTGGGGGCCGATGGGGCAAACTCCTGGCTGCGCAACAAAGCCGACATTCCGCTGACGTACTGGGATTACCGCCATCACGCGCTGGTCGCCACCATCCGCACTGCGGAGCCGCATCAGGCCGTGGCCCGACAGATTTTTCATAACGATGGCATCCTCGCCTTCCTGCCGCTCAGCGATCCGCATCTCTGCTCGATTGTCTGGTCGCTTTCCCCCGAGAAGGCCCAGCAGATGCAGGAGGCGTCCGCCGACGAGTTCAATCAGGCCCTGTGCGTGGCCTTTGATAACCGGCTGGGGCTCTGCACCGTCGAAAGCGAGCGTCAGGTATTCCCGTTAACCGGTCGCTATGCGCGCCAGTTTGCGGCGCATCGTCTGGCGCTGGTGGGCGACGCGGCGCACACCATTCATCCGCTGGCCGGGCAGGGGGTGAATCTGGGCTTTATGGACGCCGCCGAGCTGGTAAATGAATTGCGTCGTCTGCATCGTGACGGCAAAGATATCGGGCAGCATCTTTATCTGCGCCGATACGAACGCAGCCGTAAGCACAGTGCCGCCATGATGCTGGCGGGCATGCAGGGGTTCCGCGAACTCTTTGCCGGTGCCAACCCGGCGAAAAAACTGCTGCGCGATCTCGGCCTGAAGCTGGCTGATACCCTCCCGGGCGTCAAACCGCAACTCCTGCGTCAGGCGATGGGGCTTAACGATCTCCCGGACTGGCTCCGTTAAAATACACTGCATCCTTCAAGCTGCCTCTGCGTTGGCTGCGTCTGCTCACCCCAGTCACTTACTTGTGTAAGCTCCTGGGGACTCTCAGACTTGCCGCCTTGATGCAACTTGAATGACTTTGTGTATTGACCCCCGTCACACTTTATTCTGTCGGCCTGTGGGTCGGCAGAATTCCCTCGTTTGAAATAATCTAATTTCACCGACTTTTTCGCATTAGATTAACTAATCTGGCTGTTTTTATGTTACGGAAATTTCGCGCATTTTTCCGCAGTAAATATCAGCTTGTGCTAAATCCCATCTTATCTACTTTGCTTTTGTGCGGAACGATTCGCATTTTTATAGTGAATAACTCTGTACGCTTTGCTGGCATTTTTGACCATAAGCTAATGTGATGGCCCATTCTGCCTTATGGTTAACCACCGTTTTCGGTGGTAAGTTCAGGTAAAAGAGAACGTTTGCGTCGGCGTCCGGAAGCGATGCCGATGCCGGGTTTTATGGTGGATTTTTCAGCATAAAACGCAAGACAGCCCAGCTTATTCAACGAGGAAAAGATGGCTCAACAGACGCCTTTATACGAACAACACACCTTATGCGGTGCGCGCATGGTCGATTTCCACGGCTGGATGATGCCGCTGCATTATGGTTCGCAGATTGATGAGCATCATGCGGTGCGCACCGATGCCGGTATGTTCGACGTCTCGCATATGACTATTGTCGATCTGCATGGCAGCCGCACCCGGGAGTTTTTGCGTTACCTGCTGGCAAACGACGTGGCGAAACTCACGAAGCCCGGCAAAGCGCTCTATTCCGGCATGCTGAATGCCTCTGGCGGCGTGATTGACGACCTGATTGTGTATTACCTCACCGAAGATTTCTTCCGCCTCGTTGTTAACTCCGCCACCCGTGAAAAAGACCTCGCCTGGATCACCCAACACGCTGAACCTTACGCCATCGACATCACCGTGCGTGATGACCTGTCGCTGATCGCGGTGCAGGGGCCGAACGCGCAGGCGAAAGCCGCATCTCTGTTCACTGATGAGCAGCGCCAGGCCACCGACGGCATGAAGCCGTTCTTTGGCGTGCAGGCGGGCGATCTGTTTGTCGCTACCACCGGCTATACCGGTGAAGCGGGCTATGAAATTGCGATGCCAAACGAAAAAGCGGCCGATTTCTGGCGTGCGTTGGTGGAAGCGGGCGTTAAGCCGGCAGGTCTGGGCGCGCGCGATACGCTGCGTCTGGAAGCCGGGATGAATTTGTACGGCCAGGAGATGGACGAAGGCGTCTCTCCGCTGGCAGCCAACATGGGCTGGACCATTGCGTGGGAACCGGCCGATCGCGACTTTATCGGTCGTGAAGTGCTGGAACAGCAACGTGAGAAGGGCACCGAACAGCTGGTTGGCCTGGTCATGACCGAGAAGGGCGTGCTGCGCGGCGAGCTGCCGGTGCGTTTCACCGATGCCAATGGCAACCACTGCGAAGGCATTATCACCAGCGGCACCTTCTCCCCGACGCTGGGTTACAGTATTGCTCTGGCACGGGTGCCGGCGGGTATTGGCGAGACTGCCGTGGTGCAGATCCGCAACCGCGAAATGCCGGTCCGCGTGACCAAACCGATTTTTGTTCGCGCCGGTAAGCCGGTCGCCTAATTATTTTTATCAGGAGAAATTCAATGAGCAATGTGCCAGCAGAACTGAAATACAGCAAAGAACACGAGTGGCTGCGCAAAGAAGCCGACGGCACTTACACCGTCGGGATCACCGAACATGCTCAGGAGCTGTTAGGTGACATGGTCTTCGTGGATCTGCCGGAAGTGGGCGCGACCGTTACCGCGGGCGACGACTGCGCCGTGGCCGAGTCGGTAAAAGCGGCTTCTGATATCTATGCGCCAGTGGGCGGCGAAATCGTGGCGGTTAACGACGCCCTGAGCGACTCCCCGGAGCTGGTTAACAGCGAGCCATACGGCGAAGGCTGGATCTTCAAAATTAAAGCCAGCGACGAAGCGGAAGTTGCCGCTCTGCTGGATGCTACTGCGTACGAAGCTTTACTGGAAGACGAGTAAACCTTTCCCTCTCCCCTCTGGGGAGAGGAGAGTCAACGTAGGCCCGGCAAGCGTTAGCGCCACCGGGCAACAGAGTTACAAACAACTACGATTCACTGCACGTTTCAGGAACCATCGCTCATGACACAGACTTTAAGCCAGCTTGAAAACCGTGGCGCCTTCATTGAACGTCACATTGGGCCGGATGCTCAACAACAGCAGGAGATGCTGAAGACGGTTGGCGCGGATTCGCTCAACGCACTGATCGGCCAGATCGTGCCAAAGGATATTCAGCTCGCCACCCCGCCGCAGGTGGGTGAATCGACCACTGAATACGCTGCACTGGCGGAACTGAAAGGCATTGCCAGCCTGAACAAGCGCTTTAAGTCTTACATTGGCATGGGCTACACCAACGTGCAGTTGCCGCCGGTTATTCTGCGCAACATGCTGGAAAACCCGGGCTGGTATACCGCCTACACCCCATATCAGCCGGAAGTGTCTCAGGGCCGTCTGGAAGCGCTGCTTAATTTCCAGCAGGTCACCCTGGATCTGACCGGGCTCGACATCGCCTCGGCCTCGCTGCTGGATGAAGCCACCGCCGCCGCAGAAGCGATGGCAATGGCAAAACGCGTCAGCAAACTGAAGGGCGCAAACCGCTTCTTCGTTGCCGCCGACGTTCACCCGCAAACCCTCGACGTGGTGCGTACCCGTGCGGAGACCTTTGGTTTTGAGGTGATTGTTGATGACGCTGACAAAGTGCTGGATCACCAGGATGTGTTCGGCGTGCTGCTGCAGCAGGTGGGCACCAGCGGTGAGGTCCATGACTACGGCGCCCTGATTACCGAACTGAAAGCGCGCAAAATCGTCGTCAGCGTGGCGGCCGATTTTATGGCGCTGGTGCTGTTAACCGCCCCGGGTAAACAGGGCGCAGACATCGTCTTCGGCTCTGCGCAGCGCTTCGGCGTGCCGATGGGCTACGGCGGCCCACACGCGGCCTTCTTCGCCGCGAAAGATGAATTCAAACGCTCCATGCCAGGCCGCATTATCGGCGTATCAAAAGATGCCGCCGGTAACACCGCCCTGCGCATGGCGATGCAGACTCGCGAGCAGCACATTCGTCGCGAGAAAGCGAACTCCAACATCTGTACCTCGCAGGTGCTGCTGGCCAACATTGCCAGCCTGTATGCCGTCTTCCACGGCCCGGTGGGCCTGAAGCGTATCGCCAGCCGTATTCATCGTCTGGCCGATATCCTGGCCTGCGGCCTGCAGCAGAAAGGTCAAAAACTGCGCCACGCGCACTTCTTCGATACCCTCTGTGTCGAAGTGGCCGACAAAGCGGCGGTGCTGGCGCGCGCCGAAGCCGCAGAGATTAACCTGCGCAGCGACATCCTCAATGCGGTGAGCATTACCCTGGATGAGACCACTACTCGTGAAGATATTCAGATCCTGTTCAACGTCCTGCTGGGTGACGACCACGGCCTGAATGTGGATACTCTCGATAAAGAGGTGGCGCATGACAGCCGCTCTATCCAGGCGACCATGCTGCGCGACGACGCGATCCTCGCCCATCCGGTGTTTAACCGCTACCACAGCGAAACCGAGATGATGCGCTACATGCACTCCCTGGAGCGCAAGGATCTGGCGCTGAATCAGGCGATGATCCCGCTGGGCTCCTGCACCATGAAGCTGAACGCCGCCGCCGAGATGATCCCGATCACCTGGCCGGAATTCGCCGAGCTGCACCCGTTCTGCCCGGCAGATCAGGCGGAAGGCTACCATATGATGATTAACCAGCTTTCCGACTGGCTGGTAAAACTGACCGGCTACGACGCCCTCTGCATGCAGCCGAACTCCGGCGCCCAGGGGGAGTACGCGGGTCTGCTGGCAATCCGTCACTATCACGAGAGCCGCAACGAAGGTCATCGTGATATCTGCCTGATCCCAAGCTCTGCCCACGGCACCAACCCGGCCTCTGCCCAGATGGCGGGGATGGAAGTGGTGGTTGTCGCCTGTGATAAGAACGGCAACATCGATCTGGCTGACCTGCGTGCCAAAGCAGAACAGACCAGCGATAAGCTCTCCTGCATCATGGTGACCTATCCGTCCACCCACGGGGTATACGAAGAGACCATCCGTGAAGTGTGCGAGATCGTGCACCAGCACGGCGGCCAGGTTTACCTCGATGGCGCCAACATGAACGCCCAGGTAGGGATCACCACGCCAGGCTTTATCGGCGCGGATGTATCGCACCTGAACCTGCACAAAACCTTCTGCATTCCGCACGGCGGTGGCGGCCCGGGTATGGGTCCGATTGGCGTGAAAGCGCACCTGGCCCCGTTCGTACCGGGTCACAGCGTGGTGCAGATTGAAGGTATGCTGACCCGTCAGGGCGCGGTCTCTGCGGCACCGTTCGGCAGCGCCTCTATCCTGCCAATCAGCTGGATGTATATCCGCATGATGGGTGCAGAAGGACTGAAGCAGGCCAGCCAGGTGGCGATCCTCAATGCTAACTACATCGCGACGCGTCTGAAGTCTGCCTTCCCGGTGCTCTACACCGGTCGCGATGGCCGCGTGGCGCACGAATGTATTCTGGATATTCGTCCGCTGAAGGAACAGACCGGTATCAGCGAGCTCGACATTGCCAAACGTCTGATCGACTACGGCTTCCACGCCCCAACCATGTCGTTCCCGGTCGCGGGCACGCTGATGGTTGAGCCAACCGAATCCGAAAGCAAAGCCGAACTGGACCGCTTTATCGACGCGATGCTGGCGATCCGCATGGAGATCGATCGCGTTCAGGATGGCGAATGGACGCTGGAAGATAACCCGCTGGTCAACGCCCCGCACACCCAGCACGAGATGGTGGCGGAGTGGAATCACGCTTACTCCCGCGAGCTGGCGGTCTTCCCGGCAGGCGTTGCCAACAAGTACTGGCCGACCGTGAAGCGTCTTGATGACGTTTACGGCGACCGCAACCTGTTCTGCTCCTGCGTGCCAATGAGCGAATACCAGTAACCTTTCTGCCATACTGTAGGCCGGGTAAGCGCAAGCGCCACCCGGCTTTTTTTGTTTCTGGAGAGTCTTATGGCAATTGCACTTGTAACCGGCGCCAGCCGCGGAATTGGCAAAGCTACGGCGCTGCAGCTGGCGAGCGAAGGCTACACCGTGGCGGTGAACTATCACCACAACATCAAAGCCGCCACCGACGTGATCGCGCAGATTGTGAAAGAGGGCGGCCGGGCCTTTGCCCTGCGTGCGGACATCAGCGATGAAGCGCAGGTCATGGCGATGTTTGACAGCCTCGATCGTGAAGGTGAGCCCCTCACCGCGCTGGTTAACAACGCCGGCATTTTGTTTGAGCAGAGCACCATCGAAAATCTCTCTGCCGAACGTATTAACCGCGTGCTGGCCACCAACGTGACCGGGTATTTCCTCTGCTGCCGTGAGGCGGTGAAACGCATGGCGCTAAAGCATGGCGGGAAAGGCGGGGCGATTGTGAACGTCTCGTCCGCGGCCTCACGACTCGGCGCGCCAGGGGAGTATGTGGATTACGCGGCATCGAAAGGGGCCGTGGACTCCCTTACTACTGGGCTAGCGCTGGAGGTGGCGGCACAGGGCATTCGGGTTAACTGCGTCCGTCCGGGGCTGATTTATACCGAAATTCATGCTTCTGGCGGGGAGCCAGGACGTGTGGATCGGGTGAAGTCGATGCTGCCGATGCAGCGCGGCGGCCAGCCTGAAGAGGTGGCGCAGGCGATTGTCTGGCTGCTGAGCGAGAAGGCGTCGTACGTGACGGGCAGCTTTATTGAGTTAGCGGGCGGGAAGTAAATCCCACCCGCATCATTTGTAGGCCGGGTAAGGCGAAGCCGCCACCCGGCGTTACAGAATTAAAGTTCCTCGCCGTTGCTGGCGATCACCGCTTTGTACCACTCAAAGCTCTTCTTACGCGAACGGGACATGTCGCCGGTGCCGTCGTCGTGCTTGTTCACGTAGATAAAGCCGTAGCGTTTGCTGTACTGGCCGGTGGTGAAGGACACGCAGTCGATGCAGCCCCACGGGGTGTAGCCCATCAGATCCACGCCATCATGAGTCACGGCTTTTATCATCTCTTCGACGTGGGCGCGCAGGTAGTCGATACGATAGTCATCGTTGATGCTGCCGTCCTCTTCCACTTTGTCGTAAGCGCCGAAGCCGTTTTCCACGATAAACAGCGGCTTCTGATAGCGCTCATACAGCTCGCACAGGGCGTAGCGCAGACCCACCGGGTCGATCTGCCAACCCCAGTCCGACGCTTTCACGTGCGGGTTCGGGACGCTGCCTTCGAAGCCGGAGATCGCATCGCCGGTGCCGCCTTCCGCTTTCACCGCGTTAGTCATGTAGTAGCTGAAGCCCAGATAGTCGCAGGTGCCTTCACGCAGGATCTGCTCATCGCCCGCTTCCATATTGATGTTAAAACCGCGACGCTCCCACTCGTTCAGGACGTAGGACGGGTAGTAGCCACGCAGCTGCACGTCGGTAAAGACATAGCGTTCACGCATCGATTCCTGAGCAAACATCACGTCTTCTGGCTTGCAGGAGAACGGATAGAGCGCCACCATCGCCAGCATGCAGCCGACTTTCATTTCCGGGTTGATACGGCGGGCGGCTTTCACCGCCAGGGCGCTGGCCACGAACTGGTGATGCAGCACCTGATACATGGTCTCTTCCGGGTTCTGATGCTCGGTATAGACCACGCCGGAGCAGCAGTAGCCGAACAGCGGGGCGCGCCAGTTACGCTGGTTGTTGATCTCGTTGAAGGTCATCCAGTATTTGACCTTGCTCTTGTAGCGCTCAAACACCACTTCAGCGAAATTAACGAAGAAGTCCACCACCTTACGGTTGGTCCAGCCGCCGTACTCCTGCACCAGGTGCAGCGGCATTTCGAAGTGGGAGAGGGTGATCACCGGCTCGATGTTGTACTTCAGCAGCTCATCGAACATGTCGTCGTAGAACTTCAGCCCCTCTTCGTTCGGCTGGGTTTCGTCACCTTTCGGAAAGATACGGGTCCAGGCAATGGAGGTGCGGAAGCATTTGAAACCCATCTCGGCAAACAGCTTGATGTCTTCTTTATAGTGACCATGGAAGTCGATGGCTTCATGGTTCGGGTAGTATTTGCCCTCAACCACTTCCTGGGTGATCTCACGCGGTACGCCGTGTGCGCCACCGGTCAGCACGTCACAAATGCTTGGGCCTTTGCCGCCTTTGTTCCAGCCGCCTTCAACCTGATGCGCCGCGACCGCGCCGCCCCATAAAAAGTCTTTTGGTAAAGTGAGTTTTTTCATCTTTGCTAATCTCATTTATTGTCTTATTTTTGAGTCTAACAAAGGGGAATAAAAAGTCACGATATAACAATTTGCAGAAATTGTAATTTGTCACTTCTAAAAAACAGGGTGTTTTATTCTGTTAATTTCTTCGCCAGTTTGCGTCCCAGTGATTCAAGAATATAAATCACCGGGATTTGCGTCGTAATATCGTAGACGCCTGCGATACGCGTTTGGGGTACATGCCAGGAGAGATTAAAGTCCGCCAGTTTCGCCAGCCGCGAATGTTCGTGGCTGGTGATCGACAGAACCTTGCAGTGATGCAGGCTGAACTGGCTGGCGAAGCGCAGGATCTCTTCGGTTTCGCCCGAGACCGAGAGGACAATCGCCAGGGCGTTTTTCGCCATATCGTTGGTGACCGGGAAATAAGGATCGTCGATATGGTTGCTGAATTTACCAATATTGGAAAAGAAACGCGCACCGTATTTTGCCAGCGAGCCAGAAGTGCCTGCGCCGACAAATATAATACGCTCCGACGATAAGATAATATCCACGGCATTATTTAAAAGCGTATCAAATTCATCGTTGTTTACGCTTTTGAAAAAACTGATAATCTCACTGGCACCAAAATTGGCTTGCTGCGGTTCGTTTTGTTCGAGATATAATTTAAACCGCACGCGGAATTCAGAATAGCCATCGCAATTGAGTTTGCGGCAAAAGCGCAGCACGGTGGTGGTGGAAACCCCTGCCGCATCCGCCAGTTCGCGGATGGTCATGTACATCACCCGATCGCGGTTTTTAATGACGGTGTTGTAGACCATCATCTCCAGATTATTGAGACTGGCAATGGCGGAATGGGAGAACATGCTCACAGTGGCTAAACTCACTCATCAACTTCATCTTCAGGGAATAATAACATGCAGCCAAACGACATTACTTTTTTTCAGCGCTTTCAGGATGACATTCTGGCCGGACGTAAGACCATCACCATCCGTGATGAGAGCGAGGCGCACTTTAAAGCGGGTGATGTTCTGCGCGTGGGGCGTTACGAAGACGACGGCTACTTTTGTACCATTGAGGTGACGAATACCTCGACCGTGACGCTGGAAACGCTGACCGAAAAACATGCTCAGCAAGAGAACATGACCCTGGGAGAACTTAAGCGGGTCATCGCGGAGATCTATCCGAATCAGACTCAGTTTTATGTCATTGATTTTAAATGTCTTTGATTTTTAACCTGAACAGGCGTTAGCTGAAAATATCACTCAAATATATGATTATATTAAATAAATATTAATATGATATTTATTTTAGCTAACAGGTGTTCACTGGAATCATTCTCAGTTAGCATAGTCAGCGATGCAGTATTCACTTATGTTTTCCCGGAGTTCTCTATGGTTAGCAAGCCATTAACCGCACAGGGATATTCGCTGGCTGAGGAAATAGCCAACAGTATTAGTCACGGGGTCGGTCTGGTGTTTGGCATCGTCGGGCTGGTATTGCTGCTGGTCCAGGCCGTCGACACCAACGCCAGCGCGCTGGCGATCACCAGTTACAGCCTGTATGGCGGAAGCATGATTCTGCTGTTCCTGGCCTCCACCCTTTACCATGCCATTCCGCATCAGCGGGCCAAGATCTGGCTGAAAAAATTCGACCACTGCGCCATCTATCTGCTGATTGCCGGGACCTATACGCCGTTTTTGCTGGTGGGGCTGAATTCGCCGCTGGCGCGCGGGCTAATGATCGTTATCTGGAGCCTGGCGCTGCTGGGGATCCTGTTTAAGCTGACCATTGCGCACCGTTTTAAGGTGCTGTCGCTGGTGACCTATCTGACGATGGGCTGGCTGTCGCTAATTGTGGTCTATCAGCTGGCGGTAAAACTGTCGGCGGGCGGGGTGACGTTGCTGGCGGTGGGCGGAATTGTCTATTCGCTGGGGGTGATTTTTTACGTCTGCAAGCGCATTCCCTATAACCACGCGATCTGGCACGGTTTTGTGCTGGGCGGCAGCGTGTGCCATTTCCTGGCGATTTATTTGTATGTAGGGCAGGTTTAATTAAGATTGTTTTTGCCCGGCGGCGCTACGCTTGCACGGGCCTACGGGTTTCGTAGGCCGGGTAAGGCGAAGCCGCCACCCGGCACTAACACCATCACTCTTCCAGCGAATACGGCAGCGGCTCGATGCTCAGGGTATTCACATCTTCACGCACGCGGAACACGCTGTCGGGCTCCATGTCATTGTTCATGACGGCCTGCACCAGCAGACGACCATCATCGAGCTGAACGGCGGCGAGCACGGTGCCGGTCCGGCGCCAGTTCTCACCCATTTTCAGCTCCAGATCTTCACCGGCTTCCGGTACACGGCTGGCCTGGCCCGCCAGATACCACAGCGCGCGTTTGTTGGCGCCGCGGAACTTCGCCCGGGCCACCATCTCCTGGCCGGTATAGCAGCCTTTTTTAAAGCTGATCCCGCCGAGTGCCTGCAGGTTGGTCGCCTGAGGAATAAACTGCCCGCTGTTAGCGGCATCGATTACCGGGATGCCCGCTTCAATGTTCAGCGCCAGCCACTGCTGGCTGTTATTCAGCTGGGCTTCGCCACGCAGGGCCTGGGTCACGCGCTCTGCGGTAGCAACATCGGTTACCAGCAGGAAGCGTTCCGCCGGGTGTTCAAACCACAGCAGCGAGGTGGCGCCGTCGTGAGTCACCTGTTTTTCGGCATCCGGCAGTTCGCTGAACAGATTTTTCAACGCCGCGCGCGCCTGGAACCCGGCTACGCCCAGCAGCACCAGCTCGTCATCGGCGGCGATGGTTACTTTTGAGAACACCGCATACTTTTTCAGCTCCGCGAGCTGCGCGTCGCGCAGGCTGCGGCGTTCGATCAGGGCAAACCCGTCCTGACGGCGGAAGAGGCGCAGGTTGCTCCACATCTTGCCTTTTGGATCGCAGTGCGCGGCCAGCAGGTGTTGGTGTTCGGTCATCTGACTGACATCAGCGGTCACCTGGCCCTGCAGGTACTTTTCGCTGTCCAGGCCGACGAGGGTTGCCAGCGCCCAGTCATCAAGGGTCATAAGCGTCAGCGGCAGACGCGCAGAGGCGACAGGCTGGCGCGGGGAGAAAGGTGTAAATGCCATAGTGAGGTCCTGAATTGCATAACGCTTTGTTAATGCCTAATGGTAAAAGAGACTGTAGCCAATGCAAGCGGTTTCAACAGGCTATTCGTGCCCTCGCGCTGTTCTGCGTAGCACGACGCAAAACGGATGAACACGCTTTTTTGTTGTGGTTTTTTCTGGAAGAGTGCGGCAGGAACGTAATATTCCAGTAATGAAACAGCAAAAAACACGTTACACTAAGAGCCGTTTCTTCCCGGTAGATTCTCTTTCTTAACCGATACGAACGAAACACTGCCTGAACTCAACGTTATGCAGGAAAAATGCACATGGACATTACTAACAAAGCCCGCATTCATTGGGCATGCCGTCGCGGCATGCGCGAACTCGATATCTCCATCATGCCGTTCTTCGAATACGAATACGACACCCTGAGCGATGAGGACAAACAGCTCTTCATCCGTCTGCTGGAGAACGACGATCCTGATTTATTTAACTGGTTGATGAATCACGGCGAACCTGCCGACGCCGAACTGCAACGGATGGTGCTTTTAATTCAAACACGGAATCGGGAACGTGGTCCTGTGGCAATCTGATTTACGCGTCTCGTGGCGCGCCCAGTGGATGTCTCTTTTGCTCCACGGCCTGGTTGCGGCTTGCATTCTGTTGATGCCATGGCCGCTGAGCTACACCCCATTATGGTTAATCTTACTGTCGCTGGTGGTGTTCGACAGCGTGCGCAGTCAACGACGCATTAATTCCCGTCAGGGCGAAATCAAACTGTTCATGGATTCCCGACTGCACTGGCAGGGCAGCGAGTGGGAGATTGTCGGCACGCCGTGGATGCTAAATGCCGGCATGATGCTTCGCTTACGCAAAGGCGACGGGAAACGCTACCACCATTTATGGCTGGCGGCAGACAGCATGGACGAAGGGGAGTGGCGGGATCTGCGCCGGATGCTGTCGCAGCAACCGACGCAGGGGCGATAGCCGTTAACTAAACTGCTCCGCCATTTCGCCGAGGATCTGTTCGCACCAGTTTTGCAGGCGCTCTTCGCTCAGATCGTATTGATTAGTCTCATCAAGGGCCAGCCCGACAAACAGCTGGCCGTCGGCAATGATCGGTTTCTTGCTGGTAAACTCATAGCCTTCGGTCGGCCAGTAACCGATGAAGGTCACCCCTTTCGGCGCCAGCTTGTCATGCAGCATCCCCAGCGCGTCGAGGAACCACTCGCCATAGCCTAACTGATCGCCCATGCCGTACAGCGCGATAATTTTGCCTTCCAGCTTCAGGGAATCAAGCTGTTCCCAGATGGCTTCCCAGTCTTCCTGAAGTTCACCAAAATCCCAGGTCGGGATACCCAGGATCAGCACGTCGTACTGTTCCATCATCGTCGGGGCGTCGTCTTTGAGATTATGCAGGGTGACCAGTTCCGGACCGATAATGTCGCGAATTTTCTCTGCGGCCATCTCGGTGTAGCAGGTGCTGGAACCATAAAACAGACCAATATTCATCGCTAAAATGTCTCAATACTTGCTATGACTTTGCGAGTAGTGTACCAGAAACAACCCGCATTCAGGCATAATGCCCCCATTGCAGAACGAAAGAGGCTGACGTGGAAAAGGATCTCGCACTCATCGAGCAGTTTCTCGATGCGCTGTGGCTGGAGAAGAATCTTGCCGAAAATACCCTCAGCGCCTACCGACGCGATCTGGCGATGCTGGTGGCCTGGTTGCATCATCATGACCTCTCTCTTACTACGGCCCAAAGTGACCATTTGCAGGCGCTGCTTGCCGAGCGTATGGAGGGGGGCTATAAGGCTACCAGTTCCGCGCGGCTGCTGAGCGCCATGCGGCGTCTGTTTCAGCACTTGTATCGTGAGAAATTGCGCGCCGACGATCCCAGCGCCGCGCTGGCCTCGCCCAAGCTGCCGCAGCGTCTGCCGAAGGATCTCAGCGAAGCACAAGTTGAGAGATTATTACAGTCGCCGGTGGTTGACCAACCGCTGGAGTTGCGCGATAAAGCGATGCTTGAGGTCTTGTATGCGACGGGGCTGCGCGTCTCTGAGCTGGTCGGGCTGACGATGAGCGATATCAGCCTGCGTCAGGGCGTGGTGCGGGTGATCGGTAAAGGCAATAAAGAGCGTCTGGTGCCGCTGGGTGAAGAGGCAGTGTACTGGCTGGAGAGTTATCTCCAGCATGGACGTCCGTGGTTGCTCAACGGTGTCTCCATTGATGTGTTATTCCCGAGTCAACGTGCGCAACAGATGACGCGTCAAACCTTCTGGCATCGCATCAAACATTACGCCACACTGGCGGGTATCGACAGTGAAAAACTTTCGCCGCACGTTCTGCGTCACGCTTTTGCGACCCACCTTCTGAATCATGGCGCCGACCTGCGCGTGGTCCAGATGCTGCTTGGGCACAGTGACCTTTCAACGACGCAAATCTACACGCATGTCGCGACGGAACGCCTGCGGCAGCTACACCAACAGCATCACCCACGTGCGTGATGACTCGTAACAGGAACCAATATGAAAAAGTCTTTAGTGCTGTTCTCTCTGCTGGCAGCCTCATTATCTGGTCTGGCGCATGCTGACGATGCGGCCATCAAACAGTCTCTGGCGAAGCTTGGCGTTACCGGTAGCGATATTCAGCCTGCGCCGATCGCCGGAATGAAAACCGTGATGACCAGCGGCGGCGTGCTGTACGTCACCGAAGACGGTAAGCACTTTCTGCAGGGGCCGCTGTACGATGTGAGCGGCGCCCAGCCGGTCAACGTCACTAACCAGATGCTGATGAAAAACCTGAATGCGCTGGAAAAAGAGATGATTGTCTACAAAGCGGCGCAGGAAAAGCACGTCATCACCGTGTTCACCGACATCACCTGCGGCTACTGCCACAAGCTGCATGAAGAGATGAAAGACTACAACGCGCTGGGCATCACCGTGCGTTATCTCGCTTTCCCGCGTGCGGGCGTGCAGAGCCAGCCTGAGCAGGACATGAAGGCCATCTGGTGTGCGAAAGATCGCAACAAAGCCTTTGATGACGCCATGAACGGCAAAGGCATTCAGGCCGCTTCCTGCGATATCGACATTGCCAATCACTACGCGCTGGGCGTGCAGTTTGGCGTGACCGGTACGCCAGCCATCGTGCTGAGCAACGGGTATGTCGTGCCGGGCTACCAGGGACCGAAAGAGATGAAAGCGTTCCTTGATGCGCACCAGAAACAGTTTGGCGGTAAATAATTCGCGTGAAATCTTCGATACAACTCCGTCGTCGTGAAGTGGACGACAGCGCCGCCTTACCCGCGGATCTGTCGCCTCTGTTGCGTCGACTGTACGCCAGCCGTGGCGTGAAACATGCAGACGATCTTGAGAAAGGCGTAAAAAATATGCTGCCCTGGCAGCAGCTGAGTGGCGTCGATACGGCCACGGAGCTGCTGTACAACGCCTTTCGTGAAGGAACGCGCATCATCGTGGTGGGGGATTTCGATGCCGATGGCGCCACCAGTACCGCGCTGAGCGTGCTCAGCCTGCGGGCGATGGGGTGCGATAACGTCTCCTACCTGGTGCCTAACCGCTTTGAGGATGGCTACGGCCTGAGCCCGGAAGTGGTCGATCAGGCCCATGCCCGCGGCGCGCAAATGATCCTCACCGTCGACAATGGGATCTCGTCCCATGCCGGTGTCGATCGTGCGCACAAGCTGGGGATCCCGGTGCTGGTCACCGATCACCACCTGCCTGGCGACACGCTGCCGGCGGCGGAAGCGATCATCAACCCCAACCTGCGCGACTGCGACTTCCCGTCAAAATCGCTGGCGGGTGTGGGCGTGGCCTTCTACCTGATGCTGGCGCTGCGTACGAAGCTGCGGGATAAAGGCTGGTTTGAGGCGCAGGGCATTGCCGCACCGAATCTGGCGGAATTCCTCGATCTGGTGGCGCTGGGCACCGTGGCGGACGTGGTGCCGCTGGATGCCAATAACCGTATTCTCACCTGGCAGGGCTTAAACCGCATTCGGGCCGGCAAATGCCGTCCGGGCATTAAGGCGCTGCTGGAGATCTCCAACCGGGATCAGCAGCGGCTGGCGGCCAGCGATCTGGGCTTTGCCCTCGGCCCGCGTCTCAACGCCGCCGGGCGTCTGGATGATATGTCGGTGGGCGTGGCGCTGTTGCTGTGCGACAACATCGGCGAAGCGCGCGTGCTGGCCAACGAGCTGGACGCCCTGAACCAGACCCGCAAAGAGATCGAGCAGGGGATGCAGGCCGAAGCCCTGACCCTGTGCGAAAAGCTGGAGCGCAGCGGCGAAACGCTGCCCGGTGGGCTGGCGATGTATCACCCCGAGTGGCACCAGGGAGTGGTCGGGATCCTGGCCTCGCGCATCAAAGAGCGTTTTCACCGTCCGGTTATTGCCTTTGCTCCGGCCGGAGACGGCACGCTGAAAGGATCGGGCCGATCCATTCAGGGGCTGCATATGCGCGATGCGCTGGAGCGCCTGCATACGCTGCACCCGGATCTGATGATCAAGTTTGGCGGCCACGCGATGGCGGCGGGCTTGTCGCTGGAAGAGGCGAAATTCGATCGGTTCCAGCGGCTCTTCAGCGAGCTGGTCACCGACTGGCTGGATCCGGCCCTGTTGCAGGGCGAGGTGGTCTCCGACGGTCCGTTAACCCCCGCTGAAATGACCATGGAAGTGGCGCAGATGCTGCGTGATGCCGGTCCGTGGGGGCAGATGTTCCCGGAGCCGCTGTTTGATGGCCGCTTCCGTCTGCTGCAACAGCGGCTGGTGGGTGAACGCCATTTGAAAGTGATGGTAGAACCGGTCGGCGGCGGCCCGCTGCTGGACGGGATCGCCTTTAACGTCGATACCACTATCTGGCCGGACAACGGCGTGCGCGAAGTCGAACTGGCCTACAAACTGGATATCAACGAGTTTCGCGGCAACCGCACGCTGCAAATCATCATCGACCATATCTGGCCACTTTAGCATCACTATTCCGCTATAAAACAGGGCGTGAATCCGGTACAATTCCGCCCTTATCTCCGCATTTTGACTAGTCCATAAAAGAAAACAGACCATGTTTGAAATTAATCCGGTAAAAAACCGCATTCAGGACCTCACGGAGCGCTCCGACGTTCTTAGGGGGTATCTTTGACTACGATGCCAAGAAAGAGCGTCTCGAAGAAGTAAACGCCGAGCTGGAACAGCCGGACGTCTGGAACGAACCTGAACGCGCACAGGCGCTGGGTAAAGAGCGTTCCTCTCTGGAAGCTATCGTCGATACGCTTGATCAGATGGCGCAGGGTCTGGATGACGTGTCCGGCCTGCTGGAGCTGGCCGTTGAGGCCGACGACGAAGAGACCTTCAACGAAGCCGTGGCAGAACTCGACGTGCTGGAAGAGAAGCTGGCCCAGCTGGAATTCCGTCGCATGTTCTCCGGTGAATACGACAGCGCCGACTGCTACCTGGATATCCAGGCCGGTTCCGGCGGCACAGAAGCACAGGACTGGGCCAGCATGCTGACCCGTATGTACCTGCGCTGGGCTGAAGCCCGCGGCTTTAAGACCGAGATCATTGAAGAGTCTGAAGGCGAAGTTGCAGGCCTGAAATCTGTCACCGTTAAAATTATTGGCGATTACGCCTACGGCTGGCTGCGTACCGAAACCGGCGTTCACCGCCTGGTGCGTAAGAGCCCGTTCGACTCCGGCGGCCGTCGTCACACCTCTTTCAGTTCCGCGTTTGTCTATCCGGAAGTGAAGGACGATATCGATATCGAAATCAACCCGGCGGATCTGCGTATCGACGTTTACCGCGCCTCCGGTGCGGGCGGTCAGCACGTTAACCGTACGGAATCCGCGGTGCGTATTACTCACCTGCCGACCGGGCTGGTAACACAGTGCCAGAACGACCGTTCCCAGCATAAAAACAAAGACCAGGCCATGAAGCAGATGAAAGCGAAGCTTTATGAACTGGAGATGCAAAAGAAAAATGCTGAGAAGCAGGCGATGGAAGATAACAAATCTGACATCGGCTGGGGCAGCCAGATCCGTTCTTACGTCCTTGATGACTCCCGCATCAAAGACCTGCGTACCGGTGTCGAAACCCGTAACACGCAGGCGGTGCTGGATGGCAGCCTGGACCAATTTATCGAAGCAAGTCTGAAAGCAGGGTTATGAGGAACCAACATGTCTGAACAACAAGCACAGGGCGCTGACGCGGTCGTCGATCTTAACAATGAACTGAAAACCCGCCGCGAGAAGCTGGCTGCACTGCGCGAGCAGGGCGTGCCGTTCCCGAACGATTTCCGTCGCGATCGTACCTCAGACCAACTGCACGCTGACTTCGACGCTAAAGAGAACGAAGAGCTGGAAGCGCTGAACATCGAAGTGGCCGTTGCAGGCCGCATGATGACCCGTCGTATCATGGGTAAAGCCTCCTTTATCACGCTGCAGGACGTGGGTGGCCGCATCCAGCTGTACGTTTCCCGCGACGATCTGCCGGAAGGGATCTACAACGAGCAGTTCAAGAAATGGGACCTGGGCGATATCCTCGGCGCTAAAGGCAAGCTGTTCAAAACCAAGACCGGCGAGCTGTCCATTCACTGCACCGAGCTGCGTCTGCTGACAAAAGCCCTGCGCCCGCTGCCGGACAAGTTCCACGGCCTGCAGGATCAGGAAGCGCGCTACCGTCAGCGCTACCTGGATCTCATCTCTAACGATGAATCCCGCAACACCTTCAAAATTCGCTCCCAGATTATGGCTGGCATTCGTCAGTTCATGGTAGCCCGCGACTTTATGGAAGTGGAAACCCCAATGATGCAGGTGATCCCGGGCGGTGCGTCCGCGCGTCCATTCATCACCCATCACAACGCCCTGGACCTCGACATGTACCTGCGTATCGCGCCGGAACTGTACCTGAAGCGTCTGGTGGTTGGTGGTTTCGATCGCGTATTCGAAATCAACCGTAACTTCCGTAACGAAGGCATCTCCGTGCGCCATAACCCAGAGTTCACTATGATGGAACTCTATATGGCGTATGCAGATTACAAAGATCTGATCGAGCTGACCGAATCTCTGTTCCGTACTCTGGCGCAGAACATTCTGGGCACCACTGAAGTGCCTTACGGTGAAGAGGTCTTCGACTTCGGCAAGCCGTTCGTGAAGCTGACCATGCGCGAAGCGATCAAGAAATACCGTCCGGAAACCGAGATGGCCGCTCTGGATAACTTCGACTCGGCGAAAGCGATCGCCGAAAGCATCGGTATCAAAGTTGAGAAGAGCTGGGGTCTGGGCCGTATCGTGACCGAGATCTTCGAAGAAGTGGCCGAAGCGCACCTCATTCAGCCGACCTTCATCACCGAGTACCCGGCAGAGGTTTCTCCGCTGGCGCGTCGTAACGACGAGAACCCGGAGATCACCGACCGCTTTGAATTCTTCATCGGTGGCCGCGAAATCGGCAACGGCTTTAGCGAGCTGAACGATGCAGAAGATCAGGCGCAGCGCTTCCAGGACCAGGTTGATGCGAAAGCCGCAGGCGACGACGAAGCGATGTTCTTCGACGAAGACTACGTGACCGCACTGGAGCACGGCCTGCCGCCAACAGCGGGCCTGGGTATTGGTATCGACCGTATGGTTATGCTGTTCACCAACAGCCACACCATCCGCGACGTGATCCTGTTCCCGGCGATGCGTCCGGTGAAGTAAGCCGTTAAGATGTAAAAAAAGCCCCGAAAGGGGCTTTTTTATTGCGCTGCGAAGGCTCTGAGTGCCTCGCGAGCCGTACTCGCTTCCATGACCATCCACGGGCTAAAGGCCCAGGGCGTGGCATCCAGCGCGCGGAATAATGTCTCCAGCTCAACCCACTGATAGTCCATCACTTCATCATCATTTATTGTTATTTCATTCGTGATGCGAGCGGCAAATACCGGGCAAATTTCGTTTTCAACAATCCCGGAAGGGTCGATTTTACGGTAGCGAAACTCAGGCGCAACGGGGGTGATATTGGCAATTTCGGCACCCACTTCGAAACGGCAGCGGCGGATTATTGCCTGTTCTGTCTCTTCGCCAGACTGCGGATGGCCGCAGACCGAGTTCGTCCAGACGCCGGGCCAGGCTTTTTTGCTCAGTGCGCGTCGGGTAATCAGGCATTCATCATTGGCGTTAAAGAGCCAGGAGGAGAATGCCAGGTGCAGTGGGGTATAAGAGGTGTGTGCGGCATATTTTTCCTGAGTGCCAATCACCATTCCCTGGTCGTTTACCAAAATAACGTGTTCTTGAATACTCATTCGTGCTCCAGTACCAAACATGCCAGATGGTTCAGCACCATCAGCGGCATTATTATACTGCATTCTTATACGAACGGTTTGTCGCCCAGAGCGGAAAAGGGCTGACCCATATCAGTCGGGGCTGCTATCATAGCGCGGCCATTCACGTTGACCGAGGAACTGTTTTGTTTGCAGGAAGCCCGATGAAAAAACCCGTTTCTGCTCTGTTTTGCCTGATCCTGGCCCTGTTGCTGGCGGGATGCGCGGGCAATCAGGCATCGGATTCTGGTCCTGTGTATACCGTTAAACGCGGCGATACGCTGTACCGCATCTCGCGTGCGACCGGCACCAGCGTGAAGGATCTGGCGCGTCTGAATAATATTTCGCCACCTTACACCATTGAAGTGGGACAAAAGCTGAAGGTAAACGGCAGCAGCGCCACGGCTAAAAAATCCTCTTCAAAGAGCAAAGGTAAAACTGCCGCGGTCACGCCTTCTTACGCCGTACCTAAGTCCTCCTGGCCGCCCGTCGGGCAGCGCTGCTGGGTCTGGCCTGCCAGCGGAAAAGTGGTGATACCCTACTCCACCGCAGAAGGGGGAAACAAAGGGATTGATATCGCCGGTACCCGCGGGTCGCCTGTGTATGCTTCTGATGCGGGCAAGGTGGTCTATGTCGGCAACCAGCTGCGCGGTTATGGCAACCTGATCATGATTAAGCATGGCGAGGACTACATCACCGCCTATGCCCATAACGACACTCTGCTGGTGAATAACGGACAAAACGTGAAGGCCGGGCAGAAGATCGCCACCATGGGCAGCACCGGCTCCAATACCGTGGCGCTGCATTTCCAGATCCGTTATAAGGCGACGGCGATCGATCCGGTACGCTATTTACCGGCGCCGGGCGGCAAACCGAAGTGCTAAGTGGTTATTTAATCGCCGGTTAGCGTACGGGAGTCTTGTCAGAAGAGGCGTAAGGTCTATAATGCTTTACGCACCTCAAAGCGGGCGTAGTTCAATGGTAGAACGAGAGCTTCCCAAGCTCTATACGAGGGTTCGATTCCCTTCGCCCGCTCCATAATTCCTTTGTCTGTTCCCTTACTCCCTGCAAACCTACGCCAGTAAGATCTGAATCAGCATCTGTACAAAATAGAGCGCACAGGCGATCTGTATTACCCGAAACCCCCATCTGACATAGCGCCATGCGTTGCGTTCCCTGGCATCAGCGTGTGCAATGGCTGGGTCAGCAGACCGTTTTTTTCGCTTTGTTTTGATTACGTCCCATGCCCAAAAGGCAAGCAATATAACAACTAATCCTTTCAAATAGAGGGGGTATCCATAGTCATTCAGGCGCTCCGGGCAGTCTGCTGATAAAGAAAACAGACTACCTTAAAGACAATACAATAAACATGGTTATCAGCGATTTATCGCATTACGCCCAAAAAACCATGGATCCCCATATAAATCCCCACCAGCCCAATCAGCACGCTGGAGAAGTAGGGGGCTCTCCTGGCCATCGTATTAAACCCGTTCCAGCGTTTTGCCACCTGACGTACGCTCACCGCGGCCCCTACGCCAACGGTCACCAGGGTAAGCGCCAGCCCCATGCTGAAACTGACCACCAGCGTTGCGCCCAGGGTTAAGGCTTTCAGCTGGATACAGATAAGCAGTACGGTGATGGCGGCCGGGCAGGGGATCAGACCTCCGGTGAGGCCGAACAGCAGGATCTGCCCGTTAGTTACCTCTCTGTCGGCGAAGCGGCGCTGAATATCATGGGCATGAGCGCGCGCGTGGGCATCCTGATACGCCTTCGAATTGACCTCCAGCCCTTCCAGCGCGGCACGATCGTGTTCGTGTTCGTGTTCGTGATGATGATGATCATGGTGGTCATGGTCATGGTCATGGTGGTGATCATGGTGGTGGTGGTCATCATGCCCCTGCATCTCCGCCAGCCAGCTCTTCTCCCCTTGCCATGTGCGCCAGAACATCCACACCGCGGTGCTCAGAATAACGATCGCAGAGATCACCTGTAGCCAGGGCTCAGCCGATTCCGCGGTGAACCTGTTGCTGAGGTACATCCCGCCAAAGGCAATCAGCCAGACGATGGCGGTATGGGAAATCGTCGCGGCCAGCCCAAGCATCACGGCCTGCCGCACCGTGCCTTTAATGGCGATGATAAAAGCCGCCATCATGGTTTTGGAATGGCCGGGCTCCAGGCCGTGTAAAGCACCTAATAAGATGGCGCTGGGAATAAAAAACCAGGCATTACCTTGCTGAAGAAGAGCGGTAAATTCGTTCATGAGAAGCGTTGTTTGTGAGTTGTTGGTGCCCGGATTCTACTCCCCCCCAGTACAGTATACTACCCCCCAGTAGATCGTCGATGTTACAATCAGCGTTGATTTTTCGGTTAACGAGGTGCCACGTGTCGCATACCATCCGTGATAAACAGAAGCTTAAAGCCCGCACCAATAAAATTCAGGGTCAGGTCGCGGCGCTGAAAAAGATGCTGGACGAGCCGCACGAATGTGCTGCGGTGCTGCAGCAGATCGCGGCGATCCGCGGGGCGGTAAACGGCTTAATGCGGGAAGTGATTAAGGGCCATCTCACTGAGCATATCGTTCATGAAGGCGATGAAGTGAAGCGGGAAGAGGATCTTGATGTCGTGCTGAAGGTGCTGGATTCATACATTAAATAAATGTTAACTTTTTGAAGCTGCACGCCAACGCTATGCTTGTTCCCAAACTCATAATAATTACTGAGGCAATGTCATGGATAACGATCTCCTGCAAGCGGGATACCGGGCCTATACCGGTGAGAAAATTGACGTCTACTTCAATACCGGTATTTGTCAGCACGCGGGAAACTGCGTGCGTGGCAGCGCCAGACTCTTCAACCTGAAACGTAAGCCGTGGATCATCCCTGATGAAGTGGATGTTGATACGGTTGTGCGTGTGATCGATACCTGCCCAAGCGGCGCACTCAAATACCGCCACAAATAAGCGAGAACCCATGGAAATTCAGGAAGGCCATAACAAGTTTTATGTGAATGATGCCGATGGCAACCAGGTCGCGGAAATTGTCTTTGTTCCCACCGGCGAACACCTCAGCATTATTGAGCATACCGATGTCGATCCCAGCCTGAAAGGGCAGGGTGTGGGCAAACAGCTGGTGGCGAAGGTGGTAGAAAAGATGCGCGCAGAGAACCGCAAAATCATCCCTCTGTGCCCGTTTGCGAAACACGAATTTGATAACACCCGCGAGTATGACGATATCCGCGCCTGAGACCGCACGGGTACGGCTCCGGCAATGGCGACCAGAGGATCTGGCGCCATTTGCCGCGCTGAACAGTGACCCGGAGGTGATGGGCTGCTTCCCCGCGCTCCTGAGCCGGGAAGAGAGCGATGCGCTGGCAGAGCGCTTTCACGCGCTCATTGACCTCAACGGCTGGGGATTCTGGGCGGTGGAGGAGAAGGCCAGCGGGACCTTTCTCGGCATGGTCGGCCTGCATCATCAGCCCGACCGTTTTTCATTTTCACCCTGCACTGAAATTGGCTGGCGACTGGCAAAACCGTTCTGGCACAAGGGGTTTGCCTGTGAAGCCGCAATGGCCTGCCTGGCGTATGCCTTTGAGGTGCTGGAGCTGGACGAGGTGGTCTCTTTTACCTCCATCCACAACGTCTCTTCTGAGTCGTTAATGCAACGCCTGGGAATGACTAAACAGGGGCACTTTCTGCACCCGTCGCTGCCGGCCGATCACCGGCTTGCCACTCACGTGCTGTATGGCCTTTCCCGGCAGCGTTATCACACTCATCCCCGCTTTAAGCAATAAACATTACCGACACGCATAACACCCCGACAATCAGCGTCAGCACATTGCCTACGGAGCGGTAAGGCTTCAGGGCCGGGATCAGGAAGGTAGACAGGGTCGGCATGATAAACAGGATCATGGCGATAAGCGGCCCGCTGATGGCGTAGATCATCGAGATGGCATTGGGGTTAATGCAGCACACCGCAAAAGTGATCAGAGAGACCCCCATCACCGACACGGCCCGATTGAAGGCCCGGCTTTTCTTCACCCCAACCTGATTTAATCCTGATTTCACTATCTCCGTTGCCCCCTCAATCACGCCAAAATAGGTGCCGAGAAACGACTTCGACATCGCGATGATGGCTACCACAATCCCGGAAATCCCAAGCCAGGAAGGGGAGGAGGGCATCATCGAGAGCGCGGAGAGAATAGTGACCCCTTCCTCTTTGGCGGCGACGATATAGGACGGCGGGATCGACAGCAGGCAGCTGAAGACAAAGAACAGCACGCTCAGGCAGATGATCAGGTACGCCACCTTCATGATGCGGGTGCATTTGCCCATCGCGGCGTCGCCATATTTCTCCTGCCGGTCAACGGCAAAGGTCGAAATAATCGGGGTATGGCTGAAGGCGAACACCATCACCGGAATAGAGATCCACACCTGGTGCAGAGTGTGCTTATCCACCGTCATCTGGCTGGTTAGCAGCGAGGGCTGCCAGCTGTGGGTGAGGTACAGCGACACCAGCAGGAAGTAAGCTATCAGCGGAAAGACCAGAAAGCCCATCACCCGGATGGTGACATGACGCCCCATCAAAAAGATCAGATTCAACGCCAGCACGACGCCCAGGCTGACCAGCACCCGCACGGTGGTGTCCACCGTTATATGCTTCGCCAGCTGTTCGGTCAGCGAGTTGGTGATCGCCACGGCGTAGATCTGCACCACCACAAAAAAGGCGACAAAGTAGAGCGTGGTGATCAGATTGCCGATCTTTTTACCGTAGTAGTGGGTGACCGCGCCGGTGATCCCTTCGCTGCCTTTTGTTTTTGCCGAGAGGATGAACTGGCATAGCGCTTTGTGGGGCCAGTAGGTGAATGGGTATGCCACAAGGGCGGTGATAAACAGGACGACAGCGCCCGCAGATCCCAGCTGGATGGGCAGAAACAGGGTTCCTGCGCCCACGGCCGTGCCGTACAGGGCAAAGCTCCAGAGGGTCTCTTCTTTAGACCATATTTTCGACATGAGAGAAAAGTATCAACTATAAAACCAACAAAAAGGAGACTATTTTACCATAATCATCAGTTGGCGTGGTGGCTGAGGCGGGTTTAAGCAGGCCGGAAAGCATTTCCGGCCGGAGGGATTACCAGGTTGCAGGCTGTCGCTGCTGGCGTCGCTTCATGACGCGATCGCGCAGGGTGTCGTACGCCCAGTTATAGACCATGGTGTACGGCAGGAAGAAAATAAAGAAGCCAATCTCTAAGGTAAACGCCTGCAACAGGCTTACGCCCAGCACCAGCGACACAATGCCGACGCCGATAAAAATAAACCCGACCTCAAAGCCGAGGGCGTGGAGGGCGCGAACTTTGGCGGTGCGGGTAACGATATGCCGCGGCCACAGTCTGTCAAAACCGGCGTTATAGATGATATTCCAGATCATCGCCGTGGTGGCGAGCAGAATAGTCAATCCGCCCATCTCCAGCACCGGACGCTGCATCAGCCAGGCGGTGGTCGGGGCGAGGATCGCCGTGGCGATGCCCTCGAAACAGACGGCGTGGAAGATACGCTCCGGCAGTTTTCGGTGTTGAATATCGTCGTGCTGCATAACCTGATACCTCATTAACCTGCCAGGATGGGCAGAATCAGGTCGCTATTTTTATCGTTAAAACTGATATATAAAAGTTGGATTCCATCGATAAAGTAGATACATCATGCGCTACTCCCCCGAAGCCTTAACGGCGTTTGTCGAGACGGTTGCCGCCGGCTCGTTCTCCGCTGCCGCCCGCCGCCTGCGCAAAAGTCAGTCCACCATCAGCACCGCCATCGCCCATCTGGAAGATGATCTCGGCTTCGCGCTGTTCGATCGCAGCGCCCGTCAGCCGGTGCTCACCGCCCAGGGTAAACAGGTGCTGGGCTACGTTCAGTCGATCCTCGCCGCCAGCGCGCGGCTTGACGAGCTGGCGGTCTCCCTCAGTGAAGAGACCGAAGCGCGGCTGGCCTTTGTGCTCTCCGACACCCTGCACCCGGACGTGCTGGAGGAGATGCTGTTTCGTTTTGACGAGCGTTTTCCCCATACCGAATTCGAATGCCTCATCGGTGAAGAAGAAGATGTCATCGACCTGCTGCAAAAAGGGCGGGCGCACATCGGCCTCACGGAGGCGCGGGAGAGTTATCCCACCGACATTGCCGCCGTTCGCCTGCCGATGCAGACCCACATGGCGATCTATACCTCCGCCACGCATCCCCTCGCCGCGCAAAAGCGCACTGAAGCTGATGAACTGCACGGCTGGCGGGAGCTGCGCCTGAACACCTATCTGGAGCGCGAACCGGTGCTGGCCCAGGGGCCGGTGTGGTCTGCGCCCAACTACCTGATGTTGCTCAGCATGGCGGTGCAGGGCTTCGGCTGGTGCGCGCTGCCCTGTGCGCTGGTGGCAGAGTTTTCCCCTGCGAAAGCCCTGGTGCAGCTCAACGTGCCGGGCTGGCCGCGTTCGGTAGCGATCGATCTGGTGTGGAATAAGCGCTCTCCGCCGGGGACGGCGGGAAACTGGCTGCGGCACTGGCTTCAGCACCAGGCGGATCCTGTGTGATGAATACGACATTCCCCTGATCGGTACCGAAATCTAAAAGGACTACACTTGATGGGGTGAATTAACCGTCGAGAAGAGACATGGCCGCTAAAAATACCATTACGCCCAGGGTACTGATGCTCTCAGCCAGAGACTGGGTGCCTAATAATCCTCATCTGCCGGTGCTGATCTATAAAGGGGCAATATCGGAAGGCGATTTTGCCAGCCAGTTTGAACAACGGTTTGCCGACAACGGATGGCCGCCCCAGTGGCGCGATGGGATTTTCGACTATCACCATTACCACTCGACTGCTCATGAAGTGTTGGGTGTTGCCCGGGGAACGGCGCGCCTGGTGATTGGCGGTCCTGGGGGTGAAGAGATGGAGGTCGAAGCCGGGGACGCACTTTTATTGCCTGCGGGAACCGGGCACTGCCGCTTATCTGCAACGCTCGATTTTCAGGTAGTAGGGGCGTATCCGCCGGGGATGGAGTTCGATCTGTGTAAGCAGGCGGCAACGCCGGCAATCCTGGCGCGTATCGTGGCGCTGCCGTTTCCTGAGTCGGATCCAATTAATGGCAACGAGCCTGCCTTAACCCAGTACTGGAAATCTCCGCCCTTCAGTGGCTGAAGGGCGGTACACCATTACTTGCCGGTGTAAATATCGAAGCTGAAGTATTGTGAGGCGAGCTTTTTGTAGGTCCCGTCCGCCAGGATCGCCGCGATAGCGCCGTTCAGCTCCTGGCGCAGCTGGTCATCCTCTTTGCGCAGTCCAATGGCCGCCCCGGCGCCAAACAGGGCATCGTCCTGCAGCGCATTGCCGACAAAAGCAAACTCTTTACCCTGCGGCTTATTGAGGAAGCTGTATTCCGCCATCACCCCGGAGAGCACGGCGCCATCAATACGCCCGGACTCGAGGTCGCGGATCACCTGATCGGCACCCTGGTAGGCCACCACGTTAACGCCCTTGCCGCGCCACTGCTCATTGGCATAAGTTTCCTGGGCGGAACCCTGCTCAACGCCAATGGTTTTCCCCTTCAGCTGATCCACGCTGTTGCTGGCGAGGCTGTTTTTACGTGCCACCAGGAAAGCCGGGCCGCTGTAGATCTTGTCGCTGAAGGCAATCTGCTCTTTACGCTTGTCGGTGATGTACATCCCGGAGAGGATGGCATCAAATTTACGCGCCTTCAGGGACGGAATGATGCCGTCGAAGTTGCTTTCAACCCAGACGCATTTCGCCTGCAGTTGCTTACAGATGGCATTGCCCAGATCGATATCAAAACCGACCACCTCGCCCTGCGGATTTTTCGATTCAAAGGGGGCAAAGGTCGGATCCACGCCAAAACGCAGCTCTTTGGTCTCTGCTGCCAGGGCAGACGACGTTGCCAGCAGTGCCACCAGCGGTAAAAGGTATTTTTTCATTATCTGTCCCTGTCTTAACGGCAATAGTTTTCAACCAAACGGGCAAAGAAGGAGGCTCCGGTGGTAATGATCTCATCATTAAAGTCGTAGCCTGGGTTATGCACCATGCAGCCGCCTTTTTCCCCTTTCTCGCCGTTGCCAAGCAGGAAATAGCTGCCCGGACGTTGCTGGAGCATAAAAGCGAAATCTTCACTGCCGTTGGACGGGGAGACGCTCTCGAGTACCGCATCCTCGCCAAAGAATTCGACGGCCAACTGGCGGGCGAAGGCGGTCTGTTCCGCATCGTTCACCAGCACCGGGTAGGAGTCATAGATCTCCACTTCGCTGGTGGCGCCGTAGCTGCGGGCGGTGAAGTCGGTGAGCTCCTGAATCCGGCGGATCAGCAGGTCGCGGATCTCCGGCTTCATCGAACGCACCGTCAGCTCCATCACCGCACTGTCCGGGATCACGTTAGAGGCAATGCCCGCCTGGAAGGTGCCGACGGTCACCACCGCGGTTTCACCCGGCGGCACGTTACGCGCCACAATGCTCTGCAGGGACATGATCAGGGCGGCCCCGGTCACAATCGGATCCACGGTGCGTTCCGGGTGCGCACCGTGACCGCCGTACCCTTGTAGGGTAATTTTCACGGTGTCGGCGGAGGCCATAAAGTTGCCTTCATAGAAACCAAACTTACCGGTCGGCAGATAAGGCATATTGTGCAGGGCGAAAATACGGTCGCAGGGGAAGCGGTCAAACAGCCCGTCTTTAATCATTAAATCCGCGCCGCCAATCGCCTCTTCGGCAGGCTGGAAAATAAGGTGCACGGTGCCGTTAAACTGGCAGGCATCCGAGGCAATGTATTTCGCCGCGGCCAGTAAAATCGCGGTGTGGCCGTCGTGGCCGCAGGCGTGCATTTTGCCCGGTACGGTACTGGCCCACGGCAAATCGGTGGCTTCTAAGATCGGTAAGGCATCCATATCGGCGCGCAGGCCGATGGATTTGCTGCCCTGGCCTTTGCTGAGCGAGCCGACCACGCCGGTCTTTCCGATCTCCCGCGTCACCTGATAGCCCCAGCCTTCCAGCTGGCGAGCCACCAGATTGCTGGTATTAAACTCTTCGAGACTTAATTCGGGATTGGCATGTAAATGACGGCGGATGGCGATGATTTCTTCTTCTGATTCTTTTATTTCTGGAATGATACAGTCGGACATTTGTTACTCCAGTGTAAACGCGTGTTTGCCACTCCTAACTTATCGTCGTGCCGTCATAATGCAAATGCGTTCTCTTATAATTAGCGCGGAAATTATAAGTTGTGTGAATACATGCAGGGCTTTACATCCGGGCCTGCAAAATGAGTGCGCGATCCTTTGTGATAAAACTCACTTTTTTTAAACAATTACATCATTAGTTGATAACAATACTCTACTATGTGCGGTGTCATTTTGCGCAGAGGTTGAGATGAAAGACGTCGTGATAGTGGGTGCGTTGCGCACAGCAATTGGCTGTTTCCAGGGAGCGCTCTCACGCCACTCGGCGGTAGATCTGGGCAGCGTGGTGGTCCGCGCGCTGGTGGAGCGCAGTGGCATTGAGGCCCACGAGATCGACGAGGTGATCCTCGGTCAGGTGCTGACCGCAGGGGCCGGGCAAAACCCTGCCCGTCAGGCCGCGCTGAAAGGGGGATTACCCAACACCGTCTCTGCCATTACCATCAACGACGTCTGTGGCTCCGGGCTTAAGGCGCTGCACCTGGCAACCCAGGCGATCCAGTGCGGTGAAGCCGACGTGGTGATCGCCGGTGGTCAGGAGAACATGAGCCGCGCGCCGCACGTTCTGACCGACAGCCGCACGGGCGCTCAGCTGGGGAACAGCCAGCTTATCGACAGCCTGGTGCACGACGGGCTGTGGGATGCCTTCAACGATTACCATATGGGCGTTACGGCGGAAAACCTGGCGCGGGAATATGGTATCTCCCGTGAACGACAGGACGCCTACGCCCTCAGCTCTCAACATAAGGCCCGGGCCGCCATTGACGCAGGCCGTTTCCGGGATGAGATTGTCCCGGTCAACGCGCAGAAGCAGAACGGTGAACATCTGCTGGTGGATACCGATGAACAGCCGCGTACCGATGCCAGCGCAGAAGGGCTGGCGTTGCTCAATCCTGCCTTTGAACTCACCGGTTCGGTCACCGCCGGGAATGCCTCCTCTATCAACGACGGTGCCGCCGCCGTGATGATGATGAGCGAGAGCAAAGCCGAAGCGCTGAATCTGCCGGTGCTGGCGCGCATTAAAGCCTTTGCCAGCGTCGGCGTGGATCCCGCCTTAATGGGGATAGCCCCGGTGCATGCGACGCGCCGCTGCCTGGAGCGGGCAGGGTGGCAACTGGCGGATGTCGATCTGATCGAAGTCAATGAAGCCTTTGCTGCCCAGGCGCTTTCGGTAGGGAAAATGCTGGAGTGGGATGAGCGCCGGGTCAATGTCAACGGCGGGGCGATAGCGCTGGGCCACCCCATTGGCGCGTCTGGCTGCCGTATTCTGGTCTCGCTGGTGCATGAGATGGTGAAACGTGATGCCCGCAAAGGGCTGGCGACGTTGTGCATTGGCGGCGGGCAGGGTGTGGCACTCGCCATAGAACGCTAATTCGCTTTGATATATATCAACCCAAATAAGCCTCCCGTCACGGAGGCTTATTCATTTGTGAGCTCCATCATATTTTTACCCTTGTAAGTAGATTCTCAAACTTCCTCGAAATATTTACCGCATTCGCTGAGTCGCTAATAAAACTTTAGTGTGATCCCGATCTGTTAAATTCCGCTTAAAACCCCTCTTTTGTTGATATTGCTCACGCCTGGCTTTGCCAAAAAAAATGAAACAAATAATTACGATCATGATCACTAAAATTACGTATTTAAAAAAATAAAATGCAATTCCATAAAAACGAAACATCATTTTAAACGAGGGTTTGTCCATGTTTAAGAAATCTCTGGTCCTTGCTTCACTTATTGGCGCTTCTTTCGCAGCTCAGGCTGTCACCGTGGATCTGCGTCACGAATACATTGATACTGGTACCAACGCAGACCGCGTGGCAGTTTCACACCGTTTCGAAAATGGTTTTGGTTTTTCAGTAGAAGCGAAATGGAAATCCGGCGGCGATAAAGCTGACCAGCCGTTTTCCGATGTGGTAGGTAATGGTCACGAAGACCAGATTAGCTGGCGCTGGAAAGCAACCCCGAATATTGCGTTAACACCAGGCTTTACCGTTGAAAGTAAAGACAGTTTCACCATTTATAAACCGTATCTGCATGCGCAATATAGCTTCGATAATGGCTTCTACGTTGCCGCACGTTACCGTTATGACTACACCCGTTATCCGTCAAGCTCGAATAAAGACGACGATAAAGTTAACCGTGGCGATGCGTGGGTTGGCTGGGTGATGGGCGACTGGCGTACCGAGCTCAATTACGTATACGCGAAAAGCTCCGAAGGCACTATCCGTAATAACAACAAAGATTACTCCCAGGAATATAACGTCAAGCTGGCGTACAAAATTGATAAAAACTGGGCCCCATATGGTGAAGTGGGTAACGTCGGTGTGAAAGAGACCGATGAGCGTCAGACCCGTCTCCGTGTCGGTGTAGCATATTCGTTCTAATAACAAGCAGTACCTCCGGGATTAACCGGCTCGAACGAGTCGGTTTTTTTATGCCTGCAATTTATGACTTCACCGATCGACAGATAAAAAAAAGCCCTCCATAAAGAAGGGCAAGGCCAGTTACAGGAACACAAACACAAAATTTTATTCACGCAACAGTTCAGGTTGCTCAGGAAGCTTCGCAATATAGAGAGCAGGTTTGCCGTCTTTATCGGAACTAAACAGGACCGCTTTATCATCCGGGGTAAAGGATGGATGCGGATGGGTCACCTGGCGGCTGTTGGCCACGGTTGCCCAGGAGGTATCGTGACGCGCGACGCGGAAGTAAGCTTTTTTCGCCACGTCAAACGCATACAGGTAAGGATCGTTATCGATGGTATAGCCGCTGGTGTCTTTCACATCAACCGGCGTGCCGGAACCATCACCCACCAGCAGCGTGCCGTCAAAGTTACTCATCAGGTGCGAACAGGCCGGCATCTGCATCACTGCGCTGTTCTCGCCGGTATCCGGATTGAAGCTATACACCGTACGGCCTTGTTGGCCTTTCAGGTAAGAGACATACACCAGCGCCGAGCCGTTCGGTACCCAGAACTCGTGGGTGCAGCTTTCGCCTTCCGCATGCTCTTTAACCTTACGCACGTTGCTGCCGTCTTCGTTAACCATCCACATGCGGGCATCCACCAGATCGTGCGGGCCTTCATGGCAGAACGCGACGGTGTTGTCATCAAACGGACGGTAGATCGGGTGACCGAGCCAGTTTTTCTCTTCGTGGATCACGCTGCTTTCGCCGGTCTGCAGATCGACGCGCAGCAGGCGGCAGTGCGGCCCTTTATGGAAGAAGTCGTGGAAGATTTTCCAGTCGTTCAGCGGGGTCCAGTCGCTCTTCGCAATTTCGATACCCACCAGTTTGGTGCAGTCAGAGTTGGCCACCCAGGTGCCGTAGCCGACCCAGTCGTCGCTCACGCGATACACTTCGCGCTCAACCAGCGTCGTCAGATTGACTTCCAGCAGGGTGCGATCATTCTTAACGTAATAGAGGGATTTATCATCCGGCGACAGGAAGCCGCCAAAGGTGTTGTCGCCCGCGCCTTCGGTTAACTGCACCGCTTCGGCCTTTTTCAGATCCAGCAGATAGTAGTTCCAGTGGCCATCGAATTCACCAGCAAACAGCAGATGACTACCGTCGTTGAAAAAACACTTTTGATAGAAGTAGTTACGATGACAGGTAACTTCAGGGGGGTCAGGCGGGTGACTTCCACGCCTGTATCCGGATCGCGACTGACCTCATAGTTCAGTTTGACCCGCATGCCTTTTGCCATGATGCACTCCTTGAATTCGACGACAGGGTTTTACCTGCAGTCCGATCGGTAAAATATGAGTTTAAAAACTGGGTGTTAAAATATCAAAACATCGTTTCAGTGTGTGTGACTGGTGGCGCACTTCTGAAGGAAAAGCCCGCGAATTCATCATTCTCTTTACATCTGTTCAGATTTTTATCATCCCGGCGTCAATTTTTTATTCTTTTATAAGTTATTGTTTAATTTAAAAATTAGAGTAGGGGCTTTAAAAATTAGTTTTAAGAAAGCGATGTCAACTCCCTGACAATCGTGATCGCAACTGCAATTTTGAGATTAACTAACAGAAAAAGTGAAACATCGTTTTAAATGTAATTGAAAACCCATTTCACAGCAGATAATATGTGCTCATCACGAAAACGGAACACCGTTTTGTTAATTATCCTGGCCTTCGGGGCCGATAAATTCTGGAGGTTAATGTGGAAGTCAGACAAAGCATCCACAGCGCGCATGCAAAAACGCTGGATACCCAGGGTCTGCGCGATGAGTTTTTAGTTGAGAAAGTATTTGTCGCTGATCAATACACCATGGTGTACAGCCACATTGACCGCATCATCGTTGGCGGCATCATGCCGGTGGCCAAAACGGTCTCCGTCGGTGGTGAAGTGGGCAAGCAGCTCGGCGTCAGCTTCTTCCTCGAGCGTCGTGAGCTGGGCGTGATTAACATCGGCGGCCCGGGCACCATCACCGTTGACGGTCAGTGCTATGAGATCGGCCATCGCGACGCGCTGTACGTCGGGAAAGGCGCGCAGGAAGTGGTCTTCGCCAGCGTCGATAGCGGCAAACCGGCGAAGTTTTACTACAACTGCGCACCGGCACACACGACCTATCCGACCAAAAAAGTGACCCCGGCGGAAGTCTCACCGGTCACCCTGGGTGACAACCTCACCAGCAACCGCCGCACCATCAATAAATATTTCGTTCCTGATGTGCTGGAGACCTGCCAGCTCAGCATGGGTCTGACCGAGCTTGAGCCGGGCAACCTGTGGAACACCATGCCGTGCCATACCCACGAGCGCCGCATGGAAGTGTACTTCTACTTCAATATGGAAGAAGACGCCTGTGTATTCCATATGATGGGTCAGCCGCAGGAGACGCGCCATATCGTGATGCATAACGAGCAGGCCGTCATTTCTCCAAGCTGGTCTATTCACTCTGGCGTAGGTACGCGTGCCTATACCTTCATCTGGGGCATGGTGGGTGAAAACCAGGTCTTCGATGATATGGACCACGTAGCCGTTAAGGATCTGCGCTAGTCGCGGACAGTTAAGCACAAACTTGCCTGTTCGTTCAGGCGCTGAAAGATAAAGGATAAAAAATGATTCTTGATGCATTTTCTCTGCAAGGTAAAGTTGCGGTCGTTACCGGTTGTGATACCGGTCTGGGCCAGGGTATGGCGGTCGGCCTGGCGGAAGCGGGCTGTGACATCGTCGGGATCAACATCGTTGAGCCGCAGGAGACCATCGAGCGTGTGACCGCGCTGGGCCGTCGTTTCCTGAGCCTGACCGCTGATCTGCGCAAAATCGACGCCATTCCTGAGCTGCTGGATCGTGCTGTGGCTGAATTCGGTAAAATCGACATTCTGGTCAACAACGCCGGTCTGATCCGTCGCGAAGACGCGATCAACTTCAGCGAGCAGGACTGGGACGACGTTATGAACCTGAACATCAAGAGCGTGTTCTTCATGTCTCAGGCGGCAGCGAAGCACTTTATCGCGCAGGGCAACGGCGGCAAAATCATCAACATCGCTTCCATGCTCTCCTTCCAGGGTGGCATCCGTGTGCCTTCTTACACCGCCTCCAAAAGCGGCGTAATGGGCGTTACCCGTCTGCTGGCGAACGAATGGGCGCAGCACAACATCAACGTGAACGCCATCGCTCCGGGCTACATGGCTACCAACAACACCCAGCAGCTGCGTGCTGATGAAGAGCGCAGCGCGGCGATCCTTGAGCGTATCCCGGCGGGTCGTTGGGGTCTGCCGAGCGATCTGATGGGGCCGGTTGTGTTCCTGGCTTCCAGCGCGTCTGACTACATCAACGGCTACACCGTCGCGGTTGATGGCGGCTGGCTGGCGCGTTAATTCTCGCCACTGCCGAAAAACCTCTGCCCTGGGCGGAGGTTTTTTTTGCCCTGAATTAGCCATTGTCCATATGAATAAAAGAGGAAAATCCATAAGCATTTTACGAAAATGACAGGTGTCACATATTTATTGTTTATAAATCATGTTTTTAACAAAAAGTGGTGAATATTAACCTCTGTTTTAAAGTGTAATGTCCATCACAGATCGCACCCTACCAGCCGATAAATCCATATTTTCACGTTATACGACCTGACACTTTTTCCGGGTTTCTCGTAATTTCGTTTAACGTCTTACGCTGTTCAGGCAGGAAAATATGACATCTATTAATGACTCTACATTTATGCCCCGTGCCCTTCGTGATACCCGAAGGATGAACCTGTTTGTCTCTGTTTCCGCCGCGGTGGCCGGTCTGCTGTTTGGTCTGGATATCGGCGTTATTGCCGGTGCGCTACCTTTTATCACCGATCACTTTACGCTCAGCAATCGCCTGCAGGAGTGGGTGGTGAGCAGCATGATGCTGGGCGCTGCGGTGGGCGCCTTGTTCAACGGCTGGCTCTCGTTCCGCCTGGGGCGAAAATACAGCCTGATGGTCGGGGCGGTTTTGTTTGTCGCTGGTTCGATTGGCTCTGCGTTCGCCTCAAACGTGGAGGTGCTGCTGCTCTCCCGCGTGCTGCTCGGCGTGGCCGTGGGGATTGCCTCCTACACCGCCCCCCTGTATCTCTCGGAGATGGCGAGCGAAAACGTTCGCGGCAAAATGATCAGCATGTACCAGCTGATGGTGACCCTCGGAATTGTGCTGGCCTTTCTTTCTGATACGTATTTCAGCTACAGCGGCAACTGGCGCGCGATGCTGGGTGTACTGGCATTACCGGCGGTATTGCTGATTGTGCTGGTGATCTTTTTGCCTAACAGTCCACGCTGGCTAGCGCAAAAAGGGCGTCACGTCGAGGCGGAAGAAGTGCTGCGGATGCTGCGCGATACCTCTGAGAAAGCGCGGGAAGAGCTGAACGAGATCCGCGAAAGCCTCAAGCTGAAACAGGGTGGCTGGTCGTTGTTCAAAATAAACCGCAACGTCCGTCGCGCGGTATTTCTCGGCATGCTCCTGCAGGCGATGCAGCAGTTTACCGGCATGAATATCATCATGTATTACGCGCCACGTATTTTCAAAATGGCCGGGTTCACCACTACCGAACAGCAGATGATCGCCACGCTGGTAGTGGGGCTGACCTTTATGTTTGCCACCTTTATTGCGGTGTTTACCGTCGATAAAGCGGGCCGTAAGCCGGCCCTGAAAATTGGTTTTAGCGTGATGGCGCTGGGAACACTGATCCTCGGCTACTGCCTGATGCAGTTTGATAACGGTACGGCGTCCAGCAGCTTATCCTGGCTCTCTGTGGGGATGACGATGATGTGCATCGCGGGATACGCGATGAGCGCCGCGCCGGTGGTGTGGATCCTGTGCTCCGAAATTCAGCCCCTGAAATGCCGCGATTTCGGGATCACCTGTTCCACCACCACTAACTGGGTGTCGAACATGATCATTGGCGCCACCTTCCTGACCCTGCTGGATTCTATCGGCGCGGCAGGGACCTTCTGGCTTTATACGGTGCTGAACGTGGCCTTTATTGGTATCACCTTCTGGCTGATTCCGGAAACCAAAGGTGTCACCCTTGAGCATATTGAGCGCAAGCTGATGTCAGGGGAGAAGTTAAGAAACATCGGCGTGTGAGGGTAATGCCCGGCGGCGCTTTGCTTGCCGGGCCTACAAAACCGTAGGCCGGGTAAGGCGTAGCCGCCACCCGGCTTTTTTCACACCCGGGCGAGATAGAGCGCCGGCATTCCTTCTTCATCCGAGGTGTACAGCACCCACTTATTGTCCGGTGAAAACGACGGATGCGGGTGGGTCACCTGGCGATCGCCGTCCAGCACTTTCCAGCTGGTGTTGTGCTGGCAGATGGCGGTTTGAGTGCCTTGTTCAATATCGAATACCCAAATAAAGGGATCGTTGAGGCTGATATCGCCGGTATTGTGCGGCGCGCCGTCACCGACGATCAGCGAGCCGTCGTGGCTACTCATCAGGTGAGAGCAGGGCGGGATCGCCATCAGCTGGCGATTCTCCAGCGTTTGCGGATCGGCGCTGAACAGGTAGCGCTGCGGATCGTTCTCCTTGTGCGCCACGTAATAGAGCGCTGAGCCGTCCGGCACCCAGAACTCGTGGGTAAAGCTCTCGCCCGCGGCATGCTGGCGCACCTTGCGCAGATTGCTGCCATCTTCGCCGATCAGCCACATGCGGGCATCGATCGCGTCGCGCGGGCCTTCATGACAAAATGCCACGGTGCTGTCGTCGAACGGACGGTAAATCGGATGTCCGAGCCAGCGTTTTTCCTGCAAAATCACCCGCCGTTCACCGGTTTGCAGATCGATGTTGATCAGGCGGCATTCCGGGTTGGTAAAGTAGAACGCGCGGAATTTGCTCCAGTCGGTGAGCGGCTGCCAGTCGCTTTTCTTAATCTCGATGCCCACCAGCTTCGTACAGTCAGAGTTCGCCACCCAGGTGCCGTAGGCCACCCAGTCGTTATCGACCTCATACACCACATACTCTTCAAGACTGTCGAGATCGACGCGTCTGAGTTCGCGGCTATTTTTCACGTACCACAGAGATTTATCGTCCGCGGAGAGGAAACCACCGAAGGTGTTGTCTCCGGCGCCGTCGGTCAGCTGGGTCGCTTTTTGCTGCTCAATGTCCAGCAGGTAGTAGTTCCAGTGGCCCTCAAAGGCGCCGCCAAAGATCAGCTTGCTGCCATCGCGGGTAAAGCATTTCTGATAGAAGTAGTTACGGTGACAGATGATGTGCGGAGGCGTCAGCCGTATCACGTCGTGGCCGGTCTGGCTGTCCTGACGGGTACGGAAATTCAGGGGGATGATTTTTCCTTTCATGGTATGTTCCTTCAGATAAAAAAATACCCCACCGCATAGCGGCAGGGCATTGATAATCTAAGATAATTAGCGCATTGCGCGTTTCAGGATACGTTCAGCCTGGCGCTGGAAGTCAGCAGCAGTCTCTTCTACCGTTTTCTGACCATAGTCGATGTACTGCAGGGAGGTGCCGAACTGGGCCACGATCTGCGGATCGTCAAAGTATGGCGATACGGAGAGTTTGGCTGGCAGAGACTGCGCCAGGCGCAGACCCGCAACCGCCGGATCGTTTTCTTTGATGGTGCCGTCTTCAGTCAGGTATTTCACCGCCACTTTGCTCAACGGTACGCCACGCTCCAGGCCCAGGGTTTCAACGCCTTCTTTGCTGTTCAGCAGGAAGTTGATGACTTTCGCTGCGGCTTCCGGGTTCTTAGTGGATTTCCCGATAGAGAGCATCTGGGCGGGTTTAAAGAACAGACCGGCATCCGTTGCGCCTGGCAGCATTGGATAGCTGCCCAGCTCCAGCTTCGCTGGTGGCTTCAGGTTGTCGGAGTATTTCTTGATGGTGGAGTTCCACATGTAGGTCCCGCCCCATTCACCCTCGATCCACGGCTTCATCTCATACATGTTGCTCTTACCGAAGGACGCGTAGTACTTGGTGTCCGGCATCACGTGGCTGTCGATCAGCTTCTTATAGGTCTGGAAGAACTCAACCCACTGCTCTTTGCTGTAGGAGAATTTCTTCGCCTGCTCGTCGACCGCCGGGATGTTGTACTTCTGGATCATGTAGGAGTTCAGCAGCGCCAGCGTATCCTGGTGCTCCAGCACCACCGGATAGTACTGTTTGCCCAGTTTGCTCTCAAAAGCTTTACCCGCCGCCATCAGCTCATCCCAGGTTTTCGGGTATTCAACGCCCGCTTTTTTCCAGGCTTCATCGTTGAAGTAGAAGACGCGCGCGGTCACGGAGATCGGGATCCCGTTCAGCTTGCCGTTCACCGTGGTGGACTGTAGCTCTTTAGGATCGAACTGCGTCAGATCGATCACGTCCTTCATTTTGTTCAGGTCGTAGAAGCCGTCGCCGGTTTTGGAGAAGATCGGCAGCCAGTTCCAGTTGGTCTGCATCACGTCCGGCTCGGTGCCGCCCGCAATCTGCGTGGTCAGACGCGACAGGTGACCATCCCAGCCGGTGTATTCCGCTTTAACGTTAATATCCGGGTTCTGTTTGTGGAACTCTTCCAGAGCTTTCAACGTGACCTGGTGACGGCCATTGCCGCCCCACCAGGACATACGCAGATCGGTGCTGTCCGCAGCAAAAGTGGGTAGGGCACTCATTCCAAAAGTAGCGGAGATAACGGCGCTTAAAAGCACTTTTTTCATTTTTATAACTCCATTAGAGAGAGATGTTCTGTTCAGTTTTCGCGTCAAAGATATGACACTTATTCATGTCGAACTTAAAGTACACCTTACGGTGAAGGCCTTTGTTAATCATCGGCTTAGCTTCATCGGAAGGAATTCGGGCAGTCAGTTCGTACTCGCCAACTTTCAGGTAAACGAAGAATTCATGTCCCATGTTTTCGGCGCGGACCATTTCGCCGCTGCAGCTGCCCTGGGCGAAGGGCTCATCGGAAATTGAGACAAAATCAGGGCGGATACCGTAGAAAATGTCCTGATCAACATGCGCGGCGACTTTCTCTTTCAGCTCCGGACTTAACGGCATGGTCTGGTTGCCGATGGTCAGGGAGAGTTGGCCGTCCTGCTGCACCAGTTTGCTGGCGCGGATGTTCATCTCCGGTGAGCCAATAAAGCCGGCCACGAACATGTTTTTCGGTTTGTGGTACAGGTTGTCCGGGGTATCCACCTGCATGATATGGCCAAGCTTCATCACGCAGATGCGGTCGCCCATGGTCATCGCTTCGGTCTGGTCGTGCGTCACGTAGACGGTGGTCGCCGGTTTGCCGGAGGCCTTCAGCTGCTTGTGCAGATCCGAAATACGGATACGCATCGAGGCACGCAGTTTGGCGTCGAGGTTAGAGAGCGGTTCGTCGAACAGGAACACGTCCGGCTTTTTCACAATCGCACGGCCTACGGCCACACGCTGGGCCTGACCGCCGGAGAGCTGGCGCGGCAGGCGGTCGAGCAGCTCATCCAGCTCGAGGATTTTGGCCGCTTCGTTAACCTGAGCCTCAATCTGCGCTTTTGGCAGCTTGCTCAGCTTCAGGCCAAAGGCCAGGTTTTCACGCACGGTCATATGTGGATAGAGCGCATAGTTCTGGAACACCATCGCAATCCCACGCTCTTTTGGCGCCAGGTTGTTGACGATCTTGTCGCCGATGCGCACTTCGCCGCCGCTGATGGTCTCCAGACCGGCCAGCATACGCAGGGTGGTGGACTTCGCGCAGCCGGACGGGCCGACGATCACCATGAATTCACCTTCAGCGATTTTCAGGTCGATAGCATGTACCGCTTTGAAGCCGTTGGAGTAAACCTTTTCCAGTTTGTTGAAAATAACTTCAGCCATGATATTTCCCTCTTAACCTTTAATTCCGCTGCTGGTTACGCCCTGTACGAAGTAGCGCTGTGCCAGGAAGAAGACAATGATGGATGGCAGAATGGAGATGCTCGCCATTGCCAGAATTTCGTTCCACGGCGCACCTTCGGTGACGTCGATGGACATTTTCAGAGCCAGTGCAATCGGGTATTTGTCCACGCTGTAGACGTAAATCAGCGGCCCGATAAAGTCGTTCATTGACCACATGAACTGGAACAGTGCCACGGAGATGATGGCCGGCTTCAGGATAGGTACCACCACGTACCACAGCACCTGAATGGAGTTACAACCGTCAATCTGCGCCGCCTCTTCCATGTCACGCGGTACGCCGCGCAGGAACTGAATCAGCATGAAGACGAAGAACCCTTGCGTAGCGAAGGCCAGCGGCAGGTACAGTGGCATGTAGCTGTTCAGCATGCCCATTTCACGGAACATCAGGTACTGAGGGATCAGCAGCACGGTGCTTGGCAGCAACATGGTGGTGATCAGCGTTGCGAACCAGAACTTCTTCCACGGGATCTCGAAGCGGGCAAAGCCGTACGCCACGATGGTGGAGGAGATAATGGTCAGGATCACTTTCGGGATCACATACTTGAAGGTGTTCAGCATGTAATGACCGAAGTTGTACTCGGTACCGGTTTTCCAGCCGTTAATGAAGCCGTCCCAGGTAGCGTGTGCCGGCCACAGGCTCAGGGTGGTGAAGATCTCGTGGTTCGGTTTGAACGACGCCGAGAACATCCACACCAGCGGGTAGAGCATCAGCAGGCCAACAAACAGCAGGATCACATAGCGAATGCTGGCGCTAATTTTTTCACGACGCAGCGTCCGCGCCACTTCACGTTCTGCGATGCTTCTCGCCGTGGAGAGTTGTTGAATATCAGCCATTTTTGCCTCCCTTATCGGCGGAGTAGAACACCCAGTATTTCGAAGACTTAAAGGCGATAGCGGCGAAGACAGCGACTACCAGGAACAGGACCCAGGCCAGTGCCGCGCCGTAACCCATGTCAAAGTACTTGAATGCGGTGTCGTAGATGTACAGTGAGAACAGGTAGGTGGAGTAGGTTGGTCCACCGCCGGTAATAACATACGGACCGGTAAATTCCTGGAACGCCTGGGTGGTCTGCATGATGAAGTTAAAGAAGATCACCGGTGTAATCAGCGGCACGGTCACTTTCATGAACATCTGCCACTTGGACGCGCCGTCGATCATCGCCGCTTCATATTGCGACTGCGGGACGTTCTGCAGGGCGGCGAGGAAGATCACCATCGCGGAGCCGAACTGCCATACGCGCAGCAGGGTCACGGACATCAGCGCCAGAGAAGGTTCGCCAAGCCAGTTCACCGCGTCAAAACCAAACACGCCAATAAAGCTGTTAAGCAGGCCATCAATAGCAAACAGGGCGCGCCACAGAACGGCAATGGCCACGGAACTGCCGAGGATCGATGGAATATAGTAAGTGGTGCGGAAGAAGCCGATGCCGCGCAGTTTAAAGTTCAGAACAAACGCAATACCCAGCGCAAAGGCCAGTTTCAGTGGGATAGTTAAAAAGACATAGGCAAAGGTCACGCCCATGGATTTCCAGAAGAGGGTGTCTTCCGTAAACATGTAGCGATAGTTCTCTATGCCGTTAAATACCGGCGGGCTCATCAAATCGTACTCAGTAAAACTGAGGAAGAAAGATGAAACAAAGGGGAAGGCGGTGAAAAGTATCAACCCAATTATGTAGGGTGATATCCACGCCAGCCCCAACATCTTGTTTTCATTCATACATACCTACCTGGTAATTAATGGTTTAAAACGGAATCTGTACGGGTGCTGCTGGCCGTTGTTTCAATTTTTTAAAACTTATGAACCACCGTTTTCAATTTGTAAAACGACGTTTTAATTTATTTTATTGTGATTTAAATCCACGTCATTCAATAAATAGTGGAAATGTGATCGCGGTCGAAACAGCGTTTCAATAAGGTGAGATGGATGGCATTTTTATCGACTTGCGCGGAAAGGCGATGAGAAAAAACCAGCTAAACAGAGGACTTTGCTCACATATTCTGGGAATTTTCGTCGGCAGAGACAAACTACTAATATTTGTAGCAAAAATGTAACATGGGAATTAAGGTAGCGAGGATATAGTTAACTTGTTGAATGATTACTTTGCTGAGATAAAGCGAATTGCACTTAAGCAGAAAAAAGGGCGATGCGGTTGCATCGCCCTGTTCATTATTTCAGGAAATCTTCACGAACCGGGGTAAAGGTATCCAGCAGGGTGCCCGGCTTCAGGCAAACGCAGCCGTGCATAATGTGCGGTTGCTTATACAGCGTATCCCCGGCGGTAACGACATGCTTCTCTTCACCGATGGTGAATTCGAATTCACCGGATAACACATAGGTCAGCTGCTCGTGCGGGTGGTTGTGCATCGGGCCTACGGCACCCTGTTCGAAATTGACCTCTACCGCCATCATTTTGCCGTCGTGCGCCAGAATACGGCGGGAGACGCCGTTACCCAGATCTTCAAGTTGAGTTTCTTTGTGGAAAATAAACATGCTCATGTCCTGTTATATAGTGAAACATCGTTTCATTTAATTTATCCCAGTGCCGGGTAAAAGGAAATGTGGAACCAGAGAACTGGAAACTCGATCACAAGTTTGCTTCACTGGGTGAAACCGGAAAGGAGAGCACGATGAAAACGATTGGCCTGTTGGGAGGAATGAGCTGGGAATCCACCATTCCGTATTATCGTCTGATTAACGAGGGGGTGAAACAGCGCCTGGGAGGATTGCACTCGGCCAGCCTGCTGCTGCACAGCGTCGATTTTCATGAGATAGAAGCCTGCCAGTCCAGCGGCGACTGGGAGAAGGCCGGAGAGATCCTCGCTGAGGCAGCGCTGGGATTGCAGGGGGCAGGGGCGGAGGCCATTCTGCTGTGCACCAACACCATGCACAAAGTCGCCGCGCAGATTGAAACGCGCTGCTCTCTGCCGTTCCTGCATATCGCCGATGCTACCGGGCGGGCCATCACCGCGGCGGGCATGAACCGCGTGGCGCTGCTTGGCACCCGCTACACCATGGAGCAGGATTTCTACCGCGGGCGGCTGACGGCGCAGTACGGCATCGAAAGCCTGATCCCGGACGAGGCAGATCGGGCCCGCATCAATCAGATCATCTTTGAAGAGCTTTGCCTCGGCACCTTTAGCGAGGACTCACGCCAGTACTATCTGAGCGTGATCCAGACGCTCGCCGATCGAGGGGCGCAGGGAGTGATCTTCGGCTGCACCGAGATTGGCCTGCTGATCCCGGCGGATGAAAGCCCGATCCCGGTGTTTGATACCGCCGCGATCCACGCCGCCGATGCGGTGGCGTTTATGCTTTCGTAGCGTGCGAGGTTAACAGCCGCTCCAGCGGATCAATGATGGTATCCAGTCCCTGCTGCAGATGGGCGCTAAAGGTATCCACCAGCGCCGAGGCCGGGCGGTGCAGCGGCCTGATCAGGCTCACCGTAAAGGGCACCGAAATACTGAAGCGGCGGATCGCAATCCCGCTGTCGGCATAGTCCAGCGCCGTCAGCGGGTTCACCACCGAAATCCCCACCCCCGCCCGCACCATGGCGCAGATCGAGGCGGCGCTGTGGGTCTCCACCACCATCCGTCGTTTCACCAGATGCTCGGCAAAGAGCGTGTCCAGCAGCTGCCGGTAACTGTCGGTGCGCGACAGGCTGATGTAGTTCTCGCCCTGAAAATCCGCCGGGGTCAGCACCGCTTTTTCAGCAAGCCGATGTCCGGCAGGCAGGACGCACACCTCATCTAATGACAGCAGCTCATGGCGGGCGGTACCCGCCGGGGTGGCGAGGGTTTCGGTCAGCCCAAGATCGTGGCGCTGGGCCGAGAGCCACTCCTCCAGCAACGGCGACTCCTGCGGGACGATGGTCAGGTTCACGTCCGGGTAGCGGGCGAGAAACGGCTGCAGCAGGGCGGGCAAAAACGACTGGGAGAAGACCGGCAGGCAGACGATGGACAGCTCGCCCTGGCGAAACTCGCGCAGGCTGTCGGCGGCGCTGACGATGCGGTCCAGCCCGTACCAGGAGCGCTGCACCTCCTCGAACAGCCGCAGCCCCTGTACCGTGGGGTGCAACCGCCCGCGGGTACGCTCGAACAGCGTCAGGCCGATCACCTTCTCGAAGCGAGCCAGCTCGCGGCTCACCGTCGGCTGGGAGGTGTGCAGCAGGCGCGCGGCTTCGGTCAGGTTTCCGGCGGTCATCACCGCGTGGAAAATTTCAATATGGCGTAAATTTACAGCGGGCATGGGAGGCGACCTGGTTGCGCGTAATCCATATCATTTTTGCATAGACTGGCGACAAAACGATATTTTTTATTCTCTTCGCGCTGTGGCGTAATCATAAAAAAATCGACTTCCCGGAGAGCATCATGCCACGCCCGCTGAACAACACCGATACCGATCTGAACGCCGACAATTTGCTGCGCCTGCCTGCGGAGTTTGGCTGCCCGGTCTGGGTTTATGACGCGCAGATTATCCGCGACAAAATTGCCGCCCTGCATCAGTTCGACGTGGTGCGTTTTGCCCAGAAAGCCTGCTCCAACATCCATATTCTGCGTCTGATGCGCGAGCAGGGCGTCAAGGTTGACTCCGTATCGCTGGGTGAAATCGAGCGCGCGCTGGCGGCGGGCTACGATCCAAAGATCGACCGCGACGCCATCGTCTTTACCGCCGACCTGATCGACAGCGCCACCCTGGCCCGTGTGCATGAGCTGCAGATCCCGGTCAACGCCGGTTCGGTGGATATGCTGGAGCAGCTGGGACAGGTGTCGCCGGGCCATCGCGTCTGGCTGCGCGTCAACCCGGGCTTTGGTCACGGCCACAGCCAGAAGACCAACACCGGCGGCGAAAACAGCAAACACGGCATCTGGTATAGCGATCTGCCTGCGGCACTGACCGTACTGCAGCGCTATAACCTGAAGCTGGTGGGGATCCATATGCACATTGGCTCCGGCGTGGACTACGGTCACCTTGAGCAGGTGTGCGGCGCGATGGTGCGTCAGGTGATCGAATTCGGTCAGGATCTGGAGGCGATTTCCGCGGGCGGTGGCTTATCTATTCCCTATCGCGAAGGGGAAGAGGCGATCGATACCGATCACTACTACGGCCTGTGGAACGGCGCGCGCGACAAAATCGCCGCTCATCTGAGGCATGCGGTGAAGCTGGAGATCGAGCCGGGGCGTTTCCTGGTGGCGGAATCCGGCGTGCTGGTGTCCCAGGTGCGCAGCGTGAAGGCGATGGGCAGCCGTCACTTCGTGCTGATCGACGCGGGCTTTAACGATCTGATGCGTCCATCCATGTACGGCAGCTATCACCACATTACGGCCCTCGCGGCCGACGGCCGGGATTTAACCCAGGCGCCAGTGGTAGAGACGGTAGTGGCAGGCCCGCTGTGCGAATCCGGGGATGTCTTCACCCAGCAGGAGGGCGGGAAAGTGGAAACCCGCGCGCTGCCGCAGGTTGTGCCCGGGGATTACCTGGTGCTGCACGATACCGGCGCGTACGGCGCGTCCATGTCCTCGAACTACAACAGCCGTCCGCTGCTGCCGGAAGTGCTGTTTGATAAAGGTGAGGCGCGGCTGATCCGTCGTCGTCAGACCATTCAGGAACTGCTCGCCCTCGAACTGTTCTGATCGAACCAGGGTCCCGTCGCTACCGAGTCACGTAACACCAGCGTGCCGGTAAAGGGCGGGATCGCTTCGATCGGCTCGCTTTTCGCCAGCCGGATCGCCTGATCGATGGCGGTGGTGATCATGTTATCGATCGGCAGATAGACGGTAGATAACGCGGGCTCCAGCCACCTGGCGCAGGGCGCGTCATCAAAACCAAATAACGACACATCCTGCGGAATATGCAGCCCGGCCTGGTGCAGCGCCTTCGAGGCCCCCAGCGCCATATCATCATTACAGGCAAACAGGGCGCTGAAGGGCACCTTGTCGTTCAGTAACTCCTGGCACAGTTCATATCCGCGGGTCATTCCCGAATCGCCATACTTCACCCGGCTCTCATCCCAGGGAATGCCGTGCTTTTCCAGCGCCTTGCGATAGCCGGTCAGACGCGCCTTGCCGGTGGGGGTGTGGATCGGTACCGTCATGCAGGCAATCTCCCGGTGCCCCTGGCTTATCAGGTACTCCACGGCGCTGAAGGCGGCTGCCTGCTGTTCGAAGAACACGCAGCGCTCCCGGGCCTGGCTGACGTCGCGGTTAATCACCACCAGCGGCATCTTGACGCTGTTGATGAGCTTCATGATCGCTTTTTCGCTCATGTAGCGGGTGTAGAGCACGATAGCATCGCACTGGCGATCGGCCAGCATCTGCACCGCTTCCTCTTCCCGCTCCGGGGTATCGTGACCGTCGGTGACAATCAGCTGCTTGCCGTGCGTTTCGGTCTGACGTGAGGCCTGCTGCAGCAGGCGCCCAAAGTAAAAACCGTCAAAGGTCGAAACCACCAGACCAATGCTGTTGCTGGTCCGGTTCGCCAGCGATCGCGCCAGAAAATTGGGGCGGTAGCCCAGCTCTTCCATCGCGTTAAACACCTGCTGACGGGTACTCTCTTTGACCTGACCTGTGCCGTTCAGTACGCGCGACACCGTGGCTTTCGACACGCCCGCGCGCAGTGAGACATCCAGCATTGTTGCCATTTGCTCTTCCTGCTTCCACGTTATGCACGCAAGTTTATCACAGACGTTCAGCGGCATAAGCCGGGCGGGAGGGGCAAAACCCTCATCAGGATCACGCTTTCTGGCAACGGGTGTGGGGTCAGGCAAAAGTGGCATACCAAAGTGATTATAAATCACACTCTGGGATACCTCTTGTCGCGTTGAGAGCTTAATCACAGAACAAATCGTGACTGGAAGCTATTTTTGGTATGCCAATAGAAGCCGGCTGTACACCTTATCCCAATAAAGGCCCTTTTACTGAGGTATTACCCTATGGCATTACAGGAAAAACTGATCAACTCTCTGGGCAGTTTCGCCACAAAGTTCAACAGTTATCGCTATATCATGGCGATAAAGTCCGCCTTCATCACCTTAATGCCGGTCATCATCGTGGGCGCATTTTCGGTGCTGATCTCCAATATGGTGCTGGATCCGAAAAACGGCTTAGCCAGCTTTCAGTCGCTCTCGTTTCTCGCCACGCTGAAGCCGATCACCAGCGCCCTGAACTATGCCACGCTGAACTTCCTCAATATCGGGGCCGTGTTCCTGATCGGCATCGAACTGGGGCGTATCAACGGCATTAAATCCCTCTTCCCGGGGCTGCTGGCGGTGATCTGCTTTATCTGCGTCACGCCAACTACCGTTGAGATGATGGTCGACGGAGAAATGCACATGGTAAAAGATGTGCTCCTGCGCCAGTTCTCCGATACCCGCAGCCTGTTCCTCGGCATGTTCATCGCCATCCTGTCGGTAGAGATCTACTGCTGGCTGGAAGGCCGGCCGGGGCTGAAGATCAGGATGCCTGACACCGTGCCGCCGAACGTGTCGGCCTCGTTCTCGGCGCTAATCCCGGCGATCATTACCACCACCCTCATCGCCACCTTCGGCTTTGTGTTCCATCAGGTGACCGGCATGTACCTCTACGATGCGGTCTACCAGGTGGTGCAACAGCCGCTGGAGCGGGTGGTGCAAAGCCTGCCGGGGATCCTGCTGCTGATGTTTGTCGCCCAGCTGTTCTGGGTGATCGGTATCCACGGTAACCAGATGATCAAACCGATCCGCGAGCCGCTGCTGCTGGGGGCGATCACCGTCAACATGAGCGCCTTTGAGCAGGGCAAAGAGATCCCGAACATCATCACCATGCCGTTCTGGGACGTCTACATGAGCATCGGCGGCTCGGGTCTGACCATCGGCCTGCTGATCGCGGTGATGATTGGCACCAAACGTAAAGAGATGAAGGAGATCGCCAAGCTCTCCATCGGCCCGGGGATCTTTAACATCAACGAGCCGGTGATCTTCGGTATGCCAATCATGCTCAACCCGATTCTGGCGATCCCGTTCATCATCACCCCATTAGTGACCGGCTCCATCGGCTACTTCGCCACCGTCACCGGCTTTGCCGGTAAAGCCGTGGTGATGGTGCCCTGGACCACGCCGCCGCTGATCAACGCCTGGCTCTCCACCGCCGGTTCGATGGGCGCAGTGGTTACGCAGGGTGTCTGCATTATTACTGCGGTGCTGATCTACCTGCCGTTTGTGAAGATCGCTTCACGCCGTGCCGAGCAGGCCGCGATTCAGGCCGCTAACCAGGAGGCAACGAATAACGCATGAACATTAAACAGATAAAAATCCCCGAAAACTTTATCCTCGGGGCAGCGGCCTCCGCCTGGCAGACCGAGGGCTGGAGCGGCAAGAAAGCGGGGCAGGATTCGTGGATCGATCTCTGGTACAAAAACGATCGTCAGGTGTGGCATAACGGCTACGGTCCGGCAGTCGCTACCGATTTCATTAACCGTTTCCGCGAAGACGTCGCGCTGATGAAGCAGGCCGGGCTGACCCACTACCGCACCTCCATCAACTGGTCGCGTTTTCTCACCGACTATGAAAACGCCACCGTCGATGAGGAGTACGCCGCATATTACGACGCCCTGTTTGCCGAGATGCATCGCCAGGGCATTGAGCCGATGATCTGCCTCGAGCATTACGAGCTGCCGGGCACCTTGCTGGAGACCTACGGCGGCTGGGCGTCGAAGCATGTGGTAGAGCTGTTTGTCCGCTATGCCGAACAGGTCTTTGCCCGCTATCACCATCTGGTGAAGCGCTGGTTTAGCTTCAACGAGCCGATTGTGGTGCAGACCCGGGTCTATCTCGACGCGCTGCGCTGGCCCTACGAACAGAACACCAGCACCTGGATGCAGTGGAATCACCACAAGGTGCTGGCGACGGCGAAGGTGGTGAAGCTGTTCCGCGAGAAGGGCTACAGCGGCAGCGTGGGCTGCATTCTCAACCCGGAAGTGACCTATCCACGCTCACGTGCGGCCCATGACGTAAAAGCGGCGGAGATCTACGATCTGTTCTACAACCGGGTATTCCTCGATCCGCTGGTGCACGGGCACTACCCGCAGGAACTGTTCACCCTGCTGGAGAAACATCAGGTGCAGTGGGAGTACAGCCCCGAAGAGCTGGCGCTGATTGCCGACAACACCGTTGACGAGCTGGGCATCAACCTCTATTACCCGCACCGGGTAAAGGCTCCGTCCCGGGCCTGGCACCCCGAGACGCCGTTCCACCCGGCGTACTACTACGAGCCGTTTGAACTGCCGGGGCGGCGGATGAACCCTTCTCGCGGGTGGGAGATCGCCCCGCGCATCATTTACGACATGGCGATGCGGATCAAAAACGACTACCGCAACATCGACTGGTTCGTGGCCGAAAGCGGGATGGGAGTTGAAAACGAAGCCCAGTACCGTAACCACGACGGCATCATCGAGGACAACTACCGCATCAACTTTATCAGCGAGCATCTTTATTACACCCTGCTGGCGCGGGAGGAGGGGGCGAACTGCCACGGCTACATGCTGTGGGCCTTCACCGACAACGTCTCGCCGATGAACGCCTTTAAAAACCGCTACGGCCTGATTGAGATCGATCTGGCGGATAACCGCGCCCGACGCGCCAAAAAATCGGCCAGCTGGTTCCGGCAACTGCGTGATGAGCGCGTCCTGACCCTGACCCTCGATGACGAATGGAAGTAGGCGCAGATCGCGACGCTTCTGGTAACATAGTGCGCAAACTGGCCGCATTAACTCAGAGTACAGGTGATAACGTGGATAAGGCTGTCGTCCCGGCGGAAAAGAAGCAGTACCAGGAGATTGGCGAGGATTTACGCGCCCAGATCATCCAGGGGCACTATCCCGTGGGCTCGCGTCTGCCGCCGGAGCGCAATATTGCGGAAACCTACGGCGTCAGCCGCACCATCGTGCGGGAAGCGCTGCTGATGCTGGAGTTACAGGGCACCGTGGATATCCGTCAGGGCTCCGGCGTCTACGTGATGCGCATTCCCGAAGAGCATGAGAACGAGGAAGAGCGTCTGTTAAAAAGCGACGTTGGCCCGTTTGAGATTTTGCAGGCGCGCCAGCTGCTCGAGAGCAACATCGCCGCTTTTGCCGCCAAAATGGCGACCCGGGCGGACATCGACAACCTGCGTCGCATCATTGAGCAGGAGCAGCGGGCGATCGCCGCCAACGACAACAGCCAGGACAACAGCAAGATGTTCCATCTGGTGCTGGCGGGCGCCACGCAGAACCAGATGCTGCTGGCGACCGTCGAAAGCGTCTGGCACCACATGGACAGCAGTCCACTGTGGCAGCAGTTTAACGTTCATATCGCCAGCAGGGCGTATCGCCTGAAGTGGCTGGGCGACAGGCAGACTATTCTGGCCGCCCTGCGTCGCCGCGACGTGATGGGGGCCTGGCAGGCGATGTTCCAGCATCTGGAAAATGTCAAAAAGAGCCTGCTGGAACTCTCCGATGAAGATGCCCCGGACTTTGACGGCTATCTGTTTGAGTCGGTGCCCATTTTCCAGGGGAAGCTGGTGTGATTATTCAACCGCTGTACGCCGCCCCACAGCATGCGGAGCAGGTGATCGACTGGCTATGGCAGGCCTTTGGCGACGGGCTGTCGCGCGACTTTTTTGCCAGCGTAGTGACTTACAGTCAAACGCCGGGCGCGCTGCCGCTGACCTTTATTGCCACTCAGGGTGAACAGCTACTCGGCACGGTGGGGCTATGGCGCTGCGACCTGATCACCCGCCAGGATCTCTATCCGTGGCTGGCGGCGCTGTACGTGGATGAAGCCGCGCGCGGGCAGGGGCTGGCGGGGAAATTACAGCAGCACGTGCAGAAATATGCAGCCGGAATCGGCTATCGCGAACTGCATCTCTGGTCCGCCTGCCGCGATTTCTATGAACGCTACGGCTGGCACTACATGGGTGACGGTCTGGAGTACCCGGACAAAACCGTGCATCTCTACCGCTATTCGCTGGCGGACTCTGCCGGTGGTGTGACCGAGTGACGACGCACCAGCGTCGGGCTGAAGACATGCGTAATCTCCGGCGGCTGACGTTTATCCGCCAGTGACAGCGCCAGCTCCGCCGCCTGGGTCGCCATGGTGACGATTGGGTAGCGCACCGTGGTCAGCCGCGGCCGTACATAGCGCGAGATCAGGATGTCATCGAAGCCGATCAGCGAAATATCTCCCGGCACGTCAATCCCGTTATCGTTCAGCACCCCCATTGCTCCGGCGGCCATAGAGTCGTTGTAACAGGCGATCGCCGTAAAGTTACGCCCCCGTCCAAGCAGCTCCGTCATCGCCTGCTCACCGCCGCGCTCATCGGGTTCACCGTAAGTGACCAGACGATCGTTGCAGGGCAGGTCGTTCTCGCGCAGTGCATCGTAGTAGCCCTGCAGCCGATCTTCGGCGTCAGATATGGCGTGATTGGAGCAGAGGTAGCCGATGCGGGTATGTCCCTGCTGGATCAGGTGGCGGGTGGCAAGCCAGGCGCCGTAGCGATCGTCCAGCGACACACAGCGCTGCTCATAGCCGGGAATAATACGGTTCACAATTACCATGCCGGGGATCTGCTTCATCAGATGAACTAGCTCTTCATCCGACAGCTTTTTGGCATGCACCACCAGTGCCGCGCAGCGATGGCGGATCAGCTGCTCAATCGCCTGACGCTCTTTCTGCTCATTGTGGTAACCGTTGCCGATCAGCAGAAAATTGCCGGTGTGGTAGGCGACCTGCTCGACGGCTTTCACCATCGCGCCGAAAAAGGGATCCGACACATCGCCCACCACCAGCCCGACGGTATCGGTGGACTGCTGAGCCAGCGCCCGGGCGTTGGCGTTCGGGTGATAGTTCAGTGACTCCATGGCGGTCAGCACCGCCTGGCGGGAGGTTTCGCTGGCTTTGGGGGAATTATTGATGACGCGTGAAACCGTGGCGACAGAAACACCCGCCAGTCGGGCCACATCCTTAATTGTCGCCATTCTTTACCTTCTCATTGGGGTAAGCGTTTACACACTAAATAGTGTTGCGGAAAAGTCAGGCGTATTCAAGCGCAGGGCGGTGAGGCAATTCACAAAGGTGACACGTGGCTGCGGAAATTGTGTAATCGTTACACAGCGAAGCGTGACAGAAGCGGGTGAATTTGAATCTTTGGTTACACTTTGCCTCAGGCTGTTGCGATTGTCTGCTGGCAGGGATTTAGTCGCCGTTGCTACATTTGAGATCCCAGAGGTATTGATAGGTGAAGTTGACCCGCGGTTAACTGACACGCTTTACACCAGCCTGCGTTCTTACGCAGGTTTTTTTTGCTTGTTGTTCAACATGTAACAGCCGCCGAAGAAATTCACACCTGGTTGCACTTCGGCTCATTCCCTTGCTTTTTTGCGCTGGTGAAGTCGATGGCCTGGATCCACAATCAAGATCCCAGAGGTATTGATTGGTGAGAATTCTTAGTACGTACTGCGTACTCATCTCTTGCACCAGCCTGCGCAGATGCGCAGGTTTTTTTTTGTCTTTATCCGGCTGTCGCTCCTGCTGCACTTCTCGTGTAATCTGCCACAATTTACCGTAACCCGGCTAATTGAAAGGCAAAGGGAGTTGAAATGCTATTTGGGTTCTTCCGCACGCTGTTCCGTATTCTTTTTCGCGTCCGTCTGACGGGCGACACCCGGGCATTGCACGCCGATCGCGTTCTTATTACCCCCAACCACGTCTCCTTTATTGACGGTATCCTGCTGGCGCTGTTTTTACCCGTGCGTCCGGTGTTTGCGGTCTACACCTCCGTCAGCAAGCAGTGGTACATGCGCTGGCTGACGAAGCTGATTGATTTTGTCCCGCTCGACCCGACCAAACCGATGATGATCAAACACCTGGTGCGTCTGATTGAGCAGGGGCGTCCGGTGGTGATCTTCCCGGAAGGGCGTATCTCCATTACCGGCTCGCTGATGAAAATCTATGACGGCGCGGGCTTTGTGGCAGCGAAATCCGGTGCCACTGTGGTGCCGGTGCGCATTGAAGGGGCAGAACTGACCTTTTTCAGCCGCCTGAAAGGGCTGGTGAAACAGCGCCTGTTCCCGCGCATCACCCTGCATCTGCTGCCGCCGACCTCCTTGCCAATGCCCGACGCGCCCCGTGCCCGGGATCGACGTAAAATCGCCGGTGAGATGCTGCATCAGGTCATGATGGAAGCCCGGATGGCGGTGCGCCCGCGTGAGACCCTGTATGAGTCGCTGCTGACGGCGATGTACCGCTATGGCGCGAAGAAAAACTGTATCGACGATATCAATTTCGCCCCTGATAACTATCACAAGCTGCTGACCAAGACCTTGTTTGTGGGCCGTATTCTCGAAAAATACAGCAAACAGGGGGAAAAGATCGGCCTGATGCTGCCCAACGCCGGGATCAGCGCCGCGGTGATCTTTGGTGCCGTCTCTCGCGGGCGTATCCCGGCAATGCTGAACTACACCGCCGGCGTGAAGGGGCTCGGTAGCGCCTTCACCGCCGCGCAGATCAACACCGTGTTCACCTCACGTACCTTCCTCGATAAAGGTAAACTCTGGCATCTGCCGGAGCAGCTCACCCAGGTGCGCTGGGTCTTCCTCGAAGATCTGAAAGCGGAAGTTACCGCTGGCGACAAGATGTGGATTTTTGCTCACCTGCTGATGCCGCACCTGGCGCAGGTTAAACAACAGCCGGAAGATGCTGCGGTGATCCTCTTTACCTCCGGTTCGGAAGGGAGCCCGAAAGGGGTGGTTCACAGCCATAAAAGCCTGCTGGCCAACGTCGAGCAGATCAAAACCATCGCCGACTTCACCGCCCGGGATCGCTTTATGTCGGCGCTGCCGCTGTTCCACTCCTTTGGCCTGACGGTGGGGCTGTTCACGCCCTTGCTGACCGGGGCCGAAGTATTCCTCTACCCGAGTCCGCTGCACTACCGCATCGTGCCGGAGCTGACCTACGACCGTAACTGTACGGTGATTTTCGGCACCTCGACCTTCCTCGGCAACTACGCCCGTTTTGCCAATCCCTATGATTTCCACCGCGTGCGTTATGTGGTAGCCGGGGCGGAAAAACTGCAGGAGAGCACCCGCCAGCTGTGGCAGGACAAATTTGGCCTGCGCATTTTGGAAGGCTATGGCGTGACCGAGTGCGCGCCGGTGGTCTCCATTAACGTGCCAATGGCGGCGAAACCCGGTACCGTCGGGCGCATTTTACCGGGGATGGACGCGCGTCTGCTCGCCGTTCCGGGTATCGAAGAGGGCGGACGCCTGCAGCTGAAAGGGCCGAACGTGATGAACGGCTACCTGCGGGTAGAAAATCCGGGCGTGCTGGAAGTGCCGACGGCGGAAAACGTTAACGGTGAAGTGGAGGCCGGCTGGTACGACACAGGGGACATTGTGCGCTTTGACGAGCAGGGCTATGTGCAGATCCAGGGTCGCGCAAAACGCTTTGCCAAAATTGCCGGAGAAATGGTGTCGCTGGAGATGGTGGAACAGCTGGCGCTGGCCGTATCGGCAGACAAAATGCACGCCACGGCGGTGAAAGCCGATGCCAGCAAAGGTGAGGCGCTGGTGCTCTTCACCACTGACAGCGAGCTGAAGCGCGAGCAGCTTCTTCAGCGTGCGCGTGAACATGGTATCCCGGAACTGGCCGTTCCACGCGATATTCGTTATCTGAAACAACTCCCGGTGCTGGGTAGCGGCAAACCGGATTTTGTCACCCTCAAAGGCATGGTTGACCAGGCGGAGTCGCATAATGAGTGAGTCAGTACCCACTAACACCTCCATCTGGTCGAAGGGGATGATGGCGGTTACTGCCGCCCAGTTCCTCTCTGCCTTTGGTGATAACGCGCTGCTGTTTGCCACCCTGGCGCTGCTCAAATCCCAGTTTTACCCGGACTGGAGCCAGCCGATCCTACAGATGGTGTTTGTGGGCGCTTACATCCTTTTCGCCCCCTTTGTCGGTCAGGTGGCGGACAGCTTCGCCAAAGGGCGAGTGATGATGTTCGCCAACAGCCTGAAGCTGCTGGGTGCCGCCAGCATCTGCTTTGGCGTGAATCCGTTTATTGGCTATACGCTGGTGGGGATCGGGGCGGCAGCCTACTCCCCCGCCAAGTACGGTATCCTCGGTGAACTGACGACGGGCGATAAGCTGGTCAAAGCCAACGGGCTGATGGAGGCCTCGACCATAGCGGCGATCCTGCTGGGCTCGATGGCGGGTGGAGTGCTGGCAGACTGGCACGTGCTGGCGGCGCTGGGGATCTGCGCGGTGATGTATGCCGGGGCGGTGATCGCCAACCTGTTTATCCCGAAACTGCCGGCGGCGCGTCCGGGGCAGTCCTGGCGTTTTACGCCGATGACCGCCAGCTTCTTCAACGCCTGTCGCGTGCTGTGGCGGAACGGCGAAACCCGCTTCTCGCTGTTGGGGACCAGCATGTTCTGGGGCGCGGGGGTCACGCTGCGCTTCCTGCTGGTGCTGTGGGTGCCGACGGCGCTGGGCATTACCGATAACGCCACGCCGACCTATCTCAATGCGATGGTGGCAGTGGGCATTGTGCTGGGTGCGGGGGCGGCGGCGAAGCTGGTAACGCTGCAAACCGTCGCGCGCTGCATGCCCGCCGGGATCCTGATCGGCGTTGTGGTGCTGGTCTTCGCGCTGCAGCATGCGCTGTTGCCAGCCTATGCGCTGCTGTTCCTGATGGGGATCTGCGGTGGTTTCTTCGTGGTGCCGCTGAATGCGCTGCTGCAGGAGCGCGGGAAGCAGACCGTCGGGGCAGGCAATGCCATCGCGGTGCAAAATCTCGGCGAAAACGCCGCCATGCTGCTGATGCTGGGTCTTTACTCGCTGGCGGTGAAGGTGGGTGTGCCGGTGGTGGGCATTGGGGTCGGCTTTGGTGGCCTGTTTGCGCTGGCGATTGCGGCGCTGTGGATCTGGCAGCGTCGGCGGTAGCGCGGTCTGCGGGTTGCCGGGGGGCGGCTACGCCTTACCCGGCATGGGAAACCTCGCCTTTGACCTTCCAGGCCCGGCAAGCGAAGCGCCGCCGGGCAAAATGCCATTACGGTGCCGGATAGGTATACACCTGATGCACCGCTTCAATCTCCGCTAACACCTCTTCGCTCAGCTCCAGGTGGACGCTTTCAACGTTAGTTTTTAGCTGCTCCATGGTGGTCGCGCCCAGCAGGGTGCTGGCTACAAACGGCTGACGGCGCACAAAGGCCAGCGCCATCTGCGCCGGATCGAGCCCGTGACGTCTGGCGATATCCACATAGGCCGCTACCGCTTTCTGCGTCTGCTCGCCGCTGTAACGGGTAAAGCGGCTGAACAGCGTATTACGCGCCCCCGCCGGTTTTGCACCGTTGAGATACTTACCGGTCAGCGTGCCAAAGGCCAGGCAGGAGTAGGCCAGCAGCTCAACGCCTTCATACTGGCTCACTTCCGCCAGACCCACTTCGTAGCTGCGGTTCAACAGGCTGTACGGGTTCTGGATGGTGACGATGCGCGGCAGATCGTGCTTATCCGCCAGGTGCAGATAGCGCATCACGCCGAAAGCCGTTTCGTTAGAGACGCCGATATAGCGGATTTTACCCGCACGCTGGCATTCGGTTAAGGCTTCCAGCGTTTCCAGCAGCGTAACGACCGGTGCGCTGTCGCTCCAGCTATACCCGAGCTTGCCGAAGCAGTTGGTCGGACGCTGAGGCCAGTGAACCTGATACAGGTCGAGGTAATCCGTCTGCAGACGCGTCAGACTGGCGTCCAGCGCGGCGCGGATGTTCTTACGATCGAGGATCTGATTCGGGCGAATCCCGCTGTCGTTATTACGTGACGGGCCGCTGACCTTAGAGGCAACAATCAGCTTTTCGCGGTTGCCGCGTTTTGCCAGCCAGTTGCCGACGTAGGTTTCGGTTAAGCCCTGTGTTTCCGGGCGTGGCGGAACCGGGTACATTTCAGCAACGTCAATCAGGTTAATGCCCTGGCTGACGGCGTAATCGAGTTGTGCATGGGCATCGGCTTCGCTATTTTGTTCACCAAATGTCATCGTGCCCAACCCCAGTTGGCTTATCTCAAGAGCGCTATGGGGGATACGGTGATATTGCATAGCCGGCTTCCTTAGTTGACATGTTAAGCGTGTCAGGAAATTCCCGACGAAGGACAATAAACATGGCAGAGGGGAAGCGAAAGGGGAAGAGAAAAATCAAAAGGCCAGCAAGTTGCTGACCTTCAATATTATCTTTCGATAATCTGCGAAACGTCGTCGCGGTTAATCTGCATATTATTACCTTCCCGATCGCGGTAGCTGACCAGACCGGTATCATCGTCGACTTCGGGTTTGCCGTCGGTCAGGATCATGCGGCCATCTTTCGTCGCCATGACGTAATCGCTGCTACAACCTGAAACGGCAAACGCTAAACCAACAGCTGAGATTATCACTGCCCATTTTTTCATTCTTATTACCTCCACCTGGCTCGTATCACATGATTAGTGTAGTAATAACTCCGGTAATGGTTTTCACAAAGCGGTGAAATCTGAAAAAACAGGCAAATATGTGATAAACGACATAATTCTGGCTAAAAAATCAGGTATTCAGCAAAAAATGACGCGCTAACAGAGCACCCGTGAAGTTTTTTTTCAAATAAAAGCCGCGGGGCAGGGTCAGGATCGGTTCCCCGCGCGCGCCGATGGCCTCGGTGAGGGCTTTACTGTTTGCCGCTTTGGGCCGCAGCTGGAGCACTTCACCGTGGCGGGCGGTGATACGCTCAACCTGACCCAGCACGATCATGTCCATCAACTCCTCCCAGTCCAGGCGCAGCTGACGATCTTCCTCCTCATCCGGGCTCCAGATCAACGGCGCACCGACGCGCCGTGCCGCCAGCGGGATCGTCCGATCGCCCTCCACCGGGATCCACAGCACACGCTTTAGCTTATGCCGCACGTGGCTGCTCTCCCAGGTGATCCCGGTATTGCCGGTTAACGGCGCCACGCAGACAAAGGTGGTTTCCAGCGGACGGCCCAGGCTGTCGATCGGAATGGTCTTCAGCTCCACCCCCAGCGCGGCAAAATCCTGTTCAGGTTTGCTGCCCGCGCTGGCCCCCAGCCACAGCTCCAGCAGAATGCCCGTCCATCCCTTATCACGCTTAAGATCGGGTGGAATGGGCAGACCGGCCAGGGCGGCGAGTTCTCCCAGCGAGTATCCCGCCAGGCGTTGCGCTTGTTGCAGTAATGCCGCTTCCGTTGCGGGGGGAGACGTCAGGGGAATAAGGGGAAGCATGATCGTTGCCTTCTGGTTAAAAAGTGAACAGCAGTTTTCCACCGCACGGTCTGAGTTTATCTTTTTCTTTTTGCTGGTGCCAGGTGGATGATTTATCAGCCTTTTTATCACCTGTAATTCCGTTTCGCTAAGGGAGCTCTCCCGGTTGTTCAAATCTGGTCACTGACAATAAACAGGATCTTACACCCTGTTATCCACAGAAAAATGGGATAACTGGGAATAACCCCCACTACTGTTTCCATTTACAGCCTTGACGTGGGACGAAAATCGAAAAATCAGACAAAATGTGCCTAACTTATTGGCACAATCTGTGGATAAAACCGACGTTGTTCGATCTTTCATCAGTGTCAGGATCTTTAAGGTGATGTACATCACACTATGCCGTGTAATTCAGGTGATTTATAATTTAACTCCATGAATTATAGTGATTTGTAAAAATCACTCATCTCTGTAATATTCAGAGTGATCTGGGTTGTCCATCGGTAATTCCATACTTCTTCACAACTCTATCCACAGAAAAAGTGAATAAAATTGCCCTTCAGACCGGTCATCTGTTTATAACTCAGCTGATAATTGTGAGTTATTCAAATGTTATTAGGCTCCAGGCCAGAAAGAGAGTGGTTTACCGCCTCACTGGAGTGTGAAACAATCATTTATATATAAGGTTTAGTTTGGGGTAGTCCGGTGATTGATGACGATGGCTACCGCCCGAATGTAGGTATCGTAATTTGTAATCGCCAGGGTCAGGTTATGTGGGCCCGGCGATATGGTCAGCACTCCTGGCAATTTCCCCAAGGTGGGATCAATCCAGGAGAGTCCGCAGAGCAAGCGATGTATCGGGAGCTGTTCGAAGAAGTTGGCTTAAGCCGCAAGGATGTTCGCATTCTGGCTTCGACCCGCAACTGGTTGCGTTACAAGTTACCGAAGCGTTTGGTGCGTTGGGACACAAAGCCGGTATGTATCGGCCAGAAACAGAAATGGTTTCTTCTGCAATTGGTGAGCAGCGATGCGGATATCAATATGCAAACCAGCAGCACGCCCGAATTTGATGGCTGGCGCTGGGTCAGCTACTGGTATCCCGTTCGTCAGGTCGTGTCGTTTAAGCGCGACGTTTACCGTAGGGTGATGAAAGAGTTCGCAAGTGCTGTGATGTTGCTGCAGGAGACCCCTCCTAAGCCGCAGAGCGCACCTGCCTGGCGACGTAAAAGAGGTTAAGCTACGCACATTATGCTCACCCGCCTGCGCGAAATAGTCGAGAAGGTGGCCAGTGCCCCACGGCTCAACGAGGCGCTGGATATTCTGGTCACGGATATCTGCCTTGCGATGGAAACCGAGGTGTGTTCGGTCTATCTGGCCGACCATGACCGCAGGTGTTACTACCTTATGGCCACGCGCGGATTAAAAAAACCGCGTGGTCGTACCGTTGCGCTGGCATTTGATGAAGGTGTTGTGGGTCTGGTCGGGCGACTGGCGGAACCCATCAACCTTGCCGATGCGCAGAAACACCCCAGCTTTAAATACATCCCCTCCGTAAAAGAGGAGCGCTTCCGCGCATTCCTCGGCGTACCCATTATTCAGCGCCGTCAGCTCCTTGGCGTGCTTGTGGTACAGCAGCGTGAGCTGCGCCAGTACGATGAAAGCGAAGAGTCGTTCCTCGTTACGCTTGCCACGCAAATGGCCGCCATCCTCTCCCAGTCCCAGCTGGCAGCGCTCTTTGGTCAGTACCGGCAGACGCGCATTCGCGCTTTACCGGCCTCGCCGGGCGTCGCGATTGCAGAAGGCTGGATGGACGCCACGCTGCCGTTAATGGAGCAGGTTTACGAAGCCTCGACGCTGGATACCGCCCTTGAGCGCGAACGTCTTACCGGCGCGCTGGAAGAGGCCGCCAACGAGTTTCGCCGCTACAGCAAGCGTTTTGCTGCCGGGGCGCAGAAAGAGACGGCGGCGATCTTCGATCTTTATTCGCACCTGCTGTCCGATGCCCGGCTGCGTCGGGAGCTGTTTGACGAGGTCGACAGCGGCTCGGTCGCGGAGTGGGCGGTCAAAAAGATCATCGAAAAATTCGCCGAGCAGTTTGCCGCCTTAACCGACGGCTATCTGAAAGAGCGTGCCGGGGATCTGCGCACCTTAGGCCAGCGTCTGCTGTTCCATCTCGATGACACCATCCAGGGGGCCAACACCTGGCCGCCGCGCTTTGTGCTGGTGGCGGATGAACTATCTGCAACCACCCTCGCGGAACTGCCGCAGGATCGGCTGGCCGGGATCGTGGTACGCGATGGTGCCGCCAACTCCCATGCCGCCATTATGGTGCGCGCGCTGGGGATCCCGACGGTGATGGGCGCTGACATTCAGCCCTCGGCACTGCACCGACGCACGCTGGTGGTCGACGGCTATCGCGGCGAGCTGCTGGTCGATCCTGAACCGGTGCTGTTGCAGGAATATCAAAAGCTTATTAGCGAAGAGAATGAGCTGAGCCGTCTTGCCGAAGATGATGTTAATCAGCCTGCCGCGCTGAAAAGCGGTGAGCGAATCAAAGTGATGCTCAATGCCGGGTTAAGCCCGGAACACGAAGAGAAGCTCGGTAGCCGCATCGATGGCATTGGTCTCTATCGCACAGAAATCCCGTTTATGCTGCAAAGCGGCTTCCCTTCTGAGGAGGAGCAGGTCGCGCAGTATCAGGGCATGTTGCAGATGTTCAACGACAAACCGGTGACGTTGCGCACTCTGGACGTTGGCGCGGATAAGCAACTGCCGTACATGCCGATCAGCGAAGAGAACCCCTGCCTGGGCTGGCGCGGGATCCGCATTACCCTCGATCAGCCGGAGATCTTCCTGATCCAGGTGCGCGCCATGCTGCGCGCCAATGCCGCCACCGGTAACCTCAGCATTTTGCTGCCGATGGTCACCAGCATTGACGAGATCGATGAAGCCCGCCGTCTGATCGAACGCGCCGGGCGCGAAGTCGAAGAGATGATCGGCTACGAAATTCCGAAACCGCGTATTGGGGTGATGCTCGAAGTCCCCTCAATGGTCTTTATGCTGCCGCAGCTGGCGAGCCGGGTTGATTTCATCTCGGTGGGTACCAACGACCTGACCCAGTACATGCTGGCGGTGGATCGCAACAACACGCGGGTGGCGAGTATTTACGATAGCCTGCACCCGGCAATGCTGCGCGTGCTGGCGATGATTGCCCGCGAGGCACAAGAGCAGGGGCTTGACCTGCGTTTGTGCGGCGAGATGGCCGGTGACTCAATGTGTGTGGCGATCCTGATTGGCCTTGGCTTCCGTCACTTATCCATGAACGGACGCTCCGTCGCCCGCGTGAAGTATCTCCTGCGCCATATCGACTTCGAAGAGGCGCAGCTGCTGGCGAAACGCAGTCTTGAAGCACAGCTGGCAACGGAAGTACGCCATCAGGTGGCGGCCTTTATGGAGCGTCGCGGCATGGGCGGCCTGATCCGCGGCGGGCGTTAAGCACCGGGTATCCCTTCCTCCTCGGGGAGGGATACAAACTGCGTGAAGTCTCTATACACATCTTTTACATCTCGGGCGCAACCTCCACGCTCGCTTGTGCTATGATTCGCAACTTTGGAGCGCAGGGTACACCTCTGCGCGCATCTCTGCCGCTGTCCACTTTCAGCGGAATAACAACATCTTGTGGTGACAGATGAACAGTGGCTATCTGCATTTTCCGGAGTTTGATCCGGTCATTTTCTCAGTAGGACCCGTTGCGCTTCACTGGTACGGTCTGATGTATCTGGTCGGTTTCGTCTTTGCCATGTGGCTGGCTGGCCGTCGTGCCAAACGCCCTGGCAGCGGCTGGACCAAAGACGAAGTGGAAAACCTGCTGTATGCCGGTTTCCTCGGCGTTTTCCTCGGTGGACGTATCGGCTATGTGCTGTTCTATAACTTCCCGGTCTTCCTGGCCGATCCGCTCTACCTGTTCCGCGTCTGGGATGGCGGCATGTCCTTCCACGGTGGCCTGATCGGCGTCATCCTGGTAATGGTCATCTTCGCCAAACGTACCAAACGCAGCTTCTTCCAGGTGGCTGATTTTATTGCACCCCTGATCCCGTTTGGTCTGGGCGCAGGTCGTCTCGGTAACTTCATCAATGGCGAACTGTGGGGCCGCGTCGATCCGAGCGTGTCATTCACCATGCTGTTCCCGCAGTCCCGTGCCGAAGATATCGCGCTGCTGCCGTCGCATCCGGAGTGGCAGTCGATTTTCGATACCTACGGCGTTCTGCCGCGCCATATGTCCCAGCTGTACGAGATGGCGCTGGAAGGTGTGGTGCTGTTTATCATTCTGAACCTGTTCATCCGCAAGCCGCGCCCGACGGGCTCCGTATCGGGCCTGTTCCTGATCGGTTATGGTGCGTTCCGCATCATCGTTGAGTTCTTCCGCCAGCCGGATGCGCAGTTTACCGGTGCGTGGGTGCAGTACATCAGCATGGGACAGATCCTCTCTGTGCCAATGATTGTGGCAGGCATCTTGATGATGGTCTGGGCGTATCGTCGTCCACAGCAACAGGTCTCCTGAGGAATCATGAAACAGTATCTTGAACTGATGCAAAAAGTGCTCGATGAAGGCACGCCAAAGAACGATCGCACCGGCACCGGTACGATATCCATTTTTGGCCACCAGATGCGCTTCAACCTGCAGGAAGGCTTTCCGCTGGTTACGACCAAGCGCTGCCATTTACGCTCGATCATTCATGAACTGCTCTGGTTCCTGCAGGGCGACACCAATATCGGCTATCTGCGCGAGAACAACGTCTCCATCTGGGACGAGTGGGCGGATGAAAACGGCAATCTGGGCCCGGTCTACGGCAAGCAGTGGCGCGCCTGGCCGACGCCGGATGGCCGCCATATTGACCAGATCACCACCGTGATGAACCAGCTGAAAAACGATCCAGACTCGCGCCGTATCATCGTGTCGGCCTGGAACGTGGGCGAACTGGATAAGATGGCGCTGGCCCCGTGCCACGCGTTTTTCCAGTTCTACGTAGCGGATGGCAAGCTCTCCTGCCAGCTCTACCAGCGCTCCTGCGATGTGTTCCTCGGCCTGCCGTTCAACATCGCCAGCTATGCGCTGCTGGTGCATATGATGGCCCAGCAGTGTAACCTGGAAGTGGGGGATTTTGTCTGGACCGGTGGGGATACCCACCTGTACAGCAACCATATGGAGCAGACCCACCTGCAGCTGACCCGTGAGCCGCGTGCGCTGCCGAAGCTGGTCATCAAACGTAAACCGGACTCCATTTTCGACTATCGCTTCGAAGATTTCGAAATTGAGGGTTACGACCCGCATCCGGGGATCAAAGCGCCTGTTGCGATCTGATGCGGTAATCCTGACATAACCGGCGCCTTCTGCGCCGGTTTTTTTATGTTCGCGGAAGGCTTTTGCGAGCCTCTGTCCATAAGAATTGTAATTCGCTGCAACGCCTTCGAAAGTCCTGAAAACGCCTCGTAATTTGCTCAACACCCCCTCGAACTGTTTTACATCTGGCGGCACACTGCTGCCATGAAAACGCAACAGGGCTTTACCCTCATGGAAATGCCGATCGCCATCTCGCTCATCGTGACGCTCAGTGCGACAGGGCTGTACGGCTGGCGGCGCTGGCAGCAGCAACAGCAGCTGTGGCAGACGGCGCGCCAGGTTCGGGATTACCTGGTGGTGCTGCGAAATGATGCCTGGCGGAATAACCGGGACCATATCGTGACCCTGCAACGGGCGGGCAAACAGTGGTGTCTGTTAAAGACCGGCATCCCGGCGTGCCAGGCGGATAATGCTTTTGTACTCACGCCGCAGTGGTCTGACATTCAGGTCACCGAGCTAACGCCTGCGCTGGGGTTTTACGGTTTACGGGATACCGCCTGGGCCGGAAGAGTACGTCTGCAAAGCCAGGCCGGAGAGTGGCTGATCCTCATTTCCGCATGGGGGCGTATCCGCATGTGCAACGGAAAGGGGGAGTTCGCATGCCGGTAAAGCAGCAGGGATTTTCCCTGACCGAAGTACTGATCGCGATGGCGATAAGCAGCGTGCTGCTGATGAGCGCGGCGCGATTCTTGCCCGCGCTACAGCGGTCGATAATGGTGCTGACGAAGCAGCAGGAGCTGCAAGAGGAGCTCTGGCTGCGCATAAACGGCATCGGTAAGCACCTGCAACGAGCGGGGTATTGCGCGGGCAAGTGCGAAGGCGAGGCGCTGAAAATTGGTCTGCGCGGCGAATGCGTTATTGTCCAGTGGGATGAAAACAGCAACGGCCGCTGGGAAACCTTACCCTCAGCCGCCGCCGAGCAGACCGGCTTTCGTCTGAACGGCGACGCACTGGAAACTTTGCGAGGTGCGACGCAGTGCGAGGGTAAGGGTTGGGAGAGAATGACCGACCCTGACAGGATCAGGGTTCAGCGTTTTCAGGTGCAACGCATTTTACGTGCGGGCTTCGCCCCGGAGCTGAGCCTGACGCTGGCGGCCTTCGTCAACGGACAGCGCGATGGCGTGGTCGAGGCGCGCCACGTCGTGACCGGGTTTAATCTGTGAACCGTCAGCAAGGAATGTCGTCGCTGGCGCTGGTGCTCCTGCTGCTGATTCTTGGCAGCCTGATGCTGGCCGGGCTCAACCAGCAGTTGGCTGCCCTGATGCGCATCGTTAGTACGGAACGTCAGGCGACAGAGCATCAGGCGATAGCCCAGTCCGCGCTGGAATGGGGAAGAATGCTCTCCTGGCAAACCCAGGCTGAATATGCATGCCGTCAGCATCCGCAGCAGCCCTGGCGCGTCTGCTTACGCATTCTGGAGGAACGCGCGCTGCTTATCGCCAGCAGCGGTAGCGCGACGCTGTGGCGGCTGGGCGAGGTGACGGCCAACGGCGTACATTTCTCGCCGCAGGGCTGGAGCGATTTCTGTCCCCTGAAGGAGAGGGCGTTATGTCAGCAACCGTAGCGAAACAGAAGGGGTTCAGCATCGTTGAGGTCTTACTGGCCATGATGCTGATGGTAATGGTCGTCACCGGGCTGGCGGGTTACCATCGTGTGTTAGCCAGCCGGTTTGTCACCCTTGAGCAGTATCGTCAGCTCTGGCGTCATGTCTGGTCTCAGTCACAGCTGGCCGCCGGGGAGATCCCTCCAGGCTGGCAGGTAAACAGGGTGCAGACAACACCGGCCGGATGTGTCAGCATCTCGGTCTCACTTATTTCTCCATTGGGTCGGCAGGGTCAAATGACGCGCCTGCACTGCCCGGTTAGCCAGTAGTTGGGAGCAGCAATGTTAAGGGTCTACCACTCAAACCGTCTTGATGTGCTGGAAGCACTGATGGAATTTATCGTCGAGCAGCAGCGGCTCGACGATCCCTTTGAACCGGAGATGATCCTGGTTCAAAGCACCGGTATGGCCCAATGGCTGCAGATGTCCCTGTCGCAAAAGTTTGGCATTGCCGCCAACATTGATTTCCCGCTGCCCGCCAGTTTTATCTGGGATATGTTTGTTCGCGTACTGCCGGAGATCCCCAAACAGAGCGCGTTCAACAAACAGAGCATGAGCTGGAAGCTGATGACGCTGCTGCCGGAGATGCTGACGCATGATGAGTTCGCCATGCTGCGCCACTACCTGAACGACGATACCGATAAACGAAAGCTGTTTCAGCTCGCGTCGCGTACTGCCGATCTCTATGACCAGTATCTGGTCTATCGTCCAGAGTGGTTAACGCGCTGGGAAGCAGGAGAACTGATTGACGGCCTTGACCAGGCGCAGGTCTGGCAGGCGCCGCTGTGGAAAGCGCTGGTGGAACACACTGAAAAGCTGAGTCAGCCGCAGTGGCACCGTGCCAATCTCTATGAACGTTTTATCGCGACGCTGGAGTCGGCCTCTGCGCCGCCTGCCGGATTGCCATCCCGGGTCTTTATCTGCGGGATCTCCGCCTTACCGCCGGTTTATCTGAGAGCGCTGAATGCGCTGGGCCGGCATATCGATATTCATATTCTTTTCACCAATCCCTGCCGGCATTACTGGGGAGATATTCAGGATGCCCGCTGGCTGGCCCGCATCGTCACGCGCCAGCGTCGTCGCCTGTTTGACGAACGCGCGGTGCCGCTGTTTAAAGACAGCGAGACGGCGGCTGACCTCTTTGACGAACAGGGCATTCAGAACCTGCCGAATCCGCTGCTGGCCTCCTGGGGAAAACTGGGGCGCGACTATATCTACATGCTCTCCGAGCTTACCGCTTCCGGAGAAGGGGATGTCGATGCCTTTGCGGATATCACCCCGGACAGCCTGCTACATAACGTGCAGCGGGATATTCTGGATCTGGACAACCGCGCGGTGGCAGGCATCACCGCCGCCGAGTTTGCCAACAGCGCCAACAAGCGCCTGCTCGATCCTGACGATCGCAGCGTGACCATTCACCTGTGCCATAGCCCGCAGCGTGAGGTGGAGGTGCTGCATGACAAACTGCTGGCGATGCTGGAGGACGATCCGCAGCTGACGCCGCGCGACATCGTAGTGATGGTGGCCGATATCGACAGCTACAGCCCCTATATCCAGGCGGTGTTTGGCAGCGCGACGGGCGATCGCTACCTGCCGTTTGCCATATCGGACCGCCGGGCGCGCCAGTCGCATCCGGCTCTGCAGGCGTTTGTCAGCCTGCTTTCGCTGCCGGACAGCCGCTTCGTGCCGGAAGATGTGCTGGCCCTGCTGGACGTGCCGGTACTGGCGGCCCGTTTTGATATTGATGAGGACGCGCTGCGCTACCTGCGTCAGTGGGTCAACGAATCGGGCGTTCGCTGGGGGATGGATGATGACAACGTGCAGGAGTTTGAGCTGCCGGTCACAGGCCAGCATACCTGGCAGTTTGGCCTGACGCGTATGCTGCTCGGCTACGCCATGGAGAGCAGCCAGGGAGAGTGGAATGCCGTCCTGCCGTATGACGAATCCAGTGGCTTAATTGCCGAGCTGGTGGGTCATCTGGCTTCGCTGCTGATGCAGCTTAACCGCTGGCGGCGGGAGCTGATGAAGTCGCGCTCGCTCGAGGAGTGGATGCCGGTATGCCGGGAGATGCTCAATGATTTCTTCCTGCCGGATCAGGAAACCGAAGCGGCGATGGCGCTAATCGAGCAGCAGTGGCAGGCTATCATTGATGAGGGTATCGACTCGCACTATGGCGAAGCGATACCTCTCTCGCTGTTACGCGATGAATTAACGCTGCGTCTCGATCAGGAGCGTATCAGCCAGCGCTTCCTCGCCGGGCCGGTGAATATCTGCACTCTGATGCCGATGCGCTCCATTCCATTTAAGGTGGTCTGCCTGCTGGGCATGAACGACGGCGTCTACCCGCGCGCGCTGGCGCCGCTGGGGTTTGATTTAATGAGCCAACAGTCCCAGCGCGGCGACCGTAGCCGTCGCGATGACGACCGCTACCTGTTCCTCGAGGCGCTGATCTCCGCCCAACAGCAGCTCTATATCAGCTACATCGGCCGCTCAATTCAGGACAACAGCGAACGTTTCCCTTCGGTGCTGGTTCAGGAGCTGGTGGACTACATCGGACAAAGCCACTATCTGCCGGGGGATGAGCACCTCAATTGTGATGAAAGCGAACAGCGCGTGAAGGCGCATATCACCTGCTGCCACAGCCGTATGCCGTTTGATGCCGTTAACTACAATGACAACGAACAGCAGAGCTACGCCCGGGAGTGGCTGCCGGCCGCGAAGCGGGAAGGGGTGGCCCATGGCGACTTTATCCAGACGCTGGATCCGCTCCCGTTGGATACGGTCGCGTTTGAACAACTTCAGCGCTTTTGGGCCCACCCGGTGCGGGCCTTTTTCCAGATGCGGTTGCAGGTCCATTTCCGCTCCGAAGAGAGCGAGATCCCGGATGCGGAGCCGTTTACCCTGGATGGGTTAAGCCGCTACCAGTTAAACCAGCAGTTGCTGAACGCGCTGGTGGAGCAGGAGGATGCCCAGAAGCTGTTCCGTCGCTATCGTGCGGCGGGTCAGCTGCCATATGGCGCCTTCGGGGAAATTACCTGGGATGCCCAGTGTGAAGAGATGCAGGCCCTCGCTGGCCGGGTGATTGAGTGTCGCCAGCCCGGCAAGAGCATGGAGATCGATCTCAACTGCAACGGTATCAATCTGACGGGATGGTTGCAGCACGTACAGCCTGATGGACTGCTGCGCTGGCGTCCGTCGATGCTCAGCGTTTCGCAAGGTTTGCAACTTTGGCTGGAACACCTTGTCTATTGTGCGAGCGGTGGCGAAGGTGAGAGCCGGTTATTTGTACGTAAAGACGGCGAATGGCGCTTCCCGGCGCTGCCTGCCGCCCAGGCCATGGAGTATCTGTCGCAGCTGGTTGAAGGCTACCGGCAGGGGATGAATAAGCCGCTGCTGCTGCTGCCAGAAAGTGGGGGTGCATGGATTAAAACCTGTTACGACGCCACAAATGATGCGATGTTAACGGATGATGCGACCCTGCAAAAAGCGCGCAGCAAATTTTTGCAGGCTTATGAAGGCAACATGATCGTGCGTGGGGAAGGGGACGACGTCTGGTATCAACGCCTGTGGCGAACCCTTGAGCCCGAGTACTTTGAGGCCATCACCGACGAGGCCCGACGCTACCTGTTGCCGCTGTATAAATTTAATTAGTCCTGGCCCTGTTTAAAAATTGCGCAGGTTTGGGCATTCATTTATGATGCCCATCTTGTCATGGACTGATGTACACCACAAAGAGATGCTGGCCTGCCCGGCACAAAGCGTGTTAATGATGATGTCCGTGATGAAGAGGTAGTGAATGCCAGGCAGCACCTTGTTGAAATCGTTAGTTTTGTTCGTCGCTCTTTGGGCCCCCCTCAGTCAGGCAAATACCGGTTGGCAACCCGTTCAGGAAACGATCCGCAAAAGCGATAAAGATACCCGCGAATATCAGGCGATCCGCCTTGATAACGGGATGGTCGTGCTGCTGGTTTCCGATCCGCAGGCCGTAAAGTCACTGTCGGCGCTGGTAGTGCCGGTGGGCTCGCTGGAAGATCCTGAATCCCACCCGGGGCTTGCGCACTATCTTGAACATATGACCCTGATGGGCTCAACCAAGTACCCGCAGCCTGACAGCCTGGCCGAATTTTTAAAAATGCACGGTGGTAGCCATAACGCCAGCACCGCGCCGTACCGTACTGCCTTTTATCTTGAAGTTGAAAACGATGCGCTGGAAGGGGCGGTCGATCGCCTTGCGGATGCCATTGCCGCTCCGCTGCTGGATAAAAAATATGCCGATCGCGAACGCAACGCCGTTAATGCCGAGCTGACGATGGCCCGTACCCGGGACGGGATGCGTATGGCACAGGTCAGCGCCGAAACCATTAACCCCGCGCACCCTGGCTCCCGCTTTTCCGGCGGTAATCTTGAAACCCTGAGCGACAAGCCGGGCAGCCCGGTGCTTGATGCGCTGCACGCCTTCCGCGATAAATACTACTCCGCCAATCTGATGAAAGCGGTGGTGTACAGCAACAAACCCCTGCCAGAGCTGGCGAAACTCGCCGCCGATACCTACGGCCGCGTTCCGAATAAAGATATTACCCGCCCGGAAGTCACCGTGCCGGTCGTCACCGATGCGCAGAAAGGCTTAATCATTCACTATGTTCCCGCGATGCCGCGTAAGGTGCTGCGCGTTGAATTCCGCATTGATAACAACACCGCGCAGTTTCGCAGCAAAACCGACGAGCTGGTTAACTACCTGATTGGCAACCGTAGCCCGGACACGCTGTCCGACTGGCTGCAAAAGCAGGGGCTGGTGGAAGGTATCCGCGCGGACTCCGATCCGATCGTCAACGGCAACAGCGGCGTGCTGGCCATCTCCGCCACCTTAACTGATAAAGGTCTGGCCCATCGTGATGAGGTGGTTGCCGCCATTTTCAGCTACCTGTCGCTGTTGCGTGACAAAGGCGTTGATAAACGCTATTTCGACGAGCTGGCCCACGTGCTGGATCTCGACTTCCGTTATCCCTCCATTACCCGCGATATGGACTACGTTGAGTGGCTGGCCGACACCATGATCCGTGTGCCGGTCGAGCATACGCTGGATGCGGTCAATATCGCAGATCGGTACGATGCTGACGCCGTCAAAGCCCGTCTGGCAATGATGACCCCGCAGAACGCCCGTATCTGGTATATCAGCCCGGACGAGCCGCACAACAAAACCGCCTACTTTGTAAACGCTGAATATCAGGTTGATAAAATCAGCGAGCAAACTTTTGCCGACTGGCAGAAGCGATCCGCCGCGATTGCGCTCAAGCTGCCGGAGGTGAACCCCTATATCCCGGACGATTTCGCGCTGATCAAACCCACTAAAGAGTATGCAAAACCGCAGCTGATTGTGGACGAGTCTGACCTGCGCGTGGTCTATACCCCGAGCCGCTATTTCGCCAGCGAGCCGAAAGCCAACGTCAGCATGGTACTGCGTAACCCTGCGGCAATGGACAGCGCCAAAAACCAGGTGATGTTTGCCCTGAATGATTATCTGGCCGGCATTGCGCTGGATCAGCTCAGCAACCAGGCGGCCGTGGGCGGGATCGGTTTCTCAACTAACGCCAACAATGGCCTGATGCTTAACGCCAACGGCTACACCCAGCGTCTGCCGCAGCTGTTTAAGGCGTTGCTGGAGGGTTACTTTAGCTACACCGCCACCGAGGATCAGCTGGCGCAGGCCAAATCCTGGTATGCCCAGATGATGGACTCCGCCGAAAAAGGCAAGGCCTTCGATCAGGCCATTATGCCGGTGCAGATGCTGTCGCAGGTGCCTTATTTCCAGCGCGAAGAGCGTCGGGCGCTGCTGCCGTCCATCACCCTTGACGAGGTGATGGCCTATCGTGCGGCGCTGAAAACCAACGCCAGACCGGAGTTTCTGGTGGTCGGCAATATGAGCGAAGATCAGGCGAAAACCCTGGCGCAGGACGTCCGTACTCAGCTGGGGGCGAAGGGAACCGAATGGTGTCGCAACCAGGATGTGCTGGTGGATAAACAGCAGAACGTGATTTTCGAGAAACCCGGCAGCAGCACCGACTCCGCGCTGGCGGCGGTGTTTGTCCCAACCGGCTATGACGAATACGCCAGCTCGGCCTACAGCGCCATGCTCGGACAGATCGTCCAGCCCTGGTTCTACACCCAGTTACGTACCGAAGAGCAGCTGGGCTATGCCGTTTTTGCTTTCTCGATGAACGTGGGCCGCCAGTGGGGGATGGGCTTCCTGCTGCAAAGCAGTGATAAACAGCCGGATTATCTCTGGCAGCGTTTCCAGGCCTTCTTCCCGCAGGCGGAAGCTAAGCTGCGCGCCATGAAGCCAGAAGAGTTTGCCCAGATCCAGCAGGCGGTGATCGCCCAGATTACGCAGCCGCCGCAAACCCTGGCCGAAGAGGCGTCAAAGATCAGCAAAGATTTTGATCGGGGTAATATGCGCTTCGATTCGCATGATAAAGTAGTGGCCGAGATAAAACAGCTCACGCCGCAGAAAGTCGCCGACTTCTTCCACCAGGCGGTGGTTGCCCCGCAGGGGATGGCGATCCTGTCCCAGGTATCGGGTAGTCAGAGTAAAAAAGCTGACGTTGCCCCGCCTGCAGGCTGGACGGTCTGGAAGAGCGTGAGCGCATTGCAGCAATCTTTGCCCAGGAGTAAGAACGAATGACCGATACCGCCGAGTCCCTTGATCCCCTGAGTTTACCGTTACAGGGGGAACGACTGATAGAGGCCTCAGCGGGAACCGGAAAAACCTTCACCATCGCCGCACTCTATCTGCGCCTGCTGCTCGGGCTGGGCGGCAGCGCAGCCTTCAGTCGCCCGCTCAGCGTGGAAGAGCTGCTGGTGGTGACCTTCACCGAAGCCGCGACGGAAGAGCTGCGCGGCCGTATCCGCGCCAACATTCATGAGCTGCGGATCGCCTGCCTGAGACAGAGCACGGACAATCCGCTGTATGCCAGTCTGCTGGACGAGATTGACGACACACAGCAGGCGGCCCAGTGGCTGCTGCTGGCGGAACGGCAGATGGACGAGGCCGCCGTGTTCACTATCCACGGCTTCTGTCAGCGCATGCTCAGCCTGAATGCCTTTGAATCCGGCATGCTCTTCGAGCAGCAACTCATCGAAGATGAATCCCTGTTGCGCTACCAGGCGTGCGCCGACTTCTGGCGTCGTCACTGCTATCCTCTGCCTCGCGATATTGCCGAAGCGGTACACGCTCTCTGGAAAGGGCCGGAAGAGTTACTCCGGTCCATCGATCGTTACCTGCAGGGTGAAGCCCCGGTAATTAAATCCCCCCCGCCTGCGGACGAAACCCTGGCCTCTCGCCATGAGAAGATCGTCGGCCTCATCGCCACCATGAAGCAGCAGTGGTCCAGCAGCGTGGGGGAAATCGACGCGATTATTGAACGTTCCGGTATCGATCGGCGCAAGTTCAACCGCGGCAACCAGGCAAAATATATTGAGCGCGTCACGGCCTGGGCCCAGGAAGAGAAGCACAGCTACCAGCTCCCTGACGCGCTGGAAAAGTTCTCACAAACGTTCCTGGCGGAGCGCACAAAAGCGGGCGGCGAGGTGCCGGAACACCCGCTGTTTGTCGCCATCGATACTCTGCTGGCTGAGCCATTGACCCTGAACGATCTGATGATCACCCGGGCGCTGGCAGAGATCCGCGCAGCAGTCGCGCGCGAAAAGCGCCGTCGCGGCGAGCTGGGTTTTGACGATATGCTCAGCCGCCTCGATGAGGCGCTGAACAGCGACAATGGCGACGCGCTGGCCGCGGCCATCCGCGGCCGTTTTCCGGTGGCGATGATCGATGAATTCCAGGATACCGACCCCCAGCAGTACCGGATTTTCCGGCGGATCTGGCGTCAGCAGCCTGACACCGCGCTGCTGCTGATTGGCGACCCGAAGCAGGCGATCTACGCGTTCCGTGGGGCGGATATCTTTACCTATATGAAGGCCCGTGGCGAAGTTGCCGCGCACTATACGCTGGATACCAACTGGCGCTCGGCGCCCGGTATGGTGGAAAGCGTCAATACCCTCTTTTCACAGATGAACGACGCCTTCATGTTCCGTGAAATCCCCTTCCTGCCGGTCAAATCCGCCCCGAGAAACGCCGGGCTGCGCTTTGAGCTCCGGGGGGAGCTCCAGCCAGCGATGAACGTCTGGCTTATGGAGGGCGAGGGGTGCGGCGTCGGGGATTACCAGGCCTTTATGGCCCAGCACTGCGCGGCGCAAATCCGCGACTGGCTGAGCGCCGGGGTGCGCGGTGAAGCCATTCTGCACCGGGGCGACGAGGCCCGGCCGGTGAGAGCATCGGACATTACGGTGCTGGTGCGCAGTCGTCAGGAGGCGGCGCTCGTCCGCGACGCGCTGACGCTGCTGACCATCCCCTCGGTCTATCTCTCCAACCGCGACAGCGTGTTTGAAACCCTCGAAGCCCAGGAGATGCTCTGGCTGCTGCAGGCGGTGCTGGCGCCCGAGCGTGAAAGCATCCTGCGCAGCGCGCTGGCAAGCTCAATGCTCGGTCTTAACGCCCGGGACATCGACATGCTGAATAACAGTGAAACCCTCTGGGATGAGGCGGTGGAAGAGTTTACCCGCTATCGCGAACGCTGGCAGAAGCGGGGCGTGATGGCGATGCTGCGCGACATCATGGCGCAGCGCAATATTGCCGAAAATATGCTGGCCACCGCGGGGGGCGAACGCCGTCTGACCGATATTTTGCACATCAGCGAGTTGCTCCAGGAGGCGGGAACGCAGCTTGAGAGCGAGCACGCTCTGGTGCGCTGGCTGGCGCAGCATATTGCCGAACCCAACAGCAATGCTTCAAGCCAGCAGATGCGCCTCGAAAGCGACAAACATCTGGTCAAAATCGTCACCATTCACAAATCAAAAGGGCTGGAATACCCCCTGGTCTGGCTGCCTTTTATTGCCAACTACCGGGTGCAGGATCAGGCGTTTTACCACGATCGCAACACCTTTGAAGCCGTACTTGACCTCAGCAAGGCGGAGGACAGCGTCGAGCTGGCCGAAGCCGAGCGGCTGGCGGAAGATTTACGCCTGCTGTATGTGGCCCTGACCCGCTCGGTCTGGCACTGCAGCCTGGGCGTCGCGCCGCTGTTCCGTCGTCGTGGCGACAAGTCCGGTGACAGCGATTTCCACCTCAGCGCGCTCGGACGCTTGATCCAGCGCGGCGAGCCAAAAGACGCGGCCGGGCTGCGCCAGTGCCTGGAAACCCTGTGCAATGACCACATTGCGCTGCAGGTGGCCGGGGTGGCCGATACCGCCCGCTGGCATATGCCGGAGTCGGCGATGCCGGATCTGCAGGCGCGGCAGGTGGCTCGCGTGCTGTTTGACGACTGGCGGGTCACCAGCTACTCCGGGCTGCAGCAGCGCGGGCACAGTATCGCCCAGGATCTGATGCCGCGCCTCGACGTTGATGCCGCAGGCACAGGCGAGGTGGTACAGGAGCCGGAGCTGACGCCGCACCAGTTCCCGCGCGGTGCCTCGCCAGGCACCTTTTTACACAGCCTGTTTGAAGCGCTCGATTTTACCCAACCCGTTTCCCCGGAGTGGACGCTGGAGATGCTGCAGAAAGGCGGGTATGACGCCCGCTGGGAGCCGGTCCTGACCCACTGGATCAACCAGGTACTGCAGACGCCGCTCAATGAAGAGGGGATCTCCCTGAGCCAGCTTTCAGCCGCCGATAAACAGGTTGAGATGGAGTTTTATCTGCCGATCGCCGGGCCGCTTACCGCCGATGCGCTGGATGCGCTGATCCGCGAGCACGATCCGCTGTCGCGTGACTGCCCGCCGCTCGACTTTCGCCAGGTGCGCGGCATGCTGAAAGGCTTTATTGACCTGGTGTTCCGGCATAATGGTCGCTACTACCTGCTCGACTATAAGTCCAACTGGCTGGGGGAAAACGGCGAGGCCTATACGCCGCAGGCAATGGCCCGTGCGATGCAGTCCCACCGCTACGATCTGCAGTACCAGCTCTACACCCTGGCGCTGCACCGTTATCTGCGCCACCGTATTGCCAATTATGACTATCAGCAGCATTTCGGTGGGGTGATCTACCTGTTTTTACGCGGCGTGGACGGCAGTTCGCCGGGGGCCGGTTGCTTCGCCACCCGCCCGAGTGAAATTTTAATCAATCAAATGGATAGCTTGTTTTCTGCAAGCCAAGAGGAGCTTGTGTCATGACGATGCAGGAATTATTGCTGGAGGCCGTGGAACAGCGCGTATTGCGTCGTCTGGATGTACAGTTTGCGATGATGGTGGCCGGGAACGATGAACCCTCGGTGATGCTGGCGACGGCGATCTTAAGCCGGGATACCGGAGAGGGGCATGTCTGTTTGCCGCTGTCCCGTCTGCAGGCAGAGGCTAAAACCGCCGCGCTGCAGGCCTGTTTTGCCCTGCATGATGAAACCCTGGACTGGTCCGCCACGCTGATGCGTTCGCGCGCAGTGAGCGCAGGGGACGAGCCAACGCCGCTGGTGCTGGTGGGCGAGCGCCTCTACCTCCACCGGATGTGGCGCTACGAGCGGGCCGTGGCCGGTTTCTTTAGCGAAGCCAATCAGCCTTTGCCCCATGACAGTGCCGACGTTCAGCGTACCCTGAACGCATTGTTCACCTCTGACGAAGCCGTTAACTGGCAAAAGGTGGCGGCGGCGGTGGCGTTAACGCGGCGTATCTCGGTGATTTCCGGCGGCCCGGGCACCGGTAAAACCACCACCGTCGCCCGCCTGCTGGCGGCGCTGATCCAGATGGCGGGAGAGGAGAAGTGCCGTATCCGGCTGGCGGCCCCGACCGGTAAAGCCGCCGCCCGTCTCACCGAGTCGCTGGGCGGCGCGCTGCAACAGCTTCCGCTGACCGACATTCAGCGTAAGCGCTTCCCGACCGAAGCCAGTACCCTGCACCGTTTGCTCGGCGCCCAGCCGGGCAGCCAGCGTCTGCGTTACCATGCCGGTAACCCGCTGCATCTGGATGTGCTGGTGGTGGATGAAGCCTCGATGATTGACCTGACCATGATGTCTCGTCTGATTGATGCCCTGCCGCCTCATGCCAGGGTGATCTTCCTCGGCGATCGCGATCAGCTGGCCTCCGTCGAAGCGGGCGCCGTGCTGGGCGATATTTGCACCTGGGCCAGCGCCGGTTTTACCGTGCAGCGTGCCCAGGAGCTGGCCGGCATGACCGGATGCCAGATGGAAGGCAACGTCAGCCCGGTTGCGGGCGCCCTGCGCGACAGCCTCTGCCTGCTGCAAAAAAGCTACCGTTTCGGCAGCGACTCCGGCATCGGGCAGCTGGCGGCAGCGGTCAACCGTGGCGATCGTCACGCGCTCCGCTCGGTGTTTGACGGCACATTCAGCGATATCGAGAAAAAGCAGCTCCAGAGTGGGGAAGAGTATCTGGTGATGCTGGAGGATGCCCTGCAGGGATATCACCATTTTCTCGACCGGGTGCAACACCAGGCCTCCGAAGAGGAGATTCTGGCGGCCTTTGGCGGCTACCAGCTGCTGTGTGCCTTACGGGACGGCCCCTTTGGCGTGGCCGGGCTCAACGAAAGGCTGGAGCAGGTGCTGATGCAAAAGCGCCGCATCAGCCGTCAGCCGCATTCGCGCTGGTATGACGGACGCCCGGTAATGATTTCGCGCAACGACAGTGCGCTGGGCCTGTTTAACGGGGATATCGGGATTGCGCTGGATCGGGGGCAGGGGCTGCGCGTCTGGTTCCAGATGCCAGATGGCAGCCTGAAGTCCGTACAGCCGAGCCGACTGCCGGAGCATGAAACCGCGTGGGCGATGACGGTGCATAAATCTCAGGGCTCTGAGTTCGATCATGCGGCGCTGATCCTGCCTACCCAGATGTCCCCGGTAGTCACCCGGGAGCTGGTCTATACGGCCATTACCCGTGCCCGTCGGCGGTTGTCGCTGTATGCGGATGACGGTGTGCTGGTGCAGGCCGTTACTACCCGTACGGAACGGCGCAGTGGCCTGAGTGCGATTTTTGAAGCCTTGTGATTTATTCCCTCTCCCCATGGGGAGAGGGTCAGGGGGCTTAACCTAAATCGGCCATCAGCACCTTCGAGCGACGCTGATAGTTGTACATCTCTTTCTTGGTTTCCGGCAGGGAATCAATGTCCACCGGCGTAAAGCCGCGTTCCTGGAACCAGTGAATGCTGCGGGTAGTCAGCACAAAGAGCTTACTCAGCCCCTGCTGCCGGGCCTGGACGGCAATCCGCTCCAGCAACACCTCGCCGCGCGACGAGCTGCGGTAGTCAGGATGCACCGCCACGCAGGCCATCTCACCAATCTTCTCTTCCGGGAAGGGATAGAGCGCCGCACAGGCGATGGTGAGGTTGTCGCGCTGAATAATGGTGAACTTGTCGATCTCCATCTCCAGCTGCTCACGGGAGCGACGCACCAGGATCCCCTGCTGCTCCAGGGGGCGAATCAGCTCCAGAATGCCGCCGATGTCATTGATGGTGGCGCGACGGATCTGCTCGGCGCTCTCCATCACAATCTGCGTCCCGATACCGTCGCGGGAGAACAGCTCCTGTAGCAGGGCACCGTCTTCCTGGTAGCTGATCAGGTGGCTGCGGCGCACGCCGCTGCGGCAGGCTTTGATGGCGCCGCGCAGGAAACGCACGGTGCCAGAGTAGTAATCCCCCTGTTCCTCAAGCGCTTCGACCCGCGCCTGGGCTTCGTTAGGAAACAGCTCAGAGACGATATTCCCCAGCTCGTTAGTGACGCCCTGTGAAGAGCAGAAACCGATCATTTTTTCGGCTTTCAACTTGATCGCCAGCTGGGTGGCAATCTCTTCTGAGGTGAGGTTAAAGCTTTCGCCGGTCACGGAGACGGCGACCGGGCCGGTCAGCACAATCGCACCGCCGTCGAGCTGGCGATGGATCGCCTCTTCATCGATACGGCGAATACGTCCGCTGTGGCAATAATCCACCCCGTCATCCACGCCAAGCGGCTGAGCGATAATAAAATTGCCGCTCACCACGTTGATGTGCGCTCCCTGTAGCGGAGTGTTGTTGAGGCTCATCGACAGCCGCGCGGTAATGTCCAGCTGCAGCAGACCGGCGGCCTGCTTCACCAGCTCCAGCGTTTTGGCGTCGGTAACGCGGGTATGTTTATGGTAGATCGGCTCGTGATGATGCGCGGCCAGATTGGCTTCAATCTGCGGGCGGGCACCATAAACGACAACAAGGCGAATACCCAGGCTGTGCAGCAGGCCGATGTCATTGACTATGCTGGAGAAGTTCTCATGCTCAATGGCTTCGCCGCCGAGCATAATGACGAACGTCTTTCCCCGGTGGGTGTTGATATAGGGAACAGAATGACGGAATCCCTGGACCAGTTCGATTCTACGTTCCTTCACCACGGCACAACCCCTCAATGAATGTTTATTCGCAATTTTTGTATTTTTATTCGAATATGCCCCTGCGCGCAAGCCAAAATTTTCGGCGAAGCAAAGAAAACATTCAGGGAAGTAATCGTTAACGCATGATTGTTTACCCTTTTAGGGATGACAGGTTATGCATCATTCGCTAAAGTTTTCGGTCAATTTGGACGTTATGAGAAGTTATTCGATATCTTTGCTCGGGAGAAGCATGTCGGGATCCAGTAAAGCATTAAGTCGTCGCCGCCTGTTACAAGGGGCCGGGGCAATGTGGTTGCTTAGCGTAAGTCAGGTAGGGCTTGCCGCCGTCAGTCAGGTGGTGGCGGTACGTGTCTGGCCAGCGTCGACCTATACACGCGTGACGGTCGAGTCCAACCGGGTGCTGAACTATAAGCAATTCGCCCTGAGTAATCCGGAGCGGGTGGTGGTGGATATCGAAGGGGTGAACCTCAATTCAGTCCTCAAAGGGATGAGCGCCCAGATCCGTGGCGACGATCCTTTTATCAAGTCCGCACGGGTAGGGCAGTTTGATCCGAAAACCGTGCGCATGGTGTTTGAGCTTAAGCAGAACGTAAAGCCGCAGCTGTTTGCCCTGGCACCGGTGGCCGGATTTAAAGAGCGTCTGGTGATGGATCTCTATCCGGCCAACGCGACGGACATCCAGGATCCTCTGCTGGCGTTGCTGGAGGATTACAACAAAGGCGATCTTGAGAAGCAGGTTCCGCCTGCGCAAAGTGGTCCGCAGCCGGGCAAAGCCGGGCGCGACCGCCCGATTGTGATCATGCTCGATCCGGGCCATGGCGGGGAAGACTCCGGCGCGGTGGGCAAATACCGCACGCGGGAAAAGGACGTAGTGTTGCAGATCGCCCGCCGCCTGAAGGCGTTGATCGACAGAGAAGGCAACATGCGCGCTTACATGACGCGTAATGAGGACGTCTTTATTCCGCTGAAAGTTCGCGTGGCGAAAGCGCAAAAGCAGCGCGCGGATCTGTTTATCTCGATCCATGCGGATGCCTTTACCAGCCGTCAACCGAGCGGTTCATCGGTGTTTGCGCTGTCGACCAAAGGGGCAACCAGTACGGCTGCAAAACTGCTGGCAGATTCGCAAAACGCCTCTGACCTGATCGGCGGCGTCAGTAAGAGCGGCGATCGCTACGTCGACCATACGATGTTTGATATGGTGCAGTCGCTGACCATCACCGACAGCCTGAAATTTGGTAAAGCGGTGCTGGGTAGACTGGGTAGGGTTAATAAGCTGCATAAAAACAGCGTCGAACAGGCCGGGTTCGCGGTACTGAAGGCGCCGGATATCCCGTCGATTCTGGTGGAAACCGCGTTTATCAGTAACGTGGAAGAGGAGCGTAAGCTCAAAACGGCCGCCTTCCAGCAGGAGGTAGCGGAGTCGATACTGGCGGGGATTAAGGCCTATTTCTCGGATGGGGCGACGCTCGCCAGACGAGGATAATCAGGGATGCCGGGTTTATGCCCGGCAAAAGGGCAAACTGCAGATACAAAAAAACACCCGAATGGGTGTTTATTGTTTTCAGAAGTGTTGGTTGCGGGGGCCGGATTTGAACCGACGACCTTCGGGTTATGAGCCCGACGAGCTACCAGGCTGCTCCACCCCGCGTCCGTCATTCTACTTTGTAGAATCTTACTTCTTTAAATTTGATTGGTTGCGGGGGCCGGATTTGAACCGACGACCTTCGGGTTATGAGCCCGACGAGCTACCAGGCTGCTCCACCCCGCGTCACCGTACTGCTTGTACTTCATCAAATTTTAATTGGTTGCGGGGGCCGGATTTGAACCGACGACCTTCGGGTTATGAGCCCGACGAGCTACCAGGCTGCTCCACCCCGCGTCCGTGGATGCGCACTATACTCGGATGACTTTTTGTTGCAACCCTTTTTCGTAAAAATCACCAAATTAGGTGTTGATTGTATGCTATGCCGACAGTTCGACTGTTTTTTGCGCAAAATTTGCGTGAGGGGAGGTAATCGCATTTCAATACCCTTGCCGGTTTGTTATCTTCGATGCGCAGAATCGGGCAACTTGAAGACGGGATATAATGAAAGGACGTTGGGCGAAGTATCTGATGACGGGCGCGATGGTAGCAATCCTTGCTGCCTGCTCCTCCAAACCGACCGATCGCGGTCAGCAATATAAAGACGGGAAACTGACCCAGCCTTTCTCTTTAGTGAATCAGCCGGACGCCGTGGGCGCGCCCATCAACGGCGGTGACTTCGCAGAACAGGTGAGCCAGATCCGTACCGCATCACCGCGATTGTACGGTTCGCAGAACGCCGTGTATAACGCGGTGCAGGACTGGTTACGCGCCGGGGGCGATACCCGCACCATGCGCCAGTACGGCCTCGACGCCTGGCAGATGGAGGGCACCGATAACTACGGTAACGTCCAGTTTACCGGCTACTACACCCCGGTGGTGCAGGCGCGCCATACCGCGCAGGGGGAGTTTAAATACCCTATTTACCGCATGCCGCCAAAACGTGGCCGCCTGCCGTCCCGCGCTGAGATCTATTCCGGTGCATTGAGCGACAGCTACATTCTGGCCTACAGTAATTCGCTCATGGATAACTTCATCATGGATGTGCAGGGTAGCGGTTATATCGACTTTGGCGACGGCAGCCCGCTTAACTTCTTCAGCTATTCCGGTAAAAATGGCCATGCTTACCGCAGTATCGGTAAGGTGCTGATCGATCGCGGGGAAGTGAAACGCGAAGATATGTCGATGCAGGCGATCCGCGAGTGGGGCGAGAAGCACAGCGAATATGAAGTGCGCGAACTGCTCGAGCAGAACCCCTCATTTGTCTTCTTTAAGCCGCAAAACTTTGCCCCGGTGAAAGGCGCGAGCGCGGTACCGCTGATTGGCCGCGCCTCGGTGGCCTCTGACAAGACGGTGATCCCGCCGGGCACCACGCTGCTGGCAGAAGTGCCGACGCTGGATCACAACGGGAAATTCTCCGGTCAGTATGAATTGCGTCTGATGGTGGCGCTGGACGTGGGCGGAGCCATCAAAGGCCAGCACTTCGACATCTATCAGGGGATTGGCCCCGATGCCGGCCACCGTGCAGGCTGGTATAACCATTACGGACGCGTGTGGGTGTTGAAAAGCGCAGCAGGCGCAGGCAACGTGTTTAGCGGCTGAGTGTGGTAATATTGACGCTATGTTTTCCGGGGTGAGGGGCAACTCTCACCCTTTTTACATCTGAGGTCCTATGTCTGTGGTAATGAGCGAAGCCTGGCGCCAGCGTTTTGGTGGCACCGCGCGTTTATATGGTGAAAAAGCCCTGCAACTGTTTGCCGATGCGCACGTCTGCGTGGTCGGGATTGGTGGCGTCGGCTCATGGGCGGCGGAAGCGCTGGCACGAACCGGGATCGGCGCCATTACGCTTATTGACATGGATGATGTCTGCGTCACCAACACCAACCGGCAGATCCACGCCCTGCGCGACAGCGTCGGGCTGGCGAAATCCGAGGTGATGGCGGATCGCATTCGCCAGATAAACCCGGAATGCCGCGTCACCGTGATCGATGATTTCGTGACGGCCGATAACGTTGCCCAGTACATGGGAGCCGGCTACAGCTACGTGATTGACGCCATCGACAGCGTGCGCCCGAAAGCGGCGCTAATCGCCTGGTGTCGTCGCAATAAAGTGCCGCTGGTGACTACCGGCGGGGCGGGCGGCCAGATCGACCCGACGCAGATCCAGGTGACCGACCTGGCGAAAACCATTCAGGATCCGCTGGCGGCCAAGCTGCGCGAGCGCCTGAAAAGCGATTTTGGGGTGGTGAAAAACAGCAAAGGCAAGCTGGGGATTGACTGCGTATTCTCCACGGAAGCGCTGGTTTATCCGCAGGCGGACGGCTCAGTCTGCGCCATGAAGAGCACCGCGGAAGGGCCAAAACGGATGGACTGTGCCTCCGGATTTGGCGCGGCCACTATGGTGACCGCTACCTTTGGTTTTATCGCTGTTTCTCACGCCCTGAAAAAGATGATGGCAAAGGCGGAACGTCAGGCCTGACGCGCCGCCTCCAGCACCGCCTCACTCAGCGCAGTCAGCCCCTGGCTGCGCGAGGCGCTCAGCTGGCCGCGTAACCCCAGTGCATCAAACAGCGCCAGCGGGCTTTCGCTAAGGATCTGCGCGGCGCTTTTTCCCTCTATCGCCGTCAGCAGCACGGCCAGTAATCCGCGCACAATGCGGCCTTCGCTGTCGCCATAAAAGTGCAGCTTATCCCCGACGGGCGTCATCCCAAGCCAGACGCGGTTCTCACAGCCGGGGATCTCCTTCGCCTGCGCCTTCAGTTCATCGGACAGCGCGGGCAGCTGCTTACCCAGCAGGATTAGCTGGCGATACTTGTCTTCCCACTGGGTCAGCGGGGCGAAGGTCTGTTTCAACGTCTCTTCAGTGATGACGGTGCCGAACGGATGTCCGGCGAGAGTTGGGCTTGTCATTCATCCACCAGTAAAGCAAGGGCGCGATCGACGGCGGCAACCAGCGCGTCGACGTCGCTTTGGGTGTTATAGGGGGCAAACGAGACGCGCAGCGTGCCGTTAACGCCGAGCGCCGCCAGCAGCGGCTGGGCGCAGTGCTGCCCGGCGCGCAGAGCAATACCGTATCCCGCCAGCAGCGTTACCATGTCGCTGTGATGCACTCCGGCAAAATCGAACGCCAGCAGGCTCGAATCCTGGACGCGGAAAGAGCGAAAACCGGGACGCTTTTTTAGCGCTTCTTCGGCCAGCGTTGCCAGCCCGCGGCTCCAGCTCTCCGCCTGCTGCAGATCGACCTCCGCCAGCCACTCCAGCGCCGCGCTCAGGCCAATCACCCCGGCGACGTTGGGCGTCCCGGCTTCCAGGCGATACGGCACCGCCTGAGTTTTGAAGCCGTCGAAGCTCACCTCGGTGATCATCTTGCCGCCGCCGAGCCACGGGGTCATCTGCTCCAGCAGCTCCGCTTTACCATACAGCGCGCCAATCCCGGTCGGCCCGTACAGCTTATGTCCGGAGAAGGCATAGAAGTCGATATCCAGCTGCTGCACGTCCGCCGGGAAATGCACCACTCCCTGTGCGCCATCGACTACCACCACCATGCCGCTGGCATGGGCGAGCTGAATGGCGCGGGCCAGGTCCGGGCAGCCGCCGGTAACGTTTGACATCTGCCCCAGCGCGAGGATACGGCTGCGCGGAGTGATAAATTCGGGCAAGCGGGCGACATCTGCTAATAAATCGGCCCCCAGGGGGAGCTTCACTACCCGCGCGCCGGTCTGCTCGGCCACCATCAGCCACGGCACCAGATTGGCGTGATGTTCCGCCTCGCTGACGATGATTTCGTCGCCTGGCTGGAGGCGTGGACGGGCATAACATTGCGCCACCATATTGATGGCCTCGGTGGTGCCCCGCGTCCAGACAATGTTTTTACCGCTTTCGGCATTAAGCAACTGCGCGACCTGATCGCGGGCTGCTTCATAGCGCGCGGTTAAGCGTTGCGCCTCGGCAAACTGGCTGCGATGCACATTGCCTGCGCTCAGGCTGTAAAACTGATTCGTGGCCTCGATCACCGCCTGAGGCTTGAGGGCTGTCGCGGCGCTATCAAGATAGACGCCGGCATCGGCCAGCGCCGGGAACTGTGCACGAAAATGGGCAGGGCTGAATGCGTTCATGGAATTCCTCTTCATCGTGAATAGATCGTCGCGCAAATTCAGCGGCAGGGCAAGGAGGTTGATCTCTATCGGAATTGTCTGTTTATCCTGGCGTAACAGACGAAGCAGGTTATGCTGAAATAGTGTCAGGAGAATGTTTTAGCCTGTTATGAAACACGCTTTTAATAGCATTAATTGCTAAAGGAGAAGAAGATGAAAAAGACTATCGCAATTGCCTCTGCCTGTATGCTGACTTTTGCCCTGAGCGCCTGTTCCGGTAATAACTATGTGATGCACACCAACGATGGCCGCTCTATCGTCTCTGAAGGTAAGCCGCAAACCGATAATGATACCGGCATGATCTCGTATAAGGATGCGAACGGGAATAAACAGCAGATCAACCGCAGCGACGTGAAAGAGATGGTTGAGCTGGACCACTAACGGAATTGCAGACAAAAAAAAGCACCGCAATTGGGCGGTGCTACATTAATCACTATGGACAGACAGGGTAAATGTACAGGAAGTGAAAAATTGGTAGCGTCGCTACCGAGGTCTGAATCGCAGACCAATTGCAAACACAACAACACAACATCACAACCGTAAGCCAAAAGCCCTTCAGAACACGCATTCCAAAAAAAGCTTTTCGTTCCGGCTCAGGAAGTGCCGCCACTATAGGTATTTGCTGGTAGTTCCTCAACGGACAATTTATAATGGCTCAGATAAAAAAAACTAATAGGTTAAACGTTGTTTCCTGTTTGTTAAAAGCCGTTAACATCTAAGCCAGATAACCATGTCCAAGCGATTACCACCTCTTAATGCATTACGTGTATTTGATGCTGCCGCCCGCCATTTAAGCTTCACGCGCGCGGCCGATGAGCTTTTTGTGACTCAGGCCGCAGTAAGTCATCAAATCAAGTCCCTTGAGGATTTTCTGGGCCTCAAGCTGTTCCGCCGCCGCAATCGTTCCCTGCTTCTGACGGAAGAGGGGCAGAGCTATTTTCAGGATATTAAAGAGATATTTTCCCAGCTGACGGAAGCGACGCGTAAGTTACAGGCGCGCAGTGCCAAAGGGGCGCTGACGGTCAGTTTATTGCCCAGTTTTGCCATTCAGTGGCTGGTGCCGAGGCTCTCAAGCTTTAACTCAGCTTATCCGGGAATTGACGTCCGAATCCAGGCCGTCGACCGTCAGGAGGACAAGCTGGCCGACGACGTTGACGTAGCGATTTTCTATGGTCGCGGCAACTGGCCAGGGCTGCGTGTCGAAAAATTGTACGCGGAGTATTTGCTGCCGGTCTGCTCGCCACTACTCTTAACGGGCGAAAAAGCGTTAAAGGCACCGGAAAATCTGGCGCAGCATACGCTTTTACATGATGCTTCTCGCCGCGACTGGCAAACTTATACCCGCCAGCTTGGTCTTAACCATATAAACGTGCAGCAGGGCCCCATCTTCAGCCACAGTGCGATGGTGTTACAGGCTGCCATTCACGGACAGGGCGTGGCGTTGGCTAACAACGTTATGGCGCAGTCCGAAATTGAGGCCGGCCGCCTGGTCTGCCCCTTTAATGATGTTCTGGTCAGTAAGAACGCTTTTTATCTGGTTTGTCATGACAGTCAGGCAGAACTGGGTAAAATAGCCGCGTTTCGCCAGTGGATCCTGGCAAAGGCGGCCAACGAGCAAGAAAAATTCCGCTTTCGGTACGAGTAACACTTTCTTTTGCGCGCAGGACGCGCATAACTTCAGGACAGAAACATGACCAGCCGTTTTATGCTGATTTTTGCCGCGGTGAGTGGCTTTATTTTTGTTGCGCTGGGCGCCTTTGGCGCACATGTCTTACGCAAATCATTGGGTGTGGTGGAGATGGGCTGGATCCACACCGGTCTGGAATATCAGGCGTTCCATACCCTGGCGATCTTCGGATTAGCCGTGGCGATGCAGCGCCGGATCAGTATCTGGTTTTACTGGAGCAGCGTATTTATGGCGCTGGGCACCGTGCTCTTCAGCGGTAGCCTGTACTGCCTTGCGCTGTCGCATTTACGCCTGTGGGCGTTTGTTACCCCGGTCGGCGGCGTCAGCTTCCTGGTCGGGTGGGTATTAATGTTAATCGGTTCGTTCCGTCTGAAACGCAAGGGCGTTGTTCATGAATAAAGTTGTCTTATATTGTCGCCCGGGCTTTGAAAAAGAGTGTGCTGCGGAGATCACTGATAAAGCCGCGAAGCGCGAAGTGTTTGGTTTTGCCCGCGTGAAAGAGAACGCGGGCTATGTTGTTTTCGAATGCTATCAGGCAGATGACGCGGAAAAACTGGTGCGCGATCTGCCGTTTAGCTCGCTGATTTTTGCCCGTCAGATGTTTGTCGCGGGTGAACTTCTGAAAGATCTTCCGCCTGAAGATCGCATTACGCCGATTGTTGGCATGCTGCAGGGCGTGGTGGAGAAGGGTGGCGAGCTGCGCGTTGAAGTTGCCGACACCAACGAAAGCAAAGAGCTGATGAAGTTCTGTCGCAAATTCACCGTGCCGCTGCGCGCGGCACTGCGTGAGGCGGGTGTGTTGACCAACTACGAGACACCAAAACGTCCCGTGGTGCATATCTTCTTTATCGCCCCGGGCTGCTGCTATACCGGTTATTCATACACGACCAATAACTCGCCGTTCTTTATGGGCATCCCACGTCTGAAGTTCCCGTCTGATGCCCCAAGCCGTTCAACGCTAAAACTTGAAGAGGCGTTTCACGTCTTTATTCCCGCTGATGAGTGGGACGAACGCCTGGCAAACGGTATGTATGCGGTCGATCTCGGCGCCTGTCCGGGCGGCTGGACCTATCAGCTGGTGAAACGCAACATGTGGGTTTCCTCCGTCGACAACGGCCCGATGGCACAAAGCCTGATGGATACCGGACAGGTGACCTGGCTGCGTGAAGATGGTTTCCGCTACCGCCCAACCCGCAACAACATCTCCTGGATGGTGTGCGATATGGTAGAGAAACCAGCGAAAGTGGCGGCCCTGATGGCCTCCTGGCTGGTCAACGGCTGGTGTCGTGAGACCATTTTTAACCTCAAGCTGCCAATGAAAAAGCGCTATGAGGAGGTCTCGCAGAACCTGGCCTACATTCAGGAGCAGATGGATGAGCACGGTATTAACGTGGTGATTCAGGCGCGCCAGCTGTACCACGATCGCGAAGAAGTCACCGTGCATATCCGCCGCTGGTGGGCTGCTGTCGGTGGGCGTCGCGACGAGAGATAACCTTTGTAACGCCCGGTGGCGCTACGCTTACCGGGCCTACAACAACCTTCGTCCGTAGGCCCGGTAAGCATCGCGCCACCGGGCATGAACTCACACTCGATCTAATCGTAGCTGCTGCAGATTCCCGTCTAACTGTAAATCGATCTGCAACCGCGCCACGTCCCGGCAGATAAACGCCATCTCTTTGTGCGCTTCCAGTTTTTTGCGCCACTTCTCCGGCACCGCATCCAGACGGGCGTAAATCCCTTCCAGATCCTGAAAATCGGTCAGCAGTTGGGCCGCGCTTTTCGGGCCAATCCCGGCAACGCCTGGTACTTTAGAGCTGCTGATCCCCGCCAGCCCCCAGTAATCCGGCAACTGCTGCGGCGAGACGCCAAACTCACTGGCGATAAAGGGGGCGTCGAGCCAGCGTTTCTGGAAATAGTCGCGGATGCGAATGTTGGGAGAAAGCAGCTGGCAGTAGCCCTTGTCGGTCGAGACAATGGTGGCCTGATGCCCGGCGCTGGCAACTTTTACCGCCAGCGTGGCGGCCAGATCGTCGGCTTCGTTGCCCTGGGCCCCCCAGCAGGGAACCCCGCGCTGTTCAAAAGCGGCGCGAATGGCGGGCATTTCGGCGTGCAGATCGTCCGGCATGGGCGCGCGCCCGGCTTTGTAATCCGGCAGGCGCTGATGTCGCCAGCTGCTGTTACGGGCTTCATCGTCAAACACGGCGACCACGTGACTGGGCTGGCTGTGGCGAATAAGCTGCTCCAGCGCATGCAGGCAGGTATCCTTGCAGGGCGTGCCCTGAACCGCGTGGATGCGCCGGATAAGGTTCAGCGCGTCGACAATAAGCAAATGAACGGCCACAGATTTTCTCCCTTCTGTTCAGTCAAATAAGGGTAACACTGTCGGCGGGGGGAAACTACGTGTGGCGGGGCGTTCGGGAAGGAGCCTCGCAAAACAAGGCTCTTTTTTGCACTTAGTCGCAGGCGACAATCTTCATCGCCAGACCGCCGCGGGAGGTTTCACGGTATTTGGCGTTCATGTCTTTCCCGGTCTCATACATGGTTTCGATCACTTTATCGAGGCAGACGCGCGGCTCGCTGGTACGGCGCAGCGCCATACGCGCGGCGTTGACCGCCTTGACGGAGGCAATGGCGTTACGCTCGATGCAGGGCACCTGTACCTGACCGGCTACCGGATCGCAGGTCAGACCGAGGTTATGCTCCATCCCGATCTCCGCCGCAATGCAGACCTGCGTCGGGCTACCGCCCAGCAGCTCCGCCAGACCCGCCGCCGCCATGGAGCAGGCTACGCCTACTTCGCCCTGGCAGCCCACTTCCGCGCCGGAGATGGAGGCGTTCATCTTGTACAGCGAGCCAATGGCGCTGGTGACCAGCAGATAGCGGGCCAGCGAGTTAGCATTCACTTCGCGAATAAATTTGTCGTAATAGGCCAGCACTGCCGGAACGATGCCGCAGGCACCGTTGGTTGGTGCGGTAACCACGCGGCCACCCGCGGCGTTCTCTTCGTTTACTGCCAGCGCGAACATGTTGATCCAGTCCACCACCGCCATCGGGTCGCTGGTGGTTTTGTCGCTGCTGACCAGCATGCGGCGCAGGGCGGCAGCACGGCGCGGTACGCGCAGTTTGCCCGGCAGAACGCCCTCGGTGGTGATCCCGCGTTCAATACCGCCGCGCATCACCTCCCAGACGTTAGCAAAGTGCTGTTCCAGCTCCGCTTTGCTATGCAATGCCAGCTCGTTTTGCATCATCAGGCCAGAGAGTGACAGACCGCTCTCCTGGCAATGGCGCTGGAGATCGGCCGCCGATTTATACGGATAAGGGACCGCAACAGGTGCGCTGTCGCTCTGCCCAAAGTGGTCTTCGTCGACGATAAAACCGCCGCCGATGGAGTAATAAGTTTGGCTGTAAATCATCTTGTCGCCTGCCAGCGCGGTGATCCGCATGCCGTTTTCGTGCAGCGACAGGTTGTCGGCATGGAAATTCATGCAGCGATCAACCGGGAATTCAACTTCATGTTCACCCTTCGCCAGCAGCAAGCGGCTGTGGGTGTTAACGTCCTGGATAAAGCCCGGGATGGCATCAATATCGACGCTATCCGGCAGGTTGCCCGCCAGGCCCATAATAATGGCGATATCGGTATGGTGACCTTTGCCGGTCAGCGACAGGGAGCCGTAAACATCCACCACCACGCGGGTTGTGTCGTGCAGCATTCCGCGTGCAATAAGATCGTCCGTGAACTGTTTACCGGCTTTCATCGGCCCGACGGTGTGCGAGCTGGATGGACCAATACCAATTTTGAAAATATCGAAAACGCTAATCATGATGCGTCCGTTGCTTTACGTCTTGGGAGAAGAGTGCGCCGTCCGAAGACGGCGCGGGAGGAATTAAGCGAACAGCGAGAAGAAGATAGCGGATATAGCAATCAGACCCATAATCACAACGAAGACGTTGCTGATCTGGCCGCTGTATTTACGCATCGCTGGCACTTTCTGAATCGCGTACATCGGCATCAGGAACAGGATCATCGCGATAACCGGGCCGCCCAGGGTTTCGATCATCCCGAGGATGCTCGGGTTCAGGGTGGCAACCGCCCAGGTGGTCAGCAGCATGAACAGAGCAGTGATCTTGTTCAGCTTGTTGATTTCAATGCTCTTGCCTTTACCGCGCAGAGATTTAATCACCATGCCGTTAAAGCCTTCACGTGCGCCCAGGTAGTGGCCGAGGAAGGATTTGGTAATCGCGATAATGGCGATGATTGGCGCCATCCAGGCAATGACCGGTGCGTTAAAGTGGTTCGCCAGGTAAGACAGGATAGAGATGTTCTGCTCTTTCGCTGCCGCCAGATCCGCCGGAGCAAGGCTCAGTACGCAGCTGAAGACGAAGAACATCACGGTCAGCACCATCATCACGTGAGCGCGAGCCAGGATGCTGGAACACTTCTTCTCGGCACCCTGACCGTACTCTTCACGCTTCGCAACCGCGAAGGAGGAGATGATCGGGGAGTGGTTGAAGGAGAAGACCATTACCGGGATTGCCAGCCACAGGGTCATCCACAGGCCGTTGCCGGTCGCAGATGCGCTGCTCAGGGAGAGGGTTTCCAGCGCCGCGCCGTTCCACTGTGGGATCAGGTAGCAGGCCAGCACCATCAGAGCGATAACGAACGGGAACACCAGCACGCTCATCGCCTTCACAATCATCTGCTCACCGAAGCGTACGATGGTCATCATGCCGACAATCAGGATCAGCGACAGAATGGCGCGCGGCGGCGGGGTCATGCCCAGCTGGTGGGTCATGAAGCTGTCAACGGTGTTGGTGATCGCCACGCTATAAACCAGCAGGATTGGATAGATAGCAAAGAAGTAGAGCAGGGTAATCAGTTTACCGGCGCCAACACCGAAATGTTCTTCAACGACTTCGGTGATGTCTTCGCCCGGGTTTTTACCAGAAAGCACAAAACGGGTCAGGCCGCGGTGTGCAAAGTAGGTCATCGGGAAGGCAATGATCGCCATGATGATCAGCGGAATTAAGCCGCCCACACCTGCGTTAATAGGAAGGAAAAGAACACCAGCGCCGATTGCTGTGCCGTACAGGCCGAGCATCCACATGGTATCTGTTTTACGCCATCCGCTTCGGGTTTCAATCGAAGCAACGGTGCTGGTTTGAGTGGTTTCCATTGTGTCTCCAGGAAGTAGCTAATGTCAGGTTTCTGGTCAAATTCGATGCAAAAAGGGCTAATCGTAATATGAAATTCGCTCAGCGACGGTTTTTATATAATTTTTCTCCGTAACTATTGGCGGGCGGAAAGATACATTTTAGTAATGGATCTATCAGTGATCCCGATCTCAAATGCGATAATCCACTTATGATGTGGGTATCTTTAGACCATTTGTCTGCTAAGAAAACGTCAGGACGAATTTCTGGGCGCGAAGGCTACCATTAACGATATGTGGCGAGATAGATCCGCCTGAAAGATAGGAGGCATACGCTGTAAAAGCGTCGGTTTATAGGATTTTTTCATGCTTTATGGCATTTGTGGCTAATAAATCACGCTCCGGGAAACAACGTAATCGTTTGCGTGGCGTTATAAAATAGCAAAAAGATAAGTAATAGTGATGTTGCAAACCAGACCATGTGGCTGAAGGTAATAAAAAAGCCGGGAGGCGAAGGGCCATTCCCGGCGGGGGAGAGAGCCCGGCATGCGAGCCGGGCGGGTCGTTACGCAGAAATCTCGTAACAGGGGATATAGGCAGAGCCGGGAAGCTTCATACGGTGCTGAGCGACAAAGCCCTGCAGCAGATCGTCCATGCGGCGCATCATTTCGCGATCGCCATGGATTTTATACGGGCCAAACTCTTCAATGGCCTGGATGCCTACCTCTTTCACATTACCGGCGACGATGCCCGAGAAGGCGCGACGCAGATCGGCGGCCAGCACTTCAACTGGCTGATCGGGATAGAGTTTCAGGTTGGCCATGTTTTCGTGCGACGGCTCAAACGGGATCTGTAGATCCGGTGAAATGCGGATCGACCAGTTAAAGCTGTAGGCATCCCCGGTATCGCGGCGGTTCTCTTTCACCAGCGGCATGGCCTTTTTCATCAGGCGCGCCACTTCCGCGGCATCGTCGATGATGATGCGATAGTGACGGCGTGCCGTCTCGCCCAGGGTATGCACGATGAATTCATCCAGCACGCGGAAGTAGTCTGCGCTCTCTTTCGGCCCGGTCAGGATCAGCGGCAGGACCTGATCCTGGTTGGCCGGATGCATCAGAATACCCAGCAGATAGAGCAGCTCTTCTGCCGTACCCACCCCGCCCGGGAAGATGATGATCCCGTGTGCGATACGCACAAACGCCTCCAGACGTTTCTCAATGTCCGGCATGATGATCAGTTCGTTGACCAGCGGATTCGGCGGCTCAGCGGCAATGATTGACGGCTCAGTCATGCCGATGAAACGGCCCTCTTTATAGCGCTGCTGGGCATGACCCACCGCCGCACCCTTCATCGGCGCTTCCATCGCGCCCGGACCACAGCCGGTGCAGATGTTCAGCTCGCGCAGCCCCAGCTGGGTGCCCACGCGACGGGCGTAGAGGTATTCGGTTTCGTTAATGGAGTGACCGCCCCAGCACACCACCATGCTTGGGGCTTCGCCCACGTGCAGGGCGCGGGCGTTGCGCAGAATAGAGAACACCAGGTTGGTGATATGGGCCGAGCTTTCCAGGTTCAGATGCTGAAAACGACCGGCGTTACTGATCTGGCCATTCACAAACAGGATATCGCGCAGTACGGCAAACAGGTTGGCCTGCAACGCGCGAATAATGCGCCCGTCAACAAAGGCATCTTCCGGTGGGTTAATCAGCTCCAGCTTCACGCCACGTTCGCGGCGCAGAACGTTAATATCAAAGCTTTCAAAGCGGGACAGCAGCTCTTTGCTGTTGTCGGTGAGGCTACCGGAGTTCAGAACGGCAAGTGAACAGTTGCGAAACAATTGATAAAGATCGCTGCTGGCCGTGCTCTTGAGCATGTCCACTTCCAGCTGCGACAACATATCCATTGAGCCAAGCGGGCTTATATGTGTAATCAAGTGAGCTCCTTACGGGACGTTTATCGTCTTTCCCTGCTGATTACAATAGCCCTGGCTTATGACCTTTCACAACCCAAAGCGCGGAACGGACCGCGCATATTGTGAATTTATTTATCTTACTGACGGACTAAACGACCGATCGCCGGAACAAAATCGCCGTTGCTGCGCCACGGATTGATATCCAGTCCGCCACGGCGGGTATAGCGGGCGTAAACGCTCAGCGTCTCTGGCTGGCAGAAATGCAGAATGTCGTTAAAGATGCGCTCCACGCACTGCTCGTGGAACTCATTGTGGTTACGGAAGGAGACCAGGTAGCGTAGCAGCTTCTCGCGATCGATTTTCGCGCCGCGATACTGGATCTGTACCGAACCCCAGTCAGGCTGATGGGTGATAAGGCAGTTGGATTTCAGCAGGTGGCTGACCAGCGTCTCTTCTACCAGGTTGCCGCTGGCGGCGTTTTCCAGCCAGGCGGTATCAAACTGGTAGTTGTCGATTTCGATCTCCTGATCGTCAATGCAGGTGCCGTGGAAGTGGGCGATCGGCTGGCCTTCCAGCTCGTCAATGCGGTAGAGGGCAACGGTTACTTTCCCCTGCGCGCAGGCGCTCAGGTCGCGTTCCAGCGTGCGCTGCACCGCTTCCCAGCTCTCAAAGCGCGTCTGGTTGAAGCTGTTGAGGTAGAGCTTGAAGCTTTTAGACTCCACCAGATTGACGCTGGTGTAATCCAGCTCAACGTGGCCCACCGCCACCTGCGGTAAGCCGCGGGCGTTAAGCCAGGAGAGCTCATACAGCGTCCAGATATCGCCACCGTGAAAGGGCAGGCTATCGGCTTTCAGCCCCAGCGGATCGCGGTTAAGACTGCGCGGTACCCCCTGTAACAGGCTGGCGTCGTAGGTGTCGCGATAGGCGGTGGTTTTGCCCAGGGTTAAGCCCGATAAGGCATCATGATTTTCGTAAGACATGTTTCGTTGTCACTTTAAAGGTAAACTATGCAGCTGAGTGTATCCTGGCTTATATGAAGAGAGAAACCGGTGGATAAAGAGACTGCTGCTGCCTTAACCGCGTTTACGGCGCGTTACTGTGACGCCTGGCATGAACAGAAAGGGACATGGCCGCAAAGCGAGGCGCTGTATGGCGTCCCTTCGCCCTGTATTATCACCTCTTCCGGGGATACCGTGATCTGGCAGCCCCAGCCGTTTACCGCAGAGCAGAATGTAAAGGCGATTGAACGCGCAATGGACATTGTGGTACAACCTGCGGTCCACGCGTTCTATACCACACAGTTTGCCGGGGATATGTGCGCTCGCTTTGATAACGAGATGCTGACTCTGCTGCAAACCTGGAGTGAAGAGGATTTGCTGCGCGTGCAGGAGAACCTGATTGGGCATCTTGTGACCCAGAAGCGCCTGAAGCTATCGCCAACGCTCTTTATCGCCACCCTCGACAGCGAAATGGATATCCTCTCTGTCTGCAACCTCACGGGGAACGTGGTAAAAGAGACGCTGGGCACGCAGAAACGCCAGTTCCTCTCTGCTTCCCTTACGGATTTCCTCAAGCAACTGCATCCCGTCGTGTAATCCTGAATACTACTGCGCGTGTGAGAGATCTCTTACAAAGCTTGTAAGAGATCACCGTAATAACCGATACGCGCAACATATTATGCTGTCAGATAACTCATTAATTATCAGCTTGTTGAGTAAGAATCTGGCAGTAATAAGATGTAACATCTGTTTGATTTAGCTTACGGAGTGCCTTGTAAGACGAAGCGGAATAGGGGATTCTATGTCCGTCGACAGGAAGCCGACACGAGAAACGAACATCAGGATGATGGCGTTTCTTAACGTAGGACACATCAGGAAGGCGTTACAGGGAAGGCTTCAGGACGAAGCAAAAGGATAACGCAGGATGCGTGAAGGACACCTCCAGGACGGAGAATGAGAGCCGGTAAGGATGTCCGGTGGGTCAGGAAGGCCAGGACGTTTCAGGATGAAACCGTCACATCAGGATGATGTGCGCAGGATGCAGTGGTCGAGGGAAGACCAGACCTTCGGGTCAGAGGAAAAGTTGTCACGGATGAGCAGGGAGCACTAAAAGTAGCTGGATTGCTGCGAAACGAACCGGGAGCACTGTTTTTACAGTGCTCCCTTTTTTTATTTCTGCGTGGTCTTTGCTATGCTGCCCGCCGTTCAGATTTTCAGTTGAGGTTTTCATGACGCATCACGACCATGTGCGCGCGCAGCTGCACGCCATCGAAGCTTTAATGCGCGATCATCAACTGTGGCAGGAGGCGGCGCCGCAGCCTGACGCGTTTGAGAGCACGCAACCTTTCTGTATGGACACCCTGGAGCCGTTTGAGTGGCTGCAATGGGTGCTTATTCCCCGCATGCATGCCCTGATTGAGGGTGGACATCCGCTGCCGCAAAACTTTGCCGTCGCGCCTTATTATGAAATGGCGCTGGACGCTGCCCATCCGTCACGCGACGCGGTGCTGGCGGCATTACTGGCGCTGGACACGCTCTTTGGCGACGAAGCATGATTGAGATCCTTTATCAGGATGAGTGGCTGGTTGCGGTCAATAAACCTTCCGGCTGGCTGGTGCACCGGAGCTGGCTCGATCGCGATGAAAAAGTGGTGGTGATGCAGACGGTGCGCGATCAGATTGGTCAGCATGTCTTTACCGCCCACCGTCTCGACAGACCGACCTCAGGCGTGCTGCTAATGGGGCTCTCCAGCGAGGCCGGACGACGCCTGTCGCAGCAGTTCGAGCAGCATCAGATCCAGAAACGCTACCATGCGATTGTCCGGGGCTGGCTGACCGAGGCCGCGACGCTCGATTATCCGCTGGTCGAAGAGCTGGATAAAATCGCCGATAAATATGCCCGCGAAGATAAAGGCCCACAGCCCGCGGTGACGGACTATCGTGGTCTGGCGACCACCGAACTGCCTGTCGCCATCAGCAAGTTCCCGACCACGCGCTACAGCCTGGTCGAACTGGAGCCAAAAACCGGGCGGAAGCACCAGCTTCGACGTCACCTTTCCCATCTGCGCCATCCGATTATCGGCGACAGCAAGCACGGCGATCTGCGGCAGAACCGCAGCGCGGCGGAGCATTTTGGCTGCAACCGTCTGATGTTGCACGCCAGCCAGCTGAACCTGGTGCATCCGTTTACCGGCGAGCCGCTGACGATCCGGGCCGGGCTTGATCCGGTTTGGATGCAGGCGCTGTCACACTTTGGCTGGTGCGGGCAACTCCCCGAAAATGAAAGGGTTGAGTTTGATCCCGCCAACGTTCAGGATGAACGTTAATTGCATTCATTGAGGGAGTAAACCATGGCTGTAGTCGGAATTTTTGTCGGCACGATGTATGGCAATTCGCTGCTGGTGGCCGAAGAGGCCGAAGCTATTCTTGCGGGAATGGGCCATAAAGCCACGGTCTATGAAGATCCCGAACTTGCCGACTGGGAAAAATACCAGGGCCAGTATACGCTGGTGGTCACCTCGACAACCGGGCAGGGCGATCTGCCGGACAGTATCGTACCGCTGTTCCAGGGCATCAAAGACAAGCTGGGTTATCAACCGGAGATGCGCTACGGCATCATCGCGCTGGGTGACAGCACGTATGCGAACTTCTGTGGTGGCGGCAAGCAGTTCGACGCCCTGTTACAGGAGCAAAGTGCTCAGCGCGTGGGGGAAATGCTGATGATCGATGCCTCTGAACATCCTGAGCCCGAAAGCGAAGCCAACCCCTGGGTTGAACAGTGGGGTACATTGTTAAAATAAGTTCCTGCCCTCCCTGCTGCGGAGGGCCAGAACCCGTTGCCAGTTAACAAAGCGACCTTACAGCCAGTGTAAGGGCACTGAATCGAGTAAGCATTGGGCAATCGCCCGTAATTCCGTACATTAATAGCGGGTATTGGCAGGCATTTTCACTGCGTCAAGCGACCTGTTTCACACTCCCACGATTCCCTCTCTCTGGCCTCCCGCTTATGGGCAGGCAGTTTTCATTTCCGTGAAGTCTCTTCCATTGAGTTGTGCTTTTGCCACAAACAACCGCACAGGAGCGTGCCAATGTTGGGTTGTTGCACGGTGAGAGGGGTCTTGATCCTTTCTTATACTTTTTCCGCCAGTTAATAAAAATGCAGTCAGTAAGGCAAAAGACCTCAACGTTCAAAACTGCAAAAACACATACACGTCATTCTGATTACCCTACGGTTGTGCTGTTCAGAATGAACGTAGCGAAACGCTATGATTCAGGAGTGCAAGAATGAGTACATTAAGCCAGGCGGCGAGCAGCGCTGAAAAGCGCACCAATGCTCGCTATTGGATAGTGGTGATGCTGTTTATCGTCACATCCTTTAACTATGGCGACCGCGCCACGCTGTCGATTGCCGGTTCCGAAATGGCAAAAGATATCGGTCTGGATCCGGTCGGTATGGGGTATGTTTTCTCGGCATTTTCATGGGCCTATGTTATCGGCCAAATCCCTGGCGGTTGGTTGCTCGATCGCTTCGGTTCAAAACGCGTCTACTTCTGGTCCATCTTTATCTGGTCCATGTTTACCCTGTTACAGGGCTTCGTCGATATCTTTAACGGCTTTGGCATCATTGTCGCGCTCTTTACCCTGCGCTTCCTGGTCGGGCTGGCAGAGGCGCCTTCCTTCCCGGGCAATAGCCGCATAGTGGCAGCCTGGTTCCCGGCGCAGGAGAGGGGAACGGCGGTGTCCATTTTTAACTCCGCGCAATACTTCGCGACCGTCATCTTCGCCCCAATCATGGGCTGGCTGACCCACGAAGTGGGCTGGTCACACGTGTTCTTCTTTATGGGCGGGCTGGGTATCGTAATTAGCTTTGTCTGGCTGAAAGTGATCCATGAGCCGAACCAGCATCCGGGCGTAAACCAGAAAGAGCTGGATTACATCGCCGCAGGCGGCGCGCTGATCAACATGGATCAGGCCAAAAGCAAAGAGAAAGTACCGTTCAGCCACAAGTGGGGCCAGATTAAACAACTGGTTGGCTCCCGTATGATGGTGGGGATCTACCTCGGTCAGTACTGCATCAACGCCTTAACCTACTTCTTTATCACCTGGTTCCCGGTCTATCTGGTGCAGGCGCGCGGCATGTCGATTCTGAAAGCCGGGTTTGTGGCCTCTGTTCCGGCGATCTGCGGCTTTGTCGGCGGCGTGTTAGGTGGGGTGATTTCCGACTGGCTGATGCGTCGTACCGGCTCTCTGAATATTGCCCGTAAAACGCCGATCGTGCTGGGTATGCTGCTCTCTATGTCGATGGTGGTGTGTAACTACGTTGATGCCGAATGGATGATTATCGGCTTTATGGCGATGGCCTTCTTCGGTAAAGGGATCGGAGCGCTGGGCTGGGCGGTGATGGCGGATACAGCGCCGAAAGAGATCAGCGGCCTGAGCGGCGGTCTGTTCAACATGTTCGGCAACATCTCCGGGATCGTCACTCCGATTGCCATTGGTTATATCGTCGGCACCACCGGGTCGTTCAACGGAGCGCTGATCTACGTAGGTGTCCACGCCCTGGTGGCGGTACTGAGCTACCTGGTGCTGGTGGGTGATATCAAACGTATCGAACTGAAACCTGTCGCGGAGCGTTCATAATGAGTATGCAATCAAGCCCTGTTGTAACCGAAATGAAGGTTATCCCGGTTGCCGGTCAGGACAGCATGCTGCTGAACATCGGCGGCGCGCATAACGCCTGGTTTACCCGCAATATCGTGGTGCTGACCGATAACGCCGGGAATACCGGCGTCGGGGAAGCCCCCGGCGGCGAGGTGATCTACCAGACCCTGGTGGATGCCATCCCGCAGGTGGTGGGTCAGGAGGTGGCGCGGCTGAATAAAGTGGTCCAGCGCGTGCACAAGGGCAACCAGTCTGCCGATTTCGATACCTTTGGCAAAGGTGCCTGGACATTTGAACTGCGGGTGAATGCCGTGGCGGCGCTGGAAGCGGCGCTGCTGGATCTGCTCGGCAAAGCGTTGAACGTGCCGGTGTGCGAACTGCTCGGCCCGGGCAAACAGCGCGATGCGGTCACCGTGCTGGGCTATCTCTTCTACCTGGGCGATCGCACCAAAACCGATCTGCCCTATCTGGAACGTTCGCCGGGTAGCCACGACTGGTATCACCTGCGCCATCAGGGGGCGCTCTCCAGCGAGGCGGTGGTGCGTCTGGCGGAAGCGGCCCAGGATCGCTACGGCTTTAAAGATTTCAAACTGAAAGGCGGCGTGCTGCCGGGCGAGCAGGAGATCGAGAGCGCCCGTGCTCTGAAAAAACGCTTCCCGGATGCGCGTATTACCGTCGACCCCAACGGCGCCTGGCTGCTGGATGAGGCCATCGCGTTGTGCAAAGGCCTGGGCGATGTCCTGACCTACGCCGAAGATCCGTGCGGCGCCGAGCAGGGCTTCTCCGGCCGTGAGGTGATGGCGGAGTTTCGCCGCGCCACCGGCCTGCCGGTCGCCACCAATATGATCGCCACCAACTGGCGCGAAATGGGCCATGCGGTGATGCTGAACTCGGTGGATATCCCGCTGGCGGATCCGCACTTCTGGACCCTCTCCGGCGCGGTTCGTGTGGCTCAGCTGTGCGACGACTGGGGCTTAACCTGGGGTTGCCACTCTAATAACCACTTCGATATCTCGCTGGCGATGTTTACCCATGTCGGCGCCGCCGCACCTGGCACGCCAACGGCTATCGACACCCACTGGATCTGGCAGGAAGGCGAAGCGCGCCTGACCAAAAATCCACTGGAAATTAAACACGGCAAGATTGCCGTACCGGATGCACCGGGGCTTGGCGTGGAGCTTGACTGGGATCAGATCCACAAAGCCCACGAAGCCTATAAGAAACTGCCCGGCGGCGCGCGTAATGACGCAGGCCCGATGCAGTACCTTATCCCCGGCTGGACATTTGACCGTAAACGCCCGGCGTTTGGTCGCCACTGATTAAAGGATTGAATTATGAGCACATTTACTACGCCTGTTGTCACTTCCATGCAGATCATTCCGGTTGCCGGCCATGACAGTATGCTGATGAACCTGAGTGGGGCCCATGCCCCGTTCTTCACCCGTAATATTGTGATTATCAAAGACAACTCAGGCCATACCGGCGTGGGTGAAATCCCGGGCGGCGAAAAGATCCGCAAAACGCTGGAGGATGGGATCCCGCTGGTGGTAGGCAAAACTCTGGGGGCCTACAAAAACATTCTCAATGCCGTACGTAATGAATTTGCCGACCGTGATGCGAGCGGTCGCGGCCTGCAGACCTTTGACCTGCGTACCACTATTCATGTGGTCACCGGCATTGAAGCCGCAATGCTCGACCTGCTGGGTCAGCACCTTGGCGTCAACGTGGCGTCGCTGCTGGGTGACGGGCAGCAGCGTACTGAAGTCGAGATGCTGGGCTACCTGTTCTTCGTCGGCAACCGCAAACTGACCCCGCTGCCGTACCAGAGCCAGCCGGATGAGCAGTGCGACTGGTATCGTCTGCGCCATGAAGAAGCGATGACCCCGGACGCGGTTGTCCGTCTTGCAGAAGCGGCCTATGAGAAGTACGGCTTTAACGATTTCAAACTGAAAGGCGGCGTGCTGGCTGGTGAAGAGGAAGCTGAATCTATCATCGCCCTGGCGAAACGCTTCCCGCAGGCGCGCGTCACCCTCGATCCAAACGGGGCCTGGTCGCTGGAAGAGGCGATCCGCATCGGTAAGCGCCTGAAGGGCGTGCTGGCCTATGCGGAAGATCCGTGCGGCGCCGAGCAGGGCTTCTCCGGCCGTGAAGTGATGGCCGAGTTCCGCCGCGCCACCGGTCTGCCAACCGCCACCAACATGATCGCCACCGACTGGCGTCAGATGGGTCATACCCTCTCCCTGCAGTCGGTCGACATTCCGCTGGCGGATCCGCACTTCTGGACCATGCAGGGTTCGGTACGTGTGGCCCAGATGTGCCACGAGTTTGGCCTGACCTGGGGCTCGCACTCAAACAACCATTTCGATATCTCACTGGCGATGTTCACCCATGTGGCTGCGGCCGCGCCGGGCAATATCACCGCTATCGACACCCACTGGATCTGGCAGGAGGGCAACCAGCGCCTGACCAAACAGCCGTTCGAAATCAAGGGTGGGATGGTGCAGGTGCCGACCACGCCAGGCCTGGGCGTTGAACTGGACATGGATCAGGTGATGAAGGCGCACGAGCTGTATCTGCAACACGGTCTTGGCGCGCGCGACGACGCGATGGCGATGCAGTACCTGATCCCGGAGTGGACTTTCAACAACAAACGCCCTTGCATGGTGCGTTAAGTCCGGTGCCGGTTCCTGCGGGAGTCGGCATTTTCTCTTGCGTGACGGGTGTATGCTTATGGTAGTCAACATGCGTAAGGACGGCTTATGAAAATAGTTATCGCACCGGACTCTTATAAAGAGAGCCTGAGTGCCCTGGCTGTGGCGACGGCAATAGAGCAGGGATTTTGCGAGATTTTCCCCACGGCAGAGTACGTCAAACTGCCGGTCGCCGATGGCGGTGAAGGCACCGTGGAAGCAATGGTTGCTGCCACCCAGGGAGACATTATTCAGGTGCGGGTAACGGGGCCGCTCGGCGGGCATGTTGACGGTTTTTATGGCCGCTCCGGTGATGGTAAAAGCGCGTTTATCGAGATGGCGGCAGCCAGTGGTCTGGAGCTGGTGCCTCCGGCCCAGCGTAATCCGCTGAAAACCACCTCCTGGGGAACCGGGGAGCTGATCCGCCATGCGCTGGATGCGGGTGTAAAACATATCATTATCGGCATTGGCGGCAGCGCCACTAACGATGGTGGGGCAGGGATGGTGCAGGCGCTGGGCGCGAAGCTGCTGGACGAGCAGGGGAACGCCATTGGTGCTGGCGGCGGCGAGCTGGAAAAGCTGGCGCGCATCGACATCAGCGGTCTGGATAAGCGGCTGGCAGCGTGCCGCATTGAAGTGGCCTGCGACGTTACTAACCCGCTGACCGGAAACAATGGCGCAAGTGCCGTGTTTGGCCCGCAGAAAGGGGCAACGCCGGAGATGATTACGCGCCTCGACGGCGCGCTGACGCAGTATGCCCGCATAATCGCCCGCGACCTCGACGTTGACGTGCTCGGCCTGGCCGGCGGCGGTGCCGCAGGCGGTATGGGCGCGGCGTTATACGCTTTTTGCGGCGCACAGCTGCGCCAGGGCATTGAGATCGTAACCGATGCGCTCAACCTCGACAGCCAGGTGGCCGACGCCGATCTGGTGATCACCGGGGAAGGGCGAATCGACAGTCAGACCATTCATGGCAAAGTCCCGGTGGGAGTGGCAAAGATTGCGAAACGCCACAATAAACCGGTGATTGGTCTGGCAGGTAGCCTCACGGCGGATGTCGGCGTGGTGCACGATCATGGTATAGACGCGGTGTTCAGCGTGATCTACACCATCTGCACGCTTGAAGAGGCGCTGGAAGACGCCGCAGAAAACGTGCGGATGGCAGCGAGGAATATAGCGGCGGTGTTGAAGGTGGGGATGAATGTGTAGCCTCTGATGTTTATTCCCTCTCCCCCTTTAGGGAGAGGGTTCGAATGAGGGGGACTTACGACCCCAGCACCTTCATCGCTTCCCGTGTGACGTTATCCATCTCATCCAGCAGCTCCAGAAACTCCGGCTCAAGCTCGCTTTTCGGCGTCCCGGAACGCAGCTGCTGCTCCAGTAAATGACACAGATTTTTCAGGCGCGGCACGCCACTGTATCCGCAGCTGCCGTGCAGCTTATGGATCGCCTCGACAAGATCTTCCGGGTTTTCACCCACCAGCTGCTCTTCCACCTTATTGCGGATCTCCGGCAGGAAGGCCACCAGCATCTGCAGCATCTCCCGCGCGAGGTCATTTTTGCCCGCCGCCTGACGCAGCGCCAGCTGCCAGTCGAGGGTGGCACTGACGTTAACCTGGCTCCCGGCGGCTTCCGGAGGGGCGATCCAGTTGCCTGTCGCCGGACCGGGCTTGTAACGCAGCAGCAGGCTGTGCAGCTTCTCTTCTTCTATCGGTTTTGCCAGATAGTCGTTCATCCCGGCGCTTAATAACTTCTCTTTCTGGCCCGCCATCGCATGCGCAGTCACGGCGATCACCGGGGTTAGCTGCTGATGGGGCAGTTGGCGAATCAGCTCGCAGGCGCGGATCCCGTCCATGCCAGGCATCTGAATATCCATCATGATCAGATCAAACTGCATCTGCCTCGCCCGCTCAACGGCCTGTAGGCCACTCTCGCAAAGTTCGACATGCTGGACCTGATCCTCCAGCAGGGCGCCAATCAGCTTCAGGTTGGCTGGGTTGTCATCCACCGCCATCACGGTCATCGGCAGCTTGCTCTCATCGCTAACGATAGGTGCGGCGTAATGGTTCAGACGGCAGTATTCGGTCAGGGTTGGCAGCAGGCGCGTGGCGGTGAGCGGTTTCAGCAGACAGGCGGCCGCCCCGTCATGTTTAAGCTCTTCGGCGTTGATCTGCGCATGGCACGGCAGGGCCAGCAGCAGGTAATCGGTCATCGAGGCCGCTTTTGCCAGCCGCTCCTGCTGCATGGTCAGCTCGCCGGTAAAGGTCACCGGGATGCCCATCAGCAGAATGTCGTAATGGTCAAACGGCAGCGCGGAGAACGCCGGACTGTAGATCACTTCCAGCGGGGTGGTGCTTAACACGTCCAGCGTACTTTGCGCGGCGGCAGTATTGGCCTCCACGTACGCCAGCCGTTTACCCTGTAGACAATCCATCGCCGATCGATCGGTCAGGACATTCGGATTCAGGTCGAGGTTGATATGGAACCAGAAGGTCGATCCCCGGTTAGGCTGGCTATGGAAGGAGATATCGCCCCCCATCTCGTTAACCAGTTTCTGGGTGATCACCAGCCCCAGACCGGTGCCGCCATGGCGTCGGGAAATGCTGGCGTCGGCCTGACGGAAGGCCTGGAACAGCCGGGACTGATCGCGTTCCGGGATCCCAATACCGGTATCACGGATCTGCACTTCAAGCTGTACCTTGGTATTGCTGATGGCGCGTTTTTCGACCAGCACGTCAATGTTGCCGCTCTCGGTGAACTTGATGGCGTTGCCCACCAGGTTGGTGATCACCTGCTGCAGGCGCAGCGGGTCGCCAATCACGTTATCCGGCACATCATTCTTAATGTTCAGCGTCAGTTCCAGCCCCTTGTCGTGGGAGGAGTGTGCCAGCAGGGTGACTACCTCATCCAGCGTGTTACGCAGCGGGAACGGGATGCTCTCCAGAATCAGTTTACCCGCCTCGAGCTTGGAGAAGTCCAACACGTCATTGATGATCGCCAGCAGGTTGTTGGCCGAACGTTCAATGGTATGCAGGTGGTCGCGCTGGGTCGGGTTGAGTTCGGTCTTCAGGGTCAGGCGGGTAAAGCCAATCACGCCGTTGAGCGGGGTGCGCAGCTCATGGGACATGTTGGCCAGAAACTCCGATTTAATGCGGGCCGCTTCCTGGGCGCGCTTTTTGGCCAGATCCAGCTCGACGTTCTGGATCTCCATCTGCTCAAGGGTTTCACGCAGGTCGGAGGTGGCCTGATCGACGTTATGCTGCATCTCCTCATGGTAGGCCGCCAGCGACATGGCCATCGAGTTGATGCCATTTTTCAGCATATCCAGCTCGCCCAGCATAAAGCCTTCGACGCGGCTGTCGAGCTGGCCCCGACGGATACGGTCAACAGTATTTACCATGTTGCGGATCGGACTGGTCACGTCGCGCATCAGACGCCAGCCGAAGATAAGCGCAATGCCGATACAAAACAGCATCATCACCGTGGAGATAAAAATTTCCCTGTACTGCTGCAGCCGCACGGACTTGAGATCCAGCTCCAGCGCCACATATCCCAGCATGTTGTTATTGGGCTTGGCATCCGACCCGGCAGATTCATCCGGTGAATAGCTTTCCGAGATGATCGGCGTGCGCAGGATCATCTTCTCGTCCTGGCGGATCACGCTCAGCCGCGCCGGGAAGGGCATACCGGCCGGGAGCTTCAGCGTACCGGGGTCCTGCTGGATATTGGAGGTCACAAACAGACGATTATGTTGGTCATAGACCGAGATCGCCCGCACAATATCCGAATGACGGCGGTGCAGGATGCTAATGAGCTGGCCAATAGACTCGCGATTTTGCAGGGTCATACCGTACTCGCTGGACACCGCCAGCGGTTCAATAATACTGGCTCCGGCATCCTCAAGCTGGCGCTGCAGGTCGTTATAACGGTGCACCACAAAGAAGGTACTCAGCAGTAAACCAATGAGTACGGTAGGGGCGAGGATCAAAATCATCATGCGCGCACGCAGGCTGTAGTTGGTCATGGAGTTCCGTTATGGGACAATTAGAGTCAATATGTTCATTTGAGAAAATACCCGGCAATGGCGCAATTCTACTCTGCAAAGCGGCGCGTGACGACGCGTCAGATCATAACTGTTGATGTGACAGACCTCGACCCCTTCGGTCAGGGGGTGGCGCGCCATGATGGTAAGGCCTTGTTTATTCCCGGCCTGCTGCCCGACGAACGTGCGGAGATCGCCCTGACGGAAGAGAAACGTCAGTACGCGCGCGGGCAGGTAAAACGCCGCCTCAACGACAGCCCGCAACGCGAGACGCCGCGTTGTCCGCATTTTGGGGTCTGCGGCGGCTGCCAGCAGCAGCATGCCAGCATCGCGTTGCAGGAGCGCAGCAAAAGCAACGCCCTGGCGCGCTTGCTGAAGCACGACGTCAACGAGGTGATTGCCGATAAGCCGTGGGGCTACCGCCGCCGGGCGCGCCTGAGCCTGAACTATCAGCCGAAAACCGCGCGTCTGGAGATGGGCTTTCGCAAAGCCAACTCCAGCGATATCGTCGATGTGAAACAGTGCCCCATTCTGGTGCCCCGTCTTGAGGCATTGCTGCCAGAAGTGCGCAAATGCCTCTCTGGCCTGCAGGGTATTCGCCACCTGGGCCACGTCGAACTGGTGCTGGCAAACAGCGGCCCGCTGATGGTACTACGTCATACTGCACCGCTTTCGGCCAAAGATCGCGAAAAACTGGAACGCTTTTCGCATTCCCATGAGCTTGACCTTTATCTCGCCCCACAAAGCGAGATACTTGAGCAACTGAGCGGTGAAACGCCCTGGTATGATTCAGACGGGCTACGCTTAACGTTCAGCCCGCGCGATTTCATTCAGGTCAATGACGGCGTTAACCAGCAGATGGTGGCGACCGCGCTGGCCTGGCTGGATATTCAGCCGGAAGATCGGGTGCTCGATCTGTTTTGCGGGATGGGCAATTTTACTTTGCCGCTGGCAAAACGGGCGCATAGCGTGGTCGGCGTGGAAGGTGTAGCGGCGCTTGTAGAGAAAGGACGCGACAACGCGATTCACAATGCGCTGCAAAACGTGACATTTTTTCACGAGAATCTGGAAGAGGATGTCACCCGGCAGCCCTGGGCGGCGCACGGCTTCGACAAGATTCTGTTGGATCCGGCACGTGCAGGCGCGCCAGGCGTGATGCAGCATATTATTAAACTCGCCCCTGAACGTGTGGTCTATGTTTCCTGTAACCCGGCGACGCTTGCCCGGGACAGCGAAGCATTACTGGCGGCGGGTTACCAGATTCAGCGTCTGGCTATGCTTGATATGTTCCCGCACACTGGACATCTGGAATCAATGGCGTTGTTTGTACACAACTGATGAATTTCGGCTTGTCGAATTCGACAGGCAAGGGTCCCTAAAGGAGAGGACAATGGTTGCGGTAAGAAGTGCACATCTCAATAAAGCTGGTGAGTTTGACCCACAAAAATGGATCGCAAGTCTGGGGATTGCCAGCCAGCAGTCGTGTGAACGCTTAACCGAAACCTGGGCCTATTGTCTGCGCACCACGAAGGGGCATCCCGATGCGGAGCTGCTGCTGTGGCGCGGGGTGGAGATGGTGGAAATCCTCTCCATGCTGAGCATGGATATCGACACCCTGCTCGCCGCCATGCTGTTCCCGCTGGCCGATGCCGAGGTCGTCTCCGAAGAGGTGCTGCGCGAAAGCGTCGGTAAATCGATCGTGTCGCTGATCCACGGCGTGCGCGACATGGCGGCGATCCGCCAGCTGAAGGCCACCCACACCGACTCCGTCTCCTCCGAACAGGTCGACAACGTTCGCCGTATGCTGCTGGCGATGGTGGATGACTTCCGCTGCGTGGTCATTAAACTTGCCGAACGCGTCGCCCATCTGCGGGAAGTGAAGGACGCGCCGGAAGACGAACGCGTGCTGGCGGCGAAAGAGTGTACCAATATCTATGCCCCGCTGGCGAACCGGCTGGGGATCGGGCAGCTGAAATGGGAGCTGGAAGATTACTGCTTCCGCTATCTGCACCCGGCGGAATACAAACGTATCGCTAAACTGCTGCACGAGCGCCGTATCGATCGCGAACACTATATCGAGGAGTTTGTCGGCGGCTTACGTCAGTCGATGAAAGAAGAGGGCGTGAAGGCCGAAGTCTACGGCCGGCCGAAGCATATCTACAGCATCTGGCGCAAAATGCAGAAAAAGCATCTCGCCTTTGATGAGCTGTTTGATGTGCGCGCCGTGCGCATCGTGGCCGAGCGTTTGCAGGACTGCTACGCCGCGCTGGGGATTGTTCATACCCACTTCCGCCACATGCCAGATGAGTTTGACGACTACGTCGCTAATCCGAAACCGAACGGCTACCAGTCGATCCATACCGTGGTGCTGGGGCCGGGCGGTAAACCGGTCGAAATCCAGATCCGCACCAAACAGATGCACGAAGAGTCCGAGCTGGGCGTTGCCGCGCACTGGAAGTACAAAGAGGGCACCTCAGGCGGTGCGCGCTCCGGCCACGAGGATCGCATCGCCTGGCTGCGTAAGCTGATTGCGTGGCAGGAAGAGATGGCCGACTCCGGCGAGATGCTCGACGAAGTGCGCAGCCAGGTTTTTGACGACCGGGTCTACGTCTTTACGCCGAAAGGCGACGTGGTTGACCTGCCGGCAGGATCAACGCCGCTCGACTTCGCATACCATATCCATAGCGACGTGGGGCACCGCTGCATCGGCGCCAAAATTGGCGGGCGCATCGTGCCGTTCACCTATCAGCTGCAGATGGGCGATCAGGTGGACATCATCACCCAGAAACAGCCGAATCCGAGCCGCGACTGGCTGAACCCGAACCTGGGCTATATCACCACCAGCCGCGGACGCTCCAAGATCCACGCCTGGTTCCGCAAGCAGGATCGTGACAAGAACATCCTTGCCGGTCGCCAAATCCTTGACGACGAGCTGGAGCATCTGGGCATCCACCTGAAAGAGGCGGAAAAGCAGCTGCTGCCGCGCTACAACTTCAACGAGCTGGATGAGCTGCTGGCCGCCATCGGCGGCGGGGATATTCGTCTTAACCAGATGGTGAATTTCCTGCAGGCGCAGTTCAATAAACCGAGCGCGGCGGAGCAGGATGCGGCGGCGCTGAAGCAGCTGCAGCAGAAGAGCTACACTCCGCAGCACCGCAGCAAAGAAAAAGACAACGGCAGGGTCGTGGTGGAAGGCGTCGGTAACCTGATGCACCACATTGCCCGCTGCTGCCAGCCGATCCCGGGTGACGAGATCGTCGGCTTTATTACCCAGGGGCGCGGGATCTCTATCCACCGTGCGGACTGCGATCAGCTCGAGGATTTACAGTCTCACGCGCCGGAACGTATCGTTGATGCGGTGTGGGGCGAGAGTTACTCTGCGGGCTATTCGCTGGTAGTGCGGGTCTCGGCCAACGATCGCAGCGGCCTGCTGCGCGACATTACCACCATTCTGGCGAACGAAAAGGTGAACGTGCTGGGCGTCGCCAGCCGCAGCGACACCCGTCAGCAGCTCGCCACCATCGATATGACCATCGAAATCTATAACCTGCAGGTGCTGGGCCGGGTGCTCGGCAAGCTGAACCAGGTGCCAGATGTGATCGACGCTCGTCGTCTGCACGGCGGGTAATCCATCGCACATTCTTCTCCCCGGCGGCGCGTTGCTTGCCGGGGCTACGCTTTCACGTAGGCCGGATAAGGCGCAGCCGCCACCCGGCGTTACCGATTTAACAGGATAAGACATGACCCAAATCGACCGCCTGCTCGGCATTATGCAACGTCTGCGCGACCCGGAAACCGGCTGTCCGTGGGATAAAGAGCAGACTTTCGCCACCATCGCCCCCTACACTCTGGAAGAAACCTACGAGGTGCTGGATGCCATCTCCCGGGAAGATTTTGACGATCTGCGCGGCGAGCTGGGCGACCTGCTGTTCCAGGTCGTGTTCTACGCCCAGATGGCCCAGGAAGAGGGGCGCTTTGATTTCAACGATATCTGTGCCGCCATCAGCGATAAGCTGGAGCGCCGCCACCCGCACATTTTTGGCGATGCCACCGCTGAAAACAGTACTGAAGTGCTGGCCCGCTGGGAGCAGATCAAAAGCGCAGAACGCGCTGAAAAATCGCAGCATTCAGAGCTGGACGATATCCCGTTAAGCCTGCCGGCGCTAATGCGCGCGCACAAGATCCAGAAACGCTGCTCGACGGTCGGGTTTGACTGGACCTCATTAGGCCCGGTGCTCGATAAAGTCCATGAAGAGATCGACGAAGTGATGCACGAAGCGCAGCAGGCGGTGGTGGATCAGGAGAAGGTCGAAGAGGAGATGGGCGATCTGCTGTTTGCTACCGTCAACCTTTCACGTCATTTGGGCGTCAAAGCCGAAGTGGCGCTGCAAAAAGCCAACCTCAAATTCGAACGCCGTTTCCGGGAAGTGGAGCGCATTATCGCTGCCCGCGGCCTGGAAATGACCGGCGTGGACCTTGAGGCGATGGAAGAAGTATGGCAGGAAGTAAAACGCCAGGAATCTGATCTCTAACGAGTTTTTGCGATCAAGCGCAATTTGTGTGATTTTTTAAATGACAAGCGCTTGATTTGCGTCAAAAACATTTACCCAAAAGGGGCTATTTTCTCACTCCCAATATGAGTCAAAGCCTGAGACAGGAGACGGAGAATGAAAGTTTGTGGCGCTCGCCGTGTTCGGGTATACTACTTTCCCGTCCTGGTTATTCCATCGTTTCACCCTAACTTCTCAGGTTCAGCATGACAACGAACTATATTTTTGTGACCGGCGGGGTTGTATCCTCTCTGGGTAAAGGCATTGCCGCAGCCTCCCTCGCAGCCATTCTTGAAGCCCGTGGCCTCAATGTGACCATGATGAAGCTGGATCCGTACATCAACGTCGATCCAGGTACCATGAGCCCGATCCAACACGGGGAAGTGTTCGTTACTGAAGACGGCGCTGAAACCGACCTGGACCTGGGTCACTACGAGCGTTTCATTCGCACCAAAATGACCCGTCGTAACAACTTCACGACTGGCCGTATCTACTCCGACGTTCTGCGCAAAGAGCGCCGTGGCGACTATCTTGGCGCTACCGTTCAGGTTATCCCGCACATCACCAACGCCATTAAAGAGCGTGTTCTGGCAGGTGGCGAAGGCCACGACGTGGTGCTGGTCGAAATCGGCGGTACTGTAGGTGATATCGAATCCCTGCCGTTCCTTGAAGCGATTCGCCAGCTGGCGGTAGATATTGGTCGTGAACACGCGCTGTTCATGCACCTGACCCTGGTGCCGTACATGGCTGCCGCAGGTGAAGTGAAAACCAAACCGACCCAGCACTCCGTGAAAGAGCTGCTCTCCATCGGTATTCAGCCTGACATCCTGGTTTGCCGTTCCGATCGTGCCGTTCCGGCCAACGAACGTGCGAAAATTGCATTGTTCTGTAACGTGCCAGAAAAAGCCGTTATTTCAATGAAAGATGTCGATTCCATTTATAAAATCCCGGGCCTGTTGAAATCACAGGGTCTGGACGATTATATTTGTAAACGATTCAGCTTGAACTGTCCGGAAGCTAACCTGTCTGAATGGGAACAGGTTATTTATGAAGAAGCGAACCCGGCAGGCGAAGTGACTATCGGTATGGTCGGCAAGTACATTGAACTGCCGGACGCCTATAAGTCCGTTATCGAAGCGCTGAAACACGGTGGCCTGAAGAACCGCGTAACCGTCAACATCAAGCTGATTGATTCGCAGGATGTTGAAACCCGCGGTGTCGAAATTCTGAAAGATCTGGATGCTATTCTGATCCCTGGCGGCTTCGGCTACCGTGGCGTTGAAGGCAAGATCGCTACCGCACGCTATGCGCGTGAAAACAATATTCCTTACCTCGGCATTTGCCTGGGTATGCAGGTTGCGCTGATTGAATTTGCCCGCAACGTGGTGGGGATGGAAAACGCGAACTCTACGGAATTTGTGCCAGACTGTAAGTACCCTGTTGTGGCGCTTATTACCGAATGGCGCGACGAAGAAGGTAACGTCGAAGTCCGTACCGAGAAGAGCGATCTGGGTGGCACAATGCGTCTGGGCTCTCAGGCCTGTCAGCTTTCCGACGACAGCCTGGTACGCCAGATGTACGGTGCGCCGACAATCACTGAACGCCATCGTCACCGTTATGAAGTCAACAACCTGCTGTTGAAACAAATTGAAGCTGCGGGCCTGCGTATTGCGGGCCGCTCCGGGGATGATCAGTTGGTCGAGATCATCGAAGTGCCGAACCACCCATGGTTCGTCGCCTGTCAGTTCCACCCGGAATTTACTTCTACGCCGCGTGATGGACATCCGCTGTTTGCTGGCTTTGTGAAAGCCGCCAATGAGTTCCAGAAGCGTCAGGCGAAGTAAGAAAAGTTAGAACGGCAGCGCGTACCAAGGGTACGCGTTGTTTGTCTGGAGTTTTAGTTTAACTTGTACTGAGGAAAATCTAATGTCCAAAATCGTTAAAGTCATCGGTCGTGAAATCATCGACTCCCGTGGTAACCCGACTGTTGAAGCCGAAGTACACCTGGAAGGTGGTTTCGTCGGTATGGCAGCTGCGCCGTCAGGTGCATCTACTGGTTCCCGCGAAGCGCTGGAACTGCGCGATGGCGACAAATCCCGTTTCCTGGGCAAAGGCGTAACCAAAGCTGTTGGCGCGGTTAATGGCCCAATCGCACAGGCAATCCTTGGCAAAGACGCCAAAGACCAGGCTGGCATCGATAAAATCATGATCGATCTGGACGGTACTGAAAACAAATCTAACTTCGGTGCGAACGCAATCCTGGCTGTTTCCCTGGCGAACGCCAAAGCAGCTGCTGCTTCTAAAGGTCAGCCACTGTTCGAACACATCGCTGAACTGAACGGCACTCCAGGCAAATACTCTATGCCAGTTCCGATGATGAACATCATCAACGGCGGCGAGCACGCAGACAACAACGTTGATATTCAGGAATTCATGATTCAGCCAGTTGGCGCGAAAACCCTGAAAGAAGCAGTACGTATGGGTTCTGAAGTGTTCCACAACCTGGCTAAAGTTCTGAAAGCTAAAGGTATGAACACTGCTGTAGGTGACGAAGGTGGTTATGCACCTAACCTGGGTTCCAACGCCGAAGCCCTGGCTGTAATCGCTGAAGCGGTTAAAGCAGCAGGCTACGAGCTGGGCACCGACATCACCCTGGCGATGGACTGTGCAGCATCTGAATTCTACAAAGACGGTAAATACGTTCTGGCTGGCGAAGGCAACAAAGCCTTCACCTCTGAAGAGTTCACTCACTTCCTGGAAGACCTGACCAAACAGTACCCAATCGTCTCTATCGAAGACGGTCTGGACGAATCTGACTGGGATGGCTTCGCATACCAGACTAAAGTACTGGGCGACAAAATCCAGCTGGTTGGTGACGATCTGTTCGTAACCAACACCAAGATCCTGAAAGAAGGTATCGAGAAAGGCATCGTTAACTCCATCCTGATCAAATTCAACCAGATCGGTTCTCTGACCGAAACTCTGGCTGCGATCAAAATGGCGAAAGACGCTGGCTACACTGCCGTTATCTCTCACCGTTCAGGCGAAACTGAAGACGCGACCATCGCTGACCTGGCTGTTGGTACCGCTGCTGGCCAGATCAAAACGGGTTCTATGAGCCGTTCTGACCGTGTTGCTAAATACAACCAGCTGATTCGTATCGAAGAAGCGCTGGGCGAAAAAGCACCATACAACGGTCGTAAAGAGATCAAAGGTCAGTAATTCATTCTGAACCTTCATCTTTAGAAAAAACCCGCTTCGGCGGGTTTTTTTTTATCATTACACCGTCGGTACGCTATGACGTGTACATACCGCCTGTTCAATAATATCGGCAGCCCGTGCTGCCCCTCCGGCGTTTATCAGTTGAGTCTGGAGGGCGGTGATGCGCTGCGTGTACTGCTTATTTTCCAGCAGGTCGAGAAGATGCTGGCTGAGCGTGCGGCTCGGCGAAAAACGGCAAGCCTTAAGGCCAATGCCGCTGAAGACTACTCGGGCGGCGACGCCTGGCTGATCAAACGCCAGAGGCACGGCGAGGATCGGCGTGGCGGTGGCGATGGCATCCATAACCGTATTCAGCCCTGCGTGGGTGATGACGGCGCTGGCATCGCGCAATACCGCCAGCTGATCGGTAAATCCTATGGTATGCGCCCCCGCATGTGCCAGCCGGGCGGTTTGACTGGCATTTAGTCCGTCACAGTGGGCAATAAGCAAGGGCACTCCAGCCTGTCGGCAGGCGCGGGCAATCTTGCGGAACAGCCCATAGCGGTAGCCCTGGAGCGTGCCTAATGACGCAAAAACAAACGGCTTTTTATTGCCGGAAGAAACCCTTGGCGGATCGTAGCGTAGCGGGCCTACCGCATGGAAGCAGGCGGGCAAGGTGCGTGGAAAATCAAAGCCTGGGATGGTCTGGCTGATTTGCGCCAACGGAGACAGGCATTGATCCAGCCTGGTGCGCGAGGCCAGACCAAATGCCCGGGCATGACGGGCAATGACCCGCCCCTGTCTCGACATCCGCCAGTCATAAACATCCGCGCTGGAGGCGTATAATTTCCGGCTGCGATCGCTGGTGCCATAGCGAAAAGGCATCACCGGCAAGGGGATGGTGTTATCCCGGTTTACCGGCAGGGCGCAGCAGATGGAGATAAAGGGCAGGTTGAGCGCTTGAGCAACCAGCCCTCCTGCCGGCTCCATCTGATCGACAATCACGGCGTCAATATTGTGCTGTTGGAAGGCGAGGGGCAGTTCACGGCACAGCATATCGGTAACGCTTGCCATACCTGATATCAGGCGAAAAAACCCCGGCTCGTTCATCGCTGACGGCGTTGGGTGACCCACTGCGATGAAGTGCGCCTGCGGTTCCCTAAGCAAGGTGCGAGCCTCTTCCTGCTGAAAAAAAGTAACCCGATGGCCGCGCACGATAAGGTGTTTTGCCAGTGCTTCCATAGCGTGCATATGGCTGTATAACGGTAGCGTTATTACCGCAAAATGGCTCATTCTGCTTGTCCAGTATTCTGATGGCTACTCAGTCAAGGGGGTTAACATCGACGCGAGCCGGGTGGGCGATATCTTAAAAGCGTAGCGTAAGTTTTCATGTTTTTAACATTGCCTTCTGACGACGGCTTTCCACCTTAAGGCTGTTAACCTGGCTATCCTTAAACTGACAGGAATAAAATCGTGGCCAGGGTTGTTTTGCCTGATTATGTGCGATCTGCAATAATGCCCACCTGTAAATCTGACCAGAGATAACTATGCAGTACCCGATTAATGAGATGTTCCAGACCCTGCAAGGCGAGGGTTACTTCACCGGCGTTCCCGCTATCTTCATTCGTTTGCAGGGATGCCCGGTTGGCTGTGCCTGGTGTGATACCAAACATACCTGGGAAACGCTTAGCGATCGGGAAGTGTCACTGTTCAGCATCCTGGCCAAAACCAAAGAGAGTGATAAATGGGGGGCGGCGAACCCGGAAGATCTGCTGGCGATTATTGGTCGTCAGGGCTGGACGGCGCGCCATGTGGTGATCACCGGCGGGGAACCCTGCATTCACGATCTCTTGCCGCTGACCACACTGCTCGAAAAAAATGGCTTTAGCTGCCAGATTGAGACCAGCGGAACGCACGAAGTGCGCTGCTCCCACACCACCTGGGTGACGGTATCGCCAAAAGTGAATATGCGTGGCGGTTACGAAGTGTTGTCCCAGGCGCTGGAGCGTGCCGACGAGATTAAGCACCCGGTAGGGCGCGTTCGTGATATTGAAGCGCTGGATGAACTGCTGGCGACGCTGACCGATGACAAACAGCGAGTGATTGCTTTACAGCCGATCAGTCAGAAAGAGGACGCCACGCGTCTGTGCATTGAGACCTGTATTGCGCGTAACTGGCGACTGTCGATGCAGACTCACAAATACCTCAATATCGCTTAGCAATGACGTAGATATTGTCGGACGGGGGCATATTGTCCGGCAATCATTACGCTTCAGGGAGAGTAATTGACATGATGTCAACTGAGCCACTCAACGCATTTTCCATGGATTTTTTCTCGCTGAAGGGAAAGACCGCCCTGGTGACCGGCGGCAACCGAGGCCTGGGGCAAGCTTTTGCTGTGGCACTGGCGAAAGCGGGAGCCAATATTTTTATCGCGGGGATTAGCGATGAGAATGCCAGCACCCGCGAGCTCATCGAATTGCAAGGCGTTGAGGTTGAATTCATGTCGGTGGATATTGCCGGTGAGGGTATGCCCGAACGGATAATCAATGCTTGCTGTCAGCGTTTTGGTACCCTGGATATTCTGGTCAACAATGCGGGCATCTGTAAGCTAAACAAGGTGCTGCGTTTTGGGCGAGATGACTGGGATCCGATGATTGAGGTTAATCTCACGGCAGCATTTGAGCTCAGCCATAAAGCGGCAAAAATAATGATCCCGCGCCGTAGCGGTAAGATTATTAATATCTGTTCGGTCTTTTCATATTTAGGCGGAAGGTGGTCTCCGGCCTATTCAGCAACCAAGCATGCGCTGGCTGGATTAACCAAATCCTATTGCGATGAGTTAGGCGAATATAATATTCAGGTGAATGGTATTGCCCCTGGCTACTATCACACCGATATCACGGCAATAACGCACAGCACCCCAAAGGAATATAAGCGGGTACTTGAGCATATTCCTGCCAACCGATGGGGGGAGCCGCAGGATTTAATGGGGGCGGTAGTATTTCTTGCCAGCCGGGCCTCAGATTATGTCAATGGCCATATCCTGGCCGTAGATGGCGGCTATCTGGTGCGTTAGCGCGTTGAAAACGGTAAAGACCCGCCAGACGGCGGATCTGATGCGGGAAAGGGGAGATTACTCTCCGCGATACACACAGCCTGCCGTGCAGGTCTCTTTGATCATCACTGCGCTCAGCAGGGGCACCAGCGGCTTAATCTCATCCCAGATCCACTTCGCCAGCACTTCGCTGGTCGGATTCTCCAGTCCTGGAATATCATTCAGATAGTAGTGATCGAGACGGTTATAGGTTGGCTTAAACGCGGCCTTTAGCTCGGCAAAATCCATGATCCAACCGGTATGCGGATCGACTTCACCCGTGATCTCCAGGCGCACCATAAAGGAGTGTCCGTGGAGGCGACCACATTTATGCCCTTCCGGGACGTGAGGGAGATGGTGGGCGGCTTCGAAGATGAAATCTTTAAACAGTGTGGTGGACATCATGAACTCTCAAAAATGCGGAAAAAACCGCCGCATAATACCGGAAAGGACATTTTTTATCATTACCTAAAACGGCCATTCATGCCCGGCTGGTTTTTCGAGACCATTGACCCGCTTTTTTCATATAAATTTCAATACGTTAATTAATCGTTTTTATCGTTAAGAACGATAGCAAAAACAGGTTAGTCCATTTGGTTATTTATTATTTCCATCCCGTCTTTAATTGTTATGATCCGCGCCGTTAACCTTACACTCTGTTCTGTCTTTCAGATAAAAATTCAGCTTTGCTACTGGAACATAACGACGCATGACAACACAGGCCCCACCTTCAAATTTGCTTCCCCTGAACCCGGAGCAACTGGCACGCTTGCAGGCGGCCACCACTGATTTTTCGCCTACCCAGCTTGCCTGGGTCTCCGGTTATTTCTGGGGAATGCTCAATCAACAGCCGGGTGCTGTGGTGAGTGCACCGGCTGCGGCCGTTGAGATCCCGGCAATCACGCTTATCTCCGCTTCGCAAACCGGCAATGCCCGTCGCGTGGCGGAAGCCCTGCGGGACGATCTGCTCGCGGCCAAACTGAACGTGAACCTGGTGAACGCCGGGGATTATAAATTTAAGCAAATCGCGTCAGAGAAGCTGGTCGTTGTCGTGACCTCTACCCAGGGTGAAGGTGAGCCGCCTGAAGAAGCGGTTGCGCTGCATAAGTTCCTGTTCTCCAAAAAAGCGCCAAAACTGGCGGGCACCGCCTTTGCGGTCTTCGGCCTTGGCGACTCCTCCTACGAATTCTTCTGCCAGTCGGGTAAAGATTTTGACAGCAAGCTGGCCGAGCTGGGCGGTGAGCGCCTGCTGGACCGCGTAGATACTGATGTCGAATACCAGGCCGCGGCTGCCGAATGGCGCGCGCGCATTGTCGATGTGCTGAAAGCCCGCGTGCCGAAAGAGACGCCTGCGCAGGCAACCCTCACCGCGACGGGCGTGGTCAACGATATTCACACCAGCCCGTACACCAAAGAAGCCCCGCTGACGGCGAGCCTCTCGGTTAACCAGAAAATCACCGGTCGCGACTCTGAAAAAGACGTGCGCCATATCGAAATCGATTTGGGCGACTCCGGCCTGCGCTACCAGCCGGGCGATGCCCTTGGCGTCTGGTATCAGAACGATCCGGCGCTGGTCAAAGAGCTGGTTGAGCTGCTGTGGCTGAAGGGCGATGAGCTGGTCAGCGTAGACGGCAAAACCCTACCGCTCTCTGAAGCGCTGCAGTGGCATGTCGAGTTGACCGTCAACACCGCCAACATTGTGGAAAACTACGCCACCCTGACCCGCAGTGAATCCCTGCTGCCGCTGGTGGGTGACAAAGCCAAACTGCAACAGTATGCCGCTACCACCCCAATCGTCGATATGGTGCGTTTTGCCCCGGCACAGCTGGACGCCGACGCGCTGATTGGCCTGCTGCGCCCGCTGACGCCGCGTCTGTACTCTATCGCCTCTGCGCAAGCCGAGGTGGAGAGCGAAGTCCACGTCACCGTGGGCGTGGTGCGTTATGACATCGAAGGCCGTGCCCGTGCCGGTGGTGCCTCCAGTTTCCTGGCGGATCGCGTGGAAGAAGAGGGCGAGGTGCGGGTCTTTATCGAGCACAACGACAACTTCCGTCTGCCAGCCAACCCGGAAACGCCGGTAATTATGATTGGCCCGGGCACCGGCATTGCGCCGTTCCGCGCCTTTATGCAGCAGCGTGCCGCCGACGAAGCGCCGGGCAAAAACTGGCTGTTCTTCGGCAACCCACACTTCACCGAGGATTTCCTCTACCAGGTGGAGTGGCAGCGCTACGTGAAAGAAGGGGTTCTGAGCCGCATCGATCTGGCCTGGTCCCGGGATCAAAAACAAAAAATATACGTACAAGACAAACTGCGCGAACAGGGCGCAGAGCTGTGGCGCTGGATCAATGACGGTGCCCACATTTATGTCTGCGGCGACGCCAATCGCATGGCGAAAGACGTTGAGCAGGCGTTGCTGGAAGTGATTGCTGAATTCGGTGGCATGGATACTGAATCGGCGGATGAATTTTTAAGTGAGCTGCGCGTCGAGCGCCGTTATCAGCGAGATGTCTACTAATGAGCGAAAAACATCCTGGCCCTCTGGTGGTCGAAGGCAAACTGTCTGATGCCGAGCGCATGAAAGTTGAGAGCAACTACCTGCGCGGCACCATTGCTGAAGATTTAAACGACGGTCTGACCGGCGGTTTCAAAGGCGACAACTTCCTGCTGATCCGTTTCCACGGCATGTACCAGCAGGACGATCGCGATATCCGTGCCGAGCGTGCTGAGCAGAAGCTGGAGCCGCGTCACGCGATGCTGCTGCGCTGCCGTCTGCCGGGCGGCATCATCACCACCAAACAGTGGCAGGCGATCGACAAGTTCGCCCATGACAACACCATTTACGGCAGCATCCGTCTGACCAACCGTCAGACCTTCCAGTTCCACGGTATTCTGAAGAAGAACGTGAAGCCGGTACACCAGATGCTGCACTCCGTCGGGCTGGACGCGCTGGCGACCGCCAACGACATGAACCGTAACGTGTTGTGTACCTCCAACCCGTACGAGTCCGAGCTGCATGCCGAAGCCTACGAGTGGGCGAAGAAGATCTCCGAACATCTGCTGCCGCGCACCCGCGCCTATGCCGAGATCTGGCTGGATCAGGAAAAAGTCGCGACCACCGACGAAGAGCCGATCCTGGGCCAGACCTATCTGCCGCGTAAGTTTAAAACTACGGTGGTGATCCCACCGCAGAACGATATCGATCTGCACGCCAACGACATGAACTTCGTGGCGATTGCCGAGAACGGCAAGCTGGTGGGCTTTAACCTGCTGGTGGGCGGTGGTCTGTCGATTGAGCATGGTAACAAGAAAACCTACGCCCGCACCGCGAGCGAGTTCGGCTATCTGCCGCTGGAGCACACCCTGGCGGTGGCCGAAGCGGTAGTGACTACGCAGCGCGACTGGGGCAACCGTACCGATCGTAAAAACGCGAAAACCAAATACACCCTGGAGCGCGTGGGCGTAGAGACGTTCAAAGAGGAAGTGGAGCGTCGCGCCGGTATCAAGTTCGAGCCGATCCGTCCGTATGAATTCACCGGTCGCGGCGATCGCATTGGCTGGGTGAAAGGTATCGACAATAAATGGCACCTGACGCTGTTTATTGAAAACGGCCGAATCCTGGATTATCCGGGACGTCCGCTGAAAACCGGCCTGCTGGAGATCGCGAAGATCCACAAGGGCGAGTTCCGTATCACCGCCAACCAGAACCTGATCATTGCCGGCGTGCCGGAAAGCGAGAAAGCGAAGATCGAGAAGCTGGCGCGGGATCACGCTCTGATGGACGCGGTCAAACCGCAGCGTGAAAACTCGATGGCCTGCGTCTCCTTCCCGACCTGTCCGCTGGCGATGGCTGAAGCCGAGCGCTTCCTGCCGTCGTTCACCGATAAAGTGGAAGCGGTGCTGGAAAAACACGGCATTCCTGATGAGCATATCGTGATGCGCGTAACCGGCTGCCCGAACGGCTGTGGCCGTGCGATGCTGGCAGAGCTGGGTCTGGTGGGCAAAGCGCCCGGGCGTTACAACCTGCACCTGGGCGGGAATCGCAGCGGGACGCGCATTCCGCGTATGTATCGCGAGAACATTACGGAACCAGAAATTCTAGACTCCATAGACCTGCTTGTCGGGCGCTGGGCGAAAGAGCGCGAAGCGGGTGAAGGCTTCGGCGACTTTACGGTGCGTGCGGGCATCATTCGCCCGGTGCTCGATCCCGCAAGGGATTTCTGGGAGTAACATCCCACGGGTTTATCAGTTGTAGGCCGGGCAAACGCAGTGCCGCCCGGCAAAACAGGCAAACGAGGTTCTTATGTCCGTACTCGATCTAAACGCCCTTAACGAACTGCCGAAAGTCGAACGTATTCTGGCTCTGGCGGAAACCAACGCCCAGCTGGAAAAGCTGGACGCCGAAGGCCGCATCGCCTGGGCGCTGGAAAATCTGCCGGGTGAATACGTGCTCTCGTCGAGCTTTGGTATCCAGGCGGCGGTCAGCCTGCATCTGGTGAATAAGATCCGCCCGGACATTCCGGTGATCCTCACCGATACCGGATACCTGTTCCCGGAAACCTACCAGTTTATTGATGAGCTGACGGACAAGCTCAAGCTGAATCTGAAGGTCTACCGCGCGGAGCAGAGCGCGGCCTGGCAGGAGGCGCGTTACGGCAAGCTGTGGGAGCAGGGCGTGGAGGGCATTGAGAAATACAATGCCATCAACAAAGTCGAGCCGATGAACCGGGCGCTGTCCGATCTCAACGCTAAAACCTGGTTTGCCGGTCTGCGCCGGGATCAGTCCGGTAGCCGGGCATCACTACCGGTGCTGGCGATCCAGCGCGGGGTGTTCAAGGTGCTGCCGATCATCGACTGGGATAACCGGACCGTTTACCAGTACCTGCAGCAGCATAGCCTGAAATACCACCCGCTGTGGGATCAGGGCTATCTGTCGGTGGGGGATACCCACACCACCCGCAAATGGGAGCCGGGTATGGCAGAAGAAGAGACCCGTTTCTTTGGCCTTAAGCGCGAGTGCGGATTGCACGAAGGGTAAGTTTTGTGCCCGGGGGCGCTGTGCTTACCGGGCCTACGGTTCGTGCCGTTTTGTAGGCCCGGTAAGGCGTAGCCGCCACCGGGCATGACCTTATGCCTTTCCTGCCTTCGCCAGCTCTTTCACCAGCGGCAGCATTACGCGCACCACGTCCCGGCTGCGGTGCTCGATCCGTTTTGGCAGCGCCTCGTCAATGTACTGCAGATTATCCAGCCTGACGTTATGCCAGCTGGTTCCCTGCGGGAAGGCTTTCGATTTCGCCCGCTGCTGATAACCGTCTTTCTTACCTAATGACCAGTTGGTCGCCTCGACATACAGCACCGGGATCCCGGCTTTGTCGAAAACCTCACCGTCATTGCAGCAGCCGGTCCCTTTCGGGTAGTTGGCGTTGCCGCCCGGATTGGTGGCGGCGAAGATACCCTGGGTGCGGGCAATCGCCAGCGCGCGGTCGCGGGTTAATTTGCGCACCGGGGCAGGGGTGGTTTTGCCGCTGTTAAAATAGAGCTTATCGCCCACGATAAGGTTATCGAGGTTGATCACCAGCAGCGTGTTTTTCTTCTCGGCCGCGCTCATGCGGTTAAGCACGTTCTCGGCGCCCAGGCGTCCCTCTTCTTCACCGCTGGTGGCGATAAATCGGATGCTGTACTGCGTTGGGATATTTTTCAGCTGCTCCGCCAGCTCCAGCATCACCCCGACGCCAGCGGCATTATCATCAATGCCCTGTAACGTGAGGCCGCCGAGGTTGTTATCGGCATCGCTGTCGCTCATCGGAGCGTAGGTATCCAGATGCGCCAGGATAATAATTTGCTGCGCGGCTTTACCTTCATGGGCAGCAATCACGGTGCTGCCGGTCACGTTGTGCCAGTTTTTGCTCTGGTTACGCGAAGTGTAGATATAGCGGCTCTGGAAGGTGCGGATATCGCTCTGGTAACCCATTTCGGCGAACTGCTGGCGCACATAGTCAGCGGAGAGCATCTCGGCGGGGGTGCCGGTCATACGGCCCGGGAAAAAGGTCGCTATATGACGCGCCTGCGTCGCGGCGATCTCACCCGGAAGAGGGGTTTTAGCCTGAACCGTTCCGATCAAGCAAACGCCGATCGCCAGGGCAGCGATACGGTGGCGCATTGCGGAAAACATAGTGAGTCCTTAAAAAATAGAGCAAAATTTTACCGCGCTTAGTATGAAACTGTGACCGCGCTTACACAATTTGAATTGCTCTTAAATGCCCGTAATTACGCATGTTAAGCACTTTTTGATATTTGCTTTTCCAGAGCGTTATTCCATTGAGTAACTACTCATTCCAATTCGTAATTTCATTCGCTATGAGCAGCCCCCTATAGTCCCACTATTCCTGGTTGTTAGCGAGTTGTAGCATTGTGGATTACCTTCCTTTATTTGCTGACATAAAAGACCGTCCGGTACTGGTGATCGGCAGCGGTGAAATTGCCGAGCGCAAAATTGCCTTTTTACATCGGGCAGGCGCGCGCGTGCAGGTGATTGCCGAAGCGGATTTTGATGAAGCGCAAATCGACAATGTGGTATTGGTCATTGCCGCAACCGAAAACCGTGCGCTCAACCAGCGCATCTCTGATGCCGCCCACGCCCGTCACCGTCTGGTGAACGTGGTGGACGATCAGCCGCTGTGCTCGTTTATCTTCCCGTCGATTGTCGACCGCTCGCCGCTGTTGGTGGCGATCTCCTCCGGCGGCACCGCACCGGTGCTGGCGCGCGTCCTGCGGGAAAAAATTGAAGCGTTGCTGCCAACCAGCCTTGGCCGGATGGCAGAGAAAGCCAGCTTCTGGCGCAACCACCTGAAAACCCGCCTGACCAGCGTGGCGGAACGCCGTCGCTTCTGGGAGCGGGTGTTCCGCGGCCGCTTTGCCAGCCTGATGCAGGCCGGTAATGAGACGGCGGCGCAGCAGCTTCTTGAGGACGAACTGGATAACCCGGGCAGCACCAGCGGGGAGATCATCCTCGTCGGAGCGGGGCCGGGCGATGCCGGGCTACTGACGCTTCGTGGCCTGCAGGTACTCCAGGATGCGGACGTGGTGTTCTACGACCATCTGGTGACCGAGGGTATACGCGAGCTTATTCGTCGCGACGCCGAGCAGATCTGCGTCGGCAAACGCGCGGGCGGACACGCCGTACCGCAGCACGACACTAATCAGATGCTGATTGCCGCAGCGAAAGCGGGCAAGACCGTGGTGCGTCTCAAAGGCGGCGATCCCTTTATCTTTGGCCGCGGCGGCGAAGAGCTACAGGCAGCCGCCGAAGCGGGCGTACCCTTCCAGGTGGTGCCGGGTATCACCGCGGCCTCCGCGGTAACGGCCTATGCCGGTATTCCGCTGACGCACCGGGATTACGCCCAGAGCGTCACCTTTGTCACCGGTCACTACAAGGCCGACAGCACCCCGTTCGACTGGACCCATCTGGCCCAGAGTCGTCAGACGCTGGCGATCTATATGGGCACCATGAAGGCGGCGGAAATCAGTGAACAACTTATTCACCACGGGCGTGATGCAAACACGCCCGTGGCGGTGATATCCCGCGGCACGCGCGTCGATCAGCGCGTGGTGACCGGCACACTACAACACCTTGCAAGCCTGGCGAAAGACGCCCCAATGCCCGCCCTGATTGTGGTGGGTGAAGTGGTGCAGCTGCACAGCACGCTCGCCTGGTTTCAACACACTACCGACACAGAAGGGTTTGGCTCTTCTGTCGTAAATTTGGCTTAGCCCTGGAGCAACAGGCTATTTTATTTGCCATTTTTGCCCCGGGCTGTGCTCGCAATCCTCACGTACTTGAGTACGCTCCGGTTGCTGTGCGCAGGCCGTGACAAAACTGGCTGCAACAATAACGCCTGTTGCACCAGGCCTTATAAGGAACGGTTATGGATCAAAAACGACTGACTCACCTGCGGCAGCTTGAAGCGGAGAGTATTCATATCATCCGCGAAGTGGCCGCCGAGTTCGCTAACCCGGTAATGATGTACTCCATCGGGAAAGACTCCAGCGTGATGCTGCATCTGGCGCGTAAAGCGTTTTATCCGGGCACGCTGCCGTTCCCGCTGCTGCACGTGGATACCGGCTGGAAATTCCGCGAGATGTATGAGTTCCGTGACCGTACCGCCAAAGCGTATGGCTGCGAACTGCTGGTGCATAAAAACCCGGAAGGGGTGGCGATGGGTATCAACCCGTTCGTGCACGGCAGCGGCAAACACACCGACATCATGAAGACTGAAGGGCTGAAGCAGGCGCTGAACAAATACGGCTTTGATGCGGCCTTTGGTGGCGCCCGTCGCGATGAAGAGAAATCCCGCGCCAAGGAGCGTATCTACTCCTTCCGCGATCGCTTCCATCGCTGGGATCCGAAGAACCAGCGCCCGGAGCTGTGGCACAACTACAACGGCCAGATCAATAAAGGCGAAAGTATTCGCGTCTTCCCGCTCTCCAACTGGACCGAGCTGGATATCTGGCAGTACATCTATCTGGAAAATATTGAGATCGTTCCTCTGTATCTGGCGGCTGAACGTCCGGTGCTGGAGCGCGACGGCATGCTGATGATGGTGGATGACGATCGTATCGATCTCCAGCCTGGCGAAGTGATCAAAAAGCAGATGGTGCGCTTCCGTACCCTCGGCTGCTGGCCGCTGACCGGCGCGGTGGAGTCCAACGCGCAGACGTTGCCGGAGATCATTGAAGAGATGCTGGTGTCGACCACCAGCGAGCGACAAGGGCGCGTGATTGACCGCGACCAGGCAGGCTCGATGGAGCTGAAGAAACGTCAGGGTTATTTCTAAGGAGCCGCCATGAATACCACTATTGCTCAACAGATTGCGGATGAAGGCGGCGTTGAAGCCTACCTGCACGCACAACAGCACAAAAGCCTGCTGCGTTTTCTGACCTGCGGCAGCGTTGATGACGGCAAAAGTACGCTGATTGGCCGTCTGCTGCACGATACCCGTCAGATCTATGAAGATCAGCTCTCCTCCCTGCATAACGACAGCAAACGTCACGGCACCCAGGGTGAGAAGCTCGATCTGGCCCTGCTGGTGGATGGCCTGCAGGCGGAGCGCGAGCAGGGCATCACCATCGACGTGGCCTATCGCTACTTCTCCACCGAGAAGCGCAAATTTATTATTGCCGACACCCCGGGGCACGAGCAGTACACCCGCAATATGGCAACAGGCGCGTCTACCTGCGACCTGGCGATCCTGCTGATCGACGCCCGTAAAGGGGTGCTGGATCAGACCCGCCGTCACAGCTTTATCTCCACGCTGCTGGGGATCAAGCACCTGGTGGTGGCGGTCAACAAGATGGATCTGGTCAACTTCAGCGAAGAGAAGTTTAAGGAGATCCGCGAAAGCTACCTGACCTTTGCCGAACAGCTGCCGGGCAACCTCGATATCCGCTTCGTGCCGCTCTCGGCGCTGGAAGGGGATAACGTGGCTTCCCAGAGCGCCAGCATGCCGTGGTACAGCGGCCCGACGCTGCTGGAGGTGTTAGAGACCGTCGAGATCCATCGCAGTGTGGAAACGCAGCCGATGCGCTTCCCGGTGCAGTACGTTAACCGCCCGAACCTCGATTTCCGCGGCTTCTCCGGCACCATTGCCTCCGGCAGCGTGCAGGTGGGGCAGCGCGTGAAGGTGCTGCCCTCAGGCGTAGAATCTGCGATTACCCGTATCGTCACCTTTGATGGCGATCTGCAGGAAGCCGGGGCAGGCGAAGCCGTTACTCTGGTGCTGAAAGACGAAATCGATATCAGCCGTGGCGACCTGCTGGTGGATGCCGCAGAAACGCTGCCTGCGGTGCAAAGCGCCTCTATTGATGTGGTGTGGATGGCCGAGCAGCCGCTGAGCCCGGGCCAGAGCTATGACATCAAAATCGCTGGCAAGAAAACTCGCGCCCGCGTGGACGGCATTCAGTATCAGGTGGATATCAACAATCTGGCGCAGCACAGCGTCACTGAACTGCCGCTGAACGGCATCGGCCTGGTCGATTTCACCTTCGACGAACCGCTGGTGCTGGATCAGTATCAGCAGAACCCGGTAACCGGGGGCTTAATCATTATCGATCGCCTGACCAACGTCACCGTGGGCGCCGGGATGGTGCGTGAGCCCAAATCGCAGGCGAACGCGGTGCCGTCAGAGTTCAGCGCCTTTGAGCTGGAGCTGAACGCGCTGGTACGCAAACACTTCCCGCACTGGGGCGCACGCGATCTGCTGGGAGGCAAGTAATGGCCCAGCATGATGAGAACGTCGTCTGGCATCCTCATCCGGTCACTGTAGCCGATCGCGAACAACTCCACGGTCACCGTGGGGTTGTTCTGTGGTTTACCGGGCTCTCGGGCTCCGGTAAGTCCACCGTCGCGGGCGCGCTGGAGGAGGCGCTGCATAAAGCGGGTGTCAGCACCTATCTGCTGGATGGCGACAACGTGCGCCACGGGCTGTGCAGCGATCTCGGCTTTAGCGATGCGGATCGCAAAGAGAACATCCGTCGGGTGGGTGAAGTGGCCAGCCTGATGGCCGATGCCGGGCTGGTGGTGTTAACGGCCTTTATTTCGCCGCACCGCGCCGAGCGGCAGTTCGTGCGCGAGCGCGTCGGCCAGAACCGCTTTATTGAAGTCTTCGTCGATACCCCGCTGGAGATCTGCGAGCAGCGCGATCCGAAGGGGCTGTATAAAAAAGCCCGCGCGGGTGAACTGAAAAATTTCACCGGTATTGACGCAGTTTATGAAACCCCCGATGCGCCCGACATCCATCTGGAAGGTCAACAATTGGTAACAAATTTAGTGAGCCAATTATTAGACCTGCTCAGACAGGGCGATATTATCAGATCCTGAGATGGTATTGATGGGGTGATTAACCCCATCGATATGTCATGGTCACAGGATCAGCTATGCGAAACAGTGAGAACTACATTATCACCGGGGCAGACAGGGTATCGACAAATGACGACACGACCTGGTCTTTCCCTGGGGCGATTGTCGGCTTCGCGTCATGGCTGATGGCACTGGGTATCCCTTTCCTGTTTTACGGCAGTAATACCCTGTTCTTTTTCCTCTATACCTGGCCTTTCTTCCTGGCGCTGATGCCCGTTGCCGTCGTGGTGGGGATTGCGCTGCACTCTCTGCTCAACGGCAAGCTGCTCTACAGTTCATTCACCACCGTAATGACGGTGGTGGCAATGGTCGGACTGTTATTTTTATGGCTCATGGGATAAGTTCAGCCATAATTCAAACCGTCACTAACTGTGTCACGTTGAAGGCTGCGCGAATCTGCAAAAAAAATGTGGTACATTTGCCCGCAATGGTGCGGCATCTCTGTAGCCCCGATGTAGAGTCGTGGGGAAAGTTATGGGATGATGATGCCGTTTTTCAGGGGGCAGGATGGGTAAACTTACGCTGCTGTTGCTGGCATTGCTGGTCTGGCTTCAGTATTCACTGTGGTTCGGTAAGAACGGCCTTCACGATTACAGTCGCGTCAGCGATGACGTGACGGCGCAGCAGGCAACAAACGGCAAACTTAAAGCGCGAAACGATCAGCTGTTTGCGGAAATTGACGATCTCAATGGCGGACAAGAAGCCATTGAAGAGCGCGCGCGCAACGAACTCAGCATGACTAAGCCGGGCGAAACCTTCTATCGTCTGGTGCCGGATGCGTCTAAACGCAACCAGGGCTCAGTACAAAACACCCGATAATCAGGCCCAGGATTATTAGCCATGGCAGTCACTTTTTCAAACGTATGCGCCGTTGTGCCAGCCGCCGGGTTTGGCCGGCGCATGCAGACAGAATGTCCTAAGCAGTACCTTTCAATTGGTGATAAAACGATCCTTGAGCACGCCGTAGCGGCGCTGCTGGCGAACCCACGCGTGACGCGGGTCGTTATCGCCATCAGCCCGGGCGACGCCCGCTTTGCCGCGCTGCCGCTTGCCCGCCATCCGCAGGTCACCGTTGTAGACGGCGGCACGGAGCGTGCCGACTCGGTACTGGCAGGTCTCCAGGCCGCCGGTGAAGCGCAGTGGGTGCTGGTGCATGACGCGGCGCGTCCGTGCCTGCATCAGGACGACCTGGCGCGTCTGCTGGCCATCAGCGAAACCAGCCGCGTCGGCGGCATACTGGCAACGCCGGTACGCGATACCATGAAGCGCGGCGAGCCGGGAATTCCGGCCATTGCCCATACGGTAGATCGCGTTGACCTCTGGCATGCGCTGACGCCGCAATTTTTCCCCCGCGAGCTGCTGCAGGCCTGCTTAACCCGTGCGCTGGATGAAGGCGCAACCATCACCGACGAAGCCTCAGCGCTGGAGTACTGCGGTTTCCACCCGGAACTGATTGAAGGGCGCGCAGATAATATAAAAGTGACGCGCCCCGAAGATTTACAGCTGGCAGAATTTTATCTTACCCGTTCGACCCATCAGGAGAAGGCATAATGCGAATTGGACATGGTTTTGATGTACACGCCTTTGGCGGCGAGGGCCCAATTATCATTGGCGGTGTACGCATCCCTTATGAAAAAGGACTGCTCGCGCATTCTGATGGCGATGTTGCCCTGCACGCGTTAACCGACGCGCTGCTGGGTGCGGCGGCGCTGGGCGATATCGGCAAGCTGTTCCCGGACACCGATCCGGCCTTCAAAGGGGCCGACAGCCGCGAACTGCTGCGCGAAGCCTGGCGTCGTATTCAGGCCAAAGGTTTTACCCTCGGTAACGTGGACGTGACCATTATTGCTCAGGCACCAAAAATGCTGCCGCATATCCCGCAGATGCGGGTGTTTATTGCCGAAGATCTTGGCTGCCACATGGATGACGTCAACGTCAAAGCCACCACCACCGAAAAACTCGGCTTTACCGGTCGCGGTGAAGGTATCGCCTGTGAAGCCGTGGCGCTGCTGGTGAAGGCGGCCAAATGACGGATTTCGATAACCTGACGTACCTGCACGGTAGACCGCAGGGCACGGGCCTGCTGAAGGCCAATCCGGAAGATTTCGTGGTGATCGAAGATCTGGGCTTTGAGCCGGACGGCGAGGGCGAACACATTCTGGTGCGGATCCTGAAAAATGGCTGCAACACCCGTTTTGTGGCCGAGGCGCTGGCTAAGTTTCTGAAAATTCACGCCCGCGAAGTGAGTTTCGCCGGGCAGAAGGACAAACACGCTGTCACCGAACAGTGGCTCTGCGCCCGGGTGCCCGGTAATGCAATGCCTGATTTAAGCCAGTTCCAGCTTGAAGGCTGTAAGGTGCTCGAATACGCCCGTCACAAGCGCAAACTGCGCCTCGGCGCGTTAAAGGGCAACGCCTTTACGCTGGTGCTGCGTGAGGTAAGCAACCGCGACGAGGTCGAAAAACGTCTTACTGCCATCACCGGGCAGGGCGTGCCGAACTACTTCGGTGCCCAGCGTTTTGGTATTGGCGGCAGTAACTTACAGGGTGCGCTGCGCTGGGCGCAAAGCAATGCCCCGGTACGTGACCGCAATAAACGCAGTTTTTGGTTGTCGGCAGCCCGCAGTGCGTTGTTTAATCAAATCGTGAGCGAACGTCTGAAAAAAACGGACGCGAATCAAGTTGTTGTTGGCGATGCGCTACAATTAGCGGGGCGCGGCAGCTGGTTCGTCGCCACCGACGAAGAAATGGGTGATTTGCAGGCGCGCGTCAATGCGAAAACGCTGCTGATCACCGCGGCCCTGCCGGGTACCGGCGAATGGGGGCCGCAGGGCGAGGCGCTGCAGGCGGAGCAGGCAACCGTCGCCGGTGAAACAGAATTATGCTCTCTGCTGGTGCGGGAAAAAGTCGAAGCGGCACGCCGGGCGATGCTGCTCTATCCGCAACAGCTGAGCTGGAACTGGTGGGATGACGTAACCGTTGAGTTACGTTTTTGGCTACCGGCAGGTAGCTTTGCCACCAGTGTTGTCAGGGAACTTATCAACACTTCGGGTGACTATGCGAATATTGCTGAGTAACGATGACGGGATCCACGCGCCGGGCATTCAGACGCTGGCTAAGGCGCTACGTGAGTTCGCTGAGGTGCAGGTTGTGGCTCCCGATCGTAACCGCAGCGGTGCCTCTAACTCGTTAACCCTCGAGTCGTCCCTTCGCACCTTTACCTTCGACAATGGCGATATCGCCGTTCAGATGGGCACCCCGACGGACTGTGTTTTTCTCGGCGTTAACGCCCTGATGCGTCCGCGTCCGGACGTGGTGGTCTCCGGCATTAATGCCGGGCCCAATCTGGGCGATGATGTGATCTACTCCGGCACCGTGGCGGCCGCCATGGAAGGGCGCCATCTCGGTTTCCCTGCGCTGGCCGTCTCGCTCAACGGGCATCAGCATTACGATACCGCTGCCGCGGTGACCTGCGCCATTCTGCGCGCGCTGAGCCGCGAGCCGCTGCGCACCGGGCGGATACTCAATATCAACGTCCCGGACCTGCCGCTGGATCAAATTAAAGGCATTCGCGTGACGCGCTGCGGTAGCCGTCATCCGGCGGATAAAGTGATCCCGCAGGAAGATCCGCGCGGCAATACCCTGTACTGGATTGGCCCGCCGGGTGAAAAACATGATGCCGGCCCGGATACCGACTTCGCCGCGGTGGACGAAGGGTACGTTTCCGTCACGCCGCTGCATGTAGATTTGACCGCGCATAACGCGCAAGATGTGGTGTCAGGCTGGCTGGATCGCGCCGGAGTGAGCTCCCAATGGTAAGTAAACGTGTACAAACACTCCTGAATCAATTACGCACTCAGGGTATCGCTGATGAGCATGTGCTTAATGCCATTTCGCTGGTGCCGCGTGAAAAGTTCGTCGATGAGGCGTTTGAGCACAGTGCATGGGAAAACGTCGCCTTGCCAATAGGCCAGGGGCAGACCATTTCCCAGCCTTATATGGTGGCGCGAATGACCGAGCTGCTGGAGCTGACCCCGGACTCGCGGGTGCTGGAGATCGGCACCGGGTCAGGATACCAGACCGCCATTCTGGCGCACCTGGTGCATCATGTCTGCTCGGTTGAACGTATTAAAGGCTTGCAGTGGCAGGCGCGTCGGCGCCTTAAGCAGCTTGACCTACATAATGTTTCTACCCGTCACGGCGATGGCTGGCAGGGCTGGAAGGCTCGCGGCCCGTTTGATGCCATTATCGTGACGGCCGCACCGCCGGAAATCCCGGCTGCGCTTATGGCGCAACTGGACGACGGCGGGATCCTCGTTTTACCGGTGGGCGATGAACATCAGCTGTTAAAGCGTGTTCGTCGACGGGGCGACGAGTTCATCATCGATACCGTAGAAGCCGTACGTTTTGTGCCTCTGGTAAAAGGGGAGCTGGCCTGAGACTCGGATTTTTCCAGGGTTATTCAGGCCAATTCAGCGTATGGTGTGGCGCAAAAGCGCGTGACATTACGGTTAATTTTAAGTCACTGGTAACTAATAATATTCCTGGGGGATAAATGAGCGCGGGAAGCCCAAAATTCACCATCAGCCGTGTTGCGGCACTGTCACTGGTTTCACTGTGGCTGGCAGGTTGTACATCCTCGAATAATGCCCCTGCGCCGGTGAGTTCAGTTGGCGGCAACAGCGGTACCAGCACCGGCAATTCATCCGGCGGCATGCTGATCACTCCTCCGCCAAAGATGGGCACCACAGCACAACAAACACCTCAGATTCAGCCTGTTCAGGCACCGGTAACCCAGCCAACGCAGATTCAGCCAGTGGATCAGCCTGTCCAGACGGAAAATGGCCGCATTGTGTATAACCGTAAGTATGGGAACATTCCGAAAGGGAGCTATACCGGCGGCAGCACCTACACCGTAAAACGTGGCGATACATTGTTCTATATCGCCTGGATCACCGGGAACGATTTCCGTGACCTTGCACAACGAAATAACGTTCAGGCCCCGTATGGACTGGAAGTTGGCCAAACGCTGCAGGTAGGTAACGCAACGGGCAAACCGCTTACGCCAGGCAATACCGTGTCGGTTGCTGACGTGACGGCGCAAAATAACAGTGTGACGCCTGCGCAAAAATCAAGCACAGTGGTTGCGTCGCAACCGACAATTACGTATTCTGAGGACTCAGGTGAACAGAGTGCTAACAAGATGTTGCCGAATAATAAAGGGTCTGCGGCTGTGGTCACAGCGCCCGTTACGGCACCTGTCGTTAGCTCTACCGTGCCCGTTGCCAGTAGTCAGACGTCCAGCTCGCCAATCTCTTCGTGGCGCTGGCCGACTGAAGGCAAGGTTATCGAGAACTTTTCTTCCTCCGAGGGGGGAAATAAAGGGGTCGATATCGCAGGAAGTAAGGGACAGGCTATTATCGCGACCGGAGATGGACGCGTAGTATATGCCGGTAACGCTCTGCGCGGTTACGGTAATCTTATTATCATAAAACACAACGATGATTACCTGAGTGCCTACGCCCATAACGATACGATGCTGGTCCGGGAACAACAAGAAGTTAAGGCGGGGCAAAAAATAGCTACTATGGGTAGCACCGGAACCAGTTCTACACGCTTGCATTTTGAAATTCGTTACAAGGGGAAATCCGTAAACCCGCTGCAATATTTACCGCAGCGATAATTTGGCGGGACATACCACTTCGGGTGTCTCGTTCAGGGATCACGGGTAGGAGCCACCTTTATGAGTCAGAATACGCTGAAAGTTCATGATTTAAATGAAGACGCGGAATTTGATGAGAACGGAGCTGAGGTTTTTGACGAAAAAGCCTTAGTAGAAGAGGAACCCAGTGATAACGATTTAGCTGAAGAAGAGCTGTTATCGCAGGGCGCCACTCAACGTGTGCTGGACGCGACTCAGCTTTACCTTGGAGAGATTGGATACTCTCCACTGTTAACAGCAGAAGAGGAAGTTTACTTCGCGCGTCGGGCATTGCGTGGTGATGTGGCATCACGCCGCCGTATGATTGAAAGTAACCTGCGTCTGGTGGTCAAGATTGCCCGTCGTTACAGCAATCGTGGTCTGGCTCTGCTGGATCTGATTGAAGAGGGCAACCTGGGGCTTATCCGCGCGGTAGAGAAATTTGACCCTGAACGTGGGTTCCGTTTCTCAACATACGCGACGTGGTGGATCCGACAGACTATCGAACGGGCAATCATGAACCAAACCCGTACGATCCGACTGCCTATTCACATCGTGAAAGAGCTGAACGTCTATCTGCGTACCGCACGCGAGTTGTCCCATAAGCTGGACCACGAGCCAAGCGCGGAAGAGATTGCCGAGCAGCTTGATAAACCGGTTGATGACGTAAGCCGTATGCTGCGTCTCAACGAGCGTATTACCTCCGTCGACACCCCGCTGGGTGGCGATTCTGAGAAAGCGCTGCTGGACATCCTGGCCGATGAAAAAGATAACGGCCCGGAAGACACCACGCAGGACGATGATATGAAACAGAGCATCGTCAAATGGCTGTTCGAACTGAACGCCAAACAGCGTGAAGTGCTGGCACGTCGTTTCGGTCTGCTGGGGTATGAGGCTGCAACACTGGAAGACGTCGGTCGTGAAATTGGCCTGACCCGTGAACGTGTTCGTCAGATTCAGGTAGAAGGTCTGCGCCGCCTGCGTGAAATCCTGCAGGGGCAAGGGCTGAATATCGAAGCGCTGTTCCGCGAATAAGCAACTTTTCGTCAAAAAAGGCCCGTCGAGAGACGGGCCTTTTTCTTATGCGTTAAGGCTGCGTGGTTTCGTGCAGCAGACGCCAGGTTATCCTGTCACCTTCCTGATTTAGTAGGGCACTGGACCAGCGCACGTTCACCGGCTGATCGGGGCGGGTTTGCGTTTCACGGTAGTGAAGCACCGCGCCGTTATCCCAGGTCTGCAACGTCGTTAATTCGTCTATCACGATCTTCAGTCCTGGACGGCTGCCGCGCTGAGTCTCCAAAAAACGCGCCAGCGCGGAGTGATCCAGATGTGCGCCGCTGGGAGCAATCATCAGAAAGTCCTCGCGAAAACGGGCGAGCAGGGCGGCAAAATCGCCTTCACCTTGGCCTAACCAGTTTTCTAACGCGATGTGAGCATCAATAATTTCTGTTTCATAGCGGGTCATTCTCTCTCCTTTACCATCATTTTGCGGACCAAATCCGTAAACTGGCGACGCTCCTCGGCGGTTAAACGCCCCAGAAAAGCCTCATCGACGTTATTCCCTACCGGCTTGCAGCTCCCGAGCAGCGCTTCACCTTCCGGCGTTAAGTAGACAAACCGTCGGCGCTTATCGGCCGGATCGGCTTCGCGCGTCACCAGCCCGCGTGATTCCATGCGGCTCAGCATTTCCGCAAGGGTGGCTTTGGTACTGACAGCGGCTTCGGTCAGCGCCACCTGTTCGATACCGGGATGTTCGGCGATGGAACGCAGCACCGCATATTGCGGCTTGGTCAGCTCGGGCAAGGCCTGCTGCCAGTGCGCGGTATGCTGCTGAAAAAGCTGACGTAACAGGTGGAACGCTTCTTGTCTCAGTTCCATGAACTCTCCGGCGTAAAAATCACCTCTCTATGATAGCCGTTATCAGCCGGGAATTTAACGCGACCCTTTTTAGCATTACGTGTGATCGTATACGAACGATATTGCGAGGTGGCGTATCCAGGCGTAGGGTAAACAACACGTTCGTATACGAACAAATTAGATGAGGTACTGAATGCGATTGATTGTTGGGATGACAGGAGCGACCGGCGCGCCGCTCGGGGTGGCACTGCTACAGGCGCTGCGCGAAATGCCGGAAGTGGAAACCCATCTGGTGATGTCGAAGTGGGCCAAAACGACGATTGAGCTGGAAACGCCCTACACCGCTCAGGATGTAGCCGCGCTGGCCGATGTGGTCCATAGCCCGGCCGATCAGGCCGCAATCATCTCATCCGGATCCTTTCGTACCGACGGCATGATCGTCATCCCCTGCAGCATGAAAACGCTGGCGGGTATCCGTGCAGGCTATGCAGAAGGGCTGGTGGGGCGTGCCGCCGACGTGGTGCTGAAAGAGGGCCACAAGCTGGTGCTGGTTCCGCGGGAAACGCCGCTCAGCACTATTCATCTGGAGAACATGCTGGCTCTTTCCCGCATGGGGGTGGCGATGGTGCCGCCGATGCCCGCTTATTACAACCACCCGCAAACCGCCGATGACATCACCCAACACATTGTGACCCGGGTGCTCGACCAGTTTGGTCTGGAGCATAACAAAGCCCGTCGCTGGAAAGGCTTACAGGCGGCCAGAAATTTTTTACAGGAGAATGAACATGGCATTTGATGATTTGAGGAGCTTTTTGCAGGCGCTTGATGAGCAAGGGCAATTGCTGAAAATCACGGAGCAGGTCGATGCGGAGCCGGATCTGGCGGCGGCAGCCAACGCCACCGGGCGCATTGGTGACGGTGCGCCTGCGCTATGGTTTGACAACATTCGCGGCTTTACCGACGCTCGCGTGGCGATGAATACCATCGGCTCCTGGCAGAACCACGCCATCTCAATGGGCCTGCCGCCGAATACGCCAGTTAAAAAGCAGATCGACGAGTTTATTCGCCGCTGGGATAAATTCCCGGTCGCGCCGGAGCGCCGCGACAACCCGGCATGGGCAGAGAATACCGTTGACGGCGAAGCAATAAACCTGTTCGATATTCTGCCGCTATTTCGCCTGAACGACGGTGACGGCGGGTTCTATCTGGATAAAGCCTGCGTGGTCTCCCGCGATCCGCTCGATCCGGATCATTTTGGCAAGCAGAACGTCGGCATCTACCGGATGGAGGTGAAGGGCAAACGCAAACTCGGCCTGCAGCCGGTGCCGATGCACGATATCGCCCTGCATCTGCATAAAGCGGAAGAGCGCGGACAGGATTTGCCGATTGCTATTACCCTTGGCAACGATCCGATCATCACCCTGATGGGGGCCACGCCGCTGAAGTACGATCAGTCGGAATATGAGATGGCGGGCGCGCTGCGTGAAAGTCCGTACCCGATCGCCACCGCGCCGCTGACCGGTTTTGATGTGCCCTGGGGCTCGGAAGTGATCCTCGAAGGGGTGATTGAGGGCCGTAAACGCGAAATCGAAGGGCCGTTCGGGGAGTTTACCGGACACTACTCCGGTGGCCGCAACATGACCGTAGTGCGCATCGACAAAGTCTCATACCGCACCAAACCGATTTTTGAGTCGCTCTATCTTGGCATGCCGTGGACCGAAATCGACTACCTGATGGGGCCGGCAACCTGCGTGCCGCTCTATCAGCAGCTGAAAGCCGAGTTCCCGGAAGTACAGGCGGTAAATGCGATGTACACCCACGGTCTGCTGGCGATTATCTCCACCAAAAAACGCTACGGCGGCTTTGCCCGTGCCGTTGGCCTGCGGGCGATGACCACGCCGCACGGGCTGGGCTACGTGAAGATGGTGATCATGGTGGATGAGGATGTTGATCCGTTCAACCTGCCGCAGGTGATGTGGGCGCTGTCATCGAAAGTGAACGCCGCAGGGGATCTGGTGCAGTTGCCGAACATGTCGGTGCTGGAGCTTGATCCGGGGTCAAGCCCGGCGGGGATCACCGACAAACTGATTATCGACGCCACCACGCCGGTTGCCCCGGATCTCCGTGGACATTACAGCCAGCCGGTGCAGGATCTGCCTGAAACCAAAGCCTGGGCTGAAAAACTGACCGCGATGCTGGCCGCACGTAAATAAGGAGGGAAAAATGATTTGTCCACGTTGTGCCGATGAACATATTGAAGTGATGGCGACGTCGCCGGTTAAAGATGTCTGGACGGTGTACCAGTGTCAGCATTGCCTGTACACATGGCGAGATACCGAGCCGCTACGCCGCACCAGCCGCGAGCACTATCCTGACGCGTTTCGCATGACGCAGAAAGATATCGACGATGCCCCGCAGGTGCCCACCATTCCGCCGCTGCTGGCGGAAGATAAGCGCGGATAAAAAAAGCCGGGCGTAAGGCCCGCACGAAACCTCCGTAGGCCCGGTAAGCGATAGCGCCACCGGGCAAGACAGACCGCAGAGCTCTACACCAGATTTTTCAACCGATAAATCCACTCCAGCGCCTGACGTGGCGACAGGGAATCCGGATCGAGGTTTTCCAGGGCCTCCAGCGCCGGGGAAGTCTCTTCGGCTGGCATCAGCAACGACATCTGCGTCCCGTCCACCTGAGTGGCCGCCGCGTTAGGCGCGAGGCTTTCCAGCTCGCGCAGTTTTTGACGCGCACGCTTGATTACCTCTTTCGGCACCCCCGCCAGCGCCGCCACGGCCAGACCGTAGCTTTTGCTCGCCGCGCCATCCTGCACGCTGTGCATAAAGGCAATAGTATCCCCGTGCTCCAGCGCATCCAGATGCACGTTCGCCACGCCCTCCATCTTCTCTGGCAGCTGGGTCAGCTCAAAGTAGTGGGTGGCAAACAGGGTCAGGGCTTTGATTTTATTAGCCAGGCTTTCGGCGCATGCCCACGCCAGCGAGAGCCCGTCATAGGTGGAGGTTCCGCGGCCAATCTCATCCATCAGCACCAGGCTGTATTCTGTGGCGTTGTGCAGTATGTTGGCGGTTTCGGTCATCTCCACCATAAAGGTCGAACGACCGCTCGCCAGATCGTCCGCCGCGCCCACGCGGGTAAAGATACGATCGATGGGACCGATCTCCACCTTTTGCGCCGGAACGTAGCTGCCGATATAGGCCAGCAGGGCAATCAGCGCCGTCTGTCGCATATAGGTACTTTTACCGCCCATATTCGGCCCGGTAATGATCAGCATCCGCCGCTGCGGCGACAGGTTCAGCGGGTTAGCGATGAACGGTTCGTTCAGCACCTGCTCCACCACCGGATGACGGCCTTCGGTAATGCGCACGCCGGGCTTATCGCTAAAGGTCGGGCAGCAGTAGTTCAGCGTCTCGGCGCGTTCCGCCAGGTTGACCAGCACATCCAGCTCGGCCAGCGCGGTGGCGCTCTGTTGCAGATCCGCCAGATGCGGCATCAGCATATCGAACAGGGCGTCATACAGCTGTTTTTCCAGCGCCAGCGCTTTGCCTTTTGAGGTGAGGACCTTGTCTTCGTACTCTTTCAGCTCAGGGATAATGTAACGCTCGGCGTTTTTCAGCGTCTGACGGCGCACGTAGTGAATGGGTGCCAGGTGGCTCTGCCCGCGGCTGATCTGAATAAAGTAGCCGTGTACGGCGTTATAGCCAACCTTCAGGGTATCCAGCCCGAGACGCTCGCGTTCGCGGATCTCCAGCTTATCGAGATAGTCCGTTGCGCCATCGGCCAGCGCGCGCCACTCGTCCAGCTCTTCGTTATAGCCCGGGGCGATAACGCCGCCGTCACGCACCAGCACCGGCGGGGCTTCGATAATGGCATTTTCCAGTAGTTCACGCAGTTCGCTGAATTCGCCCATCGCCTCGCGCAGCTTCTGCACCGGCGCGCTGTCGATCTCTGCCAGCTGGCTGCGCAGTTCTGGCAGTTGCTGGAACGCGTGACGCATCCGGGCCAAATCGCGCGGGCGTGCGGTGCGCAGCGCCAGACGTGCCAGAATACGCTCCAGATCGCCCACCTGGCGTAACACCGGCTGCAGTTCGCTGTACCGATCCTGCAGAGCGCCGATGGTCTGCTGGCGTCCGGTGAGCGTAGCGGTGTCGCGAACCGGCATGTGCAGCCAGCGCTTCAGCATCCGGCTACCCATTGGGGTGACGGTGCAGTCGAGCACCGAGGCGAGGGTGTTTTCCACGCCGCCGGCCAGGTTCTGGGTGATCTCCAGATTGCGACGGGTGGCGGCATCCATGATGATGCTGTCCTGCTGGCGTTCAATGGTAATGGAGCGGATATGCGGCAGGGCAGTGCGCTGGGTGTCTTTCACGTACTGCAGCAAACAGCCGGCAGCGCAAAGGCCACGCGGGGCGTTTTCAACCCCAAAACCGGTCAGATCGCGGGTGCCAAACTGCAGGTTGAGCTGCTGGCGCGCGGTATCGATCTCAAACTCCCACAGCGGACGGCGACGCAGGCCGCGACGGCCTTCGAGCAGCGCCATCTCCGCAAAATCTTCGGCATACAGCAGCTCCGCCGGGTTGGTACGTTGCAGCTCGGCGGCCATGGTTTCCCGATCGGCCGGTTCGCTCAGGCGAAAACGTCCGGAGCTGATATCCAGGGTGGCATAGCCGAAACCTTTGCTGTCCTGCCAGATGGCGGCGAGCAGATTATCCTGACGCTCCTGCAGCAACGCTTCATCGCTGATGGTGCCGGGCGTCACGATGCGCACTACTTTACGCTCGACCGGGCCTTTCGAAGTGGCCGGATCGCCAATCTGTTCGCAGATGGCAACCGACTCTCCCTGATTAACCAGCTTTGCCAGGTAGTTCTCAACCGCGTGATGCGGGATCCCGGCCATCGGGATCGGTTCCCCGGCCGAGGCGCCGCGTTTGGTCAGCGAGATGTCGAGCAGCTGTGACGCGCGTTTCGCATCGTCATAAAATAGCTCGTAAAAGTCACCCATACGGTAAAACAGCAGGATTTCCGGATGCTGAGCTTTCAGCTTCAGGTACTGCTGCATCATGGGGGTGTGCGCGTCGAAATTGTCAGTAGTGGTCATGGAGTGATGATGTCCATTTCTTTGAAAATAGTGCTGTTCAGGCGACGTTAGCGTCGTGTATTGCCGCTATTGTCGCATGAAAAAAACACCCGGCGCAGCAAAATGTCGCGACTTTACGAGGCCTCTTCCACAACCAGTTCGATCACTAATTTTCCCTGTTCTACCAGCACCCGTACCCGGGAATGGGTTTTAAAACCCGCCTCTTCCAGCCAGTCGCCTTTTAGACTTAGCGCGGCGTGCACGCTGTAGCGCGTTGGGATCTTGGTCTTGCGATCCTCGTGACGTTTTCTGAAATAGCCCACGGTGAGATGACGGCTGGGTCTGGAAATACACATATCCGACATAGAAACTCCTTTTTCTCAGGGAAGGATCCGGTGAAATAAACACCTGTATAAAATGCCAGTAAAAAGAGGCGGAGACAAACGCATAACTGCGAAGCGCCTTCAGAAAATGAAATGTAAAATATGAAATCTGGCTGAATATCCGGCCTGAAAAAATGTATTATAAATGCAACTTATCAGTGGGTATCAGGCTATGTCAGGAAAACGTATCGCGCGCGAAAAAGAGACCATCCGCAAGATGATCGCGCTCTATGAAAAGCAGTGCCCGCAGGCATCGAAAGAGGCTGGGCACTATCCGGCACTGAATGATTATGCCGACAAGCGGCTGGATAAATGCGTGTTTGGCGAGGAAAAACCGGCCTGCAAACAGTGCCCTGTTCACTGTTATCAGCCGGCTAAACGGGAAGAGATGAAACAGGTGATGCGCTGGGCGGGGCCGCGGATGCTCTGGCGACACCCGATTTTAACGGTTCGCCACCTGATAGACGATCGCCGCCCGGTGCCGGAGCTGCCGGAAAAGTACCGTCCGAAAAAATAACGCTCAGGCGCGTGGCCTGCGCATTGGCCGACAGATAACGACCATGGCGAGGGCGCTGCAAAACGGAAACACCGCCAGCACCAGCCACGGGTACATCGCCCCGACAGAGGGTGTCAGCGCCCGATCGAGCAGATCACCCAGCAATAAATTCCCCGCCAGCACCGCGCAGCCGCCTGCGGTCGCCAGCGCGCCGTAATGCGCGCCTAAGGTCGCTTCGCTGGCAAACCACGGCACCACGTCTTTGCCCGCCGGCACCAGCAGCATCTGCCCGGTAGTCAGCAGCGTGACGAAGCAGGCCGCAGGCAGCAGACGCAGCCAGCCGGCCGCTGGTTCTGATGGCGCAAAGAGCGCGACGCTCAGGAACGATACGGCAATCAGCAGAAAGCCCACCGGCAGGATCCGCACTGCGCCTATCCGGCGGGCAAAACGCGCCAGCGGCAGCTGAAAAAGGATCACCAGCCCCGACGCCAGCATAAACAGCGGGCCGAGATCTTTTTCGCTGCCTCCGGCACGCTGGATCTCGACCGGCAGCGCCAGATAGAGCTGGTTATAGCTTAACAGCCAGCTGCTCCAGGCGATGATGAACGCCACGAACCGCGGCTGGCGAAAGGTGGTCCACCACGGGGTTATCTGCAGCGGCTGGTTTCTTGCCGACCCGGCCGGCAGGCAGAAGAACAGCACGATCAGCGCCACCACGAAGACCGCGGCCCCTGCCAGCGCCACCTGGCGAAAGCCCAGGCCAGTGAGCAGGGCGCCCGCCACCGGCCCAAGCACTGCCCCCAGCTCGCCGCACACCGCAAACAGCGCGAACCACTCGGCGCGGCTGCGTTTGCCCTGCGCCTCGCTGCGGGTTCCGGCTTTTGCCAGTAAGGCTTCAATGGAGGGGGAAAATAGCGCGCCGCCGATCCCGGTGAGGCACGCTCCGGCGATGATAACGGGCAGACTGTAGCCAAAGGCCAACAGCAGGTAGCCCACCACCCGCACCACGCAGCCGCAGAGAATAATCACGCGCGCGCCGTAGCGGTCGGAGAGGGCACCGCCGACGATAAACATCCCCTGCTGGGAGAAGGTTCTCAGCCCGAGCACCAGCCCGATAAGCCCGCCCGAGAGCAGCATATCGTCGCGTAAAAAGATCGCCAGAAAGGGGACAACGGCATAAAAACCGATGTTGAAAACAAACTGGCTGCCCAGTAAGACGGGCGGCCAGAGTTGTGTTGCGGGACGGATCGGGAACACGGCTTACCTCGCCTCAGACGAGGTAGTGAATATGTTTTTTGCCGTGATAAGGCGACAGCTCAATGCGGGTTTTCACCCGGAACACCTCCCACAGCAGCTCTTCGGTAAGAATTTCATGCGGCGTGCCGGTAGCAACAACGCGCCCTTTCTGCATCACAATCAGCGCATCGCAGAACATCGAGGCGTGATTAAGGTCGTGGATGGCGACGATGCTGGTGACCGGCAGCTGGCTGATCAGCTGCATCAGCTGCATCTGATGATGGATATCCAGGTGGTTGGTGGGTTCATCCAGCAGGATCTCGGTCGGCATCTGGGCCAGCGCCCGGGCGATGTGCACGCGCTGGCGTTCACCACCGGAGAGGCTCTGCCAGCCCTGATCGCTGTTATGCAGCATATCCACCGTCTTCAGTGCCGAATTGACGGTCTCGTCATCCTGCGCCGTCCAGCCGGAAAACGGGGAGTGGTGCGGAATACGCCCCAGCTTCACCACGTCCCGCACGCGCATGTTGGCATCGGTCATACCGTGCTGTTCCACAAAAGCCACCCGACGGGCGAGCTGCTTTTTGGCGATCCCTGCAATGCTTTTGCCATCCAGCGCGACGGTGCCGGTATGCGGGCGACGCAAACCGGCAAGGATCCGCAGCAGCGACGATTTGCCGGAGCCGTTTGGCCCCAGCAGACCGACGGTTTGCCCCTGCGATACCGCCAGCGAGACATTATCGACGATGACCTTTTTACCCACCTTCCAGGTGATATTTTCAGCAGTGATGCTCATCACTTATTCCTTGAACGGTAGATAATCATGGCAAAGAACGGGACGCCCACCAGCGCGGTGACCACGCCAACCGGCAGGCTTTGCGGGGCGATCAGAAGTCGGGAGGCGATATCCGCCAGCACCATCAGGATCGCGCCGGCCAGCGCGCTGGCGATGAGCAGCGTGCGGTGCAACGGGCCAAAGAAGAAGCGCATCACGTGCGGTACCACCAGGCCGACAAAGCCAATGGAGCCCGCCATGCTGACGATGGTCGCGGTCATTAACGCGGTGACGATAAACAGGATCAGGCGCACCCAGGGCACGGCGATCCCCAGCGAGGCGGCGGCATCGTCGCCAAAGGTGAAGGCGTCGAGCGCGCGGGCGTAATAGAGGCAGATCGCCAGACCCACCAGCACCATTACCAGGACCAGCTGGAACTCGGGCCATCTCACGCCGCTAAAGCTGCCCAGCAGCCAGAACATCACGTCGCGCGCCTGCTGGGCGCTGGCCGAGGTGCTGACGGTCCAGGCGGTGATGGCGTTAAACAGCTGCGAGGCGGCAACCCCGGCAAGAATGGTGCGTTCACTACCGCCGCGCGCGCCGTTGGTCAGCAGGGCCACAAACGCAAAGGCGGCAAAGGCTCCGGCAAAGGCCCCGGCGGAGAGGGTGACGGTGCCGCTGCCAACCCCCAGCACCACCACGGCGACCGCGCCGGTGGACGCCCCGGCAGACACGCCCAGCACGTAGGGCTCAGCGAGGGCGTTTTTCAGCAGGCTTTGCAGTACCGCGCCGCAAATCGCCAGCCCCGCGCCGCAGCAGGCCGCCACCAGCGCCCGGCTCAGGCGGAAGTCCCAGATCACGCTCTCGTAGATGCGGTTGAGCGGAACCTCGGTTAAGCCGATTTTGTTGGTAATGGCATAGAACACGCTCTGCAGGGGGATCGACAGCTCCCCCACGCTGACGCCGATGGCGATCACCAGCAGTAACGCCACTATCGCCAGAAAACCCGATGCCGGCAGCAGCCAGTTATGTCGGGTCTGTTGAACCACTGCGGTCATTAATTAAGTCCTATCTTTCTGAGCTGTTCACCGACCTGTTCCGCGCCGTAGATAGTGCGGATGGTTGGGTTCATCGCCTGGCCGTCCATGATCACAATGTGACCTTTTTTAACGGCTTCCAGCTGGCTGACGGCCGGATCGCTCTTCAGGAATTTGATTTTCTCCTGGGCATCGTCCAGCGCCCAGCGATTACGGTCGAGGCTGGAGACCACGATCACGTCCGGGTTGGCGGCAATAATGCTTTCCCAGCCGACGGTAGGCCATTCGGTTTCGGAGGTGATGGCGTTGTGGCCACCCAGCACGTTGGCAATAAAGCCGGAGGCGCTGTTTTTCCCGCCGACGTAGGCGACAGAAGAGGGGGAAGAGCTGGAGAACCAGAAGACGAAGGAGAGGTCTTTTTTGTTTTTGCTGAACTCGCTGCGCAGATCGGCTTCGCGCTTTTTGAAGTCGGCAATCAGCGCCTGGCCGCGATCTTCCACGTTAAAGATTTTGGCGAAATCTTCGATCTCTATGTACAGGAAGGTCATATCCCACAGCTTCTGGCGGCTGCCGTACATATCGCCAATATCTTTTTTGGTGGCGCACATGCCCGGCGACATATAGCTGTTCACGCCCACGGTCGCCAGATCTTCGCGTTTAGCGACTTTACTCTCCGGGCCCAGCAGCAGCGGCAGCTGCGCCGGAACGAAGTCCGGGTTTTGCGCCAGAATAGATTCCAGAGTGGGGATCTCGACGGTCAGCGTTTTGACTTTTTTGTTCTGTTCAGCCAGCTGCGGCAGCACTTTGGTTGGCCAGAAGGCGCTGGCGGCTACCTTATCTTCAAGGCCCAACAGCAGCAGAATTTCAACGGTATTTTGTCCCAGCGCCACGACGCGCTCCGGCGCTTTGGTGAAGGTTTCTTTATATCCGCAATTCTCAATCGTCAGAGGATATGTGGTCGCAAAAGCTGAGCCTGCTGTTGCGATCAGCAATCCTAATGCGCTGATGACCTTTTTCATGGAACGCTATCCTTCATTAATGTAGTTATGGCAGCCCGGGCACCTGGCTGAGAATGAATATCATTTATTTCGGCGGAGTTTTATACAATGATATATTCATGGTGTCAATGAACGATAATAACGTCATGAAACTATTGGGTTTGAGAGGACGTTTGTAGGCCGGGCAAGCGCAGCGCCGCCCGGCGAAGGGGGATTAATCTAAATCTGCACCGTTGCTGGCGATCACTTTCTTATACCACCAGAACGATTTTTTGCGTTTGCGATCGAGGGTGCCGTTCCCGGCGTCATCGCGATCGACATAGATAAAGCCGTAGCGCTTGCTCATCTCGCCCGTTGAGGCGGCCACCAGATCGATGCAGCCCCAGCTGGTGTAGCCGATCAGCGGGATGCCGTCTTCAATCGCATCGCCCATGGCGCGGATGTGCTCCCGCAGGTAGCTGATGCGGTAGTCGTCGTTGATCTCGCCGTTAGCGTCAATCTCATCTTTCGCCCCGAGGCCGTTCTCTACCAGGAACAGCGGCTTCTGGTAGCGATCGTACATCATGTTCATGGTGATGCGCAGGCCCAGCGGGTCGATGCCCCAGCCCCATTCGCTCACCTCGATGTGCGGGTTGCGCAGGGACTTGACGATGTTGGCCGCGCTGGTGTTGCCCGCGTTCATATCCGCCGAGGCGCAGCGCGAGGCGTAATAGCTGAACGACACAAAATCGACGGTGTGTTTCAGCAGATCGTCATCGCCGGGATCTTTGACAATCACCACCCCTTTTTCGCGGAACACGCGGGCAGAGTAGGCCGGATAGCTGCCGCGGGCCTGCACGTCGATAAAGAACAGGTTCTCGCGGTCTTTCTCCAGCGCCATCCACACGTCTTCCGGTTTGCAGGAGTACGGGTAGAAGTTACCCCCCGCCAGCATGCAACCGACCTGGTTTTCCGGGTTCACCTCGTGGGCAATTTTGGTCGCCAGCGCGCTCGCCACCAGCTCGTGGTGCGCCGCCTGGTACTTGACCTGATCTTCGTTTTCGCCTTCCTCAAACACCAGCCCCGCGCCGGAGAAGGGGCTGTGCAGCATGATGTTGATCTCGTTGAAGGTCAGCCAGTACTTCACCAGCCCGTTGAACGCCTCAAAGCAGGTGCGGGCATAGCGGGCGAAGAAATCGACCATCTTGCGGTTGCGCCAGGAGCCGTACTCGGTGACCAGATGCATCGGTACGTCAAAGTGGCAGAGCGTCACCAGCGGCTCGATGTTGTACTTTTTGCACTCCTCGAACACCGCCCGGTAAAAGGCGATCCCTTCCTGATTAGGCAGCGGCTCGTCGCCATTCGGGTAGAGACGGCTCCAGGCAATCGAAGTACGGAATACCGTGAAGCCCATCTCGGCCATTAAGGCGATATCTTCTTTATAGCGATGGTAAAAATCGATCGCGTCGTGGCTGGGATAGAACTCGTCATCACGCAGCGCAAAGCGTTTTTCCTTGCCAACTTTTACCGCCAGGCGATTAGCGCCGTGGGGGATCATATCGACGGTGGTCAGGCCCTTGCCGCCTTCGCGGTATGCGCCTTCGCTCTGGTTAGCGGCCAGTGCGCCGCCCCATAAAAATCCTTGTGGAAAAACTGACATTGTTACCTCGCTAAACATTTATGCTTGTGCTGCTTTGGCCTGAACCGGGGCGGTTTGCAGCGCGCGCGCTTTTTCCGCTTCCTCTTCTACCGGGATATCTTCAAAGCCCAGGATCAGGGTTAGCACGAAAGAGAGCACCACGGCCAGGGCCATGACCCCGAATACCCAGACGATGGACATCGGGTTAGCCGGGTCGAAGAACTGGACGCTGGTAAACAGGCCCGGTGCGGCCATCGAGTGGCTGGCCAGTCCGGCAATCCCGGCGACGGCGCCGCAGATAAAGCCGCTGATCAGACTCGCAATTAAAGGACGTTTCAGGCGAACCGCGACACCGTACAGCGCCGGTTCAGAGATCCCCGCCATGATGGCGGAAGCGGCTGCGGCCAGCGCCGTCTGGCGCAGTTCCGGGTTTTTGGTTTTCCACGCTACCGCCAGCGATGAACCGCCGAGCGACAGGTTGGCGCCGATTTCAGACGGCATCACCATCCCTTCTTTGCCGGTTTCGGCAATGGTCTGAATGATGGTTGGGGTAAAGACGCGGTGCATCCCGGTCATCACCAGCAGCGGCCACAGCGCGCCCATGATGGCAACGGACAACCAGCCCAGATAGCCGTGAATGGTGTAAACCAGGGAAGAGATGCCGCTACCGATCCAGATCCCCAGCGGCCCAATCAGGACGATGGCGAGCGGGGCGGCAATCAGCACGATCAGCATTGGCTTAAGGAAGTTTTTGGTGACCGCCGGGGTAATTCTGTCCACCCAGCGTTCGATATAGGACAGGCACCAGGTCATCACCAGCGCCGGGATCACCGTGTAGGTGTACTTCACCGCGGTGACTGGAATCAAGGCAAACTCGACGTGCTCGCCCTGCGCCGCTTTGGCCATCAGCTCGATAAAGCTCGGGTGCACCAGCACGCCGGCAATGGCAATCGCCAGCGACATGTTGGTTTTGAATTTTACCGCGGCAGAGGCAGCCACCATCAGCGGCAGGAAGAAGAACGCCCCGTCACCGATCACCGTCAGAATGGTCAGCGTCGGTTCGCCTTTGGTCAGCACGCCGGTCATCTCGAGGATCATCGCCAGCAGTTTGACCATCGATCCGCCGATGATCGCCGGGATCAGCGGTGACATGGTGCCGATCAGCGCGTCGAGGATCCCGGCGCCAATGCGTTTCAGGGTCAGCTTTTGCGGCCCCTGCGGCGCGGCGGGCTGCATGTCGGCGGGCAGCAGATTGACCACCTCGCGATACGCCTGGGAAACGGTATTGCCGATGATCACCTGGCACTGGTTGTCGTTGCGCACTACCCCCAGCACGCCGCTGATGCTCTTAAGCGTGGCGCTGTCGATCAGGCTCTCGTCTTTCGCCACAAAGCGCAGTCGGGTCATACAGTGGGTGACGGCGACGATGTTATCTTTGCCGCCGAGCGCGCTGACAACGGCATTCGCCAGCGCAGCATAATTTTTGGCCATCGGGTTGTATCCTGTTTTATCAGTAAGGTACGTCTTCACCGTGTGCAACGATGAAACTTATATAGGAAACCGGTTCCACAAAATCATGAAGAGTTTCCTGAGATCAAACAAGATCACGTTTTGACCATTTTTTATATTCGTGATGACGATCACCTAACGCCATAAAAAGCGTGCGATCCACGCTGCGACAATTTTTACGCGGTGCAGTACACTGCCGCTCACTGGATTAAGACGGAACAGATTGATGACCACGATGCTGGAAGTGGCGAAGCGGGCAGGGGTCTCGAAGGCGACGGTTTCCCGGGTGCTTTCAGGCAATGGCTACGTGAGCCAGGAGACAAAAGACCGGGTTTTTCAGGCGATTGAAGAGAGTGGCTACCGCCCCAATTTACTGGCGCGCAACCTGGCCACCAAACGCACGCAAACCCTCGGGCTGGTAGTGACTAACACCCTTTATCACGGGGTCTATTTCAGCGAGCTACTGTTCCACGCCGCCAGAATGACCGAGGAGAGAGGGCGTCAGCTGATCCTTGCCGATGGCAAGCACAGCGCCGATGAAGAGCGGGAGGCGATTCAGTATCTGCTCGATATGCGCTGTGATGCGATCATTATCTACCCGCGTTTTCTCAGCGTCGATGAGATGGATGAGATCATCCAGAAGCACGAGCAGCCGGTGATGGTGCTCAACCGTCGCCTGCGCAAAAACAGCAGCCACTGCGTCTGGTCGGATCATAAAGCCTCCAGCCAGGCGGCGGTATCGACCCTCATCGAACAGGGCCACCGCGATATCGCGTTTATCACCGGATCGCTGGATTCTCCCACCGGGATTGAACGTCTTTCCGGCTACAAGGACGCGCTTGCTGCACACCGCATTCCGCTGCGCGAATCGCTGATTGTCGAGGGCAAATGGACCCCGGCCAGCGGGGCGGCAGGGGTGGCGACGCTGCTGGCGCGCGGGGAGAGTTTTACCGCGCTGGTAGCGAGCAACGACGACATGGCGATCGGCGCTATTAAGCAGCTCCACGACCGCGGGATCGCCGCGCCGGGGGCGGTTTCGGTGGTGGGTTTCGATGATATTGCCATGGCGCCCTACGTGGTGCCCGCGCTCTCCAGCGTGCGCGTGCCGGTGACGGAGATGGTGAAAGAGACCATCAGCCGCCTGATCTTTATGCTCGACGGCGGGGAGTTCACCTTCCAGCAGACATTTGCCGGGGAGCTGATCCTGCGTGATTCGGTGATCCCCGGCCCGCACCGCCGATCATAATGCCGCCGCCGGAGGCAGCCAGGCGCGGGTAAAATCGAGCCAGCCGCCTGCGGTCAGCACCATATCCTGCACGTTTTCCAGGGCGTTGATCCGGTAGCGATAATGGAACAATGGCGTGCATCGGCCCTCCGCCAGCAGGCGCTGGAAAAAGGGCGTCAGATGGGCGTGAAAATGCGCTTCGCTGTCGCTGTTTTGCATCAGCTGCTGTTTCGCGGTCTCCCAGCCCGCCTCGCCCAGCGCCGTGGCCCAGGCGGGTTCATAGATAAACCATTCTGCCAGCGCAAAGGCTGCCATTCCGGTTGCCAGATGATCCCCCAGCAGCAGATCGGCGTCCGCCAGCGTATCGGGGGCATACCAGCCATCACGATCTTTCCACTCGGTGTGCAGCTCACAGCCGTGCGGCTGTAGCTGGTGCCGCCAGCTTTCAGCCAGCTCGCGCAGTTCAGGCGTGTTGTAGCACACCAGTTTCAGCCGGGGCGGCAGATCGATATCAGCGGGCGCGGGCAGGCTGGGCACCTGTAGCCCGGGGAGGATTTCAGTGTGGATCTGCAGATCTTCACGTCGGCCAAAGTGCTGCTGGTTGAGCGTCAGGGCGGTCTGGCGCAGATACGCGGCCAGCGCTTTGGGCAATGTTGCATTCACCATCAGCCATGCAAAACCGCCGCTGGTTGAGGTCACCGCTTCCTGCGGGGCGCTGCCTTTCCCTACCGTGATCCATGCCGGTTTATCGGTTATCGTGCCGGTACGCCAGAACTCAATGGCGTGCAGCAGCGGATGGGCGGCAAAGTACCAGGGCTGGCGCTCGAGGCGCAGAAAATGCGAGTGATGACGGGCAATGGCGAACGGCCCGGCGCCGACCTCCGGTTGCCGGGGATGCGGCAGGCGGCAGACCGGATGGGCAAGACGATGGGCCAGCAGGGCATCCGGGGCATGCAGATACACCCCTAGACACCAGGGGGCGACGAGGGTGACCGTGTCGATATGCAACAACCCGCTATTGCGCGCCGGATCGGCCAGCAGCAGCTGCATCGCACTCAGAATATCGTCGTCGCTCAGCGGCTGACCGTTGTGCCAGTGAGCGCCGCTGCGCAGGTAAAAATGCCAACGCAGTCCGTCCTCAGAGCAGGCCCAGTGGTGCGCCAGATCGGCCACCGGCTGCGCCTGGCCCGGTTCATAACGGGTTAACCCGGCGTGGACCGCGCAGATAATATGCTGCTCGGCGCGCCGACGATGCAGCGCCGGATGCAGGGAGGTGAGCGGGCGATACCAGGGAATGCGCAGCGTTGGCTGATGCTTGAGCCATTTGCCGCCGAGAAACGGAGTGATGATGTGATGCAGGCTGGCCGGATCGCCGTCTGCCAGCTGGAGGGCGCTCTGATAATCACCTTTCTCCAGGCAGGCGTGCATCAGCGGGGCGCTGAGTTCGCTGGTGGTCACCAGGCAGTGCAGGGTGGCGCGATGCCCGCGCCCCGGCTGCGCCTTCCAGCTTAACCAGCCGCTTTCCGCCAGCTGGCGTAGCAGCGTGCGGGCGTGGCGTTCGCTGCACAGGGCGACTTCCGCCACCTCGGCGATGGTGGTGAGTCTGGCGCTTAAACCGTAATGCACGGCGAGCCGCTGGTACTGGCGGATTTTCTGGATCTGGCGCATGGCGGCATCCCTGACAAAGACGTTGCGAAGAGTGTAGGGCTTTTTGCGCGATAATAAACGTTTTGCCGGGTGGCGCTTCGCTTACCCGGCCTACGGGACGGGTGCTGGCTGCTTTGCCGGGTGGCGCTTCACTTACCCGGCCTACGGGACGGGTACTGGCTGCTTTGCCGGGTGGCGCTTCGCTTACCCGGCCTACGGGACCCTGTAGGCCCGTGCAAGCGTAGCGCCGCCGGGCAATCAGTGCTTGATCTGACTGACTGGCAGCATCAATTCGCGCAACCGCTCGATGCGCGCTTCCGGGCTGAGATAGAGCCAGCGAAAGAGAATACGTTCATGTTTCTTTGCCTGTCTGAACCAGGCAGCAAGATAGTTAAGTTCCTGGGTGAAGTTTTTCATTGGCGGTCTCCGGCTGACGAGTACCGCAACAGAGTAGGCCGTAAACAGGGATTAAAACAGGACAGGGTTTGACAGCTGTTCCGCATTAAAAAAGCCCCGGGGCACCGGGGCTGCGAAAGGCAAAATCGGACAAGCATACAACGAGTAGAGCAAGAGTTTGAGGGTTAAACAGATAATGATTTCAGCAGGGCAAAGGCCTCCTTCATGCGATCTTCACTGACCACGAAGGCGCGCAAATTGCCTTCGCTGTCCGCCCCTTTCGCCACCATCCCCTGGGGTTCGATGGCGATCTGCCAGTTCAGGTCCTGGCGCTGGGTTTCGCCTGCCAGATGCAGCGGCAGTTCCGGCGTTTTCACCTTCACCAGCATCGCAGGCAGTTTCAATGGCGTGTTGGCTCCGAGCAGGTTCTTCGCCAGATACATGGCGCTTAACTGGATCGGCTGCAGGAAGGGCAGCACCTGACCGTTGATTTCGGCGCAGTCACCCAGGGCATAGATATCCGGCTGGGTGGTTTGCAGATAGCTGTCGACCTTCACGCCGCGGTGGGTTTCTGCCCCCGCACGCTGAGCCAGTCCGATCTCCGGACGCAGGCCGGTGGCGGCAATCACCACATCCACTTCGATACAGCGGTCACGATCCAGCAGGGCGCAGATGCCGGTATCGGTTTTGGTCAGGCTTTGCAGCTGGGATTTCAGCTGCAGATGCACGCCCATATCGGTCAGCCGGTGTTGTAAGCGACTGCTTACTTCGGCTGGCATCAGCGCCGACAGAATACTGGCGGAATGGTCAACCAGGGTGACCGCTTTCCCGGCGCGGCAAAAATCCATCGCCAGTTCGCTGCCGATAAGCCCCGCGCCGACAATCATCACCCGCTGGGCGTCACGCAGCGTGGTTTCGCAGGCCCGGTACTCCATCTGGCTGTTGAGGGTCAACATCAGCTCGCGGCCCGGAACCGGCGGCACAAAGGCCGCGGCCCCGGTGGCCAGAACCAGTTTGTCATACGACCACTGCTGGTCTTTCCCTTTAACCATGTGCGCTGCGGCATCAATGTCGGTGACCCAGGTGTATGGGAACAGGCGCAGGTTAAACTGTTCGGCAAACTCCCCCGCCGTCTGGCGGGTGAGGTCGTCGGCATGCTGACTCTGGCTGATCACGTGGCTTAAGTCAGGCTTGTTGTACTCATCCATGCTGTCCGCGGCAATCAGCGTCAGCGGGACGTTCGCATCCTGTTTACGGATATTTTTTACCAGCTGGCGGGCGGCGAAGCCCGAGCCGATAATCACAATGCCGTGGCTCATTTTGCCTCCGATGCCAGTTCGTCAAAGACGTCTTTACCGAGGGAACATTCCGGGCACAGGAAGTTATCTGGAACGTCGCTCCACGGTGTGCCCGGCTGGACATCCTGCAGCGGTTCGCCGAGGGCCGGATCGTAGATCCACTGGCAGACGCTGCACTGCATGCAAGGGCCGAGGTCGGCGGCGGCTGCGGCAGCACAGGCGCAGGCTTCCTGCTCTGGGGTGGCTTTAGCGGACGCTTCTGGCAGAGGAGCGAGCGCCCACTGACGTGCAATGTCGCGGCCGTGCTGGCGGCAGATTTCCAGCGCATCCAGATCCGGACGCCATTTCGCCTTCAGGCTCATCGACATTTCAAAGCCCGCGTCCTGCAGACGGGTTGAGAGACGGTCAACCGCACCGCCGCTCCAGCCGTGGGAGCCGAAGGCGCTGGCGCGTTTGTTGCGGAAGCGCAGGCCGGTCATCTCTTCCACCAAGCCGGCAATTTTCGGCATCATCACGTTGTTCATGGTGGAGGTACCCACCAGCACGCCTTTGGAGCGGAAGACGTTAGTCAGAATGTCGTTCTTGTCGCTGCGCGCCACGTTAAAGATTTTCACCGCCACATTTGGATCTACTTCATTGATGCCCTGAGCAATCGCGTCGGCCATCATGCGGGTGTTGTTGGACATGGTGTCGTAGAAAATGGTGATGCGATCTTCCTGATAGTCCGCCGCCCACTTCAGGTACTGCTCGACGATCTGGGTTGGGTTCTCACGCCATACCACACCGTGGGAGGTCGCAATCATATCCACCGGCAGGTTGAAGCCGAGGATTTCGGTAATTTTTGGCGTAACCAGACGGCTGAACGGGGTCAGGATGTTGGCGTAGTAGCGCTGACACTGCTCGTACAGCTCGGCCTGATCCACTTCGTCGTTGAACAGACGTTCGTCGCAGTAGTGCTGGCCGAAGGCGTCGTTACTGAACAGCACGGCGTCGCCGGTCATGTAGGTCATCATGCTGTCCGGCCAGTGCAGCATCGGGGTTTCAACGAAGATAAGCTGTTTGCCGTTGCCGATATCCAGTGAATCACCGGTTTTCACCACGTTGAAATTCCACTCCGGATGGTGGTGATGACCATTGATGGAGTCGATGGCGTTATTGGTGCAGTAGATCGGGGTGTCCGGGATGCAGGACATCAGCTCGGTCAGGGCACCGGCGTGATCTTCTTCAGCATGGTTAATGATGATGTAGTCGATATCGGCCAGATCAATTTCACTGCGCAGGTTTTGCACGAACTCACGGCTGAATTTATGATCGACGGTGTCGATCAGCACGTTTTTTTCTTCCCGGATGAGATAGCTGTTATAGCTGCTGCCGCGCAGCGTTTTGTATTCCGTTCCGTGAAAATCACGTACTTCCCAGTCACGTTGACCAACCCAATGAATATTGTTTTTAACCAGAATAGACATAGCAACCTCAACTTAATACAGCGAAATTAAACGAAAGATGTAATGGTAATTGCAGGTTGCGTGCCAACTTTATAACTTATTGATTTTTAATGGTTTATAAAATAATAACTCCTGATGGGTAGTCAATTTGACTGTCATTGATATAGTCAATATGACAAGATGTATTGTCAAAATGACTGCGAGGCGAAAATGAGTTTTTCTGTAGAGGTGCTGGCGAAAATCGCCATTGAATTGCAGAGCGGCATCGGGCATCAGGATCGTTTTCAGCGGCTGATCTCCACCCTGCGTCACGTCCTGGATTGCGATGCCTCGGCGCTGCTGCGCTACGAAGGGCGGCAGTTTATCCCGCTGGCGATCGACGGCCTGGCGCAGGACGTGCTGGGAAGGCGTTTTACCCTGGAGGGCCACCCGCGGCTGGAGACCATTGCCCGCGCCGGGGATGTGGTGCGCTTCCCGGCCGATAGCGACCTGCCCGATCCCTACGACGGGCTGATCCCCGGCCAGGAGAGCCTGAAGGTGCATGCCTGTATCGGCCTGCCGCTGTTTGCCGGGCAGAACCTGATTGGCGCGCTGACCCTTGACGGCATGTCGCCGGATCAGTTTGATACCTTCAGCGACGAAGAGCTGAGGCTGATCGCCGCTCTCGCCGCCGGGGCATTGAACAATGCCCTGCTCATTGAGCAGCTGGAGAGCCAGAACAGCCTGCCCGCGGGCCCGGCGGTGTTTGAGCAGGTGAAAAACACCGAGATGATCGGCCTGTCGCCGGGCATGATGAGTCTGAAAAAAGAGATTGAGATTGTCGCCGCCTCCGACCTGAACGTGCTGATCGAGGGCGAAACCGGGACCGGGAAAGAGCTGGTGGCGAAAGCCATCCATGAGGCCTCACCGCGGGCGGTCAATCCGCTGGTCTACCTCAACTGCGCCGCCCTGCCGGAGAGCGTGGCGGAGAGCGAGCTGTTCGGCCACGTCAAAGGGGCCTTTACCGGAGCCATCAGCAACCGCAGCGGCAAGTTTGAAATGGCCGATAACGGCACCCTGTTCCTCGATGAGATTGGCGAGCTGTCGCTGGCATTGCAGGCCAAGCTCCTGCGTGTATTGCAGTACGGGGATATCCAGCGGGTGGGCGACGACCGTAGCCTGCGGGTCGACGTGCGGGTGCTGGCGGCCACCAACCGCGACCTGCGCGAAGAGGTGCTGGCCGGGAACTTTCGTGCTGACCTCTTCCATCGTCTGAGCGTTTTCCCGCTTTCGGTGCCGCCGCTGCGCGAGCGGGGCGAGGACGTGGTGCTGCTGGCGGGCTATTTCTGCGAACAGTGTCGGCTGCGGATGGGGTTATCCCGGGTGGTGCTCAGCCCCGGCGCCCGGGCGCACCTGCTGAGCTACGGCTGGCCGGGCAACGTGCGCGAGCTGGAACATGCCATTCACCGGGCGGTAGTGCTGGCCCGGGCCGCGCGGCTCGGGGATGACGTGGTGATCCACGCGCAGCATTTTGCCCTGCATGATGAAAGCGCCCCTGCGGTGACGCCGGAAACCCCGCTGGTGGTGAATCAGAACCTGCGTGAGGCGACGGAAGCGTTCCAGCGCCAGATGATTAGCCGGGCGCTGGAGCAGAACAGCCGCAGCTGGGCGGCGAGCGCGAGGGCGCTGGAGACCGACGTCGCCAACCTGCACCGGCTGGCGAAACGTCTGGGTCTGAAGGGTTAGAGGATGCCTGCCTGGTAGAAATCCTGCAGGTTGATGGCGCCGCACAGGCGGCCCGCTTCATCCACCACCGGGGCGGCGGTGATTTTGCGCTTCATCAGCAGCTCTTTGGCTTCTATGGCGCGGCTTTCAGCATTCAGCGTCAGGCCGCCAGTGGTCATGGCGCTACTGACATTAACGTCCAGTTTGCCGCCGCCCACCAGCCAGCGACGCAGGTCGCCGTCGGTGAAGACGCCTTTCACCTGGTTGTCGTCATCGCAAACCGCCACCAGGCCGAGCCCGGTACGGCTCAGCTCCAGCATCGCATCCATCACGCTGGTATTCAGCTTCACCTGCGGGATCGCCTCATTAGTGCGCATCAGGTGATGCACTTTATTCAGCAGACGCGCGCCCAACGCACCTGCCGGATGAGAGCGGGCAAAATCTTCTTCATTAAAGCCGCGGGCCTGCATTACCGCCATCGCCAGCGCATCGCCCATCATCAGGGTATTGACGGTGCTGGAGGTCGGGGCCAGATGCATCGGGCAGGCTTCGCGCTCCACCGAAATATCCAGCGTGGCTGTGGCGGCCAGCGCCAGCGGCGAGCGGGATTTTCCGGTCATCGCCAGCAGTGCTACCGATTTTTCCTGCAGGCGGGGCAGGATCAGATCCAGCTCTTTCGCCGAGCCGGAGTAGGAGATAAACAGCAGCACGTCGCGGCTTTCTATCATCCCCAGGTCGCCGTGCAGGGCCTCGGCTGGATGGACGAAAAAGGCCGGGGTGCCGGTGCTGGCCAGGGTCGCGGCAATCTTCTTGCCGATATGCCCGGACTTGCCGATGCCCGCGACGATCACTTTACCTTCGCACTGAATAATGGTGTTTGCCGCACGAACGAAATCCTCACCCAGACGTTCCGGCAGGCGGCTGGCCTCCTGCAGTTCCAGCATCAGGGTTTGACGACCCGCGTTTAACAGAAAATCACTCATCTCTCTCTCCGGTTACAATCACTTCGATTCCTTTCTCTTCCAGCGCTTTTTTGAACGCCGGATCGATACCCGCGTCGGTGATCAGCTTATCGACGCTCTCAAGGCTACAGACAATATTCGGGCTTTTACGGCCAAACTTCGACGAGTCGGCCATCAGGATCACTTCCCGGGCGGCGTTGCACATCGCTTTGCTGACGCTGAACACCTCGTTGAAGGTGGTGACACCCGCGTTGAGGTCGATACCGTCGGTGCCCATAAACAGCCTGTCAAAGCTGAAATGGTCGAAGGCGTTCTCCGCCAGCTGGCCGTGAAAGGAGGCGGATTTTTTACGGAAGGTGCCGCCGGGCATCAGGATGGTTTGTTCGTTGTCGAATTCGGACAGGGCGTTGACGATATGCAGGCTGTTGGTCATTACCGTGATGTTATTAAAGCGGCTCAGCATCGGCACCATCTGCAGCACCGTACTGCCCGCATCGAGGATAATGGAGTCACCGTCATGGATATACTTTACCGCCGCGTCAGCGATTAACGCCTTCTGGTGGGTGTTGATCAGGGTTTTATGATCGATAGGCGGATCGGCCTCGTCCTTATTCAGCACCACGCCGCCATAGGTGCGGATCACCGCTCCGGAATTCTCCAGGATCACCAGATCTTTGCGGATCGTGGTGCCGGTGGTGTCAAAGTAGTGGGCCAGATCCTCAACCGAACACTTTCCCTGCTTTTGCAGATGGTCAAGAATGGCCGCCTGCCGCTGACGGGGTTTCATAGGCGTTGAGTTCCTCAGGTTGCGAAATGATAATTTCGCAAGCTTATAGCGTTCAGAACGAAATTATCCATGTTTCAATTTAAGCGCTAATGATAGTGCATCCTGACAGAGTGAATCATTGGGAAAGATCACATCAGGCTCTAATTCCTGCAGCGCCGTGCCGTTAATCGCTGCAATTTTCACCGGTCGGGCAAAGACCGTCAGCCCACGCATCATCAATGAGTCACAGACCCGGTGATTATCGTCCAGCGCAATGGCGACAATCACCCGCGGTTTAAAGCGCCCGCCGGAGCGGCCCACGCCCACGCGGCCTTTCTGGCAGAGGGCGTCGAAGGCGCGGTTAAAGCGGTGGATTTGCCAGCCGCCGAGCGCCAGCTGGCACAGCCAGGCGATAACGGCGACGGTGATGAGAGTGGTGACCATATCAGCTCCTTAATTGCCGGGCGGCGCTTCGCTTGCCCGGCCTACGATTAATCTTCCTCTCCCTGTGGGAGAGGGGAATAAACTCAGAACATCACCTGCCCGCCGGTGATGTTAATCGACTGTCCGGTGCAGTAGGAGGCTTTCGGGCTGGCATAAAACAGCAGCATATTCAGCACGTCCTGATAGTCACACCCGCGCTTCAGGGGCACTTTGTCAATGTAATACTGCTCCACTTGATCCGCCTCGATGCCCAGCTTGGTGGCATATTGTGGCAGCAGGGACTGGAACATCGGCGACTTCAGCAGGTTGCCCAGCATCAGCGAGTGCACGGTAATGCCGTACTCCGCCAGATCCAGCGCCAGAGACTGGGTCAGCCCCACGCCGCCGAACTTGGCCGCGCTGTAGCCGGAGTTGTGCTTGCTGCCCACCTTGCCGGATTTAGAGTTGATCTGAATGATGCGCCCGGCGATACCGTCGCGGATCATCAGACGCGAGAACTCCCGGGCGCAGAGGAAGTAGCCCACCAGGTTCACCTGCAATGAGCGATCGAAATCCCCCAGCTCCACGTCGCTGATAAACGCCGCTTTGGCGATCCCGGCGCTGTACACCAGCAGATCGACGCGGCCAAAGATCTCATTCACCCCGTGCGACAGCGCCATTACGCTCTGCTCGCTGGTGGCGTCGGCGCCAAAGCCGTACGCCTTGCCTTCGCCAAACTCATGGTTGATCTCGCTGGCGACCCGGGCGGCTTTTTCGCTCTGAATGTCCACCACCGCCACGCGATATCCTTCTGCGGCCAGCCCGCGGCAGAGATATTCCCCTAAGGTTTGTCCCCCGCCAATGACAACTGCAACCTGTTCCATGTTTCTCTCCTTTAATTACGCCACAAATTTCAGTACACAACCGGCTGCCACCGCCGGCGGAACCGGCCCGGCAACGTGCACGGTGCCCGGGTATTCCGCTGCGGTCTGGCCATCAAAACGCAGGGTGATATGCCCCAGCTCGCGCAGGTTTTGCTCTGCGACGTCACCTACTGCCGTCACCGGATAGCGCGCGTCGCCCAGCGTGAGCTGGCTGCCCGGCCGGAGCTCGCCGCTCAGCTCGCCGTGGCAGTGGATAAAACAGAACTCCTCGATATCCGCCGGCGCCCCTTCACGGAAGGTGATCAGCATCTGGTCGCTCAGGGCATCCGTGGCGCTCTGGCCAATGCGGGTAATGGTGGTCTGGTAAATCACGGTCATCACGAAGTCCTCTTATTGATAAATAAAGCCAGAGACGAACCAGGCAATCAGTACGGTTGGCGCGCCGGTCAGGAAGCGGCTCACCAGCACGGAAGGAACGCCGACGCGCACGGTGTCCTGGCGCGCTTCGGCCAGCGACAGCCCCACCGGGATAAAGTCGCAGGCGGCCTGGGCATTAATGGCAAACAGCGCGGGCAGGGCGAGGTGCGGGGGAATATTGCCGAGCCCAATCTGCACGCCAATCAGCACGCCGATAACCTGGGCGATCACCGCCCCTGGGCCGAGGAAGGGCGACAGCAGCGGGAAGGAGCAAATAAGCGCCAGGGTTACCAGCCCGAGCGGATGGCTGGCCAGCGGGGCGAGGCCGTGGGCGATCCAGTCCCCCAGGCCGGAGGCCATGATGATGCCGATCAGCGCCGAGACGAAGGCCATAAACGGCAGGATGGTTTTCAGCACCGTGTCGATGGTGTCGCGCCCGGACTGGAACAGTACCGCCACCGCAGAGCCCATCCCCATCCCGACTTTCGCCAGCAGGCCGTCGCTCTGCTCGGTGATCTTTTTGCTGGTGTCATACTCGCGCGGCGCGCTCTTCTTCGCTGGGGCGGCACCCTCTGCCAGGGTGATGTTCTCCTCTTTCACCCCGGAGACGTAAATGTCCTCCAGGATGTACTGCGCCAGCGGGCCGGATTTGCCCGTCGAATGGATATTGACGGTGGGAATGCGCCGTTTCGGGTAAATGCCGCAGCGCAGGGTGCCGCCGCAGTCGATCACCGCCACGCCGATCTCCGCTTCCGGCGGCTCGCCCTCCTTAAAGCCATCCACCGCGTCCCAGCCGGTGAGTTCGCGCAGCTTGTCGACAATCGCCGGACGGGTGCCTGCGGTGATATAGACGATCTTCTTCTCAGTGGTCGCGTCGAGCTCCAGCGGGCCGCCCCAGCCGCCCACGCCTTTTTCAATCCGGATACGGGTCATGCTGTGGCTCCTGCAAGCTGGACTTTCTGTTCAAGCTGGATGCCCATTTTCTTTTCGAAAATGGCGGTGGTGAGATCGGTCACCCAGCCGCGGAAGAAGTTGGTCACCAGGCCGACCAGCAGGTAACTCACCGCCAGCGGGCCGAGCGGCAGGCCGAGAGTAGTCAGCCCGCTGGCGATCCCCAGATAGACGAACAGCTCGCCGGGGTTGATGTGCGGAAACAGGCCGTTCATCGAGTGGCAGCTGTAGGACGCCGCGGCGTAGTAGCTCGGCTTGTAGCGCTCGGGCATAAAGCGCCCGAGGCTCAGGGTCATCGGGTTACAAAACACGAAGGTGCCGATGCAGGGCAGCAGCAAATAGCGGGAGACCGGATTACCGGCGCAGCGCTGGGCCAGTTTTTCGATCCGATGCTGACCAATAAAGTTGATCAATGCATTCATGATCACCAGCAGGCTGATCAGCAGCGGCAGGATCCCGGTGACCATGCTGGTAAAGACCTCGCCACCTTTCTGAAACAGCCCGATAAACCACTCGGCGCCGTGGGTGATGGTTTCTATCATTGTTTTCTCCTGTAGGGTGAGTTCATCTCTGACGGGCCAATAATAATCACTTTGAAAGGTATTAAAGTGTTAAATAGATCTCACAATGAAAGAAAAATGTATTATTTTGAAAGATAATGAGCAAGGCGAGGGCAGCGCGGTTGAGAAGAGGACGAATTTGTCTTTAGGCAGCGTAAAGATTTTGCCCTGCGGGTTCGCATCTCTTCCTTGAGGTGTCCCGGATGCTTTACCATACTTGCCACTTATCGAATTCGTTGAATGGATGTCTCATGCTCAAGCGTCGTTACGCAGCCATACTGCCTGCGCTTATCCTGCTCTCTGCCTGCAGCAGCAAACCTAAGACCGAAGAGGTCCAGCAACAAACGGCGGGCGTACCGTCCGGCGGCTTCCTGCTGGAACCCCAGCATAATGTGATGCAGATGGGGGGCGACTTTGCCAACAATCCCGCGGCGGAACAGTTCATCGACAAAATGGTGAGCAAGCACGGCTTTAATAAAGCCCAGCTGCAGGAGATCCTCTCCCAGGCGAAACGTCTGGATTACGTGCTGCGACTGATGGATCGTCAGGCCCCGACCACCCAGCCACCGGCCGGGCCGAACGGGGCCTGGTTACGCTATCGCAACCAGTTTATTACCCCGGACAACGTGCAGAATGGCGTGGCGTTCTGGAACCAGTATCAGGACGCGCTGACCCGCGCCCAGCAGGTTTACGGCGTGCCGCCGGAGATTATCATCGGGATTATCGGGGTAGAAACACGCTGGGGCCGCGTGATGGGTAAAACCCGCATTCTGGATGCGCTGGCGACCCTCTCCTTTAACTACCCGCGCCGGGCGGAGTACTTCTCCTCCGAGCTGGAAACGTTCCTGCTGATGGCGCGCGACGAGCAGGACGACCCGCTGGATCTGAAGGGCTCCTTTGCCGGTGCCATGGGCTACGGCCAGTTTATGCCGTCTTCCTATAAGCAGTATGCGGTTGATTTCAACGGGGACGGGCACATCAACCTGTGGGATCCGGAAGATGCGATTGGCAGCGTCGCCAACTACTTCAAAGAGCATGGCTGGACGCCAGGTCAGCCGGTGGCTGTTATGGCTAACGGCCAGGCGCCAGGGCTGGAGAACGGCTTTAAAACCAGCTATACCCCGGCACAGCTGACGGCCGTAGGGTTAACGCCGCAGCAGCCGCTGAGCGGTAACCAAAAGGTCAGCCTGCTGCGTCTGGATATCGGCACTGGCTATCAGTACTGGTACGGTCTGCCGAACTTCTACACCATCACCCGCTACAACCACAGCACGCACTACGCGATGGCGGTCTGGCAGCTGGGGCTGGCCGTGGCGCAGGCGCGGGCGGCATCGCCGTTCAGTTAATACTGTCTCTTCCTGCCGAAAAAGTGAGTGGCGTTGTTCCACTCACTTTTTATTCTTAACCGCTCGGCCTGCTTAATTTTTTTCTGAAGCGCCCTCGTAAAACCTTCACCTCACCCTCATATCTACCGACTAAAGTGCTATCTTGTGCTGCACGTTTTTAAGGAGTCAAAACGCTATGACTGACCATGAATTGATGCAGCTCAGTGAGAGGGTAGGGCAGGCGCTGAAACAGCGCGGTGCGACGGTCACTACGGCGGAGTCCTGTACCGGCGGCTGGGTGGCAAAAGCCATCACCGATATTGCCGGCAGTTCCGCCTGGTTTGAACGCGGGTTTGTCACCTACAGTAATGAAGCAAAAGCGCAGATGATTGGCGTCCGTGAACCCACCCTCATCGAACATGGCGCGGTCAGCGAACCGGTCGTCATTGAGATGGCGATTGGCGCCCTGCGTGCCGCCCGGGCGGACTATGCTATCTCTATTAGTGGCATCGCCGGGCCGGACGGCGGCAGCGCGGAAAAGCCTGTCGGGACGGTCTGGTTTGGCTTTGCGACGGCGCAGGGCGAGGGCGTTACCCGTCGGGAATGCTTCAGCGGCGACCGCGAAAGCGTGCGTCGTCAGGCCACCGTTTATGCGTTAAAAACGCTCTGGCAACAATTTCTACAAAACACTTGATACTGTATGAGCATACAGTATAATTGCTGCAACAGAACAGAAATCCAAGGTGAAGCGCAGTTGTTTCACCCGGCATGAGAGGAAAAAATGGCTATCGACGAAAACAAACAGAAAGCGTTGGCGGCAGCACTGGGCCAGATCGAAAAGCAATTCGGTAAAGGTTCCATCATGCGCCTGGGTGAAGATCGTTCCATGGATGTAGAAACTATCTCCACCGGTTCGCTTTCTCTGGATATTGCACTGGGTGCTGGCGGCCTGCCTATGGGTCGTATCGTAGAGATCTACGGGCCAGAATCCTCCGGTAAAACCACCCTGACCTTACAGGTTGTGGCGGCTGCACAGCGCGAAGGCAAAACCTGTGCCTTTATCGATGCTGAGCACGCGCTGGATCCGGTCTACGCACGTAAACTGGGTGTTGATATCGACAACCTGCTCTGCTCCCAGCCGGATACCGGTGAGCAGGCACTGGAAATCTGTGACGCGCTGGCGCGCTCTGGCGCAGTAGACGTAATCATCGTCGACTCCGTTGCAGCACTGACGCCAAAAGCAGAAATCGAAGGTGAAATCGGTGACTCTCACATGGGCCTCGCGGCACGTATGATGAGCCAGGCGATGCGTAAGCTGGCCGGTAACCTGAAGCAGTCCAACACGCTGCTGATCTTCATCAACCAGATCCGTATGAAGATTGGTGTGATGTTCGGTAACCCGGAAACCACCACCGGTGGTAACGCGCTGAAGTTCTACGCCTCCGTGCGTCTGGATATCCGCCGTATCGGTGCCGTGAAAGACGGTGAGAACGTGGTGGGTAGCGAAACCCGCGTGAAAGTTGTGAAGAACAAGATTGCTGCACCGTTTAAACAGGCTGAATTCCAGATCCTCTACGGCGAAGGTATCAACTTCTACGGCGAACTGGTTGACCTGGGCGTGAAAGAGAAGCTGATTGAAAAAGCGGGCGCCTGGTACAGCTATAACGGCGACAAGATTGGTCAGGGTAAAGCGAACGCTATCTCCTGGCTGAAAGAGAACCCGGCGGCAGCTAAAGAGATCGAGAAGAAGGTGCGTGAGCTTCTGCTCAGCAACCAGGATTCTAAACCGCAGTTCGCTGTTGATGGCGAAGGCGTTGAAGAAACCAACGAAGATTTCTGATAAACAGATGTAATAAACAAGGGTCGCTTAGTGCGGCCCTTTTTGCTTTTTAATTTTTGCTTTTATTGCAGCAGGTTTATCTATGAATGAATCCACAGCACGTCGTCCGGCTTATAACCGTCTGCTGGATCGGGCGGTACGCATTCTTGCTGTTCGTGACCACAGCGAGCAGGAACTGCGCCGCAAACTCGCCGCGCCGGTAATGAGCAAAAACGGGCCAGAGGCCATCGATGCCACGGCAGAAGATTACGATCGGGTCGTTGCCTGGTGCTATGAGCACAGCTATCTGGACGATACCCGTTTTGTCTCACGCTTCATTGCCAGCCGCAGCCGCAAAGGCTACGGTCCGGCGCGCATCCGCCAGGAGCTTAATCAAAAAGGTATCCCGCGTGAAACCAGCGAAAAGGCGATGCGTGAATGCGAGATTGACTGGTGCGAGCTGGCGCGGGAACAGGCCGTGCGGAAGTATGGGGAACCTTTGCCGCGTGAGTTTTCAGAAAAAGTCAAAATCCAGCGCTTTTTGCTTTATCGCGGCTTCCTGATGGAGGATATTCAGGATATCTGGCGTAATTTTACCGATTGAACGCATGCGGGATTTTACTTCCCTTTAAAGAAAACTTATCTTATTCCCACTTTTTTCAGTAGCTGGTCCGTCCAACAAAGATTGTATAGTGACCGGCTGTGACATTTCGTTAGCTTGATTTCAGGATAATTATGAGCAAGAGCACCGCTGAGATCCGACAGGCGTTTCTCGATTTTTTCCATAGTAAGGGACACCAGGTTGTTGCCAGCAGCTCCCTGGTACCGAACAACGATCCAACTTTACTGTTTACCAACGCCGGGATGAACCAGTTCAAGGATGTCTTCCTGGGTCTCGACAAGCGTAATTATTCTCGCGCAACCACCTCGCAGCGCTGCGTGCGTGCGGGCGGTAAACATAACGATCTGGAAAACGTCGGTTACACCGCACGTCACCACACCTTCTTCGAAATGCTGGGTAACTTCAGCTTCGGCGACTATTTCAAACATGACGCTATCCAGTACGCATGGGAACTGCTGACCGGTGAAAACTGGTTCAACCTGCCGAAAGAGCGTCTGTGGGTTACCGTCTACGAAACCGATGACGAAGCCTATGAGATCTGGGAAAAAGAAGTGGGTATCCCGCGCGAACGCATTATTCGCATCGGCGATAACAAAGGCGCTCCGTACGCGTCTGACAACTTCTGGCAGATGGGTGACACCGGCCCATGCGGTCCGTGTACCGAAATCTTCTACGATCATGGCGATCACATCTGGGGCGGCCCTCCGGGCAGCGCAGAAGAAGACGGCGACCGTTACATTGAGATCTGGAACATCGTCTTCATGCAGTTCAACCGTCAGATCGACGGCACCATGGAGCCGCTGCCTAAGCCATCCGTGGATACCGGTATGGGTCTGGAGCGTATTGCCGCAGTACTGCAACACGTCAACTCCAACTACGACATCGATCTGTTCAGCACCCTGATTAAGTCTGTTGCCGAAGTGACCGGCGCAACCGACCTGAGCAACAAATCCCTGCGCGTTATTGCCGACCACATCCGTTCCTGTGCCTTCCTGATTGCTGACGGCGTGATCCCATCGAATGAAAACCGTGGCTACGTGCTGCGCCGTATCATTCGTCGTGCTATCCGTCACGGCAACATGCTGGGCGCGAAGGATACCTTCTTCTACAAACTCGTTGGGCCACTGGTTGGCGTGATGGGCGCAGCTGGCGACGAACTGAAACGTCAGCAGGCGCAGGTTGAACAGGTTCTGAAAACCGAAGAAGAGCAGTTTGCCCGTACTCTGGAACGTGGTCTGGCCCTGCTGGACGACGAACTGTCGAAGCTGAAAGGCGATACCCTGGATGGCGAAACCGCCTTCCGTCTGTACGACACCTATGGCTTCCCGGTTGACCTGACGGCTGACGTCTGCCGCGAGCGCAACATTAAAGTTGACGAAGCGGGCTTCGAAGCCGCCATGGAAGAGCAGCGCCGCCGCGCGCGTGAGTCCAGCGGTTTTGGTGCCGACTACAACGCGATGATCCGCGTTGATGGCAGCAGCGAATTCGAAGGTTACGAGCATCTCGAAACCAACGGCAAAGTGACTGCCCTGTTTGTTGACGGCAAAGCCGTGGACAGCATCAGCGCGGGCCAGGCTGCGGTTGTGGTTCTGGACAAAACCCCGTTCTACGCAGAATCAGGCGGCCAGGTTGGCGATAAAGGCGAACTGAAGGGCAGTGATTTCAGCTTTACCGTGAACGACACGCAGAAATACGGTCAGGCGATCGGCCACCAGGGTACGCTGGCATCCGGCATGCTGAAAGTGGGCGAGGGCGTTCAAGCTATCGTTGACGAAGCACGCCGCGCACGTATCCGTCTGAACCACTCCGCGACGCACCTGATGCACGCCGCGCTGCGCCAGGTTCTGGGCACGCACGTTGCGCAGAAAGGCTCGCTGGTAAACGACAAAGTGCTGCGCTTTGACTTCTCCCATTTCGAAGCGATGAAACCGGCGGAAATCCGTGCGGTGGAAGATCTGGTGAATGCCCAGATCCGTCGTAACCTGCCGATCGAAACCAACATCATGGATCTCGACGCGGCGAAGAACAAAGGCGCAATGGCCCTGTTCGGTGAGAAGTATGATGAACGCGTACGCGTACTGAGCATGGGCGATTTCTCCACCGAACTGTGTGGCGGTACGCACGCCAGCCGTACGGGTGACATCGGTCTGTTCCGCATTGTGTCCGAATCCGGTACGGCGGCAGGCGTGCGTCGTATCGAAGCGGTCACCGGCGAAGGCGCGATTGCGCTCCTGCATGCAGAGAGCGATCAGCTGCACGACATCGCGCAGCTGCTGAAGGGCGACAGCCAGAACCTGGGTGAGAAAGTGCGCAGCGTGATGGAACGTACCCGTCAGCTGGAAAAAGAGCTGCAGCAGCTGAAAGAACAGGCCGCCGTTGCCGAGAGCGCAAACCTCTCCAGCAAAGCGGTTGAGATTAACGGCGTCAAACTGCTGGTCAGCGAACTGGCTGGCGTTGAGCCGAAAATGCTTCGTACCATGGTCGACGATCTGAAGAACCAGCTCGGTTCAACCATCATCGTTCTGGCAACGGTAGCGGAAGGTAAGGTTTCTCTGATTGCGGGCGTATCTAAGGACGTGATCGATCGTGTGAAAGCAGGGGAACTGATTGGTATGGTCGCTCAGCAAGTGGGCGGTAAAGGCGGTGGTCGTCCGGACATGGCGCAAGCCGGTGGTACAGACGCAGCAGCCCTTCCAGCGGCGCTGGCCAGTGTTGAAAGCTGGGTAAGTTCTAAACTGTAATAATTACAAAGCGTACACAGACGCCATAACGACAACGTTATGGCGTACTGCGCTCTACGCTATCGATAATGATAAAGTCAGGTTGAGTTTGTGTATATCGGCTAAACTTACGTTTAACAGATTGTGATGCCGTGACTACCTACACATTACGTGTTTGTCATCGCTTACTTTTTGGCGTTATATGATGGATAATGCCGGGATACAAGAGACCCGACTCTTTTAATCTTTCAAGGAGCAAAGAATGCTGATTCTGACTCGTCGAGTTGGTGAGACCCTCATGATTGGGGATGAGGTCACCGTGACAGTTTTAGGGGTAAAGGGCAACCAGGTACGTATTGGTGTGAACGCCCCTAAAGAAGTCTCTGTTCATCGTGAAGAGATCTACCAGCGTATCCAGGCTGAAAAATCCCAGCAGTCCAGTTACTAATATTATCGCGTCTCGCTGTCTGGCGAGACGCAACCCTCCTGATATATTCCTTGTCAAAAGTTACCGTTCGATTTCAATTGCTCTCTTTTTAACCTTCTGTCACACCCTTTCTCTGTCCGACATCCCTTTTATACCCCTACATAACTGCCAGCAGGCCTGCAAAATCCGTTTATAAAACACCCTCTTTGCGGGTTTTACATGCGAATTGCCTGTGATTTGTGCAAACGATAAAAGCTTGTGGAAAATTGTTTGACTTATAAGTCCCAGAAAGTAATATATGCGCCACGCAGCGACGAGAAGCTCTTAACGAGTTACTCGAAGCACTCGAAAGAGGCGTTGTGTGGTGAGGTGGCCGAGAGGCTGAAGGCGCTCCCCTGCTAAGGGAGTATGCGGTCAAAAGCTGCATCCGGGGTTCGAATCCCCGCCTCACCGCCATTTTGCATCCGTAGCTCAGCTGGATAGAGTACTCGGCTACGAACCGAGCGGTCGGAGGTTCGAATCCTCCCGGATGCACCATATTCTCCGAGATAGCAGTTAAACTGTTGTTTCATGTTCTGCGAGATAATCGCGAGCACCAGGGAGGATAGCGTTGCTTTAGCAACGACCCGTAGGGCGAGGCGCAGCCGAGTAATACTCCCGGATGCACCATCTATTACTTCATATTGCTTTCGAAGTGATATGAGTATCGAGTAGTACAGTAGTAAATCCTGATGCATCCGTAGCTCAGCTGGATAGAGTACTCGGCTACGAACCGAGCGGTCGGAGGTTCGAATCCTCCCGGATGCACCATCTTTTACTTTGTGTTGCTTATGAAGCAATACTGAGTATCAGCAGTAACAGCAGTAAATCCCGATGCATCCGTAGCTCAGCTGGATAGAGTACTCGGCTACGAACCGAGCGGTCGGAGGTTCGAATCCTCCCGGATGCACCATCTTTTACTTTGTGTTGCTTATGAAGCAATACTGAGTATCAGCAGTAACAGCAGTAAATCCTGATGCATCCGTAGCTCAGCTGGATAGAGTACTCGGCTACGAACCGAGCGGTCGGAGGTTCGAATCCTCCCGGATGCACCATATTCTCCGAGATAGCAGCCATACTGTTATTTCATGGTCGGCGAGATAATCGCAAGCACCAGGGAGGATAACGTTGCTTTAGCAACGGCCCGTAGGGCAAGGCGCAGCCGAGTAATGCTCCCGGATGCACCATCTTCTCCCTCATTGTTTATTCCTTCGACGTTCCGTCAGTAATCATCTTCTCTGTCAGCGACAAAACTCCTTGTTTACGATAAAGTAACGTTTTGTAATCCTTCTGCGAGAGCACGATGTACGCACAGTATGACGGTTTGATCTTCGATATGGATGGCACCATCCTGGACACCGAGCCAACGCATCGTAAAGCCTGGACTGATGTCCTCGGCCGTTACGGAATGCGTTTCGACTTACAGGCCATGATTGCCCTCAACGGATCCCCCACCTGGCGTATTGCGCAGGCCGTGATTGAACTGAATCAGGCCGATCTCGACCCCCATCTGCTCGCGCGTGAAAAAACCGATGCGGTAAAAGCGATGCTGTTAGATACCGTGCGCCCTTTGCCATTAATTGAAGTGGTAAAAGAGTGGCACGGACGTCGTCCGATGTCGGTCGGGACGGGCAGTGAGAGCGCGATCGCAGAGGCACTGCTCAACCATCTTGGCCTGCGCCACTATTTTTCTGCCGTTGTCGCCGCCGATCATGTTAAAAACCACAAGCCCGCCCCGGACACCTTTCTGCTGTGCGCAGAGCTTATGGGTGTGCCCGCTGCCAGGTGCGTCGTATTTGAAGATGCCGACTTCGGCATTCAGGCAGCGCATGCTGCCGGCATGGATGCGGTGGACGTTCGCTTACTGTGAGTGACCTGCTGTCACTGACCTCACTCTTCGCCAGCAGTTTTTTAAGCGCCACTCTCCTGCCGGGAAATTCGGAAGTGGTACTGGTGGCGATGCTGTTGTCCGACGTAAGTCAGCCCTGGTTGCTCGTGTTAATAGCAACAATGGGTAATAGCTTTGGAGGGCTGACTAACGTTATTCTTGGGCGATTCTTTCCGCTACGCAAAACATCGCGCTGGCAGGAAAAGGCAGTCGGCTGGCTAAAACGCTATGGGGCTGCCACGCTTTTACTAAGCTGGATGCCGGTAATCGGTGATTTACTGTGCCTGCTGGCGGGATGGATGCGCATCTCCTGGGGGCCCGTGCTCTTTTTTTTATGCCTCGGCAAGGCGCTGCGCTACGTTCTCGTGGCGGTTGTGACTTTACAGGGCATGACGTGGTGGCACTAATTGGACTGTTTGTGACCATGAACCATTACAATTATGCTAAATAAAATGATTTTGACAGGCGGGAGGTCGAATTGATCCCGGACGTATCACAGGCACTGGCCTGGCTGGAAAACCACCCTCAGGCTCTGAAGGGTATTCAGCGTGGTCTTGAGCGCGAAACGCTGCGCGTTAACGCGGATGGCAGTCTTGCAACGACGGGCCATCCACAGGCGTTGGGTTCAGCGCTGACCCATAAGTGGATCACGACTGATTTCGCTGAAGCGCTGCTTGAGTTCATCACCCCGGTCGATGGCGATATTGACCACATGCTGAAGATTATGCGTGATATTCACCGCTACAGCGCCCGCAATCTGGGTGATGAGCGCATGTGGCCACTCAGCATGCCTTGCTATATCGAGCAGGGCCAGGACATCGAACTTGCGCAGTACGGCACGTCAAATATTGGTCGTCTGAAAACGCTCTATCGCGAAGGGCTGAAAAACCGCTACGGCGCGCTGATGCAGACGATTTCTGGCGTGCATTATAACTTCTCACTGCCGATGGCATTCTGGCAGGCGAAGTGCGGCGAGACGGACAAAGAGGCGATCTCTGCGGGCTACTTCCGCCTGATCCGTAACTACTATCGCTTTGGCTGGGTCATTCCGTATCTGTTCGGCGCATCGCCGGCGATTTGCTCCTCATTCCTGCAGGGCAAACCGACCACGTTGCCGTTCGAGAAGACCGATTGCGGCATGTATTACCTGCCGTACGCGACCTCCCTGCGCCTCAGCGATCTGGGTTATACCAATAAATCGCAAAGCAATCTCGGAATTACGTTTAACGAATTGCACGAGTATGTGGCAGGATTGAAGCGGGCGATCAAAACGCCGTCGGAAGCGTACGACGAAATCGGGCTCGAGAAAGACGGTAAGCGCCTGCAAATCAACACTAATGTTTTGCAGATTGAGAACGAACTTTACGCGCCGATCCGTCCAAAACGTGTCACCCGCAGCGGCGAGACGCCGTCAGATGCTCTGCAACGCGGCGGTATTGAGTACATCGAAGTGCGCTCCCTGGATATCAACCCGTTCTCACCGATTGGTGTGGATGAGCAGCAGGTACGCTTCCTCGATCTGTTTATGGTCTGGTGCGTACTGGCGGATGCGCCAGAAATGAGCGCTGACGAACTGCTCTGCACCCGCACCAACTGGAACCGGGTGATCCTCGAAGGGCGCAAACCTGGCCTGACGCTGGGCATCGGTTGCCAGACGGCGCAGTTCCCGTTACAGCAGGTGGGTAAAGATCTGTTCCGCGATCTGAAGCGCGTCGCCCACACGCTGGACAGCGTTTACGGTGGGGAAGAGTATCAGCAGGTTTGCGACCAGCTGGTCGAAAGCTTTGATAATCCTGAGCTGACATTCTCGGCGCGCATTCTGCGTTCTATGATTGATCAGGGGATTGGCGGTACAGGTCGTGCGCTGGCGGCAGAGTATCGCGATATGCTGCAGCAGGAGCCGCTGGAGGTGTTAAGCGAAGCCGATTTTGCGGCGGAGCGCGACGCGTCAGTGGTGCGTCAGAGAGAGATTGAAGCGGCGGATACCGAGTCGTTTGCCGATTTCCTGGCGAAACAGGCCTGACAGAAAAGAAAAAGGCCACATCTCTGTGGCCAAAATAACATCTCTGAAGAACAGGGATGATGATAACAAATGCGCGTCTTTCATATACTCAGACTCGCGTTGAAAAGAAGAGTTCATTTTTTTTAAAAAAAATCACTATCGGAGGTGACGTATGCCGTTATTAGATAGCTTTACTGTCGACCATACCCGTATGGAAGCACCAGCTGTACGCGTTGCGAAGACCATGCATACCCCGCACGGCGACACGATCACCGTTTTCGACCTGCGCTTCTGCGTACCTAACAAAGAAGTGATGCCGGAAAAAGGTATTCACACTCTGGAGCACCTGTTTGCCGGTTTCATGCGCGATCACCTGAACGGCAACGGCGTTGAGATCATTGATATCTCCCCAATGGGTTGCCGTACCGGTTTCTACATGAGCCTGATTGGCGTGCCTGAAGAGAAACGCGTCGCAGATGCGTGGAAAGCTGCGATGGAAGACGTGCTCAAGGTAAAAGAGCAGAACCAGATCCCTGAGCTGAACGTTTACCAGTGCGGTACGTACCAGATGCACTCTCTGGAAGAAGCCCAGGAGATTGCTCGTCATATTCTTGAGCGTGACGTTCGCGTTAACAGCAACGAAGAGCTGGCGCTGCCTAAAGATAAACTGCAGGAACTGCACATCTAGCAAATTACCCGGCCCTCAGCAAGGAGTGTGCCGGGTAATATTAGTTTCTTTATAAATTCCTAAAAGCCTATCTCTCGTTGTGCATCCTTCTCTTTCTCTCTATTATTGCAATCAACGCATGATAGTTATTTATATATATTATATCTATGGGTGATATGTTGGCGCTCATTCACTGTAATTATAGATGCGTTAATATTTCATGGAATAGATAATAATTCAGAGGGATTTATGAAAGTTTATTTGACTGGCACCGCGATTCTTTTTTCCGCTCTTCTCCTGTCTGCCTGCAGCTCTAAACCCGTTACAACGCCTATCGCCAAAGCGCCCGCTGAGCGCAAGCAGGAGGTGCAGTGCTACCAGGAGTTCTCCGCGCTGCAAAAGCTCGATCCGGCGGCATATGAGTCCTATCGTAAGCAATTTGATAATATTAATAAAAACTATAAAATTTACGAATCGAATAAATCTCTGGTTGATGATAACGCTTCAGAAGTTATGCTGACCGAAATTAATAAAAAACTGTCGCTGGTATGCGTAAGGATTCGTAATACGGTTTATACCAACATGATGAACCGTGCCAATGAAATGAATAAGTTATGAATAAATACTTTAGCGCAGCATTGTACTGCGGATTGTTATTATCGGGTGGAAAAGCATTTTCAGCCGGAACGGATTTGTTGGAACGTTTAAATAACGAAAAAATTATCGGCAACGGTTCAACCAATCCTTTCATTGCCTCAGAAGCCAACACGAATCCCCCGGACGCAGCGCCGCCGAAAGCAGAGCCCGCCCGCCCGTCGGCGCGTGCCGTGCCCGATAAAAAAGACAAAGCCATTGCAGTAGACCAGGCCAAACTTTCCCGCCTCACCGAGGCGCTTCGCCAGGCTAATGCCACCATTACCGGATTAGATAAACAGCTGAGTGCGGTAGAAAGCGAAAAGTCGTTACTGGAACAGGCTGTTGCCCACGAGAAGGAGCGCGTCGCGGAAAAGGAGCAGGCAATCGCCCGACTTAAATCACAGCCGGAAGGCAGTGCACAAAAGCTTGCCGTCGAAAGCCTTATCGCGACGTTGCCGAAGCCAGCTGGCGTCGATCAACAAAAATATGCCGAACTGGCAGAGCAACTGCGTAACGCCAACGTACAACGCGCCGAACTGACTAAAGCCCTGAGCGAGCTGCAGGTACAGAAAAATGCGCTGGATACGCAGTTGAGCGCTCTCAAGGCGAACAACGCCCAGGCCATCGACGTGGCGAAAGAGCTCGACGCCTTAAAAGCCCAGCTGTCGGCGCTGAATCTGCAAAAAGCCACCCTGGAAACCCGGCTGGCCGAACAGGAAAAAGTGTTCAGCAGCGAAAAGACAAAGTCTGAGATTGCCAGGAACCAGCTGGAGGACGCCAAAAAAGTCATCGCCTTGCAGGAGTCCCAGCTGGCCGCGCAGAAGAGCAGCGCCGGAAGCGACAAAGAGAAGCTGCTTCAGGAGCTGACCGACCTGCAGACGCAGAAGAAAGCGCTGGATACCCAACTGGCCTCCCTGAAAGAGGCCACTGCGAAAAACGCGGCGCTGACCAAAGAGCTGACCGACCTGCAGGCCCAGAAGAAGGTGCTGGATACCCAGCTGGCCTCCCTGAAAGAGGCCAGTGCGAAAAACACGGCTCTGACCAAAAAGCTGACCGATCTGCAGGCCCAGAAGAAGGTGCTGGATACCCAGCTGGCCACGCTGAAAGCGGCCAATGAGAAAAGCGCCGCGCTGGCGAAGGAGATGGCTGACCTGCAGACGCAGAAAAAGGCGCTGGAAACAGAGCTGGCGGGGCTGCAAGAGACCCGCGAGAAAAACGTCACCCTGACCAAAGCGCTGGCCGATCTGCAAACGCAAAAGAATGCGCTGGACGCACAGCTCGCCACGCTCAAAACCAGCAGTGACAAGAGCAGCGGCGCGGTGAAAGAGGTGGATGCCTTAAAATCCCAGCTGTCGGCGCTAAACCTGCAAAAAGCCACTCTGGAAACCCGGATGGCCGAGCAGGAAAAACAGCTTAAAAGCGAGAAGTTCAAGGTCGATATTGCCCAGAACCAGCTGGAGGACGCCAAAAAAGTCATCGCTTCACAGGAATCCCTCTTGGCGCTTCAGAAAAATAACGTGGGCAGCGAGAAAGACAAAAGCGGTGCGCTGGTCACCCAGCTGGCTACCGCCGGGAAAGAGACGGCGGAGCTGAAAAAGCAGCTGGCTCTGCTCCAGACGCAAAAAGCCTCGCTTGAGGAGCAGCAGAAAACGCAAAGCGCCTCTCTGGCAACGCTGACAGCCGAAAACCAGAAGCTGAAAGAGAGCCAGTCTGCACCTGCAAAAGAGGGCGCGGATAAGCAGCGGATGAAGATCGATAAAGCTGCGGCAAAAGATACCCTGACCAGCTACGCCATTGGCACCTGGTATGGCGATGCGGCAGGGCGTGAGAAGAGCAAGCTCGACGGGCTGAACAAAAAACTCGATCTCAACGCCTTTATGCAGGGCTTTGACGATAAGGTAAACAATAAGCTCCAACTGACACCCGCTGCGCTTTCGAAGGATCTGGCCGCGCTGGACCAGGTACAGAAAAAGCAGTTTGCCGCGACGCAAAGTGAAAATGAAAAGCAGAGTAAAGCGATCATGACTAAGGCGGCGAATGAGAAGGGGGCCAAGCGACTGCCGGATGGCGCCATCTACCGGGTGATTCAGCAGGGTGAAGCACCTCTGGTTACGGGCAAGAATGAGATCATTACCGAAATTGATGAGGTGTTGGGCACCGGAAAAGTGATGTCCAGTAAAGAGGTTCGCGCCAGCCGGGTTAAAGACTTACCGCCGCTGTTCCAGACGGTAGTGAAAAAGCTCGGGCTGGGCGGGGAGGCAAAACTGCATATTCCTGCGAAGCAGGCCTACGGTGAAGCGGGCGTTCCCGGTTTTGTGCCGCCAGGCACGGTCTCGATCATTACGATTAAAATTATCGGCATTAAGTAAGCTTAATCGCTCCCATAAAAAAACGGATCTGCATGCAGATCCGTTTTTCTTTTCAGCCGGTTAGTGCGCGCCACCGCCTCCGCCGCCCGCGCCGAATGGCGGTTTGGCGAACCATATTAGCCCTAATAGCACAATGAACACGCCCGCCGATAGCCAGAAAATCTCGTTAGCCGAGATGATCAGCCCCTGCGCGGTGATCTGCTGCGCTATCCAGCCCGAAGCCTGCTGCTCGGTCATGCCCATCCCCTGCAGCTGGCTGTAAACCTCCTGCGCCTGCGGATTGAACACGTTCACCGATTCAGTCAGCTGCGCATGGTGCAGCGACTCGCGGTTGGTCCACATGGTGGTGGTCATCGAGGTACCGATGGAGCCCGCCAGGGTACGCATAAAGTTCGACAGACTGGAGGCCGCCGCCATCCGTTCCGGCGGCAGGCCGGAGAGGGTGATGGTGGTCAGTGGCATAAAGAAGCAGGCTACCGCAAAGCCCTGAATGAACTGCGGCCACGCGGAGGCACCAAAGTCCATGCCCGGCTCAAAGGTATAGGCGCGCCAGTAGAAGCACACCGCATACATAATGAAGCTGAAGGTCACCAGCCGACGCATATCCAGCTTATGGGCAAAGCGGCCGATGATCGGCGACAGCAGGACCGGGATCACCCCGACTGGCGCTGACGCCAGCCCCGCCCAGGTGGCGGTATAGCCATATACCTCCTGCAACAGCTGCGGCAGCAGAACGATAGCGCCGAAGTAGAGCATGTAGGCAAGGCTGATACACAAACAGCCTATGGTGAAGTTGCGCGACTTAAACAGCGATAAATCGACTATCGGGTTGTCATCCGTCAGCTCCCAGACAATCAGGAAGCTTAGCGCCACCACCGCCACGACCGTCAGGACGATGATCTCCTGCGAGGCGAACCAGTCCAGCTCTTTCCCGCGGTCGAGCATGATCTGCAGGCTGCCGATGCCCAGCACCAGCAGCGCCAGCCCCACGCCATCAATACGCCGTTGTTCGGTGCGGGTTTCGCGACCGCGCAGCGACTGCAGGGTCAGCAATACCACCACCGCGCCAATCGGCACGTTGATAAAGAAGATCCAGCCCCAGTGGTAGTTATCGCTGATATAGCCGCCCAGAATCGGGCCGCAGATCGGTGCGACGATCACCGTCATCGACCACAGCGCCAGCGCGATGGAGCGTTTGGCCGGCGGGTAGTTGTTGAGGAGCAGACTTTGCGACAGCGGGATCAGCGGTCCGGCGACAATCCCCTGGATCACGCGGAAGAAGATCAGCATGGTCAGGCTGCTGGACATCCCGCACGCCCAGGAGGCAATAACAAAGGCGATGGTCGACCAGAGGAAGAGTTTTACTTCCCCGACGCGCTTTGCCAGCCAGCCGGTAATCGGGATGGAGATGGCATTCGCCACCCCAAACGAGGTGATCACCCATGTCCCCTGGCTCAGGGATGAGCCAAGGTTCCCGGCGATGGTCGGGATCGCCACGTTCGCGATGGTGGAGTCCAGCACCTGCATGAATGTCGCCAGCGACAGCGCAATGGTCATGATGACCAGCTGCGCGCCTTCCAACGGTTTTTGCGGTTTTTGCTGCTGCATAACGCTCACCTTCGGATTAACCGGCGTTTGCCTTCACGATCTCATCGATCAGCTTATTCACCGGCTCAAGGCTGATCTCGCGGGCATTACTTTCGTAGGCCGGGTTAGAACGCGCCTGGTTTGCCAGCATCTGACCGTCGCGGTTGGCGGTATCGACCGTCACCAGCGTGGAGAGGCCAATACGCAGCGGATGGTCCGCCAGCTGTTTCTCATCCAGCTCAATACGCACCGGCAGACGCTGAACCACTTTGATCCAGTTCCCGGTGGCGTTCTGGGCAGGCAGCAGGGAGAAGGCGCTACCGGTACCCATATCCAGGCCGACAACTTTACCGGTGTATTTCACCTCGTCGCCGTAGATATCACTGACCACCGTCGCGCTCTGGCCGATACGCATATGCGCCAGCTGCGTCTCTTTGAAGTTAGCATCCACCCACAGGTTAGTTGCTGGCACCACCGCCATCAGCGGGGTTGAGGAGCTAATCTGCGCGCCAGGCTGCACCGAGCGACGGGATACGTAACCGGTCATCGGGCTGACAATTTTGGTTCGCTCCAGGGCCAGCCAGGCGTTGCGTACTTCGGTCGCCGCCTGTTTCACCGCAGGTTGTTGATCGAGGGTCGTGTCCAGCACCACCGCCTGGTTGGCGTTGTACTGCTGGATGGCGACATCAAGCTGGGCCTGCGCGCTGGCCACCGCATCGCGGGCATGTTGCAGCTCTTCACGGCCAATCAGATTGGCGGTGCCGAGCGGAACGCGGCGATTAAAGTCGCTCTGCGCCTGGGCGAGGGCGGTCTTCTGCACGGTGATGTTGGCCTGCAGCTGCTTGCTGTTGATCATCTGCTGGCGGGTCTGACGTACGCTCGAAGCCAGCCCGGTCTGCGCTTTTTCAAACGCCTGCTGGGCATCGGTCGGATCCAGCGTCACCAGCACGTCGCCTTTTTGCACAAAGTCGGTATTGTCAGCCCAGACTTTCGTCACGCTGCCCGACACCTGCGCCATAATCTGAACCTGGTTCCCTGCCACGTACGCATCATCCGTCTCTTCACTATGACGCAGTACTAAAAACCAATAGATCCCATATGCCACGGCAATGATAATAAAGAGCAAGGTCAGCAGCAGAAGGGCGCGCTTGCGTTTGCCTTTCTTGTTGTTGACCGGTTGCTGCGGGGTTGTGTTCTCCGCATTTGCGCTCATGATTTTCTCCACGATCTTATTATTTCACATCGGCTGAGCCGACCTGTTATCAGAAAGGCCAGCACTATGATGTGCTGGCCTGTCGGTTTTCTTATGAATCTGGATTTTTGGAGCGTGTCGTCGCGTTAGCGCAGCGCCTCAAGAACAGCGCCGTCTTCATCCATCTGGTCCAGACGGGTGAGAAGCTTGCGGGTGATATGCTCGAGCTGCTCTTTCTCGGTACCGCTTAAAGACGACCAGAGTTGATGCAGACAGTTGTGCTGAGGTGGAAGCACCTCGCGCAGGAATTCGTGACCTTTCTCGGTCAGTTGCAGGTGCAGACAGCGACGGTCATTGTCGCTTTCACGGCGTTCGATCCAGCCGCGTTTTTCCAGCTCATCGGCAATACGGGTTGCATTGGTACGAGACGAACCCAGGGCGCAGCTCAGCTCGGAAGGCTGGATGCTGTGATTCTCCTGAGACTCCAGCGTAATCAACGCCATAAATAACGTCTCGTTAATTCCTTGAGCTTTCAGCATTTTATTGCGATTTTCCAGCAGCTTGCCCTGCATATGCATGCAGAGACGGGTCAGCAGGATCTCCTGATACGGGAAATCTGCATAGCGACTGGCGCGAAATTTAAGCATTTGTTCAATGGGCGTAAACGAACTATCCATTTGGGCATAACCTCATTAATTACAGCCGATATAGTAACGACAGTGACAAATAATGTAAATGAATTATTTGTGCGGCTAAAATCCATTAGACAAATTTCACCGTCATCAAGAGCCGGGTAGATCCGTGACCCGGTAAGCACAGAAAAGAGGGGATGGCACTGGCAAAACGGGGATGGGTCTTCGGGCGTAAGCTATTCATGCGGTATTCTAATATATTACCCACATAAAAATTTCCGGAATAAATGATTACGCCACCATAACAGACTGAGGGGCTCCTTAACACCCTGAGGAGCCCCAAACTTATGTAAACCTTATTGAATTGCCTCCTGACGATGGTAGCCGCGCCACCAGACCAGCAGGTTAACCAGCGCCATCACCGCCCCAACCGCACACACGCCTGCCCAGCCGGCATGCTGCCACGCGTACGCCGAGATCAGTGACCCGGCGGCACCGCCGATAAAGTAGCTGGTCATGTACCCGGCCGTCAGACGGTTACGGGCGTCCGGCTTAACGCGGTAGATCACGGTCTGATTGGTGATATGCACCCCCTGCACGGTAAGGTCGAGCACCAGAATGCCGACAATCAGCGCCAGCACCGAGACATGCCCGTACCAGATCGCTGCCCAGGAGAGCAGGAGCATCACCAGCCCGACGGTGGTGGTGAGATGCGATTTACCCTTATCCGCCAGGCCACCCGCGGGTCGTGCGCCCAGCGCGCCTGCGGCACCGGCCAGGCCGAACAGGCCGATCATCCCCTCAGAATAGTTAAACGGCGGGGAGGCCAGCAGGAAGGCCATTGAGGTCCAGAGGATGCTGAAGTTAGCAAAGGTGAAACAGCCCAGCAGCGCCCGGGTACGCAGCAGTTTATTGTGCGTGAACAGGCTGAAAACGGACCCCAGCAGCTGAGGGTAGTTGAGATGGGTTTCTGACTTCACCTTCGGCAGGCCGCGCCACAGGGCGAGAGCCATTACCACCATCAGCACCGACGCCACCCAGTACACGGTGCGCCAGCCGCCGATCCCCGCCAGCAGGCCCGCGACGGTGCGCGCCAGCAAAATCCCCAGCAGCAGGCCGCTCATAATGGTCCCCACCACCTTACCGCGTTTTTCCGGCGAGGCGAGGGTGGCGGCGAGCGGGACCAGAATCTGGGCCACTACCGAGAACAGGCCCGTCAGGGCGGTGCCGAGGATCATCATTGCCAGCGACTGGCTGGAGGCGGTGATCAGCATCCCTCCGGCGGCCAGCAGGGTCATGGAGACAATCATCGCCCGACGCTCAAACATATCCCCCAGCGGCACGAGGAACAGCAGACCCACGGCGTACCCCAGCTGGGCGGCGGTGACGATAAAACCGGCCGAGCTGGCCGAGAGCGAAAAATTGCGGGCGATGGTTTCCAGCAGCGGCTGGGCGTAATAGTTACTGGCGACCGCCAGGCCGGTTGCCACTGACATCAGCAGAATAAGTGCGGGGCTAAGCCCTTGATTAGATTTTGTCATCAGGTTTTTAAATCATTAGTTGAGTGATTATTTTTTCAAAAACCATAATAACGGATGAATAAGGGAGGCGGGGAGATGTTGAGTGATGGATCGTGCGATCCAGACCCCTCACCCCGGCCGGGATGAGGGACACTGCGTGCTCTTACTTCTGCGCGGCCAGCGCCTCATTCACCCACGCATCAAACTGCTGCTGGTGGGCTTTGATCCAGCCGTCAACGTGACCCTGGACATCGGCTTCTGAGGATTTGCCCGCGTGCATCATCGCGTTCTGGGCGTTGATGTCCGCCAGCGGGAGCTTCATTACCGAGAACAGCTTCGCCGCCGCCGGGTTTTTCTCAGCCCAGGCTTTGTTGGCGACGATGTGCATGGTGTTCACCGGGAAGCCATAGTTCATGCCGTTCGGCAGCTTGGTGTCGATATCCTTCTGCTCGCCCGGCAGGGAGGAGAACGGCACCTGCAACCAGACCACATCTTTACCCGGCTTCAGCACGTCGCTCACCCAGTACGGCGTCCAGGTGTAATAGATAACCGGCTTGCCTTCCTTAAAGCGGGCGATGGTGTCGGCCATCATTGCGGAGTAGTTGCCGTGGCTGACGTCCACGGTTTTCGCCAGGTCGAAGGCTTTGTTCTGGTGGTTAATCACCGCTTCGCAGCCCCAGCCCGGGGAGCAGCCCATCATGTCGGCTTTGCCGTCACCGTTGGTATCAAACAGTTTGGCGATCTTCGGATCCTTCAGCTGTTCGATATTGGTGATGTGGTACTGGTCGGCAGTTTTCTTGTCGATCAGATAGCCCTGCGCCGCGCCCGAGACAAAGGTGCCTTCGCGGTAGAACTTCTTGTCGCCGCCCGCCGCGCTGTACATGTCGTCATGCAGCGGCTGCCAGTTTACGGCCGTAAAGGTGGCATCGCCGGAGGCAATGGAGGTATAGCCCACGTTGTAATCCACTTCGCTGGGCTTACTGACGGTATACCCCAGCTTCTCCAGCGCCCGGCTGACCAGCCCGGTCTGGAACGACTCTTCAGAGATGGTGCTCTGTACCGGTTGCACGGTAATGCCTTTGCCCGGCAGATCGGCAGCAAATGCGCTGGTGGAGGCAAGGGTGGCAAACGCTGTGGCAAAAATTACGCTATGTCGCATCGTTGTTCCTTATTTTGCTTTTGAGAAGGGACGGGTGATTAACCCGACAGGGCCGGTGGTGTACCAGCGACGGTTGCCGCGACTGCGTGAATCACGACCGACAGCCTGGGTCAGGCGGTCAAGAATAATGGCGAGGATCACGATCCCGACGCCGCCCACGGTGGCGAGTCCCATATCGAGACGACCAATCCCGCGCAGCACCATCTGACCAAGACCCCCTACGGCGATCATCGAGGCGATCACCACCATCGACAGGGCCAGCATCAGGGTCTGGTTCACACCGGCCATAATGGTCGGCATCGCCAGCGGCAGCTGCACTTTGAACAGCATCTGGCGCGGGCTGGCGCCAAACGAGCGCGAGGCTTCGATCAGGTCGGCGGGTACCTGGTTAATCCCCAGAATGGTCAGACGCACAATCGGCGGCAGGGCGAAGATAATGGTCACCACCACGCCCGGCACGTTACCGATGCCAAACAGCATCACGATAGGCACCAGATAGACAAACGCCGGGGTGGTCTGCATCGCATCCAAAAGCGGCCGGATAATTTTGGCCGCCCGCGGACTGCGCGCCAGCCAGATCCCCATCGGCAGGCCAATCACCACGCAGAAGAGCAGGGCGGTCAGCACCAGCGCCAGGGTGATCATCGCCTGCGACCAGGCACCGATCGCACCGATCAGGATCAGCGAGATCAGGGTCGCGATGCCCATCCCCGCGCTGCCAAACTGCCAGGCAATCAGCGAGAACAGCACGATAGCGACCGGGGCCGGCATGCCCAGCATCAGCTGCTGGAAGCCGTTAAGGATATAATCCACCGGGACGCGGATCCCCTGAAACACCGGGCGAAAGTGCGTCACCACCCAGTCGATCCCCTCTGTCACCCAGCTGTCGAGCGGGATAAGGGTTTTATGGAACGGATCCATAATATTGAAATGTTCTGGCGCCGGCGCCGGGGCGCTGGTCAGCCAGTCGGCACTGCCGCCGTCCGCAGGAGCCGTCGCCGGAGCGGTACCCCACGCGTCGGCGGATTGTGCCGCGCTGTCGGCGGCCTCAGTGGTGCCCCACGGGTTAGATTGATCAGCCATTGTTTGCCCCCTCGCGATCTAAAGCCTGCAGCAACATGCGTTTTGAGATGATGCCGACGTACTGTTGTTCCTCTCCGACTACCGGTACCGCGCAGGGCGCCTGACCGACATGGGAGAGCAGCTCGCTGAGCGGCGTTTCGGCATCCACGGCAAGCGGAGCATCAATTAACGCCGCATCGATTCCTGCGTTTTCGCTAAGCGCGGTTTTCAGGGAGTCGATGGAGACAACACCTACAAATTTATTACCGCGTTCAACCAGATAACCGTATTCGCGGTCTTCGTCCTGCAGCAGTTTGAGCGCCGATCGCGGGCCGAAGCCTGGCGTTTTACGGATAATGCCGTTCGGCGTTCGGCGGGCAATATCTTTGGCGCTGAACACCTGGCTAATATCCACGCCGCGGAAGAAGGTACGCACATAATCATTCGCCGGATTATTGAGAATTTCATCCGGGGTTCCCACCTGCACCACTTCGCCGTTTTGCATAATGGCAATACGATCGCCAATTCGCATGGCTTCATCGAGGTCATGGGAAATAAAGACAATGGTGCGCTGATGCCGCGACTGCAGTTTTACCAGCTCATCCTGCATCTCGGTACGAATTAAGGGATCGAGCGCCGAGAAGGCTTCGTCCATTAATAATATATCGGGGTTGATCGCTAATGCGCGGGCTAATCCTACGCGCTGACGCATCCCGCCGGAAAGTTCATCCGGGTAGGCGTGAGCGTAATTTTCCAGCCCCACCTGACGCAGCGCATCCAGCGCTTTTTCCTGGCGCTCATTGGCCGCAACGCCGGCTAATTCCATACCAAAGGCGGTGTTATCTAATACCGTCATATGCGGCATCAGAGCGAACGACTGAAACACCATCGCGATCTTTTTTCTGCGCACCTCGCGGAGCTCGGCGTCCGATATTTTGGCGATATCCACGCCATCAATCAGCACCTGTCCGCGGGTGGGTTCAATCAGGCGATTGAGAAGGCGAACCATAGTGGATTTACCCGAACCGGATAACCCCATGATGACGAAAATCTCGCCTTCTTCAATGGCCAGACTGGCGTCTTTAACGCCAAGCGACAGCCCGGTTTTTTCCAGAATATGTTCTTTTGAAAGTCCTTTTTCAATATATTTGAATGCGCGCTGCGGGTGCTCGCCAAATACCTTATAAAGATTTTTAACTTCTAATTTAATTGCCATGCAATAAAGAATGTCCCGTTATTTATTTATGTCGATATCATTACCAGTGAATATAATTAACCGGCCATACCCTAACATACTTAGAATCTGAGACAACCCTGGATTGGCTTGTGGCATGATTTTTGCCGCGCGCGAATCGGCGCAATTTCCCATGAGATAAGGGCTGAGCGCGATGTGAATTTTTCTTGAGAAATGTCTTATTATGGCGAAATTCGCGGAGCGAAAACAAAAATGCACAGGAATATGACAGGGGAATGACGCCGGTAAGGGCAGGGAAATAGCACCCCGAAAACATGAGAATTATATTCCACTCATGCGGGTGATATTTCCCTCCTGCGTCCTACAAAATGGCGTTCTTATCGATTCCCAGGCGCTTCATGCGCGACAGGAGCGTGGTGCGCTTCAGGCCCAGGCGTTTGGCTGCGCCTTTTGGCCCGGCGATCACGCCGTTGGTCTCTTTCAGCACCCGCATAATGTGTTGATACTCCTCCTCGCCTTCGCGGATCGGGCTGACGGGCGTCTCCGGCACTGCGGCGCTGACAAAGCGCGGATAATCGATATCCGGGAGCGACAGTTGCAGGACGTTGCCGCGGGTCAGGAGCACCGCCCGCTCAATCACGTTTTCCAGCTCGCGCACGTTGCCCGGCCACTCCATCTTACTGAGCTGACGCAGCGTCTCCGCCGGGATACTGTCGATATTGCGCCCCAGCCGGTGGGCAATCTTGAAGGTGAACGACTTCACCAGCAGGGGAATATCTTCCGGGCGTTCCCGCAGGGGCGGGAGGAAGATCGGAAACACGTTGAGCCGGTAGTAAAGGTCGCTGCGAAACTCACGATCGGCGACCATTTGCGTTAAGTCGCGGTTGGTGGCGGCGATCAGGCGCACATCAGTGTGGATGGTGCGGTTGCTGCCGAGCCGTTCGAACTCCTGCTCCTGGAGCACGCGCAGCAGCTTGGGCTGGAGCTCAACAGGCATATCGCCCACTTCATCGAGGAACAGCGTGCTTTTGTCCGCCAGCTCAAAGCGGCCAATATGCTGGGCGCTGGCGCCGGTAAAGGCCCCGCGCTCGTGGCCGAAGAGGTCGCTTTCCAGCAGACCGGCGGGCATTGCCGCGCAGTTCATCTTCACCATCCGGCGGTCGCTGCGTCCGCTGAGGTTATGAATGGCGCGGGCAATCAGCTCTTTACCGGTCCCGGTCTCGCCGAGGATCAGCACCGTGCTGTTGCTGTGGGCGACCATCTCTACCTGCTTCATCACCGTCATCATCGGCGAGCTGCGGCCAATGATTTCGCCAAAATCAGTAGCGACGTTGTTGATCTGCTCGGTCAGGGCGAGGTTTTCGTCGATCAGCCGCTCCTTGAGGTGGCTGATTTCGCGGTAGGAGAGGGCGTTATCTACGGCAATGGCGATGCGTTCGGCAATCTGGTTCAGCAGCTCCAGGTTCGAGGCGGTAAAGACCTGGGCCTGGCACTGGGCCAGCTTCAGGGTGCCGAGGATCCGATCGCGGAAAATCAACGGGAAGAGGCACAGGGTCTGATCCTGTTCGCCCCACATATCAAACAGCATGCGTTCGTACGGGGCGTGCTGATCGCGGCTGTGCAGATTAAGCATCAGCATCTTTTTGTTACGCATGACTTTTTCCGACAGCGTGCCCTTCTCGTCCACCTCGCTCTGATCGTACAGCGGGGCGTTTTTATCCAGGTAATGGGTGGAGTAGACGAGGAGCTTGCCCTTGCGCTCGCTGCGCAACACCATGCTGATGGAATCAATGCCGAAGTTGCGCTGGATCTCGCGGGAAACCTCTGTCACCAGCTCGTCGAGATCGAGTTTGGACAGCACCGCGTTGGTGATGGCGACCAGCAGGCGGAAATCGTTACGTTCACGGCACAGCACGTCATAGCTGTCGCTGTTATTCTGCCGGGCCAGGATCTGCTCCACCGCCAGGCCGGCCGCCTGGGTCAGGGTTTGCAGCCGGGAAAAATCGCTGTCGCTCCAGGGGCGATCCTCACTGCGCAGGAACTCGCAGCCGCCGAAGATCCGGCCGTCGGCCGCCAGCGGGGTCAGGCAGTAATGGGCAAAAGGCGCATAGAGATCCAGCCCGGCCAGCGCCGGCCAGGTCTCTTTAAAGGTGTCCGCCGGACAGTGCAGCACGTCCGGGCGCGACAGCATGCGGCGAAAAGGTCCGTTCGCCAGCAGCGGCTCATTTTCATAGCGGATATCCCGATCCTGCTCGTCGGTGCTGTACAGATAAACGCGACGCTGCTCTGACTGCCAGAGCAGAATATTGGCGCGATCGGCCAGGTTCATCTGCCGTGCATGCCAGGTCAGCGCCTGCGCCAGGGCGCAGAGATCGGGCTGTTGCAGCAGGCTACGGGTAATATCGAACAATCCTTGATCGATGGGATCGTTCGTGGGTGTATACGACATGCGTTTTATCCAGAGTATCCAGAAAAATGAGAAGCTAATGAGTGCTGCCGGGATCAGCAAATACGCGGTAGCGGTTCGGCATGTGGCAAATTCAGGGTTCGCTTCACGCCGTACAGTCCGGTGAGCCTGACACCTTTGCGCTCGACCACCTCGCCGATGATGGCCGCGTCCTGGCCCAGAGGATGCTGGCGTACTAAGCCTAGCACGCGCTCCGCTTCATGGCGTCCGACCGCAATCACCAGTTTGCCTTCGTTGGCAAAGTTAAGCGGGTCCAGCCCCAGCAGCTCGCACGCGCCGCGCACGGCGGGCTTCACGGGGAGCGCCCCCTCCTGTAATTCAATCCCACAGCCGCTGCTGGCGGCAAACTCGTGGGCAACGGCATTTACGCCGCCGCGGGTGGCGTCGCGCAGGGCTTTGATGCCGGGCTCTGCCCGCAGCGCCTGAATGAGCGGTGTCAGGACGGCGCAGTCGCTTTGCAGGTCGCCATCCAGACCTAAGCCTTCGCGCAGGTTCAGGATAGTCGCGCCGTGATCGCCCAGCGTGCCGCTGACCAGCAGCACATCGCCTGGCGCAATCTGGCGCATCCCCCAGTTTACCCCCTCGGGAATCGAACCGATACCGGCGGTGTTAATAAACACTTTATCCGCCGCGCCGCGCGGGACCACTTTGGTATCGCCGGTCACAATGGTGATGCCTGCTTCAGAGGCGGCGGTGGCCATGCTGGTGACGATGCGCTCCAGCGCCGCCATCTCCAGCCCCTCCTCGAGGATAAAGCCGCAGGAGAGCCAGCGCGGGATCGCCCCGCTGACCGCCACGTCGTTGGCGGTACCGCAGACAGCCAGCTTGCCGATATCGCCCCCCGGGAAGAACAGCGGGTCAATCACGTAGCTGTCGGTGGAAAAGGCCAGCCTGTCGCCCTGAGCGGTGAGCTCATGCAGGGGAATACGGGCCTGATCTTCCTGCTCGTTCAGCAGCGGGTTGGCGAAGGCGCGCATAAAAAGCTCGCCGATCAGCTGTTGCATGGCCTGTCCGCCGCTCCCGTGGGCGAGGGTAATCTGTTTCAACTTTCACACTCCTGAGAACGGTACTGATACCAGGCGCTACACGCCCCTTCCGATGACACCATGAGCGCGCCAAAGGCGCTTTGCGGCGTGCATTTGTTACCAAACAGCGGACACTGGGCCGGTTTACAGCGCCCGGTCAGGACCGCGCCGCAGCGTGCCTCAGGATCGTCACAGATGTCTTGCGCACGGGTGCTGAAGTGGCGCTCGGCGTCGAACTGGCGATACGCGTCGGTGAGATGCACGCCGGAGTGTTCAATCACCCCCAGCCCGCGCCATTCGCTGTCGCCTTCTATGCCGAATACCTCTGCGATGGCGGTCTGGGCCACGGCGTTGCCGTTCTCAGGCACGATGCGGCGATACTGATTTTCGACCTGGCTTACGCCCGCGATCTTCTGCTCCACGATCATCAACACCCCCTGCAGCAGATCGACCGGTTCAAAACCGGCGACCGCCAGCGGGCGCTGATGTTCCGCCGCGATAAAATCGTAGGCGTGGGTGCCAATCACCATGCTGACGTGCCCCGGTGCCAGGAAAGCGTCGATGCCGTTTTCCGGCTGTTCCAGCAGGCTTTTCAGCACCGGGATTAGCGTGATGTGCTGGCAGAAAAAGAAGAAGTTCTGTACGTTAGCGGCCTTCGCCTGGCGCAGGGTCAGGGCGGTGGCGGGCATGGTGGTTTCAAACCCCAGGCCGAAGAACACCACTTTCCGGTCCGGGTTTTGCCGGGCCAGCTTCAGCGCGTCGGCGGGGGAGTAGATGATCCGCACATCCGCGCCGCGCATCCGGGCATCCAGCAGGGAGCCGTTTTTACCCGGCACCCGCATCGCGTCGCCGAAGGTACAGAAGATCACCTCCGGGTGGCTGGCGATCTCAATGCAGGTATCGATCCGCCCCATCGGCAGGACGCACACCGGGCAGCCGGGGCCGTGGATAAACTCAATATTCTCCGGCAGGAGCCGATCGAGGCCGAACTTAAAGATGGCGTGGGTGTGCCCGCCGCACACCTCCATGATCCGCAGCGGACGCTGGGGCGTACAGGGAAGGGCTTTGGCGCGGACGCTGAGCGTCTCAATCAGGGCCATCACCTTTTGCGGGTCGCGGTATTCGTCTACAAAGCGCATCAGCGGGGCTCCTCGCCAAACAGCAGCGGGCCCACGTCCGGCTCAACGTCGAACATATTCTGCAGCGCGGCGAGGGTGTCCAGCGCCTCCGCTTCATTTATCACGCTCATGGCGAAGCCGACGTGGACCAGTACCCACTGGCCGAGACGGCTGTTGCCGTCGTCGTCGTGAGCGCCGACCAGGGTCAGATCCACATCGCGCAGCACGCCGCAGACCTCGACTTTGGCCTGCATACCGTCCACAATAGCGGTGATTTTACCGGGAACGCCTATGCACATCGCTGCGCCTCCAGCCAGTCAAGCCAGGCGTCCATCCCGTCACCCCGCGTGGCGGAGACCAGCAGGATCGCGATATCCGGGTTCACTTCCCGGGCGGCGGCAAGGCATTTCTCCACGTCAAAGCTGAGGTACGGCAGCAGATCGACCTTGTTGAGCAGCATGATGGAGGCGGCGGCGAACATGTGCGGATATTTCAGCGGCTTGTCCTCGCCCTCGGTAACGGAGAGTACCGCCACCTTATGGCGCTCCCCGAGATCGAAGCTGGCCGGGCAGACCAGGTTGCCGACATTCTCGATAAACATAATCCCGCCCTCGTCCAGGGGCAGGCGCTGTATCGCGTCAGAGATCATTTGCGCGTCCAGGTGGCAGCCTTTGCCGGTATTAACCTGGATCGCCGGAGTGCCGGTGGCGCGGATCCGCTCGGCATCATTCACGGTCTGCTGATCGCCTTCGATCACCGCGCAGGGCACACGCTGCTGTAAGCGCGTTAAGGTCTCGGTCAGCAGGGTGGTTTTACCGGAGCCGGGGCTGGAGACCAGATTCAGCGCCAGCTGCTGCCGGGCACGGAACCGCTGGCGGTTACCTTCGGCAACCTGATTATTTTTGCTCAGCACGTCGATCTCAATCTCGACCATCTTGCGCTGGCTCAGGCCCGGCGCGTGAGTGCCTGCGGCCCCCTGGCCGTAATCAAGCTGGCCTGGCTGCTGTTCCGTGGGCGCAAAATCGCCGCCGCCGATCCGCGTGACGTGAAACGTCTGGCGGGGTGCCGGAGAGAATGGGGCGCTGCGAAAAGCGGAATGGGCATTCCGCTCGTCGCCTTCTATATAGAGGTTGCCGTGGGCGCAACCGCAGGTGGTACACATGATTTACTCCTGTTCAATTTCCAGACGCGTGATGTGCAGTCCGTCGTCAGCGACGATATTCAGACTCGCGCCGCCGCATTGCGGGCAGCGTCGCACGCGATGGGTTAGCAGCTGGACATATTCCTGGCAGTCCTGACACCAGCATTCCGCCTGCTGTTCTTCGAGATGCAGCCCGCAGCCTTCGGCCAGGGTGCCGCGGCAGACCAGCTCAAAGCAAAATTCCAGCGCGCTGCTTTCCACGCAGGAAAAAGCGCCGACGCGTAGCCAGACATCCGTCACCCGCTTCGCGTGATGCTGATGGGCCTGTTGTTCGATCAATTCCAGCGCCTGCTGGCAGAGGGTGATTTCGTGCATTGTGCTATTCCCGGTGAAGTCTTGCGGGGTAAAGCAATATTGATGCCAGCTTTTAGTGAGGAGAAAGTGCGGGGGAAGACTGAACCCTGACAAAGATGACGAAATGACATGTCATTTTTTGTGATCGGGCAGGCTTTAAAAAATAAAAATGCATAAAATCAATGCGTTAAAAAATGGCATGAAATGTGCTTAGTGAAGCGAACTCTTTACATATGACGCATCAGGTACATCACCATGACACTTTCAGAATTGAGCGAAAAAGCCAATTTTATAGCCGGGCAACAGCGCGTGCTCCGCGCCCACTGGAACCACTACGGTAATTCACTGGTTCAGGCCATTACCCTCTCCAAAGCCAGTCTGCACCTGAGTGTGGGCTGCAACAACGACACCGGGCTCGGTTTCTGGCTGTTCGACCACTTCCTTATCCGCGTGACGCCTGAACAGGCGTTCAACGGGCATATCTTCAATTACACCATCGAAGCGCGTGACAACGACGAGAGCGTGCTGATTGGTCGCGCCCGGCTGAGCGACGACGGGATGCTGGACGGCAGCATTCACATCGACCAGCGCGAAGCGGTATTCAACCATTTCCTTGGGAAAATCAACGGCGTCTATGCCGCGCTGTTTGAGGCCACCGAACGCGGCGAATCGCTGACCCTGGCGGCGCTCGCGCAGCACCACGCTGCCGCCTGAATTCGATGTCGTCAGGTGTCGAAAATGACACTTCCGCCATTTTTCGTCAAAAATGACTATCACCAGAGGAAACCAGGTGAATCGTTTTGTAATTGCCGATCCCACGCTGTGTATCGGGTGCCACACCTGTGAGGCAGCCTGCTCAGAAAACCATCGCCAGCATGGCCTGCAAAGCCAGCCGCGACTGAAAGTGATGCGCAACAGCCAGGACTCTGCGCCGCAGCTTTGCCATCACTGCGAAGATGCCCCCTGCGCTCAGGTGTGCCCGGTCAATGCCATCACCCGCATTGACGGCGCCATCCAGCTCAATGAAAGCCTGTGCGTCAGCTGCAAGCTGTGCGGTATTGCCTGCCCGTTTGGCGCCGTTGAGTTTGCCGGGAGCCGCCCGCGGGCCATTCCTGCCAACTGTAATACCAGCAAGGCGCCGATGGCCGCTCCGGCTCCCGCCCGCGTCAGCCCGTTCCTCGACTGGGTGCCCGGCGTGCGCGCCATTGCGGTGAAGTGCGACCTCTGCTACTTCGACCCGGACGGGCCGGCGTGCGTGCGCACCTGCCCGACCAAATCCCTGCGTCTGATTAATAACGAGGACATCGCGCGCGCCAGCCGGAACAAGCGCGAACTCACCCTGCATACGGATCTGGGCGATCTGTCGCTGTTCCAGTCGCAACAAGGAGAGCTTTGATGAACGCCTTATCGTTAATTAACCAGGCGCTGGCGTGGTATGTCATCAGCGCGGTGCTGGCCCTCATTTTTTGCGCCAACCGGCCAATCAGCGGTGCCATCGCCGGGATCGGCGGCGCCATTGCCAGCGCCATGACGGTGGGGGCAGGGGCGATCGCGCTGCTCTCCTCGCAAACCGGGCCGCTGCACGCAGAGATAACCTGGCTGCACCTCGGCATGCAGATGACCGGCATCCGGGCGATATGGCTTATCGCCATCGGCCTGCCGGCGTTTCTTATCAGCCTGTTTACCATTGCCTGGCACCGCCACCCGCAGGCGAAAGCCAACGGCCTGCTGACCAACCTGCTGATGGCTGCCGCCGTGGCCGCCATCATGGTCGATAACCTCGGCTGGCTGGTGGTGATGGCGGAAGTGATGGCCCTGTGTGGCGCGTTTCTCACCGGCTGCGCCCAGTCCGGCAAGCTGTGGTTTGTGCTGGGTCGTCTGGGGACCCTCCTGCTGGCCATCGCCTGCTGGCAGGCGTGGGGCTTCTACGGCACCCTGAACTTCGGGGCGATGAATGCCCTGGCTACCGCCCAGGCACCGGGGGCCAGCATCTGGCTGCCGGGCCTGGCGGGCTTTGGCCTGCTGGCGGGGGTTATCCCGCTGCACGGCTGGGCCCCGCAGGCGCATGCTAATGCCAGCGCCCCGGCGGCCGCGCTGTTCTCCACGGTCGTCATGAAGGTTGGCCTGTACGGCATGCTCACCGTGGCGCTGAGCGGGGCATTACCGCCGCTGTGGCTCGGGGTGTTGCTGCTGGTGATGGGCATGCTCACCGCCTTTATCGGCGGGCTGTACGCCCTGATGGAGCACAACATCCAGCGCCTGCTGGCGTATCACACCCTGGAAAACATCGGCATTATCCTGCTCGGCCTCGGGGCGGGCGTCACCGGTATTGCGCTGCACAGCAACCTGCTGATTGCGCTGGGTTTTACCGGCGGCCTTTACCATCTGATTAGCCACGGGCTGTTTAAAACCACGCTGTTCCTCGGCGCGGGCGCGGTGTGGTATCGCACCGGCCATCGCGACATCGAGAAGCTGGGCGGCATCGGCAAAAAAATGCCGCTGATCTCGCTGGCCATGCTGGTGGGGCTGATGGCGATGGCGGCCCTGCCGCCGCTGAACGGCTTTGCCGGGGAGTGGGTGATCTATCAGTCCTTCTTCAATCTCGGCACCCATGACGCCTTTGTTGCCCGCCTGCTGGGGCCGCTGCTGGCAACCGGCCTGGCGATTACCGGCGCGCTGGCGGTGATGTGTATGGCGAAAGTCTATGGCGTCACCTTCCTCGGCGCACCGCGCACCGAAGAGGCGGAAAACGCCTGCTGCGCCCCGTGGCTGATGACCGTCAGCACCGTGCTGGCGGCGCTGTTCTGCGTGGCGGGCGGCGTGGCGGCCCCGTGGTTCCTGCCGATTGTCAGCGGCCTGTTCCCGGTCAGCGGCGGGGAGATGTCTACCGTCTCGCAGCCGATGATTACCCTGCTGCTGATCGCCGGTCTGCTGCTGCCGTTTATCCTGATGGTGCTGTTCAAGGGCGACCGCCTGGCGAACCGCTCCCGCGGCTTTGCCTGGGTCTGCGGCTACGATCACGAAGCCTCAATGGTCATCACCGCCCACGGCTTTGCAATGCCGGTGAAAGAGTCCTTCGCGCCAGTGCTGAAGCTGCGCAAATGGCTCAACCCGGTGCGCTTTATCCCCGGCTGGCAGTGCGACAGCACCGCCGTGTTATTCCACCGTATCGCCCTGATTGAGCTGGCGGTGCTGGTGGTTGTCGTTATCTCCCGAGGAGCCTGAGCATGACCCTCATCTTCGCTTTGATTCAGGCGCTGGTGCTGTTTGCCGTTGCGCCGCTGCTGGCGGGCATTACCCGCGTGGCGCGTGCCCGTCTGCATACCCGTCGCGGGCCGGATATCTTCCAGGAGTACCGGGATCTGATCAAACTCCTGGGCCGCCAGAGCGTGGCCCCGGCGGCGTCCGGCTGGGTGTTCCGTCTGATGCCGTTTGTGATGGTGGCGGTGATGTTCGCCATTGCTACCGCACTGCCGGTGATCACCGTTGCCTCTCCAGTGCCTGCGCTGGGGGATCTGATCACCCTGATCTACCTCTTCGCTATCGCACGCTTCTTCTTCGCCATCGCCGGGCTGGATACCGGCAGCCCGTTCACCGGGATTGGCGCCAGCCGTGAAGCGATGCTCGGCGTGCTGGTGGAGCCGATCCTGCTCCTGGGTCTGTGGGTTGCCGCTCAGGTGGCGGGCACCACCCACATCAGCGCGGTGACTGCGACCATCTACCACTGGCCGGTGGCCCACACCCTGACGCTGTTACTGGCGATGTGCGCCTGCGCCTTCGCCACCTTCATTGAAATGGGCAAGCTGCCGTTTGACCTTGCCGAGGCCGAGCAGGAGCTGCAGGAAGGCCCGCTGTCGGAATACAGCGGCGCGGGCTTTGCCGTGCTCAAGTGGGGCATCAGCCTGAAACAGCTGGTGGTGTTGCAGATGTTTGTCGGGGTGTTTATCCCCTGGGGACAGATGACCCACTTCTCCGCAGGCGGCCTGCTGCTGGCGATCGTCATTGCGGTGGTCAAGCTGGTCGTGGGCGTACTGGTGATTGCCCTGTTTGAGAACAGCATGGCGCGCCTGCGTTTTAACGCCACCTCACGGATTACCTGGACCGGTTTCGGTCTGGCATTTTTAGCTTTCGTCTCCTTGCTGGCGGCGTGACTGTAGAGAATACCCATGTCTGAAGAAAAAGTAGGTCAACACTATCTCGCCGCACTGCATCAGGCCTTCCCTGGCGTAGTGCTGGATGAAGCCTGGCAGACCAAAGATCAAATCACCGTGACGGTGAAAATCAACTACCTGCCGGAAGTGGTCGAGTTCCTGTACTACAAGCAGGGCGGCTGGCTGTCGGTGCTGTTTGGCAACGACGAACGCCAGCTGTGCGGCAGCTATGCCGTCTACTACGTGCTGTCGATGGAGCAGGGCACCCGCTGCTGGCTCACCGTGCGCGTGGAGGTGGACGCCGACAAACCGGAGTTCCCGTCCGTCACCCCGCGCGTGCCCGCGGCGGTGTGGGGCGAGCGCGAAGTGCGCGACATGTACGGCCTGGTGCCGGTGGGCCTGCCGGACGAGCGCCGTCTGGTGCTGCCGGATGACTGGCCGGACGAACTCTATCCGCTGCGTAAAGACAGCATGGATTACCGTCAGCGCCCGGCCCCGACCACCGACAAAGAGACCTATGCGTTCATCAACGAACTCGGGGATAAGAAGAACAACGTGGTGCCGATTGGCCCCCTGCACGTCACCTCCGATGAGCCGGGCCACTTCCGCCTGTTCGTCGACGGCGAGAACATCATCGACGCCGACTACCGCCTGTTCTACGTCCATCGCGGGATGGAAAAGCTGGCCGAAACGCGGATGGGCTACAACGAAGTGACCTTCCTGTCGGATCGCGTCTGCGGTATCTGCGGCTTTGCCCACAGCACGGCCTACACCACCTCGGTGGAGAATGCGATGGGGATCGTGGTGCCGGAACGCGCCCAGATGATCCGCGCCATCCTGCTGGAGGTGGAACGCCTGCACTCGCACCTGCTGAACCTCGGCCTGGCCTGCCACTTCGTCGGGTTTGACTCCGGCTTTATGCAGTTCTTCCGCGTGCGTGAAACCTCCATGAAGATGGCGGAGATCCTCACCGGGGCGCGTAAAACCTACGGCCTGAACCTGATCGGCGGCATCCGTCGCGACCTGCTGAAAGACGACATGATCCAGACCCGCCTGCTGGCCCAGCAGATGCGCCGCGAGGTGCAGGACCTGGTGGATATCCTGCTGAGCACGCCGAACATCGACCAGCGCACCGTCGGCGTGGGTCGTCTCGACCCGCAGATCGCCCGCGACTTCAGCAACGTCGGCCCGATGGTCCGCGCCAGCGGTCACGCCCGCGATACCCGCGCCGACCACCCGTTCGTCGGCTACGGCCTGCTGCCGATGGAGGTTCACACCGAGCAGGGCTGCGACGTGATTTCCCGCCTGAAGGTGCGCATCAACGAGGTCTACACCGCCCTGAACATGATCGACTTCGGCCTCGACAACCTGCCGGGCGGCGAGCTGATGGTGGAAGGCTTTACCTATATCCCGAACCGCTTTGCGCTGGGCTTCAGCGAAGCGCCGCGCGGGGATGATATCCACTGGAGCATGACCGGCGACAACCAGAAGCTGTGGCGCTGGCGCTGCCGGGCGGCCACCTACGCCAACTGGCCGACGCTGCGCTACATGCTGCGCGGCAACACCGTCTCCGACGCGCCGCTGATTATCGGCAGCCTCGACCCTTGCTACTCCTGTACCGACCGCATGACGGTGGTGGACGTGCGCAAGAAGAAGAGCAAGGTGGTGCCGTACAAAGAGCTGGAACGCTACAGCATTGAACGCAAGAACTCGCCGCTGAAATAACCCGGAGCATTCATGTTTACCTTTATCAAAAAAGTCATCAAAACCGGCACGGTGACCGAGTCGTATCCCCTTCAGCCGATTGCGGTCGACAAAAATATGCGCGGCAAGCCGGAGCACGACCCTAAGCAGTGTATCGGCTGCGCGGCCTGCGTGAACGCCTGTCCGTCGAACGCCCTGACGGTAGAGACGGATGTGCAGTACGGTCAGCTTGCCTGGCAGTTCAATCTGGGGCGCTGCATCTTCTGCGGGCGCTGCGAAGAGGTCTGCCCGACCACCGCCATCAAACTCTCCCAGGAGTATGAGCTGGCGGTGTGGAGCAAGGCCGATTTCCTCCAGCAGTCGCGCTTTGACGTCTGCCACTGCCGGGTGTGTCAGCGCCCGTACGCGGTGCAAAAAGAGATCGACTACGTCATCGAACTGCTGCGCCACAACGGCGACAAACGCGCGGAACATCACCGGGAGAGCTTTGAGACCTGCCCGGACTGCAAGCGCCTGCAGGGGCTGACCCCCTCGGACAAAATCCATCTGACCCGCGAGATGAAGGAAGCGACACGATGAGCGAACTCTTAGGCCCACGTAACGAACAGGGGATCCCGGTGCCGGTGACGGTGGATGAGTCCATCGCCCGCATGAAGGCCTCGCTGCTGAAAAAAATCAAGCGCTCCGCCTACGTCTACCGCGTGGACTGCGGCGGCTGCAACGGCTGCGAGATTGAGATCTTCGCTACCCTGTCGCCGATCTTCGACACCGAGCGCTTCGGCATTAAGGTGGTGCCATCCCCGCGCCACGCCGACATTCTGCTGTTTACCGGCGCAGTCACCCGCGCGATGCGCTCCCCGGCGCTGCGCGCGTGGGAATCGGCACCGGATCCGAAAATCTGTATCTCCTACGGCGCCTGCGGCAACTCCGGCGGTATCTTCCACGATCTGTACTGCGTCTGGGGCGGCACCGACAAAATCGTCCCGGTGGATGTGTACATTCCCGGCTGCCCGCCGTCGCCTGCCGCCACCCTGTACGGTTTTGCCATGGCGCTGGGGCTGCTGGAGCAGAAGATCCACGCCCGCGAGCCGGGGGCGCTGGACAACCAGCCCGCCGAGATCCTGCATCCGGAGATGGTTCAGCCCCTGCGGGTCCGCATCGATCGCGCCGCGCGCCGCCTGGCGGGCTACCGCTACGGCCGCCAGATCGCCGACGACTTTATGCGCCATCTGCTTGAAGGGGATAAAAGCGTGGCGGCCTGGCTGGCCCTGGAGAACGATCCGCGCCTGAATGAGATCGTCGGCAATCTCCTTGAGGTGGTCGGGCAGGAGCGTATCTGATGAGCGAAACCGTGGTCTTCAGCCAGCTCAGCCGCAAGTTCATTGACGAAAATGACAACACTCCCGACGACGCCCAGCAGGTGATCTACTACGGGCTGGCCATCGGCCACCATCTGGGGGTCATCGACTGCCTGGAGGCGGCGCTGACCTGTCCGTGGGAGGCGTATCTGGACTGGATCGCCACCCTGGAAACGGGGAGCGAGGCGCGGCGTAAAATGGAGGGTGTGCCGCGCTACGGTGAGATCGTGATCGACGCGAATCATATTGTGATGCTGGCCAGCGCCTTTGACGCCGCAATGGCGCGGCAGACGGCGCAGCAGCAGGAATGGAGCGAAGCGATGCTCGGCATGCTCCACGCCATTCACCAGGAAAACGCCATCTATCTGATGGTTCGGAGGCAACGTGACTGATGTTTTACTCTGCGTCGGCAACAGCATGATGGGCGACGACGGCGCCGGTCCGCTGCTGGCCGGGATGTGCCGCGAAGCGCCCCGCGGCGACTGGGTAGTGTTCGACGGCGGCAGCGCCCCGGAAAACGAGGTGGTCGCGATCCGCGAGCTGCGCCCGGCTCGCCTGCTGATTGTCGATGCGACGGATATGGGGCTCAACCCGGGTGAAATCCGCCGCATCGACCCGGACGACATCGCCGAGATGTTTATGATGACGACGCACAATATGCCGCTGAACTACCTGGTGGATCAGCTACGGGATGATGTGGGGGAGGTGGTTTTCCTTGGTGTGCAGCCGGATATTGTGGGGTTCTATTATCCGATGACGCTAAAGGTGAAAGAGGCGGTGGAAACTGTTTATGAAAGCCTGGCGGAGAGGGACGGAGTGCTGGAGTTTGGGGAGTTGTAGCGAGTCATCACAAAGGTACCTCTCTGGAAATGCCCGGTGGCGGCTAGCGCCTTACCGGGCCTACGAAATATGCGTCATTTGTTGATATTGTGGGTTTTGTAGGCCGCGCAAGGCGTCAGCCGCCGCCCGGCATAAGCGAGCACAATATTTAAACCAGGTTGCTAATTGCATGTACCTCTCTGGTATTGCCCGGTGGCGGCTGGCGCCTTACCGGGCCTACGAAATATGCGTCATTTGTTGATATTGTGGGTTTTGTAGGCCGTGCAAGGCGTCAGCCGCCGCCCGGCATAAGCGAGCACAATATTTAAACCAGGTTGCTGATTGCGTGTACCTCTCTGGAATTGCCCGGTGGCGGCTTACGTCTTACCGGACTTATAGTTCTGTTTTTTATTAGTTCTGTTTTTCGTAAAGTGTTAAACCGAAATTAATTTTAACGGGTATATGAGCACAGGAGTTTAAGGCGTGAGATCGCATGAAAGAGTAGGGAAGATGTTTATGCTTGCCGTTGTGGTCAGCCTGCTAGCAGGTTGTGCGCCGTTACAGCCTTCGGGATGCCACAAAACCTCAGCAATAGGGAGTTGCAGTTCTGGCCGCTGGGACGATCAGGATGAATGGGGCGCGCAGGCGCGGGGTATTAAGGCTGCAATAGAAGATAAAATTGTTGAGCCAGAACGCTGGAAGGGCAAAAAATGCAGGCTGCATATGGAGTTTGCGCAGGATGGTACGGCGTTAAAGGTATCAACCAGTAATGGCAATAAGGAGTATTGTGAGGCGGTGAAACTGGCGGCTCAACAAGCGAAGTTTCCGGCGTTTACCAATCCTGAGGTGTATCGGGATTTTCAGAAGGTTGGGTTTGATATGCGGGGGTAGGTGGGTGGTTATTGCTGGGATGTCCGCTTTGTGCCAGGAGCGGACATTTAGTATCATCCTTAGCCACTTATCAAAACCGAATATCGTACAGTAGAACGGTGTCAGGCCACTTATGTTCAAAGTTGGTGGATAAGATCAAACACTATATCCCAGAGAGATGCCATAAATAATATCTTTGTTGATAAGGGAATGGTCTAATACATAGGAATCAGTTTAATCAAGCGCTTTTTTTAAAAACTCTTTCAAGCCTTGCTCTATTGTTGTGTATCTGGAAGTATAACTTCCATGATCTCCTCCGCGAGGTCCTGTATCAGAACGGTGAATCCCTGATGTGTAAGTTGTTTTATCTTGTGTAGATGGAATAACAAAGAAATAGTAGTTTGTGTATGAGTTATCATACCAGTAGTTGGTGAGTTTTATATTCCCATTAACAATCCATTCCAATTTCCCATATCTCGCATCAGGCTTTTGGAGTGTAAAATTTTTATTCGCAAGATTCGGTGACAAGATAATGCTTTCGTATATGCCAGATAGAGATTGAAATGATAAGTTTTGATCTTGTTTTCGGTTTTCAGTTTCTTTATCCTCCTGAATTTCATTTAGAATATTATTTATATCGAAGGTGATTATTGCTTGTGGTGTACTTGCGGCACTTTTAGGTGATTCAACTGGTTTTGTAAGTGTGGAGGATAGCTTTTCCAACTCATTTTTAAAGCATTGAGATGCTGCTTTCTCTTTTTCAAAATCTCTCTGAGTTTTCAATAAAATATTACAAGTTTCTTCTAAAGCTCTTGATGCCTCATCTCGGTGTAATCGCATATTTTCTGCAACTTTATTTGCCGACCTAAATTTTGATTCAGCGATAGCCAAGGCTGACTTTGTTTCCGCTAAGGATTTAGTTGTCTTATCGAGTTGATAAGTCAGGCTTTCTATCTTCGCGGAAAATTCCTTCGCTTTTTTAAGTATCCCGTTATATTTGTTAACCAGTTCAATTTCCCGAGATGTGCTTATGCTCTTTGATTCATGAACTTCAATTTTATGTAATGTGGATAGGTTAAACCCACCTTTTGTTGCATAAGTTAAAGCCACACCAAAAGCCGATAATGCCTCTGCCTTTGAACTGTTATTCAGAGCTAAGTTCAGAGCCTTCCCTGCTTTCGCTTTATACATAATTTTCGCCTGCCCAATATTATTAAAAAACCTAACAATAATTCTCTGCCTGCTCTGAAAAAATTTAAATAAAAAGATCAATAAGGCAAAGTCAAAATCTATTGCTAACCGCCTCCAGGGGAGATGGTGAAAAGGTAACAACAGAACATTAGAGTTTAGAGTGTAGTGTTTTCTGTATTAAATTTTTTCACAAATAGTGTGCCAACCTACATTACGCGGACACAATTCTATAGTCGGTTTGGACTCTCAGGTGCGGTTGTAAGTATCCCGGTAAACAGACCATACACTTTCAAAAATCTTCCTGTCTCATCATGGAAGGAAATGTCCGCTCCTCGCTCTTAACAGACATCCATTGTTTCTCATAGGTAACAACCGATGTTGTCGTCTTATAAAAAATCGAACACCAGCCCCAACGCTAACCTCATCCTCAACCGCATTAAGGGGCCTTCCACAGCCCCTTATCACAACCTGAAACGAGTCAGCCTTCACGGACTTCCAGCCGCATTCAATGCACCGTAATATACGGCTCCTTCACAAACTCATTAACCAGCCAGACCAGATCGTGCAGCAGCCCCGTCAGTTCTTTCTCGACGCTGGCGGGCAACGTTCCGCCCAGAATTGCCTGCACTAAAGCCAGGGCATAATCCACCTGGGGAGCAGTTTCCTGCCAGCAGTCCGGCATACAGGAGGTGAGTGTTTCCCCCTGGATCAACTGCGCGATAAGGTGCGGAGGGAGTTCGGCATCACAGCGTTCACGCAGCTGGCGCAGCGCGTGCAGCAGACCTTCGCAGAGCGCAGTGCGGGATGCTCTGTCGTCCGTTTCGATCAACACGCTCACCAGCGCGGCGCAGCGATCGGCGACCTCAAAGAGATCCGCAGCAGCAGAAAGTGGCGTAGTCAGGGAAGGGGGAATAACCTGTTCGTCAGATTGCGGGTAAGGCAGGGTTGGGATAGTAGTCATCATGACATCCTCTCTGTATTAATTGATTTAACCATCCTAAAAGTTCCTACGCTCAAAGGAGGCAGCACTGACGGAGGTAGGAATGCCGCCCACAGAGAAAAACGGCCAGCCTTTCGGCTGCTCCGCCAGTGCCACCGTGATTTTACGGGATATGCACTGTCGCGACATACAAATATCGCTCTGTAGAATACGGGTTCCTACACCCGATTGCGGATGTGCCGCAACGCAGTCACTTTACGAGCCTGATAACGGGATTAAAAGCCTTAACCATTAATTACATAGGGTTACTTTAAGGTTTGCGAGGCGCCTTCCAGAAAAGCCATGCCGGGGGCGCTTCGCTTGCCCGGCCTACAATGCTAATACTACGGTTTGTCATGAAAATGATATATTCCACCTCTTCAACACCCACAGCGAAAATACCAGAACTATCATCGTGACTTATGTCCATGACAGCACCTATAAATGCTATAGCTATTATGCGGATCGTTTAAAGGTTCTATTATAAGTGTATTACTTGCAAAATGTTATTTGCTTATTTACTCATCAGATTTTAGTTCTTATACTCGTCATGATAACTTAAGCTAAATTGCCAGGGGCGGCTATGAATTATAACAATGACGTTATTAGCTATTTACAAGCAAACAATATTCTTGCGTTAAAGCTCGATCGTGCACTAACAGGCGTTAAAGAAATGGTTTCAAGGCAGATAGAAACTATAGGCGCAGGTGCTAAACGTGCCCTTTATTACACCTCCTGTTTTACTGATGATTATCAGGATGTTTGTAGAAACCAAAAGAGTGAAGATATTCGTTTTGCAAATGGCGTTGTTCATGTCTTTCAGAACAACGATATTGCTTATGAAATGCTTCGTATTTATTTTGATGATATATTTCAGTGCAAAACGTCAGAACAGCTAGAGAATATCAAGCGTAAGTTAATGGCGGTTAACATTCATATTGCCGCAAGTTCTCTCACCAACGCCGGATTCGCGCTAGCGGTCGCTTACTGTGTCGCTATTGGAATGAACTTACGTCTCGAAATGAGTGCCCTGGTAGGTAGTAAGGCCAGAGGGGTTGTTGCCCTTGCGGGTATGTATGGCGCCGTTCAGAAAGCGGCTGACAGTGCGCAACGACTGAAATATCTATATCCAGCCTATTACGCAGCGTTGTACTCACGGGAGCTTGAAATAATGTATTTTCTGATAGAGCCATTATTTGAACGAGCCGGAGCATTCTCTCATTCAACATCGGATAACGATATAGCCGATATCATCACTAAGATGATTAAATAATCATGAATATTATATATAGAATATTCAGGCGAATATTTAAGTCTTTGCTCGCCGACTACGGTCCGGGTATATTAACAATATTATTCGCATTCGTGCTGTTACATTTTTTTCCAAACGGTCCTTTATGGCCTGTTCCTGTCTTTTTTTTAGTTGTTTTGATTTTCATTAAATGGTAAGCCCATCTTTTTTTGAAATAATAAGGACGTTATATGTCAACACCAGCCCATTTATGGCTTGAAGATGAAAATGGCTCTCAAGTTGTAGGAGGCTGCATAATGCCGTTACGGTTAGGTTCAATTGAGCTTAAGTCGTTTTCCCACGGCGTCACTATTCCGGTGGATCCGAACCTGGGAAAGCTTACCGGGACACGTGTCCATCGTCCCATCACTATAGTAAAAGAGTTCGACCGGACCACGCCTCTTCTTTATCGTGCGGTATGTGAAGGAAGAACGATGAAGAAAGCCACAATTAAGATGTACCGAATCCTCGATTCAGGTATAGAGGCTGAGTACTTTAATATTATTCTGGAGAATGTGAAATTTACAACTGTTGCACCCTATCTGGCTCCGAATGGAATGAGTAGCACGCATCTTGAAACGCTGGAATTACGTTATGAGGCGATCACCTGGAAATACACGGATGGGAATATTATTTACCGTGACTCATGGAATGATTATTGCTTTGGGTGAATAGCCATCAACGCCTTGAATATTTCACCAAATCGCCAGCACAAGCCTGGTAATAACAAAACTAAAACAGCTTCATAAAGGTAGATTTCGTCCCCTTTACTAAACTCTATAGTTCTGTTGGCCTGTACTGGCGTAAACTGGTCTTCTCCTTATGCGATCAGAACAAAGTCATGCATATCGATGCTGTTAGCCTTTACGTTCTCTAACGTAATGACATTGCCATTAGCAGGGTTGCCGAGGGTAATCAGGGTACTGTTACCGGCTCCCCCGGCAATAGTGACGCTGCTGGCAAAGTTCGCCACACTAATGCCCAACGCACTCAGATCGAGGTAGTCCTGTCCGCCGCTGGGATTACTGTCGAAGCCGCCGGTAATACGGTCTCGCCCGAAGCCTGCGCTAAAGACGAAGGTGTCATTTCCGGCACCCCCATTCAGGATATCGTCACCCTGGCCGCCCTCGAGCCTGTCGTTACCCGCTCCGCCTGTCAGTTTATCGTTACCGGCACCGCCCTGAAGGGTATCGGCTCCGTCACCCCCATCAAGAGCGTCATTTCCCGCTCCGCCGTTCAGCTGGTCGTTTCCTCCCATCCCATACAACGCGTCATTACCGCTGCCACCGGTGATGGTGTTGGCAATGGCATTCCCTCTGCCGGTGAAAGCGCCTGTCCCGGTGAACACCAGGGTTTCCACGTTGTTGGTCAGCGTGTAACTCTGGAGGGTGGTCTGGACAACATCATTCGTCCCGCTATTAAGATCTTCCTTGACGATATCCTTCGTATTATCAACCAGATAAATATCGTCTCCTGAACCCCCTGTCAGGGTATCGGCACCCGCGCCACCCTCGAGCCTGTCGTTACCCGCTCCGCCTGTCAGTTTATCGTTACCGGCCCCGCCCTGAAGGATATCGGCACCGTCACCTCCATCAAGGGCGTCATTACCGCTGCCACCGGTAATGGTGTTGGCAAGGGCATTCCCTTTGGCGGTGAAAGCGCCTGTCCCGGTGAACACCAGGTTTTCAACGTTACTGGTTAAGGTGTAAGTGTTGAGCGTAGTCTGGACAACGTCCGTCCCGCCATTAAGCATTTCCGTGACTAAATCTCCTTTATTATCAACAGCATAGGTATCATTTCCGAGGCCGCCCGCCATCGCATCGGCGCCGATGCCACCGTTGAGGCTATCGTTGCCAGCCCCACCGTTGAGCGTGTCGTTGCCGCCGCCACCGTTCAGAACGTCGTGACCGAGCCCGCCATTGAGGATGTCATTGCCGTTCCCGCCATTCAGGACGAGGTTGTTGTTGGCTACGACCGGCGGTTTATCGAGCTGACTGGTCCCGAAGATGTTCTCGGGAAGATTGGTCAGGCCGGTGTTGCGTGCCACGATCGCGGCAAAGCCCTGCTCCTCGAGGACATCGTAAAAATCCAGATGCTCCACGCGATCGATGTAATAAAGCCTGTCACCTTCCTGGATGCGGTCAAGCTGCTCGTGGATGATGACCCAGAAGGTCTGGCCCACCACACCGCCATTGATGTGCTTCTCGGCCAGTCCGCCTACGAACAGATCCACTCTGTCGATGCCTTTGACGGTGTTGCCGTTAACAAATTGATAGCCAGGGTTGGCCGCCAGGAAGCCTGCAATCTGAGAATCCTCCAGCACGAGGTCTGGATAGGCCTGCTTAAATTGCGCAATGACGGTGTCGCTGAGATTGTTTCGGGCCTGGAAGTCCTCCCATGAACTGTAGGGTGTGAGATCGCCAGCAAAGCTGACTGCCTCCTTCACGTACGGATCGCGAGAGGCCATCAGGTCGGCCCGGATCTGGTTCATCGAACCCAGACCGACATCCCACTCGCGGGCGACGTCGAAGGCGAACACGTCAGCACTCATACGAACCAGGTCGTTTCGCACAGCATCGACTATATTAACGTCGACTTCTTCCGCTGCCTGGACAACACCCCCGGCAATGATCCCGGCGGCACCCAACTGCTCATAGCCTGGCTGTGGAGAGTAGGGCAGTTGCGCTTTGGGGAAGTTGAACGCGCTCGTATCGTTGGTCGGGTTGAGGAACGCGTCGAACAGCGGCACCTCCGTTGCATTGCCCTGCGCGTCGAGTACCGTCAGCGTCTGCCCTATCAGCGAGTGACCGAACCGGTAAGCCGCCACCGCGAACTCGTGCGAGACGCGGGCATCCGTTTCCGGGTTGTACCCGGCGAAGCCGTGATCGCCTTCACCTCTCATGCCGCCCAGTAGCTTGTCGGCAAAGTCGGTGTAAATCACGCGCTGATATTCAGCCTCGTTGATGATCTTGGCCGCCTGGAACAGCTCTTCCGCTGTTCCAACAAATCCGGCGTCGATCAATCCGTTGACGTGGAAGTTGTGATTCCGCGCCCAGATGTTATGGACCGCAGTGAGTGCGATGTTCTCGTTAGCCCGTCCATCACCCGCCACGTAGTGGTCGAGCAGGTTGATAAAGGGGTTGGTGTCGAGCAGCAGCGCAAAGCCACTTCCCATGTAATTAGAGGTCATGGCAGGAAGCATCGACTGATTGATAACGCCATTGCTGTCGACCAGTCCGGCATAGTACTCCCGGAAGGTCACGTTGTGGTCGCCCGGCAGCGAGTTATCAGTGAACAGCGTGTTGTTGTTCCAGTGATGCAGGATCAGTTCCCTCAGCGTGGGCAGCAGTTTGAAATTCGGATTGGAGGGATCCAGTCCGCCCTCCAGCAGCTTGCCCGTAAATCCGCCCAGTCCGTCGCCTTCACGCAGGAACTGGCCGACGAGTTCGTTCGAGCCATAAGTTTGATTCTGGTCAGCGAAGGGCGATGTCTTATTGAGATGCTGCGGGATGCCATTGGCATCAATGCTGTCAACGGTGCCGCGAGTCAGGTCCGCAGGATTGGGCGCCGAGCCCGGCGCACCAATCTGGATGGTTCCGTTCCCGCCCTTACCGAGGAAATCGAGACCGTGATCGAAGTACTGACCGAAGGCCGTGAACAAGCTGTTCACGCCAGCGGCGTTGCCGGAAAGCTCTGCTTCCTGTGTGCCAAGGGCATCGCTGATGGCACGCGGATCCAGCCCGGAGAACAGGGGGTTGATGTCGCGGTTGTGCGTCGTCTCATTGTAAGCGCCGTAGTGCGCGTCGGTGAGCCGGATGAACGGCTGATCGGCTGAACCATAGTCAAGGTGAGCACGGTTATTGCCGGTGCCTTCGAGATCGCGGATCCCGAGGGCATCGTTGTCTTCACCGCCTTCACGCCCGTTGACGAGATTCTTCAGGTTGGCGACATCGCTGGCGGTGAGCGAGAAGGCTCCGTCGCCGCCAACATCGTCTTCGCCGCCACCGACGTCATCATCATCGTCGTCCGCCGAGGTCTTCTTGCTCGCCAGGATAATGGGTTCGGGAGCTTTGTTCACTTCAACTTTGGATAAGATGCTGGCAGTCTGGTTACTGTTCATTCCTGACGGCGGATCGATAACCGACCCTGTCCCGACGTATTCCGTTTTATAAGTGGGATTAAATAAGCGCTGGAAGGAATGATCTGTGGTAGCAGACTTGTCTTGCCGTGTGGCCGGGTGGCTAAATCCAACATCCGGGGGACTTATAGTGAATGGCACCTGACGGAGTATATTAGCGTTGGCTCCGTCGACATACGCTTGTGTTATAGCGTTTTGCTGGAGGAGATATTTCAGGTCATGCTTTTTGACATTGTTCATGTTCATTACTCTCAATAATGATTATGAAAAGGCATGAAAATGCGCAGCCGGTATGCGACTCCCGCATTACACTCCTGGATTTGCTAACGAACAGATACACTTAGCTCCTGCTGGAAAATCGCAACGACTCCTGTGCCAGATTAATAACAGGCTACAGATAAGCGAACCCTGATATTTAATAAAGTCAAAAAGCAACCACCTTCAATAACTATCCAGCAATCCAACAACAGATGTGAATTTTTCCCGGAAAATATGTGAGGGAAACCTCGATAATAATTGATTATTAATTTGGTCAAGTTAAAAGCAATGATATAAAAGTTTAAAAACCATTATAAGAAATAATACATTACTATCACCGCTTCGCTAAAATGCCGAAACGAACGTATATTCAGGATCATTATGTGTAATAGTAAGCGTGCTTATTTATTATGGAAAATAAGCGAGTGAACAACGTTGTATTACTACGGAATAGTAATTTACTGCCTCAGCGTCAATCCTGCCATCGTCATTTCTGACGACGACAGCGACACGCCGTAATAAAAACCTTTAAATTCAATGTCATAATTTCTGGCGCGATTTATGCATACCCAACCTCGCTTATTACCTAGCCGGAGTTAAAGGATGAATCGCTTTATCATTGCCGATGCCAGCAAATGCATCGGCTGTCGTACCTGTGAAGTGGCCTGCGTGGTGTCGCACCACGACACCCAGGACTGCGCCTCACTGACCCCGCAGAACTTCCTGCCGCGCATTCACGTCATCAAAGGCGTCAACGTCTCCACGGCCACCATGTGTCGCCAGTGCGAAGACGCCCCTTGCGCCAGCGTCTGCCCGAACGGGGCCATCACCCGCGATAACGACTTTGTTCACGTCCACCAGGAGCGCTGCATCGGGTGCAAAACCTGCGTGGTGGCCTGCCCGTACGGCGCGATGGAAGTGGTGCTGCGTCCGGTTGTGCGCAGCATTGGCGCCGGGCTGAACGTGATGTCGGAGAAGGCCGAGGCCAACAAGTGCGACCTCTGCTACCACCAGCCGGACGGCCCCGCCTGCATTCAGGCCTGCCCGACCAATGCCATTGTCTGCATCGACAGGCAGAAGCTTGAGCAGTTGAGTCTCGAGAAACGCCGCCGCGCGGCGCTGGACTCCGTTTCCTCGCAGATGCTCTAAGCCTCTGCCTCTCTTTTCACTTTTAGCAGGTCTGTTACTGATGAAAAAAATCACCAGCGTCTGCCCGTACTGCGGTGCGGGCTGTAAATTAAAACTCGTTGTCGACAACAATAAAATCGTTCGTGCGGAGGGCGCGCAGGGCGTCACCAACCAGAATCAGCTGTGCCTGAAAGGTTATTACGGCTGGGATTTTCTCAACGACACCCGGCTGCTGACGCCGCGCCTCACCCAGCCAATGATCCGCTACCAGAAGGGCGGCAAATTTGTGCCCGTCTCCTGGGATGAAGCCATTCGCTACACCGCCCGACGCCTGAGTGAAATCAAGGCTAACTATGGCCCGCGCGCCATCATGACCACCGGCTCCTCCCGCGGCACCGGGAATGAAACCAACTACGTGATGCAGAAGTTTGCCCGCGGGGTGCTCAACACCAACAACGTCGACTGCTGCGCCCGCGTCTGCCACGGGCCGAGCGTGGCCGGGCTGCAGGAGACGCTGGGCAACGGGGCGATGAGCAACTCCATCAGCGATATCGAAAACTCAAAATGCCTGCTGATCTTCGGCTACAACTGCGCCGACTCGCACCCAATCGTCGCCCGCCGGGTGATCAAAGCCAAACAGAACGGCGCCCGGGTGATCGTCTGCGATCCGCGCAAAATTGAAACCGCGCGCATCGCCGACCGGCATTTGCAGATCCACAACGGCTGCAACATGGCGCTGGTGAACGCCTTCATCTACACCCTGCTGGACGAGAGCCTCTACAACAGCGATTACGTCGCCCGCTACACCGAAGGGCTGGACGCGCTGCGCGAAACGGTCCGCGACTACGCCCCGGAAAACGTCGAGGAGATTACCGGGGTCAGTGCCCGGCAGATCCGCGATGCGATGCGCATCTATGCCGCCGCGCCGTCCGCCACCGTGATGTGGGGGATGGGTGTGACCCAGTTCGGGCAGGCGGTGGACGTGGTGAAAGGGCTCTCCACCCTGGCGCTGCTTACCGGCAACCTCGGGCGCGAACACTGCGGCGTCGGCCCGGTGCGCGGGCAAAATAACGTCCAGGGCGCGTGCGACATGGGGGTGATCCCCAACCAGTTCCCCGGCTATCAGGACGTGACGGACCCCCAGGTGCGGGAGAAATTCGCCCGGGCGTGGGGCGTCGATCCTGCGCGGATGGATGACCAGGTCGGCGTGCGGATCACCGAAGTGCCGCACCTCGCGCTGGAGGGCAAGGTCAAAGCCTATTACATCATGGGTGAAGATCCGCTCCAGACCGAAGCCGATCTGGGCCTGGTGCGCAAAGGGTTTGACGCCCTCGACTTCGTGGTGGTGCAGGACATCTTTATGACCAAAACCGCCGAGGCGGCGGACGTGCTGCTGCCCGCCACCTCCTGGGGCGAGCACGGCGGGGTCTTCACCTGCGCCGACCGCGGCTTCCAGCGTTTTGAAAAAGCCGTTGAGCCCAAGGGCAACGTCAAGCGCGACTGGGAGATCATCAGCCTGATCGCCACCGCGATGGGCTACCCGATGGCGTACCGTGATAACCAGCAGATCTGGGATGAAATGCGCGAGCTGTGCCCGCTGTTCTACGGCGTGACGTACGAAAAAATGGGCGAGATGGGGCACATCCAGTGGCCGTGTCCGACCCTCGATCATCCGGGCACGCCGTGGCTCTACGCGGACAACCGCTTCGACACCCCGAGCGGCAAAGGGCAGCTGTTTGCCGCGCCATGGCGCAAACCGGCGGAGATGCCGGACGCCGACTATCCGCTGGTGCTCTGCACCGTGCGCGAGGTGGGGCACTACTCCTGCCGTTCGATGACCGGCAACTGCGCGGCGCTGCAAACCCTGGCGGATGAGCCGGGCTTTGTGCAGATCAACCCGCAGGATGCGCAGCAGCTCGGCATCCGCGATCGTCAGCTGGTGTGGGTCAGCTCCCGCCGCGGGAAGGTGATCAGCCGCGCCGACGTGAGCGAACGCATCAATCAAGGGGCGGTATACATGACCTATCAGTGGTGGATTGGGGCCTGCAACGAGCTGACCCAGGACAACCTCGACCCGGTCTCGAAAACGCCGGAAACCAAATACTGCGCGGTGAAGATCGACACTATTGCCGATCAAGCCTGGGCAGAAAACTATGCCCAGACCACCTACAGCGCGATGAAACAACGCCTGCGTGAGGCGGTAGAGAGTTAATTAATGTGTACAAACGGCACGCTGCTGCGCATTCGCGGCAAAGTCCAGGGGGTGGGGTTTCGCCCCTGGGTCTGGCAACTGGCCCGGCAGCTGGGGCTGAAAGGCGACGTCTGCAACGACGGAGCAGGGGTGGTGGTGCGCCTGACCGGTGAGGCGCAGGATTTTATCACCCGGCTGGCCGCCGGAGGCCCGCCGCTGGCGCGCATTGACGACATCAGCGAGCAGCCGTGGCACTGGGCCTCGTTGCCGGAGGCCTTCACCATTCTGCCCAGCGGGCAGGGAAAGATGACCACCCAGGTGGTGCCGGATGCCGCCACCTGCCCGCAATGTCTGGCCGAGATGAACGACCCGGGCGAGCGTCGCTACCGTTATCCCTTTATCAACTGTACCCACTGCGGGCCACGCTTCACCATTATCCGGGCGATGCCCTACGACCGCCCGGCCACCACCATGGCGGAGTTTACCCTCTGTCCGGCCTGCGAGGCGGAGTACCGCAATCCGGCTGACCGGCGCTTCCACGCCCAGCCGGTGGCCTGCCCCGACTGCGGGCCACAGCTGAGCTGGGTGTGCAGCGAGTGGCGTGAAGAGAAAGATAGCGCCCTGCGGGCTGCGGTGGAGGCACTGAAGCAGGGCGGGATCGTGGCGATAAAGGGGCTGGGCGGCTTCCATCTGGCCTGCGATGCCGGCAATACGCTGGCGGTTAACCGGCTGCGCGCGCGCAAGCGGCGTCCGGCGAAACCGCTGGGGGTGATGATCCCGCCGCGATTAGCCACTGCACTTCCTGCAGAAGCGCAGGCGCTGCTGCGCTCCACGGCGGCACCCATTGTGCTGGTGGATAAACGTCTCCTGAGCTGCTGCGAGGCCATCGCCCCGAGGCTGAACGAGGTGGGGGTTATGCTGGCGGCCAATCCGCTCCAGCATCTCCTGATGCAGGATCTGGATCGTCCCCTGGTGATGACCTCCGGCAACCTGAACGGCTGCCCTCCGGCGCTGACCAACGACCGGGCCATGCAGGATCTGGATGGGATTGCCGACAGCTGGCTGCTGCATAACCGCGACATCGTTCAGCGCATGGACGACTCGGTGCTGCGCGCCAGCGGCGAAATGCTGCGCCGCTCCCGGGGCTTTGTCCCGGACGCGCTGCCGTTGCCGCCCGGTTTTGCCAATGTACCTTCGCTTTTATGCCTTGGCGCGGATCTGAAAAACACCTTCTGCCTGGTGCGCGGCGGGGAGGCGATCCTGAGCCAGCACCTGGGCGATCTGGAGGATGACGAGGCGCTGGCCCAGTGGCAGCAGGCCCTGACCGTGCTTCAGGATCTCTGGCAGTTCAGCCCGGAAGGGGTGGTGACCGACGCCCATCCCGGCTATCGCTCCACCCGGCTCGGGGAGCAGATGCCGTATCCCCACCATCGCGTGCTGCATCACCACGCCCACGCCGCGGCCTGCCTGGCGGAACATGGCTGGCCGCGCGACGGCGGGGACGTCATCGCCCTGGTCCTTGACGGGCTGGGCCAGGGGGAAAACGGCGAGTTGTGGGGTGGGGAGTGCCTGCGGGTCAACTACCGCCGCTGTGACCGGCTCGGCGGGCTGCCTGCGGTGGCGCTGCCGGGCGGCGACCTGGCGGCACGCCAGCCGTGGCGCAACCTGCTGGCCCAGTTCCAGGCCTTTGTGCCCGGGTGGCAAACCCGCGCCGAGGCGCGGGTGCTGCTGGATAAACCCTGGCCGCCGCTGGCCCAGGCCATCGCCCGCGGGGTGAATTCTCCGCTGGCCTCGTCTGCCGGACGGCTGTTTGATGCGGTGGCCGCCGCAACGGGCTGCGCGCCGGCGCAGCTCAGCTACGAAGGGGAGGCCGCCTGTCGGCTGGAGGCCCTGGCGCTGCGCGGCGGGCCGGTCAGCCATCCGGTCACCTTGCCGGTACGCGACGGCGAGCTGGATATGGCCACCTTCTGGCACCAGTGGCTGGGCTGGCAGGCCTCTGACGCAGAACGCGCGTGGGCGTTCCACGACGCGCTGGCCAGCGGGCTGGCGACGCTGGCGGCGCAGCATGCCCGCCGCTGCAACCTCGACACCATCGTCTGTAGCGGCGGGGTCATGCACAACCGGCTCCTGCGGGAACGCCTGCAATTCTGGTTTGACGATTTTACCGTGCTGTTTCCCGGGCGCTTGCCCGCCGGAGACGGCGCGATTGCATTTGGACAGGCGGTGATTGCTGCCGCATCTCTTTCTTAAATCGGGATATCACGATGTTTATCAAATACTTCAACAACCACCCCAAAGCCATGGCGCTGATGCTGGCCCTGATCGCCACCAATATTCTCGCCTGGGGAACCGCGTTCTACCTCTTTCATAACACCCCGTCGCTGATGGCGGCCAGCCTGCTGGCCTGGTGCTACGGCCTGCGTCACGCGGTGGACGCGGACCACATCGCCGCCATTGATAACGTCACCCGTAAGATGATGCAGCAGGGCAAACGCCCGTGCGGCGTGGGGGCCTGGTTCTCGCTGGGGCACTCCTCCATTGTGGTGCTGGCCTCGATTGCCATCGCCGCGACCGCTACCGCTTTCAGCCGTAACATGGAATTGTTCCACGAGACCGGCGGCACCATCGGCACGGCGGTGTCGGCCTTTTTCCTGCTGGCGATGGCGCTGGTGAACCTGGTTATTCTGCGCGACGTCTGGGGCAGCTTTAACAAAATGAAGCGCGGCGAGAAGGTGCCGGAAGAGGTCTCCTTTGCCCGCGGCGGGGTGATGAACTGGCTGTTCCGCTCGGCGTTCCGCCTGGTAACCCGCAGCTGGCATATGTATCTGGTAGGCTTTCTGTTTGGCCTCGGCTTTGATACCGCCACCGAGATCGGGGTGCTGGGGATCTCCGCAGCCGGGGCCTCCAGCGGCATGTCGGTATGGGCGATCATGGTCTTCCCGCTGCTGTTTACCAGCGGTATGGCGCTGATCGACACGCTCGACAACCTGATTATGGTGGGTGCCTACGGCTGGGCCTTCAACAAGCCGCAGCGCAAGCTCTACTACAACATGACCATCACCGGCACCTCGGTGGTGGTGGCGCTGTTTATTGGCGGGCTGGAAGCGCTGGGCCTGCTGGCGGATAAGTTTGGTCTGACGGGCGGGCTGTGGAACGACGTGGCGGCGCTGAATGACAACCTGGGCAACGCCGGGTTTATCGTGGTCGGGCTGTTTATCCTCTGCTGGATCGCCTCTCTGATTAACTACCGCTTCAAAGGCTACGACGCGCTGATCGTACGCTAACGTCATCGCTGTCCGTTCGTCATGACATTTATGACGAACGGCTGCTCCCCCGTAAAACTCTTCCTCTATTTTTCCACTATTTCAGCTACTTAACTTCAAATTTCATGCTGGCACACTTCATGCATACCGCTGAGGACATATTACTAACGGAGTAACTACCGATGAAGAAAGTCGTCACGGTTTGCCCCTATTGCGCATCGGGTTGCAAAATCAACCTGGTGGTCGATAACGGCAAAGTCGTCAAGGCTGAAGCGGCACAGGGTAAGACCAATCAGGGCGATCTTTGCCTGAAAGGCTACTACGGCTGGGATTTTATCAACGATACGCAGATCCTCACCCCGCGCCTGAAGTCACCGATGATCCGTCGCGAGCGCGGCGGCAAGCTGGAGGCCGTCTCCTGGGACGAAGCGCTGGATTACGTTGCCACTAAACTCTGTGCGATCAAAGCCGCACACGGCCCGGACGCGATCATGACCACCGGGTCATCGCGCGGCACCGGGAATGAAACCAACTACATCATGCAAAAATTTGCCCGCGCGGCAGTCGGCACCAACAATGTCGACTGCTGCGCGCGCGTCTGACACGGCCCATCGGTTGCAGGTCTGCACCAGTCGGTCGGTAACGGCGCAATGAGTAACTCCATTGTTGGCATCGAGAATGCCGATATGGTCTTTATTTTTGGCTATAACCCGGCGGATTCGCACCCTATCGTGGCGAACCGGGTGATCAAAGCCAAACGCAACGGGGCGAAGATTATCGTCTGCGATCCGCGCAAAATTGAAACCGCGCGTATTGCCGATATGCACATCGCCCTGAAAAACGGCTCCAACATCGCGCTGCTCAACGCGATGGGGCACGTGATTATCGAAGAGCAGCTGTACGACCGCGCCTTTGTGGCGGCCCGTACCGAAGGCTTCGAGGAGTATCGCAAAATCGTTGAAGGCTACACGCCGGAGTCCGTTGAAGACATCACCGGGGTCAGCGCCCAGGAGATCCGCCAGGCGGCACGGATGTATGCCGCAGCGGAAAACGCGGCCATTCTGTGGGGCATGGGCGTGACCCAGTTCTACCAGGGCGTGGAAACCGTACGTTCCCTCACCAGCCTGGCGCTGCTGACCGGCAACCTCGGCAAGCCTTACGCAGGGGTTAACCCGGTGCGCGGGCAGAACAACGTGCAGGGCGCGTGCGACATGGGTGCGCTGCCGGATACCTATCCGGGCTATCAGTACATCAACAACCCGGAAAACCGGGCTAAGTTCGCCAAAGCCTGGGGCGTGGAATCGCTGCCTGCCCATACCGGGTACCGCATCAGCGAGCTGCCGCACCGGGTCGCGCACGGTGAAGTGCGTGCCGCCTATATCATGGGGGAAGATCCGCTCCAGACCGACGCCGAGCTGTCCGCGGTGCGTAAGGCCTTTGAGGAGCTGGAGCTGGTCATTGTGCAGGACATCTTTATGACCAAGACCGCCGCCGCCGCCGATGTGATCCTGCCGTCCACCTCCTGGGGTGAGCACGAGGGGGTTTACACGGCCGCCGACCGGGGTTTCCAGCGCTTCTTCAAAGCGGTAGAGCCGAAGTGGGACCTGAAAACCGACTGGCAGATCATCAGCGAGATCGCCACCCGGATGGGCTATCCGATGCACTATGACAACACCCGGCAGATCTGGGATGAACTGCGTCATCTGTGCCCGGATTTCTTCGGAGCCACCTACGAGAAGATGGGCGAGCTGGGCTATATCCAGTGGCCGTGTCGCGACGAGTCAGAGGCCGATCAGGGGACGGACTACCTGTTCGAAAAAGAGTTCTCCACCCCGAACGGGCTGGGACAGCTCTATACCTGCGACTGGGTTGCGCCGATCGACAAGCTCACCGACGAGTACCCGCTGGTGCTGTCGACGGTGCGTGAGGTTGGCCACTACTCTTGCCGTTCGATGACCGGTAACTGTGCGGCACTGGCTGCCCTGGCGGATGAACCGGGCTATGCGCAGATCAATACCGCCGACGCGAAGCGCCTCGGTATTGAGGACGAAGCCCTGGTGTGGGTCACATCGCGCAAAGGCAAAGTCATTACCCGCGCCCAGGTGAGCGATCGCCCGAATATGGGTGCGGTGTACATGACCTACCAGTGGTGGATCGGAGCCTGTAACGAGCTGGTGACGGAGAACCTGAGCCCGATTACCAAAACGCCGGAGTATAAGTATTGCGCCGTGCGCGTGGAGCCGATTGCCGACCAGCAGGGTGCCGAACAGTACGTGATTGATGAATATCACAAGCTGAAAAAGCACCTGAAGGCGCTGGCAAAAGGGTAATAGCAGCCCCGAAGGGCCGCCCGGCGGCGCTTTGCTTGCACGGGCCTACAGAAACGGTAGGCCGGGTAAGCGCAGCGCCACCCGGCAAAAATGCGGGCACTTTGTCATCATAATCAGCAGCCCCCAAGGGTTGCTTTTTTTGCGCTCATACTTTATTTGGGAATATATTCCTCCGATCGGAAAATGTGGAAATTTAAAGGACAGGGGATATATCAGCCATTCAGCCATCCGGGTGTTTAAACGGGTAAAAATAAATAATATAAACATTGCTTAGCTAATTTTTCTATGTCTTAATAGCGCCATCGGTTTGGAAAACAGACCTTACGAAAGCAGTTTTAGTAAAGCAGTCCTCAGTTCAAGTGTTATCCACAGATACCCTTCTTCATGAGTCTCCTCCTAAGTGCCAGGTAAGTAACTCTCGCAATACAGGCCATCATCGCCGCGTTTAAGTGGCTCATCATTAAGGAATTATCTATGTCTAATAAAATGACTGGTTTAGTAAAATGGTTTAACGCAGATAAAGGTTTTGGCTTTATCACCCCTGATGACGGCAGCAAAGATGTCTTCGTACACTTCTCTGCTATCCAGAGCGACAGCTTCAAAACCCTTGAAGAAGGCCAGAAAGTCTCCTTCACCATTGAAAATGGCGCTAAAGGTCCTGCTGCCGGAAACGTCACAGTCCTGTAATCTGCGTTAATTATCAGTAGTTATTACGATAGCGATGAAGGTAATAGCCTGAGCAGTTAAGCATTGCTGATAATAAAATAAACCCGCCCTGAGCGGGTTTTTTATTAACTTAATTTCGCATGACAGCGGTTCGCTTATTTTGCCGCCTGGCTTAATAACGGCATTGCTACGTTTAATCCGGACGGTATTTTCCCTTTCTGCTGCAGGCCGTAAATCTGTTTCTGGCTCGTAATCGACAGGGTCGTTATCATCCCGGGCACTGACTCTCCAGCCACTCACCGACGACAGGCCATAATTTCTCCGCACATCGCGTACGAAAAAAGCCCATGTGGCCGACGCCTGAGAGACCGAATTCCGCGTGCCGTATCTCCTGGCGTTCAATTTTTGCGTGCTGTACCGGCTCCAGCAGGCGTGTAATGGCTTCGGGGTTAGCCCAGGGATCGTCATCAAAACCCATCACCAGTAAGGGTAACCTTATCTCGCTTGCCCGTCGGCGCGCATCCCAGTCTGGATCGTCGTAAAAGTAACCCGGCATTGCGCTCCAGCGTCCCCACTGTAGCATCACAGGCGCGGGTAAATCTTCTCCCAGCCCGAGGCGCCTGGCAGGCATATACCCAAAGATACGGCATAGCGCTGGCGCGAGAATCCGCAGTAAGCACCATACGCGTACCTTTTCTGCCGTATGTTTGATGGTACTGGTCACCCCGGCGTGTGATGCCACAATGACCGCCGCCTTCAGGGAGTGGGTGGCCGTCGAAAGCAGAACGGCGTGCCCACCAATGCTGTGACCCACTGCCAGCAGGCTAAGACCGGGGAAACGCGCCTTAGCCCAGGCCGTTATGCAGCCTACATCCTGCTCGATCCAGTCTGACATGGAGACGCTGTAGTGACGGAGCATTCCCGACTTCGAGCGACCCGTCCCACGGTAGTCGTAAGTCAGAACGCTGAATCCCATGTTGTTAAGATACTCTGCGAAGCCTTTGTAAAACGCCTGCACAACCGCCGTAGCAGGATGAAGGATAACCAGTGCTCTGGCATCGTTTTTTTCCCATAACGTGGCAGCCAGAAATCCGCCTTCAGTGACCGGTATTATTATTGAATTCATCAGGTGAGCCTTTTTTATGTGTGGTCATACCAGTTGGAGCTGTATTGACTGTAGCTTTTACTCACTCATCTGGCGATTTTTTTTGTTCTGTATCCTGATGCCCGCTTTGCGCTCACAGCGGCCTGAACGCTCCAGGCGGCGCACCCTCATCGTTGCCGGCACGGCATTGCCTGTTTTTAAAGAGGGGCTTGCGAGCAGAAACGCTATCTGAGAAGGGCATTAATGAATTATTTGCATAACTCCTGTCAGGCTCTGCCTCTTAATCGCCACCGTCTTTGTCCTTTAGAATGGCTGTTTGACAGCGCAGAGGAGTTCAATCGTGGAATATGCAGAATTAAGCAACGGCCTGAAAATGCCGATGGCCGGTTTCGGTGTTTTTCAGGTTACCGACAAAGAAGAGTGTAAACAGTCCGTGCTGAGCGCGATTCGGGCAGGCTATCGTCTGATCGATACGGCTGCGGTCTATGGCAATGAAGATGCCGTGGGCGACGCCGTTCGGGAAGCCATTGCCGGGGGCCTGTGCACCCGGGAAGAGCTGTTCATTACCTCAAAACTGTGGGTGCAGGACATGGCCAGCGACGAGACGGCCAAAGCGGGTATCGACGCGTCGTTAGAAAAATCGGGGCTGGAGTACTTTGATCTCTACTTGCTGCATCAGGCCATGCGGGACTATTTCAGCGCGTGGCGGGCGATGGAAGAGGCCTATGAAGCCGGTAAACTGAGAGCGATTGGGGTGTCCAATTTTTATCCTCACGTCTTAGCCAACTTCTGTGAAACCGTCCGAATCAGGCCGATGGTCAATCAGGTTGAACTGCATCCGTACTTTGCCCAACCTGCCGCCCTGGAAACCATGCGCTATTACAACGTGCAGCCTGAAGCCTGGGCGCCCTTGGGCGGCGGGCGACACAAGCCGTATGAAAATGCGATGCTGCAGGGCATTGCCGATGCCCATAAAAAGAGCGTTGCTCAGGTGGTCCTGCGCTGGAACGTCCAGCGCGGTGTGACCGTCATTCCAAAATCGACCCATCAGGAACGTATCGAAGAGAACGTTGCTATCTGGGATTTCTCCCTGACGGAGAGCGAAATGGCGCAGATCGACGCCCTCGATTTGGGCTACGTCGGGGATGCCGTGAAGCACTTTAACCCTGAGTTTGTTCGCGCTTGCCTGGGCGTCAACATTCACGACTGAACCGTTGCGCCACTCTTTCACCCCTTTTCGGGGTGAAATTATTAGAAATTCCAGTCCTCGTCTTCGGTCTCCACCGCTTTACCCATCACATACGACGACCCCGAGCCCGAGAAGAAGTCGTGGTTTTCGTCGGCATTCGGCGAAAGTGCGGCGAGGATGGCCGGGTTGACCTCGGCCATCTCCGGCGGGAACAGCGCCTCGTAGCCGAGGTTCATCAGCGCCTTGTTGGCGTTATAGCAGAGGAAGGCCTTCACATCCTCCTCCCAGCCGGTTCCGGCGTACAGCTCTTCGGTATAGGCCAGCTCGTTGTCATACAGATCCATCAGCAGATCCAGCGCAAAGCCTTTTAAATCCTCGCGCTCCGCCGCGCTCACTTTCTCCAGCCCCTTCTGGTACTTATAGCCAATGTAGTACCCGTGTACCGCCTCATCGCGGATGATGAGCCGGATCAGATCCGCGGTATTGGTCAGCTTGCCCCGGCTGGACCAGTACATCGGCAGCCAGAAGCCGGAGTAGAAGAGGAACGATTCCAGAAACACGCTGGCGATCTTCTTCTTCAGCGGCTCGTCGGCGCGATACTGTTCCAGCACCCGCTGAGCTTTGCGCTGCAACGCGTCGCTCTCCTCGCTCCAGCGGTAGGCGGCATCCACGTCCCGGGTCTGACAGAGGGTGGAGAAGATCGAGCTGTAGGAGCGGGCATGCACCGCCTCCATAAAGCTGATGTTCGACATCACCGCCTCTTCGTGCGGCGTCAGCGCATCGGCGATCAGGGCCGGAGCGCCCACCGTGTTCTGCACCGTGTCGAGCAGGGTCAGGCCGGTAAAGACGCGAATGGTCAGCTGCTGCTCGGCGTGGCTCAGGGTGGCCCAGGCCTGGACGTCATTCGACAGGGGCACCTTTTCCGGCAGCCAGAAGTTGCTGGTCAGGCGGTTCCACACCTCCAGATCCTTATCATCTTCAATCTTGTTCCAGTTAACGGCGTGAACCCGTGACAGTTTCATCCTCTCTCCTTAAAGCGCGCAGGACACGCAGCCTTCTGTTTCGGTGCCTTCCAGCGCAAGCTGGCGCAGGCGAATGTAGTAAAGGGTTTTGATCCCTTTCTTCCACGCGTAAATCTGCGCTCTGTTGATGTCGCGGGTGGTGGCGGTGTCCGGGAAGAACAGCGTCAGCGACAGCCCCTGGTCGACGTGCTTCGTCGCCTCGGCATAGGTATCGATAATCTTTTCCGGCCCAATCTCGTAGGCGTCCTGATACAGGGCCAGGTTCTCGTTGGTCATAAAGGGGGCAGGGTAGTAAACGCGCCCGGTTTTGCCCTCTTTGCGGATCTCGATTTTCGAGACGATAGGGTGAATGCTCGAGGTCGCATGGTTGATGTACGAGATCGACCCGGTAGGCGGCACCGCCTGCAAATTCTGGTTGTAGATGCCGAACTGCATCACGTCGTCCCGCAGCTGCTGCCACATCTCCCGCGTCGGCAGGGTAATGCCGGCCCGGGCAAAGAGCGCGCGCACCTTCTCCGTTTTAGGCTGCCAGCCGTTTTCCAGATACTGATTAAAGTACTCCCCGCTGGCGTAGCTCGACTGTTCGAAGCCCGCGAAACGCCGCCCCTTTTCGCGGGCCAGCATCATCGAGGTGTTCAGGGCGTGCCAAGTGATGGTGTAGAAATAGAGATTGGTGAAATCCAGCCCCTCCGGGCTGCCGTAGGCGATCCCCTCCCGCGCCAGATAGCCGTGCAGGTTCATCTGCCCGAGGCCGATGGCGTGGGAGGCGGCGTTCCCGGCCTCCACCGACGGCACGCTGCGGATGTGGCTCATGTCCGACACCGCCGACAGGCCGCGCACCGCAGTTTCGACGGTACGGCCAAAGTCAGGGGAGTCCATGGTGTGGGCAATGTTCAGCGAGCCCAGATTGCAGGAGATATCGTGCCCGATCCGGGTGTAATCCAGATCCTCGTCATAGGTTGAGGCGCTGTTGACCTGCAAAATCTCCGAGCACAGGTTGCTCATGTTGATGCGCCCGGCAATGGGGTTGGCGCGGTTAACGGTATCTTCATACATGATGTACGGATAGCCGGACTCAAACTGGATCTCCGCCAGCCGCTGGAAGAAGTCGCGGGCGTTGAGGGTAGTCTTACGAATGCGCGGATCCGCCACCATCTTGTCGTACAGCTCGCTGACCGCCACATCGCCAAACGGCTTGCCGTAAATCCGCTCCACGTCATAGGGTGAGAACAGCGCCATATCGGCGTTCTCCTTCGCCAGCCGGAAGGTGATATCCGGGATCACCACTCCCAGCGACAGGGTTTTGATACGAATTTTTTCGTCGGCGTTTTCCCTTTTGGTGTCGAGGAACCGCAGAATGTCCGGGTGATGGGCATGCAGATAGACCGCCCCGGCCCCCTGGCGCGCGCCCAGCTGGTTGGCGTAGGAGAAAGCATCTTCCAGCATTTTCATCACCGGGATCACCCCCGAGGACTGGTTCTCAATGCGCTTGATCGGCGCCCCCGCTTCCCGCAGGTTCGAGAGTAAAAACGCCACGCCGCCGCCGCGTTTGGAGAGCTGCAACGCTGAGTTCACCGCCCGGCCAATGGACTCCATATTGTCTTCGATACGCAGCAGGAAGCAGGAGACCAGCTCCCCGCGCTGGGCCTTGCCGCAGTTGAGGAAGGTGGGCGTCGCGGGCTGGAAGCGTCCGGCGAGCATTTCGTCGGTAAGCTGGCGGGCGAGGGTTTCATCCCCCTGGGACAGGGTCAGGGCCACCATCACCACCCGATCCTCGAAGTGTTCGAGGTACTGCTTACCGTCGAAGGTTTTCAGGGTATAGCTGGTATAAAACTTCCATGCGCCGAGGAAGGTCTGAAAACGAAAACCGCTGGCGTGAGCGTGGGCAAACAGCCCCAGCACGAAGGCACGATCGAAGCGTGCCAGCACCCTCGGATCGTAGTAACTCTCGCTGACCAGATAATCGAGACGCGCCTGCGGGCTGTTAAAGGCCATGCTATTGGGGTAGACGTGGGCGTTAAAAAAGGCGTCCACCGCCTCATGATCTTTGCTGAACTGGATTTTCCCGTCCCGATCGTACAGGTTCAGCATGGCGTTCAGCGCATGGAAATCGGTTGATCTCTGCATCACGCGCTCTGCGGTTGTCGTTGCCAAAATTCGTTCACTCCTTTACGCACGTTGTCGACGTCCTGCTGGGTCCCCATCAGCTCGAAGCGATAGAGGTACGGCACGCCGCATTTTTGTGAGATGACGTCCCCGGCGCGGCAGAAGGCCTCACCGAAATTACGGTTGCCGGCGGCAATCACCCCGCGGATAAGCGCCCGGTTATGCGGATCGTTGAGAAAGCGGATCGCCTGCCGCGGCACCGCCCCGGCCGTTCCACCCCCGCCGTAGCTGGGCACCACCAGAATAAAGGGCTCGTCTACCTGGATCCGCTCCCGCTCGTTAAGCGGGATCCGTACGGCAGGCAGCCCGACGCGCGCGATAAAGCGGTGCGTGTTCTCCGAGCTGCTGGAGAAGTAGACGAGCAGGCTCATGCCCGGGCGGCCTGGGCAGGCTGGGGCAGACGGTTAATCAGATCCGGGCGGAAGCCGGACCAACGGGTTTCCCCGGCGATCACCACCGGCAGCTGGCGGAACCCCTGGGCTTTGAGCGTCTCTGCCGCGTCAGGAACCAGGTCAACATTCACCATTTCAAAGGTCACGCCGCGGCTCTCCATGGCGCGTTTGGTAGCATGGCACTGCACACAGTCGTTTCGAGTGTAAATAATAATGCGCATGATTCGTATTTCCATTTAGAATAGGATTCCGACGCCAGTTAGTGCGTCACCAGGAGTCTGTCTTGCTAAAGAGAATACTAGATGTAGTTATCGTAAGTTTCAACCATACAAGATATGGGAAAATGTCAGGGGTTCACTGTCGGTGATGCGTTCAGCGGGAGAGGGAGGCGCTCGGGCTTAAAAAAGAAAAACCCCCACACCGCAGGGCATGGGGGCAAAGGAGGATAGAGCCGGATCGGAGATTATTTGCGCAGAGCAAGCAGCGCGCCGATAAAGATCCCCACCGCGGCGACGGTCCCTACCGCACACATCGGACGTTCGCGGATAAAGGTGTTAGCGCAGCCAATGGCATCGCAGGCAGCCTGCTTGCCGGTCGAGCGACCCTGCAGACGCGCGCGGGTTTCACGCAGCAGCGATTTGGCTTTACGTCTGGCGTCGTCCGCTTCGCCCTTCGCATCCGATCCCCAGGATTTCAAAACGCTTTCCAGCGAATCCGCTAATTTCCTGACATCGTTATGGATATCCTGAACATCGTCGTCAACATCGTTTCGGTTCGAACGGTTAAACATATGCTTCTCCCTTGTATTTGCGGTAATTAATAGTTTAGACCACCTTTTTAATATCTGAAGCCGGTCACGGCTTATCAGGCCGTTTATGGATTTTTCTGAAAGCGCTGCTATTGCTGAATACGGTAAGGTTGCCCGGCAGGAAATGATAACGAGGAAAGAATATGTATTTACGACCCGATGAGGTTGCGCGCGAACTTGAAAAAGCGGGATTTACCGTGGATGTGGTAACCCAAAAAGCATACGGGTACCGTCGTGGCGATAATTATGTTTATGTGAACCGGGAAGCCCGTATGGGGCGCACGGCGCTGATCATTCACCCGACGCTGAAAGAGAAAAGCCTTTCCTTTGCGGACCCTGCTTCAGAGATGAAAACCAGCGACCATTATGAGCAGTTTCCGCTCTATTTAGGGGGCAATAACCAGGAACATTATGGTATTCCGCATGGCTTCAGTTCCCGCATGGCGCTGGAACGCTTTCTGAAGGGCCTGTTTGGCGACGCGCAATAATGACGCGACTGGCTTGCGCCAGTCGCCGTGCTTTACGCTTTGACCTGTTGATACTGGCTGACTTTGAACAGACGTCGGCAGTAATCGAGGAAATAGCCGTAGACCGCACCCATCATCATCGACACCACGATATTTGAACTCACCGCCGCGGCAATCTGGTGCCAGTCGGCTCCCACCGTTAACAGGATCGCGACATACACCGGCGACTGAAAGGTGACGTAGGCCACCACGTCCGCCAGATTTTTCATCCAGCCGGTGGGCGAGTAGCGACGGGCAACGCGCATCACCGCATCGCGATAGAAACCGTATGGCCATGCAATAAGGATATTCACCGGGACGGCCACCATGCGGGAGGAAAGCGACTGCTCGAAGGTCATTCCGGAGAGGAATATTTCAATCAGCATGTTCACCACCGAACAGTAGACCACCATGGCAAAGGTATCCGCTACCGCGTGACGCAGGCGAGACTGCCGAGAGAACATGTCCTGACTCCTTAAAGGTTGTATAACAGAGAGGCTAAAGCAGGGTAGGTTAGTGCTTTAGTTTGCATTATTTTTCGTGTATAGAGTATCTCTCTGCATTGAAACCTACAATTAGCGATAAATTTTTATTTAAAGGCGTTTTGTCCGTAAAATTCTCTAAGCCAATCGGTTTTGCCAGCGCGGCGGCATTTTCTCTTCGTTCTTTGTATTTCTTTTTGATAAACAATGGTTTGTATTTTTTATTTTCAGCGGCTGGCATCTGCTGTGTTCCGGGGCGAAAAATCCCGTGCTTTGCTTGCTGCTCATGCTGCCAGTTTGAGATTGGTTGGAGTGAAAGTCTGGAAAGTGAGTTTTTGTTTTATGCGCCAGAAGTGAATGAATAGTCGTTATGCCGACAAGAGAAAAGGCCCAGGCAATTACCCTGGAAAGGTTCAGGAATTAAATAATCATTAAACAGGTTATCAGGATAAATCATACAAAAAGAGAAGCATCGCGCTGACTATTTTCTTTATTTCATTTAATTTGAGATAAATTATATTTTCGTGCGCTGTTGTCTGGATATTCATAAACAAATGAATTACCATGGCCGCTATTGTTTATTTTATCGACTTGAAAAGGTTTTCATTTTATATGACTTCGCTGTTACAGAATCTTAATAATATTCGTACCCTGCGCGCAACGGCGCGTGAATTCTCGCTGGACGTGCTGGAAGATATGCTCGAAAAGCTGCGCATTGTCACGGAAGAGAAACGTAATGAACAGGCTGAAGTTGAACAGCAGCGTGCCGAACAGAGTCAGAAAATTAACGCCCTGCTGGAGATGATGAAAGCCGACGGTATTTCGGCAGAAGATCTGCTGAGTTCCGATCTGCTGAACGCCCCGGCACAGCCGAAAAAACGTCAGGCGCGCGCGGCAAAATATCGCTTTACCGATGTCGACGGTCAGGAAAAAACCTGGACCGGTCAGGGCCGTACGCCGAAGCCTATTGCCCTTGCACTGGCAGAAGGAAAATCACTGGATGATTTCCTGATTTAAACTGTGCATATCGGGCGGAGTAATACCGCCCGGTAGCGTCTGCTTAGCAGACCCCAAAATCACCGTCTTCTTTATACAGCGTTACGTCCGCTGCCTTCAGGGTGAATTTCTCCCCTTGCTCGTTACTCGCCTGCACCGCCACAATCTGATCTTCATGCACTTCGATGACTTTAAGTTTCGGCCCGCCCATGCGCGGTTGTACGAGATCGCCAACAGAAAACATAATTACCTCCTTCAGGATTGATGTGTCCCTGAGCTTAGCCCAGGCGCAGGCCCGGGTACAGCATCCCGCGCGGATTACCCCTTAATCGCCAGACTAAACCTGTGTAAAGAGGGTAAAAGAGGGTAAAACTTCACGCGAACGCTGGCGGCTGTGCGTAGACTCACTACGCTTAAGGTAAAAGCTCTTCTTTTACAATGACCTGACTGCTTGCATGGAGAATCTATGGGTTTCTGGCGTATCGTAATTACCATCATTTTACCGCCCCTTGGCGTGCTGCTGGGTAAGGGCTTCGGCTGGGCGTTTATTCTGAACATCATCCTGACCCTGTTGGGTTACATCCCCGGCCTTATCCACGCGTTCTGGGTGCAGAGCCGCAGCTAATCCCGCCACAGTAAATCGCTGTAGATCCCGGTCAGCACCCCCTGAGGCGCAAACTGCTGTTTGATCCAGCGGGTGACCTGACCGGTAGCCGCATGCTGCGTGGCGAGCAGCATGCGCGAATCCTGGCGCGGGTTATTAATACGTCGCGTCACCAGCAGTCCTGCATCTACCGCCTCTCTCGCCATATGCTCCGGTAAAAAACCAATCCCTTCCCCGAGGATCTGACACTGGCACTTGGTATTGAAATCCGGAACCAGGATCGCCTCCTGGCCGTGCAGCAGCCAGCCCACTTTTTTATTGATAGTGTGCGCCGTGTCTTCAACCATGATGTTGGGATACAGGCGCAGCTGGCTCTCGGCCAGCGGCTCCGGGGCCAGCGCCAGCGGATGGTCCGGGGCGATGGCGAACACCCAGCGGATGGCGCCAATCTCGGTGTAATCAATCCCGCCGCCGTCGAGCAGGGTATCCGGAGCACCAATGGCGATATTCGCCTGGTTATTGATGATCGAATCCCAGACCCCGTTGTACACCTCGGTCGTGACCGTGATCTGACAGGTGGGGAACTGCTTTTTCAGCACCTGTAACAGGCGAGCGGTGTGGCGCGGGGTGTAGAGCAGCTGGTTGATGCAGATCCGCACCCGGGTCTCAATGCCCTGCGAAATGGTGTCGATCCCACGCTTGATGGCGTGGAAGTCGTTCAGCAGGTCTATGGATTTGCGGTAGAAGTAGAACCCCGACTCGGTCAGCTCGATGCTGCGGGTGTTACGCACAAACAGCACCACGTCGAGGCCGGTCTCCATCCGCTTGATGGTGTAGCTGATGGCTGAGGTGGTCACCCCCAGTTCGGCGGCGGCTTTGCTGTAGCTGCCAAAACGCGCCGCGGTGGTGAAGGCCAGCAGGTTCTCTTCGGTAAAGATGGAATTCATATTATGGCTCCCGGCACCCATCAGTTTTGAACATATTTTAACAAAGTGGTTACAACGCATTTGACGCCGGTCACAGTTCTGCAAATTTGCTGCGAGCCGCACGGCACAAGGGCTGCGTAAACATAAGCAGAATGCAGCTTAGGGGCTTAAAAAGCGGTAAAACATAAGGAAAAGGTTGCACAGACGCACATTTTGACTCCACTGTTAAATTTAACTCAACAATGAATTCGCTGTCGATGAATCATTTTTAAGCGGATTCTTTTCTGACCAGGCCGTTGCTATGCTCAGTCCATCAGAAAGGAAAACCAGGAGTGTGGATATGTCCAGCAATGAGCTTGTTACTGAATTTCTGCTAGCCGCCGAACAGGGAAATGCCGACGCATTAAAAGCCTGTCTGGAAAAAGGGGTGGATATTAACGCCACCAACCGGCAGAAAAGAACCGCCATTATTATTGCCAGCCTGAATAAACATTATCCCTGCGTGGAATTACTGATTGCCGCCGGGGCCAATATCGACCAGCAGGATCAGACCTGTTTCAACCCGTTCCTCATCAGCTGCCTGACCAACGATCTCACCCTGCTGCGCCTGGTGCTGCCGGCCAACCCGGATCTCGACAGGCTGACCCGCTTTGGCGGCGTGGGCATCACCCCGGCCAGCGAGAAGGGGCATCTGGAAGTGGTGCAGGAGCTGCTGACCCACACCGACATCAACGTTAACCACACCAACTTCGTAGGCTGGACGCCGCTGCTCGAAGCCATCGTTCTCAATGATGGTGGTGCCCGCCAGCAGGCGATTGTGAAGCTGCTGCTCGACCACGGCGCCAACCCGCACATGACCGACAAGTACGGCAAATCCCCCCTCGAACTGGCGCGGGAAAAAGGCTTCAACGAGATCGCCGACCTGCTGATCGCCGCCGGCGCGTAATACCCCCGGCCAGCCGTTTCGGGCTGGCCTGAAATTAAAACCGGACCGTTATTCCATCATGCCTTCGGGCGTGATGTGGCCCCCTTTTGCCCGCATCCAGGAGGACGTAATGCCCACCAAAATCGTAATAAAAAAGAATACTTATTTTGATTCCGTATCGCTGATGTCGGTTTCCACCAAAGCCAATAAATTGCCCGGCGTGGAACAGGCCTTTGTCGCCATGGCCACTGAAATGAATAAAGGCGTATTAAAAAATCTCGGCCTGCTGACGCCGGAATTAGAAGACGCCAAAAACGGCGACCTGATGATCGTCATTAAAGGCGAGGCCGCCAACGACGACACCCTGGCCGCCATCGAAGCCCTGTTCACCCGCAAAGAGAGCGCCGGCAGTCATGAAGCGCGCTACGCCACCCTCGCCAGCGCCAAAACCCATCGCCCGGAGAGCAATCTGGCGGTGATCTCCGTCAACGGCACCTTTGCCGCCCGCGAGGCGCGCCAGGCGCTGGAGAACGGCCTCAACGTGATGCTGTTCTCTGATAACGTCTCGCTCGACGACGAGCTGGCGCTCAAGCAGCTGGCCCACGAGAAAGGGCTGCTGATGATGGGGCCGGACTGCGGCACCGCCATCATTAACGGGGCCGGGCTGTGCTTTGCCAACGCGGTGCGTCGCGGCTCGATCGGTATCGTCGGTGCCTCCGGTACCGGCAGCCAGGAGCTGAGCGCGCGCATCCACGAGTTCGGCGGCGGGATCTCCCAGCTGATCGGCACCGGCGGCCGCGATCTGAGCGAAAAAATCGGCGGGCTGATGATGCTCGACGCCATCGGCATGCTGGAAGCCGACGACGCCACCCAGGTCATCGCGCTGATCTCCAAACCGCCCGCGCCTGCGGTGGCCGAGAAAGTGCTGGCCCGCGCCCGCGCCTGCCGTAAACCTGTGGTGGTCTGCTTCCTCGGTCGCAATGAGCCACCGGCCGATGAAGACGGATTACAGTTTGCCCGCGGCACCAAAGAGGCGGCGCTGAAAGCGGTCCTGCTCACCGGGATTAAAAAAGAGTCACTGGATCTGCACCCGCTCAACTGGCCGCTGATCGAAGAGGTGCGCGCTCGTCTGACCCCGCAGCAGAAGTACATTCGCGGCCTGTTCTGCGGCGGCACCCTGTGCGACGAAGCCATGTTCGCCGCGCTGGAAAAATACGACGATGTCTACAGCAACATTCAGCCGGATCCGACCAAACGTCTGGCAGATATCAACGTCAGCCAGGCCCACACCTTCCTCGACTTTGGTGACGACGACTTCACCAACGGCAAACCGCACCCGATGATCGACCCGACCAACCGCATCAGCCGCCTGCTGCAGGAGGCGCGGGATCCCGAAGTGGGGGTGATCGTCATGGACTTCGTTCTCGGGTTCGGATCGCATGAAGATCCGGTGGGGGTGATGATCGAGGCGATCAAGGAGGCGCAGGCGATCGCCAGAGCCGACAACCGTCCGCTGGAGATCCTCGGCTATGTGCTCGGCACCGACCAGGATACCCCGTCTCTCAGCCAGCAGTGCCAGCTGCTGACCGATGCGGGCGTCATCTGGGCCAGCAGCAGTACCAATACCGGATTACTGGCACGTGAATTTGTCTGCAAAGGGGAGAAAGCCTGATGACCACCTTATTTAACCAGCCGCTTAACGTCATTAACGTCGGCATCGCCCTGTTCAGCGACGACCTGAAGAAGCAGCACGTCCCGGTTACCCACCTCGACTGGACCCCGCCGGGGCAGGGCAATATGCAGGTGGTGGAAGCGCTGGATCAGCTGGCGGATAAACCGCTGGCGGAGAAAATTGCCGCTGCCAACAAAATCGCGCTGGAGCGCATTATCCAGTCTCACCCGGTGCTGGTGGGCTACGACCAGGCCATTAACGTGGTGCCGGGGATGACCCGCACCACCATCCTGCACGCCGGTCCGCCGGTGGCCTGGGAAAACATGTGCGGAGCGATGAAAGGGGCCGTTACCGGGGCGCTGGTGTTTGAAGGGCTGGCAACAGATCTCGAGGACGCGGCACGGCTGGCGGCCTCCGGAGAGATCACCTTCTCGCCGTGTCACGAGCACGACTGCGTGGGCTCGATGGCGGGCGTTACCTCCGCGTCGATGTTTATGCACATCGTCGAGAACAAAACCTGGGGCAACCGCGCCTTCACCAACCTCAGCGAGCAGATGGCGAAGATCCTGCGCATGGGTGCCAACGACCAGAGCGTGATCGACCGTCTGAACTGGATGCGCGACGTGCTCGGCCCGATGCTGCGCGATGCCATGAAAATCATCGGCGAAATCGACCTGCGCTTAATGCTGGCTCAGGCCCTGCACATGGGCGACGAGTGCCACAACCGCAACAATGCCGGTACCACGCTGCTGATTCAGGCCCTGACCCCGGGGCTGATCCAGGCGGGCTATCCGGTGGAGCAGCAGCGGCAGGTGTTTGAGTTTGTCGCCAGCAGCGACTACTTCTCCGGCCCGACGTGGATGGCGATGTGCAAAGCCGCGCTGGATGCCGCCCACGGCATCGAGTACAGCACCGTGGTCACCACCATGGCGCGCAACGGCTACGAGTTTGGCCTGCGTGTTTCCGGCCTGCCGGGGCAGTGGTTCACCGGCCCGGCGCAGCAGGTGATTGGCCCGATGTTCGCGGGCTACAAGCCGGAAGACTCCGGGCTGGATATCGGCGACAGCGCCATCACCGAAACCTACGGCATCGGCGGCTTTGCGATGGCGACGGCCCCGGCGATTGTCGCCCTGGTAGGCGGCACGGTGGAGGAAGCTATCGACTTCTCCCGCCAGATGCGCGAGATCACCCTCGGTGAAAACCCGAACGTTACCATTCCGCTGCTGTCGTTCATGGGCATCCCGACCGCCATCGACATTACCCGCGTGGCGGGTAGCGGCATCCTGCCGGTGATCAACACGGCGATTGCCCACAAAGACGCCGGGATCGGCATGATTGGGGCGGGCATCGTTCACCCGCCGTTTAGCTGTTTTGAAAAGGCGCTGTTGACCTTCCGCGATCGCTACTTCTTATAAGGTAAGCATCCATGAAAAGCATGAAACTGGAGTGGAAAAGAGGTGACTGGGCGGCGTACTTCGGGTTGATGACCAACAACCTGACGAACCTGCTGACCATGATGGGGCTGCTCATTTTTGTCGTCGGCATCCCGAAAGAGATTGTTTATGGACGTATTGCGCCAGCCTTCGGGCTGGCGGTACTGGTGGCGAGCGTCTGCTAGGCGTGGTTCGGTTTACAGATGGCGCGCCAGACCGGGCGTAACGACGTCACCGCACTGCCGTCGGGGCCGAGCGCCCCGTCGATCTTCACCGCGACCTTCCTGGTGCTGATGCCGGTCTATCAGCAGACCGGCGATGCGGATTTCGCCATCCAGATTGGTCTGGTGTGGTGCTTCGTGGAGGCGATGATCCTCGCGGGCGGTTCCTTCCTCGGCGAAACCATCCGCAAGATGATCCCGCGTACCGTGCTGCTGTCGTGCCTGTCCGGTCTGGGTCTGCTGCTGCTGGCAATGAACCCGATGCTCCAGGCCTTCGAAGCGCCGACGGTCTCCTTCATCGTGCTGCTGCTGATCTTCATCAACTGGTTTGGTAAAAAGCCGATCTTCGCCCGCATCCCGACCGGTCTGCTGCTGCTGATCGCCGGTACCGCGCTGGCGTGGATCTCCGGCCTGCAAAGCCCGGAAGCGATCAAAGCCTCGATGTCCTCCTTCGGTTTCAACCCGCCGGAAGTGCATATCGACAGCTTTATGCAGGGTCTGCCGCACGCGTTGCCGTATCTGGCGTCGGCGGTTCCGCTGGGGCTGGCGAACTACATCTTTGACCTTGAGAACATCGAAAGCGCCCACGCGGCGGGGGATGAGTACCCGACCCGCAAGGTGATGCTGGCTAACGGTCTGGCCTCGATGCTCGGCTGCCTGATGGGCAACCCGTTCCCGGTGACGGTCTACGTCGGCCACGCGGGCTGGAAAGCGATGGGGGCGAGCATCGGCTACACGCTGGCCTCCGGCGTAACCATGTTCATCGTGCCGCTGTTCGGGCTGGGGGCCTTTATGCTCGCCATCATTCCAATGACCGCCATCGTGCCGATTCTGGTCTTTATCGGCGTGGTCACCGCCAACCAGGTGGTGAGGGAAACGCCCAAAGTGGAGGTGCCCGTCATCTTTATCTGCCTGTTCCCGTGGATCGCCAACTGGGCGCTGACAATGATGAACAGCGTGATGGGGGCGGCGGGAACCAACGCGGCGAAAATCGGTACCGACGTGCTGCACAGCAAAGGGATTTACTACGAAGGGCTGATGCACCTCGGCAACGGCGCACCGCTCGCCAGCATGCTGTGGGGCTGTATCGCCATCTTCGCCATCATCAATAAACCGCTGCGCGGTGCGGTCGCTGCCGCCGTCGGGGCGCTGCTGGCCCTGTTCGGAGTGATCCACGCCCCGGTGGTCGGCTTCGCCGAGGGCAGCTCGCTGACCTTCGTGCTGGCCTACCTGATGATGAGCGGCATGTTTGTGGTGAAGCATTTTCTCGATAGCCGCGAAGCCGCGAGCGTTGAACCAGCCCCTGTTGCGAAGGAAAACGTATGAAAGAACTCATGGTCGTCGCCATCGGTGGCAACAGCATTATCAAAGATAACGCCAGCCAGTCGATTGAGCACCAGGCGCAGGCGGTGAAAGCGGTCGCAGACTCGGTGCTGGAGATGCTGGCCTCCGACTATGACATCGTCCTCACCCACGGCAACGGCCCCCAGGTGGGGCTGGATCTGCGCCGGGCGGAGATCGCCCACGAGCGGGAAGGGCTGCCCCTGACCCCGCTGGCGAACTGCGTGGCCGACACTCAGGGCGGGATCGGCTACCTGATCCAGCAGGCGCTGAACAACCGTCTCGCCGCCCGCGGCGAGCAGAAGGCGGTGACGGTGGTGACTCAGGTTGAAGTGGACCAGAACGACCCGGGCTTTACCCATCCCACTAAACCGATTGGCGCTTTCTTCAGCGAGGCCCAGCGTGATGAGCTACAGCGCGCCCATCCCGACTGGCATTTCGTTGAGGATTCTGGCCGCGGATACCGCCGCGTGGTGGCCTCGCCGCAGCCGGTGCGCATCGTCGAAGCCGACGCCATCAAGGCGCTGACGCAAAAAGGCTTCGTGGTGATTGGCGCGGGCGGCGGCGGCATTCCGGTGGTGCGTACCGCACAGGGCGACTACCAGAGCGTGGATGCGGTGATCGACAAAGATCTCTCCACCGCGCTGCTGGCCCGCGAGATCCACGCCAACGTGCTGGTGATCACCACCGGCGTGGAGAAAGTGTGCATCCACTTCGGCAAGCCCAACCAGCAGGCGCTGGAGACGGTGAGCGTGGCGCAGATGACGCGCTACATGGAAGAGGGCCACTTCCCGGCGGGAAGCATGCTGCCAAAAATCGTTGCCAGCCTGGAATTCCTGCACCACGGCGGCACGCGGGTGATCATCACCTCGCCGGACTGCCTGCCTGCGGCGCTGCGTGGCGAGACGGGTACCCATATTGTGGCCTAACCCCGGCGGGCTTCCAGCCCGCCGCGAGACAATACAAGGACAAGACAATGAGTGAGAATAAAAGCCGCCGGGAGTTTCTCAGCCAGAGCGGCAAAATCGCCACCGCTGCCACCGCCTGTGCGCTGTTTGGCGCTACCGGCTCCGTCGCGTATGCTGCTGACACAGCGAAACCGACCTGCGAGACGGGCAAACCGATGAACATCACCGCCACCCACTACTATCTGGATAACGTGCTGCTGGAGGCCGGGTTTAACTTTGACGGCGACGTGGCCGTCAGCACCCGCACCGAGCTGAAAACCCTGGAGATCAAGGACGGCAAAATCGCCGCCCTGCTGGATAACAACAGCCACGCCGACGCCACGCTGCCGCACTACGATGGCGGCGGCAAGCTGCTGCTCCCGGCGATGCGCGACATGCACATCCATCTGGATAAGACCTTTTACGGCGGTCCGTGGCGCTCCCTGAATCGCCCGGCGGGGACCACCATTCAGGACATGATCCGCCTCGAGCAAAAGCTGCTTCCGGAGCTGCAACCTTACACTCAGGAGCGGGCGGAAAAGCTGATCGACTTGATCCAGTCGAAGGGCTCCACCATCGCCCGCAGCCACTGCAATATCGAGCCGACTTCGGGGCTGAAGAACCTCGAGAATTTACAGGCGGTACTGGCGCGGCGGAAGCCTAGATTCGACTGCGAGATTGTCGCTTTTCCGCAGCACGGCCTGTTGCTCTCGAACTCGGAGAAGCTGATGCGTGAGGCGATGCAGGCCGGGGCGCACTATGTCGGCGGGCTGGATCCCACCAGCGTCGATGGCGCGATGGAGAAATCCCTCGACCTGATGTTTCAGATTGCGCTGGATTACGACAAAGGGGTGGATATCCACCTGCACGAAACCAGCCCGGCGGGCGTGGCGGCGGTGAACTACATGGTGCAAACCGTGGAGAAAACGCCGGAGCTGAAGGGCAAGCTGACCATCAGCCACGCCTTTGCCCTGGCGACGCTCAGCGAGCAGGAAGTGGACGCCCTGGCCCCGCGCATGGCGGCGCAGCAGATCACCATCGCCTCTACCGTGCCGATCGGCACCCTGCATATGCCGCTCAAGCAGCTGCGCGATAAAGGGGTGTTTGTGATTACCGGCACCGACAGCGTGATCGACCACTGGTCGCCGTATGGCCTGGGGGACATGCTGGAAAAAGCCAATCTCTATGCCCAGCTCTATATCCGCCCGAACGAGCAGACGCTGTCCCGCGCGTTAGGTATTGCTACTGGCGACGTGCTGCCGCTGAACGACAAAGGCGAGCGCGTGTGGCCGAAAGCGCAGGATGCCGCCAGCTTTGTGCTGGTGGACGCCTCCTGCTCCGCCGAAGCGGTGGCGCGCATTTCCCCGCGCACCGCGACCTTCCATAACGGCAACCTGGTGTGGGGCACGGTGGGCTGATGTTGTGCCGGGTGGCGGCTACGCCTTACCCGGCCTACGGTTCGCGATTTTTGTAGGCCGGGTAAGCGAAGCGCCACCCGGCAATTGCAAACGACTCAATACCCCACCTTATAGACCCGCCCGCTCTGCACCCCTTCCACGCTGCGGCGATAGGCCTGGGCAACGGTGGCGGCGGGCACGCTTTCGAAGCCCGGGAAGAAACCGTCGTAGGCTTCGGCCGATTCGGTAAGCACCGTCGGGCTAATCAGGTTGATCCGAATTCCACGCGACAGTTCGCACGCTGCGGCGCGGACAAAGCCCTCCAGCGCGGCATTGACCGTGGTGGCATTCACCCCCTGGGCAATCGGCTCGTGGGCCACAATGCCGCTGATCAGGGTTATCGACCCGCCTTCATTCAGATAGTGCTGCCCGGTCAGCGCCAGCCGCACCTGGCCCAGCAATTTATCCTGTAGCCCCTGGTTGAACTGGCTGTCGGTCATGGTCGCGAGCGGGCCAAAGTGCAGCCCGCCGCTGGCGGAGACAATGGCATCCACCGGGCCGATCTTCTCGAACAGCGCCTGCACGCTGGCCTGCGAGGTGATATCCACCTGATGATCGCCTTTTGTGCGGCCCACGCGAATGACTTCATGACGACGACTCAACTCTTCTGTGACTGCCTGACCGACCGTACCGCTGGCACCAATAATGACGATTTTCATAGCCGACTCCTCGGTGTGTGAGCCTTGATTGTTTAACAAACCGCAGAGCGGATAAACTGGGCTAAAGTTAGATCATTATTAACCAGAGGTTTGTAATATGGATAAGCTTCGCGGCATGGAAACCTTTATCGCGGTGGTGGAGAGCGGCAGCTTTACCGGTGCCGCCGCCCGGCTGGAGATGTCGGCGGTGATGGTCGGGAAGTATATCGCCTGGCTGGAGGCGCAGCTCGGCACCCGGCTGCTGGAGCGCAATACCCGCCGCCAGAGCCTGACCGACGCCGGGCGGGTCTGGTTTGAGGAGGCAAAGCGGGTTATCGAGCAGGTCGCCATCGCCGAACGTTCGGTGGAGCGTCTGCGTACCGCGCCCGCGGGCACGCTGCGGGTGACCGCGCCCACCTCATTCGGCGGGTGCGTGATTGCCCCGCTGACCGCCACCTTTTTGCAGCGTTTCCCGGAGGTGCGCGTCGAGCTGGATCTTACTAACCGGATGGTCGATCTGGTGGAGGAGGGGGTGAATCTGGCTATCCGCATTGGCGATATCCACACCGGGGATCTGGTAGCGAAATACCTCTGTCCTTACCGGATGGTGATCTGCGCCGCGCCGGACTATTTAGCCCGTCACGGCACGCCACAAACGCCGGACGATCTGGTGGAGCATCTTTGTCTCTCCCACACCGTCTGGACCGCGCGCAACGAGTGGCGGCTGCCGGGTGTCGAGGGGGAAGTGCGCTGGAAGCGCGATGCGATCTTGCGCTGTAACGACGGGTATGGGCTGCGGATGGCGGCGATTGCCGGGGCGGGATTGCTGTTACAACCGGAGGTGCTGGTGGCGGACGAGCTGGCGAATGGTCGGCTGATACGTGTTTTGGAAAGTTACACGCCACAACCCCGACCGGTGCATCTTTTATGGCGTCAGGATCTGCGGCCGCTGCCGAAGTTAACCCAGTTTATCGCCCATATTATGCAGGCCGGGGAAGAGTGCGGTCTGTAATGCCCGGCGGCGCAGCGCTTGCCGGGCCTACAAAACCCATGGACCGTAGGCCGGGTAAGGCGTAGCCGCCACCCGGCATCAGGGCGCGCCAATCAGAAGCTGTAACCCACACCCAGGTTCCAGCCGTTGATCCCGTAGTCATCGCCCAGGTCGGCAGTGGTACCTTCGTAACCGACGTGGATCGCCAGATCAGGCGTTGCGTTGAATTGTACGCCCGCGCCGTAGGCGAAAGAGGTCGATTTGTCATCGATGCCGTTGCGCTCGGTATAGTTGTCGCCGCCGTTCACCCAGGTGGTGTGGCCGTCTGCTTTCACGCGAGCAACACCGCCCAGCGCATACAGGGAAACGAATTCATTAAGGCGATACGCCGGGCCTGCCATCAGGGAGTAATATTTCACTTCGATGTGATTTTTAATGGAATCGGAAGCGAGATAATAATGCTCGTCCTGATCGCCGCTCATATAGGTAAATGAACCCACCAGGCTTACCGGGGAATCCCACTCGTAGCGATACTGAACGTTCACGCCGCGGATATTTTTAAAGTCTTCAACATTACTCTGCGCATAACCCACCGAAACGGTGTGATTATCCGCCAGAGCAGCGCCGCTTGCCAGACTCGCCGCAACGCATACCGCCAGGGTAATTTTTTTCATTTTCCGTAATCCTTGTTGTCATTTTTTATGTGTAATGCCATATATCCCCAACCATCAGGCTGGAGATATTCCACTGCAAATTAAGGCGATAAAATTGTTGGTTGTTTTGGCAGGCGATGAAATAGGGAATAATCTTAAAGGCCAGAATAGTCCTGGAATTTGCCTCCCCTATATTGGTAGGGTGTTGCGCTTAGTCGTCATATTTTATTGTCTACTAATCGCCGTATTTAAAATCAATCGCGATTCTGAGCGTTTCAACATCGACCGTTATTTCACAGGCGTGCCAGAACGCGGGCTGTTGTGATGAGATGTTATCAACAAAAAAATTCCTCATCTCAACCAGAAGGTCCAGCAAATCAGCATTGGCCTGTGCGCCTGCAGTAAACCAGTTTGTCTCACCTGAGGTGCTGTCCACATAATCAAACTCACATTTGCAGTGGTTATCTTCGGGCGACAGCTCAGCGCGAGCAATGATTTTTGCGGCGCTATCGGGCGCTGCGGCTACTAAGACCGAGCCAATATCATTATAAATAGCCTGGGATTCGCGCATATTTTCTCGCCCTTACTTCGTCATAGTTGAACACTTAATTACATTTTCCCGTGGGGGCTTTGAGCGGCCCGCACTCATCGAAGCCCAGCACCACATATCCTTTATCCTGCATGCAGGCTTCCACTTTTTCTACCCGGGCAAATATTGCTTTGTGGTCTTCCCCGGATAGCTACTGCCTCTGCCCCATGCTGGACTGTCTACATCGATATTTTTATCGACGCCGCAGGCATAAAGATCGGCTTTACGCTGTACCCGATCGGTATGGCCCATTGTTGCGGGCTTCTGGAACGTCCAGGAGTAGGGAAAGGCGGTGTGGTTGGTAGAGTCCATATCGGCCACCACGCAGCCACTCAGTAAAAAACGATGCCAGGAATAAGACGTCTCATTTGCAATTCCCTGTATTAATCCCTGTCAATTAACCTTAGCCGGATGTTGCTACCATCGGGAACATCTCTTATTTGCAGTGCAATATTGGCTCTTGCTTTCATTGCTACTGCCGATTTTTCTAAGTAAAGGTTATCAGGCTCATACTCGCCACCCGCAACAAACGGAATTTTGGGAACCAGGCGATAACCCGCAGGTATTGAACCATACTTTTTCTGCCATGCGTTTGCCAGTGGGTAGCCCGTTAATACCTCATAGTCTTCAAGTATTTGTTTACACCATTCATTGATATCAGGCGCAAGGTAATCAAAAGAGCCTGTCTCTGGATCGAACGTGTATATGCCATCTTGTTTTATACAAAATTGACCGCCAAAAACATCTTCAGCAAAGAAAATGGCGTTATGAGCAAGATCATCGTAACAATCAATCCATAACCTATTGTCATTCCAGTCAATTACGCCGATCTCTTCCCCATCTGTCTCTAAAGGGAAAACATGCAAGGCTGACTCAAAACCATAAAAGCCGTTTCTGTTGTTTAATAAAGTCGTTAAATCATCAATCAGCGGGTAATTATGAAAGCCTGAGGTTAGTTTATGCCCCTTGCATGATGAAATATCACCACTGCAAACGGATAAGAGTTTTTCCAAATACATAGTCATTTTAGTTCTCATATTTAAAGTCAATGTTAATCCTGAGTGTTTCAACGTTTACCGTTACCTCACAGCCCCGCCAGAAGGGCTTTTCGAGTGATTGAACGTTATCAACAAAAAAATTCCTCAGTTCGACCAAAAGATCTAAAAGTCTTGCACTGGCATCTGCTGTATCAGTGACCCAATGCTGGTGACCCTGTTTATCGACATAGTCATAAGTAAACTCACCGCAGTATCAGGCGCGATCGAGAGCAATCCTGAACCAATGTCATTATAAATATCCTGGGATTGACGCATCATTCCTCCTGAAAGATAAATTAACTCAAATGAGGCAATATTTATGCCCGTAATCTCTATACACCAATCCGGGCTAAAGTTTGATAAAAACCGTTACAAATAATGGTTTTTTAATTTTTAATCAACGTTGCGTGACACAGGTGATTATGCTCCGTGTACTGAAGATGTACTGAGTGGTTGCCGTAATCATACTTTGACCAGCCATTGATCCACCCAAGGAGCATGTCGACTTTGCCTTCGCCAGACAAAGTGGGTTTTCCAGACAATTTTGTAATAAATGCCCTGTCCATCCCTCCTTTAATTCCGGGGATAAAATTGCCTGTAAAGGGTGAATATCCATCTTCATTGCCAAAGTAAAAATGAATATGATTTAAGCAGTCTTTCCGAAACCCCATCTCGATACCAGACTGATAAAATTTATAGTGCTTCGTTTTTCCATCGGGATCGTTATATTCGCCAGCATCAGCTGATATAACCGGGGATTCACCGATAGCATGACACAGGTTGATAACTTCAACAGAATTTTCCCTTTTACCAAGAACATCTATAAAATGAGCCCATTCCACTGTCATTTTGTAACTCCTGTCTGGCGTGTACTTCTCAACAATAATATAACCTGGTTGTTAAAGAACAAATTCATAGAAACCACCTACGAAAGCGGGATTTTTATTCAGGAAAGAAGGTTAAACAGGTCGCGTCTGAGCTGAGCGAGTTCATTGTTTTCATCCATCAAAACCTTTCCGTTTCTGTACAATACGAGATCGTTCAGAGATCCCATGCCGCCATAGAAACTTAGAAAAATGTATTTTATTTCATCACAGTCGACGCGTTTTTCAGGTAATGTCCAGGGTATGAGGGCAATACCAGGACCCTGGCTTTTTTGGAGCACCGCTTCTACAGGTGCTCCAAAAATCATCTTTTATGGCTACAGGGTTTTCCAGATAAATATTTACCTTGACTTACCTTAGTTGCCATCGATCCAGACATCTTTCACCCAGGCGGCTAAATCAGGCCATTGCTCTTCACTAGCACCATCGCCAGTCCAATATTGGACACGACCTTGTTGGTCTAAACAATAATAACTACCGTTATCTTCACATATGGGTAGCCACGATTCAGGCACGCCAAGTTCTTTCGCATCATTTATAGCCGTTAACAATTCGCCATAGAATTTTTTGTCTTCTGTGACAGATAATAGTTCGATTGTTCCATAATAGATATTGCCAACTTCCTTAAGAAGTTTCTTGTAGTCAGGTGAAAAAGAAAAGCCTGTTTCTCCTTCATATTTAGAAATAAGATCATCATCCGGTAAAGGAATATTACTTCTCTCGTTCCCGGACACTACCTTTAACTCTTCAATAACGTCATTCAGGCTATTAGCCATACCGTCACCTGTTAAAATTGTTTGCTCGCTGCGCCCCGGTCCCCAATTTTTCCATCTTGTTATAGAACCAGTAACCCATCATTATTTCCCTTTACCCAGGGATATTTGCTCCCTTTATGGAAGACGGCAGTATAGCAGGATAAAGACTACTACCAATATTTAAGCCCGTAATCGCTTTACATCGATCCGGGCTAAAATTTGAAAAAAATATTATAAATCAGGACGTTCTAATTTTTAATCAACGTTTCGTGACACAGGTGATTATGCTCTGTGTACTGAAGATGTACTGAGTGGTTGCCGTAATCATACTTTGACCAGCCATTGATCCATCCAGGGAGCATGTCGACTTTGCCTTCGCCAGCATCAGCTGATATAACCGGGGTTTCACCGATAGCCTGACACAGGTTGATAACTTCAACAGAATTTACCTTTTTACCAAGAACATCTATAAAATGAGCCCATTTCACTGTCATTTTATCACTCCTGTCAGGCGTGTACTTCTCAACAATAATATAACCTGGTTGTTAAAGAATAAATTCATAGAAACTACTTACGAAAGCGGGATTTTTGTTCAGGAAAGAAGGTTAAACAGGTCGCGTCTGAGCTGAGCGAGTTCATCATTTTCATCCATCAAAACCTTTCCGTTTCTGTACAGTACGAGATCGTTCAGAGAGCCCATGCCACCATAGAAATTTAGAAAAATGTGTTTGGTATCATCAGGATCAAGCTCATATTTTTTAGCCAGTTTAAAAATACTAGCTGACCATTCGGCATAACCACCTAATTCTAATAAAGTAGCCATACGTTGCATTTTATCTACGATTAGAGTCGTTTTCTCGATAGTCACTTTACCGTCTTAATCCCCGTATTTTCAGAGCTTTTAAGTTCATAACATAGATACTGCAGATTTTTCCCCCACAATAAAGTCAATTCTGCGTATCGGAAAGTGTTTTAACAAAGTCATTATAGGCTTCATGAAGATGATAAAAATAAGCATCGGGCTCATTTTTAACAACCTCGAATCGTGCTAACAATTTAGTGAATAGCCCTTCGGGAAGGGGATAAGGTGTGGCTTCGTTTTTATCACAACAAAAATAAAAAAACGACTTTTCAAGTTCCGGGATAGAAAGTCTTTCCGCCTGGCTATAAAGATACTGATACGCGAAATTCCATTCACTAGACAGTAGTAAGAAATCAAGTGCGGCTGATTTTAGTTCATCATTGACCTGGGACTGCTGCAAAAAACTCTGGCAATACTTTAGCGCTGTGGGTTGATCATCCACGAGCAGCATGCCCAGATATTCCAGAGCATCATCATTCGGATCGTTAAATGAATTGGATTCGACATAGCCATTTGATTGGTAACAATCTAATCCTGCCCGTAGTTGGTCAAGTGATTTGTTTGTCATTAAAATTAAAGCCTCCTGTCTTCACTATATATAATCGTTTCGTTCCATCTGGCAATATTTTTTTCAGGGAGCGGCAAAACTTTTCATCATCCCGGTTGCGCCATCGGGACAGATGGAAGTCTCGCCAGTGAATTCAAGGGAAATAACCATATCAGCGATAACCCGAATCAGACAATCTATGTAAATATCAGATCCTTTCTTCGACTACTTTTAATGAAAAACAAAGGTTTTTATATAAATTTAGTGGTTTGTGAAATGAATGGACAATTTAATCGCCCATTCATTGAAGGTAAATTAATCATTATAGGAGAAGTTAATATTTATTTTCCCTTCAGGTATGTCAATGATTATCTCACAGTTTGTCCATGCAGGCTTACCATTAGTCATATTATTTTGCAGGTGAAAATCCCGCATTCTCACTAACAGCAATCTCAGATCGTAACTGGCTAACTTGTCAGGAACAAACCAGTCTTCATGATCGTCTTGATCAATATAATCATATTCATATTCGCAGGATTCGCCATCCAGCGCTAATTTAGCGCGAGTGATAATCTTCTTAGCATTAGCTGGCCCTGCATCAGACAGTAACTGGCCAATTTTATTATGCAGATCGTCTAGTTCTTTCATTTTATCCCTCCAGGTGAGTTGCTGATATCTTTGATAACAGGACGACCTCCATCAATAGAGTAAATTACGTTAAAGCTGTCAGGGCGGTTATTCGTTCCTGTGTATACCGGCTCGATTTTAACTTGTACTTTTTTACCATTTCTCAGTTCATTAGCCCATAGATTTTCCATCTTTTTCCATTCACGTTTGTTAAGGCTGCCATCCATAGGAACTAGATTGAGCTTCTCACCTGGGCCATTAAAGATACTGGCAATTAAATGACCACCCTCATCACCTTCGAGGCCACATTTACCAGCCTTACATTGTTGATAAGTATTACGATCGCTTTTAGACAAGGAGAGTGTGCTTTCAACGCTCACTGTCCTACCTTGCGCATCTGTTTTAAAGGTATGAGCATCACCAAACTTGTAAACTTCATTTGGTTTTGGATTATTTAGCTCTTTGCTCCAGTTACCTTTACTGCCCGCAACGTAGGTAATCTCATCACTGGCCTGGTTAATCAGCTTAGACGCCGCTTCCAGATCGCCTGCTTTAAGCGCCTTTTCCGCACCCTTAATGGCTTTGCCCGCAACATCCCCTGCGCCAGGAATGATGCCAATCGTTGCAGCCAGATAATCAAGCGCACTGTGCGCTTCCGCAAAGCTCTTGATATCACCCACGACCGGGACAAAATCTACGCCAAACAACGCCATATCCTTCAGCGCTTCCCGACGCTCGGTATACATTTTAACCGCGCAGGCTTCGGCGCTCATCCCGGCACAGTTTTCGCGCTTATAGCGTTCATTTTCGGCCTTCACCTGCTCTTCGGCCACCTGCGCGGTGGTTTTACCCTCCTGCAGTGCCGCGACGATGTCGCCAACGGAGTTATTCTCAACCGTTGTTTTACCCGCCTGAGCCCCGGCAACTGTGGAAGCTGAGCTGTCGCCCACCAGCCCACCGGATAAGCCTGCCGCCAGCGTCGCCAGCGCAGAAACCGTCTGCTTCTGCGTTTCATCCAGCTTATCGGCAGATTTGCCGTACATCTCGAGGGCGATCATCCCCACCAGCTCGCCCGTGGCGGCGCCGGCGGCACCCGCCAGCGCGTTTTGCCCCTGGGCGGCGGCCAGCGCGGCGTTGACCACCGCGTGGGCGGCAACTTTGCCCTCGTTGCTCAACCCGCTGCGGTGCCCAATGACATACGCCAGGTACGGTGCAGCACCGCCCGCGAGGGCCGCGCTGAGATCGCTCCCGGCCAGCCCCTGAACCGCCGCCGTCGCCGCCTGAATCGCCCGCTGATACTCCCCGCCGGTGCCAAAGCCGGAGGCATTCATCGCATCGTTGTACGCCGTCTGGTAGATCTGGCCGTTAATGTCTTCCAGCGTCGCGGTTTTGCCCGGGTTGGCTTTCTCCCACGCCGCTTTCGCCTCCTGCAGGTCCTGCGCGTTGACGTTTTTAAGCTTCTCTTTCGCCGCGTTGGTGGCGCGGATGCTGCCCTCGGTGCGGGCAATATCCGCCACCTGATTGCCGATCTCGCCGATCAGCTGCGCCTGCTGGAGTCGCTCCTGCTCTTTTTCCTTATCGAAGATAGGGGAGAGCGTCTGGTTGGCATGCTCCACGTCGCGGCTGAGCTGGTTAATATCCTGCACCTGACGAGTCGGGTCGCGGACGATCAGCGTACCGTCCGATACCGCTGCGTGCGTGGTGCTGCTGTCATGTCCGTCGCGGTTGGCGCCCACCAGCAGGCCGTTAGCCATGTTGCCGGCAAACTGGCTGCCGATGCTGCCCCCGGTGCTCATGCCCACGCTCTGGTGTTCCACTTCGAAATCGGCGCGGTTTTCAATATCGCTGAAGCCAATGGTGCCGGTATCGAGACGGTTTTTATCGGCGGTCGCCGTCGAGCCAATCACCGCTCCGTTGAGCTGGGTATGCTCGCCCACGGTCACGTCGTAGCCGCCTTTGCCCGCGAAGATCCCGGTCTGCTCCACCACCGAGTCGTAGTTGCTGTGCATCTTGTCGCGGCTGAGGTTGATGCTGGCCGAGCCGGTCATGGTGCCGATGCTGAAGCTCCCGCCCGCGCTGGCGTTCTGCTGTTTTGAGTCGTAGCGATCGCTGTCCTGCTCGGAGGTGAGCGTCAGGTTGCGGCCAATGTCCGCTTTCACGGTTTCGCCGCTCACCTGCGCCCCGGTCAGGGTGGCGTCACGTCCGGTCAGGAGATTCACCTGGCGGCCCGCATCCACGGTGGTCTCGCTGTGGGTGGTGCCGTTGCCGCTCTCGTTGCCTTTGCCGCGGTTGACGCTGGCGGAGATGTTGATGCCCGCGCCGCCGGAGCCGTATCCGATGCCAACCCCGACGCTGCCGCCTTTGCTCTCGTTTTTACCGTCCAGCAGCTGGGTGTTTTGCGCCGAGCGCAGGTACAGATCGCGGTTGGCGGCAAGCGTAATATCGTTGCCCGCCTTCAGCTGGCTGCCTTCCACGGTCAGATCCCCATCCGCGCCGCGCGCGCCGCTGCCGGTGGCGATCACGCTGAGATCGCGCCCGGCGTTGAGGGTGCTGCCCTGAGCGGTGTTCTGCTCGCTGTACTGGGTCGATTTCGACGACTGGCTGCCGTAAGAGAGGCTAATGCCCACCGTGTTGGTGTTTGATTCGTCTGCGCCCAGCGCCTGGTCCATCCGTGCGGCCTGGGCGGCCTGCACGCCGGAGAGCGCCGCCTTCACGCCCTGCAATGCCTGCAGGCGGCCGCTGCCGGAGGATTTCGCCTGCTGCGAGGCCTCGACGGCGCTGTTCAACGCGCTGCCAACGGTACCGGAGAGCGCCAGCGTCAGCCCGGAGGTTTTCTGCTCCACCTCGTGAGTCTGCTGGCTGCGGTTGTTCACCGCCGTGATGTCAACGTCTTTACCCGTGAGCGCTATGTCCTGACCGGCCACCAGATCCGAGCCGCTCACCGTCAGGCGATCCCCCGCCCGAAGAGTCAGGTCGCCGTTGACGCTGCCGACGGTGCTGCCCGCCTGGGTGGCGTCCGCGCCGGTGTCGGTGGTTTTGATACTCTGGGTGCCGACGCTAAAGCCGATCCCGCCCGAGCTTAACAGCCCCGATTTTTTCTCCTGCTTCTGGTGCAGCTCGTTATTGCGCTCGGCCTGGGTCTCCACGGTCAGGTTGTTGCCTGCCAGCAGGGAGACATCATTGCTGCCCGCCACGTTGCTGCCGCGCACGGTGAGATCGTTTCCGGCGGTGAGGTTAACGGTGTTGCCGTTCAGCTCGCTGCTCTGCACCGTCTGACGGTCAATCTGGTCGCGGGTGGTGGTGGTGGTTTTCGACAGCCAGCCGTTACCGCCCACCACTTTATGCCGTTCGTCCAGATCCTGAGTGTTTTCGCCTGCCGTCAGGGTCAGGTTATTCCCGGCGCTGACGTTCAGCGCCTCGCCGGCGGAGAGGGCGGCGGCGCGGGCGTTGAGATCGTTCCCGGCCGCCAGGGTGACGTCGCCTTTGCCGGTCACTTCGCTGCCGACGCTGGTTGTCTGCCCCTGTTTCAGGCTGTTGTCGGCGTCCCACACCAGGTTATCGCGGCTGGCGGTTTCCACCGTGTTCAGGGTCATATCCCGCCCGGCCACCAGCTGCGCTTTGCCGTTCTCGCCGCTGGCGATCACCTGCGCCCCGGTCAGGGTCATATCCCGCCCGGACTGCAGGGCCAACTTACCGTCGTCGCCCTGCACGTAAATGCCGGAGACGCTGTCGATGGTGGTGCGGGTGAAGCTGTTCTCGCCGTTAACGCTGTCGGCGCTGGTGGTGGTGCTGATGAGATTGATGTCGCGTCCGGCGCTGGCCAGCACGCTGCCATCGCCCACGATGGCACCGCCAAGGTTGTTGATATCGGTGCGGGCGTTCAGGTTGACGTCCGCCCCCTGAAGGGTGCCGGTCTGGTTGGTGATGTTGTCGGCATCCAGCTGCAGGACTTTACGCCCGGCAATCGTCCCGCGGTTAAACAGGTCGCCGTTAAGCTTGATGGAGACATTGTTCCCGGCAATCAGCGCCCCGGAGCCGTCGATATCCCCCTGTTTTACTTTGGCGTAGACCTGCGGCACCAGCACGTTCTCCATCGAGCCGTCCGGCATCTTCACCCGGGTGTTAACCAGCCAGACGATATCCCCGGTCAGGAGCGCCATCTGCTCTGGCGTCAGCGCCACGCCGATCTTCAGGTCGTACTGCTTGCCGAAGGTGATGCCGCGATCCATCAGCGCCTTGTACTGCTCTTCGTCGTTGTTGTAGCCGTCCAGATAGCGCTGGCCGGTAGTGCCAATCACCTGCTCGCGGATCAGGCGCTGCTCGTAATAGCCATCCCCCAGCCGTTTCTGGGTGTTGTCGCCATTGGCGGTAAAGGCGTCCTGCATATAGTCGCTGCCGAGCCACTGGCGCTCGTTGGTAAAGCGCGGGTCGGTCTCCACCAGGTACGGCACGTCCGCCGATGGGTTCACCTTGAACAGGCTGTTGTCCGGCAGGGTGGTATTCGGGCCGATAATGCGGATCGCGCCGTCGGCCGGGGTCACTTCAAACTGCTGTCCGGCCGGCGGGGTCACCGGCTCGCCCGGCGAAACGGTCTGCTGTGGCGCGGGTTTCACCCCCGCGGCCTGTCCAATGGTGACGTCCGTTCCCTGCAACACCAGCGGGGTGATGCTGAGGTTGCTCCCCTCAACGCTGCCGTTGCCGATCAGCTGGCCCGGTTTCAGGGCGATATCCTGAATGGTGGTTGGCGGGGTATATGCCGTGCGATCGCGCCCCTGTTCATCATCGCCTTTGTGGCGAATACGGTAGTAGTGGGTGACGGTGCCCTCATCGGTGGTGTAACGCTTGCCGGGCACGTCCTCGTTCTTCACGCTGCCCATCTGGTCAATCGCCAGGGTGCCGCCTGCGATAACCTGGCTCTTGTCGTTAAACAGTTTGTCGCCCGTCATCAGCAGGTTGCCGCCGGCGAGGATCTTCGCCGGGTCGCTCTCTTTAATGCGTGTTTCGTCAATCGTGCGGGTGTAGTCGTACTGGTTGAAATTGTCGTTATTGGCGCCGGTATCTTCTGGCGTATTCAGGTTACGCAGCCCGTCTGAGGAGTTGCCATCCACCCAGACGCCTTTCTCAGTCGAGCTCCAGCGGTTGGTGGAACCGGAGTGCTGATAGTCGGTGAGATCTTCTTGCGACACCCGCACCACCTCGGTGGAGAAGTGGTCGTTGATGTTGTTGATCTGCCCGGCGGCAATCGCCATATCTCCGGCGGACTCAATGGTCGAGCTGTGGTTGTTAAGGGTTCCTGCGCGACCGGTGACGGCGCCCTTGTCGTCCAGCGCCCCGCCAATGGTCATGCTGCCGGCGCTGTAGATCAGGCCGTGGTCGGCGTTATTCAGGGTCTGCACGCCGAGGTTCACGCGCTCGCGCCCGGCCAGCGTCGCCGCGGTGCCGTTTTCGGCGAGGTTGTTGAAGGTATCCACATTTACCCCCACCGCATCGCCGTAGATCCGCCCGGTGCCGGTGTTGGTGAGGGTGTTGGCGTTGATGCGGGTGGCGATCCCGTCGATCAGTCCGGTATTGTGCACCGTGCCGGTGGCCGTCAGGGTGGTGCTGCCGGCGTTGATTTCGCCGCTGGCAAGGTTGGTCAGGTTGGCGGTCTGCACGTCGAGGGCGCTGCCCGCCATCAGCTGGCCGCTGTTGGTCAGATCGCCATCGGTGGTGAAGGTCAGGTTGCCGTTGGCGATCGTAGTGCCGGTGTTGTTCACGCTGCCCGTGCTGTGGAGATCCATATCCCCCAGCGACAGTAGCTGGCCGCTGGCATCCAGGAACGCCGCGTCTACGCTCAGGGTTTTACCCGCTTTCAGGGTGCCGCCCGCGTTGACCAGGTTCAGCCCGTTGCCGCTGAGATCCAGCGTGCCGCCGGAGGCCAGCGCCCCGGCGCTGTTGTTCAGCACGCCGCCGTTATCAATATTCAGCGTGTCGTTCGCCAGGATACTGCCGCGCTGGTTATCCAGGGCACCGGTGTTCAGCGCCAGGCTCTGGCCCTCCAGCCCCTGATTTTCACCGAGCGTGTCGCGGTTAATAAAGTTCAGGGCATTGAGGGTCACGCTTTTTCCGCTGCGGATCAGCCCCGAGACGTTATCCAGCACGCCCTGGGCGCTGTCGAGGAGCAGATCGCCCACCGACTGGATCTGCCCGCCATTGTTTTGCAGGTTAGTGGTGTGCAGGGCGGTATCGGCCTCGCCAATCACCCGTCCGCCGCTGCGGTTATCCAGGTTCGTGGCCGCGACATCCGCCGCACCGCTGGCCGCCAGGGTGCCCGCCTGGTTATTAATACGTCCTGCCGAAAGGTTCAGCGCCCCCAGGCTGTTGAGGGTGCCATCGCGGTTATCGAGCGCGCCGGAGGTGACATTCACGCGGTCGCCCTGCAGCACGCCTTTATTATTGATGAGCTGCGTGGTGGTCAGGGAGAGGCTCTCTGACGCCGCCAGCTGCCCGGCGGTATTGTTCAGCGTGTCGCCGCTAAAGGCGAGGCTATCCCCGGAGAAGGTGGTGCCCTGGCTGTTATCCAGCAGGCCGCCGCTCAGGGTCATGGCCCCGACCGATTTCAGCGCGCCGCCGTTATTGCTGAGCGTGTCGAATCCGGCGGTCAACGTGCGGTTCGCGCCGATCTGGCCGCCGCTGTTGTCGATAGCGCCCGCGTTAAGGTTAAAATCGCCGTCGCTCGCCAGGAAGCCGCTCTGGTTGTTCAGCGCGCCGCTCTCAAGACTAAGGGAGCCCTGAGAGAGCAGGGAGCCGGAACGGTTATCAAACGCGCCGCCGTTCAGGGCCAGGGTAGCGCCGTCGGCGACAATCACCCCCTGCTGGTTGTCGAGGCTTCCGGCGCTGATGCGCTGGGTTTTCGCCGCCTCAATGCGCCCTTTGGCGTTATTCACCGCCTGGTGGCTTTGGATCTCGCCGTCGCCCGCAGCGGCAGAGATCAACCCCTGCTGGTTGTTCAGGGCTCCGGCCTCCAGCCGGGTGTTGCCCGCCACCGCCACGATCTGCCCGGCGGTGTTGTCGATTTTGTCAGCCTTGAGCCGCACGCCGTTCGCCGCGCCAATCTGTCCCTGCTGGTTATCTATATTGCCCGGCAGGTCTACCGCCAGTTCGCCGCTGCCGCTGTGGGCGATTTTGCCTTGCTGGTTACTGAGGTCGTGGGCGCTGAGGTTCATCGTCTCCGCGCTCAGCGTCCCCCCGGCGTTGTTGAGCATCTTACCGCTGCGGACGGTCAGTTCACTGGCGCTGACCTTCGCGCTGGCGGTGCTCACATCCCCCGCGCCGCCGTCGAGCAGAACGCGTTTAGCCTGGGTCTGGCTGCCGCTGACGTCCACCCCCTGGCCGCGGGCGCTGAGATTACCGCCCGCCAGGGTTTGCCCGTGGGCGCTCAGCTGGCCGCTGGTGCTGATTTCCAGATCCCCCGCGTCGGCGAGCTTGCCGTCGCTCTTCACCCCGGCGGCCAGCACGCTCTGCTGGCTCCCGGTAAGGCTGGCCGCGTTGACCCGGACGTCCCGGGCGGCGGTGATCACCCCGCTGTTGTTAAGCTCGCTGGCGGTTTGCAGGTGGGCGCTGTCGCCCGCGCGCAGGGTGCCGCTGTTCTCGATACGCCCGTCGGCAGAGAGGGTCACGCTGCCCGCCTGAGCGCCGATGGCCCCGGCGTTACGCACCCCGACGCCGGTCTCGGTGCCGACCATGCGGATTTTGCCTGCATACATGCCGCCGAGGCTGGCCACGTCCACCGCCAGCTGCGGGCGAGTGGCGGGATCGTCGCTGCCTTTTTCGATCGCCTCGTGGGCGGCATCCACCTTGTTGCGCCCGGTGGTGACCTTCAGATCGTTAGCCCACAGCCCGGCGTTAACCTTCACCGAGCGGGCAATAATGTCGGTGTAATCCGCGCCGGAGGTGTCCATCCCCGCGCCCTCGACCACCACTTCGCCGCGCTCGACGTTAAAGCCGGTCAGCGCGCCGTCTTTCATCTGCGGCTGGCCGGTGGTGAGGGTGGCGCGGTTGGCGTTAATAAAGCCGCAGCCGCTACAGGTGATGCCCGACGGGTTGGCGATCACCACCTGGGCTTTTTTCCCCGCCACCTCGATCATGCCGTTCAGCTTGCTCGGGTCGCGGGAGCTCACCTCGTTGAGGATCACTTTGGCTTCGCCTTTCGCCAGCCACGGGTTGCCCGCCACCATGCCGCCGATATTGGTCTGCACGTTTTTGTGCGAGTTGTTGAGGATCGCCCCTTTGTTGTCCACGTCAAACTGGGTGTAGTTGTTACGTGACACCCCGGCTGCGGACGGGGTCTGGATATTGACCTGCGGCGTGCCGTTGGCGCTGTTGATGACCGTGGGCTGCTGGTTTTTTGGCGCACCAGCGTCCGCCACGATAGTGGCCTGCGCCGTCTGCACGGCCCCCATCGCCAGCCACAGGCTCAGGCTGATGGCGCTCACCTTGCCGATAAGCTGGCCGTGGGTATGGCCGATGCCGGAAGAACGGGACGAACCGGCGCGGCCGGAGCGGGCGATATCCGCCACCACCATCAGCATGCCGCGCGCTTTGTTAAAGACAATTCGGTACAGGTTCTTATTCATGGTTCGTTCCTTTAAACGCTTCCGGCAGGCTTACGGTGAGCGGGTGATTCTGTTGCCACTCTCGGGCGTGTTGACGGCTGACGTGGCTGCCGTGGAACAGCATCACGCGCTTGCCACGCTGCGCGCCGCGGTGATAAAGCGCGCGGCAGACGTGGTCGGGGAAGATATCGCGGCGCATCAGGTTGTACATCGCGGGGGTATGGCCGAAGGGGGCGATCCAGTCGCAGAACCAGATCCGATCCCCGCTGTCCCAGTCCTCTTCTTTCATCTCGATGGCCGGGCGGGTGAGGTAGCGGGCTTCCGCCTCCTCGTTCAGCCAGGCCCAGCTGAGGAAAAAGATCGGCCGGTCGTTTTCGCTCACCAGCACGTACTGCTGGCGCTTAATGATGGGCAGCAGCAGGGTGGGGAGGGCGTGTAGCGGGGCATCCCGGTGCATCGGGGAGTGCATCCACAGCCAGACGGTGGCCCCCAGCACTTCGGCCTCGCTCTCCTGCCCGCCGAGGATCAGCGGCGCTTTGATATCCAGATGTCCGACGCGCATCACCAGCTCCAGTTCAGGTTAAAGCCGAGCGTGAGATCGCTGGTTTCAAAGCCGTCCGGCTTCGAGAACGGCGTTCCGGCGAACAGGTCGTAGCCGGTGTTAAAGGCGTTGCCGCGCAGGCCCGCCACGCCGCCCGCCAGGTGTTTACCCACCTGCAGATCCGAGCTGTAGCCGCCCACTTCGCCGTAGTCGGCACCCAGATAGAACTCCTGATTTGGCAGCGGCGTGCGCCAGGCCAGATCGTTACGCACGTACCAGCCGTGGCTGGCGCTCAGGGTGCGCTCGCCGTCAAAGCCGCGCACCGTCCAGCGGTTGCCGATGGCGAACTGATCCTGCGGCGTCAGCGGCGTGTTGCTGATCTGGCGCAGGTACTGCAAGTTGTAGCGGAAGTTCTGCGTGCCGATGGCAAACGGCAGGTCGAGCTGGGCGCTGAGCTGGGTAATTTTGCTCAGGGCAGTAGCATCGCCCCAGTACTCTTCCGGCGCAGGCTGGGCACCAAACCAGCGCGTGCCGCGCTGATAGCTGATGCCTGCATCCAGCGTCGCCTGGCCGATGTAGTGGCGGTGATCCAGCCCGATGCGCCAGCCCGCGGTCTGACGGCGCTGGACGCCCACTTCCGTATCGTCGATAAAGTTGCGGGTCTCCCGCGCCAGCACGTCGTAGCTGAAGGTGGTTTTTTGCGAGCCGCTGCGGTGCAGCACGCGGCTTAGCTGAATGTCGAGGTTTTTGCTTTTACCGCTGTAGCGATAATCCTCGTTCAGGCCGGCGACGGTCTGGTGGTAGTCGTAGTCGCTGCCGGTGATGCCCAGCATCCAGTAGCCAAAGGGCACCGAGTAGTGGGCGGTGTAGTTTTTGCTGCCTTTGCCGCCCTTGTCGTTCAGATCGTGGCTGGCAGAGACATACAGCAGGTCGCTCAGGGAGAAGGGGTTATCCAGCGACAGGGTCACGCCGCCCTGGTAGCGCCCGGTGGTTTCGGTCCCGGCATCGTCCAGCGACAGGCCGATACGCCACATTTTGCTCTGTTTGCGGGCGATCACCACATCGCTCTCGCCCGGGTTTTCCCCCGGCAACAGCTCCATGCTGGCCTCCACCGTCGGCAGACGTTGCAGGTTTTCCAGCCCCTGTTCAATATCGCGCAGATCCAGCAGGTTCCCCTCGTGGGCCGGGAAGGCACTGTAGAGCTGGATATAGTCGTCGCTCTCTTCGGTCAGCTTCACGTGGCGGATGGTGCCCGGTACGATGGCGAGTTTCAGCGTCCCGCTCTTCAGATCCTGAGACGGGGCCAGCACGCGGGTGGTGATCCAGCCGTGGTCGACGATGCGGTTCTGCATTGTACTCATCAGCAGGTTAATCCCTTTGCCGCCCAGACAGCGCCCCTGGGCCTGGTCCGCAATACGCTGAAGCGGTAGCCAGTGGGGCAGGGCCTCCTCGCCGCTCAGCTCGACGCGGTTAATCGGGAAGCAGGGGGATTCCGTCGGAAAAGCAATTTTGCCAAAGCCGGATGAGGGCTCAGAAAGACGCACATCGGGAACGGGCGGGGTTAATTGCTGCTCCAGTGCTCGCTGGCGCTGCTGCTGAATAATAAATTGATTATCCGGCTCTGCCGCCTGGGCAGGGAACATTAAGGACAGGCCAGCGGCTGACGTTATTATCAGGGCGATATTGTGTGGGGCTTTCATCGGCAGATCCGTGCTGTGTAAGCAAAATGAATACAATGTGAATTTGTGTAAAATTGTTTAAGTATTGCGAGGGGAAGGAAAGAGGGATTAATCCTAAAGCCCGGAATTATCCGAGTTTTGGGCTCCTTAATTCTGGTAGGTTAGTATCGGGAAAGAATATATCGGGGCGTTTCACGTGGATGTCGGGAAATATCCACGCGAAACTTAAGTGAAATTACACGCTATTTCTGAATGCGGTCGACGCGAACGACTGGCGGGTTCATCTTTTTATCCAGACTGCCGTTAATGCTGATCATATTGTCAGGCTTGACTTCACGCCCATCAAATACAGCCTGAGGAATAATGGTATCGATTGTGCCGGTTTTATCGCGGAATTTAAATTTATCGCCGCCGGAGCCATCAATTAAATTCCCGCGCAGGGAGATGGTCGCGCCATCGTGCATCTCTTTGGCCTGCTCCACGGTCATGGTTCGGGCATCCTCGGTGCCGCGGTAACCCTCATCCAGCGAATGCGGCGGTGGCGGGGCAGCATCTTTCTTCAGTCCACCATTATCATCGGCATATGCCGCTGAGATTAAAAGACAACACAATAAGGGTGCGACGGTTAATTTCATACTGCCTCCTTGGTTTAACCTGCTTGACAGATTAAGCCTGGTTGCTATTTTTTATTTTGCAAACAGGAACAGTCTTAATCAAATTTATCTATAAAAATCATCTGGCTGTATAATCTTAATAAACGAAGCGGTGAGGTGATATATGGCGAAAGTAAAAGAAAATTCCCCTCCTTTACCCGGCGTGAAACAAAGCCATGCCGCACTGCAGTTTGAATACGACGCCCACCGCTTCGGTTTCGTTCTGTTATTGCTGATTATTGCCGCTGCGCTGTTGGGGCTTTTTTCGGGCGGTTATTTTAGCGAAGCGACAAAAACCAACGCCGCCAAAAGCGTGCAGGTGGAATACCAGCGTTTTGGCCGTCTGCAATCTCCCCTGGAGCTGAAAATTACCCTGCCGGGGCAAAGTAATGCCCCTGTAACAGTGCGTATTGGCGGGGAATATATGGCGCGAACGCAAACCGATAATATCTGGCCGCAGCCTGACGAAATGCACAGCGAGGGCGGGGAGCTGGTGCTGGTTTATCAGGAGGCGAAACCACGTCAGGATTTTACCGTCTGGCTCTATAGCACGCCGGATCAACCCGGTAAAACCGTCACCACTGTCACGTTAAATAATCAGCCGGGTCTCTCTTTCTGGCAATTTATCTATCCGTAGGGGACCAGTATGGAAATGATACTCAGGGCGGCGGCGATTTATCTGATTTTGCTGGTGGTCTTTAAAATCGCCGGAAGGCGGGCGCTGCTGCAAATGACCAGCTTTGATTTGATCCTGTTATTGATTATTAGTGAGGCCACCCAGCAGGCGCTGCTGGGGGAAGATTTTTCGGTAACCGGGGCCATGCTCACCATTATTACGCTGGTGGTGATTGATATGCTTTTCGGCGTGGCAAAAAAATATATCTCCGGCGCGGAATCGATGCTTGATGGCTCTCCGGTTATTCTGGTTGTGCACGGTGAATTACAGAACGAAAAATTAAAAAAGGTGGATGTCTCCTGCGATGACATTCTGGTGTCGGCCCGACAAAACCACGGAATATATCATCTGGAAAAAATTAAATACGCAATCCTTGAACGCAATGGGCATATTTCGATTATTCCCGAAGAGAGTGAATCATGAAAGAAAATATCTGGAACCAGGCCAAAACCACCAAGGAACTTACCAGTCAGGTGTCGACGGTGTTAATCGATTTAGGCTGGCTGCTCACCACGGCCGAGTCCTGTACCGGCGGCAATGTGGCCTCTGCGCTCTGTGCAGAAAAGGATACCGCCTCGTTCTTTGGCACCGGCGTGGTGACCTTCAACAATGAAGCCAAGCACAAGGTGCTGGGGGTCAGTAATGCCACCCTGGAAAAGTACACCGCCGTCAGTAGCCAGACGGTGGGCGAGATGGCCGAGGGGGCGTTGAAGCTGGCCGATGCGGATGTCAGCATCGCCATCAGCGGCTACGCCGGGCCGGACGGCGGCGAGGATGGCACCCCGGCGGGTACCGTCTGGTTTGGCTGGTGCTTCCGCGGCGAGGTGACCACCGCCGTGCAGCACTTCACCGGCGAGTGTGAAGACGTGATTGAGAAAGCGGTTCGCTACGCGCTTTCTGAACTGTTGCGGCAGATCCCGCACTGGAAAAAGCAGCTGCATTAAGGAGAGGCTATGAGTGTGGTGTTAATTACCGGCGCAACGGCTGGGGTAGGCAAGGCCACGGCGCTGCGTTTTGCAGCGGCAGGCTACGACGTGGGCCTGATCGCCCGGGATAACCACAGCCTGGAGGCCACGCGGGCGGAGGTGGCGAACTATGGCGTCAACTGCCATGCGGTAAGTCTGGATGTGGCCGATGCCGCGGCATTAAGCGGGGCAGCGCAGACGCTGGCCGACCGGCTGGGCGCTATCGACGTATGGATAAACAACGCCATGTGTACCACCCTGGCCCCGTTTTACAGCATCACTGACGATGAATTTCGCCGGGTGACGGAGGTGACCTATCTGGGCTGCGTCAACGGCACCCGGGCCGCGCTGGAGCAGATGATACCCCGCGACAGCGGGGTGATTATCCAGGTCGGTTCCGCGCTGGCCTACCGCTCCATTCCACTGCAATCGGCCTACTGCGGCGCCAAGGCGGCGATCCGCGGCTTTACCGACGCGCTGCGAACCGAGCTGATGCATGAGCGCAGCGGCGTGCATCTGGCGATGGTGCAGATGCCGGGACTCAACACCCCGCAGTTTGACTGGGCGCGGAATAAGTTCGCTTACAGCATGCGCCCGGTGGCGCCGGTATTTCAGCCGGAGGTCGCCGCCGAGGCCATCTTTGGCGTGGCGCAGAGACCGGTGCGCGAGCTGTGGGTGGGGCGCAGCACCATCGGAGCGATTGTTGGCCAGTTCCTGTTCCCCGGTTTTCTCGACCGGATGATGGTGAAAAAAGCCTGGGAAGGGCAGATGGACGAGGCGCTCAACCCACCTGACCGGCGGGACAACCTGACCGAACCGGTCGGCGGCGAACACCGGATACACGGGCGTTTTTCCCCGGAGGCTAAACCCCGCGCTGCGGCGATGACATCCGGCGTGCCGGGCAAAGCCCTGCTCGGCACCGTCGCGCTGGCGGGGCTGCTGCTGATTGGAAAATGCCTCGGGCGCCGGAAGTAGTTCGTAGGCCGGGTAAGGCGTAGCCGCCACCCGGCTTTTTTACTGCGCACCGGGCCTTATGCGGCACCGCCCGGCGGCGCTGCGCTTGCCGGGCCTACGGATCGTGTATGCTGCGGGTGTGGTAGGCCGGGTAAGGCGTAGCCGCCACCCGGCTTTTTTATCCCGCAACGGGCCTTATGCGGCAACGCCCGGCGGCGCTGTGCTTGCCGGGCCTACGGATGGTGCATGCTGCGGGTGTGGTAGGCCGGGTAAGGCGTAGCGGCCACCCGGCTTTTTATTGCGCACCGGGCCTTATGCGGCAACGCCCGGCGGCGCTGTGCTGGCCGGGCCTACGGCTCGTGCATGGTGCGGGTGTGGTAGGCCGGGTAAAGCGTAGCCGCCACCCGGCTTTTTATTGCGCACCGGGCCTTATGCGGCAACGCCTGGCGGCGCTGTGTTTGCCGGGCCTACGGATGGTGCATGGTGCGGGTGTGGTAGGCCGGGTAAGGCGTAGCCGCCACCCGGCTTTTTATTGCGAACCGGGCCTTATGCGGCAACGCCCGGCGGCGCTGTGCTTGCCGGGCCTACGGATTGTGCATGGTGCGGGTGTGTTAGGCCGGGTAAGGCGTAGCCGCCACCCGGCTTTTTATTGCGCACCGTGCCTTATGCGGCAACGCCCGGCGGCGCTGTGCTTGCCGGGCCTACGGCTCGTGCATGCTGCGGGTGTGGCAGGCCGGGTAAGGCGTAGCCGCCACCCGGCTTTTTATCGCGCACCGGGCCTTATGCGACTACGCCCGGCGGCGCTGTGCTTGCCGGGCCTATGGATTGTGCATGCTGCGGGGGTTGAAGGCCGGGTAAGGCGTAGCCGCCACCCGGCTTTTTATCGCGCACCGGGCCTTATGCGACAACGCCCGGCGGCGCTGTGCTTGCCGGGCCTACGGATGGTGCATGCTGCGGGTGTGGTAGGCCGGGTAAGGCGTAGCCGCCACCCGGCGATGTTGCAGCTTAGTGGTAACCCTCGGTATCCGTCACCTTGCCGCGGAACACGTAATAGCTCCAGGCGGTGTAAACCAGAATCAGCGGGATGATCAGCAGCGTGCCCACCAGCATAAACAGCTGGCTGGAAGGCGGGGCGGCCGCGTCCCAGATGGTGATGCGTGGCGGGATAATGTTGGGCCACAGGCTGATACCCAGCCCGCTAAAACCAAGGAAAATCAGCCCGAGGGTGAGAAGGAAAGGCCGGGCGTGGCTGTGCGGGTTGCGGGTGAGCCGCCAGATCCAGATCCCAAATACCGCCACCAGCAGCGGCACCGGCATGAAGTAAAAGAAGTTAGGCAACGAGAACCAGCGTTCGGAAACATACTGCCAGCCGAGGGGCGTCCAGATGCTGACCACCGCCACGACCCCCAGCAGCGCCAGCAGCACATGGCGGGTCAGTTCCCGCATATGACGCTGTAACGCCCCTTCACTTTTCATGATAAGCCAGGTGGTGCCCAGCAGGGTATAAGCCACCATCAGCCCCAGACCGCAGAAGAGGTTGAAGGGCGTCAGCCAGTCCAGCGCGGAACCGGCAAAGCGACGGCCCTCCACGTCGAAACCGTTAATCATCGCTCCCACCACAATGCCCTGGCTGAAGGTCGCCAGCAGCGAACCGCCGGCGAAGGAGTAGTCCCAGAAGGCGCGGTGGGACGGCGTGGCTTTGAAGCGAAACTCAAAGGCCACGCCGCGGAAGATCAGGCCGATCAGCATGGCGGTCAGCGGGATCGTCAGGGCGTCGATAATGACCGCATAGGCCAGCGGGAAGGCGCCGAACAGCCCCGCGCCTCCCAGCACCAGCCAGGTTTCGTTCCCGTCCCACACCGGGGCGACGCTGTTGACCATCACGTCCCGCGCCTGCGGGTCACGCTCAAAGTAGAAGAGCATCCCGATACCTAAATCGAACCCATCCATAATGATGTACATCAGGGTGGCGAAGACGATGATGGCAAACCAGATCACTGAGATATCGACGCCCATTATGGTTTCTCCTCTTCCGGTACCGGTTCAGCCGCTGAGAGCGGACGCGCGGGCCTGCCGTCGGTATTCAACGAGAGATTGTCGGTCGGCTGCGGTCCCTTCTTAATCAACCGCACCAGATAGACATACCCCACGCCAAACACCGAGCAGTAGACAACGATAAACGCCAGCAGGCTGATGCTCATCTGCAGGGTGCTGTGCAGCGACACCGCGTCAATGGTGCGCAGATAGCCATATACCACCCACGGCTGGCGGCCCACCTCGGTAGTGATCCAGCCCGCGAGGATCGCCACCAGACCGGCGGGGCCCATGCTCAGGGCGAACCAGTGGAACGGACGGGAGTGGTACAGGCGGTGTCGGTGGCGCAGCCACAGGCTGATAACGCCCATCAGGATCATCAGCAGCCCGAGGCCCACCATCACGCGGAACGACCAGAAGACGATCAGCGAGTTGGGTCGCTCATCTTTCGGAAAATCTTTCAGCGCCGGAACCTGCTTATCCAGGCTGTGGGTAAGGATCAGGCTACCGAGCGCCGGGATCTCCAGCCCGTATTTGGTGCGTTCCTCTTCCATATCCGGTACGCCAAACAGCAGCAGCGGCGTGGCTTCACCGGGTGGATTTTCCCAGTGGCCTTCAATGGCGGCAATTTTCGCCGGCTGATGTTCCAGGGTGTTCAGGCCGTGCATATCCCCGACAAAGGCCTGAATCGGTGCGACCAGCAGCGCCATCCACAGCGCCATCGAGAACATTTTGCGCACCGCCGGACTGTCGTTGCCGCGCAGCAGATGCCAGGCTCCCGATGCGCCCACAAACAGGGCGCTACTCAGGAAGGCGGCGATGGACATATGGATCAGGCGGTAGGGGAAGGAGGGGTTAAAGATAATGGCGAACCAGTCCTCGGGGATCACCTGGCCGTTCTCGATGCTGAAGCCCTGCGGGGTGTGCATCCAGCTGTTGGAAGCGAGGATCCAGAAGGTGGACATCAGGGTGCCGAGCGCCACCATGCAGGTGGCAAAAAAGTGCAGGCCGGGCCCGACCTTGTTCCAGCCAAACAGCATCACGCCGAGGAAACCCGCTTCGAGGAAGAAGGCGGTTAACACTTCATAGGTGAGCAGCGGGCCGGTGATGCTCCCGGCAAACTGGGAAAAGCCGCTCCAGTTGGTGCCGAACTGGTAGGCCATCACCAGACCGGAGACCACGCCCATGCCGAAGTTAACGGCGAAGATTTTTAACCAGAAGTGATACAGCGAGCGCCAGACGTCATTCTTCGTCTTCAGCCACATGCCCTCGAGCACCACCAGATAGCTGGCGAGGCCGATGGTTAAGGCCGGGAAGATAATGTGAAACGACACTGTGAAGGCGAACTGAAGCCTGGCGAGATGGAATGCATCGAGTTCGAACATCGTACTCTACCCCTGTCAGCGAAATGCCCCGTAAGAAACGGGGCATCGTGGTACAGCATTTACTTCGGCGCGGGGTTACGGTTTTTTCTTACCGGCCCCCAGCTCCGCGCCAGTCAACGGATTGGCATTCGGATCCGACTCGGTGCGCGATGCCATCGCTTTCAACAGAGCGGCCTGCTCTTTCGAAAGCGAGACCTGAGCACTCCCGTCGCCACCGTCAACGGCAGGTTGCGGATCGGCAACGTACTCGAAGTTTTCGTCGCTGTTCCAGCTGCCGCGAAGATCGTCACCCGCAGACATATTGTAGTAGGTGGTTGAATATTGTTCGATAGGCGGCAGTTTCCCCGGTGGGAAATTATTGCGAATCGACTGCAGCGCCTTCTCAAACGAGAGCTGGTGCGCGGCTTCACGGGTCATCAGGAACGCGAGGGCATCTTTTACCCCGACATCGTCAGTGACGTTGATCAGGCGTTCATAGATGATCTTGGCGCGCGCTTCCGCTGCGATATTCGAGCGCAGGTCAGCGGTGGGTTCGCCAATGGTGTCGATATAGGCCGCGGTCCAGGGCACGCCGCCGGAGTTGGTCAGCGGTGGCCCACCCCCGTACAGCAGGGAGGTGATATGGCTGTCGTTACCGTTGGCCGTCAGGGAGCGATAGAGCTCCGCTTCCTGTTCGGTGCCTTCTGCCAGCTCGCCTTTGGCACCTTTATTCAGCATACCGACCAGCGTCCCGATGATTTCAAGGTGGCTCAGCTCTTCGGTAGCGATATCCATCAGCATCTCTCTGCGGCCTGCATCGTCATCGCCCAGACCCTGGGTGAAGTAACGGCAGGCGGCAGCCAGCTCGCCCTGAGGGCCGCCGAACTGCTCAAGCAGCAGGTTCGCGAGGCCGGGATTTGGCTCAGCGACGCGAACGGTGTATTGCAACTGTTTTACGTGTCGAAACATAGGCTCACTCCTGGGTTATTTTTTCGCTTCAACGCCTTCGGCGTCAGAGCGCAGGAGGAATTGTTCCGTGGTATCCGGGATATGCTGGATAAGCCAGTCGGCCATGCGCTGCTCTTCCGCGAGGATAGATTCGATGGCAGGGATCGAAGCCACGTCTCCGGCTTTTTTCGCCGCGGCCAGCAGGGAGGTATAGCAGGCAATTTCGAACTGCTCGAAAACGTAGCCGCTAATCGAGCCTTTCACGATCTCATCCGACGCGGCCATGCCACCCATCGATTGGCCGAACGCCATCATTTTGCTCATGGAGTCTTTTAAAACCGAGCGGGAAATATCGTTACGATCGAGGATCTCTTCCAGCAGGGTAATCTGGTGCTTGGTTTCAGAAATATGCTGTTCAATTCGGGCGCGTACATCAGGGTAATTATCGATGCGGCTGGCCATTGATTCGAGCATTGATTCGGCTTGCTTTTCCATGGCGTGAGCATCGCGTAGCCAGTCATGGTAGTGTTCTACGTGATTCATATTTTCTTCCTCGGGTTCGGTTAATTCAGGCTTACTTTTCCGCTTTCTGATTAATATTACCGACGGCCAAATCGGTGAGTTTAAGATCGGTGGATTTCTCTTCTTCCAGCGTCTCGGCTAATAATTTCACCGCCTGGGTATAGCCTAATTGCTCGGCCAGGGTGGCGAGCGTGCCATAGCTCGCAATTTCGTAGTGCTCGACTTTTTGCGCCGCCGCGATCAAGGCTGCATCGCGTACTTCATTTTTTTCTGTGCTTTCAAGGACTTCATTGGCTTCTTCAATTAAGCCTTCCATTGCCACGCACTTCATTCTTTTCAGTTTAATATTGGGCGTTTTCTCCACGATCTGATCGATACGCTCAATCTGGCCGTGGGTCTCTTCCAGGTGCGCTTTAAACGCAGCGCTCAGATCCGGGCTGGAGGCTTCGCGGGACAACTTTGCCAGCGCACGGGTTAGCTGTTTTTCTGCACTGTAGGTGTCAGATAGCAAGTGAATAAACACATCTTCTATGCTTTTCATATTCATACGCTTTTCTCCAGTGACATAAAAATTCTGCGAGCCCGCGGACCCGCAGAGTACCGATTAAAGTGAATAACAGGCTTTAATAATGAGATGAATTAAGAGTTGTCAGATTTACGTCCGCCGCCATGGCTATGCTGACCCCCCTTTTTGCCTGCTTCAGAAGCGCGCTGCGGATCATTTTTGAAATTACCGCCGCTTTGCTGTCCACCTTTTTTCCCTGCTTCAGAAGCCTTTTCACGATCCTGTGCGAAATTACCTGAACCACCACGTTGCTCTGCCATATTATGTTTCCTCATATACATCGTTTATGTCAGTAAGATACGTTTTCATTCGTATCCGTTGTCGTTCAGAATTAAATTTAGCCGCTATTTTTGAAGAGTCAAACGAGAATTTTGGAATAATTTCCAGTCCATCTGATGAGTTGGAGGAAATATCGGTTCGCTTGTTTTTAGAATATTTTCCTTCAAGGTGATGTTATCAAACGACCTTCCGGGATAACGGCTTAACGCGTTTTTCTCTGTCTCGTTGAAACGCGCGATGCCAGGCGTGGCGGGGCTCTTTACTGAAGTTTACAATCAGGGTAAGCGATGCATAGCGCATAAAAAATAAAAATACGTGGGATAAGTCTTAATTGATTTCCTATATTATTCGCAGCGCGGAAGAGTGACTAAAAAATAATCTAGCGGAGCGGTTGAGTATATTATGCATGGATTACAGTGATTCATGGGAAATGCTACTTCATAAAGAGTAAACGAAGGGCAGGATTAAATACCCTGATAAAGTATGATGGTGAATCGGGTACGTTGGTCAATACTGAGCCGGAGCGGTGACGCGGTGTCATCCTGCTAGCTGCAACGGTGAGCCATATGATTGATTTCATTTCGGGTATCCTGATCCACACTCCCTTCTGGGTCTATCTCATCCTGCTGTTTCTGATAAGCCGGGGCATCAAGGCGCGCAGGCCCGCGACCGTGGCGCTGGAGAAGCTGGCCATCATCCCGGCTATTTTTCTGCTCTGGGATATCTACGATCTGCTGGTTTTCCGCAAGCTGACGCTGGCGACCGGCTCCCTGTGGCTGGTGGGATTACTCAGCGGCGCGGCGATGGGCTACATCCTGATCAAACGCACGGCGGTGGCCCGCGCCGCCGCGCCGCGCAGCATCTATCGTGAGGCGGACTATTCGGCCCTGCCTTTTATGATGCTCGCCTTTGCGGTGAAGTATGTGCTGGGGGTGATGAGCGCCATCGCGCCTGATGTGCTGCTGCGCCCCGGAGTGAGTGCGTTCGCCATCATCACCGGCGGGCTGTTCGCCGGGGTATTTGTCGGCAAGTTTGTGCGCTATGTGCGGGTGTATCTGGCGGCGGAGATGCGGGAAGTGGGGTGAGAGGGATCCCCTCTCCCTGGAGGAAGAGGGCTGGGATGAACGTGCCGCGTAGTGGGATACTCCGTTAGCCGACGTTAACGAGTTCAACTTTCTTTGTTGGCCCAACGAGGTCCATCTCTTTTTCCCGCTGGCCCACTTGTGCAAGTTTGTTGCCGTCAATAGTTGCCCAGAAGTCTGCGGCGCGTTTGGCAGCAGCAGTCGCTTTAACAGAATCGATTTTTTTGTTTTGCTTGATCATAACGTCTCCCGGTTGGTTTTTAACCATTTCATCAGAGTTTACAGCGGTCGCGTTTGCCTGACAAACAGTCGATTTTTATCTCAGTGGATACCCATCACTTTGCGTCGAATCGTTGTCTGAATATCAGCGACTGCAGAGGACATTTTGTTGGGGGCGTAAAACACTTGTGAGAATCCATACGATCGATAGCGTGGTTTCATCTCCTCCAGGGGGTCATGTATCACCACATCATCAAGTTCCATCATGCTGCAAAATGTTGTCGAATAGATCAGAGCAATAATAAAGACGTTACCTGTAAGCGCACTCTTTTTGTGAGCTCTCAGATTTTCCAGCATGCAAATGGCGAACTCCTTCCTGCGAGCATCATATTTGCAAATTATTGCTGCATGCAGGACAGCATAATCATATCCCTTCGTACTTTTTAGGCTGATATCTAAGATACCGTTATCGTTGGCATTTCCACGATAATGCTCTATTGCCCAGCGCCAGTTAAGAACCGCGTTATCGTTCTCATTCCAAAGGTAAGTTTTGTCTTCCTCGCTTAACGAACCTACGATGATGCTATCCCAACCGAAGCTCTGAATGATTTTTTGAGTAGTATGAAGGCAGTGTTCATGTATTTCCTGGAGCGATAAATTGCTCATGTCATCAGCCATCCTTAGCTGTCATCTTCCCCTCACGCTATCGTGAGGGGAAACATTCACATTAGTTAATCCACTCCCGCATCGGTTGTCAGCCAGCGTGGCGCCTTCAGGCGCTCGGCAAAATAGCCGGTTAACTCTGCCAGTAGATCGCTCATGGTGCGGGCGGTATCCGGTGCCAGCGTATTGCTGATTAACAACCGGGCGATCGCTTCACAATAACCGCACAGCGCATCGGATTCCGGTGCGAACTCCGGCTGATGCAGGGGCAGGGAATCAACGGTGAGATATGCCTCAAGATCCCGGGGAATGGGCTCATGCAGCGTCGGTTTCAGCAGCGCCAGGCAGGCAGCGAGGCGGCCGCACAGGGCGATTTTCATTGTCGGATCCTCTTCGTACAGCATCGCTTCGCAGAAGCGTTCGCAGTTATCGGCCAGTTCAGTGAAGTCGGTGTTGTGGTCGAAGGGGGCAGTAATGAGCGGGTTGATAGTAGCCATATTTATGTTCCATTAAGTGGTTTATTTACCGCCACCCGGAAATGCCAATTTCGCGGGTGGCAGAACTGAACGGAGTTGGCATTACCGGCCTTAATGGATACCGGCGCGTCTAACGACGCCCCCGTCCAGCCCACCATAGAAGTGTTGCCAGACGCGCGGTGCGTTACAGCCCCGCGTCACCATTAAGTTTAACCGGGATGCCAATCCCGACGCCAGATGTTGCTGACGTACCGACACCCTACGCCGCAAATAGCCACTGTTAAAGCAGGGAGATAAGGCAGATTTCATTCCTGCGAGGCGTCTTCAGGAAAAGATGTGAATGCGATGAATTGTTGCAGGATGCGCTTAAGAACGTACGCATTTACCGACCATCATATGACGTCAAAAATTGACGTCATTTTTTATTTTTGCCAGAATGACGTTACGACATGACGTCAAGAGGATTAGGGATGATAAAGGTCAAGGACCTCAACTCCCGGCACCGTAAAACATTGGACGATATTATGACGGTGCCGCCAAAATCAGGGATTAAATGGGATGATGTTATCAGTCTCGTTAAATATCTGGGCGGTAAGATCAAAAATGGTCAAGGATCTCGTCGCCGCTTTGTTTTATTGGGGTCGTTATACTTAACCCATCAACCGCATCCCGGAAATGTAATGGATAAAGGGGCTGTAAATGGGTTACGCGAGTGGTTAGAGAATTCTGTAGGAGTGGAATATGAATAAGGCCAGTAACATCATGATGATTCAGGGGCAACCGGCCATCATTACCTTTGAAGCTGAAATCGGTGCGTTTCGCGGTAAGTTCCTGAATGTCGCTGGTTACTGTGATTTTGTCGCGGACAGTATCGCCGGTCTGCATAAAGAGGGAGAAATCTCTTTGGCAGAATATTTACAGGATTGTCGTGAAGAAGGTATTCAGCCGTTTCGTGAAGAACAACAGGAACGGCTGACTGTTCGGGTATCTGGTCGCCTGGGTGCCCGCCTGACGGCAGTTGCTAAACAGCATTCAATCTCTAAAAACCAGTTAATCGTTGAAGTGTTAGAGCGGGAACTGGCGTTGGTCTAACCGCGGCCGAAAAAACGAGTATTCCATTGCGGGCCAATACAGGGCCCGCATTCATAAGTTTATGCTGTCTTAGAATTACGCTACAGACTGCTGCGCTTTCTTCCTCTCAACCATCTCCGCCGCAGTAATGATCTGCTGATGTTCTGCCTGCATGCGCTCGTCGTGCTGAATTTCCCAGATATCCACGTTCAGCTGCAAGTTCAGCCAAAACTCAATGGTGGTATCAAAAGCCCGGGCTAGCCGTACGGCCATGTCCGTGGTCAGTTTTCGGTTGTTATTGACCAGCGCGCTGACGCTGTTTCTGTGCACGTTAAGCATCTCGGCCAGATCGGCAATTTTTAAATGCAGCGGCTCAAGAAACTCGTGAAGCAGAATATCGCCGGGTGTGGTCGGTTTACGGGTGATGTTTGTGAATGCCATTTTATGACCTGCCTTGTTTAGCGGATGTCCCCATACGCATCGCTCATCGGTGAGCATTGTAGGTATGAGGATCAAGATAAATCCCTTTCGCCTTACCGCCTGACCAGATGAAAATCAGTCGGTATTGCCTGTTCACGCGTATCGAATAACAACCCAGAAGCGGCGAGCTCAACGCTTCAAGCTTGTTGCCGGGTGGGCTACGCAGATCCCGATACGAGGTCGCTGCGTTGATGATGTCGAGTTTTCGCATCAGAGCTGACGCTATCTCTGCCGGGATTTTTCCATGTGGACGTCCATATAGAAAAAAGTCCTCAAGCCAGGTATCGCGAAAGTCAGAGATGCTCCTTAACGTAAGTGGTGTGGTCATTCTCCATCCTGGTGAACGTAGGTCAGTTTAATGCACTTATGCACTGTGCGCAAGTGCGTTTGTTTACATGTTCTGTAATGGCAAATTAACCTGGAGTTTTAGCGTGGGGAAGCGTAGCGCTGGGGAGAATGTAAGGTTTGCGAGGCGTCTTCAGAAAAGGGGAAGTGCGTAGGCCGGGTAAGGCGTAGCCGCCACCCGGCGATGTTGCAGCGTTAAAGCGTAAACGCCCCTTCCATGGTGATGACGCAACTGCCGCCCACCCGAACAACGGGTTTTCCTGACGAGGCGTCATACCCCGAATAAAGTACACTGGCCCGCTCCATATCAACGCCCTGGCTCACCTGCAGGGACAGAGTGGTTTTATCCCGATGCAGCGCCAGCAGGGCGGTCACCGCGGCGGTGGCGCTGCCGGTGGCCGGATCTTCCGTCATGCGCGGGGTCAACATCCGCGCCTGGAGATCGCCCACCTCACCGGCATCTTTATCAAGGGTATAGGCATACACAGAGACCGCGCCATCCAGCGGCAACACCGCGCGGAACCCCTGCAAATTCGGCACGCAGCGGCGAAGCGCGTCCCGGGAAACGAGTTCCACCACCAGAAACGGCAGGCCAACCGAGGCGACGACAGGGTTATGCACCTCGGTGCGGATATCCTCTGCGGTCAGGGACAGACAGGCGGCGACCTGTTCCGGGCTGACTTCGGAGCGACAGGATAAGGCTTCCGGCGTCACGAGCTCCGCGCCAGTCACCGTGCCGTTGTCTTTTAACAGCCTGACGGGAACCAGACCCGCAATCTCCTCGAACAGCAGCGTCTCAGGCAGAGGCGTGTCATTCATCGCCGCATAGGTTGCCAGCACGTAAGCGGTGCCGACGTTGGGATGGCCCGCGAACGGGATCTCACGTGAAGGGGTAAAAATTCGCACCCGCGCGGTATGGGCAGCATCGTCCGGCGGAAGCACAAAGGTCGTTTCACTGTAGCCAAACTCAACGGCAATCCGCTGCATCTGCTCGGTGCTCAGATCTTCTGCATCTAAAACCACGGCGACGGGATTGCCCAGAAAGGGGGTATCAGTAAAAACATCAGCCACAACATAATGTCTTTTCATTTACTGTCCTGAATGAAGTGATTAAAAGCAATCCATGGATGGTACTTCCTTAGCGTGCAAATTAACAAAGACACTCACGGAAAAATGAAAAACGTCAGGGCAGATAGACTAAGGCGCATTGACGAACCTTCCACAGGAGAGCGCCGGATGTTCACCCATATGCGAATTGCCAGACCCGTTACCGACCCCGAACGATCGTTTCAGATGTACAGCCAGGGACTGGGCCTGCAAAAGATTGCTGACTTCCAGGATCATCAGGGATTCAGCGGGATTATGGCAGGCAAGGAAGCGTTGCCCTGGCACCTCGAGTTTACGGTGTGTCACCATCATCCCGTCCAGCCCTCCCATACCGAAGAGGACCTGTTCGTTCTCTATTATCCCGATAAAGCGGAGTGGGAGCAGGCCTGCGGCCGGATGAACGACGCAGGTTTTACTGGCGTGGATTCCTTTAACCCCTACTGGGACGTTAACGGACGGACGTTCGTGGATCACGATGGCTACCGGGTCGTTTTGCAGAACCGGGCATGGTGATTTGACGCAGGGCTTATCACCTTCAGAACGGGCTGGCATGGCGGGCGACGATCGGCTCCCCGCTGACGGGATGGGAAAAATGCAGCTCGCTGGCGTGCAGCATCAGCCGCGGCGTCCGTTCGGTGCCGGGCGGCAGGAGCCCGCCATACAGATCGCAGCCCAGGATCGGGTGGCCCAGCTGCTGGCAGTGAATGCGCAGCTGGTGGGTGCGCCCGGTCTCCGGGGTAAGCGCAACCCGCGTCACCGGCACCGTCTCTTCGTGATAAAAACGCTCCACCACACGATAGCGGGAGCGGGCAGGTTTGCCGTTGATGGCGCAAATCGACATCAGCGGGAACAGCGCCGGATCTTTCGCAATGGGCGCATCTATCACCCCTTCGTCATCGGCCAGATGACCGCAGAGCAGGGCGGTGTAAATCTTGGTCACGCTGCGCTGGCTGAACTGCTGGCAGAGGGCGGCATTGATCGCCTTGTTGCGGGCAATCACCATCAGCCCGGAGGTACCGAAATCCAGGCGATGCACCAGGGTGCAGCCGGGGAAAGTCTGCACCAGCCGGTAGTGCACGGAATCGAGATTTTGCGGATTCTTCCCCGACAGGCTCAGTAGCCCGCTGGGTTTATTGATCAGCACCAGATGATCGTCCTGCCATAGCGTCTCTATCGGGTCGTGGCACGGCGGGGCAATAAAGGTATCGATAATGGCAGACATCAGGCTGACCGGCGGATAAAAGAGGCGAGGATAATAACCAATTTGCCGCGGGCTGGCGAATCGGCTCTATTTGCCGGGTAGCGCTACGCTTACCCGGCCTACAACACCCTCGTAGGCCCGTGCAAGCGCAGCGCCGCCGGGCATTATGTTGCCTGCGCAGGTTCTTCTTTCGTTTCCGGCGTTCTGCTGCTGGAGTAGATAAAGAACAACGCGATCCCCAGACAGACGATAGCGCCGAGACGGCTCATCGAAAACGGAATCGCCGCATTGCCCAGCCAGCCGAAATTGTCGATCAGCATGCTCATGGTCAGCTGACCAAAAATCACCGCCACGGTAGCGACCGCCGTACCGATACGCTGCACGGCCAGCACCATGATCACGATGTACGGCACGCCGAACATCGCCCCCAGCAGCTGCCATTTGGGCACGTCCAGCAGGGTGACGGCCTGTTTCGGTTCAAAGAAGAAGATCAGCAGGGCGGTGATCAGCGCGCCGACGGAAAAGGTCAGGAACGCACTTTTGAAGACGCCCACTTTGCTGCCCAGTTGGCCGTTGATGGCAGCCTGAATGCTCAGCGTCGCACCCCCGATAACTGCCAGAATAATCATGATAAATGTCATACTGTTACCCCTGTGCAACCAGAACCAGCGCGGCGATGATGAACCCCAGCGCGATGATGCGTTTACTGTCAATTTTGCGATGCGGCGTGCCCAGCAGGCCGTAGTGGTCGATGATCAGGCTTTTAAAGACCTGGCCCGCCAGGATGCCAATCATGGTCATGGCGATGCCGATTGCCGGCGTGGCGATGGTCAGAATGATGACGTAGACCGGGCCGAGCACCCCGCCCAGCAGCTGCCATGAGGGCTGGGCGAAAAACGACGGACTGTTGCGCGGGCTGAAAAACAGCATCAGCAAAAACGTCAGGGCGGCACCGACGCCAAACACGCTGAACGTTGCCCACAGATCGCCTACCTCACCGCCGAGCGGCCCCAGCAGTCCTGCCTCGACGGACAGCCCCATGCCGCCCGCGATCGTGAATAAAATCAATATCAGTTGCATACCACGCCGTCTCTCCGTTGTTGAGGCCGGGAAGCGTACGCCTGTTTATCCGTGAGAAAAATGCCATAATGCAATAAACACCTGTGCAGGAAATGCATCAATGTACGACGTCGCAAACATCAATATTCGCTGGCTGCAGATCTTTATTGCGGTCTATGAAACACAGAATTTTTCGGTGGTGGCGCGTCGGGAGGGGATTTCGGCGTCGCAGGTTTCCCGCGTTATTCATCAGCTGGAAGACGCGCTCGGCCAGCAGCTGTTCTACCGCAATACGCGGGCGATTATCCCGACCGAGAGCGGCCATCTGTTTATTCGTTTTGCCCGCCAGATGCTCGGCAATCTTGACGAGGCGCGCCGGGAGCTGGACGAACGCAAGCGGGAGCCTTCTGGCATTATACGCATCAACACCCCGGTCTTTTTCGGCCAGCGGCACATCGCCCCCGGCCTTCCCGGCCTGACGGAACGCTATCCCCGGCTCAGCATCGAGCTGACGTTGACCGATGATTATATCGATCCTCACCGGGATGCCGCCGACGTGATCTTTCGCATCGGCGCGCTGACCGACTCCTCTTTTCACGCCCGGGTGCTGGGCCAGCAGTTTTATCACCTCGCCGCCGCTCCGGCGTACCTGCGCAAATACGGCACGCCGAAAACGCCGGACGACATTATGGGGCATAAATGCCTGGTCTACCGCGGCTCGTCCGGCCCCAACCGCTGGCTGCTGCGTCGGCCCGGCGAGGCGTGGATCCACTATCCCGTTACGCCGCTGATGTCCTCCAATAACGCCGAAACCCTGCTTATTGCGGCGCTGGGCGGGATGGGGGTTGTGCTGTTTCCGGACTGGCTGATTGGCGACCGGTTCCACAGCGGTGAGCTGGTGAAGCTGCTGCCGGACCACGAGACCTCCATTAATACCGAGCCCCTCAACATTGCGGCGATCTACCCCCATACGCGCCACCCGCCGCTGAACGTGCGGGCGGTCATTGATTACTACGTGGAAGCGTTTGGTTCGCCGCTTTACTGGCAGTCTGTGGCGAAGGGGGCATAACAGGAATCAAGCATGTCTGAACAGAATTTATCCAGAATGGGTGCGGCGAATGTCACGCTGATCGGCGATGAAGTGGAGCGTCGGGTCATCGAGAAATATCCCGTCAGTGAGGTGGAGTTTGCGTTTTATCATTCCGCTGCGCCGCGACTCCGCCATGCGGGTATCGCTTCTCCCGCGCTGCTGTTCGCTGATGCCTCCCGGCGTAAAATAAGGCTGGAATATATTCCCCACCCGGTGGATCAGGACGCTGTAGCAGGCGATGAGGTGCTGTCGATGCTGGCCCGCCTGCATGGTCATCCGCCGGATCCTTCATGGACTTATCATCCCCACGGCTGGTCAGCCGCCGCGCTTGAGGCCTCCCTCGCGCTGTTGGCCTTACCGGAAAGCGCAGCACAGCAGATGCGCCGTTTTCATCAGCACAGCGAGGCGCTGTTTCGGCATCCGGGTTTAATTTCCGGCGACAGTAATGCGGGTAACTGGGGCCGAAGAGATAACGGCGATTGGGTGCTTTTTGACTGGGAACGGTTTGGCACGGGAAGTCCGGCTATCGACCTCGCCCCCCTGATTAAGGGGATGGGCACCCTTCAGGCATTCAATACGCTGGCCGATCGTTATAGTCTTATTGCCTGTTATTCCGACGCGCGTGACTTAGCCAAAGAGATCGCCATAGCGAAAGCCTGGATTGTGACGGAGGTGGTTTTACTGCTGCATGCGCGGCAGAAAAGCGATTTTCAGGCCTACCTCAGCTGGTACAGAGAGCATCTTCCTGGCTGGTTAGCGCGCACCGTCAACATACTCTGAATACCTGCATGGGGAATAGTAATGCGTCAACTGTCTGTCCTGCTCTGTCTGCTGTTACTCACCGGCTGCGTCGTCAGTTCGCCGCAGAAAGCGCAATTTAATGCGGAGTATCCGAACCGCCAGGATATTCGCAGCCACACGGTGTACCGCTTTATGACGAAACCGCTTCAGCCGGGTGGGGGAAAATACTACGGCGCAAACGATCTGGCCGAGACTCTGTATGTCAGAGCCGACAACGCGGCGATGGTGGAGTTACGCTTCAACTATCCTGGCAGATCGCTGCAGGTGAAATCGCTGGATGCGCAAAACAGAACGCTGCGGGAGGAGACCTACGCGCTGCTGGATGAGTCGGCGGCAAAACCGTCCGATGCCGAAAGCCGGTACTTCTTCCTGAGCAAAGAGGGCGTGCTGTTAACGAAGTTTAAAAATTGCACCCCGGATATGAGCGTCGGTTGCCGCTGGCAGGATCGGACGCTGTTTATTACCCGCAGCGGCGATATGGCGGTGCAGTTAGCCAGCGGAACGGCGGGCATGGCGTTTCTGGTGATCCCGTTTTATGGCTCGGAGAAATATCTGGAGATTTTCCCGAAGGTTTCGGGTACGTAGCGCTTGTGCGACAACGCCGGGTGGCGGCTACGCCTTGCCCGGCCTACAAAACTCATCAATTGTTATTATTGTTTTTACTCATGGAGCTAATAAGACTGTAACTACGTTCATTATCTTCCAGGGTTACGCACATGTTTGTGTCATGGTGGTTAATTGTTCCTGTCGTTACAGGGGTCGCGATACTCTTCATTATGGTTTCCCGTCTCTCTAATGAAGTGGATAAACTTGAAACGGCGTTAGAAGAGAGCCGGGGACAGCTGAAGTCCCTCGGCCATAACGCTGAGGCGTTCAAACAGGCGAATCGACGCGTGTCTGAAAATTTGCTGCGGGCAAAAAGTTAAACACGGCAGACGGTTCAACCCCCTTAAATAAATCATCTTCTATACTCTGATACGTTTAGTGGAATATGCCGCTGTTCTTCATACTGCGCTGTTTTTTTAGCGTGTACGAGAATGAAAATAGCTGCAACTGCCCATGAAAACGCCGTTTGAGTGACTTGTTTATTTTATAAGGGGACTTCCTGGTATGTTGCACTCTCAACCCTCCCGCGTCGGCAGCATATTGCTGTTGCTGGCCGCGGTCATTGGCTTCGCGGTGGCGTTATATGCCTGGCTGACACCGCTTACAGGCGTCACCGGAACCATTGGTGCGCTGGGCGTGGCCATCGCCTGCGTATTTCTGGCAATACTGAGCTTTATTTTGCGTGCCGCATCCCGTCGCGGCGGGCGCATTTTCCTGATTATTGTCACCCTCGTGTTCTTGTTTGGGATTGGTTTTGCAGCCGCGCTGCTGCACCAGTACATCATTACGGCAGCTATGGTGGTCGGCCTGATTGGTCTGATTATGCTGAGCAGCAATTCCGTTAGTCACAATCCCCGCGTCAGAGTCTGAGGAGCCACCCGTGCATAACGATAAACACTATTCCGTCTTTAAGGTCAGCATGACTGCGCTGGCGCTGCTGGTTACTCCACTCTCGCTGCAGGCGCAGGATAAAGCCGCTGAAGCCTCTCAGGGGACCCAGGAAGAGCTTAATGTGGACGCGGCCGATCAGCAGGCGCCGGGCACCACAAAAACCACTGACGAGGCATCAACCGGTCAGGAAGGCGGAGAGAAAGCCGCGTCGGTCAAGCAACCTGCGTCCCCGATGGTGCCCTCTGCGGCCACCTGGGACAGTTTCCATGGGCAACTTAACGCGCAGAAATACAGTCCGCTGACGCAGATTACGGCGGATAACGTCGGTAAATTAACAAAAGTCTGGGAGTTCCATACCGGCGACGTCTCGGATGGCAAAGGCGACACCCCGGCTACCGTCTGGTCCGCCACGCCCATCTTCGCGAATGAGACGCTCTACATCGGTACCCCTTTCGATCGCCTGATTGCGCTGGATCCGGGCACGGGTAAAGAGAAGTGGCACTATGACACCAAATCGTCACGCAAGGCGCTGACCCAGCCGGTGCTGAAAAACCGCGGCGTCTCTTACTGGCAGGCAAAAAATCCGGTCGCCGGAGAGGCGTGTCAGAAGATGGTTTATATGGGCACCGTTGACGGCAAGCTCTTCGCGCTGGATGCCGATTCCGGCAAGCCGTGCAGCGGCTTTGCGGACAATGGCGTGCTGGACATCAATCAGTGGAACACGGTTAATGCCAAGTACCCGCTATCTATCCTGCAGCCGCCGACCGTCGTGGGCGACCATCTGATTGTGGGCTGGGCCGGTAAAGACTGGGCCTATGCCGAAGCGCCTCCGGGCAGCGTATTTTCCATCAATGCCCGCACCGGCGAGCGCGAATGGACCTTTGATGTGATCCCGGCTGAGATCCGCCAACGTACCGGGACGGCCAACGTCTGGACGCACATGTCCGCCGATGAGGCCAACGGCCTGGTCTATCTCCCGGTTTCATCTCCGTCCCCCAACTACTGGGGTGGCAACCGCGTCGATCCTATTCCACTCGGCACCTCTACCACCGCGCTGGACATCAACACCGGTAAAGTCGTCTGGTCTCGTCAGTGGGTGCACCACGACGTGTGGGATTACGATATCAACTCTGCGCCGACGCTGATGGATATCACCGTAAACGGTAAGCAGATCCCGGCGCTGATTCAGGCCACCAAGCAGGGCTTTTTGTTTGTGGTTAACCGTCTGACGGGCGAAGACGTCTGGCCTATCGAAGAGCGTCCGGTACCGCAGGGCGATGGTTCGGTGCAGGGCGAAGTTCTCTCGCCAACGCAACCTTTCCCGACGAAACCTGCGCCGCTGCTCGATCAGTCGAAAAAACCAGAGATCTGGAAGCTGGCGGATGTCGTCGGTGCCGGGCAGTGTACTCGCCTGTGGGACAATCTCACCTATGACGGCATGTACACGCCGCCTGTCACCAAAGGCGAAGGCACACTGACCTATCCGGACAGCGCCGGCGGCGTGCAGTGGGGCGGGGTGGCGTTCGATCCGCACAAGCAGATTGCCATCGTTAACACCTCTCATATCGTGCAGTACGTGAAGCTCTACAGCCGTGAAGATTACGATAAAGCGGATAAAAGCGCCGGGAATGAGAGCGGTTTTGCGCCTCAGGAAGGGGCACCTTACGGTCTGCGCCTGATGGTGGCGAATAACTGGCTGGGTATGCCGTGCTGGAAGCCGCCGTTTGGTGAAATCGTGGCGCTGGATATGCATACCGGTGATGTGAAGTGGCGTCGCCCTGTTGGCGCATCGCAGCAGTATGGCTTCTTTATGCCGGAAAGCTGGGGTTCACCGACCATTGGCGGCCCGGCGGTGACGGCGGGGGGCGTGATCTTTATCGGTGCCTCGATGGATGCCAAAGTGCGCGCCTACTCGGTGGAGAGCGGTGAAGAGCTATGGGCCGATCAGGTTGAAGCCCCTGCGGTAGCGAACCCGTCGGTCTATGAGTACAAAGGCCGTCAGTATGTGGCGTTCGTCGCAGGCGGGAATACTATCCTGAAGGATCAGGTGGGCGATCAGGTGGTGGTGTACGCATTGCCTGAATAATGCCGTTCACATACCCCAAGGGCTGAATTATCCCCGGTAATTTTATTGCCTTTAAAGCAATGGAATAACTCACTGATAATAAATGGCCTACAGCGGCGCCCTGGTTCGGCTGAACCTCGCCAAAGCGTTTTCGGAAGGCCGGGGCGAAGCGCAGGGACGCGCCGGGAGGGCATAGCCTGCAGGGATGCAGGCTGGTGAACAGCTTACCGGGGATCCTACGCCCCGGTGGGCGAGGGCATCGACCGTGCAACCCCGAAACTCATCAAAGGTTAACGACCCGATTTGCCGCGTCGCTTTGGCTCTGAACGCTTCACCGCAGAATATCAGCGCTTCGGTACCATATTTGGCAGGTGAACAACGATAGATACTATGAAAGGATAAATATGAAGGTTAGCCTTTATATCCTGGACGCTCAGGGACGCTACTTCACCGGATGGCGTCCTTTTTTTGATTCATAGAATATGCATGAACCTGATAGCGGATTAAGCAAGACTCAATGCTTTCCTCGACATGGAGGCGCGGATGAAAATCTACTGGACGTTAAAAAGCATTCCTGAACTTTCACATCTTACGTTTCTGGAGCGCGGCAAGCGCTGGCGAAGCGCGTATAAACTCATTTTTCGTCACTGGCAAACATGGTGTGGACTGCTGATCTGTGGTCTGTGCGTGGGGGCAGGCTCTTCTTATTATGGTACGCCGGGCCTGATAATATCAGGCGGGTTGGGCGGCTTCATATACGGGAATATCGCGGTTTATGTTGCTCGCCGCTATTATCGGGATAAGTTTATCCGCTAATAAGTATGACCCGGCATTCTATCTCCTGCGGCAAACCCATTAATTCTTTCCTCTCTACATATCATTCAACATTTTCAGCAATCCATCTAATAAGATGTTCTGCAAAACCTTCAGCGGCCGGTGAGTTAAAAAATTTTGAAGACTGGTATAAACAAACCTGGCGAACCACATCGGGTGCAACGATACGGCGCATAACCAAACCGAATGGTTTAGCCAGTAGCTTAACGTAAGCAGGGGACAGGGTTACGGCCATGCCAGAAGAGGCTATGCCGAGGGCAGTAGAAATATTATCTACCACATCGACAGGGCTTATCCTTTCGGCACTGGGTAAAGCTCTTCCCATTTTAGCGACATTCTGTTCATGATCTCGTCCTGCGGCGACCAGCGGGTACCTTTTCAGGTTTTCCCAGCTCACCTCCTCAAACTGCGCCAGCGCATGATCCGGCGTGCACCACAATACCCACGGACTTTCAAATAAGACGGTGGAAGTAATCTCTTCGCCGCAGCATGAATTAGGGCCTACCGACATATCAGCGTCACCCTCAATAACGATATCGACAAGACGTTCCACCGGACAATCAATAATCCGAACGGCCACCTCTGGCTGAAGCGCTCTGTACTCTTTGATGATTTTCGGCAGCATCGCGCCGGCAATAATCATCGGTGCCGCGATGCGAACCACGCCCGTCGCGCGGGCATTAATCGCTGTGGCAATGGTTTCGGCCTGTCTGGCACGTTTAAGCACCGCCCCGGCAGAATTAAGAAATTCCTTTCCCGTGACAGACAACGAAACGCGACGGGTGCTGCGATCGAAAAGGCGAAAACCCAGCACGGACTCAAGCTCTTGTACAAGCTGGCTGACCGCAGAGGGAGTCAGCCCCAGACGCTCCCCGGCGTCCGTGAAACTATGGGTTTCAGCGACGGTAAGAAATGTTTCCAGCTGACGCAGGGTAAAGCGTAAAAACGGCATGGTGTCAGTTCCAATTAACGATGTTTTCTAACAAATAAACCAGATTAATTAAATTGTATACAACAAGTCATTAACATATTAATGGTTTCAAATAAATAAAAACCTCTACCCACACCCTATAGCAGAGGAGCTACCCTGCAATGACTTTGGAAAAATCAGGTCCTTTTGTGAGCCCCGCCCACGGGGAAACAGAGTTCAGTTCTGTAGGCTCTATGCAAACTGATAATGAACTTATTAAAAAAGTGTCCGGCAGACTGGTCTGGTTTCTGTTCCTGCTTTATGTGTTTGCCTTTCTCGATCGCATCAATATCGGTTTTGCGGGCCTTACTATGTCGCAGGATCTTGGCTTGACTGCGACGATGTTTGGCCTCGCAACAACCTTCTTTTATATCGCCTATATTGCCTTCAGTATTCCCAGCAATATTGCCCTCGGACGCTTTGGTGCCCGACGCTGGCTATCAATGATTATGATCGTTTGGGGGCTTGCTTCTACAGCGACGCTGTTTGCTCACGATGCGCAAAGTCTTTACGTATTACGCACGCTCGTGGGGATCGCTGAAGCAGGTTTTATTCCTGGGATATTGCTTTATCTGACCTTCTGGTTCCCTCAGGCCTGCCGCGGACGAACCAATGCTTTATTCATGATCGCCACCCCCGTTACTACAGCAGTCGGTTCAGTAATATCGGGGTACATCCTTGAAATGAATGGTCTCTTAGGGCTGAAAGGGTGGCAATGGCTGTTTCTTCTTGAAGGCCTCCCTTCAGTCGTTCTTGGTATCGCCGTCCTGTTTTATCTCGATGATAATCCGATGAAAGCAAAGTGGCTGACCCGTGAGGAAAAAGCACGGCTTACCGCAATGCTTGCTGCTGAGCAAAGTCAGACGGACGTACCGGAAAAACGAAAGGGAAGTTTGATAAGCGAACTTTGTCAGCCGGTAATAATAAAATTTGCTCTGGCCTATTTGTGCCTCGTTAATACCCTTAGCCTGATTGGAATATGGATCCCTCAAATTGTAAAAAGCTTCAATGCTGCCAGCAGCAACGTCACTATTGGTTTACTCGCTGCCATTCCTCAGATATGCACCATCATCGGCATGATTTGGTGGAGCGCGCGCTCCGATCGCCGACGTGAACGAAAATGGCATATTGCGATCCCCATGCTGTTCGCCGCGGTTGGGTGGTTGCTAACGGCCTATGCTGAAAACCCCATTATTCGTCTTGCCGGTATTGCAATGGCCTCTACCGGTGGCTTCTGCGCCATGGCTATATTCTGGACCGCGCCAGATAAAGTCCTTTCGAGTCGTAGTAAACCTGTGGGCATAGCCCTGATAAATGCGGTTGGCAATATCGGATCGGCCCTGAGCGCTTTTGTCGTAGGTTATCTGAGAGATACGACCAACAGTTTTTCCTCTGGCCTGCTTTACGCGGTGGTCGTTCTGGTGCTGGGGACGCTGTTTATCGCTGCCATTCCAATGAAGTCCACCACAGACAAAAACCCTGCCTGTACATCTTAAAAGGAGAGTCATCATGACCATGACCTTGACCCATTCTAACCCTGAATCCTTTAGTGACATTCCCGCTGGCTACAGCCCGGAGGAGTGGGCGGCAAGGGTCGATCTTGCAGCTTGTTATCGTATCTTCGCTCACCTTGGATGGAACGAACTGATTTACAACCACATCACCTTACGCCTGCCGGGGCCTGAAAAACATTTTCTTATTAACCCCTTTGGTCTGATGTATTCAGAAGTGACTGCATCGTCGCTGGTCAAAATTGACAACAAAGGCAATATCATCGGACACAGCGACTGGCCCATAAATCCAGCCGGCTTTACCATTCACGGCGCCATACATGACAGTATCCCGGATGCCCACTGCGTTATGCACACCCATACCACCGCAGGCATGGCTGTGGCATGTTCCGCAGGAGGGCTTTCAATGAGCAATTTTTACTCCGCGCAGCTCTATGAAAAAGTGGCATACCATGATTTTGAAGGCATTACGGTACATGCCGACGAAGGGCCCCGCTTGCTGAGAAGTATTGGCGACCGTCCCTGTATTATCTTGCGAAACCACGGTCTGCTGGCCTGGGGACACAATTTACCTCAGGCTTTCGCTAATTTATGGCTTTTGAATCGGGCATGTGAAATCCAGGTCGCCACAATGTCGATGGGGCCGGTACTGGAAATACCTGAAGCTATCCAGCGCAAATGCACCCAGGATTCGCTACAGTTCGACCCTCGATTTGGCGCAGGACAGGATGTTTTCAAAGCGCTTACGCGACTGATTGAGCACGCAGATCCATCCTGGCGCACATAGCTGATACCGTGGAGCGTTGGACGGTGTTGTTTCAGGCCGGGTGAGGCGCAGCCGCCACCCGGCAATACTTCCCGTTCACACCAGCCCTCTCCCAAAAGGAGAGGGTAAATACTATCTTTCCCTCAGCGCCTCTTTCGCCCGGTTGAACGGCTTAATCATATAATCCATCACCGATTTCTCGCCGGTCTTGATATCCACCGTGGCAATCATCCCCGGCACGATGGAGAAGTGCCTGCCCGCTTTGTTGACCAGGTAATCCTGGCTGGTGCGGATAAACACCCGGTAGTAGAACACTTCCGGTTTGGCCTCATCCTGGATGGTGTCCGGCGAAATGGTCTCCACCACGCCGTCCAGCCCGCCGTAAATGGCGTAGTCGTAGGCGGTGATCTTCACCAGCGCCTTCTGACCGGGGTGGATAAAGGCGATATCGCGCGGCGACAGGCGAGTCTCAATCAGCAGGTGGTCGTCCACCGGCACAATCTCCATCATCTCGCCGTTCGGCGGGATCACGCCGCCGATGGTGGTCACCTTGATGTTCTTCACGATGCCGCGCACCGGAGAGGTTACCGTCAGGCGGGTGACCGAGTCTTCACGCCCCTTCAGCACCGCCGAAACCATATCCACTTCGGCATTGGATTTGGACAGCGCCTCCCGGGCCTGGACGTAATACTGCGAGCGCAGGTCGGTGAGTTTCAGCTCCAGGTCGCTCTTCTGACGCTGCAGGCGCAGAGCTTCGACGTGGCTGGCGGCGCCGGTTTTCACCAGTCGCTGGGTGATGGCGAGTTCCGCGTTAACCAGCTCCAGCGCCTGGCGCAGCTCGCGGCGCGAGTCTTCCAGCTGCTGGCGGCGGGAGTTGTAGAGCCGGGTTTCGGCGGCGATCAGGTCGGTCCATTTCGCCAGCTCGGGTGGGAAAGTAAGCGGCAGATCGTTCACCTCCGCATGCAGACGGGCGCTGGAGGCCAGCGACGCCCGGTAGCGGGCGGCGCTTTCACCGACGTTGGATTCGGAGCGGGTCGGGTCGAGGCGCGCCAGCACCTGGCCGGCCTGCACCTGATCCCCCTCGTGAACCTTCAGCTCGGCGAGGATCCCGCCGTCGAGGGACTGTAACACCTGCTCGCGGGAGCTGGGGATCACCTTCCCGGTGCCGGTGGAGACCTCATCGAGAATGCTGTACCACGCCCACACCCCGGCGACGACAAACAGCAGCAGGCTGAAGATCACAATGCTTCTGGCCCCGGTATAGCCGCTCTCGGAGCCGAGGGCGTTATCCAGGTCGTCCATCGCGGCGGCATCATGCTGATTGATTTTCATTTTTCCACTCCCGGCCATTCGCCTGCTGTTGCTGCTGCATCCGGCTGTTGCTCAGCGCCTGGGCTTTCGGCGCATCCATCACCAGCATTCCCTCTTTCAGCACCACCACGCGCTCCACCAGCTCCAGCATCGGCACCCGGTGGGTGGCGACGATCAGGGTCCGGTTGCCCAGCCACTGGCTCAGGCGCTGGATAAACTCGCGTTCGGTATGCTCATCCAGCGAGGCGGTAGGTTCGTCCAGCAGGACGACGTTGGGATCGCGCAGGAACATACGTGCCAGCAAAATCGACTGGCGCTGGCCGCCGGAGAGCCCAACGCCGTTCTCCATGATCGGATGGTCCAGTCCCTTCGCCAGCTTCTGCACAAAGGTGGCCGCCCCGCACATCTCCAGCACGGCAAAAATCTCTTCGTCGGTGGCGCGCGGCATCCCGAGGGTGATGTTTTCGCGCAGGGTGCCGTAAAACAGCCGCGCGTTCTGGCTCATCAGGCCGACGTTGCGGCGCACGTCCGCCATGTCGAGATGGGGCAGGCTGAGGTTGTCGAGCCGCAGCTCGCCGCCGACCAGATCCATACCGCCCACCATCGCCTGCAGCAGGGTCGATTTGCCCGCGCCGTTACGGCCCAGGATCGCCACGTGCTCGCCGGGTTTGATCTCCAGCCGGTTGATGCGCAGGGCCGGGTTTTGCGCGTCGCCCGCGTAGGCGAACTGCGCCTGATCGAACAGGTAGTGGCCGCGCAGCACGTCCTGGCGGATCGGCGTCTCTTCACGCTGGTTCTCGGTCGGCAGCTGCATGATGTTGTCCAGCCCCTCTTTGGCGGCCTTGACCTGCTGCCAGCGGGCCAGCACACCGCACAGGGTTGCCATCGGGGCGATCATCCGCGAGGCCAGCATCGAGGCGGCCACCACCGCACCGGTGGTCATCTCGCCTTCGATCACCATCGGGGCGCCCACCACAATCACCGCGGTGTAGACCAGGCTCTGAATGGTCATCCCCCAGCTGATGAGGCCCTGGGTCAGCTCGCGGGTCTTCAGGCCCGACTCGGCGGTGATCTGAACGTAGCTGTTCCACTGTTGCAGGAAGCGGTTCTCCGCCTGCATCAGCTTAATGTCCTCCAGGCCCTGCACGCTCTCCACCAGCACGGCGTTGCGCAGGGTCGATTCATGAGCCGCCTGCTTTGCCAGCGCCGCCAGCTTTTTCTGCAGCAGCAGGCCCGGGAGCACCATCAGCACTGCCGCCACCGGGGCGATCCACGCCAGCGACGGGGCGATGATCGCCAGTACCCCCACAAAGAGGAAGAAGAAGGGCAGGTCGACAATGGTGGAGATGGTCGAGGAGGTCACCATCTCGCGGATCTGCTCCAGCTCGCGCAGCTGGGAGATAAAGCTGCCGGTAGAGCGGGGCACCGCGCTGTTGCGCAGGCGCAGGGCATGGCCGAACACCCGGTCCGACACGCGCAGGTCAGCGCGTTTTCCCAGCAGGTCCATAATGTGGCTGCGGGCGAGACGCAGGATAAAGCCGAACAGGGTGGCGATGAGCACCCCAATGGTCAGCACGTACAGGGTAGGGTAGGACTGAGCCGGGATCACCCGGTCATAGACCTGCATCGAGAACAAAATCCCCGCCAGCGACAGCAGGTTGATGAACAGCGCCGCCAGCATCACGTAGGTGTAGGGGCGCAGGTCGCGCATCACCAGGCGGTAGAGCCAGTCCGGGCGGTACTTTGAGATATAGGCATCCACGCGGCTGTCTTTCAACGCCGCCAGCGGGCGCAGGGCCACCACCTGATGAATGGCCGGCAGCAGCTTCGCCAGCGAGATGCGGTTGGTCTGCGCCTTGCCGTCAAAGAAGCAGACGTCGAGCATGTCTTCGCCGTCGAAATGTTCAATCACCCCGATCTTGCCGTCGTTCAGCTCCACCACCACCGGCAGACGCCAGCTGTTGATGGACTCTTCGCCGTTGCTCAGCAGCCGAAAGGAGAGCCCTGCCTCGCGGGCCAGCCCGGTGAGGGCCGGGGTTTTGCTTTTCCCCTGCAGCCAGGGGGCACCGGCCACCAGCGCGCCCGGGGAGCAGGCCACCCGGTAGCGGGTGGCGACATAGCCAAACGCCTGCGCCCAGTGCTCCAGCGCCTCCTGCGTCAGTGGCTCCTCGTGAAGGATATCGTCTCGCGTCATGGCTGGATCTCCACTGACTGAATGGTGTGGTTTTCAAGGTCGAAGGCGTTGCGCATCCGCCCGGTGTTATACAGGCAGTTGATCTGCAGCTGATGCAGCTGTCCGGCGGTTTGCCACTGGGTAAAGCGAGTCTGGAAGACCTCCTGCTCGGCGTTCAGCACGTCCAGCAGCGGGCGGGAGCCGAGATCCAGATACTGCTGCTGATAGAGTTCGCGGGTGCGCTGGCTGAGGGTCTCCTGGCGGGACTGAATTTGCAGGGTGCTCATCAGGCTCATCACCTGGCTTTTGGACTCCAGCAGTTTCTGCCGCACATCCAGCCGGGTGCGCTGCACGTTGGACTGGGCCGCCTCCACCGCGTGGCTGGCGGCGTTGCGCCGGGCGCTCAGGCCGCCGCCCTGGTAGATGGGCATCTCGACGTTGACCGACACGTTGTACTGGGTTTTATCCAGGGTGTCGTGACCGGGGTAGCGATTGTTTATGTAGTGGCGAACCTCCGGCTCCAGCGAGACGGTGGGGGTCATCTGGGCGTTGGCGTAGTCGAGATTCGCCTGGGCCACGTTGGCCTGTGCCCAGGAAGAAAGCACCGCGGGCACCAGCCGGTCATCCGGCTCCTTGATGTCGCAGCTTTGGGCCAGTTTAGCCGGGAAGGCGTTGCTGACCGCGTTGAGGTTGCTCCAGCCGAGGTTGCTCATCAGCGTGGCGCGGGCGCTGTCGAGATTCGCCTGATACTGCATCAGCTGCGAGCGCGCCCCTTCGATACGGGCGTCGGTCTGCACCACGTCGGAGAGCGAGGTGGCCCCTTCGTCATTGCGCTGGCGCGTCAGCGTGCCGATGCTGCTCAGCGCCTCAAGCTGCTCTTCGGCGGTCTCCACCATCTGCTGCCACATCTGCACCTGCACCAGCGCGGTGGCGGTATCCCGGGCGATGGTATCAATGCTCAGCAGCACGTTGGCCTGCTGCTGTACCACGCCCGCGTCTTCGGCCCGCACCTGGCTGGCGACCTTGCCGAAGTCATAGAGCATCTGGGAGAGGGAGAGCACCACGGAGGGGGTAAAACCGGTGTCGCTGGAGTTATTGCTGTAGCCGTTGTTGATGCCGGCGCTGATCTGCGGGTAGTACTTCGATTTGGCGACGTCGACCTGCTGGATCTGTTCGTAGAGTTTGCCCACCGCTTCGCGAATGGTGGGGTGCCAGTTAACGGCGCGTGTCACCGCATCGCCCAGGGTTAAGGTGCCGGGCGCGGCCTGGCTTGTCGGCAGGGCGACCCGTCCATTCAGAGAGGGCAGCTCTTGGTTTTCGCTTAATTGCCCAAAATTAATGACCGCAGGCGAGTCGGCCGCCAGGGCGTGCCCGGACAACAGGCAGCACCCCAGCCACCAGCAAGGTACTTTGTTCATGGCATTATCCCTAAAAAACTGAACAACTTTATAATGTTAAGCCCGGGCGACGTGCGCCCGGGTCTTGTTATTAGCGCTATCCGGTGATGATGTGTTGTTGGTTAACCAGCTCCTCGTAGGTTGTCTGAACGTTATCCAATGTTACCAGTGTAGTATTGGTGTAAATATTTGCCGCTCCGTCTCGGTCGACGGAGATCACGGTATTGCCATTGCTGTTAGTGACATGCAGATAGTTACCCAGCGTTGCGCTGCTGCCGTTCCAGCCCACCAGCAGATCGCTGATGTCGATCTTGTCTCCCTGCGCCAGGGAGAAGTTGGTCCAGTGGTCGTTGCTGCCGTTGCCCGCCGTACCGTTGCCCGCCGTGTTGTTCAGCACCTCGTAAATCAGCGTGTCGCCATAGGCGCTACCGGTGAAGGTATCGCTATGCTCGGAGCTGACAAACTTCGGTGCCATGTCGATGGTCAGAGTCGCGGTATCGGTGGTGCCGTTATCGCCGGTCAGTTTGTAGTTAAAGGTCTCCTTCGTGGTCATCGAGGCCAGCGAGACGCCGCTGTTCAGGGTGTAGGTGTAATGCCCATCCACCCCGATGTTCAGCACGCCGTAATGCCCCTGAATGTTGGCGGTGGCCGTGGCGGTGGTGTACGGATCCAGGGTGGTGACGGTGCCGGTATAGCTGGTGATGCTCAGACGGCTGTCCACCGAATGGAGCTGATCCAGCACGCCGCCCGAATCCGAGCCGTCAAAGATATTGCCGGTGACGGTGTGGCCCGCGGTGGTCAGCTCACTGTTCAGGAACACGGTGGTACCGGTGACGTATGGCGTGATGGAGATCGCGCCTAACCCCAGCGGGCCCATAGACCCGGTAAAGTTCAGGGTGTAGGTCCCGGCATTCAGATCCAGATCCGGCAGGTTAATGGTGGCTGTGCCCCCCAGCAGCAGGCCGCCGTTGAAGGAACCGGTTCTGGTCACCCCTGCCCCGGTAATGGTCCAGTTCACGCTCAGGCCGCCCAGCGACAGCAGCGAGGCGACGTTGAAGTGGAGCACGACGTCGTGCAGGGCGGTGTTGGCCGCCACCTCAAACGTGCCGCTGCCCCGGCCTGAAGTAGAGGCCAGCAGGGCGGCGTTCCAGGTTGCGTTACCCACCGTATCATCACGATAGGCTGCAACCTGCGAGGTGGTTTCGAAGACCAGCGCATCGCTGACGTCACTGACCGCATCCAGCGCCACCGGCGTTGGGGTGATGTTCAGCGAGGCCGTGTCCTTATCGCCATTCGGTGCCGTCACGGTATAGACGAAGGTGTCCGGCGTGCTGATCAGGTCTGCGCCCACCCCGTTGCGCAGGGTATAGGTGTATTTCCCCTGTGCGTCGATCTCCAGGTCGCCGTACTGCCCTTCGATACGCGTGGTGCCGGTGGCGTTCACGTTAATACCGTTCACCTGGGTGACGAGCGTGCCGGCCGGCACCACGTCACTCTGCAACACGTCGCCGGTCGTGGCGGCGGCGATGCTGGAAACGGCATAAACATGATCTTCCAGGATGTTGATACTGTAGCCGGTCAGCACCGTGATCCCCGCCGCGGTGTTCATCAGGAACAGGTATTCACCCGCCGGCAGGGTCAGCGTCAGCGGTGCCGAGGTGCCGCCCAGCAGCGGCGCCCGCAGCCAGCCCGCCTCGGTGCGCATCCGTTCGTAGCTCTGGGTCGCCGGGTTGAACTTGTAGATATACAGGTCAAACACCGAGGCCAGCGCTACCCCACCAACGCTTCCCTGGATGGTCATGGTGCGGGTGGTGCCCTCCTCCACGCTGTACTTCATGGTTTCGCTGCGATCGTCCAGCAGGTTGAGGTTCAGCACGTTACCCAGGTTGACGCCCACCACGGTAAAGCCGCTCTGGCTCGATGGACCGTAGTCGATGGCCTGTACCTGCGTGTTGAAGGTCAGCGAGGCGGTGTCGTCCACCGCCGTGACGCTGTTTCGCACCGTGTTTTCACCGAGGGTGATGATCAGTCGGGCGTCGTCCGTGGCCCCTTTCCCGGCGATGTTGTAGGTGAAGGTATCGGTCCGGCCCAGCACCGTGGCGCGGGTGTCGGTCAGGGTGTAGGTATAGCTCCCGTCAGCGTGCAGGGTCAGGGTGCCGTACAGCCCGTTGATGGTGGTGCCCGCCGCGCCCGCCGCCACGTTGGTGGTGACGCCGTTAGCGTTGGTGACGCTGGTGACTACCGTGCCGTTCGGGGCGCTGTCGCTGCCGCTTACCGGATCGGTATCGGTGATGACGTTGCCGTTTTGCACCAGGGTACCGGTCAGGGTGCCCGCGGTGGTTTGCGTGACGTCCACATCAAGGCTGGTGTACGACCCGGTCGCCAGCAGGTTGGTGTTGTAGCTCAGGACGCGATACTGCCCGCCCGGCAGGCCGGTCAGGTTCAGGGTCACGCCGCTGGCGCCGAGGGTCAGCAGGTTAGCGAACTGCGGCAGGCCGGTATCTACCTCAGTGGTCCAGGTGGTGCCGTTCCAGCGTTGAACAACGATCTCCAGGGTGTTGAGCAGGGAGAGCACAATACCGGTGGCGCTGGCGTTGATCTCCATATCCGCGCTGCCGCCGGTAGGTACGGTGAAGGTCACCTGGGCGGAGTTATCCCCCAGCAGCGACAGCACGTTGCCGACGCCGCCTACCAGCTGGACGCCATAGTCGCTGTACTGGGCGGTGCTGACGGTGGCGTTAGTGGTCAGATCCAGCCCCACCACGTTGTCGCTGGCCGACAGCGGCAGGTTTGGCGCAATCACCGTCCCGGTGGCGGAGGTGTTACCCGCCGCATCGGTGGCAGAGAGGGTGATCCGCTCCCCTTCGGACTGCTTGTCGAGGAAGGTGTAGCTCCAGTTGCCCTGGGCGTTGGCGGTGGTGGTCACCACGCTGTTATCGCTCAGGAGCAGGGTGATGGTGCTGCCCGCTTCTGCGGTCCCGCTCAGCACGCTGCCGTCGGCGTTAAAGGTCCCCTGCGGCGTGCCCGGGGCGACGGTATCCACCACAATCGAGCTCAGCGGCGTGGCCGGGCTGGTGCCGACCGCGTTGCCCGCGGTGGCGGTAAAGGCGTGATTGCCATTACCCAGCGGCACGGTTGGGGTATACGTCCAGATCCCCGCGCTGTTGGTGGTCACCGTGGCTAACAGCACGTTGTTGTCATACAGGGTGATGGTGGAGAGCGGCTGCGCGGTCCCGGTCAGGGTTGGAGTGGTGTCGTCCGTGACTTGCCCGTTCAGCAGGTTGCCGATGATGCTGCCCGCGTTGTCGTTGACGCTGGTGATGACCGGTGGGTTCGGCACCAGCGAGTACGGCATTCTCAGATCCACCGACAGACCTGCGTTTCCGGCCCGGTCGGTGGCAAAGACGTGCAGCAGCTCGGCGTTAACCTGCGGCGTGGAGAGCGCAATGCTGAACCTCCCGCTGGCGTCGGCGATGCCGGTACCCAGCACCGTCACGTTGTCGGTGCCGAGAATGGTCACGGTGCTGCCCGCCTCGGCGGTACCGTTAACCCGGCCGCCGCTCTCGAGCACGGTGAAGGCGCCAGGCGCCCCCGGGGCGACGGTATCCACGGTGACCGACGCGATCGGTGAGGCCGCGCTGAGGTTGCCCGCCGCATCGGTGGCGGTAGCGGTGAAGTTATGCACCCCGTCGGTAAGAACGGTGGTGGTCTGCGGCAGGGTCCACTGACCCTGGGCGTTGGCCGTCACCTGGCCCACGAGGGTGGTGCCGTCGTAGATGCGCACCACGGCGTTGGCTTCGGCGGTGCCGTTGAGGGTCAGACGGTTGTCGTTGGTCGGATTGCCGCCGATCACCGGGCCCTGGATCGTGCCGACGTCATCCACCACCGAGGTGATGACCGGCGCGCCCGGAGCGGTGGCATCGAGGTTAAGGTTAAAGGCCGCGGTCGACAGACTGACGTTGCCCACCGCGTCGGTGGCGGTCACCGTCAGGGCGTGCTGGCCGTCGGCCAACGGCGTGGTTGGGGTAAAGCTCCAGGCGCTGTTGGCGTCGGCTACCACGCTGCCCAGCAGCAGATTGCCGTCATAGATGTTCACCGTCGAGCCCGCTTCCGCCGTGCCGTTGAGGGTCGGTCTGGCGTCGTTGGTCAGCTGGCCGCTGGTGAGCGACACCACTGTGCCGACATCATCCACCACCGAGACCAGCACCGGTACCGCTGGCGGCAGGGTATCCACCGTCAGGGTGAAGGTGGCGGACGGATCGCTGATGTTGCCTGCCGCATCCGTCGCCACCGCGGTGAAGTTGTGGGTGGCGTTGGTGAGCGGCGTGGTCAGCGGAATCGACCAGTTGCCGCTGCTGTCGGCGGTGGCGGTGCCCAGCAGCGTCTCGCCTTCAAAGATCTGCACCCGGGCATTCGGTTCGCTGGTGCCGGTGAGCACCGGCAGGGTGTCATCGGTGCGCTGACCGCTGGTCAGGGCGCCGGTGAGGGTGCCAGCGTCGTCCTGGGCCAGGGTGATGACCGGGGCGAGCGGTTTGAGGCTATCGACAATCACCGTGAAGCCCGCCGAGACCTCGCTGAGGTTGCCTGCCGCATCGCTGGCGCTGGCGGTGAAGATGTGGCTGCCGTTGCTCAGCGCGTTTTCCGGCGTGAAGCTCCACTCGCCAGCGGCGCTGGCCTGCACGCTGCCGAGGAAGACGCCATTGTCATAGACGGTGACCGTGGCGTTGGCGGCAGCGCTGCCCGACAGGGTTGGGGTGGTGTCGTCGGTGACCTGGCCGGAGACGGTGAGCGGGGTCTGGATCGGGCCCACGTTGTCGGCGGCCGCGAGGATGGTCGGTACGGCTGGTGCCTGGGTATCCACCGTCAGGGTAAAGGCCCCGCTGACAGGGCCGGTATTTCCGGCGAGATCGGTGGCGGTCAGGGTCACGCTGCGCAGCCCGTCCTCAAGGGCGGTTTCCGGCGTGAAGGTCCAGCTGCCCGTGGCGTTGACCACGGCGGTGCCGATCTCCTGTCCGTCAACGAGGATGCGAACCGTGGAGCCTGCTTCGCCGGTGCCGTTAAAGGTTGGACGGTTGTCGTCGGTGACGCCACCGTTGTTCACCGCACCGGTGAGGGTCCCGACATCATCCACCACGCCTGTCAGTACCGGAGCCAGCGGGGCGACGGTATCAACATTCAGCGAGAAGGCCGGGGAGGTGCCCGAGACGTTACCTGCGGCATCGGTGGCGCTGACGCGCAGTTCGTGCGGCCCCTGGGCCAGATCGCCGGTCGGGGTAAAGCGCCAGTTACCGCTGTCGTCCACCCGCGCGGTGCCGATCTCCTGGCCGTTATCCAGGATATGCACGGTGCTGCCCGCCACGCCGGTGCCGGTCAGTGCCGGACGGGCATCGTTGGTGAGCTGGCCGCTGGTCAGCGGGCCGGTATTGCCCGCCACGTCGTCATTAACGCTGACCAGCACCGGGGTGGCCGGTGGGGTCATGTCGACGGTCAGGGTGTACGCCCCGGAGGTCTGGCTGAGGTTGCCTGCGGTGTCGGTGGCGATGGCGGTAAAGCTGTGTTCGCCCTCTGCCAGTACCACCGTTGGGGTGAAGCTCCAGATCCCGCTGGCGTTGGCCAGCACGGTGCCGAGCAGTCTGCTGCCTTCATAGATGGCGACGCTGCTGCCTGCTTCCGCGCTGCCCGTCAGGGTCGGGGTGTTGTCGTTGGTGACGCCGCCGCTGACCACGTTGCCGGTGACCGGGTCGACGTCATCGTTGGCCCCGGTGATAACCGGCGCAGCGGCCACGGTATCCACCACCAGCGAGAACGGATCCGAGCGCAGGCTTTCGTTGCCGGCCGGATCGGTGGCGCTGAGGGTCAGGGTGTAAGTGCCGTCATCCAGCGCCTGAGGCAGGGTAAAGCTCCAGGCCCCGGTGGCGCTTACCGTGACGTTCCCCAGCAGGGTATCGCCGGAATACACATTAATCACATCCCCCGGCGTTGCCGTGCCGTTCAGGACCGGCTGGCTGTCATTGGTTGGTCTGCCGCTGACCACGGCCCCGGTGACGGTACCCACGTCATCCACCAGGGTGCCAAATACAGGCGCAGCCGGTGGCGTGAGATCGATATTTACCGTCGCCTCTGGCGACTGGCCGCTGGTCTGGCCGTCGACGGTGGCGGTCACGCTGAAGCTGTGGCTGCCTTCCCCGAGGGCGGAGACCGGGAACGACCAGGCGCCGGTGGTGGCATCGGCGGTGACGTTGCCCAGCGCCGTGGTGCTGCCGTCCAGATAAATCGTGACCATGCTGCCCGGGATCGCCGTACCGGTCAGGGTTGGGGTGGCATCGTTGGAGCTGCCGCCTTTGACGTTGACGCTGCCGCCGGTGCCGTTGTCATCAAGGATGGCAACGATAACCGGCACGTCCGGCAGCGCAGGCGTCGCCGGAACCTCAAAGGTGCCCGGGAGGCTGGTGTTGCCCGCCACGTCGCTGGCGGTCAGGCTGAGGGTCACCTCGCTGCTTTGCGGCGGGGTCAGGGCCACGGAGAACTGCCCCTGGGCGTTGGTGACGCCGGTGCCGAGCACCACGTTGTCCGGGCCACGTACTGTGATGATGGAGCCCGCTTCTGCGGTGCCAATCAGCGGCGTACCGCCGGAGACGATGTCGGTCACCGCTGGCGTACCCGGCGCCTGGGTATCAACGATCAGGTTCACCGGCGCGCTTTGGCTGGTATTGCCCGCGGCATCGTTCGCCACCAGGGTGACGGTGTGCGGGCTATCGGACAGCGGCGTACTGCCCGGGATCGGCAGCGTCCACTGTCCCTGGGCGTTGGTCTGTACCTGACCCAGAGACTGGCCGTCGACCAGGACGGTGATGGTGCTCAGCGGCTCGCCGGAGCCGCTGAGGGTCGGGGTGCTGCTGTTGGCGTAGAGCTGGCCCCCGGCCAGGGTACTGTTGGAGATATCCAGCAGCTGCGGGATCGCTGGCGGCACGGTATCGATGGTGAAGGCAAAGTTACTGCCCGCCTCGCTGACGTTCCCGGCGGCATCCATCGCCGCCACGGTCAGGGTGGTCGCGCCATCCCTCAGTACCGGCGTGGTGATGGTCCAGCTGCCGTTGCTGACGAGGCCGCGGCCCACTTCGATGCCATTGCTGTAGAGGATCACGGTGGTGCCGTTCTCCCCGGTGCCGGTGACGGTCGGGGTGGTATCGTTGGTGCTGCCGCCCGCCGCGATGTTGCCGGTGACCGGCCCGACGTTGTCAGTCACGCTACTGATAACCGGGATCGCCGGCACGAGGCTGTCGACGGTCACGGTCATGGCGTCCGACACGTCCGAGACGTTGCCGGCCCGGTCGGTGGCGGTGAGGGTAAAGCTGTGCGACCCCTCCGCCAGCGGCGTCTCTGAACGCCACGTCCAGTTGCCGTTGATGTCCACTACCGCTTCGCCCACCAGCACGTTGCCGGTGATGGTCTGGTCGTAGATGCTGATGGTGTCATCCGGCGTGCCTGTGCCCGTCAGTACCGGACGGGTGTCGTTGGTGGCACCGTTGTTGCCCACCGGGCCGGTAATGTCGCTGACGTTATCGGTCACCACCGGCAGCCCCGGCGCGTCCGGGGCCTCGGTATCGATGATGATGGTTATCGGATTCGACGGGGCGCTCTCGTTGCCCGCGCCGTCGCTGCTGGTCACGATCAGGACGAGGTTATAGGTCCCATTCGGCAGATCCGCTGGCGGCGTCCAGGTCCAGGTCCCGCCAGGCTGAACGGTGGTTTCGCCGATTTGGGTGGTGCCGTCGTAGATGGTAACGATATCCCCTTCATTCCCGGTGCCGCTCAGGGTTGGGGTGGTATCGCGGGTGCTGTCCCCGCCGGTGAGGGCTGTCTCTTCGTCGCCGTCAGGGTTGACGGTGATGTCCGGGATACCCGGTGTGGCAGGAGGAACGTTATCCACCACCAGGTTAAAGGTGCCGGAGGTAGCGGTGTTGCCTGCCGCATCGCTGACCGTCGCGGTCAGGGCGTGCGTGCCGTTACCCAGCGGAGTCGTCAGCTGCACGCTCCATGCCCCCGTCGGGCTGGTGGTGGCGGTGCCGAGCAGGGTGGTGCCTTCATAGAGGCTAATCTGCGCGTTGGCCGGGCCTGTCCCCTGGATCAGCGGCAGGGTTTCGTCTGTCGGCTGGTTGCTGACCACGTCGCCTGTGACGGTGCCGGTGTTGTCCACGGCCAGGGTGATGACCGGGGCGGCCGGCGGTACGGTATCAATGGTGACGTTAAAGGCCGCAGACGGCAGGCCGGTATTACCGGCGGCATCCGTTGCCACCACGGTGATAGCGCGTAGCCCTTCGGCGAGGGCGGTCTCTGGCGTGAAGGTCCACGCGCCACCCGCGCCCACCACGGCGGTGCCCACTTCCACGCCATCCACCCGAATGCTGAGGGTGGCGCCCGCTTCCCCGGTGCCGTTCAGGGTCGGACGGCTGTCGTTGGTGGCGGTGTTGTTAGCGATGGCTACCGGGCTGCCGGAGAGATCGTTGATCGCGTTGACGATCGTCGGGGCGTCCGGGGCGGTGGCATCGACCACGATGCTCCAGCTGTTGGACGCGGCGCTGCTATTGCCCGCGGTGTCCACGGATTGTGCCGTCAGGACGTGGCCGCCGTCAGGCAGGGCGGTGGTGAGCTGGATCTCCCAGGTGCCTTCCGCGCTGACCTGCGTAGTGCCGACCAGATCCGAGCCGCTGTAAAGCTGGATAGTGGCATTGGCAGGGCCGGTGCCGCGGATCAGCGGGGTCGCATCGTTGGTGGTCTGTCCGTCGGTGATGGTGCCGGTGACGGCGGTCACGTTATCCACCACGTCGGTAATGATCGGAACGGCCGGAGGCGTGGTGTCAGGCGCCACGAACTGGCCTTCTGCGCCACTATTCCCGGCGCTGTCGGTAGCGGTGGCCGTCAGCAGTTCCCCGTTCGCTTTCGGCGTGGTGAGGGTAATGGAGAAGCTGCCGGCGTCATTGACGACCCCGGTGCCGATCACCGTGTTGCCATCGCGCACGGTGATGGTGCTGCCCGCTTCCCCGCGGCCGGTGAGGGTGTTGCCGTTATTGAGGATAGTGAAGCTGTCCGGAGCCCCCGGAGCGATGGTGTCGACGGTAATCGAGGTCACCGGCGACGCCGCGCTGAGGTTGCCCGCCGCATCGGTGGCGGTAGCGGTGAAGTTATGCTCCCCGTCTTCGAGGGCGATGCTGGTTTGATCCAGCGTCCACTGGCCCTCGGCGTTAGCGGTTGTCTCGCCCACCAGGGTCTCGCCGTCGTAGATGCGAACAGTTGCGCCTGCTTCGGCGGTGCCGTTGAGGGTTGGACGGGTGTCGTTGGTCGGGTTGCCGTTGAGCACTGGCCCCTGCGCCGAACCGGTGTCATCCACCACCGAGGTGATGGCTGGCGCGACCGGGGCGGTGGCATCGACGTTGATCACGAAACCGCTGGTTGCCGGGCTGACGTTGCCCGCCGCGTCGGTAGTGGTCACCGTCAGGGTATGTTCCCCGTCGGCCAGCGGGCTCTGCGGGGTAAAGGTCCAGGCGTTGTTCGCCCCGACGGTGGCGCTGCCCAGCAGGGTAGTGCCGTCGTACACGTTCACCGTGGTGCCCGCTTCCGCCGTGCCGCTGAGGGTCGGCCTGGCGTCGTTGGTCAGCTGGCCGCTGGTGAGGGCCACTTCGGTGCCGACATCGTCAAGAACCGAGACCAGCACCGGGGCGACAGGTACCAGCGTATCCACCGTCAGGGTGAAGGTGGCGGACGGATCGCTGGCGTTGCCTGCGGCATCGATCGCCACGGCCGTGAAGCTGTGCAGGGCATCGCTGAGCTGCGTGTCCAGCTCGATCGACCAGTTACCGTTGCTGTCTGCCTGGCCTTCGCCAAGCAGGGTCTCACCTTCAAAAATCCGCACAAGGGCGTTCGGTTCGCTGGTGCCAGTGAGCACCGGCTGCGGGTCGTTGGTGGTGCGGCCGCTGGTGAGCGGGCCGGTCACCGGGCCGACGTCGTCAATCGCCAGGGCGATCGTTGGCGGGATTGGTTTCAGGGTATCGACGATCAGGGTGAAGCCCGGCGAGGTTTCGCTGAGGTTGCCCGCCGCATCACGGGCGGTGGTGGTGAAGGTGTGGCTGCCGCCGGTCAGGGCGTTGTCCGGCGTCCAGCTCCAGCTGCCGGTTTCGGTGGCCTGTACGGTGCCGACGAGGGCTCCGTTGTCGTAAATCGCCACCGTGGCGTTGGCTTCGGCCTGGCCGGTCAGCGTTGGCGTAGCGTCATCGGTAGCCTGGCCGGAGGTGGTGATCGGATCCTGAAGGGGGCCCACGTTATCACTGATGGCGGTCAGCGTTGGTGCCGCCGGGGCCAGGGTATCCACCGTCAGGATAAACGGATCGCTGGCAGGCCCGGTGTTCCCGGCGGTGTCGGTGGCGGTAAAGCGGATGCTGCGTGTGCCTTCATCCAGCGCCGTTTCCGGGGTGAAGGTCCAGCTGCCCGAGGCGTTAACCACCGCGGTGCCGATCTCCAGCTCGTCGACAATGATGTGGATGGTGGCCCCAACTTCGCCGCTGCCGGTCAGGGTTGGCTGCGCGTCGTTGGTGGTATCGCCGCTGTTCAGGGTGGTAGTCGCGGTGCCGACATCATCCACAGCAGTAAGCAGGATCGGTGCCTGCGGGGCGGTGGTGTCGATATTCAGCGAGAACGCTGGCGAGGTGCCGGAGACGTTGCCCGCGGCATCGGTGGCGCTGACGCGCAGATCGTGCGGCCCCTGAGCCAGATCGCTGGTCGGGGTAAAGCTCCAGCTGCCGCTGGCGCTGACCAGCGCGGTGCCGATCTCGATACCGTTATCCAGGATGTGGACAGTGCTACCCGCCACGCCGGTACCGGTCAGTTCCGGACGCACATCGTTAGTCACTTGCCCGTTAGTCAGCGGGCCGGTATTGCCCGCCACGTCGTCGTTGATGCTGCTGATCACCGGGATGGCCGGTGGGGTCATGTCGACGGTCAGGATATACGCCCCGGAGATCGGGCTGACGTTGCCCGCGCTATCGGTGGCGACGGCGGTAAAGACGTGCTGACCTTCCGCCAGCACGGTGGTCGGGGTGAAGCTCCATGCACCCGTGTCGCTGGCGGTGACGGTGCCAATCAGCTTAATGCCGTCGTAGATAGCGACGCTGCTGTTGGCTTCTGCGGTGCCCGACAGGGTCGGGGTGTTGTCGTTGGTGCTGCCGCCGTTGGCGACGTTGCCGGTGACCGGGCCCGCATCATCGTTGGCCCCGGTGATGACCGCTTCGCCCGCGGTGGTATCCACCACCAGAGAGAACGGCGCCGAACGCGGGCTTTCGTTCCCAGCCGGATCGGTGGCGCTGAGGGTCAGGGCGTAGGTGCCATCATCCAGCGGTTCGGTCAGGGTAATGCTCCAGGCCCCGGTGTTGCCCACCGTGGCGGTGCCGATCAGGGTATCGTCCGCGTAAAGGCGGATCACATCTCCCGGCGTGGCCGTGCCGCTGAAGGTTGGCTGGTCATCGTTGGTCGGGCTGCCGCTGACCACCGTACCGGACAGCGGGCCCACGTCGTCCACCACGGCACCAAAGGCCGGAGCCTGCGGCGGGGTGAGATCGATATTGACCGTCGCCGCCGGTGACTGGCCGCTGGTCTGGTCCTGGAAGGTGGTGGTCACGCTGAAGCTGTGGCTGCCTTCAGCCAGGGCGGCTACCGGGTACGACCAGGCACCGGTCGTGGCGTCGGCGGTGACGTTGCCCAGCGCCGTGGTGCTGCCGTCCAGGTAAATCGTGACCAGACTGCCCGGGATTGCCGTACCGGTGAGGGTCGGGGTGGTGTCGTTAGAGCTGCCGCCTTTGACGTTGACGTTGCCGTCGGTGCCGTTGTCATCAAGGATGGCGTCGATTGTCGGCACGGCTGGCAGCGCAGGCGTCTGCGGAACCTCGTACGTCGTCGCCGGGTCGCTGGCGTTGCCCGCCACGTCGGTGGCGGTCAGTGTGAGGGTGACCGCATCGCTTTGCGGCGGGGTCAGGGCGATGGAGAACTGCCCCTGGGCGTTGGTCACGCCGGTCCCCAGCACCACGTCACCCGGGCCACGGACCGTAATGGTGGAGCCCGGTTCGGCGGTGCCGTTCAGCGGCGTGCCGCCGGAGACGACCCCGGTGACCAGTGGCGCATCCGGTGCGTCAGTGTCGATCACCACGCTAACCGGGCTGCTTTCGCTGGTATTACCCGCCGCGTCGCTCGCCACCAGGGTGATGGTGTGGGTGTCATCCGGCAGTTCAGTGCCGGCCGGCAGCGGGAAGGTCCACTGCCCTTGCTCGTCGACCTGCACCTAGCCGAGCGAAGTGCCGTCAACCGAGACGGTGATGGTGCTCAGCGGCTCCCCGGTGCCGCTCAGGGTCGGGGTACTGCTGTTGGCGTACAGCGTGCCGTTGGTGAGGGTGCTGTCAGAGATATCCAGCAGCTGCGGGTTGCCCGGCGGCACGGTATCGATGGTGAGGGCAAAGTCGCTTCCGGTGCCGCTGACGTTCCCGGCGGCATCCAGCGCCGCCACCGTCAGGGTGGTCGGGCCGTCATTCAGCGCTGGCGTGGTGATGGACCAGCTGCCGTTGGTGACCAGGCCGCGTCCCACCTCGACGCCGTTGCTGTAGAGGATCACCGTAGTGCCGTTTTCGCCGGTCCCGGTGACGGTTGGGGTGGTGTCGTTGGTGCTGCTGCCCGCGGCAAGGGTGTCATTCACGCTGGCGATCGTCGGGATCTCCGGCGCCTGGCTATCAACGGTCACGGTGATGGTGTCCGAGACCACCGAGGCGTTGCCCGCCGGGTCGGTGGCGACAACGGTAAAGCCGTGCGTCCCCTGGGCCAGCGGCTCATCGGCGCGCCAGGTCCAGTTGCCGTTGATGTCGACCACCACTTCGCCCACCAGTACGTTGCCGGTCGCGGTCTGGTCGTAGATGCCGATCACGTCATCCGGCGTGCCGGTGCCGCTCAGCACCGGACGGGTGTCGTTGGTGGCACCGTTGTTGCCCACCGGGCCGGTGATTTCGCTGACGTTATCGGTGACCACCGGCACATCAGGTTGATCCGGCGCTTCGGTATCAATGGTGATGGACACCGGTTGCGACGGGGCGCTTTCGTTGCCCGCGCCGTCTTTGTTGGTCACGGTCAGGCTGAGATCGTAGGTGCCATTTGGCAGACCTGCTGGCGGGGTCCAGGTCCAGTTGCCGCCCGGCGGAATAGTGGTTTCCCCGATTTTGGTGGTGCCGTCGTAGATGGTGACGATATCGCCTTCCGTACCGGTGCCGCTCAGGGTTGGGGTAGTGTCGCGGGTGCTGCCCCCGGAGGTGAGGGTCTCTTCCGTGCCGCCCTCAGGATTGACGGTGATCGCCGGGATGCCCGGCGTGCCCGGGGCCAGGGTATCGACCACCAGATTAAAGCTGTCAGAGGTGGCGATGTTGCCCACCGCATCGCTGACGGAGGCGGTCAGGACATGGGTGCCGTTACCGAGCGGGGTGCCGAGCTGAAGGCTCCAGACGCCATCCCCATTGCTGGTGGTGGTGCCGAGCAGGGTGGTGCCTTCGTAGATGCTGATCTGCGAGTTCGCCGGACCCGTCCCCTCGATCACCGGCCGGGTTTCATCGGTTGGCACATTGCTGGTCACGTCACCTGTGATGCTGCCGGTGTTGTCCACGACCTTGGTAATCACCGGGACATCCGGTGCCACGGTATCAATGGTCAGGGTAAAGGTTCCGGAGGCGGGGCTGCTGTTCCCGGCTGCATCCTTCGCCACCGTGGTGATCTCATGCAAACCATCCTCGAGGGCGGCGTCAGGCGTGAAGATCCACTCCCCGCCGATGCCGACCTGCGCGGTGCCGACCTCCACGCCATCCACCAGAATGCTGATGGTCGAACCTGCTTCACCCGTGCCGTACAGGGTCGGGCGGTTGTCATTGGTGGTGCTGTTGTCAGCGATGACTACCGCGGTCTCAGGCAGATCGTTGATCGCCTGGACGATCGCCGGGGTGGCCGGTGGGGTGGCATCAAGAATGAAGCTCCAGCTGTTGGAAGATTCGCTGAGGTTGCCTTTGCCGTCCACGGCTTGTGCCGTCAGGACATAGCCGCCGTCGCCGCTCAGCGCCAGCTCGGTGGACCAGTTGCCGTCGGCACCCACTTCGGCGGAACCCACCAGGATCTCGCCGTTGTAGATATTAATGGTCGCACCCGGCTCGCCGGTACCGGTGATTAGCGGCCGGGTGTCATTGGTAACCTGCCCGTCAAGGATCGCGCCGGTGCCAGCCTCCACGTCATCCACCATGCTGGTGATGACCGGGGCCTGCGGCGGAGTCACGTCCGGGGCGGTAACGCTGGCTTCCGGCCCGGTATTGCCCGCTGGGTCGGTGGCGGTAACCGCCAGGTCCTCCCCGTTCCGGCGCGGGGTGGTGAGGATAATTTCGAAGCTGCCGTCAGGGCCGGCGACGCCTCCGCCGATCACGTCGTCGCCATCGCGAACGGTAACGGTGCTGCCCGCTTCCGCCTTCCCGGTGACGGTGGCGCCGTCCGCAGAGATCTGAAGATCGGTTGGCGCATCAGGCGGGGTGATATCACTCACCACGGCGGTCGCTGGCTGGCTCGGGTTCCCGGCGGCATCAGAGGCGACCACGGTGAAGGTATCTCCCACGGCTTGCGCTTCCTTGAGGTCAACGCTGAACTGGCCGCGAGCGTCGGCCGTGCCGCTGCCAATCACCGTGCCGAGCGAGTTGAAGATGGTGATGGTGCTGCCTGGCTCGGCGGTGCCGATGACCTGGTTGCCGTTAGGGATTTGAGTGATGGTCGGCTGGTCCGGCGGCGTGCGGTCAATGGTAAAGTCAAATGAGGCGGAAGGCGCGCTGGTGTTGCCCGCCAGATCGGTCTCCGTCAGGGTGATGGCGTGTGCGCCATCGGCAAGCGGCGTCTCTGGCGTAAAGGACCATTTGCCGTCGGTGCCGACGGTTGCCTGGCCCACGGGCTGGCCGTTGTCATAAATCGTGATGGTGCTGCCCACTTCGCCCGTGCCGCTGAGGGCAGGGCGGTTGTCATCGGTGCTTTGCCCGGCGGTCACCACGCCCTGTTGCGTGCCGGTGGTGTCACTGACCGTCACGCCGGAAGGGGCGTTCGGAGCAATGGTATCGACGGTGATGCTGAATGCCGGGGATGCCGGTCCGGTGTTGCCCGTGCCGTCGGTGGCCCGGGTGGTGATTTGGTGCGCCCCTTCGCCCAGCGCGGTGGCCGGGGTGAAGCTCCAGCTGCCGTCGCCGTTGACCCGCGCGGTGCCGATGGCGGTGCCGTTGTCGTAAATCGTGATGGTGCTGCCTGCCTCGCCGCTGCCGCTAAAGGTCGGGCGGGCGTCATCGGTCGTCTGGCCGCTGGTGAGCGACCCGGTTACGCTGCCCACATCGTCGGCAACGGTGTTGATGACCGGGGCCTCCGGCGGGGTGGTATCGGCGGCGGTCACCGGGGTGCCTGGACCGACGTTGCCGGCACCGTCGGTGGGTGTCGCGGTCAGGGTTTCACCGTTAGTGTACGGCTTGTCCAAATCGACGGTGAACTCACCGTTGCTGTTGGTCTGGCCTCTGCCGACCACGTTGCCGTTGGCATCGGTGATGGTGATGCTGCTGTTGGCTTCGGCGCTCCCGCTAAGTTGCGTGCCATCTGCTGAGAATTTGAGGTTGCCGGGCGCGCCCGGAGGAGTGGTGTCGTTCGGGTCGGTGCCCGGCAGCGGCGGGTTAGTACCATTGCCGCCGTCACTGCCGCCGTCACTGCCGCCGTCACCACCACCGCCATTGCTGCTGTCCCCGTCGCTCCCGCCGCCGCCACCGCCACCGCCGCCACCTGCGGCCAGCGCAATGCCGCCTGCCACCGCCACGCCACCCAGGGCCCAGGGCCAGATCGCCGCCTCACCTGCCGACGCGGTAGTGGTGCCTGCCAGCAGGACATCAAGAGAGGCGATTGACTGGTAGCTCTCTGCCGCGATGGGATCGGCAATCCACCACAAGGCGCCGTTATCCTCCTGCAGCACCAGCTGGCTGATACCCTGCTCACCGCTGACGAAGAAATTTTTGAGTGTCAGGGTTTCGCCGTCGGCCAGCTTAACGATCAGGTCGTTACCGCTGCGTTCATAGTCGAGAATGTCGGCGCGTTCGGCGTTGATCTTAACGATGGAGGAGTCATTCAGCGTAACCTGAGACCCGTCTGTTACCGTTTCCTTGTGCGTCAGTTTGGAGATGACAGTGATTTTACTCATGTGTATTACTCCCGGCAGAGTGCAATGAAATGGCGAGCGATTCAGGCCATTTCTATTGAGCGGATTGAGCGCCACCCGTAGGGAAACTGTTTATTTACAACAATGACCCAGGGTAATTATTTAAAAGTTATTAATAGCTGCCGATAAAGCGATGGTGGCAGCGACATTTTGCCCTTGGTATTCAGGGGGGTAAGGCGATAGGGAATATATTTCTCGGCGGTAAAATCCTTGTCTTTAATATTGGTAACAATTTCGGATTGACTAAATTTGATATAGCCAGAAAGTACTAAAAGTGCAAATTAAGCACCGGTTAATAAAGGGTTAGCGTTGTTGAAGAGGTTATTTCTGCGCGGGTGTTGTTCGTGGGTCCAGGCGGGGTGCGGGCTGGCAGGGGTGGCGAAGCGCGGGGCACAGGCGTTTATTTTAGCGTTAATTTAATGGGTTAGGAATAATCTGGATGTGCAAAACGGGCGGATTTATATTTTAGCGGCGCTGTGTAAATAATTAAGTCACAGTAAAAGAGATATTGAATATGATATATTCCTTGCTGCTTTTTAATATTAATATACTGGTTTGCATTATTAAAATGATCTGCTATTTAGAGCATCGTTTAAGTTAAGGCAATAATGGTATTTGGTAGAAAAAATATTATGGTGGGAAGGTCACAATATTAATGGCATTAAGTTTGGGGTTATTTCAGGTATTTTGACGTTGTAGGCCGGGTAAGGCGTAGCCGCCACCCGGCGATGTTGCAGGCGTGCGGTCTGATTGCCCGGCGGCGCTACGCTTGCCGGGCCTACAAGGTCAAAGGCCGTGCCTGGCTAACCGGTAATGATGTGGTTCTGGTTTACCAGCTCCTCCCAGGTGGTCTGAACGTCATCCAGCGTCACCAGGGTCGCTGGCGTATAACCGGTGTCAGCCCCGTCCCGGTCGATGCCGATCACCGTGTTGCCATCACTGTTGCTGACCTGGATATAATCCCCCAGCGTGGCGCGATCGCCGTTCCAGCCCACCAGCAGTTCGCTGATGTCGATTTTATCTCCCGCCGTCAGCGAGAAGTTGCTGACGTGGTCTCCGCCGGTTTCACTGAGCACGTTATAGATCAAGGTTTCGCCCGTGGTACTGGCGCTCAGGGTGCTGACTACCGGCTCCTCGCTCTGGGCGAATGCCGCGGTTGCCACCGTTGCGGGCGGCGGGTTCGGGGCAGCCGGGTCGACGTTAATCGACCAGATATCGGACTTATCACTGTGATTGTTGCGACGGTCAACGGCGTCTGCGGTCAGGGTGTGAGGTCCGTCCGTCAGACTGGCCGGAACCTGGAACGACCAATGGCCCGTAGAATCGACCTGCGTCATCCCGATCTGGATATTCTGGCTGTAGATAAAGATGGTCGTGTCGAGCTCACCGGTGCCGGAGATAAGCGGGGTGCGGTCGTCGGTGAGCGACCCGCTGACGATAGTGCCGACAGTGGAGGGGACGTCATCCCTCACGTCGGTAATGATCGGTATGGCCGGAGGAGTAACATCCCTGGCTTCTATCGAACTGACATCGCTGGTGTTGCCCGCGTGATCGGTGGCGGTCAGGCTCATGAGCTCACCGTTCAGCCTGGCGGTGGCCATCGTGAAGGAGAAGCGGCCTGATTCGCCAACCACCACTTGATCGAGCTTGGTGGTGCCTTCCATAAGGACCACGGTGCTGCCCACTTCCGCGGCGCCGGTGAGCGTCACGTCATCGGCCGCGATCGCCAGTTCCGCAGGGGCGTCCGGAGGCGTGGAGTCCGTGGCGGTGGCCTGGCCTGGCTCGCTTTTGTTCTCCGAAGCATCAGTGGCATACACCGTCAGCACTTCACCGTTGAGCTGGTTGGGGGTGATGCTGACGGTAAACTTACCGTCGAGGCCCACGGTCCCGGTGCCGAGAGTCGCACCCGTAGCGTCTAAAACGGTGATTTGCGCTCCGGCTTCGGCTGTACCGCTCACGCTGTCGCCCGTTGCGGCCACCACAAGGTCGGCCGGTGCCGCCGGTGCGGTGACGTCCCGGGCAATCACTTCGGCCGCAGGGCCCTCGTTACCCGCTCTGTCGGTGGCCGCCGCGCTCAGCGTCTCACCGTTAAGCTGAGCCGCGTTCAGGGTAACGGAAAACGCCCCACTGGCATCCGCGACTGCCGTGCCTAAGGTGACGCCCAGATCGTTGCTGACCGTGACGGTCGAGTTGGCTTCCGCCGTACCGGTGAGGAGGGTCCCTTCGGTATTGAGCACCAGACCGGTGGGGGCAGGCGGTGGCGTACGGTCGATGGTAAATTCAAACGGCGCGGAGACGGCGCTCAGGTTACCCGCCAGATCGGTCTCCGTCAGGGTGATGCTGTGCAGCCCATCCGTCAGGGCCACTGGCGGGGTGTAGCTCCAGGTGCCTTTGTCGTCGACGACCACTTCCGTCACCAGCAGGCCGTTGTCATAGATCGCGATGGTGCTGCCCGGATCGCCCGAGCCGCCAAGCTCGGGCTGGTTATCATCGGTAAAGCCACCGTTAGTGAGCAGACCCTGAAGGGTGCCCTCGTCGTCCGTCACTTCCAGCACCGGCGCATTCGGGGCGAGGGTGTCAATGGTGAGGTTAAACTCCTCCGAGTCCGGGCTGACGTTGCCCGCGGCGTCGGTGGAGGTGGCGGTGAACTGGTGGAAGCCGTCAGCGAGATTGGCGCTGGGGGTGAAGGTCCAGCTGCCGTCGCTGTTCACCACCGTGGTGCCGATGGACTTACCGTTGTCGTAAAGAGTGACGGTGGTCCCGGCCTCGCCGCTGCCGCTGAAGACCGGGCGGGGATCGTCGGTGGTCTGGTCGCTGTTGAGCGCGCCGGTCAGGCTGCCGGCAGCATCGTCCGCGAGAATAATCATCGGCGTATCCGGCGCGGTGGTATCCGCGGCGGTAATGCTATTCGACGGGCTGACGTTGCCGGAGCTGTCGTTGGCGACAGCCGTCAGGGTCTCGCCGTTGGTATAGGGAATGCCCAGCTCAACGGTAAAGTCGCCATTGCCGTTGGTTTTCGCCTTGCCCACCACGTTACCGCTGGCATCGGTGATGGTAACCGTGCTGTTGGCCTCGGCATTACCGAGCAGCTGAGTACTGTCTGAGGAGAAACGCAGATTGGTTGGGGCGGCTGGTGGCGTGGTATCGAGCGGTACCGGGCCGGGATCGATACGGTCGCTACCCCCGCCGCCGCCGCCGCCGCCGCCAGCCGCCAGGGCAATGCCGCCTGCCGCCGCCACGCCACCCAGCACCCACGGCCAGATTGGGGTATCCCCGGATGAATTACTGACGTTGCCCGCAATCAGGGCATCGGTTGAGGGGATCGACTGATAACGCTCAACCGCGAGCGGATCGTCAATCCACCACAGGGCGCCGTTTTCATCCAGCACCAGCTGGTGGTTGTTGGCGAAGTAGTTTTTCAGCGTCACGGTTTCGCCGTTGGTCATCCTGACCAGCAGATCGCTGTTGCTGCGGGAATAGCTGGCGATATCACCCCGGCCGGCCTGAAGCTTCACGACGGAATCTTCGCCCAGTATGATCTGGTTTCCTTCGGCTACCGTTTCTTTATGCGTCAGTCTGGAGATGACAGTGAATTTACTCATGTGTATTACTCCCAACAGAGTGAAAGAAATGCTGTGTGTTTAAATTCATTTGTTATCAGCAGATTTTAAGCGCCCCGAAAGAGGCACTATTTGTCAGAAATAGTGACCTGCTGAAATGTTTTTAAAGCGGCTCATGCCAGGCGTGATGTTTGCCATCCCTGTTATTAATATTACGATCGTCTCATTAATGCTTAAAAATGATATAGCCAGAAAGCACTATAAGCGCAAATGACGAAGCGGTGAAACGAATTATAAGCGAGAAATAACGGGCTTGTAGTCTGATTAAAAGTGCCTGGCAGGAGGTGGTTTGAGGCGGGGCCTTATGGTATGCGGGATGGCGACCTGCTGGGCCTGTTTATTATGGCTGGGTAAAGGTTATGGAAATTGAGGTCTGTCACAATTTATCGCGATAAACGTGCTGCCGGGTGATGTTTATTAACTGCGTATTATGAAATATGAATATTTATTATTTTCGGGATTGTATTTTTTGTTGTGGGGTTTATTAGTTCAGATAGTGTGAATGAGAATAATACAAAAGCATGATTTTTTAGCTTTATAAATGGCCGATCCGTAAATAGCGCTACGACACAGGTACTATTTTCTGCAGGACATATTATCCTGCGGGGGAGGGCTTCGCCTGGATCTCAATGGCAATGGCGATCCGATCGTCCACCACCAGCGCAAAGCGATCCATTTTATAGGCCGACCGGGAGATGGCGGTGGTGGCATGCAGGGCGATCGTTTCTCCCGTCAGACGATCGAGCCGGGCATCAAGGATCACTGGACGGCTGAGATCCCGGACGGTGAGCGTACCGAAAGCGCGGTAGCGATCCGGGCCGAGCTTCACCACCCGGGTGCTGGAAAAGGTGATGGTCGGGTAGCGGGCGGCGTCAAAAAACATATCGCTTTTCAGCTGCCAGGTGAGCAGGTTATTGGAGGCCTGTAGCGTCGCCACCGGAACGGTGACGTTGATGCGGTCATCAAATTCATTGTCCGGGTTCAGCGTGACCGTTCCCGTTACCCCCTTCAGATGCGCCCACGACGGTATGCCGCCAAAGGCGCGCCACGACAGCTTGATCGCGGTTTTGTCCGTGTCGATGGTATGGGCGACCGGCACGGCAAAAAGCGGCGGGCAAACCAGCGTGACCACCAGCAGGAGAAGAAGGCGCAGCATAAGGTCTCCCTTTCACAGAGCGCAGGTTTATTCGATGTATGGCCCTGCGTGAGATAAGCGTAGAAAGACGAAAGCGCGTCGGCAAGGTGGCCGATCAAATCGTGCTACAGTGAGCGATTAAAATAGGATCTGAAAGGATTTTTCGATGGATTTTGTTGATAGCTTAAAACTGAAATATCCGGGTGCCCGGGCATGGGCTTTCGGGGACAGTCCTGAGATGGCCAACGAACTTGCGGCTCTGGTCGTCAAAGGGGTGAAGACCGCCTCCTGCTGCTCGCTGGCCTCCTTTAATGCCGATGACTCCGCCTCCTTGCCCGGGAGTTACCATATTATTCTTAACGGCCAGGACGCGCCGGTCTGCGTCATCAGAATGGTTTCTCTGCGCCTGATGCGCTTCTCTGAGGTCACGGAAGCCTTTGCCCGTCGGGAAGGGGAAGGGGATTTGAGTCTGGACTACTGGCGCGAGGAGCATAAGGCGTTTTTCACCCGGGAAGGGGTTTATGCGGATGATATGGAGCTGGTGGCTGAGGAATTTGTGGTGGTTGAGGTGCTGTGAGGGATTGCAACGCCGGGTGGCGGCTACGCCTTACCCGGCCTACGAACAGTAGGCCCGGCAAGCGAAGCGCCGCCGGGCAGAAAGGCCGCACCGCGGTGACAACACCGGCATGTGACCTTATCAAATCTCTTTAAACGCCAGCTCCAGACGGGCCATCAGCGGTTTGAACAGGTAGCTCAGGAAGGTGCGCTCCCCGGTTTTGATGGTCACGCTGGCGGGCATCCCGGCTTTAATCTTGTGATCGCGCAGCAAACGCACCCCCTCGGGGGAGACCTGCACTTCGGCCAGGTAATAGGGCTGCTGGGTCACTTTGTCGGTCAGACGATCTGCCGAGACGGTGAGCACCCGGGCGGGGACCGACGGCAACAGGGCGTGGTTCAGGGCCGGGAACATCACGTCCACGGTCAGCCCCGGGGCCATTTTATCGATGGCCTGCACCGGAATTTTGGCGTCGATTTGCAGCGGCTGTCCGGCGGCCACGATATCCATCAGGTGTTCCCCGGGCTGGATCACCCCGCCCACGGTGCTGACTTTGACATCCAGCACAATGCCGTCGATGGGCGAGCGGATCACGGTGTTATCCAGCTCGTGGCGGGTCGACTGTAACTCATCCTCCAGCATCGCCACCTCTTTTTGCTTATCCGTTAACTCGGACTCCACCTCCCGCTGGTACTGGTGCTGCACCTGGTACGCTTTGATCCGCAGTTCGTTCTGCTGCGACTTGAGTTTGGCGATGTTGAGAATATCCTCCGAGACGGTGCTGGAGATCTCCGCCGCCTCACGCTCCAGCACCATCAGCTGGGCTTTGGGATAGTAGTTCTTCTCGCTCAGCGCCCGGATGGCCCCCAGCTCTCTGTTGATTAGCGTGAACTGATGCTCGCGGTAGCCTTTAATCTTATTGAGGTTCTCCGTCTGCCCGACCAGCCCGTCGAGGGACTCGTCGATCATCGACAGCTCATCCTGAATATTTTTCCGCCGGGTCTCAAAGAGTTTGGCCTGGAGCTGCTGGCTCTCCGCCAGGCGTTTATTGTTGGCGAAGTTTTTGAGCAGGGTTTCGCTGAAGGTGATGCTCTCTGCGCCGTTTCGCTCTGCCAGCAGCCGGTCTTCGCTGGTTTTGGCGGAGATATACTGGGCACTTAACGCGCTGTAGCGCATATCCAGCTGCAGAGTGTCGAGGCGCATTAACACCTGGTTCTTTTTCACCGCTTCCCCTTCCTTCATAAAGATATCGGTCACCCGGCCGCCGCTTAAGTGCTGGATGGTTTTGCGGTTGCTGGAGACCGTCACCGTGCCGTCGGCCACCACCCCGGCATCCAGCGGCGCTTTCACTGCCCAGAGTAAAAACCCGCCGACGGCAATGAGGATCACCGCCAGGCCGCGAATCAACGGCGGCCAGATATTGATATCGACGAGGTCGGCGTCTGGCATCTCAGGGCCTTTATTCTTCTTGTTCATGATAATGCCTCACGTGGGGATGGTTGAGTTTCAACAGGTGCCGGGCTTTCGGCTGCGGGTGCGACGGGGACCGATTTCAGCATGTTGGCCTGGCGCAGGTTGGCAAACACCTGCTCCCGCGGGCCGAAGGCCTGAACGGCACCTTCATTAATCAGCAGCACTTTATTCACTACCCCCAGCAGGGTCGGACGATGGGAGATCAGCACCACCGTCTGCCCCTGAGCGCGCAGGGCATTGATGGCCTTGATCAGGGCCATCTCTCCGGCGTCGTCGAGGTTGGCGTTGGGCTCATCGAGGACGATAAAAGCGGGGTTGTTGTACACCGCCCGCGCCAGGCCGATGCGCTGACGCTGCCCGCCGGAGAGCTGATGGCCGCTGGCGCCAAGCGGGGTGTCGTAGCCCTGCGGCAGCCGCAATATCATCTCGTGAACCCCGGCCAGCTGCGCCGCGGCCACGATAAGCTCGCTGTTGGCCTCGCCAAAGCGGGCGATGTTCTGGGCGATACTGCCGTCAAACAGCTCCACGTCCTGCGGCAGATAGCCCATCGACGGGCCGAGCAGGGTTTTATCCCACTGGCAGATGTCGGCGCCATCCAGCCGCACTTTACCGGCCATGGGCTGCCACACCCCCACCAGCAGCTTCGCCAGCGAGCTCTTGCCGGAGGCGGAAGGGCCGATGATCCCCAGCACTTCGCCCTGTTCGAGCTGGAACGAGACGTTGCGCAGGGTGGCGACTTTCTGTCCCGGAGGGGCGGCAAACACCGCTTCGACGCTGATGACGCCTTTCGGGGTCGGCAGGGTGAGGATCGCTTTCGGCGCCGGGTACTCTTCCAGCAGGCGGGTGAGCTGCTTCCAGCTGCTGCGGAACTGCACAAACTGCTTCCAGCTGCCGATGATCTGCTCCACCGGGCTCAGCACGCGTCCGAGGATGATCGAGGCGGCAATCATCAGCCCGGGGGTGATTTCACCGGCGATCACCAGCAGGGCACCGGCTCCCAGCGACACGGACTGTAGCAGCACGCGGACAAACCGGCTCAGGCTGCTGTAGACCGCCGATTTATCGGCAATGTGGGTCTGGATCACCATCACTTTGGTATGGCCTTCCAGCCAGTGCTTTTTCAGGGTGGCGAGCATCCCCATCGCTTCGATGGTGTCTGAGTTCTGCAGCTGCTTGTTAAGGATGATGGAATTGCTGACGCTCAGCATCTGCGCCTGTTGAATCGGCGTTTTGGTGGAGAGCTCCGTGAGCAGCGTCAGGCAGAGTAAAATCAGGATCCCGCCGAGGGACAAATAACCCAGCAGGGGATGGACCAGGAACGCCACCAATAAATAGAAGGGCGTCCAGGGAATATCGAGCAGGGCAAACAGACTGTTGCCGGAGAGGATCTGGCGGATCTGCGCCAGCTCGTTCAACGCCTGCGCCGGGTTATTATCGCCCGTCGCAATTTTGCGCTTAAAGGCGGCATTAAAGACCAGCTGATTTAACTTCACGTCGAGACGGTTGCCCAGCCGGGTCATCACGCTGGAACGGGCGAACTCAATCATTCCGATGACGGTATATAACCCGATAATCAGTAACGTGAGCATCAGCAGGGTGGTGGTGTTCTGGCTGGCCAGAACCCGGTCGTACACCTGTAGCATATAAATTGCCGGCGCCAGCATAAGCATATTTATCACGCTGCCAAAAAACAGCAGGGTAATAAATGCAGGCCTGGTCCCCTTGAGGGCTTTTTTCAGTTCTGTTGACTTATACTGGCGCGGCATAGGGTGCTCCTTATTAAATCAATGAGGTCTGTCTGCTATTTATTGACGTCGTGAGTTAACTGAACTGGAAATCAGTTCCTGTTATTGAGCTCACCGCCGTATTCAGTAAGGTGATTCGTTCACCACTCGCGAAGCTCAGAACCGTCGACGTCCCATTGGCCGTTACCGAGATGCTGTTAAGGTAATTGCCCGCAGTAAGACCCCTGCCTGCCAGGTTAATGACGTCCTGACCCCCGGCCGCGTTACTGTCGAAATCGGTAATGATGTCCTGCCCGAAAGAGGCGCCGAAGATAAAGACATCGTTGCCGCCTGCGCCGGTGAGGGTGTCATTTCCGCCCGCGCCGTTCAGCCGATCTACGCCCGTACCGCCGGTGATAGTGTTCGCCAGGGCGTTACCGGTCCCGGTGAAGCCACCGTTGCCGGTAAAGGTCAACACTTCGACGTCCTGGCTCAGGGTAAAGGTGTTGAGACTGACCCGGACGGTATCGGTCCCGCCGTTGACCCCTTCCACCACCGTATCGCCCGCGTTATCCACGGTATAGAGATCGTTTCCGAGTCCGCCGGTCATGGCGTCGGCACCCTGGCCGCCGTCAAGGCTGTCGTTACCGTTCCCACCGATCAGGGTGTCGTTCCCGGCCAGACCGAACAGGGTATCGTCGCCATCCATCCCGTTCAGGGTGTCGTTCCCTCTGCCGCCGGTCATGGTGTTGGCCAGCGCGTTGCCGGTACCGTTGAAGTTGCCTGTTCCGGTATAGGTCAGGTTTTCAAGGTTATCGGCCATCACGTAGCTGGCGGCGGTGACCTCGACCAGATCGGTCCCAGCGTTGGCCCCCTCCGTGATAACGTCGCCTGCGTTATCCACGTGATAGGTGTCGTTGCCGACGCCGCCCGCCATCTGGTCAGCACCCTCGCCGCCGTCCAGATCGTCATTGCCCGTCCCGCCGATCAGCACGTCGTCCCCCGCCAGGCCGAGCAGGGTATCGTTACCCGCGCCGCCGTCGATGTAGTCACTGCCGGATGTGCCGAACAGGGTGTTGGCCCCGTTGTTACCGGTCAGCAGATTACCGACCAGCTGGGTCGGGGCTGAGGTCAGGGTCACCGACGGGTTGCCCTCATCGTCGGTCACGGTGACGATCACCCGCAGCTGCCGCTCTACCGTCGCCTGGGTCGGAATAAAGGTGGCCGCCGTGGCCCCGGCAATGTTGACGAAGCCCAGACCGGCACTCATCTGCCACTGGTAGCGGAAGTTGTTGCCGTTGGTCAGGCCATCGCCATCGGTAATGCCCGAGACGTCAGCCGTCAGGGCCAGGGTGCGGGTCGGCGTCAGGTCGCTGACCACCGGCACGCCGCGAGTCGGTTGATCCCGTGGTCCTACCGTGCCAGTGATCGCCGACACCAGGGATTCGGCATCGCCCATCCGGTCGGTGAAGCTGGCGGTCACCCGCAGCTGCGACCCAAAGAGGTTATTGCCCACCCGGAACTCGGTGCCGGTGGCCTGGTCGAGCCACTGGCCGCCTATCAGCGCCTGCCAGGTGTAGGTGATCGGCAGGTTGTCCGCCAGGCCATTGCCATCCGCCAGGTTAGCGGTGCTGACCCGCAGCAGATCGCCCACCCCAGGCGCCTTATTGCTGATATTGACGTCGCCGGTGGCCTTTTGCGATGTCACCCACAGCTGGGTGTTGTCGCCAAACTCCAGTTTTTCGATATTCAGCAGGCGGTCGGTGCCGTCACCTAAAGGCAGGTTGGCGGAGACGGTGGCGTGGTTGACCGTCAGGCTGCCGTCGGCGTTGCGGGTAAAGTTGTAGTTACCGTTAACGTCGCGGTAGAGCGCAACGTCGGTTTCGCCATTGTTACCGTCATTGAGGATCTCACGCACGATGTGCAGCTGCCCCGGGTTGATCACGCGGTTCAGCATGTCGGCATTGAGTTCCTTCATGCTGTCGACGCTCTTGATGACCCCGCCCTGTGCGTCCCTGACTTCAATCCGCACGTTCAGCCAGGCGTCGCCATCGATGATGTCATTCCCCGCTTTACCCATGATGCGGTCGCTGCCGCCGCCGCCGAGAATAATGTCCGCGCCGTTGTCCGGGTTCAGCACCACGCCATCCACGGCGCCGTTGATCAGATTGCTGCCGACCACCTTATCGAGGCCGTTGATCCGCGCCACCCCTTCCAGGGTGAGGTTGTTGGAGAGCGGCGTTCCCTGAACCGGGGCGGTACCAAGCGGCTGATCGGTCCCGGTGAGCACGTCGTCAAATTTCCAGCCCGACAGCCCCTCCACCAGGTCGAAGCGATCCCGCAGGATAAACTCCTGCTGGTTAACGAAGATCGGAATGCCGAGGTCAGAGTTGGCGCCGACAACGTCGCCCTTATGGATTGCCCAGTCGAAGCCCGCCATCCCGTTGTTACGCTGGATGCCCGCCCCCTGGACCATGATGTCATCGCCCGCTTCGCCGTCGTAGTCAGTGTCGTTCCCCTGACCGTTCAGCACGTCGTGACCGACAATGGTACTGTTGAAGAACAGTTCGGAGTTTTCACCCGTCAGGGAGTCAAAGCCGTCGCCGCCTTCAATCCAGTCATCACCTTCGTTCCCCAGCAGCGCGTCGGCACCGGAGCCACCCATGATGAAGTCATTGCCCAGACCGCCAAACACCTCCTGCGCATCCTCGCCCACCACAATAAAGTCCTGGCCGCTGCCGCCGAAGCTCAGGTCGTTACCGTTGCCGGAGAAGATGACGTCGTTTCCGGCATCGCCGTGCAGGAAGTCCGCTCCGCCAACCGGCGTACCGGTGTCGGTGATGATGTCGTCCCCGTCGCCGCCGTGCACGGTATCGGCTTCATCGCCGCCGTCGAGACGGTCGTTGCCGCCGTCGCCCCACAGGCTGTCGATCCCTTTACCGCCGATTAAGGTGTCGTTACCGGCAGAGCCCCCCAGTACTACGTGCCCGTCGCCGATGTATTTCAGGTAAGCGCCATCCGCCTTGCCATCGCCGTCAACGTCCGCCCCGGCCGCTTTGCGTACCACCAGCGGGGTGAGCAGGTCTTTCAGCGCATTACCCCATTTAGGATCGGCGCCAATCTGTACCCCGGTGTTCACTTCCAGAATATGATCCGGGGTCATGAACAGTTTCGCATGCACGTGAGAGGAGCCTTCATTGCCGAGGTCGCTGTTACGCATCACCAGGGCGGCAAAGGAGTTGGCCTCCAGCTGGGTCAGCATGTTCAGGCCCTGGGTACGGCTCAGGTAGTAGAAGCGGTCCCCGTCCTGCAGCATCTCCATCTGCGTCTCAAAGACGAAGTTGAAGGTGGATCCGAGCATGCCGCCGAACTCATTTTTCCGCTCTGCCAGGCCGCCAATCCAGAAGTCGACCATGTTCAGGCCCGTTTCTTTGTTAGCCCATGCGCCCGTGCTGTTGAAGAAGTCAAACGCATCGGCGCGCCGTGGATCGTTGGCATCACCAAACAGCAGGAAATCTACCGCTGCGCGTTTACCTTCGATGGTCTGTGCATCCAGGATCAACTGATGCTGTCCGTAGGCGGCCATAAAGTTGAGGATCGAGGCGGTATTTTTCAGGTAAACAGCAAAGTCACCCCAGCTCTCGTAGGGTTTCAATTCGCTGTTGCCCGTCAGTTCGAAGAACTGCGCACGGGCCTGATTGAGGGTGGGCATAAAGGTGTCGCGGCCGCGGGCGATGTTAAGTGCGCCGAGATCCAGCGGCAGACCGACCAGGTTATTGCGCAGGGCACCGGTCAGGAACTCATCGATTTCGTTGCCCACCTGACGGGTCATCCCGCGCACAATCGCGCCGATAGCGGCATGACTTTCCATCGAGCCGTCGTTATCGAAGGCCAGTGGGTTAAGGAAGGCCTGAATAAGCCCCAGGTCGTCACTTGCCATATCCATGCCGATACGATCGACGCTCTCGGTGAGCATCGAGTGGCCGAAGCGGTAGACCACGTGGGCGAACTCGGCGAAGATCGCCGGGTTGATGTCGGCGGTGTTCGAGAAGACAAAGGGGTCGACCGCCGGCTGGACGGCGCGGGCAAACTCTTCAAATACCAGGTGCTGGTATTCCATCTCGGTCGTGAAGCGACCGGCCTGGAACAGGTATTCGCCGTTCCACACCAGGGTGCTGGTATCCGCCGGGATCTCGGTGATCTGGTGGTTCGGCATCAGCCACTGGTTGATCACGCTGACATCACCCGACCCCAGAATGGTGGCTTTGTACTGCTCCACCAGACGGTTATGTTCGTCGTGGAACACCGAGTGCACCGCGGTTAAGCCGATGTTCTCGTTGCCGCGACCGTCACCGGTAATGAAGTGGCGATCGAGCAGTTCGTTGTCGTAGGTGCCGGCTTCTGGCGCGCCGCCAATCACATCGTTGGCATCGGCCAGCAGGACGCCGTTGGCGTCAACTTTCGGCACGGCGGTGTGGGCGATGTCATCGAGGAAGGCATGGCCGGTACGCAGGGTGTCAGAAGGCAGTAAGCCGCCGTTGGCCTCAACCAGCCCGTGGAGGGTAACAATCTGCACCTTGCCGTTGGCGCTTAACATCAGGTTGCCGTAGCGGTCGGTAGCCAGCAGCGGCACGTTGAAAATATCCGCATCGGTCAGCTGAATACCAAGGAATTGCAGGGCATGAGCTTTGACCTCCCCCCAGGTGGCGATCCCGTGCGCGCCATCCAGCAGATTACCGGTGGGCTCAGGCTTGCCATCAATGATGGTGAATTCGCGCAGGAAGATCTGGTGCGACGGATGGGAGGTGTAGGTCTGGTTCTGATCGATCCACGGGGTGGTGGTGTTCACCGTATTATGGGTGGCATCCACTTTAGCCCGGGTGAGGATCATGAAGTTCGTCGGGGAGCCCTCTTTGTACAGCGGATCGTCAGGCATCAGCGGAATAAACACGATCCCGTTGCCCTCTTTGGGGATCAGATCCAGACCGTGGTCAAAGAACTGGCCGAAGAAGGTCATCCAGCCGTTGAAGGCGGGCGACAACCCGACATCCGGGGAGAGGTTAGGGATGGACAGACTGCCGTTCTCGCTGGTGCCGCCCCCGGGGGCGTCTTTGAGTCCTTCCGCCGCATCCACTGCCGCCGGGTTATTGGCGGTCTGGTCGGAAATAATATTACTGATGGTGCGCGGGTCGGAATCGGTCACCACGCCGTTAGGGCCGGAGGTACTCAGATATTTGGCCAGCTCTGGATTGTTCTGAATGGCTTCCAGATCCAGCGGCACCAGCCTTGGCATGGTCTGGTCGGCAGAGCCGTACATCTCCTGACCCGGTAACAGGTTGTTCCAGGAGCCGTCCACGGTACGTATGCCGTACGGGAGCAGCGGGTCACCTACCGCATCACGCAGCGCGTCGCCGTTGACGGTGCCATCGGCATTCGTGGCGGATTCGGAGATCTTGATCTGCTTGAGAATAAATTCAAGGTCATGCAGCGTGACAGTAAAATCATATTGTTCGGCCATAATTAATTACCTCAATCTTGAATCGCTATCATCATTGCTTTTCGCTGTTTAAAAATTATGCGAAAAGAACGTGCCGGGTCGTGCGGGATTAATCCAGGGTCGGTGATTGCATTAATGCGCTCCGTGTTAAGTCGTTAATGACAGTGTCCTTTCCCCGTTATTACCGGGGTTGCAGGGGTAAATTTTGGGTAAGTTTATTTATCCCTCCTATGGAGAGATAAATAAAATCACTGACGGACTCGACGCTTCGAATGTGCAAACACATTCAAAAGGTTAGGGCCACAGACATGACAAGGTTTTAGCGGGGCTTAACGAATGTTTAAAAGTGTTATCACATGTTACTGTCTCGCTATTGAGATAACTATGAAGGGTCTTTATCTTCCCACAATAATACTTTTTTATGAGCACTCAGAGGCGCGGTTATTATTTTTTCTACGCCATTTTTGCAGAGTTGTACAAATTGAATGACGCTGTCTATATTTTCGAAATTATTTTCCCGGCTATTTCTGTGAAATGTTAAAGTTATTTAGCAGGCGAATTTATTTTTTTAAATTCCTGGGGCGGTAACAACAATATTACCCTGCGAAGGAATATTTGAACGGTTGGTCAAATTTAATAATAGCCAGTGAATATTTAATCGTTTCTGTAATTGATAATTATTCAGGGTGTATTGCTTCCGTTCGCATATCACCTGGCAGGAAGGCCTGTGTTATGATAAAGAACTCTTTAACTCAACTTCTTACGATGTAACGTCTATGACTTTGTCCCGCGAAAAACAGGCAGAAACCTCCCCGGAAACCATTGGGCGTGCATTACGCCGTCGTCCGCTGGCGCGCAAGAAATTGTCCGAGATGGTGGAAGAAGAGCTGGAGCAGATGATCCGTCGCCGGGAGTTCGCCGAAGGGGAGCAGCTTCCTTCCGAGCGTGAGCTGATGGCCTTTTTTAACGTGGGTCGGCCCTCGGTCCGCGAAGCGCTGGCAGCGTTAAAACGCAAAGGGCTGGTGCAGATCCAGAACGGCGAGCGCGCCCGCATTTCGCGGCCGTCTGCGGATACCATCATCAGCGAGCTTTCCGGCATGGCGAAGGATTTTCTGGCCCATCCGGGCGGAATTGCCCACTTCGAGCAGCTGCGCCTGTTCTTTGAATCCAGCCTGGTGCGCCATGCCGCCCAGCATGCCAGCGAGGCGCAGATCGCCCTGCTGGAAAAAGCGCTGGAGCTGAACAGCCAGTCGCTGGATGACAACGCGCTCTTTATCCGCTCTGACGTCGAGTTTCACCGCGTGCTGGCGGAGATCCCCAATAACCCTATCTTTATGGCCATCCACGTGGCCCTGATCGACTGGCTGATCGCCGCCCGTCCTGCGGTGCCTGAGCAGGCGCTACGCGAGCATAATAACACCAGCTATCAGCAACATATCGCCATTTTTAAGGCGATCCGCAGCCAGGATCCCGATGCGGCTGAACAGGCCCTGCAGGCGCACCTCACCAGCGTTTTCGCCACCTGGCACGCCTTCGATCAGAACAAGAAGCGTCGCAAGTAGTCCCCACGATCGTTTAGTGAACTGGATCGCGTTCTGAGCATTTCGATGATCTTTGTTTTGGTCTTGCTGGTATAACAGGTATAAAGGTCTACAGTCATAACATCATCACCACACACTCGAGGTTTGTATGTCAGTTACGCTGAAAGGGGTTATGCCCGCGCTTCTTACACCGTTTAATGACCAGCAGCAGCTGGATACCCAAAGCCTGCGCCAGCTGGTGCGGTTCAATATTGCCCAGGGGATGGACGGTCTCTACGTCGGGGGTTCCACCGGCGAAGCCTTTGTGCAGAGCATCGCGGAACGTCAGGAGGTGCTTGAAATCGTGGCCGAAGAGGCGAAAGGGAAAATTACCCTGATTGCTCACGTCGGCACCGTCAGCACCCATGAAAGCCAGCAGCTCGCCCAGGCCGCCAGCCGTTTTGGCTATGACGCCGTCTCTGCCGTGACGCCGTTCTACTATCCGTTCAGCTTTGAAGAGCACTGCGATCACTACCGCGGGATCGTTGATTCTGCGGAAGGGCTGCCGATGGTGGTGTACAACATTCCGGCCCTCAGCGGGGTGAAGCTCTCTCTGGATCAGATCAACACCCTGGTCACTCTGCCGGGCGTGGGCGCCCTGAAGCAGACCTCTGGCGATCTCTTCCAGATGGAGCAGATCCGCCGGGCACACCCGGATCTGGTGCTCTACAACGGCTACGATGAGATCTTCGCATCCGGCCTGCTGGCGGGGGCAGACGGCGGGATCGGCAGCACCTATAACATCATGGGCTGGCGTTATCAGGGGATCGTGAAAGCCCTGAAAGAGGGGGATATCGCCACCGCCCAGGCGCTGCAGACAAAATGTAATGAGGTTATCGACCTGCTGATCAAGGTCGGCGTGTTCCGCGGCCTGAAAACCGTTCTGCACTACATGGGCGTGATTGAGGTTCCGCTGTGCCGCAAGCCGTTTGCGCCGGTTGATGAAAAATATCTGCCCGCGCTGCGGACATTAGCGCAACAACTTCAACAAGAAAAAGAACAAGGTTAAGACAACGCCTGATGCTGGGCCTGTCCGGCATCACTGAAGCTGTACCCTACAAAAACAGCGTATGGGTTTACCCATTGCGGAGACTGACATGAATACAATGACACAAAATGTCCCGTGGTATTGTTGCCTCAACCGTCAACAGTGGCGTGCCTTTTCTGCCGCCTGGGTTGGCTATGTTCTGGATGGTTTTGATTTTGTTCTGATCGCCCTCGTCCTCACCGATATAAAAACCGAATTCGGCCTGACCACCCTGCACGCCGCGAGCCTGATCTCCGCCGCCTTTATCTCCCGCTGGTTCGGCGGCCTGATGCTGGGCGCGATGGGGGATCGCTACGGTCGCCGCCTGGCGATGGTGAGCAGTATCGTCCTCTTTTCCGTGGGCACTCTGGCGTGCGGCCTGGCCCAGGGGTACACCACCATGTTCATTGCCCGTCTGGTGATCGGCATGGGGATGGCGGGGGAGTACGGCTCCAGCGCGACCTACGTGATCGAAAGCTGGCCAAAGCACCTGCGCAATAAAGCCAGCGGTTTTTTGATTTCTGGCTTCTCCGTCGGGGCGGTAGTGGCGGCCCAGGTTTATAGCCTCGTGGTGCCGGAGTGGGGCTGGCGGGCGCTGTTCTTCATCGGCATTCTGCCGATTATCTTTGTCCTGTGGCTGCGTAAAAACATCCCGGAAGCGGAAGACTGGAAGGAGAAACAGCAGAGCAAAACCCCGGTCAAAACCATGGTGGATATTCTTTATCGCGGCGAACATCAGGTCATTAATATCGCCATGACGCTGGTGGCGGCTGTCTCGCTGTGGTTCTGCTTCGCCGGCCAGCTGGACAGCGCCGCCATTGTCGCCGTGCTCGGCCTGCTGTGCGCGGGGATCTTTATCAGCTTTATGGTGCAGAGCAACGGCAAACGCTGGCCGACCGGCGTCACCCTGATGGTGGTGGTGCTGTTTGCTTTCTTATACTCCTGGCCTATCCAGGCGCTGTTACCCACGTATCTGAAAAACGATCTGGCTTACGATCCCGCCACCGTCGCCCAGGTGCTGTTCTTCAGCGGCTTTGGATCTGCGGCAGGCTGCTGTGCCGGCGGCTTCCTCGGGGACTGGTTAGGCACGCGGAAAGCCTATGTCTGGAGCCTGCTGGCCTCGCAGCTGCTGATCATTCCGGTATTCACCATCGGCGGCAGCAGCGTCTGGGTGCTGGGCCTGCTGCTCTTCTTCCAGCAGATGTTCGGTCAGGGGATCTCCGGGATCCTGCCTAAACTGATCGGAGGCTATTTTGATACCGAGCAGCGCGCGGCCGGGCTCGGCTTTACCTACAACGTCGGCGCATTAGGTGGCGCGTTAGCCCCGGTGCTGGGGGCGTTTATTGCCCAGCGTCTGGATCTGGGCACCGCGCTCTGTTCGCTCTCGTTTGGCCTGACCTTTGTCGTCATCCTGCTGATTGGCTTTGATATGCCGTCCCGCGTGCAGCGCTGGCTCCATCCGGAGGCCCTGCGTACCCATGATGCTATCGACGGTAAACCTTTTAGCGGCGCTCTGATTGCTGGCGAAAGGGCCAGCCAGTTTGTCAAAAACAAAGGCTGAAGCTGAATTTCTTAATGGAGGTGTTATGTCATTCCTTGACGAGTTGGATGCAAAAGTGAAAGCCCAGGGCGGGCTGATTGTCTCCTGCCAGCCGGTGCCGGATAGCCCGCTGGATAAACCGGAGATTATCGCGGCGATGGCGCTGGCGGCCGAACAGGCGGGGGCTGTGGCGCTGCGCATCGAAGGAGTTGAAAATCTGCGTGCCGTACGCGCCGTGGTGACAATCCCGATTATCGGCATTGTGAAACGCGATCTGCCCGACTCCCCGGTGCGTATCACCCCCTGGCTGGAGGACGTGGATGCTTTAGCCGAAGCGGGGGCCAGCATCATCGCCTTTGACGGTACGCAACGCCCGCGCCCGGTACCCGTTGAGGCGCTGCTGGCGCGCATTCGGCACCATCAGCTGATCGCCATGGCCGACTGCTCTTCGCAGGAAGAGGGGCTGTATTGTCACCAGCTGGGGACGCAGCTGATTGGCACCACGCTGTCGGGTTACACCTCACCGGAGACGCCTGACGAGCCGGATCTGGCCCTGGTGGCCTCGCTGAGCGAGGCCGGTTGTCGGGTGGTGGCCGAGGGGCGCTATAACTCGCCGGCCCTGGCGGCACAGGCCATCGGGCAGGGGGCATGGACCGTCACGGTCGGCTCGGCGATCACCCGGCTGGAGCATATCTGCCAGTGGTATCGGGATGCCTTACTGGGAGCGACAAAATGATCGTCCTGGCGATAGATATCGGCGGGACCAAGCTCGCCGCGGCGCTGGTGGACAGCGCCCTGCAAATTATCGCCCGCCGGGAGATCCCCACTCCCGCCAGCCAGACGCCGGATGCGCTGGAGGCCGCGCTGTGCGACCTGGTGACGCCGCTCTTTTCACGGGCGCAGCGCTTTGCCATCGCCTCGACCGGGATTATTCAAAACGGGGTATTAACCTCGATCAACCCGTCCAACCTCGGGGGGCTTTCGCACTTTCCGCTGGTGGACTATTTATCTGCCCTGACCGGGCTCCCCGGCGTGGCCTTAAACGATGCCCAGGCCGCGGCGCTGGCCGAGTATCAGCAGGTGCCGCGCGCCATCCGCGACATGGTGTTTATCACCGTCTCGACCGGGGTAGGGGGAGGCGTGATCCTTAACGGCAGGCTGGTGACCGGATCCGGTGGGCTGACCGGCCACTGCGGCCACACCCTGGCCGACCCGAACGGGCCGCGCTGCGGCTGCGGGCGAATCGGCTGCGTGGAGGCGATCGCCTCAGGGCGGGGGATCGCCGTGGCGGCGGAAGGAGAGCTGGCCGGGCTGGATGCAAAAGCCATATTCGCTCACGCCACCCAGGGCCATGAACAGGCGGTAGCGCTGGTTGCGCGTTCCGCCAGAACGCTGGCGCGGTTAATTGCGGATCTGAAAGCCCTGACCGACTGCCAGCGGGTGGTGATTGGCGGCAGCATCGGCCTGGCCGACGGCTATCTCCCGCAGGTGCAACACTACCTGGCGCAGGAACCCTCTGCGTACCAGACCGAACTCTGTTCAGCCAGCCATAAGAGTAATGCCGGGCTGCTGGGCGCGGCATTATGGGCACAAGGAACTTTGTAATGATTGTGGGTGATATCAGGCAACTTCAGGCCGCAGGCCTGCCGGCGGCGTTTTGTCAGGCGATCGACCAGGCGCTGAGCGCCGGGATTGCGAATCTGGAACCGGGAAGCTATCCGCTGCAGGGGGATAAGGTGTTCGTCAACGTGATGGCGTTTGCCACGCAACACGCGGAGGAGAAACGCGCCGAACTGCACCGCGGCTACATTGACATCCAGATCCTGCTGGAAGGGGAAGAGCATATTTATTACGGCCTGGCGGGGAGCGCCCGGGAGTGTGATGCGTGGCACGAGGAGGAAGATTATCAGCTCTGCCAGCACATAGAGAATGAACAATCCGTGACGTTAAAGCCGGGGATGTTTGCCGTCTTTATGCCGGGAGAGCCGCATAAACCCGGCTGCTATCGCACCCGATCGGGCATGGTCAAAAAAGCGGTGATTAAGGTGCATCGCAGCGTGGTGCTTTAAGCGCTGAAACACAAAGCCCGCCGGGGATACCGTGCGGGCTTGCTGGACGTTAATCCTCTTCGCGCTCTCTGATGGCGCGCTGGCGTTCGTAATACTCATCTTCTGCCGAAACGATCTCATCCAGCAGGGAATCCATATCCACATCATGAACGTCTTCGACAAACAGCCCGGTGAGCGGGGTTTCCGGGGTTAATTTCCCGTCTTCATAGAGCATCCAGATCTCTTTACCGTAGCGCGTTTTCAACAGCTGCGGGGCGAACTGACCGTAATACTCGGTGATGTTATTCACATCGCGTTCAAACATGGACTGGGCGTGGTTGTTCGCGGCGGCATCCACCGCCTGCGGCAGGTCGATAATGACCGGCCCCTGGGCATCAAGCAGCACGTTAAACTCTGACAGGTCACCGTGGACAATACCGGCACACAGCATGCGCACGATGTTGCGGATCATGATGTCGAAATCTTTTACGGCTTCTGCTTCAGTTAAAGACACATCGCTCAGGCGTGGCGCAACGGCGCCATCACCGTCCGTGACCAGCTCCATCAGCAGTACGCCGTCCAGACACATATAGGGCTGCGGCACGCGTACCCCGGCGTTCGCCAGACGGAATAACGCATCAACCTCTGCCGTGTGCCAGACCTCTTCTTGCTGTTTACGGCCAAATTTAGAGCCTTTTTGCATGGCGCGGGCATCACGCGTATTCCGCACCTTGCGGCCTTCCTGATACTGCACGGCCTGCTTAAAGCTGCGCTGTGACGCTTCCTTGTACACTTTGGCACACTGGATTTGGTCCCCGCATAGCACGGTGTAAACGTCAGCCTCTTTGCCGCTTTTCAGGCGTTGAAGCACGTTGTCTATCAGGCCGTCATCGACCAGGGGCTGGAGTCTGTTTGGGATTTTCATGCGGCTTTTATAGCGCATTTTTGCCGCTTTTCGTATCAAAAAAGCAGGCAAATATCGTCTTCCAGAGGATTAACGTGTTGCCTGCCCCTCACAGCAGGCTTTGACCGCCTCATACAGTAACCTGACGCCTGTGGAGAGCTGTTGGCGGTGCGGGCAGATCATGTTCAGCGGCACGCTTTCGCCCTCATAGTCTTTCATTAAAACCCGCAGCCGACCGGCGTGGACATCCTCTGCGACATCCAGCCAGGATTTGTACGCTACCCCCGCTCCGGCGACCGCCAGGCGGCGGATCACCTCGGCATCATCACTCATCATGCTGCCGCTGACGTTCACGCTGTGCGTCTCGCCGTCACGGAAAAACGTCCAGCGATCGTGCAGGCGTCCGCGCAGGACAAAGGTGAGGGCGTTGACCCGGCTTAACGCCTCGGGATGCGACAGATCGCCGTGGCGGGCGACCCACCCGGGAGATGCCACCAGCACGCGGCGGTTGTCGGGAGCGACGGGGAGGGCGATATAGGAGGCATCTTCCGGTGTGCCGTAGCGAAAGGCGATATCGACCGGATCCTTAAAAACATCCGCCACCTGGTCGGAGAAAAAAATGCGCAGCCGTAATGCGGGATAGCGTTCGTCGAACGCCTGAAACACCGGCAGCAGCAAATTGCGGCCTAAATCCGACGGGACGGCGATCTGCAGGGTGCCGGAGATCTCCTGTTCCGGGGCCTGGATTTTTTGCATCCCGGCGTACATGGCATCCAGCATCTGTCGCGCGTAGGGAAGCCAGGCCTCGCCCTCCGGCGTTAAGCGCAGGCTGCGGGTGGAGCGCGCAAACAGCCGGATAGCCAGCGACGACTCCAGCCGTTTGATAGCGGCGCTGACCTGCGCTGGCTGGACGCCCGCCTCTCGTGCCGCATCGCTGAAGCTGCTCAGGGCAGCGACGCGTACGAACAGTATCAAATCCTCAAGCCGCACCATTTTCATCTCCCGAGTATAAGTCTTGTCTCTGCGAGGCTATTTTTCCCGTCACTGCTTCGCTTTACCATCAAATTATTGCGACACAGTGGATAAAACGCCGGAGAGATTATGAAAGCCATTGCTATTACCCGTTCTGCACCAGACAACATCGATTTCCTGCACGAGATTGAGCTGCCGCAGCCGACGGCAACAGGGCACGACCTGCTGATTGAAGTGAAAGCCATCTCCGTCAACCCGGTGGATACCAAGGTCCGCGCCGGGTTTAGCGGGGATACGCCGCGGGTTCTCGGCTGGGATGCGGTAGGAACTGTTACCGCCGTCGGTGAGGCGGTGACCCTTTTCTCGCCGGGTGACGAGGTCTGGTATGCCGGGGCGCTGGGCCGGGCGGGCAGCAACAGCGAGTATCAGCTGGTGGATGAGCGCATTGTGGCCCTGAAGCCAAAAACGCTGGACAACGCCGCCGCCGCCGCGATGCCGTTAACGGCGATCACCGCCTGGGAAATGCTTTTCGATCGGCTGGGCGTTCAGGAGCAGGGCAACGAAGGCGATGTGCTGCTGATCGTCGGCGCCGCAGGCGGGGTGGGGTCGATCCTCGTTCAGCTGGCACGCAAGCTGACGAAAATGACCGTGATCGGCACGGCGTCGCGCCCGGAAAGTCAGCAGTGGGTGCGGGAAGCGGGAGCGCATTATGTTATCGATCACAGCAAGCCGCTGTCGGAAGAGCTTGCCGCGCAGGGGATCAACGAGGTGACCCACGTCGCCAGCCTGAACCACACTGCCGCGCACTATGCGGAAATTATTAAGGCCCTGGCGCCGCAGGGCAAACTGGCGCTGATTGACGATCCCGAAACGCTGGATGCCCGTCCGCTGAAGGCGAAGAGCATCTCCCTGCACTGGGAGTTTATGTTCACCCGCTCGATGTTTGAAACCCGGGATATGATCGCTCAGCACCAGTTTTTGACCCGCGTCGCAACGCTGATTGATGAGCAGGTGATCGCTACCACGCTGGGTGAGCACTACGGCGCGATCACGGCGGCGAATGTGCAGAAAGCTCATGCGCAGTTGGAGACCGGACGTGCGGTCGGGAAGATTGTGCTGGAAGGGTTCTGACGTAAGACGGGATGGCAGGGGATATGTCCCTGCCATTCTCCGTTATGGATTGTTGTGATTTTGTTTTTTTGTTGTTATGAATTTATTTTAATGATTTCAGGTTCTTGAATTAAAAGCTTTAAATACTTCCTCAGAGCTGCTCAAAAATCCCTCAGATCCCATATTGACTAAACCCTGAATTAAAATAATTATGCTGCTAATCAATATAAAAATTCTATTCAGTTGCCTCTGACATTTCGTCTCTGCCAGCGAGCAAGCATCCGGGATCGCGCCATGAATAACTCCCGTTCGTTAGTGTCCTCTGGTGAGGGCGTAATTGGTCATCATTCGCATCATTTTTTGCGGCTGGTGGTCACGCTCTGTTATCTGGCCGTGGGTTTATCCGTTATCCCCGTTCCTGTGATGGTCAGGCAGGGGTTCCATGCCGATGAAAAGATGCTGGGCCTGGTGATGGGCATCTATGCTTTTACCGCAATCCCGGCGCGAATATTTACCGGGATCGCAATGCGCCGGTTTGGCTATCGCTCTGGCCTTATCGCTGCCGCGCTTTTATTGTCTGCCAGTTCACTGGTCTGCGCCTGGTCTGATTCCGTCAACGGCATGCTCTTCGGACGCATTCTTCTGGGCGTGGGGACAGGGGCAATGATGGCGGTGGCAACTGCGTGGATGGTTGAGCTCCCGGCCATGCAGTCGCAGATGGGGAAGGCAATTGGTTCGGTAGGGACTATAAACTATGCCGTGCTGGCCTTAAGCGCGCCGCTGGCGACATTAATTTGCCATGCGTGGGGAGCGCAGCAGACATTGTTTATTGCCGCACTCTTTCCGCTGCTGGCACTGCTGATTATCCCTAAGCTTGCGACGGTACCTGTTGGGCCGTGCGAACGTAACTGGCAAAGAGCTACAAACAGGGTCTTGCTGGCAAGCATTGTCCCTGGATTAGCGCTGCTACTTTCTGGGATTGGCTATGCCGGGATCGTCTCCTTTGGCCTGGAGATTGGCGTATCACGTCATTTAAGCGCCGGGGCCTCTCTGGTGCTGGTATTTGGTATCACCATGGTCGCGGCCCGGGTGTTGTTCGGAAATCTTACCCACCGTTTCTCGGGAAGCGTGGCCATTATGGTGGTGTTTGCCCTCGAGGCCGCCGGATTATTGCTGCTGGCCTATAGCCAGAGTAATGCAGGCCTGTGGACAGGCGCGGTGGCGATTGGTCTGGCGATGTCATTTATCTATCCGATGTTGGGCATTCGGGTCAGCCACATTGCCGGAAGCTACCGCGGAAGTGCTCTGTCCGTCTTTGGCGCGTTTATCAATGCAGGAATTGGCGCTGGCAGCATCATGATCGGCTTTTTGAGCGCGCACTGGACGCTGGCTGCCGCACTGAAAATGGCCGCCTTAAGCGTGCTGGGGGGATGTTTGCTGGCAGCGCTTTTGCCGGTATTAGAGCTTTTTTGCGAGCGGTATTTTTCTGAGCAGGTTGGTTGAGGTTCTGGTGGACAACAAAAAAGCCCGCAGGCTTGCGCCGTGCGGGCTTTCAGGACTTCGTATCAGGCTCTGGTGACCATCTACAAAGAATTTTGGTGGAGCTGGCGGGAGTTGAACCCGTGTCCGAAAGTTTTTAATCCACTAATAAATATGAATTAATTTCCCATAAAAATCCGCGCGGCTCCTTTACGGCTCCTTTCGTGTCCCGCCACTGGCTAGTAGTGGTCTTCGCTCAGTGTTTCCGTCGTACTCTTTCAAATAAGATCCGTAATGCCTGAAGAGCATCTCCGGCCCCTTGTGGCCCATCTGTCCGGCGAGCCAGAAAAGGTTGGCGCCCTGGCTGATGTGGCGCGTCGCAAATGTATGCCGGGTCTGGTAAGGGTTGCGGTACCTAATCCCCGCCTTACGTAAAGTTGGGACCCAAGCTTTTTTGCGGATCGCGTCTGCGCTGGCCCACGGCTTATTCGTTTTCGGATCCTCGAATATCGTTGCGTCTTTCATGAAGGTGAAAGTTTTCTGATTCGCCAGCACTGCCATCGCCACATCGTTAAGTTCTACTTTGCGTGTTCCTGCCTTTGTTTTCGTCCCCTTAATAACGCCAACTACACTCGCGTTCTGAACGTGCGCAGTCTTCCCGATGAAGTCGATATCGCGCCAGCGCAGCGCGCATAATTCGGAACTGCGCAAACCCGTCTGGATAGCGAACATAAACAGGTTTTCCCACTGCTTATTACCGGCAGAGGAGAGGAGGGCATCTACTTCTGCTGGTGAAAGCGGATCGACAATATAGTCGCTGTCAGCAGTCGATTTGTCGCTTTGATACCGGGATGCCGTTACCAGAGATACCGGGTTGAGTTGGAGCACGCCATCTGTTACAGCCTCGTCAAGCGCTGAGCGCAGGAAAGAAAGTTGGTTGCGAATTGTCTTTAGCGTAGTGGTGCGGCTCTGGATCCATGCTTTCATCGCAGCCGGCGTCAGCTCGCTTGCAGGCAGTGAATGAAGGGCTGCCAGAGCGCTACGACATTTTTTATAACCGCCAATAGTAGACGGCGAAAGTTTTCGCGTTTCACAGATGTGGATGTATTCGTCCAGGTACATTTTTATTGTCTTTCCAGCGGCCGCATTGCCAAATAATTTTAACCGTGCAGATCGCGGGAAATATTCTGCATAAACGAATGTTCCACGCTCGATTTGATTATGGATTTCGCCGAGGGTACGCTCGGCGTATTTCAAGTTTTTGGGGCTCACTTCCAAATTAGAAAGGGGCTCTCTGCATTTCACCCCTCTATAAGTGAACGTGATATTGATGGTTTCACCCTGGCTGTGCTTCCTGATGGTCACGCCGCGCGGGAGTTTAGGCGACTCTGTCTTGCCCATTTAGCTACCTCACTTAGATCAATCCATCTCTCCTTAACGCCTTCCACCTTCAGCACTTGAACTCCCTCCCGCCACACACCACGCTGCACGCGTTTATTGATGGCTTCGAGAGTCTCGCCTGTTTCACTGCAATAAGTTGAGATAGGGACACAATCGAGGTTCAGCATAATTCCTCCACTTTACCGGCTGCACCCGGCCACTCTTTAAAAATACAGGTCCCGCAACCATTGCGGGCCCAGTCACAACAGCTACCACATCGGTTTACTTTTTTAGCTGCGGATCCTCCATATCTGGCTTTTTAAAGTTCGCCTCTATGGACTCGCCCAGCCGCTTAAGCCAGTCGGCCAGTTTCAACGCGGCTTCTTCTGGCGACTTCTGGGGAGGGAAGTCACTGATTACGATACAGGCATCATAATTACCGTAACCGTCACGGTTTATCGACATGCCCTGCTCCAGCACCGTCAGCTGATTGCTGTGCTTAACGTAGTAACGGGATTCTGACGTTCCGGTGCTGCGCTCTTTGACATAAGAGACAAGCTCCACTTCGGTGGTAATAGTTTTACCCTGTTCGCCTTCAATGCGCTGAATCATTTTGGGGAACGCATCAGCCATTGTCTGCCTCCTGCTGCGGTGCTGCTGCAATCATCGCAGCCCAGCACAATTTAGCCCGGTGCGCCGCCTGCTCGCAGCCGCTCATAGCCTCGAATGTTTTCCATGCTTCTGGGTCACGTAACTCTTCGCGTAGCTCTGCCTCGAAGCCGGCGATGATCATGTTCTCTGTCGGCTCAACCGGCACAGCCACCAACCCATTCGACATGCCGCTGGTCGACTCGAAATCTTTTGGCAATAAATCCAATGCCCGCAAGGGCTGGATGGTGGTGGGCGACTTAGCGTTTTTAGCTTTACCTTGGGGCGCTGCGGCGCAGCTGGCGTTCCAGCCCTCCATCCAAATGAGCGCCGTGACGATCGGTAAGTGTTTAATTTCTTCTGGCAGCGTTTCAATGGTCATTTTGATCGGCGCTACTGGTGCGGGATACGGGACGGCGTAGAGTGGTCCCGGCTCGACATCATGACGACGCCAGCGGATATCACAGGTCCTTTCCTCGGTCGGTGATGACCAGGCGACTACATCAGCCACTGGCTCCTGCTCAATACCATCCAGAAGCAGACGGGCCATATCACGCACCACCTCCGGAGTTGCCACGTCATCATTCAGGTAATCCCACGCGCGGATCATCCCGTCTGTGTTTTCTTTGGACAGGTCTGGGTTTTCATCGGCCAGCGCCGTGATCACTTCTTCTGCGCTATCGATGATCTGCGTTAACTGCTCTTTGGTGAATTCGGTCATGCTGCGGACTCCTGTTTCTGCTGCGCGGCAGGGTTTAGCCACATGCATTCAGTGCGGATTTTCGTACCTCTACCGGCGCTAATGCGCGATGACTTTTCCATTTTCTGCCAACCGGCCAGCATGTCGTTGTATACATCCGAGTCGTAGCCGCTGATCATGACCATACCTGTCATCGTTCTGGCAACTGCGAGCAATTGCTCATGCTCTTCTACAGTCATTTCGTGGCTGTAATAACGATTACCCTGCACGCGGGTTTCCGGTACATAAGCTGGGTCGATGTAATGCAGGGTGGTTTCGGCGTCATGGGCGCGCATTACTGTCAGGGCATCTTTGTTTTCGATAATGACCCCCTGGAGGCGCTGGCATACTGCTGCCAGATTTTCCGGATAACGCTCCCACAGATGGGCAGCCGTCGCATATTTCCTCTTACTGTCGCTACGGAAGCCGGAATTACCACCGATTCCTGCTGCTGAACCGAAGCCCATGCTGGCGCGTACAACCATGCGCCTGGCTCGCTCAATCGGTTCATCGGTTGCTTCCCGCGCCGCGCAAAATTCATCGCGAGAATACGGCGTGAGCATGCATGCATCCTGCAGGCGCTGGTTCATTTCGGCGTCGCGCAGCACGCGGAACAGGTTTACCACTTCGCCGTCCAGGTCGTTATACACTTCCGCGTAGCTGCGGGGCTTCTGTAGCAGCACGCCAGCTGCACCGCCGAACGGTTCAACGTAGCAGACGTGCTCAGGCATCTGGGGGATGATCCAGGATGCCAGGCGGAATTTACCGCCGTGGTACCGGATTACGGGATGGTTGATACTGGTGCTCATTGTGCCGCTCCGTGGTGAAGTGTTGAAACAACCTCTGGCGCGCCAGGGCGTGCCTCTGCCACGAGCCGATCGCGCTCGCACAGTGATTCGCATAGTGCGGCTCGGGTTACATCCAGCCGCGTAGCCAGTTCGGTGACCAGCTTCGCTGACTCCGGTGGTAGTGACCGGGCTGCTCGGTGGGCTTCTGCCACTAACTGTCTTGTGGTCAGGCGCATTTGCGGATCCCCATCAGTTCGTTGAACCGGGCCATGAACAGACCGTAGGCCTGCACCGGGCGGAGCGGAATGACGGTAAACAGGTCGGTTGGCGGGATACCGACGAGGACGGGCCACACCGTGCCGTCGTCGATGTCCAGGTCGCGGCGTTCTGTACCGAGCATGACCAGGTCGGCATATTTAACGGTTGGGTGCTGGTGGGCCGGCAGTCCGAACTTCTCGCGGATCACGCCATCCACATACGCTTCGACGCGCCGGTAATCAGGCAGAATACGCTTCAGCGGTGCGGGAATATCCTGGACGTAGGCTTCAGCTGCATCATGCAGCAGCGCTTCGAGCGCGAACTCTGCGGGAACCAGCTGGCTCACCAGCACCGAATGCTGCGCAACGCTGTAGAACTCCGGCAGGTGGCCGGCAAAGCGGCAGATGTGGGAAAGAGCCGTGGCGATATCCTCGATCACGATATCTTCGTGATGAATATCGAGGTAGTTAATATGCTTCCCGGACAGTGTCTGAATATATGACATTACGTGTTCTCCATTAATACGCGCTGCACCGCGCCTGATTTTTGGTTGAGCGAATCCCTCGCCTGCTGGCGATCGTTAATTTAATTTCGCTTCACTAAATGCCCCTGATTCGGGGCATTTAAGGCAACGTAATTAAGCGCTGAAAGAACCGATAAAGGTTTCCACCTGGCTGCCTTTGAACTTCTCGACCAGCAGATCACGGAACTCGGTGGCCATATCTTCCTGTTGGGCTTCCAGCTGGACAATACGCAGCACCAGAGTAGGGCGATCGCCGCCGATGATGCTCAGCCGCAGTTTGAATGGACGCTCAGCCAGGCCTTCGAACGGCACGCAGCGAAACTCGAACGCCACCGGCATGATGTCCTGTGTGCGAGCTTCAACGCTTTCCATCAGAGAACGCTTACCGCTGAAGTCCTGATCCTCGTAGTCCGCTTTCTGAATGGACTCGATAGTGATTTTGCGGATCGCAGCTGCTGATTTTTTGGCGTCAATGGCCTCGCCGTCGGCATCAAAGCCGATCAGGTTTTCGGCCCAGTCTTCCAGCCACTCGGCCAGCTCTTTCTGTGAGTGACGATCGCCATTGACAGACAGCAGAGAGGCAAATGGGGCGGTCTTTTTCAGCGCCAGCTGCGCGGTGTTGTCTGCATGCCCTGGGCTTTCGATTGTGCCGAGGTTGAAGACCGCTGCGGCGCGCATATCGTCGGCGTTGATAAAGCAACGGCTACCTTCATCAGCGTACCCAGTCGAATAGCGCGTAAAGTCTTCAATGCTGGCGGTGGCCATCTTGCCGCGGAAGCGGTAGCGCTCCATGCAAAGCGATTCCAGGCTCTCAATGCGGACACCCTGCGGAACGACAGCTGCAGGGCAATCCACACTTTCAAGCTTCTCTTCCATGTAGCGGGAGAGTGTCAGATCGCTAATTTTTTCGATCGCGGTACCGTCTAAAGAGTGGGACATGGTGTTTCCTTAACGTGGGTGAATGGTAGGTTACTGCTGCGAGCGCAGCTTCGCATCCGGATCGCCTTTGAGGCTGAACAGCTGCCCCTGGTCTTCCTGCAGGATGGTCAGCTTGCCGCCGCGGTTGACGTACATCGGCGTTTCGGTGCTGTCCTCTTCTGAGGATTTACCGCGAGGGGTAGGGCGCACATAAGCCAGCTTGTGCTTGATCATCACGCGCTTCTCTTCGACAGAATTGCTCATGCGGTCCAGCTCAAAAGTCAAAGTCACTTTCCCCTTCTGGCCGTTGTTCAGCACGCCGAATGCGACTTCACTCAGCGCTACGGCGATCTTGTTCTGGAACACGCCTCCATCCAGTTCGCCCATAAACTCGGGCACATCGGTCAAACGTTCATTACTCATCGGCTTACCCTCTGAAGGCGGCTGCCACCGCCAGTTAGTTTCTCCACACAACACAGGAGAGCACCTGCGGTTAGGAAGCCGCCCGGGTGGATTGGGTTATGAGCCCGTCACCCGGTGATGCTCTCGTGTGTTGCGTAAAAAAATGCGGCATCCTCACGGGTAGAGAAAGATGCCGCCAAAGACAGCAATGCAGCTATTACAGGTCTTAGGTTGTGGTGGCGGCCCTTGCATGCCGCTGTAACGCCGTTTCCCTCCAGTCCGCGTTCTGACTGTTACCCCTGCGCATTACTCATGTCGGGCTTTGATCACCACGTTATGTGTAACAATGAGAACCGTTGTACGAATTAAATGTACCTTTAGTTACTTTAGCGGTCAAGTGAGGAATGTACTTTTTGTTACCATGAGGGGCATAAAAAATGCCGGTTAGTTATCCGGCATTGAGAATTAGCAACTTAGAGGTTTTGGGTGATCTGGACGACTTTCCCAACGATTCGGCAATTACCGTCTATCGGGATGGGTTTGAATGCTGGATTCAGTGGCATCAGGTATGCGAAAGGGCTATCCCATACCAGTTTCTTTACTGTCGCTTCCGCAGAACCATCCAGGAGAGCCACTACTATCTTTCCGTACAAATCATCTAGTTGACCATAATGAGGCTCAACAATAACGATGGATCCTTCAGGGATAGAAGGTAAGCCATGGGGATTGGTCATCGACTCCCCACGGACTACCAAACCGAATACTTCATCAGAAACATTTGCCGTAGTTTGCGTCCATGTAATCACGTCAGTAAGCCTTGAACATGCGTAAGTATCAGTCCACATCCCCGCCTGTACAGCAGAGATTATAGGGACTGCTGTAGGTGGTTTTAGGAAAGGGATAACTTTGGTGTCATCAGTCTTTTCCTCACCTTTACCATAGAGTATCCATTCGGGGCTAGTTTGCAGTGCCATGGCCAGCTGGTGGAGGTTTTCACCGTCAGGCTTTGTTGTGCCATTCTCCCATTTGGTCACAGACACACGGCTAACCCCAAGCCTTTTAGCAAGAGTCTGCTGTGTTATGTCGAGTTGGACTCGTCGGGATCTGATTCGGTCTTTCATCTCTGTTTTCATGTAACCAATGTTACATAGAATCCTCGTAACTGTTGTTTGCTATTTGATGTACCTTTTGTTACCTTTAAGGCGTGAATTCATCAGGAGGAGCCATGCGTAAATCAGATGTCATTGACCACTTTGGCGGTGTTTCAAAAACCGCAAGTGTTCTCGGGATCTCCCACCCGGCAGTTTGTCGATGGGGAGATGTAATTCCTCAAAAGCAGGCGTTTGTTATTGAGCGAATTACGAAGGGAAAACTCAAGTACGACGCAAGCCTTTATCAAAAGTCTACAGATTCAGCAGCTTGATATTAACCACAGAAAAAAGGGGTAAGCCGTGGGTATAGAACCTGAATGGAAAGTTGATAAGCAACCAGCCTGGCTGGTGGGTGCTATCAAAAAAACGATTACTGAACTGCCTGGCGGATATGCCGAAGCAGCTGAGTGGTTGGGTGTAACTGAAAACGCGTTGTTTAACCGCCTTCGTACAGATGGTGATCAGATCTTCCCGCTGGGTTGGGCCATGGTTCTGCAACGCGCTGGTGGATCTACTTACATTGCTGACGCTATCGCACGGCATTCAAACGGCGTCTTCGTGCCGCTGGCTGATGTTGAAGAGGTGGAGAACGGGGACATCAATCAGCGTCTCATGGAGTCAGTGGAGTGGATCGGCAAGCACTCACAGTATCTGCGTAAAGCAACAGCTGATGGTGTTATTGACGACGCGGAACGCGCTCAAATCGAAGAGAACAGCTATCAGGTGATGGCGAAATGGCAGGAACATTTAACGCTACTTTTCTGTGTGTTTTGTGCACCAGAAAAGAGTGACGCCCGCGAGTGTGCAGCTCCGGGCGTCGTGGCGTGTCGTAATCGTGGAGAAACTAACGCATGAACAGTTTAACGGTAAAGAACCGCTTACCGCAACTTCGGATGATCCCGGTGCCGGGCCTTCCTCTGTTTCGGTATGAACGCAGAGTAGCAAACCGCTGGGTGGCATGTAACCACAGCCGCGCCACTGCAATTGTGGGTGTGTACTACCGGAGGGCAAAGGCCTTATGCGCGAACTCGACCGCTGGTTTAAAGACCGCCGGGGGATCCCCGTTCGCGTCATCCGCTGGGAACCAGAAGCGCAGCGCGTTATCTACCTGCGTTCTGGCTACCCACACGAATGCTCAAGTCCACTCCAGGTCTTCAAGCGCGATTTCAGGGAAATTGAGGTAGGTCCAGATGAGCATGGAATTAATGGTCAGAGCCATGAAAGCAAAAGTGGGTAACCCGCTGCGCAAGCTCGTGCTGATCAAACTAGCCGATAACGCCAGTGATCAGGGCGAATGCTGGCCCTCCGTTCCCTATATCGCAGAGCAATGCGAGATATCGGAACGCTCTGTGCAAAACCATATCAAACAGCTGGTTGAGGATGGTCTGGTATCGGTTGAAGTCCGCAAGGCGGCCACAGGTCTGAACCGTACCAACGTTTATAAACTCAACCTTCCCAGTGGTGCAAATGCTGCACCATCTGGCGCACGTCCTGCACCGGGTGGTGAATCTCCTGCACCAGGTGGTGAATCTGCTGCACCGGTTAGTGGTGCAGGAGCTGCACCCGGAACCAGTCAGTTCTCTGAACCAGTCAATGAACCAGTCAATGAACCAGTCAATGAAAACTTATTTGATCTGGCCTGGGCGTTATATCCGAAGCGGGCAGGTGGTAACTCGAAAAGCGCTGCGTTGAAAGCATGGGATGCCCGTGTTCGCGAAGGCGTTTCACCTCTCGTCATGCTGGAGGGCGTTAAGCGCTATGCCGGGTTTGTTGCTCAAACAGGCAAGACCGGGACCGAGTTCGTGAAACAGGCCAAAACCTTCTTCGGCCCTGACAGGCACTACGAAGACGACTGGATGACTCCAGCAAGTTCTGGCATCAAAGAGGATCCGCTTTTTAAGTCCAGCTATGTCGGTACCGATTATTCGCAGGGAGCCAAAGGCTTCCGGGTGGTGAACGGATGAGATACGGATCTGTTTGTGACGGTATTGCAGCCACACTGCCAGCCGAATCACCGTCACCGCGAACCTGGCAGCGCCCGTTCCTCAAGTGGGCTGGTGGAAAATACCACCAGTTGCCGGATATCGACCGCCTGATCCCTGCCGGGCAGCGCCTGATTGAGCCGTTTGTTGGTGGTGGTTCTGTGTTCATCAACTCCCGTAAGCACGACTCTTTCCTGCTTGCGGACGTCAACGCGGACCTGATCCATCTATACCAGATGCTGGCCGTGGTACCGGATGTCGTAATTCGTCACGCCCGCCAGTTGTTCAGCACAAGGAACAGCGCCGCAGGGTATACCGACGTCGCCGATGATTTTAACGGGCAGCTGCTGCCCGGGCCGGAACGCGCCGCCGCTTTCCTGTACCTGAACCGGCATTGCTTCAACGGGCTGATCCGCTACAACCTCGCCGGAAAGTTCAACGTTGGCTGGGGCAAATACCCCAATCCATATTTCCCTGAAAAAGAGATCGAGGCGTTCACTGCGCTGGCGAGCAACTGCGTGTTCATGAATGCCGGGTTCCGCCGCACGCTTTCTCTGGCTGGCGACGGCGATATCGTTTACTGCGATCCACCGTATGAGCCACTGCCGGGTACCAGCGGGTTCACCAACTATGCGCCAGGCGGTTTTAGCTGGGAAGACCAGATCACCCTGGCGGAATGTTGTGTTGCCGCCCATCAGAGAGGTGCCCGGGTGGTGATCAGCAACTCATCAGCGCCACGCAGCATCGAGCTGTACCAGCAGCACGGCTTTGAACTCAACTACGTCCGCGCCCGGCGCGCGATATCCAGTAAATCCAGTACACGCGAAACCGTCAGCGATATCGTTGCGGTTCTGTAGGGGGTAGCAGTGGTCAATAAAGAATTAACGGTGCGCCAGAAGGAGGTTTTCGATCTGCTGGTGAAATACCAGAGCGAGCACGGTTATCCGCCGACTATCTCAGAGCTGTCCCGCCTGATGGGCGTGGTGTCGCCGAATGCGGCCGCCCTGCAGTTGCGTGCGTTGCAGCGCAAAGAGGCAATAACGATAGTCCCAGGCGCGCATCGCGGCATAAAAATCAACAGTCAGCCACCGCAGCCGGTTACGGAGGGTAAATGAAACTGGTGCTGCCGTTCCCACCAAGCGTAAACACCTACTGGCGCGCCCCGAATAAGGGGCCGCTGGCCGGTCGCCACCTCATCAGCGCCAAAGGTCGTGCTTACCAGAGCGAGGCATGCGCGGCGATCATTGAGCAGCTTCGCCGACTGCCTAAGCCATCCACATCACCTGCTGCAGTAGAGATCCTCCTCTGCCCACCAGACGTGCGGCGCCGCGATATCGATAACTACAACAAGGCGCTGTTCGACGCGCTGACCCACGCGGGCATCTGGGAGGACGACAGCCAGATTAAGCGAATGCTGGTGGAGTGGGGACCGGTGCTGAAAGGTGGCAGGGTCGATATTACGATCACACCCTACAGGCAGGAGGTGGATAAATGTCCAGCTGTGGGTTGAAAGAAAGTCGATCTGGCAGTAATGTCAAAAAGTGCAAGCGAAGCGGGCGTGCAGGCCCCTCGCAATACAATCAGTGGAGAACAAAATGAGTCAATTACTCGTGATTGATGGCGTTTCCGTACGCCGTGATATTTTTGGGCGTTATTGCCTTAACGATCTTCATCGTGCTGCTGGCGCTCAGGATAAGCACAAGCCAGCATTCTGGCTTCGCAATGAGCAAACTGAACAACTAATAAGCGAGTTGCAAATTAGCAACTCGGAAACGCCGGACCCGGTCAGCGTTATCCGCGGCGGCAAAGAGCAGGGCAGCTACGTCTGTAAAGAGCTGGTCTACTCCTACGCGATGTGGATCAGCCCGCAGTTCAGCCTGAGGGTGATTCGGACGTTTGATGCAGTTGTAAATCAGCCCGCCACTCTTCAGAGCCAGGCGGCAGATAAAATGCAGGCAGGCGTCATCCTCCTCGATTTTATGCAGCGCTCCCTTAACCTCTCCAATTCTTCTGTTCTCGGCGCATGCCAGAAGCTGCAGGATGCTGCTGGCCTGCCAAACCTTGCCCCGCAGTACGCCATTGATGCCCCAGCCGGTGCGCCTGATGGCTCCAGCCGCCCTACGCAATCGCTGAGCGCGCTGCTCAAAGCTAACGGCATCCGTATGTCGGCCACGGTGGCATATCAGCAGCTGGCTAAGCTGGGGATCGTTGAGCAGAAAGAACGCCGCAGCAGGTCAGGCGCTAACGGAATCAAGCGCTTCTGGGCGATGACTGCGAAAGGCTGTATGTACGGCAAAAACATCACCAGCCCGGCAAACCCACGCGAAACGCAGCCGCATTTCTTCGAGTCAAAATTTCAGGAGCTGTTGCGCCTGCTCGAAACCGTACATTGAGGTATCTGTGAGAGCGTTACTAACCCCTGTCGTCATAAAAGAGTTCGGGATCGTGGCGTTCCGGCCTGGTCCTGAGCTTATGCCGCATTTCCATCGCGGTCGCATTCTTTTAGAGAACGAGCCGGAGCGCCTGGCGGGGCTTCCAACCGGGGAGATCCCGGCGGCGCGTCAGCCGCTGGCGGAGGACCCCGCGATGGTACCTGTATTCGAACATGCCGATGTGATTAGGCGGTCCGGTGGCCTGTCATGTCTCGAAGGCTGGCTGTTGCGGGAAACCGGCTGCCAGTACCGGCACACCGACTACCACCACCACGAAATGGTCACCATGCGGCATGCGCCCGGCGTGCTGCGGCTGTGCTGGGCCTGCGATGTACGTGTGCGGGAGCAATTTACTAACGAACTGGCGGGTATTGCGCGGGAGAACCTGGTAGCCTGGATATTGTCGGTTGTTCGCGTGGGGCTGGGTTTCGATGATTCGCACGCGGTGACCCTGCCAGAACTGTGCTGGTGGCTGACGCTTAACAACCTGGCGCATGTCATACCTGAGACGGTGGCGCGTAAGGTCCTGCGTATCCCGGCCGAGAAAATGCAGTCGGTGATGCGTGAGGCTGACATTGTTCCGTCGGTACCGCCCACCAGCATCGTAGAGGAGGCCGTTAAAAAGGTGCTGGCGCTGCATGTAGATCCGGAGACGCCCGAATCTTTCATGCTGAGGCCAAAGCGCCGACGCTGGCAAAACGAGAAATACACCCGCTGGGTAAAGGCGCAGCAGTGCGCATGTTGCCAGAACCCGGCAGACGACCCCCACCACCTGATCGGCCACGGCATGGGTGGTATGGGCACCAAAGCGCATGATTTGTTCGTGATACCGCTGTGCAGGGCGCATCACGACGAATTGCACGCTGACGCTGTGGCATTTGAAGCGAAGCACGGCACGCAGCCGGAGCTGCTGTTGAAAACATTAGACCGGGCGCTGGCCATCGGCGCACTGGCGTAGACGGAGTGGAGAACGCTATGAATCTGGACGGAGTTTTAAAGTTTTTTGCACCGAAAGGGATGCACATCTCTGATAGCGTGCGCGCAACCGCGGGCGATCAGTTAACGGTAACCGACATCATGGCGGCGCTGGGCATGACCCAGGCCGACGCCGGGATCGGGCTTGCCATGTATCTGGGAAAGGCAGGTATCAGCCCGCAGGATAAGGAAGCGGCCATCTCCTGGCTGACGGAGTTCGCCAAACAGCATGCACCAATGGCCGTGCGTAAAGCAGCTGGTAAAAAGTTTCCTCTCTGCATGCGGATCCTCGCCAGATTCGCATTCAAGGATTACGCCTCATCAGCTGCTGACAGTACCGATTGCCAGAAATGCCGGGGCAAGGGCTTTATTACCAGAACCAGCGTGATCACCAAAAGCCATTACACGATGCGCCTGCCTCAATTTGCCAAGGATCTGGGCCAGTCTCCATCTGATTTTGAAGTCTTCCGCGAGGTAAAGGATGTGGAAGACCAGCTGTGCGACAAGTGCAACGGAACCGGCCAGATCAGTAAGCGCTGCCAGTGTGGCGGATCTGGTCAAACCCTCGACCGAAAGCAAACTGAGTTGCAGGGCGCTCCAGTATATAAGGAGTGCAAACGCTGTGAGGGGCGAGGATACAGCAGGCCGAAATCATCGGTGGCGTATCGTGGCGTTCTGGCCGAGCTGGACAGTCTTCCTGATCGCACCTGGCGATACAGCTGGAAGCCTTTTTATGAAAGCCTGGTGACAAAATGCTTCCAGGAAGAGAGCAACGCAGATGCGGAACTTAAAAAAGTAACAAGAATGCAAAGTTTGCTCTAAATTTCATATTTTGGCGTCACGTTACTTGCAATGTTGCCGTTTTTGTGTAAATTTGACGTTAACGATGGGCGTTGTATGTTCAGAGTTAAAAAACCCGCCACTGAGCGGGTTTTTCCGTTTAACAATCCTTTCTGTGGTGATGCCCTGTTCCAAGCTATTAAATGACACATTTTTTGAATCTCGTTGTGCCCACACGTCACCTTTTAAGGTTAAAATAGCCGCTTTATTCCTTTGCTTTGAGGCATAGATGCTTACAATTGAAGAGATTGGCCAGTCTGTCCGAAACAATATTCAGCTTGTCCTTGATAATTTCGGACTGCCTCTAGCTGTAGGCCCTATAAGCGATGACGATTATAAAGTTTTGTCTGGTGGGTTTGGTGAATTAGAGTGGGACTATGCTCTTTCCACCCACGGCAACTCCCCTGAGCGATATGAATTTTGCATAAAGCTGCTTAATCAGGACGTTATGGAAGGGGTACCTTCTGGTGCTGCGTTGTGTGTCTTTGGGGTTGAAGAATATGTTTTTAGTATCCATATGATAGAGAGCTTTGTAAAAGATGATGTGGATCACCCGCTAAAAGGCCGTATGGTTCTTATCACTTTAATGAGCGCATATCTGTTTTGTATGGCGGTCGAGTGCCCAACAGTACACATAGTTGAGCCAGTGCCTGACCTACATGATTTTTATGAAAGTTTCGGGTTTCGTATGTTGCCGTGTGGATATGTTATGGAAGCACAACTTTCTGATATTGAGGGTGTGTTCAATAAATTCGCACAATTAAGCTAGACGGGATCCCGTAACAGGTTGTACGATGTGTCACCCTTACCGCATAGGTAATGCGGGATTGTCAATTACTAATGACAGTGTGAAATTGATAATACTGATTGGCATACCCGATTGGTAATGAGTAGCAGACACTACTACTCTTAAATTGAAAGTTAGAGACAACAACCATAGTCTCCGAGGTACTCATGAAAGTTCAAAAAGCAACCAAGCCAGAAGTTAAATTCGACACTATGAAAGCATTCGCAGGTATGGGTGCTGCTGTTGAAGTACTGATGAAGGCTGCGCCTAATGCGTTTACCCATGCTACCGTTTCGGGTAAAGAACAGCAGGGTAAGCCGCGTCGTCGCAAGGCAGCATGAACCTAGCTGGTGCTTTTTGAAACCCGCCTTCTGGCGGGTTTTTGCTTTATGGGGTAACTGCTGATGAGTTGTTGTTCACCAACTAGCCACCTAACAGGGTGGCTTTTTTATTCCCGTCATATTGAGAGGACTCACTGCAATAAGAAGGGGCTTTATGTCCGAACCATTTTCTGAGGCGGGACGACGAATCTCAATGAGGAAGATGGAGAAGCAATAGTCAGTGCGCTCCTCCATCTAATCGAGTCAAATGCTCACCTCAACTTATCGGATGCCTAGTTTTTTTGCCATCTCGGTAATTATATGGTCATGGCGAGCGTCAATAGCTGATATGGCAGCACCACAAAAAGAGCACTGGATAAAGAATATATTGTGATTCGCACCTCTAACTTTCGTTTGGGTGGCCAACTCAAAAGAAGTTGAGTTGCAGTTCGCTTTTGGACACTTAGTTAATAGAGCCATTCATATTTCCTTATTTTGACTGTGGAAACAGCAGTCTACGGCATTCCTTTGACCGTGGAAAGTGAAGGTAACCACGCGCCGGGCGTGGCTAAGCATCCCGGCGTCAATTCAATACTGGCTGCCATATGGTGGCCTTTTTATTTCCCCTCATTTCTGAGAGGACTCACGGCACTAAGAGGGGGCTCAATGTCCGATCCGATTTCCGGCACCGGGTTAGCTGGTGGTGCTCTTACAGGTGCCAGTGTCTATGGACTACTGACCGGGACAGATTACGGCGTGGTTTTTGGTTCATTTGCAGGAGCTGTCTTTTATATCGCAACGGCGGCAGACCTGGGCGCACCCCGCCGACTGGCATATTTCGTAGTGTCTTATATCGCCGGCATTCTCTGCTCCGGCTTGGTTGGTTCGAAGCTGGCCAACTGGACTGGATACAGTGATAAACCTCTGGACGCTATTGGCGCCGTTATTGTTTCTGCATTAGCCGTCAAAATCCTGACGTTCCTGAACAACCAGGATGTCGGCTCGCTGGTGGCGCTGATAACGCGCCGGGGAGGTTCAGGTGGTTCTAAATGACCCGACAGCAACTATCAACGCGTTAATCTGCGCCGGTGTAGTGCTGACTCTGATGTTTTACCGCCGGGGTGATTCACGGCATCGCCCGTGGGTTTCTCGCCTGGCATGGCTGATTACTGTCACGTACAGCGCCGTGCCACTGGCCTACCTTTGCGGCATTTATCCTCATTCATCGTGGGCCACCATTGGGGCCAACATCACTTTCCTTTCCGTGCTGGTTGCCGTCAGAGGCAATGTTGCGCGTCTGGTCGATCATCTGAGGCACTAATGAACCAATCACAGTTTCAAAAGGCGGCTGGTATAAGCGCCGGACTTGCCGCGCGCTGGTATCCGCATATCGACGCGGCAATGAAAGAGTTCGGCATCACCGCAGTTAATGATCAAGCCATGTTCATCGCGCAGCTGGGCCACGAATCGGCAGGCTTTACGTCGCTGGTGGAGAGCTTCAATTACTCGGTCGATGGTCTTAAGAAAACCTTCGGTAAGCGCCTCACGCCGTATCAGTGTGAAATGCTGGGGCGGGTGGACGGCAAGCAGACTGCCCACCAGCCGCAGATCGCCAACCTGGTATATAGCGATCGCATGGGCAATAACAGCCCCGGCGATGGCTGGAAGTATCGTGGCCGTGGCCTGCTGCAGATCACCGGGCGGGAGAACTACACCAAATGCGGTGCGGCGTTGAAGTTAGATCTGGTGAGCACTCCTGAGCTGCTGGTGCAGGAACGACACGCTGCCCGGTCGGCGGCCTGGTTCTATGCGTTACGCGGCTGCCTGCTTTACTCCGGCGATATTGTGCGGGTCACGCAGCTCATCAACGGTGGGCAGAATGGTCTGGCTGACCGCAAGGTGCGTTACAGCCGGGCGCAGGCGGCCCTTTCATGAAGCTGCGTTACGTTCTAATGGTGCTGGTGGTCGCCATCTCTATCTCTGGTGCGATCGCCTGGCGTTCTGGCTGGAGCGCGCACGCTGACCATATCAACGTGTTGGCGGCGAAGAAGAAGGATAAAGCCGAGAAGATTATTCAGCCGGTAGAAGAGAAAGCCGCTGCGGCCACTGCCGAAAGCAAAGTGATTTACCGGACCATTACACGCGACGTGGTGAAATATGTTCAGTCTCCGGATCGTACTGTGTGCCAGTTTGACGATGCTGCTGTGCAGCTGCGCCAGCGTGCAATCGACGCTGCCAACTCCATCGGCGGATTTGATGCAGGAGCCGTGCAGGGGAAGTAACGCTGGCACCAATAGCGATGAAGATCTGCAGGCTGATATCGAAACTGCTGAATGTCTGCGCCAGTTGCGCCTCGATAAGTACCGCTGGCAGGCTTGGTACAACGCTGTGAAATGAATGATCTGGGCTAACAATAGCTTGGCATCAAGCATCGAGGGTGGAAATACCAGAGCTATCACAAAGTGGCTACATGCTGTATGAATGTTATTGTCTGAAAAAAATTGTAATGATAATTTCGACTCCTTAGATGGGATAATTCTGAGGTAGTCATGGAGAGAGGTGTTGTTGCTTTACCCTTTGAGGTCCATCAGCGTGATCAAGGGTTTATAACAGGTGATGCACTTTCGGCATTGCAACTTAATTATTTTGCCTTGTATTGGGATAAAATAACCATACCTAAAAATATCTTCTTTGGTATGCAGCTGCCAAATGAAGATGTTTTTGAGGAGGTCGGCTTACTTACTAGGCCGTTGGTAGATGTTGGCTCGGTAATGTCAGTTGAGAACTTCCCAAGAATTCATTTATCAACCCAAGCTCAAGTTACTGATCATTTGCGGAAAGTTGATAAGAGCACTGCATGGAGTATCCATCAAACAGGAGATAACTCTTTACTGTTCGCCGATCAATCTGTTTCTAAAGAAACTGTGAGATTAGAGCTTGAAAATTTATTGCCTGTCCCTGGCCCCAATGTTGCTATACATGAAATATTAGAATTTAAACATCGAAGAAAAGATGAACTGCAAGCGTTGCACTCATATTGTGATGAGTTGTACTTCGAGATAATCAATTCAGGTGATCCTACTCTTCAGGCCGCAAAGACTTTCACAAAGTTGAAGCAAGCGATTTCTGACTTAGAAAAATTAAATGTTGAAGGGTGGCGAAGTCCTATAAAATTTGATCTTGATATATCACCAGAATTTGATTTATCAGATATTCGAGCTGGAATCGCGACAATATTGGGTGCATTTAGCTCTCCCCACGTTCTTGAGACAGTAACTGCAGGAGCGGTGATTGCGGTTCTAGAAGGGTTTGTGAAAATTAAACCTCGCCTTCAAAGCATGAGAAATGGTGCGAACACAAACCTAGCCTACATATCTAAGGCTCGGGTCGAGGGCGTGTATAAGTGAGGTGATCATGTCCATATCTTGGTATGGAAAAAAAATGGGATCGGCCTACTTGCTCATAACTATAGGATCATTCATACAGTTCTGGTTTCCTAACGTGACATGGGCCTTGATTCCCCTTGTTGCCTTGCTATTCGGTTTTGTGCGACAAGAAAACTAACTACTCATCTCTACTATCCTATTGAAAAAACAAAACCGCCTCCGTGAAGTGAACCCCGAAAGTTGGACATCCAACGATTAGGGGTTTTGCGTTTCAATGGGCAGAAAAAAATACTCACCTGAATTCAAGCAGCAAGTCGTACTCCACTATCTGTTCAGCAGTGATGGTGCAAAGAAAACAGCGCGGTTGTTCGGCGTTGATCACGGAGCGGTCAGACGCTGGACTGAGCACTGGAAAGTGAATGGGATGGACAGTTTTACCATTCCTACCAGGGCTTACTCTGCCGAGTTTAAAGAGTCTGTCGTGCTCTGGATGCAGCAACACAACAAATCATCCCGGAAAGCTGCGGCGGAGTTTCGTATTGCAGCCGCTTGTACTGTCAGCAAATGGGAGCGTCTTTACCGTACTGGCGGTATCATTGCCCTACAGGATAAACCCAGAGGACGCCAGATGAAGTCAGGGAAGAACGAAACTTCAGATAAAGAACTTAATAATCCCCGTCCAGCGTTCCAGAACGCTGAGGAAGAACTTGAATACCTGCGTGTTGAGAATGCCTACCTAAAAAAGCTTCAGGCCTTGATTCGGGAAAAGCAGAAGACAAAGCAAAAATAATTACCGAATTGAGGCGAAACCATAACCTGAGAATGCTGCTTCATATAGCAGGATTACCTCGCAGCACGTACTACTGGCATGTCAAAGCAGATAGCCGTGGAGAGCGCTATGAGGGCGAACAGCAAAGAATAGCCGCACTGTTCCACTATCATAAAGGACGATATGGTTACCGGCGCATTACCCTGGCGTTGCGTAATGAAGGCTATGGCATTAATCATAAAACAGTACGGAAACTGATGCGCAAGATGGGGCTGGCCTCATGCCTGAGAAGCAAAAAGTATCAGTCATACAAAGGCACCTACGGTAAAGTAGCGCCAAATACCCTTGCACGTGATTTTAAGGCCAGCAGTCCAAACCAGAAATGGGTCACGGATGTGACAGAGTTCAACGTAAAAGGGACAAAGCTGTATCTGTCACCAGTGCTTGATCTGTATAACAGCGAGATAATAGCCTGGAATATGACGACGCATCCGGGAATGAATCTGGTCGAAAACATGCTCAGCAAAGCCGTCAAGAGGCTGAAACCGGGTGACAGACCGGTACTGCACTCTGATCAGGGTTGGCAGTATCAGATGGCACGGTATCAGGAGAAACTTAAAGCTAAAGGCATAGAACAAAGCATGTCGCGCAAAGGGAACTGTCTGGACAATGCAGTGATAGAAAATTTTTTTGGTCTGCTGAAAACAGAATGTTGGTACCACGAAGAGTTTGAAAATACAGACCATCTACGAAAAACGGTGGAAGAGTATATCCACTACTACAACAACGAACGAATCAAGCTAAAACTAAACGGCCTGAGTCCGGTACAATACCGAACCCAGGCCATGTCAGCCGCCAGTTAAGAACGTGTCCAATATATGGGGTTCACTTCATCCGGGCGGTTTTTTATTGCCATCACCATGGGTAGACCCATCGTAATGGCTTTAGCGGATAAATTGGGGATAGGCCCTATAGGGGATAAATTACAGCCTCGCTCACGCGGGGCTTTTTATTGGAGCCAACAATATGCCAGCAGCTATCCCGCGCGCCTGCCGTAAACGCGGGTGCTCCGGCACTACCACAGACCGTTCCGGCTACTGCGATGCGCACCGTAACGAAGGGTGGCAGCAGCACCAGCGAGGACTGAGCCGCCATCAGCGTGGCTACGGCAGTAAGTGGAACATTATCAGAGCCCGCATCCTGACGAGAGATCGACATCTGTGTCAGGAGTGTTTGAGGAATGGGAAGCCCGTTCCTGCATCAACAGTTGACCATATCAAACCCAAAGCTCACGGCGGCACTGACGACGACAGCAACCTGCAAGCGTTGTGCTGGCCATGTCATAAGCGCAAGACCGCAACGGAGAGAACCCGATGAGCTATACACGCTGCACCTACTGCGGCTCGACGCTGCACACCGTAGCGAATTGCCCAAAGACATGGGGAGGATCAGCCCGCCGTGCGAACCTGCGCTGCGGTTACTGCGGTCAGTCAGGCCATAACTCCAGCGCCTGCCCGCACAATGCCAGCAGCGCGCGGCGCCGCAACCTCAGTGATGACTTCCATCTCGACTGATGAAATGAAAAATGGTTTCAAATGCAATCATTCTGATGTGAATGATATCAATTCTCACTACCGGGGGAGGGCGGGTCAAAAGTTCAGACCCCTGCCTGCTAAGGACCGCCGCCTCAGTCAGATTTTTACACCCGCGAAATATAAAATTTAACTGGAGCGTCTATGGCTGGAGCGACGGGCCGATCCGGACGCCGCGCCAAGCCGACCGCCCGGAAGTTGCTGGCAGGTAATCCGGGTAAGCGCGCCCTCAATAAAGAAGAACCTTCCTTCACACCCATAACAGGCGTTGACCCGCCCGAGTGGCTCAGCGAATCCGCTGCAACAATGTGGAGAATGGTCTCAAAAGAGCTGTGTGCGCAGGAGGTTTTGTGCGCCACGGATTTACACAACCTCGAAATGTTTTGTGTGGCCTATGCCAACGCCCGCGCTGCGCAGGTGGACGTTGCTAAAAATGGAATCACCGTAACCGGCGCAATGGGCGGGGTGATCAAAAACCCGGCGCTGACCGTGCTGAATGAAGCAATGCGGCAGATGGCCTCCTTCGGAGGCATGCTTGGGCTGGACCCCAGCAGCAGGCAGCGCCTGATTGGTGGGAATAAAAAACAGTCGGACAACCCCTTTAAAAATCTATGACACGCAAAGCCTACCCCAACGTGAACGCCGCAAATCAGTATGCCCGCGACATCGTCCGGGGAAAAACTGTGGCGTGCCGCTACGTCATCGATGCGTGCCAGCGGCACCTTGATGACCTGGCGAAAGAGAAAACGAAAAAGTTTCTCTACCGGTTCGATAAAGACCTGGCGGAAAAGGCGGCTAAGTTCATTCAGCTTCTGCCGCATACCAAAGGTGAATGGGCCTTCAAACGCATGCCGATTACTCTGGAGCCCTGGCAGCTGTTTATTGTCTGCTCAGCGTTCGGCTGGGTGCGCAAGGGTACGAAGCTGCGGCGCTTCCGCGAGGTCTATACCGAGATCCCCCGCAAGAATGGTAAGTCAGCAATCTCCGCCGGGGTGGCGCTGTTCTGCTTCACCTGTGACGACGAGTTTGGCGCGGAGGTTTACTCCGGCGCTACGACGGAAAAGCAGGCCTGGGAGGTGTTCCGACCGGCGCGCCTGATGTGTAAGCGTACTCCGGCGTTATGTGATGCCTTTGGCGTGGAGGTCAATGCCTCCAACATGAACCGCCCAGAAGACGGCGCCCGTCTTGAACCCCTGATCGGCAACCCTGGCGACGGTGCATCCCCGAGCTGCGCCATTGTGGACGAATACCACGAGCACGATACCGACGCGCTCTACACCACCATGCTGACAGGTATGGGCGCCCGGCGTCAGCCGCTGATGTGGGCCATCACCACCGCAGGCTATAACATCGAGGGGCCATGCTATGACAAGCGCCGGGAAGTTATCGAAATGCTGAACGGCACGGTGCCTAACGATGAGCTCTTCGGTGTGATTTACACCGTCGATGAGGGCGACGACTGGACAGACCCGGCTGTCATGCGCAAGGCAAACCCTAACATGGGGGTGTCGGTCTACAGCGATTTCTTGCTGAGCCAGCAGAAGCGGGCTATGAACAACGCCCGGCAGGCCAACGTTTTCAAAACCAAGCATCTCAATATCTGGGTATCAGCCCGGGCGGCTTACTTCAATCTGGTCAGCTGGCGCAACTGCGAGGATGAGACGCTGACGCTCGAGCAGTTTGAGGGGCAGCCTTGTTATCTTGCGTTCGACCTGGCGCGAAAGCTCGACATGAACAGCATGGTACGGATCTTTACTCGCGATATCGATGGCAAGCGGCACTATTACTGCATAGCGCCCAAGTTCTGGGTGCCCTATGACACGGTATACAGCACCGACACAGATCATCAGCGTACTGCTGAACGCTTCCAGAAATGGGTGAACTCCGGCCATCTGGAGGTAACCGAAGGTGCAGAGATCGACTACCGTGTCATCCTGGAGGAAGCGAAGGCGGCCAACCGGCAGAACCCGGTAGAGGAATCGGCCATTGACCCCCACGGCGCCACAAACCTGTCACACCATCTGGCCGATGAGGGTCTCAGCCCAATAACCATCGTCCAGAACTACACCAATATGTCAGATCCGATGAAGGAGCTTGAGGCGGCGATAGAGGCCGGGCGCTTCCACCATGACGGACACCCCATACTGACGTGGTGTATTTCTAACGTTGTGGGCAAGCACTTGCCTGGTAACGATGACGTTGTGCGACCAATTAAGGAGCACAGCGAGAATAAAATCGACGGGGCCACCGCCCTGATCATGGATATCGGCCGGGCCATGCTGCCGGACACGCGGCAGGATCTTAACGGCTTCTTTGAAAACCCCATCATGGTAGGTTTCTGATGAATAAAAATAAGCAGCCAGGCAAGGTGAAAAGCGCCTTGCTCAACTGGCTTGGCGTGCCCATCAGCCTGACTACCGGGACGTTCTGGCAGGAGTGGTACGGCACGAGCAGCAGTGGCAAGGTGGTTACCGCGGATAAAGCGATACGGCTTTCGGCGGTCTGGTCCTGCGTCCGGCTCCTGAGCGAGTCGGTTTCTACATTGCCAGTCAAGATCTACACCCGGCAGGCTGACGGCTCGCGCAAGCTGGCGCAGGATCATCCTGTTTACCAGGTGCTGTGCCGTCGCCCCAACCTCGAAATGACACCATCCCGATTCATGCTTATGGTGGTGGCAAGCATCTGTTTACGTGGTAACGCCTTCGTCGAAAAGCTCTTTATCGGCAGCAAGCTGGTATCGCTGGTGCCGCTGCTACCCCAGAACATGGTAGTGAAGCGGCTAGACACTGGCCGGCTTGAGTACGCTTACACTGAAGACAGCAAAAAACGCGTTATCCAGGAAAAGAACCTGATGCATATTCGCGGGTTCGGTCTCGATGGTGTCTGCGGCATGATGCCGATGATGACAGGGCGTGACGTGATCGGCGCGGCGATGGCAGTCGAAGAGTCCGCAGCCAAGATTTTCGAGAACGGCCTACAAAGTTCAGGTTTTCTCTCTGCTGACGCAGCACTTGATAAGGATCAGAGAGAACGCCTTCGGCAGTATATGCAGGCGTTTACTGGATCCAAAAACGCCGGGAAAATTATGGTGCTTGAGGGCGGACTGAAATACCAGAACGTCACGATGAACCCCGAGGCGGCGCAGATGCTTGAGTCGCGATCTTTCAGTATTGAGGAGATCTGCCGCTGGTTTCGCGTGCCGCCGTTTATGGTCGGGCATACGTCAAAACAAAGCAGCTGGGCGTCGAGCCTCGAGGGAATGAACCTCCAGTTCCTGACGCATACGCTGCGCCCGCTGCTGGTGAATATTGAGCAGGAGATCTCCCGCTGTCTGCTTAATGGTGAAGAGGACCTCTTTGCAGAGTTCTCAGTAGAAGGGCTGTTGCGCGCCGACAGCGCTGGCCGGGCGGCGTACTACACCAGTGCGCTGCAGAACGGCTGGATGTCCCGCAATGACGTGCGCCGACTGGAGAATATGCCACCTATCGAGGGGGGCGATATTTACACTGTGCAGCTCAACCTGACGCCGCTCGAGGACCTTAAGCAGAACAGCCAGGCCGCACAGGCATTCGCGCTGCGGCAGGTCCATAACCACGTATTCCCCGATATTCCCTTCGAACAGTCACCGCTGAAAAAAGCGGCTTAGGAGCACCCATGACGATTAAGAGCCTTCCGGCTGCGCCGGAGGGGCGACCTTTTGCGCGCGAAAAACCTGATCTGCCGGCTGCGGCAATGGAGCGCTGGAACGGAGGTATCCGCGCCGCCCGGGATGGTGACAACAGCATTTCTATCTTCGACGTGATCGGCGCTGATTACTGGGGGGAGGGGGTGACGGCCAGCCGCATAGCTGGCGCGCTGCGCTCGCTCGGCGGCGCTGACGTGACGGTTAACATCAACAGCCCGGGCGGCGACATGTTCGAAGGCCTGGCGATTTACAACCTGCTGCGCGAGTACGAAGGCAGAGTCACCGTTAAGGTTCTCGGCCTGGCAGCGTCTGCTGCGTCGGTTATCGCGATGGCTGGTGACGATGTGCAGATCGGCCGCGGTGCGTTCCTGATGATCCACAACTGCTGGGTATATGCGATGGGTAACCGTCACGACCTGGCGCAGATCGCCGCGGATATGGAGCCGTTTGATAAAGCGATGAGTGATATCTACCAGGCGCGTAGCGGTCTCGATGTCGCTACCGTCGACAAGATGATGGACGGTGAAACCTATATCGGCGGCAGTGAAGCGGTGGAAAAGGGCTTTGCTGACAGTCTCCTCTCCGCTGATGAAATTGCTGACGACGACGACAGCCCGGGGGCGGCGCTGCGCAAACTTGATGCGTTACTTGCCAAAACCGATACGCCGCGCTCTGAGCGTCGAAAACTTCTTAAAGCCTTATCCGGCAGCAAGCCAGGCGCTGCTGCCATCCCTGAAGGTACGCCGGGCGCTACCGAAGAAATCAACCCTGACAATCTCAAGCAACTTGAAGACGCCCTGGCGGCGTTCGGCTAATAAGGAAAGACCATGTCTGAAGTTAACGAATTACTGAAAAAAGTCTCCGCGAAGCTGGAAGAAGTTTCCGGCACTTTCAGCCAGAAGGCCGAGGACGCGCTGAAGGAGGCTAAAAGCTCTGGTCAGCTGTCTGCGCAGACCAAAGAGGCCGTGGATAAAATTGCCACTGAACACAATGCGCTGAACGATGCGCTGAAGTCGCTGAAATCTTCAGTAGGCGAAATTGAGCAGCAGGTAGCTCAGATGCCACTGGCCAGCGCTGCAAAAATTATCGAGACCGTTGGACAGACCGTTATCAGCAGTGAAGCGCTGAAAGCGTTCGCGGCAAGCGTTGAAGGCGGGAAGCGCGTCAGCGTTCCGGTGAATGCTGCGCTGATTTCCACTGATGTGGCAACGGGTGTGGTTGAGCCGCAGCGCCTGCCGGGAATTGATACCGCGCCGAAGCAGCGCCTTTTCATTCGGGATCTGATTGCGCCAGGCCGCACTTCTGCGCCGGCCATCTTTTGGGTGCAGCAGACCGGATTCACAAATGCGGCGAAGGTTGTGCCTGAAGGTACCGCCAAGCCGTACAGCGATATCCAGTTCGCCACGCAGATCACCCCGGTGACCACCATCGCGCACATGTTCAAAGCGTCCAAGCAGATCCTGGACGATTTCGCTCAGCTGCAGTCCACCATCGACGCTGAGATGCGTTACGGCCTGAAGTATGTGGAAGAACAGGAAATTCTCTTTGGCGACGGTACCGGCGCGCATCTGAAAGGCATCGTCCCGCAGGCTTCGGCATACGACGCTGCCTTTACGGTTGAGCAGCAGAACGGTATTGACGATCTCCGTCTTGCGATGCTTCAGGCGCAGCTGGCACGCTTCCCGGCTTCCGGCCACGTCCTGCACTTCATTGACTGGGCGAAGATTGAGCTCACCAAAGACACGCTGGGTCGCTACATTCTGGCGAACCCGGCGGCGCTGACCGGCCCTACTCTCTGGGGCCTGCCGGTTGTGGCCACTGAGGCCGCAGCATTCCAGGGCAAGTTCCTGACTGGAGCGTTTAACGCCGCGGCCCAGCTGTTCGACCGTGAAGATGCCAACGTTGTGATCTCCACTGAGAACGCCGACGACTTCGAGAAAAACATGATCTCGATTCGTTGCGAAGAGCGCCTGGCGCTGGCGGTGAAACGCCCGGAAGCATTCATCTACGGAGCCTTCACTGCGCCTGCTGCAGGTGGCGGTGCGTAATCCTTAACGGCGGCCTGCGGGCCGCTTTTCTTTTTTCCTTTAAGGAGACAGCCATGAAGCTGATCGCTATCAAGCCCATCTACTTTGAAGGCAACGTGCTTACCGAAGGCACGGAGTTCGAAACGCTGGAGCAACACGGCCGCGACCTTCTGGCCAGCGGTTACGCTCAGGAGCCTGGCGAGAAAAAGCCGGATCCTGATAAAGACCAAAAGCCGAAAGGGAATGGCAAGACCAAATAAGGAGTGGGCATGCTGACCAAAGAGCAGGTTAAGCGCCACTGCAACATTGAGCAGGATTTCACGGAAGACGATATCTGGATCGACACCAGTATTAAAGCTGCGGCGCGGTACGTCGAAACATGGACCCGCCGTCGGCTTTATGACACTGCCGATGATCCTGACTATCTCGTTGACCCTGATCGGTTGCTTTATGGCGAAGACATCGAAATGGCTATGCTTCTGCTTATCGGTCACTGGTACGCAAACCGTGAAGCTGTAAACGTAGGTAACGTAACTTCTGCGCTTGCGTTCTCAACAGAAGCGCTTCTTCAACCCTACCGGATATATGGCGTATGAGAGCGGGGCGACTGCGACACAGGGTTACGTTACAAAAGCCAGCATCAGGGCGCCTGCCTTCGGGGCAGCCTGCCACTGGCTGGGTGGATGTAACTTCAGTCCGCGCTGAGGTGGCGGACGTCTCCGGGCGGGAGATGATAGATGGCGGAGCCGAGATAAGCAGCACCACTACCCGGATTTGGATGCGGCGCTATCCGTCCATTCCCGTATCTGCTGGCTGGAGGGTCGTTCACCTGCCGCCAACCGGTAACGGCGAGATATACGACATCAAATCGGCTATCTCTGCCGAAAACGGGACCCGCCTGGAGTTGCTTTGTGAGAAGGGGGTGAAGCAGTGATCTCAACGAGTCTTGATTTCTCCGGCCTGGCCGACATCGCTAAGGATCTGGAAACGCTCAGCCGGGCAGAAAATAACAAGGTTTTGCGTGATGCCACCCGGGCTGGCGCTCAGGTTCTGAAAGAAGAAGTAGAGAATCTCGCGCCAGTCAAAACCGGCAAAATGAAAAAAAATGTGGTGGTGGTGACCCAGAAAGGACGCCGCCGCGGCGAAATCACTTCCGGCGTACATATCCGGGGAGTCAATCCGGACACTGGCAACAGCGATAATACAATGAAGGCCGACAATCCACGCAACGCGTTTTACTGGCGGTTTGTGGAGCTCGGTACATCGAACATGCCAGCGCACCCGTTTGTTCGCCCGGCGTTTGACACCCGGCAGGAGGAAGCTACGCAGGCGGCGCTGGCGCGAATGAATCAGGCTATCGACGAGGTACTGTCGAAATGACAGAAGCCGATATCTATCTCCGACTCAGCGCGCTGGCAGGTGGCAACGTGTTTCCGTACGTGGCGCCACAGGGAACATCCGCACCGTGGGTGATCTACCTGTTGCCTTCCTCAGCCAGTGAGGATGCTTTCTGCGGACCGGCAGAAACAGCCTGCACGGTTCAGATCGATGCCTGGGCCTCGTCAATTGATGATGCCCGGGAGCTGCGTGATCAGGCTAAAGCTGCTCTGGCCGATCTGCATCCTGTCGGACTGAACGAGATCAACGGCTACGAGCCTGACACCGGACTTTACCGGGCAACGCTTGAAGTTCAGATCTGGCAATAACGCCATACTTCATATTAACTCTGCCGCCTCCTGGCGGCTTTTTTACATCCGGAGATCTCCATGTCCTCTAAGTATGAAAAAACACAGGGTACGAAAATTAATATTTCGGAAAATCCTGCAACCGAACCAAACCCAACCGGTGCCACCTGGCAATCCATCAACTGCTCAACCAAAGAACTTAGCTACACCGGCGGGCAGAAGTCAGACATCGACACTACCACGCTTTGTTCTACCGAGCAGGAGATGACCAATGGCCTGGCCGCGCCAGGTGAAATGACGGTTTCCGGTAACTGGTCTGCTGATGAAGAGGGGCAGAACACACTACGCGCCGCTTACGACACTGACGCGCTGCACGCGTTTCAGGTGATCTTCCCGTCCGGAAACGGTTACGCGTTTCTGGCTGAGGTGCGGCAGAACAGCTGGAGCCTGGGCACCGCAGGGGTGGTGACCGCATCGTTTACGCTGCGCATCAAAGGCAAACCCGTCCCGATCGTGCCTGCACCCTCTGCAGGCTGATAACAGCGGCGAAAGCCGCTTTTCCTGAAATCGAAACGAGAACAATGAAATGGACAATAAGATTTCACAGAATTCACTTCGCTCGCTCGCGCTGGCGCCGATGGCAGGCTTCCGTACTAAAACCGTCACCGTTCCGGAGTGGGAAAACGCCAGGGTAAAACTGCGTGAGCCATCAGCGCAGGCCTGGCTTGAATGGCAGCAGGTGCTCAACCCGAAGCAGGGAGAAGGCGAACCAGAAGAGTTGACAGCAGCAGAGCGCGCACTGCGTAACAAGAGCGCTGATGTGGTGCTGTTTATTGACGTGCTGCTGGAGGAGGATGGCACGCAGGTCTTCAGCGAAGAGGATAAGCCGCAGGTCGAACAGTTTTACGGCCCGGTGCATTCCCGTCTTCTCAAGCAGGCGCTCGACCTGACCACTTCGGCGGCCGAGGTGGAAAAGCCGTAAGCCAGCCCGGTACATTCTTCCTTATGACGCTGGCGCTCCGCATGGGGCGTACGCTCGATGAGCTTAAGCAAACCCTGACGGCCAGGGAGCTGCGCATGTGGATCGAGTTTGACCGCATCAATCCCATTAGCGATCGGCGCGGCGATATTCAGGCGGCGCAGATTTCCGCTGCCGTGCTTAACTCGCAGGGTGCGAAGGTCAGTATGGAGGATTTGATTCTCCAGTGGAATATGCCCGAACAGGAAAATAGCAGTGCCGGGCTGGAGGGGTTCTTTGCGGGGCTGGCTGGCTAGTTGCCAATTAATCGATCCAATCTTTTACGTTAGCTGAGAAAAAATAAAAATGACGAAGCCAACCAAAATTATAGCACCTATCATTTTGCCTATATTTTCTGCGGCCTGCTCTGTGCTTTGGTTTTCTTTGTTAATTTCCGCAGTTTTCTCATTAATGGTTGCTGTAATCACGTCAAACTCTTCAGCGAGGGTATTATAGATAGAAATCTGAGCTTCTTCCGGTTCGTTTTCAAAAAAATCATTAATGGCGTCATTACTTTCCAAAGTTGCTATATGGGTGTTCTCACCTATTGAGGATATATAATCAAAATAGTCACATTGTGTTTTGGCAAGCGCTCTGATTCTAGAACGAATCGGTTTATAAATTAATAATCCATCATCTCTTTCTTTAATTTCATAATAATCTTCCGGGTGTCCTGGAACTTCAAAATTCAAACTTAGCATCAATATCTCCAGAAATACGTTAAAAATGTCCTGTTTCCCGCTTCCTGCTACGGACTGAATGTTAAAAAATTCTCTATCAGAAGGTGCAAGAGATGGCTGCTCTACGCGAGCTAATAATCAAAATATCCGCAAACTCTCAATCTTTCCAATCTGAGATTGCTCGTGCCTCGCGCATGGGTTCGGATTACTACCGCACCATGCAGAATGGTAGCAGGCAAGCTGCAGCGTCCGCAAAGGAAGGCGAAAAGGCTTTAGCGGAGCTAACAGATGGCTTCGCTAGCGCAGGCAGGGCCGCAGCTGCAGCTGGTGCTGCATTCGCGACAGGAAAATTAGTTCAGATCGCCGACGAATGGACCTCAGTTAATGCCCGTTTGAAACAGGCATCCAGCTCGACTGATGACTTCACTAACTCTCAGTTGCAGCTCATGCAGATTAGCCAACGAACCGGGACCGCGTTTTCTGATAACGCCAATCTCTTTTCACGCGCTGCGGCATCTATGCGGGAATTTGGTTACGACTCGGCGGATGTTTTGAGGGTAACCGAGGCAGTTTCTACTGGGCTGAAGATTTCAGGAGCCAGTGCAGAGGAGTCCGGATCCGTAATTACTCAGTTTAGTCAGGCGCTGGCGCAGGGTGTATTGCGTGGTGAAGAGTTCAACGCCGTCAATGAATCAGGCGATCGCGTTGTCAGGGCGCTGGCTGCTGGTATGGGCGTAGCTAGAAAAGATCTAAAAGCGATGGCCGATCAGGGTCAGCTGACCATTGATAAGGTTGTTCCTGCGATCGTTAGTCAGCTCGAAACGTTGCGCGGTGAATTTAGTTCAATGCCGCAAACTGTCTCCGGTTCGATGCAGAGGGTAACGAACTCCTTTATGGCATGGGTTGGAGGAGTAAATCAGGCAACTGGTGCAACGGCAGCATTGTCTGGTGGGTTAGATGGTCTCGCTGGTTTTCTTGATGGTCTGTCACGTTCAGCTGTAAGCGGCGCGCTGGATGACGTTGCCAATAATATGACGCTTGTTACTACTGCTGCCACTGGTCTGGTAGGTATTGGCCTGGCGAAATATCTTAGTGGCATTGTCACGAGTGCTACTGGTGCTACAGCTTCGTTGATATCCGCAGCAAAAGCTGAAGTTGCGTTAGCCGTAGCGCAAGAAAGAGCAGCACAATCATCGGTTGCAGCCTCTCGCGCCGATGTTTATCGGGCACAGCAGGCGCTGCAGTCTGCCCGCGGGGCTGATATTCAGGCTGCTCAGCAGGAAAAGATTGCTGTCGCAGAAGCAAAAGTTACTGCTGCACAGGCTCGCCTGACCGCAGCACTGGCCAGCGGAACTGCCACAGAAAAGGTGAGGGCACGTGCTGCGCTGGAAAGAGCCCAATCGGGATTGGCTGCCGCAAAGAATGCGGACGTACAGGCTGCCGCGGAGAGAAGGCTGGCATCCGCTCAGGCTGCACTAAAACGTAATCTTGACGGTAGAATCACCGCACAAAACAACTTAAATAGCGTTACTTCTGTCGGCACCCGGCTAATGGGCGGGGCGATGGGATTAATTGGCGGAGTGCCTGGTCTCGTCATGCTTGGTGCAGGCGCATGGTATGCCTTGTATCAAAGTCAGGAGCAGGCTCGCCAGTCTGCGCAAGAGTACGCCAAGCAGATAGATCAGATCAGAGAAAAAACCTCAACCATGTCTCTCCCTGATGTTGAGGAAAATCGTAAAAAAACAGTTGAGTCTCTGGCTGAGATAGACCGCCAGATTGCTGAACAGCACAAGAAAATTACACAAAAAGAAAAACAGGTTCGTGATCTCAATACATCAAGAGGTAAGCCCGGAATAACCGGAGAAAATGACCTCAATATAGTGCGTGCCATTACTATTGTTACGGGTGATTTAGCTGTTGAGGAAGATAAGCTCAATAACTTGCGGGAGCAGGCGCGGATTATCCAGCAGGCGTTAGCAGAAATTGAACGTCGCAGGACCGATCAGCTTCGCGAGCAGGCGTGGAAGCAAAACCAGGCATATCAATCGTTGCTGATGATGAATGGTCAGCATTCTGAGCTAAACAGACTGCTTTCGCTTGGTAATCAGCTTCTCTCTTCAAGAGGCGCGCTGGTCAATGCCCCTATGCGCCTCCCTCAGGCACCTGTGTCTACCCAGGATCAGCAAAGCCTCATTCAAAAGCAGCAGCAGGCAGAGCTTGCTGGATTAACCGGTCTTGCCAGGATCCGCAAGCAGGCGCAATTTGACCTTGAAAAAATGGGCCGCACCGGCCCTGAAAACTCTACATATGCTGCGGATTATGTAAAGGCGGCCGAAGCAGAGTACAACAATGCGCAGCGAGTTGCTGACGCTCAAAGGTCTCAGGCAGATGCTACACGAGATGCAGGCAAGGCCGCTCGTGAGGCAGCGCAAACAGCCGAGCAGTACAGCAGAAAAATGGCTGATCTGAGCATTGCTACCGAAGTACAAAAAGTTCGTGCTACTCAGGGCGAGCAGGCTGCCGAATTATTTGCCGCGTCTCATGAAAGCGGCACCAAGTGGAGCGAAGAGCAGCGCAAATCCATTGAAGCTGGCGCTGTGGCGCTGGCCCAGTGGTCACAAAAAGCCGACGAGGCGGTACGCAAACACCGTGAGATGACCGACGCGCTTAAGGATCTCAAAGACGCTGCACGCCGGTATCAGGATGAAACAGTACTGAATGCTAAAACATCAGGGATGGGGAGTCGTGATCAGGATCACTACCGTGAACGGCAGGAAGTAGAGCGAGTCTTTGATAAAACGGATAAAGGTGCAGAGGCTGTAGCTGCCCGCGCTTCGGCGCTCGATACGCTTGATAAAAAATATCAACAGGCTAAAGCCAGCGAACTGGACTGGCGGGCTGGCGTCAGTGCGGGTCTTGCTGACTGGATGGATAATGTCAGCAATATCGCGGGCACGGTTTCACAGGGTATTACCTCTACTATGGACAGCGCTCTGGGTAACGTAGCTTCTATGCTTGTTCGCGGAAAAGCAGACTGGAAAGAGTGGGGCCTGTCTGCAATGGAGATGATCGCGAAGGTCAGCCTGCAGATGGCAGCAGTAAGCGCGTTGGGCGGCTCTTCTTCCTCGGGGATTCTGGGCACACTGGCCAGCAGCGTGGCGGGAGCGTTTGGCGGAGGTGCCGCTGCTGGCGCAACACCATCGGGGGCTTATACCGCCGCTGCGGGCTCGCTCACATTCAACGCTAAAGGTGGAGTATACGACTCTCCTTCTCTCAGTGCGTTCAGTAACAGCATTGTGGATACGCCGACATTCTTCGCCTTTGCTAAAGGAGCGGGTGTCATGGGCGAGGCGGGGCCGGAGGCGATCATGCCGCTGACCCGTGCCGCTGATGGGTCGCTGGGTGTGCGGGCTGTATCTTCAGGCGTGAATAATGCAACAGGTTATGGCAATACAGTCATCAATGTTCACGCCCCGGTCAACATTACCCAGGATGGTTCTGCAGGTGAAATCAGTAACGCCAATACCGCCAATACCGCCAGTACCGCACGACAGCTCGAAGGTATTGTCCAGCAAACCCTTACCGATCGCCTGAGGAAAGAAATATCGCCAGGCGGCATCCTCTATCGCCGCTAAGGAGCAATATGGCAATCGACACTTTTACATGGTGCGTCCGCATAGGGCCCACTGGAGCAAATACTGTGGCCACGCTTCAGGCGCAGTTTGGCGACGGCTATAAGCAGGTGGCTGGCAATGGGATCAACTCTGATGCCGAAACCTGGAATCTGGCATGCAATGGCGATGTGGCGACGATGAAGAAAGTGCGCGATTTCCTTCTGAGCCATGTGATCAAATCGTTCTGGTGGGTAAACCCGTGGGGCGAGCAGAAGCTATACCGGGTTAAAGCTGATTCTGTCAGCCCAACTTTTCCCCACGGTGGCTTTGTAGAACTGTCATTTGTGTTTGAGCAGGCCTTCGGGCCTTAGTTATTCCTCCTTTTCCAGGGCCGCTTGCGCGGCCTTTTTTTATGGGCTGAATATGAGCTTTACGAACGACGTACAGAAACTGGAACCGGGTGAACTGATACAGCTCATCGAGATCGACGGCACCGAATTTGGCATGGATACCATTTTGCGCTTCCATGCCCACAATATTGCTACTGCAGGCTGGGCTGCATTCGCGGCTGACAACCTCCCTGCCATTATCTGGCAGGGTCAGCAGTACGACCCTTACCCTTACGAGCTGAAAGGTCTGGAGCTGTCCAGCACCGGGGCGCAGCCCACACCCACGCTTTCCGTGTCGAACGTCGGCAACTATGTGACGGCGCTGTGCCTCGAGTATGACGATCTGGCGAGGGCAAAGGTGAAGATCCACACCACGCTGGCGAAATACCTCGACGCAGCCAACTGGACAGCCGGCAACCCGAACGCCAGCCCGGCGGACGAGCGCGTGCAGCTTTTTTACGTTAACGCCAAAACAGCTGAAACGCGGGTGCAGGTCGACTTTGAACTCTGCTCACCCTTTGACATCCAGAACCTGCAGTTGCCCACCCGTCAGATCACGCCGGTCTGCACCTGGTGCACGCGCGGCTGGTACCGCACCGGTACCGGGTGTGACTACAACGGGAACCGTTATTTTCTCAAGGACGGCACTCCCACCGATAACCCGGCGCTGGATATGTGCGGCGGCCTGATGCCGGACTGCGAAGCGCGGTTCGGGGCCGGCAACCCGCTGCCGTTTGGCGGCTTCCCGGCGGCAAACCTACAGGGTAAATAACCATGCGAAAAAAACTGATGGATGCGATCCGCGCCCACGTCTGCGCGGAATATCCGAAAGAGGCCTGCGGCGTGGTGGTGCAGGCCGGGCAGGCGCAGCAGTACATTCCATGCCGGAATATTTCAGCAATGCCCACTGAGGCCTTCACAATCTCGCCGGAGGATAAGCTCGCCGCGTCGGAGCGGGGTGAAATCATTATGGTTATCCACTCCCATCCGGATGTGGTGCAGCTTGTGCCCTCCGAAATGGACAGGGTGCAGTGCGACTGGTCCGGGGTGGAGTGGGGCATCATGAGCTGGCCGGACGGGGACTTCTGCACGCTGGCGCCACGTGAGGACCGGGACTACGCCGGGCGGCGCTGGGTGCTGGGTTTTGCCGACTGCTGGGCACTGATCCGGGAGTGGTACCAGCGTGAGCATGGTATTACCCTCGGTGATTACTCGGTACCGTACGAATGGTGGGAGCACGGCGAAAATCGCTACGACGATAACTGGGAGACAGAAGGCTTTATCCAGGTGGACCCGGCTGATATGCGTCCCGGCGATATGATCATGATGCGCGTACAGGCTCAGGTAACCAACCACGCGGCCGTTTACCTCGGTCACCACGAGCACCAGTACAATATCATGCTGCACCATAATTTCGGCAGCCTGTCTGCCCGGGTGCCGTACGGCAAGTATTACCGCGACCGCACCGTTCGTGTGGTCCGGCACAGGGAGTTGATGAATGCTGAAGACACTGATTCTTGAAGGCCGCATGGCGAAAAAATTCGGCCGCGAGCACAAATTTCACGTTGAGGATCTGCGCGAGATGCTGCGCGCCATGTGCAGCCAGGTTCCCGGTTTTAAACGCTACCTGTCAGAAGGGCATATGCAGGGGATCCGCTTTGCCTTCTTCAATGGAAAAAACAACATCGGCCTCGACGAGTTCGACATGACCCGCGGCGGTGCTGTTTATCGTATTTCAGCCATTACCGAGGGCGCAAAGCGCGGCGGCGTGCTGCAGATCGTTATCGGGGCAGTGGCGCTCGTGGCCGCGTATTTTACCGCGGGTGCTTCTTTTTCTGCGTGGGCTGCTGCAAACGGAATCAGCGCTGCAGCAGTAACTGCCTCGTCTACGGCCCTTGCGGGGATCGGTCTGTCTATGTCGCTTGGCGGCGTAGTGCAGATGCTGACACCCCAGCCAAAATACAACGTCGGCGCTTCCTCCAGTACGGACAACAAACCCAACTACGCCTTTGGCGCGCCGGTGAACACCGTGGCTGTGGGTTATCCGGTCCCCGTTCTTTTTGGTGAGCGCGAGATCGGCGGGGCAGTCATCAGCGCGGGGATCTTCTCCAGCGACCAGCAGTAAATTTTATTGTCAGCTACAGGCCACCTCCGGGTGGCTTTTTTTATGGGTGAAATATGCGACTTCTCGAAGATGAAACCCTTATTCAGGGACGTAAAGGCGGTGGCGCTAAACAGCACACTCCTGTTGAGGATCCGGATGACCTGCTGTCGACAGCAAAATTAAAAATGCTGCTGGCGATTGCTGAAGGTGAAATCCAGGGCGAACTGACGGCGCAGAACATCTTCCTCAACGACACTCCGCTGGCGAACGCCGACGGCAGCTACAATTTCACCGGCGTGAAGTGGGATTTTCGCCAGGGTACCCAGGATCAGACCTATATTCAGGGATTGCCAGAGGTCGACAACGAAATGTCGGCAAACGTGACAGTCACCACCACCGCGCCATGGACACGCCAGTTCTCTAACCTGATGCTGGATGCCGTGCGTATTAAGCTGAGCCTGCCCGTACAGTACACCTATAAAGACAACGGCGATATGGTCGGCACGGTCACGGAGTACGCCGTCGATCTCTCGACTGATGGTGCTGCCTGGCAGACGGTGGTTAACGGCAAATTCGACGGAAAGACAACCACGGAATACCAGCGCGATATCCGCATTGACCTGCCAGCGGCCACTACCGGCTGGGCTGTGCGGGTGCGTCGCATCACGCCTGATTCCGTGGGTAACTCAAAACTGATAAACGCCTTCAGGGTGTTCTCGTTCGCTGAGGTGATCGACAGCAAGTTACGCTATCCCAATACAGCGCAGCTGTACATCGAGGTCGATGCCAGCCAGTTTACCAGTGGCGCGCCGAAGGTGACCTGCAGGCCGAAGGGCAAACTGGTACGCGTGCCGGACTCTTACAATCCGGTTACGCGGACCTACAGCGGCACCTGGTCGGGCGGTTTCAAAATGGCCTACACCAACAACCCGGCCTGGATATTTTACGATCTGGTGCTGGATGAGATTTATGGCATGGGTACCCGCATCGATGCAGGCATGATCGATAAGTGGGAGCTGTATGCCATTGCGCAGTACTGTGACCAGCGGGTGTCGAACGGGGCGGGCGGTACTGAGCCGCGCTTTACCTGCAACGTTTATATCCAGAGCCAGCAGGATGCCTACACCGTTCTCAGCGATCTGGCTGCTGTATTCCGGGGGATTACCTTCTGGGGTAACGACCAGATTTACGTGCGTGCGGATGTGCCGCAGGATGAGGTCGATTTTACCTATCATGCCTCGAACGTGATCGACGGACTGTTTACCTACGGCGGCGGCAGCTACAAAAACCGCTACTCATCTGCGCTGGTGTCCTGGTCGGATCCTCAGAACCACTACAGCGACACCACAGAGAGTGTCTATGATTCCGACCTGGTGAAACGGTACAAGGTTAACCAGATGTCGATGACAGCGATCGGCTGTACATCCCAGAGTGAGGCGCACCGCCGGGGCCGCTGGGCACTGCTGTCTAATGCGCGCGACGGAACGGTGTCATTTGGCGTGGGGCTGGACGGTTATATTCCCCTGCCTGCGGAAATTATCGGTATCGCGGATCCGTTCCGTGCCGGCAGGCAGAACGGCGGCCGTATCCGGGCGGTGAGCGGGCGTAACGTCACGCTTGATCGCCCCGTTGATTACGCAGCCGGCGATCGCCTGGTGGTCAACCTGCCGGACGGCAAGGCGCAGACGCGGACAATCGCGTCCGTCAGCGCGGACAAACAGACGGTGACGGTCACGACCCCCTTCAGGCTGCCGCCTGAGTCCGGCGCAGTGTGGGCCATCGACAGCGACAACCTGGCTATTCAGTATTTTCGTGTGACATCCATCCGGGCGAACGACGACAGCAACGGTGGTTTCACGATCACCGCGGTTCAGCATGACCCGAATAAATATCGCTATATCGATGACGGTGTGCGCATTATCCCGGCGCCGGTCACCGTCACGCCGGTAAATGTTCTGCCGGCACCGAAAAACATCATCCTCAGCGAAACCGACCACATCGAGCAGGGGCTTACCGTTGCCACCATGAATGCTTCCTGGGATCGGGTGGAAGGCGCTATCCGGTACCAGGCGCAATGGCGCAAGGATAATGGCGACTGGATAAACGTCCCGGTGAGCAGCGCCCAGGGATTTACGGTGCAGGGGATTTACACCGGGAGTTATGACGTGCGGGTGCGGGCGCTTAACGCCCAGGATTCAAGCTCGCCGTGGGGTTATGCTGACACCACCTATCTTACGGGCAAAAACGGCAGGCCGGGAACGCCGCAGGCTCTGGCCGCCACGGACGATGTCGTCTGGGCTATCGATATCACCTGGGCTTTCCCGGATGGATCAGGTGATACGGCATATACCGAGCTTCAGCGCGCCACCACGGAAGACAAGGCTAACCCGCAATTACTGGCGCTGGTGCCGTATCCGGCCACGAATTACCAGCATGGCCCGATGCTGGCGGGCGTCAGTCAGTGGTACCGTGCGCGGCTGGTGGATCGTATCGGTAACACCGGCGACTGGACGGAATGGGCGGCAGGTCAGTCCAGCTCTAACGCCGGTGATTATCTCGACATGATTGGCGACACGATTGAACAGACCGAGGGCTATAAAAACCTCGTGTCGGACATTGCGGACCTGGGTGAAGATATCCAGTCAGCGCGCGACGACATCAGCACAGTCACAACAGAGTCGGCGGCGACCAAAGCGGGCCTGGCGAAGGAGATCACGGACCGTAAGAAAGCCATCGCCGACGAGGCAGCGGCCCGCGGCCAGGCGCTACTGACCGAGAAGAACGAGCGCGTCGCGGATATCAGCAACGTCAACCAGACGATTCAGACCACCACCGAATCGCTGGCACAGCAGATTGCGCAGGTGTCGGCGGGGACCGGTTCTCAGTTCGATCCGGCCAAAATCTGGTACTTCGATTCGACTGCGGAGGGCTGGTCCGGCAACGGCACGCCAACCATTGTTAACGGCTGGTTGCGCCCTGCCAACCACGCATCGGACCCATACGTTGCTTCTCCTGCGACGCTGGGCATTACAGCAGCTGCGTATCGCTTTCTGAAGCTGCGTATCAGGAAAGTGGGAGCGCCTGCATGGGCGGGGGAAATCCGCTGGCGCAATGCGGCCAGTTTCAACGAAACCAACCGCTTCGTGGTGGCCGAACCGGCGTATAACGCCGACGGCGTTGCCACGCTGGAATGCGACGATATCCCCTGGCTGGCCGAGACGACGATTAACCAGATTCGGCTGGACCTTTCCAGTAAACAGGACGCGACAAACTATTTCCTGATTGACTGGGTGGCGATTGGGCGGCCAACGCCGGGAGCCGGGATGGCGGCGCTGCAGCAGGAAACGGCGGCGCGCGTATCGGGTGACCAGGCGGAAACCACGGCGCGCGAGACACTGGCGACGCAGCTCCGGGGCGGCTATACCGGTGACGACCCGTCAAAACTGGCATCGGGTCTGCTGTACACCGAACGCCAGGCGCGTATCACCGCGCAGGAAGCGGAGGTGACAGCGCGAACTCAGCTGGAATCAACCGTTAACGCCAACAAAGCCAGCGTGACGCAGGAACTGGCAACGCTGACGACGGAGCAGGAGGCGCAGGCCACCACGCTGTCGGGCCTGCAGACCACCGTCGGGAAAAATACCGGCGATATCACGCGCATAGATAAAGCCGTCGCTGATAACAACAAGGCGCAGACCACCGCGCTGGCTGCGGTGAAGGCCACCACTGACCAGAACACGGCGGACATCAGCTCTGAAACCACGGCCCGTACGGATGGTGACAGCGCGCTGGGTCGCCGCATCGATACGTTGAAAGTTGATGTGGATGGCAATACCGCAAGCCGTGACGCAGGCATCATCGGTAACATCACCAACGCGCTTGCCAACTTCACCGCATTCTCGGATCAGCGTGTCACGTTTGCTGTAGCCGACATGAAAGCGATGGCTGAGATCACCTACGTCAGGAAGACCTCTGCAGACGCCACAAGCGCCGTTGCGGAGCAGGTCACCACGCTTAAGGCCACGGTTGAAACCAATGGACAGACCAACGCTGCCGCGATTACACGAATTGATCGGACGGTTGCGGATCTGGAGAGCGCAACGGCGACCAGCATTCAGCAGGTCACGGCTGCGATCGGTGATACCAACGCCAATGTCCAGACGACCAGCCAGGCTGTTGCTGACATCAACGGCAAGCTCTCGGCCCAGTGGGGCGTTAAAGTCCAGGTGGAGGCGAACGGCATCAAGCGCATCGCGGGTATCCAGCTGGGCATTGATGCCACAGGCTCCTCTAATTTCCTTGTCAGCGCCGATACGTTCGCGGTGTATAACCCGACTACTACCGGGCAGGAGCTGGTGTTTGCGGCTACCGGCGGGCAGATGTTTTTGCGATCGGTATTCATCCAGGACGGATCCATCGACAACGGCAAGATCGGCAATTACATCCAGTCCAGTACCTGGGACGGAACGGGAAATGTCGGCTGGCACATCAATAAATCCGGTTATGCAGTGTTTAACAACGTTACTGTTCGCGGGACCATTTATGCCACTGACGGGAGTTTTAAAGGAAAAGTCGAGGCAACCAGCGGGAGCTTCAGGGGTACGGTCGAGGCGACGTCTTTTATTGGGGACGTGGCGAACGTGGGCATTGCGCCGGACGCTGCTGTTTCAGGTGCAGGCACAGCTTCAAGTTCAATAACCTTTACTGATTCCTCCTCTTCACCGCTGGATAAATCTGCCTTGCTTGAAGCCATGGTATTTGTGTCTTCTACATCTGGCACCACGACGGTCGCCATCACCCTCAACATCAACGGTAATGTCCGTGACATGGGAGCTATCAGCGTGCCGTCCGGGACTGGAGGACTATGGATAGCCGTGCGTCACGCTGTACGTAACCTCACGGCCAACGTCATTACAGGCAATATAACGGTTAGTGGAACCGGGACGGCAAGTAAGCGTATTGCCGCTCCAACATTAACCATCACCCGCGGTACCGGCTCCTTCTCCTGACCCTTATAACCTCAGACCATAACACCCGGCTTCGGCCGGGTTTTTCATTTTAAGGACACCTTGAATGGCTACGATTGATGACAACTTAGCGAAAGCGGTTACGGAAGCGCTACGTCAGGCACAAATTGATATTTCCAACCAGGACAAATTGCTGGTGGGCCCTGGCGACGTGACACTTACACGGGCAGACGGTACTACGTTCACCGGTCCGTCATGGCCGAAGATGGCTGGCCAGACAAATGCCGCTATACAGTGGCGCGGTGCATTACCATCAAATGCCAACCTTAACACCTATGGTCCAACTGCTTCTTATGTTGGACAGTGGCATTTTGGAGTAGCTGGCGCACTTACTGCCAATGGATTCCCGGAAGACAGCGCGCAGGGTATTTTTGAAGTTTTCAATGGTGGCCCATACCTGGGAAGCCAGCGCTTCACTACAAAAAGCGGCAATATGTACTACCGCAACCTTTCAGGCTCATGGAATGGAGTTGATGGCCCGTGGAGCGCCTGGCTTCCTGTGGGATATTGTTCGATGCCTGGTACTTTCTCTGGAGATATGAATACGCTGGTAAGCCCTGGCTTGTGGTCGATAAATACCACTGTCACTAATGGGCCAACAGTCTCAGGCACTCCGATAGTCGGCGTCTGTGAGGTAATTTTACGCAACTCCAGCAGCACGGTGTTACAGCGGTTTACCAATATGACATCGAGCGCTTCATATTATAACTACACATGGCAGCGAACCCTTTACGGCACGACCTGGTCGCCGTGGGAACTGTTGGGAACAAAGGCGTTGAATGACATGGGGATCGGCATTCCGGTTCCTATGGTTTCCACCATGGATTGGCAGACGTTTAACTTTATTCCCGGCGCTCAGCACGTTTGCCTGCCGTCAAACCAGACGAACATCCCTGCCGGATTGACGTACGTATCAACCACTGCGCCTACCAACATTAACGTGCTTGGCGGCAGGGGGAACACCACCGCACTAATTTTGATGGTCACGCAGTTCACGACCGCTTCTACGGCGAAAAGCTATTTTATCGTGGTGTCGGGCACATCCCCGGCGCGAACCTTCACAATTTATGAGAACTTCACATCAGCCAGTACGATCCCTATCGCCAACGGTGGCACAGGCTCATCATCTCCATTTGGTACGACTGCCGGCACATTCGCGCAGGGCAACGACTCACGACTCAATACGATTAACGGTAAGTCTGGCGGTACTGTTAAGGGCGATTATATTGTTCTCGATAATACTTACGGGCACTCAACGCAACTTATGACTTATAACCCTGGGTCAGCAGGTACGCATTTCGGCGGAATGCTGATGAAAAGGCCAAACTCGCAGGGTTATATACTTTCTCAATACTCATCATCAGATTACGAGGTATCGTCTGTAACCATCGGTATCGATGGCCCTAGCGGAAACGTCTCTTGGGTATTCAATCGGAATGGTCAGGCCGTGGGCAACTGGCAACCACCATCCGATCAACGAATTAAAGACAATATCAAACGTATCGCCGATCCGTTAACTGCAATGCGCTCAATATCCGGTTGCGAATGGGATCGCCTGGATAATGGGCTTCATGGATATGGGTTCATTGCTCAGGAAGTTGAAGTGCTTTTCCCGCAAGCTGTAACAGTGGCGGGTGATATCAAGCTGAGCGATGGCTCCGTTATTGAGGAAGCGAAAACGGTCGATACGTTTGGCCTCTCGGCCGCGCTGCATCATGAAGCTATTCTCGCTCTTATGGATACTGTCGAAGACCTCACTGCGCAGATCTCCCAACTGAAGTCTGAAATCCAGGCGCTGAAATCGTAACGGCATCAGGATGTTCAGCAGTAATTATCAATAGGCATAGCCACTTTGCGATTTACTCCTCCTGAAACTACTGTATATAAAAACAGTATAAAATCAGGAGTGGTTGTTTATGGAATTTTACACGCCAGCAGATTTGCGCGGCATTGTCGCGCTACCGCTTTACGGGAGTCTTGTTCAGTGCGGATTTCCGTCCCCGGCGGCGGATTATGTTGAGCAGCGCATCGATTTAAACGAACTGATGATCCAGCATCCCAGTGCAACATATTTTGTTAAAGCGGCGGGTGACTCAATGATCGAGGCTGGCATCAGTGATGGTGATTTGCTGGTGGTGGACAGTTCCAGGATTGCTGAACATGGCGACATAGTAATCGCCGCGGTAGGAGGGGAATTTACCGTAAAGCGCCTTCAGTTGCGTCCGACGGTGCAGCTCAACCCGATGAACAGCGTCTACTCGCCGATCATGGTGGGTAGTGAGGACACGCTGGATATATTCGGCGTGGTGACATACATCGTGAAGGCGACCAGCTGATATGTTTGCCCTAGTGGATGTAAACAGCTTTTATGCTTCGTGCGAAACGGTGTTCAGACCCGACTTAAAGGGTAGGCCTGTCGTCGCGCTTTCGAATAACGACGGGTGCGTTATCGCCCGCAGTGCTGAGGCCAAGCAAATTGGCATAAAGATGGGCGAGCCCTTCTTTAAACAGCGGGAATTATTCCGGCGTTATAACGTCGCCACCTTTTCCAGCAACTACGAGCTGTATGCGGATATGTCGAACCGGGTGATGACTACGCTAGAGCTCATGTGCCCCCGCGTGGAAATTTACAGTATTGATGAGGCATTTTGTGACCTGACAGGAGTGAGGAACTGCCGGAACCTGGAGGATTTTGGCCGGGAGATCCGCGCTACTGTTTTACGTAATACACATCTCACGGTAGGGATTGGCATCGCGAAAACCAAAACCCTGGCGAAGCTCGCTAACCATGCCGCGAAGAAGTGGCAGCAGCAGACTGGTGGCGTGGTCGATTTGTCGAATCTCGATCGCCAGCGCCGGCTGATGTCGCTCGTTCCCGTGGAGGATGTCTGGGGGGTTGGGCGGCGGATCAGCAAAAAACTGATTGCTATGGGTATCACCAATGCATGCCAGCTGGCGGATACACCAGCCTGGGTAATCCGGAAACACTTTAATGTGGTGCTCGAGCGAACCGTGCGGGAGTTGCGCGGCGAACCATGCCTGGAGCTTGAGGAGTTTGCGCCATCGAAACAGGAGATTGTTTGCTCACGTTCGTTCGGTGAGCGGGTAACGGAATACGAGCAGATGCACCAGGCGATCTGCAGCCATGCAGCGCGCGCTGCGGAGAAACTGCGCGGTGAGCACCAGTACTGCAGGTATATTTCCGCTTTCGTGAAAACCTCACCATTCGCGCTCAATGAGCCGTACTACGGGAATAGCGTATCCGTGAAACTGCTGACGCCAACTCAGGACACTCGCGACATAATCAATGCCGCGGTGCGCTGCCTGGATAACATCTGGCGTGAAGGCCACCGGTACCAGAAAGCGGGCGTAATGATTGGTGACTTTTTCAGTCAGGGTGTTGCGCAGCTGAACCTGTTCGACGACGCTGCACCACGGCATAACAGCGAGAAACTGATGGAGATTCTTGATCGTCTCAACGCGAAGGACGGAAAGGGGACTTTGTTTTTTGCCGGGCAGGGAATACAGCAGCAGTGGCAGATGAAGCGGGAAATGTTGTCGCCGCGCTACACGACCAGATTTTCTGATTTGCTGATTGTTCGCTGAAGGAGAGTAACTTGGGGGATTTTATGCCTCAACAGCACAGACGCGGATGATGGGCCGGTGTAAAAGGTTCTCAAAAAAAAGCCCGCATCAGCGGGCTTCTTATCACTCGGGAGCCGCGGCTCCTTTGCGTATCCTTTTTTGTCCCCTCACCGTCTGGTCGGTGTCCTGCTGAGACTGCTAACTTCCTGTTATTGCTAGTGATGTCCTATCACTGTCCAATCATGATTGGTGGAGCTGGCGGGAGTTGAACCCGCGTCCGAAATTTCTACATCCTCGGTACTACATGCTTAGTCAGTCTTTACATTCGCACGCCAGCTGCGGACAGACACGCCACTAACGAACTAGCCTGATTAGTTTTAACACTTCAGCCCCAGGCAGGACATCCATGCGATCTCTTTTGGGTTTGACCTCTCTTTGATCCCCGTCTTAAGAGCGGAAGCTAGGGAGAGAGGGCTCTTAGCAGGTTATTAAGCTGCTAAAGCGTAGTTTTCGTCGTTTGCGACTATTTTTTTGCGGCTTTTTACGAGGCAAACCGCCCCTCGGCATGCACCTTGGGTTTCGCAAATCCCGTCGAATCCAGAATCAGCCCCAATAGTGTTACAGCAAGTATACCAGAATTATCAGCCCGGATACCAGTCCGGAACGCTAACTTATTGAATCGCTCAATAAGTATCCGGAAATTAACGGCCTGCGTGCTTCATGATGCGCGCTTTATCGACCTGCCACTCGCGATCCTTGGCATCGTTACGTTTGTCGTGCTGCTTCTTACCTTTCGCCACGCCGATTTTCACTTTGCACCAGGCGTTCTTCCAGTACAGCGACAGGGCGAGCACGGTATAACCTTCGCGATTGATTCGTCCGAAGAGGGAATCCAGCTCGCGCTTGTTCAGCAGCAGCTTACGGGTGCGGGTGGGATCGCAAACGTAGTGAGAAGAGGCGACCGTCAGCGGCTGAAAGTTTGCTCCAAACAGAAAAGCTTCGCCGTCTTTGAAGATCACGTAGCTGTCACCGATGTTGGCTTTTCCCGCACGCAGCGATTTAACTTCCCAGCCCTGCAGCGCAAGGCCAGCTTCGAATTCTTCTTCAATGAAATACTCGTGGCGGGCACGCTTGTTGAGCGCAATGGTTGCCGAGCCAGGTTTATGTGCTTTTTTCTTCGTCATAAGTGTCGTGAAGCCGTAGGTAATCTGATGTCAAAAAGTCACCTCATTGCGTCCTGTGAGGTCTAACGCGCTATATTAGCACGAGATGAGGCTCAGCGTTTTTTTAACAGGTGATAAATGTTATTATTTGTTGGTTGTTTGATCAGGAAAAATGTTATGCCTCAGATTAGTCGTACTGCGCTTGTCCCCTACAGTGTGGAACAGATGTACCAGTTAGTGAATGACGTTCAGTCATATCCGCAGTTTATCCCGGGATGTACCGGGAGCCGCGTGCTGGACTCAGGCCCGACGCAAATGACGGCAGCGGTGGATGTCTCCAAAGCCGGGATCAGCAAAACCTTTACCACCCGCAATACGCTGACCGATAACCAGAGTATTCTGATGCATCTGGTGGATGGGCCCTTCAAGAAACTGATGGGCGGATGGAAGTTTGTCCCGCTCAGTGCCGATGCCTGTCGGATCGAGTTTCATCTCGACTTTGAGTTTACCAACGCCCTGATTGAGCTGGCATTTGGACGCGTATTTAAAGAACTGGCGGCGAATATGGTTCAGGCCTTCACGGTGCGCGCTAAAGAGGTCTACAGTGCCGGCTAACATCGTGGTGGAAGTAGCCTACGCGCTGCCGGAAAAGCAGTATCTGCAGCGCGTAACCCTGGAAGAGGGCGCCACCGTTGAAGAGGCGATCCGTGCCTCTGGCCTGCTGACACTGCGCAGCGATATCGATCTGGCGAAAAACAAAGTCGGGATTTACAGCCGTCCGGTCAAACTGGGAGACAGCGTCAAGGACGGCGATCGGGTTGAGATCTATCGCCCGCTGATTGCCGACCCGAAAGAGCTACGTCGCCAGCGTGCGGAGAAGTCCGCAAAATAAACTGGTTACTGATAAAACAAAAAAGGTGCTCAATGAGCACCTTTTTGCGTTTCTGAAACCTTACTCTTTGGTGAGCGCCGGTTTGTTGTCGATGTTGGTCAGCACGCCGCTGCTGTTGAAGGTCAGCGTAAGAGTCTGCTGGGACACGTCTTCATGGCCAGGCTTCTGGCGGAACACGTAGAACCAGGTGTTAGTGCCGAACGGATCGGACATCATCGGCGTGCCCAGGGCATAGGCAACCTGCTGCTGCGTCATACCGACACGGATTTTAGACACATCGTTAGGAGCGAGATAGTTCCCCTGGTTGATGTCAGGGCGGTAAACCACTTTTTCCAGAGTGGAGCAGCCTGCGGTCATCATCAGAAGAACCGCTGCGGCAGCGGTCAGCGTTTTACAGCGCATAGTGATTTGATTCCTTTTCGGGCCCGGGCAATACGCGACGGCTCATATGTAATATGCCGATGATAATAGACCTTTCACCACATTAAAACCTCTGGCGTCCGGTCTGTCGGCGTTTTTATTGTTCTGTATGACCCTGAGATACCGAAAAAGTTTAGGCAGCAAGCAGTTCTTTCGCATTCGCCAGCGTGTTGCGAGTGACTTCGCTGCCACCCAGCAGACGGGCCAGCTCCTGCAGACGGGCGCGTTTGTCCAGCGGCTGCATGTGCGTTTCGGTCATCTCACCGTCGGTTTCTTTGCTGACAAAGAAGTGATGATGGCCACATCCGGCAACCTGCGGCAGGTGGGTCACACACATGACCTGGGTGGATTCGCCAAGCTGACGCAGCAGTTTACCCACTACCGCCGCGGTCGGGCCGCTGATACCGACATCCACTTCATCGAAGATCAGCGCCGGGGTTTCCATTTTCTTCGCGGTGATCACCTGAATCGCCAGGGCGATACGCGACAGCTCACCGCCGGACGCAACGCGGGAGATAGCCTGCAGCGGCTGGCCCGGGTTGGTGGTCACACGGAACTCAATGCGGTCTGCGCCCTCTGCCGTCAGATGATTGGCCTCAAACTTCACGTCAATGGTGAAAACGCCGTGCGGCATCGACAGCAGATGCATGCTCTCCGTGATGTGCTGGCTGAGTTCCTGAGCGTAACGCTGACGGACATTGTGCAGCTGCGTGGCGGTTTGCATCGCCTGCTGGTGATGCACGCTAACTGCCAGAGAGAGGGTCTCCAGCGAGTCGGCCTGATCGTCGAGTTGATGCTGCTCATCAAGCAGGGACTGGTGGAAGGCAGGCAGTTCTTCTGGCGAAACGTGGTGCTTACGCGCCAGGGAAATTTGACGCGAAATGCGCTGTTCCAGCTCAAACAGGCGGTTTGGATCGAGATCAAGACGCTCGCAGTAGTGGCGCAGCTCGTCGCTGGCTTCGGAGATCTGAATCGCCGCCTCTTCCAGCATATCCAGCATGCCGGACACTTTGCTGTCCATACCCGCCAGTTCGGTCACGAGCTGGCGCACGGTGTAGAGCTGGCTTTGCAGATTCACATCCTCGCCGTCTGCCATTAAGTTCAGCGCCTGCTGGCTGGTGGAGAGCAGCTGACCGCTGTTGGCGAGGCGTTTGTACTCTTCGTCGATCTGCTCAAACTCGCCCGGCTGCGGGCTAAATTCGTTCAGCTCTTTCAACTGATAGGCCAGCAGTTCGGCGCGAGCCGCCCGCTCCTGGCTCTGCTGTTGATGCAGCGCCAGTTCACGGCAGCTTTGATGCCACTGACGATAGTGCGCTGCCATCAGCTGCATAAGGTCAGACTCACCGGCATAGCCGTCGAGTAATGACTTCTGCTGCTCAGGCTTGATCAGCTGCTGATGAGCGTGCTGCCCGTGGATCTGAATTAACAGCTGACCCAGCTCGCGTAGCTGGGAGAGCGGTACCGCGGTGCCGTTGATAAAGCCGCGGGAGCGGCCGTCGCTGCTAAGAACCCGGCGAAGTAAGCACTCACGTCCATCTTCGAGCTGGTTCTGTTCAAGCCAGCGCAGGGCGGCAGGCGTATCTTTCAGGGAGAAACGGGCGCAGAGATCGGCGCGGCTGGCGCCAGCGCGAACCATGTTGCCATCAGCACGACCGCCAAGGCACAGCCCGAGCGCATCAATCGCAATAGATTTACCGGCCCCGGTTTCTCCGGTGATAGCCGTCATGCCGCTGTTGAAATCAATTTCGAGCTCACGAACGATGGCGAAGTTGCTGATGGTCAGTTGTGCCAGCATAAACGTTTTCCTGTATGAAAAACCATAACTGTGTTTGTGTACAGTATAAACTGGTTTTTTATCCAGTAAAGTGCTGGATGCTATTTCAGAACAATTTTTTCGACCAGCCGAGCTTGGAGCTTAATGTGTTGAAATAGCTGTAGTCTTTCGGGTGGATTAAATTGAGGTGATAATCGCAGCGGCGGATCAGCACGTCTTCCCCTTCCTGTATCGGCAGCGCGATTTGGCTGTCGCAGCTGATCTCCAGGTCGTTACGGCGGTGAGAGAAGCGCAGACGAATGGTGCTGCTGCTGTTGATCACCAGAGGGCGAGCCGAGAGGGTATGCGGGAACATTGGCACCAACGTGATGGCATCCAGCGAAGGAGTCAGGATCGGGCCGCCCGCCGAGAGCGAGTAGGCCGTGGAGCCGGTAGGGGTAGAGATAATCAGGCCATCGGAGCGCTGCGAGAAGGCGAAGATTTCGTCGATATAGACCTCGAACTCAATCATATGCGCCACTTTTCCCGGGTGCAGTACCACTTCGTTAATGGCGGTGCTGATCCGTTTCTGGCAATCCTGCTGGCACACCTGGGCTTCCAGCAAAAAACGTTTTTCACTGATGTAGTGGCCTTCCAGCACGTCTGCGAGCTGCTGCTGGGCGTTATCCGGGTCAAGGTCGGTCAAAAAGCCCAGGTTGCCACGGTTGATGCCGATGACTTTAATGTCGTAACGGGCGAGGGTTCGCGCGGCACCAAGCATATTCCCGTCGCCCCCGACCACTACTGCCAGGTCAGCCTGCTGACCGATTTCCGCCAGCGTGCCGGTTTTTACGTTTGTTAGCTGCAGTTCCTGAGCAATCTGTTGTTCAACAATCACATCGTAGTTTTTCGCACACAGCCAGCGATAGAGCATTTCATGTGTCGTCAACGCTGTAGGGTGACGTGGATGACCGACAATCCCAATACACTTGAAATGGTTGCTCATTTTCTGAAGGTCCTTGTGCGATTGAATGATGACAATGTGGCTTGTTCCCTTGAATCCCGGAAACTGATCCCCATAATAAGCGAAGTTAGGGAGTTGAATGCAGAAAAACGCGGAGAAATTCATGAGTAGTAAAGAACAGAAAACGCCTGAGGGGCAAGCCCCGGAAGAAATTATCACGGAGCAGCACGAAGAGGTTGAGGCTGCAGAGCCTGAGGCTGGTGCTGAGCAGGTGGATCCGCGCGATGAAAAAATTGCGAATCTGGAAGCTCAGGTCACTGAAGCCCAGAATCGCGAGCGCGATGGCATCCTGCGTATCAAAGCGGAAATGGAAAACCTGCGTCGCCGTACCGAGCTGGACGTTGAAAAGGCGCATAAATTTGCGCTGGAGAAATTCGTCAACGAACTGCTGCCGGTGATCGACAGCCTGGATCGCGCGCTGGAAGTAGCGGATAAAGCGAACCCGGACATGGCTCCAATGGTTGAAGGGATCGAACTGACGCTGAAATCCATGCTCGACGTGGTGAAGAAGTTTGGCGTCGAAGTGGTTGCTGATACCAACGTGCCGATGGATCCGAACGTGCACCAGGCGATTGCGATGGTAGAGTCTGAGGACGTTGCTGCCGGTAACGTGCTGATGGTAATGCAGAAAGGCTATACCCTGAACGGTCGTACTATTCGCGCGGCGATGGTCTCCGTAGCGAAAGCAAAGGCGTAATTTGCCTCCCGTAGTGCCGGGCGGCGGCTTCGCCTGACCCGGCCTACAACAGCTTACTCCGCGACGCTCTCCCTGAGCGGTTTCACCGGCAATACTTTTACCTGCTTAATCATATTGTCCTGCACGTCCAGGATATCAATATCGTACTGGCCAATACGCACCCGCGTACCTGCTGCCGGGATCTCCTCCAGCGCTTCCAGAATCATGCCGTTAATGGTACGAGCCTCGTCTTCCGGCATCTGCCAGTTAAAGGCTTTGTTGAGTTCACGGACGTTCGCGCTGCCGTCAATCAGCACCGAGCCGTCATTTTGCGGCGTGACCTCTTCAGCGAGGGAAGGGGACATGGAGGTGGTGAAGTCGCCCACAATCTCTTCCAGAATATCCTCGACCGTCACCAGCCCTTGGATATCGCCATACTCATCGACCACCAGCCCCACTTTCTTTTTATTGCGCTGAAACTTGATCAACTGGGTGCTGAGCGGGGTGCCTTCCGGGATGTAGTAAATCTCATCCGCTGCGCGCAGCATCACCTCTTTGGTGAACTCTTTCTTCTCGGTCATCAGCCGATAGGCTTCGCGCACGCGCAGCATGCTGATGGTGTCATCCAGGGAATCACGGTACAGAACGATGCGGCCATGCGGGGAGTGGGTCAGCTGGCGAACAATGGCTTTCCAGTCATCATTGATGTCAATACCGACGATCTCATTGCGCGGCACCATGATGTCGTCGACGCTGACCTTTTCCAGGTCCAGCACCGACAGCAGCATATCCTGATTGCGGCGGGAGATTTGCGAGCGCGACTCATGCACGATGGTGCGCAGTTCATCTTTGCTCAGCGCGCTGCTGATCACCACATCCGCTTTAATGCCCATCATACGCATCAGCACTCGCGTCACGCCGTTTAACAGCCAGACCAGCGGCATCATCAGAATGAGTAACGGCGCCAGCAGGAAGCTGCTGGGATAGGCGACCTTCTCGGGGTAAAGCGCGGCAACGGTCTTCGGCAACACTTCGGCAAAGACCAGCACTACAAAGGTCAGCACCCCGGTGGCGATAGCCACCCCGGCGTTGCCATACAGGCGCATGCCGACAATGGTTCCCAGCGCGGAAGCGAGAATGTTGACCAGGTTATTGCCGATAAGCACCAGGCTTATCAGGCGATCCGGTTTACGCAGCAGTTTTTCCACGCGACGTGCGGCCCGGTTACCTTGTTTGGCGCGATGACGTAACCGGTAGCGGTTCAGCGTCATCATGCCGGTTTCCGAGCCGGAGAAATAGGCAGAGATAACCACCATGACGATCAGGGTGACGATCAGCGTGGTGGTGGAGATGTGTTCCAGGGGGAACTCCTTGGTTGCTTAGCCGGCGAGTTGCTGGATGACGCGGCTACCAAAATAAGCCATTGTCAGGAGGCCTGCTCCCGCAACGTTGAACCAGACCACGCGGCGACCGCGCCAGCCTTCATGATAATGGCCCCATAACAGGACAATATAGACAAACCACGCGATTATGGAGAGTACGGCCTTGTCGATATTCTCCATGCTGAAGAGATTGTGCATGTAAAACAGGCCGGTACTCAGCGTCAGCGTCAGCAGCACAACCCCGACCTGGGTGATGTGAAACATCTTGCGTTCGATGGTCATCAGCGGCGGCATCTCGTTACTGAAGACCAGCTTTTTGTTTTTGAGCTGGTAGTCAATCCAGGCCAGCTGGAGCGCGTACAGTGCGGCAATGATCAGCGTCGCATACGAGAACAGCGACAGGCCAATATGCACCATCATACCCGGCGTGGTTTCCAGATGGGTGATGAACTCATTCGGCACGAAAGTGGCAAAGGCGAGGTTGATCAGCGCAAAAGCGTAGACAATCGGCAACAACAGCCAGCCGCGGTTTTTCGAGGCCACGATGGTCATTACCGTACAGATCATCAGGCTGACCAGCGACCCGACGTTGAGCAGGCTCAGGTTTTGTCCGCTGCCGTCGCCCGGCAGAATGCGCGCTTCGAGCGCAAAGGCGTGACTTATCAACGCGATGACAGCCGACAAAATAGCCATTCGCCGCCAGCCGCTGTTTTTTTGTAGCAGGCCAGGGATAATCAGCGCGAGGCTGACAGAGTACGCCACAAGAGCGATCAGTGCGAAAACAGGCATATAGGTGTCGACAGTTGTCCTGATGAGAAAGAGAGGCAGTATAACGTTACGTGAGGCGTGCTCCAACCGTTGCATAACAACAAAGGCGCCTTCATGTTATACTGCGGCAAAATTCTGTGTACGTGTCGCGCCAGCGACCTAACGTTTCTACCCCAGGCGAGAGACAATGTTTGATAATTTAACCGATCGTTTGTCGCGCACGCTGCGCAACATCAGCGGCCGTGGACGCCTTACTGAAGACAATATTAAAGAGACGCTGCGTGAAGTGCGCATGGCGCTGCTTGAAGCAGACGTTGCGTTGCCGGTCGTGCGTGATTTCATCAACCGCGTTAAAGAAAAAGCGGTTGGTCATGAAGTCAACAAGAGCCTGACCCCGGGTCAGGAGTTCGTCAAAATCGTTCGTAATGAACTGGTTTCGGCGATGGGCGAAGAGAACCAGAGCCTGAACCTGGCGGCGCAACCGCCAGCGGTAGTGCTGATGGCCGGTCTGCAGGGTGCGGGTAAAACCACCAGCGTCGCTAAGCTGGGTAAATTCCTGCGCGAAAAGCACAAGAAGAAAGTGCTGGTCGTCTCTGCCGACGTCTATCGCCCGGCGGCGATCAGACAGCTGGAAACCCTGGCTGAACAGGTTAGCGTCGACTTCTTCCCGTCTGACGTGTCGCAGAAGCCGATCGATATCGTTAACGCGGCGCTGAAAGAAGCGAAGCTGAAGTTCTTCGACGTGCTGCTGGTGGATACCGCCGGTCGTCTGCACGTTGACGAAGCGATGATGGACGAAATCAAACAGGTTCATGCCGCGATCAATCCGGTAGAAACCCTGTTCGTCGTCGATGCCATGACCGGTCAGGATGCGGCAAACACCGCGAAAGCGTTTAATGAAGCGCTGCCGTTAACCGGTGTGGTACTGACCAAAGTGGACGGTGACGCCCGCGGCGGTGCGGCACTCTCTATTCGTCATATCACCGGCAAGCCAATCAAGTTCCTCGGCGTCGGCGAGAAGACCGAAGCGCTGGAGCCGTTCCACCCGGATCGTATCGCCTCCCGTATTCTCGGCATGGGCGACGTGCTGTCGCTGATCGAAGATATCGAGAGCAAGGTTGACCGCGCGCAGGCCGAGAAGCTCGCCACCAAACTGAAAAAAGGCGACGGTTTCGATCTGACCGACTTCCTGGAGCAGCTGCGCCAGATGAAGAACATGGGCGGTATGGCGAGCCTGATGGGCAAGCTGCCGGGCATGGGTCAAATCCCGGACAACGTCAAATCGCAAATGGATGACAAAGTGCTGGTGCGTATGGAAGCGATCATCAACTCGATGACGCTGAAAGAGCGTGCCAAGCCGGAAATCATTAAAGGCTCCCGTAAGCGCCGTATCGCGGCGGGCTGCGGGATGCAGGTTCAGGACGTTAACCGCCTTCTGAAGCAGTTCGACGACATGCAGCGCATGATGAAGAAGATGAAGAAGGGCGGGATGGCCAAAATGATGCGTGGGATGAAAGGCATGATGCCACCGGGATTCCCTGGCAGATAAATCGTGTTTAATGCTCAGCATCAAGATGCTGATTGCATTTTCCCCAGAAATCAGTAAAATTTTCGGGCTTTTAATATGACACCGGGCTCCTTCCCTCGATGGGGCCCGGTGTTTTATTCACACAAGAGGATGTTATGGTAACTATTCGTTTAGCACGTCACGGCGCGAAAAAGCGTCCGTTCTACCAGGTTGTTGTTACTGACAGCCGTAATGCACGCAACGGTCGCTTCATCGAGCGCGTTGGTTTCTTCAACCCACTGGCCGCTGGCGCAGAAGAAGAAACCCGTCTGGATCTGGATCGTATCGCTCACTGGGTTGGCCAGGGCGCTACCGTTTCCGATCGCGTTGCTACGCTGATCAAAGCAGCAAACAAAGCAGCTTAATCTGTCACGGTGGTCATGATGAGCAAAAAAGCACCTGTTGAACCGATTGTATTGGGCAAAATGGGTTCTTGCTACGGTATCCGTGGTTGGCTCAGAGTGTTTTCCTCCACCGAAGACGCCGAAAGCATTTTTGACTATCAGCCCTGGTTTATCCAGAAGGCGGGTCAGTGGCAAGAGGTCGAGCTGGAAAGCTGGCGTCACCACAATCAGGACATCGTTATCAAGCTGAAAGGCATTGACGATCGCGATGCCGCGAATGCACTGACTAATTGTGAAATTGTCGTGGATTCGTCGCAGTTGCCTGAACTGGAAGAGGGCTACTACTGGAAAGACCTTATTGGTTGCCAGGTAGTGACTACTGAAGGTTACGGTCTGGGGAAAGTCATCGATATGATGGAAACCGGATCCAATGACGTTCTCGTCATTAAGGCAAACCTGAAAGATGCGTTTGGCATCAAGGAGCGGCTGGTTCCGTTCCTCGATGGGCAGGTTATCAAGAAAGTCGATCTCGCTACTCGTACTATCGAAGTAGATTGGGATCCTGGTTTTTAAATTCTCCTGAAAACGGTAAAAGACGGCGCTATGTGGATTGGCATTATTAGCCTGTTTCCTGAAATGTTCCGCGCGATTACTGATTACGGGGTAACTGGCCGGGCAGTAAAAAATGGCCTGCTGAGCATCGAGAGCTGGAGTCCACGTGACTTCACTCATGACCGGCACCGTACCGTGGACGAACGTCCTTACGGCGGCGGACCGGGGATGCTTATGATGGTACAACCCTTACGGGATGCCATCGCAGCAGCAAAAGCCGCGGCAGGTGAAGGCGCAAAGGTGATTTATCTGTCACCTCAGGGACGCAAGCTTGATCAAGCGGGCGTCAGCGAACTGGCAACGAATCAGAAATTGATTCTGGTGTGCGGTCGCTACGAAGGGATAGATGAGCGCGTAATTCAAACCGAGATTGACGAAGAATGGTCTATCGGCGATTACGTTCTCAGCGGTGGTGAGTTACCGGCAATGACGCTGATTGACTCCGTTTCCCGGTTCATTCCGGGGGTACTGGGCCATGAAGCATCAGCAACAGAAGACTCTTTTGCTGATGGATTGCTGGACTGCCCACACTATACCCGTCCTGAAGTGTTAGAAGGGATGGAGGTTCCGCCGGTATTACTGTCGGGAAACCATGCCGAGATTCGTCGCTGGCGCCTGAAGCAGTCGCTGGGCCGTACCTGGCTTAGAAGACCTGAACTTCTGGAAAACCTGGCTCTGACTGAAGAGCAAGCAAAGTTGCTGGCCGAGTTCAAAAAAGAACACGCGCACCAGCAGCAGAAACATGATGGGATGGCCTGAGGCCCCCGAATATCAGTTTACCCAGGATAAGAGATTAAATTATGAGCAACATTATTAAGCAACTTGAACAAGAGCAGATGAAGCAGGACGTACCTTCCTTCCGTCCAGGTGATACCGTGGAAGTGAAAGTATGGGTTGTTGAAGGTTCCAAAAAACGTCTGCAGGCATTCGAGGGCGTGGTTATCGCTATTCGTAACCGCGGTCTGCACTCTGCATTCACTGTTCGTAAAATTTCCAACGGCGAAGGCGTTGAGCGTGTCTTCCAGACTCACTCTCCGGTAGTTGACAGCATTGCTGTTAAACGTCGTGGTGCTGTACGTAAAGCTAAACTGTACTACCTGCGTGAGCGTACTGGTAAGTCTGCTCGTATTAAAGAGCGTCTGAACTAAGATTCGCTTAAGCGACATCCTGTAAAAAGGGCTGGCCGAAAGGCTGGCCCTTTTTTTATCTCTCTGTGCTCTGCACGTTAACGTATCCGTCATAAATCGTTTACAATGCCCCGCTCTGACGGAGGGGAAGTGACGACTAAACAGCATCAGGCACAGTGGCAACGTATCGCGGCAGGTCTCGCGTTATTTGCGATCCTGATGATCGTCTTCGCGCCGCTGGTCTCTGTCTCGTTGCAAAAAGATCCCATGAGCGCGATGCCCGGCATGCATCATGACATAAGCATGATGGCGGAGCACCACCACGCACCGTCTGAAAGTGTGCCTGTCGACCATGCCGAAGCCTGCGGTTACTGCGTCCTGCTGGCCCACGTTCCGGGCGTCATCCTGGCGCTGGTGCTGCTGTTATGCGCAGTCTTACTCAGACAGCGCTTCACGCCGCCGCGACCCGCCGTACACCACTGGCATTTCTTCCCCTGGCTCTGTCCCGATACCCGCGCGCCGCCACACCTGTCTGCTTAATCCATGTAAAAAAACGTGCACCCCGGTGTACCGATAACTTTTTGCCTTAAAAAGGGAAAGCATGACTACCTGCACTCCGCGCGCAGCATGGGGCCACCTGCTGCGTCGTCTTCACTTCTATATTGGTCTGTTTGTCGGGCCGTTTATCTTTATCGCCGCGCTCTCCGGAACGTTGTACGTCGCCACGCCGCAGTTGGAAAACGCGCTTTATCATCATGCGCTGTTCAGCGAGACCGGGGGCACAATACGTCCTCTTGCTGAGCAAATTGCGATAGCGGAAAAGATCACCGGCGGGGAGCTACGGCTACAGGCGGTACGTCCGGGCCTGACATCAGGAGAAACCACCCGGGTGATGTACATTGACCCGGCGCTGAAAGCCTCGGAGAACCGGGCCATCTTCATCGATCCGGTCAGTCTGGAGGTGCGCGGGGATATGACCGTCTACGGCACCAGCGGTATCCTGCCTTTACGCCAGAAAATTGATTATCTGCACCAGTCTTTGCTGCTGGGGGATGTGGGGCGAATTTACAGCGAGCTGGCCGCGTCCTGGATGTGGATCGCCGCGCTGGGAGGGATTGCCCTGTGGTTCTATACCCGGCCAAAACGGCGCATCAATAACCGCTTCCAGAACCGCCGTCGTCTGCACGTTTCCCTCGGCTGCAGCCTGTTGCTGGGTATGCTGCTCTTCTCTGCGACCGGCCTGACCTGGTCCCAGTGGGCGGGCGGTAATGTGGATAAACTGCGGGCAGAGATGAACTGGCTCACGCCGCAGGTGAATACGCAGCTGCATGGCCCGGCGGAAGCCGCCGATCCGCATGCTGAGCACCACGGTCATCACATGACCATGCCGATGCCGGAGATGAAACCTGACCTGTCCCTGTATGATGGCGTGCTGCGGGCGGCAAATGCGGCGGGGATTGATGCCACGAAGCTGGAGATACGTCCGGCGAAGAGTGCCTCAACGGCGTGGACGGTGACGGAGATCGATCGCAGTTGGCCTACTCAGGTCGATGCGGTTGCCGTTGATCCCACTACCCTGAAGGTTATCGATCGCACCCGGTTTGGGGATTACCCGCTGATGGCTAAACTGACCCGCTGGGGCGTGGATTTCCATATGGGCGTGCTGTTTGGCCTGCCAAATCAGCTGGTGCTGATCGCCTTTGGTATCGCGCTGTGCGTCATGATTGTGTGGGGCTACCGGATGTGGTGGATGCGTCGGCCCCGGCAGACGGCAACGGATCCTGCGCAGACTCTGTGTCAGAGCTGGCTGGCGTTGCCGCTGGGGGGACGCGTGGTCTCTTTAACCATCAGCGTAGTACTGGGGCTCATAATGCCGGTAATGGGCTGTAGCCTGGCGCTGTTTGTGGTTATTGACTGGCTGCGCTGGCGCGCGGCAGTGCGTGTGTCTCTGACCGAATCGCGGGAATAACGCTTCAGGGCGTGCTGATCACCACCGCCACGCGGCGGTTTTCGGCACGTCCCTGGCCGGTTTTATTATCCGCGACAGGATATTGCTGACCCAGGCCCTGGGTCGTCAGATTACTGCGTGGAATAGTGGCACCCTGCGCCCAGGCATCGGCAACTACATTGGCCCGCTTCAGGGATAACGCTTTGTTGTAGCTCTCTTCACCGTAGTTATCGGTATGGCCGTCCATCCGGGCGTGTTTCAGGCCGGTCGCGGCAAGGCGCGCTGCCATGCTTTTAATCTGCTGCTCGCTTTCAGGCTGCAGCTTATACTCGTTTTTACCAAACAGGATCTTTGCCGAAAGACCAAGCGACCAGTCCCCGTTTATCTCATTAAAGCCATAAGACTTCATGGCGGCGACCTGCTCAGCGGTAAATTTGCCCTGTGGCGTCTGGCATCCAGCCAGCAGCATTGATGCCATAAAGAGCGGTGCGACGTATCGCCTTAACATAATGTGTTCCTTTCTACGGTGTGATTTTTTGAACGTTGATGCTTCACCAGATACATATTCCGGTCGGCTTGCTCCAGTAAGGCTTCAACGGAGTGATGCTGCCAGCTCAGCGCGAAGCCAATACTGAGCGACATTCGGGAGGAGAACCCGTTGTGCAGGTCATAGGACGGGCTAAATTGTTGCGTCAGCGCGGCGCAGAGACGCAGCACTTCGTGTTCTGAATGGACGCCATACAGAATGATGGCAAACTCATCCCCACCCAGACGGTAAGATTGATGTTGTTCGCCGCCAAACTCGACCATTCTGCGGGCTACTTCAATCAGTACACAATCGCCTGCGGCATGGCCCCAGGTATCGTTAATACGCTTAAAGTCATCTCCATCCAGGAAGAGCAGGGCGGAGTTGGTCCGCGCGGAGGAATCACTCATCAGCGCGGCGATGCGGGTGCGAAAAGCGGCCCGGTTAGCCAGTCCGGTGAGCGGATCGTGCATGGCGGTGCGCATCAGTTGGGCGTTTTTAGCCTGCAACTTTAGCTGCCACTCTTCCATTTCATCCAGCAGGCTGTTGAAGTCCTGACCGAAGCGATGAAATTCATCAATGCGCTCCTCGGATACCCGGCGGGAGAAGTTCCGGTTTGTACGTACGTCATGCACCACATCGGTAATGTTTTGCAGGGCGGTCACCACGCCATTGTGCAGTGCACGGGTGATGGTTATTGCCACCAGGGAGGCAAACAGAAGACAGCCGGTTAATACCGCCAGCGAGGTCCAGAGAAAGTGGCCGATCAGGCTATCCCGTGCGGTGAGATGTAACTCGCCGATCGGTAAGTTGTTGTGCCAGATGCGCTGTCTGATGGGATGGGGGAATAACCACTGGCTGGCCAACTGGCTGAGCGGATCCGCTTTGTCGTTCGGCCCCATCGACCAGCTGGCAAAGCGATGATCGTAGCGATCCAGCAGTTCCGCTGCTGAGAACTGCCCTTGCTTGCCAAGAGAGGCCAGCGCTTCGTTAGCAGCGGTAGCATCATTGAAGACCAGCGCTGCCTCCAGACTGCGGCTCATGGTGGCGCTGGTTAATTCAAGGTTGCGTTGCGCATACTGTTTCAGCGTCACCACAGAAGCAATGCACAATAATAACCAGATGAGCGTCATAGTAATTAGGACGCTAATTATACTGATGCGCCGCAGAGTCCTTTTGAATGTTGGACGCGGCGCTGAAGTAATTTCCTTATTCATGCTTAGTATTCCGTGCGAGCATTAACACATCAGGATTAACTCTGACTCCGCTGCGCGACAGCATATCCAGATTGACGGAAAATCTTACTCTGGCGCTGTCTATTATCAGGCAGAAAGCACTACCTATAAGGCACTGCGGATTTTGCTCCGCAATTAATAGTAACGGTCTGGCATGAAACGCCTGACTTAATTCAAGCTGGTGGGTCGGGGATTCGCTGCCAAAATAGAGCGCGTGACATTCTGCACTCAATGCTTCCTGGTCTTCATGAATAATGACCGGGGTGTAGGGCAGCGCGTCCGGACCCTCGGCACTGAGCGCCTCAACATAATGAGAGGAGGCGAAAATACACAGGTTCGGCTTGCCGGAAAGCGCAGGCCAACGGGTGTAACTGACGATCCCGGAGACAATAGAACGTACCGATTTATCCGTTTCGGATAAGGTTCCGCCAATAGCGAGCCCACAGGGCATTGATAACATCAGTACTAATGCCGCACGGTGCCAGGAGATAAGAAAAAAGTTACACACCAGAATCCGCCATACCACTCTGGAAATAGTAGTCCTTGAGTTTCGCTGGCAGAATACCATTTTTTGCCCGTACAGTCATTATGCCAAAAGCATATTCAGGTACTTAAGTAAAATCTCACGCTCTTAATTAACAGAAATGGCGTTGACAGAATTAATTTAAACGGTTGGCTTTTGTTCCTTCATTCATTCCCTGTTGCCAGGCGGTGCGAAGGGTGGTCGCGTTTTCCGCGGTGTCACAGCTGGCGGGGAATATTCGGCCAGCTAATCCCCAGGCGTAAACAAAATTTTCCTGACATATTTTCTGTTGGCCGTCTTTATATCCGCTGAGATAGTCAGGGCGATCCACTTTAGGGTCGTTAAAATTAGCGGCAAGGGTTTCATTGGATTTTACCCCCACGCCATTCATGGCGTCTTCTTTACCGGCATCATACCAGTCGGTTCCCGTCCAGTGGGGCTGATGGGTATAAGGATCGATCTGACAGGCGGTTAAAAACAGGCACAGTAGCGGGGTAACAATCAGGCGCATAAGACATTCTCCCTTTTCCATTGAGCATAGCCTGGCGGCAAGAATGCAGACTGTAATTTTTACGTTACATGATAATCGAATGTTTTTGCTTTAAAGTGGGTGGTGTAAAGTATTATTTACGTATTTTGGATTGAAATCTTTACTCGGTGTGGTATCGTTGGGCTTCCTCATCGAGGAAACCACTATCGCAAACGAGCTTCCAGGATCGCAATCATGCAAAAAGACGCGCTGAATAACGTACATATTAGTGATGAACATGTTCTGATCACCCCGGATCAACTGAAAGCGGAATTCCCGCTGAGCGTTGAGCAAGAGGCGCAAATTGCGCACTCCCGCCAGACCATCTCCGACATTATTGCCGGGCGCGATCCGCGTCTGCTGGTGGTATGTGGTCCGTGCTCCATCCATGATCCAGAAACTGCCATCGAATATGCGCACCGTTTTAAAGCCCTGGCCGAGGAGGTCAGCGATAGCCTCTACCTGGTCATGCGCGTCTATTTTGAAAAACCTCGCACCACCGTCGGCTGGAAAGGGTTAATTAACGATCCGCACATGGATGGCTCGTTTGATGTGGAAGCTGGCCTGAAGATTGCGCGTAATCTTCTGGTGGAGCTGGTTAACATGGGGCTGCCGCTGGCAACTGAAGCGCTGGATCCGAACAGCCCGCAATATCTGGGCGATCTGTTCAGCTGGTCCGCCATTGGCGCGCGTACCACTGAATCGCAGACGCACCGTGAGATGGCCTCAGGCCTCTCCATGCCGGTCGGCTTCAAAAACGGTACCGACGGTAGCTTGGCAACAGCTATCAACGCCATGCGTGCCGCAGCGATGCCGCACCGTTTTGTCGGCATCAACCAGGCCGGCCAGGTCTGTCTGCTGCAGACCCAGGGCAACCCGGATGGCCACGTCATTCTGCGCGGCGGCAAGGCGCCAAATTACAGCCCGGCAGATGTGGCCCAGTGTGAAAAAGAGATGGAACAGGCAGGACTGCGCCCGGCACTGATGGTAGATTGCAGTCATGGTAATTCGAATAAAGATTACCGTCGTCAGCCGGCGGTGGCGGAATCCGTCGTCGCGCAGATTAAAGATGGCAACCGTTCGATTATTGGCCTGATGATTGAAAGCAATATCCATGAAGGCAATCAGTCATCCGAACAGCCGCGCAGCGCCATGAAGCATGGAGTTTCCGTCACCGATGCCTGCATTAGCTGGGAAACCACCGACGCGCTGCTGCGTGAGATCCACAAAGATTTGAACGGCCAGCTGGCGACGCGTCTGGCTTAAGAGGTTTGTTATGGTTGCTGAATTGACCGCTTTGCGCGATCAAATTGACGAGGTGGATAAGGCGCTGCTGGATTTGCTGGCGCGCCGCATGGCACTGGTTGCTGAAGTTGGCGAAGTGAAAAGTAAATACGGTTTACCGATTTACGTACCGGAGCGTGAAGCCTCTATGCTGGCATCCCGGCGCAAAGAGGCCCAGGCGCTGGGCGTCTCGCCGGATCTGATTGAGGATGTGCTGCGCCGCGTGATGCGAGAGTCCTACTCAAGCGAAAACGACAAAGGCTTTAAAACCCTTTGTCCGACGCTGCGCCCGGTAGTGATTGTTGGGGGCGGTGGGCAGATGGGGCGTCTGTTTGAGAAGATGCTGACGCTCTCTGGCTACCAGGTGCGCATCCTCGAAAAAGAGGACTGGGCGCGGGCGCAGACGATGGTTGCCGATGCGGGTATGGTCATTGTCAGCGTGCCGATCCACGTCACCGAAGAGATTATTGCCAAACTGCCACCGCTGCCGGAAGACTGCATTCTGGTCGATCTGGCCTCGGTGAAGAATGGCCCACTGCAGGCGATGCTGGCCGCGCATAATGGCCCGGTGCTGGGGCTGCACCCGATGTTCGGCCCGGACAGCGGCAGCCTGGCGAAGCAGGTGGTCGTTTACTGCGATGGCCGTCAGCCAGAAGCCTATCAGTGGTTCCTGGAGCAGATACAGGTGTGGGGCGCGCGGTTGCACCGGATCAGCGCCGTCGAACATGACCAGAACATGGCCTTTATCCAGGCGCTGCGCCACTTCGCGACCTTCGCGTATGGCCTGCATCTGGCGGAAGAGAATGTTCAGCTTGAGCAGTTGCTGTCGCTGTCTTCACCTATCTATCGCCTCGAACTGGCGATGGTCGGTCGATTGTTTGCCCAGGATCCGCAGCTGTATGCAGATATTATTATGTCTTCGGGCAATAACCTGGCGCTGATCAAGCGTTACTACCAGCGTTTTGGTGAGGCGATCACTCTGCTGGAGCACGGCGATAAACAGGCGTTTATCGACAGCTTCCGTAAGGTTGAACACTGGTTTGGCGATTATGCCCAGCGCTTCCAGAGCGAGAGTCGCATTCTGCTGCGGCAGGCGAATGACAGTCGCCAGTAATCTGATGATGTATATACTGAAAGCCAGCACTGCTGGCTTTTTTTATTTTGGGGATCTGTCATGGCTGAACCACGCGTTTTGTTTGACTATACGGGGCACTTACCGGAGTGCCCGACCTGGAGCGAAGCGGAAAGCGCCCTTTACTGGGCGGATATTCTGGAAGGTGAGATCCATCGCTATCATCTCTCCACGGGTGAACATACGGTTTTATCCTTCCACGAAGAGGTAGGTTGCTTCGCATTGCGCGAGGGCGGGGGATTTATCGTCGCCATGCGCACGGGCATCTGGCTGGCGGACAAGCATGGTCTGCTGCAACGGAAAGTCTGTGATAATCCGTCGAACCCGCAGCTGGCGCGTTTTAATGACGGGGGAACCGATCATTTTGGCCGCTTCTATGCGGGCACCTTCTGGGCACCGGGGGACTACAACGGCGCCCTGCTGATGCGGATCGACAATGACCTGACGCCGGAGGTCATCCAGTGTGATATCCACGGGCATAACGGTCTGGCCTTCAGTGACGACAAGCGCTGGATGTATACCTCCGATACCCCTAATGCGGTGATCTACCGCACGCCGCTGGATGAGCAGGGCGAGCCGGGTAAACGGGAAGTTTTTCGTCGGTTCCAGCCGGGGGAGGGGATCCCGGATGGTGCGGCAGTGGATGTGGAAGGCTGTTACTGGAGCGCACTGTTTGACGGCTGGCGTATCGCACGCTTTTCACCGCAGGGTGAACAGCTGGAAGAGTATCGGTTGCCGGTGCGCTGTCCAACGATGGTCTGTTTCGGTGGTGATGATATGCAGACGCTGTTTATCACCACCACCCGTGAGAACATGGAGCCGCAGGAAGTGGCGGCATATCCTCTGTCGGGCGCCATTTTCACCCTGCCCGTCAGCGTGGCAGGGGTGAAGAAAGGGCCATTTATTGCGCGTTAAACCGGATCAACCGGGACCACGTTTTCGCTCGGATAGCAGCCCAGCACCTTCATCGAACGGGTGATCTCACCCAATTCACGCAGGGCTTTCTGCAGGGATGCAGATTCCAGGTTGGCCTGGATATCGAGATAAAACATCTCTTCCCACGGGTTGCCGTGAATCGGGCGCGATTCCAGTTTGGTCATAATCAGATTGTGATTGCGCAGCACCAGCAGAGCTTCTACCAGCGCACCGGCCTGCTGACCGGTCGCCATCAGCAGAGTGGTTTTGGCCGGAACCTGATCGGAGACGTTTATCGCCTTACGCGCCAGCACGATGAAGCGGGTAATGTTTTGCGTCTGGTTTGCCAGGTTACGCTCCAGCACCTGCAATCCATACAGCGCGCCACCCGCTTCGCTGCCCAGCGCGGCCACGGTAGGGGAGTTGGCCTGCGCGACCTTTTCCATGGCCGCCGAGGTGCTCTCGGTATACTCAATTTTCCAGCCCGGATAACGGTTCAGGAACTGGCTGCACTGCTGGAAAGGTTGCGGGTGGCTGTAGACCGTCTCGATTTTGTCGAGGTCGGTGGTGCCGGAAACCAACACGCAGTGGTCGATAGGGATCGTCATCTCGCCAACCAGCGACAGGGTCGTGTGCTGGAGCAAATCGTAAACGTCATTGATCGCGCCGGAACTGGTGTTCTCGATCGGCACGACGGCGTAATCCGCTTGTCCGGTTTCCACCTGGTTGAAGATATCCGCGAACTTCGCGCAGCCGCTCTCAATAAACTCTTCGAAGTGACGGGCCGCATACTGACGTGCGGCGAGGTGGGAATAGGATCCTTTCGGCCCCAGGAAGGCAATTCGCGCCGAGTGCGGGTTGGTCTTGTTCAGGTGCTGTTGCAGCAAGGCCTGCTGCGTCAGGACGGAATCTTCAATGATCAGCTGGAACAGGCGGGTGATGTAATGCGCATCCAGATGGTGCGTTTTGCCAAGGTTAATCAGGCGTTCCAGCAGATCGCGCTCCCGATCGATATCGCGTACCGGACGATGCGACGCCAGCTTTGCCTTTCCTACCTCAACGGCCAGCGCACGGCGTTCGGCCAGCAATGATAGTAACTTTTCATCCAGAGCGCTGATCTTGTCTCGCAGATCCAGTAATGGGTTTTCCGGTGTCATAGCGTTGCCTTAATCATATTATCGTTATCAATAAAAAAGGCCCCCCGGTGTGGGAGGCCTTGTTGTTCGTCTTCGCATTCTTTATCACACGACGAAACGCCTCCCAATCAGGGGAAGGTAAAAAAGAATGCGAAGAAAAACGGCTTAACGGTCATGAATGATTCCTTCAGAAGACAGACTTAAAGTACCCGTACTGTTTTCACCCTGTCAATAAAAAACAAAAAACGCGCCCGAAGGCGCGTTGGCGATAGACTCAATGTAAAGGATTATTCATCTTCAGCTTCAACTTCTTCTGCGAAGCTAGCGTCTTTCACCGATGTTGTGGCGCGACGGGCTTCACCTTTGTGTTGCACTTTATTGAGCTGCCGTTCCAGCTTGTTAATCAAATCGTTGATTGCGGTGTACATATCCTCATGTTTCGCGCTGGCGACCAGGTGGCCGTTTGGAGTATTGATAGTTGCGTCAGCGATGAAACCTTGTGGCTCCTTAGAGAGAATGATATGCGGGTTAATCAAGTGTGTTTGCCATTTATCCAGTTTGGCGAGACGGTCTGCGACGTGCTGGCGAATTGCCGGAGTAATTTCCATTTGTTTACTGGTAATGTTCATTGTCATAAATTTTACCTCTTGTCTTTCCCGTCTTGGTGATTCCAGCATACCGTTCTCAATGTCAATTTGTGTGATCTAAATCACATTTTAATGTCCATTTTTGTCAACGGATTCTTTTTGTGAGGCAGGACAGGAAGAAGTAACTTTTACCTTGTCGCCGGAAGAAATTGCGGCCATAGTTGATAGGATTGGTGCGGGCTAAACCGCTTCAGCTTAGTTCGAAAATGGATAAAAAAACGGCAGCCCCTGGGCTGCCGTTTTGCATCTTACTCAAGGATCAGGAGCTGCTGCTGTTAGCGGCGATGATCTTCGCGACTTTGTCAGCCTGCGAGTTCATCTGCAGTTCACGATAAGCATTTTCCATCAGCTTCAGGCCATCACGCGTTGCCTGAGTATCAGGGTAATCACGCAGCATGCCTTCAACACGGTTCACTACGGCAACGTATGCGCCACGGCGGGTATAGTATTCCGCAACAGAGTATTCGTATTTCGCCAGACGGTCTTTCAGGAACACCAGACGTTTGCTGGCATCCGTCACGTACTGGCTGTTCGGATAGCCGCGTACCAGTTTGGAGAAGTCATTGAACGCATCGCGGGCGTGCTGAGGATCGCGGTCAGAACGGTCAACCCCAAAGAAGCCCTGCAGAGCGCTGTCGTCCAGCGCCATGTTGGTCAGGCCGCGCATATACATGACGTAATCAATATTGGGATGAGTCGGGTTCAGACGCATGAAGCGATCAATCGTCGCCTGGGCCAGTGGCAGATCGGCATTTTTATAGTAGGCGTAGATCAGATCCAACTGTACCTGCTGGGAATACGGGCCAAATGGATAACGATTATCCAGCGCTTCCAGTTGCGTTATCGCCTGTTTCCAGTTACCGTCCTGCAGCTTTTGCTGAGCAGTCGCATAGATTTCATTCGGCGGATTGTCAGGGACCTGTTCATTCGAACCGGAGCAGCCCACCAAAGCCAGGCTCAACGTGGCCGCTGCCACCAGATATTTCATGCGCGTCATGACGTTTTGACTTTCCTCAAATGTTTGTCCGGGAGAATCTCTTTCCTGCTCCCGATTAAGACCAGCTACAATAGCACACTATATTAAACGGCAAAGCCGTAAAACCCAACGTTAAACGAAGAAGCAGTCTATGGCACAACGAGTAGAACTCACCGCAACAGTCTCCGAAAAACAGCTCGGACAACGCTTAGATCAGGCTTTAACCGAAATGTTCCCTGATTATTCGCGTTCACGTATAAAAGAATGGATTCTTGACCAGCGCGTGCTGGTAAACGGCAAGATCTGGGACAAGCCAAAAGAGAAAGTGTTGGGTGGGGAAGTGGTCGCCATCAATGCTGACATCGAAGAAGAAGTCCGTTTCGAACCTCAGGATATCCCCCTGAATATCGTCTACGAAGATGACGACATTCTGGTGATCAACAAGCCACGTGACTTTGTTGTACACCCTGGCGCAGGCAACCCTGATGGCACAGTGCTGAATGCGCTGCTGCACTATTATCCGCCAATCGCTGACGTCCCGCGTGCCGGGATTGTTCACCGTCTGGATAAAGACACCACCGGCCTGATGGTCGTTGCGAAGACCATTCCGGCGCAAACGCGTCTGGTTGAGTCACTGCAGCTGCGTGAAATTACCCGTGAGTACGAAGCTGTCGCGATTGGTCATATGACCTCTGGCGGCACGGTAGAACAGCCTATCAGCCGCCATCCAACCAAGCGTACCCATATGTCCGTTCATCCGATGGGCAAACCGGCGGTCACGCACTATCGCATCATGGAACATTTCCGCATTCATACGCGCCTGCGTCTGCGTCTGGAAACCGGCCGTACTCACCAGATCCGTGTGCATATGTCGCACATCACCCATCCGCTGGTGGGCGATCAGCTGTACGGTGGTCGTCCGCGCCCACCGAAAGGGGCCTCCGAGGAATTTATCGCCATGCTGCGTAAATTCGATCGTCAGGCTCTGCATGCGACCATGCTGCGTCTCTATCATCCGATCACCGGCATTGAGATGGAGTGGCATGCGCCAATCCCACAGGACATGGTGGATCTTATCGACGCCATGCGCGCCGATTTTGAAGAGCATAAGGACGACGTGGACTGGTTATGACCAAACTGATTGTCCCGGAGTGGCCAGCGCCAGAAGGCGTAGCGGCCTGCAGTTCCACCCGCATAGGTGGCGTGAGTGAGGGAGCCTGGGAGTCATTAAACCTGGGCGCGCACTGCGGCGATAATCTCAATCATGTGGAAGAGAATCGTAAGCGGTTGTTTGCAGCAGGGCAGTTGCCGTCGAAACCGGTCTGGCTTGAGCAGGTTCATGGTACGGCTGTTCTCAGTCTTACCGGCGAACCCTATGCCTCGAAACGCGCCGATGCCTCTTACAGCAATACTCCGGGTACAGTCTGCGCCGTTATGACCGCCGACTGCCTGCCGGTACTTTTCTGCAACCGTGCAGGCACCGAAGTGGCTGCCGCCCATGCGGGCTGGCGTGGATTGTGTGCCGGCGTGCTGGAAGAGACCGTTGCCTGTTTTGCTGACAGCGCGGATAACATTCTCGCCTGGCTCGGCCCGGCGATTGGCCCGCAGGCCTTTGAAGTGGGTCCGGAAGTTCGTGAGGCCTTTATGGCGCATGACCCGCAGGCGGAGAGTGCTTTTTGTCCGGCGGGGGAGAAGTACATGGCGGATATTTATCAGCTTGCCCGTCAACGCCTGACCCATCTCGGTATCAGCCAGATCTATGGCGGCGATCGCTGCACTTTCACCGAAAAGGGTGATTTCTTTTCCTATCGCCGCGACAAGACGACCGGGCGTATGGCAAGTTTCATTTGGCTGATATAACCTATAGAATCAAGACGATCCGGTACGCGCCGTTTTCTTTTCGCATAATTCAGGTCATTCACCTTGAATAATTGAGGGATGACCTCATTTAATCTCCAGTAGCAATTTTGACCTGTTATGGGAGGAGTTATGCGTCTGGATCGTCTTACTAATAAATTCCAGCTTGCTCTCGCTGATGCCCAGTCACTCGCACTGGGGCACGACAACCAATTTATCGAACCTCTTCATCTCATGAGCGCCTTACTGAATCAGGAAGGGGGATCGGTTCGTCCTTTACTCACGTCTGCCGGCGTTAATGCGGGCCAGTTACGTACCGCCATCGATCAGGCATTAAGCCGTTTACCCCAGGTAGAGGGCACGGGCGGGGATGTACAACCGTCCCAGGATCTGGTTCGCGTATTAAACCTTTGTGACAAACTGGCGCAGAAACGCGGCGACAACTTTATTTCGTCAGAGCTCTTTGTTCTGGCGGCGCTTGAATCACGCGGCACCTTGACCGACCTGCTGAAAACGGCCGGCGCAACTACCGCCAACGTGACGCAGGCGATTGCACAGATGCGCGGAGGGGAAAGCGTGAACGACCAGGGTGCTGAAGACCAGCGTCAGGCATTGAAGAAATATACGGTCGACCTGACCGAGCGCGCCGAGCAGGGCAAGCTTGACCCGGTCATTGGCCGTGACGAAGAGATCCGCCGTACGATTCAGGTCCTGCAGCGCCGGACCAAAAATAACCCTGTACTGATCGGTGAGCCGGGTGTCGGTAAAACCGCCATTGTTGAAGGGCTGGCGCAGCGCATTGTTAATGGTGAAGTCCCGGAAGGTTTGAAAGGCCGTCGCGTGCTCGCGCTGGATATGGGCGCGCTGGTGGCGGGGGCAAAATACAGGGGCGAATTCGAAGAGCGCTTAAAAGGTGTACTCAACGACCTGGCGAAACAGGAAGGCAACGTCATTCTGTTTATTGACGAGCTGCACACCATGGTCGGTGCCGGTAAAGCGGACGGCGCCATGGATGCCGGGAACATGCTGAAACCAGCGCTGGCACGCGGTGAGCTGCACTGTGTCGGGGCCACCACGCTCGATGAGTATCGTCAGTACATTGAAAAAGATGCCGCACTGGAACGCCGCTTCCAGAAAGTGTTTGTGGCTGAACCGACAGTGGAAGACACCATCGCCATTCTGCGTGGTCTGAAAGAACGCTATGAGCTGCATCACCACGTGCAGATCACCGATCCGGCCATCGTGGCGGCAGCGACCTTGTCACATCGTTATATTGCTGACCGACAGCTACCGGACAAAGCGATCGACCTTATTGACGAAGCCGCTTCCAGCATTCGTATGCAGATTGACTCGAAACCGGAAGAGCTGGACAGGCTCGATCGGCGAATCATTCAGCTCAAGCTTGAACAGCAGGCGCTGAAGAAAGAGTCTGATGAGGCGAGTAAGAAGCGCCTGGATATGCTTAATGAAGAGCTGGAAGACAAAGAGCGTCAATATTCTGGCTTAGAAGAGGAGTGGAAGGCGGAGAAAGCCTCCCTTTCCGGTACTCAGACGATTAAAGCCGAGCTTGAGCAGGCGAAGATTGCCATCGAGCAGGCGCGTCGCGTGGGCGATCTGGCGCAGATGTCTGAGCTCCAGTACGGCAAAATTCCGGAGCTGGAAAAACAGCTGGCGGCGGCGACCCAGCTGGAAGGCAAAACCATGCGTCTGTTACGTAATAAAGTGACGGAAACAGAAATCGCCGACGTGCTGGCGCGCTGGACCGGTATTCCGGTCGCCAGAATGATGGAGAGCGAGCGCGACAAATTACTGCGTATGGAGGAAGACCTTCACCATCGGGTTATTGGCCAGGATGAAGCGGTGGAAGCGGTATCGAACGCCATTCGCCGTAGCCGTGCGGGTTTGTCCGATCCTAACCGTCCGATTGGCTCCTTCCTGTTCCTCGGGCCGACCGGGGTAGGTAAGACGGAGCTTTGTAAGGCGCTGGCAAACTTCATGTTCGACAGTGATGATGCAATGGTGCGCATTGACATGTCCGAGTTTATGGAAAAACATTCCGTGTCGCGTCTCGTAGGGGCACCTCCGGGCTATGTTGGTTATGAAGAGGGCGGGTATCTGACAGAAGCGGTTCGCCGTCGTCCGTATTCCGTTATCCTGCTGGATGAAGTTGAAAAGGCGCATCCGGATGTGTTCAACATCCTGCTGCAGGTGCTGGATGATGGTCGCCTGACGGACGGGCAGGGGAGAACGGTCGATTTCCGTAATACGGTCGTCATTATGACCTCGAACCTCGGTTCCGATCTGATTCAGGAACGCTTTGGTGAGCTGGATTATGGTCATATGAAGGATCTGGTGCTGGGCGTGGTGAGCCACAGCTTCCGTCCTGAGTTCATCAACCGTATCGATGAAGTGGTGGTCTTCCATCCGCTGGGTGAGAAACACATTGCCTCGATTGCCCGTATTCAGCTGCAACGTTTGTATAAACGTCTGGAAGAGCGTGGATATGAAATGCAGATTGCGGATGACGCGCTGCAGCTGCTGAGTGCGAACGGGTACGATCCGGTGTACGGCGCTCGTCCTTTAAAACGCGCTATTCAGCAACAGATAGAAAACCCGCTGGCTCAGCAAATCCTTTCCGGGAAGCTAATCCCGGGCAAAACGATACAGCTGGTGAAAAAAGACGACCAGATTGTGGCAGTGCAGTAAGTCACAAAAAGGCAAAAACGAGCCCCCAGGGGCTCGTTTTTGTTTAAAAACCAGGCAAGAATACAGGTCTGGATACAGAATTGCCTGGAAAGTGAGCGGTCAGTAAATAATTTTCACTTTATACTTGCCAGCCCAGAAGAACTGCCTATAATGCGCCTCCACTGACACGGCACAACGGCAAACAAGCCGCCGGGTCAGCAGAGAAAAGCGTGAAATTATCGCTTGACTCTGAAGCGGGAAAGCGTAGTATGCACAACCCGCGCCGCAGCGAAAAACGAAGCGGCACTGCTCTTTAACAATTTATCAGACAATCTGTGTGGGCACTCAAAGTGACATGGATTCTTAATGTCTTCGGACAATAAATGAATACCAAAGTCTCTGAGTGAACATACGTAATTCATTACGAAGTTTAATTCACGAGCATCAAACTTAAATTGAAGAGTTTGATCATGGCTCAGATTGAACGCTGGCGGCAGGCCTAACACATGCAAGTCGAGCGGCAGCGGGAAGTAGCTTGCTACTTTGCCGGCGAGCGGCGGACGGGTGAGTAATGTCTGGGAAACTGCCTGATGGAGGGGGATAACTACTGGAAACGGTAGCTAATACCGCATAACGTCGCAAGACCAAAGAGGGGGACCTTCGGGCCTCTTGCCATCAGATGTGCCCAGATGGGATTAGCTAGTAGGTGGGGTAACGGCTCACCTAGGCGACGATCCCTAGCTGGTCTGAGAGGATGACCAGCCACACTGGAACTGAGACACGGTCCAGACTCCTACGGGAGGCAGCAGTGGGGAATATTGCACAATGGGCGCAAGCCTGATGCAGCCATGCCGCGTGTATGAAGAAGGCCTTCGGGTTGTAAAGTACTTTCAGCGAGGAGGAAGGCGGTGAGGTTAATAACCTCATCGATTGACGTTACTCGCAGAAGAAGCACCGGCTAACTCCGTGCCAGCAGCCGCGGTAATACGGAGGGTGCAAGCGTTAATCGGAATTACTGGGCGTAAAGCGCACGCAGGCGGTCTGTCAAGTCGGATGTGAAATCCCCGGGCTCAACCTGGGAACTGCATTCGAAACTGGCAGGCTAGAGTCTTGTAGAGGGGGGTAGAATTCCAGGTGTAGCGGTGAAATGCGTAGAGATCTGGAGGAATACCGGTGGCGAAGGCGGCCCCCTGGACAAAGACTGACGCTCAGGTGCGAAAGCGTGGGGAGCAAACAGGATTAGATACCCTGGTAGTCCACGCCGTAAACGATGTCGACTTGGAGGTTGTGCCCTTGAGGCGTGGCTTCCGGAGCTAACGCGTTAAGTCGACCGCCTGGGGAGTACGGCCGCAAGGTTAAAACTCAAATGAATTGACGGGGGCCCGCACAAGCGGTGGAGCATGTGGTTTAATTCGATGCAACGCGAAGAACCTTACCTACTCTTGACATCCAGAGAACTTAGCAGAGATGCTTTGGTGCCTTCGGGAACTCTGAGACAGGTGCTGCATGGCTGTCGTCAGCTCGTGTTGTGAAATGTTGGGTTAAGTCCCGCAACGAGCGCAACCCTTATCCTTTGTTGCCAGCGGTTAGGCCGGGAACTCAAAGGAGACTGCCAGTGATAAACTGGAGGAAGGTGGGGATGACGTCAAGTCATCATGGCCCTTACGAGTAGGGCTACACACGTGCTACAATGGCGCATACAAAGAGAAGCGACCTCGCGAGAGCAAGCGGACCTCATAAAGTGCGTCGTAGTCCGGATTGGAGTCTGCAACTCGACTCCATGAAGTCGGAATCGCTAGTAATCGTAGATCAGAATGCTACGGTGAATACGTTCCCGGGCCTTGTACACACCGCCCGTCACACCATGGGAGTGGGTTGCAAAAGAAGTAGGTAGCTTAACCTTCGGGAGGGCGCTTACCACTTTGTGATTCATGACTGGGGTGAAGTCGTAACAAGGTAACCGTAGGGGAACCTGCGGTTGGATCACCTCCTTACCTTAAAGAACCTGCCTTTGTAGTGCTCACACAGATTGTCTGATGAAAAGTAACGAGCAAGACGGCTGCGAAGTCGCGACACATCGTGTCCCCTTCGTCTAGCGGTTAGGACTCCGCCCTTTCACGGCGGCAACAGGGGTTCGAATCCCCTAGGGGACGCCACTTGCTGGGTGTGAGTGAAAGGCACAACCAATCAGTATCTCAAAACTGACTGTTAAGTCATGTTTGAGATATTTGCTCTTTAAAAATCTGGATCAAGCTGAAAATTGAAACGACACGCCGTGTCTGTTCTCCGTAATAAGAGCAGATGAGCGGTGTGTCAGAGTCTCTCAAATTTTCGCAAGTCGATGATGAATCGAAAGAAACATCTTCGGGTTGTGAGGTTAAGCGACCAAGCGTACACGGTGGATGCCTAGGCAGTCAGAGGCGATGAAGGACGTGCTAATCTGCGATAAGCGTCGGTAAGGTGATATGAACCGTTATAACCGACGATTTCCGAATGGGGAAACCCAGTGTGACTCGTCACACTATCGTTAAGTGAATACATAGCTTAACGAAGCGAACCAGGGGAACTGAAACATCTAAGTACCCTGAGGAAAAGAAATCAACCGAGATTCCCCCAGTAGCGGCGAGCGAACGGGGAGCAGCCCAGAACCTGAATCAGCGTATGTATTAGTGGAAGCGTCTGGAAAGTCGCAGGGTACAGGGTGATACTCCCGTACACAAAAATACATGCACTGTGAGTTCGAAGAGTAGGGCGGGACACGTGGTATCCTGTCTGAATATGGGGGGACCATCCTCCAAGGCTAAATACTCCTGACTGACCGATAGTGAACCAGTACCGTGAGGGAAAGGCGAAAAGAACCCCGGCGAGGGGAGTGAAAAAGAACCTGAAACCGTGTACGTACAAGCAGTGGGAGCACCCTTGTGGTGTGACTGCGTACCTTTTGTATAATGGGTCAGCGACTTATATTCTGTAGCAAGGTTAACCGTATAGGGGAGCCGAAGGGAAACCGAGTCTTAACTGGGCGTTAAGTTGCAGGGTATAGACCCGAAACCCGGTGATCTAGCCATGGGCAGGTTGAAGGTTGGGTAACGCTAACTGGAGGACCGAACCGACTAATGTTGAAAAATTAGCGGATGACCTGTGGCTGGGGGTGAAAGGCCAATCAAACCGGGAGATAGCTGGTTCTCCCCGAAAGCTATTTAGGTAGCGCCTCGTGAACTCATCTCCGGGGGTAGAGCACTGTTTCGGCTAGGGGGCCATCCCGGCTTACCAACCCGATGCAAACTGCGAATACCGGAGAATGTTATCACGGGAGACACACGGCGGGTGCTAACGTCCGTCGTGAAGAGGGAAACAACCCAGACCGCCAGCTAAGGTCCCAAAGTCATGGTTAAGTGGGAAACGATGTGGGAAGGCACAGACAGCCAGGATGTTGGCTTAGAAGCAGCCATCATTTAAAGAAAGCGTAATAGCTCACTGGTCGAGTCGGCCTGCGCGGAAGATGTAACGGGGCTAAACCATGCACCGAAGCTGCGGCAGCGACACTATGTGTTGTTGGGTAGGGGAGCGTTCTGTAAGCCGTTGAAGGTGTGCTGTGAGGCATGCTGGAGGTATCAGAAGTGCGAATGCTGACATAAGTAACGATAAAGCGGGTGAAAAACCCGCTCGCCGGAAGACCAAGGGTTCCTGTCCAACGTTAATCGGGGCAGGGTGAGTCGACCCCTAAGGCGAGGCCGAAAGGCGTAGTCGATGGGAAACAGGTTAATATTCCTGTACTCGGTGTTACTGCGAAGGGGGGACGGAGAAGGCTATGTTGGCCGGGCGACGGTTGTCCCGGTTTAAGCATGTAGGCGGAGGTTCCAGGTAAATCCGGAACCTTGTTAACGCTGAGGTGTGATGACGAGGCACTACGGTGCTGAAGCAACAAATGCCCTGCTTCCAGGAAAAGCCTCTAAGCATCAGGTAACATCAAATCGTACCCCAAACCGACACAGGTGGTCAGGTAGAGAATACCAAGGCGCTTGAGAGAACTCGGGTGAAGGAACTAGGCAAAATGGTGCCGTAACTTCGGGAGAAGGCACGCTGATGTGTAGGTGAAGCCCCTGCGGGTGGAGCTGAAATCAGTCGAAGATACCAGCTGGCTGCAACTGTTTATTAAAAACACAGCACTGTGCAAACACGAAAGTGGACGTATACGGTGTGACGCCTGCCCGGTGCCGGAAGGTTAATTGATGGGGTTAGCGGCAACGCGAAGCTCTTGATCGAAGCCCCGGTAAACGGCGGCCGTAACTATAACGGTCCTAAGGTAGCGAAATTCCTTGTCGGGTAAGTTCCGACCTGCACGAATGGCGTAATGATGGCCAGGCTGTCTCCACCCGAGACTCAGTGAAATTGAAATCGCTGTGAAGATGCAGTGTACCCGCGGCAAGACGGAAAGACCCCGTGAACCTTTACTATAGCTTGACACTGAACACTGGTCCTTGATGTGTAGGATAGGTGGGAGGCTTTGAAGCGTGGACGCCAGTCTGCGTGGAGCCATCCTTGAAATACCACCCTTTAATGGCTGGTGTTCTAACGTAGACCCGTGATCCGGGTTGCGGACAGTGTCTGGTGGGTAGTTTGACTGGGGCGGTCTCCTCCTAAAGAGTAACGGAGGAGCACGAAGGTTAGCTAATCCTGGTCGGACATCAGGAGGTTAGTGCAATGGCATAAGCTAGCTTGACTGCGAGAGTGACGGCTCGAGCAGGTGCGAAAGCAGGTCATAGTGATCCGGTGGTTCTGTATGGAAGGGCCATCGCTCAACGGATAAAAGGTACTCCGGGGATAACAGGCTGATACCGCCCAAGAGTTCATATCGACGGCGGTGTTTGGCACCTCGATGTCGGCTCATCACATCCTGGGGCTGAAGTAGGTCCCAAGGGTACGGCTGTTCGCCGTTTAAAGTGGTACGCGAGCTGGGTTTAGAACGTCGTGAGACAGTTCGGTCCCTATCTGCCGTGGGCGCTGGAGAATTGAGGGGGGCTGCTCCTAGTACGAGAGGACCGGAGTGGACGCATCACTGGTGTTCGGGTTGTCATGCCAATGGCACTGCCCGGTAGCTAAATGCGGAAGAGATAAGTGCTGAAAGCATCTAAGCACGAAACTTGCCCCGAGATGAGTTCTCCCTGACTCCTTGAGAGTCCTGAAGGAACGTTGAAGACGACGACGTTGATAGGTCGGGTGTGTAAGCGCAGCGATGCGTTGAGCTAACCGATACTAATGAACCGTGAGGCTTAACCTTACAACGCCGAAGCTGTTTCGGCGGATTTGAGAGATTTTCAGCTGATACAGATTAGTCACTGCGCCTGAGGGCGGGGTGAACAACAGAATTTGCCTGGCGGCTGTAGCGCGGTGGTCCCACCTGACCCCATGCCGAACTCAGAAGTGAAACGCCGTAGCGCCGATGGTAGTGTGGGGCCTCCCCATGCGAGAGTAGGGAACTGCCAGGCATCAATTAAAGAAACCCCGTACCGCAAGGTACGGGGTTTCTTGCTTTTCCCTCGGTCCGGGCAAAATCAACAATCTCTGGCTAAAATAACAAGATACGCATTGTCAGCGAGGTTATTTTGCCGAACCCCCCCTTTAACTACGACCAAGATTTTGCCAACACCAACTTTCGTGACCACCCCGAACTTTATCAGGTAGGACGGGGAGAGCAGGGTGTTCTGCTGGTTGAACCTTACAAAAGCGAAATTCTGCCCCACTGGCGATACAAAAATGCTGAAGTTGCGACCAAATCTGCTCAGGAGATTTACGCGCTGTTTGAGCAGTACCGTCAGCAAAACGATTTTGTGGGTATGGATATGGCGAGAAAATTTATTCAGATGGGATATACCCGCGCCAGGCGCTACGCCAACCACAAAGGCGGGAAAAAGTACGATGATGAACGCAATGTTCGTCCGTTAGATCACGATCCTGTTAAAGCCGAAGCGGCAAAAATCTTTAAAGGATGGTGGGATAAAATTCGCGCCGACGAAGATTATTTGCAAAGAAAACAAGCGCATCAAAAAAAGTGGGGATAATGATATAACTCGCGGTAGCGCCCGTTTTATGATTTGTCTCACAAAATGAAATGAAACATAAAAGAAACAATTTTTTTACCTAACGTTAAATTTTAAATCTGGTTTTACTGGAATGGGTGCAATGGCCCGCAATGTAAGACAGGGGATTTAAAATGACAGAAACCGTAGCAAGTACAGATACGGATAGTAAAAAAGCAGCAGACGGCGATACTCGCCGCAGGATCTGGGCAATCGTCGGCGCCTCTTCAGGTAATCTGGTTGAGTGGTTCGACTTTTACGTTTACTCGTTTTGCTCACTCTATTTTGCCCATATCTTCTTCCCATCCGGCAACACTACTACTCAACTGCTGCAAACCGCAGGTGTCTTCGCCGCTGGCTTTTTAATGCGTCCGATTGGCGGCTGGCTGTTTGGCCGCATTGCCGATCGAAAAGGGCGAAAAGCCTCCATGTTGATCTCCGTCTGCATGATGTGTTTCGGCTCTTTGGTAATCGCATGTCTGCCCGGCTATGACGCGATTGGCACATGGGCACCGGCCTTACTGTTGCTGGCGCGTTTGTTCCAGGGGCTCTCAGTCGGTGGAGAATATGGCACAAGCGCGACCTATATGAGTGAAGTTGCAGTGGAAGGGCGTAAAGGCTTTTATGCCTCATTTCAGTATGTGACGCTGATAGGCGGTCAGCTGTTGGCTATCCTGGCGGTGGTGATCCTGCAGCAGGTATTAAGTGATGAAGATCTCCGTGCATGGGGATGGCGTATTCCTTTTGCGCTCGGCGCGGTACTTGCCGTGGTGGCGTTGTGGTTACGCCGCCAGCTGGATGAAACCTCCCGAAAAGAGGTGAGAGCGTTAAAAGAGGCAGGCTCATTTAAAGGTTTGTGGCGTAACCGAAAGGCATTTTTGATGGTGCTCGGCTTTACGGCAGGGGGTTCACTCACCTTCTATACCTTCACGACCTACATGCAGAAGTATCTGGTTAATACCACAGGTATGCATGCTAACGTAGCGAGTATGGTCATGACGGTGGCGCTATTTGTCTTTATGCTCATTCAGCCCATCATCGGCGCGCTGTCGGATAAAATCGGACGGCGTAGCTCTATGCTGATTTTTGGCGGGTTGTCGACGTTGTGCACTGTGCCCATTCTCACGGCACTTCAGCATGTCTCCTCTCCTTATGCCGCTTTTGCTCTGGTGATGGTAGCGCTGGTCATTGCCAGTTTTTACACCTCTATCAGCGGCATTCTTAAGGCAGAGATGTTTCCGGCGCAGGTACGTGCATTGGGCGTTGGGTTGTCTTATGCGGTGGCTAATGCCCTGTTTGGCGGCTCAGCGGAGTACGTCGCGCTGTCACTAAAATCGGCAGGCAGTGAGACGGTCTTCTTCTGGTACGTCACGCTGATGGGTGCGCTGGCATTTATTGTCTCGTTGATGCTGCACCGAAAAGGGAAAGGGGGCCGCCTTTAGTGCTCTGCCAGTTGCCACAGGGTATAGCCGGTCGTAGCCCCGGCGATATCCCAGGCAAAATCTTTCCAGCTCCAGCCGCTCCCCGCCGGGCGGCTGTCCCACAGCTCCTTCGATGCTCCCAGGCTTACCGAAAACATCAGGCCGTATGCCGCGCTGCGATCGCGACTAAAACCCTGGCGTTGAGCGTATTCATTGCCCGCCGCCGATAGCATCGCCGAGGCTAAAAAGTGTTGCGCTTTATCCTGACCAGACCAGCTATCCTGAGCCATATGGCTGCAGCCAGACAGTACCAGACAGCACATTAACAGGAAATAACGCACAACGACCTCCATAAAAAAGCCCCGTCGAGGACAGGGCTGAAGATTACAAAATGCGGCTAATCAGGCGATCGATTCGGATCCTGCGCAGGCGGCGGATCAACTTTCTGACCTTGACCGGGTAATCAGCAATGCTCTGCAGATCGCGGTAGTGGTTAACCACAGTGGTGTGGGTGCGGATCAGCTCCAGCTCGCGATCGCGCTGAGCGGCCAGCTCGTGACGAGGGTCGTGGATCAGAATGGCATTCTCCAGATCCAGTCGCCATGCGCGCGGGTTGAGGTTATTCCCCGTCAGCAGCATCCACTCATCATCAACCCACATCCCTTTCAGGTGATAGCTGTTGTCTTCATCTTTCCAGAGACGCACCACCAGCTGATCGGTATTTACATAATACTGCAGGCGACTGAGGAAGCGGCGAAGGTTGATCTCATACAGATAAGGCAGGGCGCCGATAATCTTAAACGGCTGATCTTCCGGGATGAAGAAATCGTTCGCGGTTTTATCGCCGACGATAATCTCAACCTTTTTACCGTCGCGTAAAAGCTGAATGATATTACGCACCAGCACGGCCGGCAGGTTGAAGTACGGCGTACAGATGGTCAGCTTATGCTCGGTGCACGGCATAAGATGGAAGATGGTTTTGTTGAGCAGGCTGGATTTGCCCAGACCCACCAGCGGGGTCACCGCAAGCTGTTCGTTATCTGCATCGCCCTGGAAATGGAACATGGCATCGCGCAGTTCCTGACGGAAAAGGCGAATATCATTTTTAATCTCCGGGCTTTTTGGACGATGAGGATCGTCAAGGCGATTCACGCCGCGACCGTGCACCAGATGCTGATCCACCCACTCGAACATAACGTCTGCCATGCGGGCATTACGCACCAGGTGATAGCGATCGTAACGGTATTTATCGAGCTGATGCAGATAAACGTCATTCAGACTCGCGCCGCTATACAGCACGCTGTCATCAATAATGAAGCCTTTGAAATGGAGGACACCGAGTGCTTCGCGGGTGTTAACCGGAACACCATAAACCGCGACTTCTACGCCAGGGTTCTCCTGCGCCATGCGGCAATACCAGTCGGCATTGGTGTTGGATGCGGCCGCACCAATACGGCCGCGCTGGGCGCGGTGCCAGTCAACCAGGATGCGTACATCCAGTTCCGGGCGCTGACGTTTGGCCTCGTATACCGCACGTAAAATGGCGCTGCCGCCTTCATCCTGTTCCAGATAAAGCGCGATAATGCAGATACGATGCGTTGCGCTGGCAATTTTTTCCAGTAGCGTCTCCCGAAAATCGGCGGGAGCATAAAAGAACTCTACATCATCAACTGACTGAGAAATCTTCGGTAGTTGAGCAAGGTGTTGTTGATGTTTATTACGCTTAAATTTGGACAACATCACAGTGCGTTTCTTCTCTGTTCATTGAAGGATTATATGGACTATGCAGACAACAGAAGCGGGCAATCATACCATCAGTGCCGTTTAATGTGGTCAACATTTCCAGTACCTTACTCTTGTTTACCTGCCGACATCAGCGCCAGCGTCAACCCGACAATGCCGTCTTCCAGCTGAACATCAACGGTAAAGCCTAATTTTCGCGCCAGGGCGATCATGCCACGGTTGTTGGGCATAGTAATCCCATTGAGGCGGATAAGTCCGTGATCGCGCGTATAACCGATCAGCTTTTCCATTAACCGTCTTCCTAACCCCAGGCCTTTTAGATCGGAGCGAACCAGCACCGCAAACTCCGCATCGACGTTATCGGGATCGGAGATCGCACGCGTGACGCCAAGGATCTCATCGCCCTCATCCGTGCGGCGGACGGCAACAAAAGCCATTTCCCGATCGTAGTCGATCTGCGTCATATTGGCTAAATCTTCGTGGGTAAATTCGTTGATTTCACTAAAGTAGCGGTAGTACAGATCTTCTTTTGTTACCTGATCGATAAAGCGCTGCAGCTGGGGTTCATCTTCCGGAAGGATGGGGCGAAACAGCGACTGCTCGCCGTTTTTCATCTCCACCCACTCTTCAAGCTGATGGGGATAAGGGCGGATCGCGAGACGGCTTTCGCGATCGCCGGTAAAGGCAGCCACATCCATTGTCACATCCAGCGCCGTCAGCTCGCTGCCGGATGCCAGCAGAGGATGAATATCCAGACGCTGGATTTCCGGGCTGTCGACAATCAGGTTCGATACCTGGACCAGGAACTGGCTCAGGGCGGCGATATCCAGTGGTCGCAGGGCGCTGCGCCCGCGGATCTTCTTACTCTTGATCGCCTGGATCACGAGATAACGTGCGAGGTTCATGTTCAGGGGAGGCAGGGCCACCACCGCCTGATCTTCAGGGCGCCACTCTACGCCCCCTTCACCCAGCATGATCAGCGGGCCGAAGACCGGATCGTGTTCGACCACAACCCGTAACTCCTGCGCCCCTGCGCGGTTGGCCATGCTTTGCACCAGCAGGCCGTGAATGCGCGCCTGGGGCCAGGTCATTTTGACGCGATCGATAATCGCTTCCGCCGCCTGCTGCACTTCCGCCGCGGTGCGCAGGTACAGCATTACCCCCTGAACTTCTGACTTATGCGGGATATCGGGGGAGCGCAGTTTCAGCGCCACCGGATAACCAATCTGCTCGGCGATATGTACCGCTTCCGCGCTGTCGCTGGCGATCCAGGTCGGCAGGGTATGCATGCCGAAGGCATTCAGGATCGGCTGCACCTCATGGGTATCCAGCGAGCGCGCGCCCTCATCAATAGCGCGTTGCAGCAGGGCCCGGGCATGTCCGGTATTGGCCGTCAGATTACCGGGGAGCGCCGGTGTTTCCCGCAGCTGTTTCTGGTTACGCCGGTACTCCACCATATGCATAAAGGCGGTGATTGTGCCTTCCGGGGTGCGGTATGTCGGCAAACCTGCCTCGCTGAACAGGCGCCGCGCCTCCTGCGAAGAAAACTCCCCGCACCAGTTAGTCAGAAGCGACACGTATTTCCCCCGCGGATGCTTTTTCACGGCCTCAATCAGCGAACGGGCGCTTTCGCTACCCGGTGCCGCGGCGCTCGGAGAGTGAATGACCATCAGGGCATCAAAATCCTGGCTTTCCAGCAGGATGTTGAGGGCGCTGATATAGCGATCGCTGCTGGCATCATCGCGCAAATCAAGGGGATTACCCGGCTCCACGCCAGGCGGTAGCGCATCACGCAGGCGCTGAAGCGTCTCTTCACTGAGCGCGGCCAGCTTCCCGTTGCGCAGCCAGAGTTCGTCCAGAGCCAGCGCGGCCGGGGCGGCGCCGTTGCTGATGATCATCAGCCGCTCACCCCGCAGCGGGCGCATATGGCTCAACGTTTCGACAGCGGAAAAGAGTTCGTGGGTGTCCTGAACGCGCAGTAAACCGGCGCGCTGGATGGCGGCATCCCATGCCGGATCCATCCCGGAATGCGAGTGCAAAAGACGCTGGGCGGCAGGGCTGCGTCCGCTTTTGATCACCAGAATCGGTTTATTACGCGAGGCGCTACGGGCCGCCGACACAAAGCGTCGCGCGTCGCTGAGATGTTCAAGATAGAGCAGAATAGCGCTGGTTTTGGTGTCACGCGCCAGGAAATCCAGCAGCTCGTCGACATCGATGTCCAGCCCATCACCCAGCGCGATAAAGTAGGAGAACCCCATCTCGCGCTGCTGGGCCCAGTCGAGGATCGTATTGGAGACCGCTGCCGACTGGGAGATAAAGGCCAGTTTGCCTTTACGTATCGGAACGGGAGAGAAACTGGCGTTCAGCCCCTGCCAGGGGGCCAGCAGGCCAAGACTGTTTGGCCCCAGCAGCCGCATCTGGTATCGCGCCGCGCAGGCCAGCAGCTCTGCCTGTTGTTCCGGCGGCGAGGAGAGAATAATGCAGGTTTTACAGCCTTTTTTCCCCAGCGCCTCAAGTAGGGCAATATTGCGTCGGGCGTGAGTACACAACACCGCGAGATCGGGGATAAAGGGCAGACTGTCCACGTCTGGCCAGGCCAGGACGCCCAGCACCGCTTTATAAGCAGGTGTTACCGGCAGGATCGGGCCGTTAAAACCGCCTGCGAGCAGGTTTCGCATCATCAGGTAACCGGCGCGTTCGGGTTTCATCGACGCGCCAATCACGGCGATGGATTTAGGGCGGAGTAAGGCTTCTAACCCGCGCTGGCTCATACAAGTCTCCTGAAAAGGCGAGTGACCTGATGATTTTAAACGCTTTCCGGCTCCGCTGCTGTGATGCTTCCCTTATGAATGGTTTTTCCGGCCAGATAGCGTTCGCGAAAACGAGTGAAGTGATCGCCCAGCGCGCTTGCCGCCTGAACATCTCCCGCCAGATCCAGCAGGGCAATCGCCACTTCGGCGGTGCAGTACTGGCCTTCCGCGTGGGCTTCGCGGAGGCGGTAAGCGGAAACGCGCGACAAATCGACGGAGATAACCGGCAGGGCATCCAGGTAAGGACTCTTGCGAAACATTTTGCGCGCCTCGGTCCAGGTGCCATCCAGCATGATAAACAGCGGCGGCTTACCGGATGGTGGGGCGGCAAGAACCGGACGGGTATCTCCCGCATAGGAGGCAGGGAATACCACCATCGGTTGATAGTCGGGGCTGGCGACCAGATCGAGCAGCGCCTGCGGTGGCTCAGTGCGTGACCACTGGAAGGCGGCGGTATCCGGTAAAATATCGGCAATCAGCCGCCCGGTATTACTGGGTTTCATCGGTTCGGTATCAAACATCACCAGACAGAAACGGCTATGGGCATGGCTGGGGGCCAGGGTCGCGCACAGGCACTGCTTAAGCGGCAGCAGGCAGCGCTGACAGCGACGAATACGGTTACCACGGGCAAGAAAGGGGCGGGTCGCACGCGCCAGGCGTTCGGCGCGCAATTGCAGTACGGCGTTATCAGTCATGGGGGAGTGCGCAGAAAAAACGCCATTCTCGCAGAGGGGAGAACGGGGCACAAGTTACATGCCCCGGAATATCAGAGGGATTCGTTCAGCCAGCTGTCAAACGGAGCTTTTGGAACGGCACCGTTCAGCATATCGACAACTTCACCATTCTTGAAAATCATGATGGTCGGGATACTGCGGATGCGGAAGCGGGCGCTTAGCTCGCGTTCGGCCTCAGTGTTCACTTTCACGAAACGCATTTTACCGCTACGCTCTTCTGCGACATCTTCAAAGATCGGCGCAAAGTTACGGCACGGACCGCACCACGGCGCCCAGAAATCGACCACTACCGGCAGATCGTCCTTCAGCAGTTTATCCAGAGTTGCGCCGGTAGCATTAATGACATCACCATCGAACAATTCATGACCGCAGCGTCCGCATTTTGCTCCATCATCAATTCGATCATCCGGAATGCGGTTAAGAGCCTGGCAGTTGGCACATACGGTATTCATAACTAACCTCAGGTAGAGCAGGGGGGACAAAGCGGCACTATGCCGGTTATGTTTCCAATATGTTACATATTATCAACGACCCTGTTTGAAACGACAATGCGTTTTATTCAATGAGAACAATAGTCACAGGCTTTTATACGAAGTAATGGCTATGCGCGGGTACATCGGGTAATCTGCGCGCTTCGCGCAGCGCTGGTGGAGAAAAGCATGAACGACGAACTGAAAAACAAAAGCGGCAAGGTCAAAGTGATGTATGTCCGCAGTGATGATGACTCTGATAAACGCACCGAAAATCCGCGTACCGGAAAAGGTGGCGGGCGTCCAGGGCCATCTCGTGCAGACGGTGGCCGTCGCCCCGCCCGCGATGAGAGAAACAGCCGCGGTGATGACCGCAAACGTGACGACCGTAAGCGTGACGATTTCAAACGCGACGATTTTAACCGCGACGCTTCCCCGTGGCGCACCGTTTCACGCGCGCCGGGCGATGAGTCAAAGGCTCCGGTCGATCACGGCAGCATGGCCGGTAAAACGGTTATTGATCCAGCAGTGATCCGTCGTCAGCGCGCGGAAGAGACCCGCGTCTACGGTGAGAACGCCTGTCAGGCCCTGTTCCAGAGCCGCCCTGATTGCATCGTTCGCGCCTGGTTTATCCAGAGCGTTACGCCGCGTTTCAAAGAAGCGCTGCGCTGGATGGCGGCCAACCGCAAAGCCTACCACGTTGTAGACGATGCTGAGATCACCAAAGCCTCTGGCACCGAACACCACGGTGGCGTTTGCTTCCTGATTAAGAAACGTAACGGGACTACCGTTAAGCAGTGGGTTAGCCAGGCGGGTGAAGATGACTGCGTACTGGCCCTGGAAGACGTGGGTAACCCGCACAACCTCGGCGCGATGATGCGCAGCTGCGCCCATTTCGGCGTGAAAGGGGTACTGTTGCAGGATGCGGCTCTGCTGGAGTCCGGTGCGGCAATCCGTACGGCGGAAGGCGGCGCAGAGCACATTCAGCCGATCACCGGCGACAGCGTTCTGGAAGCGATTGAGCAGTTCCGTAAAGCGGGCTACGCCATTGTAACCACCTCCAGCCACAAGGGCACCACGCCGCTATTTAAAGCGACACTGCCGCGTAAAATGGTGCTGGTGTTGGGTCAGGAGCGTGATGGTCTGACCGATGCGGCACTGTCGAGCGCCGATCTGAGCGTCTCCATTGATGGCACCGGCAACGTAGAAAGCCTCAACGTATCCGTTGCGACCGGCGTTCTGCTGGCGGAGTGGTGGCGTCAGAACAAAGCGTAATCCCGCTTTGCCTGTAGGCCGGGTAAGGCGAAGTCGCCACCCGGCAATATGCCCGGTGGCGCTACGCTTACCGGGCCTACATATTTTATCTATTCACTTTCAGCCGGTAACTCTGGCATCCAGTCAATCGGCGTTTCGCCCTGTTTCTCCAGCCACTCATTTGCCAGCACGAAATGATTGCAGCCAAAAAAGCCGCGATGCGCTGACAGCGGTGACGGGTGCGGTGCTTTCAGCACATGATGGCGCTGGGTATCAATGATCGCCCCTTTCTTCTGCGCGTGCGAGCCCCACAGTAAAAACACCACCCCTTCCCGATGCTGGTTAATCAGGCTGATAACTTTATCCGTAAAGGTCTCCCAGCCGAGGCTGGCATGGGAGTGCGCCTGCCCGGCTCGAACCGTCAGCACGGTGTTCAGCAGCAGGACCCCCTGACGCGCCCAGCTTTCCAGATAGCCATGTGCAGGCCGGGTAAAGCCAGGTACCGAGGCTTCCAGCTCCTTATACATATTCAGCAGGGAAGGAGGGGTAGCCACGCCCGGACGCACGGAAAAGGCCAGACCGTGCGCCTGACCCGGCCCGTGATAGGGATCCTGGCCCAGGATCACCACTTTGACATCGGCCAGTTCAGTAAAACGAAAGGCGTTAAAGACGTCTTTCTGTGGCGGATAGATGGTGACGCCATCCTGACGTTCGGCGGCTACCGTGTTCAGGGTGTTGACGAAGTAGGGCTGTTTTTTCTCATCGGCCAGTACATCGTGCCAGGTTAAAGGTGTTGTCATCTCGCTCTCCTGCGAATTTTCTCTGCCTCTAGCTTAACTGCTTATGACGAGGGAGCAAAATTGCCGGGGGAAAAAGGTCATCTAATTGAAAAATATTTAAAAATTGCGAGATTTTTTGAAGTCCGATTTTGAGGAAAATTGATATAAAACAATAATCTCCCTCTATCACCCTTTTACTGGTGTGGTTTTTATTGATTTAAGTCAATGAATGACGGGGGTTTGACTGATATATATACACTCAAGCAACAATGGTTTTACCAATTGCCCTAAACAATGGGCGACACCCAATAGTGTAGTTTAAGGGAGGCATCACATGATTACTGGTATCCAGATTACTAAAGCTGCAAACGACGACCTGCTGAACTCTTTCTGGCTGCTGGACAGCGAAAAAGGCGAAGCGCGCTGCGTATGTGCAAAAGCAGGCTTTGCTGAAGACGAAGTTGTCCAGGTTAATGCCCTGGGTGAATTCGAATATCGCGAAATCCCAATGGAAATCAAGCCGGAAGTCCGTGTGGAAGGCGGTCAGCATCTGAACGTTAACGTACTGCGTCGCGAAACGCTGGAAGATGCCGTCAAGCACCCGGAAAAATATCCGCAGCTGACCATCCGCGTTTCTGGCTATGCCGTTCGTTTCAACTCACTGACTGCAGAACAGCAGCGTGACGTTATTGCGCGTACCTTTACTGCCAGCCTGTAATCGTAGTCAGTACGCAGATAATAAAACGCCGGGTTAACCCCGGCGTTTTTTTACTCTTCTTTCTGTGAAGCCGGTGCGCTTCCGCTCGGCTTACGGCGCTTGCCCACGTTTTTGGAATCACGGTGGCGTTCCTTAACGCGCGGTTTCTCTTTTTCTTTCGCTTTTTTCTCTGCGCGTTTGGCGAGCACTTTCTTGGACGGTTTACCCGTCATTTTTTCACTCGGTGGACGTGTAGTCGGGCGCAGTTCATCAATCACGCGCGCTTTCACCGGCTCGTCGATGTAGCGGCCCACTTTCTGCAGCAGCAGATAGTCATGCGCCTCTACCAGAGAGATCGCCGTGCCTTTAAGGCCGGCACGTCCGGTACGACCGATACGGTGGAGGTAGACATCCCCGCTGCGCGGCATGTCGAAGTTAATCACATGGCTCACTTCAGGAATATCGATACCACGCGCTGCCACGTCGGTAGCAACCAGCACGTTTACGCGACCTTCGGTCAGGCGTTTAATCCCTTCGGTACGTTTAACCTGCGCCATCTCGCCTTCGAGATAACAGTTGTTAATCCCTGCGGCACGGAGTTGTTCAGCCAGCTCATGCACACGCTCGCGTTTACGTACAAAGACGATGGTACGCGTCGTATCATCTTGTTTTAACAGGTGCTTAAGTAACTCGAGCTTATGCTCGTAGTTATCGGCACGATAATACCACTGGTGAATTTTTTTGCGCTCGCGCGTGGACGGCGTGGCAGAGACCTCTGCCGGATCGTCAAGCAGACGCTCAGCGAAGTCCTTAATGGCATCGCCTTCAAGCGTCGCGGAAAACAGCATTGTCTGTTTGCGCCAGCGTGTTTCGCCCGCGATATGTTCAATATCCTGCGCGAAGCCCAGTTCCAGCATGCGGTCCGCTTCATCCAGAATCAGCGTTTCAACAGCACGACAGTCAAAGTTTTCTTCTTTGATGTACTGCATTAATCGCCCGGTCGTGGCGACCACGATATCCTGGTTCTCGCTGAACACTTCGGCGTGGTTCATGTAGGCTACGCCACCGGTGATTGTAGCAATATCCAGATGGGTATTGGCAGCCAGTTCACGCGCATGCTCCGCAACCTGAACGGCTAACTCACGTGTCGGGGTCAGAATAAGGATGCGCGGCGGCCCGGATTTCTTACGTGGGAAATCAATAAGGTGCTGCAAGACGGGCAGCAGGTACGCCGCTGTTTTACCGGTGCCTGTCGGCGCTGAACCGAGTACGTCGCGGCCTTCTAACGCAGGCGGAATGGCTGCCGCCTGGATGGCAGTCGGGCGTGTGAAGCCTTTATTCTGGAGTGCTTCCAGAAGGCTTTCGTCGAGTTCAAGTTCGGAAAAAGTCGTTACAGTCATGTTCTACCTCTGTGTGGGGCGCTGATTATAGACGTTATGGCTGCGATCTTCATCTGTTTGTGTGGATATCCCTTTTCCCTCGTTGCGCTTTCACCTATGCTACTCCCGTTTCATTTTGAAGGTTGCTCTGACATGTCTCAACTCAAAGCGCAGCTGCGCCGCGATGGTTTTACCTTTAAGCAGTTCTTTGTCGCTCACGATCGCTGTGCGATGAAAGTCGGCACTGATGGCATTTTACTGGGGGCATGGGCACCGGTTGCAGGCGTTAAACGTATCCTCGACATTGGCAGCGGCAGCGGGTTATTAGCCCTGATGCTGGCCCAGCGTACCGGGGAATCTGTCACCCTGGATGCGGTGGAGCTGGATCCGCAGGCGGCCGAACAGGCGGCGGAAAACGCGGCTGAATCACCCTGGGCTTCTCGTATTACTCTCCATTGTGCTGATGTTCTCACCTGGGCGCCAGAGCAAACGGCTCGCTATGACTTAATTGTCAGCAATCCTCCCTATTATGAACCCGGCGTCGGATGCGCAACGCCCGAGCGCGAGCAAGCACGTTCAACCGGCTCGCTCGATCACAGCGCACTGTTAGCCTGTGCGGCAGCGTTGATCACCGAAGAGGGTTTTTTCTGCGTGGTATTACCGGAAAGCGCGGGCAGTGCGCTTATCAATAACGCACTGGAGATGGGCTGGTATTTACGTCTGCGCACCGATATTGCTGACACGGACGGCAGGCTTCCGCACCGGGTGCTGGTGGCGCTGTCGCCGAAAGAAGGGGAGTGCTTCAGCGACAGGATGGTGATCCGTGGGCCGGATCAGCGTTATTCCGAGGATTACACGGCGCTGACCCACCCGTTCTATCTGTTTATGTGAGTCAGCGGAGAGAGCACCGACGGCCCGGAGTGCTCAAGTTGTTCCGGGTAGTCGATCGTATAGTGCAGCCCGCGGCTCTCTTTACGCATCATGGCGCAGCGCACAATCAGCTCGGCTACCTGAACCAGATTACGTAACTCCAGCAGGTTGTTCGAGACGCGGAAGTGGGCGTAATACTCGTCAATCTCCTGCTGTAGCATGGTAATGCGGCGCAGGGCGCGCTCCAGCCGCTTGGTGGTGCGCACAATCCCAACGTAATCCCACATAAAGAGGCGCAGCTCGTGCCAGTTATGCTGGATCACCACCAGCTCATCCGGGTTTTCCACGCGGCTCTCATCCCAGGCAGGCAGGTTTTCCGCCTGGCGGGCATAAGGCATGCGTTTGGTAATATCTTCCGCTGCCGACCAGCCGTAAACCAGACACTCCAGCAGGGAGTTCGAAGCCATACGGTTGGCGCCATGCAGGCCGGTATAGCTCACCTCTCCGATGGCATACAGGCCGTCGACATCGGTCCGGCCATGATCGTCCACCATCACCCCGCCGCAGGTATAGTGCGCTGCGGGCACTACAGGCATCGGCTCTTTAGTGATATCGATGCCTAGCCCCAACAGTTTTTCATAGATAGTCGGGAAGTGCTGACGCACAAATTCTGCCGGTTTGTGGCTGATATCCAGATACATGCAGTCCACGCCCAGGCGCTTCATTTCATGATCGATAGCGCGGGCCACGACATCGCGCGGAGCCAGTTCGCCGCGCTCGTCGAAGTCCGGCATAAAGCGCGTGCCGTCCGGGCGTTTCAGGTGCGCACCTTCACCGCGCAGGGCTTCGGTCAGTAAGAAATTGCGGGCCTGAGGATGGAACAGGGCGGTGGGGTGGAACTGGTTAAATTCCAGGTTGGCCACGCGACAGCCCGCACGCCAGGCCATGGCAATCCCGTCGCCTGAGGAGATATCCGGGTTGGTGGTGTACTGATACACCTTGGAGGCACCGCCTGTTGCCAGCACCACGGATTTGGCCCGGCAGGTTTCAACCGTCTCTTTATTCCGGTTCCAGACCCAGGCACCCACAACGCGGCGCGTGCCAGGCAGGCCAATCTTGTCGGAAATGATCAGGTCCACCGCATTGCTGCGTTCCAGCACCTGGATATTCGGATGGCTCAACGCCTGGCTGACCAGCGTCGTTTCTACCTCTTTACCGGTGGCATCCGCAGCGTGCAGGATGCGGCGATGACTATGCCCGCCTTCCCGCGTCAGATGATAGCTCTCTTCACCGTTGGCCTGCACATGCGTATCAAACAACACACCCTGATCGATAAGCCACTGTACGCAGTGGCGAGCATTACTGGCGACAAACTCCGCGGCGTGTTTATCCACGATACCGCCACCGGCAATCAGGGTATCTTCTACATGCGAGTCGATACTGTCCGTTTCATCAAACACAGCGGCAATCCCGCCCTGTGCATAGAAGGTTGAGCCTTCGCTGATGGGGCCTTTGCTGAGGACAATCACTTTCTGTTGTGGGGCGAGTCGCAGCGCCAGTGAAAGGCCGGCGGCACCGCTACCGATAATCAGTACGTCACAGGAGAGTTCAGAAATTGCGTTCATGATGTGTGTTTAATTTACTAAACAGTGTTTGGCCAGCATAGCACCCGAATGCGATGAATCGCACGTTTTTTTTTGCGGCTTGTTGCAATGACTAAACAGCCAGCGTGGCGGAGAAGAAACATAAAAAGGGCGAAAATATTTTGCGAAGCAGGTCGTTAGCTTCAGATTTTGTGGTGAAATAAAGCCCGTCTTGCGGTACCCTGCAAGCGGTAAAATGCCAATTCTTATCAGAAACTGGGTGCGTTTCAGTATCAGACTTATAATGATAGAAAATGAACAGTCTGCGACGCGATTAACAAAAACAAAGGCGTGACGGAACTTTTTGAAAAAAAGACCCTCAAAGCAACTGCTTGCTCACAGTGCAGTGTTTGGAGTGGCGTTTCGATAACGCGTGGATTTTAGGTTTGGGGAGACATTACCTCGGATGAGCGAGCAGTTAACGGACCAGATTCTGGTTGAACGGGTCCAGAAGGGAGATCAGAAAGCCTTTAACTTACTGGTGGTGCGCTACCAGCATAAAGTGGCGAGTCTGGTGTCCCGCTATGTACCGTCAGGGGATGTTCCTGATGTGGTGCAGGAGTCTTTTATCAAGGCCTATCGCGCGCTGGAATCTTTCCGGGGAGATAGTGCTTTTTATACCTGGCTGTATCGTATTGCTGTCAATACTGCCAAGAACTACCTCGTCGCTCAGGGGCGTCGTCCGCCTTCAAGCGATGTTGACGCAATCGACGCGGAAAATTTTGAAAGCGGCGGTGCGTTAAAAGAAATTTCGAACCCTGAGAACTTAATGTTGTCAGAAGAACTGAGACAAATAGTTTTTCGCACCATCGAGTCGCTCCCGGAAGATTTACGCATGGCAATTACGTTACGGGAGTTAGATGGCCTGAGCTATGAAGAGATAGCCGCTATCATGGATTGCCCGGTCGGTACGGTTCGCTCACGAATTTTTCGTGCGCGAGAAGCTATTGATAATAAAGTTCAACCGCTAATCAGGCGTTGACGATAGCGGGATACTGGAAAAGGTATTAGGCATGCAGAAAGAACAACTTTCCGCTTTAATGGATGGTGAAACGCTGGACAGTGAGATGCTCAATGAGCTCTCTCGCTCTCCTGAGATGCAAAAAACCTGGGAGAGTTATCATCTCATCCGCGATACCCTGCGCGGCGATACCGGCGAGCTCCTCCATTTTGATATCTCATCTCGCGTAATGGCTGCCATTGAGAATGAACCTGTTTCTCAGGCCACTCCGCTGATTCCTGAAGCCCAACCGGCGCCGCACCTGTGGCAGAAGATGCCTTTCTGGAAAAAAGTGCGTCCCTGGGCGAGTCAACTGACGCAAATGGGCGTCGCTGCTTGCGTATCGCTTGCAGTTATTGTTGGCGTCCAGCACTATAACACCCAATCTGAAGTCAACCAGCAGCCAGAAGCGCCAGTGTTCAATACGCTGCCGATGATGGGCAAAGCCAGCCCGGTAAGCCTGGGTATTCCTTCTGATGCATCGGCAGGCGCCGGTCAGCAGCAGCAGGTACAAGAGCAACGCCGTCGTATCAATGCGATGTTGCAGGACTACGAATTGCAGCGTCGTCTGCATTCCGAACAGCTTCAGTTTGAGCAGGCGCAAACCCAGCAGGCTGCTGTGCAAGTGCCCGGAAACCAAACTTTAGGAACGCAATCGCAGTAATGAAGCAACTTTGGTGCGCCATGTCTCTGATGGCGGGTAGCCTGTTGTTCACTGTCAACGCCTCGGCTGATGTATCGTCCGGGGCGTTGTTACAGCAAATGAACCAGGCCAGCCAGTCACTCAACTACGAGCTGGCTTTTATCAGTATCAATAAGCAGGGTGTAGAGTCGTTGCGCTATCGCCATGCCCGTCTTGATAAACAGCCGCTTGCCCAGCTTTTGCAGATGGATGGTCCGCGCCGCGAAGTCGTGCAGCGTGGCAATGAAATCAGCTACTTTGAGCCGGGTCTTGAACCCTTTACGCTGAACGGCGATTACATCGTTGATTCGCTGCCTTCGCTCATCTATACCGACTTCAAACGGCTTGCGCCTTACTATGACTTTATCTCCGTAGGGCGTACCCGCATCGCCGACCGGCTCTGTGAAGTGCTGCGCGTAGTCGCAAGAGACGGGACGCGTTACAGCTATATCGTCTGGATGGATGCGGAGACCAAGCTGCCTATGCGGGTCGATCTGCTCGATCGTGATGGCGAGACGCTGGAACAGTTCCGGGTGATCTCCTTTACCATTGACGATCAGGTCGGCAACAGCATGCAGAATCTGGCAAAAGCTAACCTGCCGCCGCTGCTCTCTGTACCGGCGGGCGATCCTGTCAGCTTCAACTGGGCGCCAAACTGGATCCCGCAGGGCTTCAGTGAAGTCTCCAGCAGCCGCCGCCAGCTACCGACGATTGATACCCCGGTCGAATCCCGACTTTATTCCGACGGTTTGTTTAGCTTCTCGGTTAACATCAACCGTGCAACGCCGGTGAGCGCCGATCAGATGCTGCGTACCGGACGCCGGACCGTGAGTACCACCGTGCGTGATAGCGCCGAGATCACCGTCGTGGGCGAACTGCCGCCGCAAACGGCTAAACGCATCGCAGACAGCATTAAATTCAGGGCCGGACAATGATCAAAGAGTGGGCAACTGTCGTTTCATGGCAGGAGGGCGTTGCGCTGGTTAGCTGTGACGTAAAAGCGTCCTGTAACAGCTGCGCCTCCCGCGCCGGTTGCGGAAGCCGGGTGCTTAACAAACTCGGGCCGCAGACGTCGCATACCATCAGCGTCCCCAGTGCAGAGCCGCTGGTGACAGGACAAAAAGTCGAGTTAGGGATCGCCGAAGGCAGCCTGTTGGGCTCGGCGATGCTGGTCTATCTCTCCCCGCTGGTGGGGCTGTTTGCTCTGGGCGGCGTATTCCAGGTGCTGTTCGGCACCGATCTGGCCGCGATGTGCGGCGCAGCCCTGGGTGGCGTGGGTGGCTTTTTACTGGCCCGCGGCTTTTCATCGAGGCTTGCCGTTCGCGAGGAGTGGCAGCCCGTTATTCTCAGCGTCGGGTTGCCCCCCGATGAGCTTCGCGTTGAAATGCTCTCTTCTGAAGCCCGGTGATGTCACCGGGCTTTGCTTTATTTACATCTCATAAAAGAAAACGCTGAATCTTCACGCTAAGCTTGCTGGAAGAGCATTTCCCGGTTAAGGAGATGTAGTGTAGAATGCTGCGTTTTCGCACTGAAAAACGTCAGGCTAAGAACAGCGGCCTCCAGGAATTCGTAAGGCATAATTATTTAACTATATGAAGAACATACGTAACTTTTCGATCATTGCTCACATTGACCACGGTAAGTCGACGCTGTCTGACCGTATTATCCAGATTTGCGGTGGCCTGTCTGATCGTGAAATGGCAGCCCAGGTTCTGGACTCCATGGACCTGGAACGCGAACGCGGTATCACCATTAAAGCGCAGAGCGTGACGCTCGACTATAAAGCGTCTGATGGCGAAACCTACCAACTTAACTTTATCGACACCCCAGGCCACGTAGACTTCTCCTATGAAGTTTCCCGTTCGCTGGCCGCCTGTGAAGGCGCGCTGCTGGTGGTTGATGCCGGGCAGGGCGTAGAAGCCCAGACGCTGGCCAACTGCTATACCGCGATGGAAATGGATCTCGAAGTGGTGCCGGTACTGAACAAAATCGACCTGCCAGCCGCCGATCCTGAGCGCGTAGCGGAAGAGATTGAAGATATCGTCGGTATCGACGCGACGGACGCAGTGCGCTGCTCCGCCAAAACCGGCGTAGGTGTAACCGACGTGCTGGAACGTCTGGTGCGTGACATTCCGGCCCCGGAAGGTGACGCTGATGCGCCGCTGCAGGCGCTGATCATCGACTCCTGGTTCGATAACTATCTCGGCGTTGTCTCGCTGGTGCGTATTAAAAACGGCACCATGCGCAAAGGCGACAAGATTAAAGTGATGAGCACCGGACAGGTCTATAACGCCGACCGTCTGGGGATCTTCACGCCAAAACAGGTTGACCGTACCGAGCTGAAATGCGGCGAAGTAGGCTGGCTGGTTTGTGCCATCAAAGACATCCTCGGCGCGCCGGTTGGCGATACTCTGACCCAGGCACGTAACCCGGCAGATAAAGCGCTGCCAGGCTTCAAAAAGGTGAAACCGCAGGTTTACGCGGGTCTGTTCCCGGTCAGCTCCGATGATTACGAGAACTTCCGTGACGCGCTCGGCAAGCTGAGCCTTAACGATGCTTCCCTGTTCTATGAGCCAGAAAGCTCAACTGCGCTGGGCTTCGGCTTCCGCTGTGGCTTCCTCGGCCTGCTGCACATGGAGATCATTCAGGAGCGTCTGGAGCGTGAATACGATCTGGATCTGATCACCACTGCACCGACGGTAGTTTACGAAGTTGAGACCACCTCGAAAGAGGTTATCTACGTCGACAGCCCGTCCAAGCTCCCACCGCTGAACAATATTCATGAGCTGCGTGAGCCGATTGCAGAGTGTCACATGCTGCTGCCGCAGGAGTTCCTGGGTAACGTCATCACGCTGTGCATCGAAAAACGCGGCGTGCAGACCAACATGGTTTATCACGGTAACCAGGTTGCGCTGACCTATGAAATTCCGATGGCGGAAGTGGTGCTCGACTTCTTCGACCGCCTGAAGTCAACCTCCCGCGGCTATGCGTCGCTGGACTACAACTTCAAACGCTTCCAGGCCTCCAACATGGTTCGTGTGGACGTGCTGATCAACAGCGAGCGCGTCGATGCTCTGGCGCTGATCACCCACAATGACAATGCTCCGTATCGCGGTCGCGAACTGGTCGAGAAGATGAAAGAGCTCATCCCTCGCCAGCAGTTCGATATTGCGATTCAGGCGGCCATTGGCAACCACATCATCGCCCGTTCGACGGTGAAACAGCTGCGTAAAAACGTTCTGGCAAAATGCTATGGCGGCGACGTCAGCCGTAAGAAAAAGCTGCTCCAGAAGCAGAAAGAAGGTAAGAAGCGTATGAAGCAGGTCGGTAACGTCGAGCTGCCGCAGGAAGCGTTCCTCGCCATTCTGCACGTGGGTAAAGACGGAAAATAATCCTATAAGGAGTTGGCATGGCGAACATGTTTGCCCTGATCCTGGTGATTGCCACCCTGGTGACGGGGCTGTTGTGGTGTCTGGATAAGTTTATCTTTGCCCCGAAACGTCACGAACGTCAGGCCGCCGCACAGGCTGCCACGGGCGACCAGTTGGATGCGAAAACCCTGAAAAAAGTCAGCCCGAAGCCGGGCTGGCTGGAAACGGGCGCTTCGGTCTTTCCGGTGCTGGCGATTGTGCTGGTGGTGCGTTCGTTTATCTATGAACCTTTCCAGATCCCATCCGGTTCGATGATGCCAACGCTGCTGATCGGTGATTTTATTCTGGTGGAGAAGTTTGCTTACGGCATTAAAGATCCGATCTACCAGAAAACGCTGATCGAAACCGGTCATCCAAAACGTGGCGATATCGTGGTGTTTAAATATCCGGACGATCCGCGTCTGGATTACATCAAACGCACCGTTGGCGTACCGGGCGATAAGGTAACCTATAACCCGGTCTCCAAAGAGGTGACGGTTCAGCCTGGATGCAGTTCCGGTACGGCCTGCGGAAGTGCGCTGGCGGTAACCTATTCCGGCGTTGAGCCAAGCGACTTTGTGCAGACCTTTGCCCGTCGTAACGGCGGCGAAGCCACCAGCGGATTCTTCCAGCTGCCGAAAGGCGAGACCAAAGAGAACGGTATTCGTCTGAACGAGCGCAAAGAGACGCTGGGCGATGTGACGCACCGTATCCTGACCGTCTCCATCGCTCAGGATCAACTGGGGATGTACTATCAGCAGCAGGGGCAGCAGTTGGCAGCCTGGATTGTGCCGCCGGGACACTACTTCATGATGGGTGATAACCGCGACAACAGCGCGGACAGCCGTTACTGGGGCTTTGTGCCGGAAGCGAATCTGGTTGGCAAAGCGACCACTATCTGGATGAGCTTTGAGAAACAGGAAGGCGAGTGGCCGACCGGCGTACGGTTAAATCGTATTGGCGGCATCCATTAATTCCTGATAAATGAGCACGTAGTCTCTTTAATCAGAGGCTACGTGAATTATTTAAGGGATAAATCTCTTCTGACTAACGACAACCCCTGTCGTTGCGTATAGAATATTCCCCCGAAGTTTAAGGTTGGCGCTGATTCAGTGCCACGGCACACGAAACCGCGTTGGCTTTCTCAGGACGGTTTCGTGTGCTGCATTTTTGACGCATTTATTCTATTGGTATCGCATGAACCCCATCGTAATTAATCGGCTTCAACGGAAGCTGGGCTACACTTTTCAGCATCAGGAGTTGTTGCAACAGGCATTAACCCATCGCAGTGCCAGCAGCAAACACAATGAGCGACTCGAATTTCTGGGCGACTCCATTTTAAGTTTTGTTATTGCGAATGCGCTTTATCACCGTTTCCCGCGCGTGGACGAAGGTGATATGAGCCGCATGCGCGCAACGCTGGTACGTGGCAATACGCTTGCCGAAATTGCCCGTGAATTTGAACTGGGTGAGTGCCTGCGACTCGGGCCTGGGGAACTGAAAAGCGGCGGCTTCCGTCGTGAATCTATTCTCGCGGATACCGTCGAAGCGTTAATCGGTGGCGTTTTCCTCGACAGCGATATCCAGACGGTTGAGCAGCTGATCCTGAACTGGTATCAGTCGCGTCTGGATGAAATCAGCCCGGGTGATAAACAGAAAGATCCAAAAACCCGTTTGCAGGAGTACCTGCAGGGTCGCCATCTGCCGCTGCCATCCTATCTGGTGGTACAGGTTCGTGGCGAAGCACACGATCAGGAATTTACCATCCATTGCCAGGTCAGTGGCCTGAGTGAACCGGTGGTTGGCACAGGTTCAAGCCGTCGCAAGGCGGAACAGGCTGCCGCCGAACAGGCGTTAAAAATGCTGGAGCTGGAATGAGCGAAGAAAAGAGTTACTGCGGTTTTATTGCCATCGTCGGACGTCCGAACGTTGGCAAATCGACCCTGCTGAATAATCTGCTGGGTCAGAAGATTTCCATCACCTCCCGTAAGGCGCAGACCACTCGTCACCGCATCGTCGGTATCCATACCGAAGGGGCGTATCAGGCTATTTATGTCGATACCCCGGGTCTGCATATGGAAGAGAAACGCGCCATTAACCGCCTGATGAACAAGGCGGCGAGCAGCTCTATCGGTGACGTTGAGCTGGTGATTTTCGTTGTCGAAGGCACCCGCTGGACTGCCGACGACGAGATGGTGCTGAACAAGCTGCGCGACGGCAAAGTGCCGGTGATCCTCGCGGTCAACAAAGTTGATAACGTGCAGGAAAAAGCCGATCTGCTGCCGCATCTGCAGTGGCTGGGTAGCCAGATGAACTTCCTCGATATCGTCCCGCTCTCTGCCGAGACCGGTCTGAACGTGGATACCATCGCGGGCATCGTGCGTAAGCATCTGCCGGAAGCGATTCATCACTTCCCGGAAGATTACATCACTGACCGTTCTCAGCGCTTTATGGCGTCTGAAATTATCCGTGAGAAATTGATGCGTTTCCTCGGCGCTGAACTGCCGTACTCCGTGACCGTGGAAATCGAGCGTTTCCAGACCAACGAGCGCGGCGGATATGACATCAACGGGCTGATCCTCGTTGAGCGCGAAGGGCAGAAGAAGATGGTGATTGGCAATAAAGGCGCCAAAATCAAAACCATCGGTATTGAAGCCCGTAAGGACATGCAGGAGATGTTTGAAGCTCCGGTTCACCTGGAACTGTGGGTGAAAGTGAAATCTGGCTGGGCCGATGACGAACGCGCGCTGCGCAGTCTTGGTTACGGCGACGACGTATAAGTCACTAAAACGTGGATGGATGGCAAAGAGCCTTTGTCCTTCACAGCCGTCCGTGGAGCGAAACCAGCCTGATGCTGGACGTCTTCACGGAAGAGTCAGGCCGCGTGCGCCTTGTTGCCAAAGGCGCACGTTCCAAACGTTCTAACCTGAAGGGCGCTCTGCAACCCTTCACACCGCTGCTGGTGCGCTTTAGCGGACGTGGGGAAGTGAAAACCCTGCGCAATGCCGAAGCCGTCTCTCTGGCGCTCCCCCTCTCTGGTATTACGCTGTACAGCGGTCTGTATGTGAACGAGCTAATCACGCGCGTTCTTGAACATGAGACCCGCTTCTCTAAACTCTTTTTCGACTATCTGCACTGTCTCCAGGCGCTGGCAGGCGCAACCGGCTCGCCGGAACCGGCGCTGCGTCGCTTTGAGCTGGCGTTGCTCGGGCATCTGGGATACGGCGTCGATTTTCTGCACTGTGCGGGCAGCGGCGAGCCGGTCGAAGACTCCATGACCTACCGCTATCGCGAAGAGAAGGGCTTTATCGCCAGCATTGTCATCGACAACAGCACCTTCACCGGACGGGATCTGCGGGCGCTGGCGGAACGTGAGTTTCCCGACGTCAGCACCCTGCGGGCGGCAAAACGCTTTACCCGCATTGCGCTCAAGCCTTATCTTGGTGGCAAGCCCCTAAAGAGCCGCGAATTATTCCGGCAGTTTATGCCGAAACGTTAGACCACAGAACAAAAGAAATCCGAGGATTGTCATGGCTGAATTACTGTTAGGCATCAACATCGACCACATTGCTACCCTGCGCAACGCGCGCGGTACGGCATATCCTGATCCGGTTCAGGCGGCATTCATCGCCGAGCAGGCGGGGGCCGATGGCATTACCGTGCATTTGCGCGAAGATCGCCGTCATATCACCGATCGTGACGTTCGTGTCCTGCGTCAGACCCTGGACACCCGCATGAATCTGGAGATGGCCGTCACCGAAGAGATGCTGGCGATCGCCGTTGAGACCAAACCGCACTTCTGCTGTCTGGTACCGGAAAAGCGTCAGGAAGTGACCACCGAGGGTGGGCTGGACGTGGCCGGTCAGCTGGATAAGATGCGTGACGCCTGCAAACGCCTGGCGGACGCCGGGATCCTGGTGTCGCTGTTTATCGATGCCGATGAAGCGCAGATCAAAGCCGCAGCCGACGTTGGCGCGCCGTACATTGAGATCCACACCGGCTGCTACGCCGATGCTGAAGACGATGCCACCCGGGCGAAAGAGCTGGATCGCATCGCCAAAGCGGCCACCTATGCGGCAGGTCTGGGTCTCAAGGTTAATGCCGGCCACGGCCTGACCTACCATAACGTCAAAGCCATTGCCGCCATCCCGGAGATGCATGAGCTGAACATCGGCCATGCGATTATCGGTCGCGCGGTGATGAGCGGCCTGAAAGAGGCGGTGGCAGAGATGAAGCGGCTGATGCAGGAAGCCCGCAAGTAATGGCCATCCTCGGCTTAGGCACGGATATCGTCGAGATTGACCGTATCGAAGCGGTGATTGCCCGTAGCGGCGATCGCCTTGCCCGCCGGGTGCTCAGCGATAACGAATGGGCCATCTGGGAGACGCACCAGCAGCCGGTGCGTTTTCTTGCCAAACGTTTTGCGGTGAAGGAGGCTGCGGCAAAAGCCTTCGGCACCGGGATCCGCAACGGCCTGGCCTTTAATCAGTTCGAAGTGTTTAACGATGAGCTGGGCAAACCGCGCCTCAGACTATGGGGCGAGGCGTTAAAGCTGGCGGAAAAGCTGGGCGTGGCGCATATGCACGTGACGCTGGCCGATGAACGTCATTACGCCTGCGCCACGGTGATTATCGAAAGTTAAATCTTATCCGCGTGGTGCATCAGGACAAACTTGTCCCACAGCTGCTCTTCGGATTCTGAATGTGCCGGATCCTTCAGGATGGTATTGGGGATCGGGCACACCTTCTGGCAGGTTGGCGTCTCGTAATGGCCAATGCATTCGGTGCAGCGGTCGCTGTTAATCTCATAAATGCTGTCCCCCATCGAAATCGCCTGGTTCGGGCATTCAGGTTCGCACATATCGCAATTGATGCATTTTTTGGTGATTAACAGCGCCATCAGGAAATTCTCAGAAACAACACAAACAGGGCGGGCATTATACGCTCGGTCATTCCCTGCTCAAACCAGTTTTTTTACCAGCGCCTCACTGTGGCGGATGCGTTCCGGAGCCCGCTCCAGATCCTGTTGAACCAGGGCCATAAACAGCAGGTCGGTCAGCATCATCTGCGCGCTGGTGGAGGAGATGGCCGCGCTGCGGGTGGCCTGCTCTTCGGCAATGGTGTACAGACAGCGGGTGGCCCGCTGCTGCAGGGCATTGGGGGTAAAGCCGGTGATAGCCAGAATTTTCCCGCCCACGCGCAGGGCTTCATCGGCGGCCAGGTTAATCTCCCGGCGCTCGCCGGTATAGGAGATAGCCAGCAGCAGATCGTCAGGTGCCATCGCCTGCACGGTAGCCAGCAGGGCGTGCATATCCTGTTCGACAATGGCGATCAGGCCGATCTTATTCAGCTTCCAGCCAAAATTACGTGCCACCAGGCCTGAAGCGCCGATCCCGGTAAGGATCACCCGCCGTGCCGCGTGCAGCATGGCGACGCTTTCCAGCAGTTTCTCTTCGCTGTTGACGTCCAGCGTGGCGTGCATCGCTGTGACGTTCTCCTTGATCAGCTTTTCCCCCACCAGACGCATCGGATCGTCGCCGCGGATCTGGTTGTGCACCGGCATGGATTGCGGATTCGGGTTGCTGGCCAGGGCTTCGCTCAGCGCCAGCTTTAGCGCCGGAAAGCCTTTAAAACCAATTTTTTGCGCGAACTTAACCACGCTGGATTGGCTCACGCCCGCCTCGCTTGCCAGCTGCTGGGAGCTGAGATGGCGGGCACGATCGGGTTGGGTGAGTAAAAAGTCCGCCAGTTTTTTATCGCTCTGGGCAAAGCCGGCGTAGCGCTGGCGGATTCGAATTAAACAGTTCATAAGGACTCCTGGCGAAATGTGATGACTGCAGCAAATGCGAATTCTGCTCGCCTGAATGAATTTTATATTCCATTATAATGCGAATATTATGAATTAAAAATTCTTGAGGCACAAAAAAATGAATCTCGGCTCACTGGTATCAGAATCCCGCAATCCACAAACCCTGGATCTCGACGCGCTCTCCACGCTTGACCTGGTTAATCGCTTTAACCAACAGGATACGCTGGTCGCGCAGGCAGTGAAAGAGACATTGCCCGAGGTGGCAAAAGCCGTGGATGCGGCAGCCGACGCGCTGAAGGCGGGCGGGCGCATCATCTACATGGGGGCGGGCACCAGCGGGCGTCTTGGGGTACTGGACGCCTCAGAATGTCCGCCGACCTTTGGCGTGCCGCATGGCCTTGTCATCGGCCTGATTGCCGGGGGGCCGGGGGCGCTGCTGAAGGCGGTGGAAGGGGCCGAGGACAGTAAGGAGCTCGGTGAAGAGGATCTCAAAGCCCTCAACCTGACCGCGCAGGATCTGGTGGTCGGGCTGGCGGCCTCCGGACGCACCCCGTACGTGATTGGCGGCCTCGAGTATGCGAACCAGACCGGCTGCACCACCGTGGCGATCTCCTGTAATCCGGGCTCACCCATTGCCCAGGTTGCCACCATCGCCATCTCGCCGGTTGTCGGCCCGGAGGCGCTGACCGGCTCCACTCGTCTGAAATCCGGCACTGCGCAAAAGCTGGTGCTGAACATGATCTCCACTGGCGCGATGGTGAAGTTTGGCAAGGTCTACCAGAACCTGATGGTGGACATGAAAGCCACCAACGTGAAGCTTATCGACCGGGCCTGCCGCATGGTGGTGGAAGCCACCGGTACCACGCGGGAAGAGGCGGAAGAGGTCTTGAAACAGACCGGATATGACGTCAAACCGGCCATTCTGATGATCTTAAGCGGGCTGGATGCCGCGGCGGCGCGCGCCAGACTCGACGCGCATCAGGGATTCTTACGTGCGGCATTAGAGAACTAAAAGAGGCGTACATGGAAAAAACAGCAGCTCTCGCCAGCGATATCCTTGCGGGTATTGGCGGGGAGAACAATATCCGGCGTCTGGAAAACTGCATGACGCGGGTGCGGGTGGAAGTTCAGGATGATGACAAGCTCGATCTGGCGCGGCTGAAAAAACTGCCCGGGGTCAGCGGCTATGTGAAGCAGGGGGAGCAGCATCAGCTGATCGTCGGCCCCGGCAAGGCTGCGCAGGTGGTGGATGCCATGCGTTCGCTGATGGGCGGGGCGGTGATGGATGACGCCGAGCGCACCAAAGCCCAGGTGAAGGCCAAATACAAAGCCCCGATGAGCGACGCATTGCGCCAGCTGGCCAACGTCTTTATTCCGCTGATCCCGGCCTTTATTGCCTCGGGGCTGATCACCGGGATCATCAATATCCTGAAACGCCCGGACATTGTCGGTGACTTCGCGACCCACTATCCCAATCTTCTGGGGATCCTCGGCATTTTCGGCAGCGCGGTCTTTGCCATCATGAACATTCTGGTGGGGGTTAACACCGCCAAAGTGTTCGGCGGCTCGCTGGCAATGGGCGGGGTGATGGCGGGGATCCTCTCCAGCCCACAGCTGGCGCAGATCACCCTGTTTGGTGAAGCGCTGCAGCCGGGGCGGGGCGGGGTGATCGCCGTGCTGCTGGTGGTGGTGTTGATGTGCTGGATCGAGAAACGGCTGCGCAATATCCTGCCGGGCTCGCTGGAGCTGATCTTCAATCCGCTGCTGACCACCTTAATCACCGGCAGCGTGGCGATTATCGCCCTGCAGCCGCTGGGGGGCGTGATCTCCGAATCCATCGCCCACGGTGCCTCCTGGGCTATCGATCGCGGAGGATTCCTGGTGGGCGGGGTTCTCTCGGGCACCTTCCTGCCGCTGGTATTGACCGGCTTACATCAGGGCCTGGTGCCGATCCACGTTGAGCTGGTGCAGGCCCATGGTTACAACGCGCTGTTGCCTATTCTGGCGATGGCCGGTGTCGGACAGATCGGCGCGGCGATTGCGGTGCTGATGAAAACCCGTAATGAACGCCTGAAAAAGGTCATCAAAGGGGCGCTGCCGGTCGGGCTGCTGGGGATCGGTGAACCGCTGATCTTCGGCGTCACCCTGCCGCTGGGCAAGCCGTTTATCGGCGCCTGTCTTGGCGGCGCGGTCGGCGGGGCGCTCATCAGTTACTGGAAAGTGGCAACCGTTATCACCTTTGGTATTTCCGGATTACCGCTGGCATTAACCATCGTGACCGGAAAAGTCATGCTCTATCTGTTAGGCTATCTGGTAGCGGTGATCGCCGGGTTCCTGTTTACCTGGCTGTTAGGGTTCAACGATCCAGAGGAGTAAGGTTTGGTCAATCACGAGCGTCGCGTAGTCTTTTTCGATCTGGACGGAACGCTGCATCAGCAGGATATGTTCGGCACCTTTATGCGCTATTTGCTGCGCCGACAGCCCCTGAATGCCCTGCTCGTGTTACCCCTGCTACCCATCATCGGCGGCGCGTTGCTGATTAAAGGCCGCGCCGCCCGCTGGCCGATGAGCCTGCTGCTGTGGGGCTGCACCTTCGGTCACAGCGAAGCGCGGCTCAAACAGCTGGAGAAAGAGTTTGTCACCTGGTTTCGCGGGCATGTTACCGCCTTCCCGGTGGTGCAGGAGCGGCTCACCAACTACCTCAACGCCAACGATGCCGACATCTGGCTGATCACCGGCTCGCCGCAGCCGCTGGTCGAGCAGGTCTATTTCGATACCCCTTGGCTGCCGCGCGTCAACCTGATTGCCACCCAGATGGGGCGCGCGTACGGTGGCTGGGTGCTGACCATGCGCTGCCTCGGCCACGAGAAGGTGGTGCAGCTGGAGAAAAAAATCGGCACCCCGCTGCGGCTCTACAGCGGCTACAGCGACAGCAAGCAGGACAACCCCCTCCTTTACTTCTGCCAGCACCGCTGGCGCGTCACGCCCCTTGGTGAACTGCAGCAACTGGAATGATTTTGTGATTATGCATAGCGGGTGTGTATAATGCGCCCGCTTTTCAGACTGGAGTATGCTGCGTTGTCCGACCTTGAACTCAATCATGAATACTGGATGCGCCATGCGCTCCAGCTTGCCAAACGCGCCTGGGAAGAGGGTGAAGTCCCGGTGGGCGCCGTGCTGGTCCACAATAACCAGGTGATTGGCGAAGGCTGGAACCGCCCGATTGGGCGTCACGACCCGACCGCCCATGCCGAAATCATGGCCCTGCGCCAGGGCGGACTGGTACTGCAAAACTACCGCCTGCTGGACACCACGCTCTACGTTACCCTCGAACCCTGCGTCATGTGCTCCGGTGCCATGATCCACAGCCGGATCGGCACGGTAGTGTTTGGTGCGCGGGATGAAAAAACCGGGGCGGCAGGTTCGCTGCTGGACGTACTCAGACATCCCGGCATGAACCATCAGGTCAATGTGTTGGGAGGGGTGCTGGCACCAGCGTGTTCGGAGATGCTAAGTGAGTTCTTTCGAATGCGGCGTCAGCAGAAAAAGAGACAAAAGGCAGAATTGAAGTTATCGGGCGAGTAAGCTCATCCGGCGATACTACCGGATAACTTTGCGCCAGCTGCTGTGCCGCCTGCGCCTCTCTCTCTTTCTCCATCAGATACCCCACCAGGCTTATCTGGTATTTGCGGATATTCTCCACGTAGGCGTACGCCTCGTGGCCGCGCGCATAGCCATAGGTTAACTTGCTGTAATACGGCTTCTGACTCAGCAGCGGCAGGCGCTGTTTGACGTCAGACCAGCTGTCGGGATTGCCTTTGGTTTTTGCCGTCAGGGCGCGGGCATCGATCATATGGGCGTATCCCATGTTGTAGGCCGCCAGCGCAAACCAGATCCGTTCCTCTTCCGGCACCGTCTCCGGCACCTTAGCCATCATATCCTGCAGATAACGTGCGCCACCGCTGATGCTCTGCTCGGCATCGGTGCGGTCGGTCAGGCCCAGGCTCTGGGCGGTGTTTTTGGTCAGCATCATCAGGCCGCGCACGCCGGTGGGTGAGGTGGCCTGTGCGTCCCAGTGCGACTCCTGATACGAGATAGCGGCCAGCAGACGCCAGTCAATCTCCTGCGCATATTTCTCAAACAGCGGCTTCAGATCCGGCAGCACGTTATCCACGGCGCGCAGGAAGCTGCGGGTATCGACATAGTCAAAGTCATCCCCGTGGCCGAGGTATTTCTCCTCCAGCCGCGCAAGGGTGCCGTCCTCATTCATCCCGTTGAAGAAATCGAGCATCGCGGCAGAGAGCGTCTGGTCGGCATCAAGGGGGCTGAACCAGGTGACAGGCTGCTCGTCAGTGACGTCCAGCGCCACCGCCAGCTCCGGGTGGACACGCTGGAACAGGCTAATGGCCACCGAATCAGCGATGGTGTAAGGCAGTTTGCCGTCGGTGACCTGCTCCAGCAGCGCCGTGGTGCCCTGCTTCTCATCCACCGTCCAGTTGAGGTTAGGGTACTTCTTCTCTTTCAGCGCCCGCAGGTCGTCGATTACCACATGCCCCGGTGCGACGGTGAGCTGTTCTGCTGTCAGACCGGCAAGGGTGCGCGGGCGCAGGCTGCCCACGCGATAGACCAGCTGCTGTGAGACAGAGTAATAGGTGGGGCCCGGCTGATAGTTCTTGCTACGTTCGCTGTTATAGACCAGCCCGGCGGCCAGCAAATCGGCATCGCCATTATCCAGGTCGTCAAACAGCTGACTGATGTTCTGGCGTACGGTCACTTTGAGCTTTACGCCCAGGTAGTCTGCAAAGTGCTGCGCCAGTTCGTAATCCAGGCCAATCACTTTATTGTTGATCGCGCTATAGGTCAGCGGTGAGGACAAGGTACTGACGCACAGCTCCCCCCGCGCCTGAATAGCGGCGATGCGGTTTTCGGCTTTGCTGAACCAGGGGATTGAAGGCCACAGGGCCGCTGCCAGCAGCAAGGTCACTATGCCGATGAACAGATAATTAATCTTTAATTTTTTCAATAAGTTGATTCTATGTGCTGTGTATTGTTCTGGTTTATGTGGGCCATAGTAAAAACAAGTATTACCAAAGATTTCGCGGCATTTTGCGCAAAGTAACGCCACTTGGCAACTTATTAGCGGGAGCTGCAACATCTCCTGCTAAATGACAACGTCGATTTTATTACGACGCAAACGGTTTCGTCGGCGCGCAGGATCCACTATAATAGCGCCCGTTTTCCCCCCTTGCGCACACTGTAAGCGCCTCCGGCGCTTCGAAGACGAGAGACTTATGATGGAAATTCTGCGTGGTTCGCCTGCACTGTCTGCCTTCCGTATCAACAAACTGCTGGCACGTTTTCAGGCGGCCGACCTTCCGGTAAGCAATATTTACGCTGAGTATGTCCATTTTGCTGACCTGAATGCTCCCTTAACGGCAGAGGATTTAGTCCGGCTTGAGCGCCTGCTGAAGTACGGCCCAAGCCTGAGCAGCCATACCCCGAACGGTAAACTTCTGCTGGTTACGCCTCGTCCGGGCACCATCTCCCCCTGGTCTTCTAAAGCAACCGACATCGCCCGCAACTGTGGTCTGAGCCAGATTGATCGTCTGGAGCGCGGCGTGGCGTATTACGTTGAAGCCTCCACGCTGACCGACGCCCAGTGGGCCGTTGTGGCAAGCGAACTGCACGACCGCATGATGGAGAGCGTGTTCGCCTCTCTGGATGACGCACAGCAGCTCTTCTCCCACCATCAGCCTGCGCCAGTCCAGAGCGTGGACCTGCTGGGTGAGGGCCGTCAGGCGCTGATTGACGCCAACCTGCGTCTGGGCCTGGCGCTGGCCGAAGATGAAATCGACTACCTGCAGGACGCGTTCGTTAAGCTGAACCGCAACCCGAACGACATCGAACTTTATATGTTCGCGCAGGCCAACTCCGAGCACTGCCGCCATAAGATCTTCAACGCCGACTGGGTTATCGACGGCGAGCAGCAGCCGAAGTCGCTGTTCAAAATGATCAAAAACACCATGGAGAAAACCCCTGACCACGTGCTGTCTGCATACAAAGACAACGCCGCGGTAATGGAAGGTTCCGAGGTGGGCCGCTTCTTCGCCGATCGCGAAGCAGGGCGCTATGACTTCCACCAGGAGCCTGCGCATATCCTGATGAAAGTCGAAACGCATAACCACCCGACGGCGATCTCGCCATGGCCGGGTGCCGCAACCGGCTCCGGCGGCGAAATCCGTGACGAAGGTGCCACCGGACGCGGGGCTAAACCAAAAGCGGGGCTGGTGGGCTTCTCCGTCTCCAACCTGCGTATCCCGGGCTTTGAACAGCCGTGGGAAGAGGACTTCGGTAAGCCGGAGCGCATTGTTACCGCCCTGGACATCATGACCGACGGCCCGCTGGGCGGTGCGGCATTTAACAACGAATTTGGTCGTCCGGCCCTGAACGGTTACTTCCGTACCTACGAAGAGAAAGTGGACAGCCACAACGGCGAAGAGCTGCGCGGCTACCACAAACCGATCATGCTGGCGGGCGGGATCGGCAACATCCGCGCCGATCACGTGCAAAAAGGCGAGATCGTCGTCGGTGCTAAGCTGATCGTGCTGGGTGGCCCGGCGATGAACATCGGCCTGGGCGGCGGGGCGGCTTCGTCGATGGCCTCCGGTCAGTCTGATGCGGATCTCGATTTTGCCTCCGTACAGCGCGACAACCCGGAGATGGAACGTCGTTGCCAGGAGGTGATCGACCGCTGCTGGCAGCTGGGCGATGCCAACCCAATTCTCTTTATTCACGACGTGGGCGCGGGCGGTCTCTCCAACGCCATGCCGGAGCTGGTGAGCGATGGCAACCGCGGCGGCCGCTTCAACCTGCGCGACATCCTGAGCGATGAGCCAGGCATGAGCCCGCTGGAGATCTGGTGTAACGAATCCCAGGAGCGCTACGTGCTGGCCGTTGCACCGGATCAGCTGCCGCTGTTCGATGAGCTGTGCCGCCGCGAACGTGCGCCGTACGCGGTGATCGGTGAAGCCACCGAAGAGATGCATCTCTCCTTAAGCGATACCCACTTTGACAACCAGCCGATCGATCTGCCGCTGGACGTGCTGCTGGGCAAAACGCCGAAGATGACCCGCGACGTACAGACCCGTAAAGCCAGCGGCAAAGCCCTCGACCTGCAGGGTGTGACCGTTGCCGAGGCGGTTAACCGCGTTCTGCATCTGCCGGCCGTGGCGGAAAAAACTTTCCTCGTTACCATCGGTGACCGCACCGTGACCGGCATGGTTGCCCGCGATCAGATGGTAGGTCCGTGGCAGATGCCGGTGGCGAACTGCGCGGTAACCACCGCCAGCCTCGACAGCTACTACGGTGAAGCGATGGCCTTGGGCGAACGTTCCCCGGTTGCGCTGCTGGACTTCGCGGCCTCTGCCCGCCTGGCGGTGGGTGAAGCGCTGACCAACATCGCCGCCACCCAGATTGGCGATATCAAACGCATCAAGCTCTCCGCCAACTGGATGGCCGCAGCCGGTCACCCGGGCGAAGACGCCGGGCTGTATGAAGCGGTGAAAGCGGTGGGGGAAGAACTCTGTCCGGCGCTGGGCCTGACCATTCCGGTGGGCAAAGACTCCATGTCGATGAAAACCCGCTGGCAGGAAGGCAGCGAGCAGCGTGAGATGACCTCGCCGCTGTCGCTGGTGATCACCGCCTTCGCTCGCGTGGAAGATGTGCGTCACACCATCACCCCGCAGCTCTCCACCGAAGACAACGCCCTGCTGCTGATTGACCTGGGTAAAGGTCATAACGCGCTGGGTGCCACCGCGCTGGCACAGGTTTACCGCCAGCTGGGCGACAAGGCTGCTGACGTGCGCGACGTGGCGCAGCTGAAAGGGTTCTACGACGCCATTCAGGCGCTGGTGGCCCAACGTAAACTGCTGGCCTACCACGACCGTTCCGACGGCGGCCTGCTGGTTACCCTGGCCGAGATGGCCTTCACCGGCCACTGCGGCGTGGAAGCCAACATTGCCAGCCTGGGCGACGATCGTCTGGCGGGGCTGTTCAACGAAGAGCTGGGTGCCGTGATTCAGGTACGTGCGGCCGATCGCGAAGCGGTGGAAGCGCTGCTGGCCCAGCACGGTCTGGGCGACTGCGTACACTACCTGGGTAAAGCGGTGACCGGGGATCGCTTTGTTATCGAGGCCAACGGTCAGACCGTCTTTGCCGAAAGCCGCTCTACGCTGCGTATGTGGTGGGCAGAAACCACCTGGCAGATGCAGCGTCTGCGCGACAACCCGGCGTGTGCCGATCAGGAGCACGAGGCGAAAGCTAACGACCAGGATCCGGGCCTGAACGTGAAGCTGTCGTTCGACATCAATGAAGACATTGCCGCGCCGTATATCGCGAAGGGTGCCCGTCCGAAAGTCGCGGTTCTGCGCGAGCAGGGCGTGAACTCCCACGTGGAGATGGCGGCCGCCTTCCACCGTGCGGGCTTCGATGCCATCGACGTCCATATGAGCGACCTGCTGGCAGGCCGTACCGGTCTGGCCGATTTCCAGGCGCTGGTGGCGTGCGGCGGCTTCTCTTACGGTGACGTGTTGGGTGCGGGCGAGGGCTGGGCGAAATCCATCCTCTTTAACGACCGCGTTCGCGACGAGTTCGAAACCTTCTTCCACCGTCCGCAGACTCTGGCCCTGGGCGTCTGCAACGGCTGCCAGATGATGTCGAACCTGCGCGAGCTGATCCCGGGCAGCGAAGCCTGGCCGCGCTTTGTGCGTAACCAGTCCGATCGCTTCGAAGCGCGTTTCAGCCTGGTGGAAGTGACCCAGAGCCCTTCTCTGCTGCTGCAGGGCATGGTGGGTTCCCAAATGCCAATCGCGGTATCTCACGGTGAAGGGCAGGTGGAAGTACGTAACGCCGCGCATCTGGCGGAGCTGGAGAGCAAAGGTCTGGTGGCGCTGCGCTTTGTCGATAACTTCGGTAAAGTCACGCAAACCTACCCGGCGAACCCGAACGGTTCAGCCAATGGCATCACCGCAGTGACCAGCGAAAGCGGTCGCGTTACGGTGATGATGCCGCACCCTGAGCGCGTATTCCGTACCGTCAGCAACTCCTGGCACCCGGAGAACTGGGGCGAGGACAGCCCGTGGATGCGTATCTTCCGCAACGCGCGTAAGCAGTTGGGTTAAGAGATCGTTGTTGTGCCCGGTGGCGCTTCGCTTACCGGGCCTACAAAGCCGAGTGAGGTTTTGTAGGCCGGGCAAACGCAGTGCCGCCCGGCGATTTCCCCGGTGTCGCAAATCTGCGACAACGCTCATATATTGATGTCGTCAACTGGCGACATTTAACTTATTGATATTAATAGAGTCCCTAATAACCCTGTAAGGATGTTGCTGATCGGCGACAGATAGCCTGAAAATCATCCCGCCCGTAACTACTGCTGATCCTTATAAAATTATATATAAATTAACAATTTAATATTTTTATTTGCATTATGGCACATCTGTTGCATAATAGTAGCCAGTGGCTCATTCACCCTCTTATGTCAGCCCCTTCGGGACGCGCTACATAAACTTCGAATGACGCACAAAAAGGTGCCTGCCGTCCAACTGCTGATCATAGCTCTGCTTTATCAGACCCGGGGCGAAACGTCGAGTTAGGCACCGCCTCATTCCATAACAAAGCCGGGTTTTTAACCCGGCTTTGTTGTATCTGAAGGGCTGTCCAGCTAGCATCCTCTTACCCCCTCGCAAAAAAGAGTAATGCGTTGAAACGCTGGTCTGTTTTCCCTCGCTCCTTGCGACAGTTAGTCATGATGGCATTCCTGCTGATCCTGCTGCCTTTGCTGGTCCTGGCATGGCAGGCATGGCAGAGCCTGAACGCCCTCAGCGCCCAGGCGGCGCTCACCAACCGTACCACCCTGATTGATGCCCGCCGCAGCGAGGCGATGACCAATGCCGCGCTGGAGATGGAGCGCAGCTACCGGCAGTATTGCGTGCTCGACGACAGGACGCTGGCAAACGTGTATCAAAATCAGCGTAAGCGCTACAGCGAAATGCTTGATGCCCATGCAGGGGTGTTGCCGGACGACAAGCTGTATCAGGCGTTGCGTCAGGATATCAATGCGCTGGCGCAGTTGCAGTGCCTCAACAGCGGCCCCGATGCGATGTCCGCCCTCCGGCTGGAGGCCTTCGCCAACGCCAATACCGAAATGGTCCAGGCGACCCGGGCGGTGATCTTCTCCCGCGGGCAGCAGCTCCAGCAGGAGATTGCCGAGCGCGGCCAGTTCTTTGGCTGGCAGGCGCTGGTGCTGTTTCTGGTTAGCCTGGTGCTGGTCCTGCTCTTCACCCGCATGATCATCGGCCCGGTGAAGGGTATTGAGCGGATGATCAACCGGCTGGGGGAGGGGCGCTCGCTGGGCAATACCGTGGTCTTTACCGGCCCGCGCGAGTTGCGCTCGGTCGGACAACGCATCATCTGGCTCTCCGAACGGCTGGCGTGGCTCGAATCCCAGCGTCATCAGTTTTTACGCCACATCTCCCATGAACTGAAAACCCCGCTCGCCAGCATGCGCGAGGGAACCGAGCTGCTGGCCGATGAGGTCGCCGGGCCGCTGACGCCTGAGCAAGGAGAAATTGTTGAGATCCTCGATGCCAGCAGCCGTAATCTGCAAAAGCTGATTGAGCAACTGCTCGACTACAACCGCAAACTGGCCGACGGGATACCCGAGCTGGAGCGGGTGGAGCTTGCACCGCTGGTGGATATGGTGCTCTCCGCCCACAGCCTGCCTGCGCGGGCTAAAATGATGCATACTGAACTGGCACTTTCGACGCCCGCCTGTTTAGCCGAACCTATGCTGCTGATGAGCGTGCTGGATAATCTTTATTCCAACGCGGTGCACTATGGCATTGAATCCGGTACCATTTATATTCGCAGTTTTACGCACGGCTCGCGTGTCTGTATCGATGTCGCTAACACCGGAAACCCGATCCCCGACGATGAAAAAACGATGATCTTCGAACCCTTTTTCCAGGGTAGTCATCAACGCAAAGGGGCGGTTAAGGGAAGCGGTCTGGGGCTGAGCATCGCCCGCGACTGCATTCGTCGTATGCAGGGAGAGCTTAATCTTGTCACTGACGACCGTACCGATGTCTGTTTTCGCATCGAACTGCCGCTTGAGTCGGAAAAATCACTGAAATGAATCTAAGTCTGGTGAGTATGTCACACGTCTTTTCCCGCGCCATTAACGCGGTATTTTCCGGCCACTTTATCCGCCTGAGCCTTCCCTGCCTGCTGCTGGCCGGATGCGTCACCCACGCGCCGACGCCTGCCATCAGCGACAAGCAGGATGAAAAATTGCCTGAACATCAGCTGGCGGACTTCCTTTCTACCGACTGCAATAATATCTGGCAGCTGCATGGTCAGGAAACCGACAGCAACCCGCTCTACTGGCTGCGCGGCATGGACTGTGCGGATCGCCTCTCACCCGCCGCGGCGCGTGCAGAGGCGCGGACCTGGAGCGATGACACCTGGCAGGAGAGCTTTAAACGCGGGCTCCTGCTGGCAAATGCCAAAATTAACCCGGTGGAGCGGCGGGTGTTGACCACCCGGCTGGATGCGCTGAGCCCGCAGATCCCCGCCCAGGTGCGCCCGCTCTATCAGCTATGGCGACACGGGCAGGTGCTGCAGCTGCAGCTGGCGGAGGAGCGTTCACGCTACGGCAAGTTACAGCAGACGACCGACGGTGAGCTGGATAACCTGCGCCAGCAGCAGCAATATTTACGCTCGCAGCTGGACACCACTACCCGGAAGCTGGAAAACCTGACCGATATTGAACGCCAACTCTCCACCCGTAAGCCGGTCAGCAACTATCTGCCGGATGCGCCAAAGAGTGCGACGCCGCCCGCTGACGGCGACGCGGCGGATACCCCGAAACAAGAGGACGGAAAGCCATGACAAGCCGAAAACCTGCGCATCTTTTGCTGGTGGATGACGACCCCGGCTTGCTGAAGCTGCTGGGCATGCGTCTGGTAAGCGAGGGCTACAGCGTGGTGACTGCCGAAAGCGGTCAGGAAGGGCTGAAGGTGCTGGGGCGCGAGAAGGTCGATCTGGTCATCAGCGATCTGCGGATGGATGAGATGGACGGCATGCAGCTGTTTACCGAGATCCAGAAGCTGCAACCCGGTATGCCGGTGATTATCCTCACCGCCCACGGCTCAATCCCGGATGCCGTGGCGGCCACCCAGCAGGGGGTCTTTAGCTTCCTCACCAAGCCGGTGGACAAAGACGCGCTCTATAAAGCGATCGACGATGCGCTGGAGCACGCCGCGCCGTCAGGCGATGAGACGTGGCGGGAGACGATTGTCACCCGCAGTCCGATCATGCTGCGGCTGCTGGAGCAGGCGCGGATGGTGGCGCAGTCCGACGTCAGCGTGCTGATTAACGGCCAGAGCGGCACCGGGAAAGAGATCCTCGCCCAGGCGATCCACAACGCCAGCCCGCGCGGCAAAAACGCCTTTATCGCCATCAACTGCGGGGCACTGCCCGAGCAGCTGCTGGAGTCGGAGCTGTTTGGGCACGCGCGCGGGGCCTTTACCGGCGCGGTCAGCAGCCGGGAAGGGCTCTTCCAGGCCGCAGAAGGCGGTACGTTGTTCCTCGATGAAATTGGCGATATGCCGGCACCGCTGCAGGTCAAACTGCTGCGCGTGCTGCAGGAGCGCAAGGTCAGGCCGCTCGGCAGCAACCGCGATATCGACATCAACGTGCGTATTATCTCCGCCACTCACCGGGATCTGCCCAAGGCGATGGCGCGCAACGAGTTTCGTGAAGACCTGTTCTATCGCCTCAACGTCGTCAACCTGAAGATCCCGGCGCTGGCGGAGCGGGCGGAAGATATTCCGCTGCTGGCGACGCAGCTGCTGCGCCAGTCCGCCGAGCGGCATAAGCCGTTTGTGCGGGCTTTCTCCACCGATGCCATGAAGCGGCTGATGACCGCCAGCTGGCCCGGTAACGTGCGCCAGCTGGTGAACGTGATTGAGCAGTGCGTGGCGCTCACCTCCTCGCCGGTGATCGGCGATGCGCTGGTGGACCAGGCGCTGGAGGGGGAAAATACCGCTCTGCCGACCTTCGTCGAGGCCCGCAATCAGTTTGAGCTCAACTATCTGCGTAAATTACTGCAGATCACCAAAGGTAACGTGACCCATGCGGCGCGCATGGCCGGACGTAACCGCACCGAGTTTTATAAGCTGCTGTCGCGCCATGAGCTGGAAGCAAACGATTTTAAAGAGTGATACCCTAAAATCCGCCTGAATATGATACTGTGAGCAACCGATTACGAGGCAGCTGACAGGCATAAGTTTAAGGACCACCATGAAAAAGATTGATGCGATTATTAAACCTTTCAAACTGGATGATGTACGCGAAGCGCTGGCGGAAGTCGGCATCACCGGCATGACGGTGACAGAGGTGAAAGGCTTTGGTCGTCAGAAGGGCCACACTGAACTGTACCGTGGCGCGGAATACATGGTTGATTTCCTGCCGAAGGTAAAAATTGAAATCGTGGTGTCGGACGACATCGTGGAGACCTGCGTGGATACCATTATCCGCACCGCGCAGACCGGCAAAATCGGTGACGGCAAGATCTTCGTCTTTGACGTGTCGCGCGTGATCCGTATCCGTACCGGTGAAGAAGACGACGCCGCGATTTAACGCCGGACTTCAACCTGTAGGCCCGCGCAAGCGCAGCGCCGCCGGGCAAAAAAAAGCCCCTCGTGAGAGGGGCTTTTTGCATTACAGCACCTTATGCGGGCCGAAGCATTCGTAATGAATATTATCTTTATTTACGCCCAGCTCAAGGAGCTGCGCCGCGGCGTACTGCATAAAGGCTACCGGGCCACAGACGTAGAACTGCATCTCCGGGGCGTGGAACTGCTCTTTATGCTGGCTTAACGCCATCAGACCTTCGCTGTCGAAGCGTGCTGCGGCACGGTCGTCATCCGACGGCAGGCGATACCAGGTGTGGGCGGTAAAGTGCGGCAGACCGGCAGCCAGCGTTTTCACTTCATCAGAAAATGCATGCACTTCGCCATTCTCTGCGGCGTGGAACCAGTTGACCTGCGCCTGATGCTGCGATTTCGCCAGGGTATCCAGCATCGCCAGCATCGGGGTCTGACCGACACCGGCGGAGATCAGCGTCACCGGGGTATTGGCATCCACCGCCATAAAGAAATCGCCCGCCGGCGCGGCCAGATGCACCACATCACCGACGCTAGCTTCGTCGTGCAGCCAGGTGGAGACCTGACCACCGTCCTCGCGTTTCACCGCAATGCGGTAGCCTTTGCCGTTTGGCTTACGGGTCAGGGAGTACTGGCGGATCTCCTGATGCGGGAAGCCTTCCGGCTTCAGCCACACGCCCAGGTACTGGCCCGGCTGGTAATCGGCCACCGGCTGGCCGTCCACCGGCTCAAATTCAAAGCTGGTAATCAGCGCGCTGCGCGGGGTTTTTTCCACGATACGGAACGCGCGGGTGCCTTCCCAGCCGCCGCTCTTGCTGGCGTTTTCGCTGTAGATCTGCGCTTCACGGTTGATAAAGACGTTAGCCAGCACGCCGTAGGCTTTGCCCCATGCGTCCAGCACTTCCTGACCCGGGCTGAACATCTCATCCAGGGTGGCCAGCAGATGGCTGCCAACAATGTTGTACTGCTCGGGTTTGATCTGGAAGCTGGTGTGTTTCTGGGCGATTTTTTCCACCGCTGGCAGCAGCGCCGGCAGGTTCTCGATGTTGCTGGCGTACGCGGCAATGGCGTTAAATAACGCTTCGCGCTGGTCGCCGTTGCGCTGGTTGCTCATGTTGAAAATCTCTTTGAGCTCCGGGTTGTGCGCGAACATGCGATCGTAAAAATGGGCGGTAAGTTTAGGACCGGTTTCGACCAGCAGGGGAATAGTGGCTTTAACGGTAGCGATGGTTTGAGCGTCTAACATAGCAGCTTCCTTCAAATGTTACTTTAATGATGTATTTTATATACATCTTATAAAAAATAACCCTGCGTTGTAAATGGTTCTTTGCAACTTGAATTAACTGCATCACAAACCTGAAAAGAAATCCACTTTACAGGGCGAGAGCGTTATTCCTCAAACCCTTGCGTGGCGGGCAGGTAAACGTTTGCGTAAAATCGTTTGTCAAGACCTGTTATCACTCTGCTAATCAGTTATACTGTTGCCCGTCGTCCAACTGGACTGCCTTTTTCAGGCAAAAATTTACTTGTTAGCTGAGTCAGGAGATGCGGATGTTAAAGCGTGAAATGAACATTGCCGATTATGATGCCGAACTGTGGCAGGCTATGGAGCAGGAAAAAGTACGTCAGGAAGAGCACATCGAACTGATCGCCTCCGAAAACTATACCAGCCCGCGCGTTATGCAGGCGCAGGGCTCTCAGCTGACCAACAAATACGCTGAAGGTTACCCGGGCAAGCGCTACTACGGCGGTTGCGAGTATGTGGATATCGTTGAGCAGCTGGCGATCGACCGTGCCAAAGAGCTGTTTGGCGCAGACTACGCTAACGTGCAGCCGCACTCCGGCTCTCAGGCTAACTTCGCGGTCTACACCGCGCTGCTGCAGCCGGGCGATACCGTTCTGGGTATGAACCTGGCGCAGGGCGGTCACCTGACTCACGGCTCCCCGGTTAACTTCTCCGGTAAACTGTACAACATCATCCCTTACGGTATTGATGAGTCCGGTAAAATTGACTACGAAGACATGGCGAAGCAGGCCAAAGAGCACAAGCCGAAGATGATCATCGGCGGCTTCTCCGCTTACTCCGGCGTGGTTGACTGGGCAAAAATGCGTGAAATCGCAGACAGCATCGGCGCATACCTGTTCGTCGACATGGCGCACGTTGCCGGTCTGATCGCCGCAGGCGTTTACCCGAACCCAGTGCCACACGCTCACGTGGTCACCACCACCACCCACAAAACCCTGGCGGGTCCACGCGGTGGCCTGATCCTGGCGAAGGGCGGTGACGAAGACCTGTATAAAAAACTGAACTCTGCCGTTTTCCCAAGCGCGCAGGGTGGCCCGCTGATGCACGTGATCGCGGCGAAAGCCGTGGCGCTGAAAGAAGCGATGGAGCCTGAGTTCAAAGTTTACCAGCAGCAGGTTGCTAAGAACGCCAAAGCGATGGTGGACGTGTTCCTGAACCGTGGCTACAAAGTGGTCTCCGGCGGGACTGAAAACCACCTGTTCCTGCTGGATCTGGTTGATAAAAACCTGACCGGTAAAGAAGCTGACGCTGCCCTGGGCCGCGCCAACATCACCGTCAACAAAAACAGCGTACCAAACGATCCGAAGAGCCCGTTCGTGACCTCCGGTATCCGTATCGGTTCCCCGGCTGTGACTCGCCGCGGCTTCAAAGAAGCGGAAGTGAAAGAGCTGGCTGGCTGGATGTGTGACGTGCTGGACAACATCAATGACGAAGCCGTTATTGAACGCGTGAAAGCGAAAGTGCTGGATATCTGCGCGCGCTTCCCGGTTTACGCATAAGTCTGCTTCGCAGAACAAAAAGGCCGCGTATGCGGCCTTTTTTTATGGCTAACGCCGGTCGATGGAGATAGCGCCCGGCCCGGCAACGGCCAGCAGCAGAAACCCGCCGGCGATACTGATGTTCTTGAAGAAGTTAATCATATTGGGCATCACCGCATCGCCGCTCATATCCCAGTAGTGGTGACCAATCACCGCCGTACCCAGAGTATAAAAGACGAACAGCACCGCCAGCGGGCGGGTAAAAAAGCCGAGCACGATCAGAATCGCGGCGGGCACCTCCATGATCACCGCCACAATGGCCGCCAGCATCGGCATCGGGGCGCCCAGCTTCGCCATATATTGCACCGTGCCGTCGAAACCGAACATTTTTGGCACGCCGAAAATGATAAACAGGAGGATAAGGGCGAGACGGGCGATTAACAGGATCAGCGCCCGGGACTGACCGAAATCGAAATACCGTATAGCGTTCATAGCGGCATGACCTATGTGAGCAGGATAATTAAACCCTAATACAGATTTGTGCCGCTTGCCATGAGCCATTCGGGTCACTTTTTTTGTTAAGCAACAGTTAATTTATAGCAGGCTATCTGCTTGCTTAATTAGCGCTTTATCGCCAGACTATCGCCTCCAAAACGGGAGGGATTCATGGTTTTGCATTCCACACGCTGGCTGGCGCTCAGCTACTTTACCTACTTTTTTAGCTACGGTATTTTTCTGCCTTTCTGGAGCGTCTGGCTCAAGGGAATCGGCCTCACTCCGGAGATGATAGGCGTCCTGCTGGGCTCGGGCCTGGTGGCGCGTTTTCTCGGTAGCCTGCTTATTGCCCCGCGCGTCAGCGATCCCTCCCTGTTAATCAAAGCCGTGCGCGTGCTGGCTCTGCTCACCCTGGTGTTTATGGCGGGATTCTGGGTCAGCCAGCAGTTTGCCTGGCTGGTGGTGGTGATGGTGGGCTTCAACCTCTTCTTCTCGCCGCTGGTGCCGCTGACCGACGCGCTGGCCAATACCTGGCAGAAGCAGATCACCATGGATTATGGCCGGGTGCGGCTGTGGGGCTCGATCGCCTTTGTGATTGGCTCGGCGCTGGTGGGCAAGCTGGTGAGCCTGTACGACTATCGCGCCATTCTGGCTCTGTTGAGCCTGGGCATTATGTCGATGCTGCTCGGGATGCTGCTGCGCCCATCGGTGATGCCGCAGGGCGAAAGCCGTCAGCAGGAGAGCGCAGGCTGGCCGGCATGGCGCTCGCTGGTGGCGCAGAGCTGGCGTTTCCTCGCCTGCGTCTGCCTGTTGCAGGGGGCGCATGCGGCCTACTACGGCTTCAGCGCGATTTACTGGCAGGGCGCCGGGTATTCGGCTTCGGCGGTCGGCTATCTCTGGTCGCTTGGCGTGGTGGCAGAAGTAATCATCTTTGCCCTCAGTAACCGGCTGTTCCGCCGCTTTGGCGCCCGGGAACTGCTCCTGCTCTCCGCCGTCTGCGGTATCGCCCGCTGGGGGATCATGGGCTGGACCACCGAACTGCCGTGGCTGATTGTGGCGCAGATCCTGCACTGCGGCACCTTCACGGTGTGCCATCTGGCGGCGATGCGCTATATCTCGGCGCGCGAAGGCAGCGATGTGATCCGCCTGCAGGCGGTCTACTCGGCGGTGGCAATGGGGGGCAGTATTGCGATCATGACCGTCTTCGCCGGCTTCCTGTACCAGCATCTCGGTCACGGGGTTTTCTGGGTGATGGCGCTGGTGGCGCTGCCCGCGGTTCTGCTGCGTCCGCGGGTAGCAGCGCGCTAAGATTCCAGCATGGCGCGAATATGTTCCTGCTGCTGCGCATTCAACGCCTCGACGGCGTGAATGAGCGGCGGCGAGAACAGGGGCAGGGCGGTGGTATAGGGCGTGACCACCAGGGCGGCCTCGCGCGGGGCCCCCTCCTTCTGAAAGGCCTGTAGCGTCACATAGCGAATGTTCAGCGGCAGCAGGGTCAGCTCCCGCAGCTGTTGTTCAATCAACTCCTCGCAGGCTTTATCCTCCCCGGTCAGCAACACCACCTGCTTTTCATGCAAATCGTTCTCCTGCATCAGCCAGGCGCCAAAGATCACCGCCACCAGGCTCGACTCCTCCTCAGAAAACCGCAGGCCAAACTCCGCCTCCAGCTCGAACAGCACCTCGCGGGTGGTACGCATCAGGCGCGGATAGAGGCGATGGATCTCTTCGGGCAGGCTGTTGTCGATACCGATGCCAAACAGCGAGCGGTCCAGAGCCTGCGCCAGATGAATATAGAGCTGATCGATAAGCCCCTGCTCGTCGCTGAACTGCATGCCGGTTTGCCCATGAAAGCGGGCGATCATGCGGGTGATGGTGCGACGCAGACGGTCATCTTCCTGGTGCGTATCGCGAAGGGGATCCGGCGTGCGGAGCATCATAAACAGCAGCGCCAGAAAAGGTTGCTCATCGGCGTGAGGCGCCTGCGCCACGCGGCGCTGCCAGTGGCGGATAATCTCCTGCGCCATCAGATATTCGCTGCGCGACTGGGTCCAGTTACGCTGAACCACCGAAAATTCGGGGCTCTGGCCCAGCTGGTGCTGGAGCAGACAGTACTGCAAATAGAGCTGCAAAAACTGCGTGTCCCGGCATTCAAACTGGCGCTGCAGGCGGCGGGAGCAAAAGTTAATCAGCGCCCGCAGGTTGGTATCGTCATATAAAGTGCGGGCGATGCCGAGCTGCTTTAGCGCGATTTTCAGAGATGGGGTAAACTGCTGCGCGACGAAGTGGGGGCAGAGGCGTAACGCCCGGCGCAACCAGTGCAGCAGGCACAAGCGTTGGTTCAGGTGGCTACCTTCCAGCAGGTAGCAGCCATCATGCTGTGTCGCAATGTCGAGCTGGTGATAGCGCTGGATCTCCATGCGCATCTCGTCGATATCCTGCCGGCAGAGGGCATCATCGACACCGTTGATTTCACCGATGCTTTGCAGGGTGGCGCGAAAGCCTGGCACATAGAGCATCAACAGAACCTGGCAGCGGCGCTGCGAACTGGAAAGTGCAGATGGCATTTCGAGAGTCGTCATCATCTGTCGGGTTCCAGTGAGTGTGTTTGATAAGAATAGCTAAAGGATGTACGCCATAGCACGTGATGCCGGGCTTTCCTTCAGGAATGCGGGTGAACATCACAGAATTTTTGACGTGAGGATGAGATGCAAACAGTGAAACGCAGCGCAACGACGCTTTTTTTGGCGGTTTTGTCTTTTACCGCCGCCGCGCACCCTCACAGCTTTATCACCCTGAAAACGCAGATCATGGTGAAAGACAACCAGCTTACCGGGCTGAAGATGCGCTGGGCGATGGATGAGCTGACCTCCGCCGATCTGCTTTACGATGCCGGAAACGCAAAGCCGGGGGATGAGATCTGGAAAAAGCTGGCGGCGGAAGTCATGGCCAATGTGCTCGGTCAGCACTACTTTACCGAGTTCTGGCATAACGGGCAGAAGGTGAAATTCCTCAACCGGCCGACCCAGTACGGCATGACCCGTCAGGAGCATCAGGCGGTGCTGACCTTTATTTTGCCGCTGGCGGAGCCTCAGCCGCTGGCCGGACAAAAATATACCTTCTCCACCTTCGATCCCTCCTATTACGTGGACATGAGCTACGCCGAGGATGACGATGTGTCGCTGCCTGCTGAGCTGCAAAAAAGCTGTTCCGTCAGCGTGGACACCCCGGAGCCCAGCGACGAGACGCTGAACTTTGCCAGCTCGCTGGATAAAGACGATGCGCCCCCGGAGGATATGGATCTCGGCAAACAGTTTGCCCAGACGGTGACCCTGCAATGTCAGTAGTACGCGCGCGACGCGGGTGGGATCTCTGGCCGCTGGGGCTGTTTCTGGTAGCGGCGGTGGCGGGGGCTGTCTGGCTCTGGCAGGCGTGGCCGCAGGTGATGCGCCAGAGCATTCTCTGGCAGCGGGACGTCAACCAGCAGATGAGCGGCCTGCTGAAGGCGGTGGCCGACAATCCGACGGCGGCAGGCGGGTCGCTGCTGCTATTCAGCTTTGTATACGGCGTGTTGCATGCCCTGGGGCCGGGCCACGGCAAAATTGTCATCGCCACTTGGCTTGCCACCCATCCCTCAAAACTGAAATCGAGTATCGGCTTAACCCTGGCCTCCTCTTTATTACAGGGAGTGGTGGCGATCGCCCTGGTGGTAGGCGTGTTAACGCTGCTGCAGCTCCCGGCGCGGGATCTGCACATGAGCAGCTTCTGGCTGGAGAAGGGAAGCTATGCCCTGGTGGGCGTGCTGGGGCTGATGCTCTGCTGGCGGGCGCTGAAAAAACTGCGCGGCCTGCTGCGTAAACCGACCTTCAAAGCCTTTACTCCGCATCACGTCCACGATGCAAACTGCGGCTGCGGCCATCAGCATCTGCCGAGCCCGACGCAGATCCAGCGCGCTGACGACTGGCGGGCGCGGATGATGATTATCCTGTCCATGGGCATGCGACCCTGTTCCGGGGCGATTATGGTGCTGCTGTTCAGTAAGGTGATCGGCGTGTTCAGCTGGGGCGTGGCTTCGGCGCTGGCGATGGCGGCGGGAACGGGATTAACCATCTCTTCGCTGGCGCTGCTGGTGCACGGCTTTCGTCAGCTGGCGGTCAGGCTTAGCGGCAACAAAGCGCCGGTACTGTGGCGACAGATCGAATGGACAACGCTGGCATTAGCGGGTGGAGTGGTATTGCTGGTAGCGGCGGTGATGATGTGGATCAGTGCGGTGCCGGTGGGCAGGGGAATGCGGCCGTTTTAAAATGCCGGGCGGCACTTCGTTTGCCCGGCCTACGGTCTTGTAGGCCCGGTAAGCGCGAGCGCCACCGGGCAAGACAACCAGAATTAACGCTTCAGCGCTTCACTCAGTTCGTCACGCATGTTCGCCAGCATCGCTTTCACAACGCGTGGGTTACCTGCAACGATGTTGCCGGACAGCATGTAGTTGTGGCCACCGGTGAAATCGCACACCAGGGCACCCGCTTCACGGGCAATCAGTTCGCCAGCAGCGAAGTCCCACGGCTTCAGGCCAATTTCAAAGTAACCGTCCACGCGGCCAGCGGCAACGTAGGCCAGGTCCAGCGCAGCGGAACCGGTGCGGCGGAAGTCAGCGCACTCGGTAAACAGTTTGCCCAGAATTTTCATGTAGGCAGGTGCGTGCTGTTTGGCTTTGAACGGGAAACCGGTCGCCAGAATGGTGCCGTCGAGGTCGCGAGCGTTGGTGCCGCGCAGACGGTAGCCGTTCAGCTGTGCGCCCTGACCACGGGTTGCGGTGAAGAGTTCGTTACGCATTGGATCGTAAACCACAGCCACTTCAGTACGGCCTTTGATGCGTACGGCGATAGAGACAGCGAAGTGTGGCAGACGTTTAACGAAGTTGGTGGTGCCATCCAGAGGATCGATAACCCACTGAACATCCTGATCTTCGCCTGCATGCTCACCGCTTTCTTCGGTGATGATAGTGTGCTGCGGGTAAGATTTGCGAATGGTTTCGATAATAATCGCTTCTGCGGCTTTATCGACGTTAGTCACAAAGTCATTGCTGCCTTTCTGGCTGGTTTCTACGGAATCTGGGGTCTCGTAGTGTTTGGCAATTACATTACCCGCCTTGCGCGCTGCGCGCACGGCGATGGTCAACATAGGATGTTGCATCGGTTACTCTCACTGGATGTTAAAGAACGGGGATACGAAAACGGCGCAGAGTATAGCAGCGGGATCGGAATATGTCTTCCGTTTATGATAACATCACCGAATATTCTCCAGACTCAGAAAAATTATGCTGCAAAATATCCGAATCGTGCTGGTCGAAACATCGCATACCGGCAATATGGGCTCCGTGGCCCGTGCTATGAAAACCATGGGCTTAACCAATCTCTGGCTGGTTAACCCGCTGGTCAAACCCGACTCGCAGGCCATTGCGCTCGCCGCAGGTGCCAGCGACGTGATTGGCAATGCGCAGATCGTCGATACCCTGGATGAAGCCTTAGCCGGTTGCAGTCTGGTAGTCGGAACCAGCGCGCGTTCGCGTACCCTGCCATGGCCGATGCTCGATCCGCGTGAATGCGGGCTGAAAAGCGTTTCCGAAGGCCAGCATGCGCCGGTGGCGCTGGTGTTTGGCCGTGAGCGCGTGGGGCTGACCAACGACGAGCTGCAGAAGTGTCATTATCACGTCGCCATTGCCGCTAACCCGGAATATAGCTCGCTGAACCTGGCGATGGCCGTGCAGGTTATTGCCTACGAAGTGCGGATGGCGTGGCTGGCAACGCAGGAGAAAGAGACTTACGCTGCGCCGGAAGAGACCCCGTATCCGCTGGTGGATGACCTGGAGCGTTTCTATGGCCATCTGGAGCAGACCCTGCTCGCCACCGGCTTTATCCGCGCCGGGCATCCGGGGCAGGTGATGAACCGACTGCGCCGCCTCTTTACCCGCGCGCGTCCGGAGAGCCAGGAGCTGAACATCCTGCGCGGTATTCTGGCGTCGATTGAGCAGAAGAATAAAGAGTAGTGCCGTTTGCTTGCCGGGTGGCGCTGCGCTTACCCGGCCTACAAGACCGTAGGCCCGTGCAAGCGAAGCGCCGCCGGGCAAAACTCATGAGCGCACAGAAGGTTAAATACCTGACTAAAACAGTCAAGTAAATAGTTGACCAAATTAGTCGGGAATGTCAGACTTGGCCCTGCTATGCAATACCCCCACTTTACAATAAAAATCCCCGGGCAGGGGCGAGTTTGAGGTTAAGTAAGACATGAGACTGACATCTAAAGGGCGTTATGCCGTGACCGCGATGCTGGACGTTGCGCTCAACTCCGAATCGGGCCCGGTTCCGTTGGCTGATATTTCTGAACGTCAGGGAATTTCCCTCTCTTATCTGGAACAGCTGTTCTCCCGACTGCGTAAAAATGGCCTGGTTTCCAGCGTCCGCGGTCCTGGCGGCGGATATCTGTTAGGTAAAGACGCGGGCAGTATTGCCGTTGGCGAAGTCATTAGCGCAGTTGACGAATCCGTCGACGCGACCCGTTGCCAGGGTAAAGGCGGCTGTCAGGGCGGCGATAAATGTCTGACTCACGCGCTGTGGCGCGATCTGAGCGACCGTCTGACCGGCTTCCTGAATAACATCACCATTGGTGAACTGGTTAACAACCAGGAAGTGCTGGACGTCTCAGGTCGTCAGCACTCGCACGAGTCCCATCGTAATACCCGCACGCAAGACGCTATCGACGTTAAACTGCGCGCGTAATAAAAAACGATAAGTATTTTAGAATCAGGCCGGGGCGTTCGCGCGCCCCGATGACCCGGTCGTACATCCAGCCGGTTGCCTGATTCCTTGCATTGAAGCGATGTACGGAGTCTATAGAGCAATGAAATTACCTATCTATCTCGATTACTCCGCAACCACGCCGGTGGACCCGCGTGTTGCCGAGAAAATGATGCAGTGTCTGACCCTGGACGGAAACTTCGGTAACCCGGCTTCCCGCTCCCACCGTTTTGGCTGGCATGCTGAAGAGGCGGTAGATATCGCCCGTAATCAGATTGCCGAGCTGGTTGGCGCCGATCCGCGTGAAATTGTTTTCACCTCAGGTGCGACCGAATCCGATAACCTGGCGATCAAAGGTGCGGCCAATTTCTATCAGAAAAAAGGCAAGCACATCATCACCAGCAAAACCGAACACAAAGCCGTGCTGGACACCTGCCGTCAGCTGGAGCGTGAAGGGTTTGAAGTAACCTACCTCGCCCCGCAGCGCAACGGTATCATCGACCTGAAAGAGCTCGAAGCGGCAATGCGTGATGACACCATTCTGGTCTCCATCATGCACGTCAACAACGAAATCGGCGTGGTGCAGGATATCGCCACTATCGGCGAACTGTGCCGTGCGCGCGGTATCATCTACCACGTTGATGCGACCCAGAGCGTGGGCAAACTGCCTATCGACCTGAGCCAGCTGAAAGTAGATCTGATGTCCTTCTCCGGCCACAAAATCTATGGCCCGAAAGGCATTGGCGCGCTGTACGTGCGTCGTAAGCCACGTATCCGTATCGAATCCCAGATGCACGGCGGCGGTCACGAGCGCGGCATGCGTTCCGGTACTCTGCCTGTTCACCAGATCGTGGGTATGGGTGAAGCCTACCGTATCGCCAAAGAAGAGATGGAAACCGAGATGGCGCGCCTGCGTACGCTGCGCAACCGTCTGTGGGAAGGCGTGAAGGATATGGAAGAGGTCTACCTGAACGGCGATCTCGAGCAGGGCGCACCGAACATTCTTAACGTCAGCTTCAACTATGTTGAAGGCGAGTCGCTGATCATGGCCCTGAAAGACCTGGCTGTCTCTTCCGGTTCTGCGTGTACTTCCGCAAGCCTGGAGCCGTCCTACGTACTGCGTGCGCTGGGCATGACCGACGAACTGGCACACAGCTCTATCCGCTTCTCTTTAGGTCGTTTCACTACCGATGAAGAGATTGACTACACCATCAAACTGGTTCGCAACTCCATTGGCCGTCTGCGTGAACTCTCTCCACTGTGGGAAATGTTCAAAGAAGGCGTGGATCTGAACAGCATTGAATGGTCACATCACTAATCGGTTTGTAAGGAGAATTCAACATGGCATACAGCGAAAAAGTTATCGATCATTACGAGAATCCACGTAACGTGGGCTCCTTCGACAACAGCGACGACAGCGTAGGCAGCGGCATGGTGGGTGCACCGGCCTGTGGCGACGTGATGAAGTTGCAGATTAAAGTCAACAATGAAGGTATCATTGAAGACGCGCGCTTCAAGACTTACGGTTGCGGTTCCGCAATCGCCTCCAGCTCCCTGGTCACCGAGTGGGTGAAGGGGAAATCCCTGGACGAAGCGCAGGCGATTAAAAATACCGATATTGCTGACGAACTCGAACTGCCGCCGGTGAAAATTCACTGCTCTATCCTGGCGGAAGATGCGATTAAAGCTGCAATCGCGGATTACAAAAGCAAACGTGAAGCAAAATAATTAGTTGAGGTTGTTATGTCGATTACCCTTAGCGACAGCGCTGCCGCGCGAGTAAGCTCCTTCCTGGCAAACCGTGGCAAAGGCTTCGGCCTGCGACTGGGTGTACGCACCTCCGGCTGTTCCGGTATGGCGTATGTACTGGAATTTGTTGACGAACCTGCGGCGGAAGATACCGTATTCGAAGACAAAGGCGTGAAGGTGGTGGTCGATGGTAAAAGCCTGCAGTTCCTGAACGGCACTCAGCTGGACTTTGTAAAAGAAGGCCTTAACGAAGGGTTTAAATTTACTAACCCGAACGTTAAAGACGAGTGCGGCTGCGGCGAAAGCTTCCACGTTTAATTGCGTATCACCTGCTAACCCCACCGCAGCCAGACTGTGTGTGGGGTTTGTTTTAATCAGCTAACCCTGAGATTGTTATGGATTACTTCACCCTCTTTGGGTTACCAGCCGGGTATGAAATTGATACTCAGGCGCTGGCGGCCCGTTTCCAGGATCTGCAACGTCAGTATCACCCGGATAAGTTCGCCAGCGGCACGCAGGCAGAACAGCTGGCGGCGGTGCAGCACTCTGCGACCATCAATCAGGCGTGGCAAACCCTGCGCAATCCGCTGAGTCGGGCAGAATATCTGCTTTTGCGCCACGGGTTTGATCTCTCCAGCGAGCAACACACCGTCCGCGACACCGCCTTCCTGATGGAACAGCTGGAGCTGCGTGAAGAGCTGGATGAGATCGAACAGGCCAAAGACGAAGCCCGTCTTGAGCGCTTTATTAAGCGCGTAAAAGGGATGTTCGATACCCGCCATCAGCAGATGGTTGACCAATTGAATAACGAGACGTGGGACGTGGCGGCGGACAGCGTTCGCAAGCTGCGTTTTCTCGATAAACTGCGAAGCAGTGCTGAACAACTCGAAGAAAAGCTGCTCGATTTTTAATTTCGGAAGCAATTATGGCCTTATTACAAATTAGTGAGCCGGGCTTAAGTGCCGCACCGCACCAGCGTCGTCTGGCGGTAGGCATCGACTTAGGCACCACCAACTCGCTGGTGGCGACCGTGCGCAGCGGCCAGGCTGAGACGCTGGCGGATGCGCAGGGTCAACACCTGCTGCCCTCTGTGGTCCACTATCAGCCCCAGGGCCACAGCGTGGGCTTTGATGCCCGCGCCAACGCAGCCCAGGATCCGGCCAACACCATCAGCTCGGTAAAACGCATGATGGGCCGCTCGCTGGCAGACATCCAGAGCCGTTATCCGCATCTGCCGTATCAGCTGCAGGCAAGTGAAAATGGCCTGCCGATGATCGCCACCGCCGCGGGTTTACTGAACCCGATCCGCGTCTCTGCCGATATCCTTAAGGCGCTGGCCGCCCGCGCAACCGCGACCCTGGAAGGCGAGCTGGATGGCGTAGTGATCACCGTTCCGGCCTATTTCGATGACGCCCAGCGTCAGGGCACCAAAGACGCGGCGCGTCTGGCGGGCCTGCACGTGCTGCGTCTGCTTAACGAGCCGACGGCTGCCGCCATTGCCTATGGCCTCGACTCCGGTCAGGAAGGGGTGATTGCGGTCTTCGATCTCGGCGGCGGGACTTTTGATATTTCGATTCTGCGCTTAAGCCGCGGGGTGTTTGAAGTGCTGGCGACCGGCGGCGACTCTGCCCTCGGTGGCGACGACTTTGACCATCTGCTGGCGGATCACATCTGTGAGCAGGCGGGGATATCCGATCGCAGTGACGCGCGTCTGCAACGTCAGCTGCTGGACGCGGCCATTGCCGCCAAAATCGCCCTCAGCGATGCCGCCTCCGTGACCGTTGAGGTCGCGGGCTGGAAAGGCGACATCAGCCGTGAACAGTTCAATGCGCTGATCGCCCCGCTGGTGAAACGCACCCTGCTGGCCTGCCGTCGCGCGCTGAAAGATGCGGGCGTGGAAGCAGAAGAGGTGCTGGACGTTGTCATGGTCGGCGGTTCGACCCGCGTTCCACTGGTACGCGAGCGCGTGGGCGAATTCTTTGGCCGCACGCCATTAACCTCTATCGATCCGGATAAAGTGATCGCCATTGGCGCCGCTATCCAGGCCGATATCCTGGTCGGCAACAAGCCGGACAGCGAAATGCTGCTGCTGGACGTGATCCCGCTGTCCCTCGGGTTAGAAACCATGGGCGGCCTGGTGGAGAAAGTGATCCCGCGTAACACCACCATTCCGGTGGCGCGCGCGCAGGAGTTTACCACCTTCAAAGACGGCCAGACCGCGATGTCGATCCACGTGCTGCAGGGCGAGCGCGAGCTGGTCCAGGACTGCCGTTCGCTGGCGCGTTTCGCGCTGCGCGGGATCCCGGCACTGCCTGCGGGCGGGGCGCATATCCGCGTCACCTTCCAGGTGGATGCAGATGGCCTGCTGAGCGTCACGGCGATGGAAAAATCGACCGGTGTCGAATCCTCCATCCAGGTGAAACCGTCCTACGGTCTGACCGATGGCGAAATCGCCACCATGATTCAGGACTCAATGAGTTTTGCTGCGCAGGATGTGAAGGCGCGTATGCTGGCGGAACAGAAAGTTGAAGCCGCACGCGTGCTGGAAAGCCTGAACAGCGCACTCACTGCTGATGCCGCGCTGTTAAGCGCCGCAGAACGTCAGGCCATTGACGACGCCGTCGCGCAACTGAGCGCGGTGGCGGTTGGCAATGACGCTGACGCCATAGAACAAGCGATTAAAAACGTTGATAAGCAAACCCAGGAGTTCGCCGCTCGCCGCATGGACCAGTCTGTCCGTACCGCGCTGAAAGGCCACTCCGTGGACGAGGTTTAATATGCCAAAGATTGTTATTTTGCCTCATGCGGACCTCTGTCCGGATGGCGCAGTTCTGGAAGCTGAGACCGGCGAAACCATCCTTAACGTTGCCCTGCGTAACGGTATCGAAGTGGAACACGCCTGTGAAAAATCCTGTGCCTGCACGACCTGCCACTGCATCGTTCGCGAGGGTTTTGACTCTCTTGCGGAGAGCACAGAAGATGAAGACGACATGCTGGATAAAGCATGGGGTCTGGAGCCGGAAAGCCGTCTGAGCTGTCAGGCGCGCGTCACCGATGAAGATCTGGTGGTCGAACTTCCGCGTTATACGCTTAACCACGCACGCGAGCATTGATATGGGACTGAAGTGGACTGACAGCCGTGAAATCGGCGAGGCGCTGTACGACGCTAACCCGGATCTCGATCCGAAGACCGTACGCTTCACCGATATGCATCAGTGGATTTGCGATCTGGAAGAGTTTGACGACGATCCCAACGCATCCAATGAAAAAATTCTGGAGGCGATTCTGTTAGTCTGGCTGGACGAAGCAGAATAAAAACGTAACGGGCTGCCTTCAGGCGGCCCGTTTGCTTGTTGCTAATAAGGATAAATAAAAATGACCGAAGCGATGAAGATTACGCTCTCTACTCAGCCTGCCGATGCGCGCTGGGGTGAAAAAGCCACTTACAGCATCAACAATGACGGTATTACCCTGCACCTGAACGGCAGCGACGATGTCGGTCTGATCCAGCGCGCGGCGCGGAAAATTGACGGCCTGGGCATTAAACATGTGTGTCTCGACGGCGAAGGCTGGGACACCGATCGCAGCTGGGCATTCTGGGCGGGCTATAAAGGTCCAAAAGGCACCCGTAAAATTGAGTGGGCGAACCTCGACGACGCAGGAAAGACAGAGCTGGAAAGCCGTCTGACCATCATCGACTGGGTGCGCGATACCATCAACGCCCCGGCGGAAGAGTTAGGCCCGGAACAGCTGGCGCAGCGCGCGGTGGATCTGCTGAGCAAAGTCGCTGGCGACAAGATGTCTTACCGCATCACCAAAGGCGAAGATCTGCGCGAGCAGAACTACATGGGCATCCACACCGTTGGCCGCGGCTCCGAGCGTCCTCCTGTGCTGCTGGCGCTGGATTACAACCCAACCGGTGATAAAGCGGCACCGGTATTCGCCTGCCTGGTCGGGAAAGGTATCACCTTCGATACCGGCGGTTACAGCCTGAAGCAGAGCGCGTTCATGGACTCCATGAAGTCCGACATGGGCGGCGCGGCCACCATTACCGGCGCGCTGGCCTTTGCCATCACCCGCGGCCTGAATAAACGCGTGAAGCTGTACCTGTGCTGCGCCGACAACATGGTCAGCGGTAACGCCTTCAAGCTGGGCGACATCATTCGCTACCGCAACGGCAAAAACGTCGAAGTGATGAACACCGACGCCGAAGGCCGTCTGGTGCTGGCCGATGGCCTGATTGACGCTTGCGCGCAAAAACCAGAGCTGATCATCGATATGGCAACCCTGACCGGGGCGGCGAAAACCGCGCTGGGCAACGACTACCACGCGCTGTTCAGCTTTGACGACAAGCTGGCGAACCGTGTGCTGGCAAGCGCTGCCGCCGAGAACGAACCGTTCTGGCGTCTGCCGCTGGCCGAGTTCCACCGCAGCCAGCTGCCGTCGAACTTCGCCGAACTGAACAACACCGCCAGCGCGGCCTACCCGGCAGGGGCGAGCACCGCCGCCGGTTTCCTGTCGCACTTCGTTGAGAACTATCGTGAAGGCTGGCTGCATATTGACTGCTCCGCTACCTACCGCAAAGCGGCGGTTGAGCAGTGGTCCGCTGGCGCAACCGGTCTGGGTGTGCGGACCATCGCGAACCTGTTGACCGCAGAGTAATTGACTTGCCCGGCGGCGCTGCGCTTGCCGGGCCTACAGATTACCGTCTTGCCGGGTGGCGCTGCGCTTACCCGGCCTACAAAACCCGTAGGCCCGTGCAAGCATAGCGCCGCCGGGCGATTTTGAAGTAACGAAACTATGTCAGAAACCAAAAACGAATTAGAAACTTTGCTGGAGAAAGCGGCCACCGAGCCTGCCCATCGTCCGGCATTTTTCCGCACGCTGCTGGAGTCCACCGTCTGGGTGCCTGGCACCGCCGCGGAAGGTGAGCAGGTTGTTGAGGACAGCGCCCTGGATCTGCTGCACTGGGAAAAAGATGACGGCACCTCGGTGATCCCGTTCTTCTCCTCCCTTGAAGCCTTACAGGAAGCGGTTGAAGATGAGCAGGCGTTCGTGGTGATGCCGGTGCGCACCCTGTTTGAGATGACGCTGGGCGAAACCCTGTTTCTGAACGCCAAACTGCCGACCGGGAAAGAGTTCACCCCGCGCGAAATCAGCCACCTGATTGGCGAAGAGGGTAACCCGCTCAGCACCCAGGAGGTGCTGGAGGGCGGTGCGTCGCTGCTGCTGTCGGAAGTGGCCGAACCACCGGCGCAGATGATCGACTCCCTGACCACCCTGTTCAAAACCATCAAACCGGTCAAGCGGGCGTTTCTCTGCTCGATCAAAGAGCAGGCCGACGAACAGCCGGTACTGCTGATTGGCATTGAGGCAGATGGCGAGATCGACGACATCATCCAGGCCGCGGGCAGCGTGGCGACCGACACCCTGCCGGGCGACGAGCCCATCGATATCTGCCGGGTCGTAAAAGGCGAGAAGGGCATCAGCCACTTTATCACCGAGCACATCACGCCCTTCTATGAGCGCCGCTGGGGTGGCTTCCTGCGCGATTTCAAAAACAACCGTATTATCTGAGCCCTTGCGGGGTGAACACTCACCCCGTTGCCTCCAGCAGCAGTAAATCCATCAGCAGCACCAGGTTCGACTCAAACGATGTCACTCCTGCGGCCTCGGCAGCGAAATGCACCGCTTCGTCGTATAAGGCAAAATGCAGATCCGCCATCCCCGCCAGGGTATTCGCCGACGCCCGGGTAAAAGCCACCACCGTCATCCCCACGTTCTGCGCGATCCGCGCCTTATCCAGCACCTGCTCCGTTTCCCCGCTGCGCGAGACCGCGATGAACACCTGATAGCGCGAGGCGTTGCTGAGAAAGATGTTGCGGCTGTCGCCAGGGCCGGAGATAAATGCCGTCTTGCCCAGCACCTGCAGTTTCTTGGTCAGGTACTCGGCAAACAGATAGGAGAAGCCCGCGCCGTAGAGGAAAAAGCTCTCCTTGTCGCGCAGCAGCCCGGCAAACCGGCGGCGTTTCTCCGCCGTTGCCCACTGAAAGGTCTGCTGATAATTGGCGATAAACTGATTAAACAGGGCGGGTAATTCCGCAGGTTGCCGGGTTTCGGCGGCAATGTGCGGGGTATCGCTCAACAGCTGCTTGCAGTGCCAGATAAACTCGCTAAAGCCGCTGAACCCCAGCTTGCGGCACAGGCGCATAATAGTGGCGGTGGAGACAAAGGTCGCCTGCGCCAGCTCCCGTACGGTGATCTGGCCCACCAGCAGCGGATGCTCGGTGAGATGGGCCAGCACGCGATACTCTGCGCGGGTCAGAGACTCCCCGCGCGTTAACAGTGTCGCCAGACGGTTATCCATTACCGGGACGGTTCAACCGGCAGATCGTCCCGGGCACCCCATTCACTCCACGCGCCGTCGTACAGCGTGACGTCGGTTTTGCCGAGGGTCGCCAGCGCCAGAATAACGACACAGGCGGTGACGCCGGAGCCGCAGCTGGCAACGACCGGCTGATGCAGATCCACGCCCTGGCGAGAGAAAATTTCACGCAGCTCGTCGGTGGTTTTCAATTCACCCTCAAACACCAGATCGCCCCAGGGCACGTTACGCGCGCCAGGGATATGGCCGCGCTTAAGGCCCGGGCGCGGCTCGTCGGCTTCCGCGTTAAAGCGCGGGGCCGGGCGGGCATCGACAATCTGCGCGGTCTGCTCGTGGCTTGCCAGCAGCACGTCGGTGACACGCTTGATCGCCCCGGCATCGAAGGTGGCTTCAAAGTCGCCGTCCGGCAGGGAGACATCGCCCTGCTGGAGAGGTAACTCGGCCCGCTGCCAGCCGGCAAGACCGCCCGCCAGAATCGACACCTTTTCCACACCGAAGGTTTTCAGCATCCACCACGCCCGTGGAGCGGAGAAGAGATTCCCTTCATCGTAAATCACCAGATGCTTGTCGTGGCTGACGCCCAGCTCGCGCATTGCCACCGCAAAAGCTTCCGGGCGCGGCATCATGTGCGGCAGGGGAGAGGTATGATCGGAGAGGGCTTCAATATCAAAAAATACCGCCCCCGGCAGATGCCCGGCGCGGTATTCGGCAGAAACGTCACGATGCTCCTGGCCAGGCGGCGCCATGCGCGCGTCGAGGATCTGGACTTCAGGGTCATCACTGTGCTCAATCAGCCAGTCGGCTGCGACAAAATATGAGGTGGACATGGGTGCCTCCATTAATGAATCCATTGATGGATTGTCGGTGTTTTTTCTGACACCGACAAGCGAACCACGTTCAACTCGGGAGCAAGCCCTTATTTTTTCACCGCTTCCCCATCCTGCCAGGCTTTTTGCAGCGCAGGCCAGTATTCCCGGTTGGCCTCAATCATCTCATCCAGAATCGCTTTGGCATGTTCCATGGTTGGCACGGTGCGGTTCAGGGTGAACGCCTGTAAGGCTTTCTCATAGCTGCCTTCGATGGTGGCTTCCACCAGCAGCTGCTCCGAGGCCAGCTGCTGTTGCAGCAGAGTCTGGTGGAACAGCGGCACCCGGCCGATGCGGATCGGCTCTGGACCTTCGCTTGTAATATAGGCCGGGACCTCAACCATCGCGTCGTACGGCAGGTTGACGATCGCCCCCCGGTTTTCCACCATCACCAGATGGCGCTGGCGCAGGTTAAACGCCAGCGAGCGGGCCACATCCACGATAAACTCGCCGTGCACCCCCACGTGGAATGCATCCGGCAGGATCCCGGTCTGTTTATACTCTTGTGCGGCGGCAAACAGCTTTTTCTCGCGACCGTTCATCACTTCGTTGGCGCGGGTATAGTCCGGATTCTGGTGATCCACGATCTGATTCGGCATCAGGTAGTACTGCAGATACGGGTTCGGCAGATACTCCGGGAAGTTATCCATGATCGGCTTGATGTTGCGCCAGGTTTTCACCCACGACGGATCCGAGTGCTGCGGGTCAGTTTTGGCCGCATCTTCGGTCAGCAGACCAAATTTTGCGACATGGCGACGCAGCTCCGGCAGTTTATCCTCGCCGTCCACCAGCACGCGGGTAAACCAGCCGAAATGGTTCAGACCGAAGTAGTCCACCTCCAGCTTGTGGCGATCCACACCCAGAATGGCCCCCATGTTACGCATCGCCGCTACCGGCATATCGCAAATGTTCAGTACCCGGGCGTCAGGACGCAGGCGACGTACGCCCTCGGCGACGATGGCCGCCGGGTTGGAGTAGTTGACGATCCACGCCTTCTCATGGGCATAGCGGTCAACCATGTCGATCAGCTCAACCATCGGCAGGATGGTACGCAGGCCATAGGCCAGCCCGCCCGGGCCGCAGGTCTCCTGACCGACCACCCCATGACGCAGGGGGATCTTCTCATCCTGCTCGCGCATTTTGTACTGGCCGACGCGCATCTGGGCGAAGACGAAATGGGCCCCGCTGAACGCCACTTCCGGGTCGCTGGTAACGGTAAATTTGATGCTCTGGCTGTGATCGCGAATGACCTTCTCCACCACCGGCGCGATGGTGTTTTGCCGCGCGGCATCAATGTCGTAGAGGCGAATTTCCGCCAGCGGGAATTTATCCAGCTGTACCATCAGGCTTTTCACAATCCCGGGCGTATAGGTGCTGCCGCCACCGGCGATAGAGAGAATAAATGGGGGTGTAATCATGTTTATCTCCTTCAGAGAACCGTCTCGACCGCTTCTCGCATTTTTTTGACATGCAGCCCGTAGACCACCTGAACGTTGTTACCTTGCTTGATAATGCCTTTCGCGCCCGTCGCCTTAAGCCGTGGCTCGTCGATGATGGCAACGTCTTTCACCGTGACGCGAAGACGGGTGTAGCAGTTATCCACCACCTCGATGTTTTCGCGTCCGCCGAGGCCGACCACAATCGCCTCGCCCAGACCATCATTGCTGCCTTTCGCCTGGTACTCCTGCTTGCTGTACAGACGGGTCTCCTGATCCTCTTCTTCGCGTCCCGGCGTCTTCATGCGGAAATGCAGGATCAGGAAGCGGAAGATCGCGAAGTAGAAGGCGAACATGATCAGCCCGACCAGGATGTACATCGGCCAGTTGGATTTTTCGGTGCCCAGCGGCAGGTTATAGAGAATGAAATCGATGATGCCGTTAGCCCCGATGGCGTGCACCCCCAGTAGATAAAAGAGCATCATGCCGATCCCGGTCAGCACCGCGTGCACCACAAACAGCAGCGGGGCGACGAACAGGAAGGAGAACTCGATCGGCTCGGTCACCCCCACCAGCAGGGAGGTGAGGGCCGCCGGGATCAGGATCGCTTTCGCCGCCGCTTTACGCTCCGGTTTGGCGGTGACATACATCGCCAGCGCGGCGGCAGGCAGGCCAAACATTTTGCTGATGCCGCGGGCATCCCATACCACGGTGCTGCTGAGCTGCTTCACCTCCGGACAGGCCATCTCGGCAAAGTAGATATTGCGCGCGCCCTGATAGGTGGCACCGCAGACCTCCTGGGTGCCGCCCAGTTCGGTATAGAGGAAAGGGGTATAGACCAGATGGTGCAGGCCGGTGGGCACCAGGATGCGCTCAAGGAAGCCGTAAATCGCTACCCCAAACGCCCCGGAGCCTTTAATGGCTAAGGCCATGGCGCTGATCCCGTTCTGGGCAAACGGCCACAGCTCGCTCATCACCACCCCCAGCAGCATGGAGACCGGGAGCATAATGATGGCGACGAAGCAGTGCCCCGAGTAGATCGCCATCGCGCCGTTAAACTGCACGCCGGAGTATTTGTTATACAGATAGCCCGACAGCGCCCCGGTGAGGATCCCGGCAAACACGCCCATCTCCAGCACCTGCACGCCTAACACCATGCTCTGTCCGGCGGCTTTCATCTGGTCCGCCGGGGCCAGCGCGCCCTGCAAATTCAGGGTCACGTTCATGGCGTTAATAAACACCACGAAGGTCACCAGGCCTATCAGCGCCGCGTAACCTTTGTCACGCGTTGCCAGACCGATGGGGATGCCCACGGCAAACACCAGCGCCAGGTTCACCAGCACCGAGACGGCGGATTTTGAAATCAGCTGGCCGATGCTCTGGATCAGCGGATGGCCGAGGAACGGCAGATAACCGGCAAGGGCGCCGTTACCCAACACATTACCAAAAGCAATGAAAAGACCGACAATAGGCAGGATAAGTACCGGTCCGTACAGTGATTTTCCGAAATTTTGTAGGGCGTTCACGGCTCGTTTCATGACGTTCTCTCTTATTGAACCGCGCACTCAGGGTGCGTCATAACGTTAAAATTAGCAGGGCAAACGCGAACTTAGCCAGCTATCTTGTTGTTTTAAAAACAAATGACGTTAAAGGTTACATGTAACCTTTAACGCTGTGATCGCGCCAGCAGCCAGAATGTTATCCACGCAGAAAACTTTGCGAGACGCTGTCCAGAATTGAAATCGACACTTTTGTATTAATGAAACTTGCGGATAATACTTATCCCGACGACGACCAACAGGCCCGCAAGGCCAGGGATAAAGGATGAAACCGTTTCGCCTTGCCGCGCTGTCATTAGCGCTGCTTACCACCATCACGCTTGTCGGCTGTGATGACAGTGACGACAAGACCTCTTCAGCGGCACCCGCCACCGCCACCGCTTCCACCTCTACGCCAGCGCCTGCCTCTGCGCCGGCAAAGCCGGACAACGCCACGCTGGAGAAACTGGCCGCGCAAAGCATGGGTAAAACGCTGACCCTGCTGGATGCGTCTGAGATCCAGCTGGACGGGGCCGCTGCCCTGGTGCTGACCTTCTCGGTGCCGCTCGATCCATCGCAGGATTTCGCCCGGACGGTGCACGTGGTCGACAAAAAAAGCGGCAAGGTTGATGGCGCCTGGGAGCTGGCGCCGAATCTGAAAGAGCTGCGCCTGCGCCATCTGGAGCCGAACCGCAACCTGGTGGTCACCGTCGAGCGCGATCTGCTGGCGCTGAACAAAAACACCTTTGGCAGCGACGTCGAAAAAGCCATTACCACCCGCGACATCGAGCCGAGCGTCGGTTTTGCCAGCCGCGGCTCGCTGCTGCCGGGTAAGGTGGTGGAAGGGCTGCCGGTGATGGCGCTGAACGTGAATAACGTCGATGTGAATTTCTACCGGGTTAAACCTGAATCATTAGCCGCCTTTGTCAGCCAGTGGGAGTACCGCAACTCGCTCACCAACTGGGAGTCCGACAATCTGCTGAAGATGGCGGATCTGGTCTACACCGGCCGTTTCGACCTTAACCCGGCGCGAAATACCCGTGAAAAACTGCTTCTGCCGCTGGCGGATATCAAGCCGTTACAGCAGGCGGGGGTCTATATCGCGGTGATGAATCAGGCCGGACATTACAACTACAGTAACGCCGCCACCCTGTTTACCCTCAGCGATATTGGTCTTTCCGCACACCGCTACCATAACCGGCTGGATATCTTTACCCAGAGCCTGGAGAACGGTGCGGCGCAATCGGCAATCGAAGTGCAGCTCCTTAACGATAAAGGGCAGACGCTGGCGCAGGCCACCAGTGACGCTGACGGCCACGCGACGCTGCAGACCGACAAAGAGGCGGCGCTGCTCCTCGCCCGCAAGGACGGGCAGACCACGCTGCTGGATCTCACTCTTCCGGCGCTGGATCTGGCGGAGTTTGCCATCTCCGGCGCGCCAGGCTTCACTAAACAGTTCTTTATGTTTGGCCCGCGGGATCTCTACCGCCCGGGCGAAACGGTGATCCTCAACGGCCTGCTGCGCGACAGCGACGGCAAACCGCTCCCCGACCAGCCGGTGAAGCTGGAGGTGCTGCGTCCGGACGGCCAGGTGGCGCGCACCCTGGTCAGCCAGCCTGCAAATGGCCTTTACCGCTTTGACTACCCGCTTGAGAGCGGGGCGCAAACCGGGATGTGGCATGTCCGCGCCAGCACCGGCGATAACCAGCAGCGGATGTGGGATTTCCACGTCGAAGACTTTATGCCAGAGCGCATGGCGCTCAATATTGCCGGACAAAAAGCGCCGGTTTCACCGCAGGATCCTGTCGCGTTCGATGTGACGGGGTATTACCTGTACGGTGCGCCCGCCAACGGCAACAGCCTGCAGGGCCAGCTCTTCTTACGTCCGCTACGGGAAGCCGTGGCCGCCCTGCCGGGCTTCCAGTTCGGGGACATTGCCGAAGAGAACCTGAGCCGCAGTCTCGATGAAGTGCAACTGACCCTCAACGATGAGGGGCGCGGGCAGGTGAGCAGCGACAGCCAGTGGAAAGAGACTCACTCCCCATTGCAGGTGATTTTGCAGGCCAGCCTGCTGGAGTCCGGCGGCCGACCTGTCACCCGACGGGCGGAACAGGCCGTCTGGCCGGCGGCGACCCTGCCGGGCATCCGTCCGCAGTTCGCCAGCAAAGCGGTCTATGACTACCGCACCGATACCACCGTCAACCAGCCGATTGTCGAGGAGAACAGCCAGGCCGGGTTCGATATTGTTTATGCCGATGCCAGCGGGGCGAAAAAAGCGGTCTCTGGCCTGCAGGTGCGCCTGATCCGCGAGCGCCGCGACTACTCCTGGAACTGGTCCGAGAGCGACGGCTGGCAGTCGCAGTTTGATCAAAAAGATCTGATTGAGGGCGAACAGGCGCTGGACCTGGCCGCCGACGAGACCGGAAAAGTGAGCTTCCCGGTGGAGTGGGGCTCCTATCGTCTGGAGGTGAAAGCCCCGGATGAGGCGGTCAGCAGCGTGCGCTTCTGGGCAGGCTACAGCTGGCAGGACAACAGTGACGGCACCGGGGCGGCACGTCCGGACCGGGTGACGATGAAGCTGGATAAACCGGCCTATCAGCCCGGGGAGACCATCAAGCTGCACATTGCCGCTCCGGCGGCAGGGAAAGGCTATGCGATGATCGAATCCTGCGAAGGGCCGCTGTGGTGGAAGGAGATCGACGTCCCGGCTGAGGGGCTGGATATGACCATCCCGGTGGATAAAGCATGGAAACGTCACGATCTCTATCTTTCCACGCTGGTGGTTCGCCCTGGCGATAAATCAAAATCGGCCACGCCAAAACGGGCGGTGGGCCTGCTGCATCTGCCGATGGGCGATGAGAGCCGTCGCCTGAGTATTGCCCTAGACAACCCGCAAAAAATGCGGCCAAACCAGACTCTGGCGGTTAAAGTGAAAGCCAGCGTGAAAGAGGGTGCCACCCCGCAGAAAGTTAACGTGCTGGTCTCGGCGGTGGACAGCGGCGTACTCAACATTACCGATTACGTCACCCCCGATCCGTGGCAGGCATTCTTTGGTCAGAAGCGCTATGGCGCGGACATCTACGATATTTACGGCCAGGTGATTGAAGGCCAGGGGCGGCTGGCATCGCTGCGCTTTGGCGGTGATGGCGATGAGCTCAAACGTGGCGGTAAACCGCCGGTCAACCATGTCACCATCATCGCCCAGCAGGCACAGCCGGTAGAGCTGGACGCCAACGGCGAGGGCACCGTTTCGTTGCCGATTGGCGACTTTAACGGCGAGCTGCGTCTGATGGCCCAGGCCTGGACCGATGACGATTTCGGCAGCAGTGAGAGCAAAGTGGTCGTTGCCGCACCCGTGATTACCGAGCTGAACACGCCGCGCTTCCTTGCCAGCGGCGATAACGCCAGGCTGACGCTGGATCTGACCAACCTTACCGATCGCCCTCAGACCCTGAACGTGGCGCTGACCGCCGGCGGCAATCTGGCGCTGGAAGGCGCCCAGCCGCAGCCGGTGCAGCTGGCGGCCGGTGAACGCACGACGCTGTTTATTCCGGTGCGGGCGCTGGAGGGTTACGGCGAGGGCGAAGTCGCCGCCCAGGTCAGCGGCCTGACGCTCCCGGGTGAAACCTTTGCGCCACAACAGAAGAGCTGGAAAATCGGCGTGCGTCCGGCGTTCCCGGCGCAAACGGTGAATACCGGTACGATGCTCAAGCCGGGTGAAAGCTGGCACGCGCCGGAACAGCACCTCGCTAATTTCTCACCGGTGACGTTACAGGGGCAGCTTATGCTCAGCGGCAAGCCGCCGCTCAACCTGGCCCGTTACATTCGTGAACTGCAGGCCTATCCGTATGGCTGTCTGGAGCAGACCGCCAGCGGCCTGTTCCCGTCGCTCTATACCAGTGCCGCACAGCTGAACGCGCTGGGTATTAAGGGCGACAGCGACGAGAAGCGTCGGGCAGCCATTGAGATCGGCATCTCCCGCCTGCTGCAGATGCAGCGTAACGACGGCGGATTCGCCCTGTGGGATAACGAGGGGCCGGAAGAGTACTGGCTCACCGCCTACGTCACCGATTTCCTGGTGCGCGCGGGTGAGCAGGGCTACAGCGTGCCGGCGGATGCCGTTAACAATGCCAACAACCGCCTGCTGCGCTACCTGCAGGATCCGGGCATGATGGCGGTCCGCTACAGCGACGATATTCAGGGCAGCAAGTTTGCGATCCAGGCCTATGCTGGGCTGGTGCTGGCACGTCAGCAGAAAGCCCCTCTCGGGGCATTGCGCGAAATCTGGGAGCGTCGTGCGCAGGCAAAATCGGGCCTGCCGCTGATGCAGCTGGGGCTGGCGCTGAAGCTGATGGGCGATGCGCCGCGCAGCCAGCAGGCGCTGGATCTGGCCCTCAAAACACCGCGCAGCGAAACGCAGAGCTGGATGGCCGATTACGGTAGCCCACTGCGTGATAACGCGATGATGCTGAGCCTGCTGGAAGAGTACAACCTGCTGCCGGATGCGCAGAGCACGCTGCTGAACGTCCTGTCTCAGCAGGCGTTCAGCCAGCGCTGGCTCTCTACCCAGGAGAGCAATGCCCTGTTCCTGGCGGGGCGTTCCCTGCAGACCCTTTCCGGGGCGTGGCAGGCCACTACCACGCTGGCGGAAGGCAACGTCCGTGGTGACAAACCGCAGGTGCAGAACCTCGATGCCGATCGGCTGGCCGCCCTGCAGGTTACCAATACCGGCACTGCGCCGCTGTGGGTGCGCCTGGACAGTAGCGGCTATCCACAATACGCGCCGCAGCCTGCTTCTAACGTGCTGAAAATCGAACGTCAGATTCTGGCGACCGATGGCAGCAGTAAATCCCTCTCCTCCCTGAAGAGCGGCGAGCTGGTGCTGGTCTGGCTGAACGTGACCGCCAGCCAGAACGTGCCGGATGCCCTGGTAGTTGACCTGTTGCCTGCCGGGCTGGAGCTGGAAAACCAGAACCTGGCCAGCAGCAGCGCCAGCCTGCAGGAGAGCGGCAGCGAGGTGCAAAACCTGCTCAGCCAGATGCAGCAGGCCGACATTCAGCATATGGAGTTCCGCGACGATCGCTTTGTCGCCGCCGTGCCGGTCAATGAAGGCCAGCCGGTGACGCTGGTCTATCTGGCCCGCGCCGTCACGCCGGGAACCTATGCGGTGCCCGTGCCGCTGGTGGAATCGATGTACGTGCCGCAGTGGCGGGCAACGGGTGCGGCCAGCGGCCCGCTGATCGTCGTTCCGTAACGTGCAGTATCGGAAATGGACAGGCTCCCGCTGGCTATGGCTGGCGGGGGCGATACTTCTGCTGTGGGGCGGCGTCATTGCTGCCGATCGCCTGTGGCCGCTGCCGCTACACGAGGTCAATCCCGCCCGAGTGGTAGTGGATGAAAAGGGGATCCCGCTGTGGCGATTTGCCGATCGCGACGGGATCTGGCGCTATCCGGTCACCATCGAAGAGGTCTCGCCGCGCTATCTCGAGGCCCTGATCCAGTATGAAGATCGCTGGTTCTGGGATCATCCTGGCGTTAACCCGTTCTCGGTGCTGCGTGCCGCCTGGCAGGATCTGACTGCCGGGAAGGTGGTGTCGGGCGGCAGTACGCTGACCATGCAGGTAGCCCGCCTGCTGGATCCCCATCCCCGCACCCTGGGCGGCAAAGTGCGTCAGCTCTGGCGCGCGCTCCAGCTGGAGTGGCACCTCTCCAAACGTGAAATCCTGACCCTCTATCTGAACTGCGCCCCCTTTGGCGGCACGCTGCAGGGGGTGGGAGCCGCCAGCTGGGCCTACCTGGGGAAAGCTCCTGCGCAGCTGAGCTATTCCGAAGCCGCGCTGCTTGCCGTCCTGCCGCAGGCCCCGAGCCGTTTGCGCCCGGATCGCTGGCCGGAGCGGGCCGAGGCGGCGCGCAACAAGGTGCTTAATCGCATGGCCTCGCAGGGCGTCTGGCCCGCGCGTCAGGTAAGCGAATCGCAGGAGGAGCCGGTATGGCTGGCCCCCCGGCAGATGCCGCAGCTGGCACCGCTGTTCTCACGCATGATGCTCGGCAAAAGCCGTGACACCAAAGTGGTGACAACCCTTGATGCCACGCTGCAGCGCCAGCTGGAGGAGCTGGCGTTGAACTGGAAATCCCGGCTGCCGCCCCGCAGTTCGCTGGCAATGATCGTTGTCGATCACAGCGATATGAAGGTGCGCGGCTGGGTTGGATCGGTCGACATTACCGACGACAGCCGTTTCAGCCATGTGGATATGATCTCGGCGATCCGATCTCCGGGATCGGTGCTTAAGCCTTTTGTCTACGGCCTGGCGATGGACGACGGGCTGATCCACCCGGCCTCGCTGCTGCAGGATGTTCCGCGTCGCACCGGCGATTATCGTCCCGGGAATTTTGACAGCGGTTTTCATGGCCCGATCAGCATGAGCGAGGCGCTGGTGCGATCCCTTAACCTGCCCGCCGTGCAGGTGCTGGAAGCCTACGGGCCGAAAAAGTTTGCCGGAATGTTGCGCAATGCCGGATTACCGCTGCTGCTTCCCCCAGGCGCTCAGCCGAACCTCTCCCTGATCCTGGGCGGCGCCGGGGCAAGTCTGGAAGATATCGCCGCGGCATACAGCGCCTTTGCCCGTCAGGGGCGGGCAGGAAGACTGCGCATGCAGCCGGAGGACCCGCTGGTTGAACGGCCCCTGCTGTCGCCCGGTGCGGCGTGGATCATCCGCCGTATTCTGGCCAACGAGGCACAGCCGCTGCCGGACAGCGCGCTTGCCCAGGTGGTGCCTCTGGCGATAAAAACCGGTACCAGCTATGGCTACCGCGATGCCTGGGCGATAGGGCTGAATGCGCGCTACGTGATTGGGATCTGGACCGGCAGACCGGACGGCACGCCGGTGGCCGGGCAGTTTGGTTTTGCCAGCGCGGTTCCGGTGTTAAATCAGGTCAACAACCTGCTGCAGTCGCGCTCGGCGCTGGATGAGGCGCGCCTGCCGCGCGATCCGCGTCCGGCCTCGGTGAGCCGCGGCGTGATTTGCTGGCCGGGCGGGCAGTCCCTGCCTGACGGGGACAGCAACTGTCGCCGCCGCCTCGCGACCTGGCTGCTTGAGGGGAGCCAGCCGCCGACGCTGTTGCTGCCGGAGCAGGAGGGCATCCGCGGGATTCGTTTCCCTGTCTGGCTGGATAACAGCGGTCAACGCGTGGTGGCGGATTGCCCGCAGGCACAGGAACGCACCCTCGACGTCTGGCCGCTGCCGCTGGAGCCGTGGCTACCGCAGGCGGAACGGCGGTCTGCGCGTATCCCGGCGGCATCTGCAACCTGCCCGCCGCTCGGCCAGGCCTTCCCGGCACCGCTGATCCTTTCAGGCATTCGTCAGGGAGCGGTTATTAAGCGTCTGCCGGGGGAGGCGCGCGTGTCCTTACCGCTGCAGGCCAGCGGAAGCGACGGGGCCCGCTGGTGGTTCCTCAATGGTGAACCGCTGAATGCGCAGGGGCGGACGTACACACTGCATCTTGAAAATGCAGGTGATTATCAACTGCTGGTGATGGATGAGGCGGGGCAGGTGGCAACCGTAGATTTTACGTTGCAGTAAATAAAACAGGTTTTAGCCACGATCTGTTGTTAAAACTCGTCTTATTTTAAAAAAATGTTACATGCATCCATAGGCAATGGCGTGAATGCTCATTATAATCCGCGCCATATATTTCGCATGAATGCAAAACAACAGAACAAATCACAGAGGTAATCATGGCTATTGAACGTACTTTTTCCATCATCAAACCAAACGCGGTGGCAAAAAACGTTATTGGCAGCATCTTTGCTCGCTTTGAAGCGGCAGGGTTCAAAATCGTTGGTACCAAAATGCTGCATCTGACCGTTGAGCAGGCTCGCGGTTTCTATGCTGAGCACGAAGGTCGCCCATTCTTCGACGGCCTGGTTGAGTTCATGACCTCTGGCCCAATCGTGGTTTCCGTACTGGAAGGCGAAAATGCCGTTCAGCGTCACCGCGATCTGCTGGGTGCAACCAACCCGGACAACGCTCTGGCGGGTACTCTGCGCGCCGATTACGCTGACAGCTTCACCGAGAACGGCACCCACGGTTCCGACTCCGTAGAATCTGCTGCGCGCGAAATCGCGTTCTTCTTCGCAGAAGGCGAAGTGTGTCCGCGTACCCGTTAATTTAACGGTTTCGTTTACACATTATTTTCGTAAATGCCGCGTGCAGACGTGGCATCCCTGCGCCAGACTTTGTACAATGCAACGCCCCGGATGAGCAGACTGCTTGCCGGGGCGTTTCTTTTTAACCCTCCACGGGCCATAACGTGTAACAACGAGGCCGGAATATATTATGTCTGAACTAGTTAATACCTCCGAAGTCGCCGTTCCTGCGGTTCCAAATAAAAATGGAAAAATCAACCTGCTGGATCTGAATCGTCAGCAGATGCGCGAGTTCTTCAAAGAGATGGGCGAGAAGCCGTTTCGTGCCGACCAGGTTATGAAATGGATGTATCACTATTGCAGCGATAACTTTGATGACATGACAGACATCAACAAGGTCCTGCGCAACAAACTCAAAGAAGTGGCCGAAATCCGCGCCCCGGAAGTGGTGGAAGAGCAGCGTTCAGCTGACGGCACCATCAAATGGGCGATTGCCGTAGGCGATCAGCGCGTTGAAACGGTCTATATCCCGGAAGATGACCGCGCCACGCTGTGCGTCTCTTCCCAGGTCGGTTGTGCGCTGGAGTGCAAGTTCTGCTCCACGGCGCAGCAGGGCTTTAACCGTAACCTGCGCGTGTCGGAAATCATCGGCCAGGTCTGGCGTGCGGCGAAGATCGTCGGCGCGGCAAAAGTGACCGGCACCCGTCCTATCACTAACGTGGTGATGATGGGGATGGGCGAACCGCTGCTGAACCTCACTAATGTGGTTCCGGCGATGGAAATCATGCTCGATGACTTCGGTTTTGGCCTGTCCAAACGTCGCGTGACGCTCTCCACCTCAGGTGTTGTACCTGCGCTGGACAAGCTCGGCGATATGATTGACGTTGCGCTGGCGATTTCGCTGCATGCGCCGAACGATGCCATCCGTGATGAGATCGTGCCAATCAACAAGAAGTACAATATCGAAACCTTCCTGAACTCGGTGCGGGGCTACATTTCGAAGTCCAACGCTAACCAGGGACGCGTCACCATTGAGTACGTCATGCTGGACCACGTCAACGACGGCACCGAGCATGCGCACGAGCTGGCGGCACTGCTGAAAGATACGCCGTGCAAGATCAACCTGATCCCATGGAACCCGTTCCCGGGTGCGCCGTATGGCCGTAGCTCAAACAGCCGTATCGACCGTTTCTCCAAGGTACTGATGGAGTACGGCTTCACCACTATCGTGCGTAAAACCCGCGGTGACGATATTGATGCCGCCTGTGGTCAGCTGGCCGGTGATGTTATCGACCGCACCAAGCGCACGCTGCGTAAACGTATGCAGGGCGAAGCTATCGACGTTAAGGCCGTGTAATTATTACGCTGCCACGGCGCATTATCTGCGCCGTGGCAGCGTAAGATGCGAATAAACAGTCATTGCACCGGTGTATGGGTAATAATTACGGTGCGTTTTATATGACTTTAAGGCAGTATGTAACGACGCAACAACAGTTTAGCCTCACTGACAAGCCGCTTCTGTCAACGAAAACCTGACAGTATTGTGCTGTCTTACTAAGGTTAACTGACCAGAAGTTTCGCGGTGCGGGTGGCATTGTGACACCGGCGCCAGGATCCTCAATTTTCACGTACCAGTAGTTGTAGCGAATGAATACTGAAGCCACTCACGACCAAAATGCAGCACTTTCCACTGGCGTTCGTCTTCGCAACGCCCGTGAACAACTCGGACTAAGCCAGCAAACCGTTGCGGAACGCTTATGTCTGAAGGTTTCCACGGTCCGCGATATTGAAGAAGATAAGGCACCTGCCGATCTTGCTTCAACGTTTCTGCGTGGTTATATCCGCTCCTATGCGAAACTGGTGCATATCCCTGAAGACGAACTGCTGCCGATGATGGAAAAACAGGCACCGGTCAGAGCGGCGAAAGTCGCGCCGATGCAGAGTTTTTCGCTGGGCAAACGTCGTAAAAAACGTGATGGCTGGCTGATGAGCTTTACCTGGCTGGTCTTGTTTGTGGTTATCGGCCTGACGGGCGCCTGGTGGTGGCAGAACCACAAAGCGCAGCAGGAAGAGATCACCACCATGGCCGATCAGTCCTCCGCCGAGCTGAATAACTCAGCGGGCGAGGGCGCTCAGAGCATCCCACTAAATACCGACGCCTCAGCAAACGCCAGCGAACCGCAGGCACCTGCTGCTGGCACCACGGATGTGGCAACGGCGCAGGCAACTGCGCCAGTGGCTAATCAAACAGCCCAGGCTCCGGCTGACAGTGCCGTCGTTTCGCCTTCCCAGGCGAACGTCGAGACTGCCCCGGCAGCCACCGCGGATAACGCGGTTCAGCCCCTGCCATCCGATCCGGCTGGCGTCGCGGCGGCACCGGCCGACCCAAACGCGCTGGTGATGAACTTCAGCGCCGACTGCTGGCTGGAAGTGACCGATGCGACCGGCAAAAAGCTGTTCAGCGGACTGCAGCGTAAGGACGGCACGTTAAATCTGGCAGGCCAGGCGCCCTATAAGCTCAAGATTGGTGCTCCGGCAGCGGTCCAGATCCAGTTCCAGGGTAAACCTGTCGATCTGAGCCGTTTTATCAGAACTAACCAGGTTGCGCGTCTGACCCTCAATGCCGAACAATCAGCAGCACAGTAAGTAACAGACAGGCAACGCGGGAGATTTTCCATGCATAACCAGGCTCCTATTCCACGTAGAAAATCGAAACGTATTTACGTCGGGAATGTGCCAATTGGTGATGGTGCGCCCATCGCCGTTCAGTCGATGACCAACACCCGTACCACCGATGTGGCGGCAACGGTCAATCAGATCAAAGCGTTAGAACGTGTGGGCGCAGACATTGTCCGCGTTTCCGTGCCGACAATGGATGCGGCAGAAGCGTTTAAACTCATCAAACAGCAGGTCTCCGTTCCGCTGGTTGCCGATATTCACTTCGATTACCGTATCGCGCTGAAAGTAGCGGAATACGGCGTCGATTGCCTGCGTATCAACCCAGGCAACATCGGTAGCGAAGAGCGCATCCGCGCGGTCGTTGATTGCGCCCGCGACAAAAACATCCCCATTCGTATCGGCGTGAATGCCGGTTCGCTGGAAAAAGATCTGCAGGAAAAATACGGTGAACCGACCCCGCAGGCGCTGCTCGAATCGGCCATGCGTCATGTGGATCATCTCGATCGTCTGAACTTCGATCAGTTTAAAGTCAGCGTGAAAGCCTCGGACGTTTTCCTCGCCGTTGAATCCTATCGTCTGCTGGCGAAGCAGATCGATCAGCCGCTGCACCTCGGGATCACCGAAGCCGGCGGCGCGCGCAGCGGTGCGGTAAAATCAGCGATTGGCCTTGGTCTGCTGCTGAACGAAGGCATTGGCGACACTCTGCGTGTCTCGCTGGCCGCCGATCCGGTGGAAGAGATCAAAGTCGGTTTCGATATCCTGAAGTCACTGCGTATTCGTTCCCGCGGCATCAACTTTATCGCCTGTCCAACCTGTTCGCGTCAGGAGTTCGACGTCATCGGTACGGTGAATGCGCTCGAGCAGCGTCTGGAAGATATCATCACCCCGATGGACGTTTCGATTATCGGTTGTGTGGTGAACGGTCCGGGTGAGGCGCTGGTGTCGACGCTGGGCGTTACGGGTGGTAACAAGAAAAGTGGTCTCTATGAAGATGGCATCCGCAAAGATCGTCTGGATAATAACGACATGATCGATCAGCTTGAAGCCCGCATCCGCGCCAAAGCCACCATGCTGGATGAAGCGCAGCGCATTAGCGTGCTACAGGTAGAAAAATAACGAGATGGGAAGCGGTTCGCTTCCTGTGTATGATTGAACCCTTCGGTTATGAACCCCAGGGTTCATTTTTGTCTATAGAAAGAGAACAAACGTGGCAAAGAACATTCAAGCCATTCGCGGCATGAACGATTATCTGCCTGCCGAGACCGCCATCTGGCAGCGCATTGAAGGCACCCTCAAGCAGGTGCTCGGCAGCTACGGTTACAGTGAAATCCGTTTGCCGATTGTAGAGCAGACCCCGTTATTCAAACGCGCTATCGGTGAAGTCACCGATGTGGTTGAAAAAGAGATGTACACCTTTGAGGATCGTAACGGCGACAGCCTGACCTTACGTCCGGAAGGTACGGCGGGATGTGTACGCGCCGGCATCGAGCATGGTCTCCTGTACAATCAGGAGCAGCGCCTGTGGTATATCGGCCCAATGTTCCGTCACGAACGTCCTCAGAAAGGTCGCTACCGTCAGTTTAACCAGCTGGGTGTCGAAGCCTTTGGTCTGCAGGGCCCGGATATCGACGCGGAGCTGATTATGCTCACCGCCCGCTGGTGGCGCGCGCTGGGTATTGCCGATCACGTCTCCCTGGAGCTGAACTCCATCGGTTCTCTTGAAGCGCGTGCAAACTACCGCGATGCGCTGGTGGCCTTCCTCGAGCAGCATAAAGAGAAGCTGGACGAAGACTGCAAGCGTCGCATGTACAGCAACCCGCTGCGCGTGCTGGATTCCAAAAACCCGGACGTGCAGGCCCTGCTGAACGACGCGCCTGCCCTGGGCGATTATCTGGACGAAGATTCCCGCGAACACTTTGCCGGTCTGTGCAAACTGCTGGAAGCTGCCGGTATTGCTTACACCGTTAACCAGCGCCTGGTACGCGGTCTGGACTACTACAACCGCACCGTGTTTGAGTGGGTTACCACCAGCCTCGGTTCACAGGGAACGGTCTGTGCGGGCGGTCGTTACGACGGTCTGGTGGAGCAGTTAGGCGGTCGTCCTGCACCGGCAGTAGGCTTCGCCATGGGTCTTGAGCGACTTGTTTTGTTAGTTCAGGCAGTTAATCCGGAATTTAAAGCCGATCCTGTTGTCGATATATACCTGGTGGCCTCAGGCGCGGAAACGCAGTCTGCGGCAATGCAGCTTGCCGAACGCGTGCGCGATGCGCTGCCAGCGGCTAAGCTGATGACCAACCACGGCGGCGGCAACTTTAAGAAACAGTTCGCCCGTGCCGATAAGTGGGGCGCGCGTATTGCACTGGTACTTGGCGAGTCAGAAGTGGCTAACGGCGAAGTGGTGGTGAAGGATCTGCGCTCTGGTGAGCAAACAACGGTAACGCAGGACGGCGTTGCGGCGCACTTGCGCACTCTACTGGGCTAAGGAGAAGGACTGCGTGGAAATGTACGAGAACGAAAACGACCAGGTCGATGCGATTAAACGCTTCTTTGCTGAAAACGGCAAAGCGCTGGCTGTTGGGGTCATTTTAGGTGTTGGTGCCCTGGTGGGCTGGCGTTACTGGAACAATCATCAGGTCGATTCCGCGCGTGGCTCCTCCTTACAGTATGAAGATACCGTGAGCGCCATTCAGGCCGATCGGCCGGAAACCCTGGCGGCAGCAGAGAAATTTGCCGCCGACAATAAAAATACCTATGGCGCGCTGGCGTCATTGGAAGTGGCTCAGCAGTTCGTTGATAAAGGCGAGCTGGACAAAGCGGCAGCTCAGCTGCAGCAGGGTCTGGCAGCCGCAGGCAACGATAACCTGAAAGCGCTCATCAATCTGCGTCTTGCCCGTATTCAGGTGCAGCAGAAGAAAACAGACGAAGCGCTGAAAACCCTCGACTCTGTTAAGGGTGAAGGTTTTGCCTCGATTGTTGCCGACCTGCGTGGTGAAGCACTGCTGAGTAAAGGTGACAAACAAGGCGCGCGCAGCGCATGGGAAGCGGGCGTGAAAAGCAACGCCTCGCCAGCGCTGAGCGAAATGATGCAGATGAAAATAAATAATTTGTCCGTCTGAGAGGGACCCGATGCAATTGCGTAAATTACTTCTGCCAGGACTGCTTTCCGTTACGTTATTGAGCGGCTGTTCACTGTTCAGCGGCGAAGAAGATGTTGTCACCATGTCTCCACTGCCAACGGTTGAAAACCAGTTTGCGCCGTCTACCGCATGGAGCACTTCCGTCGGTGACGGTATTGGCGACTTCTACTCCAACCTGCATCCGGCTTCTGCGGACGGCGTTGTCTATGCGGCTGACCGCAAAGGCATCGTCAAAGCCGTAAACGCCGATGATGGCAAAGAGGTGTGGTCGATTAATCTGGCAGAAAAAAGCGGCTGGCTGTCACGCACGCCGGCTCTGCTGTCAGGCGGTGTGACGGTTGCCGGTGGTCATGTCTATATCGGCAGCGAGAAGGCCCAGGTCTACGCCCTTAACGCCAGCGACGGCTCCATCGCATGGCAGACCCGCGTCGCGGGCGAAGCGCTCTCCCGTCCGGTGGTCAGCGACGGCATGGTGCTGGTGCATACCGCCAACGGTCAGCTGCAGGCGCTGAATGAAGCTGACGGTGCGGTGAAGTGGACGGTTAACCTCGATATGCCGGCGCTCTCCCTGCGCGGTGAATCTGCGCCAGCCACTGCCTTTGGCGCGGCTATTGTCGGCGGTGATAACGGTCGCGTTAGTGCCGTATTGATGCAGCAGGGCCAGATGATTTGGCAGCAGCGTATCTCTCAGGCAACCGGTCCGACCGAAATCGACCGCCTGAGCGATGTGGACACCACGCCGGTCATCGTCAATGGCGTGGTTTACGCTCTGGCCTATAACGGCAACCTGACTGCGATGGATCTGCGTAGCGGCCAGGTGATGTGGAAACGCGAGCTGGGCTCCGTGAATGATTTCGTGGTGGACGGCAACCGCATCTACCTGGTCGATCAGAACGATCGCCTGCTGGCGCTGAGCACCGAGGGTGGCGTGACGCTGTGGACGCAGAGCGATCTGCTGCACCGTCTGCTGACCGCACCGGCGCTGTATAACGGCAGCCTGGTGGTAGGTGATAGCGAAGGCTATATGCACTGGATTGACCCGAGCAACGGTCGTTTTGTCGCCCAGGAGAAAGTCGACGGTTCCGGTTTCCTGACCGAGCCGGTGGTGGCTGACGGCAAACTGCTGATCCAGGCAAAAGACGGTACGCTGTACGCGATCACGCGTTAATCACCGCGGTTGTAGTATACTCAACGGCTCCTGTTGCTTCAGGGGCCGTTTTGATTTTTTAAAAAACGCCGCAAACGCGACGTGATATCGAATTTTATGAGGCTTTAAACATGGTACCTGTGGTCGCGCTTGTCGGGCGCCCGAACGTTGGAAAATCCACTCTTTTTAACCGTTTAACACGCACCCGTGATGCGCTGGTTGCGGATTTCCCGGGGCTCACGCGTGACCGTAAGTACGGTCGTGCAGAAGTGGAAGGTCGTGAGTTTATCTGTATCGATACCGGCGGTATCGACGGGACAGAAGACGGCGTTGAAACTCGCATGGCGGAACAATCTCTGCTGGCGATTGAAGAAGCGGACATCGTGCTGTTTATGGTTGATGCGCGCGCGGGCCTGATGCCTGCCGACGTTGCCATCGCTAAGCACCTGCGCTCACGTGAAAAATCCACCTTCCTGGTGGCGAACAAAACGGACGGTATCGATCCCGATCAGGCGATGGCCGATTTCTGGTCATTAGGTCTGGGCGATATCTACCCGATCGCCGCCTCTCACGGCCGTGGCGTGACCAGCCTGCTGGAAACCGCGCTGCTGCCGTACGTTGACGAGATCAACCCGCCGGAAGAGGTCGACGAAGACGCCGAGTACTGGGCGCAGTTTGAAGAAGGCGAAGAGGGTGAAGAGGAGCCGGAAGACGACTTTAACCCGCAGGATCTGCCGATCAAGCTGGCCATTGTCGGTCGTCCGAACGTCGGTAAGTCAACGCTTACTAACCGCATCCTCGGTGAAGACCGCGTGGTGGTGTATGACATGCCGGGCACCACTCGCGACAGTATTTACATCCCGATGGAGCGTGACGAGCGTGAATACGTTCTGATCGACACCGCGGGCGTGCGCAAGCGCGGGAAAATCACCGATGTGGTGGAAAAGTTCTCGGTAATCAAAACTCTGCAGGCGATTGAAGACGCCAACGTGGTGATGCTGGTGATCGATGCCCGCGAAGGTATCTCCGATCAGGATCTCTCCCTGCTCGGCTTTATCCTCAATAGTGGGCGCTCACTGGTTATCGTCGTCAACAAGTGGGACGGCCTGAGCAACGAAGTGCGTGAGCAGGTCAAAGAGATGCTGGACTTCCGTCTGGGCTTTATCGACTTCGCTCGCGTCCACTTCATCTCAGCCCTGCACGGCAGCGGCGTGGGTAACCTGTTTGAGTCCGTACGCGAAGCCTACGACAGCTCCACCCGTCGTGTCGGTACCGCAATGCTGACCCGTATCATGACCATGGCGGCAGAAGACCATCAGCCACCGCTGGTGCGCGGTCGCCGCGTGAAGCTGAAATATGCTCACGCCGGTGGTTATAACCCGCCTATCGTGGTTATTCACGGTAACCAGGTAAAAGATCTGCCGGATTCTTACAAACGCTACCTGATGAACTACTTCCGCAAATCGCTGGACGTAATGGGTACGCCGATCCGTATTCAGTTCAAGGAAGGGGATAACCCGTTTGCCAACAAACGTAACACCCTGACGCCGAACCAGATGCGTAAGCGTAAGCGTTTGATTAAACACATTAAGAAAAGCAAATAATCTTTGCTGCTCTGCCGAAAAACCCGCGCCTGTCGCGGGTTTTTTTATGCCTGAAAGGGACGAATAATTATTGATGTGATGTCAATCACTATTCATGTTTATCCAACATAAAATCTAAGAAATAAGACGATTGTCGAACTTTCATCTTTTGGTGGTGGGGTGGGGGCTGGACAAAAGTTGCCTCAGGTTATCAAATGGTTAAATAATATTTCGCCGGATGTAAAAAAGCCGCCCGATTGCTAACCGGGCGGCGGGCTTCCGGTGTTTACAAGTAAGACGACACATCATCTCGGGAGAATTATGCAATCCTCTGTTAATAAAAACGAAAGCCGAACTTTCTTCGGTCATCCTTATCCACTCGGCGCGCTGTTCTTCACGGAGATGTGGGAGCGCTTCTCGTTTTACGGTATTCGTCCACTCCTGATCCTGTTTATGGCGGCCACGGTGTATGACGGCGGCATGGGGCTAGCGCGTGAAAATGCCTCCTCTATTGTCGGTATCTTCGCCGGAACTATGTATCTGGCGGCGCTGCCGGGTGGCTGGCTGGCGGATAACTGGCTCGGCCAGCAGAAAGCGGTCTGGTACGGTTCGATTCTGATTGCACTGGGCCACCTGTCAATTGCGCTGTCGGCGGTGATGGGTAACAACCTGTTCTTTATCGGTCTGATGTTTATCGTCCTGGGCTCGGGCCTGTTCAAAACTTGTATCTCGGTGATGGTGGGCACGCTGTATAAGAAAGGCGATGCGCGTCGCGACGGCGGCTTCTCGCTGTTCTATATGGGCATCAACATGGGGTCCTTTATCGCGCCGCTGATCTCCGGCTGGCTGATTAAATCCCACGGCTGGCACTGGGGCTTTGGTATCGGCGGTATCGGGATGCTGGTGGCGCTGGTCATCTTCCGCCTGTTTGCCGTGCCGTCGATGAAGCGCTATGACAGCGAAGTGGGGCTGGATTCCACCTGGAACAGCCCGGTCGCGAAGAAAAACGGCGTCGGCGGCTGGTTACTGGCGCTGGCGGCGGGTATTGCCATTATCGTTACCCTGATCGCGCAGGGCGTGATTGTCATTAACCCGGTCGCGGTGGCCAGCGTGCTGGTATACGTGATTGCCGCCTCGGTGGCGCTCTACTTCATCTGGCTGTTTATGTTTGCCGGCCTGAACCGCAAAGAGCGCGCCAGACTGCTGGTCTGCTTTATCCTGCTGGTGTCTGCGGCCTTCTTCTGGTCTGCATTTGAACAAAAGCCAACCTCGTTCAACCTGTTTGCCAACGATTACACCAACCGCATGATCGGTGATTTTGAAATTCCGGCGGTATGGTTCCAGTCAATTAACGCCCTGTTTATTATCCTGCTGGCACCGGTCTTTAGCTGGGCCTGGCCGAAGCTGGCGAGCAACAACATTCGCCCGAGCAGCATCACCAAGTTCGTGATCGGCATTCTGTGTGCGGCAGGGGGCTTTGGCCTGATGATGCTGGCGGCGCAGAATGTCCTGAGTAACGGCGGGGCGGGCGTGTCGCCGTTCTGGCTGGTGGGCAGTATCCTGATGCTGACCCTCGGCGAACTGTGCCTGAGCCCGATTGGTCTGGCGACCATGACGCTGCTGGCCCCGGAAAGAATGCGCGGCCAGATGATGGGCCTGTGGTTCTGCGCCAGTGCCCTCGGCAACCTGGCGGCGGGTCTGATTGGCGGTCATGTGAAGGCCGATCAGCTGGATATGCTGCCGGATCTCTTCGCACGCTGCTCCATCGCGCTGCTGATTTGTGCCGCCGTTCTGACGGTGCTCATTGTTCCGGTGCGTCGTATGCTGGAAAATACGCAGACGAAAAACGAGCCGAAACCGGTAACCAACGCCTGATATCAGCCTGAGCTGGCCGGAGCGTGCGTTACGCTCCGGCCTTGCCAAAACAGAGGTGATATATGCAGATTGGGTTTGTTGGACTTGGCGCGGTGGTTGAAACCGCCTACTTACCCGCACTACAAAACACCTTCGGCGCTTCTCTCCGCTGTCTGGGCTTTGATATCCAGGCGACAAGAACACTGGATGGAATCACCCGCTGCTCAACGCTTGCCGATCTCCTCGCCCAACCCCTCGATACGCTGTTTATCACCACCGCATCGCTGCAGCACCTTGAGGTGCTTGAGCTGGCGCTGGCGTCCTCCATCCCGCGCATTGTGGTTGAAAAGCCGATTGTCGCCACCCTTGCCCAAATCGCCAGGCTGAAAACGCTGCTGGCGAGACCGGAGGCGGCCGCCCGGGTGCTGGCGCTCGATCACTGGATGGCACGCATTAACCTGGTATCGCTGGGGTTGGTCGGGGCCTTTTCGGATATCGTCCGCATTGAGGGCTTTTTACAGGAGCCGAGCGGGTTTAACGCGGCGGGGGAGCCCATCGCGCTCAACTTTGCCACCGGGGAACCAGATACCCGAACGCTGCGTCATCCTGACGGGGTGATCCTGGATATCGGCACGCACGTGCTGGCGATGATGCGCGAAACGGTGCGCTACCTGGGAGACAATGGCGATATTGCCTTGCAGGTTGTAACGGCTAAAGACCGTCTGGGGCGCGATATCGCCAAAGGCGATCTGACCACGGCGGAAGGCGAGGCGCATCTTCAGGGGCAGATCGGCGGTGTGCCGGTGAATATCTGGCTCAACAAATATGCCGGGCCGTCCGGGGGGCAAAAAGGGCTGCGGCTGCATCTGCGGGACGGTCGCGTCATCAGCCACGACCGGCGTGGGGCAGAGGATGTGCTTGACCTGATCGATGGCGATAAAATTCAGTCCTGGCGTTTTGGCGGCACGATCTACGAACGCTGTCTGGCGGAGCATATTCTGGGGGAGCAAAGCCTGTTTACACGCGATCCGGACGAGGTGAGCCGCACGACGCAGCGCAGACTGGAAGAGGTGGAGATCCTGCTGACGTTACAGCAACAGCTACGTGGCCCCCACTAAACGCATCGTGTTAATATCAGGGCAGAACTGAATGTCCTTTGAAGGAGTCATCATGTCGATTACCTGCCCGGATTGCCATGCGGAGATTGAACCGCAAAACGGTGTGGCGCACTGCGAGAATTGCCACAAAGATATCGCCCTGGAAGCGCGCTGCCCGGAATGCCATCAGCCACTCCAGGTGTTAAAAGCCTGCGGTGCGGTGGACTATTTCTGTCAGAACGGCCACGGTCTGATCTCGAAAAAGCGCGTGGAGTTCGTCAGGACTGACGCTTAATCGCATACGCAGCCTTCGCCTTTTTGCCAGAGCTCGACCAGCGACTCTGGCGCTTCCTGCTCGGGAACCAGCACAATGATGTCGGTGTATTGCGCCTGATTGTGCCGGGTCCAGATTATCTGGATGCGAAAATAGCGCTGGTCGCCGCCGCCGGGTGACGACCGCTGGCCGGGCGGCTCTCCCCGCGGAATAGCCTGCTCCAGTATATTTACCACGCGCTGGCGCTGGGCGCTGTTAAGCGTCGAGAGCGCAATTCGCCGCAATCCGCTGAGATGGGGAATATAGGCCACACCGCCTTCACGCGCCAGCTCGACCACCGCGTCATCCGTCAGTTCCGGAACCTGCATTTACAACACTCCCACCTGTTTCCAGGCTTGCTCAATGGCTGCGGCGACGTCACCACCCGATCGCTTTTCACCGTGCGCTACCGTCAGTTTCGCAAAGGCGTCAAAATCTGCATCTTGCGCCAGCTGTCGATCGCAAACCGTGTCATACCAGGCATAACCGGCTTTCTCCCAGGCATGGCCACCAATGGCCGTCGCGGCAAGATAAAACGCGCGATTAGGAATACCCGAATTAAGATGCACGCCGCCGTTATCTTCGCGCGTTTTGATAAAGTCTTTCATATGCCCGGGCTGCGGATCTTTGCCGAGCAGGGGATCGTCATAGGCAGTTCCGGGTTCTGACATCGATCGCAGCCCTTTGCCATTAATCCCCTTAGCCAGCAGCCCTTCACCAATCAGCCAGTCGGCTTTATCGGCCGTTTGCTTCAGGTGATACTGTTTCACCAGCGAGCCGAAAACGTCAGATAAAGACTCATTCAGCGCACCCGATTGTTCAAAGTAGATAAGCCCGGCTTCGGTTTCGGTCACCCCATGGCTAAGTTCATGTGCCACAACGTCAATGGCAATAGTGAAGCGGTTAAATATCTCGCCATCACCATCGCCAAATACCATCTGCTGACCATTCCAGAAAGCGTTCTGATATTCCCGCCCATAATGAACGGTGCCCGTCAGTATCAGCCCTTTATTATCCAGCGAGTCGCGATGATAATTTTTCCAGAAAAAATCATGGGTGATACCTAAATAATCATAGGCTTCATCAACAGCAATATCCCTGTTTGACGCCTGTCCCTCATAACGCACCTGGGTGCCCGGCAGTTCCTGGGTCTGTTTTGCATCATAAATATCGCGCTCCAGCTGCCCGGCTTTATTAACGTGCGGCGCAGCGGGTTTACCTGGCATATGTGCCATAAGCGTCTGTACATGCGTCAGCGTCTGGCGGGCGCAACGCTGCTGCGGCTCAGAGCCACTCTCAATAATACGACGAAGAATATAGGGCGGGATCACGCTAAAGGTTCGGGTCATGCGTCTCTCCTGTTATGGCAATGCCGAAAAAAGAAACACTTTGAGTGTAAATGATGAAGGCGGGAGCGGGGAGAAGTCAGAGTATTCGTACCGGTAAAAAGTGGCACAACGCCTGCTCAGCGTTTAGGTTTTTACTGCGGGTAAAAAGAGGGGCGTAATGAACAGACCGATTGCACTGGGTATAACCGGATTCTCATTAATCGCGGTGACTTACGGCATGGCGAGATTTTCCTGGGGGCTGATGCTGCCCGATATTCGTCAGGCCATCCCTTTCTCGCCCCAGGTTGCCGGGGGGATTGCAGCCTGTAGCTATGCGGCTTATTGCCTGTCAGTCCTCTTTGCCTCTTTCCTCACTTACCGTTTCGGCTCCCGCGTACCGGCTTTGCTGGCAGCCGTCACGGCAGCAAGCGGCCTGTTTATTCTGGCATTCTCGTCGTTGCCGCTCACCCTTGCGACAGGATTATTTATTGCCGGATTAAGTTCGGGACTGGCCTCACCCGCGCTTGCCGGAGCCGTAGATGACACCATTGCGCCAGATCGCCAGACCCTGGTGAATACCGTCATTAATGCCGGAACAAGCGCCGGGATCATCCTCTCGGTGCCGGTTCTGTTTTTTATGCCGGGCGGCTGGCGTGCGGCCTGTATCGTCTTTGCCCTCCTGGCACTGCTCTGCCTGTATCGTCTTTGCCCTCCTGGCACTGCTCTGCCTGCTGGCAGCGTGGCGTTATCTGCCGGGTCGGGCTACGCGCAAGCGTGAACGAACACCCTCCTGGCGCGATTTGCTTCGCAAGCCGGGTATGTGCCGTCTGTTAATGATTACTTTCGTGAGCGGCATTGCCAGCGCCGCCTGGTGGAGTTTTGGCCCGGAGTTGCTTACGAGCCATACCGGGCTTGATAGCGCCGTGACGCGGGTTCTGTGGCTGGTGAGCGGCGGGGCAGGGATCGTCGCCGTGTTTACCGGAAGTGCGGCAAAACGTATCGGGATGCGCGGCGTTTATCGAGTTTCGCAGATTTTCATGGCCGCCTCGCTGCTGGCCCTTGCGCTAACAGAAGGGTTTGCCTGGTGGCTGGTCCCGGTGGTGGCGATGAGCGGGGCGGGATACGTGATTTTGTCCGGCGTACTGCTGGTGCAGGGCGCGGTTATTACCCATCCGTCACCTGCTGTGGGTGTCAGTATGGCTTTTCTGATGCTGGCAGCCGGACAGGTTATCGGCTCCGTAGCGTTTGGCCTGTTACTGGGAATGGCAGGCGCAGCGGTAGCGCTGGTCATTTTTTCCGGGCTGTCCTGGGGGCTGCTTGCCGTCGCGCCTGACGGCAAACCATGATCACGCTTTTTTGCGGGCGCGGGTTTTCTTCACTGGCGTCACGCCTTTCACTTCGCTTTCCACCCAGCCGTCTGACAACCGGGTGGTGAGCACATCCCCGGCTTTGACCTGTTTGGTCTGCTTCAGCACTTTGCCATCGTTCGCGGTGGTCACGCTGTAACCGCGAGCCAGCGTCGAGAGCGGACTGACGGCTTCCAGATGGGTGACCGCCTTACCGAAGCGCTCGCGGGTGCTGCTCAGTTGCGCGCGCAGGTTTTCCGCGAGGCGATACTCCAGCTGCTGAATACGCGTTTGCGCGCGCCAGATGCGCGGCTGCGGGTTGTGCTGGTTCAGGCGCTGAGTGGTGCGCTGCTGGCGCTGCACCGCCCGTTTAAGCTGACTGTCCACCGCGAGGTTCATCCGCTGGCGCAGACGTTCCAGCACGGTTTGCTGACGGGCCAGACGCAGCTGCGGGTGCTGCTGCTGCAGGCGATGATGCAGCTGGGTAAAACGACGGGTGCGGTTGGCGAGGAAATAGTCCATCGCCATCTCGAGGCGCTGCTGGCCGTTTTGCATCTGGCGCAGCAGCTCGAGCTGGTTACGGCTCACCACTTCTGCCGCGGCAGACGGCGTCGGCGCCCGCAGGTCGGCGACAAAATCCGCAATGGTGACGTCGGTTTCGTGCCCGACGGCGCTAACCACCGGGATCTGGCTGGCAAAAATTGCCCGCGCCACGCGTTCGTCGTTAAAGCTCCAGAGATCTTCCAGCGAACCGCCTCCGCGCCCGACGATCAGCACATCACACTCCTGACGGGCGTTGGCAAGCTGAATGGCGCGGACAATCTGCCCGGGCGCATCGTCACCCTGCACCGCGGTCGGGTAGATAATGACCGGCAGGGAAGGGTCGCGGCGTTTCAGGACGTGCAGAATGTCATGCAGCGCGGCGCCGGTTTTCGAGGTAATCACCCCTACGCAGTGGGCAGGGGAGGGGAGCGGCTGTTTATATTGCTGATCGAACAGCCCTTCCGCCGAAAGCGTGGCTTTCAACTGCTCATATTTCTGCTGGAGAAGCCCTTCACCCGCTGGCTGCATGCTCTCAACGATAATCTGATAATCACCGCGCGGCTCGTACAGGGTGATACTGGCGCGAACCAGCACCTGCTGCCCGTGCTGCGGCCGGAAGGTCACCCGACGGTTGCTGTTGCGGAACATCGCGCAGCGCACCTGAGCGGTATTGTCCTTCAGGGTGAAGTACCAGTGACCGGATGCCGGCTGGGTGAAATTGGAGATCTCTCCGCTAATCCACACCTGGCCAATTTCCTGCTCAAGCAGCAAACGGACCGTCTGATTCAGGCGGCTAACGGTATAAATTGAGGGGGATTGAGAGGATAACATGTGAGCGGGATCAAATTCTAAATCAGCAAGTTATTCAGTCGATAGTAACCTGATAAGAGGCAATCGCAAGCATTTTTTATAAAAAAGTGTAGATGCAATCGGTTACGCTCTGTATAATGCCACGGCAATATTTAACCACCCAGGTCAGAGATATTGCCCATGCTACGTATCGCTAAAGAAGCACTGACGTTTGACGACGTCCTCCTCGTTCCCGCTCATTCCACCGTTCTGCCGAATACTGCCGACCTCAGCACGCAGTTGACCAAAACCATTCGCCTGAACATTCCTATGCTCTCCGCGGCAATGGACACCGTGACTGAAGCGCGCCTGGCTATCGCCCTGGCTCAGGAAGGCGGCATTGGCTTTATTCATAAAAACATGTCTATCGAGCGTCAGGCGGAAGAAGTTCGCCGCGTGAAGAAACATGAATCTGGCATCGTTACCGATCCACAGAGCGTTCTGCCAACCACCACCCTGCACGAAGTGAAAGCGCTGACCGAGCGTAACGGCTTTGCAGGCTACCCGGTTGTGACCTCCGATAACGAACTGGTGGGTATCATCACCGGTCGTGACGTGCGTTTCGTCACCGACCTGAACCAGCCGGTCAGCGTCTACATGACCCCGAAAGAGCGTCTGGTTACCGTGCGTGAAGGCGAGTCCCGCGACGTGGTCTTCGCAAAAATGCACGAAAAACGCGTTGAAAAAGCGCTGGTTGTAGACGACAGCTTCCACCTGCTCGGCATGATCACCGTTAAAGACTTCCAGAAAGCAGAACGTAAACCGAACGCCTGTAAAGACGAGCATGGCCGTCTGCGCGTCGGTGCTGCGGTTGGCGCGGGCGCAGGCAACGAAGAGCGCGTTGATGCGCTGGTTGCTGCCGGCGTTGACGTGCTGCTGATCGACTCCTCTCACGGCCACTCCGAAGGCGTGCTGCAGCGTATTCGCGAAACCCGTGCAAAATATCCTGATCTGCAAATTATTGGTGGCAACGTGGCCACCGGCGCAGGCGCTCGTGCCCTGGCTGAAGCGGGTTGCAGCGCGGTGAAAGTGGGCATTGGCCCAGGCTCCATCTGTACCACCCGTATCGTCACTGGCGTGGGTGTTCCGCAGATCACCGCGGTATCCGACGCGGTAGAAGCGCTGGAAGGTACCGGTATTCCGGTTATCGCTGACGGCGGTATCCGCTTCTCCGGCGACATCGCCAAAGCCATCGCGGCCGGTGCGGCAGCGGTCATGGTTGGCTCCATGCTGGCCGGTACCGAAGAGTCCCCGGGTGAAATCGAACTGTTCCAGGGCCGTTCTTATAAATCTTACCGCGGCATGGGTTCTCTGGGCGCGATGTCCAAAGGCTCCTCCGACCGTTACTTCCAGACCGATAACGCTGCCGACAAACTGGTGCCGGAAGGTATCGAAGGTCGCGTGGCCTATAAAGGCTACCTGAAAGAGATCATTCACCAGCAGATGGGCGGCCTGCGCTCCTGTATGGGTCTGACCGGCTGTGGTACCATTGACCTGCTGCGTACTAAAGCGGAATTCGTGCGTATCAGCGGTGCAGGTATCCAGGAAAGCCACGTTCACGACGTGACGATCACCAAAGAGTCTCCGAACTACCGTATGGGCTCCTGATTAATTTCCGCGCCCGGCTTTGAGCCGGGCGCTCTGTTTTTGTTTCACTTGCCTCGGAATTAGCGTCAATGACGGAAAACATTCATAAACATCGCATTCTCATCCTCGATTTCGGTTCTCAATACACTCAGCTGGTGGCGCGTCGCGTGCGTGAGCTGGGCGTTTACTGCGAACTGTGGGCGTGGGATGTTACGGAAGCTCAGATTCGCGAGTTCAACCCAAGCGGTATCATCCTTTCCGGTGGTCCGGAAAGCACCACCGAAGATAACAGCCCGCGTGCACCGCAGTACGTGTTCGAAGCCGGCGTGCCGGTGTTCGGCGTCTGCTACGGCATGCAGACCATGGCGATGCAGCTGGGTGGTCACGTTGAAGGTTCTAACGAGCGTGAATTCGGCTACGCGCAGGTTGAAGTGCAGACCGACAGCGCCCTGATCCGCGGTATCGAAGACTCCCTGACCGCCGACGGCAAAGCGCTGCTCGACGTGTGGATGAGCCATGGCGACAAAGTCACCGCTATCCCGTCCGACTTCGTGACCGTTGCCAGCACCGAGAGCTGCCCGTTCGCCATCATGGCTAACGAAGAAAAACGCTTCTACGGCGTGCAGTTCCACCCGGAAGTGACCCACACCCGTCAGGGCCTGCGCATGCTGGAGCGTTTTGTCATCGACATCTGCCAGTGTGAAGCCCTGTGGACGCCAGCAAAAATCATCGACGATGCGGTTGAGCGTATTCGCCAGCAGGTCGGTGATGACAAAGTGATCCTCGGCCTGTCCGGCGGCGTGGACTCCTCCGTGACCGCAATGCTGCTGCACCGTGCCATCGGCAAAAACCTCACCTGTGTCTTCGTGGACAACGGTCTGCTGCGTCTGAACGAAGCCCAGCAGGTTATGGACATGTTCGGTGACCACTTCGGTCTGAACATTGTTCACGTGGAAGGCGAGAAGCGCTTCCTGGACGCGCTGGAAGGCGAAAACGATCCAGAAGCAAAACGTAAAATCATCGGCCGCGTGTTCGTGGAAGTGTTCGACGAAGAAGCCCTGAAGCTGGAAGACGTGAAGTGGCTGGCACAGGGCACCATCTACCCTGACGTGATCGAGTCCGCGGCTTCTGCCACCGGTAAAGCACACGTCATCAAATCTCACCACAACGTGGGCGGCCTGCCGAAAGAGATGAAGATGGGTCTCGTTGAACCGCTGCGTGAGCTGTTCAAAGACGAAGTGCGTAAGATCGGTCTGGAGCTGGGTCTGCCGTACGATATGCTCTACCGTCACCCGTTCCCGGGTCCGGGTCTGGGCGTGCGCGTGCTGGGCGAAGTGAAGAAAGAGTACTGCGACCTGCTGCGTCGTGCCGATGCGATCTTCATCGAAGAGCTGCACAAAGCGGATCTGTACAACAAAGTGAGCCAGGCGTTCACCGTCTTCCTGCCGGTTCGCTCTGTCGGCGTAATGGGCGATGGCCGTAAGTACGACTGGGTTGTCTCCCTGCGTGCGGTTGAGACCATCGACTTTATGACTGCCCACTGGGCACACCTGCCGTATGACTTCTTAGGCCGCGTGTCTAACCGCATCATCAACGAAGTTAACGGTATTTCTCGCGTGGTGTATGACATCAGCGGGAAGCCACCGGCTACGATTGAGTGGGAATAATCCCCACCCGTTAATCGTTCTCTATTCAAGCCCGCATCCTGCGGGCTTTTTATTGCCTGTTTCATTTCACCGCTTGCTCAATCACCCGGGCAATCTCCTCCGGCTGGCTCACCATCGACACATGGCTTGCCGCTACCTCCGTTGTTTTGGCATTAATCGCCTTCGCCATCGCACGCTCAAGATCCGGGTTGATCATCCGGTCATTCTTGCTGACCACATACCAGCTTGGCTTATCGTGCCAGGCCGCATGGGTGATCTTTTCCGCAAAGGCGTCGGCGCGGATCGGGCCCTGAGTGACGGTCAGCGTGCTTTGCTCACCTGCCTTAATATCTGGTGCAAAATCCTGGCGTACCGATTTGGATGGCAAATAGAGAAAACCGTCTGCGGTTTTGGCGATACCTGCGCTGCCCGGCGGGGCAGGGTAGCTCCCCGCCAGATCCCCTGTCGACTGGCCCGAGTCCGGGGCAAACGCCGCCACGTAAACCAGCGATTTTACCCGCGCATCGTTGCCTGCTTCGCTAATCACCGTCCCGCCCCAGGAGTGGCCCACCAGCACCACATCCCCGTGAGCCCGGGCGATGGCGCGCTGAGTCGCGGCGACATCCTCTTTTAACGAGGTGAGCGGCAGCTGAACGGCAATAACCTCGGTATGCTGGCGTTGCAGTTTGTCGATCACCCGTTTCCAGCTGCTGCCGTCGGCAAAAGCGCCGTGCACCAGTACCACGGTTTTACTGTTCGCCAGCGCCGTGCCGCTGGCGGCGGCCAGCAGCAGGCCCGCCGCTAAGGTATGGATAGACAGTTTTTTCATGGTATGCCTCAACGATAAATATCCGCAGTGCCTGACAGGGTGTTATTTCCCCCGGCGGAGGTAATGCGAAACGCGCTGGCTCCCGCTTCGGCGGCTTTGGCCTGCAGTTTCGCCTCCAGATCCGCGAGCGACGTTGCGCCGCTGCTGTCGGAAACGGTGCCAATCTTTTGCTCTCCCTGAGGATGATCAATCTCCTGGGCGGCGAAAGCGGAAGAGGCCATTGCAGCAGTAAAGGTCAGTACAGCAATCAGTAATGTTTTCATGGTTTAAATCCTTAAAAATAAGTGAGTGGACGCGTTCAGTGCATAACCGCAGCATGTGGCGGCACGGTGAATTCGATGGTTTTACGGTCAACAGGTTTATGGGTTGGGTCGGCGAGAATAAGAGTCACTTTGTGAGGGCCTGCGGGCAGCCCCACCAGAATGACCGGCTCGCCGCTTGCATCGGCCCAGTGCCAGGGATTGTCATCCACGATGACGTGGATATGGCCGATGCGCGGCGTTACTTTGAGCGCCTCGGGCCCGAATACGGGTTCAATGCTCATGTTCTCGGTGCGGTATTGAATAAAGACTGCGCCTTTACTCAGCGGGCCCGCCAGCGGCGGATCCACAATCAGCCTGGCCGGGGGCTGAGGCTGATCGAGCGGTGCAACGGCGGCCGGGCCGTTAACATCTGCGGCACTGAGCCCGCTTAACGGTGCGGCCCAGGTGCAGCCAGATGTCAGCGCGAACAGAGTGAGCAGTAAATGTCGACGCATCATTCGGGGATCTCCTCTTCAGGTCATCAATGGCGACAGATACAGAAAACCATTTTTATGTATCGGGTCTGTTTGCTGCGGGTGGCTTTTTTGTATGGCTGCGTAAGCAGGGCGGCGTGGATACAGTGCGATACATTCCGCGCATGCACGGGGCTGTTTCTGCTGGCATGGTGTCTGCCTGGGCACCCGGGTGGGTGCTGAAGCCAACAGGGCGGACAAGCGACAGCCATTGAAGCCGACAGCGCAGACGCGAAGGCCATCCAGAGGGCGGTAGATAAAACATTGCAGCACTTTGGCAGGCTGGATGTCGCGGTGGTAAATGCGGGCGTGCTTCGGCTCGGGACTATTGAGCAATATTCGCTGGACGATCTGGATGCTACCTTGGCCGTCAACGTGCGCGGCGTCTTCCTTGCTATTCAGGCGGCGGTTAAGCCGATGGCTGAAGGGGGGCGCGTGATCACCATCGGCAGCAATACGGCGGTGCGTACCGGGCATGCAGGCAGCAGCGTTTATGCCATGAGTAAAGCGGCAGTCGCCTCGATGGTGCAAAACCTCGCGCTGGACCTGGCGCCACGCCGCATCACCATTAACAACATTCAGCCAGGACCTATCGCCACCGATATGACTGCCGGAATGGCGGAGCAGATCGTCGGTAGCATTCCGCTGCAGCGGATGGGCGAGCCGGATGAGATCGCCTCGCTGGCGGCATGGCTTGCCGGTGAATCATCTGGCTATATGACGGGTTCAAGCCTGACCATTGACGGCGGATTCGTACTTTAGTCGCTAAGGGCAGGGATGCCCTGACTGTGATGCGAAGCCTGACCCTTCACGATAGCCACCGCCAGCCCGGCAATCACCAGCGTCAGCCCCCACGACAGCCCCATCGCGCCGAACGTCCCAAACGCCCGGTTTAACCATGCATAGGCCAGCGGGGAGGCCGCCGCCATCAGCTGGGCCGGGATCAGCAGTACCCCGGTGCGCCTGGCGTACTCTTCAGGGGCAAACAGCTGCAAGGGCAGGGTGGCTTTCACGATGGTCACCAGCCCGTTTATCGCCCCGTAGCCCAGCACAAAACCGGCGGCAGACCAGAGGAAGAGCGAACTGCTCAGCCCGAGCATAAAGCACACCGGCATGGCAAGGGCGGTGAGCAGCGTCAGGCGCAGCGGGGTGAGTCTCGCCCCGGCAACTACCTCCAGGAACCGCGCCCCGGTCTGCCCAATCCCCCATAGCATGCCGATGGTAACCGGCAGGCCGACGCTGGCGATAAATTCCGGCAGGTGCGTGGAGGTGCCGTTAGAGACAAAGGTGATCAGCGCAATAAAGGCGGCATACAGCCAGCCGTTGCGGCGATCCTGTCCACCGGCAGGCGGGTTGGGTTGCTTTACTGGCGGGAGGGTTTGATTGGGTAATGACAGGGTTAACGCGGCGCTCAGCAAGCCGAACAGAGCATAAACCAGCAGCGCGCTCCGCCAGGTCATAATCGTCAGCAACGCCTCTCCCAGCGGCCAGAACACCACCGAGGCCAGCCCGCCCGCCAGCGTCACGCGGGAAATGGTTCCCCGCGCCTGCTGGCCGTAGAGATTGACCAGCGCCGCGAACAGCGCGTCGTACAGCGACAGGCGCATGCCGATGCCGGTCACCATCCATGCGGCATACCAGACGACAAGCGATTGGGCATAAGCCATTACCACGCAGCTGGCGGAAATCAGCAGCGATCCGAGCATCACCACCCGTTGCCCACCCGCCCGCGCCAGCAGCTTAGCGACAAACGGCGAGAGGGCGGCCATCACCAGCATGGCCAGCGTCAGGCCCGAATAGATCGCGGGTGAAGACCAGCCGCTGTCCGCCGTGATTGCCCGGGCGAACGTGCCCGGCATATAAAAGGAGATCCCCCAGTTGATAAGCTGGTTACAGCCGGTAGTCAGGGGGAGCGCGCGGGGCATGGCCAGGTTTTTCATTATCATTCATTCCTTCAGACAGTTATCCTGAGCATATCCCGCGCATCAGGATGCTGGCAGGCCGGTGCGTTTATGGCTTCTATAAGAGAAACTTTGTGATGACGACGCTGAATCTGGGACAGGTGGCAACCTTTCGACTGGTCGTGCAGCGGGGCAGTTTTTCTGCGGCAGCGGACGTGCTTGGGCTTTCACAGCCCGCAGTAAGTTTGCAGATCCGCCAGCTGGAGCAGTTTCTGCAGGCGCGATTAATCGAGCGTACCGGACGGGGCGTCAAAGCCACGCCGGCCGGGCTGGCGTTGTTGACCCACGGCGAGCGGATAGAGCAGGCGGTAGACGAGACGATCCGGGCGGTGGCCGCGTTCAGCCATGAGGTGAGCGGAACGATCACTGTCGGGATGGGGGCTACGGCCTGTATCCATCTTTTGCCGCCGCTGTTGCAGCAGCTGCGTCAGGATCACCCCCTGCTGCGGGTCGGCGTCACCACCGGCAATACCCTGGAGATTGTTCGCGCCATAGAAGAGAACCGTCTTGACCTGGGACTGGTGACCTTACCCGCTGCGGGCTCGGCGCTGGCGATCGCGCCGGTGCTGGATGAAGAGTTTGTGTTTATTGCAGCAGAGGATCAGCAGGGGCTGTTTACTACGCTGACCGCCACTGCGCTACAGGCCCACCCCTTTATCGCCTTTGGTGCCGGGAGCAGCACCAGGGCGGTGATCGACGCCTGGTTCCAGGCCAGCGGTGTGGACGTTGAGCCGGTAATGCAGTCGGGCAGTATCGAAGCCATCAAACGTATGGTTCGCGTCGGGCTGGGGTACAGTATTATTCCCCGCATGGCGGTGGATTGTACGGAAGACAGGCAGGGGTTATGCGTGCGATCGCTTACGCCGGTTTTACAGCGCCAGCTGGCCATCGTTATGCGTCAGGATAAAGTGCTGAGTAAAGGCATCAGCGAAATTATTCGATTATTACAAACGGCGAAATAATTTAATTAGCCCATAAAAACAACAGGATTAATTAATTGTTGTGGAGGAACGTTCGACGTATTCGCCAGAGAGGCTGGATTGTTGCGCCTGCTTTTTTTCCTGGTGGTGATACCAGGCACCAATGGAGGAGTAAACGAAGCGGCCCACAAAAAAGAATAAGCTGATAAGGAGTATGATACGCGTCATCCGAGTGTTAAACCGATGTCGTTTTCGCATACGTGTAGCCTGACTCACTGTCGTTTTCCTGAAAATACCCTGCGGGCGATGTGCCATTAAGGCATACGGGGCAACAGGGGTCAATTATTCGGAATGTAAAATTCTGTCAACGATTAAGCCGCCAGATGTTATATATAATAATTAGTTTATTTACGCCATTGATAATTAGCACAAAAGTAGGGTTAAAAAATGTGAATATTCTTTTCTGGAATTAATCTGTTTGATTTAAGTCAAATCTTGCTCGCCATGGCTTACTAAAATCTTTGCTCCTTTCGTGCAAACGTTATTTCGTCTGCACGGCAACGTCGTCAGGTTGGATGCCTGTCAGAACTGCCCCTGGATGAGCGGGTTAACCATGGCATCTATGACTATTTTCTCGTTATACAAAAAATATAAAGACCGCTGGTGGGCGCTGCCGTTGATTTTGCCGGTCGTTCTGCTGCCCGTCGCGCGCCTTGCTACTACCTACACCCAGGTTCAGGGGAATATGGTGGTGCTCTATTACATGCCGCTGGCTTTTTTATTATCGCTGATGCTCTTTTACGGCATGGCGGCGGTGCCGGGCATTGTGCTTGCGCTCTTTGTTCGCTACTACCCTTCGGTGGGCGGTTACGAGACCGCCGTGGCGATTGGCCATTTTTTAATCCCGATAACCCTCAGCTGGGGCGGATATCGGGTTTTTGCCCCTCGCCGCAATAAAGTCTCCTATGGTGACGCACGGTTAATGGCGCAACGGATGTTCTGGCAGATGTTCTGTCCAGCCACGATTTTCCTGCTGCTGTTCCAGTTTGCCATCTATCTTGGCGTCTATAAGACACGCTTTGACCTGGCGGGTATCAGCATCCCCGGGATCCGCTCGCTGATTAACTATCAGGGATTACTGGTCGGGTGCCTGACGGGCGTGCCGTTCTGCTACCTGATCATCCGTACCCTCCGCCATCCCCGCTATTTACGAAGCCTGCTGTCGCAGATTCGGTGCCAGATCGACCGTAAAGTGACGGCGTCGGAGGTGGCTATCTGGCTGGTAGCAACCAGCGCATTGCTGGCTTTGCTTCTGTGGCCCATCACCGAAAACAGCACCATCTTCAGCACTAACTACACGCTGTCGCTGTTGATGCCGGTGATGCTGTGGGGATCGATGCGCTTCGGCTATAAGCTGATGTCCCTGATCTGGACCCCGGTGCTGATTGTCTCAATTCACTTTTTTGACAGCTACATCCCCCGGGCGCAGGGCTATGACATTCAGCTCACCATCACCTCCTCCAGCTATCTGGTCTTTACCTTCGTGGTGGTTTACATGTCGATGCTGGCGACGCGTCAGCGGGCAATCAATATTCGCGCCAGACGACTGGCATTTCTCGATCCGGTGGTGCATATCCCCAACCTGCGGGCGCTCAACCGCGCCCTGGGGAAAAAACACTGGTCGGTGCTCTGTTTCCTGCGTATCCCGGAGCTGGAAGTGCTGGGGCGTAACTACGGCGTCTTGCTGCGTATCCAGTACAAACAGAAACTGGCCGCGTGGATTAACGGCTATTTGCAGCCGGATGAGTGCGTGTATCAGCTGTCCGGGCACGATCTGGTGCTGCGTCTGAATACCGAGTCGCATCAGTCCCGGATTGACGAGCTGGATTTGCATATCAAGCGCTTTCGCTTCCTCTGGGACGGGATGCCGCTCCAGCCGCAGGTGGGGGTCAGCTATTGCTATGTGCGCTCACCGGTAGTGCATCTTTATCTGCTGCTGGGCGAGCTGAGTACCATCGCCGATCTCTCTCTGGCGACCAATCACCCGGAAAACCTGCAGCAGCGGGGCGCCATCAATCTGCAACGCGGCCTGAAAGACAAAGTCGCGATGATGAACCGCCTGCAGCGTGCGCTTGAAAAGGATGAATTTACTCTGCTGGCGCAGCCCGTGCAGGGGATCCGTGGCGATGACTATCACGAGGTACTGCTCCGGCTACAAAACGATGGCGCCGAGCTGATTTCGCCCGATGAATTTCTGCCCGTCGCGCAGGAGTTTGGCCTCTCCTCGCGTATTGATCTGCTGGTGCTGGAGAAGACGCTGCAGTTTATGGCCGACAACCGGGAGAGTCTGCCGGGACAGCGGTTTGCTATCAACCTGTCGCCCTCATCCGTTTGCCGTGCGCAGCTGCCGCTTGAGGTGAGCCACATGCTGCAAACCTATGCTATTGAGAGCTGGCAGCTGATATTCGAGATCACCGAGAGCAGCAGTTTTGGCAACGCCGGGCTGGCCATGCAGACCATGAACCATTTGCAGGAGATGGGATGCCGGGTCGCCATTGATGATTTTGGCACTGGCTATGCCAGTTACGCCCGTTTAAAAAGCGTGGATGCCGACATCCTTAAGATCGACGGCAGCTTTATTCGTAATATCGTCAGTAACAGCCTGGATTATCAGATAGTGGCCTCGATTTGCCATCTGGCGCGGATGAAGAAAATGCTGGTGGTGGCGGAATATGTCGAGAGCGAAGAGATTCGTTGCGCCGCAGAGGCGCTGGGGATTGATTATTTCCAGGGTTATTTAATCGGTAAACCCGTACCGCTGGACGCTTTACTGCCTCTTCAGGCGCTCACGAAGAGCGCCTGAAGAGGAGATTACGCGGCAACGTTTGGAGAGTGCTCTTCCTCAATTTTCAGGCACCAGCCGGTGACGGCACTCCAGTACTGCTGCTCTCTTTCCAGATCCAGCAGCACCAGCGCGTTCTGGCTAAACCAGTCGTGCGGGAAGCTCAGCGTCCAGTGGTTATCGTCCGTGGTGAGCGTCAGCGTTGGCGGCGTGGTTGTCGCCTGACGCTGGTTGTTAAGCAGCACCCCCAGACGTAACAGCTGGATCAGCGGCAGGAACTGTTTTTTCTTGAACAGCGTAAAGCGCGGCAACTCGTCCAGCTTAACGGCTTTGCGATGATAGCGTACCAGCGAAGCCATCATGGTCTGCTGCTCCTGATTAAAGCCTGGCAGATCGCTGTTTTGCAGAATGTAGGCCGAATGGCGGTGCATCCCGCTGTGATTGATGTTCAGCCCGACTTCGTGCAGCATCGCCGCCCACTTCAGCAGGGCCGCCAGCTGCGGATGCGCCAGTTTGGGGTTCTGGGTTTCCCACTGCTCATACATATGGGTAGTGGTTTCCAGGACCCGCTTCGCCTGCTCGCGGTCGATGTTGTACTGATTCGCCAGGCTCTGCGCGGTACGGCTGCGAATATCCTGGTGGCGGAATCGGCCTTCCATCTCATACAGCACGCCTTCGCGCAGCGCACCGTCAGACAGGCGCAGCTCGCGAATGGCCAGCGCATCGAACACGCCGCACAGGATCGCCAGACCCGGAACAAACACCGCTTTGCGCTCGTCAGACAGGCCAGGCAGGCTCAGAGCTTCAAAGCTCTTATGCTTGATCACCTCTTCCATCAGCATCGACAGACGCTCCGGGGTGATAAAGCCATCTTTTTCGCCCATCTCCACCAGCACTTCATGTGCGGCTTTAATCGTACCCGAGGCGCCAAGCGCCACGTTCCAGCCCTGCAGTCGGTACTGCCAGGCGAGCGACTCCAGCTTCTGCACCGCGGCCATGCGCGCACGCTGGAAGTTTTCCCGGCTGATTGTTCCGCCCGGGAAGTAGATCTGGGCGAAACTGACGCAGCCCATCCGGCGGCTTTCGACCAGATGCGGCTCAAAGTTTTCGCCAATCACCAGTTCGGTAGAGCCACCGCCGATATCGATCACCAGCTTGCGGCCTTTTTCCGGCTGAGTATGTTCCACACCCATGAAGATCAGACGGGCTTCTTCATTTCCCGAAATGATCTCGATAGGGTAGGGGATCACCTGCTCCGCGCGCTTTAAAAAGTCCGTGGCGTTCGCCGCCTGGCGAAGGGTGTGGGTTCCGACAATGCAGACGCTCGACGGGGTGAAGCCCTGCAGGCGTTCGGCAAACAGCGACAGGCAGTTCAGCCCGCGCTCCATCGCCTCTTCGCTGAGCATGTTGTCGGCGCCCAGGCCGTCAGCCAGATGGACGCGCTGTTTCAGTCGACCGATGATCTGCATTGCGCCATCAACCTCACGGGCAATGACCATGTGGAAGCTGTTAGAACCAAGGTCGACCGCAGCAAACTCCTGCGGTCGTGGGGTCTTATCGTTTATCGGCATAGGTTAATCGGGTTGCTCGAGTGATTTGATATAGTCGTAAATCGCCAGCTGTGACCGCACCTTACGGCGATTGCCGCGCGGCACATAGCGGTTACTCAGTTCTTTATCGATATAGCGTGCTTTTACGGTATCGTTTAACAGTAAGTCAATAATATCAAGTACTTGTTGCTTAAGCCGCGGATCGAGCAGCGGCGTCGCTACCTCGATGCGATAGTCGATGTTGCGCGTCATCCAGTCGGCGGAAGAGAGGTAGACCTGTTTATCGCCACCGTTCTCAAAAATATAGGTGCGATCGTGCTCGAGGTAACGGTCCACGATGCTGATGACGCGAATATTTTCGCTGATACCCTCAAGCTCGGGGATCAGGGAGCACATGCCGCGGATCAGCAGATTGACCGGAACGCCTGAGCCGGAGGCGGCATACAGGCGATCCACCAGCCCTTTATCGACCAGGTTGTTGAGCTTCAGCGTAATGCCGGAAGGCAGGCCTTTCTGCGCATTAGCGATCTCACGGTCGATCATGTCATACAGCAGGCGACGGGAGTTCTGCGGCGACACCAGCAGATAGTCGAAGCTGACCGGACGGTACGGGTTCTCAATGAAGTTGAATACCCGGCGCACCTCGTTGGTGATGCGCGCATCGGCGGTGAGCAGCGAGTAGTCGGTGTAAATTCGCGCGGTCTTCTCGTTGAAGTTGCCGGTGCCGATATGGGCATAACGCACCACGTCATCACCCTCTTTACGGGAGATGAGGAACAGCTTGGCGTGGATCTTCAGCCCCGGGGCCGAGAAGATCACGTGTACGCCCGCCTCGGTCAGACGGCGGGCCCAGTGGATGTTCGCCTCTTCGTCGAAACGCGCCTGCAGCTCTACCACCACGGTCACTTTCTTGCCGTTATGGGCGGCATGGATCATCGCATCGATAATGCGGGAGTCTTTCGCCACGCGGTAGATGTTGATTTTGATCGCCAGCACGTTAGGGTCGAACGACGCCTGACGCATCAGCTCCAGCACGTGCTCAAAGGTGTGGTACGGATAGTAGAGCAGGACGTCGCGCTCGCGGATTGCGTCGAAGCCGTTGCGGAACTTATCGAACCAGATATGGCGCAGACGCGGCAGCGGCTTGTTCACCAGGTTGGCCTTGCCGACGTTCGGGAAGCCGATAAAGTCTTTGAAGTTGTGATAGCGACCGCCCGGCACGATGGAGTCGTAGCGGGAGATGGTCAGCTTTTCACGCAGCATCTCGACCATCGCGTCCGGCATATCGCGCTGATAGACAAAGCGCACCGGCTCGGCGGTCAGACGCTGCTTAAGGCTGGAGGACATCAGCTCCATCAGGCTGGCCTCCATCTCGTGCACCAGGTCGTACTCGGCGTCACGGGTCATCTTCATCGAATAGGCGTTCAGGGCATCGTAATCGAAGAAGCCCTTGAAGATGTCGTCCAGGCAGTAGCGCAGGATGTTATCCAGCAGGATCATCGGCTTGCGACGGCGCGGCGTTTCCGGCGGCAGGTTGACGAAGCGCGGCACCTTGTCGGACGGGATCTCCAGCAGCGCATAGCGAATGCTGTCGCCGCGGATAATCTCCACCGCCAGATAGGTGTAGTCGTCCTTCAGGAACTGCACCAGATCGGTTTCACGGTTAATCAGAATAGGGGTGATGTGCTGGCGCAGATACTGTTTGAAATAGTGGCGCAGCCAGCTCTGCTGGTTGACCGAGAGCTGTCGCTCGTTGATCAGGAAGATTTGGTTGCGCGCCATCTCCAGCAGCAGTTCGTTATACAGGCTGTCAAATTCCTGATCGGCTTTCAGGACCCGGGACTGGATCTTGCCCAGCAGATGACGCGAATTCGAGTTTAAACCCTGCTCTTCGCTAATGATGATTCGACGCTTCAGTTCAGCAAAGCGAACTTTATAGAACTCGTCCAGGTTATTGGAGTAAATCCCCAGAAAACGCATGCGCTCAATCAGCGGGTTACTTTTATCCGCCGCTTCCTGAAGCACGCGCTCGTTGAATGCTAACCAGCTTAGCTCTTTCTCGATGTATAACTTTTCCTGACCCATTACTACTCACACTCCAGTTCAATCACAGGACGTGGTAAATCCGTCTCGCCTTTATTATGGCGAGCATTTCCACTATATGTCCAACTGTGTCAGAAAAGTATGACAGTTAAATTTATTCTTGAGGGATAATAGAGGGTTGAAGCGATGGTGCAACGGCTGTCGGGTGGCGCTATCGCTTACCCGACCTACGTACCGTAGGCCCGTGCAAGAGTAGCGCCGCCGGGCAAAAAACTACTCCTCCGCTGCATGTCCTTGCGGAGGTAACGGCGCGCCGTCCAGCCAGGCGGCGCCGTCGCGCATTTCCAGACGGCCATCAACAAACCAGCTCACCACCAGCGGGTAGATGGCATGCTCCTGAGCCTGAACCCGGGCGGTGACGTCATCTTCGCTGTCGCCTGCAAACACCGGCACTTTCGCCTGCAGGATCACCGGGCCGCCATCCAGTTCGTCGGTGACGAAATGGACCGAGGTGCCGTGCTCCTCGTCGCAGTTATCCAGCACCTGACGGTGGGTATTCAGGCCGGGATATTTTGGCAGCAGGGAAGGGTGGATGTTCAGCAGACGTCCGGCATAGTGCGCCACAAACGCCGGGCTGAGGATCCGCATATAGCCCGCCAGCACCACCACATCCGGGGCGTAGGCGTCGATCTCCTGCACCAGCTCGCGGTCAAAGGCCTCGCGGCTGGCAAACTGGGAGGCGCTGAGCGCATGGGCGGCAATGCCCGCCTCGCGGGCACGCTCAAGGCCGAAAGCGTCGGCCTTGTTACTGAATACTGCGCGGAGGGTGCCGTTGATTTTCTTCTGTTTGCAGGCATCGATGATAGCCTGCAAATTACTTCCGTTACCGGAAATGAGCACCACTATGTTTTTCATTCAATGACCACACGCTGTTCGGAATCAGACGCTTTGATGATACCGATTTTCCACGCGTTTTCACCTTTCGCCTGCAGCAGCGCCAGGGCATTGTCCACTTCGCTGGCCGGCAGGGCGATCAGCATCCCTACGCCGCAGTTGAAGGTGCGATACATTTCGTGATCGCTGACGTTACCGGCATCCTGCAGCCAGTTGAACACCGCCGGCCACTGCCAGGATGACTCGTCGATCACGGCCTGGGTGTTGTCCGGCAGCACGCGCGGAATGTTTTCCCAGAAGCCGCCACCGGTCAGGTGGGCGATAGCGTGAACGTCCACGTTCTCGATCAGTTCCAGAATGGATTTCACATAGATGCGGGTCGGTTCGAGCAGGTGATCGGCCAGCGGTTTGCCTTCCAGCTCGGTCGTCAGCGGGTCACAGCCGCTCACTTCGACAATTTTACGCACCAGTGAATAACCGTTGGAGTGCGGACCGCTGGAACCCAGTGCAATCAGCACGTCGCCGTCGGTCACTTTGCTGCCGTCAATGATCTCTGATTTTTCGACAACGCCCACGCAGAAGCCAGCGACGTCGTAATCTTCGCCGTGATACATCCCCGGCATTTCAGCGGTTTCACCGCCGACCAGCGCACAGCCCGACTGCAGGCAGCCTTCCGCGATACCGCTGATCACGCTGGCTGCGGTGTCGACGTCCAGCTTGCCGGTCGCGTAGTAGTCGAGGAAGAACAGCGGCTCAGCGCCCTGAACCACCAGGTCGTTAACGCACATGGCGACCAGGTCAACACCGATGGTGTCGTGGCGTTTCAGATCCATTGCCAGACGCAGCTTGGTGCCCACGCCGTCGGTGCCCGAGACCAGAACCGGTTCACGGTATTTTTGCGGCAGCGCGCACAGGGCGCCGAATCCTCCCAGCCCACCCATGACTTCCGGGCGGCGGGTTTTTTTAACTACCCCTTTGATACGGTCAACCAGCGCATTACCTGCGTCAATATCCACACCGGCATCTTTGTAGCTGAGAGAAGTTTTGTTGGTCACGGCTCAAGTCCCCACGCGATTGCATTGCGATAGTAAGAAAAATCGGCGCAATTCTAACAGTCCAGGCAAACGTTTGCGAGCCCATTCTGCAACAGAAAAAAGCGCCTCTGAAAATCCAGAGAAAATCGCACTCTGGCGCACAAACTTGAACCCGTTCACGAAAATGAAACCGGGTACATTCTTATTCTTGCAACCCCTTCGCTGAATGCACATCATTTCACTGAAACCGGTTTCTGTACTCTTTTTTGCCGATAATTAACGCTGAATGAGGGATATCGCATGTCAGGATTCAAAGAGGGTTTTCTGTGGGGCGGCGCGGTGGCGGCGCATCAACTTGAAGGCGGCTGGCAGGAGGGCGGGAAGGGCCCGAGCGTCGCAGACGTAATGACCGCAGGCGCACACGGCGTTCCGCGCGAAATCACCGACGGCGTGCTTCCGGGCAAAAATTACCCCAACCATGAAGCCATCGATTTCTATCACCGGTACAAAGAAGATATCCAGCTGTTCGCGGAAATGGGCTTTAAATGCTTCCGTACCTCGATAGCCTGGACGCGGATTTTCCCCAAAGGCGACGAACCGCAGCCCAACGAAGCGGGCCTGCAGTTTTACGACGATCTGTTTGACGAGTGCCTGAAGCACGGCATCGAGCCGGTTATTACCCTCTCGCACTTCGAAATGCCTTATCACCTGGTGAGCGAATACGGCGGGTGGCGTAACCGCAAACTGATCGACTTCTTTGTGCGCTTTGCCAGCGTGGTGTTTAAGCGTTATCAGCACAAAGTGAAGTACTGGATGACCTTCAACGAGATCAACAACCAGGCCAACTTCCACGAAGATTTCGCCCCGTTCACCAACTCCGGCCTGAAATATCAGCCGGGCGAAGATCGCGAGCCGGTGATGTTCCAGGCGGCGCACTACGAGCTGGTAGCCAGTGCTCTGGCGGTAAAAGCCGGGCGTGATATTAATCCGTCCCTGCGAATCGGCTGCATGATTGCCATGTGCCCGATCTACCCGCTGACCTGCGCCCCGGACGACATGATGATGGCGATGAACGCCATGCATCGCCGCTACTGGTTCACCGACGTACACGTCCGCGGCACCTATCCGCAGCACCTGCTGAACTACTTCGCCCGTCGCGGTTTTGATCTTGATATCACCGAAGAGGATAAAGCGGCGCTGAAACAGGGCTGTGTGGATTACATCGGCTTCAGCTACTACATGTCGTTTGCCACCAAAGCGACGGCGGATAATCCGCAGCTGGATTACGACGAAAGCAAAAGCCTGGTCTCCAACCCGTATGTGCAGAAATCGGACTGGGGCTGGCAGATTGACCCCGTTGGGCTGCGCTACTCCCTGAACTGGTTCTGGGATCACTATCAGCTGCCGCTGTTTATTGTTGAGAACGGTTTTGGCGCCATCGACGTGCAGGAGAGCGACGGCACGGTGAACGACCAGTACCGCATTGACTATCTCAGCGCCCATATCCGTGAGATGAAGAAAGCGGTGGTGGAAGACGGCGTGGATCTGATGGGCTACACCCCATGGGGTTGTATCGATCTGGTCTCTGCCGGCACCGGCGAAATGAAAAAACGCTATGGCTTTATCTATGTTGATAAAGATAACGAAGGCAACGGTACGCTGAATCGCAGCAAGAAAAAGTCGTTCGCCTGGTATCAGAAGGTGATCGCCAGTAACGGCGAGTCGCTTTAATTTCTTATTGCCGGGTGGCGGCTTCGCCTTACCCGGCCTACAAAATCGTAGGCCCGTGCAAGCGCAGCGCCGCCGGGCACAAAATCCGCCGCTCCCCCTCCAGATTTATTTGTCTGTTTTATAATCTGTAACGGTCTGTTATTCACTTTGGTTGATCCCGGTCAAGCAAGATGGGTATGGCGCTGTTCGAAAAAAGCGGTATAATCCGGCGATTTTTTTTGTGGCTGCCACCCGAAGGAGAAAGAGAATGAAGATTGTGGAAGTGAAACACCCACTCGTTAAACACAAGCTGGGCCTGATGCGTGAGCATGACATCAGCACTAAGCGCTTTCGTGAACTTGCCTCTGAAGTTGGCAGCTTACTGACCTATGAAGCAACCTCCGATCTGGAAACTGAAACTGTCACCATTGAAGGCTGGAACGGCCCGGTACAGGTTGAGCAGATCAAAGGTAAAAAAATTACCGTTGTGCCAATCCTGCGTGCGGGTCTGGGCATGATGGAAGGCGTGCTGGAGCACGTCCCGAGCGCGCGTATCAGCGTGGTCGGCATCTACCGTAACGAAGAAACTCTGGAGCCAGTACCGTACTTCCAGAAGCTGGTGTCCAACATCGACGAGCGTATGGCGCTGGTCGTTGACCCGATGCTGGCGACCGGTGGTTCGATGATCGCCACTATCGACCTGCTGAAAAATGCCGGCTGCAGCAGCATCAAGGTGCTGGTACTGGTTGCCGCGCCGGAAGGCATCGCCGCGCTGGAAAAAGCGCACCCGGACGTTGAGCTGTACACCGCCTCTGTCGATCAGGGTCTGAACGAGCACGGGTATATCATCCCGGGCCTCGGCGATGCCGGCGATAAGATTTTTGGTACTAAGTAATCGCATAACGATAAAGAAGCCGACTTTGATAGTCGGCTTTTTTTTGAATAAAACACACACAACCAATAATACTCAGAGGAAAACACTATGACGCGCCGTGCTATCGGGGTGAGTGAAAGACCGCCGCTTTTACAGACTATCCCGCTTAGTTTGCAGCACCTGTTTGCGATGTTTGGCGCAACCGTGCTGGTGCCAATCCTGTTCCACATTAACCCGGCCACCGTGCTGCTGTTTAACGGTATCGGGACGCTGCTGTACCTTTTCATCTGTAAAGGTAAAATCCCGGCCTATCTGGGCTCAAGCTTTGCCTTTATCTCCCCGGTACTGCTGCTGCTGCCGTTAGGCTACGAAGTGGCGCTGGGCGGTTTTATTATGTGCGGCGTGCTGTTCTGCCTGGTGGCCTTCATTGTGAAGAAAGCGGGTACCGGCTGGCTGGATGTGATGTTCCCGCCTGCGGCAATGGGCGCAATCGTTGCCGTTATCGGTCTTGAGTTAGCCGGTGTTGCGGCGAACATGGCGGGCCTGCTGCCAGCCGACGGCCAGTCGCCGGATACCAAAACCATTATCATCTCGCTGGTAACGCTGGGCGTGACGGTCTTTGGCTCCGTGCTGTTCCGTGGCTTTATGGCAATTATCCCGATCCTGATTGGCGTGCTGGCGGGCTATGCGCTCTCCTTCGCGATGGGCGTTGTCGATACTACCCCGATCGCGCAGGCCCACTGGTTTGCCCTGCCAACCTTCTATACCCCGCGCTTTGAGTGGTTTGCGATTTTCACCATTCTGCCTGCGGCACTGGTGGTGATTGCCGAGCACGTCGGCCATCTGGTCGTCACCGCGAACATCGTCAAGCGCGACCTGATTCGTGACCCGGGTCTGCACCGCTCGATGTTTGCTAACGGCTTCTCGACCATTATCTCCGGTTTCTTTGGCTCCACGCCAAACACCACCTACGGTGAGAACATCGGCGTGATGGCGATTACCCGCGTTTACAGTACCTGGGTTATCGGCGGCGCAGCGATTATCGCTATCCTGCTCTCCTGCGTCGGTAAACTGGCGGCAGCCATCCAGATCATCCCGGTGCCGGTGATGGGCGGCGTTTCGCTGCTGCTGTACGGGGTGATCGGTGCTTCCGGTATCCGCGTCCTGATCGAATCAAAAGTCGATTACAGCAAAGCGCAGAACCTGATCCTGACCTCGGTGATCCTGATTATCGGCGTCAGCGGCGCCAAAGTTCATATTGGCGCAGCAGAGCTGAAAGGCATGGCGCTGGCGACCATCGTTGGTATCGGCCTGGCGCTGATCTTCAAACTGATCTCTGTCCTGCGTCCGGAAGAAGTTGTGCTGGACGCCGAAGAGAGCGAAAAAATCTCGCATTGATCGTCCAACCGGGCGGTCGATCCGCCCGGTTCTCTCCCCGCTTGTTCCGTGTTAAACTCTGGGCCGATTCTGAGTAAGACCTGGTTGAGGTATTTCTGAACGCACCGGCACAGCTCTCTTTGCCACTCTATCTTCCCGATGACGAAACTTTCGCGAGTTTCTGGCCGGGTGATAACCCCTCTTTACTGGCTGCACTGCAAAACGTGTTGCGCCAGGAGCACAGCGGTTACATCTACATCTGGTCACGCGAGGGCGCGGGGCGTAGCCATCTGCTCCATGCTGCCTGCGCCGAACTCTCACTGCGCGGGGATGCGGTCGGCTATGTGCCGCTGGACAAGCGCACCTGGTTTGTGCCGGAAGTACTCGATGGGATGGAACAGCTGTCGTTGGTCTGCATCGACAATATCGAATGCGTGGCGGGGGATGAGCTGTGGGAAATGGCGATTTTTGATCTCTATAACCGCATTCTGGAGTCCGGTAAAACCCGGCTGCTGATCACCGGCGATCGTCCACCGCGCCAGCTGAATCTGGGGCTTGCCGATCTGGCTTCACGTCTCGACTGGGGACAAATCTACAAGTTACAGCCGCTTTCCGATGAAGATAAACTCCAGGCTTTGCAGCTGCGGGCGCGGTTGCGGGGGTTTGAACTGCCGGAAGACGTGGGGCGCTTTCTGTTAAAGCGGCTGGATCGCGAGATGCGCACGCTGTTTATGACTCTCGATCAGCTGGATCGGGCATCCATCACCGCCCAGCGGAAACTCACCATTCCCTTTGTAAAAGATATTCTTAATCTTTAGGCCCGGCACAGGCAGACTACCGGGCCACTTCATGCTTACTTCACAATCTCCAGCACCTGTTCAGGCGGACGGCCAATACGCGCTTTGCCGTTTGCCACCACAATCGGGCGCTCGATCAGTTTCGGATTATCCACCATCGCCTGAATTAACGCGTCTTCACCGAGCGCGCTGTCAGCCAGGCCCAATTCTTTGTAAAGCTCCTCTTTCTGGCGCATTAACTCTCTGGCGCTGGCCATTCCCAGCTGGCCTAACAGCGTGCGAACGGTGTCCGCATCCGGCGGCGTATCCAGATAGAGCACCACCTGCGGCTCAACGCCGTTGGTTTTCAGCAGGGTCAGGGTTTCGCGGCTCTTTGAGCAGCGAGGGTTATGGTAGATCGTAACCGCGTCAGACATCTTTTCTCCTTTTACATCTTTTCATACGGGCGGTAGCGCTGCTGCAGCTGGCGCAGCTGATCGATGCGGGCATCGTAACGGGCCTGCTGCAGGCTACCGAGTTTCACCTGCGAGCTGGCGCTGCTCAGCAGGGAGATGGCCTGGTCCAGGCGTCCGGCCAGGGCATAGCCTTCGGCGCGGGCCGCTAGCTCCTGATCGCGATGGCCAAGCGCGGCTTCTACCTGGGCCAGCAGATCCCAGCCGTTAGGATCATCTTTATTATTAAAGGTGTAGCGGTTGAGAATGGGGGCGGCCTCCTGCGGCTGTCCACTTTGTAAGTAAGCATTCGCCAGGTTGAGTTGCAGAACCGGATTGGTGCGCAATTCCCGGGCACCTTTCAGACGGTTGATCGCATCCTGGCCTTTTTTCTGGCCTAAATCGATGTCGGTGGCCAGATCGAGATACCAGGCATTGTTCGCCTCTGCGGTCAGCAGCGGCTGCAGATTTTTACGGGCCTCATCATAGTTGCTGGCCTCCATCGCCTGTAAAGCCCGGCCATACTGGGCCGCACGCTGTTCACGCACGTTGCCTTTGGCCAGCGCGTCCAGCAGATCGTTGGTCAGCTGGTTGCGCCCGGAATTGTACATGCCGAGGGTTCTGACCTTCGCCATATAGAAATCTTCCGAGGACTGCACCACCACCGGACGCATCTGGTTGGCGCGGTTGCGGGCATCCGAGAGGCGGCTTTCCGGCAGGGGGTGAGTCAGCAGAATTTCCGGCGGACGCGAAGAGTAGCGCGCCCGGTCGAGTAACTTTTCGAGGAAGTTCGGCATCGCCTGCGGGTCGAACCCGGAGCGTTGCAGTACCTGAATCCCGATGCGGTCCGCTTCCTGTTCATTTTGCTGGGTAAAGCTGATCATCCCCTGGCGCGTGCCCGCCAGCGTACCGGTCAGCGCCGCCATCCCCGCCTGCGGGCTGGCCATTGCCAGCAGAATGGAGCCCAGTGCGCCCACCCAGGTCAGCGGGGCGCTGCGCTTCTGATCTTCCATTGCCCGCGCCAGATGTCGCTGGGTGACGTGAGAAATCTCGTGCGCCATCACCGAGGCAAGCTGGCTTTCGTTATCGGCATAGCGGAATAACGCCGAGTGCAACACCACATTGCCGCCGAAGAAGGCGAAGGCGTTGATCTCATCGTTATTGATTAAAAAGAAGTGGAAAGGGGTCTTCACCGAATCTGCATGGGAGACAAGACGCATCCCCAGGGAATTGATGTACTGCACCAGCAGCGGATCGTTAATCAGCGGCGCACTGCCGCGCAGCTGGCGCACATAATAGTCGCCCATTTGCATCTCCTGACCAATGGAGAGCGTGCTGCCTGCCGAGGTGCCCATGTCCGGCAATGATTCTGCAGAGTCAGCGAACGCGGGCATCATCTGGCCGGCGGTCAGCGCAGCGATGAGCGTCGCAACCAACGTTTTTTTCAACTGCCTGAACATAACCTCTGTCCTGTCTGGTGAGTGTGCTAATTTGACCGAAGAACCCGCATATCGTTCATCTGCGGCTGCTCTGCGAGTGTAGCCGCGTCAGGGCGATAAGAAAATCCCTCTTTTCAGGCTTTTGCGTTTTGTGACAGAGCAAGAAAAAGCGAAAGTCTTTTCATTGACTCTCCGATACAATTCACCCTTTACGTCCAGCCATCATCTTCAGGGAAGGGTTGCATGCTCGAGTTATTAATGCAGTGGTACCGCCGACGCTTTAGCGATCCCGAGGCCATTGCTTTGCTGGTTATTCTGGTTGCCGGTTTTGGCATCCTTTTCTTCTTTAGCGGGCTGCTGGCCCCGCTGCTGGTGGCGATTGTGCTCGCCTATCTGCTGGAGTGGCCGACGGTGCGGCTGGAAAGTATCGGCTGCTCCCGCCGCTGGGCCAGCATCATCGTGCTGGTCTTTTTTGTCGGTATCCTGCTGGTGATGTCCTTTGTGGTGCTGCCGATCGCCTGGCAGCAGGGGATCTACCTGATTCGCGACATGCCCGGCATGCTCAGCAAGCTCTCTGATTTTGCCGCTACCCTGCCGCGCCGTTATCCGGCCCTGATGGATGCGGGCATTATTGATGCGATGGCGGAAAACATGCGTACCCGCATCATGACGATGGGGGACACGGTGGTGAAATTCTCCCTCGCATCGCTGGTGGGTCTGCTGACGCTGGCGGTTTATCTGGTGCTGGTGCCGCTGATGGTCTTCTTCCTGGTCAAGGACAAAGAGCAGATGCTGAACGCGGTGCGCCGCGTGCTGCCGCGTAACCGTGGCCTGGCAGGGCAGGTGTGGAAGGAGATGAACCAGCAGATCACCAACTATATCCGTGGCAAAGTGCTGGAGATGATCGTCGTCGGGGTCGCCACCTGGATTGGCTTCTTTATCTTCGGCCTGAACTATTCGCTGCTGCTGGCGGTCCTGGTGGGCTTCTCGGTGCTGATCCCCTACATCGGGGCCTTTGTGGTCACCATTCCGGTGGTGTGCGTGGCACTGTTCCAGTTTGGTCTGGGCACCGAGTTCTGGAGCTGTTTCGTCGTCTATCTGATTATTCAGGGGCTGGACGGTAACCTGCTGGTGCCGGTGCTGTTTTCGGAAGCGGTGAACCTGCATCCCATCGTCATTATTCTGTCGGTGGTGATTTTTGGCGGATTATGGGGATTCTGGGGCGTGTTCTTTGCCATCCCGCTGGCCACGCTGATTAAAGCGGTGGTGCATGCCTGGCCGGATGTGCCGGCGGTTGAGGAGTAATGTTTTCGCCGGGTGGCGCTTCGCTTACCCGGCCTACAAATCCTGTAGGCCCGTGCAAGCGTAGCGCCGCCGGGCGGCAAGCCGAATCAGGCGTTCTCTTTCACCCAGTTCAATACCACGTCGTGGTGATTGCTGGTTTTGAAGTCGTCAAACACGTGTTCAACCTTACCTTCGGCATCGATCAGGAAACTGATGCGGTGGATACCGTCGTAGGTTTTGCCCATAAAGGTTTTTTCACCCCAGATGCCAAACTCGCTGCAGACCTGATGGTCTTCGTCGGAGAGCAACGTGAAGTTGAGCAGCTCTTTTTCGGCAAAACGAGACAGCTTTTCAGGCTTATCGGTACTGATACCCAGCACTTCTACACCTGCGTTTTTCAACTCGTCCATGTTATCGCGTAGACCGCACGCTTGTACGGTACAGCCTGGCGTCATGGCTTTCGGGTAGAAATAGACCAGAACACGCTGTCCCTGGAAGTCGGTTAAATTTACTTGCTCACCGTCTTGATCGGGCAAGCTAAATTTCGGTGCGATGTCACCGGCTTTCAGTGGATTCATTACTCAACTCCGTCTTGTTCATGCTGGGAATAATTGACGACGTTTATACTGCCTTGCGCATTTAATTCTGTACAGAGGGCTTTGAACGCTTGCTCGATATTTGACGCATCCTGAGAGGCCGGGCTGTGCGCGGTGATCTGGATGAACAGTTTAGGGATGGTGTCGCCTTCACCCGGCTGGGTACGGGAGACCAGTTCGGCAATGTTCATCTGATGGCTATCAAACAGGGCGGTAAAGCGTTCGATTAAGTGCGGGGAGTCAGTCACTTCCACCTGAACCCAGACGGTTGCCGGCAGGGCCGGCTGCGGGCGCGCGGTGGTGCGCTTCATCACGATCAGCAGATCCAGCTCTGCGCCTTTTAACGGCAGGGTCGATTCAATTAAGGTGATCGCATTCCACGAACCGGAAAGCAGCATGATGAAGGTGAACTCTTCTCCGAGCATCGCCAGGCGGCTGTCTTCAATGTTGCAGCCGCAGCTACTGACGTGGCGGGTGATGGTATTCACGATCCCCGGCCTGTCGGCACCCAGCGCAGTGATAACCAGGTAATGTTGTGATGAGGTTGTCAAACCTGTTCTTCCTTTGCGTGGTTTAGTCTTTCTAAGGAAAGCATAAAAAAAACCGGCATACAATAACCTGGAGGCCTCATGTCCCTTGCTTTTATTACAGCACCAAACGTACCATTGAGACTCTTGTACGCACAGAGGATGGCCCATGTTCACGGGAAGTATTGTCGCGCTTGTTACACCGATGGATGAGAAAGGTAATGTCTGCCGGTCAAGCCTGAAGAAACTGATTGATTATCATGTCGCCAGCGGAACCTCGGCGATTGTTTCGGTAGGGACTACCGGTGAATCTGCTACGCTGAGCCATGAAGAGCATGGTGAAGTGGTCATGATGACCCTCGAACTGGCTGACGGGCGTATCCCGGTTATCGCTGGTACGGGCGCCAATGCGACCGCGGAAGCCATCAGTCTGACCCAGCGTTTTAACGATAGCGGCGTAGTGGGTTGCCTGACGGTAACGCCGTACTACAACCGTCCGACCCAGGAAGGTCTGTTCCAGCATTTCAAAGCCATCGCTGAACATACTGACTTGCCACAAATCCTGTATAATGTGCCGTCGCGCACTGGCTGCGATATGCTGCCAGAAACGGTTGGCCGCCTCGCGAAAGTAAAAAATATTATCGGTATTAAAGAGGCGACCGGGAACTTAAGCCGTGTTCATGAGATCAAAGAGCTGGTTTCAGACGACTTTATTCTGCTGAGCGGTGATGATGCGACCTCGCTGGACTTCATGCAGCTCGGCGGCCACGGCGTAATTTCCGTGACCTCCAACGTTGCAGCCCGCGATATGGCTGAAATGTGTAAACTGGCAGCTGCCGGTCACTACCAGGAAGCGCGCGTGATTAACCAGCGTCTGATGCCGCTGCACAACAAATTATTTGTCGAACCCAATCCGATCCCAGTGAAATGGGCATGTAAGGAGTTGGGACTTGTAGCGACCGATACGCTGCGTCTGCCGATGACCCCGATTACCGACCACGGTCGCGAAACGGTCACCAGCGCGCTGAAGCATGCCGGTCTGCTGTAAAGTTTAGGGAGATTTGATGGCTTACTCAGTACAGAAGTCGCGCCTGGTGAAGGTTGCGGGTGTTTCGCTTGTTATGCTGCTCGCGGCCTGTAGCTCAGATTCACGCTACAAGCGCCAGGTGAGCGGTGACGAATCCTATCTGGATGCTGCGCCGCTTGCTGAACTTCATGCGCCCGCTGGCATGATCCTGCCGATTCAGAATGGCGACTACAATATTCCGGTCACCAACGGGAGCGGCGCGGTAGGCAAAGCGCTTGATATCCGTCCACCAGCACAGCCTCTGGCGCTGGTGAGCGGGGCGCGTACTCAGTTCACCGGCGATACCGCGACGCTGCAGGTTGAGAGCGCGCGTAATGCCACGCTGTGGCCGCAGGTTGTCAGCGTGATTCAGTCGAAGAACTACACAATCACGCAACGCGACGACGCCAGCCAGACGCTGTCGACAGACTGGATCGAATGGACCCGTCTGGATGAAGATCAACAGTACCGTGGACGTTATCAAGTCTCTGTTAAACCTCAGGGTTACCAGCAGGCGGTCGTGGTTAAGCTGCTGAACCTGGAGCAGGCGGGCAAGCCAGTCTCAGATGCCGCGTCCTTGCAGCGCTACAGCACCGAGATGCTTAACACCATCGCTGCGGGCCTCGACAAAAACGCAACCGACGCTGCCAATGCTGCCCAGAGCCGCAATGGCGCAACCTTCGACGTGCAGAGCGCTGCCGACGATACCGGTCTGCCAATGCTTGTCGTACGTGGTCCGTTCAACCAGGTCTGGCAGCGTCTGCCTGCAACGCTTGAGCGCGTCGGCATGAAAGTGACCGACAGCACCCGCTCAACCGGCAGCATGGCGGTGACCTACAAGCCGCTGTCTGACAGCAGCTGGGAAGAGCTGGGCGCACGCGACCCGGGTCTGGCTTCCGGCGACTACAAACTTCAGGTCGGCGACCTGGACAACCGTAGCAGCCTGCAGTTTATCGATCCGAAAGGTCACACCCTGACCCAGTCGCAGAACGATGCGCTGGTGGCTGTCTTCCAGGCAGCATTCAGCAAATAAAAAGAGGGCTGGTTAATCCAGCCCTTTTTATTTTAGTGCTACGCAAACGTGTGCGTGGCATAATATCTCCAGTTTTGAACACAAATCATCACACCAGGAGTAATGAAGATGCAGAAGCAAGCTGAGTTGTATCGTGGCAAAGCGAAAACCGTATACAGCACGGAAAACCCGGATCTGTTGGTGCTCGAGTTCCGCAATGATACGTCAGCAGGAGATGGCGCGCGCATTGAACAGTTTGATCGTAAAGGGATGGTGAACAACAAGTTCAACCACTTCATTATGAGCAAGCTGGAAGAAGCGGGTATCCCGACGCAGATGGAAGCGTTGCTGTCCGATACCGAATGTCTGGTGAAAAAGCTGGATATGGTGCCGGTGGAATGTGTCGTCCGTAACCGCGCCGCAGGCTCCCTGGTGAAGCGTCTGGGTATTGAAGAGGGCATAGAGCTCAACCCGCCGCTGTTCGACCTGTTCCTGAAAAACGACGCCATGCACGATCCGATGGTCAACGAATCTTACTGCGAAACCTTTGGCTGGGTAAGCAAAGAGAACCTGGCGCGTATGCAGGAGCTGACCTTTAAAGCCAACGACGTGCTGAAGAAGCTGTTTGATGACGCGGGCCTGATCCTGGTCGACTTCAAACTGGAATTCGGATTGTTTAAAGGTGAGGTGGTTCTGGGTGATGAATTCTCCCCGGACGGCAGCCGCCTGTGGGACAAAGAGACGCTGGATAAAATGGACAAAGACCGCTTCCGCCAAAGCCTGGGCGGTCTGATCGAAGCGTACGAAGCCGTAGCCCACCGTCTGGGCGTCAAACTCGATTAATCCCGCCTTACCGCCAGGGGAACCTCTGTTCCTCTGGCATCTCACCCCTGTTTGCAGTGGTAATCTTGCCCCGAACCGCCTACGATCATACTTATTATCAAGATGATATTTTCGAGGTGGTTATGCGCTGGCAAGGGCGTCGTGAAAGTGACAATGTGGATGACAGACGCAGTAGCGGGGGCCCATCGATGGGCGGCCCGGGATTTCGCCTGCCGGGAGGCAAGGGCGGCATCATTATTCTGCTGGTAGTGGTGGTGGCCGGCTACTACGGCGTCGACCTGAGCGGATTGCTGACCGGGCAACCGATGCAGCAGCAGCAGTATCAGTCGCCGCGCTCCATCAGCCCGAATGAAGATGAAGCGGCGAAATTTACCTCAGTGATCCTCGCCACCACGGAAGATACCTGGGGCCAGCTGTTTGATAAAATGGGCCGGACCTACCAACAGCCGAAGCTGGTGATGTACCGCGGCGCCACGCGTACCGGCTGCGGGACCGGGCAGTCGGTAATGGGACCGTTCTACTGTCCTGCAGATTCGACCGTCTATATCGATCTCTCCTTCTACGATGACATGAAACGCAAGCTGGGCGCTGATGGCGACTTTGCTCAGGGCTACGTTATCGCCCATGAAGTGGGCCACCACGTACAGAAACTGCTTGGCATCGAGCCTAAAGTCCGTCAGCTGCAGCAGAACGCCAGCGAGAAAGAGGTTAATGCGCTGTCGGTGCGTATGGAGTTACAGGCCGACTGTTTTGCCGGCGTCTGGGGCCACAATATGCAGCAGGAGGGCGTGCTGGAAGCAGGCGATCTGGAAGAGGCCCTCAACGCCGCCCACGCCATTGGCGATGACCGTTTGCAACAGCAAAGCCAGGGGCACGTCGTACCGGACAGCTTCACACATGGAACCTCGGAACAGCGCTATAGCTGGTTCAAAAAAGGTTTTGACGGCGGCGATCCGGCACAATGCAACACCTTCGGTAAGGCCATGTAATTCTTAATGTCAGGGATGAATTTATCAGGATTGCCTGAACAACTGGCGCGAAAAGGGCACCGGCGATTGCTGGTGCTGAGCGGTGACGAGGCGTGGACACAGCAGCAGGCGCTGCTGCTGAAGGGGGATTATCCTGGCGACTGGCTGTGGGTAGGCGACGATGCCCCACAGCTCCCCTCATGTTCGCCCCAGGCGCTGAAGCAGCTGCTGGGCCGCGAGTTTCTCCATGTCATCTTCGATGCCCGTCACGGCTTCGACGTCTCGGCCTTTGCGGCCGTAGGCGGCACGCTGCGTGCCGGAAGCCTGCTGGTATTACTTACGCCAGCCCTGGAACATTGGCCGGAGAAAGCCGACCAGGATTCGCTGCGCTGGAGCGACAGCCCAGACCCGATCCCCACGCCACGCTTTATCGAACATTTTTGCCGCCACGTTTCGCGCGATCCGCAGGTTATATGCTGGCAGCAGGGCGCACCTTTTCCTCATCTGCACAATGCATATGCCCCCGACTGGCACCCGGCCAGCGGTGAGCCGCAGCGCGAGCAGGCCGGGATTCTCCATTATCTGACAACGATGCCAGAAGGGGTGGCCGCCGTGACCGCAGCGCGCGGACGCGGAAAGTCGGCGCTGGCGGGCATGCTGCTGCAACGCATTACCGGTCATGCCATTGTGACGGCCCCCGCCAGAGCGGCGACGGAGGTTATCGCCCGCTTCGGGGGTGACCGCTATCACTTTATGGCTCCTGACGCGCTGCTGGCCTCTGACCAGCGCGCCGACTGGCTGATCGTCGATGAGGCGGCGGCGATCCCCGGCCCGCTGCTGGCGCGGTTGGTGACGCGCTTCCCCCGGGTGCTGCTGACCACCACCGTGCAGGGGTATGAGGGCACCGGCAGGGGATTTCTGCTGAAATTCTGCGCCCGTTTTAGCGGGCTGCGATACTTTACCCTCAGCGAACCGGTGCGCTGGGCGGCGGGCTGTCCGCTGGAGCGCATTATCGCAGAGGTGCTGCTGTTTGATGATGCGCCCGACGACAGCCTCCCGCAGGGGGAGATCGTGTGTACGCCGCTGGAGCAGGAGGCCTGGAGCCGCGATCCTGAACTGCCGGCGGCGGTCTATAAATTGCTCTGCGCCGCTCACTACCGGACCTCACCCCTTGATCTGCGGCGCATGATGGACGCTTCCGGGCAGCATTTTTCCGTTGCCCGGGCCGGCGAGCGCGTCTGCGGCGCGCTGTGGCTGGTGGAGGAGGGCGGTCTGAGCCCGGCGCTCAGCCAGGCGGTGTGGGCGGGCTATCGCCGCCCACGCGGCAATCTGGTGGCGCAGTCGCTGGCGGCCCACGGCGGCTCACCGCAGGCCGCCACCCTTACCGCCCGACGAGTGACGCGCGTTGCCGTCCATCCTGCCCGCCAGCGCGAAGGCATTGGTCGGGCGCTGGTTGCCGCTGCCAGCCAGCAGGTGAACATCGACTACCTTTCCGTCAGCTTCGGCTACACCGAAGAGCTCTGGCGCTTCTGGCAGCGCTGTGGCTTTGTGCTGGTGCGCATGGGAAGCCACCGCGAGGCCAGCAGCGGCTGCTACACGGCGATGGCGATCCTGCCCCTCAGCGCGGCGGGGCAGGCGCTGTGCCAGCGCGAGCATCAGCGGCTCTGTCGTGATGCGCCGATCGTTGAACGCTGGAACGGTGAAAAGATCCCGGTAGTGCCAGCAGGTGAGGCTACCCTTAATGATGATGACTGGCTGGATCTGGGCGGGTTTGCCTTTGCGCATCGCCCCCTTCCTGCGGCGATGGCCAGCCTGACGCGGCTGCTGCAGGCGACGGAGCTGCCGCTGGCAGGACTGCGGGGCAGGATTGAGCAGGGGCTGGACGATAGCGCCCTGAGCCGCGCGTTGTGTCTTAGCGGGCGCAAAGCCTTGCTGAGCCATCTGCGTACCGAGACGGGCCAGGCGCTGACGCAGCTGGACAACGAACGTTGTCAGAGGCTGAAGCACCGCGTTTTGCAATGGCAATTTTTTCAATGACTTCATCAGTAAACCGGCATGTTCATTCTGCCTGTCAGGCGTAGAATCCCGCTTATCAATCAAGGAGACTGCCATGAAACATGACCATTTTGTTGTCCAGAGCCCCGATCGCCCGGCTAAACAGCTGTTGCTGCTGTTTCATGGCGTCGGCGATAACCCGGCTAATATGGCGCAGATTGGCAGCTGGTTTGCGCCTCTGTTTCCCGATGCCCTGGTGGTGAGCGTGGGCGGCGTTGAGCCGTGCGGTCCGAATGGCCGTCAGTGGTTTTCGGTGCAGGGCGTGACCGAAGAGAACCGTCAGGAGCGTGTGGATGCGATCATGCCGACCTTTGTTGACACGGTGCGTTACTGGCAGCAGCAAAGCGGTGTCGGGGCAAATGCCACCGCGCTGCTCGGTTTTTCTCAGGGCGCGATCATGGCGCTGGAGAGCGTGAAGGCCGAGGCGGGATTAGCCTCCCGGGTGATTGCATTCAATGGCCGCTATGCGACCCTGCCCGAGCGGGCGACCACCGAGACCACTATCCATCTTATCCACGGCGGAGAAGATCGCGTAATTGAGCTGTCTCATGCGGTTGCCGGTCAGGAGGCGCTGATCCGCGCGGGCGGCGATGTGACGCTGGATATTGTCGACGATCTGGGACACGCCATTGACGACCGCAGCATCCAGTTCGCGCTGGACCATCTGCGTTTTACCGTGCCGAAACACTATTTCGATGAAGCGCTCAGCGGCGGCAAGCCGAACGACGACGGTATTGTCGAGTTTTTCTGAGGGATAACCCTCTCCCCGCAAGGAGAGGGTAAAAGCGTTACTTCTTCTGGTCCTTTTTCGGCCAGTCGTCTTCGTCGTCCCACTTGTCGTTAAAGTCACGATGCGGAGGGAGGTCAGGTTTGTTGGCGAGGAATTTCTTGTGGTCAACGCGCTTGAGATCCTTGATCACGTTCAGCAGCACGCCTACCAGAAAAACCAGTACCAGGATCCACCAATATTTAGCCAGCCAGTCCATTCGCTTATCCTTCTTGGGGCAACCGTCAGGCGACGAGCTGCTCCATGATTCGTTGATACATACGGGCCAGCAGCTGCAAATCAGCGGCATTCACGCATTCATTGATTTTATGAATCGTGGCATTTACCGGCCCAAGTTCCACCACCTGCGCACCCATACGGGCAATAAAACGTCCGTCGGATGTGCCGCCCGTGGTCAGCAGTTGCGGTTTAATTTCATTATAGTGCGCGATAGCGTTAACCACCGCATCCACCAGCTTACCGCGCCCGGTGAGGAACGGCTGACCGGAGATCCACCAGTCCACGCTATAGCGCAGCTGGTGTTTCTCCAGCAGTGCCGCGACGCGGGCTTTAATCATCTCGTCCGTCAGCTCGGTGCTGAAGCGGAAGTTAAACTGCACAAACAGATCGCCGGGGATGACGTTGTTGCTGCCGGTGCCGGCCTGGATATTGGCAATCTGCATACTGGTTGGCGGGAAATAGTCGTTACCCTTGTCCCACTCGATACCCACCAGCTCGTTGAGCATCGAGGCGGCGCGGTGCACCGGGTTATCGGCCAGATGCGGATAGGCTACGTGGCCCTGAACGCCGTGAATAGTGAGATTACAGGTCATGGAGCCGCGACGGCCATTCTTGACCACGTCACCCACCACTTCGGTGCTGGACGGTTCACCCACCAGGCAGTAATCCAGGCGTTCGTTACGCGCCATCAGCGTTTCTACCACCTTCACGGTGCCGTTTTTGGCACTGGCCTCTTCATCAGAGGTGATCAAAAACGCCAGACGGCCTTTATGATTCGGGTATTGCGCCACGAAACGTTCGGCGGCAACCACCATCGCTGCCAGAGAACCTTTCATGTCCGCCGCGCCGCGACCAAACAGCATGCCGTCGCGGATCGTCGGTTCGAAAGGAGGATTGATCCAGCGGTCAGCGTCACCGGCTGGCACCACATCAGTATGTCCGGCAAACGCCAGCGTTTCGCCCTGACCACGCCAGGCCCAGAAATTTTGCGTATCGCCAAAATCCATAGGTTCGACGGTAAAACCAATCGCCCGCAGGCGTTCGATCATCAGCGCCTGACAACCCGCATCGTCCGGGCTCAGGGAGGGGCGGCGAATAAGCTGCTGAGTCAGCTCAATGACCGGGCATGACATAGACTACACCTCAATAAAATAGGTTTGGTATTGGTTTTCGTTGAAACCCAGCAGCATAGGCTTACCGGGCGCCCAGAGCAATGGGCGTTTGATGATTGCTGGCATTTCAACCATTAAGGCGGCGGCGCTGTCGGCATTGTCGATGCTGGCGCGCAGGCTCTCATCCAGTTTGCGCCAGGTGGTACCGCGGGTGTTCAGCAGGGCTTCCCAGCCCAGTTCCGCGATGAATTTTTGCATTAAATCCGCATCAAGACCGTCGGCGCGATAGTCGTGAAAACGGTAATCGACGTTGTTTGCCTCCAGCCAACGGCGGGCCTTTTTGATGGTGTCGCAATTTTTGATGCCGTAAAGGGTAATCATGGTGAATCCTTTTGTCTTAACAGGGAGCGATTGCTCAGTATTTTCGATGTTTAAGCGATTGCGAAAATATAACACATTTGTTTTATTACTTAATTTTATATTGAGGGGTGGTATAAATAATGTACAGCGCATGAATATTATTTCACCTTTATCGCATAGAAGTCCAGGTGCTAAAAAGTCGTGTAAGAACAGCCGCTAATTAATTTTTTCGTCGTTAATTAAGGTTATTTCAAAATATTGCAGTTGGTCACATAAAATTTATCGGACTGGACCCATATTATCTACAAGCCAGTCGTACCAACGGGGGTAGAGCAGTATCACTGATTAAAAAGTCTTCACAATGATGATATATTCTCGTAGAATGGCCATAATAATAAGAGAGGTAGTTATGATTGAACGTGAACTGGGGAACTGGAAAGATTTTATCGAAGGCATGCTTCGTAAATGACATTCAGGAAGAACTGCAAGAGCACTTAATTAGCTAAATAACAATAATGTGAAAATAAACACATAAAAAAGGCGGCCGGTAAGGACGCCTTTTTCATTTTCAATATCTTATTTCTGTTTTTCCTTTAGCGGGAAACGTCGGCGGACCAGCACAAAGAACAGCGGAACAAAGTAAATGGCGAGGATGGTGGCGGAGATCATCCCGCCCATTACCCCGGTTCCCACCGCGTGCTGGCTGCTCGATCCCGCCCCAGAGCTGGTGGCCATCGGCAGCACGCCGAAGACAAACGCCAGCGAGGTCATGAGGATCGGACGCAGGCGCTGGCGACAGGCGTCAAGGGTCGCAGCCATCAGCTCCTGGCCTTTCTCATTCATCTCATTAGCAAACTCGACGATGAGAATGGCGTTCTTCGCGGAGAGGCCAATGACCGTTAACAGCCCGACCTGGAAGTAGACGTCATTCTCCAGCCCGCGCATCCAGGTGGCGAGAAGGGCACCGATTACCCCCAGCGGCACCACCAGCATGACGGAGAACGGCACTGACCAGCTCTCATACAGGGCGGCCAGACAGAGGAACACCACCAGCAGCGACAACGCATAGAGCGCCGGCGCCTGGGCACCGGAGAGGCGTTCCTGATAGGACATCGCGGTCCACTCAAGGCCAAACCCGGCAGGCAGCTGCTGCACCAGATTTTTCATCACGTCCATGGCGGTGCCGGTACTGACCCCCGGCGCGGCCTCACCGACAATCTCTACCGCTGAATAGCCGTTGTAGCGTTCCATACGCGGAGAACCGGTTTCCCAGCGCGAAGTGGCGAAGGCCGAGAAGGGCACCATGCCGCCGTCTTTGTTGCGCACGTACCACATGTTGATATCGTCCGGCAGCATGCGGTATTTGGCTGCCGCCTGCACGTAGACCTTTTTCACGCGGCCCCGATCCATAAAGTCGTTCACGTAGCTCGAGCCCCAGGCGGTTTGCAGGGTGTCATTGATATCGTCAATGTCCACGCCCAGCGCCTGCGCCTTACGCTGGTCAATATCAATCTGCAGCTGCGGGCTGTCGTCCAGACCGTTGTGGCGCACGCGCGTGAGGGAAGGATCCTCCCCGGCCAGCTCCAGCAGTCGGTCGCGGGCGGCCATCAGCGCCACATGCCCGGCTCCGGCGTGATCCTGCAGCTCCATATCAAAACCTGCCGAACTGCCGAGCCCGCTGATGGCCGGTGGGCTGCTGGCGAAGACCCGCGCCTCTTTGATGTGGCTGAAGGCTTTGGTGGCGCGCTCGATGATGGCGAACGAACTGCCGGTTTTGGCATCGCGCTCATCCCAGTCTTTCAGGCGCACGAACATACGCGCCACGTTCTGCCCGTTCCCGCCAGGGCCAGAGCCCACGGTAGCAAAGACCGACAGCACGTTGTCTTTCTCTTTGTTGAAGAAGTAGGACTCCACCTGCTGAACCACCTTCAGGGTCTGCTGCTGGGTAGAGCCGCTGGGCAACTGCACCGAGGTGATAAACATGCCCCGGTCTTCAAGGGGCAGGAACGAGGTCGGCAGACGCAGGAACAGGAACACCATACCGCCCAGCAGAAGGACGTAAATCAGCACCCAGCGCAGGCTGCGGTGCAGGATCCGCCCGACGCCCGCCTCATAGCGCGCGGCGTTGCGGTTAAACATGCGGTTGAACCAGCCAAAGAACCCTTTCTGGCCGTGCTGTTCGCCCTTATGCAGCGGTTTAAGCAGAGTGGCGCAGAGGGCCGGGGTGAGGATCATCGCCACCAGTACCGACAGCACCATGGCTGAGACGATGGTGATCGAGAACTGACGATAGATCGCGCCGGTGGTGCCGCCAAAGAAGGCCATCGGCACGAATACCGCCGACAGCACCATGGCAATACCTACCAGCGCCCCCTGGATCTGTTTCATCGATTTTCGCGTCGCTTCGCGCGGGGAAAGCCCCTCTTCGCTCATGATACGCTCGACGTTCTCCACCACCACGATGGCGTCATCCACCAGCAGGCCTATCGCCAGCACCATGGCAAACATGGTGAGGGTGTTGATGCTATAGCCAAAGGCGTAGAGCACCGTAAAGGTGCCCATCAGTACCACCGGCACGGCGATGGTCGGGATCAGCGTGGCGCGGAAATTTTGCAGGAACAGGTACATCACCAGGAACACCAAAGCGATGGCTTCCAGCAGGGTTTTCACCACATCTTCAATCGAGGCCTTCACGAAGGAGGTGGTTTCATAGGCGATTTTGTACTCGAGGCCGTGAGGGAAATAGTGCGACAGCTCGTCGAGGCGGTTAATGACCAGTTCTGCCGTGGCCATTTCGTTGGCGCCGGAGGCCAGCTTTACCCCCAGGCCGGAGGCCGCTTTGCCGTTAAAGCGGCTCAGGTAATCGTACTTCTCGGCACCCATTTCGACGGTGGCGACATCGCCCAGCCGCACTTCCGAACCATCCTGGTTGACGCGCAGTGTGATATCGCGGAACTGCTCCGGGGTCTGCAACAGCGACTGGGAGTTAATGGTGGCGTTCAGCGCCTGCTTATCAATGGACGGCGTACCGCCCAGCTGGCCGACCGCAATCTGCGCATTTTGTGATTCGATGGCGTCGGTAACATCTTTCGCCGTCATCTGAAAACTGTTCAGCTTCGCCGGGTCGAGCCAGATGCGCATCGAGTATTGTGAGCCGTAGGCGTCGATATCCCCCACGCCGTTGATGCGGCTGAGCGGATCCTGAATATTACTGGCGACATAGTCAGCGATATCCTGCTTATCCATCGATCCGTCATTGGAGACAAAGGCGATGGTCAGAATGTTGGTATCGCCGGTTTTACGCACCGTCACGCCCTGATTCTGCACCGCCTGCGGCAGCTTACGCAGCGCGGACTGCAGCTGGTTTTGCACCTGCTGCACCGCTTCATCCGGGTCAGCGCCCGCGGTAAAGCTCAGCGTGACCGTCGCCTGCCCGGTGGCGCTGCTCTGGGAAGACATGTACATCAGGTTGTCGAGGCCGGTCATGTTCTGCTCGATCACCTGGGTGACGGTGTTCTCCAGAGTTTGCGCGGATGCCCCCGGATAGTTAGCCGTGATCCGCACGTTAGGCGGGGCCAGATCCGGGTACTGTTCAACAGGAAGGGAAAAAATGGCCAGCGTGCCGGTCAGGCACAACAAAATTGCCAGCACCCAGGCAAAAATGGGGCGATCGATGAAAAAATTCGCCATTAAAATAAGACCTCGTTTTGCTGCGCGTCGTCATTGTACATTGCCCGCATAACTCTAGCGGCAAGGCGGATGCCAAACGTGGAGAAATAAAGGAGATAATGTAAATTATCATGCGCTTTATTCGCGTCGTTGCCCGTTGTGAAGCGGTGAGTATTGTCTATCCGCATGGCTGACTGGTGACATTCCCCCCGTTTTTACCGTTATTTACCCTCGGTAGCGGCTGACGAGCGGAAACAGACGCTGACCTGCGTCCCTCCGCCGGGCGGCTGCGAGAAGTGCAGGGTGCCCCCCAGCCTGTCGGCGCGCTCGCGCATGATGTTCAGACCGTAGTGACCCGGCGGCTCGCTGGCGTCGCCAATCCCGATACCGTTGTCGCAAATGTTCACCCTATGGCTACCGTCCGGGGCGGTAACGCAACTGACCTCAATGTCGCTGGCCTGGGCGTGCTTGATGGCGTTTAGCACCGCCTCGCGCACAATTTGCAGCAGGTGGACCTGCATCTGGGCGTCCAGCGCCAGGGAGGAGAGCTGGCAGTCGAGGCGCAGTGTTGCGCCGGTCTGCTTCTGGAGATCCTCCAGCGTCTCCTGTAGCGCAGCGGGCAGGTTGGCCTGGTTCAGCGTCAGGCGGAAGGTGGTAAGCAGCTCGCGCAGCTGGCGGTATGCGGCATTCAGCGCCCGGGAGAAATCGGTAATGATCGCCTGCGCTGCCTCGTTTTCCTCCGGCACCGCATGTTTAAGCAGCGTCAACTGAATGCGCAGATACGACAGCACCTGCGCCAGCGAGTCGTGCAGCTCGCGGGCGATGGTGGCGCGCTCCTCCATCAGCAGCAGCTGGTGGTAGTGCTTTTGCGCCTGGTTGGAAAAGAGGCCGCGCCCGAGCATGGTGGCGACGCTTTTCATCAGCGGGATCGGCACGGCGCGCTGCTCGCTTTGCCAGCGTAGCTCACCGAACCGGGTCTCCAGCATAATGACCGGCAGCACCTGCGTCTCCAGGTGCTCGGCGGCCTCGCCCTCCTGCATTTTCCAGCCGTCGCTGGTATGCAGCGCCAGCCAGGCGATCCCGGTGTATTCGCGCACGGTCTGCAGGATATGACGGAAGCAGTGGCTGTCGATCTTGCTGGTGTTCATCTCCTGTGAGCAGGTAAACAGCATCTCCAGCTGCTGGTGGGCCTCGTGCAGATGGTGCGTCTTCTCTTCAACCGAAATTTCCAGAGAGCGGTACAGGGTGTGCAGCTCGGCGGCCATATGGTTAAAGGTGCGGGAAAGCAGGCCAAGCTCGTTCGGCAGATCGGTATCCGGCACCGGGGTATCAAACCGGCCCTGTTCGATGTGCAGGCTGGAGGCGACCAGACGATTGAGCGGGGCGACCACCTGCTGGCGGATCCGCCGCAGCGTGCTGAGCGCCAGCAGAATGATGCCGATCGCGCCGGCAAAGGAGATGGCGAACACCAGCTGGATTTTATGTTCGGCGTAATGCTGCAGGGAGAGGACAAAGGCATCGATACGCGCCACATACTCATCCATATGGTTCTGATACCAGGCGTAATCACCCTGATCGAGTTTCTCGTTAACACCCTGCCACGCCAGCTGCAGCAGGTGATAACGCTGTTGAACCTCATCCGGCACGTACCAGCTTTTCAGGGTGAGCAGGGCGGGGGCATTCAGCGTTTGCTGCCAGGCCTGTCGATGAGGCAGCAGATCGGCGCTGCCCCGTTGTATATCGTAACCCAGGCGATAGCTCTGCATCCGCAATGACCCCGCCAGGTTGATCGCTTCGGCGTCGCGCTGGCTGCTGGCGAGGGTAAACAGCGCAATGGCGCTTGTCAGCAGCGACAGGGCAATGATGGCGAAAAAGGCCCGGGCAAGGCTGCGTGAAACCGGTTGTTTAACTATCACAAATCGCGTCCTGAGCTAATACGAAACAGACCTGAACAACGTTTCCGTAGGGGGAATGAAACGTAATTTCATCAGGAATGAAATTAATTGATCTGACACAGGTTCAGGCGAAATAGTTCGCGTTCCTGGGCAATTGAACATTGCCTCAACCCGTTGCGGTGGGTAAATACATTTTTCATACAAAGAATAAGGTTATTTGGGCCAGCAGGGGAACCGTGATGAATCATTTTATTATGGCTAATAGCCAGTTATGCATTGGATGTCGAGCCTGCGAAGTGGCGTGCGTCATGGCGCATCATAATGAACAGCATGCCCTCAGCGCGCGCCATTTTACCCCCCGTATCACCGTGGTGAAAGAGGGCAATAAGCACAGCGCTGTTACCTGCCACCACTGTGAAAACGCCCCCTGTCTACAAAGCTGCCCGAATGGCGCCATCAGTCGGATGCGCGACAGCGTGCAGGTTGATGAGCAGAAGTGTATCGGCTGTAAAGCCTGCGTGGTGGCTTGCCCGTTTGGCACTATGGAGGTGGTCACCGGGGCGCAGTCGGCCACCGCGCAGAAGTGCGATCTCTGCCTGGATCGCCCCGAGGGGCCAGCCTGCGTGGCGAACTGCCCGGCGGATGCCTTATCAAGGGTCACGCCCGATACCCTGAATCAGCTGACCCGTACGCGGCAGGTGCGCACGGCGCGCCATGAGGCGCAGCCGTGGCAGACCGGGGCGGCGGTGACTCCCCGGACGATCGGCAAGCGCGAGCGGATGTATGCCCTGGCCGCGCGCGGCGAGCCGGATAAACTCTCCCCCGAGGCGCGGGCAGGTAATTTCGACGAAATCTATCTGCCGTTCCGTCCGGCGCAGGCGCAGCGTGAAGCCGACCGCTGCCTGACCTGCGGGGAACATTCGGTATGCGAATGGACCTGCCCGCTGCACAACCACATTCCCCAGTGGATTGAGTGCGTCAAGGCCGGGGATATCGACGCTGCGGTGGAGTTATCTCATCAGACCAACTGCCTGCCGGAGATAACCGGCCGGGTCTGTCCCCAGGATAAACTGTGCGAAGGGGCCTGCACGGTGCGCGACGTTGCCGGGTCGGTGACCATCGGCAACATCGAACGCTATATCTCCGACCAGGCGCTGGCCAAAGGCTGGCGGCCCGATCTGAGCCAGGTCACGCCCGTCAATAAGCAGGTCGCCATCATCGGGGCCGGGCCCGCCGGGCTGGCCTGCGCCGATGCGTTAATCCGCCGCGGCGTTAGCGTCACGGTCTTTGACCGCCACCCGGAGATCGGCGGCCTGCTTACCTTCGGCATTCCGGCCTTTAAGCTGGATAAATCGCTGCTGGCCCGCCGTCGGGAGATCTTCACGGCGATGGGCATCCGCTTCGAGCTGAACTGCGAGGTGGGTAAAGATCTCCCGCTGGCGCAGCTGCTTAGCGAATACGATGCTCTGTTTGTTGGCGTGGGCACTTACCGTTCGATGAAGGCGGGTATTCCCCATGAGGATGCGCCCGGGGTCTACGATGCCCTGCCGTTCCTGGTGGGCAACACCCGGCAGCTGATGGGGCTGGCCCCGTCGGTAGAGGAGCCCTTTGTCGATACCGCCGGGCTGAACGTGGTGGTGCTGGGCGGCGGCGATACGGCGATGGACTGCGTGCGCACCGCGCTGCGTCACGGGGCCGCCAGCGTCACCTGCGCCTACCGCCGGGATGAAGCCAACATGCCGGGCTCGAAAAAAGAGGTCAAAAACGCCCGGGAAGAGGGGGCCGCCTTTGAGTTTAACGTGCAGCCGGTGGAGCTGACCCTCGACGAGACCGGGCGAGTTAACGGCATTCGCTTCCTGCGCACCCGGCTGGGCGAGCCTGATGCCCAGGGCCGCCGCCGTCCGGTGCCTGTCGAGGGTAGCGAGTTTGTCATGCCTGCCGATGCGGTGATCATGGCCTTTGGCTTCAACCCGCATGCCATGCCCTGGCTACAGGCGCAGGGGGTCGAGGTGGATGACTGGGGGCGGATCGCCGCCAGCGTCGAGACGCGCTACCGCTATCAGACCAGCAACCCGCAGATCTTTGCCGGTGGCGACGCGGTGCGCGGCGCCGATCTGGTGGTCACGGCAATGGCGGAAGGGCGGCATGCCGCCCAGGGCATCGCCGACTGGCTTGGGGTCGAGGCACCCGCCCCGCATTAACCTGACGGACGACAACGCGGGCTTCTCAGCGTAGTATGACCAGCATGACGCGTAACGGAGCCCGTATAAACTTGAAAATTGAACTGATTAAAGACAAGTGCCTCTCGGATAACTATTTCATTCTGCGCAACCTGACCTACGATCTGACGCGGCGTAACGGCGAAGTGGTGCGCCACAAACGTGAAGTCTACGATCGGGGTAACGGCGCTACTGTCCTGCTCTACAACACTGAGAAGCAGAGCGTGGTGCTGATCCGCCAGTTCCGCATCGCCACCTGGGTGAACGGCAATCCCGACGGGCGACTGATCGAAACCTGCGCCGGGCTGCTGGATAACGATGAGCCGGAAGTCTGCATTCGCAAAGAGGCGATCGAAGAGACCGGTTTTGTCGTCGGTAACGCGCGCAAGGTGTTTGAGCTGTACATGTCCCCCGGCGGCGTGACGGAAATCGTCCATTTCTTCGTGGCGGAATACAGTGACGCCCAGCGCGCAGGCAAGGGCGGCGGGATAGAGGACGAAGAGATCGAGGTCCTGGAGCTGCCCTTCAGCGAGGCGTTATTGATGGTTCAATCGGGTGAAATACGGGACGGCAAAACGGTGATACTCTTACAGTATTTGCGCAGCTCCGGGTTAATGGATTGATATTATTATTCTTAATAAGATGTATTTCATATAAATCTATCCGATAAATCTGATTGAGTAACCCCGGCCTGAGCAGGAAGATACGGTCTGTTTGTCTGTCTTTGCTTCCGGGATCCTGCTATTCATGCGTCACAGCCTTTTTCTTATCTTTATGCTCAGCGTGCTGCCCGCGGCTCTGGTTCAGGCGGCACCTGCACAGCAGTCGTTTACTGACTGGCAGGTGACCTGCAACAACCAGAACTTTTGTATCGCGCGCAATACCGGTGAGCATAACGGGCTGGTGATGACGCTGAGCCGCAGCGCCGGGGCAAAAACCGATGCGGTGCTGCGCATCGATCTCGGCGGGCTGGCCACGCCCGACCCTAAACAGCCCGCTATCGCGCCCCGCCTGCTGCTTGACGGCGAGCCGCTGCAGCTTGCTCCACCGCACTGGCAGGTGACTCCCTGGCGTCTGACCACCGATCATGCCGCCACTATTACTGCTCTGTTGACCACGCTTCAGCAGAAAAAGGCCATCACCCTGGCGGATGGCAAGCAGGTCATCTCCCTGGATGGGCTGAAAGAGGCCCTGCAGTTTATCGATGCCCAGCAAAAGCGTGGCGGGAGTGAAACCGCGTGGATCAACAAAGGCGCGCAACCGCCGCTGAGCGTACCGCCCGCGCCGGCGCTGAAAGAGGTTGCCGTAGTCAACCCGACCCCCACGCCGTTAACCCGCGAAGAGCGCAGCGATCTGACCGACTATGGCACCTGGCGCATTAACAACAGCCAGTGCTCACTCGACCCGGCGCGTCGTGAAGTGCGGGTCACCGCCTTAACCGATGACAAAGCGCTGCTGATGATCAGCTGTGAGGCCGGGGCCTATAACACCGTCGATCTGGCCTGGCTGGTGTCGCGTAAGAAGCCGTTTGCCTCCCATGCGGTGCGCCTGCGCTTGCCGTTTGTGCCGTCGAGCGACAGCAGCGAGATGGAGTTGATGAACGCCAGCTTCGATGAGAAGAGCCGCGAGCTGACCACCCTCGCGCTGGGACGCGGCATTGCCGATTGCGGGATCCAGACGCGCTGGCGCTTTACCGGACAGCGTTTCCGTCTGGTGCGTTATGCGGAAGAGCCGAGCTGCGATAACTGGCATGGACCCGATTCCTGGCCCACGTTGTGGATCACAAGATAAAAGCAAAACGGTAACCATAAGGTTACCGTTTTTTGGTTTTGTAGGCCCGTGCAAGCGTAGCGCCGCCGGGCAAGGCACTTACAGTAAGGCCTGCGCCTTCTCTACCACGTTCTCAACCGTAAAGCCGAAGAACGGGAACAGCTTGTCGGCAGGCGCTGATTCACCATAGCCGGTCATCCCGACAATCTTCCCTTTCAGCCCGACATACTTGTACCAGTAGTCCGCAATACCCGCTTCGACCGCCACGCGCGCCGTAACGTCCGACGGCAGCACCGACTCGCGGTACGCCTCATCCTGAGCATCAAAGATATCCGTTGAAGGCAGGGACACCACCCGCACCGCGTGGCCTTCCGCGGTCAGCTTCTCCGCCGCCTTGACGGTGATCTCCATCTCCGATCCGGTGGCAATCAGAATAATATCCGGCTTGCCGCCGCTGTCTTTCAGGATGTATCCCCCGCGGGCAATATTTTTTACCTGGTCCGGGGTACGCTCGATCTGCGCCAGGTTCTGACGGGAGAGGATCAACGCCGTCGGGCCGTTGTGGCGCTCTATCGCCAGCTTCCAGCCCACCGCGGCTTCAACCTGATCGCACGGACGCCAGGTGCTAAAGTTCGGCGTCAGACGCAGGCTGGCCAGCTGCTCCACCGCCTGGTGGGTCGGGCCATCTTCCCCCAGCCCGATGGAGTCGTGGGTATAGACCATGATCTGCCGGGCCTTCATCAGCGCCGCCATACGCGCGGCGTTACGCGCATACTCCACGAACATCAGGAAGGTGGCGGTATAGGGCACAAATCCGCCGTGATGGGCGATGCCGTTGGCAATGGCGGTCATGCCGAACTCGCGCACCCCGTAGTGGATGTAGTTCCCGGCGATATCTTCTTTAAGCGAGGTTGAGCCCGACCATATGGTCAGGTTGCTCGGGGCCAGATCCGCCGAGCCGCCCAGCAGCTCCGGCAGGATCGGACCAATGGCGTTGAGGGTATTCTGCGAGGCCTTACGGGTGGCGATCTTCGCCGGGTTGGCCTGCAGGTTTTCGATCAGCGCCTGGGTGGTCTCTTCCCAGTTCTCGGGAAGCCCGCCGCTCATACGACGGCTGAACTCGGCCGCCAGCTCCGGGTGCGCTTTCTGGTAGGCAGCAAATTTGTCGTTCCAGGCCGCCTGCGCTTTTTCGCCCTCTTCGCGGGCATCCCAGGCTTTGTAGATCTCTTTCGGGATCTCAAAGGCCGGGTATTTCCAGCCCAGCTTCTGGCGGGTCAGGGCCACTTCCTCTTCGCCCAGCGCCGCGCCGTGCGACTCCTCTTTACCGGCTTTGTTCGGGGAACCAAATCCGATGACCGTGCGACAGATAATCAGCGACGGTTTATCGGTCACGCTTTGCGCTTCCTGGATGGCCGCCTTCAGCGCCTCAGGATCGTGACCGTCAATCTCATGCACCACATGCCAGTGGTAGGCTTCAAAGCGTTTTGCCGTGTCGTCAGTGAACCAGCCCTCGGTCTCGCCGTCGATGGAGATACCGTTGTGATCGTAGAAACCAATCAGCTTGCCCAGCCCCAGCGTGCCCGCCAGGGAGCAGACCTCGTGGGAGATCCCCTCCATCAGACAGCCGTCGCCCATAAACACATAAGTATTGTGATCGACAATCTCATGTCCCGGCTGGTTAAACTGCGCCGCCAGCGTGCGCTCGGCAATCGCCAGCCCGACCGCATTCGCCAGCCCCTGACCCAGCGGGCCGGTAGTGGTCTCCACCCCAGGGGTGTAACCCAGCTCCGGGTGACCCGGGGTTTTCGAGTGCAGCTGGCGGAAGTTTTTCAGCTCCTCAAGTGGCAGGTTATAGCCGGAGAGGTGCAGCAGGCTGTAGAGCAGCATCGACGCGTGACCGTTAGAGAGAATAAAGCGGTCGCGGTCGTACCACGTCGGATCGTTGGGGTTGTGCTTCAGGAAATCATTCCACAACACTTCTGCGATATCGGCCATACCCATTGGTGCGCCTGGATGACCGGAATTGGCTTTTTGCACGGCATCCATGCTGAGGGCGCGAATGGCATTGGCTAACTCTTTACGGGACATAGTTCACTCCATGGCAAGGTTACAGTTTGGCGGCGAGCAGATCTTCGAGTTTGCGTTGGTCGACCGCGAAAAGACGGATCCCTTCTGACAGCTTATCGACCGCCATGGCGTCCTGATTATGCTCCCAGCGGAATTCGGCTTCGGTCATTGGTTTTGGTTTTGGCAACACCGTTGAAGAAGGCACCAGGCGACGGACCACCTCTTCCTCTTTCTCCTGTAACTCCTGCAGCAGGTTAGGGGAGATGGTCAGGCGGTCGCAGCCGGTAAGGGCAAGGATCTGCTCGGTGCGGCGGAAGCTGGCGCCCATTACGATGGTTTCGTAGCGGTGCTGCTTATAGTAGTCGTAGATATTGCGAACGGATTTTACGCCCGGATCTTCCTCTACCACGTAGGGGTCCATCGGCTGGCGGGCCTGATACCAGTCGTAAATACGCCCGACGAACGGTGACACCAGGAACACCCCGGCTTCGGCGCAGGCGCGTGCCTGAGCAAAGGAGAACAGCAGCGTCAGGTTGCAGTTAATTCCCTCTTTCTCCAGCACTTCGGCGGCGCGGATCCCCTCCCAGGTGGAGGCCAGCTTGATCAGAATGCGCGATTTTTCGACATCCTGCTCCTCGTAGAGCTTCACCAGATGGCGCGCTTTGGCGATGCTTTTTTCCTGGTCAAAGGAGAGGCGTGCGTCCACTTCGGTAGAGACCCGTCCCGGAATGCTTTTCAGAATTTCGCTACCAATATTGACCGCCAGCTTATCGCTGGCCTCAGCGACCTGTTGCTCTTTGGTTTTCCCCCGTCCTTTACCGTACGCAATGGCGTCGTCAATCAGGTGCGAGAAGTGCGAGAGCCCGGCGGCTTTCAGCAGCAGCGATGGGTTGGTGGTCGCATCCTGTGGCTGGTAGTGGCGGATGGATTCGATATCACCGCTGTCAGCAACGACCGTGGTGAATTGTTTGATGCCGTCTAGTTGGTTCATAAGTAATGACTCCTTGAAAATAAAAGAGTTGGTGGAGTGTGTTAGATCACACTTCTGTGAAATTCGCGATGTACTTAACAAAAAAGCATAGCAGACGGACATGGTCTTGCTTTGATGGGCAGGTAACATGATTGTTATAAATTGATAACAATTTTTGTTTTTTGATGGTGAGAGTTTGGCAGCCTTCAAAGTTTGAGCGGCGGGCAGCAGCGATACTATCCGCCATCCAGGGTGAACTCAGACCATAACAACATCACCCATTTTGAACGATACGTGAAAGGAACCTTACAATGGACGAGCAGTTAAGACAGAGTGCCCTCGATTTTCATGAATTCCCCGTACCTGGCAAAATTCAGGTCTCTCCGACCAAACCCCTCGCCACCCAGCGCGACCTGGCGTTAGCCTATTCGCCGGGCGTGGCCGCGCCCTGCCTCGAAATCGAAAAAGATCCGCTGGCGGCCTACAAATACACCGCCCGCGGCAATCTGGTGGCGGTGATCTCCAACGGCACTGCGGTGCTGGGGCTGGGCAATATCGGGGCGCTGGCCGGTAAACCGGTAATGGAAGGCAAGGGCGTGCTGTTCAAGAAATTCGCCGGTATCGACGTGTTTGATATTGAAGTGGATGAGCTGGACCCGGACAAATTCATCAACGTGGTGGCCGCGCTGGAGCCGACCTTTGGCGGCATCAACCTCGAAGACATTAAAGCGCCGGAATGTTTTTATATCGAGCAGAAGCTGCGCGAGCGAATGAACATTCCCGTGTTCCACGATGACCAGCACGGAACGGCGATCATCAGCACCGCCGCTATTCTGAACGGCCTGCGGGTGGTGGAGAAGAACCTTTCTGACGTGCGGATGGTGGTCTCCGGCGCGGGCGCGGCAGCCATCGCCTGTATGAACCTGCTGGTGGCGCTGGGGATGCAAAAGCACAACATCGTGGTCTGCGACTCCAAAGGGGTGATTTATAAAGGCCGCGAAGCCAATATGGCGGAGACCAAAGCTGCCTACGCCGTGGACGACGACGGCAAGCGCAGCCTGGCGGATGTGATGGACGGCGCGGATATCTTCCTCGGCTGTTCGGGCCCGAAAGTGCTGAACGAAGAGATGGTGATGAAGATGGCGCGCGCGCCGCTGATCCTCGCCCTGGCGAACCCGGAGCCTGAGATCCTGCCGCCGCTGGCAAAAGCGGTCCGCCCGGATGCGATCATCTGTACCGGCCGTTCCGATTACCCGAACCAGGTGAACAACGTCCTCTGCTTCCCGTTCATTTTCCGCGGAGCGCTGGACGTCGGCGCGACAGCCATTAACGAAGAGATGAAGCTGGCGGCGGTTCACGCCATTGCCGAGCTGGCCCATGCGGAGCAGAGCGAAGTGGTGGCTTCCGCCTATGGCGATCAGGATCTGAGCTTCGGCCCGGACTACATTATTCCGAAACCGTTCGATCCGCGTCTGATTGTCAAAATCGCCCCGGCGGTCGCCAAAGCGGCGATGGACTCCGGCGTGGCGACGCGGCCTATCACCGACTTCGATGCCTATGTCGATAAGCTGACCGAGTTTGTCTATAAAACCAACCTGTTCATGAAGCCGATCTTCTCCCAGGCGCGCACGGACGCCAAACGTGTGGTGATGGCAGAAGGGGAGGAGGCGCGCGTCCTGCACGCCACTCAGGAGCTGGTGAGCCTGGGGCTGGCGAAGCCGATCCTGATTGGTCGTCCGAGCGTGATCGAGATGCGTATCCAGAAGCTGGGGCTGCAAATTAAGCCGGGCGTGGACTTCGAGATCGTCAACAATGAGTCCGATCCGCGCTTTAAGGAGTACTGGAACGAATACTACGCCATCATGAAGCGCCGGGGGATCACCCAGGAGCAGGCCCAGCGGGCGGTGATCGGCAACACCACGGTGATCGGGGCGATCATGGTTCACCGCGGTGAAGCCGACGCGCTAATCTGCGGCACCATTGGAGACTATCACGAGCACTTCAGCGTGGTGCAGGAGATCTTCGGCTATCGCGAGGGGGTACATACCGCCGGGGCGATGAATGCCCTGCTGCTGCCAAGCGGCAACACCTTTATTGCCGATACCTACGTCAACGATGATCCTACCCCGGAGCAGCTGGCGGAGATCACGGTGATGGCAGCGGAAACGGTGCGTCGCTTCGGTATCGAACCGAAGGTGGCGCTACTGTCGCACTCCAACTTTGGCTCCTCCAAATCGGCGGCCGCGTGCAAAATGCGCCAGACCCTGGAGCTGGTGCGCGCGCGCGCGCCGGAGCTGATGATCGACGGAGAGATGCACGGCGACGCCGCGCTGGTGGAGAGCATTCGTAACGAGCGGATGCCGGACAGCCCGCTGAAAGGCTCTGCCAACGTGCTGATCATGCCGAACGTCGAAGCGGCGCGTATCAGCTATAACCTGCTGCGCGTCTCCAGTTCGGAAGGGGTGACCGTTGGGCCGGTACTGATGGGCGTGGCGAAACCGGTGCATGTGTTAACCCCGATTGCGTCCGTGCGTCGTATTGTGAACATGGTGGCGCTGGCGGTGGTAGAAGCGCAGACGCAGCCGCTGTAATGGGGATGTGTCGGGTGGCGCTTTCGCTTACCCGACCTACAGGTTTTGTAGGCCGGGCAAGTGAATGCGCCGCCCGGCAATCAAATCCAGTTCCGAACCTTAATAAACTCCTTCAGGGCAGCCTCGCGGCTGCCTTCTTTCGGATCAAAGTTATACTCCCAGCGCACCAGCGGCGGCATCGACATCAGAATCGACTCCGTGCGCCCGCCGGTCTGCAGGCCGAACAGCGTGCCGCGGTCCCATACCAGATTGAACTCCACGTAACGCCCCCGACGATAGAGCTGGAACTCGCGCTCGCGCACGCCGTAATCGTGGCTTTTACGCCGCTCGACAATGGGTAAATAAGCGTCGGTATAGCCGTTGCCCACCGCCTGCATAAAGCTAAAGGCGGTATCAAAATCCGGGGTGTTCAGATCGTCAAAGAACAGCCCGCCAATGCCGCGCTGCTCGTCACGGTGCTTCAGATAAAAGTACTCATCGCACCATTTCTTGTATTTCGGGTAGACGTCCTCACCAAAGGACTGGCACAGGTCATGCGCGGTCTGGTGCCAGTGGATTGCGTCTTCCTCAAACCCGTAGAAAGGCGTTAAGTCGAAGCCGCCGCCAAACCACCACACCGGATCGGCACCCGGTTTTTCGGCGATAAAAAAGCGCACGTTGGCATGGCTGGTGGGCACGTAGGGGTTATGCGGATGCACCACCAGCGAGACCCCCATCGCTTCGAAGCTGCGGCCCGCCAGCTCCGGGCGGTGCGCGGTGGCCGAAGCGGGCATGGCATCGCCGTGAACGTGGGAAAAGTTAACCCCGGCCTGCTCGAACACGCCGCCGTTACGCAGCACGCGGCTGCGCCCGCCGCCGCCGGCTTCGCGCTGCCACTCATCCTGCTGAAATTCACCGCCGTCGACGGCGCTCAGTTTCTGGCAAATTTCATCCTGCAACTGCAGCAGAAAGGTTTTGACCAGCTGTGCATTGGGTTTCATTAACGTTTCCTGGAGTGCGCTTTCTGGTTATCGAACCAGCTGAAGTAACTGATGATCCCGGAGGCGATGGCGTTGGCGATCTTCTGGCGAAACGCCCTGGTGCCCAGCAATCGCTCTTCTTCCGGGTTGGTGATAAAGGAGGTTTCCACCAGCACAGAGGGAATCGACGGGGATTTCAGCACCACAAACGCCGCCTGCTCGGTACCCTTGCTGTGCAGACGGTGCACCGGCTTAATCTTCTTCAGAATATGCGAGCCGAGGGTCAGGCTATTCTTGATGGTGTCGGTTTGCACCAGGTCAAACAGCACCTGCTGGAGCAGATGATCTTTGTCGGTGGTCTTCTTTCCGGCCACTTCATCCGCACGGTTTTCACGGTCGGAGAGGTATTTTGCCATGGCGCTACTGGCGCCACGATTGGAAAGGGCAAATACCGAAGCACCCGCCGCCGAGGGGTTAGTAAAGCCGTCAGCGTGGATCGACATAAACAGATCGGCGCCGTGCTGGTGGGCAATCTCCACCCGGTCGTACAGCGGAATAAAGGTGTCGCCGGAGCGGGTCAGGCGGGCGTCAATGCCGTTGCTGCGTAAAATCGCCCGGACGTTTTTTGCAATCGCCAGCACGACATGTTTTTCTTTAGAGCCGTTACGGCCTATGGCGCCGGTATCGATGCCGCCATGGCCCGGATCGAGCATCACCAGACGCTTCGCACCGGGCTTTTTAGTTTTCGGCTTGCTGTGTCCGTTACTGGTTTTAAGGGTGCTTTCGTCTTTTGCCTGAGCCTGCTTTGCAATGCCCGTTAACGTTAAGGCCGCCAGCCCCGCTTTGAGAACCTGACGACGCGATGTGAGTGCTTTTAATGGTTTGAATGTGCTCATGCGGCCTGAATTGTAAAAATTGGGGTCCTGGTGTTATATCGTATCGTCTTTTCCGTTACGACAGTCCATGTGGCGAATTGTTTTACTTTTCATTTCAATACGTGACAAAGTGCCATTATGCCAAATTTCCTGACCTTTTTCGCTGGATATTGGCGAAAGAGGGCGTTCGCGTCATAATCACTGTTTTTAAACCCAAAAAGGCGGTTAATACCATGGAGATACGCGTTTTTCGCCAGGCAGACTTCGAAGAGGTGATCACCCTTTGGGAGCGCTGCGATCTACTGCGACCGTGGAACGATCCGGAGATGGACATCGAGCGCAAGCTCAACCATGACGTCAGTCTGTTTCTGGTCGCGGAAGTGAATGGCGAAGTAGTGGGCACGGTGATGGGCGGCTACGACGGGCATCGTGGTTCGGCGTACTACCTGGGTGTTCACCCGGAGTTTCGCGGGCGTGGCATTGCCAACGCGCTGCTCAATCGTCTGGAAAAGAAACTGATCGCCCGGGGCTGTCCGAAGATTCAGATCATGGTGCGTGAAGATAATGACGTGGTGCTGGGTATGTACGAGCGTCTCAACTATGAACATGCCGACGTGCTGACGCTGGGCAAACGCCTGATAGAAGATGAAGAGTATTGATTTTCACCCCGGGGACTATGACAGCCACGGTCGGGTTCGCCTGCCGTTTCTGTTCTGGTGCGTGCTGCTGCTTCAGGCGCGCACCTGGGTATTGTTTGTGCTGGCCGGGGCCTCCCGCGATCAGGGCAATACCCTGCTGAACCTGTTTTATCCGGACCACGATAACTTCTGGCTCGGGCTGCTGCCGGGGATCCCGGCGGTGCTGGCCTTTTTACTGAGCGGGCGGCGCCATCTCGTGCCGCGCCTGTGGCGCGCGCTGCGCTGGCTGTTGATCCTCGCCCAGGGCGTGCTGCTGGGCTGGCAACCCCTGCTGTGGCTCAACGGTGAGGCCGTGAGTGGGCCGGGCATTGCGCTGCTGGTAGCCGATATCGTGGCGCTGCTGTGGATGCTGACCCATCCCCGCCTCCGCGCCTGTTTTACGCCTGAAAAAGATTAAACGGCACTTTTTAGCGATGCTGCACTCCAACAAGCGTCAAATTAACCAGAAAGGATCTCCCGATGAAATCGCTGCGTTTACTGTTATGCGCGCTCCCCGTTGTCCTGACGGGCTGTTCAACGCTCTCCGCCATGAACTGGTCTGCGGCCTACCCCTGGAACTGGTTCGGTTCATCCACGGAAGTGACCGAGCAGGGCGTGGGGAATCTCACTGCCGCTACGGCGCTGGAACAGAGCGCCATCGAATCGGCGTTAGGCGGCGATTACCGTCTGCGCAGCGGCATGAAAACGCAGAACGGTACCATCGTGCACTACTTTGAAGCGATGAAAGATGACCAGCTGGCGCTGGTGATTAACGGTGATAAATCCACTGTCGGGCGCATTGAGGTGCTGGACAGCGAGATCGAAACCGACAATGGCGTGAAGATCGGGACCCCGTTCAGCGACCTGTATCAGAAAGCCTACGGCAACTGCGTCAGCGTGGCGGGTGATGACAGCGTGACGGTGGAGTGTAAGGCCGACGGCAGCCAGCATATCAGCTACCAGTTCAGCGGAACCTGGAGCGGCCCGGAGGGGTTGATGCCGTCTGACGACACGCTGAAGAACTGGAAAATCAGCAAAATTATCTGGCAGCAGTAAATTGCGCCTGGACAAGCCGCCTCGCTGAAAAAGCGGGTATAATCGCCGCCAACAATGCCACGACGTCGTGGCATCTTTTTTTCAGGAGGAGCGATGTCTCAGGTTCAGAGTGGCATTTTGCCAGAACATTGCCGCGCGGCGATTTGGATCGAAGCCAATGTCAAAGGGGATATTGATGCCCTGCGTGCGGCCAGCAAAGTTTTTATCGATAAACTGGCCACCTTCCAGGTCAAATTCCCGGATGCCCACTGCGGCGCGGTGGTGGCGTTCGGCCACAACGTCTGGCGTCAGCTGAGCGGTGGGGAAGGGGCCGAAGAGCTGAAAGACTTTGTCCCTTACGGCAAAGGTCTGGCCCCGGCCACCCAGTATGACGTGCTGATCCATATTCTCTCCCTGCGTCACGATGTGAACTTCTCCATTGCCCAGGCCGCGATGGCCGCCTTTGGCGATTGCGTCGAAGTGAAAGAAGAGATCCACGGTTTCCGCTGGGTGGAAGAGCGCGATCTGAGCGGCTTCGTTGACGGCACCGAAAACCCGGCAGGGGATGAGGTCCGTCGTGACGTGGCGGTCATCAAAGAGGGCGTGGACGCGGGCGGCAGCTACGTGTTCGTCCAGCGCTGGGAGCACAACCTCAAACAGCTTAACCGTATGAGCGTACACGATCAGGAGATGATGATTGGCCGCACCAAAGAGGCCAACGAGGAGATCGACGGCGATGACCGTCCGGCGACCTCGCACCTGAGCCGTGTGGATCTGAAAGAAGACGGCAAAGGGCTGAAGATTGTGCGCCAGAGCCTGCCGTACGGCACCGCCAGCGGTACGCACGGTCTCTACTTCTGCGCCTACTGTGCGCGTCTGTATAACATCGAACAGCAGCTGCTGAGCATGTTCGGGGATACCGACGGCAAGCGTGACGCCATGCTGGGCTTCACTAAGCCGGTCACCGGCGGCTACTACTTTGCGCCGTCCGTTGAGCGTCTGCTTGCACTGTAATTCCCTCAGCCTGACCCTCTCCCCACAGGGGAGAGGGGAGTAATGCCTTATTCCCTTTTCTGCTTCTAAATCACCAAACGGTATATAAAACCGTTACTCCTTTAGTACTCGTTATAAATATGATGACCCTAAGAAAATCATCACAACTCTTAGGGTGCGCAATGGCCGTTACTGTACTGAAAAAAGGATCTCTGGTGCTGGCAGCTTCAGTGTTGCTGGTCGCTCAGGCGCAGGCAACCGAGCTGCTGAACAGCTCTTACGACGTCTCCCGCGAGCTGTTTGCCGCCCTGAACCCGCCGTTTGAACAGCAGTGGGCGAAGGATAATAACGGCGACAAGCTGACCATCAAACAGTCTCACGCCGGTTCGTCCAAACAGGCGCTGGCGATCCTGCAGGGGCTGAAAGCGGATGTGGTGACCTACAACCAGATTACCGACGTGCAGATCCTGCACGACAAAGGCAAGCTGCTCCCGGCCGACTGGCAGAGCCGTCTGCCCAATAACAGCTCGCCGTTCTACTCCACCATGGGCTTCCTGGTGCGTAAGGGAAACCCGAAGAACATTCATGACTGGAACGACCTCGTGCGTTCTGACGTGAAGCTGATTTTCCCGAACCCCAAAACCTCCGGCAACGCCCGCTATACCTATCTGGCCGCCTGGGGGGCTGCGGATAAAGCTGACGGTGATGATAAAGCCAAAACCGAGCAGTTCATGACCCAGTTCCTGAAAAACGTCGAAGTGTTTGATACCGGCGGACGCGGCGCGACCACCACCTTCGCCGAGCGCGGTCTGGGCGATGTGCTGATCAGCTTTGAATCGGAAGTGAACAACATTCGCAAACAGTATGAAGCGCAGGGCTTCGAAGTGGTTATCCCAAAAACCAACGTGCTGGCGGAGTTCCCGGTCGCCTGGGTGGATAAAAACGTGCAGGCAAACGGCACTGAGAAGGCGGCAAAAGCCTATCTCAACTATCTCTACAGCCCGCAGGCGCAGACCGTGATCACCGATTACTACTATCGCGTGAATAACCCGGACGTGATGAACAAGCTGAAAGATAAGTTCCCGCAGACCGAGCTGTTCCGCGTGGAAGACCATTTTGGCTCCTGGCCTGAGGTGATGAAAACGCACTTCGCCAGCGGCGGTGAGTTGGACAAATTGTTGGCGGCGGGGCGTAAGTAATGTTTGCAGTTTCCTCCAGACGTGTGCTGCCGGGCTTTACCTTAAGCCTCGGGACCAGCCTGCTGTTCGTCTGTCTGATTTTGTTGTTACCGCTCAGTGCGCTGGTGGTCCAGCTCTCTGAGATGAGCTGGTCCCAGTACTGGGAGGTGATCAGCAACCCGCAGGTGGTGGCGGCCTATAAGGTGACGCTGCTGTCGGCGTTTGTCGCCTCCATCTTCAACGGCGTGTTCGGCTTGCTGATGGCGTGGATCTTAACCCGCTACCGCTTCCCGGGCCGCACGCTGCTGGATGCGCTGATGGATCTGCCGTTTGCGCTGCCTACCGCCGTGGCCGGTTTAACCCTGGCCTCGCTGTTCTCGGTGAACGGGCTTTACGGCGAGTGGCTGGCGAAGTTTGATATCAAAGTGACCTATACCTGGCTTGGCATTGCGGTGGCGATGGCCTTTACCAGCATCCCGTTTGTGGTGCGTACCGTGCAGCCGGTGCTGGAGGAGTTGGGTCCGGAATACGAAGAGGCGGCAGAAACCCTCGGCGCGACGCGCTGGCAGAGCTTCTGCAAAGTGGTCATGCCGGAGCTATCTCCCGCGCTGCTGGCGGGCGTAGCGCTGTCGTTTACCCGCAGCCTCGGTGAATTTGGCGCGGTAATTTTTATCGCCGGTAATATCGCGTGGAAAACGGAAGTCACCTCGTTGATGATTTTTATCCGGTTGCAGGAGTTTGATTACCCGGCGGCAAGCGCGATTGCCTCGGTGATCCTGGCGGCCTCGCTGCTGCTGCTGTTCTCAATTAACACTCTGCAAAGTCGCTTTGGTCGACGCGTGGTAGGTCACTGATGGCGGAAGTTACTGAATTGAAGCGCTACGACGCGCCCCGTATTAACTGGGGGAAATGGTTCCTGATAGGGACGGGCGTGCTGGTGTCCGCCTTTATTCTCGTTGTGCCTATGGTGTACATCTTTGTCCAGGCGTTCAGCAAAGGGATCATGCCCGCGCTGCAAAATCTGGCCGATCCGGACATGCTGCATGCCATCTGGCTGACGGTAATGATTGCCCTGATTACCGTGCCGGTGAACCTGGTTTTCGGCGTTTTGCTGGCCTGGCTGGTGACGCGCTTTAACTTCCCGGGCCGCCAGCTGCTGCTGACCCTGCTGGATATTCCGTTTGCGGTGTCGCCGGTGGTGGCCGGTCTGGTCTATCTGCTGTTCTACGGCTCCAACGGCCCGCTGGGCGGCTGGCTGGATGAACATAACTTACAGATCATGTTCGCCTGGCCGGGCATGGTGCTGGTGACGGTGTTTGTGACCTGTCCGTTTGTGGTGCGCGAGCTGGTGCCGGTGATGCTTAGCCAGGGCAGCCATGAAGACGAAGCGGCGGTACTGCTGGGCGCATCCGGCTGGCAGATGTTCCGTCGCGTGACGCTGCCCAACATCCGCTGGGCGCTGCTGTATGGCGTGGTGCTGACCAACGCCCGCGCGATTGGTGAGTTTGGCGCGGTGTCGGTGGTTTCCGGCTCGATCCGCGGCGAAACCCTGTCGCTGCCGTTACAAATTGAATTGCTGGAGCAGGACTATAACACCGTCGGTTCCTTTACCGCCGCAGCCCTGCTGACGCTGATGGCTATTTTGACCCTGTTTTTAAAGAGTATGGTGCAGTGGCGTTTAGAGAATCAGGCCAAACGCCAGCATCAGGAGGGAAATCATGAGCATTGAGATTGCCAATATTAAGAAGTCCTTTGGTCGCACCCAGGTGCTGAACGATATCTCGCTGGATATCCCTTCCGGACAAATGGTGGCGCTGTTGGGGCCGTCTGGCTCCGGTAAAACCACGCTACTGCGTATTATTGCCGGTCTGGAGCATCAGACCAGCGGGCATATTCGCTTCCACGGTACCGACGTCAGCCGCCTGCATGCGCGCGATCGTAAGGTGGGCTTCGTGTTCCAGCATTACGCCCTGTTCCGCCATATGACGGTGTTCGACAACATCGCCTTCGGGCTGACGGTACTGCCGCGTCGTGAACGTCCGAACGCCGCCACCATCAAAGCGAAAGTGACCAAACTGTTGGAGATGGTGCAGTTGGCACACCTGGCGGACCGTTATCCGGCCCAGCTCTCCGGTGGACAGAAACAGCGCGTGGCGCTGGCCCGTGCCCTAGCGGTTGAGCCGCAGATCCTGCTGCTGGATGAACCCTTCGGCGCGCTGGATGCGCAGGTGCGTAAAGAGCTGCGTCGCTGGCTGCGTCAGCTGCATGAAGAGCTGAAATTCACCAGCGTCTTCGTCACCCACGATCAGGAAGAAGCGATGGAAGTGGCCGACCGGGTAGTGGTGATGAGCCAGGGGAATATCGAGCAGGTTGATGAGCCAGAGCACCTCTGGCGCGAACCGGCTACCCGCTTTGTGCTGGAGTTTATGGGCGAAGTGAACCGTCTGCACGGCCATATTCGCGGCGGTCAGTTCCACGTTGGCGCCCATCGCTGGCCGCTGGGTTACACGCCTGGCTATCAGGGGCCGGTGGATCTCTTCCTGCGCCCGTGGGAAGTGGACGTCAGCCGTCGCACCAGTCTGGATTCCCCGCTGCCGGTACAGGTGCTGGAAGCCAGTCCAAAAGGCCACTACACCCAGCTGGTCGTGCAGCCGCTGGGCTGGTACAACGAACCGTTGACGGTGGTCATGCGCGACGAGGAGCCGCCATACCGCGGCGAACGTTTGTTTGTCGGGCTGCAACATGCGCGCATTTATCACGATAAGGATCGTATCGAGACGCGTGGAGATCTTGCTCTGGCGGAATCTGCCTGATAGGTTAAGCCCACGTAGTTTTGCCGGGTGGCGCTGCGCTTACCGGGCCTACCATATGCTCTCTGTAGGCCCGGTAAGCGTAAGCGCCACCGGGCTTTTTATTGGACAGCGATCATGAATACATTAGAACAAACCATCGGCAACACCCCTCTGATCAAACTGCAGCGCATGGGACCGGACAACGGCAGCGAAATCTGGATCAAACTGGAAGGCAATAATCCGGCGGGATCGGTCAAAGACCGCGCCGCGCTGTCGATGATCGTTCAGGCGGAAAAGCGCGGCGAAATCAAACCCGGCGATGTGCTGATCGAGGCGACCAGCGGTAATACCGGCATTGCGCTGGCGATGATTGCTGCTCTCAAAGGCTATCGCATGAAGCTGCTGATGCCGGATAACATGAGCCAGGAGCGCCGTGCCGCAATGCTGGCCTATGGCGCCGAGTTAATTCTGGTCAGTAAAGAGCAGGGGATGGAGGGGGCCCGCGATCTGGCCCTCGAGATGGCGAACCGGGGCGAAGGCAGGCTGCTGGATCAGTTCAACAACCCCGATAATCCTTATGCGCACTACACCACCACCGGCCCGGAAATCTGGCAGCAGACCGGGGGCCGCATCACCCATTTCGTCTCCAGTATGGGCACCACCGGCACCATCACCGGCGTCTCCCGCTTTCTGCGCGAGCAGGAAAAGGCGGTTACCATTGTTGGTTTGCAGCCCGAAGAGGGCAGCAGCATTCCGGGTATTCGCCGCTGGCCTGCGGAGTACATGCCGGGCATTTTTAATGCCTCGCTTGTGGATCAGGTGCTGGATATTCATCAGCGCGAGGCGGAAAATACCATGCGTGAACTGGCCGTGCGCGAAGGGGTTTTCTGCGGCGTCAGTTCTGGCGGCGCGGTAGCCGGCGCTCTGCGGGTAGCCGCGGCAACGCCGGGGGCGGTGGTGGTGGCGATTATTTGCGATCGCGGCGATCGCTATCTGTCTACCGGCGTCTTTGGTGAGGAGAGCTATGCGCAGGGCGCAGGGATCTAAACGCTATGGAAATGATTTTATTCCGGGACAAAACCCGGGCGCAGCAGACCGACATTGTGGCGGTGCAGTCGCAGGTGGTGTACGGCAGCGTCGGTAACAGCATTGCGGTGCCCAATATTCGCCAGCATCACCTCAACGTGACGGCGATACCGACGGTGCTGTTCAGCAATACCCCGCACTACGACACTTTTTATGGCGGGGTGATACCCGACGAGTGGTTCAGCGGCTACCTGAAAGCGCTGGGCGAGCGCGATGTGTTGCGTGAGCTGAAAGCGGTCACTACCGGCTATATGGGCAGCGCGAGCCAGATTGCTCTGCTGGCGGAGTGGCTGGGTGCGGTCAAGGCGCAGCATCCCGATCTGCTGATCCTGGTGGACCCGGTGATTGGTGACACCGACAGCGGAACCTACGTCAAACCAGAGATACCGGAAGCTTACCGCCAGCACCTGCTACCGCTGGCGCAGGGAATTACGCCGAACGTCTACGAACTGGAAGTTCTCAGCGGCAAGTCGTGCCGGGACAATGCCAGCGCCATTGCCGCCGCCAAAGGCCTGTTATCCGATACGCTACAGTGGGTGGCGATCACCAGCGCACCGGTTGCCGGTGATGCTGACAGCATCCACGTGGTGCTGGTTTCACACGACAACGTGACGGTCAGCGCCCACCCGCGCATTAAAGCCGATCTGAAAGGTACCGGGGATCTGTTCTGCTCTGAGCTGGTGAGCGCCCTGGTGCAGCGCGAAAGCGTGGCCGCAGCGATAAGCCGGGCAGGGGATCGGGTAACGCAGGTGATGCAGCACACCCAGGAGAAAGGGTACGACGAGCTGGTTCTGCCGGCCTGACAAACAAAAATGGCGCCCGAAGGCGCCATTTTTCTGTGCGGCAAGAAATTACTTCTTGATGCGGATAACCGGGGTTTCACCCACGGTAACGCTGCCGGACAGTTTGATCAGTTCTTTGATTTCGTCCATGTTGGAGATAACAACCGGAGTCAGGGTAGACTTGGCTTTCTCTTCCAGCAGTGGCAGATCGAATTCAATAACCGGGTCGCCAACTTTAACGCGCTGGCCTTCTTCAGCGATACGCTTGAAGCCTTCGCCTTTCAGCTCGACGGTGTCGATACCGAAGTGAACGAACAGCTCAATACCGCTATCAGATTCGATAGAAAATGCGTGGTTGGTTTCAAAAATCTTACCGATGGTACCATCAACCGGCGCAACCATTTTGTTACCGGTCGGTTTGATAGCAATGCCATCACCAACAATTTTCTCTGCAAACACGACATCCGGCACGTCTTCGATGTTGACGATTTCACCAGACAGCGGAGCAACAATCTCAATAGTTCCGGTGTCGCTGTTGCCTTTGTCACCGAACAGTTTACTAAATAACCCCATTAGCCATCTCTCCTAAGCAGTAAATTGGGCCGCATCTCGTGGATTAGCAGATTGTTTTTTCTTCAATGAACTTGTTAACCAGCGTCATTAACTCGTCCGTTGTCGGTTGAGCAAGAGCCTGCTCTGCTAATACCTTCGCATCTTCGAAGTTCGTGTTACGGATAATCTTCTTGATGCGCGGGATGGAAATGGCGCTCATAGAGAACTCGTCCAGACCCATACCCAGCAACAGAAGTGTAGCACGTTCGTCGCCTGCAAGCTCACCACACATGCCAGTCCATTTGCCTTCGGCATGAGAAGCATCAATAACTTGCTTGATAAGCGTCAGCACGGACGGTGACATTGGCTGGTAAAGATGTGAAATCATATCATTACCACGGTCAACTGCCAGAGTGTACTGGGTTAAATCGTTAGTACCAATACTAAAGAAATCGACTTCTTTCGCTAAGTGACGGGCAATCGTCGCTGCGGCTGGGGTTTCCACCATGACGCCAACTTCGATAGCTTCGTCGAAGGCTTTACCTTCGTCGCGCAGTTCCTGTTTGTAGATTTCGATCTCTTTCTTCAGTGCACGCACTTCTTCAACAGAGATGATCATTGGGAACATGATGCGCAGTTTACCGAAAGCGGAAGCACGCAGGATGGCGCGAACCTGGTCGCGCAGGATCTCTTTACGATCCATGGCGATACGCACTGCACGCCAGCCCAGGAACGGGTTCTCTTCTTTCGGGAAGTTCATGTACGGCAGCTCTTTGTCGCCGCCGATGTCCATGGTACGGACGATAACCGCCTGTGAGCCACAGGCTTCAGCTACCGCTTTGTAAGCAGCAAACTGCTCTTCTTCGGTTGGCAGGGCGTCACGGTCCATGAACAGGAATTCGGTACGGTACAGGCCTACACCTTCCGCGCCGTTGCGCTCTGCGCCATCAACGTCGCGTACGGTGCCGATGTTGGCACAAACTTCAACCTGATGACCATCCAGCGTAATTGCCGGCAGATCTTTCAGTTTTGCCAGTTCGGCTTTCTCGGTCGCAACCTGTTCCTGAACGGCACGCAGCTGTTCAATTTGGTCGTTGGTTGGGTTGACGTAAACCAGATTGTTTACGGCATCCAGAATCAGATAGTCGTCGTTTTTAACCTGTGCGGTCACGCTACCGGTACCCACGATGGCAGGCAGTTCCAGAGAACGCGCCATGATAGAGGTGTGGGAGGTACGGCCGCCGGCGTCAGTGATGAAACCCAGCACCTTGTTCAGGTTCAGCTGTGCGGTTTCTGACGGGGTCAGGTCAGCAGCAACCAGGATCACTTCGTCCTGAATCGCGCTCAGATCGATGATGGCCAGGCCGAGGATGTTGCGCAGCAGGCGCTTACCGATATCACGCACGTCAGCCGCACGTTCTTTCAGGTACTCATCGTCCAGCTCTTCCAGGGCAGTCGCCTGACCTTCGATAACTTCATGTGCAGCCGCATCGGCCGTCATGCCTTTATCTTTAATCAGGGCTATGATTTCCTGCTCCAGCTCCTCATCTTCGAGCAACATGATGTGCCCTTCGAAGATGGCTTCTTTTTCTTCACCGAAAGTTTCGCCAGCTTTAGTTTTGATCGTTTCCAGCTGCGCAGATGCTTTTGCACGGCCACTCAGAAAACGCTCAACTTCCTGATTTACCTTATCAGCAGAAATTTTTTTCCGGTCGATGACGATCTCGTCTTCTTTCAGCAGCAGTGCTTTGCCGAAAGCGATACCCGGGGATGCTAAAATGCCTGAAATCATAACCCTACCTTACTTGTGACTGATTTTTACAAAGAACCCGGAAACTTACTCGAGCTCAGCCATCAGTTTTACCAGATGCTCAACTGCTTTCTGCTCGTCTTCGCCTTCAGCGGAGATGGTCACAACAGTGCCCTGAGTCAGACCCAGAGTCTGCAGTTTGAACAGGCTTTTTGCGCTGGCGCTTTTGCCGTTGGAAGTCACAGTGATCTCAGAAGTGAAGCCTTTCGCTTCTTTAACAAACTGAGCAGCAGGGCGGGTGTGCAGACCGTTCGGAGCGGTAATGGTAACTTCTTGCTGGAACATTGTATTTCCCCAACTTATTGGTTTAGTGTTGTGGAACTAAAGTCTAGCCTGGCGGCAGGACTTTAGCCTGTATTGTTAGCACCGGCTTAACGGCACGAGGCACAGATGTGTCAAACGTATTTCCGGTACTGGCATGTCAGGCTGCTGACGTCTCGTTCGACATTAAACATTATGCCGCGAAAGCAAGACTTGAACCAAATCATAAAATCGATTCAGCAGCGGGAATTCGTGTATCGATTAATTTCGAGCTTCAAAATAATTGTCAGCTTAAATACCAGAGCTAACAGGGTGAAGCAATGCCAGACGAGATAAAACTTTGAAGCAGGCCACAAAAAAGCACCCGGATGGGTGCTTTTTTACGCGATATTTACATTCTGGCACTACTGTTGCAGTTCTTTCTCTGTGAAGAGATCGGCAAACAGTGCAGTACTTAAATAACGCTCACCCGACGATGGAAGAATAACCACGATATTCTTATTGGTAAAGGTTTCATCTTCGAGTAATTGCAGCGCCGCGGCTACAGCAGCACCGGAAGAGATACCAGCCAGAATACCTTCTTCTTCCATCAGACGACGGGCGGTAGAGATGGCTTCATCGTTGGTGATAGCCACCACTTTATCAATCAGTTTCAGATCCAGGTTGCCCGGAATGAAGCCTGCGCCGATACCCTGAATTTTATGCGGGCCTGGTTTCAGCTCTTCACCTGCCAGCGCCTGGGCAATCACCGGGGAGTCTGTTGGCTCAACGGCAACGGTAATCAGATCTTTTTTACCTTTTGTGCCTTTAATATAGCGAGACACGCCGGTGAGCGTACCGCCGGTACCCACACCTGAAATAAAGACATCAACCTGACCGTCAGTATCTTCCCAGATCTCCGGGCCGGTGGTCTTCTCGTGAATTTCCGGGTTAGCCGGGTTGCTGAACTGCTGGAGCAGCAGATATTTAGCCGGATCGCTGGCAACAATCTCTTCAGCTTTCTGGATAGCGCCCTTCATCCCTTTTGCGCCTTCAGTTAACACCAGGTTCGCACCCAGCGCCTTCAGCAGCTTGCGACGTTCAATACTCATGGTTTCCGGCATGGTCAGCGTCAGCTTGTAACCGCGCGCGGCGGCCACGTAGGCCAGAGCAATACCGGTGTTACCGCTGGTTGGCTCAACCAGCTCAACGCCAGGTTTCAACACGCCACGCTTTTCCGCATCCCAAATCATATTGGCACCGATACGGCATTTTACGCTGAAGCTTGGGTTACGAGATTCTACCTTCGCCAGGATGCGTCCATTACCGATACGGTTCAGTCGAACCAGGGGCGTGTGACCGATAGTCAGCGAGTTGTCTTCAAAAATCTTACTCATGGCCTGTCCTTAACTGTTTGAAATTGGGATACCGACCCAGCATACCTGTTGAATAAGTATGGGGAAGTAAGGAATTCGCATATCTATATGCTGCGTGGAAATAATGGGGATCAGTATGGAATAAGGGATGGCATAAGCCATCCCCCGTTTACACATTTTTGCATTATTTCCATAACGCGTGTTTATCACGGTAACAGTCAACCCACATCGCCGTTGCGCCGCAAACCGCAACCGGCATGATGAACAGGTTCAGGAACGGGATCATGGTGAACAGGCTGGTCAGCGCGCCAAACTGCATATTGGTCATTTTGCGGGCACGCAGGGCGGTACGCATCTCTTTAAACGGGACTTTGTGGTTATCGAACGGGTAGTCGCAATACTGGATCGCCAGCATCCACGCGCTGAACAGGAACCATAGCACCGGGGCAACCGTCTGCCCGATCCCCGGAATAAAGTAGAGGATCAGCAGCACGATAGCGCGGGGCAGGTACCAGGCGAACTTCTGCCATTCACGTTTCATAATGCGCGGCAGATCTTTCATGATGCCCAGAACGCCGGTGTCCGGCGGCGTAGCGCCCGTCAGACGCGCTTCCAGCTGTTCAGCCAGCAGGCCGTTAAAGGGCGCGGCTATCCAGTTAGCCAGGGTTGAGAAAAAGTAGCCAAACACCAGCAGCACCGAAACGATCGCCACGGGCCACAGCAGATAGCTCAGCCACTGCAGCCAGTCGGGAACGTGGCTCATGAGCGCCGGGATCCAGGTGTCCAGGCGGGTAAACAGCCACCAGAAGGCACCCCCCATCAGCAAAATGTTAATCAGCAGCGGGAGGATCACAAAGCGCCGGATACCCGGCAGCGAAACCAGTTTCCAGCCCTGAGAAAAGTACCAGACGCCGCTGCGGGGAGGGGAAGATGTTGATGAAACCATAACCAGGTTGAGCTCCTTTTATCACAACCAGTGAAATTGCCTGCCTATATTAGCCAGTTGCGGCGCGTTGACCAGTTCGGAAATGTTCGAAAAAACAGCAAAAAGCACGATTTAGTTCATCTTTATGCTGCGAATGCTCCCCATACACTTGCACTTGACGTAATCGGCAAATACTCTTAGTGAGTAAATGTTTGCCGTGGTGGCAAGGTGTTAGAACAACAGAGAATATAATGATGCAGGATTTGCGTCTGATATTAATCATTGTTGGCGCGATCGCCATAATCGCTTTACTGGTACATGGTTTCTGGACCAGCCGTAAAGAGCGCTCTTCTATGTTTCGCGATCGCCCACTGAAGCGCATGAAGTCTACTCGTGACGACGATAGCGATGACGATATCGAAGAAACGGAAGACGAGGGTGTGGGTGAAGTACGCGTTCATCGGGCCAATACTGCGCCCGGCGCAGGCCATGGGGAGCAAGAAGCGCCTCGTCAGCCTCCGCAGCATCAGTACCAGCCGCCTTACGCATCTGCTCAGCCACGTCCTGCTGCACCGCAGCCGGTGGTCGAGCCGGTACACCAGCCGCAACCGCAGCAGCATGAGCCTGTGCGCCAGCAACCTGTGCAGCAACCACAGTATGCCGCTCAGCCTGAACCGCAGCCGGTTGTGCAGCAGGCACCTCAGCCTGTCGCACCAGCGCCGCAACCGCAGCCGGCCCCTGCGCCTGCACCTGTTGTCGAGCCGGAACCGGTAGTTGAAGCTGCGCCAGTGGTTGAAAAGCCGCAACGCAAAGAGACGGTTATTGTCATGAGCGTGGCGGCCCACCAGGGCACGACCATCAATGGCGAAGTGCTGCTTAACAGCATCCACCAGGCGGGCTTCAAATATGGCGATATGAACATCTTCCATCGCCATCTGAGCCCGGACGGAAGCGGCCCATCGCTGTTCAGCCTGGCGAATATGGTTAACCCTGGAACCTTTGATCCGGAGATGACCGGTGATTTCACTACCCCGGGCATTACCATCTTTATGCAGGTGCCGTCTTATGGCGATGAACTGCAAAACTTCAAGCTGATGCTGCAGTCTGCCCAGCATATCGCGGACGAAGTCGGCGGTATGGTGCTCGACGATCAGCGTCGAATGATGACGCCGCAGAAACTGCGTGAGTATCAGGACCGCATCCGCGAAGTTAAAGAAGCTAACGCGTAAATTTCCGCGTTTTGTTTCACACCTCCTCAACCCCCGCATGTCGGGGGTTTTTCTCATTAATGGTGCGACACATGGACTCAATCGAACAACAACTTACCGAACTGCGAACCACGCTTCGCCACCATGAATATCTTTATCATGTGATGGATGCGCCCGAAGTGCCGGACGCGGAATATGACCGTTTGATGCGTGAACTGCGCGAGCTTGAAGCGCAGCGTCCCGATTTAATTACCCCGGACTCACCGACTCAGCGTGTCGGCGCCGCGCCGCTGGCCTTTTTCAGCCAGGTGCGTCATGAAGTGCCGATGCTGTCGCTGGATAACGTGTTCGACGAAGAGAGCTTCCTCGCCTTCAACAAACGCGTCCAGGATCGCCTGAAGCAGACCGATGCCCTGAGCTGGTGCTGCGAGCTGAAGCTGGATGGTCTTGCCGTCAGCATTCTGTATGAAAACGGTGTGATGACCCGGGCCGCCACTCGCGGCGACGGCACCACCGGCGAGGACATTACCACCAACGTGCGCACCATCCGCGCTATCCCGCTTAAGCTGCATGGTGAGAACATTCCGGCACGTCTGGAAGTGCGCGGGGAAGTGTTCCTGCCGCAGGCGGGCTTTGAAAAAATTAACGAAGAGGCGCGCCGCACCGGTGGCAAAATCTTCGCCAACCCACGCAATGCTGCGGCAGGATCGTTGCGCCAGCTGGATCCGCGCATTACCGCAAAACGCCCGCTGACCTTCTTCTGCTATGGCGTAGGTATCCTGGAGGGGGGCGAGCTGCCCGATACCCATCTGGGCCGCCTGCTGCAGTTTAAGGCATGGGGGCTGCCGGTGAGTAACCGTGTGCAGTTGTGCGACTCACCGGAAGCGGTACTGGCGTTTTATCGGCAGGTCGAAGCAGATCGTCCGACGCTGGGCTTTGATATCGACGGGGTGGTGATCAAAGTTAACTCCCTCGCGCTTCAGGAACAGCTGGGCTTTGTCGCCCGTGCACCGCGCTGGGCGGTAGCCTTTAAGTTCCCGGCGCAGGAGCAGATGACCTTTGTGCGCGACGTGGAGTTCCAGGTGGGTCGTACCGGGGCAATAACGCCGGTTGCGCGTCTGGAGCCCGTTCAGGTGGCAGGGGTGCTGGTCAGCAACGCGACCCTGCATAACGCCGATGAGATCGACCGTCTGGGGCTGCGTATTGGCGATAAGGTGGTTATCCGCCGTGCCGGGGACGTGATCCCGCAGGTGGTGAACGTGGTGGAGTCAGAACGTCCTGAAGATACGCGCGCGGTTGAATTCCCAACCCATTGTCCGGTGTGCGGTTCAGACGTTGAACGCGTTGAAGGCGAGGCTGTGGCCCGCTGTACCGGCGGTTTAGTCTGCGGCGCTCAGCGCAAAGAGTCGCTGAAGCACTTCGTCTCTCGTCGGGCGATGGACGTTGACGGCATGGGTGACAAAATCATCGATCAGCTGGTTGAGAAAGAGTACGTCCATACGCCGGCTGACCTGTTCCGCCTGACGCCGGGTAAGCTGACCGGACTGGATCGGATGGGGCCGAAATCCGCGCAGAACGTGGCCGACGCGTTGGAAAAATCCAAAGAAACCACCTTTGCCCGTTTCCTCTATGCACTGGGTATCCGTGAAGTGGGCGAGGCGACCGCGGCGGGGCTGGCAGCGTATTTTGGTACGCTGGAGGCGCTTGAAAAGGCCACGATTGACGAGCTGCAAAAGGTGCCGGACGTCGGCATTGTGGTCGCCACTCACGTCTTTAATTTCTTCTCGGAAGAGAGCAACCGCGAGGTGATCGGTCAGCTGCTTAACGAAGGCATTCGCTGGCCGGCGCCGCAGGTGATCAATGCCGAAGAGATCGACAGCCCGTTCGCCGGGAAAACCGTCGTGCTAACCGGTAGCCTGAGCCAGCTTTCTCGCGATGATGCCAAAGCGCGTCTGACGGCGCTGGGGGCTAAAGTGGCCGGCAGCGTGTCGAAGAAAACTGACCTGGTGATTGCCGGGGAAGCGGCGGGCTCCAAGCTGGCAAAGGCTCAGGAGCTGGGTATTGACGTGATTGATGAAGCAGAGATGCTGCGTCTGTTGGGAGAGTAACGTGGATAAAGCGCAGCTTATCGAGATAGCCAATACCGAAATGCCCTTCGGGAAGTATAAAGGCCGTCGACTGATTGATGTGCCGGAAGAGTATCTGCTGTGGTTTGCCCGTAAGGATGAGTTTCCTGCCGGGCATCTTGGCGAGCTGATGGCGCTCACGTTGCTGATTAAAACCGAAGGGCTGATCCAGCTGGTTCAGCCCCTGCGTCGTCCTTAAACTTTTGCCGTGCGGGCCTGCTCCTGGGCCTGCAACTCGTCGGTCTGGCGTTTGTAGCGACGCGCCATGACCGCGCAAATCATCAGCTGTAGCTGGTGGAAGATCATCAGCGGCAGCACCATCATCCCAATCACCGAGGTTGGAAACAGAATGTTGGCCATCGGGATCCCGTTTGCCAGGCTCTTTTTCGAACCGCAGAAGACAATGGTGATCTCATCGGCTTTGTTAAATCCGAAGCGGCGCGCGGCAAACACGTTGATACCAATAATAATCGCCAGCAGCACCAGGCTGACCACCACGATAAACAGCAGCGATCCGATCCCGACTTTATGCCAGATGCCATTGACTACGGCTTCGCTGAAGGCGGAGTAAACCACCAGCAGAATCGATGACTGATCGGTTTTGGCAATCCACTTCTTATGCTTCGCCACAAAGGCTCCGATCCACGGACGGGAAAGATGTCCCAGCACAAACGGCAGCAGCAGCTGCAGCATGATTTTGCCCACCTGCTCCAGACTCCCTTCCGCCCCGTGCATGTCCATCACCAGGCCAACCAGCAGCGGCGAGAGGAAAATCCCCAGCAGGCTGGAGGCGGACGCCGAGCAGACGGCCGCCGCCACGTTGCCACCCGCCATTGAGGTAAAGGCGATGGCTGACTGCACCGTAGCCGGCAAAATACAGAGATACAGGAAGCCGGTATAGAGTGCCGGATCGACATTGACCGGCGCCCACCAGGCAAAGAGCACGCCCAGCACCGGGAAAACGACAAAGGTGCTGCACATTACCCACAGATGCAGTCGCCAGTGGCTACCGCCGGAGATAATTGCTTCCCGGGAGAGCTTTGCCCCGTGCATAAAAAACAGCAGTGCGATGGCGGCGGTGGTAAGGCCTTCAAAAAACGGCACAAAGCCACCCTCGGCGGGGAAGAAGGAGGCGAGCAGGACAACCACGATAAGGGTGATGGTGAACGGATCGAGAATGCGGAAAAGTTTCATAAACACTCCTGAAAACAGATAGCGCTATTGTGCTTTCTTCCTTTTGAGAAATAAAATTGATTTATTGCATCAATTCATGAGTAAAACAGATGAATTACTCGTTACGACAGTTGCGTGTTTTTGTTACCGTCGCGCAGGCGAAAAGTTTTAGCCGTGCAGGGGAAATTATCGGCCTGAGCCAGTCGGCGGTCAGCCACAGCGTGAAAGAGCTGGAGCAGCAGACCGGGGTGCGGCTGATCGACAGAACCACTCGGGAAGTGATGCTGACCGAGGCGGGTCATCAGCTGGCGGCCCGGCTGGAAAGGATCCTCGATGAGCTCTCCAGCACTTTGCGGGACGTGGGCCGGGTAGGGCAGCAGCTCTCCGGGACGGTGCGCGTCGCCGCCAGCCAGACCATTTCGGCACATCTCATTCCTCACTGCATCGCGCAGAGTAATCAGCAATATCCGGATATCAATTTTGTGCTGCACGACCGACCGCAGCAGTGGGTACTGGAGAGCATCCGTCAGGGGGAAGTAGATTTCGGCATCGTTATCGATCCGGGGCCGGTCAGCGACCTCGAGTGCGAAGAGGTGCTCTCGGAGCCCTTCTTACTGCTCTGCCGTGACGACGATCCTCTTGCCGCTCATGAGCAGGTCACCTGGCAGGCGCTGCAGGGGGCAAAGCTGGTGTTACAGGATTACGCCTCTGGCAGCCGGCCCCTTATTGATGCAGCCCTTGCAGAACAGCAGGTAAAGGCGACGATTGTGCAGGAGATCGGCCATCCCGCCACGCTCTTTCCGATGGTGGAAGCCGGGATTGGCATCAGCGTACTTCCTGCACTGGCGCTGCCGTTGCCCCAGGGGAGCCGGTTAACGGTCAAACGTTTCACGCCGATCGTCGAGCGTAAGCTGATGCTGGTACGGCGTAAGAACCGTTCTTTGTCAGGGGCGGCACAGGCACTGTGGGAGGTGGTTCGTATGCAGGCGCAGCGGCTGACCGAGGCCCGCATACGGGATCCACTGTTTACGGCCGGGGAGCATTAAACGTAGATATCAATCTGGTGATCGGCAGAAGGGGTATTAATGCCTTCCGCTTTGGCCTGATTTTGTTCTTGTTTCTGTTGTGCTTCTTCAGCCTGACGATGTTGCAGTTGGGCCAGCTGCGCCTCCAGCATGGCGATCTGATTCTGAATAAGCTCTTGCTGTTTCTTTTTTTCCTCAGCGCTACCGCTTCCATCGGCAAGTTCTTTGAGCTGCTGGGTCAGTTTAGTTATCTGGGCCGTGATGCGGCTGATCTGAGAAGCGATATCGTTGCCGCCGGAACTGCTGCTGCCACTGCTTTGAGTTTGTATGGAAGGTGTGGAGGCCTGGATGGTGGTCATGCGTATTTCCTCTGCCAAAGAAAGAGATATCGGCAGGGAATAGAAGGACTTGAGTGAAACTACCTGTATTGGCAGAAATCGCAGATAGCAAAAAAGCGCCTTTAGGGCGCTTTTTTACATTGGTGGGTCGTGCAGGATGACTCGCTTCGCTCGCCCTTCGGGCCGTCGCCGTACGGCTCCGGTGCCTCACTGCGTTCGGCTCGAACCTGCTGCAGGTTCGAATCGTCTATATCGCAGATAGCAAAAAAGCGCCTTTAGGGCGCTTTTTTACATTGGTGGGTCGTGCAGGATTCGAACCTGCGACCAATTGATTAAAAGTCAACTGCTCTACCAACTGAGCTAACGACCCGAAATGGTGGGCGATGACGGGCTCGAACCGCCGACCCCCTCCGTGTAAAGGAGATGCTCTACCAACTGAGCTAATCGCCCATTTCGGAACTGCTATCGATAAGGTGAGAATGGTGGGCGATGACGGGCTCGAACCGCCGACCCCCTCCGTGTAAAGGAGATGCTCTACCAACTGAGCTAATCGCCCATTCTCAATTCTTATCTACACTGCGGCATCTATCGAAGTAGATGGTGGGTGATGACGGGCTCGAACCGCCGACCCCCTCCGTGTAAAGGAGATGCTCTACCAACTGAGCTAATCACCCCCGCTGTGTGGAGTCGCATTATAGGGAGAGTTGAAAATGAGTCAACGGCTTTTCTAAAGATTTTGTTCGTTCGTCGTAAAATTAAACAAAACGATCGCGAAACCACCAGTGATGCATGATTTCTAAACAAAAACGGCTATGAATAAGGATCTGACAGCAACAAGATTGAGGAATCAGGCGGGAGTGATAGAATATTGCCCACTTAAGTTTCCAGGATATGCCGGTTGTCGGCATCTTTATCACTGTAAGGCCACTTCATGAAAATCAAAACTCGCTTCGCGCCAAGCCCGACCGGCTATCTGCACGTCGGCGGCGCGCGTACTGCTCTCTATTCCTGGCTGTTTGCTCGCAACCAGGGCGGTGAGTTTGTGCTGCGTATCGAAGACACCGATCTCGAACGCTCCACGCCGGAAGCAATCGAAGCCATTATGGATGGTATGAACTGGCTTAACCTGGAGTGGGATGAAGGCCCCTATTTCCAGACCAAACGTTTTGATCGCTATAACGCGGTTATTGATGAGATGCTTGAAGCAGGCACGGCGTATAAGTGCTACTGCTCGAAAGAGCGTCTGGAAGCCCTGCGTGAAGAGCAGATGGCAAATAATGAAAAGCCACGTTACGACGGTCGCTGCCGCCACGATCATCAACATCACGCCGCGGACGAGCCTTGTGTGGTGCGTTTCGCAAACCCGCAGGAAGGTTCGGTCATTTTTGACGATCAGATCCGCGGCCCGATCGAATTCAGCAACCAGGAGCTGGACGATCTGATTATCCGCCGTACCGACGGTTCTCCAACCTATAACTTCTGCGTCGTGGTCGATGACTGGGATATGGCGATCACCCACGTGGTGCGTGGCGAAGACCATATCAACAACACCCCACGTCAGATCAACATCCTTAAAGCGCTGAATGCCCCGGTTCCGGTTTACGCGCACGTGTCGATGATCAACGGCGACGACGGTAAAAAACTGTCCAAACGCCATGGTGCAGTCAGCGTGATGCAGTACCGTGACGACGGCTATCTGCCGGAAGCCCTGCTCAACTATCTGGTGCGTCTGGGCTGGTCCCACGGCGATCAGGAGATCTTCAGCCGTGAAGAGATGATCCAGCTCTTCACCCTGAGTGCGGTGGGTAAGTCTGCCAGTGCGTTCAATACCGATAAACTGCTGTGGCTGAACCATCACTACATCAATACTCTGCCACCAGAGTACGTTGCGACCCAGCTGCAGTGGCACATCGAGCAGGCAAACATCGATACCCGCAACGGTCCTCAGCTGGCCGACCTGATTAAACTGCTGGGTGAACGTTGTAAGACCCTGAAAGAGATCGCGGAAAACTGCCGCTACTTCTATGAAGAGTATGACGAGTTCGATGCCGACGCCGCGAAGAAACACCTGCGTCCGGTTGCGCGTCAGCCGCTGGAAGTGGTTCGCGACAAGCTGGCCGCCATTACCGACTGGAGCGCTGAGAATGTGCATCATGCTATTCAGGCGACAGCGGATGAGCTGGAAGTCGGAATGGGTAAAGTTGGCATGCCGCTGCGCGTAGCCGTTACCGGTGCCGGTCAGTCTCCTGCTCTGGACGTTACGGTACACGCGATTGGTAAAACCCGCAGCGTGGCGCGTATCAACAGAGCGCTCGACTTTATTGCTGAGCGCGAAAGCCAGCAGTAATCAGGAAATAAAAAATAAAACGGCAGGTTTCCCTGCCGTTTTTTAATTCTCAGGCTGATGAATGCTCAGCCGCACGAGAAAACCTTGTATCCCTTCCCGTGTAAGCAGCGTTTCAAGCCGCTCCTGTTCCGTTAAGGTCATATTCTCCAGCGCGTTGATGATCCCAGGAAGCACGGCAACCGGCTTGGCGTCACCGTAGCTGGCCGTGCTCTCTGCCAGCTGGTAGAGGGCCTGTCGTTTACGAATGGCGGGAATATTCATGATGTGCGCACGCACCTGCGCATCAATATAGATAAGGCGCGCCCGCCCACCTTTTACGCCATTGATCCCTTCCGTCTTCCAGCCATTTTTGCGCACCCAGCGGTTTACGGTCTGTCTGGCGACGCCCAGCGTATCCGCCAGCTCCTCGGTGGTCATTTTGCTACGTAATCTTTTCATATCAGTTCTGATCGCGAATCCCTAAGCGTTGCAACAATCCGGTGATCCCTTCCCGGAGTAATAAAGAGGTAAGTTGTTTCTGTTCTGTCGGTGTCATTTCGTTGGCCAGCGTGATCAGCAGGGCCTGCAGCGAGTTATCCGGGGTTGCTTCCAGTAAGGTCGCCACATCCGGGGCTCGACGCGCATTGCGAATAAATTCCCGTACTTTCTCATTAACATGGACCAGACGCGCTTTACCGCCCTGAACACCAGGTTTTGGCGACGTGGACCATCCCTCTTTACGCACCCATTTATTGATGGTCTGTCGGCTATAGCCAGTGAGCCGGGCCAACTCTTCTGGCGTCATTCGTTCCTTGATCATGCAATTTCCTGAGTAAGAGTGTGGGTAATGAGTGGTTCATTTTATAACACCGTTTTACTGGAAAACGTGACAAGATTAACTCATGACTGCGAGCATTCTCGCAATGTGATTCATTTGCATGAATTTTCAGCGGTTGAACGCCAGAGTGATAATTTGCCGTTGACACTCAGCAAGGGAATTCATATTATGCCGCCCGTCAACACGACACGCTTTACGCGATGGGGCTATAGCTCAGCTGGGAGAGCGCTTGCATGGCATGCAAGAGGTCAGCGGTTCGATCCCGCTTAGCTCCACCAAACTCTGAACCCAACAGAGTCTGGCGCGTAAACAAAATTGTGGGGCTATAGCTCAGCTGGGAGAGCGCTTGCATGGCATGCAAGAGGTCAGCGGTTCGATCCCGCTTAGCTCCACCAAAATTTGAACCCTCGCCGAATGGCGGGGGTTTTTTTATGCCTGCAATAAATCCTTTGCTATCACCACGTTGACAAATACATCGCTTTTTTGGGTAAAAACTTTACTTTATGTAATGACTTTTCGTGGCCTGGAATGTTGAATGACGGTTTTAAAGAATCTATTATTAATATAGATTTAATTTCGCCAGGTAAACAGTTAAATAAAATTAATGAAAAACATAATTGATATTAACGGAAAGAGCTTCCTGCTTGCTCTGGCGTTATGCATGATTGTCGTGCCTTTTTCCCGCCTTATTTCACCCAAATCTGTTGTCGATGGCTTTGAGGTTTATCTTGCTTGGATGCCGCTGAGCGTCATGCTGGCGATCGTATTATTATTTGGTCGTCAGGCCATCCTGCCGATTATTATCAGCTTTGCCATCCTTAACGAATGGAATTTACAGCTGTCGGCAAAGCAGGATCTTATCCTGCTTTTTTGCCAGGTATTTAGTACTTTAGCGGTATGCGCCATACTCCGCTGGCAGGTGGGGTCGCGCTGGCGCTACCATGTCCCCAGCCGGTTCATGGCGGCGCGCATTGCGTGGCTGGGGTTTGTTCTGCCGCTGGCAATAAAACTGTCGATGTACCTGGCAGGCTATATTTGCGATTTTCCCGTTACCCTCGCCAATTTCACCGACCGGGGCTCAGTAATATATCATGTTGTCGATGTTCAGAGCCTGGTTTGCGCCGTTATCATCTTTACCATGCTGTTCTATTATCCGTTAAGAATGATTATTAATCCGAATTATGCGCGCCTTCTGGCGAAGAAATATACATAATTCCTTTTCGTCCCGAAACCAGTTATTTACATCTGCATTACTTATTTGCCTTATTGTTGGGCTTCTTCTGCTCTGTTTACCCTTTACGTCAGATATTATTGCCGGCTATCTGGTGCCAGTTATTTTCATTTTATTTACAATTGGCATCAGTCGATTTCGCTATCCGCTGATAATCCTTGGTTGGGCGCTAAGCGCATTGATGCTGCTGACCTATAACAGCAATTTTTTGCAGGGCGTGCAGAATGGTTACTCGCTGGCGTTTGTGCTGTCGGTACTTATCTCCTTCGCCATCTGTCTGGCTTATATGTCGCGCATTTATCAGCGCAGCGAATGGCTGAAGCGTGGCTGGCAGGAGAGGGCGCTGGTCGATCCGCTGACCGGCTTGCGTAACCTGCGCGCCCTGGAGTCCTTTCTGACCGACAACAAGGGCATCACCCTGTGCTGTTTGCGAATGGATAACCTGGAGTTTCTGAGTCGTCATTATGGCCTGATGATGCGGGTGCAGTGTAAACGCGCCATCATTCGTGAGTTGCAGCCGTTGCTGATGCCTAATGAATATGTTTTCCAGATCCCCGGTAATGAACTGGTGGTGGTGCTCAGCGGCCCGGAAACGGGGGCGCGGTTACAGCACATTGTTGATCATCTGAATAGCCGTAAAATCTACTGGAACAACACCGGGCTGGATATTGAGTTTGGCGGCGCCTGGGGAGGCGTGGAGTACAAATGCGGTGAAAGTCTCTACCATACGCTGGGTCAGCTCAGCTGGCTGGCCGAAAAGTCCTGCCCGGCGCATCAGGTTCTGTCGCTGAATAACAGTCTGGAGACGGTCTCAGGGCAGACGACGGAGCGCGTGCTAATGCTCAGCCGGGTCAAACGGGCGCTGGATGAGGGCGGCTTACGCCTGTATGCGCAGCCCATCCAGAGAGGCGATGGCGTGGGCTACCACGAAATCCTTTCACGTCTGGAGAGCGAAGGGGAGATCCTGACCCCCGATAAGTTTCTGCCGCTGGTGGCGCAATTTAACCTGAGTCGGCGCTTCGATATCAGCGTGGTGGAGGCGCTGCTGGCATGGCTGCGGGATCATCCCTCGGAAAATTGCTGTGCGCGTTTCTCGGTGAACCTGATGCCCTTGACGCTGATGCAGAAAGAGGTCGCGACGGAGATCATTGCCCTGTTTGAACGCTACGGGATAAGGCCGCAGACGGTGATCATCGAGGTGACCGAAGAGCAGGCGTTCTCTAATTCGGAAGTCAGTATCGCCAACATTCAGCAGCTGCGTCACTACGGCTTCAAGCTTGCCATCGACGATTTCGGTACCGGTTACGCCAATTATGAACGTCTCAAGCGCCTGCAGGCGGATGTCATCAAAATTGATGGCTGCTTCGTGAAGGATATTTGTAGTGACAGTATGGATGCGATGATCGTGAAGTCCATCTGTAACCTGGCGAAGACCCGGTCCCTGTGTGTGGTGGCGGAGTATGTTGAAACGGAGGAGCAGCGCGAGATGTTGCTCGCCTCGGGGGTAGATTATCTTCAGGGGTATTTAGTGGGCAAACCGCGCCCGCTCAATGAATTACAGGCGTAAAAAAACCGGGGAGGATAAGTCCCCGGTTTTTTTTAGCTGATTACAGAACCAGTGCAGCGATAGACGCAGACAGGACGCTGACCAGCGTGGAGCCGTAAACCAGTTTCAGACCGAAGCGGGAAACCACGTTACCCTGCTCTTCATTCAGGCCTTTAATCGCACCGGCGATAATACCGATAGAAGAGAAGTTGGCGAAGGAGACCAGGAAGACGGAGAGAATGCCTTCGGCGCGCGGGGAGAGGGAACCGGCGATTTTCTGCAGATCCATCATCGCGACGAATTCGTTAGAAACCAGTTTGGTTGCCATAATACTGCCCACCTGCAGCGCTTCGCTTGCCGGCACACCCATTACCCAGGCTACCGGGTAGAAGATGTAACCCAGAATGCCCTGGAAGGAGATGCCCAGCACGGCAGCAAACAGGGCGTTCAGCGCGGAGATCAGGGCGATAAAGCCGATCAGCATCGCCGCAACGATAACCGCTACCTTGAAGCCTGCCAGGATGTATTCACCCAGCATTTCGAAGAAGCTCTGACCTTCATGCAGGTTAGCCATCTGCAGGTTCTCTTCACTCTCATCCACGCGGTACGGGTTGATCAGTGACAGAACGATAAAGGTGCTGAACATGTTCAGAACCAGCGCAGCAACCACGTATTTTGGCTCGAGCATGGTCATGTACGCGCCCACGATAGACATGGAAACGGTGGACATTGCCGTGGCCGCCATGGTGTACATGCGATTGCGGGACATTTTGCCGAGGATGTCTTTATAGGCGATGAAGTTCTCAGACTGACCCAGGATCAGGGAACTTACGGCGTTGAAAGATTCCAGTTTGCCCATGCCGTTCACTTTAGACAGCACGGTACCGATAGCGCGGATCACAATTGGCAGAATGCGAATGTGCTGCAAAATACCGATCAGGGCAGAGATGAAGACGATAGGGCACAGCACCTTCAGGAAGAAGAATGCCAGACCTTCATCGTTCATTTTACCGAACACGAAGTTGGTCCCTTCGTTAGCGAATCCGAGCAGTTTTTCGAACATCTCGGAGAAGCCTTTCACAAAGCCCAGCCCCACGTCTGAGTTCAGGAAGAACCAGGCGAGCAATACTTCAATAACCAGTAACTGAACAACATAGCGAATGCGGATCTTTTTGCGATCGCTGCTGACCAGCAACGCAAGCACGGCAACAACAACGAGTGCCAGGACAAAATGTAGGACGCGGTCCATATTTGCTCCAAATATGAGGCAGGTTTAATTTCGCTGCACATTCTATGAAACAAGCGTAAAGAAAACGAGATCAAAGCCACACTATAGTCACGTCCTGTGACGAGACTCAAAAATAGTGACATACGATACATTTTCGTTATGTTGTGTAAATGAATTAAAAGTTAAGTTTCTGTGCTACGCTTCACAAAGGTTGCGTGCATTTTTCGCCCGTCAGCCTATCCACGAGTCCAGCCTGCTTATTGTTCTTCGCTATCACTGTAATCAATACAAACAAACTAAATGAACTTGATAATCATTCGCATTTTGATAGCATTAAACATAGCAAAGGCTATATTTCTGAGGCAAAAATGACCAATAGTCGCGTTGATGAGAGTAGCAGTGGCAGAGCAGCACGCAAAATGCGGTTTGCATTAATGGGACCTGCGTTTATTGCCGCCATTGGCTATATCGATCCCGGTAATTTTGCGACCAACATCCAGGCCGGGGCCAGCTTCGGCTATAAGCTGCTGTGGGTGGTGGTGTGGGCCAACCTGATGGCGATGATGATCCAGGTGCTGTCGGCCAAACTGGGCATTGCCACCGGTAAAAACCTCGCAGAACAGATCCGCGACCACTATCCGCGTCCGCTGGTCTGGTTTTACTGGGTGCAGGCCGAGATAATCGCCATGGCGACCGACCTTGCAGAATTCATCGGAGCCGCGATCGGCTTTAAGCTGATTCTGGGCGTATCGCTGCTGCAGGGCGCGGTTTTAACCGGTATCGCCACCTTCCTGATCCTGATGCTGCAACGACGCGGGCAGAAGCCGCTCGAAAAGGTGATTGGTGGCCTGCTGCTGTTCGTAGCGGCGGCCTATATTGTTGAGCTGATTTTCTCCCAGCCTGACTTCGTACAGTTAGGTAAAGGGATGGCGATCCCGAGCCTGCCCACCACCGAAGCGGTCTTCCTGGCGGCCGGGGTTCTGGGGGCGACGATTATGCCGCACGTGATTTACCTGCACTCCTCGCTGACCCAAAACCTGCACGAAGGGTCGCGCCATGAACGTTACTCTGCAACCAAATGGGACGTGGCGATCGCCATGACTATCGCCGGTTTTGTTAACCTGGCGATGATGGCCACCGCCGCGGCGGCATTCCACTTCAACGGCCATACCGGTGTTGCCGATCTCGATCAGGCCTATCTGACGCTGGAACCTTTACTCAGCCACGCGGCGGCCACCATTTTTGGCCTGAGCCTGGTGGCGGCGGGACTCTCGTCGACGGTGGTCGGAACCCTGGCGGGGCAGGTTGTGATGCAGGGATTTGTGCGCTTCCATATTCCCTTATGGGTGCGTCGCGCCGTCACTATGCTGCCGTCCTTTATTGTGATCCTGATGGGGCTGGATCCAACCCGCATTCTGGTAATGAGTCAGGTGCTGCTGAGTTTTGGTATTGCGCTGGCGCTTGTGCCGCTGCTGGTGTTTACCAGCGACAAGACGTTGATGGGCGATCTGGTGAACAGTGCATTGGTCAAACGGGCAGGGTGGGCGATAGTGGTGCTGGTGGTAGCCCTGAATCTGTGGCTGCTTATCGGCACGGCGTTGGGGTTATAAAAAAAGGCGCCGCGAGGCGCCTTTTTTATATTAGTGACGATGTCCGTGTCCGTGACCTTTGCGGCCGCGATGGTCATCACGATCCCGCCAGCCTTCGCGGTAGCCGCGCTCATAGGCGTTACGTTTATCCCAGCCACGATGGTAGCCGTTGTCATGTTTGTGCCAGCGTTTGCCACGCCATTCATAATTACGATGCCAGTAGCCGCGGTCACGCCAGCCGCCACCGTCCCAGTAGTTACCGTAATTATCGCGATCGCCAATTTGTAATTTTACTGATGGCAACAGGGTGATTTCGCCAGCATTAGCGACCAGCGGAGCTGAAGCCATTAATACTGCTGCCAGAATCAGGGACCTGAACATTATTATTCTCCTTCACGATCGGAGCCGTAATCGGCTTGTTAACGCAATATTAAGGGGCGGTAAAGCCCCGGATAATCGCTTTAACTCCTAATTCAGAAGGCATAGCACTTTTTGCTAAAAGTGCTTTTAATTCGCGCTGAACAGGATAGATTCTATTTCGTTCAGTTCCTCAGGCGTGAAGTGACGATTCGCCAGCATACCTACGGCGTCGTCGATTTGCGCCGTTTTGCTGGCACCAATCAGCACTGAGGTGATAGCTTCGTGATGTAATACCCAGGCCAGCGCCATCTGCGACAATTTCTGATTACGGCGTTCGGCCAGCGCATTGAGTTTACGGACCTTCACCAGCTTTTCTTCCGTGATCTGATTCGGGTTCAGGAAGCGGCTGCCGCTGGCCGCGCGGGAATCTGCCGGGATCCCGTTCAGATAACGGTCGGTCAACTGGCCACCTGCGAGCGGCGAAAATGCGATGCATCCCACCCCCTTCTGCTTAAGCACATCCAGTAATCCCTCCTCAGGCGCGCGTTCCAGCATCGAAAATTTAGGCTGGTGGATCAGGCAGGGGGTGCCTAAATCATCGAGGATCCCGATAGCCTGTTGGGCCAGCTCTGCCGGGTAGTTGGACAGCCCGACGTACAGCGCCTTGCCCTGACGCACGACGTGGTCCAACGCTTTCATCGTCTCCTGCAGCGGCGTTTCCGGATCCGGGCGATGATGATAGAAGATGTCGACATACTCCAGTCCCATCCGTTTCAGGCTTTGGTCGAGGCTGGCAATCAGGTATTTACGCGAGCCCCAGTCGCCGTAAGGCCCGTCCCACATGGTATAGCCCGCTTTGCTGGAGATGATCAGCTCATCGCGCAGGGCGCTGAAATCTTCCTGCAGGATCCGCCCGAAGTTACGCTCTGCCGATCCCGGCGGCGGACCGTAGTTGTTGGCAAGGTCGAAATGGGTAATGCCCAGATCGAAGGCACGATGTAAAAGTTGACGGCTGTTTTCAATCAGGGTGGCGTCGCCAAAGTTGTGCCACAGCCCGAGGGAGATGGCGGGCAGCTTAAGACCACTTTGCCCACATCGTTGATACACCATTGATTGATAACGGTTTTGATCTGCCTGGTAACCCATGAGTTTTTCCCTCTGCGTCAGAAAGTCATTCAGTGTATACGTTTACACCACGACCGAAGCAAACAGATTACCGCGCAAAAATACGTAAAGCATGGTTTCCACGCTCTGATTATAACCATTCCTGGACAGCTATCACGCTTCTTCAATACTCAAAGTGAAGTCAACATTATAAGGATAATAGTCATGCTTACCCCCTACACCGTCGCCGATTACCTGCTGGACCGCCTTACAGATTGTGGTGCCGATCATCTGTTTGGTGTGCCAGGCGACTACAACTTACAGTTCCTCGATAACGTTATCGCCAGCCCGGATATTGGCTGGGTGGGTTGTGCTAACGAATTGAACGCCGCCTACGCCGCGGATGGCTACGCGCGCTGCAAAGGGTTTGCCGCGCTGCTGACCACCTTTGGAGTGGGCGAGCTTAGCGCCATGAACGGTATCGCGGGCAGTTTCGCCGAGCACGTACCGGTTCTGCATATCGTGGGTGCGCCGGGAAGCGCCTCGCAAAAAAGAGGGGAGTTGCTGCACCATACCCTCGGTGACGGCGAGTTTCGTCACTTCTATAAAATGAGTGAGCCCGTGACCGTCGCGCAGGCGCACCTCACCGAACAAAATGCCTGCTATGAAATCGACCGGGTATTGACCGAAATGCTCCGGGAGCGCCGTCCCGGCTACATCATGCTACCTGCTGATGTGGCCAAAAAACCTGCCAGTCCGCCTGTAAGCGCTCTCATTGACCGTCTTTATGAAAGCGACAGCTTCCGCCTCGATGCCTTCCGCCAGGCGGCAGAGAAACGGCTGGCTGCGAGCGACCGCACCGCGCTGCTGGCCGATTTCCTGGTCCTGCGCTACGGTCTGAAAAACCAGCTCCAGCGCTGGGTGGAGCAGACGCCAATGGCGCACGCCACCCTGCTGATGGGGAAAGGAATTTTTGACGAGCGCAAACCGGGCTTCGCGGGCACCTATAGCGGTTCTGCCAGTGCGGGCGACGTCAACGAGGCCATTGAAGGCGCCGATACGGTGATCTGCGTGGGGACACGATTTACCGATACGCTTACCGCCGGGTTCACCCATAAGCTTACGCATCAGCAGACGATTGACGTTCAGCCCCACGCCTCGCGGATCGGGGATGTCTGGTACACAGGGATCCCAATGTCCCAGGCGATTGAGGTGCTCTCGAGCCTGTGCCATCAGTACGTCAGCGCCACCGCGGCGAACCGTCCGGCACGGCAGCTGCATGCGGTCCATCCCGGCACGCTGACGCAGGATAGTTTCTGGAAAACGCTGCAAACCTTTATTCGCCCCGGGGATATTATTCTCGCCGATCAGGGCACCTCGGCCTTTGGTGCCGGCGCGCTGCGTTTACCCGAAGACGTGAATTTTATCGTTCAGCCGATCTGGGGCTCGATTGGCTATACCCTTGCCGCCGCCTATGGCGCGCAGACGGCCTGCCCGGATCGCCGCGTGATTGCCATCACCGGCGACGGCGCGGCGCAGCTCACGATTCAGGAGCTGGGCTCGATGCTGCGGGATAAACAGCGTCCGGTGATCATGGTCCTGAACAACGAAGGCTACACGGTGGAGCGTGCCATTCATGGCCCGAATCAGCGCTATAACGACATTGCGCTGTGGAACTGGACGCAGATCCCGCAGGCCCTCAGCCTGGATTGTCAGGCCGAGTGCTGGCGGGTGAGTGAGACGGTGCAGCTGGAAGAGGTGCTGGAGAGAGTGGCGCACCCGGAACGGCTTTCGCTGATTGAGGTCATGCTGCCGAAAGCCGATGTTCCGCCGCTGTTGAGCGGCATCATCCAGGCGCTGGAAGCGCGTAAAAGCGCCTGATTACTTATCTTCGCGCCAGGCAATCATCATCGGTCTGCCCGCCAGCAACAGCCAGGCGGGCAGCATCACGATACAGAGCAATGGCAGCAGGGTGGTGTCTGGCACCACCACTGCCGCCATAAACAGGCTCAGCCAGGCATCCCGGGTAACAACCAGCACCAGCCCCAGAATTGAACAGGAGATGGTGATCGCCGCCGGTACCGCCTCGACGTGCTCATGCAGCATCAACCCCAGGGCGACGCCGATAAAGACCGCCGGGAAAATGCGCCCCCCGCGAAAACCGCAGGCCGCTGCCACCACCAGCGCCGCCAGTTTGATCAGCGCAAAGAGCAGATAATCTGAGACGCTGAACAGCTGGCCGAACGCCATCTGCTGCATCTCATCCAGTCCTTTGAACAGCGTAATGTTGCCCCCGATAGCGCCGAGGATCCCCAGTATCAGCCCACCCACACCAAGAATAAGTACCGGGTGCTTCAGGCGATGCATCAGCCGGTGCAGGCGCGGCAGACACCAGACCGCCACCATCCCCAGCGCGATGGCAATGGCGGCGACAATCGCCCCGCTAAAGATATCCACCAGCTGCATCTGGCTGTAGTGGGCGAGGGGCAAGGAGAAGTGGGGATGGAAAAACAGGCTGGTGGTCAGAGCGCCGGCGGCCGCAGACAGCAGCGGGGCGAACAGGCGATCCCAGAGGGGGATCTCGGCGTTGCCGCTCAGGGTCTGGGAGAATATCAGGGCCGCTGCGACGGGCGTGCCGAACAGCGCGCCTATGGTGCCCGCCGAGGCGAGGATGGTCCAGTCCAGGGCGTTAACCCGGGGAAAGACACGCGAACCCACGGCAACGGCGAGGGCGATATTCACCGCCATCACCGGATGCTCTGGCCCGAGGCTGACGCCCCCCGCGAGTCCGATAATCAGGGCGATAATCAGCCCGGGCAGGGCTGCGGCGTCCACCGGCGCGCCAATCAGCGGTTCTGTCGCCGGGTCCGGCCCGGCGTGGCCCGGGCTGTAGCGGATCACCAGCCCTACGGCGATACCGGTCAGGGTCAGGGTCAAAATCACCCAGGTCGGGGAGCTCGCGCTGAGGCCGACCGTGGAAGGCAATGACGTCCACAGAATTGACTGTAATACTGAGGCGACTTTCATAATCACAATCAGAATCAGGCTGGAGGCGACGCCAATAATCAGCGCGGGAGGGGCCAACAGCAGCATCGTTCTGGCTCGCGGATGGAGCATGATGATTTCCTTGTAAAAATTGGCGGTCTTTACTTTGCACGCTCAGACTGATGCTAATAGTGCAAATGGTGCTGAAACGGTAAAGTGAATCTGTGACGAAGATCGATAATCCTGGGGTGCTTTTATTCAGGTCGTTGTTGTTATCGGGCCTTGAATTTAGAGTGTGCCAAAGAGTTATTTTGACTTTAGCGGAGCAGTAGAAGAATGACAAAGTATGCTTTGGTAGGTGATGTAGGAGGCACTAACGCGCGTCTGGCGTTATGTGACGTCAACTCGGGGGAGATCTCCCGCGCCAAAACCTATTCCGGGCTGGATTATCCCAGCCTTGAAGCGGTGGTTCGTGTCTATCTGACCGAGCATGATGTCAGCGTTGAGGATGGCAGTATCGCCATTGCCTGCCCGATTACCGGTGACTGGGTGGCGATGACCAACCACACCTGGGCGTTTTCCACGGCGGAGATGAAAGCCAACCTTGGCTTTGCGCATCTGGAAATTATTAACGACTTTACTGCGGTGTCGATGGCGATCCCGATGTTAAAACCGGAACATCTGATCCAGTTCGGCGGTACCCAGCCGGTGGAAGGTAAGCCGATCGCCGTTTACGGTGCCGGCACCGGTCTTGGCGTCTCGCATCTGGTACACGTCGACAAGCGCTGGATCAGCCTGCCAGGCGAAGGCGGCCACGTGGATTTCGCGCCTAACAGCGAAGAAGAGGGCATTATCCTCGAAGAGCTGCGCGCAGAGCTCGGCCACGTGTCGGCGGAGCGCGTGCTCTCCGGCCCGGGGCTGGTGAATCTCTACCGGGCGATCGTCAAGTCTGACGGGCGTCTGCCGGAAAACCTGCAGCCGAAGGACGTAACCGAACGCGCGCTGGAAGATAGCTGCACCGACTGCCGTCGTGCGCTGTCGCTGTTCTGCGTCATCATGGGGCGTTTTGGCGGCAATCTGGCGCTGAATCTGAGTACCTTTGGCGGGGTCTACATCGCGGGCGGGATCGTACCGCGCTTCCTCGACTTCTTTAAATCCTCCGGCTTCCGCGGCGGGTTTGAAGACAAGGGCCGCTTCCGCGACTACGTTCGGGACATCCCGGTGTACCTGATCGTGCATGACAACCCGGGCCTGCTGGGTGCCGGGGCGCATCTGCGCCAGACCCTCGGCCAGGTGCTGTAATCCTTCCTCCCCGGTGAACGTCTGTTCACCGGGGATCGCCTTCACAGGTGCATCAGCTGGCGAAAATCTTTCACCTTGCTGCGACTTACCGGCACCTGAAAATCCAGATCCTTCAGCCGCAAAATGTAGGTGTTATTAAACCAGGGCTCGATCTCGCGGATCTTGTGCAGGTTTACGCAGAACGAACGGTGGCAGCGGAAAAAATGGCTCGTCGGCAGCTTGCTGCAGAATTCGGTAATGTTCATCGGCATCACGAACGACTCGCGACGGGTATAGACAAACGTCATCTTCTCATGCGCTTCGGCGTAATAGATATCGTCCACCGGCGTCACGATGATGCGTTCGTCCTTGATCAAATTGATGGTGTCGTTTTCACGCGTGACCGGTGAGGCTGCGACCTGTCCCGCGCCCGACTGCTGGTGCCAGGCTTGCTCAAGCTTTTGCAGCATGCTGACGATCCGCGACTCCTGATACGGCTTCAGAATATAATCGAAGGCTTCCAGCTCGAACGCCTCCACCGCATGCTCTTTCCATGCGGTAACAAAGACGATAAAAGGCTTACTGGCAAACTGGCTGATGTTTTGCGCCAGCAGCACGCCGTCCAGCGACGGAATATTGATATCCAGAAAAATGGCGTCGACCCTGTTGTGCTGAAGGTATTTCAGCACGTCCAGCCCGTCCTCAAAGGTGCCGACAATCTCCATCTGGCTATGTTCTTTGATAAGCCAGCTCAGCTCCTGTTGAGCGAGTATTTCATCTTCCACAATGATGACTTTCATGGGCACTCTCTCTACGACAATAACAACGTCTGCGCATGAACGGCGGAGCGTTCATTAGGCACATAAAAGGCGATCTCGGTGCCCGGCTCAAGGCGGCGAATGTGCAGCCCTTCACCATAGAGCAGCTTCACGCGGTGGTGAACATTCAGCAGGCCAATTTTATTGCCGGGCATTTCGTTCGACTCCACCCGCTCAATCACTTTCGGATCGATACCGTGGCCGGTGTCGCGTACCGCCACCCGCACGCGGTTACCGCACTCCGCCACGCTTATTGTCACTACGCCTTTACCCTTACGCGGCTGAATACCGTGGACAATGGCGTTCTCCACCAGCGGCTGGATCAGCAAACTCGGGATCACACAGTTCACTTCCTCATCGATGTCGTAGATGACGGTGAGCTTATCGCCAAACCGCGCCTGCTCGATGGCGATGTAATCCTTAATCTGGTAGAGCTCTTTTTTGATGTCGATCTGCTCATCATCCTTCAGCTCAATGTTGTAGCGCAGGTAGCGCGACAGATTAAAGATCAGCTGACGGGCGGTGTCCGGATTCAGGCGGATCGACGAGGAGATGGCGTTCAGGGCGTTGAACAGGAAATGGGGGTTAATTTTACTCTGCAGGGCGCGTAGCTCGGCCTTGTTAGCCATCTCCCGCAGCTGCTCGGCACGAGACACCTCCAACTGGGTGGAGATAATCTGCGACAGCCCGACCGCCATCTCCTGCAAGGATGAGGTGATCTGGTGCGCGTGGCAGTAGTAAATTTTTAGCGTGCCGGTGACGATCCCTTTCTCCCACAGCGGGATCACCAGCATGGAGTGGATCTCCGGGGTGCGGTGGGCTTCATCGTTATTCTTGATGATGATTTTGCCGTCGCTGATGGCCTGGCGGGTGGTGGGGCTAACGGTATCGTCATTATCCCGGTAGTTATGCTCGCCCACGCCCACGTAGGCCAGCACCCGGTCAATATTGGTAATAGCCACCGCATCGGCGTGAATATCGCTGCGGATGATGTCGCACACCTGACGCAGGGATTCGGCATTAATATCGCGAAACAGCGGCAGGGTTTTATTAGCAATATCCAGCGCCAGCTTGGCCTGCCGGGCGGCGCTGGCCTCTTTTTCACCCTCCACGCTCTGCACCAGCAGCACGATAAAGCCGATGCAGACGGTGCCGAGGATCATCGGGATGCCGATTTTCGACACAATATCCAGCCCCAGTTCGGCGGTCGGCGCCCAGGCCACCACCAGAATCATGGTCATCGTTTCACAGACCATCCCGCCGATAATGCCCGCCCGCCAGTGCTGCTTTTTGGGGAATTTGCGGTTGATCCAGCCCGACATCGCGCCCGCGATGACGCAGGTGATAAGGCAGGGAACAGCCGTCACGCCGCCGATATCGATCAGGTAACGGTGAAGCCCGGCGATGACGCCGGTGATAATCCCCACCCAGGGGCCAAACAGGATCCCGCCTGACATCACGGCAATAATACGCACGTTGACCAGGGAGCCTTCCACCGGCACCCCGGACCAGGTGCTGAACAGGGCAAACATCGAAAAGATGACGGTGACCGCCAGCAGCTCGCGCGGCGAGTGGGCTGATTTATGCAGCAGCTCGCGGAACAGGCGGATACGGATCAGGAAGAACAGGCAAATCAGCATTAATGCCGCGCGATCGAAGACCGCCAGCAGCATATTGAATATTTCGTGCACGGGTAAACCTGGGAAAACGGGAAAGAACCATGATAAAAAACCTGACGCCCAATGACCAGCCATCCGTAGAATTTATGAAATGAGGATAAACCATACAGTTCAAAGGGGATAAACTGAGGTTCACCTGAAAGTTGTACTTGTGAGAAAAACCACCCAAAAGTCGTAAATCCATTGATATTAAAATGTTAAGAAAAAGGCATCAGAGATGCCTCTTTTTATTATCACTTCCTGTTTTAGCTGCAGCAGTGTTCCCGTTTTAGCGCTACGTTTTTTTTATTTTTGCCTCTCGACAAGTCGATTTTTTTCAGGTTATTTTCTAAGCACGCCACACATCGTGGCGACGTCGCTCGGACGGTCCGGGCGCTAACGTTATCTGAGGTAGGTATGGCTGATTCCAGTCCTGAACGCCGTTTTTCGCGTATCGATCGTCTCCCCCCGTATGTGTTTAATATTACCGCTGAACTGAAAATGGCTGCGCGTCGGCGCGGCGAAGACATTATTGATTTCAGTATGGGCAACCCGGACGGCGCCACGCCGCCGCATATCGTGGAAAAACTCTGCACGGTCGCCCAGCGCCCGGATACGCATGGCTACTCCACCTCCAAAGGGATCCCGCGTTTACGCCGTGCCATCTCGCGCTGGTATCAGGACCGCTATCAGGTTGATATCGATCCCGAGAGCGAAGCCATCGTTACCATCGGCTCGAAAGAGGGGCTGGCGCACCTGATGCTGGCGACGCTGGATCATGGCGACACGGTGCTGGTACCGAACCCCAGCTACCCGATCCACATTTACGGCGCGGTCATCGCCGGCGCGCAGGTACGCTCCGTGCCGCTGGTGGAAGGTGTCGACTTTTTCAACGAGCTGGAACGCGCTATCCGCGAAAGCTATCCGAAGCCGAAGATGATGATCCTCGGTTTCCCCTCCAACCCGACCGCCCAGTGTGTCGAACTCGATTTCTTTGAAAAGGTAGTGGCCCTGGCGAAGCGTTACGATGTGCTGGTGGTGCATGACCTGGCCTACGCCGATATCGTCTATGACGGCTGGAAAGCCCCGTCGATTATGCAGGTTCCCGGCGCACGCGACGTGGCGGTGGAGTTCTTCACCCTGTCGAAAAGCTACAACATGGCGGGCTGGCGTATCGGCTTTATGGTCGGCAACAAAACGCTGGTGAACGCTCTGGCGCGCATTAAAAGCTATCACGACTACGGCACCTTTACCCCGCTGCAGGTGGCGGCCATTGCTGCCCTGGAAGGGGATCAGCAGTGCGTGAAAGATATCGCCGCCCAGTACAAACGCCGTCGCGATGTGCTGGTTAAAGGGCTGCATGAGGCGGGCTGGATGGTCGAGATGCCGAAAGCCTCGATGTACGTCTGGGCAAAAATCCCGGACGCCTACGCCGGAATGGGCTCGCTGGAGTTCGCCAAGAAACTGCTGCAGGACGCGAAGGTCTGCGTCTCACCGGGCGTGGGCTTTGGCGAGTACGGCGATACGCACGTGCGTTTCGCGCTGATTGAGAATAGCGACCGTATTCGACAGGCGGTGAGGGGGATCAAGAGCATGTTCCGTGCCGACGGGCTGTTGCCCCAGGCGACAAAAACCTCGCCAGAGCAGGCCGGTCAGTAAGCGCCAAAAAAAACAGGAGCCAGTGGCTCCTGTTTTTTTCACTGCATTTTCTTCGCTCAGTTCATCATCAGGGCAAAAGTGCCGACCCAGGCGAACACAATAACCGAAAAACCCATAAAGAAATATTTCACGTTCATCGCTCCGCGTATATCGTGATACGCATTAAATACAGAGTCCAACTGAGTATAGAGAGGTGAAGTCAGGCCAGGACGGAAATGAGAATTATCCCCGTTATGGCGTCAACTCCAGCTCAGAATTCTGCGCTTCCCGCTGCCAGACGGCGCTAATGTACGCCTAAATTTCAGGGGTGACAAGAGGCATTTTTTTAAATAATTTCCGCGACTTACGAGTGTCGTGGAACGGCGACAGTTTAATTTCGTGGGGTAATAAATCGCGCTTGAGCAACATAGCGTGCTAACGATAAAGCGGGGTGATTACAGGTGATTGAAAAGGTTAGTCTCAAGGCGAAACTAACCTTCGGCAGAGGCTTAACGATAGAGGGACGCCTCGCCCTCGGGACGAGTTTTGAAGCGGCGATGCACCCACAGATACTGTTCTGGCGCACGCATGATCTCTTTCTCGATCACCTTGTTGATCCAGGCTGCGGCAGCAACCTCTTCCTGCGGATAGTTTTCCAGTTCCGGCATGATAAACAGGCGATAACCGCTATTATCCGTTTTTCTCACCATTGTGACGGTCAGCATCGTGGCTTTGGACAGGCGTGAAATCACGAAGGTTCCGTTAGTCGTCGCAACATCTTTCACCGCAAAGAACGGGGCGAAGCTGCTGCCATTGCGGCCATAATCCTGGTCCGGGGCAAACCATACCGCTTCCCCTTTTTTCAGGGCACTGACCAGTCCGCGTAAATTATTACGGCTGATCATCGCCTTATTAGAACGCATACGACCGCGGGTCTGTACCCACTCCATCAGCGCGCTGTTGTGCGGCCGATAGGTGGCCATCATGGGCTGGCACAGCCCCATCACGCGACCGCCCAGTTCCAACGACATAAAGTGCACGCCGATCACCATCACTCCACGGTTTTTGGCCTGCGCACGCTGTAAATTTTCCAGACCTTCGACATCGAACCACTTGCGTACCCGTTTGTCCGGCCAGAACCAGGCCATCCCCGTTTCCAGTAACGCCATGCCGATGGATTTAAAGTTTTCAGTAATCAGATGTTCGCGCTCTTCGGGCGATAAGGCCGGAAAACAGAGCTCGAGGTTTCTGCGGCCAATGGATTCCCGACGTTTCAGAAAACGACGCGAGAGACTACCGAGGGTGGCACCCAACCAGAGCAGCACCGGGTAGGGAAGTTGTACGAGCAGCCACAGAACACCCAGACCAAACCACGTAAACCAGTAACGGGGATGCAGAAGGGTGAGTGTGAATTTGCATTGAGACAAGATAAGACAACCTTTATGAAGAGTGTGGAGGTAGCGCCAGACGGGCGATACGCCGTACTGCTTTTATGACCCGTATTAATACTAACGGTTCCGGGCTGTTACCGTACAGGTCGACTGGTCTGATAATGCGAGTTGCCGTTGGGCGGCGTAATGTAGCACTGAATATATCTTAACTGCTATCACTACTTTGTGCTCAAAAAACAGCAGTAAAAGGCGTCGAAAACGGGCCGATTCATTGTCCCAAAAAAGACATTAGTTTTCATGTGTTTCATAGCCAAAATCAAAGCCCATCAGCAGGTTCTGGCGCAGGGCGTGATTCAACGGATAGCTGTAACTTTGCCCGATGCTGACCACATGAATAACCCGTAACAGTGTCCCGCCGCCCAGCCTCGAGGGTTCGTCGGTGATCGCCACCTCCGCCCCCTGCAAACCATGACGTAAGGCGTGATAAGCCGGAGAGGCCGTGATGCTGTTATTCATCATGCTAAACACGCCCGGCAGCAGGCAAATCAGCAACACCGGGAAGGTCAGCGGATGGCGATTAAGCAGGCGAACCGGTCGCCAGGAGGTGATATAGAGCAGGGCCGCGCTCAGGGGGAGCAGCAGCAGGTAGAGCAGTTTTGCCAGATGGGTGAGGGCACCGAGCAGCGAGAACATTAACGCAATCGGCGGGACAATCACCGCCCGCGCCGCATCCTCTCCCTGCTTTTCATTCGCGCCGCCCGCGCCGTAGCTTGCCAGCCCGGCCTGCAGGCGCGGGATCTGCTGTTGCACAGCGTAATCAAGATGGGGTGCCTGTAGTTCAAGCGCAAACAGTTTCAGGGCGTCGTCTTTGGGGTACTCAGAAAGGATCCTGCTCTGGCGGGGGAGGGACAGCTTGTCACGCAGCGTTTTCTGCACCACCTCCAGCATGAAAAACGCCTCCCAGTCGAGCCGGGCAGGGATTATCTCCCCCTGATAACGCACCTCTTTCTGTGAAACATCGTAGTAGTCGAGATAGTCCCTGTAAATTTCCGCGCGCGCCGCCAGCCAGGCTTTGTAATAGCCGAGGAGCCCCCCCTCCTGGACGCTGATGCTGTCACGCAGGTTCTGCGCCGCCTCGTTTTCGAGCAGCTCGTGATAGCGGCTGACCGAGCTCATCAGAAGCGGCAGCATAGCTAAAAACGCTTTCCCCGACGGGCTGGTCCAGGTCTGCCGCTGCCCGCCGTCGGGATCCAGCGGGATCCCCTCCAGCGTCTGATGCCCGTCGATTAAGGATTGCTGGTAGAGCTGCGCCAGCAGCGCCTTATGCCGAAATTCGCCGGTGCTTTGCGCAACCTGATGCTCAATCACCCGTTCCACCGTCTGCCAGGTCACCACGCCGGCCAGCAGGCAGAGCGAAAACACCATGCTTGCCACATACAGCGCAGGAAAATCGATGCCACGTTTTTTCAGCCAGGCGTTTCCGCCCAGCACCAGCTGCAGTACCAGCAGGGACGCGGCGATGGCGGTTAACGCCCGGCCGTAGCGTTCCATACTGTGGATTTCATCGGGCGTGGAGAGACTTCCCACAAGATCCAGCAGGCGCGAGTTGAATGCCAGCTCACAGATGAGATAGGTGAGGGTGAGGATAATTACCAGGACGTTCTGCCAGAGAGGCAGCGTCGGGCGCTTGATCTCAGGGCGGCTGCTCAGTTCACCGATGACGCGTTCCGTCATGATTTCAGCTCCAGACTCGTCTGACGGGTTATCGCCGGTTGCCAGATCTGCTCGGGCAACGAATTGTCCAGCACCGGCATTGCCCTGGGCTGTGGTTGGTCTGCGGCTTTGATCTGCGGCCGTTTTTTCACTTTCACGGGTGGCGGCTCGTCCTCTGGCATTTCGCTGAACGATTCCTGCACGCGCTGCACGGGCATCACCGGGGGATGAACGTACCCAGGGCGATAGTATTTTTGTACCGGCCGTTCCCGGCTGGAGGCATTTTCATGGGAAGAGCACCCGCTTACGCCCAGGAGTAGCGCTAACAGCATCAGCCCGCAGCGGGGTATTTTTTGCAGTGGCACGCTCATCAGTTTGTCCTGACCCTGTTCACAGCGGAGGGATGTCTCCTTAACTGTAATCGGGAATTTTAAATCAGGCAGTTGTATCGCCTGAAAATTCGCCATTTGCGCCGCTTCGGTGAGGCGGCGACATGGTCAGTATGTATCCAACGCCAACATTTATTCCTCATGATTTTTTATTATTCATTTCAGGACCATCAGCCTGGGTGATGAGACCAAAGTTCATGGTCAGCCTGCGTTTATCACTACCACGGGCGGGGGCGCAGGGTTGTATCCTCAGGATTTTGGGATATGTCCGCGCTGCGGACAAAGACGAATGGCGTTGACCGCGGCATTACCCAGCAGATTGTGGTACATCGGCGGGGCGGCGGGGCGTTCCAGCAGTTCCACCCGGTGGCCATGTTCCCGCAGCGCAGCGGCAAAGCGCGCCTGCAGATCGAACGGCGTATTGCGGTCCTGTGGGCTGCCGATCACCATAATCAGCCGCAGAGGATCGGCGGCGATCCCGTCAAGATGATCGAGCGGATCCCATGGGTGCGGGAGCCCGGTGGTGTCCAGTGCCAGTGTCAGAGCTTTGCCCTGGCGCAGACGTAAACGCTGCGCCCGCTCCAGCAATCCCCAGGCGCCGGAGGAAAGTACCGCGCAGTCGATATCGCGACGGCCGGTGGTCAGCAGCGCCGAGGCGGCGGTTGAGCCGCCGCTGTGACCGCTGAGGATAAAACGCTGAATACCGTAGCGGGCTTTGATGGCGTCAAGGGCGGCCGCGATCGCCTGAAACTCTTCCAACTGACGACGACGGTAGTGGTTGCCGCTGGAGCCGTAGGTGCCGGGGCGGGCGATAACAATCGTCGGCAGCCCGGTCTGGCGCAGCATGGTGCGGGCCAGTCGGCGCTGGGCACCGGCAGTGTTGCCGGGGATGGCGTCGGGTGAACGCTTTATCTGTGAGACCCGGTCGCCTTTCAACACCACCAGCGCCAGCGGGGCGTCACGCAGATTTCCGGCGCTGAAATAGCGCATGCAGGCCTCGCCGCTCGGGTACTGCACCCAGGCGGCGTCGTTGCTGGAGGGGCAGTGTTGTCGGCTGGCCGGTTGGTTCCACAGCAGCGGCTCTTCAGCGTGAGCGAAAGCGCTTATCAGCAGCAGAAACCCTACCCTGGAACATCGACTCACAATACCTCCCCGGCAGAAACAATAGACATACAGAATACACAACGCATTACACATAATGTTATCATCGGTTAGGATTTTTCTGACAGGATTCCTCTGGCGTTATCAGGAGTTAACATGCCGCTCAGTGACTTACTTGCGCAGACCCGCCCGGCGATGGAATTGCTGGACGTTGCGCCTAAACCGCCCGTTTGCCCCTCCTGGGCGATCTTTTTTAGTGCTTCCGACAGTCAAAACCGTGCGCACATTGTGCAGGGTCATGGCGATACCTTTGATCAGGCCTGGCAGCAGGGCGCCGGGGCGCTACAACAGTGGCAACAGCAGAGCGGAGCTGACGTCCGCTGGCTGCGGGTTGACCTCGTCGATAAAGTGAAAGCGCTGCGCTGGGACACGCTGCAAGCCCAGTTAGCCAAAACAAAACGTAACTATTTTCGCTATGGCCTGAGCTTCGATCCGGCGTTTCGCTATGCCATGCTGGAACAGGAAATTGCCGCCAACGCGCTTCTCTATCACGGCGATCACGGCGTCGCCACGCCGAATGCCAACAACCTGGCCCATTTTACTCGTCGTCGCTTCGGGGCGGTGCTGAGCTGGCCCGAACAGCCTGACCAGGCGCTCTGGCGTTTCACCACCCGGGCCTTTTTCTGCGATGGCGAGCAGCTGTTGCCTGTCGAGTCGATCGGGCGTAACAGCGGTTACCGCCAGCTACCCGACTGGCAGGCGACGGCGCTGGATCCGATGATCGCCTCGGCCACTGATTATCTGGCGCGCCAGATTACCCCTTCCGGGCGCTACCAGTACGGCTGGTTCCCCTGCTTCGATCGCGCCATTCCGACCTATAACGCCCTGCGCCACGCCAGCTCAACCTATGCGCTGCTCGAAGGCTGGGAGGTGACGCGACAGCCTGCGCAGTTCGCGGCCATCGAGCGTGCGCTGGCCGATCTCTGCACCAGCTTTATTCGCACTTATACCCTGCCGGATGGCAGCGAAGCCGATTTCCTGGTGGATACCGGGGATGAGATCAAGCTGGGCGGCAACGCGGTATGCATCCTGGCGATGGCGAAATACAGCGAGCTGACCGGCGATCTCCGTTATATGGAGCAGATGGCGCGGCTGGCGAACGGGATTGGCTTTATGCAGGATCCCCAGACGGGTGGGTTTGTGCATGTGCTGAACGGCCGGGATCTCTCCCTGAAGGCGGCGCACCGCATTATCTATTACGACGGTGAAGCGGCTTTCGCGCTGATGCGTCTCTACGGGCTGACAATGGCGCCGCGCTGGCTGGCAATGGTCGAGCGGGCAATGGATCACTTTATCGAACAGAAGCACTGGCAGGCCCACGATCACTGGCTCAGCTACTGCGTGAACGAGCTGACGCTGTACCGGCCGCTGGAGCGTTATTACCAGTTTGGGCTGGATAACGTGCGCGACCACCTCGATTTTGTCCAGAACCGGGTTACCACCTATCCCACGCTGCTGGAGCTGATGATGGCCGCATCACGGATGATCGCGCGGCTTGAAACCTCGCCGCATAAACACCTGCTGGCGGGCTTCGACATGGCGGTATTTAATCAGGCGCTGGAGACCCGCGCCCGCTACCTGGCTAATGGCTTTTTCTGGCCGGAGCTGGCGATGTTCTTTAAAAACCCGCCACGTATCGTCGGCAGTTTTTTTATTCGCCACCATAGCTACCGGGTGCGGATCGACGATGTTGAGCACTACCTGTCTGGCTATGTCGCGTATCGTCAACGCTGGCGCGCCCGGTCAGGCGAGCAGTAAGCCGCTCCCATGCGACCTCTGCGTTCCTTCATCTCAGTGCAGTGTCGACGTTGGTTGTCGCTCTGGCTGGTGGCATTGCTGGTTATCTCCCCCGGGCTCGGCGCCGGGTGGGATTTCAGTGCCATCAGCACCCGCACCGAGCGGCTGTATGGCCCGGCCACCCCCGCCGCGCGGCAGCGGATCGATGAGTGGGCGGCCTTGCTTAACAACCCAGCGCAGGGCACGATCCAGGACAAGTTAAAGCAGGTTAATCAGTTTTTTAACGCCAGAATGGCCTTCCGGGATGATATCGTCGTCTGGAAGCAGCAGGATTACTGGGCAACGCCGATTGAATTTCTCCGTAAAGGGGCGGGGGACTGCGAGGATTTTGCGCTGGCGAAATATTTTACCCTGCGCGAAATGGGCGTTCCTGCGAACCAGTTACGTATTACCTATGTAAAAGCACTCGAACTGAATCAGGCGCATATGGTGGTGACATGGTATTCCACCCCCACGGCGATCCCGCTGGTTCTGGATAATCTTAAAACCGCCATCCTGCCGGCCACCCAGCGTACTGACCTGCTTCCGGTGTACGCGTTTAACGGCGAAGGGCTCTGGCTGCCGCAGTCCGGCGGCAACAAACGCGTGGGCGACAGCAAAAGGCTCTCCCGCTGGCAGGATCTTCTCACCCGAATGCGTGCAGAAGGATTTGTAATTAATGAATAGGATAGGGCCATGTCTCTTTATAAACAGCTACTGATTGGCATCTGTTTATTTACATTCGTCATTTTCTGCGGGAACTTCGTGGTGACCCTGGAAAGCTCACGGGAGCAGTACCGCAACCAGCTCAGCGCCCACGCGCAGGATGCGGCGACGGCGCTGGGGCTGTCGCTGACCACCCATATCGACGACCCGACCATGACCGAGCTGATGGTGAACTCCATCTTCGACAGCGGCTATTTCTATCGCATTCGCGTGATCGACATTAAGACCAATAAACCGATCATCGAGCGCAGCGATGTGCCCCAGGATACCCGCGTCCCGCAGTGGTTCGTGCGGCTGGTGCACCTTAGCCCTGGCGAAGGCGATGCCATCGTGATGCGCGGCTGGACCCAGGTCGCCCGGGTCGAAGTGGTCAGCCATCCGATGTTTGCCCTGGCGCGCCTGTGGAACGGTATTGTCGCCAGCTTTTTGTGGCTGACCGGCTGTAGCCTGCTGTTCCTGCTCGCCGCCACCCTGCTATTACGCCGCAGGCTGCGCCCGCTTAACTATATTGTCGACCAGGCGATGGCCATCTGCCGCCGCGAGTTCCTCAATGTGCCGGCCCTGCCGAAGACCCCGGAGCTGCGCCGGGTCGTTGAGGCCACCAACATGATGGTGACCCAGCTTAAAGCGTTATTCAGCGAACAGGCCCGGCGCACCGAGTCCCTGCGTCAGGAGGCCTATCATGACAGCCTGACCGGGCTGAGCAACCGCCGCGCGTTTGATATGCAGCTACAGTCGCGCCTGAGCGATGAAGAGAACGCCGGCGGGCACATCCTGCTGCTGCGGGTCCAGGATTTGATGGGCCTCAACCAGCGTCTGGGCGGGGCGAAATCCGATCGGCTGCTGGTGGCGGTGGCGGATATTCTGACCGGCCTGCAGCGCAACTATTTTCACAACGAAGGCTTTGTTGCCCGCGTGCGCGGCGGGGAGTTCGCCATTATCGCCCCGCAGATCCTCGGGCAGGATCTCGATAACCTGAGCAACACCCTCAGCACCCAGCTGAAGGCGCTGTCTGAGACGGGCATGAGCGACGTGACGCCGGTCGCCCACTTCGCGCTGGTTCCTTTTAACGTGGGCGATACCCCCCAGGCGGTGCTGGCGCAGGCGGACCAGGCGCTGGCGAGAGCGGAAACCGAGATGCGCTTCTTTGCCAGCTCCGATACCGTACCGACCGGAGAGCGCGAAGAGGATCATCACAGCTGGTACACTCGCCTGGATACCGTGCTGACCAATGGCACCTTTGAGCTGTTCTCGCAGCCGGTGTATGAGTGCAACAACGCGCATGTGGTGCTGCACCATAAGATCCTTGCCCGCATTAAAACCCGTGAGGGTGAGCTGGTGCCGGCGGGGCGCTTTATGCCGTGGATCCACCGTCTCGATCTCAGCCGTCGCATGGACATCGTGATGCTGCAACAGACCCTGCAAGAGCTGGCAAAATCGCCGCGCCCGCTGGCGCTCAGTATCAGCGGCGCCAGCGTCGGAGACGACCAGAGCCTGAACGCTCTGCTGCAACCGCTGAAAGGTGCACCGCAGCTGGCAACATGGCTGACTCTTGAGCTGGATGAAAATGAGCTTCCCGATGTTGAGCGCGTAAACGTGCTGGTCAGTCGTCTGAAGGCATTGGGTTGTCGTTTGGGGATCCAGCATTTTGGTGGTCGTTTCCACCTTATCGGCAATTTACCGCAGTGGGGTCTGGCCTGGATTAAAGTTGATGGCAGTTATATTCGCGATATAGACAGCGAGGGTGATGCTGCCAACTTACTGATTTAGTGTATGATGGTGTTTTTGAGGTGCTCCAGTGGCTTCTGTTTCTATCAGCTGTCCCTCCTGTTCAGCTACTGACGGGGTGGTGCGTAACGGCAAAAGCACCGCCGGACATCAGCGCTATCTCTGCTCTCACTGCCGTAAAACATGGCAACTGCAGTTCACTTACACCGCTTCTCAACCCGGTACGCACCAGAAAATCATTGATATGGCCATGAATGGCGTTGGATGCCGGGCAACCGCCCGCATTATGGGCGTTGGCCTCAACACGATTTTCCGCCATTTAAAAAACTCAGGCCGCAGTCGGTAACCTCGCGCATACAGCCGGGCAGTGACGTCATCGTCTGCGCGGAAATGGACGAACAGTGGGGATACGTCGGGGCTAAATCGCGCCAGCGCTGGCTGTTTTACGCGTATGACAGGCTCCGGAAGACGGTTGTTGCGCACGTATTCGGTGAACGCACTATGGCGACGCTGGGGCGTCTTATGAGCCTGCTGTCACCCTTTGACGTGGTGATATGGATGACGGATGGCTGGCCGCTGTATGAATCCCGCCTGAAGGGAAAGCTGCACGTAATCAGCAAGCGATATACGCAGCGAATTGAGCGGCATAACCTGAATCTGAGGCAGCACCTGGCACGGCTGGGACGGAAGTCGCTGTCGTTCTCAAAATCGGTGGAGCTGCATGACAAAGTCATCGGGCATTATCTGAACATAAAACACTATCAATAAGTTGGAGTCATTACCGACAGCGAGGACGATAAAAAACTGTTTATTGAGGCAATTTACTGGGCGACACGCCAGATTAACCTGCCGCTTATTGCCGAACGTGTGGAAACAGCTGGTGAACTGACGATTCTGGAAAAAATTGGCCTTCATGGCGCGATGGGTCGCTATTTCGCTGACGCCAGTACGCTGGGCGGAAATTAACCTCACAGGCTGAACGGAGGCTGAAAATGTATTACGTAGAACGCGATACGGAAAGACGAATTATTCGGGTGGAGCTGACCCCTTTTTCCACGATGACGGAACAGCATGACCTGTGCACACCCGAGATTGACGAGTGGATGCGTCAGCGAGAGATCCGCGAAGCCACGCTGTATCAACTGCGGCAGAGCGACCTTGAAATGGTGCGCGTGCTTGAAGACTTGATCGAGGTGCTGATGAGCAAAGGCGTGATCACCATTACCGATCTGCCGCCAGCTGCGCAGGCGAAACTCACCAGCCGTGCGCAGGCGCGCCGCTCGCTGAGTGGTCTGGAAGGGTTAATCGCAGAGGATGATGAAGGGCTTATTTAATCCCTATCGTTACGTGAAGGGATTAATCAACAATGACCAGGGGGCGATGGCCTGGCTCCCTGTTTTGATAGGCATACCTTTTAAAATTTCTATTCATTCATGTCATCTATTAATATAAGGCCCTGACTCGGGCCTGCATCAATAAATTTGTTGCTGAAAGGCGTATCGTAGTCAGAGTTGCACAGCAAATTACTAATACAGATTTAATTCTCTTTTAGCATTCTAAGCCTGAGCAATGGATGAATTGGGCGTGAAAAGGATTGAGGGATAAATATATGAGCGGCGTATCCGGGATCGTCAAAGCAGTAATAGGGCAGGTATTCGCAGTCAGTCCTGATGGCAGCACGCGGTTGCTGACGGAAGGTGACAGGGTCCTCGACGGGGAACAAGTCCAGACGGGAGCAACTGGTGCGATTACCTTATCGCTGGCGAACGGCAAACAGTTAGATCTGGGCCGTGACAGCCACTGGGACAGCGCAGGGCATGTGGCCACCGATGCCACAGCGGCCCAGCAGCAGGACGTTGCAGCTATTCAGCAGGCCATTGCCGACGGGCAGGACCCGACGCAAACCCTGGAGGCGCCGGCCGCAGGTCCTCAGCCCGGTGATTCTGGGGGTGAGCCAGGCGGCAGCGGCGGAGGGTCGCATACCCACGTCGTGCTCGATTTAACCGCTGAGATTGTCGACCCTAATGCAGGTTACCCGACGATCGGCCTTGATTTTCCTGATGATGAGCCCCCGGAAGAATTAACGCTGCTCGATACTGACGATTCGGATTCGGATTCGGATGCAGATGCAGACGCAGACGCTGATGCCGACGCGGATGCCGATGCCGACGCCGACGCAGATGCCGATGCCGATTCTGACGCGGATGCCGATGCAGACTCTGACGCCGATGCCGATGCCGATGCCGATGCCGACGCGGATGCAGATGCCGATGCTGATGCCGACGCGGATGCAGATGCTGACGCTGATGCAGATTCAGACGCGGATGCCGATGCGGATGCTGACGCAGATGCGGATTCTGATGCGGACGCCGATGCCGATGCGGACGCGGATGCCGATGCCGATGCGGACGCTGATGCAGATGCCGACGCGGATGCAGATGCTGACGCCGACGCCGACGCGGATGCCGATGCCGATGCCGACGCAGACGCAGATGCCGACGCGGATGCAGATGCTGACGCGGATGCAGATGCAGATGCTGATGCTGATTCCGACGCCGATGCAGATTCTGACGCTGACGCCGATGCCGACGCAGATGCCGATTCTGACGCTGATGCGGATGCAGATTCTGACGCTGATGCGGATGCGGACGCCGATGCGGACGCGGACGCCGATGCGGATTCGGATGCCGATGCGGATTCGGATGCCGATGCGGATGCCGATGCCGATGCCGATGCGGATGCTGATGCAGATTCTGACGCTGACGCTGACGCCGACGCCGATGCAGATTCCGACGCCGATGCTGATGCCGACGCGGATGCGGACGCTGATGCAGATGCCGATGCGGACGCCGATGCTGATGCAGACGCCGATTCCGACGCGGATTCTGATGCCGATGCCGATGCCGATGCGGACGCTGATGCAGATGCCGACGCGGATGCCGACGCGGATGCCGATGCGGATGCAGATTCTGACGCCGACGCCGACGCGGATGCCGATGCCGACGCAGATGCAGACGCAGATGCAGACGCGGATGCTGACGCCGATGCCGATGCCGATGCCGATGCTGATTCCGACGCCGATGCAGATGCGGATGCAGACTCTGACGCTGATGCCGATGCAGATGCAGATGCGGATGCGGATGCAGACTCTGACGCTGATGCCGATGCAGATGCAGATGCGGATGCGGATGCGGATGCGGACGCGGACGCCGATGCAGATTCTGACGCTGACGCCGATGCGGACGCTGATGCCGACGCGGATGCGGACGCTGATGCAGATGCCGATGCGGATTCTGACGCCGATTCGGATGCAGACGCGGATGCCGATGCCGATGCGGATGCTGATGCCGATGCCGATGCAGATGCGGATGCAGATGCTGATTCTGACGCCGATGCGGATGCAGACGCTGATGCCGACGCAGACGCAGACGCAGACGCTGATGCCGACGCTGACGCCGATGCTGATGCTGATGCGGACGCTGATGCCGACGCCGATGCTGATGCTGATGCTGATGCTGATGCCGATGCGGACGCTGATGCCGATGCCGACGCCGATGCTGATGCTGATGCGGACGCTGATGCCGACGCCGATGCTGATGCTGATGCTGATGCGGACGCTGATGCCGATGCCGATGCCGATGCCGATGCCGATGCCGATTCCGATGCAGACGCCGACGCCGATGCGGATTCTGACGCTGACGCCGACGCGGATTCTGACGCGGATGCCGATGCTGATGCAGATGCGGACGCCGATGCGGATGCGGATGCGGACGCTGATGCGGATGCGGATGCGGACGCTGATGCCGACGCGGATGCGGATGCGGATGCCGACGCGGACGCCGATGCAGATGCCGATGCAGACGCAGATGCCGATGCAGACGCAGATGCCGATTCTGACGCTGATGCCGACGCCGATGCGGATGCAGATGCCGATTCTGACGCTGACGCCGACGCCGATGCGGATGCAGATGCCGATTCTGACGCTGACGCTGACGCTGACGCTGATGCTGATGCAGATTCCGACGCCGATGCGGATGCGGATGCCGATGTGGACGCCGATGCTGATGCAGACGCCGATGCAGATTCTGACGCTGACGCCGATGCGGATGCAGATTCCGATTCTGATGCTGATGCCGACGCAGATGCCGACGCAGATGCCGACGCAGATGCCGATGCTGATGCCGACGCGGATGCCGATGCGGACGCTGACGCTGATGCCGACGCCGATGCTGATGCGGATTCTGATGCGGACGCCGACGCCGATGCGGATGCAGATTCCGATTCTGATGCTGATGCTGATGCCGATGCGGATGCCGACGCTGACGCGGATGCCGATGCGGACGCTGACGCGGATGCGGATGCAGATTCCGATTCTGACGCTGACGCGGATGCGGATGCGGACGCAGACGCAGATGCCGATGCCGATGCCGATGCTGATGCCGACGCGGATGCAGATGCTGATGCTGATTCCGACGCCGATGCAGATTCTGACGCTGACGCCGATGCGGATGCAGATTCCGATTCTGATGCTGACGCGGATGCCGACGCAGATGCCGATGCTGATGCCGACGCGGATGCCGATGCGGACGCTGACGCTGATGCCGATGCCGACGCCGATGCTGATGCTGATGCGGATTCTGATGCGGACGCCGATGCGGATGCAGATTCCGATTCTGATGCTGATGCTGATGCTGATGCCGATGCCGATGCGGATGCCGATGCCGACGCTGACGCTGACGCTGACGCTGACGCCGATGCGGATTCGGATTCGGATTCGGATTCGGATGCCGATGCGGACGCCGACGCGGATTCGGATGCCGATGCCGATGCAGACGCTGATGCCGACGCGGATGCCGATGCCGATGCGGATTCTGATTCTGATTCTGATGCCGATGCCGATGCCGATGCCGATTCCGATGCCGATGCGGACGCCGACGCCGATGCGGATGCGGACGCCGACGCCGATGCGGATGCGGACGCCGACGCCGATGCGGATGCGGACGCCGATGCCGATTCGGATGCAGACGCTGATGCCGATGCGGACGCCGATGCTGATGCCGACGCCGATGCAGACGCCGATGCAGACGCAGACGCTGATGCCGACGCGGATGCCGATGCCGATGCGGATTCTGATTCTGATGCCGATGCCGATTCCGATGCCGATGCGGACGCCGATGCGGACGCCGACGCGGATTCGGATGCCGATGCCGATGCAGACGCTGATGCCGACGCGGATGCCGATGCCGATGCGGATTCTGATTCTGATTCTGATTCTGATGCCGATGCCGATGCCGATGCCGATGCCGATTCCGATGCCGATGCGGACGCCGACGCCGATGCGGATGCGGACGCCGACGCCGATGCGGATGCGGACGCCGACGCCGATGCGGATGCGGACGCCGATGCCGATTCGGATGCAGACGCTGATGCCGATGCGGACGCCGATGCTGATGCCGACGCCGATGCAGATTCTGACGCCGACGCCGACGCGGATGCCGATGCTGATTCCGACGCCGATGCAGATGCGGATGCAGACTCTGACGCTGATGCCGATGCAGATGCAGATGCAGATGCGGATGCGGATGCGGATGCGGACGCCGATGCAGATTCTGACGCTGACGCCGATGCGGACGCTGATGCCGACGCGGACGCTGACGCTGATGCAGATGCGGACGCTGATGCAGATGCAGATGCCGACGCGGATGCCGATGCGGATGCAGATGCAGATTCTGACGCCGACGCGGATGCTGATGCCGATGCCGATGCCGATGCCGATGCCGATGCAGATGCAGATGCAGACGCTGATGCTGATGCGGACTCTGACGCGGATGCAGATGCAGACGCTGATGCTGACGCTGACGCTGATGCGGATGCGGATGCTGACGCAGATGCGGATGCTGACGCAGATGCGGATTCTGATGCGGACGCCGACGCCGATGCGGATGCAGATTCCGATTCTGACGCTGACGCGGATGCGGATGCCGACGCTGATGCCGATGCTGATTCTGACGCCGACGCCGACGCCGATGCTGATGCTGATGCGGATGCGGATGCGGATGCGGACGCCGACGCCGATGCAGATTCTGACGCTGATGCCGATGCGGATGCGGATGCAGACTCTGACGCCGACGCCGACGCCGACGCCGACGCGGATGCTGATGCTGATGCGGATTCTGACGCGGATGCCGATGCCGATGCGGATGCCGATGCGGACGCTGATGCAGATTCAGACGCGGATGCAGATGCTGACGCGGATGCGGATGCTGACGCAGATGCGGATTCTGATGCGGACGCCGACGCCGATGCGGATGCAGATTCCGATTCTGACGCTGACGCGGATGCGGATGCCGACGCTGATGCCGATGCTGATTCTGACGCCGACGCCGATGCAGATTCGGACGCTGACGCTGACGCTGATGCTGATGCTGATGCGGATGCGGATGCGGATGCGGACGCAGATGCCGATGCGGACGCAGACGCAGATGCAGATGCAGATGCAGATGCGGATGCAGATGCGGATTCTGACGCCGATGCGGACGCAGACTCTGACGCGGATGCAGACGCTGACGCGGATGCAGACGCTGATGCCGATGCCGATGCCGATGCCGATGCCGATGCCGATGCCGATTCTGACGCCGACGCAGATGCCGACGCCGACGCAGATGCCGATGCCGATGCTGATTCTGACGCGGATGCCGATGCAGACTCTGACGCCGACGCCGACGCCGATGCCGATGCCGATGCCGATGCAGATTCCGATTCTGACGCTGACGCTGATGCGGATTCTGACGCTGATGCGGATGCAGATGCGGATTCTGACGCCGATGCGGACGCAGACTCTGACGCGGATGCAGATGCTGACGCGGATGCAGACGCTGATGCCGATGCCGATGCCGATTCTGACGCCGACGCAGATGCCGATGCCGATGCCGATGCGGACGCAGACTCTGACGCGGATGCCGATGCGGATGCAGACGCTGATGCCGATGCCGATGCCGATTCTGACGCCGATGCCGATGCCGATGCCGATTCTGACGCCGACGCAGATGCCGACGCCGACGCAGATGCCGATGCCGATGCTGATTCTGACGCGGATGCCGATGCAGACTCTGACGCCGATGCCGATGCCGATGCCGATGCCGATGCCGATGCGGACGCCGACGCCGACGCCGATGCGGATGCAGATTCCGATTCTGACGCTGACGCTGATGCGGATTCTGACGCTGATGCGGATGCGGATGCAGATACGGACGCCGATGCAGATGCGGATGCGGATGCTGATGCAGACGCAGACGCTGACGCTGATGCCGATGCCGACGCAGATGCAGATGCCGATTCCGACATCAAACTGACCGTTACCGTCACGCCAGGCAGTAAAACGACCGAGACGTCAGATGACAAGATCATCCACATTAACGGCGGCAGCGGCGATCCGAACGGTTACGATATTCAGAACGGCGTGATCGTGGCGATCGGCAGTAATGTGCACGTCTGGCTGACCCCGGATAGCCCGGACGGCAAGGTGCAGGGCGACTTCGTGCCGAAGGCTGACAGTGCGGATCAGATCCACTACTACAACAGCCAGGGTAACGCCAACGCCAATAACGGTGATAAGACCCATACCGATATCTTTGTGGTCGGTGACCATACGGGTGGCTACTACCAGCAGAGCGACTGGCCGCAGGATCGCTATGACTTCCGGCCGCTCAACGGCATTACCGGCAACCAGGGCTTACCGCAGAGCAGCGTAGGTAAGGACTATATCTTTGTTCAGGGTAATGAGGCTGACTACACCGTCACCGGGGTCGATCATCCACAGAACGGCAAAAACAACGACATAGATAACCTGCATGTGGTTGATAATGAGACCGGGAAGTCGCCGTTCCAGAACGCCAACGGCATTGAGGGCGTTATTTTTGGTGACGGGCCATCCTCTTCGCACGGGGGCAGTACCACCGTTACCACAACGGCTACCCTGAACCTTGACGTGAATCTCGAAAGCTCAGACAGCACCGACCACCTGAGGAGCATCACGCTGGACGGTATTCCTGAAGGTGCGACCTTTACGGGTAACCACACCAGCGTCACTTACGATGCGGAAAAAGGGGTCTACATCCTGACCTTTGATAACGATACCTCGCACTATACCGGCCAGGTCAGCGTCGAACTTCCGGCCGGTAGCAGCGATTTTGGTAAGGTCACGCTGGAAGTGGACTCTACCGCTGTCGAACAGCACGAAACCGAATTCACGGTTGACGGCAAAGAGGGCGGAACCTTCGTCAGCGAAAGCCACGGTGGGGAAGAGCATGCCGATGACGCTGTTGACGACGATCGTTCTCTGATGGCCAGCCACAGCGTTGAGGAGAGTCATCCCGATCATGACGGTGAGGAGAGCGATAAGCAGACGCACACCAGCAGCCTGGATGCTGACGATCGCGCCGCCTCGTTAATCGATGACGACAATCTGATGCTCAACACCACGAACGCAGAGCACAGCGAGACGTCGACGGCATCGGCCGATCATGCCAGTGATGCGTTGTTGGGCGATGCGCAGAGCGAGTCCCTCGCCACGCTGCAAAGCGCCAGCCCGGGTCAGGAGGAGCAGCTGAACTTCAGCGATCTCATCCACGACGAGGAGCATAACGATCTCAGCAATCTGATTCAGGCCGGTCCGCAGAGCGATGCGGCAGAGGGCCCGGGGGAGGTCGAACATGTTCCCGCTGAAGGCGGTGAGATAGCCGGAGCGGACGGTTACGATGCCGGTAACGACGCGATGCTGGATAATCTGATCGCGAAACCGGAAGAGCACGTCTGATCCGCCGCCGCGCAGGGTGCAGTTGGGCTCTGCGCGGCAACAAAAATGAGATGAATTCAGGTCAGACGAGGGATCCCGTCCGATCATAAACTCGCAGGATGCATTTTTTCCCTCGGTCTAATGGGATTTTCTCTGGTGGGTATTGACCAACAATCAAGGGATATGAAGGAAAAACAGCAAGATGAAACAGTATAGTCAGATTGTGATGGGTGCGGCGCTGGTGTTGAGCGCCACGCAGAGCCAGGCCACTACCCTGGAGCAGGCCGTAAAAGATAGCCTGTTATGGCACCCGGAAGTTAACGCGTCGGTCAACAGCCGCTATTCCGCAGATCAGGATCTCCGCGCCGCCAAAGGCGGTTATCTGCCGACGCTGGATCTCACGGCCGGTACCGGCTGGGAGCAAACCGATAACGCCAGCACCCGTGCGGCAGGGGATCATCTGCGTGATTTGCACCGCAGCGAGTCCGCCATCAACCTGCGGCAGAACGTCTTCAATGGATTTGCGACCACCAGCGAAGTGGGCCGCCAGAAAGCGACGGTCAACTCGCGTGCCTGGACGGTGCTGAATACCAGCGAATCTACCGCTCTGCAGGCGATCCAGAGCTATCTCGATGTCCTGATGCGCCAGCAGATGGTGGCGCTGGCAGAAGATAACCTGAAGAATCACGAGCGGGTGTTCGATCAGATCCGCCTGCGTACCGAGCAGGGCGTGGGCCGTCAGGCAGACTTCGATCAAGCGGAAGCACGCCTGGCGCAGGCGCGCAACAACCTGCTGACCGAGCAAACTAACCTCGAAGACTCCCGTGCCAACTACCAGAGCATTACCGGCAAAGAGCCTGATACGCTGGTGATGCCCACTAAAATCGTGGTTCCTGCCTCGCTGGACGCCGCGCGTTCGGTGATGCTGGAAAATAACCCGCTGCTGAAGCAGGCCGATGCCGATGTGGAAGCGACCCGCCAGCAGTACGAGGCGGCAAAATCGCGCTTCTACCCGGATGTGAATGTTGAAGTCGGTCGTACCATGGATAACAACATCGATGGCACCCGCGGGCACAGCCAGGAGTGGCAGGCGATGCTGCGTATGCGCTACAACCTGTACAACGGCGGCAGCGACCAGGCCACGCTCACCTCTTACGCCTACAAAATGAAAGAGGCGCAGGATGTGAAAAATAACGCCCAGCGTCAGCTGAACGAAGAGCTGCGTCTGGCCTGGAACGCCCTGAAAAACGCCAGGCAACAGGTGCCTATCGCCAAAGACTATGCCGATCGCAGCGTGAAGGTGCGGAGCGCCTATCAGGAGCAGTTCAGCCTGGGCGACCGTACCTTGCTCGATATGCTGGACAGCGAAAACGAAGTGTTCAGCGCCCAGCGCCGTTACGTCGAGCTGCAGTTTGTGGACATGTTTACCACCTACCGCATCAACGCCCGAACCGGCGAACTGCTTAAGAGCCTGAACATTCAGGCGCCGTCGGCAGCGCAACCGCTCGATCAGGCACAGCGTTCACAGACGGAGCTGCCTGAATTAAAATAAGCCGCCCTTAAAGGCTGACGGGGTTATTGCCGACACAACGACCGGTAATAACCCTCTTTTTTTTACCTGCGGCAGACGTCTGCAGAACACTGAGGCAGAGAATGACGCCTGACATTGACTCCCCCGATCGCATCGAGATGACCCCGCAGGCGCAGGGCAGACAGGATCCCCGGCAAAGCCATGACGATCCGCTGCTGGATGCGCTGATGATCGTCTGTAAACTGCATAACATTGCCACCAGCCGCAACGTCCTGACCACCGGTCTGCCGCTGGAAGCCCACACCCTGACGATTGAGAGCTTTCCGCGCGCCGCCGGGCGGGCAGGGCTCAAGGCGCGGGTGGTGCAACGTCCGCTGGAAAACATCACCGCGATGTCACTGCCCGCCGTTCTGCTGCTGAAAAACAATCAGACCGCGGTGTTGATTGGCTGGGATCAACAGCAGCGCGCGCGTCTGCTGCCCAGTGAAACGGAAGGCGGTGAGATTACCGTCTCGCCCGAGACGCTGGCGGAGAACTACAGTGGCCGGGTGATTTTCATCTCCCCGGAACATGAGTTTGATGCGCAACCGACGGCCACGCTGCCGCGCACCAAAGCCTGGTTCCAGGACACGCTCAAACTGTCGAAATTCCTCTACCTGGATGCGGTGGTCGCCAGCTTCCTCGTTAACCTGGTGGCACTTGCCGCCCCGCTGTTCGTGATGAACGTCTATGATCGGGTGGTGCCCAACCAGGCCACCGCTACCCTGTGGGTGCTGGCGATCGGCATCAGCATCGCGTTTGTGTTCGACTTTGTGCTGAAGATCCTGCGGGGCATTTGCCTCGACCTGGCGGGTAAAAAGACCGACCTGGTGGTCTCCTCGGCGCTGTTCGAGCGGCTGCTGGGGATGAAGATGAAGCTCCGCCCGCAGCGGGTGGGGAGCTTCGCGCAGAACTTTCAGGAGTTCCAGTCGATCCGAGACTTCCTGTCATCGCTGACGCTGACCGCCTTTATCGACCTGCCGTTTACCCTGCTGATCCTGCTGGTTATAGGCATCATCGGGGGGCCGCTGGTCTTTATCCCGCTGCTCTGCTATCCGCTGGCGCTGCTGGTGAACTGGCTGATCCAGCGCCCGCTGATGTCGCGGGTCAAGAAAACCTATCAGCTCTCCAACGAACGCCAGGCGATGCTGGTGGAGACGCTCACTGGCCTGGATGCCATCAAGATCAACAACGCCCAGAGCGAGCGCCAGTATCAGTGGGAACACCTCACCGGTCAGCTCAGCAAGCTGGAGTTACGGGTGAAGTCGCTCTCCTATGTGGCGGTGAACTTTACCGCCTGGCTGCAGCAGTTCAGCGGGGTGGCCATTATCGTGGCCGGGGTCTACATCATTATTGGCGGCAACCTGAGTATGGGTGGGCTGATTGCCTGCTACCTGCTGCACCGTCGCGCCATGATGCCCATCGGCCAGCTTTGTAGCCTGATCACTCGCTATCAGCGGGCAAGAATGACCAAAGGCACCATTGACCGGATGATGGGCCTCGAGCAGGAGGTGCAGGACAACGAGGTGCCGCTGAAGCGGGAAACACTCTCCGGTGCCATTGAGCTGCGCGACGTCACCTTTATCTACCCGGGCAATCAGTATGCCTCGCTCAGCAATGTCTCGCTGACGATCCAGCCCGGCGAGAAGGTAGGGATCATCGGCCGCAGTGGGTCGGGCAAAAGCTCGCTGGCGAAACTGCTGGTCGGCTTTTATCAGCCGGACAGCGGCAACGTGCTGATCGACGGCATTGATGCCCGCCAGATAGACGTCCACGATCTACGCCATAACATCGGCTATGCCCCTCAGGATATCCACCTGTTCAGCGGTACCCTGCGGGAGAATCTGGTCTACGGCGCCAGCTACGTTGACGACGAGACCATGCTGCGGGTCGCCACCCTGACCGGGGTACATGAGTTCGCCCGTCGCCATCCGTCCGGTTACAACATGCAGGTGGGCGAGCGGGGGATGAGTCTCTCCGGCGGCCAGCGGCAGGCGGTGGCGCTGGCGCGCGCGCTGCTGCTCGATCCCCCGGTGCTGCTGATGGATGAACCTACCAGTTCGATGGATAACACCAGCGAAGATCTGATTAAAAAAGCGCTGATACCGGTCATCAGCAACAAAACGCTGCTGATGGTGACGCATCGTGCCTCGCTGCTGACGCTGGTGGATCGTCTGATTATCGTCGACAACGGCAAAATCATTGCCGACGGTCCAAAAGAGAGCGTTATGAGCGCGCTGAAGAAAGGACAAATTCATGCGAATCGTTGAGTCGCTTAGCCGTCTGATGAGCTGGCTGTCAGGAGATAAACAGCCGGCACCGTTCACCACCAATGAGGTGAACAAAGCCTTGCTGGATGATGCCCCGCGGGTGGTACGCGTGACGCTGTGGGCAATTCTCGTCTTCTTTATCGCTATGATCCTCTGGGCCTCGCTGGCCAGTATTGATGAAGTGACGCGTGGGGAAGGGCGGGCTATTCCCTCCTCCCGTTTGCAAAAAGTGCAGAACCTCGAAGGGGGGATCGTGGCCGAGGTCTTTGTGCATGAAGGCGAGGTGGTGAAAGCCGGGGCGCCGCTGCTGCGTCTGGATGATACCCAGTTTCGCTCCAACGCCGGGGAAACCGATGCCGATCGACTGGCGCTGCAGGCGCGGATCCAGCGTCTGACCGCACAGCTTAACGATGCCACCACCCTGACCCTGGCGCCGGAAATTGTTCAGCAGGCACCGGATATCGCCAGTGGCGAGATGGAGCTGTTCACCAGCGTTAACAAACGCATTCAGAGCGAGCTGGCCGGGCTTAACGAACAGCTGGTACAGAAGAAGCAGGAGCTGCTCGACTTCCAGGGCAAGGTCAGCCAGTACCGCCGTAGCCTGGGGTTGCAGCAGCAGGAGGTCAGCATGTCTGAACCGCTGGTGGCCAAAGGGGCAATCTCAAAAGTAGAAGTGCTCCGTCTGCGTCGTGGCGTGGTGGAAACTCAGGGGCAGCTGGACTCGGTGCTGCTTGCCATCCCCCGGGCTGAAGCGGCCATCAAGGAGATTGAGAGCAAGGTCAGCGAAACGCGGGGCCGTTACCGCAGCGAGGCGCTGGGGCAGCTCAACGAGGCGCGAACCGATCTCAGCAAAATAGAGGCTTCGGGTAAGGCGATTACCGACCGGGTGAATCGCACCCTGGTGACGTCTCCGGTGCGCGGCGTCGTCCAGCAGCTGCTGGTGAACACCATCGGCGGCGTGATCCAGCCGGGTAACGACCTGGTGGAGATTGTACCGCTGGACGACAAGCTGCTGGTGGAGGCCAAGATCCGTCCGCAGGACATTGCGTTTTTGCGTCCGGGTCAGGAGGCGACGGTGAAGTTCACCGCCTACGACTATACGATCTATGGCGGGCTGAAGGGCACGCTGGAGCAGATCAGCCCCGATACGGTGACCGACAAAGACGGGAAGAGTTTTTATATCATTCGTCTGCGCACCGACAAAAACCATCTCGGCACGGATGAGAAGCCGCTGCTGATTATTCCGGGGATGGTGGCCTCGGTGGATATCATTACCGGCAAGAAAACGGTGATGGCCTATCTGCTGAAACCGATCCTGCGGGCGAAAGCGGAGGCGTTCCGCGAGCGTTAAGAAGGGAGAAAGACCACCTCTCCGGGAGGTGGTCTCTCAGGGTTACCACATCAAATCATCAGGCACGACAAAATCAGCATAGGGATCGTCTTCGTCCTTCGCTTCCTGAGTCAGCTCGCTGCTTAACACGATATAGCTCGCATCACGCTGGGAAATTTTCTCGGCAACGATGGCGGGGATAATTGCATATTCGCTCTCACGGCCCGCTTCGGCAACCAGTCGCGCAATGGCGAGACGGCCATTGATCAGCTGCGCCTGGGTGGTCTTATCGACATAGATTTTTTTAATCAGATTATTGTCGGTGAAGTTAAAACCGATATCGCCTTTTGCCACTACGACCCGGTTCATCTCAATTAACTGCTTGATCTGCGCCTTATACTCTTTCGCCAGCGTGGCCTGCTTCTGCTGCTCGCTCAACTCTTTATCACGTTCAAGTTGCGCCTGCTTGTTTACTTCCACCGCTTCGCGCGCCTCGCGGGCCTGCACGCGGGATTTTTTGGCGGTGCGCTGCACTTTCGCCATTTTTTTGCTGGAGACTAAGCCAGCTTTAAGCATCTGCTCTTGTAGTGTGAGTTTGGTCATGTTCGTTTCTGAAATCTGTCAAATGATTGGCAGATTATACCCTGGAGGACGGCACAGGGCACAGTATTCAGGACAGCTGCAACGCGGTGGCGTCGGTAACCTGCGCAAAACCAGCCTCAAGCAGCGCCAGAGTGACATCATGAATAGCCTTCGCGCTGAGCTGAGATTTTTCCAGCTCAAAGCTGAGCACCGCATCTTTTAGCACCGTCATCTTTAAACCAAGGTCGGCACCCATTCTGACGGTGGAGTTAACACAAAATCCTGCAACGGCACCGATAACCACCACCTCTGAAATATTTGCCTCCTGGAGATGAGCCAGCAATCCCGTTGAGCTGAACGCAGAAGAGGTGTGTTTGATAAATACCGGCTCGCCCGGGCGTTCCTCAAATGAGGCAAGGGGCTGGCTTGAGGGGGAACCGTGATGAAGAGGCGAACCCTGCTCAGGCGTCTGGTGTCGCACATGGATGACAGGTCGGCCAGAGGTTCTGAATTGTTCAATTACAGAGGTCATGTTTTCAATGCTGTTCTGAGGGAAGTAATCCACGCCCTGTTGAATTCTTTCCGACACAAATTTTTGCATATCGATGATGAGTAGCGCTTTTGACATATTACTCTCTTTAAACCGGACTGGTGGCATGGTGAGTCAGTGCTCAAGAGTAACTGTTTTTGCTCAGGGGCGTCAGCGCCCTGGTTTGGTGGGGTGAGCTCCGGTATTCCGGAGCCCTGTACATCTTATCGAATCACGTTACCGTGCTGTACGCAGCGTCCATCATTGCAGTTAACGGCATCCACTCTGGCGGCACGGTGGTTTCTTGCCTGCGCGGTGACCGTCGCGGCAGCAACGGGGTGATCGGAATTCGCTACCACGGCAGCGCGCTCAACCGGGTGGAAGATAACCCCGGCAAAGGCTGAGCAAGGGGCGATTAATGCCATAACGATGAGGATTCTTTTCATTCCATTTCTCCGTTGTTTTTTTGAGGCGTGAATGCGTTTAACGGCGGGAGAGTACAGCACAGCGGCACATAACGTTGTGTGTATGGGTGCTATTGGTTGGAAAGGGGAGATAAAGCTGGTAAGGAAGGTAGGCAAATGTCCCCTGCAGGAATCGAACCTGCAACTAGCCCTTAGGAGGGGCTCGTTATATCCATTTAACTAAGGGGACGAAGCGGCACGAGTATAACGCCATTTGTACCAGGCGTTAAGCACGCCGCCGCCTGACTGCTTAAAGTGTCGCCATTCAGGCCGTTTTTTTATCTTCTTCGGCCTGCTCCTGTTGGGCCTGCTCCCTGGCTTTGATCTCGGCTTTGCGCTTATTCGACATATCGTTACGGATTTGCGCATGGCTCAGCAGGGCAAATATAAAGGTGCCGCCGCAGATGTTACCAGCCAGGGTAGGGATGGCGAAGGGCCAGAAAAACTCGCTCCAGTGAATGGTGCCGTTAAAGACCAGATATAAAATCTCCACCGTGCCCACCACGATATGGGTGGTATCGGCCAGTGCGATAAGCCAGGTCATCAGGATGATAACCACGATTTTGGCCGAACCGGCAGCCGGGAACATCCATACCATGGTGGCGACGATCCAGCCGGAGATAATGGCGTTGGAGAACATTTCGAGAGGGCTGTTTTCCATCACCCCCGTCCCGATTTTTACAAACGCGTCGCGGGTAGCCTCGTCAAAAATCGGCATATATTCAAACGCCCAGGCTGCGACGCCGGTTCCGATAATATTCCCGAACAACACCACGCTCCACAGGCGCATCAGCAGGCCGAAATTGCCCCATGTCGGGCTCTGCATCACCGGCAATACCGCGGTGACGGTATTCTCGGTAAACAGCTGCTGGCGCGCCATGATCACGATAATAAAGCCAAAGGTATAACCCAGGTTTTCCAGTACCATCCCGCCGGGGATACCTTCAAACTGAACGTGAAAAATCCCTTTGGCCAGAAAAGAGGCGCTCATTGATAACCCGGCAGCGATAGCCGACCACAGCAGGGCCATGGCATCGCGTTCCAGCTCTTTTTCACCGTCCTGGCGAATATGTTCGTGGATGGCCATCGCGCGTGAGGGGAGTTGGTCCTCATCGACCTCAATCTTCTTTCCCCGGCGCTTCTCCTCGCTTTCAACTTCCAGTTCTTCGGTATGGTTATCTATTTTCTCTTCTTTGAGTTCGTCCATTATGGTGCTCCAGAGGTGGCTGATACCTTTAAGCGTAGCGGTTTTTGTCCCAACGCCCGTGGGTATGCTCTTAAATTCCTGCAATGACAATAAAGGCGATACATCTTCGGCAAAGGCCGTATAAAATTGCCAGCCAAACGAAACTGCAAAGCCAGGCTATTCTGAGATCATAAAGAGGGTGTTTATTGCCCTGATTTGTGGTCGTAGACATCAGTAAGCGTGCTGATACAATCACTTGCACATCTACAGACGGAGCGCGAAAGCTCCAGTACGGATGGCTTTCGAAGATAGCCATACTTAACAGGGAGAAAGATATGAAACTTCAGCTGTCGGCGGTTGCGCTGGGCACCACGTTGCTGATGGGCTGCGCCAGCTCTGGCGAGCAGCAGGGGCGCTCCGATCCTCTGGAAGGATTCAACCGCACCATGTACAGCTTCAACTATAACGTGCTGGATCCCTATCTGGTGCGTCCGGTTGCGGTGGCATGGCGTGATTATGTTCCACAACCTGCCCGTAACGGGCTGAGCAACTTCACCAGCAACCTTGAAGAGCCTGCGGTGATGGCGAACTACTTCCTGCAGGGCAATCCCTATCAGGGGATGGTCCACTTCACCCGCTTCTTCCTGAACACCCTGTTAGGGATGGGCGGCTTTATAGACGTTGCCGGGATGGCGAATCCGAAGCTGCAACGCGAGCAGCCCCACCGTTTTGGTAGTACCCTGGGTCATTACAATGTGGGTTATGGCCCGTATGTGCATTTACCGTTCTACGGCAGCTTCACCCTGCGTGATGATGGTGGTGATGCGGTCGATACCCTCTATCCGGTACTGTCGTGGCTGACCTGGCCGCTGTCGGTGGGTAAATGGACGCTGGAAGGTGTCGAGTCGCGCGCGCAGCTGCTGGATTCAGACGGACTGCTGCGTCAGTCTTCCGATCCGTACATCATGGTGCGTGAAGCCTACTTCCAGAACCATGACTTTATTGCTAACGGCGGCAAGCTGAAACCGGAAGATAACCCGAACGCGAAAGCGATCGAGAATGAACTCTCCGAGATTGATGCGGAATAAAAAAGAAAAGGTGAGCACGAGGCTCACCTTTTTTTATCGCTACGTGATTAGAACGCGTAGTTGAAGTTCATGCCATACAGCCAGGCTTTACCTTCAGAAGAGAACTCATACGGACCTTCCTGGAACGTCACTTTCTGACCATGCATATAAGAGACACCCGCATCGATTGAGGCATCTTTGTTGAATGCATAGGTCGCGCCGGCGCTCAGCCAGAAGCGATCCTGATCCGGAATGGAGATAGAACGTTTGTCTGCCGGAACCGGGCTGTCATCGAAGGCAATACCGGTACGGAACGTCCAGTTATCGTCCATATAGTAGGTGGTACCCAGAGCGATGCGGTAAGCGTCACGGAAGCTTTCGTCTTTAAAGAACAGCGTATCACCGCCGCTGTTGGTCGCTTTCAGCTCCTGGAACTGGCTCCAGCTCGTGTAGGTCAGGCTATAGTGGATGGCCCATTGCGGCGCGACTCTGTTGTAACCGGACAGTTCCCACATCTCAGGTAAGTTCAGGGTCAGAGAACCGCCAGTGGTGCGGCCATCCGTCCCCATTGGCAGACCAAAGTTGCCGAGGATCTGGTTGTAGGCTGAAGGCAGGCTGCTCTTATAGTCGCCATCGAAATCGATTTTTACTTCAGAACGGTAGGTAAAGCCATAGCGGTTGTTCTTGTCGATTTCATACAGAATACCGGCGTTCCAGCCAAAGCCCCACTCATCACCCTTCAGGTAGGCAATCTGGGTATCTCCAGGGATCCCCGCGACCGGTCGTGCCAGGGCTGGAGGTAGTGCGCCGGAGCCTGCGACGATTCGACCCAGGTCACCCGCGTAGCGCTCAATTTTCGCTTTCGCATACACCGCATCAAAGCCAACACCGAAACTCCAGTGATTATCCAGGCGATAAGCACCGCTCAGGTTCAGGTTGAGGGTTTCCAGGTCGGTTTTACCGCCGTATGCCCCTGCTGCGTAGTTGTTATTGAACTCGGTTGCCAGTCCGTAGTTAGAGGTAACGGACGCGCCCCAGCCAAATTGTTCATTGATTGGCGCGACAAAGTGCAGGTTTGGAACCCATGCTGTTGGCGCGATGTTATCCGCGTTCAGGCTTGCGCCGGTTGGTGAACGTCCGGTGATATCTACGCCAGGGTCAACAAAAATGGCACCCGCGGAGAAGGTTGGACGATCAAACATCATGATCAGGGCAGGGTTACGGCTCGCATTTCCTGCGTCATCAGCGATAGCGCCTTCCCCGGAATAGGCACGGCCCAGGCCTGAGGAAGAAAACTCGTTAAGCTGAAAGCCCGCAGACCAGGCGGAGGTGGAGACGATTGCCACTGCGACTGCCAGCGCAGTTTTGTTGAACAGGGTTTTCTGGCTCATGACCATAACCTCATTGAGTTATTTTTATTCAATATTTGTTACATACCGTAACAGGAGCGCGAAGTGTAGGGTCTGTCGTAACACTTAGAAATCAGACCAGTGGCGAGAGTATAGGTCTGACCAGATAGAATGTTGCAAGTCTGTTTATTAATATTTACTGATATGTTTTTCGAAACGGGATCTGGTTGGCAAAATTGTGACCAGTTCGCTTACTCCAAACGGGTGATTTTTGTTTTAGATCATTTTTACGTGTGATATTGCTCACTTACCCGCGTTTAGGCCATTAACGACTGGAGCCGCTCCCGAGCGGGGCGTAAAATATCAGCATTGTGTCTATTTCGCGCCGTGCGCGACTACAGAGGAAATCTACTATGAGTAAATGCAGTGCTGATGAAACCCCGGTTTGCTGCTGTATGGATGTGGGTACCATCGTGGATAACACGGATTGCACCGCCTCTTACAGCCGTGAGTTCGCCAGCCGTGCCGAAGCCGAAGAGACGCTGGCCGCACTGACTGCCAAAGCCCGCGGCGTTGAGTCTGAACCGTGCGACATCACCTCCACCTTCACTGAAGTGAACGGCGGGGTGCGCCTGGACATCGATTTTGTGTTCAGCTGCGAAGCTGAGTCCCTGATTTTCCAGCTCGGTCTGCGTTAATTTCCCTTCAATGCCCCCATTCATGGGGGCGTTTCGTTTGTGCTCTGTGGCTTCGCTCGCAATTTTTCTTCTCCCCGATTGGCTAATGTAAAAATTTGGTTAAGACTGTTATCAGGTCAGACCACTTTGCGCATTTGTTATTCACAGGGGAGCGTTATGAGTCAGGCATTACCGCTAATCACCCGTCAGGGCGATCGCATTGCCATTGTCAGTGGATTACGTACGCCATTTGCCCGTCAGGCGACGGCGTTTCATGGCATTCCTGCCGTCGATCTGGGAAAAATGGTGGTGGGGGAGTTGCTGGCTCGCAGCGAAATACCTCCTGAGGTGATTGAACAGCTGGTCTTCGGCCAGGTGGTGCAGATGCCGGAAGCGCCGAATATTGCCCGTGAGATCGTGCTGGGCACCGGAATGAATGTCCACACCGATGCCTACAGCGTCAGCCGCGCCTGCGCCACCAGCTTTCAGGCGGTGGCGAACGTTGCGGAAAGCCTGATAACGGGCACCATTCGCGCCGGAATTGCCGGGGGGGCCGACTCATCGTCTGTCCTGCCGATCGGCGTCAGCAAAAAGCTTGCCCGCGTGCTGGTGGACGTCAATAAGGCCCGCACCACCGGGCAGCGCTTATCCCTCTTCTCGCGTCTGCGTTTGCGCGATCTCCTTCCTGTCCCGCCTGCGGTCGCGGAATACTCCACCGGCCTGCGGATGGGCGATACCGCCGAACAGATGGCGAAGACCTACGGCATTACCCGCGAACAGCAGGATGCGCTGGCGCACCGCTCGCACCAGCGCGCCGCTCAGGCCTGGGCGGAGGGCAAGCTGGCGCAAGAGGTGATGACCGCCTACACCCCGCCGTACCGTGAGCCCTTAAGCGAAGATAACAATATCCGGGGCACTTCGACGCTGGCGGATTACGCGAAACTGCGTCCGGCATTCGACCGTAAGCACGGCACCGTGACCGCCGCCAACAGCACGCCATTAACCGATGGCGCGGCGGCAGTGATCCTGATGACCGAATCCCGGGCCAAAGAGCTGGGCCTCACCCCGCTCGGCTACCTGCGCAGCTATGCCTTTACCGCCATTGATGTCTGGCAGGACATGCTGCTGGGGCCGGCCTGGTCCACGCCGCTGGCGCTGGAGCGTGCCGGGCTCACTATGAACGACCTGACGCTTATCGACATGCATGAAGCCTTTGCCGCCCAGACCCTGGCCAACCTGCAGCTGCTGGCCAGCGAACGCTTTGCCCGCGACGTGTTAGGGCGTGCCCATGCCACGGGCGAGGTGGATGAAAGCAAATTTAACGTGCTGGGGGGCTCCATTGCCTACGGCCACCCCTTTGCGGCAACCGGGGCGAGGATGATCACCCAGACGCTGCACGAGTTGCGCCGTCGCGGCGGCGGGTTTGGCCTGGTCACCGCCTGTGCGGCGGGTGGCCTGGGCGCCGCAATGGTTCTGGAGGCAGAATAATGGAGATGACAACGGCGTTTACCCTCAATGTGCGTCCGGACAACGTGGCGGTGGTCACCATCGATGCGCCAGACGAAAAGATGAATACCCTGAAAGCCGAGTTTAGCGGTCAGGTCCGCGCGATCCTGAAGCAGGTGCGGGAAAACAAAACCCTGCGCGGGCTGGTATTTATCTCGGCCAAGCCGGACAACTTTATCGCCGGGGCCGATATCAACATGATTGCCCGCGCCAACAGCGCGCAAGAGGCGGAAGATCTTGCCCGTCAGGGGCAGCAGATCATGGCCGAAATTCATGCTCTGCCGATCCCGGTGATTGCGGCGATCCACGGCGCCTGCCTCGGTGGGGGTCTGGAGCTGGCTCTGGCCTGTCACGGACGAATTTGTACCGACGACGGCAAAACGGTGCTGGGTCTGCCGGAAGTGCAGCTCGGCTTACTGCCCGGCTCAGGTGGCACCCAGCGTCTGCCGCGGCTGGTGGGCGTCAGCACGGCGCTGGAGATGATCCTCACCGGCAAGCAGCTGCGTCCGCGTCAGGCCCTGAAGGTGGGGCTGGTGGACGAGGTGGTCCCGCATGCCATCCTGCTGGAGGCCGCAGTAGCGCTGGCTCTGAAAGACAAACCGGCCGGTCGTCAATTACCGGTGCGCGAGCGCGTGCTGGCAGGCCCGCTGGGCCGCACGCTGCTATTTAAGATGGTAGCGAACAAAACCGAACAAAAAACGCAGGGGAATTACCCGGCGGCAAAACGTATTCTCGAAGTTATCCATACCGGTCTGACGCAGGGCAGCAGCAGCGGCTATGCCGCAGAAGCCAAAGCCTTTGGCGAGCTGGCGATGACCCCGCAGTCACAGGCGCTACGCAGCCTCTTTTTTGCCAGCACCGAGGTCAAAAAAGACCCGGGTAGCGAGGCAGATCCTGCCCCGCTCGACGCCGTCGGCGTGCTGGGTGGCGGGCTGATGGGGGGCGGTATCGCCTTCGTAAGCGCCAGCAAGGGCAAATTACCGGTGCGGATCAAGGACATCAACCCGAAGGGGATCAACCATGCCCTGCAGTACAGCTGGCAGCTGCTTGATAAGAAGGTCAAACGCCGCCATATCAAAGCCAGTGAGCGCGATCGCGAGCTGGCGCTGATCTCCGGCACCACCGATTACAGTGGCTTTCGCCATCGCGATGTGGTGATTGAGGCGGTATTTGAGGATCTGGCGCTGAAACAGCAGATGGTGGCTGAGGTTGAAGCGCACTGCGCGCCGCACACCATCTTTGCTTCTAACACCTCGTCGCTGCCGATTGGCGATATTGCAGCGCAGGCTGCGCGTCCTGAACAGGTGATCGGGCTGCATTTCTTTAGCCCGGTTGAAAAAATGCCGCTGGTGGAGGTCATTCCGCACGCTGGCACCAGCCCGCAGACCGTTGCCACCATTGTTAAGCTGGCAAAAATGCAGGGCAAAACGCCGGTGGTGGTGGCCGATAAAGCCGGGTTCTACGTCAACCGCATCCTGGCACCCTATATCAATGAAGCCATGCGCCTGCTAACCGAAGGGGAGAAGGTGGATCACATTGATAATGCGCTGGTGAAGTTTGGTTTCCCGGTCGGCCCAATCCAACTTTTGGATGAGGTGGGAATAGATACCGGCACTAAAATTATACCTGTGCTGGAAAGGGCTTACGGGGAACGATTTAGCGCCCCTGCAAACATTGTTTCTGCAATTTTGAATGACGATCGCAAAGGCAGAAAAAATGGACGCGGTTTCTATCTTTACGATCCAAAAGGGCGTAAAAGCAAGAAGCAGGTAGACCCGGCGGTTTATGGGCTTATTAAGCCCACCGGCGAGGGCAAACTCTCTGCACAGCAGTGTGCAGAACGTTGCGTCATGATGATGCTCAACGAGGCGGCGCGCTGCTTTGATGAGCGGGTAATCAGAAACGCTCGCGACGGCGACATTGGCGCGGTGTTTGGCATTGGTTTTCCACCTTTCCTGGGTGGCCCGTTCCGCTATATGGATAGCATTGGCGCGGGTGAAGTTGTTGCGATTTTACAACGACTGGCTGTGCAATATGGGCCGCGGTTTACACCGTGTGACACATTGTTGCAAATGGCGGATCAGGGGCTGCGATTTTGGCCAGCAAAGGAAACTGACCCGGTAAATTAAGGTCAAATAAGAGTAAATCCGCCGTTGAAGGGTCTGGTCCTGTCTAATTTGTAAACTGACATTGACTATACTTACGCCGTTGAGGTAAAAAACAGCGTTTCATTCAACGGATGGATCAGGCACAATGCCCGGCCATCGGGTTTTCTACCTCGTGATGTGTTCACGCGGGGTGTTAACGCCGGTGATCCTGGTCAACAAAAGCGGTGCAATATGCAAGTTTTTATCATGCGTCACGGTGACGCGGCACTCGATGCTGCCAGTGACTCTGTTCGTCCTCTTACGCCTTGCGGCTGTGACGAGTCCCGTCAAATGGCAACCTGGCTGAAAGGGCAAAAAGTGGATATTGAACGTGTCCTCGTCAGCCCGTTCCTGCGTGCTGAGCAGACACTGGAAGTGGTAGGGGAGTGTATGAACCTGCCTGCCGGTGTCGATGTTCTGCCCGAGCTGACCCCCTGTGGCGATGTGGGTCTGGTCAGTGGCTATCTTCAGGTGCTGTGCAATGAAGGCGTCGCCTCTGCGCTGGTGATTTCCCATCTGCCGTTAGTCGGCTACCTGGTATCTGAACTCTGTCCGGGCGAAACGCCGCCGATGTTCAGCACTTCCGCCATTGCCAACGTCACTCTCGATGAAAAAGGTGTCGGCGTGTTCAACTGGCAAATGAGCCCCTGCAATCTGAAGATGGCGAAAGCTATCTGACGTAAACCACATCCAGGCGGGTAGCCTCAGCCACCCGCCTGCCTGTCAGGGCAGCTCAGGCGGTTGCCACTCTTCCACTTCAATCAGCACCAGCAAGGCGGCATCACCGCCGTACTCTTTGGGTGCCTGATGAAAAGCCATCACGTGCGGATGCTGGGCAAGCCATAGTGGGGTTTGCTGCTTGAGGATATGCTTTCCGTGGCCGTGCATCACGCAGGCGCAAAAGACATGTTCCCGGCGGCAGGCCGCAATCAGCGCGCCCAGCTCCTGTTTGGCCTGCATCTGCGTTAAGCCGTGCAGATCGAGAAACAGTTCCGGCGAATAATCCCCACGACGTAATTTTTTCAGCTCGAAATGGCTGACGTCCGATCGCACATACTTTACCGCGCCCTCGGTGTTCAGCAGCGGCTGGAACTCATCGGAAAAATAGTGGCTGGCGTCTGCCTGTTCCTGGATCAGCCGTTTTACCGGAACTTCACTCACTTTTTTGCGTAACGGAGGGTGGACGATGGTGTCCTGCTTGATTTTACGCGTGCCGGTCATCAGCTGACGAAACAGCGTTTGATCCTCCTCGCTCAGCGATGTTTTCTTTTTCATGGGTCCGTCTCATCTCTTATTTCCCACAGTGTACCTGACTCGCCGCGCGGCAAAACGCATTTTTTACCCGCAAGGCGTTAGCGACAGTGCTGATTTATCGCCGTCTTCGTGGCACACTAGCCGCCGAAAATTTAGCGAGCATGCCCTGGAGAATATAGTGGATAAAATTTTTGTCGATGAAGCGGTGAATGAGCTGCAAACCATTCAGGACATGTTGCGTTGGGCGGTCAGCCGTTTCAGCGCGGCCAATATCTGGTACGGTCACGGTACCGATAACCCGTGGGATGAGGCGGTGCAGCTGGTTCTGCCGTCCCTCTATCTGCCGCTGGATATCCCGGAAGATATGCGCTCTGCGCGCCTGACCTCCAGCGAGAAACACCGCATCGTTGAGCGCGTGATCCGCCGCGTTAACGAACGTATCCCGGTGGCCTACCTCACCAATAAAGCCTGGTTCTGCGGCCATGAGTTCTTTGTCGATGAACGCGTGCTGGTGCCGCGCTCGCCGATTGGAGAGCTGATCAACAACCATTTCGCCGGCCTGATTGACCATCAGCCGGAGCACATTCTGGATATGTGTACCGGCAGCGGCTGCATCGCCATTGCCTGCGCCTACTCCTTCCCGGAGGCGGAAGTGGACGCGGTGGACATCTCACCTGATGCGCTGGCGGTAGCGGAACATAATATTGAAGAGCACGGCCTGATCCATCACGTGACGCCGATTCGTTCCGATCTGTTCCGTGACCTGCCAAAAGTGCAGTACGACCTGATCGTCACCAACCCGCCATACGTTGACGCAGAAGATATGTCCGACCTGCCAAACGAGTATCGCCACGAACCTGAGCTGGGTCTGGCGTCCGGCTCCGACGGCCTGAAGCTGACCCGCCGCATCCTTGCCTGTGCACCGGATTATCTGACCGACAACGGCATTCTGATTTGTGAAGTGGGTAACAGCATGGTACATCTGATGGAGCAATATCCGGATGTGCCGTTCACCTGGCTCGAGTTCGACAACGGTGGCGACGGCGTCTTCATGCTGACCAAAGCGCAGCTTCTCGCCGCGCGCGAACACTTCAGCATCTACAAAGATTAATCCAACGGGCTTCGGCCCGTTTCACATTGCGCAAACACAGAAAGCTCAAACACAGAACAACGAAAACGGAGCCGTGATGGCAGGAAACAGTATTGGACAATTATTCCGCGTGACCACCTTTGGTGAGTCGCATGGTCTGGCGCTGGGTTGCATCGTTGATGGCGTACCGCCAGGCATCGAACTGACCGAAGCCGATTTACAACATGATCTCGACAGACGTCGTCCAGGGACATCGCGCTACACCACCCAGCGCCGCGAGCCGGATCAAGTCAAAATCCTGTCAGGCGTCTTTGAAGGACGCACCACCGGCACCAGCATTGGCCTGCTGATTGAGAATACCGATCAGCGTTCGCAGGACTACGGCGCCATCAAGGACGTGTTCCGTCCGGGCCATGCCGACTACACCTACGAGCAAAAATACGGTTTTCGCGACTATCGCGGCGGCGGACGCTCCTCCGCCCGTGAAACTGCCATGCGCGTTGCCGCAGGCGCTATCGCCAAAAAATATCTGGCGCAGAAATTTGGCATCACTATTCGCGGCTGTCTGACCCAGATGGGCGATATCCCGCTGGCGATCGCAGACTGGGATCAGGTCGAGCAGAACCCGTTCTTTTGCGCGGATGCGTCAAAGCTGGAGGCGCTGGACGAACTGATGCGCGGCCTGAAGAAAGAGGGCGACTCCATCGGCGCCAAAGTCACGGTCGTGGCTGACGGTGTACCGCCGGGCTGGGGTGAGCCGGTCTTTGACCGCCTCGACGCCGACATCGCCCATGCAATGATGAGCATCAACGCGGTGAAAGGGGTAGAGATTGGCGACGGTTTTGACGTTGTGGCCCTGCGCGGCAGCCAGAACCGCGACGAGATTACGAAAGAGGGCTTCCAGAGCAACCACGCGGGCGGCGTGCTCGGCGGGATCAGCAGCGGGCAGCAGATTGTCACCCATATTGCGCTGAAACCGACCTCCAGCATTACCGTACCGGGGCGCACCCTTAACCGTGCGGGCGAGGAAGTCGAGATGATCACCAAAGGACGTCACGATCCGTGCGTCGGGATCCGCGCGGTGCCGATCGCAGAAGCGATGCTGGCAATCGTGCTGATGGATCACTTCCTGCGCCAGCGCGCGCAGAATGCGGATGTGACGACCCCACTTCCACGCTGGTAACCATGAAAAAAACCGCAATTGCTCTGCTGGCGCTGCTTGCCAGCGGGGCCTCGCTGGCGGCAACGCCGTGGCAGAAAATCACTCATCCGGTCGCGGGGAGCGCCCAGTCGATTGGTGCGTTTTCCAATGGCTGCATCGTCGGCGCCCAGGCGCTGCCGCAACAGTCCAGCACCTACCAGGTGATGCGTACCGATCAGCGCCGCTATTTTGGCCATCCGGATCTGGTGCTGTTTATTCAGCGGCTGGGCAATCAGGTGCATAACCTGGGGCTGGGCACGATGCTGATTGGCGATATGGGGATGCCAGCAGGCGGTCGCTTCAACGGCGGCCACGCCAGCCATCAGACCGGGCTGGATGTCGATATCTTCCTCCAACTGCCGAAAACGCGCTGGAGTTCAGCACAGCTGATGAAACCGCAGGCGCTGGATCTGGTGGCGCGGGACGGTAAAAACGTCGTGCCGTCCCTCTGGTCACAGGATGTCTCGAGCATGATCAAACTGGCGGCGGAAGATAACGACGTCACGCGCATCTTCGTCAACCCGGCCATCAAGCAGCAGCTCTGCCAGGATGCAGGCACCGACCGCGACTGGCTGCGCAAAGTGCGACCGTGGTTCCAGCATCGCGCGCATATGCACGTGCGTCTGCGCTGTCCGGCGAACAGCCTCGAGTGTGAAGATCAACCGTTACCGCCGCCAGGGGATGGCTGCGGCGCGGAATTACAAAGCTGGTTTGAGCCAGCAAAACCTGGACCCAAGCCTGAGAAGAAGACACCGCCTCCGTTGCCGCCTTCCTGCCAGGCGCTACTGGATGAACATGCCCTGTGATGGACCAATTTACTGAGTTGTTTATGGTGTCGCCGCTGCTGCTGGTGGCGCTGTTTTTTATCGCCATGCTGGCCGGTTTTATTGATGCTCTGGCCGGCGGCGGCGGGCTCCTGACCGTTCCGGCGCTGCTGGCGGCAGGGATGAGCCCGGCGCAGGCGCTGGCGACCAACAAGCTACAGGCCTGCGGTGGTTCGTTATCGGCGTCGATCTACTTTATCCGCCGCAAGGTGGTGAGCCTGGCCGATCAGAAGCTCAATATTCTGATGACCTTTATCGGGTCGACCTCCGGCGCGCTGCTGGTTCAGCACGTGCAGTCCGACATACTGCGCCAGATTTTGCCGATCCTTGTGATCTGTATTGGTCTCTACTTTTTGCTGATGCCCAGGCTCGGGGAAGAGGACCGTCAGCGCCGCCTGCACGGACTGCCGTTTGCCCTGATCGCTGGCGGCTGCGTCGGCTTCTATGACGGCTTTTTCGGCCCCGGCGCCGGGTCGTTCTATGCCCTGGCCTTTGTGACGCTGGCCGGGTTTAACCTCGCCAAATCCACCGCCCACGCCAAGGTGCTCAACGCCACCTCTAACCTGGGCGGCCTGCTGCTGTTTATCATCGGCGGGAAGGTGATCTGGGCAACCGGCTTTGTGATGATGGCCGGCCAGTTCCTGGGCGCACGGGTAGGATCGCGCCTGGTGTTAAGCAAAGGGCAACAGCTCATCCGTCCGATGATTGTCATTGTCTCGGCCGTCATGAGCGCCAAACTTCTTTATGACAGCCACGGACAGGAGATCCTCCACTGGTTGGGGATGAACTAATGAACAGTACGCATAAATATGAACAGCTGATCGCGATTTTCGACGGCTGTTTTGCCGATGATTTTAATACCCGTCTGATTAAAGGCGACGACGAACCGATCTATCTTCCTGCAGATGCTGAGCTTCCGTTCAACCGGATCGTTTTCGCACACGGATTTTATGCCAGCGGTTTGCATGAAATATCGCACTGGTGTATTGCCGGAAAAGCGCGTCGCGAGCTGGTGGACTTTGGCTACTGGTACTGCCCGGACGGGCGAGACGCAGCGACCCAGGGGCAGTTTGAAGATGTGGAAGTGAAACCCCAGGCGCTGGAGTGGCTGTTCTGCGTGGCGGCAGGATTTCCGTTCAACGTCAGCTGTGACAACCTCGAAGGGGACTTCGAGCCAGACCGTATTGTCTTCCAGCGCCGCGTTCACGCGCAGGTGATGGACTATCTTGAGAACGGCATCCCGGAACGTCCGGCGCGCTTGATCAAGGCTTTACAGAATTATTACCACACGCCGGAGATCACGGCGGAATGCTTCCCGTGGCCGGAAGATCTTTAATAGAGGAAAGAAGATGATCGCAGAGTTTGAATCACGCATTCTGGCGTTAATTGATGACATGGTAGAACACGCCAGTGACGATGAGCTGTTCGCCAGCGGTTATCTGCGTGGACACCTGACGCTGGCCGTTGCCGAGCTGGAAGCCGGTGATGACCATTCACCACAGGCGGTGCACGCTGAAGTGTCCCGCAGCCTGGAAAAAGCCATTCTGGCGGGCGAGCTCTCTCCGCGCGACCAGTCGCTGGTGCTGGGGATGTGGGAAACCTTGTTTCAGAAAGCCAGCCTGACGTCATAAGTTAGCGCCTGTAGGCCGGGCAAGCGCATGCATCGCCCGGCGTGAAAACGGCTCCTCTGCCAGACGCCCGGTGGCGCTACGCATACCGGGCCTACGCTTTCACCATCTTCCCTTTCAACAACTTCCTCACCCATAACCGGTTCGGATTCAGCGCCGCCAGCGTATGCGCATCCAGCGGGATCGGCTCGTGGCTCATCTGCGCGGCGAGTATTTCCGCCGTCAGCGGTGCCGTACAGAGCCCGCGTGAACCCAGTCCGCCCAGCATAAACAGATTGCGGAATTCCGGGGCATTCACTGCCCGGTCCTTGTTGTGGGCTAAATCCTGATACGCCGCCAGGGTGGCGTCATAGTCCGGCACCGCCCCGGTCATCGGCAGGTGATCGCGGGTGGCGCAGCGAATACCGTTGCGCGCCTCTCCGGTGCTGACGTCTACCTCTTGTGCCCATGTCGCCTGGGGTAAACAGTCGATCAACCGCTGGCGGTTATGCTGCTGATCCTCGTCGCTGTACTGCGGCTCCGTCTGTCCACGGTGATAGCTCGCACCGATACAGTGGTGGCCGTTGGTCGGATTTTGCGGCGTCAGATACCCGTCGTAGCAGAGTACCTGACGCAGCTGGCTCAGCTGCGGGGCGGCCGGGATATGGCTCACCTGACCACCCACCGGATAAACCGGCAGCTGTGCGGTCTGGCTGAACTGGCTGATGCCATGTCCGTTGGCCAGCACCACGCTGCCGTGTTGCACGTGCTCGCCCCCGGCGAAGTGCAGCGTCCAGCGCGCGTCGGCCTGCTCAAGCGACGTCACCTTGCGACCGTACTGCACCTGCAGGCCGAGCGTTTGCGCCTCGGCAATCACCGCCGCGGTAAGCTGCGCCGGACACAGCCAGCCGCCGAGCGGATACTGGATCCCGCCGCAGCCGGTCGGCACCCCGATACTCTCTTCCACCTGTTGGGCGTTGACCGCAACGGCGATCTGTTCGGGCAGGCCCAGGGCAAGCATCTGGTTGATTTTCTGCTGACTCTTCTCGTCCCAGCCAAGCTGGGTGACGCCGCACCAGGCATGATCAAACGCGACCGGCAGGGTATCGTACAGACGACGGGCAAAGGTAAATGCCGTCGGGAAAAACTGGCTGAGCGCCGCATCGTGCGCGCTCAGCAGGGGATAGAGCGCGCCCTGGCGATTGCCGGAGGCACCCGTCGCCGGAGCCAGGTCGGCGCAGTAGAGCGTCACCTGCCAGCCGCGGCGCAACAGCGCCAGCGACAGCAGGGCGCTGGCGATCCCGCCGCCCACCACGGCGGTTTCCCGCCCGTCGCTGGCCGTACGGGCAAACCACGGCGTGCGGGCAGGGGAGGGGCGATCCTGCTCCATCACCCCGACGAGCATTTCGCGCTTGCGGCCAAAGCCTTTGGTTTTTTGCATGGTGAAGCCAGCTTCCTGCAGGCCACGACGGACAAATCCGGCGCAGGTGAAGGTGGCAAGCGTAGCCCCGGGGCGGGCCAGGCGGGCCATTGCGGCAAACAGCTCCGGGCTCCACATATCCGGGTTTTTGGCCGGAGCGAAGCCGTCAAGGAACCAGGCGTCGACCTGCTGATTGAGGGAGTCATCCAGCTTGTCAGTCAGCTCGTTGATATCACCCAGCCAGATATCAAGGGTGACACGCCCGTCGTCCAGCAACAGGCGATGGCAGCCCGCGATGGGCAGCGGCCACTGGGCCTGGAGCTGCTCTGCCCAGGGCGCTAATTCCGGCCAGTGCTGATGCGCCAGACGCAGGTCGGCGGCGGCCAGCGGGAATTTCTCAAAACTGATGAAATGTAACCTTTGCAGCGTAGCCTCAGGGTGAGCCGCACGGAAGCGATCGAAGGCCTGCCAGAGGGTAAGAAAGTTCAGGCCGGTGCCAAAACCGCTCTCCGCCACCACGAACAGATCGCGGGGATGTACCGGAAAACGGGCGTTCAGCTGATTTCCATCGAGGAAAACATAACGTGTCTCTTCCAGTCCGTTATCATTAGAGAAGTAGACATCATCAAAATCTCGGGAAACAGGTGTACCCTCAGCGTTGAATTCGAGGTTGGCAGGTTGTATGGCGTTTTGTTTCACGTAAGTTACTCGTCTGACAGGCTGTGCCGCGATCTTAACGATGTGCGTCTGTTGGTGCAAATTTCCGCAGAAATTGGCTGATCGGACTTGTTCGGCGTACAAGTGTACGCTATTGTGCGACTCGAAACTTAAAATAGTGCGACTTACAGAGGTATTGAATGAAACGTGCAGTGATTACTGGCTTGGGCATCGTTTCCAGCATCGGTAATAACCAGCAGGAAGTCCTGGCATCTCTGCGTGAAGGACGCTCCGGGATCACCTTCTCTGAAGAGTTTAAAGATTCTGGCATGCGCAGCCACGTCTGGGGTAATGTCAAACTGGACACCACGGGCATGATCGATCGCAAAGTGGTCCGTTTCATGAACGATGCCTCTATCTACGCCTACCTCTCCATGCAGGAAGCCATTGCTGATGCTGGCCTGAGCGAAGACGTTTATCAGAACAACCCACGCGTGGGTCTGATTGCTGGCTCCGGCGGTTCGTCAAAAGCGCAGGTCTTCGGTGCTGACGCTATGCGTAGCCCGCGCGGCCTGAAAGCGGTGGGTCCATACGTGGTGACCAAAGCGATGGGCTCAGCGGTATCCGCCTGCCTCGCCACCCCGTTCAAAATTCACGGCGTAAACTACTCCATCAGCTCCGCATGTGCCACCTCCGCACACTGTATCGGTAACGCGGTTGAGCAGATCCAGCTGGGCAAACAGGACATCGTGTTTGCTGGCGGCGGCGAAGAGCTGGGCTGGGAAATGGCCTGTGAGTTCGACGCGATGGGCGCACTGTCCACCAAATATAACGAAACGCCAGAAAAAGCCTCCCGTACTTACGATGCAAGCCGCGACGGCTTCGTTATCGCCGGCGGTGGCGGTATGGTTGTGGTTGAAGAGCTGGAACACGCTCTGGCCCGTGGCGCGCACATCTATGCTGAGATCGTGGGCTACGGCGCAACCTCCGACGGTGCAGACATGGTTGCTCCATCCGGTGAAGGCGCAGTGCGCTGCATGAAGATGGCGATGCACGGCCTGGATACCCCAATCGACTACCTGAACTCCCACGGCACCTCTACTCCGGTAGGCGACGTGAAAGAGCTGGGTGCTATCCGCGAAGTGTTTGGCGACAACAGCCCGGCCATCTCCGCGACCAAAGCCATGACCGGTCACTCTCTGGGTGCGGCTGGCGTGCAGGAAGCTATCTACTCCCTGCTGATGCTGGAACACGGCTTCATCGCCCCAAGCATCAACGTGGAAGAGCTGGACGAGCAGGCTGCTGGCCTGAACATCGTTACCGCGACAACCGAGCGCGAGCTGAATACCGTGATGTCCAACAGCTTCGGTTTCGGCGGCACCAACGCCACGCTGGTCATGCGTAAGCTGAAAGCATAAGCGTTTGATGTATAGTAAGAGGGAGCCTGTGGCTCCCTTTTTTTATGCCTGAACATGGAGTTATGCATGACGGCCGTTACATCAGATAAAAACGCCTCCTCCGGAAACGTCTCGCTGTTTCGTATCGCCTTTGCGGTATTCCTGACCTATATGACCGTTGGCCTGCCGCTGCCGGTGATCCCGCTGTTTGTTCACCAGGAGCTGGGCTATGGCAATACCATGGTGGGTATCGCCGTGGGTATTCAGTTCTTAGCTACGGTGTTAACCCGCGGCTACGCCGGACGGCTGGCGGATCAGCATGGTGCCAAACGCTCGGCGCTGCAGGGCATGTTTGCCTGCGGGCTGGCGGGCGGCGCATGGCTACTGGCCGCGCTGCTGCCGGTGGATGCTGCCTGGAAATTCGCGCTGCTGGTGGTGGGACGCTTAATTCTTGGTTTTGGTGAAAGTCAGCTGCTGACCGGCACTCTGACCTGGGGGATGGGGCTGGTAGGGCCCGCACGTTCCGGCAAAGTGATGTCCTGGAACGGGATGGCCATCTATGGGGCGCTGGCCGCTGGCGCACCGCTGGGTCTGTTGATTAACAGCCAGTTTGGCTTTGCGGCACTGGCCGCCACCACCATGGCTCTGCCGCTGCTGGCATGGGCGTTTAACGGCACGGTGCGTAAAGTTCCGGCCCATAAAGGCGAACGACCTTCCCTGTGGAGCGTTGTGGGGCAAATCTGGCAACCGGGTCTGGGCCTTGCCCTGCAGGGTGTCGGCTTTGCGGTGATTGGTACCTTCGTCTCGCTCTACTTTATGAGCCGCGGCTGGGCGATGGCAGGGTTTACGCTTACCGCCTTTGGCGGCGCGTTTGTTCTGATGCGGGTGCTGTTCGGCTGGATGCCGGATCGTTATGGTGGCGTAAAGGTGGCGGTGGCCTCGCTGGTGATTGAAACCCTTGGCCTTGTGCTGCTCTGGCAGGCCCCAAACGCGCCGGTGGCGCTGCTGGGCGCAGCCCTGACCGGCTGCGGCTGTTCGCTGATCTTCCCGGCACTCGGTGTCGAGGTCGTTAAACGCGTTGCCCCGCAGGTACGCGGCACGGCGCTGGGCGGTTATGCCGCGTTTCAGGATATCTCATACGGGGTCACCGCGCCGCTGGCAGGCCTGTTAGCGACGTCATTTGGTTATCCATCGGTCTTCCTGGCAGGGGCGGTTTCTGCGGTGGTGGGAATAGTGGTGACGCTGGTGGCGTTTCGTAAATCTTAGCGGTTTGTTGCCGGGTGGCGGCTACGCCTTACCCGGCCTACAGGTTGTGTTTTTGTAGGCCCGGTAAGCGTAGCGCCACCGGGCAAAATATCAGACGACCAGCCAGAAAATCGCCAGCGCAATGATTAACGCAATTAACATCAGTCCCGGACGGGCAGAGAGTGTTCTGAAGGTTTCCACCACCGGGGCAAACAGCGGGCTGTAGATCGGCTGGATATTGCGCACTTCAATTACGCCAGCTTCACGCTCGGTGCGGCGGGTAAAGATCGCATTAAGCAGATCCTGAACCTGCGCGGTGGTCAGCACCGTCTGCGGCGTCGCCTGCCAGTTCTGGTGGGCATAATCCTGAATGCTGTCCCACTCCTGCGGCTCCAGCGGCTGTTTCAGCGCTGCCTGCAGGGTGTGCAGCGTTGGCGCGCTCTGGCTGCTCAGGGTCTGGCGTGCCTGCAGCCAGGTGGCAAGATGGGTAAACTGTCTGGCCGGGATCAACTCTCCCGCTTTTACACCGGACAACTCCAGCATCGACTGCCAGATCAGTTTGGTCGGCTCACCCGTGGCGGCGGCCAGCTTGGTCACCATCTGCTTGAGCGTATTGTGTTCAGCAGGCAGCAGCGGGCGCTCAGTGGCCGGACGCTGTTGCGGCTGCGGAATGGCGAGCTGGTTATTTTGCAGCAGCGTCAGCACCGTCTTAAGCTGCTCGGGCGTCAGCTGGCTAAGTGCCGTCTGACCGTACTGCTGACGAATAAAATCGCTGGTCGCCTGACGGTTATTCCCCTGGCTTAACAGCTCCGTCAGCTGCGAAACCATTTGCCGGGTGGTGTGGTTTTGCTGCGCGGTATTCAGGCGCTGGTTCAGGTTTTGCTCTGCAGCAGGGAAGTGACGCGACAGCATGGGCGCATCGCCCTTCAGGCCCAGATCGTGTTTGACCCCAGCCCACACTTCCGCATTCTGCTGCGACGTCAGGGCAATCAGCCGGGTGATCAGGCGTTCCAGTACGGTGCGCTGCTGTGTGGAGAGGGGCTGTTCGCCTGCGACATGAGACGGACGCGGGCCGTCACCCGGAGGTTGCGGCGGCGTACCTGAAATGGGCTGCATCGTCAAAAAATCCTTAAGGTCGTTACTCTGCGTAAACCAGGTTACGTATATGCCTGGCGGCCAGATTATGGCACACTTGACCGGTTAACTTCCTCTCAAACAGGTACTCAGACGTGAAAATCCTCGTTGATGAAAATATGCCTTACGCCCGCGAGCTGTTCAGCCGCCTGGGTGAGGTTAAGGCCGTTCCCGGACGCCCGATCCCGCTCGCTGAGCTGGATGATGCCGACGCGCTGATGGTGCGCTCAGTGACCAAAGTGAATGAGGCGCTGTTGTCTGGTAAAGCGGTGAAGTTTGTCGGTACGGCAACCGCGGGAACCGATCATGTGGATGACGCGTGGCTGAAGCAGGCGGGGATCGGTTTTTCCGCCGCGCCGGGCTGTAACGCCATCGCCGTCGTGGAGTATGTTTTCTCTTCCCTGCTGATGCTGGCCGAGCGTGACGGGTTTAGCCTGGCCGATCGCACTGTCGGTATTGTCGGAGTGGGTAACGTCGGCAGTCGCCTGCAAAAGCGCCTCGAGGCGTTAGGTATCCGCACGCTGCTGTGCGATCCCCCGCGTGCCGATCGTGGCGATGAGGGCGATTTCCGCAGCCTGGACGAGCTGGTGGCGGAATGTGACGTCCTCACCTTCCATACTCCGCTGTTTAAAGACGGGCCGTATAAATCCCTGCATCTGGCCGATGAGGCGCTGATGAGCCGCCTGAAGCCGGGCACTATCCTGATTAACGCCTGTCGCGGCCCGGTGGTGGACAACGCCGCGCTGCTGAAGCGTCTGGACGCTGGTCAGGATCTCAGCGTGGTGCTGGACGTCTGGGAGCCGGAGCCGGATCTCAACGTGGCCCTGCTGAATAAAGTGGATATTGGCACCGCACACATCGCCGGCTACACCCTGGAAGGCAAAGCGCGCGGCACCACCCAGGTGTTTGAGGCTTACAGCGCCTTTATTGGCAAATCGCAGCAGGTGGCGCTGGATACCCTGCTGCCGACGCCGGAATTTGGCCGCATTACCCTGCATGGCCCGTTGGATCAGGCAACGCTGAAAAGGCTGGTGCATTTAGTGTATGATGTGCGCCGCGATGACGCGCTGCTGCGAAAAGTAGCGGGTATGCCGGGTGAGTTCGACAAGCTGCGCAAGCACTATGTGGAGCGCCGCGAATGGTCTTCCCTGTATGTGATGTGTGATGACGCTGCGGCGGCATCACTGCTGCATAAGCTGGGTTTCAACGCCACTCATCATCCGGTTCGTTAATGTCTTCTTAATGCTCCCTGGCGGATAACCCGCCGGGGACGCTTTTTTATTTCTGGAGTAAACCACCATGTCTGAAGGCTGGAACATTGCCATACTGGGCGCAACGGGCGCCGTGGGCGAAGCCCTGCTCGAAACCCTTGCCGAGCGTCAGTTCCCGGTGGGGGAGATCTTTGCCCTGGCGCGTAATGAGAGCGCAGGTGAGCATCTGCGTTATGAGGGCAAATCGGTACGCGTTCAGGATGCGGCTGAATTTGACTGGACCCAGGCACAGCTGGCCTTTTTCGTCGCCGGTGCTGAAGCTTCCGCAACCTATATTGAAGACGCCACCAATGCGGGCTGTCTGGTGATTGATTCCAGCGGCCTGTTCGCTCTTGAGCCGGACGTGCCGCTGGTGGTGCCGGACGTCAACCCGTTCGTGCTGGCCGACTACCGCAACCGTAACGTTATCGCCGTCCCGGACAGCCTGACCAGCCAGCTGCTGACCGCCCTGAAACCGCTGATCGATGATGGCGGCTTATCCCGTATCACCGTCACCAGCCTGCTGTCGGCCTCCGCTCACGGTAAAAAAGCGGTGGATGCGCTGGCCGGGCAGAGCGCGAAGTTGCTGAACGGTATTCCGGTAGACGAAGAGGACTTCTTTGGTCGTCAGCTGGCCTTCAACATGCTGCCACTATTGCCGGATCGCGAAGGCAGCGTTCGTGAAGAGCGCCGTATCGTCGATCAGGTACGCAAGATCCTACAGGATGAAGGGCTGATGATCTCCGCCAACTGCGTGCAGTCGCCGGTGTTTTACGGCCATGCCCAGATGGTGAGCTTCGAAGCGATGCGCCCGCTGGCGGCGGAAGAGGCGCGCGACGCCTTTGCCCGCGGTGAGGACATCGAACTGTCCGAAGAGAGCGAGTTTCCGACCCAGGTGGGCGACGCAACGGGCAACGCCCGCCTCTCCATCGGCTGCGTTCGCAACGATTACGGCATGCCGGAGCAGATCCAGTTCTGGTCGGTGGCCGATAACGTTCGTTTCGGCGGTGCGCTGATGGCGGTGAAAATTGCCGAGAAACTGGTGCAGGAGTATCTGTACTGATGTCAGAAGTGGAACAAAAGCCGGTCCATAAAATTGCTCTCGGGATTGAGTACGATGGCAGTAAATATTATGGCTGGCAGCGTCAGAACGAAGTGCGCAGCGTCCAGGAGAAACTGGAGAAGGCGCTCTCTCAGGTGGCGAATGAGCCCATAAATGTCCTGTGCGCGGGGCGTACCGACGCCGGAGTCCATGGTACGGGGCAGGTGGTTCATTTTGAAACCACCGCGGTGCGTAAAGACGCGGCCTGGACGCTGGGAGTAAATGCGAATTTGCCTGGTGACATCGCAGTGCGTTGGGTCAAAACTGTGCCGGACGATTTTCACGCCCGCTTCAGTGCCACCGCGCGCCGGTACCGTTACATCATCTATAACCAGCGTCTGCGGCCGGCGGTGTTAGGCCAGGGCGTAACGCATTTCTACGAGCCGCTGGATGCCGGGCGCATGCATCGCGCAGCGCAGGCGCTGATTGGCGAAAACGACTTTACCTCGTTTCGTGCGGTGCAGTGCCAGTCGCGCACCCCGTGGCGCAACGTGATCCACATTACCGTCAGCCGGTATGGCGCGTATGTGGTGGTGGATATCAAGGCCAATGCCTTTGTACATCATATGGTGCGGAATATTGTTGGCAGCCTGATGGAAGTGGGCGCCGGACACCAGCCGGAGAGCTGGATTGCAGAGTTGCTGGCAGCAAAGGACAGAACCCTGGCAGCAGCAACGGCGAAAGCGGAAGGGCTGTATCTGGTCTCGGTCGATTACCCGGATCGTTTTGACCTTCCGAAACCGCCAATGGGCCCGCTGTTTTTAGCGGACTGATAGCCGTGCAATAAAGGTTTAGACAATATGGATTTTATTCGCTTTCTGATTGATTTCATTCTGCATATTGATGTTCACCTGGCAGAGCTGGTCGCTGATTATGGCGTCTGGGTGTATGCCATTCTGTTCCTGATCCTGTTTTGTGAAACCGGACTGGTGGTGACCCCGTTCTTACCGGGCGATTCGCTGCTGTTCGTGGCGGGGGCGCTGGCCTCCCTGGAAACCAACGACATCAACGTTCACCTGATGGTGGTTCTGATGCTCATCGCCGCGATCCTTGGCGATGCGGTGAACTACACTATAGGGCGGCTGTTTGGCGAGCGGTTATTCAGTAATCCGGACTCGAAGATTTTCCGTCGCAGCTATCTCGATAAAACCCATGCGTTTTATGAGAAACACGGCGGTAAAACCATTATCCTCGCGCGTTTCGTGCCGATCGTCAGAACCTTTGCCCCCTTTGTTGCGGGAATGGGACACATGTCGTACCGTCATTTCGCACTCTATAACGTGACGGGCGCGCTGTTATGGGTGCTCAGCTTTACCTACGCGGGATATTTCTTCGGTACCATTCCTATGATTCAGGAAAACCTCAAGCTACTGATCGTAGGGATTATTGTGGTCTCCATCCTGCCGGGCGTGATCGAAATTATTCGTCACCGGCGCGCGGCGGCAAAACAAGCAAAATAAAAGCACGACTGCGGTTCGACCACTTTTTTATCCAAAGTTTCGGGCTGTTATGTTTTAATGTGCAACATTCATGGTCTGTCGGGGGCAAAAATGGCATTATGCGCCCCTTACAGCAAACCTGGTTCAGGCAGAAAGGTTATCAATGAGCTGGATTGAACGAATTAAAAGCAATATCACCCCAACCCGCAAAGCGAGTATTCCTGAAGGGGTATGGACCAAATGTGACAGCTGTGGCCAGGTTCTGTACCGCGCCGAGCTGGAGCGTAATCTGGAAGTTTGTCCGAAGTGCGATCACCACATGCGTATGTCGGCGCGTAACCGCCTGCATAGCCTGCTGGATGAAGGTTCTCTGGTTGAACTGGGCAGCGAGCTTGAGCCGAAAGATGTGCTGAAGTTCCGCGATTCCAAGAAATATAAAGACCGTCTGGCCTCTGCGCAGAAAGAGACCGGCGAGAAAGACGCCCTGGTGGTGATGAAAGGCACCCTGCATGAGATGCCGGTTGTCGCAGCGGCATTTGAGTTCTCCTTTATGGGCGGCTCAATGGGTTCCGTGGTTGGCGCGCGCTTCGTGCGTGCGGTTGAGCAGGCGCTGGAAGACAACTGTCCGCTGATCTGCTTCTCTGCCTCCGGCGGTGCCCGTATGCAGGAAGCGCTGATGTCGCTGATGCAGATGGCAAAAACCTCCGCAGCGCTGGCGAAAATGCAGGAGCGCGGTCTGCCGTACATCTCCGTACTGACCGACCCGACCATGGGCGGCGTATCGGCGAGCTTCGCGATGCTGGGCGATCTGAACATCGCTGAACCGAAAGCGCTGATCGGCTTTGCCGGCCCGCGCGTTATCGAACAAACGGTACGTGAGAAACTGCCGCCGGGCTTCCAGCGCAGTGAGTTCCTTATTGAGAAAGGCGCTATCGACATGATCGTTCGCCGTCCGGAGATGCGCCTGAAGCTGGCAAGCATCCTGGCGAAGCTGATGAACCTGCCGTCGCCGAGCCCGGATGAACCGCGCGAAGGCGTGGTAGTACCGGATCAGGAACCCGAGGCCTGATAACTGAAAAGGGCAGGGCCAATGGCGCTGCCCTTTTGCTTTCTAACCGTAACTGAAAAGCGCGCAACATGGAAAATATCACTCTTCCCCAAGCCACGTCGCCTCTGGCCGCGTGGCTTTCTTATCTGGAAAGCCTGCACAGTAAAGCCATCGACATGGGGCTTGAGCGCGTCAGCCAGGTCGCGGCGCGCCTTGACGTTCTGAAACCGGCCCCCTTTGTCTTCACCGTGGCGGGTACTAACGGCAAAGGCACCACTTGCCGCACGCTGGAGTCCATGCTGATGGCGGCGGGCTACAAGGTGGGTGTCTACAGCTCGCCGCATCTGGTGCGCTACACCGAGCGCGTGCGGGTGCAGAACGCAGAGTTAGCCGAATCAGCACATACTGCCTCGTTCGCAGAGATCGAAGCCGCGCGCGGCGACATTTCGCTGACCTATTTCGAATATGGCACCCTGTCGGCGCTGTGGTTGTTCAGGCAGGCGCAGCTGGACGTGGTGATCCTTGAAGTCGGCTTAGGCGGGCGTCTGGACGCCACCAACATTGTGGATCCGGATGTCGCCGTGGTGACCAGCATCGCGCTGGATCATACCGACTGGCTGGGGCCCGATCGCGAAAGCATCGGCCGTGAAAAAGCCGGTATTTTCCGCGCGGGTAAACCGGCGATTGTCGGTGAGCCGGAGATGCCGCACACCATCGCTGACGTGGCGCAGGAGAAAGGGGCGCTGTTGCAGCGTCGCGATGTCGACTGGCGCTACAGCGTGACACAGAGCGGCTGGCGCTTTGAAGATGCCAAAGGCGCGCTGGACAACCTGCCGCTGCCGCAGGTGCCGCAGCCGAACGCGGCGACGGCACTGGCCGCCCTGCGCGCCAGTGGTCTGGCCGTAGACGAGCAGGCCATTCGTGACGGCATTCAGCAGGCGATCCTCGCCGGGCGTTTCCAGATTGTCAGCGAATCACCGCGTCTGATTCTGGATGTGGCGCATAACCCTCATGCCGCGGCTTACCTCGCCGGACGTCTCAAATCATTGCCAAAAACCGGGCGCGTGCTGGCGGTAATCGGTATGCTTCATGATAAAGATATCGGCGGCACGCTGGCCTGCATGGAGACTGTGGTCGATAGCTGGTATTGTGCACCTCTGGAAGGCCCGCGCGGGGCAACGGCTGAACAGCTGATGGAACACCTCGGCCAGGGCCAGACCTTTGCCAGCGTGGAGCAGGCATGGCGCGAGGCGATGGCGGACGCCAGACCAGAAGATACCGTGCTGGTGTGTGGTTCCTTCCACACGGTGGCACATGTCATGGACGTAATGGATGCGGGGAGAACCGGTGGCAAGTAAGTTTCAGAACCGTTTAGCAGGCACCATTGTGCTGGTGGCGCTGGGGGTGATTATTCTCCCCGGGCTGCTTGATGGACAGAAAAAGCATTACCAGGATGAGTTTGCGGCGATCCCGCTGGTGCCTAAACCCGGCGACCGGGATGAGCCGGACATGCTGCCGGCTGCGACCCAGGCATTACCTGCTCAACCGCCTGAAGGGGCGGCTGAAGAGGTGCGGGCTGGCGATGCCGCGGCGCCATCTTTAGATCCGTCGCGTCTGGCGGCCGGAAATAACAACGAGCTGGATCCAGCCCCGGTCGAGCAGTATGCGCCGAAACCGGTGCAAAAACCGAAACCGGTTGAGAAACCGCAGCCGAAACCGCAGCGCGACAACACCAGCCAGCAGCTGGCGGCGGCTACGGAAACCCCGCCGGCCAAACCGGCTGCAGAAGAGAAGCCGGCCCCGACCGGTAAAGCCTACGTTGTGCAGCTTGGTGCGTTGAAAAATGCCGATAAGGTCAACGAAGTGGTGGCCAAACTCCGTGGCGCGGGGTATCGCGTTTACACTTCGCCTTCGACGCCGGTACAGGGTAAAATCACCCGTATTCTCGTGGGCCCGGATGCATCAAAAGATAAGCTGAAGGGGTCGCTTGGGGAGCTGAATCAACTCTCCGGCCTGAGCGGCGTGGTGATGAACTACAGCGTGAATTAATGTACGTATTATTCTCCTCCTACCGACGTTTTTCCTGAAAGGAGAAGGCCGGGGGAGGGCGAGGCAGGCGTCCGAAGAGACGTAACGGCCTGGGGCGTTGATTAGTTTTTCAGCGCCTTTTTTATTTACGCGCGGGAAGGAAATCCCTACGCAAACGTTTTCTTTTTCTGTTAGAATTCGCCCCGAACTGGATGACAGGGCGTTTAATCGTGGGACGTATATGGTCTGGATTGATTACGCCATCATTGCGGTGATAGGTTTTTCCTGTCTGGTTAGCCTGATCCGTGGCTTTGTTCGTGAAGCGTTATCGCTGGTAACCTGGGGCTGTGCCTTCTTTGTTGCCAGTCATTACTACACTTACCTGTCTGTCTGGTTCACGGGCTTTGAAGATGAACTGGTTCGAAACGGAATCGCCATCGCGGTGCTGTTTATCGCGACGCTGATTGTCGGCGCCATTGTTAACTACGTGATAGGCCAGCTGGTTGAGAAAACCGGTTTGTCGGGAACGGACAGGGTGCTTGGGATCTGCTTCGGTGCATTGCGCGGGGTGTTGATTGTCGCCGCGATACTGTTCTTCCTTGATACCTTTACCGGGTTCTCAAAAAGTGAAGACTGGCAGAAATCGCAGCTGATCCCGCAGTTCAGCTTCATCATCAGATGGTTCTTTGACTATCTGCAAAGCTCGTCGAGTTTTTTGCCCAGGGCATAAACCCTGAGATGTGGCTTAACGAGGAAATGACGAATGTGCGGTATTGTCGGTATCGCCGGTTTCATGCCGGTAAACCAGTCTATTTATGACGCATTATCGGTGCTTCAGCACCGTGGGCAGGATGCTGCGGGTATCATCACCATTGATGCACACAACTGCTTCCGTTTACGTAAGGCTAACGGCCTGGTAAACGATGTGTTTGAAGCCCGCCATATGCAGCGTCTGCAGGGTAACATGGGTATTGGTCACGTTCGTTACCCTACCGCAGGCAGTTCCAGCGCCTCTGAAGCGCAGCCTTTCTACGTTAACTCCCCGTATGGCATCACGCTTGCCCACAACGGCAACCTGACCAACGCCCACGAGTTACGTAAAAAGCTGTTTGAAGAGAAGCGTCGCCACATTAACACCACTTCTGACTCTGAAATTCTGCTTAACATCTTTGCCAGCGAACTGGATAACTTCCGTCACTATCCGCTGGAAGCTGACAACATTTTTGCTGCCGTGGCGGCCACTAACCGTCTGATTCGTGGGGCCTATGCCTGCGTCGCGATGATTATCGGCCACGGTATGGTCGCGTTCCGCGATCCGAACGGGATTCGCCCGCTGGTGCTGGGTAAACGCGATATTGGCGATGGCCGCACCGAATATATGGTGGCCTCCGAAAGCGTGGCCCTGGACACCCTGGGCTTTGAGTTCCTGCGTGACGTTGCTCCGGGCGAAGCGGTTTACATCACCGAAAAAGGCCAGCTGTTTACCCGTCAGTGTGCGGAAAACCCGGTCAGCAACCCGTGCCTGTTCGAGTACGTCTACTTTGCCCGTCCGGACTCCTTCATCGACAAGATCTCCGTCTACAGCGCCCGTGTGAATATGGGCACCAAGCTCGGCGAGAAGATTGCCCGCGAGTGGGAAGATCTGGATATCGACGTGGTCATCCCGATCCCGGAAACCTCCTGCGATATCGCGCTGGAGATGGCGCGCATCTTGGGTAAACCCTATCGCCAGGGCTTCGTGAAGAACCGCTATGTTGGCCGCACCTTTATCATGCCAGGCCAGCAGCTGCGCCGTAAATCGGTGCGCCGCAAGCTGAACGCCAACCGCGCTGAGTTCCGCGATAAGAACGTGCTGCTGGTGGATGACTCCATCGTGCGTGGCACCACCTCTGAGCAGATTATCGAGATGGCCCGTGAAGCGGGTGCGAAGAAGGTCTATCTGGCCTCTGCGGCACCGGAAATTCGCTTCCCGAACGTCTACGGTATCGACATGCCGACCGCCAACGAGCTGATCGCTCACGGTCGTGAAGTGGATGAGATCCGCCAGATCATCGGCGCCGATGGCCTGATTTTCCAGGATCTGAACGATCTGATCGACGCGGTGCGCGCAGAGAACCCGGATATCCAGCAGTTCGAGTGCTCGGTGTTCAACGGTATCTACGTCACCAAAGATGTGGACCAGAAGTATCTGGACTACCTCGACTCTCTGCGTAACGACGATGCGAAAGCCGTGCAGATGGCGAACGATCTCGAAAGCTTAGAGATGCACAACGAAGGTTAATCCTTATCACAGGCGAGGGCATCTGCCCTCGCTTGCAACTCCCGCCAAAATCCTGCACAGTCTGCCCTGTTACAGCAAGGGCGATAATCATGAAACGATTGATAGTAGGGATCTCAGGGGCCAGCGGCGCGATTTACGGTGTCCGTTTGCTGCAGGTATTACGCGACGTCGCTGACGTTGAAACCCATCTGGTGATGAGCCAGGCCGCGCGTCAGACTCTCTCTCTCGAAACCGATTACTCCCTGCGCGACGTTCAGGCCCTGGCCGACGTGGTGCATGATGCCCGCGATATCGCCGCCAGCATCTCCTCCGGGTCGTTTAAGACTTCGGGTATGGTGATCCTGCCCTGTTCCATTAAAACCCTCTCCGGCATTGTTAACAGCTATACCGATACCCTGGTGACCCGCGCCGCCGACGTGGTGTTAAAAGAGCGCCGCCCGCTGGTGCTCTGCGTGCGCGAAACTCCGCTTCATCTGGGTCACCTGCGGCTGATGACTCAGGCTGCTGAGCTGGGCGCGGTGATCATGCCGCCGGTCCCGGCGTTTTACCACCGTCCGCAAAGCCTGGACGACGTCATCAATCAAACCGTAAACCGGGTTATTGACCAGTTCGACATTGAACTGCCGGACGATCTCTTCGCCCGCTGGCAGGGCGTCTGACGGGAAAGGTGTCCTGCCCTGGAGCAGGTCAGCGCAACGTGCCCTGTTTCAGGGCAATTCTGCAACCGCGATCATATCCTCAACATTTAATTCCTTTTTTCCATTCTTCCCACTGCGGTTCGTTTGGCAGACCTGCTATCTTTCACCATTAAGGCAATCTTGCAACCTTTCGTTAACATATTTAACGCCGTAATTTTGCGCCACACGCAATCTGGCACAAGACCTGCAAGGGATCGCCTGCAACAACACACAACATCATCTATTACAAAATAAAATCACGACACTTGAGGGTAATGTATGAAGAAGACGGTTCTGGCTCTGTCTTTGCTGGTGGGATTAAGCGCAGCGGCAAGCAGCTATGCAGCGCTCCCACAGACCGTACGTATCGGTACTGACGCGACCTATGCGCCATTCTCATCGAAAGATGCGAAGGGCGATTTTGTCGGGTTTGATATCGACCTGGGGAATGAGATGTGCAAACGCATGTCCGTGAAATGCACCTGGGTGGGCAGCGACTTTGATGCGCTGATCCCATCGCTGAAAGCCAAGAAAATCGATGCGATTATCTCTTCACTCTCCATCACTGAGAAACGCCAGCAGGAGATCGCCTTCTCTGAGAAGCTGTACGCAGCAGACTCGCGCCTGATTGCGGCGAAGGGCTCGCCTGTCCAGCCCACTATTGATTCGCTGAAAGGCAAACACGTTGGCGTCCTGCAGGGCTCCACGCAGGAAGGCTTTGCCAATGCCAACTGGCGCGAGAAGGGCGTCGATGTCGTGGCTTACCAGAACCAGGATCTGATCTATTCCGATCTGGCGGCAGGGCGCCTGGATGCAGCTTTCCAGGATGAAGTTGCGGCAAGCGAAGGCTTCCTGAAACAGCCGGCAGGGAAAGAGTTTGCCTTTGCGGGCCCGTCGGTTAAAGACAAAAAATACTTTGGCGACGGTACCGGGATTGGCCTGCGCAAGGACGACGCCGAGCTGAAAGCGGCCTTTGATAAAGCCTTTACCGAACTGCGTAAAGACGGCACCTACGACAAACTGGCGAAGAAATATTTCGACTTCAATGTCTACGGCGACTAACTCTAACTGACGGTGTGCACCATAATGGTTCACCGTTATGGTGCGTTGATTGCCTTTGCGAACCACGATGGTGCAAATCCTGCGCCGCGTTGGTTATAAAGTGAATAGTTAAGCACTGATAATGCACTTTTTCGCGTCAGCCGGGCATAATCTTTTGCCTTGCCGCGGCGATTAATGGCACATTAAAGGCAACCCCCGTCGGCGTTAAAATCCCGTAAGAAGACAGTCTGTTGAGGATAGATATGAAAAAACTGGTGTTGTCACTTTCCCTGGCTCTGGCATTTTCCAGCGCTACTGCGGCATTCGCAGCAATTCCGCAAAAAGTACGTATTGGTACTGACCCGACTTACGCCCCCTTCGAATCGAAGAATGCACAGGGTGAACTGGTAGGATTTGATATCGATTTGGCAAAAGAACTGTGCAAACGTATCAAAACAGAATGTACCTTCGTTGAAAACCCTCTGGACGCGCTGATCCCTTCGCTGAAAGCGAAAAAAATCGACGCTATTATGTCTTCACTCTCTATCACCGAAAAACGCCAGCAGGAGATTGCCTTCACTGACAAACTTTATGCAGCGGATTCCCGTCTGGTGGTAGCAAAATCCTCTGATATCCAGCCGACCCTGGAGTCACTGAAAGGCAAACGCGTAGGCGTGCTGCAGGGCACCACCCAGGAGACCTTCGGTAACGAGCACTGGGCACCGAAGGGGATCGAAATCGTCTCTTACCAGGGCCAGGAGAATATCTACGCTGACCTGACCGCAGGCCGTATCGATGCCGCTTTCCAGGACGAAGTCGCAGCCAGCGAAGGCTTCCTGAAGCAGCCGGTAGGTAAAGATTACAAGTTCGGCGGTCCGTCCATTAAGGACGAGAAACTCTTCGGCGTGGGCACCGGTATGGGGCTGCGTAAAGAGGACAACGAACTGCGCGAAGCGCTGAACAAAGCCTTTGCCGAGATGCGCGCGGACGGTACTTACGAAAAAATGGCGAAGAAATACTTCGACTTTGATGTCTACGGTGGCTGAATACCCCACTGAATAACGTGCGGCCCCTCCCGCTACGGGAGGGGAAAAGACACGGCGTCACCACTCACGACACGACAGGGCAGGCGGTATGCTGTACGGATTTTCTGGCGTAATTTTACAAGGCGCACTCGTCACCCTTGAACTGGCTCTCAGTTCGGTGGTGCTGGCGGTGTTGATAGGCCTGGCGGGCGCGGGCGCGAAGCTGTCGACCAATCGGGCAATGGTTCTGCTGTTTGAAGGCTATACCACCCTGATCCGTGGTGTGCCTGACCTGGTGCTGATGTTGCTGATTTTCTACGGTCTGCAAATCGCGCTGAATGGCGTCACGGATGCCATCGGTATGGCGCAGATTGATATCGATCCTATGGTGGCCGGTATCATTACCCTGGGCTTTATCTACGGTGCCTACTTTACTGAAACCTTCCGCGGAGCCTACCTCGCGGTGCCGAAAGGGCATATCGAAGCGGCCACGGCATTCGGTTTTACCTCCTCTCAAACATTCCGCCGTATTATGTTTCCGGCCATGATGCGCTTTGCGCTGCCGGGCATCGGCAACAACTGGCAGGTTATCCTCAAAGCGACGGCGCTGGTCTCGTTATTGGGACTGGAAGATGTGGTGAAAGCCACGCAGCTGGCGGGCAAAAGCACCTGGGAACCGTTCTACTTCGCCATCGTGTGCGGGGTCATTTATCTGGTGTTTACCACCGTCTCCAATGGTGTGCTGCTGCTGCTCGAGCGTCGCTACTCCGTGGGTGTGAAGAGGGCTGACCTGTGATCGAGATTATTCAGGAATACTGGAAATCGCTGCTGTGGACCGACGGATACCGTTTTACCGGTGTGGCGATCACCCTCTGGCTGTTGATTGCATCCGTGGTGATGGGCGGCATTCTGGCGATATTTCTCGCCATTGGCCGCGTGTCGAACAACAAATACATTCGCTTTCCCATCTGGCTGTTTACCTATATTTTCCGCGGTACGCCGCTCTATGTGCAGCTGCTGGTCTTCTACTCCGGGATGTACACCCTGGAGATCGTGAAAGGCACCGAGATGCTGAACGCCTTCTTCCGCAGCGGGCTGAACTGTACCGTCCTGGCGTTGACGCTGAACACCTGCGCCTATACCACCGAGATTTTCGCGGGGGCGATCCGTTCCGTTCCCTATGGCGAGATTGAGGCGGCGCGGGCCTATGGCTTCTCCTCCGTGAAGCTCTACCGCTGCATTATTCTGCCGTCGGCGCTGCGCATTGCGCTGCCTGCCTACAGCAACGAAGTGATTTTAATGCTGCACTCCACCGCGCTGGCCTTTACCGCCACCGTGCCGGATCTGCTGAAGATTGCCCGCGACATCAACTCGGCAACCTACCAGCCGTTTACCGCCTTCGGGATCGCGGCGGTGCTCTATTTAATCATTTCTTACGTCCTGATTAGCCTGTTCCGTAAAGCGGAAAAACGCTGGTTGCAGCACATAAAACCTTCTTCGACGCACTGAGAATTAAGATGGCTGAGAACAAATTAAACGTTATCGATTTGCACAAACGCTACGGCGAACATGAAGTGCTGAAAGGGGTGTCGCTGCAGGCAAATGCAGGCGATGTGATCAGTATTATCGGCTCGTCAGGGTCGGGTAAAAGTACCTTCCTGCGCTGCATTAACTTCCTCGAAAAACCGAGTGCCGGCAAGATTGTGGTCAGCGGCGAGAACATCAATCTGGTGCAGGACAAAGACGGACAGCTCAAGGTGGCGGATAAGCACCAGCTGCGGATGTTGCGTACCCGTCTGACGATGGTGTTCCAGCACTTCAACCTCTGGAGCCACATGACGGTGCTGGAGAACGTGATGGAAGCGCCGGTGCAGGTTCTGGGCTTAAGCAAGCAGGAAGCCCGCGCCCGTGCGGAGAAATACCTGGCGAAGGTGGGTATCGACGCGCGTCAGCAGATTAAATATCCGGTGCATCTCTCCGGCGGCCAGCAGCAGCGCGTCTCTATCGCCCGTGCGCTGGCGATGGAGCCGGAAGTGTTGCTGTTCGACGAACCGACCTCCGCGCTCGATCCCGAGCTGGTGGGTGAAGTGCTGCGCATCATGCAGCAGCTGGCCGAAGAGGGGAAAACGATGGTGGTGGTCACCCACGAGATGGGCTTCGCCCGTAACGTCTCTAACCACGTCATTTTCCTGCATCAGGGCGTAATCGAAGAGCAGGGGCACCCGGATGAGGTGCTGGCGAATCCGAAGAGCCCGCGCCTGCAGCAGTTCCTGAAAGGGTCGTTGAAGTAGTTTTTTGCCCGGTGGCGCTACGCTTTCCGGGCCTGGGGGTTTTGTAGGCCGGGCAAATGCAGTGCCGCCCGGCATTCAGGCCGCACCCAACTCCAGCCGGTACACCCAGTCGTCATACCGCACGCCGTTAATCTCATACGCCTGTTCCAGCACCTGGGTGCGCACAAAGCCCGCTTTTTCTAATACCCGCACCGAACCGCCGTTATCCGCCAGCACATAGGCATTAACCGCCTTTATTCCCATCCGGATAAAGGCATATTCACACACGGCATGCAGCGCCTCGCTGGCAATCCCCCGGCCCTGCGCGGCAGGGATCACCGTGTATCCAATATCGGCCTCTTCAGGATACTGAGCGCTGATTTGCAACCCAATATCCCCCAGCGGGGTGTCATCATCGTGGGTGCGGATCACAAAGGTATGCGGGGTCGTCAGGCGGGCGGCAAACAGTCGCCGGGTCTCTTTTTCCGGGGCGATAGCGGCCATATAGCGCATGATCTCGGGCGATTCGCGAAGCCGCAGAAAGAAGGGCCAGTCGGAGGGCTCAAAAGGGGAGAGCGTCAGCCTGGAAGTGGTGATTGTGGCCATCGTAACGCCTTAAACGGGGATCGGGCATAGTAATTTAACACAGCCGACCGGGCAGATTTAACCTACCACATCTCCCAGGGCTTCTTCTAAATCGTACCACCGGAAGGCAAACCCGGCCGCCTCCAGACGCTTCGGCAGCGCGCGCTGGCCGCCCAGCACCAGCACGGCGGACTCTCCCATCAGCAGGCGAATTGCGGTGGCCGGAGCGCGAACCACGGCGGGGCGATGCACCGCATGCCCCAGGGCATGGGCGAACTGTTCGTTGCGAACCGGGTAGGGAGAGACCATGTTGAACGGGCCCCGCAGGTCGTTATCCAGCAGCCAGATAATGCCATTCACCATATCGTCGATATGGATCCACGCCAGATACTGACGGCCATTGCCGACCGGCCCGCCGAGACCCAGCTTAAAGACCGGCAGCATCTTCCCCAGAATCCCGCCTTTCGGTGCCAGCACTACGCCGGTGCGCAGCAGGCAAACGCGGGTCCGATCGCTCTGCGCTCCGCAGGCGATCTGCTCCCAGCGGGCGCACAGCTTATGGGTAAATTCGTTGTGCGGCGGCTCCTCTTCGGTGACCACCACTTCGCCTAAATCGCCGTAATAGCCCGATGCTGAACCGGAGATAAACACCGACGGCGGCGTGTCGCTGGCCTTGAACATATCAACCAGCCGCTGGGTGATAGTCCAGCGGCTGTTGCACAGCCGCTGCTTATGTTCTTCCGTCCAGCGTTTATCGGCGATGGGTTCCCCCGCCAGATTGATTACGGCGTCAAAGCCGTTGAGATCCTGATGCTCGGTGAGCCCTTTCCAGATATCGATGCCGGAGCCGAGTGTCTGACGCGCTTTCTCGGGACTGCGCGTCACCACCGTCAGCTCATGGCCCAGCGTCTGCAAGCGGGGGATCAGATGCCGGCCAATCAGGCCGGTACCGCCGGTTACCAGGATCTTCATACAACCTCCGGGGGTTGCGCTTAGCGTTGCCAGCTTAACGTCATTGAGACGGAGTCGGCATAGCGCAGCGCGTGAAGTTTATCGATCTCTACTTCAGCATAGGTGACCCAGTGATGTTCGCGTGCGATATCCAGCACATCCTGAGTTAATTTTTCCAGCAAAGAGAAGCGGTTACTCTCGACATGTTGAATGATGCTTTTGGTGACGGTGCGATAGTTCAGGGCGTCATTGATATCCTCACTGTCCCGCGCCTTATCGGCCGGGTAGTGGATCACCACATTAACCACGATATCCTGACGGTTAGCGCGCTCCTCCTCTTTGATGCCGATATAGGTGCGCAGGCGTAAATTTTTAATACGAATAATCGCGTCTTGCTGGGACATTGCAGGCTTCCTCCGTGTCATTATCGCCACCATAATACATGAGGAAACCGTTTATAGCTGCTGCGCTTTTTGCATGGCGCGCTCGGTTGCCGGACGGGTACGAATGCGCTCAAACCAGTTGTTTACTGCGGGCCACGACGCCAGGTCGACGCGATGGTTTTCATGAGTATTGACCCACGGCCAGCAGGCGATATCCGCAATGCTGTAGTGATCGCCACCCAGCCACGGCGATTTTTCCAGCCGCTTGTTCAGCACGTTATAGAGCCGCTGCGTCTCGACCTGGAAGCGTTCGATGGCGTAGGGGATCGGCTGCGGCGCAAAGTGGTTAAAATGGGTGTTCTGACCAATCATCGGTCCCAGCCCGCCCACCTGCCAGAAGAGCCACTGTAGGGTGACGTGGCGTTCCCGTAATTCGCCGCTCAGCAGCTTGCCGCTTTTTTCCGCCAGATAGAGCAGGATCTCGCCGGACTCAAACAGGCTCAGCGGCGCACCGCCATCGTCCGGTTCATGATCGACAATGGCCGGGATTTTATTGTTGGGAGAAATGGCGAGAAACTCAGGGCGAAACTGTTCGCCTTTGCTGATATCCACCGGCAGGATGCGGTAATCCAGCTGGGCCTCCTCCAGAAAAAGCGTGATCTTATGCCCGTTGGGGGTAGGGGCGTAGTAAAGGTCAATCATCGCAACTCCTGTCATAACGATTATCGCGGCATAGGATCGAGTATAGGTGGTGATGATAAATCGTGAGTTTTCATCAAGTGACAGCCGGGGCCGGAGGTTATATTTTGGATATAAACCCATCCCCTGAAGCGTTACGAGGATCTTATGAGCGAACCTGCAATTACCCTGTGGTCAGATGCTGATTATTACTCCCCTTACGTCATGAGCGTGTATGTTGCGCTGGCCGAGAAAGGATTGCCCTTTACCCTGAAGACCGTGGATCTCAGCCGGGGTGAAAACCGGCAGCCGCAGTGGCGAGGCTATGCTCTGACCCGTCGCGTACCGGTGCTGGAAATCGACGGCTTTGAACTCAGCGAATCCTCCGCCATTACGGAATTTCTGGAGGAGAAATTTGCGCCGCCGGAGTGGGAGCGGATCTACCCCCTGGATCTGCAAAAACGCGCCCGCGCGCGCCAGATCCAGGCGTGGCTGCGCAGCGATCTGGTCCCGATCCGCACGGAGCGCTCTACCGACGTGGTGTTCGCCGGGGTGAGAAAACCGGCCCTGAGCGAAACCGCGCAGCGGGCGGCAAACCAGCTCTACGATACTGCCTCCTCGCTGCTTGTCCACGGCCAGCAAAACCTGTTCGGGGAGTGGTGTATTGCCGATGCGGATCTGGCCCTGATGCTCAACCGTCTGGTGCTCAATGGCGATGACGTGCCGCAGCAGCTGGTGGATTACGCAAACTTCCAGTGGCAGCGTGCCTCCGTGCAGCGCTACGTGGCGCTGTCGGCGAAGCGGGCGGGCTGATATTCCGGTATGATGGGGCCGCTTTTCGACATAAGGAGTCTCTGATGAAGTTAATGTTTGCATCGAACATCCACGGCTCGCTGCCGGCGACCGAACGGGTGCTTTCGCTATTTGACCAGAGCGGGGCAAAATGGCTGGTGATCCTCGGGGATGTGCTGAACCACGGCCCGCGCAACGCCCTGCCCGAAGGCTATGCGCCTGCTGAGGTCGCCGATCGGCTCAACGCTTACGCGTCGCGAATTATCGCCGTGCGCGGCAACTGCGACAGCGAAGTTGACCAGATGCTGCTGCACTTTCCCATCACCGCCCCCTGGCAGCAGATCCTGCTGGAGAACAGCCGCCTGTTTGTGACCCACGGCCATCTGTATGGACCGGATAACCTGCCCGCGCTGAATGCTGGCGATGTGCTGGTTTACGGTCATACTCATATTCCGGTAGCCGGGAAACGGGGCGACCTTATACATTTCAATCCTGGCTCGGTCAGCCTGCCCAAAGGCGGCTTTCCCCCCAGTTACGGCATGCTGGAAGGAAACCATTTGTGCGTTATGACGCTGAATGACGGCCAGGTTATTGCGCAGTCAGAGATTAATCCGTAATTTACTCCTCAACAGTAAACGCGCCGCGAGAGCGCTTTAAAGAGAAGGTTTCCCGATGGTGGAGCACAGTCATTTGGCAAGTACGGAATGGGTGGATATTGTCAACGAAGACAATGAGGTAATCGCACAGGCGAGCCGCGAGCAGATGCGGGCGCAGCGCCTGCGTCATCGCGCGACCTATATCGTGGTGCATGATGGGATGGGCAATATTCTGGTTCAGCGCCGTACCGAAACGAAAGACTTCATGCCCGGCATGCTCGATGCGACCGCCGGTGGCGTGGTGCAGGCCGATGAGCTGTTGCTCGATTCCGCCCGCCGTGAAGCGGAAGAGGAGCTGGGGATCGCCGGCGTGCCGTTTGCCGAACATGGCCAGTTCTATTTCGAAGATAGCCACTGTCGCGTCTGGGGAGGCCTTTTCAGCTGCGTCTCCCACGGTCCGTTTGCGCTGCAGGAGGAAGAGGTGAGTGAAGTCTGCTGGATGACCCCGGCTGAGATCACCGCCCGTTGCGACGACTTTACGCCAGATTCGCTGAAAGCGCTGGCCCTGTGGATGAGCCGCAATGCCAGCAACGAGCCGGTGAAGCACGAAGAAGCGTAACGAAGCGAATAAAAAAAGGCGACCCGAGGGTCGCCTTTTTACGTTGGGGTGCTGCTTACTGCTGGGAAGACTGGATCGCGGTCAGTGCGATGGTGTAAACGATATCGTCTACCAGCGCGCCACGAGACAGGTCGTTCACCGGCTTGCGCATACCCTGCAGCATCGGCCCGATGGAGATCAGGTCGGCTGAACGCTGTACCGCTTTGTAGGTGGTGTTACCGGTGTTCAGATCCGGGAAGATGAACACGGTAGCGCGACCGGCAACCGGGGAGTTAGGCGCTTTGGATTTAGCAACGTCAGCCATCACTGCGGCGTCATACTGCAGCGGGCCATCGATAACCAGATCCGGGCGTTTTTCCTGGGCAATACGGGTCGCTTCACGCACTTTCTCTACGTCGCTACCTGCACCAGAGGTACCGGTGGAGTAGGAGAGCATCGCTACGCGCGGTTCAATACCGAAGGCAATCGCAGAGTCAGCAGACTGGATCGCGATCTCGGCCAGCTGTTCAGCGGTTGGATCCGGGTTGATCGCACAGTCACCGTAAACGTAAACCTGTTCCGGCAGCAGCATGAAGAACACAGAAGAGACCAGGGAGCTGCCTGGTGCTGTTTTGATCAGCTGCAGCGGCGGGCGGATAGTGTTCGCGGTGGTGTGAACGGCACCGGAAACCAGACCGTCAACTTCATCCTGCTCCAGCATCAGGGTACCGAGAACCACGTTGTCTTCCAGCTGTTCGCGGGCAACGGCTTCAGTCATGCCTTTGCTCTTACGCAGCTCGACCAGACGGGCAACGTAGCTTTCACGCACCACTTCCGGGTCAACGATTTCGATACCAGAACCCAGCTCAACGCCCTGAGAGGCGGCTACACGGGTGATCTCATCCGGGTTACCCAGCAGCACGCAGGTCGCGATACCGCGCTCGGCACAGATGGCAGCGGCTTTAACGGTACGCGGTTCGTCGCCTTCTGGCAGCACAACGCGTTTGCCCGCTTTACGCGCCAGCTCGGTGAGCTGATAACGGAAGGCTGGAGGAGAGAGGCGACGGCTACGCTCGGAGGTTGCGGTCAGGGATTCAATCCACTCAGGATTGATACAACCGGCAACGTATTCCTGCACTTTCTCGATACGCTGATGGTCATCAACCGGTACTTCCAGGTTGAAGCTCTGCAGGCTCAGAGAGGTCTGCCAGGTGTTGGTGTTCACCATGAAGACCGGCAGGCCGGTAGCAAATGCACGTTCGCACAGCTTGCTGACGCGTGGGTCCATTTCATAGGCACCGGTCAGCAGGATCGCACCGATTTCCACGCCGTTCATCGCCGCCAGACAGGCTGCAACCAGCACGTCTGGACGGTCAGCGGAGGTCACCAGCAGGGAACCTGCACGGAAGTGCTCCAGCATGTGCGGAATGCTGCGCGCACAGAAGGTCACAGACTTCACGCGACGGGTGTTGATATCGCCTTCGTTGACGATGGTCGCGTTCAGGTGACGCGCCATGTCGATCGCACGGGTCGCGATCAGGTCGAAGCTCCAGGTCACCGCGCCCAGTACTGGCAGAGAACTGTATTCCTGCAGCTTAGCCGGATCGATTTTCACCACTTTCGCTTTGGAAGAGTCGTCGAAAATTTCAGACAGGTCAGGGCGGGTACGGCCTTGCTCATCCACCGGAGCGTTCAGTTTGTTGACGATAACGCCGGTGATGTTGGCATTTTTCGCGCCGCCGAAGCTGCTGCGGGTCAGCTCAATACGCTCTTTCAGCTGTTCCGGGGTGTCGGTACCCTGGGACATCACGAACACGATTTCCGCGTTCAGCGTTTTGGCGATTTCGAAGTTCAGGGACTGGGCAAACTGATGCTTGCGCGTTGGAACCAGGCCTTCAACCAGCACCACTTCCGCATCCTGTGCGTTAGCGTGATAGTTAGCGATGATCTCTTCCATCAGCACGTCTTTCTGGTTGCTGGAGAGCAGAGACTCAACGTGGCTCATCTTCAGCGGTTCAGCGGCTGGCAGATTGGAGTTCGCACGAACGATAGTGGTGGTCTGGTCTGGGGCATCGCCACCAGCACGTGGTTGAGCGATTGGCTTAAACACGCTCAGACGAACGCCTTTGCGTTCCATCGCACGGATCACACCGAGGCTGACGCTGGTCAGGCCTACGCTGGTTCCGGTCGGGATCAGCATAATAGTACGGGACACGATTTATCCTCTTTCGTTACCGCCGACATCAGGCGGGCTACAAAACAGCACCGCCAGCATTGCTGGCGGTGTGGAATCAGGCAGTCAGACGGCTCGCATCTTGTGCGATAACCAGCTCTTCGTTGGTTGGGATAACCATCGCAAGACGGGTGCCTTCTTTGTTGATGAAGCCAGACTTACCGAAGCGCGCGGCCAGGTTACGTTCATGGTCAACGTCAAAGCCCAGCACGCCCAGTTTGCCCAGGGACAGCTCGCGCACCATTGCCGCGTTCTCACCGATACCGCCGGTGAAGACCACGCCGTCCAGACGACCGTCCATCAGCGCAGTGTAAGAACCGATGTACTTCGCCAGACGGTGGCAGTAAACGTCCATTGCACGTTTAGCGTCTTCTTTATCTGCGTAGTTGTCTTCAACGTAACGGCAGTCGCTGGTGACTTCGGTCAGACCCAGCAGGCCAGACTCTTTGGTCAGCATTTTGTTGATATCTTCAACGCTCATGCCCAGGGTATCGTGCAGGTGGAAGATGATCGCCGGGTCGATATCACCGGAGCGAGTACCCATCACCAGACCTTCCAGCGGGGTCAGACCCATAGAGGTATCAACGCATTTGCCGTTACGGATAGCAGAAACGGAACCGCCGTTGCCCAGGTGGCAAGTGATGATGTTCACTTCTTCAACCGGCTTGTTCAGCATTTTCGCGGCTTCTTGCGTCACGTAGAAATGGCTGGTGCCGTGGGCGCCGTAGCGGCGAACGCCGTGCTCTTTGTACAGTTTGTACGGCAGGGCATAGAGGTAAGACTCTTCCGGCATGGTCTGGTGGAACGCGGTGTCGAATACGGCCACGTTTTTGTCTTTCAGATGCGGGAAGGATTTCAGCGCTTCAGCGATACCGATCAGGTGAGCCGGGTTATGCAGCGGTGCAAAAGAAGCGGAGTCTTTAATGCCCTGAATAACGGAGTCATCAATAACCACGGACTTGGTGTACTTCTCGCCACCATGAACGATACGGTGACCGATAGCGGTCAACTGAGCGGACAGTTCTGGTTTTTGTGCCAGAATAGTGTTAACGATAAAGTTCAGCGCTTCGCTGTGAGCGGCGCCTGCACCTAAAGCCGCTTCCTGTTTGCTGCCGTCCATTTTCCACTTAAGACGTGCTTCTGGAAGATGAAAACATTCGGCCAAACCAGAAAGGTACTCTTCACCGTTGATCGCATCGATGATGGCGAATTTAAGTGAGGAGCTACCGCAGTTCAGAACCAGTACTAACTTACTCGACATGGAAGTACCTATTATTGATACGTGGCTAAAAAAACGTCAGTGAGTCAAGGATCGTAGCGCAAGATATCGCTGACATTTATGATTAACATCATGCCCGAAGTACATTTCGGCATGACGAAAGGAATACATATGATTTTATGCCATTTTGCGCATTTTTCCGGCAATGGCATAATGTGCGATAATTTGACGAGTGAACATTCCTCGTCTAAGGCCTTTGCAGGCCGGCACAGGATACCTGATACTGGGTAGTGCTGACAAAAGTTTTTGAACGTTGTCATGACCAGTTGTGGTTTTGCACGAATTTTTTAATCTTTATATGTGAAGTTGAGGTAAGCCATGTCGACACCCGTGAACCCTTCCGTGAGCTTTTTCAGCCTGTTTCGCCGGGGACAGCATTATTCGAAGACGTGGCCACTGGAAAAGCGCCTGGCGCCCGTCTTTATTGAAAACCGCGTGATCCGCGCCACCCGACACGCGATCCGTCTGATGCCGCCCATTGCGGTCTTCACCCTGTGCTGGCAGATTGCGCTGGGCGGGCAACTCGGGCCTGCGGTGGCTACCGCCCTGTTTGCCCTAAGCCTGCCGATGCAGGGATTGTGGTGGCTGGGCAAACGCTCGGTCACGCCGTTGCCGCCGTCGGTGTTGTCCTGGTTCTATGAAGTTCGCGGCAAGCTGCAGGATGCCGGTCAGGCGCTGGCGCCGGTCGAGGGCAAACCCGACTATCAGGCGCTGGCAGATACTCTGAAGCGGGCATTCAAGCAACTTGATAAAACATTCCTCGATGACTTGTGATTGATCATCGAAACGATGACTAAAAGAAGGCACAGTAACTGACCGTTACCGTGTCTTTTTTTTAAAGCTGCCATGTGCAACAGGAGTCGAAAGATGGAAATGACCCACGCTCAGCGTCTGATTTTGTCCAATCAGTACAAAATGATGACGATGCTTGATCCCGACAACGCCGAGCGCTATCGCCGCTTGCAGACTATCGTCGAACGTGGTTTCGGTTTACAGATGCGCGAGCTGGATCGCGAGTTTGGCGAACTTAAGGAAGAGACCTGTCGTACCGTTATCGACATCATGGAGATGTACCACGCCCTGCATGTCTCCTGGACTAACCTGAAAGATGCCCAGACCATCGACGAACGTCGTGTCACTTTCCTGGGCTATGATGCGGCCACCGAATCCCGTTATCTGAGCTATGTCCGCTTTATGGTCAATGTGGAAGGGCGCTACACCCATTTCGATGCCGGTACCCATGGCTTTAACGCCCAGACCCCGATGTGGGAAAAGTATCAGCGCATGCTCAGCGTGTGGCACGCCTGCCCGCGTCAGTACCATCTGAGCAGCAATGAGATTCAACAAATTATTAACGCCTGACGGAGGTTGATGTGCAGTGTAAAGGTTTTCTGTTTGATCTGGACGGTACGCTGGTAGATTCATTACCGGTAGTGGAGCGCTCCTGGTGTCGCTGGGCCGACAGGCACGGCATTGACCATCAGGAGGTGCTGAATTTTATCCATGGCAAACAGGCCATAACCTCTTTACGGCACTTTCTCCAGGGAAGAAGCGAAGCAGATATTCAGGCCGAGTTTACCTGGCTTGAGCAGGTCGAGGCCACCGATACCGAGGGCATCACCGCGCTGCCGGGGGCGCTCGAGCTGCTCAGACATCTGAATGAAGCGGGGATCCCGTGGGCTATCGTCACCTCCGGCTCTGTTCCTGTGGCCCATGCGCGCCATAAAGCGGCAGGGTTGCCGGTGCCGGAGGTATTTATCACTGCGGAGCGGGTGACGCGCGGCAAGCCGGAGCCCGATGCCTTTTTACTGGGCGCGAAGCTGCTGGGGCTGGCGCCGGAAACGTGCGTGGTGGTGGAAGATGCTGCCGCCGGCGTGCTGGCGGGCCTCAACGCTGGCTGTCACGTCATCGCCGTCAATGTTCCGGCCAACTCGCCGCGTCTGGACGAGGCGGATCTGGTGCTTAACACGCTGGAGTCCGTTGCTGTCAGCCGCACCGCCGACGGGAATGTAACAGTCTCACGAAAAATGTAATCCCATGATATAGCCCCACATTGTTGGGGCTTTTTTATGGCACTATCGGCTTCACTCTCTTCTGACAAGGATCTGTTTTGAACGGTGAACTTATTTGGGTCTTAAGCCTGCTCCTTATCGCGATTATTCTGTTTGCGACCGGCAAAGTCCGCATGGATGCCGTGGCCCTGCTGGTGATTGTGGCCTTTGTGCTCAGCGGCACCTTAACCCTCCCGGAAGCCTTTTCAGGCTTTAGCGATCCCAACGTTATCCTGATTGCTGCCCTGTTTATTATCGGCGACGGCCTGGTGCGTACCGGCGTGGCGACCAGTATGGGCTCCTGGCTGGTCAGCGTGGCGGGCAACAGCGAAACCAAAATGCTGGTCTTTTTAATGCTCACCGTTGCCGGGCTGGGGGCATTTATGAGCTCCACCGGGGTGGTGGCGATCTTTATTCCGGTGGTGCTGAGCGTCTCGATGCGCATGCAGATCTCGCCCTCGCGCCTGATGATGCCGCTCAGCTTCGCCGGGCTGATCAGCGGCATGATGACGCTGGTGGCGACGCCGCCGAACCTGGTGGTTAACAGTGAACTGCTGCGTGAGGGCCTGGAAGGCTTCGGCTTCTTTAGCGTCACGCCGCTGGGGCTGGTGATCCTGGTGCTCGGTATTGTTTATATGTTGCTGACCCGCTTTGCCCTGAAGAGCGATAAGCAAGATAAACCCCGCGACGGCTGGAAGCGCCGTACCTTCCGCGATCTGATCAAAGAGTATCGTCTCACCGGACGGGCCCGCCGCCTGGCGATCCGCCCGGGCTCACCGCTGATCGGGCAGCGTCTGGACGATCTGAAACTTCGTGAACGTTACGGCGCCAACGTTATCGGGGTGGAGCGCTGGCGCCGTTTTCGCCGGGTCATCGTTAACGTTAACGGCGTATCGGAGTTCCGCGCCCGGGACGTGCTGCTGATCGATATGTCCTCGGCGGATGTCGACCTGCGCGACTTTTGCAGCGAGCAGCTGCTGGAGCCGATGGTTCTGCGCGGCGAGTATTTTTCCGATCAGGCGCTGGACGTGGGGATGGCGGAAGTGTCGCTGATCCCCGAGTCGGAGCTGCTCGGGAAAACCATCCGCGAAATCGGTTTTCGTACCCGTTACGGTTTAAACGTGGTGGGGTTAAAACGCGACGGCGTGGCGATGGACGGCTCGGTGGTGGACGAACCTCTGGAGCTGGGGGATATCTTCCTGGTGGTGGGCAACTGGAAGCTGATCACCCAGCTGGGCCAGCGAGGCCGTGACTTTGTGGTGCTGAACTTACCCATCGAGGTTAGCGATGCCTCTCCCGCCCACAGCCAGGCGCCGCACGCCATTTTTTGTCTGGTGTTGATGGTCGCCCTGATGCTGACCGACGAGATCCCGAACCCGGTGGCGGCGATCGTTGCCTGTCTGCTGATGGGCAAATTCCGCTGCATTGACGCTGAAAGCGCTTACAAAGCGATCCACTGGCCGAGCATCATTTTAATTGTCGGCATGATGCCCTTCGCGCTGGCGCTGCAAAAAACCGGCGGTGTGGATCTGGTGGTGAAAGGGCTGATGGAGCTGGGGGGCGGTTACGGCCCCTATATGATGCTGATGTGCCTGTTTATCATGTGCGCCACTATCGGGCTTTTTATCTCCAACACCGCGACCGCCGTACTCATGGCGCCCATTGCGCTGGCGATGGCGAAATCGATGGGCGTATCGCCTTATCCGTTTGCGATGATGGTAGCGATGGCCGCCTCCGCCGCCTTTATGACTCCAGTCTCGTCACCGGTGAATACCCTGGTGCTTGGGCCGGGTAAATACAGCTTCAGCGACTTCGTGAAGCTTGGCGTGCCCTTCACGATCCTGGTGATGGTGGTGTGCGTGGTGATGATCCCGGTCTTGTTCCCGTTCTGACAGTTTTGCCCGGCGGCGCTACGCTTGCCGGGCCTACGGTTTGGTAGGCCGGGTAAGGCGCAGCCGCCACCCGGCAAAAAACTCACAAGGGGGAATCCTGGCTGATCTCATCCAGCGACAGCTGGAAGCTAGGGACAAAGACTTCCATAAAGTAGTCCATCTCCTGGCTACGGCGCGCCTCGAGCGTCTTTTCCAGCCGGGTTTTCGCCAGTAAAAATTCGTGATTACCGGCAGACAACTCTTCCAGACACTTCAGGTAGGCGCAGAGCGCGTCGGCCTGCTTGACGATCGATCGCTCCTCTTCGCTGTAGCTCTGCTCGTCAATCAGCGGCTCGAAGATATCCCGCAGCTCATCCGGCACCATATCGACCAGTTTTTGCTGGGCGATTTTCTCGATCGCTTTGTACTCCTGGGCGATTTGCGAATTGAAGTACTTCACCGGCGTCGGCAGATCGCCTGTCAGCACTTCGGAGGCATCATGGTACATCGACAGCAGGGCGATACGTTCGGCATTGACCTGGCCGTTGAACTTGCGGTTCTTGATGGCGGCCAGCGCGTGGGCGACCATGGCAACCTGCAGGCTGTGCTCGGAGACGTTCTCGGTGCGGACGTTACGCATCAGCGGCCAGCGGTTAATCAGTTTCAGACGGGAAAGATGGGCGAAGAAATGACTCTGACTCATAAGTTACCTTTTGTCTTGCACTGCGACAGGTTTCATTGTGAGGGGAGGGGCGGTGAGATGCAAATGCGGGTTTTTGTAGGCCGGGTAAGCGAAGCGCCACCCGGCATTAAAGTCGTTACTGATGGTATCCGCCGAGGAAACGCCCGAAGCGGCTGATGGCCATCTCCAGCTCATCCTCACGCGGTAGCGTAACGATACGCACATGGTCCGGCCACGGCCAGTTAAACGCGGTACCCTGTACCAGCAACACTTTTTCCTGCAGCAGGAAGTCGAGCACCATCTTCTGGTCGTCAAAGATGTTGAAGCGTTTGATATCGATTTTGGGGAACATATAGAGCGCGCCGTTTGGCTTCACGCAGGAGACGCCCGGAATATCGTTAATCAGCTCCCAGGCGCGTTGACGCTGCTCGTACAGACGCCCACCAGGCACGATAAATTCACTGATGCTCTGATAGCCGCCCAGCGCCGTCTGGATCGCGTGCTGAGCCGGTACGTTGGCGCACAGACGCATCGAGGCCAGCATCTCCAGACCTTCGATATAGCCTTTGGCGTGTTTTTTTGGCCCGTTCAGCACCATCCAGCCCTGACGGAAACCGGCAACACGGTAGGTTTTCGACAGGCCGTTAAAGGTGACGGTCAGTAGATCCGGCGCCAGTGCGGCAATGGAGTGGTGCTGCGCCGCGTCGTACAGAATTTTGTCGTAGATCTCGTCCGCGAAGATGATCAGATTATGCTGGCGGGCCAGCTCGACAATCTCCAGCAGCAGTTCTTTAGAATAGACGGCACCGGTCGGGTTGTTCGGGTTGATGATGACGATCCCGCGGGTGCGCGGCGTAATTTTGGCGCGAATGTCATCCAGATCCGGGAACCAGTCAGCCGATTCATCACACAGATAATGCACCGCTTTACCGCTGGAGAGCGATACCGCTGCCGTCCAGAGCGGGTAATCCGGGGCCGGAACCAGCATTTCGTCACCGCTGTTCAGCAGGGCCTGCATCGCCTGGACGATTAGTTCGGAAACACCGTTACCAATATAGATATCTTCTACGGTCACATCGCGCATGCCCTGCGCCTGATAGTGCTGCATGATGGCTTTACGCGCAGAGTAGAGACCTTTGGAGTCGCTGTAGCCTTGCGCCGTCGGCAGGTTGCGGATCACATCAACCAGAATTTCATCCGGTGCATCAAAACCAAATGGCGCCGGGTTGCCGATATTGAGCTTAAGTACTTTATTACCTTCTTCTTCGAGACGCTTTGCCTCTTTAAGAACCGGGCCACGAATGTCGTAACAAACGTTATCTAACTTGCTGGATTTTTCGATGGGTGACATGAATCTTTAACCTTTTCACTGTTATTGCTACTTCCTGCCGTGGAAGTCAGCACGAAACAATGTACTCCTCGCTTGGCCAATTTTGAAGCGTCGGCAGAAGAAGATTTTGTTCATGCCCGAAAAGCCAAGTTGAAGTTTTTAACTGTTTTAAAGGTTTGGTTACATTTTATGGTCCATATTTATGTTGTTATTTGGTGATTTATTTTGGTTGTTGCATATTAAAATGGATTTTACGCTGTAAAAAAGCCGCATGTTGAGAGGCTTACGGTGGTAGTGCTACAGTTTCTTTGAGGAACATTTCGTAAAAGCTGAATGAAATTGAGTAGCGTTTGCGGTCCGGCCTCTTTATATAAAGGTTGCCCGTGTGAAATTAATGTTAAGTATAATTAATCATTAAGTCCTGGTTGAATTATTAGTTATTTCCAAATAAAGGCGAAATCGCAACTTTCGTTAATATAAATAAAATTAGTTTAGCGAGTTATCAATCAGGTTAAATGCCTGGAAACACGATAAGGCTTATAAATAAAAAGGTTTTAGGGTAAGATGTCACCGGGTTTAGCGATAAAAGATAACAGGCCACCAGAGGTCTTGATGCCTGGACCTTTAATAGTTTATTGTTATTGTTAGAATTATCTCTGCCTTGAGAAGTTAAGTGACACCATTGCTGCTTAACCTGTACTGCGATAAAGTTGACGCTGGAAATGCATCTTCTTTAATGGAATTTACATCATCCGACAATCATCTATATATCTCGATCGCTTTTGAGAATAAAAATATCGTCAGATAAGTTGTTTCTGACCACTGATATACCCAGCACAATTACATTATGCAGGCACACTGCCAGACCGGGACGTCAGAGGATTTTGTTCAGAAGGAACTGTATTACTTTTACGCACACAGCTTAAACCCGGGGCAGCTCCGTACGAGCAACCTGTAAGTGAAAAGATATGATTAATGCAAATCGTCCGATACTGAATCTCGACCTCGATCTGCTGAGAACCTTTGTGGCGGTCGCCGATCTGAACACCTTTGCTGCTGCCGCGGCCGCAGTTTGCCGTACCCAGTCCGCGGTCAGTCAACAAATGCAACGACTGGAGCAGCTGGTGGGTAAAGAGCTTTTTGCCCGTCATGGTCGCAATAAGCTGTTAACGGAACACGGTATTCAGCTGCTGGGTTACGCCAGAAAAATCCTGCGCTTCAATGATGAAGCATGTACATCATTAATGTTTAGTAACCTGCAGGGAGTCTTAACCTTAGGCGCGTCTGATGAATCGGCCGATACCATTCTGCCGTTCCTGCTTAACCGGATTAGTTCGGTTTATCCGAAGCTTGCGCTGGACGTCAGGGTAAAACGCAATGCCTTTATGGTCGATATGCTGCAGGAGCAGGAGGTCGATCTGGTGGTTACAACCCACCGCACCGGCCTGTTTGAGAGCCTGACGCTGCGAACATCGCCAACGCACTGGTACTGCGCCGCAGAATTTTCTCTGCAGCGCGGCGAGCCGGTTCCGCTGGTGCTGCTGGACGATCCCAGCCCGTTCCGCGACATCGTGCTGGCCACGCTTAACGCCGCCAATGTGCCATGGCGACTCGCCTATGTGGCCTCCACGCTGCCTGCGGTTCGCGCAGCGGTGAAAGCGGGGCTTGGCGTGACGGCACGCCCGGTTGAGATGATGAGCCCGGATTTACGGGTGCTAGGCAAAGCAGATGGTTTGCCTGCCCTGCCGGATACGGAGTATATGCTGTGTCATAACCCACTCAGCAACAACGAGCTGGCGCAGACCATTTTTAACGCGATGGAAAATTACGACAACCCCTGGCAGTACAACAATGTTACTCCGGAAGGGGGGGATGACTCCCTGGTGATTGAGAGCGATTTCGAGTAAACGAATCTCTAATGATCTGATAACAAATTCGTCCCGGTAAAAAAGAACCACGGAGGCTGATGACCAGCAAAGTGGTTCTTTTTTTGCATTGGGATCGGTGCAGTTTACCTTAGGTGTTTTACAATCCTCTTCTTTATCAACTTGATAGTCATTAATCCTCCCCTGTCTACCCCGCTCACGCGCTTCTTTCCAATGTCAATGGGCATGTTAAAAAAGCAGCAAAGATGTTGCCGTTTTTTTGATTGAATTAACAAAAGCGTGTCACAGATCAAGAAAATACTCCTCTTTGGGGGGAGGAATCAGCGGCAAATCCTGTCAAAATAGACGGGTAATCTTTGTATTAGTTCATTACGGACTCGATTCAACACCCCTACGCAGGAACGCGCCTCACAGTTTTTGAGGGTAAAGGGCATTAAATGTTAATGAAGTTCGAACGATGTAATTTAATGTGAAGAAACTTTTGTTAAAGTTGACAAAAGGTTATAGAAAGGAGTAAAAAACCACATCATTTTGCTGTCTATGTCTCATTTTTCGACAGTTAGTGTACGGTTATTTGTTCCTCCCCATGAATCGATGTGATGCCCATCTGCCAGAAAGAGCAGGGTTTACAGGTATCACTTTTGATGAGTAAGCAATGAGTATGTCAACATCCACAGAAGTCATCGCTCATCACTGGGCATTCGCAATCTTTCTTATCGTTGCCATTGGCCTGTGCTGCCTGATGCTAGTCGGCGGCTGGTTCCTCGGCGGTCGCGCCCGGGCAAGGCACAAAAACACGCCATTTGAATCGGGTATCGATTCGGTAGGGACCGCGCGTTTACGCCTGTCCGCCAAGTTCTATCTGGTGGCCATGTTCTTCGTCATCTTTGACGTGGAAGCGCTTTACCTGTTCGCATGGTCGACCTCCATTCGCGAGAGTGGCTGGGTAGGCTTTGTCGAGGCCGCAATTTTCATTTTAGTGTTACTGGCCGGTCTGGTTTATCTGGTGCGTATTGGCGCGCTGGACTGGACACCTGCACGTTCACGCCGTGAACGTATCAACCCGGAAAACAGTATCTCTAATCGTCAGCAGTAACAGCGAGGCAATAAGATGGATTATACGCTCACCCGCATAGATCCTAACGGTGAGAATGACCGTTACCCCCTGCAAAAGCAGGAGATCGTAACCGACCCCCTGGAGCAAGAAGTCAACAAAAGCGTGTACATGGGCAAGCTCGAAAATGCCATGCACGATATGGTCAACTGGGGTCGTAAGAACTCCATCTGGCCATATAACTTTGGCCTTTCTTGCTGCTACGTTGAAATGGTGACGTCATTCACTGCGGTGCATGACGTTGCGCGTTTTGGTGCAGAAGTACTGCGTGCCTCTCCGCGTCAGGCTGACCTGATGGTGGTGGCGGGTACCTGCTTTACCAAAATGGCGCCGGTCATTCAGCGTCTGTACGACCAGATGCTCGAGCCAAAATGGGTTATCTCCATGGGTGCTTGTGCAAACTCTGGCGGCATGTACGACATTTATTCTGTCGTGCAAGGTGTAGATAAGTTCATCCCGGTGGACGTTTACATCCCGGGCTGTCCACCGCGTCCAGAAGCCTACATGCAGGCTCTGATGCTGTTGCAGGAGTCGATTGGCAAAGAACGCCGTCCGCTCTCCTGGGTTGTGGGCGACCAGGGTGTTTACCGCGCTAACATGCAGTCCGAGCGCGAGCGTAAACGCGGCGAACGTATTGCAGTGACCAATCTGCGTACACCAGACGAAATTTAATTTGCGCCTGTGGGCATGGAGATAACCTTCGCATATCACTATTCAAATAGCGCGAAGCCACGCCCGACAGTCACCACGGACCTTTTGCAATGGTGAACACTATGACCGACTTAACCGCGCAAGACGCCGCCTGGCAAACACGGGATCATCTGGATGACCCGGTCATTGGCGAACTGCGCAACCGTTTTGGGCCGGATGCCTTTACTGTTCAGGCCACCCGCACCGGGGTACCCGTTGTTTGGGTGAAGCGTGAGCAGTTACTGGAAGTGGTTGATTTCCTCAAGAAACTGCCTAAACCTTACGTCATGCTGTTTGACTTACACGGCATGGACGAACGTCTGCGAACTCACCGCCAGGGTCTCCCTGCTGCGGATTTTTCCGTTTTCTACCACCTGATCTCAATAGACCGCAACACGGATATCATGCTCAAGGTGGCATTGTCTGAAAACGACATGCATCTGCCGACCATCACTAAACTTTTCCCGAACGCCAACTGGTATGAGCGTGAGACCTGGGAAATGTTTGGCATGACTTTCGACGGTCACCCGCACCTGACGCGCATCATGATGCCGCCAACCTGGACCGGTCACCCGCTGCGTAAAGACTACCCGGCGCGCGCCACCGAATTCGACCCGTTTGAGCTGACCAAAGCCAAACAGGATCTGGAGATGGAAGCGCTGACCTTCAAGCCGGAAGACTGGGGCATGAAACGCGGTACCGACAATGAGGACTTCATGTTCCTCAACCTCGGTCCAAACCACCCGTCTGCGCACGGTGCATTCCGTATTATTCTTCAGCTTGATGGCGAAGAGATTGTCGACTGCGTACCTGACATCGGCTACCACCACCGTGGTGCTGAGAAGATGGGCGAGCGTCAGTCCTGGCACAGCTACATTCCGTATACCGACCGTATCGAGTACCTCGGCGGCTGCGTAAACGAAATGCCATACGTGCTGGCCGTTGAGAAACTGGCAGGTATCACCACGCCGGATCGCGTTAACGTGATTCGCGTTATGCTGTCAGAACTGTTCCGTATTAACAGCCACCTGCTGTACATCTCCACGTTCATTCAGGACGTCGGCGCGATGACCCCGGTCTTCTTCGCCTTTACCGATCGTCAGAAAATTTACGATCTGGTGGAAGCGATTACCGGTTTCCGTATGCACCCGGCCTGGTTCCGTATCGGCGGTGTGGCACACGATCTGCCGCGCGGCTGGGACCGCTTGCTGCGTGAATTCCTCGACTGGATGCCGAAACGTCTGGCCTCCTACGAGAAAGCCGCACTGCGTAACACCATTCTGATTGGTCGTTCTAAAGGCGTTGCGGCCTATGGCGCGAAAGAGGCGCTGGAGTGGGGTACAACAGGTGCAGGTCTGCGTGCCACCGGTATTGATTTCGACGTGCGTAAAGCCCGTCCTTACTCTGGCTATGAGAACTTCGACTTTGAGGTCCCGGTTGGCGGCGGTGTTTCCGACTGCTATACCCGCGTGATGCTGAAAGTGGAAGAGCTGCGCCAGAGCCTGCGCATCCTTGAGCAGTGCCTCAACAACATGCCGGAAGGCCCGTTCAAGGCGGATCACCCGCTGACCACGCCGCCACCGAAAGAGCGCACGCTGCAGCATATCGAAACCCTGATTACGCACTTCCTGCAGGTTTCCTGGGGCCCGGTCATGCCGGCGCAAGAATCCTTCCAGATGATCGAAGCGACCAAGGGTATCAACAGTTACTACCTGACCAGCGACGGCAGCACCATGAGCTATCGTACCCGTGTACGTACGCCAAGCTTCCCGCACCTGCAGCAGATCCCGGCCGCCATTCGCGGCAGTCTGGTCTCCGACCTGATTGTGTATCTGGGTAGTATCGATTTTGTTATGTCAGATGTGGACCGCTAATTATGCACGAGAATCAACAACCACAAACCGAGGCTTTTGAGCTGAGTGAAGCAGAGCGTGCCGCTATTGAGCACGAGATGCACCACTACGAAGACCCGCGTGCGGCGTCCATTGAAGCGCTGAAAATCGTACAGAAACAGCGTGGTTGGGTGCCGGATGGGGCGATCTATGAGATCGCAAAAGTGCTGGGTATCCCGGCAAGTGACGTAGAAGGCGTGGCGACGTTCTACAGCCAGATCTTCCGTCAGCCAGTGGGCCGCCATGTGATCCGCTACTGTGACAGCGTCGTTTGTCACATCACCGGTTATCAGGGCATCCAGGCCGCTATCGAGAAAAAACTCGATATCAAGCCAGGGCAGACCACCTTCGATGGGCGCTTTACCCTGCTGCCAACCTGCTGCCTGGGTAACTGCGACAAGGGGCCGACCATGATGATTGATGAGGATACTCACAGCTATCTGACGCCGGAAGCCATTCCTGACCTGCTGGAGCAGTACAAATGAAAACTGTAATTCGTACTGCTGAGACTCATCCGCTGACCTGGCGTCTGCGTGATGACAAACAGCCGGTATGGCTTGAAGAATACGAAAGCAAAAACGGCTATGCCGGGGCGCGTAAAGCCCTGAGCGGTATGGCGCCGGATGAAATTGTTAATGCGGTAAAAGACGCTGGCCTGAAAGGGCGCGGCGGCGCAGGCTTTTCCACCGGTCTGAAGTGGAGCCTGATGCCGAAAGACGAATCCATGAACATCCGTTACCTGCTGTGTAACGCCGATGAAATGGAGCCGGGCACCTATAAAGACCGCCTGCTGATGGAGCAGCTGCCGCACCTGCTGGTGGAAGGCATGCTGATCTCCGCCTTCGCGCTGAAAGCCTACCGCGGCTACATCTTCCTGCGCGGCGAGTATATCGAAGCGGCAGAGAACCTGCGTCGCGCGATTGCCGAAGCCACCGAAGCGGGCCTGCTTGGCAAAAACATTCTCGGCACCGGTTTTGACTTCGAACTGTTCGTGCATACCGGTGCAGGGCGTTATATCTGCGGTGAAGAGACCGCGCTGATTAACTCCCTCGAAGGTCGCCGTGCGAACCCGCGTTCCAAGCCACCGTTCCCGGCAAGCTCCGGCGTGTGGGGTAAACCGACCTGCGTAAACAACGTCGAAACCCTGTGTAACGTCCCGGCTATCCTCGCTAACGGCGTGGAGTGGTATCAGGGCATCTCTTCAAGCAAAGATGCCGGTACCAAGCTGATGGGCTTCTCCGGTCGCGTGAAGAATCCTGGCGTCTGGGAGCTGCCGTTCGGCACCACCGCACGTGAAATTCTGGAAGACTATGCCGGCGGCATGCGCGATGGTCTGAAATTCAAAGCCTGGCAGCCGGGTGGGGCAGGGACTGACTTCCTGACCGAAGCCCACCTCGATCTGCCAATGGAATTCGAAAGCATTGGTAAAGCAGGCAGCCGTCTGGGTACGGCGCTGGCGATGGCCGTCGACCACGAGATCGGCATGGTACCGCTGGTGCGTAACCTGGAAGAGTTCTTCGCCCGTGAGTCCTGCGGCTGGTGTACACCGTGCCGTGACGGTCTCCCGTGGAGCGTGAAGATCCTGCATGCTATCGAGCGTGGCGAAGGCCAGCCTGGCGATATCGAGACACTTGAGCAACTGTGTCGATTCCTGGGCCCAGGTAAAACCTTCTGTGCGCATGCGCCAGGTGCGGTCGAGCCACTGCAAAGCGCGATTAAATATTTCCGCGAAGAATTCGAAGCAGGCATCAAGCAGCCGTTCAGCAATACCCATTCAATCAATGGTATTCAGCCGAACCTGCTGAAAGCGCGCTGGTAAAAACAGAATTTTGATTAACGCTCGGTTTCGACCGAGACAACTGGAAGCATGCTAATGGCTACGATTCATGTAGACGGCAAAGAATACGAGGTCAACGGCGCGGACAACCTGCTGGAAGCTTGTCTGTCCCTCGGCCTTGATATTCCGTATTTTTGCTGGCATCCGGCGCTGGGGAGCGTCGGTGCTTGCCGCCAGTGTGCGGTGAAGCAATATCAAAACGCGGAAGACACGCGTGGTCGCCTGGTAATGTCCTGTATGACGCCAGCCACCGAAGGTACCTTTATTTCTATCGACGACGCGGAAGCTAAACAGTTCCGCGAAAGCGTGGTGGAGTGGTTGATGACCAACCACCCGCACGATTGTCCGGTCTGTGAAGAGGGCGGTAACTGCCACCTTCAGGATATGACCGTGATGACCGGGCACAGCTTCCGTCGTTACCGTTTCACCAAACGTACCCACCGTAACCAGGATCTGGGGCCGTTCATCTCTCACGAAATGAACCGCTGCATCGCCTGCTACCGCTGCGTGCGTTACTACAAAGATTACGCCGACGGCGAAGATCTGGGCGTCTATGGCGCGCATGACAACGTCTACTTCGGTCGTCCGGAAGATGGGGTGCTTGAGAGCGAATTCTCCGGTAACCTGGTAGAAATCTGCCCGACCGGCGTCTTCACGGATAAAACGCACTCCGAGCGTTACAACCGTAAGTGGGACATGCAGTTTGCGCCAAGCATCTGCCAGCAGTGCTCCCTCGGCTGTAACACCAGCCCGGGTGAACGCTATGGCGAACTGCGTCGTATCGAAAACCGTTACAACGGCACCGTTAACCACTACTTCCTCTGCGACCGCGGTCGTTTCGGCTATGGCTATGTGAACCTGAAAGACCGTCCGCGTCAGCCGGTTCAACGTCGCGGCGACGACTTCATCACCCTGAACGCTGAACAGGCGATGCAGGGCGCAGCAGATATTTTGCGCCAGTCGAAGAAAGTGATCGGTATCGGCTCCCCGCGCGCCAGCATCGAAAGCAACTTCGCGCTGCGTGAGCTGGTGGGTGCGGATAACTTCTACACCGGCATCGCTCAGGGCGAGCAGGAACGTCTGCAGCTGGTGCTGAAAGTGCTGCGCGAAGGCGGAGTCCATACTCCGGCGCTGCGCGAAATCGAATCTTATGATGCGGTTCTGGTATTGGGTGAAGATTTAACCCAGACCGGCGCTCGCGCTGCCCTGGCGGTTCGTCAGGCGGTGAAAGGTAAAGCGCGTGAAATGGCCGCAGCCCAGAAAGTGGCTGACTGGCAGATCGCGGCGATCCTCAACATCGGTCAGCGCGCCAAGCATCCGCTGTTTGTGACTAACGTCGACAACACCCGTCTGGACGACATCGCGGCCTGGACCTACCGTGCCCCGGTTGAAGATCAGGCGCGCCTCGGTTTTGCTATCGCTCACGCGCTGGACAACAGCGCCCCGGCCGTTGAAGGCATGGATCGCGATCTGCAGAACAAGGTTGACGTGATCGTGCAGGCGCTGGCCGGTGCGAAGAAACCCCTGATTATTTCCGGTACTAACGCCGGTAGCGCAGAGATCATTGAAGCGGCAGCCAACGTGGCTAAAGCGCTTAAAGGTCGCGGTGCTGACGTTGGCGTGACCATGATTGCCCGTGCGGTAAACAGCATCGGTCTGGGCATGATTGGCGGCGGCTCTCTGGAAGAAGCGTTAAGCGAACTGGAATCCGGTTCCGCTGACGCGGTTGTGGTGCTGGAAAACGACCTCCATCGTCATGCTTCCGCTGCCCGCGTGGACGCAGCCCTGTCTAAAGCGCCGCTGGTGATGGTTATCGACCATCAGCGTACGGCGATCATGGACAAAGCGCATCTGGTGCTCTCTGCGGCAAGCTTCGCAGAAAGCGACGGTACCGTTGTGAACAACGAAGGCCGTGCCCAGCGCTTCTTCCAGGTTTATGACCCGGCGTACTACGACAACAGCATCGTGATGCTGGAAAGCTGGCGCTGGCTGCACTCCCTGCACAGCACCGTGCTGAGCCGTGAAGTGGACTGGACCCAGCTCGACCACGTGATCGACGCTGCCGTGGCAAAACTGCCGCAGCTGGCAGGCATTAAAGATGCGGCACCGGAAGCGAGCTTCCGTATTCGCGGCCAGAAACTGGCCCGTGAACCGCACCGCTACAGCGGTCGTACCGCAATGCGTGCCAACATCAGCGTGCACGAACCGCGTCAGCCGCAGGATAAAGACACCATGTTCGCCTTCTCAATGGAAGGGAACAACCAGCCGTCTGCACCGCGTTCGCAGATCCCGTTCGCATGGGCGCCAGGCTGGAACTCCCCGCAGGCATGGAACAAGTTCCAGGCTGAAGTGGGCGGTTCTCTGCGTCACGGCGATCCGGGCGTGCGTCTGATTGAAGCAAGCGAAACCGGTCTGGCGTTCTTCTCCACCGTTCCGGCAAGCTTCCAGGCGGAAGAGGGCAACTGGCGTATTGCGCCGTACTACCATCTGTTCGGTAGCGACGAAATGTCCCAGCGTTCCCCGGTCTTCCAGACCCGTATGCCGCAGCCTTACATCAAGCTCAACCCGGCGGATGCCGCGAAGCTTGGCGTGAATGCAGGCGCGCACATCAGCTTTAGCTACGAAGGCCAGACCATCAGCCTGCCGCTGATTATCTCTGAAGGTCTGACAGCAGGGCAGGTGGGTCTGCCGATGGGTATGCCTGGCATCGCGCCGGTACTGGCGGGTGCGCGTCTTGATAACCTGCAGGAGGCAAAAGCATGAGTTGGTTTACGCCCGATCTTATCGACATCCTGCTGAGCATCCTGAAAGCGGTTGTTATTCTGCTGGTGGTGGTCACCTGCGGCGCGTTCATGAGCTTCGGTGAACGTCGTCTGCTCGGTCTGTTCCAGAACCGTTACGGACCGAACCGCGTGGGCTGGGGTGGTTCACTCCAGCTGGTCGCGGACATGATCAAGATGTTCTTTAAAGAGGACTGGGTCCCGCGCTTCTCGGATCGCGTGATCTTTACTCTGGCACCGATGATCGCCTTTACCTCGCTGCTGCTGGCGTTTGCTATCGTTCCGGTCAGCCCGACCTGGGTTGTGGCGGATCTGAACATCGGGATCCTGTTCTTCCTGATGATGGCAGGCCTCGCGGTCTACGCGGTGCTGTTCGCCGGCTGGTCCAGTAACAACAAATACTCGCTGCTGGGTGCGATGCGTGCGTCTGCGCAGACCCTGAGCTACGAAGTGTTCCTGGGTCTTTCCCTGATGGGCGTGGTGGCGCAGGCCGGTTCATTTAACATGACCGACATCGTCAACAACCAGGCCGATATCTGGAACGTGATCCCGCAGTTCTTTGGTTTTGTTACCTTTGCTATCGCGGGCGTGGCGGTGTGTCACCGTCACCCGTTTGACCAGCCAGAAGCCGAACAGGAACTGGCCGACGGTTACCACATTGAATATTCCGGTATGAAATTCGGTCTGTTCTTCGTGGGCGAGTACATCGGTATCGTCACCATTTCCGCGTTGATGGTAACGCTGTTCTTTGGTGGCTGGCATGGCCCGTTCTTACCGCCGTTCATCTGGTTCGCGCTGAAAACCGCGTTCTTCATGATGATGTTCATTTTGATTCGCGCAGCGTTACCGCGTCCGCGTTATGACCAGGTAATGTCCTTCGGCTGGAAAGTGTGCCTGCCGCTGACGCTCGTCAACTTGTTGGTAACGGCGGCTGTCATTCTCTGGCAGCAGCCATAAGGGGCTTTGAGATCATGACCTTGAAAGAATTATTGGTAGGTTTCGGCACCCAGGTACGCAGTATCTGGATGATCGGCCTGCACGCGTTTGCCAAACGCGAAACCCGGATGTACCCGGAAGAGCCGGTATATCTGCCGCCGCGCTACCGTGGCCGTATCGTGCTGACTCGCGATCCGGACGGTTCGGAGCGCTGCGTTGCCTGTAACCTGTGTGCGGTAGCCTGTCCGGTAGGCTGTATCTCTCTGCAAAAAGCCGAGACGGTAGACGGTCGCTGGTACCCGGAGTTCTTCCGCATCAACTTCTCACGCTGCATCTTCTGCGGTCTGTGTGAAGAAGCGTGCCCGACCACGGCGATTCAGTTGACCCCGGACTTCGAGCTGGGCGAATACAAGCGTCAGGACCTGGTGTACGAAAAAGAGGATCTGCTGATTTCCGGTCCGGGCAAATACCCGGAATATAACTTCTACCGGATGGCGGGTATGGCAATCGACGGCAAAGATAAGGGCGAAGCAGAGAACGAAGCCAAGCCTATCGACGTCAAGAGCCTGTTACCGTAAGGAGAGGGGCAATGGAATTCGCTTTTTATATCTGTGGCCTGATCGCCATCCTGGCTACGCTGCGAGTGATTACGCACACCAACCCGGTGCATGCGCTGCTCTATTTAATCATTTCGCTGCTGGCTATTTCCGGGGTGTTCTTTGCGCTGGGCGCACACTTTGCGGGTGCGCTTGAAATCATCGTTTACGCCGGGGCCATCATGGTTCTGTTCGTCTTCGTGGTGATGATGCTGAACCTGGGCGGCTCAGAAATCGAACAGGAACGTCAGTGGCTGAAGCCGCAGGTGTGGATTGGTCCGGCGATTCTGTCGGCCATCATGCTGGCGGTGATCGTTTACGCCATTCTGGGTGTGAACGATCAGGGTATCGACGGTACGCCAATCAGCGCCAAAGCGGTGGGTATCACCCTGTTTGGGCCATACGTACTGGCGGTTGAACTGGCCTCGATGCTGCTGCTGGCAGGCCTGGTCGTGGCATTCCACGTCGGTCGCGAAGAGCGTGCCGGCGAGGTGCTGAGCAACCGCAAGGACGACAGCGCGAAAAGAAAAACGGAGGAACGCGCATGATCCCTTTACAACACGGACTGATCCTCGCAGCGATTTTATTCGTGCTGGGCTTAACCGGTCTGGTTATCCGCCGCAATCTGCTGTTTATGCTGATTGGCCTGGAGATCATGATCAACGCTGCCGCGCTGGCCTTTGTGGTCGCCGGTAGCTACTGGGGCCAGACCGATGGTCAGGTGATGTACATTCTCGCCATCAGCCTTGCGGCTGCCGAAGCGAGTATTGGCCTGGCGCTGTTACTGCAGCTCCACCGTCGCCGCCAGAACCTGAACATCGATTCAGTAAGTGAGTTGCGTGGATGAACATGCTTGCCTTAACCATTATTTTTCCGCTGATCGGCTTCCTGCTGCTGGCGTTTTCTCGCGGCCGCTGGTCTGAGAATCTGTCTGCCACCGTCGGCATGGGCTCTATCGGTCTTGCTGCGCTGGTTACGGCGTATGCGGGTATCGACTTCTTCAGTAACGGACGTCAGGCTTACAGCGTGCCGCTGTGGACCTGGATGTCGGTCGGTGATTTCAACATCGGTTTCAACCTGGTGCTGGATGGTCTTTCCCTGACCATGCTCTCCGTGGTTACCGGTGTGGGCTTCCTGATCCACATGTTCGCCTCCTGGTATATGCGCGGTGAAGAGGGTTACTCCCGCTTCTTCGCCTACACCAACCTGTTTATCGCCAGCATGGTGGTTCTGGTGCTGGCCGATAACCTGCTGCTGATGTATCTGGGCTGGGAAGGCGTGGGTCTCTGTTCTTACCTGCTGATCGGTTTCTACTACACCGATCCGAAGAATGGCGCAGCGGCCATGAAAGCGTTCGTCGTGACCCGTGTGGGTGACGTCTTCCTCGCCTTCGCGCTGTTCATTCTCTACAACGAACTGGGCACGCTGAACTTCCGCGAAATGGTGGAACTGGCGCCGGCGCACTTCGAAGCAGGCAACAACATGCTGTGGTGGGCAACCCTGATGCTGCTGGGTGGTGCTGTGGGTAAATCCGCGCAGCTGCCGTTGCAGACCTGGCTTGCCGACGCGATGGCGGGTCCAACCCCTGTCTCCGCGCTGATCCACGCCGCGACCATGGTGACCGCCGGTGTTTACCTGATTGCGCGTACCCACGGTCTGTTCCTGATGACTCCGGAAATCCTGCACCTGGTCGGTATTGTCGGTGCGGTGACGCTGGTGCTGGCAGGCTTTGCCGCACTGGTGCAAACCGACATCAAACGCGTTCTCGCTTACTCCACCATGAGCCAGATTGGCTACATGTTCCTGGCGCTGGGCGTACAGGCGTGGGACGCGGCGATTTTCCATCTGATGACGCACGCGTTCTTTAAAGCGCTGCTGTTCCTCTCGTCCGGTTCGGTGATCCTCGCCTGCCATCACGAGCAGAACATCTTCAAGATGGGCGGTCTGCGCAAATCCATTCCGCTGGTTTACGTCTGCTTCCTGGTCGGCGGCGCGGCGCTGGCGGCACTGCCGCTGATTACCGCTGGCTTCTTCAGTAAGGACGAAATCCTTGCGGGCGCCATGGCGAATGGTCATATCAATCTGATGGTTGCGGGTCTGGTCGGTGCATTCATGACCTCCCTGTATACCTTCCGTATGATTTTCATCGTCTTCCACGGTAAAGAACAAATTCACGCTCACGCAGGGAAGGGGATCACCCACCACCTGCCGCTGATTGTGCTGCTGGTACTCTCCACCTTCGTTGGCGCGATGATTGTGCCACCGCTGCAGGGCGTACTGCCGGACACCACCGAGCTTGAGCACGGTCGCGTTCTGACGCTTGAAATCACCTCCGGTGTGGTCGCGATTGCGGGCATCCTGATTGCTGCATGGCTGTGGCTGGGCAAACGTACGCTGGTGACTGCTGTTGCCAACAGTGCGCCAGGCCGTCTGCTGGGCACATGGTGGTACAACGCGTGGGGCTTCGACTGGCTGTACGACATGATCTTCGTGAAACCCTTCCTCGGTATTGCGTGGCTGATTAAACGCGATCCGCTGAACTCACTGATGAACACCCCGGCGATCCTCTCCCGCTTTGCAGGTAAAGGTCTGCTGTTCAGCGAGAACGGGTACCTGCGCTGGTACGTGGCCTCCATGAGCATTGGTGCGGTTGTGGTGCTGGCGCTGCTGATGGTGTTGCGTTGATCGTCGTTAAGTGAATTTTATTCGAATTCGTTGAAAATCAGGCCCCTGCTGGGGGCCTTAAAAAGGAATGCAAATCGCCATGTTACTACCCTGGCTAATATTAATTCCCTTTATCGGTGGGTTCCTGTGCTGGCAGACCGAACGCTTTGGCGTGAAGATGCCGCGCTGGATTGCGCTGATCACCATGGGATTGACGCTTGCGCTTGGCCTGCAACTCTGGTTGCAGGGCGGCTACTCTCTGACCCAGTCCGCTGGGATCCCACAGTGGCAGTCTGAATTCATTCTGCCGTGGATCCCGCGTTTCGGTATTACCATTCACCTGGCGATTGACGGTCTGTCGCTGCTGATGGTGGTGCTGACCGGTCTGCTCGGCGTTCTGGCGGTACTGTGCTCCTGGCGAGAAATCGAAAAATACCAGGGCTTCTTCCACCTGAACCTGATGTGGATCCTGGGCGGCGTGATCGGCGTGTTCCTTGCCATCGACATGTTCCTGTTCTTCTTCTTCTGGGAGATGATGCTGGTGCCGATGTACTTCCTGATCGCGCTGTGGGGCCATAAGGCGTCCGACGGTAAAACGCGTATCACGGCGGCAACCAAGTTCTTCATCTACACCCAGGCGAGTGGTCTGGTGATGTTGATTGCCATCCTGGCGCTGGTATTCGTGCACTATAACGCGACCGGTGTCTGGACCTTCAACTATCAGGACCTGCTGAAGACGCCGATGTCCCACGGTGTTGAATACCTGCTGATGCTGGGCTTCTTCATTGCCTTTGCGGTGAAAATGCCAGTGGTTCCACTGCACGGCTGGCTGCCGGATGCGCACTCCCAGGCACCAACGGCGGGTTCCGTTGACCTGGCGGGGATCCTGCTGAAAACCGCGGCCTACGGCCTGCTGCGTTTCGCACTGCCGCTGTTCCCGAATGCCTCCGCAGAGTTCGCGCCAATTGCCATGTGGCTGGGTGTGATCGGTATCTTCTACGGTGCATGGATGGCCTTCACGCAGTACGACATCAAACGTCTGATTGCTTACACCTCCGTTTCCCACATGGGCTTCGTGCTGATTGCGATCTACACCGGCAGCCAGCTGGCGTACCAGGGCGCGGTGATCCAGATGATTGCCCACGGTCTGTCCGCAGCCGGTCTCTTCATCCTGTGTGGCCAGCTGTATGAACGTCTGCACACCCGTGACATGCGTCAGATGGGGGGTCTGTGGGGCAAAATGAAATGGCTGCCAGCGATGTCGATGTTCTTCGCGGTTGCTACCCTGGGGATGCCGGGCACCGGTAACTTCGTTGGCGAATTCATGATCCTGTTCGGCAGCTTCAAAGTGGTTCCGATGATTACCGTCATCTCCACCTTTGGTCTGGTGTTCGCTTCCGTGTACTCGCTGGCGATGCTGCACCGCGCCTACTTCGGTAAAGCGAAGAGCGAAATCGCTGCCAAAGAGCTGCCGGGGATGTCGCTGCGCGAGCTGTTCATCATCCTGCTGCTGGTCGTACTGCTGGTGCTGCTGGGCTTCTATCCGCAGCCGATTCTGGATACCTCGCACTCCGCGATGGGTAACATCCAGCAGTGGTTTGTTAATTCTGCTTCTACTACAAGGCCGTAAATCGCCATGACAATAACTCCACAACAACTGATTGCGCTGCTACCGCTGCTGATCGTCGGATTGACGGTGGTGGTTGTGATGCTCTCCATTGCGTGGCGACGCAATCACTTCCTGAATGCCACGCTGGCGGTTCTGGGTCTGAACGCTGCGTTAGTCTCCCTCTGGTTTGTTGGCCAGGCGGGTGCGATGGATGTCACTCCGCTGATGCGCGTTGATGGCTTCGCCATGCTGTACACCGGGCTGGTGCTGTTAGCCAGCCTGGCGACCTGTACCTTTGCTTACCCGTGGCTGGAAGGCTACAACGACAACAGAGAAGAGTTTTACCTGCTGGTTCTGATTGCTGCCCTCGGCGGTATTCTGCTGGCGAATGCTAACCATCTGGCGGCGCTGTTCCTCGGCATTGAGCTGATCTCTCTGCCGCTGTTCGGCCTGATTGGTTATGCCTTCCGTCAGAAGCGCTCTCTGGAAGCGAGTATCAAGTATACGATCCTGTCTGCTGCTGCTTCGTCTTTCCTGCTGTTTGGTATTGCGCTGATTTACGCTCAGTCCGGTAACCTCTCCTTCATGGCGCTCGGCAAGAGCCTCGGCGACGGCATGCTGCATGAGCCGTTGCTGCTGGCGGGTCTGGGCATGATGATTGTTGGCCTCGGCTTTAAACTCTCTCTGGTGCCGTTCCATCTGTGGACGCCAGACGTTTACCAGGGTGCTCCGGCGCCGGTATCCACCTTCCTGGCGACGGCGAGCAAAATCGCTATCTTCGGCGTGGTGATGCGTCTGTTCCTGTACGCACCGGTAGGCGAGAGCGAAGCGGTGCGCGTGGTGCTGGGTATTATTGCCTTCGTCTCCATCATCTTCGGTAACCTGATGGCGCTGAGCCAGACCAACATCAAGCGTCTGCTCGGTTACTCCTCCATCTCGCACCTGGGCTATCTGCTGGTAGCGCTGATTGCGCTGCAGAGCGGCTCCATGTCGATGGAAACCGTGGGTGTCTACCTGGCCGGTTACCTGTTCAGCAGCCTCGGCGCGTTCGGCGTGGTGAGCCTGATGTCCAGCCCGTACCGTGGCCCGGATGCAGATTCCCTGTTCTCCTACCGTGGTCTGTTCTGGCACCGTCCGATCCTGTCTGCGGTCATGACCGTGATGATGCTGTCGCTGGCGGGTATCCCGATGACGCTCGGCTTTATCGGTAAGTTCTACGTGCTGGCTGTCGGTGTGCAGGCCGGTCTGTGGTGGCTGACGGCGGGTGTCGTTATCGGCTCCGCGATTGGTCTCTACTACTACCTGCGCGTTGCCGTGAGCCTGTACCTGAGCGCGCCTCAGCAGCTCAACCGCGATGCGCCAGGCAACTGGCAATACAGCGCTGGTGGTATTGTGGTGCTGATCTCGGCCCTGCTGGTACTGATCTTCGGTATCTATCCGCAGCCGCTGATCACCATCGTGCAGCACGCGATGCCGCTGATGTAAAAACAAAAAACCCGCTTCGGCGGGTTTTTTTATTGCCCAGCGGCGCTGCGCTTGCAGGGCCTACGGGTATTGTAGGCCGGGTAAGCGCAGCGCCACCCGGCAAAAGAGCGCCAATCAGGCCAACTGCTTACGGCTAATCAACGGCCCATCAATCTTCTTCGTTGCCCGATCCAGTACCTCTTCAATCACCGATGACAGCTCGTTCAGCTCAAACTTCGCCACGTAGCCATCGGCTTTAACCTTGCGGATATGATCTTCGTTGGCGTTGCCGGAAAGGGAAGAGTGGATTACTACCGGAATGTCCTTCAGGATGGCGTCGGTTTTGATCTTGCGCGTCAGGGTAAAGCCGTCCATCTCCGGCATCTCAAGGTCGGTCAGCACCAGCGCAATCTTATCGGTGATCGGCACGCCTTCCGCCTGGGCCTGGGCCGACAGGACGTTAATCTTCTCCCACGCCTCTTTGCCGGTGATGTGCATCAGCGCCGGGATCTGCATTGCCTGCAGCCCTTTCTCCAGCATCGAGCGCGCCACTTTGGAGTCTTCCGCCACAATCGCCACGGCACCCGGCTTGATATTGAATTTGGTGGTCTTCAGGTCGGTAGCATGCAGGTCGTGGTTGGCCGGGGTGATGTCATACAGGATCTGCTCAACGTCCAGTACCATCGCCAGATCGTTGGTATCGGTCTTTTCGTCCAGGCAGGCAATGCTGGTGATATAGCGTCCGCTGACGGCGGTTTCTGCCGCGTGCACCTGTTTCCAGTCCAGTCGCATAATGTTTTCGACCGACTCCACGGCAAAGGCCTGCACGCTACGGGCATACTCGGTGATCAGCAGAATATTCAGCCCCGTCGTCGGCTTGCAGCCTGCGACGGCTGCGAGGTCGATAACCGGGATCACCTGGTCACGAATATTGACCATACCCATCAGGGGTGATTTCATCCCCGCCGGTTTGGTGAAGGCTGGCATGGGCACAATCTCGCGAAGCTTAAAGACGTTGATGCCGAACAGCTCAGATTTATTTTCATTCAAAGATGTGCCGAGACGAAACAGCAGCAGCTCAAAACGGTTCGACAGGGTCAGATTTGCCCTGTCATCAATGTCTTTCTGGAAGTTATCCATTTTTGCCCCTAAGTGAAAAATACCTGCATGGTAGGGTTATCGGCAGAGTCGGGGAAAAATAGAGCGTTAAACGCGCACCGTAGCAAAATCTTCTGCCAGCTGGCTGTTGGCAAATAGGGCGCGGCACTCGGCCAGCAGCATGGCGCAGCCTTCGGCGTCATAGCGGGAGCTGACGTGGGTGATGAGCAGCCTTTTTACCTGCGCATCGCAGGCAAGCCTGGCCGCCTGACGCGTTGAGCTGTGGCCGCGGCTGTTGGCTTTCTCCTCCATCGCCGCCTCAAGCGTGGCCTCATGCACCAGCAGATCGACGCCCTGAGCCAGCGCGAGGCCGCTTTCGCAGGGGGCGGTATCCCCGAAGATGGCCAGCTTCTTACCGGGGCGGGGCGGGGAGAGATAGTCTGCGCCATCGATTATCCGGCCATCGTCCAGGGTGACGCGCTCCCCGCGCTTGAGCTGCTGGAACAGCGGGCCGAAGGGAACCCCGGCGGCAACAAGCGCTGCGCCATCCAGAGCGCCGGGCTTATCCTGCTCCTCCACGCGATAGCCGTAACACTCTACCGGGTGATTCATCGCCGCTGCGGTCACGGTCCAGGCGTCATCGCTGAACACCACCCCGGCGCTAATCTCGACAATCTCGAGGGGGTAATCGGTCCAGGAGCCGCTGATCCGCAGGCTGGTTTCAACAAACTCACGAATGCCGGGCGGGCCGTAAATGGTCAGCGGGTGGATGTTGCCCGCCATCGAGCGGCTGCACAGCAGGCCCGGCAGGCCAAAAAGGTGATCGCCATGCAGGTGGGTAATGAAGATTTTATCCAGCTTGCCGGGATGGCTGGTGGTGCGCAGCAGCTGATGCTGCGTGCCTTCGCCGCAGTCAAACATCCACAAACCGCCGCGGGTCGGGTGCTGTAAATCCAGCAGAATTGAGGTGACGTTGCGCGTACGGGTGGGCACGCCAGCGGATGTTCCTAAAAAAAGCAGCTCCATAATGCACTCAGCCTCTGTGCCGGGGACGAAAAGTCATTAGTATAACGGCTACCGACACGATAAGGAGACCCCAATGATCCAGTGGCAAGATCTGCACCATAGCGAGCTGACCGTTCCCGCGCTTTACGCGTTACTCCAGCTACGCTGCGACGTCTTTGTCGCCGAACAAACCTGTCCCTATCAGGACATCGACGGCGAGGATCTGGTGGGGGAAAACCGGCACATCCTCGGCTGGAAAGATAGTCAGCTGGTGGCGTATGCGAGGATTCTGAAAAGCGACGACGATTTTTCCCCCGTTGTGATTGGCCGGGTGATTGTCAGCAGCCAGGCGCGTGGCGAAAAACTTGGATACGCCCTGATGGAGCAGACGCTGCGTTCCTGCGAAAAACAGTGGCCTGACAAGGCGTTATACCTGGGTGCGCAGGCGCATTTGCAGGCATTTTATGCCCATTTTGGCTTTGTTCCGGTGACCGACATCTACGATGAAGATGGCATCCCGCATATCGGCATGGCGAAAGAGATACAACAAGCGTAGCAGGCAGAATCGGCAGGTATTGTCTATAGTTAGCGAACTGATGCAACCACAAGGAGAAAACTATGTCCTTCCAATCTTCGGAAACGCATGTTGATGACGATCTGACGCTGTTAAGTGAAACGCTGGAAGAGGTCCTCCGTTCTTCAGGCGATCCGGCCGATCAAAAGTACATTGAGCTGAAGGCGCGTGCCGAACAGGCACTGCACGACGTGAAAACACGCGTCAGCCAGGCGTCGGACACTTACTATTATCGGGCTAAAAAAGCGGTCTATCGTGCAGACGATTATGTCCGTGAAAAACCCTGGCAGGGTATTGGGGTAGGTGCCGCCGCCGGTCTGGTGCTCGGTATTCTTCTCGCCCGCCGTTAACGCTACACACGCACGCTTCTCCCTGCCAAATAGGGGGTACTGCTTTTTCAGGCAACTACCCCGTATAATGTGAGGTTTTTGAGCTGGGAGAAGTTCGCGTGCACTCGATTTCCACCGCGCTGGCAGGCCTTTGCCACCAGTTAGCCGCCGATTTTCCTGATGCACCCGGTCTGCATCATCTCGATGTCTCCTTTGCGCTCAACGATGCGTTTGACCCGCTCGCCTGGCTGAATGCCCAGCATTTTTTCCCCCATTTCTACTGGCAACAGCGTAACGGCGACGAAGAGTACGCCGCGCTGGGAGCGACCCAACACTTCTCCTCTCTCTCTGCCGCCCGTCATTTTTTACAGGGTTATCCGCAGTTCCCTGACCTTCGGGTCGTGGGCATTAATGCGTTCGAGCCTGTGCAGGGCGACCTGTTCCTGCCGCGTCTGCTGTGGCAACGCAACGGCGGAACCGCGACGCTGCGGCTGGTTCTCTGCAGCGCCACCTCGCTGAAAAACGATGCCCGGCGCGCGCGCGAATTTATTGGCGCCCTTAAAGAGAGCCAGCCTGTTGACGCTGTTGTCCAGACGGTGACGAGCGAAACCCAGCGGCCGGAGAAATCCGGCTGGCTGGCGTTAGTCCGCCGCGCAACCGACGCTATTGCTCAGGGGGACTTTGACAAAGTGGTGCTGGCCCGGGCAACGGACCTGCACTTCAGCCTGCCGGTCAATCCTGCCGCCCTGATGGCCGCCAGCCGTCGGGTGAACTTCCAGTGCTACCACTTTTTGATGCGCCTTGATGCCACTCATGCCTTTCTCGGTTCGTCGCCGGAACGGCTGTGGCGGCGGCGCGGAACCCTGCTGCGCACCGAAGCGCTGGCCGGTACGGTCGCCAGCCATTCGGATGAGGTGCAGGCCGCTCACCTGGGCGACTGGCTGATGAATGACGATAAGAACCAGCGTGAAAATATGCTGGTGGTCGAGGACATCTGTCAGCGCCTGCAGCGCGAGGGTGGGGTGCTTGACGTCCTGCCGCCGCAGGTCGTGCGCTTGCGCAAGGTCCAGCATTTACGCCGCTGCATCTGGACCACGCTGCAACAGCCGGACGATGAACAGTGCCTGACGCTGCTCCAGCCCACCGCGGCGGTCGCCGGTCTGCCGCGTCAGGCGGCACGGGAGTTTATCGCCCGCAATGAACCCTTTGATCGGGAGTGGTATGCCGGTTCCGCCGGCTATCTGTCATTAGCGCAAAGCGAGTTTTGCGTGGCGTTGCGCTCGGCCAGGGTGCAGGAGACCTGCGTGCGCCTGTACGCCGGGGCGGGGATCGTCAGCGGTTCCGATCCCGAGCAGGAGTGGCAGGAGATTGAAAATAAAGCCGCCGGGCTGCGCTCTCTGCTCCTAAAGGATTAATACTGAGTCGTACATACCCGATTCATATCAAAATTACATCTTTTCCTATTATTTATACTAAGTCGCAATATTGATACCGGACAATTCCATGTCAGTGAGTTCTTTTAACCGGCGCTGGGCGGCGGTGATCCTTGAAGCCCTGACCCGCCATGGCGTCAGGCACATTTGCATCGCACCCGGCTCGCGTTCGACGCCGCTGACCCTGGCCGCTGCGGAAAACCGCGCCTTTATTCATCACACCCATTTTGATGAGCGCGGTCTCGGGCATCTGGCGCTGGGGCTGGCCAAAGCCAGTAACGCCCCGGTGGCGGTGATTGTCACCTCCGGTACCGCGGTGGCGAACCTCTATCCGGCGCTGATTGAAGCCGGGCTGACCGGCGAAAAACTGGTGCTGCTGACGGCGGATCGTCCCCCGGAGCTGATCGACTGTGGTGCAAACCAGGCCATTCGCCAGCCGGGGCTCTTTGCCTCTCATCCCACGGAAACGCTGTCATTGCCGCGTCCGACCCGGGATATTCCCGCCCGCTGGCTGGTCTCGACGGTGGATAACGCGCTGGGCGCGCTGCGTGCGGGCGCGCTGCACATCAACTGTCCTTTTGCCGAGCCGCTGTATGGCGAAATGGATGATACCGATCTTGACTGGCAGCAGGCGCTGGGCGACTGGTGGCAGAGCGATAAACCCTGGCTGAGCGCTTCCGCAGAGCTTTCAAGCCCCAAACAGCGCGACTGGTTCTTCTGGCGGCAAAAACGCGGGGTGGTGCTCGCGGGCAGAATGAGCGCTGCGGAAGGGAAAAAGGTGGCGGAGTGGGCGCAAACCCTGGGCTGGCCGCTGATTGGCGACGTGCTCTCCCAGACCGGGCAGCCGCTGCCGTGCGCCGATCTGTGGCTGGGCAATGCGAAAGCCGTTACCGAACTGGAGCAGGCGCAGATTGTGGTCCAGCTGGGCGGCAGCCTGACGGGTAAACGACTGCTGCAATGGCAAACCACCTGCACACCAGAAGAGTACTGGCTGGTGGATCCGCGGGAAGGACGGCTTGATCCGGCGCACCATCGCGGTCGCCGACTGGTCTCGAACGTGGCCGACTGGCTGGAACTCCATCCGGCGGAAAAACGCGCCCCCTGGGCCGCGGCGATCCCGGAACTCTCCCGTCAGGCCTGGGAGCTGACGGCGCAGCACAGTAAAGAATTTGGCGAGGCGCAGCTGGCGCACCGTATTCGTCACTATCTCCCCGAGCAGGGGCAGCTGTTTGTCGGCAACAGTCTGGTGGTACGTCTGATTGATGCCTTTTCCCGCCTGCCGGCAGGTTATCCGGTGTTCAGTAATCGCGGCGCCAGCGGCATTGACGGGCTGATCTCCACCGCTGCCGGGGTCCAGCGCGCCAACGCCCGCCCAACGCTGGCGATCGTTGGCGATCTCTCGGCGCTGTACGATCTCAACGCGCTGGCGCTGTTACGCCAGGCCTCTGCACCCTTTGTCCTGCTGGTGATCAACAATAACGGCGGACAGATTTTCTCCCTGCTGCCGACGCCCCAGAGTGAGCGTGAACGCTTCTATCTGATGCCGCAAAACGTGCAGTTTGAGCATGCGGCGGCGATGTTCAGCCTCCGCTATCAGCGCCCGACCAACTGGACGGAGCTGGAGAGCGCTCTGAATACGGCGTGGAGCAAACCCCGCGCAACGCTTATCGAAGTAGTGGTTAACGACAGCGACGGGGCGCAGATGCTGCAGAACCTGCTGGCGCAGGTAAGCCACCTGTGATCCTGCAGGGGACGCACTGCGCCGGCTCGGCAGGAAAACCCTGGCTGGTGTTCCTGCACGGCTTTTCCGGCGATCGCCGCGAATGGCAGCTGCCCGGAGAAGGGCTGGGCGATTTTCCCCGGCTGTATCTCGATCTGCCGGGACACGGCGACTCGGCGCATATTGCGGGGCGTGATTTCAGGGACGTAAGCGGTTTGCTGAATCGCACCCTTTTTAGTTACAACATACTAAAATACTGGCTGATAGGGTACTCCCTCGGCGGCCGCATTGCGATGTATCACGCCTGCCAGCGCCCGGAAGGGCTGCAGGGGCTGATCGTTGAGGGGGCGCATCCAGGGCTGCGTGATGATCATGAACGCGCAAGCCGCCGTGCCTCCGATGCCCACTGGGCCGCACGTTTTCGCCATGAGCCCTTAGAGGCGGTGTTTGCCGACTGGTATCAACAGCCGGTATTTGCTTCGTTAACCGAAGCGCAGCGGCAGGCGCTGGTTGCCCTGCGCAGCCGCAATAACGGCGCAACGCTGGCCGCAATGTTGCAGGCGACGTCCCTGGCCGAACAACCCGATTTACGGGCTGCGCTCGCTGAGTGCGTGGTCCCTTTTTTCTATCTGTATGGCGAGCGGGATGACAAGTTCAGGGCGATTGCCCGGGAACTTCCCGCGATCGGCCATCAAATACCCCAAGCCGGACATAACGCCCATCGGGAAAACCCCGGTGCGGTGGCTGAGCGTCTGGCTCAGATACTCCGTCAATCCATAAAGGACACTCTATGATCTACCCTGATGAAAACATGCTCTACGCACCGGTGGAATGGCAGGACTGCTCCGAAGGCTACACCGACATTCGTTACCATAAATCGGCGGACGGGATCGCCAAAATCACCATTAACCGTCCCGAGGTGCGTAACGCGTTTCGTCCGGTTACCGTCAAGGAGATGATCAATGCCCTGGCGGATGCGCGTTATGACGATAATATCGGCGTGATTGTCCTGACCGGGGAGGGTGAAAAAGCCTTCTGCGCCGGTGGCGATCAGAAAGTGCGCGGCGACTACGGCGGATACCAGGACGACTCTGGCGTACACCACCTGAACGTGCTCGACTTCCAGCGCCAGGTCCGCACCTGTCCGAAACCGGTAGTGGCGATGGTTGCCGGTTACTCCATCGGCGGGGGCCACGTACTGCACATGATGTGCGACCTGACGATTGCCGCAGAGAACGCCATTTTCGGCCAGACCGGCCCGAAAGTGGGCTCCTTCGACGGCGGCTGGGGTGCGTCCTACATGGCCCGCATCGTCGGTCAGAAAAAAGCGCGTGAGATCTGGTTCCTGTGCCGTCAGTACAACGCCCAGGAAGCGCTGGACATGGGCCTGGTTAACACCGTGGTGCCAATTGCCGATCTGGAGAAAGAGACCGTGCGCTGGTGCCGTGAAATGCTGCAAAACAGCCCGATGGCGCTGCGCTGCCTGAAGGCGGCCCTGAACGCCGACTGTGATGGGCAGGCGGGGCTGCAGGAGCTGGCGGGTAACGCCACCATGCTGTTCTACATGACCGAAGAGGGTCAGGAAGGACGTAACGCCTTTAACGAGAAGCGCCAGCCGGACTTCAGTAAATACAAACGGAATCCGTAATGCGCGGCGTACAGATCTACCGCTGGCAGGTACCGATGGACGCGGGTGTGGTACTGCGCGAACGGCGGTTAAAAACCCGCGAGGGTCTGTTCGTGCATCTGCAGCAGGGCGATCGGCACGGGTGGGGAGAAGTTTCCCCCCTGCCGGGCTTCAGCCGCGAATCGCTGGAGGAGGCTGAAGCCTCGCTGCGGGCGTGGAGCATCGCCTGGGGTGAAGGGGCAGCGCCTCTGTTGCCCGGCCTGCCTGCGGTGGATTTTGGCATCAGCTGTGCGCTGGCGGAGCTCGACGGCTCCCTGCCGGAAGAGGCCGACTATCGCGCGGCCCCGCTCTGTACCGGGGATCCTGACGAACTCTTTGCCGTACTGGCCGCCATGCCGGGCGAAAAAGTGGCGAAGATTAAGGTTGGTCTCTATGAAGCGGTGCGCGACGGCATGGTGGCGAATCTGCTGCTGGAGGCCATCCCGGATTTGCGTCTGCGCCTCGATGCTAACCGAGCCTGGACTCCGCTGAAAGCGCAGCAGTTTGCGAAGTACGTTAACCCGGCCTACCGGGATCGTATTGCCTTTCTGGAAGAACCCTGTAAAACGCGCGCGGACTCGCTGGCGTTTGCCCGGGAGACGGGGATTGCCATCGCCTGGGATGAAAGCCTGCGCGAGGACGATTTCGAATGGATTGCCGAGCCGGGCGTTCGGGCGGTGGTGATCAAACCCACGCTCACCGGCAGCATCGCGAAGGTGCGTGAGCAGGTGACGGCGGCCCACGCCCTCGGGCTGACGGCGGTGATCAGCTCGTCGATTGAGTCGAGCCTCGGTCTGACCCAGCTGGCGCGCATTGCTGCTCAGCTCACGCCGGATACCGTTCCCGGCCTGGATACCCTGAACCTGATGCAGGCGCAATTGCTGCGGCCCTGGCCGGGCAACACCTTGCCGTGTCTGGAACGCGAGGCGCTGGAGCCGCTGCTATGATCTTTTCCGACTGGCCGTGGCGGCACTGGTGCGCGCTCAAAGCTGAACAACCGGCTCTGCGGCTTAACGGTGCATGCCTGACCTGGCGCGAACTCTGCCAGCGTACCGATGCCCTGGCGAGCGGCTTTGTGCAGCAGGGGGTAAGGGAAGGGGATGGGGTGATGCTGCAGGCGCATAATCATCCCGACACGCTGCTGGCGTGGCTGGCGCTGCTCCAGTGCGGGGCTCGGATCCTGCCGGTGAACCCACAACTGCCGCGTTCCGTACTGAAGATCATGCTCCCGCCTCTGACGCTGCGCTTTGCGCTGGTACTCAACGGCGATGGCGGTTATTCGGGCCTCTCAGCCCTGTCGCTGGAGCCGCTGCAGGGGAGTGCGGGCGGGGAGTGGCAGCCGGACCGGCTGGCGACCATGACCTTAACCTCGGGCTCGACGGGGCTGCCGAAAGCGGCCGTGCACACCTGTGCCGCCCACCTTGCAAGCGCCGAAGGCGTGCTGGCCCTTCTGCCCTATGCCGGAGAAGACGACTGGCTGCTCTCGCTGCCGCTGTTTCATGTCTCCGGGCAAGGGATCCTGTGGCGCTGGTTGCTGGCAGGTGCCCGCCTGACCGTCTGCGAAAAACAGCCCCTGGAACAGATGCTCCAGGGGTGCACCCACGCCTCGCTGGTGCCGACCCAGCTCTGGCGGCTGCTTAACGGCGGAGACGAGGTGGCGTTAAAAGCGGTGCTGCTGGGCGGCGCGGCGATCCCCGGAGAGTTAACCCTGCGGGCTGCCAGCCGGGGCATTCGCAGCTGGTGCGGGTATGGCCTGACGGAGTTCGCCTCCACGGTCTGCGCCAAAGAGGCGGATGGCCTGGCGGATGTCGGCTATCCGCTGCCGGGCCGGGAAGTGAAGCTGGTGGAGGGTGAAGTGTGGTTAAAGGCTGCCAGCATGGCCAGCGGCTACTGGCGTGACGGTCAGCTTGTCACCGTCGCCAACGCGCAGGGCTGGTTCGCCACCCGCGATCGCGGTGAGATTGTTGACGGACGCCTGACGATCCTTGGTCGCATGGATAACCTGTTTTTCAGCGGCGGAGAAGGGATCCAGCCCGAGGAACTGGAGCGAGTGATCGGCACTCATCCTCAGGTCAGCCAGGTGTATGTGGTTCCCCTCGATGATGTCGAGTTTGGTCAGCGTCCGGTGGCGGTCGTCGAGTGCGAAGCGGAGGCAGATATCGCGCAGCTGCCGTACTGGGTCGCTGATAAGCTGGCGCGCTTTCAGCAGCCAGTGCACTGGCTGGTCCTTCCCGCTGAACTCAAAAATGGCGGGATTAAGATCTCCCGACGCGCCCTGCAACAGTGGGTTCATCAGTCGCTAAGAGGGTGATTTGCGAGCCTGCTCGGGAAAGAAACTCAACAAGCTTACCTGCAGCACGCGCTGTGCTATTTTCCGGCGAAAGGAACTGACGCAAGGGAAAATATGCACAGCCCATCAACACCCACACCGCATGACGCGGTGTTTCGTCATATTCTGTCGCAGGCAGAGACGGCGCGTGATTTTTTAGCGATTCACCTACCTGAAAAATTACGCGCACTCTGTGATTTGTCGTCGTTGCGGCTGGAGTCTGGCAGCTTTGTCGAAGAGGATCTTCGTCTCAGCTACGCCGATCTCCTCTGGTCCGTGAAAACCGCTTCCGGCGCCGGGTATATTTATGTGCTGATCGAGCATCAAAGCTCCCCGGATCGGCACATGGCCTTTCGCCTGATGCGCTATGCGATTGCCGCCATGCAGCGGCATCTCGACAAAGGGCACCGGGAGCTACCGCTGGTGATCCCAATGCTGTTTTATCATGGCCGGATCTCGCCTTACCCATGGTCGCTGCGCTGGCTTGATGGCTTTCAGGTGCCTGAACAGGCGGAATCGCTCTACACCGGGGCCTTTCCCCTGATTGACATCACCTGTCTACCCGACGAAAGCATCATGCAACACCGGCGGATTGCGATGCTGGAACTGCTGCAAAAGCATGTCCGGCAGCGGGACATGCTGGAACTCCATGAGCAACTGGTCAGGCTCCTGGCGCTGGGATACACTGGCAACGCCCAGCTTAAAACGTTGCTCAACTATCTTCTTCAGGCCGGCCATACCGCCGATCCTGCAGCGTTTTTGCAGGCATTAGCACACAGGACGAAGGATCATCAGCATAAGGAGACGTTAATGAATATTGCGCAATTTCTCCGGGAAGAGGGCATGGCTCAGGGATTAAGTCAGGGGTTAAGTCAGGGCAGAGCGGAAGGCATTGAACAGGAGGCGCTTCGCATCGCGAAGGCTATGCTGGAAAAGGGCCTGCCGCCCGAGACCGTCACCCAACTGACCGGGCTGGCACCCGAGATTGTCGAGCAGGCCAGACATTAGTCATGCAATAAAAAACGGGAGCCTGAGCTCCCGTTCTGTTTTTACTTCTCTTCGGCTAAGCGCATCAGTGCCGCCTGGACACCCGCTCCGTAGTCAGGATGAACCTCACTGAACAGGGCAATCTGGCGTGCCTGAATAAACGCCGGTACATCCTGCATATCCCCGGCGATACGTTCAAACATTCGCTGGTGCTCTTCCGGGCTCAGCAGTTCAAACAGCTTGCGCGGCTGGCTGAAATAGTCGGCATCTTCACGATGGTTCCAGTGGTCTGCGGCACCCTCAAGCGACAATGGCGGCTCGCTAAAGTCCGGCTGTTCCTGGAACACGCCAAAGCTGTTTGGCTCATAGGTGGCGCCGTTGCCGCTGTTGCCATCCACGCGCATCGCGCCGTCGCGATGGTAGTTATGGAACGGGCAGCGCGGGGCGTTCACCGGGATCTGGTGATGGTTTACCCCTAAACGGTAGCGGTGGGCATCGCCGTAGGAGAAGAGGCGCCCCTGCAGCATGCGATCCGGCGAGAAGCCAATCCCCGGGACCACGTTAGCAGGCGACATCGCCACCTGCTCAACTTCCGCAAAGTAGTTATCCGGGTTACGGTTCAGCTCCAGCACACCCACCTCCATCAGCGGATAGTCGCCGTGCGGCCAGACTTTGGTCAAATCGAACGGATTGTAAGGCACCTTCGCGGCATCGCTTTCCGGCATGATCTGCACGTAAAACGTCCAGCGCGGGAAGTTGCCTTTTTCAATAGAGGTAAACAGATCCCGCTGTGAGCTCTCGCGATCTTCTGCAACCAGGCGTTTGGCTTCATCGTCCTGCAGGTTAGCAATACCCTGCTGGGACTTGAGGTGGAATTTCACCCAGAAGCGTTCGTTGTTGTGGTTAATAAAGCTGAACGCATGGCTGCCAAAGCCGTGCATGGTGCGATAGGAGCACGGCAGGCCGCGATCGCTGAAGTCAATGGTCAGCTGGTGCAGCGTTTCCGGCAGTTGAGAGAAGAAATCCCATTTGTAAGTCGGGTTACGCAGGTTGGTACGCGGATCGCGTTTCACCACGTGGTTAAGATCCGGGAACTTCAGCGGATCGCGCAGATAGAAAATAGGGGTATTATTGCCGACCAGATCCCAGTTACCTTCCTCGGTGTAAAACTTGATGGAGAAGCCGCGGATATCACGTTCCGCATCGGCGGCGCCGCGTTCACCGGCCACGGTGGAGAAGCGTACAAAGAGATCGGTTTTTTTACCGACAGCGGAGAACAGCTTCGCACGGGTAAAGGCGGTGATGTCCCGGGTAACGGTAAAGGTGCCGTAGGCGCCTGAGCCTTTGGCATGCATACGACGTTCCGGGATCACCTCTCTGTCGAAATGCGCCAGTTTTTCCAGGAACCAGACATCCTGCAGCAGCATCGGTCCGCGTGGGCCCGCGGTGGCAACATTATTGTTGTGAACAACGGGGCAGCCGGATGCGGTGGTTAAACCTTTCTTGCTCATATTTTCTCCCTGATGTGTGAGTATTAGTCGGTAAATTTCCGTTTTGAGCAAAAGTTAATCTAAAGAAATGCGTCAGGGCAGGTATTGATCGGACGCAAGGTAACCGGGCGTAACCTGTTTCTCAGGATTTAACATTGTTAAATCCTGTAAGTATCAACTCGTTACAAACTTATTTTTTTATTATCTCACCACAGCGTTGATCGCAGGGCGACTCACGTTAAAATCACGCGTTTTTGGAAGTTATCTAAATAATTGTGCGGGATCACGACAATGAAAAAAGTGGCATTACTGGGCCTCGGCGGCCTGATGTTCGTTTCTGCGGCAGCGAACGCAATTTCCATCAGCGGCCAGGCCGGTGAGGACTACACCAACGTTGGCGTCGGTTTTGGCACCGAAACGTCGGGTCTGGCCGCGAGCGGCAACTGGACCAATAACGACGATGAGGGTGACGTGGCCAGCATCGGTCTGGGTCTGAACGTGCCTCTCGGTCCGTTCCTTGCCACCGTGGGCGGTAAAGGCATCTACACCAACCCGAAAGACAGCGATGAAGGCTATGCGGCAGCGGTAGGCGGTGGTCTGCAGTGGAAAATTGGCAACAGCTTTGGTCTGTTTGGCGAGTACTACTACTCTCCGGACTCCCTTTCCAGCGGTATCGATAGCTACGAAGAGGCCAACGCGGGTGCGCGCTGGACCATCATGCGTCCTGTCACCATTGAAGCGGGCTACCGTTACCTTAACCTGGCGGGCAAAGACGGCAACCGCGACAACGCCGTCGCTGATGGCCCGTACGTGGGCGTAAGCGCAGGCTTCTGATCTCCCGGCGCGGCGTTCTGCCGCGCCTGTTTCTCTCTTCCCCCCACAGCCGATTGCGCTATAGTGTTTTCACCACAAATGCGGGAGAACACAATGATAAACGTGGAGATGCTGTCCACTGGCGATGAAGTGCTGCATGGACAAATCACTGATACCAATGCGGCCTGGCTGGCGGATATTTTCTTTGAGCAAGGATTACCCCTAACGCGGCGTAACACGGTGGGCGACTCGCTGGAGTCGCTGGTCAACGTCCTACGTGAACGTAGCGAACAGGCGGATGTGCTGATTGTAAATGGGGGCCTCGGCCCCACCAGCGATGACCTGAGCGCGCTGGCCGCCGCCACGGCGAAAGGCGAAGAGCTGGTGCTGCATACCGAGTGGCTCAGCCATATGGAGCGTTTCTTCAGCGATCGCGGCAAGGTGATGGCTCCCAGCAACCGCAAACAGGCAGAAATTCCGGCCAGCGCGGAGTTGGTTGATAACCCTGTCGGTACCGCCTGCGGCTTTGCCGTTCAGCTTAATCGCTGCCTGATGTTCTTCACCCCCGGCGTTCCGTCCGAATTTAAGGTGATGGTGGAAAAAGGGATCCTGCCGCGTCTGCGGCAGCGTTTTACCTTACCGGAACCCCCGATCTGTTTACGACTCACCACTTTTGGCCGCTCGGAGAGCGACCTGGCGCAGAGTCTCGATCATCTGGTGTTACCGCCAGGCGTGACGATGGGCTACCGCTCCTCCATGCCGATTATCGAACTGAAATTAACCGGCCCGGCCACCGAGAAGGCCGCAATGCTGGCCCTGTGGCCTGAGGTGCAGCGCGTGGCGGGTGAGAACCTGATCTTCGAAGGCACCGAAGGACTCCCGGCGCAAATCGCCCGCAATCTACAGGCCCGCCAGCTGAGCCTGACCCTGAGCGAGCAATTTACCGGTGGCCTGCTGGCGTTACAGCTCTCGCGGGTAAGCGCTCCACTGCTGGCAAGCGAGGTGGTGCCTTCCCAGGAGGAGACCCTGGCGCAAACTGCCCACTGGGTGGCCGAGCGGCGCGTGAAACATTTTGCCGGTCTGGCGTTAGCGGTGTCGGGTGCGGAAGAAGATCATCTCAATTTTGCCCTGGCTACCCCGGAAGGCACCCACGCCCTGCGGGTGAAGATGAGCACAACGCGCTACAGCCTGGCAGTCCGTCAGGAGGTCTGCGCGATGATGGCGCTTAACATGCTGCGTCGCTGGCTGAACGGCAAGCCGGTGGCCACTGAACATGGCTGGATCAACGTCGTCGAGACGCTGTTCCTGCCGTGATTTTTGCGCGCCGGGCTCCCCGTCCGGCGCGTTATTGTCCAACCTGTTGTACTCGCTCTGTTTTTTTCTGCGCTGTTCGTCACAATTTTATCCTGCTGTTTGTCCAGCTGGCTGGAACCCTCCGGCGATTTGAACTCACTCACAAATAAACCCGCCCTCAGCCGCAACACTGATTCCAGTATTCAGGACTGGAGTCCAGCATGTTGGAATCAACCAAAGTACCGGCACTGACCCGCGCCATCGATATTCTCGACACCATTGCCCGTCTGGGGCCCTGTAGCGCCGCGACTATTATCGACGCGCTGGGGATCCCGAAAAGCACTGCCTATCTGTTGCTGGGTGAACTGAGAAGACAGCGTTTTCTCAGCCTCGACAGCCAGGACAACTACTGCCTGTGGACCCGGCTGGTGGAGCTGGCGGGCCATGCGGTCAGCCGGATGGATCTGCGTGAGATGGCGCGCCCGCGCCTGACGCAGCTGATGGACGAGAGCGGCCTGCTGTGCCATCTCGGTATTATCGATAACGGCAGCGCTTACTACATCCTCAAAATCGAGTCGCCCGCAACCATCAGCGTGCGTTCCCACGAGGGGAAAAGCCTGTCGCTCTCCCGCTCGGGGATTGGCAAATGCCTGCTCGCCTGGCAGCCCGAGCGGGTGCAGGAGGCCATTATTGCCAGCCTGGACTGGGAGCGGGTCACCCCTACCACTATCACCAGCGCCGGGCAGATGCGCGACGAGCTGGCACGCATTCGCGCCAGAGGCTGGAGCTTTGACAACGGGGAAGACTACCCGGACGTGCGCTGCGTGGCGGCGCCGGTCTTTAACGCCAGCAACGACCTTACCGCGGCAATCTCGGTGGTGGGTACCCGGTTGCAGATCAACGAGGACAACCGCGATTACCTGGCCGGTAAAGCGATTGCCTGCGCGAAAGATATTTCCCGTTTACTGGGCTGGAAAAGCCCCTTCGATCAAGCCTCATAATATGGAGAACATCATGACCCTACCGAAGATTAAACACATCCGTGCCTGGTTTACCGGCGGCGCTACGGCAGAGAAGGGCGCAGGCGGTGGTGATTATCACGACCAGGGGGCCAACCACTGGATCGACGACCACATTGCCACCCCAATGAGTAAATATCCGCAGTATGAACAGTCGCGTCAGTCCTTCGGCATTAACGTCCTCGGCACGCTGGTTGTCGAAGTGGAGGCCGACAACGGCCAGACCGGTTTTGCGGTCTCCACCGCCGGAGAGATGGGCTGCTTTATCGTTGAGAAGCACCTCAGCCGCTTTATTGAAGGCAAGTGCGTCAGCGACATCAAGCTTATTCACGACCAGATGCTCGGGGCGACCATGTATTACGCTGGATCCGGCGGGCTGGTGTTGAACACCATCTCCTGCATCGACCTGGCGCTATGGGATCTGTTCGGCAAGGTGGTCGGCTTGCCGGTCTACAAGCTGCTCGGCGGTGCGGTACGGGATGAGATCCGCTTTTATGCTACCGGCGCGCGGCCGGACCTGGCGAAAGAGATGGGCTTTATCGGCGGCAAAATGCCGACCCACCGGGGGCCGCACGATGGCGACGCCGGGATCCGCCAGGACGCGGCAATGGTGGCGGAGTACCGCGAGAAATGCGGTCCGGACTTCTGGCTGATGCTCGACTGCTGGATGAGCCAGGACGTGAATTACGCCATCAGACTGGCTCACGCCTGCGCGCCCTATAACCTGAAGTGGATTGAGGAGTGCCTCCCGCCGCAGCAGTACGAAGGCTATCGCGAACTGAAGCGCAATGCCCCGCCGGGAATGATGGTGACCAGCGGCGAGCACCACGGCACCCTGCAATCCTTCCGCACGCTCTCCGAAACCGGGATCGATATCATGCAGCCGGACGTTGGCTGGTGCGGCGGCTTAACCACCCTGGTGGAGATCGCCGCTATCGCTAAAGCGCGGGGACAGCTGGTGGTGCCGCACGGCTCGTCGGTTTACTCCCACCATGCGGTGATCACTTTCACCAACACGCCGTTCAGCGAGTTCCTGATGACCAGCCCGGACTGCGCGACGCTGCGTCCGCAGTTTGATCCGATCCTGCTTGATGAACCGGTGCCGGTGAATGGCCGCATCCACAAATCGGTGCTGGATAAACCCGGCTTCGGCGTCGAGCTGAACCGCGATTGTGCCCTGAAGCGTCCTTACAGCCACTAATCCGTCGCGCCGCGCTTCGGCGTGGCGTCACCTTTTACTGAGGATTGTCCATGAGTATGACTCTGCTCGACAGCGTGGTCAGGAAAAACCGCGCCCGCCTGATCCCGTTCATGCTGGCGCTCTACGTGCTGGCATTTCTGGATCGCTCTAATATCGGCTTCGCCAAAGAGAGCTACCAGATTGATACCGGGCTCAGTAACGAAGCCTATGCCCTGGGCGCCGGGATCTTCTTTGTGGTTTACGCCCTGCTGGGAGTGCCCGCTAACCTGCTGATGCGCAAGTTTGGCGCACGGACGTGGATTGGCACCACCACGCTGCTGTGGGGGTTCCTCTCCGCGGCGATGGCGTGGGCCGACACGGAAAGTAAGTTTCTGCTGATCCGCACCCTGCTGGGGGCAGCGGAGGCAGGCTTCTTCCCCGGCATGATCTACCTCACCTCCCAGTGGTTCCCCCAGCGCAACCGCGCCAGCATCATGGGGCTGTTTTACATGGGCGCGCCGCTGGCGTTGTCGCTCGGATCGCCGCTCTCCGGGGCGCTGCTGGAAATGCACGGCTTTATGGGCCATCCCGGCTGGTTCTGGATGTTTATTATCGAAGGGCTGATTGCCGTGGGGGCAGGAGTCTTTACCTTCTTCTGGCTGGACGATACCCCGCAGCAGGCGCGGTTCCTCACTGCTCAGGAGAAGCAGGTGCTGATCAATCAGCTGGCGGGGGAGGAACAGAGCAAGGTCACGTCCCGGCTGAGCGATGCCCTGCGCAACGGTCGGGTCTGGCAGCTGGCGTTTATCTACATGACTATCCAGATCGCCGTCTACGGGCTGATCTTCTTCCTGCCGACCCAGGTGGCGGCCCTGCTCGGCACCAAAGTGGGCTTCACCGCCTCGGTGGTGACCGCTATTCCGTGGGTTGCGGCGCTGTTTGGCACCTGGCTCATCCCGCGCTACTCCGACCGCACCGGCGAGCGGCGCAACATCGCCACGCTGACTTTGCTGGCCGCCGGTATTGGAGTGGGCGTCTCAGGGCTGGTATCGCCGTGGCTTGCGATGGTGGCGCTGTGCGTGGCCGCGGTCGGGTTTATCGCCGTGCAGCCGGTCTTCTGGACCATGCCGACGCAGCTGCTCTCCGGCACCGCGCTGGCGGCGGGGATTGGCTTCGTCAATCTGTTTGGCGCAGTGGGTGGTTTTCTCGCTCCGCTTATCCGGGTGAAAGCCCAGACCGTATTTGGCAGCGATGCGGCCGGGCTGCTGGCGCTGGCCGGGATTGCGATCCTCGGCGCACTGGCGATTCTGGTGCTGGGCGTGACCCGCAGCGTGCCGCAGGCCGATCGCGTACATCATTAATATCAGGGAGTTATTATGCAAAACGTTCTTTCCAACCCCTTTAAGCAGGCTCTGCGTAACGGTGAAACGCAGATCGGGCTGTGGCTGAGCTCCACCTCATCTTATATGGCGGAGATCGCGGCGACCTCTGGCTACGACTGGCTGTTAATCGACGGGGAGCATGCGCCCAACACGGTGCAGGATCTCTACCACCAGCTGCAGGCGATTGCCCCTTATGCCAGCCAGCCGGTGATACGCCCGGTTGACGGTGACCGCAGCCTGATCAAACAGGTGCTGGATATTGGTGCCAGGACGCTGCTGATCCCAATGGTCGACAGCGCCGAACAGGCCCGGGAGATCGTCTCGGCCACCCGCTATCCGCCGCTGGGCGTACGCGGCGTGGGGGCCGGCGTGGCGCGGGCGGCGCGCTGGGGACGGGTGGAGAACTACATGGCCCGGGCCAACGACGAGCTGTGCCTGCTTATTCAGGTGGAGAGCAAAGCCGCACTGGATAATCTGGATGCGATTCTGGAGGTGGAAGGAATTGACGGGGTGTTTATCGGTCCGGCCGATCTGTCGGCTTCGCTGGGCTATCCCGACAACGCCGGGCATCCGCAGGTGCAGGCCATTATCGAGCAGGCGATCCGCCGGATCCGACACGCGGGTAAAGCCGCGGGCTTCCTTGCGGTGGAGCCTGAGATGGCGACGCGTTGTCTGGCGTGGGGGGCGAACTTTGTTGCCGTCGGGGTCGATACCATGCTCTATACCGGAGCGCTGGACGAGCGGCTGGCACTGTTCAGATCCGGCAGCGCCCGGGCCAGTAAAAGCAGCTACTGACCGGGTTACATTTCGATTTCGATATCACCTTTTGCCCGGCAGCAGCAGGGCAAAATTTCCCCTTCGTTGATGAAGGCCAGCGGTTCGGTGATCCAGTCGACCTGACCGGTCACCAGGCGGCAGCGGCAGGAGCCGCAGTAGCCTTCACGACACTGGTATTCGACCTCAATCTGGTGGGATTCCAGCGCAACGAGCAGGGAAGGGTGTTCTTCCTGGCACAGGAGTTCTGTGCCAGTAAGACGAAGCGTCACGCGGCTCATCAGAGCTGGAAGTCGCTCAAATCGTCGGTGTTGACTTCGGAGTCAATCTGACCGACCAGGTAGGAGCTGACTTCCACTTCCTGCGGTGCCACCTGAACGTTATCGGACACCAGCCAGGTGTTGATCCACGGGATTGGGTTGGAGCGGGTCTGGAACGGCAGGTCGAGGCCCACAGCCTGCATGCGGATGTTGGTAATGTACTCCACGTACTGGCAGAGAATATCTTTGTTCAGGCCAATCATGGAGCCGCCCTGGAACAGGTATTCCGCCCACTCTTTTTCCTGCTGTGCCGCCTGGACAAACAGGTCATAGCTCTCCTGCTTGCACTCTTCAGCAATCTCGGCCATCTCCGGATCGTCCACGCCGCTGCGCAACAGGTTCAGCATATGCTGGGTGCCGGTCAGGTGCAGGGCTTCATCACGGGCGATCAGACGGATGATTTTGGCGTTGCCTTCCATCAGCTCGCGTTCCGCGAAGGCGAAGGAGCAGGCGAAGCTGACGTAGAAGCGGATCGCTTCCAGGGCGTTAACGCTCATCAGGCACAGGTAGAGCTTTTTCTTCAGCTCACGCAGGTTCACGGTGACGGTTTTACCGTTCACGGTGTGGGTGCCTTCACCCAGCAGATGCCAGTAGCTGGTCATCTCGATCAGGTCGTCATAGAAGTGGGCAATACCCTGCGCGCGCTTCAGGATCTGATCGTTGGTAACGATATCATCGAACACAATCGCCGGATCGTTGACGATATTACGGATGATATGGGTGTAGGAGCGGGAGTGGATCGTCTCGGAGAACGCCCAGGTCTCGACCCAGGTTTCCAGCTCAGGGATAGAGATCAGCGGCAGCAGCGCCACGTTCGGGCTACGACCCTGGATGGAGTCCAGCAGCGTCTGATACTTCAGGTTGCTGAGGAAGATGTGCTTTTCATGTTCCGGCAGGGCCTGGAAGTCGATGCGGTCGCGGGAAACGTCAACTTCTTCCGGACGCCAGAAGAAGGAGAGTTGCTTTTCAATCAGCTTTTCGAAGATGTCATATTTTTGCTGATCGTAGCGTGCCACGTTGACCGGCTGGCCGAAGAACATCGGCTCTTTGAGCTGGTCGTTTTTCGTCTGTGAAAAGGTGGTGTATGCCATGAGTGTGTCCTGTGAGAGATTTTGTAGGTCGGGCAAACAAAATCGTAGGCCGGGTAAGCGTAGCGCCACCCGGCATTTACATTAAATCTTACATGCGCCGCTTTCGCAGCCATCATCCTGAATGGACGGGGCCAGATCGTCCTGCGCATCTTCCGCACCGTCACGGGTGTTTTGATAGTACAGGGTCTTCACGCCGAATTTATAGGCGGTAAGCAGGTCTTTCAGCAGCTGCTGCATCGGCACTTTTCCGGACGGGAAGCGTGACGGATCGTAGTTGGTGTTCGCAGAGATCGACTGGTCGATAAACTTCTGCATGATGCCCACCAGCTGCAGATAGCCGTCGTTATTTGGCATTTCCCACAGCAGCTCGTAGTTGTTTTTCAGCAGCTCGTAGTCCGGCACCACCTGACGCAGGATCCCGTCTTTCGAGGCTTTGATGCTCACGTGGCCGCGCGGCGGCTCGATGCCGTTGGTGGCGTTGGAGATCTGCGAGGAGGTCTCGGACGGCATCAGGGCAGAGAGCGTGGAGTTACGCAGGCCGTGGGTTTTAATGGACTCACGGAGCGCTTCCCAGTCCAGGTGCAGCGGCTCGTTGGCGATCGCGTCCAGGTCTTTCTTATAAGTGTCGATCGGCAGAATGCCTTTGGCGTAGGTGGTTTCGTTGAACCACGGGCAGGCACCCTGTTCGATAGCCAGATCGTTGGAGGCCTTCAGCAGGTAATACTGAATGGCTTCGAAGGTCTGGTGCGTCAGGTTGTTGGCGCTGCCGTCGGAATAACGCTTGCCGTTTTTCGCCAGCCAGTAGGCATAGTTGATCACGCCAATGCCGAGGGTACGACGACCCATTGCACCGCGTTTTGCCGCCGGGATTGGGTAATCCTGATAATCCAGCAGCGCATCCAGGGCACGTACCGCCAGCACCGCTAGCTCTTCCAGCTCGTCGAGGCTGTTAATCGCACCCAGGTTGAACGCGGAGAGCGTACAGAGGGCGATCTCGCCGTTTTCGTCGTTCACATCTTCCAGCGGTTTGGTCGGCAGGGCGATCTCCAGGCACAGGTTGGACTGGCGCACTGGGGCAACGACCGGATCGAACGGGCTGTGGGTGTTGCAGTGGTCAACGTTCTGGATGTAGATACGGCCAGTGGAGGCACGCTCCTGCATCATCAGCGAGAACAGCTCAACCGCCTTCACGCGCTGCTTGCGGATGCTGTCGTCGTTTTCGTACTGGACGTACAGGCGCTCAAACTCGTCCTGATCGGCAAAGAAGGCGTCGTACAGGCCCGGGACGTCGGATGGGCTGAACAGGGTGATGTCGCCGCCTTTCAGCAGACGGGTGTACATCAGCTTGTTGATCTGAACGCCGTAGTCCATGTGACGTACGCGGTTGCCTTCCACGCCACGGTTGTTTTTCAGTACCAGCAGGCTTTCGACTTCCAGGTGCCACATCGGGTAGAACAGGGTTGCAGCACCGCCGCGCACGCCGCCCTGAGAGCAGGATTTCACCGCGGTCTGGAAGTGTTTGTAGAACGGAATACAGCCGGTGTGGAACGCTTCACCGCCGCGAATTGGGCTGCCCAGCGCGCGAATGCGACCGGCGTTGATGCCGATACCGGCGCGCTGGGAAACGTATTTCACGATGGCGCTGGAGGTGGCGTTAATGGAGTCCAGGCTGTCGCCGCACTCGATCAGCACACAGGAGCTGAACTGGCGGGTTGGGGTGCGCACGCCGGACATGATTGGCGTAGGCAGAGAGATCTTGAACGTGGAGACCGCATCATAGAAACGCTTCACGTATTCCAGACGGGTTGCACGCGGGTAGTTAGAGAACAGGCAGGCGGCGACCAGAATGTAGAGGAACTGGGCGCTCTCGTAGATTTCGCCGGTCACACGGTTCTGGACCAGGTATTTACCTTCCAGCTGTTTTACCGCGGCGTAGGAGAAGTTCATATCACGCCAGTGATCGATAAACCCGTCCATCTGCTTGAACTCTTCTTCCGTGTAGTCTTCCAGCAGATGCGTGTCGTATTTGCCCAGCTCAACCATCTTCACCACATGATCGAACAGCGCTGGCGGCTCAAACTGGCCGTAGGCTTTTTTACGCAGGTGGAAAATGGCCAGACGGGCAGCGAGGTACTGATAATCCGGTGCTTCGCGGGAGATCAGATCCGCCGCCGCTTTGATGATGGTTTCGTGGATATCAGAGGTCTTGATGCCGTCGTAGAACTGGATGTGGGAGCGCAGTTCAACCTGGGAGATAGATACGTTGTTCAGTCCTTCTGCTGCCCAGTCGAGAACACGATGGATTTTGTCCAGATTGATACGCTCGGTAGCACCGTCGCGCTTTGTCACCAGCAGACTCTGATTCATGTGGGTTTTTACCTGTCCGTGAAAAAAGAAAATATCCCCCGCTTATCCACAGGTTGTTGTGGATAAATACTATATATAGGGGTTTCGCATTAAGCATAACGCAAGATGGTGAGTATTCTAGTAAGGATTCTTTTCAGTACAAGAGTTGATTTTGAGGTTAAATTGAGGTTGTCAAAGCGTAAAAAAGCGTAAGTCCTCGTACCGTAAGGCCTGGACGTGATGTCAATAATTTAGAAAAAAAAATGAAAATTTGATCGACTGCTGATTTCTTCAACGGGTGGTCAAAAATGCGCAACGGGGGGTTGCGCATTCGTTAGAAAAAGAGTGGATATTCTTAGTCTTTTTTTGCGGTGGTATGGAGCATGTAGTTCACGTCCACGCCCGGCGCCAGTTTGAACTTGTCGGTCAGAGGATTGTAATGCAGACCGGTCATGTGCTGCTCTTTCAGCCACGTGCCGTCAACCCAGCTCAGTAATTCGGCCGGTTTGATGAATTTTTTCACGTCATGCGTACCTTTTGGCACCATCCGCAGCACGTACTCCGCGCCGACCACCGCCATCAGCCACGCCTTACCGTTGCGGTTGATAGTGGAGAAGAACACCTGACCGCCCGGCTTCACCAGCGCCGCACAGGCTTTGACTACCGATTGCGGGTCGGGAACGTGCTCCAGCATCTCCATGCAGGTGACGACGTCATACTGATGGGCATGCTTTGCGGCGTGCTCCTCAACCGTTTCCTGCACATACTCTACCTGAATGCCGCTTTCCAGCGCATGCAGTCGCGCCACCTGCAGCGGCTCGAAGCCCATATCCAGTCCGGTCACCGTGGCGCCTTCGCGCGCCATGCTCTCGGCGAGAATGCCGCCGCCGCAGCCTACATCGAGCACCTTTTTACCGAACAGGCCGCCGGAACGCTCCGCGATATAGCCCAGACGCAGGGGGTTAATGCGGTGCAGGGGTTTGAACTCACCTTCAAGATCCCACCAGCGCGAGGCGACGGCTTCGAATTTAGCGATCTCTTCATGGTCAACGTTGGGAGCCACCGGGGATTTTTCCGCATTCATGGACGCTTTTACTCCGTAATTTAAAGACGAGGAAGTATATCAGGATAACAAAGCAAATTAGTTTAAACCTGAGCGGGTGTGTTATAATTTCCGACCTTTGAATCCGGGATACAGTAGAGGGATAGCGGTTAGATGAGCGACCTTGCGAGAGAAATTACACCGGTTAACATCGAGGAAGAGCTGAAGAGCTCCTATCTGGATTATGCGATGTCGGTCATTGTTGGCCGTGCGCTGCCGGATGTCCGCGATGGACTTAAGCCGGTACACCGTCGCGTACTATACGCCATGAACGTATTGGGCAATGACTGGAATAAAGCCTACAAAAAATCTGCCCGTGTCGTTGGTGACGTAATCGGTAAATATCACCCCCATGGTGATATTGCAGTTTATGACACCATCGTCCGTATGGCACAGCCATTCTCACTGCGTTACATGCTGGTTGATGGTCAGGGTAACTTCGGTTCTGTCGACGGCGACTCCGCCGCGGCGATGCGTTATACGGAAATCCGTATGTCGAAAATCGCCCATGAGCTGATGGCCGATCTGGAAAAAGAAACCGTTGATTTCGTCGATAACTACGACGGCACCGAGCGCATTCCTGATGTGATGCCAACCAAGATCCCTAACCTGCTGGTAAACGGTTCTTCCGGTATCGCCGTAGGTATGGCCACCAACATTCCACCGCACAACATCACGGAAGTGATCAACGGCTGTCTGGCCTATATTGACGATGAAGAGATCAGCGTTGAAGGGCTGATGGAACACATCCCGGGCCCGGACTTCCCGACCGCCGCCATCATTAATGGCCGTCGCGGTATTGAAGAAGCGTACCGTACCGGTCGCGGCAAGATCTATATTCGTGCCCGCGCCGAAGTCGAAGCCGACGCGAAAACCGGCCGTGAGACTATTATCGTCCACGAAATTCCGTATCAGGTGAACAAAGCGCGCCTGATCGAGAAGGTTGCCGAGCTGGTTAAAGAGAAACGTATTGAAGGGATCAGCGCGCTGCGTGATGAGTCTGACAAAGACGGCATGCGTATCGTGATTGAGATCAAACGTGACGCGGTAGGGGAAGTGGTTCTTAACAACCTGTACTCCCTGACTCAGCTTCAGGTCTCCTTCGGCATCAACATGGTTGCGCTGCACCATGGTCAGCCGAAGATCATGAACCTGAAAGACATTCTGAGCGCGTTCGTGCGTCACCGCCGTGAAGTGGTGACCCGTCGTACCATTTTCGAACTGCGTAAAGCCCGCGATCGCGCGCACATCCTTGAAGCGCTGGCGGTTGCGCTGGCGAACATCGATCCGATCATCGAGCTGATTCGTCGTGCACCAACCCCTGCCGAAGCGAAAGCGGGCCTGATCGCGCAGCCGTGGGATCTGGGCAACGTCTCTTCCATGCTGGAACGTGCCGGTGACGACGCCGCGCGTCCTGAGTGGCTGGAGCCGCAGTACGGTATTCGCGATGGCAAATACTGGCTGACCGAGCAGCAGGCTCAGGCGATTCTGGATCTGCGTCTGCAGAAACTGACCGGCCTTGAGCACGAAAAACTGCTCGACGAGTACAAAGAGCTGCTGGCACAGATTGCTGAACTGCTGCATATCCTGGGCAGCGCCGATCGTCTGATGGAAGTGATCCGTGAAGAGCTGGAGCTGGTCCGCGATCAGTTCGGCGATGAGCGTCGCACCGAAATCACGGCGAACAGCGCTGATATCAACATCGAAGACCTGATCAACCAGGAAGACGTTGTTGTGACCCTGTCTCACCAGGGCTACGTGAAGTACCAGCCGTTAACCGACTACGAAGCACAGCGTCGTGGCGGTAAAGGCAAGTCAGCGGCACGTATTAAAGAAGAAGACTTTATTGACCGCCTGCTGGTGGCCAACACCCACGACACCATCCTCTGCTTCTCCAGCCGGGGTCGTCTGTACTGGATGAAGGTTTATCAGCTGCCGGAAGCGAGCCGTGGCGCGCGTGGACGTCCAATCGTCAACCTGCTGCCGCTGGAGCAGAACGAGCGTATCACCGCAATTCTGCCGGTTCGCGAGTACGCGGAAGGCGTGAACGTGTTTATGGCGACCGCCAGCGGCACGGTGAAGAAGACCGCCCTGACCGAGTTCAGCCGTCCGCGTTCTGCCGGCATTATTGCCGTCAACCTGAACGAAGGCGACGAACTGATTGGTGTGGATCTGACCTCCGGTTCCGACGAAGTGATGCTGTTCTCTGCCGCCGGTAAAGTGGTGCGCTTCAAAGAGAGCGCAGTGCGCGCCATGGGTCGTACCGCGACCGGCGTGCGTGGCATCAAGCTGGCGGGCGAAGACAGCGTCGTCTCCCTGATTGTTCCGCGCGGCGAGGGAGCGATCCTGACCGTTACGCAGAATGGCTACGGTAAACGTACTGCCCAGGACGAGTATCCAACCAAGTCCCGCGGCACGCAGGGCGTTATCTCGATCAAAGTGACCGAGCGTAACGGCTCCGTTGTTGGTGCGGTGCAGGTTGATGATACCGACCAGATCATGATGATCACCGATGCCGGTACGCTGGTGCGTACCCGCGTGTCAGAGATCAGCGTGGTGGGCCGTAACACCCAGGGCGTGATCCTCATCCGTACCGCGGAAGATGAAAACGTGGTGGGTCTGCAGCGCGTTGCTGAGCCGGTGGATGACGAAGAGCTCGACTCTATCGACGGCAGCGTAGCGGAAGGTGATGATGAGATCGCACCCGAAGCCGACACCGACGACGATGTAGCGGATGACGCTGAAGAGTAATGTCTCCTGACGATAAAGGGCCGGTCTCCGGCCCTTTTCTTTTGCAGCTACACGCAATTGCAGACAACCGAACATTGCGACCGCGCCCGTTTACCGCTACCTTAAGCCATTCCTTTTGACCCTGATGGCGGAGCCTCGCCCCCTTGAAATACCTCGTCTCCTTTCGAACCACTCTGAAAGTCTCTCGCTATCTATTTCGGGCGCTGGCGCTCCTGATCTGGGTGCTGATCGCCCTGTTTTCGGTGTTTTACATCGTCAACGCGCTGCACCAGAAGGAGTCGGAGATCCGTCAGGAGTTCAACCTCAGTTACGATCAGTCCCAGCGCTATATTCAGCGCACCGCCGACGTCATGAAGGAGCTCAAGTATATCGCTGAGAACCGTCTGACGGCAGAAAATGGCGTACTGGCCAGCCGCGGGCGCGACAGCAAAACCGAGGTGCCCAATTTTGAGCCGCTGTTCCCCGATTCTGACTGCTCGGCGATGGGGTCAGCATGGCGAGGTTCGCTGGAGTCGCTGGCCTGGTTTATGCGCTACTGGCGCGACAATTTCTCGGCAGCCTACGATCTGAACCGGGTCTTTCTGATTGGCAGCGAAAACCTCTGTATGGCCAACTTTGGCCTGCGTGACGTGCCGGTGGATCGTGACAACGCCCTGAAAAGCCTGCACGAGCGAATCATGAAATACCGTAATGCCCCGCAGGATGAGCGCAGCAATAATCTGTTCTGGATCAGCCAGGGCCCACGTCCCGGAGTAGGGTACTTCTACGCGATGACGCCGGTCTACCTGGCTAACCGCCTGCAGGCGATGCTCGGCACCGAGCAGACTATCCGCATGGAAAACTTTTTCACCCCTGGCAATTTGCCAATGGGCGTGACCATTCTCGATGAAAACGGCCATGCGCTTATCTCGCTGGCGGGGCCGGAAACCCGCCTCAAGGTTGACCCTCGCTGGATGCAGGAGCGTTCATGGTTTGGTTATACCTCCGGTTTCCGCGACCTGGTGCTGAAAAAGAGCCTGCCGCCTTCGTCGCTGAGCATCGTCTATTCCGTGCCGGTGGATCTGGTGCTGGAGCGTATCCGCATGCTGATCCTCAACTCGGTGCTGCTGAACGTGCTGGTGGGGATTGCCTTGTTTACTCTCGCGCGGATGTACGAGCGCAAAATCTTTATCCCGGCGGAAATCGACGCCCAGCGCCTCGAAGAGCATGAGCAGTTTAACCGCAAGATTGTTGCCTCTGCGCCGGTAGGGATCTGTATTCTGCGCACCCTGGACGGCACCAATATCCTCAGTAACGAGCTGGCGCATAACTATCTGAATATGTTGACTCATGAGGACCGGCAACGGCTGACGCAAATTATCTGCGGGCAGCAGGTCAACTTCGTCGACGTGCTGACCAGCAACAACACCAACCTGCAGATCAGCTTTGTGCACTCGCGCTATCGCAATGAGAACGTCGCCATCTGCGTGCTGGTGGATGTCTCCGCGCGCGTCAAAATGGAAGAGTCGTTGCAGGATATGGCTCAGTCGGCCGAACAGGCCAGCCAGTCGAAATCGATGTTCCTCGCCACCGTCAGCCACGAGCTGCGCACCCCGCTGTACGGGATTATCGGTAACCTCGATCTGCTGCAGACCAAAGAGCTGCCGCGGGGCGTTGACCGTCTGGTGACGGCGATGAATAACTCCTCCAGCCTGCTGCTGAAAATCATCAGCGATATTCTCGACTTTTCCAAGATCGAGTCCGAGCAGCTGAAAATTGAACCGCGTGAATTCTCCCCACGCGAGGTGATGAACCATATCAGCGCCAACTACCTGCCGCTGGTGGTGCGTAAGCAGCTGGGGCTGTACTGCTTTATTGAACCGGACGTGCCGGTATCGCTGCAGGGCGATCCAATGCGCCTGCAACAGGTGATCTCCAACCTGCTCAGCAACGCCATTAAGTTCACCGACATGGGCTGCATTGTAATGCATGTCTCCAGGGCAGGGGACTACCTGAGCATTCGCGTGCGTGACACCGGGGTAGGTATTCCGGCCAAAGAGGTGGTCAAACTCTTCGACCCGTTCTTCCAGGTGGGGACGGGAGTTCAGCGAAACTTCCAGGGTACAGGGTTGGGGCTGGCGATTTGTGAAAAACTGATCAGCATGATGGACGGCGATATCTCGGTGGATACTGAGCCGGGTATGGGCAGCCAGTTCACCATCCGCATTCCGCTCTATGCGGCGCAGTCACCGACCACCGGGCTGGTGGATGGATTAAGCGACAAACGCTGCTGGCTGGCGGTCAATAACGCCTCGCTGTATGCCTACCTGGAATCCCTTCTGACGCCGCATGGCATTCGCGTGGCGCGCTACGCCGGACAAACGCCGGACGCGGAAGATATGCTCATCACCGACGATGAGCTGAAGCAGCCGTGGCAGGGCAAAGCAGCGGTGATCTTCTGCCGTCGCCATATCGGTATTGCCCAGGAGCGCGCCCATGGTGAGTGGGTGAACAGCGTAGCCTCGCCGCACGAACTGATTGCGCTGCTGGCGCGGATCTACCGCGTGGAAATGGATGCAGGCGATGGCTCGGCGGCGCTGCCGTCGCCGGAATCGGCGCAGTCGCTGAATGAAGACATGATGATCCTGGTGGTGGATGACCATCCAATTAACCGTCGTCTGCTGGCCGATCAGCTGGGCTCGTTGGGCTATCAGTGCAAAACCGCCAATGATGGTGTGGACGCGCTGAACGTTCTGAGTAAAAACCACATCGACATCGTTCTGAGCGATGTGAACATGCCGAACATGGATGGCTACCGCCTGACCCAGCGTATTCGCCAACTGGGCCTGACCCTGCCGGTGGTGGGCGTCACCGCTAACGCGCTGGCGGAAGAGAAGCAGCGTTGCCTGGAGTCGGGAATGGATAGCTGTCTTTCCAAGCCGGTAACGCTGGACGTGCTCAAACAGACGCTGTCGGTGTATGCGGAGCGGGTGAGGAAGACGCGGGGATAAAAAAAAAGCCCATTTCCGGGCTTTTTTTATTGCCCGGCGGCGCTTCGCTTGCGCGGGCCTACGGGCAGTGTAGGCCGGGTAAGCGTCAGCGCCACCCGGCGTTTTGCACAACTACTCTTTATCAGCAGGACTCAGCGTCACGGAAGAGAGGTAGTTCAGCAGGGCGATATCGTTTTCTACGCCCAGTTTCATCATCGCGGATTTTTTCTGGCTACTGATGGTCTTGATGCTGCGGTTCAGCTTCTTGGCAATCTCGGTAACCAGGAAACCTTCGGCGAACAGACGCAACACTTCGCTCTCTTTCGGCGACAGACGTTTGTCGCCGTAGCCGCCAGCGCTGATTTTTTCCAGCAGGCGGGAGACGCTTTCCGGGGTAAATTTCTTCCCTTTCTGCAGCGCGGCCAGCGCTTTTGGCAGATCGGTTGGTGCGCCCTGTTTCAGGACAATCCCTTCAATATCGAGATCCAGAACGGCACTTAAAATTGCCGGGTTGTTGTTCATGGTCAGCACGATGATCGAAATACTTGGGAAGTGACGCTTGATGTATTTGATAAGCGTAATCCCGTCACCGTATTTATCTCCAGGCATGGAAAGGTCGGTGATGAGCACGTGCGCATCAAGTTTTGGCAGGTTATTAATCAGTGCTGTGGAATCTTCAAATTCGCCGACTACATTCACCCACTCGATCTGTTCAAGTGATTTGCGAATACCGAACAGTACAATCGGATGGTCATCGGCAATAATTACGTTCATATTGTTCATGTATAGGGCTACCTTGCTACAGCAAGCTTTTGACATAGTCGTCAATGTCGCTGATGTATTTTTCTATGCTGGCGGCATCTTTCTCACGAATAAGATGTTCCAGCGTTTCACATAATTGCTTGCCTGGAACCAGATTAAGCATGGCAAACACCCCTTTGAGCCGGTGGGCTGTCTGAGCCAGCGCTGCGAAGTCGTTCGCGGCGGATTCAGTATACAACCTCTTAACATCATCTGGTACTGTGTCTACGAAGAGAGAATAATAGCCGCTGGCCTGCAGTTCGGCATTTTCATTGCCGCCCAGTGGGGATTCCGGGATCGTTTCCTGCGCCAGCTGCTCCTCTATTAGTTGTAGTACAGCTTCCTGCATCGCATTGCTCATATTAAAGTTGACGCGCACCTGGCCGGGGCCAATTTTTCGCACGCCAGGCTCATCATCGCTTAAAAGCAAGCCTGAGGCAGTAAGATTAGACGGATTATCCGTTAAAAAGAGATCATATTCTTGACTTGCCAGCCTTTCGTCCGGGGAAATACAGGTCGCACCCCAGTTTTCCAGCTGGCGAACCACGATACTGCGGATCTCATTCGACGTCACATCCACCATGATCACTACCTCGTCCAGCAGGCCCTCATCATCCTCTGCTTCCTGCGGCGTGGCCGGCATTTTGACGTGCAGTGAATAACGGGTGCCCAGCGATTCGCGGGCTTTAATATTCAGGTGGCCGCCAAGCTTACGTGCCAGCTGATCGCACAGCCAGAAGGTGAGGGCGTTGGCTTTGCCGTAATTATCGCTCTGAGTATCATTCAGGAACGGGAAGTGCAGGTTGTCGATTTCACTGGCCGTAACCCCTTCACCGGTATCAAGGATACGGAAGGTGAGACGGTCATCGGCTGATTCATCGCTGCTCACTTCAAGCGTAATTTTGCCGATCTGGGTGGTGGTCACAGCGTACTGGATCAGCATCAGCAGAATACGACGCAGCGCGTCACGGTCGCCGTGGCGTTCATCATTGGCCCGCAGCGGGTTGTTAATCAGCAGCTGCAGCCCCTTACGCTTGATCACCGGCAGCACTTCCGGCACCACTTCATCAATCAGATCCTGAATCGAGAACAGCGTTGCGGTGCTCTTCCAGCTGTCATTTTCCAGCATATTGGCGAGCTGGATCTCATCCACCAGCCGCACCAGTGTATCGGCATGCCCCGACAGCTGCAGGCTTTCCGGGCTGGTTAACTGGGCCGCTTCGCTGGCCAGCGCCTTCAGAGGCAGTTTAAAGGCATCGCCAATATTCTGCATAAAGGCCGCGCGGCCCTGCTGGTTCTTCTCATACAGCCTTTGCGCCTGTTTGAGCTTTTTATTCACCAGCACCTCGCGATCCTGATCGCGAATGATAAAGATCTGCGTGCGTGACGCCACCTGGCTGCGGAACTGGCGGATCTCATACAGCTCATTATTAATGGTGGCCTGAATCACGCCCTGATGCTGATCGGCCATGCTGGTGATGTTCTGCAGATTCAGGTGCGGCAGCAGGTGATCGGCGATTTTGTTGCTGATCACCGTGCGGTTGGCTTCCTGGTCGTGTACCAGCAGGCCGAGCGGCAGCACCGAGACAATCTCTTCATTGAGCGCGCGCAGCACGCGCAGCTCGTTGCTGGTACCTGCGGCGACGGGGGCATCGCTCTGGCGGCCTGGCTGCGAGCGGAAGGTGGTGTAACCAAACAGCGCCAGCGCCAGCAGGCCGATATTAAGCAGCAGCGGCAGCAGGATATTTTGCAGGGTGTCCAGCAACAGGGTACCAAAAGGGACCTGCCAGACCAGGCGCATACCGGTCGTGTTCAGCGAGGAGGCAATCTCGATTTTCGATCCGTTAAAGGAGATCGAGACGCTTTCGGGGCTCTCTTTGTCCGTCGGCGCGCGCAGGTTTTGCCCCGAGGAATCCTGTTCCAGGCGGAAGCTCTCAAGCGGCATATCCGGGGGGATCAGATCGTTGATCGGCAGATCGAAGGCCACCACCGTTGCCAGATGCCCTGGCTGATTGAAGGTAGTGCGCAGGGTAAAGTAGTAGCCATTTTGCCAGGCCAGGCGGCGCAGGGAAGAGAAACTTTCACGCTCATCCAGGGCATTGGCCTGCTGCAGCATCTCTGCGCGACGGGAGTCGACAACGGTGCCCACCGACGACTCTTTAAAACCGGAGGAGAGATCTTTTAGCGGCAGGGTGGAGATCAGGATCATGCTGTTGTCCTGACCGTTGAGATAGTACATCGACCAGGGAACGGTCTCCGCTCCCCATAGCGTATCAAGATAGGTCGACATGCGCTGGGTCATTTCCAGCGTGGCGCTGTCGTGCGAACCGAAAATCAGGGCTTCGGTTTTGCGCCGCGTTTTCTCCAGATAATACACATCCTGCTTCAGCCGCGTCTCCTGCAGCCCTTCTGCGGATGCGGTTGTCGGCGTGGCGGCGATGTTGTCGTAAATCTGCCAGGTTGCGTAGCGCCAGGTGTCGATACGTTTATGCAGCGCGTGGCTGATATCGACAATCTGATAGCTTTTATCTTTTAACCAGGTGTTCACCGCGCTCTGCACCATCACGCCCATGGTCACTAACAGCACAACGATCAATAGAAGAAAGAAACGGGTAATGCTGCCCGGAAGCAGGGAGAATTTGTTCGCGGCTGTGGTTTCAGACTGACTCATTGATGTGGTTAACCCGTTATGGCTGCGCTTCAGGCGAATAGGGCAGTATAAAGCGTAATAATCGAATTTCCAGCCTCACGCTACTTCCGGGGCTGACTTTTTCGTCCTGTTGCGCAAGACGAAAAGGATTGTCTTAAATCTGTACGGTTAAACGATAATTGTACAAATAACTAACAATATAGTGGAAAAATAGCACGAATAAACAAGAAATTAAATTACCCGTTCAATTTTCAGGACTAAAAATAGCACCCTAAGATTTAATTAATAGTCGTTATAGTTTCGGGTGGGTAGCACAGATATTTTAAATTTGCGTAAAGAAGGGTAAAAAAAAACCGAATGCATTGCATTCGGTTCAATTCGGGATAAACAGACATTCAAATTTGAATGACGGTAATAAATAAAGTTAATGATGATAGCGAGAGATATTTTAGTAGCCGGCTGCCTTTTTGTTTTGGCAATCAGTGCTATAATGAATTTTTTGTTAAGTTATTGATTTTAAATCATAATTTTAACATTTTGATTTATGGTGCTTTATTTTTTAACTTATTGTGCGGCAAAAAAGTTCCCTCAAATTTACAAAATGAAACATCTATACGGCAATATGAAACATCTTAAAAGTTTTCGTATCATATTCTTGTTGGATTATTCTGTATTTTTGCGGAGAATGAACTTGCCGACTGGTTAAGAGGGTTAATCAGTAAGCAGTGGTAATAAAAGACATATAACAGAGGGTTAAAATAATGAAAGTTAAAGTACTGTCCCTCCTGGTACCAGCACTGCTGGTAGCAGGCGCAGCAAATGCGGCTGAAATTTATAACAAAGACGGCAACAAATTAGATCTCTACGGCAAAGTAGACGGTCTGCACTATTTCTCTGATGACGATAGCGCTGATGGCGATCAGACCTACATGCGTCTCGGCTTCAAAGGCGAAACTCAGGTTAACGATCAGATCACTGGTTACGGTCAGTGGGAATACCAGATTCAGGGCAACACCACCGAGAGCGACGACCAGTCCTGGACTCGTGTGGCCTTCGCAGGTCTGAAATTCGCTGAAGCAGGTTCTTTCGACTACGGTCGTAACTACGGCGTGATTTACGACGTCACTTCCTGGACCGACGTTCTGCCAGAATTCGGCGGCGACACCTACGGTTCCGACAACTTCATGCAATCCCGTGGTAACGGTGTTGCTACCTACCGTAACCAGGACTTCTTCGGTCTGGTTGATGGCCTGAACTTTGCTCTGCAGTACCAGGGTAAAAACGGCAGCGTCAGCGGTGAAAACGACACCGGTCGTAGTACTCTGAAACAGAACGGTGACGGCTTCGGCGGCTCCCTGACCTATGATCTGGGCGAAGGCTTCAGCGTCGGTGCGGCAGCAGCGTCTTCCAAACGTACCGCAGACCAGAACGCCTTTGGCGTTTACGGCGAAGGTGACCGTGCTGACGTGTACAGCGGCGGCCTGAAATATGACGCGAACAACCTCTACCTGGCCGCGCAGTACTCCCAGACTTACAATGCGACCCGTTTCGGTGACTCTAAGTCCAGCCGTAGCGATGCAATCTATGGTTTTGCTAACAAAGCCCAGAACTTCGAAGTGGTTGCGCAGTATCAGTTCGACTTCGGCCTGCGTCCATCCGTGGCTTACCTGCAGTCCAAAGGTAAGGACATCGATAACTATGGCGACCAGGATCTGCTGAAATATGTTGATGTTGGCGCGACTTACTACTTCAACAAAAACATGTCCACCTATGTGGATTACAAAATCAACCTGCTGGATGATAACTCCTTCACCGACCGTGCAGGCATCAGCACTGATGACATCGTAGCCCTGGGTCTGGTTTACCAGTTCTAAGTCTTACGCAGTATTGCAAAAGGGGCCAACTGGCCCCTTTTTTTGGTCTTACTATCAGCCCCTTACAAAGCCTGCTTTTTAGTGTACTCTTGCCGGTCTCAGGCTTGAGGATAATAACGAATGGAAATTACTTTTCTGCGTGTCGGCTTTCTGGCGACACTGTTTATGTTGTCTGCGTGCGATGCCCCCGCTCCTCCGGCTAAGGCCGACACCGCCGCAACGGTGCTGGAAGGGAAAACCATGGGTACCTTCTGGCGCGTCAGCGTGATTGATCTCTCTGCTGCCCGGGCTGAAGAGCTACGCGGCAAGATCCAGTCCCAGCTGGATGGCGACGACCAGCTGATGTCCACCTATAAAAATGACTCTGCCCTGATGCGTTTTAACCAGTCCCAGAGCACCTCCCCCTGGCCGGTGAGCGAAGCGATGGCGGATATTGTCACCGAGTCGCTGCGGGTGGGCTATAAAACCAACGGCGCGATGGATATCACCGTCGGCCCGCTGGTTAACCTGTGGGGCTTTGGCCCGAACAAGCAGCCGGTGAAAACCCCCGACCAGGCGCAGATTGACGATGCCCGGGCGCAAACGGGCCTGCAGCATCTGACGGTGATAAATCAGTCCGGCAAGCAATACCTCGAAAAAGATATCCCCGATCTGTTTGTCGATCTCTCAACGGTGGGTGAGGGCTATGCTGCCGATCACCTGGCCCGGCTGATGGCCGAAGAGGGGATCTCGCGCTATCTCGTGTCAGTTGGCGGGGCGCTGGTCAGCCGCGGCATGAACGCCAGCGATAAGCCCTGGCGCGTGGCGATCCAAAAACCCACCGATCGGCAAAATGCCGTCCAGGCCATTGTCGATATCAACGGCCACGGCATCAGCACCTCCGGCAGCTACCGTAACTATTATGAGCTGGACGGAAAACGCATTTCCCACGTCATTGATCCCCAGACCGGTCGCCCGATTACGCACAATCTGGTGTCGGTGACGGTGATCGCCCCTACGGCGCTGGAAGCCGATGCCTGGGATACCGGTCTGATGGTGCTGGGGGCTGAGAAAGCCAAAGAGATCGCGCGTGAGCAGGGGCTGGCGATCTATATGATCGTCCGCGAAGGGGAGGGCTTTAAAACCTGGATGTCTCCGCAGTTCTCCAGCTTCCTCGTCAACGGGGCGAATTAAAAAGCAAGGTTGCGGGTTTTTGTCGGGTGGCGTTCAGGCAGGCTAGGCGTATGCTTATATAAGGAGCCGATCATGAAAAAGCCGAACCTGATGAATGACGATCAATGCTGGCTGGCGGTGCTGGCCCGCGATGGCCATGCCGATGGTCAGTTTGTGTTTGCCGTACAGACCACCGGCATCTTCTGCCGTCCCTCCTGCCGGGCGCGCCACGCCCTACGTGAAAACGTTCGCTTTTACCCCGATGCCCGCCAGGCAGTGCAGGCGGGTTTTCGCCCCTGCAAACGCTGCCGCCCGGATCAACCGGATCCCCAGGCGCAGCGGATCGCCACCATCGAAAAAGCCTGCCGGTTACTGGAGCAGGAGCAGCCCCTGACCCTTGAGAGGCTGGCGCAGGAGGTGGCGATGAGCCCCTGGCATCTTCATCGTCTGTTCAAATCCTTCACCGGGATGACGCCGAAAGCCTGGCAGCAGGCGGCCAGGGCGAAACGGCTGCGCGACGCCCTGACGCAGGGTGAAAGTATTACCGACTCCGTGCTGGCAGCAGGTTTTCCCGACAGCAGCAGCTATTACCGCAACGCCGATGCCACCCTGGGAATGACCGCGAAGCAGTACCGCAGCGGCGGGGAGGAAACCACCGTGCGCTATGCTTTGAGCAACTGCACGCTGGGACGTTGCCTGGTGGCGGAGAGCACGCGGGGCGTCTGTGCCATTCTACCCGGGGATGATGACAGCGCCCTGATTGCCGAGCTGGAAACGATCTTTCCTCACGCCCGGCGAGAACAGGCGGATGCCGCCTTCGCCGCGCGCGTCGCCCAGGTGATCGCCAGCGTGGATAACCACGCCGTGGCGCTCGCCCTGCCGCTGGATATTCGCGGCACCGCCTTTCAGCGTCAGGTCTGGCAGGCCCTGCGCGCTATACGTAGCGGAGAGACGGCAAGCTATCAGCAGGTGGCCAACGCCATTGGTCATCCCGGTGCGGTGCGGGCGGTGGCCCGGGCCTGCGCCGCCAACAAGCTGGCGATTATTATTCCCTGTCACCGGGTGGTACGGAGCGACGGCGGGCTGTCGGGCTACCGCTGGGGTACGGCCCGTAAAGCGGCACTGCTGCGTCGCGAAGCCAAAAAAGAGGAGGTGTGATGCTCGATTTGTTTGCAGATGCTGAGCCCTGGCAGGAGCCGCTGGCGCCGGGGGCGGTGATCCTGCGCCGCTTTGCCCTGACGCGGGCCACCGCCTTAATGCAGGGGATCGAACAGGTCGCCAGCGCCTCGCCGTTCCGCCAGATGGTTACCCCCGGGGGATACACCATGTCGGTGGCGATGACCAACTGCGGCGGACTGGGCTGGACCACTAACCGGCACGGTTACCTCTATTCAGCGGACGATCCGATCACAAATGCGCACTGGCCGCCGATGCCGGACGCTTTTGCTGCCCTGTGCCACGATGCCGCCTGCGCGGCGGGTTATCCCGACTTTCAGCCGGATGCCTGTCTTATCAATCGCTATGCCGTCGGGGCTAAACTGTCGCTGCATCAGGATAAGGATGAGGCCGACCTGCGGGCGCCGATTGTCTCGGTCTCGCTCGGCCTGCCCGCGGTGTTTCAGTTCGGCGGATTACGCCGTAACGATCCGCTTCAGCGCCTGCTGCTGGAGCATGGTGACGTGGTGGTGTGGGGTGGACCATCCCGCCTGTTTTATCATGGCATTCAGCCGCTTAAAGCCGGAGAGCACCCTCTGACCGGCGACTGTCGCTACAACCTCACCTTCCGCCAGGCGGCGAATAACGAATAAAAATAAGAATTATTCTTGATGTAAGTGGCGAGCAGTTTACACTGCTGGCTGATTTTTCTTGTCTGGATTGCTCTGCATGGAACTCCTGTTACTGGTCTGGCGCCAATACCGCTGGCCGTTTATCGCGGTGATGGCGCTCAGCCTGCTCAGCGCCGCGCTGGGTATTGGGCTTATTGCCTTTATTAACCTGCGCTTAATTGAAACGGTGGACACCACCCTGATGGTGCTGCCGGAATTTCTCGGCCTGCTGGTGCTGCTGATGGCCGTCACCCTGGGTTCGCAGCTGGCGCTCACTACCCTCGGCCACCACTTCGTCTACCGCCTGCGCAGCGAGTTCATCAAGCGTATTCTGGATACCCAGGTTGAACGCGTCGAGCAGCTGGGCAGCGCCTCGCTGCTGGCCGGGTTGACCAGCGATGTACGCTCAATCACCATCGCCTTTGTGCGTCTGCCGGAGCTGGTGCAGGGGATTATTCTGACCTTCGGATCGGCCGCCTATCTGGCCTGGCTCTCCACCAAAATGCTGGCGATCACCGCTCTGTGGATAGCGATCACCATCTGGGGCGGCTACCTGCTGGTGTCGCGCGTCTACAAGCACATGGCGGTGCTGCGCGAAACCGAAGATAAGCTCTATAACGACTATCAGACAGTGCTGGAAGGGCGCAAAGAGCTGACCCTTAACCGCGAGCGCGCCGAGCACATCTTCAATAACCTCTATATCCCGGATGCCCGCGAATATCGCCACCACATTGTGCGGGCCGATACCTTCCACCTGAGCGCGGTCAACTGGTCCAATATCATGATGCTGGGGGCGATTGGCCTGGTCTTCTGGATGGCCAACAGCCTGGGCTGGGCAGATACCAACGTCGCCGCGACCTACTCGCTGACCCTGCTGTTCCTGCGCACGCCGTTGCTCTCCGCCGTCGGCGCGCTGCCGACCCTGCTCAGCGCCCAGGTAGCCTTTAACAAGCTGCGCAAGTTTGCTCTCGCACCGTACAAAGCCGAGTTCCCGCGACCTGAAGCCTTCCCGGACTGGCAGACCCTGGAGTTGCGCAACGTCACCTTCAAATATCAGGACAACGACTTCTCCGTCGGGCCGGTGAACTTAACCCTTAACCGCGGCGAGCTGCTGTTCCTGATTGGCGGTAACGGCAGCGGGAAATCAACGCTGGCAATGTTGCTGACCGGCCTGTATCAGCCCCAGTCCGGCGAGATCCTGCTGGACGGTAAGCCGCTTAGCGCCGAAAAACCGGAAGATTACCGCAAGCTGTTCTCTGCGGTGTTTACCGACGTCTGGCTGTTCGATCAGCTGCTGGGCCCGGAAGGCAAGCAGGCCGATCCGGCGCTGGTGGAGAAGTGGCTGGCGCATCTGCAAATGTCGCACAAGCTGGAGTTGCAGGATGGCAAGATCCTCAACCTGAAGCTGTCGAAAGGGCAGAAGAAGCGCGTGGCGCTGCTGCTGGCGCTGGCGGAAGAGCGCGACATCATTCTGCTGGATGAGTGGGCCGCCGATCAGGACCCGCATTTCCGCCGCGAGTTCTACCAGGTGCTGCTGCCGCTGATGCAGCAGATGGGCAAAACCATTTTTGCCATCAGCCATGACGATCACTATTTCATCCATGCCGACCGCCTGCTGGAGATGCGCAGTGGACAGCTGACCGAGCTGACCGGCGCCGAGCGTGATGCCGCGTCGCGTGATGCGGTGGCACGTACCGCCTGAGTGTCAAAATGCCGGGTGGCGGCTTTGCCGCCCCCCGGTCTGCAACTGCCGATTTTTTGCTCTTCCCGCCGATTCGTTTATTAAAATTTACACAACCCCGCGCTATGCTTAATGCCAACTCATTTAATGGATTTATGATTAATGTCTGCATTAAGCAAAAACAGCGCACGGCTGCGCGATGAAGAGCGTGCGCGCCTGATCTGGCTGATGACCACCGACAAAGCGCTCACCTCCACCCTGCTGGGTAAACTGACCCTGGCTGAGCAATATGATGTCGGGACCTTAGCCGACGATATTGCTGAGGTAGGGGCGCTGGTGGCGCATTTGCCGCCGCCGGATCTGGCCGACACCCTCGAAGCCTTACCCTCGGAAGAGCGCCATGCCCTGTGGCGGCTGGTGCAGGATCACGAGCGCGGTCAGGTGCTGGTGGAGGCGTCCGAGAACGTCTGGGAAGATCTGATCGATGAGATGAGCGACAACGCGATCCTCGACGCGCTGCGTACCCTGGATATCGACGATCAGATTTACCTGGTTCAGCACCTGCCGCGCAACCTGACCGGACGCCTGCTGGCGTCGCTGCCGCCTCAGGAGCGCGCCCGCGTCCACCAGGTCATGCATTATGAGCAGGATCGCGTCGGGGCGATCATGGAGTTCAGCGTGATCACCGTGCGCCCGGACGTAACCCTGGGCACGGTCCAGCGCTACCTGCGTCGGCTCGGCAAAATGCCGAAGAACACCGACAAACTCTTTGTCACCTCCCGGGATAAAACCCTGCTCGGCGAGCTGGAGCTGCAGACCATCCTGCTCAACAGCGCCCAGAGCAAGGTCAGCGAGGTGATGGACCCCCAGCCGATGCTCTTCTCCCCGGAAGATGATGCCGAGAAAGCCGCCCGCACCTTTGAGCGTGACAACCTGCTCAGCGCCGCGGTGGTGGACGCGGTGGGCAAGCTGTTGGGGCGACTGACCATCGATGAGATCGTCGATGTGGTCTATAAAGAGACCGATAACGATATGCGCGCCCTCGGGGGACTCAGCGCGGAAGAGGATGTTTATGCTCCGGTGAGTAAGGCGGTGAAAACCCGCTGGGCGTGGCTGGCGATCAACCTCTGCACCGCCTTTATCGCCTCGCGGGTGATTGACGGCTTTGAACACACCATCTCGCAGCTGGTGGCGCTGGCTTCCCTGATGCCCATCGTGGCCGGCATTGGCGGCAATACCGGCAACCAGACCATCACCATGATCGTGCGCGCCCTGGCATTGCAGCATATTCAGCCGGGCAACTTTACCTTCCTGATTTTGCGTGAGCTGGGCGTGGCGCTGATCAACGGCCTGGTGTGGGGCGGGATTATGGGGGGCGTCACCTGGTGGCTGTACGACGATATGGCGCTGGGCGGGGTAATGACCCTGGCGATGGTACTAAACCTGCTGGTGGCGGCGCTGATGGGAGTGATCATTCCGATGGTGATGACCCGCCTCGGGCGCGACCCCGCAGTGGGGTCGAGCGTGATGATCACCGCCATCACCGATACCGGCGGGTTCTTTATTTTTCTTGGGCTGGCGACGCTGTTTCTGCTGTAGCGGCGCTGCTGCGTCGCAGGCGGGCAGGGAGGATCGCCATGACGATAATCCCGCCCAGCACGCCAATTGCCAGATTGCCGGTTGAGACGGTGGCCGCAACGGTCACCAGCATGACCAGGGTTTCCGCGACGGGCGCGCCTTTCACCGCGGCAGGGCGGATGCTCTGCCAGTTGAAGGTCTTAATGGCAACAATCGCCATGATCCCCGCCAGCACCGCCATCGGGATTTTAGCCATCACGTCGCTCAGGGCAGTGACCAACAGCAGCAGCACCAGCCCGGCGGCGAAAGTGGAGACGCGGCTGCGCCCCTTGCCCATTTCAACGTTAACGATGGTCTGACCGATCATCGCGCATCCGGCGATCCCGCCGAAGAAGCCGGCCATGATATTGGCCACGCCCAGCCCCATGCTCTCGCGGCGCTTGCTGGACGGAGTAGCGGTCAGCTCATCCACCAGTTTTGCCGTCAGCAGCGACTCCATCAGGCCGACAAAAGCAATACTTAGCGCGCAGGGCCAGATAATGCTCAGGGTTTGCAGATTGAGGGGCACCAGCATCTGGGTGATCCCCGGCAGGCCGCCGCCGATAGAGCCTTCGTCGCCGACGGTCGGCAGCAGCTGGCCGCTGGTGACGGTAAAAAGGGTCAGAACCACAATCGCAATCAGCGGGGAAGGAATACTTTTAATGTAGCGGGGCGCCCACAGCACAATCAGCAGGGTCAGGACAAACAGGCCGACAATCAGCGGACTTTTGCTCCAGAAGTGGGGCACCTGGGCAAAGAAAATTAAAATCCCCAGCGCGTTCACAAACCCGGTCATCACCGCCTGAGGAATAAAGCGCATCAGGCGCGCCATCCCCAGCGCGCCGAACAGGATCTGGATCAGCCCCGCCAGCAGCACCGCCGGCAGAATATACTGCGCGCCATGCTGATGAACCATCGGCCCAATCACCAGCGCCACTGAACCCGCGGCGGCGGTCACCATCGCCGGACGTCCGCCCATTACCGACAGCGCCAGACACAGCACCACCGACGCGAACAGGCTCACTTTCGGATCGACGCCCGCCACCACGGAGAAGGAGATCACCTCCGGAATAAGCGCCAGGGCGGTGATCACACCGGCCAGGATTTCACGCGTCAACAGCGACGGAGAACGCAGAACGGCAAGAGTATGGGGAGAAGCGTGTGTTGGAGACATAGTTTTTCGCAGGTTAGTGGCGGTGGGCAGGATCTGTGCGGCCGATCACAAAGGGCAGCATAGTAGCGGGAAAACGCGCGCGTTTCCAGCGCAGCACGTGCCATGTCCCTACAAATACCGCGACATTAATTATCATAATTACAATAATTATTTAACCTTTAAACAATATTTAAATATTGCTACCGTGGCGCCGCACTCGACTTCATCTGCATAAATAGCGAACAATACGCTTATTACGAAGGCATTAATTATGAAAAAAATGACTGCCCTGTTGCTGGCTGCGGCGGCAAGCCTTAGTGCTGCCCCGATGGCGGCGAAGGCTCAGGCATCGCAGGATCAGGAAACGGACGTTCTGTTAATTGGCGGCGGGATCATGAGCGCCACGCTCGGAACCTATCTGCAGGAGCTTCAGCCGGACTGGTCCATGACCATGGTGGAACGTCTGGACGGCGTGGCGCAGGAGAGCTCCAACGGCTGGAATAACGCCGGGACCGGTCACTCGGCCTTAATGGAGCTGAACTACACCCCGCAGAAGAAAGACGGCTCCATCAGTATTGAGAAAGCCGTGGAGATCAACGAAGCGTTCCAGATCTCCCGTCAGTTCTGGTCTCACCAGGTGAACAGCGGCGTGATGCACGATCCGCACAGCTTTATTAACACCGTGCCGCACATGAGCTTTGTCTGGGGCGACGACAACGTTAACTTCCTGCGCGGCCGTTATGCTGCCCTGCAGCAAAGCTCGCTGTTCCGCGGGATGAAGTACTCCGAAGATCACGCCCAGATCAAGGCGTGGGCACCGCTGGTCATGGAAGGGCGTGACCCGAACCAGAAAGTGGCCGCGACCCGTACCGAAATCGGTACCGACGTTAACTACGGCGAAATCACCCGCCAGCTGGTGGGCTCTCTGCAGAAAAAAGAGAACTTCAACCTGTCGCTGAACAGCGAAGTGCGCGGCTTTAAGCGTAACGCGGACAACTCCTGGAGCGTGACCGTTGCCGATCTGAAGCACAATGAAGAAGAGCACGTCATCAAGGCGAAGTTCGTCTTTATCGGTGCGGGCGGCGCGGCGCTGAAGCTGCTGCAGGAGACCGGCATTCCGGAAGCGGATAATTATGCGGGCTTCCCGGTTGGCGGCCAGTTCCTGGTGTCGGAAAACCCGGAAGTGGTGAACCGCCATCTGGCGAAAGTGTATGGCCAGGCCTCCGTGGGCGCGCCGCCGATGTCGGTGCCGCACATCGATACCCGTATCCTTGACGGCAAGCGCGTGGTGCTGTTCGGGCCGTTCGCCACCTTCTCGACCAAGTTCCTGAAGAACGGCTCGCTGTGGGATCTGCTGAGCTCAACCACCACCTCGAACGTGGGGCCAATGGTCGATGTTGGTCTGGATAACTTCGATCTGGTGAAGTACCTGATTAGCCAGGTAATGCTCTCCGATGACGATCGCTTCGAGGCGCTGAAAGAGTACTACCCGGATGCGAAGCAGGCGGACTGGCGTCTGTGGCAGGCGGGTCAGCGCGTGCAGATCATCAAGCGTGACGAAGAGAAAGGCGGCGTGCTGCGTCTGGGCACCGAAGTGGTCAGCGATAAAGAGGGCACCGTAGCCGCGCTGCTGGGGGCATCCCCGGGCGCATCCACTGCGGCACCTATTATGCTGCATCTGATGGAAAAAGTGTTCAAAGACAAAGTCGCCAGCCCGGAATGGCAGGCGAAACTGAAGACCATTATTCCGTCTTACGGTACGGCGCTGAACGGTAACGTTGACGCCACCGAGCAGGAGCTGGAGTACACCAGCCGCGTGCTGCAGCTGAAGTATGAAAAGCCGCAGGCACCGGATGCGGCGCCTCAGGCTCAGCCGCAGGCGACATCCCAGCCGGAAAGCAAACCGGTCGCGGATATCGCGCTCTGATGCAAAAAAGCCGGGTTAAGTAACCCGGCTTTTTTTTAACGCACAACGGCGTTTTCGACCTTCTCATCTGCCTGCCAGACGCGGTATTTCACCTCAACGTTGTCCGGCGTATAGACCACAATCGGCAGCTTACTGTTGTAGCGCAGCAGGCTATGCTCACCCAGATTCGCGGTCACAAATTTGGCGGTCTTTTTCCCTTCCGGGCAGGCCATCATGGTGGAGACCGGCGAGGTGACCTTATCAAAGACGTAATAGTCATAGCCCCAGCCTTCCAGCGTCTTGCTGGTTAACTGCCCGCCGAGGCGGTGCACGTTGCAGTCCACTTCCAGCGTCTGGCCGATCAGCAGCTCAACTTTATAATTCGCTTCATCTTTCTGCGCGGGCAGGTCGATAACCTGGCGCTTCATCCCATGCTCCGCCTGCGGATACGGGGCCGTTTTCTCAAGCGGTTGAGCGGCAGGGGCGGCATATGCGCTGGCGCAGGCCAGTGCCATCAGGGCGACGATGCTTTTAGATGCGTTTTTCACAGTCATTCCTTTTTATGTCAAACGGGTCATGCCTACACTATCATATCTGGTGTTTTTTGCCTGTATTTTATTTTTATCTGGTGTATATCACTGACAATTTGCCTTTGTTGTGGTTTTAAATTCTGGGTTGGTGCCGGAGGGCCGATCGTGGTAGGGTGAGCGGCAATCATTGTTATTCATCTGTGAAGGAATAAATGCATGGTACGCCAAAAACTTAACACCCCGGCGGGAAAAAAATTTCTGCTGGCACTGCTGACGGTGTTTCTGATTGCGGTGATTGGGGTGGGGCGTGTGACGATCGTCGGCGTGGTTGAGCAGTACAACATTCCGTTGACGGAGTGGACCACCAGCATGTTCGTTCTGCAATCGGCGATGGTGCTGGTCTACAGCACGGTCTTTACCGTTCTGCTGGCTATCCCGCTGGGGATCTTTTTCCTCGGGGACAGCGAGAAGCACTGAGTTTTCCCGCTTCGATATTAACGATATTTATTCGCATTCCCTCCTGCACCGTTTTCGGGTTAAATACCTGTTTTCCCGATAGCAGGAGTGGAGCATGGACTCCCGGTTTTCCACGCTGAGCCGGATCCCAAAAGGGGTCTGGGTCGTTGGCGGCGTCAGCATGTTGATGGATATCTCCTCGGAGATCATCCATAGCTTATTACCGCTGTTTATGGTGACCACGCTGGGTGCCAGCGTCATCTTCATTGGTCTTATCGAAGGGCTGGCGGAAGCCACGGCGCTGATCGTCAAGGTCTTCTCCGGCGCCATCAGCGACTATCTGGGGAAACGCAAAGGTCTGGCGCTGCTGGGCTACGGGCTGGGTGCTGCCAGCAAGCCGCTGTTTGCGCTCGCCTCCTCGTCGGGAATGATCCTCGGGGCACGCTTAATCGACCGGGTGGGGAAGGGGATCCGCGGTGCCCCCCGTGACGCGCTGGTGGCCGATGTGACGCCGCCTGAACTGCGCGGTGCAGCCTACGGGCTGCGGCAGTCGATGGACACCCTCGGCGCTTTCCTTGGCCCGCTGCTGGCCGTGGGCATGATGCTGTTGTGGAACGACGATTTCCGCACTATTTTCTGGATCGCCGTTATTCCCGGCGTGCTTGCCGTCGCGCTGCTCTTTTTTGGTCTCCATGAACCCGCCTCTCCGATTGCGCACAAGCGTACCAATCCAATTAAAAAAGAGAACCTGAAGCGCCTCGGCGCCAGCTGCTGGTGGGTGATTGGTCTGGGCGCGGTCTTTACCCTGGCCCGCTTCAGCGAGGCATTTCTGGTGCTCCGGGCCCAGCAATCCGGTATTCCGCTGGCGCTCATCCCACTGGTGATGGTCGCCATGAACCTGCTTTACGCCTTTTCGGCCTATCCGTTCGGCAAACTCTCCGATGCCATGAGCCACACCCGTTTGCTGCAGTGGGGGCTGGCGGTGTTGATCGCGGCGGATATTGTACTGGCGCTGAGCACCCACTGGGCGGGGATCATCATCGGCGTGGCGCTGTGGGGCATCCATATGGGAATGACTCAGGGGCTGTTGACCGCGATGATTGCAAAAACGGCACCCGCCGATCTGCGCGGTACCGCCTTTGGCCTGTTCAGCATGGTGAGCGGCGTGGCGCTGCTGATTGCCAGCCTGGGAGCGGGCATTATCTGGGAGACGTGGGGCGCGGAATACACCTTCTATGGCGGAGCGGCGATTTGCATCGTGACGCTGGCGTACCTGCTCAGGCGTCCGGCGACCTTGTAAAGCGTACAATAGCGGAAAAGTATTCAGTAAAAAATTCGGCGAGTTAGCACCGTTTTGTTACCAATGTGGTCCTTTCTTTCAGGAGATTTTTATGAAAAGGACCGCACTTTATACTGCGCTGGCGTCAGCCCTGCTGCTGCCGTCACTATACGCCCATGCCGGCCCGCAGGCGCACGTCGTCTGCGCTTACAACCACACTCTGGGCGATGACGCCATCATGATGTTTGGCAAAGTCAATCAGGCGATGTGGCACGGCTTTTTCGGTAATACCCACACCGATGCTTACTCCTCTTATGATTTGCTGCGCCAGCAGCCAGAAACCACCTGTGATAACAAAGCCGACAGCTCGGCTTACTGGGTGCCCTCCCTGCGTCTCCCGGACGGCACGGTGGTGAAGCCGGCGTATCAGAAAACCTATTATCAGGCCAATAACGTCGATCAGTACCCGCTCAGCCCATTCCCCGCCGGGCTGGAGATGCTGGCAGGCGATCACCATGGTACGAAACCCAACTCGCGGATCACCTTTTTATGCGCCAACGGTAAAGGTTACACAAATACAGTGGGTGAAGTCTGTGGGCTGAGAAAAGCCAATGATGCCGTGCAGTTTAATATCGGGATCCAGTTCCCCAACTGCTGGGACGGCATCAACCTGAAGCCGCACCACGGGATGGCCAATGCCGTTTACGATGTGAAAGGGCAGTGTCCTTCCGGCTTCCCGGTGAAGCTCCCGACGGTGAACATGAACGTGGCCTGGGTGCTGCACGGCATCACCTCTCTGGATACGGCGAAAGCGCAGCTGTCGCTTGATCCCACCATGAATGGCGATGCGCGCGAGGAGCACTGGGGCAGTCTCTATACCGCTCATGCCGACTTTATGAACGGCTGGACTGAAGATGCGGCGCGCTTTATGACCGAGATGTGCATGAATCAGGGCATGGATTGCGGCACCAACGTGCCTTACGGCTATTCGAAGGCGCTGGCGAACGTCTGGGTGAGCAGCGAGACGCCGAGCACGCCGGTTCCGACGGCGCAGACCCTGTTAATCCAGGATAACTGGAAAAACGGCGGCCGTACCCGTAACGTGGAGACCATGAGCCTGGTGAAATTTAAGATCCCTGCGCTGCCGGCCGGCCAGGATCCCGCCCTCTTCAAATACAAGATCCGCATCTATGGCGGGAAAGTCGAAGCCAACGGCGCGGATCAGATCTTCTTCTATCCGGCCAGCAACGACTGGGATCCGGCTACCGTCACCTGGAAAACCCGGCCTTCCTGCAACTACAGCTCGGATGCTGTCCTGTATCTCAACAACAAGCGTGAGTACCGGATGGTGGATGTCGATAAGGCGGTGCGTAAAGCCCTGGCCGCAGGCAAGACGGAAATCTCCTGGTACATCGGTGGCGACCGTCAGGGCAACCACTATCAGTTCAGCCCGGCAGATTCAAAAGAGAGCCTGCTGCTGATGCTGACCGGATACAAACATACCCCGGAAATCTAACCAGCAGGATGCCATGCAGCAGCCGGCCCGCTGACGGGCCGGTTTTGTCTTTCTTTACAAATGCTTACACTTATCACGAGGGTAAGCAAAAGACATTCAATTCAGTTGGTTACAAATACGACCGGCTCACGCTTATTTCATTTGAAACACCCATCAAACGCGTTGAAATCAAAAAATACTCTTTAATCATCAACGGCCTGGCATCTCTCCCTGATTCATATCAATAACTTATTAGTTTCCCTTTAAAACAATTTCGTTTGTGAATCACAGCACGCAATGCTAATTTTCATCGCGAATTAACACTGTGTGGTTTTTAAACAGCGTAAAGCACTGTTCAGAGTGCGGCTGACTCTCTGTTTTTCAGCATCTTTCTTTATATTTGGTGGGTACGGGTATGGTTAAAAAATTACTGATCGCTGTTGTGCTTTCCTCGTTAGTCTCCGGGCCAGCAATGGCAATTAACGCCAGTTTCCGCGAGCAGCTTATCCGCTCCGGGTGTAATCAGCAGACTGAGATGGACGGCAGCTGTGATGTTCATAAAACCAAAGCGGAGAACCAGAAATCCGCAGAGCTGAACAATTTTCTGCGCGACAGCGTTCGAGGGCAAAAGGTTGATGCAGCTTACAGCGCGCTTGAGGGATATGGTTTTAAAAATACGCAGCCTTTGACCTGGATAAAGGGTAAGCAAAAGGTGATCCTGAAAATCGATAACGCTGATGTGGTGACCAGCGCCACCGTCGCGCACTGATTCAGTCTGAAAAATTGAATGCCCTCACAGCCCCTTTAGGGCTGTTGCTCAGGCATAAAAAAACCAACCGCAACGGGTTGGTTTTTTTTGGGATTTTTGGTCGGCACGGAGAGATTTGAACTCTCGACCCTCGCCACCCCATGACGATGCGCTACCAGGCTGCGCTACGTGCCGACACGTAAAATTTATACTACCCATTTCCGCGTTTAATGCAAGGCCAGTTCAGGCTAACTGATTAATTTTAAATCAATTAGCAATAAACCGTTTTTCATCCGTCAGCACCTGTAACAGCAGGCTGAGCTGTGGCGTCTGGTCGTTAAGTTTCTCACCCTGCGGGTTATAGGTTTTGTAGCTGCCGTTGCTGTTCAGTACCAGCGTCAGGGCTGGCGTCGTGACGGCCAGCGTATTGTTGCTGGCGGCCGTCACCCAGTTATGGCGACGTGTGGCGCTGAACAGATCCTGACCCTGGGAATACTCGTTGGCAGGCGTACTGACGTGGAGCAGACGCTGCATCAGGGTGGTCATCACATCCTTATGATCGGTCAGCATGTTAATACGCTGCGATGGCGTGCCCGGCCAGTGGATCACCAGCGGAACGTGCAGGCGAGGGCGCGACCAGTCGACATCATTGCCCTCGTTGCCCAGCGGCACGCCGTGACCGGCAGTGATCACCACCACCGTATTCTCCAGCTTGCCGGACTCACGCAGGGCATCCAGCACCCGGGCAATCTGCGCATCCACATCACCTGCCGCCTTAGCGTAGCGGCGAGCAAAGGTTTTCTGGTTGCTGTCATCCAGCGTGGTGCCGTTGAGGGCAACCCACGAGAACCAGCGGTTATCGTCCTGCGCATAGCGGTTCAGCCAGTTGATCCACTGTCCGGCGGTCTGTGCGTCGGACTGGCTCTGCGTCGTCGGCAGCGAGAAGTCGGACAGCAGCGCCTGGCGGTACAGCGGGCTGCTGAAGCCATCAGACGAGAACAGCCCCAGCTGATAACCCTGCTGGTTCAGGCCGGTGATCAGCGCCGCCGGGATACGCGACGACAGCACGCCGTCCATATAGCCCGGCGAAATACCGTAGAACAGGCCGAAGATCCCGGTATCGGTGGAGTTACCGGAACTCATATGTTGGGTAAAGTTGATGTTCTTATCGGCAAATTCCGCCAGCGTCGGCATCTGCTTCTCAAAGCGCGAGTAGTTCAGCCCGTCGACGGTGATCAGCAGGACGTTCTGTCCCTGGCCCATGTCACGGTAGCGCAGATCGCTGAGCGGATACTGCACCGATACCGCTTCGGGATCGCCTTGCTCAATCAGGCGGCGCTGGTACTCCTGCGCATCCAGCAGGCCGTGTTTCTCAAGGAAGCGACGGGCGGTCATCGGATAGGAGAGCGGCAGGTTCGCGCGCTGCATGGTGATCGGCCGATAGAAGTTGGCATCTGCCCAGATATACATGAAATGCGAGCCGATAAAGGCCACAAAAAACAGGGCGGCAACCGGTTTGGCGTAGCGACGACGGCGCGTCAGGCTGCGCAGCTTTTGCCAGCTCCAGGTAGCAAACAGCATCTCAATCAGCAAGATAATCGGCACGCTGATAAACATCAGCTGCCAGTCACGAGCCGTTTCGTTCTGGTCGGGGTTAATCACCAGTTCCCAGACGACAGGATTAAGATGGAGATGGAAACGGGTAAAGACCTCGCTGTCGATCAGTAACAGCGTCATGCCTGCGGTGGCGAGGATGGCGGAGACAAACCGCATCAGCCGCTGCGACATGACGACAAACGTCAGCGGGAACAGGATCAGAAGATAGGTCGAGAACACCAGAAAGCTGAAATGGCCAATGACGCTCATCCAGGAGTAGATACGCCCGGCAAGCGTGGTTGGCCAGTCGGCGACAAACAGATAACGACTGCCAAGCACCATCGCCAACAGAATGTTGAACAGGGCAAACCAGTGCCCCCAGCTAACCATCTGGGAGACTTTTTCACGGTAGCGCTGACGATTCGTCACCATAAACTGTCGTTCGTTTCCCTTAGTGCGCCTGGTCGTCGTTAACCGAGGACTGTAAGGCCTGGGCGAAAGATTTCGCGATCGCCTGGCGCTGGGCCGGCGCAACGCTGGTATTGATAAGGTTCGTCACCATATTTCCCAGAACCATCAGGGAAAGGTCGGTTGGCGCCTTATGTTTTTCCAGTACGTTGAGCAGCTCACTGAGCATTTGTTCAACGTGTTCATCACTATAGCGGGAGAGTTGTGGCATAAATCGAAATCTGTTTGTGGAGGAAAGGGCAACATATTACCGTAGCAACAGCTTTTTTTCCCCTTTTTTATCTTCGGTTGCATACATGACTGGCGGGTGGTTGAATACGGCCCGGTCTAAAAGGAGAGTTTATCATGAGTCTGGATATCAACCAGATTGCCCTGCACCAGCTTATCAAGCGTGATGAGCAAACCCTTGAGCTGGTGCTGCGCGATTCGTTACTGGAACCTACGCCTACTGCGGTTGACATGATCGCGGAGCTGCACCGGGTTTACAGCGCCAAAAACAAAGCCTATGGCCTGTTCAGCGAAGAGAGTGAACTGGCGCAGACGCTGCGCCTACAGCGTCAGGGCGAAGAGGATTTCCTCGCCTTCAGCCGGGCCGCTACCGGCCGCCTGCGCGATGAGCTGGCTAAATACCCGTTTGCCGATGGCGGGATCGTCCTGTTCTGCCACTATCGCTACCTGGCGGTGGAGTATCTGCTGGTGGCGGTGCTGAACAACCTGAGCAGCATGCGCGTCAATGAGCAGCTGGATATCAGCTCCACCCACTATCTGGACATCAACCACGCGGATATCGTGGCGCGGATCGATTTGACCGAATGGGAAACCAATCCGGAATCGACCCGCTATCTGACCTTCCTGAAAGGGCGGGTAGGGCGCAAGGTTGCCGACTTCTTTATGGATTTCCTCGGCGCCAGCGAAGGTCTGAACGCCAAAGCGCAAAACAAAGGCCTGCTGCAGGCGGTGGATGACTTCACTGCCGAAGCCGAGCTGGACAAGTCCGAGCGCCAGAACGTGCGTCAGCAGGTGTACACCTACTGCAACGAGCAGCTGCAGGCAGGGGAAGAGATCGAGCTGGAGTCGCTGTCAAAAGAGCTGGCAGGCGTCAGCGAGGTGAGTTTCCAGGACTTTACGGCGGAGAAGGGCTACGAGCTGGAAGAGAGCTTCCCGGCGGATCGCAGCACCCTGCGTCAGCTCACTAAGTTTGCCGGCAGCGGCGGTGGGTTAACCATAAACTTTGATGCCATGCTGTTGGGCGAGCGCATCTTCTGGGATCCGGCGACCGACACGCTGACCATTAAAGGCACCCCGCCGAACCTGCGCGACCAGCTACAGCGTCGCACGTCCGGCGGTAAATAACGGCCATAAAAAAACCCCGCAATGCGGGGTTTTTTCTCAACCTGTTAGCGATTACGCGCGAACGAAGTCGATGTGAGACAGTTTTGGCTTGAACGGGTGACGCTGAACAGCCTGAACCTTCACTTTTTCTTCTTTACCGTCAACAACCAGGGTCAGAACTTCGCCGTAAAAACCAGGCTTGTCCTGCAGGTTCCACACTTTGTCGTGGTCCAGTTCGATTGCGATCGGAGCAGCTTCGCCGCCATAGATGATGGCAGGGAATTTGTTTGCTACGCGCAGGCGGCGGCTCGCACCCTTGCCCTGCTCTTTACGTGCTTCTACATTGATAGTTAACATTGATTTCTCTCTGTACATATTATTCCTGCTACAGGCGACCCAGCAGCAGGTAAGTGTTCTGCCTCACGGATGTGAAGCGGGCGGCATTTTATACTCAAATGGCCCGCACATCAATGAAAAGTCCCTTTATCCACGTAATTCGTTGGCCCGGCGATAGCGGCCTTCATAATCGAAAACCTTCTCGCGTACCTGCCAGAACTGCCCTTTTTTGCGCGCAACCACAAAGTCAGGGGGGCGCAACAACGGCTGCTGATGGACGATGTCCGCCGCGGTGATCCAGCGCAGCGGCACCCCCGGCGTGCGGGTATGCGGGCGGATAAACAGCTGCTCAAAGGCGGTACGCTGGGCGGGCGTCTGCAGACGGAAGCGCTCACTCACATCGGCTCCATCCTCATCGTAATAGGTGATTTTCAGCCATTCGCCTTTCTCATCCGCGCCCTGAGCCAGCACCATCCCGCTGCAGCGCAGCACCAGCGCATCCTTCAGCTTCAGGGCCGCTTTCAGCATATCGTCGGGATCGACCAGCACCGTATCGCAGGCGCGGCAGCGGCGGGCGGCAATATCGTTTTCGGCGTTACACTGCGGGCAGTTTTTAAAGCGGAAGCGGTAGTCGCACTGTTCGCGATGGCCCTCGTCATCTTCAAACCAGCCCTGACAGCGGCGGCCAAAGTGCTCAATCAGGGTGCCGTCAGCGGTGGTTTTGCCCCAGAAGGTGTTGGCAAACCCGCAGCCGGGACAAAATACCTGCACGGGAACGTTGTCACTTTTTCCCTTCGGCGCGCCCACTTCCGGGGCGTACAGGTCGTGAGGGTTCCCGGCGTAATCCAGAATCAGGCAGTCGGTTTTGCCGGGGGCTAAGCGCAGGCCGCGGCCCACGATCTGCTGATAGAGGCTGACGGATTCGGTCGGACGCAGAATAGCGATCAGATCGACGTGCGGAGCGTCAAAGCCGGTCGTCAGCACTGACACATTGACCAGATAGCGGAACTGCTGCGCCTTAAAATCTTCTATCAACCGGTCGCGCTCGCTGCCCGGCGTTTCGCCGGTGATAAGCCGGGCCTCGCTGGCGGGCAGAAGGCCGGTGATTTCCCGGGCGTGCTCGACGGTGGCGGCAAAAATCATCACCCCTTTGCGTTCGGCGGCAAATTCCATAATCTGGCTGATGATGTGTGGGGTAATGCGATCCTGTTTTTTCAGCTCGCGGTTGAGATCCGCCTCGCTGAACAGGCCGTTGCTCTGCACCTGTAAACGGCTGAAGTCGTACTGCACCACCGGCATGTCCAGCCGCTCCGGCGGCGTCAGGTAGCCGTGTTTGATCATGTAGCGCAGCGGCAGCTCGTAAATGCAGTCGCGGAACAGCGCCTTTTCATTGCCGCGCACCATGCCGTGATAGTGAAAGCGGTAGATCCAGCCTTTGCCGAGGCGGAACGGGGTGGCGGTGAGACCCAGTAGACGGATTTGCGGATTCACGCTCTTCAGGTGAGTCAGGATCTGCTGGTACTGGCTGTCGTCGTCATCGCTGATGCGATGGCACTCGTCCACGATCAGCAGCGAGAACTCGCTCTGAAATTTGTCCAGATTGCGCGCCACCGACTGCACGCTGCCAAACACCACCTTGCCGTGGCTCTCTTTACGCTGTAAACCGGCGGCAAAAATATCGGCCTCCAGGCCCAGCGCCAGATACTTGGCATGGTTCTGCGCCACCAGCTCTTTGACGTGCGCCAGCACCAGCACGCGGCCGCGCGCCAGGCGTGCCAGTTCAGCGATCACCAGGCTTTTTCCCGCACCCGTGGGCAGGACGATGGCGGCCGGTTCTTTATGCTGGCGAAAGTGGGCGAGGGTGGCGTCCACGGCTTCCTGTTGATAGGGGCGAAGTGTAAAGGTCATGGTTACTCAGCTTTGTTATCCCGCATATAGTATGCCACGAAACTTTTTCCCTTGAGTGGCGCACAGAGCCCGTTATACTGGGCTGTTGTTAACTGCTTCTTTTCCGGGCGCCCCGTCCGGCTCCCGGCACCTTTAAGGCTAAAATTATTTCATGCGACTTGATAAGTTTATCGCTCAGCAACTCGGCGTAAGCCGCGCTATTGCTGCGCGTCTGATTCGCGGCAGCCACGTTACCGTGGATGACGACATTGTGCGAGACAGCGCGTTCAAACTCCAGCCTGAGCATCAGGTAGAATATGAAGGCAATTCGCTGACTCAGCAGAACGGCCCGCGCTACTTCATGCTCAATAAGCCGCAAGGCTATGTCTGCTCGACCGATGATCCCGATCATCCGACCGTGCTCTATTTCCTCGACGAACCCGTGGCGCACAAGCTGCACGCTGCCGGGCGTCTGGACATCGACACCACCGGCCTGGTGCTGATGACCGACGACGGCCAGTGGTCGCATCGTATTACCTCCCCGCGTCACCACTGCGAGAAAACCTACCTGGTGACTCTGGAATCCCCGGTGAGCGACAGCACGGCAGAACAATTCGCCCATGGCGTCCAGCTGCATAATGAAAAAGATTTGACCAGGCCTGCCGTGCTGGAAGTGATCACCCCTACCGAAGTGCGTCTGACCATCAGCGAAGGGCGCTACCACCAGGTAAAACGCATGTTTGCTGCCGTGGGAAACCACGTTGTTGGTCTGCATCGCGAACGGATCGGAGAGATTGCTCTCGACCCGGAACTTGAGCCAGGCGAATACCGCCCGTTGACGGAAGAAGAAATTGCCAGCGTTGGCCTCTCTTCTCGCTAATTTCAGGAGCTAACTGTGACCACCAGGCCACACTCGTCGTTCAGCATTGTCTTTATCCTTGGCCTGCTGGCCATGCTGATGCCGCTGTCCATCGACATGTATCTGCCCGCGCTGCCGGTGATCGCTGAGCAATTTGGCGTACCGGCCGGTAGCGCCCAGATGACCCTCAGCACCTATATCCTCGGCTTTGCCCTCGGCCAGCTGCTGTACGGACCGATGGCCGACAGCCTGGGCCGCAAACCGGTAATACTGGGCGGGACGCTGGTGTTTGCCGGCGCGGCGGCGGCCTGTGCGATGTCGCAGTCCATCGATCACCTGATTGTGATGCGTTTCTTCCACGGCCTGGCGGCAGCGGCGGCCAGCGTGGTCATCAATGCCCTGATGCGTGATATCTACCCGAAAGAAGAGTTCTCCCGCATGATGTCCTTCGTCATGCTGGTCACCACCGTTGCGCCGCTGGTGGCGCCGATGGTCGGGGGCGCGGTGCTGGTGTGGTTCAGCTGGCATGCGATTTTCTGGATCCTGGCGCTGGCGGCCCTGCTGGCCTCGGCGATGATCTTCTTCTTTATAAAGGAAACCCTGCCCGCTGAGCATCGGCAGAAGTTTCATATCCGCACCACGCTCGGCAACTTTGCGTCACTGTTTCGCCACAAGCGCGTGCTGAGCTATATGCTGGCCAGCGGCTTCAGCTTTGCCGGGATGTTCTCCTTCCTCAGCGCCGGGCCTTTTGTCTACATCGAGCTTAACCACGTCTCACCGCAGCATTTTGGCTACTACTTTGCGCTGAACGTGGTGTTCATCTTTGTGCTGACGATGATTAACAGCCGCTTCGTTCGCCGGGTAGGGGCGCTGAACATGTTCCGCATCGGGCTGTGGATCCAGTTCGTGATGGCGATGTGGATGGTGGTGACCGCCTTCTTCGACGTGGGCTTCTGGACCCTGGTAGTGGGTATCGCGGCCTTTGTCGGCTGTATATCGATGGTGTCGTCCAACGCGATGGCGGTGATCCTTGATGAGTTCCCGCATATGGCCGGGACCGCCTCTTCCCTTGCGGGGACTTTCCGCTTCGGTATCGGGGCCATTGTCGGGGCGCTGCTCTCCCTGGCGACCTTTACCAGCGCCTGGCCGATGCTGTGGTCAATTGCCCTGTGCGCTACCGGTTCTATTCTTTTCTGCCTCTACGCCAGCCGACCACGAAAAGCGGTCAAATAAGGCACAAAAAAGGGTCCCGACGGGGCCCTTTTTTGATGCCGGTCAACCAAAACAGGTTTCGTTGACGCCATGTTTGTTTCTTTTATGTAAAATATATTTGTGTAAATAGTCACAGCTTTGTACCTAAAAAGGTTGTGTTAGATCACAGAAACGGGTACATATAGCGCCGCCATCGATCTGAAACACTGACAAAAAGCCCTGAGAAATAAGACGCCAGAGCCCGTGGTAACTGGGTGTAAGCGTTTTCTTACTCAAAATAGAGCAAGTGTTTAATGATGTGTTACTATAAATGTAAATAGATTGTGAAGTATATTTTGCTTCCGGGGAACAAACGTGAATACATTACAGCTCTCCATTATCCATCGCTTGCCGCAGAGCTATCGCTGGTCGGCGGGTTTTGCAGGCTCGAAGGTTGAACCGATTCCGCAAAACGCTGCGAACAGTGACAACTGTCTGGTGGCGCTCAAGCTGCTGGGGCCGGAAGAGGGCAACGCATGGCCGGTGATGGAAAAGCTGAGCCAGGCGCTGACGGATATTGAGCTTTACAGCTCGGTCCTGGAGTGCGAAGGCGAGCCGTGCCTGTTCGTGAAAAGCCAGGACGAATTCGCGGCAACCTGCCGCCTGAAAAACTTCGGTGTGGCGATTGCCGAATCCGTAGCAGGTCAGGATCCTGTCTGAGCGTCAGCGTAACGCTAATAGCTGACGCGTGTACTCCTGCGTCGGCGCGGCAAACACGCGCTGACACTCCCCTTGCTCGACCACCTCTCCCTGCCGTAACACAATCACCTGGTGACAAAGCGCCCGTACCACCTGTAAATCGTGGCTGATAAAGATATAGGCCAGCCGGTGCTTTTGCTGGAGCTCCTTCAGCAGCGCCAGAATCTGCGCCTGCACGGTTTTATCCAGCGATGAGGTGGGTTCATCCAGAATAATGAGCTCCGGGCGCAGGATCAGCGCGCGGGCAATGGCGATGCGCTGACGCTGGCCACCGGAGAAGGCGGCAGGATAGCGATGCCGGGTCTGCGGATCCAGCCCCACTTCGCCCATTACCCGAATCACTTCCTCTTCCCGCGCCTTAAGGCTGAGCTCGGGTTGATGCACCCGCAGACCCTCCTCAATAATTTGCTGCACGTTGAGACGTGGATTCAGGGAGGAGTTCGGATCCTGAAACACCACCTGCATCCGGTGGCGGACGGGCAGCATCTGTCGGCGATCCCAGCGGTGCAGCGGCCGCTCGTCAAACACAATCTCCCCTTTCGAGGCGATCAGGCGCAGCAGCGCCAGCCCGGTGGTGCTCTTGCCGGATCCGGATTCGCCCACCAGCCCCAGAGTTTCGCCGGGGCGTAACGTAAAGCTGACGTTGTTCAGCACCTGCTTGTTGTCCACCACCCGCCGCAGGAGGCCTTTGCGCACCGGAAACGCTACCGAGAGATCTTTTACGCTCAATAGCGGTTGCGCAACGTCCGGCAGCGGAACGGGATCCCCGGCGGGCTCGCTGTTGAGCAGCCGCTGGGTATAGGGGTGCTGGGGGGCGGCAAGCAGCGTCGCGGCCCGGTTCTGTTCCACGCAGCGGCCGTTTTGCATCACCGCCACCCGGTCGGCCAGCTTTTTCACGATGCTAAGATTGTGGGTGATAAACAGCAGGCTCATGTTCAGTTCGTCGCGCAGCTCGCGTAACAGCTGCAGGATCTGCGCCTGCACCGTGACGTCCAGCGCGGTAGTCGGTTCATCGGCAATCAGCAATTCCGGGCGGGTCAGCAGCGCCATGGCGATCATCACCCGCTGGCGTTCACCGCCGGAGAGCTGATGCGGAAAATCACCGAGCCGTTTTGCGGCATTGCGGATCCCGGTGCGTTCGAGGCAGTCGAGCATCTCCCCGCGCGCCGCCTCTTTACGCATCCCGCGGTGCAGGGAGAGCACCTCATAGAGCTGTTTTTCCAGGGTATGCAGCGGGTTAAGCGATACCATCGGCTCCTGGAAAATCATGGCGATCTTGTTGCCCCGCACCCCGCGCAGGGTACGCTCGTCGGCATGCAGCAGCGACTGGCCATGGAACAGGATATCGCCCTGGGGATAGACCACCGGCGGGGCGGGGAGCAGACGCAGAACCGAGAGGGCGGTGACGCTCTTCCCGGAGCCCGATTCCCCCACCAGCGCCAGCGTTTCCCCTGCATCTATTTGCAGGGAGATATCGTTGACCACGGTGCGCAGCTCGCCCTGCTGGCGAAAAGCGATGGAGAGAGCGTCGATGTGAAGCAGAGGCTGGGTCATCTTAAACCGCCTTATTCGGATCAAAGGCATCGCGGACCGCTTCGCCAATGAAAATCAGCAAAGAGAGCAGCACGGCGACGGAGAGAAAGGCGGCAATCCCGAGCCACGGTGCCTGGAGATTGTTTTTTCCCTGTAACAGCAGCTCGCCCAGCGACGGCGACCCCAGCGGCAGGCCGAAGCCGAGGAAATCGAGCGAGGTGAGGGTGGTGATGGAGCTGCACAGAATAAACGGCAGGAAGGTCAGGGTTGCCACCATGGCGTTCGGCAACATATGGCGGAAGATGATCCCGCGATCGCTCACCCCCAGCGCCTGAGCGGCGCGGATGTAGTCGAAGTTGCGGGTGCGCAGGAATTCCGCCCGCACGACGCCCACCAGCGCCATCCAGCCAAAGAGCACCGTAATAGCCAACAGCCACCAGAAGTTGGGCTGAACCACGCTGGAGAGCAGAATAATTAAGAACAGCGTCGGCATCCCGGACCAGACTTCGATAAACCGCTGCCCCCAGAGGTCAATCTTCCCGCCGTAATAACCCTGAATCGCTCCGGCCAGTACGCCCATCACGCTGGAAAACAGGGTCAGCAGCAGGCCAAACAAAATGGAGATCCGCGTCCCGTAGAGAATACGCGCCAGCACATCCCCACCGTTGGCATCGGTGCCGAGCCAGTTTTGCGCCGAGGGCGGAGACGGGAACGGCGTGATGGTGGCAAAGTTAATGCTGGTGGCGCCAAAGCGGACCGGCGTCCACAGCACCCAGCCGTGCTCGCTAAGCTGCGCCTGCAACCACGGGTCCTGATAATCCGCTGCGGTGGCAAAAGGGCCGCCAAAATCGCTTTCGCTGTACTCTTTCACCACCGGAACGTACCAGCGATCGTTAAAGTGCACCAGCAGCGGCTTGTCGTTGGCAATGAGTTCCGAACAGAGGCTCAGGGCGAAAAACAGGGCGAAAATCCACAGCGACCAGTAGCCGCGGCGATTGTCACGAAAGCGAGCCCAGCGGGCCTGGTTGATGGGGCTTAAGCGCGGCATCAGCGACCCTCAAAATCAATACGCGGATCGACCAGCGTATAGCAGATATCGCTGAGGATATTCAGCAGCAGGCCAATCAGGGTGAAAATATAGAGCGTGCCAAACATCACCGGATAATCCCGCGAGACGGTGGCCTCGTAGCCCAGCAGCCCCAGGCCATTGAGCGAGAACATCACCTCAATGAGCAGGGAGCCGGTAAAGAACATGCTGATAAAGGTGGCAGGAAAACCGGCGATCACCAGCAGCATGGCATTGCGAAAAATGTGTTTCCACAGGATGCGTCGCTCGCTCACCCCTTTGGCGCGGGCGGTGACCACGTACTGCTTGCGGATCTCGTCGAGGAAAGCGTTTTTGGTCAACATGGTCAGGGCCGCAAAGCCGCCGATCACCGTCGCCAGCACCGGCAGGGTGATGTGCCACAGATAGTCGGTGATCTTCTTGTACCACGGCAGGCTGCTGAAATCGGTCGACACCAGCCCGCGCAGCGGGAAGATATCGAAGTAGCTCCCGCCGGCAAAGAAGACGATCAGCAGCACGGCAAACAGGAACGCCGGGATCGCATAGCCAACAATAATGAAGGTGCTGCTCCAGATATCGAACCGGCTACCGTTATCCATCGCTTTGCGGATGCCGAGCGGGATCGAGACCAGATAGATAATCAGGGTGCCCCATAGCCCCAGGGTGATGGAAACCGGCAGGCTCTCTTTAATCAGATGCAGCACCGAGGCGCTACGGAACAGGCTGTCGCCAAAATCAAAGCGCAGATAGTCCCCCAGCATTTTGAAGTAACGTTCGTGGATCGGCTTATCAAAACCGTAGCGCTGGGTGATCTCGGCGATCACCTCCGGATCCAGGCCGCGCCCGCCGCGATAGTGGCTCTCATTGATATTGCCGACCCCGGTGCGGGCGTGGCTGGCGCGCATGCCTTCATCGCCCCCGCCGGGCATCGTCCCGCTGTTACCGAATTCGATGGCGGCAATCGCCTGATCCACCGGGCCGCCCGGGGCGATCTGCACGATAAAAAAGTTGATGGTGATGATCGCCCACAGGGTGGGGATCACCAGCAGTAAACGACGAAGTAAATAAGCGCCCATTGCGTATCCTTAACGCCGTTCGGCGGGTAATTTCGCCGCTCTGTTAACGTCATACCACCAGTTTTCAAACCCGAGAGCATAGACCGGACGCTGGGCAGGAAGGGCGAACTTATCCCAGCGGGCCACCCGGTCCTGGCCCATAAACCACATTGGCAGCATGTAATAGTTCCAGGTCAGGACCCGATCCAGCGCCCGCCCGAGGGGTAGCAGCTTCTCTTTATCGCCCTGCGCGGCAACGATCTGCGCAATCAGGGCATCGACCGCCGGGTTTTTCACCCCCGGCGCATTATAGGTTGAGTCAATGTATTCTGAGGACCATGAGATCTGCAGGTCAGTCCCGGGCCAGGGCATCGCCCGCCACAGGCGCGGCATCATATCGTAATCGCGGTTGCGCATCCGGTTGGTGGCTTGAGAATTATCCACCTGGCGGATGTTCATGGTAATGCCCAGCCGCTCAAGGTTGTGCTGGAACGGCAGCACCCACTGGTTATTGCCGCCGGAGGCCAGCAGCAGTTCAAAGCTGAGCGGTTTACCGGTTTGCTTGTTGACCCGCTGCTTATTTTTGATTTCCCATCCGGCCTCATCCAGCAGCTGGCTGGCCTTCAGCAGGTTGTTGCGATCGTAGCCGTCGCCTCCAGAGACGGGAGGCCGGAAGACGCGGGTAAAGACCTCCGGTGGAATAGCGCTTTTCAACGGCGCGAGAAGCGTCAGTTCTGCGGCATCCGGGTAGCCCTTCGCCGCATACTCCGTGTTCTGGAAATAGCTGTTAACCCGGCTGTAGGCGCCGTAGAACAGCGCCTTGTTCATCCACTCAAAATCAAAGGCGAGGGTAATGGCCTCGCGGACGCGGCGATCGCTGAATACCGGGCGCTGAATATTAAACGCCAGCCAGCGCGTGTCCTGAGCGGAGTCGTTTTTCAGCGCCTCTTTCACGATAAAGCCGCGGTCAAAGTTTTTCCCGGTGTAGCGCGTGGCCCAGTTTTTGGCGCTGCTTTCGACCCGCATATCAAAGGCACCCGCTTTAAAGGCTTCGAAGGCCACATTGTCGTCCAGATAGTAGTCGTAGCGCAGGGTGTCAAAATTCCAGCGGCCCCGGTTCACCGGCAGGTTGGCCGCCCAGTAATCTTTCACCCGGGAGTAGATCAGATACTGTCCCATCCGCCAGTGGGTGATGCGATACGGCCCACCCGCCAGCGGTGGAGTGGCGAGCGGATCGCTGAGCTTGTGGTCTTTCCAGAACTTTTCGGGCATCACCGGCAGGGTCAAGAGGCTCAGCATGTCCTCTTTATTGGGTTTAGGCAGCGTGATGCGCACCGTCAGCGGGGCGATGGCCGTCACCGTCGCCCCTTTATAGACCAGCCGGAACTGCGGCACTCCTTCGGTCATAAATTTATGGAAGGTGAAGGCCACGTCGCTGGCCTTCACCGGCGTGCCGTCATGAAAGCGCGCCAGCGGGTTGATGGTCAGCTCCATCCAGGAAAAATCATCGGCGTAGCGTGCCTGCTCTGCCACCAGCGGATAGTAGCTGCCGGGCTCATCGTCAGAGGTGGTAAAGAGGGTATCGTAGAGGGCGTCGGTGCGCTCGGCCGCCACGCCGCGCAGGGCGTAGCGGTTGAAGTTGTCGAAGGTGCCAATGGCTGCAAGAGTAACGCTGCCCCCTTTGGGCGCGGCAGGGTTGACGTAGTCGTAGCGATCGAAATTGATGGCATATTTCGGCTCGCCAATCACCGCGAACGCGTAGCTCTCTTTGATGGTTTGCGCCTGGCCGAGTCCACTCATCATCGCCATCAGCAGCACTACTATGCGCACAATCATTCCGCTACGTTTTCCTCTTACAGTCTGGCCGGGCCGGATACCTGAATAATAAGTGACGTAGCGGTGGTTGGGAAATTATTCGCGGTCCAGGTGAACATCAGGCTGCCAGACCTGTAGCTGCTCCAGGCGCATCGGGCGGCTGATCCAGTAGCCCTGCAGCATATTGACGCCGTGATCGCGCAGCCACTTTGCCTGCTCGGGGGTCTCGACCCCTTCGGCGATGGTCACCATATTGAGTCGTTGGGCGAGGGTCAGCACCGTGTCCAGCACCGGGGAGGTGACGGTTTCCATGCCGATGGCGTTAACGAAGCCCCGATCGATTTTGAGATAGTCCATGGTAAAACGCTCAAGGTAGATCAGGGCGCTGTGCCCGGTGCCAAAGTCATCCACCGCGATTTCAAACCCTTCCAGGTGCAGCCACTCAAACAGCTTTGTTGCTTCCCGCTGATTCAGCATATCGCGCTCGGTAATTTCGAGCACAAGCTGGAAATGATCCGGTGGCAGCGAGGCGGCAAACTTACGCATATCGTCCTTGAAGCTGTCGGCGTGCAGGTGACCCGGGGAGATATTAATCCCCAGCTTCGAACCCGGGGGGAGGCGTTTTTTCAACGCCGGGGCGTCGCGCAGGATCAGGTCGAAGAGATGCAGGGTCAGCGGCACAATTAATTTCTGCGCTTCCGCAAAGCTAATAAAGGCATCCGGCGGGATCTCGCCAGCGCCTGGATGGTGCCAGCGCATCAGGACCTCCACGCCGCCCATTTGCATGTTAGTCGCGTCCACGACCGGCTGATAGACGACGTAAAACTGATTCTGCTTAATGCCGGTGAGGATCTCTTTACGCGGGTTGGCGCGGTTCATCAGCCAGTAGAAACAGAGAACCCCGATGCTTGAGCCGCACATCAGACCAAACAGCAGCGCAAATTGCAGATCGGCCAGCGTCCAGGTTTCGGCGTACAGATGAATGGTCAGCGGTAGCCCCTCGATCTGGCTTGAGCGCGCCGGTTGATTGTCCAGGTCTGAAACGTGAGTTAAACGATTTGAATAGGTCGAAAAAGCGGTCTTGCCGATAATAAGGGCAATACCGGCAAATTCATCCTGGCGGGCGGTATATAACAGATAGGGGGTCAGGTTGAGATTAATAGAGGTAAATACCCCGCCGTTATTCAACAGCGGATTTCGGTGCCATAACACAATGGCCGGTTTTTTCGGCATCATCGGGGTACCGGGCAGCAGGGCCATATCGACCTCTTTATCGACGTCGATATCCGGCACCAGATCGCTGAGCGGGACATGCATCGGCCCGGTTGCTGACGAGCAGAAGGCGATTTTATCTTTTACCAGCAGGAAGGCTCGGACGTTAAGACTGAATGCGGCGCGAGAGGTTAATTCGGCGCTGACCTCGTGGCACTGGCTTAAGGTCAACGGCTGCAGTTCATCAACGGAGACGCGCAGCTCTTTGAAATAATCCGCCATGTAGTCATGGAGGTCGGTAATCAGGTTATCGAATTTCACTTCCCGTTTGTGATAACTGAAAAAAAACTGCATACCGCCGCAGAGCAGGGCGACAAGAAGACCGACAAGCACGCTGAGCATCAGCACTTTGCGGCGGGTTGATAAACGGCGGGTAAACATAAATGGTATCGGATCCTGATGTGCCGCCCGCGTTATCATGACGGCTAAACTCACGCAACTATCAGACTATAGCCTGGAACGACCAGACCTGATTTCAATGTTGAGGTACAAAAAAAAAGCACTGCATAAGCAGTGCTTTTTTACCATGCTGTCAGCCAAGGGAAACGGACAGCACAGGTGGTTAACTGCGAGTCAGTACACGACGCGCTTCATTGTAGCGCTTCTTCCAGTAGGGCTCGTTCATACTGGAGATCGTCACACCACTGCTGGTGGACGCGTGGACAAACTGGTCGTTACCAATATAGATGCCGACATGACGGCCGGTTGAACCCGCACGGAACAGAACTAAATCGCCGGTGCGTAAGCTGCTACGCGAAATCGATTTGCCCATTTCCTGTTGTTCATAGGTTGAACGCGGAAGTTCTAAACCAAACTGTTCGCGGAAAGTACGCTGTACGAAACCGGAACAATCAATCCCTTTACGTGTTTCGCCGCCAAGGCGATAGCGCACGCCTTTCCAGCTAGCATACTGGTCCATTAATCGGGATTTAATATCCAGATTGCTGACCATCTTTTCAAATTCATCCTGAGAAGCTTGCAGTGAAGAGGCGTCTTCCGACCCCACAACACGCGTCTCAGGATGCATATTCTTTGCGGTATTCGATGCGCTACAAGCTGAAAGCAGAACCGCTACTGCAATCGCCGGGATCACCCGTGAGAAGTATCTCAAAATCGGTTGAGATTTGACCATGTTGTTTATTATCCCTTGAAGTCCTTAACGACAAATATCGTTATAAAAAATGCCAAGCGAGACGAGACTAAATACCTGCGCACTATCAGACAATTCTTTATGGTCAAATCTGTGGCGAATCGCACAAATTTATTTACAACGATAATAATTGTAGCGCTGAGGTAAAACGAGTCTGAGAGTACCCGATCGGGCCAGCCATTGCGAGCAAAAATATCCAATTTTTTATAAGAAAATGTGATACCGAAAGTTTGCTGCCGGGATAGCAATATCAGGGAGTAATTTAGGTTAAGGATTGTACAACGCGTTAATTTCTAACGCGATTAATATGACAGGAAGATGACAAGAGCGGGGAGGGCAAGCCGATAATCCATCAGAGATCGGCAATGATCCCTGATGGATACTGTTAATTTCGGTGAGTAACTTGTTTTAAGATTGTTGAATTACCCGGGGCAGGTAGCGATCAAAAAAGGTTATTAAGCGCTCACTCAATGGGGTCATCAGACACCATGGAAGCCCAATCAACGCCACCGAAAGGGATCCGACGGCAATATCGCTGAACCAATGCGCGCCAATCATTACCCGTGGGAAAGAGAAAACCATAAAAATAATCAGGGCTAATGCGAAAGTCTTATGACCAAAATAGCGCCACATAAACGCGGTGAAAATAAGCAGCATCATCCCGTGATCGCCCGGGAAACTGTCCTTCGAAGCGTCCTTTGTCGAAATATGCAGCAATTCACTGACGCGGTAGATATCCGGGAAAAATAGCGTCGGACTCGCGCGTTTTACCGGAATAAGGGCCTGCGCCAGCTGGTTCAGAACCACCGCGGTCAGCAGCATCACCAGGCCAATCATCAGAATGCGTCGCCGTCCGGCAGCGCTTTCGTTGCGCCAGAAGGTGAGCATCAGGTAGCCCATCGCCAGCAGGGAGCAGACGTCAAAGGCGCGGTTGTTGGTGATCGCCACCAGCCACAGGAAGGCGCGACTCTCCACCAGCTGGTGGTTGAAGAAGTGAAATATCCCGCTGTCCAGCGGGAACCAGAAACCGTGGTTGGCCGGCAGATACCAGGATAAAAAGAGGGCCAGGCCAGCCAGGTTGAGTAATAAAATGGGTAATAGTCGGGTTTTCATCATCATGCCGTCAGCAGTTAAATCAGGGCAACGTTAGTTGCCCGAACTTAAACGAAGCTTCAACAAGCTCGACTGTAAGGCGTTCCAGTCGGTGTTAACCGCACTAATTAACTCTATTCGGCTATCCGGCGGCGCCACGCCCTGCGTCTCGATGTGAAAATCGGCCCCCTGACGATTGACCTGTAAGAGCCCCTCGGGAATACGCATTACCCCTTTCACGCGCTCAACCGGTGCCAGCCGCACCCACTCGAGCAAACCGATAGTGTCGAAGCAGGTGTCGGCGTCGAACACCCAGCCGCAGGCCTGATGCCCCTGGCCGCTGTTCAGGCTGCGACGCCAGCGCTGATGCGCAGGCAGGCTCAGCGCGGCCAGCCCCTGTTTTTCGCCGTGGCTGTGGGTATGGGCAGCGCTGGCGGGCAACGCATTCAGATTACGCCGCGGCAGGTCAAGCAGGGTATTGTCGATATTCCCCTGAGTGGTATACGCGAGCTGACGTTCACCGCCGAAGTGCTGCCACCAGATATCCAGTGCGGCGCGGCTTTCCGCGGTGGCACGATCCTCTTTATTGGCGATGATGACGTCGGCGGCGGCAAGCTGATCGCGGAAATTCTCGTTCTGGACATATTTCTCGTCCAGCAGCTGACGCGGGTCGAGCAGACACAGGGTAGCGCGCAAATCGATCCACGGCTCATAGACCGGGGCGGTGAGCAGGTCGAGGATCTGCTTCGGATGGCCCAGCCCGGTCGGTTCAATCAGCAGCCGGTCGGGCTTGCCCTGACGCAGCAGGGTGTTCAGCCCCACCTGCATCGGCAGACCGTTCACGCAGCACATGCATCCCCCCGGGATCTCCTTCACCAGCGCCCCGTTATCGGCCAGCAGCGTGCCATCAATGCCGATCTCGCCAAACTCATTGACCAGTACGGCCCATTTTTCAGCAGGATCTTTATTCGCCAGCAGGTGCAGTATCGACGTGGTTTTCCCGCTGCCGAGAAAGCCAGTAATGAGATTGGTTTTAGTCACAGGTGCTCCAGGGGTGATAAATGTAATGCTATAACAATTATCAGTAATCCTGACGCAAAAGAACAGCCATGGGAAGGGGGGAGGGCGAACGGGAGTCTTCCCGCTCGCCTGAAACGCACCGGTTAAAACTGGAGCGTATCGATAATAGCCTGGCGCGCGCCCGTCTGTCGGATGCGCTGGTAAGCCCCGGTGACGGCCTCAACGAACTGCGGATCCTGCGGCAGGTCGGTGCCGAAAATTTCAGTGAGCGTCAGCAGGGCCGTGACGCGCTCCTCTTCGCTGCTGGTTTCGACGATGGTGCGAATTTTATCGCTCAGCGGATCGCGGACATCAATGGTATGGCCCGCATCGTCCACGCCGCTAACATAGCGCATCCAGCCTGCCACACCGAGCGCCAGCAGCGGCCAGGCGGTGTCGCGCTGGCGGTGAAGACGAATACTCTCCAGCATGCGCTGAGGCAGTTTCTGGCTGCCGTCCATCGCAATCTGCCAGGTGCGGTGCTGCAGCGCCGGGTTGGCGAAGCGGTCAATCAGGCTGTCGGCGTAGGCGGCGAGATCCACCCCGGTGATGCGCAGCGTCGGGGCCTGTTCATCGAGCATCAGGCGACGGGCAGCGTCACGCAGCGCGCTGTCCGCCATGCAGTCGTTGATATGGGCGAAACCGGCCAGATAGCCGAGATACGCCAGGAACGAATGGCTGCCGTTGAGCATGCGCAGCTTCATCTGCTCCCACGGCAGGACGTCCTGCACCATCTGTACTCCGGCTACTTCCCACTCCGGGCGGCCGGCGACAAAGTTGTCCTCGATCACCCACTGGATAAAGGGCTCGCAGCTGATGGCGCACGGATCCTCGACACCCACCTCACGGGCGATTTCTGCAAGAGAGTCGTCTGTGGCGGCGGGGACGATCCTGTCCACCATGGTGCCCGGGAAGCTGACGTTAGCGGCGATCCACTCCGCCAGCTCAGGCGAACGCTTGTGGGCCATGCCCAGCACCGCGTTTTTCACCACGTGGCCGTTATCGGGAATGTTATCGCAGGAAAGGACGCTGAACGGCGAAAGACCCCGCTCGCGACGGCGATGCAACGCTTCGACCAGGATCCCCGGCGCGGAGTGCGGTTCATCGGGGTAGTCCAGGTCGTGAATGATGCGTTCATTACGGGTATCCAGCTTGCCGGTGGCCGGATCGATGCAGTAGCCCTTTTCGGTAATGGTCAGGGAGACAATCGCCACCTGCGGCTCGCAAAACTTCTCAATAATGGCCGCCAGCGAATCCAGCTTTGCGTTCAGGCATTCATGCACCGCCCCCACGATAATCGGCTGATTACCTTCAGCGCCTTTTTCCAGCACCGTAAACAGATGATCCTGCGCGCGTAGCTGGCTCATCAGCGTATCGCCGCTAAACAGGCTAATCTCACATATCCCCCAGTCGCCGCCTTTGGCGTTCAGCACCCGATCGGTCAGGAGCGCCTGATGGGCGCGATGAAAGGCACCAAAGCCGAAATGGACGATACGGGAGCGTAACGCCTGACGATCGTACTGCGGCTGTAACACATTAGCGGGTAGCGTGGTGGAGGCAATTGTCTTCATGAAATACACACCTGATTAACCATTAATTAACAATGCCAGTGTAAAGTTATATGACAACAAATTGAATTGGTGAGCCGTAATTATCCGGGAACTGTGAGATGGATCAATCAATATAGCGAGACACATTGACCTCTCTGGTCAGGCATGTATGGTAGCCGTCATCTCGATAGATAATATTGGTATAACAACTTTAGAGGGTGAATCAATGGAACAAACCTGGCGTTGGTACGGGCCGAAAGACCCGGTTTCTCTTGATGATGTGCGTCAGGCTGGCGCAACGGGCGTCGTCACCGCACTGCACCATATTCCCAACGGTCAGGTGTGGCCGGTGGAGGAGATCAAAGCGCGTCAGGCGCTGCTGGCAGAGAAAGGGCTGACCTGGTCGGTGGTCGAAAGTATTCCGGTTCACGAAGAGATCAAAACCCACTCCGGTGATTACCAGACCTGGATTGCCAACTACCAGCAGAGTATCCGCAACCTGGCGGCCTGCGGTATTGATACCGTGTGCTACAACTTTATGCCAATCCTTGACTGGACGCGTACCGACCTCGAGTACGAAATGCCGGATGGCTCAAAAGCGCTGCGCTTTGACCAGATCGCTTTTGCCGCCTTCGAGCTGCACATCCTGAAGCGCGAAGGCGCAGCGGCAGATTACACCGCACAAGAGCAGCAGCAGGCGCAGGAATGGTTCAACAACGCCAGCGATGCCGAGATTGAAAAACTGACCCGCAACATTATCGCCGGCCTGCCGGGTGCGGAAGAGGGTTATACCCTCGACCAGTTCCGCGCGCGTCTGGCGGAGTATGGCAACATCGATAAAGCCCAGCTGCGGGAAAACATGGCCGTCTTCCTGCGCGCTATCGTGCCGGTGGCGGAAGAGGTGGGCGTGCGTCTGGCGGTCCACCCGGACGATCCACCGCGTCCGATCCTCGGCCTGCCGCGTATCGTCTCTACCATTGAGGATATGCAGTGGCTGAAAGAGACGGTCGACAGCATCTATAACGGCTTCACGATGTGTACCGGTTCCTACGGCGTGCGTGCCGATAACGACCTGGTGCAGATGATCGAGACCTTCGGCGACCGGATCCACTTCACCCACCTGCGGGCCACCTGCCGGGAAGATAACCCAAAAACCTTCCACGAAGCGGCGCATCTTGGCGGCGACGTGAACATGGTGGCGGTGGTCGATGCGATTCTGGGTGAAGAGCAGCGTCGCAAGCGGGCGGGCGATCTGCGTCCGATTCCGTTCCGCCCGGATCACGGGCACCAGATGCTGGACGATCTGCGTAAGAAAACCAACCCGGGTTATTCCGCGATTGGGCGTCTGAAAGGGATGGCGGAAGTGCGCGGCGTAGAGCTGGCGTTGAAGATGACGAAGTATCCAGAACTCCTGTAGGTTCAGCTGCCGGGTGGCGGCTTCGCCTTACCCGGCCTACAACAGCACGAATAAAAAAACCGGCTCAATGGCCGGTTTTTTTGTAGGCCCGGTAAGCGCAGCGCCACCGGGCAAATGCCACATTAGTCAGCACGACCCATATAGCGTTTTTCTTCGATATGGATGCGGATTTTCTCGCCTGCGGAGAGGTATTCCGGCACCTGTACGACCAGACCGGTGGTCAGGGTCGCCGGTTTGTTACGCGCGGAAGCGGATGCACCTTTGATGCCCGGTGCCGTTTCCACGATCTCCAGATCGACGGTCTGCGGCAGCTCCAGCGCCAGCAGGACGCCGTCCCAGGTCAGGACCTGCATATCCGGCATCCCGCCTTCCGGGATAAACAGCAGCTCTTCTTCAATCTGATCTTTGGTGAAGATGTACGGGGTGTAGTCTTCTTTATCCATAAAGACGTATTCGTTGCCGTCAACGTAGGAGAAATCGACATAGCGACGGGTCAGGGTAACGGTATCCACGATATCGTCGCCTTTGAAACGCTCTTCAACTTTCAGACCGGTACGCACATCAGCAAAACGCATTTTGTACAGCGTTGCTGCGCCACGGGCGCTTGGTGCCTGAATATCGATGTCTTTCACAATCAGCAGCTTGCCGTTGTAATTCAGCACCATACCTTTCTTAATTTCGTTCGCTCTTGGCATTGCAGTCATCCTGTTTACGGGAAGGTCAAAAATATCGCGTCAAAGTACTCGCGCGCGGCATTTCAGGCAAGTGGATTTCGTGGCTTTTGCTATCAATACGCAAAAGGTGTTACTGTGCGCGTCACGCCCGCGGGAGCGGCTTTCTTTCAGGTAAAGTACGTTTATGGATTGCCGTCCGGACTGCGGCGCATGTTGCACTGCGCCTTCCATCTCCAGCCCCATTCCCGGGATGCCCAACGGCAAGCCTGCCAATACGCCTTGCGTCCAGCTGGACGCACAGCAGCGCTGCAAAATCTTCGGGTCGAGCTCGCGGCCCAAAGTCTGTGCCGGGCTCCAGCCTTCGCTCGAGATGTGCAGCACCTCGCGCGGGCAGGCCATGACCTGGCTGCTCGAACTCGAGGCGCTCACCGCGCCTTAAATGTCCTTAATGCGCGTCAGGCAGAGCGTGGTGAGGATGCACATCCCCAGCGCAATCCAGAATACCGCGTGATAGCTCCAGAACTCGGCCACCACCCCGGCCACAGAACCGGCGATAATCCAGCCCACACGGGTGGTATTGGTGTACAGCGTCGTCGCGGCACCCGCCTGGCCTGGCATCAGATCTTGGAAGTAAAGCATGCCGATCCCGGCGAGAATGCCAATATAAATGGCGTTCAGCAGCTGTAATCCCAGCAGCACCACCGGTGAGTGAGCGGTAAGCATTCCGACGTAAAACAGCAGGCCCGCGACGGCGGCAACGCGCATCAGGAAACGTTTACCGAAGCGTTTTGCGTAGTAGCCCGCAATCAGCATCGTAGGGATCTCCAGCCCGGCGGCCGTGCCCATCATCACCCCCGCCAGCTTCTCGGACAGATGCAGCTCATTAATGATAAACAGCGGCATATTGATGATGTACAGGCTGTTGGTGCCCCACATTAAGGTGCAAACCGTAAACAGCAGCAGGGCATCGCGCCGGTTGCGGCGAGGAGATTCCAGCACCCCGGTCGCCAGCTTCGGCTCTTTGCGCATCGTCGGCAGGAAAAACCACACCATCGCGCCACAGACCACAAAGGCCACGGCGGCGCTGAGATACATCGCCGTGAAACCAAACCCCATCGCCAGGGCGTAGGCCAGCGGCGGCCCGACCACCCATGCCAGGGAGACCTGGGCGCGCAGGATCGAGCTGAACATCACCGCCTCGCGGCCGGTATGGTCGGCATGCTCCCGGGCGAGGGCGAACAGCTGGGGGTTGGCGGTGGAGCCGAAGCTGCTGAGAAACACGCCGACAAACAACAACACGAAATAGTTACGGTTCCAGGCGAACAGCAGGCAGGCAAACACGCCCATCAGGCAGCAAAAGACGATCAGGGATTTGCGGTCGCCTTTCTTGTCCGAACGCCCGGCCAGAAACTGGCTGACCAGGATGCCGATGATGGCGCTTCCGGTAAAGAAGAAACCGACCATGGCCGGACGGGCATGAACCTCGTTAGTAAGGAACAGGCTCAGGGTTGGAGTTTGTAACGCACCGGCAATCCCGGTAAGGAAGGCAACAATCAAAAACGCCGATGAGGTCAAATCAAATGACTTTGGCGAGGCGGCGGCGGGGGTCGTATGCATGTTTCTGTATCAGTGATATGAAGAGAGGCGGAGTTTACGCCGCTTGTCAGAAAATAGACAGCGCGCAAGGCCACTCACCCCACGAAAAATCAAAATCCCCTTTCAGATTGTTATATGCGTTTGCTGAAGTAGCTGAAACACAGCGGTGAAATTCAAAACAGATAAGAAAAAATGCTTTGTCTGGCAATAAAATGTGCCGCACATCTAAATTTTGTATGCTGAATTGTAACTTTACTTGCAAGCTTTTGTAGAAAGAGCAAGACTTCTTGAAACGTTTCAGCGCTATCGGGTACCTCTGATTCAACCGGAATAGCGTATTTTTTTTCATGTTAGCTGAAACGATTCAATTTCAGCAGGAGTGGAGAACCATGTTCCAGTTATCCGTGCAGGACATTCATCCCGGCGAACAGGCCGGTACTAAAGAAGAGGCCATCCGGCAGATCGCCGCCGCGCTGGTGCAGGCGGGCAACGTCGCCAACGGCTACGTTGACGGCATGCTGGCGCGCGAGCTACAGACCTCAACCTTCCTTGGCAATGGCATCGCCATTCCGCATGGCACCACAGATACCCGCGACCAGGTGCTGAAAACCGGCGTTCAGGTTTATCAGTTCCCGCAGGGCGTGCTCTGGGGCGAAGGCCAGGTGGCTTATGTCGCCATCGGGATTGCCGCCAGCAGCGATGAACACCTCGGCCTGCTGCGTCAGCTGACGCACGTCCTGAGCGACGACGCGGTGGCTGAACAGCTGAAATCCGCCACCACTGCCGAAGAGCTGCGCGCGCTGCTGATGGGTGAAAAGCAGAGCGAAGCCCTGAAGCTGGATAACGACACGCTGACCCTCGACGTAGTGGCATCCGATCTGGTGACCCTGCAGGCGCTGAACGCCGGTCGCCTGAAAGAGGCCGGTGCGGTGGATACCGCCTTCGTAGCCCACGCCGTTAACGACAAACCGCTGAACCTCGGTCAGGGCGTCTGGCTGAACGACTGTGCTGAAGGCAACCTGCGCAGCGCTATCGCGGTCAGCCGTGCGGCCACCGCTTTTGACACCGCCGGGGAAACCACGGCCCTGCTGGTCACCGTCGCCATGGCCGATGACCAGCCGGTTGAGGTGCTGAAGCGCCTCGGCGATCTGCTGCTGAACAAAAAAGCTGAACAACTGCTGAAAGCCGATGCCGCAACCCTGCTGGCGCTGCTGACCAGCGATGATGTGAATACCGATGAACTGCTGAGCGCCGAATTTGTGGTGCGTAACGAACATGGTCTGCACGCTCGTCCGGGCACCATGCTGGTCAATACCATTAAGCAGTTCAACAGCGACGTCACCGTCACCAACCTCGACGGCAGTGGCAAACCGGCCAACGGTCGCAGCCTGATGAAGGTTGTCGCGCTGGGCGTGAAAAAAGGCCATCGCCTGCGTTTTACCGCGCAGGGTGCAGATGCTGAACAGGCGCTGAAAGCGATTGGCGAGGCCATCGCGGCCGGTCTGGGGGAGGGCGCATAATGAGCAGACGTGTTGCCACCATTACGCTGAACCCGGCTTACGACCTCGTGGGCTTTTGCCCGGAAATTGAACGCGGCGAAGTTAACCTCGTGCGTACCACTGGCCTGCACGCGGCAGGTAAAGGGATTAACGTTGCGAAAGTGCTGAAGGATCTCGGGATCGACGTCACCGTCGGCGGCTTCCTCGGCAAAGATAACCAGGATGGTTTCCAGCAGCTGTTCAGCGAGCTGGGGATCGCCAACCGTTTTCAGGTGGTGCAGGGCCGTACCCGCATCAACGTGAAAATGACCGAAAAAGATGGCGAAGTGACCGACCTGAACTTCTCCGGTTTTGAAGTCACCCAGGCCGACTGGGAGCGTTTTGTGAATGACTCCCTGACCTGGCTGGGTCAGTTCGACATGGTCTGCGTCAGCGGCAGCCTGCCGTCCGGCGTCAGCCCGGAAGCCTTTACCGACTGGATGACGCGCCTGCGCAGCCAGTGCCCATGCATCATCTTTGACAGCAGCCGCGATGCGCTGGTGGCGGGTCTGAAAGCCGCGCCGTGGCTGGTGAAACCGAATCGTCGCGAACTTGAGATCTGGGCTGGCCGTAAGCTGCCAGACTTAAAGGATGTCATTGACGCCGCCCATGCCTTACGTGAGCAAGGTATCGCGCATGTGGTGATCTCGCTGGGTGCAGAGGGCGCGCTGTGGGTTAACGCCTCCGGCGAATGGATCGCCAAACCGCCATCGATGGAAGTGGTCAGCACCGTGGGTGCAGGCGATTCGATGGTGGGCGGGTTGATTTACGGCCTGCTGATGCGTGAATCCAGTGAACACACGTTACGTCTTGCCACCGCCGTTGCTGCCCTGGCCGTCAGCCAGAGCAATGTCGGGATCACCGATCGTACCCAGTTAGCCGCGATGATGGCGCGCGTTGACTTGAAACCCTTTAACTGACAGCAGGAGAGGCATAATGAAAACGCTGCTGATTATTGACTCTGCACTCGGACAGGCCCGCGCCTATATGGCGAAAACCTTGCTGGGTTCGGCGGGACATAAAGCACACCTTGATTTCATCGACAACCCGGGCGATGCCGAACTGGTTATCGTCCTGGGCGACAAGATCCCGGCCGACAGCTCGCTGAACGGCAAAAAAGTGTGGCTGGGCGATATCAATCGCGCGGTCGCTCACCCGGAACTGTTCCTGAGCGAAGCGAAAGGCCATGCGGCGCTGTATACCGCTCCTGTCGCAGAAGCGGCGGCAACGACTGTTACCAGCGGTCCGAAACGCGTGGTGGCGGTGACCGCCTGCCCGACCGGCGTGGCGCACACCTTTATGGCCGCAGAAGCCATTGAAACCGAAGCCAAAAAACGCGGCTGGTGGGTGAAGGTTGAAACCCGCGGCTCGGTGGGCGCAGGCAATGCCATCACCCCGGAAGAGGTGGCGGCAGCGGATCTGGTGATCGTGGCCGCGGATATCGAAGTGGATCTGGCGAAGTTTGCCGGTAAGCCGATGTATCGCACCTCAACCGGTCTGGCGCTAAAGAAAACCGCCCAGGAGCTGGACAAAGCCCAGGCGGAAGCGAAAACCTTCCAGCCGGCGGGCAACACCGCCTCCTCGGCCTCCGAAGGCAAGAAAGAGTCCGCCGGGGCTTACCGTCACCTGCTGACGGGCGTCTCCTATATGCTGCCGATGGTGGTGGCGGGCGGTCTCTGTATCGCGCTCTCCTTCGCCTTTGGTATCGAGGCCTTTAAAGAGCCGGGTACCCTGGCGGCGGCATTGATGCAGATTGGCGGCGGCTCGGCGTTCGCGCTGATGGTGCCGGTGCTGGCAGGTTACATTGCGTTCTCCATCGCTGACCGTCCTGGTCTGACCCCGGGCCTGATCGGCGGTATGCTGGCCGTGAGCACCGGCTCTGGCTTTATCGGCGGGATCATCGCCGGCTTCCTCGCCGGCTACGTGGCGAAGCTGATCAGCTCGAAGCTGAAACTGCCGCAGAGTATGGAAGCGCTGAAACCGATCCTGATCATTCCGCTGTTCTCCAGCCTGGTTGTTGGTCTGGCTATGATCTACCTGATCGGTAAGCCGGTCGCAGGTATCCTCGAAGGCCTGACCCACTGGCTGCAGACCATGGGCACCGCCAATGCGGTCCTGCTGGGTGCGATCCTTGGCGCCATGATGTGTACCGATATGGGTGGTCCGGTGAACAAAGCGGCTTATGCGTTCGGCGTTGGCCTGCTGAGTACCCAGACTTATGCTCCGATGGCGGCGATTATGGCTGCAGGTATGGTGCCACCGCTGGCGCTGGGCCTGGCGACTATCATTGCTCGTCGTAAGTTCGACAAGGCGCAGCAGGAAGGCGGTAAAGCGGCGCTGGTTCTGGGCCTGTGCTTTATCACCGAAGGGGCGATTCCGTTCGCTGCCCGCGACCCGATGCGCGTTCTGCCGTGCTGTATCGTCGGCGGTGCGGTGACCGGTGCTATCTCCATGGCGGTGGGCGCAAAACTGATGGCGCCGCATGGCGGTCTGTTTGTTCTGCTGATCCCGGGTGCGATTACGCCGGTGCTGGGTTACCTGTTCGCGATTATCGCCGGTACGCTGGTGGCAGGTCTCTCTTACGCGGTGGTAAAACGCCCGGAAGCTGAAGCGATTGCCGCGAAAGCAGCATAAATATTGTTTATCCGAAAAGGGCAGAGGCGACTCTGCCCTTTTTTATTGCGTTTAAACGTGCAGCGCCTCGCATTCTTTTGTAGAGTTGAAAACTGTCGCTACAAATAAGTGTGAGTTTGTTCATATTCATTAAACGATCCTCTCTTTGCTCGCTTTACTTTCCCCCTTCCGCACATACCATGAACACATGTTTATAAATAAACATGTGTTCTAATAAATATCAACGTTACCAGATCGCTTAATTATCATTGCGATGGCCTGTGCGCCAGAGGATGTTCTATGCGTGAAAAGGATTATATTGTTGTTATTGGTTCTGCAAATATGGATGTGGCGGGATATTCACATGCTTCGCTCAATTATGCCGACTCTAATCCAGGGAAAATAAAATTCACACCCGGCGGCGTAGGCCGCAATATTGCGCAAAATCTGGCGCTACTTGGTAAAAATGTCTGGCTTCTTTCCGCGGTAGGCGATGATTTTTACGGTCAGTCGCTGCTGTCTCAAACCCAGGCCGCCGGTGTGCAGGTTGATAAGTGTCAGGTTATTCCCGGAGAGGGAACATCCAGCTATCTATCGTTGCTCGACAATACCGGGGAGATGCTGGTTGCCATCAACGATATGGCGATTTCTGACCACATTAATCCGCACTATCTGGCCCATCACCTGGCTTTTATCCGCGCTGCAAAAGCGGTGGTGGTGGACTGCAACCTCAGCGAATCCGCCCTCGGATGGATCTTTGAAAACGCAGGCCAGACGCCGGTTTTCGTTGATCCGGTTTCGGCCTGGAAATGCAGCAAGATTAGCGATTGGCTGGGCCATATCCACACCCTGAAGCCCAACCGGCTGGAGGCCGAAACCCTGAGCGGCATCCCGCTGACCTGCGCGGCGGATGCGCCGAAAGTGGCGGCCTGGTTTCACCAGCATGGCCTGTTCCGGCTGGTGCTGAGCATGGGCGGCGACGGCGTTTATTACAGCGAAAAGGCGGGCGAAAGCGGCTGGTCAGCGCCCTTTAAAACCCAGGTGGTCAACGTCACCGGCGCGGGGGATGCAATGATGGCGGGGCTCGCTTTCTGCTGGCTGGACGGCGCCGCATTTAAAGATTCCGTGCGTTTTGCCCAGGGCTGTTCTTCGCTGGCGCTGGCTTCCGTATTTACCAATAACCCTGATTTATCGTCTGAAAACGTTAACGCATTAATGGAGAGAGAACATGTCTGAATTAAAATTGTCTGCTGAGTTCCTGCAAATTTCTCCTGAGGTTCAGGACGCTTTAAATAATAACAAACCGATTGTGGCGCTTGAGTCCACTATTATTTCTCATGGCATGCCTTTCCCGCAAAATGCCCAGACGGCGCTGGAAGTTGAAGATGCGATCCGCCAGCAGGGCGTTATTCCGGCCACCATTGCGATTATTCGTGGCGTAATGAAAGTCGGGCTCAGTAAAGAAGAGATTGAATTATTAGGCCGCGAAGGTCATGCGGTGACCAAAGTCAGCCGCCGGGATTTGCCTTTCGTGGTGGCGGCAGGTATCAACGGCGCAACGACGGTTGCCTCAACCATGATCATTGCGGCGATGGCCGGGATTAAGGTCTTTGCTACCGGCGGGATTGGCGGTGTTCACCGTGGCGCAGAGCACACCTTTGATATTTCCGCCGATTTACAGGAGCTGGCAAAAACCAACGTCGCCGTCGTCTGCGCAGGGGCAAAATCGATTCTCGACCTCGGCTTAACCACCGAATATTTAGAAACCAACGGCGTGCCGCTGATTGGCTATCAGACCCAGTCCCTGCCAGCCTTTTTCTGCCGCACCAGCCCGTTTGAGGTCAGCATTCGTCTCGACAGCGCCGAGGCGATTGCCCGGGCCATGGCGGTGAAATGGCAGACCGGCCTTAACGGCGGCCTGGTGGTGGCGAATCCCATCCCGGAACAGTTTGCAATGGCGGAAGAGACCATCAACGCGGCTATCGACCAGGCGGTGAGGGAGGCGGAAGAGCAGGGCGTCACCGGCAAAGCCAGCACCCCGTTCCTGCTGGCCCGCGTGGCGGAATTGACCGGCGGCGACAGCCTGAAATCAAATATCCAGCTGGTCTTTAACAACGCCCGTCTCGCCTGCGATATCGCGAAGGCTTATCAGCGCCTCGCGTAACCCTCTCACAGGCAGTTTGCCGTCGCCTGTCTTCGCAGTGGAATCACGGATACCCGGCCTGTCGCCGGGTTTTCAGGTAAGGAAATCATTATGGACGTAATGAGAAGTCTGCTGGGTATGGCGGTACTGTTGGCGATAGCCTTCCTCCTGTCGGTCAATAAACGCCGTATCAGCCTGCGCACCGTCGGCGCCGCATTCGTATTGCAGGTGGCGATCGGCGGCATCATGCTCTATTTCCCACCCGGCAAATGGCTGGTCGAGCAGGCCGCGATCGGAGTGAGTAAAGTCATGTCTTACAGCGATGCCGGCAGCGCCTTTATCTTTGGGGCGCTGGTCGGGCCGAAGATGGATACCCTGTTTGACGGGGCCGGGTTCGTATTTGCCTTTCGGGTGCTGCCCGCCATTATCTTTGTCACCGCGCTGATCAGCCTCCTGTACTACATCGGAGTGATGGGGCTGCTGATCCGCGTGCTGGGCGGCATTTTCCAGAAAGCGCTGCGCATCAGCAAAATCGAATCCTTTGTGGCGGTGACCACCATCTTCCTCGGGCAGAACGAGATCCCGGCGATCGTGAAACCCTTTGTCGACAAGCTGAACCGCAACGAGCTGTTTACCGCCATTTGTAGCGGGATGGCGTCGATTGCCGGTTCGATGCTGATTGGCTACGCGGGCATGGGGGTGCCGATTGATTACCTGCTGGCCGCCTCGCTGATGGCGATCCCCGGCGGGATCCTCTTTGCCCGCCTGCTGAGCCCGGCCACCGAGGAGTCACAGGTCACCTTTGAGAATCTTTCTTTCAGCGAGACCCCGCCGAAAAGCATTATCGAAGCCGCGGCGACCGGGGCGATGACCGGGCTGAAAATCGCCGCCGGGGTGGCGACCGTGGTGATGGCCTTTGTGGCGATCATTGCGCTGCTGAACGGCATGCTGGGCGGCATCGGCGGCTGGTTCGGCATTGAAAGCCTGAGCCTGGAGGGGTTGTTTGGCTACGCCCTCGCGCCGCTGGCGTGGATCATGGGCGTCGAATGGCAGGATGCGACGCTTGCAGGCAGCCTGATCGGGCAGAAGCTGGCGATTAATGAATTCGTCGCCTATCTCAACTTCTCGCCGTATCTGCAGACCGCCGGTCAGCTGGACGTGAAAACCATCGCCATTATCTCGTTCGCGTTGTGCGGTTTCGCCAACTTCGGCTCGATTGGCGTGGTGGTCGGGGCGTTTTCGGCGGTCTCGCCCCAGCGTGCCCCGGAGATTGCCCAGCTTGGCGTGCGGGCGCTGGTGGCGGCGACGCTCTCTAACCTGATGAGCGCCACCATTGCCGGGTTCTTTATCGGTTTATCGGGATAGAGGGAACAGGCCGGGTAGCAAAACTACCCGGCTTTTTTACTGCGCGGTCTCCAGCAGAGACCAGGCGTTATCCACCGACAGAGTCGGATTGTTAATGCTTTCGCTGGCGCGGGAGAGCGCCGCGCAGGCGAGGGCAAACCGGGCCGCATCAGCAAAATCGCTCCCGTCGAGGAAGCCGTAGACGAGGCCCGCCATAAAGGCATCGTCGGCACCAAAACGGTCAACAACCGGGTGCGCAGGAGGCGTCAGCAGGAACGGCTCCGCGCCCTGTTCACTGCACAAGACCGTATCATCTTCCAGACACACCACAATCCTCTGCACCCCTTTCTCATGCAGGGCGGTCAGCGCCGCCTGACGATCGTCGCACTCCGCCAGAATCTGCAGCTCTTTCAGCGTCGGCTTGAGGGTATGGATCCGCGACAGCCAGGGCTTGATTCTGTCGGCTTTAAACTCTGAAACCGTGTCGACAAACACCGGTACATCCCCGGCGAGGGTAAAGACCCACTCCAGGGATTCCGCCGTAAGGTTGCAGTCGGCCAGCACCACCCCCGCATGGGCCAGCAGCTCGCGCGACTGGTTCAGCAGCTGCGGCGTCAGCCCCTGCAGGATATGGGTGTCGTTGATGGCTAGCACGGTATCGTCCTGCGGGTTGGCAATCGACAGATAAGTTGCCGTACTTTGCCCGTGCAGGCGGATCGTGCTCTGGACGTTCACGCCCGCCAGCCGGGTTTGCTCCAGCAGGGTCTCGCCATAAAAATCGCTGCCGACGGCGGAGATCAGGTGCACCTCGCGACCCAGCAGCGCCAGGTTATGGGCGATATTTCGCGCCACGCCGCCCGCCGCGCACTGAATTGCTCCCGGGTGGGAGGAGGGTTCAGGGAAGCGAATGTCGGCCACGCCGCGAATATCCATATTGATGGCGCCGAGCGCCACGCAATAATCCTGTTCGGTGAGGATATAGCCCTTGCCCTTGATCGCCCCTTTACGCATTAAATCCATGATGTGCGCGGCCACGCGCGAACGGCTGATATCGAGGATCTGGGCGATTTCATGCTGCTGAATAAGAGGGTTACGCCGCAGGATCTTCAGGATCTGCTTTTCCCTTTCGTTCATCATTATGCGGTGGCCTCGGCGTACTGTTGTGCTTTCAGCCAGGCGATCTCTTCCGCCCAGATATCCGGGTTGATGGTTTCCAGCACCAGCGGAATGCCGTCGAAACGCGGGTCCTGCATGATAAAGCGGAACGCGTCGTGGCCGATGTTGCCTTCACCCAGGCTGTGGTGGCGGTCAACGCGGCTGCCAAAAGCGCTTTTCGCATCGTTGAGGTGCATGCCGCGCAGGTACTTAAAGCCCACAATGCGCTCGAATTCCGCGAAGGTTTTGGCACACTCTTCACTGCTTCGCAGGTCGTAACCCGCCGCAAAGGCATGGCAGGTATCAATGCAGACGCCGACGCGGGTTTTATCTTCCACGCCATCGATAATGGCCGCCAGATGCTCAAAGCGGAAACCGAGGTTGCTGCCCTGTCCGGCGGTATTCTCAATCACCGCCGTTACCCCTTGAGTCTGTTCCAGCACGATATTGATCGACTCGGCGATCCGTGCCAGACAGGCGTCTTCATCGATCTGCGTCAGATGGCTGCCAGGGTGGAAGTTCAGCAGCGTCAGGCCGAGCTGCTCGCAGCGCTGCATCTCATCCAGGAAGGCCTCGCGGGATTTATCCAGCGCCTCCTGAACCGGGTGACCGAGGTTAATCAGGTAGCTGTCGTGGGGCAGGATCTGGCCGGGAGTGAAATGGTATTTTTCGCAGGCCGCTTTGAACTCATCAATCACCTGAGTCGTTAAGGGTGCGGCGCGCCACTGGCGCTGATTTTTGGTGAACAGGGCGAAGGCGGTCGCCTCAATTTCGGCGGCACGAATGGCGGCATTCGCCAGACCGCCAGCAGCGCTGACGTGCGCTCCAACATATTTCATAAAGGGACTCCTGTTAACCCGCAAACGCTTATGATAGCGGGTTAACAGGAGAAGTTTGAAGTGGTTTATGCCAGCAGGCTATGAACCGCCAGGTTAATGGCACCCCCGCCAACAATCAGCCAGACAAAGAGCAGCAGCGCCATCAGCAGCGGTTTCGCCCCGGCTTTTTTCAGGGCGCTGACGTGGGTGGTTAAGCCCAGCGCCGCCATCGCCATCGCCAGCAGCACCGTATCCAGCGTCACCAGCATATCGACGACTGTTTTGGGCAGCAGATGGAACGAGTTAAACACCGCCACCACAATAAACAGGATCGCAAACCACGGAATGGTTATTTTGCTCTTCTCGCCGTTGCCCGCCGGAGCGAGCTGCTTCACCCGCGCCGCCAGGATCAGCAGGAAGGGCGCCAGCATCATTACTCGCAGCATTTTGGCGATCACCGCCGCATTCTCCGCGTCCGGGCTGATGGCATGACCGGCTGCTACCACCTGAGCGACCTCATGCATCGTCGAGCCAATATAAATCCCGTAGGTTTCCGGGCTAAACCAGTGCGCCACCAGAGGATACATCGCCGGATAGAGGAAGATCGCCAGGGTACCGAAGATCACCACCGTCGCGACGGCAACCGTCACCTTGCTGGCCTCGGCCTTGACTACCGGCTCGGTCGCCAGTACCGCCGCGGCACCGCAAATGCTGCTGCCCGCGCCAATCAGCCAGCTGGTCTGTTTGTCGAGCCCGAAAACCTTCTGGCCGATAAAGCAGGCCAGCAAGAAGGTGCTGGTCAGGGTTAACACGTCGATGGCGATCCCGCTGACCCCAACGTCAGCAATCTGCGCAAAGGTCAGGCGAAAGCCATACAGGATGATCCCGAGGCGCAGCAGGTGCTGCTTAGCGAAGATCACGCCGCTATCGCAGGGCTTGTAGATGTGCGGATAGACCGTATTCCCGACGACCATACCCAGCAGGATGGCCAGCGTCAGGGCACTGAAGCCCGCCCCGGCTACCGCCGGAATACTGCCGCCCCATAATGCCACGCCGGTGACCAGCGCGCTCAGCGCCAGGCCGGGAATGTAGTGCCACACTGTACGATGATGCTGCAGGGTGAGTGTTGTCATAACCTTCTCCTTTTCTCTGGCTAAAGGTTACGGCGTGCTGGCTTAAAAATAAAATTGATTATATATTTATAATTAATCTTTATAAGTGGTAAGCAGAGTGCTTACCGTACCGGATGGCAACTATGCACATTACGTTACGCCAGCTTGAAGTCTTTGCCGAAGTGCTGAAAAGCGGGTCGACTACCCAGGCTTCCCAGATGCTGGCGCTATCCCAGTCCGCGGTCAGCGCCGCGCTGACCGATCTTGAAGGCCAGCTGGGGGTTCAGCTCTTTGACAGGGTAGGGAAGCGGCTGGTGGTTAACGAGCACGGGCGTTTGCTCTATCCCCGCGCGCTGGCGCTGCTGGAGCAGACCGTCGAGATCGAACAGCTGTTTCGCGAGGATAACGGCGCCATTCGCGTCTATGCCAGCAGCACCATCGGCAACTATATCCTGCCGGAGGTGATTGCCCGCTACCGCCGCGATTTCCCGTCTTTGCCGCTGGAGATGAGCGTCGGCAACAGCCAGGACGTGATCACCGCGGTGATCGACTTTCGGGTGGATATTGGCCTTATCGAAGGGCCGTGCCACAACGCCGACATCATTGCGGATCCCTGGCTGGAGGATGAGCTGGTAGTCTTCGCCTCGCCGGCCTCTTCTTTATTGCAGCAGGAGGTGACGCTGGAGCGGCTGGCGCAGGCACCGTGGATTTTGCGCGAGCAGGGGTCGGGCACGCGGGAGATCGTCGATTATCTGCTGCTTTCGCATCTGCCGCAGTTTCATATGGGCATGGAGCTGGGCAACTCGGAGGCGATCAAACATGCGGTGCGCCACGGTCTTGGCATCAGCTGCCTGTCACGCCGGGTGATTGCTGAACAGCTGGAGAGCGGCACGCTTGTGGAGATCCCCGTTCCGCTGCCGACTAAGCTGGTGCGTACCCTGTGGCGCATCCATCATCGCCAGAAGCACCTCTCCAACTCCCTGCAGCGTTTTCTGCGTTACTGCGAAATGTAGGCCCGCCCGGCGGCGATTTACCCGCCGGGATCTGTTTCGCAAACCGGTGTCATTCTCTGCTTTACTTATAATCCCGGCCCGGTCATGAAGCTCTCTTATAACAGGGCATTTGTGCCGGAAGAGCTGGCGATCGTCTGCTACAATCGCGCCTCATTTTTTGAATGGACAGCATTTTCATATGGTTTCCGAAAATAAAACCACAGAAGCGCCCGCGCTACGTCGCGAACTCAAGGCGCGTCACCTGACGATGATTGCCATTGGCGGTTCTATCGGTACAGGTTTGTTTGTCGCCTCTGGAGCGACCATTTCTGCAGCGGGCCCTGGCGGCGCGCTCTTTTCCTATATCCTGATCGGTTTGATGGTCTACTTCCTGATGACCAGCCTGGGCGAGCTGGCGGCATATATGCCGGTATCCGGTTCTTTCTCCACCTACGGTCAGAAATACGTGGAAGAAGGCTTCGGCTTCGCGCTGGGCTGGAACTACTGGTACAACTGGGCGGTCACCATCGCCGTGGATCTCGTGGCCTCGCAGCTGGTGATGACCTGGTGGTTCCCGGATACGCCGGGCTGGATCTGGAGCGCCATCTTCCTCGGACTGATCTTCCTGCTGAACTACATCTCCGTGCGCGGTTTTGGCGAAGCGGAATACTGGTTCTCGCTGATCAAAGTCGCCACGGTGATCATCTTTATCGCCGTGGGCGTGGCGATGATCTTCGGTATCTTCAAAGGCACCGAACCGGCGGGCTGGAGCAACTGGGGGATTGGCGATGCGCCCTTTGCCGGGGGCTTCTCGGCGATGATTGGCGTGGCGATGATCGTCGGCTTCTCCTTCCAGGGAACGGAGCTTATCGGTATTGCCGCCGGTGAATCCGAAAACCCGGAGAAGAACATTCCGCGCGCGGTGCGGCAGGTCTTCTGGCGTATCCTGCTGTTCTATGTGTTCGCAATCCTGATTATTAGCCTGATCATTCCGTATACCGATCCGAGCCTGCTGCGTAACGATGTGAAAGACATCAGCGTCAGCCCGTTCACCCTGGTGTTCCAGCATGCCGGCCTGCTCTCTGCGGCAGCGGTGATGAATGCGGTGATCCTGACGGCGGTACTGTCGGCGGGTAACTCCGGGATGTACGCCTCTACCCGTATGCTCTACTCCCTGGCCTGCGACGGCAAAGCGCCGCGTATTTTCGCGAAGCTGTCCCGGGGCGGCGTGCCGCGTAACGCGCTGTATGCCACCACCGTGATTGCCTGCCTGTGCTTCCTGACCTCAATGTTTGGCAACCAGACGGTCTACCTCTGGCTGCTGAATACCTCCGGCATGACGGGCTTTATCGCCTGGCTCGGTATCGCCATCAGCCACTACCGTTTCCGTCGCGGCTACGTGAAGCAGGGTTATGACATTAGCAACCTGCCGTACCGCTCCGGGTTCTTCCCGCTGGGGCCGATCTTCGCCTTTGTGCTGTGTCTGATCATCACTCTGGGTCAGAACTACGAAGCCTTCCTCGCCGACACCATTGACTGGGGCGGCGTGGCAGCGACCTATATTGGTATCCCGTTGTTCCTGATCATCTGGTTTGGCTACAAGCTGGCGAAGGGAACGAAGTTTGTCAGCTATAGCGAAATGGAATTTCCGAATAGCTTTAAAAAATAACCGCAACGCCTCTCTTTAACCCGCTCACCCGAGCGGGTTTTTTTATTTCTCCACACTATGCACTCTTGACATAACTTTTAACAATTGAATTGATAATAGTTATCGTTTGCTTTATCATTAGCAAAGTAATCAAAGGGATGAAGGAGTCAGCATCGTTGCCCTGGTCAGGGGAGGATGTTGTGCCCACACCTGCAAAGAATTACCCGGCCGACCTGCCAGAGAAGCGGGCGGCATGCAATGCAATTGTGAGCAGTACATATTTGATTTTGCTGTGTTTACCTCATGGAGATAGGAAATGTTTAGGTTGAATCCCTTCGTTCGGGGAGGGCTGTGCGCGTCTGCTCTGTCCCTGGCCCTGCCGGTTGTTGCGGCGGAATCTGGCGACACCATGGTGGTGACCGCCTCGGCCAACGAGCAAAACCTGAAAGATGCCCCGGCCAGTATCAGCGTCATCACTCAGCAGGATCTGCAGCGCAAGCCGGTGCAGAACCTGAAAGATGTATTAAAGGACGTTCCGGGCGTGCAGTTAACTGACGAAGGGGACAACCGTAAGGGCGTCAGTATTCGCGGTCTGGACAGCAGCTACACGCTGATCCTGGTTGACGGTAAACGCGTCAACTCGCGCAATGCCGTTTTCCGCCATAACGACTTCGACCTTAACTGGGTTCCGGTTGACGCCATCGAACGCATCGAAGTGGTGCGCGGTCCGATGTCTTCCCTCTACGGCTCCGATGCCCTGGGCGGCGTGGTCAACATCATCACCAAAAAGATCGGCCAGAAATGGACCGGGACCCTCACCGCCGATACCACGATTCAGGAGCACCGCGATCGTGGCGACACCTATGGCGGCCAGTTCTATACCAGCGGCCCGCTGGTGGATGGCGTCCTCGGCCTGAAGGCCTTCGGCAGCCTGTCTAAACGCGATAAAGACGATCCGCAAGATTCAACCACCAGCGCTACCGGAGAAACTCCGCGCATCGAAGGCTTTACCAGCCGCGATGCCAACGTGGAATTTGCCTGGACCCCGAACGAGAACCACGATTTCACCGCGGGCTACGGTTTTGACCGTCAGGATCGTGACTCCGACTCGCTGGATCAGAACCGCCTTGAGCGCCAGAACTACTCCCTGAGCCACAACGGCCGCTGGGGCGTGGGCAACAGCGAGCTGAAATTCTACGGCGAGAAGGTTGATAACAAAAACCCGGGCAACAGCAACCCAATTACCTCCGAAAGCAACTCCATTGACGGCAAATACGTCCTGCCGCTGGGGGAGATTAACCAGCTCCTGACCTTTGGCGGGGAATGGCGTCACGACAAGCTGAAAGATCCGGTTAACATCACCGGCGGCAGCAGCAGTAATACCTCGGCCAGCCAGTATGCGCTGTTCCTGGAAGACGAATGGCGGATCTTCGAGCCGCTGGCGCTGACCACCGGCGTGCGTATGGATGACCACGAAACCTACGGCGACCACTGGAGCCCGCGTGCTTATCTGGTCTATAACGCCACCGATACCCTGACGGTAAAAGGCGGCTGGGCGACGGCATTTAAAGCGCCATCCCTGCTGCAACTGAGCCCGGACTGGACCACCGGCTCCTGCCGTGGTGCCTGTGAAATTGTCGGTAGCCCGGATCTGAAGCCGGAAACCAGCGAAAGCATCGAGCTGGGTCTCTACTACTCCGGAGAAGAGGGCTGGTTAGAGGGCGTGCAGGGCAGCATTACCGCCTTCCAGAACGACGTTGATGACCGCATCAGCATTCTGCGTACCGCGAACGTCAATCAGGCGCAGGGCTACCCGAACTACGTCGGGCTGAATGCCGATGGCGAACCGGTGTTCCGTTACTACAACGTCAATAAAGCGCGTATCCGTGGTCTGGAGACGGAAGTTAAGTTCCCGATTGCCGAAGACTGGCGCATGACGCTGAATTACACCTATAACGACGGGCGTGATATCAGCAACGGCGAGAACAAGCCGCTCTCTGAGCTGCCGTTCCATACCGCGAACGGCACGCTGGACTGGCAGGCAACCCAGGCGTGGTCCTTCTACGTGCAGGGTAATTATACGGGTGAGAAACGCACCGTTACCGATGGCGCCGCAACGCCGGGCGGTTACGTGGTGTGGAACACCGGTGGTGCGTGGCAGGCAACCAAAAACGTCAAGCTGCGTGCGGGGGTTATGAACCTGCTGGATAAAGATCTCAGCCGCGACGACTACAGCTATACCGAAGAAGGACGCCGTTACTTTATGGCGGTGGATTACCAGTTCTGATCGAGGGATCGCCGGAGCGGTGCGGTCTGTTTGCCGGGCGGCGCTGCGCTTGCCCGGCCTACGGGCTGGTGTGGGTTTTGTAGGCCCGGTAAGCGAAGCGCCACCGGGCATGAAGGCTGCACTTACTTCAACAACTGCTGCGCATGGAAGCGCAGATGATCTTCAATAAAGGACGCAATAAAGAAATAGCTGTGATCGTAGCCCGGCTGGATACGCAACGTCAGCGGCCAGGCCTTCTGGCGCGCGGCTTCCGCCAGCACCGCCGGCTGTAACTGGCTCGCCAGGAACTGATCGGCATCGCCCTGATCGATAAGCGTCGGGATCGCCTGTTCCGGCTGGCTGGCCAGCATCAGCGCACAGCTGTCCCACGCCTGCCAGGCCTCTGCATCCTCACCCAGGTAATGGGTGAACGCTTTTTGCCCCCACGGCACCTGGGACGGGTTCACGATCGGCGAAAATGCCGATACGCTGACGTATTTACCCGGATTTTTCAGCGCCATCACCAGTGCACCGTGACCGCCCATCGAATGGCCGCTGATTGCACAGCGATCGGATACCGCAAATTCCGCCTGGATCAGCGCCGGGAGTTCATCGCGCAGGTAATCATACATCCGGTAATGACGCGCCCAGGGTTCCTGGGTGGCATTCAGGTAGAATCCGGCGCCTTTGCCCAGGTCGTAACCGGCATCGTCCGCCACCTCGTCACCGCGCGGGCTGGTATCAGGCATCACCAGGGCGATCCCCAGTTCCGCCGCCACCCGCTGGGCGCCCGCTTTGGTCGTGAAATTCTCATCGTTGCAGGTCAGGCCGGAGAGCCAGTACAGCACCGGCGGTTTTGCTGCGCCGTTAGAGGGGGGCAGAAAGATGCTGAACGTCATCGCACAGTTCAGCACCGCGGAGTCATGACGCCAGCGCTGCTGTCGACCTTCAAAACAGTGGTGCTCTTCGAGCAGTTCCATGCAGGGCTCCTTCAGGAAGGTTGTATAGAGAGATGAAGGTCATAATACAGATAATTCAATAACGAGTGAGTAACTTTCACTTCCGCATTAACGACATATCCTGCATCATGAATTTACGAAACTTTAACAACTGGAGTGGTCATGGCGCTGCGTATCGCGCTCAGCGGATTTGTGGTTCTGGTGGTGGCGATGGGAATAGGGCGCTTTGCCTTTACCCCACAGGTACCGCTGATGATTGCGGCAGGGCAACTCACCCTGACCAGCGCCGGGCTGGTGGCGGCCATGAACTATCTCGGCTATCTGGTGGGGGCATGGGATGCCATGCGCGCGCACCGGTTTGTCGAAGGTCGGCTGTGGCTGGGGATTATTGGCGCGGTGGCGCTGACCCTGCTTTCGGCGGTCGCAGATAATGCCCTGGTCCACGGGCTGCTGCGTTTTGTGATTGGCTGCATGAGCGGCTGGTCAATGGTGCTGGTGGCCGCCTGGACCAACGAGCGGCTGGCCCATTTCGGCAAACCTGGCCTGAGTGCTGCGGTCTTCGCCGGGCCCGGAGCGGGTATTACCATCAGCGGTCTGCTGGCGGTGTGGATCCAGGCGCACGGGTTATCAGCTGGCGCCGCGTGGCAAATCTACGGCGTGCTGGCGCTGGTGCTGATCGCGCTGGTGGCCCGCTATCTGCCGCGTGCCGGGCAGCTGCATCGTCCGGGCACCACGCCGGAGCCGCTGACGCTGACCCGCGATCTGCGTCGTCTGGTCTGGAGCTACAGCCTCGCCGGGTTTGGCTACATCCTCCCGGCGACCTTTTTGTCGCAGATGGCGGCGCTGCGCTTTCCCGGCAGCGCGTTTGCCCAGTTTGTCTGGCCGGTGTTCGGCGTCGCCTCGGTGCTGGGCATTGCGCTAAGTATCGCCCTGCGTCATGTCTCTACCTCCCATCGCAGGCTGGCGCTGGTGCTCTGGCTGCAGGCGGTGGGGGTGATTGCCGCCTGGCTGATGCCGGGGATGGCCGGTCTGGTGACCGGTGCGCTGCTGGTCGGCGGAGGATTTTTATGTGCGGTGCAGCTCTCGTTGCTCTACGGGCGTGAACTGGCACCGAATCACACGCGTTATATGGCCGGATTACTGACGACCGGCTATGCGGTCGGGCAGCTGATTGGCCCGATGACCTCGGCGCTGTCGAGCTGGCTTACCCATCAGCTGGAGCCCGCCCTGGGCCTTGCTGGTATCGCCCTTTTCGTGGCGGGTGGGCTGGTCTGGCAGCGTCAGGTTGAAAGGTAACGGCAATTGGAATAATTATCGCGGTGAATACTGGATTATGCTCGCCGCCTCGCGCACAATGAGTGCACATTTTGCCCCACGGAGGGCAGAAGAGCACCGCACCTGCAGGAGAAAAGAATGTCATCAATGAGTAAAGAAGCAGCTCTCGTCCACGAAGCGCTGGTCGCACACGGTCTCGAAACCCCGCTGCGTCCGCCGGTTCAGGATCTGGACAACGAAACGCGTAAACGTCTTATTTCCGGGCATATGACCGAAATCATGCAGCTGCTGAATCTCGATTTGAGCGATGACAGTCTGATGGAGACCCCACGTCGCATCGCCAAAATGTATGTCGATGAGATTTTCTCCGGGCTGGATTACGCTAATTTCCCGAAAATCACCGTCATTGAGAACAAAATGAAGGTAGATGAGATGGTGACGGTGCGTGATATCACCCTGACCAGCACCTGTGAACACCACTTTGTGACCATCGACGGCAAAGCGACCGTGGCCTATATTCCGAAAGACTCGGTGATTGGCCTGTCGAAGATTAACCGTATCGTGCAGTTCTTTGCCCAGCGTCCGCAGGTGCAGGAGCGTTTAACCCAGCAGATCCTCATCGCGCTGCAAACGCTGCTTGGCACCAACAACGTGGCGGTTTCCATTGACGCGGTGCATTACTGCGTGAAAGCGCGCGGCATTCGTGATGCCACCAGCGCCACCACGACCACCTCGCTAGGCGGCCTGTTTAAATCAAGCCAGAACACCCGTCAGGAGTTCCTGCGCGCCGTACGTCACCACAACTGATCATCAGGGCAGGATACATGGAAAGAAATGTCACGCTGGATTTCGTTCGTGGCGTCGCTATTCTGGGTATTCTGCTGCTCAATATCAGCGGCTTCGGTCTGCCGAAAGCCGCTTACCTCAATCCCGCCTGGTATGGCGATATTACCCTCAGTGACGCCTGGACGTGGGCGGTGCTGGACCTCTTCGCCCAGGTCAAATTCCTCACCCTGTTTGCCCTGCTGTTCGGTGCCGGACTTCAGCTACTGTTGAAGCGCGGAAAGCGCTGGATCCAGGCCCGCCTCTCGCTGCTGGTGCTGCTCGGGTTTATTCACGGGCTGCTGTTCTGGGACGGTGACATTCTGCTGGCCTACGGGCTGGTGGGGCTGATCTGCTGGCGCATCATCCGCGATGCCCACGATGTCAAAAACCTCTTTAATACCGGGGTGGTGCTTTTTCTCATCGGCGTTGCCATCCTGCTGCTACTGGGGGTTATCTCGGGCGGCTCTACCAATCGTTCCTGGGTGCCGGATGCGGCCAGTCTCCAGTATGAGCAGTACTGGAAACTGGGCGGCGGAATGGAGGCTATCAGCAACCGGGCCGATATGATTGGCAACAGCCTGCTGGCGCTTGGGGCGCAGTACGGCTGGCAGCTGGCGGGGATGATGCTGATCGGCGCCGCGCTGATGCGTACCGGCTGGCTGAAAGGCGAGTTTAGCCTGCGTCACTATCGGCGTACCGGGCTGTGGCTGGTGCTGGCCGGTTTGGCGATTAATCTCCCGGCGGTGATCGCCCAGTGGTATCTGAACTGGGATTACCGCTGGTGTGCGTTTCTGTTACAGGCACCGCGCGAACTTAGCGCGCCGCTGCAGACGATAGGCTATGCCGCGCTGATGTATGGCTTCTGGCCGCAGCTCTGTCGTTTCCGGCTGGTGATGGCGGTGGCCTGCGTGGGGCGGATGGCGCTTAGCAACTATCTTCTCCAGACCCTTATCTGCACGACCCTGTTCTATCAGTTAGGCCTGTTTATGCATTTTGATCGCCTGCAGCTGCTGGGTTTTGTCCTGCCAGTCTGGCTGGTGAACATCCTGTTCTCGGTTTTCTGGCTGCGCCATTTCCGCCAGGGTCCGCTGGAATGGCTGTGGCGGCAATTGACCGCACGTGCTGCAGGGGTTTCATTAAGTAATACATCCGGATAACGATCTGGATCACAATCATTAACAAAACGGATGTAACCGTTTTCATCCTTGTGAGCTTCTTCACGTAGTCCTCCCTTTCTCGCTGCCAGAATAGTCACCTTGCTAAACACAGGGGGTGTCTGTGAGTTGCTGCAATCTAAATAAGGATGGTGAATATGATCACCATTCGTGACGTCGCGCGTCAGGCGGGCGTTTCTGTCGCCACCGTTTCCCGGGTTCTCAATAACAGCGCGCTGGTCAGTCCGGAGACCCGCGAGTGCGTGATGAAAGCCGTCACGGCGCTCGGCTACCGGCCGAACGCCAACGCCCAGGCGCTGGCGACCCAGGTCAGCGACACCATCGGCGTGGTTGTGATGGACGTGTCGGATGCCTTCTTTGGCGCACTGGTGAAAGCCGTGGACATGGTTGCTCAGGAGCACCAGAAAAATGTGCTGATCGGTAACAGCTATCACGAGGCGGAAAAAGAGCGTAATGCCATTGAGGTGTTGATCCGTCAGCGCTGTAACGCCCTGATTGTCCACTCAAAAGCCTTAAGCGATGAGGAGCTGTCTTCTCTGATGGAGCAGATCCCCGGCATGGTGCTGATCAACCGCATCGTGCCTGGCTATGCCCACCGCTGCGTCTGCCTTGATAACGTCAGCGGAGCGATGATGGCGACGCGGATGCTGGTGAACAACGGACATCAGCGCATCGGCTATCTTGCGTCAAGCCACCGCATTGAGGATGACGAAATGCGTCGTGAAGGCTGGCAGAAAGCGTTGCTGGAGCAGGGCATTACCGCATCGGACAGCTGGATTGGTACAGGCGCGCCGGACATGCAGGGCGGAGAGGCGGCCATGGTGGAGCTGCTCGGGCGCAACCTGCAGCTGACCGCGGTCTTTGCCTACAACGATAGCATGGCCGCAGGCGCGCTAACGGCGCTGAAGGACAACGGCATTGCGGTGCCACAGCATCTGTCATTGATTGGTTTCGATGATATTCCGATTGCCCGTTACACGGACCCTCAGCTGACCACGGTGCGCTACCCGATTGCCTCTATGGCACGGCTGGCCACGGAGCTGGCGTTGCAGGGGGCCGCAGGGAAACTGGATATCACCGCAACACACTGTTTTATGCCGACTTTAGTGCGTCGTCACTCGGTAGCCCTGCGGCAAATTGTGGCACCGATCACTAACTAATAATTCGCCGTGATGTAACCGTTTTCAATTTGTGAGTAAATTCACAGTAAGTTAACAATGCGCTGTCTATGATGTCAGCGTTTTAGTGACTGAAACGCTATGTAACGGTGAATAATCACTTTCACTATAGCCAGGGCACATTAAACATCCAAAAAAACGCATTCTGGAGCGTTACCGACCAAGGAAGATAGAAATTTTATAAGTGGACTTCGGCCGGCATTAACGTTTCATTAACATTTGCCCGCCGATCGTTATTCACACGAACTACCCTGCATAAAAAAAACCGGAGATATCATGAATAAGAAGGTGTTGACTCTGTCTGCTGTTATGGCAAGCATGCTTTTTGGTGCAACCGCGCACGCTGCAGATAGCCGTATTGGTGTGACTATCTATAAATACGACGACAACTTTATGTCTGTTGTGCGTAAAGCCATCGAGAAAGAGGGTAAATCAGCTCCAGAAGTGCAGCTGCTGATGAATGACTCCCAGAATGACCAGTCAAAACAGAACGACCAGATCGACGTACTGCTGGCAAAAGGCGTGAAAGCACTGGCAATCAACCTGGTTGACCCGGCGGCTGCAGGCACCGTTATTGAGAAAGCGCGTGGCCAGAATGTGCCAGTGGTGTTCTTCAACAAAGAACCTTCCCGTAAAGCGCTGGATAGCTACGACAAAGCCTTCTACGTGGGCACCGACTCCAAAGAATCCGGCATCATTCAGGGCGACCTGATTGCTAAACACTGGGCTGCTAACCCGAACTGGGATCTGAACAAAGACGGTCAGGTTCAGTTTGTGCTGCTGAAAGGCGAGCCAGGCCACCCGGATGCTGAAGCACGTACCACTTACGTGATCAAAGAGCTGAACGACAAGGGCCTGAAAACCCAGCAGCTGGCATTAGATACCGCCATGTGGGACACCGCACAGGCGAAAGACAAGATGGACGCATGGCTGTCCGGCCCGAACGCTAACAAAATCGAAGTGGTTATCGCCAACAACGATGCGATGGCAATGGGTGCTGTAGAAGCCCTGAAAGCACACAACAAATCCTCTATCCCGGTATTTGGCGTGGATGCCCTGCCAGAAGCGCTGGCCCTGGTTAAATCTGGCGCAATGGCCGGTACCGTGCTGAACGATGCCAACAACCAGGCGAAAGCCACCTTCGACCTGGCGAAAAACCTGGCAGAAGGCAAGGGCGCAGCTGACGGCACCAACTGGAAAATCGACAACAAAGTTGTTCGCGTACCGTACGTTGGCGTAGATCAGGAAAACCTGGCGCAGTTCACCGGTAAATAAGTTAAAGCATTCCACTGGGCGCAGTTTCTGCGCCCTTTTATCACGCGACGCGAGGCCGAGAAGGTATAATTATGGTCAGCACAACGACTCAGTCGTCCGGTGAATACTTGTTGGAAATGAGCGGTATCAACAAGTCGTTTCCCGGGGTTAAAGCACTGGATAATGTTAATTTAAAAGTACGGCCTCACTCCATTCACGCCTTAATGGGTGAAAACGGTGCGGGTAAATCAACATTATTGAAATGCTTATTTGGGATCTATCAAAAAGATTCTGGCAGCATTCTTTTTCAGGGGAAAGAGATCGATTTCCATTCCGCCAAAGAGGCACTGGAAAACGGTATTTCGATGGTTCACCAGGAACTTAACCTGGTACTTCAGCGTTCTGTTATGGACAATATGTGGTTGGGGCGTTATCCGACCAAAGGCGTATTTGTCGATCAGGACAAAATGTATCGCGACACCAAAGCAATTTTTGATGAACTGGATATTGATATCGATCCGCGTGCGCGCGTCGGTACATTATCGGTTTCACAGATGCAGATGATCGAAATCGCCAAGGCCTTCTCCTATAACGCGAAAATCGTGATTATGGATGAGCCTACCTCTTCGTTAACGGAAAAAGAGGTGAACCATTTGTTCACCATTATCCGTAAGCTGAAGGATCGCGGCTGCGGCATCGTCTATATCTCGCACAAAATGGAAGAGATCTTCCAGCTGTGTGATGAGATTACGGTACTGCGCGACGGCCAGTGGATCGCCACCCAGCCGCTGGAAGGGCTGGACATGGACAAGATCATCGCCATGATGGTGGGGCGCTCCCTGAACCAGCGTTTCCCGAACAAAGAGAACAAGCCGGGCGAAGTGATTCTGGAGGTGCGCAACCTGACTTCACTGCGTCAGCCCTCCATTCGCGACATCTCCTTCGACCTGCATAAAGGGGAGATCCTCGGGATTGCCGGTCTGGTGGGGGCCAAGCGTACCGATATCGTGGAGACCCTGTTCGGTATTCGCGAAAAATCCGGCGGGACCATCACCCTGCACGGGAAAAAGATCAATAACCATAACGCCAACGAAGCCATTAACCACGGCTTTGCGCTGGTGACGGAAGAGCGTCGCTCGACCGGTATTTACGCCTATCTGGATATTAACTTTAACTCCTTAATTTCTAATATTCATAATTACAAAAACAAAATCGGCCTGTTGGATAATTCCCGCATGAAGAGCGATACCCAGTGGGTAATTGACTCGATGCGCGTAAAAACCCCAGGACATCGCACGCAAATTGGTTCGCTCTCCGGTGGTAACCAGCAAAAGGTAATTATTGGACGCTGGTTATTAACCCAGCCTGAAATTCTGATGCTGGATGAACCAACCCGTGGTATCGACGTTGGTGCAAAATTTGAAATTTATCAGCTGATTGCTGAGTTAGCCAAGAAAGATAAAGGGATTATTATTATTTCGTCCGAAATGCCGGAATTGTTAGGGATCACAGATCGTATTCTGGTTATGAGCAATGGTCTCGTTGCCGGAATTGTTGAAACCAAAACGACAACGCAAAACGAAATTTTGCGTCTTGCGTCTTTGCACCTTTAAGATTAGGGGCTCCTCATGAGTGCGTTAAATAAGAAAAGTTTTCTTACTTATCTGAAAGAAGGCGGTATTTACGTTGTTCTTTTAGTCTTGCTGGCCATTATTATTTTCCAGGATCCGACATTCTTAAGTCTGCTGAACTTAAGTAACATTCTGACTCAGTCTTCTGTACGTATTATTATCGCCCTGGGCGTGGCGGGCCTGATCGTTACCCAGGGTACCGACCTGTCAGCCGGCCGTCAGGTCGGCCTGGCGGCGGTTGTCGCGGCAACGCTTCTGCAATCCATGGAAAACGCCAACAAGGTGTTCCCGGAAATGGCGACCATGCCTATCATCCTGGTGGTCCTGATTGTCTGTGCTATCGGTGCGATTATTGGTCTGATTAACGGCATCATCATCGCTTACCTGAACGTCACGCCGTTCATTACCACCCTGGGTACGATGATCATCGTTTACGGTATCAACTCCCTGTACTACGACTTCGTGGGTGCATCGCCGATTTCTGGTTTCGACAGCGGCTTCTCCACCTTTGCGCAGGGCTTTATCGCGCTGGGTAGCTTCCGCCTCTCTTACATCACCTTCTATGCCCTGATTGCGGTGGCCTTTGTCTGGGTGCTGTGGAACAAAACCCGCTTCGGTAAGAACATCTTCGCTATCGGCGGTAACCCGGAAGCGGCGAAAGTCTCCGGTGTTAACGTGGCGCTGAACCTGCTGGTGATCTATGCCCTGTCCGGCGTGTTCTACGCGTTCGGTGGTTTGCTGGAAGCGGGCCGTATCGGCTCTGCCACCAACAACCTCGGCTTTATGTATGAGCTGGATGCGATTGCCGCGTGCGTCGTCGGTGGCGTGTCGTTCAGCGGTGGTGTGGGTACCGTGCTGGGCGTGGTAACCGGTGTTATCATCTTCACCGTTATCAACTACGGTCTGACCTATATCGGCGTGAACCCGTACTGGCAGTACATCATCAAGGGCGCGATCATTATCTTCGCCGTTGCGCTGGACTCCCTGAAGTACGCGCGTAAGAAATAAGATTGCTGATAACGAAAAAACCCGCGTAATGCGGGTTTTTTTATGCCCGGCGGCGCTACGCTTGCCGGGCCTACGGTATTGCAGGGTTTTGTAGGCCGGGTAAGGCGAAGCCGCCACCCGGCGATGTGGCAGAGGTGCGGCTGATGCCCGGCGGCGCTACGCTTGCACGGGCCTACGGTATTGTGGGGTTTTGTAGGCCGGGTAAGGCGAAGCCGCCACCCGGCGATGTGGCAGCGGTGCGGCTGATGCCCGGCGGCGCTACGCTTGCCGGGCCTACGGTATTGCGGGGTTTTGTAGGCCGGGTAAGGCGAAGCCGCCACCCGGCGATGTGGCAGAGGTGCGGCTGATGCCCGGCGGCGCTGCGCTTGCACGGGCCTACGGTATTGCGGGGTTTTATAGGCCGGGTAAGGCGAAGCCACCACCCGGCGATATGGCAGCGGTGCGGCTGATGCCCGGCGGCGCTGCGCTTGCCGGGCCTACGGTATTGCGGGGTTTTGTAGGCCGGGTAAGGCGAAGCTGCCACCCGGCGAGGTTTATTTCTTCTTCTGCATCTCCAGCAGCTGCTCCGGCGTCACTGCCGGATAACCCTGGGCATCTTCCGGTACTTCCAGCATCGCCGGGATCGGCACCAGCGGGCCTAAGAAGCGCGGTTCGCGTTTGAAGACATAGAGATCGGCCAGCGCCCCCAGACGGGCACCAAATTCACGCACCCGCACGGTGAGCATGTCTTTTGGTGACGGGACGGCATAGCACTGCGCCTGAATGCCCATATGCAGGGCAATAAACAGCGCGCGCTCGCAGTGGAAGCGCTGGGTGATGATGATGAAATCGTTGGTATCAAACACCTTACGGGTGCGGACAATGGAATCGAGGGTCCTGAAACCGGCGTAGTCGAGCACGATATCCGCCGGGTCCACGCCTGCGGCAATCAAGTCTTTACGCATGGTGACCGGCTCATTGTAGCTCTGCAGAGCGTTGTCGCCACTCAGCAGCAGGTAGTTGACCTTGCCGCTGTTGTAGGCGTTGAGCGCACCCTGAATGCGGTAGCGGTAATACTGGTTGATCACCCCGGTGCGGTAATACTTGGCGGTGCCAAGCACCACGCCAACCTGGCGGTAGGGCAGATCCTGAAGGTCATCAAAGATATAGGGGGCTGTTTTCCAGCTCATCCAGCGGTCGAGGCCCAGCGCAGTCAACAGCACGATGGCGATCAGGGCAACCAGGCTGTAAAACACGCGCTTTAACATACAGATGACTCTTACCAAAGGTGAAATTTCACTCAGGCTACTTTACCCGTCTGGTAAGCGCAAGAAACGGCGGTTTAATTGGGGGGATTTTCATCAATTATGCGGGCATTGCTGCCCGCATCAGAGGCTTACGCCAGCAGCACGCGGTCGATGCTGGTACAACCCAGCGCGCGCAGCGTGGCCGCGGTGGCATCCCACTGGATCAGTGGAGCATCGGCTTTTTCCGCCAGAATGGCGCGCTGAATATCCGGGTAGTCGTAACCGTTGAGGCTGAGCAGGTTGAGTGCGCCCTGCAGCGGCGGCAGCGTCGGGTTAAAGGCGGCGTTCTCGGCATAGCTGCCGGTGAAGATGCGACCATCGCGACACTCCAGCGCCACTCCGCTCGGGGAGTTGCTGTAGGGGGCGTGCGACTGGTTGGCGGCGCGGATAGCGGCCTGGGCCAGCTCGTCCCCGCTCACGGCGTAGCCATGATCCTGCTCATCCATCAGCAGGGATTTTATCTCCAGATCCTTCGGTCCGAAGGCGTCCGGCAGGTAATCCGCCAGCGTATGCGGATCGCGGCCCGGCAGGTTGATGCGCAGCTGCAAACCGCTGTTAAGTTCGTTCATAAACTGACGGCAGTGGCCGCACGGCGTGTAGTTCACGGTGATGGCCTGCAGGGATTTTTCGCCGCGCAGCCAGGCGTGGCTGATGGCGCTCTGTTCGGCATGCACGGTCTGCTGCATGGTCGCCCCGAGAAACTCCATATTGCCGCCGAAGTACCAGGTGCCGCTTACGCCGCGCGCAATGGCACCCACGTTGAAATGGGACAGGTCGGCGCGGGCGCAGGCCGCCGCCAGCGGCAGAAGCGCAAAGGCCAGCGCGTCATCATTCAGATCGGTGGCACGTTTCAGTGCGGTGACCTGTTCAGCCGTCAGCAGGGCGGGGAAGTGTGCATCCGCCAGAACCGGGGCCAGGGCTGACTGCAAATTCTCTGCAAGCTGAGCGAAAGCTGATTGAAAACGTGGGTGCATGGCGTTGCCTCATAAAGGTTAATGGATCGGTAGTGTACGGAGCCGCCGGGGCTTTATATGTGACTCAGATCGCATTATGTGTGCAACTTATGAAACTCAAATGAAAAATGCGCGACGCGTCGCAAATTTTAGCCCATTACCGCCAGAATAATCGGGAACAGGAACGGCGCAATCAGCGAGGTCATGATCCCGCAGATCACCAGCGCCAGGGAGCTGAACGCCCCTTCCTGATAATCCAGCTCCGCGCAGCGGGCGGTGCCGAGGGCGTGAGATGCGGTCCCCATCGCCAGACCACGCGCAGATTTGGTGCGAATACGCATGGCGTTCAGCAGCGTATGGCCTAATACCGCCCCGAGAATACCGACATAAATCACGCACACGGCGCTGATCGCCGGGATGCCACCGAGGCTGCCGCCCACCGCCATCGCGATCGGTGTGGTGACGGATTTAGGTAATATAGAGGCCGCAATTTCCGGGGTTGCCCCCATCAGCAACGCCACCGAGGTGCCGGTGATCATCGCCACCACGCTGCCCACCAGGCAGATGGTAATGATTGACTTCCAGCGGGCGCGGATCTGGTGCAGTTGCTCATACAGCGGAAACGCCAGCGCCACCACCGCAGGTTGCAGCAGGTCGTTGAGGACCTTGCTGCCCTGGAAATATTTTGCGTAGGGAATGCCGGTCAACAGCAGGAACGGAATAATCACTACCATTGCCACCAGCAGGGGGTTAAGCAGCGGGAACTTCAGGCGCACCGCCAGCTTGCGGGCGGCGAAGAATACCGCCACGGTGAGCGGCAGGGACCACCAGATATTGGCCATCATTTTTTCTGTCCTTTTTGCCCAACCACGTTACGTTCCCCGTGCACCAGATGCGTGCTCCAGCTCACCACTAAAAACGCCACCAGCGTACTGATGGTGCAGGAGACAAATATCGGGCCGAACTGCGCGCTCAGCAGGTCGTAATATTGCATTACCCCCACGCCGATCGGCACAAACAGCAGCGCCATATAGCGGATCAGCACCGAGCAGCCGGGCTTAACCCATTTTGCCGGAAGGATTTGCAGCGCGAGCAGTACAAACAGGATCAGCATGCCAATAATGCTGCCGGGAATGGTGATCGGCAGCAGGGAGGCGAGAAAAATACCCGCATACAGGCAGGCATAAATCAGGATGAAGGCGCGCAGGTATTGCCAGACAACGATCAGTGATTTCTTCATGGTGAAAGTCCTTAATGGAACGCATTCATCATACAATTAAAACCGGAAACGTGCTACGGATCACATCATGACTTTTGAGCATACCAGACATTACTTTCTGGAACGTTGGGCAATTCCCCAAACCGCAGGAGACAACGCGGCGCTGACAATATACGATCGGCAGATAAAGATAATGATGCTCAAATCCGGCCCTTACCCTTTACTGGAGGTAATCAATGCCATCAATTGTCATTAAAACCGCCGACGAGCTGGCCCGCCAGCGCCACGCGGGTGAACTGCTGGCCTCGGTGTTCACCATGCTGGACGAATTTATTAAGCCTGGCGTATCAACCATGGAGATCAACAATCGCGCCGAGGCGTTTATCGTCGAGGAGCTTAAGTCCCGTCCGGCCAGCAAAGGGCAGTATGACTACCCCTACGTGCTGAACACCTCGGTCAACGACGTGGTCTGCCACGGTATCCCGAAGGAGTCGGAGCATCTCAAATCGGGTGCCATCGTCAACGTCGACATCACCCTCGAAAACGCGGGCATGATCGCCGACTCCAGTAAAATGTATCTTATCGGCGAGGTTTCGCCCCTGGCCCGCAGGCTGGTGAAAGCGACCTACGAGGGGATGTGGAAGGGGATTAAGGCCGTCAAACCGGGCGCCACGCTGGGCGACATTGGCCACGCTATTCAGTCATACGTTGAAAGCCAGGGCTACAGCGTAGTGCGCGAGTACTGCGGGCACGGCATTGGTAAAGAGATGCACGAAGAGCCGCAGATCCTGCACTACGGCAAACCCGGCGAAGGGCCGGTGTTGCAGGAGGGGATGGTCTTCACTATCGAACCGATGATCAATCAGGGCGACAGCCGGATCAAAACGAAGAAGGACGGCTGGACGGTGGTGACCCGTGACAAAAAGCTGTCTGCACAATGGGAACACACTATCGCCGTAACGGCAGACGGTTTTGAGGTGCTAACCCTGCGCCCTGAAGAGACGCTCCCTGAATAAGACCGCAACCCCACACGCATATCTTCCCTGACGCTTCCCACCTCTCGCGGGAGCGGCTACTATAGCGCGTCTTTTTTTACGGGTACTGATATGCGTGTATTACTGGCACCGATGGAAGGCGTGCTCGATTCGCTGGTGCGTGAGCTGCTGACCGACGTTAACGACTATGACCTCTGCATCACCGAGTTCCTGCGGGTGGTGGATATGTTATTGCCGGTAAAATCGTTTTACAGACTCTGCCCGGAGCTGCATCACCAGAGCCGCACCCCCTCAGGCACTCTGGTGCGCGTACAGCTGCTGGGACAATATCCCGAGTGGCTGGCGGAAAACGCCGCCCGCGCCGTCGAGCTGGGCTCCTGGGGCGTGGATCTGAACTGCGGCTGTCCGTCGAAAATGGTTAACGGCAGCGGCGGCGGGGCCACGCTGCTCAAAGATCCCGAGCTGATCTACCGCGGCGCGAAAGCGATGCGCGAGGCGGTGCCCTCCCATCTGCCGGTCACGGTGAAGGTGCGTCTGGGGTGGGACAGCGGCGACAGGCAGTTTGAAATTGCCGACGCGGTGCAGCAGGCGGGTGCCAGCGAGCTGGTGGTTCATGGCCGCACCAAAGAGGACGGCTATAAAGCCGAGCGCATTAACTGGCAGGCCATCGGCGAGATCCGCCAACGGCTGACCATACCGGTGGTGGCCAACGGCGAGATCTGGGATCGCGAGAGCGCGCTGGCCTGTATGAAAGAGACCGGCTGCGATTCCATCATGATCGGGCGCGGAGCGCTCAACGTGCCCAACCTCAGCCGGGTGATCAAATACAACGAGCCGCGCATGCCCTGGCCGGAAGTGGTGACGCTGCTGAAGAAGTACTCCCGCCTCGAAAAGCAGGGCGACACCGGTCTGTACCATGTGGCGCGTATCAAGCAGTGGCTGAGCTACCTGCGGAAAGAGTACGACGATGCCCTGGGCCTGTTTCAGGAGATCCGCACCCTGCAAACCTCGGCGGAGATCGCCCGGGTTATTCAGTCAAAATAGGCCAACGTCGATCTGCGTCACGTTTTTTAGCGGGGCGCATTGTGGCATCGAACGAAACTGGTAAAGTGCGCTAACTGGATTGTTACTGCTGCGGCAGGCAAAACCTGATTTTCTGGCATCTGCCGGAGGTCAGGTTTTTTTGTTTCTGGGGCATGAAATGAAAATCGCCAAAATACTGAATAATAATGTGGTGGTTGTTCTGGATGAACAGGGGCGCGAACAGGTCGTGATGGGCCGTGGGCTGGCCTTTCAAAAGCACCCTGGCGACGTGGTCCCGAAAGCGAATATCGAGAAAGTATTTGCCCTGCAAAGCGACGAGCTGGTGCAGCGGCTGGGGGAGTTACTCAGCCAGATCCCGCTGGAAGTGATGACCACCTGCGACCGCATTATCGGGCTGGCGGCGCAGCGGTTGGGGAAACTGCAGGAGAGTTTGTACATCACCTTAACCGACCACTGCTACTTTGCGATTGAGCGGCAGAAGAAAGGGCTGGCGATCAAAAACGTGCTGCTGTGGGACATTAAGCGGCTCTACCCGAAAGAGTTTGAGCTGGGCCAGCAGGCGCGGGCCATCATCGCTCAACGGCTGGGCGTGGAGTTGGGCGAAGATGAAGCCGGATTTATCGCGCTCCATCTGGTCACCGCCCAGCTGCATAGCGAGATGCCGGAGGTCATGCACGTTACCCGGGTGATGCAGGAGATCCTGCAGCTGGTGAAATACAGCTTACAGCTGGAGTATGACGAGGAGTCGCTAAGCTATCAGCGCTTCGTCACCCATCTGAAGTTTTTTGCCCAGCGGATGCTGACCCGCACCGTGGTCGCGGATGACGACGCCTCGCTGCACTCGGCGGTAAAAGATAACTACGCGAAGGCGTGGATGTGCGCCGAAAAGATTGCCCGGCATCTGCAAAAGAGTTATCAGCGCGAGCTGACCACCGAAGAGATTATGTTTCTCACCATTCATATTGAGCGCGTGAGAAAAGAGGGGCGCTAAGCCCCCGCTACAAACGGATTGTTACTGCACTATGCAGGCAAAACCTGAGCGCGGCTCCCGAAAGGGCGTCGTTCTCGGGTTTTTTTATTTTTACGACTCGGTCAAACCCTGCCTGCGGGCAGTGAAGAAGGAAAAAGAGATGGAATATCAAGCACTGGCGAAGGATATTCTCGGCCACGTTGGCGGCAAAGAGAACATCGTCAGCCTGGTTCATTGCGCCACCCGGCTGCGTTTCAAACTGAAAGATTCTCAACGTGCGGATGCTGAAGGGCTGAAGATCAATCCCGGCGTGATCATGGTTGTCGAAAGCGGCGGCCAGTTCCAGGTGGTGATTGGCAACCACGTTCATGACGTCTGGCAGGCCGTTTGTCAGGAGGCGGGGCTGGCTGATGACGCGGTACCCGCCGCAGAGGATAAAGGCGAAAAAACCAGCCTCGGCGGCCAGCTTATCGATATTGTCTCCGGCATTTTTACCCCCTTTATCGGCGTCCTCGCCGCCTCGGGGATCCTGAAGGGGATGCTGGCGCTGGCGGTGGTGTGCGGCTGGCTGACCACCGACAGCGGCACCTACAAAATCTGGTTTGCCACCAGTGACGCGCTGTTCTTCTTCTTCCCGCTGGTGCTGGGCTACACCGCCGGTAAAAAGTTTGGCGGTAACCCGTTTATCACCATGGTGATTGGCGGGGCGCTGGTGCATCCGACCATGATTCAGGCCTTTGAGGCCAGTCAGCAGGCGGGCGCGGCGGCCAATGCCTTCCTCGCCATTCCGGTGACCTGGTTTAACTACAGCTCGTCGGTCATTCCGATCATCCTTGCCGCCTGGGTCAGCTGCTGGCTGGAGAAGCAGGGCAACAAACGCCTGCCGTCGGCGATGAAAAATTTCTTCACGCCGCTGATCTGTCTCGGCGTCACGGTGCCGCTGACCTTTCTGGTTATCGGCCCGGTGGCCACCTGGCTCAGCCAGATGCTGGCGAACAGCTATCAGTGGATCTACGTGCTTGCCCCCTGGCTGGCTGGCGCGGCGATGGGCGCGGTATGGCAGATATGCGTCATTTTCGGTCTGCACTGGGGGCTGGTGCCGCTGATGATCAATAACCTCGCCGTGCTGGGTCACGATTCGATGCTGCCGATGTTACTGCCGGCGGTGATGGGGCAGGTAGGGGCGGCGTTCGGCGTGTTCCTGCGTACCCGTGACACAAAGCTGAAGATGCTGGCGGGCTCGTCGGTAACGGCCGGGATTTTCGGTATCACCGAACCGGCGGTCTATGGCGTGAACCTGCCGCTGCGTCGTCCCTTTATCTTCGGCTGCGTGGCCGGGGCGGTCGGCGGCGCGATTGTTGGTTTCTTTGACACTCACGTTTACTCCTTTGGCTTCGGCAATATTTTCACCATCGCGCAGATGATCCCTCCGGGCGGGGTGGACGCCACGCTGTGGGGCGGCATTGCGGGCATGGTGGTGGCGCTGGTGCTGAGCTGTGCCCTGACCCTGATTGCCGGAATGCCTGCCAGCCCGGCCGACGCTTCCCCGGTGGTCGCTAACGTCGATGGCGACACGGTGCTCTCCCCGATGCGCGGCACGGTACTGGCGCTGGACCAGGTGCCGGACGCCACCTTTGCCAGCGGCCTGCTCGGTCAGGGCGCGGCTATCGTTCCTGCAGATAACAAAGTGATTGCCCCCTTTGCGGGGGAAGTGGCCTCGATATTTGCCACTAAGCATGCCATTGGCCTGTTGAGCGACAGCGGCATCGAAGTGCTGATCCACGTCGGGATCGACACCGTGAAGCTCGACGGCAAGCCGTTTACCGCCCACGTGAAGGTGGGTGACAAAGTACAGCCAGGCGATCTGCTGCTGGAGTTCGATCGTCAGGCGATTCTCGATGCCGGATACGATCTGGCGACCCCGATTATTATCAGCAATAGCGACGACTACCGTGATGTCGCGACCGTGGCGGCGACTGCCGTCCAGGCCGGCGCGCCGTTGCTTTGCGTAAGCCATCAATAACAGGAGAACCGAATGAAAACTTTCCCGGACGATTTCTTATGGGGCGGCGCGGTTGCCGCGAATCAGGTAGAAGGCGCTTACCTGGACGATGGCAAAGGATTGTCCACCTCTGACGTTCAGCCGCAGGGGGTATTTGGCCCGGTGGTGGAGCGCGTGGCGGGCGACAGCGGCATCAAAGACGTGGCGATCGATTTCTATCATCGTTATCCGCAGGACATCACACTGTTCGCCGAGATGGGCTTCAGCTGCCTGCGCGTCTCCATTGCCTGGACGCGCATCTTCCCGAACGGCGATGAGCAGGAGCCGAACGAGGCCGGACTGGCCTTTTACGACAAGCTGTTTGACGAGCTGGCGGCCCACAACATCACCCCGCTGGTAACCCTCTCGCACTACGAGATGCCGTGGGGGCTGGTGAAGCAGTACGGCGGCTGGGGCAGCCGTCAGGTGATCGGTTTCTTCGAGCGCTATGCCCGCACCGTCTTTGCCCGCTATCAGCACAAGGTAAAGCTGTGGCTCACCTTTAACGAGATCAACATGTCCCTGCACGCGCCGATGACCGGCGTCGGTCTGCCGGAAACCAGCAGCAAGGCGGAGGTCTATCAGGCGATCCACCATCAGCTGGTGGCGAGCGCCCTGGCGGTGAAAGCCTGCCACGCGATGATCCCGGACGCCAAAATCGGCAATATGCTGCTGGGCGGCCTGGTCTATCCGCTGACCTGCAAGCCGGACGACGTGCTGGAAGCCCTGCAGGAAAACCGCGCGTGGCAGTTCTTCGGCGATGTGCAGTGCCGCGGGGCGTACCCGGGCTATATGCTGCGCTTCTTCCGCGATAACGGCATTACGCTTGAAATTACCGACGCCGATCGCGAGGCGCTGAAATCGACCATCGACTTTATCTCCTTCAGCTACTACATGACCGGCTGTGTCACCACCGATGAAGAGCTGAACCAGCAGGCGCGCGGCAACATCCTGAGCATGGTGCCTAACCCGCATCTGGCAAGCTCTGAATGGGGCTGGCAGATCGACCCGGTTGGCCTGCGCACCCTGCTGAACGTGCTCTGGGATCGCTATCAGAAACCGCTGTTTATTGTGGAGAACGGCCTGGGAGCAAAGGACAAGCCGGACGCCGACGGTGTGGTGCAGGATGATTACCGCATCAGCTACCTCAACGACCATCTGGTGCAGGTGCGCGAGGCGATTGAGGACGGTGTGGAGGTGATGGGCTACACCAGCTGGGGCCCGATCGATCTGGTGAGCGCCTCCAAAGCAGAGCTCTCCAAGCGCTACGGTTTTATCTATGTCGATCGTGATGACAGCGGCGCAGGCACGCTGGCGCGCAGCCGTAAGAAGAGTTTTTACTGGTATCAGGAAGTGATTGCGACGAAGGGCGCTTCGCTGAAAGCCTGATGACCGCAGGGGCGCCCGGCGGCATATCGGGCGCCTTTTCTGAATATGTAAAGGTATGACAAATTGTGGATTGCCACCGATTCCTAAAAAAATGAAGCGCAGAGGGCGTATTTTGCCCCCTTCTTTTTTATGTGAATAACCTGATGAAACCTTCACGTTTTTACTGTTTCTGCCTGCCTCTTTCTCTTTTTCTGGTTGCCTGCGCCCCTCAACACGATACGGCGACATCGCTTAATCCACAGCTCCCCGTCGCGAAAATAGAGTCCGGGCTGGCGGCCGGTCAGTGGCCAAAAAATGCATGGTGGGAAGCGTTTCACGATCCGCAGCTGACTGCCCTGATCGTCAAAGCGCAGGCCGACGCGCCGGATATGCAAATTGCCCGTCAGCGCATTGCCCTTGCCGAAGCCCAGGCCAAAATGGCGATGGCCGCCGACGGCCCGGAGGTGGATTTCTCTGCCGATGCCGAGCGGCAAAAAATGTCCGCAGAAGGGCTGATGGGCCCCTTTGCGATTACCGATCCGGCGGCCGGTACCACCGGCCCCTGGTATACCAACGGCACCTTTGGCTTAACCGCTGGCTGGGATCTGGATTTATGGGGCAAAAACCGCGCCCAGGTTGAGGCCCGCATCGGCAAGGTCAACGCGCAACAGGCGGAGCTGCAACAGACCCGCCAGCTGCTCGCCACCAGCGTCGCGCGTCTCTACTGGGAGTGGCAGACTCAGGCTGCGGTCGGGAAGGTATTAACCGCCATCAAGCAGGAGCAGGGGAATATTATTCGTACCGACCGGGAGCTGTACCAGCATGGGATCACCTCCTCCGTGGAAGGGGTCGAAACCGACATCAATGCCAGTAAAACCGAGGAGCGGCTGGCGGAGGTGAGCGGCAATATGAAAGCCATTGCCGCGCGCCTGGAAGCCCTCACTAATACCCCGGCGATAACCCTCACCCCGCAGGCCTTACCCGCCGTCGAGACGAAGTTGCCTGCCTCGCTGGGCTACGAACTGCTGGCCCGACGCCCCGATCTGCAGGAAGCCCACTGGTACATCGAAGCGTCTCTGCATGAGGTCGATGCGGCGAAAGCAGCGTTCTATCCCGATGTGAATCTGATGGCGTTTCTGCAACAGGATGCGCTGCACTTAAGCGATCTGTTCCGCTCCTCGGCGCAGCAGATGGGCGTCACCGCCGGCCTGACCCTGCCGATTTTTGACAGCGGACGCCTGAATGCCAACCTCGATATTGCCCAGGCGCAGAGCAATCTGTCGATAGCGAACTACAACAAAGCGGTGGTGGAGGCGGTGAATCAGGTGACCCGGACCGCAAGTGAAGTCGAAACGCTAATGGCGAAAAACCAGCATCAGCAGAGCGTTGAGGCCGATGCCGCGCGGGTGGTAGCTCTGGCGCAGGCGCGTTACAGAGCGGGGATTATCGCCGGTACCCGCGTCAGCGAGGCCAGAATACCCGCCCTGCAGGAACACCTCGCCGGACTCACGCTGCAGGGGCAGTATATCGATGCCACCCTGCAACTCACCTCGGCGCTGGGTGGCGGCTATCAGCAGGGGTAGAAAACGAGAATTATCTATACTTACCTCTTTGTGGTTTCAGGAGGTGAGTATGGGTTCAACCAATCGTGTGGCTATTGTGACGGCATCGGATTCGGGGATCGGCAAAACCACGGCGCTGATGCTGGCGGAGCGTGGGTTTGATATCGGCGTAACCTGGCATTCGGATGAAGAAGGGGCGATGAAAACCTGTCGTGAGATCGAGGCGCGGGGGCAGCGGGCAGAGGCCATCCAGCTGGATCTCAGCCAGCTGCCGGACGGGGCTAAGGCGATCGAGAGGTTAATTGAGCGCTTCGGACGTATCGACGTGCTGGTCAATAACGCCGGGGCGATGGTCAAAGCGTCGTTTCTGGAGATGGAGTACGACCAGTGGCGATCCATTTTTAGCGTCGATGTGGATGGCGCTTTTCTCTGCTCGCAGATTGCCGCCCGGCAGATGGTTAAGCAGGGCGAGGGGGGACGGATCGTCAACATCACCTCGGTACATGAGCATACCCCGCTGCCGGATGCCAGCGCTTACACTTCGGCCAAGCATGCCCTCGGCGGCCTGACCAAGTCGATGGCGATGGAGCTGGTGCATCACAATATTCTGGTCAACGCCGTCGCACCCGGGGCCATCGCTACGCCAATGAACGACATGGATGACAGCGAAGTGGAGCCGGGATCCATGCCGAATATCCCGCTGGCAAGGCCCGGGCACACCAAAGAGATCGCCAGCCTGGTGGCCTGGCTGTGCGACAGCGACGCCAGCTACGCCACCGGACAATCCTTTATCGTCGATGGCGGTTTTATGCTGGGCAATCCGCAGTTTAAGCCGGCGGAGTAAGTTAGCTGCGATCCCGGCGTTTGAGCCACCAGCGTATCGCGACGACCAGCACCAGCACCAGGATCAGCCAGATCCAGTGGCGCAGGTGCTGGTTGAGCGAATGCAGCCACGGCTCCAGCACTTCACCACCGACGTAGCCTAAGGTGGTGAAGATCAACGCCCAGGCGATAGCGCCAACAATGTTCAGCGGCAGGAAAATTTTCGGCGGCAGGCGACTGGCGCCGATCAGCAGCGGGCCAATGATACGGAAACCGTACATAAAGCGGGTGCCAATGACAAACAGGTAAGGGTGACGCTGGATCAGCTGTTGGGCGCGGTCGATTTTCTTCTGATGGCGGGAAAAACGGCGCAGGATCGTCGGACCAAACCGCACCCCAACCAGGTATAGCAGCTGGTCACCGATCATCCCGCCCAGCGCCACGGCGGCCACCACCAGCGGAAAACGTAATAATCCCTGATGCGCCGCCACGCCGCCCAGCAGGGTGATGGTTTCGCCTTCCGCTATGCTGCCAATGACCAACGCGGCATAGCCATACTGTGCAATGAGAGTATTGATATCCATAGGTTAAGCGTAGCGCAGGATACACTATTTCAAAAACAGATAGCCGATAAGCCCCAGAACGGGGACGATCAGTACCGTAAACACAGCCCCTGTCGCCCAGGCAAGAGGGGCAATCTCTTCTTCTTTTTTGATATCGGCCAAACGGGCCAGCGCGCGCTGGCTGTCCGGGGCAATAATCTCTTCAAACTGCTTTTTATAACCCTGTTCGCACAACAGCGACGCCCCCTGCACGTCGGACTTATCAAGTGCAATGATTTTGGTGCCTTTTTGGAAAAAAATGTACTCCGGCATCAGAGACTCCCTCCTGTAAAACCCTGTTTAACATACCAGAACCCCGAACGTTCAGCGGCATTTTTGTACTGTACAAAAAATAATCTCAGGCCTGCATTATACTTGAGTTATCGCTAGCGGGCCGACAACAAGGGGGCGTTATGAACCATGTCTGGGGACTCTTTTCCCATCCCGATCGTGAAATGCATGTGATCAGAGGCGAAAACGAAACGGTCAGTCATCACTATACCCACCACGTGTTGCTGATGGCCGCCGTGCCGGTGATTTGCGCGTTTATTGGTACCACGCAAATTGGCTGGGATTTTGACGACGGCAACATCGTAAAACTCTCGTGGATGACCGGCCTGGCGCTGGCGGTCGTGTTTTATGCCTTGATGCTGGCAGGTGTGGCGGTGATGGGCCGGGTGATTTACTGGATGGCGCGCCGGTATCCGCAGCGGCCTTCGCTGACGCACTGCATGGTGTTCGCCGGTTACGTGGCGACGCCGCTGTTTCTGAGCGGGATTGTGGCGCTTTATCCGATAGTCTGGCTGTGCGCGCTGGTGGGGACGCTGGCACTCTTTTATACCGGCTATCTGCTCTATATCGGTATTCCTACCTTCCTGAGTATCAACAAAGAAGAGGGCCGAAGCTTCTCCGGCTCGACGCTCGCCATCGGCGTGCTGTTGCTGGAAGTGCTGCTGGCGCTGACGGTTATTCTTTGGGGTTATGGATACCGTCTCTTCTGACGTCACTGCATTGCTGGCGTAATTGCCAGCAATGCAGCATCTGTTCACGATTAACTACTGGTAGCAAGGCATCCGGACGGCTATGATGCCTTAGCCAGCCCGCGTTCGCGCCATGACCCGGGCGGTGTACGTTATTACGTGCATGAATAATTATCAGAAATCTCACCATGCTGAAATTCCGCGTTTCTTTACTGAGTCTTGCGCTGTTGCTGGCTGTGCCAGTGGCGACCCCGGCGATCGCCAAACCTGCCGCTGTGGCTACGGCGGCACAGCCGGAGATTGCCTCCGGTAGCGCTATGATCGTCGATCTGAATACCAACAAAGTGATCTATTCCAGCCACCCGAATCTGGTGCGCCCGATCGCTTCGATTACCAAATTAATGACCGCGATGGTGGTGCTGGATGCCCGACTGCCGCTGGATGAAAAACTGCGCGTCGATATCAGCCATACGCCGGAGATGAAAGGGATCTACTCCCGCGTGCGTCTGAACAGTGAAATCAGCCGCAAAAATATGCTGCTGCTGGCGCTGATGTCCTCAGAAAACCGCGCCGCGGCAAGCCTCGCGCACCACTATCCGGGCGGCTATGACGCGTTTATCCGGGCGATGAATGCGAAGGCGAAGGCGCTGGGGATGGTGCAGACGCACTTTGTGGAGCCAACCGGCCTGTCGATTCATAACGTCTCGACGGCGCAGGATCTGACGAGACTGCTGATTGCCACCAAACAGTATCCGCTGCTCGGTCAGCTCAGCACCACCCGCGAAGAGATGGCAACCTTCTCGAACCCGGCGTATACCCTGCCGTTTCGTAATACCAACCATCTGGTCTACCGCGACAACTGGAATATCCAGCTGACCAAAACCGGCTTTACCAATGCCGCGGGCCACTGTCTGGTGATGCGTACGGTCTTTAATGGCAAGCCGGTGGCGCTGGTGGTGATGGATGCCTTTGGCAAATATACCCACTTTGCCGATGCCAGCCGTCTGCGTACCTGGATTGAAACCGGGAAGGTGCAGCCGGTACCGGCCGCGGCCCTGAGCTATAAAAAGCAGAAGGCCGCCCAGATGGCGACCGCGCAAAACGATTGAGTCGTTTGTAATCGCCCGGCGGCGCTTTGCTTGCACGGGCCTACGGGTTGTGTAGGCCGGGTAAGCGCAGCGCCGCCCGGCACATACCACATGTTACTCCGGCAGCGTCCAGTCACCGTCGTTGAGGGGGCGCTGCAAAATCAGCGTATCGCGCCAGTCACCTTTCTTGTATCCCACGCTTCTTAGCTGTCCCGCCACTTCGAATCCGTGCTTTTTATGCAGGCGTAAGGAACCGGCATTGTTGGGCCCGTCCCCGACGATAGCGATCATCTGCCGCCACGGCCCCTCTTCACTGCGGGCAATCAGGGCGCTCAGCAGCGCGCTGCCAAAGCCGCGCCCGGGCGTGCTGGCCTCGACGTAAATCGACTCCTCAATGGTGTAACGGTACCCGGGGCGGGGGCGATAGTGGGTGGCATAACAGTAGCCCACCACAATCCCCCGATAGAGCGCCACCAGCCACGGCAAACCCTGGCTGGTCACCGCGTTCATACGCTGGCGCATTTCGTCTACGGTAGGGGGAACCTCTTCAAAGGATGCGCGACCGTGAAGGACGTGCCAGGCGTAAATGCCAGCAATGGCATGCGCGTCCTCCGCCTCAGCATCGCGAACCTGTACGTCAGTTTCAGAGAAAGTTTCAACAGCCGACATAATATGTCCGCTCCTCATCAAAAAAAGCCAGAGAAAAAGTTTCTCTGGCGACCCGTGGCTACTCTAGTACGATTTGTATGGGCTTAACAGCGGGCCCAATCTGGCTAACTGGTTTGATCAGTAGCTTGCAGTCATAACTCACTGTTTCAGGTTCCCCTTCCCAGTTTTTATGCTTGGTTGTTTTGCCAATGCCCGGGTTCATGCTGTTTGTCGGGTCGTTGGCGCGATAAAACTGCTTTAATGCGGGCGGGGCTTCGTAAATGTGACCGACATTATGTTCCGCCGGATATTGCGCGCCGCGCGCCTGTAGCAGCGTCAGCATCTGCGCCTTCAGGGCGTGGGCATCGACCCCTTTTTTGACGATGTAATCCTGATGGAAGACGTAACACATAAAGTGGCCGTAATAGAGCTTATGCACCAGCTGGCTGTCGATCTCCGGCGGCAGCTTCTCGAACCAGTCGGTGTCGTTGCGGCGCAGGGCGATGTCCAGGGCCAGAATGTCCTCCACCTCGTCGGCGTGCACCGCCTGATAGCGGATCGCGGCCCCGGCAGCGGCAAAGCGGTGTAAAAAGGCCTTGCTGCCCTCTTCAGGCGTACAGGCGAAGAAATCGCCCTCGGCGCTTTTAAAGAATTCGCTCAGCCAGCTCTGCGCTTCGGCAATACCGTCGCCCGCCATCTTCAACAGCAGGTGATGCTCGTACTTATCCCGCCAGCTTTTCATCCGCGGCGGCAGGTGCGCCGGGAAGGCGTTGCCCAGCTTTTGCATAAAGCGGTCGGTAAAGTGCGGCTTAAACAGCGACACTTTCTCCAGCATCGCATCGGTGCGTCCCTTCATGGTGAAGAAGAAAGGCATCTTGTCGGTGCCGAGCTTGTCGATCATCAGGAAGGTATCTTTGCCGTAGCGTTCGGCAATGTCGTAGATATCCCGGTGCATATACTCACCTGCGACTGGCAGGTGGGTGAACTCCCCGAGAATGTGGCGGCGGATGGTGGTCAGCACTTCAGGCTGGTTGGTGCCGATGTAGAACACCTGCTGGCGTTTCTCGGCCGGGAAGGTGTCGAGGCGCACGGCGAAAACCGCCAGCTTGCCCGCGCAGCCGGACGATTCAAACAGGCGATCCGGGTCGGCGTTATAGCGCGCCGGGGTGTCGGCGTCGATCTCACGCACGCGGGTAATGTAGTCATGGTCGTGGGCGTGGCGTCCGTCGTGCAGCACATCGCTGTCCTTGACGCGATCGTCATCCAGCTTGCTGAGGATCTGCTCCGGCGTGACGCCCAGATCGATACCCAGATGGTTCACTAACGTCAGCTTGCCCTGCTCATCAATGCGGGCGAACAGCGACATTTCAGTGTAGGCCGGGCCGCGCTGTACCAGCGAGCCGCCGGAGTTGTTGCAGATCCCGCCGATCACCGAGGCGCCAATACAGGATGAACCAATCACCGAATGCGGCTCCCGGCCCAGCGGCTTCAGCGCCTTTTCCAGGGAGTAGAGCGTGGTGCCCGGGTAGGCCAGCACCTGCTCGCCCTTGTCCAGCAGATGCAGCTTGTCGAGGCGCAGGGTGCTGATAATCACAATGTCGCGGTCGTAATCGTTGCCGTTCGGCGTGGAGCCTTCGGTCAGGCCGGTATTCGCCGCCTGCATCAGAATAATTTTGTCCGCCGCCACGCAGGCGCTGAGCACCCGCCACAGCTCCAGCAGGGTGCCCGGGAACACCACCGCCAGCGCGTCTCCTTGTCCGGAGCGAAAGCCCTTGCGGTAGCGGGCGGTTTTCGCGGCGTCGGTCAGCAGGTGCGCAGGCCCCACCAGTCGCGTCAGGTCATTAATAAAGTCGGTGTTATTGTGCGGTTGTTCAAAAGACATCATCCACCCCTTGTGGTCAGTCGAATACGTCGTCCAAAATCATAGCGCGATTAATGTTTAAGCGAACCAGTATTCACCAGAAAAATCAGAGAATAAACCCTGCAAGGTTCACAGGGTTTATGGCACACTGCGCTTTTCGTACGGTCTGGCCGCGACTATCCGGCGGTTATTGATGAGAGAGTAAACGAGATGAAATGGCTTTGTTCTGTAGGTGTAGCTGTGAGTCTGGCGCTGCAACCCGCGCTGGCTGACGACCTGTTTGGCAATCATCCGCTGACGCCGGAAGCCCGCGACGCCTTTGTCACCGATCTGCTTACGAAGATGTCGGTCGATGAGAAAATCGGCCAGCTGCGTCTGATCAGCGTCGGGCCGGATAATCCGAAAGAAGCCATTCGCGAGATGATTAAAAACGGGCAGGTGGGGGCGATCTTCAACACCGTCACCCGTCAGGACATCCGCAAAATGCAGGATCAGGTGATGGAACTCAGCCACCTGAAAATCCCGTTATTCTTCGCCTATGACGTGGTCCACGGCCAGCGTACCGTCTTCCCGATTAGCCTTGGCCTGGCCTCCTCCTTTAACCTCGAGGCGGTGAAAACCGTCGGCCGCGTGTCAGCCTATGAAGCGGCGGACGACGGTCTGAACATGACCTGGGCGCCAATGGTAGACGTCTCCCGCGATCCGCGCTGGGGCCGCGCCTCGGAAGGCTTCGGGGAAGATACTTACCTGACCGCAACCCTGGGTAAAACCATGGTTGAAGCGATGCAGGGCAAAAGCCCGGCCGATCGCTACTCGGTGATGACCAGCGTTAAGCACTTCGCCGCCTATGGCGCAGTGGAGGGCGGGAAGGAGTACAACACCGTCGACATGAGCCCGCAGCGCCTGTTTAACGACTACATGCCGCCGTACAAAGCCGGTCTTGATGCCGGGAGCGGCGCGGTGATGGTGGCCCTGAACTCCCTGAACGGCACGCCTGCGACCTCGGATTCCTGGCTGCTGAAAGACGTGCTGCGCGACCAGTGGGGCTTTAAGGGCATCACCGTTTCCGACCACGGGGCGATTAAAGAGCTGATCAAGCACGGCACGGCCTCTGACCCGGAAGACGCGGTGCGGGTGGCGCTGAAGTCCGGCATCAACATGAGCATGAGCGACGAGTACTACAGCAAGTACCTGCCGGGTCTGGTGAAGAGCGGTAAGGTCACTATGGCCGAGCTGGACGACGCCACGCGCCACGTGCTGAACGTGAAGTATGACATGGGGCTGTTTAACGATCCGTACAGCCACCTGGGGCCAAAAGAGTCCGACCCGGCAGACACCAACGCCGAAAGCCGTTTACATCGTAAAGAAGCCCGCGACGTGGCGCGCGAAAGCCTGGTGCTGTTGAAAAACCGTCTGGACACGCTGCCGCTGGCAAAATCCGGTACCGTGGCAGTGGTTGGGCCGCTGGCTGACAGCAAGCGCGACGTGATGGGCAGCTGGTCAGCGGCCGGCGTGGCCGATCAGTCCGTGACCGTGTTGACCGGCATTAAAGACGCGCTGGGCGACAAGGGCAAGGTGATTTACGCCAAAGGCGCTAACGTCACCAGCGACAACGACATCGTCACCTTCCTCAACCAGTATGAAGAGGCGGTGAAGGTCGATCCGCGCCCGGCGCAGGAGATGATCGACGAGGCAGTTAACGCCGCGAAGCAGTCCGACGTGGTAGTGGCCGTAGTGGGTGAAGCCCAGGGCATGGCCCATGAGGCCTCCAGCCGCACCGATATTACCCTGCCGCAGAGCCAGAAGGCGCTGATTGCCGCACTGAAAGCCACCGGCAAACCACTGGTGCTGGTGCTGATGAACGGTCGCCCGCTGGCGCTGGTTGACGAGAACCAGCAGGCTGACGCGATTCTGGAGACCTGGTTCGCCGGTACCGAAGGCGGTAACGCCATTGCCGACGTGCTGTTTGGCGATTACAACCCGTCGGGCAAACTGCCGATGTCCTTCCCGCGCTCTGTCGGGCAGATCCCGGTGTACTACAGCCACCTCAACACTGGCCGTCCGTACAATGCGGATAAACCGAACAAGTACACCTCGCGCTATTTCGACGAAGCGAATGGCCCGCTCTATCCGTTTGGCTATGGCCTGAGCTACACCACCTTCACCGTTTCCGACGTGAAAATGTCGGCTCCGACGATGAAAGCGGACGGTAACGTCACCGCCAGCGTCGAAGTGACCAACAGCGGCAAACGCGAAGGGGATACGGTGATCCAGATGTACGTCCAGGATGTCACCGCCTCCATGAGCCGTCCGGTGAAACAGCTGCGTGGCTTCGAGAAGGTGCACCTGAAACCCGGCGAAACCAAAACCGTCAGCTTCCCGATTGACGTGGATGCGCTCAAGTTCTGGAATCAGCAGATGAAATACGCTGCCGAGCCAGGCAAGTTCAACGTCTTTATCGGCGTCGACTCTGCCCGGGTGAACGAGGGCGAGTTCGAGCTGCTGTAAATAACGTCCGGCAGTAAGGTAAAAGCACAGCGGTAACCTCCGGGTTACCGCTTTTTTTGTAAGCCCCAAAGGTACATCTCCACCCGGCAATACGCTAATACGCCTCGCACCGCGCTAAAACCCCGCTTATCGACTACGCTTTTCTCTCAAGCCACTGAAAACGGCGGCAAAATAATGAGGAAAGTGGGATGACTATCTTAAAGGGGATTGTTGGCTCAACGGCGCTGCTGGCGGCGTTGAGCCTGCCTTTGCAGGCAGCAGAGCCGGTAAAGGTCGGGTCAAAAATTGATACGGAAGGCGCGCTGCTCGGCAACATCATTTTGCAGGTGCTGGAGAGTCACGGCGTAAAAACCGTTAATAAAGTGCAGCTGGGCACCACCCCGGTGGTCCGCGGGGCTATCACCTCCGGCGAGCTGGATATCTACCCGGAATACACCGGCAACGGGGCCTTCTTCTTTAAAGATGAAAATGACCCGGCGTGGAAAAATGCAAAGAACGGATATGAGAAAGTCAAAAAGCTCGACGCCGAGCAGAACAAGCTGATATGGCTTACCCCGGCGCCGGCCAACAACACCTGGACCATCGCGGTACGTAAGGACGTGGCGGAGAAAGGTAAACTCACCTCCCTCGACGATCTCAGCCGCTACCTGAAAGAGAAGGGCGATTTCAAACTGGCCGCCTCGGCGGAGTTTATTGAGCGCCCGGACGCGCTTCCGGCCTTTGAAAAAGCCTACGACTTCAAGCTTGACCAAAGCCAGCTGCTGTCGCTGGCCGGCGGCGATACCGCGGTCACCATCAAAGCAGCAGCCCAGCAAACCTCGGGCGTGAATGCCGCGATGGCCTATGGCACCGACGGCCCGGTAGCGGCGCTGGGTCTGCAAACCCTCACCGATCCAAAAGGCGTTCAGCCGATCTATGCGCCGACGCCGGTCGTGCGCGAAGCGGTGCTGAAGGCTTACCCGGAGCTGGACGCGTGGCTGAAGCCGGTATTTGCAAGTCTGGATGAGAAAACCCTGCAACAGCTGAATGCCAGCATTGCGGTGGAGGGGCTGGATGCCAAAAAAGTGGCGGCAGATTACCTGAAGCAAAAGGGGCTGGTGAAGTAGCCCCGGGATAGCGCTGTGCCGATAAGATGCCATAACCGCGTCCTGCTGCTGCTGACGATGATTGCCCTGGCAGCGGGCGCGTTACCTTTCGTCAATTTCGCCCCTAACCGGCTGGTGTCCGGGGAGGGGCGCGCCCTCTGGCAGGTGTGGTCGTTTTCTCCTGCGCTGCTGCTGTTACCGCTGTGCCTGTTGATTGGGTTAACCGTTGCCCGCGGACGCTGGGCGCTGGCGGCGACGCTGGTGGCGTGCGAACTGCTGTTCGCCGCGCTGGTCTGGAGCGCCGGGCTGGCGGCATCCCACCTCGCCAGCAGCGAAAGTCCGCTGGCGCGCACTGCGGTGGGCAGCGGCCTGTGGTTGTGGCTGGCGCTCTGCCTGCTGGCCTGCAGCGATGCCATCCGTCGTCTCAGCCCGCAGCCGCTCTGGCGCTGGCTGCTACAGGTGCAAATCTGGATCCTGCCGCTGCTGCTGTTATTCAGCGGCGAGCTCAACAGCCTCTCCCTGTTGAAAGAGTATGCCAACCGCCAGGATGTCTTTAACGCGGCCCTCGCGCAACATCTGACCCTGCTGGTAGGTACCCTGGTTCCGGCGCTGCTGATCGGCGTGCCGCTGGGGATCCTCTGTTATCGTCGCCCGCCGACGCAGGGGGCGGTGTTTGCGGTATTGAACGTCATTCAGACCGTGCCTTCCGTGGCGCTGTTCGGCCTGCTGATTGCCCCGCTCGCCGGGCTGACCCGCGCCTGGCCATGGCTGTCGTCGCTGGGGATTGCCGGGACCGGCATGACTCCGGCGCTGATCGCGCTGGTGCTCTATGCCTTGCTGCCGCTGGCGCGCGGGGTAGTGGCAGGGCTGAGCCAGGTACCCACCGAGGTGCTGGAGAGCGCCGATGCGATGGGGATGAATACCCGGCAGCGCTTCTGGCAGATCCAGCTCCCGCTGGCGCTACCGGTGCTGCTGCGCGGCCTGCGGGTGGTGGCGGTACAGACGGTAGGGATGGCGGTCATTGCGGCATTAATCGGTGCCGGGGGCTTTGGCGCGCTGGTGTTCCAGGGGCTGCTGAGCAGCGCGCTGGATCTGGTGCTGCTGGGCGTGATCCCGACCATCGTGCTGGCAGTGGTAGTGGATGCGCTCTTTGCCCTGTGGATCGCCCTGCTGCGAAGGAGAACCGATGATTGAATTTCATGATGTAAACAAAACCTTTGCCGGGGAGCCCGCGGTCAGCGATCTGAACCTGACCTTTGCCGAGGGGGCTTTTTCGGTGCTGATAGGCACCTCGGGGTCGGGCAAATCGACCACCCTGAAGATGATCAACCGGCTGGTAGAGCACGACAGCGGCCTGATCCGCTTTGCCGGGCAGGAGATCCGCAGCCTGCCGGTGCTGGAACTGCGTCGGCGGATGGGCTATGCCATTCAGTCCATAGGACTGTTTCCGCACTGGACGGTGGCGCGCAATATCGCCACCGTGCCGCAGCTGCAAAAATGGTCCCGGCAAAAAATCAACGATCGGGTGGATGAGCTGATGGCGCTACTCGGGCTGGAGCCGGCGCTGCGCGAACGCTACCCGTATCAGCTCTCCGGCGGACAGCAGCAGCGGGTGGGGGTGGCTCGCGCCCTGGCCGCTAACCCGGAGGTGCTGCTGATGGATGAACCCTTTGGCGCCCTCGATCCGGTGACCCGCAGCGCGTTGCAGCTGGAGATGACCCGCATCCACCGCATCCTGGGCCGTACCATTATTCTGGTCACCCACGATATCGACGAGGCCCTGCGGCTGGCGGACCAGTTGGTGCTGATGGATCACGGCAGGGTGGTGCAGCAGGGAACACCGCTGACCCTGCTGACCCAGCCCGCAAATGGGTTCGTGCGCGAGTTTTTTGGCCGCAGCGAGCTGGGCGTGCGCCTGCTGTCGCTGCGCACGGTGGGTGAATCGATGCGCCGGGAAATCGCACCGGGCGAGGAAACCCCGTTGCGGGCGTCCATGAGCCTGCGGGATGCGCTCTCGGCCTTTGTCAGCAGCGGCTGTGAAAGCCTGCCGGTGGTGGACGACCAGGGCAGGCCCTGCGGCACGCTCTGGTTTCGCGATCTGCTGGCCCGGGAGGCGTCATGAGGCGATTACGCGATCCGCTCCTGTGGCTGGTATTGTTGTTCGTGGCGCTGCTGCTGGTGATGCCCTACAGCGCGCCGCTGTTCAGCGCGCTGTTTCCCGAACTGCCGCGCCCGGTCTATCAGCAGGAGAGTTTCGTTAGCCTGACTCTGTCCCATTTCTGGCTGGTGGGAATATCGAGCCTGATAGCGATCGTGCTGGGTGCCGGGGCCGGGATTGCCGTCACGCGTCCGGCTGGCCGCGAGTTTCGCCCGCTGGTGGAGACAATCGCCGCGGTCGGGCAGACCTTTCCGCCGGTGGCGGTGCTGGCGATTGCGGTGCCGGTGATGGGGTTTGGACAACAGCCCGCGATTATCGCGCTGATCCTCTACGGAGTGTTGCCGATTTTGCAGGCGACGCTGGCGGGGCTGGCGTCAGTGCCCGCAGCGGCCATCAGCGTGGCAGAGGGGATGGGGATGAGCGGCTGGCAGCGGCTGCGTAACGTTGAGCTGCCGCTTGCCGCGCCGGTCATGCTGGCCGGGATCCGCACCTCGGTAATCATTAATATCGGGACGGCGGCCATTGCCTCGACGGTAGGCGCCAACACGCTGGGGACGCCGATCATCATCGGCTTAAGCGGTTTTAATACGGCCTATATTATCCAGGGTGCGCTGCTGGTGGCGCTGGCGGCGATTGTGGTGGATCGCGCGTTTGAGCGGCTGGCGCGGAGCCTCAGCCGACACCGCCACGGACAATAAACGAATATCCGGCCAGCATCACGCCCCCAATACCGCTAACGGCCATGAGAAAGAACAGGGTGATAACCGCGACTTTGGTTGCCTTCATAATGTGCTCCTGATGTTAACAGAGCGATTATACGGTGAAGCACGGCTGTTAATGAACCATTAATTGCCTTTTAACGGGAACACGGGATAGCCATGCGCCTGCCACTGGGTAAGCTGCTGCTCCTGCGCCGCCGTCGGTGACTCGCCGCACCAGACCAGCAGCGTCTGTCCATCAAACAGCTCCGGGCGCAGCTGCACCAGCGAGTGCGCCAGCACGTCGACGCGCCAGCCATCCTGCGCGGCAATCCACGCCTCCAGCCAAAGGCGGGTAGTATCCTGCACGTTCCAGCCAACAACCAGCGCATCCTTGCTGTTCTTCTTTCGCGCGGTGGCCAGACAGATGCAGATGTAGTTGATCAGCACCCCATCGAGTGCACTCAGCAGCGCCTGCAGGGTAGGCTGCTGCGACTGTAAACGTCGGCGTAACGGAATAAACAGGTGCGAAATTAACGTTTGCGCAGGGTATTCGCTCCCGCGCTCCTTGAGCCAGACGCGCAGGCGATGCAGATGACCGGACTGCAGGTAACGCAGCAGCACCTCCTGCTGTTCGCGCCAGATGTCCTGCTCCTCCTGACCCTCCGGGCTCAGTAGCGTTTTAACCTTACCGACCTGAACGCCGTTATCGATCCAGCCCTTGATCTCACGGATGCGGTCGATATCCGCATCGGTAAACAGCCGGTGTCCGCCGTCGGTTCGCTGTGGTTTGAGTAATCCGTAACGTCGTTGCCATGCGCGTAACGTTACAGGATTGATATCACACAGGAGTGCCACTTCCCCAATCGTGTAGAGCGCCATGTTATCCCCCGGCTTGCACATACCCAGATTAACTGTAGACGCAGAATGCCGAACCAGGAAGGATCCCTCTTTTTTTGCCCTGTGAATGTGAATTTCAGATTACATTGGGCGAAAGGTGTGATGCCTGGCACGAAAACACATTTTTATCCTTATGCTGCCAGGAAAGTTAACGCGCTTCGGTGTATGTTACGCGGTTTTACAGTTGTGAGTTGTGGTTTGTGGGCATGTACGAATTTAATCTGGTGTTGCTGCTGCTTCAGCAGATGTGTGTGTTTCTGGTCATCGCGTGGCTGATGAGTAAAACACGCCTGTTCATCCCCCTGATGCAGGTCACCGTTCGCCTGCCGCACAAGCTGCTCTGCTACGTCACCTTCTCCATCTTCTGCATTCTCGGCACCTATCTGGGCCTGCATATTGAAGACTCCATCGCCAACACCCGTGCGATTGGCGCGGTGATGGGCGGCCTGCTCGGCGGCCCGGTGGTCGGCGGGTTGGTGGGGCTGACCGGGGGGCTGCACCGCTACTCGATGGGTGGAATGACGGCCCTGAGCTGTATGATCTCGACCATCGTCGAAGGGCTGCTCGGCGGTCTGATCCACAGCGTGATGGTCCGGCGCGGTCGCCCGGATAAAGTCTTTAGCCCGCTCACCGCGGGGATGGTCACCCTGGTTGCCGAGCTGGTGCAGATGCTGATCATTTTGCTGATCGCCCGTCCGTTCGAGGATGCCCTGCATCTGGTCAGCAGCATTGCCGCGCCGATGATGGTCACCAACACCGTGGGTGCCGCGCTGTTCATGCGCATTCTGCTCGACAAGCGGGCCATGTTTGAAAAGTACACCTCCGCCTTTTCCGCCACCGCGCTGAAGGTCGCAGCCTCGACGGAGGGGATCCTGCGCCAGGGCTTCAATGAAGAGAACAGCATGAAGGTGGCCCAGGTGCTGCATCAGGAGCTGGATATCAGCGCCGTCGCTATTACCGATCGCGAAAAACTGCTGGCCTTTACCGGCACCGGGGACGATCACCATCTTCCCGGCAGGCCCATTTCGTCCACCTATACGCTTCGCGCCATTGAGACTGGCGAGGTCGTCTACGCCGACGGTAACGAAGTGCCGTACCGCTGCTCGCTGCACCCGCAGTGTAAGCTGGGTTCGACGCTGGTGATCCCGCTGCGCGGTGAAAATCAGCGGGTGATGGGCACCATCAAACTGTACGAAGCGAAAAACCGCCTGTTCAGCTCCATCAACCGTACCCTGGGGGAGGGGATCGCCCAGCTGCTCTCAGCGCAGATCCTTGCCGGGCAGTACGAGCGGCAGAAGGCGCTGCTGACCCAGTCGGAGATCAAGCTCCTGCACGCCCAGGTCAACCCGCATTTTCTGTTTAACGCGCTGAACACCCTGAAGGCGGTGATCCGCCGTGACAGCGAGCAGGCGACGCAACTGGTGCAGTTTCTCTCGACCTTTTTCCGCAAGAACCTGAAACGGCCGTCGGAAATCGTCACCCTTGCCGATGAGATCGAGCATGTGAACGCCTATCTGCAAATTGAACAGGCCCGGTTCCAGTCTCGCCTGCATGTCACGCTCTCGGTACCGGACGAACTGGCCTGGCAGCAGCTACCGGCCTTTACCCTGCAGCCGATCGTAGAGAATGCGATCAAGCACGGCACCTCGCAGCTGCTGGGCACCGGAGAAATTGCCATTACCGCCAGCCGCTTCAACCGCTATCTGGTGCTGGATATTGAAGACAACGCCGGGCTTTATACTTCGGCAAAAGAGGGCGGCGGCCTGGGGATGGGGCTGGTGGATAAACGGCTGCGCGCCCATTTCGGTGAGGACTGCGGCATCACCGTGGCCTGCGAGCCCGACAGCTTTACCCGCATAACCTTAAGACTGCCTCTGGAGGAACCCGCATGATGAACGTGCTGATTGTCGATGATGAGCCTTTGGCGCGGGAAAACCTGCGGTTTTTGCTGCAGGAGCAGAGCGATATCGAGATTGTGGGGGAGTGCGCCAACGCCATCGAAGCCATCGGGGCGGTGCACAAGCTGCGCCCCGACGTGCTGTTTCTGGATATTCAGATGCCGCGCATCAGCGGCCTGGAGATGGTAGGGATGCTCGACCCGGAACATCGCCCCTACATCGTGTTTCTCACCGCCTTTGACGAATATGCGGTCAAAGCCTTTGAAGAGCATGCGTTTGACTATCTGCTGAAACCCATCGAAGAGCAGCGGCTGGAAAAGACATTGAATCGTCTGCGCCAGGAGCGCAACGTGCAGGACGTGTCCCTGCTGGCGGAACACCAGCAGCCGCTGAAGTTTATCCCCTGTACCGGCCACAGCCGCATTTATCTGCTGCAGATGGACGACGTGGCCTTTGTCAGCAGCCGGATGAGCGGGGTGTTTGTCACCAGCGGTGAAGGCAAAGAGGGCTTTACCGAGCTGACGCTGCGCACCCTGGAGAGCCGCACGCCGCTGCTGCGCTGCCATCGCCAGTATCTGGTGAACATGGCGCACCTGAAAGAGATCCGCCTGGAAGAGAACGGTCAGGCCGAGCTGGTGCTGCGGGCCGGGCAGACGGTGCCGGTCAGTCGTCGCTACCTGAAGAGTTTGAAGGAGGCGATAGGGCTGTAAAACTGCTACACTGCGCGCCATAGCATCATCGACAGTTAAAGGCACACATGATTAGCAATGACATTCTTCGTAGCCTGCGCTACACCCTGAAAGCAAACAATAACGACATGGTGCGCATTCTGGCGCTTTCCGATATGGAATCCACGTCGGCAGGTTTCGATACCTGGATGACCAAAGAGGATGAGGACGGTTTTGTTCGCTGCCCGGACATTATCCTGTCAGGCTTCCTGAACGGTCTTATCTATGACAAGCGCGGCAAAGATGAGTCCGCGCCTGAACTGGCGCTTGAGCGCCGGGTGAACAACAACACGGTGCTGAAAAAGCTGCGTATCGCCTTTTCCCTGAAGACCGACGATATTCTGGCCATTATGACCGAGCAGAAATACCGCGTCTCGATGCCGGAAATCACCGCCATGATGCGCGCGCCGGATCATAAAAATTACCGCGAGTGCGGGGACCAGTTCCTGCGTAACTTCCTGCGCGGGCTGACCCATCGGGTGCATCACCCGAAAGCGTGATTTTTTTGCCCGGCGGCGCTGCGCTTGCACGGGCCAACGGGTTATGTAGGCCGGGTAAGGCGAAGCCGCCATCCGGCAAAAAGGCATAAAAAAAGCCGGATTTTAATCCGGCTTTTTCGTTTATTTCACCTGCTGACCAGGCTTCGCGCCTTCGTCAGGGCTTAACAGGAAGATATCCTTCCCGCCAGGGCCTGCGGCCATCACCATCCCTTCCGAGATGCCGAAGCGCATTTTACGCGGGGCCAGGTTGGCAACCATCACGGTCTGACGACCGATCAGCACCTGCGGGTCCGGATATGCGGAACGGATGCCGGAGAAGACGTTGCGCTTCTCGCCGCCCAGATCCAGCGTCAGGCGCAGCAGCTTGTCAGAGCCTTCCACAAACTCAGCGTTTTCGATCAGCGCCACGCGCAGGTCGACTTTAGCGAAATCGTCGAAGCTGATGGTCTCCTGAATCGGATCGTCCGCCAGCGGGCCAGTTACCGGCGCGGCTGCGGCCTTCACTTCTTCTTTAGAGGCGTCAACCAGAGCTTCAACCTGCTTCATCTCGATGCGGTTGTACAGCGCCTTGAAGGCGTTCAGCTTATGGCCGAGCAGCGGTTGGTTAATGCTGTCCCAGCTCAGTTCGGTATTCAGGAACGCTTCGGTACGCGCGGCCAGCTGCGGCAGAACCGGCTTCAGATAAGACATCAGTACGCGGAACAGGTTGATACCCATGGAGCAGATTGCCTGCAGGTCGGCATCGCGGCCTTCCTGTTTCGCCACAACCCACGGGGCCTGCTCGTCAACGTAGCGGTTAGCCAGATCGGCCAGGGCCATGATCTCACGTACCGCTTTGCCAAACTCGCGGCTTTCCCAGGCTTCGCCAATCACGGTAGCCGCGTCGGTGAAGGTTTTGTACAGGGCTGGATCTGCCAGTTCAGCCGCCATCACCCCGTCAAAACGTTTGGCGATAAAGCCCGCGTTACGGGAGGCCAGGTTCACCACTTTGTTAACGATGTCGGCGTTGACACGCTGGACGAAATCTTCCAGGTTCAGGTCGATGTCGTCAATGCGGGAAGAGAGCTTCGCCGCGTAGTAGTAGCGCAGGCTGTCGGCGTCAAAGTGGTTCAGCCAGGTGCTGGCCTTGATGAAGGTGCCGCGTGATTTGGACATCTTCGCGCCGTTCACCGTTACATAGCCGTGCACGAACAGGTTGGTTGGCTTGCGGAAGCCGCTGCCTTCCAGCATCGCAGGCCAGAACAGGCTGTGGAAGTAGACAATGTCTTTGCCGATGAAGTGATACAGCTCGGCGTCGGAATCTTTTTTCCAGTATTCGTCGAAGCTGGTGGTGTCGCCGCGCTTGTCGCACAGGTTCTTGAAGGAGCCCATGTAACCGATAGGCGCATCCAGCCAGACGTAGAAGTATTTGCCCGGCGCGTTCGGAATTTCAAAGCCGAAGTACGGCGCATCGCGGGAGATATCCCACTGCTGCAGACCGGACTCAAACCACTCCTGCATCTTGTTCGCCACCTGCTCCTGCAGCGCACCGCTGCGGGTCCACGCCTGCAGCATTTCGCTGAACGACGGCAGGTCGAAGAAGAAGTGCTCGGAGTCACGCATCACAGGGGTTGCGCCGGATACCACGGACTTCGGCTCAATCAGCTCGGTCGGGCTGTAGGTCGCGCCGCACACTTCGCAGTTATCGCCATACTGATCCGGAGATTTACATTTCGGGCAGGTGCCTTTCACAAAACGGTCCGGCAGGAACATGCCTTTTTCCGGATCGTAGAGCTGAGAGATGGTGCGGTTTTTAATAAAACCGTTCTCTTTCAGACGGGTGTAGATCAGCTCCGACAGCTCGCGGTTCTCGTCGCTGTGCGTGGAGTGATAGTTGTCGTAGCTGATGTCGAAGCCAGCAAAGTCCGTCTGATGCTCCTGACTCATATCAGCAATCATCTGCTCCGGGCTGATACCAAGCTGCTGTGCTTTCAGCATGATTGGCGTGCCGTGTGCATCGTCTGCACAGATGAAGTTTACCTGATGGCCGCGCATTCGCTGGTAACGGACCCAGACATCAGCCTGGATATGCTCCAGCATGTGGCCGAGGTGGATTGAGCCGTTAGCGTACGGCAGAGCGCACGTCACCAGAATTTTTTTCGCGACTTGAGTCATAGTAGGTATTACTTCTTTTATCTGTAAAAAGGGTTTTTGATGTTACCCGAAAGGTAATAACTACGCCAAGTGATAAGGGCATTAATCCGTAAATGAATAATTGCTGTCTCTGGGGTAAACTTTGTAGTTACATGTCTTTTTCAGAACAACTACAAAGGAGTCGGGATGAGTTCTCAATCCCAGGCCAAATCACCGGAAGCCTTGCGTGCAATGGTCGCCGGGACGCTGGCTAATTTTCAGCACCCCACCCTGAAGCACAATCTCACCACGCTGAAAGCGTTACATCACGTGGCGTGGCTGGATGACACTCTCCATGTCGAACTGCAGATGCCGTTCGTCTGGAACCACGCGTTTGAGACGCTGAAAGAGGAAACCAGCGCTGAGTTGCTGCGCATCACCGGGGCGAAGGCGATTGACTGGAAATTGTCCCACGCCATCGCCACCCTGAAGCGGGTGAAAAACCACCCGGGCATTAACGGCGTGAAGAATATTATCGCCATCAGCTCCGGCAAGGGTGGAGTCGGCAAATCCTCCACCGCCGTGAACCTGGCGCTGGCACTGGCCGCCGAAGGGGCGAAGGTCGGTATTCTGGATGCCGATATCTACGGTCCGTCGATCCCGAACATGCTGGGCGCGGAAAATCAGCGTCCGACCTCGCCGGATGGCACCCATATGGCGCCGATCATGGCTTACGGTCTGGCAACCAACTCGATTGGTTATCTGGTGACCGATGACAACGCCATGGTGTGGCGCGGGCCGATGGCCAGCAAAGCGCTGATGCAGATGTTGCAGGAGACCATGTGGCCGGATCTCGATTATCTGGTGCTGGATATGCCGCCGGGTACCGGTGACATTCAGCTGACGCTGGCGCAGAACATCCCGGTGACCGGGGCGGTAGTGGTCACCACGCCGCAGGACATCGCACTGATCGACGCCAAAAAAGGCATCGTGATGTTCGAGAAGGTTGAGGTGCCGGTGCTGGGCGTGGTCGAAAACATGAGCATGCACATCTGCAGCAACTGTGGTCATCACGAGGCGATCTTTGGCGCAGGCGGGGCGGAGAAGCTGGCGGCGCAATATCACACCCAGCTGCTGGGCCAGATGCCTCTGCACATTACGCTGCGTGAAGATCTCGACAGCGGTAAGCCGACCGTGGTTAACCGTCCTGAAAGTGAGTTTGCTGAGATGTACCGCCAGCTGGCGGATCGCGTCGCGGCACAGCTTTACTGGCAGGGGGAAGTGATCCCGGCCGACATCGCGTTCCGCGCGGTGTAACACGTGCCCGGCGGCGCTTCGCTTGCGCGGGCCTGAAGGTAGGGTAGGCCGGGTAAGCGCAACGCTACCCGGCACAATAAGCGATTAACGGTGGTAGAAGATATCGCCGTTATACGCTTTGTAGATCTTGCCGTCGGTGTCGCCGACCAGCACGTAGTTCTCACCCATATAGGTCCAGTGCGTGCCAGCCTGCGGTTCAGGCAGGTTGCGCAGTTTAAATTGCTTGATGGTGTACTCAGGTGTCAGATACTGCGCCGGTGCGAAATCACCAATCTTGAATTTCGTAAAATCGGCTACAAACTCCTGTTCCTCATAGGCCTGGATGCCAGAGGGTGCCGCTGCGGCTTGTGGTGCAGCAAAGGCCGCGCTCGCCAGTGACATCAGTACGCCCAGAAGTAGAATTTTACCTTTCGTCATTTTTTCTCCAGATTAACCATGGCCATCACTCTTGGTCTGCTGTTTCGTGACCGAGCAACAGATACACTATTTTATGTTTTGCCGGCTGGCTGGGTGCGTAAAAAATGTAACAAATCAACACATCCCTTCACCTGTTAGGGCGGATTTAATTATTTTTACCATGAATATAATATTATTTAAAAGTTATATTATCGATGGTTTCTTTTATAAAATCCGAAACAAACCTCCACTGCTAATATAGTCGTATCCGGACTATGTTATTTCTTTTCGGGAATGATTATGATACGGCTTAATTTATTGATGCTATTTTTGTTTTTCTCCAATTTAAAGAAGTGACCAGACAATTTTCAGCCCGGCTGGTGCGTTTCTTCTGTCAGGTTATTTTTATTTTAACTTTCTGATGTTGCTCTGTATTTTTAATATTGAGTACCTGTGGTTATTATTGGAATTTATCCAGAAATTAATGGGCTATTAACAAAATTCATAGAGTATTATTTATTAATGACCATATCATTCCGCACCGGAGCGGGGTTTTTTGTCGCCCTGTTATTGGCAGGTTGCACGATTACGCCCGGCCAACATATAAATACTTCTGGAAAAAATAACGTTGCTGTTGCCGACAATCCGCTTGATTTGGATAAAAAAGTGGATGTCTGGCCGTTAACGCCGTCCGTCATTGAACAGCTGCGGGGCGAACGCGAGAAATCTCAGGCAAATCCGAATCTGGATGAAGAATTAAAGCGCTGGGAATACCGGATTGGCCCCGGGGACGTGCTGATGATCACCGTCTGGGATCACCCGGAACTGACCACCCCAGCAGGTCAGTACCGCAGCGCCAGCGACACCGGTAACTGGGTGGGCGCGGACGGTACGCTCTTCTATCCCTATGTCGGTAAACTCCATGTTGCAGGTAAAACTCTGGCCCAGGTGCGCAAAGAGATCACCGCCCGGCTGGACAGGGTGATTGAAAGCCCGCAGGTCGATGTCACTATTGCGGCGTTCCGGTCGCAAAAAGCGTATGTAACCGGCGAAGTGGTGAAATCGGGACAACAGCCGATTACCAATATTCCGCTGACCATTATGGATGCCATTAACGCGGCGGGTGGTCTTTCGCCAGATGCAGACTGGCGCAACGTGGTGCTGACCCATGATGGCAAAGATACGCGGATTTCGCTGTATGCCCTGATGCAGCACGGCGATCTGACACAAAACAGGCTGCTCTGGCCGGGCGACATTCTGTTTATCCCGCGCAACGACGCCCTGAAAGTCTTTGTTATGGGCGAGGTGGTAAAACAGAGTACCCTCAAGATGGATCGCAGCGGCATGACGCTGGCAGAAGCGTTAGCCAGCGCCGGCGGTCTGAATCAGGACATGGCTGATGCATCCGGCATCTTCGTGATCCGCTCCACCTCCGGTAAAAGCCGTGACGGCAAAATTGCGCGTATCTGGCAGCTGAACGCCCGCGACGCGTCTGCCATGGTGCTCGGCACGGAATTTCAGCTCCAGCCCTACGATATTGTTTACGTGACCACGGCGCCAGTCTCGCGCTGGAATCGGGTGGTGGCACAGCTGGTTCCGACCATCAGCGGCGTGCACGATCTGACGGAAACCGTGCGCTTTATTAAGTCGTGGCCCGAATAATGATTCAATCCATTCTGGTCGTTTGCACAGGAAATATTTGCCGCTCACCCATTGGTGAGCGGCTTTTACAGCAGAAGCTACCCACCTTTACCATCGCCTCGGCGGGCATCTGCGGCCTCGCCGGACGCCCGGCAGATGCCCATGCGCAGAAAATTGCAGCCATGTATGGCGTATCGCTGGCGGATCACGTTGCACGCCCGCTGACGGCGGCAATGATGCGGGAATACGATCTCATCCTTGCCATGGAGTCAGCACAGATTAATCGGATCTCGCTCATTGCACCGGAGGTGCGCGGCAAAGCCTTACTGTTTGGGCAATGGCTAAGGGAGCAGGACATTCCCGATCCGTACGGTAAAAGCATGGAAGCGTTTGAATATGTTTTTCGCCTGCTTGGCGAAGCGAGTCAGGAATGGGCCAACCGACTTACAGTTAAGGGATTATGTACATGTCGTCGAAAAGCGTAAATGCACAGGGTTATTCAGTGGATAATCATGAGCTGGATCTGGCGCGTCTTCTGGGAGAGTTAATCGATCATCGCGTATGTATTTTTAGCTGTACGCTACTTTTTACGTTATGTGGGGTGTTGTATGCGTTATTTGCCTCACCGTTATATATCGCTGATGCGATGGTGCAAATTGAAGATAAGCAGCAGAACAGCCTGCTTAAATCGTTAAACCAACTTTCGCCCACCTTATCATCCGATTCGTCCGCCGAAATTCCGCTACTGAAATCCCGCATGAACCTCGGTGAAACCGTGGAGGCGTTGCGCTTGCGGGATGAGGTAACCCCGATCCGTTTTCCCCTGATTGGGGAGGGCTGGGCCAGGCTGACCGGCCAGCAACCCGCTATCCTGAGGCTGGACAGGTTGACGCTGCCTCCCGGGCAGGGCAAAGCGATGTCGCTTACGATCACCGCCGAAGACAACGGAAAATATCTGCTGGAAGGAGCAGGGTTGAGCCTCCAGGGGACGGTCGGTACGTTGGTACAACGTGCCGGGGTGACGATACGGGTCAGTGAAATGTCGGCTCCCCCGGGAACACGTTTCCGGGTGCAACAGCGCACGCAGCTTGAGGCCATCAATGCCCTGAGCCGTCAGTTTAGCGTCACGGCGCAGGGTAAAGAGAGTGGCATGCTGACGTTGAGCCTGACGGGTACCGATCCCATCCGGATCGCCAGCACGCTGAACCACATTGCTGAGAGCTATCTGCATCAGAACATTGCCCGACAGGCTGCACAGGACTCACAAAGCCTGGACTTTCTCCAGCGTCAGATGCCGCAGGTGCGCGGTGAACTGGAGCAGGCAGAGGAACGGCTGAACAGCTATCGCAAACAGCGCGATTCGGTGGATTTATCGCTGGAGGCCAAAGCCGTGCTGGAGCAGATCGTCAATGTCGACAACCAGCTGAACGAGCTGACCTTCCGCGAAGCAGAAGTGTCGCAGCACTTTAAAAAAGACCACCCGACCTATCGGGCGCTGCGTGAAAAACGCCAGACGTTAGAGAGTGAGCGGGAGCGGCTGAATAAACGGATAGGGACGATGCCGTCCACACAGCAGGAGATCCTGCGTCTCAGCCGTGACGTCGATTCTGGCCGGGCGGTTTACCTTCAGCTTCTTACCCGGCAGCAGGAGCTCAACATCTCCCGCTCCAGCGCGATCGGCAACGTGCGCATTATCGATTCGGCGGTGACGCAGCCTGCGCCGATCAAACCACGCAAGGCGCTGATCGTGATTATCACGACCCTGTTTGGCTTCTGCGTCTCGGCAGGCGGAGTGCTGGCAAGATCGGCATTGCGGCACGGCATCAACGCTCCGGAACAGCTGGAAAAAGAAGGGATTAGCGTCTATGCCACTTTGCCCCATTCGAAATGGCTGCACGCTAAAACCCGGGTGGGGAACCGCTATTTCTTCCACTATTGCAAACGACACAAAACCCGCGACGTGCCCTTTTTACCGATAGACAGGCCGCTGGATAATTTTGTCGAAGCGGTGCGCGGGTTACGTACCAGCCTGCATTTCGCCATGATGGATGCCGAAAATAACATTCTGATGTTCAGTGGCCCTTCACAGGACTGTGGCAAAACGCTGGTCAGCACCTCGCTCGCGGCGCTGGTGACCCAGGTCGATCGGCGAGTGCTGTTTATCGATGCCGATATGCGTAAAGGCTACGTGCACAATATTTTTGGTCTGCGTAACGACGCCGGTCTGTCGGACGTCCTGTCAGGGAAAGCGTCCTTCACTGAGGCGGTTCAGACTTACGCCAGCGGCCAGTTTGATGTAGTGACCTGCGGGCAATATCCACCTAACCCATCTGAGCTGCTGATGCATGACCGTTTTCGGGCGTTTATGACCTGGGCCAGCGAGCAGTACGACATGGTGATTGTTGATACCCCGCCTATTCTGGCGGTCACGGATGCCGCGCTGGTGGGCCGGATTGCGGCTTCCACGCTGCTGGTGGCACGGTTCAACGTTACCAGCGTCCGGGAGATGGCCGTCAGCCAGGGGCGCTTGCAGCAGATGGGGGTCAACATTAAAGGGGCAATCCTGAACGACGTCGTGAAGTCGGCGGCCAGCTATTATGCTTTTGGTTACGATGCGTATGGCTATTCCGCTGCGCAGAGCGAAAACGCGAAGAAAAAAGCGGGATAACGAGGGGATAAAGACCCGGCAGCGAACGCTGCCGGGTTGAACAACTTACTTCGCCAGCAGCTCGTGCGCCGTGCGTTCCACCAGTGACAGCAGGACTTTGACATCCTCCAGCGTCACGATTGGGTTCAGCAGGGTCAGCTTCAGACAGGTGATACCGTTATGCTCGGTTACACCGACGTTGGCACGCCCCGATTCCAGCAGCGCATCACCAATTTTCTGGTTGAGAAGCGCAATGCCCGCATCGTCCAGATTCAGTTCAGGACGGAAGCGGAACAGCACGCTCGCCAGCTGCGGCGGCATCACCAGCTCCAGCTGTGGCTGTTCGGTAACATACGCGACAACCTGCTGCGCCATGGTCACACCGTGATCGATGATCTCAGCGTATTTCTTCTGACCCAGCGCTTCCAGGCTCATCCACAGCTTCAGCGCGTCAAAGCGACGGGTGGTTTGCAGGGATTTGGATACCAGGTTCGGTACGCCAGCCTCTTCGTCAAACTCAGAGTTCAGGTACGCCGCCTGATAGCGCATCAGCTCATAGTGACGCGCCTCTTTCAGCAGGAACGCGCCGCAGCTGATGGTCTGGAAGAACTGCTTGTGGAAGTCCAGGGTTACGGAATCCACCAGCTCGATACCGTCGAGGTAATCGCGATACTTCTCAGACATCAGCAGCGCGCCGCCCCAGGCCGCATCCACGTGAACCCAGATATTCTGCTTCGCCGCCAGCTCCGCAATGGCACGCAGCGGATCGATAGCGCCCGCGTCGGTGGTCCCTGCGGTGGCAACGATCGCCAGAATCTGTTCGCCGTTGGCATTACACTGCTCGATTTTCGCCGCCAGATCGGTCAGATCCATACGCGAACATTCGTCAGTTTTTACCTGAATAACGGACTGATAGCCGAGGCCCATCAGCGCCATGTTCTTCTGCACGGAGAAGTGCGCGCTGTCGGAGCACAGCACCCGGATCTTACGCAGATCGCCCACCAGACCATCCTGCTGGACGGAGTGGCCCTGACGCGCGAAGAAAGCATCGCGCGCCAGCATCAGACCCATCATGTTGCTCTGGGTGCCGCCGCTGGTGAAGACGCCGGCGTCGCCAGGCTGGTAACCCAGACGAGTACGCAGCCACTCGATCAGTTTTATCTCGATAATGGTCGCAGACGGGCTTTGATCCCAGGAGTCCATGCTCTGGTTAGTGGCGTTGATCATCACTTCCGCCGCCTGGCTTACCACCAGGCTTGGGCAGTGGAGGTGCGCCACACACTGCGGATGATGCACCGCCAGGCTGTCTTTCAGGAAATATTCAACGGCACGCTCGATGGCGGTCTCGTTGCCCAGCCCTTCCGGGCTGAACTCCAGGTTGATGCGCTCGCGCAGCTCGGCGACCGTTTTACCCTGGTACATTTCCGGCTGTTTCAGCCACTGCATAACCGCCTGAGTGCTCTGCTCGATGGCCTGCTGATAGGCTTCGATGCTTTGCGCCGACGACGACAAAATCGGGTTTAAATCTGACATTGTATCCATTGTCTCCGGTTAGACTGGGCGAACGCCCGCAGCAAGCAGCGCCTGCTCAAATTTGTCCAGGAACACGTTCAGCTCCTGATCGCTGATCAGCAGGGAAGGCAGCAGACGCACAACGTTACCGTTACGGCCGCCACGCTCCAGAATCAGACCGGCTTCGAAGCATTTCTTCTGGATCAGCGCGGACAGCTCGCCGTCGCCCGGGAAGCAGCCCATATGGTCGGCAGCTTCGTGCGGTTTAACAATCTCGATACCAATCATCATGCCCAGACCGCGCACGTGACCAATAACCGGATAGCGTTTCTGCAGCTCAACCAGCTTCGCCTTCAGCCACTCGCCCTGGGCGGCAACTTTATCGGCAATGTTCTGCTCTTTGAGGATCTGCAGGGTGGTGAGGCCGGTCGCCATCGCCAGCTGGTTGCCACGGAAAGTACCGGTATGGTGACCCGGAGACCAGGCATCGAACTGCTTTTTGATACCGAGAACGGCCAGCGGCAGACCGCCACCGACAGCTTTGGACATCACCACGATGTCTGGCTGGATACCCGCGTGTTCGAAGGCGAAGAATTTACCGGTACGGGCAAAGCCAGCCTGCACTTCGTCGAGGATCAGCAGGATGCCGTGCTCTTCGGTCACTTTACGGATGCGCTGCAGCCACTCAACCGGTGCCGGGTTCACGCCGCCTTCGCCCTGGACTGCTTCCAGGATCACGGCAGCAGGTTTACGCACGCCGCTCTCAACGTCGTTGATCAGGTTTTCGAAGTAGTAGGTCAGGGCTTTCACGCCTGCTTCACCGCCGATACCCAGCGGGCAGCGGTACTCGTGCGGGTAAGGCATGAACTGCACTTCCGGCATCATGCCGTCAACCGCTTCTTTCGGAGACAGGTTGCCGGTCACGGACAGCGCGCCGTGGGTCATGCCGTGATAGGCACCGGAGAAGCTGATAATGCCGCTGCGGCCGGTCACTTTTTTCGCCAGCTTCAGCGCGGCTTCAACAGCGTCCGCACCGGATGGGCCGGTAAACTGCAGGCAGTACTCTTTGCCCTGACCTGGCAGCATGGAGAGCAGGTATTCTGAGAACGCGTCTTTCAACGGCGTGGTCAGATCCAGGGTATGTAACGGCAAGCCGCTGGTAATGACACTTTGGATGCTTTTCAGCACATCAGGATGGTTATGACCCAGCGCCAGCGTTCCCGCTCCGGCCAGGCAATCAAGATACTCTTTGTTATCCGCATCGGTGATCCACACCCCATCCGCCTTAGTAATGGCTAAAGGCAGCTTGCGCGGATAACTCCTGACATTGGATTCCATTTCGGCCTGACGGGCCAGATAGGTTTCGTTGGTTTTGAAAGAAGAGGCATTCAAAGTATCAATACGGACTTTATCCGTCATCATATCACTCCTACAACCGCAGCTCAGCACGTGGCCACGATTGAATAATTAATTAAGAAAATGAGAAGGGCATCAAAAATCGCGGCCAATATAGAGCCTTTTTGCGCGGGGCTCAATGGTTAATTGTTTATCGTTTTGTTACGCGCGTTGAAACAACGCGCGTAAGCCGTAACCCCGCATGGCTACTGAGGTTTCCTGGGGAGCGCTCTGCGGAAAAAAGTGGGGTATTTTAGAATGCTTTAGGAGTATTTTGAACGACGTTCAGAATCCCATGATCGCGACCCCTGGTTTTATTCCATGACGCATCGGTGACGCCGTCAATATCAAGGGAGATCGACAGAACGTAACCGGCCCCTTTAATTTCGTAGAAGTTCGCATTCGAACGCTTTACCGTGGCTTTTTTGCCATTGATGGTGGCCTGAGTGAAACCATTGTTGATGGTGGCTTTGATGCCGTTGGCGCTAAAAGAGGCTTCACGCAGCGGGTCGCCAATATGCGCTGCCTGCGCATGCTGTATGGCGGCATGGGCATTCTCCAGGGCCTGTTTCTCAGCGGCGGCATTGATGGTGGCCTGACGGTTCTGGTCGGCGATATAGCACGCATCACGGCTGACGCCTTTTGCCTCACACTGTGCTAACCGCTGTTCTTCAGATACGCAGCCCGCGAGAAGCGCTGCAACCACACCCACCAACAGAATCTTTTTCATACATTAACCTTTATCTTTGTTCTGGAATTTCGTAGCCGGTTTCTATATTAGTAACGCAATCATTGCGCACGGTTACTATCCCGGAAGGCCAGCGCCCTCAGGTTGATGAAGATCACATTTAGCACGAATAGCTAAGGTTATGGGCGTAATCCTGGTCAGGCATCGCGGTAGCAGAAAGGTTCTTGCTATTGCCAGACGCATCCTCTACGCTGCCGTGATTACATCATCTTATGTAATTTGACTCGGGGTGCCCTTCCTTGTGAAGGCTGAGAAATACCCGTACCACCTGATCTGGATAATGCCAGCGTAGGGAAGTCAGATGCCCTCCGGGCAATCGCTTCTTCGCGCAAGGCAGGAGCGATACCATGCAGCCTGACCTGCTCAATTTACACGCCTTACACCACTTCCGAACCCGTTCCCCGCTGACCCACTGCATGACCAACGACGTGGTGCAGACCTTTACCGCTAACGCACTGCTGGCCCTCGGGGCTTCTCCGGCGATGGTGATTGAAGCCGAAGAGGCCGAACAGTTCTCCGCTATTGCCGATGCGCTGCTGATTAACGTCGGGACCCTAACCTCCTCGCGCGCTCAGGCGATGCGCCGGGCGATTGAAAGCGCGGTGGCGGCGGGTAAACCCTGGACCCTCGATCCGGTGGCCGTGGGCGCCCTGGCGTACCGGACCCGTTTTTGCCAGCAAATCCTCGCCCTCAAACCGGCGGCCATTCGCGGCAACGCCTCTGAAATCCTCGCCCTCGCCGGGATGAGCGCAGGCGGGCGCGGGGTGGACACCACCGACACGGCGGCCAGCGCGCTGCCTGCGGCACAGGCGCTGGCGCGGCAGACCAATGCCATTGTGGTGGTGACCGGGGAGGTGGATTACGTCACTGACGGACTGCGTACCCAGACAATTACCGGCGGCGATCCGCTGATGACCCGGGTAGTGGGCACCGGCTGCGCCCTGTCGGCGGTAGTGGCGGCCAGCTGCTCGCTGCCCGGGGACCGGCTGGATAACATCGCCGCGGCCTGCGGCTGGATGAAGCGGGCCGGCACGCTGGCGGCGGCGCTTAGTCGCGGCCCGGGCAGTTTTGCCCCGGCGTTTCTGGATGCACTGTGGGAACTGGGGGCGCAACGATGAAACGGATTAACGCGCTTACCATCGCAGGCACCGACCCCAGCGGCGGGGCCGGGATCCAGGCCGACCTGAAGACCTTCTCCGCGCTCGGTGCGTACGGTTGCTCGGTGATCACCGCCCTGGTGGCGCAGAACACCCGCGGGGTGCAGTCGGTCTACCGCATCGAACCTGATTTCGTGGCGGCGCAGCTGGAGTCGGTGTTCAGCGATGTACGCATCGACACCACCAAGATCGGCATGCTGGCCGAAACCGATATCGTCGAGGCGGTGGCGGAGCAGCTCCTGCGTCATCAGGTGAAAAACGTGGTGCTGGATACGGTAATGCTGGCGAAAAGCGGCGACCCGCTGCTGTCACACGCCGCTGTCGACACGCTGCGTAAAAAGCTGCTGCCGCAGGTGGCGCTCATCACCCCCAACCTGCCCGAAGCGGCGGCGTTGCTGGATGCCCCCCATGCCCGTAACGAACAGGAGATGAAAGCGCAGGGTTATGCATTGCTGGCGATGGGGTGCGAGGCGGTGCTGATGAAGGGCGGACATCTGGACGATCCCGAGAGCCCCGACTGGCTGTTTACCCGCGACGGGGCCACGCGCTTTACTGCTCCTCGGGTGAATACCAAAAACACCCACGGCACCGGCTGCACCCTGTCGGCTGCGCTGGCCGCGCTGCGTCCGCGGCACGATAGCTGGGCGGATACCGTCCGCGAGGCCAAAGCCTGGCTCTCCTGCGCACTGGCGCAGGCGGACACGCTGGAAGTGGGGCAGGGCATTGGCCCGGTACATCATTTTCATGCATGGTGGTAGACGGCTGGCAATTTGACGACCCGCAGACCAGGCTTAGGGGGCTTACAATCCTGTGAGCCTGGATAAAACACGCCGACGCTTTGTCGGCACTGACGGGAGGAAAACCATGACTGATATTACGCAATTGCTTGGCAAAGACGCCGACAGCCTGTTACAGCATCGTTGTATGACCATTCCAGCCGACCATCTCTACCTGCCTGGCCACGACTACGTCGACCGCGTGATGGTGGACAACAACCGTCCGCCGGCGGTGCTGCGAAATATGCAGACGCTGTATAACACCGGGCGTCTGGGCGGGACCGGCTATCTGTCGATCCTGCCGGTGGACCAGGGTGTGGAGCACTCGGCGGGTGCCTCCTTTGCCGCCAACCCACTCTATTTTGATCCGAAGAATATCGTGGAACTGGCGATTGAGGCGGGTTGTAACTGCGTGGCGTCCACCTACGGCGTGCTGGCGTCGGTCTCCCGCCGTTACGCGCACCGTATTCCGTTCCTGGTTAAGCTTAACCACAACGAAACCCTGAGCTATCCCACCGAATATGACCAGACCCTGTACGCCAGCGTTGAGCAGGCCTTCAATCTCGGCGCGGTCGCGGTAGGGGCCACCATCTATTTCGGCTCAGAGCAGTCGCGCCGTCAGATAGAGGAGATCTCCGCCGCCTTCGAGCGTGCCCATGAGCTGGGCCTGGTGACCGTGCTGTGGGCGTACCTGCGTAACCCGGCCTTCAACAAAGACGGCACCGATTACCACGTTTCCGCCGATCTCACCGGTCAGGCCAACCATCTGGCGGCCACCATCGGAGCGGATATCGTCAAGCAGAAAATGGCCGAAAACAATGGCGGCTACAAGGCGGTCAAATTTGGTTATACCGACGATCGGGTCTACAGCAAACTGACCAGCGATAACCCCATCGACCTGGTGCGCTACCAGCTGGCGAACTGCTATATGGGCCGCGCCGGGTTGATCAACTCCGGCGGTGCAGCAGGCGGCGAAACCGATCTCACCGATGCGGTGCGCACGGCGGTGATCAATAAACGCGCGGGCGGCATGGGGCTGATCCTTGGTCGCAAGGCGTTTAAAAAGTCGATGGCCGACGGCGTGAAGCTGATTAACGCCGTGCAGGATGTTTATCTGGATAAGAAAGTTACGATCGCGTAACCGTACTCGCAGCATGCACAATACGTAGGCCCGGCAAGCGTAGCGCCGCCGGGCATTGCCGCATCTGGTGCGACTGCGTCTTACCCGGCCTAAAAACTTCATTCAAAGATCCTTCCCGATCCACTTCACACTTCCCCGGTCTTTTGTGAAAAGTGTCACTTCCCCCCGTGCAGATGCACAAGAAATGGTCAGCGCTTAGCGGAATTTGTCTAAGGCAGTGGATGAATTTTGCGCTTACAGTTAGTTTCGAAACAGCTTTTCAAAATGACAGAACATGCTGAACCTACGTTGTTTTAAGGACTGAAAATGAAAATCGAATCTGTAAACGTCACCGTCTTTCAGTATCCCACGCGCCGGGTCTCCGACACCGCCGGACACTCCCACCCGGGACCGGAAGGTCTGGCAAAAATGGCGATGCTGACCCTTACCGCAGACGATGGCACCAAAGGGTATTCATTTGCACCGCCGGAAGTGGTGCGCCCTTTTGTGGTCAACACCTTCTTTCGTAAAGTGATGGTCGGCCAGGACGCGTTTAATCGCGAGAAGATCTGGCAGGAGCTGGCCCACTGGCAGCGCGGCAGCGCCCACCAGCTGACCGAACGCGCGCTGGGTTTTGTTGAGCAAGCGCTGTGGGATCTGATTGGCCGTAAGCTCAATATGCCGGTGTGGAAACTGCTCGGCGGCTACCGCGACAAAGTCCCGGCCTACGGCAGCACCATGTGCGGGGATGACCTGCCCGGTGGCCTCTCGACGCCGGAAGAGTACGCCAGCTTCGCCGAGACGCTGGTGGCCCGCGGCTATAAGGCGATCAAGCTGCACACCTGGATGCCGCCGGTCTCCTTCGCCCCTAACCCGAAGATGGACGTCAAAGCCTGTGCCGCAGTGCGTGAAGCGGTCGGCCCGGACATTGACCTGATGATCGACGGCTACCACTGGTACAGCCGCACCGAGGCGCTGTACATCGGCAAGGAGCTGGAGAAGCTTAACTTCGCGTGGTTTGAAGAGCCGATGGAAGAGGAGAGCATGTCTTCCTACGCCTGGCTGGCGGAAAACCTCTCCATTCCGATTATCGGGCCGGAAAGCCTGGGCGGTAAGCACCACAGCCGCGCCGACTGGATCAAAGCCGGGGCCTGCGACATCCTGCGCGCCGGATCGAACGGCGTCGGCGGTATCTCGCCGACCCTGAAAGTGGCGAACCTCGCGGAGTCGTTCGGCATGGACTGCGAAGTGCACGGCAACGGCGCGGCGAGCCTGGCGGTGATTGGCGCCATCAAGAACTGCCGCTGGTACGAGCGCGGCCTGCTGCACCCGTTCCTCGATTACGACGAACCAGCGGCCTATCTGCACAGCCTGATCGACCCGATGGATGACGAGGGCATGGTCAGCCTGCCGACGCGCCCGGGACTCGGCGAAGACATTAATTTTGCGTATATCGAAGCCAATACCGTCAGCCACGACTGACAGATAAAAACGTACCCTACAGGCGATATATACATGAAACGAACCTCTCTGGCTGGAGCGTGCTTACTTGCGCTCTCGCTGATGATGGGGAGCGGTGCGGCGTACGCGAAAACGCCGCCCGATCAGCTCATCATCGGTATGAATATGAACAACCTGCTGACCCTCGATCCGGCCGCGATGACCGGTAACGAAGTGGTCGGCATTGTGGTCAATCTCTACGATTCGCTGGTGGAACTGGATCCCAATACTCTCACCAACGTCAAACCGGCGCTGGCGAAGTCCTGGGACATTTCCCCGGACGGCAAAACCCTGACCTTCCACCTGCGCGACAACGTGACCTTCCACTCCGGCAACCCGCTCACCGCCGAGGATGTGGTCTGGTCGATGCGCCGCCTGCTGCACCTGAACCTCGCCCAGGCCTCGGTGTGGAAATCTTATGGGTTTTCTAAAAAGAACATCGACCAGCAGATTAAAGCCCTCGATGACTACACCGTGCAGCTCACCCTGCCGAAGGCCAACGATCCGCAGCTGGTGATCTACTCCCTCGGCGCGCTGGGCAACCTCGGCGTGCTGGACCGCAAAACGGTGCTCAGCCACGAGATCAACAGCGACTGGGGCAACCGCTGGCTGACCACCAACGAAGCCGGTTCCGGGCCGTTTATGCTGGAGACCTGGCAGGCAAAAGACGTGCTGCGCATGCAGCGTAACCCGAAATACTGGCGCGAAGCGCCGAAGATGAACCGCGTGGTCCTGCGCCATTTCCAGGAGTCGCAAACCCTGCGCCTGATGGTGGAGAAGGGCGATCTGGATATTGCCAGCAATATGGCGGTGGCGGACATCAACGCCCTGCGTAAGGATCCGCAGCTGACGGTAGAAGCCGTGCAGAAGGGTACGGTCTACTACGTGGCGATGAGCATGAAGGAGGCGCACTTCGCCAACCCGAAAGTGCGCGAAGCGGTGCGCTACCTGATCGACTATCAGGGCATCAACAAGGCGCTGATGCCGGGCTACGGCGTGCTGCACCAGCGGCCTATCAAGGCGGGGATGCCGTCGACCCTGCCGGACCCCGGTTACAAGCTCGACATCCCCCGCGCCAAAAAGCTGCTGGCGGAAGCGGGCTACCCGGACGGCTTCGACACCACCCTGCGGGTGCTGGCGGATCAGCCGTTCCTTAATATCGCCATCGCCGTGCAGTCCACTCTGATGCAGGCGGGCATCAACGCCAAAATCATCACCGGCACCGGGAACCAGATCTACGGCGCGATGCGCGAGCGTAAGTTCGACATGCTGGTCGGGCGCGGCGGCAGCGGCGTGGAGCCGCATCCGCACTCCAGCCTGCGCGCGCTGGTCTACAACCCGGACAACAGCGACGAGGCCCGGCTGACCAACTTCCAGGGCTGGCGCACCGGTTTTTACGACAAGCCGCTGAACGAGATGATCGACAAAGCCCTGCTGGAGCGCGATCCGCAGAAACAGATCGCCGACTATCAGCAGATCCAGGTGCGTTATGACCAGCTGATCCCGGCCCTGCTCCCGCTGTCGCAGATGGTCGACTCGGTGGTGGTGCGTAACGAAGTGAAAAACTTCCAGTCGCATCCGTCGGCCACCACCTTCCTGCGGGAAGTGTACAAAACCGGAGGTGAAAAATGAGCGTTGCGATCCTCGCCCCGGGCTCCCGCACCCGGCGTTTCTCGAAACGATTAACCCAGGTGCTGGTGACCCTGTTCGGCCTGCTGGTGCTGACCTTCTTTATCGGCCGGGTGATGCCGGTGGATCCGGTGCTGGCGATTGTCGGCCCGGATGCCGACCACAGCACCTATCAGCAGGTTTATCACCAGCTGGGCTTTGATAAATCGTTGCTGACCCAGTTCGGTATCTACCTGAACAACCTGCTGCACGGCGATTTCGGCAATGCCCTGCTGACCGGCAAACCGGTGCTGGACGACATTATGCGCGTCTTCCCGGCGACCCTGGAGCTGGCGACGATGGCGATTATTGTCGGGGCCGGGTTAGGCATTCCGCTGGGGGTGCTGGCCGCCGCGCGTCGTAACAGCGTCTCAGATTATGTAGTGCGCATCATCAGCCTCGCCGGTTACTCCACGCCGATCTTCTGGGTCGGGATGATGGGGCTGCTGCTGTTCTACGCCTGGCTCGGCTGGGTGGGCGGCGCCGGACGGCTGGATCTGGGTCTGGATGGCCTGGTGCCGCGTCGCACCGGACTGATGACCGTCGATGCCCTGCTGGCAGGCAATAGTGCGGTGTTCTGGAACGCCATTAACCACCTGGTGTTGCCGGCTTCGCTGCTGGGCTTCCACTCCCTGGCCTACATCAGCCGCATGACCCGCAGCTTTATGCTGGCCCAACTGTCGCAGGAGTTCATCATCACTGCCCGGGTGAAAGGTTTAACCGAGCGGCAGGTGATCTGGAACCACGCGTTTCGCAACATCCTGGTGCAGCTGCTCACCGTGGTGGCGCTGGCCTACGGCTCGCTGCTGGAAGGGGCGGTGCTGATTGAAACCGTCTTCTCCTGGCCGGGCTTTGGCTCCTATCTCACCGGCAGCCTGCTGCTGGGGGACATGAACGCGGTGATGGGCTGCGTCCTGCTGGTGGGGATGATCTTCGTGATGCTCAACCTGCTCTCCGACATGCTGTATCAACTCTTTGACCCGAGGACGAAATCATGACCGTTTCTCTGGATACACCGCTGCAGCCCGTTCGCAGCGAAGGACGCCAGCGCCTGGCGCGGATGGCCCGTCGCAGCTTCGGCTTTGTCGGGCAGATGGCGCGCAACCCGCTGACGGCCATTGGCGGCGGCATCATCCTGCTGCTGTTGATTGTTGCGGCCTTCGCGCCCTGGATCGCACCGTACAACCCGCTGGTGCAGGATCTGAATAACGCCCTGGTGGCGCCGAACGCGCAGCACTGGTTTGGCACCGACGAGTTTGGCCGGGATATCTTCAGCCGCCTGGTGTACGGCTCGCGCATCACGCTCTATATCGTGCTGCTGGTGTCGGTCACCGTCGGTCCGCTGGGGCTGCTGCTGGGGGTTACCGCCGGGTACTTTGGCGGCAAGGTCGACGCAGTGCTGATGCGCGTCACCGATATTTTTATCTCCTTCCCGAGCCTGGTGCTGGCGCTGGCCTTTGTCGCCGCCCTCGGTCCGGGGCTGGAGCACGTGGTGATTGCGATTACCATCACCGCCTGGCCGCCGATTGCCCGCCTGGCCCGCGCTGAAACCCTGTCGTTGCGCCAGGCCGATTTTATCTCCGCCGTGCGTCTGCAGGGGGCCTCCCCGGTGCGGGTGCTGTGGCGTCACATTGTGCCGCTGTGCCTGCCGTCGGTGATTATCCGCATCACCATGAACATGGCGGGGATCATCCTGACCGCCGCCGGTCTCGGCTTCCTCGGTCTCGGCGCACAGCCGCCGGAGCCGGAGTGGGGGGCGATGATCTCCAGCGGGCGTACCTACATGATGGAGTGCTGGTGGGTAGTGACTATTCCGGGGCTGGCAATTCTGATTAACAGCCTGGCGTTCAACTTCTTAGGAGATGGCTTACGTGACATCCTCGATCCTCGCAGCAACTGATGCGCCACTGCTGGACGTGCGCGATCTGCACGTTGACTTTATCAACGGACGCGCGGTGACCAACGCGGTGCGCGGCGTCTCCTTTCAGCTCGGGCGCGAGAAGCTGGCGATTGTCGGCGAGTCGGGCTCGGGGAAATCCACCGTCGGGCGGGCGCTGCTGCGCCTGCACCCGGCAAAGGCGCAGATCGCCGCCACCCGGATGCAGTTCGGCGACGTCGATCTGCGCAGCGTCAGCGAAGCGCAGATGCGCGGCATTCGCGGCAAGCGCATCTCGATGATCATGCAGGATCCAAAGTACTCCCTGAACCCGGTGGTCTGCGTCGGGGATCAGATCGCCGAGGCCTGGCTGACCCACCATCCGGGGCGCAAGGCGGAGGCGAAAGCCAAAGTGCTGGAGATGCTGGATGTGGTGCGTATTCGCCAGCCGGAACGGGTGTATCAGCTCTATCCGCATGAGATCTCCGGCGGGCAGGGGCAGCGCATCATGATCGCCATGATGTTAATCACCGACCCGGAGCTGGTGATCGCCGATGAACCGACCTCGGCGCTGGACGTCTCGGTGCGGTTGCAGGTGCTGGGGCTGCTCGACGATTTAGTTCAGTCCCGCGGGCTGGGGCTGATCTTTATCAGCCACGATATCAACCTGGTGCGCAGCTTCTGCGACCGGGTACTGGTGATGTACGCCGGGCGGGTGGTGGAGTCGATTGCCGCCTGTGACCTGCACAACGCAAAACATCCCTATACGCAGGGGCTGATCAATGCCCTGCCGGAGATGAACCACCGCCGTCCGGTGCTGCCGGTGTTGCAGCGCCAGGCCAGCTGGCTGACCGAATAAGGAGCGAAGATGATCGAGGTAAAAAACCTGAATCTGGCATTCGGCGAAGGCGAGAAACGCAGCCAGGTTCTGTATGACGTCAATATTAACCTCCAGCCGGGGGAGATTTACGGCCTGGTGGGGGAGTCGGGCTCGGGCAAAACCACGGTGCTGAAGTGCCTGGCCGGGCTGTTCACCCACTGGGACGGGGCGCTGGCGATCAACGGCCAGCCGCTGGAGCGGCGCATCAGCCCCCAGCGCTGTCGACTGGTACAGATGGTGTTTCAGGATCCCTACGGTTCGCTGCACCCGCGGCATACCATCGGCGATATTCTGGAAGAGCCGCTGCAAATCCACGGCATCAACGACCGGGATCGCCGTATTTATGCCCTGCTGGATAAAGTCGGCCTCAACCGTGCCTTCCGCGATCGCTATCCCCATCAGCTTTCAGGCGGCCAGCGCCAGCGCGTGGCGATTGCCCGGGCGCTGATCCTCGAGCCGCAGGTGCTGCTGCTCGACGAACCCACCTCGGCGCTGGATGTCTCGGTGCAGGCGGAGATTTTAAACCTGCTGGCGGAACTGCAGCGCGAGTCGAAGCTCACCTACCTGATGGTGACCCACGATTTGGGCGTGATCGCCCATCTGTGCCAGAAGGTGGCGGTGATGCAGTACGGGAAAATCCTTGAGACGCTGACGGTAGATGACCTGGTGGCGGGGCAGGCGCAAACCGATTACACCCGGATGCTGGTCAACGCCAGCCAGCAGTACTCCCGTGAGATGGCCAGGGAGGTGGCGGTGTATTAGTGCGGTTTGTTTGCCGGGTGGCGGCTTCGCCTTACCCGGCCTACGAAACCCGTAGGCCCGCGCAAGCGCAGCGCCGCCGGGCAAAACTCAGCGCAGAAGGGGACAATCTGGCGGCAGCCGGCACCGGATCGCGTCCGGTAACAGGGCGATGCGGAAATGGTCGCCGCTCAGCGGCTCGCCGTCCAGGTTAAAGGTCATCCCGTGCGGAGCGACGACCTCGAACCAGGCAGACTGTCCGTCAATCACGTTCGGGCTCTCCTCCGGTTTAGTCAGGGTGGTCAGCAGGGCCGGGAGCAGTTCATTGGCAGAAAAAATTCGCAGCTGTAGTTGCCCGTCGTTAATCAGCGCATCCGGACAGAGCTGCTGCCCACCGCCCGCCTGACGACCATTGCCAATACCGATCACCAGCGCATCACCCTGCCAGCGAAAGTTCTCGCCGCGAATTTCACAGGTGTCGGGTTTGAGCAAATCCATGCGTGCCAGACCGTGGATCAGGTACGAAACGCCGCCCAGCGCGGCTTTCAATTTTTCCGGGGTTTCGCTGGTAATACGGGTGCCAAACCCGCCCGTTGCCATATTGATAAAGCAGGTTTCATTGTTCACCCGGGCGATATCCACCGCCGTGGCTTTACCAGCGATTGCCAGCTGCAGGGCTTTATCGAGCGCCTCCGGGATCCCGGCGCTGGTAGCAAAATCGTTGGCGGTGCCCAGCGGCAAAATGCCCAGCGCCGGACGCTGCGCCTCTGGCAAGTCAATCAGCGCTGTCGCCACTTCATTTATGGTGCCGTCGCCGCCACCTGCAATGACGGTCTCCACCCCGAGGTTGCAGGCTTCCTGAATATAACGGGCTGCATCACCTTTCTCCCATGTCACGCGGACATGGATCACCACCCCTTCTTCACGAAGAAGCGTCACGGCCTCGCGCAACAGATCGTTGCCTGTTCCTTTGCCGTTCAGAATTAATAAACTTGCCGGATAGGTCGTCATCCACATTGCTCCTGTGCTGATCTTTCAAAAGTGTATCGCAGCGCGGGAAAAAGCGGGTAAGAAGAGGATGAAAGGAAAAAAATAAATGAGTGGCGAGCCAAAACGTGCGCCACTCGGACCGTAACTTTTATGATGCAATAGCGCCATACGGGCATAACGCGAAAACACAGTCGGGATGATGTTTGCAGCGGGTCACCAGGGTGCCATCGTTACCGGGGCATCCCGAATTTGCGACAAATGATGACCAAAAGGTGGCGTTATAAGGAAAGGTTCGCAGGATGTGTAGCTTTCTGAGTGTGCCATCAACGGCAATGCCGAAGGGACTGGTAATAAGAACCGAGCCGGTGCTGATAAAGTAATCGCCTTTATACCAGATTATCAATCTAAGATTTTTAACAGTCAGAACGTGAATGAATATTGTTCCGGTACGAGGGCACACCATCCTGTTTTCAACCACCCAGTACATAGATTTCTCCTTCTCCTTAAGTGAAATTTCATTCATAAGAAGAATAGCATTCTGGATGTCTATGAATACCCTACCTTTAATAAATTGATGATTTCAGTTACTTCTCGTTGTAAATAAAGAAAAATTTACGTTAGGGACGCTAATGGTTGTATTGCGACAGCAGAGAGTGAAAGGGGGATGAGAGGAAATTCAGGCAAAAAAATTAGCCTGCGTAAGGGAGATTACACAGGCTAAGGAGGTGGTTCCTGGTACAGCTAGCATTTATGGGTTATGTTTTTCAGCGTCATAGATAATACCCGTATCAAACGCAGCGGTATGTGATCGGATTCTAAGAATCATCTCATACCAAAAAATAACCCTTAATCTTAACCGGCGTGAGGATTACGGGTATTTTCTCCGATGAAGTTACGCATCAGCAGGGCATAGTCCAGCGAGATATCTTCCGGCACCGGCAGCCAGACGGTATGTCCGTCTCCCGGCGCGACCGATACCGCTTCCCCTTTACCATTCTCCATATGTTCGAGGGTGAAATTGACGTTGCCCTGCGGGGTCATTAACTCCAAGCTGTTGCCCACGAGGAATTTGTTTTTCACCGCTACCGCCGCAAGAGGACCCTTGCGCTCGCCGGTGAACTCACCGACAAACTGCTGGCGCTCGGAAAGCGAGTGACCGTAGTCGTAGTTCTGGTAATCGTCATGAGTATGACGACGCAGGAAGCCTTCGGTATAGCCGCGGTGCGCCAGCCCTTCCAGCGTTTCCAGCAGGGTCGGGTCGAACGGTTTACCCGCAGCCGCGTCGTCGATCGCCTTGCGATAGACCTGGGCGGTACGTGCGCAGTAGTAATAGGATTTGGTGCGGCCTTCAATCTTCAGGGAGTGCACGCCCATCTGGGTCAGGCGCTCAACGTGGGCGATGGCGCGCAGATCTTTGGAGTTCATGATGTAGGTACCGTGCTCGTCTTCGAACGCGGTCATGTACTCGCCCGGACGCTGGGCCTCTTCAATCATAAACACGCTGTCGGTCGGCGCACCGATGCCCAGCGTCGGCTCAATGGTCTGCACCGGAATAGGCTCGTGTTTATGCACGATGTTGCCCACCTCATCCTGCTTACCTTCCTGGACCTTATATTCCCAGCGGCAGGCGTTGGTGCAGGTGCCCTGATTCGGGTCACGCTTGTTGATGTAGCCAGAGAGCAGGCAGCGGCCGGAGTAGGCCATGCACAGCGCGCCGTGGACGAAAATCTCCAGCTCCATTTCCGGCACCTGGCTGCGGATCTCTTCGATCTCTTCCAGCGACAGCTCGCGGGATAAAATCACACGGGTCAGCCCCATCTGCTGCCAGAATTTCACCGTTGCCCAGTTAACGGCATTGGCCTGCACCGAGAGGTGAATGTCCATCTCCGGGAAGTTCTCCCGCACCAGCATGATTAAACCCGGATCCGACATAATCAGCGCATCCGGCCCCATCTCCACCACCGGTTTCAGGTCGCGGATAAAGGTTTTCAGCTTGGCGTTATGCGGCGCGATGTTGACCACCACGTAGAATTTTTTCCCCTGCGAGTGGGCTTCGTTGATGCCGAGCTGCAGATTCTCGTGGTTGAATTCGTTATTACGCACGCGCAGCGAGTAACGCGGCTGGCCCGCATAGACGGCATCGGCGCCATAGGCGAAGGCGTAACGCATATTTTTCAGCGTTCCCGCCGGGGAGAGGAGTTCCGGTTTAAACATGATTGTTCTCGTTCTGATGACAGGTCAGATGCGCACACCAGGTGGGCGCCGGGAGGAGATCCCATACTTTAAGGGCGGGCATTGTAACGCTGCGGGGCAGGGAGGTAAATCCTTCAGATAACAAAACGCCGACGGCAGGACAGTACCGTCGGCGTTTCATTCACCGGGGCGATTAGAGATCGTCCTGGGTATGATCGACAATAATTTCCAGCGTTTTACGGATGATATCGGCTTTGACGACGTCGCGCGTGGACTCAATCTGCTGGATCAATCGTAAAATAATCGCTTTGTTGGTCAGCGGTTCCTTCGCATCCAGAATTGCGCTCATGACAGATTCCAGCAACGCCCACTCTTCGGCTAACAAACCGCCGGCGCTGCGAAAATAGTTAGACAACGCGTCGTTTGGCAGTTCTTCATAAAAGTCTGATTTCTGGAGCATAGCCTGGCTCATAGGTGTCACACCGGTTTAGTTAATAAATTAATGTTACAGCTAGTGTTTTTTGCTGTTGGCTTGCTGGCTATTGCCAAACAGGGGATACACATTACTGTTGTTTCGACCATCCGTGTCCCAATCCTGCTGTTCACTTTTAGGTTCGCGCCGGGAGCCACCCTTGCCGTCGCTGGAAATTTCCAGAATGATTTGGGAAAGCACATTCCGACGCTGGCCGTCTCGCTCTGCCGATAACATCTGTTGCAGCCTCTGCAGCAAGAGCTTCATGCTGATAGGGCCGTTTTCCTTAAGCAGAGAAAGGGTGGCTTCGCCAATAAGTTCATCAGTAAGTCGTTCATGGTCACTTCTGTTCATAACTACGTCTCTGTTGCCACGTCCACCTGCAGGGGGAATCGCGGCATTAAGTCAGTCTGTAGCGACAGTATAAAAAACCTGGCCTGAAGAAAAAACTGACTTGAAAACAATTCAATTAGCGGCTGTGGGCGTACGTCTCTTAACGATCGAACAGCAGGCCAATCAGCGTTTGGTAACGGCTCTCCTCTTCCCGATCCGATGCCTGTTCCATCCGGTAAAGCAGTCGGGTGCAGATGGCTTTTCGGTTGAGGATTTTTCCTTCCCGAAGGATCTCCACCACAATTTGTCCCAGCGTCTCCTGCTGGGAAGGCTGGTTTGCTTTATTAAAATATTGGGCAATGGCATTGGCTGTATTCGGTGCAAACCCGTTCTCGCGCATATGTCACTCCTGAAATTTGCATAGCTAAAAAATGGTTAATGTCTTGTTAACTGGTAAATACTGTACATACTAATTGTACAACTTAACAAATATATTTTGATTATTATGTGCTAACTTATAATTATCAATGGGTTAACTGTAAAAAATTTGGTAAAAAAGAAAAGAAATATTGTACATTTTCGGCGATTTTCGCCATTACTCCCGAAACAGAAAAAGGGCGCGATAGCCCCCGGGTCGGTTAACAAGACGTAGCGCCAACCATCTGATACTGTGGACTTTCATTCACCTCCTCTATTGGAAACCCTATGCTCACTACCATCATTTACCGTAGTCACTTTCGTGACCACGTGCCGGTTACTGTGCTGGAAGACATGGTTGTTGCAGCAAACAAAAAGAACAGCGAAGCCGGGGTCAGCGGCATTCTTCTGTTTAACGGCAAGCTCTTTTTTCAGCTGCTCGAAGGGCCTGAGGAGAACGTAAGAGCCATTTACCGCGCGATATGTGAAGACCCGCGCCACCACAACGTAGTGGAACTGCTGTGTGATTACTCCCCTGCGCGGCGTTTCGGCAAGTGCGGTATGGAACTCTTTGATTTACGCAAATATATTCGGCATGAGGTACTGCAAAGCGTGCTGGATAAAGGCACGACCAGGTACCAGCTTACCTATAACGACAGGGCACTGCAGTTCTTCAGAACCTTCGTCGAGGAGAGTGAAAAAGAGAACTATTTTGAGCTGCCGTCAGGGGATCACTGGGAGTTTATTGCCGATACCGACGCCCCCAGCGTTCGCTCCCTGAAGCAGCGCTACAGCGAGGTGTGCAGCTTCGCCTTTCAGCCGATTATCGATCCGCTGGCACGGGAAATTGTCTCCCTGGAAGCCCTGATCCGCACTGCGGAAGGGGAGGAGTCCCGTCACTGGTTCGAGGGGCTGGTGGGGGATGAACTCTACGAAGCCGACCTCAAAAGTAAGAGCGTTGCCTTTGCAATGGCCAGCGCGCTGGGGCTGGGGGATCAGAGCCTCTCTGTTAACCTGCTCCCGATGACCCTGGTCAAGGTGCCCAATGCGGTGAGCTATCTGATTCAGGAGATAGAGGCCCATGGGCTGGTGGCCGAGCAGATCGTCGTGGAGTTTACGGAGAACGAAGTTATCTCCCGACTCGATGAGTTTACCGGCGCGGTGCGTGAGTTAAAGGCCGCGGGGATCGGCGTGGCGATTGACCACTTCGGCGGTGGGTTTGCCGGGCTGCTGCTGCTGGCACAGTTCCAGCCAGACCGGATTAAGATCAACCGCGACCTGATCCGCGACGTACACAAGAGCGGCCCGCGTCAGGCTATCGTGCTGGCTATCATCAAATGTTGTACAGCTCTGGAAATTCTGATCTCGGCGGTGGGTATTGAGCAGCCCGAGGAGTGGATGTGGCTCGAATCGGCCGGCGTTTCTCACTTCCAGGGACACCTGTTTGCCCACCCTGAACTGGCCGGGGTCCCGCCAGTTTGCTGGCCTGAGCCGCGCGATACCTTCTGAAAGTGATACACCCCAGGCAGTGATACAATTCTGTTGTACAATATAACGGGTTGTACAGCCCGATGAGATTCGTTACTTTGTTTACAGAATATATCGGTCAGGCATGGGGAATTGATGGCCTTTTACAGTATTGGCGACGTGGCAGAACGCTGCGGTATCAACCCCGTCACACTACGCGCATGGCAGCGCCGGTATGGTCTGCTCAAGCCGCAGCGCAGTGAAGGCGGGCATCGACAATTTGACGACGACGACATCCTGCGCATTGAGGAGATCAAGCGCTGGATTGAACGTGGCGTGCCTGTCGGTAAGGTTAAAGCCCTGCTCGATCAGGACAAAGCCCCCGAGCCGGGGGACTGGGGCACGCTGCAAGATGAGATGATGGGCACGTTGCGTCAGGTCAGTCCGGGAAAATGCCGTGCCCAGATCGTGACGTTTTGCCAGCATCATCCTGTGGATGCGCTGATCGACCAGGTATTTATTCCTGTCCGGGAAACCCTCAGCCTCGATCAAAATACCGCGGGCATAATGTGCAGCATGCTGGACGGTATTCTGATTGAGCAGGCGGTCACCAGCCTGAGCGAATCACGCGCCAAAGCGGGCAGGGATGCATTGCTGATTGGCTGGAGCGTTGAGGACCGTACCCGCCTCTGGCTGGAGGCGTGGCGTCTTTCGCAGCGTGGCTGGCGTATTAACGTGTTCGCTGAACCACTGGAGTTACCCCATCCGGAGTTCTTCCCCGGACAGCATATCCTCGTCTGGGCCGGGCAAACGTTATCGCCGCAACAGCGCCTGCAGCTGGAGCACTGGCAAAAGCAGGGTTATAGCATTACCGCCCACGGGGCAGCCGAAGCTGCCTGAAAGATTACCCGCCGTAGCGGGTCACTTTTCACCTGTCACGCGCCGATCCGGCACGCATCCGCTTCCCAGCGATAACCCACACCGTATACCGCACGAATAAACGACTGATCCGCGTCGAGGGATTCCAGCTTGCGACGCAGGTTTTTGATATGGCTGTCGATAGTACGGTCGGTCACCACCCGGTAGTCATCATACAGATGGTTCAGCAGCTGCTCGCGGGAGAAGACCTTGCCCGGCTCGTGCGACAGGGTTTTCAGCAGGCGGAACTCGGCGGGGGTCAGGTCCAGCAGCTTGCTGCGCCAGCTGGCCTGGAAACGGCTTTCGTCGATGATTAACGGACTTTCGGCATCCAGCGCCTGCAGCTCGCGCTGCGGCTTGCAGCGGCGCAGAATGGTTTTCACCCGGGCCACCACTTCGCGCGGGCTGTAGGGCTTGCAGATGTAATCATCAGCACCGATCTCCAGCCCCAGCAGGCGGTCGATCTCTTCGATTTTAGCGGTCACCATCACAATCGGCACTTCGGAGAAGCGGCGGATCTCGCGGCACAGGGTCAGGCCGTCGGTGCCGGGCAGCATCAGGTCCAGCAGGATCAGATCCGGCGGGGTCTGGCGCACGTAGGGCAGGACCCGATCGCCGTGGCTGATTAGCGACGGGGCATAACTCGCCGCCCGCAGATAGTCGATTAATAACTGCCCAAGCTTAGGCTCATCCTCCACGATCAGGATGCGGGGTGTGTTTTCGTCAATGGGTAACTCAGTCATGCTTCTCTCGATAAATCGCGTTCCAGCGGTAGCTCTACTGTAATGCTAACCCCGCCAAAAGGCGAATGGGCGGCGAGGAGGGTACCTCCGTGGGCTTCGACGATGTTGACGCAGATCGCCAGCCCCAGCCCGGATCCGCCGCTGGCGCGGTTGCGGGAACCTTCGGTGCGATAAAAACGCTCAAACAGTTTGCTGAGCTGTTCGTCAGAGACGCCGGGCGCCGTGTCGGCAAAGGTCAGCGCAAAGCGGTGATCTTCGCATTTGCCGGAAATACGCAGCGCGCCGCCCGCGTCGGTATAGCGCAGGCAGTTTTCCAGCAGGTTGTTGAAGAGCTGCATCAGCCGGTCGCGATCGCCAAACACCACCGCGTTCTCCGGCAGCGACAGCTCGATGCGCAGGTCGCGGCTGGCAAAGCGTTCGCGGAAAACGCCGCTCGCCATTTCCAGAATATTAATCACATCGACAGGCGCTTTCTGATAGGCCAGCGCCCCCTCGTCGGACATCGACAGCTGATGCAGGTCCTCCACCAGCTTGGTGAGGGTGCCCACTTCCGCCTGCAGTGAGGTGACGGATTCAGGGGTGAATTTGCGCACGCCGTCCTGGATCGCCTCCAGCTCGCCGCGCAGCACCGCCAGCGGGGTGCGCAGCTCGTGGGAGATATCGGCCATAAAATCCCGGCGCATCTGCTGATTTTTCTCCAGGGTGCTGGCGAGCTGGTTAAAGTCCTGCGCCAGCTTGCCCAGCTCGTCCTCGCTGCGGGTATCCACCCGGGTGGAGAAATTGCCCGCCGCCAGCTGATGGGTGCCGTCCACCAGCCGTTTGACCGGTGCCAGCAGGCCGCGCGCCAGCGGGAAGGTCGCCAGCGCCGCCAGCAGGGTTGAGAGGGCGACAATCAGCCAGCTGGTCTGGCGCTGCTGCCGGTCGAAGTTGATGTCGGTATTGCGCGTCAAGCGTTCTACCGGGGAGGCGATCACCCAGCCGACGGCAGCGCCATTCACGGTGATGGCGCGCTTCGTGCCGTCCGGCGGCACCGGGGCGCGCGGGCCGACCAGCACCCGCATATCCTGGTCGATCACCCAGAACTGGGTACGCCAGCCGTGGGGCGGCATGCCGGGGCCGGGGCGATCGTCGTCGGTGTCGTGCTCCAGCGAGCGCAGGATCTGGAAAATAAAGCGATCATTATTGCGCAGAAAACGCCAGTTGCCGTGCAGGGCGTACTGCTCGGCCAGGGCATCGCTTAAGCCCTGTAAACGCTGCTCATTACCGTGTTTGATGTAGTCGATAAAGCCGCGCTCAAAGCTGACCCGCACCGCCCAGTGCATGGTGATCAGCAACACGATGCAGGTGGCAAAGATGGCCAGAAACAGCTTACCGGTAATGCCGGGCCGCCAGAACTTCATGGTTCACTCCTTTTGCGCCGCCTGATGACGACATTCTTGCTGGTATCATCCGGGACCCGGGCGAAAACAAAGGCCGGCAGGGCGATAATTACCGCCATGCTCAGGTAGGTGTAGAGGAACACCTGATGGACAACGGGGCTGTCCGCCGTCAGGTGATGCTGGCCGTACATGCCCAGCAGCAGCCCGGCAATGGTGACGCCCACGCTCATCGACAGCTGCATGATCATCGACAGCAGGCTGTTGCCGCTGCTCGCCTGCTCGTCGGGCAGATCCTTCAGGGTCAGGGTGTTCATGGAGGAGAAGCGGATGGAGTTGATCATCCCCTGGCAGAACAGCACCAGCGGCAGGACGTAGTACCAGCCGAGCAGCGCGACGCCCATAAACAGCAGGCTCACCAGCGCCAGCCCGAGGGTTGAGGCCACCAGCACCCGGCGATAGCCGAGAGCGTTCACCACCTGGACCACAATGCGCTTCATCCCCATGCTGCCGAGCACCATCGGGATCATCATCAGCCCGGCGTGGAATGGCGAGAAGCCGAGGCCAATCTGTAAAAATACCGGGGTCATAAACGGCAGCATCCCGCTGCCGATGCGTCCGACAAAGCTGCCGAGCAGCCCCAGCCGGTAGGTGGTATTGCGAAACAGGCTCAGGCTGAACAGGGCGCGATCGTTATCCCGGGCATGCCACAGATACCAGAGAATGGAAATCACCCCGATGGCGACCAGCCCGGCCAGCGACAGGGTGGAGATCCCCAGCCCCTTCTGACCGTCAAGGGCTAACGTCAGAGTCGCCATCCCTGCCGCCAGCAGGAAGAACCCCACCAGATCGAAACGCCGGGTCTGCATTTTGTAGTTTGGCATCAGCCAGAGGGTGGCTATCGCCCCGATAATGCCCACCGGCAGGTTGATCAGGAAGATCCAGTGCCAGGAAGCATACTCCACCAGCATCCCGCCAAGGGCCGGGCCGAGCAGCGGCCCCACCTGGCCGGGCAGGGTGACGAAGGTCATTGCCGCCATGTACTGCTCACGCGGAACGATCTTCATCACCGTCAGCCTGCCGACCGGGACCATCATCGCCCCGCCGACGCCCTGCAACACCCGGGACATCACCAGCTCGTTCAGCGTTTCCGCCCGGGCGCAGAACAGCGACCCGGCGGTAAACAGCACGATGGCGGTAAAGAAGATATTGCGCACCCCGACCTTGTCCGCCAGCCAGCCGCTGGCGGGCAGCATTACCGCCACCGTCAGCACATAGGCGACGATCACCATATGCATATGCAGCGGGCTCTCCCCCAGGCTCTGCGCCATTGAGGGGAGGGCGGTGTTAACGATGGTCGTATCCAGGGCCTGCATAAAAAAGCCGAAGGCGACAATCCATAGCTGCCAGCGAACGTTGCCGGGGAGATCAGTCATTAGCCGGTTACCGTCTCTTTCTGTTTACGTGAAAAACGCACCCGTAAGCGATCAAAGAACAGATAGACCACCGGGGTGGTGTACAGGGTCAGCAGCTGGCTCATCACCAGCCCGCCGACAATGGTGATCCCCAGGGGCTGACGCAGCTCTGCGCCATCACCGCTGGAGATTACCAGCGGCAGCGCGCCAAACAGCGCCGCCAGGGTAGTCATCATGATCGGGCGAAAACGCAGCAGGCAGGCCTGGAAGATCGCCTCCTGCGGAGTCATGTTGCCGTTGCGCTGTGCTTCCAGCGCAAAGTCGACCATCATGATGGCGTTTTTCTTCACGATCCCGATTAACAGCATAATGCCAATCAGCGCAATCAGGCTGAACGGGGCGCCAAACAGCTCCAGCGCCAGCAACGCCCCCACGCCCGCCGAGGGCAGGGTGGAGAGGATGGTCAGCGGATGGACGTAGCTCTCGTACAGCACGCCGAGAACGATATAGACCGTGGCGATCGCCGCCAGAATCAGGATCACCTGCGAGTTCATGGTCTCCTGGAACACCTGGGCGGTGCCGGCGAAGCTGCCGCGCACCGTTGACGGCACCCCGAGCTGGGTCATGGCGCGGGTGATGGCCTCGCTGGCTTCCGAGAGTGATTTGCCGGTCGGCAGGTTAAACGACACGGTCGACGCCGCCGACAGCCCCTGGTGATTGACCGACAGCGGCGCGTTAGCGGGCTGCCAGCTGGCGAAGTAGGAGAGCGGGATCGTCTTGCCGTCGCTATTAATCACAAACATCTTATCCAGGGCGCTGATGTCCTGGGTATAGCGCGGATCGACCTCCATCACCACCTTGTACTGGTTCATCGGCTGATAGATGGTCGAGATCTGCCGCTGGCCGAAGGCGTTGTTCAGCAGGCTGTTGGCGGCGTTGACATCGATGCCCAGCCGGGACATGGTTTCGCGGTCGTAGGTCAGGGCCATCTCGGCGCCGTTGTCCTGCTGGTCGGAGTTAACGTCCGCCAGCTCCGGCAGGGCCGCCAGCGCCTTGCGGATCTTCGGCTCCCACTCCCTGAGGGCCGCGAGATCGTCCGACAGCAGGGTGTACTGGTAGCTGGCGTTCGACTGACGCCCGCCGACGCGGATATCCTGCACCGCCACCAGGAACATGTTCGCTCCGGGCTCTTTGGCAAGCTTAACCCTCAGGCGGTCGATCACCTGCTGGGCGGTTTCGTTACGCTCGTCGCGGGCTTTGAGAGTGATAAACATCATCCCGCTGTTGACCCGCGACCCACCGGTAAAGCCGGTGACGTTATCCACCGCCGGATCTTCGCGGATGATCTTCATGAAGTCCCGCAGCTTGCCGCGCATCGCCTGGAAGGAGATGCTCTGGTCGGCCTGAATGCCGCCCATCAGCACCCCGGTGTCCTGCTCCGGGAAGAAGGTTTTCGGGATGGTGATGTACATCCAGACGTTAAGCGCAATGGTACCGACCAGCACCAGGCCGACGATCCGGGTGTGGTTCAGCACCCATTTGAGCGATTTGCCGTAGCCCGCCTGCAGCGCCATCAGCATCCGGCCAAAGCCTTTCTTGCGCGGCTGCGACTGGGGCGGGCTGCGCTTGAGCATCCAGCCGCACATCATCGGGGTCAGGGTTAAGGATACGAGCAGCGAAATGCCGATCGCCACCGACAGGGTGACGGCGAACTCTCTGAGCAGACGCCCCGGCAGACCGTCCATCAGCAGCAGCGGCAGGAACACCGCCACCAGCGACAGGCTCATGGAGAGCACCGTAAAGCCCACCTCCCGGCTGCCCTGCAACGCCGCCTGGAGCGGTTTCATCCCCGCTTCGAGGTGGCGGGAGATGTTCTCCAGCACCACGATGGCGTCATCCACCACAAAGCCGGTGGCGATGGTCAGGGCCATCAGCGACAGGTTGTTGAGGCTAAAGCCGCACAGGTACATGGCGGCGAAGGTGCCGATCAGCGACACCGGGACCGCCACCGCCGGGATCAGCGTCGCGCGCCCGGAGCGCAGGAACAGGAACACCACCAGGATCACCAGCGCCACCGAGATAATCAGCGACTGCTCCACCTCCTCCAGCGAGGCGCGAATGGTGGGGGAGCGGTCCTGGGCGATCTGCAGGTCAATGGCCGCCGGAATAGTCTCCTGCAGCTCCGGCAGCCGGGCGCGGATGCTGTTCACCGTCTCAATAATGTTGGCTTCCGGCAGCTTGCGGATCATCAGCAAAATGGCCGGTTTGGCGTTGGTCATCCCGGCGTTACGCACGTCCTGCACCGAGTCGGTGACGCTCGCCACGTCGCTTAAGCGCACCGCCGCGCCGTTGTTGTAGTGGATGATTAAGGGCTGATATTCCGCCGCGGTTTTCAGCTCGTCGTTGGTCTGGATCTGCCAGCGGTGGCTGCCGTCCTCCACCGACCCCTGGGGTTTACGCACGTTGGCGTTGCTGATGGCGCTGCGCACGTCGTCCAGCGACACGCCCTGGTTAAACAGCGCCTGCGGGTTGAGCCCCACGCGTACCGCGGGCAGGGAGCTGCCGCCAACGTCGACATCGCCCACGCCGTCGATCTGGGCGATGGTTTGCGCCAGCTGGGTGGAGGCGAAGTCGTACAGCTGCCCCTGGGAGTAGGTGTCCGAGGTGAGCGTCAGGATCATGATCGGCGCATCGGACGGGTTGGCCTTGCGGTAGGTCGGCCGGCTCGGCATCCCGCTCGGGAGCAGGCTTTGCGCGGCGTTGATCGCCGCCTGCACGTCCCGCGCCGCGCCGTTGATGTCGCGGTTAAACTTGAATTCCAGAATGATGCGCGTGCTGCCGAGGGAGCTGCTGGAGGTCATCTCGTTGACCCCGGCAATGCGTCCCAGGGAGCGCTCCAGCGGCGTCGCCACCGATGAGGCCATGGTCTCCGGCGAGGCCCCGGGGAGTGAGGCGCTGACCATAATCACCGGGAAATCCACCTGCGGCAGCGGGGCCACCGGCAGCAGCCGGAAGCCGAGCACGCCGCAGAGGGTGATGGCGAGCGAAATTAAAATCGTCGCCACCGGGCGGTAAATGAAGAGGGCAAAAAACTTCACTTACGCCTCCTCTTCTTCACGTTTCGGGAAGCGGCTTTTGCTCCACAAGGCCAGGCGGTCAAACAGCAGATAGATCACCGGGGTGGTGAAGAGGGTTAACACCTGGCTCACCAGCAGACCGCCGACCATACCGATGCCTAACGGACGACGCAGCTCTGCCCCGACCCCGGTGCTGAGCATCAGCGGCAGGGCGCCGAGCAGCGCGGCCAGGGTAGTCATCAGGATCGGACGGAAACGCAGCAGGCAGGCCTGATAGATCGCCTCCCGCGGCGGCATGCCCTGCTCGCGCTCGGCGGCGAGAGCAAAGTCGATCATCATGATGGCGTTCTTCTTGACGATACCGATCAGCAGGATGATGCCGATAATCGCAATCACGTCCAGCTCGCTGCCCGCCAGCATCAGGGCCAGCAGGGCCCCCACGCCCGCGGTCGGCAGGGTTGAGAGAATGGTGATCGGATGGATAAAGCTCTCGTACAGCACCCCCAGCACGATGTACATCGCCACCACCGCGGCCACGATCAGCCAGATGGTACTCCCGAGCGCCGCCTGGAATGCCAGGGTACTGCCCTGGAATTTAGTCTGGATGTCGGTCGGGAAGCTGAGGTTTTTCTCCGCGTCGGTAATTGCCTGCACCGCTTCGCCCAGCGAGTAATCATCCGGGACGTTAAACGAGATGGTGGTGGATGGGAACTGATCCAGATGGTTCACCGCCAGCGGCGTATAGCGCTCCTCCACTTTGGCAATCGCGCTCAGGGGCACAATGCCGCCGCTGCTGCTGGTCAGGCGTACCGAATCCAGTGCCGCCAGGCCTGGCGTCTGCCGGGTGTCGTGCTCGAGCACTACCCGGTACTGGTTGGCCTGGGTGTAGATGGTGGAGATCAGGCGCTGACCGAAGGCGTTGTACAGCGCATTATCCACATCCGCCATGGAGATCCCCAGACGGCTGGCGCTGTCGCGGTCGACGTTGATGTACGCCGCCAGCCCTTTGTCCTGCCAGTCGCTGCTGACGTCGGAGAGCTGCGGCAGCTGCTGTAGCTCATCCACCAGCTGCGGCACCCAGGTGCTGAGGGCGTCGAGGCTGGTGGCCTGCAGGGTGAACTGATACTGGGTGCGGCTCACCGTAGTGTCGATGGTCAGGTCCTGAGTCGGCTGCAGATAGAGCGCCACGCCCGGCACTTTCGCCACCGCGCTCTGCAATCGTTCGATCACCGTGTTGACCCGATCGTCACGATCGTCCAGCGGCTTGAGGTTGATCTGCAGGCGGGCACTGTTCAGCGACGGGTTGGTGCCATCGACGCCGACAAACGACGTCAGGCTCTCCACCGCCGGATCTTTCATGATCGCTTCCGAGACCGCCTGCTGGCGCTGGGCCATGCTGGCGAACGACACCGGCTGCGGGGCCTGCAATGTGCCCTGAATAATGCCGTTATCCTGAACAGGGAAGAAGCCTTTCGGGATCATCACCCACAGCAGCACGCTCAGGGCCAGGGTGCCCAGCGCCACGCCGAGGGTGGCCCACGGGTGGTTCAGCACTTTCGTCAGCATGCGGCCGTAGGCGGCAATAATGCGCTCGAACATGCGTTCCGAGGCGCGGGAGAAGCGGTTCTGCTTGCGCAGGGACTCATGGCTCAGCATGCGGGCGCACATCATCGGCGTCAGGGTGAGCGACACCACCGCCGAGATTAAAATCGCCACCGCCAGGGTCACCGCAAACTCGCGGAACAGTCGCCCGACGATATCGCCCATAAACAGCAGCGGGATCAGCACCGCAATTAACGAGAAGGTGAGGGAGATGATGGTGAAGCCGATCTCGCCGGCCCCTTTCAGCGCCGCCGCCAGCGGCTTTTCCCCTTTCTCGATATAGCGGGAGATGTTCTCGATCACCACGATGGCGTCATCCACCACAAAGCCGGTGGCGATGGTCAGGGCCATCAACGTCAGGTTGTTGATGGAGAAGTCGAGGAACACCATCACCGCGAAGGTGCCGACCAGCGACAGGGGCACCGCCACGGCGGGAATAATGGTCGCCGGAACGTTGCGCAGGAACAGGTAGATGATCATCACCACCAGCGCGATGGCCAGCATCAGTTCAAACTGGGTGTCGCTGACCGAGGCGCGAATGTTGGTGGTGCGATCCGACAGCACCTTGACGCTGACCGATTTCGGCAGGCTGTCGATAAGCGTTGGCAGCATGGTGCGAATGCTGTCGGCGGTATCGATGATGTTCGCCCCCGGCTGGCGCTGAACGTTCATCACGATCGCCTGCTGCTTGTTGGCCCATGCGCCGAGCCAGCTATTTTCAGCCCCTTGTTCGACGGTGGCGACATCCCCTAAGCGGATCGCCGCTCCGTTCTGATACGCGACAATCAGCTGACGATATTCGTCGGCAGACTGCATCTGGTCGTTGGCGGAGAGCGTCACTGCCCGGGTCGGGCCATCGAGCGAGCCTTTCGCCGAGTTGACGTTGGCGTTGCTGATGGCGGTGCGGATGGTTTCGCTGGTCAGCCCGAGGGAGGCGATCGCCTGGGCGTTCAGCTTCACGCGAACCGCCGGGCGCTGGCCGCCGGACAGGGTCACCAGCCCGACGCCGGAGACCTGAGAGATCTTCTGCGCCACGCGGGTTTCCACCATGTCTTCGACCTGGGTCATCGGCATGGCGGAGGAGGTGACGGCGAGGGTCATGATCGGCGGATCCGCCGGGTTGACCTTGCTGTAGACCGGCGGGTTAGGCAGGTCGGAGGGCAGCAGGTTAGTGGCGGCGTTGATCGCGGCCTGCACCTCCTGCTCGGCGACGTCCAGCGACAGGCTGAGCTGGAACTGCAACGTCACCACCGACGCGCCGCCGGAACTCTGAGAGGACATCTGCTTCAGGCCCGACATCTGCCCAAACTGGCGCTCCAGCGGGGCGGTAATGGCCGAGGTCACTACATCCGGGCTGGCGCCGGGGTAGAGCGTGACCACCTGAATGGTGGGGTAGTCCACTTCCGGCAGGGCGGAGACCGGCAGGAAGCGGTAGCCGATGATCCCCGCCAGCAGGATCGCCACCATCAACAGGGTGGTGGCGACAGGGCGCAGGATAAACAGACGTGACGGCCCGCCTGTAGAGCTCGGGGGCATCACCTGCATCAGGCGTTCTCTCCCTGTTTTTTATGTTCGCGTTTTGCAGGCCCGGCAGGGGTGTCGGCGTGGGCTTCCACCACTTCCACTTTCGCCCCTTCGGTCAGACGGTCGATGCCGTCGGTTACCACGCGGTCGCCTGCCGATAATCCGGCGGCAATCACCACGCTCTGGCTGTCCTGAATCCCCGGTTTCACCAGGTGCTTGCTGACTTTGTTGTCGCTGTTCAGCACCCAGACGAAGTTGCCTTCGTTACCCATCTGCAATGCCGCGGTCGGGATCACCACCGCGTTCTCTTCGGTGGCAACCAGCATCCGGGCGTTAACGAACTGGTTAGGGAACAGGGCGTCGTCCTGATTGTTAAAACGCGCTTTCAGCTTGATGGTGCCGGTGGTGGTGTCGATCTGGTTGTCGAGGCTCAGCAGGGTGCCGTCGCTCAGCTTCTGCTTGTTGGCCCGGTCCCAGGCTTCCACGGCTAAGCTCTGACCCGCTTTCTGCGCCTGGATCACGGTAGCGATATCGCTCTCCGGCAGGGTAAACACCAGATCGATAGGGTGGGTCTGAGTCAGCACCACGATCCCGGTGGTATCTCCGCTGGAGATCTGATTACCGATATCCACCTGCTTCAAGCCGACGCGCCCGTCGATAGGGGCGGTGATGCGGCTCCAGTCGAGCTGGAGTTGCGCGCTGGCAACAGCGGCTTGATCCGCTTTGATCGTGCCAAGGCTTTCGCTGACCAGCGCCTGCTGGGCATCAAGCTCCTGGCGGGAGACGAGATTGGTTTTCACCAGCTGTTGATAACGGGCCAGATCGCGGCGGGCATTGGCGAGGGTGGCGGTGTCTTTCGCCAGCTGGCCCTGGGCCTGAGCCAGCGCCACTTTGAACTGGCTGGGATCGACTTCCGCCAGCAGATCGCCGGCTTTCACCTGTTGCCCTTCCTGGAAGTGCAGGGCGATCAGCTGCCCGTCGACGCGGCTGCGCACGGTCACGGTATTGGCGGCGGTAATGGTGCCAAGCCCGGAGAGGTAGCGCGGCACGGATTTGCTGACCGCGGTCGCGGCCTGCACCGGCGCCAGCGCACCGCCACGCATCCCGTGGCGTCCACCGCCCGCCGGGCGCTGCGCCTGGCTGGTCGCACCGGCAGGGGCCGAAGAGTGTTGATGCCAGTACCACGCGGCGGCAAGGGCCACCACAATGATGCCAGCGGCGATTACCCAGCGGGATTTATTGCGGCCTTTCATCGTTATACGTACTCATCCTGAAACTGTGCGGAAAATAATACTAGTTTAGTGAGGCAATGGAGCAGAAAAATGGAGGAAATATGGAAGACTGTCGGGAATTGTCTGAATGGCGCGGGGCGCGGACGGTGCGGTCTGCATGCCGGGTGGCGGCGTTGCCTTACCCGGCCGACGTGTTGGTGCGGATTTTGTAGGCCGGGCAAGCGCAGCGCCGCCCGGCATTTCCACACTAGCTAAAGACTACCTGCGCCCAGCGTGCCAGCCCGGCGGTGACGGAGCCGAAATCATCGCCCCCGGCAATTGGGATGCCCGGCAATTGCTGCGCCAGCGCTTTTTTGATCAGCGGTGAGCGGGCGCTGCCCCCGGTGAGGTAGATCACGTCCGGCTTTTCGTTGCCGTTATCCAGCGCCAGCTGCACCTGTTCCAGAATGCGCTGTAACGGCTGAGCAAGCGCGGCCTCCAGCCCCTGCTGGCTGATGGCGGTCGCCAGTTCGTCGCTGATAAACGGCAGCGTCACGGCGTGCTCTGCGGCCCCGGAGAGCGCAATTTTGCTCTCTTCCGCGCTGCGCACCATCCGGTAGCTCAGGCGCTGGCGCCAGACTTTATGCAGCAGCGCCACTTTGTCGCCGTCCTGGGCGTCGCGCACCAGATCGTTAAGAAAACGCCCGTTGGCGACGCTGTAGAAATCGCTCTGGGCCGGCACGTCGTTGATCGCCACGGCGTTCCACCACGGCAGAATGGGCAGGGCGGTGCCTTTTTCAGTTTGTCCGCCCATGCCGAGCAGCGGCATCAGGCTTTTGAAGGCCAGGGCGATATCCAGGTCGTTACCGCCGATACGGCAGCCGCTGTGCCCGAGCAGGCTGGTTTCGCGATCGCGACGCTGGCGCCACTGCGGGCCCATCAGCAGCAGCGAGCAGTCGGTGGTCCCGCCGCCGATATCCACCACCAGCACCCGTTTTTCACTACTCAGGGTCGCTTCAAAATCCAGACCGGCGGCAACCGGCTCATACTGGAACACCACGTCGCGGAACCCGGCGCGCTGTGCGGCACGCTCGAGGATCCCCTGCGCCTGCTGGTTCGCCTCATCGCCCCCCAGCCCCTGGAAGTTGATCGGACGACCAATCACCGCCTGGGCGATCTCCTCCGTCAGCTGGGACTGCGCCTGCTGGCGAATATGCAGCATCATGGCGCAGACCAGATCTTCAAACAGCGCCACCTGCTGCGGCTTCAGGCCGCTGGCCCCGAGGAAGGATTTCGGTGACTTAACGAAGTACACCTCCTCCGGATCTTCAACGTAGTGACTCAGTGACGACAGGCCAAACTGCACGCTCCCCGGGGTGACGTCGATGTCTTCCTCGCGGTTAAAGTTGACCGCGCGGCGCAGCAGCGCCTGGGTTTCCGTACCGGTAGCTGGAACCTGGTGATGGCGGTACAGCCACTCGCTTACCGCCTCGCGGGTCGGTGCGCATAGCATCGACGGCAGCAGCGTGCTGTTGTTTTCCATTTTCAGCAGCTGCGGCTGCCCGTTCTGCATTACCGCAACTGAGCAGTTGGCGGTGCCATAGTCAAATCCGATAAACACTTCAACGTCCCCATGCCATTGAGAAGGGGCGAGACTTTAGCGAAATGTCAGGCTGGCGACAACAGGAATATGAAAGCAAGGCGCAACCCGCCATCTCCGTTTATGCTGAGACAGGACAAAATAAGGAGCGATGATGTTTACCCTGACCTGGCAGCCGCCCTATGACTGGCAATGGATGTTGAAATTTCTTGGCGATCGTGCGGTCGCCGGGATCGAAATCGTGACCCCCACCGACTACACCCGCAGTTTTGCCTGCGAAGGCTACCGGGGGGTGATCCACGTGACGCCGCAACCCAGGGGCACGCTGGAGGTGGTGCTCAGCGACGGACTGTTGCCGATTGCCGATCTCTGCCTGGCGCGCATCACCCGCCTGTTCGATCTGCACTGCGATCCGCAGCAGATCGCCGCTGCGCTGGGCACTCTGGGAGCCGCACGGCCTGGCCTGCGCCTGCCGGGCTCCGTTGATACCTGGGAGCAGGGCGTGCGCGCGATCCTCGGGCAACTGGTCAGCGTGGCGATGGCCGCGAAGCTGACGGCTAAGCTGGTGGCGCTCTGCGGCGAACCCCTGCCTGAGGCACCGGGCTATCGCTGTTTCCCGACGCCTGCCGCGGTGGCGGGTGCCGATCCGCTGGCGTTGAAAGCGCTGGGCATGCCGCTGAAGCGCGCGGAAGCGCTGATTCATCTTGCGCAGTCGGTGGTGGCGGGGGATTTCCCCCAGGAAACCCCGGAGGATATCGACAGCGCGATAAAAGCCCTCCAGACCCGACCGGGGATCGGCCGCTGGACGGCGAACTACTTTGCCCTGCGCGGCTGGCAGGCCAAAGATGTCTTTCTGGCGGATGATTATGCGATTAAACAGCGCTTTGCCGGGATGACCCCGGCGCAAATACGCCGCTATGCCGAACGCTGGCAGCCGTGGCGTTCGTATGCCCTGCTGCATATCTGGTATACCGACGGCTGGACGCCATCAGTTGATGGCGAAATAAGTGGTATTTAGCAGGAGTTCCAGCGGCTGCGGCTCACCGATGGTATTGCCGAAGATATAGTCAATACCAATGCCGGAAAGGGTATCCATCATGATCGGCTGATTGCTCGGCCCGGCAATGGTCTTAATGCCCAGACGACGGGCATGGCCCTGAATAATGGTCACCAGCATCTCATCCATCAGATTACCGTGGACGTTAATCACCAGCTCGGGATCGAGGAGCAGATAATCGGCCATCTGCGCGCTCAGGTGGTTGAACACCTCCATATCGCGGCCCACGTGGCTCAGGATAATCTGGCATCCGGCCTGGCGCAGCTTGTCCAGGTTGTTGCGGCTGTGCTCATCCTCCAGCGTCAGCACGCTGACGTGCACCACCAGATGCAGCAGACGCGGCTGTAGCGGGCTGGCGCTCAGCATCTCCAGCAGTTCATCTACCAGCGTGGCGCTGGCGAGACCGGCCATCGACAGCGGCAGGGCGACCCCGGTGCCTTTGCTGGTCAGTGGCGTGGCGAAATTGCGGAAAAACTCCTGCAAAATACGTCTGTCGAGGGCGTGTACCAGCTCAGGCTCTGCCAGCCCGGCCCGGAATGTTTGCTCTTCCAGCATCTCGCCGTCGTTGGTCCACAGTCGCAGGGCCAGCATCCAGAAGGTGCTGCTTTCAGGGATCCGCGGCGACGCGACGCTGCGGGCGATCATCAACAGATGGTTGTCTTTGATCATGTGCCACTGTTCGTCGAGCGAGATGGTGCCCGGCGCGTCAGGCATCCGTTCCTGCTGCGGTTCATACACCGTCACCACGCCGCGACCGTTGTTTTTCGAGGAGTAGCAGGCGATATCGGCCTGCGACATCACCTCTGAGGCCTGATTGTTGCGCTCGTCGATCTGGGTGATCCCGGCGCTGGCACCAATCCGGTGCAGGCGGCCCTCCCACATAAAGTGATACTCGTTAATAGCGTCAATGATGCGACCGGCAATATAGCGCGCGCTTTCGGTATTGCAGTCCGGCAGCAGCAGGCCGAACTCATCCCCGCCGAGGCGCGCCAGCATGTCGGTGGAGCGCAGCATACTGAGCATCAGCGACGACAGCTCCCGGAGCAGCGCATCCCCCGCCGCGTGGCCTGCCGTGTCGTTGACCGCCTTAAAGCGGTCGAGATCGATAAACACCAGCGCATGACGCTGACGGGTATCCTGCACGGTGTGTAACATCCGCTTGAGATAGGCTTCAAAGCTGACGCGGTTCGCCAGGTGGGTAAGGGCATCGTGAGAGGCGTTATAGCTCAGCTCGCGCAGCATTTTGCGCGACTCGGTGACGTCCTGAATGACCAGCACCGAGCCAATGTTTTGCCCGTCGAGGGTGCTCAGCGGGGTAATGCTGTAGTGGATGTCGTAGCTGCCGCCGTTGCGGCTGTGCAGCACCACATCCTGTTCAATATCCGTCCGGGACATATCCCCGCTATGAATATTCTCCATCAGCGGGCCGTTATCCCCGAAGGTAATATGCAGCACCGAGAGGATCGGTTGCCCCAGCGCATCCTGCTGCAGCCAGCCGCTCATTTTCTCCGCCACCGGGTTCATAAAAGTGACGTTCATATTCACATCGGTACAGAGCACCGCTTCACCGATGGAGTCGAGGGTAATATGCAGACGCTCTTTTTCCTGGAACAGCGCCTCATTCAGCTCTTTGACCTCGGTCATATCCATATTGATGCCGAGCAGGCGTTCCACTTCCCCCTGCTTATTGAGAACCCGGTTCGCCAGGGCGCGGATATGGCGAATGCCATCCTTCACCCGGATGCGGAACTCCAGCTTGAACGGAATGCGGGCTGCCAGCGAATCACGTACCACCTGTTCTGCCAGGGCGCGATCTTCCGGCAGCATGCACTCGTGCCACAGCTGCCAGGTAGGTTTGACGTGCGCTGGCACTTCGTACATCTCGAACATGCGTTTGTCCCAGCTGATGACGTTAGGTTTAACGTCCCACTCCCAGATGCCGATACCGCCCGCTTCGTTGGCCAGGGTAATACGCTCCATCAGGCGCTTATTGACCCATTCGGTATGCTTGAGATCGTTAATGTCTTCGATCTGGGCGATAAAATAGAGTGGCGTGCCGTCGGCGTGACGCACCAGCGACACCGCCAGCAGCGCCCAGACCACCTCACCGTTACGGGTGTAATAGCGTTTCTCCAGCGAGTAACTGTTGATTTCGCCGTTCAACAGCTGCTCAAGCTGCTCCAGATCGCTTTCAAGATCTTCCGGCCAGGTTAATTGCTGGAAGTTAAGGGAGCGCAGCTCTGACTGGCTGTAGCCGAGGAACTGACACAGCGCCTTGTTGGCCTGTAGCCATTGGCCGTCGGTGCTGACCAGCGCCATGCCGATAACGGAATATTCCATCGCATTACGGAAACGCTCTTCGCTCTCGGTGATGTGCTTACGCTCTGCGCGAAACGCATACATCACCATGGTCATGATGTTAGCGGGGAGCAGCATCATCAGGAACGGCAGCCAGGGGGCGTTGATCATCGCGCTGGCATATTGTGTCGCCAGCGGGGTGGGGTTTTTGGCGATCATCAACGACACCATCATCACCGTGACCAGGAAGACCAGGAAGGCTTCCAGGCGCGGCAGCCGCACGGCGCTCCACATCAGCAGAACGATAATGGCCGTAAACGGCCACGGCAGAAACTGCAGGGAGATCCAGCTCAGAACCAGCGTTACCGCCATGGTCAGCAGGGTTTCAAACAATAACCGCGGATTGCGGTGACGCAGAAGATAGTGCGGCTTGAACAGCAGGCCTAAAGGCACCAGCGCCAGCGAGCCGATGGACTCCGACAGCACCCAGACCAGGAAACTGCGCAGCGGCTCGTCGCCCGGCACCAGCAGATAAATCAGCACCCCGCCCAGCAGGGGAGGGAGCACGGCGCTGCCGATCGCCAGACGGATCCAGTCGGCCAGATTCTGCAGCGGATTGTAGCTGGGCAGCAGTTTACGCAGCAGCAAGGCCCCAACGAAGGCCTCCGCGATGTTAACGCCGGCATACCAGAAGTTGATCGACGCCCAGGAGAAGATCAGCCAGGAGGCCAGGATGTTACCGAGGGTGCAGGCGAAGGCGATCCCGGGCCACATCTTTCCGGCGTGGCGGTAAAACGCCACCATCATAATGGAGGTCGGGAACCATAAAGGTGCCAGAAATGTTCCGAAACGGGTTAGTTCGAGCGAGAAAAGAGTGAAGATGAAGGTAACCAGACCAAGACTGACAAGCCGTAGTAAAGGATGTGGCGTAGTTACCAAAACGCGCTGGTATTTTTTATTCATTACCGCTTTATCCGAAGACGCCATGCCGCCAGGAGCCAACTCCGGACGAGTTCATTTTCTAATTTGGATCATGCTAGTACAAACAATTTACAATTAATATGGTATGTGCTCATAATTTGACATCACAGAGTTATTAAATACTTATCCTGCAAAAATTTCACCTTTGACGCTGGAAAAGTAACCGGGAAAATTTACCAGAGGGACGATCGGCACGGACTTTGAACGCGTCTCGCATAACATTTCTATTCGACTGGTATCAGGCCCGTGAAATCCCTATAATTGCCGCGTTTGACGCTCAGGCGTCGTCCTTCCTTACATCCAGGTTACTCAGGTCGCAAAAATTTATGACTGATAAGTCTCATCAGTGCGTCATTATAGGCATCGCCGGCGCATCGGCTTCAGGTAAAAGTCTCATTGCCAGTACACTTTACCGTGAATTACGTGAACAGGTCGGTGATGAGCACATCGGTGTGATTCCAGAAGACAGCTATTACAAAGATCAAAGCCATCTGTCGATGGAAGAGCGTGTTAAGACCAATTATGACCATCCAAGCGCGATGGATCACAGCCTGTTATTCCAGCACCTCCAGGCCCTGAAGAACGGCACCGCCATTGAGTTGCCGGTCTATAGCTATGTCGAACACACCCGTCTGCAGGAAACCGTGCGCATCGCCCCGAAAAAGGTCATCATCCTCGAAGGGATCCTGCTGCTGACCGACGCCCGTCTGCGCGAGTCGATGAATTTCTCGATTTTTGTCGATACGCCGCTGGATATCTGCCTGATGCGCCGCATCAAACGCGACGTGAACGAACGCGGCCGCTCCATGGATTCGGTGATGGCGCAGTACCAGAAAACGGTACGCCCAATGTTCCTGCAGTTCATTGAGCCCTCCAAACAGTATGCCGATATCATCGTGCCGCGCGGGGGTAAAAACCGCATTGCCATTGATATCCTGAAAGCGAAAATCAGCCAGTTTTTTGAATAACACGCGCGAATTGTGTACCGTTCAAAGATAATCGGGTTCGCCCTCCGGCTTTATCGGCCTGAGGGCGCGATGCACGAAAGGAGAAAGTGGCATGCGTCTTTGTGACCGAGATATTGAAGCCTGGCTGGACGAAGGCCGTCTGACCATCACCCCGCGCCCGCCGGTCGAGCGGATTAACGGCGTCACTGTTGATGTGCGTCTGGGGAATAAGTTTCGTACCTTCAGCGGACATACCGCGCCCTTTATCGACCTCAGCGGGCCGAAAGATGAAGTCAGCGCCGCGCTCGATCGGGTGATGAGTGATGAAATCGTGCTGGACGACGGCGACGCGTTTTACCTGCACCCGGGTGAACTGGCGCTGGCGGTCACTTTTGAGTCCATCACCCTGCCGGCGGATCTGGTCGGCTGGCTCGACGGCCGTTCCTCTCTGGCGCGTCTGGGGCTGATGGTGCACGTCACCGCGCACCGTATCGATCCAGGCTGGTCCGGGCGGATTGTGCTGGAGTTTTTCAACGCCGGTAAGCTGCCGCTGGCGCTGCGCCCGGGCATGATGATCGGCGCGTTGAGTTTTGAGCCGTTAACCGGCCCGGCGGCACGTCCTTATAACGCCCGTCAGGACGCCAAATATCGCGACCAGCAGGGTGCGGTCGCCAGTCGTATTGATAAAGATTGAGCTTAAACCCGGTCCATTGAGGAAGCCATGAGAAGAGTTCTGACAACGCTGATGATTTTGCTGGTGGTGCTGGTTGCTGGCCTGTCAGCGTTGGTTCTGCTGGTCAACCCCAATGACTTCCGCGCCTACATGGTGCGTCAGGTCGAGGCGCGCAGCGGTTACGCTCTGAAGCTGGAGGGGCCGCTGCGCTGGCACGTCTGGCCGCAGCTCAGCATCCTGTCCGGGCGTATGTCGCTGACCGCACCGGGGGCGACAGTGCCGTTGGTTGCCGCCGACAACATGCGCCTCGACGTGGCGTTGATGCCGCTCTTTTCGCATCAGCTACAGGTCAATCAGGTGATGCTCAAAGGGGCAGTGATCCAGCTGACCCCGCAGTCTGAAGCGGTACGTAATGCCGATGCGCCGGTGGCCCCGCGTGAAAACACGCTCCCGGATAAAGCGGACGATGCCGGCTGGTCATTCGATATTGGCCGCCTGAAGGTGGCAGACAGCCTGCTGGTATTTCAGCATGAGGGTGACGAGCAGGTCACGGTGCGCAATATCAACCTGCATATGGAGCAGGATGAACATCACAAAGGCAAGATTGACTTTAGCGGCCGCGTTAACCGCAATCAGCGCGATCTGACCCTCTCCTTCGCAGCAAATGTCAACGCCTCTGATTATCCCCACCTGCTCAGCGCCGACATTCAGCAGCTGAGCTGGCAACTGACCGGTGTTGATCTGCCTGCGCAGGGCATCAGCGGGCAGGGTACGCTGCAGGCGCAGTGGCGCGAAGAGCAGAAGCAGCTCGAGCTTAACCAGCTCAGCTTACAGGCCAATGACAGCGCGCTCACCGGACAGGCGAGCGTGATCCTGGGCAAGGAACCGCAGTGGAACATGAACCTGCAGTTCGACAAGCTGAATCTTGAAAACCTCCTTCCTGCGCAGGCCGCCGCAGCCGCCGACGGCGAGGTGGTACAGCAGGGGCAAACTCAGGCTAAACCGCAGCGCCCGGTGATCGCCTCCAGTCTGGAGCAACCCGATTACAACGGCCTGCGCGGTTTTAGCGCCGATATTCTGCTGAAAGCCAATACCGTTCACTGGCGGGGGATGGACTTTACCCAGGTCTCCAGTCAGATGAGCAACAAAAACGGTCTTCTGACCATTGCTGAACTGAGCGGTAAGCTGGGGGAAGGGCATATCTCCTTACCCGGTACGCTCGATGTGCGTAAAGCCGTTGCCCGGTCGATGTTCCAGCCGCGTCTGGACAACATTGAGATCGGCACCATCCTGAAGGCCTTTAACTACCCGATTTCGCTGACCGGTAGCCTGACCATGGCGGGTGATTTCTCGGGCAGCAAGATTGACGCCGATGCCTTCCGTCACCACTGGCAGGGTCAGGCCCATCTGGAAATGCAGAATACCCGGATGGAAGGGCTTAACTTCCAGCAGCTGGTGCAGCAGGCCGTAGAACGCAGCAGCAATGTGAAGGTGAAAGAGAACGTCGATAACGCGACCCGTCTGGATAGCTTTGTCACCGATCTGAGCCTCGATGAAGGTCAGGTGACGCTGGATGATATGCAGGGCGCCTCGCCAATGCTGACCCTCGAAGGTAACGGCACCCTGGATCTGATCAAGGAGACGGCCGACACCCGCTTCAAAATCCGTGTGCTGGAGGGCTGGCTGGGTGAAGGTAAGCTTATCGATTTCCTCAAAACGACGCCGATCCCGCTGAACGTGTATGGCAACTGGCAGGCGCTGAACTACAGCCTGCAGGTGGATCAGCTGCTGCGTAAACATCTTCAGGATGAGGCGAAACGCCGTCTGAGCGGTTGGGCGGATAAGAATAAAGATTCGCAAAACGGCAAAGATGTGAAGAAGTTACTGGAGAAGCTTCAGTAAGCGCTCATTTCTCTCACACCCCGCCCGGGAAGGCGGGGTGAAAGTATCACAACTCGTAATCCACATCATCCTGCGTCATTAGCGGGATCAGCTGCACCTTCTGCACCCGGTGGTTTTCCACCTCCAGCGTTTTCAGCGCATAATCCCCCACCTGAACCTCTTCGCCCGGCTGCGGGATCCGCTGCAGGTACTCCATCAACAGACCAGCAATGGTGTGATATTCCCGCTTATCGTCCAGCGGCAGCGGCACATACTGGACCAGATCTTCCAGCGGCATATGGCCGTTGGCAGTCCAGCTGCCGTCAGCATTCTTCTGAATATCGTGCCGGGCGTCGATCTCCTCCACTTCGTTCGGCAGGTTCCCGGCGATGGTTTCCATCACGTCGCTGAGGGTCACGAGCCCCTCTACGGAACCAAACTCATCCACCACGAAGGCGAAATGGGTGCGCGCATTACGGAACTGCTCCAGCGCCTGCAGCAGCGGCAGCATCTCCGGGAACACCAGCGGCTGACGGATCAGAACCCGCAGGTTAAGCGGCTCGCCGCGCAGCTGCTGATTGAGCAGGTCGATAACGTGTACCACCCCCAGTAGCTCCTCTTCCTTTTCGCCACCTGTAACCACGATGCGGGTGTGCTGGTTTTTATCCAGCAGAGCACGAATGCTGCTCTCGGGTGTATTGAGGTCGATATGCTCAATATCGTGGCGCGAGGTCATGATGCTGCTGACGGAGCGCTGATTAAGGTGCAGCACCCGCTCAATCATCCGCCGCTCCTGCGGGGCAAAGATCGGGCTGTCGTCGTGGTCGGCCAGCAGCGAGGCGGCCTGCGCATCCAGTTCGGCATCCTCTTTCTTACCGCTCAGCAGACGAATAACCGTGTCGGCGGTACGCTGGCGCAGCGTCTGATTAGCGGAGAGGAAGCGGCGGCGGTTGAAGATCGCCAGCTGGTTCAGGGCCTCGATAATCACCGAGAAGCCAATCGCGGCATACAGATAGCCTTTCGGAATATGGAAGCCAAAACCGTCGGCCACCAGGCTAAAGCCGATCATCAGCAGGAAGCTCAGACATAAAATCACAATCGTCGGATGGTCATTCACAAAGCGCGTGAGCGCCTTGCTGGCCATCACCATCAGCGCAATGGCGATAATTACCGCAGCCATCATCACCGCCAGGTGATCGACCATTCCCACGGCGGTGATCACCGAATCCAGTGAGAAAACGGCGTCCAGCACCACGATTTGTGCGACCACGGCCCAGAATTTGGCTCCGCGCCGCTGGGTGGGGTTCTCGCTGTCCTTGCCTTCAAGCCTTTCGTTGAGTTCGACGGTGGCTTTGAAAATCAGGAAAAAACCACCAAACAGCATGATCAGATCGCGGGCGCTAAAGCCAAAACCGTGGACGGTAAACAGCGGGCGGGTGAGGGTCACCAGCCAGGAGATAGAGGCCAACAGCAGCAGGCGCATCACCATCGCCATTAACAGGCCGGTGATGCGGGCGCGGTCGCGCTGAGCAGGGGGCAGTTTTTCGGCGAGAATAGCGATAAAGACCAGGTTATCGATACCGAGCACGAGTTCCAGCACCACCAGGGTGACCAGACCGGCCCATATTGATGGATCTGCTATCCATTCCATAGTGTGAGTAATACCTTTCGTTATATGACAATTGTCACATTTCGATCATGGATACTGCGCCTGAAAAATGCAATGCCAGCCGGGCATTTATCTGCACAGATTTTCCTGAATCATGGGGGAAATAAACCTCGCACTCTGTAGGTTAATATTGTGAATAGTCTGTATTCTCGCAAAATAAGAAATATCGCAGGCCGAGATGGCTATCGAATAAAGTCAATATAAAGCTATTCCTAAAAATGCAGAAATGTCGGCGTTAATATTAATCTTAAAAGCCACGCCTTCGTAGATGTTTCCTTGCCTGCTATTCCGTTAGCTGCAACAATTCTTTCAGCATCAAATTGCGCTGCTTCCTGATGCTATTTCTGTGTCGGTTTAATGACGTGAAAAACTTATATCGGGTTCGGAATTTTCCTGCCTTTTATATTTTTCCGTTATGCCATATCAAAGAGGGTGTTTATCCCTAACTTACTGTTTATGCAGTGGATTGGTAACTGAAAGCCAAGGGCGGTAGCGTGCCTGAAGGCGTGATGATCAGCCTCGATTATTCTGTCAATAGCCTTAAGGTGAATAAGCTTCTTTTAGGACTGATGCCAGTTATATTTCTCTTTTATTAACTGCATGCTAAAACTAATACGCCTTTAGCTTATTTAAACGCACAGGGTAATTACCTGCCAAAGTGATAAATAATCAATGATGAAATCCAAAATGAAATTGATGCCATTATTGGTATCTGTGACCTTGATGAGTGGTTGTACAATCTTCCCCGGCAGCAATATCTCAACTTCCGGTAAGGATGTGATTAAACAGCAGGATGCTGATTTTGATATCAACCGCATGGTGAATGTTTATCCAATGACTCCGCAGCTGGTTGAACAATTACGCCCTCGTCCGGTCGTGGCGCGACCTAACAACAGCCTCGACCAGGAGATCGCCAACTACCAGTACCGCGTCGGGCCCGGGGATGTCATTAACGTCACCGTCTGGGATCACCCGGAGCTGACCACCCCGGCGGGGCAGTATCGTAGCTCCAGCGATACCGGCAACTGGGTTCAGGCGGATGGCACCATGTTCTATCCCTATGTCGGCAAACTTCGCGTGGCGGGCAAAACGCTCGCGCAGATCCGTAGTGATATTACCGGCCGTTTAGCGCAATACATCGCTGACCCGCAGGTGGACGTTAATATCGCCGCGTTCCGTTCGCAGAAAGTCTATGTCTCCGGCCAGGTGAATAAATCCGGCCAGCAGCCAATCACCAACGTGCCGCTGACGGTGCTTGACGCTATCAACGCCGCGGGCGGCCTTACCGATGGCGCCGACTGGCGCAACGTGGTGCTGACCCATAAGGGCAAAGAGGAGCGTATCTCCCTGCAGGCGCTGATGCAGAACGGCGATCTGAGCCAGAACCGTCTGCTCTATCCGAGCGATATCCTGTTTGTGCCGCGCAATGACGACCTGAAAGTGTTCGTGATGGGTGAAGTGAAGAAACAGAGCACTCTCAAGATGGACTTGAGCGGTATGACCCTGACCGAAGCGCTCGGCAACGCGGAAGGGCTGGATATGAGCACCTCCGACGCCAGCGGTATCTTCGTGATCCGTCCGATTACAGGAAACGCTGGGAAGGGCAAGATCGCCAACGTCTACCAGCTGGATATGTCTGATGCCACCTCGCTGGTGATGGCAACCGGGTTCCGCCTGCAGCCGTACGACGTGGTCTACGTCACCACCGCGCCGATAACGCGCTGGAACCGTGTGATGAACCAGCTGATGCCGACCATCAACAATATCCATACCATGACCGACACGGTACATCAGTACCACAACTGGTGATAACGATGTTTAACAAAATACTGGTGGTTTGTGTGGGGAATATTTGCCGTTCCCCCACCGCTGAGCGGCTTTTGAAACAGTACCAGCCACAGCTGACCGTCGCGTCAGCCGGGCTGGGGGCACTGGTAGGTAAAGGTGCTGACGAGCGCGCAAGTCAGGTCGCGGCAGAGCATCAGCTTTCGCTCGACGGGCATTGCGCCCGTCAGGTGTCAGCCAGCCTGTGCCGTGACTATGACCTGATCCTCGCCATGGAAAAACGCCACATCCACGCCCTGTGCGATATCGCACCGGAGATGCGCGGCAAGGTGATGCTCTTTGGTCACTGGGATAACGAGCGTGAGATCCCCGATCCGTATCGCAAAAGCCATGAAGCGTTTGAGGCGGTTTACACCTTACTCGACCAGTCTGCCCGCCAGTGGGCACAGGCACTGAACGTTCAGCAGGGATAATAATGACAGCAAACGTAAAACCTTCTGCCGCCCCGAGTGCGGGCAGTGATGAAATTGATATTGGTCGTCTGATCGGCACCGTGGTTGAGGCGCGCTGGTGGGTGATAGGGATCACCGCGGTATTTGCCGTTGCGGCGGTGATTTACACCCTCTTTGCCACCCCGATCTACAGCGCCGACGCGCTGGTGCAAATTGAGCAGAACAGCGGCAGTTCGCTGGTGCAGGACATTGGTTCGGCGCTGGCGAACAAGCCGCCCGCCTCGCAGGCGGAAATCGAGCTGATTCAGTCCCGCCTGGTGTTGGGTAAAACCTTGGACGATCTGGATCTCGATATCGGCGTCAGCAAAAACACCTTCCCGGTGTTTGGCGCAGGCTGGGATCGGCTGATGGGCCGTCAGAACGATACCGTCAAAGTGACCACCTTTACGCTGCCAGCCGGGGGGGCCAGCCAGGTCTTCACCCTTGAGGTGCTGGGCAAAGATCAGTATCAGCTCACCAGCGACGCCGGGTTTAGCGCCCGCGGCAAGGTGGGTGAAATGTTGACGAAAGACGGCGTGAGCATGATGGTAAGCGCCATTCATGCCGAGAGCGGCAGCGAATTTACCGTCAGCAAATTCTCAATGCTGGGGATGATCAATAACCTGCAGGGCAACCTGACGGTCACCGAAACCGGGAAAGATACCGGGGTGCTGAGGCTGAACTTTACCGGGGAAGACAAGGATAAGATCCGCGACATTCTCAACAGCATCACCCGCAACTACCAGGCACAAAACGTGAAGCGCAAGTCGGAAGAGGCGTCAAAAAGTCTCGACTTCCTTGCCAAACAGCTCCCGGAGGTGCGCGGTCATCTGGATGAGGCCGAGAACAAGCTCAACGCCTTCCGCCAGGATAAAGATTCCGTCGACCTGCCGCTGGAGGCGAAGTCAGTGCTGGATTCGATGGTCAACATCGACGCCCAGCTCAACGAGCTGACCTTTAAAGAGGCGGAAATTTCCAAACTCTACACCAAACGTCACCCTGCCTACCGCACGCTGCTGGAAAAACGCCAGACGCTGGAAGAGGAAAAAGCGAAGCTCAACGGTCGCGTCACCGCGATGCCAAAAACCCAGCAGGAGATCCTGCGTCTGACCCGCGACGTGGAGTCCGGTCAGCAGGTCTATATGCAGCTGCTGAACAAACAGCAGGAGCTAAAGATCACCGAAGCGAGCACCGTTGGCGACGTGCGGATTGTCGATCCGGCCATCACCCAGCCCGGCGTGCTGAAGCCGAAGAAGGCGCTGATTATTCTCGGCAGCATCATTCTCGGCCTGATGCTCTCTATCGTTGGGGTCCTGCTGCGCTCCCTGTTTAACCGTGGGATCGAAAGCCCGCAGGTGCTGGAAGAGCACGGCATCAATGTCTACGCCAGCATCCCTCTGTCGGAATGGCAGAAAACCCGTGACAACGTCAAAACCACGAACGGGGTTAAACGTTACAAACAGAGCCAGCTGCTGGCGGTGGGTAACCCGACGGATCTGGCCATCGAAGCCATTCGTAGCCTGCGCACCAGCCTGCACTTCGCCATGATGCAGGCCAGCAATAATGTGCTGATGCTCTCGGGGGTCAGCCCGTCGATCGGTAAAACCTTCGTCTGCGCCAACCTGGCGGCGGTGGTCAGTCAGACCAACAAGCGTGTGCTGTTGATCGACTGCGATATGCGTAAGGGCTACACCCACGAACTGCTGGGCACCAACAACGTAAACGGGCTGTCGGACATCCTGCTTGGCAAGGGGGATATCAGCCAGTGCGCGAAACCGACCTCCATCCCTAACTTTGACCTCGTCTCGCGTGGGCAGGTGCCACCGAACCCGTCGGAACTGCTGATGAGCGAGCGTTTCACCCAGCTGGTGAAATGGGCCAGCGAGAATTATGACCTGGTGCTGATCGATACCCCACCAATCCTTGCGGTGACCGATGCGGCGATTGTTGGTCGCCACGCGGGTACCACTCTGATGGTGGCGCGTTATGCGGTGAACACCCTGAAAGAGGTCGAGACCAGCCTCAGCCGCTTTGAGCAGAACGGCATTGCGGTGAAAGGGGTGATCCTCAACTCCATCTTCCGCCGCGCTACCGGGTATCAGGATTACGGATATTACGAGTACGAATATAAATCGGACAGCAAGTAATGAGCCATTCGGGGAATACCATGACACCACGCCCTTTGATTTCTATTTATATGCCGACATGGAACCGTCAGCAGCTGGCGATCCGTGCGATAAAGTCGGTATTGCGCCAGGATTACGACCACTGGGAATTGATCATCGTTGACGACTGCTCCTCCTCCTGGGAACAGCTGCAGCAGTTTGTCACTGACCTCAACGATCCGCGCGTGGTCTATACCCACAACGCCATCAACTCTGGCGCCTGTGCGGTACGCAACCAGGCGATCCTACAGGCCAACGGCCAGTACCTGACCGGCATTGACGATGACGACGAATGGACGCCGAACCGGCTCTCTACCTTCCTGGCGCATCAGCACCATCTGGTGACCCATGCGTTCCTCTATGCCAACGACTATGTCTGCGAAGGGGAGGTCTACTCCCAGCCCGCCAGCCTGCCGCTCTACCCGAAATCGCCATACTCGCGCCAGCTGTTCTACAAGCGCAACATCATCGGCAATCAGGTCTTTACCTGGGCATGGCGCTTTAAGGAGTGCCTGTTCGATACCGAACTAAAGGCCGCCCAGGACTACGACATCTTCCTGCGGATGGTGATGGAATATGGCGAGCCCTGGAAGGTGGACGAGGCGACGCAGATCCTGCACATCAACCACGGGGAGATGCAGATCACCTCCTCGCCGAAAAAGTTCTCCGGCTACTTCCACTTCTACCGCAAGCACCGGGACAAGTTCGACCGCGCCAGCCGTAAGTATCAGCTGTTTACCCTGTATCAGATCCGCAACAAGCGCATGAACTGGCGCACGCTGCTGACGCTGATCTCGGTGCGTAACGGCAAGCGCCTGGCTGACGGACTGCGGGGGAAATAATGGTGCTGGAAGATTGTCGCGCAAACAGCTGGAGCCTGCGCCCCTGCTGCATGGTGCTGGCCTATCGGGTGGCACATTTCTGCTCCGTCTGGCGCAAAAAGAACGTCCTCAACAATCTGTGGGCGGCCCCGGTGCTGGTGCTGTACCGCATCATCACCGAGTGCTTCTTCGGCTACGAAATCCAGGCCGCGGCCACCATCGGACGGCGCTTTACCATTCACCACGGCTATGCCGTGGTGATCAATAAGTTCGTGGTCGCCGGGGATGATTTTACCATCCGTCACGGCGTAACCCTCGGCAACCGCGGCCCGGACAGCCTGGCCTGCCCGGTGATCGGCAATAACGTTGAGCTGGGCGCCAACGTAGTGATGATCGGCGATATCACCGTGGGCAATAACGTCACCGTGGGAGCGGGAAGCGTGGTGCTCGACAGCATCCCGGACAACGCGCTGGTGGTGGGCGAGAAGGCCCGGGTGAAGGTGATCAAATGAATATTCTGCAATTTAACGTGCGTCTCGCCGAGGGCGGGGCGGCAGGGGTGGCGCTGGATCTGCACCAGCGCGCGCTGCAAAAAGGGCTCCAGTCGCGCTTTATCTACGGCTACGGCAAGGGCGGCAAGAAGAGCGTCAGCCACGACCGCTACCCGCAGGTGGTGAAACACACCCCGCGGCTGACCTCGGTAGCGAATATTGCGCTGTTCCGTCTGTTTAACCGCGATCTTTTCGGCAACCTTAATAACCTGTATCGCACCGTGACCCGCACGCCGGGCCCGGTAGTACTGCATTTCCACGTGCTGCACAGCTACTGGTTGAAGCTGGAGGAGGTGGTGGCCTTCTGTCAAAAGGTGCAGGCGCATAAGCCCGATACCACCTTCGTCTGGACCCTGCACGATCACTGGAGCGTCACCGGCCGCTGTGCCTTTACCGACGGCTGCGAAGGCTGGAAAGACAATTGCCAGAAGTGCCCGACGCTCGGCAACTATCCCCCGGTGAAAGTGGATCGCGCCCACCAGCTGGTGGCGGGTAAACGCCAGCTGTTCCGTGACATGCTGGCGCTCGGCTGCCAGTTTATCTCCCCCAGCCAGCATGTGGCCGACGCCTTTAACAGCCTGTACGGGGCAGGGCGCTGCCGCATCATCAACAACGGTATCGACGTGGCGACGGAAGCCATTCTGGCGGAGCTGACGCCGGTCGCCGTCACGCCGGGCAAACCGAAAATCGCGGTGGTGGCCCACGACCTGCGCTACGACGGCAAAACCAACCAGCAGCTGGTGCGCCAGATCATGGCCCTTGGCGATAAGGTCGAACTGCACACCTTCGGCAAGTTTTCGCCCTTTGACGGCGCCAACGTGATCAACCACGGCTTCGAAACCGACAAGCGCAAGCTGATGAGCGCCCTGAACGGTATGGACGCGCTGGTGTTCAGTTCCCGGGTTGATAACTACCCGCTGATCCTGTGCGAGGCGCTCTCCATCGGGGTGCCGGTGATCGCTACCCACAGTGACGCCGCCCGGGAAGTGCTGGAAAAATCAGGGGGCAAAACCTTCAGTGAAAACGAGGTGCTGCCGCTGGTGCAGCTGTCGAAGGCGGAGATCGCCCAGGCGGTTTTTGGCACTGACCTGGAATCGTTCCGCACCCGCAGCCGCCAGGCCTACAGTGGACAACAGATGCTGGAGGAGTATGTCTCGTTCTATCAGAATCTGTAGCTATCTGCTGCTGCCGCTGATCTACCTGCTGGTCAACGTCAAAATTGCCCAGTTGGGTGAGAGCTTCCCCATCACCATCGTCACTTTTTTACCGCTGCTGCTGTTGCTGTTCGTCGACAAGATTAGCGTGAAAAAGTTGATGATTGCGCTGGGATTGGGCGTCGGGCTGACGGCCTTTAACTACATCTTTGGTCAGTCGCTGGACGCCAGCAAATATGTCACCTCTACCATGCTGTTCGTCTATATCGTGATCATTATCGGGATGGTGTGGAGTATTCGTTTTAAAACTATCTCGCCGCACAATTATCGGAAGATCCTCAGGTTCTTTTATCTGGTCATCGGCATCATTGTTATGATAGCGGCGCTGGAGATGGCGCAAATTATTTTGACGGGCGGCAGTAGCCTGATGGAAATAATTTCGAAATATCTTATTTACAGTAATAGCTATGTACTGAATTTCATTAAATTTGGCGGCAAGCGTACCACGGCACTCTATTTCGAACCGGCATTCTTCGCTCTGGCGTTAATCTCAATTTGGCTCAGCATCAAACAGTTTGGTATCAAAACGCCCAAGAGCGATGCTATGATTCTTGCAGGAATAGTCCTGTCTGGATCGTTCTCCGGGGTAATGACCTTTATTCTTTTTTACCTCCTGGAGTGGGCGTTCCAGTATCTGAATAAAGAGGCCATCAAGAAAAAGTTACCTTTGGCGATCATTTCATTGTCAGTGTTTCTGGTCGGGGTGGTATTCGCCTTCCCGTATATTTCCGAGCGTCTGGGTGATTTAGGAACCGAAGGATCGTCATCCTATTACCGTATTATCGGTCCACTGGTGATGGTGGGTTACTCTTTAACCCATATTGATGGCGTTGTCAGATTTGGCTCACTTTATGAATATGTCGCATCATTCGGAATCTTTAACGGTGCGGATGTCGGAAAAACCATAGACAATGGCTTGTATCTGCTGATTATTTATTTTTCCTGGTTCGCAGTGTTATTAACGGCGTGGTATCTGTTCAAAGTTTTCAAAATGACGATCAGCGCCTTTGGTGATAATCAGAATTTTCGCGTACAGCTTTATCTTTTTACGCCGGTGTCGCTGTTTTTTACCGGGTCAATATTTAGCCCGGAGTACGCATTCTTAATTGTTTGCCCGTTTATTTTGCGCAAGGCGCTTAATATTACGCATTCATAACGAGGTGGTTTATGTTACTCAGCGTTATTACTGTTGCCTTCCGTAACCTTGACGGCGTGGTAAAAACCTGGCGGTCGCTGCGCAATCTGGCCCGCGATCCCAGCCTCAGCTTTGAATGGATTGTGGTGGATGGCGGTTCGAACGACGGCACGGCGGAGTTTCTCGAAAAACTGAACGGGGAGTTCAACTTACGTTACGTCAGCGAGAAGGACCGCGGTATCTACGATGCGATGAATAAAGGCATCGATATGGCCCAGGGGCGCTACGCTATCTTCCTTAACTCCGGCGATATTTTTCATGACGACGTGGCGCAGTTTGTACGCCAGCTCAACCGGGTGCAGGGTAACGCCATGGTCATGGGCGACGCCTTACTCGATTTTGGCGACGGCAATAAAGTCCGCAGGGCAGCGAAGCCGGGCTGGTATATTTACCACAGCCTGCCGGCCAGCCATCAGGCGATTTTCTTTCCCCTGAGTGGATTAAAAACGTACCCCTACGATCTGCAGTATCGCGTCTCGTCAGATTACGCCCTGACCGCCAGAATGTATAAAGCCGGTTATCCGTTTAAACGACTGCCGGGCCTGGTCTCTGAATTTTCGATGGGCGGGGTGTCAACCTCGAATAATCTTGAATTATGCCAGGATGCAAAAAAAGTGCAGCGCCAGATATTGCGCATGCCGGGCGTGCTCGCGGAATTATCTTATTTATTACGTCTGAAAACGACGGGTAAAACCAAAGCCTTATATAACAAAGCCTGAATATAAGGAAACACAATGCAGGAATTAAGTGGCTTCTCTGTGCCAAAAGGTTTTCGTGGCGCAGGCGGTATTAAGGTGCAGTTATGGTGGGCAGTGCAGGCAACGTTATTTGCCTGGTCACCACAAATAATGTACCGCTGGCGCGCCTTTTTATTACGCCTGTTTGGCGCAAAAATCGGAAAAAACGCAGTGATTCGACCGTCGGTAAAAATTACCTACCCGTGGAAATTAACCTTAGGGGATAACGCCTGGGTGGGCGACGACGCGGTGTTATATACGCTGGGTGATATTTCGATTGGTGCCAATTCGGTGGTATCGCAGAAGTGTTATCTCTGTACCGGCAGTCACGATTATATGAGTCAACATTTTGATATTAATGCGCAGCCCATCACCCTGGGTGAGAAATGCTGGCTGGCGACCGACGTCTTTGTCGCGCCCGGCGTTTCCATCGGCGATGGCACCGTTGTAGGTGCGCGCAGCAGTGTTTTTAAATCGCTACCGGCAAATAAGCTTTGCCGTGGCAATCCCGCAGTGGCGATACGCGAACGCGTTGAAACTGAATAACTTCTGATAAGTCTGGAGAAAATAAACATGTCTAAAGTCGCTCTCATCACCGGCGTTACCGGACAGGATGGTTCTTATCTGGCGGAACTCCTGCTGGAAAAAGGCTACGAAGTGCACGGAATCAAACGTCGTGCCTCCTCGTTTAACACCGAGCGCGTGGATCATATCTACCAGGATCCGCATGCAGCAAACCCGAAATTCCACCTGCACTACGGTGACCTGACCGACAGCTCCAACCTGACCCGTATTTTGCAGGAAGTGCAGCCGGATGAGGTCTACAACCTGGGCGCGATGAGCCACGTAGCGGTCTCCTTCGAATCCCCGGAATACACCGCCGACGTGGATGCGATGGGTACCCTGCGTCTGCTGGAAGCCATTCGCTTCCTTGGTCTGGAGAAGAAAACCCGTTTCTACCAGGCGTCCACCTCCGAGCTGTATGGCCTGGTGCAGGAGATCCCGCAGAAAGAGACGACCCCGTTCTACCCTCGCTCGCCGTATGCCGTGGCTAAAATGTACGCCTACTGGATCACCGTGAACTACCGTGAGTCCTACGGCATCTACGCCTGTAACGGCATTCTGTTCAACCATGAATCCCCGCGCCGCGGCGAAACCTTCGTCACCCGTAAGATCACCCGCGCTATCGCCAACATTGCCCAGGGTCTGGAATCCTGCCTGCACCTCGGCAACATGGACTCCCTGCGTGACTGGGGCCATGCCAAAGACTACGTGAAAATGCAGTGGATGATGCTGCAGCAGGAAAAACCAGAAGACTTCGTTATCGCCACCGGCGTGCAGTACTCCGTACGTCAGTTCGTTGAGATGGCGGCAGCCCAGCTGGGTATCAAACTGCGCTTTGAAGGCACCGGCGTGGAAGAGAAAGGTATCGTCGTTTCCGTCACCGGCCATGACGCACCGGGCGTGAAGCCGGGCGATGTGATTGTCCAGGTTGACCCGCGCTACTTCCGTCCTGCTGAAGTGGAAACCCTGCTCGGCGACCCAAGCAAAGCGCACGAAAAACTGGGCTGGAAGCCGGAAATCACCCTCCAGGAGATGGTGTCAGAGATGGTGGCCCACGATCTTGAAGCGGCGAAGAAACACTCCCTGCTCAAGTCCCATGGCTACGAGGTTGCCATCGCGCTGGAGTCCTGAGTATGAGCAAACAACGAATTTTTGTTGCCGGTCATCGCGGGATGGTGGGTTCCGCGATTGTCCGCCAGCTGGAACAGCGCGGCAACGTTGAACTGGTGCTGCGCAACCGTGATGAACTGAACCTGCTGGATGCGGGCGCGGTACAGGCCTTCTTTGCCGAACAGCGTATCGATCAGGTCTATCTGGCGGCGGCAAAAGTGGGCGGTATTGTTGCAAACAATACCTATCCGGCGGACTTCATCTACGAAAACATGATGATCGAGAGCAACATCATTCACGCTGCGCATCTGCATAACGTGAACAAGCTGCTGTTCCTCGGATCCTCCTGTATCTATCCGAAGATGGCGAAACAGCCGATCGCCGAGAGCGAGCTGCTGCAGGGCACTCTTGAAGCCACCAACGAGCCCTACGCCATCGCCAAGATTGCCGGGATCAAGCTGTGCGAATCCTATAATCGCCAGTACGGTCGCGACTATCGCTCGGTGATGCCGACCAACCTGTACGGCCCGAACGATAACTTCCACCCGAGTAACTCCCACGTGATCCCGGCGCTGCTGCGTCGTTTTCACGAGGCGACCGTCAGCAACGCGCCGGAAGTGGTGGTGTGGGGCAGCGGCACGCCGATGCGCGAGTTCCTGCACGTGGATGATATGGCTGCCGCCAGCATTCACGTGATGGAGCTGGCCCGCGAGGTGTGGCAGGAGAACACCGAGCCGATGCTGTCGCACATCAACGTCGGCACCGGGGTGGACTGCACCATTCGCGAGCTGGCCGAGACCATCGCTCAGGTGGTGGGATACAAGGGGCGCGTGGCCTTCGATGCCAGCAAACCCGACGGCACGCCGCGCAAGCTGCTGGATGTGACTCGTCTGCATCAGCTGGGCTGGTTCCATGAGGTGACGCTGGCCGCAGGGCTGGCCAGCACTTACCAGTGGTTCCTGGAAAACCAGCAGCGCTTCCGGGGGTAGATATGTTTTTAAGTCAGGAAGATTTTGCCACTGTGGTGCGTTCCACGCCGCTGATCTCCATCGATCTGGTTGTGGAGAACGAGCGGGGCGAGTTCCTGCTCGGACAGCGTACCAACCGTCCGGCGCAGGGCTACTGGTTCGTGCCGGGGGGGCGGGTGCAGAAAGACGAGACGCTGGAAAATGCTTTCGCGCGTCTCACTGAGGCGGAGCTGGGGCTGCGCCTGCCGATGACGGCGGGGCAGTTCTACGGGGTCTGGCAGCACTTCTATGACGACAACTTTTCCGGCACCGGTTTCACCACCCACTACGTGGTGATCGGTTATCGCCTGCGGGTGAATGAGGCAGACCTGCGTCTGCCTGATTCCCAGCACGACGACTACCGCTGGCTGAAACCGGATGCGCTTCTGGCAAGCGAGAACGTACATGACAACAGCCGGGCCTACTTCCTGGATCGGTCAGGGGTGCCGGGTTTATGAAAATTTTGGTGTACGGCATTAACTACTCCCCGGAGCTCACCGGTATCGGCAAATATACCGGCGAGATGGTGGAATGGATGGCCAGCCAGGGTCATGAGGTGCGGGTCATTACGGCCCCGCCTTACTACCCGGAATGGAAAGTGGGCGAGCGCTATTCAAGCTGGCGCTACCGCCGTGAAGAGGGGGCTGCCACCGTCTGGCGCTGCCCGCTGTACGTGCCTAAGCAGCCCTCAACCTTAAAGCGTTTGATTCACCTGGGCAGCTTTGCCCTGAGCAGTTTCTTCCCGCTGATGGCGCAACGTCGCTGGAAGCCGGATCGCATTATCGGCGTGGTGCCGACCCTGTTTTGTACCCCGGGCATGCGCCTGCTGGGCAAACTCTCCGGGGCCCGCACCCTGCTGCACATTCAGGATTATGAAGTGGACGCCATGCTCGGTCTGGGCATGGCGGGCAAAGGCAAGGGCGGCAAAGTCGCGAAACTGGCCAGCGCCTTCGAGCGCAGCGGCCTGCACAACGTGGATTATGTCTCAACCATCTCCCGCTCAATGATGAACAAGGCGCAGGAGAAGGGCGTGGCGGCGGAGAAGGTGATCTTCTTCCCTAACTGGTCTGAAGTGGCGCGTTTTCGCGACGTCACGCCTGAAGACGTGGCGGCGCTGCGCGCGCAGTTGGGTCTGGCTGAAGCGCAAAAGATTGTGCTCTATTCCGGCAATATCGGTGAGAAGCAGGGGCTGGAGAACGTCATCGACGCCGCCGCAGCGCTCAGCGATAAGCCCTGGCAGTTTGTGATTGTCGGCCAGGGGGGCGGTAAAGCGCGGCTGGAGAAAATGGCCCGCGAGCGCGGCCTGCAGAATGTTCAGTTCTTCCCGCTGCAGTCTTACGACGCCTTACCGGCGCTGCTGAAGATGGCCGACTGCCATCTGGTGGTGCAGAAGCGCGGCGCGGCGGATGCGGTTCTGCCCTCAAAGCTGACCAACATTCTGGCGGTAGGCGGCAACGCCGTGATCACCGCCGAAGCCCACACCGAGCTGGGCCAGCTGTGCGACACCCTGCCGGGGATCGCCGTGTGCGTGGAGCCCGAGTCGGTGCCCGCGCTGGTGGCCGGGATCGAACAGGCGCTGACGATGCCCAAAGAGAACAGGGTCGCCCGTGACTATGCCGAACGCACGCTCGAGAAAGAGAACGTGCTGAGCCAGTTTATTGCAGATATTCGGGGATAAATCATGAGTAAAAATACGTTGTACCCGGTGGTAATGGCAGGTGGCTCTGGCAGCCGGTTGTGGCCGCTCTCCCGCGTGCTCTATCCAAAACAGTTCCTCTGCCTGAAAGGGGAACTCACCATGCTGCAGACGACGGTGAACCGTCTGAATGGCGTGAATTGTGAAAGCCCGGTGGTGATCTGTAATGAACAGCACCGCTTTATCGTCGCCGAGCAGCTGCGTCAGCTGAACAAGCTGACCGAAAACATCATTCTTGAGCCTGCCGGGCGCAACACCGCCCCGGCCATCGCCCTGGCGGCGCTGGCGGCGCAACGCAGCAGCCCGGATTGCGATCCGCTGATGCTGGTGCTAGCGGCGGATCACGTGATCCAGCAGGAAGAGGCCTTCCGCGATGCCGTGCGTTCAGCCATTCCCTATGCCGAAAGCGGCAAGCTGGTGACCTTCGGCATCGTGCCAGATCTGCCGGAAACCGGCTATGGCTATATTCGCCGCGGCAACGTCACGCCGGGCGAGGGCGAGAGCCTGGCCTTTGACGTGGCGCAGTTTGTCGAAAAGCCGAATATGGAAACCGCCCAGGCCTACGTCGCCAGCGGTGAATATTACTGGAACAGCGGCATGTTCCTGTTCCGCGCCGGTCGTTATCTGGAAGAGCTGGCAAAGTTCCGGCCGGATATCCTGGATGCCTGCGAAAAAGCCATGGCAACCGTCGACCCGGATCTGGACTTTATTCGCGTCGATGAAGCCGCGTTCCTCGCCTGTCCGGAAGAGTCGGTGGATTATGCGGTAATGGAACGTACCGCTGATGCGGTAGTGGTCCCGATGGATGCGGGCTGGAGCGACGTTGGCTCCTGGTCCTCGCTCTGGGAGATCAGCGCCCAGACCCCGGAAGGTAACGTCCATCACGGGGATGTGATCAGCCATAAAACCGAGAACAGCTACGTTTATGCCGAATCCGGGCTGGTGACCACCGTCGGCGTCAAAGATCTGGTGGTGGTGCAGACCAAAGACGCGGTGCTGATTGCCGATCGCAACGCGGTGCAGGACGTCAAAAAAGTGGTGGAGCAGATTAAGGCCGATGGTCGCCATGAGCACCACATTCACCGCGAAGTCTACCGTCCATGGGGCAAATACGACTCCATCGACGAGGGCGATCGCTACCAGGTCAAACGCATCACCGTTAAACCGGGCGAGGGGCTTTCGGTGCAGATGCACCATCACCGCGCCGAGCACTGGGTGGTGGTGGCGGGTACCGCCAAAGTGACCATCGACGAGGTGGTGACGCTGCTGGGGGAAAACGAATCGATCTACATCCCACTGGGCGCGACCCACTGTCTGGAAAACCCGGGGAAAATCCCGCTCGACCTGATTGAAGTGCGCTCCGGCTCGTACCTGGAAGAGGACGATATTGTCCGCTTTGAGGATCGTTACGGGCGCGTATAGCGCTTACGCATTTGCCCGGTGGCGCTGCGCTTACCGGGCCTACGAAAAGATAAAAATTTAATTGGCCCTGTCCGGGTCGGGCCAACTGTTGCCTGAATAAGGGGTAATGATGCAAAAATTAACCTGTTTTAAAGCCTACGATATTCGCGGCAAGCTCGGTGAAGAGCTGAATGAGGACATTGCGTGGCGCATTGGCCGCGCGTACGGCGAATACTTAAAGCCAAAAACCATTGTGCTGGGCGGCGACGTGCGTCTGACCAGCGAATCCCTGAAGCTGGCGCTGGCGAAAGGGCTGCAGGACGCGGGCGTCGACGTGCTGGACATCGGTTTGTCCGGTACCGAAGAGATCTACTTTGCCACCTTCCATTTAGGCGTCGACGGCGGGATCGAAGTGACCGCCAGCCATAACCCGATGGACTACAACGGCATGAAGCTGGTGCGCGAAGGGGCTCGTCCGATCAGCGGCGACACCGGCCTGCGCGACGTGCAGCGTCTGGCGGAAGCCAACGATTTCCCGCCGGTGAACGAGGCGAAGCGCGGCAGCTATAAAACTATCGATCTGCGTGAGGCCTATATCGACCACCTGCTGGGCTACATCAATCTGGCGAACCTCAAGCCGCTCACGCTTGTGATCAACTCCGGTAACGGCGCGGCAGGCCCGGTGGTGGATGCCCTAGAAGCCCGCTTTAAGGCGCTTAACGTGCCTGTCACCTTCATCAAAGTTCACAACACCCCGGACGGTACCTTCCCGAACGGTATTCCGAACCCGCTGCTGCCGGAGTGCCGGGCCGACACCCGCAACGCGGTAATTGAGCACGGCGCGGACATGGGCATTGCCTTTGACGGCGATTTCGACCGCTGCTTCCTGTTCGACGAGAAAGGGCAGTTTATCGAGGGGTATTACATCGTCGGCCTTCTGGCGGAAGCCTTCCTCGAGAAAAACCCCGGCTCGCGCATTATTCACGACCCGCGTCTCTCCTGGAATACGGTGGATGTGGTCGCGGCGGCGGGCGGTACACCGGTGATGTCGAAGACCGGCCATGCGTTTATCAAAGAGCGGATGCGCGAAGAAGACGCGATTTACGGCGGCGAGATGAGCGCCCATCACTACTTCCGCGATTTTGCCTACTGCGACAGCGGGATGATCCCGTGGCTGCTGGTCACCGAACTGCTGTGCCTGAAGGGCCAGTCGCTGGGTGAGCTGGTGCGTGACCGCATGGCGGCCTTCCCGGCGAGCGGGGAGATCAACAGCACCCTCGCGGCCCCGGCCGAAGCGATTGCCCGGGTGGAGAACCACTTTGCTCTGCACGCGCTGGAGATCGACCGTACCGACGGCATCAGCATGACCTTCCCCCAGTGGCGCTTCAATTTACGCTCGTCGAATACCGAGCCGGTGGTGCGCCTGAACGTGGAATCCCGCGCCGATGCGGCGCTGATGGCGGCGCGAACGCAGGACATTATGGCGCTGTTGAATCAGTAATCCTTGCCCCTCTCCCGACGGGGGAGGGGACCCTGAAACAGGAACAACGATGACAAATCTAAAAAAGCGCGAGCGAGCCAAAACGAATGCATCGTTAATCTCTATGGTGCAGCGTTTTTCTGATATCACCATCATGTTCGGTGGCTTGTGGATGGTGTGTAAACTCAGCGGGCTGCCTTTCCTCTACATGCACCTGCTGATGGCGCTGATCGCGCTGGTGGTCTTCCAGATGATCGGCGGGATGACCGACTTCTACCGTTCATGGCGTGGCGTCAAGATCGCCACCGAGCTCCTGCTGCTGTTGCAGAACTGGACCTTAAGCCTGGTCTTCAGCTTCGGGCTGGTGGCGTTTAACAACGACTTTGATAATCGCTTTGCCACCTATTTTGCCTGGTACCTGCTCACCAGCGTGGGGATGGTGGTCTGCCGATCGCTTATCCGCTACGGCGCGGGCTGGCTGCGCAACCGCGGCTACAACACCCGTCGGGTGGCGGTGGCCGGGAGTATGCCCGCCGGGCTGGCGTTGCTTGACGGCTTTCGCAAGGAGCCGTGGCTGGGATTTGACGTGGTCGGGGTCTATCACGACGCGCAGCCCGGCGGTGTCTCTGCTGACTGGGCCGGTAATTATTCCCAGCTGATTGACGATGCCAAAGCCGGCAAGATCCACAACGTCTACATCGCCATGCCGATGAGCGACGAAGCCCGAATCAAAACCCTGATGCGCAAACTGGCGGATACTACCTGCTCGGTGATCCTGATCCCCGATGTCTTCACCTTTAACATCCTGCATTCCCGCATTGAAGAGGTAAACGGCGTGCCGGTGGTGCCGCTGTATGACACGCCGCTTTCCGGGCTCAACCGGGTGTTGAAGCGCGCGGAGGACATCGTCCTCTCCTCGATGATCCTGCTGCTGATCTCCCCGGTGCTCTGCGCCATTGCCCTGGCGGTGAAACTCACCTCAAAAGGGCCGGTGATCTTCCGCCAGACCCGTTACGGCATGGACGGTAAGCCGATCATGGTGTGGAAATTCCGCTCCATGAAGGTGATGGAAAATGACGAGGTGGTGACCCAGGCGACGCAGAACGATCCGCGCGTCACCCGCGTCGGTAACTTCCTGCGCCGCACCTCCCTCGACGAACTGCCGCAGTTTATTAATGTGTTAACCGGAGGCATGTCGATTGTCGGCCCGCGTCCGCACGCCGTGGCACATAACGAGCAGTATCGCGCCCTGATTGAAGGCTACATGCTGCGCCATAAAGTGAAACCGGGCATCACCGGCTGGGCGCAGATCAACGGCTGGCGCGGTGAAACCGACACCCTGGAGAAGATGGAAAAACGCATTGAGTTCGATCTGGAGTACATCCGTGAGTGGAGCCTCTGGTTCGATATCAAAATCGTTTTTCTCACCGTCTTCAAGGGCTTCGTGAATAAAGCGGCGTACTAACATGAGCTTACGTGAAAAAACCCTCAGCGGGGCAAAGTGGTCGGCTATCGCCACGATGATCATCATCGGCCTCGGGCTGGTGCAGATGACGGTGCTGGCGCGCATTATCGATAACCACCAGTTTGGCCTGTTGACCGTCTCGCTGGTGATCATCGCTCTGGCCGATACGCTGTCAGACTTCGGCATCGCCAACTCGATTATTCAGCGTAAGGAGATCAGCCAGCTGGAGCTGACCACCCTCTACTGGCTGAACGTTGGCCTTGGGGTGCTGGTATTTGTCGCACTTTTCCTGCTCAGTGATGTTATTGCTGACGCGCTGAATAACCCGGAGCTGGCCCCGCTGATGCGCGCCCTGTCGTTTGCGTTTGTGGTGATCCCCCATGGGCAGCAGTTCCGCGCCCTGATGCAAAAGGAGCTGGAGTTCAGCAAAATCGGCATGATCGAGACCAGCGCGGTGCTGGCCGGGTTTACCTTTACCGTGGTCAGCGCCCATTTCTGGCCGCTGGCAATGACCGCGATCCTCGGGTATCTGGTGAACTCTGCCGTACGCACCCTGCTGTTCGGCTACTTTGGCCGCAAGATTTACCGTCCTAGCTTCCACTTTTCGCTCTCTTCGGTATCGTCCAACCTGCGCTTCGGCGCCTGGCTGACTGCCGACAGCATCATTAACTACGTCAACACCAACCTTTCCACTTTAGTACTGGCGCGCATTCTCGGGGCCAGCGTGGCGGGGGGCTATAACCTGGCGTACAACGTGGCGGTGGTGCCGCCAATGAAGCTTAACCCGATCATCACTCGCGTGCTGTTCCCGGCTTTTGCCAAAATTCAGGACGACACTGAAAAGTTGCGGATCAACTTCTACAAGCTGCTGTCGGTGGTGGGGATCATTAACTTCCCGACTCTGCTGGGGCTGATGGTGGTTTCCGGAAATCTGGTGCCGCTGGTGTTCGGTGAAAAGTGGGTCAGCATTGTGCCAATCCTGCAGCTGCTGTGCGTGGTGGGGCTGCTGCGCTCGGTTGGTAACCCGATTGGTTCCCTGCTAATGGCCAAAGCCCGCGTCGATATCAGCTTCAAATTCAATGTGTTTAAAACATTCCTGTTTATCCCGGCGATCGTCATCGGCGGCCATCTGGCCGGCGCGATGGGGGTAACGCTGGGCTTCCTGCTGGTGCAGATAATCAATACCGTGCTGAGCTACTTCGTGATGATTAAGCCGGTGTTGGGCTCCAGCTATCGTCAGTACATCCTGAGCCTGTGGCTGCCGTTTTACCTGTCGCTGCCGACGCTGGCGGTGAGCTATGGCCTGGGTATCGCCCTTAACGGCCAACTGCCGCTGGCGGCGCTGCTGGCGGTGCAGGTGACAGCCGGTGCGCTGGCCTTCGCGGTGATGATCGTGCTGTCGCGGAATGCGCTGGTGGTGGAGATCAAGCGTCAGTTCTGCCGCAACGAAAAGATAAAAACGCTGCTTCGCGCAGGCTAATTATTTCCTCCCCCTCACCCCTTGGGGAGGGGAATCTTTTAAGAGGTTATTATGAAATTACTGATTCTGGGCAACCATACCTGTGGTAACCGTGGTGACAGCGCCATTCTGCGCGGCCTGCTGGATGCCATTTACGCTCTGTCGCCGGAGACCGAAGTTGATGTGATGAGCCGCTACCCGGTGAGCTCCTCCTGGCTGCTGAACCGTCCGGTGATGGGCGATCCGCTCTACAGCCAGATGAAACAGCATAACAATGCCGCAGGCGTGATGGGGCGGGTGAAAAAGGTCCTTCGCCGCCGCTATCAGCACCAGGTGCTGCTGTCCCGCGTGACCGACACCGGCAAGCTGCGCAACATTGCTATCGCCCAGGGCTTTACCGATTTTGTCCGTCTGCTCTCCGGCTACGACGCCATCATCCAGGTGGGCGGCTCCTTCTTCGTTGACCTCTACGGCGTGCCGCAGTTTGAGCATGCGCTCTGTACCTTTATGGCGAAAAAGCCGCTGTTTATGGTCGGCCACAGCGTCGGGCCGTTCCAGGATCCGCAGTTCAACCAGCTGGCGAACTATGTGTTTGGCCACTGCGATGCCCTGATCCTGCGTGAGTCGGTAAGTCTGAATCTGATGCAGCGCAGCGAGATCGATACCACCAAAGTGGAGCAGGGTGTGGACACTGCCTGGCTGGTGGATCATCAGGAGGCGAACTTTACTCCGAGCTATGCCGTGCAGCACTGGCTGAACGTGGTGGGGCAGCAAAAAACCGTCGCCATTACCCTGCGTGAACTGGCCCCGTTCGACAAACGTCTGGGCACCACCCAGGCGGCCTACGAAAAGGCCTTTGCTGAGGTGGTCAACCGGGTACTGGACAGTGGTTATCAGGTGCTGGCGCTCTCTACCTGTACCGGGATCGACAGCTACAACAAAGATGACCGCATGGTGGCGCTCAACCTGCGCCAGCACGTCAGCGATCCGTCCCGATATCACGTGGTGATGGACGAACTGAACGACCTCGAGATGGGCAAACTGCTGGGGGCCTGCGATCTGACCGTCGGCACCCGTCTGCATTCCGCGATCATCTCCATGAACTTTGGCACCCCGGCCATTGCCATTAACTATGAACACAAGTCTGCCGGGATCATGCAGCAGCTGGGGATGCCGGAGATGGCGGTGGATATTCGCCATCTGCTGGATGGCTCCCTGGGCGCGATGGTGGGCGACACCCTCGGCCAGTTGCCGGCCATTAACGAACGCCTCGCGGTGGCGGTGAAAGCCGAACGTGAGAACGGCATCAGGATGGTGAAATCGGTGCTGGATCGGGTCGGGGAGGGCAAATGAAGGTTGGTTTCTTCTTACTGAAATTCCCGCTCTCGTCAGAAACTTTTGTGTTGAACCAGATCACCGCGTTTATTGATATGGGTTATGACGTGGAGATCGTCGCCCTGCAGAAGGGCGATACGCAAAATACCCATGCCGCGTGGACGCAATACGACCTGGCCAGCAAAACCCGCTGGTTGCAGGACGAGCCGCAGGGCAAGCTGGCAAAACTGGGCTACCGCGCCCGCCAGACCCTGCGCGGGCTGCATCGCCCCGGCACCTGGAGGGCGTTGAATGTTTCCCGCTATGGCGCCGAATCGCGCAACCTGATCCTCTCAGCTATCTGCGGCCAGACGGCACGGCCCTGGCGCGCGGATGTGTTTATCGCCCATTTCGGCCCGGCGGGCGTCACGGCGGCCAAACTGCGCGAGCTGGGGGTTATCGAGGGGAAAATCGCTACCGTCTTCCACGGGATCGACATCTCCAGCCGGGAGGTACTGGCGCACTACACCCCGGAGTATCAACGCCTGTTTCAGCGTGGCGATATGATGCTGCCGATAAGCGATCTCTGGGCCGGGCGTCTGAAAAACATGGGCTGCCCGCCCGAAAAAATCACCGTCTCGCGCATGGGCGTGGATATGGATCGCTTTACCCAACGACCGGTGAAGGCCCCGGGAACTCCGCTGGAGATTATCTCAGTGGCACGCCTGACCGAGAAAAAAGGGCTGCACGTGGCGATCGAGGCCTGCCGGCAGCTAAAAGCGCGCGGGGTAGCTTTTCGCTATCGTATTCTCGGCATTGGCCCCTGGGAGCGCCGCCTGCGCACCCTGATCGAACAGTACGAGCTGGAGGAGTATGTCGAGATGCCGGGGTTCAAGCCCAGCCATGAGGTCAAAGCCATGCTCGATGCCGCCGATATCTTCTTACTGCCGTCGGTCACCGGCACGGATGGCGATATGGAAGGCATCCCGGTGGCGCTGATGGAGGCGATGGCGGTGGGGATCCCGGTGGTTTCCACGGTACACAGCGGCATTCCTGAACTGATCGAACCCGGCCACTCCGGCTGGCTGGTGGAAGAGAACAACCCCGAGGCGCTGGCCACGCAGCTGGAGCGCTTCGCCGCGCTGGATCACCATGAGCTCTCGCCCGTGCTGCACAATGCGCGCCGGAAAGTCGAGAACGATTTTAATCAACACCTGATCAACCGGCAGTTAGCCACTCTGCTACAGACGCTTTAAAAAGGGAGGCGATATGCCGAAAGAGATGACGCGACGCGCCTTTGTCGCCACCTGTTCCGTACTGGCCGCCGCATCCATGACAGGCGTGCGTGCCGCCGCTAGCGGCGGCACGGTGGATATCAGCCGGTATAACCATCGTGACTGGATCGCAGCCTTTAAAAAGGCCTTTACCGACGGCGACACCGTGGTGGTACCCGCCGGGCTCACCTGCGACAACATCAACACCGCCATCTTTATCCCCGAGGGCAAAACCCTGCGCATCCGCGGCGCGCTGACCGGCAATGGACGGGGACGGCTGGTATTGCAGGATGGCAGTAAAGTGATTGGGGAAGGGGAGGGGCGCAGCGAAAACATCACCCTCGACGTTCGCGGCTCCGACTGCGTGATCCAGGGGCTGGCCATGAGCGGCTATGGCCCGGTAACCCAGATTTACATCGGCGGTAAAAAACCGCGGGTGATGCGCAACCTGCTGATCGACAATCTGCGGGTCACGAAGGCGAACTATGCGATCCTGCGTCAGGGGTTCCACAACCAGGTGGATGGCGCCAAAATCACCAACTGCCACTTCAGCTATCTACAGGGCGATGCCATTGAGTGGAACGTGGCGATCAACGACCAGAACATCCTGATCTCAGACCACGTTATCGACCATATCGACTGCACCAACGGTAAAATTAACTGGGGGATCGGCATTGGCCTGGCCGGAAGCACCTATGACAATGCCTACCCGGAAGACCAGGCGGTGAAGAACTTTGTGGTGGCCAATATCACCGGCAGCAACTGCCGCCAGTTAGTGCACGTTGAGAATGGTAAACACTTTGTTATCCGTAATGTTAAAGCCCGAAATATCACTCCGGACTTCAGCAAAAAAGCGGGGATCGATAACGCAACGGTAGCGATATATGGCTGCGATAACTTTGTCATCGATAATGTTGAAATGGTCGAGAGCGCGGGGATTTTAATTGGCTACGGGGTGATCAAAGGCGATTATTTGTCGATACCGCAGAATTTTCGCCTGAACAATATTCACCTCGACAATCATAACCTTGCACGAAAATTGCGCGGAATACAGATCTCCTCCGGCAATGCCACTTCGTTTGTGGCGATCACCAACCTCGAGATGAAGCGCGCCACGCTGGAGTTACATAATAAACCGCAGCATCTTTTTATGCGCAATATCAACGTGATGCAGGACGCAGACAGAGGGCCGGCCCTGAAGCTGAATTTCGATCTGCGCAAGGATGTGCGCGGGAAATTTATGGCTCGCGAAGAGACGCTGCTCTCGCTGGCGAACATTAAGGCGATTAATGAGAAGGGGCAGAGCTCGGTGGATATCGACCGCATCGATCAGCATACGATTAATACGGAGCGGCTGAATTTTAAGCTGCCGACGAAGCGGTAGCAGACAATAAATGGATGAAATTTCAAGAGCCATCCTCTGGAACTCTTGAAATTTTGTTACTGAACTCACAACAATTAAGGACTATAATCCGAGCCATTAAATTACGGACTTCATCCCTTCTAACGCGTGATTCCTCATGAAAGGTACGATACGTTGTCAGGGGATACTTACACATTACAGAATGAGCGGTTTATGAACGAGAAAGTATTATTTATTGGTGCATCTGGTTTTGTGGGCACTCGTTTGATTGAGATTTCTCAGGGCGAGTTTGATGTCACCAACCTTGATAAACAGCAAAGTCACTTTTACCCAGAGATTACCGTGGCTGGTGATGTCCGTAATCAGGAACAACTCGACGCTGCTCTTGCCGGATTCAACACCGTAGTTTTACTTGCTGCAGAACATCGTGATGATGTGAGCCCAACATCGCTTTATTACGATGTTAATGTTCAGGGGACACGCAATGTTCTGGCTGCTATGGAAAAAAATGGTGTTAAAAACATCATTTTCACCAGTTCTGTGGCCGTGTACGGTTTGAACAAAGTTAACCCGAATGAAACACATCCTCATGACCCTTTCAATCACTATGGTAAGAGCAAGTGGCAAGCCGAAGAGGTACTCAGGGAGTGGCATGCTAAAGCGTCGTCTGAACGTTCTCTGACTATCATTCGTCCGACAGTTATTTTTGGCGAGCGGAACCGGGGTAACGTGTACAATCTGCTCAAACAGATAGCTGGCGGTAAATTTGCTATGGTAGGTGCTGGAACTAACTATAAGTCAATGGCATACGTTGGGAATATCGTAGAGTTTATCAAGTTCAAGCTCACAAATGTTCAGCCTGGTTATGAGGTTTATAATTATGTCGATAAGCCAGATCTGAACATGAATCAGTTAGTATCGGAAGTGGAAAAAAGCCTGAGTAAAAAAATTCCATCAGTACATCTCCCATACCCTTTAGGCATGTTAGGGGGCTATTGCTTTGATATTCTTAGCAAAGTGACGGGCAAAAAATATGCTATTAGTTCGGTCCGTGTAAAAAAATTCTGTGCAACAACGCAGTTTGATGCTCATAAAGTTCATAACTCCGGATTTAAAGCGCCTTACACATTATCACAAGGGCTTGACCGTACCTTAAAGTACGAATTTGTGCATGAGAAGAAGGACGACATCACGTTTGTTTCTGAGTAGATGTTGAGCGATTGGTCGAAAAAAGGACTGTTACGAGCCAAATATCCTTAATTCCGACTATTCTGGGTCTAACTTTGTTCTGGATCGGGTTAAGTAATACTACTATTCAGCCAAAACGTGATTTGCATATGACGTGTTCAGGCTTTCGCGTCTGGGTTCTATCCTGCGAAACGTCTATACTTCGTCAATCCTCTTAAGGTGGAAAAGGTAATGGTTAATTTGAAAGCGGTCATTCCAGTAGCAGGTTTGGGCATGCATATGCTGCCAGCCACAAAGGCAATCCCTAAAGAGATGCTACCTATCGTTGACAAGCCAATGATTCAGTACATTGTCGACGAGATTGTTGCTGCAGGTATCAAAGAAATCGTTCTGGTTACCCATTCTTCGAAGAATGCGGTGGAAAACCACTTCGACACCTCTTACGAACTTGAGGCCCTTCTGGAGCAGCGCGTTAAGCGTCAGTTGCTGGCGGAAGTCCAATCTATCTGCCCGCCGGGTGTAACCATTATGAACGTTCGCCAGGCGCAGCCGCTTGGGCTGGGTCACTCTATTCTGTGCGCGCGTCCCGTTGTGGGAGATAACCCATTTGTAGTTGTTTTGCCGGATATCATTCTGGACAGCGCATCTGCCGATCCGCTGCGCTATAACCTTGCTGCCATGGTTGCACGTTTCAACGAGACTGGCCGCAGTCAGGTGCTGGCGAAGCGTATGAAAGGCGATCTGTCCGAGTACTCTGTTATTCAGACCAAAGAGCCGCTTGATTCAGAAGGTAAAGTCAGCCGTATCGTTGAGTTTATTGAGAAACCCGATCAGCCGCAGACTCTCGACTCCGATCTGATGGCAGTGGGTCGTTATGTATTAAACGCTGAAATCTGGACTGAGCTGGAGCAGACCGAGCCAGGTGCCTGGGATCGTATCCAGCTGACCGATGCGATTGCAGAGCTGGCGAAGAAACAGTCTGTCGACGCGATGTTGATGACCGGCGACAGTTATGATTGCGGTAAGAAGATGGGATACATGCAGGCCTTTGTGCAATATGGCCTTCGTAATCTTAAAGAAGGGCAGAAGTTTCGTGAAAGTATGAAGAAGCTATTAACTAACGATTAACGGTTGGTTAGGCGTTGTCTTACGGCAGTGGATCATTCCAGGCTTTTATTGGCTCAGTGAATGGCACTGCCGTTTTTGTTTTTGAATATATTGTTTAATTTCAGTCGGTTAATTGCTGCTTTTTTGTATCGATAGCCTGGTTTTTTCCCTTGTTTCTAACAGCATTTAAGACGACAATTATTAATTGATTTGCGTCCTACCCTGTCACAACTATGCCAGGGTCAGACGGCAAAAAACCTCTATTATGATCACGTTCAGTGCACTGGTAGCTGTTAAGCCAGGGGCGGTAGCGTGTCTGATTTTTGAAAATGCTGTTTGATCTATTTTCAGATTTCAATGTCCTGATGTATTCATTTAACGGAAAATAACGCGTGAAAATACTTGTTACCGGTGGTGCTGGCTTTATCGGCTCTGCAGTTGTACGACATATTATTCAAGATACCCAGGATACAGTGGTCAATGTCGATAAATTGACCTATGCCGGTAACCTGGAATCTCTGGCTGAAGTAAGCAACAGTCAGCGTTACGTTTTTGAACATGCTGATATTTGTGATAAAGCGGCGATGGACCGTATTTTTGCCGAGCATAAGCCTGATGCCGTCATGCATCTGGCGGCGGAGAGTCATGTTGACCGCTCCATTACCGGGCCTGCAGCATTTATTGAAACCAATATCGTCGGCACCTATGTGCTGCTTGAAGCGGCCAGAGCCTATTGGTCAACGCTTGAAGGCGATGCGAAAAAAAACTTCCGCTTCCACCATATTTCCACTGACGAAGTGTATGGGGATCTGCCACACCCGGACGAACATCCTGCCGCTGCAAAATTGCCACTATTTACTGAAGCAACAGCCTATGCACCAAGCAGCCCGTATTCGGCTTCGAAAGCGTCCAGTGATCATCTTGTTCGCGCATGGTTGCGTACTTATGGATTCCCGACCATTGTAACAAACTGTTCTAACAACTACGGGCCGTATCATTTTCCGGAAAAACTAATACCATTAGTTATCCTTAACGCGCTGGAAGGTAAAACTTTACCAATTTATGGTAAAGGCGATCAAATCCGCGACTGGTTGTATGTTGAAGATCATGCACGTGCACTTTATACCGTTGTCACGCAGGGCAAGCCTGGTGAAACCTATAACATTGGGGGTTACAACGAGAAGCAAAATCTGGATGTAGTCCATACTATTTGCGATCTGCTTGATGAGATTGTGCCGAAAGAGGGTTCTTACCGAGATCAAATCTCCTATGTTATCGATCGTCCTGGCCATGACCGCCGTTATGCCATTGATGCAACTAAAATAAATAATGATTTGGGATGGAAACCATTAGAAACGTTTGAGAGTGGAATTCGTAAAACTGTTAATTGGTATTTGGCGAATGAGACGTGGGTCAGCAATGTGAAAAGTGGAGCGTACACCGCGTGGCTGTCCAAACAATATGGAGAGAATAACTAATGAAAGGTATCATACTTGCGGGTGGGTCAGGTACCAGGCTATATCCTATCACTATGGGTGTATCTAAACAGCTGCTTCCCATATACGACAAACCTATGGTGTATTATCCATTATCAGTGCTAATGCTTGCGGGTATAAAAGATATTTTAATTATTACAACCCCAGAAGATCAGGCAGGTTTTATTCGATTGTTAGGTGATGGAACCCAATTTGGAATTAATTTGAACTATGCTATTCAGCCGAGTCCAGATGGATTAGCTCAAGCATTCATTATTGGCGAAAAATTCATTGGTAATGACTCAGTTTGTTTGGTCCTTGGAGATAATATATTCTTTGGGCAAGGTTTTACACCAAAATTACAGATGGCAAGTAGTCGAGCCAGCGGTGCTACCGTTTTTGGCTATCAAGTCATGGATCCAGAACGTTTTGGCGTTGTAGAGTTTGATAATAATTTTAAGGCGTTAAGTATTGAAGAAAAACCTGCGAAACCTAAATCGAATTGGGCTGTGACAGGACTTTACTTTTATGATAATGACGTAATTGATATTTCCAAAAATATCAAACCTTCGGCTAGAGGGGAGTTAGAAATAACGACGGTTAATGAAGTTTACCTGAGTAATAATACCCTTAATGTTGAGTTGTTAGGACGAGGTTTTGCATGGTTGGATACTGGTACGCATGACAGCTTGATTGAAGCTGGCAGTTTCGTTGAAACCGTTCAAAAACGTCAGGGGATGATGGTCGCATGTCCTGAAGAAATTGCATGGCGCAATGGATGGTTGAGTAATGAAGAATTATTAAATATGGGCATGCATTTAAGTAAAAATCATTATGGTCAATACTTAATTAAGTTGGCAAATCATATATGAAAATAGATTTTATTCCGCTCCAGGTACATGGGGACGAGCGTGGCGCATTAGTATCGCTTGAAAGGGAAAGAAATATCCCTTTCGATATTCGAAGAGTATATTATATCTTTGATACTAAACAGGGTGTTACTCGTGGTTTTCACGCTCACCGTAAATTAAAACAAGTTGCAATTGCTGTGAAAGGGAGTTGTCGGTTTATTCTTGATGATGGGAATGAACGAGTAAATGTGATATTGGATAACCCCACGCAAGGTCTACTAATTAACTCCTTTGTTTGGAGAGAAATGACTGATTTCAGCGAAGATTGTGTACTTATGGTCTTAGCTGATATGGAGTATGAAGAATCAGATTATATTAGAGATTATTCTACCTTCAAAATGATTGTACAAGCCCAACAAGGTTAATTGCGACAACACCTTAACTCATTAATAATTGGAATGTTATTCTTTTGGGTTATTATAGCTAAATAATGGTGAAAAAATGGTTGATTTTTTGAATCTGAAAAAGATAAACGAGCGACAAAGAAGTGAGTTAATCAGTGCTGTCGAACGAGTGATCGATTCAGGTTGGTATATAATGGGAGCGGAATTACAAGCCTTCGAGCAAGAATTTGCAAAATTCTGTCAGGTTAAATTCTCTCTGGGTGTTGCAAATGGTCTGGATGCACTTACGTTAGTGCTTCGAGCCTGGAAAGAAATGGGTAAATTAAAGGATGGCGATGAAGTTATCGTACAGGCTAATACCTATATTGCTTCCGTTTTAGCTATTACAGAAAATAATCTTGTGCCTGTGCTAGTAGAACCTGATGAGGGAACATTTAATTTAAATATTAATAATGTCCGTGCTGCGATATCTGATAAAACTAAAGTCATTCTGCCAGTGCATTTATATGGCCAGATTTCACCAATGAAAGAAATCATGGCGCTTGCAAAAAAACATGGCTTGTTAGTTCTTGAAGATTGCGCTCAATCACATGGCGCCCAAATTGAAGGCAAACGAGCAGGTAGCTGGGGCGATGCAGCTGGATTTAGTTTTTATCCTGGTAAAAATCTAGGGGCGCTTGGTGATGCTGGTGCCATTACCACTAATGATCAGGAGCTATTTACTGTTGTTAGTGCGTTAAGAAACTATGGATCAGAGAAAAAATATTTAAATATATATCAGGGAGTTAATAGCCGGCTTGATGAAATACAAGCGGCTATGTTACGTGTTAAACTAACAATGCTTGATAATGATATTAAAATCAGGCAAGAAATCGCACAACGTTATCTTTCAGAAATTAAAAACCCATTACTTGAATTACCATTTATTGAAAAAATGGAAAATCATGTATGGCATTTATTTGTAGTGAAAACAACTAAGCGAGAAGCATTACAAAACTGGCTCAAGCAACATAATATTCAATCATTAATTCATTATCCTATTCCACCTCATAAACAAAACGCCTATAAAGAGATGAAATCGCTTGTTTTACCTCTTACGGAAAAAATTCATTCACAAGTATTATCGATCCCAATGGATCCAACAATGACCGATGCTGACATAAGTTCAGTTATAAAAGCGTTAAATGGTTTTATGGGATGAGTAAACTCTTAAAAGTTATAGCCTCTACCGGAATTTTAACCTTGGCCAAAATGGCAATGGGATTTGCGATCGCTAAGGTCGTCGCAATTTATACCGGGCCTGCGGGTATGGCTTTACTTGGGCAGATTCAAGGATTTATTACTTCTTTAACAGGGATTATTAACGCACCAGTAAGTAATGGAATCATAAGATATACGTCAGAACAAAAAAAAAATGGCTTCACTGAATGCTCGCCTTGGTGGCGAGCTTCAATACTTTGGGTTTTAACTATTTTCCTGGTTATGCTGCCCTTCTCATTATTGGCATCAAGAAACATTGCAACTTACTTTTTTGGTGATATTAAGTATTCATGGGTAATTAATTTAGTTGTCTTTTTACTACCCATTTCAGCATTTGGAACGCTTCTCCTTTCAATCATCAATGGGTTACAAAACTTCAGAAGATTCATTGTTTTAAACTTTGTCTCAGTGCTAACTTCAAGCATTGTTATGATTTTTTTAATTATCAAGTATAATATTACTGGAGCGATAATTGCGGCCGCCATTCAAACAGCATTGATTGGTGTCATTATTGTACTATCTAATATTGGTCAACAATGGTTAGGGATTAAATATTTTATTGGCACGGTTCACTTTGCTGAGTTCAAAGGCATCGGTAAATATGTACTTATGGCTATGACGAGTGCTTTAGTTATGCCTATATCATTACTTATTGTACGTAATCTATTGGTGCAGTATACCGGATGGCAAGGAACTGGGTTATGGCAAGCTGTCTGGAAAATTTCTGAAGTTTATTTGGGTGTAATAACCATAGCGCTCAGCACCTATTACTTACCTAAATTATCTCAACTATCAGATATAGATAATATATTAAAAGAAATAATATCAACTACCAAGGTTATAATACCAATCATATCCCTAATCGCCGTCACGGTTTTTTTATTCCGTGATTTATTAATTAGTATCTTGTTTACTAATGAGTTTCGTGAGGCAAGGAATCTCTTTGCCATTCAATTAGTTGGGGATGTAATAAAGATTGTAGCTTGGCTATTTGCATTCCCCATGTTATCGCGAGGTGCTGTTAAGTGGTATTTATTAACCGAACTTCTTTTTGGTGTGGTTTTTATTTCACTTTCATTCATTCTTATTCCTATTTTCATGTTGCACGGTGCCAATTACGCCTATCTTTTTAGTTATATAATTTATGGCGTTATTGTTATAACAAAAATTAGAACTTTCGCAGCATAGGGCTTTAAAATTGAACTATCTTAGTAAACTTTATTATACGGTGTTGAGTATTATGTACCTCGTGATTGTCAATATTAGTACACGAGGTTCAATTAAATTTAAATCCCCCAGATTCGGAAAAGGATTAAGTGTTTCAGTATACGGCCGAGCAAAGATTGAAATTGAAAATTTAGTTGCAAGAAATAATTTAAATCTGCTTGTAAGTCAAGGTTGCTTGTCTTTTCAGAAAGGTTGCTTCGTAAATAATAATTGCTCTTTTAATTGCCTTGATAAAATTGAAGTTGGAGAAAATACAATTTTTGGTGAAAGTGTGAAAGTATATGATCATGATCATCTAATCAATGATGGATATTTTGTTAGCAAAAACGAATTTGTTACTTGCCCTGTTAGTATAGGTTCTAACTGTTGGATTGGTTCTAACGTAGTAATATTAAAAGGGGTAAGTATAGCGGATAATGTCATTATTGGTGCCAACTCTCTTGTAAATAAGTCTATATCCTCTTCAGGCATCTATGTTAGTAAAAACGGCGTACTAACAAAAATTAAGTAAATATAAGGTTTACATGTCAGAAATGGAAATGCTAATAACTGTTGTCGTATTATCTTATAATTCTGGGAATACTATTGCTGAAACATTACATAGCATTCTTGAACAGACTTATGATAAGAAAAATATTGAAGTAATTATCTCTGATGATGGTTCTCAAGACGATACATTGCTTATTGCCCAAGAGTGGAAAAACCAAAATCAAGTTTTTTTCAAAGAAATCATCATTATATCGCATAAAAAAAATAAAGGCGTTGCGGCTAACTGTAATCAAGGATGGCGGCTAGCGAGTGGAAAATGGATTAAAACTATTGCCGCGGATGATCTACTATTGCCAGACTGTTTAAAACATAATGCATGCTTTGTTTCAAATAATCCAGAAGCAAAGATTGTTTTCTCTGATATGATTCCCTTCATTGGCAATGTATATCAAGCACCGATTGTGCATGATAAAAATAAAATATTATGCAACCAGCAACAACAATTTAATAATATACTCTCAGAATGTTATCTGCTTGCACCTACAGCTTTTATCAACAATAAGGTTCTGAAAGAGGTTGGGTATGCTGATGAATCCTATCCGATGATTGAGGATTACCCCCTATGGTTCAAATGTCTTAGTAATGGTTATTTGCTTTCATATCTTGAAGAGACTACTGTACTTTATCGGAAAGGTGACTCTCTATCGCAGCAAGGTACGCGAATTGGAAATGCCTCTTACCTTGAGTCTTTTTATAATTTCCAAAAAGAAAAAATATGGCCTAAATTACCATTAAGCAAAATTTTAAAAAAATGGGACGATTATTTGCTTTTTAAACAAAGAATACTTTGGATTCGTTTCTTTGGTAATAAGGTGACATTACCATATCTCATATTGCAAAAATCATTATTTCTAATTAGACCATACCGTTTATATTCATTCGCAAAAAAATTAATGAACAAATAGAGACAAGATGATGGCTATAAATGCATTAATAATATTAATATTTGCGATTGTAACTATATTGGCAAATGTGCGTTTGAGAATGTTTAGTTTCAAACCAACGGTGTTAGGGGCCATTTTTTTACTGGCTTTGTTTGTGCAGATTGTACCGGGTACAATTTTAGTTGCATTTTACAATTATCCAATGTCATTTGGCGTTGATACAGTTATCACAGCAGAAAGCAAAGTTGAAACATTCCGTTATACTATAATCTCAATTTCAGTTTTATTATTCATCATTTTTTTATTTTCTTATATTTGCCGTTTTGATGTTGATCTTGAGAAACTGGAAACACATCATATTCGCGCCAAATTGCTGACGTTTTTTTCATTTGCAGTAATTGCTATCAAAATCCTATCGGTTGGAAATATTCCATTCCTGATGGCACTAAGAGGTGACTTTGACGGAGCTGCTTTGGCTAAAGCACAAATACTCAGAAACGAAGTAGGCTTCGGTGGTTTGTTTATTGGTTATATTTTTGTCTACTTCCCATACATTTCAATGGTTTATGCTTATTGCCATAAAAAGCGATACCAGTTTGGTAATTTCATATTCAGAGTTAACTTACTACTTATAACCATATATAGTATTTATGATATGCAAAAGTCAAAGTTTATAGTTGTGCTTTTCATGCTATTTATACTTTATTTAAAGTTTTCCAAACGCGTCAACTATGTGCTTGTCACAATAATTCCTGCAGTTAGTATTGTGCTTCTCTGTGCTTTCTTTATGTTGTTACATAATATTCCGTTAGGAGAGGTTTTTGATTCTGTTTTAGCAAGGCTATTTATCGGTCAAACTGAAGGTTCTTTCATGATATATCAGGCATTGATACCTGATATTTCTCGTATAGCATATGGTATGCCTCTGGGGGGCCTTTTTGGTATATATGCAGTGGATCCTGCAGCGGAAATAATTACAATATTCTTTCCAACTGCTGGTGACGCATGGATTAACTCTAACAGTTACTTCCAGGCGCATGCATGGTCAATATTTGGAGATATCTCGCTATTGCTCGGACCTTTAATTGTCAGTCTGAATATTATTGGTCTATACTTCTTAAAAGAGATGTTCAGTAAAATTGATAGGGCATATGCAAGTTGTGTTTATATTGTTTCCATTTTGACATTACCCATTGTAAATGATTTTTCGTATTTCTTGTTCTTTAAATCTTGGTTCTGCATGCTTGTACTGATGCTATTTTATATTATTACTTCTAAAATGATTGAGTTGAGCATTAAGGTAAGAACAAATACTATATCTTAATTGCTCATTATGTTTCTTCCTCACTAATCAACCTACTATTGATTAACTTTTGAAAACTATGATGAAAGTACTGCATATTGTTGGGAATAAGATTGAATCTTCAAATGGCATTGGACGGCTATTACCTGAGATGATTGTGATGCAGAATAATTACAGTTCAGACATGGAGTCTTCGCTTTACTGTATCAATGACACCTACGAAAATGCATCCTTCGAGGTCATCAATTATAATGAAATGAATGATAGCCTCATCGATAATTTCGACATATTTATTTTTCATGGCCTTTACTTTTACCGTTATATCACATTTGCAAAAAAGATTCGCTCAAGAAATAAACCTTATCTCATAAAACCTCACTCTAGCTTAATAACTCACGCTCAGAAAAAATCCTTAATTAAGAAATATTTAGCGAATCTATTATTTTTCAAGGGATTTGTGAAACATGCAAACGCTGTAATATTTACAAATGAAGATGAGGCTAAAAATTCTGTACAATGGAATGATAATATTTTGTATGAAGGTAACGGCTTGCAAAGTATCCAAACAAAAGAGGTGAGACTCAGGAAAAAAAATTCACCATATAAATTTGTATATCTTTCTCGCATAGATTTTTCACATAAAGGAACGGATATCCTTTTAGATGCTTTGATGTTGTTGAAAGAAAACAATAAAATCGATAATCTTGATCTTGCAATATATGGAAAGGGTTCTCCAGAGGAAGAAAATGAATTAGTGAGACGCATCAATCAATTGAATTTCAAAGATGTATCGTTTAAAGGACCAATATTTGGTCAGCAAAAAAATGATATGTTTTATGAGAAAGATATTTTTATATTAACTTCTCGATACGAAGGTTTCCCGATGGCTATTCTTGAGGCATTAGACTCAGGTTTACCATGTCTGGTTACGCAAGGCGTTAATATGACGAGTATTATTAATAATCATCATGTTGGCTGGGAGTGTCAAACTACTCCACAAAGTGTTGCTGAACTAATTCTCTATGTAATGAACATAGACGAAGAAGTTCTGAATAATATGACTACAAAATCACGGGAGTATATTATTAATCAACATGATTGGTCTGCACTCGTTAAATATTCAGAATCTATTTATGCTGATGTGTATAAGAGGGTTGTGTGAAAAAGAAAATTCTAATTTTAGGAGGTGCTGGTTTTATTGGGGTAAACCTAATTGAACATTTCTTAAACAAAAATTATGATGTAGTTGTATATGGTAGAACACTACCTTTAGGATTTGAAGGTAAGATAATATTTATTGAGGCCGGATTATCTGATGTTTCTGAAAAAAAAGATTATCTTCGAAACCTTAAAATCGACTCGGCAATTTACTTAATTAATACCTTTCCCGTAAATTCAAATGTTTCTGATTATCAATTCTTATTAGAACAGAATAAAAATCTTATTAATAACATTTTTGATGTCGTTGAACGTTTCATCTTTATCTCTTCAGGTGGCCGGGTTTACAAAAGTAGCAATCGCCCTCATCATGAAAATGAAAAGCTTACAGCGATTTGTGATTATGGGAAAAGCAAAATTGCATTAGAGCAATTTGTTTCGTCTTGCGCTAATCATAAAAATAAAAAACACCTTATTATAAGACCTTCTAATCCTTATGGTCCTCACCAGAGACTTACTGGAAACCAAGGGTTGATCGCTGTATTAATTGGTCGGATATTAACTGGGGAACCTATTGAGGTATGGGGAAGTGGGCTTGAAGTAAGAGATTATATTTATATTAAAGACTTTGTTGGGATATTTTATAACTTATATTGCATTGAAACCCCTAAATATAATGTCTATAACATAGGCTCATGTGCTGGCGAGTCGACATTATCTATTTTAGATGCGGTTCGTCTCCAATTGCCTAAGCATGAAATACAAATCAAGTATATTGCGAATGATCAAATAATAAAATCAAATATACTTTGTAATAAGCGTGTTCTTGATGAAATAGGTAACTTTACTTATACAAATCTTAGCTCTGGAATTGCGCAATTTATAGAATGGTTGCATGTTACACCGCATAATAAATGATGTTGAGAATACTCTTTCAGGATTGGCCATGAAAATTAGTGTATTACTATCTTTATATAACAAAGAATCGCCAGAATTCCTAAATGTCTGCCTGACAAGTTTGCATGAGCAAACTCTTGCGCCAGATGAAATAGTGATTGTTTTCGATGGGCCTGTCACGCCTGAGTTGAATGATTGTGTAGTTAAGTGGTCCCACAAATTACCTATCATTATTATTCGATTAGATAATAATGTTGGACTTGGTGAAGCACTTAATATCGGACTTAAATCATGTAGCCATAACCTTGTATTCAGGATGGATACTGATGATGTATGTCACAAAGATCGTTTTTTAAAACAACTGTCCTATTTTGAACATAACCCTAAAGTAGGGCTTTTAAGCTCTTCTGTTGGAGAGTTTAAAGAATCTCTTGATGATGTTTATGCATTTCGTAAATTGCCACTAACGCATAATGAAATCATTCGCTATGCTAAAAAAAGAAATCCTTTCAATCACATGGCTGTAGCTTTCAAAAAAGATTTGGTTTTACTTGCGGGGGGCTATAAACGTGAATATTTATACGAGGATTATGCTTTATGGGTAAGAATGATTCAGAATGGCGTGATTACTGCAAATCTACCTGATGTGTTGGTTTATGCCAGAACAGGTAATGGTATGGCAGCAAGGCGTTCAGGAATTAAGTATGCCAAATCAGAATATACAGCACAAGTAAATTTCTACAGGACAGGGCATTTGACTTTAATTGAATTGGTCAGGAATCTTTCAATTAGATTACCGTTAAGGCTTATTCCCGTACGACTATTATCAATTCTGTACTCAACCATTTTACGTAAGTAAGTTATATTTACACTTTTCGGAAAATGCTCTTAACCAATTAAAATCATAATAAATATTTATTCTAAGACACCTATCCGCTAAGATACAGTGTACATTAATATACTTAGCGCACATAATTGCTGAGAAACACACCTGACAGGAGTAAGTAATGTCCAAACAACAGATCGGCGTCGTCGGTATGGCAGTGATGGGGCGCAACCTGGCGCTGAACATTGAAAGCCGTGGTTATACCGTCTCCGTTTTCAACCGCTCCCGTGATAAAACCGAAGAAGTGATTGCCGAGAACCCAGGGAAAAAACTGGTTCCTTTCTATACGGTTCAGGAGTTCGTTGAATCTCTGGAAACGCCTCGTCGTATCCTGTTAATGGTGAAAGCAGGCGCTGGCACAGATGCGGCCATCGACTCCTTGAAACCGTATCTGGAAAAAGGCGACATCATTATCGATGGCGGTAACACCTTCTTCCATGACACCATTCGTCGTAACCGTGAACTTTCTGCAGAAGGCTTCAACTTTATCGGTACCGGTGTATCCGGCGGTGAAGAGGGCGCACTGAAAGGCCCATCCATCATGCCTGGCGGCCAAAAAGATGCTTATGAGCTGGTTGCGCCAATCCTGACAAAAATCGCTGCGGTTGCTGAAGACGGTGAGCCATGCGTGACCTATATCGGTCCTGACGGCGCGGGTCACTATGTGAAGATGGTTCACAACGGTATTGAATACGGTGACATGCAGCTGATCGCAGAAGCCTATTCTCTGCTGAAAGGCGGCCTGAACCTCTCCAACGATGAACTTGCGCAAACCTTCACCGACTGGAACAACGGCGAGCTGAGCAGCTACCTGATCGACATCACCAAAGATATCTTCACCAAGAAAGATGAAGAGGGTAAATACCTGGTCGATGTGATTCTGGATGAAGCGGCGAACAAAGGTACCGGTAAATGGACCAGCCAGAGTTCACTGGATCTGGGCGAGCCACTGTCACTGATCACCGAATCGGTCTTTGCACGTTACATCTCTTCTCTGAAAGAGCAGCGTGTTGCAGCATCTAAAGTGCTGACCGGTCCACAGGCGAAGCTGGCAGGTGATAAAGCAGAATTTATCGAGAAAGTACGTCGCGCACTGTATTTGGGTAAAATCGTCTCCTATGCGCAGGGCTTCTCTCAGCTGCGTGCCGCGTCTGATGAGAGCAACTGGGATCTGAACTACGGTGAAATCGCGAAGATTTTCCGTGCCGGTTGCATCATCCGTGCGCAGTTCCTGCAGAAAATTACCGATGCGTACGCTGAAAATGCGAACATTGCTAACCTGCTGCTGGCTCCATACTTCAAGCAGATTGCTGATGATTACCAGCAGGCGCTGCGTGACGTTGTTGCTTATGCAGTACAGAACGGTATTCCGGTGCCAACCTTCTCTGCTGCAGTCGCTTATTACGACAGCTATCGTGCTGCTGTTCTGCCTGCAAACCTGATTCAGGCGCAGCGCGACTACTTCGGTGCACATACCTATAAACGTACCGATAAAGAAGGCGTGTTCCATACCGAGTGGCTGGAATAATTTTTTAACTCTCCTGGCAGCACGTAAATCTTGTTGCGATGAGTAGTTAATATTTTAAAGCTGATTAGTTCAACCTAAAAGGCTTTAGAGCCTGAGTTCGTTAATTTGCGGACTCAGGCTTTTTTGTTTAAAGATTTGTGATTATTTTCTAACGCGCTTAATCTAAAACATTAAGGAAGCTATCTGCTATAACAAATGAAATAGTATGAAGCAATGGTAAAACAATTTTTGACTTACTATCTATCACATTAATTACTTTGCCACTCGGCATAAAGTAAATGAAATTTAATGCGAGTACGAGGCTAATGTAGATATATTATTCACCCATAATAGAGCGAATAATTTTAGCCGGATTACCTGCAACAATAACATTGTCAGGGATATCTTTTGTTACAACAGACCCGGCTCCAACGATACTATTGTAGCCTATTGTTATTCCTGGCAAGATTGTTGCGTTCGCGCCAACTGATGCACCTTTTTTTATAAGAGTCTTTGGATATTCAGCTGAATAATGTTTGGAACGTGGGTACATATCATTGGTAAATGCAGCGCAAGGACCAATAAATACATTATCCTCTAATGTAATTCCATCCCATAAATATACACCTGATTTTATTGTTACATTATTGCCAATGAGTACTTTATTTTCTATAAGTGTATGTGCACAAATATTGCAGTTCTCACCAATTACAGCATTTTCAAATATCACTGCATATTGCCAAACAGTCGTACCTGAACCAATGTTCTTCGATTTTACATCACTTAATGCATGAATTTTCATTTTATTCCTGATGAGTTTGATCAATTATTTTTACATTTTAGCAAAAAATAAATTTGGTGAAAAGTGCATTTAAAAGCGTAGCTCTATGCGTGAAAGAAGTAGCATTCCCTTATCACAATATTCTGAAATGAAGGAACTGGTTAAACTACCGTTTTTCACCTCAAGTTAGCTGGATTAATCTGATTTAACTCAGTCATGTAGCGATACCTGGTTAAGCTCACCTGGGTTTTTTATCTATACAATCCCCGTGTTGCCTAACCTGGTTTATCCGAAGGGCTATAATGCAGCATAAACCACTGCAATCGTCCCATTCTGCAGCCAGCCATTCGCCTTGACATCAACTCAGCATACGAGGTACAAACCCCAAAAGTTGCTCATTGCGGTGGGGCGGCAGTCGTCCCCGGACACTTAATCTCAAAGAAGTTAAATCAATGAAAATAACAATCTCAGGAACAGGTTATGTGGGTCTCTCTAACGGGATCCTGATTGCACAGCACCATGAAGTGGTGGCTCTGGATATCGTGCAGGCCAAGGTTGATATGCTTAACCAGAAGATCTCGCCAATAGTGGATAAAGAGATCCAGGACTATCTGACCAATAAGCCGTTGAATTTTCGTGCCACGACAGACAAAGTTGACGCCTACAGCGGTGCGGATTATGTGATCATTGCGACGCCAACTGACTACGATCCGAAAACCAACTATTTCAACACTTCAAGCGTAGAAGCGGTGATTAAGGATGTAACGGCGATTAACCCGAACGCCGTGATGATCATTAAATCGACCATTCCTGTCGGCTTTACCCAATCCATCAAAGAAGAGCTGGGTATCGATAATGTCATTTTCTCACCGGAGTTTCTGCGTGAGGGCAGGGCATTGTACGATAACCTGCACCCGTCACGTATCGTCATTGGGGAGCGCTCGGAGCGAGCGGAACGTTTTGCTGCTCTGCTGCAGGAAGGCGCCATTAAAAAAGACATCAATGTCCTGTTTACCGATGCGACAGAAGCTGAAGCTATCAAACTCTTTGCCAATACTTATCTGGCAATGCGTGTCGCCTACTTTAACGAGCTGGACAGCTACGCTGAGAGCTTGGGGTTGAACACCCGGCAGATCATCGAAGGCGTCTGCCTTGATCCGCGTATTGGCAACCACTATAACAACCCTTCCTTTGGTTACGGCGGTTACTGTTTGCCGAAAGATACCAAGCAGCTGCTGGCCAACTACCAGGCCGTACCGAACAACATAATCTCTGCGATTGTAGATGCTAACCGCACGCGTAAGGACTTCATCTCCGACTCTATCCTGGCACGACAGCCCAAAGTCGTGGGCGTGTACCGTCTGATTATGAAGAGCGGGTCGGATAACTTCCGTGCTTCATCCATTCAGGGGATCATGAAACGTATTAAGGCGAAGGGCGTTCAGGTCATCATTTATGAACCGGTAATGAAAGAAGATGAATTTTTCCATTCACGTGTGGTTCGCGATCTGGATGCCTTCAAGAAAGAAGCGGACGTGATTATCTCCAACCGGATGGCGGAAGAACTGTCTGACGTGGCGGATAAGGTCTATACCCGCGATCTTTTTGGCAGTGACTGATTGCTCTGTAGCATGAAAAAGCCCGGCGTAATCGCCGGGCTTTTTTTAGACTTTGTAAAATTCGCGATACCAGTCAACGAAGTTCTTCACGCCTTCTTTAACCGAGGTCTGCGGCTTAAAGCCTATGACGTCATACAGCGCCGTAGTATCCGCGCTGGTTTCCAGCACATCACCAGGCTGAATCGGCATCAGGTTTTTGTCCGCTTCAATGCCTAACGCCTCTTCCAGCGCCGTGATGTAATCCATCAGTTCGACAGGCGAGCTGTTACCGATATTATAGACACGATAAGGGGCGGAACTGGTGGCCGGGGAGCCTGATTCAACGGTCCACTCGCTGTCAGCCTGCGGGATCACATCCTGCAGGCGAACAATCGCTTCGGCAATATCATCGATATAGGTAAAGTCGCGCTTCATCTTACCGAAGTTATAAACGTCAATGCTTTTTCCTTCCACCATGGCTTTGGTGAATTTAAACAGCGCCATGTCGGGACGGCCCCAGGGGCCATATACGGTAAAGAAGCGCAGGCCGGTCGTTGGCAGTCCATACAGATGCGAGTAGGTGTGCGACATCAGTTCGTTAGCTTTTTTAGTCGCGGCATACAGCGATACCGGATGATCAACGGAATCGTCGGTAGAGAAAGGCATCTTACGGTTTAGTCCGTAAACGGAGCTTGAAGATGCATATAGCAAGTGTTGCACCTTATTATGACGACAGCCTTCCAGCACGTTCAGATGACCTACCAGATTGGCTTCGGCATAGGCATGTGGGTTGTCCAGGGAATAACGTACGCCCGCCTGAGCGGCGAGATGGATCACGCGATCAAATTTTTCCGCAGCGAAGAGAACAGCCATACCTTCTCGATCTGCCAGATCAAGCTTATGGAAAGTAAAGTTCGCGGATGTTAGCAGATCAAGACGCGCCTGCTTCAGGCTCACATCGTAATAGTCATTGAGGTTGTCGATACCCACAACCTGATGCCCGGCATCCAGGAGCCGTTTGCTGACATAAGCGCCGATAAAACCCGCTGCGCCAGTGACCAGAAATTTCATAACTGTCCTCATCTGTTACTTACCATGCCCGGTGCGTTAAATACCGGATTTAAGGTATGATAACGCGATGCGCAGGGTTCCCAAACATCATATTTTCGATATGGCTAATCGGATTCCTATAGAAAATCCGTCAACAATCGATAAACTATATCTGAAACTTTATTATTTGCGCTTTTTGGCCTTCTAAGGATTATATGACGCAGAACAACAATAACGTGGTCACGCGAAGCAGTGACCCTGAGCAGATTGATTTGATTGATCTTTTGGTACAGCTGTGGCGTGGGAAATGGTTAATCGCTGCGTTTGTCGTTATCGCTCTAGTGGTTGCCGGTGCATACCTGGCTTTTGCCAAAGAGAAATGGACATCTACCGCGATTATCGCTCAACCTGATGCAGCTCAAATAGGCAGTTACAGCAACGCGCTAAATATCCTTTATGGTAGTAATGCGCCGAAATTAACCGAAATTCAAGAAAGCGTAATCACGCGCTATAACGCCTCTTTCTCTGCGCTTTCCCAGACGCTGGAAAACAAGACTGACGCAGAAAAACTGACTATCGAGCCTGCAGTAAGAGGTCAGGATTTCCCTTTAAGTATCAAATATGTAAGTGGCTCGGCAGAAGCGGCGCAAAAGCAGGTGGCGCAATATATTCAGCAGGTAGATGAGCTGATTCAAAAAGAGCTTCAAGTAGATCTTAACGATAACATTAAGCAGCAGATCATCAGCTTGAAGGATGTACTGAGTAACCAGGAAACCATCGCTCAGGAGCAAAAAGATCTGCGGATCAAACAGATCACGGAAGCATTGAAATATGCTGAGGCAGCAAACGTTACAACCCCAAAAATTCAGCAGACACAAGATGTTACGCAAGAATCAATGTTTCTGTTAGGTACCGAAGCGTTGCAATCCATGATTGCTCATGAATCTTCACGTCCGCTGACGCTGTCCGACAGCTACTATCAAAACAAACAGAAACTGCTCGATATTCAGAAACTGAAAATCGATCCCACCACCATCCATGCGTATCGTTACGTAATGAAGCCAGATCTGCCGATTCGCCGTGACAGCCCGAAACGTTCAATCGTACTGATCCTCGCGGTACTGTTGGGTGGGATTATTGGCTCTGGCGTCGTCTTAGGTCGTAACGCTCTGCGCAACTACCAGACCAGAGCCTGATACAGGCCTGCAAGCTGAAAAAAACCGGGTTTCCCCGGTTTTTTTATTTGTGTCGCTGTCGCAGATTCTCAATCACCGTCGTTAAATCCAGGTCCTGATCCTGCAGCAGCACCAGCAGGTGATACATCAGGTCAGAGGCTTCATTTGTCAGCTCAGCCCGGTCGTTAACGGTCGCGGCCAGGGCTGTCTCTACGCCTTCTTCGCCCACTTTCTGCGCAATGCGCTTGGTGCCGCTGGCATAGAGCTTCGCAGTGTAGGAGCTTTCCGGGTCGGCAGTTTTGCGCTCGGCCAGCAGTTGTTCCAGCTGATACAGGAACAGCCACTGGTGGCTGGCATCGCCAAAGCAGCTGCTGGTGCCCAGATGGCAGGTCGGCCCGATTGGGTTCACCAGTACCAGCAAGGTATCGTTATCGCAGTCCGGGGTGATGCTGACCACGTTCAGAAAATGGCCGGAGGTTTCGCCCTTGGTCCACAGACGCTGTTTAGTGCGCGAGAAAAAGGTCACTTTGCCGCTGTCGATGGTCTTCGCCAGCGCGTCCTGATTCATATAACCCAGCATCAGCACTTCACCGGATACCGCGTGCTGCACGACCACCGGCATTAAGCCGTCAGTTTTTTCCCAGTCCAGCTGCGCACGTTGTTGCTCTGTTAACATACCCTGATCTCCACGCCCTGATTTGCCAGGAACGTTTTTAACTCACCAATATTAATAATCTGCTTGTGGAACACCGAGGCCGCTAGCGCGCCGTCAACGTCGGCATCGCGGAAGGCTTCAAGGAAGTGCTCCATCGTACCCGCGCCGCCAGAGGCGATCAGCGGCACATGGCATACCTCGCGCACTTTTTTCAGCTGCGCCAGGTCATAGCCGTTACGTACGCCATCCTGGTTCATCATGTTCAGCACGATCTCACCCGCGCCGCGCTTCTGCACTTCCTGCACCCAGTCCAGCGTCTCCCACTGGGTGACGCGGGTACGGCTCTCATCGCCGGTATATTGATTGACGTGATATTTGCCGGTGGCGTCGTCAAACCAGGTATCAATCCCGACCACGATACACTGTACGCCAAAACGATCGGCCAGACGGGTGATGAGCTCAGGATCGGCCAGGGCAGGGGAGTTAATGGAAATTTTGTCGGCGCCGAAGGAGAGGATCTTTGACGCGTCGTCTGCCGATTTAATCCCACCCGCTACGCAGAAAGGAATATCAATCACTTCCGCAACGCGCGCGACCCAGCTTTTATCCACCACACGGCCATCGCTTGAGGCGGTAATATCGTAGAAGACCAGCTCATCCGCACCTTCCTCCGCATAGCGTTTTGCCAGGGGAACGATATCGCCGATAATCTCGTGGTTGCGAAACTGCACGCCTTTTACGACCTGACCATTACGCACGTCGAGACAAGGAATTATCCGTTTTGCCAGCATTGAATCGCCTCCTTAACCGTAAATTTTTCTTCCAGCAGGGCGCGCCCAACGATGACCCCACGTACACCAGTCCCGTTCAGGGCGGCAATATCATTCAAATCACCAATGCCGCCGGATGACTGGAACGCCACCTGTGGATAACGGGCACAGACCTCTTCATACAGCGACACGTTAGAACCGGCCAGCGTGCCGTCGCGGGAGATATCAGTGCACAAAACATGCTTCAGACCCACCGGCAGATAGCGCTCCACCAGCGCTTCCAGGGTCACGCCGGAGTTCTCCTGCCAGCCGCTGACCGCGACCTGTTTGTTACCCTGTTCGTCGATACGCACGTCCAGCGCCAGCACCAGCACGTCGGCGCCAAAGCGCCTGAACCAGCCCTGTACCGTCTCAGGATCTTTTACCGCCGTAGAGCCCACCACCACGCGCGCCACGCCGGCTTCCAGCAGCGCCGCTACGTCCTCTTCGGTGCGCACGCCGCCGCCAACCTGGACCGGAACGTTCACGCCCGCGACCAGTTTTTTCAGCAGTGGGATCTGGCGTTTGGCCGGATCTTTCGCGCCGGTCAGGTCAACCAGGTGCAGCACCTCGGCTCCCTGCGCGGCATAGTCCTGCAGACGCGGCAGCGGATCGTTGCCGTAGTCGCGTTGCTGACCGTAATCGCCCTGGTGCAGACGAACAACCGTGCCGTCAATTAAATCTAAAGCGGGAATAATCATTACATCTCCAGGAAGTTTTTCAGCAACTGCGCGCCAGCGGCCCCGGAACGCTCCGGGTGAAACTGCACGCCGTAGAAATTGTCTTTCTGCACCGCGGCGGTGAAGGGCTCGCCGTAATGGCACTGGGCGATGGTATTCGCGTTTACCGGCATCGCGTAGCTGTGCACGAAATAGAAATACGCTCCGTCCTCAATACCGCGGAACAGTCGATCGCCCGCTTTGGGATAGACCTGGTTCCAGCCCATGTGCGGCAGCGGCAGGCCGTGGTCGGTCATTTTCGGCACGTCCTCGTCGATGATGCCCAGCAGATCCACGCCGTTGGACTCTTCACTGCGACGCCCCAGCAGCTGCATGCCCAGACAGATACCCAGCACCGGCTGGGTACAGGCTTTAATCAGATCAACCAGCTCACGCTGGTGGATCTGATCCATCGCCGCCTGCGCCGTACCGACGCCCGGTAAAAAGAGTTTGCTTGCGTGCAGCACCACATCCGGGTCGCGGCTGACCAGCGGGTCGTAACCGTGGCGGGCAATCGCGGATTTCACCGAATTGAGGTTGGCGCAGCCGGTATCGAGGATCACCACGTTCATTACAGCACTCCTTTCGACGACGGCAGGGTATCGCCTTCCACGCGAATGGCCTGGCGCAGGGTGCGGCCGAAGGCCTTAAACAGGCTCTCCACGCGGTGGTGATCGTTCTTACCTTTGGTTTTCAGGTGCAGCGTCAGGCCCATGGTGTAGGAGAGGGAGCGGAAAAAGTGCTCAACCATCTCGGTGCTCAGGTCGCCCACGCGCTGATAGGTAAAGTCGGCTTTATATTCCAGGTGCGGGCGGCCGGAGATATCCAGCGCACAGCGAGCCAGGCACTCATCCATCGGCAGTACAAAGCCAAAACGGCTGATGCCGCGCTTGTCACCCAGCGCCAGCTTCAGCGCTTCACCCAGCGCCAGGCCGGTATCTTCCACGGTATGGTGATCGTCAATGTAGAGATCGCCCTTAACGCCGATCTCCATGCGGAAGCCGCCATGGGTGGCGATCTGATCCAGCATATGATCGAAGAAGCCCACGCCGGTGTGGATCTTGCTGCCGCCTTCGCGATCCAGCCACACCTTGACGTCAATCTGCGTCTCTTTGGTATTGCGCTCCACGTGGGAGTAGCGGTCCCGTTTGGTCAGCTGATCGCCAATCATCGCCCAGTTCAGACCCTCACGCTGATAGCGCAGGCCGGTGATGCCCATGTTGGTCGCCAGCTCGATATCCGTAGCGCGATCGCCGATGACATAGCTGTTGGCTTTATCCAGCGCCGTGTCTGCCAGGTACTGCTCAACCAGCTTCACTTTCGGCTTACGGCAGTCGCAGTTGTCGGCAGGCAGATGCGGACAAATCAACACCTCATCAAACACCACGCCCTGAGAGGTGAGGATCTGCATCATCAGGTCGTGCGGGCCGTCAAAATCAGCCTGCGGGAAGCTATTAGTGCCGAGGCCGTCCTGATTAGTGATCATCACCAGCTTAAAACCGGCTTTCTGCAGTTTCAGCAGCACCGGAATAACGTCGGCTTCAAAGGCCAGCTTGTCGAAACGATCGACCTGATAATCACTGGGTGGTTCCGAAATGATAGTGCCGTCACGATCGATAAAAAGGTACTTCTGGCTCATACTTTCTCCGCATTCAGGGCGTCGATAACGCGCTGGCTCTCTTCCCGGGTGCCCACGGTAATGCGTAAGCAGCCACTCAAAGAGGGTTGTTTGTTCTGGTCTCGTAAGATAATGCCCTGATCCCATAAAGATTTAAACACTGCACTCGAGGCGGTAAAACGCGCCAGAATATAGTTGGTTTCCGAGTCGAAAACCTGCTCCACGCAGGGGATAGTTTTTAACTGGCTGACTAGATACGTACGCTCGTCGACGATCTGCGCCACACGACGCCGCATGGCGGTGATGCCGTCTGGCGACAGCGCCTGGGCGGCGATATCCGCTACCGGCGTCGAGAGCGGATAAGGCGCAATCACCTTCATCAGCAGATCAATCACCTCTTTATTCGCCAGCGTAAAACCGCAGCGCAGCCCGGCCAGGGCGAAGGCTTTTGACAGGGTACGCAGGATCACCAGGTGCGGATACTCCGCCAGCCAGCCGGCAAGCGTCGCCTGCGGGCAAAACTCAATATAGGCTTCATCGGCCACCACCAGCGCTTTACCGCGGGTCATATCCAGCAACGTGCGGATATCCTGCGGGTTAATCAACTGGCCGGTGGGGTTGTTCGGGCTGCAGACAAACACCACCTTCACGCCGTCGAGATTGTCGGCAATGCCCTGCAAATCGAGCTGCCAGTTTTCCAGAGCAGGCACTTTACGCAGCTCAACGTTAAAGGTTTCGGCGCTGACGCTGTACATCCCGTAGGTCGGCGGGCAGTAGAGCACCGCGTCTTTACCCGGCTCGCAGAAGGCGCGGATCAGCAGTTCAATGCCTTCATCCGCCCCGCGGCTGACCAGCACCTGCTCCGGCTGTACCCCGGCATAGGCCGCATAGTTCTCGATCACCGCTTTCGGCTGACACTCCGGGTAGCGGTTCAGCGTCTGCTGGGTCAGCTCGAAGCTGACGGCAGTGGGGAATTCATTGGCGTTCAGCCAGACATCGCCATTACCACCCAGACGGCGGGCAGACTGATATGGGGTCAGGGCGCGAACGTTGTCGCGGGCTAACTCTTCAATACTCATGCTTGCTCCTTCAGGGCGGCAACGCGCAGCGTCACGGCATTTTTGTGGGCGGTCAGACGTTCGGCGGCGGCCAGCGTTTCGATGGTAGAGGCCAGTGAGGCAAAGCCCTCGCGGGAAAGCTCCTGCACGGTCATGCGCTTCTGGAAATCCGCCAGTCCCAGGCTGGAACAGGTGGCGGTATAGCCGTAGGTCGGCAGCACGTGGTTGGTTCCGGAGGCGTAATCGCCTGCGGATTCCGGGGACCAGTCACCAAGGAACACCGAACCGGCGCTGGTGATGCTGTCCACCAGCTCACGGGCGTTGCGGGTCTGAATGATCAGGTGCTCAGGGCCGTAGAGGTTGGAGATAGCGATGCACTGGGCCAGATCCCGGGCCACGATCAGGCGGCTGGCGGAGAGCGCCTGGCGGGCGGTTTCTGCACGCGGCAGATCGGCCAGCTGACGTTCAACCGCTTCGCCCACGCGTTTTGCCATACCGGCATCCGGCGTCAGCAGGATCACCTGCGAGTCCGGGCCGTGCTCTGCCTGGGAGAGCAAATCGGAGGCCACGAAATCAGGCGTCGCGCCGCTGTCGGCGATGACCAGCACTTCCGACGGGCCGGCCGGCATATCGATGGCCGCGCCGTCCAGCCGCTGGCTGACCTGACGCTTGGCTTCGGTCACAAACGCATTGCCCGGCCCGAAGATTTTATCCACCCGCGGCACAGATTCGGTGCCCAGCGCCAGCGCCGCGATAGCCTGCGCCCCGCCGACGTTGAAAATCTCCTGCACGCCGCACAGCTGCGCGGCATACAGAATTTCATCGGCAATCGGCGGCGGAGAGCAGAGCACCACTTTGCGACAGCCGGCGATACGGGCAGGGGTCGCCAGCATCAATACGGTTGAGAAGAGGGGGGCGGAGCCACCCGGAATATACAAGCCCACCGAGTCGACCGGACGGGTCACCTGCTGGCAGCGCACGCCGGGCAGGGTTTCCACATCGACGGTTTGCAGCTTCTGCGCGGTGTGGAAGGTATCAATGTTCTGCACCGCGACGGCCATCGCCTGCTTTAACTCATCGCTGAGACGCGCGGCGGCTTCGGCAATCGTCTGCTCGCTTACCTTCAGCGCGCCGACCTCGGTTTTGTCGAATTTCGCGCTGTACTCCCGCAGGGCATCGTCGCCACGGGTTTTCACATTTTCCAGAATTTCCGCCACGGTGCGGGTAATGCTTTCCGACGCAGAGATGGCCGGGCGCATCAGCAATTCACGCTGCTGTTCTGCGCTACAGGTGTTCCAGTCGATAACGGTGTTAAAAGTCATGGTTGTTACTCCATCATCTTCTCAATCGGCAACACCAGGATTGAGCTGGCGCCCAGCGCTTTCAGTTTTTCCATAGTTTCCCAGAACAGGGTTTCGCTGCTGACCATATGCATCGCCACGCGTTGCTGATCCCCTGCCAGCGGCAGAATGGTTGGGCGTTCAGCACCCGGCAACAGGGCAATGACTTCATCCAGACGCTCGGTCGGGGCGTGCATCATGATGTATTTCGATTCGCGGGCCTGGATCACCCCCTGAATACGGGTCAGCAGGCGGTCAATCAGCTGCTGTTTGGCTTCCGGCATCTCGCCGTCGCGCTGGATCAGGCAGGCTTTGGAGCGGTAGATCACTTCCACTTCGCGCAGGCCGTTGGCTTCCAGGGTGGCGCCGGTGGAGACCAGGTCACAAATCGCGTCAGCCAGGCCGGCACGCGGGGCCACTTCGACAGAGCCGTTCAGCAGGCAGGATTTGAACTGCACCCCTTTCTGATCGAGGTAACGCTTCAGCAGGTGAGGGTAGGAAGTCGCGATACGCTTGCCGTTCAGGGAAGCCGGACCGTCCCAGGGTTCGTCTGCCGCGGTCGCCAGCGACAGGCGGCAGCCGCCAAAGTCCAGGCGACGCAGGGTAAAGTAGCGCGGGTCTTCTCCCTGCGCGCGGCGGGTCAGGAGCTCTTCTTCCAGCACGTTTTCGCCAATGATGCCCAGATCCACTACGCCGTCCATGACCAGGCCCGGAATGTCGTCGTCACGCACGCGCAGAATATCAATCGGCATGTTCTCTGCCAGCGCAATCAGGCGCTGAGTGTGCAGGTTAATTTTAATGCCGCAGCGGGCCAGCAGTTCGCGGGAGTCGTCGCTAAGACGACCTGATTTCTGCATAGCTATGCGTAAACGTGAATTATCTAACATTGTCGGTTCCTCATGATCCTGTTGTAACTTGCCTGAATACGGTCCAAAAAAAAGCCCCCGGAAGATGATCTTCCGGGGGCTTTTTCTTGCGTTCATGCACCGCTGGAAGATCTAACTGTCTTCCAGCACACATCGCCTGAAAGACTAGTCAGGATGATGGTGATGATGGTGGTGTTTAAATTGAACGCGTGTCATAAAATTCTCGATGAATGCTTATTCATGTGATGTCGTTTAACCTAAACCACTTGCGCTACATAAAGCAAGGGCTTTTTTTAATCATTAAATGATTTCATATTGGTGCTATCAATTGTCAGTTGCGTATGGCTGGCGTAGCCTTAAAGCAGAGGCGTAAACGTCAGGAGAAAACGCATGAAAAAGGTCGCAATTGTCGGTCTGGGATGGCTTGGAATGCCGCTGGCCATGTCGCTACTGGCGCGGGGCTGGGAGGTCACCGGCAGTAAAACCACAGCGGATGGGGTCGAAGCGGCGCGAATGTGCGGCATCGAAAGCGTTGAATTGCGCCTGGAGCCAGAGCTGGTGTGCAACACCGACGATCTGGATACGCTGATGAGTGATGTGGATGCGCTGGTGATCACGCTGCCGGCGCGTCGCACCGGGCCGGGGGAGTCTTATTATCTGCAGGCAGTCCAGGAAATTGTCGACAGCGCCCTGGCGTACCATATTCCCCGCATTATTTTCACCAGCTCCACGTCGGTATATGGCGATGTGGAAGGCGCGGTGAAAGAGAATATGCCGCGCCAGCCGGTGACGGCCAGCGGGCGGGTATTAAAAGAGCTGGAAGACTGGCTGCATAATTTACCCGGCACCCAGGTGGATATATTACGCCTGGCGGGGCTGGTGGGGCCCGGTCGTCATCCCGGTCGTTTTTTTGCCGGAAAATCAGCACCTGATGGACAACATGGCGTCAATCTGGTGCATCTTGAAGACGTGATCGGCGCAATTACCCTGCTATTACAGGCCCCGAAGGGCGGGCACATCTATAATATATGTGCGCCCTCTCATCCAACACGCAGTACATTTTATCCGGTGATGTCGCGTCAGCTCGGCCTGGCACCGCCGCACTTCCACGATGCCCCCGGAGAGGGGAAGGGCAAATTGATTGATGGGAACCGCATCTGTCATGAACTGGGATTTGAGTATCTCTTTCCCGATCCGCTGGTTATGCCTATGGAGTAACGCCGCTGGCGGAGCGTAAGCGCACCACAAGGGGGTGAGCATGAAACCGCTGCTGGATGTCCTTATTATCCTTGATGCACTGGAAAAGGAGGGGAGCTTTGCTGCGGCCTCGGCGAAGCTCTTTAAAACCCCCTCAGCGCTCAGCTACACCGTTCACAAGCTCGAAAGCGATCTTAATATTCAGATCCTGGACCGCTCCGGCCACCGGGCGCGCTTTACCCGAACCGGGCAAATGCTGCTGGAGAAAGGGCGGGACGTACTGCATACGGTACGTGAGCTGGAAAAGCAGGCCGTTAAACTGCATCAGGGCTGGGAAAACGAGCTGATTATCGGAGTCGATGATACCTTTCCGTTTTCCCTGCTGGCACCGCTTATCGAGGCCTTTTACGAGCGACACAGCGTTACCCGTCTCAAGTTTATCAATGGCGTGCTGGCCGGCTCCTGGGAGTCGCTGGTGCAGGGGCGGGCGGATGTTGTCGTCGGCGCACTGCATGAGCCGCCGCAGCTCAGCGATTTTGGCTTTGCCTGTCTCGGGCAACTGGAACAGGTATTTGTCATCGCTCCACACCATCCGCTGGCCCAGGAGCCGGAGCCGGTGAATCGCCGGACGATCAAAAATTATCGCGCTATCGTGGTGGGTGACAGTTCCTTACCCGGCTGCGCGGTCTCTTCCCAGCTACTGGACGATCAGGAAGCTATTACCGTATTTGATTATAAAACCAAGCTGGAGCTGCAAATTAGCGGCTTAGGCTGCGGCTATCTGCCACGTTATTTAGCCCAGCGCTTTATTGAAAGCGGTGCGCTGGTAGAGAAACAGGTCATCGCGCAATCCAGCTATGATTCCGTATGGATTGGCTGGAATGAGCAGACCGCGGGGCTTGCCAGTGCATGGTGGCGACAAGAAATTTTAGCAAATAGTGCTATCGCTGCCGTTTATGCACAGGGCGCCGCTGAGAAATCAGGCGATTAAATAAAAATTTAACTTTAGGATGCCTTTCGATCTCTTGCATTTTCACTATCATTTAGGGAAAATGCGCCGCAGCAAACATGGAATAATCGACGATATAAAAGGCGTCGGTTATTTTTTTTTGCATGTAAGAAAACCATTAAATCCAAGAGGCCGGGCTTCGTACCGGATAGATATTTACTAAAATCCGACAGTTGTTGTCGCTGAGGAAGAAAGAAATGGGGCAATCATTCGCTTACGTGGCGGTATTCACCGTAAAGGAGAATAACTATGTCGCATAACGCAACTCCAAAAACCTCTCGCGTGGAATTACGTAAAACGCTTACGTTGATTCCGGTTGTTATGATGGGCCTTGCCTATATGCAGCCGATGACGCTGTTCGATACGTTTGGTATCGTCTCAGGCCTCACTGACGGTCACGTTGCAACGGCATATGCCTTTGCGCTGATCGCGATCCTCTTTACCGCGCTGAGCTACGGCAAGCTGGTTCGCCGCTTCCCGTCCGCAGGCTCTGCGTACACCTATGCTCAGAAGTCCATTAGCCCGGCTGTCGGCTTTATGGTGGGCTGGTCATCCCTGCTGGACTACCTGTTCATGCCGATGATCAACATCCTTCTGGCGAAAATTTACTTCGAAGCGCTGGTGCCTTCCGTACCGTCGTGGATCTTCGTTGTGGCGCTGGTGGCCTTTATGACCATCTCTAACCTGCGCAGCATCAAGACCGTTGCCAACTTCAACACCCTGATTGTTATCCTGCAGATGGGGATTGTTGCGGTGATCGTGGGTCTGATCATTTACGGCGTTTCTCACGGTGAAGGCGCAGGTACGCTGACCAGCACCCGTCCGTTCTGGTCTGAAGGCGCGCATGTGGTGCCTATGATCACCGGTGCGACTATCCTGTGCTTCTCGTTCCTCGGCTTCGACGGCATCTCTTCTCTGTCTGAAGAGACCAAAGACGCTGAGCGTGTGATTCCGCGCGCTATCTTCCTGACGGCATTGATTGGCGGCATCATCTTTATCGGTGCTTCTTACTTCCTGCAGCTGTACTTCCCGGATATCTCTCGCTTCAAAGATCCGGACGCGTCACAGCCAGAAATCATGCTGTATGTTGCCGGTAAAACCTTCCAGTGGGGCGTGCTGATCTTCTCCAGCGTCACCGTTCTGGCATCCGGTATGGCGGCACACGCAGGCGTTTCCCGTCTGATGTACGTGATGGGCCGTGATGGCGTGTTCCCGACTCGCTTCTTCGGTTATGTTCATCCGAAATGGCGTACCCCGGCATGGAACGTGCTGCTGGTGGGTGCCATTGCGCTGCTGGCGATTAACTTCGACCTGGTTACCGCGACTGCGCTGATCAACTTCGGTGCGCTGGTTGCCTTTACCTTTGTTAACCTCTCCGTGATCTCTCAGTTCTGGATCCGTGAGAAGCGCAACAAAACGCTGAAAGACCACTTCAACTACCTGCTGCTGCCGGTATGTGGCGCGCTGACTGTAGGTGCGCTGTGGATCAACCTGGAAGAGAGCTCAATGGTTCTGGGTCTGATCTGGGGTGGTATCGGCCTGATTTACCTGGCATGCGTAACCAAAAGCTTCCGCAACCCGGTTCCTCAGTACGAAGACGTAGCATAACAAACCTCCAGGTCCGGCAAGCGTAGCGCCGCCGGGCAAAGCAAAAAAAACCGGAGAACATCGCCTCCGGTTTTTTTATATCCTGTGCTTACACAATCTCCTGCGCATATTGATACAGCGCCTTCAACAGCGCCTGCTTTTCAGCATTGCCTTCATACTCGCCATAGAGCATCTCCAGCTCCTGGGCGTAAGCCTGCAAATACTCCGGCGTAAACACATTGCGGCGATGCTGCAACCACCGTTCCTGCTCGGCCTCATCCAGCGTGCCGGGGAAATTACGCGCCCGGTAGTTAAAGATCAGCTTGTTGATGCGCTGGTCGGCAAAGGTGATATCCAGTGCGGGCAGGTTACGGGGATCGGTCTGCAAAACAATATTCATGGCAGAGCGGTCAGCATCGCTGAAAAAGCCGTTATAGAGCTGGGCATCAACGTTCTCTGACGGGACAAACGGCTCCGCCTCGGCAAAAATCGCCACCACCTTTTCGCGCACCTGCGGGTTCTCACGCAGCCGTTTCAGGTTGTCCAGGCAGTGCTGACGGTCGATACCCAGCCGTTCGGCATCGTCCGGACGCAGGGTATTGGCGGGGGCCAATACCGGGCACTTGTTAATATGCACCAGCTTCACCGGCACGGCAGCATCGTCGCCCAGCGCCTCTTTCGGCGTGTACAGCCGCTCGCGCAGGGCGTCGCTTTCAAGCGTCAGCAAGGGGGTAATATCCCCGGCCAAATCAACCATAATCACCGCGTTGCGGTTTTCCGGGTGCCAGGCCAGCGGGGCCACCCAGCTGGTATTCCCGCGCCAGGCGCCAAACATCCCGGAGATGTGCATCAGCGGCTTCATCTGCGGCACGTCTATCAGGGTGGTGAGTTTCTGTTTACTGCGATGGCTGAGCAGGTACTCGAACAGCTTCGGCTGCCGGGTCTTCACCAGCTTCGCCATGGCGATAGTGGCGTAGACGTCCGCCATCGCGTCATGGGCGTTGCTGTGTTCAATGCCGTTCGCGCGGGTCAGATGTTCCAGGCGGAAGCTGGGTAGCCCGTCTTCATTATCAGGCCAGACGATCCCCTCCGGGCGCAGGGCATAGCAGGCGCGCATCACGTCCAACAGATCCCAGCGTGAGTTCTTATTTTGCCAGCTCCAGGCATAGGGATCGTAGAAGTTGCGGTAAAAAATATGCCGGGTCACTTCGTCATCGAAGCGCACGTTGTTGTAGCCCACCACGCAGGTGTTGGGCACGGTAAACAGGTCGTGAATGCGACGGGCAAACTCCGCTTCATTCACCCCTTTCTCCCGGGCTTCCTGCGGCGTAATGCCGGTGACCATCACCGCACCGGGCTGGGGCAGATAGTCATCTGCGGGTTTGCAAAAGAACACCTCCGGCTCGCCGATGATATTGAAATCGGCATCGGTGCGGATCGCGGCAAACTGAGCAGGGCGATCCAGCGAGGGGCTGGTGCCAAAGGTTTCGTAATCGTGGAATAAAAATGTAGGCAGCGCGGCGGAGTCAGACACCAGTAATACCATCCTGTTTATGAGTGACACCACTATGGTAAACCATCCGGCCTGGCACGCCGAAGGAAAAGCGCCCTCAGCCTGCAAATTTGCGAGGCATCGTCCGGGAAAAACCTGCGTGCTGTCACATTTTTTTGCAATTATTCCAGGTATCCAGCGGAAAACTTCCGTAAAAAGGGCAACGATTTTAAATGACCTGAGGATATACCGTTGAAACGCCGTCTGTTTATTGCTGTTTCTTTACTCACTTTGAGCATTTCTTCCGCGCTGGCTGCCGATCCGATTAACTATGCGCCGCAGCCGCCAGCCATCCAGGCAGGCTCCTGGGTGCTGATGGATTATACGACGGGGCAGATTTTAACGGCGGGCAACGAACATCAGCAGCGTAATCCGGCCAGCCTGACCAAGCTCATGACCGGCTATGTGGTGGATCGCGCCATCGACAGCCATCGCATCACCCCGGACGATATGGTCACGGTTGGACAGGATGCCTGGGCCAAAGGCAATTCGGTGTTTGACGGCTCCTCGCTGATGTTCCTGAAGGCGGGCGAGCAGGTGTCGGTGCGCGATCTTAGTCGCGGTTTGATTGTCGACTCCGGCAACGACGCCTGCGTGGCGCTGGCCGATTACGTGGCGGGCGGACAGCCTCAGTTCGTCACCATGATGAACGACTACGTTAAAAAGCTGAATCTGCGCGATACCCATTTTGAAACGGTTCACGGTCTGGACGCCCCGGGCCAGCATAGCTCGGCGTACGACCTGGCGGTGCTTTCCCGTGCCATCATTCACGGTGAGCCGGCGTTTTATCACATGTATAGCGAGAAGAGCCTGACCTGGAACGGCATCACCCAGCAGAACCGTAACGGCCTGCTGTGGGATAAGTCCCTCAGCGTTGATGGCCTGAAAACCGGTCACACTTCCGGTGCCGGCTTTAATCTGATCGCCTCTGCCGTGGACGGTCAGCGCCGCCTGATTGCCGTCATTATGGGGGCCGAGAGTCCAAAAGGTCGTGAGGATCAGGCGCGCAAGCTGCTGCACTGGGGACAGCAGAACTTCGATACCGTGCAGATCTTGCGTAACGGTAAGCAGGTAGGCATCGAGCGTATCTGGTACGGCGATAAAGAGCAGATTTCGCTGGGCACCGATCAGGACTTCTGGCTGGCGCTGCCGAAGGCGGAGCTGCCGAACATTAAAGCCAAATATGTGCTGGATAAAAAAGAGCTGGAAGCGCCGATTGCCGCGCATCAGCGGGTCGGGGAGATCGAGCTGTACGATCGCGATAAAGTGGTCGCCCACTGGCCGCTGGTGACCCTGGAAGGGGTGGGTAAAGGTGGGATGTTCTCACGCCTGAGCGACTATCTGCACCACAAAGCCTGACGGCAGGATGAGCAGGCTGGCGACTGTGCGAGCCTGCTCGCATAATAGACAGATCATCATTGTTAAACCGCTTTTCTCTGCATTACAGTGTATGTATATACAGTAACCAATCGGAGGCAGCATGGACTACAGCATCAAGCACCAGAACAAACGCAAAATCGCCGGTTTTCATATGGTTGGCCCCTGGGAGCAAACGGTTAAGCAGGGTTTTGAGCAACTGGTGATGTGGGTAGACGGCAAGCATATTCAGCCGCTGGAGTGGGTGGCCGTCTATTATGATAATCCGGATGAAGTGCCCGCTGAAAAGTTACGCTGCGACACGGTGGTCACCGTGCCGGACGATTTTGTCATCCCCACCAACAGTGAAGGGGTGATCCTCACTGAAGTAGCCGAAGGCGAGTACGCGGTAGCCACCGCCCGCGTTGAGAATTATGACTTCGCCACCCCCTGGAACCTGTTTTTCGACAGCCTGCTTGAAGATGGCGATTACCAGATCGCACCGAAACCCTGCTTCGAACGTTACCTGAACGACGGTAACGCCGACGGCTACTGGGATATCGAGATGTTTATTCCGGTACAAAACCGGGTCGCGTAACGCTGCAGGTATGCTCAGTCTTCACAGGGTTTTTCTGCCGGGTGCCACCACTCCGGCAGAAAACGCAGTACAATCAGGGTTTGCCGTAATGCTGGAGAGCGTGTGCGCCCCGACAAAACTCTGACGCCTTTTGAAATTCGACTATATCGCCATTACCGCACCGTACACGGGTGCCGTATCGCGCTGGCGTTTGTCCTTACCTTTTTACTGGTGCGTCTGCTGGACGTGCCGGAAGGGACATGGCCGCTGATTACCCTGGTAGTCATCATGGGGCCCATCTCCTTCTGGGGCAACGTGGTGCCGCGCGCGTTTGAGCGCATTGGCGGCACCATTCTGGGTTCGGCACTGGGGTTGATTGCCCTGAAGCTGGAGCTAATCTCTCTGCCGCTGATGCTGCTGTGGTGCGCGGCGGCGATGTTCCTCTGCGGCTGGCTGGCGCTGGGTAAGCGGCCCTATCAGTCGTTGCTTATCGGGATCACCCTTGCGGTGGTAATAGGCGCGCCCACCGGGGATATGCATACCGCCCTGTGGCGAAGCGGCGACGTGATCCTCGGTTCTCTGCTGGCGATGCTGTTTACCGGTATCTGGCCGCAGCGGGCGTTCCTGCACTGGCGTATCCAGATGGCGAACTATGTCACCGCCTTCAATCGGGTCTATCAGGCGGGCTTTTCCCCTAACCTGGTGGAACGTCCACGGCTGGAAAAACATCTGCAAACCATCCTCAACGACGTGGTCAAAATGCGCGGACTGATTACTCCTGCCAGCAAAGAAACCCATATCCAGAAAGCCATTTTCGAAGCTATCCAGACCGTCAGCCGCAATCTGGTCTGCATGCTGGAGCTGCAAATCAACGCCCACTGGGCCTCCCGGGCCAGCCATTTTGTGATGCTGAATGCCCGGACTTTAAAAGAGACCCAGCAGATGACGCAGCAGACGCTGCTCACCATCGCTCATGCGCTCTACGAAGGTAATCCGCAGCCGATTCTGGCCAATACCGAGCGGCTGAACGAAATCGTTGCCGAGCTGCGCCAGCTGATCAACGATCGACCCAGTGAAAACGTGGCGGAAACGCCCATTCACGGCTATGTATGGTTGAGCATGGAGCTTGCGCGTCAGCTGGAACTGTTGTCACATCTTATCTGCCGGGCATTGCGCAAATAAAAAGCGGCTATGCGTGGTTGTGTTGCCTGCTGCTTCGATTCAGCAGAAATTGAGGTTATGATAGGGACAAAGGAAAAATTATTGTCATCAGCAATCGCTGTCAGTAAGGTTAACGGCATCGCGGTTGTTTAAACGAATCCGAATCTCACATTATCAGGGGTGTAAAAATGGAAACTACCAAGCCTTCTTTCCAGGATGTTCTGGAATTCGTCCGCCTGTTCCGCCGCAAGAACAAACTGCAACGTGAAATCCAGGACGTTGAGAAAAAGATCCGTGACAACCAGAAGCGTGTTCTGCTGCTGGACAACCTGAGCGATTACATCAAACCAGGCATGAGCGTTGAAGCTATCCAGGGCATTATCGCCAGCATGAAAAGCGACTACGAAGATCGCGTAGACGACTACATCATCAAAAATGCTGAGATCTCTAAAGAGCGTCGTGAAATCTCGAAAAAGCTGAAAGTCATGGGCGAGATGAAGCACGCTGAAGCCAAAGGCGAATAAGCGTCGCTGAACAAACTAAGCCCTCCGACCTGTCGGGGGGCTTTTTTTTGTCCCCGGTTTGCCGAACCCGGAAAAGCAAAAAGCCTGCTCGAAAGCAGGCTTCTTAAATGTGGCTCCTCTGACTGGACTCGAACCAGTGACATACGGATTAACAGTCCGCCGTTCTACCGACTGAACTACAGAGGAATCGTTGTGGAGCGTTATCTTAGCGGCGAAAAAACTTTTGTCAAACCTGATCTTACCTGATTTCGATCAACTGCTGATTCCGTCGTCAGTTTGACGTAATTACCAACATATTTTTGTGGGAAATACTTTGCAGGATCTGCATTTCTCCCTCATCATTTGAAATGGAGTTTCAACTTTTCTCGCTAAGGTCCATTTTGAACGTCACCTCCGCTTTACGCCAGGCCGTGATGCGCACGCCCTGGTATACCAAACGTAAGAGCTACAAGGTTCTCTTCTGGCGCGAAATCACCCCCCTTGCCGTGCCTATCTTCCTGGAAAACACCTGTGTCCTGCTGATGGGGGTGCTTAGCACCTTCCTTGTCAGCTGGCTCGGCAAAGAGGCGATGGCGGGGGTTGGGCTGGCCGACAGCTTTAACATGGTGATCATTTCATTCTTTGCGGCGATCGATCTCGGGACCACGGTAGTGGTGGCCTTTAGCCTGGGGAAACGCGATCCGCGACGGGCGAGGGCCGCTGCCAGGCAGTCGCTGGTGATCATGACCCTGTTCTCCATTGTGCTGGCGGCGGTGATCCACTATTTCGGTGAAGAGATCATCAACGTGGTGGCTGGCGAGGCCACCGGCGAGGTGAAAGCGCTGGCGCTGTCGTATCTCGAGATGACGGTGCTGAGCTATCCGGCCGCGGCGATTGCGCTGATTGGCAGCGGGGCACTGCGCGGAGCGGGGAACACCAAAATCCCGCTGCTGATTAACGGCGGGATGAACATCCTGAACATTATCATCAGCAGCGTGCTGATTTACGGCCTCTTCTCCTGGGACGGGCTCGGCTTTGTCGGGGCGGGTCTGGGGCTGACAATCTCGCGCTATATCGGTGCCATCGCCATCATCGTAGTGCTGGCGGTCGGTTTTAACCCGTCGCTGCGCATCAGCATTAAGAGCTATTTCAAACCGCTCAACTTCGCCATTATCTGGGAAGTGATGGGCATCGGCGTGCCTGCCAGCATTGAATCTGTGCTGTTTAACGGCGGCAAACTGCTGACCCAGATGTTCGTAGCAGGAATGGGTACCGACGTGATTGCCGGTAACTTTATCGCCTTCTCCATCGCGGCACTGATCAACCTGCCGGGCAACGCCCTCGGCTCGGCCTCCACCATTATCACCGGTAAACGACTTGGGAAGGGCCAGATCGGCCAGGCGGAGCGTCAGCTACGCCACGTCTTCTGGCTCTCGACCATCGGCCTGACCGCTATTGCCTGGGGAACCGCGCCGTTCGCCAGCCTGATGGCCTCGTTCTACACCCATGAGCAGGACGTTAAGGATGTGGTAGTGATCCTCATCTGGCTGAACGCCGCCTTTATGCCGATCTGGGCCGCCTCGTGGGTATTGCCTGCCGGGCTGAAAGGGGCGCGCGATGCCCGCTTTGCGATGTGGGTCTCGATGCTTGGGATGTGGGGCTGTCGCGTTGTGGCGGGTTACACCCTGGGGATCATGCTGGGGATGGGCGTTGTCGGGGTCTGGCTGGGGATGTTCCTCGACTGGGCGGTACGCGGAGCGCTGTTCTACTGGCGAATGGTCAGCGGGCGCTGGCTGAAGAAATACCCACGACCGCAGCGTGACAATGTGACGGTTGTAGCGTCAGAACGGGTGGTAAATGCGCAAAGTGGGGAATAAATCGGCAAACGATGCAAAATCTGCATTCTGCCTTTGACAACGCCAGGTGGCATCGCTAATATTCGCCCCGTTCACACGATTCCTCTGTAGTTCAGTCGGTAGAACGGCGGACTGTTAATCCGTATGTCACTGGTTCGAGTCCAGTCAGAGGAGCCATATTTAAGAAGCCCGCTTAAGGAAACTTAAGCGGGCTTTTTGCTTTTGCAGGTTCGCCCTCACCCGGTGGGTGAGGGCGTCAGCCAGACTACCTCTGTACCGGTGCCGTCGCCGCAACCAGCCACGGTAGCGCATCGCTGTTAACGTGCGGCGAGAGCGTCTCGCGTACCTGCTGGTGATACGCATCCAGCCACTGGATCTCTTTTTCGCTCAGCAGATGCAGCTCCACCTGGCTCAGGTCAATCGGCGCCAGCGTCAGGGACGCGAAGCGGCAGAAGCCCGGCAGGCTCTCCACAATCTCCACCTGATTTTCAATGCGGATCCCATACGCATCGGCCAGATAATAGCCCGGCTCGATGGTGATGATATTGCCTGCCACCAGCGGCCACGGATTGACCTTCTTAGCAATACGCTGTGGATTCTCATGGATCAGCAGCTGATGGCCTACGCCGTGTCCGGTGCCATGATCAAAATCGAGCCCCAGCTCCCACAGCCCACGCCGTGCGAAGGCATCTATCTGATGTCCGCAGGTCCCGGACGGGAACTGCAGGGAGATGAGCGATAAAAAGCCTTTCAGCACCGCGGTGTAGTGCTGACGACACTGGGCGCTCAGCGGACCGAAGGCCAGCGTACGCGTGGCATCGGTGGTGCCGTTATGGTACTGGCCGCCGGAATCGTTCAGATAAAAGTGGTCGCGGGTAATGGCGGCATTGGTCTGCTCGCTGGAGTGGTAATGACACATCGCCGCATTGCTGGCCGAGGCGGAAATGGTGGCAAAACTCTGCTCGATAAAGCCTGGTCTCTGCTGGCGGAATGCCAGCTGCTGGGCCTGCGCTTCCAGCTCCGTAAGGGGATTGCCCGCGGCCTCGCGGCGGGGCACCTCGTGCGCCAGCCAGGCCAGGAAGTTGACCCACGCCACGCCGTCCTGCTGATGGCTGTCGCGGTAGCCCGCCAGCTCGGTCGGGTTTTTATGGGCTTTCATAGCGGTGATCGGGTCGGCGTGCCAGACGATCTCCCCCTTCGGCTCAACGGCAAAGCGCAGGGCGACAGGCGCTGAATCGGCGTCCACCATCACGCGTTTCCCCGCACACAGCAGCTGGCTGCGCGGCAGAAAATCGGCTTCAGGAGCCAGCACCAGGCTCTCCAGCAGCGATGCTGACAGACCCTGCGTTTTCTCCGGGATGACAAACCACTCCACCGCGCCCTCGCGGCTCAGCAGGGCAAACGAGTTAGGCACCGGACTGGTCGGAATATCGCTGCCGCGCACGTTCAGCAGCCAGGCAATGTTGTCCGGCTGGGTGATGGCCAGATAATCAGCATTCTGCCCGGCGAGAATGGCGGCGACGCGCTGGCGCTTGTCAGCGCTGCTCTCGCCGCTGATTTCCACCGGCATCTCGCGGATCGCGCCGACGGGCGGGGCCGGGCGATCCTGCCACAAACTGTCGAACGGCGAATCATTCAGGGCAATCAATTCGCAATGGCTGGCGTTCAGCGCCTCATACTGGGCATTGGTCATCAGCAGCGCTTCAAAGGCAATACGGGAGCCTGCTTCAACATGCCGGTGCAGCCACTCCGCGAGCGGATCGTTGTGCAGATGCAGGATCTCAATCTCAGCCAGATCCACCTGTTCGCGGGCCTGTACCTGATAGCGTCCGTCGACAAACAGCAGGGCGCGATCGCGCAGGATCAGGGCGTGGCCCGCCGAGCCGTCAAAGCCGGTCAGCCAGGCGAGAACATCGTCATGCGGGTGGCAATATTCGCTCTGAAAGGCATCGGTACGCGGAACGATAATGCCATCCAGCGCCTGGGTTTCCAGCCACTGGCGCAGGGCAGAGAGCGGGGATGTGGTTTGCATAACTTTCCTTTTTTATGATTAGCGGAACGGCGGCTCGTTAAAGGTACGCAGTTTGCGTGAATGCAACTTATCGCCTTCGGCACGCAGCAGGTCGATGGCGCGAATGCCAATCTGCAGATGCTCAGAGATCGCCCCCTCGTAAAAACGGTTCGCCTGGCCGGGGAGTTTAATTTCACCGTGCAGCGGCTTATCAGAGACGCACAGCAGGGTGCCGTAAGGCACACGGAAGCGGTAGCCCTGGGCGGCGATGGTGGCGCTCTCCATGTCGATAGCCACCGCGCGGCTTAAGTTAAAGCGTAGCGCCGATGCCGAGTAGCGCAGCTCCCAGTTCCGGTCGTCGGTCGTGACCACCGTTCCGGTGCGCAGTCGCTGCTTAACTTCTTCGCCCGGCATGCCGCTCACCTCTTTGGTGGCGTCGTACAGCGCCCGCTGCACTTCGGCAATGCTCGGGATCGGAATGTCCGGCGGCAGTACCGCATCCAGGACATGATCGTCACGCAGGTAGGCGTGGGCCAGCACGTAATCGCCAATCAGCTGGCTTTCACGCAGCCCGCCGCAGTGGCCAATCATCAGCCAGACGTCCGGGCGCAGCACCGCGAGATGATCGCAGATGGTTTTGGCGTTCGAGGGGCCAACGCCGATGTTGATCAGGGTAATGCCCTGACCATCGGCGGTCACCAGGTGCCAGGCCGGCATCTGATGCTTCTTCCACGCCAGGTCGGAGATGGCCTGCTCCGGGGCTTCGGTTTCAGCGGTGATCCAGATCCCACCCGCGCAGGAGAGGGCGATGTACGGGCTGTCAGGATCGAGGATCTGGCTGCAACCCCAGCGCACAAACTCATCCACATAGCGGGTGTAGTTGGTGAACAGCACGAACGGCTGGAAATGTTCAGCCGGGGTGCCGGTGTAGTGACGCAGGCGCGCCAGGGAAAAATCGACGCGGCGGGCGTCAAAGTGCGAAAGCGGGGAAAACTCCGCCGGATGGTAGATCCCGTCGGCGGTCTCATCCCCGATCTGCGACAGCTCGGTGGTCGGGAAGTGGCGCGTCAGGCCCGCGCTCATGGAGCGGTCCAGCGTCAGCTCTGAGCCGTCGATAACATACGGATAGGGGATCTCATGGCGCGACGGCTCCACGGTGATATGGGCGCCGTAATCCTGATACAGCAGCGTCAGCTGCTCTTCCAGATACGGGCGAAACAGCGTCGGGCGGGTAATGGTGGTGGAGTAGCATCCCGCGTGGGTGAATCGCGCATAGGCGCGGGTCTTCGGCGTATTGGTGGCGCTACCATCCCAGGTCACTGAAAGCGATGGATAAACAAAGAGGCCATTGATTCTGGCCTCTGCATCGGGGAGCGTTCCGTCTTTAATATAGTCGCTGATGGCGCTGCGCAGGGCGTTGACCGCCTGGTCGTACAGCGCATCCAGCGTTTCCAGTGCCTGAGCCGGGGTCAGGCTGGAGCCCTTATTATTCATCTCTGTCTCCTTGTTCCACAGGTGTACGGCTTTCACCGATAGTATGTCACCTGGATGTGAAACTAAAGTATCAGGATGAAGCCTGTTTCATCAGCAGGGCCGTGGCGGCAGAGAGCAGACAACCGGCCAGCAGATAGATCGCCACGCTGTGCCAGTCGCCGCCGGAGAAGGTCACCAGCGCGGCGGCGATAAATGGCGTAAACCCGCCGCCCACCACGCTCGCTACCTGATAGCCAACGCCCGCGCCGCTGTAGCGGTAGCTCGCGCCAAACATCTCGGTGAACATCGGCTGCTGGACGCAGACCACCATGTCATGGGCGATATTCGCCAGCAGGATAGCGAATACCACAATCCAGACTATCGACTGGGCTTCGAGCGCCATAAAGAACGGGAAAGTGCTCAGGGCGCCGGTGAGCGCACCGGTGATATAGACCCGGCGGCGGCCAAAGCGGTCCGCCAGCCAGGCGAAACAGGGGATGGTCAGGCAGCTGATACCGCCCACCAGCAGACCAATATTGAGGAACAGCTCGCGGGGCAGGCCGAGATTCTGGGTGGAGTAGCTCAGGGCAAAGGCCGTGACGATGTACATGGTCAGCAACTCGCACAGGCGCAGGGCGATGATTTTTAAAAAGGCGCCCGGATGGCGGATCAACGCGTCCATCACCGGCAGGCGGCGCTTCTCAGCGGGCTGCTGACGCTGCTGCTCGAATTCGGCGGACTCGTCCATCCCCTTACGCACCCATAAAGCACCCAGCACCAGCACGATGCTGAACAGGAACGGGATCCGCCAGCCCCAGCTCAGGAACTGCTCGTCGGTGGTAAGCGTGCTGATCAGCGACACCAGCCCGGTGGAGAGCAGCAGGCCAACGCCATATCCCACCTGCACGCCGCTGCTGTAGAACGCTTTTTTTCGTGCCGGGGCGCTTTCCACCGACAGCAGCGCTGCGCCGCCCCATTCGCCGCCGACGGCGAAGCCCTGAACGGCGCGCAGGGTGACCAGCAGAACCGGTGCCCACCAGCCAATCGTAGCAAAGGAGGGCAGGATACCAATCAGCGCGGTGGCGATGCCCATCATCCACACCGTCAGCATCAGCATCCGTTTGCGCCCCAGCTTGTCGCCAAAATGGCCAAAGATCACCCCGCCGAGCGGGCGGAACAGAAAGCCGACGCCAAAGGTGGCAAAGGCAGCGAGCGTACCCATTGCCGGGCTAATCTGCGGGAAAAATTCGCGGTTAAAGACCAGCGCGGCGGTAATGCCGTACAGCAGAAAATCGTACCAGTCGACTACCGCACCGGCAAAACTGCCGAGGGCCGCGCGGCGCGCACGATTTAGCGATGGTGTTGCCCCGTCGGGGGACGAGGATGCGAGGGTGGTGTCCATAGTGGTCCTGTCTGACGTTATTTTTTTATTGGTATAGGAAGAAGATCACTCACATTGCGGTCGCCTGAAAATAGCGACGGGTATGAGACTACCCCGACAGCGGGCAGGTGAAAACGTTTTTATCCCCGAGTGAGCTAAACGGGTGATATTTATCGACATGATGATTTGTTATCTGGCGATAAACGCAGCAACAAGGCTATGCTTGTCTGATACGTGGAGCGACAGAGGAAGGGAATGATGCGTCGTAGTACTATTTTGGGCTGTTTTGCAGCATTACTGGTCAGTCAGAGCGCGCTGGCGGTGAGCTACCCGTTGCCGCCTGAAGGCAGTCGTCTGGTGGGAAGCCCACAGACGATCACCGTTCCGGCTGACAACAGGTTGCCGCTCGAAGCCTTTGCGGCGCAGTACGGGCAGGGGCTGAGCAATATGCTGGAGGCCAACCCGGGAGCCGATCCGTTTTTACCTAAATCAGGCTCGCAGCTGATCGTCCCACAGCAGATCATCTTACCGCCGACCGTGCGGGAGGGGATTGTGGTGAACGTGGCGGAAATGCGCCTGTACTACTACCCCAAAGAGGGCAATACCGTTGAGATCTTCCCTATCGGCATAGGCGAGGCCGGACGGGAAACGCCGCGTAACTGGGTCACTGCCGTCGAGCGTAAGCAGGACGGGCCAACCTGGTCGCCAACGCCAAACACCCGTCGCGCCTACGCCAAAGAGGGCAAGACCCTGCCCGCATTTGTTCCCGCGGGCCCGGACAACCCGATGGGGCTGTATGCTCTCTATATCGGCAGGCTGTATGCCATTCATGGCACCAATGCGAACTTTGGCATCGGGCTGCGCGTCAGCCAGGGCTGTATTCGTCTGCGGAACGACGATATTAAGTATCTGTTCGATAATGTCCCGGTCGGAACCCGTGTCCAGCTGATCGATCAGCCGGTGAAAGTCACCACCGAGCCGGACGGCAGTCGCTGGGTGGAAGTCCACGAACCGCTGTCGCGTAATCGTGCAGAGTTTGAATCGACGAATAAAGTGCCGCTGCCGATGACGCCAGGATTACGCGCGCAGATTAACGGTGGGGATGTGGACGCCGTGCGCGTTAGCGAGGCGCTGGAGCGCCGGTCGGGAATGCCGGTGAATATCAGTTGGGGAGCCCGGAGTGCACCACTGCTATAGGAGTACTCGCTGAGTCGTCGCCTGAATTCAGGCGACTCATGCCGCGCTTGTACCCACGATTGCCTATTTCCAGGCACGATTAAGAATTCATACATATTGATTACGGCGTATAGCTGACGGATATCTATTATTCAGAATTACCGTTGGCTCCTCTTTCTCACCTTAAATCGGTGGGCCACTCTCATTACGTCATTTTTAGCGTTGAGATATTGCAGGTTGTTTGTCAGCTGTTGGAACTGACGGCATCGCAAGTATTCCTCTACCACATCAGTGAGAAGAGATACGATGAAAAGTTACCAGCCGATCTCCCCGCTGCCAAAACCCCCTGTGCGGCGACTCAATGTTTATGCTTTCGATCCACAATCTTCCGTGGAGCTTAAAACCGCGGTTATTAACAATACGGTTATTGAGCTTCCCTGGGAAACCCGTTGGGAGGATCAGTTAGAAAACGGCCCCATCAATGATTATCTTGAAGTAATTGATTACGATCCCAGCTCAGGACTCTTTTACACTCCAACCGATCTCAATGATCCTTTTTTGCTGGCACAGGATGGATTACCCCCTTCCGAAGGCAACCCGCAGTACCATCAGCAGATGGTATTCGCCGTTGCAATGCGAACTATACGTAATTTCGAGCGTGCGCTAGGACGCCTTGTTTTGTGGGCGGGCGATCGTAACGCACCGAAATCCTCACCGGAACGTAATTTTACGCGACGGCTACGTATTTATCCCCATGCTCTGCGTGAAATGAATGCCTATTACAGCCCCACTAAGCGGGCTTTATTATTTGGATACTTTAAGCACCCGGAAGGCGATGTCGCCTCCTGCTCCTGGGTTTTTACCTGCCTTTCGCAGGATATCATTGCTCATGAGACCACACATGCCATTCTCCATGGCATGCAACAGCGTTCGATTGAAGCCTCCAATCTGGACTCTCTGGCTTTTCATGAAGCCTTCGCAGATATCATCGCATTACTACAGCATTTCAGCATGACAAACGTCGTCCGGCACCAGTTGGCGCAGAATAAAGGTTCGCTACGTGAACCTGGATTATTAAACGGACTTGCGCTTCAGTTCGGTCATGCAACGGGTTGTCACGGTGCTTTACGTTATGCGCTGCAATACTTGAGTACCTCTGCGACAGCGACTGAAGGAGGAGAGCATACCGCTCTCAGCCCGCTCAAAAAATTGTCTGAAACCTTTGAGTCGCATGAGCGGGGCGGGTTTCTCGTTGCTGCTATCTTCGATGCCTTCGTCACGATTTATGAGCAAAGGACCGCCGACCTTTTTCGCCTGGCGTTCTCTGGGGCCGCCTCAAACCAGGATTATCTCCCAACGGAATTGGTTAATCGCCTTGCCATTGAAGCAGCAAAAGCTGCGGATCAAGTGCTACGTATGTGTGTGCGTGCCTTGGACTATATTCCGCCCGTCGATTTACATTTTGGCGAATATTTACGCGCAATTATTACGGCTGATACCGATCTGGTGGCGCATGATCCAATGCGCTATCGCATTGCTTTCGTTGAAGCCTTTAAAAAACGAGGCATAACTGTGCCTGGCTGCATTTCGATGGCACCTGAGAGTCTGTTATGGGATGAACCTGATCTTACGGAAGCTCCCGAATTTGGTTCCAGGGGTCGTAGCCCTGAAGTGGGGTTGAGTAATGTTTTCTCCGGGCTGCTGAATACACTCGAATTATCAGGTTCGATCAAGCCAGGGGAGCCGGGAGCGACGGGCGGCGGGAGACGTAATCTCCGGGAAGCCGCAATGTTATCAATCCAGCGCAATCAGGCACGCATTCACGCCTGGTTCGAGCAGGATAGCCCGTTTGACGAAGGATGGGAAAAGCTGTTGGGTATGCGGCTCATTGCTTTCGATAATCCTATACGTAAGTCGCCCGTCCCCCTTGTTGCTACCCTGTGGACGGGGAGAGCAACACAGAATGGTGAATTTTCTAACGTCCCCACTTTCGAGGTTCATTCTGCACGTATTGCGCGTCGTGTTGGGCCGGAAGGTCAAGAGACGCATCAACTTATCATACAGATCACCCAGAAACGGCGTGGATTTGATGATCCGGCCGATCAGGAGAAAGCGGATGCGGGGAATATCGCACTTTTAACTCGGGATCCTGATTTCTGGTTCCGCGGCGGTGCGACGATACACATCGACCTGCGAGATGGAAAATTAATCCGCATCATTAGAAAGAATATTTGCGACAACAAAAGGTTGGCGGTTCAGCGGGCATTCAGGACGGGGCAAACCCTGGGGCTGGCACCTGGGTTATATTCACATGCGAACTGCGAGCCATTCGCCTTCCTGCACAGGGGGCTATGATGGCGCAACCAACAATAACGGTTCGCATGTATCGCGCATTAGGCGGTGAGGGTAGTGATTATTGCGGTTATCTGGGCGATTGCTTTCTCATTAGGGTGGCGAACGAACCTAATCCCCCTGCGCATATATTGATCGATTTTGGCGTTCTGATGGGCACGACACAAGCCCATGAGCGAATGCGGAAAATCGCGACTGATATCGTCATTATGACCGGGGGAAAATTCGATGATGAGGGCAAGATAACGCAAAAAGGGACTTTGGATCTGTTAGTGATAACCCATGAACACTGGGATCATCTCTCAGGCTTTTCACAGGCGCAGGATATTATTTTTAGCGGTCTGGCGATCCAGCAACTCTGGATGGCCTGGACCGAGGATGATAATGATGCCTTAGCCAATCAGTTACGTCAGGAGCGGGACCGACGCACACTTTCATTAGCCGCTCTTTCTGAAATGATCCAAAAGGCTGCGGAGGGTCTGAATCCCTCACCACTGGCGGCTGACAGGCAAATTGCGCTTTCCGGGCTTGATGCCTTTTTAGGTCCTTTGGTAAAACCGGTTGAGCAAGAAAGGGCGGATAACGGGCTGGCCGCCAGAACTACCGCACCACGACGCCTTCAAAGCCGGGAGATTATCGCTAAATTAAAAACCGAGGCGGTAAGTAAGGCATTCCTGACGCCCGGTCAGGTGGTTACCGCGCCGGGAGGAATGAAAACCTATGTGCTGGGGCCACCACGTAATATTTCTCGACTGAAAAAGGACAAGCCGTCAGGTACAGCAAAAGAGACCTATTTCGATAATCAGGCGTTAGAGGAAAGGCTGTTCCGAATTGTTGACAATACGCCTCTCGATCCGGATAACGACCAGCCTTTCGCCAACCGTTTCAATCGTTTCCATGTTGAGCAGGTGCATGCGTTGAATGAGGCATCTACAGGCAGCGACTGGAGTACCTTTCTCTGGTTCAAAGAACACTATTTCGCTCAGACATCCGAAGACGGATGCGATCTGTCGCGCCGAACGATTGATTCGGACTGGATGGGCGCAGCGGGTCAACTGGCCCTCAAGCTCGACGCTGATACCAATAATACCAGCCTTGTCCTGGCTTTTGAGCTACCTGACGGAACCTTTATGCTTTTCCCGGGGGATGCTCAGGTAGGTAACTGGTTATCGTGGCACGACCAATCATACCTTTATGGACATCAGGAGCTTACTGCGGCTGACATTCTTAGCCGCGTGCGATTTTACAAGGTTTCGCATCATGGCAGCGATAACGCCACGATCAAGGAGAGAGGCCTTGGCCTGATGACTCACCCCGATCTGGTCGCGGCAATCTCTACGGATGAGGCTTTTGGCAAGCAACAGGGTGTTAAGGGATGGCATATGCCAGACGCGCGGTTAAATAATGCTCTTCTGGCAGCAACGAAAGGGCGAGTTTTTCGTAACGATGACCCAACAGATACGCTTTACCCGCATTTCGATAATCGGCTGAGTTCCTGCGAACTCTACCTTGAGTACACCGTGTATAACGCAACGGAGTAGACATCATGGTCTTCGATCAAGAGTATGCACAGCGTTTTATTGTGAATGCCTCTTTACCCTCAAAACCCGAGCTGTTCGGTATTGATAAAGGAATGGGAATGCCGGATTTAAAAACATCCAGCAAACAGTCGCTGGTTGTCGGCTCAAATGTTGTTTCTTTCATGGCTGGGGTAGAGGCGGAATTGCGGCAGGCCATTACAGACTCGTCCCTTTTTGCACAGCTCGCCGCGGCGAAAAGCGTTAACGCGGATCCTGATCCGCTGAAGTTCTTTGATGCCTATTTCACCAATCTGGCGGTACTTGGCTGGGTTATTGAGGAAAAAGAAAGTATGGAGCTTCATTATGAGGGAGATACGCTCGACGTTCATCAGGCGATAATTGGCGTGATTACTTCTTTTTTAAGCCCTGTAGCCGGAGCAGTAGAAGCTGTTCTCGCTGTATTGAATGGATTGCGTAGCATGACCAACCATGCGCCATTCATCACCCTTTTTAATCAACAAAGTCGACATGACAATATTGGCCGTTTCCAGTTCACCTGTATATATTCCAGACCGAATCAAGGTCTCACAGCAAGTGCAATGGCTTTTTCTCTTCGAGCGGATAATACCTTGACGCAGGTTCTGTTTTTTAAACTGCAAAAAGGTCAGGCCTCATTGCGCCAACGCGCAGGCGTGCTTTCTATTGATGCTTACGCAATGAAAACGCTGCAATCACAACTGAACGCGAAATTGGGAGCATATCGCAGCGCGTATATAGCTAATGTTGAACTTGGCACTCTTTGAGAGGAGAAAGATCATGGCATTTTGCCCATTTGCTGAACAGCGTACCATCACCGGTAGCAGTGGAAAATATACGGGAGGTATATTCAAAATTGTTCATCACACGACAGAAGGTGGAAGCGCTGAAGGTGCATTTGCTGCGTTTAAGGCTCATCGATCCGATCCGCACTTCACCGTTGATGCCAACAAAATCTATCAGCACATTGATACTGACGTGGCGGCGCGCTCATTACGAAATGCGGCCGGTGGGGTAGAGACCAACCGGGATCGTGCATTACAGATTGAAGTTGTAGGTTTTGCCGGGAAGACAAAGAACAAGGCGGCGATGAAGAATCTTGCTCGTCTGTGCCGTTGGCTCGAAGAAACGCATCATATTCCTTTAGTTTGGCCTGCTGGCCTCCCCAAACCAGCCCGGAATGGCAAAGATCCGGGGGGACATGTGCGTAGCACCGAGGCATGGGCAAAAGGCGGGCATTTTGGTCATTGCCATGTGCCTGAAAATACGCACTGGGATCCCGCCTATACGAAGACTGAAGCCGCTTATCTGATGGCCGCAAGATTTGACGCTGCCGGGAAACTCATCAATGCGCAGGATCCCGCCGTACTCGCTCTGGAGCAGCAACCGATCGCGATGGACGGCGACGCAGCGTTCGCGATCATGGACGATCATGCGGACGTTGGCGATGCGAATACAGACACTGTCGAACCCGTTAATCCTGCCGTCCATAAACAGCCGGAGCAGGTGCCGCTTTTAATACAACCCGGCGGCGGTCTGTGCCTGTCAGGTGGTGGCTACCGGGCCATGCTTTTTCATGCGGGAAGTTTGCTTCGGCTTTATGAAACGGGTCATCTTTACTCCCTGCAACGTATTTCTAGCGTTTCAGGAGGATCAATCACCAGTGCAGTTCTGGCGCTGGCCTGGAGGCATCTCCCGTTTGATGGCGAGCGAGCGTCATTCGAAGCCCGGATAATTATTCCGATAAGAGATCTTGCCCGACGGACCCTCGATGCTGAAGCAATCCTGACGGGACTGCTGCTGCCTGGTACCATTGGCGAGCAAATCGCTGCTGCGTACGACAAGTACCTGTTTCATGGTGCAACATTGCAGAACCTGCCCGTCACGCCGCGTTTTATTATTAATGCAACGAATGTGCAATCCGGCATACTGTGGCGTTTTTCCAGGCCCTATATGGGAGACTATCGGGTTGGCCGTATTGAGAATCCTGAATTCTCGCTAGCCAGCGCAGTTGCCGCTTCCTCCGCATTTCCGCCTGTGTTATCACCGCTTACTATTGGACTTTCTCCAGCCTCCTTTAAATCCGGTTCGGGCGATGATTTGCAGCGGTTCCCCTATACATCTGATGTCGTACTGGCAGATGGCGGCGTTTATGACAACCTGGGCCTGGAGACGGTCTGGAAACGTTACGAGACGGTACTGGTCAGTGATGCGGGGGCCAAAATAAAACCGGAGGAAGAGCCTAAAAAAGACTGGGCACGTCATGCTTATCGTATTCTTGATATCATTGATAATCAGGTACGTAGCTTGCGAAAACGCACGCTCATTGCAAGCTATCAGGCCCTGCCTGACGATCCCGCAAAACGCAAGGGGGCTTACTGGGGGATCGGTGCGGAATATGATCATTATGCCAGGCGAGCGCTGAACCTGCATTGTACGCCGGAACGTGTTCAGGAGCTGGCTACTATCGCGACGCGTTTAAAGAAACTGGATGATGAACTGCAGGAGAGGTTAATTAATTGGGGCTACGCCATAACCGATGCTGCATTACGCACTTATGTTGATCCCGAATTGCCTGAACCTGCGGCCTTTCCCTATCCAAAGAGCGGTGTCTGACTCTTGCATCACAATCAGGGGACAAGATTAAAGGATGGGTAAACGCGTAATGTAAAAGCAAAAAGCCCGCTTAAGTTTCCTTAAGCGGGCTTCTTAAATATGGCTCCTCTGACTGGACTCGAACCAGTGACATACGGATTAACAGTCCGCCGTTCTACCGACTGAACTACAGAGGAATCGTGTGAACGGGGCGAATATTAGCGGCGTCACCTGCACTTGTCAAAGGGTGATCCCACCTGGGTGGATCGTTTGCTGACAAAATCAGCAAGGTGGCGGTTTCAGCAACGAATTGCACGTTTTTGGTGCGCCTATACCCCGAATGGGGCAGATCATAAACCGCTGTTTCATGTTTGAAACCGACGGCAGTGATTAGATTTCCTTATTTTCCGCCGCTTAGCGCACATATCGGACCTCTTCGCAAAACTGGCAAGCATCTTGCAAAACCCTCAGTACATTCGCGCCGGAACCGGCAACGCATTTCGTACAGGGGGCAAAATGAACTTAAGACGACTGAAATACTTCGTAAAAATCGTCGATATCGGCAGCCTGACCCAGGCCGCTGAGGTGTTGCATATCGCACAGCCGGCACTGAGCCAGCAGGTGGCCACTCTGGAAGGTGAGCTGGATCAGCAGCTGTTGATCCGCACGAAACGCGGCGTGACTCCTACCGAAGCGGGCAAGATCCTCTACACCCACGCACGTACCATTCTGCGCCAGTGCGAACAGGCGCAGCTGGCGGTGGGTAATGTCGGGCAGACGCTGAGCGGGCAGGTGTCGATCGGACTGGCACCGGGCACGGCAGCCTCGTCAGTCACCATGCCGCTGCTGCAGGCGGTGCGCGCGGAGCTGCCGGAGGTGCTGGTCTATTTGCACGAGAACAGCGGTTCAGCGCTGAACGATAAATTGCTCGGTGGGCAACTGGATATGGCGGTGCTCTACGATCGCTCGCCCGTGGCGGGGATCACCAGCCAGCCGCTGCTGAAGGAAGATCTATTCCTGGTGGGAACGCGCGACTGCCCGGGGCAGAGCGTGGATTTGACCGCGGTGGCCGAGATGAATCTGTTTCTGCCTCGCGATTACAGCGCCGTGCGGTTACGCGTCGATGAAGCTTTCTCCCTGCGCCGTCTGACGGCCAAAATCATTGGTGAGATTGACTCTATCTCCACGCTGACCGCCGCTATCGCCAGCGGGATGGGCGTGACTGTCCTGCCTGAATCGGCAGCCCGATCGCTCTCCAGCGCCGCAAACGGCTGGATGGCAAGGATCTCCTCGCCGTCAATGAGCCTGCCGCTGTCGCTGAACGTCTCTGCACGCGGCGCGCTGTCACCGCAGGCGCAGGCGGTAAAAGAGATCCTGATGTCGCTGGTAAGTCGTCCATCGCTGGAGAACCGTGAGCTACAATTGGTCAGCTGATATTCCATAAAGGTATAAGTTGCGGGTTTTTATTATTTGTTCTCACGACGAGCACACTCTAACAATAGCGTTATGTCAGATGCGCCGGAGTGAACCGTGAATTTCCAGCAACTTAAAATTATTCGTGAGGCGGCCCGTCGGGATTACAACCTGACCGAGGTCGCCAACATGCTCTATACCTCCCAGTCGGGCGTCAGCCGTCATATCCGCGAGCTGGAGGAAGAGTTGGGCATTGAGATCTTCATTCGTCGTGGCAAGCGCCTGCTGGGGATGACCGAACCCGGCAAGGCGCTATTGACCATTGCCGAACGCATTCTCAATGAAGCCAGCAACGTGCGTCGGCTGGCCGATCTCTTTACCAATGATGCCTCCGGTGTATTGACCATCGCCACCACTCACACTCAGGCCCGCTACAGCCTGCCGCCGGTGATAAAGGCGTTCCGCGAGCTGTTCCCGGACGTGCGTCTGGAACTGATCCAGGGCACGCCTCAGGAGATTGAAGTCCTGCTGCAAAACGGCGGTGCGGATATCGGCATCGCCAGCGAGCGCTTAAGCAACGACCCGCTGCTGGCCGCATTCCCGTGGTTCCGCTGGCATCACAGCCTGCTGCTGCCGGTCGACCATCCGCTGACCCAGGTCTCCCCGCTGACGCTGGACGCTATCGCCAAATGGCCGCTCATTACCTATCGTCAGGGCATTACCGGGCGTTCCCGTATTGATGAGGCCTTTAACCGCAAAGGCCTGACGCCGGATGTGGTGCTCAGCGCGCAGGATTCCGACGTGATCCGCACCTACGTCGAGCTGGGGCTGGGGATTGGGCTGGTGGCGGAACAGTCCGGCGGCGAGCGCGAGCAGGGGAGCCTGGTGCGCCTTGATACCCGTCATCTGTTTGATGCCAATACCGTCTGGCTCGGGCTTAAGCGCGGCCAGCTGCAGCGCAACTATGTCTGGCGCTTTATCGAACTCTGCAACGCCGGGCTCTCGGTGGATGAGATCAAACGCCAGGTCATGGAGCCGGAAGAAGTGGCGATTGACTACCAGATTTAGGCCAACCAACCCCGCATCGCGGGGTTTTTCTCTGAAGCGTTTTCGCATTTCTTGTAAAACCTGATTCTGCCTGGAAAATGTACATCATTAAATTCCAATGTTATATTTAAATATAATATCTGGAGGAGTTTTATGTACATAACACGTCTGAAAAAAGTGGGTGGCTCTGTCATGCTGGCAGTCCCTCCAGCGATTTTGAAAACGCTCGACCTGCAACCAGACAGCGAGGTCGGCGTCACTATCGACAACGGCTGCCTGATAGTTGAACCGCAAAAACGCCCGCATTATTCACTTGCTGAACTGCTGGCGCAGTGCGATCCGCAGGCCGAACTCAGTGAAGAAGATCGAGAATGGGTTGATGCGCCAGCTGCAGGCAAGGAGCTCCTGTAAATGGATAGAGGGGAAATCTGGCTCGTTTCACTTGATCCTATTGCCGGGCATGAGCAAAGCGGAAAACGTCCGGTGCTTATCGTGTCGAAGGCTGCGTTCAATCATCTCACCCGCCTGCCTGTTGTGGTTCCTGTCACCACCGGCGGCAAGTTTGCCCGTACTGCGGGTTTTGCCGTATCCCTGGATGAAGCGGGCTCAAAAACCAGGGGCGTGATTCGCTGCGATCAGCCTCGTACCATAGATATGGGAGCACGGCATGGCATAAAGTTGGAGCGTGTGCCGGATAGCGTAATGAATGAGGTACTTGCGAAGTTGGGTGCTTTGTTAACCTGATGTCGTGCTTAGAAATATCCAAAATAGCAAAAAGCCCGCTTAAGTTTCCTTAAGCGGGCTTCTTAAATATGGCTCCTCTGACTGGACTCGAACCAGTGACATACGGATTAACAGTCCGCCGTTCTACCGACTGAACTACAGAGGAATCGTGTGAACGAGGCGCATGTTAATGGCCCCGCTAGTTTGTGTCAACACTAAATTCAACGCGCTGATTCAATTGATTAATTAAGCCTCAGAGTGCTGATTTAGTGTACTTGCGTGGCAGGATCATCGCCCTGGCCGTCATTTTCACGTAACCGCTGCAGCGGGTCCTGCTGGTAAAACTGACAAAAACGCTGCCAAAGCGCCGGGAAGCGGGGGGCGAAAAGCTCGGGTGCGCTGAAGAAATATTCTGATAACACCGCAAAGCACTCAGCAGGATCGGTGGCAGCATAGGCATCAATGCTGGCTGCGCTTTCGCCCACCAGATCGATCTCATCCTGGATGTTGTTCATCGCAGCGTGCAAATCGTGTTCCCAGCCCGCCACTTCACGCAGGGGGATAAACGGGACGCCGCTGGCGCGATCGCCGTTGCGGGTGTCCAGCTTATGCGCCACTTCATGAATGATGAGGTTAAAACCGGAGGCGTCGAACGAGTCCTGAATGTCCAGCCAGTTAAGAATGATCGGTCCCTGCTGCCAGCTTTGACCGGACTGCACCATTCGCTGACTGTGCACCAGCCCAATGTCGTCCTCCCATTCGTCGTCTACCACAAACGGCGCCGGGTAGATCAGCACTTCATGGAAACCGTCCAGCCATTCGATACCCAGTTCCAGAACCGGCAGGCAGAAGAGCAGGGCAATGCGGGTGCTCTTGCGATCGTCGAGTTCAAAACCCTGCAGCGGGACCAGGCGTTTTTGCTGTAGGAATCGCACGGCAAGCTGCACCAGACGCGATTTATCCTCATCCGATAAAGTGGACAGGACGGGGATCGCCAGCGCCTCTTCCCACGGCAGCGCCGCGCTTCGGGCGGATTCATTCGATTTCCAGGGCCACTTAATCATCGCTTTGCTCGCAAACTCGTCACTTGAACAAAATTGACCGGTTATGGTCTGTTAAAATGCCAAATTACCCGGCATGATGGCAACCATCAAAACGGAGAGATGCCGGAGCGGCTGAACGGACTGGTCTCGAAAACCAGAGTAGGGGCAACTCTACCGGGGGTTCAAATCCCCCTCTCTCCGCCACTTCATCTCTTCAGTCAGTCTTCCTGCTAGCTTTCTCGTCAGACATCCTGTGCGCTGGGTACCTTATCATTCCACTTACGGGAAGTAACAGCCCTTTACCGCTTCAAAACAATATATGTGAACTAAATCAGGATGTTTACCTGAAGAGGTTGTATTGCGGGCGTTACTCCTGGTGGCAATATTGCCGAAGCAGGGCAACCTGCTCCGGGCGCAGACGATAGCGATACACGGGCCGGCCGGTGGCACCATAGTGAATGCTGGTGTGCAGAATGTTGACCTGGGCCAGCCAAATCAGGTATTTGCGGCAGGACACCCGGGAAATATTGACTGCGCTAGCCAGATCGTCGGTCGAAAATTCCGTCCCCGGATGGGCGTCAATCCACAGGCACAGCGTGCGCAGCGTCTGCGGGGTGAGCCCTTTCGGCAGGCGTCGACTGTCCGCCAGCCCTGGCGCGCCGCCGCGCAGCAGCCGGTCAACATCGGCCTGGTCATGATACTGATGCGATCCCATCAGGGCTTTTTTCTCACGCCAGCCGTTCAACGCCTCTTCGAAGCGCGGGAACTGGAACGGTTTGATCAAATAGTCCACCACCCCGTAATGCATGGCGGTCTGAATAGTCGCGGCATCGGAAGCCGAGGTGATCATGATGACATCGGTGTCACGGCCGGATGCCCGGATAACCGGCAGCAGGCTCAGGCCATTGTCACGCTGCATGTAGACATCCAGCAGGATCAGATCGACCTGCCGGGCGGGGGCGTTCAGCACGGCCCCGGCCTCTGCCAGCGACGTGGCAATGCCGCAGCAGCAAAAACCGTCGACCCGGTTTACGTACTGGCGGTTAAGATCGGCCACCATGGCATCATCATCAACAATCAAAACATGTATCACGCGCTTTTCCTTTCACTGTCCCAGGGGAGCTGAACAAAAAACTGGGTAAATACGCCCGGCTCAGATTCTACGGCGATCTCCCCGCCCAGGTTTTCGATTTGCTGGCGGGCGAGGAATAGCCCCACCCCCCGGTTTTCCCCTTTGGTGGAAAATCCTTTGTTAAAAATGGCCTGCAGATGGTCGGGGGCGATGCCCGGCCCGTCGTCACTCACTTCGGCACTAAGCCAGCCCTGCTGATAGTGCAGGAGGAGGCTGATTTCCCCCTCGGACTGCGCGGCCATCGCATCCAGCGCATTCTCGATCAGATTACCGAGCACGGTGATCAGCCCCGCGACCTGCTGTTCATTTGGGTTATCCGGCACCAGGCTGGCATCCGAAAGCGTCAGGCTAAATCCCAGCTCTCTGGCGCGGCTGATCTTACTCAGCAGAAAACCAGCCACCACCGGCGATTTCACGTTGCGCTGCAGCGTGCCGACGTCGCTCTGCCAGGCATTGGCGGTCAACAGGACGTACTCTTCCAGTTTGGCATAGTGCTTCATATGCAGTAGCCCGAGGATCACATGCAGCTTGTTCATAAACTCATGGGAATGGCTGCGCAGCACATCCAGATAACTCACCATCCCGTCCAGCCTCTGCAACAGCTGGCTGATCTCGGTCTTATCACGGAAGGTGGTGATGGCGCCCATCAGCTGATTCTCGCTTTTGACGGGCAGGGTGTTGCAGAGCAACAGCCGGCCGTGACAGTTGATCTCCTGATCCTGACGCGGCAGCCCGGTTTGTAATACCTCGCGCAGGTTCGCCAGCAGCGGCGCCTCGTGCAGGGTATGATTGCTGGCGCTGGCATTCAGGATCTGCCGGGCAGCATGGTTTATCATCGTCACATGCCCCTGCTGATCCACCGCGATCACGCCCTCGCGAAGGGATTGCAGCATCGCCTGGCGCTGCTCCAGCAAGGCTGAAATTTGATACGGTTCGAGGCCAAACAGCACGCGCTTCAGCATCCGCACCAGCCCCCATGCGCCGAGCGCGCCCATCAGGGCGCTGAACAGCACCAGCCAGATGGCATCCCAGCGGTTGCGGGCGATCTGCTGCTCTACTTTAATCAGGGAGATCCCCACCGCAACCACGCCAATCTGCTGATGCTGTGCGTTATAGACAGGCGTAAACACCCGCAGCGCCTCGTCGAGTACCCCGTGGTTGACAGCAACATTCTCTTTATCTTCCAGCGCAGGCCGAAGGTCGTCCCCAATAAAGGCTTTGCCGAGCAGGGCGCTGTTGGGATGCGAATAGCGGATCCCCCGCATGTCGGTGACAACGGCAAACAGCAGATTGTTGCGCTGCATCACCGCCCGGGCGACAGGCTCGATGATGTTACTGTCCGGGGGCAGGGACAAGCCGCGGATCACCTCCGGGCTATCAGCCAGGGTTCTGGCGACCGCCAGGGCGGTATCCCGCACGCCATCGCGCGTAGCCCGGGTGATTTGCGCAAAATAGAGGACAAAAATCACCAGCAGGATCGCGCCCGTCACGCTGTAGACCATCAGCGTGACCAGGGTGTTCAGTTTCATTGGGCGCTTGCGCGTAGGAGGGAGGGGCGGCAAATCGCGCATTGAAACTCCAGGACATACAGAAAGTGGGCATTATGGCTGATGGCGCTAATTTGTTAAAGCTATGTAAATCTGGTGGCGGTTAAAAAGCAAAAAGCCCGCTTCGTAGCGGGCTTACAGAGTCTTGCCGGACAATCAGAACTGGTAAACGATACCCAGCGCGAACTGGTCGTCAGCAGGCATGCCGGTACGGGCCGCGTCATCATCATCCAGCAGGTTGAATTTATACGCAGTGTAGACGTTCATGTTCTTGTTGAAGTAGTACCAGGTACCCAGTTCAACATAGTTCACGAGGTCGGCATTCACGCCGCGAACGCCGTTGCGTTCACCCAGATCTTTGCCTGTGGAGTAGACGTAGCCCAGGGAGGGACGCAGGCCAAAGTCAAACTGGTACTGCACCACGGCTTCAACGTTCTGCGTTTTGTTGGCAAAACCTTTATTGCTCACATAGGTCATGTTGCGGGTTTCACCGTACATCACCGCAGCGTAGAGGTTGTTGGCATCATACTTCGCGACCAGCGACCAGACTTCAGCGGTATCGCCAAAGCCGTCCAGGGACTGTTTGTTGGTACGGTCAGACTTGCCGTAGACGCCGACGAAGCCAAAGCCATCGAAGTTGTAGGCGAGGGAGGTGCTGTAACCGTCACCGTTGGCTTTTTTCACCTGGCTATCGTGGTTTTTACCCTGGTACTGCAGCGCAAAATCCAGCCCTTCAACCGCGCCGAAGAAGTCCGTGTTGCGATAAGTCGCCACGCCGGTGGTACGGCCAGTCATAAAGTTATCGGTGTGAACCCAGGAATCGCCACCCCATTCCACGAGCATATCGGTGTACGCCCCGGCGTCGTAAGCCACACCGTAGTTGCGGCCATAGTCAAACGAACCGTAGTCACCGAATCTCAGACCTGCGAACGCCAGACGGCTACTCTCATCCTGTTCGCCTTCCGGGGCGCTGGCACCCATGTTGTACTCAAACTGACCGAAACCGGTCAGGTCGTTGTTGATTTGTGTTTCGCCTTTAATGCCGAAACGGGCGTAGGAGTCATCAAAGTTTTCGCTGTTGCTATCGTCGGTATTGTTCCAGATGCGCTTTCCGACCATTTTTCCGTAAAGATCGAATTTATTGCCGTCCTTGTTGTAGATTTCAGCCGCATTTACCGCGCCAGCGCTCAACAAAACAGGGACGAGAACTGCCAGAACTTTTCTTTTCATTATATATTCCCTTGAATGTATTTTTTTAATGAATATACGCAACCCCCTCCGGGTTACGGGCTCAATACTATTTCAGGGTGGGTTTTTACTGTTTAAAAATAAATGTAACTAAATCATTTAGATTATTTCAAAATATTAATTACGGTGTCATTATATTTTATATTTATGGTTCTGAAAAATGTATTATTACTTTTTATTGATATGTATTTCAATAAGTTATTGATTTTAAGGAATCTATTGATGAAGAAGGGGGTGCCCTGCGGCAAAGACAATAAAAAGCCCGATAATAGTATCGGGCAAAAATAAAGGGGTAATTTAAGAGTATTTAATAGTGAAGCGATAAAAAAGCACATAACCCCGTCATCATTGCACAGTTATCCGCTTTGGAAAATAAGTTCCTTGAATAATAAGAGTGAAATAACGCATTTACAGCCTTGCTTTAGGCTATGACATTTCCCTGACTGCATAAATACTGTGGAACTATAATTATAATCAATACAAAATTGCGAAAGATCAACTTAACGCAAATCGACAGGGGAAACTTTTACAGGTAGCGTGTTTTTTATTAGAAAATGTGATTTATTTACCGGTTCGAATTGGCGATGTGAATGCGACGGCCAGCGTGCCGTGAAAAAGGAAAGGACAACATGGAACAAAAACACGATCGCAGCCTGGGAGGCAAACTGGCCCTGTGGGTTTTTTACGCCTTTTGCGGCTATTTCATCTGGGCGATGGCGCGCTATTTGTGGATCGTCAGCAAAGTCACCTCGGTATCAGGGCCGCTGATTGAGGACGATCTCGGCTCAACGTCCGGGAAATGGCTCAGTGCCCTGTGCGGTTTTCTGCTTTTAAGCGCGGTGGGGGGAATCCTGGGCGCGATTGCCTGGTACACCCGGCCGCGTGATGTGTCAGAAGAGTAAATAATTGCTATTGTACGGCTTTTCACTTTCTGGAAAGCCGATATGGAACTCGTGCAGTGGCAGCAACGTTTTGAAAACTGGCTGAAGGCGCATCATGCCACCGATGATACCGCCCATGATATCTCCCATTTCCGTCGTGTCTGGAACACCGCACAGCGGTTGATGAAAGATGCGCCGGTCGATCCCCTGGTCATCCTGACGGCCTGTTATTTTCACGATATCGTCAGCCTGCCGAAAAACCATCCGCAGCGCGGCCGCTCGTCGCAGTTGGCCGCCGAAAGAACGATGGCCATTCTGCGCGACGACTTTGCCGATTTTCCTGCCCATCACTATGCCGCGATCCAGCATGCCATCGAGGCGCACAGCTTCAGCGCAGGCATTACGCCGCTTACCGATGAAGCCAAAATCGTGCAGGACGCCGACCGGTTGGAGGCCCTGGGCGCGATTGGTCTGGCGCGCGTCTTTGCCGTGTCCGGCGCGCTGGGGGTTCCGCTGTTCGACCCGGAGGATCCCTTTGCTGATGCGCGCAAGCTGAACGACCGGGCATACGCCCTGGACCATTTCCAGAGCAAACTGCTCCGCCTGCCCGGGACGATGCAGACCGCCGCCGGTCGGCAGCTTGCGCGACAGAGTGCCGATGTGCTGATTCAGTTTATGGCCCGGCTCAGCGCCGAGCTACGCGGCGATTACGAGGGTATTGACGCCGCGGTAGTGCAGCGTTTCCGCGACAGTCTGTAATGCCTTTCTGTGTTACTCTCTCTTAAGTCTTTTTTGGCCCGGTTAAATGTATGCAGGAAAATGTATCAGTGACGGAGTCGGCGCTTGTGCTGGCAGATAAATCAACGGCGTCAGTTCAGGCGTTATTGAGCCAGCTTCTGGAAATTTACGATGCCAGAACGCTGGCTCATCTTCTGGTTGCTCAGGGTGACAGCCACTGGAGCCCGGCGATCCTCAAACGACTGGTGACCAGCGAGCGGGCAGGACATCGCCTTAGCGACGGTGAATACCGCTTCCTGCAAAACCTGCTGCCGCGCCCTCCGGCCTGTCATCCTCACTATGCGTTCCGCTTTGTCGATCTGTTCGCCGGGATCGGCGGCATCCGTCATGGATTTGAGGCGATTGGCGGCCAGTGCGTATTTACCAGTGAGTGGAACAAACATGCGGTACGCACCTACAAGGCCAACTGGTACTGCGATCCGGATGCGCACCAGTTTAATGATGACATCCGCGAAGTGACGCTCAGCCACCAGAGCGGCGTGACGGACGACGAGGCGGCGCAGCACATCCGCAACGCCATTCCGGCGCACGACGTGCTGCTCGCAGGCTTCCCGTGCCAGCCGTTTTCGCTGGCTGGCGTATCAAAGAAGAACGCTCTGGGTCGCGCGCACGGTTTTGCCTGCGACACTCAGGGCACGTTGTTCTTCGACGTGGCGCGCATTATTGACGCCCGCCGCCCGGCAATCTTTGTGCTGGAGAACGTGAAAAACCTGAAGAGCCATGACGGCGGTAAAACGTTCCGTATCATCATGCAGACCCTGGACGACCTGGGGTATGACGTGGCGGATGCAGCGGAGAGCGGGCCAGACGATCCGAAGATTATCGATGGAAAACACTTCCTGCCCCAGCACCGCGAGCGCATTGTGCTGGTGGGCTTTCGTCGCGATCTCAACCTGCGGGGCAACTTCACCCTGCGCGATCTCCCGGGGCTGTGGCCGGCACGGCGACCCACAATTGCCGATCTGCTCGAGCCCGTCGTGGACGCAAAATTCATTCTCACCCCGGTGCTGTGGAAGTATCTCTATCGCTATGCGCAGAAGCATCAGGCGAAGGGCAACGGGTTTGGCTTCGGGATGGTCGATCCGACGAACCCGAACAGCGTCGCCCGCACCCTGTCGGCACGCTATTGGAAAGTACTTGTAGATAAAAGAAAAAGCCACGTCTTAATGTATTGATTTAAATAAGTTTGATTATAAACTCACAATGTCCATTTTTTTAAAAAAAAGGCATCTCATTATCAATAAACCTCCAGAACCTATGTGTCAAACCTGGTGACCTGCTTTCAATCCTCAACCAAACACATGTTAAATGTAATGTCTTTTTTAGTTCTGAGCTTGTGGCCTTTTAAATATACAACTTTAGTTTTGTACTGTATACATGAACAGCTTATTATGTTAGGGTGATTTCCGTGATTAATCATCACACATTCAACCCAGATGGAGTAAGCATGAAAGAGTTACAACCGGTTATTAATGAACTTATTGAACAATCACGAGACGCAGATAAGTACAAACAAGAAGAAGAATTGTGTCTTTTGAAAAAAGTTCTGGAGATCTATGATCAGAAGGTTGTGTGAATCGCCACGGGTTTAACAGACACCTCAGAGTCATTTAAGATGGCTTAAAGAGAGGTGCCCATGAGCGGTAAGCGTTATCCCGAAGAGTTTAAAATTGAAGCAGTCAAACAGGTTGTTGATCGCGGTTATTCTGTTGCCAGCGTTGCAACACGTCTCGATATCACCACCCACAGCCTTTACGCCTGGATAAAGAAGTACGGTCCGGATTCTTCCGCTAATAAAGAACAGTCAGATGCTCAGGCCGAGATCCGCCGTCTCCAGAAAGAGCTGAAGCGGGTTACCGACGAACGGGACATATTAAAAAAAGCCGCGGCGTACTTCGCAAAGCTGTCCGACTGAGGTACGCCTTTATCCGTGACAACACCTGTTGCTGGCCTGTTCGCCTGCTCTGTCGGGTGCTGGATGTTCATCCCAGTGGTTTTTACGCCTGGCTTCAGCAGCCGCATTCACAACGCCATCAGGCAGACCTGAGACTGACAGGACAGATTAAACAGTTCTGGCTGGAATCGGGATGCGTCTATGGTTATCGCAAAATCCATCTGGATCTGCGGGACAGCGGGCAACAGTGCGGAGTGAACAGAGTCTGGCGACTGATGAAACGTGTCGGGATAAAGGCTCAGGTCGGATACCGGAGCCCGCGGGCACGTAAAGGCGAGGCCAGTATCGTGTCGCCCAACAGGCTCCAGCGACAGTTCAATCCGGATGCTCCGGATAAGCGTTGGGTAACGGACATAACCTACATCAGGACCCACGAAGGCTGGCTGTATCTTGCCGTGGTTGTTGATCTGTTCTCACGCAAAATTATCGGCTGGTCCATGCAATCCCGGATGACAAAGGACATTGTCCTGAACGCACTGCTGATGGCTGTATGGCGCCGTAATCCCCAAAAACAGGTGCTGGTTCATTCGGATCAGGGCAGTCAGTACACAAGCCATGAGTGGCAGTCGTTCCTGAAATCACACGGCCTGGAGGGCAGCATGAGCCGTCGCGGTAACTGCCATGATAATGCGGTTGCAGAAAGCTTTTTCCAGTTGTTGAAACGCGAACGGATAAAGAAAAAGATCTACGGAACGCGGGAAGAAGCCCGCAGCGATATTTTTGATTACATCGAAATGTTTTATAACAGTAAGCGTCGGCATGGTTCCAGCGATCAGATGTCACCGACAGAATATGAAAACCAGTATTATCAACGGCTAGGAAGTGTCTAGATTATCCGTGGCGATTCAGGTCTGGTCAATCGCCAAACCAACTCGACTGAGGGATGGCAATCTTAGCATTAACCTGCCTTTCCATAATGTAAGCAGCGTCCGCTTTTGGAAACGAGCCATCGGTCTACCTATTTAGGACTCAGCCTTGGATTCCATGTGGCACAATTATTTATTGGTTCGAAATATCTAAGTTAAGGAGTTTAGGAGAGCCGACTAGTCTGCTGAAGATACAGATCTGATGCGTTCATGCAGAGGTTTGATCATCCTGTGATAACCGAGAGCTATAACTGGCTTTTTTTCAAAGTAGCAATGAGTTCAGCCTGTTGTTCTTCTGTCATACTGGCTATCAGGCAAGCTAATTCTGCCGTCATTTCGTTCTCGCAAAAGAAGTAGTTTATAGGAACTCCAAGCTCATCGGCCATGCGCTTAAGGGTATCGATATCTGGGATGTGCCTTCCTTTCTCATAATGGTTCATGCGACCACTCGCTGAACTTGGTTCCATACCAATCCGGATACCCAATTCTCGCTGAGTGATCCCGGCTTTGGTTCTGGCTGCTTTGAGTCTGTCAGGTATCGGGTTTGGGTGCGCCACGTAATCATCATCATTGCCTTGGAGTGCTTAGATTGTCTAAGTTTCGCCAGTTTCTGTATACTTAGCAATCCTAAGTTCAAAAGTTTGGAATTTTGTTAATGACGTCTGCAGTAAAGTTGCATCCCTACATTTATAATTTATTGATAGAGAAGGATTTTAACGAGTTCAGTGCTAATCACCTCAGGGATGCATTACTGAAAATTACGGATGAATACAGTGAGGTAAGCGAAGCTAGGAAGTTCATCTATCGTCAGCTTCACCGACTAGAGGCATTGGGATTTGTATGCAAAATTGAGAAAAGTGATGGGCGATCCAAGAAATTTTACAAAACAACGGAGCTCTTTTATTCAACGGCATTTACAACGGGAAAAATACCCAAAAATTCACGTCTTCGTACTGTGCAGGCAAAAGTTGATTCAGAGGTATCTGATTTAGATATTTTTTTGAATGACCTCAAAAAGGAAAAGCTTATTCACGAGGCCAAACTTGCCGTGGTTCTTAGTGAAATAGAAGAGTACCAGTCTCTAATGGAGCGGTTTCCTACCAAGAAAAGTTATCTGACAGCCCTCTATCAGCAGGCAAAAAATCAGTCGGCTGCATTACTGGGTCGAGTGACGGCTTTATCAAAAGTACTTGGGCAGAATAGCAACGAGCACCGTACATGCTGAGGAAATGGCAGGACCAGTGTGCTGGAGCAGCACTAAAGAAATTCCAATCGGGATCGCCACATTTTTTATGTCTAGCTTGCCCCGGTGCGGGCAAAACAGTTATGGCTGCTGAGGTCGCAAAGCGAATGCTAGAACTCGATATGGTTGATATCATCATATGCTTTGCCCCTTCAGCAGTAGTGGTCTCATCGATAAAAAGCACTTTCTCCCGAATTTTGAAAAGTAACTTTTGTGGAGGCTTGGGATCTTTGGGAACTGCTTACACTTATCATAACCTTATGTATTTTGATAATAATTTCTGGGATTCGTTACAACGACACCGGTTGTTAGTGATTTTTGATGAAATCCATCATTGCTCTGGCGATACAATAGATAATGCCAACGTTTGGGGTGGGGAAATCCTTACTAAAGTTCAAAAATTTGCAAGTTATACCTTGGCATTAACCGGAACCCCATGGCGAACTGATAATGTGCCGATAGTATTATCAAATTACACCGATCCAGATGGTGAGATCTGCTGCGACTACATCTACGGCCTGCACGAAGCCATTATGGATAATGTTTGTCGTAAGCCTAAGATTACGTTGATCAATAGTGATAATTTAGTTTTTTCATCAGATGAGAGCACAAAAAATTTCGGATCTGTCTCTGAATTCTTGAGAGAAAAACTAGTTCCTTATCAATCAATAATTTCACACCCCGAAGCAATGAAGTATGTCATTAAAGCCGGGTGCGAAAAACTCAACGAAATCAGAAAGGTTAATTCTGATGCAGGTGGTCTGGTAGTTGCTTCTTCAGTAGAACATGCGTACCAACTTCTAGAAATTCTGGAAAATGAATTCGCCCAAACGGCAACGATTGTGACATATCATGATAAAGAAGCCCTTTCAAAAATAGGGCATTTCAGGCAAGGAACTACCGAATGGATTGTCAGTGTGGGCATGATAAGCGAGGGTACTGATATCCCAAGACTTCAGGTCTGCTGCCACTTGAGCACTGTTAAAACTGAACTTTATTTTAGACAGGTGCTCGGCAGAATTCTTCGTATAAATCAAAGAAAAAACCAGGAGGCTTGGTTATTTACTATAGCTACAGAAGAATTAACCTTATACTCGGAGAGGTTAATAAAGGACTTACCTAAAGATTATAAAATTATGCAGGAGTCTCCTGATTCATTATTAATTAAAACAGATGGTAATTTAATCGAACCATTAGTGAGAAAGCAGATAAATGATATGAATAATGAGGAACAACTATCCCTTGACATGTGTTTTAATGAAAGTCAACAATCAACCTGCTCTGTGAAAGACAGAACTTACTCTTTAAGAATTAATTCATTTTATCAACAAGTTATAGATGCATTTGTGTATCCCACTGTATGATTACTAATGGCTCAAGTATATTGAGATTGACAGTGGATTTCTGCAAGGATGCATTCACCGTTCTTCGATTGAATTTAATTGTCCGTACATGTTTTTAGAATGTCTTCAAGCAAAGTTATTACCATATCCGAATTATTACGTAAGATATATATGAATAAAATTCATGTTCATCAGAAAGTTAATGTAAAATACATAGGGATTTCATTAGTTCATTATAATAACACGTTGAGAATGCATTTTTAAATCGAAAGCCTGCTTTTGAAGGATCATGAATATCTCAAAGACAGGCCTGAATATATTTAAATAATATTTATTGCTTTTAAGTGAGTTGTTTGCTTTTTTTTAATTCCTGCAGTTCTATGATTAAACATATTTCTCTTGCAAGAGAATTGTCAAGCTGATTTTTTAACTCCAAAATTTCAAAACGAAGCTTTTTTAAATTGATATCATCGTTGTCTTTTCGTTTCGTTTTTAAATTATCAATTTTTCTAATTAAATCAGTGAATATTGGTCTGGACTTTTTTATGCTACCCTTAGATTTTCCTGCCTCAAGCGAAACAGCGTCATAACTTATTTTTGTGCCTAATGCAACTATTATCGGCGCATTGTTGATTAAGCGTTCTAAAGCAGAATAATACTCATCTATATTGTTCATCAATTGTCTCCGGATTTTGAATTATATACATTCAGATATTTTTCAAGCAATTGAAGATCTTGCTTCTCCGTTCTATATGCTAAAGAGTTAACTTCAATCTTTTCTAGTAATTTTAATAACTAACTCGAGTTTGTCTTTTTTGATAATGGCATTTTCACAAGATAAGCAACTAACTAAAGAACGAGTTGAACGTTGAGTACATGCTTCTAATGTTGTACAACCGCCAAGACATGTTTCTGTGTAAGCCAATTGTCCTAGTTTAAATAATCGAAAAGTTTCCTTTTTATCAATAAATATGTTGTTTTTAATATTGTTGTTAATTATATTTCCTTGTGTGCCAAATAACTTACTATCAGACAATAATATCAAATTCACGTAATCCAATGCCTGGGCATAACTTTGTGTTTCTTGGTATTCTACAGCAAAGTGGGACTTGTCATTTGAAATTAAATCCTGTGCAAATGCGCTTTCGCGAGAATAGTAAAGGGTCATTTGAGTTGATAAGTGCTGTAATTGTCTGCGCAAAGACGTTAATGATACTAATCCAGATCTTGAAGCATACAATGCAAGAGAACGTCTAAATTGATGTGTTTGCAGAGGCCAGTATTGACCAATCCCAAATTTAGATTCTGCTTCCCAAGCTCTAAACGGATCGATTCTCTTTAGTTCAGAGATATCCTCTTTCGTAATCATGACATTTAGCCATGAGATTTTCTTCATTTCATCATTCGGTGCTAACTCGGCACATAGTATTATAGAATTATCTACTTTAGGTGCTTTTCTCCCTAAACCTAAATAAGATGTACGCACAAAAAGAGGAGCGTTGTAAACTTCAGAAGAAAAATCTTCTATTTGATTAACTATAAAGAGACCTATTTTACGAGAAAGGCAAGATGCATTATAGCCAACTTCATTAGTTACCCATTTAGCCTCTCTTTCCGATAGTTTGGTCGTTTTACCATTTATAATATAATGATTCTGACCATTTTTATGATAAATTTGTGCGCAATCAATATTTAAATTGGTTGCTTCATCTATTCTCATGCCCGTGAAGATCTGGATCGCTAACCGGCACCTAAATAATATACTATTTAATAGATATAATATTCCTTTAATATTTTTATTGGCACCAAAGTAGTCAAATACAAAGTCTAAATTGTAATTTTTTATGATGTTGGAAATGTTATACTCTGGAGGAATGTTATTATATCTGGAGTTGTGTGGCAGTTTACATATTTCAACGTATTTAGATTTTATTTCTAGGATTAAATCTAAAAGAATATCAATGTTTTCAGTTAGAAATTTTATATCTGAAGTAATGCTAGTAATGTACGAAAGATAGATTCTAGGGGGGATTGGTGGGAATTGTTTTAGATTGTTTCTGTAATTTATTATAGTTGCATTCATTTCGGTCAGTTTTTTTATATCACAAAATTCAAATGGCTTATGCGCATTATCAACATCATTAAAAGCCAATAAAAATCTTCTTACATCATACATTGTCCCCGGCTTTAATGACATAAAACAGTTATTAAGATGCTTTTTAGATACTAATAATTCAGGGATGGTAATATTGAATTCAGTGCAGTATCTGGCTAAAGTATTCAATGTATAACCAAGTTTGGATATATTTTTAACCTGATATGTTTTTCCATTTCTATACCAGATGTAAGCAAAAACCAACTTTTTTAAACTGGAAATAATACTGTCTATAAAATATCCTGTCTCACCTTTATTCCAATGTTTGAATGAAAGTAGACAAGGGCGATTTTTTTTATCGTAACAACTAAAATCCCACTCATCGTCGGAGTATTTTGATATAACTTCCCCATAAATATTTCGACTAATAACATGAGATGGCAATGGGGAATTTTCATCTGACAGATAAATAGGATCAGTGGGAGACATTTTTTCTGTCAGGGAAATATTAGGCGAAAGAAAATGATTAGTATTCATCTGTTATCGCCCCAATGTTCACTAGCATTTCTAATTTCCCTTCCCAATATGAATCAAGATTGCCCTGTGTATACACTTCATATTTCATCTTATCTACTAAAGCGATGTTGATTTCAGCTATATAATTAACTATTTCATCAATTCGTATCAATACAGGATCATAAATTTTATGCCAGTCATCATAGGATCTAGATAACCCTTGAGTATTCTCAATGCAATATTTACAGCTAAGGATCTTTCGTAAATCATTTTCATCCGCATGTATTGAAAAATTAGCACAAAATAAACAGCCCTCTGGTTGCTTACAGTCTGATTTGAATGCAAGTTCGCCAGAAATATTTATTGGGTTATCAATCTCTTTACATCCGCCGACAGAAATTAGTGTTTTATGTGGAGTTTCTGTTACCGTAACTACATTGGATAATTTGGTTAGGAAGTCACTAAGGTCCTCTGTTTGTTTGGTTAATGTCCCCGAAGAGTAATGATTCAGTATTGTCGATTCAGAATTTTGTAAAAGTTTCGCCGCAACAGACGGGTCTGCATTGTTAATTAACCATTCAGCCTTCAAACATCTCCATTCTCGTGCAACAATTAAACCTTTCGTATAGCCTAGGTCAAGCATCAAAGACTTTATATTTTTTGATATATAAACTAAATCTATATGGGATTCATATTTTTCACTAAATGATGGTATTAAAAAGTCAGATCGATTCCCGAGTAAATAATAACTCCTTAACTTCAGGTATATCTTAAAAACAGGTAGAAATTTACTGGTTATTCTAAAGTGTACTTTTTTATTAAATGCTCTAAATTTTATCAAGCAAAAATCAATACTTTCTTTATGAATATCATACTCATCATTCCATTTTATATTTAATAATTGAGTGGGGTTCATTCCTGTATTTGCTATTAAGAGAAAAGTAAAAGATGCAATTGCGTCACGTAAAAAATCCCGTTTTTGCTGTGAATTGATATTTATATCGTAATCATTCGTCTTTTTAAGAAGCAGAATGGAACGACGAATGGTTCTACTTTGAGTCTCGCGGTCAGTGATTCCAATTTCCCTAAGCTCTTTAGGTGTAACTATTCGACCATGTTTGTAATTAAAGCCGGAATTTACTTTTTTCTTCTTTGTTGTCCCATTATCGTTCAAATTGGTCTGACACCAGCTTTTTATCGGGAAAATCCAAACAGTATTTTCATGGATGTTTAGAAATTCAGGTACTTTCCATGCATAGGGGTATGTTCTTTTATGAGTAATAAAATCATATGCACCATTAATAACTGAGTGTAAAATTTGAATGTTTTCACTAGCATGTAGGTCGTCCGGGGGGAGCGTTAACTCTCTATCTCTTCGGGATGCTTTCACATTTGGAAAGTATTGATGGAGTTCTTCAGCAACTATTCCCTTTAACATATGTATTAAAGTTTTTATTTTTTCTGTTATTGTGCTTGATTTGCTTTTGCCTAAAGCAACTTGTTCCCAACAATGATTGACATATGCACGAAGAGCATCAATGCAGTTCATGTCATTCTCTAGACAATTATGTATTCCTTTTGAATCACACCATCTGATGAATTGAAATAATCGTGATAGATTATACGATATTTTGGACTCGCGTATTCCTCCAAAAAGTAACTGATTGATTACTTCTCTGTAAATCTTTCTCACAAGAGTTTTTCTGCTGATGTTAATGTTATCTGCATATATATTGGAGCCACTTATTACTATTTTTTGATAAAAGAATGAATTAATATAATGATTCCTTCTGTTGAAATTAATAGCAATTACACTAAGGTCTATTAACTCTAAATTTTCATTAAATGGTTGTGATATTATAGTGGATGTTGAATTTAAATTATTCATAAACACTCCTGATTGACATGCCCTAATAGGGTATTAATATAATCCTCATAATTCTCTTGATGTGCAATCAATGTATCAAAATTACTTCTATAATTTAAATACCTATCAGTCATTTCAGTGGTGGCATGCCCCATTCTTGCTTTCACGTACTCTCTAGCTTTATGCAAACTTAGTTTTCCTTCTTCCACCAATCGCATCTGTGATTCTGACAAGTTCATACCAAACGTAGCGCGTAAATCATGAAACCTGAAAATATACCTATCATTAGATAGTTTAACCTTCATTGTAGGAATAACTCTCTTAGATATAAATTGTCTTACAGCCTCTCCATTGTGCATTGTTCTTTCATTAGACTGAGTATTTGAAGATTTTAACGATTCTTTGCTAATATAATATGGAGCTCCTCTATTACTTAAAAACAAGTAATCATTAAACACATCATTTTTTATTTTATTTACTCTATTAAGATAGCGCTCGCTCAAAATATAAATCCTGATTTTGTTATATAGTAATTTCGGGAAGATAAGTATCAAGTTCTTATCCTTCTTTGTATCGATATTGGTACCATGACCGGTTGCTAATGTGAAACTACTATCATTAATATCTATTGATTTAGAAAAATGTGACTTTCTTAAAGTCAACACAGTTTGTATCCTTGCACCTGTAAGCAATGCAATTAGATGGATTAATAACATTTCAGTGTTTCCAGTGTTATTTATTGTATCAATTAATGCTAATTGCTCTTGTTTAGGTAAAGGTCTTAGTCTGCCTTCATCGATTATCTCGTTAGAAAAAGGATCATCATTAGGGATGTTTTTTATTTTTAAATCAGTGGAGATTTTTTTTAGATGGAATACAGAACCCTTGGAATCATGGGCTTTTATATATAAGTCACTTTCATTCCAGAGCGGGTATGATGGTTTAAAGTGATTTTCCTCAGTTAAGTAGCGATAAAATTTAATCATTGAAGATACTCTTCTTTTTGCTGTGTGAGAACTAAGTTCATCATTTTGAACAAGAAGGAGTAAATAATTCCTGTATCGATATGTCGGCCGTAATAATTTCATTTTAGGAAAGCTAAACATATCTATATTATTATCATCAATATAATTTTTGAAGTGAGTTAAATCTGACATGATGCTGTGATAAGTTGATATTTTATAGTTAAAATCGCTATTTGCTTTTGAAATTATGTATAAAACACCCTCTCGCCATGGCGAACCATCTTTGTTTAAGATTATTGGGAAGTAGTTGTAGTTATAACTTTTGATTATCTTCCTATTTACTTTAATGGGCGGCACAGCCTTTTTTGAGTAGGAGTTCTTTGAATCAAGCTCAACGAGCTCCCCCTCGGGGTCGTTTACATGTGTGACCCTTGTCATGGTAACTTGTCTTAAGGTTTTCTTCCGGTTTAGACTCATTGCAACTCCTACTGATTGATTGTCATTTTTTTAAATCTACAAAGTATGGTGCTTATGCTTGAATCTACAAGTAACAAAGATGGCGCGGAGATCCTTATCGACCGGGGCTGGGACAAAGCCCTTGGCGAGCGGGATTTCGACGATCCTGAAAACCAGCGTCATCGCCCGCGCCGTCTGACGCCGCGCGAATGTGCTCGTCTGATGGGCTTTGAAACCCCGCAGGGCTACCAATTCCGCATCCCGGTGTCTGACACCCAGGCCTACCGTCAGTTTGGCAATTCGGTAGTGGTACCGGCGTTTGCCGCCGTCGCCCGACTGCTGGAGTCGCGTATTCTGCAGGCGGTAGCGCAACGTAAGGCTGAGACTGTTAATGGCGGACGTACATAATAAGGCCACCCGCAGCAAAAACATGCGCGCCATCGGCACGCGGGATACGGCCATTGAAAAACGGCTGGCTGGCCTGCTGGCGCAGGTCGGCTTTGAGTTCCGTGTGCAGGATGCCAGCCTTGCCGGGCGACCTGATTTTGTGATTGATAGCCACCAGTGCGTGATCTTCACGCATGGCTGTTTCTGGCATCGCCACGACTGCTATCTGTTTAAGGTCCCGGCGACCCGCACCGACTTCTGGCTGGAGAAGATTGGTAAAAACGTTATTCGCGACAACCGCGATATCGCGCTGTTACAGCAGCAGGGCTGGCGGGTGCTGGTGGTGTGGGAATGCGCGCTGCGCGGCAGGCTGAAGCTGGATGACAGGGCGCTTACTGAGCGTCTGGAAGAGTGGATCTGCGGCGGCGGCGAGACCGCGCAGATCGACACCCTTGGCATTCGCCCGCTTAAGGTTTCTCCGCCTGACACGGCGTAACCACCGGTTTGGCCGGGAACAGATACTTGCCTAAGGTCACCAGCACCACCGCCATAATAATGATCCCCAGCGCCATCCACTCTACCGTGGAGAGCGATTCCCCGCCGAGGCCCGTACCCAGCAGCACGGCGACCACCGGGTTCACGTAGGCATAGCTGGTGGCAACCGCCGGAGAGACATTGCGGATCAGGAACATATAGGCATTAATCGCGATCACCGAGCCGAATATCGCCAGATAGCCCACCGCCAGGAAGCCTGACAGGTCGGGAAGGGCAGTCAGCTTCTCGCCGGAAAGCATCGACGCTACCAGCAGCACAATCCCCGCGGTGACCATCTCAATGGCCCCGGCCATCATCCCGGTGGGTAATTCAATGCGCGAGCCGTACACCGAACCAAACGCCCAGCTCATCGACCCGATCAGGATGAGCAGCGCACCCCACGGGTTACCGCTCAGGTTTCCGCCGCTGTTGAGCAGAATAATGCCTGCCATCCCGATGGCGATCCCCAGCCACTCCAGCTTGCGCGTTTTGATGCCAAACAGGCGGCTGAAGCAGAGGGTGAACAGCGGAACGGTCGCCACCACCACCGCCGCGATCCCGGAGGGCACGTTTTGATGTTCCGCGACGGTAACAAAGCCGTTCCCGACAGCCAGCAGCAGGACGCCGATCAGAGCGGCGTTGAGAAGCGGGCGCAGCGGCGGCAGCTTATGGCCGCGCAGGAATAAAAACGCCAGCAGCAGCACGCCCGCAGAAAGAAAACGCACTCCGGCCATCATCAGGGGCGGCCAGCTCTCCACGCCGATACGGATCACGAAATAGGTGGAACCCCAGATGATATAGAGCGCAAACAGCGCGCCCGCTAATGGTAAAACGTGCCTGAAACGCATACTCCCTCACAATGAAATAATTCGGTCGCATAGAGTTAACGTGAAAACTATCGCGCTGGCGAGCGCTTTAATTGTGTTACATAAGTGAATTATTTGTTGACTTAAACGGGATAGTTTCGGGGTTCCGGGTTTTACTCCATACTGTTCAGGTTATTAACAAAAAAGAAGGAACGTTATTTTGGCGGGAAGTAGCTTATTAACACTGCTGGATGATATTGCCACGCTGCTGGACGATATTTCGCTGATGGGAAAACTGGCGGCCAAGAAAACCGCGGGCGTGCTGGGGGACGATCTCTCTCTCAATGCCCAACAGGTCTCGGGCGTGCGCGCCAATCGCGAGCTGCCCGTAGTCTGGGCCGTGGCGAAGGGGTCACTGCTCAATAAAGTGATCCTCGTGCCGCTGGCGTTGCTGATCAGCGCCTTTATTTCGTGGGCCATTACGCCGCTGCTGATGGTTGGCGGGGCATTTCTCTGCTTTGAAGGGGCAGAGAAAATATTGCACTCGCTCGAATCGCGTAAAAATAAAGGGAAGGAGAGCCCGGAAGCGCGGCAACAGCGTCTGGAAGCGCTGGCCGCACAGGATCCTGTCACCTTTGAGCGGGATAAAATCAAGGGCGCGATCCGTACCGACTTTATCCTGTCGGCGGAAATTGTGGCTATTACCCTGGGGATTGTGGCGGATGCGCCGCTGCTGAACCAGGTGCTGGTGCTGTCCGGGATCGCCTTTGTGGTCACCCTGGGCGTCTACGGCCTGGTGGGCATCATCGTCAAACTGGATGACGTCGGTTACTGGCTGAGTGATAAAACCAGCGCGCTGGCGAAGATGACGGGTAAAGCCCTGCTGGTGGTAGCCCCCTGGCTGATGAAGTCCCTGTCGGTAATCGGCACCCTGGCCATGTTCCTCGTCGGCGGCGGGATTGTGGTGCATGGCATTGCGCCTCTGCATCATGCCATCGAACATTTCTCTGAGGCTCAAGGTGCTGTTATTGCGACTGTTTTACCCACCTTACTGAATCTGGTGCTCGGGTTGATTATTGGCCTCGTGGTGGTCGCGGTGGTGAAACTCGTGGAAAAAATGCGAGGTCGCTCACATTAATAACTTCTGGCTATACCAGGCATAACTGTTATTCCTCGACTAAATTGATACAGTTTCACACTGATAAAGGAGGCGGTTATGGTCTTTCTGGTCAGCGATGAAGTTAAGCCAAAAAACGGCGGTCCACGTATGGTCGTCACCGGCTATGCAAGCGGAATGGTGGAGTGTCGCTGGTACGACGGTTACGGCATCAAGCAGGAAGCGTTTCGTGAAGAAGAGCTTCAGCATGGTGACGGCACCCGGCGACAGGACAAGGCTTAAGTCACGCTACGCCCGGCAATGCCGGGCGTTTTTGTGCGCTATAATCGCTTACAGGCAGTAACATTGCCGTCCCCGCCCATGCGGATGGCGCAGGTGGCTTTCAGGGAGTGTGTGTGCAGCCCGACGATATTGTAAGAAAAGAGGTTTTTTCGGCACGTCATCGTTTTCATCCGGGCCGGGTTGTAAATATTTGCTTTATTGCTGTCCTCATCGTCTCCACGTTACTGACCTGGCGCGAGGCTGTGGTGCTGGAAGACGCCTACGCCGCGACTCAGCACACCCATCTTGAGAACGTGGTCAACTCGCTGGATCGCCAGCTGCAGTTCAGCGTCGAAAAGCTGCTCTTCTTTCGTAACGGCATGCAGGATGCCCTTGAGACTCCGCTGGCCGCGCCTGTGCTGCATGACACGGTCTCCCGTTTCAATGACCTGCGAAACAAACCTTTCTGGCAGTTGGCCTTCGACGAGCGGCGTACTTTACCGCTGAACGGCATTTCCGATGCTTTTGTACAGCAGACCACCAGCCTGATACGCGACGACGAACGGCTCGAAAAGGAGATGAGCGCTGCCTTTGAAATGGGCTATTTGCTGCGGATTAATGCCCCGGCGGCGCACGCGAAGCGCATCGTTTATGTCTCGCGTGCGGGGTTTTATGTCTCGACCGATCCAATCGATACCGTACGCGACATTCCCACCCGCTATTATCAGCTGGTGACCAGCCCGTGGTTTACCCAACAATCAGAGCGCGACAATCGGTCCCGCAGCGTGCGTTGGCTTACGCTGATAAATGAAAAAATCGTTAACGTCAGCGTGCCGGTCGACTATCAACGTTACTGGTACGGCGTGCTGGCGATTGATTTTACCTTCCAGGGGCTTAAGAAACTGCTCCAGGATACGGTAGGGGATAACGGCGAAGGGGAGTTCCAGCTCTACGACAACAGTTTTACTCTGCTCGCCACCTCGGAGAGCGTCGCCAGTCATGTGAACCATTTTGACGAGCGTGAGCGGGCGCAAATTGCCAGCACGCTTGAGAACGATACCGTAGGGGAGATCCGGCTGGGGAGCCGTTACGTTAACTGGCAGCATCTGGACCACTTCGACGGTGTTCTGCTGCGCATCCACACCTTACGGGAAGGGGCGCACGGCGATTTTGGCAGCATTACGATTGCCCTGACGCTGCTGTGGCTGCTGTTCACCGCGATGCTGATTGGCTCATGATTTGTGATCCGCCGGATGGTCAGCAACATGTACCGGCTGCAACACTCGCTCCAGTGGCAGGCATGGCACGACCCTCTGACGCGGATCAATAACCGCGGCGCGCTGTTTGAGCGGGCGAAAGCGCTGGCGAAAAGATGCGAACAGCAGCATCAGCCCTACTCGGTAATGCAGTTGGATCTTGACCATTTTAAAAGCGTTAACGACAGGTATGGTCATCAGGCGGGCGACAAGGTGCTCACCCATGCGGCCAGGTTAATCACCAGTACGATACGGGAGGCGGACGTCGCCGGGCGCGTGGGGGGCGAAGAGTTTTGCGTCGTCCTGCCGGGGGCCGGGCCTGAAGAGGCGATGCGGATTGCAGAGCGGATCCGCGCGCGCATCAACGACCGCGAAATCCTGGTGAAAAAGAGCCAGACGGCGCGCATCAGCGTGTCGATCGGCGTCAGCAGCGCCCGTGAAAGCGATAATTATGACTTCGAACAGTTGCAGTCCATCGCTGACGCTCGTCTCTACCAGGCGAAACAGCGAGGAAGCAACCAGGTTGTTGGTCAGGACGAGAAGAAGTGATCCAGCCCTTCACGCCAGCCCGCGGGGCCGGGCTGTTGGGTATGGTAAACCCGCTCAGGATCGTCGTTTTTCAGCTGTACGCCCTGGCGGTTAATCCCTTTGACCACCACCGCCAGGTCCACGCTGTCCAGCAGAGGGGCATCGTTTGGCCCGTCACCCAAGCCTAAGGTTGTAGGAAGCATGCCGTCGCGCTGCAGGTACTGCTCGTTGAGCCAGCTGATGGCCTGATCTTTACCGCCCCGGGCGTCGAGGATGTGCCAGAAGCGCGCGCCCTGAACCAACTTAAGCCCGAGTTCTACCAGCGCCGCCTCAAAGGCCGCCATTTTTTCGTCGCTGTCGCGCCAGATCAGCGTTACCGAGGCTTCGTGCAGCCGCGCCAGCATCGCGCGTTCGCGGCTGAGCCCGGTCCACTCGCTAATCACCCGATCGTCGACATCATCGAAGGTAGTGAACCTGTAGCCCGCATCGTCGCGCAGCTGATTGATTACCTGGACGATGTCGGTATGGGGAACGCCGTTGATCAGCCGGGGGGCGTCGGGATGGTCGTTCCAGCGTACATCCAGCTGGATCACCGCGCCGTTTTCGGCAATAAAGGGCAGGCCATCCAGCCCGAGATCGCTCTGGATCTCCAGCATTTCAGCCGCCGTTTTGCTGCTGCAGAGAACGATCGGGATTTGATGGTCCTGCAACCTCTCCAGCCAGCCGGCCGCAGGCTGCCAGTCGTAGGTATGAATATCCAGTAGCGTGCCATCCAGATCGCTATAGATGAGCAGCGGGTCCTCAAGTGAAGGCATAGCATCTCCCGTAACAGATGAAAGTTGCAGATAAGATTTATCTTAAAAAAACAGAGCGGAAAAGTTTCTCTTATGGAACCGATCCCGTTCAGGCCGCGTCCCAGGCTTGTTGGCAACCATAACTAAAACTTTAATTTCGTGTAGTAACTATAAATGTGAAAAATATATCCTTGTCTTACAAAAATTTTGCAGATAATGTCATCACGACATCAGATTTCCTGGTGTAACGAATTTACAAGTGCTTCTTGCATAAGCAAGTTTGATCCCGGTCACCCCATGACCGGGATTTTTTTCGCCTCAGCGATTAACTTCCGTCACGCTAAAATCATGGATATCGAGCTCGAACGCCTCAGCCAGCTCGCGCCAGGTGTGATAATCCCGGTCATTCACTCTCACGCGGGTAGGGTCATCCTCGATCCGTTTTACCTCACTCTCGCTGATTTCATTGATCGCGGCGAGCAGGGCATCGACGTCAACGTTCACTTCGCGTTTTGCCGTTTCGCTGTACTCTTTTGCGGTCTTCATCACTTACTCCTCATTTCACGGGGTGAAGTTATTAGTATAGACCGCCGATAAAAGCGCCAATCACGCGGCAACACGCTGCCAGTTTTCACGTTTTGTTCTACACTGGCTCAAAACCAGAGGAGGATTCTATGAAGGTTAACGATCGGGTGACAGTCAAAACGGACGGCGGGCCGCGCCGCCCGGGTGTTGTCCTGGCAGTTGAGCAGTTTAATGAAGGCACGATGTATCTGGTCTCACTGGAAGATTATCCGCTCGGGATCTGGTTCTTTAACGAGCTTGGCCACCCTGACGGCATTTTCGTCGAAAGCCAGGAGTAAGGCCCGTGTCGGGTAGCGCGGGCTGGCCCGACCCGTTTACAGCAGGGAAAAATCTCTGGCATAGCCAGAGATCGGGGAATAATTGAAAAGGGGAGGGGGTTAACGCAGGTTAACGTAGATTCCGTTGGTCACATTGTCTGTCAGACGGACGACATGATAGATCACTTGCTTATTATGCGTTTTTATCTTCCTTTTAATATTTCCTTTATGTGACGAAACGGTCTTGGCTTTGATATTCATCTGATCGGATATCTGAATGGTTCCCTGTCCTGCCATCCACATTCGCAGCATACTGGATTCAGTCCGGCTTAATGATAAAGTCGGAAAATTAAATTCCGCTACATTCTTTATCTCTTTGCTTAAATAATCCCCCACCAGGTCATCCAGTGACTCGGGCTTAATGGATTTCGAACTAATCAGAAGATTCTGACGTACCCGTAAATATTCGTCGAAATGAAGATTGGCAATTGCCATAAATACAATAAACAGCGTGCCGGGATGTTGATTAATGATGTGCTTTATTTGCTGACTGTTGGCAGGATCGTGAATGAAACAGTCCTCATTAATAAACACCACACCTGGCGCCAGCGCCTCACACGCGGCGGCAAGTTCGTCAACGTTATGTACGTCGTTGATGTCTTTTTTCTTTACCCCTCTGCTGGCCAGATACCCGGTTAACCCTAGCCGGGTGTAACTGCATAAATCCATAATGATCGTTGACATGGCATACCCTCACTCAATGCATAACGATAATTTACCATCGGCCTGAGAGCTCTATAACAGCCATACGGGATGGAATAAATAATTACCTGTGAGCATTACAAGGACTTTCAGGCGAACTCACTATCCCGTAAAGTTACGTATAATTTGCCAGGAAACATCTTAAAGTAAAGTAAATGTTTAATATTGTGAGGTGGGTAAAAACATTCAGGCCGCACCAGATATATCCTGGCAGATGTTTCTCAATTCTTATTTTAGGAATATCCTCAAAGAGACAATATAAAACACAGGGGTTATTACTTTGTCGACAGTTCGCTCAGGATATTGCTCAGCAGATTAAATACCTCACTGAATAAGCGTTCGCAGAAAGGTGCAATAAGGGGCATTAGCAGGGAAATAAGCAAAAGACCGACGGTCAGGGTGATCGGGAAACCAATAACAAACACCGAGAGCTGGGGAGCCATACGGTTCAGTAAACCCAGCGCGAGGTTGACGGTCAGTAGCAGGGTGATAACAGGTAGCGCCAGCATCAGGCCATTAAGGAAGATCATTCCGGCCGCGCGGGTCAGGGCCATAAAGGCGTTGCTGTTCACCGGCTCGCCGCCAATCGGCAGGCTATGGAATGTGTCCACCAGTATTGAAATCAGCCACAGATGACCATCAAAGGCCAGAAATAGCAGCATTGCCAGCAGGTCGATAATACGGGCGATGATCGGCATGTTAAGCCTGCTGCCCGGGTCGAAGAAGGTGGCGAATGACAGGCCCATCTGCAAACCGATCAGCTCTCCGGCAGTACGCACGGCGGCAAAGGCAAACTGCATGGTAAAGCCGATGGCCACGCCAATCAGGATCTGCTGCAGCCCAACCCACAACGCCGGGGCCGAAAAAATCGGCACGTTCACCGGCGGCAGGCTCGGGGCAACGATGATGGTAATAAGAATGCCAAGGCCGATTTTTACCCGCTTGGGGATCGCCCGTTCACTGAAGATCGGCGCGGTGGAGATCAGGGCCATAATGCGCAGCAGGGGCCAGAAGTAGAGGCCGAGCCACTCAAGCCATTGATCGCTGGTGATTTGCAGCATAGCTAGCCGATGATGTACGGCAGGTTGGTAAACAGATTACGCATGTAATCCAGCATCAGGTTCAGCATCCACGGCCCGGCAACAATGATCGCCACGAACACGGCGATGATTTTCGGGATAAATGACAGGGTCATTTCGTTAATCTGCGTGGCGGCCTGCAGGATACTGATAATCAGACCGGTGACCAGGGCCACCAGCAGCAGGGGAGCGGCAACGGAGATCGCGACCTTCATCGCTTCCGTGCCCATCATCATGACCGATTCTGGCGTCATTGCGCGCTCCTTAACTGTAGAAACTTTGCGCCAGCGAGCCGACCAGCAGCTGCCAGCCGTCCACCAGCACAAACAGCATCAGCTTGAAGGGCAGGGCAATGGTTGCCGGAGGCACCATCATCATCCCCAGCGCCATCAGCACGCTGGCGATCACCAGGTCGATAATCAAAAACGGAATGAAGATCGTAAAACCAATCTGGAAGGCGGTTTTCAGCTCGCTGGTGACGTAGGCGGGCAGCAGAATGCGCATCGGCACCGCTTCCGGACCCTGAATCGGCCCGGCGTTGGCCAGACGGGCAAACAGGGCCAGGTCTGATTCGCGGGTCTGACGCAGCATAAATTCTCGCAGCGGCTGCGCCCCTTTCTCCAGCGCCACCTGCATTGAGATCTTGTCTTCGCTGAACGGCTGATACGCATCGACATAAATCTTGTCGATCACCGGCGACATAATGAAGAAGGTCAAAAACAGGGACAGACCGAGCAGAACCTGGTTCGGCGGTGCCGAAGGGGTGCCCAGGGCATTACGCAGCAGACCAAAGACGATGATGATGCGGGTGAAGCTGGTCATCATCAGCAGGATTGCCGGGATAAAGGTGAGCGAGGTGATAAACACCAGCGTCTGAACCGGCAGGGTCCAGCTCTGGCCGCCCCCGGCCATCGGCGTGGAGATCAGGCCTGGCAACTGGGCGTACACGGCGGGAGCAAACAGGCCAAGGCCTGCAAGCGCAAGGGATAAAACAGGGCGCATCACGATCTCCCGGAACGCTTAAGCAAACTCTTCATCACGGACTGAAAATCCGGTGGAACCTCTGGGCTGCTTCCTTCAGAGACCAGCGCAGGCGGCAATGTATGCAGGATATTGATTTGCGAGGCGGTCACACCCAGCACCAGCCGGGCGTCTTCCACTTCCACGATCACCACGCGTTCGCGCGGCCCCAGCGAGGTGCTGGCCGTAAGCTTCAGCCCGCGCGCACCGGCAGTTTTACCCGCCAGGCCGACGCGTTTTGCCAGCCAGGCGACGATCAAAATAAAAGCAATGATCCCCAGCAGCGCACCGCTGACCTGCAGCAGCGGCGAACCGGGCACTGCAGAGGGTTGAGAGACGGTGGCCTGGGTCTTCATGTTTAGCGGCTCAGACGACGCATACGTTCGGACGGGGTGATGATGTCGGTGATACGCACGCCGTATTTATCGGCGACAACCACCACCTCACCCTGGGCAATCAGGTAGCCGTTGATCAGAATATCCAGCGGCTCACCGGCCAGACCATCCAGCGCCACCACGGAACCCTGCGTCAGGCGCAGCAGCTCTTTAATGGTCATTCGGGTACGACCCAGCTCCACGGTCAGCTTGACCGGGATATCCATAATCAGATCGATATCCTGCAGCGTGCCGCTGACGTCACCGCCGCCCAGCTGCTGGAATACCGCATCGGCAACGCTTTTGCTGGCCGGTGCTTTTTGTTCGTTTAACGCCTCAGCCCACAGATCGTCCAGTGCTCCGTTGTTGTCATCGGACGGATTGTTCATATCACTCATTTGGGCTGTTCCTCATTCAGAGAATTCAAAATCGGGTTAATCAGGTGCTCAACGCGTAACGCGTATTGATTGTTCACGGTGCCATACTGGCTGGTCAGCACGGGCACGCCATCCACATGGGCAATGATGCGATCGGGTTTTTCGATCGGCAGCACATCGCCGGGTTTTAATTTTAAGATCTGCGATAAACGCAGCGGGACGTCGGCAAAGTTCGCTACCAGTTCCAGCTGGGAGTGCTGTACCTGGCGCACCAGGTTCTCACGCCAGTTCTGATCTTCATGGCGGGAGTTTTCCAGCGGCGGGTTCACCAGCACTTCGCGCAGCGGTTCAATCATGCTGAACGGCAGGCAGATATTGAACTCACCGGTCAGGTTGCCGATCTCCACGTGGAACGGGGTGTTAACCACGATGTCGTTTGGTGAGGTGGTGATGTTGGTGAACTTCACCTGCATCTCGGAACGGACATACTCCACGTCCAGCGGATGAATCGCTTTCCACGCGTCGCTATAGCCTTCAAGGGCCAGCTTCAGCATGCGGTTGATGACGCGCTGTTCGGTATGGGTAAACTCGCGGCCTTCCACTTTGGTCGGGAAACGTCCGTCGCCGCCGAACAGGTTATCCACGGCGATAAACACCAGGCTTGGCGAGAAGACGAACAGACCCGTGCCGCGCAGGGGTTTCAGATGGATCAGGTTGAGGTTCGTCGGTACCGGCAGGTTACGGGCGAACTCATGATACGGCTGAATGCGGATCGCGCCGACGGTGATATCCGGGCTACGACGCAGCAGGTTAAACAGCCCCATACGGAACTGACGGGCAAAACGTTCGTTGATGATCTCCAGCGCCTGCAGACGCTCGCGCACCACGCGACGCTGGGTATTGGGATCGTAGGGGCGAATGTCACTTTCGCCCACTTTACCCGGTTTTGGATCGTCGGTCTTATCGCTGTCGCCGTTAAGCAGCGCATCGATTTCCGCCTGAGAAAGAATACTGTCGCCCATGTCGTTACCGCAGAATGAAAGCTGTATACAGAACGTCAGTGACTTCCTGCTTAGGTTGACCGCTTATCAGAGGCGCGGCCAGCGTTTGCTTAATGTCTACCACCAGTTTTTGTTTACCTTCATCGGTAGACAACTGCGCGGCATCCTGACGCGAGAACAGCAGCAGCAGACGGCTGCGCACTTCCGGCAGATATTCACTCAGACGGGCGCGCGTGGCCTCGTCTTTCAGACGCAGCGTAATGCCCACGTAGAACACGTGCTCGGCATCACCCAGATTAACGGTAAAAGTATCCAGTGCGAAAAAGACCGGGGCCGCCGGCGGTGGTGGCTCCGCTTTGGCTGCGGCTGACGGTGCTTTATTCATGCGCCAGTAGCTGTAACCTGCTGTAGCGCAGGCGGCGAGCGTAATTAACACCAGAAGCGGGATCCAGATGGAACGCTTACTTTTCTTGGTGATGGCGGAGTCAGTCATCTGATTCGTGCTTCCTGTTTCGGGACTGCTAATGGGGTGATTATCCCGTGTCCGCTCGCCGTCAAAGGGTCGAAAAGACGGGGATAATCACGCTACCTCTGGCGTTTAGGTTTAGGCGAAGATATCGACAGCGTTGTTTCCACGTGCCGCGGACTGCAGGGAGGCAGGCACTGCCAGCAGCTCATCGCTCTCTTCATCAAATCCGCCCGGCGCGCCGGAGCGGGAAGTTTGCTGCTGATGCTGAGAGGAGGCATGCTGTTGGCCATTAAAGTTTTCACTGCTGATGCTGCTTTGCGTCAGCTCAATGCCGTTTTCCGCCAGCTGGGTACGCAGCACCGGCAGGGCCGCTTCCAGCGCCGCACGAACGTGGCTATGGCCTGACACCATCTGCAGCTGCGCCTGGTTATCATCCAGCTTGAGCGTAATTTGTACCTGACCCAGATCTTCCGGATGCAGACGCAGCTCGGCGCTCTGCTGGCCCTGGCGGGTGAACAGGGTGATGTGCTGGCTGATGGTCTGCTGCCACTCGTTGCTGCCCAGCTGGGCGCTGACCACGGGCGCTGCGGCAAAGGTCGGTTGCGCCGAGGTAAGATTGCTGACAATCGGCCCCATAGTGACGGTTGGCCCGGTCGGGGACGGCGCGCTCTCTGCCGCCTGCTTTGTGGTGGACGCGGCAACGGCTGGCGTCAGCTGAGAGTCGGAGGCTAATGCCGCATCTTTATCCTGGGCTACGGCTTTGGCGCTGCGCAGGGCATCGGTATCCAGCGCAGGCTGACGGCCACGATCGCTGGTCAGGGTTGCATCAACGTCCAGGCCCCCGGCGCTCACCGGTTGAGGTGCGGCGGCGGTGGCCGTCTGCTGGTGAGGCAGCATTGCCATCAGGGCGCTTAATCCCGCCAGCTCGTCATCGCTAAGCTCGGTTTTGCTGTCGGCCTCTTTGGCCGCCTGGGTCAGGCTCTTCAGTACGTCGCCTTTAAGCGCGGGCAGCAGGCCGGTGCTCAGACCGGGCTGGGAGACGCCCTCGTCGGTGACGCTGAGATCCTGATGCGCCAGTAGTTCGGCCAGCTTTCCGGCGTCGGTATCAGCATCGATGGCGTCGGCTTTCAGCGCCACGCTTGCCCGCTTGCCGCCCGCTGTCTGCAGATCGTTCAGCGTCAGCCCGGCCTCTTTGCCCTGGCCTTTGGCATCGCTTAACGCGCCCGCCAGCAGGGCAAGAAAGTCCTGCGCGCCGTCGGCCGCTTTTCCGCCCCGGACGCCGCCCGTAAGGTCGGTGTCGCCCGAAAGCAGTTGTTGAAGGGTGATCATTCCGGTGTCCTCATTGTTGCGCGCTGGGCAAATTCATCCATTTTTTTCTGATCGAGACGGCTTTCCGCCAGGGTTGCTGCGGCAAGCTGGCGATCCTGCAAGGTTTGCCAGGCCTGTAAACGCTGCTTCTTCTCACGCCAGAAGTTCAGGGCCCGGTCAACCTTCTCGGTCCACTGAAACACCTGCTGGCGATGCTGATCTATGGCTTTCTCCAGCGTCTGGATGAACTGTTGATAGTTAATCCAGCGCTGGCTGCCGATACCCTGGGCCATGTCGGTGTTGAGGTTGGTGCGATACTCATGCTGGTAGTCGATCAACATCTTCAGTTGCTCTTCCGCCTGTTGATGCCCGCGGCGCATCGCGCCAAGCTGCTGTGCGGCATTATCAACGTCTTTCTCGGCCAGATCTTTCAGCGTGGCTAATGCGCCGTGTTGTGCCATGACATTCGCCCTCTATTCTGTTACACCTGCGGGAAAATCATCTCCAGAGCCTGGATCGAGCTTTCCCAGTCGGCTTTTTCAAAAATACCCTGTTGCAGATACGCCTCAAGGTGCGGCCACAGGGCTATTGCCTTGTCGAGCATCGGGTCGCTGCCTTTGGCATAGGCGCCGACGCTGACCAGATCGCGGTTGCGCTGGAAGCTGGAGAGCAGCTGCTTAAAGTTACGCACGCGGGCATAGTGCTTCTCGCTAATCAGCGCCGTCATTGCGCGGCTGATCGAGGCTTCGATATCAATCGCCGGGTAGTGGCCCGCTTCGGCCAGACGGCGCGACAGGACGATGTGACCATCGAGGATCGCACGCGCCGAGTCGGCAATCGGATCCTGCTGATCGTCGCCTTCGGTCAGAACCGTATAAAACGCGGTAATCGAGCCGCCGCCGCTGATGCCGTTACCGGCGCGTTCAACCAGCGCCGGTAATTTGGCAAATACCGAAGGCGGATAGCCTTTGGTCGCCGGCGGTTCACCGATCGCCAGGGCGATTTCACGCTGCGCCATCGCATAGCGGGTCAGGGAGTCCATGATCAGCAGGACATGCTGACCCCGATCACGGAAATCTTCCGCGATGCGCGTGGCGTAGGCGGCACCCTGCATACGCAGCAGGGGAGAGACATCCGCCGGGGCGGCAATCACTACCGACCGGGCGCGCCCTTCGGCACCGAGGATGTTCTCGATAAAATCTTTGACTTCACGGCCACGCTCGCCAATCAGCCCCACCACGATAACGTCGGCCTGGGTGTAGCGGGCCATCATCCCGAGCAGCACCGATTTGCCGACGCCGGAGCCGGCAAACAGGCCCATACGCTGGCCGCGACCGACGGTCAACAGGGCGTTGATCGGGCGCACGCCGGTATCCAGCACGTGCTCGATCGGCGTACGTTGCAACGGGTTAAAGGGTTGCGTGATCAGCGCCCCGGTTTCGGCGGTATCGGGGGAGGGCAGGCCATCGAGCGGTTTACCGCCGCCGTCCAGCACCCGCCCGAGCAGCGCCGGGCCGAGCGGCAACTGCTTGCCGCTGTGCAGTCCGTCGGCGGATAGGTTTTTGGCGTAAACGCGCGCGCCGGGCAGAACGCCTTCCACCTCTTCCAGCGGCATCAGGAACAGACGCTGGCCGTTAAAGCCAACCACTTCGCTCTCGACTTCGCGGATCTCGTTCCCGTCCTGGCGTTCGATAATGCAGGTGGCCCCCAGCGGCAGTTGCAGGCCGGTCGCCTCCAGCACCAGGCCGGTGGCGCGGGTTAAGCGGCCATAACGGCGAACGGACGGCAGCTGCGCCATCTTCGCTTCAAAATTGTCGAGACTGTTGAGCCAGCGGGTGAGGCGTGCGGTCATCAGATGACTCCCGGTGCTGCCAGGCGGCACAGTTCCTGCCAGCGGGTTGCCACGCTGGCGTCCAGATCCCCTTCATCGGCAGAGACTTTGCAGCCGCCGTGATGCAGGCTGGGATCGCCGCGCAGGCGCCAGCCGTGCAGGCTCAGGGTCGCGCCGAGCATCTCTTCCACTCGCTGCAGATCGTCCGGGTGGACGCGCAGCTGTGGTTTGCCGCTGAACAGCGGCTCCTGCTGCAGCAGACCCTGGATCTGTTTAATCAGCGACGAGTTATCTACCGGCGGGGTATGGCCGATCACCTGACGTGCCGCCTCGAGCGCCATCTGCATCAGGCGCGAGGCGATAACGCTGTCCAGCGCGTCCAGCGTATTCTGGAACTCGCTGACCAGCTGCTGCATCCGGGCATGGATCGGCGCCTGCTGTGAGCGCGCCTGTTCTAACCCTTGCGCCATCCCCTGGGCCAGCCCTTCCTGATAGCCCTGGTCGTGACCTTTCTGCCGGCCTTCGTTTACGCCGGCGGTGTAGCCCTGATCGTGGGCCTGCATCTGGATCTGCGCCAGCTGCTGCGCGCGCAGCTCCTCTTCGCTCAGTTCAGGCTCTGCGTTCTCCTCATCCATCCCGTCGGAGTCGAGGTTGGCAGGGACAAATTCCGCGCGAGGAGGGGAGAGGTCATCCGGCGTCCAGACCTTCCACGGCAGTTCATCAGACATAGGTATCCTCGCCGCTGCCTACCACCATCTCGCCGGTTTCGGCCAGACGACGCACAATAAGGAGGATCGCTTTCTGTTCGTTTTCCACCTGAGACAGACGCACCGGGCCACGGTTGGCAAGGTCGTCGCGCAGGATATCCGCCGCACGCTGGGACATGTTGCGCAGGAACTTCTCGCGCAGCGGCTGTTCGGCGCCTTTGAGGGCGATAAGCAGCGATTCGGAGTCCACTTCCTGCAGCAGGCGCTGGATACTGCGGTCGTCCACGTCGACCAGGTTTTCGAACAGGAACATCTCGTCGATAATTTTCTGCGCCAGTTCGCCGTCGAACTCGCGCACCGCGGTAATGACGGCCTCTTCCTGCTGCGTTTTCATCAGGTTGATAATTTCTGCTGCCGTTCTCACGCCGCCCATTTTGCTGCGCTTGAGGTTCTGGCCGTCGAGCAGACCGTTCAGTACTTCGGTCAGTTCCGCCAGCGCCGCCGGCTGGACGCCGCCGAAGGTGGCGATACGCAGCATCACATCGTGACGCAGACGTTCGTCGAACAGCGCCAGAATATCGGCCGCCTGGCCACGCTTGAGGTGGACCAGGATAGTGGCGATGATCTGCGGATGCTCGTCGCGAATAAGGTCGGCGGCGGTCTGCGGCTCCATAAAGTTGAGCGTTTCGATACCGCTGGCGGTATCGCGGGTCTCGAGAATATCCTCCAGCAGGCTGGCGGCGCGCTCTTCTCCGAGCGCCTTGACCAGTACTGAACGCAGGTATTCGTTGGCGTTGACGTTGAGCGCCGCAAACTGTTCGGCTTCCTGTTCAAACTCCGCCAGCACTTCGGTCAGCTGCTTGTTGGAGATCTGACGCACGTTGGCCATCGCCGAGCTGAGAACCTGCACTTCACGCTGGGAGAGGTGTTTGAACACCTCTGCCGCCCGGTCCTCGCCAATGGTCATCAGCAGGATGACGCTTTTATCCGTTCCGGTAAGGTTACTCATTTTCGTTACTCATCCACTGGCGAATGACCAGCGCCACGACGCGCGGATCGTTATCTGACATTTCGCGAATACGCTGGCTCATTACTTCAGCGCCCATGCGCTGGTTAGCACGGCGTTGCTGCATTTGTTCGTCTTTGCTGAGGCGCACTTCCACCGCTTCCTGCGTCTCTTCGCGCAGCAGGGTTCTCTCTTGCAGCGCTTTGGCCTCTTCTGCGCGGCGTACAAGCTGCGGACGTACCGCTTTACGCCACAGCAGCCAGGCAACAATCACCACCAGCAGCCAGCGACCGGCTTCAATCAGCAGCTCGATAAATGCCTGCTTCTGCCAGAACGGCAGTTCACCGCTGGTATCGTCAACGGCGCTGAACGGCGAGTTCACGACGTTAAGGGTATCGCCCCGTTTCTCTGAATAACCCATGGCTTCACGGGTCAGGTCTTCGATCTGCTTCATCTGCTCGGTGGTCAGCGGCAGGGGCTTACCATCCGGCAGGGTTTTGTAGTTGACGACGACCGCCACGGAGAGACGCTGCACATCACCGGTGTTCATTTTGGTGTGACGGATGGTGCGATCGACTTCGTAGTTAGTGGTTTCGTTGCGGCTGCTGGTCCGCGGGCCAGCGTTGGCCGCCGCTGCGGTTTGCTGCTGCGCGCCCTGCTGTCCGTTCTGCTGGTTCTGCGCCGGGGCATTAATCGGCGCGGTATTGGCCGGGGCTGGCTGGTTAGAGAGCGCACCCGGTACGCCGCCCGCGTTCGGGCCGCCGATTTGTAAGTTTTCATTCACCTGACGCGAACGCATCACGGCCTGAGCGGCATCGCCGTTCGGACGATACTGCTCTTCCGTCTGCTCTTTATCCGCAAAATCGATCTGCGCGGTGACCTGGGCATGAACGTTGCTGGTCCCGACAATCGGGCCGAGGATGGCTTCGATACGGCTCTGAACGCGGTTTTCCACGTCGGTGGCATATTTCAGCTGCGCGTCATTCAGATCGCGATCGCTGGTGTTGGATTTGGTTAACAGGCGACCCATCTGATCCACCAGGGTCACGTTACCCGGCGGTAAACCCGCTACGGCGCTGGAGACCAGATGGACCACGGCGCTGATCTGCCCTTCATCCAGCGCACGGCCAGGCTGCAGATTGACGGTAACGGAGGCCGAAGGGGCTTTCTGTTCGCGGACAAACAGGGTCGGTTTTGGCATTGCCAGGTGCACGCGGGCACTTTTCAGCGGGCCGAGGGTTTCGATGGTGCGGGCCAGTTCGCCCTCCAGCGCGCGCTGGTAGTTAACCTGCTCGCTGAACTGGCTGATACCGAATTTTTCCTGATCCAGCAGTTCAAAGCCTACCGCGCCGCCTTTCGGCAGACCTTGCTGGGCTAGACGTAAGCGAAGTTCGTGAACTTTATCGGCAGGGACTTCCAGCGCGCCGCCATTATCCGAGAAACGGTAGGGGACGTTCATCTGGGTTAACTGGGTGACGATAGCGCCGCCATCCTGGTCCGAGAGATTGCTGAACAGCGTGCGATAGTCAGGCTGTTTGGCCCATAAGACCATCGCGACAACAATAGCGATAGCGGCAGCACCTGCCACGATCAACGGCACTTTAGGGTTCGCGCGCAGGCGGCTCATCCATTCGAGAGATTTAGTTTGAGGGCTGGATGTTGCTGACGCACTCATAGCGCACCTCGTGGCTCATCGTGGATTTCATTATTCGTGTGGAGAAACAAAACAGACTCCCGGGTCGGCAAACACAACAAAAATTCCATAATCATGGCTGTGCCATTATTTGATGAAACGGGAATTTCTATGGGTCAAATAACCTGGTTTTTTAACGCTATTTAGCGCCTTTATCTCATTGACAGACTGGTACTCTTGAGCGCGTAAAAATCCATCAGGGGAAAGTCATGGCAATACAGGGGATTGAAGGCGTCATTAGCCAGTTGCAGGCAACGGCAATGACCGCCCGTAATCAGAACGTGGCTGACGTGCAGTCGACGGTCAGCTTCGCGGGTCAACTGCATGCGGCGCTGGACCGGATCAGCGACACGCAAACCGCGGCGCGCGTGCAGGGCGAAAAATTCACCATGGGCGTGCCGGGCATTGGTCTCAACGATGTGATGACCGATTTGCAAAAAGCGTCGGTATCGATGCAGATGGGCATTCAGGTGCGTAATAAGCTGATGCAGGCGTATCAGGACGTCATGAGTATGCAGGTTTAGTTCCTCTGGTGCTGGCACCAGTCTCGCTTTAATGCCACACTGTTTTTTTCTGCATAAATGGAAAAATGATGAAAAAAATAGCAATGATGGCGGGGCTGCTGGCGTTAACCGGCTGTGTGCAGGTCGACCGTTATCAGGACGTGATCAAGCATCCTGTCCCGGCCGAACTGGCGGGGTACTGGCAGTCGAAAGGGCCGCAAAGCAGAATGGTCAGTCCGGAAGCGATCGCCACGCTGGTGGTGACGCAAGAGGGGGATACCCTTGACTGCCGCCAGTGGCAGCGCGTGGTGGCCGTGCCGGGTAAAATCATGCTGCGCTCGGATGATTTTTATAACGTCACCAGCAAACTGGATATCTACCCGCTGGAAAGGGAAGGCTCCGCCATTGAGTATGACGGAATGATTCTGCAGCGCGTCGAGCGGCCCACCGTTGAGTGCACAAATTATCTGAGTAAAAACCCGCTGGAAAGTAAGCTGCCATAAGCGATATGTAGGCCGGGCAAGCGTAGCGCCGCCCGGCTTTTCACCACTTACAATGCCGCCTCTATGACCCAGACGCTGACGCTGCCCCCGTTGCAGGTAAACATGCCGGTGCCGGTTTCGTCGGTGGTGACGATCTCCTCCCGGTTGCCGAGAAAATCTTTCCATCTTCTGTTGCCGTAGTTCTCACCCAGCGTCAGGGTCTTTTCACCCTCATCGCCGTTCGAGAGCACGACCACGCAGCCCGGATCCTCATCGGTGCCGCTGCGGCTGAAAGCAATGCAGTTAGGGTGATCGAACCACAGGGTCTGAACGCCGTGGGCAAAACGCTGGCGGGCGAGGATCAGCTGGTCGAGCTGTTCAATCACCGGCATCTCGATATGGTACATCTCGCCGTCACCGCCGGTGTCGTCATAGCTGGCACCGTACAGATCGGGATAGAAGACGCTCGGTACTCCGTTCTCCCGGAGCAAAATCAACGCGTAGGCCAACGGTTTAAACCAGGCTTCGACCGGGGCCTCCAGCGCCTGTAGCGGCTGAGTGTCGTGGTTAGCTACCAGCGTCACCGCGTGGAAGGGATCGACTTCTACCAGCGTGCCGGTAAAGATCTGGCTCATGTCGTAATCACGCCCCTGCAGCGAGGCTTCGTGAAATTTCATGTGCAGCGGGGCGTCAAACAGCATGGTTTGTCCATCCACCTGATCGATATAGTGCTGCAATTTATCGACATCTTTAGACCAGTATTCCGCCACGATAAACAGCGGTTTCGGCGCGACTTCCTGCACGTGCTCGATCCACTCTTTATAGAACCATGCCGGAATATGTTTCACCGCATCCAGACGGAAGCCGTCGCACTGGGTCTGCTCCATCAACCAGCGCGCCCAGTATTTGATCTCCTCGGTCACCGCACGGTTACGAAAATCGATGTTTTCGCCCATCAGGTAATCAAAGTTCCCCATCTCGTTATCGACCTGATCGTTCCAGCCATCACTCGTGTAATCATTAACGATCTTGAAGATGCCGTCTTCATCGGGATTTTCGATATGATCGATGCCGCTGAAGCATTTGTAATCCCAGACGAATTCCGAGTACTGTCCGGCGCGCACCGGGAAGGTGTAGCGGGTCCAGGCTTCACACTCGACGATCTCGTCGTGGATCTGATTGCGATCGTCGGCGTTGACCCGCTGGACGCGGATGGCCTCTTTCTCGTCGGCGCCCATCTTGTGGTTGACCACCACGTCCATCAGCACCGCGATGTCGTTGCGCTTTAACGCCCCGATAGCGGCCAGCAGCTGGGCTTTGTCGCCGTATTTGGTGGGGATGGATCCTTTTTGATCGAACTCGCCGAGATCGAAGAGATCGTAGCAGTCGTAACCGACGGAGTAACCACCGGACGCCCCTTTATACGCCGGGGGCAGCCAGACCATGTTAATACCGATATCGTTGAGAAGATCGGCGCGCTCGGCCACTTCCGGCCAGAGTTGACCGCCGTCAGGGTAATACCAGTGGAAAAATTGTAAGAGAGTGGGGTTTTTCATGAACCGTTTCCATGAGATCGCGGATCTCTAGTATGGAATACAGTTTGCAGAAATGCCTGACGTACGAAGCGAAACCTTTTCGTACGTCAGGATAATCGCTATTCCTGAGTCGCCTGGGGCACCAGAATGTGGCCACCCTGTTTGCCGTAGGCGGAGAGAACTGATTTTTGGATGGACGTTTGGCCCACCATTTTTGACAGTTCATCCATCCGGCTCTGCAATAGCGCTTTGACCTGGCTTTCGTTATCCAGGATCCCACGCAGGGTGGGCCTGAGCTGCTCCTGTAACTGCAGAGAGAGTTCAGATTCCTGAGTGACACGTGCCAGCGTATGCACCGCATTAACATAATCGGTTTCACAGGCGATCAGTTCATCCCACAAGCCATTACTGGCGAGCCGCAGCATTAACTTGCTGTGATCAAGTAACTGCTGATAAAGGGTGTAGAGTTGCGGTGCTGTGGTCATTAGACGGCGTCCTGAATCAGATGTGGCGAGCCGGCCGCTTCCTTCCAGCCGTCTGCGATATTGCGCAGCAGGTTTTCCACTTCTTCGATGGCGCTGACATCATTGCGCACATTCGCCTGCAGAAGACGGCGGACCATATAGGCATAAAGGCCAATCAGGTTTTGTGTTAACTCATCGCCATTATCTTCATCCAGGCCCAGTTTCAGCCCGTTTTCGATAATGTTAATGGCTTTGGAAAGCGCCTGGCCTTTTGCCGGGATGTTACCGTCCTGCAGGAACAGACGCGCACGGACCAGCGCGCTGAGCGCACCATCAAACAGCATGATAATCAGCTGCTGCTGGCTGGCACTCATCACCGCACTTTCAACCTCAATTTTTGCGTAGGCTTGCGTGCCTTTTGCGCCGTACATGTTAATCCCCTCGGTTCAGATTAATTTTTGCTGCTGGTGTTTTCGAACTGCTGAGTCAGATAGCTGCTGGTGGAGTTCAGCGAGTTCATCATCACGTCAAGCTGGGTAAACTGCTCTTTGTAGCGCGCGACCATCGTATCGATTCGTGCGCTGGCTGCGTTGTACTGCGTTGTTAAGTTGTTCAGCGTTTTGCTGACGCCATCTTTTGCGGCCTGGATAATGCCGGTACTGGAGAGCCAGCTGGTGGTGCTTTTGCCAATGGTGGTAGTGATACCGGTCGTCTTTCCATCGCCAATCAGCAGATCTTTAATCCCGGAGGCGCTGGTTTTCATCGCCGCACTCAGTTTGTCCGCATTCACTTCAAGCTTGCCGCTATCCGGATCGGTGGTGATCCCTACCTGCGACAGCGTTTTAATGGTGGAACCGCCCACGGAGCTGCTCAGCAGGCTCTTTAACTGAGTCTGGATGGTGCGTAACGTGGTATCACCCAGCAAGGCGCCATTGCTGCTGCTCTGGGCATCGGCCCCGGCATCGACGGCGGTATATTTGGTCAGGCTGCTGAAGGTGTCCTGCAGCGCGTTATAGGCCGTCACCCAGTCATTAATCGCTTTTGTCGCTTTAGTGTTGTCGGTAGCAATCGTTAAGGTCTGGTTACCGGTCGTGACGTCGCTCAGGTTCAGGGTAATATCTTCCAGCGCATCGCTGATGGTATTGCTGCTGTTTACGATATCAACGTTATTGACCTTCAGCTCGGCATTCAGCGCGGTCACGCTCTCTTCCATGCCATTGCTACCGTCGCCTTTGGTGCCGTTGTAGCCCATAAACGCCTGCAGCGCGGTGTCTCCGCTGACGCTAATTGTCATCGCATTGTCTTCACCGGTCTCTTTCGAGCTGATAGACAGGCGATATTCACCGTTGCCGACGTTAATGATACTGGCGCTGACGCCGGCATCGGCTTTGTTGATCGCGTCGCGGATCCCGGTCAGCGAGGAGTTCGCCGCGCTGATATCAATGGTGACCGGTTTTTTATCGCCGCCTTGCTGAATCGTGATCTTGCTGTCGCTGGTGGCGAGGGCCGCTTTATTGTCTTTCTGTATGCCACTTGTCAGGGTTTGCGCCTTGGCAAGCTGCGTGACTTCAATGGTGTATTTCCCGGGCAGCGCGCTGCCTGTGGTGGTCGCGCTGAATGCCGTGCTGCTGCTGGTCGTCGTCGTGGCCGTAAACAGATCGGCTTTACTTAATGCGGTATTGGCGGTCTGAAAAGATTCCAGGGCGCTTTTCATCGTGCCGTAAGCGCTAAGTTTTGACGTATAGGAAGACTGCTGATTAGAGATCGGGGTCAACTGCGCTTTTTGTGCGGCGGTCAGACTATCCAGAATATCACCTAACTTCAGACCAGAGCCGACTCCCAACGAAGAAATACTTGCCATTTTAGTTCCTTAAAGTAACGACACGTAAAACGAATAAAGGGGTTATCGGCGTTAACGGAACAAAGTTTACGGTTTATTTCTTTTTTTAATGGCGAGAAAAGCGGGAATAGAGAGGAGTATTTCCGTGACTAAAAAAAATCATGAGATTCGTAAAAAAATTCTAAAGGTTGTTTTGGACCAGACGATAACACTCTTGACGGCGAAGAAGCCGAAGGGTGGAAACCCAAATCTAACTCAAGATTTGATGAACAACAGGAAACGAAATCATGGCACAAGTCATTAATACCAACAGCCTCTCGCTGATCACTCAGAACAACATCAACAAAAACCAGTCTTCAATGTCTACTGCCATTGAGCGTCTGTCTTCCGGTCTGCGTATCAACAGCGCAAAAGATGACGCTGCTGGCCAGGCGATTGCTAACCGTTTCACCTCTAACATTAAAGGTCTGACTCAAGCTTCTCGTAACGCCAACGACGGTATCTCCGTTGCGCAGACCACTGAAGGCGCACTGTCTGAAATCAACAACAACCTGCAGCGTATCCGTGAACTTACTGTTCAATCTCAGAACGGGACTAACTCTCAGCAGGACCAGGACTCTATCCAGGACGAAATCAAATCCCGTCTGGACGAAATTGACCGCGTATCCGGTCAGACCCAGTTCAACGGCGTGAACGTGCTGGCAAAAGACGGCTCCATGAAAATCCAGGTTGGCGCAAACGATGGTCAGACCATAACTATTGATCTGAAAAAAATTGATTCTGATACACTGGGTCTGAATGGTTTTAACGTAAATGGCAAAGGTTCTATAGCGAATAAAGCTGCCACTGTAAGTGATGTTACTGCTGCAGGCGGTACTCAACAATCCGACGACGGTTATTACGATATTACAACTAGTAACACTGTACTCACCACTAAGGCAGCATTCGCTAAGCTAGCTGATGGGGATACTGTTTCAACAGTTAAAGGAGGTGTTACTACTAATTATACCTATAATGCTGCGAATGATAGTTTTACCACGGGTAAAACTATTACTGGTTTAGCGGGAGACTCGACTGCCCGTGCTGCGCTGACTGCTAGTCTTAAAGCTGAAACGGGTAAATTAGTTAGCGGTTCCTGGACTACTAATAACGGCACTGTTAATTTCGACACTGATTCTGATGGTAAAATTACTATCGGTGGTGAAAAAGCATTTATTGACACAGCAGGTAACCTGACTACTAATGCTGCGGGAGCAGGTACTATTGCTGCAACAACAGCAGATTTGGTCAAAGTAGGTTCTTCATTTAGTGGATCAGGTGGCACCTTAAGCTTCAACGGTACTGACTATGGTATTGCTAAAGGTACTGACCCATCAAATACCCCTACTAATTTTACTGACGACGTCTCTGGCAATATCACCTATAAAGCCACTGTAAGTAAAGATGTTGTTCTTGCCGAGACTGCTTCAGCTGGCACAGCTACTACAGTTGGCATGAAGTCAGGTGTTATGTCTAGCTCCTTGGCCTTTACTGATGGTACATCTACTGATACTTATACAGATGCTGAGGGTGCAATTACCAAAACTAAAGAGTACACAACCTCATATGCAGTCAACAAAGATACTGGCGAAGTTACGATTGCAGATTTTGCTGCTAAAAATAGCGCGAATGCAGTAATTGATGATGCTAAGTATAAGCCAACTACTGGCGCAGTGGTTAATCTGAATTCTTCTGGCAAATTGACCACTGATGCTACCAGCGCCGGAACTGCAACTGCCGATCCACTGAAAGCACTGGATGATGCGATCAGCTCCATCGACAAATTCCGTTCTTCACTGGGTGCTATCCAGAACCGTCTGGATTCTGCGGTAACCAACCTGAACAACACCACCACCAACCTGTCTGAAGCGCAGTCCCGTATTCAGGACGCCGACTATGCGACCGAAGTGTCAAATATGTCTAAAGCGCAGATCATCCAGCAGGCCGGTAACTCCGTGTTGGCTAAAGCTAACCAGGTTCCTCAGCAGGTTCTGTCTCTGCTGCAGGGCTAATCGCCTGACGATGCTCAAACCCCGCTCCGGCGGGGTTTTTTACTTTCCAGAAAACCAATAACCCCCAAATAACCCCCCATTCCCCCCCCTATTCACACGATTAAAAACCCTCCAGAAACGGATAATCATGCCGATAACTCAACTAACGCAGGGCTGTTTATCGTGAATTCACTCTATACCGCTGAAGGTGTAATGGATAAACACTCGCTGTGGCAGCGTTATGTTCCGCTGGTGCGTCATGAAGCATTGCGGCTTCAGGTGCGGCTACCGGCGAGTGTGGAACTGGACGATCTGCTACAAGCGGGCGGTATCGGGTTATTGAATGCAGTTGACCGGTACGACGCTCTGCAAGGAACGGCATTTACGACTTACGCAGTACAGCGTATTCGTGGTGCGATGCTCGACGAACTGCGCAGCCGGGATTGGGTGCCGCGCAGCGTTCGACGCAATGCACGCGAAGTAGCGCAAGCAATGGGGCAGCTGGAACAAGAGCTCGGACGTAACGCAACGGAAACGGAAGTTTCGGAGCGTCTGGGGATCTCAACGGCTGACTATCGCCAGATGTTGCTCGATACCAACAATAGCCAACTCTTCTCCTATGACGAGTGGCGCGAAGAGCATGGCGATAGCATCGAACTGGTGACGGACGATCATCAGCAGGAAAACCCGTTGCACCAGTTAATGGAAGGCAATGTGCGCCAGCGCGTGATGGAAGCCATCGAAGCTTTACCGGAACGCGAGCAGCTGGTGCTGACTCTTTATTACCAGGAGGAGCTCAATCTCAAGGAGATTGGTGCCGTGCTGGAAGTAGGGGAGTCGCGGGTTAGCCAGCTGCACAGCCAGGCCATTAAACGCTTACGTACCAAGCTGGGTAAGTTATAGGTGATTTATATCACCCGTTAAGTGCCGCACAACGTATTGACAACCAGGAGTTATCATGACGGTGCAGCAATCAAAAAGACGGCCATTAAGCCGCTACCTGAAAGATTTTAAACACAGCCAGACGCATTGCGCCCATTGCCACAAGCTGCTCGATCGCATCACGCTGGTTCGTCGCGGCGAAATCGTCAATAAAATTGCGATTTCCCGTCTCGACACCCTGCTGGATGAGGCCGGATGGCAGCAAGAGCAACAGGAGTGGGTGGCGTTATGTCGTTTTTGTGGCGATCTGCACTGTAAAGAGCAGAGCGACTTTTTCGATATCATCGGCTTTAAGCAATTCCTGTTTGAGCAAACAGAGATGAGCCATGGCACGGTGCGCGAATATGTCGTGCGTCTGCGTCGTCTGGGCCAGCATCTGACCACGCAGCGTATCTCCCGTGATTTACTGACCAGCGGCTATCTGGATGAGAATCTCGAGCCGTGGCTGCCTGCGACCAGCACCAACAACTATCGGATTGCGCTGCGCAAGTATGCGCAATTTAAAACGCAAATGCCGGTGACGCCGAAGCAGAAAGTCCACCGCGAAACAACTTCTGATATATATTAAAAATGAATAACATGTAGCGCAGTCGTGTTTGACCTTGCGGCCGAACGCCCTACACTACAATCAAAATTCCAATGATATCGGGGTAAGTATGAAATTTGCACTTCTGGGTCGTCAGGCGCTGATGGGTGTAATGGCCGTTGCGCTGGTAGCCGGTATGAGCGTGAAAACGTTCGCGGCAGAAGGTCTGTTAAATAAAGTCAAAGAGCGCGGCACGCTGCTGGTTGGGCTGGAAGGCACTTATCCTCCGTTCAGCTTCCAGGGTGACGACGGTAAACTGACCGGGTTTGAAGTGGAGTTCGCCGAAGAGCTGGCGAAACACCTCGGCGTGAAAGCGTCGCTGAAGCCGACCAAATGGGACGGCATGCTGGCCTCGCTGGACTCCAAACGTATTGATGTGGTGATTAACCAGGTCACCATCTCTGACGAGCGTAAGAAAAAATATGATTTCTCCACCCCGTATACCGTCTCCGGTATCCAGGCGCTGGTGAAGAAAGGCAACGAAGGCACCATTAAATCTGCTGCCGACCTGAAAGGCAAAAAAGTCGGTGTCGGTCTGGGGACCAACTACGAAGAGTGGCTGCGCCAGAACGTGCAGGGCGTCGATATCCGTACCTATGATGATGACCCGACCAAATACCAGGATCTGCGCGTAGGCCGTATCGACGCCATTCTGGTTGACCGCCTGGCGGCGCTGGATCTGGTGAAGAAAACCAAAGACACCCTCGCGGTTGCTGGTGATGCCTTCTCCCGTCAGGAAGCTGGCGTTGCGATCCGCAAAGACAACGACGACCTGGTGAAAGCCGTCGACGGTGCGATTGCTGAGATGCAGAAAGACGGCAGCCTGAAAGCGCTCTCCGAGAAATGGTTCGGGGCAGACGTCACAAAGTAAGCAGTTGAATGCAAAAAAAGGCGCTTTGATAAGCGCCTTTTTTATTTCCTCGCCAGCAACGTGCATAATAAAAATAGACAGACTTAGACAGGGTTATGGAGGTTTTCATGTCATTACAGAATCTAACGCGTTTTCCGCGCCTTGAATTTATTGGCGCCCCGACGCCACTGGAGTATTTGCCGCGCTTATCGGACTATCTCGGGCGCGACATCCTTATCAAACGTGATGACGTGACGCCGATGGCGATGGGCGGCAACAAACTGCGCAAGCTGGAGTTCCTCGCAGCGGATGCCCTGCGGGAAGGGGCCGACACGCTGATTACCGCGGGGGCAATCCAGTCCAACCACGTGCGCCAGACCGCGGCCGTTGCGGCAAAGCTGGGCCTGCACTGTATCGCCCTGCTGGAAAACCCGATTGGCACAAAGGCAGAAAACTACCTCAGCAACGGCAACCGTCTGCTGCTGGACCTGTTCAACGTGCAGATTGAAATGTGCGATGCGCTGACCGACCCGGTGGCGCAGCTGAGTGAACTGGCCACCCGCGTTGAAGCTCAGGGCTTTCGCCCGTATGTGATCCCGGTTGGCGGCTCGAACGCCCTGGGGGCATTGGGCTACGTCGAAAGCGCGCTGGAGATCGCCCAGCAGTGCGAAGGGGCCGTGGGCCTCTCCTCGGTGGTGGTCGCCTCCGGTAGCGCAGGAACGCATGCCGGGCTGGCGGTAGGGCTGGAGCAGTTGATGCCGGACGTCGAGCTGATTGGCGTTACCGTGTCGCGCAGCGTAGCTGACCAGAAACCAAAAGTGGTCACGTTACAGCAGGCCGTGGCCCGGCAGCTGGAGGTGAGCGCCAGCGCCGATATCATTCTGTGGGATGACTACTTCGCGCCGGGTTACGGCACGCCGAATGACGAAGGCACCGAGGCGGTCAAACTGCTGGCACGTCTGGAGGGGATCCTGCTGGATCCGGTCTATACCGGTAAAGCGATGGCGGGTCTGATCGACGGCATCAGCCAGAAGCGCTTTAAGGATGAAGGGCCGATTCTGTTTATTCATACTGGCGGGGCGCCGGCTCTCTTTGCCTACCATCCTCACGTCTAAATCACAGGCAGAAAAATCATAATGCAAGAAAGTATTCAACTGGTGATGGATTCGTTGCCTTACCTGCTGAAAGGTGCGGTGTTTACGCTGCAACTGAGTATTGGCGGGATGTTCTTTGGGCTGCTGCTGGGCTTTGTTTTGGCGCTGATGCGACTGTCGCCTCTGCTGCCCGTGCGCTGGCTGGCGCGTTTTTATATTTCTATCTTCCGCGGCACGCCGCTGATTGCCCAGCTTTTCATGATTTACTACGGCCTGCCGCAGTTTGGCATTGAGCTGGATCCCATCCCGGCGGCAATGATCGGTCTGTCGCTTAATACTGCTGCCTATGCGGCGGAAACCCTGCGCGCGGCGATCTCCTCTATTGAAAAAGGGCAGTGGGAAGCTGCAGCCAGTATCGGCATGACCCCATGGCAAACCCTGCGCCGGGCAATCCTGCCCCAGGCCGCACGGGTGGCGCTGCCGCCGCTGAGCAACAGCTTTATCAGCCTGGTGAAAGACACCTCGCTGGCGGCCACCATTCAGGTGCCGGAGCTGTTCCGCCAGGCGCAGCTGATCACCTCGCGCACGCTGGAGGTTTTCACCATGTACCTGGCCGCCTCGCTCATTTACTGGGTGATGGCGACGGTACTGTCGGCGCTGCAAAACTATTTTGAAAACCAGCTTAACCGCCAGGAGCGTGATCCGAAATGAGTGCTATCGACGTTAAAAACCTGGTGAAGAAATTTCACGGCCAGACGGTGTTGCACGGGATCGACCTGGAAGTGCAGGAGGGCGAAGTGGTGGCGATCATCGGGCCAAGCGGCTCCGGTAAAACCACGCTGCTGCGCAGTATCAACCTGCTGGAACACCCGGAAGGCGGCACCATCCGCGTGGGGGAGATCACCATTGATACCGGCAGGTCGCTGAGCCAGCAAAAGGGACTGATCCGCCGCCTGCGTCAGCACGTTGGCTTCGTCTTCCAGAGCTTTAATCTGTTTCCACATCGCACGGTACTGGAGAACATCATTGAAGGGCCGGTGATTGTCAAAGGCGAACCGAAAGAGGAGGCCACCGCCCGCGCCCGCGAGCTGCTGGCGAAGGTAGGGCTGTCCGGCAAGGAGAGCAGCTACCCGCGTCGTCTTTCCGGCGGGCAGCAGCAGCGGGTGGCGATTGCCCGCGCGCTGGCGATGCGTCCTGACGTGATCCTCTTTGATGAACCGACGTCGGCGCTGGATCCGGAGCTGGTGGGGGAAGTGCTGAACACCATTCGTCAGCTGGCGCAGGAAAAGCGTACTCTGGTGATCGTCACCCACGAGATGAGTTTTGCCCGCGACGTGGCGGACAGGGCCATATTTATGGATCAGGGGCGTATCGTTGAGCAGGGGCCGGCAAAATCATTGTTTGCCGATCCTCAGCAGCCGCGCACCCGGCAATTCCTCGAAAAATTCCTCATGCAGTAGCATATTTGTTCTCAATTGCTCCGGAATTAAACGCCGGAGCAATATATTCACCCACGCTATGAATGCCATCCTGATTTTATCCCGTCTTAACCGCCCTAAGTGTATAAAATGTGTAGATAATTATCGTTGGGTCGATATTTTATACATATAAATAAGATTTATGTGTTAGTTTAAGAATCCATAATAATGATTATCTTTTACAGGGGCTTAATTCGGTCAGTATGAAGGATTTAGATTTTTTCACATGGCGACGGGAATGCTTCCTCCGTTTTCAGGAGATGACTTCTGCCGACGAGGTATATCCCGAACTTCAGCGACAAACTCAGAACCTGGGGTACGATTTCTTTTCCCTCTGCGTTCGTCATCCGGTACCTTTCACGCGGCCTAAAGTCTCGGTACATTCGACCTATCCGCAACAGTGGATGGCCCAGTATCACGCAGAAAATTTCTTTACCATCGATCCGGTGCTCAAACCCGAGAATTTCGTTCACGGGCATTTACCCTGGAACGATGCCTTATTTGCAGAGGCGCAACCGTTATGGGACGGCGCGCGCGACCACGGGCTGCGTAAAGGGATCACCCAGTGCCTGATGCTGCCTAATCATGCAATGGGATTTCTGTCGGTCTCCAGTACCAGTCTGTCCGTGAACCTTATGGCGGGTGAAGTGGTTGAATTGCGTCTGCAAATTCTGGTGCAACTGGCGTTGACCACGCTGCTACGGCTGGAACATGAAATGGTGATGCCACCGGAGATGAAATTCAGCAAGCGCGAGAAAGAGATTCTGAAATGGACGGCGGAAGGGAAAACATCCGCAGAAATAGCCATCATTCTTTCTATTTCTGAAAATACGGTGAACTTCCATCAGAAAAATATGCAGAAGAAATTCAATGCGCCGAACAAGACGCAGATAGCGTGCTATGCGGCAGCGACGGGGATTATCTGACTACACTTCTGTTCTGCGTGGCAGGCGAGTAAACGGCTGAATGCACTGCGTTCAGCCGTTTTTGTTTTATTGACGGTAAGCTTGCTTGATCTGCTTAACGGTGCTGGAAAATACCTCGGCCTGAGCCTGGTCTTCCATCTGGGCAATCTGGCGTTCCATCTTAATGATCACACGGCCGGCGTCCGCCTGACCCATCGCCTGCAGCATCAGGGTCAGCAGGGATTTCAGACAGGAGACTTCCTGTGCCAGTTCTTGATTATTCTCCGCAGTGGCGAAATCAGGTGTGCTCATTTATTTTCCTCGTGATAAAAACAGCGCTTAAGCGCATAGATCAAAGTTAAGGCGGCGGAGTATATCACAAGCCGTCAGGAAAAACGCAGTGCTTGTTTTTTGTACTTTCTCCCGTTTTGTTTATTCAATTGAACAAACATTAACGCTGAATTTTCTAAGACTTTAGTGTGGGTTAATTGTTTAACGAAGGTAGGATGGAAGTTAATTATTGTTACAAATTTAAAAGGTGTATTTTAACAGCATTAATAGAGTGCTTAAACTTTGTAAGTTTTTGAAAACATCCGCCTAAAAAAAGTGGCCGAAGGCGCATCGCGCAAGGCTTCCGTTTCCAGTTGATGTACAACTTAATTTCCAAAAAAGAGAGCATTGTCGAAGCCATGCTTTTTTTAACGTTTTCAGTTTCGGATAAAAACCGTTAATATATGCCGAATTAACTGTCTGTAGCCGTTATCCCTATTCTGGAGAATTTCCTTTGATCAACGTCCTTCTTGTTGATGACCACGAACTGGTGCGCGCAGGGATACGACGCATTCTTGAAGATATTAAAGGTATTAAAGTCGCTGGTGAGGCCTGCTGCGGTGAAGATGCCGTAAAATGGTGCCGGTCGAATAGCGCTGACGTTGTCCTGATGGACATGAACATGCCCGGCATCGGCGGCCTGGAAGCGACGCGCAAAATCGCGCGATCCTTTGTTGATACCAAAGTGATCATGCTGACGGTTCATACTGAAAATCCCCTTCCTGCAAAAGTAATGCAGGCTGGCGCTGCTGGCTATTTAAGCAAAGGCGCAGCTCCCCAGGAGATGGTTAATGCGATCCGCTCCGTATTTTCCGGGCAGCGCTATATCGCTTCTGATATTGCACAGCAGATGGCACTCAGCCAGATTGAGCCAGAAAAGACCGAATCACCCTTTGCCAGTTTGTCTGAGCGCGAATTGCAGATTATGCTGATGATTACCAAAGGCCAAAAGGTGAATGAGATCTCCGAGCAGCTTAATCTCAGCCCGAAAACGGTGAACAGCTACCGCTACCGTATGTTCAGTAAACTGAACATACATGGCGACGTTGAACTCACTCACCTGGCCATCCGTCATGGTCTGTGCAATGCCGAGACCCTAATTAGTCAGTGAGTGATGTGTTTGAATCCAGTGCTTTCCTGAAAACTGTTACTAGCCAGCCAGGCGTCTACCGGATGTATGACGCCGGCGGGACGGTTATCTACGTCGGAAAAGCGAAAGATCTCAAAAAGCGACTTTCCAGCTATTTCCGCAGCAATCTTGCCTCCCGCAAAACAGAAGCGCTGGTCGCTCAGATCCAGCAGATCGATGTCACTGTGACCCACACGGAGACCGAAGCGCTGTTGCTGGAGCATAACTACATCAAGCTCTATCAGCCGCGTTATAACGTGCTGCTGCGCGATGACAAATCCTATCCGTTTATCTTTCTCAGCAGCGACACCCATCCGCGTCTGGCGACCCATCGCGGCGCTAAACATGCGAAAGGCGAGTACTTCGGCCCGTTCCCTAACGGTTATGCCGTGCGGGAAACGCTGGCGCTGCTGCAAAAAATCTTCCCGATTCGCCAGTGCGAAAACAGCGTCTACCGCAACCGCTCCCGCCCTTGTCTGCAGTATCAGATTGGTCGTTGCCTCGGGCCCTGTGTGGAAGGGCTGGTCAGCGAAGAGGAGTATGCGCAGCAGGTAGAATATGTGCGCCTGTTCCTCGCCGGTAAAGACGATCAGGTCCTGACCCAGCTGATTGCCCGCATGGAGAAGGCCAGCCAGGCGCTGAACTTTGAAGAGGCGGCGCGGATCCGCGATCAGATCCAGGCCGTACGTCGGGTCACGGAAAAACAGTTTGTCTCCAATACCGGCGATGACCTGGACGTGATTGGCGTCTCCTTTGATGCAGGCATGGCCTGCGTGCATGTGCTGTTTATCCGTCAGGGCAAGGTGCTGGGCAGCCGCAGCTACTTCCCGAAAGTGCCGGGCGGCACCGAGCTGGGCGAAGTGGTGGAGACCTTTGTCGGCCAGTTCTATTTGCAGGGCAGCCAGATGCGAACCCTGCCGTCGGAAATTTTGCTCGATTTTAATTTGAGCGATAAGACGCTGCTGTCCGATTCCCTGTCGGAGCTGGCAGGTCGTCGGGTGAACGTTCAGACCAAACCGCGTGGCGATCGGGCCCGTTACCTTAAGCTGGCGCGCACGAACGCGGCGACGGCACTGAGCACCAAACTGTCTCAGCAGTCCACCGTTCATCAGCGTCTTGCCGCGCTGGCGACCACGCTGCAGCTGCCGGAAGTGAAACGGATGGAGTGTTTCGACATCAGCCACACGATGGGTGAGCAGACCGTTGCCTCCTGCGTGGTGTTCGATGCCAACGGGCCGCTGCGCGCGGAGTACCGTCGCTACAACATTACCGGTATCACCCCCGGGGATGACTACGCCGCAATGAATCAGGTGTTACGCCGTCGCTACGGCAAAGCCATTGAAGAGAGTAAGATCCCGGACGTTATCGTCATTGACGGTGGTAAAGGGCAGCTCGGCCAGGCAAAATCGGTGTTTGCCGAGCTGGATGTCCCCTGGGATAAGCATCATCCGCTATTGCTGGGCGTGGCCAAAGGGACCGACCGTAAAGCCGGGCTGGAAACGCTGTTCCTGGAACCGGAAGGGGAGGGCTTTAGCCTGCCGCCGGATTCACCCGCGCTGCATGTGATCCAGCATATTCGCGACGAGTCGCACGATCATGCGATCGGCGGCCATCGTAAGAAACGGGCAAAGGTCAAAAACACCAGTACGCTGGAAACGATCGAAGGGGTCGGGCCAAAGCGTCGCCAGATGCTGCTGAAATACATGGGCGGTTTGCAAGGATTACTCAACGCCAGCGTGGAGGAAATTGCAAAAGTGCCGGGTATTTCGCAGGGGCTGGCAGAAAAGATCTACTACTCGTTGAAACATTGAGGGCTCTGTAGCAACATAGGGCTAATAATTACTGACAACAAACAGTTACCGTCACTATGCGATTAAACATCCCTACGTTGTTAACGCTTTTCCGCGTCGTCCTTATCCCTTTCTTTGTGCTGGCGTTTTACCTGCCGTTCGTCTGGGCGCCTTTTGCCTGTGCCCTGATCTTTTTTGTCGCGGCTGTGACCGACTGGTTTGACGGCTATCTGGCGCGTCGCTGGAACCAGAGCACCCGTTTTGGCGCCTTCCTCGACCCGGTAGCTGATAAGGTGATGGTCGCCATCGCCATGGTGCTGGTGGTGGAGCATTATCACAGCTGGTGGGTGACACTGCCTGCCGCCACCATGATTGCCCGTGAAATTATCATCTCGGCCCTGCGCGAGTGGATGGCCGAGCTGGGTAAACGCAGCAGCGTGGCGGTCTCCTGGATCGGCAAGGTGAAAACCACCGCGCAGATGGCGGCGCTGGTGTGGATGCTGTGGCGTCCTAACGAGTGGGTGGAGTGGGCTGGTATCGGCTTGTTTATGGTCGCGGCAGTGCTGACGCTCTGGTCAATGTTGCAATATTTGAACGCTGCACGCGGCGATTTGCTTGATCAGTGATCGTTTCGCCGTAATTTTCAGCAAACGATCTTGAGTTAAGAAAAATAACGTTGACTCAAAGCGTCAGGTAAGTAGAATGCAACGCATCGAACGACGGCACGGTTCGTTAGTCGATAACAAAATCAAGTGATTAGCACAATGACTTGATGATTGCGGGAATAGCTCAGTTGGTAGAGCACGACCTTGCCAAGGTCGGGGTCGCGAGTTCGAGTCTCGTTTCCCGCTCCAAATTTAAGACAGTCGCAATAGCGGGTGTCAGTCGCAAGACAAAAGATTTAAGGCGCGTTAGCAAAGCGGTTATGTAGCGGATTGCAAATCCGTCTAGTCCGGTTCGACTCCGGAACGCGCCTCCACTTTCTTCCCGAGGCCGGATGGTGGAATCGGTAGACACAAGGGATTTAAAATCCCTCGGCGTTCGCGCTGTGTGGGTTCAAGTCCCACTCCGGCTACCATGGGAAAAGAAGAATAAAATCAATGATAAGCAGTGTCGTATAAACCACCGAAAGGTGGTTTTTTATTGCCTAAATTTCGCCATTCGCCATTCTTTCGCCATTCGTTTTCACCATATGAAGAGGGCATTACTGCCCCCCGACTACTGGAACGATAGGGATTTTTCTGTCATAGCGTGCAGTCTGTGACGCATTTTTATGGCCAGCTATCAGTTCGCTTGATAGTCCCGTCTCGGGACATCTGCTTGAATGAGTTAGCCATTGTTAACATCCTCGCCAGCTTTCTCTTCACGACGAATGTATGCAGCATAACTTTCTGCTCGTTCAGCAGTGAGTCTGTAACTGCATTGTATGTTTACCGAACAGCCTTTTTCATCGGCAAACTTGCGGTACAGGATGGCCAGTTCATCAACGGCATTGGATTTAAACTCTTTAATCACAGAGTCAGTAACAGGCGTAAGTTCTCGCAGCTCTCGCTGAGCTTCCAGCAGATGCATATTGGTGCGCTTCTTGGTGTGACGCTCGACAATGCGATCACACTCTTTAGCCCAGCAGGTAACATCATCACGAAGGAGGGTGTTTTCGATAGCCAGAACGGAGCGCTGCTGCATTGCCTCGCAAAGCGCCACACTGGAGATATCCAGGCGGTTAGCCAGTTCGGTCATGATCCCGCGATATGCCGGGGGAAGGAGAGGGGCCGCTTTACGAGCAGCGTCGATCAACTGCTCTCTGGTCATGCGTGGTTGTAACTCGGTGACGGTCTGTGCGTTCGTCATGGTTAGTTTCTCCGTTATATAAGCGTCCTGCACGACGCTGAATTTTTGGCCTTACAACTTAAAAGAGGCCGCCTTGGTCTTTTGGGGAGGTGCGTTTTCGCTTAGTGATTTCAGCTTTTGTTACCTGCTTGTCTGCCCAGGCTTTCGCATGCCGCATCACATCATCGAAAATTGCTCCTTTCTTGCTGGCTTGCGACATACGTTTATATAAATCAATCGCTTGCCATGCCCCCCCCTGAGCCACCGAAGAGGAAAAGCCTTGTTTAATCAGCAGTTCCTTAACGTTTTTCTCAATAAATTCGAGGTGGTTCATCAGTCCTCCAGTGGAAAATCCGCTGAATTTTGGTTGCACGAATCCCGCGCCTGACGGCGATGAAAATATTTTGGGTTCGCTTTAATAAGCACCCAGGGTAGGGCGCTTAATGAAGCGGGCGACTGCCATCGCCGGTTAGTTCTCCACACAGCTGGAAGCGCACTCCAACGTTTCACACCTGTCACCCATAACTGATGGATTAAGGAATGCGCTTTCAGCTGTGAAAATGGGCGGTCGGCATTAAGTACATTCACAACTACCGACCGCCAAGACTACACACAGCTTTCGTTACTACGGGTTACCACGCTGGCTACGTGATGGGGTTGTGGCCGGTAACCAGCCGGAGACTTCCAACTTCTTCTTCGCTTCAGGTACCAAGCTGAAAATCTACTTCCACAACGGTTAGAGCACTATCTCCGGTTCTATCGTCAGTCTGCTAAGCAGATACCGTCCCCTAAATGCTCTGACCTGTTGTGTTCGTGGGGTCTACTTCCCTCCTGTCACGGCTCTTTCCCCGCGTCATCATGTGTTCCGGTACATGAAACCCTTATGCTGGTCTTTCCCGGCTGTCATCGTGCTTCCCCTGTTTGCCACGATGGGACGTCTACTTCCGATCTGTCACTGCCTTCAGTCGGGCATTCGACCTTCGGTTATCGCTCCGTCGTCAGCGCCACTGTCCAGGACATTTATTAGGACCGTCTCCAAGTGGTAACTCTTCCAGTCCCGCTAAGCACCCGTCGCGATGCTTAAAGTGAATGGCTGATATCCTCGTCTCTTCCGAGGTGTCACACCTAACCGCCACGCTGGTGAAACGTCTCTGACTGTCGTTCGTGCCTGGCTTGCACATTCCGGCTACCCGGCATGGAAAGTAGCTTAAAGGAACCCTGCCGGACCGCTGCGACACATGTGCCATATGCCGTACTGCAAAAGTGCCTGTCTTTTCACCACGTCAGGCTCGGTGGTATTCTTGGAGTTCTCACACAACCAAGACGGTAAATCTATGAATAACGATATTGTTGAGTTAAGACTCTCCGCTATTGAGGCTGCGGTTAAGACCATTTCAGCTGCAATATGTGCCAATGAGGGCCCACTCTCAGATGATTTGCACAACCAAATACAATTACTACGCGATCAACTTTCAAATACAGGAAGCACTGTTAAACAGGAGGCCATCACCTATCAGACCATTAAGCTTCTTGATTCGCTTAATTGCGACCCGCGGGATCCGTTTTAAAAAACTTCTCGTTGAAGGTATCCATTTTTGATTTTGCTCTCGCTCTTCGCTCCGCTTGAAGGGTAAGTTGCATGCCCGAAAGAGCACTAAAAACGGCAGCTTGAAATACCAAAAACTGTGCCTCATCGCTGCATTCGGCAGTAACTTGCCCGTCAACTACTAGCTCTATCTTCATGGCTGTCCCGAAATGTTCGCTGTTGATAAGTTAGATATTAGACTTCTTACATTTGTAGTCAAGTTTATTTTGTAAGTTTGCTTACTTTTATTTCGCGAGCACAAAAAAACCCGCGGTGAGCGGGTTTGTGAGCGAGATTGAAAGTTAGAGATCTATGATTATCTGCTTCACTATGCCGATTAAGTTCGTATCTTGATTTACTTCTATGGGCTTGAAAGCTGGGTTCAATGGTATTAGGTACGAATATGGAGGGTCAATTGCGAGCTTCTTCAGCGTTGCCTCACCACCAGAAACAGTTTGTGCGACCACGATTTTTCCATTGGCCTGATCAACAAACCCATACTCTGGCTCAACTATTACTATTGATCCTTCAGGGATGCTAAGTTCGAGGCTTGAGGTCATTGAGTCGCCTTTTACACGAAGAGCAAAAGCAGAATCTGAAAGCTTCCTGGTGGTCTTCACTAGTTCGTTGCTTGGGTTGCCAATTACTTCCGTCCAGTTACCTGCCTGAACCCAAGATATTAAAGGAACTTCTCTTGCTGAAATGAGATTAATGTTGATGCCGTTTTCAATGTCTCCAGTTCCGAACACCAACCACTCCGGAGAGCAAAGAAGGCATTTACACACAAGTATCAAGTTCTCCCCTGATAGTTTAGTGAGGTCGCTCTCCCACTGAGTTACTGCGGACGCGCTGACTCCAGCCCACTTAGCCACATCACGCTGAGTGAGTTTTTTTTGCTTTCGCCTAAATCTCAGTCTGCTGCCAACGGTGTCCATAAAATCTCCTCGTATTTCATGTTAGCAATCTTACATTTAATTGACGTAAGCATGCTGTCCATATACGATGTAAGAATGCTAACTATTGAGGGGCAAAAAATGTTAAAAGGCATAGTCGTAAATTATTACGGCGGCATTTCAAAAACTGCTGTAGCGCTTGGCGTAACCCACAGTGCGGTTTGTCAGTGGGGGGTGGTGATCCCTGAAAAGCAAGCTCTCTACATCGAAAGGCTAACGAAGGGGAAGTTGAAATACGATTCCTCCTTTTACCACAAAGCTATCAATTCTCAATCTAAATAGTAACCACAGGATCAAGGGGTTAACCGTGGGTATAGAGCCTAAATGGAAAGTTGAAAAGCAACCCGCCTGGCTGGTGGCTGCAATCAGGAAGACGATTGCAGCGCTACCTGGCGGCTACGCCGAAGCTGCTGAAATTCTGCGTGAGACGCAAAATTCTCTATTCAACCGTCTCCGTGATGGAGGGGATCAAATATTTCCTCTCGGGTGGGCAATGGTGCTACAGAGCGCTGCCGGTGTGAGTTACATCGCTGATGCATTCTCACGTGAAACCGATAACGGAATTCATGTTCCCGGTGCGGTGCCTGATGATGAAAACGAAGAGATAGGCCTGAAACTGGCTGAGCTGGTGGGTCGGCTTGGCGAGTTAGTCAATGCATACCGCCATTACATTGAAGACGGCGTAGTTGATAAAGGCGAATGGCAGAGCCTTAACGATATCGCATATCAATTCAGGGTCACTCTCATGACGTTCCTGAATCTTATTTCCCGTGTTTATTGCCTTCCAGAAATGGGTGAGGCCCGCGAGTGTGCAGCTCCGGGCCCCTTGGCGTGTCGTATCAGTGGAGAAACTAACGCATGAACAGTTTAACGGTAAATCACCGTCTGCCGCAACTACGTGGCGTTCCAGTGCATGGGGCCTCGTCGTTTCGGTATGAGCGCATGGTATCAGGCCGCTGGGTTCCGTGTAACCACAGTAGGGCAATGGCAATCGTGGGGGTATGGCGTCGAAAAGCGGAGGTCTTATGCCAGAGCTTGATCGCAGGTTCAGGGACCACTACGGCGTCCCGGTTCGAGTTATCCGGTGGGAGCCAGAGAGTCGACGCGTTATATACCTGCGCGACGGCTACGAGCATGAGTGCTTCAGCCCTCTTGAGCAATTCCAGCGCAAATTTACAGAGTTAAAGGACTGCCATGAGCCTGCTAATGCCATCCCGGCCAATAGTGATAAACCCTGACCTTGCGTACAGCATTGGCCTCAATGAGGCGATTGCGTTGCAGCAGGTGAACTACTGGCTGAAAGAGACAAACTCCGGCCTGGAGCGCGACGGCGTGCGCTGGATCTATAACACCAACGAGCAGTGGCTGGAGCAGTTCCCGTTCTGGTCGGAGTCCACCCTGAAGCGCACCTTCACCCGCCTGAAGACTCTCGGCGTGCTCAAAATTGAGCAGTTGAACAAGTCCCAGCGCGACATGACGAACTACTACACAATCAACTACGAAAGCGAGCTTTTAGACGAGGTCAAAGTGACTAAATCCAGGAGTTCAAAATGCGCTCGTCCATTAGGTCAAAATGAACCGATGGAACAGGTCAGTGTGAAACGATCCATCGGGTCAAAACGAACCGCTGTCATCAGGTCAAAATGCACTGATGTTCTTACAGAGAATACAACAGAGAGTACTACAGAGAATAAAACCCCTTCTTGTCCGGTTGCGTCGCAACCCGACCGTGATGTGTTGATCACCGATCAGGCGAAACAGGTTTTGGTTCACCTGAACCAGGTCACCAACTCCCGTTATCAGGTTTCAACCACCTCGCTGCAAAACATCCGTGCCCGAATTGGCGAAGGTTTCACGGTAGAAGAGCTGTCTCTGGTGGTGGACTACTGCAACGCCAAGTGGGGTGACGATCTGAAAATGTCCGACTATCTGCGTCCACAGACGCTGTTCCAGCCGTCCAAGTTCCCAGGCTACCTGAAGTCGGCAAACAGTTGGGACAAAGCTGGTCGTCCAGAACGCGTTAACGGTGAATGGGCCCGCGAAGATGGAATATTCAAATCCAGCTTCAAAAACACCGACTACGGCAAAATTCCGCATGGTTTCAGGGGATAAAAATCATGAGCCTGATGAAAACACTCGAAATGTTTATTGCCGATAACCCCGGCTTAACCAGTCGTGAGATTGCAGATGCTTTCGCAGATTACAGCATCGACTCTGTTCAACGCACTGTCTGCCGGCTGCATGATTTCAACTTCACCACCCGCGACCGGCACCACCAATGCATCGAACTACGCGTTTAGCCAGGCACGCTTTACGGCGAAGGGTGTGCGATGGGTAGGTGGCCTCTGGGCGGAGCATATCGCTAAGGGGCAGATGGCGTGAGAGCTTTACTTACACCTGAGATTGCACCTATCGCCGGGGTTGTGCTCTTCCGGCCCGGAACCGAGTTGATGTGGCTGTTCCGTCAGGGACGCGTTGTGATCGAAACTCCCGGCGAACAGCTGGCAGATATGCCGTCTGGAGTCTTACCACAATCTCATCAGCCCCTGGCCGAGGATTCCAGCTTACAGGCAGTTTTCGAAAACCCCAGGGTGATCCAGCGCGCTGGTGGCCTGTCTGTTCTTGATGCCTGGCTGATGAAAAAACTTGAGTGTCAGTGGCCTCATAACGACTGGCACGCGGACGAATTCACCATCATGCGGCACGAACCCGGCAGCATCCTCCTTTGCTGGGGATGTGATAACCAGTTGCGTGATCAATCCACTGAAAGGCTGGCAGGCATTGCCCGTAAAAACCTGGTATCCTGGCTGTTGAAGACCGTAAGCGGTCAACTTGGCTTCAGTGAGGACCACGTGCTTACGCTGCCGGAGTTCTGCTGGTGGCTGGTGAAGAACGGCCTGGCAGATGTTATCCCGGAAAGCATGGCCATTAAGGCTCTTAGGCTACAGCCAGAACCTATGCAATCAGTAATGCGCGAAAGTGACATTACTCCATCGTTACCAGCGGTTGAACTGCTGCAGGAGAAAGCAAAAAAGATAGTGGCCGTGAAGGTTGATCCAGATACCCCGGAATCTTTCATGCTGAAACCCAAGCGCCGCCGCTGGGAAAATGAGAAGTACACCCGTTGGGTTAAGTCCCAGCAGTGTATGTGCTGTAACAACCCGGCAGACGATCCCCACCACCTGATTGGCCACGGGCAGGGTGGAATGGGTACAAAGGCGCATGACCTGTTTGTGATACCTCTGTGCAGAGAGCATCACGACGAGTTGCACGCTGGCCCTGTGGCATTTGAAGCGAAATACGGCGACCAGTTAAAGACCAGTGCAATGACGCACTGCGCTGCCTGTCCATTGCTCGCACCAAAATGCAGGAAGCCTGTATGTGGGCCTGTCGTGCTGTAGCGCGCCCTGACTCTGATTGTTAAGCCATTACAAAGCCCATCTGCTGGTGGGCTTGATAATGGCTATCCCCTAAAAGGGTTAAAACATAAGTATCCTCTCTAGGGGATAATGAGGTCAATTTTCTGAGTGAAGATTGCGTATTTGCCTTCTATCTGATCCCCATTTTTTTCGCCATTTCATCAATTAACAAATGTTCCCTGTAGTTCATGGCTGATATAGCACATCCACAGCCTGAGCAACGTACAAAGTAAAACTGGTGAGTACTTCCTGATACTTTGGTTTTCATGTCCAGTTCAAAACTGGTCGATTCGCATTTAGGGCATTTGGTGCTGAAAGCCATGACTAATTCCTTTTCAAATGTGTGGGAAAGATTAGTTTACGACAATCTCTGACATGGTTATAGGTCACTATGGAAGTTATTATTGATGGTACAACTTATGTTCCCTCTGATGCCAATCAGCCAAGAATCGGCATCGCCATAACAACGCATAATCGACCAGAAGTTGTTAAGCGATCTTTCGAGCAGCACATGAAGCATCTGCCTGCTGGTGCATTGCTGGTGATGATCGACGATGGCTCAAAACCTGCAGCAGTAGTACCTGACAACGTGCAGCTGATTCGCCATGAATCATCGCTCGGCATTGTCGCCTCGAAGAACGCCAGCCTGACCGCGCTTATGGATGCAGGATGTGAGCATCTCTTCCTGTGGGATGATGATGCCTGGCCGATTGCCGATAACTGGCATCTGCCCTACATCCAATCACCAGAACCGCACCTGGCTTACCAGTTCCTCGATCTGGCTGGCCGCAATAAGCTGAACGATATGGCTGTGCTGTATCGGGATGATAAGCACATCGCTTACACCGGTCAGCGCGGCGTGATGCTCTACTTCCACCGCAGCGCGATAGAGAAGGTAGGCGGTTTTGATAAAGTGTACGGTCGCGGAATGTATGAACATCCAGATCTAGCCCTCCGCATTCACAACGCCGGGTTATCGACCTGGGCGTTCGCTGATATTGCTGGCTCTGAAAAGCTGATTCATTCGATGGATGAGCATGAAGAGGGCACGCGCTCAATACCGCGGCCTGAACGCGAGAGTCTGGCGAAGGCAAATGCAATAATCTACAGCGGCCGCCGGGATAGTGGCTATACAGCATATGTACCTTATCGACAGCAGCATGATGTTGTTATCACGTCTCTCCTGACAAACCAGCCCGATCCGCAACGCAACGTTAAGATGCCAGCCGATGCAGCCTTATTGCAGGCGTGGGCCAGTTCCATTAGTGGTGCTAAGGCTGTGGTGCTGGCAGACGAGCTTACTACTGCGCCGGAAGGTGTAACCCTGCAGTCGGTTCCTCCATTGAACATGAGCCCATACTTTGCTCGCTGGCTGCATATCTATCAGTACTTGAGAGCTCATCCTGAATATCGCTTCGTCTGGTGTACCGACGGTACTGATGTTGAGATGCTTCGTGAACCTTGGGCAGAAATGGAAGCAGGTAAAATCTACGTTGGCTCCGAGCACAAGACGTATGCCGAAGAGTGGATGAAGGCCAATCACCACGGCAAAGCCTATAGCGAGTTCCTCGAAAAGTATCGTAACGATCAACTGCTTAATGCTGGCCTGATTGGTGGCAGCCGTGAAGATGTAATGGAGTTCGCCCACCGGATCATCCGTCAGCATTACCTGATTGAAAGCCACCGCTTCTGGAAGATGGAGTCAGCACCCTCAACGCTGGTGGACATGGGTGCTTTCGGGATGGCTGCAAAGTCATTCGGTGATCGAATCGTCACAGGCCCTAAGGTTCACACCGTTTTCAAAACTGATGGCTACGGCAAAGAAAGTGCCTGGTGGAAGCATAAATAACTGGAGGACTTATGATTTCGTATGAGGTTGAGTTTCCTACTCATAAATCGTTTAGCTTAAACATTGGTGGCTATGCTGCGGAAGAGGGGCTGAACTGCAGAACTACTGAATTTATCGGTGGGGACGTCAAAGTACAGCTCGAAAAGAAGGCACTGTTGATGGTGCCTTATCGTGAAGACATCACGCCAGATTTCACCTTGGAAGGTTACAAGCTGCGTGCGGTAAGCCATGCTGAGAGTGTTATCGCTAAGCTTGTAGAAGCGGCCCAGGAACAGGCCGCGGAGTATTCATTGAATTTGGGTATTGTCAAAAGCGCAACAATTAGTGATGAGATGAATTCTTCGGATAAACCTTGATCGCGTCGATCTGGTTAGCAAGGTCATTCAAAGCTTTCTGTGCAGCTGGTAAATCACCATTATTTAATGCATCTCTCTTCAGTGCATCGACTACATCTGACTTAACCGCTGGCATCTGAAGGGAAATTGAAGCAATAGCATAAGAAATAGCCGCTTCAAGAGACTGTAGTCGGTAATGCACAGTTTCTGTTGTTACGTGAGCTTTATCTTTTTCCACTTGGTTTCCTTAGCAGAGGCTATCAGCCATACCTCTGAGTATGGGTTCGCCAGTGTCCCACCACTGACGGGCTGAATGCTTACCTTAACCAGGGTTAAAGCGAAGTAACACCCTGATATTCAGACAGTAGCCGCCATCGCGCGGCTTTTTTATTGGAGATTAGCTGGTGGCTGAAGGTATCAAGTATGTGGTGGTCGGCCACCACTCACGCTTAGGGAACGCGCATTGGCTTTCTGCAATACTAGGTGCTCACCTGCTGATTGATGATGGTGACCACGGAGCGAACTGGAATCACCGGCGCGCGCTTGAATGGGCCGCCGAACAATCCTGTCGGGTAGTGGTGCTGGAAGACGATGCTCTACCCGTGCACGGGTTCGCTGACAAGGTGGCTGACTGGCTGGCCCGTTTCCCTGACGACATGCTGAGCTTTTATCTGGGTACCGGCCGACCGCCGCAGTATCAAAAAGAAATAGCCGGAATGCTGGTGAATGCTGATCGCGTCTGTGGTGATCACATCGTGATGAGTAAGTTGATTCACGGTGTCTGCTATAGTCCACCTCCGGACAGGTTAGCGAGCATGCTTGGTGCATGGAATAAAACTCTGGCAGCTGATTACGCCGTCGGTGAGGCTTTCGGTGGCCGGGTAATTTACCCTTGTTACTCGCTGGTGGATCACGCTGATATGCCGACAGTTGAGCGTCACCCGGACAACGAGCCGAGGACAGAACGCCGCCGAGCATGGAGGCTGGCATGAGTAAAGAGCCCCGCGTATATGGCAGTCGATGGGATAAAGCCCGCCTGCGTTTCCTGCAACTCCATCCCTTATGCGTGATGTGCGAGCAGCAGGGGCGCATAACGGCGGCCACGGTGGTTGACCATATCGAACCGCACAAACTTAAAGATGCGCTTAAGTCGGGTAACCCGCTGGCCATCTCGAAGGCACAGCACCTGTTCTGGAGTAAAGAGAACTGGCAGCCACTGTGCAAAGCCCACCACGACTCAACTAAGCAGAGAATGGAGAAGAGCGGCACCGTCATCGGCTGTGATGCCAACGGCTACCCACTCGATCCTGCGTCTCACTGGAGCACGTAATGACACAAGACCAGCAAACCATTCTGATGTTTAAGGGCCTGATTGCCTCACTGCCTGAAGAAACCCAGGCGAAAGTTAAACAGGCTGAGAATGCTATTCGCCAGCTACTGACCGATTACCCTGATGGTGAGGCGGTGATTGCACTGGGTCTGGTTGGTGCCGAGCTGCAATGTGATGGCCTCGAACATGTGAACAAGTAAAATCATTTCATTTGCAACTATATCAAATGAGAATGAATCGCATCAGGGGTAGGGGGGGGATCAAATCTTCAAATCCTTTGCCCCAAATGACCGCCGCCAAAGTTTGATTTTAACGCTAACCCGATTTTTTCCGTTTTAAGGTGTTGACATATGGCAGATAAACGAACCCGCTCCGACAGTTCGGCGGCGGCGATTCAGGCCATGAATAATGCAGCAGTGGACACCATCGATCCGCCGTCCCATGCAGGTTTGGAGAAAAAAGCCGAACCATTCTGGCATGACAATATCAGATCGAAAGCCCTGGACAGCTGGACACCCGCCGACCTTCTGGCCGCTGTAGAACTGGCAAATAACCAGCTCTATATCACCGTTTTACGCAGAGATTTGCGCAAAGAAGAGCGCGTGCGCGGTGAAGGCAGAAACGAGGCCCTGATTAAAGACCTGCGGAAGCAAATTCCAGAATTGCAGCGAACCATCCTGGCACAGCGACGTGACCTCCAGATCCATTCCCACGCAACCAACGGCGAAAGCCGCGACCAGAAGAAACGCAACCAGAATGATCGCGCTGCCCGGGACACGCGAGCAGAGCATCAGGACCAGGATGACAACCTGATCGCTTTTCCCAAACACGGATAAGAGACTATGACGCGAGGTGAGCGCGTAATAGCGTTCATTGAGCGCTTTTGCATCGTGCCTGAAGGCAAGCTAATCGGGCAGCCAATGCGGCTCGACCCTTTTCAGAAAACATTCATCCTGTCGATTTACGACAACCCGGCCGGTACGGACATGGCGATCCTCAGCATCGCGCGTAAAAACGGTAAAACAGGGCTGATTGCCGGGATCCTGCTGGCGCATCTTGTGGGACCCGAAGCGGTACAGAACACGCAGATCGTCAGCGGCGCCCTCAGTCGGGAGCAGGCGGCCATTGTTTTTAACCTGGCAGTGAAGATGGTTAACCTCAATCCGAAGCTGCAGGAGCTGGTTCACATCACGCCCAGCGGCAAAAAGCTGATCGGGTTGCCGTGTAACGTTGAGTACAAAGCTTTATCTGCTGAGGGTAAAACCACACACGGCCTTTCTCCCATTCTTGCGATTCTGGATGAAACCGGGCAGGTAAGGGGGCCGCAGGATGATTTTATCGACGCGATAACCACGGCTCAGGGCGCACATGAAAGCCCGCTGCTGATTGTTATCAGCACCCAGGCGGCGAACGATGCTGACCTGCTGAGCATCTGGATAGATGACGCAGTTAAATCGAAAGATCCGCACATCGTCTGTCACGTTTACGAGGCCCCCAAAGAGGCGGATATCAGTAAACGTGAATCCTGGCTTGCCGCTAACCCGGCGCTTGGTACGTTCAGGTCTGAAAAAGACATGGCGCGCCAGGCGGAAAAAGCGGGGCGCATGCCCAGTTTCGAGAACACCTTCCGCAACCTGAACCTGAACCAGCGCGTGTCTACAGTATCGCCGTTCATATCCCGCAGTGTATGGGAGCTGTGCGGCGGCATACCGCAGAACACGGCACGGAAATGGTATGCCGGGCTGGATCTGTCAGCCAGGAACGATTTAACGGCGCTGGTCATTGCTGGTGAGGCAGAAGATGGTGTCTGGGATGTTTTCCCCTTCTTCTGGACACCCGAAAAGACCCTTGAGGAACGAACTAAAACAGACCGTGCGCCGTATGACGTCTGGGTCAGAGAAGGCATTTTACGCACGACGCCCGGCGCGTCTGTCGATTATTCATTCGTCGTCGCTGATATCGCCGCAATTATCGGTGATTTCGATATTACCTCGATGGCCTTTGACCGCTGGCGCATTGACCAGTTCAGGAAAGAGGCGGACACCATCGGGCTGAGCCTCCCTCTGGTTGAGTTCGGCCAGGGCTTTAAGGATATGGGCCCGGCAGTGGACACCCTCGAATCGCTGATGCTTAACGGGCGGGTGAGGCATGGCATGCACCCGGTTTTAACGATGTGCGCCGTGAATGCGGTGATCGTGAAAGATGCTGCCGGCAACCGCAAACTCGATAAATCAAAAGCAACGGGTCGTATTGATGGCATGGTCGCAATGACAATGTCCGTTGGTGCCGCCAATGGGGAAGTTACCGAACAGGGTGGTGACTTCGAGGACTTCATTTTTCGACCGCTGAGCATGTGATGGAAGAACCTAAATACACGATTGACCTGCGAACCAATAATGGCTGGTGGGCAAGGCTGCAGTCCTGGTTTGTCGGCGGGCGTTTAGTCACCCCAAATCAGGGCTCTCAAACGGGGCCAGTTTCGGCCCACGGTCACCTGGGCGATTCATCCATTAACGATGAACGGATACTGCAAATATCGACGGTATGGCGCTGCGTGAGTCTGATTTCGACACTCACTGCGTGCCTTCCGCTGGATGTCTTCGAGACTGACCCGAGCGACAACCGAAAAAAAGTCGGTTTGAGCAATCCGCTGGCTCGTCTGTTGCGCTACTCCCCCAATCAGTACATGACCGCCCAGGAGTTCAGGGAGGCCATGACGATGCAACTTTGTTTCTACGGGAATGCATATGCGCTGGTGGATCGTAACAGCGCGGGTGACGTGATCAGCCTGATACCGCTTCAGTCCGCCAATATGGATGTGAAGCTGGTTGGTAAAAAAGTGGTTTATCGCTATCAGCGTGATAGCGAGTACGCGGACTTTTCCCAGAAAGACATTTTTCACCTTAAAGGCTTCGGATTTACCGGGCTGGTCGGCCTCTCACCCATCGCGTTTGCCTGTAAATCGGCAGGCGTGGCGGTGGCGATGGAAGATCAGCAGCGAGATTTCTTTGCGAACGGCGCTAAATCGCCCCAAATCCTCTCTACCGGCGAAAAGGTGCTAACTGAGCAGCAGCGTTCTCAGGTTGAAGAGAACTTCAAAGAGATCGCCGGCGGCCCGGTAAAAAAACGCCTCTGGATTCTGGAAGCGGGCTTTTCTACTTCGGCAATTGGCGTGACACCTCAGGATGCCGAAATGATGGCGTCCCGAAAATTCCAGGTTAGCGAACTGGCCCGATTCTTTGGCGTACCGCCTCACCTTGTTGGCGACGTTGAGAAGTCAACGAGCTGGGGATCGGGCATCGAGCAGCAGAATCTCGGCTTCCTGCAGTACACCCTGCAGCCCTATATCTCGCGCTGGGAAAACAGCATTCAGAGATGGCTGATCCCGGCGAAGGACGTTGGCCGCATTCACGCTGAACACAATCTTGATGGTCTGTTGAGAGGTGATTCTGCTTCCCGCGCTGCATTCATGAAGGCGATGGGAGAGGCAGGGCTTCGCACGATCAACGAGATGCGGCGAACGGATAACCTCCCGCCGCTACCTGGCGGCGATGTGGCAATGCGGCAGTCGCAATACGTGCCGATCACCGATTTAGGAACCAACAAAGAGCCCCGCAATGACGGGGCTTAATTTTTATGGGGGCCGAGATGCCTGAGATTGTAAAAACGCTGTCTTTCGACGAGACAGAAATCAAGTTCACCGGTGACGGGAAGCAGGGCGTTTTCGAAGGATACGCTTCTGTTTTCAATAATACCGACTCCGACGGCGACATCATCCTGCCCGGCGCTTTCAAAAACGCCCTGACCAACCAGACCAGAAAAGTGGCGATGTTCTTCAACCACAAAACATGGGAATTGCCGGTTGGAAAGTGGGACAGCCTCGCCGAGGACGAAAAAGGCCTCTATGTGCGCGGTCAACTGACGCCAGGGCACAGTGGCGCTACTGACCTTAAGGCGGCAATGCAGCACGGTACGGTTGAGGGGATGTCGGTTGGTTTTTCGGTTGCTAAAGACGATTACACCATCATTCCCACCGGTCGCATTTTTAAGAATATCCAGGCGCTGCGCGAAATCAGCGTCTGCACCTTCCCGGCCAACGAACAGGCTGGCATTGCAGCCATGAAAAGTGTCGATGGCATCGAAACCATTCGTGATGTGGAGAACTGGCTGAGGGATTCAGTCGGGCTCACCAAATCACAGGCAGTTGGGTTAATAGCCCGGTTTAAGTCAGCGATTCGGAGCGAGTCCGAGGGCGACGGAAACGAAGCACAAATCAACGCTCTGCTTGAGAGCATCAAATCCTTCCCTTCTAATTTAGGAAAATAATTATGTCTGAACTCGCTCAAATTCAAAAAGCCATCGAAGAGTCCCAGCTGAAAATGACTCAGCTTTTCGATGCCCAGAAGGCAGAAATCGAAAGCACCGGCATGGTGTCCAAACAGCTGCAGTCCGACCTGGCGAAAGTACAGGAAGAGCTGAGTAAATCCGGCACCCGTCTTTTCGACCTGGAACAGAAACTGGCTTCCGGCGCCGAAAATCCAGGTGAGAAGAAATCCTTCTCTGAGCGTGCAGCTGAAGAGTTGCAGAAGTCCTGGAATGGCAGCAAAGGTAGTTTCGATGCGAAGACCTTCAACAAATCCCTCGGCAGTGATTCAGCTTCAGCGGGCAGCCTGATCCAGCCGATGCAGGTTCCGGGAATCATCATGCCCGGCGTGCGTCGCCTGACCATTCGTGACCTGCTGGCGCAGGGCCGAATTTCCAGCAACTCTCTGGAATACGTGCGTGAAGAGGTGTTTACCAATAACGCCGACGTGGTGGCTGAGAAGGCGCTGAAGCCTGAATCGGATATCACCTTCAGCAAGCAGACCGCGAACGTGAAGACCATCGCTCACTGGGTACAGGCATCCCGTCAGGTTATGGACGACGCGCCAATGCTGCAGTCCTACGTCAACAACCGACTCATGTACGGCCTGGCGCTGAAGGAAGAAGGCCAGCTGCTGAACGGTGACGGCAGCGGGGATAACCTGGAAGGCCTGAACAAAGTGGCAACCGCCTACGACACCGCATTGAATGTCACCGGCGATACCCGCGCGGATATCATCGCTCACGCTATTTATCAGGTGACTGAGTCCGAGTTCAGCGCCTCCGGCATCGTCCTGAACCCGCGCGACTGGCACAACATCGCGCTGCTGAAGGACAACGAAGGTCGTTATCTCTTCGGTGGCCCACAGGCATTCACCAGCAACATCATGTGGGGCCTCCCGGTCGTTCCGACTAAGGCCCAGGCAGCCGGCACCTTCACCGTCGGCGGTTTCGACATGGCGTCTCAGGTCTGGGATCGCATGGATGCTACCGTGGAAGTCAGCCGCGAAGACCGCGACAACTTCGTGAAAAACATGCTGACCATCCTGTGTGAAGAACGCCTGGCGCTGGCTCACTATCGCCCGACAGCAATCATCAAGGGCACTTTCTCTTCTGGCTCATGATGGGGGAGGGCGGGGTAATCCGCCCTTTTAACGTATGGCGATAGATGTTCTGCAGGTAATCGGCCTCAACCTGTTTAAGCAGCAGATAGAGTTTGAAGAAGATGACAGGGACGAGCTGATCACGCTTTACGCCCAGGCAGCCTTTGACTACTGCTATCGATGGTGTGACGAGCCAGCATGGAAGGTGCCAGGTGATATTCCGGCAGCGGTTAAGGGAGCCGTGCTCCTGGTATTTGCTGACATGTTCGAACACCGGACCGCACAAAGCGAGGTTCAGCTTTACGAAAATGCTGCTGCTGAGCGAATGATGTTTATTCATCGCAACTGGCGCGGAAAAGCGGAACCTGAGGAGGGCTCCTGATGGAACCTGGACGATTCAGGCACAGAGTTAGAATCCTGAACTTCACAACCTCCCGGGATTCATCTGGTCAGCCAGTGGAGTCATGGAGTGGTGGCGATCCGGTTCCGGCAGAGGTGAAAGGGATCAGCGGCAGAGAGCAAATGTCAGGTGGGGCGGAGATGGCTCAGGCAACGATCCGCGTCTGGATGCGTTTCAGGCCTGAGGTACATGCTTCCTCCCGCGTCGAGGTGCTCAGTGGCCCATATATCGGACAGGAAGGTAGCCTTGCCTATAAGACACTGTTTATTGCCAGTAAGGCGGCAGCAATGGCGCAGGCAGTGATCAACACTGAACTTGCAGCAACCAAGGCTATGGCGGAAGGCGGGCTCATTATGGGGATCCCTGCGGCCACAGCAATCCGCGCCGTTGGTTATGCGTCAGTGGCGTTGATAGCAGGTCAGTCACTCGCTGGGATGGCGCACGATGGAATTGACCGGGTTCCGGAAACAGGAACCTGGCTGCTGCAAAAAGGAGAGCGAGTGGTTACCGCCAGCACTTCGGCCAAGCTCGATGCAACCCTTGAGAGGGTGCAACAGTCACGGCAGGCCAACGCCGGTGGCACTTTCAATATTCAGAACTCATTTACCGGAAAACCTGATGATGCAACGCTTGAGGCAATCGACCAGCGAAACCGTCAACTGGTGGTTTCGATTCGCAAAGAAATGGCCGCTCAGGTTGTTAAACCCGACAACGATTTTGGCAGAGCCCTGCAGTCCGTTTACCCGAACAGGAGGCGAGGATAATGGCTGACTTAGCATCGTACCCACATGGTTATCTGCCGATGCCACTCCAGGACGGATATGGATTTAAGCCTGTCAGTCCACTACAGAGAACGGCAACAACATCAGGCCGCGCGCGGCAGCGTAGGAAATATACGTCAACTCCTACGATCGCCACTGTGAACTGGATTTTTCCAAAGGATAATCAGGCACAGCTATTTGAATCATGGTACAGGGATGTACTCACCGATGGTGCCGCGTGGTTTTTGATGAATTTGCAAACACCACTCGGTTGCCAGCAAACCTTTAAATGTCGGTTCACTGATATCTATGAAGGCCCAACGTTAGTTTCACCGAAATACTGGCGCTACAGCGCTCAGCTTGAATTATGGGAGCGACCGCTGCTACCGCCTGGCTGGGGATTATTTCCCGAGCTGGTGGCTGGTTCTGACATTATCGATCTAGCCCTGAATAAGGAGTGGCCCGAAGCATGACCAGTGCAGTTCTCAACCGGCTTTACGCATCCGGCGGCGATGAGGTGATTCTGGACACGCTGCAGATCACCGTTGGCGGTCAGAGCTACTGGCTGACCCGCGGCTGGGACGATATTACCGTTACGCTTGAAACAGGCGGTAAGGCGACATTTACCGGATCGGCAATCGACGTGGCATTGCCGGCGCGCAATTCCGACGGCACGCAGGATCTAAAATTCGCCATCAGCAATATCGATGGCGTGGTATCGACCGCAATTCGCAACGCACTGGACAATCTTTCCACTGCCTCATTAACTTTCCGCCGGTACGTCTCCACCGATCTGTCAGCACCCGCAGCCCCCCCGTTCACCCTCGCGATTAAAGAAGGTTCCTGGACAGCAACGGAGGTGCAGATCACCGCCGGTTACATGAACATTCTCGATACGTCGTGGCCACGTTATCGATACACACTGACAGACTTCCCAGGCCTTCGTTACCTCCAGTAGGAAATCATCATGTTTAATCCTGATAAATACCGTTCTGTCGAGTGGCAGAAGGGCGGCCGCGCTTTCCCCTCACTCGACTGCTTTGGCATCGTTAACGAAATACGACGAGATCTGGCACTGGCTCCATGGCCTGAGTTTGCCGGGATTACAAAAGATGATAACGGTCTAGACCGGGAGGCGCGCGGGCTGATGGCTGATCTGCAGCGTTGCGCGCCTGCGCCGGGAGCGGGAATTGCCTGCTATTCCGGCTCAGTGGTGACGCATGTCGCCATCGTCGTGGAGATTGACGGTGTGCTGCATGCCGCCGAGTGTAATCCCCGCACTAACGTGACCTTCCTGCCGCTGGCGCGGTTTACGCGTCGGTTTATTCGCGTGGAGTACTATCAGTGACGATCCGAATCTATCCGTCCCGGTTGCCCGGCGAACCGCTGGAAACCCACCATCATGAAACCCTGACGCTAAGCGCCTGGTTTGCAAAGAACGTTGAGGGCTGGACGCCGTATCAGCAGCACCCGGTTGCGGTTGAAATCGACGGCGTTCCGGTGCCGCCGGCTGAGTGGGTGTTGTATGCCATTCGCCCCGACAGCGATGTAAGGATGTATCCGGTGCCGTACGGTACCGGTGCGGAAATCGCGCTGTGGGTGGCCGTCAGCGTGGCCGTCGCGTCGGCAGCGTACTCGATTTACATGATGAGCACCATGCAGACGGGGGCAGCCAGTCAGCCCGGCAGTGGTGACCAGCTTGAGCTCAACCCGGCGAAAGCCAACATGGCAAAACTCGGCGACCCGGTACGGGAAATCTTCGGACGGTACCGCGTCTGGCCGGACTATGTCACGCAGCCGGTTAACCGCCTGGCTGCGCAGTCAGACCGGCGTATAAACGTCACTCCCACCCGACTTTATGACGGGCATGCCTCACGCACGATCAGCGGGGCGCTGTACCACGTTCTCGAATCACTCGGCTTTAAGCCTGAACAGATTGACCATACAGCGATCGATACGCTGGAGCAGAACTACTGGACGCCCCGCGGTGAGACGTTCGACTGGGCAACCGGTGACAGTAAATCAGCACTGGAAGTGCTGAAGATCATCGCCGGGGCGGGGATGGGCTACTTCATGCTGTCAGATGGCCTGGTGTCCGCCGGGCGTGAAGGGGTGAAAAACTGGACGGGGATGATCACCCCACAGGAAACTACCGAAGAACTGCAGACCGCGTTTAAGGCACCGAGTCAGGATGATTACGACGGGGTCGATGTCACCTATATCAATGGCACGACATGGGCTGAAGAAACTGTTCAGTGCCGGTTGCCTGGGAACCCTACACCAGTGAAGGTGGAGGAATACAAACTGGAGGGTGTGGTGGATAAGGACCGGGCGTACCGTATAGGCATGCGCCGCCTGCTGGGTTACCGCCTGCAGCGCCTGCAGCACACTACAACCACTGAAATGGATGCGCTTTGCTATCAGTTTATGGACCGCATCATTCTTGCTGACGACGTTCCTGGCAGCCAGACCCTTAGCTGCCTTATCACTGAGATGAGCTGGGACAGCACAGCGATCACGCTAACGCTAAGCGAACCGCCGGACTGGAGCTTTCCAAACCCAAGAGTGGTGGTCCGACACCAGGACGGCCGGGCATCGGCGCTGTTGGTTCCTGCGCGCATTGATGATTACTCTCTGCGCATTCCTTACAGTGCCGCGCTGACGCCGGAGGAGTGGGATATGGACAGCCCGTATATTGAGCCGCCGCGCCTGTTGTTCTGCTCATCTTCCCGCGTGGGATATGAAGCACTGGTTGGGGAAATTTCCCCGGGTAGCGACGGGACCAGTAGCGTAACAGCCATTCAGTACCATCCCGGTAAATATCAATACGATGACGCCATTTATCCTGGAGATGTCGCGTAAAACTCAAAAATTTAATTACCCGCTTTGGCGGGTTTTTTTATGCCCGGAGCGAGCATGACAACCTATTTCACGAAAAACCCATTGGGTTCTTCCAGTCCTTACGATCTATTTGATAACTCGCAGAACTTTGACACAGCAGTTAACACCATTACTGCTGCCATATGGCAGGATCGCTTTGGGAAAAATCGCCTGACTTGGTATGGTATCGAATCTCTCGCAATGCAATCGATGCTTAATTATGGCTATATCACGGCGAAATCTTTTGAGCAGGGTTATACCCTCCTCACTCCTAACACTGTTCTGCAGCTCGAGAGCAATGGCGAATACTACCGCTGGGATGGAGACTGGTCACAGCCCAAAGTCGTTCCGCCTGGCTCTACCCCGGAAAGTGCGGGGGGGGTCGGGCCAGGCAAATGGGTTGGGGTTGGTGATGCAGCATTGCGGACCCAACTTTCCGATCCGGATGGTGTCGGAAAATATCCTGAATTACAAATTGCCCGCTGGCGGGATGAGGGAGATGTCCGAGGGTGGGGCATTGCACCCGGAAGTAAAGATAATGTGCTTTTAATTAATAAGGCGATAACGGACTTATCTCTCAGAGGTGGGGGTGAGTTATTATTCAGGACTCCGGGTGTTTACTTGATAAGTGTGCCTATAGTTCCGCGTCGCGGCGTTCTTTGTAAAACCTCACCCGGAACTGTGACCATTAAACTGGCGAATAACTCGAACACAGGCATGGTGGAGAGCTATAAGTTTGACGCATTGCGAGCAAACAGCGCGCATTCTATCGCCGACGATCCTGATTTCACGCAGGATTATGGGTTTGATGGTTTTATCTTTGACGGTAACGGAGCAAATCAGAGCACGGCTACGTTGAAATATGGCGTTAAAATGTACGGTCTCCGTTTAACGCTCAAGCGCTGCATTATTCATAACTTTGCCGGGGTAGGGTTGTTGACTGCCCACGTGGGCGTGGCTGACGATAATTATACTGTTGATATGGCGTCCATTCCTGCCTGTATTGATGAGCTCGAAATCATTAACAGCTTTGATGAGAACTGGATTTACGAAGGGCCATCAGACACACCAATTGGCTCCGTCGTCACTAACGAGAATGGCGATAAAAACAACCCTGGCACCACACCACAAACATCACGGCATTTCCCGGGCGAGCCGGTTCACAGTGTGGTTGTTGCAGCCAATAAAGCCATGCAGGCTGATTACCTGAATTTAAACTCCCCCCGTTTTGGTAAGTGTTTTGTGGTTAAGGACAACTCACGCCTGACTATTGATACGCTAATTACTGCCGGTGGCTGGGGGAATGTGGAATTTGGCGTGAACTGTAACGGCGTGGTAAAAAATAACTTCAGCCAGGCCAACAAAATCAACTGGGGAGGGATCACCAGACCGTTCGTACTCAACCATTCCAACAAGCTTGTTATAACTGACACCATTATTCGACGGGCATCCGGGCAGGATGTCGGGGCAGATGGTGTGTTTGACAGCGGCGGCGCAAACTGGGGAACGGTTGCAAATCTACAGGCTGCAACTCAGGGCGGGCATTTGTTTATCGCTGATGCCGTGAGCATCATGATTGGGCAATTAAAATCGGTTGGCATTGGATCCGTTGGTAGTGATGGGTTAGCGTCAGCTGCACTGGTGACCACAGAGAACTGCGATCAGCTTAACTGCACAATGACGTTCTCTAATGTCTCGCTCGTATGGCGTAACAAGAAGAACGGGCTGATTGGCAATTTCATTGCCGCAGGCGATGTGGGGACTGGCAACAATTTTGCAGAAGGATTAACCGGCACTCCGGCGCTGAATAAGTCATCACTGATGACGATGCAGGCTGTATTCAAAGATGGTGCTGGCGACGTTAAAACAAACAACTTTATCGGCTCTGGCAATATCGATCTAACTTCAACAGGCGGTAAAACCGTAACAATCCCTCACACGTTATGGCGAGCGCCCTCTGTCGAAGAGATTCAGGCGACACTCCGGCACGGTTCATTTACGGCGCCAGGTACATTCTCACCGGTTTACATCAGCTCATTTAACGCAACACAGGTGGTATTACGTGTCGACGTAACAGCCGCGGCCACTGGCACTCCCATCTCACAGGTTGTATGCCGAATAAATTGATGGACTGTGAAACAGGCAATGGAGCTTGATCTGCACACCCTTTAAAACTACTGTATATAAAAACAGTATAAGGAGTGCAGATCATGCCCCGCAAATCAGACATTCACAGCGCATTTGTCGCTGCAATACAGAAAAACCCTAAAGGCTACCAGTGGTTACGCACGGATGACTTCATCCGTGAATTGCGCGCGAGAAACTGGCATTTCAGCCAGGCCGACGCCAATGACTGGATAGAGCGGTATCAGGATTTCTTCGTCGACAAGACGCCTGACCACAGCGAGAACCGTCTCTGGATGCTCCGTAACATGGGGAGGGTGCTGTAATGGGCTTCCCTTCGCCGGCAGGCGACTACGTAGAGACCAGACTCACCCCGGAGAGCATCTGCGGCGTTGGCATCGACACTCGCTTCCTTGAAACATCATCGGGGTTTGCGGTTATTGAGCCGGTCACCAGGCTGGTGCAGGGACAGACTCTGCTGATCCTGTCAGGTGGCCGAACGCAGTTTGCGAAGCTCAGGGGAAGGGCATTAATTACGGATGATGGTGAAGCGATCGAGGGGGCCGAGGCGGCAGAAGTCGAGGTGATGGGCAGGGTGACGTTCTTCATCAACAGCACTAACGCTGACGATGATTCTCCGGTGTAAAAAGCGGTGCGCACCATAAATCTTACAACGGATCGGTGGCGATTTTGCTTGGGTAGGCTGGTGGCGTAAAGCGGAGAAGATAATTTTTGGAAGGAGCTACGCAAAGTTTTAGCTCTTAAAAACTTCGCCATTGTGACTTTTTGATAATCGTAACTTGTTGATTATTCATTTTAAAAAAATAAAGATTAATGGCGAAAAAATGACGTATGTATTTGATAATTTTAAATAACACGCATGATTTAAAATCCCTCGGCGTTCGCGCTGTGTGGGTTCAAGTCCCACTCCGGCTACCATGGGAAAGCAAAGAATAATCAAAGCAATAAGCAGTGTCGTGAAACCACCGAAAGGTGGTTTTTTTGTGCCTGAAATTTGGCTTATCTGACATCATTTCGCGATGGGTGACCGCCTTCGGATTACCTCCTCTGACGATCAGGATCGGCTGAACAGGCGCGACAAATTAGCCCCCTTCAGGAAAATAAACGCCAGCAGCAGGCCGCCCCACAGGGCCATGGTGATATAGCTGCTCACCCCGAGAATGTTCAGACCACTCTCCAGCATCTGCAGCAGGATCAGCGCCATCACCATGCCAAAGACCTTGCCGAAGCCGCCGTCGGGGTTTACCCCGCCCAGCACCGCCGCCAGAATCGATACCAGCAGATAAGACTCACCGTAAGAGGCCTTGGCCGAGTTCAGCTTGGACATCATCAGCAGCGCGGCAATCACGCACAATACCGATGAAAGTATATAAACCCAGATAAGGGTCTTACGGGTGTTGATCCCGGCGTAGTGGGTTGCCTGTTCATTCGAGCCGATGAGGTAAATCGTGCGCCCAAAGGCGGATTTTTCGAGGATCACCCACAGCACCGCCACCACAGCCAGAAACACCAGTAACGGCAGCGGGATGCCGAGGAAATTGGTGCTGTTAATCGCCAGAATGGTGTCGGGGAAGTTCGAGATCGACGAGCCTTTAGAGATCAGAATATTTATCCCCTTCAGCAGGGTCATGATCCCGAGCGTGGCTAATATCGGCGAGACCCGCACCACAGCAACCAAAAATCCAATAACCGATCCAATCACGATAGCCATTGCCAGTCCGGCCGCCAGCACCAGCAGCATACTGCTGAGGGTCGGGGGATAATGCGTGGCGACCCAGGCCATCACCAGCCCACAGGCGTTCATGGTGGCGATGATGGACAGGTTGATCCCACCGGTGAGGATGGTGACCGCCATGGCTAACGCCAGTACCCCGAGGATCGGCATCTGCGAGGCGACAGACTGGAAGTTGGCTGACGACCAGAAGACAGAGGGAATAAGGAAGCTAAACGCGATCACGACGACGGCGATTAACACACTCAGGTAAATCTCAACGCGATCCTGGGTTTTTCTGGCGTTCATGCTACTGCTCCCTGACTTTTGCGCTGACTCCATGCCGTCATGCTGATGCTGGTGACGATCACCACACCGGTAACGACCGTATGCCAGTAAGAGGAGACCCCTGTCAGATTGAGGCCGTTTTGTATCACGGCCAGTAAAATCACCCCCAACAGGGTGCCGAGTAAGGTTCCGCGCCCGCCGACAATACTGGTTCCGCCTAACACCACCGCCGCCAGCACCGTCAGCTCATAGCCCAGCAGGGAGTCGGGGGCGACGGTTAAGACGGTCGCGGACTGGACCACGCCGGCCACGCCGGACATCAGCCCCATATAGCCGTAAACAAACAGCTGCATTTTAAAGATGCCGAATCCCATCCGGGAGGCCGCTTCGCGGTTGCCGCCCATGGCGTAAATCATCCGGCCAATGCTGGTTTTGTTCATGATAAAGCCGGTTAACGCCACCACCACCAGCAGGGTAAGGATTGGCAGGCTTAAACCGTAATCGTAACCATCGGCAGCGGTGAATTTAAACAGCATCACCCCCTGTTCAAACCACTCCGGATAGCTGTACAGCCAGACCCCTTTGGTCAGGTACAGCAGCAGGCCATAAAAAATATTGAGGGTTGAAATGGTAATGATGATGGAGGGCACCTTTAGCCGGTTAACCAGCGTGGCGTTGACCAGGCCGAGCAGTAAACCCAGCCCGCCTGACAGCGCAAACGCCAGGGCAAAGTTGCCGCTGGTGCCCTGTATCAGGGTGACCATAACGTACTGGGAGATAATGGTCATGGCCGGGAATGAGATATCGATCCCGCCGGAGATCAGGACGATGAACAGGCCGCAGGCCAGGATGGTTAACATGGCGTAGTTGTTGATCAGGTCGTAGATATTGCCGAGGGTCATAAAATCGGCGCTGGCAAACGACAGATAGCCGCCAATCAAAATAATGGTCAGCCCGAGGAACAGCTCATGGGTTTTCACCCCGATTTTCTTAACCATTGACGACCTCTGCCAGCGCGGCCTCTGTGGTCTTTTCCGGGAGGATCTCCGCGACGATCTCGCCCTTGCGCATCACTAAAATCCGATGGCTGTTAAAGAAGGCTTCGTCGATCTCATCGGTGATCATCAGCACCGCGATCCCCTTGCGCGACAGGGCAGAGATGATCTGGTAGATCCCGGCTTTATTGGCAATGTCGACGCCGACGGTGGGCGAGTCAAGGATCAGTACTTTGGTGTTGATGGCCAGCCATTTGGCAATCGCCACGCGCTGGGCATTGCCGCCGGAGAGGGTGTTAACGGGCAGATCCACGCTGCCAATTTTTATGCTCAGCTGCTCGACGAGTTCCGCGACGATGCGGTCCGATTTAGACCTGTCCAACAGCCTGAAGGGCGTTTTTAGCCGCTTCAGTACGGTCGAGATAATATTGTCATTGATCGACTGATCCATCACCAGGCCGGTGCTCATCCGGTCCTCCGGGACATAGCCAATTCCGGCTTTCACCGCATCCCGGTTGCTGGCGAAATGGACCGCCTTGCCCTCCAGTACTATCTCGCCGGAATCGGGCTTCGTGAGCCCGAACAGGCTGAGGCACAGCTCCGTACGCCCGGCACCCAACAGCCCGGTGATAGCCAGGATCTCCCCCTGATGGATCTGAAAAGAGATGTCTTTATATTGCTGAGCTTTGGTGAGGTTATTGACCTTTAGCGCCACGTCGCCAATTTTCTCAATCGGCGGCAGGACCGCATAAGAGAACTCTTTGCCGGTCATCAGGAACGCCAGCTTTTTATTATTGATCTCGCTGGCGGGGAAGGTGCCGATCAGGCTGCCGTTTTTCAGCACGCTGATACGGTCGGAGATTTCCAGCACCTCATCCAGCCGGTGGCTGACAAAAACCACGCAGATATTTCTTTTCTTCAGGTCGCCGATCACCCGCAGCAGCCCCTTTACCTCCTGGATGGTCAGCGAGGCGGTGGGTTCATCCATAATAATTAGCCTGGCTTCCTGGGCCAGCGCCCGGCAGATGGCCACGATCTGGCGTTGGGCGATGGGCAGGGAGTCCACGTTGGCATCGAGATCTAATTTCGCATCGATACTCTTCATCGTCAGCGCTGCGATACGGCGGATTTCGCGCTTGTTGACCAGCAGATGGTGGTGGTGCTGGTGAATACCGATATTTTCCGCAACGGTTAAATTGGGGAATAAGGAGAGATCCTGATAGATAACCTGAATTCCGGCTTTAACGGAGTCGATGGGTGAAAGATGAGCGTAAGGTTTACCCTCGATGGCGATCTCAAAACCGGGATCGGGTTTATAGACGCCGGAGATGATTTTAATCAGCGTCGATTTACCGCAGCCGTTCTGCCCGGCCAAACAGTGAACTTCTCCGGGTAACAGCGTCAGGTTGATGTTATCCAGCGCTTTCACACCGTAGAAAGTCTTGCTGATCTTACCCAGTGAAATAAAGGGCGCCATATCTACCTCTCAGGGGCTCATGCCGCACGCCCTGACAGGGCGTGCGGGTTCAACCGATTAATACAGGCTATCGATATTCTCTTTGGTGACGCGCAGGACTTTGTGGAACTTGATAATCCGTTTTTCGCTATCGACGTCCGCTTTACCGAGGTTCGGGATCTCCAGACCCTGGGTAATCTCTTCGCCTTTCAGGACCTTGTCGGCGATAGCGGTGATGGCATAACCGGCAGAAGCCGGATCGTAGGTGATACCCATGGCAATATCGCCGCTTTTAATCAGCGAGGCGGCCTGGGATGGGATCATCATACCGTAGACAAAGACTTTGCCTTTCGCCCGTTTCTCTTTCACCGCGCGGCCCGCACCGATAGGGCCCTGAGAGCCAAATGAGACGATCCCTTTCATGTCGGGATGGGCTTTCATCAGATCGATGGTAGTACGTCGGGCGTCATCGATGTTTTCAGCCACCGGCATCCGGTTGGTGACTTCATGCATCTCCGGGTAATGCTCTTTCTGGTATTTCACGAAAAGATCCGCCCACAGGTTATGCTGCGGCACGGTCAGGCTACCGACATAGATGACATAACCCCCTTTACCGCCCATGGCTTTCGCCATCTCTTCAACGTTGTCGGCGGCAAATTTCTGGTTATCGATAATTTCCACATCCCAGTTGGCGCTGGGTTGCCCCGGGGATTCATTGGTTAATACCACGATGCCCGCCTCACGCGCCTTTTTGAATACCGGCTCGAGAACATCGGCGTCATTAGGAACGATACCGATCGCGGAGACTTTTTTAGCAATTAAGTCCTCAATGATTTTGACCTGCTGCGGCGCATCGGTACTGGATGGCCCCACCTGAGAAGCTTTTATCCCGAGGTCGCTGCCCGCTTTCGTGACGCCTTCACCCATGCGATTAAACCAGGGCATGCCATCTATTTTTGAGATATTGACCACTTCAATTTCTTTTGCCATTGCAGCGGTGGAGAAAACCATCAGCCCGAGCAAACTCGCAGACAATAATTTTGTTAAGCATATTTTTCTCATCTCATACCTCTGTAGGGTGGTAAAAAAATTAAAGTGATAATGACGATGTGTTGGTTGAGATAGCCGTGTTCATTTTTAATATTAGGTGAGAATAATCATTGCCAATATTTGTTCGCGAATAAAATAAGCGTACGGTCGGTTCCTCTTCATTCAGGGAGAGGGATGGGGTGAGGGCGCGCAGGCCGCACACTATTTAGCCAATCCCGATCTCTCGCCCTGCAATTGTTGCGGTTATTTTCGATTTTTTGCCTTCATGCCTGTACAACCCCGCCAGAATGCCGCCTAATAACGGCGCTTAATCTTTCATTCACAGTTAACAGGTCTGTTATTGATGAATCATCTCTATCACTCCGCGCCAGCCCCTGTCTGCTGTGATGAACATTCATTTACAAGGGACAGATAGCCATGCAGCGTCGACAATTTCTTAAATCCAGCGTTCTTCTTTCTGCCGCAGGCTTAGTAGGCCCGGTCGTTGCCAGCCAGACGGTGGCGCAAAACAGCGCTCCGCTCGCCGCGCCGGTGATGCGCCGTCGTTTTGTCCTGTCACAAACCTATAAACTGGCACCGCCGCAGGGCTCCAGCGGGACAGTCAAACTCTGGATCCCGTTACCGGTGGATACCGCCTTTCAGCAGATGACCGGCCTGACGTTCAGCGGTAACTACCAGCAGGCGTATATCACCACCAACAACGTCTATGGGGCTAAAACGCTGTTCGCGACCTGGCCAAAATCCGACGGCGATCTGCTGCTCCAGCTCGATCTGGAGATCGAAACGGCAGACTGGGAGCCGCTGAAACATGAGGCTCTGAAACACTGGCAGGCTCCGGAACAGATCGTCTATCCGCTGGCGGTGAAGCCGTACCTGCTGCCGACAACCCATACCCCGGTTGATGGCCTGGTGCGCGAAACGGCGCAAAAAATCACCGCCGGCGAAACCGATCCGCTGAAGAAAGCGCGTCTCATCTACGAGTGGGTCAGCAGCCATATGGAGCGCGATAACGACGTGATTGGCTGTGGCACCGGCGATGTGGCCACCATTCTGCAAAGCGGCAAGCTCAGCGGCAAATGCACCGACATCAGCTCGGTGTTTGTCGCCCTGGCGCGGGCCAGCGGGATTCCGGCGCGGGAGCTGTTCGGCATCCGCCTGGGCCGGGCCAATAAACTGGAGCGTTACTCCGCCAGCGCCTTCGGCAAGGCCGACAGCGCGGGCGTCTCCGACGTCAGCGGCGGGCAGCACTGCCGGGCGGAATTTTATCTGGCGGGATACGGCTGGCTGCCGTGCGATCCGGCGGACGTCACCAAAATGCGTCTGGCGGAGAAAAAAGCCCATCAGGATCCCGATGTGCAGGCGGTGAATACGTACCTGTTTGGTAACTGGGAGATGAACTGGGTGGGCTTCAACTACGGGCGCGATTTCGAGCTGTACCCGGCGACGGAGCAGGGCGCGGTGAATAACTTTGGCTACCCTTATGCCGAGGTGGACGGCGACCCACTCAATTTTTACGATCCAAAGGTGTTCACTTACCACTATGTCTCAACAGAACAACGCTAAGGGTGCAGGGCTGACCCTGCTGACGGCGGCCGCGGCGGCCGTCACCGCCGGGCTGTGCTGCGTCGGGCCGCTGCTCTATCTGCTGTTTGGTATCTCGGCCGCCGGTTTTGCCGGCCTCAGCCAGCTTGAGTTCCTGCGGGTGCCGATGATCCTGCTCTCGTCAGCACTGATGCTGCGGGTGTTCTGGCGGCTCTATTTTTCAACGCGGCCGTGGTGTACCGGGCGGATGACGCTGGGGCAAATGCGTCTGCTGTTCTGGCTCTCGCTGCCGGTACTGTTGCTGGTGCTGTTCTACCCCACGGTGGTGGCCTGGTATTATGAGGTGATGGAATGAAACGACTGCTGATAACCGCGAGTCTGTTACTGCCGCTGTGCGCGCAGGCTGCAAATGAAAAAGTGGTGCTGGACGTGCAGGGCATGACCTGCTCGCTGTGCGTGATTTCGGTCAACCAGGCCCTGCGTGAAACGGAAGGGGTGGTAAAAGCGAAAGCGTCGTTGAAGACGCGGCAAACCGACGTCATCGTCCCGGAGGGATTCCCGACGGAGACGTTATTACAGGCGGTGGCGAAAACGGGCTATACGGCAACCGTGAACCGCATTGAAAAACCGTAAAAATAATAATAATTGATGATGGTTTAATTCATATTATCGCCTTTGCGTCTTTCTTAAATTGTGAGAAAGACGCGCTACCACACAATTATTAATAAATTATGATGATATTGCTTCAATTTGCTGAAGATGAGATGACAAAACGTTGATTTTCCCACCCCCGCGCTCTATCTTTGGATAAGTTTCTCCCTAAAATGCTCCATTTTTATCCCTATATCGCCTTTCCGGCGGTTTTTTTGATCCTTGGCGCCAGCATTTTGCTGCGGCTTATTGTGGATTACGGTCAATATGAATATAACCGCGAGTAAATATACCCTCTGGATCCGCGATATTACGCTTAATCCATGGACAGCTTTTTATTTTCTCCAGTCCGTGCTGATTAATTATTCGTTTGGGTATTCTTTCAGCCTGATCTATTCGGTGGCCTTTAGCTGCGTATTATTTGTTCTCTGGCGGATGGCGCCGCGCGTGCAGAAAGGGTTTATTGCCCTGTGCAGCCTGCTGGCGGCAATGTACTTCCCGTTTCAACAGGCCTATGGCGCGCCGAATTTTAATACGTTGCTGGCGCTACACTCCACCAACGTGACTGAATCTGTTGAGATCCTGACGATATTCCCCTGGCACAGCTATCTTGTTTCATTAATTATTCTGGCACTAGGCGGGGTAGCGCTGCGGCGTAAAATTACACCGAAAATGGCGTGGCGCCGCGTGGATATGCTCTGTCTGGCCTTCAGCGTCGCCTGTTTCTTTATGACGCCAATGAAAAACCTGGTCCACTGGGGAAGCTTTACCCTGCTGGATGTGGGCTATCCGGTGTTCCGCTTCGTGAAGGACGTGGTGATCAACAACCACGAAGTGGTGCAGGAAAAAGCACACATGCTGGAGCTGGCTAAAATGAAGGACAACTGGACCGTGCTGGCGGTGAAGCCCCGCTACCACAACTACGTGGTGGTGATCGGTGAAAGTGCGCGTCGGGATGCCCTGGGGGCTTTTGGCGGGCAGTGGAATAACACCCCCTTTGCCAGCACGGTTAACGGCACGTTGTTCACGGATTTTGTCTCCTCAAGCGCCTCCACCCAAACCTCACTGGGCCTGTCCATGACCCGGGTGAACGGGGGGAATCCGGAGTATCAGAATAACTTCGTCACGCTGGCAAACCGCGCCGGATTCCAGACCTGGTGGTTCTCCAATCAGGGACAAATTGGGGAAAACGATACCGCTGTCGCCAGTATTGCGAAGCGTGCGAATAACGTGCAGTTTTTGCGCAAAGGGTATTATGAAGATGAAAATAATCCCCGGGATGAAGCCCTATTGCAGATGACGCAGCAGGTGCTCTCTACCCGCCATAGCCAAACGCAGCTGATCGTCCTGCATTTAATGGGCTCGCATCCCCAGGCCTGCGAGCGCACCCAGGGAAAATATACCGAATTTGTACAGTCGAAAGAGACCTCCTGCTACATCTACAGCATCACCCAGACCGACACCCTGTTAAAACAGCTTTATCAGCAGCTACAAAATACCGGCGACAGCTTCTCGATGGTCTATTTCTCCGATCACGGTCTGACCTATAAATCCCGTCTGACCGGGGGCCAGTATATGGGGCATGGTGATGCCTTCCAGCAAAACTATCAGGTGCCCTTTATGATCATGTCGAGTGACGACAAAGAGCATCGCCTGATTAAAGCCCGCCGCTCTGCCAACGATTTTCTCGATTTCTTCTCCGTCTGGACCGGGATCGAGGCCAAAGAGTTAAGCCCGAAATACCCCTTTGTCTCGGAGCAGGATGTGGGCTCCCCCTCGGTGACCAACTTTAAGCAGCAGAAAGTGGCGTACGCGCAGCTTCCTGACGATCTCCACGAGTGACGCCAGTCAGGGAGACCTGACTGGCGGGATCGTCCTGGCTACACGCCGCCCAGATAGGCCTTTCTGACGTCCTGATTGCCGAGCAGCTCCTCGCCGCTGCCGCTCAGGCGGATCTGGCCGTTGACCATCACATATCCACGATCGGAGAGCTTTAGCGCATGGTGCGCGTTCTGTTCCACGAGAAATATCGTCATCCCGTTGCGCGCCAGCTCGCGCAGGGTCTGGAAGATCTGCTTCACCACTATCGGCGCTAACCCTAAGCTCGGCTCATCAAGCAGTAGCAGTTTAGGCCGGCTCATTAAGGCGCGGGCGATAGCCAGCATCTGCTGCTCGCCGCCGGACATGGTCATCGCCCGCTGTTTACGCCGCTCTTTCAGACGCGGAAAGAGGTCAAACATGCTCTGGAGATCCTCTGTCGCATACTGGTTGCCGATGGGGATGGTGCCCATCAGCAGGTTCTCTTCGACGGTCATATCGGGGAAGATGCGCCGTCCTTCCGGGGCTTGGGCGATGCCGCCCGAGGCCACGTAGTGGGTCGATTTATGGCTGATGTCTTCGCCGCAAAACAGAATTTGCCCGTCGCGTACCCTGGGCTGTCCGAAAATGGACATCAGCAGGGTCGATTTGCCCGCCCCGTTCGCGCCGATCAGCGCCACGGTTTCGCCGGGGTTGACCTGCAACGAAACCTGCTTCAGCGCCTGGATCACCCCGTAATAGACATCCACCTGACGAAACTCCAGCATTGCCTCACTCATACGCTGACCTCGCTTTCATCGGTGCCCAGATAGGCGGCAATGACTTTTTCATCGTGCTGGATCTGCTCCGGTTTGCCCTGAGCAATCACATCCCCGTGGTCGAGGACGATGATGTGATCCGATATCTCCATCACCATCCCCATATCGTGTTCGATCAGCAGGACGGTAATGTCGTGGCGATCGCGCAGGAAACGGATGATGTTACTCAGCGTGTGGGTCTCCACCGGGTTGAGTCCGGCGGCCGGTTCATCGAGGCAGATCATTTCCGGCCCGGTACACATGGCGCGGGCAATCTCGAGCCGCCGCTGCTGGCCGTAGGACATTTCGCCTGCGAGGCGGTTGGCGCAGTCCACCAGATCCACTACCTCCAGCCAGTAAAAGGCCCGGTCCAGGGCGTCGCTCTCCGCCCGGCGGTAGGCGGAGGTGTTCAACACCCCGGCCAGCAGGTTGCGGTTCACCTGCATATGCTGCGCCACCAGCAGGTTCTCCACCACCGACATCTCGCGGAACAGGCGGATGTTCTGGAAGGTACGCGCCAGCCCGGCGCGGTTGACCAGATGGGTGCCGCCAAACATTTTATAAAACAGACGCTGGCCGAACTGTGCCGGGTTGATCCAGTCCCCCGGCTGGAATTTCTGCCCGAGGATCTGAATCACGTTGGTCGTTTTGCTGCGGGTATTGAACAAAATATTGCCGCCGGAGGCTTTATAAAACCCGGTCAGGCAGTTGAACACCGTGGTTTTCCCCGCACCGTTCGGCCCGATCAGGGCGGTGATAGAGCCGCGCTGCACCTCAAGATTCACGTCGTTAAGCGCCTTGATGCCGCCAAAGTGCATCATCAGATGCTCCACGCTTAAAATGGTCCCGTTCATGGCGCCACTCCTTTTCGCACCGCGAAGCCGCTACGGTTGATGCGAATCAGCCCCCGCGGTCGCCAGATCATCATCACCACCATCAGGACGCCGAACAGCAGCACGCGGTACTCGGCGAAGGTGCGCAGCAGTTCGGGGGTGACGGTGAGCACAAAGGCCGCCAGCACCACCCCGAGGGTGGAGCCCATCCCGCCTAGCACCACAATGGCGAGGATCAGGGCCGACTCAAAGAAGGTGAACGAGGTGGGGTTAACAAACCCCTGATAGGTGGCAAAAAACACGCCGGCAATGCCCGCGGTAGAGGCCCCGAGGGTAAAGGCCGACAGTTTGACCAGCACATGGTTGAGGCCCATGGAGCGGCAGGCAATCTCGTCTTCACGCAGCGCCTCCCAGGCACGGCCAATCGGCATCCGCGTCAGGCGGTGCTTGATGTACAGCACCAGCAGCACCACCAGCAGCAGAATGGCGTAGATGAAGATGAACTTCAGATTGGGGTTGAAGGTCAGGTTGAAGAACTCGTGGAAGGGCACGCCGCCATCTTTCGCCCGACGGCCAAACTCCAGCCCGAACAGGGTAGGGGGCGGGGCGGAGATACCGTTCGGCCCGCCGGTGAAGGTGAGCCAGTTGTTCAGCACCAGGCGGATGATCTCCCCGAAGCCGAGAGTCACAATCGCCAGATAGTCGCCGTGCATGCGCAGCACCGGGAAGCCGAGCAGAGCCCCGGCCGCAGCGGCCATCAGCGCCGCCAGCGGCAGCATAGTCCAGAAGCCGAGCCCCAGATACTGATAGCCCAGCGCCAGGCCGTAGGCGCCGATAGCATAAAAGGCGACATAGCCGAGGTCCAGCAGGCCCGCGAGCCCCACCACGATGTTCAGCCCGAGGCCGAGCAGGACGTAGATCAGACCGAGGATTGCCACCGTCAGCACGTACTTGGTGGAGACGAACGGAAAACAGACCGCCAGGGCGATAATCAGCGGCAGGATCCAGCGCATCCGGCTTTTGTACTCTGGCGGGCGGACGTAGACCCCCGAGTTATCGTTGTCGAAGCGGGCCATCACCCGTCGGCCCGGCGCGGTGGTCAAAAAGGCGCTCAGTAAGAAACGGCCCGTCATCACCGTGGCAATGATCCACGCCAGCCGCCGCCCTTCGAAGTTAAAGCTGTAGCCATCCAGCACCACGCCGGCGATGGGACCAAAAACGATCAGCGCCACCATGCCGGCAAAAATGGCGTCGAGAAGACAGCGCTTAAGCGAAAAAACCTCGTGGGAAGCGGGTTGCGAAACGATTTGTGCAGTCATCTTTTTTCCCTCATACCTTGGCCACGACAGGGCGGCCAAGCAGTCCCTGAGGACGGAAAATCAGGATCACCACCAGCAATCCAAAGGAGAACACATCCTTATAGTCGGAGTTCACCATGCCGGAGAATTGCGCCTCGGCAATGCCGAGGATCAGGCCCCCCAGCATCGCGCCGGGCAGGGAGCCGATCCCCCCGAGAACGGCGGCGGTAAAGGCTTTAATCCCGATGATAAAACCGGCGTAAAAATCAAAGGTGCCGTAGTTCATGGTGATCAACACTCCTGCCAGCCCGGCCATCGCCGCGCCAATCACGAACACCAGGGAGATGATCCGGTCGGTATTGATACCCAGAATCGACGCCATCTTGCGATCCTGCTGCACGGCGCGACACATCCGCCCGAGCCGGGTATTGCTGATTATCCAGGTGAGCAGCAGCATCCCGGTGAACGAGGCGATCAGAATAAAGACTTTGGTGTAGGTGATCTGCACAAAGCCCTCGCCAATATGAAAACGCAGCACCCCGTCGAGCATGGTGGGGACCCCCTGCTGGCGCGGCCCCTGGCTGATTTGGGCGTAGTTTTGCAGGATCAGCGACATGCCGATGGCGGAGATCAGCGGGGCCAGGCGCGTGGAGTTACGCAGCGGTTTATAGGCGATCCGCTCGATGGTCCAGCCATAGACCCCCGTCACCACGATGGTGAACACCAGCGTGCCGAGGATCAGCAGCGGAAAGGATTCCAGCCCGAAGAAGGAGAGGAGCGCCAGGCCGATGGCACAGAGATAGGCGGAGATCATATACACTTCGCCGTGGGCGAAGTTAATCATGCCGATAATGCCGTAGACCATGGTGTAGCCGATGGCGATCAAACCGTAGACCGACCCCAGCGTTAAGCCATTGATTAACTGCTGCAGAAAGAAAGTTTCCATCATCGCGCGCTCGTGTTTTAGGCCGCCCGTTCAGGGCGCGGCCCGATGTTTATACTGCGTCGGTATGTCGCCATACCGACGTTGAGCGTGATTCCGTCCCGTTACTGCACTTCCTTATATTTTCCCTTGTCGTCCCACTCGTACACCACGTAGTCGGAGACTTTCAGGTCGCCTTTGCTGTCCCAGGATTTTTTGCCCATTACGGTATCCACCGAATTAGCCTTCAGCCATTCGCTGGCTTTGGCCGGATCGGCACCGCCCGCAGCTTTAAAGGCCGCAGCAATGGCCTGGATAGAGGCGTAGGAGTAGAGGGTGTAGCCTTCCGGCTCGAATTTACTGGCGCGGAATTTGTCGATCACCGCTTTGCCTTCCGGGATCAGGCGCGGGTCTTTACCGAAGGTCATATAGATACCGTTGGTGTATTGCGCGCCCCCGGCGGCGGTAACCATCTCTTCGTTGACGATACAGTCGCCGGAGAAGAATTTGGCCTGCACGCCCTGCTCACGCATCTGGCGCACCAGCGGGCCCGCCTCCGGATGGCAGCCGCCGAAGAAGACCACGTCCGGCTTCTGGGCACCGATTTTAGTCACCAGCGCGTTAAAGTCTTTTTCGCCCCGCGACAGGCCTTCGTACATCACATCCTTAACGTCGCGTTTCGCCAGCGCCGCTTTGGTGGCATCCGCCAGCCCCTGGCCGTAGGTGTCTTTGTCGTGAATGATCACCACCCGTTTGGCTTTCAGCTTATCGATAATGAAATCAGCGGCGACCTGACCCTGCTGGTCGTCACGACCGCACATGCGGAACATGTCGCTCATGCCGCGCTCGGTGATGAGCGGGTTGGTGGAGCCCGGGGTGATCGCCAGTACGCCGGCGTCGTTATAGACCTCGGAGGCCGGCATGGTGGAGGAGGAGCAGAAGTGGCCGACCACGGCTTTGACCTTATCCTGGTCAACCAGACGGTTAGCGACCGAGACGGCCTGTTTCGGTTCACAGGCATCATCGCCCTGCACCAGTTTGATCTTCTCGCCATTAATGCCGCCCGCGGCGTTAATGTCTTCCGCGGCCTGGGTCGCGCCGTGCCAGTACTGGTCCCCGTAGGTGGCGTTCGGCCCGGTGAAGGGACCCGCCACGCCAATGACGATATCAGCCTGGGCGGAAAACGCCGTCACCAGACACCCTGCCAGCACGATAGAGAGAGGACTTCTGATCAATTTCAGCGACATTATTATGTACCTTTTCTGAGTGGTTTTTGGCACAACCCTGTGTAGTCGAACGCCGGAGGCGTACCCAATCCAAAACGTGTTCAAAACGTAATGCACTAAACGGACGACATACCGCAGAAACAGGCGAGATTGCCTGAGGGTGATAACCCTCAGCACAACAGTAAGCAAAATGGTTGCCAGAACGGCAGCAGATTGCCTGTGTTTCGACAATTTTCAGTATAGAGCGCCGTTTTAAGCCACCCGGCACCACGCAGTGAAATTACAGCGGGGATCACATCTCATTAACAACAAAGCACATAAGTTGTGCAACGGTCACGATTCAGGCGCATTTGCACCAGTAAAGCGCCCGGGATAAGCAGGGGAAGGGGACAGTTCAACACGCTTTCTGTGTTACCCTGCACGCAATTCAATTCTGCAGGAGATTTACCATGAGCGAAGGCCCGTTAAACGAAACCGAAATGGAGTGGCTGGAAGAGACCTTAATGACCTACGGTCATGACGGCGAGTCCGTTATAGACGTCTCGGAGCTCGACGGGATGCTGACCGCGGTGCTGTCTGGCCCGGTGGTGGTTGAGCCGGACCGCTGGCTGGTGGCGGTATGGGGCGGCGAGAAAAACATTCCGCGCTGGAAGAACGATCGCGAGATGAACCGCTTTATCGATCTCTGCTTCAAGCACATGAACGATATCGCCGAGCGTCTGAGCGACTACCCGGAACAGTTTGAACCGATGTTCGGCATGAACGACGTCGAGGGCGAAACGTATACCGTGGTAGAGGAGTGGTGCTTCGGCTATATGCGCGGCGTGGCGTTGACCGACTGGTCATCCCTGCCGGAATCCCTGCGTGCCGATCTGGATTTGATTGCCCTGCACGGCTCCGAAGAGAACTTTGAGCGTCTGGATAGCTTCAGCGAAGAGGAGTTCCAGCAGAGCATCGAGAACATTCGTCCGGCGGCGCTGCGTCTGTATAACTACTGGATTGCCAACCCGCAGGAGCCGGTCACCCAGCAGCCGGTGATCAACGGCACCAAAGTCGGCCGCAACGATCCCTGCCCGTGCGGCAGCGGTAAAAAATTCAAGAACTGCTGTCTGCATTAACAGCGCCCGGCGGCGCTTCGCTTGCACGGGCCTACAGCTATCGTAGGCCGGGTAAGCGCAGCGCCACCCGGCACAACTGCTTATCCCACTTCCGGTAACAACCCCGCCGCAATGCCGAACTGCACAAGGATTATCGCAATCCCGCAGGCGAAGACCAGACACAGCGCCGGTTTACCGCCGGGTACCCGGTAGTCGCCGGTGGCATGCTGCTTACGGCTCTGCCAGACCAGCAGCGACGGCAGCAGCAGCGCCAGCACCGCCAGCGCCACCCCGGCATACCCCAGCGCCATCACAAACCCGCGTGGATAGAACAGGGCGAAGGCCAGCGGCGGCAGGAAGGTGATCGCCCCGGTCTGCATCCGCCCGCTCAGGGTGCGGCTGCGCTGGAACAGATCGGCAAGGTAATCGAACAGGCCCAGCGCCACGCCGAGGAACGAGGTTGCCAGGGCGAGGTCGGCAAACAGGTGCACCGCCAGCTCCACGTGCGGCGACGCAACCACTTCACGCAGGGCCTGCAACAGCCCGTTCAGGCCGGTATGGCTCGCCAGCATCCCCACAAAGGTCGAAGAGTTGATACTGCCGAGGGTGACCAGCTGCCAGAAGATATAGGCCACCAGCGGGATGGCGCTGCCGGTAATAAAAATCCAGCGCAGCTTGCGCACGTTGCCATTCATATAGCTGACGATGCTCGGCACGCTGCCGTGAAAACCGAACGAGGTAAAAATCACCGGGATGGCCGACAACGCCAGCCCTTTCTCCAGCGGCAGGGTCAGTAAGTTGACCTTATGAATATGCGGTGCCAGCAGGGCCAGCATCACGACCAGGAAGAGGATTTTTGCCGAGAACAGGAAGCGGTTGAAGAGATCCACCAGCGAGGTGCCCACGCAGACCACGCCGCCGCCAATCAGGGTAAAGAAGATCACCCCGGTGGCAGGGGTGATATCGGCGTTGAACCAGTCGTTAACGCTGGAGGCGATGAGCTCCCCCGCGCCGCTGATATAGGCCGCGGTCAGGGCATACATCAGGAACATCATGCTGAAGCCGGTGATCCACTGGCCGAAGCGGCCCAGATAGCGCCCAGCCAGCGACCCCAGCCCGGTATCGGCGGGAACGTGCTGATACACTTCGAGCAGCAGCAGGGCGGTGTAACACATCAGCGCCCAAAGTACGCCCAGCAATACCAGCGTGACGCCAAACCCGACGCCCGCGGCCGCCAGCGGCATCGCCAGCATTCCAGCCCCAATCGTCGTTCCGGCGACGATAAAAATACTTCCCAGCGTTCTGTTCTTCACGTTTTCCTCTACGGCCTTGCTGTATCACGACAAAATCTGCGGCGCAGAGTAAGGGAAAAGCACAGGTTCGTCAAACCGACGTTACAACGACTGTAAAACAATGTTTACGAAAATAACCCGGAGCGACGGCCTGGTCGTATGCCCATGAAAGTGGGGGTATTCGCCTACTTCATAAGGACAATGTTTTCGCCCGATAATCAGGCGTAACGTAAACGTTTCTTATAAATAATCAAAAAAAGTGAGACGGCGATGACCGGCAGTAAGCCCTTCAGTGCAAAATGGAGTCGCTCAGGCAATTTATTGTGTCATGGGCACTGGATCATCACCTGGCAGGGGCAGGCGTTAGCCCTGCCGGAGGCGCGGCAGGAAAAGGACATGGGTACCTGGGCGATTTACTCGATTATCGATCCTGAGGATGAAACTTTCGCCCAGGGCTTACAGGAAGATGAGTGGATCATTGAGAACGTCGAGTGGCTGACCGACCTCTTTTTCGACCACGCCATCCCGCTGGAAACCGATAGCTATCGTCAGTTTTATCAGGCGGTGAATAAACAGGACTGGCGCTGTACCAGCTGTGCCGGCTGTATGTAAACCTGCGCCAGCGCAAGGCGGGCAGGGGAGGAACGTGTCAGGCTGCGCCTTTCATTCTGGAGGGTTTATGGCATCCATACATGGGCACGACGTGCTGACGATGATGATTGATTCCGGTGAACAGTACACCGAAGCGAGCCTGGTGGCGGCAATTACCGCACGCTTTGGTGAGGCGGCACGTTTTCATACCTGTTCGGCGGCGGAAATGACCGCGACGGAGCTGGTGGCGTTTCTGGCGGCACGCGGGAAATTTATTCCGCTGGATACCGGTTTTTCAACGCACGAAAGTAAAATTTGTCGTCATTAAAAAATAACGCGGCGCCGGAAGGCGCCGCAGTAATATTAATTTTGAGCGTCGAGCGTCGACAGCTCTTTATCAATAAAGTACAACCCTTCACCCGATTTACCCGCCAGCGACAGTTTATCGAGCACGGATTTAAACAGCTTCTCTTCTTCATGCTGTTCTGACACATACCACTGCAGGAAATTAAAGGTGCCATAATCCTGGCTGGTCATGGCCGCATGAACCAGTTCGTTAATTTTCTGGGTGATCAGCTGCTCGTGCTCATAAGTGGCGCGGAACAGTTCGTCCAGCGATGCGTACTCTGCAAAGGGTGATGCCACCGGGTTGATGCGCGGCAGGCTGCCGGTATCGGTAAGATAATCAAAGAGACGCTGCATGTGGCTCATCTCTTCCTGCGCGTGACGGCGCATAAATGCCGCCGCGCCTTCAAAACTGTGATAGCTACACCAGGCGCTCATCTGCTGATAGAGCAGGGATGAGTACAGCTCCAGATTCATTTGCTCATTAAGCTTGTCGATCATTTCAGTTTTAAGCATGGTGTAGCTCCGTTTTATTATTAACTGGTCAACGTGAGCGTCACTATAATTTGTTATTTATTTATTTATTTGCAAAAAGTAAAATAAATATTTAAGCGATCATAATACGAATGGGAATAAAACGCATTGCGGGTAATTTAAATATATTAATGAGAATTATTCTGTTTCGTGTTTAAAATATTATTGCCAGCGGGAGCGCTGGCAATGGCATTATTACCAGGCGGACGTCGTGACGACGAGCGGCGGAGCATAACCATAACACTTATACTGGATGGTCATGGTCTCATTGAGGCACAGCGAGCCGCTGATGAGGCTACAGGTTTTGACCGGCTGACCGTAGGCCATGGCCGTGTTGTACCCCATCGCCTGGCATTCACGGGTCGCGGTGCCGCTGGTGACGTAGTCGTCATAGCGGGCGTTCTGCAACATGGCCTGATCGTAATTGAGCATGACGACACCTGACGTGACGTCGACGCTGCTGACTTCTGCTTGCCGGGTAACGCTACAGCCTGCCAGTAACAGGAGCAGGCCGCCAGTGCATAATCTCTTCATAGAACACTCTGAATGCGTTGAAATAATCTATACTAGCGGCTGATGTGCGCCGCAATGCCAGGATTAAACGCCTGTTCTGCCTCTTCTCTTTGCCACGAGCCCCGGCTCCTTCAATCTTATGCCATCCTTTTATCCATCGGTGGCAAAAACGCCTCTGAGTACAAAATTGTGAGCGCATCTTTGTTTTTTGAAACTATTTTTCACTTAATTTGAAAGTGTGTTTGCTTAGTAGTAAGGTTGAACAGGTAAGCTATTCACAGCGGGATGCCCCGCATCGCATTCAGGAGACGAAGAATGAAAATTGCACTGATGATGGAAAACAGCCAGGCGCCAAAAAACGCCATCATCCTCAAGGAATTGAACGCCGTTGCTGAAGAGAAAGGTTTCCCGGTCTACAACGTTGGGATGAGCGACGAAAACGATCACCACCTGACCTATATTCACCTGGGGATCATGGCGAGCATTCTGCTGAACTCGAAAGCGGTTGATTTCGTGGTAACCGGTTGCGGTACCGGCCAGGGCGCGCTGATGTCCCTGAACATCCATCCGGGCGTGGTGTGCGGCTACTGCATCGATCCGGCGGATGCTTTCCTGTTCGCCCAGATCAACAACGGTAACGCGCTCTCCCTGCCGTTTGCCAAAGGCTTCGGCTGGGGTGCAGAGCTGAACGTCCGCTTCATCTTTGAAAAAGCCTTCACCGGCCGTAATGGCGAAGGTTATCCGCCAGAGCGTAAAGAGCCGCAGGTTCGCAACGCCGGCATTCTGAACCAGGTTAAGGCCGCGGTGGTTAAAGAGAACTATCTCGACACCCTGCGCGCTATCGATCCAGAGCTGGTTAAAACGGCAGTGACCGGTCAGCGTTTCCAGCAGTGCTTCTTTGAGAACTGCCAGGATAAAGAGATCGAAGCTTTTGTCCGCGGCATTATCGGCTAAGTTGCCAACACCAGGAAAAAGCCAGCTTGCGCTGGCTTTTTTTATGCCTGCTTGCGGGATACCGCACTGCCGGCATCTTTCACCAGCCGCAGGGTATCAAACATCCCCAGCAGACAGACCAGCGCAATCGCCACAAATGCCAGCCGGAAACCGATCCCCGGTAGCGCTTCAATCCCCAGCATCTCGCTGCACAGTTCGCCGATACGGATCCCGATAGCGCCGAGGGTGATCCCCAGCCCCACCGCCAACTGGGTGGCGGTCGAAAACAGAGTGTTGGCATAGCTCATCTGCGGGGAAGGGACGTCGGCAAAGGCGAGGGTGCTGATGGCGGTAAACTGAATGGAACGAAATACGCCGCCCAGATAGAGCACCAGCATGATGACCCACACCGGGGTTTGCGGCGTCAGGAACGCGCAGGCCAGCAGGGCCAGCACGTTCAGCGCCCCGTTGATCAGCAGCAGCTTTTTAAACCCCAGCCCGCGAATCAGCGGGGTGGTCGCCGGTTTGATGGTCAGGTTGCCGACAAACACCGCCAGCACCAGCAAACCGGAGTGGAACGCATCCATGCCGAATCCCACCTGAAACAGCAGCGGCAGCAAAAAGGGTACGGCGCTGATGGAGGCGCGGAACAGCGACCCGCCGTACATCGTCACGCGAAAAGTGGGCACCTGCAGGGCATCCAGGCGGATCATCGGCCATTCAGCGCGCCGGAAATGCCGCAGCGCATAGATCATCGTGACCACCCCGATAGCCAGCAGCGCCAGGGTGATCCCCGTATTGACCTGCTGCGCCCCCATCATCTCCATGGCGCAGACCAGGCTGACCATCGCCACCGAGGTGGCGATAAAGCCCGGGGTGTCGAACGGGCGACGGCTCTCTTCATAGATATCCGGGATAATGCGCAGCGCCAGCACGATGGCAATCAGCCCCAGCGGCACGTTAATAAAGAAAATCCAGCGCCAGTTGGCATAGCTGGTAATAAAGCCGCCCAGCGGCGGGCCGATAATCGGCGCTACCAGCGCGGGCCAGGTGAGGGTGGCGATGGCGGCGATCAGCAGATGTTTTGGCGTGGTGCGCAGCACCGCCAGCCGCCCAACCGGCACCATCAGCGCGCCGCCCATCCCCTGCAGGACGCGCATGGCGACAAACTGATCGACGCTGGTGGCAAGGCCGCACAGCACCGAGGCGAGGGTAAAAATGGCCAGCGCAAGGGTGAAAACTTTACGCGCCCCAAAACGGTCGGCGATCCAGCCGCTCGCGGGAATTAATACCGCCAGGGTGATGAGATAGGCACTGATGCCGATGTTGAGATCCACCGCCTGCACGCCAAAGCTTCTCGCCATATCGGGCAGCGCGGTGGCGATCACCGTGCCGTCGAGAAACTCCATAAAGAACGCGCCCGCGACTAACAGCGCAGCGGGAGAGATCCCGCTGGACGCTTTACCGGAGATATTTTCGGTCATTTTTCCTCTGCCACTTCAAAATTTTTTTAAAAATTTACAGGAACAAATACGCTGCTAATCACCTGATTTGTCATCGTTTTTAACAGGAACGCTGTTTTATTTTAAATAAACTGCCGTGATGAATATCACAAAATCATTGATTTTTGTGATGCAGGTCATATTATAGGCGCATCAACAATAACACCTGCATAACATTTAGCCGGAGCATAATGATGAAATTGCGCAAAATCCTGAAAAGCATGTTCGAATCCTACTGCAAGACCTTCAAGGACGTACCGCCAGGCGCGATGTTCTGATAAAAAAACCTGCTTCGGCAGGTTTTTTTGTGCCTGCAGGCCGCATCAGGGCAGGCGTTTTGCTACTATGGCGGCCTTTCAAACAGGAGAAGCCTATGTCTCAAAACCTGAGTGCCGATCAGGAACTGATCTCTGACGTTGTTGCATGCCAGCTGGTTATCAAACAAATTCTTGATGTGATTGAAATCATCGCCCCGGCTGAGGTGCGCGAGAAGATGTCCAGCCAGCTCAAAAATATCGATTTCGCCAGCAATCCTGCCTCGGCCGACCCCGTCACGCTGCGCGCGGTTCAGAAAGCCATTGCGCTGATTGAACTGAAGTTCACGCCGCAGGGCGAGTCTCACTAAAATAAACCGACGTTTTGAATTTAGAAATGGTTTTGTGAGAATAAAGTGAACGGGCGACCCGCAGTCGCCCGGTATGATGATTACAGGAAGGTCTGCACCAGCAGATAACTCACCGCACAGGCACAGCTCACCCCGATGAGCCCTGGCAGAATAAAGCTGTGGTTGATGATAAACTTGCCGATACGCGTGGTGCCCGAGCGGTCAAAGCCAATGCAGGCGAGGTCGCTGGGGTAGGTCGGCAGAACGAAATAGCCGTATGACGCGGGGAAGAAAGCAATCAGCATCTTCGGGTCAATCCCCAGCATTAACCCCATCGGCGCAACTGCCGTCAGCGCTGCCGCCTGGCTATTGACCAGCTTCGAAACCAGAAACAGCACAATGGCGTAGGTCCAGGGGTGGCTTTTCACCACGCCTTCAAGGGCCATCTTCAGCTCAACCAGATGCGCCTGGAAAAAGGTATCGCTCATCCATGCCACGCCAAAGACCGAGAAAATAGCCACCATCCCGGCCTTAAACACCGCCCCGTTTGAGATCGCCGCTGCATTCACTTTGCAGAGCATCAGCATTACCGCCCCGGCAATCAGCATCATCATCTGGATCACCAGGTTCATCGACAGCGCCGTCAGCTTGCCTTTCACCTCAAAGGCCGGACGCAGCTCGGGCAGGGCGCCCAGCAGCACCACGACGGCAATCCCGGCGAAGAAGATCCAGGTGGACCAGTACGCCTGCTTCGGGAAACGCTGATTCATCAAGGTATCGGTGCTGCCATAGATGAACTTACGCTGCTCAGGATCCTGCAACCGGGCCTGAAATTCCGCGTCGTCGGCCAGATCCTTGCCACGGCGTAGACTCCAGAGCGCGGCAATCGCCACTCCCGCCAGCGAGGCCGGGACCGAAATTGCGAGGATCTCAAGAATGCCAAATGCCTGACCCACGCCGTGCTGCGCGGCAAGAATAGACACCAGCGACACGACGGCAACCGACACCGGAGAGGCGGTAATCGCCATCTGCGAAGCAATGGACGCCACCGCCATCGGACGCTCGGGACGGATCCCTTTTTTCAGCGCGATATCGGCAATAATCGGGAACATGGTATAGACCACATGGCCTGTACCGCACAGAAAGGTCAGCATCCAGGTCGTGAAAGGGGCGAGTAGGGTAATGTGTTGCGGATGCCGCCGCAGCAGCCGTTCGGCAAACTGCATCATTACATTCAGCCCCCCGGCGGTCTGAAGCGTGGCCGCACAGCCAATGACCGCAAGGATCGTCAGCATGACATCTACCGGGGGCTTACCGGGCTGGAGCCCAAAGACAAAGCTGAGAATAAAAAGGCCAATGCCGCTTATCAGCCCCAGCCCCATTCCTCCAAACCGGGTGCCGATTAACAGGCACAGAATAATGACAATAAATTCAACGCTAATCATACGTATCCCTCGTCTGTGAAAATGAAATTTTCGCAAATCATTACACGGAGAAGGGTTATTCGGTGGGAGCCAGATCGGACTTGTTAAAGATTAATAAAAGCAAAGGCTTGGTTGCGTTTTTGTAACAAAATTACCCGGCACAGGCCGGGTAATGAACGTGAAGTGCAGAATCAGTGGTGCTGGCAGTTGACGACGTTAAGCAGGTGGCGATCGGTCTGTTCCATACCCATGCCGGTGCGACGTGCCTGACGAACTTCATCAAGGACAGTTTTCAGTAACAATCCATCCTGCTGCTGTTCCTTTTCAATATCATGCAGGAAGTTGAGCGTGGAGATATCCTGCATTTTCCGCGCTTCATCCGTTAATTGAGTCAGGGTCAGACAGCGTTGCTCATACTCTTCCAGCGTGCGCTGGAAAACGGCTTCCAGACCATTACAGTCTTCGTCCGTCATATCCACGGGCTTCAGAACCGGCATGGCGCCTGAGGCTTTCAGAAAATCAAAAACGCGCATCATCTGCGTGACGTTGCTCTGCGCCTGGGTGCGCAGGAAGGTCGCGGAACCGGTAAGCTGATGTTCTGAACACCACTCGCTGAGGTGCAAAGAGAGATTTGACGCGTGAAACTCCAGGTTCATCTGCGTATTGAGCTTGGTAATCATATCCGAGACAGCCATATCCATTCCCTTTTCTTCGTTTATGTAACCTAAAAAATAATCATCATTAACGATAGTTCACTACAGAATAAAAGCATTCTGTTTTCCCTGTATGTGATCCCATATTCATTTCAGGCATCGGGTAAAATTCATCATAACAGCGGTTGGTTTATAAGAAAATCCTTATAAATATATTCTTACTAAACCTTACTTCCCATCGGCAATTTAAAACAGTGAAAGGTTTAGTGAGGAATGACGGGAAGATGATGATTCATAAGCTAATGATATTTAAGCTTATGTATAAATATAAGGCAGGTTGACCGATAACGCCGTTTAATGTTTTATTCGGTAGCACTGGAATATGCGCTTAGCAAGTAAATTAATAATTATTCCCGTAAGACGGGATAGAGATAATTCTTGCTATTAATCTTTTTTTACACCTGACGGAAATTGAGCAGGATCATTTTTGCAATAAATAGCGTGTTATGTGATCCAGCAGGAAGTTTGCCGCCCCGCACTCTGTGAAAATGAAACGTTGTTTTATGTTTTTATCTAACGGAGTTCACTATGGCAAACGTTGCGGTGCTGCTGGCACCCGGATTTGAAGAGGCGGAAGCGATCATCACCATTGATATCCTGCGCCGTCTCAACATTGAGGTAGAAACCCTGGCCTGCGCCGAATCGCGCGCGGTGGTGAGCTACCATAATATCCCGATGGTCGCGGACAGCACCCTGAGTGAGAAAATCGACTGTTACTACGACGCCGTTGTTTTACCGGGCGGGCCGCAGGGCAGTGTTAACCTCGCTGCCAGCGCCGGGGTGCTGCGTTTTATTGCCGCCCATGACGAAGCGGGCAGGATTATCGCGCCCATCTGTTCCGCGGCCGCGCGCGTGCTGGGCGGGAACGGTTTATTAAAAGGCCGTCGCTATGTCTGTTCAGGCGATCTCTGGCAGGCCGTGCAGGACGGCGTGTATGTTGATGCCCCGGTGGTGGAAGACGGCAACCTCATCAGCGGCAAAGGTCTGGGCCATGCCTTCGACTTCGCGCTGACCCTCTCTGCCCGCCTGTTAGGCGATGAAGCGCCGGTGCGCGACCATGCCGATCACATCTACTATCCCTGGGAAGATCTCCGGGCGCGCGTGCGCCCGTCTAACAAGGATATCTTAGCTGATCTTATGGACTAATCTGCTTTACCCCTTTCTATTTGTCTGACAAACACCTCCGTATTTATGTCATTTTTCGCTGAATGTATGTACGCAATTACTGTAATTCTGCGGTGTGATGGCGCTCTCTTATGGATGATTAATTTCCCGCTAAAACTATCTCAAGCAAATGCGCTTTAAACACGGTTGGCGCTAATGCCTTGTTTTAAGTCCGATTAAACAGAATTGAGATGTTGTTTCCCCTACATATTAGAACGCTAAAGCTGGAGTTAACCATGCACAAATTTACTAAAGCGCTGGCGGCCATCGGTCTGGCTGCCGTTATGTCACAATCCGCTATGGCGGAGAACTTAAAGCTCGGTTTCCTGGTGAAGCAGCCGGAAGAGCCATGGTTCCAGACGGAGTGGAAATTCGCTGACAAAGCCGGGAAAGATTTGGGCTTTGAAGTGATTAAAATTGCCGTGCCGGACGGTGAAAAAACGCTGAACGCCATCGACAGCCTGGCGGCCAGCGGCGCGAAAGGGTTTGTCATTTGTACTCCGGATCCGAAACTAGGCTCCGCCATCGTGGCGAAAGCGCGCGGCTATGACATGAAGGTCATTGCGGTGGACGATCAGTTCGTCAACGCCAAAGGCAATCCAATGGATACCGTGCCGCTGGTAATGATGGCGGCGACCAAAATCGGCGAGCGTCAGGGCCAGGAGCTGTATAAAGAGATGCAAAAACGCGGCTGGGATGTGAAAGACACCGCCGTGATGGCCATTACCGCCGACGAGCTTGATACCGCGCGCCGTCGCACCACCGGCTCAATGGATGCCCTGAAAGCCGCCGGTTTCCCGGAAAAACAGATCTACAAAGTACCTACCAAATCTAACGATATCCCGGGCGCCTTCGATGCGGCCAACTCCATGCTGGTCCAGCACTCTGAAGTGAAACACTGGCTGGTGGTCGGGATGAACGACAACACCGTGCTCGGCGGCGTGCGCGCCACCGAAGGCCAGGGCTTCAAAGCGGCTGACGTGATCGGCATCGGCATCAACGGCGTGGATGCGGTGAGCGAACTCTCCAAAGCACAGGCTACCGGCTTCTATGGCTCCCTGCTGCCAAGCCCGGACGTACACGGCTACAAATCCAGCGAAATGCTCTACAACTGGGTGACCAAAGGGGCAGAGCCGGCGAAATTTACTGAAGTAACCGACGTGGTGCTGATCACCCGTGACAACTTCAAAGCCGAGCTGGAGAAAAAAGGACTGGGCGGTAAGTAATTTACTGTGATTGCGCCCCCCGGAAGTCAGGGGGGCCAGACGTTCACTACTCGATCCTCGGAGACGTTATGCAACAGTCTGAACCGTATCTCTCTTTTCGCGGCATCGGCAAAACCTTCCCCGGTGTCAACGCGCTGACCGACATCAGCTTTGACTGCTACCCGGGTCAGGTTCATGCCCTGATGGGGGAGAACGGCGCCGGAAAATCCACGCTGCTGAAGATCCTCAGCGGCAACTACACCCCCACGACGGGTACCCTGGCGATACAGGGCAAAGAGGTGGCGTTTGCGGACACCACCGCCGCGCTGAATGCCGGCGTCGCCATCATCTACCAGGAACTGCATCTGGTGCCGGAGATGACGGTCGCGGAAAACATCTACCTTGGGCAGCTCCCGCACAAGGGCGGTTTTGTGAACCGTTCGCTGCTCAACTATGAAGCCGGTCTGCAGCTGAAGCATCTCGGGCTGGATATTGACCCGCAGACCCCGCTCAAATATCTCTCCATCGGCCAGTGGCAGATGGTGGAGATCGCCAAAGCGCTGGCGCGCAATGCCAAAGTCATTGCCTTTGATGAACCGACCAGCTCCCTGTCGGCGCGTGAAATCGACAACCTGTTCCGGGTGATCCGCGAGCTGCGTAAAGAGGGTCGTATCATTCTGTACGTGTCGCACCGTATGGAAGAGATCTTCGCTCTCAGCGATGCCATCACCGTGTTTAAAGATGGCCGTTATGTTCGCACCTTCACCGATATGCAGCAGGTTAACCACGACCAGCTGGTGCAGGCGATGGTGGGGCGCGAGCTGGGGGATATCTATCACTGGGAGCCGCGCCAGTACGGCGGTGAGCTGCTGCGTTTGGAAGAGGTAAAAGCCCCGGGCGTACGCACGCCGGTCAGCCTTACCGTGCGCAGCGGAGAAATTGTCGGCCTGTTCGGGCTGGTGGGGGCAGGGCGCAGCGAGCTGATGAAAGGGCTCTTTGGCGGGACCCGTATCACCGGCGGTCAGGTCTTTATCGACGGACAACAGGTCGATATCCAGAAACCGGCGCACGCCATTCGCGCAGGGATGATGCTCTGCCCGGAAGACCGTAAAGCCGAGGGGATTATCCCGGTGCACTCGGTGCGGGACAACATCAACATCTCGGCGCGCCGCAAGACCATCCGCGCCGGGTGTCTGATTAACGATACGTGGGAGGTCAGCAATGCCGATCACCACATTCGCGCGCTGAACATTAAAACCCCGGGCGCGGAACAGCTGATCATGAACCTCTCGGGCGGTAACCAGCAGAAGGCGATCCTTGGCCGCTGGCTGTCGGAAGAGATGAAGGTGATCCTGCTGGATGAACCGACCCGCGGTATCGACGTGGGGGCGAAGCACGAAATTTATAACGTGATATACGCCCTGGCAAAACGCGGTGTGGCGGTGCTCTTCGCCTCCAGCGATCTGCCGGAGGTGCTGGGTGTGGCCGACCGTATCCTGGTGATGCGTGAAGGGGCCATTGCCGGTGAATTGCTACATGAACAGGCGAACGAACAGCAGGCCTTAAGCCTCGCCATGCCTAAAGTCAGCCAGGCTGTCGCCTGAGTAAGGAGAATAAGATGTCCTCTGTCACTACATCCGGAGCGCCGAAATCGGCCTTCAGCTTTGGGCGGATCTGGGATCAATACGGCATGCTGGTGGTCTTCGCCGTACTGTTCCTCGGCTGCGCCATCTTTGTGCCTAACTTTGCCACCTTCATTAATATGAAGGGGCTGGGGCTGGCGATCTCCATGTCCGGTATGGTCGCCTGCGGGATGCTGTTCTGTCTGGCGTCTGGCGATTTCGACCTGTCGGTCGCCTCGGTTATCGCCTGCGCCGGGGTCACCACCGCGGTGGTCATCAACATGACCGAGAGCCTGTGGATTGGCGTCGCGGCCGGGCTGCTGCTCGGGGTACTCAGCGGGCTGGTGAACGGCTTTGTTATTGCGCGTCTGAAAATCAACGCCCTGATCACCACCCTCGCCACCATGCAAATCGTGCGCGGGCTGGCCTATATCATCTCTGACGGTAAAGCGGTGGGGATTGAAGACGAGCGCTTCTTTACCCTCGGCTACGCCAACTGGCTCGGTCTGCCTGCGCCTATCTGGCTGACGGTGGGCTGCCTGATTATCTTTGGTTTCCTGCTGAACAGAACCACCTTTGGCCGTAATACCCTGGCGATTGGCGGTAATGAAGAGGCGGCACGTCTGGCCGGTGTCCCGGTGGTACGCACCAAGATCATCATCTTCGTACTCTCCGGTCTGGTGTCGGCGGCGGCGGGGATTATCCTGGCCTCGCGCATGACCAGCGGCCAGCCGATGACCTCCATCGGTTATGAGCTGATTGTTATCTCTGCCTGCGTTTTAGGTGGCGTATCGCTGAAAGGCGGCATCGGAAAAATCTCATATGTGGTGGCGGGGATCCTGATTCTTGGGACGGTAGAGAACGCCATGAACCTGTTGAACATCTCCCCGTTCTCGCAGTACGTGGTACGTGGCCTGATCCTGCTTGCAGCGGTGATCTTCGACCGTTACAAACAAAAAGCCAAGCGCACACTTTAACCCGTTTTCCTGCCTTCCACGACCTAACTTTTAAGTGTAGTCGCGACCTTAACCCCCTTTCCAGCCGCAGCGGGAAGGGGGTTGTCAAATGGCGAGCGCCGTCACACTGTCTATACTTACATGGCTACTGAGATGTTAACAGTTTTTCATCTCGCCAACTGTAAGGAGGATCAGGGTGGCCGATACGTTAACTTCACCGCCGTTACTAACTGAAAACTATGCGTACTTTTTTGACCTCGACGGGACCCTGGCAACCATCAAGCCGCACCCCGATGAGGTGGCAGTTCCCGTAGAAGTGTTAGAGGCGCTGAATCAGCTCGCGCAGCTGAACCAGGGGGCACTGGCATTGATATCAGGGCGTTCAATCGCCGAGCTGGATCAGCTCGCCGGACCCTACCGTTTTCCGCTTGCCGGTGTACACGGGGCGGAGCGCCGCGACATCCATGGTCATCTGCAAACCGTTACCCTTCCTCCGGATCTGGTTCAGACGCTGCATGCGCAGCTGACGACGGCGCTTTTATATCTGCCTGGCACTGAGCTGGAGGCTAAAGGGATGGCGTTTGCGCTCCACTATCGCCAGGCGCCCCAGTATGAGAAGGAAGTGTTTAACCTGGCGGAACAGGTGGTCCATGACAACCCGCAGCTGTCACTTCAGCCGGGTAAATGCGTGGTCGAAATCAAACCGAGGGGCATCCACAAAGGCGAAGCCATTTCTGCCTTTATGCATGAAGCGCCTTTCCTCGGCAGAACGCCGGTGTTCTTTGGCGATGACCTGACCGACGAGCATGGCTTTGAGGTAGTCAACCAGCTTAAAGGGGTATCAGTGAAAGTCGGCGCGGGTGAGACCAAAGCCAGCTGGCGGCTGGCAACGGTACCCGATGTCTGGCAATGGGTAATAAAAGCCGCTAATCATCAACAAGAAAAAGAAATAGCGCAAATTAACAGGAGAAAACCTTATGGGTCGCTTGATCGTAGTTTCTAATCGCATCGCTCCCCCGGACGACAAAAAAGCCAGCGCAGGTGGCCTGGCGGTAGGGGTGCTGGGGGCGTTAAAAAGTACGGGGGGGCTCTGGTTTGGCTGGAGTGGAGAGATTGGTAATGAGGAAAAACCGCTAAAAAAGGTGACACGCGGGAACATCACCTGGGCCTCGTTTAATCTCAGTGAACAGAATTACGATGAGTATTACAGCCAGTTCTCTAACGCCGTACTGTGGCCGGCCTTTCACTATCGCCTGGACCTGGTGAAGTTTAAGCGCGAGGCCTGGGAAGGATACTCGCGGGTGAATAGCCTGCTGGCCGATAAGTTACAGCCGTTAGTCCAGCAGGACGACAGGGTGTGGGTGCATGATTACCATCTGCTGCCGTTTGCCAGCGAGCTGCGTAAGCGCGGCGTCAACAACCGCATCGGCTTCTTCCTGCATATTCCTTTCCCGACGCCGGAGATCTTCAACGCGCTACCGCCCAGCGACGAACTGCTGGAAGATCTTTGTGATTACGATCTGCTGGGCTTCCAGACCGAAAACGACCGCCTGGCCTTCCTCGACAGCGTGGCCAGCAAAACGCGGCTGACGGCCCATGACGATGATTCGCACTCTGCCTGGGGCAAGCGCTTCCGCACCGAGGTCTATCCTATCGGCATTGAGCCGGAAGAGATTGTTGAGCAAGCCTCCGGGCCGCTGCCGCCTAAGCTGGCGCAGCTTAAAGAAGAGCTCAAGAACGTTAAAAACATCTTTTCCGTTGAGCGTCTGGATTATTCAAAAGGGCTGCCGGAACGTTTTCAGGCCTATGAAACCCTGCTGGAGAAATATCCCGAGCACCACGGTAAGATCCGCTATACCCAAATCGCGCCGACCTCGCGTGGCGAGGTCCAGGCCTATCAGGACATTCGACACCAGCTTGAAAACGAAGCCGGGCGCATCAATGGCCGCTACGGCCAGCTGGGCTGGACTCCGCTGTTCTACCTCAACCAGCATTTTGAACGCAAAATTCTGATGAAAGTGTTCCGCTATGCTGATGTCGGGCTGGTGACGCCGCTGCGTGACGGTATGAACCTGGTGGCGAAGGAGTACGTTGCCGCGCAGGATCCGACCGACCCCGGGGTTCTGGTGCTGTCGCAGTTTGCCGGTGCCGCCAATGAGCTCACCTCAGCGCTGATCGTCAATCCTTACGATCGGGATGATGTGGCCAACGCCCTGCACCGGGCGCTGAATATGCCGCTCACGGAGCGTATCTCACGCCATGCGGAAATGATGAAAGTCATTCGCGAGAATGATATCGACCGCTGGCAGGCGCGTTTTATTGACGATCTGAATCAGATCACGCCCCGCAGCGTGGAGAGCAACCTGCAAAAAAAGGTCGCAACCTTCCCTAAACTTGCCTGAATAATATTCCACTCAGCGCATTAGACTGCGCTGAGTGGAATTAACAGCACATCCACTTTACTGTTGCTAACTATTGTTTTTGCGGAACAGGCTGCACGCGAAAAAAAGCTGTGGTTATGATTTCCGTATATCACCAGGTCTACATTCTGTTTTTGACATATATCAAATATCCGCTCGCTTAATTCGCCTGTCGCACAGAGTGTTTGCGCAATGGGATATTCTGCGCGGGCAATAAGATCGGCCAGAAATTGCTGGGTTTCCTCCTGAATAACGCCACGAATATCTTCCAGCATCGGTGCGGCCAGTTGGTTGTACATCTCAGGATCGGCAGAAAGAGTGACCAGAGTGATGCGCGCCTGGGTAGGACGAGCGATCGCGACCGCTTTGGCGACCAGTTGATGGCTTTCAGGGGAAACAGAAACAGAAACAAGGATATGGGAGTAACTCATCGTACCCTCCAGACGTATCTGTACATTAGCGATTCCTCAGCTTTAGCGCGATTTTTTTACTGGCGCAAGAGCATAATATGACATTCATGTGATGCTTATCATAATTATTCATTAAATATTCTTATGTAATGAATAGCGCTAACCCCTCCTACTGGGGGTAAAACAGGGTTCTTAACGTAAATCATACAATTGAAACCCTCGCAAAAACAAGGGGATTAACGCCCCTGCAACAACCACTCAGCCGTAAACGAAAGAAATTACTTACGTATTTACCCTGGTTTTATTTATTATATTTCAATAACTTATATTGCTGTTTCTATCTTAGATATACATATGGTTTTTGCAAATTTGTAAGTTGTCAACCCCCGGCAAGTAACGTGCCGGGTTTGTTCATACTTCTGCATGAATATTCGTCCATACAGAATATATCCTGATGCTATTTGCTCATAAAACAGACAATTTAGAAGTGATGCTGATGGATTTTTGGTTCCAATTCACTTAAATTATGTGACGTAGATCACATTTATTTTAAATTTCGGGCGAGGCCGCATTGTATGTCCTACACCGGACGGGTAGAGTTGCACCGAATTAGGAAAAATCTTAGTTAATTGTAAGAAGTGATAACTGTCAGGAAGCAATTATTGTTTTTTTACGTGATTCATCAATACAGAACTTAATTCAACTATGCGTTTTAGCCTTTTCTTCTTTTTTTACCGGGGTTTTCCCGGCGACATCACGGGGTGCGGTCTACCGCACAAGAATATAGTGTTATTCGGGAAGGGATAAATGAACACATCCGAATTGCTAAAACACATCTATGACATCAACCTGTCATATTTATTGCTTGCACAACGTTTGATTAGCCAGGACAAAGCCTCGGCGATGTTCCGTCTGGGTATTCATGAAGAGATGGCGACAACACTTGGCGGTTTAACGCTGCCACAGATGGTTAAACTGGCCGAAACTAATCAGTTAGTTTGTCAGTTCCGTTTCGATAATCACCAGACGGTGACGCAGCTGACTCAGGAGTCCCGCGTGGACGATCTGCAGCAGGTTCACACCGGTATTTTGCTTTCTACCCGTTTGCTTAACGAAATCAGCCAGCCTGATGACGCAGCCCGTAAGAAAAGGGCATAACAATGAGTGAGAAGAGCATTGTTCAGGAAGCGCGTGACATTCAATTGGCGATGGAACTGATTACGCTTGGTGCTCGTTTACAGATGCTTGAAAGCGAGACACAGCTGAGCCGTGGTCGTCTTATCAAACTCTATAAAGAATTACGTGGTAGCCCGCCGCCAAAAGGCATGCTGCCATTTTCCACCGACTGGTTTATGACGTGGGAGCAGAATATTCATGCTTCCATGTTCTGTAATGCCTGGCAGTACCTGCTCAAGACCGGCTTATGCAGCGGCGTTGATGCGGTGATTAAAGCGTACAAACTTTACCTCGAGCAGTGCCCGCAGCCTGAAGAAGGCCCTTTGCTGGCACTGACCCGCGCATGGACGCTGGTGCGTTTTGTTGAAAGCGGATTGCTTGAGTTATCGCGCTGCAACTGCTGCAGCGGTAACTTTATCACCCACGCACATCAGCCCGCTGGCAGCTTTGCCTGCAGTTTGTGCCAACCACCGTCTCGCGCGGTAAAAAGACGTAAACTTTCCCGGGATGTTGCCGATAGTAATCCACAACTGCTGGATGAACAGATCGAACAGGCTGTTTAACCCGAACGTATGGGCAAGATTCCAGCAGCGGTAAGCAATTACCGCTGCTTTTTTTTGCCCCGCGGACGGGTAAACCCCGAACTGTGTATCCTGGCTAAAGTCACTAGCGGAAGGATGATGTCGTGCTTATCGTATTAGGTTACCTGGTAGTTCTCGGTACAGTTTTCGGCGGTTATATGATGACCGGCGGGCACCTTGGGGCACTCTATCAACCGGCCGAACTGATCATAATCGGTGGTGCAGGGGTGGGTGCATTTATCGTTGGCAACAACGGCAAGGCGATCAAGGGAACGTTAAAAGCGTTACCGTTACTGTTCCGTCGTTCGAAATACACCAAAAGTATGTATATGGACCTGCTGGCGCTGCTCTATCGCCTGATGGCCAAGTCGCGTCAACAGGGGATGTTCTCTCTGGAACGTGATATTGAGAATCCGAAAGAGAGCGAGATCTTCGCCAGCTATCCGCGGATCCTCGCGGACTCGATGATGCTCGAGTTTATCGTCGACTATCTGCGCCTGATCATCAGCGGCAACATGAACACCTTCGAAATCGAAGCGTTGATGGACGAAGAGATCGAAACCCACGAAAACGAAGCTGAAGTGCCAGCCAACAGCCTGGCGATGGTGGGCGATTCTCTGCCAGCGTTCGGTATCGTAGCAGCGGTAATGGGGGTGGTTCACGCCCTGGCCTCTGCGGATCGCCCGGCAGCAGAGCTGGGGGCGTTGATCGCCCACGCCATGGTGGGAACCTTCCTCGGCATCCTGCTGGCGTACGGTTTTATCTCCCCGCTGGCAACCGTATTACGCCAGAAGAGCGCTGAAACCACCAAAATGATGCAGTGCGTCAAAATCACGCTGCTCTCCAACCTCAACGGTTATGCGCCGCCGATCGCGGTAGAGTTTGGCCGTAAAACCCTGTACTCCAGCGAGCGTCCATCGTTTGTCGAACTCGAAGAGCACGTGCGCGCGGTGAAGAATCCAAACCAGCAGACGAGCAATGAGGACGCATGAAAAACCAGTCCCATCCCATCGTCATAGTCAAAAAGCGCAAGCATAAAGGGCATGGGGGAGGCTCCCATGGCTCCTGGAAGATCGCCTATGCGGACTTTATGACCGCGATGATGGCGTTCTTTCTGGTGATGTGGCTGATCTCTATCTCCAGCCCGAAAGAGCTGATTCAGATAGCAGAATATTTCCGCACTCCGCTGGCGACGGCGGTGTCGACGGGTCCGCGTATCTCCAACAGTGAAAGCCCGATCCCGGGCGGCGGCGATGATTACACCCAGCAGCAGGGTGAAGTGAAACGCGAGCCCAACGTTGACGAACTGAAAAGACGTATGGAACAGGCGCGCCTGAAGAAACTGCGCGGCGATCTGGATCAGCTGATCGAAGCGGATCCTAAGCTGCGCGCCCTGCGTCCACACCTGAAGATTGACCTCGTTCAGGAGGGGCTGCGCATTCAGATTATCGACAGCCAGAACCGACCAATGTTTAAAACCGGCAGCGCCGAAGTAGAACCCTATATGCGCGACATCCTGCGCGGGATTGCCCCGGTGTTGAACGGCATCCCAAACCGAATCAGTCTTTCCGGTCACACCGATGACTTCCCTTACGCCGGTGGCGAAAAAGGGTACAGCAACTGGGAGCTCTCTGCGGATCGTGCTAACGCATCCCGTCGTGAGCTGGTGATCGGCGGGCTGGACGATGGCAAGGTGCTGCGGGTCGTCGGCATGGCCGCAACCATGCGCATGACTGACCGCGGGCCGGAAGATGCCATCAACCGTCGTATTAGTCTCTTAGTGCTCAACAAGCAGGCGGAGCAGGCCATCCTGCATGAAAACGCCGAAAGTCAGAATGAGTCACTGGATGATTTAAAACAGCCAGGCCCTGTGCCGTCGGCTGCCGTTCCAACATCGCCACCAGCCAATCCGAGGTGATAGCGTGAGCATGGATATTAGCGATTTTTACCAGACGTTTTTTGATGAAGCCGACGAACTGTTGGCGGATATGGAGCAACATCTGCTGGACCTGGTGCCCGAGGCACCGGATTCAGAGCAGCTCAACGCCATATTTCGTGCAGCCCACTCCATAAAAGGAGGCGCCGGTACGTTTGGCTTTACCATTCTGCAGGAGACGACCCATCTGATGGAGAACCTGCTGGATGAGGCCAGACGCGGTGAGATGCAGCTCAATACCGACATTATTAACCTGTTTTTGGAAACGAAAGATATTATGCAGGAACAGCTCGATGCCTATAAAAGCTCGCAAGAGCCGGACGCTGCCAGCTTTGAATATATCTGCCACGCCCTGCGTCAGTTAGCGCTGGAAGCCAAAGGCGAGACGGCAGCCGTTGCCGTCAGCCCGGCGAAACTGAGCGTCGTGGACGCCGCCCCGGCGGCGGCACCCGCCGCAGATGACCGCGTGCGCGTGGTGCTCTCCGGCCTGAAAGAGAGCGAAGTGAATCTGCTGGAAGAGGAGCTGAGCAATCTGGCGACGCTGAGCAACGTGGTGAAGGGCAAGGATACCCTGGCCGCCACCCTTGATGGCGGCATCAGCAAAGATGACGTGGTCGCGGTGCTCTGTTTTGTGATTGAGCCTGAACAGATCGACTTTGAAGCGGTAGCGGATGCACCGGCTGCCGGATCGGCTGAAGTGGCTGAGGTTGTTGAAGCTGCACCGGCGGTACCGGCTGTCGCACCTGCTGCGCCGGCGCTGAAAGCCGTCCCGGGCGAACCTGCCGCGCCAAACCGTGGCGAACGTGAGAAGCCGGCTGCCCGCTCCAGCGAATCGACCAGTATCCGCGTGGCCGTTGAGAAGGTGGATCAGCTGATCAACCTGGTCGGCGAACTGGTGATCACCCAGTCGATGCTGGCCCAACGTTCTAACGAACTGGACCCGGTGAACCACGGCGATCTGATCACCAGCATGGGCCAGCTGCAGCGCAACGCCCGCGATCTGCAGGAATCGGTGATGTCCATCCGTATGATGCCGATGGAGTACGTCTTCAGCCGCTTCCCACGTTTGGTCCGTGACCTGGCCGGTAAGCTGAATAAGCAAATCGAACTGACGCTGATGGGCAGCTCCACCGAGCTGGATAAGAGCCTGATTGAGCGCATTATCGACCCGTTAACGCACCTGGTGCGTAACAGCCTCGACCACGGGATCGAGCTGCCGGAAAACCGCGTTGCCGCAGGGAAATCCCCGGTCGGGAACCTGATCCTCTCGGCGGAACATCAGGGCGGGAACATCTGTATCGAAGTGACCGACGATGGCGCAGGCCTTAATCGCGAGCGTATTCTGGCGAAGGCGATCTCGCAGGGGATGGCGGTCAACGAAAATATGACCGACGAAGAAGTAGGTATGCTGATCTTCGCCCCGGGCTTCTCCACCGCCGAGCAGGTGACGGACGTCTCCGGCCGTGGCGTGGGCATGGACGTGGTGAAACGTAACATCCAGGAGATGGGCGGCCACGTTGAGATCAAGTCTAAGCAGGGCTCAGGTACCACCATCCGTATCCTGCTGCCGCTGACGCTGGCGATCCTTGACGGCATGTCGGTCAAAGTGGCGGACGAAGTCTTTATCCTGCCGCTGAACGCGGTAATGGAATCGCTGCAGCCGCGTGAAGAAGATTTGCATCCGCTGGCGGGCGGGGAGCGCGTACTGGAAGTGCGTGGTGAATACCTGCCGCTGGTGGAGCTGTGGAAAGTGTTCGACGTGGACGGTGCCAAAACCGAAGCCACGCAAGGGATCGTGGTGATCCTGCAAAGCGCGGGCCGCCGCTATGCTCTGCTGGTCGATCAGCTGATTGGTCAGCATCAGGTGGTGGTGAAGAACCTCGAGAGCAACTACCGCAAGGTGCCAGGCATTTCAGCCGCCACCATCCTGGGTGATGGTAGCGTGGCGCTGATCGTCGATGTTTCGGCGCTTCAGGGATTAAATCGTGAACAACGTATGGCGCACACAGCCGCCTGATTCAGTTAAGAAGGTAAAAAAATGACCGGTATGAGTAATGTAACCAAGCTGGCCGGCGAGCCATCAGGGCAGGAATTCCTGGTTTTCACTTTAGGTGACGAAGAATACGGTATCGATATTCTTAAAGTGCAGGAAATCCGTGGCTATGATCAGGTGACCCGCATCGCCAACACGCCAGATTTCATCAAAGGCGTGACTAACCTGCGTGGCGTTATCGTGCCTATCGTCGACCTGCGCGTGAAGTTCAGCCAGGGCGACGTCGAGTATGATGACAACACCGTGGTGATCGTGCTCAATCTGGGCCAGCGTGTGGTCGGGATCGTGGTTGACGGGGTGTCTGACGTGCTCTCCCTGACTGCCGAGCAGATCCGCCCGGCACCGGAATTTGCCGTCACGCTCTCCACCGAATACCTGACCGGTCTGGGCGCGCTCGGTGACCGGATGCTGATTCTGGTGAATATCGAGAAGCTGCTGAACAGCGACGAGATGGCATTGCTGGACGTGGCGGCGAGTCATGTAGCCTAAGTAAACGCAAAACGGCAGCTATGTTGCCAGTTTGTAGGCCGGGTAAGGCGTAGCCGCCACCCGGCTTTTTTATTGCCGCACCGTGCCTGATGCGGCAACGCCCGGCGGCGCTGCGCTTGCCGGGCCTACGGATCGAGATTTACGCGTCCTGCGCAACTAACACCGGCTCATCCTCCAGCAGCCCTTCATTCTGCGCTAGCATCGCCGTCGCCACGCCGTTCCCCAGCACGTTAATCGCGGACCGCCCCATATCCAGGAAGTGATCGATCCCCATCAGCAGCAAAATCCCCGCCACCGGAATATGGAAACTCGGGATAGTGGCAGCCAGCACCACCAGCGCCGAGCGCGGCACCCCGGCAATCCCTTTTGAGGCCAGCATCAGGGTCAACATCAGCACCGTGATTTCCGAAAACGTCAGCTGAATATTGTACGCCTGGGCGATAAACATCGAGGCAAACGAACAGTAGACCATCGAGCCCACCAGGTTAAACGAATACCCAATCGGCAGTACGAACGAGACGATATTGCGCGAGCAGCCAAAGCGGGTCAGCTGCTCCAGGGTTTTCGGGTAGGCGGCTTCGGAGCTGCTGGTGGTAAAGGCCACCAGCACCGGATCTTTCAGCATGCTCACCAGGCGGAAGATCTCGTTTTTCAGCACCATATAGCCTACCGCCACCAGCACCATGCAGGTCAGGACGATTGCCAGATAGTAGCCGCCAATAAACGAGGCGTAGTTAAGCAGGATCCCCAGCCCCTGGGTGGCGATCACCGAGGAGATAGCGGCGAAGATCGCCATCGGCGCAACGTACATCACGTAGCCGGTCACTTTCAGCATAATGTGGGAAACCACGTCCAGCGCGGCCACCAGCGGGGCATTAAATTTCTCCCCCAGCGACGCGCCGCCAATGCCGAAGAACATCGAGAACACCACAATCTGCAGGATCTCGTTATTGGCCATCGCCCCGGCAATGCTGGTGGGGATGGTATGGGAAAGGAAACCTTTCAGCGACATGCCGCTGGTCGCCAGCCCCGTATCCACCGTGCCGGCCGGGATGGCCAGATTCAGGCCGCTGCCCGGGTGTAACAGGGTAACGATAAACAATCCGACCAGAATGGAGAGTACTGAGGAGCTGATAAACCAGACCATCGCTTTACCGCCCACGCGGCCAATGGTGGCGGTCTCGCCAACAACGCCCCGCTGCCGGTGACCTCTACCGCCGGGGGCGTCGACAGCTACACCCTGTATGGCCGCATCACCGGCGGGGGCAACAGCGTCACCGTGGTGCCCGGCACTTACACCGACACCATTAACGTCAGCGTCACCTATTAGCGCCAGCACGTTTCAATGAGCGTGGATAAACAAACGCTCCGACATACGGGAGAGGGCAGGCTGCGCGCTTTTTTTGTCCTGAGCATGCTGCTGCTTGCGGCGGGAAACGGCCATGCGGTGACGACGCAATCCTTTCAGGTGAGCGCCACCATCACCCCCGGCTGTTCGGTCGCCGCAAGCAGCGGTGGTCTTCTGGGTACCCTGGACTTTGGCACCCGCAACGGGGTGGAGCGGGGAGCGGTGAATACCAGCTTTGTGCCGAACGGCGCGCTGTCCATCGCCTGTACGCCCGGCGTGGCGCTGAGCATGAGTATCGACGGCGGTCAGCACTACACCTCGGTGCGCAATATGCAGCGGGCCGGCGGGACAAATCAGGTGCCGTACCGCCTGTACAGCAGCAGTTCCCTGGCGGCCAACAGTGAGATCGGGGTTAACCAGGCGGTGTCTGTGGCTTACACCAACAGCAACAACATTGCGCTACCGCTTTTTGGTGTGGCGCTTCTGACCGGGTTCAGCCCGGCCGGAAATTATTCCGATCAACTCACTGTGACCCTGTCGTGGTGACAAAGGGAGAAGGACAATGAAGGCATTTTCGGGATATCGCACGCTCTGTCTGCTGATGGCGCTGGGCGCGACGCTCAATACCGCCCACGGGGCGGCCACCATTCTGCTGTGGCCCATCGACCCGTGGCTGTCGGCGGATACCAAAGCCACGGAGCTGTGGGTGCAGAACCAGGGCACCAGCGCCACCACCATGCAGGTGCGGATTGTGCGCTGGCGGCAGGAAAACGGTCTCGAACGCTACACCGCCCAGCAGGAGGTGGTGGCCAGCCCGCCGATTGTCACTATCGCTAAGGGCAGCAAGCAGTTAATCCGCCTGATTAAACAGAGCGAGGTGCCGATGGGGGTGGAGCAAGCCTACCGCATCATCGTGGATGAGATCCCCCAGCCGCAGGATAAGGAGACCCCGCAGATGGGGTTGAAGCTGCAGATGCGTTACTCCATTCCGCTGTTTGTCTACGGGCAGGGAGTTGCCACCATTAAGGACGGCGCGCACCATGCGCTGGTCGAGACGCGGGATCTCAACTGGCGGGTGGTCCGCGAGAATGGCCAGCCGGCCTTGCAGGTCCGTAATCAGGGCGATGTGCATGTCCGACTCAGTCAGGTGACGCTGCAACAGGGGGGGCAGCGTCGCACTCTGGCAGATGGCCTGCTGGGTTACGTGCTGCCGGGCAGCGCCCGCAGCTGGCCGCTACCGTCAGGGATGGACCACCCGGGCCAGATGCGTGCGCAAATTAATGCCCGGGACACGCAATGGCAGTCGGCCCCCGTCAACTGAAGCCGTCGATGCTAATCCTGCTCTGCGTCAGTTCCGCAAGCTGGGCCGATCCCGGTGACGATATGTTGCCTCCGCCGCCGGTGCCGCAGTCGATGAGTGACGAGGCCGTATTCCAGCTGGTGCTGATCGTCAACCATTACGATACCGGGCTGGTGGTGCCCGTCACCCGGCGGCAGGAGGAGTATCTGGTCGCCAGCGCCGATCTGCGCCGCGCCGGATTACCCGCCGAACACGTCCCGCCGGGAGAGGTGAACGTCAGCCGTCTGACGGACGTGCGCGCCGAGTATGACAGCACCGGGCAACGGCTGCTGCTCAGCGTTCCGCGGGAGTGGATTGGCGCGCGCGTCACCCCCTTCAGCGGCCAGATGACGCGCAGCACCCCCCATTTTGGTAAAGGGGCGCTGCTTAACTACGACTTCTATACCAACCACACCGAACACAGCGGCGGCCAGGCCTCCCTGTGGCATGAGTTTCGCTATTTTGACGACCGGGGATCGTTATCCTCCACCGGCTATGTGCGGAAAAACTTGTCCGGCGGCAGCGGTCAGGAAGAAGGGTACGTGCGCTACGACACCACCCTGACGATCACCGATGAAGAAGACGCCACCACCTGGACCGCCGGGGATGTGATCAGCGATGCCCTGAGCTGGAGCAGCAGCGTGCGCATGGGCGGCATCAGCTACGGCCGCGATTTCTCCCTGCGCCCGGACCTCGTCACCTGGCCGCTGCCCGAATTCTCGGGTGAAGCGGCGGTGCCCACCTCGGTGGATCTGTTCGTCAACGGCTACCGGGCGGGCTCCACCCGTTTGCAGCCGGGGCCGTTCACCCTCACCAATCTGCCCTACATCAACGGCGCGGGGGATGCGGTACTGGTCACTACCGATGCGCTGGGCCGCCAGGTGAGTACCACCATGCCGTTTTACGTCACCAGTGATCTGCTTCGCCAGGGGCTTAGTGACGGGGCCATGACCCTCGGCAGCCTGCGCCGCAACTACGGCATCAAGAATTTTGACTACGGCCCGGCGGCGGGCAGCGGCTCATACCGCTACGGGCTGACCGACTGGCTGACGCTGGAAGGCCACGTTGAAGGGGCGGAGGAGCTGGCGCTGGGCGGGGCCGGAACCATCGTCAAGCTGGGGCGTCTGGGGGTGGTGAACAGCGCCTGGACGCAAAGCAAGATGCGCGGCGAAACCGGCGGGCAGGTCAACTGGGGCTACCAGTACAGCACCAACGCCTTCAGCATTGCCACCCAGCACAGCCGTCGCGATCGCGGCTTCGGCAACCTCGCGCTCTACGATCAGCCGACCGTCTACGATGAGCACGACCAGCCCATCGCCAGCCTGAGCCGCAATACCGATCAGTATTCCCTGACCTTTAACCTTGGCGACTATGGCAATATCGGCGCGGCATGGATCGGCGTGCAGAGTTTCGACGATAAGAAAACCGAGCTGCTGAACCTCTCCTGGAGCCGTAATCTATGGGGCAGCAGCAGTATTTATCTCGCCGCCAGCCGGGATCGACAGCAGGGCGACTGGACGGTGGCCCTGTCGCTGCAGATCCCGCTGGGGGAGCGCGACAGCGCCGCCATCACTCTGGAAAACACCCCGGATGCCGGCAGCACCCAGCGGCTCAACTATAACCACTCCATGCCCACCGACGGTGGCTTCAGCTGGAATATGGCGTGGGCGCGCCAGTCGCAGGCCAGCAACTATCAGCAGGCCACCCTGGGGTGGCGTAACAACAATATTGAGCTGCAGGGCGGCGGCTACGGCGAGCGCGACATGATGACCTGGTGGGGCGAGGCGATGGGCGCGGTAGTGCTGATGGACGGGGAGCTGTTTGCCGCCAACAAAATCAACGACGCCTTTGTGGTCGTCAGCACCGACGGACAGCCGGACGTGCCGGTCAGCTATGAGAACCAGCCGGTGGGCAAAACCAATCGCAACGGTTATCTGCTGATTAGCGGCGTATCCGCCTATTACCCGGCCAGCTACAGCATTAACACCCTTAATTTACCCGCCGATACCCGCCTGAAGGAGACCGAACGCCGCATCGCCCTGCGGCGTAACAGCGGCTATCTGGTGGATTTCCCGATGGAGCAGGAGCGGGTCGCCAGCGTGATCCTCCACGACGGGGCAGGGGAGGCGATCCCGCTGGGCAGCCAGGTGCGACGCCAGGGGCGCAAGCCGGTGGTGGTGGGCTATGATGGCATCGCCTGGCTGGAAGATCTGGCGGACGTCAACCCGCTCGACGTCATCACGCCGGAGGGCAAAGGCTGCCATGTCACCCTGACGCTGGCGGCGAACCCGGAGCATAAGCTGCAAACTTACGGTCCGCTGACCTGCCGGGTGCAGCCATGAAACGCCTGCTTCTGTTGGTAGGATTGCTTCTCTTTTCGGCGACCAGCTGGGGAGCCTGCCGGGTCAGCACCGTCAATGCCAGCTTTGGCAGCGTGACCTCGTTTGCCCTCAGCGGCAGCAATGAAGTGGCAACCACCGGCACGCTGGTGGTGAACTGCGATAAGGTGCTCAGTTTGTTGACCAACGATTCGGTGACCCTAACCTTCACCGGAGCCACGATTGCCGCCAACAGCCGCGGCACGATGAAGCGCACCGATAACGCCGCTATCACCGATGCGATCCCTATCCGTCTGTGCGGCCAGTCTACGTGCAACAGCAGCAGCGAAGTGCTGACAGGCAAGAGCTACACCTGGAACGGTACGTCGCTGTTAACTCTGCTCGGTTCAAACCAGTACAACATCCCGCTCTATTTTCGCACCCTCGCCGGACAGAACGTCAGCGCCGGGCCCTATCAGGTGACCCTCAACTTCAGCGTAAGCTACAACGTCTGCTTTTTGGGCGCGCTGGGATTATGTACCACGCCGCAAACCGGCACCGTGCTGACCAGCATCACCCTCAACATGACGGTCACCAACGACTGCAGCGCCATGACCACCCCGAACGTCAACTTCAACAGCGCGCCGCTGGTGCAGAATTTCCCCACCGTCTCGCAGGCCATCTCGGTGACCTGCACCAAAGGCAGCGTCTATACCATCGGCATCAATAACGGTGCTAACGCCAGCAATAACGTGCGCCGGATGGCCAGCGGCAATAACCGCATGAGCTATGAGATCTATAAAGAAGCGACCGCCAATCGCTGGGGAAGCAGCGGCAGCGAACGCTGGTCCAGCGGTGCCTCTTCGCAGGTGAGCGCCGACGGGCTGTTACGCAGCTACAACTACACCGCCCGCGTCCTGACTAATCAGACCACTCCCCCCGCCGGTAATTACAGCGACACCCTGGTCGTCGACGTCGCGTTCTGACCCACGCTTTTCCCTTTCGCAAATGTAAAGTTCCCGTCAGTTGTGCCGATAACACCGAGAACAAATTCATAAGAAGGTGTTGTATGTTGAACCGTATGCGCGTTGTTACAATGCTGATGTTGGTGCTGGCTGTCTTCGCTCTGTTACAGCTCGTTTCCGGCAGTCTGTTTTTCTCTTCTATTAAAGCCAACCAGGACAGTTTTGCGGTTTCTAACGAATTCCGCGTTCAACAAAGCGAAATCACCTCCACCTGGGATTACCTGCTGCAAACGCGCATCAACCTGAGCCGCGCCTCCGCGCGCATGGCGACGGATCCCGCTAAGCCGCAACCTGAACTGATCAACAGCGCCCGCACGACGCTGGCGGAAGCGGACAAACACTTCAAGGCTTACAGCGCCATCACGCCACAGCCGTCGATGGCGCAGGTGAGTCAGACCATCAATGACAAATACCAGGAGTATGCCGCGGCGCTGACGGAGCTGATCCAGTTCCTCGAGAGCGGCAATATGGACGCCTATTTCGCCCAGGCCACCCAGTCAAAGCAGAACGCGCTGGGCACCGCCCTGCGGGATTATGTTACCGCGTCCGATGCGCGTAACCAGGAAGCATTCAACGCCAGCGTGAAAGATTACACCTTTGCCAAATGGCAGATGGGGATCCTCGCCCTGGCGCTGGCGATCGTGCTGGTAGGGGTCTGGTACGGCATCCGCCATACCCTGCTCAATCCGTTAAATCGCGTTATCGACCATATTCGCCAGATTGCCAGCGGCGATCTGACCCAGAGCCTGACCATCGCCGGGCGCAGCGAAATCACCCAGCTGGCCGTCACCGTGGACCATATGCAGCGCTCCCTGAGCGAGACGGTTGCCAACGTGCGCCAGGGCTCGGATGCCATCTACACCGGCACCAGCGAAATCGCGATGGGCAACAACGATCTCTCCTCCCGCACCGAGCAGCAGGCATCGGCGCTGGAAGAGACCGCGGCGAGCATGGAGCAGCTCACTGCTACCGTGAAGCAGAACGCCGATAACGCCCGTCAGGCGTCACAGCTGGCGAACAGCGCCTCGGAAACCGCACAGCGCGGCGGCAAGGTGGTGGATGGCGTGGTGAAAACCATGCACGACATCGCCGGCAGCTCGAAGAAGATCGCTGACATCATCAGCGTGATCGACGGTATCGCTTTCCAGACCAACATCCTGGCGCTGAACGCCGCGGTGGAAGCCGCGCGTGCCGGCGAGCAGGGTCGTGGATTTGCGGTAGTGGCCGGAGAAGTACGTAACCTCGCCAGCCGCAGCGCCAACGCGGCCAAAGAGATCAAAGCCCTGATTGAAGATTCTGTCGCGCGCGTGGATACCGGCTCGGTGCTGGTGGAAAGCGCGGGAGAAACCATGAATGACATCGTCAACGCGGTAACGCGCGTGACCGACATCATGGGTGAAATCGCCTCGGCCTCTGATGAGCAGAGTCGTGGTATTGACCAGGTCGCCCTGGCGGTATCGGAAATGGATCGTGTCACACAACAAAACGCCGCGCTGGTTCAGGAGTCCGCTACCGCTGCGGCGCAACTGGAAGAGCAGGCGAGCCGTCTGAAGATGGCCGTTTCGGCGTTTCGTCTTACTTCTGCACCTGGAAAAACGGTGTTATCGCGTGCCAGCCAGCAACCGGCAGCGCCGGTCAATGCACCGGCCCACGTACGCGCGCTGACCACCGGGAAAGATGATAACTGGGAAACATTTTGATCGATCGTTAAATCGCGGCTGCTGGCCGCTAAATGGGAGCGTGGATGTTAAATCGTATTCGTATCTCGACCACCCTGTTTTTGATTTTGATTGTCTGTGGGGTGTTGCAGGTTGGCAGTAACGGCTTGTCGTTTTGGGCTTTTCGCGATGGTTATCAGAACTTGCAGGAGATGCAGAGCAGCAACCAACAGCGCGCGCTACTGACGCAGAGCCGCGCCGTTCTGCTGCAGGCCAGCACGGCGCTGAATAAAGCGGGCACCCTGACCGCGCTGAGTTATCCGCCTGATGACATCAAGGCGCTGATGACCACCGCGCGCAGCAGCCTGAAGCAGGCTGACGGCATGTTCAAATCCTTTAACGAACAGCCAGCGATCGGCGCGAAAGACAGCGAGCTGAAAAAAGCGATGCAGGGTGCGTTCAGTCAGTGGTACAGCGATCTGGAACATCAGGCGACCTGGCTGGAAAACAACCAGTTGTCGGATTTTCTCACCGCACCGGTACAGGAGTCGCAGGCGGCGTTTGACGCCAGCACCGAGGCCTGGCAGCAGGAGATAAATCAGTTTGTGCAGGCCGCGGGTAACGACAGCCGCACCAGCTACCACATGTCCGGCGTGATTTTCGCCACCATGATTGTGCTGACCGCGATACTGACCAGCGCCGCGCTGTGGTGGTCACGCAGGATGATCGTTCAGCCGCTGGCGATCATCAGCAGCCATTTCGACAGCATTGCGAAGGGCGATCTGGCGCGGCCGGTGGCGGTGTACGGCAAAAACGAAATTTCGGCTATTTTCGCCAGCCTGAAAGCGATGCAGGGCTCGCTGCGCGAAACGGTAACCGAGGTGCGTCAGGGCAGCTATGCCATGCACACCGGGATCTCGGAGATTGCCGAAGGCAATAACGATCTCTCGTCGCGCACCGAACAGCAGGCCGCGTCGCTGGCACAAACGGCCGCCAGCATGGAGCAGTTGACCGCCACCGTCGGGCAGAACGCCGATAACGCCCGTCAGGCTTCCGGTCTGGCGAAGAGCGCGGCCCAGACGGCGAAGAAGGGGGGCGAACAGGCTTCCCGCGTGGCGAACACCATGAATCAGATCGCCACCAGTTCACAGAAGATTGGCGACATCATCAGCGTCATCGACGGCATTGCGTTCCAGACCAACATTCTGGCGCTGAACGCCGCGGTGGAAGCCGCCCGTGCGGGCGAGCAGGGGCGTGGTTTTGCGGTGGTGGCGGGCGAAGTGCGCAACCTGGCGAGCCGCAGCGCCAATGCGGCAAAAGAGATCAAGGTGCTGATTGAAGAGTCGGTGTCGCGGGTGCAGCAGGGGTCGGAGCTGGTGGATACCGCAGCGAAAACCATGACTGAAATCGTCAGTTCGGTCACCCAGGTGAACGACATCATGGGCGAAATCGCCTCGGCATCCGATGAACAGCGTCGCGGGATCGAGCAGGTAGCGCTGGCCGTCAGCCAGATGGATCAGGTGACGCAGCAGAACGCCGCGCTGGTAGAAGAAGCCGCGGCCGCCACCGACCAGTTAGCCGGACAGGCGGATCATCTGACCTCGCTGGTCGCGGTATTTAATGTGAATGAACGTGTTGAAGCAGTTACAGAAGTCGGGCGGTCGCAGGCCGTTCCAGTCGGAACCTGAACGTGATTAAGAAGGCGCTATGACATCACCACTGCCCTCAGGGCAATCGTCATTATTGTTACAGATGACACAGCGCCTCGCGCTGTCCGATGCGCATTTCCGTCGGATATGTCAGTTAATCTACCAGCGCGCGGGGATTGTGCTTGCCGATCACAAGCGGGACATGGTCTACAACCGTCTTGTGCGTCGCTTGCGCACGCTCGAGCTGGATGATTTTGGTCGCTACCTCGGCATGCTGGAAGCGAACCCGAACAGCGCGGAGTGGCAGGCGTTTATCAACTCGCTGACCACCAACCTGACCGCCTTTTTCCGGGAAGCTCACCACTTCCCGGTGCTGGCGGAGCATGCCCGCCGCCGCAGCGGCGGCGAGTATCGCGTCTGGAGTGCGGCGGCCTCGACCGGTGAAGAGCCTTACTCGCTCGCCATCACCCTGGCCGATACCCTGGGTACCGCGCCGGGCCGCTGGAAGGTGGTCGCCAGCGACATCGATACCGAAGTGCTGCAAAAAGCGCAGAGCGGTATCTATCGCCAGGACGAGCTGAAAACCTTGTCGCCACAGCAGCTTCAGCGCTACTTCATGCGCGGCACCGGCCCGCACGATGGGCTGGTGCGGGTGCGCAGCGAACTGGCGAATGCGGTGGAGTTCTCCATGGTCAATCTGCTGGAGAAACAGTACAACGTGGCGGGGCCGTTTGACGCCATTTTCTGCCGTAATGTGATGATCTATTTCGACAAAACGACGCAGCAGGAGATCCTGCGCCGCTTTGTACCGTTGCTCAAGCCGGACGGATTACTGTTTGCCGGGCACTCGGAGAATTTCAGCAATCTCGTGCGCGAGTTTAGCCTGCGTGGGCAGACGGTATATGCGCTGAGTAAGGATAAAGCATGAGTAAAATCAGGGTCTTGTCAGTTGATGATTCGGCGTTGATGCGCCAGATCATGACGGAGATTATCAACAGCCACAGCGACATGGAGATGGTGGCGACGGCCCCCGATCCGCTGGTAGCCCGGGATTTAATCAAAAAATATAACCCCGACGTGCTGACTCTCGATGTCGAAATGCCGCGTATGGACGGCATCGACTTCCTTGAGAAGTTAATGCGTCTGCGGCCGATGCCGGTGGTGATGGTCTCTTCGCTGACCGGCAAAGGCTCCGAGATCACCCTGCGGGCGCTGGAGCTGGGGGCGGTGGATTTCGTCACCAAACCGCAGCTCGGCATTCGTGAAGGGATGCTGGCGTACAGCGAGATGATCGCGGAAAAAATTCGTACCGCCGCACGGGCGCAGGTGGCCATGCACAAGCCGATGGCCGCGCCGGTGACCCTGAAGGCGGGCCCGCTGTTAAGCTCGGAAAAACTGCTGGTGATTGGGGCATCCACCGGGGGAACAGAGGCAATTCGCCATGTACTCCAGCCATTGCCGCTCTCAAGCCCCGGTATTCTGATTACCCAGCATATGCCGCCAGGCTTTACCCGTTCGTTCGCCGAGCGTCTGAACAAATTGTGTCAGATCAGCGTGAAAGAGGCGGAAGACGGCGAGCGCGTTCTGCCAGGGCATGCCTATATCGCCCCGGGGGACAAGCATATGGAGCTGGCGCGCAGCGGTGCAAACTATCAAATCAAAATTCATGACGGGCCGCCGGTTAACCGGCACCGTCCGTCGGTGGATGTGCTGTTTCATTCGGTGGCGAAACACGCGGGGCGCAACGCCGTTGGGGTGATCCTGACGGGGATGGGCAACGACGGCGCCGCCGGAATGCTTGCGATGCACCAGGCTGGCGCCTGGACCATCGCGCAGAATGAAGCAAGTTGTGTAGTGTTCGGCATGCCGCGCGAGGCCATCAATATGGGTGGCGTCAGCGAAGTGGTCGATCTCAGTCAGGTTAGTCAGCAGATGCTGGCAAAAATCAGTGCCGGACAGGCAATACGTATTTAACGAGGAGTGTAGTTTTATGGCGGACAAAGAGCTCAAGTTTTTGGTTGTGGATGACTTTTCCACCATGCGTCGCATCGTGCGCAACCTGCTGAAAGAGCTGGGTTTTAATAATGTTGAAGAAGCGGAAGACGGTGTCGATGCGCTGAACAAACTGAATGCCGGCGGCTTTGGTTTTGTCATTTCCGACTGGAACATGCCGAACATGGATGGTCTGGAACTGCTGAAAACCATTCGTGCAAATGGCGCGATGGCCTCTCTGCCTGTGCTGATGGTGACGGCCGAAGCCAAGAAAGAGAACATTATTGCTGCGGCACAGGCTGGCGCAAGCGGGTATGTGGTGAAGCCATTCACCGCTGCAACTTTGGAAGAAAAACTCGGTAAGATCTTCGAGAAACTCGGCATGTGAGGTACGGGAGATGATGCAGCCTTCGATTAAACCCACGGATGAGCATTCACCCGGCGACATAATTGCCCGGATCGGCAGCCTGACGCGCATGCTGCGCGACAGCCTGCGTGAGCTGGGACTGGATCAGGCGATTGCAGAAGCGGCGGAAGCGATTCCCGATGCCCGCGATCGTCTTGATTATGTTGTGCAAATGACTGCCCAGGCGGCAGAGCGTGCGCTGAACAGTGTTGAAGCGTCGCAGCCGCATCAGGATGAGATGGAAAAAGGCGCGAAAGCGCTGACCAAACGCTGGGATGAGTGGTTCGAAAATCCAATCGAACTCTCCGACGCCCGCGAACTGGTCACCGATACTCGTCAGTACCTTGGCGATGTGCCGGGCCATACCAGCTTCACCAACGCGCAGCTGCTGGAGATCATGATGGCGCAGGATTTCCAGGACCTTACCGGTCAGGTGATCAAGCGCATGATGGATGTGATCCAGGAGATTGAACGTCAGCTGTTGATGGTGCTGCTGGAGAACATGCCGGAACCTTCCGCGCGTCCACAACGCGAAAACGAAAGCCTGTTGAATGGCCCGCAGCTCGATACCACCAAAGCCGGTGTCGTGGCAAGCCAGGATCAGGTCGACGACCTGCTGGACAGCTTAGGGTTCTGATAGCCTGAGCCCGGCTGGAATCGCCTGGCGGCGCTTCGCTTGCACAGGCCTACAAAGACCGCACATATTTCGATATTACAGGGTGTTGTAGGCCGGGTAAGCGCAGCGCCACCCGGCAGAAATGCCACCTGCAAAGGTGGCATTTTTCTTTGTGCATCTGTTTCATCCTTTATTACGACAATCCTTCCAGAATCAGTAACCTGCTGCGACTTACGTTATTTCAAATTCAGCCATTCTGATAGTCTCACCAGGGTCATTGCTGACCGTAAGCAACAAACGGTCGAGTGATAAAATCATCGTTGACAGATGTCAACAGTCATAATAGCATCTTAATAACGGAGGCTAATGAAGAAACATCCGAACAAGCATATTCAGGAGGCAATTGAATATGCCCTCCGGAGAGGCTGGATTTGGGTTCCTCCCGGTCATTCAGCGCACTGTTTCTGCATGTTACGCTGTGGTAATCCTGAAGGTGAACATCGCGATTGCCAAATGAGCGTATGGTCGACGCCGAAAAACGCAGAAAGCCATGCGATGCAAATCATCCGCAACGTAAAACGCTGTCCTTGATTTTGCCCGGTAAAGGGCAGCAACAGCTGCTCTTTACCGAATACGAGACAATATCTGACGATAAAACAAAGAGGTATTATGGCGCTTTATAACTTCATTCTGACCCTATCAGGCGTAACTTACGAGACTGAAGGACTGGAAGATGCGCTGTACGCAAGCGGCTGCGACGATGCACTGATTTGCGCATATGGCCGCTCCGTCTACGTTGAGTTTGACCGTGAAGCTGAATCCCTGGATGCAGCCATCTCCTCAGCGGTCGACAATATCGAATCAGCGGGCATCGGCGCTATCGTAGGATCTGTCGACTCCGCCCTTGTCGGTTTGAGCGACATAGCCGAAATGACCAACATGTCGCGCCAGGCAATCGCCATGCTAAAAGACGGCACCCGCGGAAGCGGCGATTTTCCTTGCCCTATCCAGCGCATTAAAGGTCAGTCTCCGCTGTGGGACTGGGGCGACGTGGCGCACTGGCTTTCATCGAACGGCCGCTTAAAACAGGACAGCGAGCTGGTCGTTAACGCACACGTCCTCAGTAAGTGGAACCTGGTGCTCAGAAATAGCGCCTCAAAAGACTCTGAAAAAATTGCGTCTCTTGCCGCATCCCTGGTGGCACGCCGTTGTAAACAGGCTGTACAGGCATAAATTAACGCGCTGACCCAACCGAAAGCCCTAAATCAGCCCTTTTATCGCCGCTAATTAGCCCATTGTTCAGCCCCCGCTTTGGCATCATAGCGTCCGGACCTCTACCTGCGAGATGCTTGCCGTGGCAGAAGATAGCGACGACAAAACAGAAGCCCCCACACCCCACCGACTTGAAAAAGCGCGTGAGGACGGGCAAATACCCCGATCCCGAGAACTCACCTCGCTGCTGATTTTACTGGTTGGCGTGTGCATTATCTGGATCGGCGGGGAATCCCTTGCCCGCAGACTGGCCGGCATGCTCTCGGCCGGGTTGCGCTTCGATCACAGCATGGTCAACGACCCTAACCTGATCCTCAGCCAGATTATCCTGCTGATCAAAAGCGCGATGGTCGCGCTGCTGCCGCTGATTACCGGCGTCGTACTGGTGGCGCTCGTATCGCCGATCATGCTGGGCGGGCTGGTGTTTAGCGGAAAGTCGTTGCAGTTTAAATTCTCAAAACTGAATCCGCTGCCCGGGATCGCGAAGATGTTCTCGGCGCAAACCGCCGCTGAGCTGGTGAAAGCGTTGATGAAAGCCACGCTGATGGGTAGCGTGGCCGGATTTTTTATCTGGCACAACTGGCCGGAGATGATGCGCCTGATCAGCGAGTCTCCGCTGACCGCGATGAGCAACGCGCTCGATCTGGTGGGGCTCTGTTCGCTGCTGGTGGTGCTGAGCATTATCCCGATGGTGGGATTTGACGTTTTCTTCCAGATCTACAGCCATATCAAAAAACTGCGGATGTCCAAACAGGACCTTCGCGATGAACATAAGCAGATGGAAGGCGACCCGCACGTTAAAGGGCGTATCCGCCAGATGCAGCGTGCCGCCGCGCGACGCCGGATGATGGAGGATGTGCCGAAAGCGGACGTCATCGTCACCAACCCGACCCACTACTCCGTTGCGCTGCAGTATGACGAAGACAAAATGAGCGCGCCGAAGGTGGTGGCGAAAGGGGCAGGGCTGATTGCCCTGCGGATCCGCGAAATTGGTAACGAAAATCGCATTCCGATGCTGGAGGCCCCGCCGCTGGCGCGTGCGCTTTACCGCCATGCGGAAATTGGACAACAGATCCCAGGCCAGCTGTATGCCGCTGTGGCGGAAGTGCTGGCATGGGTATGGCAGTTGAAACGCTGGCGTCTGGCCGGTGGTCAACGGCCTGTGAAACCTGAGAATCTCCCGGTGCCTGCTGCGCTGGATTTTATGAACGAGAAGGACACTGATGGCTAATCTGGTGGCAATGTTGCGCCTCCCCGGCAACCTGAAATCGACTCAATGGCAGATTATGGCCGGGCCGATCCTCATCCTGCTAATTCTGTCGATGATGGTGTTGCCGCTTCCGGCATTCATCCTCGACCTGCTTTTTACCTTCAACATTGCGCTCTCGATCATGGTGCTGCTGGTGGCGATGTTCACCCAGCGCACGCTGGAGTTCGCCGCATTCCCGACCATTCTGCTGTTTACCACGCTGCTACGTCTGGCGCTGAACGTGGCCTCCACCCGTATCATTCTGATGGATGGCCATACCGGCGGCGCGGCGGCAGGTAAGGTGGTTGAGGCCTTCGGCCACTTCCTGGTGGGCGGCAACTTCGCCATCGGTATTGTGGTGTTTATCATCCTCGTGATCATCAACTTTATGGTTATCACCAAAGGTGCGGGACGTATCGCGGAAGTGGGCGCGCGTTTCGTACTGGACGGGATGCCGGGCAAACAGATGGCGATTGACGCCGATCTCAACGCCGGGCTGATTGGCGAAGATGAAGCGAAAAAACGCCGTGCAGAAGTGACCCAGGAAGCCGACTTCTACGGCTCGATGGACGGTGCGAGTAAGTTCGTTCGCGGCGATGCCATCGCCGGTATTCTGATCATGGTGATCAACGTCGTGGGTGGCCTGCTGGTGGGGGTTCTGCAGCACGGGATGAGCATGGGCCACGCGGCGGAAAGCTATACCCTGCTGACCATCGGTGACGGTCTGGTGGCCCAGATCCCGGCGCTGGTGATCTCCACCGCGGCCGGTGTGATCGTGACCCGCGTCGCCACCGATCAGGACGTTGGCGAGCAAATGGTAACTCAGCTGTTCAGTAACCCGAACGTGCTGATGCTGTCGGCGGCGGTACTGGGGCTGCTGGGCCTGGTGCCGGGGATGCCGAACTTCGTCTTCCTGCTGTTCACCGCCGCGCTGCTGGGGCTGGCCTGGTGGCTGCGCGGGCGTGAAGCCAAACCGAAGGCCGAGCCTGCGCCGATTAAGATGCCGGAAAACACCCAGGCGGTGGAAGCCACCTGGAATGACGTCCAGCTGGAAGATTCCCTGGGGATGGAGGTGGGCTATCGCCTGATCCCGATGGTTGATGCCCAACAGGACGGTGAACTGCTGGGGCGTATCCGCAGTATCCGTAAAAAATTCGCGCAGGACATGGGCTTCCTGCCGCCGGTGGTGCATATCCGCGACAATATGGATCTGCCCCCTGCACGCTACCGCATCCTGATGAAAGGGGCGGAGATCGGCAGCGGGGACGCCTATCCGGGGCGCTGGCTGGCGATCAACCCGGGTACGGCGGCGGGAACGCTGCCGGGGGAACAAACTATCGACCCGGCCTTTGGGCTGGCGGCCATCTGGATCGAAAGCGCCCTGAAAGAGCAGGCGCAAATCCAGGGCTATACCGTGGTGGAGGCCAGTACCGTGGTAGCCACCCACCTGAACCACCTGATCGGTCAGTTCTCGGCGGAGCTGTTTGGTCGTCAGGAGGCGCAGCAGCTGCTGGACCGCGTGACCCAGGAGATGCCGAAGCTGACCGAAGATCTGGTCCCGGGCGTATTGACCCTGACCACGCTGCACAAAGTGCTGCAAAATCTGCTCGACGAGAAAGTGCCGATCCGCGATATGCGTACCATTCTGGAAACTCTGGCCGAACATGCGCCGCTGCAAAACGATCCGCACGAGCTGACGGCGGTGGTGCGCGTGGCGCTGGGCCGCGCCATTACCCAGCAGTGGTTCCCGGGTACCGGCGAGGTGCAGGTGATTGGGCTCGATACGCCGCTTGAGCGTCTGTTGCTGCAGGCGTTGCAGGGCGGCGGCGGGCTGGAGCCGGGGCTGGCGGATCGTCTGCTGGCGCAAACCCAGGAGGCGTTGCAGCGTCAGGAGATGCTCGGCGCGCCGCCGGTACTGCTGGTGAACCACGCGCTGCGTCCGCTGCTGTCGCGGTTCCTGCGCCGCAGCCTGACGCAGCTGGTGGTCCTGTCGAATATGGAGCTGTCGGACAATCGCCACATCCGCATGACTGCCAGCATTGGAGGGCAATAATAATGCGTAAACTACTCTGGTTACTGGCGCTGCCGATGATGGCGCAGGCCGCAGGCGAGGGGGCCTGGCAGGACAGCAGTATCGGCCTGACCCTTAACAACCGGGGCGTAGCGGCCTCGTCCCGTCCGCTGTCGGCGAAGCAACCGGTATCCGGTCTGATGACCCTGGTGGTCTGGCGCTACGAGCTGAATGGCCCAATCCCCGCCGGGCTGCGGGTGCGGTTATGCTCCCAGGCGCGCTGCACCGAACTGGACGGCGCCAGCGGCAGCACCAATGCCTTCAACAATGTGCCCGCCGCCGAACCGCTGCGCTTTATCTGGGAAGTACCCGGCGGGGGCCGTCTGATCCCTGCCCTGAAGGTGCAGCGTAACGAGGTGATCGTTAACTACCGCTAACTGCCCGCTTTTTCGCCAGTTATCAGTCCATTCTGATGACTGGCTCGCATAATTGACCCCGTCTTTTGAAGCAAAAGAAACGCTGTTTTATAAAAGAGTGACGCGCGTAGTAAATCTCTTTGCATTTTTGCCAGTTGCCGCCGGGCGGTGGCAGAAACAGAAAGGTATCCGCGTAGGGATACTCTTACTGTAACCCTGTAGTCACTCCCGTTCCCTCCGGGCTAACCGGGAGTCATCTAAAACTTACAGGGTCGACGGTAATGAAAACACGTAAAATTGGACTCGCAAACTATCTGGCCTACGGATCGGGCGATTTTCTCGGGGCGGGAACCACAGCGCTAACCGCTGCCTGGCTGTTATATTTTTATACTACCTTCTGCGGTCTCTCTCCGATTGAGGCCACTTTCATCTTTGCTGCGGCAAGGGTGCTGGATGCCGTCGTCAGTCCGCTGATGGGCTTCCTGACCGATAACTTTGGTACCACCTGGCTTGGCAAACGCTTTGGCCGTCGTAAGTTCTTTATTCTGCTCGGCATCCCGTGCGTCTTCAGCTACTCGCTGATGTGGGTCGGGGATATGGGCTTCTGGTACTACCTGCTGACCTATCTGATCTTTGATATCGTCTACACCATGATCCTGGTACCGTACGAAACCCTGGTACCGGAGATGACCGACGATTTTAAACAGAAAACCAAATTCTCCGGCGCACGTATCTCCATGGCGCAGATGTCGGCGATTCTGGCCTCCTTCCTGCCGGGTATTCTGTTGACCCACTTCGGGAAAGACAACGCCATCTCCTTCTTCTATGCCAGCCTGGTGTTCTCAGTGCTCTGCGCCCTGATGCTGACCTTCGTCTGGTTCTTTACCTGGGAGCGTCCGCGTGAAGAGTGGACCGAAGCCGCGCTGCGTGCCGAAGAAGAGAAGAAAAAACTGACGCTCGGGCAGAGCCTGAACCGTCTGTTCGTTGAGCTGAGCTCTACCCTGCGAATCAAAATTTTCCGTCAGCATCTGGGGATGTACCTCGGAGGCTACATCGCGCAGGACGTGTTTAACGCCGTCTTCACCTACTACGTGGTCTTTGTCCTGATGCAGGAAGCCTCCATGGCCTCTAACCTGCTCGGCACCATGGCTATCTTCCAGTTCCTTGCCGTTATCGCCATGATCCCGCTGTGCATCCGTTTTGGACCGGCGCCGTCGTATCGCATGGTGGTGGTGCTGTTTGGTCTGGCATCCATCTCCTATGCCGCGCTCTATTACGCCGGCATGAGCGATATCTACGCGCTGCTGCTGCTGGTTTCTGCTCTGGCGGGGCTGGGTCGCGGCGGGATCAACTACGTGCCGTGGAACACCTACACCTATATCGCTGACGTCGATGAAGTCATCACCGGTCAACGCCGCGAGGGCATCTTCGCCGGCATCATGACCCTGACCCGTAAAGCGTCGCAGGCGGGAGCCATCATGCTGGTGGGTATCGTCATGCAGATGTCCGGTTTTGTCAGCGGGCAGAAAGTGCAGCCGGAAGGGGTAAGCCACACCATTCTGATGATCCTGAGCGTGGGGACGATTCTGGTCCTGTGCTGCGGCTTCCTCGTCTCACTGCGCTTTAAGCTGAACTTACAAACGCACAGCACGCTGCGCGAAGAGACGGCCAAAATGCGTGAGTCCGGCCGTGCGATACCGGAGGCCGCTACGCCGCAGGCCCGCGCCACGGTCGAAATGCTGGCCGGTATGCCGTACGACTGCCTGTGGGGCAACAACAACATCGGCTATCTGAATCGCAATAAACCCGCTGCACCGTCCGTGAAAGAACGTGCTTTACTGAATTCGACATACAACAGAGGTTAAGATTATGAAGGTTTGGCCTGTCAAACATAGCCCGTTACTGCGTCAGCCAGAGCGTTTTATCGCCAGAGATGAGCTGAAAGCGCTGATCCAGAAAGTGACGCATAACCTGGTGAACATTCACGATAAAACCGGCGAGTTTTTACTGCGGCTGGACGACGGGCGCGTGATCGACACCAAAGGCTGGGCGGGCTGGGAGTGGACGCACGGGGTCGGTCTCTACGGCATCTGGCAGTATTACTGCCAGACCGGGGATGAAGGGATGCGCGATATCATCGACAGCTGGTTTGCCGAGCGTTTTGCCGAAGGGGCCACCACCAAGAACGTCAACACCATGTCGCCGTTTTTGACCCTTGCGTATCGTTATGAAGAGACGCGTAACCCGGCCTGGCTGCCGTGGCTGGAGAGCTGGGCCGAGTGGGCAATGGTTGAGATGCCGCGCACCGATCACGGCGGCATGCAGCACATCACCCTGGCGGAAGAGAACCACCAGCAGATGTGGGACGACACCCTGATGATGACCGTTCTGCCGCTGGCGAAGATTGGCAAACTGCTTAATAAACCTGAATACGTGGAAGAGGCGGTCTATCAGTTCCTGCTGCACGTGCAGAACCTGATGGATCGGGAGACCGGGCTGTGGTTCCACGGCTGGAACTACGACGGTCAGCACAACTTTGCCAACGCCCGCTGGGCGCGCGGCAACAGCTGGCTGACAATCGTTATTCCTGATTTCCTTGAGCTGGTGGACCTGCCGGAAAACAATGCCGTGCGCCGTTATCTGGTGCAGGTGCTGAATGCGCAGATTGCTGCCCTGGCGAAGTGTCAGGACGAGAGCGGTCTGTGGCATACGCTGCTCGACGATCCGAACTCTTATCTGGAGGCCTCCGCCACCGCCGGATTCAGCTACGGGATCCTGAAAGCGGTGCGCAAACGCTACGTGGCGGCGGAGTATGCGGAGGTGGCCGAGAAAGCCATCCGCGGGATCGTGAAGAATATCTCGCCGGAAGGTGAACTGCTGCAAACGTCATTTGGTACCGGGATGGGCAGCGATCTGGAGTTCTATCGCCAGATCCCGTTGACCTCGATGCCGTACGGTCAGGCGATGGCGATATTGTGTCTGACGGAATATCTGCGGAAATATTTCTGATAGCGGCAGGTATCCCCCGGTGGCGCTGCGCTTACCGGGGCTACAAAACAACAAACCCGGCTTGCGCCGGGTTTTTGTTATTTCGATACCCGGTTTTGTAGGCCTGATAAGCGAAGCGCCATCAGGCATTAACCGGACACCGATGTTACATGCGTTCGACGGTTTCAATACCCAGGGTATCCAGACCCAGCTTCAGGGTCTTCGCCGTCAGCTGCGCCAGCTTCAGGCGGCTGTTGCGTACCGCTTCACTCTCGGCGGAGAGAATAGGGCAGTGCTCGTAGAAGCCGGAGAACAGGCCAGCCAGATCGTACAGGTAGGCGCACATCACTTGCGGCGTACCGTCGCGGGCCACCACAGACAGCGTCTCTTCGAACTGCAGCAGACGGGCCGCCAGCTGCGCTTCGCGATCTTCGCTGATGGTTACCTGCGCCTGTGCCAGCACGGCTTCGTCAATCTCTGCCTTGCGGAATACAGACAGCACGCGGGTGTAGGCATACTGCATGTACGGCGCGGTGTTGCCTTCGAAGGCCAGCATGTTATCCCAGTCGAATACGTAGTCGGTGGTACGGTTCTTGGAGAGATCCGCATATTTCACCGCACCGATACCGACGGCGTTCGCCAGTTTTTCCAGCTCGTCTGCAGGCATGTCCGGGTTTTTCTCTGCCACCAGACGGCGGGCACGCTCCAGCGCCTCGTCCAGCAGATCCGCCAGCTTCACGGTACCGCCCGCACGGGTTTTAAACGGTTTGCCGTCTTTACCCAGCATCATGCCGAACATGTGGTGTTCCAGCGGCACGGAGTCCGGTACATAGCCCGCTTTACGCACGATGGTCCACGCCTGCATCAGGTGCTGGTGCTGACGGGAGTCGATGTAATAGAGGACGCGATCCGCATGCAGCGTTTCGTAGCGATATTTGGCGCAGGCGATATCGGTGGTGGTGTAGAGGTAGCCGCCATCCTTTTTCTGGATGATGACGCCCATCGGTTCGCCTTCCTTGTTTTTGTACTCATCAAGGAAGACCACCGTTGCGCCTTCGCTTTCGACCGCCAGCCCTTTGGCTTTCAGGTCGGCCACGATCCCGGCCAGCATCGGGTTGTACAGGCTCTCGCCCATCACGTCTTTACGGGTCAGGGTCACGTTCAGACGATCGTAGGTGAGCTGGTTCTGGGACATGGTGATGTCCACCAGCTGGCGCCACATCTGACGGAAGTACTCGTCGCCGCCCTGCAGTTTCACCACGTAGCTACGCGCGCGCTCGGCAAAGGCTTCGTCTTCGTCGTAGTGCTTTTTCGCATCGCGGTAGAAGCCTTCCAGGTCCGCCAGCGCCATCTCACCAGCGTTATCCTGCTGCTGTTTTTCCAGCCAGGCGATCAGCATGCCGAACTGGGTGCCCCAGTCGCCGACGTGGTTCGCACGGATCACGTTGTGGCCGAGGAACTCAAGGGTGCGCACGGAGGCATCACCGATGATGGTGGATCGCAGGTGGCCGACGTGCATCTCTTTCGCCACGTTCGGGGCGGAGTAGTCGACGACGATGGTTTGCGCTTGCGGCTGCGCCACGCCCAGACGGTCGGATTTCAGGGCCGCATCTACGTTTTGCGCCAGGAAGGCAGGGGCGAGGAAGATATTGATAAAGCCCGGCCCGGCGATTTCGGTTTTGCTGGCGATACCCTGCAGATCCAGGTGCGTCAGGACCTGCTCTGCGAGTTGTCGCGGCGCCATGCCCAGTTTTTTAGCCACTGCCATCACGCCATTGGCCTGATAGTCGCCAAACTGTACTTTCGCTGACTGACGAACCTGCGGTTCACAGTCTGCAGGTGCGCCTGCAGCAATCAGTGCCTGACTGACTTTTTCTGAGAGAAGAGCCTGAATATTCACCGGGATACCTTACATTTTTGACGCGACCATCATGCTGCCGCGTCAGTTAAAGAAATTAGGCCGGGAGTATACTGCAATTGCCCGTTGCCGTCAGCACTGGCTCAAATCAGCGGTTGGTCGCAGGCGGGCAACAGAGTAAATTAACGCTTTTGCATGACGATAAGAGTATCAATGATGGCGAACTGGCAATCTGTTGACGAGCTGCAGGACATTGCAGCTGATTTACCGCGTTTCACCGCGGCCTTTACGGCGCTTGCCGAACGTCTGGGTCTGGAGATCGCTCCGCTCGCGGCGGACCATATCTCCCTGCGCTGCCATCAGAACGCCACCGCCGATCGCTGGCGGCGCGGGTTTGAGCAGTGCGGCGAGCTGCTCTCTGAAAACATCATCAATGGCCGTCCTATCTGCCTGTTCAAGCTGCACGAGCCGGTCTGCGTCGGACACTGGCGCTTTGAGGTAGTTGAACTGCCGTGGCCGGGTGAGAAACGCTATCCCCACGAAGGCTGGGAGCACATCGAAATCGTGCTGCCTGGTGACCCCGACACCCTCAATGCCCGCGCGCTGGCGCTGCTGTCCGACGAGGGCTTAAGCCAGCCCGGGATCTTTGTTAAAACCAGCTCGCCAAAAGGGGATCGCGAACGTCTGCCGAATCCGACCCTGGCAGTTACCGACGGCAGCGTGACCGTCAAGTTTCACCCCTGGACCATCGAACAGATTGTCGCCAGCGAAGAATAAACCCGACACTTTGTGAGCTGACGCCGTGTCGCGGGTATGGCGGCATGGCATGATGCAAAACCCAACTGAAGATAAGGAGGTTTCGTGGCATTGCTGGAGATCTGTTGTTACAGCATGGCGTGTGCCGTGACCGCGCAGGAACGCGGCGCCGATCGCATTGAACTCTGTGCGGCCCCGAAAGAGGGCGGGCTGACCCCGTCTTATGGCGTGCTGAAATCGGTGCGTCAGGCGGTGACCATCCCTGTTCACCCGATTATCCGCCCGCGCGGCGGGGATTTTTGCTACAGCACGGGCGAATTTGACGCCATGCTGGAGGATATCGCCCTTGTGAACCAGCTGGGTTTCCCGGGGCTGGTGACCGGCCTGCTGAATGAGGACGGCCACATCGATATGCCGCGCATGCGCCAGATTATGACCGCCGCGCAGGGGATGGCGGTAACTTTTCATCGCGCCTTTGATATGTGCGTAAATCCACAGCAAGCCTTTGAAAATCTGGCGGAACTGGGGGTTGCACGCGTGCTCACTTCCGGCCAGCAGTCCTCCGCCGAAAAAGGTATTTCATTAATTAAGGAACTAAAAGCGCAATCAGGTGTTCCAATAATAATGGCTGGTGCTGGCGTTCGCGCCGCCAACCTGGAAACGTTTTTACAGGCAGGGGTATTCGAGCTTCACAGCTCGGCAGGCAAATGGTTGCCGTCACCCATGCGCTATCGCAACACAGGCTTGTCGATGTCGACGGATGCTGAGGCGGACGAATATTCCCGTTATGGCGTGGACGGCGAGTCGGTTGCAGAGATGAAGGCGATAATCGAAAGGTATCATCGCTAATACAGTTTTTACCGCGCATCATGTCGCCCAATATGATGCTTGTTTGTACCAGGCCCCTGCAATTTCAACAGGGGCCTTTTTTTATCTGCCGTTCGGTGGCAAAAAACTACGGTTTGGTGGCAATCAATACCGCGCGTACTGGTGCCGGATAACCTTCAATCGTTTTGCTGCTGTCATTCGGGTCGAGGAATTCGGCCAGCGACTCGGTGGTCATCCACTCGGTGCGGCGCTGCTCTTCGGTAGTGGTAACGCAGACGTCCGCGATACGGATATCAACAAACCCACACTTCGCCAGCCAGTTTTTCAGCGCCAGCGCCGACGGGATAAAGTAGACGTTACGCATCTGGGCGTAACGATCGCCCGGCACCAGCACCGCATTTTCATCGCCCTCAATCACCAGCGTCTCCAGCACCAGCTCACCGCCGCTGACCAGCTGATCTTTCAGCTGCCAGAGGTGTTCCAGCGGTGAACGGCGGTGATAAAGCACGCCCATCGAGAAGACGGTATCAAACGCCGCCAGCGCGGGAAGTTGCTCAATGCCCAGCGGCAGCAGGTGCGCGCGCTGGTCGTTGCCCAACAGTTTGCGTACCGCTTCGAACTGGCAGAGGAACAGCTGCATCGGATCAATCCCGACCGCCAGATGGGCGCCTGTGCCGATCATGCGCCACAGGTGATAGCCGCTACCGCAGCCGACATCCAGAATGGTGCGTCCGGTTAAATCGGACAGGTGCGGTAACACGCGATCCCATTTCCAGTCCGAATGCCATTCGGTATCGATATTCATGCCGTACAGGGAGAACGGCCCTTTACGCCACGGCATCAGATTGCGCATCAGCTTGTCGAGACGCAGCATCTGGCCTTCGCTCAGGGGCGTTTCGCTTTCGGCGGTGACGCTGTGCAGGAGATCCAGTTTGTACGGGGTCATCTCCGGCAGAAACTCGACCGCGTTGCTCCACTGCTTAAACTGGCCGTGCAAAGACTCGCGCTGCCAGGCGGCGATCTGCCCCGGCAGAGTTTCCAGCCAGTGGGAGAGGTGATTTTTAGCAATCAGCTGATAAAAGTTACCGAAATCGATCATGCGTTACCGCCTTTCAGCGCCACCAGAGAGCCAAAGTTAAAGCACTGGAACCACAGCTCACTGTGCTCGAACCCGGCCTTGTGCAGGCGGGCTTTGTGGGCTTCAACCGAGTCGGTCAGCATCACGTTCTCCAGCATGCTGCGCTTCTGGCTGATCTCCAGCTCGCTGTAGCCGTTAGCCCGTTTGAAATCGTGGTGCATGTTGAACAGCAGCTCGCCGACGGTGGCATCTTCGAAGCTGAACTTCTCCGACAGCACCAGCGCGCCGCCAGGGTTCAGCCCCTGATAAATTTTGTCCAGCAACAGCTGACGATCGTCAGGCTCGAGGAACTGCAGGGTAAAGTTCAGCACCACCATTGAGGCGTTTTTAATCTCGATATGGCGGATATCACCTTCGACCACCTCTACCGGGGTAGGCGCTTTCCAGGCGTCGATATGGCGGCGGCAGCGTTCAACCATGGCCGGGGAGTTGTCGACGGCGATTATGTTGCAGCCGTCGTGCTTGATGTTACGACGAACCGACAGCGTGGCCGCGCCCAGTGAGCATCCCAGATCGTAGACCTGCGTGTCGGGCTGAACAAAACGTTCCGCCAGCATGCCGATCATGGAGATGATATTGGAGTAGCCGGGGACCGAGCGCTGGATCATATCCGGGAAGACTTCAGCTACCCGTTCATCGAAGGTCCAGTCGCCCAGACTGGCGATAGGCGCAGAAAAAAGCGTGTCGCGATCTGACATAACGTAAAAATCCGGGAAAAATAAAGGGGCGTATTGTGCGCTAATGCAATGAGAAAACCAACTCCCACGGCATATACCACAGGTTAGCCAGCACCATTAGCACAAGCGAACACCAGGTGGCGCTCATGCCGGAGCGGCGCCAGCGGAACAGGCGCTGATGGAGGCCATAGTAATGCATCAGGCGCCCAAGGATCAGCAGCAGGCCGCAGACATGCACCATCCAGGTCTCGGCGCCGTTCATTTCCATAAATAACAGCAAGATCAGCGCCGCCGGGATGTACTCCACCGCATTGCCATGAATGCGGATCGCGGTTTGCAGCTCCGAAAACCCACCGTCGCCATAAGAGACGCGGTACAACATCCGCAGGCGCGCAACATCGAACGAAAACTTAATTAACAGTAACGCACCCAGCACTGCATACAGCGCGCAGACCATACAAACTCCCTGTTTTTTGGCAGATGGCACTTCTATGATAGGGGCTGGGATCAGAAAAGAGAAGATTGCTGCGGAATGGTGGGGGCGTCGCCAATGGACGGAGCCACGGCCTGCAAGGCTTGCCAGAGAGCATCGACCAGTTGCGGGGCCTGGGCGATATCGGGAGTATGTAAAAAAAGGTACGGTGTGGCGGTCTGTTCCCACTTCGCCAGAGTTTGTAGCCAGACGGTAAACAGCGCCTGGTTTTGCGGCATATTGTCGCTGCCGATAAAGCGCACCATCGGATTGCCGGCGGTCATCACCGCATGTACCGGCACCTTCGGCTTTTTGCGCTGGGCGTCGATAATAGCCTCGTTGTGCGGCACGGCAGCATGCACCGGACGGCTGTCGAGGATCGTTCGATTGACGCCGCGCTCGTGCAGACCGCGATTGAGCGCTTTCTCCGCGTCCCCCTTCATGAAGAACTCAGGGTGACGAACCTCCACGCCGTAGGTAAATTCCCGGGGCAGGGCGTCGAGGAACTGCCACAGCGCGGGCAAATCACGCGGGCCAAAGGTGGCGGGGAGCTGAACCCAGTACTGACCGATGCGGTTGGCCAGCGGTGACAGTCGGGTGAAAAACGCTTCGGTGAGATCGTCGCAGTTTCGCAGCGCGGCCTGATGGGAGATGGTGGCCGGGAATTTAAAGCAGAAGCGAAAGTCGTCGCTGGTCTGCTCCCGCCAGCGCGCCACCACCTCGGCCTTCGGCAGGGCGTACAGCGTGGTGTTACCCTCCACACAGTTAACATGTCGGGCAATCGCATTTAACTTACTGATTTCAATAATGCCCTGGTGCTGCTTTGCAGGCTTTGGGGCATCTGTGGGGCAAAACTCGCAAGCCTCTGATTCAGCATCGCGATCTGCTCACTGCTGCTGTCAGCCATCCACGCCCCGTACACATTGAAGACCATCTGGGCGCTCGCATGGCCCATCTGGCTGGCAATGAAGCTGGGGTTAGCGCCAGCTGACAGCGACCAGCACGCATACGTGTGACGCGACTGATAAGCTTTCCTGTGCCTTATCCCTGCCCGCTTCTCCGCTGCGTCCCACAAGTCGCCTATCGAGTCGACTTTGTAGATGAACCCGACATGCTGACATCGTCTGACCAGTTGAGGGTTGAAGACAAATGTACAGTCGTGGATCTCCGTTCTGCCGTACTCGCGCAGCTGAACATCAATGTGATGCTGCTTTCCTGGCCTGGTCATTTCCGCCTGATTCCTCAGGACACTGATCGCGGGCTGGATTAGGTGTATGACCCTGTTTGTGCTCGCCTCAGTTTTCGGTAGAGTGAATTCGCCCAGTTTTGTATAATTACGCCTGATTGTTATTGTTCCAGCTTCAAGATCGATATCCTCCCAGGCCAGGGAGGTCAGCTCCCCGTGACGTACCCCTGTGTAAACTGCAAGTGACCACAGGTTTTTCGTCTGTTGATGCCGGCATGCATCGATCAGGCGAATAAATTCGTCACGAGTTAGCGGATCTGGCTCTGCCCTGGCTTTTTTAAGAGGCTTCATCCCCTCGAAGGGGTTTACCTCTACGTAACCGTGATCTGCTGCAAACTGAAACATTCCGGCAATGGTTGTCATGTAATAATTCACAGTGACAACACTTCGTCCCTTCGCCGGGGCCTTTCCCTTCACTGGCGTCTGGTGACCGGTCAGTAAATCTTTCCTGATATACAGCAGTTCCTCTTTGGTCACCGCCGACACCAGCCGATTACCCCCGATCCTGGGCACCACATTCCTTGCGACTGACTCATAACGGTTGAGTGCGTTCGCGCAGATTTCCATTCTCTTCAGATCCAGCCACTTTTCAGCAAGCTCTGACACTGTAATTTCTTTCTTACCCACCCCAAAAGTCTTGAGGTTAGGGGAATCCGGAAACTGTGCCGCGTACTCAAATGTGCCTGTGCGGATTGCAAAACATACTGACGTCCGCAGTTCCCCGGCGATCTTCCTGTTCTTAGCGGTGTCAGGGACACCGAGGCTTTCCCTGACACGCTTACCTTTGAAATTAAACCAGATGCGCAATGTGCCACCGTGGTTTTCGACGCCTGTTGGATATGTGACTTTATCCATTAACTCCTCCAGACGCCCAAGAGCGATATGAGATTACCTTTTTCATGGCATCAAATCACCCTGGCTGTTTGTTTTTCATCGAGTCCACCCATGCATCGACCGCTTTCCGGTTGTACATGCACTCGCTGGATGGTTTCGGGTTTCCGTCCGGTGAAACGTGCACGTATTCCCGCCCGACCATCCAGCACTCTTTTCTGGCCCGGAGGATGGTTCCGGGCTTGAGCCCGGTGACCGCGATCAGAACCTTTTCGCTTACCCAATCATTCGGGACCAGCAAAACGATATCGGCAGTATCACGCATTAGTACTCTCCATTTTTTTGTCGGCCAGGCGAACACAGCGTTCGAAGGGAGAGGGCGTGACTATGTTTTTCAATTCCTGAACGAGGTAATCGTTGCGCTGCTGGTGGAGCTGCAGCGTGCGCTCTTTCTCTTCCTGGCGAAGTATGGCCAGCCGCGCCGTGATAACCCGTCGCTTTGCTTTAATAACCCGCAGCGCGTTTTCAGCCTTTTTACGCCATGCACTCCAGTCGCTACTACTTTTAGAGTTGGCCAGCTGGTCCTCAATGCTGAGCTGTACTTCTTCAGCGAGGAACAGCTGCTGCAGGCAGTCGTTAATTGTCTTCAGGTTTTCAACCTTGATATGCGTTTTTTCCACCGTTAACCTCCGGTCATTTCGAAAAGCATATGAGTAATTTTCTTTAAGGTTCAGCCGGGCCCCGGCGTTCATTTTCGATCTTTCAATTTGCTGTATCGCTCATGGCTCATCACTTCCCAGTTCTGGCCCACGTCACGGGATAACAGCCGCCAGCGAAGATTTACCCTGAGGCTCAGATTTCCCGATCCGTGCATACGGCACGGGTGAATACGTCTGGCTCTATATCGCCTGAGCACCTGAACCGCCTGTGAATGCACCCATTCAGGAATGCGTACCGCTGTCAGGGCCATCGTCCTTTTCTCCCGCTGGTGGAATAACCGTGTAGCCGGCGCGTTCTGCCATCCATAAAAAGGTTTCCAGAGTGGCCGTTACTTCGCCTTTCTGGACTGGACGCGAATGAATGACTTTCCCGTTCTCGATGGTGAGCACCACGTCAATCGGGCCGTGCTCTACTGAATAATTAACATCAGCCATTTGATGTCTCCTGAATGCGCAGCTCCATATCACGAGCCATTTCAATGAACGTGTCCAAAGCGCAGATGTGTTCGTCGGGAGATAGCCGCCGATCACACTTCACCTGCCCGTTTTCGATGTAGAGAACGACGCGGCCAGTGAAGTCAGGCAGAACATGCAGATCGATATTCAGAACCGGGCGGCCACCCGGGTTAACGTTTTGCTGACTTAACATGCTGACCCTCCGCTACCGCTGATTTATGCTTTTTGGCAAAATCGACTAGTTCTGCAATGAGATCGTCGATTAATTCTTTGCCGCTTTCAGTCAGAAACTCACCGCGGCCGTTCACGTCTACGGCGCTGCTATAAATTCCCCTGACCGCCTTAATCCCTTCAATATTTCCGAACTCGCTCACGACCTGTTTTTCAAATCTGCTTAAAAGGTCATCGAGAAGAATCTCTGTTAATTCGATTGTTTTAATTTCGCCTTTGGGCTGATTAATAATGATGCAATTGCTACCTGTCTTTCGCAGGTGGCGAAGTAATGCAGCTTTAAGAATTCGACGACGATATGTTGCGATTAATTTATCCATCTAAATAATCCTTCTTTGCGCGTCTTCATTAGCCAGTACAATTTTCTCCTCTGTTTCGGTCCATGAATAAACAGAGCCAGCGAGGTCATATGCCAGACCTAATAGGCCATCGAGTTGGTAGCTATCAAAATCTTTGTGATGAGCGTGAATGGTTTGCATGAGAGCATTTAACTGTTCAGCTTTAACATTCACGTTTTGGATATCTTGTCGTTTCTGCATAGACACAATTTATCTCCCGTATGCTTTTTTTAAAAAAAGATTGGCGATGTGCCAATATCCAGCGCGGCACATTAATTGTGCTGTTTTATAAGCAACTTTATTAACCATAATAAAAACCCATTAAAAGGATGTAATATTCCCCAGCGATTAAGCTGTATTTATTTCCAGTTAAATTAAAGGGGTGGTTATTTGCTTTTGACTTTAACTGCCTGCTCTTCAATCAACCAGGCGCATACATCACCTGTGAGTCTGCGCAGTAGCGAGGCAATCGCTATCACTTCGGAATCAGCCACTCGGTCAGGATAAGACTCCATCATTAAGCAGATGATTTCCGCTTGATGCGCTCTCTCTGTTGCTTGTTCTAATGAAATTTCTTGTGCCATCTTTACCCTCTTTACCTTCTGCTAGGTGTTTGCAGATTTAGTAAGATAAATTTATCAAAATTGCGATTTTGCATTTATGCATTTGATAAATTTGAATAAATAATTTTCTACAGATGATAAAAAACCGCCATGTAGGCGGCTTTTTAAAGGAATACTTTAGTTTGTTTTTTAACCAAGGCGTGTGTAAGACATTTGCCATTTACCCACGACAAAACCCTGGATGTGGAAAAGTTCTTCATCTTCGGTTGTGACTTCCCAGCGGTCGTAAGAGGTATTGTCACTAATAACTATGAGTCTGTCTTTCAAAAGCTGTAAGCGCTTAATGTGAAGATTGTCGCCATAAACAAATGCGTATATGCCATCACTAACGAAGCGTTTCACTGTGACATCAAGAACGACAAGTTCACCGGGATATATACTTCCCAGCATACTGTCACCCATAGCCGTAGCGATCTTAAGGGATGACGCCTGGCGACCACCAAACATTCTTTTGGCTTCCTCAGGATCAAGTTCAATTGAGCGAATTACTTCAGGGTAATCGGAGTTTAACCTGCCGCCTCCACAGCTGAATTCAGTATCCAATATGTCTAACTTGAATACCTGATCATTGCTGTGATTATGAGCTGCAGATGCTGTCGTCTCGCTCTGAACTCTAAAGTTTTCCGGCATATCAACGGATTTAATCAGCATGAGTGGCTCTGGACTCAGGTCCCACTGTTGGACATCCATCCATCCATGCCTAAGGCCAAGATTGCTTTCAATCCTTCTGGCCATAACGTCACCGATATTTCTAATTTCACGCTCACTGGTCAACTGACTGAGCTGTGAAGGTGGAATACCAATCTCTTCCGCGAAGCCAGCTTTACCAGCCTTTGGCATACGGAATAAAAATTCTTCGAGTAGAGCCTGCAGGTTGCGGCGTCTGATTTCTTTAATGTCCATTTAGTAATCCTCTCATTTTTTATCATGGTGATAAATACCAAGAATGATAAATTAACTTGCTTGTTATTTATCGTAAAGATAAACTTTGATAAAAAGGAGCGAGTATGGAAAATCAACTTCTCACTTGGCGCAAGGCTTCCTCTAACGATGAGTGGGTCGAACTTGCTGGTAAGGCAGGTACTTCACCTGGTTACTTAAATCTCATCGCGTATGGCTACAGGAACGCTTCCCCTCGCTTGGCTATGGCTATCGAAGAGGCATCAAAATCCTTTTCCGATAAACTAGTTATAGCAAAAGAACGTCTGGTTTTCAGGAAAAAGGCAAGTGTCTGATCGTTTTCAGGTGCTTGAAAAGAGGGAAATGCCCTCGCTGTACAGCGATCCAGATAAAGACTGGATTCATCAGCAACTTTTATCCCTAACACCAGCAGTACGTCAAAAAGCCATTCAGCGATATGCAGCTGTGTATCAGGAAACGTTTGAAGCCGAGCCCGTTTCATACCGTAAGGAGAACCGGGCAAGGCATGAAGCAAACACACGGCTTCGCCTGTTCGTAAGGAATCACGGCAGGGCATTACAGGGGTATACCGCCGAACCGCCCCTGGCTGGAACGCAAGCGCGTTCTTGATTATTTCGGGTTTAAAGGTACCTGAACAGAAGCAGGCTTAAAGGTGCCTGTTTAGGTCGGCAACCAACTGACCCAAATCCTCATATGTACTAGGGAAGTAGTACGTTTTTATGGGGAAGAGGGAAAGGGGGGTAAGGGGGGATTGGGTGTAGGGGTAGGAATAGGGCCTTTTCCAACAGGAGAGATCCATAGGTTAGGTAGATCTCAGTCTTAAGGGCTGAACCAAGAAAAGCGGCCGTATCAGCAAGGTAGTACGAAAGTTGAAGGCGCAGAGAAACGAGGAAGGTTCTTCCTGGAAGAGTGAATTTCAGGGGAGCTGATTCAGAAGGGAGGCTGGCAACCTTTGGGGAGGCCGCCAGCTATGTGAGGGGAATCCATGAAAACCACATCACAAAATTATTATCTCATCACCGCGGGGGCAGCACAATGCAGCTGACGATCACACCGAATTTTGCACAGCAACGCGCTCTTAACATGTTGCGCCGGGACTGGAAGGCAAACGACGCCTTCATGGTGTACTCGCCAACCGGCAGCGGCAAAACGGGGCTGGCCGCTTTCATTGTCGCCGGGTTCGTCAGCCGCGGCATGCGCGTTCTGTTCTGCGCGCCATACACCATCCTGATCGGTCAGACGGCTAATCGCTTTGTTGAATATGGCCTGCCGGGTGATGAAATTGGCTATATCTGGGCGGATCATCCGAATTACGATCCGTCTCTGAAAATCCAGATTGCCAGCGCTGATACGCTTATTCGCCGCGTGTTCCCTGACAACATCGATCTGCTGATTATCGACGAAGCGCACCTGCGTAAAAAACGCATCCTGCAGGATATCGAACGACTGCGCGCCAAAGGTGTGAAAGTTATTGGCCTCTCAGGTACGCCGTTTTCACCGTTCCTGGGCAAATACTATGACCGTCTCATTAAACCGACCACCATCGGTGAGCTGATCCAGCGCGGCGACCTGAGCAATTACGAGTTCTACGCGCCCACTAAGCCGGATCTGAAAGGCGTCAAATCGGCCCCATCACTGGAGTTTGGCAGCGATTACAACGAGACGCAGCTGGCCGAGATTATGTGCGGCTCCACGCTGGTGGGCGATATCGTCCAGAACTGGCTGGAGCATGGCCGGGATCTGCCGACAATCGCGTTCTGCGTGAACGTAGCCCACGCCAATTACCTGACCATCCGGTTTAACCAGGCTGGTGTTAACGCCGAGGTTATGACCGCCGACACTCCTGTGGAGGATCGCCAGACCATCATTCATCGCTTTGAAGCCGGTGCTACCAAAATCATCGTCAGCGTGGGCGTCCTGGTGGCCGGGTTCGACAGCGACGTTCGCTGCATCATCTACGCCAGGCCAACCAAAAGCGAAATTCGCTGGCTACAGGCGCTGGGCCGCGGTCTGCGCACCGCACCGGGCAAAGAGTCCTGCCTCATCTTCGATCACAGCGGCACTGTACACCGCCTGGGTTATCCGGATTCCATCGAGTATGACGATCTGCCCGGCAAATCAGATGGTATGGAAGAAAGCGCGCGCCGCGCAGCTGAAGAACGCGAAGAGAAGCTGCCACACGAGTGCTCACAATGCCATTACATGAAACCAGCTGGCGTCTACGTCTGCCCGAAATGCGGTCACAAGCCGCTGGCCGGTGAAGACATTGATACAGACACCGGGCGCAAGCTCAAAAAGCTGGGCACTGAGCAGCGCCAGCCCACAAAAGCTGAGAAACAGGCCTGGTGGAGCCAGATTAAGTTTTACCAGCGTCAGCGCCAGTCGCTGGGCAAAAAGCCCGTAAGCGATGGTTGGTGCAAACACACTTTCCATGAGCGTTTCGGGGAGTGGCCAAACGGCCTGAGCGATTACCCGATGGACATCACGCCGACAGTTTCGAACTTCATCAGGCACAAACAGATCGCTTTTGCTAAGCAGCGCGAGAAGTCGCAGGCGCTGCAGGCGCAGCAAGAACGCCAGCCTAAACAGACAAGAATTCAGCTGGTGAGAAACCAGATGCAAGAAACCAAACAACAGTTAGGGAAACGAGCATGAAGACGGCGGAAGCAGCAAAGGGCCAGTGGGCCATGATTTTTGAGCACTACGGGCTGCCGCCGATCACTGGCAAAAATCACTTTAAAGGCAAATGCCCGCTATGTGACTCAATTGGTAAATTCCGTATCGATGACCGTGACGGTGCCGGCACCTGGATCTGTACCTGCGGCAGCGGCGATGGATTGAAACTGGTTACGCAAACCCAGGGCAAACCCTTCAATGAGATTTGCCGTGAAATTGATGAGCTGATCGGCAACACCTTCACTCGTTTGAAAATACCGGTCACCACCAGCGCCGGCAGTTTGCGTAAAAGGGTGCTCAGTAAATTTTCCAAACTGGCTCCGCTGCGTGGGACCACGGGTGCCGATTACCTCAATGCTCGCGGCATCTATAAGCTCCCGGCTGAAGCTATCCGTTTCAACGATAAACAGCGTCACGACGGCCGGGTGTTCCAGTCCCTCTACTCTCTGGCCACTGATGATAAAGGCGAGCTTTGCTATCTGCATCAGACGCTTCTGGACGGCTCAAAAAAGGCCGACATCGGCACCAGCGCAAAACGTCAGAAATCCCTGCAGGAGGACAATTATCTGGATCACGCCCGTTCAGTGGCGATCCGTATGTTCCCTGTTGCCAGCACGCTGGGCATCGCCGAAGGCATCGAAACAGCTTTGTCCGCGCACCAGCTCTACGGCGTGAATACCTGGGCAACCATGACCAGTGGGTTTATGAAGAAATTCCGGGTTCCGGCAGGCGTTAAGCATCTGATTATTTTTGCTGACCGTGACGAGAACAGCGCCACCGGGCTGGCGGCCGCATATGAATGTGCGCACGCGAACCTGCTGGCGAAAAATGACCTGCAGCGGGTGAGTGTCTAAAGACGTGGGAAATTATGTTGATCGGCGTTACCGCGAGCTGATGAGCCGTGATATGTCGCCGGGCGGCGCACTGTGGAATCTGGCAAAAGGAGGCCGATGATGGCACTTGAAACATTCAACTGGTACCCGCGCATCAATGCGGAGCAGGAGGTAAGTTTCCGCCGGCGAACCGCACAGTTCGGTGACGGGTACCAGCAGGTATCCGGGGACGGGATTAATCCCCGCTCGCAAAAGTGGAGTCTCCAGTTCACCGGTACCGAAGCGTATATCGGGGCGATTAAAGACTTTCTCGATCGCCACCAGGGCGTAAAGGCTTTTCAGTGGCACCCGCCGCTTGAGCCTCTGGGGCTATATCGTTGCGACACCTACACGCCGACTCCGCTCGGTGCCGGGCTCTTCAACCTTTCCGCAACGTTTGAACAGGCATTTAAACCATGAGCTTGAACGCAGATTATCAGAAGCTTGAATCCGGCAATGACGTGCGCCTGATCGAGGTGGACGGTTCTTCCTTTGGGCTTACCGAGATTCTTCGCTTTCACAACTACAATATCCCCCACACAGAATCGGAAATTATCGCCGCTGGTGGGGATGAGGCAAAGCTTCCGGCGAAACCTATATGGTGGCAGGGTAACGAATATTCCGCGTGGCCGTATCAGCTCGAAGGGCTGGAGAAATCAACCAGTGGAAGCAGTGCTACCCCTTCGCTGACGGTAGCGAATATCGACAGCTCAATATCAGCGCTGTGCCTGGCATATGACGATCTACTGCAGGCTAAGGTAAAGATTCACGACACCAAAGCGTCATATCTCAATGCTCGAAATTTTGCAGCCGGTAACCCTACGGCAGACCCGACGCAGGAAAAATTGCAGGTCTGGTATATCGACGCGAAAACGACAGAACTTACTGGTGAAAGTATCGAATTTGCGCTTTCCAGTCCGATGGATCTTCAGGGGCAAATGATCCCGACGCGCCAGCTCCATTCCCTGTGTACCTGGTGCATTCGTAACAAATACCGTACCGGTGATGGCTGCGATTACGCCGGCACGCGCTATTTCGACAAAAACAACAAACCGGTCAGCGATCCTTCTCTGGATGAATGCAACGGCACTCTGTCCGCCTGCAAGCTTCGGTTCGGGGAAAATAACGAACTTTCCTTCGGCGGGTTTCCGGGGACGTCATTGATCAGGAGTTAGCATGCGTAAAAAGATTGTCACGGCCATCATTGCGCACGCTGCGCAGGATTATCCGCGGGAGTGCTGCGGCGTGATAGCGCAGAAGAGCCGGGTAGAACGGTATTTTCCCTGCCGTAATCTGGCCCCGAACCCGGAGGACAACTTTGTTCTTTGCCCGGAAGACTATGCCGCCGCCGAAGAGTGGGGTCCGGTGACCGCCATCGTTCATAGCCACCCCGATGCAACCACCCAACCGAGCGAAACCGATAAAGCCCAGTGTGACCTAAGCGGTGTACCCTGGCACATCGTCAGCTGGCCGGAAGGTGACTTACGGACCATCATGCCTCGTGGAGAGATCCCACTCATTGAGCGGCCTTTCGTCCTGGGCGTGTACGATTGCTGGGGCCTGGTGATGAGTTTTTTCCGGCAGACGCACGGGATCGAGCTGCATGACTACCGGGTTGAATATCCCTGGTGGGAGGACGAGTACCCGGATAATTTCTATCAGGAATGCTGGTACGAGTGCGGCTTCCGTGAGTTCGACGGAGCACCGCAGCCTGGTGATATGGTGATCATGCAGGTTCAGGCTAATAAGTGGAATCATGCCGGTATTCTGCTGGAAGGCAATATGCTGCTGCACCATCTGTATGGACACCTGAGCCAGCGCGTTCCATATGGCGGCTACTGGCAGGAACGGACAATGAAGGTTCTGAGATATAAAACCTTGTGTTAATCTTTTTATAAAGGTAAACGAAGGGACTGGAACATGAAAAGAACCATTATCGCCCTACTGGCAGTATGCCTAAGTGGCTGTAGCGCCTCTTCCTTAGAGAAGGATGAACCTATTTATTATGGGCACTCTTCAAAGGATGCAAAACAACTGAATAGATGTTTGGCTCCTAAATGGCAGGAATTGCATCCTCAAGCAACCAGTATTGAAACAGAAACGGGCTATAGGATTTCTGCAGCAGATGATCTGTTTGGTACGTTATCTATGGCTAATATCAGTGACAATGCTTCTGGAGGTGCGGACGTGAAAGTATATGCTGTCAGTAAAGGCATTGGCGACCCTTGGGGGAAGGCTGCTCGATCTTGTCTATAACACGTTTTTGAAAAGCCACCTTCGGGTGGTTTTTTATTGGAGTTAATATGCAAGAAGTAATGACCGAAATAGAATTAGGCGGAGTCTTAGGCAAGACGTTTGGGAAAAAACACAAGCGACTTATTACGACAACTGCCGAAGCGATAAATGCTCTTAGTAGAACTCTTGATGGGTTTGAAAAATATTTGAATACAAGCAAATCGCGAGGATTAACTTATGCCGTATTTCGCGGGAAAAAGAATATTGGTCAAGATGATTTGGGTTTTCCTGTAACTGGAGAAGTGATTCGCATTGTTCCTGTGGTGATCGGAAGTAAGAAAGCAGGACTTTTGCAAACTGTGTTAGGTGCTGTATTGGTTGTTGTTGGAGCGTTAGGGGCAACAATCGGTCAAGCATGGGGAGGTGCTGCGTGGGGGCCTGCGGCTATGAAAATAGGTGCGGCGCTGGCCTTAGGTGGTGTTGTCCAAATGCTATCTCCACAGCCTACAGGTTTAGCCAGTAAACAGGATGCCGATAACCGGGCCTCTTATGCATTCGGCGGAGTAACGAACACCGCCGCTCAGGGATATCCGGTGCCGCTGCTATACGGCCTCCGACGTATTGGTGGAGCGATTATCTCCGCAGGAATTTACGTCGAAGATCAGCAGTGATCTTATAAAAATGGAAATAACTAATGGAATTTTGTAATCTTCATAAACACACATAAGGTAAGAGGTTACAATGTCTTTGCAATTAAGAATGAAACTAACTGACTTAGAACAAGAAGAGACTCGATTTGTAGAGAGCAGGGTAGTGTTTTGGCAACCAAAAAAACTGGAAGTTATTGGAAACATTAAGGATGAATTAAAGGCATATTTGGAAGCTCAGGGACTTCAACTCGAATTTAAAGATAAAGTCATCAACGGTATTTATAACGGTCAGAACTTCATAAGTGTCAACCTGAAAGACTTCGCACCCGTAGATTATGGGCCAGATGGGGTTATCTTCATTACCTACAATAACAAGAAATATTCTGTTGTTTTACGTCTTGACCGCCCTGATAACGGCCCATCTATTAGGTCATTTGCTGGAACAGAGAGAGATATCCTCGAGCAAAAAATAAAATACTACGAAGATAATCTTCTACCTAAACTCCGGCAAGATGCAATGAAACAATTGCCGGGAACGTATACACTGCTCGTTAGTCAGGACGGAAAGGGTCAACCAGAAAAATATAATAGTATTGACTCACTACTTAAGTCTTTTCTCGACTAGCGTTACATAAATAACTAAGCCGCGATAGCGGCTTTTTTTATGGGCGAGATATGGGAAAATTAATGTCGATTAAAGGCCGAAAGGGCGGCAGTTCAAGTTCACGAACTCCGACCGAACAGCCTGATGATCTCCAGTCTGTAGCGAAGGCAAAAATCCTGATAGCGCTGGGAGAGGGGGAGTTTTCCGGCCAGCTCACCGGCAAAAATATTTATCTTGATGGCACGGCGCTTGAGAACGCAGACGGCTCGCAAAACTTCAGCGGCGTGACGTGGGAGTTTCGTCCTGGTACCCAGGCGCAAAAATACATTCAGGGTATCCCTAGAACTGAAAACGAAATCAGTGTGGGGACAGAAGTATCAAACGCCACCGCCTGGACGCGCACGTTTACCAATACCCAGCTCTCAGCGGTACGTCTGCGCCTGAAATGGCCCTCGCTGTTCAAACAGGAGAACGACGGCGATCTGGTCGGGTACTCGATTAACTACGCGATTGACCTGCAGACCGACGGCGGCGCATGGCAGACGGTGCTGAATACCAGCGTGACCGGGAAAACTACATCCGGTTATGAGCGCAGTCACCGTATCGATCTCCCGCAGGCGGGCAAAACATGGACTATTCGCCTGCGCAAACTTACCGCGGATGCTAACAGCGCAAAGATTGGCGACACGATGACGCTGCAGAGCTTCACCGAGGTGATTGACGCCAAACTGCGTTATCCGAACACCGCGCTGCTGTACATCGAATTCGACTCAAGCCAGTTCAACGGCTCTATCCCGCAAATCTCCTGCGAGCCGCGCGGCCGCGTGATCCGCGTGCCTGACACTTACAACCCCGAAACCCGCACCTATACCGGCACCTGGACCGGTGCGTTTAAGTGGGCGTGGACTGACAACCCGGCGTGGGTTTTTTACGACCTGGTGGTTTCCGACCGGTTCGGCCTGGGTCACCGTCTCACCGCGGCGAACATCGACAAATGGACGCTGTACCAGGTGGCCCAGTATTGCGATCAGCTGGTGCCAGACGGTAAGGGCGGCAGCGGAACAGAGCCGCGCTACATCTGCAACGTGTACATCCAGGACCGGAACGACGCCTACACCGTTCTCCGGGATTTTGCGGCCATCTTCCGGGGCATGACTTACTGGGGTGGCGATCAGATTGTCGCCCTGGCGGATATGCCGCGGGATGTGGATTACAGCTACACCCGCGCTAACGTAGTTGATGGCCGCTTCACCTACTCCAGCAGTACGACCAAAACGCGCTATACCACAGCGCTGGTCTCCTGGTCCGATCCCTCTAACGCCTATGCTGATGCTATGGAGCCGGTATTTGAGCAGGCCCTGGTGGCGCGCTACGGTTTTAACCAGCTGGAAATGACGGCTATTGGCTGTACCCGCCAGTCTGAGGCGAACCGCAAAGGCCGCTGGGGCATTCTTACCAACAACAAGGATCGAGTCGTATCGTTTGATGTTGGTCTGGATGGCAACATACCGCAGCCCGGGTACATCATCGCCGTAGCTGATGAAATGCTGTCCGGTAAGGTTACAGGCGGGCGCATCAGTGTAGTGAATGGCCGGGTGATTACCCTGGATCGTGCTACGGATGCGAAGGCAGGTCACCGCCTTATTATCAACCTTCCGTCCGGTGCATCTCAGGCCCGTACAATCCAGGCTGTGAACGGAAAAGCAGTAACGGTCAGCACTGCCTACAGCGAAACACCGCAGGCGGAAAGTGTCTGGGTGGCGGAATCCGATGAGCTGTACGCCCAGCAGTACCGGGTGATCAGCATCAGCGACAATAACGACGGAACGTTTACTGTAACCGGCGCGGCTCACGATCCGGATAAGTATGCCCGCATCGATACTGGTGCCATCATTGACCAGCGTCCGGTAAGCGTGATCCCTCCCGGCAATCAGTTTGCGCCGGTAAATATAATTATCAGCTCCTACTCGATGGTGAATCAGGGCATCAGCATCGAAACCATGCGCGCCAGCTGGGACCCGGCCCCGAACGCGATCGCCTACGAGGCTCAGTGGCGCCGCAATGACGGAAACTGGGTAAATGTACCGCGCAGCTCTACCACTTCGTTTGAGGTGGCGGCCATTTATGCCGGTCGCTATCTTGTGCGCATTCGTGCCATCAATGCTGCAGAGATTTCCTCCAGCTGGGCCACATCGCTGGAAGTTACGTTAACAGGGAAAACGGGGGCACCGCCGGTACCCATTAACTTTCGGACCACGCCTTTACTCTGGGGCGTTCAGCTGGACTGGGATTTTCCTGCAAATACAGCGGATACCCTGCAGACCGAGATTCAGTATTCCACGGATGCTGCCGGCACGAATGCGATGTTGCTTACGGATGTGCCGTATCCGCAGCACATGTATCAGCAGCTGGGATTGAAAGCCGGGGTGGGGTTCTGGTACCGCGCGCGGCTTATCGACCGTACCGGTAACCAGTCGGCCTGGACTGACTTCATTCAGGGCAGCAGCAGCTCGGATGCCGCGGATTACCTGGTGGATATCGATAACCAGATCAAACAGACCGACGCCTACAAAGACCTGGTTTCGGAAATCACTGATCTGGGTGACGATATCCAGTCGGCGCGCGACGACATCAGCACAGTCACAACAGAGTCGGCGGCGAACAAAGCGGGCCTGGCGAAGGAGATCACGGACCGTAAGAAAGCCATCACCGACGAGGCAGCGGCCCGCGGCCAGGCACTGCTGACCGAGAAGAACGAGCGCGTCGCGGATATCAGCAACGTCAACCAGACGATTCAGACCACCACCGAATCGCTGGCGCAGCAGATTGCGCAGGTGTCGGCGGGGACCGGTTCTCAGTTCGATCCGGCCAAAATCTGGTACTTCGATTCGACTGCGGAGGGCTGGTCCGGTAACGGCACGCCGACCATTGTTAACGGCTGGCTCCGTCCTGCCAACCACGCATCGGACCCGTACGTTGCTTCTCCTGCGACGCTGGGCATAACAGCAGCTGCGTATCGCTTCCTGAAGCTGCGCATCAGGAAAGTGGGAGCGCCTGCATGGGCGGGGGAAATCCGCTGGCGCAATGCGGCCAGTTTCAACGAAACCAACCGCTTCGTGGTGGCCGAACCGGCGTATAACGCCGACGGCGTTGCAACGCTGGAATGCGACGATATCCCCTGGCTGGCCGAGACGACGATTAACCAGATTCGGCTGGACCTTTCCAGCAAACAGGACGCGACGAACTACTTCCTGATTGACTGGGTGGCGATCGGGCGGCCAACGCCGGGCGCCGGGATGGCCGCCCTGCAGCAGGAAACGACAGCCCGTGTTACCGGCGACCAGGCGGAAGCCACGGCGCGCGAGACGCTGGCGACGCAGATCCGGGGCGGTTATACCGGTGACGACCCGTCAAAACTGGCCTCGGGCCTGCTGTATACCGAACGCCAGGCGCGCATCACGGCGCAGGAAGCGGAGGTGACAGAGCGGAAGAAGCTGGAATCGACCGTTAACGCTAACCAGGCTTCCGTTACTCAGGAGCTGGCGACGCTGACGAATGAGCAGGAGGCTCAGGCCACCACGCTTTCAGGCCTGCAGTCCACCGTTGGCAAAAATAGCGGTGACATTACACGCATCGATAAAGCGGTCGCGGATAACAACAAGGCGCAGACCACCGCGCTGGCTGCGGTTAAGGCCACGACCGACCAGAACACTTCGGACATCAGCACGGAAACCACTGCACGTACGAATGCTGACAGCGCACTCGGCCGCCGCATCGATACGCTGAAAGTGGATGTGGACGGCAACACGGCCAGCCGGGACGCCGGTATTGTCGGTAACGTCACCAATGCGCTCGCCAGCTTCACCGCGTTCTCTGAACAGCGCGTGACGTATGCTGTTGGCGAAACGAAAACGATGGCTGAAATCATCGAAAGCCGGAAGACCGCCGCGGATGCCACGAGTGCCGTGGCGGAGCAGGTCACCACGCTTAAGGCGACGGTTGAGCAAAACGGTCAGACCAACGCGGCAGCCATTACGCGCATTGATGAAGCGGTCGCGGATCTGGAAAGTGCTACCGCGATCAGCATTCAGGGGGTTAAAGCTGAGATTGGCGATACCAACTCCGCAGTCCAGACAACCAGCGAAGCTGTTGCTGACATCAACGGAAAGCTGAGCGCGCAGTGGGGCGTTAAGGTTCAGGTGGAAGCGAACGGGGTTAAACGTATCGCGGGTATTCAGCTGGGCATTGATGCAACCGGGTCCTCAAACTTCCTGATTTCTGCCGATACGTTTGCGGTTTATAACCCGACGACAAAAGGACAGGAGCTGGTGTTTGCCGCCACCGGCGGGCAGATGTTCATGCGATCGGTGTTCATTCAGGATGGTTCCATCGACAACGGCAAGATCGGCAATTACCTCCAGTCCAGCAACTGGGACGGGACCGGTAATGTTGGCTGGCATATCAATAAATCCGGGTATGCCACGTTTAACGGCGTGACGGTCAGGGGGACGATATACGCAACCAGTGGGGAATTCAGAGGGACAGTTTACGCGACGGATGGAGACTTCAAAGGCACAGTTTACGCGAACAAAATCATAGGGGACGTGGTTAATATGTTCTCCTTCCCTGGTGGAAGGTTTCAGGGAGACCCGGGTAAACAAAAAGACTTCTTTCGACAGGTTACCTGGGCGGGGGGTGTCCCGTATGACGTCACTATCGCTGTTCCGACATTTGTCGTATGGAATGAAAGTGAAGCTTATAATGGTGCTCTGGAAGCATATATCAATATAAACGGGAGAGATATTACAGTAGTGTCTCTTGGCTTTAAGCTATCGTATAACGACACCAATAGCGTCAGTCGTCAGGTTAACAGTTATGTACCCGTTACAGGTAGTCTGGATATTCCCGCAAACTCAGGCCCTGTGACTATACGTATTGGCCTTAGAGGGATTACCAGTGGGAGTACTCATATGGATATGCAGCCATCAATGGCGTTAATTACCAAAAGAAATTCCCCTAACTTCTCCGGTTATTCAGGTAATTAATTCCAGCGAGGTGGATGCTGGCGATTTGGCTTTAACGGGCTGGAAATAAAACCCGATGTAAGTATTTCGGCTCCGCACTTGTTGTTTCTTCTGAATTCAATAATCACACCCTTATAACCCAGCTCCGGCTGGGTTTTTCATTTTAAGGACATCACGAATGGCCACACTTGATGACGATTTAGCGAACGCCGTCACGGAAGGTTTTCGCCTGGCGCAAAGCAGTATTATCAACCAGGACCTGATTTTATCGGGCACTGGTGACGTCACCGTTACTCTGGCAAATGGTTCGAAAAAAACGGGCCCCAGCTGGTCGAAGCTGATCACCGCCGCGAACGCAGCAGGGACCAGCGCGACCGCTGCCAAAACCAGTGAGACGAATGCACTGGCTTCCAAAAACGCCGCAGCAACCAGCGCAACGAACGCGGCAACGTCAGAGGGGAATGCCCTCGCTTCGAAGAACGCTGCGAAGACCTCAGAAACCAATGCGAAAACATCTGAGACGAATGCCAGGACGTCAGAGTACAACGCAGGGGCCAGCGCCAGTAGTGCCGCAGCATCGCTGGCCGCCGCGCAGCAGCTGACGTCTGTACCCTATGAGGCAGCGCCGTTCCCTGACGTGTGGGCACCGCTCAACGACGATCTGCGCCTGCTCGCCGGATTCGCGCCCTATGACACGCTGACTATTTCCGGGCAGGTGCTGGAACTGCCGTCTAAATCTCTGACATTTTCCCGGGCATCCACTGCGACTTACATAGATAAATCTGGAGTGCTGCGTACAGCAGCTATTAATGAACCACGCTTCGAAAAAGAAGGTTTTTTAATAGAAGAACAAAGTACAAACTTTCTTAAGAGGTCGTCACCAACGGAATATGGTCCTTCCATTATGCGATACGGGGCTGGCGTATCTGTTGTTTTTAAGCCAGATGGTGGCGTGGAAATCACTAAAACAGGTACAACAAGCGTATGGTTTGAGCAACATACTGGTGCCGCTACATATGAAGCGGCGAACCCTGTATCCATATCATGTGATTTGGTTGTTGAAGCTGGTGATGATGTTGCGATCGCAATAATTCGCAACACGTCATCAGAAGGTGATACCACTGCGGGGGTAACTACTGCTGTAGCAGGTCGCAATACTTTGTCTGTTACGACAGCAGGTACAACTGGCTTATATCGAATGGCTTTACGTATTCAATTCGGTGCCAGTGTACCTGTAGGTCATAAAGTAACACTTGATCGTATGCAATTAGAAGCATCTTTAACAGCAACTTCCTATATACCTACTAATGGAAACACAGCAACACGTGCTGCTGATGATTGCACTTTGCAACGCTCTGGTAATGATAACTACTTTGGACCTGTTACTTTTGCCATGGAGGTTCACTGTAACGGGCAAACGGTGGCGAGCAACGGCGCGAACAATCGCAGGGGTATCATTAGCTACTATCCCTCGTCCACAGAGTGGGTTTTCGCGGCGCTTAATTCCTCTCCCGGGTTATCAGGAAGGCCCATGTTTTGTTATGCAAGCCCCGCGCTGGTAGGGGGAGCGACGGCAATAGATGATGGGAAAATTCATAATATGGTGTTCGTCTCTGACACTATAAATAAGAAGATATTCACAGACGGAGCGGTTATCACCTCGGACATAATAACCAGACCGACGCCAGGAAATGTAGGCGTATCTAACAACACGATTTATATCGGTCGAGGTGCAGGGTCGGCTACCCCTGGCGTGCGAATGCTCAATGGCCACATCCGTAATCTGCGTATCTGGCACCGCGCACTCACTGACAATCAAATAAAAGGACTCCGCTAATGAGAGACTTATATCTGCGCTTTTCTGACGCCGATGAAATGCGTAGGCAGTTAATCGCGGCGGGATTTATTGATGATGAACAGCAGGGGTATTTATACCACCCGGATATCAGCCTGGATATCATCGGCGTTATTACCATCATCAGCGATATCGAAAATCCGGGGCAGGAAAACGAGTTAATAAAATATTCCGAGGAACCCGGTTACCACGCCAATATCCGGGTAATGAATGACGGGTTTGATTTATCACCGCTGGATGAATTCATCGTGACTCCAAAAACGCCTGCTCGCGTCTGGGCATAAGGAAATTACATGTCAAACAGAATTGATAGCATAACCATTAAGGCAGCGGACGTTTCTGGTTTAGGGAACAGCGCCACCAGAGACGTCGGGACAACTTCAGGGAAGGTGGCCGCAGGTGACGATTCGCGGCTAAATACGATCGACGGTAAAACAGGCGGTAAAGTAAAAGGTGATTACATTGTGCTCGATAATACCTACGGGCATACGACGCAACTAATGACGTACAATCCTGGCTCTGCTGGAACTCATTTCGGCGGGATGGTGATGAAGAGGCCGAATTCGCAGGGTTACGTGCTAAGTCAATACTCTACATCAGATTATGAGGTTGCCTCCGTAACCATTGGCATTGATGGCCCTGGCGGAAGCGTCTCCTGGGCGTTCAACCGGAATGGTCAGGCCGTGGGTAACTGGCAACCAGCATCCGATCGTCGAATTAAAGACAATATCAAACGTATCGCCGATCCGTTAGCTGCAATGCGCTCCATATCAGGTTGCGAATGGGACCGCCTGGATAACGGGTTGCACGGCTATGGGTTCATTGCTCAGGAAGTTGAGGTCATGTTTCCACAAGCCGTAACGGTGGCGGGTGATATTAAGCTGAACGATGACTCTGTTGTTGAGGACGCGAAAACGGTCGACACGTTCGGCCTGTCAGCTGCGCTTCACCATGAAGCGATTCTTGCTCTTATGGACACTGTCGATAACCTCACGGCGATGGTCACGCAGCTGCGGGCTGAGGTTCAGGCGCTGAAAGCGTAACGGCACCAGGATGTTCAGCGGTAATTATCAATAGGCACAGCCTCCTTGCCCTGGCCCTCTCTTAAAACTACTGTATAAATACACAGTGATAATAATTGAGAGGTCACCATGCCCCGCCGTTCCGACATTCACGCCGCATTTGTGGCCGCAATACAGCAAAACCCAAAAGGATCTCGGGTAATTTACGCCGCGCACTCGTTAATGCGCGGCGCTTTTTAAGTTAAATATCAAAACCGGAAGTATCGTTAATTTTCTTGTTTATAATCGACAATAAAAATATTGTAAATTGTTGAGTTGTCATTTCATTGTTTTTTATTTCTTTAAGGGAAATAACATTAGGCATACTTTTAAATGGTTTTTTGTCATCCATAGTAACTACATAAGCATTGAATCTGTTTGCGAATGCTAATATGGTTTTATCCGCAAATTCCTGAGGAAATGGTACATTCCTTTTAATTTCTTTATGTTCGGAACCTATGAATTCCATATCGCTTTCATCAGCCATGAAGCCTTGCCCAAATCCAGAACTGGCTGGTTGATCTGCGAAACCAAAATGTGATGGGGAATAATAGTCCATTGCTTCTAATTGCTCATCTTTATATTTTTTTACTTCAGGTGGAGTATTAACGTGGTCATGCTCAACACCTACCACCTTAGGATATATCGGTTTGAAATGTTCGGAAAAATACGAATTGTGTAATTGTATATTCCATTTGTTTAAAAGGTCCCACACGTTATTATCGAAAATGATATTTATTCTATGCAGGTGTTTATTCATATAAACCTCTTATGAAGTACATGTATCGATGAGGAGAGGGGAAGCCAACGCATGGCCATTCTTTACACCAAGCAGAACTTGCTTATATGATTTTACCAAGAGAGAGGTATTTATACTACTGTAGCACCCTAAGAAATTTGTCAATGCTAAATATGCATTCCTTTCAAGACGCGAAGCGAACTAAAAAGATGACTGGATCTCTCCAGTACTTAATACGTCACTCTGAACTCATCCACATATCAGCTTCTTCAAACATCTCCTCCAGCATGCGGTTCAGCTTTTCCCGTTCACTTTTGCTGGCATCGCTGTTCAAGCCGTTCGCCTGCATCGGCTTAACCTTCACCTCTGCAGCGGGAAAGATCCGGTGCACCCGCTTTGTTAACTCATTCAGAATTATTTCTCTGGCACCTGTTAATCCTTCAACATTCCGTTTGTCGTACACCAACTCAACGAACATACCGCCTCCAAAGCAACAATGATTTTGCACGCAATTTATACTGTTTATTTATACAGTGTCAACGGTTGGGCACGTAGCTTTTTAAGGAAGGTTTTTGGGGCATGTATGGGGCATAAATGCCAGTTTTGGGGCATGGTTGGGACATTTTAACTCATATGAACTTAACCGAATTTCATATGGAGGCGTCTTATAATGCACTGATTAACCTAAAGAAAACACATGCTCTTGGGCGTTCTTTAGTGATTTTAATAATTACCGCGTCACGCAGTTAAAGTGGCGGGCGTACTCTTCAAGACCGTTGATACCCAGCCGCACCCATTTCGGGTGCGACCATTGGGGTAAACCCAGATAGATCATAGTGCGTTGATAATCTCGTCGGTGCTGCGCACGCGGCTGATGCGTGGGAAGATATGCGTCACGCTGGCCTGATGCTGCTCGGCGGTGGCCGTGCTGCACGCATCTTCAGCGATCACCAGATTAAAGCCCAGCTCCCAGGCGTTACGCGCGGTGGATTCCACGCCAATGTTGGTGGCGATCCCACACAGAATAATAGTCTCAATGCCGCGACGGCGCAGCTGCAGCTCCAGGTCGGTGCCGTAGAAGGCACCCCACTGGCGTTTGGTCACTTCGATATCGCTGTCGCGTTTGCCGAGTGACGCGGGATAGGTCCACCAGTTGTCCGGCAGGGCATGGGCCGCGCCCTGAGCGTCGACAGGCTGCTTCAGCGCCTCGGCAAAGTCCGCAGACCAGCCCACGCGCACCATCACCACCGGCGAGCCGCTGGCGCGGCATTTTTCTGCCAGACGTGCGCTGCGGCTGACCACCTCATCCGCCGTATGTGGGCCACCGGCAAAGGGCAGGATCCCTTCCTGTAAATCAATGACCACGAGGGCGGTACGGGCAGCGTCGAGTGTAAGCATGGTTGTTCCTGTTAAAAAGTTAGCGTCCGGAATACCTTACGCGTCCAGGCATGTTGTGGGTCTGATATTTTTGTTAATTTTTGTGAGAATATGCAAGATGCGAGCAGCAATCGTGCGTCTGGCGTGCTTCTCTCTTATCGTCTGGCGGAATTTCCAGTATAATAGCCGCCTTTTTTCATCCAGTTTGACATACAGAAAGCTGCGACCTTGTAGCCTGCGGCTAAGTTAAGGGATATCTCATGCGTACAGAATATTGCGGGCAGCTGCGTCAGTCCCACGTCGGACAGCAGGTGACCCTGTGTGGTTGGGTCAACCGTCGTCGTGATCTTGGCAGCCTTATCTTTATCGATATGCGCGACCGTGAAGGCATCGTGCAGGTATTTTTCGATCCGGATCGTGCCGACGCGTTAAAGCTGGCATCTGAGCTGCGTAATGAGTTCTGCATCCAGGTGACCGGCACCGTGCGTGCGCGTGACGAAAAGAACATCAACAGCGACATGGCGACCGGCGAAATCGAAGTGCTGGCAACCGATCTGACCATCATTAACCGTTCAGAATCACTGCCGCTGGACTTCAACCACGTCAATACCGAAGAAGCGCGTCTGAAATATCGCTATCTCGACCTGCGTCGCCCGGAGATGGCCGATCGCCTGAAAACCCGTGCGAAAATCACCAGCCTGGTGCGCCGCTTTATGGACGATCACGGTTTCCTCGATATCGAAACCCCGATGCTGACCAAAGCGACCCCGGAAGGCGCACGTGACTACCTCGTGCCATCCCGTGTACATAAAGGCAAATTCTACGCGCTGCCGCAGTCTCCTCAGCTGTTCAAACAGCTGCTGATGATGTCCGGCTTTGACCGTTACTACCAGATCGTTAAATGCTTCCGCGACGAAGATCTGCGTGCTGACCGCCAGCCTGAATTTACCCAGATCGACGTCGAGACCTCCTTCATGACCGCCGAGCAGGTGCGTGAAGTGATGGAAGCGCTGGTGCGCAGCCTGTGGCTGGACGTGAAGGGTGTGGATCTGGGCGACTTCCCGATCATGACCTTCGCCGAAGCCGAGCGTCGCTACGGCTCCGACAAACCAGACCTGCGTAACCCGATGGAGCTGGTGGACGTTGCTGACCTGCTGAAAGACGTTGAATTCGCCGTCTTCTCCGGCCCGGCGAACGATCCGAAAGGCCGCGTGGCTGCCCTGCGCGTACCGGGCGGTGCGAGCCTGAGCCGCAAGCAGATCGACGACTACGGCAACTTCATTAAGATCTATGGCGCGAAAGGCCTGGCTTACATCAAAGTCACCGAGCGTGCGAAAGGCATTGAAGGCATTACCAGCCCGGTCGCCAAATTCCTCAACGCTGAGATCGTCGAATCCATTCTGGCGCGCACTGAAGCCCAGGACGGGGACATGATCTTCTTCGGCGCGGACAACAAGAAAGTGGTTGCCGATTCAATGGGCGCACTGCGCCTGAAGCTGGGTAAAGACCTGAACCTGACCGACGAAGCCAAATGGGCGCCGCTGTGGGTGATCGACTTCCCGATGTTCGAAGACGACGGCGAAGGCGGTCTGACCGCAATGCACCACCCGTTCACCTCGGCAAAAGAGATGAGCGCGGCAGATCTGAAAGCGGCACCGGAAGACGCAGTCGCTAACGCCTATGATATGGTCATCAACGGCTACGAAGTGGGCGGCGGTTCCGTGCGTATTCACAGCATGGAAATGCAGCAGACGGTGTTCGGTATTCTGGGTATCAACGAACAGGAACAGCGCGAGAAGTTCGGCTTCCTGCTGGATGCCCTGAAGTACGGTACGCCTCCGCACGCAGGCCTGGCCTTTGGTCTGGATCGCCTGACCATGCTGCTGACCGGTACCGACAACATTCGTGACGTTATCGCTTTCCCGAAAACCACCGCCGCTGCCTGTCTGATGACCGAAGCGCCAAGCTTTGCTAACCCAACCTCACTGAGCGAGCTGGGTATCGAAGTGGTGAAAAAGGAAGAGAAAAACTGATATGACATATAAGCTTCCCGTTTCTGTCTTAGTTGTCATTTATGCCCAGGACACGAAGCGGGTGCTGATGTTGCAGCGGCGCGACGATCCCGCGTTCTGGCAGTCGGTTACCGGCAGCCTGGAAGAGGGTGAAACCGCGCTGCAGGCCGCCGCGCGCGAAGTAAAGGAAGAGGTCGCCATTGACGTTGCTCGCGAGCAACTGACCCTGAAGGACTGTCAGCGCACGGTGGATTTTGAAATTTTTAGCCATTTACGTCATCGCTACGCGCCGGGGACTGAACGCAATACGGAATCCTGGTTCTGCCTTGCGCTTCCTCACGAGCGGGAGATCGTGTTCACCGAACACCTGACCTACCGCTGGGTTAACGCGGCCGAGGCCGCGTCGTTAACCAAGTCGTGGAGCAACCGGCAGGCGATTGAAGAATTTGTAATCAATGTTAATTAATTTCCAAGCATTTCAGTTTCCAGGAAGGCGGCAAGGTCGCGAATCGCCAGGAGCTTACATCGGTAAGTGACTGGTGTGAGCGGGCGCAGCCAACGCATCTGGAAGCTGAAAGGCGCAGGATAATTTTGAGGAACTTTTTATGGCAGGTCATAGTAAGTGGGCCAACACCAAACACCGCAAAGCGGCACAGGATGCCAAACGCGGTAAGATCTTTACCAAAATCATTCGTGAGCTGGTTACCGCAGCCCGTCTGGGCGGCGGCGATGCCGGCTCCAACCCACGTCTGCGCGCAGCGATCGATAAAGCGCTGAGCAACAACATGACGCGTGACACCCTGAACCGTGCTATCGCCCGTGGCGTAGGCGGCGACGATGACACCAACATGGAAACCATCATCTATGAAGGTTACGGTCCAGGCGGCACGGCGGTGATGATTGAGTGTCTGTCCGACAACCGTAACCGTACCGTTGCGGAAGTGCGTCACGCCTTCACCAAAACCGGTGGCAACCTGGGTACCGACGGTTCCGTGGCCTACCTGTTCAGCAAAAAAGGCGTGATCTCCTTCGAGAAAGGCGACGAAGACGTGATCATGGAAGCGGCGCTGGAAGCCGGTGCTGAAGATGTTGTGACCTATGACGACGGCGCGATTGACGTCTATACCGCATGGGAAGAGATGGGTGCGGTGCGTGATGCGCTGGAAGCGGCAGGTCTGAAAGCCGACGCGGCTGAAGTCACCATGATCCCGTCCACCAAAGCGGACATGGATGCGGAAACCGCACCAAAACTGCTGCGTCTGATCGACATGCTCGAAGACTGCGACGATGTGCAGGAAGTTTACCACAACGGTGAAATCTCCGACGAGGTTGCGGCTACGCTGTAATGGCCCAACGTAAACCGACAACCGGAGAGGCGTGATGGCGATTATTCTCGGTATTGACCCGGGCTCACGCATCACCGGTTATGGCGTAATCCGCCAGGTCGGGCGTCAGTTGACCTACCTTGGCAGCGGTTGTATCCGTACCAAAGTGGACGATCTGCCGTCGCGTCTGAAGCTCATCTACGCGGGCGTGACGGAGATCATTACCCAGTTCCAGCCGGACTATTTCGCCATCGAACAGGTGTTTATGGCGAAGAACGCCGACTCGGCGCTGAAGCTCGGTCAGGCACGCGGCGTGGCGATTGTCGCGGCGGTAAATCAGGATCTGCCGGTGTTTGAATACGCCGCGCGGCAGGTCAAGCAAACCGTGGTGGGGAACGGTGGAGCAGACAAAAGCCAGGTGCAGCACATGGTGCGAACCTTGTTAAAACTGCCCGCCAATCCGCAGGCGGATGCCGCCGATGCCCTGGCGATCGCCATTACCCACTGCCACGTCAGCCAGAACGCGATGCAGATAAGCGAGTCGCGGCTCAATCTGGCGCGCGGTCGATTGCGCTAAATATGAAATCAGGCTGGATGTTTATCCAGCCTTTTTTTATTATGGCAGCGGTAACTTTTAGCCCTTAACGCAGGAGCGTCACGTGATAGGCAGACTCAGAGGCATCATCTTAGAAAAACAACCCCCGATAGTGCTGCTTGAGGCCGGAGGCGTGGGCTACGAAGTGCATATGCCGATGACCTGCTTCTATGAATTGCCGGACGCGGGCAAAGAGGCGATTGTCTTCACCCACTTTGTCGTGCGTGAAGATGCCCAGCTGCTGTTTGGCTTTAACAATAAGCAGGAACGCACCCTGTTTAAAGAGCTGATCAAAACTAACGGCGTAGGGCCAAAGCTGGCGCTGGCGATCCTCTCCGGGATGTCGGCTCCACAGTTTGTTAACGCCGTTGAGCGCGAAGACCCCGCCGCACTGATTAAACTTCCCGGCATCGGCAAGAAAACGGCCGAGCGCCTGATTGTTGAGATGAAAGATCGCTTTAAAGGTCTGCACGGCGATCTGTTTACCCCTGCTGCTGACCTGGTGCTGACGTCACCTGCCGGCCCGACAGCAGACGATGCGGAACAGGAAGCGGTTGCCGCGCTGGTGGCGCTGGGCTATAAACCTCAGGAAGCGAGCCGGATGGTCAGCAAGATTGCTAAACCGGACGCGACCAGTGAAACCCTGATTCGTGAAGCGCTGCGCGCTGCATTGTGAGGTAAAGGATGATTGAAGCAGACCGTCTGGTCTCGGCAGGCAGCGTTCAGACAGAAGATCTGGTGGACCGTGCGATCCGCCCGAAGCTGCTGGATGAGTATATTGGCCAGCCGCAGGTGCGCTCGCAGATGGAGATCTTTATCCAGGCGGCGAAACTTCGTGGCGACGCCCTCGACCACCTGCTGATTTTTGGCCCGCCAGGGCTCGGGAAAACCACGCTTGCCAACATTGTCGCCAACGAGATGGGCGTCAATCTGCGCACCACCTCCGGCCCGGTGCTGGAGAAAGCGGGCGATCTGGCAGCGATGCTGACCAACCTCGAACCTCACGATGTGCTGTTTATCGATGAGATCCACCGCCTGTCACCGGTGGTGGAAGAGGTGCTCTATCCGGCGATGGAAGATTACCAGCTGGATATCATGATTGGCGAAGGCCCGGCGGCGCGCTCGATTAAGATCGACCTGCCGCCCTTCACCCTGATTGGCGCCACCACCCGCGCGGGCTCGTTAACCTCGCCGCTGCGCGACCGTTTCGGTATCGTGCAGCGCCTCGAGTTTTATCAGGTGCCCGACCTCCAGCATATCGTCAGCCGCAGCGCGCGCTACATGGGGCTGGAGATGAGCGAAGAGGGGGCTTTTGAAGTGGCGAAGCGCTCCCGCGGTACGCCGCGTATTGCGAACCGACTGCTACGCAGGGTGCGTGATTTTGCCGAGGTGAAGCACGACGGCTCCATTTCGCATGAGATCGCCGCTCAGGCGCTGGATATGCTGAACGTGGATGCCGAAGGGTTTGACTATATGGACCGCAAGCTGCTGCTGGCGGTGCTGGACAAGTTCTTTGGCGGGCCGGTCGGGCTGGATAACCTGGCGGCAGCGATTGGTGAAGAGCGGGAAACCATTGAAGATGTGCTGGAGCCGTACCTGATCCAGCAGGGCTTTTTGCAGCGTACGCCACGCGGGCGCATGGCGACGGTGCGTGCCTGGGATCACTTTGGCATTACGCCGCCGGAGATGCCTTAACTTTTGCGGAAATTGCCGGATGGCGGCTGCGCCTTATCCGGCCTGGATAAGCGCGATCCTGTAGGCCCGGTAAGCGTAGCGCCACCGGGCAATTAATTACCTCAGCTGGCCGGTTTCTTCATCATGCTGAAGATAAACAGCGCTGCCGCACAGAGCACCACCGACGGTCCGGCAGGGGTGTCGTAAAACGCTGAGAAGGTTAACCCTCCGGTCACGGCAATCATCCCGACACCCACGGCTACGCTGGCCATCTGCTCCGGCGTGCGGGCAAAACGACGCGCGGTGGCGGCGGGGATAATCAGCAGCGAAGTGATGATCAACGCCCCGACAAACTTCATCGCCACGCCAATGGTCAGGGCGGTCACCAGCATCAGCAGCAGCTTGACGCGCTGCAGCTTCACGCCATCCACGAAGGCTAAATCCGGGCTGATGGTCATCGCCAGCAGGTTACGCCACTGCCACAGCAGGATAGCCAGCACGATCACCACCCCGATGGCGATAGCAATCAGATCGTCCGGCGTCACCGCCAGCAGGTCGCCAAACAGATAGGCCATCAGATCCACGCGAATGTTGGACATCAGGCTGACCACCACCAGACCCAGCGACAGGGCGCTGTGCGCCATGATCCCGAGCAGCGTATCCACCGCCAGGTGCGGGCGCTTCTCCAGCCACACCAGACCGGCGGCCAGCAGCAGCGTTACCGCAATCACTGCATAGAACGGATTAACATCCAGCAGTAAGCCAAACGCCACACCCAGCAGGGAGGCGTGGGCGAGGGTATCGCCAAAGTAAGACATCCGACGCCAGACGACAAACGAGCCCAGTGGACCCGCCGCGCAGGCGAGCATCATCCCGGCCAGCCAGCCGGGCAATAATAATTCAATCATGAGTTACCGTTTCCCCGGCGCAGGACAATGCGTCCCTGCAAATCATGGCGGTGGTTGTGATGGTGGCGATAAATGCCCAGCTGCTCGGCGCCGCGTGGGCCAAACATCGAGATAAACTCAGGGTGCATGGAGACCACTTCCGGCGTGCCAGAACAGCAGATGTGATGGTTCAGACAGAGCACTTCGTCCGTTTTTGCCATCACCAGATGCAGATCGTGTGACACCATCAGCACGGCGCAGTCCAGCTCTTTGCGCAGCTGATCGATCAGGTCATACAGCGCCACCTGACCGTTGACGTCCACCCCCTGGGTAGGCTCGTCGAGCACCAGCAGCTGCGGCTTGTTGAGCAGGGCGCGGGCCAGCAGCACGCGCTGGGTCTCGCCCCCGGAGAGCTTTTGCAGGGGCGCGTCGATCAGATGCCCGGCCTGTACCCGCTTGAGCGCCGGAAGTATGTCCTCTTTGCGCGTATCGGGACGCAGACGCAGAAAACGGCTGACCGTCAGCGGCAGGGTGGCGTCCAGGTGCAGCTTCTGCGGTACATAGCCGATGCGCAGCTGCCGGTCACGCTTGATAAGGCCGCTGTCGGGTGCTACCAGGCCCAGCACCACGCGCACCAGCGTCGATTTACCCGCGCCATTGGGGCCAAGCAGCGTCAAAATTTTACCTGGTTTCAAATCCAGCGAAACGTCAGAGAGGACGCGGCGCTGACCGAATGAAACCGAAATGTTTTCGAGAGTTACCAGATTCGTCATGTCAATTTTATGCTTGCAGAAGTCATCGAATGTTATAATATCACATTCCACCAGCTCATTACGATGAATAGTCGCATTATGTTACAGAAAAATACGCTTCTTTTCGCAGCATTATCCGCTGCCCTTTGGGGTTCAACAGCACAAGATGTTAACGCCGCCGTTGTCGCTTCGCTTAAGCCGCTCGGTTTTATCGCTTCCGCTATTGCAGATGGCGTGACGGAAACCCAGGTATTACTGCCTGATGGTGCCTCTGAACACGACTATTCCCTGCGCCCTTCGGATGTAAAACGCTTACAAAACGCAGACTTAGTGGTCTGGATTGGGCCAGAGATGGAAGCCTTCATGCAGAAGTCTGCAAGTCAGCTGCCGGATGCTAAACAGGTTAACATTTCTAATCTTACGGGTGTGAAACCGCTGCTCATGAAAGGGTCTGATGATGACGATCATGACCACGATCACGGGAGCGCTGAAGGGGAAAAAGGTGACGAGCATCACCATCACGGTGAGTACAATATGCACCTTTGGCTTTCCCCAGAGATAGCACGCCTTTCGGCGGTTGCAATCCATGAAAAATTAGTGGAACTTATGCCGCAAAGTCGAGCCAAACTTGACGCCAACCTGAAGGATTTTGAGGCACAACTTGCCGCAACCGACAAGCAGGTGGGTACCGAGCTCGCACCACTGAAAGGTAAAGGATATTTCGTTTTTCATGATGCCTACGGCTACTATGAAAAACACTACGGTCTCACGCCGCTTGGCCATTTCACCGTCAATCCAGAAATTCAACCCGGTGCGCAGCGTTTACATGAAATCAGAACACAGTTGGTTGAGCAGAAAGCGTCCTGCGTTTTTGCTGAGCCACAGTTCAGGCCAGCGGTCGTTGAAGCCGTGGCAAGGGGTACGTCCGTGCGTATGGGCACCCTTGACCCACTTGGAACCTCTATCCAGTTGAGCAAAGCGAGCTATTCGCAGTTCCTCAGCCAACTGGCGAACCAGTATGCGAGCTGCCTGAAAGGAGATTAACGAGGAAGTGAATACGTGCAACAGATAGCCCGCTCTGTCGCCCTGGCATTTAATAATTTGCCCCGGCCCCACCGCGTCATGCTGGGGTCGCTTACTGTTCTCACCTTAGCGGTCGCCGTCTGGCGGCCCTATATTTACCACCCAAATTCCACGCCAGTTATCAAGACCATCGAACTGGAAAGAAACGAAATCCGCTCACTGTTGCCCGAAGCCAGTGAACCTATCGACCAGGCCCCGCAGGAAGAAGAAGCTATTCCGCAGGATGAACTGGATGACAAAATCGCCCCTGAAAGCGGCGTCCATGAATATGTGGTTTCAACTGGCGATACCTTAAGCAGCGTGCTTAACCAGTACGGTATCGATATGGGCGAAATCAGCCGGCTTGCTGCCGCGGATAAAGATCTGCGTAACCTGAAAATTGGTCAGCAGCTTTCATGGACCCTGACCGACAGCGGCGATTTACAGCGCCTGACCTGGGAAGTCTCCCGTCGTGAAACCCGCACCTACGATCGTGCTGAAAACGGTTTCAAGATGAGCAGCGAAATGCAGCAGGGCGACTGGGTTAACAGCGCTATCAAAGGCACCTTAGGCGGCGGCAGTTTCGTTGCCAGCGCGCGTGAAGCGGGTCTGACCAGCGGTGAAATCAGTTCAGTGATCAAAGCCATGCAGTGGCAGATGGACTTCCGTAAGCTGAGAAAAGGCGATGCCTGGTCGGTGCTGATGTCCCGCGAAATGCTGGACGGCAAGCGCGAGCAGAGCCAGCTGCTTGGGGTTCGTTTACGCTCTGACGGGAAAGATTATTATGCGATCCGCGCCGAAGACGGCAAATTCTACGATCGCAACGGGACCGGTCTGGCGAAAGGCTTCTTGCGCTTCCCGACCTCGAAACAGTTCCGCGTCTCCTCGAACTTTAACCCGCGTCGTCTGAACCCGGTTACCGGCCGCGTAGCCCCGCACCGCGGTGTGGACTTTGCTATGCCGCAGGGGACACCTGTTCTGGCAGTCGGTGATGGCGAAGTGGTGATGGCAAAACGCAGCGGTGCCGCCGGCTATTACGTTGCCGTGCGTCATGGACGTACCTACACCACCCGCTATATGCACCTGCGTAAGCTGCTGGTGAAGCCGGGGCAGAAGGTGAAGCGTGGCGATCGCATCGCGCTATCGGGCAATACCGGGCGTTCTACCGGCCCGCACCTGCACTATGAAGTGTGGATCAACCAGCAGGCGGTCAACCCGTTAACGGCGAAACTGCCGCGTACCGAAGGGTTGACCGGTAAGGACCGTAGCGATTATCTGGCGCAGGTCAAAGAGGTTATGCCGCAGCTCAGTATTAATTAATCCTGCAGCGATAAAAGCCGGTGCGTTACTGCACCGGCTTTTTCTTTTGTGCCTTGCGCACTGCCTCGCTAAACTAACGCATTACTCTTTTAAGCATCACCCGCCCTGGAAAAAGCATGGAAACCCAAAAAAACAACAGTGAATACATTCCTGAATTTGAGAAATCCTTTCGTCATCCGCGCTTCTGGGGCGCCTGGCTGGGTGTTTATGCCTTTGCCGGTATTGCAATGCTTCCGGCATCCGTGCGCGACCCACTGCTTGGTCAAGTGGGACGTCTGGCGGGCAAGCTGGGTAAAAGCGCCCGCCGCCGCGCGCAGATAAACCTCTTCTACTGCTTCCCGGAGAAGAGTGAGGCGGAGCGCGAAGCGATCATTGACGAGATGTTCACCACCGCGCCACAGGCGATGGCCATGATGGGCGAGCTGGCGTTACGTGGGCCGGAAAAGGTCGCCGGCCGCGTTGACTGGAAAGGTCTGGAAATCATCGAGGAGATGCGTCGCAACGACGAAAAGGTGATCTTCCTGGTGCCGCACGGCTGGGGCGTGGATATTCCGGCGATGCTGATGGCGTCGCAGGGGCAAAAAATGGCGGCGATGTTCCACAACCAGGGGAACAAGGTTTTCGATTATGTATGGAATACGGTGCGTCGTCGCTTTGGTGGCCGCCTGCATGCCCGCAACGACGGCATCAAACCCTTTATCAAATCCGTGCGCCAGGGCTACTGGGGCTATTATCTGCCGGACCAGGATCACGGGCCGGAACACAGCGAGTTTGTCGATTTCTTTGCCACCTATAAGGCCACGCTACCGGCGATTGGTCGGTTGATGAAGGTATGCCAGGCGCGGGTGATCCCGCTCTTCCCGATTTACGATGGCAAAACCCATCGCCTGACGATTGAAGTCCGCCCGCCGATGGACGATCTGCTCACCGCCGACGACAACACCATTGCGCGTCGGATGAACGAAGAGGTGGAGATACTGGTGGGGCCGCATGTAGAGCAGTACACCTGGACCCTGAAACTGCTGAAGACGCGCAAGCCGGGCGAGAAAGAGCCTTACAAGCGCAAAGAGCTGTATCCCAAGAAATAAAAAATCCCCCGTCTCGGGGGATTTTTTTTGCCCGGCGGCGCTTCGCTTGCACGGGCCTACGAACCTCTAGGCCGGGTAAGCGCAGCGCCACCCGGCAAAACCGCCGTATTATTCGACGGTCATCACGCGGGTGGTGTTGGTTGAGCCAATGGTGCTCATCACATCGCCCTGGGTCACGATGACGATATCCCCGGAAACCAGATAGCCTTTGTCGCGCAGCAGATTCACGGCATCGTTCGCCGCCGCCACGCCGTCGCTGTTGCTGTCGAAGAACACCGGCGTCACGCCGCGGTACAGCGCGGTCAGATTCAGGGTGCGCTCATGACGGGACATAGCGAAAATCGGCAGGCCGGAGCTGATACGCGAGGTCATCAGCGCGGTACGGCCGGATTCGGTCATGGTGATGATTGCGGTCACGCCTTTCAGGTGGTTAGCCGCGTACATCGCTGACATCGCAATGGCTTCTTCCACGTTGTCGAACTGAATGTCCAGACGGTGCTTGGAGACGTTGATGCTTGGGATCTTCTCTGCCCCCAGGCAGACGCGCGCCATCGCGGCCACGGTTTCCGCCGGATACTGGCCGGCAGCGGTTTCGGCTGACAGCATCACCGCATCGGTACCGTCGAGCACGGCGTTCGCCACGTCCATGACTTCCGCACGGGTCGGCATTGGGTTGGTGATCATCGACTCCATCATCTGGGTGGCGGTGATCACGGAGCGGTTCAGCTGACGGGCACGGCGGATCAGCGCCTTCTGGATCCCGACCAGTTCCGGGTCGCCAATCTCAACGCCCAGGTCACCACGGGCCACCATCACCACGTCAGAGGCGAGGATAATGTCATCCATCGCGTCCTGGCTGCAGACCGCTTCCGCACGTTCCACTTTGGCGACAATTTTGGCATCGCAACCTGCGTCGCGCGCCAGACGGCGGGCGTAGTTCAGATCTTCGCCACAGCGCGGGAAGGAGACGGCGAGGTAGTCAACGCCAATCTCAGCCGCGGTGAGGATGTCGGCTTTGTCTTTTTCGGTCAGAGCTTCAGCAGAGAGACCGCCGCCCAGCTTGTTGATGCCTTTATTGTTGGAGAGCGGGCCGCCAACGGTTACTTCGGTGAACACCTTCATGCCCTGAACTTCCAGCACTTTCAGCTGAACGCGACCGTCGTCGAGCAGCAGGATATCGCCCGGCACCACGTCAGCAGGCAGGCCTTTATAGTCGATCCCCACTTTCTCTTTGTCGCCTTCGCCTTTGCTCAGGTTGGCGTCGAGGAGGAACTTGTCACCGATATTGAGGAAAACTTTGCCTTCTTTGAAGGTCGATACGCGGATTTTGGGACCCTGAAGGTCACCGAGGATAGCTACATGACGTCCCAGTTTTGCCGCGATCTCACGGACCTTATCTGCACGTAATTTATGATCTTCCGGTGTCCCGTGAGAAAAGTTCATACGTACCACGTTGGCGCCTGCAGCGATGATTTTCTCGAGGTTATTATCGCGGTCAGTAGCCGGGCCTAAGGTGGTAACGATCTTGGTTCTGCGAAGCCTTCTGGACATGTAATACTCCGTTGTCTGAAACAACCTGGTGTTGCGTGAACGATGATTCGGCACGTTGTCCGCCGTAATACCAACAGGAAACTTACCGAATGCCGAAAAAAGTAACAACTTTATAATTGACGATCAGGGAACTTCACCCTTGATGAACAATTCTTTATCAAAACGCGATTCCTTGAGCGCTTCTTTGACGCGCTTCAAGTTATCTCTGAATTTCGCCCCGCGGCGCAGGGTAAAGCCGGTAGCCAGCACGTCGATGACGGTTAACTGCGCCAGACGCGACACCATCGGCATGTAGATGTCGGTGTCTTCCGGCACGTCGAGAGTGATCGCCAGCGTCGCTTCACGCGCCAGCGGCGTACCGGTGGTGGTGAGAGCAATTACCATGGCATCGTTTTCACGCGCCAGCTGGGCCAGCTCAACCAGACTTTTGGTACGACCAGTATGCGATATCAGCACCACCACGTCATCTTCGTTACAATTCATACAGCTCATGCGTTGCAGCACGATGTCGTCGGAATAGATAACCGGGACATTAAAGCGAAAAAATTTGTTCATTGCATCGTGAGCGACGGCTGCTGACGACCCGAGACCAAAGAAGGCAATTTTCTTCGCCTGAGTCAGTAGATCGACGGCCCGGTTAACCGACCCCATATCCAGCGACTGGCGGACCTGGTCCAGCGTCGCCATTGCCGATTCAAAAATTTTGCCGGTATAGGCCTCCACGCTGTCGTCTTCATCGACATTGCGGTTTACATAGGGGGTTCCGTTAGCCAGACTCTGCGCCAGATGCAGTTTAAAATCAGGAAAGCCACGCGTCTCCATACTGCGGCAGAAGCGGTTGACGGTCGGTTCGCTGACCCCCGACTCCTGGGCCAGAGTGGCGATGCTGGAATGAATGGCCTGAGCGGGGGCGGCGAGAATTACTTCAGCCACTTTTCGCTCGGATTTGCTAAGGTGTTCCAGTTGAAACTGGATTTTTTCCAGCATGTTCATTATTAACACGGCGCTCATCGGTGGAAACGATTTCATTAAGGGGTGAAATCGCGATTCGAATTAGCAAGAATATACGCCTGTGATTTGCCGAAAAGGGCAAACCCCGAAAAAAATGTTGTTGTTTTTTTTCATTACTTGATCGCTGTCGGATTTTAGCAACGGCCTGAGAGAACAAAATTTCGCCCGTTTCACCGTTATTACCCCGCGCGGGGCGATCCCCTGACGAAATATCGCCGTATCGCACGCGAGGATAAGTGCAAATGGTTTCGGGAATGACATAAAAGCAGTAGAGTGCATGTAATAAAATTACAACGATATTCTGGCAAAAGCACCAGGATATCCAACTGAGGAGAATGACATGGCGGTAACGCAAACAGCCCAGGCATGTGACCTGGTCATTTTCGGCGCGAAAGGCGATCTTGCACGCCGGAAATTGCTGCCTTCCCTGTATCAACTGGAAAAAGCGGGTCAGATCCACCCGGAGACGCGCATCCTGGGCGTGGGCCGTGCCGACTGGGATAAAGACGCGTATACCAAAGTGGTGCGCGAAGCGCTGGAAACTTTCATGAAGGAGAAGATCGATGAAAGTTTGTGGGATACGCTGAGTGGACGTCTCGATTTCTGCAACCTCGACGTGAACGACACGTCGGCCTTTGCCGATCTGGGCGCGATGCTCGATCAAAAAAATCGCGTCACCATCAACTATTTCGCCATGCCGCCAAGCACCTTCGGCGCCATCTGCAAAGGGCTCGGCGAAGCAAAACTGAACGCCAAGCCGGCACGCGTGGTCATGGAAAAACCGCTGGGTACCTCGCTGGCGACCTCCCGTGAAATTAACGACCAGGTCGGGGAATACTTCGAAGAGTGCCAGGTTTATCGTATCGACCACTACCTCGGTAAAGAGACGGTGCTCAACCTGCTGGCGCTGCGTTTCGCCAACTCCCTGTTTGTGAATAACTGGGATAACCGCACTATCGACCACGTGGAGATCACCGTGGCGGAAGAGGTGGGGATTGAAGGGCGCTGGGGTTACTTTGACCAGGCCGGTCAGATGCGCGACATGATCCAGAACCACCTGCTGCAAATCCTCTGCATGATCGCCATGGCACCGCCGTCAGATCTCTCTGCAGACAGCATTCGCGATGAGAAGGTGAAAGTGCTGAAGTCCCTGCGCCGCATCGATCGCTCCAACGTGCGTGAGAAAACCGTCCGCGGTCAGTACACCGCCGGTTTCGCCCAGGGTAAAAAAGTGCCGGGCTATCTGGAAGAAGAGGGCGCGAATAAAACCAGCAGCACCGAAACTTTCGTCGCCATCCGCGTGGATATCGACAACTGGCGTTGGGCGGGTGTGCCTTTCTACCTGCGCACCGGTAAACGTCTGCCGGCCAAATGCTCTGAAGTGGTTGTCTACTTCAAAAATCCGGAACTGAACCTGTTCAAAGAGTCCTGGCAGGAGCTGCCGCAGAACAAACTGACCATCCGTCTGCAGCCGGACGAGGGCGTGGATATTCAGGTGCTGAACAAGGTGCCTGGCCTGGATCACAAGCACAACCTGCAGACCACCAAGCTGGATCTGAGCTACTCCGAAACCTTCAACCAGAACCATCTGGCGGATGCGTACGAACGTCTGCTTCTGGAAACCATGCGTGGGATCCAGGCCCTGTTTGTGCGTCGTGACGAAGTGGAGGAGGCGTGGAAATGGGTCGACTCCATCACCGAAGCCTGGGCCGCGGATCAGGATGCACCGAAACCGTATCAGGCGGGTACCTGGGGACCGGTTGCCTCTGTGGCGATGATCACCCGTGACGGCCGCTCCTGGAACGAGTTTGAGTAAATTAACCGCTAATCCTTAGGGGTTATTTTACCGGTAACATGATCTGGCTCAGGCCAGCGCACAATAAGTAACCATTTAAGCTCCGTGTGGATTTCCACCCGGAGCTTTTTTTATTACACTGCCAGAAGCGATTTTGCCCCAGAGCTCCGGCAATCAAGCGTTTCAGCGATGTTATAGCCTGCTAAACACTTTGTTAATTCCAGAGCGCGGACAGATAAATGACAGGAGCTTCTATGAATTCGACTTTGTTACGGGTAACACAGCGCATTGTTGAGCGCTCGAAAAAGACCCGTTCAGCCTACCTCGCGCGCATTCAGCAGGCGAAGACCGATACGGTCCATCGTTCGCAGCTGGCCTGCGGTAACCTGGCGCATGGTTTTGCCGCCTGCCAGCCAGAAGATAAAGCCTCGCTGAAAAGCATGCTGCGTAACAATATCGGCATCATCACCTCCTACAACGACATGCTCTCGGCGCATCAGCCGTATGAGACCTACCCGGACATCATTCGGAAAGCGCTGCACCAGGCCAATGCCGTGGGCCAGGTCGCGGGCGGGGTGCCTGCGATGTGCGACGGCGTGACCCAGGGTCAGGACGGGATGGAACTCTCGCTGCTGAGCCGGGAAGTGATCGCCATGTCCGCCGCGGTCGGCCTGTCGCATAACATGTTTGATGGCGCGCTGTACCTCGGCGTGTGCGACAAGATTGTTCCGGGGCTGGCGATGGCGGCCCTGTCGTTTGGTCATCTTCCTGCGCTGTTCGTGCCGTCAGGCCCGATGGCCAGTGGTCTGGCTAATAAAGAGAAAGTGCGCATTCGCCAGCTGTATGCCGAAGGCAAAGTGGATCGCATGGCGCTGCTGGAGTCGGAAGCGGCGTCCTATCACGCGCCGGGCACCTGTACGTTTTACGGTACCGCCAACACCAACCAGATGGTGGTGGAATTTATGGGAATGCAGCTGCCGGGCTCGTCGTTTGTCCACCCGGATGCACCGCTGCGTGAAGCCCTGACCGCCGCAGCGGCGCGGCAGGTGACCCGCCTGACCGGTAACGGCAACGAGTGGATGCCGCTCGGTAAAATGGTTGATGAAAAAGTGGTGGTCAACGGTATCGTGGCTCTGCTGGCGACCGGCGGCTCCACCAACCACACCATGCACATGGTGGCGATGGCCCGTGCTGCGGGCATTCTCATCAACTGGGACGATTTCTCCGATCTGTCTGAAGCGGTGCCGCTGATGACCCGTCTCTACCCGAACGGCCCGGCAGACATTAACCACTTCCAGGCGGCGGGCGGCGTACCGGTGCTGATGCGCGAGCTGATGAAGGGCGGTCTGCTGCATGAAGACGTCAACACGGTGGCCGGTTTTGGCCTGCAGCGTTACACCCTGGAGCCGTGGCTGAACGATGGCGAGCTGGACTGGCGTGAAGGGGCTCAGGCTTCGCTGGATGAGAGCGTGATCGCCACCTTCGACAAGCCATTCTCTCACCACGGCGGCACCAAAGTGCTGAACGGCAACCTGGGTCGGGCGGTAATGAAGACCTCTGCGGTGCCGGTGGAAAACCAGGTTATTGAGGCCCCGGCGATTGTGTTCGAGAGTCAGCATGACGTGCTGCCGGCATTTGAAGCCGGTCTGCTGGACAAAGATTGCGTGGTTGTGGTCCGTCATCAGGGACCAAAAGCGAACGGCATGCCAGAATTACATAAACTAATGCCGCCACTTGGTGTATTATTGGACCGCTGTTTCAAAATTGCGTTAGTAACCGATGGACGCCTCTCCGGCGCATCAGGTAAAGTGCCTTCTGCCATCCATGTCACCCCGGAAGCTTACGACGGTGGATTGCTGGCAAAAGTGTACGATGGCGACATCATCCGCGTTAACGGTCAGACCGGCGAGTTGACCTTACTGGTGGATGAGGCGGTACTTGCCGCACGTAAGCCACATATTCCTGACCTGAGCGCATCGCGCGTGGGCACGGGGCGCGAAATGTTCAGTGCGCTGCGCGAGAACCTCTCGGGCGCAGAGCAGGGCGCGACCTGTATTACGTTTTAAGACGACAAGAATTATCGATCTGGCGAGAGAAAAACTCTGATGAAAAACTGGAATACAAGTGCAGAAGCAATCCTGAAAACTGGCCCGGTAGTGCCGGTGATCGTGGTTAACAAGCTGGAACACGCTGTGCCGATGGCGAAAGCGCTGGTTGCCGGTGGCGTTCGCGTCCTGGAAGTGACCCTGCGTACCGCCTGTGCAATGGATGCGATTCGCGCCATCGCCAAAGAAGTGCCGGAAGCCATCATCGGCGCAGGTACCGTACTGAACCCTCAGCAGCTGGCTGAAGTCACCGAAGCCGGTGCGCAGTTCGCCATCAGCCCGGGCCTGACCGAGCCGCTGCTGAAAGCGGCAACCGAAGGCTCTATTCCACTGATCCCGGGCATCAGCACCGTATCTGAGCTGATGCTGGGTCTGGACTACGGCCTGAAAGAGTTCAAATTCTTCCCGGCGGAAGCCAACGGCGGCACCAAAGCGCTGCAGGCTATCGCAGGTCCGTTCGCCAACGTGCGTTTCTGCCCGACCGGCGGCATCTCTCCGGCGAACTACCGTGACTACCTGGCGCTGAAAAGTGTGCTGTGCATCGGCGGCTCCTGGCTGGTTCCGGCGGATGCGCTGGAAGCGGGCGACTGGGATCGCATCACTAAGCTGGCGCGCGAAGCGGTAGAAGGCGCGCAGCAGTAAGATTTAGGTATTGTGCGCGTTTTTTGCCGGGTGGCGCTGCGCTTACCCGGCCTACGATAAACGTCAAATGTCTAAAAAAAACGGGCCATCAGGCTAATGCTGGTCACTTAAGGTGACCAGCATTGTTTTTAAAGGGGTATTTGGACCTTTTTGGTCTCACTTCTCTCTCATATTTCCGCTCCCGCCTCCCTGGTAGTTTCAGCATCGCGGCGTTACTGTAGAAGTGCTTCAGGTGACCCGGGATGGCTCCCGGTGAAGACCACGGCAGCCCGATTAACAACCGCAGTATCTCTGCCACCGAGCCGCTGAAGCTCAGCTGATACGGCAGGTAATCCCCTTTCAGGCTGAACGCCATTTTCACCATCTGATACCGCACCAGGTTGTACGTCAGCAGTATTCCCCACAGCTCCTGCCTCACCAGTTCCGGTAATTTACTTCTCAGCGTCCAGCGGTTGCCGCACAGGTACTGCTTTGCCTCACGGTACCCCAGCTCGATTTCCCACCGGTGCTTATACAGCTCAGCAATGTCTGCTGCCGGATAACGCATCGCATCCGTCATCGACGTGACAACCTGACGCTCCACGCCGTTAACCTTCCTGCTGATTAGCCGTACGGTGAGTTCATCCGGCAGGCCTTCCCACTGCTTTCTTGCCTGCGGCGAGGTCTTCAGCATTATCAGCTCATCCTGTTTACCCAGCCTGCGCACCACTTCATACTGCGTTCCCTTCTTCAGCGGCAGCAGCCAGTGGCGGTTCTCACCTGTCTGATGCCAGTCATGCAGCAGGCCCGCTGACCAGAAGCCCCGGTCGAACAGCGTCACGCTGTTATCCGGAGCCTGCTTCGCCAGTCCGGCGGCCAGCCGCACTTCACTGACATCATAGCGGTCCATCACGCTGGCCCGCAGCAGATGGCTGCTCAGCTCCATCAGGCACACCATGCGAACCTGCGGACAGCCACGTGCTCCGTACTGATTGCCGGCTTTCGCGAAGGCTGCGGCATTTTCCGGTGTGTCGGGCGTGCGCCAGACCACGCCGTCAACGGCATTGAGCGTCAGGCCGTTCCAGTGCGGGTGCCGGGCTTCCTCATGCCAGTGCTGTTGCGTGAGCCCGAACAGCACCCGGATGGCATCCTCACCCAGGGTTTTACGGCGGGCAATCACGGAGCTGGGTGCGGTGAATGGTCTACCGGTCCGGTCAACAATGTCCATCAGGTTGACGATATGGGACAGGGGTTTGTTGTTGAATATCGCCATGCCAATAACCAGCCAGACCATGGACTCAAGGGGAAGCTTGCGCTTACGCAACGTCACCGTGTCAGTGAGGGAAAAGGCCTGCTGAATAAGGTCGGGAGGAAGGAGGTCGGCAAGACTCTGGACCTCTTCGGGGGCGGTGAGATTGATAATGCCGAGGGCCTGGGAAAGTTCCATTTAAAAAGGGCTCCATGATAAACATGGAACCCTTTTTACACCAGCCACCGGATCGGTCAACCGATCCTTAAACGATCGGCATTAGGCCATCAGGCCCGTTTTTTTTATCCAGCTACCTGCACGCTGGCGGCGGCCTGTTTCGCCCGCTCTACCGCCTCTTCCACGCTGTCACCCGTCGCCAGCGCCACGCCTAAGCGACGCGAACCTTCGATTTCCGGCTTACCGAACAGACGCAGCTGCAGGCCCGCGCCCACCGCGGCATCAACGTTATCAAAAGTGACGTTCTGGCTGGTCAGCTGGGGCAGGATCACTGCTGACGCTGCCGGACCATACTGACGCACGCCACCGACCGGCAGGCCGAGGAAGGCACGGACGTGCAGGGCAAACTCGGAGAGGTCCTGCGAGATCAGGGTCACCATGCCGGTATCGTGCGGACGTGGGGAGACTTCGCTGAAAATTACCTCGTCGCCGCAGACAAACAGCTCAACGCCAAACAGCCCGTGGCCGCCCAGGGCTAGCACCACTTTGCGGGAAATATCTTCGGCGCGCGCCCGGGCCAGCGGGCTCATCTGCTGCGGCTGCCAGGATTCACGGTAGTCGCCATCTTCCTGGCGGTGGCCAATAGGATCGCAGAAGTGCACCCCATCGACGGCGCTGACGGTCAGGAGGGTGATCTCAAAATCAAACTGCACTACCCCCTCAACGATGACCCGGCCGGCACCGGCGCGGCCACCCTGCTGGGCGTAATCCCAGGCCTGGTCCAGCTGGTCGGCGCTGCGCACAAAGCTCTGTCCTTTGCCGGAGGAGCTCATCACCGGCTTAATGATGCACGGGTAGCCAATGTCGTTCACCGCCTGCAGAAAATCGCTCTTGCTGTCGGCAAAACGGTAGCGGGAAGTAGGCAGGGCCAGCTCTTCCGCGGCCAGGCGGCGAATACCTTCCCGGTTCATGGTCAGCTTCGCGGCGCGGGCACAGGGCACCACGTGCTGGCCTTCGGCTTCCAGCGCCAGCAGGGTATCGGTGGCGATGGCTTCGATTTCCGGCACCACGAAGTGCGGTTTTTCTGCGGCAATCACCGCGCGCAGGGCGTCGCCATCGAGCATATTAATGACGTGCGAGCGATGGGCAACGTGCATGGCCGGGGCATCGGCATAGCGATCGACGGCGATCACTTCAATCCCTAAGCGCTGGCACTCGATGGCCACTTCTTTGCCCAGTTCACCGGATCCGAGCAACATTACGCGCGTCGCTGCCGGGCGCAGCGCAGTTCCTAAACGAGTCATAATCATCCCCCTGAAAAAGTTGCGCGCAGTATAAACGAAAACGTTTGCGTCTGTCTTGCTTCGCGAAAATCTGCCATGCCGACAGGCGGTTATTTGCATCGTCATATTTTTCGGCCATGCTTTTGGGGAGCCAATACAGGAGATCGTGATGAACAAAACAGGGGTCGTGATGGCGCTGGCGCTGCTGGGTGCCAGCCTGACGGCGCAGGCCGCCGATGAGAAAACCGTGAAGTTTCCGACCTGTGAAGGTCAGGATGCCGAGGGGATTGCCGCCAGCGTGAAGCGGGACTATCTGCAAAACCGCATCGTGCGCTGGGTGGACGATCAAAAGACGCTGGGGATGGCCGACCCGGTAGCGTGGATCAACCCGAAGGAGGTGAAGGGTGAAAAAGATCGCTGGACCGTGCCGCTGACGGTGCGGGGCAAAAACACCGATATCCATTATCAGGTGAAGGTGGACTGTAAAGCGGGCAGCGCGCAGTACCAGTCAGCGAAAAAGTGAATTTTCGCTTCTTTTGTCGCCGCAGACATTTCCTGACATCCCCTCGCTTAGGCTGTGAGATTCATGCACCGTTAAGTGAGGGAAATCATGTCAAACTGGTTGAATCAATTACAGTCGCTGCTGGGGCAGAAAGCGGGGTCATCCTCGGGAGAAGGGCTGAGCAAAATGCTGGCGCCAGGGGCGCTTGGCGGCCTTGCCGGACTGCTGGTAGCGAATAAATCCTCGCGTAAGCTGTTGGCGAAATACGGCACCGGGGCCCTGCTGGCGGGCGGCGGCGCTATTGCCGGTACCGTGCTGTGGAACAAGTATAAGGACAAGGTGCGCAGCGCCCATCAGGATGAACCGCAGTTTGGTCAGCAGGCCTCTGCACTGGATGTGCGCAGCGAAAGGCTGATCCTGGCCCTGGTCTTTGCGGCGAAGAGCGACGGGCACATTGACGATCGAGAGCGCGCCGCCATTGAGCAGCAGCTGCGGGAAGCGGGCGTGGAGGAGCAGGGCAGGGCGCTGGTGGCCCAGGCCATCGAGCAGCCGCTGGATCCGCAACGACTGGCGCAGGGGATAAAAAATGAAGAGGAAGCGTTGGAGCTCTATTTCCTGAGCTGCGCGGCGATCGATATCGATCACTTTATGGAACGCAGCTATCTCAATGCGCTGGGCGATGCGCTGAAAATCCCGACCGAGGTCCGGGAAGGCATTGAGCAGGATATTCGTCAGCAAAAACAGGCGCTCCCCGGCTAACTTTTTACCCCCGGGTATCCCGTTTCGCTTGCATCGTGCGCATGTTTTGCCAACCTTATAGGGTGTTAAACGTAAAAGAATCATACTGACATGCCACCTAAAGCCCAACGCATACCGCACGCTCTCACCGCGCACGGTGACACGCGTATCGACAACTATTACTGGTTGCGCGACGATACCCGCTCACAGGCGGAGGTGCTGGATTACCTCCACGATGAAAATGACTATGGCCGCAGGGTCATGTCGACGCAGCAGGCGCTGCAGGACCGTCTGCTTAACGAAATGGTAGAGCGCGTTCCGCAGCGTGACGTCTCGGCGCCCTGGAGTCGCAACGGCTATCGATACCGACACGTCTATGAGCCCGGTAACGAATACGCCATCTATCAGCGGCAGTCGGTGCTCTGCGCCGAGTGGGAGGAGTGGGAAACGCTGCTGGATGCCAACCAGCGGGCGTCGCACAGCGAGTTTTATACCCTGGGCGGCATGGCGGTGTCGCCGGATAACGCCATTATGGCCCTGGCCGAAGACTACCTCTCCCGACGGCAGTACGGCTTACGGTTCCGCAATCTGGAGTCCGGGAACTGGTATCCCGAGATGCTCGACAACGTCTCCCCCGATTTTATCTGGGCCAACGACTCGGAGACCGTCTATTACATCAAAAAGCATGCCACCACGCTGCACCCTTTTCAGGTCTGGCGGCATACGGTAGGCACCGCGTCCACCAGCGACGAGCTGGTTTATGAGGAGAAAGACGAAACCTTTTACGTCAGCCTGCACAAGACCACGTCGAAACACTACGTGATTATCTTCCTCGCCAGCGCCACCACTACCGAGGTGCTGCTGCTGGATGCCGAACTGCCGGACGCCCAGCCGCTGTGCTTTATGCCGCGCCGCAAGGATCACGAGTACAGTCTCGACCACTTCCAGCACACCTTCTATCTGCGCTCCAACCGGGAGGGCAAAAACTTTGGCCTTTACAAAACCAAAGTGCGCGACGAACGCAAATGGGAAGTGCTGATCCCGCCGCGCGAGCAGGTGATGCTTGAAGGCTTTACCCTGTTTACCGACTGGCTGGTGGTGGAAGAGCGCCAGCGCGGGCTGACCAGCCTGCGGCAGATCAACCGCAAAACCCGGGAGGTGATCGGTATCGCCTTCGACGATCCCGCCTACGTAACCTGGATTGGCTATAACCCGGAGCCGGAAACGTCGCGCCTGCGCTACGGTTACTCCTCCATGACCACTCCCGATACCCTGTTCGAGCTGGATATGGACACCGGGCAGCGCAAGGTGCTGAAGCAGGCCGCGGTCAAAGGCTTTAATGCTGAACTCTACCGCAGCGAGCACGTCTGGATTGTAGCTCGCGACGGCACCGAAGTGCCGGTTTCGCTGGTCTACCATAAGCACCATTTCCGCAAGGGCAAAAACCCGATCCTCATCTACGGCTACGGTTCTTATGGTTCCAGCATCGACGCCGATTTCAGCAGCAGCCGCTTAAGCCTGCTCGACCGGGGCTTTGTCTTTGCTATCGCCCATATTCGCGGCGGCGGCGAGCTGGGGCAGAAGTGGTATGAAGACGGCAAATTCCTGAAAAAGAAAAACACCTTCAACGACTATCTCGATGTCTGCGATGGGCTGCTGGAGCTGGGGTATGGCGACAGGAAACAGTGCTTCGCGATGGGGGGTAGCGCGGGCGGCATGCTGATGGGTACCGTGATCAACGAACGTCCGGGGCTGTTTAAAGGCGTGGTGGCGCAGGTGCCCTTTGTCGATGTGCTGACCACCATGCTCGACGAGTCCATCCCGTTGACCATTGGAGAGTATGAGGAGTGGGGCAACCCGCAGGATCCGACCTACTACCGCTACATGAAAGCCTACAGCCCTTATGACAATGTGGAGGCGAAGGCCTATCCGCACATGCTGGTCACCACCGGCCTGCATGACTCCCAGGTGCAGTACTGGGAGCCCGCGAAGTGGGTGGCGAAACTGCGTGAGATGAAGACCGACGATAATTTATTGCTGCTCTGTACCGACATGGATGCCGGACACGGCGGGAAATCCGGGCGCTTTAAATCCTATGAAGGGGTGGCGCTGGAGTATGCGTTTATCGTCGGCCTGGCGCAGGAGACACTGACCGCCCGGTCTGGAGAGGCGGATCAGGATCCGCCCAGATAGTGCTTCAGGGTGAGGCGCAGCTCGGGGCTCATTCTGTCGAGGTTGTTATACAGCCAGCGCAGATAGCCCGGATCTTTGTCTGCCACCTCCGCTACCGCTTTCCCGCGATATTTACCGAAGGTAAAGGTGGTCAACAGCGCCGGTCGTCCGGTGATGTCGGCCATCTCATCCGGGGTCCAGCCGGTGGTGTTCATGATATCAATCAGCAACGCGGCGGTAATATAGCAGTCGTACAGGGCGCGGTGATGATGCAGCCCTTCCGGCGTCCTGACGCTGAGTTTGCGCGACTTATAGAGCGCCATATTGCTGTATTTGATCCCCGGCCATACGCGCCGGGCCAGCTTCATAGTACAGATCCATTCTCCCGGCATCTCGGGCAGAACGCGGCGATCGAAGCTGGCGTTATGCGCCACATACCACTGGCTGCCGTGATAGTGCGGGATCACCTCTTCAATCCAGGGTTTGTCGGCCACCATCGCCTCGGTGATGCGGTGAATCGCCATCGCCTGCGGGCTGATGGGGCGATCCGGACGCACCAGATGGCTGCATGGGTTGACGATCTGCCCGTTCACAACATCGACAGACGCCACTTCCACAATCCCTCCCTGCAGATCGCAGGTTTCGGTGTCGATGACACGTAGCATGGCTCTCTCCTGGCCGTAAAAGGTTTAGCGTAATGGAATGATCTCACCTTGCCAACTCTGCTCTACATAGCGACCCGTTAATAACAGCTCGCCGGAATCGGCGCGAAGGATTAACTGCCCGCGCGCATCCCACAGGGCGCTACCGCCGTCGTGATTGGCCACCAGCACCGCAATCCCGTAGCGATGGGCAAAACGCTGCCACTGTGCAAAGGAGGCGGGCCTTTCAGCTTCACTCACCGCCATGCCGCGGGTAAACAGCGTGGCGTTGGGGGTGATATTGGGCGGCTCGGCGTGAGCATCGACAAGAGACAGGCCGCTGCTGTGTCGACTCTCCAGACAGGCACCTGCGCCATGCGGGTAGAGAATGGCCTGGGGCCGTTCCGGGCTAAACCACGCCAGCCCACGCTGACGCTGGCCGTTATCGTCCACCGTGATCCCGGCAATAACCGAGAGGTTACACGCCTGAACGGCCTCATGCAGCGGCGCGAGCTGCTGGCGAGCAGGTGGGGCAGGGAGTTGGCTGTCTGGTAAGACCGGGCCGGTTAACGAGAGTTCCGGAAAGAGCAGCAAATTGCACTGCTGGCGTGCGGCGGCGGTGATAAAACGCAGATGGTGTGATACGTGGTCGTCCACGCAGTGATGGGTCGGCTGGTACTGAGCAGCCGCAATAGTCCAGTGAGACATCGTGATTTCCTTATGCACGGAGTCGCAGAGATTCATAAAGCCCCTGAATGAATCAGGGCTTTTTATCCTGGCATAATCTGTGTAAGGAACTGTAACAGCGGGTAAGGTTACTTAACTTTCGGCTCCCACGGCAGGTGCGAGAGGTTAACAGAGGTTAATCGATGCGCAATCAGTCGCTCGCGAAACCAGTCGCGCAGGTGCGCCGGTTGTTCCCGCTCTACCACCTCAGCGATAACCGGCATGTTATAGCGCTCTTTAAAAGCTACGCCCGCAGCGGCCAAATCTACATTCACTTTGTCCATCTCCTCCTGGGGGAGGGTGGCGAGATTAGTCTTCATAAGGGTCTCCTTCATTTGCGGGCCAACGTTACCCAAACGGCGGCGCATTGACAAGCCCGGGCAGGATGATCCTCGACTGGATCATTATACAGAGTTATCCTCTGACAATCAGGCATAACAAAAAGGAATGTATGTGATGGCGATACCCCTTTCCCGTGCTCTCTGCACGCTGACTCTGTTATTGACTACGTTGACGACGCCGGTTGTCTTTGCTCATGCCCATTTGCAGCATCAATACCCCGCGGCCGATGCCGCCGTTGACGCGGCGCCCCAGGCATTAACGCTCAACTTCTCCGAGGGGATCGAGCCGCGGTTTAGCGGGGTTTCCGTCACGGATGATAAACAGCAGCCCGCCGAAACCGGGGCGGTAAAACGCAATGAGAAGGACCCGACCCAGCTGATCGTGCCATTAAACTCTCCGCTGACGGCAGGCACCTACCGGGTGGACTGGCATGTGGTCTCCGTGGATGGTCACAAAACCCAGGGTAGCTACCGTTTTAGCGTGAAGTAAAATGCTGGCGTTCTGCTACGTTACGCTGCGTTTTGTCCATTTTTCCGCCCTGATGGTGCTGTTCGGCAACGCCCTGTACGGCGCCTGGCTGGCACCCGTCTCGCTGCGGCGTCTGCTGGCGCGCCGTTTTCGTCGCCAGCAAAAAGCGATCGCTTCTGTTGGCCTGCTCTCAGCAGTGATGATGCTGGCGCTACAGGGCGGGATGATGGGCGATGGCTGGCAGGATGTTATTAGCGCGCCAACCTGGCTTGCAGTACTCACCACCCAGTTTGGCCGGATCTGGCTATGGCAGATTATCCTGGCCCTGATGACCTTCTGGATTGCCTGGCTGGAACCGCGAAAAGCCGTTCCGCTGATCCTGCTGTTTACCGCCGCGCAGTTTATCCTGCTGGCGGGCGTCGGGCATGCGGCGATGCATGAGGGCATTCTGGGGAGAGTGCAGCGCAGCAATCATGGCCTGCATCTGCTGTGTGCGGCCGTCTGGCTGGGTGGCTTATTGCCGCTGCTCTTTTGCCTGCGCCTGTCGCGCGGACGCTGGCGGGAGGCCGCCATCTATACCATGATGCGCTTCTCGCGCTATGGTCATCTGGCCGTCGCCGGGGTGGTACTCACCGGGGCGATCAATACCCTGCTGATCCAGGGCTGGGTAGCGCCGTGGCACTCGGCATGGGGGCGGTTGCTGTTGTTGAAATGTGCGCTGGTGGCAATGATGGTGGTAATTGCGCTGGTGAATCGGTATGTTCTGGTGCCGCGATTTCGTTCTGGCGACGGACGTGAGCAACGCTATTTTATCAGGATGACGCAGACTGAGGTTGTGCTGGGGGCGCTGGTTCTGGCGGCAGTCAGCCTGTTCGCGACCTGGGAACCCTTCTGACGAGGTGGAACACAATGAAAAAAACAGTACTTTCTCTCTTATTGCTGGCCTGTTCCGGCACGGCGCTGGCGGCACCGCAGGTGATCACCGTTAGCCGGTTTGAAGTGGGTAAAGATAAATGGGCGTTTAACCGGGAAGAGGTGATGCTGACCTGTCGTCCAGGCCATGCGCTGTATGCCATCAACCCAAGCACGCTGGTGCAGTATCCCCTGAACGACGTGGCGCAGCAGCAGGTCGACAGCGGTAAGAGCAACGGCCAGCCGATTTCCATAATCCAGGTTGATGACCCGGCTAACCCAGGGCAGAAGATGAGTCTGGCGCCGTTTATTGAGCGCGCCAATACGCTCTGCTAGCTTCCCGCTTCCAATAAAAAAACCGCAGGCTTCTCTTCGGAAGCATTGCGGTTTTTGTGTTTAAGGACAGGCTAACGCTTTTTTTCAGGCCACTTTTGCTGCGGACTGGAAAACCTGGCGTCGTCATCTATTCTTAAAGTGCAAGGCGACTTAGCCTGCATTAATGCCAACTTTTAGCGCACGGCTCTCTCCCAAGAGCCATTTCCCTGGACCGAATACAGGAATCGTATTCGGTCTCTTTTTATCTGTTGAAAGTAAACGCATTTTCCTGTTGCGGACTTTAACAGTTGGGCAACATCCTCTGTTATTCCTTAAACCATACCACACTACGCCCGGCGGAAGTCCAGCGCTTTTTAGCGCTTGTGTTAAATTTTTGCCTGTCACCGATGAAAGCAGATATTAGCGGCAAAACCGGACGCGGATGGCCTGCTCAATCTCATCCAGCAGCTGAAAACGACGACGGTATTCGGCGCGTTTTTTACTGGCAATGCTCTCCAGTGATTTGCGTTCCATGCCGGCTGGCAGGGCCCAGCGGAAGGCAGTGTCCTGCTTACCGCCCAGTGACGCCCAGAATTCATCGTAGCTGGCGTGCAGATGACGCCCTTTGCTCAGACGGTAACGCAGGGCGCGAAAAACATGGCCCTCATCGCTGACGCCGTAAATGGCGCTGATATTTGACTGCTTCGCCAGGTTGAAGACGGCTTCCAGCAGAATACGTTTCGGAAACAGGCCATAACAGGCCCGTGTGGCGTTTTTAATCGTCTCCCGGCCGACATCACGGCGTGGCCCCTGCAGGCCGCCAATCACCAGCGCGCTGCGCCCGTTCTCTCCGATGACGCTGAAGGTCAGACTTGCCAGCAGGGTATTATCCCTGGCGCGTAACCAGAGAGTGGTTTCCCCCTCGCGCTCGGCCTTCACCGCGGAAGTGGCGTAGATCGTATAGCAGGCGTCCTCTTTGGTGGCGAACTGCAGCAGCGGAAGCGGCGACGGGCTGGTAAAAAGATGCGCCAGGCTACTATCCGGTAGCGCATCAATCCAGGCATAGTGGTGCAGGATCGCCGCAGCGCGCTCACCGGCCGTCAGCCCGCGGGTGAGGTACTGGCGCTGGGTTTTCACCGGCAGCGTTGGCTGTGCCTTCAGCAAGGTTGAAAAATCATCGCGACGGGCGATCGTCTCCAGCATGCGGGTGGTCGAGGACCAGAACAGCAGGGTGCGCAGGAAAAATTTCAGCCGGTAATCGCGTTTTTGCCACAGCGGCCCGGGCGTAAAATCGCCTTTCGTCAGGGCGAGAATCACGGAAGAACGGTGCGCGTATGGCACCTCAGCAGGCAGGATAGTATTTGACACGATGAAGACCTCTTTATAATTCTGCAATTATCTTAAAGGTCATCGGATAATCATTTAACCGTTGCTAAACCTTTATTTCCGCTTCGTTTAATAACGATTGAGGTTATTAAACAGGGTGCCTTCCTCTCCTCACCAGTGCTCCATTCCGCAGGGGCTATACTGATCCTGAGGAGGCGCTATGTATCTAAAACTTGATGGTCACAACTGGCGACACGTCTGGGTGGTAAGCGATCTTCACGGCTGTTATCAACTGCTTATGGATGAAATAAAGCAGCGGCATTTTAATCCGTATGAGGATTTACTTATTTGCGTCGGCGATCTTATCGACCGCGGGCCGGACAGCGTCAAATGCCTGCAGTTATTAAATGAAAACTGGTTTTATGCGGTGCGCGGTAATCATGAGCAGATGGCGCTGGATGCCCTGCATAATAAGAGCTTCGGGCTGTGGTTGATGAACGGCGGCGTCTGGTTTGCCGAATTAAAGGGCGACCAGCAGCAGGCTCTCGACCTGTTCAGGCGCTGCGAAACGCTGCCGTGGATTATCGAAATCACCTGCGCCAACGGCGTGAACGTGATTGCCCATGCCGATTACCCGTCATCGCAGTATGAATGGGATAAACCGGTCGCGAAGCAGCGCATTCTGTGGGACAGGGATCGCCTGCGGGCTCTAATGAACGGTCATGAGGAGGGGATTGCCGGGGCCGATCACTTCTGGTTTGGCCATACGCCGCTAAGTCAGCGGTTTGATTGCCAGAACCTGCACTATATCGATACCGGGGCGGTGTTTGGCGGGTCGTTGACTCTGGCGCAGCTACAGTGATTAGAGGTCGGCATACTCCTGAGCCGGACGCCAGAAGCCGTCGATAAAGTCTTCGACCGGATAGCAGCCGCCGTGACGGATCCGCTGATCGTCCATCGAAGCCTCGCACTGCAGTTCGGTGCGATAAACGTCCACGACCAGGTCTTCGCAACCCGCGTCCAGATAACAGATAAACAGAACCAGTGCGTACATCATGCCCCTTAGCATTCACTATCGTATTAATATTGTAGGGGATGATTCAGGGAAGGGGAAAATACGCTGACAAATAACCCGCCTGCGGGCGGGTTCTCTCCAAATCATGCAAGGCGCATGATCCAGGCATCGGAACCTTGATCGTAATGCTCACGGTATAGTACGGAGTGTTCGCCATCGAGGAGTGCCGGGACGCTGGTATCTGCATCCCAGGCATCGAGCTGCATGCACAGGTCAGGGTCAGACTTGCAGGGGATGGTTAACGTTCGTTCGCCCTGCGTATCGCCGTTTAACTCGGCATCATCGATTTCGAATGCGCCAATGCGCACATTGGTTTTCGTCATAATGCTCTCCAGAATCTCGCTGTGGTCTGGTACGACCAGTATAGTCGCCCACTTTTCAGCCTGGTCAATGGAGAGCAAAAGCGCCAGTAAAAAAGTGCCTTTTTTAGCCCGCGTCACCGTTACCGGTAAACAAACGACCATCGCGAACCAGCTCGCGCGGGTAGCTATTCTTCAGACGTGAGCCCACCTTTTTCGCCAGACCGATGGGGAAGCCCTGGTAAGTCACCACCGCATCATCTCCGGCAGGGGTCGCCTGCGGCCAGACGTCGCGGCCGCGATACCACTCTTCCGCTTCCTGCTGGGTTAAGGCAAAAGCGTTGTCCTGACTGGCCAGGGCAATCACCGCTTCATGCTGCCAGCGGTAACCTTTATTGTGGGTTTCTGCCAGCCGTATGCCGAGGCGGGAGAAGCGCACTTTGCCGATCAGCGGCTCAATCTCCATCGGGAATAACCACACCTCTTTGTCGCGCTGCCACAGTCGCAGGTTATCGTCCCAGTGCAGACCCGCCTGGTTTGCAGCAGCAGTAATCTGCGCGGCTTCGCGGGTTTTAAGCGGCGTGAACGGGAAAGTGCCCACCTTGAATTTAGGGGCTGGCAGAGGCGCGATGGCGGCGGTTTTGCGCAGCCGTGCCACGAAGAAGCCTTCGCAGTCGTAGATGTGCGGGAAGACGTGCAGGAAGCCTTCCGGCGTGACGCATTCACTGGCGCTGGCGAACAGGTCGTTCAGCGGCAGAAACTCCACGGCGTCGGGATACTGCTCTTTTAACCACAGGCAGACCGCTTCGTTCTCGTCGCGGTTGAGAGTGCAGGTGGAGTACACCAGGGTGCCGCCGGGACGCAGGGCATGGAAGGCGCTGTCGATCAGCTCGCGCTGGGTGGCGGCGATCTCCAGATTGCTGGCCACGGACCAGTTCATCAGCGCATCGGGATCTTTGCGCACCACCCCTTCGCCGGAGCAGGGGGCGTCCAGCAGGATCGCATCAAAGGCTTCCGGTAGCGCAGCGCCAAACACGCGGCCATCAAAATGGGTTAACGCCACGTTGCTGATCCCGCAGCGGCTAATGTTGGCATGCAGCACCTTAACGCGGCTGGCGGAAAACTCATTGGCGAGGATCGCCCCCTGATTATTCATCCGCGCGGCGATTTGGGTGGTTTTGGAGCCCGGGGCTGCCGCCACGTCCATCACGCGGGATGGCGTATTGTCGTCAGCAAAGAGCGCGGCAACCGGCAGCATGGAGCTGGCTTCCTGAATGTAAAACAGCCCGCTCAGGTGCTCGGCGGTACTGCCCAACGGCAGGGCTTCCTCGTCGTCACGTTCGATCCAGAATCCCTCTTCGCACCACGGAACCGGCGTCAGTTGCCAGCCGTACGGCGCGACCAGGGTGAGGAAATCCTCCACGCTGATTTTTAGGGTATTGACGCGCAGGCTGCGGCGCAGCGGGCGCTGGCAGGCGGCGATAAACGCATCGAGAGCGAGAGAGTCAGGCAGAGCCTGGCGCATTTGCGCCAGAAATTCATCTGGCAGATAGACGGGACGTTGAGACACGAGCGCACCACAGGGAGTAAAAGAGGCGCGCAGTGTACCACAAAGGCTCCGGTGGGTTGACACCGGAGCGCAGGCATTAACGTGGCAGGGCGGTTCCCCAGGTGCGCCACTCTTTCGGCTCGCTCTCCTGCAACAGGAAGTGCTTGCCGGGCTGGGATTTCGGTGCCAGCGGCGTGCCCGGTGGCGTCGCGAAGGCGATCCCCCCACGGATAAACTGATTAAAGGTCCCGGTTTTCACTACCCCGCCGGTCAGACCGAAATCGAGCGAGTAGCCGGAGGCCAGCCAGAAGACCGAGTTGTTCCGCACCAGATGCTGATAACGATCGCTGATGCGCAGGGCCACCATCACCCTGTCGGAAAGCGTCCCCAACGTCAGGCCAGTGACCGTGCCCACTTCCATTCCGCGGAACAGCACCGGCGTACCGATATCGAGCGATGCCGCATCCGGCACTTCCACCACAATGCTCAGGCCATCGAGATAGCGTGAGTCGGTGATGGTCGCTTCCTGCAACTCAAAATCGCGGCGCGGTTTGCCCTGTCCGGGCTCGACGTTGATATAGGGCTGGAGGATAGTATCCAGATGCTCCACGCCTGCGGCGGAAATCTGCGGGGTGATCACCGAGAAGCGTGTTCCGGCGCGGGCGAAGTTATCGACATATTCCGGATACAGCACCGCTGTGGCCTGCACTTCATTGCGGGCGGTAATCAGCTTCAGGCTCTGGACCTGGCCAATATCAATCCCCAGATAGCGCACCGGCATCCCTTCCGCGAGCTTGCCGGCATCAAAGGCGTGCAGGGTGATCTGACCGCCCACCGCGCGGGCGGCAGTTTCAGACGGATAGAGGATCCGCTTGTCACCCTTACGCTGGCTGGCGCTGGCGCCGCTCAGGTTGTCAAAGCTGATGGCACCGCGCAGGGCACGGGAGAGGGGGGAGGCCTGCACCGTCAGCCCGCTGCCGTTGAGCTGCACCTTGGCCCCGCCTTCGGCCCAGAACACGCTGTTGCTGGTCAGCAGCTTGCGGTACTCCGGTTTGATATGCAGTTCGATATCAAAGGCATTTGCGCGCGGGCGCACGAGGATCACCTCACCCACTTCGAATTTGCGATACAGCACCACCGAGCCCGCCTGCACGTCCGGCAGGGTGTCGGCTACCAGCGTGAGGGTGGTGGTCGGCAGATCGCTCAGGCTGTTTTCGAGGGCTTTGTCCAGGTTGGCATACAGCGGGTAGCTGTCGCGCATGGCGCCTTTCTCACCCGGCAGGATACGGATCCCGCCGCTGATCCACTCGCTGGCGCTGGCCGCCAGGAACTCGACCCCGTCGAGCCCGACTTTGACATCCACCCGGCTGTTGACCACGAATTTGCTGTCGCCATGCACCAGCTCGCGGTACTGCGGATCGATCGCCACCTCAAAGGTAACCCCTTTGCTGGTTAACGACCGCTCAAGCACCTGACCAATCTGCACGCCGTGCAGAATCAGCGGCTGACCGGCGTCGATACCGTAGCTTTCCGGCGCGCTAAGGCTTACGGTCAGGACACCTGGTTTTTGTAACAGCGCCTTATCGGCAGGGGCGATAGTAAACTGGTTGACCGGTTCGCCGCCGCCGGGGATCAGCTCAAAGGTACTGCCGGTGAGCAGGCTGCTGACGCTGGGGTTGCTGAGGGACAGCTTAGGGCTGCGCATTTCGATACGCGTTTTTTCCCGCAGCAGATCGACCACGCTGGGATCAACGGTCATCTCACCGGTCACCAGGCCGCCAGGATTCAGCGTCATTTTGGTGAGCTGACCTACCTGTAGCCCCTGATACATCAGCGGCGTGGAGTCGGCCTTGAGGCCATCCGCAGAGGGGAGGGTGAGCTTGACGATCACGCCGCGCTGGCTGTGGGCCAGATCTTTGTACAGGCCGAAATCATCTTCCTGTGTGGCGGGCTCGGAGCCTTCCGGCGAATCGAAGGCGATGGCACCATTCACCAGCGCCGCGAGGCTTTCCAGCTTTACTTTGGCCCCGCTCAGGCTCAGGTCGGCATCGACGCCAGAGACGTTCCAGAAGCGGCTGCCTTTTTTCACCAGCGAGGTGAAGCGTCGTTCAATCAGCACGTCGATGGTCACCCCCTGCTTATTGGGGGTGATGGCGTAGTCGTAGACGCGGCCCACGGGGATCTTGCGGAAATAGACCAGCGACCCGCTGTTCAGTGAGCCCAGATCCGGGGCGTGGAGATGAATCATCAGATCGCCGTTGTTGAGCCGGTACTTCGGCTGCGTATCCAGGGCGGTAAAGTGATCCTTTGGCTCACCTTTGCCCGGCATCATGCCGATGTAGTTGCCGCCGACCAGCGCATCCAGCCCGGAAACGCCCGCCAGCGAGGCTTTTGGCGTCACCAGCCAGAACTGCGTTTCTTCCCGCAGGGCGTCTTTCATATCGGACTTGATGCTGGCGCGAACCTCAATTTTATTCAGGTTCTTGTCCAGAGAAATATCCTGGACGGTGCCCACCTCAACCCCCTGGAAACGCACGGGCGTACGGCCCGCAACGATACCGTCGGCGCTCTGGAAATCAATGGTAATGGTATTGCCGCGATCTTCGTAACTGGTCCAGATTAACCAGCCGGCGATCATCAGAGCGATAACCGGCAGTAACCAGAAAGGCGAAATACGACGTTTTGTTTTAACTCGCGCTTCAGTCGGCGAAGCTGGCGTTTCCTGACTCATGTGCATCCCAAAGTAAGCGGCTATCCAGCCATTCCACTGCAAGAATAGTCAATATCACCGCAGTACCGAAATAGAGCGCCGCGGGTCCCATAGTAAAAGCAAGGAGCTGATCGCGATTGATCAGCGACATCATCAACGAAATAACAAACAGATCCAGCATTGACCAGCGGCCAATCCAGGTAACGAAACGCAACAGCAGTATGCGGGTTCTTAGCCCCTGTTCACATTTAAAATGAATGCTGACGAGCAGGGTAAACATCACCACGACTTTGGTAAAGGGCACCAGAATACTGGCGATGAACACCACGGCCGCGACGGCGATGTTGCTCTGCGCCAGCGAGACGATGCCCGACATAATGGTATCTTCCTGGCGTGCACCGTTGACGTAAATCACCGAGATGGGCAGCAGGTTAGCCGGTAACAGCAGTATCAGCGAGGCGATCAGCGCCGCCCAGCATTTTTGCAGACTGTTATGGCGGCGCAGGCGCAGCGGAATATGGCAGCGCGGGCAGCGACCGCGCGCGTCGGGTAGCCCGGTATAGTGACAGCCCAGACAGACCCGCAAATCGGTGTTGTAGCGGGTGGCAGGGCGCTGGGGGTAAAACCGCTCCCAGAGCTGCTCCACGTTCAGGTGGATCATTGTGAGAATGCTGAGGATCACCAGCGCGATAAAGGCGAACAGACCACTGCCGGGCTGCAGCCAGGCGTAATCCTGCACCTTGATTGACGCCACGACGATCCCCACCAGGTAGATATCCAGCATCACCCACTCCTTAAGCCTCTCGAGCATCAGAAGCACCGGGCGCAGGTTCATCCCCAGAATATTGCCAAACCACAGGTAGGCGATGGCGGCCACCAGCACTACCGGCGCGCCGACGGTGCAGAACAGTACCATCGAGGCGGTGAGGGGATCGCCCTGGCGGGTCATCTGCCAGATCCCCTCCAGCAGGTTGGCGTCAATACGCACACCCAGCAGGTGCAAACTGAGCAGCGGTTCGCTCCAGGCAAAGGGCATCAGCAGCAACATGGTGACGGCCATCGCGGCCAGTCGCGTCAGGGACCAGTCGCGGCCATCGCGGATTTTTGCGTTGCAGCGCGGGCAGAAAGCACTTTGGTATGATTTCATCTTTGGCAACGTAAAAAGCGTATCGCATTGCGGACAACGCTGATAATGTGCACGGGGCAGCGCATCGCCAACCGCATGCACAGTAATCTTTTTCGCCGGTGTTATTTTCGGTGTTTTAAGAGCCATCGGTCGCGCTAAAAAAGGATAGTTAATAGTTATCTTAACTCATGAATGGATTCATCTTGAGCATGAACGTAAATAATGCGTATTTTAATAGGCTATGCTGTAATTTTGTAAGACAACCAAGTGATTGAATAATGAACAAAACAGAATTCTACGCGGATTTGAACCGTGACTTTCAGGCATTGATGGCAGGTGAAACCAGTTTTTTAGCCACGCTGGCGAATACCAGCGCGTTGCTTTTCGAACGTCTGTCTGATGTGAACTGGGCCGGTTTCTATCTGCTGGAAGGCGAGACGCTGGTGCTGGGACCCTTCCAGGGCAAGCTGGCCTGCGTACGTATTCCGGTCGGGCGCGGCGTGTGTGGTACCGCGGTGGCGCAGGACCAGGTGCAGCGTGTTGATGATGTCCACGCGTTCGACGGGCATATCGCCTGCGACAGCGCCAGCAATGCTGAAATCGTACTTCCTCTGAAAGTGAATAATCAGATTATTGGTGTACTGGATATCGACAGCACGGTCTTCAACCGCTTTACCCACGAGGATGAGCAGGGGCTGCGCGAGCTGGTGGCGAACCTTGAAAACGTCCTCGCCGCGACCGATTATCATAAATTCTTTGCGAGCGTCGCAGGATAATCAACGGATAACGTAGCATTTACCGATGGCGTCATTATAATGACGCCTGTTCATGCCTGCGGCTTGTCGGCAACGTCCGTTGTAATCAGGAAATTTCATGGAAAATCAACCTAAGTTGAATAGCAGTAAAGAAGTTATCGCGTTTTTGGCCGAACGTTTTCCTCAATGTTTTAGTGCCGAAGGCGAAGCTCGTCCCCTGAAAATTGGTATTTTTCAGGATCTGGTAGAGCGTGTTGAAGGTGAGATGAACCTCAGCAAAACCCAACTCCGCTCCGCCTTACGTCTTTATACTTCGAGCTGGCGTTACCTGTACGGTATCAAAGCGGGCGCAACGCGTGTGGATCTCGACGGCAACCCTTGCGGTGTGCTGGATGAGCAGCACGTTGAGCACGCCCGTAAGCAGCTCGAAGAAGCCAAAGCGCGAGTTCAGGCTCAGCGTGCTGAACAGCAGGCGAAAAAACGCGAAGCTGCCGCGGCCAATGGCCAGGAAGAAGCCCCTCGCCGTGAACGCAAGCCACGTCCTGCACCGCGTCGCAAAGAGAACACCGAGCGTAAGCCACGTGCTGAGCAACCGGCGGCAAAAGCCCCGCGTGCGCCTCGTGAAGAGCCGCGCCACACTCCGGTTTCTGACATTAGCGTCCTGAGCGTTGGTCAGTCTCTGAAGGTGAAAGCGGGTAACAATGCTATGGATGCCACCGTACTGGAAATCACCAAAGATGGCGTTCGTGTACAGCTGACTTCTGGTCTGTCAATGATTGTACGCGCAGAACACTTGTTGTTCTAAAACGGAGGCCAAGCCCGGCATGAACACATTTTTTAAGCTCACCGCGCTGGCTGGCCTGTTTGCGATAACAGGCCACGCCTTCGCTGTGGACGAGATTACGCGTGTCGATCAAATTCCGATTTTGAAGGAAGAGACTCAGCACGCAACGGTCAGTGAGCGCGTTACCTCGCGCTTCACCCGCTCGCACTATCGTCAGTTCGACCTTGACCAGGCCTTTTCGACAAAAATTTTCGACCGCTATCTGAACCTGCTGGACTACAGTCACAACGTCCTGCTGGCCAGCGATGTCGAACAGTTTGCCAAAAAGCAGTCTGAGGTGGGTGACGAGTTACGCAGCGGCAAGCTGGACCTGTTCTACGATCTGTATAACCTGTCGCAGAAACGCCGTTTCGAGCGCTATCAGTACGCGCTTAAGGTGCTTGAACGTCCGATGGACTTCACGGGTAACGACACCTTTAATCTTGACCGCAGTAAGTCGCCGTGGCCGAAAGATGAAGCCGAGCTGAATGCCCTGTGGGACAGCAAAGTGAAGTACGACGAGCTGAGCCTCAAACTCACCGGTAAAGATGAGAAAGAGATCCGCGAAACGCTGACCCGCCGCTACAAATTTGCCATTCGTCGCCTGGCGCAGACCAACAGTGAAGATGTGTTCTCGCTGGCGATGACCGCCTTCGCGCACGAAATCGATCCACACACCAACTATCTCTCTCCGCGCAACACCGAGCAGTTCAACACCGAAATGAGCCTCTCCCTTGAAGGGATCGGTGCGGTGCTGCAGATGGACGACGATTACACCGTCATCAACTCCATGGTTGCCGGGGGCCCGGCTGCCAAGAGCAAGGCGATTAGCGTAGGCGATCGCATTGTGGGTGTTGGCCTGGTTGGCCAGAACATGGTCGATGTGATCGGCTGGCGTCTGGATGATGTCGTTGCTCTGATCAAAGGGCCAAAAGGCAGCAAGGTCCGTCTGGAAATCCTGCCTGCCGGTAAAGGCACCAAGACCCGTATCGTTACCCTGACCCGCGAGCGTATCCGTCTGGAAGATCGCGCGGTGAAGATGTCGGTGAAAACCGTGGGTAAAGACAAAGTCGGCGTGCTGGATATTCCTGGCTTCTATGTGGGCCTGACGGACGACGTCAAGGTTCAGCTGCAGAAGCTTGAAAAACAAAACGTTAAGAGCGTCATTATCGATCTGCGTACCAACGGCGGCGGCGCCCTGACCGAAGCGGTTTCGCTTTCGGGTCTGTTTATCCCGTCCGGCCCGGTGGTACAGGTACGCGACAACAACGGTAAAGTGCGTGAAGATGCCGATACCGATGGCGTTGTTTACTATAAAGGCCCGCTGGTGGTGCTGGTCGATCGCTTCAGTGCGTCGGCATCGGAGATCTTTGCCGCTGCAATGCAGGACTACAGCCGCGCACTGATTGTTGGCGAACCGACCTTCGGGAAAGGCACGGTGCAGCAGTATCGTTCCCTGAACCGCATTTACGATCAGATGCTGCGTCCGGAATGGCCGGCGCTGGGCTCGGTACAGTACACCATTCAGAAGTTCTATCGCGTGAATGGCGGCAGTACCCAGCGTAAAGGCGTGACCCCGGATATCATCATGCCGACTGGCACTGAAGAGACGGAAACCGGCGAGAAGTTCGAAGATAACGCGCTGCCGTGGGATAGCGTTAACGCTGCCACCTACGTGAAGTCGGGCGATATGACTCAGTTTGGTCCGGCGCTGTTGAAGCAGCACGACGATCGCATCGCCAAAGATCCTGAGTTCCAGTACATCGTGAAGGATATTGCCCGTTTCAATGCCCTGAAAGCGAAACGCAATATCGTCTCTCTGAACTACGCTCAGCGTCTGAAAGAGAACGAAGAGGATGATGCAACACGTCTGGCGCGTATCAATGACCGCTTTAAACGTGAAGGCAAGCCTCTCCTCAAAAAACTGGACGACCTGCCGAAGGATTACCAGGAGCCCGATCCGTATCTTGATGAGACGGTGAAGATCGCCATTGACCTGGCGCAACTGGAAAAAGATCATCCTGCCGGGAATCCCGCCCCGGCGAAATAATCTCCCCTGACAGGCACAAGAAATTGTGCCTGTTTTTTTGTTAACCGCATCCAGCCGTCAGGCAGTCATTTCATTGTGTAAAGTTGTGTCTTTCTGGTGACTTACGCCGCTGCAATCCTTGAAAATATGCGGAATACCCATACGATGTGGGTAATCGCATAGTGCGTTTTGTTAAACTGAGGTTAAAAGAATATTATGATGCGAATCGCGCTCTTCCTGCTCACCAACCTTGCGGTCATGGTGGTCTTCGGGCTGGTGCTCAGCCTGACAGGAATTCAGTCGAGTAGCGTTCAGGGCTTGTTAATCATGGCGCTGCTGTTTGGTTTCGGTGGCTCCTTTGTCTCGCTGCTGATGTCCAAGTGGATGGCGCTCAAGTCCGTGGGCGGCGAGGTTATTGAGCAACCGCGTAACGACATGGAACAGTGGTTGATGACCACCGTTGCCAACCAGGCCCGCCAGGCGGGTATTGCTATGCCGCAGGTCGCGATCTATCACGCGCCGGACATCAACGCCTTCGCCACCGGCGCGCGTCGCGACGCGTCTCTGGTTGCGGTCAGTACCGGCCTGTTGCAGAACATGAGCCGTGACGAAGCCGAGGCGGTTATCGCCCATGAGATCAGCCACATTGCCAACGGCGATATGGTGACCATGACCCTGGTTCAGGGTGTGGTGAACACCTTTGTTATCTTTATCTCGCGTATTATCGCGCAGATTGCCGCAGGCTTTATGGGCGGCGATCGGGAGGAAGGCGAAGCGAGTAACGGCAACCCGCTGATTTATTTTGCGGTCTCAATGGTGCTGGAACTGGTGTTTGGTATCCTGGCGAGCATTATCACCATGTGGTTCTCCCGTCACCGTGAGTTCCATGCGGATGCCGGCTCAGCCAAACTGGTAGGTCGCGAGAAGATGATTGCCGCGCTGCAGCGTCTGAAGACCAGCTACGAGCCGCAGGAAGCCTCCAGCATGATGGCGTTCTGCATCAACGGTAAATCGAAATCGCTGAGTGAACTGTTCATGTCCCACCCGCCGCTGGACAAGCGTATCGAAGCGCTGCGTAGCGGCGAGTACCTGAAATAACGGTTTCGGGTCGGAAATAAAAAAGCGCGTCCCCGGACGCGCTTTTTTTATGCCTGCGAACGTGGCTGCGTCACCCTTAGCCCGCTGATAATGGCCGCGACGGTGGCCAGCGTGCCGGCGGTCAGCAGCGCCAGATGGGTCCCGCTTTGCCCGGCCAGGTTAAACATCAAGGCCACCAGCGCCGCCCCGGTACTTTGTCCCAGCAGGCGGGCGGTACCCAGCATGCCGCTGGCGCCGCCGCTGCGATGGCGAGGGGCGGCGGTAATAATGGTATGGTTATTTGGCGACTGGAACAGACCAAAGCCCGCCCCGCACAGCATCATCCGCCAGATAATATCCAGATCGTGCGGTGCCGCCGGCAGCAGGGCGAGGGCGAAAAGACCGACCGCCATTATCACCAGCCCCAGCGCCCCCAGTAAGCCCGCATGCACCCGTTCAATCAGATAGCCTGCCAGCGGCGCCATCACCATCGTGGCCAGCGGCCATGGGGTTAACAGCAGACCCGTTTCTACTTCCGAGCGACCAATCACGCTCTGCAGGAAGAAGGGCAGAGAAACCAGGGCCAGCATCTGCGCGCAGAAGGAGCATATTGACGTACCGATAGAGAGCGAAAAGAGCGGAATACGCAGCAGATCCACCGGCAGTAATGGTACCGGCAGGGCCAGCTGACGCCGCACGAAGAAGAAGCCGACTACCAGCAGCGCCACAACTTCGCCGGCAATTAACGTCAGCGACTGTCCCTGGGCGAAACCGCTGAGGGCGGTGATCAGCAGGCCAAAGGTGAGGGCGTTCATCACCGCGCTCGGCAGATCGAATTTAGGCATACTGCTTTTCGGGCCGTTGGCGGGCAAGTAGCGCAGGGCGAACAGCAGCGCCACGATCCCCAGCGGGACATTGATCAGGAACAGCCACTGCCAGGAGGCTACCGAGAGGATCGCCGCCGCAATTGTCGGGCCTGCCGCCGAGGAGACGGCGACAATAAAGGAGTTAATGCCCATCCCTCGTCCCAGATGCCGCTGCGGGTAGATAAGACGAATCAGCGCGGTATTGACGCTCATCAGCGCCGCGCCGCCAAACCCCTGAACGATACGCGCCAGCGTCAGGGTGTGCAATGTGTCTGAAAGGGCGCAGAACAGGGAGGTCAGGGTAAAAACCACCAGTCCGCACTGATAGACCCGGCGGTAGCCAAACATGTCTCCGAGGAAAGAGAACGAGAGTAGCGAGATGACAATCGCTATCTGGTAGGCGTTGACGATCCAGATCGAACTGGCAGGCGAGGCATTCAGGTCGCTGGCGATGGTCGGCAGGGCAACGTTGGCGATGGCACCATCCAGCACCGCCATGGAAATACCGATAATAATGGTCGCAATGGCACCATAGCGCTGCGGTAACGGCAGGCCATCTGTGAGGGTTTTTGTCATGAGAATGAATGAGCAATACAGGTTATTATTAACAGGGTAACGATATTATCACTGTTATTTCGGTTATATGTCGCAGATTTGTAACCAGGTTAGCCAGGATTGATTGCAGCAATGCGGTCGCGAATTTATAATAAAAACCGGTTCTAAATTTTATAAAACACTTGCGTTGAGGTGATTAATGGCAATCGCGGATTTGGATAAACAGCCAGATTCTGTTTCTTCTGTGTTAAAGGTGTTCGGCATCCTGCAGGCGCTTGGCGAAGAGCGCGAAATTGGTATTACTGAGCTGTCCCAGCGTGTGATGATGTCAAAAAGCACCGTTTACCGCTTTTTGCAGACCATGAAATCACTGGGTTATGTTGCACAGGAAGGCGAGTCTGAAAAGTACTCCCTGACTCTGAAGTTATTCGAACTGGGCGCACGCGCGCTGCAGAATGTCGATCTGATCCGTAGCGCGGATATTCAGATGCGTGAACTCTCTCGTCTGACGAAAGAGACGGTGCACCTGGGTGCGCTGGATGAAGACAGCATTGTCTACATCCATAAGATCGACTCCATGTATAACCTGCGCATGTATTCACGCATTGGCCGCCGCAACCCGCTGTACAGTACCGCCATCGGTAAAGTCCTGCTGGCATGGCGCGACCGTGAAGAAGTGAAGCAGATCCTCGAGAACGTCGAGTACAAACGCAGCACTGAACGTACCATCACCACCACCGATGAACTGTTAGCGGTGCTGGATAAGGTGCGTGAGCAGGGTTATGGCGAAGATAACCAGGAGCAGGAAGAGGGCTTGCGCTGCATCGGCGTACCGGTATTTGACCGCTTCGGCGTGGTGATTGCAGGCCTGAGTATCTCCTTCCCGACGCTGCGTTTCTCTGAAGAGCATCTGCACGAATACGTGGAAATGCTGCACACGGCGGCGCGGAAGATCTCTGAGCAGATGGGTTATAACGACTATCCGTTCTGAGTTGTTCCTGCATAAAAAAACGCTGCCTGATGGCAGCGTTTTTTATGGATGGGATCAGCCGTTATCGACTACTGTCTCGCTCTTTCGCAGCAGCGGGCAGCGGGAGAGTCCAATAATTCCGCTGTCAGAATGAATATACTGCGCCGTGCTGAAGCCGCGTGCGGTGAGGTACTGACACTGAATACCCAGTCCGCCAGCGTTCTCTTTACTGCCCGTCAGCACGCCGTAGCCTGCGAGCAGTAAACCTGTCCAGACCAGGGCTATAACAATCAGTGTGCGAATAAAAAAGCGCATTATTGCCTCATTTTTTTTAATGACTGCCGTCTAGCGTAACCGATAAAGTCGCGTGAACAAGCCTATGATTCCGAAAAGCTCGTCTTCACGTTACAGTTAGGCATGGTTTAAGTTGCGCATGATAACCTGGCATCAGGCAGTTATGGGACGGAGAGTGGAGTGAAAAAAATACGCTGGGTAATTCTGGTGCTGGTACTGGTGGCCTGTGTGTTGCTCTGGACGCAGACCATCAATGTGATGTGTGACCAGGATGTACAGTTTTTTAGCGGTATTTGTTCTATCAATAAGTTTATCCCCTGGTAACAGGCATTTTTATCGCAAATGATTTCCTTCCGTAACGCGAGTGCTAGAATGAGCGTTTTTATTGGGGGGTGAAATGGGTGAGTTAGTGAATTCCGGGATGCTTAGTGTGGCATCTCTGGCGATTTCGGGAATATTGCTGATCGTGGGTCTGGTGCTGTGGTTTTTCGTCAACCGTGCAAGCTCCCGTACCAATGAGCAAATCGAGCTGCTGGAAACATTAGTTGATTTGCAAAAACGTCAGAACGCGCTGCTGCGCCGCCTGTGCGAAGCCAATGAACCGGAAGAGAAAGTAGCACCTAAAGCGGCAGAAGAGACGGCTAACAGCCAGGACGATGACTTTATTCGTCTGGTAGCCGAACGCTAACCAGTCAGGGGAGGTGAGTATGGCCTGGAGCAATCCCTGGTGTAACGCCTCCCTCGCGCATCATACCTCGCAGGGTTTTCGCAACACCGATGGAGCTGAGCACCAACCCGGCGATGTCGAACGCTGGCAGAAAGAACGAAAGGCCGCCGGTCTGCCGAAACCGCCCGAACAGGGCTACGACCAGTTTATCCGCCAGTGGTGGCAACCTGTCACACTCAATACCCTTGAAGAAGACGGCGTCTGGTGGTTGGGGCATGCCAGCCTGCTGCTGCGCCTGAACGGGAAATACATTCTCACCGATCCGGCGTTTTCCCGTCGCGCCTCCCCGGTACCCTTTGCCGGGCCGATCAGAAAAACGCCCCCGGTGATGAGCGTCGCGGCGCTTCCACCCCTTGATGCGCTGGTCATTTCCCATAACCACTTTGATCATCTGGATTCCGCCACCTTCCGCCAGCTTCTGCGGCGTTTTCCGCAGCTGACCATTTTCGTGCCGTTAGGCCTGGGGGAGTGGTGCCGCCGGCGTGGGGCAAAACAGGTCGTCGAGCTGGACTGGTGGCAAAGCTATACCTTCGAAGGGTTGGGGTTCACCGCCGTCCCGGCGCAGCATTGGAGTATGCGCACCCTGTGGGATCGCAACCGCTCGCTCTGGTGTGGCTGGGTCTTTGAGGGGCAAAACCAGCGCTTCTGGTTCAGCGGCGATACCGGTTATACGCCGGAGTTACTGACCATCCCGCAGCGGCTGGGAAAACTGGATACCATTGCGATACCCGTTGGCGCGTATGCACCACGTTGGTTCATGTCTGTTCATCATATGGATCCGCAGGCGGCGGTAGCGCTCTGGCAACAACTGGGTATGCCGACGGCGATCCCGATCCACTGGGGGGTGTTTGAGCTGGCCGATGAATCGCTGGATGAGCCTGTAAAAGAACTCTCTTTGGCCCTGAATGATTTATCGCTGCCGGTGGCTAACTTTCAGCCTCTACGCATTGGTCAATATTTATCCATATAAACTATTCTCTGTTCAGTTAGCACTTATTCCGTATTAAACCGACGCATGTCATATTTTATTTTAATCGAAACGTTTTGATTGCCTTTTTTTGATGCAGGTTCATAAAAATATCATTATTTTGGTGCATGGCAACAATCAGCGTTGCGGTGTATATAAGTTAAACAAGCGAAGCGACCCGAAGTGTTTTTTTTCAAGGAAACAAATGCCTGCCGTTACGATTAAATCAGCATAACTTCTTACCAATTGTTCTAAAGGAAATAACCGCCGCACGAAATCGGCCACGCTTGCTGGACGATATGAAGTTCTTGGTCTAAGTTAAAAAAGTCTTTGATAACAGCGTCTACCCTGACGGTTACTGATCGAGCAACAGACGGGCTATGTATACACGTAAGTGCATTACTGTGCAGATTGTGGCAAATCAGTCCCTGAATTTGTGCGGCTGATCGAGACACGTTTAAAAATGGCTTGCCATTATTTAAGTTGTGTGTGATAACACGGTTTGGGTCAAACGAGGTACAGTTCTGTTTATGTGTGGCATTTTCAGTAAAGAAGTCCTGAGTAAACACGTTGTCGTTGAATACCGCTTCTCTGCCGAACCTTATATTAGTGCCTCATGCAGTAATGTCTCAGTTTTATCTCAGTGAATGCCCGCGGGCTAAGAAAACATTCTAAGGAATTTTGCAAATGGCAAAGATTAAAGGTCAAGTTAAGTGGTTCAACGAGTCTAAAGGTTTTGGTTTCATTACTCCTGCTGACGGCAGCAAAGATGTGTTCGTACACTTCTCTGCAATCCAGGGTAACGGCTTCAAAACTCTGGCTGAAGGCCAGAACGTTGAGTTCGAAATTCAGGACGGCCAGAAAGGTCCGGCTGCTGTTAACGTAACCGCTATCTGATCGAACCCCTGCCTAATCTGAAGCGTTCCGACGTTTCAGTTGCAGAGATAAAGCCTCGCGTATGCGGGGCTTTTTAATGCATTTTTTTCAAAGTGTTACCACCTGCGTCTCTGTTTGCAGTTTGTTGCAAAGCTGCGAGAGTATTAGCATTGTTTTCCCCCTCAGGGTGCAAATTTGCCGTTAAATCAGGGCGTTGTTATTCAGCCCTGGAGCCCTGGTGAAAAAGAAACCCGTCAATCCCGCAGTAAACTTCACCCCGTTACGTTTTGCCCTTCTCTGCCTGGCCATTCTTGGCAGCCTGGTTTTCCTGCTGGGGCGCGTCGCCTGGCTGCAGATTGTAAAACCGGATCCGCTGGTCAAGCAGGAGGATATGCGCTCGCTGCGTGAGGTGGCTATTAACGCCCCGCGAGGGATGATCGTCGACAGGGAAGGGCGGCCGCTGGCGGTGAGCGTGCAGGTGCAGGCGGTGTGGGCCGATCCGAAAACGGTGCTGGCGAAAGGCGGTGTCGGGTTTGACGATCGCTGGCAGGCGTTAGCCAGCGCCCTGCATCTGTCGCTCACCAACCTTGCCGCGCGGATCAACAGTAATCCGCAGGGGCGTTTTATCTATCTGGCCCGCCAGGTCGATCCCGCTCAGGCCCAGTGGATCGACAAACTCCATCTGCCGGGTATCAGCCTGCGGGATGAGTCACGACGTTTTTACCCGGCCGGACACGTGGCGGCTAACCTGATTGGCTTTACCAATATTGACGGGCAGGGCATCGAAGGGATCGAGAAAAGCTTTAATGCGCAGCTCACCGGCAAACCCGGCCTGCGCCGAGTGCGCGAAGATCGCTACGGGCATGTGATTGAGAATATTACCGAGGTCCCGCCCGTGCCGGCGCACAATATCCAGCTGAGCATTGATGAGCGGCTACAGACTATTACGGAAGATGCGCTGGACAACGCTGTGGCATGGAACAAAGCGGAGTCGGGGGCCGCGGTGCTGATCAACATTCAGACCGGCGAGATTCTGGCGATGGCCAGCTTCCCGGACTTCAATCCCAATAACCGTGACGGCGCCACGCTGAATGATTTTCGTAATCGCGCCATCAGCGATACCTTTGAGCCGGGCTCTACCGTCAAGCCGCTGGTGTTGATGACCGCGCTGCAGCAAGGGCTGGTGCAGCCGGACAGCGTCATCGACACCCATCCCTACACCCTGGCCGGGCACCGCATTCGCGACGTCGGTTACTACCCGGAGCTGACGCTGACCGGCATCCTGCAAAAATCGAGCGACACCGGCGTGTCCCGCCTCTCGCTGGCGATGCCGATCCAGCGGCTGCTGGATACCTATCACGGGTTTGGCTTTGGCCGCTCCACCGGCCTCGGGTTAACCGGGGAAAGCAGCGGCCTGCTGCCCGAGCGTAAATTCTGGAGCCAGCTCGATCGCGCTACCTTTGCGTTTGGCTATGGCCTGATGGTCACTCCGCTCCAGCTGGCTCACGTCTACGCCACCATTGGCAGCTATGGTCTGGAGCGTCCGCTCTCTATCACCCGCATTGACCCGCCGGTCATCGGCACCCAGGTAATGCCCGTTCCGATTGTGCAGGAGGTAGAGCATATGATGGAGAGCGTGGCGCTGCCCGGCGGCGGCGGGGTCAAAGCGGCGGTACGTGATTACCGGGTGGCAGTGAAAACCGGCACCGCGAAGAAAATCGATGACGGCGGCAACTATGTTGATAAATATGTGGCCTATACCGCCGGCGTCGCGCCGGCCAGCCGTCCGGTATTTGCCCTCGCGGTGGTGATCAACGATCCGCAAAATGGGGCCTACTACGGCGGGGCGGTCTCGGCACCGGTATTCAGCCAGATTATGGGTGACGTGCTGCGTATCGAAAACATCAAGCCGGATGGCTTACCGGCCGATTCCAGCCATCTCATCGTAATGCGTTAAGGCCGTTTTATAGCGGGGCGATTAGCGGTACACTTTCGCCCTTTATGATTGCCCGGAGTTACCATGACATTCTGCTGTCCTCTTTGCCACGCGCCCCTGGCGCACACGGATAAAAGTTACGCCTGCCCGCAGGGGCATCGGTACGATATGGCGAAAGAGGGCTATGTCAATCTGCTCCCGGTGCAGCATAAGCGTTCCCGGGATCCGGGCGACAGTGCGGAGATGATGCAGGCCCGCAGAGCCTTTCTCGATGCCGGCCATTATCAGCCCCTGCGCGACGAGGTCGCCGGTAGGCTGGCAGCGTTATTGCCTGAAGGGGCGACATCGATCCTCGATATCGGCTGTGGAGAAGGATATTACACCGCCGCCTTTGCCGATACTGCCCAGAAAAAGGGCGCCGCAACCTTTGGGCTGGATGTCTCTAAATCCGCCATCCGTGCCGCAGCCAAACGCTATTCGCAGGTGACCTTTTGCGTGGCGTCCAGCCACCGTCTGCCGTTTGAAGAGAGCAGCATGGATGCGGTGATCCGCATCTACGCTCCCTGCAAAGGTGAAGAGCTGGCCCGGGTGGTGAAAGAGGGCGGCTGGGTTATCACCGTCACGCCAGGTCCGCGTCACCTGATGGAGCTGAAGGGGCTGATTTACAGCGAGGTTTTGCTGCATGCCCCGCATTCGGAGCAGCTGGCAGGCTTTGCGCTCCGGGAGGAGCAGTCCCTGGCCTATAATATGTCCCTGAGCGGAACAGAAGCGGTGGCGCTGTTGCAGATGACGCCTTTTGCGTGGCGGGCAAAACCGGAGGTGTGGGAGACGCTGGCAAAACAGGCACTATTCAGCTGCCAGACAGATTTTAGCATCCACTGCTGGCAGCGCGTCGCTTAACCGGCGAAGTGGCTCCACATAATTTGAGCGCCGATACCGATTAATACAATACCGCCGAGGATCTCGGCGCGTTTCCCTAACAGCGGGCCGATAAACCGGCCGATCATCATCCCCAGGGTGGACATGATTAAGGTCGCGCAGCCAATCGCCAGCGCGGTAGCGATAATGTTCACCTGCAGGAACGCCAGCCCCACGCCGACGGCCATCGCATCAAGGCTGGTGGCGATCGCCGTGGTCACCAGCAGCCAGAAGCCGTGGCGGTGAACGGGCTCATCTTCATCAACGTCATTACGAATGCCTTCAATAACCATACGTCCGCCGAGGAAAGTCAGCAGGATAAAGGCGATCCAGTGATTCCACTCCAGCACGAACTGGCTGGCGAGCATCCCCAGACCCCAGCCAATCAGCGGCGTCAGGGTTTCGATAGCACCAAAGATCAGACCGGTACGCAGGGCTTCAGAGAATTTAGGTTTGTGGAGCGTGGCGCCTTTTCCCATGGAAGCAGCAAATGCATCCATAGACATACCAAAGGCCAGAAGAAGTGTTGCAGAGAGGTTCATCAGCGCGTCCAGACCGGGATATCCATATGACACATCACTGCCCCCAGTAAACAGCAGTTGAGGCGTCTATGGTCTCGCCTGATTGGTCTGCCTGACGCAGAAACAATCCGTACGTGCCACGTTTTGCAACGAGTATGTTGACACGTACATTTCCGGCATACCGGAAATCGGCTACTCCCCAACGACGGGCGCAACCTTAACATATTTTGAGAAGTTAAAACAACAACCGGAAAGTATTATTCTCCCGGCTGGTTGATAACGATTTTCATTTAGATTTTGATGTGAAAATAACGTTAATAATATGGCGTGTATTCATCCAGAAAATATAGCTTTGGCTATATGACAGGGTAATTTTTTTGTCAAAATATAGCCAGTGCTATTATTTTATCTTACTGAGTTTTAACGAGTAATTTGTATATCTTCTCCAGGTCGTCAATATTCTTCACCCGGATAAGCAGGCGTCGCTGTTCCAGTTGCATCACCAATACGCCGTCTTCCGATAAATTCATCTCTTTAATACGGTTATATTCTATCCAGACATTGGCGAAAAAGAATCCACTGGATTTGAAGATTATTTTTGGCACCCGCATCCAGAACAGATAAAACGCCATTAATGCCAGGGCACATAATAACCATGTGGTTAATAACGCACCCTGGCTCATGACGTTGTTATAAATCAGGATCATCAGCAGGCCGGCGAAGATCACGGCATCGACGCGACCGCGACGCAGCAGGGGGATAGTGAGCAAGGTAGGGCCGTTGCGGCGCGGCATGATCAATTCGTCGTAGATGGCATACGCCAGAAGGGCAACAATAAAGACAACCAGTACGATGTCCGTGACCGTCATTCATCCTCCGGATAAAAAAACGGGGGCATACATGCCCCCGGTGTATTTAGTGAAAACTTACAGACCCAGCAGACCGATAGCGTAACCCACGATACCGATAACGAAGAAGCCGACGATAATCCACAGCGCATTCACTTTCTTACGCAGCAGCCACATACAGGCGAAGGTCAACAGCAGCGGCACCAGGCCCGGCATCAGCTGGTCAAGGATGGTTTGCACGGTGGTTACGCGAGTCTGACCATCCTGACCGGTGATGGTTGACACCACCAGCGGAATGTTGACGTGCGTCCACTTGTTTACCAGCGCCCCCATCACAAACAGGCCGAGGATTGACGCCCCCTCAGTCAGTTTCTGCAGGAAGCCGCCGCCCATATCCTGAACGATGTCCACGCCCTTACGGTAGCCGTAAGCGACGCCGTAGTAACGGGTCGCCAGACGCACCACGTTAAACAGGATAAAGAACAGCAGAGGACCGAGCAGGCTGCCGCTCATGGCGATACCCGCCCCCAGCGCAGCGAAGACCGGACGCACGGTACCCCAGAAGATCGGGTCACCGACGCCTGCCAGCGGTCCCATCAGACCGACTTTGATACCGTTAATAGCACCATCGTCGATTTCGGCACCGTTCGCACGCTGCTCCTCCATCGCCAGCGTAACGCCCAGTACCGGGGCCGCAACGTAAGGGTGGGTGTTGAAGAATTCCAGGTGACGCTTAATCGCCTGGCGACGCGCTTCGTTATTTTCCGGGTACAGACGTTTGATCGCCGGTACCATTGAGAAGCAGAAGCCCAGCGCCTGCATACGTTCGAAGTTCCATGAACCCTGGAACAGGTTTGAACGGATGAACACGCCACGAATATCCCCTGGAGTCAGTTTTTTCTGAGGGGTAGTTTTAGTCATATCAACCATGTCGCTCACCTGCTAGTCCAGTTCGTTATCGAGATCGTTATTACCAGCAACCTGTGCACCACCGGCTACGCGGTTATATTTCGGGCTCAGCTGGATGTAGAGGATGGCCATGACCGCACCAATCACGCCCAGTGCTACCAGGTTGAAGTTGGTAAATGCCGCGGTAACAAAGCCGAGGTAGAAGAACGGCATCAGGTAGCCTGCGCGCATCATGTTAATGACCATCGCATAACCAACCACCACGATCATGCCGCCGGCGATGTTCAGACCACCGGTAACGACCTCTGGAATGGCGTTCAGCATGCTCTGGACTTCGCTGGTGCCGACAGAAATTGCCACGATAACCGCCGGGATAGCGATACGCATCGCCTGCAGGAACAGGGACGAGACGTGGAGCCACGATAGCGCCGTCAGGTTGCCATTCTCCGCCGCCTTATCAGCCGCATGCTGGAAGGCAACGGTAATGGTACGCACGATAATGGTCAGAACCTGGCCCGCAGCCGCCAGCGGGATAGCCAGCGCGATACCGGCACCGATATTTTGATGGCCGGCGATAACCAGCACGGTAGAGATAATGGAGGCGAGCGCCGCATCCGGTGCAACCGCAGCTCCGATGTTCATCCAGCCGAGGGCGATCATTTCCAGGGTACCACCGATGATGATACCGGTTTTCATATCCCCGAGAACGGCGCCGATTAACGTACAGGCAACCAGCGGACGGTGAAACTGAAATTCATCAAGTACGGATTCCATACCCGCTATACAAGCGACGATGAACACCAGCACAATCTGAAGAGTGGTAATCTCCATTGTACTTCTCCTATGACATAAGCTTTATGTGAAAAATCAGCGCGGGGTTATTTCCCGACTTTGCCGATCAAATCCATCATTTTCAGTTTCTGGTCGGTGGAAACCTTACGGGCCTCCAGTTCAATGCCGCGTGCATTCAGCTTGTTAAAGGCTTCAATATCCTTCTCATCGACTGAAATCGCGTTGTTCACCTGAGTTTTACCCTGGCGGAACGCCATACCCCCAATGTTGACGGACTTGATGTTCACGCCGCCTTCGACAACGCGTTCTACGTCTGTCGGATTGGTAAACAGCAGCATGATGCGCTCGCCCGCATATTTCGGGTTGTTATAAACGCGGATCATTTTGGCGACGTCTACCACGTGGGCGGTTACGCCCGGTGGGGCCACCTGGGTAAGGAGGGTTTTACGGACCGTATCGGCGGCCACTTCATCGCTGACCACGATGATGCGCTGGACGTTGGTCTCTTTGGTCCAGCGCGTCGCGACCTGACCGTGGATCAGACGGTCGTCGATACGGGCAAGGCCAATCTGCATGTAATCGTTCGGGCCCATTGGCTTAAGCGGGGCGGCGGGTTTAGCAGCGGCTGCGGCAACCGGCGCGGGTTTCGCGACTTCGACCGGTTTCGCTTTCAGCGCTTTCACGCCTTCGCGACCGGTTTCAACCGCCAACGCAACCAGCTCGTCAAAGCTCGGGTTGTCGTCGCGTGCCATCAGGGTTTCAACCAGCATCGGAATATTGACCCCGGCGACCACCTCATGCTGCTCTTTATCGACCACAATGCGGCTGGCGGCGTTAAACGGGCTGCCACCCCATGTGTCAACAAGGAACAATACGCCGCTGCTGGTGTCCAGTCTGGACAGTTGAGCCGTGTATTTCTCTATTAGTGTCTCGGCGTTTTCACCGGGAACGAAATCGATCCAGCCGACGTTTTCCTGTTCGCCTAAAAGCATTTCTGCGGTTTTAAGTAACTGCTCTGCAGCCCAACCATGTGTGCCTATAACAATAGCAATAGTCACTTGCTACCTCCTTTTATTATCGTTAATGCCCAAAACGCGTCAGGACATTAGTGATCTTCTTCGAAAGAACGAATCGATTCAGATAAGGGTTAGAGTTCAACTCACTCAGTCTTACGCGATTTATTTTAGACAGTGAAAAAATAATTTATGTGATGAAGATCCGTAATTTAGCCTAAGCCAATGAGATATTTCTGTGATCAAAAAAAGCGCTGAAACATCTGTTTGCAAAGGAAAGTAAATCTTTGCCATAAAGCCCAGGTCTCTGATATGTTTAGCGTCCGTTTACTTGTCAGGAGTATTGGGCAGCAGCCCACTGTATGGACCGTCACCGACGCCAGTCACACACCCGGCCAATTCTGGCCAGCCTTACCGGCGATTCGCGCCACTCACTGTTTACGCCTTTTACCGCTTCGCCCGAATCTATCGCGGCGCCGTTTTGCCATTCCTTTAGCAGGAGCTTGTCATGGAATTCTTAATGGACCCGCAGATCTGGGTGGGATTGCTCACGCTGGTGGTGCTTGAGATCGTACTCGGCATCGATAACCTGGTGTTTATTGCCATCCTTGCGGACAAACTTCCGCCTAAACAACGGGATAAAGCACGCTTAATCGGCCTGTCACTGGCGCTGATCATGCGTCTTGCGCTGCTGTCGGTCATCTCCTGGATGGTGACGCTGACGCAACCGCTGTTCACCGCATTCGATTTCACCTTCTCAGGGCGTGACCTGATCATGCTGCTGGGGGGTATATTCCTGCTCTTCAAGGCCACAACCGAACTCCATGAACGGCTGGAAAATCGCCAGCATGACGACGGACACGGTAAAGGCTACGCCAGCTTCTGGGTGGTGGTTCTGCAAATTGTGGTGCTGGACGCCGTCTTCTCCCTCGATGCGGTGATTACCGCTGTCGGCATGGTGAACCATCTGCCGGTGATGATGGCCGCCGTGGTCATTGCGATGGCGGTGATGTTGCTCGCCTCGAAGCCGTTGACACGATTCGTCAACCAGCATCCGACCGTGGTGGTGCTCTGTCTGAGCTTCCTGCTGATGATTGGTCTGAGCCTGGTGGCAGAAGGTTTCGGCTTCCATATTCCGAAAGGCTATCTGTACGCTGCAATTGGTTTCTCGATCATTATAGAGATGTTTAACCAGATTGCCCGCCGCAACTTTATTCGCCAGCAGTCGAACCAGCCGCTACGTGCCCGTACCGCTGATGCGATTCTGCGTCTGATGGGCGGCCGTCGTGAAGCCAAAGCGCAGCAGGACAGCGACAACCATGCTCCGGTGCCGGTACCCGAAGGTGCCTTTGTGGAAGAAGAGCGTTATATGATCAACGGCGTGCTGTCGCTGGCCTCGCGCTCCCTGCGCGGGATCATGACCCCGCGCGGCGAGATCAGCTGGGTCGATGCCAGCCTGAGCGTGGAAGAAATCCGCCAGCAGCTGCTCTCCTCCCCGCACAGCCTGTTCCCGGTCTGTCGCGGTGAGCTGGATGAGATCATCGGCATTGTGCGTGCCAAAGAGATGCTGGTGGCGCTGGAAGAGGGTGCCAATGTGGAAGCTATCGCTGCCGCGTCGCCTGCCATCGTGGTGCCGGAAACCCTCGACCCGATCAACCTGCTTGGCGTGCTGCGCCGTGCCCGGGGTAGCTTTGTTATCGTGACCAACGAGTTTGGCGTGGTGCAGGGCCTGGTGACGCCGCTGGACGTACTGGAAGCCATTGCCGGTGAGTTCCCGGATGCCGACGAAACGCCGGAAATCATCAATGATGGTGACGGCTGGCTGGTAAAAGGCACCACCGACCTGCATGCGCTGCAACATACGCTCGGTCTGGAACATCTGACCAACCATGACGATGATATCGCGACGGTAGCCGGTCTGGTGATCGCCGTTAACGGTCAGATCCCGCGTAGCGGTGATGTGCTTGAATTACCGCCGCTGAAGATCACGATCGTGACCGCCAATGATTACCGCGTTGACCTGGTGCGCATTGTTAAAGAGCAGTCTGCCCACGACGAAGAAGAGTAATCAGGGTAGTGACGGCATCATGTTCCCGCTGTGAGGAGGTGGCGGAGGTGAACTCTCCGCCAGCCACTGCGGGAAATCCCGCAGCGGCATGGGCCGCGCATACAGGAACCCCTGCAGAATTTCGACACCGTGCAGGCGAAGATGCTTCGCCTGGTCGCAGGTTTCCACCCCTTCGGCCACCAGCTCAATGTTCAGACGCTGGGCCAGGGCAATAATAATATCCGTCACCGTCGAGTTAACGGCATCGGTGCCAATCGCGGCGGTGAAGGATTTATCAATTTTCAACACTTCCGGATTGAGTTTCTCCAGCCACGACAGCGAGCTGTTGCCGGTGCCGAAATCATCGATCGCCAGCTTGACCCCTTTCTGATGCAGTGCCTCCACGATGTTGTAATCCATCTCCAGCAGGGTATCGCGCTCGGTGAGCTCTATCACCAGCTGCTGCGGGGGGGCGGCGCTGAACCAGACGTGATTCAGATCGTGGAGAAGCACCCCGTCGCGAAAATGTTTGGCCGCCACGTTGATGCCAATATGAAATCCCGGCGCGGGCGGAAATATTGCCAGCTGGCTGACGGTTTCGATCAGCACGTAGCGGGTCAGGGGGACAATCAGGTTATGCTCCTCCGCCAGCGGGATAAAAATATCCGGGGCGATCCATCCCTGCCGCGGATTATTCCAGCGCAGAAGGATCTCAACCCCGACGCAATTCTGTTTTTTGGCATCGATCAGCGGCTGGCAAAACAGCTCAAACTCACCGGCAGCAAGCCCGTAATTAATCTCCCGGGTGAAGCTCATGCGACTGGCGGTGGCAAGCCAGGCGATATAGCCCACCAGCATGGTGAATATCACCGCCAGCGGCAGCTGCGACGGGAGGTTTTTCAGCGCCAGATCCGTCGGGCCAGGGCCGTTAACGGTAATGGTGAACGGGAAATTTCCGGAGGCCTGCTGATACACCGTTTCGTCACTGTCAAATACCAGCGCGTCTGAGAGCTGGCGCTCATGGTTCAGATGTTTACCGCCCACGCTAAGATTAACGTCGTTGATGATCGGCAGCTGGGGCTCCAGAAGTAGCCTGGCAATGAGATCGATATTCACAATCTCCATCACCCCGTCGTCGCTCTGGCCGGGCACCGGATACCACTGGATAAGCACCGGGCTGCCTTTCAGCAGGGCGTGGTCGGAGGTGAGAAGCAATAAAGGCTGAGACGCGGGCAGCCGGGGCTGGAGCTGGCTGATGGGAATGTCGCGGTTACCGAACATGCTGGAGCAGTAGAGGATACCGTCCTTAATCAGGCCAATCGAGCGTACGGTTTGCAGGGAAGCGGCCTGTTTGCGCAATAAGAAATTGACCTCCACGCAGGGCAGGCCGATCAGCGGCTGTACCACGTCGCGCCCGGTCTCCAGCGGCTGGAGGATCTTATCCAGCGTCTCGACAGCATGCGATACGAAGGCGGCGGTAGACTGCTGATTTAAATTGCGCTGCGAAATAAAGCCGATAATTAGCGTGCAAACAAGGGTGGTAAGTGACAGCACCAGGCAGACGATGATCCGTTTGCGGCGATAATTTTTAATTATCCTGTGAGCTGTTTGCATGCCACGGCCACCCGAATGCCCGTGGCAACTCAGGTAGTGTAGTGGGCATTATTTCAGGTAACGAGAAAAGTGCATAAAATTCGCCCATCCGTATCAGATGGGCGAAGGAGGTATGAAAGACAAAAGTCGCAGTGGCGCCGTCAGAGGATTAGTCGCACTGCACCTTGATGGCCAGGCCGCCGCGGGAGGTCTCACGGTATTTGGCGTTCATGTCTTTGCCGGTTTCATACATGGTTTCGATCACCTTATCCAGCGAAACGCGCGGTTCGCTGGTGCGGCGCATCGCCATCCGCGAGGCGTTGATCGCTTTCACCGAAGCAATGGCGTTACGTTCGATACAAGGTACCTGTACCTGGCCTGCAACCGGGTCGCAGGTCAGACCGAGGTTATGCTCCATGCCAATCTCCGCAGCCACGCACACCTGTTCCGGGCTGGCGCCCAGCAGCTCTGCCAGACCGGCCGCCGCCATTGAGCAGGCCACGCCCACTTCACCCTGACATCCCACTTCTGCACCGGAGATGGAGGCGTTCATCTTATAGAGCGCGCCCACCGCGCCCGCGGCGAGGAAGTAGCGAATATAGATATCCGGGCTCACCGATTCGATAAAGTGATCGTAGTAGGCCAGTACCGCCGGAACGATACCGCAGGCACCGTTGGTCGGAGCCGTTACCACGCGGCCACCGGCGGCGTTCTCTTCGTTTACTGCCAGGGCAAACATGTTCACCCAGTCGATGACGTTCATCGGATCGTTAGAATATTTGTCGGTGGTGACCAGCATCCGGCGCAGGGCAGAGGCGCGACGCGGTACGCGCAGCGGGCCCGGCAACACGCCTTCGGTATTGATACCGCGATCGATACAGGCGCGCATGGTCTGCCAGACGTTAGCAAAATAGTCTTCAATCTCTTTCTTGCTGTGCAGCGCCAGTTCGTTCTGCATCACCATACCGGAGAGGGACAGGCCGGTCTCGTGGCAGTAATCCAGCATCTCTTTCGCTGACTTGAACGGGTAAGGCACGTTCACGTCGCCCGTCGCGTCCTGGCCGAAATGCTCTTCGTCGACAATAAAGCCGCCGCCGATGGAGTAATAGGTTTTGCTGTAGACCACTTTGTCGCCGCTGAAGGCGTGGATCTGCATCCCGTTTTCATGCAACGAGAGGTTGTCGCTGCGAAAACGCATGCCGTCATCCTGTGGGAAGTCCACTTCCTGCCGGCCATTCGCCAGCAGCAGACGACCGCGCGTTTCCACGTCGCGGATAAACGCCGGAATGGCGTCAATATCTACGGTGTCCGGCATATTTCCGGCCAGACCCATAATAATGGCGATATCGGTGTGGTGGCCTTTACCCGTTAACGACAGTGAACCGTAAACGTCCACGGCCACGCGGGTAATGCTGTCCAGTAATCCTTTTTCGACCAGGTCATCGACGAACTGTTTACCGGCCTTCATCGGCCCTACAGTGTGGGAAGAAGAGGGACCAATCCCCACTTTGAACATGTCGAATATACTAATCACTTTAACACTCCTGACAGGGTTACCGGGTTTCCAGTAACGATGTAATAACTTCGCATAGTGTAAGAGGGAAGCCCGCCGTCAGCTCAACTATTCACATGAATTAAACTAATGCCTGAGGCGGGATAAACTAATAGCGGGAGGCGGATCGCAAAGGTACAAAAAAAGGGCGAATGTAAAGTATAGTCAAGGTTTCAGGCCGATCTGCAGCGCCAGCTCACGAATAATTCCTGCCGTCATGCCCCAGACAAAATAATGCTCATACCAGGATAACCACACCCGATGATCGTGGCCACGACGATGAATATCGAGTGGATGATAACGGCCCAGACGCAGGGCTTCCGCCAGCGGCATTTCGAATACCGACTCCACTTCGTCTTCGCTGGCGTGATAGTGCAGATCCGGCGGGATAATGCCCACTACCGGGGTCACCTGAAAACCGGTCACGCTGTCTACCGGCGGCAGGACGCCAATCACCTCGACCTTGTGCGGCGGGATAGCCACCTCTTCCTCGGCTTCACGCAGGGCGGCGGCAATTAACGAGGCGTCGGTGCTGTCCACCGCGCCGCCGGGAAAGGCCACCTGACCGGCATGCTTGCGCAGCTTCGCCGAGCGCCGGGTCAACAGCAGGCCCGGCTGCTCCCGGCGCACCACCGGGATCAATACCGCCGCCTGACGCTGGTTCAGCGACGTGCTGTTCACCTGCGGGCGCAGAAGCTGAAAACGCGATAAAAAATTGTCGAGGGTCAGGTCGTGGGTATTCACCAGTTAGCGCTCCAGTTGTTGCAGAATACGATTCACTTTATCAAAGGTTTCCTGATATTCCGCCGCGGCCTGGCTGTCAGCCACGATCCCGCCGCCTGCGGAACAGTAGATCTGCCCGGCCACCGCCGTCAGGGTGCGAATAGTGATGCTGGTGTCCATGCCGCCGCACAGGCTGAGATAGCCGATGCTGCCGCACCAGGCGTTACGACGATGGGGCTCCAGCTCGTCGATGATCTCCATTGCCCGCACTTTTGGCGCGCCGGTGATCGAGCCGCCCGGGAAGGCGGCGCGCAGCAGATCGCACGCGGTCTGCGCTGGCGGCAGCCGGGCGGTAATGGTGCTCACCAGGTGATGCACGGCCGGGAAAGGCTCAACCACGAACAGCTCCGGCACCCGCACGCTCCCCGGCTCCGCTACCCGGCCAATGTCGTTGCGCATCAGATCGACAATCATCAGGTTTTCGGCTCTGTCTTTCGGCGAGGCGGCGAGCTTCTCCGCCTGCTGGCGATCGGCATCCGCATCCGCGAGGCGTGGCAGGGTGCCTTTGATCGGGCGGGTCTGGATAGTGCCATCCGCCAGATGGATAAAACGCTCCGGCGACAGGCTGAGGATCGCCCCCTCGTCGAGGCGCAAAAAGGCGCTGAACGGGGCGCGGTTGCTCGCATTCAGTCGGGTAAAGGCCTGCCATTCGTCCCCTTCATAGCGGGCCTGGAAACGCTGGGCCAGATTGACCTGATAGCAGTCGCCGCTGTGCAGAAACGCCTGCACACGATCGAATTTTTCATGATACTCCGCCGCGGTCATATTGGCCTGCCAGCCGGAGGTCAGCCGGAACGCGGGCACATTCGCGGGTGCGCGTTGCGATTCAAGCCACGCCAGGCGGGCTTCAGCATCGCCATGACAGACCAGCGACACCTGCTGGCGGTGATGATCGACCAGGATCGCCCAGTCGTAAAGACCCACGGCCATGTCCGCCAGGGTGATATCGCGCCCGGCCCGTTCCGGCAGCTGTTCGAAGCGGCGGCCGAGGTCGTAGCCGAACAACCCCAGCGCGCCGCCCTGGAAGGGCAGGTCCGGGTTCGGCGTGCAGGGCAGGCCCATCTCATCAATGGCCTGCTGAAGCAGACTCAGCGGGCAGGCGTCAGAGTGAACCCCGTCGATCAGCGTATCCACCCCGTGGGTCACCAGCGTGGTGCGCGGGTCGGCCACCAGAATGTCAAAGCGGCTGTAAGGATGATCCGCATGACCGGAGTGCAGCAGCATCGCCCACGGCAGATGGCTTATTGGCGCAAACCATAATTCTGCGGCGTCAGGACGCCAGGGTAATGTCAAAACAGTGGGGGATAACGGGTTCATGGGTGGTAGACTACCGGGCAGCGTGAAATAATTAGCGCTGATAATTTAGCAGGAGTTGACGATGTTTGCAGGTTTACCTTCACTGAGCCACGACCAGCAGCAAAAGGCCGTCGAGCGTATTCAGGAGCTGATGTCCCAGGGGATGAGCAGCGGACAGGCTATTTCCCAGGTGGCAGAAGAGCTGCGCGCCACCCATACCGGCGAGCGGATCGTGGCGCGTTTTGAAGATGAGGATGAAGAAGAGTAACGCCCTTACACCGCGGCGATAATCTTAATTTCAACCTTATACTGCGGTTTCATCAGCGCCGCCTGTACCGTGCAGCGTACAGGCGCGTGACCTGCCACGACCCACTCATCCCAGGCTTTGTTCATCGCCGCAAAATCGTCTTTATTGGCCAGGAAGATAGTCGCATCCAGAATGCGGGACTTGTCGCTGCCCTGTTTTTCCAGCACCGCGTCGATCTGCGCCAGGGTATTGGCGGTCTGCTCATACGCGTCGGCGTCGAGATTCGCCGGTACGCCGGTGTAGTACAGGGTCTGGTTGTGGATCACTACATCTGACCAGCGGGCTTCGGCATCAATGCGCACAATTGTCATATACGTTTCCTCGTGAGTGTCTGTTTCAGCAGGCAAGACTGCCATATTGTTTTGCCTGCGTCACTCTCGACTGGCGCCAGGGCGAGCGGCCTGACATAATCCCCTGTGCAAAAATACAGGGGGCAGAGTGGCAGACGATTTCGCAGCAGACGGACAGTTAGCAAAGGCAATTCCAGGCTTTAAGCCGCGCGAGCCGCAGCGTCAGATGGCGCACGCGGTGGCCGATGCGATCGACAGCGCCCAGCCGCTGGTGGTGGAAGCGGGCACCGGCACCGGTAAAACCTATGCCTACCTCGCGCCCGCGCTGCGCGCCAAAAAGAAAGTGATCATCTCCACCGGCTCAAAGGCGTTGCAGGATCAGCTCTACAGCCGCGATCTGCCCACCGTAGCTAAGGCCCTGAAATATAAAGGCCGTCTGGCCCTGCTGAAAGGGCGCTCCAACTACCTCTGTATTGAACGTCTCGAACAGCAGGTGCTGGCGGGGGGCGATCTGCCGGTACAGACCCTCAGCGACGTGATCATCCTGCGCAGCTGGGCCAACCAGACCCTCGACGGGGATATCAGCACCTGCGCCAGCGTGGCCGAAGACTCCGCCGCCTGGCCGCTGGTCACCAGCACTAACGACAACTGCCTCGGCAGCGACTGCCCGCTGTACAAAGACTGCTTTGTGGTCAAAGCGCGTAAAACGGCGATGGATGCCGACGTAGTGGTGGTCAACCACCACCTGTTCCTGGCGGATATGGTGGTGAAAGAGAGCGGCTTTGGCGAGCTGATCCCCGAGGCCGACGTCCTGATCTTCGATGAAGCCCATCAGCTCCCGGATATCGCCAGCCAGTACTTCGGCCAGTCCCTCTCCAGCCGTCAGCTGCTGGACCTGGCGAAAGATTTTACCATCGCTTACCGCACTGAACTGAAAGATACCCAGCAGCTGCAGAAGTGCGCCGACCGACTGGCGCAAAGCACGCAGGATTTCCGCATGCAGCTCGGGGAGCCAGGCTATCGCGGCAATCTGCGCGAACTGCTTGCCGATCAGCATATCCAGCGCGCGCTGCTGCTGCTCGATGATGCCCTTGAGCTCTGCTACGACGTGGCGAAGCTCTCCCTGGGACGCTCGGCGCTGCTGGATGCCGCCTTCGAGCGCGCCACCCTGTACCGCGCCCGCCTGAAACGGCTGAAGGCGTTTAACCAGCCGGGCTACAGCTACTGGTACGAATGCAACTCGCGCCATTTTACCCTCGCGCTGACGCCGCTCACCGTGGCCGATAAGTTCCAGGAAGTGATGGCGCAGAAGCCGGGCAGCTGGATTTTTACCTCCGCCACGCTGTCGGTAAACGACGATCTGCACCACTTCACCGAACGTCTTGGTATCGCAGAGGCCAAATCCCTGCTGTTGCCGAGCCCGTTTGATTATGCCACCCAGGCGCTGCTCTGCGTCCCGCGTAATCTGCCGCTGCCCAATCAGCCCGGCGCCGCCCGTCATCTGGCGGCCATGCTCAAGCCGATGATCGAGGCCAACAACGGCCGCTGCTTTATGCTCTGCACCTCCCACGCCATGATGCGCGATCTGGCAGAGCAGTTCCGCGCCACCATGACCCTGCCGGTGCTGTTGCAGGGTGAAACCAGCAAAGGCCAGCTGCTGCAGCAGTTTGTCACCGCGGGGAATGCCCTGCTGGTGGCGACCAGCAGCTTCTGGGAAGGGGTGGACGTGCGCGGCGACGCTCTGTCGCTGGTGATCATCGACAAGCTGCCCTTCACTTCGCCGGACGATCCGCTGCTGAAGGCGCGGATGGAAGATTGCCGCCTGCGCGGTGGGGATCCCTTCGACGAGGTGCAGCTCCCGGACGCGGTCATCACCCTCAAACAGGGCGTGGGCCGTCTGATCCGCGACGTGGACGATCGCGGGGTGCTGGTGATCTGCGATAACCGCCTGGTGATGCGTCCGTACGGGGCCACCTTTATCGCCAGCCTGCCGCCGGCACCGCGCACCCGGGATATCGATCGCGCGGTGCGCTTCCTGGCGGCGTCTCAGTCGGAGTAATTTGCTGACGGGTGTGTTAAAATGCGCGCCTTTTTGTGACTGACCCTTGCGAGAGCGCGACAACACATGCGAATTCTGGCTATTGATACCGCCACAGAGGCCTGCTCTGTTGCCCTGTGGAACGACGGTAAACTCTGTGCTCATTTCGAAGAGTGCCCCCGGGAACATACCCAACGTATCCTGCCTTTGGTGAAGATGATCCTCACCGAGGGCAACACCTCCCTGAATAACCTCGATGCTCTGGCTTATGGCCGCGGCCCCGGCAGCTTTACCGGCGTGCGCATCGGTATTGGCATTGCTCAGGGGCTGGCGCTGGGCGCCGAACTGCCGATGATTGGCGTTTCGACCCTCGCCACCATGGCTGAGGGTGCCTGGCGCAACACCGGTGCCACCCGCGTGCTGGCCGCCATTGACGCCCGGATGGGCGAAGTCTACTGGGCGGAGTACACCCGCGATGAGCAGGGCGTCTGGCACGGTGAAGAGAGCGAAGCCGTGCTCACGCCGGAAGCGGCAGGCGAGCGCATGAAGCAGCTTTCGGGTGAGTGGGCGACCGTCGGGACCGGCTGGCCGGCGTGGCCAGCGATGGCAAACGACAGCGGTCTGACCTTGGTGGACGGCAAGGTGCTACTGCCTGCCGCCGAAGATATGCTGCCTATCGCCCGTCAGCTGCTGGCCGCAGGAAACACCGTGGCGGTCGAGAAGGCCGAGCCGGTTTATTTGCGAAACACCGTAGCGTGGAAGAAACTTCCGGGCCGGGAGTGAATCTCAGTATCAGAGCCTGAGAAAAAGGAGTCGCATCATGGCGGTTCAAAAATATGTCGTTCGTCTGCTGACCGTCGGGGCACTGGCCCTGGCATTAACAGGATGTGTCTCTGTCCCTGATGCGATCAAGGGCAGCAGCCCGACGCCGCAGCAGGATCTGGTCCGGGTGATGAACGCCCCGGAACTGTACGTCGGCCAGGAAGCACGCTTTGGCGGCAAAGTGGTGGAGGTGATGAACCAGCAGGGGAAAACCCGTCTGGAAATTGCCACCGTTCCGCTGGACAGCGGCGCGCGGCCGATGTTGGGTGAAGCCTCACGCGGGCGCATCTATGCCGATGTGAACGGTTTCCTCGACCCGGTAGACTTCCGTGGCCAGCTGGTCACCGTCGTCGGCACCATCACCGGCGCGGAGCAGGGCAAAATTGGTAATACGCCGTATAAATTTATGACCCTGCAGGCCAAAGGCTATAAACGCTGGCGGGTAGTGCAGCAGGTAGTGATGCCGCCGCAGCCTATCGATCCCTGGTACTGGGGCCCGCATCCGTGGCGCTATGGATATGGCTACGGCTATGGCGGCTGGCCAGGTTATGGTCCCGGACCGGCTCAGGTTCGGACGGTGGTAACAGAGTAAATATCTGTTATAACTGAAGAAGAAACAGCGGCCCTGCCGCTGTTTCGTTTTTTTTATCGCTATAACAAAAATAAATAGTGACGCGCTTCGCAACCTTAAATCCGGACAATTAATAAACTGGTACGCTGAGTTAATATTATGTTAACGACTTGTTTATTAACCGGGGCTGTGATGACGACGAACACGCATTTCAGAGGTGATGTAGTGAAGAAGGTTTGGCTTAACCGTTATCCTGCGGATGTGCCTGCAGAGATCAATCCTGACCGTTATCAATCCCTGGTTGAACTGTTTGAAAACTCCGTGACGCGCTACGCCGATCAGCCTGCGTTTGTGAACATGGGTGAGGTGATGACCTTCCGTAAGCTGGAAGAGCGCAGCCGGGCGTTTGCGGCCTACTTGCAACAGGGTTTAGGCCTGAAAAAAGGCGACCGGGTCGCGCTGATGATGCCGAACCTGCTGCAATATCCGGTGGCGCTGTTTGGCATTCTGCGCGCCGGGATGATCGTGGTTAACGTTAACCCGCTGTATACCCCGCGCGAGCTGGAGCATCAGCTGAACGACAGCGGCGCAGCGGCAATTGTGATTGTCTCGAACTTCGCGCACACCCTCGAGAAAGTGGTCGACAAAACCCAGGTGAAACACGTCATTCTGACGCGGATGGGCGATCAGCTCTCCACCGCCAAAGGGACGCTGGTGAACTTCGTCGTCAAGTATGTCAAACGTCTGGTGCCTAAATATCACTTGCCGGACGCCATCTCCTTCCGCCGGGCGCTGCACAACGGCTACCGCATGCAGTACGTGAAACCGGAACTGGTGCCGCAGGATCTGGCCTTCCTGCAGTACACCGGGGGGACCACCGGGGTGGCGAAAGGGGCGATGCTGACCCACCGCAACATGCTGGCGAACCTCGAGCAGGTGAACGCCACCTACGGGCCGCTGCTGCATCGTGGCAAAGAGCTGGTGATCACCGCGCTGCCGCTCTATCACATCTTCGCCCTGACCATGAACTGCCTGCTGTTTATCGAGCTTGGCGGGCAGAACGTGCTGATCACCAACCCGCGCGATATTCCGGGGCTGGTCAAAGAGCTGGCGAAATATCCTTTCACCGCCATGACCGGGGTGAACACCCTGTTTAACGCGCTGTTGAATAACAAAGAGTTCCAACAGCTCGACTTCTCCACCCTGCATCTGTCGGCGGGCGGTGGGATGCCGGTGCAGCAGGCGGTGGCCGAGCGTTGGGTCAAACTTACCGGGCAGTATCTGCTGGAGGGCTATGGCCTGACCGAGTGCGCCCCGCTGGTGAGCGTGAACCCGCACGATATCGACTACCACAGCGGCAGCATCGGCCTGCCGGTGCCCTCCACCGAAGCCAAACTGGTGGATGATGAAGATAACGAAGTGGCGCATGGTGAACCGGGTGAACTGTGCGTGAAAGGGCCGCAGGTGATGCTGGGCTACTGGCAGCGTCCGGATGCTACCGATGAAATCATCAAGGACGGCTGGCTGCACACCGGGGATATCGCGGTGATGGATGATGAAGGTTTCCTGCGCATCGTCGATCGCAAGAAAGACATGATCCTGGTCTCCGGGTTCAACGTCTATCCGAACGAGATCGAAGACGTGGTGATGCAGCACAACGGCGTGCTGGAAGTGGCTGCAGTAGGTGTTCCGGCGGGCAGCAGCGGTGAAACGGTGAAAATCTTTGTGGTGAAAAAAGATCCGTCCCTGAGTGAAGAGGCGCTGATCACCTTCTGCCGTCGCCAGCTGACCGGCTACAAAGTGCCGAAACTGGTGGAGTTTCGCGACGAACTGCCCAAATCGAACGTCGGGAAGATATTACGACGAGAATTACGTGACGAAGCGCGCGCCAAAGTAGACAATAAAGCCTGAGCTTCGTGTTAGTCACCCAAAGACGCTGGCCATGCCGGCGTTTTTTTATGGGCGCAAACCAAAGAGAATATGATTTGAATTACCAGATGATCACCACCAACGACGAGCTGGCTTCGCTGTGCGATGTCACCCGTGACGCACCCGCCATTGCGCTGGATACCGAGTTTGTGCGGACCCGCACCTATTACCCGCAGCTGGGTCTGATCCAGATGTATGACGGAAAAAATGTGTCGCTTATCGACCCGCTGGGGATCACCGACTGGGCGCCGATGCGCGAGTTGCTGCTGAATACCGCCATCACCAAATATCTGCATGCCGGCAGTGAAGATCTGGAAGTTTTCCTCAATACCTTCGGCATCATGCCGGAGCCGCTGATCGACACCCAGATCCTCGCCGCCTTTGCCGGTCGCCCGCTGTCCTGGGGCTTTGCCGCCATGGTGGAAGAGTACACCGGGCTGGCGATCGACAAGAGCGAGTCCCTCACCGACTGGCTGGCTCGCCCGCTGACGGAACGCCAGCTCGACTACGCGGCGGCGGATGTGTTCTACCTGCTGCCGATCGCCGGTCAGCTGATGAAAGAGGCCGAAGCCTCCGGCTGGCTGGCTGCCGCCCTGAATGAGTGTCGGATGACGCAGCTGCGTCGTCAGGAGATCACCGATCCGAAAGAGGCGTGGCGCGACATCAGCAACGCCTGGCAGCTGCGCACCCGCCAGCTGGCCTGTCTGCAGCTGCTGGCCGACTGGCGTCTGCGTAAGGCGCGCGAGCGCGATCTGGCAGTGAACTTTGTGGTGCGTGAAGAGCATCTGTGGGCCGTGGCGCGTTACATGCCGGGTAGCCTGGGCGAGCTGGACAGCATCGGGCTTTCCGGTTCGGAGATCCGCTTCCACGGTAAAACCCTGCTGGCGCTGGTGGAGAAGGCGCAGGCGTTGCCGGAAGAGGCATTGCCGCAGCCGCTGTTAAACCTGATGGATATGCCGGGTTATCGCAAAGCGTTTAAGGCGATCAAAGCCCTGGTGCAGGAAGTGGCGGCGGAAAGTAAAGTCAGCGCTGAGCTGCTGGCCTCACGTCGTCAGATCAACCAGCTGCTGAATGCGCACTGGAAGCTGAAACCGCAGAATGGTACGCCGGAACTGATGGCAGGCTGGCGCGGAGAACTGATGGCCGATCGCCTGAATGCGTTGCTGGAAGAATATCCGCAGTAACTGGGCTCTGTAACCCCCGGCGGCGCGATGCTTGCCGGGGCTACAAATCCGTAGGCCGGGCAAGCGTAGCGCCGCCCGGCAACAACCACGGTTAAGAACGCGACTCTTCCGCTTCCGGCAGGGTCACGTTGAGCTCCAGAATCGAGATATCCCCGTCCTTTTGCTCCAGCTGTACGGTCACCATTTCCGGGTCAATCTGCACATACTTGCAGATCACTTCCAGAATGTCTTTACGCAGCTGCGGCAGGTAGTGCGGTTCCGCGTCGCTGCGGCGGCGTTCTGCCACGATGATCTGCAGACGCTCTTTTGCGATGTTAGCGGTGCTTTTTTTCCGCGAGAGAAAAAAGTCCAGTAATGCCATAACTTATCCTCCGAACAGGCGTTTGAGGAAACCTTTCTTCTCTTCTTCTATGAAGCGGAAAGGACGTTCTTCTCCGAGCAGACGATCTACCGTGTCCGCATACGCTTTACCGGCGTCTGCGTTAGCGTCGAGGATAACCGGTTCACCCTGGTTAGACGCGCGCAGCACGGATTGATCTTCCGGGATGACGCCAACCAGTTTGATGCGCAGGATCTCCAGCACGTCTTCCATACTCAGCATATCACCTTTATTGACACGACCCGGATTATAACGGGTCAGCAACAGGTGCTCTTTAATCGGTTCTTCGCCATTTTCCGCACGGCGGGATTTCGAGGCGAGGATCCCTAAAATACGGTCGGAGTCGCGCACGGACGACACTTCCGGGTTGGTGGTAATGATGGCTTCATCGGCGAAGTAGAGCGCCATCAGCGCGCCGGTTTCGATGCCCGCCGGTGAATCGCAGACCACGAAATCGAACTCCATTTTTTTCAGCTCATCGAGCACTTTTTCCACGCCTTCACGGGTCAGCGCATCCTTGTCGCGCGTCTGCGAAGCGGGAAGAATATAAAGGTTGTCGGTACGTTTATCTTTAATCATCGCCTGATTCAGCGTGGCGTCACCCTGAATCACGTTCACAAAATCGTACACCACGCGGCGTTCGCAACCCATAATCAGGTCAAGGTTACGCAGGCCGATATCGAAATCGATAACGACGGTTTTCTTTCCCTTCTGGGCCAAACCAGTAGCGATGGCCGCGCTGGAGGTGGTCTTGCCAACGCCTCCTTTACCCGAAGTAACAACAATAATGCGTGCCATAGAAATTCCTTGTTAAAAAGGGATCAATTCAACGGTTGAACGGTCAAAGCGTTGTCTGCCAGGCGCAGACGTGCCGCTTTGCCAGAAAATTCGGCCGGGATGTTATCACTCAGCCAGTAAACACCTGCGATGGAAACCAGCTCCGCCTCCAGGTGGGTACAAAAAATTTGCGCATCGCGATCGCCGCTGGCACCCGCCAGCGCACGGCCTCGCATTGAGCCATAAATATGGATATTGCCATCCGCAATCAGCTCCGCCCCCGCGCTGACGTGGTTGGTCACAATCAGGTCACAGTTTGGCGCATAAATGCGCTGACCGGAACGCACCGGCAGATCAATCAATCGCGTTTTTGTGACAGGAGTAACAGGGACTTCAGGTGGGGCAGGGGGCTCTGCGCGCGGGGCTTTATCTTTGCCTTCGTTCAGCAGCGGAAGACCCGCCCGATCGATTTCGGCTTTCAGTTCAGCGTCTTTGCAGCCGCTGATGCCCACAATTCGCAGGCCGGTGGCGGTGACCGCCTGTTGCAAATGGTGCCAGTTAACCGGCGCTTCGAGGCCGCTTACGTTGATGACCACGGGCGCATGTTTCAGAAATGCGGGCGCCTGGGCGATTTTGTCTTCTAACGCCTGACGAATAACCTCGGGTTTTGCTTCATGCAAATGAACCACTGATAAGGTGAAGCTACTGCCTTTAAGCTCGATGGGCGTGTTTGACATCCTGGCCTTACTCAATTTGCTTTTACCACGACGTGCGCGCCGTGATATTCCGAAGAGTATCAGGCATGTTATAGTCACAATTATATTGAGGCAAGTCACCCTCCCGCTTAATTCAGAGTAAATATATGTTTTGTGTGATCTACAGAAGTACCCAGCGCGACCAGACCTACCTGTATGTCGAAAAAAAGGACGATTTCTCCCGCGTGCCTGAGGCACTGCTGAAAAGCTTCGGTAAGCCGCAGCTGGTGATGCTCATGCCCCTCGACGGGCGTAAGCAGCTGAGCAACGCCGATCTGGAAAAAGTAAAAACCGCATTGAACGAACAGGGCTATTATTTACAACTCCCTCCACCGCAAGAGAATTTACTCAAACAGCATCTCGAGGCGCAGGGGAAAAAATAGTTTAAGAATTATCTGTCAGCGTCACATTAACCGTTCAGGGGACGTATATGTATCAACATCATAACTGGCAAGGAGCCTTACTGGATTATCCGGTAAGTAAAGTCGTCTGCGTAGGAAGTAATTACGCAAAGCATATTCAGGAAATGGGAAGCGCGATTCCGGACGAGCCGGTGCTGTTCATTAAACCGGAAACGGCGCTCTGTGATATCCGCCAGCCGCTGGCATTACCCCAGGGGCTTGGCTCGGTTCACCACGAAGTGGAGCTGGCGGTGCTGATCGGCGCCACGCTGCGTCAGGCTTCTGAAGATCATGTGCAGAAGGCGATTGCCGGTTATGGTGTGGCGCTGGATCTGACCCTGCGCGATGTGCAGGGCAAAATGAAGAAAGCGGGCCAGCCGTGGGAAAAAGCCAAAGGCTTTGATAACTCGTGCCCGATCTCCGGATTTGTCCCGGTGTCGGAATTTCAGGACGATCCGCAGAACACCACCCTGAGCCTGAAGGTGAACGGCGAGGTGCGTCAGCAGGGCTCCACCGCCGACATGATCCATAAGATTGTGCCGCTGATTGCCTATATGAGTCGTTATTTCACCCTCAAACCGGGCGATGTGATCCTCACCGGCACCCCGGAAGGGGTGGGTCCACTCTCCGGCGGCGACGAGCTGGAAGTGGCCGTTAACGGCCTGTCGCTGAAAACCCGCGTGCTGTAATCCCCGCTTGCCGCCCCTTTTGGGCGGCAAAACTTGCATCGAGGTGCCAGACTGGTTATAAGGTGCGCTTTATTTTGACGTGTGGACATCCTTATGAGCGAAATCCCTTTCTGGCAAAGCAAAACTCTCGACAACATGACCGACGCCGAGTGGGAATCGCTGTGCGATGGCTGCGGGCAGTGCTGTCTGCATAAGCTGATGGATGAAGACTCGGACGAAATCTATTTCACCAACGTCGCCTGCAATCAGCTGAACATCAAAACCTGCCAGTGCCGAAACTACGAGCGACGCTTCGAGTTAGAGCCGGACTGCATCAAGTTGACCCGCGATAACCTGCCGACCTTTGAATGGCTGCCGCCGACCTGCGCCTATCGTCTGCTGGCGGAAGGGAAAGACCTGCCGAAGTGGCACCCGCTGCTGGCCGGTTCCAAAGCGGCGATGCACGGCGAGCGAATTTCTGTGCGCCACATTGCGGTGCGGGAATCAGAGGTGCGCGACTGGGAAGACCATATTATGAATCACCCCAACCGCGCATAATAAAAAACCCGCCTCGGCGGGTTTTTTATTGCCGGGTGGCGCTGCGCTTACCTGGCCTACAACACCGTAGGCCCGCGCAAGCGAAGCGCCGCCGGGCATTAGCGGCCAAACAGATCGCGTTTTTTCGGTTTAAACGGCTGGGCAATCAGCACCAGCAGCGCTACGACCAGATAGGCGGCGAAAATGCCCACCAGCCACTGCGGCATCTCAAGGGTCAGGAACTCCCACTGACGCACGGAGCAGTCACCGCTTGCCACGAATACCTGCGGCAGCCACTTATCCAGCGGCAGCCAGCTCGGGAAGCGGGCGGCAAAATCGCAGGTCTGAAACGGCGACGGATGCAGCTGGATCATGGTGTGCTCCCAGGCCAGCTGCAGGCCTTTTCCCGCGCTGTAGAGCCAGATGGCAATCGCGCCGTAGCGCAGCGGGCTTTTCGGCGCGATGGCGCCGACCAGGCCTGCGCCCATCACGCCAAACAGCGCGCTGCGTTCATAGATACACAACACACAGGGCTTCAGCATCATCACATGCTGGAACCACAATGCCACCATTTCGAGCGCGAAGGCGGTCAGGGCCAACAGCAACCACGCTCCGCGTCCACGCGAGCACTGGTTCAAAAATTTCAACATAATCATTTCCCTGGAACAGGTATAGAAAGCGCAGTGTAAACGAAAACAATTTGCGCGCCAGTCTCGGCACGCAAAATATAACGTAATCGGATATTTATCATTCGTCAGTGCAGCCGGGTAATAAATTACCCGGCTGACTCACTTAATGCGTCGCCAGTATACCCGTCTGTAACATCCATTGGGTAAAAGGAATGAGGGTAATTTTGACGCACAACAAACCGACGCAGGTTAATACCACCGTATAGGGCAGGGCCATCCACACCATCCGGCCATAAGAGAGTCTTATCAGCGGCGCCAGCGCCGAGGTGAGCAGGAACAGGAACGCCGCCTGGCCGTTTGGCGTGGCGACGGAGGGCAGGTTAGTCCCGGTGTTGATCGCTACCGCCAGCAGTTCAAACTGTTGCTGGTTTATCGCCCCGCTCTGTAGCGCGGTTTTGGCCTCATTGATATAGACCGAGCCGACAAACACGTTGTCGGAGATAGCCGACAGCAGGCCGTTAAACAGATAGAAGAGCGACAGCTGCGCATCTTGCTCGGCCTGTAGCACGTAGCGGATGATCGGCGCAAACAGCTGCTGGTCGACTATTACCGCCACCACCGCGAAAAAGACCGCCAGCAGGGCAGTAAAGGGCAGCGCTTCGGTAAAGGCTTTGCCGATAGCGTGCTCGTCCGTCACGCCGGTGAAGGAGGTCGCCAGGATGATCACCGACAGGCCAATCAACCCCACCTCCGCCAGATGAAACGCCAGGGCGATAATCAGCCAGACGCCAATCATCCCCTGAAAAATCAACGCCAGCTTCTGTTGACGGGTCCGCTGGCTGCGGCTCTCATCATCGTAACGCTGCAATACTTCGCGAACCTGGGTCGGGAGCAGGGTGCCGTAACCAAACCATTTAAACTTCTCCACCAGCCAGCAGGTCAGCAGGCCGCACACCAGCACCGGCACGCTGACCGGGGCCACCCGCAGGAAAAACTCGGTAAAGTTCCAGCCCACGGCTTTGGCGATGATCAGGTTCTGCGGCTCGCCGACCATGGTCATCACCCCACCCAGCGCGGTGCCCACGCCGGCGTGCATCATCAGGCTGCGCAGGAAGGCGCGAAACTGCTCCAGCACCTCGCGCTGTTTGTTATCAACCTTGCTGTCATCATGCAGGTTATCTTCCGGCTGGGCGGAGGCCACCCGGTGATAGATCCCGTAGAAGCCGACGGCGACGCTGATCACCACCGCCACCACCGTCAGGGCATCGAGGAACGCCGATAAAAAAGCGGCCGCGATGCAAAAGGCCAGCGACAGCATCGTTTTCGAGGGGATACTCAGCAGCAGGCGGGTGAAGATAAACAGCAGCAGCTGCTTCATAAAGTAGATCCCGGCCACCATAAACATTAGCAGCAGGAGCACTTCCAGATTATTCGCCAGCTCCTCTTTCACATGCTCTGCGCTGGTCATGCCGATCGCCACCGCCTCAAAGGCCAGCAGGCCACCCGGCAGCAGGGGGTAACATTTCAGCGCCATCGCCAGGGTAAATATGAACTCGGCGACCAGTAACCAGCCTGCAGCATACGGGCTCACTAGAAAGATAAGAGGATTGATAACCAGAAAAATAATAAGGGTCAGTTTGTACCAGTCAGGCGACTGGCCTAAAAAATTGCGCCAGAAGGCGCGGCTATAAGACATTTCCACAACAGATTTCCTTGCCCGTCACATAATTACGTTTTAAGTATACGCAAACTGACACATGGAGGGGGCGTCAGGCCTGACTTTTAAATGATAAAAATAAAACGGCGATCCCTTTTTTCTCGCCTCGCTGCGCTATCTGCCTCTGCCTGCCTCTGGTATGATGAGTGAATTTTGTAAAAAGCAGTTAATGGAAAACTCACTATGGTCATAAAGGCGCAAAGCCCGGCGGGTTTCGCGGAAGAGTACATTATCGAGAGCATCTGGAATAACCGATTCCCCCCTGGCTCGATACTTCCCGCAGAACGCGAACTCTCTGAACTGATTGGCGTCACACGTACCACCTTACGTGAAGTGTTGCAGCGACTGGCCCGCGATGGCTGGCTGACGATCCAACACGGCAAACCGACCAAAGTGAATAACTTCTGGGAAACGTCGGGCCTGAATATTCTTGAAACGCTGGCGCGCCTCGATCACGAGAGCGTACCGCAGCTGATCGATAATCTGCTCTCAGTGCGTACCAACATCGCCACCATCTTTATCCGTACGGCGTTTCGCCAGCATCCGGATAAGGCGCTGGAAGTGCTGGCCCGTGCTACCGCCGTGGAAGATCACGCCGATGCCTTCGCCCTGCTGGATTACAACGTCTTCCGCGGCCTGGCTTTTGCCTCCGGCAACCCGATCTACGGCCTGATCCTCAACGGCATGAAAGGGCTCTATACCCGCATCGGTCGTCACTACTTCGCCAACCCGGAAGCCCGGAGCCTGGCGCTCGGCTTCTACCATAAGCTGAGCGAGCTGTGCTCTGAAGGGTTGCACGACCAGGTGTACGAAACCGTGCGTCGCTACGGTCGTGACAGCGGCGAGATCTGGCACCGGATGCAGAAGTCCCTGCCGGGCGACCTGGTGATTCAGGGGCGTTAAAATAAAAAACCTCTCGCTTGAGAGGTTTTTTTTCGCCCGATGTCTGGATTTCGTAGGCCGGGTAAGGCGTAGCCGCCACCCGGCAAAACAGGCCGCACCGAACTACAACATATTGCCTTTCACCGGGCACCGCTCCAGCAGCTCCACGCTGCCGTCTTCGTTCTGCTGCTCAAGCATAATGTCAAAGCCCCACAGGCGGTGCACATGCTTCAGCACTTCCTTGCGCCCTTTATCCAGCGGCGCGCGGTTGTGCGGAATATAGCGCAGCGTCAGGGAGCGATCCCCGCGCAGATCCACATTCCAGACCTGAATATTCGGCTCAAGGTTGCTTAAGTTGTACTGGGCCGAGAGGCGGGAGCGGATCTCACGATACCCCTCTTCATTGTGGATCGCCGAAATCTCCAGGTAGTTGTTGTGATCGTCATCCAGCACCGTAAACAGGCGGAAATCACGCATCACCTTCGGCGACAGGAACTGGCTGATAAAGCTCTCATCCTTGAAATCGCGCATCGCGAAATGGAGCGTCTCCAGCCAGTCGGACCCGGCGATATCCGGGAACCAGTATTTATCCTCTTCCGTCGGGTTCTGACAGATACGCTTGATGTCCTGAAACATGGCAAAGCCCAGCGCATACGGGTTAATCCCGCTGTACCACGGGCTGTTGTAAGGCGGCTGGAATACCACGTTGGTGTGGCTGTGCAGGAACTCCAGCATAAAGCGTTCTGTCACTTTGCCTTCGTCATACAGGTGGTTAAGGATGGTGTAGTGCCAGAAGGTCGCCCAGCCTTCGTTCATCACCTGAGTCTGTTTTTGCGGATAGAAGTACTGGCTCACCTTACGCACGATGCGCAGGATCTCACGCTGCCACGGCTCCAGTAGCGGGGCGTTCTTCTCCATAAAGTAGAGCAGGTTCTCCTGCGGCTCGGAAGGGTAGCGGCGCGCTTCCACTACCGTTTTCTCTTCTTCACGTTTCGGCAGGGTACGCCACAGCGTATTCACCTGGCTTTGCAGATACTCTTCGCGGCTTTTCTGCCGGGCTTTCTCCTCCTGCAGAGAGATCTTCTGCGGACGTTTGTAGCGATCCACGCCGTAGTTCATCAGCGCATGGCAGGAGTCCAGCAGCTTTTCGACCTCATCCACGCCGTAGCGCTCTTCACACTGGGTGATGTAGTTACGGGCAAAGATCAGGTAGTCGACAATCGAACTGGCATCGGTCCAGCTGCGGAACAGGTAGTTATTTTTGAAAAACGAGTTATGTCCGTAGCAGGCGTGGGCCATCACCAGCGCCTGCATGGTGATGGTGTTCTCTTCCATCAGGTAGGCAATGCAGGGGTTGGAGTTGATAACGATCTCATACGCCAGCCCCTGCTGACCGTGTTTATACAGCCGTTCGGTTTCAATGAATTTTTTGCCAAACGACCAGTGGGTATAGTTAATGGGCATCCCGACGCTGGAGTAAGCGTCCATCATCTGTTCGGAGGTAATGACTTCAATCTGATGGGGATAGGCATCCAGACGGTAGAGTTTCGCCACCCGGTCAATTTCCGCCAGATAGGTGTCCAGCAGCTCGAATGTCCAGTCGGGTCCATCGCTCAGACGTGTGGTGTCCTTATTCATGGAATCAATAGTAGCCATTAGCGCGCCCTCATTGTTGGTAGCTCTCTCTGTCTGGAGAACCTCTTTTCAAGCATAGAACACGCCATTCAAAAGCGTGCTGGCACGCTATTTTTTTCTTTGCGATTTCCCGTTTTCCACATGACGAAAAAGGGGTGTCTCGCAGAATAATATGCTGGTTAAAAATGCCGCGCAGCAGGAGATGCCAAAACCGCGCTACCCGCGTCAGCAGGGGAAGGTGTGAGTTATGTCACCATAAAAAAGGCCTATGTTGAATAATATTTTCAGCTGGGTTATCAATATGTAATCAGAAGATTGTTCTTTTGCTTATTAAGGGAGTGGCTATGCGTGTTGTCATACTGGGAAGTGGCGTCGTTGGCGTAACCAGCGCCTGGTACCTGAGTCAGGCCGGGCACGACGTGACCGTCATCGATCGTGAGCCGGGTCCGGCGCTGGAGACCAGCGCCGCCAATGCCGGGCAAATTTCTCCGGGCTATGCGGCGCCCTGGGCGGCCCCGGGTGTGCCGCTGAAGGCGATTAAATGGATGTTCCAGCGCCATGCGCCGCTGGCGATCAGTCTCGACGGCACCCAGTTTCAGCTCAAGTGGATGTGGCAGATGCTGCGCAACTGCGACACCTCACACTATATGGAAAACAAAGGGCGGATGGTGCGTCTGGCGGAGTACAGCCGCGACTGCCTGAAAGCGCTGCGCGCCACCACCGGCATTCAGTATGAAGGCCGCCAGGGGGGCACGCTGCAGCTGTTCCGCACCGCCCAGCAGTACGAAAACGCCACCCGCGATATCGCCGTTCTTGAGGATGCCGGAGTGCCGTATCAGCTGCTGGAAGCCAGCCAGCTGGCGCAGGTCGAACCGGCGCTGGCGGATGTTGCCCACAAGCTCACCGGCGGTCTGCGTCTGCCCAATGACGAAACCGGCGACTGCCAGCTCTTCACCCAGAATCTGGCCCAGATGGCCGAGCAGGCGGGGGTCAAATTCCGCTACAACACCTCAGTCGATAAGCTGCTGTACGAAGGGGAGAATATCTACGGCGTGCTGTGCGGCGACGAGGTGGTAAAAGCCGACGCCTACGTGATGGCGTTTGGCTCTTACTCCACGGCGATGCTGAAGGGCATTGTAGATATTCCGGTCTACCCGCTGAAGGGTTACTCGCTGACGATCCCGGTGAAAGAGGACAGCGGTGCCCCGGTTTCAACTATCCTTGATGAAACATACAAAATCGCGATCACCCGTTTTGACAATCGGATCCGCGTGGGAGGAATGGCGGAAATCGTCGGCTTTAACACCGAGCTGCTGCAGCCGCGTCGGGAAACGCTGGAGATGGTCGTGGGCGACCTCTTCCCGCGGGGCGGTTTTATCGAACAGGCGACCTTCTGGACCGGGCTGCGCCCGATGACCCCGGACGGCACGCCGGTAGTGGGCCGCACCCCGTTTAAGAACCTGTGGCTTAACACCGGGCACGGTACTCTGGGCTGGACGATGGCCTGCGGTTCAGGGCAGTTGCTCAGTGATTTGATCTCCGGGCGCACACCGGCTATTCCGTTTGATGATTTAAGCGTCGCGCGCTACCGTCCGGGGTTTACTCCGTCACGTCCACAGCATTTACACGGCGCGCATAACTAACAAGGAGTCGTCATGTCCCGTCCTGTTGTGGCTCAGCTGGATCTGCAGGCCCTGAAAGATAACCTGCACATTGTCCGTCGCGCTGCGCCAGCTTCCCGGGTCTGGGCGGTGGTCAAAGCCAATGCTTACGGCCACGGTCTGGATCGCATCTGGAGCGCATTAAGCGCGACCGATGGCTTTGCGATGCTGAATCTGGAAGAGGCGATCCTGCTGCGCGAGCGCGGCTGGAAAGGGCCGATCCTGATGCTCGAAGGCTTCTTTAACAGCGATGAACTGCCGCTGTTTGATAAGTACCGCCTGACCACCAGCGTGCACAGCAACTGGCAGGTCAAGGCGTTGCAGAATGCAAAGCTGCACGCTCCGCTCGATATCTACCTGAAAGTGAACAGCGGCATGAACCGTCTCGGTTTCCAGCCGGATCGAGTTCACAGCGTCTGGCAGCAGCTGCGGGCGGTGAAAAACGTCGGCGAAATGACGCTGATGGCCCATTTTGCCGATGCAGAAAAGCCGGACGGCATCACGGAGCCGATGATGCGCATTGAACAGGCGGCGGAAGGGCTGAACTGTCCACGGTCGCTCTCTAACTCAGCGGCGACCCTCTGGCACCCGGAAGCGCATTTTGACTGGGTGCGACCGGGGATTATTCTCTACGGCGCGTCACCTTCCGGCCAGTGGCAGGATATCGCCAACAGCGGCCTGAAGCCGGTGATGACCCTGCGCAGTGAAATCATTGGCGTCCAGACCCTGAAAGCGGGGGATACCGTGGGCTACGGCAGCCGCTATCGTGCCTCGGGCGAGCAGCGCATCGGCATTGTCGCCGGGGGCTATGCCGACGGCTATCCGCGCATTGCCCCTTCCGGTACCCCGGTCTGGGTGGACGGCGTGCGCACCGGCACGGTGGGCACCGTGTCGATGGATATGCTGGCGATCGATCTCACCCCCTGCCCGCAGGCCGGGATCGGCACGCCGGTTGAGCTGTGGGGGAATGAGGTGAAAGTGGATGATGTCGCGGCAGCGGCGGGCACAATAGGGTACGAGTTGTTAACCGCGTTAGCCCCGCGGGTGCCCGTCATTACGGTGTAAAGTCGTTGTAGGCCGGGTAAGGCGTAGCCGCCACCCGGCATGAACGCCGGAGCCAAACGCCGGGTGGCGCTTACGCTTACCCGGCCTACTCCTCGATATCCTCCGCCACGCGCACGCCCACTTTCCGCACCCTGTTATCTTCTTTCTCCGCCACCGTCCAGATCATCCCGGCAAACTCCACCTGATCACCCACGACCGGCGCGGCACCGAGCAGCTTCTGGATAATTTCGCCCAGGGTCTGCTGGTTATCCCGATACTCCAGCCCTTCATCCAGCCCGTAGATCAACGCCACGTCGGCAAATTTGGCGCTGGCTTCGAGAATAAAATCCCCAAAGAAGCGCTGATCCAGCGCCACCGGCGGTGACTGGCTGAACAGCTTACCGAGGGCAGGGAGGTCGCGCTCGCGGCCAATCACGCAGAGAATATCCCCCTCGCGCAGCCGGGTGCTCCCGGTCGGGTGCAGCAGGGCATTATCTCGGAACAGGGCGGCAATGCGCGTCTCTTCAGGCATATGCAGATCCCGCAGCGAAGCCCCCACGCACCACTTGTCGGCGCTGAGCTGGTAGACAAACTGTTCCCACGGATTCTCCGGATGCAGATCCAGCCCCACGCGTGAGACCGGCCAGCCCACCGGCGGGATCACCACTTTGGCCTTTTTCGCTGCCCACGACAGGGAAGTCCCCTGGAACAGCAGCGACACCAGCACCACGAAGAAGGCCACGTTGAAGAACAGGCGGGCGTTGTCCAGCCCGGCCATCATCGGGAACACCGCGAGGATGATAGGGACCGCGCCGCGCAGCCCCACCCAGCTGATAAACACCCGCTCGCGCAGGTTAAATCCCTTAAACGGCAGCAGGCCGGCAAACACCGATAGCGGACGGGCAAAGAAGATCATCCATATCGACAGCAGCAGCGCCGGAATGGCAATCGGCAGCAGATCCGACGGCGTCACCAGCAGCCCCAGCACCAGGAACATGCCGATTTGCGCCAGCCAGGCGAGGCCGTCAAAGTTCTGCAGAATGCCAAAGCGGTTGCGGATCGGCCGGTTCCCGAGAAGGAAGCCACACAGGTAGACCGCCAGAATGCCGCTGCCGTCCATCGCGGTGGTGAGAGCGAAAATCAAAATCCCGCCGCTCAGCGCCAGCAGCGGGTAAAGCCCGGCAGGCAGTGAGATACGGTTGATCATCTGTTGCAGCAGGTAGCCGCCGGCGAGGCCAATGATAATCCCGAGGCCAAACTGCTGAATGATGTGCCAGGCGAACATCCAGCTCAGGCTGGTTTCATGCTGCTGGATCATCTCAATCAGGGTGATGGTAAGAAACACCGCCATCGGGTCGTTGCTGCCGGACTCAATCACCAGCGTCGAGCCGACACGTTCGTTCAGCCCTTTGCCGCCCAGCAGCGAGAAGACCGCCGCGGCATCGGTCGAGCCGACAATGGCGCCAATCAGCAGGCCTTCCATGATATCCAGCTTAAACAGCCACGCTGCCATCATCCCGGTCAGGCCGGAGGTGATGAGCACCCCGACCGTCGCCAGCGACAGGGCCGGCCCCAGCGCCACGCGAAACGAGCTGGCCTGGGTGCGCATCCCGCCATCCAGCAGGATCACCGCCAGCGCGAGGTTACTGATCATGTAGGCAAAGGGGTAGTTATCGAAGGGGATCCCCCCGACGCCATCAACGCCCGCCAGCATGCCGATGGCGAGAAAAATAACCAGAATGGGGATGCCGAGACGAGAAGAAAACGAACTCAATAATATACTGCAGGTTACAAGAACTGAACCCAGGATAAAAAGACTGATTATTGCTGCGGCATCCAATGTGTGCGTACTCCCTGCGTGACGCGATGACTGTTATTAAAACCCTAACATATTAATGCCCCTTACAGCGTGCTAATCCGGCGCTTAAGGGGCTTTTTTTATGCCTTAATCACCGGATGTCCGCTCAGGGTTAAACAGGTCTTACCTGCGGCATGAACAAGCGTAGCCTGCGCACCCAGCGGCAGAGTGACGGTCTTCTGTTCGTGGCCGAAATCGAGCCCGCTGATAATCGGCACCGACACCCGGGCGCGCAGATAATCGATCATGGTCGCCAGATCGTAGCCGGCATCGTAATCATTGGCAGTCGCGCCGCTAAAACTGCCGAGCACAATCGCCTGCTGACGGTCGAGAATGCCCGCGTGATGCAGCTGCAGCAGCATGCGCTCAACGCGGAACGGGTGCTCGTTGATATCTTCCAGCACCAGAATGCCGTTCTCAATGGCGGGCAGCCAGCGGGTGCCGATCAGCGACACGACCATCGCCAGATTGCCGCCCCACAGCTGGCCTGCGCGTTCACACGCCGGGCCCTCGCCCTGCCACTCCACGGAATAAGTGCTGTTTTGCAGCGCGCGCCAGAAGTGATCCAGGGTAAAAGCGTTCAGCTCCGGTGCGCCAAAGTTGCCCGCCAGCATCGGGCCGCTGAAGGTGATGACGTTATGCAACGCCAGCAGGCCGAGCAGGATGACGGTGAAATCGCTGTGGCCGCAAATCAGCAGCGGGTCCTGCTGCTGGCGTTCGGCCAGCCCCTGCCAGTCGATCTGCTCCAGCAGGCGGCTGGCGCCGTACCCCCCGCGCACCGCCAGTACAATCTGGTTGGCACCCGGCAGGCGAGCGAGGGCGTTTATGTCGCTCAGGCGCTGCGCCTCGGTTCCGGCAAATCGCTGCTGACGGCGGGGTATAATTATCTGATTTTGCACCTGATGCCCGTCGTCCAGTAAACGCGCAACGCCCCGGTGGGCCGCTTCCTGATTAATGCAGTAACCTGATGGTGCGATGAGATGAAACTGAGACATGGCATTTCCTTGCTGACTTATAAATCTAAATGTATATATCATGCCGCCTGAGCGCGTCCTTCATCAAGCGGAGGATAGGGTAACAGCGATGAATGACCATAAGGACAGATGACGTGAAATTGAGATGGTTTGCTTTTTTGATTGTGTTGCTTGCAGGCTGTAGTTCAAAGCAGGATTACAAAAAACAGGAATGGAACCCGGAAGTCCCGGTGAAACGGGCGATGCAGTGGATGCCGATCACTGAAAAAGCCGGTGCTGCCTGGGGCGTCAGCCCGCGTCTGGTGACCGCCATCATTGCGGTTGAGTCGGGCGGGAACCCGAATCTGGTCAGTAAATCGAACGCGGTGGGCCTGATGCAGCTGAAAGCCTCCACCGCCGGGCGGGAAGTCTACCGCCATATGGGCTGGAGCGGACAGCCATCCACCAGCGAGCTGAAGAACCCGGAGCGCAATATTTCGATGGGTACTGCCTATCTGAGCATTCTGGAGCACGGGATCCTGCAGGGAATTGAGGACCCGGAAGTGATGCAGTATGCGCTGGTGGTTTCCTACGTTAACGGGGCAGGCGCGCTGCTGCGCACCTTCTCCTCGGATCGCAAAAAGGCGATTGCCGAGATCAACGACCTGGACAAAGACGAGTTCTTTGAGCACGTTGTCAACAATCACCCCGCTCCGCAGGCGCCGCGCTATATCTGGAAAGTGCAGAAGGCGATGGACGCCATGTAATCCGTTGCCGGGCCGCCACGCGCTGCCCGGCCGCGATTAACGCACCTTGTTGGCGCGCTCCCGCGCTTCACGCTCGAGCGAGTAGATAATCCGCTGCAGTTCCCGCTCCGGGCCCGGCCCGACATTGAGAAAACGGAAGCTCAGACGCGGCGTGGTGATGGTTTCGTTTTTGCTGTCCACCACCTTACGTTCGCTCACCGTGATCAGCTGCGCATCGAAGAAGAAGCGACCCCAACCGCCCATATCCAGTTCGATTTGCGAGAAGCGCATCCCTTCGACCAGCGCGTCGGGTTTAGCGCTATCCATCAATGCCCCCATGCCGCCCAGGGAGAGATCGTGCAGGCGAAAACGGATCACGCTCTTGTCCGGCATTTTGGCTTTACAGAAGTAGGCCGGATGCAGCGGAGCATTGATGCGGAAATATTCCCGTCGCTGGATACACCATACCGATGCCGGCAGCGAGGTGATAAAGGCGGGCAGCCCCTGCCAGGTTCCCTGTTCCAGCCGCGGCAGATCGAACTCCACTTTCGCCCCCTGGGTGTCGGCGGCCACGGTGATGGTTTCTGCGCGCAGCACCGCACGGTTTTCGTACTCCTGGCTGCCTAAATCCATCACCAGCCGCTCTGGCGTTGCATCCAGAATTTTGCTGATGAACTGGTTGTTCCCCCAGCTGATACGCACGGGAACATTCTGTTTTTGCAGATCGCGTAATACCCCTAATACAGCCAGCGGATTAGTTTTCAGGAACTGCTCACTGTAATTACTCACGCCCCAGGGCTCCTCGATAAATGACAGTCTGTGGTTGCGTTATCGGCAGGCAACGGCGGAACTTAATACAAACCAGCAATTATTTTTTTTCGCCACAGCCGCAATTAAGTCAGTGTCCTCAATATGGTTTTCCGGCTATTGCCTATACTTATATGACTTGCGCGGGCGGGTGTTCTGCGCAAGCTTAACTCTGCAAGAGGGCATCACTATGGGTATTATCGCCTGGATTGTATTTGGTCTGATTGCTGGTGTTATCGCAAAATTCATCATGCCGGGACGGGATGGTGGCGGTTTTATTGTGACCTGTATCCTTGGGGTCGTAGGTGCGGTTGTCGGCGGCTGGCTGGCAACGATGTTTGGCATCGGCGGCAATGTATCCGGATTTAACCTGCAAAGTTTTCTGGTCGCCGTGGTGGGCGCTATTCTCGTGCTACTGGTTTACAGGATGGTACGACGCGCCTGACACACGTAAAAACGGCTCTTTTGTAAGAGCCGTTTTTTTGTGCGGTTTTCCCTGCAACATCGCCGGGTGGCGGCTACGCCTTACCCGGCCTACGTCCTGCCTTTGAACTTGTAGGCCCTGCAAGCGTAGCGCCGCCGGGCAGCAGGCCGCACCGGGGCCACATCGCCGGGTGGCGGCTACGCCTTACCCGGCCTACGACACCTTACTGCCCGACACTCTTCTGCGTTTCCGCCGGTTCATCGTTAGCGGCTGGCTGCGACGTGGCGTTGCCGCTGGTCGCCGGTGGCGTCGTTACCGAGGGTTGATCGCTTGTTGCCGCAGGTTGGTTACTGGTGGCCGGTGCGGGAGTGGCTGCCGGTTGATTGCTGGTGGCCGCCGGGGTGGTGGTAGTCGCCGGTTCATCATTAGCCGCAGGCTGCTTGGCTGGCAGTTTGTCGCAAGGGTTGGCCTGCGGGCAAACCAGATCCAGCATCTTCAGCGTTACGCCGTTAGTCCAGCCAAAGCCGTCCTGCAACGGATATTCGCCGCCACCGCCGCCCGTGCCGGTGGTGGACACATCATATTTCTCCACCAGCTTCTGCTCGCGATCGTAGGTGTGCTGGACGTTAGTAAGGAAGCGCCAGGTGACGTCCATCGCCACTTTTTTATGCCCGTAATTCTGCAGGCCTTCGGTGGCGACCCACTGCAGCGGTGCCCAGCCGTTTGGCGCATCCCACTGCTGGCCGCTGTTGACGTTGGTCGTCGCAATCCCGCCGGCTTTCAGCAGCTGGGCCTCGGCGGCCGTGGCCGTTTTGTCCGCACGCTCCTGCGAGGCCGCCTGCACGTACAGCGGGAACAGCGCCGCGGCGGTCAGCTGATCGCGCACCTGTTTGGTTTTCAGATCGTAATCCGCATACCAGCCTTGTTTGTCGTTCCACAGATAGCGCTCCATCGCTTTCTGGCGATCGGCTGCCAGACCCTCGTAACGGCTGGCCGCCGCGCTGTCCCCGCCGTCCTGACTGGCCTTCGCCAGCAGTTTTTCCATCTTGAACATCAGGGCATTCAGATCCACCGGCACGATGCTGGTGGTGCGGATCGTCCCCAGCTGCTGCGGATCGTCCATCCAGCGTGAGCTAAAGTCCCAGCCGGAGGCGGCGGCGGAACGCAGATCGCGGTAGATCTCGGTCGCCGGGCGGTTGGGGTATTTTTTCGCCGTGTTGATATCATCCAGCCAGGATTCCGGGCGTGGGGTATCGCGATTGTCCCAGTAGCGGTTCAGCACGGCACCATCGTCCAGCTTCACCACCCGCTGGCTGGCCTGACCCGGCTGGAGGGCATCCACCCCTTCCATCCAGTAGGCGTACTCTTTTTCCATCTGCGGACGGTATTTCTTCAGCGCCTCGCTGTCGTGGGTCGCCAGCAGCTCGACCATCAGGGAGAAGAACGGCGGCTGGGAGCGGCTCAGGTAGTAACTGCGGTTGCCGTTGGGAATATGGCCCCAGCTGTCCAGCTCATAAGCGAAGTTCGCCACCATATCGGCGACTTTGTCCCAGTGGCCGCTCTCGGCCAGACCCAGCATGGTGAAGTAGCTGTCCCAGTAGTAGATCTCGCGGAAACGCCCGCCCGGCACCACGTAAGGTTTCGGCAGCGGCAGCAGCGAATCCCACTTCCCGGCGCTGGAGGTGGTGCGCGTCAGCACCGGCCACAGGCCGTCGATATGCGCGCGCAGGCTCTGTCCGGCAGGCGGAACGTACTTTTCCTTTTCCGTCGGCAGGGTAAAGTTCATGTCAACAAAGTGACGCAGGTCGAAGCCGGACTGTTTGCGCTGCATGTGGTAATCGGCAAGGATCGCCTGGGGATCGTTTTTCGGTACGGCATCGGCAAAGGTTTTTTGATCGGGGAAGAGTTTGGCGCTTTGCACGTCGTTAAACAGCGGCCCGAACAAAATGTCCGGGGGTTGTTTCTGGGCGCTGGACGAGTCGTCCGCATAGCTGAAGGCGGTGATCCCAAGCAGGATGCCGCCAATCGCCAGCCGCAGTGTGGCGGGGCGTTGAGGTCTCATCATGGTTGTTCTCCTAAGTTCGCTGGGCAGCGTGGCCGCTGTCATCAATCACCTGAAAACCTTAGACGAATCTTAGCCATTTCGCGTGTCGGATAGCGCATTTTGCGCATATCCAGACAATTTACCGTTGCGGATGGATCGGAGCGAAGCCGCTGTTTTTTCACATATATGCCGGAACAATCCTCACATCTGCACTACCTTCATAACCAGGCTAAGTGAAAGGGAGTGCCAATGAAATCTTTACCTTTGATCGTTCCAGCCATCCTGCTTCTTGTCGGCTGCGGGGCAAACAACTCACCGCCGCAGGCCCCCATCCCCGGTGAAAGCACCTCCGCCAAAATGCGCACCCTGGAAACGGGCGCCCAGGTGATTCAGTCCCGCCCGCCGGTGGAGGCCATCAGCGCTTATCTCGACGGCTTTCATTTTTACAGCGGGGATAAAAACGGACAGATGGAGGCCCATCACTACGTGACGGTGCTCAATGAAGACGTGATGCAGGCGGTTATTTATGACGGTAATACGAAGGATGCCCGGCTGATGGGCGTCGAGTACATCATCAGCGAGCGCCTGTTTAATACCCTGCCGCCGGAGGAGAAAAAGCTCTGGCACAGCCATCAGTATGAAGTGAAATCGGGCAGCCTGGTGGCTCCCGGCCTGCCGGCGGTGGCGGACAAGGCGCTGATGAGCAAAATCGTCAACACCTACGGCAAAACCTGGCACACCTGGCATACGGATCGCGACAAAACCCTGCCGCTCGGCATCCCGGCCCTGATGATGGGCTTTACCGGGGAAGGGCAGCTCGACCCGGCGCTGCTGGCGGATCGCGATCGGCGTCTGGGGATCGATACGCAGGAGATTAAACGCCAGCGTGCCGATATCGTTGCCCACCCGGTGGCGAAGGGCGCCAATGCCTGGCAGCAGGGCGAGGTCATCCAGCTCCGGCGCGTGCAGGGCAGCGGTGAACACGGTCACGGCGACACTACGCATTTTGGCACGTCAGAGCAGAATCAGCAGACGCAATCACCTTGATGAGGAGGCGATATGAAGATCCATCACCTTAATTGTGGGTGCATGTGCCCGCTGGGCGGCGCGTTTTACGACGGTTTCAGCAAGGGGCTGCATGCGCACCTGGTCTGCCACTGCCTGCTGATCGAAACCGAGCGCGACGGGCTGGTGCTGGTGGATACCGGCTTCGGCCAGGGGGACGTGCGCGAGCCCTCCCGGCTGTCGGGCTTTTTCCGGGTGCTGAATAACATCCAGCGCCGGGAGTCGCTCACGGCTCGCGCCCGGGTCGAGGCGCTGGGCTTCAGCGTGGCGGACGTCCGCCATATTATTCTGACGCACCTCGATTTCGATCATGCGGGCGGGCTGACCGATTTCCCCCACGCGCGCATCCACTTAATGCAGCAGGAGATCGACACCGCGCAGCAGCGCCACAGCTGGCTGCAGCGGGAGCGCTATCGCCCCGGGCAGTGGAGTGCCACCTCTGGCTGGGAGGGCTATCAGGTGCAGGGCGAGCGCTGGTTTGGCTTCGACGCGGTAACGGCCCTGAACGGACTGCCGCCGGAGATCCTGCTGGTGCCGCTGGCCGGGCACACGCCGGGGCACGCCGGGATTGCCATCCAGCAGCCGCAGGGGTGGCTGCTCCACGGCGGCGACGCCTGGTTTTACCGGGATGAGATGCGCCAGCCGCAGCGCCACTGTACTCCCGGACTGCGCTTTTACCAGTGGATGATGGCAATGGACAACGATGCCCGGCGGCGCAACCAGCAGCGGCTGCGCGAGCTCTCCTGCACCCATGCCCATGACATCACTTTTTTCTGTAGCCATGATGCGCGGGAGCTGGAAAGTCTGTCGACGCAGCCAAAACCGTCCTGATTACCGGAACTTAGGCGTGGCCTGCTTTTGCGGGGATACGCTTAAAAATTATACTGGATATTTGAACAGGTATTTGTATACTATTAGAGCAAATTACCCGAGTAATGTATGAGTGAGGGGTGAAACCTATGGTAATTCCTGTTCAAAATTTCCAGTCCAACAACCAGCTTGCCACCATCAGCAGCCGTGAGATCGCAAAAATGACCGGCATTGCCCATACCGAGGTGAAGCGCATGGTGAAGAGTCTGGAAACAGCGCAGCGTCTTTCGCAGCCGGTAACGGCCAGTCTGTACGAGCGCGAAGGTGAAACGCGGCAGGAGTTTTTGCTGAACAAACGCGACTCCCTGCTGACGGTTTCACGCATCTCCCCGGGCTTCACGGCTGCCATGCTGGATCGCTGGCAGGAGCGTGAGAGAAACGCCAATATCCCGGACTTTACCAACCCGGCGGCGGCGGCACGCGCCTGGGCCGAGCAGTATGAAAAATGCCACCGGGCGGAGGAGCAGCTTGCGCTCTGGGCTCCAAAGGCGGTGTTTTTTGACCAGTTCGTCAGAGTGAAAGAGGCGATGGGTTTTCGTCAGCTCTGTAAGATGCTCAAGGCTAAAGAGCCGCAGTTCCGCGAGTTCCTGCTGGAACGCAATATCATGCAGCGCGTCGGCGGCAATCTGGTGCCGCCGCAGCACCATATCGACGCGGGCTATTTTACGCTGCACAGCGGCGTGGGCGAAAACCAGCACACCTGGTCTCAGGCGCGCTTTACCGCGCGCGGCGTGAAATGGGTGGCCGATCTGTGGTCAAAACATCTCTCCACGCTCACCATCGAACTGCCCCGCGAGGAGCGCAGCGAAGGCACACCGTCGCAGCAGAGCTGGCTTTAACCGCTAATCGAACCGGTCAGATCTCCTGTGGGGTCTGACCGGCTTCGCGTAATGCCCCCGGCGACTGGCCGACAATCCGCTTAAACGCCCGGCTGAAGGCCGCCAGCGAGCCGTAGCCGAGGCGCAGGGCCACGGTCTCAATCGCCTGATTCTCCTGGCCGATATACTGGATCGCCAGCCGCATCCGCAGCTCGGTCAGGTATTTCGCCGGGGTCGTGCCGGTAGCCGAGAGAAACCGCTCGGCAAACACCGACCGCGACGTTCCTGCCTCTTTTGCCAGCTCCGCCACGCTCCAGTTAACTCCCGGCTGCTGGTGCATGGCGTAGATCGCCCGGCTGAGGCGCGGATCGCGCAGCACCTGGATCCAGCCGGTGGCTTTTCCGCACCCGGCCTCGACCCAGCCGCGCACAATCAGCGCCGCCACCACGTCCGCCAGCCGGGCGAGGATCCCGGCAAATCCCACCTGACGGGTCATCGACTCGCGCTCCATCGCCTCCAGCAGAGGATGGATCTCCGGCCAGGTGGTCATCAAACGGCTGACCATCATCACCTCCGGCATCGCCTTGATCAGCGGCTGCATCCCGCCGAGATCGAAATCCATACACCCGCTGAATATCACCACGTTGTCGCTGTCCGGGCAGGGCTCGCAGTGGATATCGCAGACGCTGTTGCAGATCGGCTCGCTGGGAAAGGCCGAGACCGGGGTCACCGTCGCGTCGTCTCCGGAGAGCAGGGCATGAGCATCGCCGTTGGGGATAAACACCGCGTCGCCGCTGTTCAGCGCGAAGCGCGCTCCGCTGTGCATCCGCAAGACCGCCGGACCGCGGCTGATAAAGTGGAACTGGGCTTTTCCCGCGGCCGCGCCGAAGGCCACGCCAAAGGGCATGCTGGCCTCAATCCGGCGGTATTTCACCCCCGACAGGCGCATTCCGCGCAGTAACTCACTGATCAAATCAGGCGACTGGAGCGTCATTTCTCGATTCCCGGACGAATAATCAATAAGTGGAGATTATATGTCATAGATCGTCCGCGGTGAACTGCCTATGCTTTGCGACATACATCACATTTTCCTGACGGGAGTCGTACAAATGCATTCATCCATCGCCGCAAATGAGACCAGCGCCCCGGCCAGACCCGCCTGGCGCGCGGTCTGGTCGCTGGGACTGGGGGTATTCGGCCTGATTGTCGCCGAGTTTTTGCCTGCCAGCCTGCTGACGCCCATGGCTGCCAGTCTCGGCGTCAGCGAGGGGGTGGCCGGGCAGTCGGTGACCGCCACCGCGCTGGTGGCGCTGGTCACCGGCCTGCTGATCACCTCCGCCACCAAAAGCATCGACCGCCGCTGGGTGCTGATGTTCTTCTCGGTCCTGCAAATTATCTCCAGCCTGATGGTCGCCTTCGCGCCGACGCTGCACGTCCTGCTGATGGGCCGCTTGCTGCTCGGCGTGGCGATTGGCGGCTTCTGGGCAATGTCCACCGCCACCGCGATGCGCCTCGTGCCCGCCAGCGACGTGCCAAAGGCGCTGGCCATTATCTTCTCCGGGGTGTCGATTGCCACCGTGGTGGCCGCGCCGCTGGGTAGCTATCTCGGCAGCCTGATCGGCTGGCGTAACGTCTTTATCCTCTGCGTGGTGCCCAGCGCGCTGGCCCTGCTGTGGCAGCTGTGGGTACTGCCGTCGATGCGTCCGGAGAACAGCGGTAGCCTCAGCACGCTGTGGCGGGTTCTGCGTCGTCCGGGGATGATCGGTGGCCTGCTGGCGACTATTCTGATCTTCAGCGGCCATTTCGCCTTCTTTACCTATTTGCGTCCGTTCCTCGAGACGGTGGGGCAGGCGAGCGTGGAAACCATTTCCCTGATCCTGCTTGGCTTTGGCGTGGCAAACTTCGTCGGCACCTCTATTGCCGGGCATCTGCTGGCGCGCAACCTGCGCCTTACCCTGGCGCTGGTGCCGTTCGCGATGGGGATCCTGGCATTGCTGATGGTGGCCTTTGGGCATCTGGCGCTGGTCGACGGCCTGCTGGTGAGCCTGTGGGGCTTCGCCTTCGGTCTGGTACCGGTGGGCTGGTCAACCTGGCTGGCGACCACCGTCACTGACGAGGCCGAAAGCGCGGGCGGACTCATGGTCGCCGCGATCCAGCTGGCGATCGGCGCCGGTGCGGCAGGGGGCGGGGCGGTGTTCGATCTCAACGGCGCGAGCGGAGTATTTACCGCCAGCGGCGTGCTGCTGGTCTCAGCGATGGTGATGGTGTTTGCCGGGGTACGGGTGAAACCGGTCGCGGCGGAATAAGTTTGCATGCCCGGCGGTGCTGCGCTTGCCGGGCCTACAAAAACCGTAGGCCGGGTAAGGCGTAGCCGCCACCCGGCGATGCCACTACTGCTGCGCGGTATTTTTCATTGGAATCAACGAAATCACCACCGCGCCCAGCACCAGGAAACCAGCCACCATAAAGATCCCGGCGTTGAAGTTGCCGGTGACATCCTTCATCCAGCCCATCAGCAGCGGCCCCAGCGCGGCGCCGGTCATCCCGGTGGCGTTGATCACCGCAATCCCCAGGGCACGGGCGCGCAGCGAAATAGAACGGTCCGGCGTCGTCCAGAAGATCACCATCGCCGCAAAGGCACCGGAAGAGGCCATCACGATCCCGGTGAACTGCAGCATCGGATCGCTGCTGGTGGCGGTCAGGATCCAGCCTGCGGCGGCAAACAGGTACGGCAGCAGGGTGTGAACTTTACGCTCGTTGCGCTTATCGGAACGCTTGCTCCACCAGACCATCGCCACTATGGTACAGACCTGCGGGATGGCGCTCAGGATCCCGATGGTCACGTTGCTGCTCTCCTCGCTGATGCTGCGCAGGATCAGCGGCGTCCAGACGCTGAGGGCGCTCAGAGTGTTGGTCAGGCAGAAGTAGGCGAGGGTGTAGAGCATGATGGTCGGGGTGAACAGCTCCCGCATCAGGCTGCCCTGTTTCGGCGCCAGCGCGGCCCGCTCCCGCTGCTGGGTGCTCTCAGCATTCAGGCGATCCGCCTCCAGCATCTCCTTCAGGCAGGCTTTGTCATCCTGGGTCAGCCAGCGGGCTTTGTCCGGGCTGTCGTCCAGCCAGAACCAGACCACGAAGCCCAGAATCACAGACGGGAAGCCTTCCAGCAGGAACAGCCACTGCCAGCCCTTCAGGTTCATCACCCCATCGAGGTTCAGAATGTACCCCGAGGCCAGCGAGCCCAGCGCCATCGTCACCGGCATGGCAATCATAAACAGGGCGTTAGCGCGGGCGCGGTAGTGGGCCGGGAACCAGAAGGTTAAATAGAGCAGCAGGCCCGGCAGGAAGCCGGCTTCGGCGATCCCCACCAGCATGCGCAGCACATACAGGCTACCAGGGCCGGTGGCGAACATGGTGGCGGTGGATGCAATCCCCCGGACCACCATCAAAATCGCGATCCAGCGCCGGGCGCCCACGATACTCAACATCACGTTGCTGGGGATCCCGCAGATAACATACATCACGTAAAACAGGGTGGTCGCCAGGCCAAACATGGTGCTGGTGAGGCCCAGATCTTTGCCCATCGTTAGCCCGGCAAAGCCGATGTTGATCCGATCCAGGTACGAGAAGACGAACAGGATGAACAAAAAAGTGATTAGCCTGCGGAATAACTTTTTGATCACACGCTGTTGACGCGGATCGAGCGCGGCGTCAGCAGGCGAAGGTGGAGCCAGCACGTCAGCGCGTGTCTGTTCCAGCGATGGACTCTCGTTCATGAAAAGCTCCACATTGCGGTTATTGGTATTGTTGTTTCGTGCAACCTGAACACGTGCGCTAACGTATAGGAAATCGCACACATAAACGTCAATGTTATGTTTGAAAAATGATACGCAATTGTTAATCACGTAGCGTTTTCGAATCATATTGCGATATCGATCGGCTTTCGTGGCGCACAGGTAATAAGAGAAGGCATTGCCGGGCGTGAAGAGGCTATAGCGGGCGGACAATAGCGGGTATAATTGCGGCCATTGCATCACTTCTGGAACGTCATTTCATGAGTCAAACCACACCATCGTCAGACACCGGCTCCTCTTTTCATCGCGAAGAGTTCCCGTTCTACTGGATCGTTAATGTCTATGCGCGCTACACGCAAGTTATGGAAATCACACTGAAAAAGGTGCAGCTCGATGTTTCCCGCTTTCGGGTGCTGATGATTACCGAGCAGTACGGTAAGGCCAGCATCTCGCAGATCTCCGAATATGCGATGACCAAGATGCCGACCGTCACCAAAATCGTCGGTCGCCTGCGGGATGACGGCCTGGTGACCACCGCCAGCAGCGTCCAGGACGCCAGGGTGACCGAGGTGATGCTCACCGATGCCGGACGTGAAAAAGTGGCCGAGGCGCACCGCCTTACCAGTAAGGTTTTTGAGAAGGGTTTTAAAGGGATGACCGCCGCCCAGATGGAAAAAATGAACCTCTCGCTGGCGAAGGTACTCGATAACCTGAACGAGCTTTGAAGCGGCCGCAGGGAGAATTGCGGATTTGTGACAGCCTTAAAAATTTCAAATAATCTAATTTAAAACAATGAGTTAATAAAAAGCCGCGCTGAGTCCCAGCGCGGCTTTTTTTCATTTCCGTGCAGTTTTAATTGTTATTAATCATCATCATACCCCTCTCGCCTGCAAGTATTATAAAAATGTTTCCATGTTATTTTTACGTAAAAATAACGTGAAAAATTACTTGAATATTCATCTAAATATTCCATCATTGACCTGAGTTCACGTGGGTCGAATCGCAGCGAAGACTGCCCCGCCCGAATATGATTCGTTTTTTCTGTCTAAGGTGCGAATTATGCAGCCTGTTACTGAGAGCAATGGTTACGTAGCACGGTTTACCCTCGGCGAGGGCGACCTCAGCTTTGCGGTGAAAGACACCCTCGACATCGCAGGCTTCCCGACCCGCGCCGGCTGTCCGGCACTGGCGTCCAACCCGGCGGCGGAACAGCATGCTGAGGTGGTGGCGACCCTGCTCGGACAGGGCTGCGTCCTGACCGGAAAAACCACCCTGCATGAGCTGGCGTTTGGCGTCACCGGGATTAACCCCTGGGGCGGCACGCCGGTTAACCCGCGTTTCCCTGACCTGATACCCGGCGGCTCCTCCAGCGGCTCGGCCGCGGTGGTGGCTGCCGGAGAGGTGGATTTCGCCCTCGGCACCGATACCGGCGGCTCGGTGCGGATGCCCGCCGCCTGCTGCGGGATCCTCGGCTTAAAACCCACCTACGGCCGGCTTAGCCGGGCAGGGGTGATGCCCGCTCACAGCTCGCTGGACTGCGTGGGCATCTTTGCCCGCAGCAGCAGCGTCCTGCGCCGGGTGCTGACCCGTCTTGCCCTTCCGGTCGACGCGCCCGTGACCACGCTGCCCGCGATGGGCTTTATCCCGACGGCCACGAGCGACATAGACGCGCTGCTGCTGAATTTCCTCGCGCAGTGGGACCTGCGCCCGCAGCAGGTTGATCTCCCCCTGCTGGGCGATGCTCATCGCGCCGGACTGACCCTCATCAGCCGCGAAAACTGGCAGGCCTTTAATCCCTTACTGAGCGACGACAGAGTGTCTGCCGACGTGGCAACCCGCATTCGCGCCGGAGCCAGTATCGATGTTGCTGCCCTGAATGGCGCTGAAGATATCCGCCAGGCATTCACCGCCCAGGTCGATGCCCGGCTGGCGGAAACCCCGCTGCTGGCGCTGGCAACCCTGCCGGAACTGCCCCCGACCCTGGAAGAGGCGAAAGACCCGCTGAGCGTGGTCAACCTCACCCGGCTGGTGCGCCCGTTCAACCTCAGCGGCCATCCGGCGCTGACCCTGCCTGCGGGCACGCTTGGTGGCCGTCCGGTGGCGTTGCAGCTGATCGCCGCCAAAGGGCAGGAGGGCCTGCTGATCCAGGCCGCCGAATGGCTGGCTGAACGACGACGCCGCTAACCATCCCGTTTTACCGCGCCCGGTTTTAACAATAACTCAGTGAGTACCACTCATTGCGGCAGCGCTCGTCTCTCTGCGGGCCGCACACTCTTTTCGGGAGGAAGCTATGTCAGCCATTCATGTTCGTGAGGAGCTCGTTCCACTGCTGAATGACGTTGCGGCCCGCAGCGCCGATTTTGAGCAGCAGCGTCATATCTCTGATGACATCATCGCCCGGTTTAAGCAGGTCGGCGTCTACCGCGCGCTGGTCCCCAAAATCTATGGCGGCGAGGAGTGCTCTCCGGCGCAGTTCTGTGAGCTGATCGAGCAGATCGCCACCGCCGATGGCTCCGCAGGCTGGGTCGCCAGCTTCGGCATGAGCCCGTTTTATCTCGGGGCGTTGCCAACGGACACCCTGAAAGCGCTCTACCGCGACGGCCCGGACGTGGTCTTCGCTGGCGGTATCTTCCCGCCGCAGAAGGCGGTGCTGGCCGACGGCGGCTACCGCGTCAGCGGGCGCTGGGGCTTTGCCAGCGGCAGTATGGGCGCCTCGGTGTTTGGCGTCGGCATCCTGCCGGAAAGCGGCGAACCTCTGCCGCGGATGGCGGTTCTGCCGCGTGATTGCGTGCAGATCGACCCGGTGTGGAACACCGTCGGCCTGGCCGGAACCGGCAGCCACGATCTGGTGGTTAACGATGCCTTTGTGCCCCAGGAGTGGACCTTCGTGCGCGGCGGCGCCCTTAACCTCGACGGGGCGCTCTATCGCTATCCGGTGCTGTCTCTCGCCACTCAGGTACTCTCGGTGGTGGCGCTCGGCGTGGCCCGCGCCGCCCTGAATGAAATCTATGCCATAGCCCATCGTCAGCAGTCGGTAACCGGTGCCCCGCGGCTGGCCGACCGCCCGCAGGCCCAGATGCAGATTGCCCGCTGCGAAGCGGATCTGCGCTCCGCCCGGGCCTGGTTCTACGACGCCATCGACGATGTCTGGCAGTGCATTCTCGCCGGGGGTGAGCCTGCCAGCGAGCAGATCAACGCCCTGCGGCTCTCCTCTACCCACGTCACCCGCGTGGCCGCCGAGGTCACCCGCCAGGCGCTGGCGCTGAACGGCATGGGCGGCATCACCATGAAAAGCCCGCTGCAACGCTACGTGCGCGACACCATGGTGATCACCCAGCACGCCTTTATGGGCGACCTCTCTTATCTCAACGCCGGTACGGTCTATTTCGGTGGCCAGCCTCTGCCGGGTTATTTGTAATTTTGACGAAAGGAGCAACAGATGAGCCAGACAACAACCTTACGCGTGCTGTTTTGCATCGGCGTGAACCAGAACTTCTTTGATGCCACCCCGGCGGAAGCCAAACAGGTGTGGGGCGCGTTCGGCGTGATGATGAAAGGCATCGACGAAACCCAGGGCATCCGGGTGATCGGCAACATGGACGACGACCGTCTGATGGTTGGCCCGTCTACGACCTCCCCGTGGACCACCTACGTGCTGGCCGATGCCGACAACCTCGACAGCGTGGTGGCCGCCTGCAACCTGTTCCGCACCACCCCGGTGGGCGATGGCGAGAGCAAGCTGTGGAAGTACTGCAAGATCGAAGCCCGTGTCGGGCGTGAACTGATCATTCAGTAACGGAGCCCATCATGAGCCCACAGGATGCGCTGCGTTTACAGCAGCTTGAGGATCAGCAGGCAGCCCGGGTCTGTATCAGCAACTACATGCGGCTGTGCGATCGGCTGGACAGCATGGAGACGGTACAGGCCATCGGGGCGCTGTTCAGCGCAGACGCCTGCTGGGAAGGGGTGGGGGAACCCTACGCCACCCGGCTGGGCAGGCATCAGGGGCGTGCGGCGATTGAGGCGATGATGGCGAGCTATGTCCGCCACCCGGCGCACTTCGCCCTCAATGCCCATTTTCTCTGTTCCGAAGCCCTGTATCAGGATGCCGACGGCGAGCTGCACGGCCGTTGGCTGATGCTGCAAACCTCCGCCTTTACCGCCGGAGGGGCGCACCTGAACGCGGCCGAGTTGCAGATTATTTTCCGTCGCGAGGCGGGGGAGATGACCATCCACCATTTCACCACCCGCAACCTGTTCAGCAGGCCGGTAAGCCACTGGCAGGCGGCGGATGCGCTCCCGGTACCCGACAACAATCAGACCCCCGACGACGAGCAGGAGACAGATTATGCAGTGTGACCACATCATCAATGTCAAAAATATCGATACCACGGCGCAGCCCCTCCCGACCAGAGAAGAGATTGCGGCCCTGGTGAAGGCGGACCGCGTCCACACCTCGCTCTATACCTCAGATGAGCTGTTCCAGCTGGAGCTGGACCGTATTTTCACGAAAACCTGGGTCTGGGTGGCGCACGTCAGCGAGATCCCGGAGACCGGCAGCTTTAAAACCACCGAGATCGGCACCCAGCCGGTGATTGTGGTGCGCGACCGCAAAGGCACCGTCCACACCCTGCTGAACCGATGCCGACACCGCGCGGCCACCGTCTGCGAACACCGCACCGGCAAAACCAACAGCTTCGTCTGCCCGTACCACGGCTGGGGCTACGCCCTCGACGGCAGCCTGCGCGGCGTGCCGCACCCGGAAAGCTACGCCGATCAGCTGGAGAAGAACGAACTGGGGCTGGTGTCGCTGCGTACCGAGCAGTACGCGGGCATGGTGTTCGCCACCTTTAACGAGCAGATCGAACCCCTGGAGGATTTCCTCGGCGCGGCGAAGAAGTGGATGGATCTGTTTATGAAGCAGGGGGCGGGCTACCCGGTCAAGACCGGGCCTGCGCACCGCTTCCGCTTCCCGGGCAACTGGAAGATCCAGCTGGAGAACACCACCGACGGCTACCACTTCCCGGTGGTGCACCGCTCCTTCCTCAGTTCGGTCGATAAGCAGACCGAAGAGATGCTCAATTTTGTGGACGGCAGCGGCTATGTCGAAGATCTCGGCAACGGCCACAGCGTGATGGTGATGATCCCCGAGCTGGTGGATCTGGAAGCCAACCTCGATGCGCCGATCCCGGAACGCTTTATCGGGCTGGCGGACGAACTGCGCAAAGAGCACGACGAAGAGCAGGTCCGCCGCATCGTGCGGGCGGTGGGCGGCTCTGGCTTCAACCTCAACCTGTTCCCGAACATCGCCTGCTCGATGGCCTTCTTCCGCGTTCTGCAGCCGATCTCGGTGATGGAAACCGAGATTCACCACGCGGTGATCACCATGGACGGCGGGCCGGAGATTGCCAACCAGGCGCGTCTGCGTCTGCACGAACACTTCCAGGGCCCGATGGGCTTTGGCACCCCGGATGACTCCGAGGCCTGGGAACGGGTCCAGCGCGGGGCCACCGCGGGGGACGACCTGTGGATCATGCTTAATCGCGGCCTGGCCGGGGAGTACCGCACTGACGACGGCCTGCGCAGCGACGTCAGCGCCGAAACCGGGATGCGTGCGGCCTACCAGCAGTGGAAAAAGTTAATGACGGAGAGCGAAAAATGATGACGCCAGATTCTGTGCTGTTTGCGGCGATGTCCGTAATTAACCTCGAAGGCGATCTGCTGGACCAGGGCGAGTTCAACGCCTGGCTGGATCTGTGGCAGCGCGACGGCCTGTACGTAGTGCCGATCGACCCGAACGAGAACGATTTCAAAAACACCCTTAACTACGCCTGCGACGATCACCACATGCGCGAGCGCCGGGTGAAGCGCCTCTACAGCGGGGAGTCAATCTCCACTACGCCGCGGGCCAGAACGCTGCGCACCCTGTCGCGCTTCCGCCTGCTGGAGTCCAGCGAGGATCTGATCGTGGTGCGCGGGGCGCAATCCCTGTGGGAGCACCGTAAAGGCCACAGCCGCCACTACGCGGCGGACATCACCTGGCACCTCAAGCCGCAGGACGGCAGGTTGCTGATTACGCAGAAGGTGATCCGCCTGGTCAACAGCGACGATGTGCTGCACAGCATCGGCTACATCCTCTGAGGAGCCGTCCATGACGCAAACCGTATTAGTGACCGGCGCCGCCGCCGGTCTGGGCAACGCCATTGCCGCTCATCTGCTGAAGCAGGGTTATCAGGTGGTGCTGACCGATGTCGATGTGGATCGCGCCCGGGAGGCCGCAGATCGTCTCGATGACGGTCAGGGCAGGGTGCTGGCGCTGGGGCTGGATATCTGCCAGCCGCAGGATTTTACGCAGGCGCTGGAGGCCAGCGTTGAACGCTTCGGCAGCCTGGAGGTGCTGGTCAACAACGCCGCCCTGACCCTCGCCACCCCGGTGCTGGAGATTAACGTCGAGGAGTTCGACCGGGTGATCGCCACCAACCTGCGCGGCACCTTTGTCGGCTGTCAGACCTTTGGGCGCTACTTCGCCACCCGCGGCTACGGTCGCATCATTAACCTGGCCTCGCTGGCCGGGCAGAACGGCGGCACTGCCTCCGGGGCCCACTACGCGGCCTCGAAGGGCGGCATTGTGACCCTGACCAAAATCTTTGCCCGCGAGCTGAGCAAATCCGGCGTGACGGTCAATGCCATCGCCCCGGGCCCGCTGGATCTGCCCATGGTTCACGCCCTGGTGCCGGAAGAGAAGATGCCCGGGCTGCTGCAAACGATCCCGGTGGGCCAGCTAGGGGAAGCAGAGTTTGTCGCCCAGGCCGTGGCTTTGCTGGCATCCGAACAGGCGTCGTTTGTCACCGGGGCGACCTGGGACATCAACGGCGGTCTGTTTATGCGTTAAGGAGTCAACATGCTGACATTACAGGTTATCAGGCGGGAGTTGCAGGGCGAGGTGGTCCTGCTGACGCTGGCGCATGCTGAGGGTATCGACCTCCCGGCCTTCAGCGCGGGGGCGCATATCGATCTGCATCTGGCAGACGACGTGGTGCGACCGTACTCCCTGTGCGGCGACCCTGAGGATCGCCAGCACTACCAGCTCGGCATTCTGAAAGATACCCAATCCCAGGGGGGCTCCCTTGCCGCCCACGCCCTCAACGTGGGGGATCGGATCCCGGTCAGCGAACCGCGCAACCTGTTTGCACTGGATGCGTCAGCCAGCCACAGCCTGCTGATTGGCGGCGGGATTGGCATTACCCCGATGCTGGCGATGGCCGCCGAGCTGCACGCCAGCGGGCGCTCCTTCAGCCTGCACTACTGCGCCCGAACGCGCGACGGGGCGGCCTTTATAACGCAGCTGGAGCAGGCGGCCTGGGCCGACCGCGTTCAGCTGCACTTCAGCGACACCCGGCGGCTGAACCTGGCGGCAGTGCTGACCGACGTCCCGGCCAATACCCACGTCTACACCTGCGGCCCGACGCGGCTGATGGATGCCGTTACTGAACAGGCCGCGGCCCTGGGTTACTGCCCGGAGCAGGTGCATCTGGAGTGTTTCAGCGCCGAAGTCGAAACCGGCGGCGCGGCATTCGAAGTCTTCGCGGCAGCCAGCGGCATCACCGTGCAGGTGCTGGAGAGCCAGACCATCGTCGAGGCGCTGGCACTGGCCGGGCTGAAGGTGTGCGTCTCCTGCAAACAGGGGATCTGCGGCAGCTGCCTGACCGACGTGCTGGAGGGCGAGCCGGACCATCGCGACAGCTACCTGACCGACGAAGAGAAAGCCGACGGCGACCAGATTTTGTTGTGTTGTTCCCGGGCGAAAAGCGCCCGTTTAGTCATCGATCTGTGAGGAAACCCTTATGACACTGCAAACCGAATTTCGTAATGCGATGGCACAGCTGGGAAGTGCGGTCTCGGTGATCACCACCGACGGCCCGGCGGGCAAGTTTGGCTTTACCGCCTCCGCCGTGTGCAGCGTTACGGACTCGCCGCCGACGCTGCTGGTCTGCATGAACCGCAACTCCTTTGCCCACGCGCCCTTCAGGCAGAACGGGGCCCTGTGCGTCAACGTGCTCTCCAGCGACCATCAGGATCTCTCCGGGGTGTTCGCCAACGCCAGCCTGCGATCCGAGCAGCGTTTTGCGTATGACTCCTGGCAGGTGCTGGCCAGCGGCGCACCGGTACTAAGTTCGTCGGTTGCCAGCTTCGACTGCCTGATCGACACCTGCCATGAAGTGGGCAGCCACTCGGTTTTCTACTGCCAGGTGCAGGCGATACGCATCAGCGAAACGCCGCGCGGCCTCGTTTACTTTAACCGTCGCTACCATGCCGTCGGGCATGACCTGGAAGCGTAACACCCACAATAAAAGGTAACGCGGATGAGCCATGTTGAGACTCAAACAACTGCTGCCCCGGCTGCGGGCGCACAGGATGCCGGACAGCTGCGCAAGCTGGTGATCGCCTCGGTGCTGGGCAATGCCCTGGAATGGTATGACTTCTTCCTCTACGGCACCGCCGCGGCGCTGGTCTTCGGGCCGCTGTTCTTCCCGGTGGGCGGCGACCCGATGCAGGGCACGCTGCTGGCCTTCTCCGGCTTTGCGGTGGGTTTCCTTGCCCGTCCGCTGGGCGGGATCGTCTTCGGCCATATCGGGGATCGTTACAGCCGCAAGATGACGCTGATCATGACCCTGACCCTGATGGGAGCCACCACCTTTGTGATCGGCCTGCTGCCGGTCTATGCCCAGATTGGCATCTGGGCGCCAATCTCGCTCATCACCCTGCGCTTTTTACAGGGCGTGGCGTCCGGCGGCGAGTGGGGCGGCGGGGTGCTGATGTTGAGCGAGAACGCCCCGGCGTCGCGTCGCGGCTACTTTACCGCCTGGAGCCAGATGGGGGTGTCCGGCGGGTTTGTCCTCTCCGCCTTCGCCTTTTATCTGGTGCAGAAGCTGCCGGAAGACGACCTGATGAGCTGGGGCTGGCGCGTGCCTTTCCTGCTCAGCATCGTGATTTTCCTGGTCGGGGTCTATATCCGCAAAAACATCCGCGAGAGCAAGGCTTTCAGCCAGGCAAAACCGGAGGCGAAGCACGAGAAGATCCCGCTGATGGTGCTGATCCGCGAGCACCCGAAGGCGCTGTTTCAGGCCATCGCCCTGCGTCTGCCGGAGAACGGGGCCTCCTATATCTTCTTTACCTTCTCGGTGGTTTACGCCAAACACATCGGCATTGGCACCGGGGAGATCATCAGCGCCGTGACCCTGGCGATGCTGGTGGAGTTCTTCTCGATCCTGTTCTGGGGCGCGCTCTCGGATCGCATCGGCCTGAAGCCGGTCTACTACATTGGCGTCATCGGCCTGCTGGTGATGGCCTTCCCGTTCTTCTGGCTGCTCTCCACCGGGGACTACGGCTGGATCATGGTGGCGATGCTGCTCGGCCTGCCGTTCTGCCACGGGGCGATGATCGGCACTCAGCCCTGCATCATGAGCGACCTGTTCCCGGTGCGCGTGCGCTACTCCGGCCTGGCGCTGGGGCATGAGGTGGGCTCGATCTTCTCCGGCGGTCTGGGACCGATGCTGGCGGTGGCGCTGCTGATGCATTTTGACGCCTCCTGGCCGGTCTCCCTGCTGCTGATGGCCTATGCGCTGCTGGCGTGGATCGCCCTGCGCAGCCTGCCGTCCACGAATAAAAACAACGAGGTAAGCAAATGATTGATAAACGGATTGCCGCCGCCGATGCCGCCGTGGCGGACATTTTCGACGGCGCGGTGGTGATGGTGGGCGGATTTGGCGCGGCCGGACAACCCGCCGAACTGCTGGATGCCCTGATCCGCCGCCAGCCGCGGGATCTGACCCTGATCAGCAACAACGCCGGGAACGGCGATTATGGCCTGGCGGCGCTGCTGAAGGCCGGCTGCGTGAAGAAGGTGATCTGCTCCTTCCCGCGCCAGACCGACTCCTGGGTGTTTGACGACCTCTACCGCCGGGGCGAAGTCGAGCTGGAGCTGGTACCGCAGGGCAACCTTGCGGCGCGCATTCAGGCGGGCGGCAGCGGCCTGGGGGCAATTTTCACCCCCACCGGATTTGGCACCGAACTGGCGGCGGGCAAAGAGACTCGTCACATCGACGGCAAAGATTATGTCCTCGAGTACCCGCTCAAAGCCGATTTCGCCCTGATCAAAGCCCTGAAGGCCGACCGCTGGGGCAATCTGGTGTATGACAAAACCGGGCGCAACTTCGGGCCGATCATGGCTGCGGCAGCCAGCTGCACCATTGCCCAGGTGAGCGAGATGGTCGCCCTCGGCGAACTCGACCCGGAAGCGGTGGTGACGCCGGGGATTTTTGTTCAACGCGTGGTGACGGTCGCACCCGTTCGCCTGCCGCAGACGGCATAAGGAGATCCCGTGAATAAACTGACCCATCAACAGCTGGCCGAGCGCATCGCCCGGGACATCCCGGAAGGGGCCTACGTGAACCTCGGCATCGGCCTTCCAACCCGGATCGCCAACTACCTCCCGGCGGATCGCGAGATCTTCCTGCACAGCGAAAACGGCATTCTCGGCATGGGGCCTGCGCCTGCGCCGGGAGAAGAAGATCCGGAGCTGATTAACGCCGGGAAACAGCCGGTGACCCTGCTTCAGGGTGGCTGCTATTTCCACCACGGCGACTCCTTCATGATGATGCGCGGCGGCCACCTCGATATCTGCGTGCTGGGGGCCTATCAGGTCTCCGAGCGCGGCGACCTGGCCAACTGGAGCACCGGCGAACCGTCCTCCATTCCCGCCGTCGGCGGGGCGATGGATCTGGCGATTGGCGCGAAGCGCGTCTATGTGATGACCGAGCATCTGACCCGTCAGGGCGAGTGCAAAATCGTCCAGGCCTGCACCTATCCGCTGACCGGGATGGCCTGCATCGACCGGATCTACACCGATATGGCGGTGATGGATATCACTGCGCAGGGCATCCTGGTGCGCGAGCTGTTTGGCGACGTGACGGCGGAGTATCTCCAGTCCGTCACCCCGGTGGCGCTGACCTTTGCCCTCAACGCCGAAACCGAGGAGGCGTAAATGGATCTGGAATATCGCCTCGATGGCCCGGAAGAGGCCCCGGTGCTGGTGCTCTCTAACTCGCTGGGCACCACCTGGCAGATGTGGCAGGGGCAGATGACCGACTTTACCCGCCATTTTCGCGTGCTGCGCTACAACACGCGCGGGCACGGTCGCTCTCCAGCGTCGGCAGGGGGCATCACCCTCGATTCGCTGGGGCATGACGTGATTGCCCTGCTGGATCATCTGGATATTGAGCGCGCCTTCTTCTGCGGCATCTCCCTTGGCGGGATGACGGGGATGTGGCTCAACCGCCATGCTCCATCGCGCTTCCCGCGAATCGTGGTCGCCAACACCGCGGCGAAGATCGGCGAGGCGAAAAGCTGGTTGCAGCGTGCCGCCACCGTGCGTCAGCAGGGGATGGCTCCGGTCGCCAGCACCGCGGCGGATCGCTGGTTTACTCCGGCGTATCGCCAGCAGAACCCCGGGATGGTCCAGCTGCTGATCGACGATCTCGCCGATACCCCAACCGAAGGCTATGCCGCCTGCTGCGAAGCGCTGGCAACGGCGGATCTGCGCGATGAGGTCGCCGCCATGCTGCACCCGATGCTGGTGATTGCCGGTGCTGAAGATCCGGTCACCACCCCGCAGGACGCGGAATGGCTTGCCGCCCAGGCGAAGCAGACCGAATGCGTCACCTTGCCCGCCTCACACCTGTCGAACGTGGCCTGTCCATCCGGGTTCAACCACCACGTCGTGACCTTTTTAACCGCAGGAGCTGTACATGACCATCACCATTGAATCCCTGGCCTGCTGGCTGGTGGATATCCCGACCATTCGCCCGCACAAGCTGTCGATGGCGACCATGGGCTGCCAGACGCTGACCATTGTCCGCATGGAGTGCGCGAACGGCATCACCGGCTGGGGCGAAGCCACCACCATCGGCGGCCTGAGCTACGGCGCCGAAAGCCCGGAGGCGATCAAATCCGCCATTGAAACCTATCTGGCCCCACTCCTGTGCGGCCAGTCGTTCCACGGCGTGGCCGACCTGGCGGAGAAGATGAACGCCAGCGTGAAGGGCAACACTTTTGCCAAATCCGCCCTCGAAACCGCGTTTCTCGATGCCCAGGGTAAAGCGCTGGGTCTGCCGGTGAGCTCCCTGCTGGGCGGGGCATTGACTCAACGCCTGCCGGTGCTGTGGACCCTGGCGAGCGGCGACACGCAAAAAGACATTGAAGAGGGTAAACGCCTGCTGGCGGAAGGGCGGCACAACACCTTCAAGCTGAAGATCGGCGCCCGCGGGCTGGATGTGGACATTCGACACGCCCTGGCGATCAAAGCCGCGCTGGGGGATGAGGTGAGCGTGCGGGTCGACGTTAACCAGGCCTGGGATCTGACCACCGCCATCAAAGGGATGACCCTGCTGCAGAACGGCGGGATCGACCTGGTGGAACAGCCGATCCCGCTCTGGGATCGCCAGGGGCTTATCACTCTCAGCCAGCGTTTTGCGGTACCGATCCTCGCCGACGAAGCGGTGGCAACCAGCCATGACGGCTACGCCCTTGCAAGCGGCGGCTTTACCGGCGCGTATGCCCTGAAGATCGCCAAAGCGGGCGGCCCGGCGCAGGCCCTGAAGCTGGCGCACGTGGCGCAGGCGGCGGGTGTGGCGCTGTACGGCGGCACCATGCTGGAAGGGACGCTCGGCACCGTGGCCTCGCTGCATGCCTGGTCGACGGTAAACATGCAGTGGGGCACCGAGATGTTCGGCCCACTGCTGCTGAAGGATGACATCGTGGTACGTCCGCTGGAATTCAGCCAGGGAGAGGTGACGTTACCGCAGGGGCCAGGACTGGGCGTCGACATCGACGAAGACAAGCTGCGTCATTACGCACGTAACTAAAGGAAAACGCGATGCTTTTTAAAGTGGAAATGACGGTCAACATCCCGTCGTCGCTGCCTTCGGCAGAGGTTGAAGCGATCAAAGCGAAAGAGAAAGCCTACTCCCAGCGCTTACAGCGGGAAGGTAAATGGCCGCACATCTGGCGCGTGGTCGGGCAGTACGCCAACGTCAGCATTTTTGACGTGGCGGACAACCAGGAGCTGCACGACATCCTGACCGCGCTGCCGCTCTACCCGTGGATGGAAATCAGCGTGCAGCCTCTGTGCATGCATCCGTCCTCCATTCATAACGAACAGTAGTCGTCGACATAACAACAAACTGAACCCTACAAAGAGGAAGATGCAATGTCCGTGAATCCTGCACATCAAACCGAACTGGAATCCTTACTGGCGATCAGCAGCGGCTTAAACGCCACCAGCGGTAACGATCGTCTGAAAAACATCATGCACCAGCTGCTGAGCGACCTGTGCAAAACCATCAAGCAGTTCGACGTCACCGACGAAGAGTTCTGGGTGGCGGTGAACTACCTCAACGAGCTGGGCGGTCGCCAGGAAGCGGCGCTGCTGGCGGCTGGCCTGGGCCTGGAGCACTATCTGGATATGCGTGCCGACGAGAAAGAAGCGGCATCCGGCGAGAACCAGGGAACCCCGCGCACCATCGAAGGCCCGCTGTACGTGGCGAATGCGCCGCTGAGCGATGGCTTTGCCCGCATGGACGACGGTCGGGAGCAGGCGGAAACCATGTGGCTGCAGGGCCAGGTGACCGATCTGCAGGGTAAGCCGGTGGCGGGCGCGATTGTCGATATCTGGCACGCCAATACCCTCGGCGGCTACTCGTTCTTCGACCAGTCCCAGAGCGAATATAACCTGCGTCGCCGCATCCGTACCGGTGAAGACGGCCGCTATGCGGTGCGCAGCATCGTCCCGTGCGGCTACGGCTGTCCGCCGGATGGCCCAACCCAGAAGCTGCTGACAGCCATTGGCCGCCACGGTAACCGCCCGGCGCACGTGCACTTCTTTGTGTCAGCACCGGGGTATAAGCACCTGACCACGCAGATCAACCTGAACGGGGATGAGTATCTGTGGGATGACTTTGCCTTTGCGACGAGGGCGGAGCTGATTGCGGATCCGGTGAAGATTACGGACAGTGCCGTAGCTAAACAGCGGGATCTTGATGGGGAGCATACGGAGGTGAATTTTAGTTTTGCGTTGGTGGAAGCGGCGGAGAGCGAGGAAGAGCAGAGAGGGAAGCGGGCGCGGGTTAAGGAATGATTGCTGAGGATTGAAAGTGCCGGGGCCGGTTTGTGGCCCCGGTGTTCTATTGTATGGAGATATCACGTTTATGGCTGGGTATAGTGATGCCTCGCTTGAATGACTGTTAAGTGCCAGAAGCGGACGTTGCTAACACTTGAATGTACTCATCCGCGGGGCCCGGTCAGCGCAATATGGCAACCTAAGGCGCTGTCGTGACATCAGCTTGTAAAGTAGTATGTGTTCTTCTGCTGTTCACACTTTGGATACTCAATGACATTGCAAGCGACTTGGCATGAACAGCCTAAGCCCGGTGATGAAAGGGAAGGTGTTTCGATCATCGACGTCAATCCCTTTGGCGCTAATGGAGAAAAGGATCGACGACTGTTAATCAGTAAGGGCGGTGAGCCCATTGTGATTTTACAGTTATATATACGTGCCGACGAGGATGGCTGGCTGATTTCCAGCGCCTTTTGTGATTTCCTACTGAATGAATCCCAAGTGGCAATCATTTGTGGCGACCACTTTCATGTTGTTGAGGTGACCACACACTCGTTCAGAAGCCATCCACTAGGTGATTACGTTGGCCATATTTATTCGGTTCCTGACATCCATTCTGACAGGCTACATAATCGGGTTCTGGTCACCACTTACTGCCACGTTTTTCTGTTGGATATTGCTGCGGGCATTCTCTGGAAATCTAGGCAGTGCGCCATTGATGGCGTGATCATTACATCGATAGAGAATGAGACGGTGCTGGGCCTGGGAGAATGGGACCCGCCAGGAGGTTGGGAACCTTTTAAGCTCGATCTTAAAACGGGCATCCCGATTTGAAGAAGGGGGGCCCCTCACAGTCTTCGGCCGGCGCGGACGTTGCATTCCAGCAATTATTGCCTTAAGAGTTAATGTTCGATTGTGACGAGGACAAACACTATGCTCCTGGAGACGCTAAAAAGACTTGAATGCTCTCTTCATAGCAGCAGGCGGAAAGATCGGGTCAGGCTTGAACAGATACTCCACGAAAGATTTAGCGAAATAACACGCTCAGGTGTAGTCGTTGATCGTACTCAGACTATTGAAGCGCTTTTAAGTGAAGATAATGTTCCGGTTATTCTTAGTCGTGATTACCGCCTTATCAGCGTTGGAAATAATTTCGCAATATTGCACTACAGAACTGTTAATCCAGATGGCAGTCGTGCAACCCTACGTTCTTCATACTGGGAATTCTCTGCGAACGGGCAATGGAAATTGGTATTCCACCAGGGAACGCCAGAGGCAGGGAGCGTATAGATGCCAGATACAATGTCCGCTCCTCGCTCTTAACAGACATCCATTTATTCTTAACTTGTAAATACGGATGTCATAGCGTTGATTGAACCTTATAACTATCAACAACCCGGTCTTTTTGACCGGGTTACTTGTTATGAGAAAGCGTTCATCAACTGTCAGCCGCACTTAATGGGTTGCGATATAAGGCTCCTTCACAAACTCCGCCAACAACCACACCATATCATGCAGCAAACCCGTCAATTCCTTCGCCACGCCCGGCGGTAGCATGCCTGCCAGCAGCGCCTGCGTTAACGCCTGCGCATAGTCCACCTGTAGCGCAGTTTCCTGCCAGCACTCCGGTACGCAGGAGGTGACTTTCTCCCCCACGATAAGCTGTGTGACCAGGTACGGCGGCAGGTCGGCATCGCAGAGTTCTCGCAGCTGGCGCAGGCCATGTAGCAGACGCTCACAGAGCGCAGTACATGTTTCGCTATCGTCAGTTTCAAGCAACATGCTCATCAGCGCGGCGCAGCGAAGTGGTAGCGCTGACGGAGGTAGGAATACCGCCCACAAAGAAAACGGCCAGCCTTTCGGCTGCTCCGCCAGCGCCACCGTGATTTTAACGGGATGAGCGCTGTCGCGACAAAAATATTGCCGTGGCGTGAAAGTACGGGTTCCTGGGCCCGATTGCGGATGTGCCGCAACGCCGTCACTCTATGACGCCGAACCTCTGAAAAAAAGAGTTCACCCCGAATTACATAAGGTTGCTTAAGGCTTTGCGAGGCGCCTTCCAGAAAGGTCATACCGGGTGATTTGCTTGCCCTGCGCGGCTAACTACACTCCCTTTTAGCCACATAAAAAGAGGGAGAAGATCGTGAACATCAGCTTTCATTCACCGACCGCTCAACTCAAACAGTGGCTAAATCGTCTGGTCGCAGTAACGCTGAAAGAGATATTCGCGATTCAGGTCATCGCTGCCGTGTTGGTGTCGGTGCTGTTGTCCGATCTGGCGGGTTTTGATTACCCTGGCTGGGCAGCACTCAGTAGCTACGCGGTCATGAATACGTCAGTCAAGGCCTCGACGGTCCGGGCTTTCAACCGGGTGACGGGGACGGTACTTGGCGGTGTGCTGGCACTCCTGCTTAGCACCTATCTCATCCAGGACGCCGCGTTTCTGGTCCTGTTCTGCGCAATTGTCGGGGGCGTGGCGGTATGGCGGGCGGACGTCTCCCGCTGGTCATACTCCTGGGTACTGGGGGCGGTCACATCTATGATGGTGATGGCGGAAGCGCAGAAGAACAGTGAGTTTCGCCATCTGCTACGTTTTACGTTTAACCGCATCGAAGAGGTGGTGCTGGGTTGTGCAGTCTGTATTGCGATTACGGTACTCTTTTACCCGTTGAACCGACGCAGACAGGTTGCAACGCCGCAGCAAAATAGTCACCCTGAGCCGCCCCGCCGACCGCTGTTGCCCCTGCAGGCCGGGATCACCTTGTTACTGGTGACGCCGATACTGCTTGTTTTTCAGCTGACGGGATTCTGGCAGGCGATGGTTTCCGTGCTGGCGGTCTTTATTCTTCCGGCCTCAACTCAGCCCGTACAGCAGCAGGTCAGCCAGCGAATGCAGCAACGTTTATACGGCTGCATGGCCGCTACATTGCTGAGTTTGATCCTTTTACCCGTCATGCACCATTATCCCCCGGTTTATATCGCCACGCTGGTCGCGGGGTTATGGCTGGGGTGTCACCTGCAACAGGGAAAGCCGTCCATCAGTTATTTTGGTCGGCAGTTTACCGTGGCCTGGATCATCGTTTATATCCAGGAGTCGTTGTGGCTGACCGAGCCGATTCAGGCAGTCATGCGCTCTGTCAGCATCCTGATCGCCATTATTATCATTGGCATGGTGATGGCGGTGTTTCGCGCGTTAAAACTGAGTGTCTGAAATAGTGCGCATCGTGGCGGGGTGGAGCAATGCCGGGGGCGCTTCGCTTGCCCGGCCTACAAACCAGATCTCATTTTTACTCTGGCTTTTGGTGTTGATTCTTAAGATAGTTATCGCACTAAGCAATACAAGGGAAGCAATAATGTTAACGAAGATAAATACCGGGCACCCCGCGTCCGCGACGGGCGAATTTCGGGCCGGTATTGCCGCCTGTATCCCGACCATTGCGGGCTACTGGAGCATTGGCTTTGCCGCCGGGGCGATCGGCACGCTCTCGGGTTTTACCACCGGACAAATTGCCCTGCTGGCCAGTGCCCTCTACGCCGGGTCGGCGCAGTTTCTGTTTTACTCTCTGTGGGCGGCGGGAGCCGAAATGGCATCCGTGGTGCTGAGCGTGCTGCTGGTGAACCTGCGCTACCTGCTGATGAGCTCCTCCATGAGCGTCTTTTTTCGCGACTACACCACGCTGCAAAAAGTGGTCAGCGGGCTGCTGCTGACGGATGAAACCTTTGGCGTGGCGGTTCAGCGCGCCAGCCCACAGGGCAACATCAGCTATGCCTGGATGCTGGGCCTGAACGTGACTGCCTGGCTGAACTGGATCATCGCCTGCGTGACCGGTGCCTGGCTGGCGACCACGCTGCCTGCATCGCTGATGGAGGGGCTGGGCTTTAGCCTGGTGTCGATGTTTATCGGTCTGATCCTGATGATGTGGTTCGCCAGCCGCAGAAAGGTACTCGAAACCATCAATATCGCTGTCGCGGTGGTCATTACGCTGTTAACTGCCGGGAATGGCTCGCTCAGTCTGGTGGTGATTGTGGCCGCCTCTCTTGCCGCGACCCTGGCGACGCTGCTGTTACGCACCCGGAAAGGAAAATAAGATGGAACGACATATTCTGCTGACCATTCTCGCCTCGGCGCTGGTCACCGCCCTGATGCGTACCGTGCCGGTGTTATTGCTGTCCCGCTTCCGTCTGCCGGATGTGCTATTACAGTGGCTGAGCTTTATCCCCACCGCCATCATGGCCGCCCTGGTCGCCGCTGAACTGTTGAGCAAGCCCGCGATGACCGATTCCGGGATCAGCATTTCGCTGCTGGCGGCGGGATTTGCCACGCTGGTGGGCATTCTGACCCGGGGGTTATTTGCCACGGTCATTGCCGGGGTAGTGGCGTTTTGCGCGGCGGGGTATTTATTGGCGCATTAATCTTTGAATAGTAAAGGCATGCCGGGGACGCTTCGCTTGCCCGGCCTACACATTGCGCCGTCTGATGATAGAGTGAATACAGGCAGCCACTCACCAGGAGAAAAGCACATGAACGAACATCCGCTTCGCCAGATCATTAAGGCCTGTGACAGGGCGATCACAGCCAAAGATTTCGATTCGTTGATGGAGTATTACGCTGAAGACGCCGTGCTGGTGGTTAAGCCCGGTACGATCGTTAAGGGCAAAAACAATATCCGCAGCGCGTTTATCTCTATCTCTGATTATTTTCAGGATCGGCTCATCGTCAAACAGGGCGAAATGCAGATCATCGAAGGCGGCGGAGATGCGCTGGTGATCATGGAAACCCAGCTTTTTTATCCGGATGAACTGGGTGGAACTGCTGAGATAACGCGTCGGGCAACCTATGTCTTCCGCCTGGAAAATGACCGTTGGCTCTGCACCATCGACAACTCTTACGGCACTTCGCTTTTAGATGGTGATAATGCCTGAATATTGCTCTTACGTAGGCGTCACCAGCCCGACGCTGACCATGCCTTTGTCCCAGATGATTTGGTGCAGGGAGGTCTGAATAATGCTGGTGATAGGTTTCGGGGTTAGCAGCGCCCAGCAAATACCTTCCCGGTGGCGAACCGAGCGGTATGTTATGCCGGTCTCACCCGCGACGCGCAGGCTTGCGCCCAGCTGTTGCGGTGCGCGGTAGTCCGTTGGATGGTACCAGGGGTGCGTATCCGGCAGGCCGGAGATATCGGCAAAGGACGAGCCGCTCAGCTCCGTCTCCAGACAACGGTACTCGAACCTTTCGAACTTCAGTTCAGGCACGTTCTGCCAGTAGCGCTGGCAATGATAGACCACTTCGGCCAGCGCCGTTTCCTGGCTGTTCCCGAGATAGTAGACGCCAAAATCGCCATTCGAAAAACGGCTGCCGTCGGGGTTGATATGGGTGAAGGCCGCCATTGCATAATGTGCGCCGCGGATCCCCAGCACCCACTCCTCGCGAGGCAGCAGCGCCAGATTTCCCACTTCCTGCGACAAGCGTGGATTGGTTAATTTCTGGATGTCATAGAGAACGTCAAACTCTTCCGGGGTGGCAACATCCTCGAACACGTAAATGGCAGGGTACTTGGTATGGAGCAGGCGGTAGCCTTTGATGGGAGTTTGTGCCGTTCTGGGGATCTCAGGATGGATCATCCGGACAGGCCTCCGCGCAGGACATCAACCCGCTTGGCGACTTCATGCAGGTTGCCGAACTCCCCCCCCTCAATCAGGGACAATGGCGTTGCCCCATTGAAGTAAGCATTGTGATTTGCCATGGACATAAACCCGTAGACGTTCTCGGGGTTGCTGAACACGATCCGCAGCGCCGAGTGCATATTCAGCAGGTAGCTGATCCGGGTTAACTGATCGTGAGTCAGCGAGGCCGTCTTCGTCTCTTTCTGGCGGTATTTGTAGAGCGCCGCTCTGGAGAGTTGCAGAATGTTCTGCTGTTGCTCTGTCGTGCAGCCCCATTTATCCAGAATGTTCATTGCAGCTCTGATGGCGATGAGATCGCGATCGCCGCGGGCTTCAGAGTTAAGGTTCAGGTGCTTCGTCATGTGATCGCTCCCTCAGCTCAGCGTGACTGATATAGTCTTAGCATGAACCAAATAAGACAATCTGTCTACGCGAAGACACCTTTGCCTGATTAATGCGCATGGCGCGCTATAGCGTCCTCATCTCTTTTGAACGCAGGGTGATACGTACCGGCACCGATTTATACGATGGCGTGCCGCTCTCCTTATCAAGATAACTGAGCGGAACCAGCACGTTAGCCTCCGGGTAGTAGGCAGCCACCGTGCCCGGCGCAATGCTGTAGGCCACCAGGGTGATGTCGTCGAGGCGCTGCCGACTGTCGGGCAGGGCGGTGGTGATATCCACCCGGTCGCCATGCTCCAGTCCCAGCTGCTGCATATCCTCTTCATTCATAAACAACACGTCGCGGCGACCAAACACCCCACGATAGCGATCGTCCAGGGCGTAGATGGTGGTGTTGTACTGGTCGTGACTGCGCAGAGTGACCAGGCGCAGCACGTTTTCACCTTCCCCCGGGCTGTTCTCCGTTACGCCGTCAAACAGGGAGAACATCGCCTTGCCGCTGGCGGTAGGCCAGACGCGCTCGGTAGGCGGCAGCGGCATGCGGAATCCGCCGGGAATACGGATCCGTTCATTGAAGTTCTCAAAGCCGGGAAGAGTCTGTTCGATCCGGTCGCGGATGCGATCGTAATCGGCCACCAGCGCCAGCCAGTCGGTTTTACTGTTCGTCAGGGTGGCGTGGGCTATCCCGGCGACAATGGCCGGCTCCGAGCGCAGCCACGGCGAGGCCGGTTTCAGCTTCCCACTGGAGGCATGCACCATCGACATGGAATCTTCCACGGTGATCGACTGCTGGCCGCTGCGCTGTATGTCCAGCTCGGTGCGCCCGAGGCAGGGCAGCAGATACGTCTCTTTGCCGACAAGCAGGTGGGTGCGGTTCAGCTTGGTGGCAACATGTACGCTGAGATCGAGGCTTTTTAACGCCGGGAAAGCCTTGTCATGATCGGGCATCGCTACGGCAAAATTGCCCCCGAGGCAGAGCAGCGCTTTGGCCTCGCCGTCGATCATCGCCTGGGCGGCCTGCACCGCGTCGTGGCCTTGGGCGGCTGGCGGCGTAAAGCCAAACACCTCGCCCAGCCGGTTGAGGAAGGCGGTGGTCGGTTTTTCGGTGATCCCCACCGTGCGGTTACCCTGCACGTTGGAGTGGCCGCGCAGCGGGCAAATACCTGCTCCGGGCTTGCCGATATTGCCGCGCAGCAACAGCAGGTCGGCAATCAGGCGTACGTTGGCGGTGCCCTTGTTGTGCTGGGTGATCCCCATGCCGTAGGTGATGATGGTGGCGTGGGATTTGGCGTAGATCTGCGCCACGTTCTCCAGATCGGCGCGGCTGAGCCCGGACTCGCGTTCGATAGCCTCCCAGGTAGTGGCGGCGATGTCGGCGGCAAACTCCGCGAACCCCTGGGTCTGGGTGGCAATAAAGTCGCGATCCAGCGCGTCCAGCACCAGCAAGTGTTTGGCGATCCCTTTTAACGCGGCGGCGTCACCCCCGGCTTTCACCTGGTAGTAGGTCGAGGCGATATCGGTGGCGCTGTACGTCGCCATCTCGCGGACGTTTTGCGGATCGGCGAAGCGCTCAAGGGCGGTTTCGCGCAGCGGGTTAAAGACGATAATCGGCACGCCCCGGTGGGCAAGCTCGTGCAGGGTACCCATCATCCGCGGGTGGTTAGTGCCCGGGTTATGGCCGATGGAGATCACCAGCTCGGTGTGGTCAAAATCCTCCAGCGAGACGGTGCCTTTACCAATGCCGATGGAGCGGGGCAGACCGACGCTGGTGGCCTGATGGCACATGTTGGAGCAGTCGGGGAAGTTATTGGTGCCCAGTTCGCGGGCAAATAGCTGATACAGGAACGCGGCTTCGTTCGAGGCGCGCCCGGAGGTGTAAAACTCCACCTGATTCGGCGCCAGGCTGCGCAGTACCTCCCCGATACGGGTAAAGGCCTCGTCCCACTCTACCGGGCGAAAGGTGTCGCTCTGCGGATCGTACTTCACGGGATGGGTCAGACGGCCATAGCCCTCCAGCTCAAAATCGCTTTTCGCCCACAGGGTGCCGACGGTGTGCTCCGCGAAAAATTCAGGAGTAACGCGCTTCGTGGTCGCTTCCCAGGTCACCGCCTTGGCGCCGTTCTCGCAAAACTGAAAGGTGGACTTGTGCTCTTTGTCCGGCCAGGCGCAGCCCGGGCAGTCAAAGCCGTCGGGCTGGTTGGTGCGCAGCAGGGTCGCAGGGGCGTCAAAGGCATCCATCTGCGTGCGCACGGCAATGGCCGTGGCTTTTAAGGCTCCCCAGCCGCCCGCCGGCCCGGCGTAATGGCGGATCCCGGGAACCGCTCGTCTGTTGTTACTCATCTGCACTCCTGTCTGTTCTCTCATCATGACGGCGGATCTCCGCCAGCAGCAGCGACGCCTCCTCTGAGTGTGGCACAAGCTCGCCCGGCGTCTCCCCCTGCCACCAAATCCCGCTGGCAGGCGAACAATGATTTCCGGCTAACTGCCAGTGACCGTTCAGCACATATGCGATGCCCTCCGCCCCGGGTCGCAGGGCATGGCTTGCGATCGTCACCTGCGCACGGGCCCGGCTGCGCTGGGTCATGACGTTAAAATCCAGGCCCGGCCCGGTGACACCCTCGCTGGCAAGCGGCCACTCGCCAGGAAAGGCCCAGGGCACGCCGGGCTCAAGGCGGTGCAGCAGGTCGTCGCCGCGCAGCCACAGCCCGGAACCGCCGAGCAGCATAATCACCCGGTCGACACCGGGGAAGAGGGAGAAAGGTCCATCCTGGCCGAGCGTAGCGATGCTGGCTCGCCACAGAAAGGGGGCATCCGCCGAGGGAATACTGACGATTTCCCGGGTTTCGCCCGCCCCGTTTTTCCACGGGGTGACCGGCAGGGAAGCAAGCGTAAAGGGGGTAATCATGTCCGTCTGACCCTGATTGTGCTGGTTAATGATTCATATGTGCTACAGATAATTTTCAAAATAATTACAAATTATTCACAGTTCAGTTCACAAATCCATCATCAGATTCGTGTCGGCAGATGTCAATGGTTGTATATACATGATCTGTCATGTGGCGTTGCCCTGACGCAGGCAGGGTGTCTGGCGGTCATTCATTATCCATTCAGAGAGGAAGCTATGTCGTCTTTTTCGTCTTCAGAAACGCAGTCAAAGAAAAACGGGACGCGGTTGTCGGAAACGCGCTCCATCGATTACATCCCGGATAATGAACGTCATGGTCACCCCTTCAGTCAGTTCACGCTGTGGTTTGGCGGCAACCTGCAGATCACGGCCATTGTGACCGGCGCGCTGGCGGTGGTGCTGGGCGGCGATGTGGTGTGGTCCATTATTGGTCTGCTGGTGGGGCAGGTGCTCGGGGCGACGGTGATGTCATTCCACGCCCTGCAGGGGCCACGTCTGGGCCTGCCGCAGATGATCATCAGCCGCGCTCAGTTTGGCGTGCTGGGGGCGGTGATCCCGCTGGTGCTGGTATGCGTGATGTACGTTGGCTTCTCCGCCAGCGGAACGGTGCTGGCCGGACAGGCGATGGCGAAACTGCTGTCGGTATCGAACGTGGCGGGGATGATCCTGTTCAGCGCGATCATTATAGTGATTGCGGTGCTGGGCTATCGCGTGATCCACAAGCTCGGCAAGGTGGCGAGCGTGGTGGGCGTACTGGCGTTTGTGTACCTGTTTATCGCCCTGCTGATGTCCAGCGATCTGGGGGCGATTGCGCAGAACAACCACTTCTCGATGCCGATGTTCCTGCTGGCGGTGTCGCTCTCTTCATCCTGGCAGATCGCCTTTTGTCCCTACGTGTCGGATTACTCGCGCTATCTGCCGCGAGACGTCTCCGGGGTGAAAACCTTCTTCTCTGTCTTCAGCGGCACGGTGCTGGGCACCCAGGCCTCGATGACCCTCGGGGTGATCACCGCGGCGATTGCCGGCAGCGCTTTCAAGGGGCATGAAGTGAGCTACATTGTCGGGCTGGGCAAAAGCGAGGCGATGGCGATGGTGATCTATTTTGCGATCTGCTTCGGCAAAATCACCTTCACCACCCTGAACGCCTACGGCAGCTTTATGTCGTTGACCACCATCGTGTCGGGTTTCCGCAACCAGACCACGCTGAGCCAGAGAAGCCGGGTGATCTTTGTAGTGCTGATGGTGACTATCTCCTGCGTGATTGCGCTGCTCAGCGAACCGGCATTCCTGAAACACTTCACCCATTTCCTGCTGTTCCTGCTGGCGTTCTTCGTGCCGTGGAGCGCCATCAGCCTGACCGACTACTTTATTATTTCCCGTAAAGCGGTGGATATTCCGGCGCTGTTCGATCCGCGTGAACGCTACGGATACTGGAATATGTTTGGGATTAGCGTGTATGCCGTTGGTGTCCTGATCCAGCTGCCGTTCATTGAAAACCCGCTCTATCACGGCTCCCTGACGTGGATCTTCGCCGATAATGACGTGTCGTGGATCATCGGCTGGTTCTGTACGGCGGCGCTGTACTATGCGTTCAGACGTTTTGATCGCCGGGTGCTGCCGGAGCAGACCATCTATCCGGCGACGGGCAGGTAAGGGGAGTGCCAGCGACCCGCAGATGATACGGGGTCGCTGTTGCTTTACCGGTCGTTAAAAGCAAAACCTTCGTCGGCCCACCCGGTCATGCCACCAATCATAATTTTCACCGGGCGACCCAGCTGCGCCAGCTTCAGCGCCGCGCGATCGGCACCGTTGCAGTGCGGCCCGGCGCAGTAGACCACAAACAGGGTATCCGCTGGCCATTCCGCCATCCGCTGGGCGGTGATCTCCCGATGGGGCAGATGCAGGGCGCCCGGAATATGGCGCCGGGCAAAGATCTCCGGGCTACCCACCACGTGCAGCAACACAAAATCGGTATCCCCCTCTTTGAAGGCGCTCCAGACATCGGCACAATCTGTCTCCACGCTCAGTCGCTGTAAAAAATGGTTCACCGCGTTTTCTGCCGCCGCCGCAGGGTAATCAGTCACATAGCTCATAATTTCCTCCAGGATTGAGACTTTACTCTACGGCGGCAGCGCGCTTTTGACAGCTGGCAGAAATGCCATATACCATCGAGATCCTGACAAAAATACCCTGAGTGCGGTGATGAAAAATCCTCTGGTGGTTGCGCTGGCCTATGACGGCTTATGTACGTTTGAATTCGGCATCGCCGTGGAAATTTTTGGCCTTGCCCGCCCTGAAATGGGAGAGAACTGGTATCGCTTTGCGGTGGCGGGTGTCGAACCGGGGGAGCTGCGCGCCACGGGCGGCATCCGGCTTGTGGTCGACGGCGGGCTGGAGCTGCTGACGGAGGCCGGGACCATTATAATTCCTGGCTGGCGGGGCGCCGATGTCCCGGTACCCGCCGCGCTGTGTGAGCAGCTGGTCGCCGCCCATCAGCGTGGGGCGAGAATTTTATCTATTTGTTCTGGCGTCTTTGTGCTGGCCGCCGCAGGGTTGCTCGATAATCGTCAGGCCACCACCCACTGGCGTTACACCGACCTGCTGCAGCAGCGTTATCCCGCCATTCAGGTGACCCCTGACGTACTGTATATCGACAGCGGTGATGTGCTGACCTCCGCCGGCAGCGCCGCGGGTATCGACCTGTGTCTGCATCTGGTGCGCCGGGATTATGGCAGCGTGGCGGCTAACCAGGTGGCGCGTCGGCTGGTGGTGTCGCCGCATCGTGATGGCGGCCAGGCGCAGTTTATCCAGCAGGCAGTACCGGTCGCCTATGAGGGCCACCGGCTTGGCGCGCTCTTTGATTACCTGCTTGAAAACCTTGCCGCTCCGCACAGCGTCGATTCGCTGGCGAAATTTGTCGGCATGAGTCCCCGTACCTTTCTGCGCCGTTTTGCGGCGACCACCGGTAAAACGCCTGCCCAGTGGTTGCTTCATGCCCGCCTGACTCGTAGCCAGGATCTACTGGAGAACACCCAGCTGTCGATAGAGCGGATTGCTGAACAGGTGGGGTTTGGCAGCGTAGCGACCATGCGCCATCACTTCCGCAATCAGCTGTCGACCACGCCTGCGGCGTACCGGAGAGGGTTTGCGGAACCAGCGCGGTGACTCATTCAGGAGGACAGCCGCTTTCGCGGCTTTGTTATCCCTTTTAATTTACCGCAATCGAATCACGCAAAATAAATTCCGCAGGCAGAATGCAACTGTCGGGAGCGCTTTCCGGTGCTGCTGCGAGCACTCTGGCTACCGCCTCCTTTCCCTGCGCGTCTAAATCGAGGCGCACCGTGGTAAGGGAAGGGATGAAGAAGGCGCTTTCATAACTGTCATCATAGCCAATAATGGAAACCTGGCGGGGTACCGCGATGCCGGCTTTGTTCAATGCGCTCAATGCGCCCAGCGCCATCTGGTCGTTACCCACTAACAGGGCGCTAAACTCTATCTTATTGTCGATAAGCTGTTGTACACCGTCGTGACCGCTTTGGGCATCCCAGGTACCATAGATGATCGCCGCGGGCGTTTTGCCAAATGCGGCCAGGCTGCTTAACCAGTTTTCCAGGCGCAATTTTGCCGCAACAGAATTCTGCGGACCCGGCATCAGGGCGATGTCGTTATGCCCCTGGTCACATAAGCGCTTAACGCTCTCCTGGGTACCGTTAGCCGGGTCGAAGATAACATGAAACACGTCGCTGTCCGGGGCGACGTCGAGAAACAGGCAGGTCACATCGGCGTTGTGTTCCGCCAGCTCCCGGGCGAGGGGCGTCTCCAGCGGGACGTTAATCAGGATTTTTTCGATAAACTGCGATTTAAAGTCGTTGATCGACTGCTGGATCGACGTGGCGTCGCGCTCATCAATCATGGATATCAATACCTGATACCCCGCTTCACGGGCATGTTTTTTCACCGATGCGGCGATTTGCGACGGCGCGTGTAGCGCCAGGGAGGTGGTGATTAATCCCAGCGCCTGGGTGCGTTTCCCGACCAGCTGTTGCGCCAGACGGTTAGGAACGTAGCGCAGATCCTCAATCGCCTGCTCAACGCGAATCCGCGTTTTCTCGGCGACATTCACAGATTTATTGAGCACCCGGGAGACGGTCTGGTAGGAGACGCCCGCCTGGCGAGCAACATCTTCCAGCGTCGCATTTCTGTTTTTATTCACCCTCGATCCTTTCTTTCACGTGGCTAAAAATACGCGTTTCTCCGCAGTCTGAAGGCAACATTATATCAAAATGTCATACGTTCACATGTTGGAATTTAGCGATCTTGCTCACCTTTTTCCGCTTAAAAAATTGTGTTCTGTGATGGTGGTTGCAGTTTTCATCAGCGGGGGTTGTTTGCGACTTTTGTCAGGTATTGTATGTAACACATTGATGTGAACGTCATACATTTTCAGGCTGCGGACAATTATCCTGGCCCAGTCGTTCCAACGTGACCCAAAAGAACGCTATTCGCTGCACGCTCAGCGAAGCAACAACCCTGTTCCTTGATGAGGAAGAAAAATATGGTTACCGGTAAAAGGAACTACATCCTTTTAAGTATTTTCGATTTTCTCTATCTGTTTGCCTGGTCCTCGACGATGGCCTTTTTTGTTATCTGGACGACGCAACATCTGGGGATCAGCGCGACGAAAACAGGGTGGTTGTATGCCATAAATGCCTTTATTGCGCTAACCATGCAGCCGTTCTTCGGTTTTATCTCTGATAAATTCGGCACTAAAAAATCGCTCATCTTTTTAATTATTGCGCTGCTACTGCCGGTCGGCCCCTTCTTTATTTATATTTATGCGCCCTTGCTGGTCAGCTCCTTCTGGTTGGGGGCGATTCTGGGCGGGATTTATCTGGGGGTGATTTTTAACTCCGGGTGTGGCGTTATTGATTCCTATATCGACAAAATATCGCGCCGTTATTCTTTCGAATATGGACGGGTGAGAATGTGGGGCTCTTTGGGATGGGCAGCTGCGGCGTATATTGTCGGGCGTAATATTAACGATAATCCAAATCTCTCATTCTGGCTGGCCAGCATTGCCATCGTGTTAGCGGCTGTGTGCTTTATGCTGACGAAAATCACGGTCACGCTGGAAGAAGAAAAAATGACCTTGTCATTAAAAGCGGGGCATGTTTTTGAATTGATGAAAGACAAGCAGTTCTGGATGCTGATTATTTTTACGTTGTTTGTCACGCAAATCTATGACACCTACGATCAACAGTTCGCACAGTACTTCTCTTTACAGTTCCCAAGCGTTGACGAAGGGAATAAATGGTACGGCACCCTGGCGTCGATTCAGGTGTGCGGCGAGACCTTATTCCTTGGGCTGATGCCGTGGTTTGTTAACCGTGTCGGCGCGAAGTGGGCGCTGGTGATTGCCGGAACCATTATGTCGGTGCGTATTCTGGGCTCTGCGGTTCCGCTGGGTCCGGTATGGATCGCTGCGGTGAAGATGATGCACGCCATTGAAAAACCTTTAATCCTGATCTCTGTCTTTAAGTTTATTGCGCAGAATTTTGACCATAAATTATCATCCACGATCTATTTACTGGTGCTGTTTGCGGCGTCCATCGCCACGACGATCTACTCCCCGGTGGTCGGCCATTTATATGACACCATTGGGTTTGCCAATACTTATATCATTCTTGGCGTTATTTCAGGACTCTTTACGCTGTTCTCGGTGTTCTCTCTGAGGAACAAAAAAGACAAAGTTATTGCTCTTTCTCAAGAGAGAGAATCTTTAGCATAAGGGAGGTGGTTATGAGCAAGTTATTTACGCAACTCAATTTCTTACACGGTGCGGATTATAATCCTGACCAGTGGCTCAGTCAGCCCGATATTCTTGAGAAAGATATTGCCCTGATGAAAGAGACGAAATGCAACGTGATGTCGGTGGGGATATTCAGCTGGTCTACACTGGAGCCCGCCGAAGGTGAATACCAGTTTGAGTGGCTGGATGCGGTTCTGGACAGACTGTATGCCAACGGGATTTTTGTTTTTCTGGCAACTCCGAGTGGGGCAAGGCCGGCATGGGTATCAGAAAATTACCCGGAGGTATTGCGGACCAATAAAGACCAGACCAGGAACCTGCATGGAGAGCGGCATAATCATTGTGTTTCTTCCCCGGAATATTTACGGCTGACAGGGAATATTAATCAGCAGCTTGCCAGACGCTATGCGAACCACCCGGCAGTTCTGGCCTGGCATATCTCTAATGAGTATGGCGGCGAGTGCCACTGTGATATTTGCCAGCAGGCCTTCCGCGACTGGCTGAAGCAGAAGTACCAGACCTTAAAGAACCTGAACGAGCGCTGGTGGAGTGCATTCTGGAGTCACGAATATTCAAGCTGGAGCCAGATCCATTCGCCGGGGCCGCTGGGTGAACAGTCCGTTCATGGGCTGAATCTCGACTGGCGACGTTTTGTGAGCGAGCAGGTCGCGCTCTTTTGCCGCCATGAAATACAGGCGGTGAAAGCCTTTAATCCTGCGTTGCCCGCAACCACTAACTTCCATGGCGTATTCAGCGATTACGATTACTGGCGTCTGGCGCAGGAGGTGGATTTTATCTCCTGGGACAGTTACCCGGAGTGGCATAAACCCCGACAGCAGCAGGAGGTCGCCGCGTACACGGCCTTTACGTTTGACCTGATGCGAAGCCTGAAACCGGGTCTGCCGTTCCTGCTGATGGAGTCCACCCCCGGCACCACCAACTGGCAGGCGGTCAGCAAGTTAAAACGGCCGGGAATGCACCTGCTTTCGGCTCTGCAGGCGTTGGCCCATGGGTCTGACTCGGTGCAGTATTTTCAGTGGCGAAAAAGCCGGGGATCGGTTGAAAAATTACACGGCGCGGTTGTGGATCATGTCGGTCATCTCAATACCCGCGTTGGGCAGGACGTAAAGCAGGTCGGTGCAGCCCTGGAAAAACTGGCACCTGCGGCGGGAGCGGATTACCAGGCTGAAGTGGCGATAGTCTATAACTGGGACAATCGCTGGGCGGTAAACGACGCTGCCGGGCCCCGTAATTGTGGCATCAAGTTTGAAGAGACAGTGCAGAAGCATTATCAGGCGCTCTGGCACCAGAGTATCCCGGTGGATATCGTGTCTCAGCAGTCAGATCTCAGCGCCTACCAGGTCATCATCGCCCCGATGCTCTATATGGTGGATGAAGCCTTTGCCGAACGGGTCAATCAGTTTGTCGCGGCAGGAGGCATTTTTATTGCGACCTACTGGACGGGGATCGTCAATCCGGATGACCTGTGCTTCACAACCGGTTTCCCGGGACCGTTGCGCGACGTATTGGGTATCTGGTCGGAAGAGATCGACGCTCTGTACGATGGCGAAACCAATCATATCAGCATGACGTCATCAGGGTGGAGCAGTCCGGAGCATGGGTACGAATGTCGGGAACTCTGCGATCTTATTCACGCGGAAACGGCAGAGGTACTTGGTGTTTATCAGGATGATTTCTACGCCGGAAGGCCCGCGGTAACCCGTAATGCCTGGGGCAAAGGGCAGGCGTATTATCTGGCGGCAAGAACCGGAAGCGATTTCCTGCAGGATTTTTACCAGATGATTGCGTATCAACATGGCGTGACCGCCAGCACGGCGATGCAGCTGCCGGAGGGGGTGGTCGCCACGGCAAGACAAAGCGGGGAGAGGACCTACATTTTCGTGCAGAACTATGGTGACCAGGCCGTTACGCTGGATCTGACGGAAGAAAGCCGGGCGCTGAAACCGTTACTGAATGGCGACGTGCTTAACGGGTACCACTACCCGCTGCCAGCGTTCGGCGTTGAGGTGTTTTTAGCGGGAAATTAATAATCTGATGTTCCTTAATCAAAAAAAATCCACGCATTGGCGTGGATTTTAAGTGGGGTAGTTTAACCTTAAACGTTAAACAGGAAGTTCATCACATCGCCATCTTTAACGATGTAATCTTTCCCTTCAGCACGCATCTTGCCGGCTTCTTTCGCGCCTTGCTCACCCTTATAGGTGATGAAGTCTTCAAACGCGATTGTCTGCGCACGGATAAAGCCCTTCTCGAAGTCGGTGTGGATCTTACCCGCAGCCTGAGGAGCGGTCGCGCCAACAGGGATAGTCCATGCACGCACTTCTTTCACGCCAGCGGTGAAGTAGGTTTGCAGGTTCAGCAGTTCGTAACCGGCGCGGATCACACGGTTCAGACCTGGCTCTTCCAGACCCAGCTCGGCCATGAACTCTTCACGGTCGGCATCGTCCAGCTCGGCGATATCAGATTCCACCGCAGCACAGACAGCCACAACCACAGAGCCTTCGGCCGCCGCGATTTCGCGCACTTTGTCGAGGTATGGGTTGTTTTCGAAACCGTCTTCATTGACGTTAGCGATGTACATGGTTGGCTTCAGGGTCAGGAAGCTCAGGTATTTGATCGCCGCTTTGTCTTCTTCGGTCAGGTTTTTCAGCGCGCGCAGCATGCCGGCGTTTTCCAGCTGTGGCAGACATTTTTCCAGCGCAGCCTGTTCCGCTTTCGCGTCTTTGTCGCCGCCTTTGGCTTTCTTCTGCACGCGGTGCAGGGCGCGCTCGCAGGTGTCGAGGTCAGACAGCGCCAGCTCGGTGTTGATGACTTCGATATCGTCAGCTGGATCCACTTTATTGTTCACGTGGATGATGTTGTCGTTTTCAAAGCAACGCACCACATGACCGATGGCTTCGGTTTCACGGATGTTGGTCAGGAACTGGTTGCCCAGGCCTTCACCTTTGGATGCGCCTTTAACCAGACCAGCGATGTCCACGAACTCCATGGTGGTTGGCAGAATGCGCTGCGGCTTAACGATCTCAGCCAGCTGGTCCAGACGCGGATCGGGCATTGGCACGACACCGGTGTTTGGCTCGATGGTGCAGAACGGGAAGTTAGCTGCTTCGATGCCCGCTTTAGTCAGCGCGTTAAACAGGGTGGATTTGCCAACGTTAGGCAGACCAACGATACCGCATTTGAATCCCATTTCTGAATCACCTTAATATCTTGATATTCAACACGTTAACATTAACGAGTCGAAGAAAAGTAAATAACTTTGCCTATTATACACGTAACCCGCAGCCTGCGGGGCAAAAAAGGCGTCTCGCGCCGGTTATTGCGCTTTGAAAGCGTGCAGACGGTTGGTGGCCTTGGTTAAGCCATCCTGCAGCCAGATTTCGGTACAACGCACCGCTTCGTCTACCGCCTCGTCGATCAGCTTCTGTTCTGAAGCCGGGGGTTTACCGAGGACAAAGCCGACAACTTTGTTTTTATCGCCCGGATGACCAATACCGACGCGCAAACGGTGAAAATTGGGGTTATTGCCCAGTTTGCTGATGATGTCTTTTAAGCCGTTATGCCCGCCGTGACCGCCGCCGAGTTTGAATTTCGCTACGCCCGGCGGCAGATCCAGCTCGTCGTGGGCCACCAGGATCTCATCCGGGTTAATACGGTAGAAGGTCGCCAGCGCGGCAACGGCTTTGCCGCTTAAGTTCATAAACGTGGTCGGCACCAGCAGACGCACATCGGCTCCGGCCAGATTCACGCGTGAGGTATAGCCGAAGAATTTCGGTTCCTCGCGCAGGGGAGCGCGCAACCGCTCGGCCAGCAGATCAACATACCAGGCGCCCGCATTGTGGCGGGTGGCCGCATATTCCGCGCCGGGGTTGGCCAGGCCGACAATCAGTTTAATCGTCACGTTTTGGTTCCTGAAAGTGCTAAGTCTGGCGCGTAGTGTACTGTCTGCCGCGTCGCTTGACAAAATTCTGCGCGCCGTCACGGTGAATCAGAATAATTCCGTCTCTGAACCATTAGAATTTCATGCTACTCAAAGGCTTATTTGTAAAGTTTTGTTGCTCCGATGTGCGTAAATGTGATCCCTCACGCAATCAGCAAAAGGGGTGTTGTCTATACTTTACACACAAGGATTAGGGAGATTATTTCCCTGCAACCCAAAAGTTCCGGAGGTGACATATGAAACGCAGCAACGCTTCGTTACTCGGTAACGTGCTAATGGGGTTGGGATTGGTGGTCATGGTTGTTGGCGTCGGTTATTCCATTTTAAACCAGCTGCCGCAACTTGACCTGCCGCAATATTTTGCACATGGTGCGGTGCTGAGCATCTTTCTGGGTGCTGTATTGTGGCTGGCGGGTGCCCGCGTCAGCGGTCATGAGCAGGTCTGCGACAGATACTGGTGGGTGCGCCACTACGATAAGCGCTGCCGTCGCGATCAGCATAAGCACAGTTAATGTGCGAACCCAATGAATACCGAAACGGCTCCCTCTGGAGTCGTTTTTTTTGCATCATCTATTGACCCTAACGTAACGTAAGGCTCCAGAGTGACGCCACTGGCACAAGAAGGAGCCGTTATGTTAATTCAGGTCGGGGAACTGGCGAAACGCGCCGGGATTACCGTGCGCACCTTGCACTATTATGAGCAAACAGGGTTGTTGCTGCCTTCTGCCAGAAGCGCGGCAGGGTACCGGCTCTACAATCTGGCCGATGTTCAGCGTCTGCATATGATTCAGGCGCTGGCAAAGGCAGGGCTGGAACTTGCTGAAATCAGGGACTTTCTGGAGAAAGATTCACTCTCGCTATCGGAACTGCTCGAGGCGCAAATTCACCTGCTGGACAAGCAGGTGCGCAGCATCACCACGCTGCGCGACCGGCTTGTGGCGTTGCGCACCGGGCTCGATGCCCATGAGGATCTCGATCTGGAGTCCTGGCTACAGACTCTGGAGTTGATGAATATGTACGATCGCTGGTTTAGCAAAGACGAGTTGCAGCAGTTACCGTTTGCGCAACACAAGGAGGCGCTGGCGGATATCTGGGCCGCTCTGGTTGTGGAGGTGAAAAACCTGCTGGAGAACGACGTTACGGTTTCCGATCCCCGGGCGAGGGATCTGGCTACGCGTTGGATGGTTCGCCTCGAACAGGATACGGCGGGCAAACCGGAGTTTCTCACCCGTCTCAACGAGATGCACAGCGTTGAGCCGCAGATGCGCGAACAAACGGGCATCACGGCGGAGATGACGGATTACATTACGCGGGCGTTTGCCGAATCAAAGCTCATCATCTGGGAAAACTATCTCACGCCGGAGGAGATGGCCTTCACCCGGGCGCACTATTTTGATCGCATGATGGAGTGGCCACCGCTGGTGGCGAAGCTGCACCGGGCCCAGTCGGAGGCGTTAGATCCGGCATCCGACGCCGCGCAACAGCTGGCCGAAAACTGGCTGGCGCTGTTCCAGTCTTACGCCGGAACTGACCCAGTGACGCAGCAAAAATTCCGCCAGGCGATGCAGCAGGAGCCGCATCTGATGAAGGGCACCTGGATGACGCCTGCTGTGCTTGAGTGGCTCCAGCAGGCGATTGGCATCATGATGCAGCGGCGGATGTCACAGATCCGCTAACGCTGCCTCGCGGTTCGGATAGAACGCCAGACGACCGGCAATGGGTTGCACCCCTGCGCGCGCCATGGTGCGCAGGGGCTGGAACTCGAGATTGCTCACCCGCAGTTCACAGCCTTCCGGCAGGCGTTGCACAAACCGCTGGAAAGCGTCCAGCCCGCCCGCATCCAGTACCGGAACCGCATCCCATTTCAGGACCACAATTCGTTTCCCCGCGATGCGCGACTCGAGATCGCTGAACAGACCCTCGGCGGCGGCAAAGAACAGCGGGCCGATCACCCGCAATACCAGCACGTCGTCAGGCACCGTCACGTTGACCGTCGCCAGGCGGGTCATACGGGCAATGCGGCGCATAAACAGCAGCGAGGCCAGTACAATCCCGACGCTTATCGCAATTACCATGTCAAAGAGCACGGTCAGCGACATGCAGATAAGCATCACGATGATGTCGTCCTTCGGCGCGCGGCGCAGCAGGTTCACCACTTTATGCGCCTCGCTCATATTCCATGCCACCATCAGCAGCAGGGCCGCCATCGCCGACAGCGGCAGCCACGAGAGCAGGGGAGCCAGCACCAGCAGGGCGAGGATCACCAGTATCGAGTGGATCACCGCCGAGATCGGGGAGGTTGCGCCGGCGCGCACGTTCGCCGCCGAGCGGGCGATGGCTGCGGTGGCGGTGATCCCGCCGAAGAACGGCGCGATGATATTGCCCAGCCCCTGGCCGACCAGCTCGCTGTTGGCTTTGTGTTTGGTGCCGGTCATGCCGTCCAGTACGACCGCGCAGAGCAGGGACTCAATCGCCCCCAGCATCGCCATCGAAAAGGCGGCAGGCAGCAGGGCGCGCAGAGAGTCCCAGCTCAGGGTAAAGCTGGAGCCGGGCATATCCCACGGCAGCACCAGCTGCGGCAGAAGCTGCGGGATACCGTTACCCTGCGAGCCATCTGCCAGCACATAGTGGAACTGCGAGCCGATGGTGGCGACGTGTCCGCCCAGCAGATTAACCACCCCCATCACCGCACAACCCAGCAGCAGGGCGGGCAGATGTCCCGGCAGGCGGATGCCCAGTCGTGGCCAGAGGATCAGCGTGCCCAGCGTTACCACGCCGATCGCCGCATCGCCCAGGTTTGCTGTCGGCAGCGCCATGATGAGCGCCCCCACTTTTTGCAGGTAATGCTCCGGCACGTGGGCCATCTGCAGGCCGAGGAAATCCTTGATCTGCATGGTACCGATGGTGATGCCGATCCCGGAGGTAAAGCCCAGGGTCACGGAAAGTGGAATGTACTCAATCAGCCTGCCAAAACGCGCCAGGCCGAACAAAATCAAAAATACCCCGGACATCAGGGTCGCCACCAGCAACCCGGCGAGGCCAAACTGCTGGGAAACCGGATAGAGGATCACCACAAAGGCGGCGGTCGGTCCGGAGACGCTGAAGCGCGACCCGCCGGTCAGGGCGATGACAATCCCGGCGACGGCAGCGGTGTACAGGCCGTATTGCGGTGCCACGCCGCTGCCAATCGCCAGCGCCATCGCCAGCGGAATGGCAATGATACCGACGGTGATCCCGGCAATCAGGTCACGGGTAAAGCGTGACAGGGTGTATTTCTCTTTCCAGCAGGCGTCGATGAGGGCGCGGAAGGGCAGAACATGAGAGGAAGCGTTTTTCACAATCATCATCCATGTGCGCATCATCTGTCATATCAATGGCAGGTGAAGGAGGCATTAATCATACAAATAAATACCACAGACAAAAAAACCCGCCGTAGCGGGTTTTCAGACTGCGTCCGATTAGTGTTCGAACATTGCAGAGATGGATTCTTCGTTGCTGATACGACGAATCGCTTCGGCCAGCATCCCGGACAGGGTCAAAGTACGCACGTTTGGCAGCGCTTTGATTTCGTCGCTCAGTGGGATGGTGTCACACACCACAACTTCATCAATAACGGAGTTGCGCAGGTTGTTCACTGCATTGCCGGAGAAGATCGGGTGAGTTGCGTAAGCGAATACGCGTTTTGCACCACGCTCTTTCAGCGCTTCGGCGGCTTTGCACAGAGTGCCGCCGGTGTCGATCATGTCGTCAACCAGCACGCAGTCACGGCCAGCGACGTCACCGATGATATGCATCACCTGAGAAACGTTAGCGCGTGGACGACGTTTGTCGATGATCGCCATGTCGGTATCGTTAAGCAGTTTGGCGATAGCGCGTGCGCGAACCACGCCGCCGATGTCCGGAGAAACCACAATCGGGTTGTCCAGGTTCAGCTGCAGCATGTCTTCCAGCAGGATTGGGCTGCCGAATACGTTATCAACCGGAACGTCGAAGAAGCCCTGGATCTGCTCGGCATGCAGGTCAACCGTCAGAACGCGGTCAACGCCAACACTGGAGAGGAAGTCAGCAACAACTTTAGCGGTAATTGGCACACGTGCGGAACGGACGCGACGGTCCTGACGGGCATAACCAAAGTAAGGAATAACAGCAGTGATACGGCCAGCGGAAGCACGGCGCAGGGCATCGACCATGACAACCAGTTCCATCAGGTTATCGTTAGTTGGAGCACAGGTGGACTGGATGATGAAAATATCACCACCGCGTACATTTTCGTTAATTTGTACGCTGACTTCGCCATCGCTAAAGCGACCTACGGCGGCGTCGCCAAGAGAAGTGTACAGGCGGTTGGCAATACGTTGTGCTAGTTCCGGGGTGGCGTTACCAGCAAAAAGCTTCATATCAGGCACGAGAAGAACCTCAGGCATGCGTCCAGTGGTGGATAGTTCGCCGTAAACTGTGCGGGCCAGGCGAATGCTATCCAGGCGGTGTATTAAAGAGCGCGATGCAACGTCTGGAACAGGGTGACGTTGTCACCGAAACTCAGATTGCGCCAGAATGGCCTGCTGCAGCGGGGAGATGTTCATACCACGCGCTACGAAACCATGCAGCCACTCTGGAGCCAGCTCGAGCACCTGACGTGCAGCGGATTCCGTATCAAATTCAGCAAAGACACAGGCCCCTGTGCCAGTCAGGCGCGACGGCGCGTATTCTAACAGCCAGGAAAGCGCGACATCAACCTCGCGAAAACGTTTTCTTGCGATATCCTCGCAATCGTTGCTGAATTCACAGTTTAATAACGTTTCTATTGACCTTATTGGCGTATCGCGCGGAAGGTCCGGATCTTTAAAGATAACCGGGGTCGGAATGCTGACTCCCGGGTGGGCCACCAGATACCATTTTTCCGCAGGTTCTGCCGGGGAGAGGATCTCGCCCACCCCTTCAGCAAAGGCCGCATGTCCGCGGACAAACACCGGCACGTCGGCCCCGAGCGTCAGCCCGAGCGCGGCCAGCTCATCCACAGTGAGATCGCAGCCCCACAGGTGGTTGAGCACCACCAGCACGGTGGCGGCGTTAGATGATCCGCCGCCGAGTCCGCCGCCCATCGGCAGCCGTTTCTCGACGCTGATATCCGCGCCGCTGCCCGCAGTCAGACGTCCGGATTGTTGCGCGGCGCGCATCAGCAGACGGGCGGCGCGCACGATCAGGTTATCCTCATCGGCCACGCCTTCAACTGGCGTCAGCAGACGGATTTCTCCGTCCTGACGCAGTTCAATGGAAATCGTGTCGCCATAGTCAACAAACTGAAACAGCGTCTGCAGGGTGTGATACCCGTCAGCACGCTGGCCGGTAATGTATAAAAACAGGTTCAGTTTTGCGGGCGAAGGCCAGTGGGTCATCATTTGACAATCCAGTTATCCATTTTCAGCTTGATGCGCTGGCTGCCTTCGGTCAGTTCCAGGCTGGACGGCAGGGCCGGTTTGCTGTTGCTGTCGTAGCCGCCGTACACCACTTTCCAGGTTTTGCCGTTCTGGCTGTAGTTCACCTCGCTCAGGCGATACTGGTCGTCGAGCTTATAGTCGGTGGCGTCGCCCGGCAGGCCGAGGATCCACTGGCGCAGGCTGGTGATCGGAATCGGCATCCCGGTCAGCTTGCCGATCATCTCTTCGGCATCGGTACCGGTATATTTCTGCCCTTTATTGTCGGTGACCTGGGCGCTGCCAGGCTGGGCAATCAGCTCCATCTCCGTGCTGCCAAGCGGGTTCAGCAGCAGCAGGCGATAGCGATCCTGGCCGGTTTGCTGCCAGAAGAAGCGGGCGTAGACCTTCTGCTGATCCGACAGATAAGCAAAGGCGCCGCGGGTCTGATATTGGCTTAATGTGCGCACTTCCTGTTGATGCTGGCGCCACTGCGGTGAGTCCGGGCTTTTACCTGGCCCTTTAGGCGGCGTAATGGAACATGCGGTCAGCACCAGCGCGGCCAGGGGCAGCAGGCGAATCAGTCTGGTCATAATGAGGACAAATCCTTGAGATACGTGGCAGTTATAGTTCTTAATGCTAGCGCCCGGTAGCGGGAGCGTCTACGCTCAAGTTGTCCTAAATCATCAAATTAACGGTTAATAACAACTAATAACCTATTACTCCGAAAGGGTGCAGTCTCTTTTATTGATCTCGCGCATCCTGTATGATGCGGCCTGCTAACCTTATTAACGCTGGTACTACTCCCGCTCATATGACCCTTTTAGCACTCGGTATTAACCACAAAACAGCCCCGGTATCACTGCGAGAACGTGTGACGTTTTCGCCGGACACGCTCGACCAGGCGCTGGACAGTCTGCTTGCCCAGCCGATGGTGCAGGGGGGCGTGGTGTTGTCAACGTGCAACCGTACTGAGCTCTATCTCAGCGTTGAAGAGCAGGACAACCTGCACGAAGCGCTGGTCCGTTGGTTATGCGAGTACCACAACCTGAACGAAGAAGAGCTGCGCAACAGCCTGTACTGGCATCAGGATAACGATGCGGTCAGCCATTTGATGCGCGTGGCCAGCGGGCTCGATTCGCTGGTGTTGGGCGAGCCGCAGATCCTCGGTCAGGTGAAAAAAGCCTTTGCCGATTCGCAAAAAGGCCACCTTAAGGCCAGCGAGCTGGAACGCATGTTCCAGAAATCCTTCTCCGTCGCCAAGCGAGTGCGAACCGAAACCGACATTGGCGCCAGTGCCGTTTCGGTTGCTTTCGCCGCCTGTACCCTGGCGCGGCAAATCTTTGAGTCGCTCTCCACGGTCTCTGTGCTGCTGGTGGGCGCGGGCGAAACCATCGAGCTGGTGGCGCGCCATCTGCGTGAACACAAAGTTAAAAAGATGATGATTGCCAACCGCACCCGCGAACGCGCTCAGGTGCTGGCGGATGAAGTGGGGGCAGAAGTGATCGCCCTCAGCGACATCGACGCCCGTCTGAGCGAAGCGGATATCATCATCAGCTCCACCGCCAGCCCGCTGCCGATCATCGGTAAAGGCATGGTGGAGCGCGCCCTGAAGTCCCGCCGTAATCAGCCGATGCTGCTGGTGGATATCGCCGTTCCGCGCGATGTCGAGCCCGACGTCGGCAAGCTGGCGAATGCCTATCTGTACAGCGTGGACGATCTGCAAAGCATCATTTCGCACAACCTTGCCCAGCGTAAAGCGGCAGCGGTGCAGGCGGAAACGATCGTTGAGCAGGAAACCAGCGAATTTATGGCCTGGCTGCGCGCGCAAAGCGTCAGCGAGACCATTCGCGAGTACCGCGGTCAGGCGGAACAGGTCCGTAATGAACTGACTGCCAAAGCGATGGCGGCCCTCGAGCAGGGCGGCGATCCGCAGGTCATCATGCAGGAACTGGCATGGAAACTGACCAATCGCCTGATCCATGCCCCAACCAAATCACTTCAACAGGCCGCCCGTGACGGGGACGACGAACGCCTGAACATTCTGCGCGACAGCCTCGGGCTGGAATAGCGCGCCATACCCATTTTATTATTATAAGGTGCACTTACGCCTATGAAGCCCTCTATCGTCGCCAAACTGGAAGCATTGCACGAGCGCCATGAAGAAGTTCAGGCGCTGCTCGGCGATGCCGCAACCATTGCCGACCAGGAACGTTTTCGCGCCCTGTCGCGTGAATACGCGCAATTAAGCGATGTTTCAAAATGCTTTACCGACTGGCAACAGGTTCAGGAAGATATCGAAACCGCGCAGATGATGCTCGACGATCCGGAAATGCGCGAGATGGCGCAGGAAGAGTTGCAGGACGCCAAAGTCCGCGCGGAAGAGATGGAGCAACAGCTGCAGGTGCTGCTGCTGCCGAAAGATCCGGACGATGAACGCAACGCCTTTGTCGAAGTCCGCGCCGGAACCGGCGGGGATGAAGCGGCCCTGTTTGCCGGGGATCTGTTCCGCATGTACAGCCGCTATGCCGAATCCCGCCGCTGGCGCGTGGAGATCATGAGCGCCAACGAAGGCGAACATGGAGGCTATAAAGAGGTCATCGCCAAAATCAGCGGTGACGGCGTATACGGTCGCCTGAAGTTTGAATCCGGCGGTCATCGCGTGCAGCGCGTACCGGCCACCGAATCACAGGGGCGTATCCACACCTCCGCCTGCACCGTGGCGGTGATGCCTGAGCTGCCGGAAGCCGAACTGCCGGACATCAACCCGGCGGATCTGCGTATCGACACCTTCCGCTCCTCCGGAGCCGGCGGTCAGCACGTTAACACCACCGATTCCGCGATCCGTATTACCCACCTGCCAACCGGCATTGTGGTTGAGTGCCAGGACGAACGTTCCCAGCACAAAAACAAAGCCAAAGCGCTGTCGGTGCTGGGGGCGCGTATTCATGCGGCAGAGATGGCAAAACGCCAGCAGGCCGAAGCCTCTACCCGTCGCAACCTGCTGGGCAGCGGCGATCGCAGCGATCGCAACCGTACCTACAACTTCCCGCAGGGCCGCGTGACCGATCACCGCATCAACCTGACCCTCTACCGTCTGGATGAGACCATGGAAGGCAAGCTGGATTCCCTGATCGAACCTATCGTGCAGGAGTACCAGGCCGATCAGCTGGCGGCGCTGGCAGAGCAGGATTAATGGATTTTCAGCACTGGCTACAGCAGGCGATTAGCGGGCTGGCGGGCGGTGAGAGCCCCCGTCGCGATGCGGAGATCCTGCTGGAGCATGTGACAGGCAAAGCACGCACGTATATTCTCGCCTTTGGCGAAACGCAGCTTACTGCCGATCAGCAGGCTCAGCTTGACGACCTCCTGGCCCGCCGCAAGGCCGGCGAGCCTGTGGCCCACCTGGTGGGTGAGCGTGAGTTCTGGTCGCTGCCGCTGTATGTCTCCGCGGCGACCCTGATCCCCCGTCCCGACACCGAGTGTCTGGTGGAGCAGGCGCTGGCGAGACTGCCCGCCACGCCCGCGCGCATTCTGGATTTAGGCACCGGCACCGGGGCCATCGCTCTGGCGCTGGCCAGTGAGCGCCCGGATTGTCAGGTCACCGCCGTGGATGTCATGCCCGATGCGGTGGCGCTGGCACAGCGCAATCTTGCGCGTCTGGCGCTGCCAAACGTCACGGTGCTGCACAGCAGCTGGTTCACTGCCCTCGGCGATCGGCAGTTTGAGACCATCGTCAGCAACCCGCCCTACATCGATGAAGCCGATCCGCATCTCGCTGAAGGCGATGTGCGCTTCGAGCCGCGCAGCGCGCTGGTCGCTGCCGATCATGGCCTGGCCGATCTCAGCCATATCATTACTCAGTCCCGTCAGCATCTGGTGAGCGGCGGCTGGCTTCTGCTGGAACACGGCTGGACGCAGGGCGAAGCGGTGCGGGCACACTTCCTGCAGGCCGGTTTTAAACGCGTCGAAACCTGTCGCGATTATGGCGGCAATGAGCGTCTGACCGTGGGCAAGCTGCCATGAATAGCTTCTCCGTGCTGATCGCCCTGCATCTGACCGCTGTCACCCTGACCATCAGCTTTTTCGCGCTGCGTTACTGGTGGCGTTACAGCAATAATCAGCTGATTAACGCCCGCTGGGTGCGGGTGCTGCCGCACTGCATCGACACCGTACTCTTTGTGTCGGGCGCGGGGCTGATGTGGGTGACTGGCTATCTGCCGTTCACCGATGACGGCGCATGGCTGACTGAGAAGCTGTTTGGCGTTATCATCTACATCGTTTTGGGTTTTATTGCGCTGGGACGTCATCGTCCGCGCAGCCAGCAGGTGGGGTTTATCGCCTTTCTGCTGGGGCTGGTGGTGCTGTACATCATCATTAAACTCGCCACCACAAGAATACCGTTACTGGGGTAAGTCATGGAGTCCTTGGCCGATTTCGAATTTAACAAAGTGCCGTTGTGCGATGGAATGATCAAAGTATCAGAGATGATCCGTGATGATTTCATTTCACAATACGTCTACGACGAGCTGGAGAATCTGGTGAGTCTGGCGCGTGAAGAGATAAGTCAGGCGCGCCCGCAGGACTGGCAACTGGAGAAACTGATTGAGCTGTTCTACGGCGAATGGGGCTTTAGCGACACGCGTGGCGTGTATCGCCTCTCCGATGCGCTGTGGCTCGATCAGGTACTGAAAAACCGTCAGGGTAGCGCTGTCTCCCTGGGGGCCATTTTATTATGGGTGGCGCACCGCCTGGATATCCCGCTGGTGCCGGTCATCTTCCCGACGCAGATGCTGCTGCGCGCCGAGTGGCTGGACGGTGAAATGTGGTTAATTAACCCGTTCAACGGCGACACCCTTGACGATCACACGCTGGACGTCTGGCTGAAGGGCAATATCAGCCCGATGGCCGAGCTGTACAATGAAGATCTGGACGAAGCGGATAACGCTGAAGTGGTGCGCAAGCTGCTGGACACCTTAAAATCGGCGCTGATGGAAGAGCGGCAGATGGAGCTGGCGCTGCGTGCCAGCGAGGTGCTGTTGCAGTTTAACCCGGAAGACCCGTATGAGATCCGCGATCGCGGTCTGATCTACGTCCAGCTCGAGTGCGACCACGTCGCGCTGACGGATTTGAGTTATTTCGTTGAGCAGTGCCCGGAAGATCCGATCAGCGAGATGATCCGCGCGCAGATTAATTCCATCGCGCATAAACAGATTACACTGCATTAATCTTAACTCCGATTCACCCTGAATAAGGCGATCCTATGAAACAAAAAGTGGTTAGCATTGGCGATATCAACGTGGCGAACGACCTGCCGTTCGTGCTGTTCGGCGGCATGAACGTTCTGGAATCCCGCGATCTCGCGATGCGTATCTGCGAACATTACGTGACCGTGACCCAGAAGCTGGGTATCCCGTATGTGTTCAAAGCCTCTTTTGACAAAGCCAACCGCTCCTCTATTCACTCTTACCGTGGCCCCGGCCTGGAAGAGGGGATGAAGATTTTCCAGGAGCTGAAGCAGACTTTTGGCGTGAAAGTGATCACCGACGTGCATGAAGCCAGCCAGGCGCAGCCTGTGGCTGACGTTGTTGACGTGATCCAGCTGCCGGCGTTCCTCGCCCGTCAGACCGACCTGGTTGAAGCGATGGCGAAAACCGGCGCGGTCATCAACGTGAAAAAACCGCAGTTCGTAAGCCCTGGCCAGATGGGGAACATCGTCGACAAGTTTATCGAAGGCGGTAACGATCAGGTGATCCTGTGCGACCGTGGCGCTAACTTCGGTTATGACAACCTGGTGGTCGACATGCTGGGCTTCAGCGTGATGAAGAACGTCTCTAACCAGTCGCCGGTGATCTTCGACGTAACCCACGCTCTGCAGTGCCGCGACCCGTTTGGCGCCGCCTCCGGTGGCCGTCGTGCACAGGTGACCGAACTGGCGCGCGCCGGTATGGCAACCGGTCTGGCGGGTCTGTTTATCGAAGCGCACCCGGATCCAGCCAACGCGAAATGCGACGGCCCATCCGCACTGCCGCTGGATAAGCTGGAGCCGTTCCTGAAACAGATCAAAGCGATTGACGACCTGGTTAAGAACTTTGAAGAGCTGGATACCAGCAACTAAGCCAGAAAATAAAAAAACCCGCTTCGGCGGGTTTTTTTATGCCCGGCGGCGCTGCGCTTGCGCGGGCCTACGGGTTCAGTTGTAGGCCGGGTAAGACGTAGCCGCCACCCGGCATTACCGCATCACGCAAATATCGTCATCAGATAGGCTGCAAACAACGCCATATGCGCCGCGCCGTTGAGCACATTGGTGCGCCCGGTTGAAAACGAAATCTGGCACAGCAACAGCGACGCCACCATCACAATCATCTCCGGTGCCCCCAGGCTAAACACCAGGTCATTGCCGGTGATGAAGGCAATCAGCGTCACCACCGGAACCGTCAGGGAGATGGTCGCCAGTACCGACCCAAAGAACAGGTTCATCGCGCGCTGCACCTGATTGTTCAGCACCGCACGCAGCGCTCCCAGCCCTTCCGGGGAGAGGATTAACAGCGCCACCAGGAAGCCGGTAAAGGCTACCGGCGCGTTCAGCTCGGTCAGCAGCGTTTCGAGCGGGTTCGCATTCATTTTGGTGACCGCGATAACCGCAATCAGATGCACGATCAGCCAGACGGTATGCCACAGGCTGCTGTGCGCGGACGGCTTGCCGTGGTGCGGATCGTCGTCGTCGCTCTCGTCTTCGTGCTCATACACGAACAGGCTCTGGTGCGTTTTGGTCTGAATGAGAAGGAAAACGCCGTACATGGCCGCAGAAATCAGCGCCACCAGCAGGGCCTGGCCGGTAGTGAAGTTAGCGCCCGGCAGCGCCATCGGGAATACCAGCACGATAATCGCCAGCGGGAAGAGGGCGATCAGATACTGCTTAATACCAAACAGATTCATGTACTGGGTGGCGAATTTGCGTCCGCCCAGCAGCAGTGAGAAGCCGACCAGCCCCCCGGTCACAATCATAATAATGGAGTAGAGCGTATCACGCATCAGGGTGGGAGCCGCATCACCGGTCGCCATCAGTGCGGAAATAAGGCTCACTTCGAGAATAACGACGGAAAGACTTAAAATCAGCGAGCCGTAGGGCTCTCCCAGGCGGTGGGCCAGCACGTCGGCATGGCGAACAACGCTGAAGGCGCTGCTGAGAATACCAACAAGTGCCAGGACATTAATCCCGATAACCACTGGCAGTGACTGGCTACTTCCCCAGAAGAGCAGCACGGCCAGTGCCAGCACCGGGAAAATGAGAGAGGTCTCCTTATGACGGGTTTTCACCGTCTCGTGTGCGGTTGTCATGTAGTTCTCCAGAGTTGCAGGTGCTTGTCATTATAGATAGAAAAAGAGGACGTTAAATTAACAGATTGCCGCAGGTTACTGATTGTATTTTACTTAATTTTACGGTTTGAGGAGATTTTAAGTCGAAAACGACATAATAAGATATTTCTGTTAAATATATCCTTAATAACAGTAAATTAAATAAAATCATTATCCGATTATTAATTTGACTGGAAGCCTCCGGCATTGTCTACCACACTTATTAATTGATTAAAAATAGGGGGTTGATATGCCATACAAATCGAAAACTGATTTACCGGACAATGTTCAGCACGTGCTGCCGGCCCACGCGCAGGATATTTATAAAGAAGCTTTCAACAGCGCCTGGGATCAATACAAGGATGAAGAGGACCGCCGGGGCGATGCCAGTCGGGAGGAGACCGCGCACCGCGTGGCCTGGGCGGCAGTGAAGAATGACTATGAGAAGGGCGATGATGACAAGTGGCACAAGAAGAAATAGCGCCTGCCTGATTGCCTGTGCTTAATAGTTTGCACCCTGCGCTTTGACTTTTAAGGCGGTTGCGCTGTCCATCTGTTGCACCCGGCAAAATTATTGCATATCGTCACGGTACTGCTTTCTAATTGAGCAGTAAAAAGACTTGGAAGGTTCATAAAAGTGTGGGCAGGGAAGCAGGCAGTGGCGGAGGTGCATTATGTTAACGCGTGATTTTCTTATGAAGGCCGACTGTAAAACGGCCTTTGGTGCGATTGAAGAATCGCTTCTGTGGTCAGCCGAACAACGGGCGGCATCGCTGGCAGCAACGCTTGCCTGCCGTCCCGACAACGGTCCGGTGTGGCTCTTCGGCTACGGCTCGCTGATGTGGAACCCGGCGCTGGAGTTTGTCGAATCGGCAACCGGAACCCTGCCGGGCTGGCACCGCGCCTTCTGTCTGCGCCTGACCGCCGGTCGCGGCAGCGCCTGCCAGCCGGGGCGCATGCTTGCACTGAAAGAGGGCGGACGCACCACCGGGGTGGCCTATCGCCTGCCGGATACCACGCTGGAAGAGGAGCTGGCCCTGCTGTGGAAGCGCGAGATGATCACCGGCTGCTATATGCCGAGCTGGTGCAAGCTGGAACTCGATGACGGACGCACCGTCAATGCGCTGGTGTTCATTATGGATCCGCGCCATCCGCTGTTTGAAGCCGATACCCGGGCGCAGGTGATTGCCCCGCTGATTGCGGCGGCCAGCGGCCCGCTCGGCACTAACGCGCAGTACCTGTTCTCGCTCGATCAGGAGCTGACGCGGCTGGGCATGCGGGATGACTGTCTGAATGAGCTGGTGTCGCGCGTGCGGGCCTTGCTTGATGGCGCCCAGCCCGATAACCCGCTGAATGCGAGCTTCGCCTGAAAAAACGCCCGGTGGCTTTGCAGCGTACCGGGCGATTGCTCATCAGGCGGCGACGTAGCTGATGGAGTGCTCAAGCGACTGGCTGTGACTGTCGATGAGCACCTCCCAGGTGCCGGTGTAGGGTACCGTGAGCCAGGCGCTGTCCCTGTTCTGCACGCTCAGAATATCCGCCTGCGTTTTGCGTGCTGCTTTGTTACTCATCAGATGAATATGACAGCGCTCCGAGCAGCGCACCACCACCGTATCCCCGCCAAACAACTTCAGACTTGCTTTTACCAGTGCCATTTTTTACCCCGTATCTCAAAACAACGCTCTCCTTGCGGCCAATCCTGAGCGTGATGTTGTTCACAATTCACTCATGGCATAACACCAAAGGGGAAGGTCGGGGGTGCTGATTTTGATCAAAAAATGGCATAACCCTTAAACAAAAATGACAATATGCCTGAAAGCTTTCAGCGGACACCGCTTTACACCGCTTTCAGGCAGCGGATTAACATTAAATGCGGAAATGTCCGGCGGTTTCAGCCAGCTCGCCTGCCTGACCCTGCAGGGCGCTTGCCGCGGCGGCCGACTGCACCACCAGTTCGGCGTTCTGCTGCACCATGCTGTCCAGATGCGTCACCGCCCGGTTGATCTCCTGAATGCCTTTCATCTGCTCGCTGGTAGCGACGGTGATCTCCCGCATGATCCCCGACATACTGCCGATGCTGGTGACAATCTCATCCATGCTCTGTCCCGCCAGGTGCACATAGCGTGAACCGGTCGCCACGCTGTCGGTGGTGGAGTCGATCAGGCTTTTGATCTCTTTTGCCGCCTGGGCGCTGCGGCTGGCGAGATTACGCACTTCACCTGCCACCACCGCAAAACCACGACCCTGTTCACCTGCCCGCGCGGCTTCAACCGAGGCATTCAATGCCAGGATATTGGTCTGGAAGGCGATACCGTCGATCACGCTGGTGATATCGCCAATTTTAGTCGAGGCGGCTTCGATGGACTGCATGGTGGTGATCGCCTGGGAGACCACGCTGCCGCCGCGGGTTGCTGCCTCGGAGGCTTTGCCCGCCTGCTCGTTGGCGATGGCGGCCGATTCGGTCGACTGGGCGACGGAGGCAGTGATCTGCTCCACGGCGCTGGCGGTTTCGCGCAGGCTGGAGGCGGCCCGCTCGGTGCGGCCAGAGAGATCCTGGTTACCGGCGGCGATCTCCTGGGCGGCGTTTTTCACCGAGGCGCTGGCGTCGCGCAGCTGTACCATTACCACGGAGAGTTTGTCGCTGAAGGCGTTAAAGGCATGGGCGATCTGCGCTACCTCATCCTCGCCTTTCTCCGGCAGACGCTGAGAGAGATCGTTGGTGCCGTTGGCGATGGCGTGCATCGCATCGCGAATATCCGACAGGCGTTTAAGCAGACGGGCAATCACGAAGTGAACCACGACGGCGCTGAGCAGAACCAGGATCACCAGCGACAGGGAGGAGGCCTTCAGCAGGGTGCGCATCCCGGAGGTGGCATCATTGCTGTCGAGGGCGACAATCAGCTGCCACTGGGTGCCGGCAATCGGGGTGGCGGCAAAGGTTTTGGTCGCGTCGTTGACCTGGCCTTCGGCGTTCTTGCCGCTCTTGAGGACATTCAGATCGACGCCGCTGATGACATCGGTAAAGGCTTTCAGGGTCAGGGCAGGGTCGTTGGCGGCGATCACCGTCCCGTCGCTGTCAATCAACAGCCCGCTGCTGGCCGGGGTCGGACGAATACCGCGCACGTTGGCGATCACGCTGTCCATCGCTACGTCACCCGCCAGCACCCCTTTCAGCTCGCCGTTCTCTTTCACCGGCACCGCAAAAGTGACCACCAGCTTTTTGGTGCCGGTATCGACATAAGGCGCGGTGACGATGGCACGATCTTCTTTCACCGCCTGCTGATACCAGGGACGTATGGTGGGATCATAGTCGGCAGGTACGCCGTCAGGATTGGAGAACTTCGCGGTTTTGCTGGCATAACCCACATAGACGTTAATAAACCCGCCCGCCTGCGCCAGCTGTTTGAACATCGGCACCGGATCGTCGCTCAGGGCGACGTTCTGCAGGGAGTTGATTACCGCGGTTTTGCTGTTGACCCAGTCACCAATCGCCAGGCTGTGGCTGGCGCTGGTGCTGGCCAGCATGTCGCGTTGCGACTGTTGATTGTCCTGACGCGTGACCTGGAAATTAATCACGGTGTTCAGAAGGAGTGCGGCGATCAGACATCCGACCGTCGCCGCAATAATACGAGCGCGAATTGACCTGAACATAAATGTAATACCTGCTGTGTTGTTGTAAGAAGCCTATCGGCATCGGGCAGGCAAACTTGATGCTGGAACCGCGCTCATAAGAAAAAAATATTTTAGTTAAATCATTATTAGAAAGTTAATAGTTTATCTGCGGATAGCGTCCACTGCGCCAGCTCCACCAGAGTGCCGATTTCCACCCCCTCAATCAGCGGCAGGGCGCTGATACCGCGGCCGTCGGTGCAGGTCTTGCACAGCTTCACCGGCACGTTTTGTGCGGTGAGGATCTCCAGCATCTGCTGAATGTTATAGCCCTCGGCAGGCTTCTGGCCGCGCAGCCCGGCGGTCACCGCGTCGGACATCAAAAACAGGCGCAGATCTAGCTCGCTCTCCTGCTCGCGCAAGGCAATCGCCAGCCGCAGGCTGTTAAACAAGGATTCACTGCCATAGGCCGCGCCGTTGGCGACAATCACGATCTTCTGCATCTTGACTCCTGAAAAGTATAAAAGGCATGAAAATTGCTTCTCTCTGTCAAACACTGACCCGGGAGAGAAAGCATGACGAACATCACCGGCGCCACCGAATGGTTTCAGCACGCCAGGCTGATGCGTAAACAACAGCTGTGCAAACTGGCGCAGCTGGGCACGCTTGTCAGCCGAATCAGTCATCTTGCGCACATGCTACAGTGCGAGCGCGGGGCTTCCAACATCTGGCTCTGCTCCCGGGGCACGCTGTATGCCCTCGAATGTAAAGCCAGCCGCGCGCTGGTGGACGAACATCTCCAGGCGCTGCACCACGCGCTCGGCACGCCGCTGATGGCCAGCGGCGCCCTTAGCGAGCGGGTGGCGAACGCCCTGCAGAGCCTGGAACAGCTGCCCGCATTACGCGAGGTCATCACCGCCTGTACGCTGCCCGCCGACGTGGCGATGGAGCGCTACAGTCGCACCCTGCGCAACCTGCTCAGTATCGTACCCCAGCTCAACGACAGCATTGACGATCCGCAACTCGCCGGCAGGTTTGTTGCACTTTATAGCCTGATGCAGGGTAAAGAGCTGGTCGGCCAGGAGCGGGCGCTGGGGGCGATCGGCTTTACCCAGGGCTTTTTCAGCGATGAGATGCGCCAGACCCTGGTGGACCGCATCGACGGGCAGCAGGCCTGCTTCGAGGTCTTTCTCTCCCTGACCCCCGCCAGCGTGCACGACCATTTCACCCTCAGCGTGCCGGGAGCCGAAACCGAACAGCTGCGGCGGCTGGCCTGCACCCGCCAGCCCGCAGCGGATAAAGGCGTGCTGGCGCTGCACTGGTTCTCGCTGCAAACCGAACGTCTCGAACACCTGCGCGCCCTGGAAGAGATGCAAATTGCCGATCTGATGCTGGCGGTGGAGGCGCTGATTGGCCGGGCCGACGACGACCTGCCGGAGGAGCCATCCTCAGAAGAGCCGCTGGCCCTCTATCCGCAAAAGCCGCTCCTGCCGCTGGTGCGCCAGCAGGCGCGGGAGATCGAACAGCTCTCCCGCCAGCTGGCCTCGATGCGCGACACCCTTGAGGAGCGCAAGGTGATCGATAAAGCCAAAAGCGTACTGATGACCCATCAGCAGATGAGCGAGGAGCAGGCCTGGTGTCAGCTGCGCAAAATGGCGATGGACAAGAACCAGCGGATGGTGGATATCGCCCGGGCGCTGCTCACCGTCAAGGCACTCTGGCAGCAGTAGCTGCACCTCAGACGGGCAACCTGTGCATGGTTGAGGTGCGTTCTGGCTGCGGGTTGGCAGAAAAGGCCCGTAAACCAGGGCTTTAAAAGCTGGCATCCCCTTTGCATTAGCTAATTCACAATTTGAGACCACGCGCCAACGGCGGTGCGACGGTCTTCAGGATAAAGGCGTCCTGCAGTGCTTCGGCACTGCCGGGCGCTTTTTTTTGGCTTTTTTTCAGGAGTGAGCATGGTGGAATGGACAAGGCGGCGTTTTTTACAGGCCAGCGCGCTGGCAGGCGGGGCGCTGATGTTGCCGGGCGTGATGCAGGCCGCATGGGCAGCAGGCTCCGATAAACCGGAACTCGAGACGGTGCGCGTAGGTTTCATCCCGCTCACTGACTGCGCGCCGCTGGCGATCGCGGCGTATAAGGGCTTCGATAAAAAATACGGCTTCACCCTGGTGCCCACCAAAGAGGCCAGCTGGGCGGCGGTGCGCGACAAGCTGGTGGCCGGAGAGCTGGATGCCGCGCACATTCTCTATGGCCTGCTGTACGGCCTGGAGCTGGGCATCGCCGGTAAGCCCAAGCCAATGGCTAACCTGATGACCCTCAACCAGAACGGACAGGCGATCACCCTGTCGAGCGATCTGGCCCAGCAGGGCGTGCGTGACGTCGAGGGGCTGAAGAAGCTGATCGGCCAACAGGCGCCGGGCAGCTACACCTTCGCCCACACCTTTCCCACCGGCACCCACGCCATGTGGCTCTACTACTGGCTGGCCAGCGCGGGCATTAACCCCTTTGACGACGTGCGCACCGTAGTGGTGCCGCCGCCGCAGATGGTGATGAACATGCGCATCGGCAACATGGTCGGCTTCTGCGTCGGCGAACCGTGGAACGCCCGCGCCATCAACGATCGCATCGGCTTTACCGCCGCCACCTCCCAGTCCATCTGGCCGGAACACCCGGAAAAGATCCTCGGCACCCGCCGGGAGTGGGTTGAAGCCCACCCCAACACCGCCCGGGCGCTGGTCAGCGCATTGCTGGAGGCCCAGCGTTGGATCGATGCTTCGCCGCAAAATAAAGAAGAGACCGCCCGACTGCTGGCCCGGCGCGCCTGGCTTAACACCAAAGAGCAGTACCTCACCGGACGCATGCTCGGCGAGTACGACAACGGGGTGGGGCAACGCTGGCAGGACGCTCATCCGATCCGCTTCTTTGAGGACGGAGCGGTCAGCTACCCGTGGCACTCCGACGGGATGTGGTTCTTAACCCAGTTCCGTCGCTGGGGGTTGCTGAAAACCGACCCGGACTACGCCGCCATCGCTCAACGCATCAACCGCACCGACGTCTGGCAGGACGCCGCCACGGCGGTGGGCGGTATTCGCGCGCCATCGTCACCGCTGCGCAGCAGCACCCTGATGGACGGCACCGTCTGGAACGGCACCGATCCGCAGGGTTACGCCAACCGTTTCGCCATTCACCGTACAGGGGCCTGATATGAAAAAAGTTAACACCAAAGCGGCACCCGCCGCGCCGGTCAGCGGGGAAGTAATTGCCCTGCCGCCGATGCAGGTGCGCCGCCGCTCACCCGCGTTTGCCCGCCGGTTCAACGACCTGTTGCAACGTCTTATTCCGGCCCTGCTCGGCCTCGCGCTGCTGGTCATCGCCTGGCAGCTGGCGGCCATCAACAGCAAAGGCTTCCCGACGCCGCTCAGCACCCTGGATTCGGCCATCACCCTGTTTGCCGACCCGTTCTACCGCGACGGCCCGAACGACATGGGGGTGGGCTGGAACGTGCTGGCCTCGCTGCAGCGCGTAGCCATTGGCTTTGGCCTGGCGGCGCTGGTGGGGATCCCGCTGGGCTTTATGATCGGTCGCTTTACCTTTCTGGCGCGCATGTTTAACCCGCTGATCGCGCTGCTGCGCCCGGTCAGCCCCCTGGCCTGGCTGCCGATTGGCCTGCTGCTGTTCCAGAAGGCGGAGCCTGCCTCCAGCTGGACCATTTTCATCTGCTCCATCTGGCCGATGGTCATCAACACCGCCGAAGGGGTGCGCCGCATTCCCGAGGATTACCTCAACGTGGCGCGGGTGCTGCAACTCTCCGAGTGGACGGTAATGCGCCGCATTCTGTTTCCCGCCGTGCTGCCTGCGGTCCTGACCGGGGTCCGCCTCTCCATCGGCATCGCCTGGCTGGTGATTGTCGCCGCCGAGATGCTCACCGGGGGCCTGGGGATCGGCTTCTGGATCTGGAACGAGTGGAACAACCTCAACGTCGAAAACATTCTCATCGCCATCGTCATTATCGGCGTGGTGGGTTTGCTGCTGGAGCAGGGGTTGATGCTGATCGCCCGTCGTTTCAGCTGGCAGGAAAAATAAGGAGCGCACATGAAACCATTAATTCAGGTCCAGGCCGTCAGCCAGCGTTTTTCCACCGCCAGCGGCGAGTTTTTGGCGCTGCAAAACGTCTCTTTTGATATTCACGAGGGCGAGACCGTCAGCCTGATCGGCCACTCCGGCTGCGGTAAATCGACGCTGCTGAACCTGATCGCCGGTATCACCTTGCCCACCGAAGGCGGGCTGATCTGCGACAACCGCGAGATCGCCGGGCCGGGCCCGGAGCGGGCGGTGGTGTTCCAGAACCACTCCCTGCTGCCCTGGCTCACCTGCTTCGACAACGTGGCCCTGGCGGTGGATCAGGTGTTCCGCCGCAGCATGAGCAAGGCCGAGCGCCGGGAGTGGATCGAACATAACCTCGATCGGGTCCAGATGGGGCACGCCATTCACAAACGTCCGGGGGAGATCTCCGGCGGGATGAAGCAGCGGGTCGGCATTGCCCGCGCCCTGGCGATGAAGCCGAAAGTGCTGCTGATGGACGAGCCGTTTGGCGCACTGGATGCGCTGACCCGCGCCCATCTGCAGGATTCGGTGATGAAAATTCAGCAGGAGCTGAACACCACCATCGTGTTGATCACCCACGACGTTGACGAGGCGGTGCTGCTCTCGGATCGGGTCCTGATGATGACCAACGGCCCGGCGGCGACGGTGGGGGAGATTTTGCGCGTTGACCTGCCGCGTCCGCGTAATCGGGTGCAGCTGGCGGAGGATGGCCGCTATCACCATATGCGTCAGCAGATCCTCCATTTCCTCTACGAAAAACAGCCGAAAGCGGCCTGAGGAGCGCCACTATGCGCCTGGTCATCATTGGAAACGGTATGGCGGCAACGCGGCTGATTGAGTCGTTGACCGACCGTGCGCCCGGGCGCTTCGTCATCACCGTCATCGGTGACGAGCAGGCACCGGCCTACAACCGCATACAGCTCTCCCCGGTACTAGGCGGCGAGAAACAGGCCGCCGCCACGCAGCTGCACGATGACGCCTGGTATCGTGCGCGCGGCGTCACGGTGCTCTGCGGCGAGCGGGTGCTGGCGGTGGAGGGCGCGGCGCGGATGTTGCGCACCGATAAACGTCTGATGGGGTGGGATGAGCTGGTGTTCGCCACCGGATCCCAGCCCTTTGCGCCGCCGATCCCCGGAGTGGGCCTGCCGCACGTCTTTACCTTCCGCACCCTCGATGACGTCAATGCCATTCTGGCGACCCCCGGCCCGGCGGTAGTGCTGGGGGGCGGGGTGCTCGGCGTGGAAGCCGCTGCGGCGTTACGGTTGAGAGGTGACAATGTCACTTTAGTGCATCGTGGCCCCTGGCTGATGGAGCAGCAGCTGGATCGGCAGGCCGGTCTGCTGCTGGAGCAGGCGCTGAGCGAGCGGGGCATCGGCTGCGAGCTGAACGGCGGCCTGACGGCGATTGCTGCCGACAGCGTCACCCTCAGCAGCGGACGCACTCTGGCCGCCACGCGGGTGGTGCTGGCGACCGGCGTGACGCCCAACATCACCCTGGCGCAGGCAGGCGGCGTGCCGTGCGGGCGCGGCATTCTGGTGGATGACCAGATGCGCACCGCCCTGGATGGCATCAGCGCCATCGGCGAGTGCTGCGAAATTGACGGCCAGACCTGGGGGCTGGTGGCCCCGTGCCTGGCCCAGGCGGAGATCCTCGCCGCCCGTCTGGCCGGGGAAAACGTCACCCCCTTTACCCCGATGCAAAACGGCATGCGCCTGAAGGTGACCGGCGTTGAGCTGTTCAGCGTCGGGGAGGTGACCGCGCAACAACATGATGCGGTGTGGACCAGCTGGGATCCGCTGACCCGCCACTACCGCCGCTTACTGGTTCGCAACGGCACGCTGGCAGGCGTGCTGCTGATGGGGGAGTGTCGCAGCGCGGCCACCCTCACCGATTTACTGGCTACGTCAGAACCCGCCCAGGCGGACTGGCTGTTCGATCGATTCACTACGCAGCCGCAGGTTGCAGGACAAAACGCGATGACAAAACCTACTCTGATTGTGGTTGGGCACGGTATGGTCGGCCACCATTTTCTTGAAGACTGCGTGAACCGCGGTTTGCATCAGCAATACCAGATTGTGGTCTTCGGTGAAGAGCGCTATGCCGCCTATGACCGCGTCCATCTGTCGGAATACTTTGCCGGACGCAGCGCCGACTCGCTGTCGATGGTGGCCGGGGATTTCTTTGCCGATAACGGCATCGAGCTGCGCCTGTCCCAGCAGATTGTCGCCATCGATCGCGACGCCCGGGTGGTGCGCACCGCAGGTGGACATGAAACCCACTGGGATAAACTGGTGCTGGCGACCGGATCCTATCCGTTTGTACCCCCGGTACCGGGCCGCGACCTGCCGGGCTGCTTTGTCTACCGCACCCTTGACGATCTGGACCAGATTGCTGCCCATGCCAAAGGCTCCCGCACTGGGGTAGTGATTGGCGGCGGGCTGCTGGGGCTGGAGGCGGCCAACGCCCTGAAACAGCTCGGACTGGAGACCCACGTGGTGGAGTTCGCCCCGAACCTGATGGCGGTACAGCTGGATAACGACGGGGCCGCCATGCTGCGGCGCAAAATTGAAGCCCTTGGCGTGGGGGTGCATACCAGCAAAGCCACCACCGAAATTGCCGATACCGACGCGGGCAAGGTGCTGCGCTTCGCCGACGGCAGCGAGCTGGCCACCGACATGGTGGTCTTCTCTGCCGGGATCCGCCCGCAGGATGCGCTGGCCCGGGACTGCGGTCTGGTGCTGGGGGAGCGCGGCGGGATCAATATCGACAACCAGTGCCGCACCTCTGACGAGGACATCTTTGCCATTGGAGAGTGCGCACTCTGGGAGGGGAAAATCTATGGCCTGGTGGCCCCGGGCTATCAGATGGCGCGGGTAGCCAGCGCCGCGCTGGCCGGGGAGGCGAACGCCTTCACCGGGGCGGATATGAGCACCAAACTCAAGCTGCTGGGGGTGGACGTGGCCTCGTTTGGCGATGCCCACGCCCGCACGCCGGGGGCGCAGAGCTACCAGTGGACCCACGGCCCGCAGCAGATCTACAAGAAGATCGTGGTCAGCGCCGACAACAAAACCCTGCTCGGCGGGGTGCTGGTGGGGGATGCCAGCGAATACGCCACCCTGGTGCAGATGATGCTCAACGACATCCGCCTGCCGAAGGATCCCGAGACCCTGATCCTGCCCGCGGTGGCGGGCAGCGCCCCGAAAGCGCTGGGCGTGGCGGCCCTGCCGGAGAGCGCGCAGATCTGCTCCTGTCACAACGTCAGCAAGGGCGATATCTGCCAGGCGGTGAGCAACGGTGCTACCGACATCGGGGCGGTAAAACAGTGCACCAAAGCGGCCACCGGCTGCGGGGGGTGCAGCGCGCTGGTGAAACAGGTGATGGAGTTCCAGCTGGCGGCCCAGGGCGTGGAGGTGAAAAAGGATATCTGCGAGCACTTCGCGTACTCGCGCCAGGAGATCTACCACCTGGTACGCGTCAACCGCATCCACACTTTTGACCAGCTCATCAGCCGCTACGGCCAGGGCCACGGGTGCGAGATCTGTAAGCCGCTGGTGGGCTCGGTGCTGGCCTCCTGCTGGAACGAATACCTGCTGAAACCGGCCCATCTGCCGCTGCAGGACACCAACGACCGCTACTTCGCCAACATCCAGAAAGACGGCACTTACTCGATTGTGCCGAGGATGGCCGCCGGGGAGGTGACCGCCGACGGGCTGATTGCCATCGGCCAGATCGCCAAACGCTACCAGTTGTACAGCAAAATCACCGGCGGACAGCGCATCGACCTGTTTGGCGCCCGGCTGGAGCAGCTCCCGGAGATCTGGCAGCAGCTGATCGACGCCGGGTTTGAAACCGGCCACGCCTACGGCAAATCCCTTCGCACCGTGAAATCCTGCGTCGGCTCCACCTGGTGCCGCTACGGTGTGCAGGACTCCACCGGCCTGGCGGTGACGCTGGAGAACCGCTACAAGGGGCTGCGCGCCCCGCACAAAATCAAGATGGCCGTCTCGGGTTGCACCCGCGAGTGCGCCGAAGCCCAGAGCAAGGACGTGGGGGTGATCGCCACCGACAAGGGCTGGAACCTCTATCTGTGCGGCAACGGTGGGATGAAGCCGCGCCACGCGGATCTGTTTGCCAGCGATCTCGATGACGCCACCCTCCTGCGCTACGTCGATCGCTTCCTGATGTTCTACATCCGCACCGCCGATCGCCTGCAGCGCACCAGCACCTGGCGGGATAACCTCGAGGGCGGGCTGGAGTACCTGCGGGAGGTGATCATCGATGACAGCCTCGGCATTGCCGACGAGCTGGAGCAGGAGATGCAGCGGGTGGTGGATACGTACCAGTGCGAATGGCAGACCACCCTGCAGGATCCGGGTCGGCTGGCGCAGTTCCGCACCCTCGATGCCGCGCCGGTGACATCAAAGCGCTGGCAGGCGGTCTGTACCCTGGAGGAGATCCCCGAGCAGGCCGGGATCGGTGCCCGTCTGGGTGAGCAGCCCATTGCCCTGTTCCGCTTCGGCAAGTCGGTCTACGCCCTGGAGGACAGGGAGCCGGGCGGCAGCGTCAGCGTGCTGTCGCGCGGTATTCTGGGCGATGCCGGGGGGGAGCCGGTGGTGATCTCCCCGCTGTTTAAGACGCGGATCCGCCTGCGCGACGGGCGGCAGGTCGACACCGGCGAAGTGGCGGTGCGCGCCTGGCCGGTGAAGGTTGACGGCAATCAGGTCATGGTAGGCAGCGAAGAGCTGGTGATGCGTGCGGAGGCCTCATGAGTGAAACCCAGACGACCTGTCCTTACTGCGGCGTGGGCTGCGGCGTAATCGCCCGCGTCGACAACGGCGAGGTGAGCGTGCGCGGCGACGACAGCCATCCGGCCAACTTTGGGCGGCTGTGCGTGAAAGGTTCGTCGCTCGGGGAGACCACCGGGTTAGCGGGACGACTCCTGCATCCGGAGGTGGACGATCGGCCGGTGAGCTGGGACCAGGCGCTGGAGACGGCGGGTAGCCGTCTCCAGGCGATCGTCGACACCTACGGGCCGCAGGCGGTGGCCTTTTATGCCTCCGGCCAGCTGCTGACCGAGGATTACTACGCCGCCAACAAGCTGATGAAAGGCTTTATCGGGGCGGCCAATATCGACACCAACTCCCGACTCTGCATGTCCTCGGCGGTGGTGGGTTACAAGCGCGCCTTCGGGGAGGACATTGTTCCGTGCAGCTACGAGGACGTTGAGCATACCGACCTGGTGGTGCTGGTGGGCTCCAACGCCGCCTGGACCCATCCGGTGCTCTATCAGCGCCTGGTGCAGGCGAAAATTGATAATCCGGCGCTGAAGGTGGTGGTGATCGACCCGCGACGCACCGCGACCTGCGACATTGCCGACCTGCATCTGGCCCTGACGCCGGGCAGCGATGCCGGGCTGTTTGTCGGCCTGCTGAACGCCATTGACCCTGCGCAGGCCAGCGACTGGCCGCCTGAACGCGTGGCGGCGTTTTGCGGCCTGCCGCCCGAGCATGTCGCCGCCTTTTACGCCTGGTTTATCGCCGCCCCGCGGGCGGTGACGCTCTACACCATGGGGATCAACCAGTCCACCAGCGGCAGCGACAAGTGCAATGCCATTATCAATGTCCACCTGGCGAGCGGCAAAATAGGCCGCAAGGGCTGCGGGCCGTTTTCGCTGACCGGTCAGCCCAATGCGATGGGCGGGCGCGAGGTCGGCGGGCTGGCGAATCAGCTCGCGGCGCATATGAACTTCACGCCGGACGATCTCAGCCGGGTGGCGCGCTTCTGGGGGACGGAGCGGCTGGCCCAGACGCCTGGGCTGATGGCGGTAGAGCTGTTCGACGCCATTGCCCGCGGCGAGGTGAAGGCGGTGTGGATCATGGGCACCAACCCGGCGGTGTCGCTCCCGGACAGCCATGCGGTCTGTCAGGCGCTGGCGGCCTGCCCGCTGGTGATGATCTCGGAAGTGATACGCGACACCGATACCAGCCGCTTCGCCCACATTCGCTTTCCGGCGCTCGGCTGGGGAGAGAAAGAGGGGACGGTGACTAACTCCGAACGCCGTATCTCGCGCCAGCGCGCTTTTCTGCCCGCGCCCGGCGAGGCGAAACCGGACTGGTGGATCATCGCCCGACTCGCTGAAAAGCTGGGCTACGGCGCGGCCTTTGCCTGGGATCATCCCCACGCCATCTTTACCGAACATGCCGCGCTGACCGCCTTTGAGAACCAGGGCGAGCGGCAGCTGAACCTCGCGGCGCTGGCGCAGCTCACCCGCGCGCAGTGGGATCAACTGACCCCCTGGCAGTGGCCGATTAACCGGGAGGCGTTAACCCACGCCCGGCGGGTGCCGGTCACCCCACAGCCGCACGCCGCCGCGCCGAATCTGCTCTATCCCTTGCTGCTCAACAGCGGTCGACTCCGCGACCAGTGGCATACCATGACCCGCACTGGCTATGTCCCGCGCCTGATGCAGCACCGGGATGAGCCGACGGTGGATATTTCCCCCCAGGATGCCGCCCGGCTGGGAGTTCAGGACGGACAGCTGACGCGCATCAGCGCCCCGCGCGGGCTGATGGTGGCCCGGGCGCGGATCGGTGACGGGCAGCGCGCCGGGGAGCTGTTCGTCCCGATGCACTGGAACAGCTGTTTTTCGCGCCAGGGCAAGGTCAATGCGCTGGTGGAGGGGCGCTGCGATCCCCATTCCGGTCAGCCCGAAAGCAAGCAAACCGCGGTGCGGCTGATGCCGTGGCAGCCCGCCTGGCAGGGGGAGCTTTACAGCCGGGAGGAACTGGCGCTGCCAGTGCATGTCCACTGGTGGCGCAAGGCGACGGCCGGGGTGACGCGGCTGACCCTGGCGGGGGACAAACCGCTGCTGGAATGGCTGATGCATTACTGCACCGGGCAGGGCTGGCAGCTGCAAATCGCGCAAATCGGCGATCGCCGCAGCGTGCTGGCCTGGCATGACGGGACACTGATGCTGGGATTCTGGCAAGGCACCGGGTTGCCGGCGCTGGCGCACAGCTTTATCGAAGAGGCGTTTCGCATCGCGCCCGTACAGCTGGCCGAACGTCACGCTCTGCTGAACGGGCAGCATCCCGGCGAGCGCGTTGATCCCGGGCGCATTATCTGCAGCTGTTTCAGCATCGGTGAAAACGCGATCCGCGAGGCGATTGCGCAAGGATGCGACTCCGCGGCGGCGCTGGGGGCAAAACTGCGCTGCGGCACCAACTGCGGCTCCTGCGTGCCGGAGCTGAAAGCGATGCTTTCCGTGCGGGTGTAAAAGCCTGATGGCGCTAACGCTTATCAGGCCTACGGGTCCTGTGCGGGTGTAAATGCCTGATGGCGCTAACGCTTATCAGGCCTACGGGTCCTGTGCGGGTGTAAACGCCTGATGGCGCTAACGCTTATCAGGCCTACGGGTCCTGTGCGGGTGTAAACGCCTGATGGCGCTAACGCTTATCAGGCCTACGGGTCCTGTGCGGGTGTAAATGCCTGATGGCGCTAACGCTTATCAGGCCTACGTCCCGTAGGCCGGGTAAGCGCAGCGCCACCCGGCAAGCAGGCCCCACAGGTCGGTAAACGTCAGCGCCACCCGGCAATCAGGCTTCAGGATATTCCTGAAATTTCCCTTAGGGCTGAAATTTTTCCTCAATCACGCTAAGGTGTTAACTCTGTTTTCCATCAACACAGGCGCCCTTTCACGACGGTGATGGTTGTTTCTCCCCGCATTCGTTGGCTGTTTTTCCTCCTCTGTTCTGCCGGAGCCGTTCAGGCTGCTCCGAATTCCTTTCTCCAGCAGGCGCAAAATCCCTTTGATAATAACGGCGACAGCCTGCCGGATTTAGGCATGGCGACCCCGACGGGCGAGGGTGAAAAGCATCTGGCGGAGATGGCGAAAGCCTTCGGTGAGGCCAGTATGACCGACAACGGCCTGACCACCGAGGAGCAGGCCCGGCAGTTCGCCCTTGGCCAGGTGCGGGACGCGGTCAGCCAGGAGGTCAATCAGCATATCGAATCGTGGCTCTCCCCCTGGGGAAACGCCAGCGTCGATCTGCTGGTTAACGACGAGGGGCGCTTCACCGGCAGCAAGGGCAGCTGGTTTATCCCCTGGCAGGATAACAATCACTACCTGACCTGGAGCCAGCTTGGGCTCACCCAGCAGGAAGACGGCCTGGTCAGCAACGCGGGGATCGGCCAGCGCTGGGTGGCGGGCAAATGGCTGCTGGGTTACAACACTTTTTACGACAATCTGCTGGATGAGAACCTGCAGCGTGCCGGTCTTGGCGCTGAAGCCTGGGGCGAATACCTGCGCCTGTCGGCCAACTACTATCAGCCCTTTGCCAGCTGGCGTGACAGCTCGGCGGTGGAGGAGCAGCGCATGGCCCGCGGCTACGACGTCACCGCCAAAGCCTGGCTGCCGTTTTATCATCACCTCAATACCAGCGTCAGTTTTGAACAATACTATGGCGACAACGTCGATCTGTTTCACACCGGTACCGGCTATCGCAACCCGCTGGCGGTTAATCTGGGGCTCGATTACACCCCGGTGCCGCTGGTGACCTTCTCCGCCGCCCACAAGCAGGGGGAGAGCGGGGTGAGCCAGAATAACCTCGGCCTGAAGCTCAACTATCGCTTCGGGGTGCCGCTGAAAAAACAGCTCTCCGCCAGCGAAGTGATGGACAGCCGCTCCCTGCGGGGCAGTCGTTACGATCCGCCGGAACGCGAGAGCCTGCCGGTGCTGGAGTTCCGCCAGCGGAAAACGCTGTCGGTATGGCTGGCGACGCCGCCGTGGGATCTCAAGCCGGGTGAAACGGTGGTGCTGAAGCTGGATATTCGCAGCCGTCACGGGGTGCGGACGCTGCACTGGCAGGGGGATACCCAGGCGCTGAGCCTAACCTCACCGGCGCAGGCCAGTGATAGCGACGGGTGGAGTATTATTCTGCCGGCGTGGGATAACCGCGAGGGGGCGAGCAACCGCTGGAAACTGTCGGTGGTGGTGGAAGATAAAGCCGGGCAGCGTGTCTCTTCCAATGAGATCACGCTGGCACTGACGCAGCCGCTCCTGGCCCTGCCAGAAGAGGATCCGCGCTGGGCGCTGCTGCCGGACGAGTAAACTCAGAAAATGCGTTCCTGATGTACCCACACCGCGGCTTCCACCCGTGATTTCAGCTTCATCTTCTTCAGCATATGTTTCACGTGCACTTTGACCGTGCTTTCGGTGATATCGAGACGGCGGGCGATCATCTTGTTCGGCAGACCCTGGGCAATCAGCTTGAGGATATCGCGCTCACGCGGGGTCAGCTGGCTGACGTCGCGGTCGGAGGTGGCGCGGTTGGCGCGCAGGCTGGCCGCCAGCACCGGGGTCAGGGCTTCGCTCAGCACCATGTCACCGGCCGCCGCCTGCTGCAGGGATTTCAGCAACTCTTCCGGCTCCATGTCTTTTAACAGGTAGCCATCGGCGCCGCGTTTCAGGGCGGTGACCACGTCCTCTTCATGATTGGAGACGCTGAACACCACCACCCGCCCGGAAAGCGATTTTTCGCGCAGCCTGTCCAGGGTTTCGAGGCCGTTCATGCCGGGCATATTGAGGTCGAGCAGGATCAAATCAGGATCGAGAGCCTCGGCCAGTTCAATGCCCTGTTCCCCGTTGCTGGCCTCGCCCACGACGGTGATATCCGACGCCATGCTGATAAGTTGTTTTACGCCGGTGCGCAGCATCGGATGGTCGTCGATCAACAGGATTGTTGCCGGCTCCTGATTAGACATGGTGTTCTCCTTGGGCAGTGAAAAGAGGCTTTTCGGGAATAAAGGTGACGATAACGTCCGTTCCGCCAGATTCACCTGGGCGAACCTGACAATCTCCACGCAGACTTTGTGCGCGGTCGCGCATAATAATCAGACCGTAGTGGTTACTTCTTTCGGCGTTTGCCGGTATGCCGCAGCCGTTGTCGCGCACCACCAGTTTGACCTGATTATCGTGTTGGCTCACGGTGAGTGAGACCGCCGTCGCTCCGGAATGCTTCAGCGCGTTGCTCAACGCTTCGCGGGCGATCTGCAGCAGATGGATGGCCTGGTGCGAGGGCACAAACCGCGGCGGCAGCTGGTAGTCCAGCGACACGGTAAAGCCGAGTCGGGCGCTGAACTCCTGGCAACTGGCCTCCAGCGCAGGCCGCAATCCGGGCTCCGTCAGCTGCAGGCGGAAGGTGGTCAGCAGTTCACGCAGCTGCACCCAGGAGGTGTTCAGCTCGTTGCGGATCTGGCTTAACAGCTGTTTGCTGCTCTCCGGCAGGTCGGTATCCTGCATCTGCAGGCAGCTGACCTGCATCTTCATGCAGGAGAGCGACTGGGCGATGGAGTCGTGCAGCTCCCGGGCAATGGTGGCGCGCTCTTCCATCACAATCAGCTGCTGCTGTTTTTCCTGATGGCGATCGAGCGCCAGGGTGGCGGTCAGCTGCTCCACAAGGGTGTCGACCAGCTGCTGCTGATCGTGGCTCAGATGGCGTCCGGCGGGCAGGGTCGCCAGTAAAATGCCGTACTGCGTCAGGTTATCCGCCAGCCGCCACTTCAGGGTCGTGCCGCTGGTGGTCAACGGCGGCAGGCCGCGCGGACAGAGATGGCAGCCGATTTCATCGCAGCTCATATCTGACTGACAGGTAAATTCCTGATGATTCTCTTCATCTTCCAGGTCATACACCCGCAGCTCGATATCGTGCAGCAGGGTCAGATTCTGCAACCCGTTGAGCACCGGCGAGAGCCGCTCGCACATCGGCACCTGCGAGTGTAGACGGCGGTTAGCCTGCCAGAGGAAGGAGAGGATCTCGTTTTTCTGCTCCAGCCCGGCGGTTTTTTCCCGCACCCGCTGTTCCAGCACCGCGTAGCTTTCAGCCAGCTCGCCGGACATAGTGTTCAGCGCTTCGCCGAGCATGGCCATTTCGTTGCGCCCGTTGATGTGCGCGCGCTGGGTAAAATCGCGCTGGGTGACGGCGCGGGCCACCGCCAGCAGTTGCCGCCAGGGATGCAGCAGCCTGGCGCGTAGCCAGAGAATGGTGAATATCAGCAGCAGCGCCATAAATAGCACCATCAGCCGCTGCATCAGTACCACCCGCTCAATACGTTGTTCAGTGCTGCGGTCGAAGGCGGTGACCAGATTATCGAGGCGGCTGACAAAACCGGAGACATCACTGGCGACCGCGTCGGGGTTTTGTGCCTGACGGAGCCCCGGGGCCAGCTGATTTTGCCAGTAATCCTGCAGGGCTTTCAGCTGCGCCTGCTGGTTATCGCGCTGTGCCGCGCTTTGCAGTTCCGGGCTGAACGCCGTGGCGTTCATTTCATCGAGTAACGTCTGGTCTTTGGCTTCCAGCGGGATCGCCGCCAGCAGGCGGTAGCTCTGCATGCGCAGTGAACCGGCCTTGTTAATGGCGTGCGCGCTGCCCTGTACGCCCTGAACCAGCCAGCCGGAAATTGCCATTCCCGTCACCCCGATTGCGGTAGACAGCATGACAATAAGTACCAGTTGATTAACCAGCGTCAGCGGTGAAAAACAGCGTTTAAACATAGGGCAGTCTGGCTCCTGACAATGCCTGGACTCGGCAAGGGCTCTATTCTCAGGCATACCCTGGAGTATACCCATACCTAAAAAGGATTACCTACTAATTGCCATTTGTCGGACGAATGGGAGGAGGGGGTAAGCCGGGAGTAGCAGCACCGTGAAAAACCACACCTTTTTTAGCGGAATGCGCTACTCACGAGGGAGTAGCACGACTTTTCTTCGCGGAATTTGCCCACCTTCTCCTTGATTTATATCAACTTACCGCCAGCTTAAAACCCTGATCTTTGTAGCATCTTTTAAGAATCAGAGGTGTCTATGAGTCACTCAACTACCCCCGAAAGGGATTCTGGCCCGGTTATTACGGAGTGGCGTCCGGAAGATCCGGCGTTCTGGCAACAGCGCGGCCAACGTATAGCCAGTCGTAATCTTTGGATTTCCGTTCCCTGCCTGCTGCTGGCGTTTTGCGTCTGGATGTTGTTCAGCGCCGTCGCGGTTAACCTGCCAAAAGTGGGCTTCAAATTTACCACCGACCAGCTGTTTATGTTAACGGCGCTGCCGGCACTCTCCGGTGCGCTGCTGCGTGTGCCTTATGCCTTTATGGTGCCGCTGTTCGGCGGTCGCCGCTGGACCGCGTTCAGTACCGGGATCATGATTATTCCGTGTGTGTGGCTGGGCTTTGCGGTACAGGATACCTCTACTCCGTTTAGCGTCTTTGTGATTATCTCCCTGCTGTGCGGTTTTGCCGGGGCTAACTTTGCCTCCAGCATGGCCAACATCAGCTTTTTCTTCCCGAAACAGAAGCAGGGCGGGGCGCTGGGGATCAACGGCGGTCTGGGCAACATGGGCGTCAGCGTGATGCAGCTGATTGCGCCGCTGGCGATCTCGGTCTCTGTCTTTGCGGCCTTTGGCGGTGCGGGCGTTGAGCAGGCCGATGGCTCTTACCTGTTCCTGCAGAATGCCGCGTGGATCTGGGTGCCGTTCCTGGTGGTCTTAACCCTGGCCGCATGGTTCGGCATGAACGATCTGGCGGCGTCGAAAGCCTCCCTCAGCGAACAGCTGCCGGTGCTGAAGCGTGCCCATTTGTGGATCATGGCGCTGCTCTATCTGGCGACCTTCGGCTCCTTTATCGGCTTCTCCGCCGGGTTTGCGATGCTGTCAAAAACCCAGTTCCCGGACGTGCAGATCCTGCACTACGCCTTCTTCGGTCCGTTCATTGGCGCACTGGCGCGCTCCACCGGGGGGATGATCTCCGACCGTCTGGGTGGTACCCGCGTCACCCTGGTGAACTTTGTGGTGATGGCGATCTTCTGCGCCCTGCTGTTCATGACCCTGCCGGTAAACGGCGTGGGCGGTAATTTTGGCGCCTTCTTCGCGGTGTTTATGGTGCTGTTCCTGACGGCCGGGCTGGGCAGTGCTTCCACCTTCCAGATGATTTCGGTGATCTTCCGTAAGCTGACGATGGATCGCGTAAAAGCGCAGGGCGGCAACGAACAGCAGGCGATGCGTGAAGCGGCCACCGACACCGCAGCCGCGCTGGGCTTCATCTCTGCGATTGGCGCGATTGGCGGGTTCTTTATCCCTAAAGCGTTCGGCATTTCGCTGGATCTGACCGGCTCTCCGGCGGGTGCCATGAAAGTGTTCCTCGTTTTCTATATCGTCTGCGTGTTTGTCACCTGGCTGGTATATGGACGCAATTCTAATAAAAAGTAAGTAAGTGATTATCCGTTTGCGCGGCCTGGTGCCGCGCTTTTTTTATCCTGCATTTAGTTACAACATACTAAAGGCGGTACCCCCTGCCGTCGGGCAGCCACTGTGATCGCCATCGCTAATCAGGACGCTCTACCCCTTAATACCACTCTGTAAAACTTCCAGGCATACTTTTGTACGATAAATCACAAATAGACATATAAAACAGCAACTTGATGTGTTTCCTTCTGTACCGCTTTAGGGGTAGGAGAGAATTAGCCCCTCTAAACATCCCCCGTTCCTCTTGATCGTTATCAATTCCCGCCATCTTTCATAGCGTTACCTTCGCTGCAAATCAGCAATGTCGATTTAGAGAGCCACAGGCTCCACACAGGAGATACCCGATGAGCAAATTTTTGGACCGGTTTCGCTACTTCAAACAGAAGGGTGAAACTTTTGCCGATGGGCACGGCCAGGTTCTGGAGACCAACCGGGACTGGGAAGACGGTTACCGTCAGCGCTGGCAGCATGACAAAGTTGTCCGTTCCACCCACGGCGTAAACTGCACCGGCTCATGCAGCTGGAAGATTTTCGTGAAAAACGGTCTGGTGACCTGGGAAATGCAGCAGACCGACTACCCGCGCACCCGCCCGGATATGCCAAACCACGAACCGCGTGGCTGCCCGCGTGGCGCCAGCTACTCCTGGTATCTCTACAGCGCTAACCGCCTGAAATATCCGCTGATGCGTAAACGCCTGATGAAAATGTGGCGTGAAGCGAAAGTGCAGCACAGCGATCCGGTTGAGGCCTGGGCTTCTATTATCGAAGACGCCGACAAAGCGAAAAGCTTCAAGCAGGCGCGCGGTCGCGGCGGTTTTGTCCGCTCCTCCTGGCAGGAAGTGAATGAGCTGATTGCCGCCTCTAACGTTTATACCGTTAAAACCTACGGCCCGGACCGTGTCGCGGGCTTCTCGCCGATCCCGGCGATGTCGATGGTCTCCTATGCGTCCGGCGCGCGTTATCTCTCCCTGATTGGCGGTACCTGCCTGAGCTTCTACGACTGGTACTGCGACCTGCCGCCTGCGTCTCCACAGACCTGGGGCGAGCAGACCGATGTGCCAGAATCCGCCGACTGGTACAACTCCAGCTACATCATCGCCTGGGGCTCTAACGTTCCGCAGACCCGTACCCCGGACGCCCACTTCTTTACCGAAGTGCGTTACAAAGGCACCAAAACCGTTGCCGTGACCCCGGACTACGCCGAAATCGCCAAGCTGTGCGACCTGTGGCTGGCACCGAAGCAGGGTACCGATGCCGCGATGGCGCTGGCGATGGGCCACGTCATGCTGCGTGAGTTCCACCTCGACAAGCCAAGCCAGTACTTCACCGACTACGTGCGCAAATATACCGACATGCCGATGCTGGTGATGCTGGAAGAGCGTGACGGTTATTATGCCGCGGGTCGTATGCTGCGTGCCGCCGACCTGGTGGAAGCGCTGGGCCAGGAAAATAATCCGGAGTGGAAAACCGTTGCCTACAACAGCAATGGCGACATGATTGCGCCGAACGGCTCTATCGGTTTCCGCTGGGGCGAGAAGGGCAAATGGAACCTTGAGCAGCGCGATGGCACGTCCGGCGAAGAGACCGAACTGCGCCTGAGCATGCTGGGCAGCCAGGACGAGATCGCCGATGTCGGCTTCCCGTACTTTGGCGGCGAAGGTTCAGAGCACTTCAACAAGGTTGAGCTGCAGAACATCCTGATGCACAAACTGCCGGTGAAACGCCTGCAGCTGGCCGATGGTACTACCGCGCTGGTGACCACCGTTTACGACCTGACCCTGGCCAACTACGGCCTGGAGCGCGGTCTGAATGATGAAAACTGCGCCACTCACTATGACGACGTAAAAGCCTATACCCCGGCATGGGCGGAGCAGATCACCGGCGTACCGCGGGCACACATCATCCGTACCGCACGTGAATTTGCCGATAACGCCGATAAGACTCACGGCCGTTCAATGATCATCGTCGGTGCCGGTCTGAACCACTGGTATCACCTCGATATGAACTATCGCGGCCTGATCAACATGCTGATCTTCTGCGGCTGCGTCGGTCAGAGCGGCGGCGGCTGGGCACACTATGTCGGCCAGGAAAAACTGCGTCCGCAGACCGGCTGGCAGCCGCTGGCGTTTGCCCTCGACTGGCAGCGTCCGGCACGCCACATGAACAGCACCTCCTACTTCTATAACCACTCCAGCCAGTGGCGCTACGAGACGGTGACTGCCCAGGAGCTGCTGTCGCCGATGGCGGATAAATCCCGCTACAGCGGCCACCTGATCGACTTCAACGTGCGCGCAGAGCGTATGGGCTGGCTACCGTCTGCACCTCAGCTGGGAACCAACCCGCTGCGTATCGCGGAAGAGGCGAAGAAGGCGGGCATGACGCCGGTGGACTACACCGTCAAATCCCTGAAAGAGGGCTCCATTCGCTTTGCGGCGGAACAGCCTGAGAACGGTAAAAACCACCCGCGTAACCTGTTCATCTGGCGCTCCAACCTGCTGGGCTCGTCCGGTAAAGGCCACGAGTACATGCTGAAATACCTGCTCGGGACCGAAAACGGTATCCAGGGTAAAGATCTCGGCAAGCAGGGCGGCGTGAAGCCGGAAGAGGTGGAGTGGAAAGATAACGGTCTGGACGGCAAGCTGGATCTGGTGGTGACCCTGGACTTCCGTCTCTCCAGCACCTGCCTGTATTCCGACATCGTGCTGCCAACCGCCACCTGGTATGAAAAAGACGACATGAATACCTCGGATATGCATCCGTTTATTCATCCGCTGTCTGCCGCCGTTGACCCGGCCTGGGAATCGAAAAGCGACTGGGATATCTACAAAGATATCGCGAAGAAATTCTCCGAAGTCTGCGTGGGGCACCTCGGCAAAGAGACTGACGTAGTGACGCTGCCCATCCAGCACGACTCCGCTGCCGAACTGGCGCAGCCGCTGGACGTGAAGGACTGGAAAAAAGGCGAATGTGACCTGATCCCGGGTGTAACGGCGCCGCACATCATTCCGGTTGAACGTGACTATCCGGCAACCTACGAGCGCTTTACCTCTATCGGCCCGCTGATGGAAAAAATCGGTAACGGCGGGAAAGGGATTGGCTGGAACACCCAGACCGAAATGGACCTGCTGCGTAAGCTCAACTACACCAAAGCGGACGGCCCGGCCAAAGGTCAGCCAATGCTGAACACCGCGATTGATGCGGCAGAGATGATCCTGACCCTGGCCCCGGAAACCAACGGCCATGTGGCCGTGAAAGCCTGGGCAGCGCTGAGTGAATTTACCGGCCGTGACCACACGCATCTGGCGACGAATAAAGAGGAAGAGAAAATCCGCTTCCGCGATATTCAGGCCCAGCCGCGCAAAATCATCTCCAGCCCGACCTGGTCTGGTCTGGAAGATGAGCACGTCTCCTATAACGCCGGCTACACCAACGTTCACGAGCTGATCCCATGGCGTACCCTGACCGGTCGTCAGTCTCTGTATCAGGATCACCAGTGGATGCGCGACTTCGGTGAAAGCCTGCTGGTTTACCGTCCGCCAATCGACACCCGTTCGGTAAAAGCCGTAATGGGCGCGAAATCCAACGGAAACCCTGAGAAGGCGCTGAACTTCCTGACGCCGCACCAGAAGTGGGGTATCCACTCCACCTACAGCGACAACCTGCTGATGCTGACCCTGTCGCGCGGTGGTCCGATTGTCTGGATGAGCGAAGCGGACGCCAAAGATCTGGGTATTGAAGATAACGACTGGATCGAAGTGTTTAACAGCAACGGTGCCCTGACGGCGCGTGCGGTAGTGAGCCAGCGTGTCCCGGCCGGGATGACCATGATGTACCACGCCCAGGAACGTATCGTTAACCTGCCGGGTTCAGAGATCACCGAGCAGCGCGGCGGGATCCACAACTCCGTGACCCGTATTACGCCGAAACCGACCCACATGATCGGCGGCTATGCGCAGCTGGCCTACGGCTTTAACTACTACGGCACCGTAGGATCGAACCGCGATGAGTTCGTGGTGGTACGTAAGATGAAGAATATTAACTGGTTAGACGGCGAAGGTAATGACCAGGTACAGGAGAGCGTAAAATGAAAATTCGTTCACAAGTCGGCATGGTGCTGAATCTGGATAAATGCATCGGCTGTCATACCTGCTCAGTCACCTGTAAAAACGTCTGGACCAGCCGGGAAGGTATGGAGTACGCCTGGTTCAACAACGTCGAAAGCAAGCCGGGCACCGGCTTCCCGACCGACTGGGAAAACCAGGAGAAGTGGAAGGGCGGCTGGATCCGTAAAATCAACGGTAAGCTGCAGCCACGCATGGGTAACCGCGCGTTGCTGCTGGGTAAAATCTTCGCAAACCCGCATCTGCCGGGCATCGACGATTACTACGAGCCGTTTGATTTTGACTACCAGAACCTGCACAACGCGCCGGAGAGTAAACACCAGCCGATTGCCCGTCCACGCTCGCTGATCACCGGTCAGCGCATGGACAAGATCACCAGCGGGCCAAACTGGGAAGAGATTCTGGGCGGCGAGTTCGAAAAACGCGCCAAAGACCAGAACTTCGACAACATGCAGAAGGCGATGTACGGCCAGTTCGAAAACACCTTCATGATGTATTTGCCGCGCCTGTGCGAACACTGCCTTAACCCGGCGTGCGTGGCGACCTGCCCGAGCGGTGCCATTTACAAGCGTGAAGAAGACGGCATCGTGCTGATCGACCAGGACAAGTGCCGCGGCTGGCGTATGTGCATTACCGGCTGCCCGTACAAAAAGATCTACTTCAACTGGAAGAGCGGTAAGTCCGAGAAGTGCATCTTCTGCTACCCGCGTATCGAAGCCGGGATGCCGACCGTCTGTTCTGAAAGCTGCGTAGGCCGTATCCGCTACCTCGGCGTGCTGCTGTACGACGCGGATGCGATTGAGAACGCGGCGAGCACCGAGAACGAGAAAGATCTCTATCAGCGTCAGCTGGACGTGTTCCTCGATCCGAACGATCCGAAAGTGATCGCTCAGGCGCTGGCAGACGGCATTCCGCAGAGCGTGATCGACGCGGCGCAGCAGTCGCCGGTCTATAAAATGGCGATGGACTGGAAGCTGGCCCTGCCGCTGCACCCGGAATACCGCACATTGCCAATGGTCTGGTACGTGCCGCCGCTGTCTCCAATTCAGTCCGCAGCGGATGCGGGCGAGCTGGGCAGCAACGGTATCCTGCCGGATGTCGAAAGCCTGCGTATCCCGGTTCAGTATCTGGCGAACCTGCTGACCGCAGGTGACACCCAGCCGGTACTGCTGGCCCTGAAACGCATGCTGGCGATGCGCCACTTCAAACGCACCGAAACCGTTGACGGCGTGATTGATACCCGTGCGCTGGAAGAGGTGGGTCTGAGCGAAGCCCAGGCCCAGGAGATGTACCGTTATCTGGCAATTGCCAACTACGAAGATCGTTTCGTGGTGCCGAGTAGCCACCGTGAGCTGGCCCGTGAAGCTTTCCCGGAGAAAAGCGGGTGTGGCTTTACCTTCGGCGACGGTTGCCACGGTTCAGATAACAAATTCAACCTGTTCAACAGCCGTCGCATCGATGCGATGGATGTGACCAGCAAAACGGAGCCGCACCAATGATTGAACTCGTCATTGTTTCGCGTCTGCTCGAGTACCCGGATGCTGCCCTTGTGCAGCATCAACAGGAGCTCTTCGATGCACTCGCGTCATCGGAAAACCTGGATAAGGAGGATGCCCAGACGCTGGGCGTTTTCCTGCGCGACCTGTTAGCGCGCGATCTTCTGGATGCACAGTCTGACTACAGCCAGCTGTTCGATCGCGGCCGTGCCACCTCGCTGCTGCTGTTTGAACATGTACACGGCGAATCCCGCGATCGCGGTCAGGCGATGGTCGATCTGATGGCCCAGTACGAGCAGCACGGTTTGCATCTCGACAGCCGCGAGCTGCCGGATCACCTCCCGCTGTATCTGGAATATCTGGCGCATCTGCCAAAAGAGGAGGCGCTGGGCGGTTTGCAGGATATCGCGCCGATCCTGGCGTTACTGGGTGCGCGTCTTCAGCAGCGTGAAAGCCGCTATGCGGTGCTGTTCGATCTGCTGGTGAAGCTGGCCAACGCCTCGGTCGACAGTGAAAAAGTGGCGGAGAAAATCGCGGATGAAGCCCGGGATGACATCCCGCAGGCGCTGGATGCGGTCTGGGAAGAGGAGCAGGTGAAGTTCTTTGCTGACCAGAGCTGCGGCGAGTCGGAAATCTCTGCTCACCAGCGTCGTTTTGCCGGTGCCGTTGCCCCGCAATATTTGAATATCTCTAACGGAGGACAGCAATAATGCACTTCCTGAATATGTTCTTCTTCGATATCTATCCGTACATTGCGGGTTCGGTATTTCTGATTGGTAGCTGGCTGCGTTACGACTACGGCCAGTACACCTGGCGCGCCGCCTCAAGCCAGATGCTGGATCGCAAAGGGATGAACATGGCGTCGAACCTGTTCCACATCGGGATTCTGGGTATCTTTGCCGGCCACTTCCTGGGCATGCTGACCCCGCACTGGATGTATGAATCCTTCCTGCCGATGGACGTGAAGCAGAAGATGGCGATGATTGCCGGGGGGGCCTGCGGCGTGATGACCCTGGTGGGCGGCCTGATGCTGCTGAAGCGTCGTCTGTTCAGCCCGCGCGTGCGCGCCACCACTACCGGGGCGGATATTCTGATCCTCTCCCTGCTGATGGTGCAGTGTGCGCTGGGCCTGCTGACCATTCCGTTCTCCGCACAACACATGGACGGGAGTGAAATGCTGAAGCTGGTGGGTTGGGCGCAGTCGGTGGTGACCTTCCACGGCGGTGCGTCTGAGCATCTGGACGGCGTGGCCTTTGTCTTCCGCGTGCACCTGGTGCTGGGTATGACCCTGTTCCTGCTGTTCCCTTTCTCCCGTCTGGTGCATATCTGGAGCGCGCCGGTGGAGTACCTGACGCGCAGATATCAGATTGTGCGTGCCCGTCGCTAATCCGCTGTTTTAATCTGAACCCCGCTGTGGCGGGGTTTTTTTTCGCCCCAACCCAGGTTGTTGCCCGCTGCGGCCAGCAGAATCAAGGCCCCACCGGCCAGCTGAGTGAGGCTCAGCGAGTGGCCAAACACCAGATTATCGACAATCAGCGCAACCACCGGATAGATAAACGACAGCGAGCCGATAACAGGGGTAGGGAGCTTCTGAATGGCGCTGTAGAGCAGCTGATACATGATCCCGGTGTGGACAATGCCCAGCGTCAATAAAATCCCCCACGGGAAATCGGCGGAGAAGGTCGGCATATGCGCCAGCGGCAGAAGCATCACCACGCCGGTCAGGACCTGAATAAAGGCGATATGCTGCGGCGCGAGAGTCTTTAATTTCCGCGTGATGATGGCGGTGAGGGCATAGAAGAAAGCTGCGCCCAGCGCCAGGCCGATACCGGCCAGCCATCCCGCTTCATGCCCGCCGGTCAGTTCGCTGGAGAGCAGAATAACCACGCCGCCAAAGGCGAGGAATAACCAACCCCACTTCACCAGACTCACCCGTTCGCCCAGCAGCATGCCCATCAGCACCAGCATAAAGGGCTGGGTGTTATAAACCACCGTCGACAGGCCGATAGAGATCCGCTCAAAGGCGGCGAACAGCAGCAGCCAGTTCACCACCAGCGCGACGCCGCCAAGAATGGCGAGGCCCAGCGTGACTTTGGTTAACGGGCTGAAAGGCTGTTTACTGAGTCGAATAAAGAGAAACAGCGCAATGGCGCCAATCAGACAGCGCCAGAACACCACTTCCGTCACCGGTAAGCCCGAGAGTAAAACAAAAGCGCCAATAGAGCCGGATATCAGCATCGCCAGGCTCATTTGCCAGACGCCCTGTTGAATGTCACGCATCATACACCTCCTGATTAATGCCCTTATTGTTGAAAAAAAGTGTCCGGTTTTACAGCGCTGAATTAAGGTGGTAGGGGTGATTTGCTTTTATAAATTAGGTGGAAGTTATGGAATACCTTATCGATGAGATCGACCGCCGGATTCTGGCCTGTCTGGTGGAGGATGCGCGCATGTCGCTGAAGGTGTTGAGCGGTCGGGTGGGGCTCACGTCACCCAGCACGGCAGAGCGGTTAAAAAGGCTGGAGGAGCGGGGCGTCGTTCAGGGATACGGCGCCCGGGTGAACCTGGCGGCGTTAGGCTATACCCTGCAAGCGCTGGTGCGCGTGCGCCCGTTGCCGGGGTTATTGCATAAGGTAGATAAATATATCCAGGCGATGCCGGAGTGTATTGAAAGCGACAAAGTGACCGGCGAGGACTGTTTGTCATCAGGCTGGTGGTGCGCTCGATCGCGCAGCTGGATATGCTGCTTGATGGGCTGGCGGAACATGCCCAGTGCAATACGTCGATTGTGAAGAGTTCACCGGTCACCCGTCGGTTGCCACCGTTGTAGGTGGATGTCGCCGGGTGGCGGCTGCGCCTTACCCGGCCTACGGTTCGGTTTTGTAGCCCCGGTAAGCGCAGCACCACCGGGGAAAACAGGTGCGCAGAAGCCGGATAATGCCGTTGATTTGGTTTTTTTTCAGAGATGTGATGGTGGTGGGGGAAGGATAACTCGGCTGCGCCTCGCCCTTCGGGTCGTTGCCTGCGGCAACGCTTTCTCGCTGCGCTCGAATCGAACCTTAGTCGAAGCTTCTCATCCTTCCCTGCATCGGAAGAATATAAGGCAATGTGCTTGTTTGAGAGTCGGTATGCTTTGAAGGTGATGGTGGTGGGGGAAGGATTCGAACCTTCGAAGTCGATGACGGCAGATTTACAGTCTGCTCCCTTTGGCCGCTCGGGAACCCCACCAGGGGCAATTCACATTTTGAGGTAAAGCTTGAAGATGGTGGTGGGGGAAGGATTATTTGTCGCTCCGCTCCTCACCCTTCGGGCCGTTGCCTCTGGCAACGTTGTCTCGCTTTCGCTCGACCCTTAATCGAAGGTTCTCACCCTTCCCGATAAGTGCAAACTTCGCTATATCTCATCGGTGTTACCACATCGCTGTGGTGAATAATGGTGGTGGGGGAAGGATTCGAACCTTCGAAGTCGATGACGGCAGATTTACAGTCTGCTCCCTTTGGCCGCTCGGGAACCCCACCACGGGGTAATGCTTTTACTGGCCTGCTTCCTTGCGGGAAGCGGGGCGCATCATATCAAATGACGCGCCCCTGTAAAGACTTCCTTTGCTAAATTGAATCGTTTGCCTGATTTTTATGCATAAAGCCGCAAAGCTAATCAATTCATTTTATAAAGGATTAAAGAATTATCGTTCTGTTACCGTACACAAAGACACGCTGCGCCAGCACCTGATACAGCGCCCGGCTTAACACATTTTTCTCAACGTCGCGTCCGGCACGCATCATATCTTCTGCCGTGTAGGTGTGATCGACATGAATCACGTCCTGCATGATGATTGGGCCTTCATCCAGGTTGTCATTCACGTAGTGCGCCGTGGCGCCAATGATCTTCACGCCGCGCTCGTACGCCTGGTGATAAGGACGCGCCCCGATAAAGGCCGGCAGGAACGAGTGGTGAATATTGATGATCTTATTCGGGAACCGCGCGACGAAGGATGGCGTCAGCACGCGCATGTATTTCGCCAGCACCACGTAATCCGGGTTATGCGCTTCGATGGCCTGCGCCATTAAATTGTCATGCTCTTCGCGGGTGTGGCCCTCATGGCTGACCAACTCAAACGGAATATCAAAGCGCTCAACCAGGGTGCGCAGCGTCTCGTGGTTGCCAATGACCGCGGCGATCTCCACATCCAGACCGCCGTAGTTGGCTTTCATCAGCAGATCGCCCAGACAGTGGGCCTCTTTGGTGACCAGAATCACCACACGGCGACGACCGGCGGGAGTCAGCTCGCGCACGGAACCTTCCGGCAGCGCGCCGTCCAGATCGGCCAGCAGCGTCACGTCATTGAAAATCCCTTCCAGCTCGGTACGCATAAAGAAGCGGCCGGTACGGTGATCAACAAACTCGTTGTTCTGCACGATGTTAAGTTCATGCTTATAGCAGATGTTGGTAATACGGGCGATCAGCCCTTTCTGGTCGGGACAAATGGTGCGCAGCACTTTGCGTTGTGTTGATTGCATTGCCGGAAAATCCTTTGCATGTTTGCTGAAACGGTGTCGTCAGGCCTTATTGCCCGCAACACTTTTTAAATTTTTTACCTGAACCACAGGGGCAGGGGTCATTACGACCGAACTGCGGACGCGTACCATCAATATAGTACCACCGTCCGCCTTCCTTTAAGAAACGCGAGCGTTCGATGATGGCGCCCGCTTTCCCCTGCTCGGTAAAGCGGGCAACAAAACTGACAAATCCCTCGTTTTCGTCCTTGCCTACTGCCGTTTCGTACTGGGTCAGACCGGCCCATTGCGTATTCGCAAAACCGGCCTCGATCTCCTGACGAAAATCAACAGCATGGCACGATGGGTGCCAGGTCTTAACCAGGTAGTCTGCGTCCCGCATCACAAAAGCAGTATATCGGGACCGCATAAGTGAGGCCGGGTCCGGTGCAACCTGTTCACCAGTAAGATATCGCTGGCAACATAGGCTATACTCGTGAGCGCTACCGCAGGGACAGAGTTGAGACACGATGCTCTTCCTGAAACTAAAAATGAATGGCGCATTACGCCAGGGTGGCACTATGTTAACTGAGCGGTTGCAATGACGCTATGCCAGGAATCCAGGGGACGTTAAACAGGGCTAATGAGAAAAGTTAAAATCGGACTGGCGTTGGGCTCGGGAGCAGCCCGGGGCTGGTCACATATTGGTGTGATCAACGCCTTACAACGTTTAGGTATCGAAATTGATATTGTCGCAGGCTGTTCAATAGGTTCTCTGGTGGGGGCCGCTTATTCGTGTGGCAAACTCCCCGAGCTGGAAACCTGGGTACGATCCTTTAGCTACTGGGACGTCCTGCGCCTGATGGATCTCTCCTGGCAACGTGGTGGGTTATTACGCGGTGAGCGCGTCTTCAACCGTTTCCGCCAGGTTATGCCCCTGACAGAATTCTCCAGCTGCCAGATGCCTTTCGGTGCGGTTGCGACCAACCTCAGCACCGGCCGTGAAATCTGGTTCACCGAAGGCGATATCCATCTTGCCGTACGCGCCTCCTGCAGCATGCCGGGCCTGATGGCGCCGGTTCCGCACAATGGCTACTGGCTGGTGGACGGCGGCGTTGTTAATCCTGTACCGATTTCACTGACCCGCGCGATGGGGGCCGACATCGTGATTGCGGTCGATCTCCAGCATGATGCCCACCTGATGCAGCAGGACCTGATGCCGGTAAATACCCAAACGGATGATGGTGCACTTGACGATCTCGCCTGGCATGAACGCCTGCGCGGACGTCTGAGCCGTGTGGCGACGCGTAAACGGGTCGCTGCGCCGACGGCGATGGAGATTATGACCACCTCGATTCAGGTGCTGGAAAATCGCCTGAAACGCAATCGAATGGCGGGTGACCCGCCGGATATATTGATTCAACCTTTTTGTCCACAAATTTCAACGCTCGATTTCCATCGTGCAGAGGCGGCAATAACCGCTGGCGCACAGGCAGTCGAAAAGAAAATGGATGAATTATTACCTTTGGTGCGGGCTTCTGCCTGAGCACGCTTTTTTTGATTACTTCAGCAAAATCTGACAGGCGATAGTACCGATAGCATGCCACTATTGATCTATTGTCAGCGCCGGGAGAAACCATGACACAACCATTAGCCGGGAAACAAATTCTTATAGTTGAAGACGAGCCTGTTTTCCGCTCACTACTGGATTCGTGGCTTTCATCACTGGGAGCAACAACAGCACTTGCAGGGGATGGCGTGGACGCCCTGGAAAAAATGGCAGGGCTGAAGCCCGATCTTATGATTTGCGATATCGCCATGCCGCGGATGAACGGCCTGAAGCTGGTGGAGCATTTACGTAACGCGGGGGATCAGATCCCCATCCTCGTTATTTCCGCGACCGAGAATATGGCCGACATCGCCAAAGCGTTGCGTCTGGGGGTGCAGGATGTCCTGCTTAAGCCGGTGAAAGATCTTAATCGCCTGCGTGAAACTGTCCTCGCGTGCCTCTATCCCAATATGTTTAATTCGCGGGTAGAAGAAGAGGAGCGACTCTTTCAGGACTGGGATGCGCTGGTTAATAACCCCACTGCGGCGGCAAAGCTTTTACAGGAATTGCAGCCTCCGGTGCAACAGAACATCTCCGGTTGCAAAGTGAATTACCGTCAGCTGATGGCCGCCGATCAACCTGGACTGGTGCTGGATATCGCCCCGTTATCCGATAACGATCTGGCATTTTATTGTCTGGATGTTACCCGGGCGGGGGATAATGGCGTGCTGGCTGCGTTATTATTACGCGCCCTGTTTAATGGCTTGCTCCAGGAACAACTTTCTCATCAGGGACAACGCCTGCCAGAGTTGGGGAGTTTACTTAAACAGGTTAACCAGCTGCTGCGTCAGGCAAGTTTACCCGGACAATTTCCGTTACTGGTCGGTTATTACCACAGCGGCCTGAAAAATTTGATTCTGGTTTCTGCCGGTCTTAATGCCACGCTTAATACTGGCGAACATCATATTCAGGTCAGCAACGGCGTTCCGTTAGGAACCTTAGGCAATACCTATCTCAATCAAATAAGCCACCGCTGCACCTCATGGCAATGTCAAATTTGGGGAACAGGAGGGCGGTTACGCTTAATGTTGTCCACGGAATAATCAGTTGGAATTTAAACGGTAGATAGCTTTACCGCCGTTTCATTGGCAATGCTACTATCGGTGCAAGTTATCATTCGTATTTATCCTAATTAAGCGGTAGCGCGTCCTTTTCAGACCCGGACTTCACCCTCCGACTGATATACTGAACGCGTTATTAATGCAGACTAAAGTTCAAAACATGAACAGTTCAGGAGAGTTTCAATGGCTGCCGTAAATTCGAAAGTGACAAAGGCCGTTATCCCGGTTGCCGGGTTGGGAACCAGGATGCTGCCAGCAACGAAGGCAATTCCAAAAGAGATGCTGCCACTCGTTGATAAGCCATTAATCCAGTATGTGGTCAACGAATGTATTGCCGCCGGCATTACTGAAATTGTGCTGGTAACACATTCATCCAAAAACTCTATCGAAAACCATTTCGATACCAGTTTTGAACTCGAAGCCATGCTGGAAAAACGTGTTAAGCGTCAGCTTCTGCAGGAAGTGCAGTCTATTTGCCCGCCGCACGTTACTATTATGCAGGTTCGTCAGGGGCTGGCAAAAGGTCTGGGCCATGCGGTGCTGTGTGCTCATCCGGTTGTAGGTAACGAGCCGGTGGCGGTTATTTTACCGGACGTTATTCTCGACGAGTTTGAATCCGATCTGTCTCAGGATAACCTGGCAGAAATGATTAAACGTTTCGATGAAACCGGCAGCAGCCAGATCATGGTTGAGCCGGTTGAAGATGTGACCGCATACGGCGTTGTAGACTGCAAAGGCGTGGAGATGAACCCGGGCGACAGCGTGCCTATGGTGGGCGTGGTTGAGAAGCCAAAAGCCGACGTAGCGCCATCTAATCTGGCTGTGGTGGGGCGTTATGTCCTGAGCGCAGAGATTTGGCCGCTGCTGGCGAAAACGCCTCCAGGCGCCGGAGATGAAATCCAGCTGACCGACGGCATCGACATGCTGATCGAAAAAGAGACCGTTGAAGCCTACCATATGAAAGGTAAGAGCCATGACTGCGGTAATAAACTCGGTTACATGCAGGCCTTTGTTGAATATGGTATTCGCCACCAGTCACTGGGTGAGGAATTTAAAGACTGGCTGAAAGATACGCTGGACATTAAAAACTAACCAGACGCTGATGCGTAAGCAAAAACCGGTGATAGCCTGGCTACACCGGTTTTTTTATGCGCTTTTGATAGGGGCTCGGGCTCAGAGGAATAGTAGAGGATAAAATTTATATGACAGCATGTAACCGAATGTCACACCGTATAAAATACAGGCATAAAAAATCCCGCATTAAGCGGGATTTTCGGATAACTTGCTAACTTATTCCTGAATCAGGAAGTCGTCCAGTTGTTTACCTTGCTCGTCCATGGCTTTTTTGATAACAGCTGGAGTGCGACCCTGGCCAGTCCAGGTTTTAGATTCGCCGTTCTCATCGATGTAGCTATATTTAGCCGGGCGTGCAGCACGTTTAGCTTTGGTGCCTGTTTTAGCGGCAGCCATGCTGTTCAGCAATTCGTTTGGATCAATACCATCAGCGATCAGCATTTCACGATATTGCTGCAGTTTACGAGTACGTTCTTCGATCTCAGCAGCCGCGGCGTTTTCTTCTTCACGACGCTCATTAACCACGACTTCTAATTTCTCCAGCATTTCTTCAAGCGTTTCCAGAGTACATTCTCTCGCCTGGGCACGAAGAGTACGGATGTTGTTCAGAATTTTAAGTGCTTCGCTCATTGTAGTAATCTCAAACTTATAATGTGGGGGGTTTGTTGAAGTAATAATAGAGGCATAAATTGATATATGCAATAGGTCAGAATGTAAGGAATTCAAAAAACACCTAATATTTGTCACTATTATTAATATCGTTAACTTAAATTCCAGCGGCGAAAAGAGGGCTACGTTATCAACAGATGTGTAGTAAACCTGACGGCTAACTCTTTTTTTGTGGGTAATTTTATCTGCGATTATTGTTACTCAGGATAAATATCAACCTTTCGTATTAGTACTGGAAACACGGTTGACCGCTGAAACAGTTAATTATTCCTGCCTCATTTTTGACTCTGTTAGTCCATTAAAATAATAGATTTTTCCTGAACTTACCGATTTTAAAGCCGTTATTCATTTGATGTTTTAACCTGCCTTTGCCGCTGCCTGTTGTATATCCAGGCAGGGAAACAATGCCCCGAACTGCCGACAAAGCGCGCTGTAGCACGGAAGACCAGACAAAATATGGTACAATCGCGCATCGGTAATAATACACATTGATTAGGGTTTAACGGCCAATGGCACAACTGTATTTCTACTATTCAGCAATGAACGCAGGTAAGTCGACCGCATTACTGCAATCCTCCTACAATTACCAGGAGCGCGGGATGCAGACCCTGGTTTACACCGCAGAGATTGACGATCGTTTCGGTAGCGGAAAGGTTAGCTCGCGAATTGGTCTCTCGTCACCGGCAAAGCTATATAACCCACAAACCAATCTGCTGGAAGAGATCCGCGCAGAGGTTGCTACTCAGGCTGTGCATTGTGTGCTGGTGGATGAGAGCCAGTTTTTAACGCGCCAGCAGGTGCATGAGTTATCAGAAGTGGTCGACGAACTGGATATTCCGGTGCTCTGTTATGGCCTGCGTACTGATTTTCGCGGCGAGCTGTTTATTGGCAGTCAGTATTTACTGGCCTGGTCGGATAAACTGGTTGAATTGAAAACCATCTGTTTCTGCGGCCGTAAAGCGAGTATGGTGCTGCGTCTCGATCAGGCTGGCAAACCCTATGCTGAAGGCGAGCAGGTAGTGATTGGCGGCAATGAGCGCTATGTATCCGTCTGCCGTAAGCATTATAAAGAAGCGCTGGTTGTAGGCTCTCTGACGGCCATTCAGGATACCTGTCGTCGTTAACGACGCTATTTCATCTCTCTGTTATCCCTGGAGCACAGACATAAAAAAACCCGCCGGAGCGGGTTTTTTATTTAGCGATTAATTAAGCGCTTTTCTTCGCTTTCTTTTCCGCTTTGACTACGACGTCTACAGCAGGTGCAGCTGATGCCGCTACGCCTTCAGAGTATTCACGGCCGTAGTAAGTATCCAGCAGGATCTGTTTCAGCTCTGCGATCAGTGGGTAGCGCGGGTTCGCACCAGTACACTGGTCATCAAAGGCATCTTCAGACAGCTTGTCAACGTGTGCCAGGAAGTCAGCTTCCTGAACGCCCGCTTCACGGATAGACTTAGGAATACCCAGTTCCGCTTTGATGCTATCCAGCCATGCCAGCAGCTTCTCGATCTTCGCAGCAGTGCGGTCACCAGGCGCGCTCAGGCCCAGGTGGTCAGCGATTTCTGCATAGCGACGACGAGCCTGCGGACGGTCGTACTGGCTGAATGCGGTCTGCTTAGTCGGGTTGTCGTTAGCGTTGTAACGGATAACGTTAGAAATCAGCAGGGCGTTCGCCAGACCGTGAGGAATGTGGAACTGAGAGCCCAGCTTGTGCGCCATGGAGTGACACACACCCAGGAAGGCGTTAGCAAACGCGATACCGGCGATGGTGGCAGCACTGTGCACACGCTCACGGGCAACAGGGTTTTTAGAGCCTTCGTTGTAAGACGCTGGCAGGTTCTCTTTCAGCAGTTTAAGCGCCTGCAGAGCCTGGCCGTCAGAGAACTCAGAGGCCAGCACGGAAACGTAAGCTTCCAGGGCGTGAGTTACTGCATCCAGACCACCGAACGCACAGAGTGATTTCGGCATATCCATCACCAGGTTGGCATCAACAATCGCCATATCCGGGGTCAGCGCATAGTCTGCCAGTGGGTATTTCTGACCGGTTGCATCGTCGGTTACAACGGCAAACGGCGTCACTTCAGAACCGGTACCGGAAGTGGTGGTGACGGCGATCATTTTCGCTTTCACGCCCATTTTCGGGAACTTGTAGATACGTTTACGGATATCCATAAAGCGCAGCGCCAGCTCTTCGAAGTGCGTTTCCGGGTGTTCGTACATGACCCACATGATTTTGGCTGCATCCATTGGGGAGCCGCCGCCCAGCGCGATGATCACGTCTGGTTTGAAGGAGTTTGCCAGCTCTGCACCTTTGCGAACAACGGTCAGGGTTGGGTCAGCTTCTACTTCGAAGAACACTTCAGTTTCCACACCAGCAGCTTTCAGCACAGAGGTGATCTGGTCTGCGTAGCCGTTGTTGAACAGGAAACGGTCGGTCACGATGAGCGCACGTTTGTGGCCATCAGTAATCACTTCATCCAGCGCGATTGGCAGAGAGCCGCGGCGGAAGTAGATAGATTTCGGAAGTTTATGCCACAACATGTTTTCAGCTCGCTTAGCAACGGTTTTCTTGTTGATCAGGTGCTTAGGACCAACGTTCTCAGAGATGGAGTTACCACCCCATGAACCACAACCCAGAGTCAGGGAAGGCGCGAGTTTAAAGTTATACAGGTCACCGATACCACCCTGAGAAGCAGGGGTGTTGATCAGGATACGTGCAGTTTTCATCATCTGGCCGAAGTGCGCGACACGTTCAGGCTGGTTATCCTGGTCGGTGTACAGGCAGGAGGTATGACCGATACCGCCCATGGCAACCAGTTTCTCTGCTTTAACGACCGCGTCTTCAAAATCTTTCGCGCGGTACATTGCCAGCGTTGGAGACAGTTTTTCGTGAGCAAACGGCTCGCTCTCGTCAACGACACTCACTTCACCAATCAGGATCTTAGTGGTAGCCGGAACGGTGAAGCCTGCCAGTTCAGCGATTTTGTATGCTGGCTGACCTACGATGGCGGCGTTCAGTGCGCCATTTTTCAGAATGATATCCTGAACGGCTTTCAGCTCTTTGCCCTGCAGCAGATAGCCGCCGTGGCTGGCGAAACGTTCGCGAACGGCATCGTATGCGGAGTCAACAACCACAACGGACTGCTCGGAAGCACAGATAACGCCGTTGTCGAAGGTTTTAGACATCAGTACGGATGCAACAGCACGTTTGATATCGGCGGTTTCGTCGATAACAACCGGGGTGTTACCTGCACCTACGCCGATAGCCGGTTTACCGGAGCTATACGCGGCTTTAACCATGCCTGGACCACCGGTCGCAAGGATCAGGTTAATGTCAGGGTGGTGCATCAGTGCGTTAGACAGCTCCACAGAAGGTTGATCGATCCAGCCGATCAGATCTTTCGGTGCACCTGCAGCGATCGCCGCTTGCAGAACGATATCGGCCGCTTTGTTGGTCGCATCTTTAGCACGTGGGTGTGGAGAGAAAATGATTGCGTTACGCGTCTTCAGGCTGATGAGCGATTTGAAGATAGCAGTAGAAGTTGGGTTGGTTGTCGGAACGATACCGCAGATGATACCGATAGGTTCTGCAATGGTGATGGTACCGAAAGTGTCATCTTCAGACAGGACGCCGCAAGTCTTCTCATCTTTATAGGCGTTGTAGATATACTCAGAAGCGAAGTGGTTTTTAATCACTTTATCTTCAACGATACCCATACCGGATTCGGCAACGGCCATTTTAGCGAGAGGGATTCGAGCATCTGCAGCAGCCAGAGCGGCGGCGCGGAAGATTTTATCAACCTGTTCTTGGGTGAAATTGGCATATTCACGCTGGGCTTTTTTTACGCGCTCTACAAGTGCGTTAAGCTCTGCGACATTAGTAACAGCCATAATGCTCTCCTGATAATGTTAAACTCTTTTAGTAAATCAGCTGCTCGACACGAAAACAGTATAGTCAGCGCCTTTGCCACTTGCTTAACTTACATAAAAACAAGGTGTTAACGTTTTTATCGTTCCCCTGATTTACTAAAAGAGCCTCCCATCAGTAGCCTACGTTCAGATACTGAATCTCCGTGGTGGCGTAATCAAGATTACTCACTTCTGAGTACGGAAAACATGATCTGTATCAATTTATCCATAAGCTGATACCTTTCAGCAGGGGTATTTTGGGGCGTTTTATCAGATGTTAAATAATTGCAAAAGCAATTGAACCACAGGAATGCATTTAGTACACAAATATTTTACAGCGTCAAACCACTATAATTCGCAATATTGTGATGAAGTGCATGCGCAAAAAGCGTATCTTCTGCGCGGTTATTGGTGTTGCCACCTCTTTATCTTGAGTCTTGCTTATCAGCGGAGCTAACTGTGAGCCTATCGCTCTTTGATTTTCCTACCTATTTTAAGTTTTTTATCGGTCTGTTCGCGCTGGTTAACCCGGTGGGCATTATTCCTGTCTTTATCAGTATGACCAGCTATCAGACCGCGCTTGCCAGAAATAAGACCAACCTGACGGCAAACCTGTCGGTTGCGATCATCCTGCTGACCTCTCTTTATCTTGGCGACTCTATATTGCAGATTTTTGGCATCTCTATTGATTCGTTCCGGATTGCCGGCGGGATCCTGGTGGTAACCATCGCGATGTCGATGATCAGCGGCAAATTGGGTGAAGACAAACAAAACAAACAAGAAAAATCAGAGACGGCTATCCGCGAAAGTATTGGCGTGGTGCCGCTGGCGTTGCCCTTAATGGCGGGGCCGGGTGCCATCAGTTCCACCATCGTCTGGGGAACGCGCTACCACAATCTAATGCATCTGATTGGCTTCTCGATTGCCATTGCGCTGTTTGCGTTCTGCTGTTGGGGCGTATTCCGTATTGCCCCCTGGCTGGTGCGACTGCTTGGCCAGACCGGCATTAACGTTATCACCCGTATTATGGGTTTGCTGCTGATGGCGCTGGGGATTGAATTTATTGTGACCGGGCTGAAATCAATATTTCCGGGCTTATTGAGTTAACCATTTCAAATGAAAGCGCGGCGCCAGTGGCGCCGTTTTTTTTGTCATTATCAGCAAATCATATAATGAAAGTTGAAAATCGCTTTAACTATAATAAATTTTACTAATAATTTTGTTTTGTTAACTATCAAACACTTGGCTCCCACCCCGACAGCGTCCTGGTCACATTCCGCGCAATAAGACTGTTATTTTACTCACACGATACTCTGGGGCTTGCTGCGGGATAACTGAGATGATATTAGTAATTTGATGAATGAATTAGATGAATGTGCTAAATAATAGACAGTTGTTAATTTTTTGTACAAACAACACCTCGTCTTCAGCACTGCGACGCCACCGTCGAGCACACTTTCTACATCCCATTGAAAAGCGAAGGTTTTCTTGGCTTTTGATGCGCGGCAGGGTAGCCCACAGCTTAACGGTAACTTCCGTAAAAGAGAATTGGTTAACAAATTTGCAAAATGTATTGGCACCCGGGAAAGCCATTTGGTACTTTCCGGCCTTATATTTTCCGCAGAAATCTTTTAGATGAGAATCTTTTTCATTAACGATTCTGATCTAAAAGAATTAAGACGGGCCTCGACAGGGGAGGCCTGTTAAGAATCGACGCAAGGCGGCCAGACGAGCCGTTAGTAATAGTAAAGTCGGTGATAGCGAGAAGTAAAAACGCCTGACAGCAGCATAAACTCCTACGTTGTCAGGGAACCCCAAAAAAGGGGAATTAAACAGGCTGGTAAAAAACCAGTAATTATAAAGAGTGGAGTATCAACACAATGTCCAACATCACAAAAAAAAGTCTGGTCGCGGCGGGGATTTTAACTGCGCTAATCGCGGGCAACGTTGCAATGGCTGCTGACGTACCTGCTGGGGTTCAGCTGGCGGAGAAGCAAACGCTGGTGCGTAACAACGGTGCTGAGGTTCAGTCTCTGGATCCGCACAAAATTGAAGGTGTACCGGAGTCAAACGTTAACCGCGACCTGTTCGAAGGTCTGCTGGTTACTGACGTAGACGGTCACCCGGTTGCCGGGGTTGCTGAAAAATGGGAAAACAAAGACTTTAAAGTCTGGACCTTCCACCTGCGTAAAGACGCAAAATGGTCTGACGGTTCTCCGGTTACCGCACAAGATTTCGTTTATAGCTGGCAGCGCCTGGCGGATCCAAACACCGCCTCTCCGTATGCGAGCTATCTGCAGTATGGCCATATCGCCAATATCGATGACATCATCACCGGCAAAAAACCGATTACCGACCTCGGCGTAAAAGCGATCGATGACAATACCTTCGAAGTGACCCTGAGCGAGCCAGTCCCGTATTTCTACAAATTGCTGGTTCACCCGTCCGTTTCCCCTGTTCCAAAAGCAGCGGTTGAGAAATTCGGCGAGAAGTGGACCCAGCCTGCCAATATCGTTACCAACGGCGCCTACAAGCTGAAAGCCTGGGTTGTTAACGAGCGTATCGACCTGGAGCGTAATACTAATTACTGGGATAACGCGAAAACCGTAATCAATCAGGTCACCTACCTGCCAATCTCTTCTGAAGTGACTGACGTTAACCGCTACCGCAGCGGCGAAATCGACATGACCTATAACAACATGCCGATCGAACTGTTCCAAAAGCTGAAAAAAGAGATCCCGGCTGAAGTTCACGTTGACCCGTATCTGTGTACCTATTACTACGAAATCAACAACCAGAAAGCGCCATTCACCGACGTTCGCGTGCGTACCGCGCTTAAGCTGGCACTGGATCGCGATATCATCGTGAATAAAGTGAAAAACCAGGGCGACCTGCCGGCTTATAGTTACACCCCGCCGTATACCGATGGCGCGAAGCTGACCGAGCCAGAATGGTTCAAAATGACCCAGGAACAGCGTAATGCTGAAGCGAAGAAACTGCTGGCCGAAGCCGGTTATACCGCCGACAAGCCGCTGGCCTTTAGCCTGCTGTACAATACCTCCGATCTGCATAAAAAACTGGCTATCGCCGTCTCCTCCATCTGGAAGAAAAACCTGGGTGCGAACGTGAAGCTGGAAAACCAGGAGTGGAAAACCTTCCTGGACAGCCGTCATCAGGGCACCTTTGATGTGGCGCGTGCAGGCTGGTGTGCGGACTATAACGAACCAACCTCCTTCCTGAACACCATGCTGAGCGACAGCTCGAACAACACCGCGCACTATAAGAGCGCAGAGTTCGATAAGCTGATCGGCGATACCCTGAAAGTCACGGACGAAGCGCAGCGCGCTGAGCTGTATTCGAAAGCAGAACAGCAGCTTGATAAAGACTCTGCGATCGTGCCGGTTTACTACTACGTGAACGCCCGTCTGGTGAAACCGTGGGTAGGTGGTTATACCGGTAAAGACCCGATGGATAATATCTACGTTAAAAACTTGTATATCATCAAGCATTAATGGCAATGAGTGGGGCGGGCGATGCCTGCCCCACGGTGTCTACTCATCGTAATACTATATAGGCACACGCCAGAAGGTACGGGCAATGTTGAAATTTATCCTACGTCGCTGTCTTGAAGCGATCCCAACGCTTTTTATTCTCATAACGATCTCCTTCTTTATGATGCGTCTCGCGCCGGGCAGTCCATTTACCGGTGAACGTACGCTGCCGCCTGAAGTCATGGCGAATATCGAAGCGAAATACCATTTAAACGATCCGATCTCCACCCAGTATTTCAATTATCTGAAGCAGCTGGCGCACGGCGATTTTGGACCGTCATTTAAATATAAAGACTATTCCGTAAACGATCTGGTGGCGTCCAGCTTCCCCGTTTCGGCTAAATTAGGCGCCGCGGCATTTTTACTGGCCGTTATTCTTGGCGTCACGGCGGGCGTGATTGCCGCGCTGAATCAAAATACCAAATGGGACTACGCCGTAATGGGGGTGGCAATGACCGGGGTCGTCATACCGAGTTTTGTCGTCGCACCCTTGCTGGTCATGATATTCGCTATCACCCTTAAATGGTTGCCCGGCGGCGGCTGGAATGGCGGGGCGCTGCAGTACATGATTCTGCCGATGGTGGCGCTGTCACTGGCCTATATTGCCAGCATTGCGCGTATTACCCGTGGTTCGATGATTGAAGTCCTGCACTCCAACTTCATCCGTACCGCACGCGCGAAAGGGCTGCCAATGCGCCGGATTATTTTCCGTCATGCGTTGAAACCTGCGTTATTGCCGGTTCTCTCTTATTTAGGCCCAGCGTTCGTCGGTATCATTACCGGTTCAATGGTTATCGAGACCATCTATGGTCTGCCTGGTATCGGCCAGCTGTTCGTTAACGGCGCCCTTAACCGCGACTACTCTCTGGTATTGAGTCTGACCATCCTCGTCGGTGCGCTGACCATTTTCTTTAACGCGATCGTCGATGTGCTGTATGCCGTCATCGATCCGAAAATCCGCTACTGACACTGGAGCTCGCCATGATGTTAAGTAAGAAAAATAGCGAGGCGCTGGAAAACTTCAGTGAAAAACTGGAAGTCGAAGGACGCAGTCTCTGGCAGGATGCCCGCCGTCGCTTTATGCACAACCGCGCGGCGGTTGCCAGCCTGATTGTGCTGGTGATTATCGCCCTGTTTGTGACCTTAGCGCCGATGCTGTCGCAGTTCACCTACTTCGATACCGACTGGGGCATGATGTCCAGCGCACCGGATAGCGAATCGGGCCACTACTTCGGCACCGACTCCTCCGGGCGTGACCTGCTGGTCCGTGTGGCCATCGGCGGGCGTATCTCGCTGATGGTGGGTATTGCCGCGGCCTTCGTGGCGGTGATTCTGGGTACTCTGTACGGATCGCTGTCCGGCTATCTCGGCGGTAAAGTCGATTCGGTGATGATGCGTATCCTTGAGATCCTCAACTCCTTCCCGTTCATGTTCTTTGTGATCCTGCTGGTGACCTTCTTCGGTCAGAACATCCTGCTGATCTTCGTTGCTATCGGCATGGTTTCCTGGCTGGACATGGCACGTATCGTGCGCGGCCAGACCCTGAGCCTGAAGCGCAAAGAGTTTATCGAAGCGGCGCAGGTGGGTGGGGTCTCTACCGGCAATATCGTGGTCCGTCATATCGTCCCGAACGTGCTGGGCGTGGTGGTGGTGTATGCCTCCCTGCTGGTGCCGAGCATGATCCTGTTTGAGTCCTTCCTCAGCTTCCTGGGTCTGGGTACCCAAGAGCCGCTGAGCAGCTGGGGTGCATTGCTCAGCGATGGCGCGAACTCGATGGAAGTATCACCGTGGCTGCTGCTGTTCCCGGCAGGTTTCCTGGTCGTGACACTGTTTTGTTTCAACTTTATCGGCGATGGCCTGCGTGATGCCCTCGATCCGAAAGACCGTTAAGGAGCGCCGCCATGACCATTATTGAAACGGCATCTGCGCCACAAACCCAACAGCAGGGCAATGCGCTGCTGGATGTGAAAGATCTGCGCGTCACCTTTAAAACGCCGGATGGCGATGTCACCGCGGTAAACGATCTCAACTTCAGCCTGCGGGCGGGTGAGACGCTGGGGATCGTGGGTGAATCCGGTTCCGGTAAATCCCAGACGGCCTTCGCGCTGATGGGGCTGCTGGCACAAAATGGCGTCATCGGGGGGGCTGCCACCTTTAACGGCAAACAGATCCTCAACCTGCCGGAAAACGAGCTGAACAAGCTGCGCGCCGAGCAGATCTCGATGATTTTCCAGGATCCGATGACCTCCCTGAACCCGTATATGCGGGTGGGCGAGCAGCTGATGGAAGTGCTGATGCTGCATAAAGGGCTGGGCAAAGCCGAAGCCTTTGAAGAGTCGGTGAAAATGCTGGATGCGGTGAAAATGCCTGAAGCGCGTAAGCGTATGCGCATGTTCCCGCATGAGTTTTCCGGTGGGATGCGCCAGCGTGTGATGATCGCCATGGCCCTGCTGTGCCGGCCAAAACTGCTGATTGCCGATGAACCGACCACCGCGCTGGACGTGACCGTTCAGGCGCAGATCATGACCCTGCTGAACGAGCTGAAGCGCGAGTTCAATACGGCGATCATTATGATTACCCACGATCTGGGCGTGGTCGCCGGGATCTGCGACAAAGTGCTGGTGATGTATGCCGGTCGCACCATGGAGTACGGCAAAGCGCGGGATGTGTTCTACAACCCGGCACACCCGTACTCTATCGGCCTGCTGAACGCCGTTCCGCGTCTTGATGCGGAAGGGGAATCACTGCTGACTATTCCGGGCAACCCGCCAAACCTGCTGCGCCTGCCGACAGGCTGTCCGTTCCAGCCGCGTTGTCCGCACGCGATGGAGATCTGCAACAGCGCGCCACCGCTGGAAGAGTTTGCCCCAGGCCGTCTGCGTGCCTGCTTTAAGCCGTACGAGGAGCTGGTATGACTGTCATTGACGAAAAACGTAATGTCCTGCTCGAAATCGCGGATCTGAAAGTCCACTTTGATATCAAGGATGGCAAGCAGTGGTTCTGGCAGCCAGCCAAAACTCTGAAAGCGGTGGATGGTGTCACCCTGCGTCTGTACGAAGGGGAGACCCTGGGCGTGGTGGGTGAGTCAGGCTGCGGCAAATCTACCTTCGCGCGCGCGATTATTGGTCTGGTGAAAGCGACGGACGGCAAGGTGGCCTGGCTGGGCAAAGATCTGCTGGGGATGAAACCTGAAGAGTGGCGCGCGGTGCGTAGCGACATTCAGATGATTTTCCAGGATCCGCTGGCATCCCTGAACCCGCGTATGACCATCGGGGAGATCATCGCCGAGCCGCTGCGCACCTATCATCCGAAAATGCCACGTACTGAAGTGCGTGACCGCGTCAAAGCGATGATGATGAAAGTGGGCCTGCTGCCGAACCTTATCAACCGCTATCCGCACGAGTTCTCAGGCGGTCAGTGTCAGCGTATCGGGATTGCCCGCGCGCTGATCCTCGAGCCGAAACTGATTATCTGTGACGAACCGGTTTCGGCGCTGGACGTGTCGATCCAGGCGCAGGTGGTTAACCTGCTGCAAAAACTGCAGCGTGAGATGGGCCTGTCGCTGATCTTTATCGCCCACGATCTGGCGGTGGTGAAGCACATCTCCGATCGCGTGCTGGTGATGTATCTGGGTCATGCGGTAGAGCTGGGCACCTACGATGAGGTCTACCACAACCCGCTGCATCCTTATACCAAAGCCCTGATGTCTGCGGTGCCGGTCCCGGATCCGGATCTGGAGAAGAATAAAACTATTCAGCTTCTGGAAGGGGAACTGCCGTCGCCGATCAATCCGCCATCGGGCTGTGTGTTCCGTACCCGCTGCCCGATTGCCGGGCCGGAGTGCGCGAAAACACGTCCGGTGCTCGAAGGCAGCTTCCGCCATGCGGTTTCGTGCCTGAAGGTCGACCCGCTCTGAGTGGATAACAGGTATTAAAAAAGGCTGCATTCGCAGCCTTTTTTTATTCGCGCCATATTTTATTCACGCCAGAGTATGTGGCACAGCTTATGGTCTTTCTCGCGGCACAGCAGAACGCGGGCAAAGATGTCGTTAATCTCACCGCCATCTTCATCAGCCAGACCAATCACCACCTCAGCGAAGAAGTCCGGGTTCAGGTCATAATCGACGTGCTCTTCCCAGTCTTCAGACGGGTCGAACAGCTCTGCGCCGCCGCGCTCTTCAAACTGTAGATTGAAGAGGATCACATCTGCCGGGTCGAGATTATCGACGGCCAGTTCAAGAAAGATATCGTAGGCCTGCTCAAGCGTTTCGTCTTCGGTCAGGCGATTGTTCAGATCCATTTCCATGATGACTACCTGTTTAACATCGTTGGTTGGGCACGTTTTACAGCAACGGACTAAAGAAGTAAAACAGTCGTTCGGTAATTCGCTGCCACAGCGGTCTTTTCACCCACAAACGCGCGTCCAGCAAGCGGGAGCGGGAGATATAGTCGTCCTGGACGGCTGCCAAATCGCCGCCAAAACCGGCGTCATCGATCACCAGGGTGATCTCAAAATTGAGCCACAGGCTGCGCATGTCCAGGTTAACCGTGCCCACCAGGCTAAGTTCGCCATCCACCAGCACGCTTTTAGTGTGCAGCAGGCCACCTTCAAACTGGTAAATCTTCACCCCGGCAGCCAGCAGTTCGCTGAAGAAGGCCCGGCTGGCCCAGCCCACCAGCACCGAATCGTTCTTGCGCGGCAGGATGATGCTGACGTCGACTCCACGCTGGGCGGCGGTACAGATGGCGTGCAGCAGATCGTCGCTCGGCACGAAGTAGGGGGTGGTCATGATCAGGTATTCGCGGGCGGAATAGGCCGCAGTCAGCAGCGCCTGATGAATGAGATCTTCCGGGAAGCCCGGGCCGGAGGCAATGGTATGGATGGTATGCCCGCTGGCCTGCTCAAACGGCATGATGTTGGCATCCGGGGGCGGAGGCAGAATGCGTTTGCCGGTTTCGATCTCCCAGTCGCAGGAGTAGACAACCCCCATCGCGGTGGCGACCGGGCCCTCCATACGCGCCATCAGATCCACCCACTGGCCCACGCCGGCATCCTGTTTAAAGAAGCGAGGGTCAACCATATTCATGCTGCCGGTATAGGCGATGTAGTTGTCGATCAGCACCATTTTGCGGTGCTGGCGCAGGTCCATCCGGCGCAGGAACACACGCAGCAGATTGACCTTCAACGCCTCAACCACCTCCACCCCGGCATTGCGCATCATCGACGCCCAGTTGCTGCGGAAAAACGTCACGCTGCCGGCGGAGTCGAGCATCAGACGGCAGTGAATGCCCCGGCGCGCGGCGGCCATCAGGGATTCCGCAACCTGGTCGGCCATGCCACCCGGCTGCCAGATATAAAACACCATCTCAATGTTATGCCGCGCCAGCTGAATATCGCGGATCAAAGCATGCATAACGTCATCGGAGGTGGTCATCAGCTGCAGCTGATTGCCCTTGACCCCGGCAATGCCCTGGCGGCGCTCGCAGAGCTGAAACAGGGAGGCGGCGACGTCGCTGTTCTCTTCGGCAAAGATATGTTTGCAGGATTTCAGGTCGTTAAGCCATTTTGCCGTTGAGGGCCACATGGCGCGGGCGCGTTCCGCCCGGCGTTTACCGAGGTGCAGCTCGCCAAAGGATAAATACGCAATAATGCCAACCAGCGGGAGGATAAAAATAATCAACAGCCATGCCATGGCGGAGGGGACGGCTCTGCGCTTCATCAGGATGCGTAATGTTACACCTGCGATAATCAGCCAGTACCCCAGAATGAGCAGCCAACTCACCACGGTGTAGAAGGTTGTCATAATAAAAAATCCTTTTGAAAGCGTATTGTTAAGAGTTTACGCGTCAGGATTTTTCTGGCAAATAAAAACGGCAGATAAAAGCGCTGGTTTGCCGCAGGCAAGGGTCTATAATGAGCGCTCTGTTTTGGGAAGAGTTGTTAACATGAAGCGCAGTAGAACAGAAGTAGGGCGCTGGCGCATGTTGCGACAGACAGGTCGTCGCAAAGCGCGTTGGCTGGAAGCACAATCCCGCCGTAATATGCGTATCCACGCCATCAGAAAATGCAGTATGAACCGTCATCGCAATGCGTTGCTGTTCGCCGTTCAGGATTACTGAACGACACAAGGGCACCCTCTGAGGTGCCCGATGTTTTTTAAAGATTCGCTATTTCGAAAAGGAGGATGAAGTGTTTGCGGATTTTGGTGTGCTTAATTTCTGGACCTACGTTGTTGGAGCCATTTTCATTGTTCTGGTTCCGGGCCCAAATACCTTATTCGTCTTAAAAACCGGTATTGGTCACGGTGTGAAAAAGGGCTATCTGGCCGCCAGCGGCGTGTTTATCGGCGATGCGGTGCTGATGTTCCTGGCATGGGCCGGGGTTGCTGCACTGATCCAGACCACCCCGGTACTGTTTAATGTCGTGCGCTATCTCGGGGCATTCTATCTGTTATGGCTGGGCGGCAAGATGCTCTGGTCGGTGATCCGGCATAAACAGCAGGGCGAAGCCGGTGGTATCGAGCCGGCAAAAGCCATCATGAAACGCTCGCTGGTGCTAAGTATGACCAACCCGAAAGCGATCCTGTTTTATGTCTCGTTCTTTGTGCAGTTTATTGATGTTCAGGCGAAAAACACCGGTGTCGCCTTTATGATCCTCGCGGTCACGCTGGAGGTCATCAGCTTTATCTACATGAGCTTCCTGATTTTCTCCGGGGCGTTTGTCACCCGCTACCTGAAGACTAAAAAGAAACTGGCGAAGCTGGGGAATGGCTTGATAGGTTTGCTGTTTGTGGGCTTCGCGGCGCGGCTGGCGTCGCTGCACTAACGAGAAAAGGCTCCTGATAAGGAGCCTTTTTTATCCTAGAAAACTTTTTTAAACGGCTTCACCACGACGTTATCGTACACCCCAGCGGCCACATACGGATCGTCCTGCGCCCATGCCTGCGCTGCTTCCAGCGATTCAAACTCGGCAATCACCGTCGAGCCGGTAAAGCCGGCCGCACCCGGATCGTTGCTGTCCACAGCGGGCATCGGCCCTGCGGTGAGTAATCTGCCTTCGTCATGCAGCAGCTGTAAGCGCGCAAGATGGGCAGGGCGCACGGAGAGACGTTTTTCAAGAGAATCAGCAACATCTGCAGCAAAAATCACATAAAGCACGGCGGAGCTCCTAAACCAATAAAAGTGTGAATTACGTTATGTGAAAGTGCAGGGGACTGCAATGCAAAGATAGCGACATTGTTAAAACCCTGCTCACTACGTGCCTTTTTTCGCCAGCTGAACGGTTAATTCGGGCGAAGTTTAACTGGCTTATTGAATATGATTGCTATTTGCATTTAAAATCAGGGCCTGGCTTTTTAACTGAAACGATTATGACTTCAATGACCCTTGAACTCCCTCGCCGCTTTCCCTGGCCGACGCTATTGTCCGTCGGTATTCACGGAGCCGTCGTGGCGGGTCTGCTTTACACATCGGTACATCAGGTTATTGAAATGCCAGCGCCCGCGCAGCCGATTTCTGTGACCATGGTAACACCTGCGGAGCTGGAGCCCGTGCAGGTCGCACCACCACCAGAACCTGTTGCAGAACCCGAGCCGGAACCGGAACCCGAAATCGTTCCTGAACCGCCCAAAGAAGCGCCAGTGGTGATCCATAAGCCGGAACCCAAGCCAAAACCAAAACCTAAGCCGAAACCAAAACCGGTGAAAAAGGTGGAAGAGCGTCCGAAGCGTGAAGAGCGCCCGGTTGAACCGCGCACCACCCAGCCGGTGACGAACGCGGCTCCGGCTCGCCCGGTGATGAATTCTTCGCCAGCTACCGCTAAGCCGGTCGTCACGGCCCCTTCCGGCCCGCGTGCGCTGAGCCGTAATCAGCCGGTATATCCGGCGCGGGCGCAGGCGTTACGCATTGAAGGACGCGTTCGCGTGAAGTTTGACGTGACCGCAGACGGGCGGGTGGATAATGTCCAAATCCTTTCCGCACAGCCATCGAATATGTTTGAACGGGATGTGAAAACCGCGATGCGCAAATGGCGCTACGAAACCGGTAAGCCAGGCAGCGGCCTGATCGTGAATATCGTTTTCCGCCTCAACGGCGGGGCACAGATGGAATAAATAAAAAAGCCTCCTGACGGAGGCTTTTTTTTGGCCTGATTGTCAGACCTGCGGCAGAGGACGTGGTTTCCCGTCGTTATCCACCGCGACATAAATAAACAGCGCTTCGGTCGCTTTATAACGCTGGCCGATAGGCTCAGAAGAGACCTTTTTCACCCACACCTCAATGTTGATCGATACCGAGGTATTCCCACGTTTTACGCAACGTGCGTAACAGCAGACGACATCCCCGACCGCTACAGGGCGCAGAAAAGTCATGCCCTCGACCCGGACCGTCACCACGCGGCCATGCGCAATCTCTTTGGCGAGGATCGCCCCACCCATATCCATCTGCGACATCAGCCAGCCGCCAAAAATATCGCCGTTCGCATTGGTGTCGGCGGGCATTGCAAGTGTGCGTAAAACCAGTTCGCCCTGTGGGGCGTTCGTTGTTGTCATTATGGACTCTACTCATTACGGAGGACTTCAGGCGGGATGCTACTATGATTTACAGCCAGAGAGAACAGAAGAAAACGCCAGGCTGTTAAAGCCTGGCGGGAGGATTACTGCTTGTCGTCCTGCGGCATATGGCGATAGATGTAGATACCGCTCAACAGGGTGAAAATCAGCGTTAAGGCGGTCAGACCAAAGACTTTGAAGTTGACCCAGATATTCTGCGGCAGCCAGAAGGCGATATAGATATTCGCCAGACCGCAGAGAATAAAGAATACCGCCCAGGCGATATTCAGGCGCGACCAGACGCTCTGCGGCAGGGCCAGCTCTTTACCCAGCATGCGCTGGATGAGCGGCTTTTTCATCACCCACTGGCTGAACAGCAGGGCACCGGCAAACAGCACGTAGATGACGGTCACTTTCCACTTGATGAACTCATCGTTGTGGAAAAAGACGGTCAACCCGCCGAAAAAGGCCACCAGCACAAAGGTGATCAAGGCCATCTTTTCGACCTTGCGGTAGCGCACCCAGCTGTAGATCAGCACTATCGCGGTGGCGACGATCAGGGCGGTGGTTGCCGCATAGATGTCATACAGCTTGTAGAAGGCAAAAAAGACAACCAGGGGTAAAAAATCAAGAAACTGCTTCATTCTTCGATTCCATCATCTGCGACGGCCCGCGCGTGTTGCCCGGGCCGTCAGAAAAATTACTGACGAATTAACGTATACAGGCGGAACAAGTAGACGAGCAATACCGCTGAAATCAGGTTGCTCACCGTATTTGCCACTATAGCGCCGACGTTGGGGGTCAGTACGGCCAGGTTCGGGGCAAATAGCAGCAGCAAGGTTTTAGCCAGCAGCCAGCTCATCACCGCCGGAGCAACCAGACGCATATTAGACCATGCCAGACGAATGCTGCTACGCATGGCGACAAAAATGCCCATTCTGTCCTGCACCACCATAATCGGCGCAAAGGCGAGCACAATCGCTAACAGCACCCCCGGCACCACAACCAGCATAATCCCTAATTGCACCAGCATGGTGGTTAAAAAGATCAGGATAAACAGTTTTGGCAGCAGCGGTGCGCTGGCACCAATCGCCCGCAGGGCGCTGACGCGTTGTCCGGCAGAAACCAGCTGGATCATTAAGAGTACGCCACCTGCGAGAATGGCATTGCCAATCAAACCGGAAAAGGTGGTCGCGGCAGAGGCGCGCAACAGGATCTGCTGCTGCTCTGGCGTCATATTCTGCACCATCTCAAACAGCCCGACGCTGCTGGCGATCTGATCGCCCTGACTCAGGCTGGCAATCTGCTCCTCACTCGGCGAAAAGGCGTGACCAAGTACCACCGTGATTAATGCGCACAACAAGGCGATCAGTAAAAAGGTAATGAACTGATTGCGGAAGAAATTCCCCGTGTCACGGTAGACAGACTTCGCCGTGATAGACATGCACTCTCCTTGAGTATTGCAGGTGTTAATTAGCGGGCAATTGTACCCTGGATAACTGCCCGGTGGCAGTATCAAGGCTTGTATGGAAAAGCATATCTTTGTAAAGCGCCCGTAATGCGTCGCTCTAATTTTGCGCGGTTGATATCACGCTGCGCTTTATTCGCCTGAAACGACAAAATTGATCCAGGCACTAACTACCAATTTTTGCCAGAAGTTGAAAAAATTAATTTAGATCAATGAATGTTAAATCACTGAATCTAATGTGATCTGAGTGAGATCACTTAGTAATCATTTATGGGTATATTCCGTTCTCCAATAAAACCATAACGAGGGAATGGATATGAAAAAAGCAGCAGTGGCAGCACTGATTCTGAGCAGTTTATCCGGCGGCGCAGTTGCCCACGAAGCAGGCGAGTTCTTTTTCCGCCTGGGGTCCGCCACGGTACGTCCGACGGAAGGCTCGGACAATGTTCTGGGTTTGGGCGGCTTTAACGTCAGTAACAATACCCAGGCTGGGATGACCTTTACCTGGATGGCTACCGACAACGTCGGCGTTGAACTGCTGGCGGCGACGCCGTTTCGCCACAAGGTAGGTACAGGCCCAACCGGGAATATCGCCACGGTTCACCACCTGCCGCCCACCCTGATGGCCCAGTGGTATTTCGGCGATGCCGGTAGTAAGGTTCGCCCCTATGTTGGCGCCGGGGTTAACTACACCACCTTCTTTGATGAGAAGTTTAACGACACGGGTAAAGCGGCGGGCCTTTCCGACCTGAGCCTGAAAGACTCATGGGGCGCGGCGGGGCAGGTAGGATTGGATTACCTCATCAACCGCGACTGGCTGATTAACATGTCGGTCTGGTATATGGACATTGACACCGAAGTGCGCTTTAAGGCGGGCGATCAGCAGCAGAATATCAGCACCCGTCTGGACCCGTGGGTGTTCATGTTCTCGGCGGGATATCGTTTCTGAAGAGAAGAAGGCCCCGCAGGGCCTTCATTATTTATTTACGACCCAGCAACAGGCCGAGGACAATACCCACCGCACCTGCGGCAATGAGGCCGGTAAGGGGATTATTTTTAACCGCGTCGGTAACGTCAGTAACAACGTCACTGGCCTGAGCAGCATATTTACGCCCGGCACCCTTCAACTGATGTTTTGGCGAATCAACGGCCTCGCCAAACTGCTGCTGTGCAGCACCGGCGAATTCATCCAGTTTGTTCTTCGCTTTTTCACCTGCATATTGTGCATCATTATCAAGATTTTGGTCTGACATAACGTTCTCCTTTTGTAGTCAATGTAAAGCATAGACTCCTTGGGGATATCCTGAAGAAAATGGGATTAATACTTAAAAAAAGGGGTGGCCTGTCGCCACCCCCTTATTATTTTTGAATCAAATAACGGATGGTCGGCCCATCCTGTTGAATATCCAGCACCGTATAACCGTGGTTTTTGGCATCCAGTGGAATATTGTTGATGGATTGCGGACAGTCGCTCACCACCTCGAGGATCTCGCCTTTTTTCAGCTGCGGCATCGCTTCAAGGGTAGCGACAGCCGGGTAGGGGCAAGGCTCACCTACCATATCGAGGCGGTAATCGGGAACGATCTCTTTCATGCGGCTTCCTCACGTAATTCAGTTTTCACGGCAGCGCGACGGAAGAAGCGTTTCTCCTGCGCCAGTACCAGTAAAAAGGCGATTAACAGCATCAGATAGGTCACCAGCAACCCGCCGAGCGGACCAAAGGTGTTGAGAAGATTGACCTTGTCCCAGTTGGTCGCCAGCGCTGGCGCAAAATCATCCCAGTAGTAAGCCAGCAGGGTGGAGCCCAGCACGTTACCCAGACCGACCCACCAGTAGTGGACCTGGCCTTCCACCGCGCGGTACATCCAGCCCGTTTCGCAGCCGCCCGCCAGCACGATACCGAAGCCAAACAGCAGCCCGCCGATAATAGCGTTCGGGCCTGCCCACATGATTTTGGGCGCCACGCCCAGCTGGACGTAGCTGAAAATGCCGATGGCGCTTACCGCCATCCCGGCGATGATCGCTTTTGCCATCATCGTGCGTCCGGTTATCCACATGTCGCGAAATGCCGAGGTAAAACAGATCTGTGCCCGCTCAATCAGCAGGCCAAAGCCGACGCCGAACAGCATCGCCAGCCCGAGTTTGGGCTGATCCAGCGCGGTACAGAGCGCCCAGGCCAGCATGCCGAAGAAGACCAGCATCCCGAGGCGAAAGCGGCGGCGGGCCTGATCCGGCTTCTGCGTCAGCGGCGAAGCGGAACTTACCTTTTGCATTTTGATCGGAATACGGAACAGGGGCAGCAGCGTAAAGCGTGCGCCAAAGTACGAGCCCACGGCGGTGGCCAGGGCAAAGAACCAGGCGTGGAGTGAGAACTGCGGAATGCCGGTGAAAAAGGCGGCCAGATTACAGCCCATCGCCAGTCGCGCGCCAAACCCGGCGATGATACCCCCGACAACCGCCTGGGCGATGCGGATCCGGCTCTGCGGCATGCGCAGTTTCACGTTATTGGCCCACAGCGCCGCGGCAAAACAGCCCCCGAACATGCCAATGATCATCATGCCGTCGATACGGGTGAGCGGGGTCCCTTCAAGGTGAATCAGTTCAAAGTAGCCCCACTCTTCGGTGTGAACCCCCGCCAGCTGCAGGAGCTGACCGCCCCAGCGGGTGAATTCGCCGGTCACGGCCCAGAAGGTGCCGGTGATGCCGAAATAGTAGGTGGAGAGAATACCTGCTGCGATAACCGCAGGAACGGGAGACCAGAACTTAATTAAATAAGCCTGTTTAAAGTGTTGCCACGACATAGATAAGCCTCTGAACTCAGAAGGTTTAAGAAGGAAGAACTACAGGACGGGGGGATAATACGCCGGGAAACACATTTGACCAGCGTTAAATGCATTAAAGCTCGAAGGGATCAATTTACGCAGGACGCCGTCTGGCAAAACCAGACGGCGTTACTGTTATTGTGGACGGGTCGCCGCCTTCATGGCGCTGGCGAAGCTTTTCAGCTCGCTCAGCATTTTGTCAGGCGTATTGACGTTGTTCTCGATAATTTTCACGATCGCCGAACCGGAAATCGCACCGGCAGCACCGGCACCCAGCGCCGCAGAGACCTGCTCCGGGGCCGAAATGCCAAAGCCCTGCAGCGGCGGTGCAGCATTATACTCCGCCAGCTTCTCCACCAGATGATGCAGCGGCAGGGCGGCTTTGTTCTCCGCACCCGTCACTCCAGCGCGCGACAGCAGGTAGGTATATCCGCGACCGTGGGAGGCGATCTGGCGCAGCAGTTCGTCGTCGGCGTTCGGCGGGCAGATAAAGATTGGCGCGACGTTATGACGCATCGCCGCCTGGCGGAACGGGGCTGACTCTTCGACCGGCACATCGGCCACCAGCACCGAATCCACCCCCACGCGTGCGCACTCGGCGTAGAACTCGTCGATGCCGCGGTTAAACACCAGGTTGGCGTACATCAGCAGGCCGATAGGAATGGTCGGGTATTTCTGGCGAATCGTCGCCAGCAGCTCAAAGCACTGGGTCGGGGTCACGCCTGCGGCGAAGGCGCGCAGCGTAGCGGCCTGGATGGTCGGGCCATCGGCCAGCGGATCGGAGAAGGGAATGCCCAGCTCCAGCGCATCAGCACCGGCTTCTATCAGGGTGTCGATAATTTTCAGCGACTGCTCAGGAGACGGATCCCCCAGGGTGACGAAGGGAACAAAGGCGCCTTCCTTGCGGGCTTTCAGCTCAGCAAACACGTTATCGTAACGTTCCATCAAATTTCCCCTCGTGCTTTCAGAATATCGTGAACGGTAAAGATGTCTTTATCACCGCGACCGGAAAGGTTCACCACCAGCAGCTGCTCTTTTTCCGGGTTGTCTTTGATCATTTTCAGGGCATGGGCCAGCGCGTGAGAGGACTCCAGAGCCGGAATAATCCCCTCTTTACGGCACAGGGTTTTGAATGCTTCCAGCGCTTCGTCATCGGTGATCGACACATACTCGGCGCGACCGATGCTGTTCAGGTACGCATGCTGTGGCCCGACGGACGGGAAATCCAGCCCGGCAGAGATGGAGTACGACTCTTCAATCTGCCCTTCGTCGGTCTGCATCATCGGCGCTTTCATGCCGAAATAGATCCCCACGCGGCCATGCTTCAGCGGCGCACCGTGCTCGCCAGTTTCAATCCCATGACCGGCAGGCTCAACGCCAACCAGCCCTACGCTGGTGTCGTCGATGAAATCGGCAAACATACCGATGGCGTTAGAGCCGCCGCCCACGCAGGCGATCACCGCATCCGGCAGACGTCCCTCTTTTTCAAGGATCTGCGCTTTGGTCTCTTCGCCGATCATGCGCTGGAATTCGCGCACGATGGTCGGGAACGGGTGCGGGCCCGCGGCGGTACCCAGCATATAGTGGGCATTTTCATAGTTACCGGACCAGTCGCGCAGCGCCTCGTTACAGGCATCTTTCAGAGTCGCCGAGCCGCTGTGCACCGGGATCACTTCCGCGCCCATCAGACGCATACGGAAGACGTTCGGCGACTGACGCTCAACGTCTTTGGCACCCATGTAGATGCGGCATTTCAGGCCGAGCAGGGCGCTGGCCAGGGCCGAGGCAACTCCATGCTGGCCGGCACCGGTTTCGGCGATAATTTCGGTTTTACCCATCCGTTTTGCCAGCAGGGCCTGACCCAGTACCTGGTTGGTCTTATGCGCACCGCCGTGGAGCAGATCTTCACGCTTCAGATACAGCATGGTGTTCGTGCCTTCGGTCAGGTTGCGGCATTTGGTCAGGGCCGTCGGACGGCCGGCATAGTTTTTCAGCAGGTCGGTAAATTCAGCCTGGAAGAGCGGATCTTTTTGCGCGCTCACGAACGCCTCTTCCAGCTGGCGCAGGGCGGGCATCAGGATCTGCGGCACATACATACCGCCGAATTCGCCAAAGTAAGGGTTTAATAATGTGGTCATTTTCTCTTCCTTAATATGCACGCAGCGTTTTGAACACCGAAGCCAGCTTGCCAGCATCTTTGATGCCCGGCTGCGACTCAACGCCTGAATTGAAATCAAGACCTGCGCAGCCTGATTTGGCGGCTTCAACGCAGTTATCCGGGCTTAAGCCCCCGGCGAGCAGGACGTTGTCCAGCTTCTCGCCGTTGAGCAGCGACCAGTCAAAGCGCTGCCCGGTCCCGCCCTGGCCATTATCCAGAACATATTTATCGATATGTTGCAGCGTGTGTGGCGGCAGGGTCTCGCCCACGCTCAGCGCTTTCCAGATTTGCACCTGCGGGTTCAGTGTTTCACGCAGGGCATCGATATAGTTCTGATCTTCGCTGCCATGCAGCTGAACGGCAGCGAGCGAAAGCTGACCAGCAAGGGCTACCACATTCTCTATGGCCGCATTGCGGAATACGCCCACATATTGCAGTGGCGCGGCGGCGATCACCTCCCGCGCCTGGGTTTCGCTGACGTTGCGTGGGGAAGACTCAACGAAAATCAGCCCGCCGTAAATCGCGCCCGCTTCATGGGCCGCAGCGGCATCCTGAGGACGCGTCAGGCCGCAGACCTTGTTCTCACCCAGCAGGACGCGACGCACCGCCGCGCTGAGATCGGCCTGCTCCATCATCGCCGAACCAATCAGGAAGCCGTTGGCGAAGTGGCTCAGCTCGCGGACCTGGGCATAACTGTTGATGCCGGACTCGCTGATGACCGTCACACCAGCCCCCAGACGCGGCGCGAGCTGGCGGGTACGGTTGAGGTCGATAGAGAGATCGCGCAGGTCGCGGTTATTTATACCTACCACCTTCGCCTCCAGGGCGATGGCGCGCTCCAGCTCCTCTTCGTTGCTCACTTCGGTCAGCACGCCCATGTTCAGGCTGTGCGCCACCGCGGCAAGCTGACGGTACTGCTCATCATCCAGCACCGAGAGCATCAGCAGACAGGCGTCGGCCTGATAAAAGCGCGCCAGCCAGATTTGGTACGGGTCGATAATAAAGTCTTTGCACAAAATCGGCTGCGGGGCGATCCCGCTGACGATCGGCAGAAAATCAAAGCTGCCCTGAAAATATTTCTCATCGGTCAGCACGGAAATGGCCGAAGCGTGGTGCTTATAGATGGCGGCGATCTGTGCCGGGTCGAAATCATCGCGGATCACCCCTTTCGACGGGGAGGCCTTTTTGCACTCCAGGATAAACGCGGTGCGCGCACCCCGCAGGGCGTCATAAAAACGACGGCTGCTCGGCACCACCTCATTCTGGAAACTGGCGAGCGGTTGCTGCTCTTTACGGGCTTCAACCCAGATGGCCTTATCGGCAACGATTTTCGCTAATACGGTCTGCATTGTTTACCCTCTTGCCGCAAGTGCGGTCACTCGGTCGTAGGCTGCGCCAGAGCGCAGCACATCCATCACTTTTTGCACGTTGACCTGGAGATCTTCGTCGCCGTGCAGACGCATCAGCATGGCGACGTTAGCGGCCACAGCGGCCTCATGCGCAGGCTCACCTTTACCTTGTAACAGGCGCGTCAGAATGTCACGGTTTTCTTCCGGGGTGCCGCCTGCCAGCTGCTCCTGGTGATACGGCGTTAAGCCAAAGTCTGCCGCTTCAAGCTGATAGCTTTTGATTTCGCCGTTATTCAGCTCTGCCACCAGCGTTGGCGCATGCAGGGAGACTTCATCCATCCCGCCGCTGTGCACCACCGCGGCGCGCTGATAACCGAGCACGCGCAGGGTTTCGGCAATCGGCAGCACCAGCTCTGGGCTGTAGACACCAATTAGCGCCAGCGGCGGATGCGCCGGGTTGATCAGCGGGCCCAGCACGTTAAACAGGGTGCGGGTTTTCAGCTGCTGACGCACCGGCATCGCGTGACGGAATCCGGTGTGATACTTAGGCGCGAAGAGGAAGCAGACGCCCAGTTCGTCCAGCGCATCACGGGATTTCTCCGCGTTCATGTCCAGGTTGATGCCGAAGGCGGCCAGCAGATCCGACGAACCGGAACGGCTTGAGACGCTGCGATTGCCGTGCTTCGCCACCTTCAGCCCACAGGCTGCGGCCACAAAAGCGCTGGCAGTGGAGATATTGATACTGTTGCTGCCGTCGCCGCCGGTCCCGACGATATCCGCGAACAGATAGTCCGGGCGCGGGAAGGGGGCGGCATTTTCCAGCAGGGCAGTTGCGGCACCGGCGATCTCCTGCGGCTGCTCGCCGCGCACTTTCATACTCACCAGCGCGGCGGCCAGCTGCTCGGGCTTCAGCTCCCCGCGCACCACGGCGGAGAACAGCTGGTGGCTCTCCTGCTGGCTCAGGGTCTGCGCCTGATAGAGTTTTTCCAGAATCGGCTGCAGGCTGTTGGTCTGCTCCAGCTTCTGCAGCGCCCAGTTGAGTGTCTGTTCCAGCAGGCGTGCGCCCTGGGAAGTCAGAATGGATTCCGGGTGGAACTGCATACCGCATACCCGGTCTGCATCGTGGCGCACCGCCATCACCATCCCGTTGTAATGGGCATTGATGGTCAGGCCCGCCGGGATATTGCTGCCCACCAGCGAGTGATAGCGCGCCACCGGCAGCGGGTTCATCAGCCCGGCAAACATCGCCTGGCCGTCATGTTCAATGCTGGAAGCTTTCCCGTGCAGGATCTCACCGGCCTGGCCGACGTAACCGCCGTAGGCCTCAACAATCGCCTGATGACCCAGACAGATGCCGATGATGGGCAGCTTGCCGCGCATACGGGTTAACAGCTCCGGCATACAGCCCGCTTCGCTCGGCGCACCCGGGCCAGGGGAGAGCATCAGCACCGGGTTTTGCATGGTGGCCAGACGGTCGATTAAGGTCTGGGCCGGGACATGGTTACGGTAAATGACCACGTTGTGACCGTTAGCACGCAGCTGATCCGCCAGGTTATAGGTAAATGAGTCGATATTATCGAGCAGCAGAATGTCAGCCATCAGAAAATCTCCTGTGCGTGATGGGCGGTCGCAATCGCGCGCAGTACCGCGCGGGCCTTATTGCGGGTTTCGTCAGCTTCAGACTGCGGAACCGAGTCGAGCACAATGCCTGCGCCGGCCTGGACGGTGGCGATGCCTTCTTCAACGTAGGCGGAGCGGATCACGATGCAGGTATCCAGATCGCCGTGGGCGGTGAAGTAACCCACCGCACCGCCGTAGCTGCCGCGACGGCGACCTTCGGCCTGGGCGATAAGCTGCATGGCACGGACTTTCGGCGCCCCGCTGAGGGTGCCCATGTTCATGCAGGCGCGGTAGGCGTGCAGCACATCCAAATCCTGACGCAGCTCGCCGACCACGCGGGAGACAAGGTGCATCACGAAAGAGTAGCGGTCCACTTTGGTTAAGTCGGCTACGTAGCGACTGCCCGGGGTGCAGATGCGCGCCAGGTCGTTACGCGCCAGATCCACCAGCATCAGGTGCTCGGACATCTCTTTCTGGTCGGTGCGCATCTCCAGCTCGATACGGCTGTCGAGATCGCGATCCAGAGAACCGTCGGCGCGACGACCGCGTGGGCGGGTACCGGCAATCGGATAGATTTCAATCTGGCGGCTGGTGGCGTCGTACTTCAGGGAGCTCTCCGGCGAAGCGCCGAACAGCGTAAAATCGTTATCCTGCATAAAGAACATGTACGGGCTGGGATTGCTCTTCTTCAGCACGTCGTAGGCCGCCAGCGGAGACGGGCAGGGCAGGGAGAAGCGACGGGAGGGCACCACCTGGAAAATTTCACCCGCGCGAATCGCTTTCTGCATCTGGCGAACCACCACGCCGTACTCATCGTCCGTCTGGCTGACATCACAATGCATCTGCTCCACGCGCTGCACCGGCAGCTCCGGTGGGGCTTCATTCATTTGCTCCTGCAGCTGCGCGATACGCTGTTCAAGGCGCTGTTTCTCCGCCAGTAACGGCGTAAACAGGCTGGCCTGAATGCGGGTGTATTTTTTCTGGTGGTCGATCACCAGTAAGGTTTCTGCCAGGTAGAAGCAGTAGTCCGGGCAGCGGTTGCCTTGTTCAAGCTCCGGCAGCTCCTCGAAACCGGCGACCAGGTCATAGGCAAACAGCCCGCCGAAGAACATCGCTTCGCGCTCATGCTCCGGCACGTTCACCAGATTTTGCAGCAGGCGGAAGGCATCAAACACCGACAGCGAGCAGAGGCGGGCATCTTCGTCCAGCAGCTGGCTGACCGGTGGAAAGTGCAGGATCCGCTGGTCCGGGCGATGTTCATTCTCGATGCCTGCCGGCAGCACGTCATCCAGCAAACAGAGCAGCGCTGCGCCGTTTTCAGAGAGCGCCTGCAGGGTGACGGTGTTGCCCAGGGCGGTGATGCGCAGCGCGCTGTCGACCAGCAACAGGCTTTTCAGGTCATCCTTACTGTCGATATCCGCAGACTCCAGCAGCAGCGTGGCAGGGCGCGCGCCGCAGACCTGATGGAACAGGGCGGTAGGATTGTGGCGATACGCCGCCTCACGGGTCAGCAGTTCGAGGGTCGGTTTGGCTGTTTGCATTATGTTGTTCTCTTTATTCTGTTCATAAAAAAGCCCGCTCAGTGGCGGGCCAGGTATCTGTTTGCATGACGCAGACGTACGACACTGCCCGATAATCAGGAAGTGCGCCACCAGCCATGCAGAGTAAAATGTGCGGTCATTTTCAGATACCTCGTTGAGTGAACTTGCGTACTAGTTAACTAGTTCGATGGCGTAATGTCAACCCCCGGATTTCAGAATTTCACCACATACCGCTATTATGGCGGCGCAGATATTGAAGATGAGTGACGGGAGCCGCTTTGAGCGACACGAATTACGCAGTGATTTACGACTTACACAGCCACACCCAGGCCTCTGACGGCCTGCTTACGCCCGAAGATCTTGTCCATCGCGCCCATGAGATGCGCGTCGGTACGCTGGCAATCACCGATCACGATACCACCGAGGCCATTGCGGCCGCGCGGGCGGAAATTGCCCGCAGTGAATTGCCGCTTACACTGATAGCAGGCGTGGAAATTTCTACCGTCTGGGAAAATCATGAGATCCATATTGTCGGGCTGAATATCGATATTGAGAACCCGGCTATGCGCACGTTTCTGGATGAACAGAAGGCGCGTCGCGTGCTGCGCGCAGAACTGATCGCCGAAAGGCTGGATAAAGCCCATATTCCCGGTGCCTGGGAAGGCGCGCTGCGTCTGGCCAAAGGCGGCGCGGTGACCCGGGCGCACTTTGCCCGTTTTCTGGTTGAGGCCGGGAAGGCAAATAATATTGCGGATGTGTTTAAAAAATACCTTGCACGGGGGAAAACCGGATACGTTCCTCCCCAGTGGTGTACAATAGAACAAGCTATTGATGTCATTCATCATTCTGGCGGTAAGGCGGTGCTGGCCCATCCTGGGCGGTACGATCTTTCCGCCAAATGGCTGAAACGTCTGCTGGCCTACTTTGCCGAACACGGCGGGGACGCGATGGAAGTCGCGCAGTGTCAGCAGGCGCCCAACGAGCGCAGTCAACTGGCTGAGTATGCCCGCCAGTACGGCCTCCTTGGCTCCCAGGGTTCTGATTTTCATCAGCCTTGCCCCTGGATCGAGCTGGGACGCAAGCTCTGGTTACCCGCAGGCGTCGAGCCGGTGTGGCAACTCTGGGAGCAGCCAACGCCAATTGAAGAGAGGGAAGTATGAGCCAATTTTTTTATATCCATCCTGACAATCCGCAGCCGCGTTTGATTAATCAGGCCGTGGAGATCGTGCGTAAGGGCGGGGTTATCGTCTATCCAACCGATTCGGGTTACGCGCTGGGTTGTAAGATTGAAGACAAAAACGCGATGGAACGCATTTGCCGGATCCGTCACATCCCCAACGGGCATAACTTCACTCTGATGTGCCGCGATCTCTCTGAGTTATCGACCTACTCCTACGTGGATAACGTGGCGTTTCGCTTGATTAAAAATAACACCCCGGGCAACTACACCTTTATCCTTAAAGGGACGAAAGAGGTGCCGCGTCGCCTGCTACAGGAAAAACGCAAAACCATCGGGATGCGCGTACCGTCGAACCCGATTGCCCAGGCGCTGCTGGAGACCCTTGGCGAGCCGATGCTCTCGACCTCACTGATGCTGCCAGGTAGCGACTTTACCGAATCCGATCCGGATGAGATCAAAGACCGTCTGGAGAAGCAGGTGGAACTGATTATTCACGGCGGTTATCTCGGTCAACAGCCGACCACGGTGATCGATTTAACGGAAGATGCCCCGGTTGTGTTGCGTGAAGGGGTGGGGGACGTTAAACCTTTTCTGTAATGATGTAGTTTCCTTTCTTATGGGGCCATTTTATTAGCTTATATAATGGCCCTGATATTAACGCTTCGTTTCTTCCGCTCTGTATTAAAAATCTTATTATTATCTGAAAGTTATTCTTTTGCCGGAATAGTCTCATCCTGTCTGAATATGCGGATGTACGATAATAGAACACATATTTACAGATAAAGAGGATTATCTATGGCGTTACAAGGAACGTTAATTCTGAACGGGGCAGACTATGCGCCTTTTAATCTGTACGGCGTGGGTGTGTTTATGGCGCACTCGGGTAAAGGAATATGCCGTAACAATGGGGGGTGTCGAAATATTCCTGACAATGGCCCACTTCCTCCCGGCAAATACTGGATTGTGGATCGGCAGGAGGGGAACTGGTTTTCGCAAAAGAAACGCGAAATTATTGATTCAACCCGGAGAGCAATTAGTATCAGCGCATTTGGTAGATCGGATTGGTTTGCGTTGTGGCGAGATGATTGGGGAATCGACGATGAAACATGGATAGACGGTGTTAAGCGCGGTAGCTTCCGGCTGCATCCAGGCACTTCTTCAAAAGGCTGTATAACAATCGCTCATGCTTCTGATTTTGCAATGATTCATAATGCGCTTATGAATACATCTCTTGTTCAGGTGCCCTGTATGCGGTCGTTGATGGCGCGAGGATGGGTGGAGGTAGTAGCTGGTGACTATAAAAACATTTGTACGTAGGATAATTAAAACCATTTACTTTATTACACTATTTGTGGTTGTAGGCCGCATGATAGGTGATCCTGAACTCTGGATTAACGATAATGTGGCAACACGTATTGCTCATATTATTTATGGACCTGACGAAATTGGTGCAGATAATTTTTATGACCTTTATTTTTACATTCATATAATCACTATATTGCCTATCGTTATATTTATCTATGTTATAACAATGAAGTTACTCAAAAAATTAAGGAGCAAATAAAATGCCAATCCCTCCGTATATGTGGTTGAAAGACGATGGCGGCGCAGATATTAAAGGATCTGTTGACGTTGAAGATCGCGAAGGAAGTATAGAGATAATCGGGTTAAGTCACGGAATTAACCTGCCTGTAGACAGTGCCAACGGTAAAATTACCGGTACGCGCCAGCACTCCTCCATAATGATTGAAAAGGAAGTGGATAGCTCTACGCCCTACCTTTATAAAGCAGCATCTACAGGCCAGACGCTGAAAAGTGCGGAAATCAAGTTTTATCATATCAACGATGCCGGGCAGGAAGTCTGCTATTACACGGTGTTGATGGAAAACGTGAAGATCACCGGGGTTAATTGCGCTGTACCTAACGTTAAACTGTCGGGAAACGATAAAATGAACCACGTAGAAAGCATCAGTATCCAATATGAGAAGATCACCTGGCGCATAGTGGATGGCAACATTCAGCATACCGACGCCTGGAATGAACGCCCTACAGCATAACGAAATCTGACGGCCCCATCTGTACGAGAGAGCCGATCCGATGGGTTTGCTTCAGGTTATCCATGCCAGAACGCTGCTGCACAAAACTTGTTGAATCATTTAGTCTAAAATTCATGTAGTATGTGCGGCCATGAATCACTGGGTGTGACACATTGTCCGCCATTATGTGTACTATGAAAGAGTTGCAGATCAGTGAGTTAAGGTCTAACTAAACTTAACTCGTTGTTTTTGAAAGTATCCCAGACGCCTGTGAAGGCGACACCTGAAGGAAGCTCAATGAGCGAGAAATTACAGAAAGTGCTGGCCCGCGCCGGCCACGGTTCACGCCGTGAAATCGAAACCATTATCGAAGCAGGTCGTGTCAGTGTGGACGGTAAAATCGCCACCCTGGGTGACCGTGTGGAAATCGTGCCAGGCCTGAAAATTCGTATCGACGGCCACCTGATCTCGGTGAAAGAGTCTGCCGAGCAAATTTGCCGCGTGCTGGCCTATTACAAGCCGGAAGGCGAGCTTTGCACCCGTAACGATCCGGAAGGCCGTCCGACCGTGTTCGACCGCCTGCCAAAACTGCGCGGTGCGCGCTGGATCGCTGTAGGTCGTCTGGATGTGAACACCTGCGGTCTGTTGCTGTTCACCACCGACGGTGAGCTGGCAAACCGTCTGATGCACCCAAGCCGTGAAGTGGAGCGTGAATACGCGGTTCGCGTGTTTGGCGAAGTTGACGATAACAAAATCCGCGATCTGTCCCGCGGCGTACAGCTCGAAGATGGCCCGGCCGCCTTTAAAACCATCAAGTTTACCGGTGGTGAGGGCATTAACCAGTGGTACAACGTGACCCTGACCGAAGGCCGTAACCGCGAGGTGCGTCGTCTGTGGGAAGCCGTTGGCGTGCAGGTTAGCCGTCTGATCCGCGTGCGTTACGGTGACATCCTGCTGCCGAAAGGGCTGCCGCGTGGTGGCTATACCGAGCTGGATTTAACCCAGACCAACTACCTGCGTGAGCTGGTGCAGCTGACGCCGGAAACCACCTCGAAAGTGGCGGTGGAAAAAGATCGTCGTCGTATGAAAGCGAACCAGATCCGTCGGGCGGTCAAACGTCACAGCCAGGTCAGCGGCAATAATCGTCGCTCTGGCAGCCGTAACAACAACGGCTAAAAAACAAAACCCGGCATCGCCGGGTTTTTTCTTAATAGTCGATACCGATTTGCGCTTTAACGCCGGCATCAAAGGCATGTTTGACCGGGCGTAACTCGCTGACCGTATCCGCCATTTCCAGAATATCCCGATGACAGCCGCGTCCGGTGACGATCACCGTCTGGTGCGCCGGACGGTTGTTCAGCGCATCCACGACCTCCTGCAAGGGCAGGTAGTCGTAGGCCACCATGTAGGTGATCTCGTCCAGCAGCACCATGTTGAGCGCAGGGTCCGCCAGCATGCGTTTCGCCTGCTCCCAGACGGCCAGACAGGCGGCGGTGTCGGTATCGCGGTTCTGGGTATCCCAGGTAAACCCGGTCGCCATTACCTGAAACTCCACCCCGTGAGGCTCGAGCAGATTACGCTCGCCGTTCGGCCACTCTCCTTTGATGAACTGGATCACGCCCACCTTTTGTCCGTGACCGACGGCGCGGGTCGCCGTACCAAAGGCCGCAGTGGTTTTGCCTTTACCGTTGCCGGTGAAGACAATAATAATCCCGCGTTCATCCTGAGCTGCGGCAACGCGGGCGTCGACCTGTTCTTTCAGACGCTGCTGGCGCTGCTGATGACGTTCATCACTCATTGCGATATTCCTGGTTTACGGCCGGGTTGGGCATCAAAGGTCATGCCGGTTTTGCGGCGACTGTCGTCGCCCATCAGCCACAGATAGAGCGGCATGATGTCGGCAGGGGTTTTCAGTTTAAGCGGATCTTCCGTCGGGAACGCGCTGGCGCGCATACCGGTGCGCGTGCCGCCGGGGTTGATACAATTTACGCGCAGGTGGCGGCTTTGATACTCCTCCGCCAGCACCTGCATCATCCCTTCGGTGGCAAACTTCGAAGCGGCATAGGCGCCCCAGTTGGCTCGCCCCTGGCGCCCGACGCTGGATGAGGTGAATACCAGCGAGCCGGAATCGGACTGCAGTAATAAAGGAAGCAATGCCTGAGTGAGGAAAAAGGTGCCATTGACGTTCACCTGCATTACCTGCTGCCAGATCTCCGGGGTTTGCTCGTCCATCGGGCGCACTTCACCGAGAAAACCCGCATTATGTAATACCCCGTCCAGACGCGGATAATCCTCGGCGATACGCCGGGCAAGCTGCTGGCACTCCTCTGGGGTGCAGGTTAACAGGTCAAGCGTATATTCGTGCGTCGGTGCGCCACCCTCGCTGGCGATCGCCTGCGCCACGTCGTGCAGTTTTCCTTCATTACGTCCTAACAGAATGACGCGTGCGCCGTGGCGGGCGTAGGTCAGCGCCGCCTCACGGCCAATACCGTCGCTGGCGCCAGTGACCAGAATAATACGGTTTTGCAGTAGATCTTTTTTGGGTTGATAGTGCAAAGTCACTCCTCTGGCGCGCGTTGGCGCGGCCCATGCTGTGCGTTCTCTTTTCGGCTTTATGCCCGAAAGTGAACAGGATATCAATCAGTCATCCGGAGAGTTCACTGTAAAATTAACAATTTGCAAATATTTTTCCGTGAAATTCAAATTCCTGAAGACGCCTCGCAAGGGTATCGTCAGGTGCGAGACGCCTGGCGAAGGCTGTTGTACACTGGGTGTGAAAACAAGTGGTTAAACCAAGGTGGACGCGTGGAATTACTTTCTGAATACGGTTTATTTCTGGCCAAAATTGCAACGGTGGTGATTGCCATTGCGGTGATCGCCGTTCTGATTGTCAACCTGACGCAGCGCAAACGTCAGCGCGGCGAGTTGCGGATTACCCGGTTAAGCGAGCAGTACACGGAGATGCAGGAAGAGATGTCGGTGGCGTTGCTCGACGCGCATCAGCAAAAACTGTGGCACAAGGCGCAGAAGAAAAAGCACAAGCTTGACGCGAAAGCGGCTAAGCAAAAAGCAAAGCTGGAGCAGCGCCCGGAAGCGGCAAAACCGCGGGTTTATGTTCTGGATTTTAAAGGCAGCATGGATGCGCATGAGGTTACCTCCCTGCGCGAAGAGATCACCGCGGTGCTGGCAGTGGCCAGACCCGAAGACCAGGTTGTCCTGCGTCTCGAAAGTCCGGGTGGGGTGGTCCACGGTTACGGGCTGGCCTCCTCGCAGCTGCAACGCCTGCGCGACAAGCAGATCCCGTTGACGGTGGCGGTAGATAAGGTCGCCGCCAGCGGTGGTTATATGATGGCCTGCGTGGCCGATAAAATCGTCGCCGCACCTTTCTCTATTATTGGTTCGATTGGCGTAGTGGCGCAGATCCCCAACTTCAATCGTTTCCTGAAAAACAAAGACATTGACGTTGAGTTGCATACGGCGGGTCAGTACAAGCGCACCCTGACGCTGCTGGGCGAAAATACCGAAGAGGGTCGACAGAAATTCCGCGAAGATCTTAATGACACCCATCAGCTGTTTAAAAGCTTTGTGCAGCAGATGCGGCCAAAGCTTGATATCGAGCAGGTGGCGACCGGTGAACACTGGTACGGCACTCAGGCGCTGGATAAAGGGCTTGTGGACCAGGTGGGCACCAGCGACGATCTGCTGCTGGGGCTGATGGAGGACCGCGAGCTGGTCGGCGTGCGCTATACCCGGCGGAAAAAACTGATGGACCGGTTTACCAACAGCGCCGCAGAGAGTGCGGACCGACTGTTGCTACGCTGGCTGCAGCGTGGACAGAAACCCCTGCTATAAATAAAAACGCGAGGCCAGTGCCTCGCGTTTTGCATCAATCGACCAGGTGATACTTATCCGAGAGGGCATGGGCCAGGTATTTAAACATGTTAAATACCGCGGTGCTGCGTGGGGTAGGTAACCCCTGCTCATCGAGAAAGTAATCGCCGCTGAAGACCAGCACGCCATTACGCTGCTCCACACCTGTGGCTTCGATCCCTGCCAGAGTGTCGTCATGTTCACGAATGAGTTTATTTGCTTCGGCAAGCAAGGTTGCGCGGTCAATTGGTTGGGTAGTTTGCTGCATTATCCCCTCCTTAAACAGTGACATTAGTCTACGCCGCCGCGGTCCCGGGAGCAAATTTTCCCCGTTTTCAGGCATGCAGGGCAAGACGGACAGCGCTGGCGTGATTTGCTTTTGCATGCTAATAAAGTTGCGTAACGGATTTTATCAGGTAGAGTGTGCGCTTTCGTCATTCTGGCAATAGATTTGCTTGACATTCGACCTAAATCTCGTCGTGCAGTCACACCGGAGCGAGAAAAAGCCCGTAAACTCAACCACCTGGGTGAGGTCGTTTTTGGCGACTGGTCCGAAAGGGGGTTGATATCCACTGATGACGTCGTTATATAGATGTCTCGTCGCCAGTGGAAGGTGAACTCACGCGACGTATTCCTGGAAGAAACAAATTAGGTAAAGGTGAATATGGGTAAAGCTCTCGTTATCGTTGAGTCCCCGGCAAAAGCCAAAACGATCAATAAGTATCTGGGTAGCGACTACGTGGTTAAGTCCAGCGTCGGTCATATCCGCGATCTGCCGACCAGTGGCTCAGCCAAGAAGAGCGCCGACTCTACCTCCACCAAAGGGGCCAAAAAGCCTAAAAAGGATGAACGTAGCGCGCTCGTAAATCGCATGGGTGTTAACCCGTGGGATAGCTGGCAGGCACAGTACGAAGTGCTGCCGGGTAAAGAGAAAGTCGTCTCCGAGCTGAAACAGCTGGCGGAAAAAGCCGACCACATCTATCTCGCAACCGACCTTGACCGCGAAGGGGAGGCCATTGCATGGCACCTGCGGGAAGTGATCGGAGGGGATGACACCCGCTACAGCCGCGTGGTGTTTAACGAAATTACTAAAAACGCGATCCGTCAGGCCTTTGAAAAGCCGGGCGAGCTGAATATCGACCGCGTTAACGCTCAGCAGGCGCGCCGCTTTATGGACCGCGTCGTGGGTTACATGGTCTCTCCACTGCTGTGGAAAAAGATTGCCCGTGGCCTTTCAGCGGGCCGCGTCCAGTCTGTTGCCGTGCGTCTGGTGGTTGAACGTGAACGCGAAATCAAAGCGTTTGTGCCAGAAGAATTCTGGGAAATTGACGCCAGCGTGACCACGCTGGGCGGCGATACGCTGCCGCTGGAAGTGTCGCACCAGAACGATAAGCCGTTCCGCCCTGAAAACCGCGATCAGACGATGGCCGCGGTCGCGCTGCTGGAGAAAGCCCGCTATCAGGTGCTGGATCGTGAAGACAAACCGACCAGCAGTAAGCCGGGCGCGCCGTTTATCACCTCCACGCTGCAGCAGGCGGCAAGTACCCGACTGGGTTACGGCGTGAAGAAAACCATGATGATGGCTCAGCGTCTGTATGAAGCGGGTCACATTACCTACATGCGTACTGACTCCACCAACCTGAGCCAGGACGCAGTCAACATGGTGCGTGATTACATCGGCGATAACTTTGGTAAGAAGTATCTGCCGGAGAGCGCCAACCAGTACAACAGCAAGGAGAACTCTCAGGAAGCGCACGAAGCGATTCGTCCTTCTGACGTTGCTGTTCTGGCTGAATCCCTGAAGGATATGGAAGCCGACGCGCAGAAACTGTATCAGCTGATCTGGCGCCAGTTTGTCGCCTGTCAGATGACGCCTGCGCAATACGACTCCACTACGCTCACCGTCGGTGCGGGTGATTTCCGCCTGAAAGCGCGTGGTCGTATTCTGCGTTTCGATGGCTGGACCAAAGTAATGCCTGCGCTGCGTAAGGGTGATGAAGACAAAACCCTGCCAGCGGTCAACGCCGGGGATGAACTTTCCCTGGTTGAGCTGACGCCGGCTCAGCACTTCACCAAGCCACCGGCTCGCTTCAGCGAAGCCTCGCTGGTGAAAGAGCTGGAAAAACGCGGCATTGGTCGTCCGTCTACCTATGCGTCGATCATTTCGACCATTCAGGATCGCGGCTATGTGCGTACGGAAAACCGCCGTTTCTATGCAGAAAAAATGGGTGAAATTGTCACCGATCGTCTGGAAGCTAACTTCCGCGATCTGATGAACTACGACTTTACCGCGCAGATGGAAAACAGTCTTGACCAGGTGGCGAACCACGAAGCCGAGTGGAAGAAGGTGCTCGACAGTTTCTTCGGCGACTTCACCAACCAGCTGGAAAAAGCGGAAAAAGATCCTGAAGAGGGTGGCATGCAGCCGAACCAGATGGTGCTGACCAGCATCGACTGTCCGACCTGCGGCCGCAAAATGGGGATCCGTACCGCCACTACCGGCGTGTTCCTCGGCTGTTCAGGCTATGCCCTGTCGCCGAAAGAGCGCTGCAAAACCACCATCAACCTGGTGCCGGAAAACGAAGTGCTGAACGTGCTGGAAGGCGACGATGCGGAAACTAACGCATTACGCGCTAAGCGCCGCTGTAATAAGTGCGGCACAGCGATGGACAGCTACCTGATCGATCCGAAACGTAAACTGCACGTCTGCGGTAACAACCCGACCTGCGACGGTTACGAGATCGAAGAGGGTGAGTTCCGCATTAAAGGCTATGATGGTCCGATCGTGGAGTGTGAAAAATGTGGTTCTGAAATGCACCTGAAGATGGGGCGTTTTGGTAAGTACATGGCCTGCACCAACGATGACTGTAAAAATACGCGTAAGATCCTGCGTAACGGTGAAGTGGCACCGCCGAAGGAAGATCCGGTGCCGTTGCCGGAGCTGCCGTGCGAGAAGTCCGACGCTTACTTCGTCCTGCGTGACGGTGCGGCGGGCGTCTTCCTGGCGGCCAACACCTTCCCGAAATCACGTGAAACCCGTGCGCCGCTGGTGGAAGAGCTGTTCCGCTTCCGCGATCGCCTGGCTGAGAAGCTGCGCTATCTGGCCGATGCGCCACAGCAGGATCCTGAAGGTAATAAGACGATCGTGCGTTTTAGCCGTAAGACCAAGCAGCAGTATGTTGCTTCTGAGAAAGACGGTAAAGCGACCGGCTGGTCAGCATTTTATGTTGACGGAAAATGGGTTGAAGGCAAGAAATAAGCCTTAATTACCGTTACTTACCTTTGAAAGGGCCGGACTTCCGGCCCTTTTTTATTGGCGGGTTATTATTTTTTGTTACGGGCTATACAGCAATGATATAAATGATATAGTGGTTATAGTTAACCCTTTTCTTATTATCAAATCGTCTTAAGCGATTGCCCGTGTGCGCTCAATCGGATGGTCCGGCATGAAACTACAGCAGCTTCGCTATATCGTTGAGGTGGTCAACCACAACCTTAACGTCTCCTCGACCGCAGAAGGTCTTTATACCTCGCAACCCGGTATCAGTAAGCAGGTCCGTATGCTTGAAGATGAGCTGGGGATCCAGATTTTCGCCCGCAGCGGTAAACACCTCACTCAGGTTACGCCGGCGGGGCAGGAAATTATCCGTATTGCCCGCGAAGTGCTGTCGAAGGTCGATGCCATTAAATCCGTGGCGGGCGAGCACACATGGCCTGACAAAGGCTCCCTGTATATCGCCACAACCCACACCCAGGCGCGCTACGCTCTGCCGGGCGTGATTAAAGGCTTCATTGAGCGCTATCCTCGCGTTTCGTTGCATATGCATCAGGGCTCACCGACTCAGATTGCCGAAGCAGTATCTAAAGGCAATGCAGATTTCGCCATCGCCACCGAAGCGCTGCATCTTTACGACGATTTAGTGATGCTGCCTTGCTATCACTGGAACCGCTCGATTGTGGTGACGCCTGAACACCCGCTGGCGGCCAAAACCTCGGTATCGATCGAGGAACTCGCCCAGTATCCGCTGGTGACCTACACCTTTGGCTTTACCGGCCGTTCGGAACTGGACACCGCATTCAATCGCGCAGGCTTAACGCCACGGATCGTCTTTACCGCCACCGATGCCGACGTGATCAAGACCTACGTGCGGCTGGGGCTGGGGGTAGGGGTGATTGCCAGCATGGCGGTAGATCCGATAGCCGATCCCGATTTAGTCCGCCTGGATACCCAGGGCGTATTCGGCCACAGCACCACCAAAATTGGTTTCCGCCGCAGCACCTTCCTGCGCAGCTATATGTATGATTTTATTCAGCGATTCGCACCACATTTGACCCGCGACGTGGTGGATACGGCGGTTGCGCTGCGTTCTAATGAAGACATCGAAGCGATGTTTAAAGACATTAAGCTGCCAGAAAAATAATACCCTGCGGTATCTTTCCTGCGGGAAAGATACCGTTATTCCCGTTTGTAATCTGAATTAGAATCCTTCTCTTTTAACCATTCGTTTAACACAGTAACCATAGGGTTACAGCGCTTTGTGTCCGCGCCTGTCTCAAAAAGCCAACAAAAATAGAAAATAAATAGCCGCTACGCAAACTCCACGTTTCATTTATATATTTCCGCTCAAAAGATTAAATATTTCACCGTACAGGATTCGTAAATTCACTGGATTTTCAACTAAAGTTTCTTTAGGATTTATCTCAGTGATGATTACTTATACCAATTGTTTGGTAGCCAAATGATAAGCAAAGTCGATTGTACGAGGTTAGCAATGCCGTCAGGAAGTCATGAGCCGCAACGGGATCCAGGGCTCAAGCGCAAAGCCTGGCTGGCGGTATTTCTCGGTTCCACGCTGTTTTGGATCGTGGTGACGTTACTGGTCTGGAAATTCTGGGGTTAACTATGACGGTACAGGGGCGCAGTGAAGCAGTGAAACCTATGTGTCAGCAACGTGACACTCGCCGCAAAGTCCGTAAAGAAGTGACAAGCCAGGTTCCTGCTTCCTGGACGCTGTCGCCGCAGCAGCAAGCCTTCATCGATTCGTTCGCAGAAGACGATGCCAAAAAACAATAATTCTGCCGCTCAGGCGTAGTACATTAATAATCCGGTGCGCTTTTGTACTCTTTAATAAATACACTTCAGCAATACCGAACTGAGCCTGACTCAGCCGTAAACAAATAAATAAAGACGGGTGTCACAATGATGAATAATATATCCGGAGTCAAATACTGGTCGTGGATCGCCGCGTTCTCTCTGTCGATTCTCTTCTGGTCCCAGCTTATCTGGCTCTCCCTACACTGAAAAATAAAGCCTCGCTCAAGCGGGGCTTTTTCTTTTTGACCTCTCCTTTTCTCTGCAAATTTGTCCATTTGGGTTGTTATCAAATCGTTACGGTGACGATGTGTTATCTTTAATTACGGCCCTGATAAAGGTCAGGGTATCGCAATCCCGGTAATTAAGGAGGAGCTTATGTCGTTAACCTTACGCGAAGCCAGTAAGGACACACTGCAGGCCGAGAACAAAACCTATCACTACTACAGCCTGCCGCTGGCCGCCAGGGAGCTTGGGGACATCGACCGTTTACCCAAGTCGCTTAAAGTGTTACTGGAAAATCTCCTGCGCTGGCAGGATGAGGTCTCTGTCACCTCCGAAGACATCCACGCCCTCGCCGGGTGGCTGCAAAATGCCCATGCCGACCGGGAGATAGCCTATCGTCCGGCCAGGGTCCTGATGCAGGACTTTACCGGCGTTCCGGCGGTAGTCGATCTGGCGGCGATGCGCGAAGCCGTCAAACGTCTTGGCGGCGATACTGCCAAAGTGAATCCGCTTTCCCCTGTGGATCTGGTGATTGACCACTCGGTGACCGTGGACCACTTTGGTGACGATGAGGCGTTTGAAGAGAACGTACGCCTGGAGATGGAGCGTAACCACGAGCGTTATGTGTTTCTGAAATGGGGCCAGCAGGCCTTCAGCCGCTTCAGCGTTGTTCCACCCGGCACCGGCATCTGCCACCAGGTCAATCTCGAATACCTCGGCAAGGCGGTGTGGAGTGAACTGCAGGATAAAGAGTGGGTGGCCTACCCGGATACGCTGGTCGGCACCGACTCGCACACCACCATGATCAACGGCCTTGGCGTGCTGGGCTGGGGGGTAGGGGGAATCGAAGCCGAGGCCGCTATGCTCGGTCAGCCAGTGTCGATGCTGATCCCTGACGTGGTCGGTTTTAAGCTGACCGGCAAACTGCGTGAAGGCATCACCGCCACCGATTTGGTGCTCACCGTGACCCAGATGCTACGTAAGCACGGGGTGGTGGGCAAATTTGTTGAATTCTACGGTGACGGACTCGACTCACTGCCGCTGGCGGACCGGGCCACCATCGCCAACATGGCGCCGGAATACGGCGCGACCTGTGGCTTCTTCCCGATAGACGGCGTCACGCTGGAGTATATGCGCCTCAGCGGGCGCAGCAGCGAGCAGGTTGAGCTGGTTGAGGCCTATGCCAAAGCGCAAGGGATGTGGCGTAATCCGGGAGATGAACCGGTGTTTACCAGCACCCTGGCGCTGGATATGGGCGAGGTCGAAGCCAGCCTCGCCGGGCCGAAGCGTCCTCAGGATCGGGTCGCGCTGGGGGATGTGCCGAAGGCGTTTGCTGCCAGCAATGAACTGGAAGTTAATACCGCGCAGAAGGATCGTCGACCCATTGATTACGTCATGAACGGCCATCAGTATCAGCTTCCGGATGGCGCGGTAGCGATCGCGGCCATCACCTCCTGTACCAACACCTCAAACCCCAGCGTGCTGATGGCGGCGGGACTACTGGCGAAAAAAGCCGTTACGCTTGGCCTGAAACGCCAGCCGTGGGTAAAAGCCTCGCTGGCTCCGGGCTCCAAAGTGGTCTCCGATTACCTGGCCCAGGCCCGGCTGACGCCGTACCTGGATGAACTGGGTTTCAACCTGGTCGGCTACGGGTGTACCACCTGTATTGGTAACTCCGGGCCGCTACCGGAACCTATCGAGACGGCGATCAAGCAGGGGGATCTGACGGTCGGGGCGGTGCTCTCGGGCAACCGCAACTTCGAAGGCCGTATCCACCCGCTGGTGAAAACCAACTGGCTGGCCTCACCGCCGCTGGTGGTAGCCTATGCCCTGGCCGGGAATATGAATATTAACCTCGCGACCGAGCCGCTGGGGCACGACCGCAAAGGGGATCCGGTTTATCTGAAAGATATCTGGCCGTCAGCGCAGGAGATCGCCCTCGCGGTAGAAAAAGTCTCCACCGACATGTTCCGCAAGGAGTATGCCGAAGTGTTCGAAGGCACGGCGGAGTGGAAAAGCATTGAGGTGGCGCGCTCGGATACCTACAGCTGGCAGGATGATTCCACCTACATCCGCCTGTCGCCTTTCTTTGACGAGATGCTGGCGGAGCCTAAACCGCTGGAAGATATCCACGGCGCGCGCGTGCTGGCCATCCTCGGTGACTCGGTCACCACCGACCACATCTCTCCGGCGGGGAGCATTAAAGCGGATAGCCCGGCAGGGCGGTATCTGCAGAGTCGTGGCGTGGAGCGACGTGACTTCAACTCTTACGGGTCCCGTCGCGGTAACCATGAGGTGATGATGCGCGGCACCTTCGCCAATATACGCATCCGCAACGAGATGGTGCCTGGCGTTGAGGGCGGGATGACCCGACATCTGCCGGGCACGGAGGTGATCTCGATTTACGATGCTGCTATGAAGTATCAGCAGGAAGGTACGCCGCTGGCGGTGATCGCCGGGAAAGAGTACGGTTCCGGCTCCAGCCGTGACTGGGCAGCAAAAGGGCCACGGCTGCTTGGCGTACGCGTGGTGATCGCAGAGTCGTTTGAACGTATTCATCGTTCAAACCTGATCGGGATGGGGATTTTACCGCTGGAGTTCCCGCAGGGGACATCGCGTAAAACGCTGGGGCTGACCGGGGAGGAGCGTATTGATATTGCGGATCTGCAAAGTCTGACGCCTGGCGCCACCGTGCCGGTCAAGCTGACGCGAGCGGATGGACAAACCGAGGTGGTGGACTGCCGCTGCCGAATTGACACCGCTACCGAGCTGACCTACTACAAGAACGACGGTATCCTGCACTATGTGATCCGTAATATGCTGAATTAACACATAGTGACCAGCCCGGCGCGCATCGCGCTGCCGGGCTGTTTTTTTTTACTCGCTGAGCAGGTGTCCAAGCTTCGCCGCTTTGGTATCCAGATAGTGTTCGTTGTTCGGGTTACGGCCCACGATCAGCGGCACACGTTCAACGATGTTGATGCCGGCTTCGGTCAGGATCTCTACCTTACGAGGGTTATTGGTCAGCAAACGCACTTCATCCACGCCCAGCAGCTTGAACATATCGGCGCACAGGGTGAAATCACGCTCGTCTGCTGCAAAGCCTAACTGATGGTTCGCTTCCACGGTATCGTATCCCTGATCCTGCAGGGCATAGGCGCGGATCTTGTTCAGCAGGCCGATATTACGCCCCTCCTGGCGGTGATACAGCAGGATGCCGCGGCCTTCTTCCGCGATGTGCGACAGGGCGGCTTCCAGCTGAAAACCACAATCGCAGCGCAGGCTAAACAGGGCGTCACCCGTCAAACACTCGGAATGGACGCGAGCAAGCACTGGCGTCTGCCCGGAGGTATCCCCGAACACTAACGCAACGTGATCCTGCCCGGTTGCCAGTTCTTCAAAACCCACCATCAGGAAATCGCCCCAGGGGGTTGGCAGATTGGCTTCTGCCACACGTTTAAGCTGCATGTGATTCTCCAAAAAATGCTGACACGCCTTGTGTCTGTTGCCTGTTTGGCTGTCGGTATTGTCTTATTTTGCCACAAGCTCCACACGTTCACCTAATCACCGCCAGCTTAACGAACGTTAAACGCACAATCCGACATTTTTACGCAGCTCTCATTTTTCAGTTATGATTGTGAGGCTTATCGAAAAAAGGAGACGACATGCTTTCAATTGCCCGCCGTACGGCGGTTGGCGCAGGGATATTGCTTATTATGCCTGTGGCTGTATGGATGTCCGGCTGGCAGTGGCAGCCTGGCACGAACAGCGGATGGTTAAAGGCGCTGTTCTGGATCACGGAGACGGTCACACAACCCTGGGGCATTATTACGCACGCGCTGCTATGCGGCTGGTTTTTATGGTGCCTGCGTTTTCGTCTGCGGGCCGCCATCATGCTCTTTGCCATTCTTGCCGGCGTGATCCTTATCGGCCAGGGGCTTAAATCCTGGGTGAAAGATCGGGTTCAGGAGCCGCGTCCGTTTGTCGTCTGGCTGGAAAAAACTCACCATGTCCCGGTCAACGACTTCTACAATTTAAAGCGTAAAGAACGCGGTGAGCTGGTGAAAGAACAGCTTACTGAACAACAGGCTGTTCCGACATTTTTACGCAAACACTGGCAAAAAGAGACCGGATTTGCCTTCCCGTCCGGACACACGATGTTCGCCGCAAGCTGGGCATTGCTGGGGGTAGGGCTGCTGTGGCCGCGCCGGCGCACGCTGACCATCGCCTTCCTGCTGGTTTGGGCGACGGGGGTAATGGGCAGCCGCCTGCTGCTCGGCATGCACTGGCCGCGGGATCTGGTGGTTGCCACTCTGATGTCGTGGCTGCTGATCACCTGCGCCACCTGGCTTGCCCAGCGCGTTTGTGGTCCGCTCACGCCGCCGGCAGAAGAGAAGCGGGAAATAGCCGACAGGGACCAGGAAAGCTGACTGCGGTTGAAATTCTCATATTTAGCCGCAGATCCAGTCGTGGCGCGATGCTTTTTCCGTTTCGCGCCCGTCCTGAAAATGGTAGTTTATAAGGCTGGTTACGCTATGGTGAACACTCTTTATTCGCTCAAACCACATAACGGGAAGTAATGTGAAATATTTACTCATTTTCTTACTGGTGTTGGCGATTTTTGTCATTTCCGTCACATTAGGTGCGCAAAACGATCAACAGGTAACGTTCAATTATCTGCTGGCGCAAGGCGAATATCGGATTTCCAGCCTGCTGGCGGTACTCTTTGCGGCAGGATTTGCGATCGGCTGGCTTATTTGCGGCCTGTTCTGGCTAAAAGTTCGGGTTTCACTTGCCCGCGCCGAGCGTAAAATTAAACGTCTTGAATACCAAATTGCGCCCACGACCGACGTTCCGGTAAGTTCAGGTGTGCCGGTAGCGAAGGAATAATCGAAGATGCTGGAGTTGTTGTTTCTGCTTTTGCCTGTAGCCGCAGCCTATGGCTGGTATATGGGCCGCAGAAGTGCGCAACAAACAAAACAGGATGAAGCCAACCGTCTTTCACGCGACTATGTCGCCGGGGTTAACTTCCTTCTGAGCAACCAACAGGATAAAGCGGTAGACCTGTTCCTTGAGATGTTGAAAGAGGATACCGGCACCGTTGAGGCCCACCTTACTCTCGGCAATCTGTTCCGTTCCCGGGGCGAAGTTGATCGCGCCATCCGCATCCACCAGACCTTAATGGAAAGCGCCTCATTAACCTATGAGCAGCGCCTGCTGGCCGTACAGCAGTTGGGACGCGACTACATGGCGGCAGGGTTGTACGATCGCGCCGAAGAGATGTTCAATCAGCTGGTGGATGAAACCGATTTTCGCATCAGCGCTCTGCAACAACTCCTGCAAATTTACCAGGCCACCAGCGAATGGCAGAAAGCGATTGACGTTGCGGAACGTCTGGTGAAGCTGGGTAAAGACAAACAGCGCGTAGAAATCGCCCATTTCTATTGCGAACTCGCCCTGCAGCAGATGGGCAATGAAGACATGGACAAAGCCATGGCGCTTCTCCGGAAGGGCGCTGCCGCGGATCGCAGCAGCGCGCGCGTCTCTATCATGATGGGGCGCGTGTACATGGCGAAAGGCGATTACCAGAAAGCGGTAGAGAGCCTGCTGCGGGTCATCGACCAGGATAAAGAGCTGGTCAGCGAAACCCTGGAGATGCTGCAAACCTGCTATCAGCAACTGGATATGGTCGAAGAGTGGGTGGCCTTCCTGCGGCGTTGCGTGGAAGAGAACACCGGGGCCTATGCCGAGCTGATGCTAGCGGATGTCGTCCAGGAGCACGAGGGCAGCGACACCGCGCAGATTTACATCACCCGCCTGCTGCAGCGTCATCCCACCATGCGCGTGTTTCACAAGCTGATGGATTACCACCTCAACGATGCGGAAGAGGGGCGCGCCAAAGAGAGCCTGATGGTGCTGCGCGACATGGTCGGCGAGCAGATCCGCAGCAAGCCGCGCTATCGCTGCCAGAAGTGCGGTTTTACTGCCTACACCTTGTACTGGCACTGTCCGTCGTGTCGCGCCTGGTCAACCATTAAGCCGATTCGTGGCCTCGATGGGCAGTAATTTTTAAAAAAATCCTTTTTTAGTTACAACATACTGTTGGCGCCTTTTCAGTCTGAACGGTGCGCGCTGCAGTCTGGCAGGAATGAAAATGGAACCTGTTCATTTTCGTGATGCACAGGTAGAATGCACGCCGTTTAACATTCCCGCGCCGATGCGGCGCCCATCGACGAGAAGGTCCGGTCATGACGTCTGTAGCTCCCTCTTCATCCCGCGCAGTTACTGAATCTCCTGTTGTTGTCGCTCTGGATTACAACAATCGCGATAACGCGCTTGCGTTCGTTGATCGTATTGACCCGCGCGACTGCCGCCTGAAAATCGGCAAAGAGATGTTTACGCTCTTTGGCCCGCAAATTGTGCGTGACATGCAGCAGCGCGGTTTTGATGTCTTTCTGGATCTGAAATTCCACGATATTCCTAACACCACTGCCCATGCGGTAGCGGCTGCTGCCGAGCTGGGCGTCTGGATGGTTAACGTGCACGCCTCAGGCGGTGCGCGGATGATGACCGCAGCTCGTGAAGCTCTCCAGCCCTTTGGCAAAGACGCGCCGTTACTGATTGCGGTTACCGTGTTGACCAGCATGGAGTCCAGCGACCTGCTGGATCTTGGCGTGACACTGTCACCAGCAGAGCATGCCGAGCGTCTGGCGCGCCTGACGCACAGCTGTGGGTTGGACGGGGTGGTTTGCTCAGCTCAGGAAGCCGTGCGCTTCAAAAGCGCTATTGGCCAGGACTTTAAGCTGGTAACGCCAGGTATTCGTCCTCAGGGCAGCGATGCCGGCGACCAGCGCCGCATTATGACCCCGGAGCAGGCGCTGGCGGCGGGCGTAGACTATATGGTTATTGGTCGTCCGGTAACCCAATCTGCTGACCCGGCACAAACTCTGAAAGCCATCAACGCATCACTTCACAAGGGGGCGTAATGCGCGATAACAACAGTCGCTTGGTCTATTCGACCGACACCGGGCGCATAGATGAACCGAAAGAGGTAGCTGAGCGTCCGAAAGGCGACGGCATTGTACGAATTCAACGCCAGACCAGCGGGCGTAAAGGAAAGGGCGTATGCCTGGTGACCGGCATTGATGCTGACGATGCCACCCTGGCAGCCATTGCCGCTGAACTGAAGAAAAAATGCGGTTGCGGCGGGGCAGTTAAGGATGGCGTAATTGAGATCCAGGGCGACAAGCGGGATCTGATTAAATCCCTGCTGGAAGCAAAAGGGATGAAAGTGAAATTAGCGGGCGGTTGACGCGTGCCAGAAACAAATAAGCCACGGTCGAGACCGTGGCTTATTATTTTTATTTTGAGATAGCGCCAGAAACAAAAGGGCATTATCAAATGACTGCGGTGGAAATCGGTTAGTTATTTAACCTGATGACCGATGATACCACCCACTGCGGCACCACCCAGGGTCCCCAGCGTGCTTCCGTCAGTTAAGACGGAACCACCGATTGCGCCTGCACCCGCACCAATCGCGGTATTACGGTCTTGTCTGCTCATGCCGGAGCATGCGCTCAGGGACAATGCCAGCGTAACGGCCAGCATAGCAGCGGATAATTTTTTGCTGTTAATAGACATAACTCATTCTCCTGAAGTAGTGGTCCACGGAAATAACTCTGCTTAATTAAGTGTAAAACTCTTAAGCGTGTTTTCCATGAAACTGTTCGCGCAGGCGTTACAAAATCACGCAGGTGATAGTCACTTCCTGTTATATCGCTAACATTAATTTTACGTCTTTATCACTGATCCAACAGGTAAATAGTCTTAAAGGCTGCGTCAGAATAATCTCAGAGCGAAAGGGCAGGTAAACGCCCGGCGAACCGGGCGTTGGAGGGGAGTCAGGCTGGCTTTTTCACGATATCGACGATGAGCCCGTCGTGCTGCAGTTTCTCGCTGTGGGCCGCTTTGATGCCTTCGTCAGTAATAACCCGGCTGAAGCGGGAGACCGGGCCCATGGTGTAGGGATGCACCGCGCCAAATTTGGTGCTGTCGGTCAGCACAATAGCCTCACCGCCTTTTTCAAGCACCGCATTGACCACGTCTGAACGCATCATATCCCGCCCGGTAAAGCCGGTTTCAGGTTGCCAGCCATCGATGCCGATAAAGGCCTTGCTGAAATGAACCTGCTGAACATACTGACGTGTAAGAGGGCCAACCATGCTTTCGCTTTTTTTCTGATAGATTCCGCCCAACAAAATGACTTCGCTGCGCGTCTCTTTCAGAAGATGAGCAATGTAGCTGCTCACCGTCACGATGGTGACTTCCTCTTTCTGCTCGGCCAGGGTACGCGCCAGCAGGGCATTACAGCTGCCGTTCTCGATAAACAACGTTTCGCCGTTGTTGACCAGAGAAGCGGCAAACTCCGCCAGTTCACGTTTCAGGGCATAGTTGTTCATCATGCGCGTTTCGACATCTTCGCTGTCGAGCGGCACGGCATAGCCATGCGCGCGGCGCAGATAGCTCATTTTTTCCAGAAGATTGAGATCCTGGCGGATGGTGACTTCAGACACGCCGGTACTTTTAGCCAGATCAACGACGCTCACACGTCCTGTGTCGATCACCATCTGTAATATTATTTGTTGTCGGGAATTCATAGCATCCATATTAAAACGGCTGAGCCGTTAGTTGAAAACTGACATAACCACGGGAGCTGCTGCGACCCTTAAACTTCCCACGGCGATTTAGGCTGTGCGGCGTCGCCGTTTTTCTGCGCGCCCGCCTGGGTCAGTAATTCTGATTTTAATATCTCGAGATTACGCAGAGCAGAGTTCACATCACCTGCAACCAGAATATCCAGCACAGTATCAATACGTTGGGCAACTTTCAGTGCATCGATATCAGACATAATCTCATCCCTAAATGAAAAGTGAATAAATTCAATGATGCAGAAATTAACGGCAAAAGAGAAGGGAAAAAGTGTGCTAACGAAAGTACATTAATAGTAGTGATATTTTCATACATCTTTATACAGAGGACTTTGGTAGTGGATTAGTCTAATTCTGCGCGCAAGGCGCTTTTTTCTATGAGGAATTAGACTATGACAATTATCAATCAGGCTACCTGTAAACTGTTCACTGATTCTGTACGATTCACCCAACTCGCAGCTTACTACGAAGAGGAAAGACGCACCGTGTGGATGATGCTGCGAGCTCAGCCACGCCCATGCTTCAATCATGCCCTGATTGAGGAGATCATGAACCTGTCCTGGCTGGTAAGGCAGTCCGGGTTTGAGGTCGATTTTTGGGTGACCGGATCGCTGGTGCCAGAGATGTACAACACCGGCGGCGATCTACGTTTCTTTGTTGAGTGCATCGAGAATGGACGTCGCGAAGCGCTTCGGGCGTATGCCCGCGCGTGCGTGGACTGTGTCCATGCTGCGTCGCGTGGCTTCGATACCGGGGCAATCACCCTGTCGATGGTGGAGGGCAGTGCGCTTGGCGGCGGATTTGAGGCCGCGCTGGCGCACCACTTCCTGCTGGCACAACGGGATGCGCGTTTAGGCTTCCCGGAGATCGCCTTCAATCTCTTTCCCGGCATGGGCGGCTACTCGCTGGTGGCACGCCGTTCAGGCATGAAACTGGCAGAAGAGCTGATCTACAAAGGGGAGTCACACACTGCAGAGTGGTATCAGCAGCAGGGGCTGGTGGACGTGCTGTTCGAACCCGGTCAGGGCTACGTAGCGACACGGACCTTCATCGACACGTTACAGCCTAAAATGAACGGCGTCAGAGCCATGCTCCGCGCCCGTCAGCGGGTGTTGCAGCTGCCGCGTAGTGAGCTTATGGATATCACGGAAGACTGGGTGGATGCCGCATTCTGTCTGCAGCAGAAGGACGTGGCCTATATGCAGCGGCTGGTTCAGCTCCAGGACCGCCACACCGCATCAGGCTTGCGTAAAGCCAGCTAACGCGCGTTGCGTGCCTGATATCGTTTAAACCATCGCTCGAATGCGACAGCGGGCATGGGCTTAGCAAAGAGAAAACCCTGTCGTTCGTTGACGCCATTCTTTGTCAGAAAGGCGTCTTCTTTCGCGCTCTCCACCCCTTCGGCAATCACCTGCAAATTCAGCGCCTGGGCGACGGCAACAATCGCCCGCACCAGTGACTGCGACACCGACTGCTTATGGATATCCCGGACAAAGGCCTGATCGAGCTTAATAGCATCGATGGGGAAGCGGGCCAGCTGCGACAGCGACGAATAACCGGTGCCGAAGTCATCGAGATGGATCTGCGCCCCCAGCTGGCTGAACTGCTGGATAACCGACAGCGCCAGCTCTTCGTTTTCAATCAGGCAGCTTTCCGTCAGCTCCACATCTATCGGGCAATATTCAAAATTGAGATCCTTCAGCGCCTGTTTCAGATCGCTGAATATGGTCTGATCCGCCAGCTGGCGGGCCGAGACGTTGACCGCTACGCGTAAATTAATGCCTTTATCGCGCCATTTGGCAACCTGGCGCACCACATCGAGCATCACCCAACGGCCCAGCGGCACGATGAGCCCCGACTCTTCGGCATAGGAGATAAACTCCAGCGGCGGGATCAGGCCGCGCTCTGGCGACTGCCAGCGAACCAGCGCTTCGAGGGTTCTGACCTCGCCTCGCCAGGTGATCTTCGGCTGGTAGTGGATCACCAACTGATCATTATCCAGCGCCTTGCGCAGGTTAGTGTCCAGCCACAGATATTCAAAGACGCGCTGATTCATCTCCGGTGAGAAGACGCAAAACGTGCCGCGTCCGTTCTCTTTGGCGGTGTACATGGCGGTGTCGGCATTGCGGATCACGCTTTCACGATCGGTCCCATGCTGCGGGGCAAGGGAGATGCCCAGCGAGCAGCCGGTATAGACTTCAATCAAACCAATCCGGAAAGGCTGGCGCAGCCGGGTCAGGATCCGCGACGCCATCGCTTCCAGCGCACCCTGGGAAGTCCCGGTGGCCAGCACGATGAACTCATCGCCGCCCAGACGAGCCAGTACCTGGCCATCTTCCAGGCAGCTGAGGATCGCCAGCGCCACGGCCTGTAAAAGTTGGTCGCCAAACATATGCCCGTAGGCATCATTCACTTTTTTGAAATTATCGAGGTCAAGGTAGACCACGCCCACCTGGGTGTCGCCGCGCTTATCGATCGCTTCGCTGATCATATCGTGAATGGCATTGCGGTTTGGCAGGCCGGTAATGGTATCGGTATTGGCGAGTACCCGGAGCCGCTCCTGGGCACGACGCTCTTCAGTGATATCCGTACCGGAGCAGATAAGGAAAATTTCGTTTTTGCCGCTGCCGCTGTGCACAAATTTATTACGAAACAGGAACAGACGTTGCCCTTTGCGGGTTTTGATCCAGCGCTCAACTTCATAAGAGCTACCGTCACGGAAAAAACCGCTGATATTACGGCGGGAGGCAGCGGCTTCGCTGCGGCTCATAAACAGCTTAAAAACGTTCTGACCAATGACTTCGTGCTCTTTCATCCCGGTGTATTCTTCGCTCAGGCGGTTGAAGCGTTGAATATTGCCGTGCCGATCGAGAATGACGATGACCGAGTTGGCTTCAGAAACCACCTGTTCGGCAAAGGAGAGACCCTGCGCCAGATCGCGGGCGACAGCGGAGGTGTCATGCCAGGCGGAGGCGGTGCCGGCCCACTCTTTTTTATTGATTTTGCGGCCTACCAGGTGCACTGGCACATCGGTACCGTACAGGGAGAGCGTCATGGTAATGCTGGAGGTGATCACCGTCATCTGGCGAATATGACTGGCCTGTTCATCGGTCAACGCGACAACCTGTGTAGTATCTGCGCTTTCACTGGCCGCAAGATGGAGCGCATTACTGTCCGCCGTCAGCCGCCACCAGGGACTGTGGGTGCCCATGTAACGAAACAGCAAATTTTGCTCCAGATCGTCAATCATGCTCTCTCCCAGGCGCACTTAATTGCACAGATTGTGCATTTCCAGTCGGTTTAATCGCAATAAAACGGCGGTAAACCCGAACTAAACCTATTGTTTTTTCCCAGTATTCTTATATTAGAACGAGAATGGCGAAAAAGGATACAGACGAATGAATATTCCTGTAGCGCATTAAGACGTGAACCCGCCCGCCGTTAATAATTGTGATCGCTTTTTGCAATTTGTGGGAGGGAAAGGTACGTAAAAATGATGAGTATGAGGTTTTAGAGGTAATAAAAAAGTCGGATCACCCGGCGTGGGTGGATCCGACTTTTCAGCAGGCGACAATCAGACGGCAGGGCGGGCAATAACGCTGCGTGTTTCCATGCGTACTTCAGCGATAGTGACGTCGATAACCTCAGTCACCTTATAGGCCACTTCACCTTTAATCTGAACGGTGCCGTTCTCCTGGCTGCAAACCAGTTCGTCACGCACGGCGTGCAGGAACGGGGCCGGAATAAAAGCCACGGCGCCGTTATCCACCAGACGAACACGCATGCCGCCGCGGCTGATATCGATGATCTCGGCCGCAAAACGGGCATCAGTCCCGGCTTTGTCTTTCAGGAAGCGGGCATACAGCCAGTCACCGACGTCGCGCTCCGCCATGCGGTTAAGACGACGACGCTCTGCCATCTGCACGGTGGTTTCGTCCTGCGGACGGGCGATGGTTTCCCCTTTGACGATCGCTTTCAGCAGGCGGTGGTTAACCATATCGCCATACTTACGGATCGGGGATGTCCAGGTCGCATAGGCTTCCAGACCCAGGCCAAAATGCGGGCCAGGTTCGGTGCTGATCTCAGCGAAAGACTGGAAACGACGGATGCGGCTATCGAGGAAGCCGGACGGCTGTGCATCCAGCTCACGACGCAGCTTGCAGAAGCCGTTCAGCGTCAGGACTTCCTGCGGGTCGACGTGTACGTCATGAGTCTTCAGCAGGGCGGCCAGCGCCTCGCTGTTCGCCGGGTCGAAGCCGGTGTGCACGTTATAAATACCGAAACCGAGTTTGTCGCGCAGTACGCGGGCCGCACAGATGTTGGCCGCAATCATCGACTCTTCAACAATGCGGTTAGCAATGCGACGCGGTTCGGCAACAATATTCAGCACTTCACCTTTTTCACCGAGAATGAAGCGGTAGTCAGGGCGATCCTTGAACACCAGCGCGTGGGTCTTACGCCACTCGCTGCGGCTCAGGCAGACGCGCTGTAACAGACGGATCTGTTCAGCAATGGCGTCATTTGCAGGCTGCCAGCTGCCGCTGTTTTCCAGCCAGTCAGACACTTCGTCATACACCAGCTTGGCTTTTGACTCGATGGTGGCTGCAAAGAATTCGATGTTCTCTTCGATGGTGCCATCGGTGGCGATGGTCATGCGGCAGGCGAGAACCGGACGGACTTCGTTAGCGCGCAGTGAGCACAAGTCGTCAGACAGTTCGCGCGGAAGCATCGGGATGTTGAAGCCCGGCAGATAGTTGGTGAAGGCGCGAATTTTAGCAGAGTCATCCAGCGGCGTGCCTTCAGCAATCCAGGCCGTAGGATCGGCAATGGCCACGGTTAACAGCAGCTTGCCGTCAGCCTGCTCTTCCACATACAGCGCATCGTCCATATCTTCGGTGCTGGCGCTGTCGATGGTCACAAAATTGAGGGCGGTGAGATCGCGACGCGTCAGACCTTCGTCCAGCATCTCCGTCGCTGCACCTTCTGGCGCTTCTTTTTCCAGATTATGGCGTGCCAGCGTGACCCACCATGGCACGAAATGGTCGTCGCCGAAGGTAATAAACTGGGTCAGCTCGGCATAAAAACCGCGGTCGCCCTTGAGAGGGTGACGGCGCATTTCAGCCACGGCCCAGTCACCTTCTTTAAAATCATGTGCGACCCCGCGCTCGGCGCGGCAAGGGATGGCGTCTTTCAGCAGGGGATGGTCCGGAATGATGGACAGACGGTCATCTTTACGCAGCACCTTACCCACAAAGCGGGTCAGGAACGGTTCGATCAACGCTTCAGGCTCGGCAGATTCACGATCCTTTTCGCTATGGATCACGGCAGTAATACGATCGCCGTGCATCACTTTCTTCATCTGCGGAGGCGGAATGAAGTAACTTTTCTGTGCATCGACTTCAAGGAAGCCAAAGCCTTTTTCCGTGGCTTTTACGACCCCTTCAGCACGTGGCGTCTGGGAATGCAGTTGCTGTTTAAGCTGCGCTAGCAGCGGGTTGTCCTGGAGCATAGTGATCTATTTTCGTAGCCATTGAGCGGCTGACAGTTTTACGCGAATCTCACTGTTACGGCAAGCGCTCTTTAGGTAATGAGTAGGGTTATTCGCCTTTGCCGATGGCGATTTTCAGACGGCTCAACCAACCGCAAAAAGCGCTCCAGGTCAGCAGGTTGATAGCCTGAGCCGGGGAAAGACCCTCGTCCGTCAGCGGGGTAAACTGCGCGGCGCTGAACCGATCCGGGGAGCGCGCCAGCTGTTCTACGGCGCGTTTTACCGCCTCATCTGGCGCATCGGCTGGTTGCGCATTATGGATGCCGCTGACCAGAATTTCCCCCGTGTAATCGAGGATCGCCGGCTCATGGCACAGCACCGGCGTAAGCTGCTGCAATAGCGGCTCGGCCTGCCAGCGTTCAAGGGATGCCAGCTGCTGCGCGCTGGCGTTCCGTTGCTCAACGCCTGGCACGACAGACTCCCAGGCGTCCATGTTCAGCTCATTATCATCAATCAGGGCATGCGGGGGGATGTGGTGTCCGGGTAGCCAGCGGACAGGGTGCCCGAGCAGGGCCTGAAACACTGCGACAACCCGCGCCTGAAAACCGACAAAGCCGATAATCTGGTTGATGGTCACGATGTCATACACCGTCAGGCCCACCTCATCGAGCTCCTGCTGCGCCTTGGCGTCGATCACGTCAGGCGAGCTGGCAAGCTGGCGGGCATACTGGGTGATCTGGGCGAGGCGGCGATTACTTTCACGAGAGGAGTCAGGACCGGAGAGCGGGGCGAGAAGCGCAGCGTAGTGATTACACAGACGCTGCACGCCGCACACCTGCGCCACGGTCAGCGCGGTGCTGAATCGGTCGTACGCGCTCAGCGTGCGCAGGCGATTTACCGGCACGGCGCGCGGGAAAAAGAGGTCACACAGCGCCCGGGCCGGGGTTAACCAGCGTTCGCAGGCCGCCAGCAGCGTTGTCGGTAAAGTGAGGTTCAGCAAAAAACGATCCGCGACCTGTGCGGCTTCGGGAACCAAAGGCAGGACTTCCGTCGGGCTGCTACTGGACTGGGTCTCGTGATACCAGTGGCCTTTGCCAGAAATACGGCGTTGTTCCATGTGCGTTCCTTGATCTCAAAATGGCGATCAATATCCTGGCGTAAGGCGGATAAGCGGAAAAATATTGTTAGGTGATAACAAATAGCGGAACGGAATAACGAGGAGGAAAACGGGATGGAACGGCAGGCAAACCTTCCCGCCGCAGCGGGAAGGTGACGAACTTATTTGATTTCCAGCTCGTTCATTGCAGCGATGTTGAAACCGCCGTCAACGTGAACCACTTCGCCGGAGATGCCAGCCGAGAGGTCAGAGCACAGGAACGCCGCGGAGTTACCCACGTCTTCGATGGTGACGGTGCGACGGATTGGGGTAACCGCTTCGCAATGCGCCAGCATTTTACGGAAGTCTTTGATGCCGGAAGCGGCCAGGGTACGGATTGGACCCGCAGAGATACCGTTCACGCGCACGCCTTCAGGACCCATCGCGTTCGCCATATAGCGCACGTTAGCTTCCAGAGAGGCTTTTGCCAGGCCCATTACGTTATAGTTCGGGATAGCGCGCTCAGCACCCAGGTAGGAGAGCGTCAGCAGGGCTGCGCCCGGGTTCAGCATGGTGCGGCAGGATTTTGCCATCGCCACAAAGCTGTAGGAGCTGATGTCGTGAGCAATTTTGAAGCCTTCACGGGTGACCGCGTTCACGTAGTCGCCATCCAGCTGGTCGCCCGGTGCAAAACCGATGGAGTGAACGAAACCGTCAAATTTCGGCCAGGTTTTTGCCAGCTCAGCGAACATGCCGTCGATGCTTTCATCTTGTGCAACGTCGCATTCCAGAATAATGCTGGAACCCAGCTGCGCGGCAAACTCTTCTACGCGGCCTTTCAGCTTGTCGTTCTGGTAGGTGAATGCCAGCTCAGCGCCTTCGCGATGCATCGCCTGTGCGATACCGTATGCGATGGACAGTTTGCTGGCAACGCCAGTCACCAGAATGCGCTTACCGGAAAGAAAACCCATAGCTCTAATCCTTATATTCATTGTTGTGGCGGCTGTCATCTGTTGGACAACCGTCGTTAAAACGCGGCGATAATAGCATGTGTCGCGTACAGTGTTAATCCGACCACTCCATACAGGGGCAGGTCAGCGATCTTTTCGCCAGGCATCGGCGGTTAAGGCTTCGCCAAAATGGCCGGCAATTAAACGTTTTGTCAGATCGTGAAGCGGCGAGGCCAGCACCGATGCGGTACTGCCGCGCTCCACCACCGAGCCTTCATGCATCACCAGCACCTGATCGCTGATGTGCTTCATCATCCCCAGATGCTGGGTCACGTAGATATACGAAATACCCTGTTTCTCCTGTAACTCCAGCATCAGGTTGATTAACTGTGAACGCATCGACATATCCAGCGAGGCCAGCGCTTCGTCAGCGATGATCACCTTTGGCCGCAGGATCAACGCGCGGGCAAGGCCGAGACGCTGTTTCTGCCCCGGGGCCAGCATGTGTGGATAGTAACTGACGTGATCCGGCAGCAGCCCGACCATTCGCAGGGTTTCAATAATCTGCTTACGCCGCGCTTCAAACTCAAGATCGGTATTCAGACGTAGCGGAAAATCGAGGATCTGCGAGATACGCTGGCGCGGGTTCAGCGACGTCGACGGATCCTGAAAAATCATGCGGATCCGCTGACTGCGGAACGAGTAATCACCAAATTTCAGCAGATGGTCGTCAATCAATACTTCACCATCGGAGGGTTCGATCATCCCGGCCAGCATTTTCGCCAGCGTCGATTTCCCTGAACCGTTCTCACCGATGATGGCCAGGGTCTGCTTTTCCCGCAGGGTAAAGCTCAGCGGTTTCACCGCTTCGACGGTCTGGCGGCGGAACAAACCGGTACGGTAGCGAAAGGTCTTACTCAGGTTGCGCACTTCCAGCAAGGTTTCGACCATGTCACTCTTTCTCCATGTTCAGCGGGAAATGGCAGGCAAACAAATGGTTCCTCGGTCCGGCCAGGCGCGGGGTTTCAATGCATTTCCGCTGCGCATACGGACAGCGCGGTCCGAGGCGACAGCCGATCGGCAAATGTTCCAGCAGCGGAATTGCCCCCGGCAGGGTATTGAGGCGGCTTTTATGGGGCATAGCGCTGCCAAAATCAGGGATCGCGCGGATCAGCGCCTGGGTATAGGGGTGATGCGGCATGGTCACCAGCTCCTCGCTACCGGCGGTTTCCACGGTCTGCCCGCAGTACATCACGTCAATCTTATCCGCCCATTTGCTCAACATCTGCAGGTCATGGCTGATCAGTAATATGGTCGTGTTGTTGTTCTGGTTAAGCCTGGTAAGCAGACGGAAAATTTGCGCCTGGGTGGTGGGCTCCATCGCGTTGGTCGGTTCGTCAGCAATCAGCAGGCGCGGCTGGTTGGCGAGCGCAATGGCGATCATCACTTTCTGACACTCGCCGTCGGTCAGCTCATAGGGGAAGCTGCGCATGGCATCTTTATGATCCTTGATCCCCACCCGGTGCAGCAGCTCGATGGCCCGGCGTTTACGCCAGCCAAAACGCTGCCACCAGCGGCCTTTATAGGTCCAGGCGGGAATGTTCTGCATCAGCTGTTTCCCCACCCGCTCCGACGGATCGAGACAGGACTGCGGTTCCTGAAAAATCATCGACACGTTGTGGCCCACCAGCTTGCGTCGCTCGCGAACGGAGAGGCGCAGCAGGTCGATATCGTCAAAGCGCATGCGGTCAGCGGTGACGCGCCAGTTATCTTTCGCCACGCCGCAAATGGCCTTGGCAATTAAGCTCTTGCCCGAACCCGACTCGCCCACCAGGCCGCGGATCTCGCCTTCGCTCAGGGTAATGCTGACCCGATCCACCGCTTTCACCCAGCCTTCGCCGGTTTTAAATTCAATCGTCAGATTGCGAATATCCAGTAACGGCATTATTCCACCCCCGCCACAATGGCGCGACGAATGCCGTCGCCAAGCAGGTTAACCAGCAGCACGCTAATCATGATCGCCGCGCCCGGCAGCATCACCGTCCAGGGGGCTACGTAGATCAGCTCCAGCGCGTCACCCAGCATTGCCCCCCATTCCGGAGAAGGGAGCTGCGCGCCCAGATCGAGAAATCCGAGCGCAGCGATATCGAGGATCGCCATCGACAGGGCGCGAGTGATCTCGGTGACCATCCCGGAGGCGATATTGGGTAGCACTGCGAACCACAGAATGTTTAAGGTGGTGGCGCCATCCAGACGAGCGGCAACCACGTACTCTTTTTCCAGCTCATCGTGAACCAGGCTGTAGACCGAGCGCACCATGCGCGGCAGCAGCGCCAGCCACACCGCAAACATGGCGTGGATCAGGTGCGGCCCCGAGAACGCCACCACGATGATTGCCAGCAGCAGCGACGGAATCGACAGCAGGGTATCGAGAATATGGTTAGTGACCGCCGAACGCAGGCCGTGGGTCGCCCCGGCGACAATGCCCAGCCCCAGACCGCACAGGGTGGCCGCCAGGGTGACCACAAAGGCGCCGCCCACCGTGGGTGCCGCGCCGCTCAGCAGGCGGCTTAAAACATCGCGGCCGAGGTCATCGGTACCGAGGAAGAAGGAGACTTCGCCGTAACGCGACCAGGAGGGGGGTAACAGCTGATAGCCAAGAAACTGCTGGTCGATGCCGTAGGGGGCAAACCAGGATCCCAGGATGCAGAGCAGCACCAGGCCGCCGCAGCCGTACAGGCCGATCATTGCCGTGGCGTCGCCGTAGAAGTTACGCCACGCGGTGCGCAACGCGCCGGGCGTGCGCTTTTCACTGTATACGCTATCGTAAGGCATACCATTCCTTATGTTTCAGCGGGTTAGCCATAGCGCCCAAAATATCGGATATCACGTTAACAATAATCACCAGTGCGCCAATCACCATCACCCCAGCGGAGATGGCGGCGTAGTCCTGCTGGCGGATGGCGTTGATCAGCCAGCGCCCCAGACCCGGCCAGCTAAAGACCATCTCGGTAATCATCGCCAGCGTCAACATGGTGGAGAACTGTAGGCCAAGACGCGGGATCACCGGCGGCAGGGCGTTATGCAGGACATGGCGGCGTAAAATCGTCAGCCGCGACAGCCCGCGCGTGGCAGCGGCTTTAACATAGTTCTGATCAAACACCTCAATGGTGCTGATGCGCATCAGGCGAATGACCTCAGTCGTCGGCGCCACGGCCAGCGCCAGCACCGGCAACACCATGTGGCGCACGGCGCTGATAATCATCTCATGCCGCCAGACCGAATCTGAGAGCCAGGCGTCAATAATCGCGAAACCGGTGACCGTCTTCACCGCATACAGCAGGTCGAAACGCCCGGACACCGGCAACCAGCCAAGCGTGAGCGAGAAAAAGAGCGTCAGCAACAGCGCCAGCCAGAATACCGGTACTGAAAAGCCGAGCAGGGCGATGGCGCTGATAAGTTTATCCTGCCACTTGTTGCGGGTGATTCCGGCCAGCATCCCGACCGGGATCCCGACCACCAGCGCAAAGCCGAATGCCAGAATGCACAGCTCCATGGTCGCAGGGAACACCTCTTTCAGCTGCTCGGCGATCGGCTGGCCGTTGATGCTGGAGACACCGAAGTCCCAGTGCAACACGCCTTCAAACCAGAACCACCATGCATTCCACAGAGAGGCTCCCTGCAGCGGTGCATGGGGGGTGAAATAGCTCAGGCTGAAGCCGACAAAAGTCAGAAAGAAGAGGGTGATCAGCAGCAACAGCAGCCGACGTAAGGTAAAAATAATCACGGTTTTTTCACCTCTTCTTGATTCTCACGTGAAACGCCGGCAAAGGACGCGTTACCAAACGGACTGAGCACCAGGCCTTTAATATCGTAACGGTACGCCTGCAGACGCAGGGAAGAGGCCAGCGGCAGCACCGGCAGCTCTTTAGCCAGAATCATTTGCGCTTCATCATACGCATCGATTCGCGCCGCCAGCTGCTGAGTAGACAGCGCTTTGCGCAGAATGTCGTCAAACTCGCGGTGGCACCAGTGGGCGTAGTTGGTCTGCGAATCGATCGCCGCGCAGCTCAGCAGCGGCCGGAAGAAACTGTCCGGGTCGTTACTGTCGGTTGCCCAGCCGGCAAGGGTTAAATCATGGTTCATGTCCATCAGGCGCGCCTCCTGAAAACGGCCTTCCACCGGGATAATTACCACCTTGACCCCCACCTGGGCGAGGTCGGCCTGCAGCAGCTCGGCGGTTTTCAGCGGACTCGGGTTCCATGCCTGGGAGCTGGTGGGCACCCACAGTTGCAGGGTGAGGTTCTCCGCCCCCAGCGCCTTGAGCTGCTCGCGTGATTTATCCGGGTTGTATTCAGTAATTTTAGCCTCGCTATCGTAAGCCCACGAGGCGCGGGGCAGGATTGAGGCGGCGGTCTCTGCGGTACCGTAATAGATGGACTGCATCAGACGCTGGTTATTGATCGCCAGCGCCAGGGCGTGACGCACCGCCGGGTTGTTCAGCGGCGGCTTATTGGTATTAAACGCCAGATAGGCAATGTTCATTCCCGGGCGCAGCGTAAGGCGCAGACGCGGATCGTCGCGCAGAATGGTCAGCTGGCTGGCAGCAGGCCAGGCCAGCACATCGCACTCGCCGGTGAGAAGTTTCGATAAACGGCCTGTTCCGCCGGAGCCTAAATCCACCACCACCTGGGGCATCAGCGGTTTGCCGCGCCAGAATTTCTCATGGCGTTGCAGGCGCACATACTGCCCGGCGCGATATTCTGCGATCTGGAACGGTCCGGTGCCCACCGGCTGGCGGTCCATCTGCTCCTGTTTGTCCTGCAGGGTCAGCTGGGTGGCATATTCGGAGGACATCACCGAGGCATAGTGCGTCGCCAGATGCCACAGGAAGGAGGCATCCGGACGGGCGAGGGTGAACTCCACCGTGCGGTTATCCAGCTTGCGTACGTTTTTCACCGTATCGGCAAACTGCAGGCTGTCGAAGTAGGGGAAGCTGCCGCCGTTGACGTAGTGCCACGCATGGTCGCGGTTAAAAATGCGCTGGAAGGTAAAGACCACATCATCCGCATTGAGTTTACGGGTGGGTTTAAACCACGGCGTGGTCTGGAAGTTCACATCGTCGCGCAGACGAAAACGGTAGGTTGCGCCGTTGTCTAAAACTTCCCAGCTCTCGGCCAGCTCCGGCACCAGGCGGTAGGTATAGGGATCGACATCCAGCAGGCGGTCATACAGCTGCGCGGCGAGAGTGTCGACGATCAAACCGCTGCTCGCTTTTTGCGGGTTGAAGGTGTTGACCTGCCCACTGACGCAGTAGACAAAGCCGCTGTCGCGAATATCGGCGCGATCCGCAGGCACGGGGGCAGCAAAAGCCTGGCTACTTAACAGACCGAGCGCAATCAGGGACGAGAAAACCAGACGCATAATTTTTAAGGTTTTTAGTGACGATCTGCAAAGTGTATCGCACTTACACCTGCTTCGTAAAAATGTCTGCGGATAAGTGCTGATATTGTCAGCGCATTTGATGCTTTTTGAGCAATGCCCTGAGTTGATGATAGGTAAGACCCAGCAGCTCAGCCGCGCGTTTCTGATTAAATTTAGCCTGCCGCAGGCTCTGCTCCAGCAGCTGCTTTTCCTGCGTCTGCTGGAACTGGCGCAAATCCAGCGGCAGGGTGGGCGAAGCCGTGGCGTGGGGCTGAGCGACAGGGGATGGTGTGGAACGATTGAAGGGATCGATCACAATCTCATCGAGCTCGGTTTCGCTGCTGCCGTGGCGATAGACGGAACGCTCAACCACGTTCTTCAGCTCACGGATATTGCCCGGCCAGCGATAATCGAGCAGCGTTTCGCGGGCGCGCTGGCTAAAGCCAGGGAACAGCGGTAGCCCCAGCTCACGACACATCTGGATGGCAAACTGCTCCGCCAGCAGCATGATATCGCTGCGCCGCTCGCGCAGCGGGGGCAGGTTGACGACGTCAAACGCCAGCCGATCCAGCAGGTCGGCGCGAAACCGCTCCTGCTCCACCATCTCCGGCAAATTAGCGTTGGTAGCGCACACCAGCCGCACATTCACCTGTAGCGGCTGACTGCCGCCCACGCGCTCCAGCTCGCCATACTCTATGACGCGCAGCAGCTTTTCCTGCACCAGCATCGGGGCGGTAGCCAGCTCATCGAGGAACAGCGTGCCGCCGTCTGCGCGCTCGAAGCGCCCGGGATGACGACGTTGCGCCCCGGTAAAAGCGCCCGCCTCGTGACCGAACAGTTCGGTATCGAGCAGATTTTCATTCAGCGCGGCGCAGTTCAGGGAGATGAAAGGCCCGTCCCAGCGCCCGGATAAATAGTGCAGGCGGTTGGCTATCAGCTCTTTCCCGGTGCCGCGCTCGCCGATGATCAACACCGGTTTGTTCAGCGGTGCCAGCCTGGAAACCTGCTCCAGCACTTCGAGAAAGCTGTTGGCTTCCCCTAATAAGGTATCTTTAAATTCAGCCATGATGAAATTAACCATTTATTGGTGTGATTCACTAAGCGAGAGTAGGGTGGAACGGGCGAAAAAGCAATCACCTTGCGTAAAATCAATAAGATAAAAAGTTGGCACGGGATTTGTATTAGCTAAGCAGCAGGGCTTAGCCCGATAACAGAAAATGTGAGGATTCAATTATGGGTATTTTTTCTCGTTTTGCCGACATCGTGAACGCCAACATCAACTCGCTGCTGGAAAAGGCAGAAGATCCGCAGAAGCTGGTGCGTCTGATGATTCAGGAGATGGAAGATACGCTGGTCGAAGTGCGCTCCACCTCTGCCCGTGCGCTGGCTGAGAAGAAGCAGCTCTCACGCCGCATTGAACAGGCCACTGCCCAGCAGAACGAATGGCAGGAAAAAGCCGAACTGGCGCTGCGTAAAGACAAAGACGATCTGGCCCGCTCTGCGCTGATCGAAAAACAGAAGCTGACCGACATCGTGGCCACGCTGGAGCAGGAAGTCACGCTGGTGGACGAAACCCTGGCCCGCATGAAAAAAGAGATTGCGGAGCTGGAGAACAAACTGAGCGAAACCCGCGCCCGCCAGCAGGCTCTGGCGCTGCGTCACCAGGCCGCCAGCTCTTCACGCGACGTGCGCCGTCAGCTTGATAGCGGCAAGATTGACGAAGCCATGGCCCGTTTCGAGTCATTTGAGCGCCGTATCGATCAGATGGAAGCCGAAGCAGAAAGCCACAGCTTTGGCAAACAGAAGACGCTGGATCAGCAGTTTGCCGATCTGAAAGCCGATGATGAAATCAGCGAGCAACTGGCCGCGCTGAAGGCCAGAATGAAACAAGACAATCAATAATAATACCTGCGGCGCCGGCTGGCGCCGCCACTCATCGTAAGACAAGGAGTAGACATGAGCGCGCTTTTTCTTGCCATTCCGCTGACCATTTTCGTGCTGTTTGTATTGCCAATCTGGCTGTGGCTGCATTACAGCAACCGTTCCTCCCGGAGTGAGCTGTCGCAAAGTGAACAACAGCGCCTGGCGCAGTTAACCCAGGACGCAAATAAAATGCGTGAACGTATTCAGGCGCTGGAAGCCATCCTGGATGCGGAACATCCGAACTGGAGGGATCGCTAATGGCCGGACTGAACCTGAACAAAAAATTGTGGCGTATCCCCCAGCAGGGGATGGTGCGCGGCGTCTGCGCCGGGCTGGCGCACTACCTCGACGTGCCGGTGAAGCTGGTGCGCGTGGTAACGGTGCTCTCCATCTTCTTTGGCCTGGCGTTTATTACCCTGGTGGCCTACATCATTTTATCCTTTGTGCTGGATCCGATGCCGGACAGCGCGATGGGCGATGAAAATGCCCCCACCAGCAGTGAACTGCTGGACGCGGTGGATGCCCAACTGTCGGCAGGTGAACAACGCCTGCGTGAGATGGAGCGGTATGTCACCTCTGATACCTTCTCGCTGCGAAGCCGTTTTCGTCAGCTTTAACTGAGAGACCTGATATGAATCAACGCTGGCAACGTGCCGGGCAGCAGGTTAAGCCGGGCCTGAAATTTGCAGGGAAGCTGGTTTTACTGACCGCACTGCGGTACGGCCCGGCGGGCGTGGCGGGGTGGGCGATCAAATCTGTCGCCCGCAAACCCGTCCGCATGCTGCTTGCGGTGGCGCTGGAACCGATGCTGAAAAAGCTCGCCAACCGTCTTTCCGGTAAACTGAAATAGACCGCAACGGCACAGCGCTGGACGTGCCGTTGCGGCACTTTTATTCCCTTCTCCTTGTCCCCATGTCATATTTCTCAGAACAATAATTCCTTCAGGCAGAACAGGATGGCGATGAAGCGACTTAAAAATGAACTCAATTCTCTGGTTAATCGTGGGGTTGACCGTCATTTGCGCCTGGCGGTCACCGGACTGAGCCGCAGCGGCAAAACCGCCTTTATCACGGCAATGGTCAACCAACTGCTTAATCTGCATGCCGGGGCGCGTTTACCCCTGCTGAGCGCCGTGCGCGAAGAGCGCCTGCTTGGCGTGAAGCGCGTGCCGCAGCGCGATTTTGGCATTCCTCGTTTTACTTACGATGAAGGGCTGGCCCAGCTGTATGGCTCGCCGCCCACCTGGCCGACGCCGACCCGCGGGGTGAGCGAGATCCGCCTGGCGCTGCGCTATCGCTCCAACGATTCGCTACTTCGCCACTTTAAAGAGACTTCCACCCTCTATCTGGAGATCGTCGATTATCCTGGCGAATGGCTGCTCGATCTGCCGATGCTGACTCAGGATTACCTCAGCTGGTCGCGGCAGATGACCGGCCTGCTGCAGGGGCAACGCGCAGAGTGGTCAGCCCGCTGGCGCACGCTGTGCGAGGGGCTTGATCCGCTGGCACCCGCCGACGAAAACCGGCTGGCAGCCATCTCGGAGGCCTGGACCGATTATCTGCATCAATGCAAAAAAGAGGGGCTGCACTTTATCCAGCCGGGCCGCTTTGTGCTGCCAGGGGATATGGCGGGTGCCCCGGCGCTGCAATTCTTCCCCTGGCCGGACGTGGACGCCTTTGGGGAATCGAAGTTGGCCCAGGCGGATAAACACACTAACGCCGGGATGCTGCGCGAGCGTTTCAACTACTACTGCGAAAAAGTGGTGAAGGGGTTTTACACCAACCACTTTTTACGCTTCGACCGCCAGATCGTGCTGGTGGATTGCCTGCAGCCGCTTAACAGCGGCCCGCAGGCCTTCAATGACATGCGTCTCGCGCTTACCCAACTGATGCAGAGCTTCCACTACGGGCAGCGCACGCTGTTCCGCCGTCTGTTCTCCCCGGTGATCGATAAACTGCTCTTTGCCGCGACCAAGGCGGATCACGTCACGGTGGATCAGCACGCCAATATGGTGTCGCTCCTGCAACAGCTGGTTCAGGATGCCTGGCAGAACGCGGCGTTTGAAGGCATCAGCATGGACTGTCTGGGGCTGGCGTCGGTGCAGGCTACCCAGAGCGGCTTGATAGACGTCAATGGCGATAAAATCCCGGCGCTGCGCGGACATCGACTGAGCGATGGCTCCCCGCTGACGGTCTATCCCGGCGAGGTGCCCGCCCGGCTGCCTGGCCAGGCGTTCTGGCAAAAGCAGGGCTTCCAGTTCGAAGCTTTCCGTCCCCAGACAATGAATGTTGACCAGCCGCTGCCGCACATTCGCCTTGATGCCGCGCTGGAGTTTTTAATTGGAGATAAATTGCGATGACCGAACCCTTAAAACCGCGCATGGATTTTAACGGTACGCTGGAGCAGTAACAGCATGAGGCCTTTAAGGCGGCGCAGACTTTTAATCCGACTCAGGCAGAACAGTTTTCCCCGGTGGTAACCGATATGCTCCCCGCCGAAGAGGGGCAGGCCGAGGCCGTGGTGGAGGCTGCCCTGCGGCCTAAACGCAGCCTGTGGCGTAAAATGGTCAGCGCCGGATTGCTGCTGACCGGCGTCACGGTGGTGGGGCAGGGCGTGCAGTGGGCGATCAATGCCTGGCAGACCCAGGACTGGGTGGCGCTGGGTGGATGTGCGGCCGGGGCGCTGATCGTCGGGGCGGGCGTGGGTTCTGTCGCTACCGAATGGCGACGCTTGTGGCGACTGCGCCAGCGCGCGCACGAGCGTGACGAAGCCCGGGATCTGCTCCACAGCCACGGCACCGGCAACGGACGGGCGTTTTGCGAAAAACTGGCGAAGCAGGCCGGGCTCGATCAGTCGCATCCGGCGCTGCAACGCTGGTATGCCGCGATCCATGAAACCCAGAACGACCGGGAGGTAGTCTCGCTGTATGCCCATCTGGTCCAGCCGGTGCTCGACAGCCAGGCGCGGAGGGAGATCAGCCGCTCGGCGGCAGAATCGACCCTGATGATTGCCGTCAGCCCGCTGGCGCTGGTGGATATGGCCTTTATCGCCTGGCGTAACCTGCGTCTGATTAACCGCATCGCCACCCTGTACGGCATTGAGCTGGGCTATTACAGCCGCCTGCGTCTGTTCCGCCTGGTGCTGCTTAATATGGCCTTCGCCGGTGCCAGCGAGGTGGTGCGCGAGGTGGGTATGGACTGGATGTCGCAGGATCTGGCCGCACGTCTGTCGGCCCGCGCAGCCCAGGGGATTGGCGCCGGACTGCTGACCGCACGGCTGGGGATTAAAGCGATGGAGCTGTGCCGTCCTCTGCCGTGGACAGCGGACGATAAACCACGGCTGGGCGATTTCCGCCGGGAATTAATCGGCCAGCTGAAAGAAACGCTCAACAAAAAACCGCAGTAGCTCTTCCTTCTCGCACATAATTCCGCCGCTCGCTTCACAGGCTGTCAATATTTGTTGACAGCCTTCTTCCCGATCGCCGATATCTGGCTTATCATTTCAAGGTTACTGGCTTATAGAGTGATTTTCCCATGCGTCTGGAAGTGTTTTGTAAGGACCGTCTCGGCCTGACTCGCGAGTTACTCGATCTCCTTGTTTTGCGTAGCATTGATCTGCGCGGCATTGAGATCGACCCTATCGGGAAGATTTACCTGAACTTTGCCGAAATTGCATTCGATACATTCAGCAGCTTAATGGCTGAAATCCGCCGTATCGCTGGCGTTACGGACGTGCGCACCGTGCCGTGGATGCCCTCCGAGCGCGAGCATCTGGCCCTGAGCGCGCTGCTGGAAGCGATGCCTGAGCCGTTCTTATCTCTGGATCTGAAAGGTAAAATTGACCGGGCCAACCTGGCGAGCTGTCAGCTGTTTGCCCAGGAGCAGGACAAGCTGAGCAGTCACAATGCCGCCCAGCTGATCCCCGGCTTCAACTTCCAGCGCTGGCTGGAGAGCAATCCGCGGTCAACCCACAGCGAGCATGTGATCATCAACGGGCAGAATTTCCTGATGGAGATCACCCCGGTTTACCTGCAGGGCGATAACGACGACCGCACCCTGACCGGCTCGGTGATTATGCTGCGCTCCACCGTGCGCATGGGACGTCAGCTGCAAAACCTGTCGAGTCAGGATGTCGGCGCTTTCAGCCAGATTATTGCCGTCAGCCCGAAAATGCGTCACGTGGTAGAGCAGGCCCGCAAGCTGGCCAATCTGGCGGCACCTTTGCTTATCACCGGTGATACCGGAACCGGCAAAGATCTGCTGGCCCATGCGGTACATCAGGCGGGGCCGCGCGCGGCTAAACCTTACCTGGCGCTGAACTGCGCCTCTATCCCGGAGGATGCCGTCGAAAGCGAGCTGTTCGGCCACGCCCCGGAAGGCAAAAAAGGCTTCTTTGAGCAGGCCAACGGCGGCTCGGTGCTACTGGATGAGATTGGCGAAATGTCGCCGCGGATGCAGGCCAAGCTGCTGCGTTTCCTTAACGACGGCACTTTCCGTCGCGTGGGTGAAGATCATGAGGTGCATGTGGATGTACGCGTGATCTGCGCTACCCAGAAGAACCTGGTAGAGCTGGTGCAGAAGGGCGTCTTCCGCGAAGATCTCTATTATCGCCTCAACGTGCTGACGCTGAATATCCCGCCGCTGCGCGATTGTCCGCAGGACATCATGCCGCTGACCGAACTCTTTGTGGCGCGCTTTGCCGATGAGCAGGGCATTCCTCGACCGAAGTTTTCGGCCGATCTCAATACGGTGCTTACCCGTTACGGTTGGCCGGGGAATATCCGCCAGCTGAAAAATGCGATCTATCGGGCACTGACCCAGCTTGAAGGCTATGAGCTGCGGCCGCAGGATATTTTACTGCCCGATTACGACGCCGGTACGGTGGCGGTGGGCGAAGAGGCGATGGAAGGGTCGCTGGATGACATTACCAGCCGCTTTGAACGCTCGGTCCTGACGCAGCTCTATCGTAACTATCCCAGCACGCGTAAGCTGGCGAAACGGCTGGGCGTTTCTCATACCGCCATCGCCAATAAGTTGCGCGAGTATGGTCTGAGCCAGAAGAAAGGCGACGAGTAATCTGCATCTGAACCGAACTGACGTGGCAGGCATAATGCCTGCCACGCGGGTAGTTATGGCTCAACGTTAACAATCACTCGCTTGTAGCGGGTTAAGCGCGGCGTGCCATGATCGGTAACCGCCAGAATGATATGCATCGTACCGGTTCCCGGTGGCATCACCCGGGCGTCGGTCACATCGAACCAGGCTTTCGGCTGGTCGGCATTTTTAATGTCTAACATAATGCCGGTTGCCGCGTTCGACAGCACCCGCGTTCCTGCCTCTGCGTAGACAAACCACTCATATGAGAGGGCATCCCCGTCGGGATCGCTTGAACCTACCGCGCTGAGTTGCACGCGTTCGCCTTTTTTCACCGTTAGGGTGGCAGGATGATCGAGCTTCGGCACCGGCGGGTGATTCGCCTCACTGTAGGGCTTAACGGTCCAGTCCATTCGGGCGGCAAAATCATTTTGATACGCGCCGCGCCAGCGCCAGATTGTCGCATGGTTGGTGGTATGCCAGCGGTTATCAAACCCCAGCACTTCATCCTGCGTATTGGTCCAGATCGGGCGTGTCTCCTGCGCCATAAACCATCTCTCTTTATGTGGCGTGTAAAGCTCGTAGCGACCACCCCAGCCACCCCACTCCGGATGCTCAGGATCCGATAAGCCATTATTGATGAGGTTTAAAAATGAAGGCGTGTCGCCCTCCATCATAAACTTCCAGCGCGGATATTCTGCGCCTAACGGCCCTTTGCTGCGCACGTTTTTATCCAGCCATTCGTTGGTCACCAACTGATAATCGGCTCCGGCAAAACGACCATGAAAATAGTCGCCGCCAATACCTATCCAGGTTGCGTGGTGGAAGCCGCCTCCGGCGTTCTGACCCGGTGAGACGATATAAAACAGCGACGGGAATTCTTTGCGTATCCACGGGCCGCTGTCATCCTGATCGGAGATGGCATAGACACGAAGTTTGGCAACAAATTGTTCGAGTTGCTCAGCTGTGCGGGTGTGACGTACTTTCCAGAGCGCCTGCGCGAGAACGTTCGGGCCGCCCCAGACCGCAACCCACAAAGGACGATCGTCCTGGCGATCAACGGCCTTAATCAGCAGCTCGGATCCCGTCGAGTCTTTGCCTTCGCCCACCGCAGCCATATTGTGGATGGGTAATCCCTGGGCAACGGTTTTAAGCAGCGCCTCCGCTGACGGGAAACCTGGCTCGTGACGCTCCAGGTTGTCACGAACCTGGCCGTAGCCCTTAACGATGGCGACGATGCGTTCAGGCTCAACCTGATCTTTATTTTTGCCTGTCGAGGTGGCGACCAGCCCTTCGATGTTCATCTGGTTGGCGTAGGTCATCAAACGCACCATTGACATCTGGTCATCCGGATCGTCACCAATGTCTGTCAACACGAACAGGCGTTGTCTGGCCTCTTTTGCTGCAGACGAAGAAGGCAGCAGCCGGTCGGCACGTGCTGCAAAGTCGGCCAGATAGGTGGCTCGCCACTGGTTTATGGTCTTAATACCGTGCTGAGGACCAAAGGGGGCCACGTCCTCGCTCAGGGTGGGATCGGGATTGTCTGTCCACCAGTTTGGATAGCGGGCGGAGGGCTGCGTCGCCCGGGAAGCCGCAGGAGGAACTGAAGTGAAGCTGCCGCCAATCGGGTCTGCCAGGCTGGGCCAGTTTGACTCAATGGTGTATTTCCACGTTTGCGAGGCTTTGGAGACAAAACGGAAGTGCCAGCTTCCATCCGCTGCCGCAAAGCCAGGGAAGCGATCGCTTGCCGAGGCGGAGGTGGGTACTACCAGCTCTGCCTTAGTTCCCGCAGGTGCACGCCCGTCGGGATGAACGATCAGCTCAACCAGACCGTAGGTTTCCACCACATCGGCAGCGGTGGGCGTGGCGTTAAAACTGTACATCGGGCGATCCCATGCCCGCACGAACCGTCCTCCACCTTTGCTTTCCTGGGTGGGTTCTTCAGGGTTGGGGCCAAGAACATAAGCCACCGACGGGGTATCGCCCATCTTGAGCTGGCCATCGCCATAGGCGTTAAAGAAATCGCCAAGCGCGCCGTGGCCTTTCAGATGTTTTGCCACGAAAGTGGCACCATCGACGCCATTGCGTTGATCCCCTCCCGTGAACCAGCCGCGGTAGGTGGCGTTGTTTTCAATGATGTGCAGATCCGGGTGATGCCGGACGATGTAATTATACGCAGAAGTAGACCATTTCTTGTTCGGCCCGCCGATATAGTAGACGCGAATCTTCTGTTTGATGGTCGGGTCGTCGTGCAGGGCCTGCGCCAGATCGTCAATGCCTCCCCAGACCAGGATCCAGAGGGGACGGGGGTCAGGGCGCTTTGCCGCTTCAATAATGAGCTTCGAGCCATCGGTGGGCTGGCTAAAACCGTCGGGAGGCGCAGAGTCCATCCCGCCCTGACGGGTAATTGACCGCAGATAATCCGGAGTCGGATAATCGGCAGACCAGGTTTTCAGGTTCGGGTAATCCTGTGCGTACCGATCGATTGTCTTCAGGATCTCAGTCATGCGGTTGCGCACCGGGCCCCAGGGCGAAGAGATGAGCCCCTCAAGCTGCATGGCGTCCGCATACATGAGCAGGTGAACAAGCGACTGATAATCGTCGAAATCCGTCCCGCCAATATCCGTGGAGACGATCACTCGCGGTTTGGGCGTTACGACGTTTTCTGGCGAGCCAACCGCAGCGCTGGCCTGGCCGTGCGCATCATAAACGACGACCATTAAGGGCATCACCAGCGACATAAAAATACGCCGTCCTTTTGTTTTCAGTTTCAGAGCCGCCACATTTCCTCCAGAGGTTTTTATAGTTATGACACTTCAGGGATGAAAAGCAGCCTGGCATAAGTCTGGTGCAAAACCGGTTTATGATTTTTCTAAATTGCTCATTTAATTTTTTAATTACATGAAGTTAACTGCAAGAATACCTGTTCAGCCGTCGATCGGCTTGTGATAGGGTGGTGTTTCGCTCACTGTTCAGAGATCACGCCATGGCGTCGCGAAAACATGACATGTTTCGGGTTGCACTCATGCTGAAGGCCAAAGGGCGCTATGGCAGGAGCATTATTGAGGGCATCTGCGAGTACATGAAATCGACGCGGATCCACTGGGATTTCCTCCTTGAGGAAGATTTTCGCTCTTCGCCAGCCAGTCTGCTCGAATGGAAGGGGGATGGCGTCATCGCTGATTTCGACGACCCGATGCTCACCTCACTGCTGACGAAAGTGGATATGCCGGTGGTCGGTATTGGCGGCACCTGGCAGATGAACAGTCCTGCGATCCGCTCCCTTTCTTATGTGGCCTCTGATAACGTTGAACTGGTAAGGCTTGCCTATCAGCATTTGATCGACATGGGACTGCCGCGATTTGCCTGTTACTCCATCGAGTCGACGATTATGAATCCCTGGGCGGTGGAGCGGGCCCGCGCCTTTCGCCAGTTTGTGGAGGCGGACGGACACCAGGCGGAGATTTTTGAAGGGATCCCGACACACGCCCTGGTGTGGCAAAACATTCTTGAAGATTTAGCACGCTGGCTGGACAGGCTACCTAAACCCATTGGCATTATTGCGGTGACTGACTCCCGGGCCAGGCAGGTGCTGCAGGCGTGTTCTATAGCAGGCTACGCCGTGCCGGAAGAAGTCGCCATTATCGGTATTGATGACGATCCGCTGCTGCGTAGCCTCAGCCGTATTGCCATTAGCTCGGTCGCTCAGGGCACCCACCAGATGGGGCGTACCGCCGCGAAGATGCTGCACCGGCAGCTGACGGGCACCCCGCTGCGCGAGAGGCATATGGTGGTGCGACCCGAGGGGGTGAATGCCCAGGCGTCTACCCGGCATAGCTCTATAATGAATACCTATATTTTGCGTGCACGCTATTTTATCCGCCAGTTCGGCAGTCTGGGGATTAAGGCGGCTCAGGTCGCAGAGCATGTGGGCTGTTCCCGTGCGACGCTGGACATGCACTTTATGCGTACACTCGGAAAGACTTTGCACGACGAATTACTGAGCTTCAGGCTTGAACGCTCTCAACATTTGCTGAGCGAGACTAACCTGAGTTATTCAGATGTGGCTATGCAAAGCGGCTTTACGTCGCTTCAGTACATGTATTCTGTTTATCGCCGGGAAATGGGATGTACGCCGGTGGAGTATCGAAAGGCGCGTTGTGCAGGGTTGCTTTAGAGCTATATTGCCAGATGAATGGCATGAGCCCATGCTTCTCCGGGCTCATGCCATGTCGCTTTGTGCTGAGCTGGCTCGCGTGTGGAGTCAGCGCCGCAGAAGGCTTTTTTATGCTTTCAGCGCTTCCAGCGCAGCAGCATAGTCCGGCTCGGTGGTGATTTCATTCACCAGGTGGCTGAACACGACGGTGTCGTTTTCGTCGATCACGACAACTGCGCGAGCAGCGAGGCCTTTCAGGGCGCCTTCAGCGATGCCCACACCGTACTGCTCCAGGAATTCCGGGTTACGCAGGGTGGAAAGGGTAATAACGTTGCTCAGGCCTTCGGCACCGCAGAAACGGGACTGGGCGAACGGCAGGTCGGCGGAGATGCACAGCACAACGGTGTTGTCCATTTCTGTCGCCAGCTGGTTGAATTTACGCACAGATGCGGCACACACGCCGGTATCGATGCTTGGGAAAATGTTCAGCACTTTACGCTTGCCGGCAAACTGGCTCAGCACGACGTCAGACAGATCTTTTGCCACGAGCGTAAACGCCTGCGCTTTGCTGCCAGTCTGAGGAATGGATCCTGCAACAGAAACCGGGTTGCCCTGGAAATGAACGAGTTGTGACATAGTTATCTTCCTGTTTACATATAGTTAACGTCGCCGCTAGTGTATGTCATCAGCCAATAACACAGCAAACCCTATTTACGCGAAGCCGCTATACAGGAGTAAGTGATGAGAACCCTCAAGGTTTATGAAGAAGCCTGGCCACTGCATACACCCTTTGTGATCTCCCGGGGAACCCGGAGCGAGGCCTGCGTGGTGGTGGTCGAAATAGAGGAAGAGGGTGTCAAAGGGGTGGGGGAATGTACCCCTTATCCGCGGTATGGTGAAAGTATCGCCTCGGTGATGGCGCAGATCATGGCGCTGGCGCCGGAGCTGGAGCGGGGGCTCAGCCGGGAAGCGCTACAGGCCCTGTTGCCGCCCGGTGCGGCGCGCAATGCCATTGACTGCGCCCTGTGGGATTTGGCCGCGCGCCAGCAGGGGATCCCGCTGGCCGCCCTTGCCGGGATGACGATGCCGCAAACGCTGGTGACCGCCCAGACGGTAGTGATTGGCGAACCCGCGCAGATGGCCGCCAGCGCCAAAGCCCTGTATGCCGCCGGGGCGCGCCTGCTGAAAGTGAAGCTGGACGATCATCTCATCAGCGAGCGGATGGTTGCCATTCGCGCCGCCGTACCAGAAGCCACGCTGATTGTCGATGCTAACGAATCCTGGCGCAGCGAAGGACTGGCTGCCCGCTGTCAGCTACTGGCGGATCTGGATGTTGCCATGCTCGAGCAACCCCTGGCTGCGGGTGACGATGCCGCGCTGGCAAATTTCATTCACCCGCTACCCATCTGCGCCGACGAAAGCTGCCATACACGTGAGAGTCTTCCCGCCCTGAAAGGACGCTACGAGATGGTGAATGTGAAGCTGGATAAAACCGGGGGGATCACCGAAGCGCTGGCGCTGGCTGCCGAGGCGCGTCAGCAGGGTTTTGCGCTGATGCTCGGCTGTATGCTCTGCACCTCACGCGCCATTAATGCGGCTTTGCCGCTGGCGGGCGAGGTGCAGTTTGCCGATCTTGACGGTCCGACCTGGCTGGCGGTGGACGTATCACCGGCGCTGCATTACACCACCGGCATGGTTCATCTCTGAGGTTCCCAGCGCAGCAGATCGGTCATCGCTCTCAGGTACTTCTCGCTGGCCTCGTCGGACGAGATCGGCGGGAACTCGGCGGTGATGCAGTGCAGGCTTAAATCAGCGCACCAGCTACCGAAAGAGCCCGGCGTTTCATAGCCGACGCTGGTCACCAACGGCAGCGAAAAGGCATCCGCCAGCCAGCTTCCCAGCGCGCTGTGCGCGGGATCTTCAATGCAGGCCAGCGGATCGTGAAATGACACCACCCAGGCCGGATGCAGTTTGTGGATCAGGTGACATAGCGCCTCTGTTTCCGGTTCCGAACCGGGCTTTTCGCCGGTCAGCAATACCACATCCCGATCCTGTGCCGCACTGTTCCAGCGGTAGACCGTCTCGCCTTCCCGCCAGTTGGCCGCCGGGAAGTTACGGTTCAGGTCCACTCCGCGAGCGTTGGCGCGCAGTCCCAACTGACAGCCGTCCGGGTTGACGGTTAACACCACATGGTGGCGACGCAACTCCGGGGCCAGGGTGCGCAGGGCGCAGGAGAGGGTCACAATTGATGAGTTTTCATCCCCGTGAGTTCCGGCGATGATCAGGCCGCTGTGGCGATCGGCCTGTGGCGCAGGGAACCAGATCAAGGGCGCGCCGAGGAATGAACGGCCATAGTGTTCGGTTCCCGGCGGGAAAGCGCCACGTTCCGTTCTTGGACGAGTAAGGGACATAGACGTTCCTGAATCAGAGTTATACTACTGGCAGTGTTGTGCAAAACACACGGTTAATCAAATAGTTTCAGCTCCAGGGCAAAACCGGCAGATATCAACTTTCCGATGGAAGTTGTTTGCATTTCCCTGTTCAGAAACAAATAATTACGCATCTGCTCGTTACCCATCATTTCAAAGGGGATCTCATGAAGCATCCGGTTTCGTTGATTTGTTCTGCCTTGTGGTTGTGTGGCCTCTCTTCTTATTCCTTTGCTGCGGATGTTCCCTCCGGGACGACGCTGGCATCAAAGCAGGAGCTGGTGCGTCATATTAAAGATGAACCGGCGTCACTGGATCCCGCCAAAGCGGTGGGACTGCCCGAAATTCAGGTGATCCGCGATCTGTTCGAAGGTCTCGTCAACCAGAATGAAAAAGGGGAGCTGGTGCCGGGCGTTGCCACCCGCTGGCAGAGTAACGATAACCGTGCCTGGACCTTTACCCTGCGTGAGAATGCCCAATGGTCTGACGGCACCCCCGTCACCGCACAGGATTTTGTCTACAGCTGGCAGCGTCTGGTCGATCCGAAAACCACGTCGCCGTTTGCCTGGTTTGCGGCGCTGGCCGGGATCAACAATGCCCAGGCCATTATCGACGGCAAGGCCACGCCGGATAAGCTCGGCGTGACTGCGGTAGATAGCCGAACTCTGCGCGTCCAGCTGGATAAACCGCTGCCGTGGTTTGCCAATCTCACTGCAAGCTTCGCCTTCTATCCGGTACAAAAAGCCAACGTTGAGAGCAGCGCGGAGTGGACCCGTCCGGGTACGCTGGTGGGCAATGGCGCATACATTCTGAAAGACCGGGTGGTCAACGAGAAGCTGGTCGTCGAGCGCAACACCCATTACTGGGATAACGAAAAAACGGTGCTGCAGAAAGTGACCTTTATCCCGATCAACCAGGAGTCGTCTGCCACCAAGCGCTACCTGGCGGACGATATCGATATCACCGAATCGTTCCCGAAAAACCTCTACCAGAAGCTGTTGAAGGACATTCCGGGGCAGGTTTATACCCCGCCGCAGCTGGGCACCTACTATTACGCCTTTAATACCCAGAAAGGCCCGACGGCGGATGCCCGGGTGCGCCTGGCGCTGAGCATGACCATCGACCGGCGGATCATGGCCGAGAAAGTGTTGGGCACCGGCGAAAAACCGGCATGGCACTTCACCCCGGACGTGACCGCAGGCTTTACGCCGGAGCCATCACCCTTTGAGCAGATGAGCCAGGAGGAGATGAACGCGCAGGCCAAAACGCTCCTGCAGGCAGCGGGCTACAATGCACAGAAACCACTGAAACTGACGCTGCTGTACAACACCTCGGAAAACCACCAGAAGATCGCCATCGCGGTGGCCTCGATGTGGAAAAAGAATCTCGGCGTCGATGTGAAGCTGCAAAACCAGGAGTGGAAAACCTATATCGACAGTCGTAACACCGGCAATTTCGATGTGATCCGCGCCTCGTGGGTGGGAGATTACAATGAGCCCTCGACCTTCCTCTCGTTGCTGACCTCCACGCATACCGGCAATATTTCCCGCTTCAACGATCCGGCGTATGACAAGGTGATCAATCAGGCGTCGCTGGAGACCACCGCGAAGGCCCGCAACGCGGATTACAATACGGCGGAGAAAATCCTCGCGGAAAAAGCGCCGATTGCGCCGATCTATCAGTACACCAACGGGCGCTTAATCAAACCCTGGGTGAAAGGGTATCCGATTAACAACCCGGAAGATGTGGCATACAGTCGCACCATCTATATCGAGAAGCATTGATAGAGTATGTTTTCCTTATAACGGATGCTATAACCGGAACTGGCGCGAATTGCAGCGCCAGTTTTTATCTGATTTAGAATTATGCAAGAATCTACCGTAGCTCTAATTTTACGTTATTATCCTTTCTGTAAAAATCATAATTACCCATCGATATTTATTAAAGCATAGATTGAGTATTGATATGGTATTCGCCTCGCAAATACATAATTATTGTTTAATATTACTCACTGACAGGAATTAAAGTTAACTGTTTGATGGAAGTCTACTTTTGGACCAAGAGTTAGTTGATTACATGTAATTACTTGTTCTAATATCGCCTCTGCAAACAAATGTAGTTTTACTTAATAACTATTCCTTAAGGAAAAGGGACTGCTATGGCTGATACATTTCAGAATGAAGTGCCCAGGGCACGTATAAATCTCAAGCTGGCTCTCCATACGGGGGGCGCGCAAAAGAAAGTTGAACTGCCGCTAAAGCTCCTTACCGTTGGTGATTTCAGTAATGGCAAAGAAAAACGGCCGTTATCAGAGAGGGAAAAGGTTAACGTTAATAAAAATAATTTTGACAGTGTACTTTCAGAATTAAACCCGGAAATTAACCTGGCCGTCCAGAACACGCTGGCCGGCCAGGTTTCAGAAGAAAATATCCAACTGCAATTTTCATGTATAAAAGATTTCGAGCCCGAACAGGTTGCCCGTCAAATTCCTCAGCTTCGCGCCATGCTGGCGATGCGTAATTTATTACGCGATCTAAAATCCAATCTGCTTGATAACGCCACTTTCAGAAAAGAGCTCGAGAAAATTCTTAAGGATCCGGCGCTGTCTCAGGAATTACGCGACGAAATGAGCGCGCTTGCCCCGAAATAAAACGTGGGTATCTCTTTTAATGGATTAACCGGGAATATGCTGATGTCTGTAAATACTGAAACTGGCTCTGCTCAAGGGCAAACCACCGTACTTGAAAAAGAGGGCGTTTACGCCTCCCTGTTTGAAAAAATCAACCTCACCCCGGCGTCCAGCCTTGGGGATATTAATGCATTTCTGGACGACGCTGCGCTGGCGGATGCGCCTGCGGGCGAGCGCCTGACGGCTGCGATGCAGGTGTTTATGGACTGCATCCTTAAATCAGGCCAGCAGGTGGAAAAGCTCGATAAAACGCTGATCGATCACCATATCGCAGAGCTGGATTTTCAAATCAGCCGCCATCCGGATATGGTCAACAACACCTGGAAGCAGGTTCTCCAACGTGGAGATCTCGATCCGGATAAACCCCGTATTCTGGAGGCAGGGAATAATCATCTGACGTTACAACCGCTGAAGGATGACTGATGCCGCAGGGACACAATACGCCATCGTTGTATGAAATGCTGAGTGGTAATTTCTCCGGTGGCCTGAGCCTGCGCCAGGTCAGCGAGCAGAACCATGTGATTTTATCAGTACTCGATAACATGCAGCGCGTGCTCAACTGCCGCGCAGGTACGCTGGCGCTCCTGCCGGATTATGGGTTGCCGGATATGACCAAAATTCTGCAGGGGATGCCGGGTACGGCCCATGAACTGATGGGAACGTTATCGGCTGTACTGCTTAAATACGAGCCCCGGCTTAAGAAAATCGACGTGGTTCTGCTTGAGCAGAATATTCCCGGTGAATTGCGTTATGCCATTGATGCCGAACTGAAAGGCATTGGTCTGGTACGTTACGGCACGGAGTTTATGCCTGAAGGACGGGTGCTGATACGTCATCTCAAACAGCAGCAATATCTTGATGCTCAGACCCGCCTCTAATCTTCTGACGGACAGTAAAAGCATGTCGGCAAAATCACGATTTTTTAAAAAACTGCAGGATTAACACCCGAGCAACCTGGCCTTTGACACGAAGGCGGAAGCTGATATTGCGGCGTGGCTGGCTGCATGGAGGTCTGCCTGTTTACTGCAGCCGATGTCCCTTTGCTTCCTGAGTAAACCCTGAATCTGACTCAGGCTCGCTTTTATGCCCACGGACAACTAAAACATGCATGACGAACAACCACGCCAGGTAAAAACCGGCGGAGACCCGCGTTCACTGCCAGAGTTTATAGCGCTGCGCGATGAGGTGAGTAAGCTGACGCATCCGGCACGCCCGGACGTCGACTGGGAAAAGGTGGAAAAACTGTCGCTCTCCCTGTTTGAAATCAACGGCGTGGAGCTTCAGACAGGGGCGTGGTACACACTCGCTCGCAGCTATCTGGCGCGCGTCAGTGGGATCAATGAAGGGCTCAACATATTGGTGGCGTTGCTGAACCATCAATGGGCACAACTCTGGCCACAGCCGGCTAACGCCCGTGCGGAGATCCTGGATGGCCTTTTTCAGCGCTTACAGAAACTTTTCCGCACCTGGTCATTATCGCCTGCACACTTTACCGCACTTAAACTGGCTGAAAAGCGCCTGCTGGAGCTGGACGACATTCTGAAGCGTCGGGAACTCAGGCACGTCTGCAATCTGAGGCCCCTGTTGCAGCAAATACGCAGTGCCCTAAGTCGCCTGGAGAACAGTCCTCAGCAGTGGGAAGCAACTCTGGGCACCGCCTTGCCTGAACAAGCGCGGGTGAGGGAGAATGAAGTAGCCCCACCTGCCAGCCAACTGGTCTATGTCATCCATAAAGATCCAGCAATAAAGGGGCAGGTGACAGCGGCGGCACCGGTTAAACCCAAACGATGGTCAGCCTTTGTTGCCAGAATGGGAATCGTAGTAGGGCTGAGCGCCGCGATCGTCTTTGGATTGCAGGCTACGCATCGCCCGGAGGATGCCACAAAACCGATGGCCGCGTCTGTTGCCTGGCCGCCTGTACCCATGACCGCCTCGCAGATCGATGCTTTCCGGCAAACGGATAACAGCCGGACGCATTCGAGCATGTGGATCGGACGGATAGCGAATCAGGTCTACTGGATCATGAACCTTCCGCCAGGATGGCGTCTTCGCTATGGGCAGGGACTGATTGTGCAGGCAAAGGCTTTGTGGCCGAATGACCCGGCAACCCGGGTTTTAGTACAACGCTGGGAGCAATATCAGGTGGCCAGAACGCTGCCAGCAAGCCAGTTACGGGGCTGGCATGATGGAATGAAACAACTTCACGCCCTGTCGGCAAAGCTTGATGCGTTGGACCACCAAAAAGGAAAATACCTGACGGTTAGTGAGCTGAAGACGATGATCTGGCAGATAACCAACTCTTTTGCCAGCGCGGTTCCGGTCGAAGAACAGCTTCGACAACTGGTTACCGTCCCGGAGGACGTTACCGCACCCGGAGCGAATATTGTGCAGGCCGCGCAGCATCTTGATTCGTTGATCCATATGTTAGAACAACTGTCTGCACAGAAAGTCAATGTAGTGGAGAGCGGGCCGGTAGGCGAAACTGAGTAAACGGCTGGAGAGCGGGCTGGCGATATTGCGTGAGCAGAGAGATGTGGTGGATCAATGCCTGGATAACGGCATAACCAACAACAAGATCGTGGCAGCAAATAATAGCTATAGAACAGGCTGGCCTGAAACCACCGAGCCTGTCCGGCGTTGACTTAACCCTTACTTCTGCAACACTTCAGCAAACTTCGCCAGCCACTGCGGATGCGCAGGCCAGGCCGGAGCCGTAACCAGATTGTCATCGACATACGCCTCATCGATACCAATATCAGCGTAGTACCCGCCGGCGAGTCGGACTTCCGGCGCGCAGGCCGGGTAGGCGCTGCAGGTCCGTCCTTTCAGAACATCAGCGGCGGCCAGGAGTTGAGCCCCGTGACATACGGCGGCAATCGGCTTACGCGCCTGGTCAAAGGCCCGCACCAGTTCAAGTACCTTCTCATTGAGGCGCAGATATTCCGGCGCCCGTCCGCCCGGAATTAACAGGGCGTCATAATCCTCTTCTTGCACCTCAGCAAAATCGGCGTTGAGAATAAAACGGTGGCCAGGTTTCTCGCTGTAGGTCTGGGCGCCGTCAAAATCATGGATCGCCGTCATGATAAAGTCGCCTTTGGCTTTGTCAGGACAGACCGCGTCAACCTGATGGCCAATCATCTGTAATGCCTGAAACGGCACCATGGTTTCGTAATCTTCTGCATAATCCCCGACCAGCATCAGGATCTTTTTGCTCATCTTAACCACTCCTCAAGGAATACATTGAAAGACAGATGGCGACATCACGCCGCCAACACTTTATTACGACCATCATTCTTGGCGCGATACAGCGCATCGTCCACGCGCTTAAACAGATCGTCGATATTTTCCTCCGGGTTATGCCGCGCCACTCCGATGCTGACGGTGAAGCGGGGCAGGCCGGAGATGGCAATGCGGGCAACCGCGGCGCGTAAGGTTTCTGCGATCTGCATCGCCGCATCCAGCGACGTGCGGGGCAGCAACAGCACAAACTCCTCGCCGCCCCAGCGGAAAACGTAATCATCTTTTCGACAACAGCTTTCCAGCATTCGCGAGAGGGCAATCAACACCTCATCGCCTTTCTGATGTCCAAACACATCGTTGATGCGCTTGAAGTGGTCCGTATCCACCAGCAGCAGGCTGAACTCCTGCTGGGCCGGAAGATGATTCGGTGAGGCTTGATCGGTGAGGTTATAAAACTGACGGCGATTGAGCAGGCCGGTTAACGAGTCGCGCAGCGCGGCGTGTTCGAGCTCCTGTTCAAGTCGTTTTTGCTCGGTTATATCGTGAATGATGCACAGCATCAGTTTATCGCCGTAAATCTCAATCGGGCCGGCATAGGTCTGTACGTGACGGGTGGTGCCGTCAGCCAGTCGATGGACAAAGTTGAGCGGCTTATGGCCGCCGGGCAGGCGCGCGATCTCGGTCATTACCGGCAGAATATTGCGCCCGAGGGTGTTGATCTCCCAGGTGTGCTTGCTGCACATCTGTTCATGGGAGTAGCCATAAAAATTGAGTGCCGCGAGATTGGCATCCACCACCTGACCGTCCCGGGCGGGATCGATTAACAGCATTGGCGCACTGTTGGTCAGGAAAAAACGTGCGTAGAACCCCTGCTTTTTGCGCTGGTAAGTCCCGGAGCTGGTGGCTTTAAGACCCGTTACCGGTTGCCGGGCGATGCCCTCAAAAACAATCACCTCGCCGCAGGTATCAAAAAAGGCCAGCGACAGTCGGCAGCTGAGGCTGATCTGCTGGTTATTTACCGGCACGCTCCAGATTTCAATAATCTCTTGTTGGGTTTTTAAATCGGGCACATACATCGCAAGCGTTGCCTGCGCATGTGCCGAGCAGACTCCTTTGCGCAGGCTGTCCAGCGTCGCGTCCTGCATGATCTTTTTTGCTGCCGTATTGGCGAACAGAACATCCTCCGTGACCGGGGATACTACCCACACGGGCGTTTTAAGCATATCCAGCGCAGCAAACCCTGAAAGCGACATAGGCCAGTCTCAGTTATCAGCACGTCACGTGCCTGAGATCCACGACGGAGCGGCACGCGTGGGCTTCTCTGAAACATACTCTACTTCATCCGATCGGGCAGGATTTTTTTGTGATATCCGTGTGAAATTTGTATTAATTATACCAGCTGGAACAGTTTTATTTTCCGCCGATGTTAGTGCATTAAAAAAAGCTCACTTTTCCATTCGTTAATGACCTGCAAAATATATAGCGTTCCAGGGCGCAGGCATATTTTTGTCAGGCTTCAGCCCAAACCGGCACTATATTCTGTTGCTCACATCCCCGGATGGTAAACCGTCCAGCCATTGCGTCTCTCATTCCTGGCGTTAAACAACGCCATATCCGCTTTCAGTTTAAGCTCATGCAGGGTCAGGCCGTGTTCAGGGTAGAGACTTATCCCGGCGCTGAGGGATATATTCAACGCATGACCGCTAAGGTAAAAAGGCTGGGCAATATCACTCACCAGCGTTGTACAGAGTGCTGACATCTGGGCTTCGTCACAGTCTGGCCCCGAAATCACAAACTCATCCCCGCCCATACGGGCAAGGGTCATGGCGGGGTGCAATCTGGCCTTGATGCGTTTAACGACATTGATCAGCAATGCATCCCCGACAAAATGGCCCCAGGTGTCATTAATACTCCTGAAGCGGTCGAGATTGAGAAAAATAAGCGCAAAAGGGCGGTTGTTTTCATCTGCCAGGCGCAGACCATCCAGCAGCATGAGGTCCATTTGATGGCGGTTCGCCAGTCCGGTGAGGGCGTCGTAGCGCGCCTGGATCTCCAGCTGGTTGTTCAGCTGGCGCAGGTTCTCGGTCAGTTGGTGGGCGCGGTTATGTGAATCGATGTGAGAGATAATTAACATAATGCCGAGCAATAACAGCGTTGTGGCTGAAACCCAGACAGAGAGTCTCATTTCGCCGATCCCGGCGGATATGGCATGTGCGCCCGAATGGAAATCCGCGGCGGCCATGCCGGTATAGTGCATCGCGCACACGGCCGCACCCAGCACCCCGGCGGCGATAATCCGCTTCTTCACCACACCTTTGTGTTGATGGCGAAAATGAAAGGCCAGCCGCAAGCCGGTGCCAGAAGCGATGAGCGAAATCACCCCCGACAGCAGCACAACGGGCATATTCCAGCGGATCGCGCTATGGGCCAGCAGGGCAGACATCCCCACATAATGCATCGAGACGATGCCCGCACTGAGGATGACGGTGGCCAGCAGCAGGCGGGGCAGGGAGAGCGACCCCCCTGACACGGCAATATTGATAGCCAGCGTTGCCGCGACCAGCGAAATGCCGAATGAGGTGAGGGTGAGCTCCGGATCGTAGCTCATCATTACCGGCATGCGCATCGCCAGCATGCCGATAAAATGCATCGACCAGATCCCCGTGCCCAGCGTTACGCCGCCAGCGAAGCGCCAGAACAGCGAGGCTCGCGAGTTGGCGAGCCGTATTTTCCCTGCACTGTCCAGCGCGACAAATGCGGCGAAAAACGCGACCAGCCAGGAAACGCCTATGAGGATGGGATCCCACGCGATGTACATCATCAAAACTCTCACGCTTAACATTCACAGAAACACACTGGCGGCGTTAAAACGAACCGCACAGGTATACGAGGGTATCTATTTAATTCAGTATCGGATTAGCGCTGGGAAAACATTAATGTTTTTTTCAGTAAAAACGTAAAATATATTCCTTAATGCGTTAGTTAAGCGTGGCTAAATTGCCATCATCTGGAGTAGGAATAGGGCTTAAGTATGAAGGTCTGAATAGCTGCATTATCGCTCACCGCTTTGACATTCCCTGGTTACGGCAACATCAGCGTATAGTACTTTAATTATTGCTTTGGTGGGCGCATTTGTTCTACCTAACGCAAATAACTAGAGGTATACCATTTATGAGTTGTCTCTACGAAATGAAGATGAAAAATTAAAAAGGCAATGCTATATATTCCTTATCATCTAAAAATTCCGTTGTGGGATATATTATGCTCAGGAACATTAGCGTAAGGACTTTTATTCTTTCTTATCTGATGGTTGTCTTTCTCTTAATTGATGGGTTGGTCATTTCTTTAGCACCGCAAACATCTCTGTTAATTTCACTTAATATTCTATTTATCGTCGCGTTCATGTTCCTCCGGGTTTACATGACCCGGTACCTGGTTGTGCCCATCAATACGGTAAAAAGAAGCATCGAAGAAGTTGTCTCCGGCAATCTGGGCGTTACTATTCCTGAATTTGGTAATAACTGCGCGGGGCGATTGATCCCGGGCATTAACACCCTGTCGGGCAACATCGCCACGCTGGTGCGTGAGATCCGCTCCTCCTCCGCAACCGCAATGAGTCTGTCTGAACAGCTGGCCGCCCGCAGTTCGGCACTGGCAGCGAAAACGGAGCTGCAGTCCGCGTCGCTCATCCAGACCTCTGCCAGCATGGAACAGATGGCAGCCACCACTAAAAACACCGCTGATAACACTCGCCTCGCCAATGAAAAGGCAAACGTGGCGACTCTGCAGGCAAAGAGAGGAGGCGAGCTGATGGGGCAGGTTGCCAACAATATGCACTCCATTACTGAATGCGCCCAGCAGATGACCGAGATCATCACCATGATTGACGGTATCGCGTTCCAGACCAATATCCTGGCGCTCAATGCCGCGGTTGAAGCTGCCCGGGCCGGCGATCATGGCAAGGGCTTCTCCGTGGTGGCGGGGGAAGTGCGCAGCCTGGCGCATCGTAGTGCCGAGGCGGCAAAAAGCATTAAATCCCTGATTGCCGTGACCAGCAGCAACGTCAGTCAGGGGGCGATGGTGGTGGCCGAAGCCGAAAAGAACATGCATGAAATCGTCAGCGGCTCAGGACAGGTCAGCAAGCTGATGGATGAGATTTCCACCTCGACCTATGAACAGGAGAAGGGCATCGCGCAAATCACTCAGGCCCTGACCGATCTGGAAAACGTCACCCAGAGTAACGTGGGGATGGTGGAAGAGCTGTCCGGCTCCTCGACGGTGCTAAAAAATCAGGTGGTTGAGTTGCAGGCCCGTACGCGAAATTTCCATCTGGAACCGGCATCCTCTGCGCCATTATTCGATGGGCAACATCACCCCGCGCGTGCCTGACACGCCATCTGATATAAAAGCCTGGTTCGCCAGGCTTTTTTGTCCGCCGCAGTTGATTCAGGAATAGTCTCTTTTATGAATAAATTCAGCGCGATGGCGGGGTAAATGGTTGCTTAACTTGCCGGTGTGGCTAGACTGACAGCAAAGAACAGCTACTGGCGGAGGCGCTGTGGAAGGCTTAAAAGGATCGGAAGTTAACGTTCCTGACGCAGTTTTTGCGTGGTTACTCGATGGGAAAGGTGGGGCGAGACCGCTCACCGATAACGATATTATCGATCGGCAACATCCCTGCTGGCTGCACCTGAACTATACCCAGCCGGAGAGCGCTCACTGGCTGGCTTCAACCCCGTTATTGCCCAACAACGTGCGCGACGCGCTGGCGGGGGAAAGCCTGCGCCCGCGCGTGACCCGTATGGGCGAGGGGACACTCATTACCCTGCGCTGTATTAATGGCAGCACCGATGAGCGGCCGGATCAGCTGGTGGCGATGCGCCTTTATATGGATGAGCGACTGATTGTCTCGACCCGGCAGCGAAAAGTGCTGGCGCTGGACGATGTCGTCGGGGATTTGAAAGAGGGCACCGGCCCGGAGGATTGCGGGAGCTGGCTGGTGGATGTCTGCGACGCGCTCACCGATCATGCCAGCGAGTTTATCGAAGAGCTGCACGATAAGATCATCGATCTGGAAGATAATCTGATCGATCAGGTTATTCCGCCTCGCGGATTTCTGGCGTTGCTGCGTAAACAGCTGATCGTGATGCGCCGCTACATGGCCCCGCAGCGCGATGTTTATGCCCGGCTGGCAAGTGAACGACTGCCCTGGATGAATGACGATCAGCGCCGCAGAATGCAGGATATTGCCGATCGGCTCGGGCGCGGCCTCGATGAAATCGACGCCTGTATTGCCCGTACGGCGATACTGACAGACGAAATCGCGCAGGTCATGCAGGAGTCGCTCTCCCGCAGAACCTACACTATGTCGCTGATGGCGATGGTCTTTCTGCCCAGCACCTTCTTAACCGGGCTATTTGGCGTCAACCTCGGAGGGATCCCCGGCGGGGAGTTCCGCTTCGGCTTTTCGCTGTTTTGCATCATGTTAGTCGTTTTAATTGGTGGTGTTGCGTGGTGGTTACATCGCAGTAAATGGTTGTAAATTTACACTATTCTGGCGTTCAGATGCGCCTGAAACGCTATTTTAATTGAGCGAGGTCAATAAACCTTTTACCCATAAGGTGCACTATCTCTCCCGCAGGTGAATGCAACGTCAAGCGATGGGCGTTGCGCTCCATATTGTCTTACTTCCTTTTTTGAATTACTGCATAGCAAAATTGATTCGTACGACGCCGACTTAAATAAGTCGGCTTTTTTTTGCCTGCAACCCCGCAGCGACTACCCTAAAAGAGACAATCCATTCTTCTGGAGGGTACTATGGCTATGCTCTTGACACTGCTGCTGCAACAAACCCGGCAATCGGATCCGATACCCGTCGATCCAGTGCCCGTTCCTGAACCGATCCCACGCCCGCAGCCGATGCCGGATCCGCCACCGGATGAAGTCCCGATTAAAATGTCGCATCAAAGGCGGAGATCTGCGAGGATACGCGCCTGCTGACTGTGAGTTTTTTACCGCGAGAATAACTGTGACTGCTTTTTCAACGCTGAACGTACTGCCTGCCGCCCAACTCGATAATCTTAACGAGTTGGGTTACCTGACGATGACCCCTGTACAAGCTGCCGCGCTGCCAGCGATCCTGGAAGGACGCGATGTCCGCGTACAGGCGAAAACCGGCAGTGGCAAAACGGCGACATTTGGTCTTGGCCTGTTACAGCATATTGATGCCAGCCTTTATAAGACGCAGTCGCTGGTGCTTTGTCCAACGCGCGAGCTGGCGGATCAAGTGGCGGCAGAGTTACGTCGCCTGGCGCGTTTTCTGCCAAACACCAAAATTTTAACCCTCTGCGGTGGCCAGCCGTTTGGCGCCCAGCGCGATTCTTTACAGCATGCGCCGCACATCATCGTCGCCACGCCGGGGCGTTTGCTTGATCATTTGCAGAAAGGTACGGTCTCCCTCGACGCGCTCCAGACCCTGGTGCTGGACGAAGCCGACCGGATGCTGGATATGGGCTTTAGCGAAGCCATTGACGAGGTGACGCGTTTTGCCCCGCCGTCGCGCCAGACCATGCTCTTTTCGGCCACCTGGCCCGAGGCGATTGCCGCCATCAGCGGGCGCGTACAGCAAAACCCGATCGCCATCGAAATTGATACCGTCGACGCCCTCCCGGCGATTGAACAGCAGTTCTTCGATACCACCCAGCGGGGAAAAATCCCGCTGCTGCAAAAGCTGCTCAGCGTGCATCAGCCCGCCTCCTGCGTGGTGTTCTGTAATACCAAAAAAGATTGTCAGGCGGTGTGTGATGCCCTGACCGAGGCCGGACAGAGCGCGCTGTCGCTGCATGGCGACCTTGAGCAGCGCGACCGCGATCAGACCCTGGTACGTTTTGCCAACGGCAGCGCCCGCGTGCTGGTAGCGACAGACGTAGCCGCCCGCGGTCTGGACATCAAATCTCTGGAGCTGGTAGTGAACTACGAGCTGGCCTGGGACCCGGAAGTGCACGTACACCGCATCGGCCGTACTGCCCGTGCGGGTAATAGCGGTCTGGCGATCAGCTTCTGTGCCCCGGAAGAGGCGCAGCGGGCTAACATCCTGGCTGAAATGCTGCAAATCAAGCTGAACTGGGTCGATGCCCCGGCAAACGTCGGTATTGTGCCGCTGGCCGCCGAAATGGCGACGCTCTGTATCGACGGTGGGAAAAAAGCCAAAATGCGTCCAGGTGATGTGTTGGGCGCGCTGACCGGTGATATTGGCCTCGACGGCGCTGATATTGGCAAAATCGTGGTGCACCCGGCACATGTGTACGTGGCGGTACGTCAGTCGGTGGCGCAAAAAGCGTGGAAACAGCTGCAAAACGGCAAGATCAAAGGCAAAAACTGCAAGGTTCGTCTGCTGAAATAAGCGGGCGGAAGAGCGTCTCAGCGTTAGCGCTGAGACGCTTAAAGATTACTTCACTTCAATAACGTTCAGACGCATCTCATCCAGCTGAGTGTCATCCTCTTCCGGCTGCCAGCCCGCGGGCTGCATCGGGATCTCTTCGCGATCGAATGCCAGATCGCCGCCGTTCACCACTTCTGAACCGTGCTTAATCCCTTTGAAATCAAACAGGTTGATATCGCTCAGGTGCGAAGGCACCACGTTCTGCATCGCGCTGAACATGGTCTCGATGCGGCCCGGGTAGCGTTTGTCCCAGTCGCGCAGCATATCGCCAATCACCTGACGCTGCAGGTTCGGCTGGGAGCCGCACAGATTGCACGGAATGATCGGGAAGGCTTTGGCCTCGGAAAAACGCTCGATGTCCTTTTCGCGGCAGTAGGCAAGGGGACGGATCACAATGTGCTTCCCGTCGTCGCTCATCAGCTTCGGTGGCATGCCTTTCATTTTGCCGCCGTAGAACATGTTCAGGAACAGCGTCTGTAAAATGTCATCGCGGTGGTGGCCGAGGGCAATTTTGGTTGCGCCGAGCTCGGTGGCCGTACGATAAAGAATGCCGCGACGCAGACGCGAGCAGAGCGAGCAGGTGGTTTTCCCTTCCGGGATCTTCTCTTTAACGATGCCGTAGGTGTTCTCTTCGACAATTTTGTACTCAACGCCCAGCTGCTCCAGGTATTCCGGCAGGATATGCTCCGGGAAGCCCGGCTGCTTCTGATCCAGGTTGACGGCCACTAACGAAAAATTGACCGGCGCGCTTTGCTGAAGATTGCGCAGGATTTCCAGCAAGGTATAGCTGTCTTTGCCGCCAGACAGACAGACCATAATGCGGTCGCCTTCTTCAATCATGTTGTAATCTGCAATGGCTTCACCAACGTTGCGGCGCAGACGCTTTTGCAGTTTGTTGAGGTTGTACTGGTCTTTTTTGTTAATTTCTTGATTTTGCGACATTTAATAGTGGCTCAATTCGTTTGTGGCTAAAGCCGCCCAGGCGGCCCACCGCAAAGATGGGGGGCAGCAGGTCAACATGAAAAAGTATGGCGTGTATGGTACGGATTACGGCGGTGAATGTCAGCACGTTTTACAGCAAACGCCTGCCGCCTGGCTGGTTTTACGCAACAAGGCTATAGTTGTAGTCCATCCATAAAAACGGGAGGTAGTCATGCAGTATGTCGAAAAAGATGACCCGCGCGAGGCCCCGGAATCGGGCGATAAAAAGCCCCAACCCGTCAAAAAATAGCTGACCGTAGGTCATGCCCACGCCACCGGCATTTGCTGGTGGCTTTTTTATGCCTGCGCCCCGGCACGTTCCACCCTAACAACCTTCTACCCTGGCTCAGTAACTAGTGCTGTATCGGCCTTGCGCACTCATCAAAAAGGCCCATGTGTTGTTGAAGATCAATTCTGTACGATAGAGAAGAGACAGGTACTGAAGGCGATGGTCAGCAAAAACACGACTGATACGATGAGGTGCTAACGATGGGTAAACAGTGGCAATTACTATTGGGCTTGTTTGTTTTAATAGCAGTGTTTTCATCCGCAAAGGCGAACACGACGGCGATGGGGCTGACGTTAGGTAAAACCACGCTGCAGCAGTTCATCAAAGCCTATCCCACCGCCCAGCACGAGGGGCGCAGTAAGTGGAGCGACGGCGATATTTTCTCTATTCCGAATAACGAGCTGGGATTAGAGGGCGCCAAAAATAATGCAGTTATCTTCAATAAGTCGGGGCGGATCACCGCCATTATGCTTGAGCTGGATAAGCACCGGTTTGATGAAGTTGAGAGTATGCTCGAGCATAAATACGTGGCGGTGAAAAAACAGATCTCCTTTGCCGGGGACAAATATGCCAAATACCAGAATGAAAATGATTTAATTGAGCTTGATGCGCCCTATTTATCCTCCGTCATGAAACTCACCTATTCAGAACAACTCTTTCAGGAAGCCTGGCTGAAAAAGAGTGCGGAGGAGTTCAGCCGCCGGTGACGGCAGCGCAAACCTGGAGGCTGACTTACACTTAGCCGGTACGCGGCGTTCCGTCACGCCACCTGTGTGGGTCATGCTTACCTGAGAGGAGTCTGTATGGCGAACAAAGTCTCTGCCCAGTGTCACTGCGGAGCGGTCAGGTTTACCGTTGAACTCTCGGACGGGTTCAACACCATCCGGCGCTGCAACTGCTCATTCTGCCGGATGCGCGGGGCCATTGCCGTCTCCGCGCCCTTATCGGGTATCGAGATTGTTCAGGGCGAATCACTGCTGACCGAGTACCGTTTTAACACCCAGGCGGCGGTACACTATTTTTGTTCGGTCTGTGGGATCTACACCTTCCACCAGCGGCGCTCTAATCCGGAGCAGTATGGCGTCAACGTTGCCTGCATTGAAGGCGTCTCGCCGTTTGATTTCCCGGAGGTGCTGGTAATGGAGGGAAGGCATCATCCCAATGATGGCGGCGGCGGTGTGGCTGGCGTGCTGAGCTACCGCACTGCCGACAGCTAGCGTAGCTATTCATCTGGACAGGTCATGGGCACAGGGGATGTGCGCTCAGGCAATTTTTCTCTCTTTGAATTTGCCTTTTACCACGCCGTCATAGAAACGCCCTTTTGAAACCACATGCAGAAAATCATTAAAAATGCGCGCAGGTACGGGCTGATATTGCCAGGCACTGTGATCCCGAAAACGGACTTCCAGCGTTTCGTTGCATTTATCGTAGGCAATCGAGGCGATGCGCGAAGATTTAACAGCATGATGGTTCATAATAGCGAGTCCTATACAGCCCGGCAGACATGAGATTTATCTTGTATCAGAAAGGCTGAGCGGCGCAAGAAAATTTGAACGCCATGCTGAGGGAATATAAAGCATGAGCCCGCGCCGTAGCGCGGGCTAATTTCATCAGAACTGGTAAACCAGACCGACGGCGACGATGTCATCGGTGCCGATGCCATTGTCTTTGTAGAACCGATCGTCTTCGTCCAGCAGGTTGATTTTATAATCAACGTAGGTGGACATATTTTTGTTGAAGTAGTAAGTCGCCCCCACTTCAGCATATTTAACCAGATCCTGATCGCCCTGACCGTTGTCCAGGTCTTTACCTTTAGACTGCAGGTAAGATACCACCGGACGCAGACCGGAATCGAACTGGTACTGAGCGGTCACTTCAAAGTTCTGGGTTTTTTCTGCAACGGTATTTCCGTTGTCACCGTTACCGTATGGGGTCATGTTACGGGTTTCAGAGTACATGGCCGCCAGATAGATATTGTTGGCGTCATACTTCAGACCGGTGGTCCAGGCGTCAGCTTTGTCGCCGCCCGCAGTGGTATTTTTCACCTGATCGTTAGTACGGTCAGAAGAGGTATAGGCCGCTGCTGCGCTGATACCCATGCCGAAGTCGTAAGAGGTAGAGATACCGAAGCCGTCACCGTTTTCATTACGTACGCCACGGTCTTTACTGTTGTTGGTGCCTTCGTTACCGTTACCGGTGCCTTCGTTATTGCCCTGGTACTGCAGGGCGAAGTTCAGGCCTTCAACCATGCCGAAGAAATCGGTATTACGGTAGGTCGCCACGCCGTTCGCACGGCCGGTCATGAAGTTATCTGCTTTGGTGTAGGAGTCGCCGCCAAACTCTGGCAGCATATCGGTCCAGCCTTCCACGTCGTACAGGACGCCGTAGTTACGGCCGTAATCGAATGAACCATAGTCACCGAATTTCAGGCCAGCGAATGCCAGACGCGTCCAGGACTGGTTAGAAGAACCTTCGGTATTGTTTGCCTGGATATTATATTCCCACTGGGCGTAGCCGGTGAGCGTATCGTTGATCTGGGTTTCGCCTTTAAAGCCGAGACGCATATATGTCTGGTCGCCGTCAGCAGTGCTGTCGTCGGAGAAATAATGCAGACCATCTACTTTTCCGTAGAGATCTAATTTATTGCCGTCTTTATTATAAATTTCAGCTGCATTTGCTGCGCCAGCCATTAACAAGGCTGGGATCATCAGAGCCAGTACTTTTCTTTGCATTGTGACTATTCCTTATGCAGTTTTTATAGTTAATAATTTTTTAACTTTCCATGGAACTTTCTGTGTTGGAAAGAGGTCTCATGCTAAATCACTCTCTCTTATCCGCGATAAAACATAATTGTTACTAAGTAAGTAAATTCTCAAGCATTTGCTGCCGAAGAAATAGTGATAATTCTCGTGAATGTATTTAATAAAACCATATAAAATAAAAATTATTTCTCATTGCGATGACGCGCTAAACTTGGCTGCGTTATATGTCTCAAAACCTCTTATCCGTTATTTATTGAATCCACGTTAAATAGATAAACTATTATTTATTTGTGAACAGGATCGCCCGCCAGTATATGACTGGCGGGTTTTTTTATGCCCAAAGAAAAGCCCGGACATGCCGGGCTTTAAAGGTTATTCGCTTACCGATTTCTCGGCTTTTCCGGCTAACTGCGCCAGGAAGTCGTAGCGTTTTTGTAGATCGGCGGCGGCATCTTTCCACAGCTGCTCTGCCACTTCGGGCTGTTGGGCGTTAAGGCGACGGAAGCGTTGCTCCTGCATCAGCGTTTCTGCCAGCGCATCTGACGGTGGACGGGAATCCAGCGCCAGCGGCAGTTTGCCCTCATCGGCCCGACGCGGGTCGAAGCGGTACAGCGGCCAGAAGCCGGTTGCCGTCAGCTGGCGCATCTGATCGTGGCTTAATGCCAGGTCGTAGCCATGCTCCTCGCAAGGGCTGTAGGCGATGATCAGCGACGGACCAGGATAAGCTTCCGCCTCCTGAATGGCTTTTACCGTCTGGTTCAGCTGTGCTCCCAGCGAGATTTGCGCCACATACACATGACCGTACATCATCATGCTGACCCCCAAATCTTTGCGTGCCTTGCGTTTGCCGTGCTCGCCAAACTTGGTCACCGCCCCCAGCGGGGTCGCTTTCGAGGCCTGGCCGCCGGTGTTGGAGTAACACTGAGTATCCAGCACCAGAATATTGACGTTCTCGGTCAGGCTCAGGACATGATCCAGCCCGCCAAAGCCGATGTCATATGCCCAGCCGTCGCCGCCAATCAGCCAGATCGATTTCTCGACCAGCGCATCGGCATCGGTTAACAGCTGTTCTGCCCCTTCAACGCCCGCCAGTTGCTGACGCAGCTCCGCCACCTGCTGACGACGCACGTCCGGCGTGGCCTCGCTGTGCAGGGCGCTGTTCAGCTCTGCCGGGATCTTATCGGCAAACTGCTCCAGCAGGCGCATCACGCGCACCCGGTGCTGATCCACCGTTAAGCGGAAGCCCAGACCAAACTCAGCGTTATCTTCGAACAGTGAGTTCGCCCACGCCGGGCCGCGGCCGTTAGCGTCGGTGGTGTAGGGCGTTGACGGCAGGTTGCCGCCGTAGATGGATGAACAGCCGGTGGCGTTGGCGATCAGCATCCGATCGCCATACAGCTGGGTCAGCAGCTTGATGTACGGCGTTTCGCCGCAGCCGGAGCAGGCACCCGAGTATTCAAACAGCGGGGTGATCAGCTGCGAGGTACGAATATCGATGCGCTCAAGGCTGTTGCGATCGATTTCCGGCAGGTCGAGGAAGAAGTCGTAATTGACTTTCTCTTCCTCCACATGCTCAAGGCGCGACATCATATTGATGGCCTTGATCTCCGGGTTCTGGCGATCTTTCGCCGGGCAGACCTCGACGCAGAGGTTACAGCCTGTGCAGTCTTCCGGCGCTACCTGCAGGACATATTTCTGACCGCGCATGTCGCGAGATTTCACATCCAGCGAGTGCAGGCTGGCCGGAGCGCTCTCCATCGCCTCAGGCGAGACAACTTTGGCGCGGATCGCGGAGTGCGGGCAGGCCGCCACACAGTGGTTACACTGGGTGCACAGCTCCTCTTTCCAGATCGGGATCGCTTCGGCGATATTGCGTTTTTCCCAGCGGGTGGTGCCCATCGGCCAGGTGCCATCCGGCGGCAGGGCGGAGACGGGCAGGGCATCGCCGAGACCGGCCAGCATCGCGGCGGTAACGGTTTTGACAAAGTCCGGGGCGGCATCGGAGACCACCGGCGGGCGGTTCGGGCTGTGGGCATTCACCGGCTGCAGCGGCACTTCGGCAAGGGACTCCCGGGCCAGCGCCAGGGCCTGCCAGTTGCGTTCCACCAGCTCCTGGCCTTTGCTGCTGTAGCTTTTGGCGATCGCGCCCTGCAGCTCCATCAGGGCGCTGTCGCCCGGCAGGATGTGCGTCAGGTGGAAAAACGCCATCTGCATGACGGTATTGATACGTGCCGCCAGGCCGCATTCACGGGCGATTTTTGCCGCATTAACGATATAGAACTTCGCTTTTTTCTGGTTCAGTACCGCCTGCACTTCCTGCGGCAGGCGCCCCCAGACCTCATCGGCGCTGTACGGAGTATTGAGCAGGAAAATCCCGCCCGTCTTCAGGCGTTCGGCCATCTGGTATTTGTCGATAAACTGCAGCTGGTGGCAGCCCACGAAATCGGCCTGCGACACCAGATACGCCGAGCGGATCGGCTGCTCGCTGACGCGCAGATGGGAAACCGTCAGGCCACCGGCCTTTTTCGAGTCATAGACGAAATAGCCCTGGGCATACCACGGCGTGGAGTTACCGATAATTTTGATGTTGTTCTTGGTGGCCGATACGCTGCCATCGCTGCCCAGACCGTAAAACAGCGCTTCCAGCTTCGCGGTGGAGGGCAGGGTGTTTTCCGGCAGCGACAGGGAAAGGTTGGTCACGTCGTCATAGATGCCGACGGTAAAGCGCGGCTTCGGCTTCGCGGCGCTCAGCTCGTTAAAGATGGCCAGCACGCACTCGGGGCCAAACTCTTTTGACGAGAGGCCATAGCGTCCGCCAATCACCCGCGGCAGCGTTTCGCGCTCGCCGCCGTTAAAGGCCTCGGCCAGAGCGGTCATCACGTCCAGATAGAGCGGCTCGGCCTGGGCACCCGGCTCTTTAGTACGATCCAGCACCGCCACCGACCGCACACTCTCCGGCAATACCGCCAGCAGGTGTTTCGCGGAGAACGGGCGATACAGGCGCACTTTCAGCACGCCCACTTTCTCGCCCCGGCTCAGCAGCTCATCCACCACCTCTTCACAGGTGCCGATGGCGGAACCCATGATCACAATCACGCGCTCCGCCTGCGGATGGCCGTAATACTCGAACGGTTTGTACTCGCGTCCGGTGGCGGCGGCAAAATCGGCCATCGCCTGCTCCACGTGGTCATAGACCGCGTTGTACCAGGGGTTAGTGGCCTCCCGGGACTGGAAGTAGGTATCCGGGTTGGCGGAGGTGCCGCGGATCACCGGATGTTCCGGGTTCAGCGCGCGGGCGCGGTGGGCGTCGATCTCTGCCTGCGGGAGCAGGTTACGGATGGTGTCGTCGGAAATCGGCACAATCTTGTTAATTTCGTGCGAGGTGCGGAAACCGTCGAAGAAGTGGATAAACGGCACCCGGCTTTTCAGCGTTGCCATGTGGGAGATCAGGGCAAAATCCTGTGCCTCCTGCACGCTGCCGGAACAGAGCAGGGCGCAGCCGGTCTGGCGCACGGCCATCACGTCAGAGTGATCGCCAAAAATCGACAGGGCGTGGGTGGCGATGGTGCGCGCCGCGACGTGCAGCACGAAGGGAGTAAGTTGGCCCGCCAGCTTATACAGCGTCGGGATCATCAGCAGCAGCCCCTGCGACGAAGTAAAGGAGGTGGACAGCGCCCCGGTCTGCAGCGCGCCGTGAACGGTAGCAATCGCCCCGGCTTCGGACTGCATTTCGACCACGCGAGGAACATCACCCCAGACGTTTTTCAGCCCGTTACCGGCCCAGGCATCGGCCTGTTCAGCCATCGTCGAGCTGGGTGTAATGGGATAGATGGCGATCACTTCACTGGTGCGAAACGCGACGGACGCGACTGCGCCATTCCCGTCAATAGTTTGCATATGACACCCTTACATTGCGCAAAGAAAGAGAGACCCGTGACACATCGACAAGTCCTGTAGTTATCTTTTTATTTTAGCAAAGGGCCGCTGAAACGATTTTCGCTTTTGTGTCCTGCTTATTAGTGCCATCAATGGTTTGATCAAACTTTTGCCTGAAAATAGTCTGCAATTGTTTTGACAGCGCAGAAAACCGCGCTTCGGCTCTCGACGGCAGGCCGTGGGGTGCCTATTATGCATAGGTTTTGCAATTCAATATGGGGAGAGATTATGCGCGCAGCATTTTGGGTTGGGTGTGCCGCTTTGTTACTGTCGGCCTGTAGCAATGAACCTGTACAGCAGGCTACCGCCGCGCACGTCGCACCGGGGATGAGGGCGGCGATGTCCAGTTCCGGTCAGGCAAACTGCGCCATGATTGGCGGGTCGCTGTCCGTTGCGCGTCAGCTGGATGGCTCGGCCATCGGCATGTGCGCGCTGCCGAACGGCAAACGCTGCAGTGAACAGTCGCTTGCCGTCGGATCCTGCGGCGCGTACTGATTACTCTGCGCGTTTAAAGACCAGCGTCGTCTCAGCCGTCGCCAGGGTTAACACGTCTTCCGTCAGATCGACCTGGGTGCCGTTGCGCAGCATAGTGCCGATGGCGTGATCCAGGTCATTGAGCTGCGGCTCGGTACAGAGCTTACGCGTCATGGCGAGCGTTTTGACCTTGAGTTCGCCATCAGACAGCTTGCCCTGGCCGTTGAAGCGGTTACACATCACGCCTGACACCGCCAAGTCTTCACCAAAAGCGATCTCCGGCGGTGTATTGGCCGGGTTGATGGCGGTGCCGTTAATACTTTGCAGCACAAAGCGGTGCTGCTGAAGCTGTTCTTCCTGAACAGAGGCTTTCCCTGGATTGACACAGCCTGCCAGCGCCATGCTGAGGATCGTTACCGCGACGAGCGTTTTCATGGTTATTCTCAATATATTCACTTCATAAATAGCTAATGCATAGTCTATTGCGCTGGCGGGAATTGTCTTGCGGGATAATCTGAAAACAGGGCGGGAAAGTGTTTCCTCTCCCCGAAGGGAGAGGGGGATGTTCACTCAGAACAGCGCGTTCGGACTCGCTTCGCCTTTCTCAAGCTGGCTCAGATTGCCCAACGTGGTCTCTGAAATACTGATCAGCGCCTCGGCGGTTAAAAACGCCTGATGACCGGTAAACAGCACGTTGTGGCAGGCGGAAAGACGGCGGAACACGTCATCCTGGATCACGTCGTTAGACTTGTCTTCAAAGAACAGATCGCGTTCGTTTTCGTACACGTCCATCCCCAGTGCACCAATTTTCTGCGTTTTCAGCGCCTCAATGGCGGCCTGAGAATCCACCAGGCCACCGCGGCTGGTGTTAACAATCATCACGCCATCTTTCATCTGGTCGAACGCGCTCTGGTTCAGCAGATGGTAATTGTCTGCGGTCAGCGGGCAGTGCAGGGAGATGACGTCTGACTCCGCATACAGGGTCGACAGATCGACATACTCCACGCCGAGCTCCAGCGCGGCGGCGCTCGGATACGGATCGAACGCCAGCAGGCGCATACCGAAGCCTTTCAGGATCCGCAGCGCCGCGACGCCGATCTTACCGGTGCCGATCACCCCGGCAGTTTTGCCGTACATGGTGAAACCGGTCAGCCCTTCCAGCGAGAAGTTGGCATCACGGGTACGTTGATAAGCGCGGTGAATACGTCGGTTCAGCGACATCATCAGACCAATGGCATGTTCAGCCACCGCTTCCGGGGAGTAGGCCGGGACGCGCACGACCTGAAGGCCCAGCTCTTTGGCCGCCTCAAGATCGACATTGTTGAAGCCTGCGCAGCGGAGAGCGATGTACTTCACGCCCTGTTTTTTTAACTCCTCCAGCACTGGACGACTGCCATCGTCGTTAACGAAAATACAGACCGCATCGCAGCCGTGCGCGGTTTTGGCCGTCTTTTCGTTAAGCAGAAAGTCGAAAAATTCAAGTTCGAATCCATATCCCTCGTTAACATGTTGCAGATACTTTTTGTCGTACTGCTTTGTGCTATATACCGCGAGTTTCATAAGACTTTCTCCAGTGATTTTGGAACTACGTTAGCATGATTAAAATAATCATACAAATTTTAAAATATTATTGAATTCAATAAGTTCTGATAATGATTTTACAACATCTCTGCACAATAACCCTATGATCTTCAAACTGAACCGCTTTTTTGTGCAGCGCCATCCCGCGACAACCCGTGATGGGGGAGGTGAATTCTCTTTTTCTCTCGATAAAGCAATTAAAAACAGATGGTTAAATCTAATTGTCTGCCGTCGCGCTCGATATAAATATAAGCGTAACTTATAGTTTTAGGGTGGCGACTTGCTGCATCTACAACTGGAGTTTCAAAATGAAATCCACCGTACAACATGTTTCTAAAGAACAACCTAAGCAGCCGCAAAAGAATCAAGACGAAAAGAGCAAACAGAAACCGGGTAAATCGAAATAACCTTTCATAGCACAGTTTGACGGAGGCTTTATGGCTGATCGTCCAGATTATATTGATCCTGTTCCTGATGATGAACCGCTTCCCGGCGGAAGCGATCCGCTTTTTGATGAAGACGAAGATGAAGATGATCCCCTGACGGGTGATGACATACCTGACGTCAATGACCCGCTGGATCCTGATGACCCGGATGTGATCAGAAGATAGCTTCATACACCGCTTTTCTAAACCGCCTCCGTGAAGTGAACCCCGAAAGTTGGACATCCAACGATTAGGGGTTTTGCGTTTCAATGGGCAGAAAAAAATACTCACCTGAATTCAAGCAGCAAGTCGTACTCCACTATCTGTTCAGCAGTGATGGTGCAAAGAAAACAGCGCGGTTGTTCGGCGTTGATCACGGAGCGGTCAGACGCTGGACTGAGCACTGGAAAGTGAATGGGATGGACAGTTTTACCATTCCTACCAGGGCTTACTCTGCCGAGTTTAAAGAGTCTGTCGTGCTCTGGATGCAGCAACACAACAAATCATCCCGGAAAGCTGCGGCGGAGTTTCGTATTGCAGCCGCTTGTACTGTCAGCAAATGGGAGCGTCTTTACCGTACTGGCGGTATCATTGCCCTACAGGATAAACCCAGAGGACGCCAGATGAAGTCAGGGAAGAACGAAACTTCAGATAAAGAACTTAATAATCCCCGTCCAGCGTTCCAGAACGCTGAGGAAGAACTTGAATACCTGCGTGTTGAGAATGCCTACCTAAAAAAGCTTCAGGCCTTGATTCGGGAAAAGCAGAAGACAAAGCAAAAATAATTACCGAATTGAGGCGAAACCATAACCTGAGAATGCTGCTTCATATAGCAGGATTACCTCGCAGCACGTACTACTGGCATGTCAAAGCAGATAGCCGTGGAGAGCGCTATGAGGGCGAACAGCAAAGAATAGCCGCACTGTTCCACTATCATAAAGGACGATATGGTTACCGGCGCATTACCCTGGCGTTGCGTAATGAAGGCTATGGCATTAATCATAAAACAGTACGGAAACTGATGCGCAAGATGGGGCTGGCCTCATGCCTGAGAAGCAAAAAGTATCAGTCATACAAAGGCACCTACGGTAAAGTAGCGCCAAATACCCTTGCACGTGATTTTAAGGCCAGCAGTCCAAACCAGAAATGGGTCACGGATGTGACAGAGTTCAACGTAAAAGGGACAAAGCTGTATCTGTCACCAGTGCTTGATCTGTATAACAGCGAGATAATAGCCTGGAATATGACGACGCATCCGGGAATGAATCTGGTCGAAAACATGCTCAGCAAAGCCGTCAAGAGGCTGAAACCGGGTGACAGACCGGTACTGCACTCTGATCAGGGTTGGCAGTATCAGATGGCACGGTATCAGGAGAAACTTAAAGCTAAAGGCATAGAACAAAGCATGTCGCGCAAAGGGAACTGTCTGGACAATGCAGTGATAGAAAATTTTTTTGGTCTGCTGAAAACAGAATGTTGGTACCACGAAGAGTTTGAAAATACAGACCATCTACGAAAAACGGTGGAAGAGTATATCCACTACTACAACAACGAACGAATCAAGCTAAAACTAAACGGCCTGAGTCCGGTACAATACCGAACCCAGGCCATGTCAGCCGCCAGTTAAGAACGTGTCCAATATATGGGGTTCACTTCATCCGGGCGGTTTTTTATTTTCCTGAACGGGTTTGCGCGAAGCGTAAAAACGCTCACATTCAGGGTTATCACATCTATCCTTAAGCAGGCCTTCGCTTCACCTGCCTGACGAAACATGCCACAATATTCGATACTGTCGGCTAATTTTTTTGCTAAATCAGGATATTAACTGCCCATGAGGGGTAAATATAAAGCCGCAATCGCGCTACTGCTGCTGATCGTTCTCTTGCCGCTGACGCTGCTGCTGACCCTTGCGCAGTGGGTACCTACGCTTGCCGGCATCTGGCTGCCCGCCGGTACCCGGATAGCCTTTGAAAAAAGCCCGCGCCTGACCCGCAACGCGCTGGTGATTGCCGATCTGCGCTATCTGGTTGACGACTGCGAAATCGCCCGTGTCGAAGACGCTACGCTCAGCCACCCGAGCCGCTGGAAAATCGACATCGCCGGGCTGGATCTCAACAGCGCCTGCCTGAGCAAAATCCCCGCCAGCGAGCCTGCACCCGCCGCACCGCGAACCCTGGCCGAATGGCAGTCGCTGCTGCCGAATACCTGGCTGAATATCGATCGTCTTACGCTCTCTCCCTGGCAACAATGGCAGGGAAAATTAACCGCCTCGTTGACCCCGTCGCGACAGGATATTACTTACCACGGGGATCGGTTTAGCCTGCGTGGCACTCTCCGTGGACGTTCCCTGACCGTCAGCGACGTCACGCTCAATCTGCCCGATAACCCGCAGCCGGTGACTCTGGTGGGAGAATTTACCCTGCCGCTGGTGCCGGACGGCCTGCCGGTGCAGGGACATGCGGCTGCGACCTTCTCGGTGCCGCAGCTCCCGTCGCTGGTGGATGCCGATCTGGCATGGCAGGACAATCAGGGCCAGCTGGTGTTGGTTGAGCGGGAGAGCGGCGAGCAGCTGCTGGATCTCCCCTGGCAGATCACTCCCGAACAGCTGACCATCAGCGACGGGCGCTGGCGCTGGGATCAAGCCGGAATACCTCTGAGCGGTCGCCTGGGGCTTAAAATCGATAACTGGCAGCAGGGCACGGAAAACGCCGTTATCAGCGGGCGGATGAACGTTCTGACCCAGGGCGATGCCGGGAAAGGCAACGCGGTTCTCACCTTTGGTCCCGGCAAGCTGAGCGTCGACAACAGTGCCATGCCGCTACAGCTCACCGGCGTGGCTAAACAAAATGACCTCATTCTGTATGCCATGCTGCCCGCCATGCTGAGCGGCAGCCTGGCCGAGCCCCGTCTGGCGTTTGCGCCGGGGGCGCTGCTGCGCTCCCGCGGCAGGATCATCGACTCCCTCAATATCGACGAAGTACGCTGGCCGCTGGCCGGCGTGGCGCTGACCCGCAACGGCATAGACGGTCGCCTGCAGGCCATTTTACGCGCCCACGAGCAGGAGATGGGGGATTTCACCCTGCACCTGGATGGCCGGGCGAATGACTTTCTGCCGGATCGCGGCCTGTGGCAGTGGCGCTACTGGGGCGAGGGCAACTTTACCCCGATGCAGGCCCGCTGGGACGTGGCGGGCAGAGGCGAGTGGCGCGACAGCATGATTGAACTGCGCGAACTCTCAACCGGGTTCGACCAGCTGAAGTACGGCTCCATGCATGCCAGCGCGCCGCGCATGGTGCTGGAGAGTCCGATCCGCTGGCAGCGCGATCCCGCCCGGCCGCACTTCAGCGGTGCGTTAGCCTTTGAGGCCGGGGAAACCACCTTCACCGGCGGCAGCGTGCTACCGCCGTCGACGGTCAAATTCAGCGTCGATGGCAGCGACCCGACCCTGTTCCAGTTCAAAGGCACCCTCAACGCCGAAGCGATCGGCCCGGTACAGCTGAACGGGCGCTGGGACGGGGAGCGTCTGCGTGGCCAGGCCTGGTGGCCGAAGCAGTCCCTGACCGTCTTCCAGCCGCTGGTCCCGCCAGACTGGAAAATGACCCTGCGCGAAGGGGAGCTGTATGCCCAGGTGGCGTTCTCCGCTGCGGCCGATCAGGGCTTTGAGGCCGGCGGCCACGGGGTAGTTAAAAGCGGCAGCGTCTGGATGCCGGATAACAAAGTGAATGGTGTCGATTTTGTCCTGCCGTTCCGCTTCAGTCAGGGCACCTGGTCGCTGGGTACTCATGGCCCGGTAACGCTGCGCATTGGCGAAGTGATCAATCAGGTCACGGCCCGCAACATCACCGCCGATCTGCAGGGAGACTACCCCTGGAGCGAGGCGAACCCGCTGCTTTTGACTGACGTGAGCGTGGATCTGCTGGGCGGCAAAGTGACTATGCAGCAGCTGCGGATGCCGCAGCACGACGCGGCCCTGCTGCGGGTGAATAATATCTCCTCCAGCGAGCTGATTAGCGCCGTTAACCCGAAACAGTTTGCGATGTCCGGGCCGTTCAGCGGGGCGCTGCCGTTCTGGCTGGACAACGACAGGTGGATCATCAAAGATGGCTGGCTGACCAATTCAGGCCCGATGACCCTGCGTCTTGATAAAGACACCGCCGATGCTCTGGTCAAAGACAATGGGGCGGCGGGGGCGATTAACTGGCTTCGCTATATGGAAATTTCGCAGTCGTGGACAAAACTCAATGTAGATAACCTGGGTGAATTAACCCTGGCGTCAACCCTCCGTGGCGCCAGCCGCTCCGGGGGCCAGACGCAAGCCGTCAACCTCAACTACACCCATCAGGAGAACCTGTTTACCCTCTGGCGCAGCCTGCGTTTTGGCGACAATCTGCAGACCTGGCTGGAGCAACACGCAGCATTACCGGATAACCGCTGCCCGACAGGCAAGGAATGTAAGGAACAACCATGAAAAAGCTGGCCGGTGGGTTCACCGCGATTGTGATACTGACGCTGACAGGCTGCACGCCGAGGATCGAAGTCGCGGCGTCGAAAGAGCCGATCACCATCAACATGAACGTCAAAATTGAACATGAAATCCACATCAAAGTGGATAAAGACGTGGAGACGCTGCTGAAATCACGCAGCGATCTGTTCTGAGGCTGCCATGAGAAAACTGATTGCGCTGATGATGTTAACCCTGGGGCTCTGCGCGCCCGCGCTGGCGCTGACCCTCAACGAAGCCCGCAGTGCCGGGCGGGTCGGTGAAACCCTGAGCGGCTATATCGCGCCGCGGAGTCAGGATCGCGAGACGCTGGCGCTGGTGGAGCAGATTAACAAGGCCCGCACCGACAGCTATCAGAAACTGGCCGACAGCAATAATATTCCGGTGGATGAAGTGGCGAAAATGGCCGGGACAAAGCTGGTCGCGCGCGCCAACCCCGGCGAGTATGTCCAGGGGATTAACGGCAAGTGGTTGCAGAAGTGATCAGCGGTGGCGTTTGCGGTATTCGCCGGGCGAAATACCAAAACGCTGCTTAAAGGCCGTGGAGAAGTGGCTGTGGTCGGTAAACCCCCAGCTGTAGCCAATGCCCGCCAGCTTTTCATCGTCCCGGGCGCCGCGCAGCATCTGCGCGCACAGATCCAGACGACGATTTTTAATGTACTGCGCTACCACCAGCCCTTTCTCGGCAAACATCCGGTACAGGCTCCGCACCGTCATTCCACACTCCGAAGCGATCCACTCCGGGCGCAGGTGTTCGGCCTGAATATGATCGTCGATCAGGGTCAGCACGTTCGTAAACTGGCGCTCTTTGCGCGGCTGTACGCTTTCACGCTGCTGCAAGACCGGCCGCAGCAGGCAGACCATCGCCTCCAGCGCGGCTTCGCTTTCGGTTTCGCTCAACGCCGGGTTGCTCATGCTGTCCTGCAGCAGGCGGTAGCTGAGCTGGACGGTGGGCAGGCTGTGGGAGAGCTTTTGCGCGCAGGTCACCTCCTGAAAGCGAAAGTGCTGCTCGAGGATCTGACGCGGCAACAAGAGCGATATCTGGCGTGATTTTTCCGGCCAGTAGATTGAGCAGGGGCGGGAGGCGTCAATCAGGGTGATATCCCCGGCGTTCAACACGATCTGACGGTCGTCCTGCTCGAGCCCCGCTTCGCCTTCCAGCTGAAACACGGTGTAGAACCAGGCGTCGTTGCTGGTTTTGATCTCCTGACGGGAGCGAAACAGGTTCACGCCGCCTGCGGTGACGGTGCTGAGTTTCAGGTTGCCGGTCCAGGTCGATTCCAGCTCGCCATAAAACTCGCCGGACATGGGCCGGGCGGCAAAACTGCCGCAAACCTGGTTAATCTGCGCCAGCCAGTGCTGGTATTTGTCCTGTTCGTTTGCACATGCCATCGTCTTACCCGCTACGTCGTCAATGTTTAAACATTGTTGCATTTATGTTGCCAATTGCCCGTGACCTGGGGCGAAATCCCGGAAAAAACTCCGCCATACAGCAGAGCGAAACGGCGATATTGTCGCGTTTTGCGGTGCCTGTCACAGCGGACAAAGCGAATGTCACAGAGATAAAAGCGCATTCGGCAAAGCCATCTTAGACTGCGTTGACACCCTGCGAATAATAAGGAATCGCTATGTCTGATACACAGGTCGCCGTACTGCACAGCGTGCAGCAATTTCTGGATCGCCAGCATGGCCTCTGGATTGAGGGACGCCAGTCCGCCTCCGACAGCGAAAAGCGTCTGGAGATCTTTAACCCGGCCACCGGCCAGGTGATTGCCTCGACGGCCGATGCCAGCGCGCAGGATGTGGACCGCGCGGTGATGTCCGGCTGGCGTGCCTTCGTGGCCCGCAGCTGGTCAGGCAAACTGCCCGCGGAACGTGAACGTATTCTGCTGCGCTTTGCCGATCTGGTGGAGCAGCACACCGAAGAGCTGGCCCAGCTTGAAACCCTGGAGCAGGGTAAATCCATTAACATCTCCCGCGCTTTTGAAGTGGGCTGCACCCTGAACTGGATGCGCTACACCGCCGGGCTGACCACTAAAATTTCCGGTAAAACGCTGGATCTTTCTATTCCGATGCCGCAGGGGGCCCGCTATCAGGCGTGGACCCGCAAAGAGCCGATTGGCGTGGTGGCCGGGATTGTGCCGTGGAACTTCCCGCTGCTGATCGGCATGTGGAAGGTGATGCCCGCTCTGGCCGCGGGTTGCTCTATCGTTATCAAGCCGTCAGAGACCACGCCGCTGACCCTGCTGCGCGTGGCGGAGCTGGCAAGCGAAGCCGGGATCCCGGACGGCGTTTTCAACGTGGTAACCGGCAGTGGGGCGGTGTGTGGCGCTGCGCTGACCAACCATCCGCATATCGCCAAAGTGAGCTTTACCGGCTCAACCGCCACCGGCAAACAGATTGCGCGCTCCGCCGCCGACCGCCTGATGGGCGTGACCCTGGAACTGGGCGGTAAAAACCCGGCCATCGTCCTGAAAGATGCGGATCCGTCATGGGTTATCGAAGGGCTGATGACCGGCAGCTTCCTGAACCAGGGGCAGGTCTGTGCGGCAAGCTCGCGCATCTACATCGAAGCGCCGCTGTTTGATACCGTGGTGAGCGGCTTTGAGCAAGCGGTGAAATCCCTGAGCGTCGGGCCGGGTATGTCCCAGGAGGCGCACATCAACCCGCTGGTGTCCCGTGCCCACTGCGACAAAGTGCAGAGCTTCCTCGACGAAGCGCAGTCGCGTCAGGCCGAGCTGATCGCCGGTAACCGCGGCCCGAATGGCGAGGGGTACTACGTCTCGCCGACTCTGGTAGTCAACCCGGACGCCAGCCTGCGTCTGACCCGCGAAGAGGTGTTTGGCCCGGTAGTGAACCTGGTGCGCGTCGCCGACGGTGAAGAGGCCCTGCGCCTGGCAAATGACACCGAATACGGCCTGACCGCCAGCGTCTGGACGCAAAACATCAGTAAAGCGCTGGAGTACAGCGATCGCCTGCAGGCCGGCACGGTGTGGATCAACAGCCACACCCTGATCGACGCCAACCTGCCGTTCGGCGGCATGAAGCAGTCCGGCACCGGCCGCGATTTCGGCCCGGACTGGCTGGACGGCTGGTGTGAAACTAAATCGGTGTGCGTGCGTTATTGATGCCCGGCGCCGCCGCGCTTGCACGGGCCTACGGTTTCGTAGGCCGGGTAAGGCAAGCCGCCACCCGGCAGCAAACCGCACAATCCGTAGGCCGGGTGAGCGCAGCGCCACCCGGCAATAAGTTACGGTGTCACAATTTTGAACCAGAACTCAAACTTATCCATATAGCCCAGCATGGTATCCAGTTTCGCGCTGTCGCCGGTCACCTTCACCGCACCGCTCTCTTCAGCCTGTTTCAGGGTCGTCTCCTTGAGGATGATTTTATTCAGCGTGTCGTGATTAAGCGTAATGGTGGCATCCGCATTGGTCGCTTCGGCATTGGCGGTGTGGTTCAGCACGCCGTTTTCAAGCTCCAGCTTGTATTTCCCGCCGTCGCTGCCCAAATCGATGTTGAACACCGCTTTGTCTGATCCCGCTTTTTCACCGTTAATGTGCACCGCCAGATAGTCAAAGAACATCTCCGGGGTCATCGCCCGCACCGTATCCGGGCTGGCGGTGTTTGGCGTTGGGCCTTTCACCACGCCGTTACGCAGCTCCTGCGCGCCGGTGAGATAGAAGTTACGCCACGGGCCGGATTCTGCCTGATAGCCCAGCTGCTCCAGCGCATCCGCCTCCAGGTTGCGGGCTGCCTGGTTGTTCGGATCGGCAAACACCACTTTACTCACCACCTGCGCCACCCAGCGATAGTTCCCCTGGTCGAAGTCGGTTTTCGCCTTCTGCAGAATGGCGTCCGCGCCGCCCATGTACTCGACAAATTTCTTCGCCGCGTCTTCCGGCGGCAGCTCATCCAGGGTCGCCGGGTTGCCGTCGAACCAGCCGAGATAGAGCACGTAGGTCGCTTTCACGTCGTGGCTCACCGAGCCGTAGTAACCGCGGTTCGCCCAGGTGTGCGCCAGCGAGTCCGGCAGCTTGAAGTTGGCGGCGATCTCATCCCGGGTCAGCCCCTGATTAGCCATGCGCAGGGTCTGATCGTTGATATATCGGTACAGATCGCGCTGGCTTTTCAGCAGGTTATTGACGTTCTCTTTGCCCCAGGTCGGCCAGTGATGCTGGGCCATCAGCACCTCGGCCTTATCACCCCAGCGCACAATGGCTTCGTTGATGTATTTCGACCACGGCAGCGGCTCGCGGATCTTCGCCCCGCGCAGGGAGTAGGTATTGTGCAGGGTGTGGGTCACGTCTTCGGCCGATTCGATCAGCTTTTTCTCTTCGATAAACCACAGCATTTCCGACGGCGCTTCCGAGCCCGGCGCCAGCATAAAGTCATAGGTCAGACCGTCGATGGTCTCCTTCTGACCGTCTTTTTCGATGATATTGGTCGGGGCAATCAGGGTGACGGTCCCGGCGGAAGTGGTGGTGCCCAGTCCGGCGCCGACCTGACCTTTGGCATCCGGCTTCAGCAGGTTGCCGTACATGTAGCTGGCGCGGCGGCTCATCACGTTACCGGCCATAATGTTCTCTGCCACCGCGGCTTCCATAAAGCCGGCCGGGGCGTAGATTTTCACCTTCCCGGCTTTAACATCGGCTTCGTCCACCACGCCGCGCACGCCGCCGTAATGGTCCACGTGGCTGTGGGTGTAGATCACCGCCACCACCGGCTTTTGCCCGCGGTTTTTAAAATAGAGATCCATCCCGATTTTCGCCGTTTCCGCCGACACCAGTGGGTCAACGACGGTGACGCCGGTAGTGCCTTCGATAATGGTCATATTCGACAGATCGAGGTTACGGATCTGATACACCCCGTCCGTCACCTCAAACAGGCCGCTGATATTAATCAGCTGCGCCTGACGCCACAGGCTCGGGTTTACGGTGTCCGGCGCTTTATCGCCCTCTTTAATAAACGCGTATTGCTGCGGATCCCAGACCACGTTGCCCTGTTCGCCTCTGATCACCTCCGTGGGAAGCGGGGCAATAAAGCCTTTATGGGCATCGGTAAAGTCGGTGTTATCGGAGAAGGGCAGTTGACTAAAGAGGGCGTTATTGGCTTGTTGGGTGGCGGCGGCGGCTTCTTTGGGCGCTTCTGCGGCAAATGCAGGAATGCCAGCAGAAATAAAAAGCCCGGCGAGCGCAAGGCTTCTTGCTATCAAGTTGAATCTCATCCTGAAAACCTCTCAATGTGCATACAACGGCGTAGGGGAAAACTTCGCGTGATGTCCAGAAAAACGTTTTAAGAAAGGCAACCCAGGCGGAAAGGGGTTGATTAACTATAGGCAAGAATATCTGTTCAGAAAATAAACTACTTAACGGAAATTTAATGTCTGTCCTGGTCGGCAAACATAGCGCCGCCCGGCATTGCCCGGCGGCGCTGCGCTTGCACGGGCCTACGAAATCATGGTTTTGTAGGTCGGGTAAGGCGTAGCCGCCACCCGACACCGCAAACCGCACAGGCGTAAAAAAACCGGGCAATATGCCCGGTTGGTTGTTACTGCGCCTCTTTCTTCTTGCCCAAAGACGGGGTTTCGTCGAAGAAGTTCCAGGGTTTAAGCAGGGTATGCACCCACTCGGTCGGCATGATGGGCCACTCTTCCGCACGCGCCACGTGGGTGGTGCCGGTGGTCATCCATACTACGTTATCCTGATTATCCAGCGACTCGTTGTCCTTACTGAACTGGCCCAGACCGGTGTCCTGGGTAGAGCGGTTCGGGAATTTCCCTTCCGGGTACATCTCGTTTGGATGGTAGCGGGTCACCCACAGCTGTTTATCCATAAAGCTCAGGCGGTGATAGATCCACTCGTCCGGGGCGAATTTCGCGCCGGTGGCGACCGGGTGCGTACCGCCCGCGTACGGGATGATCTGGTAAGAGACCGGGTTGCCCATGCGGTTTTCTTTGCTGGTGTTGCTCAGCAGACGAATGGTGCCCGGGTCAAACTTCTGCGCCGCCTGCTGCTCGGTATCAATGTTGTACTGATTGATCTGCAGGGTACTGGTACGTGGGCCGCCGGCGGTGTTCGGCTTCACCTCCGGATCCATCGCCACCAGGCTGTTGTTCGTGCCATCCACGTCCATATCCAGACGGAAGTTATAGATATGCTGGTGGGTGGTGCCGACGATATTGTGGTCGATCAGGGTGCCGTACTTCGTATCCTCTTTCGCGCTCGGGTCGTGCATGGTTTTCGCCGTCACGCCTTTCACCGCTTCGATGCCGGTTGCCCCGGCATCAATGCCGATGGTGCCGTTTTCATGGAAGATCCAGTCGAAGATGTAGTCGTAGTTCCCCACGGTGCTGATCCAGCGCACCACCAGCTCACGACGTTCGGTGCTGACGTTCGGCTGGTTCATCTCCTGGTGCTTATACTCCGGCCCGGCGTAGCGTTCGAAAATCGCCATCGCCCGTGGGATTTCCATTGGTGCCCCGGTGTAATCCGGGATGGTCTGATTCAGCAGCACGGCGTTGGACGGCACATCTTTGCCGCGCACCAGCGGGGAGGTCAGGGTACCCATGCCGTAGTCGCCAGAGTCCAGATAGGCCTTGAAGTACCAGCCGACGTCCGGGTCGCCGTAAGGCACGATCATCCCGCCGAGCGATCCTTCGTACATCACCTGGCGTTTTTTGCCGTTGTCGTTAAAGGTGACGGTGGAGATGATGGGCCCGACGCGGGAGTCGAGGCTCAGGTGGAAGTCCCAGTTCTGCCAGTGGATCATGTTGCCGGTAATGGTGTAGTTCTTACCTTCCGGCTCGGTGATCTCCAGCGGCTTATGCGCGACTGGCTCGCGGTCGCGGCCGTCATAAGGGCGGGGCTCCATCGGCACCGGGACGATCGCCCCTTCTTCGATTTTGATAATTTTCTTCTCGACCAGGTCCACCACCGCGACCAGGTTTTCAATCGGGTGCGCCCAGTAGTTGCCGTCGCCAATATCCAGATAGCTCACCACTTTCAGCAGGCGATCTTCCTGCTTCAGGCCATCTTTACCGTCAAAGTAGCCGACGGTCAGCGGGGTGGTCATCACCTTGCTCGGGTCGTTGATCCCGCGTTTTTTCAGCGCGTCGGCATACTCCTGGCTGCCGGTGACGATCTTCTGTACCGCCATAAAATCATCCAGCAGCACCATGCCGTGCGCATCCTTGATCGGCTCCCAGTGCAGGATTTTCTTATCTTTCAAATCCACCCGTGCTTCGATAATGAATTTGCCGTCCAGCATGGTGATATTGGCTTCACGCGGCGCATCCACCGCCGTGCCGTTCAGCACGAAGTCCCACACTTTGGCTTTGTCTGGCTCGGCCAGCGCAATCTGGGTAAAGCGGGTGTTGGGTTTGAAGTCCGGCGAGGCTTTCACAATCCCGACGGCCTGTTTAATTTCATCCGGGGATAACGCATTCAGCGGGTGCGGTGTCTTTTCCACCTGGAAGGTCTGGTCGAGGCCGGACTGGAACACATCGTTAACAAAGGTATCAGAGATCCAGGCCTTATTGTCTTTCATCACTAACGGCGCCTGCAGGGTGAGCGACTTGCCGTTGACGATGGCGGTATTCGCACCTGGCTTCACTTTGATGAAGGCCCCGTCTTTGGTGATGGTGTAGATCTGGGCATAGTCGTCCCATTTCACATCAGCGCCGAATTCGGTCAGGGTTTTATCCATCTCGACCATATGCGCTTCACCACCGTGAGCCAGCACCTGACCGGAAAAGAGACAAGCAACGGCCAGGGCCAGCGCCGTTTTACGTGGAGAAAAGATTGAGGAGCTTCCCATGATTAACCTCTGTTGTATGTGTTGTTATCCACTCGGGACCGCTGTTCTGCGCGCGGTTTATTCAATGCCAACATAGCAATAACGCTGTGCGTACCGTTTGCCTGCATTTGCCAGATGTTTTGTCAGATGTGCCAGAAGCCGGGTAACGTGCGCGACGTTACCCGGAGGGAGGGGGATCAGGCGTTAAAATCGCCGTGCTGACGGGAGACGAGAGTCAGGATGGAGTAAAGGGCCACCGGCTGCTGGTGCTGGTTGAAGATCTCCACCGACCACTCCACCACGCCGGTCGGTTTCTCTTCCGCCGTGCGCTGTTTCTTCAGCGTTTTGCGCTTGCAGGTCAGACGCACCTGGATGGTATCGCCCGGTTTAACCGGCTCAATAAAGCGCAGGTTCTCCATGCCGTAGTTGGCGATCACCGGCCCGACGCCCGCATCGACGAACAGCCCGGCGGCAGCGGAGATCAGGAAGTAACCGTGCACCACGCGCTCGCCAAAAATCGACTCCGCCGCGCCAATCTTGTCCATGTGGGCGTAGAAATGATCCCCGCTCAGGCAGGCAAAGTTGACGATGTCGGTTTCGGTCAGGGTGCGGCGCGGGGTCAGCAGGCTGTCGCCCGGCTGCAGCTCCTCGAAATATTTGCGGAACGGATGGACGCGATCCTCCTGCACCTGGGCGCCGCGCACCCACTGCTGGCTGATGGCGGCCAGCATGCTCGGGCTGCCCTGGATCGCGGTGCGTTGCAGGTAGTGCTTCACCGCCCGCAGGCCACCCAGCTCTTCGCCGCCCCCAGCGCGACCGGGACCGCCGTGCACCAGCTGCGGCAGCGGGGAGCCGTGGCCGGTGGACTCTTTGGCCGACTCTTCGTTGAGGATCTGGATACGGCCGTGAGCGCGCGCGGCCCCGGCGATAAACTGACGCGCCAGGCGCAGATCGGCGGTCACCAGCGTTCCGGCGAGGCTGCCTTCCCCGGCACGGGCCAGCGCCATGGCATGGTCGCGGGTTTGATACGGCATCAGGGTCGCGACCGGGCCAAAGGCTTCGGTGGCGTGCACCGCCGGGGTTTCATCCGGCTGTGGACAGAACAGCAGTGTCGGCGGGAAGAAGGCCCCGGCGGCGTGCAGGTCGGCTTTACCGCCCAACAGGGCCTGGCAGCCCGCCGTCACTAAGGCATCCACTTTCTCCTGCACGTCAGCGCGCTGTTCGGCATTGACCAGCGAACCCATCTTGATCCCTTCCTGCGCCGGGTCGCCAACAGCCACTTTTTCCAGCCGGGCGATCAGCGCCTGGCTGACGGCCTCCACCTGCGCCTGCGGCACGATGATGCGGCGGATGGCGGTACATTTCTGTCCGGCTTTGGCCGTCATCTCCCGCACCACTTCACGGATAAACATGGCAAATTCCGGCTGCTCCGGGGTGACGTCATCCCCCAGCACGCAGCAGTTCAGGGAGTCGGCCTCCATGGTGAAGGGAATCGAACGGGCGACGATGTTCGGATGTACGCGCAGCATCTGGCCGGTGACCGCGGAGCCGGTAAAGGTCACCACGTCCTGGCTGTCGAGCTGATCGAGCAGATCCCCCGCACCGCCGCAGATCAGGCTGATGGCGCCGTCCGGCACCAGGCCGCTTTCAACAATCGCTTTCACCATCGCCTGGGTAACCTGCGCCGTGGCGGTGGCCGGTTTGATGATGGCCGGCATCCCCGCCAGCCAGGTTGGGGCCAGTTTTTCCAGCATTCCCCAGCACGGGAAGTTAAAGGCGTTGATATGGACGGCCACCCCAGATTTCGAGGTCAGGACGTGACGGGCGGCAAAACCACCCTCTTTCGACAGGGGGATCAGCTCATCTTCCGGCCACAGGGTATCGTCCGGCAGTTCACGACTGCCGAGGCTGGCGAAGGTGAAGAGGGTGCCGATCCCGCCCTCGATATCCACCCAGCTGTCGGCGCGGGTCGCCCCGGTCTGGGCAGAGAGGGCATAGAACACCTCTTTCTGGCTCAACAGATGTTTTGCCACCGCTTTCAGCATCGCGGCGCGCTCGATGAAGGTCATGGCGTGAAGGGCTTCACCGCCTTTCTCAATGGCGTAACGACGCGCGGCGGCCATATCCAGCCCTTCGCTGGTGACCTGCCAGAGGGTTTCGCCGCTGATGGCATGCTGAATAGTGCGCTCACGGCCCCGGCCAGACTGCCAGGTGCCGGACAAAAAGCTGGCTAACTGCTGCATTTTTCTCTCCAGGTGGTTCGTGATTTAGCTATAGATAGTTTGATTATGAATCATAAAATGCAAGTGATGTTTTAATGATTTGTTAACATTGTGATCTTGTCTGGCTATTCCCGTTCCAGGTTTCCTACCACCAAAGGGGCTTCGAAAAAGGCTTGCGAGCCACATCACAAAATAAGCAAACACTCCTTGGGGTTATATTTAACCTTTGTGTAACTTTTAAGAAACGAAGTGATTCATCATTTAGTGAAACTTACTGTTTATACGAATCATAAGGGTGATGACGTGACGGAAGAACAACGCTTTGAACAGCGAATCGCGCAAGAGACGGCCATCGAGCCGCAGGACTGGATGCCTGACGCGTACCGCAAGACGCTGATCCGCCAGATTGGTCAGCATGCCCACTCCGAAATTGTCGGCATGCTGCCGGAAGGCAACTGGATCACCCGCGCCCCGACGCTGCGCCGCAAGGCCATTCTGCTGGCGAAAGTGCAGGACGAAGCCGGGCACGGTCTCTATCTCTACAGCGCGGCGGAGACGCTGGGCTGCGCCCGGGAAGACATCTACCAGAAGATGCTCGACGGCAAGATGAAGTATTCCTCCATCTTCAACTACCCGACCCTGAGCTGGGCCGATATCGGCGTGATTGGCTGGCTGGTGGATGGCGCGGCCATCGTTAACCAGGTGGCGCTGTGCCGTACCTCCTACGGTCCCTATGCCCGGGCGATGGTGAAAATCTGTAAAGAAGAGAGCTTCCACCAGCGTCAGGGCTTTGAGGCCTGCATGGCGCTGGCCCAGGGCAGCGAAGCCCAGCGCCAGATGCTGCAGGACGCCATTAACCGTTTCTGGTGGCCGGCACTGATGATGTTTGGCCCGAATGACGACAACTCCCCGAACAGCGCCCGCAGCCTGGCCTGGAAGATCAAACGTTTTGGCAACGACGAGCTGCGTCAGCGCTTCGTCGACAACACCGTGCCGCAGGTGGAGATGCTGGGGATGACCGTCCCGGATGCGGATCTGCACTTCGATGCCGAAAGCGGTCACTACCGTTTTGGCGAGATCGACTGGCAGGAGTTTGACGACGTGATCAACGGTCGCGGCGTCTGTAATCATGAACGCCTGGCCGCCAAGAATAAAGCCTGGGAAGAGGGGACGTGGGTGCGCGAAGCCGCACTGGCGCACGCAGAAAAACAACATGCCCGCAAGGTTGCGTAAGGGGAATCACAATGAGCAAAACATACTGGCCGTTGTACGAAGTGTTTGTCCGTAGCAAACAGGGGCTGTCCCACCGTCACGTCGGCAGCCTGCACGCCGCCGATGACCGCATGGCGCTGGAAAACGCCCGCGATGCTTACACCCGCCGCAGCGAAGGCTGCTCGATCTGGGTGGTGAAGGCGAGCGAAATCGTCGCCTCGCAGCCGGAAGAGCGCGGCGAGTTTTTCGATCCGGCGGAAAGCAAGGTCTACCGTCATCCCACCTTCTACACCATCCCTGATGGCATCGAGCACATGTGAGGTCGGGGATGAAAATGTTAACGCACTATGTTCTGCGTCTGGGTGATAACGGCCTGGTGCTCTCCCAACGTCTGGGGGCCTGGTGTGGCCACGCCCCGGAGCTGGAGATCGACCTCGCGCTGGCCAATATCGGCCTCGACCTGCTGGGCCAGGCGCGCAACTTCTTAACCTACGCCGCCGAGCTGGAAGGGGTGGGCGACGAAGATACGCTGGCCTTCCAGCGCGATGAACGCCAGTTCAGCAACCTGCTGCTGGTGGAGCAGCCGAACGGCAACTTCGCCGACACCATTGCCCGGCAGTACTTTATTGACGCCTGGCACGTGGCGCTGTTTACCCGTCTGACCCAGAGTCGCGATCCCCAGCTGGCCGCCATTGCCGCCAAATCCATCAAAGAGGCCCGCTACCACCTGCGCTTCAGCCGCGGCTGGCTGGAACGCCTGGGCAACGGCACCGCCCTCTCGGCGCAGAAAATGCAGCAGGCGGTCAACGACCTGTGGCGCTTTACCGCCGAGCTGTTCGAGGCCGACGAGATTGACCAGGCCCTGGTGGCGGAAGGTATCGCCGTCGATCCCCGCAGCCTGCGCGAAGCGTGGGAAGCGGAAGTGTTTACCGGGCTGAACGCGGCGACGCTGAGCGTGCCGTCTGAGTCCGCCTACCGCAGCGGCGGCCGTAACGGGCTGCACACCGAACATCTGGGACCGATGCTGGCAGAGATGCAGTATTTGCAGCGCGTTTATCCCGGGCAGCAGTGGTAACGCAGGAGAGCACTATGCAACATGCCGTCGAACTCACACCCGCCGCCGTCCCGCAGATTTGGTCCCTGTTGAGCCAGATCCCGGACCCGGAGATCCCGGTGCTGACCATTACCGATCTGGGCATGGTGCGCAGCGTTACCCCGCAGGGTGAAGGCTGGGCTATCGGCTTCACGCCGACCTATTCCGGCTGTCCGGCTACCGACCATCTGATGGGGGCGATCCGCGACACGCTGACCACCCACGGCTATGCCCCGGTGCAGATCACCATCCAGCTCGACCCGACCTGGACCACCGACTGGATGACCCCGGATGCCCGGGAGCGCCTGCGCCAGTACGGCATCAGCCCCCCGGCCGGTCATAGCTGCCATGCGCATCTGCCCGCCGAGGTGACCTGCCCGCGCTGCGCCAGCACCCGCACCACCATGATCAGTGAATTTGGTTCCACGGCCTGCAAGGCGCTTTATCGCTGCGACAGCTGCCGGGAACCTTTCGACTATTTCAAATGTATCTGAGGTCGCCATGACAACGTTTCATTCCTTAACGGTGGCAAAAGTAGAACCCGAAACCCGCGATGCGGTGACCATCACCTTCGCGGTTCCCCGGGCGTTGCAGGAGGCGTATCGCTTCCGTCCCGGCCAGCATCTGACCCTGAAGGCCCATCTCGCGGGCGAAGAGCTGCGTCGCTGCTACTCCATCTGCCGCAGCGTTCAGCCGGGCGAGATCAGCGTGGCGGTGAAAGCCATCGACGGCGGCCGCTTCTCGCGCTATGCCCGGGATGAGATCAAACAGGGGATGGCGCTGGAGGTGATGGTGCCCCAGGGCCATTTTGGCTACCAGCCGCTGGCAGAACGGGAGGGCTGCTACCTGGCGATTGCCGCCGGCTCCGGCATCACCCCAATGCTGGCGATCATCTCCAGCACCCTGAAAACCGAACCGAACAGCCAGTTCACCCTGATTTACGGCAACCGCAGCAGCCAGAGCATGATGTTTCGCCAGGCGCTGGCCGACCTGAAGGACAGCTACCCGACGCGCCTCCAGGTGGTAAACATCTTCAGCCAGGAGACGCTGGACAGCGAGCTGCTGCATGGCCGCATCGACGGTGAAAAGCTCCAGGCGCTGGCGAAACACTTAATCGACTTCAGCCAGTTTGACGAAGCCTTTATCTGCGGCCCGGCGGCAATGATGGACGAAGCTGAGCTGGCGCTGAAAGCGCTGGGGATGCCGGAAAAATCGCTGCATCTGGAACGCTTTAACACCCCGGGCACCAGCGTGAAACGCGCCCACACCGTGCAGGTGGAAGGGCAGAAAGTGACGGTGCGTCAGGACGGACGCGACCGCGAGATCGTCCTCACCGCTGACGACGAAAGCATTCTCGACGCCGCCCTGCGTCAGGGCGCGGATCTGCCGTACGCCTGTAAAGGCGGGGTCTGCGCCACCTGCAAATGCAAAGTGGTGCGTGGAAAGGTGGACATGGTCACCAACTACAGCCTCGAGCCGGACGAACTGGCGGCGGGCTACGTTCTGAGCTGCCAGGCCCTGCCGCTGACCAGCGACGTGGTGGTGGACTTCGACGCGAAGGGGATGGCATGAGCGACCTGATTATCACCCGTCAGGGGCGGGTGCTGCACCTGACCCTGAACCGCCCGGCGGCGCGCAACGCCCTGAACAATGCCCTGCTGAGCGAGCTGGCGACCACCCTCGAAGCCGCGGCAACCGATAGCGAGGTTTCGGTGTGCGTAATTACCGGCAACGAACGCTGCTTTGCTGCCGGGGCCGATCTCAACGAGATGGCCGAAAAAGATCTGGCCGCCACCCTGAACGACATTCGCCCGCAGCTGTGGGCGCGGATCAACGCCTTCAGCAAACCGCTGATTGCCGCCGTGAATGGCTACGCGCTGGGCGCGGGCTGCGAGCTGGCGCTGCTGTGCGATGTGGTGATTGCCGGGGAAAACGCCCGTTTCGGTCTGCCGGAAATTACGCTGGGCATTATGCCGGGCGCGGGCGGGACCCAGCGCCTGATCCGCAGCGTCGGCAAATCCCTCGCCAGCAAAATGGTGTTGACCGGCGAAAGCATCACCGCCCGTCAGGCCCTGGCCGCAGGCCTGGTGAGCGACGTTTATCCCGATGCCCTGACCCTGGAATATGCCCTCCGGCAGGCAGGGCTGATGGCGCGCCACTCGCCGCTGGCATTGCAGGCGGCGAAGCAGGCGTTACGCCAGTCTCAGGAGGTGGCCCTGCAGGCCGGGCTGGCCCAGGAGCGTCAGCTCTTTACCCTGCTGGCGGCCACCGACGATCGCCGCGAGGGCATTGATGCCTTCCTGCAAAAACGCACCCCCGAATTTAAAGGACGCTAACCATGGATTTCATTCTGAGTCACGTTGAGCAGGGGGTCATGACGATCACCCTGAACCGCCCGGAGCGTCTCAACAGCTTTAACGAGGAGATGCATCAGCAGCTGGCGGCGTGCCTGACCCAGGCCGAGCGCGACGACAGCATCCGCTGCCTGCTGGTGACCGGGGCCGGGCGCGGCTTTTGCGCCGGGCAGGATCTTAACGACCGCAACGTCGACCCGAACAGCCCCGCGCCGGACCTCGGGATGTCGGTGGAGAAATTTTACAACCCGCTGGTTAGGCGCCTGGCAAAACTGCCTAAGCCGGTGATCTGCGCGGTCAACGGCGTCGCCGCCGGAGCCGGTGCCACCCTGGCGCTGGGCTGCGATATCGTCATTGCCGCCCGCTCGGCGAACTTTGTGATGGCCTTCAGCAAGCTCGGTCTGGTGCCGGATTCCGGCGGGACCTGGCTGCTGCCGCGCCTGACCGGCCGCGCCCGGGCCATGGGCCTGGCCCTGCTGGGGGAGAAAATCAGCGCCGAGCAGGCCCATGCCTGGGGAATGATCTGGCAGGTGGTGGATGACGCCGAACTCACCGACACCGCCCGCCAGCTGGCCGTGCATCTGGCATCGCAGCCAACCTTTGGCCTGGGACTTATCAAGCAGGCGATCAACGCCGCCGAAACCAACACCCTTGATGCCCAGCTGGATCTGGAGCGCGACTATCAGCGCCTGGCCGGACGCAGCGCCGACTACCGCGAAGGCGTCAGCGCCTTCCTCAACAAACGTGCGCCGCAGTTTACGGGGAAATAAGATGACGACAATTCATACCGTGGCGGTGATTGGCAGCGGCATCATGGGGGCCGGGATCGCCGAAGTGGCGGCCAGCTACGGCCATCCGGTGCTGGTGTATGACATCAATGCCGACGCGATTTCCCGCGCCATCGACGGGATCCGCACCCGGCTTGAGTCCCGCGTGGCGCGCGGTAAGCTGAGCGCTCAGGCGAGCGAGCAGACGCTCCAGCGCCTGATGCCGGTGACCGATATTCACGCCCTGGCGGCGGCCGACCTGGTGATCGAAGCCGCCTCCGAGCAGATGGCGGTCAAAAAAGCGCTCTTTGCCCAGCTGGCGGAGATCTGCCCGGCCAAAACGCTGCTGACCAGCAATACCTCCTCTATTTCCATTACCGCCATTGCCGCCGACCTGCGCCACCCCGAGCGCGTGGCCGGGCTGCACTTCTTTAACCCGGCCCCGGTGATGAAGCTGGTGGAGGTGGTGAGCGGGCTGGCGACCTCCGGGGAAGTGGTGGAACAGCTGAGCCAGCTGGCGGTGAACTGGGGTAAACAGCCGGTGCGCTGCCAGTCCACCCCGGGCTTTATCGTCAACCGCGTAGCGCGTCCGTACTATGCCGAAGCCTGGCGGGCCCTGGAAGAGCAGGTTGCCGCCCCGGAAGTTATCGACGCCGCGCTGCGCGACGGCGCGGGCTTCCCGATGGGGCCTCTGGAGCTGACCGACATGATCGGCCAGGACGTTAACTTCGCCGTCACCTGTTCGGTATTCAACGCCTTCTGGCAGGAGCGCCGTTTTCTGCCGTCGCTGGTGCAGCAGGAGCTGGTCCTGGCCGGGCGCTTCGGCAGGAAGAGCGGGCAGGGCGTCTACAGCTGGCGCAGCGAGAAGCCTGTCGTGAACTGGCTGGAGCCCGTCAGCGATACCTACAGTGCGATGCAGGTCCAGCGGAAAAGTGACGGTGTCACCGAAATTGACGGCCTGCTGCTGATCGAGACCCAGGGCGAGACCGCCCAGGCGCTGGCGAACCGTTACGGCCAGCCGGTGGTGGTGTGCGATCGTCAGGAAGGGGATGTCGCCGTCATTGCGGCTGCGGCCAGCAATCCGGCTTCCGCCACCCTGAAAGCGGTGTGGCACCTGCAACAGCAGGGCAAGCGCGTCCTGCAGGTGGCCGATTATCCCGGCCTGCTGATCTGGCGCACGGTGGCGATGATCGTCAACGAAGCGCTCGACGCCCTGCAAAAAGGGGTCGCCAGTGAACAGGATATCGATACCGCCATGCGCCTCGGAGTGAACTACCCGCGCGGCCCGCTGGCCTGGGGAGAACAGCTTGGCTGGCAGCGTCTGCTGCGCCTGCTGGAAAACCTGCAACGCCACTACGGTGAAGAACGCTATCGCCCGTCATCCCTGCTGCGCCAGCGTGCGCTTCTGGAGAGTAGCTATGAGTCATAACGCCTGGCGCAACGCCCGCGCCATGTATGAAAACGATGCCTGCGCCCAGGCCTATGGCATCGACATTATTGAGATGGACGAGGGCATGGCAGTACTGACCATGACCGTCACGCCGCAGATGCTCAACGGCCACAAAAGCTGCCACGGCGGCCAGCTGTTTACCCTTGCTGACACCGCCTTCGCCTACGCCTGTAACAGCCAGGGGCTGGCGGCGGTGGCCTCGGGCTGCACCATCGATTTTGTGCGTCCGGCCTTTGCCCACGACAGGCTCACCGCCACCGCGCAGGTGCGCCATCAGGGGAAACAGACCGGCGTGTACGACATTGAAATTGTTAACCAACAGCAGAAAACCGTTGCCCTGTTCCGTGGGAAATCCCACCGCATCGGCGGCACTATTACAGGAGAAGCATAATGCGTGACGCCTTTATTTGTGACGGGATCCGTACCCCCATCGGCCGCTATGCCGGGGCATTGTCCGGCGTGCGCGCGGACGATCTGGGCGCTATCCCGCTGCGCGAGCTGCTGGCGCGTAACCCGGGTCTGGACGCGGAACGCATTGATGACGTGATTTTTGGCTGCGCCAACCAGGCGGGGGAGGACAACCGCAACGTGACGCGCATGTCCCTGCTGCTGGCCGGGCTGCCGCAGACCGTCTCCGGCACTACGCTGAACCGCCTGTGCGGCTCCGGCCTCGATGCGCTGGGCTTTGCCGCCCGCGCCATTCGTGCCGGTGATGGCGACCTGATGATTGCCGGTGGCGTGGAGTCGATGTCGCGCGCGCCCTTCGTGATGGGCAAAGCCACCAGCGCCTTCCAGCGTCAGAATGAGATTTTTGATACCACCATCGGCTGGCGTTTTGTGAACCCGCTCATGGCCCAGCAATTCGGTTCTGACAGCATGCCGGAAACGGCAGAGAATGTAGCAGAATTGTTACGGATTTCCCGCGAGGACCAGGACGCCTTTGCTTATCGCAGCCAGCAGCGCACCGCCCAGGCCCAGGCCAACGGCATCCTGGCCCAGGAGATCGTCCCGGTGATGATTAAAGGCAAAAAAGGGGCAGTGACAGAAGTCATGCATGACGAGCATCTGCGCCCGGACACTACCCTGGAGATGCTGGCCGGGCTGAAAGCGCCGTTCCGCGCCGGGGGCGTGGTCACCGCGGGCAACGCGTCCGGCGTGAACGACGGCGCTGCGGCGCTGATCATCGCCAGCGAAGAGATGGCGGCAGCGCAGGGCTTAACGCCGCGTACCCGCATCGTGGCGATGGCGACTGCCGGTGTTGAACCGCGTCTGATGGGGCTGGGCCCGGTGCCTGCCACCCGCCGCGTGCTGGAGCGCGCCGGTCTGAGCATCAACGATATGGACGTTATCGAACTGAACGAAGCCTTCGCTTCGCAGGCGCTGGGCGTGCTGCGCGAGCTGGGGCTGCCGGACGATGCTCCCCATGTGAACCCCAACGGGGGCGCCATTGCCCTGGGCCATCCGCTGGGAATGAGCGGGGCCCGTCTGGCGCTGGCCGCCAGCAACGAGCTGCATCGTCGTAAAGGGCGCTATGCGCTCTGCACGATGTGCATTGGTGTCGGTCAGGGCATTGCCATGATCCTTGAGCGTGTCTGAACAATTATAAAAAGTGAGTACCCTACAATGACAATCACAATGACAGCAGCGACAACGACAACGACAGCGGCCACTCAGCTTGACCCGATCGAAACCGCCTCCCTGGATGAGCTGCAGGCCCTGCAAACCCAGCGCATGAAGTGGACGCTGGAACACGCCTATAACAACGTCCCGATGTACAAACGCAAGTTTGATGCGGCGGGGGTCCATCCTGACGATTTCAAAGAGCTCGCGGACATTCGCAAGTTCCCGTGCACCACCAAACAGGATCTGCGTGACAACTATCCGTTCGACACCTTCGCGGTGCCGATGGAGCAGGTGGTGCGTATTCACGCCTCCTCGGGCACCACCGGCAAACCGACCGTGGTCGGTTACACGCAGAACGACATCGATAACTGGGCCAACATTGTGGCCCGCTCCCTGCGCGCCGCCGGTGGGAGTGCGAAGGACAAAATCCACGTTGCCTACGGCTATGGCCTGTTCACCGGCGGGCTGGGTGCGCATTACGGTGCCGAGCGTTTAGGCGCGACGGTGATCCCGATGTCCGGCGGCCAGACCGAGAAACAGGCCCAGCTGATCCGCGATTTCCAGCCGGATATGATCATGGTGACGCCGTCCTACTGCCTCAACCTGATCGAAGAGCTGGAGCGCCAGATGGGCGGCGATGCCAGTAAATGTTCCCTGCGCGTCGGCGTCTTTGGCGCCGAGCCCTGGACCCTGGCGATGCGCCGCGAAATCGAGAAGCGCCTCGGGATCACCGCGCTCGACATCTACGGCCTGTCCGAAGTGATGGGCCCGGGCGTGGCGATGGAGTGTATCGAAACCGCCGACGGCCCGACCATCTGGGAAGATCACTTCTACCCGGAGATCGTCAACCCGAACGACGGCACGCCGCTGGCCGACGGTGAGCAGGGCGAACTGCTGTTCACCACCCTGACCAAAGAGGCGCTGCCGGTGATCCGCTACCGCACCCGCGACCTGACCCGCCTGCTGCCGGGCACCGCCCGCACCATGCGCAGGATGGATCGCATCAGCGGGCGCAGCGACGATATGCTTATCATCCGCGGCGTAAACGTCTTCCCGTCCCAGCTGGAAGAGGAGATCGTCAAGTTCGAACATCTGTCGCCGCACTACCAGCTGGAGGTGAATCGCCGGGGCCATCTTGATTCGCTTTCGGTGAAGGTGGAGCTGAAGGAGAGCAGCCTGACGCTGACCCACGAACAGCGTTGCCATGTGTGCCACGAGCTGCGCCACCGCATCAAATCGATGGTGGGGATCTCCACTGACGTAACCATTGTGAACTGCGGCAGCATCCCGCGTTCCGAAGGCAAAGCCTGCCGCGTCTTCGACCTGCGCAAGGCCGCCGCCAACGGCTAACCCCCGCCTGCTGACCCTCTCCGTATTGGGGAGGGTCAGGCTTTTGGCGCTATGCTATGATTCATCCGGAATAATAATCACAACAGAATGAATCATATGAGTAAACTCGACGCCTTTATTCAGCACGCGGTCAGCTCCGTTCCCGTCAGCGGCACGTCGTTGATCTCCTCCTTGTACGGTGATGCGCTCTCCCATCGCGGCGGGGAAGTCTGGCTGGGTAGCCTGGCGGCCCTGCTGGAAGGGATGGGATTTGGCGAGCGCTTCGTGCGCACCGCGCTGTTCCGCCTGAACAAGGAGGGCTGGCTGGATGTGATCCGCATCGGCAGACGCAGCTTTTACCGGCTAAGCGACAAAGGGCTGCGCTTGACCCGGCGGGCAGAGGCGAAAATTTATCGCGCCGAGCTTCCGGCCTGGGACGGCAAATGGCTGCTGCTGCTGTCCGAAGGGATGGACAAAGCCACGCTGGCGGATGTGAAAAAACAGCTCATCTGGCAGGGCTTCGGCACTCTGGCGCCCAGCCTGATGGCTTCGCCGTCGCAACAGCTGGCGGACGTACAGACCCTGCTGCACGAGGCGGGCGTGGCCGAGAACGTGATCTGCTTTGAGGCGCACTCGCCGCTGGCGCTTTCCCGCGCCGCGCTGCGCTCGCGGGTGGAGGAGTGCTGGCAGCTCAGCGAGCAGAACGTCATGTATGAAACCTTCATCGACTCGTTCCGGCCGCTGCTGCCGCTGCTGCGTGAAGCCACCCCGGAGGAGCTGACGCCGGAACGCTGCTTCCAGATCCAGCTTTTACTGATCCATTTTTACCGCCGGGTGGTGCTCAAGGACCCGCTCCTGCCGGAAGAGTTACTCCCATCGCACTGGGCAGGCCAGACGGCCCGCCAGCTGTGCATCAACATTTATCAGCGCGTGGCGCCAGGGGCGCTGGCGTTTGTCAGTGATAAAGGGGAGACCAGCGTTGGCGAACTGCCATCGCCGGGCTCTTCATACTGGCAACGCTTCGGCGGCCTGACGCCTGCGTAAAGGAGGTAATGTGCCTGTATATCAAATCGATGGGATGACCCCGGTCGTTCCGCCAGAGAGTTATGTCCACCCGACCGCGGTGCTGATTGGCGATGTGATCCTCGGCAAGGGCGTCTACGTGGGGCCCAACGCCAGCCTGCGCGGTGATTTTGGCCGTATTGTGGTGAAGGACGGGGCCAATATTCAGGATAACTGCATCATGCACGGTTTCCCGGAACAGGACACGGTGGTGGAGGAAGAGGGGCACATCGGTCATGGTGCCATTCTGCATGGCTGCATCATCCGCCGGAATGCGCTGGTGGGGATGAATGCGGTGATCATCGACGGGGCGGTGATTGGCGAAAACAGCATTGTCGGCGCCGCCGCGTTTGTGAAAGCGAAAGCGGAAATGCCAGCCGACCATCTGATCATCGGCAGCCCGGCCAAAGCGATTCGCGTCCTGAGCGAGCAGGAAAAAGAGTGGAAGAAGCAGGGCACCCGGGAGTATCAGACGCTGGTTGAACGTTGCAAACAGACGATGCACCAGGTCGAGCCGCTGCAGGAGGTGGAGCCGGATCGTAAGCGGCTGGTGTTTGATGAGAATCTGCGCCCGAAATCGTCCAGCTGAGCGGCTAAACGCCTTCCCAAACGAGATCGCGATCACGTAATTATCTGTTTTAATGATATTAAACAATAAAATATAACAGTGCGTGATTCGGGTGTTGACAGTGCATCTATAATGAGTAAATTAGAACTCAGCACCGGAGAGAAATAAATGCTTAACGGTGCGGTAATAAAGCAGTAATGAGATGCGATAAAGGCCACGAAGTAGTGTAGTTTGGGTCCTGGTAATAAGTAAACGCCAGTGTGAACACGCTTTCAGGCCATGCAGTAAATCAGTACGATCGCATGATGGGGAAGTCAACGCGATGATGTAAGGCCTTGTTTCAAAGAGTAATGGTCGCGATCCGGGGACGTAAGTATGGCGTTAAGAATATCGCGACGCAATTAAGGCAACGCATCAAGAGTATATATCGCGTGGGTGATGTACACGACAGGACATGATGTTATTTCACATACTTATCAAAGGAGGTAGCGTTAACTGGTTTAAACGGTAATCCTGTGAGAATACGTACATCTTTGAAGTTGTAGTGTGTAATTAAGTTGATGAATGTTAATTATTAATTTGGTAGTACCCTAAAAGCCCCGGCAATATAGCGCTAGGGCTTTTTCATTTCTGCGCGGTTATTTCCCGTTCCGCTGTTGATGGCGTAAAAACGACCATTTAATGTGCAGTCAGTTCGTAAAAGAATGCGGGGTTCGCCTGGATAGTGGCCAGTACTTTTGCCGCAAGGCCGGTTGGGTTACGCCGTCTGGATTCCCAGCTTTTGATGGTATCGACGCTGGTGCCCAGCGCTTTTGCCATTTCCGCCTGGGAAACGTTAAGCTGCTCTCTGATCGCTTTGACATCGGCAATCTCATAGCGGGTAACGCGGGCAGGGGCTTTGGTGCCGTTTTTGATGTCGACTGCCTCTTCCAGGGACGTTTTCAGCTCGTCAAAAAAATTCATTTTAGACCTCGTTTTTCAGTAAGGTTGTCAGCTTTTTTAGTTCAGCCTTTTCCGCATCAGTCAGATTCTCTTTGGCGCTTTTCGGATAAGCGAGCACCAGCCAGATAATCTCCCGTGTCGCCAGGAGGTAAATCACCCTGGCGCTACCGCTTTTACCCTGAGTACCCGTTGCCATCCGGACTTTTCGCAGCCCACCGGTATGCTGGATGACATCACCTTTGTCCGGAAATGCAATCAGCTCTCTCTGTAGCGCCAGGAGTTCATCATCTGTAGCAATCTGTTTGATCTGCCGTGTAAACAGTGATGTCTCGATAAATTCTATTGAATGGCACACGATTCTCACTCCATGTAAGGTACCATGTACACCTTTTAGTGTACATAGTACAGGTCCATAAATATTTTGCTGTCAGAGCTCGAGTCAACTCAAATGACCTCTGCTACTCGTCGGCATTGTATGAAGTGTGGGGATATCGTGCTGAAAAGCGTGCTGATTCTACGAGGCGTCTCGTAAAGATGCGGGGAAGGCAGGGGGAATAAAAAAACTCCCACCAGGCGGTGGGAGTGGGAAATCTTATGCAGCCACCAGGCTGTCGATCGCGGCTTTCGCGTCGTTCTGCGCTTTGGTCGCCACTTCCGGACCGTAAGCGATACCTTCAGCGAACACGAAGTTCACGTCGGTGATGCCGATAAAGCCCAGGAACACGGACAGGTACGGCGCAATCAGGTCGGTTGGGGTATCTTTGTGAATACCGCCGCGGCTGGAGAGCACAATTGCACGTTTACCGGTCACCAGGCCTTCAGGGCCTTTCTCGGTGTAGCGGAAGGTTACGCCAGCGCGCGCCACCAGGTCGAAGTAGTTTTTCAGCTGGGTCGGGATGTTGAAGTTGTACATCGGGGCGTTAATCACGATCACGTCGTGCGCTTTCAGCTCGGCAATCAGCTCATCGGACAGCGCCAGCGCTTCCTGCTGACGTGGGGTCAGTGGCGCATCGCTCGGACGCAGGGCACCAACCAGTTCACCATCCAGTACCGGGATTGGCTGAGCGGCCAGATCGCGGACGGTAATTTCATCACCGCTGTGCTGTTCACGCCACTGCTCAACGAAATAATCAGACAGCTGACCAGACTGAGAGTACCCTGCCAGAATACTGGATTTAAGAACTAATACTTTGCTCATGGGTGATTCCTTTTTTGTATTTGATGAGGGGGGTTGCCCCGTTGCTTGCTGACACTCTATTCACAATCCTGCCGCAGGGATAGCGCAATATATCGAAGTCTATGTTCGAATTTTTTGAATAAGGCGTAAAAATCGTCGATGTGGTACTCTATATCAATCATTAAAAAGAGATTTTATCCGGCAGTGCACTGCCCGTTAACGCTATGACAGAACAACAGAAATTAACCTTCCCGATGCTGATGCAACAGCTGGATCCGCTGATGCTGCGTGACAAACAGCGGTTTGCCCGCCGCCTGCATGGGGTCAAGAAGGTTAAAAATCCTGATGCACAACAGGCTATCTACCAGGAGATGGCGAAAGAGATCGAACAGGCGGCGGGTAAGGTCGTGCTGCGCGAAGCCGCGCGTCCGGCGATTACCTACCCGGAAAACCTGCCCGTCAGCCAGAAGAAACAGGAAATTCTCGAAGCCGTGCGCGACCACCAGGTGGTGATTGTGGCGGGGGAGACAGGTTCGGGTAAAACCACCCAGCTGCCGAAAATCTGTATGGAGCTGGGGCGCGGGATCAAAGGCCTGATCGGCCACACCCAGCCGCGGCGTCTGGCGGCACGTACCGTGGCGAACCGTATTGCCGAAGAGCTGCAAACCGAACCGGGCGGCTGTATCGGCTATAAAGTGCGCTTCAGCGATCACGTCAGCGACAACACCATGGTCAAGCTGATGACCGACGGGATCCTGCTGGCCGAAATTCAGCAGGATCGTCTGCTGATGCAGTACGACACCATCATCATCGATGAAGCGCACGAGCGCAGCCTTAACATCGACTTCCTGCTGGGTTATCTGCGGGAACTGCTGCCGCGTCGCCCGGATCTGAAAGTGATCATCACCTCGGCCACCATCGACCCGGAACGTTTTTCGCGCCACTTCAACAATGCCCCGATCATCGAAGTGTCCGGCCGTACCTATCCGGTAGAGGTGCGTTATCGCCCGATGGTCGAAGACGCCGACGATACCGAGCGCGACCAGCTACAGGCCATCTTCGACGCGGTGGACGAGCTGGGGAACGAAAGCCCGGGCGATATTCTGATCTTTATGAGCGGCGAACGCGAAATCCGCGATACCGCCGACGCGCTGAGCAAGCGCGACCTGCGCCATACCGAGATCCTGCCGCTGTATGCCCGTCTGTCTAACAGCGAGCAGAACCGCGTGTTCCAGTCCCACAGCGGCCGCCGCATCGTGCTGGCGACCAACGTGGCGGAAACCTCGCTGACCGTACCGGGCATTAAATATGTCATCGACCCCGGCACGGCGCGTATCAGCCGCTACAGCTACCGCACCAAAGTGCAGCGCCTGCCGATTGAGCCGGTGTCCCAGGCCTCTGCCAACCAGCGTAAAGGCCGCTGCGGACGCGTCTCGGAAGGGATCTGTATTCGTCTCTATTCGGAAGACGATTTCCTGTCGCGTCCGGAATTTACCGACCCGGAAATTCTGCGTACCAACCTGGCATCGGTCATCCTGCAGATGACCGCGCTGGGGCTGGGCGACATCGCCGCCTTCCCGTTCGTCGAAGCGCCGGATAAACGCAATATCCAGGACGGCGTGCGCCTGCTGGAAGAGCTGGGGGCGATCACCACCGACGAGCAGGCCACCGCCTACAAGCTGACCCCGCAGGGTCGTCAGCTCAGCCAGTTGCCGGTGGACCCGCGTCTGGCGCGGATGGTGCTGGAGGCGCAAAAACACGGCTGCGTGCGTGAGGCGATGATCATCACCTCGGCGCTCTCCATCCAGGATCCGCGCGAGCGCCCGATGGACAAGCAGCAGGCCTCCGACGAGAAGCACCGCCGCTTCCATGACAAAGAGTCCGACTTCCTCGCCTTTGTGAACCTGTGGAACTACATCGGCGAACAGCAGAAAGCCCTGTCGTCGAACCAGTTCCGCCGCCAGTGCAAGCTCGATTTCCTCAACTACCTGCGGGTGCGCGAGTGGCAGGATATCTATACCCAGCTGCGTCAGGTGGTGAAGGAGCTGGGCATTCCGGTGAACAGCGAGCCGGCGGAGTATCGCGAAATTCACATCGCGCTGCTGACCGGTCTGCTGTCGCATATCGGGATGAAAGATGCCGATAAGCAGGAGTTTACCGGCGCGCGTAACGCCCGGTTCTCCATCTTCCCGGGCTCCGGTTTGTTCAAAAAGCCGCCGAAGTGGACGATGGTGGCCGAGCTGGTGGAGACCAGCCGCCTGTGGGGCCGCATTGCCGCGCGCATCGATCCGGAGTGGGTCGAGCCGGTGGCCCAGCATCTGCTGAAACGCTCGTACAGTGAACCGCACTGGGAGCGTGCCCAGGGCGCGGTGATGGCGACCGAGAAGGTCACCGTCTACGGCCTGCCGGTCGTTGCCGCGCGTAAGGTCAACTACAGCCAGATCGACCCTGTGCTGTCACGCGAGCTGTTTATCCGCCACGCGCTGGTGGAGGGCGACTGGCAGACCCGTCACGCCTTCTTCCGGGAAAACCTGAAGCTGCGCAGCGAAGTGGAAGAGCTGGAGCACAAAACCCGTCGTCGCGACATCCTGGTGGATGACGAGACGCTGTTTGAGTTTTACGACCAGCGCATTAGCCACGATGTGGTGTCGGCCCGCCACTTCGACAGCTGGTGGAAAAAGGTCAGCCGCGAAACCCCGGATCTGCTCAACTTTGAAAAGAGCATGTTGATCAAAGAGGGGGCGGAGCAGGTCAGCAAGCTCGATTACCCGAACTTCTGGCATCAGGGCAATCTCAAGCTGCGCCTGAGCTACCAGTTTGAACCGGGCACCGATGCCGACGGCGTGACCGTTCACATTCCGCTTCCGCTGCTCAACCAGGTGGAAGAGAGCGGTTTTGAGTGGCAAATTCCCGGCCTGCGCCGGGAGCTGATTATTGCCCTGATCAAATCCCTGCCGAAGCCGGTGCGCCGCAACTTTGTGCCTGCCCCGAACTACGCCGAGGCGTTTTTAGGCCGCGTGACGCCGCTGGAGCTGCCGCTGCTGGATTCGCTGGAGCGGGAGCTGCGCCGGATGACGGGCGTGACTATCGACCGGGAGGACTGGCACTGGGATCAGGTGCCCGATCACCTGAAAATCAGCTTCCGCGTCGTGGACGAGAAGAACAAGAAATTGCAGGAAGGGCGCTCCCTCACCGAGCTGAAAGAGGCGCTGAAAGGCAAAGTGCAGGAGACCCTCTCTGCCGTGGCCGACGACGGTATCGAGCAGAGCGGGCTGCATATCTGGAGCTTTGGTCAACTGCCGGAAAGCTACGAGCAGAAGCGCGGCAACTACAAGGTGAAAGCCTGGCCGGCGCTGGTGGACGAGCGCGACAGCGTGGCGATCAAGCTGTTTGATAACCCGCAGGAGCAGCAGCAGGCGATGTGGCGCGGGCTGCGCCGTTTACTGCTGTTGAACATCCCGTCGCCGATCAAGTATCTGCACGAGAAGCTGCCGAACAAAGCCAAGCTGGGCCTCTATTTTAACCCGTACGGCAAGGTGCTGGATCTGATCGACGACTGCATCTCCTGCGGCGTGGACCAGCTCATCAACGCCGCGGGCGGCCCGGTGTGGACCGAAGAGGGCTTTGCGAAGCTGCACGACAGGGTACGCGCCGAGCTTAACGAGACGGTGGTCAACATTGCGAAGCAGGTGGAACAGATTCTCACCGCGGTGTTCAATATCAACAAACGCCTGAAAGGGCGGGTGGATATGACCATGGCGCTGGGGCTGTCGGACGTCAAGGCCCAGATGGCCGGGCTGGTCTATCGCGGGTTTGTCACCGGCAACGGCTACAAGCGGTTAGGGGATACCCTGCGCTATCTGCAGGCGATTGAAAAACGGCTGGAGAAAATGGCCATCGATCCGCACCGCGACCGGGCGCAGATGCTGAAGGTAGAGAGCGTGCAGCAGCGCTGGCAGCAGTGGCTGAACAAGCTGCCACCCGCCCGTCGTGATGACGAAGACGTGCAGGAGATCCGCTGGATGATCGAAGAGCTGCGCGTCAGCTTCTTTGCCCAGCAGCTGGGAACGCCGTATCCGATCTCCGACAAACGTATTTTGCAGGCGATGGAGCAGATCTCAGCCTAAAACCATGCCCGGTGGCGCTGCGCTTACCGGGCCTACGAAATCTGTAGGCCGGGCAAGCGAATGCGCCGCCCGGCGGTTGTTACCCGTTCACAATCGCCAGCGTAAACCCATCCCACCCCTTCACGCCCACCGTCTGCAACGCCGTCGCGGTGAGACGCGGGTTATCCCCAATCATCTCGATAAACCGCCGCACACCGTGCACCCGGGCATCATCGCTCTGGCCGTTAATCACCTCCCCGTCGCGCACCACGTTGTCACCGATAATCAACGTTCCCGGCCGGGAGTAGTGCAGGGCCCACTCCAGATAGCCCGGATTATTCGGCTTGTCGGCATCGATAAAGATCAGATCGAAGGGTGGGATGTTGTCGAAGCGTTCGAGGGAGAGCAGGGCCGGGCCTTCGATCAGCTCGATACGCGAATCCAGCCCCGCCAGATGGATATTCTGGCGCGCAACCTTCGCGTGCACCGGATCGGCCTTGAGAGTTACCAACTGCCCGTCCGGCGGCAGGGCGCGCGCCATCCAGATGCTGCTGTAGGCCCCCAGGGTGCCAATCTCCAGAATGCGCCTGGCCTGGGTCATGCGTACAAACAGCGCCAGCAGCTGGCCCTGATTGGCGGCGACGTCGTGCGCCGGTAAACCGGCGCGCTGGTTATTCTCAAGCACCTGCTGGAGGACCTCATCCTGAGGAATGAGCTCGGAAATCATGTAATTATCTACGGCAGACCACTGTTGTTGCATAGATTGACCCCTTAGTGAGAGCTTTGCCCGGCGGCGCTACGCTTGCGCGGGCCTACGATCCTGTAGGCCCGGTAAGCGTAGCGCCACCGGGCATGTTTTCAGACCATCCACCCCCCAGCGCCTTATACAGATCGATCTGTGCCAGCAGCAGGTTATTTTTCGCCTGCACCACGCTGGTCTGCACCGAGAACAGCGTGCGCTGGGCGTCCAGCACGTCCAGATAGGACGAATAGCCGTTGCTATAGCGGTTCTGCGCGATCCGCAGCGTCTCCTGGGCGACCGCCTGCTGCGCCACCAGCTCGGTCAGCTGCTCGCCGTAGCGGGTGATGGCATCCAGGCTGTCGTTGACCTCTTTAAAGGCGTTGCGCACGGTTTTTTCATAGCTGTAGAGCGCCTGGTTACGCTGCGACTGGCCGATATCCACCTGGGCGTTCAGCGCCTGACGGTTCAGCAGCGGGGCCAGAATACTGCCGCCGATGCTCCACAGCTCCAGCGGGTTGTCCAGCAGGCCGGGCAGAGTGCGATCCTGAATCGATCCGGTGGCGGTCAGGTTGATCGACGGCAGCAGGCTGGCGCGCGAGGCCGCAAGCGTAGCATCGGCGGCGATCAGCTGGCGTTCCGCCTGCACAATATCCGGACGGCGATTAAGGAGCGATGAGGGCAGCTGCGACGGGATACGCAGCGGGGTCAGGGTGTCGAAATCCGCGCTACGGGCGATGGCCCCGGGGTTGCCCCCCAGCAGCAGGGTCAGGGCGTTCTCCTGACGGGCTATCTGATTCTGCACCTGCGGGATCTGCGCCCGCGTCGAGCGCAGCTCGGAGTCGGACTGCATCAGCTCCAGACGCGAGCTGTACCCGGTCTGATACTGCCGTTGCGCCAGGTTAAAGGCCTCTTCCCGCGCTTTGAGGGTCGACTGCGTCACCCGGAGCTGCTCGTCCAGGGCCAGCAGAGTGACATAACCCGAGGCTACCGAGGAGGCCACCGTCAGATCTGCCGCGGTGGCGGCGGCTTTTTGCGCCTCGAGGGTCGCCTGAGCGGCATCGGCGGTGCGGCGGTTCACGCCCCAGATGTCCACGTCATAGCTGGCGGTCAGGCTGCCTTTGTACAGTGCGCCATAGGTGGGCAAACCGGTGGCCGCCGACTGGGACCGGGCGCGACCGGCATTCAGATCGGCCTCCAGGGTCGGAAACAGGTTGCTGTCGCTGGCATACACCCGGGCCTGATACTCGTTGATCCGCTCCCGGGCGATCAGCACGTCGCTGTTGTTGCGCAGGGCCTGATCGACATAGTGATTGAGCTGGCTGTCGTGGAAGTTGCGCCACCACTGCTGCTCTGCCGGGCTGGCGGGGCCGGTGCTGGCCCGCCACTGGGCGGGGATCTGCAATGTCGGTTTTGCAGGGGCGACATCCACCGACTGGCAGGCGCTCAGGAGGGCGGTAATCAGCAGGGCGGTGAGCGGGCGGCGGATCATTCTGCCTCCCGGGTATCAATCGTCACCTGTACCGACATCCCCGGACGCAGCCGCGCCGCGTCCTCCGCCTTGCCCAGCACCTCGATGCGCACCGGAATGCGCTGGGCAATCTTGACGAAGTTCCCCGTGGCGTTATCCGGGGTAATGGCGCTGAACTCCACCCCGGTGGCGGGGGAAATGCTCTGCACCCGGCCTTCATAGGCTCTGTCGTTCAGGGCGTCGACGGTGAATTTCACCGGCTGGCCGACGCGCAGGTTCGCCAGCTGGGTCTCCTTGATATTGGCGATCACCCAGTGCTGCGGCGGCACCAGGGTAGTGAGGTGGGTTCCGGCCGTCACATAGGCACCTAAGCGCACGGCGATCTGTCCGAGCTGGCCGTCACGCGGGGCAACGATGCGGGTGTTCTGCAGGTCGATCTGGGCCAGCTCCAGGGCCGCCTTCGCGTTCTCGACGTCGGCCTCCAGCGCGGCGCGGTTGACGATGGCGGTTTGCAGATCCTGGCGCGACATCTCCAGGGTGGCTTTGGCCTGATCGATATCGGCGCTGCCCTGAGCGGCGCTCGCCAGGGCGGCATCCCGCTCGCGGATGGACAGCGAGCCGTCGGCGGTAAGGTCCTTCACGCGTTTTAAGTCGGCCTGGGTTTTCTGGCTCTGCGCGCGGGCGTTTTTCAGCGCCGCCTCGTTACGCTGGATCACCGCCTCGGCGCTTTTGCGCTGTTGCAGGTTGTTATTCAGGGTGGCGATTTTCATCGCCAGCTGGGCTTCAGCCTGGTGCACCCGCTGGCGGTAGATACGGTCGTCGATCTGCAGCAGCAGGTCGCCTTTCTTCACCTGCTCAAAATCCTGCACCTTCACTTCGGTGATATAGCCGTTGACCTGCGGGCTGATAAAGGTGGTCTGGCCGCGCACGTAGGCGTTATCGGTGAACTGAACGTGACGGGTAAAGGGCGGCAGCTGCCAGGCGTAGAGGATCACCAGCACGCCAACGATGCCGATCGCGGCGGCGGCGAACACTGATACCACGCGCAGATTATTACGGGTATTGGCCTGCTCTCTGGAGGCATCCTGCTGACTCATAACCACTCCTGATAAAACACATTAATCATTATTATTTATAACCGTTATTGACTGCCGGTGGCCTTTTTCAGCGCCAGACGGGCAGTAATGCGCAGCCGCAGCAAGCGCCATATAATCCAGACCAGCGTGGCGGTGGCAATGCCAGCCGTCAGAAGATAAGTATCGTTGTAAGCGAGAATATTTGCCTCCAGCGTGCTGGCGTTCTGCAGCTGGAGCGCCGACTGGGTGCTCAGCAGGGCGCTGTCGCCAATCTGGCTCCGGTACATCTGGCTGTAGATCTGCAACCGCTCATTCACCAGCGGATTGAGGCTGGTGAGCTGCTCGGCCAGCAGACCGGAGTGGTACTTCTCACGCCAGGTCTGAAAGGTGCCCAGAATGGCAGAACCCAGCAGACCACCGATGTTCTGGCTCATGCCGAACAGCACCGAAAAGCTGACCAGATTACGCGGATCGGCAACCACGCCGCCAATTCCGGCCAGCATCGCCGGGGCGAGGAAGAAGGCGCTGCCGAACCCGAGCAGGAACTGGCTCAGCATCAGCTGATCCGGGCGGGTGAGGCTGGTGGACTGGCTGTCGAGCAGCGAGGCAATAATCATCAGCACCAGCGAGGTGATAATCGGCCAGGCGAGTTTGGTCGGTTTGATGGTCAGGCAGCTGGCGGCGATGCCGCAGACGATCCCGGCAAAAATCGACCACGCCAGATGAGTCATCTGTTCATTCTGCAGGCCGACATACTGCAGCCAGCCGATCACCCCGGTGTTCTGTTCCGCCAGCACGATGCGGATCAGCAGCATGATCAGCCCCAGGCGCACAATGCTGCCGCTGGAGAGCCAGCGGGTGTTGAGCAGCGGGTTGCTGCGGTTATGTTCAAACACAATCGCCGAGACAATCAGCACCAGCGAGCCCGCCAGCGACCAGCCGATCCACGGCGCTTCAAACCACCAGTCAAGCCGTCCCAGCGACAGCACCGCGCACAGCAGCGCCATTCCCGGGGCCAGCAGGATAAAGGTGATGAAATCTTTCTTCTCGAATACCTTGCGCCGGTCACCAGGGGGTAGCTTGAGGGCGATCACGCAGCCCAGCGAGATCAGCGCCAGGCCCAGTTCAAACAGGTAGAGCCCGCGCCACTCGTCCAGCTGCAGCAGTTCGGTGGAGAACAGCCGCGCAATGGGGATCGCCAGCGACGAACCGGTGATGCCGATGGTCAGGGCCTTCAGACGATGTTTCGCCGGCCAGGCCTGGATCTGATAGTAGATCCCCAGCGAGCTGAGGGCCGCAGCCACCATCCCGTGGGCGGCGCGCACCATCAGGGCCGAGCTGAGATCGTTGACGAACAGGTGAAAGAAGGTCACCAGCACATAGAGCACCAGAAAGCCTTCGGTGAAGGCGCGCAGGCCAAACTGCTGGCGAAACTTCACCAGCAGCAGGTTGATCGACACGTTGGTCATCACGTACACCGCCGGCAGCCAGGCGATCTCGGTGGACCAGGCGGAGAAGGTGCCCTGCAAATTTTGCAGGTTGGCCGCGACCATCGCATTGCCCAGCGCCCCGGTCAGACAGACCAGCAGACCCACCACCCCGTAGGCGATGCGCTTCGGGGTGCTGTGCAGGGGGGTGGACGGGGAGCCTAACAGCATTGGCTTTTCGTGAGGCTGCCACTCGCGAGGAGCATAGGGGTCGCGCTGGGGCAGGCGCATAACGATAATTACCTATAGTTTTTGTGAATAGTTAGTGGGCTAATGATTCTACGTCTGACGCAAAGTCTGTTTCAAGTGAATATGATCATGCGAGGTTACGCAAATGTGAGCGAAAATATTTCAGAGGGATCCTCTGTTAACCAGTAGCCTATGCGTTACTCTGAGCTTACTTGCTGGAAGGAGGTAACGATGAGTCTCACAATCTTCCCGTCTCTGCCCGATAAAACGCTGGCCGCGGTCAATACCGTCGGGGCCTGGCTCGCTGAAGATAACCTGCCCTACAATCCGCCCGCGCTGCAGCCGGATCTGGTGGTGCTGGCCGGTAATGCGGTGATCCCCTCCATCGACGCGGCCTGTCGGCTGGCCTCGGAGCTTGCCATCCCTCTGCTGATCAGCGGCGGTATCGGCCACTCGACCACCTTTTTATACGCCGCCATTGCGCGACACCCGCGCTACAACAAAGTGCGCACCACCGGCAAAGCCGAAGCCACTATCCTTGCGGAGATCGCCCGGGAGTTCTGGCATATTCCGCCCGAGCGCCTGCTGGTGGAAGATCAGTCCACCAACTGCGGTGAAAATGCCCGTTTCAGCGCCGCGACGATCCACCATCATCAGCTGCGGGTGAAACGTGGGATTGTGGTGCAGGATCCGACCATGCAGCGCCGCACTATGGCAACCTTTGCCCGGGTGTGGCGCGATAAGCCGGATGCCCCGGAATGGACCAGCCATCCCGGCATCGTACCGCAGCTGCAGAACAGCGAGGAGGGGCTGGTATTCCGCGGCGGCGGCGAGGGGCTGTGGCCGGTAGAACGCTATCTGTCGCTGGTGCTGGGTGAACTTCCGCGCCTACGCGATGACATTAATGGCTATGGCCCGCTCGGCCGCGATTTCATCGTCCATGTTGATATTCCCGCGGAGGTGGAGGCCGCCTGGCAGATCCTGCGTAACGACGTCATTCTCACCGAAGCGCTGGTCAGCCGCTCCCTGCTGTAACCCATTGCCCGTTTGCGATGACTTTCCCGCAAACGGGCAGCCTTTGTTGTCGAATTGTGATTTTTTCCTCCTGCTGACCCGTTTCTTTTATGAGATGTCTCACAAAAACAGCGCGATAGGCTGTGATTACGGGTCGGGAACTGTAGTTTTTAACAATAATTTTACTTGTTAAAAACAGTGCAATTACAGGAGCAGGTCATGACAGTACCCGTACAACATCCTATGTATATCGATGGACAGTTTGTAGCCTGGCAGGGTGATGCCTGGATTGATGTGATCAACCCGGCCACCGAAGAGGTCATTTCCCGTATTCCCGACGGCAGCGCTGAAGATGCCCGCAAGGCCATCGACGCCGCCGAGCGCGCTCAGGCCGACTGGGAGGCGCTGCCCGCTATCCAGCGCGCGGGCTGGCTGCGTAAAATCTCCGCCGGCATTCGTGAACGCGCCAGCGAAATCAGCGCCCTGATCGTGGCCGAAGGCGGCAAAATTCAGCAGCTCGCGGAGGTGGAAGTGGCGTTCACCGCCGACTATCTCGACTATATGGCCGAGTGGGCGCGTCGCTACGAAGGTGAGATTATCCAGAGCGATCGTCCGGGCGAAAACATCCTGCTGTTCAAACGGGCGCTTGGCGTGACCACCGGTATTCTGCCGTGGAACTTCCCGTTCTTCCTGATCGCCCGCAAGCTGGGCCCGGCGCTGCTGACCGGCAACACCATCGTTATTAAGCCGAGCGAGTTCACCCCGAACAACGCTATCGCCTTTGCCAAAATCGTTGACGAGATTGGTCTGCCAAAAGGGGTCTTTAACCTGGTGCTGGGCCGCGGTGAAACCGTAGGTCAGGAGCTGGCGGGTAACCCGAAAGTGGCGCTGGTCAGCATGACCGGCAGCGTGGGCGCAGGCGAGAAGATCATGGCCGCTGCGGCGAAGAACATCATTAAAGTGTGCCTGGAACTGGGCGGTAAAGCCCCGGCCATCGTGATGGACGATGCGGACCTGGAGCTGGCGGTAAAAGCGATTGTCGACTCCCGGGTAATCAACACCGGGCAGGTCTGCAACTGCGCCGAGCGCGTGTATGTGCAGAAGGGCATCTACGACCGCTTTGTGAACCGTCTGGGCGAAGCGATGAAAGCCGTGCAGTTTGGCAACCCGGCCGAGCGCAACGACATCGCCATGGGGCCGCTGATCAACGCTGCGGCGCTGGAGCGCGTGGAGCAGAAGGTGGCTCTGGCGGTGCAGCAGGGGGCAAAAGTGGTGCTGGGCGGTAAGGCGGCAGAGGGGAAAGGCTATTACTACCCGCCAACGCTGCTGCTCGACGTACGTCAGGATATGACCATCATGCACGAAGAGACCTTCGGGCCGGTGCTGCCGGTGGTGGTGTTTGACACCCTGGAAGAGGCGCTGAAGATGGCCAACGACAGCGACTATGGCCTGACGTCGTCGATTTACACCCGGGATCTGAACGTGGCGATGAAAGCCATCAAAGGGCTTAAGTTCGGTGAAACCTACATCAACCGCGAGAACTTTGAAGCGATGCAAGGCTTCCATGCGGGCTGGCGTAAATCCGGGATCGGCGGAGCGGATGGCAAACACGGTCTGCATGAGTACCTGCAGACCCAGGTGGTCTATTTGCAGTCCTGATAAGAACGCCGGGTGGCGCTGCGCTTACCCGGCCTACAAAACCGATAACCGCATCGGAGACGTAGGCCGGGTAAGGCGAAGCCGCCACCCGGCGATGCAGGCTACACCTTTGTTTCAATCCAGTTCATCATCAATTCCGGCCAGACGGCTACCGGCAGGCCCTGGGCATCGCGGATGCCAAACCCGTGTTTTCCACGCTCAAAGAGATGCATCTCAACCGGCACCCCCAGGCGGCGCAGGGCGCTGTACATCGCCAGGCTATTCTCGACTTTCACCGCCGGGTCGTCGGCGGCATGCAGCAGGAAAGTTGGCGGGGCGTCGCGGGTGGCGCGCTCCTCCAGCGAGTAGCGACCAATCTGCGCCTCTGTCGGGTTATCGCCGATCAGCTCATGGCGCGAACCCGAATGATGATGCGCGTCACGCATGGTGATCACCGGATAAACCAGCGCCATAAAGGCCGGACGGGCAGGGAACGCGTCGGCGGCGTCCACCGGGGCATAGACCGCTTCATCGTGCCGGGTGCCGAGGCTCGCCGCCACGTGCCCACCCGCAGAGAAACCCAGTACTCCAATGCGGGCCGGATCCAGCTTCCACTCCGCTGCCCCGGCGCGGATCACGCGCATCGCCCGCTGCACGTCGGCCAGCGGCGCGTCGGCCCCCTCTTCATGACCATCTCCCGGCATGCGGTAGGTCATCACAAACAGGGTATAACCGCGGGCATTAAAGAACGCGGCCAGCGCGCTGCCCTCTTTATCCAGCACCACGCGGCGATAGGAGCCGCCGGGCGCCACCAGAATACCCACGCCGTTAGGGCGGGCAGGGGCATACACGGCGATCTCCGGCGCGCGGATGCCGGTGACGGCGCGATCGTAGTCGGAGGTCCCGGTATGGCGGGGCTCAGGGGTAAAAACGGCGTCGCTGGTGCGTGCGCCAGGGGCTTCATTATCGGGCCAGATGGTAAAGGTGGCCGAACGGCCCACGGCTTGCGCCATCTGTTGTTCTAATGTGTCGCGGCTCAGTGCTTCCATGATAAAGCTCCCTCTCTGGAAAGCCTTTGTTATATCAGGGTTAACAAAATGAAAACCAGCACCGACTCACAGGATGCGGACAGCAGGGCTGTCCGCGGCGTGTTTACAGGGCAGCGAATTTATCTAAAGTCCGCACCAGCTGGGTGACAAACCCGTATTCGTTATCGTACCAGGCCACCGTTTTCACCAGCTGGACGTCGCCCGCGTCGGTGACTTCCGTCTGGGTGGCGTCGAAGACCGAACCAAAGTGCGAGCCAATCACATCCGACGAGACAATCTCTTCGTCGGTATAGCCAAAGGACTCATTGCCCTCGGTGGCCTTTTTCAGCGCCTGGTGGATCTCATCCACGCTCACTTTTTTCTCCAGAATCGAGACCAGCTCGGTTACGGAGCCGGTTTTGACCGGCACGCGCTGGGCATGGCCCTTCAGCTTGCCGCTCAGTTCAGGGATCACCAGCCCGATGGCCTTCGCCGCGCCGGTGGTGTGCGGGATGATGTTTTCCGCTGCGGCACGCGAGGCGCGCAGATCTTTGCCGCGCGGGCCATCCACCAGCGCCTGGGTGCCGGTATAGGCGTGGATGGTGGTCATGGTGCCCGCCCGGATGCCAAAGGCGTCGTGCAGTACCTTCGCCAGCGGTGCCAGGCAGTTGGTGGTGCAGGAGGCGACGGAGATAATGGTGTCGCTGGCGTCGATGGTGTCGTCATTGACGTTAAAGACGATGGTTTTCATCTCCCCGGCCGGGGCGGAGATCAGCACTTTTTTCGCTCCGGCGTCCAGATGCGCCTGCGACTTCTCCTGCGAGGTGTAGAACCCGGTGCACTCCACCACCAGATCCACCCCGGCGGCTTTCCACGGAATGTGTTTCGCCTCTTTTTCGGCATACACCGAAATGGATTTTCCGTCGACGATCAGGGAGTCTTCCGTAAAGTCCACGCTCCACGGGAAGGGGCCGTAGTTGGAGTCGTGTTTTAGCAGGTAGGCCAGCACTTTCGGTGACGTTAAATCGTTAATCGCCACGACGCTATTACTGTCCTGAGTTTCCAGTAACCGACGAAGAACCAGTCGGCCAATACGACCAAATCCGTTAATGCCAATCTTACTCATGATGTTCTCCTGAATGATGTACGGGACGTTGAACTCATCCAGGAATAGACCAGGAAGCCCAGCGAGGCAATTGAAGATGCCTCATCTGCGCGGAAGTTTTTGAAAACGCGGGGACAAAAGTTAATGAATTTTTAACTGAAGCTGGTTATTTTACCTTTTTATTAGCCTTTATCAGGAAAGACTATGCGTAATAAATACACCGGCCTGCAAATTGCAATTCACTGGCTGGTTTTTCTGCTGGTGATCGTGGCCTACTGTGCCATGGAGTTTCGCGGCTTTTTCCCCCGCAGCGACCGCCCGCTGATCAACATGATCCACGTCTCCTGCGGTATCTCTATTCTGGTGTTGATGGTGGCGCGCCTGCTGGTGCGTCTTAAGTACCCCGCGCCGCCGATCGTGCCTAAGCCAAAACCGATGTATATCGGCTTATCCCATCTGGGCCACCTTGCCATCTATCTGCTGTTTATTGCCCTGCCGCTGATTGGCCTGGTGATGATGTATAACCGGGGCAATATCTGGTTTGCCTTTGGCCTGGGGATGCCCCACGCCGCCGAGGGCAATTTCGACCTGGTGGACACGCTGAAAGCCTGGCACGTCACCCTGGCGAACCTGGGTTACTTTATTATCGGCATTCACGCCTTTGCCGCGCTGCTTCATCACTACTTCTGGAAAGACAACACCCTGCTGCGCATGATGCCGAAAAAGCGTTAAGAGCAGCCTGTGCCCCCTCAACTGCGTAAGGTGCTGCTCGCCACCGGCATCGGTCATTTTGTCGAATGGTTCGATTTCGGGCTCTACGGTACGATGGCGACCATTATTGGCACGCAGTTCTTCCATACCGACAACCCGGCGTCGGCGCTGCTCTCCTCGTTCGCGGTGTTTGGTGCCGGGTTTGTGATACGTCCGCTCGGCGGGCTGTGGTTTGGATCCCTCGGAGACAGGATTGGGCGGCGCAAGGTGCTGGCTACCGTGATCCTGCTGACCTCCGGCGCTACCTTTACCATCGGGTTACTGCCCACCTACGCGCAGGCCGGGCTGCTCGCCACGGGCCTGCTGGTGCTGGTGCGGATGATCCAGGGGTTTGCCGCCGGGGGAGAAAGCGCAGGTGCCACCACTTTTCTGGCCGAGTATGCCCCCGCTGACCGCCGGGGCTACTTCACCTGCTGGACAGACAGCTTCGGCTTTATGGCTTTTGTCGCCGGATCGGGCCTGGTGCTGCTGTTGACCGCGGGGCTGGGGGAGGCGGCGATGAACGACTGGGGCTGGCGCATTCCGTTTCTGTTAGCCGGGCCGCTGGGCTGGATTGGCCTGTATCTGCGCAACAATCTTCAGGACTCCCCTGAATTTCAGGCGCTGCTGAACAGCCATCAAACGGAAGCTGCGCCGCTGCACAGGGCCGTGACCACCGGCAAGCGGGCGCTGGGCTTTTGCATCGGGTTTGTGGCGATCAAGGCGGTGGTGCACTGGATGCTGCAAACCTTTATTCCTGCCTGGCTGGTGGCGACGCTGCACTACCCGGCGCTGGATGCCTATACCATCACCACCCTCGGGCTGTTGACCGTCGCTGTGCTGGTGCCTTTTATGGGCTACCTGTCGGACCGGCTGGGCCGTAAACCGCTGATGCTGGCGGGATGCCTTGGGTTGATCCTCGTCGCCTGGCCGGCCATGAAGCTGATGGCAAGTGGGGCGGTGTTCCCTGCGGTGCTGGGGTTGCTGCTGGTGGGGCTGTGCATCGCCGCCTTTGACGGCGCCAGCAATGCGGCGATGGCGGAGCTGTTTCCGACCCGGGTCCGCTATGGCAGCATGGCGATTGCCTATAACCTTGCGGTGGCGTTCTTTGGCGGAGTGACGCCGTGGTTGCTGGCCTGGCTGCCGATCGTGACCGGTAATCCGCTCTCGCCAGCGCTGTATGTGATGGCGGCGGCGCTGATTACCCTCCTGACGGTGCTGCGCGCCAGAGAGAGTGCCGGGCTGCCGCTGCGGGCATAAAAAAGCCCGGCGGGGAAGGCCGGGCGAATAACAAAGCACAACACGTTTTACATCACTTAACAGCTGTTTACTTCAGATCGCGGTTCGCCATGGCGTTGACCAGATACGACTGACGCTGGCTGAGCCTCACCTCACTGCTGGCGTCATTGTCTCTTCTGAGCTGGAGTGCCGGGCCGCTATCCGGTGAACGGGTACGCTCAGCGTCACCCGGAATTATCCAGCCGACATCATCACTGGTGCGATGATTATTACGTGCGTTGCGAACTCTTCTTCTCAAATGCAGCATATAACCTCCGCATAATTCATCGAACTGCCTGTTAAAGGTCAGGTATTTATACCTTTCTCGCCGTTTCAAATATATTGTCTGACAAAAATGGGTCAGAGAGAGAATATATTTTGGAGCTTATGCCGCTGGTTTGCGGCCGCCGCCCCGGCTATTCTGTCCACCTTTTTTTCCCGCTTCAGATGCGCGCTGCGGGTCATTTTTAAAATTCCCGCCGCTGCTCTGTCCACCTTTGCGGCCCGCCTGGGATGCACGTTCCCGGTCTTCTGCGAAATTGCCGGAACCGCCTCGATGTTTAGTCATAACATGTCTCCAGTGTTTCGTTGAGAATATTTACTGAGAGGAAATTAACCTCTTCAAATGTGTGCAGAAATAAATGTAGACAGAACGGCAGAAACTTCAATAAGCCTTTCGGCGCGTTTTTGTGCTCCGTCTGAATATATTTTAGGCATTTTTGCAGGTGATGGAGAATATATCGACGCGAATAAATAAGTTAGCAAAAGTTACATGTGGTCCGAATTATTTCAGGGGAGATATTTACTGTGATCAAGCGCCAGAAAAAATGACTTTCCCGGGTAAATTAAGACGAGTCTTAAGAAGCAATCCGGCTTAACGACTCTGCTCCAGCTCCACCGCCGCTCTGACCTGCAAGAGCGCGTGACGTAAATTTTTGATCGTCACCGACCCAAGGGCGATGCGGATCGCCTGCGGCACCGTGCCGGAGGTTGAAAACGGCTCCGCGGTCGAGACGGAGATATGGTTGTCCATCAGCGCCTTCACGACCCGATCGGCTCTGGCCTCGTCCGCAAGCGGCAGCCATGCAAAATACGAATCGGGATGGGTAATGCAGGGCAGATCCCCCAGCACCGCTTTCAGAACGGTTTGCCGCTGCCGGGCGTCGCGTCTTTTCAGCGTTTCAAAGCGGGACACGGTGCCGTCCTGGATCCAGTGACAGACCATGGCGGTCATTACCGATGGCGTATTCCAGGTGGTGGCCCGGATGGCCCTCTCGAGGGCCGGGCGCAGATCCGGCGGGCAGATCACCGCCCCGACCCGCAGACCGGTCGCCACATTTTTTGAAAAGCCGGTGACATACACCGTGCGTTCCGGGGCAAAGCTGGCGACGGGCGGCGGTGGACGGCGGATCAGCCACCCGTAAGCGGTGTCTTCGACGATCAGCAGGTCGTGCTGCCGGGCAATATCCGCCAGGGTTCTGCGCTGCTCATGGTTCAGCACCCAGCCCAGCGGGTTGTGCAGGGTGGGCATGGTGTACACCGCCCGCACGTGACGCCGCTGGCAGAGCTGGCGTAACGCCGCCAGATCCGGGCCGGTTTCCGTGCAGGGGATGGCGAGAAGCTCCAGATGATAGAGCGCCGCCAGGGCCTTAAAGCCGGGATAGGTGAGAGCGTCCACCGCCACCACGTCACCGGGCCTAAGCAGCCCCATCACTGCGACAGTCAGGCCATGCTGGGCCCCGTTCACGATCAGCACATTATCCGCAGAGGGTTGAAAATGTGGCCCTGCAAGGTGGGCGGCGACGATCTCCCGCTCGATCTGCCTGCCGGCATGCGGCTGATAGCGCAGGTGTGATTCGATATCGCCTCCGGCGGCGACCTGCCGGAGCGCCTCGCGCAGCAGCTCCCCCTGGCCCGGCAGGGCGGGATAGTTGAAGTTCAGATCCAGCACATCGGTGGCGATCGCCTGCTGATCGATCCCCTGGCCCGAGGGCAACAGGATCTCTCTGACGAAGGTTCCGCGTCCGGTTTCGCCGCTGACCAGCCCCATCTTCTCCAGCTCAGCATAGACCCGCGTCGCGGTGGCAAGGGAGATATGCTCCCGGGTGGCGAGCGTGCGGTGGGTGGGCAGGCGGGTGCCTGCCGGGATCTGGGTAGTCCGAATCAACGCAGCGTAGCGATCCACGATCCCTTTGTAGCGGGCTTTCATCGAATGTATCCATGACAATAATTTGATTGTATTAGATTGGCGAGACTACCATCCGCTCAACAGAGGCTCAAGACTGGGAAGGTAAGGGTAATGAATATGGCGGTAGATAAAAACGCGCTGTCAGGCTGGCTTAACGGCCTGCTGGGGGTAGTGATTTTCAGCGGCTCCTTGCCCGCCACGCGGGTTGCGGTGCAGGACTTTGATCCCTTTTTCCTGACCTTTGCCCGGGCCTCTCTTGCCGGGGTGCTGGCCCTGATGCTGATCCTCGTATCGCGGGAAAAACGCCCGCCAGCCGCCCGGATTGTGCCGCTGATGATGGTCTCGCTGGGCGTGGTGGTCGGCTTTCCGCTGCTGACAGCGCTGGCATTGCAGCACGTCACCGCCGCCCATTCGATTGTGTTCCTTGGGCTGCTGCCGCTGATGACCGCTATTTTCGCGGTGCTGCGCGGCAAGGAGCGTCCGGCCCGGGCCTTCTGGATCTTCTCGGCGCTCGGCAGCCTGCTGGTGATGGGGTTTGCGCTTTCGCAAGGTGCCGCGCTCTCCCTGACGGGCGATCTGCTGATGCTCGCGGCGGTGATCGTCTGCGGCCTGGGCTATGCGGAGGGAGCCGCGCTTACCCGCGAGTCAGGCGGCTGGCAGGTGATCAGCTGGGCGCTGATCCTGGCGCTGCCTTTTATGGTGCTGGCCTCTCTGCTGACGATGCCGGCATCCTTCAGCGGCATCGGTTTTCCGGCCTGGAGCGCGCTCGGCTATGTGTCGCTGTTCAGTATGCTGATCGGGTTTATCTTCTGGTACAAAGGGTTGGCCCGGGGTGGGATCGCCGCCGTCGGGCAGTTGCAGCTGTTGCAGCCGTTTCTGGGGCTGGCGCTGTCCGCCACGCTGCTGCATGAGCGGGTGAGTCCGTTGATGATGGTGATTACATTGGGGGTGATTTTGTGTGTGATCGGCTCGCGAAAATATGCCCGGTGAAGGTAGAAGATTTGCACGAACCGTTCCCTCTCCATTGAGGATTAGGGTTAGGGTGACGGGGAACATGCGGCGGCGGAGGTGGTTCCGTTCACTTCACGTTCCTTGCTTCTCTGATACGCCCGAACCCGTGAACGTGCCAGGGGGGCTCGCCGCCTCCCCCCTGGCTACCCCGGCTCCCGGCAAAGAAAATCGCCGCTTCGCGGTGCCCTCGGCTTATTCCCTCCGGCTATCGGGTCGGGCGTGATCCTACATCCATGTAGGTCACGCCCTCTCGGCGCATCCATGCGCCTCGCCCCGGCCTGCGGTCAACGCCTCAGCGATTTTCAGCCGGACCAGGGAGTCGCTGTAATTATTTTATTAATCTGGGTTTTCTTCGTTGCGTTACAATTTTTTGCGAGGCGCTTTCCGGAAATGATTTTGTAGGCTTGTCGCTTCGTACTCTGCGCAGTATCTTCCGGTTGCGCCTGCAAAATCAGGCGTCGGGATTGGAACCCTGGCAAATTTTATCGATGACATTACTTAATCGGAGATTGCCACTATGGCTACAACCCCAACTCTTGATCACGCTTTATTCACCACACCGTTCTCCCATAACACCGACTTCACCGAGCTGGCGAACCACTGCGAACGCTTTGCCCATACCCTGCTGGAAAGCGACGATCCCGCTGAAAAGCTGGCGCTCTGCGCCCGACTTTCTGCCTGTCTCGCGTTATTGCAACCAACGCTCAACGAGCCTATCCCGCCGCACCTGGTGGGCCGCTTTACCCTTAACGATCTGCCCTCGCGCCTGCCTGCATTCGAACCGGAAAGCGACCAGCTTGGCCTGTATTGTCAGACCCTCACGCAGCTGTTGATCGGCAACGTTCTGCCGCCGGAGATGGCGCGCGTGATAGAAGGGCTGCTGTATGAGCTGGTGAACTTCTACGCCGATACGCTCAACGCGCCGCGCTGGCTGCAAACGCCGGACGGGCGCGTGGCGATTGATGCGTTGATTAACTGAGGAGCACGTAGGCCGGGCAAACGCAGTGCCGCCCGGCGTTTCCCCTCTCCCGCAAGAGAGAGGGAGCCGTCCATGCAACGCCCTGAAATATTTACAAAATCAATATTCTCAAACACATTAATCACTTATAAGCGAAGCGGTTAAGCAATAAACAGCCGCTGCTGCACCGTGACTTGCCTGCGCTCCTCGCTACGACTACTGTATATAAAAACAGTATTCGAGGAACGAATCATGGTGTTTTACCAACTTGCAGCATTGCGCGAGGTGATCGCGCTACCCCTTTTCGGCGAGGTCGTACAGTGCGGCTTTCCCAGCCCGGCGCAGGACTACGTGGAACAGCGTATCGACCTGAACAAATTGCTGATCCAGCACCCCAGCTCGACCTATTTCGTGAAAGCGGCGGGGGATTCAATGGTTGATGCCGGGATCGGCGACGGCGATCTGCTGATTGTCGACAGCGCCAGAACGGCGCAGCACGGGGATATTGTCATCGCGGCGGTGGAGGGGGAGTTTACGGTAAAGCGCCTCCAGCTCAGACCCCGGGTGCAGCTTAACCCGATGAACAGCGCCTATTCGCCCATCGTCGTAGGCAGCGAAGATTCGCTCGATATCTTTGGCGTGGTGACCTATATCGTCAAATCGGCGGATTAACAGGACGGCTCTCCGTGAAATACATTCAGGTGTATAACACGGCGATTATTACACCCGGTGCGGCGGGATATTTCCCGCCTTTTCTGTCAGGTCCGAAAATTCTTACAAAAAAGATATTCTGAATCACTATAAACACTTACATCTGAAGTGGTTATTCAATAAACAGTCGCCGTTCCCCCGCAACTTGATTGCCCCCATCGTCATGTCTACTGTAGAAAATATTTCCGTTGGTTGGCGCAAAAATAATGAGCAACACCAACGTTAATAGCAAATTAACAGGGATGTCGTTATTTAATAATAAGGGATATATATCAGTGAACAATCATGCAGGATGGACGGCAGCTGATTTCGAAAATTTGTTGAAAGGACAATGGCTTGTATCTACCACGGCGGGGTGGCACGCGGAGGATATTGCCATTTTTTCATCCGATCGTGGCAGAGGCGTTCCCCGTCTCTTTGTTGCCATGGATGTCGATACCTGGCTAAGAGGAACCGGTAATACCGGAATTTACGCCAGATGGTCCGATACCCATGATTATCTGAAAAAGCACTATGCGAATTATTGTGGCGCAGTAGTGCAACGCTATATTCCCGAATTGCCGCCCGATTTTCCGCAGTTTCTGGTTGAGGATTCGTATGAGGCGCTTATTTCACTGGGGACCGAAGCGCGGCGCAGGTTTAATGGAAAAGCCGTCGCGATAACCGGCACCGTCGGTAAATCCTCAACCAAAGACATGCTCAGCGCCGTGCTCTCTTCTGCGGGATCGGTCGTGACGACGCAAGGCAATAATAACTCGCGCACGGGTGTTTCGCTGACGCTGGCACGCGCAGGCGTTAACCCTGACTATGTGGTGATTGAGGCCGCTATTTCTGCATTGTGGATGCGCAATGGTGGCGTGGGTCTGCGTATAAAACCGCATATCTGTATTATCACGGAAGTGGGTATCACTCAGGTGCGTGAAAATAACCGCACGCTCCAGGATATTGCCCGGCATAAGGCCCGGGTCTGTAACGGCATAATTCCTGGCGGCTATGCCATTGTGAATCGTGATATCGCGGAATATGAACAGGTGCATCAGGATGCGGTGCGCTATGGCGCGAACGTTATCAGCTACGGCTTTCACCCGCTGGCAGATGTGCCCGTGACCTGGTTTGTGTCGGATATGAAGGGGTCTGATATCGGCATCTACCTACAGGGCGAAACGATCCGTTATCGTCTCGATGAGCCGGGGAAGGGGATTGCAACAAACTCGGTGGCGGTAATGATAGCGGCAAGGCTATTGGGACTGGAGGCCGCGCAAATCGGCAAACAGCTTGCTGCATTTCGTAATCACCGCCGGAAAATGCAGATCTCGTCGCTTCCCGTTCCCGCAGGCGGCAGCGTAACGTTGATTGATGACAGCTACAGCGCAGAATACCTGTCGATGCTCAATGCGTTCGATTTTGCCTCGCGCCAGGCTGCGGAAAAAGGGCGGCGCTTAATTGCGGTGCTGGCACGCATTATCAACCTGAACGATAAAGCAGAGGAAGTTCACCGTTCGCTGGCGGAACCGCTGTTAGCCGCCGGTTTTCACCAGGTCTTTGTTCATGGCGAGGAGATGCGTTATCTCCATGAAATCCTGCCACCCGCGCGGGCGGGTGGGCATTTTATGCAGGCTGGCGCCATGGTGGAGTCTGTGCTGAAGACGCTGCGTGAGGGGGATATCGTGCTGGTCAAAGGCGATCCCTATGAATCGGATTTTGGTGAGGTCGTGAAATTACTGCACGAGCAGACTCAGGCGCCACGGCCGGTACAGAGCTGCGCTACCCTGCTGGTTAATCTTTCAACGGGCGAGACGCCCGTAGCCCGGCATGAGGAGGATACGCTAACCCCCCGGCATCTGAGTCAACTGCTGCTGGCCTTGCTGTGCGCTCAACGGTTGCAGGAGGGAAAACTCGCGCTGGTGGAGAGAGTCCCGGTCCGGGAAATTGCGTCAGAGGTGCTACAGCAGGGGCCGTCACTGGGTCTGAAAAAGGGTGACAGCCTGACGGTGAAGTCGCTGGTGCAGGCCATGCTGATTGAGAATGCCTGCGACGCGGCGATTAATCTTGGTGAGTATCTGTTTGGTGATAACCAGACGGCGCGAGAAGGGATCCAGAAACAGGCTGATGCCATAGGAATGACCCGGACCCGACTGCACAGCGTCTCGGGGCGTCTGCGCGACGGGCAGTGCACGACCCTGCAGGATATCGCTCTGATGATCCGCCATTTCTATCAGCATTATCCCCATCTCCTGCACTGGTTTGCTGAAAGTGAAATGACCTTTGGCGACAAACTGTACCGTAAAACGACCAATATGCAGATGGATGGTCGTGCCGGTTACAGCTATACCTCTGGCGGCTCTCCGCGCTGGGGGTTTGCGATCCAGCGTATCGGAAAGCAGGTCTGGCTCGCCTGCGTGGCGGGTGCCAGCGATGCGTTCCATCTGGATTATCAGCTTGATAAATTGCTGGCGCAGGCGGAAGGCACAGAGACATCCATCACCGAAGAACGGGATGACAGAACGGTCTCGCTGGATAAAAAGGCGGCAGTTTTTACCCTCATTGGCGATACCTACTATGGCGAGTGGTATACCCGACAGCGCCAGCAGAAGGGGATTGATGATGCGCTCCAGCACCATGGCTACGATTACTCCTTTCAGGGGCTTCGTCCGCTGATCGCCCGAAGCGATTACACTATTGCTAATTTCGAAGCCGCGCTGGGGACAGCCACCACACAGAGCCTGCAGGGGCGCAAACCCTTCTGCCTGATCGGCGATCCTGAACGCTCTGCGGCAGCACTACGACGTGCAGGCGTGGATGCGGTGGCGCTGGCGAATAATCACAGTATGGATGCCGGCGAAGCAGGGCTGAAACAGACCCTGGCCGCGTTCCGCCAGCAGGATATCGTCAGCTTTGGCAGCGGTCTAAATGCTCGCCAGGCGAGCGCGCCGCTGGTGATCTCGGTTGGCGGGAAAGTGTTTAAATTTTATAGCGCGTACTGGTTCCGGCTGTATATGGAGCAGGATTGCGCGTTTTATGCGCAGCCGCGTCGGGCGGGCGCGGCCTGCATCAGCGGCGAATTGATTGAGCAACTGCGTGCAGAAAAAGCGCGTGATAATCCGGCGACAACCATCGTGCTTGCTCACTGGGGCATGGATTATCGCTGGACGGGTGAACAACAGCGAGCGCTGGCAAAAAGGCTGACGCGTGCAGGGGCAGATCTGATCATCGGTACCGGGCCGCATATGCTGGGCGAGATTGAGCGTTTGGGCGATGCGTGGGTGGTCTACAGCATCGGTAATGGCGTGTTTAACAGCAATGGCGAATACCGCCAGCGCAACGTTCCCCCTTACGGCTTTATCGTGCGGCTACAGGTGGGCGGCGAACAGCCGAAGCTCTGCTTGCATCCGGTGTTGCTTGATAATCAGCAGACGTTCTGGCAGCCCCGGCCCGTCGGGCCCGCGGAGTTTGAACAGGTCATGACGATCCTGGCGGAACGGGGCGTAGATTTTTCGCCTTCAAGCGGTATAGCCACTGGGGCGGAGAGCGGTGTGATTACGTTGCCGCTCGGCCCGCAGTTTGGGGGGGATTTAGCGGTTGTCAGAAAAAAGGTAACCTGTCGCCCACAACATGATGAAGAGGCAATAATATGACCACCCCGGTATTCCGCCAGGCAACCCCAGCTGACGTTGATCGTTGCTATGACATTGAAATCACATCCTACGAAGGGGATGAAGCGGCAACGCGTGAGAAAATTGCCACCCGCATTAACCGCTACCCGGAAGGCTTCCTCTGTATAGAGCTGGCGGGCAACGTCATCGGATTCATTAATGCGGGCTGTGCAGGGGAAGTGGTGATGTCCGATGAAGCGTTTAAAGAGCTGGTGGGCCACGATCCGGATGCGCCAAACGCGGTGATCATGTCCGTGGTGGTTCATCCGGATTTTCAGGGGAAAGGCTACTCGTCACTGCTGATGCGTGAGTTCGTGTCACGCATGAAGGCGATGAACAAAAAGACGATCCACCTGATGTGTAAAGATCGACACGTCGATCTGTACGCCCATTTTGGCTACCGCTATATCAAGCCCTCGGCGTCCGATCACGGCGGAATGGCGTGGCATGAAATGATGATGACGCTCTGAATTTTCTGCACCTTATTGCGCAGCGTTAAACAGCCTGGCCTGCTCAATCATCCACTCCCGGAAGTGGGCGATCTTCGGCAGGCTGTCGCAGCCCGGGCGATAGACCAGGTAATAGGCCAGCGGGCTGGTAAGCGACACCTCGGGGCACAGGCGGATAAGCCTGCCGCTTTTCAGATCCTCATCCACCATAATGCTGCGCGCCAGCGCCACACCATGACCTTCCACGGCCGCCTGTAATACGGCGGCTGAGCTGTTGATACGCAGGCCGGGCTTACGGGCCATGGCCTGCACGTTGAAGCGGCGCAACCACAGATCCCAGGTAATAAAATCGTTGTGCTGTTCCATCGACAGGTCGTGGATCAGCGTCTGCCCCGTGATGCCCGTCAGGCAGTTTATGGCCGGGTTGTCCGCCATCATGGCGGGGGCACACACCGGAAAAACCTCTTCCGACATTAACAGTTCTGCCTGTAATCCCTCCCACTGCCCCAGTCCGTAGCGAATACCGACATCCATCCCCAGCGCGGTGAAATCCAGCAGCTTCAGGCTGGTTTCCAGACGCACGTCGATATCGGGCCAGCGCTGCTGAAAATCTTCAATACGCGGCAATAGCCACTTGGCGGCAAAGGCCGGGCTGATGGTGACATTGAGAATGCCATGGGTGGCACCTTCGCGCAGCAGGGTCATCCCCAGGTTCAGGTTCTGAAATCCCATACGAATATCCGGGAGCGCACGCTGCGCGGGCTCCGTCAGCACCAGCGCGGCGCGTCGGTTGTGGCTGCGATGAAAGAGCGGATAGCCCACTACTTCTTCCAGGGAACGCACAAGCTGACCGACCGCAGCAGGAGTGACATTGAGCTCTTCCGCAGCCAGGGAAAAGCTTTGATGGCGCGCGCTGGCTTCAAAAGCCCGCAGTGCATTGAGGTGAACCGGCAACTTCATATCAGATAGAAAACCTTTTCATAAAGCCAAGATTATCTCATTTGTTCATGAGAGCGATGCTAAAGATAATGCAGAAACGGTAAGGCTTACAAAACAAATCGTTTAAGTCCTTAAACCTGTCGATGCTTTCAAGTGAAAAGTTTTTCTTTGTTCTACTAACAGAGTAAAGGAGTTAACAATGGCTTATTTGCAAATCACCCTCGATATCAGCGAACAGAATCGTGCCGCCGCCGCCGCGGTGTATCAGAAGTATAAAGCGCCTTTCCTGGAAACCATTGAGGGTGCGGTTTCTAAAGAGCTGCTGGTGCGCACGGAAGATGTACAGGTGCTGCATGGTTTCGACACGGCAAAACAGGCCGAAGCCTATCTCGGCTCTCAGCTGTTCACCGCGGATGTCGTTGAAGCATTGAAACCTTATCTCAACAGTGCGCCGGATGTACGTATCTACACCCTGGCCTGATGACTCACTTCTAAAAGGGGATGTGTGTGTTTTTGAACTGGACTGAAATGCGTAAAGAGCTGCGTGCCGCTATCGGGAAATTTGCAGGTCTGCAACCCGACGTGATGCAGGGTATCGATAAGATGCAAAACGGCGCGGCAGCGACCGGGCATCTGGATGCCAAAACGCATGAGCTGATTGCGCTGGCTGTCGCCGTCACGACCCGCTGTGATGGCTGTCTGTCGGTGCATGCTGAAGCCGCGGCAAAGCACGGTGCGACGCGTGAAGAGATTGCGGAAGCCTTAGGTGTGGCGATCACGCTGAACACCGGTGCGGCGCTGGTTTACTCCTCCCGTGCGCTCGATGCTTTCGATTCGTTGCCAAAATAACCTCAGTACGGCGGCTTCTTCCTGAAGTCGCTTTTCCCTTTTGCAGGAACGCCACATGTTAATTAATCACGATTTTACCCGGCGCGTCACCGTCACCCGCGATCGGTACCGTTGGATCCCTTCGCCGCAGCCCGGGGTTGATCGTGTGATGCTGGATCGCATTGGGGCGGAGCAGGCACGTGCAACCAGTCTGGTTCGCTATCTTCCCGATAGCGCCTTTCCCTCCCATTGTCATCCGGGCGGCGAAGAGATTCTGGTGCTGGCCGGGCAATTTTCCGAAGGCGGGCTGCATTATCCCGTCGGTTGGTATCTGCGCAACCCACCCGGATCTGCCCATCAGCCTTATAGCACCGGGGGGACATTACTGTTTGTTAAGCTCGGGCAAATGGCGGAGAGCGAGAAACTGCCGTTGCGCGTCAATACCTGCGACCCGGCAAACTGGTTAACGCGCGATGAACATCAGGTGTGTCCCCTGTTCAGTAATGCGCAGGAGAACGTCTGTCTGTTACGGCTGCGGGCCGGGGCGCTGTTAGTTGAATCCACTCTGCCGGGCGGCGCGGAGCTGCTGATCGTTGAAGGCAGCCTGATTGAAGCCAACAGCATTCATGAACAGGGAAGCTGGATCCGCATCCCATCGGGTCAGCGCATGGCGTTTATTGCTGAGAAAGAAAACACCCTCGTCTACCTCAAAACCGGCCATCTCGCGCCCGCACAGGAACCCCAATCATGATCAAGACCCGGGTGGTAATTGTAGGGGCGGGATTAAGTGGGCTATACGCGGCATACCTGCTGGAGCAAGCCGGAGTGGATTACCTGCTTCTCGAAGGGCGGGAACGCGTCGGAGGGCGGATTGTGCAGGCCCCGGGTTCGCAGGCAGATTTGGGGGCTACCTGGATTTGGCCGGGGATCCAGCCGGCGCTTAATCAGCTACTCGCCAGGCTGGGCATCGATATTTTTGTCCACCAGGAGACAGGCGATATGCTCTTCGAACGCGGGGACAATACGCCGTCGCGCCATCCCGGATTTGTCTCTTCCTCGGCGGCGGCGCGGGCGCGCGGCGGGATGTCTCGTCTTATCGCTGCCCTGAAGCAGCAGATTGAGCCTGTGCGGATCATGACCGGCATGCAGGCCACGCAGGCGGAACAGCGTGACGAGCAGATTGCGGTGACCTGTTTGGCCGCGGATAAGCAGTACGTGTCAGTGCAGGGCGATCATCTGTTGTTAGCCCTGCCGCCAATGCTGGCCTCGGCGATCGCCTTTTTACCTGCATTACCGTCGCCGCTGCTGCAGGCCTGGCGCAACACCGGGACCTGGATGGCGCCACATGCAAAATATGTGGCGCTCTATGACCATGGCTTCTGGAAGAACAATGGCTTATCCGGTGAGGCCCGCAGCAGCGCTGGCCCCATGGTTGAGATACATGATGTCTCTGAGCCTGATGAGATGTTTGCCTTGTTTGGCTTCATCGGCGTGCCGTTCGCCGCTCGTCAGGCGCTGGGCGAGGAGCAGTTACAAAAGCTGTGTAAAGCGCAGCTGGTGCGCCTGTTTGGTGTGGAGGCCGCCTTTCCGCGGGCTGAATATCTGAAAGACTGGGCTGGAGATCCGTTTACCGCGACGTCGCGCGATCTGACCTTACCGGCGGGTCACGCCGTCCCTCCGGCCTGGCCGACAGAAGGACGGTGGAGCCGCGTCGTCACGGGCATCGCCAGCGAGTGGTCGCATGATTTTCCGGGCTATATCGCGGGAGCCATAGAGGCTGCCGAAGAAGGCGTTAAACGCATCCTGAATCGGAGTTAAAACATGACTAACACCTACACAGCCATGCAGGTCACCCGGCCGGGACAACTGGAAAGGGTGGAGAAACCCCTACCGACACCCTGCCCGGGAGAGGTGCTCATCAAAGTGGAAGCCTGCGGAGTTTGCGGCGCGGATTCGGGCGTGATTGAGGGGCTGGAAAAGGGCGTGGACTATCCGCGCGTGCCGGGGCATGAGGTGGTTGGCACCATTGTCAGGGTCTCTGATGCTCTGCCCGCGTACCTGAAACCGGGCCAGCGCGTAGGGGTGGGGCGCCTGGGCGGACACTGTCATGCCTGCGAGCAGTGCCGACTGGGGCATTTTAACCTCTGTCAGAATCAGCCCGTGACGGGCAGCTCGCATGACGGAGGTTATGCCGAGTATATGCTGGCGCGTGCAACGGGGCTGGTCACTATTCCGGATGACCTTACCTCTGTGGAGGCCGCGCCGCTCCTCTGTGCCGGTATTGCGACCTTCAATGCCCTGAGAAAATCCCACGCCCGGGCCGGGGATACCGTAGTGATTCAGGGTGTGGGCGGCTTAGGCCATCTTGCGTTGCAATACGCCCGCAAGATGGGCTTTCGCGTCGTCGCCGTTGGCCGGGGGGACGACATCGCGGATGACGTCATGGCCCTGGGAGCGCACCACTATATTGATATCCACCGCCACGATGCCGCCGCGGCGATCAAATCCCTCGGGGGGGCGCAGGTGATTTTGTCGACCATTACCGATAGCCAGGCCGTCTCGGCGTTATTACCGGCGCTGGCGCCCCAGGGCAGGCTGATGGTGGTTGGCGTGGGTAAGGAGCCGCTGGCGTTAATGCCGGGTTTGCTGGTCGGCAGGGAGCTGTCGGTCAACGGCGCTATTACCGGCACGCCCATTGAGCTGGAAAAGGCGCTGGATTTCAGCCTGCTGGCGGATGTGCGCGCCAGAATAGAAACCCGGCCCCTTGCCCAGGCACAGGAGGCCTGGGAAAAGATGCGCAGCGGACAGGCCAAATTCCGCATGGTGCTGACGATGGATCGCGCCTGATCGGGCAGGAGACGGTTAAAATACGCCTCACAAACAAGGCCTGGGCAATATGTTGCGCAGGCCTTTTTATTGAAAGAAAACCTTCCTCATCCACAAAGTTTATCTGCTTTGTCGCACGTGCAGTTTCCCGCGCATACTGCCGCAAATAACCCTGTTCCCTGACGCCACGCGGTAAGCCGACCGAAAAGAGCCATGACCATTCCATTGACGATCAAACAGATTGAAATGCTGGTGAAAATCAGCGAAGGGCAGGGGCTCTCGGAAGCCGCGCGCCTGCTTAATATTTCTCCTTCAGCCGTCAGCAAGGGGCTGGCGGTGATGGAAGAGAATCTTGGGGTGCCGCTGATCCAGCGAACCACGCGCACCTTCCAGCTAACCGAAGCCGGAGAATATTTCGTTTCCAGGGCCACGGAACTGCTGAAGGAGTTTGACGACATCATCAACACCACCTGCGGCTATTTTAACCATCCGCATGGCGCCCTGAAGATCACCTGCTCCGTGGCGTTTGGTTATTCCCACTTGATCGACATCTTTGAAGAGTACCGAAGAAAGCATCATGACGTGGAGTTGATCCTCGACCTGGACGATCATCTGATCAACCTGAACGAAAACAACGTTGATATCGCGCTGAGGATCACGGCTACCCCGCCGCAGAACTATGCCGCGCGCAAGCTCTCCCGAATCAGCTGGCTTTACTGCGCGGCACCCGCGTACCTTGAGCGTAACGGCACCCCGACAAAACGTGCTGAACTGGTCAGCCATGAGTGTTTAGTCTATCCCGGGCTAACGCCCCCGTTCCGCCTGAACGAGAGGGGGTTACAGCATCCCCACTGCGACATCAAACCCAGAACACCGGTACAGGCCAACAGCAGCTTGCTGTTGCTGAAGGCGGCGCTCTCAGGACAGGGTATCGCCTGGCTGCCCTCCTACCTGATCAGCGAGCACATTGCGAGCGGAGCGCTGCTTCCCCTGAAGCTGGATGGCCGCTATGCGTATCCGACGCACAGCCTCTACGCACTCTACTTCCCGAGCAAGTTCCGCAACCCGAAAGTCAGATCGTTCATCGATTATTTGGTAGAAGAACATCAGCCCTGGAACCTGTGGGAAAAAACGATTGCCAGCCTCGATTAAGGCCCGGTAAATAAATATGATCTGCTTCACAAAACAAATGACAGATAAGAATGTACTCATAAATAAAATCTCTCGCCCGGATCACATTCGGGATAAATAAAAAACTGCCATTTGCGGCTTGCGTCATGTTATTTCCATCTGCCCTGTTTGTGAGCAAAAGTAGAAACTGTTTTCTTTAATTTTCATTCGCCATCTATTCTGGGCTGTGTAAAGCTTTCCGCATTCAATCATTAATAACCGCAGGGTTATAGTCATTGAAAATAGCGGCGGCAACGTTATTAGTGTTTCAGATAAATATAACACTGAGTTGCAGGGTGTATATTTTGAACAACGCCCGCCGGTTTTATTATTTTTTGCAGATTGGGGTCTCCTATGACAGTAGGAATTAATAACGAAGTGATTAATAAAAAGAATATACCCTTTACCCTGTACGATCTTGGGTGGGTGGTACTCTGTATTGGCGCCGCGATTGGCTCCGGGATTGTTTTTTTCCCGTTACAGGTGGGACTCAAAGGGGTGTGGGTATTCGCCCTGGCGGTGCTGCTGGGCTATCCGGCGGTCTACTACATGCAGAAACTGTTTATCGAAACCATGGCACGTAGTGATGAACAAGATTCCTATCTGAGTATTATCACCAGCTATGTCGGTAGCCGTTGGGGCGTGCTGCTGGGGGCCCTGTACTCCATCACCATGCTGAAATCGATGGTGGAGTATGCGTTAGCCATCACCAACGACAGCGCTTCCTACCTGAAAACCTTCGGCCTTACGACCCAGACGTTATCGGAACACTGGTGGTGGTCTTTGCTGCTGATTGCCGGGCTGTCGCTGGTGGCATCAAAAGGGGAAAAGCTGCTGTTCAAGGTGTCGGGCAGCATGATCGCCATAAAGCTGGTGATTATCGTGGCGATTGGCTTTGTGGTGGTGCCTTTCTGGGATCTGAGCAATATTGGCGAGTTTCCAACGGTGAGTCATCTGGTTGTCGGCACCTTCCCGACTTTGCCTTTTGCAATCTTCTCCATCATGTTTGTGGGCATCCTGAACCCGATGAATATTGCCTACAAGAAGCGCGAAGAAGATAAAGAGGTCGCGAAATATAAGATCCTGCGGGTGCATAAAGTCGCCTATCTGATTCTGGTCGCCACCGTCCTGCTGTTTGTGGTCTCCATTGTGCTCTCTATCAGCGAGGCGGACGCGCTGCGGGCCTATCAGGATAACATCTCGGCGCTGGCGCTGGCGGCGAAAGTCATCCCCGGGGCGGCGGTGAAATACATGAGCGTGATCCTCAATGTGTTCTCCATCGTCACCGCCTTCCTGGCGCTGTACCTGGCGGTACATGAATCCTTCGTCGGGTTAATCAAAGTCACCGTAGAGAAGTTCTTCCGGGTGCGGAAGGATAACGCCAACGGGATCGCCATTGCCGCATTCTTCATGGTGGTGCTGGTGCTGTGGTTAATCGTGTTGACCAACTTCCCGATCCTGAAGGTGTTCGTGTTTGGCGGCGTTACCTACGGCCTTATTAGCTGTATCGTCCCCGGGATAATTATATTGAAGAATGACAAGTTTGTTGATCTTCGCGGGGCACCGGTTTATTACGTGATTCTGATTGGGCTGTTGATGTGTATCGGACCCTTCGTTATGCTGTTTTCACAATAGATATTTTACCTCTGTAACTACAATGTTGTCTTAACCCTATAATAATACAGTGCGGCATTATTAATTATATTGCGGGTCATCATTAATCTCATTCATGATGACCCGGTAATTAAATGGCGTAAGTGGAAAGTCATTATCAAAAACGTTTACCTGTGATATTAAAAAAGAGACGTAATGAAAAAGGGGAACGGAAGATGTCGCATAATAAAATCGCCAGTAAATTACAAAATCTTCAGTCATCTGCAATTAGAGAATTATTAAAACACAGTAAAATGGACGGGGTGATCTCCCTGGGCGGCGGTATCCCCGATCCGCAGCTGTTTGACCGTGAAGGGCTGCAACTGGCCATGGATAAGGTGCTCTCCAGCGCCTGGCGAGACGCTTTTCAGTATGGGCTCAGCGAGGGCAGCCCGGAACTTCGCGGTGCGATCTGCCAGCTGATGCACGAGCGGGCAATTCACGCCACTCCGGATGAGGTGGTGGTGACCTCGGGATCGCAGCAATCGCTGGATATTCTTGCCCGCGCCCTGATCAATCCCGGCGACGTTGTGGTCGTGGAGCGGCCCACCTATCTTGCGGCACTGCAGGTGCTGCAGCTGGCGGAGGCAAATCTGATGTCGGTGGGAACCGACGGGGACGGGATGAAGATTGACGAGCTCGACGCGCTGGTGAAAACCACGTCGGTAAAGGCCGTCTATATCGTCCCGACCTTCGGAAATCCTGGGGGCGTAACCCTGGCAGAGCACCGCCGCAAGCAGCTGGTGGCGCTATCCCAGCGGTATGGTTTCGTCATCATTGAAGACGATCCCTATGGCGAAATTAACTTCACCGGGACCACCTTCACCCCGCTGAAAGCCTGGGCGGCGGAAGTGGGGAATAGCGATAACGTGATTTATACCTCAACGTTCTCCAAGATCCTCGCCCCGGGCGCACGCGTGGGATGGTTGGTGGTGCCTGGCTGGCTGAAGCGCCAGGTGGTGAACCTGAAGCAGGCCACCGATCTCCACACCAGTTCGCTGTCACAGTCGCTCGCGTACCACTATCTGATGAGTGGCCGTCTGGCCGGACAGATCGCCCTGATACGCGCGGCTTATAAACAGAAGTGTCAGGTCCTGAGCCAGCACCTGCAAAACGAACTGGGTGACCATCTGACCTTCCACCCGCCGAAGGGCGGCATGTTTCTGTGGGCGAAATTTAAGTACGAGATGGATACCACCCGGTGGCTGCAAAAGACGCTGAACCACGGCGTGGTGTACGTGCCCGGCGAATTCTTTTACTGCGATGAGCCGGACCACGCCACGCTGCGGATGTCCTACGTCAGCACCACGGAAGAGAACCTGAAAGAAGCGGTCAGGCGGTTAAAAGCCGCCCTGAATTAACTGTCCCCGTTATCCACTTCGGGACGGGGACAAGGGTAATAACAAATCTGTACGTGTTGTGAAAAGAGGAAGAGTAAGAATGTCTAATCATAGTTTTGATCGCCAGGTATCCCCGGAAACCTATCTCTGCCATGGTCCGTTTGATCCCGACGTGTTCGGCGGCGTGGTTAATCCGCCGGTTTATCATGCTTCCACCGTGATTTTTAAAACCTGCAAAGAGCTCAGCGAACGCCATCAGGCGCTGTTCGAAGATGCGGAAGATGAGGTCATGTACTACGGCCGTTTTGGAACCCCGATCACCTTTGCCGTGCAGAAAGCCCTGGCGGAGCTGGAGGGCGGCTATCGCGCGTTATTAGTGCCGACCGGCCTGGCGGCCTGCACCAGCGCGCTGCTGGCGCTGGTAAAAAGCGGCGATCATATTCTGGTCAGCAGCAGCGTGTATGGCCCGACGCGCGGCTTCGTCAACAACGTGCTGGCGAAGATGGGGGTGGCGGCAACCTTCTTCGATCCGACCCTTGGCGAGGGGATTGCTGAGCTGTTCCGCGACAACACCAGCGTGGTATTTACCGAATCGCCGGGATCGCAAACCTTCGATATGCAGGATATTCCGGCCATTACGCGAGTGGCGCATGCGCGCAATGCGAAGGTGATTGTCGATAACACCTGGGCGACGCCGCTGTTTTTCAAACCATTCGACCACGGAGTGGATGTCTCGGTCCATGCCGCCACCAAGTACATCGTCGGCCACTCTGACGCCCAGATGGGGCTGATCGTGACCAACAAAGAGACCTGGCTGGCTATCCGTCGCTTCGTCTATCTTTTTGGTCTGCATGCCGCCCCCGACGACGTTTACCTCGCCCAGCGCGGGTTGCGCACCATGTCCCTGCGACTCGAGCGGCATCAGGCTTCCGCGCTGAAGATCGCAAAATGGTTTGCCGAGCGTGACGAGGTGGAACAGGTGCTGCACCCGGCGCTGCCTTCCTGTCCGGGACATGATATCTGGAAGCGAGACTTCACCGGGTCGAGCGGTCTGTTTAGCGTGGTGCTGAAACCACACTATTCAAAAGCGTCGGTCGAAAAGTTCATCGATAGCCTGGAGTATTTCGGCATTGGTTTCTCCTGGGGCGGCTTCGAAAGCCTGGCGATACCGTTTAACCCGCGCAAGGATCGGCCGGAGTATCACTGGCCGTATGAAGGGGAAGCCTTCCGTCTGCAGATTGGCCTGGAAGACCTGGTGGATTTAGTGAAGGATCTGGATCAAGCCTTACGTCACCTGAAGGCCTGACCCTTGTTATACTCGCGTGATGAATACCTGTTCTGATTTACGGATGGCGTAATGGATATCCCGATTGACCTTAAGCACTTACACACCATTCTTACGTTGCGTAAAACAGGCAATTTAACGCGCGCTGCGGTCGCGTTACAGCTGACGCAGTCGGCGTTATCGCACCAGATCAAGCAGCTGGAAGATCACTATGGCGTCACGCTGTTCGTCCGCAAAACCACGCCGGTGCAGTTCACCCATGCCGGCGAGCGTTTGCTACAGCTGGCCGAAACCGTGCTGGGTGCTATCGAAAATGCCGACCGCGACCTCTACAAGTTTGCCTGCGGTAAGCAGGGGGCGCTGCGGGTCACGCTGGAGTGTCACACCTGCTATGGCTGGCTGTTGCCGGTGATGGATGAGTTTCGCAAAAAGTGGGCCGAGGTTGAGATCGATATTCTGCCCGGCTTCCAGCCGGATCCGGTTGGGCTGTTGCTGCAAAACAGAGCGGATGTGGCCATCGTGGATGAAACAGAGCAGACGGCGCTGGTGAGCTACAGCCCGCTGTTCAAATATGAAATGGTGGCAATTTTATCCAACGACCATCCCTTAGCGCAGAAGCCGTGGCTGGAGGCGGAGGATTTCCGCGGCGAAGCGTTAATCACCTATGCGGTGCCCGAGGATCGTATCGATCTGTGTCGGAAGGTACTTAAACCTGCCGGTATTCCGGTACGGCGAAAAACAACCGAACTCACCATGGCGATTGTACAGCAGGTTGCCAGCCAGCGAGGGATCGCCGCGTTACCTGTCTGGGCGGTGTCGGAATATCTGGATAAAAAGTACGTTACGGGAAAATCGATTACCAGAGACAAACTGATGTCGGAAATATGGCTCGCATCGCTGACGGATAACAGGGATAAAGATTACGTGCAGGACTTTATTCATTTTATCAAGCAGCGCTGTATGCGTATGCTGCCGGAAATTCAGATTACGTAATCGAGGATCGTCAATTATCAGGGGGGTATTGCGTTAAACCCTCCGGGAAACTATTTTTTAAAAGGTAAAAGATGAAAAATATTATTAACACCGGGTCGGCTCCGGCCGCTATTGGGCCTTATTCCCAGGGCGTCGCTTACGGCGATCTGGTATTTACGTCCGGCCAGCTGCCGCTGGATCCTGTCACCATGGCCTTTCCCGAAGGCGGGGTACAAGAGCAGACTCGACAGTCGCTGTTGAACCTGAAAGCGGTTCTGGAAAAGTCAGGCGCCTCACTGGATAGCGTGCTGAAAACCACCTGTTTTCTCGCCAGAATGGAGGACTTCGCCGCGTTCAATGCGATCTACAGCGAGTTTTTCGGCGCTACCGGCGCACCGGCCCGCTCCTGCATTCAGGCAGGTAAACTGCCGAAAGATGCGCTGGTAGAAATCGAAGCAATCGCCTGGATTAAAAAATAACGCAGACAGGAGGCAGGGTGGATATTCAACGTATCAACATGACACACCATTTCTACTACTGCCTCCTTGTCGCAGTAAAAATATATCGGCAAGAACGTGGGCTTGCGAATAAGGTGGATGAGAATGCGTTTATCTATTGTTGGTTAAATAAAGCCGCTTCAGAAGCCGTTTTTGATTATTCTCTGCAAGCCGAAATAATATGGTTAAAATCGCAGCTGAAAAGCCGGGGCATAACGGCAAATATGTTAGCGATCATCGAACCTGTTTTCGTTAAGCTGGATGCACTATTAAACGAGGTAAGTAAGAAGGCGGTATGAAACCTTTTCGCGCCCGGATCAGAATGCTGTTGCCACCGCCGCTTTTGCTGGTGCTGTTTTTGCTGTTCGACCTGGGGACGAGCGGGCCGAATATGCTCGACTTGCACCGGCTCATGGACAGGCCGGTGCTATCCGCTACTGCGCTGGTCACGGGTGGGCTCAGCCTGTATCTGGTCATCTCGGGCCTGCTGAGGCTGGTTTGCAACCACACGACGATCAATGCGCTGCATCCGGCCCGCACAACCACCTTGATCACCGACGGCTGCTATGCGTTTTCACGTAACCCGGTTTATCTCGGCTTTGTGGGGATCCAGCTCAGCGTTGCCATGCTGTCGGGCAGCACGTTGGGCTTATTGATTTCGCCGCTGCTGATGGTGCTGATAACCCTCCTGCATATTCAGCCTGAAGAGGAAGAGATAGCCCGTCGGTTTGGAGAGCAGTGGAAACGCTACCGCGAGCAGACGCCCCGCTGGCTGACATGGCGCCTGCGGTTTGGACGCTCCAGATAAGCGGTGTGGCTGCGATCGTTACCGGTATTCAAGATAGATTTTCTTTCAAATACAGCAATTTCTTATAATTCGCCAACCCTGATGCGTGCTGGCATTCTGTTGCCACACGATAAAAAGCAAATCAGGCGCTGGCGGCTGACGGGCAGGTGTCGCTGATCGTCGCCGATCTGATGACCGAAGCGGGCATGAAGCACGTCACCGGGGTGATTAACGCCGAACATAAGGACATCAGCCTGCTGGTGAATGCGGCCGGGGTCTTCTTCCCGAAACCCTTCACCGAACATGAAACGGCTGACTACGATCTCTATATGAGCCTCAACCGCGCGACCTTTTTTATAACCCGCGATGTGGTGCGCAATATGGTTGACGCAGGGATTAAGGGCGCCATCGTCAACATCGGCTCCATGTGGGCCCAGCAGGCCGTCGGGGCGACGCCATCTTCCGCCTATTCTATGGCGAAAGCGGGCCTGCACGCGTTGACCAAAAATCTGGCCATCGAGCTTGGCGGGAAGGGTATCCGCGTGAATGCCGTCTCTCCGGCGGTAGTGCATACGCCAATCTACGAAGGCTTTATTCCTAAAGACGAGGTAAAAGAGGTGATGAACAGCTTCGACAGCTTCCATCCGATTGGCCGGGTCGGTACACCTGAAGATATCGCGGAAACCGTTGCCTTCCTGCTCTCGGACAAAGCGGGCTGGGTCACCGGCGCCATCTGGGATATCGATGGTGGGGTGATGGCAGGTCGTAATGCCTGATGATGTCGCCGCACGGGAGGCACCACGTGCGGCGTCCGTGAAATTTTAACCTAATTAATCCAGATGAGATCGCGTATTACATGACCACTGAGCAGGCTCTTTCTGTCCCTGAGCAGAACAATAACATCATGCGCCTGGCGGCGGCTCAGGCCCTTGCCGGGGCCAACTCCGTGGTGTTCTATGCCACCGGGGCGATTGTTGGTAACGCCCTCGCGCCCAGCGCGTCCCTCTCCACGCTGCCGATTACCCTGTTTGTGCTGGGGATGGCGGCCTGCATTTTGCCGTTCGGCGCGCTGGCACGAAAGCACGGGCGAAAAGCGGCATTTATGGCCGGCACCGGAGCAGGGGTGATTACCGGCCTGATAGCCGCGCTGTCGATGGTTATCGGTTCATTTTTGCTGTTTTGTCTCGCCGCGTTTCTTGGCGGAGCCTATGCCGCGGTTGCGCTCAGCTTCCGCTTTGCCGCCACGGACGGCGTCGCGCCTGAGCGGCGAGCCCGGGCGTTGTCGCTGGTGATGGGCGGCGGCGTGCTGGCTGGCGTCATCGGCCCGATGCTGGTGACCAGCACCATGAACCTCTGGCCGCCCTATACCTTTGCCATTACCTTTCTCGGCCAGGCGCTGGTGGCAGTAATGTCTGCCTTCATCCTGAAGGGGGTGATCCCGGCAGAGCCCGCAGCGGCGGCAGCGCCCTCCGCCGGGCGTCCTCTGGGCGAGATCGTGCGTCAACCCGGCTTTTTGAGAACGGTATTCAGCGCCGCTGTCACCTATATGGTGATGAACTTCCTGATGACAGCCGCGCCCTTGTCGATGCACATGCATGGTATTTCCCAGCAGGCATCGAATCTGGGGATCCAGTGGCATGTGATCGCCATGTACGGACCGGGATTTTTTACCGGCAAGCTTATCGACCGTTTCGGCGCCATGCGGGTTGCGGCTGCGGGGCTGGTGATTAGCGCCGGATCGGTTTTCGCCGGGCTCGGTGGCACGGAGATCGTCCATTACTGGCTGTCGCTGATTTTACTGGGGATCGGCTGGAACTTCGGCTTTATTGGCGCGTCGGCGAAAATCATTGAGTATCACCGGCCGGAGGAGAAGACCCGTGTCCAGTCCCTGAATGATTTCGTCGTTTTTGGCGTGATGATCCTGGGGTCGTTTTCGTCAGGGGTACTGCTGAATCTGTACGGCTGGAACGCCGTGTTGTGGGGCTCTCTGGTGCCGTTAGCGCTGGCGCTGCTGGTAATGATGCCGGGACGTCGGGCGTTGACAGGATCGTATTAACCTCTGACCCGGTCCCGGAGGGGGGTTATTTCAGTTCCAGCTCGGTTATTACCCGGGCAATCTCTGCGATATCTTCCGCTGGCAGCGGCTGCAGAGGGCGGGGCAGGCAGTCGGTATCGGTCAGCCCCAGCACGCCTGCGGCGGCGGCAATCACCCGGATGCTTCCGCCATGCTTACGGTAAAGCGCCCACAAGGGCTCCAGGCGGGTGGTCAGGGCCGTGACGCGGGCAGGATCGTTCATCGCCGCGGCCTGGGCGATCTGTTTTGCCGTCTCCGGGAATAAGCCCCCGCAGACGGAATACCACACCTCGCAGCCGGCATTTAATCCCAACCCGGCAAACGCATCACCGCTGATCCCGATCGTCACGCCGGGGCGAAGACGGTGGCGTAACGCCGCGACGCGATCGACGGCAGCGGCTGGCGTATCCGGGACGCCGGGGATTTTGACCGAACGCACGCCGTCCAGGGACGACAGGCGCCCGTGCAGTTCATCCGTAAAGGTAAAATGGGTGGTGCCAGGATTGTCATAGACGCAGACCGGGACTGAAGCATGTCGGGTGACGGTTTCAAAGAGGGCAAACACCTCGTCATCCCTGAGCGGCTGGTAACTGACCGCCGGAAGGAGCAGGGCATCCGCACCCGCCGCCTGCGCGTCTTCTGCCAGACGTAAAACGGTATCAGTGCTGACCGCGCCCACGCAGACCATCATGGGAATATCTCCGGCAAGCTCATTAGCCAGCGTGGCGATACGCTTGCGCTGCTCCCGGGTCAGGAAGGCGTAGCTTCCGGTTGACCCCAGAATGCCCAGTGAATCCACCCGGGCTGCCGTCAGGCGGGCCAGAATGTTACGGAATCCCTCTTCATCCACGCCGCTGGTGGTGACAGGGGTTAACGGGAAAGCACACAAGCCGGTGAACATGCTGTTTCTCCTGAATGATAGAGAGCCGATGAGGTGTTATATTGACCGATTTGTTTCATAATATCGACCGATGGTAAAAAAAGTCAATCTAATGAATGCAGTCCGTAGGCTGGGCAAGCGTAGCCCGGCGACTGCCACACAATGATGAGGTTTTCCAGAACGGTTTGTTGGAGCGCGAACTTGCGTTGATGAGTAAGGTTCGGATAGTTTCGTTGAACTTAACTTAAGGAGTTTATGGCAATGGCCTTAATAAGGGCAGCAGCGTTAAAAGACATCCCCTCCCTGCAAACGCTTTTTCTGCAGTTGGGCTACCAGACAGATCCTGAGAACCTGAAACGACACATTAACGACGCGAAGACCGATTACAACGTGTTAGTGGCTGAAGCAGAGCAGGACGTTTGCGGCGTGGTTGTGGTGAACTTTATTACCCCTGTGCATGAGAGGGGCCTGTGGGCTTTGATCTCCGCCCTGGTGATCAATGAGTCGGCACGGGGGACAGGCATTGGTCAGAAGCTCCTTTTCGCCGCTGAGCAACACGCCTTTGATAAAGGCTGTACGCAGATTGAGCTTTCAAGCAGTGAAAGAAGAGTGAGGGCGCACAATTTTTATGAAAATAATGGCTATAAGGAGGTCAGAAAGCGCTTCGTCAAGCGCCTCGCCGATCCCTCCCTCTGAAAGATTACGCCCCAAACGCGCCGTCAATAGTGTGCATGGCTCCGGTCACGAATGACGCTTCCGGGCCCGCCAGCCAGGCGACCATGCCCGCCACCTCTTCCGGACGCCCGTGCCGTTTAATGGCCATAAAGCTGTGCATCAGCTCCTTCATCGGACCACTCTCCGGGTTCGCATCGGTGTCGATGGGGCCGGGCTGCACGACGTTGACCGTAATGCCGCGTGGGCCAAAATCCCGTGCCAGGCCGCGCGCCAGCCCCTGCAGGGCGGACTTACTGACCGCATAGGCAGCCATCCCCGGAACGGGCATGCGATCGCCATTCACTGAACCAATAACAATAATGCGTCCGCCGTCCGGCATCTGCCGGGCAGCCTCGACCGCAGCATGGTAAGGCGCGTGGATGTTGATACGGAACAGACGATCGACGGCATCGCTGTCCTGCTCCAGCGCATCGCCGAAGAGAGCGATCCCCGCGTTGACGATCAGAATATCCAGCGGCCCACTGTCACGCACCAGCTTTGTTACCGCATCCCGGTCGGCGCTGTCGGCCTGCACCGCAACACTTCCGGTTTCAGCGGAGAGCTGCGCGGCGGCGTCTGGCGAGCCGGCGTAGCTGAAAACCACCGACGCGCCCTCGGAAGCAAAACGCCGGACTATAGCCGCCCCAATACCACGACTCCCGCCCAAAACCAGTACCGATCTCTTTTGTAATGCAGCCATAACACGCTCCTCATGATATTGTAGTGAGTATTACAATATGTGTCGGCCATCCGTGCCGTCAAGGAGTAATGTAGTGGTCACTACAAAAAATAGTCGTACCCCAGGACGTCCCCGCCGGTTCGATCCTGCGCAGGCCGTTGAAACGGCGCAATACCTGTTTCACTCACGGGGTTATGACGCGGTCAGTATTGCGGATCTGACAAAAGCCTTCGGCATCAATCCGCCCAGTTTTTATGCGGCCTTTGGCAGTAAATTCGGGCTGTATACCCGCGTCCTGGCGCGCTATAACCACACCGGCGCGATCCCCTTTACGTCGCTTTTGCGTCACGACCGTCCGGTGGCTGACTGTTTGATGGACGTCCTGAACGAGGCGGCAAGACGCTACGTTGCCGATCCGACGGCTGCCGGGTGCCTGGTTGTGGAAGGCACCCATTGCAACGATCCCGAGGCGCGTGAGGCGGCGTGCGGTTTGCATACGGCTGCTGAAAATAGCATTCGGGACTATATTGCCGTCCGGTACCCGCAGGAGGCCGTCCGGCTGACGGACTTTATCAGTACGCTGATGTCTGGCCTCTCCGCGAAAGCGCGGGCGGGGGATAGCCTGGCGCGTCTGCAGGAAACCGTGCGGCTGGCGGGTCTGGCCATGCAGCAATTACTTCCGCGCTGAGGCCCGGATCCTGCCCCCGGCGCCACAACGGTGACGCCGGGGATGGCGGCTATCGGGACGTTAATAGCGGCGCGTAATCCATATTCTGAAGATCGTTGAGCAGGCCGGGGCCGGTGGGATGCCAGCCCAACTGCTGACGCGTCCAGGCCGATGATGCTCGCAGGTTCGAGGCGGCAAAAATAGCGAGCCAGCCAAAATGCGCCTCAGCCTCTGAGGGCGGGAGCGATATCAGGGGCAGATTGAGCTCACGGGCAACGGTTTCCGCGATCTGCCGTAGGGGCACCCCTTCTTCAGCCACGGCATGGTAGCGCTTACCCTTTTCGCCATGCTCCAGCACCCGATGATACAGCGCAGCGACATCGCTGACGTGCGCCGCCGACCAGCGGTTATCTCCCTCACCAATGCAGGCAACCACGCCTTTCTCAATCGCGTGCTGAATGTACCAGGTGATGAGGCCCTGGCGCCGGGTGTCATGAACCTGCGGCAGCCGCACTACCTGGACATTAACGCCTTCAGCGAGCAGCGCATTGCCCTCAAGTTCGGTTGCTACGCGGGGGTTATGATTCCCGGCTTTAAACTGATTTTCCCGGGCAATGGCCGCGGCGTCGTCATCACCGATGCCCGTTCCGGAGGTGATGATTAATGGACGATCGCTGCCTTGCAGCACTTGTCCCATGGCGCGGATAACCCGCCGGTCCTTCTCACAGTTCTCGACGAAACGGTGAAAATCATGATCAAAAGCCGTATGGATCACGGCATCAGCGTGCTGCGCTCCCGCCGCTAACGTATCGGGTTCATCCAGCGTACCGCGATGAACGTCGGCACCCGCATGGCTGAGCGCCTGCGCGCTGCTGTCCGTGCGGGCAAGGCCGGTTACCTGATGTCCGGCCGCCAGCAGTTCAGTAAGGATCCGGGCGCCAATAAATCCACTTGCGCCGGTGAGGAAAATTCGCATAACACACCTCCAGATTAGGGTTCCGGAACAGAGTAGCGCTATAGTCAGACGAGAAAAGTAGAGACATTATCAGGGTATAAACCCTAACAGGATGACGACGATGAACACGGCAATGCAGTCACTGGGTGATTTCCTGCGGGCGCGGCGTTTGCGTCTCGATCCCGCCGCGTTTGGCTTTATGGCGGGTAAACGGCGTACGCCCGGCTTGCGCCGTGAAGAGGTTGCTCAGCTCGCCAGTATCAGCCCGGTCTGGTACACCTGGCTTGAGCAGGGGCGTGGCGGCGCCCCGTCGCGGGAAGTGCTTAACCGTATCGCCAGCGGGCTGCGCATGACCTCACCGGAACGCGAGCACCTGTTTATTCTGGCCTTCGGCCATCCACCCGACACGCAGTTCACCATTTCTGCTGATATCACGCCGCGTTTGCAGCGGGTTCTTGATGCCTTTAGCATCCCCGCGATCGTCAAAACCGTCGCATGGGATGTCATTGCCTGGAATCGTGCTGCCGCATGCGTTTTAACCGATTATTCGCGGTTGCCCGCCTCGGAACGTAATGTTCTGCGCCGGTTGTTCACCGATCCGCAAGTACGCCGTGCGCAGGATGACTGGCAGGCGATAGCGCGGCTGGTGGTTAACGCCTTTCGGGCTGACGTGGCGCGAGCGGGAACATCGCCGGAGACCGAAAACCTGATTGCCGAGCTTTCCCGTCAGAGCCCTGAGTTCGATGCCTGGTGGCGCAGTAACGATGTCGCCAGCCATGGTGAGGGCGTAAAACGGATTTATCATCCGCAGGCCGGGGCGATAGACCTTGAGTTTTCGACCTTTGCGGTGGAGGGGCGGCCGGATCTGGCGATGCTGGTTTTTAACCCGGCGACAGAGGAGAGCCGGCAAAAAATAGCGACCCAGGTCAAACAATCCCTGCTCTGCGACTAGCTGAACTCTGCCAGTCCGTCATTTTTTACCGCCGCGCGATGCTGGGCATATTCAACGGTTATCCGACATACTGATCCTATTCCCGGTCATGTTATTTCAGGAGACCATCATCAGCGGCTATCTCTCTGTGGCAGTAATGCTGACAGCATTGCTGCTCTTCAGCTTTCACGAGCCTGCGCACGCCGCGGACAGGATGGTGGTGGCCGCGGCCTTTTTGCAGGGTTCAACTACCCCCGATCCCGTTGCGCGCGCCCTGCAACGTTTTGCCCAGCTCCAGTCTTATCAGGTAATGGTGCGTTCCGTCTCCTCCCGGGATGAAACCAAAGTCATCCGCTACAGCTACCGTAAACCGGGCTCTGTGCGGATGGATTTTTCTACCCCGCATGCCGGGGCGGTGCTCATCTATAACCCGGACAATGGCAAGGTGAAGCTGTGGCCCTTCGGCGCGGGGACCTTTCCGGTTCTCAACCTGTCCCCCACGGATTCATTGATAACGGATGAAAATGGTCATCGGGTGGATCGGTCCGACATTGGCGTGTTGCTGAATAATATTCGTCGTCTGCAACAGGGCGGCACAAACACCCTCGTCGGTGAAGAGGCCCTCGCCGGGAAACCGACGTTGCATCTGTCGGTGATCGGCCCCGAAGGTAAGGCCGTCGATGCGGTTCATCGCTATGAAGTCTGGTTTGATAATCAATCCGGATTGCCTGCCAAGGCGGTCAGCTACGGGCTGGGGGGCAAATTACTGGAAACCGTGCTGATGGAGGCCACGGCGATCGACGTGCGTTTCCCTCCTAATTTTTTCACACCCTGACGGGAGCAGAGCGCTATGGCTGACTATCGGTTTTCCACCGTCTGGCGGGTTGAGGCTTCGGTCCAGGAGGTCTGGGAGATCCTGTCTCATCCGGATTTATGGCCCGAATGGTGGGGAAGTCTGGTGCAGGTTATCGAAATAAAGAAAGGTGATGTCCGGGGGATCGGGGCCCTGCATCGCTATACCTGGAAGGGCGCGCTCCCGTATCGCATCACCTTTGATATTCATGTATTAACGATTCAGCCGTTATGCCTGCTGGAAGGGGAAGCCAGCGGCGAGGTGGAAGGGCGTGGCCTGTGGTCTTTGACCGAGCGGGGGCGGGAGACGATCGTCCGGTATGACTGGGATATCCGCACCAATGCCCGCTGGATGAACGTGCTTGCCCCGCTGGCAGGGCCCGTTTTTCGCTGGAACCACGACAGGGTGATGCGCGACGGCGCAAAAGGGTTAGCCCGGAGATTAGGCGCGCGGGTCGAGGTATATGACGGTTAAAAAACCCGCGTTTCATTATATGAAAATCTTTAAGAACAAGTGCTGGGAACGGGACGCGGATGTTGCAATGGGTAAAAATAAATAAAGGCGCCTTCCTGGTTAATGGAAAGGCGCCTGCGTAAGCCTGACCAGCCGGTGTGGTACTTACCTGAACCGGCGTATCAGCGTGAAAGCCCGAAACCTAACGCATACAGCGGAGCGTGCAGATCGCCCGGTACGGAAGGGTCCTGTTTGAGCACGGCCTCCATAGAGGCTGGCAGTGCAAAGGGCAGGCGGCCTGAATAAGGCGCATCCGATGTCAGGCGTGAAAATAGCACCTCGTCACTCAGGCCAAAGTTAGCAATAAACGCCTGCGTTTTATCGGTGACGTCTGTCAGTACCGCCGGTCTTTCCATATACATTGTCATCACGACCGGCACCTTGCGGGCGACAGCGTTCAGGGTTTTCATGACCTCACTGTCGGCCTTATATTCCAGGAAGCCTTCATGATGGCGGCGACCGAAAAAGTAATTGTAATGGGGTTGTTCAAAAGGTGCGGATGTGCGCATTACCGCGATTTGCGCCTCTTCCGGGCGATCGACCACAATCAAACCGGCATTCTTTGCCGCAGACGCTTCGGCGCCATAAAGCCAGACGCGGGTTCCCGGTTTGAGGGGCAGGACATTCTTGTTCTGTAACAGAACCAGAGAGTGCCTCTGCGCCTCGTTAGCTTCTTTCTGCGTCTCCTCGCGGCCCACAATATCGTCAGCCTTTGCAGCATCGACGTAAGGCTGCTCGAACAGGCCAAGTTCAAATTTTTGCCTCAGGATGCGCTTAGCGGACTGGTTGATGCGACTTTCACTGACCAGGCCTTTTTCGACGGCCCCGGTGATGATGTCTGAATCCGTGACGCCGCCGAACTGATCGATCCCCGCGTGGATTGCCATAACGAACCGCTGCTCTTTGGTTAAGGACTCCACACCCCAGGGCATGCCGCCTGTGACCGGCTTTTTATTCTCGGGAGCGCCATTGACGCATTCGTCATCGCAATCGTTGGTGATTAACCAGTCGCTGATAATCACGCCGTTAAATTTGTACTCGCCCCGCAGTAAATCGGTTAACAGAAAATGGCTGTAGCCTGCGGCTACCGGCTCCGGGGATTTACCGTTCAGGTTAACGCCTTTCAACACCGAATACGTGGGCATCACCGCTGCGACCCGGGATTCGAAAGCGCCTTTAAAAGGCACGATATGGTCGTCGAGATTATTGGTTTTGAAAACGACGTTCTTGCCATAGGCGTTATGACCATCCCAGCCGTTCTCGGCGGCACCGTAACCCACCCAGTGTTTAACCACGGCCGCTACGCCGTGCGGATTGAGCCCCTGGCTGCCGTTCTGCATGCCGGTGATATAACCCCGGACCAGTTTCCTTGCCAGCTCAGGATCTTCGCCAAAAGTACCGCTGATGCGCGCCCAGCGCGGTTCGCTGGCGATATCAGCCTGAGGAGAGAGGGCCTCGGTGATCCCCACGGCGCGGTACTCCTGGCCAATTCTGCTGGCAAACTGTCTGGCAAGGCTTTCGCTTCCGGCGGCACCAATCCCGATGGGTTCCGGCCACTGGCTGAATTTACCTGCCGGATTGCTGATACCGGCCAGCGCCTGGTAAGAGTTTCGCGGATCGGTACTGACCGTCACCGGAATACCCAGCCGGCCGCTCTCTGCAATTTCCTGTAAATGGTTGTTCTGTTCGGCAAGACGACGCGGGTTTTTGCCGCCAAGCCGCGTCAGGATGCTGTTGATATGCGCATCAACGATCATTTTCCGGGCAGCGTTCAAATCGTAGACGTCACCATTGCCGAAGTTATTTTCGCTTACGGGCCCTGTGCCATGCATCATCAGACCGGCTTTTTCCTGCAGCGTCATTCGCCGGGTTAAATCTTCTGCCCGCTGCGCGGGAGTTAAACGCCAGTCTTCATACGGGTTAAGCTTTCCGTCACGATTCAGATCTTTAAACTGATAGCCATCCAGTGCCAGCAGGGGAGCCGTTATATGTCCGAGGTCAGGCTGAGGCATATTTTGGGCGTTTGCCGTTAATGTCGCCGATGCGCACAATATTGCCAGCAATTTATATTTAAAAAGCATGTTGTTGTTTTGCATATATCTTCTTGATCCCTGCATTTTGCCTGTAAGTAAATGAATGATAACGAATGAAAACACCGTTGATGCCCGGATGGTAAAGGGATTTTGCATTTATTTCGATGGGTGAAACAATTCCCCGATCGTGGGTTTGTGACTATGATCTCTGTTTGTTGGGCTACGTTAATAATATTGTCCCGATATTAACGGCATTTGGCCCAATTGCTTTCTGAGATATTTTATTGATTGTCTTTATTGTGTTGTGGTTATTATTTTTGAGGTGAGTTATTTAAATAAAAATAATCTGCGTAACAGGAAAGGTGAAAAAGAGAGATTGCTAATGAAAAGCAATAAACGGCTGACTGGCAGCCAGCCGTTTTACAGGTTCTGCGAATTTAAGGATGTTTGTGGAACGCAGGCATCAGCGCTTTGTTATGCTCGATAACCTCCGCCAGCGCCTTTTCAAGCACCTGGCCGCTGTTGATTAAGGGGTTAATGACCAGCGCGCGCCACGCCGTGTGGCGATCGCCGGTAATAGCCGCTTCGATCGTCAGCGCCTCAAAGCTCTTCATCAGCTGGATCAGGCGCAGCGTATCCTCCGGGAAAGGTTCGACGTTCAGCGGAATGGGGCCAGAGCGGGTGATCAGGGAACTCACCTCAACGGCACAGTCATCCGGCAGGCCGGCGATGGCGCCGTTATTGCGCGTGTTAACGTGCATAATGATACGTTTATCGTTGTAGATCGCACTCATCAGTTCACATGCTGCATCTGAGTAATACTGACCGCCACGTCCCTCCAGCGCCTTCGGTTTCTCAGCCAGCTCGGGGTTACGGTAGATATCGAAGAGCTGTTTTTCCAGGGCTTTCACCACTTCGCCACGGGTTCCTTCGCCCTGCGCCTCGCCCAACTCCTGGCGATACATATCGTCGCTCATATAGTAGTAGCGCAGATAAGGGCAGGGGATCATGCCCAGGTTTTCCAGCAAACCCTCCGGCCATTTGAAAGGGGGAATATTACGTGGGATCAGCGGGTCGTTGCCTGCGGAAATGTTCTGGATCACCTGGGTCAGTTTATCGCGGCCTTCATGCCAGATATGACGTGCGAAAATAAAGTGGTTAAGCCCGGCTACCTGGAGAATAAAGTCATTGACGTCATTGACCCCCAGTAAACTCGCAATCCCTTTTTGCATAATGACCGGCACATTACACAGCCCTACCGTCCGTACCTTACTGTGTTTAAGAATGGCTTCGGTGACCATTCCTGAGGGATTAGTGAAATTAAGCAACCAGGCGTCGGGACAGAGCCGCTCCATTTCGGCCGCAATTTCCAGGGCGACAGGAATGGTGCGGCACGCGTTAGCGAACCCGCCCAGTCCGTTGGTCTCTTGGCCAATCATGTCGTATTTCAGTGAAATACGCTCGTCGCTGATACGCGCGTCCAGGCAACCGGCCCGGAACTGGGAGCAGACAAAATCGGCATCCTTCAGAGCTTCCTGACGATTCAGCGTCTCAAAAACCGGAATATCCAGACCATTTTTTTCCAGCATTCGTCGGGTGAGGCCGGCGATAATAGCCATCTTCTCCCGACCCTCTTCGATATCCACCAGCCACAACTCGCGGACCGGAAATTCATGCTGTCGCTTGATGATGCCTTCCATTAACTCCGGGGTGTAACTCGAACCGGCACCGATAACCACGATTTTTAGATCTTTCACCTTCGTGCTCCTTTTTATGATGTATTTGTCATCACGATTAAAAGGCAGCGAGCACGGCTGGACAAACGATCGTTTCAGGGGTATGCATTAGCTCATTTAATGCATAAAGGCTACCGGATGGAGATTATCACTATGTTAGCTCAGGAAAATCTGCTGGCGCTATTGCATACCTTTGAAATAGCCGCGCATCATCTCAGCTTTACGCGGGCCGCGAAAACGCTCAACCTGACCCAGGGCGCAGTGAGCCAACGTATACGGCATCTCGAAACCCTGCTGGGGTTCAGGCTGTTTCTCCGCCTGACCCGCAAGTTGCAGCTTACCGATGAAGGGGGGCGACTGTTGAACGTCCTGTCCATGTCCCTTAAGCGCATTAATGATGAAATCGAAGATATTCGCGTCCAGGGGTTGCGCGGCACACTCTCTGTGGGGCTTCCCCCCACGTTTGCTTTCCTGTGGTTGATCCCGCGTTTAGCCGAATTCCGGGCGCGGTGGCCTGGGCTGAATATTAATTTCCGTGTCAGGGCAGGGCTGGTGGATTTCAATCTGGAACGGGTAGATGCTGCGATTTACTACAGCAATCTCCGCTATCCGGATCTCTATTGTGAGCGCCTGGCCGACGAGGCGCTGGTTCCTGTGTGTTCGCCGGCGTTAAAAAATAGCCTCCCGGCTAACGGTGACTGGCCTGCGGATATCCCCTTCATTCATGCTTCTGAGTCAGTGGATTCGCAGGACGTCTTTTCAGAGTGGCGCGAATGGTGTCAGGTCACAAACCAGCCCCTGCCGGTGGAAGAGAATTTTATGAGCTTCAACAATTGTCAGATGGCGATTGAGGCGGCGGTCAGCGGATGCGGGGTGGCAATGGGCAGAAAGCGGCTGATTAAGAAATACGTTGCCGCGGGCGATCTGGTTATGCCCTTTGAACAGGAAATTCCAGCCGGGCATGGATATGATCTCATTATGCCGCGTGAAAACCTGAACCGACCGGGGATTGTGGCCTTCAGCCAGTGGGTGAAAGAGATCCTGCGTGAAGGGTCAAACTGACCCCTGCCGGAACGCCCGGGCTGGCATTACTTTACAAATTGCAGCTTGCCCGCTGGCGAGTCGCTCACTATTCTCATTGCCCATGACTATCCTGACGGGTCCGACTCAACATAAAAACAGGCAACTTAAAGCGGTCGCGCTTCTGGTGGTTGCCTGTTTTGTCATGCTGATCTGTCTGACCCAGCGGGCCAGTATCCTGCATCACATGCAGGTCAAAGCCGCCGCGCTCTCTTTGACTGCTGACACCAGCCCGCAGGAACTTACGTCGCCAGGGTTGTCACCCTGTGAGCTGAGCGCCCACTCGCTGCTTAGCGCGCAGCCCCTCCATTTCGATACCATTCTGCTCTTACCCGGTCTGCTGGTTCTTGTTTTAGCGGTGCTGCTTAAAATCAGCGTCCTGCCGAGACCGGTGATCTTTTTCCGACCCCCCTTACTTCGAATACATCTTAAGAACTGCGTTTTCCGTGAATGACTGAACCGGACATTCCTGTTTAGTCACTTTTTCACGGAGAAAACATATGAAAACCTTTTTCAGGAGCCTGTGGTTCCTGTTATTCAGCCTGTCTGCGGCCTCAGCCGCGGTACCGGGCTGGCCGATAAAGCCTGACAATTTACATGCACAGGTTCATGTCTGGCATGATGCGCCCGCAGAGGGGAAAGTACGTCTGCTGCTGGACGTAACCCCCAATGAAGGGTGGAAAACCTACTGGCGAACGCCCGGCGATGGCGGCTTTCGGCCCGCGATCGCATGGGAGCCGCAGACAAAAACGCAGTGGCACTGGCCCCGGCCCGTCCGGTTTGATTCTGCTGGCTTCAGTTCCGTCGGCTACGATCGCCGCGTCGTGTTTCCGCTGGACGTTGCCATCGATGAGCGCCAGCGATTGCGCGGGAAACTGACGCTTTCGCTGTGCAGCAATCTCTGCGTGGTCAATACCTTCCCGCTGGATATCGACCTGGCCTCCGGTCCGTCAGCGCACTTTGCCGAGGCCTGGGACAACGCGATGCGCGCTGTTCCGCCAGATAACGGCCCTGTGGCGGTTAAATCTGTCGTCGCGGACAATGACACGCTGACCGTCAAGCTGACCTCCCCGGAAGGCTGGTCGCGGCCCGATCTCTTTGCTGACAACCCGGCCGGGGCGAACCTGTCGCCACCGCAGACAGAGATCCTCGGTGACACGCTGACCGCCCGGTTTAGCGTCAGCAATAAGCAGGGCAACCCGCTGGATGCGTCCCGGCTACAGCAGCTCCCTCTGTTGGTTAGCAATGGTGCGCAGAGCCAGCAGCTCGGGGTCGATATCAGCCCGTCCACCACGCTATGGCAGATCGTGGTTGTGGCTTTAGCGGGCGGGCTTATTCTGAACCTGATGCCCTGTGTCCTGCCTGTACTCGGGATCAAACTCGCTTCGCTGATGACCCTGGCTGAGAGTAGCCGCCGTCAGACGCGGCTGCGTTTTCTGGCAACCGCGGCCGGGATCATCTTCTCGTTTCTGGTGCTGGCGGCAGCCATCACCGGCCTGCGGCTGTCCGGTGCCTGGATTGGCTGGGGCTTCCAGTTCCAGAGCCCCTGGTTCATTGCCACCATGGTGCTGGTGACGTGGATCTTCTGTTTCAGCCTGGCAGGCCTGCTTGAGATCCGCCTCCCTTCCGGGCTTTCCACCCGGCTGGCTACCGCCGGTGGTAACGGCATCGGGGGGAGTTTCCTTGAAGGCGCCTTTGCGACCCTGCTTGCCACACCCTGCACGGCACCTTTCCTTGGTACTGCCGTCACCTTCGCGTTAGCCGCGCCCGTGCATCAGCTGTGGCTTATCTTCCTGGTGCTGGGTGTTGGGATGAGTCTTCCCTGGCTGGTAATCAGCATCGCCCCCGGCGTGGCGCGCTGGTTGCCTAAACCCGGCCCCTGGATGGGAAAACTGCGCCTGGTGCTGGTGCTCCTGATGCTGGGATCCTGTCTCTGGCTGATGTCGCTGCTGGTGAAAGAGTGGGGCGCACGCTATGTGCTGATCGGCGGCGGCTTGATGGTGGCGTTTTTCCTTTTCCGCTGCGCGCAGGCCATGCCGAACCACAAAGAGAATCTGCGCAGCCTGGTGTTTGGCGTGCTGTTTGGCGCGGGACTGTATGCTTTTCTGGCTCCCCAGCCCCAGGGGAAGGCCGACTCCCCTCTGAACTGGCAACCGCTCAGTGAAGCGGCGCTCAGTGAGGCGCTGGATGCCAGAAAGCGCGTGCTGGTGGATATTACCGCCGACTGGTGTCTGAACTGCCGGGTTAATGAAGTCCTGGTGCTTCATCGCCCTGAGGTGATTGCTGCCTTAAACCGCGACGACGTTGTGCTGTTGCAGGGAAACTGGAGTCAGCCCTCTGCTGAAATCGAGCAGTTCCTGCGCCGCTACGGCGCCAGCGGCATTCCTTTTAACGCCATTTTTGGCCCTGCCATTCCGCAGGGGCATGTCCTGCCTTCCCTTTTGAGCAAAGACGCGCTGTTGACCACGCTGACGAGGGCGAATCCGGCCCCGTCTCCTGATTTTACTGAGGAAAAATAATGAACAAGATCCTGACACTGTTAATTCTGCTTCTTAGCGCTACCGCTCAGGCGCAGACCACTGACCTGCCCGAACCTGTTAAACAAATGGAGAAGCAGGGCATTGAAATTATTAAGCCGTTTAGCGCCCCCGGAGGCGTGGAAGGGTGGTTGGGTAAATATCAGGATATGGGCGTAACGCTCTACCTTACCCCGGATAAAAAGCATGTGGTTTCAGGCTATATGTATGATACGCAAGGCAATAACCTGAGCGAGAAAATCATCAATGATGAGATTTATATTCCCGCCGGGCGCGAAATGTGGAAGCAGCTCACCGCCGCGCCGGGGATTTCGGAAGGCAGCGCGGACGCGAAGTGCCAGGTGGTGGTTTTTTCCGATCCCTTCTGCCCCTACTGCAACAAGTTCTGGCATCAGGCCCAACCTTTTATCAAAGATAAAAGTATCAGCACCAAAACGTTGCTGGTTGGCGTGATCCGCCCGGACAGCGCGCAGTATGCGGCGGCAATCCTCTCCGCGAAGGATCCGGCTAAAGCCTGGCATGACCTTGAGAGTAGCGACGGAAAGATTAAACCGGCGCTGCAAGGCAACACGCCGCCCGCCGTGTTTAAGCAGATACAGCAGAATCAGCAGCTTATGGAGCAGACAGGGGCCAGCGGTACGCCTGCCATTTATTACCTGAATAAGGCGCGGGCTTTGCAACAAATCATCGGCTTGCCTGATGCTGAACAAATGGCCGATCTGGTGGCCTGTAAATAAACCTCTCTCTCCCTACCCCTGTCCGCACCTTGGGAAAGGTCGCGGACAGGCGGCGAAGTATGTTATTGGTACAGGGCTCTGCTGTCCTTTATATCCCTTTTTTGTCTGCGAGGTTTCCGTGTCTGCGGTTCGTATTGTGGTCCTGGCTTTTGAAGGAGTCAGTCTGTTTCAGCTTTCTGTACCTGCCGTTGCCTTCGGCGTTGTGAATAAGCCCGCAGGTTTCCCGGCCTATGATGTGCAGTACTGCGCGCAGTCCCCGGGGCTAATCATCAGCGATCAAGGGCTACCAATTAGCGTTTCATCCGGTCTGGAGGCGATGGAGGAGGCCGATATTATCGTGGTTCCGGCCTGGAAAGATCCGGAAGAAGAGGTGCCAGACGACATCATTGAGGCGCTGCAAACCGCCAATGCGCAGGGGAAACCGATAGTCGGGTTTTGCCTGGGGGCATTTGTCCTTGGCGCTGCCGGGTTGCTTGCCGGGCGGGAGGCGACGACCCACTGGGTTGCCCGGGAGATTTTTGCCCGCCGTTTTCCTGACGCGAAGTTCCGACCGGATGTGCTGTATGTGACGGATGGCAATATTGTGACCTCCGCTGGCACCGTTGCGGCGTTTGATTGCTGCCTTGAGATGATCCGCCAGCAGCATGGCTCCGATATGGCTAACCGGATCGCCCGCCAGCTGGTCACGCCGCCGCACCGACAGGGCGGGCAGGCCCAGTATATTGAACAACCGGTTCCGCAACTGCCCTGCGTCGGACGCCTGGTTGAAGTGCTGGAGTGGGCCCGGGAACATCTGTCTGAACCCTTAACTCTCGATACGCTGGCTGGCGTGGCGAAAATGAGCCGCCGTACATTTACCCGTCGCTTTCGCGACACAACCGGCACGACCGTCACCAAATGGTTAAATGCCGAGCGCGTGGCGCGTGCCCAGCAGCTGCTGGAAATCACCGAACTGCCGGTAGAGTGCATTGCTTCTGAGGTGGGGTTTGGGACGCCGATGTCTTTACGTCTGCAGTTTACGGCGCATCTGGGCACCTCGCCTTCAGAATACCGGCGTACATTCTGTCAGCGGCGCGGTACAAAGGCCTGAACATATCCCGGCGATTGGCCCAATAGTTTCTAATATTGTCATTCAGGTCAATTGTGCCCTGACGTTATTCTCCGCAAAATTTGTCTCCTCTGCGCTACGTCATCCAGACGTAGCCGCCTTATCATTTTGAGGAACGACAGTGTGAATCAGGTCATTTTTGGTACGCGCCGGGGCGGGGCTCCGGTTCCACTTTCCGTGCTGGACTTCGCTATGGCGGGAAAAGGGGTAACGGCGCATGAGGCGCTGTCGGGGAGCATCCGGCTTGCCCGTCTGGCTGATAAGCGTGGTTTTACCCGTTACTGGCTTGCGGAGCACCACGCTATGCCTGGCGTCACTACCCCTTCGCCGCCGTTATTGCTGGCGCGGTTAATTGGTGAAACGACCCATATCCGGCTTGGCGCGGGCGGGATGATGTTACCTAACTTTCCGCCGCTGGTGGTGGCTGAACAGTTCGGATTGCTGGCCTCCCTTGCGCCGGGGCGTATTGATCTGGGCGTCGGGCGTGCCCCGGGAACCGATATGGCCACCGCGTCGGCGCTGCGGCGCGGTGACGTGGGGGCAGACAGTTTCCCGAAACAACTTGATGAGTTAATGCACTTCCTGAAAGGCGATTTCCCGAAAGGGCATCCGTGGCAAAAGGCAGGCGTGTATGCCGTTCCCGGCCCGCTGCAGGATAAAGAAAATGGGGTGCCAGGCGCGTATCAGCGTCCCCCCGTCTGGCTGCTGGGTTCGTCCGACTATTCTGCCCGGCTGGCGGCGCAAATGGGGTATCCGTTTGCGTTTGCTGCGCATCTGGCCGATCAGAACGTCATGATGGCCATCAAGGTCTATCGCCAGAACTTCCGTCCTTCTGCAAATCTTGACCGGCCTTATGTTATTGCCAGTTTTGGTGTGATGGCAGCGGATGATGAGAATGAAGCCCGGCGTCAGGCATGGGCCTATTCCCACGCGATGATGCGCATGAGCACAGGCCGCTCATTTATCGTCCCAACGCCGCAGAAAGCCGAAAACTACGGTTATTCTTCGGGAGAGTTGCAGCTGATTAAAATGTGGAATGCCAAAATCATGAGCGGCACCGGTAACCAGGTGGTTGACCAGCTGGCCGTCTGGCAACAGCGCATTGATGCTGATGAGATTATGCTGCTGAATCTGGGGCACTCTCAGGAGGCAATTTATCGCTCGACGGAACTGATTGCGGATGCCTATGAGATGCCCGTCAACCTTTAACCCCACTTATTAAAAAGCGTCCCTGAAAAGGGACGCTGGCACGGGATTATGCAGACAGATAGTCTGATGTTGACTGGACTTTGCCATAGCCAAACTCAAATGCGGCCATCATCGCAGCATGAACCTGGGCCGCCGGTACAGTGACTCCGCCAAAAGACAGGTCAAGGGTGGCGCAGGCATCATGCAGGACGGTGACCGGGTAGCCCATATCTGCCGCCGCCCGCACGCAGGCGTCCACACACATATGGCTCATCGCCCCCACGATAATCACCTCTTCAACACCTTTCGCATCCAGCTGCGCTTTTAAGTCAGTGTCCCGGAAGGCGTTGACGAAATTCTTCACGATCACCGCTTCATCCGCTGCGGGCTTAACGGTTGGCTGGATCTCCACACCCTCAGTCCCGGGAACAAACACCGGTGCTTCGCCATGAGCGAACTCATGACGAATATGGAAGATGGGGATCTCTTTTGAACGTGCGTCAGCAATAGCAAGCGCTGCGTTATGCGCTGCCGCCTCGATGCCGGTCAGGGGTAATTTACCGGTTGGCAGATATTCGTTTTGCAGATCGATGACGATTAAACCGCGTTGTTTCATTATCTCATTCCTGTTTTATGGCTCATTGAAGCACAAGTTTGACAGCGAAAGGGATAGGGCTGAAGTGGCGTAAACGACATAATAAGGGGTGATATCGCCATTTTATGCCATCTGTTCCTTTGCCTGGCTGGCGCTAAAGCGACGGCGATATTCTCCGGGGGTGAGCCCGACAATACGGGTGAAAATCTTACGCAGGGCGCCGGGATCGCTGTAGCCCACTTCCCACGCGATGCGATCGAATGAATCGCTGCTGAACTGCAAAAGCTCCTGCGCCCGGCCAACGCGCAGGTGCTGACAATATTCCGTGCTGGTCATCCCGGTTGCCTTCTGAAAGCGGCGCAGAAATGTTCGCTCTTCTAATCCCGCCTGCGCCGCCAGGCTCGACAGGGTGGCATCTTTTGCCTGCGTTGCCTGGAGCCAGTGTTGCACCTTAAGGACCGCCGCGTCGCCATGGGTCAGACGCGGCGAGAAGACGCTGTAATAGCGTTGCTCGCGCCCGGGTGGATCGACAAGCAGCATGCGCGCGGTGTCGATCATCACGGTCGGACCGAGCAGCCGATGCACTAACCGCAAGCCGAGGTCTGTCCAGGACATAAGCCCGCCCGCGGTGATGATCTCGCCGTCATCAATAATGAGCTGATTCACATCGACCTCTATGTCGGGAAAACGCTGGCTCAGTAAATCGGCATAGGCCCAGTGCGTGGTCATTTTCCGCCCGTTCATTAATCCCGTTGATGCCAGGACAAACGCGCCAGCGCATACGGAACTCAGGATAACCCCCTGATTGTGCAGACCGGTAAGCCATGGCGTTAACGCCGGCGTCGTGTCAATGATGGCAGGCTCGCGTAAGGTCGGCGGGACGATCATCGCGGAGGGTAACGTCGGGTCGGCTTCAGGTTCCGTATCAAAAACGCGCACAGGAAGGTCTTTCGGGCCAGGCTGCTGCCAGTGTGTCACTCTCAGCAGGTTCGCTTTATTTGCCTGATATTTTTGGGAAAACATGTTGGCCACGCCAAAGAGATCGTTCAGCCCAAGCACGGCAGCCTGCTGAACCCCGGGGTAAAGATACAAACCAATTTCCAGCATAGTTACCTTCGCGAGATGTCGTTTTTGCCATTTAGAGTGTTGTTTTCGACGCTTGTTACCTTAGCATCGTGAGGACAGACTGAGCAAAAGCTCCGGACCATTGAAGCGGAAAACATGACGCTGCCCGTCGCCATTCTGGCGGGACAGGTGAGGGGATACATCACAACTGAAGGCAATATTGCGCACCAGATTTACCAAAAAGCTTCACATCCGATTTTCAGCCAATCTGTAAAATAGCCAGCGGTACACGTTTATAACTTACGGGCATCGCTTGCCTGATGCCCGTAAGGAAATTTAAAAATAAGATATATTTATAAAAACATCATCAGGTGGTGACTTCTGACACCGACGATCGTACAACCAGCCTGCCTACTAAGGTGCGTCCTTCCGGAACAAAAAGCGTATGCCCATCTATAAGCGCCTTAATACGTTTTACGCACTCTTCCAGTAACTGCTCAACAGGGTAAGCGATGCATGTTAAAGGCGGATACAGCAGAGAGGCCATCGGTGAATCCTCAAGACTCACAAGCGATACTTCCTGGGGTATAGCAACATTAAAATCACGCAGTAAACGCATTGCTTCAGCGGCATAGCTGTCACGTTTGGCAATGATCGCCGTATATTTTGTAAAGCTATTAATTAATGTCAGCAGCGCCTGCTCAATATTGTTGTTCGCCATGACCAGCAGTTGGCGGTTAAACGGCAGAGAGTAGTTCTGTAATACGCTGCGATACCCTTCCAGCATCTGTTTGCTGGCAGCGTCATCTTCAGCTTCCATCAGCAGGGCAATGTTACGATGTCCTTTTCCCAGTACGTATCGACAGGCGCTTTCGGTGGCAAAGGCGTAGTTGTAGCCCTGGCCAGTGCCTTTAGCCGAAGAATCATCAAAAGCGATTACGTTGCTGGCAACCTCGCGGCTGGGTTTCCCCAGCGTCACGACGGCGACACACTGATGTTGAAGACTTTCAATGGCGGCCTGCTGTTCTGATACGTTATTAACGTATTGAATAATCAGCGACTTATTCAGATTTTTAACCGCCAGGGACAGTTGCGGCAACAGGGTTGCGCTAAAATCAGCCTCATGGGCGGGGAGAACCATACCGACCTGATTTGACGTATTGCTCGCCAGATTTTGCGCAGCAAAGCTGGGACGGTAATTGAGTTCTTCTACCGCCCGTAATACGGCCTCGCGGCTCTCTTCACGAACGCCACGTGCTCCGGTCAGCACGCGCGAAACGGTAGCCCGGGAAACATTGGCTAATTTTGAAACATCATCAATGGTTGTCATGGTGTCGTCTGTATTACGGTGTTCTCCCTATAATAACATAAGTACGGGCAGGATTTAGCCACCTGGTTCAGTTGCCTGTGCTCCGTAAAGGCAACCATGCCGCACCGCGAACGCCGCTGGCATCGCCAAACCTGGCTTTAACGATGGCAGTTCGACAAGTCGGTGAAAAAATGTATTTGCCAACGGCCTCTGGAAGATCCTGGTACAGGCTTTCCACGTTCGACAGTCCTCCTCCCAGAACGATGGCATGGGGGTCAAGGATGTTGATGACACCCGCAATACTCCGGGAAAACGCATCAATAAAGTGATGATAATGCGCCACCGCGCGAGGCTCCTTCTCGTGTACCGCTGCCATAATGACCTCCGAACTGAAGGCTGTATCATGACGAGCATTGAAACGACGACTAAAGCCAGTGCCTGAAATATAGCTTTCCACGCAGTTTACATGCTGGCAATAGCAGGGCTCCACCGGGCCATCCAGTTCGTAGCGCCAGCCGGGAAGCGGATTATGACCCCATTCGCCCACAATCGCATTGGGTCCACTTAGTAGTTGGCCGTTGACCACCACACCGCCACCACAGCCTGTACCCACAATGACGCCAAACACCGTACCGTATCCTTTACCCGCCCCATCAACGGCCTCAGACAAGGTAAAACAGTCGGCATCATTGGCCAGAAAGACGGGCTGATCGAGCAACACCGTCAGGTCGCGCTTTAAATTCTCGCCATTCAGCACCAGACAGTTACAGTTTTTAATGAGTCCGCTCAGAGGATCGATCGCCCCCGGTAAACCTACGCCGACCGTAAAGTCGACCTGCGTGGCGGAGCGGATGCCATTGATCATCTCTGTCAGGTTATCCAGAAATCCCCGGTAGTTGTCTTTGTAAGTTGGACGGCGTTCACGCAGGACAACAGCGCCGGTAGCGTCCAGCAAGACGGCTTCCATTTTGGTGCCGCCAATGTCCAGGCCGAGATGGTACATAATGCTTCTCCTGAAAAAAGAAGAGAGGCATTGCCTCTCTTAAATCACGCAACACTCAATGACGAGTTCTGTAGATATCAATAAGCTCGGTGACGAGCTCTTTGGCGAGGATGGAGGTCATCAGGTGATCCTGGGCATGTACCATCACCAGCGTCATTTTGGTTTTGCCTTCGCCTTCATCGGCTTCAATAAGTTGGGTTTGCACCAGATGCGCTTCACGTGCGAAATGTTGCGCCTGTTTCATTTTTTCATCCGCATCGGCAAAGTCTCCTGCTTTAGCGCTTTGAAGTGCTTCGAAACACAGGCTGCGGGACTGTCCGGCATTAATGATGATGCCCATAATTTGTTCTTCTAATTCCATAACATCCTCTGGCAGTAAATACGTTTATGCAGTTTCAGATTGACCCACAGGCTGGGCCTGCTCTTTTTCACCAGATTCCTGATTAAGAAGCTGTTTTTCATAAGCTTTCAGGAATGGGTAATACATAATGACCGCCGTTACCATGCAGATTAAGCACATGATGACCGGACTGAATGCCCAGTTGGCGGCCCATGAGGCACCAATTGGGGCTGGCGTTGTCCAGGGTGTCATTGAGACCACACGTGCGACCAGACCCAAATCCAGCGCAAACCAGGCCAGCGTGGCATTGACCATCGGAACCAGGACGAATGGAAGGAAGAACAGCGGGTTCATAATCACAGGCGCACCGAACAAAATCGGTTCGTTAATGTTAAACAGGCCGGGAACGACGCCCATACGACCAATGGTGCGAAGATGTACAGCTTTGCTGCGCATAAGTAAAAGCGCCAGCGGGAGCGTAGAGCCTACACCGCCAATCAGCAGATAGTGATCCCAGAACCCCTGCACATAGATGTGGGGGATCGCCGTTCCTGCGGCCATCGCGGCCTGGTTTACAGAGAGGTTTGCCATCCAGAATGGATTCATGATGCCGGTAACGATCAGCGCACCGTGGATACCCGCAAACCACAGGATCTGACACACCAAAACAGACAGCAAAATGGCAGGCAATGTATCAGAAGCCGCGACCAGCGGTTTCACCAACGACATAATAGCTTTCGGGATAATCATCCCGAGCTGCGCTTCGATGAACAGATTCAGCGGATGCAGCGTCAGTACCACCGCCAGCACCGGAATTAAAATCTCAAACGAGCGGGCTACACCGGTCGGCACTTCAGGCGGCAGACGGATAGTAATATTATTGCGACGCAGAAAAGCATACAGTTCGGTAGTATAAATCGACACCAGCAGTGCGGTGAAAATGCCCTGCCCGGAAAAATAGGCTGTTGATACCATGCCATCTTTTAAGGGCGCAGCGACCAGTAAAAAGCCCATCAGCGACAGCATCCCAGACGTCAGCGGGTCCAGCCCATGATGACGTGCCAGGCTAGCAGCCACACCCACTGAGATGAATATTGTCATAATCCCCATGCTGAAGTTAAACGGCAACATCAGGTTTTCACGATGGTCTAATGAAAACTGCAACCAGGCTCGGGCGAAGCCCCAACTGGTATCTGGTGAGAAGGGCGGGAATATAAACACCAGCATAAACGAGCCGACAATCATAAAGGGCAGGGCAAGAATAAACCCGTCACGGATCGACGTGACATACTTTTGCTGGCCAATTGCACCAGCCATAGGCGTGATTTTTCGCTCTATCACGCTGATTAATTTAGAGTACAGGGCGCTCATGTTGATGTCCTTTAGTTATTTTTTTCAATCAGTGAAAGGGCAAAATCTAAAACTGCGCCTCCCTTTTGCATGCCGTAATCCATCATGTTGATGGGCTCGACCTTGATTCCATAGGGGTTGGCTTTGTTCTGAAGATCTTTTTGCATGTACTTCACCTGTGGTCCCAGCAGCACCACCTGATAATTCCCCACCTGTTGTTCAAACTCCGCGACCCCAAAGGCTTTGATATCAACGGACAAGCTGCGTTTTTCAGCCTCTTCCAACATTTTTTTAACCAGAAGGCTGGTAGACATTCCGGCGGAACAGCAAAGCATGATTTTCTTCATAAAAACTCCTGACCAGGTAATAACGATGAGCGGACTATAATCTTTACGGATTCAAAACGGAAAGCGCTTTCCGTATGCGGATCCATTAAATGTGAGCGCGATCACCTGATGCAGGCTTTTACTTTGTCGGGATGTAGGGGATGATCGCCGAACTTTCCTGTCCTCTATAGGCCTCGCCATGAGCATTCAGTTTATGAATGTTGCTGTGACACTGATTGAGCAGCGCGTTACTCCTTTTGCCAACCTACTCACCCGCAGCCCCCACATAACAGCGATGCGGGACAGCTTTGCGCTGGCGATGCCGTTTGTCATAGTGGGTAGCGTGATGGTTCCCCTTATCTTTCCGCCATTTTCCGTTAATCCCGGTGCGTGGTATGGCGCGGCATATCAGGCCATTCGGCCGATGCTGCTGCCGACGTTTGAATTGACCATTGGGCTCGTAGCGCTGATCATTGCTTTTGGCGCCAGTGCCAGTCTGGGCAAGCAGTATCAGCTGCCGGAACGGCTTTCTGGCCTGACGGGATGCCTGGCCTTTCTGGTATTTATCGGTTTCAAAGAGACGGATAACAGCAATGCTTTTCTTGGTGGGATTGGGATATTTAGCGCTTTAATATCAAGCTTCTACACGATTGAAGTAATGCGGCTCTTTTACCGGCGTGGCTGGTGTATCCGCCTGCCGGAGGAGGTTCCGGTGATGACGCGCAATGGTTTCCAGCTTCTGATGCCTCTCCTCGCCATCATGCTTTCTATTACCCTGGTTAATGCACTTCTGAAGCAGAACACCGGCATGATTTTACCGGACATGATAAGCGAAGCTTTTCGTCCGCTCATCATCGCCTCAGATACGCTCACCGCTCTTATTATTTCTATTGTTATCTGCAACTTACTGTGGTTTATCGGCATACATGGCGCATTGATTGTCACCGGTATCATGAACCCTTTCTGGATGACTTATCTCTTTGAAAACCAACAGGCGCTGGCGAATAACGTGACGCCTCTACCTCATATCTATCTGCAGGGTTTCTGGGATTTTTATCTGCTAATCGGTGGGATTGGCTCAACGCTGCCGCTGATCTTCATGGCCCTGCGTAGTCGCTCGCGTCAGTTAAAAAGCGTCAGTAAAATCGGGCTTATTCCCTCGTTGTTTAATATTAATGAGCCGGTACTTTTTGGCTTTCCGATCATCCTTAATCCGTTGTTTTTAGTTCCATTTATTTGTGTTCCAGTGATAAATGCTTGTCTTGCCTGGTATCTTACTCACCTTGGGGTGCTTGACCGCGCGGTTGCGATGTTACCCTGGTCGATGCCCGCCCCGCTGGGTGCCGCCTGGTCAGCAAACGGCAGCTGGAAGAACCTGTTTATGTGTTTGTTCGCATTCTTCAATGCCTGGATGATTTACCGCCCGTTTTTCAACGTTTATGAACGGCAACTGGTAGAATCAGAAAGCAAATAATCCTCCGCTTTCCCTTATCTTTTCCAGCCAGCGCGCGTAAGCCGCTGGCTTTTAAATTCTCCCCTTCGAATATGTGTGATCAGCATCACGATTTATTTCCCATTATTTTTGATTATGTGATTTAAACCGGCAATTACGGAAAGCGCTTTCCATAATTGGATGTACATTTCCATTTTTGATCCGTAGATTTCCAGTCGCGCCATAAGACGCTCTTTCACTCAGAAAAAGAAAAAGGAAATTTATGAACAGGTTGAACCGATTAATACCTCTGGCTCTTCTCATCAACGCGGCTGTCTGCGGTATCGCGCAGGCAGAGCAGTACGACTTTAAACTGCACGGTTATATGCGTTCGGGCATTCTGGCGAACTCCGATGGCAACCGTGCTGACTCTGTCGGCCTGATGCCGGACGGCAAATGGCGTCTCGGCAATGAAGAAGATACGAAGATTGAACTGATCCCGCAGGTGACGCTGAAATCTGACGCCGGTCCGGTTGCCAAAATTCAGGCCAATATTACCCATCAGAGCAAATGCACCTCCGACTGGAACTGTCAGGACGATGACGGCAAAGAGGTACAGTTCCGTGAAGGGTACGTTGAATTAAGCAACCTGGATTTTGCGCCAGATGTGACGTTCTGGGGCGGCAAACGTTACAGCAGCTCGAACACCTCCAGCCACCAGTTTGACTGGGAGTACATTCAGTACAACGGTACGGGCGGCGGTTTTGACAATCTCGATCTTGGCTTCGCGCGTTTCGATGCGGGCGTTTACGCCTTCTCTACTACAGATGAAGCCAAAGCGTACCCGGTAGATAAAGGCGATCAGGGGTACCCGGATGACTACTCTCTCAACCTATGGTTGAAGAAAATTGGCGGCACGGGCTTTGACCTGGAGTTGATTGGCCACCACATGAACCGCAATGAAAACCACCCTACCTCTGCCGAAAAAGGCTATGGCGTTACAGGGGTCTACAACTTTGAAGGTTTCTGGGGTCTGACGGGGGGATATTCCAAAGTGGTGATGCAGTACGGCCGGGGGCTAGCGGCGGGTGACTCGCTGGGCAAAAACGGCTGGGGCTGGGCAAACCTGGATGATACCCAATCCTGGCGTGTGATCCTGGACAGCATGGCTTCTCTGGGCAGAGTCGATATATCGACCTTTGCTTATTACCAGAAAGACAAAAACTACCGTTGGTGGAGCAGCGATGCTGATGGTTGGGGCCGTACCAGTTGGGTTGCTGGAGTGCGTCCATATCATCAGATAACCAAAAACTTCGCCATGCAGTATGAGCTGGGCTACGAATATCTCGATGACGAAAACTATAAAGGCGTCAACGGGAAAGGCAAAGGCGGTCTGACCAAAGTGACCATCGCCCCGACGCTGACCTTTGAATCGGGATACTGGAATCGGCCACAGTTGCGCTTCTTTGTAACCTACGCGAAGTGGGATAAAGGCGTCTCTGATGCCCTGGACGGTAACTATAACTGGGATACCAACACTCTCTCCGCCGGTGGCTATAGCCGCAGCGGTGAGAGTGACACGGTGAACTTCGGCGTTCAGGCTGAAGTGTGGTTCTAAGGAGAGAATAAAATGATTCAACCTATCCAAAAAATATTGTTAGTTTCACTGCTCTCTGCGCTGGGCTGCGCGGGAGCGATGGCGGCAGAACAGTCGCATTTCGAGCACTTCATTACGCGTGATGGCGCGAAGCTAATGGACGGTGAAACGACCTTCCGTTTTGCTGGCATTCACGCACCGGAACTGCATCGCATCGAAGATGATGCCCGCGGTGTCTGTAAAGCTGACCCGCGCGGCTGGGGGCAATATTTCAAATGGCCGACGCCGGAAGAACAGGCGAACTGGATCAAAGCCATGGTGGCAACAGGTGCGAAAGCGCAGCGTGTTTATGTGCTCTCCGTTCAACAGGAAAACGATACTGCCTGTGAACGCGAAACGCACATCCTGGCCCCGCTAAGCACGGATGGTATGCCTCGGCTTAATGAAAAAGCGATGAAGGTCTATGACAACATGATCGCCGAAGCCGACAAACAGGGGTTACGCCTGATTTTACCTTTTATCGATCACTGGTGGTGGTGGGGAGGACGTGAGCAACTTGCGGCCTTCTACAATGAAAAGCCAGAAGATTTTTACCGCACCGACAGCAAAACCTACAGAGCCTATCAGGACGTTATCCGCCAGGTTATCACCCGTACGAACACCGTGACGGGGCGTGCTTATTCTGATGAGAAGGCGATCATGGCCTGGGAAACAGGCAACGAACTGGAGGACACCAATGCCGCGTTCCTGCATGAGACGGCGGCGTGGATCCGCAAATGGGCGCCAAATCAGCTGATCGTTGATGGTACCTACAAGAAGATTAACGAATTTGCGTTAAGCGATCCGAACGTCGATATCGTCAGCAATCATTACTACACCAATGCCGATAACAATCATCCCGATCAGGTGCGTAAAGACCTGACCGCTATTGGCGGTAAGAAAGCCTATCTGGTCGGGGAATTTGGCCTGCTTGACCATACGCAACTCAACGACATTATGCAGTCAATTGTTCATAGCGAGTTCAGTGGCGCGCAGGCAGTCGGGGGATTCATCTGGGGCTTCCGTGGGCATCGCCATGAGGGGGGCTTCTACTGGCACAAGGAGCATACCGGCCACTACAGCTACCACCTGCCAGGTTTCCCTGTTGAAGGGAAAGCTAACCAGGAGATGGAGGTCGTGGATTTGGTGCGAAAAGCCTCGGCGCAGATGGCAGGCCTGAGTAAGGTTCCGCCGTTGCCGGTTCCTGACGCACCAGTACTGCGCGGGACCGATTCACCGTTCGCCATCAACTGGATGGGCGCAGCCGTCGGACGTAGCTATGACGTTGAACGTGCTGAGGCGGAGACCGGTCCATGGACGCGGGTTGGAGAGAACATCTCAGACGGAGTAAATGAGTGGAACCCGGCAACCATGGATCTGTTCCGCGATGATTACCGCAGTTTGCAACTGGGGAAAACCTACTACTACCGCGTCACTGCTAAAAACGAGAGTGGAGCCTCCTCGCCGTCCAACGTGATCGGTGTGAAACACACGCAGCAGAACCAGGCTCCGGTGGTCACCCTCGAAGATGCCCTGACGGCCACACTGGATAAAGGCGTGTGGTTGCAGGCGGCATGGATGGACGACAACCTGCCGGACCGCGAGGTAAAAGTTGGCTGGGAGAGCGGGGAAAATGCGAACGTACATTTCTGCGATGCGACGAAAGCGCACACCCGAGCATGGTTCTCCGCGCCGGGTGAGTATGCGCTGACCTTTACAGCCGACGATGGCCTGTTGAAAAGCAGTAAAACTGCCAGTGTCACGGTAAAAAAGGCGCTGGGAGAAGTTCCCGCGGATTACTGCCACTTTGCCGGAGGTGTGCTGGAAGTGGACAAAGGCAAACTGCACGTGGTGAAGAGTAAAGAAAATGCCCTCGCCATTGATGACGATGGCTTCCTTGGCCCCTTTGCCAATGAGGGGGATAAGGTGAGCTGGCAGGTTAACGTGCCCTGGGAGGGGCAATATACCCTGCGCGTCACTTTTAGCGGTAAGTGGGGCGGTAAAAAGAACTCTTTCGTGGTGAACAGCGGTGCGCCAGTTGCTATTGAGTTCCCACAGACCGACGAAAAAGGCCAGCAACTGGCGATCCCGGTGACGCTGAAAGCCGGTAAAAACAGCATCGATTTTGGTCGTTTCGCCGGCGACTGGGGCTACATGTTTATCAAATCTATCGAAGTATACGCAGAGTAGTGTTTTTGACCGCGTCCATCGGGCGCGGTTTTTTTATTAACGGAGGCGTCATGACCCGGTATTCATTCCCGAACGGTTTTTTATGGGGTGCAGCAGCATCTGGCCCACAAACGGAAGGCACGGCAGGTAAACAGCATTGTTCAATATGGGATAGCTGGTTTTCTGAAGAACCCCAGCGTTTTTATCAGCAAACAGGTCCCCAACGTGTTTGCGAGACTTACACCAAATATAAAGAAGATGTCGCCCTGATGAAGCAGACAGGGTTTAACTCTTTCCGGACCTCTATCCAGTGGTCACGCCTGATCGACGACTTTGAATCCGGAGAGCCGAACGCCGATGCCGTTCGCTTCTATAACGACTATCTCGATGAGATGATCGCCAACGGTATCGAGCCGATGGTCAACCTGTATCACTTTGATATGCCAGAGATACTGCAGAAAAAATATGGTGGCTTTGAATCTGCGCATGTGGCGGAATTGTTTGCCCGTTTCGCACGTACCGCTTTCTCTTTGTTCGGCCACAAAGTGAAATACTGGATCACCTTCAACGAGCCGATTGTCCCGGTGGAAGGTGGGTATTTGTATGACTTCCACTATCCGTGTAAAAAAGACGGGAAGCTGGCGGTACAGGTCGCCTTTAATATTATGCTGGCCCATGCGAAAGCGGTGCAGGTGTTCCGTGAGCGAGCAGAGAGCGGCGAAATTGGCGTGGTACTGAATCTGACACCGACCTACACACGTAGTGATTCAGCGGAAGATATAAAGGCGGCCTGGTATGCCGACCTGCTGTTTAACCGCAGCTTCCTTGATCCCCTGGTTAAACACCAGTTCCCAAAAGAGCTGTGCGAGCTTCTGGCGTTTCACCACTGTCTGCCAGAGGCGGCCCCGGAAGACGTGCGTCTGATTACCGACTCCAGAATTGATTTTCTCGGCGTGAACTATTACGTACCACGCCGCGTTCAGGCGCGAGAATCAGCTTACACGCTCGACTACTTCTCCCCGGAATATTACTTCGAGAACTATGTTGATCCGAACGGACGCTTTAACCCTTACCGCGATAATAATGAAATCCTTCCCGTTGCTATCTACGATATTGCCCGCAATATTCGCGACAATTACGGCAATATTAAGTGGTATCTCGCTGAGATTGGTATCGCGATGGATCTGGAATCAGAAGGTCCGGTACAAGCCGACGGTGTCATTGATGACAGTTTCCGCATCAGGTTAATGAAAGAACATCTGGTGCAACTCCACCACGCCATTCGCGATGGAGCAAACTGCTTTGGTGTTCACCAGTGGACGTTTATCGATAACTGGTCGTGGATAAACGCCTTCAAGCGCCGCTACGGATTTTATCGTCTGGATCTGGAAACGGGTGAGCGCTGCATTAAGCGTAATGCGCTGTGGTTCCGGGAGCTGGCGTTGAGCAATCAATTCAGCAGCGAGGACACGCCATCATGAGTCGGGCCTATTTTTATCCGCTTACCAATGTAGTAAAAAATTATCCCTGGGGAAGCCGACACGCGCTAAATCAGCGTTTCAACATTCTGAACCCGGACGATCAACCGCAGGCCGAACTGTGGATGGGGGTTCATCCGGCAGGGATTTCATATGTGAAAAACGCGCAGGGAATGGTGGCGCTCTCTGATTTACTGGCTTCAGAGCCAGTGGCAATGCTTGGCGAGGTAACGCATAAGCGTTTTAAAGACTTACCCTTTTTGCTGAAAATCCTTGCCGCTGAAAGGGCGTTGTCCATTCAGGTTCACCCCACTAAAACGCAGGCTGAACGTGGGTTTGCGCGCGTGCAGCAGTTGAAAGATGGTGAGGTGCCGGATTATAACGACGCGAACCACAAACCGGAGCTGGTCTACGCCATCACCCCATTTGTGGCGATGAACGGCTTTCGTGATGCGAAAACGATTGCCGCGAACCTGGCTGCGCTGGATATCCCCGAGCTAAAGATCATTGCCACAAGTCTGCTCGCACAGCCGGACGGTGAAGGATTACGCACATTCTTCACCGCCATAATGCAACTCCCTCCCGCCCTCAAAACGCAGGCCATCACGCAGGCGGTCGCGCGGGGAGAGGCGCTTTACGGTGAGGTGACTGGCGGGATTTTCCGGCGCTTACAGCAACACTATCCGGATGATACTGGCGTGCTGGCACCGCTGTTCCTCAACTGTATTACTCTGCAACCCGGCGAAGCGATGTTTCTTTATCCGGGTACATTGCATGCCTATGTTCACGGCATGGCAATTGAGGTGATGGCCAGTTCCGACAACGTGCTACGCGCTGGGCTCACCCCTAAGAAGATCAATCTGGACGAGTTGATTCAGTGCACCAACTTCACACCGACCGCGGCAGCCTCGCTGCGTATGTTACCGGAGCAGCATGCCGCAGAAGCGCGCTATCCTGTTCCGGTTGAGGATTTCCGTTTCAGTATTTTCACTGCGGTGGACAATCAAATGATAATGACATCCAGCGCTGAAATTGTGTTAGTGATTGAGGGTGCCGCGACATTAAGCCATGCCAGCGGCGAGAGCCTTTTGCTTCACGTCGGGCAGTCAGCGTTTATCCCTGCCTCCACTGGACAATGGCTGCTGACTACGACAGGGAAAGTCGGTCGAGTATCGTGTTAATGTGAAATCAGAGGGGGCACAGCCCCCTCATTAGTGTTTGCTTAATTAATCCGTTCAGCCATGGAGAGCTACCTGTCTCACTTAACGATGGGGAGATCAGTATATCGGGTGGTATATCGCGGAGAGAGCATTTCCCGCTTCATCTGCCATTGTTGCTGGATCCCTTGTCCGGCAAAATAAAGCGTCCCATGCCCGTTTTTAGCGTTCAGATAATCCAGGACATTCATCAGTTTCTGGCTATTTTTACGGGGTGGGTTTTCGTCAAACAGATTAAGTTGTGCGACGCCCTGGCTATAAAAATCTCCCAGCATGACGCCCGCTTTCTGATACCGATGTCCGTTTTTCCAGATTACATCCAGGCAGCGGGTTGCCGCGCCGATAATATCTCTGCTGTCCTGGGTCGGAGTGAGCAGCGTTACCGATGCGCTATTACCGTAATACGGTTCGTTAATTGTGAACGGAGAGGTTTTAACAAATGCCGATATAAATCGACAATGCTGATGCTCATTACGTAGTTTCTCTGCTGCCCGGGTCGCATAACTACAGATGGCCTCGCGCATCTCTTCATATTCTGTGATGCGGCTGCCGAATGACCGAGAACAGATAATCTCCTGCTTTACGGACGGGAACTCTTCCAGCTCAAGGCAGGGTTCACCGCGTAATTCACGGACCGTTCTCTCAAGCACGACGCTGAAGTGTTTTCTGATGAACCCTATATCGGTATCTGCCAGCTGTAATACGGTTTTGATACCCATACTTTCAAGTCTTTTTGTCAGGCGGCGGCCTACACCCCAAACATCTTCGACGGGCAGCGCTGCCATCAGTTTTCTCTGACGATCCATATCCGATAAGTCAACCACACCTCCGGTCTGCCGCTGCCATCGTTTTGCCGCATGATTCGCCAGTTTCGCCAAGGTTTTAGTCTGTGCGATTCCTACCCCAACGGTCAGATGCGTGCGCTGTAAAACAGTGGCTCTGATTTCACGGCCAAACTCGGTAAGATCGCGACAGTTACGTATACCTGTAAGGTCACAAAAAAGCTCGTCAATTGAGTATCTTTCGCAGCGGGGGGACATCTCTTCAAGCGTGGTCATCACCCGGTTGGACATATCTGCGTAGAGTTCATAATTGCTACTGAAGCAAACCACCCCATGATGTCTGAAAAGATCTTTTTGTTTGAAATATGGCTCACCCATTTTCACAAAGGGTTTCGCTTCTGCAGAACGTGCGATAACACAACCGTCGTTATTTGATAAAACGACGACTGGCCGGCCCTTCAGGTCCGGGCGAAAAACGGTTTCGCAGGAAGCATAGAAAGAGTTCACATCGCAGAGTGCAAACATGATCAGCTCCAGATTTTCACGACATCGGTCTGTGCGGGGCCCGGTAAAGCGCAGGGAATAAAATCACTGAACATACGCAATGCCACGATCTGGTGTAACCCGGTAGAAATGAAAAACAGCATTATGCTTACCGCTAAATTTACTGTGTTTATATACAGTATTGTATGTCGGTAGCAAAGATCAAGGGGCGGGAACCTTCTGGACACTTCGGCTGTTGGTAGGTCATGGCGGCGAGATAGTGCGGGGCAGGGCATCGAACAGCAATGGCAAATGAAAAGAGAGATGTTATCTCCCCGATATACCACGCGTTTTTCTGATTTATTACGGGTGAGATAAATCCTTATCCCGAAAATAATTTGCATATAAAAAAGAAATATAGGCGCAAAGGAAGTTTTTTAAACGATATATCCCTGGTCGATTGATATTTACGTTATGGTGGTCGTTCTATTCACCTGCCCGGAGGGGCTATTCCCAACCTAAAATTTGAGTGCCCGGTTTGCACAAGTAAGCGATTTCGTTTTACCACGTTTAGTCCAGCGCAAACCCAACCTCATGGTGCTGTTTGTTCCGTCTGTGGAACCCGACTCACTACCCACTCATGCGTGCCACTCCCGAAAAGGAGACGCTGGCCAAAACAGGTTGTTTAAGTGTAAAGCGGGGGCCTGATTCAGGCCCTCCTGGATATTATTTTGCCGCTTCGCTTACGACATTTTTATATTTTTTGGGTGTTAGTAAGTTCCAGAAATAATAGCTGTCAATGCCATTGACGTTATTTTACACCTCACCGATGTTCTCAATTAATTCTGGCCCCTGGTTTCTTATATTCCCCACCGCCCGGGTCACGGCATGCCAGTGGAACTGGTCTGCGGGGACGGCTCCCGTCTGCGCGATCTCTTCTGCCTCTTGCCCGCTCACCGTTTCGCGCAGCCATTCCCGCGCCGCCTCTGGCGTTAACACCAGCGGACGTCGGTCGTGGATATCTACCAGCCCTTTATCCGCCGCGGCGGTAACGATCAGAAATCCTTCAGCCTCATCCCCGCGTTCAAACGGCGTACTGCCGATGGCAGCCATAAAAATAGGTTGCCCGTCGGCGCGATAGAGAAAGTAAGGCTGCTTTTTATCCCCCTCTTTTTTCCACTCGAACCAGCCGTCGGCAAAGACAATTGCCCGGCCATGGTGCCACAGCGGTTTAAACATCCGGCTGCTGGCGGCGGTCTCCTGCCGGGCATTGATCAGCGGTGGCTTGTCCCACCAGCCGGGGGCGTAACCCCAGAAGACGGGGTCGAGATGCAACTGGTCCTCGCGCTCGCTGAGCAGTAAGACTTTGGTGCCGGGCGCGACGTTATAGCGCCCGATAGGTTCCGGATCGTAGGGGATGTTGCAATCCGCTTCATCGGCAAGAATGGCAAGGTACTCTTCCCGGGTCTGGGCCTGGGCGAAACGTCCACACATAGTCACCTCCGAAGGTTTGCTTAAGTATAGGATAGGGGGCATAGCTGAAGGGCTTCGGGCAGGTTTCACTTGTGAGATACGATATGACAGGAAAAATAATACTTACCATGCTGGCGTTTGCCGCGAACTCCGTCCTGTGCAGGGTGGCGCTGACCAGCGGATACATCGATCCGGCGACCTTCAGCGATGTGCGGATCGTCAGCGGGGCCCTGTTCCTGGTTATTCTGATGAGCGTCAGAAAAAAACCGGCATCGAAAATACATTATGACTGGCGCAGCGGCCTGGCCCTGACGCTGTATGTCCTGGCGATGTCCTGGTCCTATCTCCGGATCGATACCGGAACCGGGGCGCTGTTGCTGTTCGGCACCGTTCAGACGGCAATGGTTATCTATGGCTGGCGGCAGGGAGAAAAGGTCGGTGTACTGAAGGGGGCGGGGCTGTTTCTGGCGGTGGCAGGAACGGTGCTGCTTCTGCTCCCCGGCGCGCATGCCCCGGAACCGACCAGTGCGCTGATGATGATCGGCTCCGGGCTGGCCTGGGCCTACTACTCGGTGAAAGGGAAAAGCATGCCGGAGGCGATACCGGCAACGACGGGGAATTTTATACTGGCCGTGCCTTTCACCCTCATTCTCTCTCTTTTGCCGTCGGTGGAACGATTTGCCAGCGCGCCCGGACTGTTGTTAGCCATGACGTCCGGGGCGCTGGCCTCAGGCGCGGCCTATGCCCTGTGGTATACGCTGCTGCCGAGGATGAAAGCTATGACCGCCAGCACGGTTCAGCTGAGTGTTCCTTGCCTTGCCACCCTGGGTGGCGTGGCACTGCTGGGCGAAACATTCAGCCTGCGCATGTTGCTGTCGATGTGCGCCGTGCTGCTCGGCATCCTGATGGTTATCCGGGCGGGCCGCGCCTGAGGATATTATTTCTTCTCCCGTTGATGCTCGCTGATCGCCTGCGCCGCGCAGATCAGCGCGAGATGGCTCAGGCCCTGGGGCATGTTGCCGACCCACTCGCCGGTTCGGGTATCAAACATCTCATTGAAGGTTTCCACGTTGCCGCGGTGGCACAGCGTCTTAAGTATTTCATCCATGCTCTCTGCGGCAGCCGCCGGTTCGCCCATCGATGCCCAGGCCTCTGCCAGCCAGAATGAGCAGGCAATGAAGGTGCTTTCCTCCTGCTCAACGCCGCTGTAGCGATAGACCATCGCGCTGTTATGGCCCAGCTGCTGGTGGATAGCCTGATAGGTCAGCTTCATGCGTTTCGGGTTCACCTTCACGCCGTAGCGTGAAACCAGCGCCAGCGAGGCGTCCAGTTGCCCGCCGTCGCCAACGTAGAAGCAGTAGGACTGATGGGCTTCAGACCAGCAGTGCTTTTCCACCCAGTCGCGGATCCGGTCCCGCTCGCGTTCCCAGCGCGCCTTCCAGGTAGGTTCGATATGGCTGTGCTCCGCCAGCACCACGGCGCAGTCCAGCGCCAGCCAGCAGGACATTTTGGAGTGGGTGTAATGGCGCTCTTCCGGCAGCTCCCAGATCCCCGAGTCCTTCATGCGCCAGCGGTCGGCACACTGATTGGCAAGGTGTCCGAGGAAGCGCGAGGTGCCCGTATCCAGAATATGGCCCGCTTCGACAAACAGTTTTGCCACCCCAAGCATATCGGCATACATGCTCAGCTGGCGCTGGTTGCGGGCATTATTCCCTACCCGTACCGGCTGCGAATCCCGGTAGCCCTGGAGTTCTGCATACCGCTCTTCCGGGACCAGCTCGCCTTCGAGGGTGTAGCAGGCCTGCATTTCCGGGCCGTGCCTGATGATGGTTTTCGACAGCCAGGAAAAGGCCGCTTTACACTCTTCGAGGGTACCCAGATAGGTAAAGGCTTTGATAATCAGGCAGGCATCTCTCACCCAGGCAAAGCGGTAGTCGTAATTTTTCTTTCCACCGATCCCTTCCGGCAGGGAGGTGGTCGCGGCCGCGGCCAGCGCGCCGGTTGGCGAATACCAGAGGAACTTCAGCGCCAGCGCGGAGCGAATGACGTGATCTTTATAGAGGCCATCATATTTAAGCCCCTGGACCCAGTCCTGCCAGGCGGTATGGCTGGTTTCGATGCGGTTATCAATCGCCTGAATGTCCGGCACGGCCAGCGGTTCACTCTGGGTCACGAGCAGCGCGACAACCTCCCGGCTGCCCTTTTTAAGGGTGATCTCCGCTTCGATCTCTTCGTCATCAGCATGCGTAATGACGACGTTTTCACTGGTGTGCAGCATCGCCATCAGGTCGCCGATATGGTAAACGCTGCCCTTAAAGGTATCCGATCGCCAGGGCGATCGCGTTTCGACCATCGTCCCAAACCGCAAATGGAGCCTGAAAGGCACGGTGCCGCGCACGCCCTCAAGCCGCCGCGCCAGCTCACTCCAGGGCAGACGCCCCGCCAGCGTGCTGTTAATCGATTCGGTTAACAGCACCGTGCCGTCCTCCGTCTCAAAGCGGGTTTCCAGCACATTGCTGTCCTCGCGATAGGCGCGGGAGACGGTATAGTCAACCGCGGGCGTCAGGCTGAAAAAACCGCCGATGGTTGGGTCAAGCAGCCGATCGAAAAGGGGCGGGGAATCAAGATTGGGCGCGCTCCACCAGTCAATCGAGCCATCCGGGGCGATGAGCGCAACGGAGCGGCCCTCGCCGATCGCGGCATAATCTCCCAGACCAATGAACCCTTCCTCGCGTAAAGGCATTGTGTATTTAGCATTTTTCAAATGAGTCATCCCTTTAGTCTGGAGCAGCAGGCCGCGTTATCGTCACCTTGTGGTGGTGCATATAAAGCCTGGCATAATGTGATGAATATCGCGCTTTCAGGAGGAACATTTGAGAATTCAGCCCGTTAACTGAACGACGCCGCCTGATAACAGGCTTCCATTTGATCCAGTGCGGACTGATTTTCCAACCCCCACTGGTACATTTGCTCAATGGGTTCGGCAAAGGTTCTGCCGAGTGGGGTCAGGCGGTAATCGACTTTTGGTGGGACCACGTCATACACATGGCGGGCAATCAACCCTCGCTGCTCCAGCTCTTTGAGCGTCTGGAACAGCATTTTTTTGGAAATCCCCTGCAGGCTACGCTGTAACTCACCGGTACGGGCGCGTTCATCCGGCCAGTGATACAGCGCATGCAGCACCATTGAGCTCCATTTCACTGAAAAGAGCTCCATCAGGCGGCGCGGCGGCGAGTCCGCATAGAAAAAGAGTTTACCCTCAACCCAGGCTGGCATTGTTCTGTCCTCTGCTTATGGTCACCAAATGGTGACTACTATCAATATGGAACCCTGTTGACTATAGTCTGCCCCCTTGAGTTAGCCAGAACCAGCACATTCCTGAGGTAAGATGAAAATCAACGCATTAGTCGCCCATGACGCGGCACAACCCTTAACATCAGGCCAGATTTCGCTGCGCGCGTTACAAAAGCAGGATGTCAAAATCGAGATCCTCTTCTGCGGCGTGTGCCACTCCGATCTCCATATGGCGCGTAACGAATGGGCGGTTAGCCAGTATCCGCTGGTGCCGGGGCATGAGATTGTCGGGCGAGTCGTGGAGGTTGGGGACGAAGCCACCCGTTTTAAACCCGGTGATATCGTCGGTGTGGGCGTGATGGTCGACGCCTGCCGCGAGTGCCATTTCTGCAAGCACCACGAAGAGCAGTACTGTGAGGCGGGGTTTACCGCTACCTACAATGGTATTGATAAATATACCGGCGAAAGAACCCGCGGCGGCTATGCGCAGAGCGTGATTGTCGATCAGCATTTTGTGGTTTCTGTACCGCAAAACCTGCCGCTTGCCGGGGTTGCACCGCTGTTGTGTGCGGGCGTCACTGTCTGGTCGCCGCTGCGCCATTTCAACGTCAAAGCAGGCGATCGTGTGGGTGTTGTGGGGCTGGGGGGGTTAGGCCATATGGCAGTGAAGCTTGCCAGTGCGATGGGGGCGGAAGTGACGCTGTTTACGACCTCCCCGGAGAAGGGTAAAGATGCTCTTCGTCTGGGGGCAAAGCAGGTGGTGGTATCGCGCGATGCCGCGCAAATGGCTGCCTGCCAGACCTCGCTGGATTTTATCATTGACTGCGTAGCGGCACCGCACGATCTGGATCCCTATCTGGCAATGCTGAAAACCAATGGCCGCCTGGTGTTGGTAGGCATTCCGGACCAGCCGCACAACTCGCCGAATATTACGCCCATGGTGTTCCGGCGTTTAAGCATCAGCGGTTCGTCGATTGGCAGCATTCAGGAAACGCAGGAGATGTTGAACTTCTGCGGCGAACACAATATTACCGCTGATATTGAAACGATCGGTGGTGAGGATATCGAGGCTGCCTTTGCCCGTATGCTTAAGGGAGACGTTAAGTACCGCTTTGTCATTGATATGCAGGCTACGACCTGGTAGTGGAGCGGGAGTCTCGGGCGGCCATTGCAGGCCGCTTTGCGCCTGAGCGTAAATCAGTAGAGCAGACATGACGGCTATCGATGCTGCCCACTCCCTGTAAAAGGAGATATCAAGACGACTGGCGCATCAGGCATTGGGTCCCTCTGAAAGGTGCGGTAAGTCATCACATAACGCCTGCAATTCATTGAAGAGTCTTGCCACATGGAAACCATCGCACACGGAATGATGGACCTGAACGGCGACAGGCAACAGTACTTTCCCATCCTGGTTGAAATATTTTCCAAACGTGAACATAGGGGCAAAAAAGTTCTGCATGTTAGCCACGTTAATATTAAAACTGGTAAAACTTCCCCATGGAATAGACGAGACGAAAAATATATTTTCCGGAGATTCGCCCTTAGGCCAATAAGAAAGATTATTACCATAGCGCGCAACGTCTTCGGAATAAACCGTCTGGAAGTTTTGAATATTGCCATCGTACGGGCTCCATAATGATGAAAACGTCTCGGTTTCATTATGGAAAATGGTATAGCTTGGATGCACTTCCTTCCAAATGACAAGCTCATTATTCTTCATGGCCATACGAAATTCCGAATGGCTGTTTGCAATTTTAGAAAGAAGTGAAATCATAGTGGGGTAAAATCTCCAGCCCACCTCTTTGATATGTTTTAGCAGCACGGTAATATCTAAATTAACAGTTTGGTTAATTGTACTTTGAGCAAACGACTGAAATACCTCAAAATGCTCCTTCCTTGCCCAACGGGATAAATCAACAGTGGTATATTCCGGGATTGTTTTTTTCATTTTTCATCCTTATTAAGCAATCATATATCAGACTAAGTTTGTCATAAATTAAGCAAGGGTACAGGTCTCGAACCGTTTTGGTCGCGAACGCATTTGTGAGAGTAGCCTATCCTTATACAGGAGGAAAGAAAATGTTAAATGTTTAATATGTCAGATAATAAAAGTAGATTGTGCAATCTTCGGGTGTTTTCCTGTCGAGAAAATGCTCTGGAATATCCGCTCCTCCCTCATGATGGACCTGATAACCTTGCTTTTTGTTCGCTTCGCGCCAGAAGCAGACGTGTTAAAATCCAGATCCTATAATTCAGAAGTCCTGAAAAAGGTAATGCTTTGAGGTTTCCGACATGACGACCTTTCATCAACTTTCTGCCACCAGCCTGCGCGGCCAGCTCGTCTCTATGGCCGACTATGCAGGTAAGCTGGTTCTGGTGGTGAACACTGCCAGCCATTGTGGCTTCACACCCCAATACGCCGGCCTTGAAAAGCTCTATAAAAAGTATGCCGATCGGGGGCTGGTGGTGCTGGGTTTCCCCTGTAACCAGTTCGGTAAACAGGAGCCCGGCGGTGCCGACGATATTTCGCAGACCTGCCATATCAACTACGGTGTGAGCTTCCCGATGTTCGAGAAAGTAGAGGTCAACGGCGCGGCTACGCACCCGGTATTTCGCTATCTGAAAGAGGCGTTGCCCGGCGTGCTGGGGGGGCGGATCAAGTGGAACTTCACAAAGTTCCTGGTGGGGCGCGACGGCAAACCGCTGAAGCGTTTTGCACCGATCTCCACCCCGGAGAAGATGGAAGCCGCTATCCTTGCTGCACTTGAAATCTAAGTGGGCCAGAAAGGGAAGGCCGGGAGCGCTTCGCTTGCCCGGCCCGGATACTGCAACGGTTGCCCTGTGGCGGACCTTATTTTGTCGCCAGTTCTCTGCGGATAATCTCCGCCCCCGCGCTTAACGCGTTGAGCTTGCCGTTGGCAACCTGGCGGGATAACGGCGCCATCCCACAGTTGGTCGAAGGGTAGAGCTTGTCAGCATCAACGAACTGCAGCGCTTTGCGTAAGGTACTGGCTACTTCTTCTGGCGTCTCGATGGTATTGGTGGCTACATCGATGGCGCCAACCATCACTTTTTTACCGCGGATCAGCTCCAGCAGATCCATCGGCACGCGCGAGTTATGGCACTCCAGCGAGATGATATCGATGTTGGAGGTTTGCAGTTTAGGGAACGCCTCTTCATACTGCCGCCACTCTGAGCCCAGCGTCTTTTTCCAGTCGGTATTGGCTTTGATGCCATAGCCATAACAGATGTGCACCGCCGTTTCGCATTTCAGCCCTTCAATGGCTCTTTCTAACGCGGCGATCCCCCAGTCATTCACCTCATCGAAGAACACATTAAAGGCGGGTTCATCAAACTGGATAATATCCACCCCTGCCGCCTCTAGCTCTCTGGCTTCCTGGTTGAGAATTTTGGCGAACTCCCAGGCCAGCTTTTCGCGGCTTTTGTAGTGGTTGTCATAGAGAGTGTCGATCATCGTCATCGGGCCCGGCAACGCCCATTTGATCGGCTGCGTGGTGAGCTGACGTAAATATTTGGCATCTTCAACAAACACCGGCTTCTGGCGAGCCACGGCACCCACGACGGTCGGCACGCTGGCATCATAGCGATTACGGATTTTAACCACTTCGCGCTTCGCAAAATCGACGCCGCTGAGGTGCTCAATAAAGGTGGTGACGAAGTGCTGACGCGTTTGCTCACCGTCGCTGACGATATCAATGCCGGCCCGCAGCTGATCGTCGAGGGATAAACGCAGCGCATCCTGCTTACCGGCGAGTAATTCCTCATTCTCCAGCTTCCAGGGAGACCACAGGGTCTCCGGTTGGGCAAGCCAGGACGGTTTCGGCAAGCTGCCGGCAGTAGACGTGGGGAGCAATGTTTTCATAACAGGTGACCTTATTGTTTTAATTAATCAACGCGCGTACTGAGCAGACCATTGCTCAAGAATATTCTTGTACGGTTTGATGAAGTGTTTCTCAGTAAACTTTCCCTGCTCAATCGCTAACTGGCTACGCTCTTCGCGATCGTAAACAATTTTGGTCAAGGAGTGATCCTGGTTCGTCAGGCTGGGTTGATAGTGTTGCCCGGCGACCGAGTTAGCGTTGTAAATCTCAGGACGGTAGATTTTCTGGAACGTCTCCATCGTACTGATGGTGCCGATCAGCTCAATAAAGCTGTAGTCGCTCAGTAAATCGCCGATGAAATAAAACGCCAGCGGCGCTGCGCTGTTTGGCGGCATAAAATAGCGAACCTGCAGGCCCATTTTTTTGAAGTACGCTTCCGTCAATGACGAACCCTGCTGCTGGTATTCGAAGCCTAAAACCGGATGTTCATTCCCGATGCGCTGGTAGACATTTTTATTGGATACGCTGAGGCAGATCACCGGCGGCTTGTTAAAGTTCTGCTGGTACTCTTCAGAGTTCACAAAATGTTTGAAGATATTGCCGTGTAACGCGCCAAAATCCTGCGGAATGCTGAACTCCGCCTGATGTTTATTGTGATCCGGCAGCAATACGCTGAAATCATAATCCCGCACGTAAGAAGAGAAGTTATTCCCGACAATACCTTCGATGCGCTCGTTGGTATGTTTATCAACTATATTGGTTTTCAATATTTCAATGGCCGGGAAGGTGAAGCGGCTATCTTCCGCATCAATATTCATCTCGACAGAGATAATATCCAGCTCAACGGAATAACGATCGCCTTTGGGGTTATCCCAGTGCGCTAAGGCGTTGAATCGGTTGTCGATCATGACTAACGTATTACGCAGGTTCTGCTGGCGATTATCGCCGCGGGCCAGATTGGCAAAGTTGGTGGTAATACGCGTGTTTTCTGAGGGATTATAATTCTCATCGAAACGACTGCGCTTAATCGTAAAGGTGAAGTCTTTATTCATCGTTATCTCACTTCCTGAGCTCTGGCATAAGGACTGAAGCTATCTCATTTCAGTCTTTATGTTGCTGATACGTTAATGCATCTTTTATGCCAGAGCCCCGGAACGAGTGAAAGCGACTAAATTTCACTACAACATGAGCCATCTTCATGATCGGCGAACCGATCAGTCACTTTTCTCCGAACGCTGCTCCAGATCCAGCGCGCTGGCGCTGGCGGGATCGAAGAGTGAAAGACTTTCAATTTGATCCAGCATAATCACCTTGCGGAAGGCCATTGCGCTTCTGGGCTGTGAATCGAGGGTAATATCATGTTCGGCATACCACTTGCTGTAGTTATGCTCAATGCACAGATTCAGCGTCGTACCGTCACGATAGCCGCTGAGCATCGGGATCAGCACGATATTGGCGGTCTTTTCATATTCGAGGGTCGCGGTATGGATCATGCCGACATAAATTCGCCGCGACTTCAGGGTCACCAGCGCCAGTTCGCCTTCCTCCATACACTGGTAAAGCAGCTGTTCGATACCGCTGGATTGCGACAGGCGCTTATAAAGCTGTTTCCGGCCTTCGCCGTCCAGCCTGGCGCTGCCTGCCCAGTTAGAGCGATAGAGACAAAACAGGATGGCAAAGGCCAGCATCACCACCACCGGCGCCTGGATGCCCAGAAAGCTCCAGTTCATAAAATCCACTTGCCAGTTGGCGTTGTCCTGGGCGGTTAAGTGGAACGTATTGGCAGCATACGAAAGCCCGAGCAGCAGCAACCAGAGCAGGCCGGTGGCGATCACGCCCTGCAATACAAAGATACAGCCGTACAGCGCGACCAGAAAATAGACGTCCCAGCCGAAGGAGCGCTTAATTTTAAACCGGGTGGAGAGGTCACGACTGGTGTACCAGTATCCGCTCACCATCAGCACCATAAATATCGCCGTTCCCATATCAGGCCCTCTTCAGCGCGTTAACATGGCGCAGAAAGTCCTGTCGCACCTCTTTGCTTTTGTAATTGACCGAGGCGTTACCGTCCTGATCGATAATAATGCGGTCCCCGTCCTCGACGGCTTCAATAATTTCCTGCTGACTCATCACCTGCAGTAACGACTCCGGGCTGGAGAAGATCGACATAACCAGACGTCTCATCGCGTGGCATCCTTATAAACAAAAAGGTTAAGTCTGGTCGATCCGCGCAGGCGCTGCCTTAAGGTTATGCTGAAAATGTTTAGCTTAGGGCCACACAGGGGAGGGTGAATTAACCTGCCAGGGTGCATAAAACCCACCATAATTAGTAGGGTTAAACAACGCCAGGTGACAATCATGAAGGACAATATTGACGAGTTTAAAACGCACTTCCAGGGGGAAGTGCTTCTTCCGGACGATGCCGGCTACGACGAGGTGCGCCAGATCTGGAACGCCATGATCGACCGCAAACCCGCGTTAATCGCACGCTGTACGTCAACGGAAGATGTGATGCAGGCCATCCAGTTTGGCCGCACGCACAATCTGCTCATTTCGATCCGCGGGGGCGGGCATAACATCGCCGGCAACGCCGTCTGCGACGACGGTCTGATGATCGACCTCTCGCTGATGAAGGACGTTCAGGTAGACGTGACTACCCGTACCGCCAGCGTCGGACCCGGCTGCACCCTTGCCGACTTTGATCGGGTGGTGCAGGCTCATGGTCTCGCCACGCCGCTGGGCATCAATTCGACCACCGGGGTGGCCGGCCTGACGCTTGGGGGCGGGTTCGGCTGGCTGAGTAGGAAGTACGGGATGACCATCGATAACCTGCTCTCGGCCGAAGTCATTACGGCAGACGGTCGGCAGCTGAACGCCAGCGAATCGGAAAATGCGGATCTCTTTTGGGGGCTGCGCGGGGGCGGCGGCAACTTCGGGGTGGTGACGCGCTTTGATTTTCAGCTCCATCCCGTCGGGCCGGAGGTGCTGAGCGGGCTGATCGTCTTCCCGTTTGAGCAGGCCAAATCGGTGATCTCGCAGTTTGCCCGCTTCACCGAGACTATGCCGGAGGAGCTCAACGTCTGGATGGTGACGCGCAAGGCGCCGCCGCTGCCGTTCCTGCCCGCAGAGGTTCACGGCAGGGAGATGATCGCGCTGGCCCTGTGCTATGTGGGCGATCCGGAAGAGGGTGAGAGGATTATCGCGCCGCTGCGCGAGTTCGGTACGGTGCTGGGCGAGCACGTCGGCGTGCAGCCTTATACCGCCTGGCAGCAGGCCTTCGATCCGCTGCTGGCGAAAGGGGCGCGCAACTACTGGAAGTCGCACAACTTCGCGCAAATCAGCGACGGCGTGATCGATGCCATCATCGAATACGCGGCCAGGCTACCGTCCCCGCACTGTGAAATATTCATCGGAACCATTGGCGGTCAGACGACCCGCGTCGCGCCCGAAGCCATGGCCTACTCCAGCCGTGACGCGAACTACGTGATGAACGTACACGGGCGCTGGGAAACCGCCGCCGAGGATGAGCGCTGCATCGCCTGGGCGCGAGAGTTCTTCGCCAGATCGCAGCCGTTTGCCAGCAGCGGGGCCTACATCAACTTCCTCACCCAGGAGGAGACCGACCGCATCGCCTTTGCATACGGGGCTACCTGGAACCGGCTGGTGGAGCTGAAGAGTAAGTACGATCCGACAAATCTGTTCCGGATGAATCAGAATATTAAGCCGGTATGAGGTTGGTCAGGACGAAGCAGGTAAGCCAGTCCGCAGCTAGTCGGACTGGCGTTTAGCATTAACAGGGATCAGTTCTCTTCAGATTCATTTTCCGCGTCGTTATCGCCACCAAAACTGAGCAGTTCGGAGACTTTCATATTGCCGATCTCCTCGGCTTTCTGCTTAACGCTGTCGATTTGCTTGTTCGTCTCTTCCGATAGCCCAGAGGCGAGGGCACTCTGTTTAGCTTTTTCCATTTCGCTGTTCACGGAGTTGGTTAACGCCTCTACCGAGGCATTGGCCTCCTGGGTCGTCTCTTCAACTTTGGATTTCGCTTCCTGCGAGAGCTCCATATCACAGCCCGCGAGGAGAACGCTTCCCGCAAGAAGGAGTGCAGGGGTAAGTTTGATCATAGTGGTGCAGGCCTTTTTCATTATCCGGACGTTTCGCAACGTCGTCGTGGTGGTATTTGCCAACATGATGACATGCCGCTTTGATATTTATTCGAGCGATAAAGTAAGAAAGCGCAAAGTTGGGTAAGCCAGGGGGACGCCACCTTTACCGGGCTGCGCAGATATCACGGTTTACATCGCTGTAGCAGATCGCATACCATACCCCCCTACAGTATCCAGGAGCCCCTTCCATGCCACATTCACCTGAAGATAAAAAACGTGTCCTGACGCGCGTGCGCCGCATTCGCGGGCAGGTCGATGCCCTGGAGCGGGCGCTCGAGTCCGGCGAACCCTGTCTCGCCATCCTGCAGCAGATCGCCGCGGTGCGCGGGGCGGCTAACGGGTTGATGGGCGAGATGGTTGAAATTCACCTCAAAGATGAGCTGGTGACGGGCGAAACCACCGCCGATCAGCGGGCCGTCAGAATGGCAGAAGTCGGTCATTTGCTGCGCTCTTATCTAAAATAAAAACCTGACATCACTAAAAGGAAAGCAAGATGAAATCACGTGCTGCTGTTGCATTTGGCCCAGGCCAGCCGCTGAAAATTGTTGAGATTGATGTGGCACCGCCAAAGAAAGGTGAAGTGCTGGTCAAAATCACCCATACCGGCGTGTGCCACACCGATGCGTTCACCCTCTCCGGTGACGATCCGGAAGGCGTTTTCCCGGCGGTGCTCGGCCATGAAGGCGGCGGCGTGGTGGTGGAAGTCGGTGAGGGCGTCACCAGCCTGCAGCCGGGCGATCACGTCATCCCGCTGTACACCGCAGAGTGTCGCGAGTGTAAGTTCTGTAAATCCGGCAAGACCAACCTCTGCCAGGCGGTTCGCGCCACCCAGGGCAAAGGCCTGATGCCGGATGGCACCACCCGTTTCTCTTACAACGGTGAGCCGATCTATCACTACATGGGCACCAGCACCTTCAGCGAATACACCGTCTGCGCCGAAATCTCGCTGGCGAAAGTGAACCCGCAGGCGCCGCTGGATAAAGTCTGTCTGCTGGGCTGCGGCGTCACCACCGGCATTGGCGCAGTACACAACACCGCGAAAGTGAAAGAGGGCGATACCGTAGCGGTCTTCGGTCTGGGCGGGATCGGTCTGGCGGTTATCCAGGGTGCGGTGCAGGCGAAAGCCGGACGTATTCTGGCAGTGGACACTAACCCGGAGAAATTCAAGCTGGCCGGGGAAATGGGCGCGACCGATTTCATCAACCCGAACGACTACGACAAGCCGGTGCAGGACGTGATCGTTGAACTCACCGACGGCGGGGTCGACTTCAGCTTTGAATGTATCGGGAATGTCAACGTGATGCGCGCGGCGCTCGAGTGCTGTCATAAGGGCTGGGGCGAGAGCGTGATCATCGGCGTAGCCGGGGCCGGGCAGGAGATCAAAACTCGTCCGTTCCAGCTGGTGACCGGTCGCGTCTGGCGTGGTTCCGCCTTTGGCGGCGTCAAAGGCCGCACCCAGCTGCCGGGCATGGTAGAGGACGCAATGGCGGGCAAAATTCAGCTCGACCCGTTCATTACCCATCGCCTGCCGCTGGAGCAGATCAACGAAGCCTTCGATCTGATGCACGAAGGCAAATCCATTCGCACCGTTATCCATTTCGGCGATAACTAACAGACCCTCTCTCTCCCGCTGCGCCTTTACGGGCAGCGGGACGACATTTCTTTAAAAATCATTGCGAAAGTGTGACCAGTGTTGCGATTTTAGGCGTAATCAAATTCAGTGTAGTGCCGATGACTATTTTACAGGCGTGTTCCCACGCATCTTACCTATGAGAGAGTCAACGGCTATGGACAAAACAACAACAGTTCGGGCGCAACATAAGCTGGGCTTCCTGCATCACATCAGGCTGCTTCCGCTTATCTCCTCGATTTTGGGTGGTATTATTTTGCTGTTTGCCCTGAGCGCCGGGCTGGCAGGCTATTTTTTACTGCAGGCAGACAAAGATCAGCAGGATGTCACCGCTGAAATTCAGGTGCGTACCGGATTATCAAACAGTTCTAACCACCTGCGTACGGCGCGTATCAACATGATCCACGCGGGTGCCGCCAGCCGTATCGCGGAAATGGACGCGATGAAAAAGAACATCGCGGAAGCCGAACAGCGTATCAAACAGTCTCAGGACAGCTTTGCCATTTACATGAACCGCGGCGTTCGTACTCCGGCGGATGAAGCGCTGGATGGCGAGCTGAAATCGAACTATCAGGCCTATATCGACGGCATGCAGCCGATGCTGAAATATGCCAAAAACGGCATGTTCGAAGCCATCATCAACCATGAAAATGAATCGGCGCGCCCGCTGGATGACGCCTATAACGAGGTGTTGCTGAAGGCGATCAAGATCCGCACCGACCGCGCCAATATGCTGACCGAACAGGCGCATACCCGCACCCAGCTGGGGCTGATGTTTATGATCGGCGCCTTTGGTCTGGCGCTGGTGCTGACGGTGATCACCTTTATCGTGCTGCGTCGCACGGTGATTAACCCGCTGCAGCGCGCGGCGAACCGTATTGCCCATATCGCTAAAGGCGACCTGACCCTGGCTGAGGACCTGACCGGGCGCAGTGAAATTGGCCGCCTGACCCACGACCTGCAAACCATGCAGCGTTCGCTGGTGGGCACCGTAGGCACCGTGCGTCAGGGTGCGGAAGAGATCTATCGCGGAACCAGCGAAATCTCCGCCGGCAACACCGATCTCTCATCACGTACCGAGCAGCAGGCCGCCGCCATTGAGCAGACAGCTGCCAGCATGGAACAGCTGACCGCCACCGTGAAGCAGAACGCCGATAACGCGCATCACGCCAGCAAACTGGCGGAAGATGCCTCCGGTAAAGCCAGCCGTGGCGGCCAGATGGTCTCCGGCGTGGTGAAAACCATGGGCAATATCTCCAGCAGCTCGAAGAAAATCTCTGAAATTACCGCGGTGATCAACAGCATCGCCTTCCAGACTAACATCCTGGCGCTGAACGCCGCGGTGGAAGCTGCCCGTGCCGGTGAGCAGGGGCGTGGATTTGCCGTGGTCGCCAGCGAAGTCCGTACCCTGGCCAGCCGCAGCGCCAACGCCGCGAAAGAGATTGAAGGGCTGATCAACGAATCGGTGTCGCTCATTGACCAGGGTTCCGGTGAAGTGGTGGCCGCCGGTAATACCATGAACGAGATCGTGGAAGCGGTTAAACGCGTCACCGATATCATGCTGGAGATCGCAGCCGCCTCCGACGAGCAGAGCCGTGGCATTGTGCAGGTCAGCCAGGCGATCTCGGAGATGGATAAAGTCACCCAGCAGAACGCCTCGCTGGTGGAAGAAGCCTCTGCGGCGGCGGCCTCGCTGGAAGATCAGGCTGCCCGCCTGACCGAAGCGGTTGGCACCTTCCGTCTGCACGGTATGACCCAGGCCCGCAGCAGCAGTAAAGCGGCACCGATTACGCCTGCCGCGCCGCTGCGCCCGGCGGTAGCCGATGGTGATAACTGGGAAACCTTCTGATTTGCTAACCCTGCCCGGTGGCGGCTACGCCTTACCGGGCCTACGAAACCTGGCACCATGTGGGTTTTCGTAGGCCGGGTAAGCGCAGCGCCACCCGGCAATAGAGGGGCACCCTTGCCGCCGGGCAAAAAGGGTTCATGTTTCGACATGAACCCTTTTTTTATTCCCCGCTATGATGGTTGTAAGGGCTGAAGAGGAACAAGACGATGAAACGATTTACGCAGGTGGTTTGCGCCGCATGGCTGCTGGCCGGGTGTGCTTCCGGCGGCAGCGTGGGGATTGGCGGCGTGGGAATAGGCGGGGGCGGTGGCAGCGGCGGCGTAGGGGTTGGACTCTCTTTTCCGGTGGGCGGCAGCACCTCGACCGCGGACAACGGGCTGGCGGACTGCGAGGGTGATGTCTACCGCGTGCAGCCCCGCTATCCAGAGCAGGCCGCGGCGCAGAACTACTCCGGCAGGGTGACAGCGTCGTTTAACGTCAAGCTGAACGGGCGGGCGGCGGACTACGAGGCGGCGGGAGATAAACCCTTCTTCGACGAGACGAAGCGGGCGGTGATGCGCAGCTGTTGGCCAGCCGGCGTCAGACAGAGTTGGGTCGTGAACTACCAGAACGGCAAAACGGCGACCTGGGTCCAGAACGCCCTGTCAGGCACGCCATAAAGATAAAAAAAACCGGCCACACGAGGTGGCCGGCTGGAGCATTACTGCTTATCAGGCAAGGCGTACGCGATGATGTAATCCCCGCGATCCGGTGACTGACGTGCGCCACCCGCATTGATGATGATGTACTGCTTCCCGGTTTTCGGTGACACGTAGGTCATCGGCCCGGACTGACTGCCCACCGGCAGACGGTCTTTCCAGATCTCTTTTCCGTTGGCGGTATCGAACGCGCGCAGGTAGAAATCCTGCGTACCGGCGAAGAACAGCAGGCCGGACTGGGTAGAGAGCGATGCGCCCAGGGTCGGCATGCCGATTGGGATTGGCATATGCATGCGGATCCCCAGCGGACCGGTATCTTCCACGGTACCTACCGGCACCTGCCACACCAGTTTGCCGGACTTCAGATCCACGGCAGACATGGTGCCGAACGGCGGTTTCTGGCACGGAATGCCCAGCGGGGACAGGAAACGCTCGCGCATCGCGCCGAACGGCGTACCGTCCATCGGCACGATCCCCATCTCAATCCCGCTGGCGTTTTTGGCCACATTGGCGCGCGGCACCATGTAGTTCGCCAGCCCCAGGCGCATATCGTTAACAAACATCAGGCTGTTGTTCGGATCCACCGAGACGCTGCCCCAGTTCATCCCGCCCAGCGAGCCCGGGAACTGCAGGGAGCGATCCAGACCCGGTGGGGTATAGACGCCCTGATGGCGCATCTCTTTAAACTGGATGCGGCACAGCAGCAGGTCAACCGGCGTCGCGCCCCACATATCCGATTCGTGCAGGGTCTGGTTGCCGATCATCGGCATGCCGACCGAGTACGGCTGGGTAGGGGAGTAACGCTCGCCCTCGACATTCCCGGCAGGCACCGGACGCTCTTCCACTTTCGCGACCGGCTCGCCGGTTTCGCGGTTGAGCATAAAGATCATGCCCTGCTTGCTGGTCTGCACCAGCACCGGAGTGGTATCGCCTTTATCATCCGGCAGATCGTACAGCAGCGGCTGAGACGGCAGGTCGAAGTCCCACAGGTCGTGGTGGGTGGTCTGGAAATGCCAGCGTACCTGGCCGGTAGCGGCATCCACCGCCACAATTGAGGAGCTGTATTTATCGTCCAGTTCGGTACGTTCGCCCGCGTAGAAGTCCGGGGTGGCGTTACCGGTCGGGAGATAGATCAGGTTCAGCTTCGCGTCATAGGACATGGCTGACCAGACGTTCGGCGTCCCGCGGGTATAGGTCTGGCCTTCCGGCGGCAGGCCGGTCAGGTTCGGGTTGCCCGGATCCCAGGCCCAGGCCAGTTTACCGGTGTGGACGTCATACGCCCGGACCACGCCCGGGGGTTCGCCGGTGGAAAAGTTATCAGCCACGCGTCCGCCCACAACCACCACATTACCCGCTACCAGCGGAGTGGAGGTTTGCTGATAGTAGCCCGGCTTGATCTCACCCATGCCTACGCCAAGGTCAACCACGCCGTGGTCGCCAAAGTCTTCGCACAGCTGGCCGTTGTCGGCGTTGAGCGCAATCAGACGAGCATCGGTGGTCGGCAGGAACAGACGGCGCGCACAGGCGGCAGGCTGCGTTTCTTTCGGTGACGTTGTCACGTTAGAGGTATCTTCGAAATAGCCCAGGCCACGGCAGCGCTGCCAGTTTGGCGCGGTGGCTTTCGAATCATAACGCCACTTCTCTTTCCCGGAGTCCACGTCCAGCGCCAGCACCTTGCTGTACGGGGTACAGACAAACAGCGTGTCGCCAATCTGTAGCGGGGTGTTCTGGTCTTCCGCGCCGGAGCCGTTGCTCTGCGGAATGTCGCCGGTATGGGCAACCCAGGCCACCTTCAAATCGTTAACGTTCTGCTTGTTAATCTGATCCAGCGCGGCAAAACGGTCGCCGTGGGTGGTGTTACCCCAGTGCGCCCAGTTCTTCTGCTGCTGCCCCGCAGGCACCGGTTTAACCGGGACGGGTTCGTTAGCGGCCACCAGGGTTTGCGGCTTAAACATCCAGCCGAAGCTCACCAGCATCACTACGGCCAGGACGGCAGCAATACCGAACGCCGGGGCTTTATTGACCGGCCGATCCGCGCCACGCAGGTAAGGCCAGACGATGGCGGCCAGGAATGCCAGCACCGCAAAGGTGAACAGGCGCGAGAACAGCGGCCAGAAATCCCAGCCTGCGTCACTGACGGCCCAGATCGCCGAGGCGATAAACGCCACCGCGTAGAGGATAATGCCGCTGGTGCGATGACGCGCAATGAGGAACGCGGCGATCAGCATCACCACGCCCATGATCAGGAAGTACCAGCTTCCCCCTACGGTGGCGAGCTTAAAGCCCAGCCCACCGACGGCCAGTCCGATGAGTGCCATCAGACCGACCAGCAGCCACAGCAGGATCCGGGGGAACCCACGTAGCGAATTACCTATAGCCATTTCTGTCTCCTGAAATAATCTTGTCTTCACTGGACAGGCAGAACCAGACCTGAACCAAATGGGTAACAGAAGAGAAGATTCATGATGAAAAAGTCGCGCATGACGCCGTTATAGCGTCAGAGAAATCACCGCTGCGTTATTTGAATGAACCATTTGGTGAAATCGGCGGGTATGATAAATCTGTTAAATTGTTTAGCGCAATTGTTAATGAATGATTTCGCATTATTTGAGTAACAGAAACAAAAAGCCCGTCAGCAAGACGGGCGTAGGGGAAGTGTGATCACACCGGCATGGATTTACGAATCGCGCTGAGGAGCGTTTGCGTGGCAGTGGAGAGCGGGGCTTCCACGCGGGTTAATACCCCAATAGGTTCGCCGGGGCTGGAGGTTGTTACCGGCAGCGCCACCAGCGTGCCCTGGCGCAGATCTTCTTTCACCGCGCCGGAAGGGACAAACCAGACATAGTCATAATCGACGGTCAGCTGGCGCGACAGGGAGGCCGAAAGGGTTTCGATACAGCCCGACGGCAGTTTGCACCCCTGGGTTTGCAGCAGCGTTTCCGCGGTCTGGCGCGGAACGGTGCCTTTCGGGGAGACCACCACCGGCCACTCCATCACCCGGCTGAGGGTCACGGTATCGTTAAGGATCGGGTGACGCGGGCGCACCACCAGCTTCAGGGATTCCAGGAACAGCAGTTCGTAGTTGAGACCGCTCATCAGCTCCGGGTCCGACATTCTGCCGATACCAATATCCAGCTCTCCGGATTTCAGCCCCGCCAGCAGCATGGTGTTATTCATGGTGGCGACCTGCAGCGTGATGTTGCGCTGCTGCTTGTGGAACTGGCCAATGACCGCAGGGAGGATGCCCAGCGCCGCGGTAGGAAGCGCACCGATGCGCACCACATCTCCCGGCACGTCGTTGCGCCGCGTCAGGGACTGGCCCGCCGTATTCAGGGCATCGAGCACTTTAATGGCGTGGGTCAGGAATTGCTCTCCCACCAGCGTTAGCTGTGCACCCAGTCGTCCCCGGTCGAACAGGCGGGTGCCGGTCAGCTGTTCCAGCTCATTCAGCGTTTTTGAGAGCGCAGGCTGGCTCAGGTTGAGAGTTTCAGCCGCACGCCCCAGCGTTCCCTGTTGAGCGACGGCCACAAAAGTGTGCAGATGGCGCAGACGAATGCGCTGACTAAACAAACCATTTTTTTCCATAGGCGATGTTAAAAACAGAGGTAGCGGAGTGACAAGTAAAGTTGTTTAATTTTGATAACCTGCTAGCAAAATATTATTAACATTCAATCTAATTGAGTAACAAGCAATTTTTGGTTCTGCCCGTAAATAGTTGTGCAGACGCCTGAATCGCTTCACATCGCCGCTAGTCAGGAAATGAGCACCTCTCCACCTGGATCACAATTCGTAAATTCTTCCAGACGGCCTTAATGGCCTTCTCTACACTCCAGATAATATTCACTGGAGGCATTAAATCATGGCGAACAACATCACGGCTGATGATATTCGGGAGAACTTTTCACAGGCGATGTCGGCAATGTATCAACAGGAAGTTCCGCAATACGGGACGCTGCTGGAGCTGGTCGCAGATGTGAATCTGGCGGTACTGGAAAATAACCCGAAGCTGCATGAACAACTGGCCAACGCGGATGAACTGGCTCGCCTCAACCTCGAACGCCACGGGGCGATCCGTGTCGGTACGGCCCTGGAGCTGGCCACCCTGCGGCGGATGTTCGCCATTATGGGCATGTTCCCGGTCAGCTATTACGACCTCTCTCAGGCCGGGGTGCCGGTCCACTCGACCGCGTTTCGTCCGGTTGACGATGCCGCTCTGTGCCGCAATCCGTTTCGGATCTTCACCTCGCTGCTGCGCCTCGATCTGATTGATAACGTCGCCCTGCGCGAACAGGCGGCGGCGATCCTTGCCCGGCGCAATATCTTCACCCCCCGCTGTCTGGAGCTGATTGCCCTGCACGAAGCGGAAGGGGCGTTCACCCCGGCGCAGGCCGAGGAGTTTGTCCAGCAGGCGCTGGAGACCTTCCGCTGGCATCGTCATGCCACGGTCGATCATGAAACTTACCAGGCGCTGCACAACGAACACCGGCTGATTGCCGACGTGGTCTGCTTCCCGGGCTGTCATATCAACCACCTGACGCCGCGCACGCTGGATATCGACCGGGTACAGTCCCTGATGCCGGAGTACGGTATTGAGCCGAAGATGCTGATTGAAGGGCCGCCGCGCCGGGAGATGCCGCTCCTGCTGCGTCAGACCAGCTTTAAGGCGCTGGAGGAACCGATTTTGTTTGCGGGCGAACATCGGGGAACCCATACCGCCCGCTTCGGTGAGATCGAGCAGCGCGGCGTGGCCTTAACCCCGAAAGGGCGTGAACTCTACGATCGCCTGCTTAACGAAGCCGGAACGGGCAAGGACAACCTGACTCATCAGCTGCATCTGCAGGAGGTATTCCAGGCCTTTCCCGACAGCGATATTTTCCTGCGCCGTCAGGGGCTGGCGTGGTTCCGCTATCGCCTGACCCCGGCCGGGGAGGCGCACCGTCACTCCTTTGGCCCCGGTGACGATCCGCAGCCGCTGATTGAGCGCGGCTGGGTGGTGGCGCAGCCTATTACCTATGAAGATTTCCTCCCGGTAAGCGCCGCCGGGATCTTCCAGTCGAACCTCGGTAACGAGACGCAGGCCCGCACCCACGGCAACGCCAGCCGCGATGCCTTCGAGGAGGCGCTGGGCTGCCCGGTGCTGGATGAGTTCACCCTCTATCGCGAGGCGGAAGAACGCAGCAAGCGGCGTTGCGGTTTGCTCTGAAAACGGTACTCTGCGGGGATGTGATTGCAACCTGAGGTCAGTATGGAAAACGACTCATCCCCGATAATCACCACGCGCCAGGGGGCGCTGGGCGGCATCACGGATGGCGATGTGCAGGTCTGGCGCGCCATTCCCTACGCCGCGCCGCCGGTGGGCGCCCTGCGCTGGCGTTCGCCGCAGCCGGTTGAGCGCTGGCAGGGCGTGCGTCAGGCCACCGCTTTTTCGCCGTCGAGCTGGCAGAGCAGCGAGTACTGCCAGCAGCTGGGCGGGGGCGATCCGGGGCGTTTCTCGGAAGATTGCCTCTACCTGAACGTCTGGGCCCCGGTTCAACGCCCGGCGCCGCTGCCGGTGATGGTCTGGCTGCACGGGGGCGGCTTCACTATCGGCGCAGGCGGGCTGCCGCCCTATGACGGGAAGGCGCTGGCGCAGCGCGGCGCGATCCTCGTGACCCTGAACTACCGGCTGGGCCATCTGGGCTTTTTTGCCCATCCGGCGCTGGCAGGGGAAGAGGAGCGGGTGGTGCATAACTTTGCTCTGCTCGATCAGATTGCCGCCCTGGAGTGGGTGCGGGACAACATCGCGCAGTTTGGCGGTGACCCGAACAACATCACCCTGTTTGGTGAATCCGCCGGGGCGCGCAGCGTGCTGTCACTGCTGGCCTCGCCGCTGGCATTAGGGCTGTTTCATAAGGCGATTATCCAGAGCGGGTATACCCTGCCGGACACGCCCCGGGAGCAGGCGCTCAAAAAAGGCAAGGCGCTGGCGGCCCATTTTGGGCTGGAAGATGCCACCGCAGAGCAGCTGCGGGCGATCCCGCCCGAGGCGCTCTGGCCGCTGACGGCCCCGCTTAACGTCGCCCCTGCGCCGATCAATGGGGATTGCGTCCTGCCGGAGCCGATGCTGGAGGTCTTTTTTGCCGCTCGTCAGCATCCGGTGCCGATCATGGTCGGCTCCAACAGCGACGAAGCCAGCGTGATGGCGGTGTTTGGTATCGATCTCGCAGGGCAGATCCAGAAGCTGCGCCGGGAGCGGCGGCTGGGACTGGGGTTGATCAAGCTGCTCTATCCCGGCATCAAAGACGATACTGAACTCGGGCGTCAGGTGTGCCGCGATATGGCCTTCACCACCCTGGGGTTTGTGGTGATGCAGGCCCAGCGTCGGGTGGGGCAGCCGTGCTGGCGCTACTGGTTCGACTATGTGGCCGAAGCCGAGCATGCCACCTATATCAACGGGGCGTGGCATGGCAACGAGGTGCCGTACGTGTTTGATACGCTCACTCTGGCCGAGCCCGCCCGGCGCTACGTGAATGACAACGACCTGGCCTTCTCAGCCCAGGTTGCCGATTACTGGGTCAACTTCGCCCGCCATGCCAGCCAGCAGTGCGACGCGTTGGATGGCCCGACGCGCTGGCCTGCCTGTCACCACGGGCGGGACGTGTTGCTACGCATCGGAGTGAATAAACATGCGGGATTTAAGCTTGAAAACCGCTTTATGCGCGCCCGCATGGCGCTGTTTAAACGGGTGATGAAGCACCACGTCAGCCTGGATTGAGTAGACACTCGCGAAAGGCGGCCAGCCCGGCCGCTTTGCCGCGCGACTCCCGCAGCACCAGCCGGTAGCTGGCGCCGGTCCTGACGCTGCTGGCGTAAGGCCGCACCAGCCGCCCGGCGCGAATATCCTCCGCCACCAGCGTCTCGTCGGCAATGGCAACCCCGAGCCCCTGAATGGCGGCGGTGATCGCCAGATCCATGGTGTCGAAGTGTTGATTTTTGTGCATGACAGGCGGCGAAGTGGTCTGTTTTTCCAGCCACAGCGACCAGTCGGTCTTATCCCGCGTCGGATGCAGAAAGGTAAGCGACTCCAGCGCCGGGCCCTGGCGCAGAGGGCTGACCACCGGGGTTAACGCCTCTTCAAACAGCAGATCCCCGGCGCTGAGCTGGGTGCCAAAGACAATGGCGGCATCATAGGATTCGGTTTTGAAATTAACGCTGTGCTCGTTGGTGGTAGTCAGGGCAATCTGTAACTCGGGCTGTTCGCGCTCCACCTGCAGCAGCCGCGGCACCAGCCAGCGCATGGCGCAGGTGGGAACCTTCAGACGCACCACGGTTTGCTGGGCGCGGGCCTGATCCGCCACCGTCAGAAAGTGCTCCCAGGAGGCGCGCAGATCCGGCAGCAGGGCGCTGCCCTGGGGGGAGAGGCGCAGCCCGCGGGCGTGACGTTCAAAGAGCGGAAAACCGAACCAGCTTTCAAGAGCGGCGATTTTGCGGCTCACCGCCCCCTGGGTGAGGCAGAGCTCTTTTGCGGCATGGGTCAGATTCAGATGCCGCGCGGTGATAATAAAAGCCTCAACGGCGGTAAGCGGGAACGAGCGACGCGACACAGAACCTCCAGGTATGATTTTTTGTCATGGCTATTATGACAACAATTCGATTGTCGCCACAATAGTGTTCGGGTTGAATAGTTATGCATTCTCCACCAGAGGAATTTCCGATGACGCTGCGTACCCCGATACAACCCCGTTCCAAACTGCCGGACGTTGGCACCACGATTTTTACCGTTATCGGTCAGCTTTCCGCTGAACACAATGCCATCAACCTTTCCCAGGGGGCGCCGAACTTCGAATGCGATCCGGCGCTGATTGCCGGCGTTCACCGTGCGATGCAGGCGGGTCACAACCAGTACGCGTCGATGACCGGGCTGGCGCCGCTTAAAGCGCGCATCGCCGATAAAATCGCCTCGCTGTATGGCACCCAATACGATCCCGCCAGCGAAGTGCTGATCACCGCCAGCGCCAGCGAAGGGCTCTATTCGGCCATCAGCGGGCTGGTGCATCCCGGCGACGAAGTCATCTACTTTGAACCCTCATTCGACAGCTATGCGCCGATTGTGCGCCTACAGGGCGCGACGCCGGTCGCCATCAAGCTGACCGTGCCGGATTTCGCGGTGAACTGGGATGAAGTGCGTGCCGCCATCACCTCGCGCACGCGGATGATCATCATCAACACGCCGCATAACCCGAGCGGGCAGGTCTTCTCGGCCGCCGATCTGGAGCAGCTCGCGCTCGTCACCCGTAACACCGATATCATTATTCTCTCTGACGAAGTGTACGAGCACGTGGTGTTTGACGACGTGCCGCATCACGGCATGGCGACCCATCCCGGGCTGGCGGAACGCAGCGTGATCGTCTCGTCCTTCGGCAAAACCTACCACGTCACCGGCTGGCGCGTGGGCTACTGCGTGGCCCCGGCGGAGCTGATGGAGGAGATCTGCAAGATCCATCAGTTTTTAATGTTTTCTGCCGATACCCCTATGCAGTACGCTTTTGCCGAGCATATGGCCGATCCGCAAACCTGGCTGTCGCTGGCGGCATTTTACCAGCGCAAGCGCGATCTGCTGGTCAATCTGCTGGTCGATTCACCCTTCCGTCTGCTGCCGAGCGCAGGCTCGTTCTTCCTGCTGGCGGATTACAGCCACTTCAGCGACGAGCGCGACAGCGAGATGGTGAAGCGGCTGATTGTGGATCACGGCGTTGCCACTATCCCGCTGTCGGCGTTTTATACCGACGGGACAGATAACAAATTAATCCGTCTCTCTTTTGCCAAAGATGAGGCGACATTACGGGCAGGTGCGCAGGCCCTGTGTCGGGTAACACCACGCTTAGGAGTTCAGTCATGAAATTAAAAGCCTTCGTTGTCGGCCTGGGATTGCTGTGTTCGTTTTCGTCCTTCGCGGCAACAGAATTACGTTACGGCGTCGAAGCCGAGTATCCGCCATTTGAGAGCCGCAATGCCTCGGGTGAGCTGGAAGGGTTTGATATTGAGCTCGGCAACGCCATTTGCGCCGCCGCCGCGCTGAAATGCAGCTGGGTTGAAACCTCGTTCGACGCGCTGATCCCGGGGCTGGTGGCGAAGAAATTTGACGCTATTAACTCGGCGATGAACATTACCGATCAGCGTCGTCAGAGCATCGACTTTACCCAGCCGATCTACCGGATCCCCTCCCAGCTGGTGGGCAAAACCGGCAGTGCGGTAGACGCTACGCCGGAAGGGCTGAAAGGCAAGACCATCGGCGTGCTGCAGGGCTCCATTCAGGAGACCTATGCCAAGGAGCACTGGGAAAAACAGGGCGTCACCGTGGTGTCCTATAAAGATCAGAACATGGCCTGGGGCGATCTGCTCAATGGCCGTATCGATGCCTCGCTGGTGATGTCTGCCGCCGGGCAGGCAGGCTTCCTCAGCAAGCCGCAGGGGAAGGGCTTCGGCTTTATCGGCAAACCGGTATCGGATGACACTATTCTCGGCAGCGGGATCGGCTATGGCCTGCGTAAAGGCGACGAGGCCACCAAAAAGCAGCTTGATGCAGCCATTGATAAAGTCCGCGCTGACGGCACTATCGATAAGCTGGCGAAGAAGTACTTCCCGGGTATCGATGTCAGCGTAAAATAACGACAATCTGACTTTTTAGCCCCTGTCGTTAATGTCCGGCAGGGGCCTTTTTATACCCGTCATACTTCAAGTTGCCTGTGCGTTGGCTTTCCTCGCTCACCCCAGTCACTTACTTTAGTAAGCTCCTGGGGATTCGCTGCGTCGCCGCCTTCATGCAACTCGAATTATTTAGGGTATATACGTTTCTTTACCCGCCTTTCAGGCAATTCTCCTCGACATAAAAATCTTTCTCCCATTGCGCATATTCTCGCCTGTCAATTATTGGATTCTTAACCGTTTTTGTTTAGGCTGTGCCCTCTTAATGATGTTCTTTCTTGCCGTTGTTTCGCCCTGAGCGAAATCCACCTCCCCACGACCATAAGGACGTTTTTCCAGGCATGAATCGCAGACGTTTTTTAAAAGGCTCCCTGGCTGTTGCCGCCCTGAGCGGGACTTCCGGCCTCGCCGCGCTTTTTTCCCGGGCAGCCAGTGCGGCTGAGTCGGATATTGCGGACGGTACGAGCCGTCGTTTCGACTTCTCCGTGCTGCAATCCATGGCGCACGACCTGGCGCAAACACCCTGGGGCGGTGCGCCGCGTCCGCTGCCGGATACCTTAGCGACGCTGACGCCGCAGGCCTATAACAGCATCCAGTACGATGCGAAGCAGTCGCTGTGGAACAACATCGAAAACCGCCAGCTCGACGTGCAGTTCTTCCACGTCGGGATGGGCTTCCGCCGCCGGGTGCGCATGTTCTCGCTGGATAATCAGACCGCGCAGGCGCGTGAAATTCACTTCCGCCCGGAGCTGTTCAACTACCACGACGCGGGCGTTGATACGAAGCAGCTGGAAGGCCAGAGCGATTTAGGCTTTGCCGGTTTCCGCGCCTTTAAATCCCCGGAGCTGGCGCGTCGCGATATCGTCTCCTTCCTTGGCGCGAGCTACTTCCGCGCGGTGGATGACACTTATCAGTACGGCCTCTCTGCCCGCGGTCTGGCGCTCAACACCTATGCCGATACGCAGGAAGAGTTCCCGGACTTTACCTCGTTCTGGTTTGAAACCGTCAAACCGGGTGCGACCACCTTTACGGTCTACACCCTGCTCGACAGCCCGAGCATCACCGGGGCCTATAAGTTCGTGATCCACTGCGAGAAGACTCAGGTGATCATGGACGTCGAAAACCACCTGTATGCCCGAAAGGACATTCAGCAGCTGGGGATCGCGCCGATGACCAGCATGTTCGCCTGCGGCAACAACGAGCGCCGCATGTGCGACACCATTCATCCGCAGATCCACGACTCCGATCGTCTGGCGATGTGGCGCGGCAACGGCGAGTGGGTCTGCCGTCCGCTGAACAACCCGCAGAAGTTACAGTTCAACGCCTATACCGATAAGAACCCGAAAGGCTTTGGTCTGCTGCAGCTCGATCGCGATTTCTCGCACTATCAGGACATCATGGGCTGGTACAACAAACGTCCAGGCCTGTGGGTCGAGCCGCGCAACCAGTGGGGCAAGGGCACCGTGGGGCTGATGGAGATCCCGACCACCGGTGAAACCCTGGATAACGTGGTCTGCTTCTGGCAGCCGGAAAAACCGGTGAAAGCAGGCGACAAGCTGGACTTCCAGTACCGTCTCTACTGGAGCGCCAAACCGCCGGTCCGTTCTCCGCTGGCGAACGTGATGGCGACCCGTACCGGGATGGGCGGCTTCCCGGAAGGCTGGGCCCCAGGTGAAAACTATCCGAAAGTGTGGGCGCGCCGTTTCGCTATCGATTTTGTTGGCGGCGATCTGAAAGCGGCTGCGCCGAAAGGGATCGAGCCGGTGATCACCCTCTCCAGCGGCGAAGCGAAGCAGATCGAGATCCTGTACGTGGAGCCGTTCGACGGGTATCGCATTCTGTTTGACTGGTATCCGACCAGCGACTCCACCGACACGGTGGACATGCGCATGTTCCTGCGCTGCCAGGGGGAGGCGATCAGCGAAACCTGGCTGTATCACTACTTCCCTCCGGCACCCGATAAGCGCCAGTACGTGGATGACCGCATAATGCGTTAAGCCTGTGCCGGGTGGCGGCTGCGCCTGACCCGGCCTACTCAAACCATAACGATCCGGACCCTAGGCCCGGCAAGCGAATGCGCCGCCGGGCATCAGCCGCACCGATGCCACATTGCCGGGTGGCGGCTACACCTTACCCGGCCTACAAAGGCTAACCGATGAATATGACTAACGAAGAAGAAATTATCCCCGTCAGCGCGCATATCGAACTGCGCGCCACCGACGAGCGTTACACCACCGAGCTGCACAATCTGGTAGTCAAAAACCGGGAGTGGCTGCAGGAATACCTCAACTGGCCGCAGTTTGTCGGCACCGAAGACGATACCCGCCAGAACATCCTGAGCAACCAGATGCTGCATCAGCGCGGTTACGCCAAAATGTTCCTTATCTTCAGTGATAACGCCCTGGTGGGGGTGTTGTCGTTCAATTCCATCGAGCCGCTGAACAAAACCGGCTACATCGGCTACTGGCTGGATGAAGCGCATCAGGGGCAGGGGATTTTGTCTCAGGCGCTGGAAGCGTTTATTCAGCACTACGCCGGACGAGGAGAGATCCGCCGCTTCGTGATCAAGTGCCGCGTAGACAACGCCGCCAGTAACCAGGTGGCGCTGCGCAACGGCTTTCTGCTGGAAGGGTGCCTGAAAGAGGCCGAGTTCCTCAACGGGCGCTATGATGACCAGAATATCTACGCCCGGATCTGCACCTCATAATGCCCCGAGCAACGGCGTGCGGGTAATGTGCTGCGCGCCGTTAATCATCTTCTCGCCGCGCAGGTGAATCACCTCTCCGTCTGATGCCTCAATTACCGCGTCATCGGTAATTTCAATATGATGCTCGATCAGCACTTCGCCGCGAATGCGCGCCCGACCCTGGATCACCACTTTATCGTCAATCAGAATCGGCCCACCGCGTAGCCAGGCGTCGCCGCCAATCAGGACGTGATGTTTGATCACGCAGTTGCCCTCCACCAGGGCGTTTTCCGCCACCTGGGAGCTGTAGCGCAGGGTGGGGATGGCATCCTCCTCCAGCCCGGCGAGCAGGCGGGCGTTGCCGTACACTTTGGCGCAGTCACACACCCAGACGTTATTCACCTCGTTGCCTTCGACCAGCGCGTTCTCAAACACTTCCGCGCGGTGTTCAACAAAGGCGTAGGTGACGATGGCGTTGCCGTAGATCTGCGCCTGATGCACCACCCGCGACTGGCTGACCGTGGCTTCGCCAAAAATGCGCAGGATCTGATGCGGATCCGGGGTTAAGCCTTTGGCGGCAATTACCATGCTGTTATGCAGGATGCGGGCATTGTTGAAAAGATGACACTCACCGCGCACTACCGAGGATTGCACCGTGACGTTGTCACCTATACGCGCGCCGTGGGTGATCTGCGCCCCATCGACCCAGACGTTATCACTCACCGATGCCTGATGGCTGATGACGCAGGGCCGGGTGATGCGCGCATTGCCGCTGACCTGCGCCCCGGCGAACACCACGCTGTTCTCGTCGTAGATCCAGCAGTCTTGCTCGTGCGACAGCGCCGATTCGTCATCGATCCAGCCGCCCCGGGTGCCGCACTTCACATTGTTGAAATCGCGCGCGGCGATAATCTGGCGCACTTCTACCGCTGCCTTCGTCTCGCCGTCCTGCCAGTAGTGCTGACGGCTTTCATCGCTAAGTCGATATTTTTTCATCACTGTGCCCGCAGTTGTCCTCTCCACTAAACGTAGCAAACTTTAGCTTGATCGAAACAGTGGCATCCGCAAATGAAACACCTTAAACTAGTATTTCAAATATATTTTATAGATTAAAATTTATGTATAAAACGCAACCGACTGAACGCGTTCTTAATTTACCCGCGGGCTACTACGGGATGGTGCTGGGGACCATTGGGATGGGCTTTGCCTGGCGTTACGCCAGCACTATCTGGCCGGTGACGCGCTGGCCGGGCGAGATCCTGGTGACGCTGGCGATGGCGATCTGGGCATTTCTGACCGTCGCTTTTCTCACCCGGGCGATACGTTTTCCGCGCAGCGTGCTGGCGGAGATGCGCCATCCGGTGATGAGCAGCTTTGTCAGCCTGTTTCCGGCCACCACGCTGCTGGTAGCGATTGGCTTTGTGCCCTGGTATCGCCCGCTGGCGCTGGCGCTGTTCACCGTCGGGGTGGTGGTGCAGCTGAGCTATGCGGCGTGGCAGTCTGCCGGACTGTGGCGCGGCAAACACCCGGAGGAGGCGACTACCCCTGGCCTCTATCTGCCTACGGTGGCGAACAACTTTATCAGCGCCATGGCCTGCGGGGCGCTCGGGTTTCACGATGCCGGGCTGGTGTTCCTCGGGGCCGGGGTCTTCTCCTGGCTGAGCCTGGAGCCGGTGATTTTGCAGCGTCTGCGGAGCGCAGGCGAACTGCCCCCCGCGATGCGCACCTCCCTTGGGATCCAGCTGGCACCCGCGCTGGTGGCCTGTAGCGCCTGGTTCAGCGTCAACGGCGGCGAAGCCGATACCTTCGCTAAAATGCTGTTCGGCTACGGCCTGCTGCAGCTGCTGTTTACCCTGCGCCTGATGCCCTGGTATCTGTCGCAGCCGTTTAATGCGTCGTTCTGGAGCTTTTCGTTCGGCGTCTCGGCGTTGGCCACCACCGGTCTGCATCTGGGGCAGAGTAGCCCGTCCGGTTTTTTCCACGCCATCGCCATCCCGCTGTTTATTTTTACCAATGCCATCATTGCGCTATTACTGGTGCGCACGTTTATCCTGCTGATGCAGGGCAAACTGTTGGTCCGTGCAGACAAAGCAACGCTTATGCAAGCTGAGGAAAGAGAATGACTGTGTTTGATGAGAACTACTTTACCGAAAAATATGGCATGACCCGCACCCACTCTGAGGTGGTGTACAGCGCAGGGATGGTTAAACCGGGCAAAACCCTGGATCTCGGCTGCGGCAACGGACGTAACAGCCTCTACCTGGCGGCTAATGGTTTTGACGTTACCGCGTGGGATAAGAATGCGGCAAGTATCGATAACATCGAGAGCATCAAGGCCAAAGAGGGGATCGCTAACCTGCAGACGGCGATTCAGGATCTCAACAGCCTGCGCTTTGACGGCGAATACGATTTTATCCTCTCAACCGTCGTGCTGATGTTCCTCCAGCCAGAGACTATTCCGGGCCTGATTGACAACATGCAGCGCTGCACCAAACCGGGCGGCTATAACCTGATTGTGGCGGCAATGGATACCGAAGACTATCCGTGCAACGTCGGCTTCCCGTTTGCGTTTAAAACCGGGGAGCTGAGCGGCTACTATGCGGGCTGGGAACAGCTGAAGTACAACGAGGACGTCGGTGAGTTACACCGCACCGACGCCCAGGGGAATCGTATTAAACTGCGTTTCGCCACGCTGCTGGCGCGTAAACCAGCGTAACGGGCATTGCCTGGCGGCGTTTCGCTTGCACGGGCCTACAGGTCAGGGGTTTTGTAGGCCGGGTAAGGCGTCAGCCGCCACCCGGCTTAACGTGCCGCCAGCAGACAAAGCTGCAGCGCGGTATGATACGAGGCCTCGAACGATTTCAGCGGTAAAAACTCAAACTTCGAGTGGAAGTTATGGGCACCGGTGAAGAAGTTCGGGGTCAACAGCCCCTTCGCTGAAAGCGCCGCGCCGTCGGTGCCGCCGCGCATCGGGGTCGGTTTCGGCGTGATGCCTAAGCTTTCCATCGCCTCAAACATCAGGTCGATAGCCCGACGATCTTCCCCTACGGCGTTGCTGATGTTGCTGTAGGTATCTTCGATGTGCCAGCTCACCTTCGCGGTAGGATGCTGTGCCGCGATCTTCTGCGCGACGTCGCCAATTTGCGCCTTACGGGCGGCAAAGCTGTCGCGATCGAAATCACGAATATTGGCCTTCAGCACCGCCTCGTTTTGCCCGGCCTGGATGCCGTTGAACCAGATGTAGCCTTCACGGCCTTGGGTATGCTCCGGGGTTTGCAGGCGATCGAAGTGGCTGATGTAGTCGGTGGCCATCAGCAGCGGGTTCACCAGCACCCCTTTGGCCGACATCGGGTGCGCGGTCACGCCGGTAAAGCGAATTTCCGCCGCTGCGGCATTGAAGTTCTCATAAACAATCTCTCCCAACTCGCAGCAATCGATAGTCCAGGCGAAATCAACGTCAAAACGCGCCAGATCCAGGGCTTTCGCCCCGCACAGGCCAATCTCTTCGTCCGGCACGAAGGCCACCACGATATCGCCATGTTGATGCTCTGCGGTGAGGTTCTCCAGCAGCGTCATCACTACGGTGACCGCCGCTTTGTTGTCGGCGCCCAGCACGCTGGTACCGTCGCTAAAGATAATCTCTTCGTTGGGATAGGCCAGAATTTCCGGGTGCTCGCTGACCCGCAGCCAGATATCTTTTTCACGGTTCAGACAGAGATCATCTCCGGTAAACGTGAGGATCTGCGGATAAATATCCGGTGACAATCCCACGTCGACGGTATCGATATGGGTGATAAAACCGATGCGCGGTGCGCCGGGCACATTGCCCTTTTTCACCGCGGTAACGGTGGCAAATTCGTCGATCACAATGTCGTCCAGACCCAGCGTTTGCAGCTCCATCGCCAGTGCACGAGCCATCTCATGCTGACCGGGGGTGGAGGGCAGGGTTTTCACCTTCGGATCGCTCTGGCTGGTGATAGCCAGGTAGCGAAAGAAGCGTTGGGTTAATTGACTGGCGAGCGCGTGAGCCATGGTGGATCCTTCTTTATTTGTGTTATCAGGTGTTTGCACAATCACTTTAGTGTTATTTATGGTTTGGCACGACAAAAATTCATTAGCCGTCAAATTAAAAGACAGGAAAACGCGATGAAAAGCAACCTCACAACCCTGGCACTGATGGTCGCCGCGCTGACGGTCAGTTCCACCGTTGCCGCTAAAACGCTGGTCTACTGTTCGGAAGGATCGCCGGAGAACTTTAACCCGCAACTCTATACCTCGGGCACCAGCGTGGATGCCAGCGCCGTACCGGTGTATAACCGGCTGGTGGATTTTACTCCGGGCACTACCGATCTGGTGCCGAGCCTGGCCGAAAGCTGGGACGTCAGCGAGGATGGCAAGGTCTATACCTTCCATCTGCGCAAAGGGGTCAAGTTCCAGAGCAATACGCTATTCACCCCGAAACGAGACTTTAACGCCGATGATGTGATCTTCTCGTTTATGCGTCAGAAAGATGCCAGTCATCCGTATCACAACGTCTCCAACGGTAACTACTCAAATTTCGAGAGCCTGGAGTTCGGCAAGCTGATCGTCGCCATCGACAAAGTGGATGAGCATACGGTGCGCTTCACCCTGGCCCATCCGGAAGCGCCGTTCGTGGCGGACCTGGCCTGGTACTTCGCCTCAATCCTCTCTGCCGAATATGCCGACGCGATGCTGAAAGCCGGCACCCCGGAGAAGGTGGATATGGAGCCGATCGGCACCGGGCCGTTTAAGCTGGCGAAGTACCAGAAGGACTCGCGTATTCTGTTTACGGCGTTCCCTGAGTACTGGCAGGGCAAAGCGAAGCTGGATCGCCTGGTGTTCACCATCGTTCCGGACGCCTCGGTGCGCTTCGCCAAGCTGGAGAAAAACGAGTGCCAGGTGATGCCGTTCCCGAACCCCGCCGATCTGCCGCGGATGAAGGCCAACAAAGATCTCAATCTCATGAGCAAGGCGGGGCTGAATACCGGCTTCCTGTCGTTCAATACGCAAAAACCGCCGCTGGATAACGTCAAGGTGCGCCAGGCGCTGGCGATGGCGATCAACAAACCGGCCATTATCGAGGCCGTCTTCCAGGGCACCGGCACCGCCGCGAAAAACCTGCTGCCGCCGGGCGTCTGGAGCGCAGACAGTGAGTTGAAAGACTACGACTACGATCCAGAAAAAGCCAAAGCCCTGCTGAAAGAGGCCGGTTTTGCCAACGGGATGACCATCGACCTGTGGGCCATGCCAGTCCAGCGTCCGTACAACCCCAATGCCAAACGGATGGCCGAGATGATCCAGGCCGACTGGGCAAAAGTCGGCGTGCAGACCAAAGTCGTCACCTATGAGTGGGGGGAGTACCTCAAGCGGGTGAAGGGGGGTGAGCATCAGGCGGCGCTGATGGGCTGGACGACGGCAACGGGCGATCCGGATAATTTCTTCGGCCCGCTCTTTACCTGCACCTCGGCCAACGGCGGGTCGAATTCCGCCAAATGGTGTTATCCGCCATTTGATAAAATTATTGCCGAAGCGAAATCTATTACCGATCAGAATAAACGTGCGGCGTTATACCAGCAGGCACAGCAAATGATGCACGATCAAATGCCAGCGGTAATGATTGCGCACTCAACTATTTTTGAACCTGTACGCAAAGAAGTCACAGGTTATGAAATTGATCCGTTCGGTAAACATTTATTCTGGCAAGTGGATATAAAATAAACGTTTAATTCTGCCCGTCATCAAGACGGGCGATTTTTTTTTAATTTGTGCTGTCTTCATCATTTTTTGTCACTTTTCTTTCAGCCAACTTTTGCTATAACTTCAATTGCATATTTGCACTTAACAGGGATACACCCATTATGCGTACTAATACTTTATTTAAAGTTGCCGCGCTCTCCGGCCTGTTGCTTCTTGCTGGCTGTGCATCAAAAGTGGCTGCGCCTGAACAATATTCAGGTTTTTTAAAAGACTACTCCGGGCTCCAGCAAACCACCTCTGCTTCGGGTAAACCGACGCTGCGCTGGGTTGATCCGTCTTATAACGAAGCAAACTACGACAGCATTATCTGGAACAATATCACCTATTATCCGACGCCTAAGCCTACCACTCAGATTGGCCAACGCACGCTGGATGAACTGTTAAACTACACCAACACCAAAATGAAAACCGCTATCGGCCAGCGTAAGCCGATTGTGACGACCCCGGGTTCACGCAGCCTGATCTTCCGTGGCGCCATCACCGGTGTCAGCTCGCAGAAAGAAGGCCTGCAGTTCTATGAAGTTGTCCCTGTTGCGCTGGTGGTTGCCGGCACGCAAATGGCAACCGGTCACCGTACTATGGATACTCACCTCTTCTTTGAAGGTGAGCTGATTGACTCTAAGACCAACAAGCCGGTCATCAAAGTCGTCCGTAAGGGTGAAGGGAAAGAGCTGAATAACGAAAGTACACCAATGACCTTCGCGACCCTCAAGCAGGTTGTTGATGACATGGCGACCGATGCCACCATGTTTGATGTGAATAAAACCAAATAACCACAGACCGGCCTGCAACGCGCAGGCCGGTTTTTTTACGCCGTTCGCAGCCGTCTGAACCAGTTCTCCGGTCGGGCAAACATCACCAGATTCCCCGTTAAGATCAGCAGCAGCCCGGCAATGCCGTTGCTGTGCCAGACGTACCCCTCGTACACCGTCGAGAACGAAAGCGCCACCAGCGGGAACAGCAGGGTGCTGTACGCCGCTTTGCCCGCGCCAATCCGCCCGACCAGCGTGAAGTAAGCGCCAAAGGCAATCACCGAGCCAAAAAGCGCCAGATAGAGCAGAGCGCCCATATAGCTCATCGACCAGACCGGGGTGAAGTCATCCCCGCGGATCAGCGCAATCGCCCCCATCACCAGAGTGCCGTACAGCATCGCCCAGGCGTTGGTGGTCATGGTTTCCAGCCCGTTGCGCTGGTGGCGCAGGCTGATCATATTCCCGAGTGAGAAGCCGTAGGTGCCCAGCGCCGACAGGGCAATGCCGAACAGCAGACCGGCGCTCCAGCCGCTGGCTAACAGGTCGTTCCAGAACAGGGTGATAATGCCGAGCAGCCCCAGCGCCGCCGCCAGATAAAAGCGTGCCGGTGGGCGCTGACCAAAAAAGAGGAAGCTGTTCAGGGCGTTATAGAGCACCGCCATCGAAAAAATCACCGATTCGAGGCCGGTATTGATGTATCCCGCTGCCGTATAAAAGCACCAGAAATTAAAGCAGAAGACGCAGCAGCCCTGCAGGCCGCAAAACAGATGGTCGCGCAAGGCGAGCGGGCGCAGGCGTCGCAATATTAACAGCACCGCCATAATGGTGGCGGTGGCGACGGCGAAGCGCCAGAAAATAGAGACCGGCGCAGGCACCGGCCCCTGTTGTAAAAAGATGGCAATCCAGGTGGTTCCCCAGATCACGACCACCAGCGCGTACAATAATGCGTTCATCGTTTTGTCTCTTATCAGCAAAGTCTGACCCCAGTATGGTGGCAGGGAGAAGGGCCTTCTTTCACAGGCTTGCGGTGAACTTGCATATTCTTGCGCTTTTTTCCCGCCGGGGAGTCAACAGGGCTGGCACTGAAGTGAAGATCTTTTTAGACTCAATGGTTCTTATTTATCAGGGTGTGAGTCGCTATGGCTGAGATGTACGGTGCCTTTGAAAATCTGCGCAAGCATAAAGCGGTATTGCACAATGCCGTGGCGCTGAATTCAGGCATCCAGCTGGCGGCCTGGTCAAATAAACGCGACACCATTACGCAATATTGCGATCACCACACCCTGAGCCTCTATATTGCCGACGGCTACGAGAGCTATCACAAAACCAACGCGGGCTGGAAAAACGGCGGCGGCCCGGATCGCTTCTGCCTGATGCCAAAAGAGAGCGAATCCAGCTGGGATATCCGCGACAATCTGTCGTTTATCCATCTCTACTGTACCGACGCGCACCTGCGCAACGTCGGGGAGCAGATCTGGGATAAAAGCCCGTACAGCTTTACCCTGGACGAAAATCTGTTTGGCGACGATGCCAGCATTACCGCCCTGTACCGCCATTTTATCCTCGGCTGCGACTGGCAGCAGTCGGCCAACCAGCTCACGCTGAGTACCGCCTCGACGCTGCTTCTTACCCATCTGGTGCAGCATTACAGCAACGTGCAGTGGGAGCTCCCGACGGTAACGGGCGGCCTGTCGCCGTTCGTGCTGCGCAACGTGCTGGGGTTTATCGAAGAGAATCTGGCCCAGCCGCTGACCCTGGCGGATCTGGCGGGACAGGCGAGCTTAAGCGAGTTTCATTTTGCCCGCATGTTCCGTCAGTCGATGCAGATGGCGCCGCACCAGTATGTGATGCAGCGGCGGATGGAGAAGGCCAAAGTCCTGGTGCGATCCACCCGCCAGCCGCTGACCGAGATCGCGCTGGCCTGCGGGTTCAGCTCCGCCAGCCATTTCAGCAACCGCTTTCGCTCTGCCACCGGGCTGACGCCGTCCCAGCTACGCGCGTCGGGTGCGTAGCAGCAGGGCGTAGCAGATGCCGCCCGCCACTAATCCCCAGAACGCCGAGCCAATCCCGGCAAGCGTCGCGCCGCTGGCGGTGAGCAGAAAGGTCACGATCGCGGCATCGCGTTCGGCCTCATTGTGCAGGGCCTGATGCAGACTGCCACCGATGGTACCCAGCAGCGCCAGCCCCGCCAGAGTCTGGATCCAGCTTAACGGCAGGGCCGCCATCAGCCCGCTAATCGAGCCGCCGAAAATCCCTGCCAGCAGATAAAAGATGCCTGCCGCTGCCGCAGCCAGCCAGCGTTTGCCGGCATCCGGGTGCGCATCCGGGCTCTGACAGATGGCGGCGGTGATCGCCGCAATGCAGATCGAGTACACGCCAAACGGCGACAGCAGCAGCGCCAGCCCGCCGGTGAAGACGATCAGCGGCGAGACCGCCACCGGATAGCCGGAGGCTTTGAGCGTGGCGAACCCAGGCGCATTCTGCGAGGCCATGGTCACCAGGAAGAAGGGCAGACCGATACTGACAAGCGTGGTCAGGTTAAAGGTCGGGGCGATAAATTCCGGCATTACCACCGCAAAGGATAACTTATCAGTGACAACGTCACCTTTCAGGGCCGCTACTGCACCGCCCACCAGCAGGGTAGCGACGATGGCATAGCGCGGGGCGAAAGCTTTGGTAATAAGCCAGGCCAGCAACATGCTGCCGCACAGCAGCAGGTGCCCCTCCAGATTGCTGAAGGCCTGTAATCCGAAACGCAGCAGGACGCCCGCCAGCATCGCTGCCGCCAGGGAGTGGGGAATAATTTTCATCAGCCGGGCGAACAGGCCGCTCACGCCGCAAATCAAAATCAGCGCGTTAGCAAAGATAAAGATGCCGATGGTCTCTGACAGCGTCACCCCCTGCAGGCTGGTCGCCAGCAGGGCGGCTCCGGGCGTCGACCAGGCAGTGAGCACCGGGGCTTTATACCACCACGACAGCGCCAGGGTGCTGATCCCCATACCGATCCCCAGCGACGTCATCCAGCCTGCAATCTGTGGTGCCGTCGCGCCTGCCGCAGCGGCCGCCTGCCAGATGATGGCGGCGGAGCTGGCGTAGCCCACCAGCACGGCGACAAAACCCGATAACAGGGTAGGAAAGGTGAGCGAGGTTGCGCGCATAGGAACTCCGTTGTGCGTTATAACAGCCGTGAATGTAGCACTGTGCGTTATAGCATACAAGTGATACACTCGCGACAACGGGAGGGCCCATGGACATCACACAACATCTTGCCTTTACACTGAAAACGCTGCGTCAGGCGCGCGGCTGGAGCCTGTCAAAGCTGGCAGAAGAGACCGGCGTGTCGAAAGCGATGCTCGGCCAGGTGGAACGCAACGAATCCAGTCCGACAGTCTCAACGCTGTGGAAAATTGCCACCGGGCTGAACGTGCCGTTCTCCACCTTTATCACCCCCGAAGCGGAGAATCCGCCGGTCTTCGACCCGCAGCAGCAGGCGATGGTGGTCAAACCGCTGTTTCCCTGGGACGAGACGCTAAAGTATGATCATTTCTCGATTACCCTCGCCCCGGGCGCACTCAGCGAATCCACGCCGCACGAAGCCGGGGTGATTGAGCACGTGGTGGCGATCAGCGGGGAGCTGGAGATGCAGATCGACGGCGTCTGGCAGACGTTAGCCCCCGACACCGGCCTGCGATTTGCCGGAGATAAACCGCACGCCTACCGCAACAGCAGCGGCCAGACGGTGCACTTTCACTCGCTTATCCATTATCCCCGCTAAAGGCACGCAAAACTGTTTCACTGGCCCATACTTCTGACTACAATAGCCGCCATTTTGACCATAACGGATAACGACGAAGTATGCGCCTGCCATCCCATCATCTTGAACTCTTAAGCCCGGCTCGTGACGCCGCCATTGCCCGTGAAGCGATTCTTCACGGCGCCGATGCGGTCTATATCGGCGGCCCTGGATTTGGCGCCCGCCATAATGCCAGCAACAGCCTGCGCGATATCGCCGACCTGGTGCCGTTCGCCCACCGTTTCGGGGCGAAGGTGTTCGTGACCCTGAACACCATTCTTCATGATGATGAACTGGAGCCGGCGCAGCGTCTGATTACCGACCTTTATCAGACCGGCGTCGACGCGCTAATCGTCCAGGACATGGGTGTCCTCGAGATGGATATCCCGCCGATTGAGCTGCATGCCAGTACCCAGTGCGATATCCGCAGCGTGGAGAAAGCGAAGTTTCTCTCTGATGCCGGGTTCACCCAGATCGTGCTGGCGCGCGAGCTGAACCTCAATCAGATCCGCGATATTCACCAGGCGGCCGACGCCACCATCGAGTTCTTTATCCACGGCGCGCTGTGCGTGGCCTACTCCGGGCAGTGCAACATCTCTCACGCCCAGACCGGGCGCAGTGCCAACCGCGGCGACTGCTCCCAGGCCTGCCGTCTGCCCTATACCCTGAAAGACGATCAGGGCCGCGTGGTGGCCTTTGATAAACACCTCCTGTCGATGAAAGATAACGACCAGACCGCCAACCTTGGCGCGCTGATCGACGCGGGCGTACAATCCTTCAAGATTGAAGGGCGCTACAAAGACATGAGCTACGTGAAGAACATCACCGCTCATTATCGCCAGATGCTCGATGCCATCATTGAAGATCGCGGCGACCTGGCCCGCAGCTCCGCCGGGCGCACCGAGCACTTCTTTATTCCGTCCACCGATAAAACCTTCCACCGCGGCAGCACCGACTACTTCGTGAACGCGCGTAAAGACGACATCGGCGCCTTCGATTCACCGAAATTTATTGGCCTGCCGGTGGGTGAAGTGCTGAAGGTGGCGAAGGATTACCTTGACGTGGAAGTGACAGAACCGCTGGCGAACGGCGATGGCCTGAACGTGATGATCAAACGTGAAGTAGTGGGCTTCCGCGCCAATACGGTGGAGAAAACCGGCGAAAACCGCTACCGCGTCTGGCCGAACGAAATGCCCGCCGACATGTATAAAGCACGTCCGCATGCGGCCCTGAACCGTAACCTCGATCATAACTGGCAGCAGGCGCTGATGAAAACCTCCAGCGAGCGTCGTATCGCGGTGGACATTGAGCTGGGCGGCTGGGAAGAGCAGCTGATCCTTACCATGACCAGCGAAGACGGCACCAGTGTGACCCACACCCTGGATGGGATGTTCGAGGTTGCTAATAACGCCGAAAAAGCGCTGAATAATCTGAAAGACGGCATCGCCAAACTGGGCCAGACGATTTATTACGCCCGGGATATTCAGGTTAACCTGCCTGGCGCACTCTTTGTGCCGAACAGCCTGTTAAACCAGTTCCGCCGTGAAACCGCTGAAATGCTCGATGAAGCCCGTCTGGCGAATTACCCGCGCGGCAGCCGCAAAGCGGTCTCCGTACCGCCGCCGGTCTACCCGGAAACGCACCTCTCATTCCTGGCAAACGTCTACAACCATAAGGCGCGGGCCTTCTATCAGCGCTATGGCGTTGAGCTGATCGATGCCGCTTATGAGGCGCACGAAGAGAAGGGCGATGTACCGGTGATGATCACCAAGCACTGTCTGCGCTTCGCCTTTAACCTCTGTCCGAAGCAGGCGAAGGGCAGCATCAAGAGCTGGAAGGCCACGCCTATGCAGCTGGTGAACGGCGATGAGGTGTTAACCCTGAAGTTTGACTGCCGTCCGTGCGAAATGCACGTCATCGGCAAGATGAAAAATCACATCTTTAAAATGCCTCAGCCGGGCAGCGTTGTGGCCTCCGTCAGCCCTGACGAACTGCTGAAAACGCTGCCGAAGCGTAAAGGCAGTTAATCAAAGAAAGTGAGTATCCGGTTTGCGCGACTTCTGCCAGTGGTGATGTTCGCGCAAACCCTCAGCGGAATCTTCCGCCACGGCGCGCAGCTCATCGCTGTCGGCTTCGTGGCGCAGCTGCTGATCGACGTTCTTCACCCAAAAAAATTCATGCCCTTTGTGTCCCGCCATCAGCTGCCCGGAAAAAAGCGCGCAGGTCAGCATCACTATCGATAACGTTTTTGTAAACATTCTGCCACCACCCGGTTACGTTGAGCGGCCATCATGCCGATAGTTCAGTTAGGTTATTATTAGGATCTTCAAAGGCGCGAAAAGGTTTTGTCAGAATTTGTCTGGGCATGGACTGTTCCCTCTCCCTTGCCGGGAGAGGGTTGGGGGGTATTTAGTGCGCTTTAAACCCCGCCGCGGTCATCAGCACGCGGAAGAACATCCCCACCAGCGCCAGGGTCAGCACGCTGCCGCCCCAGATAATCACCATCCACATCAGACGTTTCCAGACAGGTTGATTCATCAGTGATAGCCCTCCCCAGGCTGGACTTTGCCGCGAAATACGTAATAGCTCCAGAAAGTGTAGACAAGGATGATCGGGATGATGAACAGCGCGCCCACTAACATAAAGCCCTGGCTCTGCGCTGGCGCGGCGGCCTGCCATAAGGTTATCGACGGCGGAATGATATGCGGCCAGATGCTGATCCCCAGCCCGCTAAAGCCGAGGAAGATTAACCCGAGGGTCAGCACGAACGGCAGATGGTGGCTGTGCGGATTGTTCAGGCTGCGCCACTGCCACAGGCCCAACACCGCCACCAGAACCGGGACCGGCAGCAGGAAGAACAGGTTCGGCAGGCTGAACCAGCGGTCGGCAATCGCGGGCTGGGAAAGCGGTGTCCAGATGCTGATCGCCGCGATAATCCCCAGCAGCGCCAGCAGCAGACGCTTCGATACCTCACGCATCCACCCCTGCAACGGGTTCTCACTTTTCATCACCAGCCAGGTGGCGCCTAAAAAGGCATAGGCCACCACCAGTCCCAGGCCGCAGAACAGATTGAAGAGGGTGAACCAGTCGAACGGGCCGCCGGCAAAGGCGCGGCCGCTGACAGCAAAACCGTTAATCACCGCGCCCACCACCATACCCTGGGTGAAGGTGGCCAGCACCGAGCCGCCGATAAACGCCTTATCCCAAAACGGACGGTGCGCGGGCGTCGCCTTGAAGCGAAACTCAAACGCCACGCCGCGGAAAATCAGGCCGATCAGCATCAGGGTCAGCGGGATGGTCAGGGCATCGACGATCACCGCATAGGCCAGCGGAAAGGCACCGAACAGCGCGGCGCCGCCCAGCACCAGCCAGGTTTCATTTCCGTCCCACACCGGGGCAACGCTGTTGACCATCACATCCCGGTCGTCGGCGTCCTGAATGGCGGGAAACAGAATGCCAATACCCAAATCAAACCCGTCCATCACGATATACATCAGGGTGGCGAAGACGATTATCACAAACCAGATCAGGGAAAGATCGATACCCATTATGCTGTCTCCTTGGTAGTAAACTCAGGGCTCGCTGCCGAGAGCGGGCGGGCCGGGCGACCATCATTTTCGGTCGGGAAGGACTCTTCTTCCTGCGGACCCTTTTTAATCAGGCGCACCATATAGCTGTAGCCCACGCCAAACACCGAGGTGTAGACCACAATAAAGGCCAGCAGGCTAACGCTCATGTGCAGATCGCCATGGGCGGAGACCGCATCTTTGGTTCGTTGCAGACCGTACACGACCCACGGCTGACGGCCCACTTCGGTAGTGACCCATCCGGCGAGAATTGCAATTAATCCCGACGGCCCCATCAGCAGGGCAAACCACAGGAAAGGCCGCGAGTGATAGAGCCGCTGCTTGTAGCGCAGCCACAGGGCAACGACCCCCAGCAACAGCATCAGCATCTCCAGCCCGGCCATAATGCGGAACGACCAGAAGACGATGGTAGCGTTGGGGCGGTCCTCTTTCGGGAATTCCTTCAGAGCTGGAACCTGCTTATCGAGGCTGTGGGTGAGGATCAGACTGCCGAGCTTCGGGATCTCCAGGCCGTAGCGGGTACGCTCCTGCTCCATATCGGGCCAGCCAAACAGCAGCAGGGGGGTAGGCTCGCCGGGCGGGTTCTCCCAGTGGCCTTCGATGGCGGCAATTTTGGCGGGCTGATGTTTCAGGGTGTTCAGACCATGCATATCCCCGACCATTGCCTGGATGGGGGCGACAATCAGCGTCATCCACAGCGCCATAGAAAACATGCGGCGAATGGCGGGGGTACTGTTGCCACGCAGCAGGTGCCAGGCCGCCGAGGCTGCGACAAACAGGGCGCTGCTGAGGAACGCCGCAATCGACATATGCAGCAGGCGATACGGGAAGGAGGGGTTAAACACCACCGCAAACCAGTTCACCGGCACCACCTGGCCGTTGACGATCTCAAAGCCCTGCGGGGTCTGCATCCAGCTGTTGGAGGCGAGGATCCAGAAGGTTGAGATGATAGTACCCAGCGCCACCATGCAGGTGGCAAAGAAATGCAGCCCCGGCCCGACTTTGTTCCAGCCGAACAGCATCACGCCGAGAAAACCGGCTTCGAGGAAGAAGGCGGTCAGCACTTCATAGGTCAGCAGCGGCCCGGTAATGCTGCCGGCAAACTGGGAGAAACCGCTCCAGTTGGTGCCAAACTGGTAGGCCATCACCAGCCCGGAGACCACGCCCATGCCAAAGTTGACGGCGAAGATCTTCGACCAGAAATGGTAGAGCGAGCGCCATACAGGGTTTTTGCTTTTCAGCCATAGCCCCTCCAGCACCGCCAGATAGCTGGCGAGGCCAATGGTTATCGCCGGGAAAATAATGTGGAAGGAGACAGTAAAGGCAAACTGGATCCTCGCCAGATGAAACGCATCTAAACCAAACATGCACAACCTCAGGGTAAAACGGTGTGGCTGTTATGGTAAAGGGACGGGAAGTCGAGTATCAGAGACAGAAAAGGGGAATTTAGCTATAACAGTTTAATAAAATCGGTGAATTACAAGGGAGTGTTATAGCCCCGCATCGTAACGCCCGGCGGCGCTACGCTTGCGCGGGCCTACGGTCAGGCAGTTTGTAGGCCGGGTAAGGCGTCAGCCGCCACCCGGCGTAATGCTTATTCGTCGCGCCAGCCCATTTCCGGGGCAACATGCTTCAGAATCGACTCAATCACATGCACGTTATAGTCGACGCCCAATTGATTCGGCACGGTGAGTAACAACGTATCCGCTTCGGCAATCGCTTCGTCCTGTTTCAGCTGGGCAATCAGCTTGTCAGGCTCGGCAGCATAGCTGCGCCCGAAAATGGCACGGGTTTTCTCATCCAGGTAACCCACGCTGTCGCTTTCGTTACGACTGGAGCCGAAATACATCCGATCGCGGTCGTCCATCAGGGCAAAAATGCTGCGGCTGACCGAGACTCGCGGCGTGCGGGTGTGTCCCGCTTCGGCCCAGGCATCACGGTAGGCGCGGATCTGTTTTGCCTGCTGGATATGGAACGGCTCGCCGGTTTCGTCGTCCTTCAGGGTCGAGCTTTGCAGGTTCATCCCCAGCTTCGCGGCCCACACGGCAGTGGCGTTCGAACCCGCCCCCCACCAGATCCGATCCCGCAGCCCTTCGGAGTGCGGCTCAACGCGCAGCAGGCCCGGCGGATTAGGGAACATCGGCTGCGGATTGGGTTTGGCAAAACCTTCTCCGCGCAGCGCTTCCAGCAGCACTTCGGTGTGGCGACGGGCCATATCAGACTCGTTTTCACCTTCGCCCGGTACATAACCAAAGTAGCGCCAGCCGTCGATCACCTGCTCGGGAGAACCGCGACTGATGCCCAGCTGCAAACGTCCACCGGAAATTAAGTCGGCTGAACCGGCATCCTCCGCCATATACAGCGGGTTTTCATAGCGCATATCGATAACGCCGGTACCGATCTCAATCCGGCTGGTTTTCGCGCCAATTGCCGCCAGCAGCGGGAAGGGGGAGGCGAGCTGACGGGCGAAATGGTGCACGCGGAAGTAAGCGCCATCCGCGCCCAGCTCTTCAGCGGCAACCGCCAGATCGATGGATTGCAGCAAGGCATCAGCGGCGGTACGGGTTCCAGACTGCGGCGAGGGCGTCCAGTGACCAAATGACAAAAATCCGATCTTTTTCATGTCGGGATTTCCTGGGTTCAGATAAAAACAGTGACCTTTACTTTACGGATTACCGGATGAGAAGAAATGCCGTTTATTTCACAGATGTGGTCAAAAAATTTGAAGGAATACAGAGAGTCGCTTAACCAAAAGAATTTTATCGTGAAAAGCGCTTGCATCCTTTCTTCGGTTGTGCGTAAATGGATTTTCGGTTTGAATGCCAAAAAATATCCGTCGCAGTCCCTTAAAGCATCTCTCAACACGTTGTGCCTCTCCGCAGCCTCTCTTGGGTTTTATCTTTACGCTCTGAACGCTCTGATTAGTTTTGTCTCAGACCTCTAATGCCTTAAAGGCCCAATTTAGTATTTAACGTTTTTACGTTCAGGAGATTTACATGAGTTCTACTATCCATTTTCGTTGCCCGTGCTGTCATGGTTCGCAGTTCCGCACCTCCATTTTCGACGTGTCTGAAAAAAATCCACACGGCGCGAAGTGCATTTTCTGCAAATCATCGATGATCACCCTCGATCATTTAGCGGCCTCCCGCCATGCGCGTCAGGTGCCGTTTGAGTTTCGTAAGTAAGCCAGTCGGGCGCCGTCACGCCTGCTGAATTCTTCACTGCTACCTATAACAGTTTATTAATCCTGCCTTTTTTCTCCTGCTGATATACACTGTGATGCAGCAAGGAGAACCCGATGAAAAAATACCAGCGCCTGGCGCAGCAAATCATTTCGCAGATCGAGCTTGGTGTCTGGCAGCCCGGCGATAAGCTGCCCTCCCTGCGTGAGCAGGTCACCAGCAGCGGAATGAGCTTTATGACCGTCGGTCATGCGTATCAGATGCTGGAGAGCCAGGGGCGCATTGTGGCCCGTCCACAGTCGGGCTACTACGTCGCGGCCCGTCCCACCGGGCAGCAGCCGATGCCGCCCGCGCAGGTGATGCGCGACGAAGCGGTGGATATCAACACCTATATCTTCGACGTGTTACAGGCCAGCCGCGATCCCTCGGTGGTGCCCTTTGCCTCGGCCTTTCCCGATCCGCGTCTCTTTCCGTTACAGCAGCTGAACCGCTCCCTGGCGAACGTCAGCAAGACCGCCACCGCCATGAGCGTGATCGAGAACCTGCCGCCGGGCAACGTCGATCTGCGTCACGCCATCGCCCGTCGCTACGCGCAGCAGGGGATGAACATCTCCCCGGATGAAATTGTTATTACCGCCGGTGCCCTCGAAGCGCTGAATCTCAGCCTGCAGGCGGTCACCGAACCGGGCGACTGGGTAATTGTGGAAAACCCCTGCTTCTACGGGGCGTTACAGGCGCTTGAACGTCTGAAATTAAAGGCGCTGTCGGTGGCTACCGACGTGCACGAGGGGATCGATCTCAACGCCCTGGCCCAGGCGTTGAACGACTATCCGGTCAAAGCCTGCTGGCTGATGACCAACGGCCAGAACCCGCTGGGCTTTACCCTCAGCGCGGACAAAAAAGCGCAGCTTATCGCCTTGCTCACCGAACATAACGTCACGCTGATTGAGGACGACGTCTACAGCGAACTCTATTACGGCCGCGAAAAGCCGCTCCCGGCCAAAGCCTGGGACCGCAGCGACATGACGCTGCACTGCTCATCCTTCTCCAAATGTCTGGTCGCCGGGTTCCGTATTGGCTGGGTGGCGGCCGGGAAACATGCCCGCCGTATTCAGCAGCTACAGCTCATGAGCACTTTGTCCACCAGCTCACCGATGCAGCTCGCGCTGGTGGATTATCTCGCCACCAAACGCTACGACGCCCATCTCAGGCGCCTGCGCCGCACGCTGGCGGAGCGTAAGCAGCAGGCGTGGCAGGCACTGCTGCGCCATCTGCCGGCTGAAGTGAAAATCCATCACAGCGACAGCGGCTATTTTTTGTGGCTGGAGCTGCCCGCGCCGCTCGATGCCGGGGAGCTTAGCGCCAGGGCGCTGGAGCACCACATCAGCATTGCGCCGGGCAAAATGTTCTCCACCTCCGACACCTGGACGCCGTTTTTCCGCTTCAATACCTCCTGGGCCTGGGGAGAGCGGGAGGAGCAGGCGGTGATCCAGTTAGCGCAGATAATTAGCGGAATGTTAAACGCGCAAAAATAGTATTTTCGCGCGATTGATCCGCGCGTCTGAATAAAGTTTTCTTATCCCGTTAATCACGCCGCAATTAATTTGCGGCGTTTTTTTATGGTCGCTCATAGGAAATATGCATAACGCCAGCGCCTGCTAACCCCTTGTCTATAATCCAGTTACCGGGGAATGCGCCCCCGGTCACAACCTGGTGAAATTTCCACAGCCCGCCGGGTGCGCGGCATTGGCGCGGTCTACGTTTAATTCAGGAGATATTCTTATCGGCACGGCTGCCTTCTGATTTCATTACGACAGGAGTAAGACGTATGAGCAAAAAATTTGCCCGTAGCAGCCTGTGCGCGCTCGGCATGACTGTTTTGACTGCGCAGGCAGCGGAGCCGCCAAAAGAGATCGGTCAGGGCGAAGGACGGCTGGATATCATTGCCTGGCCGGGCTACATCGAACGCGGCGAGACCGATAAAGCCTACGACTGGGTCACCGCCTTTGAAAAAGAGACCGGCTGTAAAGTGAACGTCAAAACCGCCGCCACCTCCGACGAGATGGTCAGCCTGATGGCGAAGGGCGGTTACGATCTGGTGACCGCCTCCGGCGACGCCTCCCTGCGTCTGATCATGGGCAAACGCGTTCAGCCCATTAATCCCGATCTGATCCCCAACTGGAAAACCCTCGACCCGCGCATCGTCAAAGGGGAGTGGTTTAACGTCGACGGTAAGGCCTACGGCACGCCCTATCAGTGGGGGCCAAACCTGCTGATGTACAACACCAAAACCTTCCCGACCCCGCCCGACAGCTGGGGCGTGGTGTTTAAAGAACAAAACCTCCCGGACGGCAAAACCAACAAAGGGCGGGTTCAGGCCTACGATGGCCCGATCTATGTTGCCGATGCGGCGCTGTACGTCAAAGCCACCCAGCCGGATCTGGGGATCACCGACCCCTATCAGCTGACCGAAGCGCAGTACGCGGCAGTCCTGAAAGTGCTTAAAGATCAGCACGCGCTGATCCACCGCTACTGGCACGACACTACCGTGCAGATGAGTGATTTCAAAAACGAAGGGGTGGTTGCCTCCAGCGCCTGGCCGTATCAGGCTAACGCCCTCAAAGGCGAGAATCAGCCGATTGGCACCGTCTTCCCGAAAGAGGGAGTGACGGGCTGGGCGGACACCACCATGCTGCACGCCGACGCCAAACATCCGATGTGCGCCTACAAATGGATGAACTGGTCGTTGACGCCAAAAGTGCAGGGCGATCTCGCAGCATGGTTCGGTTCACTGCCGGTGGTGGCGGAAGGTTGTAAAGCCAGCACCCTGCTGGGCGACAAAGGCTGTGAAACCAACGGCTACAACTATTTCGACAAAATCATGTTCTGGAAAACGCCCATCGCCAACGGCGGAAAATTTGTACCTTACAGCCGCTGGGTGCAGGACTACATCGCCATCATGGGTGGTCGTTAAGCGCCAGGGAGCGGATTATGACGTACGCAGTAGAGTTTAACGATGTTTCACGCCTGTATGGCGACGTGCGTGCGGTGGACGGGGTAACGATCCGGATTCGTGACGGCGAGTTTTTCTCGATGCTGGGGCCTTCGGGCTCCGGCAAAACCACCTGCCTGCGCCTGATTGCCGGTTTCGAACAGCTGAGCGGGGGCTCCATCTCGATCTTTGGCAAAGACGCCAGCGAGCTGCCGCCCTGGGAGCGTGACGTTAATACCGTCTTTCAGGACTACGCCCTGTTTCCCCACATGTCGATCCTCAAGAACGTGGCCTATGGGCTGATGGTAAAAGGAATTAACAAATCCACCCGTCAGGCCCAGGCGCGAGAGGCCCTGGATAAGGTCGGCCTCAGCTTCGCGGAAACCCGCAAACCCTCCCAGCTCTCCGGCGGACAGCGTCAGCGGGTGGCGATTGCCCGGGCGCTGGTCAATCAGCCCCGGGTGTTGCTGCTGGATGAGCCCCTCGGCGCACTGGATCTGAAACTGCGCGAGCAGATGCAATTTGAGCTGAAAAAATTGCAGCAGGAGCTGGGCATCACCTTTATTTTCGTCACCCACGATCAGGGCGAAGCGCTGTCGATGTCGGACCGGGTGGCAGTGTTCAACAATGGCCGTATCGAGCAGGTGGATACCCCGCGCGAGCTCTACCTGCGCCCGCGCACGCCGTTCGTTGCCAGCTTCGTCGGCACCTCGAACGTTTTCACGGACGCCCTGTCGCAGCGCGTCTGTGGCCTGACGGGGAGTTACTCCCTGCGCCCGGAACATATTCGCCTCGACGGGGAGGGAGAAATTCAGGTTCAGGGCCGGGTGCAGGCCGTGCAGTTCCAGGGGGCGGCCACCCGCTTTGAGCTCCGTCTTGCCGGGGGGGAAAAGCTGCTGGTGAGCCAGGCGAACCTGACCGGTGCCGCGCTGGCCGCAGGGGTGGAACCCGGGCAGACGGTGACCGCCTCCTGGGCGCGCGACGCCATGGTGCCGCTGCATGAGGAGAGGTGATATGGACATGAGCGTGGCACCCACCCCGGCGCCGCACGGCCTGGCCAGCCGTTTGTCGGCGCTGTTCTGGCGCAGACCATCGCTGGGGCTGTTCTTACTCCTTCTCGGCCCGCTAATGTGGTTTGGCATTGTTTATCTGGGGTCGCTGTTTGCCCTGCTGTGGCAGGGGTTCTACACCTTCGATGACTTCACCATGTCGGTGACGCCGGACCTGACCTTCGCCAACATCCGCGCGCTGTTCAACCCTGCCAACTACGACATCATCCTGCGCACCCTGACGATGGCAATTGCCGTCACTGTCGGCAGCGCGATCCTCGCCTTCCCGATGGCCTGGTATATGGCGCGCTACACCCGCGGGAAGTGGAAAGCCTTTTTCTACATCGCGGTGATGCTGCCGATGTGGGCCAGCTATATCGTCAAGGCCTACGCCTGGACGCTGCTGCTGGCGAAAGACGGCGTGGCGCAGTGGTTTCTCAGCCATATGGGGCTGGAGCCGGTGCTTACCTCGCTGTTAACGGTGCCGGGTATTGGGGGCAGTACGCTCTCCACCTCCGGGCTGGGGCGTTTTCTGGTGTTCGTCTATATCTGGCTGCCGTTTATGATCCTGCCGGTGCAGGCGGCGCTTGAGCGTCTGCCGCCGTCACTGTTGCAGGCCTCTGCTGACCTGGGGGCCCGCCCGCGTCAGACCTTCCGCTACGTAGTACTGCCGCTGGCCATTCCGGGTATCGCCGCCGGGTCGATCTTTACCTTCTCCCTGACGCTGGGCGACTTTATCGTGCCGCAGCTGGTGGGCCCGCCGGGGTACTTTATCGGGCAGATGGTTTACTCCCAGCAGGGGGCGATTGGCAATATGCCGATGGCGGCAGCCTTTACGCTGGTGCCCATTGTTCTCATTACCGTTTATCTGGCGTTCGTGAAGCGCCTGGGAGCGTTTGATGCACTCTGAACGCGCGCCGCTGTTTCTGAAAATTGCCACCTGGGGCGGGGTGATCTTCCTGCACTTCCCGCTGATGATTATTGCCATCTATGCTTTTAATACCGAGGATGCGGCGTTCAGCTTCCCACCGCAGGGGCTGACGCTGAAGTGGTTTAGCGCGGCGGCGGGGCGCAGCGACATTATTGAATCGGTGACGTTGTCACTTAAGATTGCCGCTCTCTCAACGCTAATCGCTCTGGTGCTCGGCACCCTGGCGGCCGCGGCGCTATGGCGGCGGGAGTTCTTTGGTAAGAACGCGGTGTCGCTAATGCTGATCCTGCCGATTGCCCTGCCGGGGATCATCACCGGTCTGGCGCTGCTGACGGCGTTTAAGACCATCAATCTGGAGCCCGGCTTCTTTACCATCATTCTCGGTCACGCCACATTCTGCGTGGTGGTGGTGTTCAATAATGTGATTGCCCGTTTCCGGCGTACCTCCTGGAGCCTGATTGAGGCTTCGATGGATCTCGGCGCCAACGGCTGGCAAACCTTCCGCTACGTGGTGCTGCCCAATCTGGGGTCGGCGCTGCTGGCAGGGGGGATGCTGGCGTTCGCCCTGTCGTTCGATGAGATCATCGTCACGACCTTTACTGCCGGACATGAGCGCACCTTGCCGCTGTGGCTGTTAAACCAGCTCGGTCGCCCGCGCGATGTTCCTATTACCAACGTGGTGGCCCTGCTGGTGATGCTGGTGACCGCGACACCCATTCTGGGAGCCTGGTGGCTAACCCGCGACGGCGAGAGCGTTGCCGGCAGCGGGAAATAACGTTGATTTCAACAGGACAATACTATGCAAACTCAACTGCTGATTAATGGTGAACTGGTCAACGGCGAAGGGGAAACGCAGCCGGTTTATAACCCTGCGACCGGCGAGGTGCTGCTGGACATTGCGGAGGCCTCTGCCGCTCAGGTCGATGCTGCCGTACAGGCCGCCGACCGCGCCTTCGCCAGCTGGGGGCGCACCACGCCGAAAAGCCGCGCCGAGTGCCTGCTCAGGCTGGCCGACGCCATCGAAGCCAATGCTGAGGCCCTGGCCCGACTGGAGTCGCAAAACTGCGGCAAACCGCTGCACTGCGTATTGGGGGATGAAATTCCGGCGATAGCCGACGTGTTTCGCTTCTTTGCCGGGGCGGCGCGCACCCTGCACGGATCGGCGGCGGGAGAGTATCTGGAGGGGCACACCTCTATGATCCGCCGCGACCCGGTGGGGGTCGTCGCCTCAATTGCGCCCTGGAACTATCCGCTGATGATGGCGGCGTGGAAGCTGGCCCCGGCCCTGGCCGCCGGGAACTGCGTGGTGCTTAAACCTTCGGAGATCACGCCGCTCACCGCCCTCAAGCTGGCGGAGCTGGCACAGACGATTTTCCCGGCAGGGGTGCTCAACGTGCTGTTCGGGCGGGGCAAAACCGTCGGCGATCCGCTGACCGGGCATGAAAAGGTGCGGATGGTGTCGCTCACCGGCTCTATCGCCACCGGGGAACACATCATCGGCCATACCGCTTCGACCATTAAGCGGACCCATATGGAGTTGGGGGGCAAGGCGCCAGTGATCGTCTTTGATGACGCCGATCTCGATGCGGTAGTGGAAGGGGTACGCACCTTCGGTTTCTACAATGCCGGGCAGGACTGCACCGCCGCCTGCCGTATCTACGCGCAAAAGGGCATCTATCCGGCGCTGGTGGAAAAACTGGGTGCCGCGGTCGCCAGCCTGAAGATCGGCGACCCGAATGACGAGAGCACCGAACTGGGTCCGCTAAGCTCCCAGGCGCACCTCGACCGGGTATGTCAAGCTGTGGATCAGGCCAAAGCCCTGGAGCATGTGCAGGTCATTACCGGCGGCAGCAAGCACGACGGCAAAGGTTACTGGTTCCAGCCGACCCTGCTGGCAGGCGCGAAGCAGGAGGACGCCATCGTCCAGCGGGAGGTGTTTGGCCCGGTAGTCAGCGTCACAGAATTTGACGATGAAGATCAGGTGCTGGGCTGGGCTAACGAATCCCAGTATGGACTGGCCTCGTCGGTCTGGACCCAGGACGTGGGCCGCGCGCATCGCCTCAGCGCCCATCTTCAGTATGGCTGCACCTGGGTGAACACCCACTTTATGCTGGTGAGTGAAATGCCGCACGGCGGGATGAAAATGTCAGGCTACGGCAAGGATATGTCGGTCTATGGCCTGGAAGATTACACCGTGGTCAGGCATGTGATGATTAAGCATTAATGCGGAAAGCAGGCAGCGACGAAGCGTCGCTGCCTTCGGTTACCAGCCGCACACCTCGTGCTCATTCTCCGTGTCGTAAGCCCGCACGGTATTCACGAGGTCTTTCACCACCTGAGCGGCGACGTCCGGGATCATCAGCTCCATCGGGGCGTCCGTCTCGTAATCTACCGACACGCCGTTGCTGTTGTTGGTGACGGTGACGGTATAGGTTGCTTTGCCCAAGATGTTACTCCTTCTCTATTTTCGGCTTTCTCAACACATCAGGTTCAACGAAAAAGTCGATATTGAAATAAGTATCGTCGGTCATCACTTCGATGTGGTGCCAGCGTTCAGGTGGAAATACGCCAAAATGCCCGGCCTCAATAATCAGAGTACTGTCGGGCTCGGGGGAGGTTTCGTCGGCATAGCCGAGATAACGTACCGCCCCCTGCATGACGCTGAGGCGTGGATAAACGCCGGGCTGGGTGCCGGTATCAAGATGGCGCTTGAAAATCCCCGGCGGGGCAGTGTCTTTGTTCCAGAACGGAGTGGAACGGGTGTGAATACAACTTTGCGGAATACGCAGCATAACGTCCTCCCTATAAAAACTGAGGATATTACAGCACGAAACGCTAACGTGAATTTGCCAAAAAGTGCATTTTAAATGCGACTTTAAAGTGGTACTCCTCAGGTGGGCTATACTTACTCATTCCGAAGGCCGCAAAGGAGCGTCTTATGCTACAAGTCGATAAAGACAAATCCCGTAAGGTGCCCGACTCGGGTAATAAAAAGCCTCAGCCGGTGAAGAAGTAGTCCCGGAAACCAGGGCCGCATCATGCGGCCCTCATTGTGTTTGGGTGCCAGGCAGGCATGCCCGGAGGATGTAGCGAAAACTACTCAGTTGTTATTAACCATAATCTCTATGTGGTTAATATGTAACAAAAAACTTGATCTGCCTCAACATTTGCCGCATATTGCGCGCGGTTATTGAACAGCAGATTGGGTGAATGAGATGACGTTGTACCAGAAAATGTTAATGTTTTACGCCGTCATGGCGACGATCAGTGCGCTTATCACCTGGTTTCTCTCTAAAGATCGCAAACGCATCCGTTTTCTGAGCGCCTTTCTGGTGGGCTCCACCTGGCCGATGAGTTTTCCGGTCGCGCTGCTGATTTCTCTCTTCTGACAGCGATCCCTGCGCGGCGTATTGCCGGATGCGGTGCAAGCACTTATCCGGCCTACAAAACCCATTTCACCTGCTGCACTGACCGTAGGCCTGATAAGCGTAGCGCCATCAGGCATCTGTTTCTGAAGACGCCTTCCAGATTTAAATTCCAGCAATAGCATTCCTCCTCGGTTGCCTGTATAAAAACACAGTCATCTGAAAAGGAGTGCTTATGAACAGCTTTTATTCGCAGCAGGCCCATTGCATGGTGCGCTGGCAAGAACTTCCCGGCCACGGCGAGCCACTGGTTTTTATCCACGGTCTCGGCTGCGCCTCTTCTTATGAATATCCCCGTATAGTCTGCGACCCTGAGTTCGGTTCCCGTCGGGCCATCCTTATCGATCTGCCTGGCAGCGGTTACAGCGATAAACCTGAAGCCTACAGCTATCAAACCTCAGCGCAGGCCCGGGTGGTCATTGAACTGCTTAACCATTTAGCCATAACGTCATTCTGGCTGTACGGGCACAGCATGGGGGGCAGCATTGCAATCGAAACGGCAGAACTGGCCGATAGCCGTCTGCTGGGTCTGATCGTTTCTGAACCCAATTTCCATGCCGGAGGTGGCGCCTTTAGCCGGGATATCGCCGCCCGGACGGAGAACGATTTTATCCGTACCGGTTATCAGGCCCTGCTTGAAGCTGAAACCTCGCCCTGGAAAGGATGCCTGCAAAGTAATGCTCCCTGGGCGGTGTGGCGCGGTGCCGCGAGTCTGGTTAAAGGCGTACAGCCCAGCTGGAACGTGCGTTTTCAACAATTACCTTGCCCGGTCTGGCTGATTTTTGGTGAGCTTTCACTGCCCGATGCCGACGTGGACGAGATGCGCCAGCAGGGTATTGAGGTAAAAATTATCCCCGATGCCGGGCATTCGATGTCGTGGGAAAACCCGTCGGCGCTGGCGAAGGCGTTGGCTGATTGTATCCAGCAGAGTCAGGCGGGCCGGTGAGGTTGCCGGATGCGGTGCTAGCACCTTATCCGGCCTACAAAACCCATTTCACCTGCTGCACTGACCGTAGGCCTGATAAGCGTAGCGCCATCAGGCATCTGTTTCAGGCCAGTAAGCCCTGCAACGCCTTCCGATCATCCATCGTCATATCGTGTGGATGCTGATACCCGATATTATCAATCGCCTGTGTATACAAGGCCACCAGCCAGTCATAGACATAGGCCGTCGCGGCATGCACTGGCTGCTCGCCGAGGCGGGTTAAGCGGGGGGCGCTGCTGTTGACCGTTGGCGTGACAAATACCGGCTGGCCCTTGCGGACACGGCTGGCAGGGCGCTCAGAAGCTGGCGTCTGCGCATAGCCGACCCAGCCCACAAAGTTCCCCAGCGCGGCGTGCAGCTGCGCGGCGCTGCTTTTATCGGTATCGACAATCTTTTTCAGCTGGGCGAGCAGATTCAGGCGGTAGCTGGCGATCACCAGCACATCGCTAATCTGCTGCAGCACCGCGGTGTCGAGTCCCAGGCGGCTGGCGACGGCGTCGTCGCGGCTCCACTGGCGCAGGTGATTCACCCAGACCTGATGGGCGAGGCGGGCTTTGTCCGTCGGCTGCCAAATCTCATCGGTATCCTGGGCGCTGTCGGCAAACAGGTCGATGGCGTCGGTAAAGAGACCGTTAACCTGCTCCTCGCGCGGCTGCTGCACCGCGAGCAGCGTTTCGAACGCGCGCAGCGGCGGGAGTAACCCTTCCAGCAGCTCTCCGTGACGGGCGGCGCTTCCCTGCAGGGCGCGCACCACCGCTTCCGCGGCGTGGCGCTGGGCAGTCGGATCCTGAGTTAATGGCGCCAGATACCCCTGCATCAGCTGGTGCAGGTCACGCTGATGCCGCTGGCGTAAGGCCAGCAGACGCGTCTGGCGCTGGGATGGCAGGGTTGCCTGCGACAGCCACTCGAGCACCCGCTGCATGCTGCTGCTGTCGAGCGCCTGCAGGGTGCCCCAGTACTGGCCGGGTTTGCCAAGCAGCTGTTGCACCGCTTCGTCGAGATTGGTGCGGCGGGTAAAGCGTGCATCCTGCGGGGTGATCGCCCACACCAGCCCCGGCAGGGCGGCGTCGTCGCCCGGCTGGGTCTCTTTTACCCAGTTGAGCAGCGTTTTAGCGGTCTTCGCCGTCTGGCCGTGATGGGCGGTGGCGTTGCAGATCACCAGCACGTCCGGCTGCAAATGCTGGCGATAATGCTCCAGCAGCCACTGCTGTTTGGCCTGGGCCAGCGGGAGATCGGGCTGGGCCGACGGGGCCGGAATATCAATGATATCCACCCCGGCCAGGGCGCTGTTTTCGACCGGCAGGATCAGCTCGCGGGTCAGCAGGGCCAGCACGTCCAGCGGAATGCTGATGGCATTGAGCAGCTCGCCGTTATGCAGCGGATGCAGAACCGCCTGCTGCACGTCCGGCAGGGCAATATCGCCCCGGGTGAGAAAACCTTCGGTCGGCAGGCCAAAATTATCAACCAGCAGGCTCAGCGGTGCGGCCAGCTCCCGGGCATGGCTGGTCTGGTGCAGGATATGCGCCAGCTTCAGCCACTGCTGCGTCAGTTCCTGCTGCTCGCCCCACAGCAGCGACCAGACGCTGGCGCGGGTGCTCAGATCCAGCGACGGCAGCAGCAGGGCAAACTGGTGCCACAGGGCATCGTCCATCTGCTGGGCTGCGGCGGGCACCGTATCGCGCCAGTAGTGGGCGATGGTGCCCACGTCGGCGGGGGTGATCCCCGGTACGCTCTGGGGCTGACGCAGGGCGCGCCACTTCTCCAGTCGCGCTTCAATCACGGTTTTGTCCACCGCAGGCAGCGTGGCGCGGGCAAGGAACACCTGCACCAGCTCCGCCTCGGTGAGCAGGCTCAGGCGCAGTGGAAAGGCGTCATCAGCGACCTCTGCCGCGTTCGGACTGAAGCGCAGCGCCATGTTGGTCAGGGCATGCCCCGGGTTGATATGCGAAAAGTAGTCAAAGGTCCGCTGGCCGACAATCACGTTCATTCGCTGATTGTCACTGCCGCACAGGGTCGCGAGCAGGTGGGCTTTCGCCGCCTGTGAGTGACCATATAAACCAATGGTGCTCCGCGAGGTCAGCGCCCGCGCAATGGCGTGTTCCCGCGCGTCGGCCACCGCCAGTCTTGCCAGCAGGGCGTCGGCGTCGTTATCGAGGATCGGGGCGTGCTGGCGCGTTGTGTTGATCCACCCGATTAACGCCTGAGTTGTGGTCGTCGTGGCTGTCATTTCAGGTATACGCTCCCGCTGTCGATCCAGTAGTGGCTGCCGCTGTGTCTGCGATCCGCCAGAGTATTCAGTTTAAAGGTCAGGGCATCGGGCGGCACCGGCGTACCGTCCTGCAGCCAGGCATCGCTCAGTTCAAAGGCTTCCGGGCCATCATGCTTATTGCCGCCGCAAAGCTTCAGGCGCAAGTTCAGCACCCCATCCCCGGCGATAGATTTCGCCAGTTCCGCCGAGTTAATGCTCAGCGTGTAGAGCGGGGTGGCAGGCCAGCGGGCGTTCGCCAGCTGACGGAAGCCGAGAGTCACGTTGCCGCGCAGCGGGAAGTGCAGACGGGTATCCAGCTTCGCCCCCGGCTTGTCGAGGTCGATATCCTGATACCAGACGTTCTCTTCACGCAGGGTGTTGACGGTGTTATCCAGCACGCCCAGGTAGCGCACGGTGGAGTACGCCCCGATATCCGCCGCCTTAAAGTTGAAGCGCGGCAGGCGCAGATCCAGCGCCAGGCTACAGAGCATCGCCCCGACCGCCGCGGTGGATTTCGGGTTGCCGATGCGCCCCTGCTGGCTGAATGGATACCACTCATGCACCCGGTACTTATCCAGCCACACCATCCGGCTGACCGGGACCGGTTGCAGATGGCGGATCAGCGCCTGGACGCCCGGCAGGCAGCCTGGACGTCCGGTGATCAGCAGAATATCGCAGGCGTAGTGGGAGATCGCCTCCGCCACGGCGTGCAGCGGCGCGGCCAGGGTAAAGTGCCCGGCCAGCATCGCATCCTGCATCTCGCGGAAGTTGACGTGCAGCGGCACGGCAAACAGGTCGAACGACTCCGATCCCGCTGGCAGGGCGTGTTCGATGGCCTGCTGCAGATAGTTCATTACGTTGCGCGTTGGTTTACGGGTCAGCAGATCGCCAAAGGTGGCGTGCAGCCCGTCGAGCGGATCGTCGATATCGCTGGCTTCCCAGGCGGCGAGGATCGCATGACCAATCGGCATAAACAGCTGTAACGCCGTCTGCTGGCGCAGCACCGCCTGGGTGTCGATGCGCCCGGAGTCGCCAAACAGCGAGGCCATCAGCAGCGAGGCATCGGCAATGCCGGACTTCTGCAATTGCGTCTGCAGGGCAGGCAGGACGTAACGCTGAATCACATCCAGCAAGGTGTCATCGCCCGCCACCTTAAAGCCTTCGCGGAACAGCAGCTGCGGCGTAATTTTGACGTTGCTGCCGGAGCCATCGTCGAGCTGGTAATGGGTGATCGCCATGTCGGTGGTGCCGCCGCCGATATCAATCGAGGCCACACGCAGGGCGCGACCCGGCTGACCGCCCGGCTCCGGCTCGCGATCCGGACGTGCCACGGCCGCAAAGAAGGCTTCGGTCTGGCCGTTATAATGGGAGATGGCTTCGTTATAGAGCCACACCAGCTGGCCGCAGCTGGCTTCGTCCCACTCCATCTGGATCTCCGGCACCGGCACCACGCTTTTCTCCTGCTGTTTGCGGCTGGAGAAGTCGTCATCCTGCGGGTGCCAACCCATCGCTTTCCAGACGATGGCGATGGCTTCGAACATGCGGCGGCGGAAGATCTCGCGCTCCTGCTTCGGCATCGCCGAGGGCAGGGTCAGGATCAGGGTGCGCAGCTGACGCGGCGAGGCCGGGAAGCCCAGACGCAGACGGGTGGCAACGCTGTTGATCTGCCCCAGCGCCTGCGCCAGCAGCTCGCACAGCATATGGGTCATCAGGGTGCTGCGGCTGTACTGCGGCGAGAAGACCGGCAAACGCTCGTCCTGCGGCAGGGTGAACAGCGGCTGACCGTCATCGTTCATCAGGTTCATCAGCGGGAAGGCAGTCGCCAGCGGCTCGCGCTGGGTTTTGCTGTTCATCTGGCTGAAACGCCAGTCCTGCACCACCGGGGTTTCATCCCACAGGTAGCGGCGCGGGCTGGAGATACCGCTGTTGCCTTCGGTGCCCAGTCGCTGGGTTGCCAGCTTCCGCGCTTCGTCGCCGACGCGCACGATGGATGGCCAGACGAAAGCATCTTCGCGGCCGCTCTCCACCGAGAAGTGCTGCTTGCCGAAGCGGGCTTCGGAAAACTCCAGACGGCTGGTAAACAGCGGCTCGTTGAGATACTGCGGTTCGCTCAGGGATCGCACCTGCAACTCGGCGGTCTGACGCAGGCCGTCGTTGGCGTCGCCGTGGTCTTCAATGATCACGCCGCAGGTGTGGGTGTTGCCCACATCCAGGATCAGGTCCACCGGGATCGCCGGGGTGCTGAGGGTATGGGTGACGAATTTTACCTCCGGCACCGTCAGCTGCTCGCCCAGCATCGCCATAATGTTCAGCCAGTGCGCCTGGTACTCAAAGTTACGCATCGCCAGCTGGAGATCGCGTTCGGCGCGATTCTCCACGCCAGTGGCGTACTGGGTGAAGGCCTCGCGCAGCCAGCCGTCAATCCAGGTCTGGTAGAGGAAGTTCGCCACTTCGTCATCGCGCCAGGCCAGTGCGAAGCGGGTGCCGTTAAGAATATCGTTCTCCACCGGCGACAGGGGGCTGGTGGCGTGGGCGGCAATCTGGCTGTCCAGCGCCAGGGTTACGCGATGGCTGTTCCCGGCATTATCGGGCGTCTCCAGCTTGCGCACCTGCACGCGTGCCCAGTTATCCGGGCCTTCAACAAAGGTACGCGGCGGGTTAAAGCGTAAAAACGGCACCGGCAGCCAGACGCCGTCCAGCACCGCCAGCGACTGCTGGAGCAGAATGGTGCTTTCGGGTTTGACCACTTCCGGCTGTCCACCGCCCGTGGCAGGCAGGGTATAGCGGCCATTAACCAGATCGAAATCCAGGCGCAGCAGGGGGCCATTCGCGGTTTTCCGCACGAAACGTCCGCTCTGGGCGGAGTCCTGCGGCGTCAGGCCAAAATCAAGAAACTGAACGCCGCTGTTCGCAATCAGCGTGACGCTCTGTTTGTAGTCGCAAAGGTTTACCAGCATAGGATCACGCACCTGCCTTCCTGAATGTCAATGGAACCACGGTTTTCGCGTCGTAGCGCGCGCTGCATTCTGCCACGTCGTTGGTACCGGCTTTACAGGTAATTTCCGGCATCGGGTAGCGCGAGCCGTCGGCGCAGCGGGCGTTGCCGCGGGTTTTAATCAGCAGCTCACCGTTGCTGTGCAGCCCGGAGAAGACCGTTGCGCGGCAGACCACGTTCTTACCGTGAACGACGCGGGCCGTACCTTTATTGTTCTGGATCTGATAGCGCACGTACGGCGGCTTACCGGTGATGGGATCGGTCACCTCCAGCATCGCCCGCCAGCTGCCGTTAAGAAAACGGGTCGAGCCGGATTTTACCTGACCGGCTTCCATCACCATCGCATCTTTCGGGATCGCGGTAATCACCACAGGTTCAGCCTCGACCGGCTCAGCAGCTTTCACGGCGGCCACTTCGGCCTGGTGCAGCGGTAAATTCAGCGGCAGAGGCTCAACGGCGGCAACGGGTTTTGGCGCGATCGCCACCGGGGCGACGGCTACGGCTTTCACCGGCTCAGCGGTGGGGGCCTGCTTCGGCCACAGCAATGGGGCGGCCACGGCGGCAACAACCACTGCGGCGACAGGCAGCGCCCAAAGCGCAACGCGGCGTTTTTTCGCCGTGACGATTGCCGGGGCGGGTTCTGGCTCAGGCTCGCTGGCGGTCATGACCGGGGCAGGATGCGCCTCGTAGAGATCGTCGGCGGTGATATGCACCGTCGCCGGGGCGGCAACCAGCGGTTCATCGGCTTTCTCAAAGACGATGGCCGGGGCCGGCTCGGGCTCGGGCTCCGGCTCAATAACCGGGGCAGGCATTGGGACCGGCAGCAGAGAGGCGCGCAGGCAGTCGAGAATATCCTCACGCGCGTTTTCATTAAGATTCACAAAGCCCCAGAAGGTGATCACCGGCTTGCCGTCCACCAGGAACAGGAAGTTTTCCCCCGGGAACTGAAACGCTTTAGACAGCAGGGAACCAAACAGCTGCTGGGCGGTTTTTGGCGACTGGAGCGATTTCTTGCTCAGGGATTCCACGCTGGACAGGGTGCTTTCCAGCAGGCGCAACGCCCGGAAGCGTGCATCTTCGTCGGCGGCTTTCCAGCTGGTCACGGCGCCTTCCGTAGGCGAGTACCAGTCTACCCGGTCGCCTTCGTCGTTGACCTGGGGGATCGCAAGGCAATCAACGATCGACTGCTGTTTGCGCAGGCGCAGGGCCTCACGGATTTGCAATGCTGATTCAAAAACGGCCTGTCCGCCGCCGCCAACGGCCTGAAAATCATCCAGATTGCCGCTGCGTAAAAGGGTTTTTGCCACGATTTGGTCCCATAGACTTTTTCACGCGTCTACTTTACGAAATCTGCGGGCAAGCAAACGGCAGAAGAGACGGCAAAAGGGGTGATTTCTTACAGCATTGAGGCAGCGGAAAGTGCTTGACGTTGAATGTACCTTAAGACAAATCACTCTCCCGCAGGTGGTGGGAAAATCAGCGGAAATAACTGCTTTAGAATAACCTGATAGTGTTTCGTTATTTGCCAGGGGAGAGGGGCTGTGCTGTTATTACCATTCTATATAATAAAACCAAACAGGTAATAAACATGTCTACAGGGAAAACTCTCCTCGCGCTGGCATTAAGCGCGCTGTTACCGGCAGGTGCCGCCTCGGCGGCGAATAACGACACCATTATCTACTGCTCAGAGGCCTCGCCTGAGTCGTTTAACCCGCAAATCGCCAGCTCCGGCCCGACCTTTGTCGCCAGTTCGCAGGTGCTGTACAACCGCCTGATTAACTTCGATCCGGTGAAAAACACCCCGGTTCCGTCGCTGGCTGAATCCTGGACCATCTCCCCGGACGGTAAAATCTATACCTTTACCCTGCGCAAAGGAGTGAAGTTCAACAGTAATAAATTCTTTAAACCGACCCGCGACTTTAATGCCGACGACGTTATTTTCTCGGTGCTGCGTCAGAAAGACCCTAATCATCCGTATCACAAGGTGTCGCAGGGCAACTATGAATACTTCAATGACGTCGGCCTGGATAAACTGATCCAGGAGGTGAAGAAGGTGGATGATACCCACGTCCAGTTTGTGCTGAGCGAACCGAATGCCGCGTTCCTCGCCGACTGGGGAATGGACTTCGCCTCGATCCTCTCCGCGGAATATGCCGATGCGATGCTGAAAAAAGGCACCCCGGAAAACGTCGATACCTGGCCGATTGGCACCGGGCCGTACGTGCTTCAGCAGTATAAAACCGACTCGCAGATCCGCTATCTGGCTAACCCTGACTACTGGGAGGGCGCGGTGCCGACCAAACACCTGATCTTCTCCATTACGCCGAACGTCGAAACCCGCCTGGCGAAGTTGCAGACCAACGAGTGCCAGATCATTCCTGCGCCATCTCCGGTGCAGTTTGACGTGATCAAGAAAAACAAAGATCTGACCCTCCACTCGGTGGATGCGCTGAACGTCGGCTATCTGGCGTTTAATACCGAGAAAAAGCCGTTTGATAACGTGCTGGTGCGCCAGGCGCTGAACTATGCCACCGATAAGAACGCCATTATCAACGCCGTATTTATGGGCTCCGGTACGGTTGCAAAATCGCCGATCCCGCCGAACATGATGGGCTTTAACAAAGATCTGCAGGACTACGGTTACGATCCGGAAAAAGCGAAAGCGCTGCTGAAACAGGCCGGGCTGGAGCAAGGGGCGGAAGTGACGCTGTGGTCGATGCCGGTGCAGCGTCCGTATAACCCGAACTCACGCCGCATTGCCGAGATGATCCAGAGCGACTGGGCGAAGGTGGGGATCAAGGCGAAAATCGTCTCTTACGAGTGGGGCGAATATCTCTCCGGGATGCGTAAAGGCGAACACGACAGCGCGCTGTTTGGCTGGATGTCGGATAACGGCGACCCCGATAACTTTGCTGACGTGCTGCTGGGCTGTAACAGCATTAAAACCGGCTCCAATGCTGCACGCTGGTGCGACAAGGGCTATGATGACCTGGTCCAGAAGGCGAAGCTGACCAGCGATCCGGCTGCCCGCGCGAAGCTTTACAGCCAGGCGCAGGAGATCTTCTACCAGCAGGCCCCGTGGATTGCGCTGGCGAACGGCAAAACCTTCTATGCCACCCGCAGCAACCTAAGCGGGTACAGCGTGAGCCTGATGGGAAGCGATTTCTCGAAGGCGAAGCTTAACTGACGGATTGCCGGGTGGCGGCTTTGCCTTACCCGGCCTACCCATGCACCCGTAGGCCCGGCAAGCGCAGCGCCGCCGGGCAGACTAATAAGGAGTGACAATGTCACATTTAGAGGAAGTTATCGCCCGCGTTGATGCCGCGGTGGCGGAAAGCGTGATCGTTCATATGAATGAGCTGCTGATTGAATTAAGCGAAGACAGCGAATTAAGCCGGGAAGATCGCTACACCCAGCAGCAGCGTCTGCGCACGACCATTGCCCATCACGGCAAACATTATAAAGAGGAGCAGGAAGCCCGCGAAGAGAGCCTGACCAAAGGCGGCGTGATCCTCTGAATTCAGAACGAGCGCCTTGCCACCAGCCAGGCGCCAATCACCAATAGTACCGCGCCGCATACCGGGCCGATCAGCGCCTTTAACGGTACCCCCTGGCTGCGCACCACGTCCATCACCAGACCGCCAATCAACTGGCTGGCGACCAGCACCGCAATGGTCGTTGCGGCCCCGACATACTGATACCCGCTGATGCTGGCAAAAACAAAGAAAGACCCCAGCAAGCCGGGAATTAAGGTCCACCAGCGCACCTGGTGCACCAGCTCGCTGAACCCGGCGACACCGTTTTTAATCAGCAGGATCGAGACAAACAGCACAATGCCCACCAGCGAGTTGAGCAGCATGGCGATAAGAATGGTGCTCGAGGTCTGGGTGATGCGCACCATCAGCGTGTTCTGCACCACCAGGCCAATACCTGCCGCCACCAGAAACACCAGGGTCAGGGACTGATTCATCCGATAGCATCCGGGTCGGTGCGCTCGTCGAGCTGCAGCTGCATAAAGGTCAGATCCAGCCAGCGGCCAAACTTGGTGCCCACCTGCGGCATCTGTCCGGTAGTGACAAAACCCAGGGTCTCATGCAGATGAAGTGAGGCGCCGTTCTGCGCTTCAATCCCTGCCACCATCACGTGTTTACCGATGCGACGCGCTTCCGCGATCAGGGCCTTCATCAGCTCGCGACCAATGCCTTTGCCCTGATGGTCGGGATGAACGTACACCGAATGCTCAACGGTATGGCGAAAGCCGTCGAAGGCACGCCAGTCACCGAACGAGGCATAGCCCGTCACCACTTCGTTTTCCATGCTCACCAGCACCGGGTATCCGGCCAGTTGGCGCGCTTCGAACCATGCGATACGGTTATCGGTATCGACCGTGGCATCGTTCCAGATCGCGGCGGTGTGCAAAACCGCGTGGTTATAAATTTCACCGATGGCGGCGCAGTCCTCTTTTAAGGCGTGACGAATAATCATGGCGATCCTCAGGCTGTGTGTTCACTATAGTGGTACGTTTCGTCACAATATTACACAGAGTGACAGGCTAAACGCTACGGTATAAGCCATATCTTTTTATTATGGAAAAAGCACGTTGTAATCCATTACTTTCACTATAGTATTACGTGATGAATACTATGCCAGACAATATTAATCAACGGATCAGCGCACGCATCCGGCTGGAGCGTGAATCCCGAGGCTGGTCTCTGAGCGAGCTGGCGGAACGCGCCGGTGTCTCACGGGCGATGATCCACAAAATTGAACGTGCTGAGAGTAGCCCAACGGCCACGCTGCTGGCACGGCTTTCCGGCGCGTTTGGCATCAGCATGTCCACGCTTATTGCGCGCGCTGAACTGCAGGAAGGCAAGTTGTTGCGCTTTGCCAACCAGCCGGTCTGGCGCGATCCGCAGACGCATTATCTGCGTCGTCACGTCTCGCCGCGCTCCGATCTGCCTATCGATATGGTGCAGGTTGAACTGCCCGGCGGCAGCGACGTGCCGATGCCAGCCTCTTCTTATGCCCTCGCACGCCAGCTAATCTGGCTCCAGTCTGGCGAACTGGTGTTCCTGGAAGGGGATACCCGCCACGAAATGCGCGCCGGGGACTGCCTGGAATTAGGCCCACCTAACGATTGTCGGTTTATCAACGAAAGCCGCGAGCCCTGCGTGTATCTGGTCGTCAGGCTGAACCAGTCTGGCTCGTAATGTCAAAGCAGACAGAGGAAGATGCGGCTAGTCTCTAAGGACGTTTGTCTAAACAGGAGTGAGGTATGAGTCAATCTTCAACGCAGAATCGTCAATGGCTTCTGGCTTCCCGCCCCCATGGCGCACCCACCACTGATAACTTTCGCTTAGAAACCACATCTATTCCGGAACCTGCCGACGGCCAGCTTCTGCTGCGCACTATCTGGCTGTCGCTCGATCCCTATATGCGCGGCCGCATGAGCGATGCGCCGTCCTACTCGCCGCCGGTGGAGATCGGTGCGGTAATGGTAGGCGGCACCGTTAGCCGCGTGGAAAAATCGAATCATCCTGACTATCAACCCGGTGAATGGGTGCTGGGCTACAGCGGCTGGCAGGACTATGACGTCTCTGACGGCAGCGGGCTGGTCAAACTGGGTACAGACCCTGAACACCCCTCCTGGTCGTTAGGCGTGCTGGGGATGCCCGGCTTCACCGCCTATATGGGGCTGCTTGATATTGGTCAGCCGAAATCAGGTGAGACGCTGGTGGTCGCTGCGGCTACCGGCCCGGTGGGCGCAACCGTCGGCCAGATTGGCAAGCTGAAAGGCTGCCGGGTGGTGGGCGTTGCCGGCGGTGCGGAAAAGTGCCGTCATGCAGTCGAGGTGCTGGGCTTTGACCAGTGTGTGGATCACCACGCCGGGGATTTTGCCGAACAGCTTAAACAGGCGTGCCCGCAGGGTATTGATATTTATTATGAAAATGTTGGCGGTAAGGTATTTGATGCCGTGCTGCCGCTGCTGAATACCGCGGCGCGCGTGCCGGTGTGCGGGCTGGTCAGCGGATACAACGCCACCGACCTGCCGCCTGGGCCGGATCGTCTTGGGCTGCTGATGGGCACCATCCTGAAGAAACGCATCCGCATGCAGGGCTTTATCATTAACCAGGACTATGGTTATCGCATCGCAGAATTTCAGCAGGAGATGGGCCGTTGGGTCCAGGAGGGCAAAATCCACTACCGTGAACAGGTCACGGACGAGCTGGAAAATGCCCCTCAGGCACTGATCGGACTGCTGGAGGGAAAAAACTTCGGTAAAGTCGTGATACGTGTCGCGAACAATAACTTATAGTACCTGTTATGGCGGATTATTCCGCCATAATTACCTGGGCAAAATTCGAAATAACGTCTTTAATTATACCAACATAGATTAGTCCGGTCGCCATATACGTAATGAGGAACATTAATTAATCAATTAATTTTGGTTTTGATGGATGACTTTTTTTAAAGTTAATCAGGCATGAAGATACAGGATATATCTTTCCCGCAGCGGTCAGTTTATCACTGTGGTATATAAGTTAAGTGTTGGTAACAGGAATTGAACATGCTGGATTTGGACAATTTAGAAAAGGCTCAACGAATGAGCCTGACGATGCAAGTTGAGGTGAGTCTGAAAGGTGCCCTGATTGCAGGGGCCCTGAAACCAGGCGCACGGCTCGTCACTAAAGAGATTGCGGATAAGTTAGGTACCAGTATTACTCCTGTACGTGAAGCACTGCTGCGGTTGGTCTCCGCTGGCGCGCTGCACGCCACCCCGGCGCAAGCGTTTCTGGTGCCGGAAGTCTCGCTTGAGCGTTACAACGAAGTCAATGCCATCCGTAAGGAGCTGGAGTGCATGGCCGTTGCGGCGGCGTGCGAGCAGATGTCTGATGAGCGGATCGCCACTCTGCGTACTCTCTCCGACAATTTTCATGATGCGATGAGCAATGGAGAGGTGGAGCGTGCGCTTCATGCCAACCGGGCTTTTCGCTTCACGCTCTATCACTATGCGGATATGCCAACGCTGATGGCGCTGATTGAGCAGTTATGGGTGCGTATTGGACCCTGTTTCAACTGTCTGTACGATCCCGAAATTGTGCTGCCGTGCCGCTCCTATCGCTACGATGAATTACTCACTGCCCTGGAACAGGGCGATACAGAAGCCAGCCGCGCGGCGATTGACAAAGTCATCGACGAGGCAAATGCCATATTGATTAAGCAGTTTTTACCGTAATTTACTTAAACAAGCGAAGCGGTAATATCGCGGACTATTTCCCTGCATTATTTTCCGGCGGTCATTGTGCTGCCGGAAATGCTATTTCCTTTCAAACTGATAAGACCAGCCTGGCTATGAAATAACCACAACACCTGCCGATAACCTTAAAAGGCACAGTTGCCTTCTAAGGAGCCAGGAATGAGTGTCAGTCAACGATTACGTAATATAAAAATGAGCAGAAAGCTCGCGACAGGTTTTGGTCTGGTGCTGCTGCTGGTGGCGGTATCGACGCTGTTGAGCGTGCAGCGCTTCAAAGAGATTCGCGACGTCTATCAGCAAACTAACCTGATCTATAACATCAATATCGAGGTCTTCCAGGCCAAGATAAACCGCCTTAAATTCCTCTATAACGGTGACGAAAAATCCGGTCAGCTGATGGCGAACTACGTCAGGCATGCTGCCGACCTAACCGCTGAAGCCCAGCAGCTGGAGTGGACACCCAAAGAGAAAGCGATCATTGACGCCATTGCCGGGCATCTGGCCCGTTTTGGCAGCAGCGTGAGCGAAATGCAGACCGCGATGGCGGCCTGGCACGCGGACAAAAACGATCAGGCTGCAACAGCAGCCCTGAAGGCGGCGGAAGACAAAGTCAAAACCGCAGGGGACGACAGCAGCGCTGCGATCCGCGACATCATCGCGCTGGTCAAAGTCCATAACGACTCGCTGGCCTACAGCTCCAGCACCATCACCGCCATTATTGGCGTGGTGGCCGTTCTCTTCGGGATCCTCGTCTCCTGGTGGGTTACCCGCCAGATCACCCATCCGGTTAAACACAACCTCCAGCTGGCCGAGCGCATTGCCAGCGGCGATCTCAGCTCGGATATTCTCCCGCAGGGTGAAGACGAACTGGGCAAACTGACCGGGGCGATGGGAAGGATGAACGATAAACTGCGGCTGATGATTGGCGAAGTCCGCAGCAGCGTGGCGCAGGTGTCGCTGGCGGCAAGCGAAATTGCCGAAGGCAATACCGACCTGTCATCGCGCACCGAGCAGCAGGCCGCGGCCGTGGTGCAAACCGCAGCCAGCATGGAAGAGCTGACCGCCACGGTGAAAAACAACGCCGATAACGCCCGTCACGCCAGCCAACTGGCGGCAGAAGCCTCGCAAACCGCCACCCAGGGCGGACGGGTGATGCGCGATGTGGTGAGCACCATGAGCGACATTAACACCAGCTCGCAAAAAATTGCCGATATCACGGCGGTGATCAACAGCATCGCCTTCCAGACCAATATTCTGGCGCTGAATGCCGCGGTAGAAGCGGCGCGCGCGGGGGAGCAGGGGCGCGGCTTTGCGGTCGTGGCCAGCGAAGTGCGCAGCCTGTCGCAGCGCAGCTCTCAGGCGGCGAAAGATATCGAACTGCTGATCAGCGAATCGGTCACGCGTATCAACACCGGTAGCGATCTGGTGGCGAAAGCCGGGCAGACCATGGAGCAGGTAGTGGACTCGGTGACCCGCGTCAACGATATCATGGGCGAAATCTCCTCGGCTTCTGAAGAGCAGAGCCGCGGCATTGAGCAGATCTCCCGTGCGGTGATGGAGCTGGACACCACCACCCAGCAAAACGCCTCGCTGGTGGGCGCATCCTCGACGGCGGCAGGGGCGCTGGAAGACCAGGCCCGTCTGCTGGAGTCGCTGGTAGCGGCGTTCCGTCTGGAACAGCGCGCGCAGATGGCATAAAAAAACCCGGCAGACTGGGCTGCCGGGTTTTTTATTACTCGAAGCGATACGAGACGGAAAGGCCCACCCCGTAGTTACGCCCCGGAGCCGGTTCGTAGTAACGCCCGTTTGATTCGTTGACGATAACCGAGCCGACATACTCTTTGTCGAACAGGTTATCCACGCGGCCAAAGACGTCCATGCCCCAGTTGCCGACGTTCAGCTTATAGCCGGTATTCAGGCCCACGACGGTATAAGAGGGGGCTTTGGCGTTGTTTTCGTCATCGGCCTCGATGTCGCTCATGTAGCGCACATCCGATCCCGCATACCAGCCCTCTTCAGGCTGCCAGCCAAAGGAGGCATAGCCCATGTTGCGCGCAATGCCCGGCATCCGGTTGCCTTCGCAGTCTGCGTCACCACAGACGTTGGTGCGGTAGGTGGCATCCAGGTACGTCCACGCCATCTTCAGCTTCCAGTTCTCAGCAAACTGCTGATCGAGTGAAAGCTCCACACCCTGACGACGGGTTTTACCGGCGTTTTTGTAGCTGGTGCGTCCGCCTGCGCTGGCATCCACCACGATTTCATCGTCGGTATCGGTGCGGAACAGCGCCGCGGTGAACAGGCCGTTGCCGACTCGCGTTTTGCTCCCCACTTCATACGTATTGTTGGTCGACGGCTTGAGGCCGAAGTTCAGGCCGCTCTGGTTATCGGAACGGTAGGAGAGTTCGTTGATGGTCGGGGTTTCAAAACCACGGCCTGCGGCGGCATAGACGTTCCAGGCATCGGTCACGCGGTACTTCAGCGCGCCTGCCGGGAGCCATTTGTGGTAGCTGGTGTCGCCGCTGTCATCGCCGTTAGCACCCTGCACATAGTGGTCGTTCGAGTCGAACCACACCGAGCTGTAGCGCACGCCCGCATCGAGGGAGAGCTTATCTGTCAGCTGCCAGTTGGTTTGCAGGTAAGGGTCGACGTTCCACATCAGGTTGCGCTCATCGCGGCGCTTCGCCCCTTTCACGCCATAGTCCGGCGACCCGTTGTTCATCACGAAGTTTTCATACCCGCGACGATCTTCGCTCAGGTTTTCGTAGTTCAGACCGGTGGTGAAAGTCATCGGCACCAGCAGTTCCCCACGGTGGGTCCAGCGGGTGTCGATCCCCTGGTAGTGGCGCTGCATGTCGATCACGCCCCCCGCGTGGGTTGGACGCAGCTGCGGCTGGTACGGGATCGACTGGTACTGGGTCATCTCACGCTCGCCGGCGTAGGCCATCACGCTGAGGTCGTCCTGCGCGCTCAGCTGGCGCTCATAGCGCAGGCCCGCCTGGGTCTGCTTGATGGTTTTACGGGTGTTGTACTGATCCCCGCGCGGGGACTGACGTGGGTTATCCCGCCACTCCTGATAATCCAGTCCGCCGGGATCGTTGGCTTTCATATCGACGCTGTTAAAAATCAGGCTCAGCTTGCTGGCATCGTCGATGCGCACGCCCAGTTTGGCGTTGGCGAGGTTTTTACGCGCGCCGCTGTGATCGCGATAGCCGTGGGTGGTGAAGCGGGTGGTGGAGACGGTGTAATCCACATCCCCAGGCTGCGTGCCGTCGCCCATCGCGCCGGTGGCCTTCATGCCGTAGCGCCAGCTGCCATAGCTGCCGTAATAGCTGCTGGCCTCCACGGTGGTGGGCTGGCGTCCGGTTTCGGTGGTCATGTTAATCACGCCGCCCGAGGCATTGCCGTACAGGGCGGAGAACGGCCCGCGCAGGACCTCCACGCTCTCGATGCTGTTGATATCGATGTTCGAGGTTTGCCCCTGTCCGTCCGGCATGGTGGCCGGTATCCCGTCGACGTACAGACGAATACCGCGCACCCCGAAGGTGGAGCGGGCACCGAAACCGCGGGTCGACAGCTGGAGATCCTGGGCGTAGTTCTGACGGTTCTGGATTTGTAGTCCGGGAACGCTGCCGAGGGTTTCAGAGAGATTAATGCGCGGGGTGGCCTGGCGCATATCATCGCCGTTGACCACGCTGACCGCCGCAGGCGTATCCAGCTCAGATAGCGTTTGCGGCGACGCGCTGACGATCATGGTTTGCTCTTCGGCCGCCATCGTAGCGACAGGCGAAAAAATAACAGGAACCAACAGCAGGGGAAGCGTTGCCTTACGGGCAGAAATGATTTTCATGAATAAAAGCCGGTTAAGGGAATGACGAACCAAATGGAACATGTACTTATATGGTAAATCTTTTGTAAATGTTTTGAAAACCATAAAAGCACATAGCGTTAATCAAAGTGTAGGATAAATCGGCGGATCGTCTTGATGCGATCAAGAATTACTCCACATTGAGATAAATAATGATTACTATTCTCATCAATAATCAGGCGAAGCGATGACTTTGCCAGCCGGAAGCGATGTCACCGATACCATCTACGTTAAAAGGGAGTTGTTATGAATTTACGTCACCTGTGCTCGCCGCGTCTGCGTGGCTCACTGCTGTTAGGTTCTCTGCTGGTCGCCGGGACCTTTAATGTTCATGCCGCCGAAGAGATGCTGCGTAAAGCGGTGGGTAAGGGCGCGTATGAGATGGCCGTCAGCCAGCAGGAGAACGCATTGTGGGTCGCCACCACCCAGAGCCGCAAAACCGATAAAGGTGGGGTGGTTTACCGTCTCGATCCGCTGACCCTGGAAGTGACACAGGCTATTCATAGCGACCTGAAACCTTTTGGTGCCACTATCAACAACGCCACCCAGACGCTGTGGTTTGGTAACACCACCAACAGCGCGGTGACGGCGATTGACGCCAAAACCGGTGACGTGAAGGGCCGTCTGGTGCTTGACGATCGTAAGCGCAGCGAAACCGTCAAACCGCTGCAGCCGCGTGAGCTGGTGGCAGATGACACCACTAACACTGTCTATATCACCGGTATCGGTAAAGAGAGCGTGATTTGGGTGGTGGACGGCGAAACGCTGAAGCTGAAAGAGACCATCACCGGCACCGGCAAGTTCAGCACCGGTCTGGCGCTGGATGCGCAGGCTAAGCGCCTGTACACCACCAACGGCGACGGCGAGCTGCTGACCATAGATACCGCGACCCATAAAATCATCGAGCGCAAAAAACTGCAGGACGACGGCAAGGAGCACTTCTATCTGAACCTGAGCCTCGACGTGAAGGGCCAGCGCGCGTTTATCACCGACTCTAAGCAGCCGGAAGTGCTGGTCATCTCCCTGAAAGACGGCAGCGTCATCAGCAAAGTGGCCGCACCTGAGTCACTGGCCGTGCTCTTCAACCCGGCACGCAATGAAGCCTACGTGACCCACCGTGAAGCGGGCAAGGTGAGCGTGATTGATGCGAAAACCTATAAAGTGACGAAAACCCTCGACACCCCGACCTTCCCGAACAGCCTGGCGCTCTCTGCCGACGGTAAAACCCTGTTCGTGACGGTGAAGCAGAAGTCTTCCCGCCAGCAGGAAGCAACCCAGCCGGATGATGTGATCCGTATCGCGCTGTAAGTGAAGTCCCGTGCCGGGTGGCGGCTTCGCCTTACCCGGCCTACAACACCACGTAAACCGTAGGCCCGTGCAAGCGCAGCGCCGCCGGGCAAATATGTTATTCCGGGCGCTGGCACAGGCCGCATGCCAGCTGCGTAAACACCGCAATAATGTCCGGCAGCGCCTTCATGGGATCTTGGCTGGACGCTATCCATAGCGCGGCGCTCATCGCGGCGCTGTTTAACATATAGGCCGCGGCATCCGCGTTCACGGGGTTTATCTCGCCGCGTTCGAGCATGTTTATGATGCTCTGGCGGGTGGATGCAAGGCAGCTCAGCTGACCCGGCCACTGGGCGGGGTCGCCCAGAAAAGCAGGGCCATCCAACAGAACGATGCGTTGCACCTCCGGGTCGAGCGCCATTTTAATATAGGCCACCCCTTCGGCTAATAGTCTTTCCCAGTCATCATCCACATCAGCGGCCTCAGCCTTGGCGCGTTGCGCCATTTCACCATCTATCTGGTCGACAACGGCGGCGAGGAGACCTTTTTTATCGCCAAAATTGTGGTACAGCGCCCCGCGAGTAAGGCCGACGCTGGCGGTGAGTTCATCCATTGATGCTGCGGCAAAGCCCTTTTCAGCAAAGGCTTTTCTTGCCGCCAGGATCAGTTTTGCCCGGTTCTCTTCCATCGTTTCGCTGCGGCGTTTGGCCACCATAGGTCCTCCATCTTCATTTGACATACGCGGCGTATGTGTGATTAATTTGACATACGCCACGTATATTAAATCATCCTTACGTGCTGCGCTTGACGTTTTTTAACCTTCTCTACAGTACAGGACACGCTATGATCCAGCGCGAACCGATTTTCCCTGCAAACCGACATGCGCTCTATGAAGCGCACGGTTACTCTGCCGCCATCCGTTCCGGCGATTTACTCTTTGTTTCTGGTCAGGTGGGAAGCCGCGCCGATGGCACGCCGGAGCCGGATTTTGCCGCTCAGGTACAGCTTGCGTTTGAGAACCTGAAAGCGACGCTTGCCGCGGCGGGATGTACATTTGACGATCTGATTGATGTCACGACCTTCCATACCGATCCGCAGAATCAGTTTCCAGTGATTATGCAGGTCAAACAGGCTATTTTCCCGCAGCCTCCTTATCCGAACTGGACCGCCGTCGGCGTGACCTGGCTGGCAGGATTTGATTTCGAAATTAAGGTGATTGCACGCATTCCGCAGTAATCCAGGCCCGTGCAAGCGCAGCGCTGCCGGGCAAAAGGGTGAGTGCGGTCTGTTTGCCGGGTGGCGGCTTCGCCTTACCCGGCCTACGAAAGGATGTGCGTGCGGATTTTGTAGGCCCGTGCAAGCGCAGCGCCGCCGGGCAAAAAAAAAGGAAGGCATCTGCCTTCCCTTTTTTATTCATGCTTTTACCTTGAGGTCTCTTCCACCAGCGGACCATCCTGCTTTTCATCGTCCGGGTGTTTCGGCGCGGTGCTGTGGATCTCATGCACGCGCTTACGTACGCCAAACCAGCCCGCTACCAGCAGAACCGCCAGCAGAGGGATAGTCGCAATGGTGTAGGTGCCGTTCGGGTAGTCGAACGCCATCAGCACCAGCACGCTGAACAGGAACAGCAGGGTCAGCCAGGAGGTGACCGGTGCGCCCGGCATTTTGAAGCTCACGTCGGCAGCGGTGCCTGCCTTTATCGCTTTGCGCAGACGCATCTGGCACACCACGATAAAGGCCCAGGAGGCGATAATGCCCAGCGCCGCCACGTTCAGCACGATCTCAAATACCTGCGACGGCACCAGATAGTTCAGGAACACGCCGAAGACGTAGACCACCAGGGTCGCCAGAATGCCCGCGTACGGCACCTGCTGCTTGCTCATCTTCGACATAAACTTCGGTGCAGAACCACCCATCGACATGGAGCGCAGGATACGGCCGGTGGAGTACAGGCCGGAGTTCAGGCTCGAGAGCGCCGCGGTGAGAACCACGATGTTCATGATGCTGCCCACGTACGGCACGCCGAGCTTCGAGAAGAAGGTCACGAACGGACTTTGACCCGCCTGGTAGGCGTTCCACGGCAGGAGCAGAACCAGCAGCACCACGGAGCCAACATAGAACAGGCCGATACGCCAGATCACGCTGTTGATAGCCTTTGGCACCATGTTCTCTGGATCTTTACATTCGCCCGCCGCCGTACCCACCAGCTCAATGGAGGCAAAGGCGAACACCACGCCCTGGACCAGCACCAACGCCGGCAGAAGGCCGTGCGGGAAGAAACCGCCGTTATCGGTGATCAGATGGAAGCCGGTCATGTTGCCGTCCAGCGGTTTACCGCTGCCGAGGAACACCGTACCGACGACCAGGAAGATCACAATCGCCAGCACCTTAACCAGCGCAAACCAGAACTCCATCTCCGCGAACCACTTCACGCCGATCATGTTCATGGTGCCGACAATCGCCAGCGCGCCAAGGGCAAATACCCACTGCGGCACATCGCCAAACGCGCCCCAGTAGTGCATGTAGAGCGCCACCGCCGTGATATCCACGATCCCGGTCATCGCCCAGTTGACGAAGTACATCCAGCCCGCGACATAGGCGGCTTTTTCACCGAGAAACTCACGGGCGTAGGAGACGAAGCTGCCGCTGGACGGACGGTGTAACACCAGTTCGCCAAGGGCACGCAGAATAAAGAAGGAGAAGATACCGCACACCAGATAGACCAGTGCGAGGGCCGGGCCAGCCATCTGCAGACGAGCGCCTGCACCTAAAAACAGCCCCGTACCGATAGCGCCGCCGATGGCGATCATCTGCACCTGACGGTTGCCCATCGCCTTGTGATAGCCCTCTTCGTGGGCGTTCAGCCAGCGACGTTTCGCAGCATGATGATCGGCTGCGATTTTATTGCTTGTTTTCATTGAGTTACCTGTTTACCTGTCTGAATCATGTTTCATGATGTCCTCTCCGGCAGGTCACAATACAAACGATTGCTTTTGCGCGGAAATGTGCTACCTTTCCAGTCATTCTGCGTATGGATAAGGCAAAACATGGCGAAGCATCCTACCTGCAAATAGTAAGGGACGCAAAATATAACGGGCCGAAAGTGAGGTGGCTCTAAATAATTGGTCGGGGCAGTGCTGTCGGGGGTTTGAGGCTGCTGAATCGTGCGTATTTTTGAAACGGCTTTTTGCGTTTTCGCCGCAATTTATATCAGTTTTGCTTAATTATTGCACAGCGGTGAATACGGAGATGCCGACCCGATCGCAGGACCGGCAAAGCGGGGCAGAAAGACCGCTATTTGTGGCGCAGAGCCTCAACCAACAGGGCAAAGGCGGTAGTGTGCTGGCGGCGGCTGGGGTAGTAGAGATGGTAGCCGTCAAACGCGGGACAATACGCCTCCAGCACTCGCGCCAGACGCCCCTGGCTGATGGCTTCCTGTACGGTGTCTTCCGGAACATAGGCGAGTCCCAGACCGGCCTCGGCGGCGTCCAGGCGCTGGGGCAGGTTATTCAGGGTTAACTGCCCGTCCACCCGAACGCGGATCTCCCGCCCTTCACAGGTAAACTCCCAGGCATACAGGCCGCCGCGCGTCGGCAGGCGCATATTGATGCAGCGGTGATCCGCCAGCTGCTCGGGAGTCTGCGGCTCGCCATGCCGGGTGAAATAGTCCGGGGAGCCGACGACCGCCATCCGCATATCTGGCGCGATGCGCACCGCAATCATATCCTTTGCCACCTGTTCGCCCAGCCGCACGCCGGCATCATAACGGCCGTCGACGATATCCGTCAGGCCGTTATCCACCGTCACTTCCACATTGATATCCGGGTACTGCGCCATAAAGGGTTTCAGCACCGGCCACAGCACCCCGGTCATGGCATGTTCTCCGGCGTTAATGCGGATATTGCCCGCCGGGGTATCGCGCATATCGCGCAGGGCGGTCAGCTCCTGCTCGATCTCCCGCAGATGCGGGCTCAGGCGTATAAACAGCTGTTCGCCCGCTTCGGTGGGGGCCACGCTGCGGGTGGTCCGGGTCAGCAGGCGCATATCGAGGCGCGCTTCAAGGTTGCGCATGGCGTGGCTGAGGGCCGACTGCGACACGCCCAGCTGCGCCGCGGCGCGGGTGAAGCTGCGCTCCCGGGCGACGACCATAAACGACAGCAGATCGTTAAAATTATCCTTCAGCATCGTGGCGCTCCCATTATATGAATTTCACTCATGTTTCCTTGTAGATTATGCAGTCTAATCTTCGCCGTCCGCCGCCGTAAACCATCTCTTTTTGATCAGGTGGATCAGCGACACCTCCGTGGGGTGAACCACCGCATGTAGCGCCCGGGTATAGTCCAGCACCAGCCCGGGCGTCCAGGCCATGTTGGTGGCACGCTTGTGCAGCTGCGCGGCGATCCACAGCTCCGGAATAAACAACAGCCGCACAAAGCCGCCCCGGGTACAGCGCTCTTTCAGGGCACCATCCATGGCGGCTTCAAGGGCCCAGGCCACGCTGCTGGAGCAGTTGCGCCAGGTCAGGTTGTAGGTTTTGGTTTGCCGGTAATGGTTCCAGAAACTGGTGAGTGATGTCGCATTAAAGGTGGAGAAGTGGATTTTGCGGTCGGACTCGCACCACATATTGGCTTCAAAGGGATAATCCGGTTGATACTTACCCGCCACGGTGTTCGCCTCCACCGCCTTCAGCAGGTTAAAAAACTCCGACGGTGACCGGTCAATCTCCGCCGCCGGGTAGAGGCTGATATAGAGCGTCGGCGGCAGTTCCAGCGCCGCATGGCCGGTCGAGATCACGCCGTCGGCATCCACGGCGGCAATGTAGCGGTTGATCACCGGGCGCGGAAGCGTCTGTTGTTTAGCCGAGCCCTCCGGCGTCCAGACGTGAACGATCAGCTGATTACCCGGCGTGTTCTCAACCTCCTGCGGGAGCGCCTCGCGCTCGCCAATCCTCAGCGTCTGCGGGACGAGAATATCGAATACCGAGCGGCCGTGGCGGACCTGGCGCATCCGCAGGGAGAGGATCACCGAGTGCACCCCGCCGGTGAGCATCACCATGCCGATAAACTGCGAGACGGTGCCGTCGTGTTCTGTCGGAAAGGGCAGGAACAGGAAAATAGCAAACAGGATTTGCGACACCCCGGAGAGCAGGGCGCGACGCCAGTGGCTAAAGCGCACCACCACCGCAGAGGCGATGGTGAACAGGCCGGTAATGAAGTACGCAATTCCGAAGACGATCGCCAGCGCCAGGGTGCCATCATGGCGACCCGATAAAATCAGAATGGCGATTAACAGGAACACGCCGCCCTTAAAGTAAAAAATCCCGCGCTGGGTCCCTTTAGCCGCCGAGCCCAGCGCCAGGGACACCAGGCTGTCGAGCAGCAGAAACAGCCCAAAGACATGCAGGGGGAAGTGCAGCCCACCCTGCAGGCCATCGATAAAAATGGCCAGCCCCAGCCCGCCCCAGAGCATTCCGGCCACCATGAAGAACGGCGCTGCTCTGCGGACAAACGCCGCCCCGGCCAGCAAAAAAGCGATTTGCAGCATGGTTAACTCTCCTCCTGCGGCGCGGGCTGAAACAGGCTTTCCTTGTCTTCAGACCAGAACGCGACAATCACCGGGCGATCCTTATCGGCCATCAGCAGCATATTTCGTTCAGTTATTCTGATGGGCGGATGGTCCCGGAGCGCCAGCGTAAAATGAAATGCCTCCGCAACGGGCTGGCTGTCCGCTACCGCCTGCCAGCGGGCGGCCATCTGCGCCTGCTGTCGCGGATCGGGTACCCGGATCAGCAGCGCTTCCCGGGTGGTGACCTGGGCTAACGCGGCGGCGAGGGCCGGGTGCGCATGAGGAGCCCAGACCAGGCGACCCGTTTCGGGATCGAGGGAGTAGGCCGTAGACCGGGCATGACGGTCGGCGGGGGTATGCGTTTTCTGGGCGCGAATAAACACCAGCAGCAGGGCAGCGGCGGAGAGGTAACATTGCGCCAGCAAAATCGACTCCTCCGGGGTCAGGCGGGCGAAATAAAAGGGGCCGGTTTCGCGCCAGGAGGCGTAGATCACCACGGCGCTAAAGAGGATAAACGCCAGCGATGCCAGGCGATTACCGCATATAACGGTGGTGGCGGTCAGCAGGACCAGCGGCAGGCAGGCCAGGGCGTAAATCAGGGCGATATTGTCGCTGCGGTCGGGCACGCCGTTGAAGATATAGAGGGTCGTCAACAACACGGCGAACACTAAAAACACGCCTGCTAATGACTCCTGCCGCGCCCCTTTATCGACCGGGGCCAGAAGGCCCATCAGCGGCGGGGTGACAAACAGCGTGCCGGTGACGTTGGCGCTCCAGACGATCCACAGCCATGGCATCTGCACGCTCCCGGCCATCAGGGAGAGCCAGCCGACCCCCGCCAGCGCCGCCAGCGCGCTGAAGACGATAGTGGAAATCACCCAGTTGACGATTTTGTGCAGGCGGTCGTAGTCCCGGGAAAAATAGCGCACACTCCATGCAATGCCCAGATGGCTGGTCAGCGAAAACAGGGCCAGCACCAGCGAGACGTGAAGCGTATGCTGAAAGGTCACCCCCAGTAACAGGCGGGCAAGGAACAGGGTAAGCCAGAGCGCGAGCCACCGCTTTCGCGTTGTGATGAGAAAGGCGGTAACGGCCACGCCCGACGGCAGCCAGATAAATGCCGCCCGGCTCTCAGGACCGTCGAGGAATAACGAGATCCAGCCCAGCAGATAATAGAGTGCGCCCCAGGCGAGTAACGAGACCGCTAACGTCAGTTTATCTGCTTTCATCCAGGGCTCCCGGCAGTGACCGTCGCTATAAAAAGATATGACCTTTTCGCCGGGTTAGCCATTTTTGCCGTGGCGATGAGTCGCCAGGCGCAGGGTGAAAGGAGATCAGCCAACACAGCGACGGTTTGCTGAATGGCGGTAGAAGCTTGTCAAAATATGAACTAATTTCAGCGGAACAGCGTTACCAGCCTGGATCCGGTGACACAGTTATGGCGAATAAAGGACGGTTTTCAGTTTGCAGCCGCCAACAGGATCCCCATGCTGATAGCTGGCTTCGGGAAGCAATATCTCTGCTGTTCCGGCGACTTGAAATCAATGACCCGCCCTGAACTGGTTCGTTATCTGGCTGAATGTCATGTTGAGTTCATTTTGATTCATCCCTTCAGGGAAGGTAATGGACGTCTGTCGCGGCTACTCTTCGACATGTTGTCGGTTCTGGCGGGAAAAGGGGTGCTAGATTATAGCTTGTGGGACGAGCACAAGACTTTTTACTTCAAGGCGATTCAGGCTGGTGTGTCAGGCAACTACAGCCCCATGATGCAACTGGTTGACGATATTCTGCCTGATTAGCGGGCGAGACCAACGGCTTTCGCCTGGGCCTGATTTTGTTTGAGTTGCTGCTCAATTTTTTGTACAGAAACGCCTGTTTCGATCGCGGTTGAGCTGGCAACGGAACGATAGATCTGAGCTTTGGTGATGGTTTTTTTTCTCATGCTATGTACCTCCTGAATGGCTCTGGAAATTTTAGGGAGGAACCGTGCCATTAGCAAGGTGGTTCGTACCGTTACCCATTCATCGGGGCGAAAACAAATTTTCGCCCCGATGTTGTTCAGCCGCCGAACACCGCAATCGCCTGCTGCAGGCGGGTGGTGCGCTGGGTGAGGTGGTTGGCCGCCTGGGTGACGTGCTCCACCATCCCGGTGTTGTTATGGGTCATCACCCCGATACGGGAAATGGATTCATTAATCAGGGTCAGCGCCTGGGTCTGCTCCTGGGTGGCGTGACCGATCTCCTTGATCAGGGCCGACATGTTCAGCACGTTACCAATCATGGTGGTCAGCTGGGTTTCGGTCTGTTCCACCATATCCACCCCGGCGTTGACGCTGGCGACGTTCTTCTCGATAAGGGACGCGATCTCCTTCGCTGCTGAAGCAGAGTGCTGGGCCAGGTTACGCACTTCGGCGGCGACCACCGCGAAGCCGCGTCCCGCCTCCCCGGCGCGGGCGGCTTCTACCGCGGCATTCAGCGCCAGAATATTGGTCTGGAAGGCGATCCGGTCGATCACCGCGATGATATCGACAATCTGGCCGTTATCCCACGACACCGACTGCATCACGCCGATGGTCTGCTTCATCACCGCTTCGCCGCTGTACGCGCTGGCGCTGGTCTGGTCGGCCATCCGGATTGCCTCTTCCGCCGTTTGTGCGGTCTGTTTTACCGCGCTGGCAATCTCTTCCACCGCCGCAGCGGTCTGCTGCAGATCACCGGAGGTCTCTTCCGAGCGGGCCTGCAGGGCATCGCCTTCTTTGGCGACCTGCTGGCTGATATCGCGGATACCGTTGATTTGCGTCCCGACATCATCCACCAGCGAGTTCAGGTTTAATCCGGACTGGTTAACCAGCCGCATCATTAAGCCAATCTCATCGACGCGATCGAAATGGGTGTAATCTGTCTTGCGACCCGACACCACGCGCTGCATCTGTTTAACGATGGTTTTTACCGGGCGACAGATCTGGGCATTGAGAAATAACGCCAGCAAAATAAACAGCAGCGCCAGGACGACGGACTGCATTATTCCGGTAGAGAATAATAAAGGCAGGGCCAACGCGAGCAGGGCGGTAATACCAAGGGAGTAATTAACCCGCTTCGCGGTACTGAGCCGTTTGAAAATAGAGAGGAAGGAGAATATTCCCCGACGCACCAGCACCCCTTTATAAAAACGATGGCCTTTTATTTCGTTATTTCGCACCCGCTGATAGAGCGCCTCGCTGGCATCGATCTCACGACGTTCGGGAATATTGCGCACCGAGATATAGCCGGTGAGGCTGTCATTCTGGTAGACCGGCGTGACGTTGGCCCGCACCCAGTAGTGATCCCCGTTGTGACGGCGGTTCTTCACCAGCCCGGTCCAGCTCTCGCCCTGCTGCAGGGTAAACCACATATCGCCAAACGCCTCCGGGGGCATATCAGGATGGCGGATCACATTATGCGGTTCACCAATAAGATGTTCTTCTTTATAACCACTGGCATCAATAAAGGCCGAGTTCGCGTACGTAATATGACTCTGGGTATCGGTGGTCGACATTAGGGTCGATCCTTCGTTAAGCAAATACTCGTTTTGTGTAACTTGATTGTTACGCCTCATGAATAACTCCATGGTGATGTCTGTGTAAAGAGAAGCCGCCCGAAAAAAAAGTTTCAGGCAAGGTTAACTGTTTATTCTGTAATATTACGGCTGGCGTATTCTCCACAAAAATTAATGAATTAGAAAGCGCCAGAATTAACTATTTTTTTGTATTAACCGGTGCTTCTGTAATAAAAATGCAATCAGCAGGGGGCGAATATCAATGCAGGCGGGAAATAAACCGACTTAAGGCAAATATAACGGAAATAATGGCTCCATGGCGAAAACCACACTTCCGAAATCGTGTTTCATTAACATTCATAAAACATTATCATTGTTAGCCCGTTTTTCACGACGCATCAGGAAATGTGATGAAAATCAATATTGTTGGCACCAGCGGCAGCGGCAAGAGCACGCTGGCCCGCAGGATCGCTAGTGAACTGGCACTGCCCTGTATCGAAATGGACACTCTGTACTGGCGTCCTGACTGGCAGGGCACCCCGGACGAGGTCATGTTCGCAAAGCTGGAGACGGCGCTCAGCGCCACGCCAGGCTGGGTGCTGGACGGCAACTACAACCGCACCCGCCCGATAAAATGGCGCAACGTCGATCTGGTGGTATGGGTCGATTACGGCCTGGCCCGCACCCTGCGTCAGGCCGTCACCCGGGCGGTTAAACGCGCCTGGACGCGGCAGGAGCTGTGGCCCGGCACCGGCAACCGGGAGAGTTTTCGCCGCACCTTCTTTAGCCGGGAATCGATCCTGCTGTGGACAATCAAAACCTGGCGCAGCAACCGGGTGCGCTACGAGGCCGACATGCAAAACCCGGCTTTTGCCCATATCCGCTTCGTGCGCATCACCTCCCGCCAGCAGGCCAACGCCCTGATCGCCGGGCTCCGTTCATCGCGATAATCCGACGCGGTATTTCTGAAATCCGGCAAACCAAATGTAAATTAATTGTTTCTCAGAGGTGAAATCGCCCTTTAATAATGGCGACATGTTTAGTCAAACGAGATTGCAACATGTCCTGGCGAATCAGCATTCTGGATAAAAGTCCTGTCGCAGAAAACGAAACGGCCGCCGATGCGCTGTCGCGCACCTTAAGCCTGGCGCAACAGGCCGAAACCCTGGGTTATCACCGCTTCTGGATTGCCGAACACCACAACACCCCGCAGCTGGCGAGTCCGTCGCCTGAGCTGCTGATTGCCTGGATCCTCGGGCAGACCCGTCGCATTCGCGTCGGCTCCGGTGGGGTAATGCTGCAACACTACAGCCCGTACAAAGTGGCAGAGAACTTCAACCTGCTGGCGGCTATCGCCCCCGGGCGTGTGGATCTGGGTGTCGGCAAAGCGCCGGGCGGCCTGCCGCTCTCGACCCGGGCGTTACAGCTCGGCCTCAGCCAGCAGGAGAAGGGCGATTTCGCCGACCAGCTGGCGCAGCTGGATGGCTGGATCAACCCGGCTTCACAGGAGGAGGCGGTTCGTGCCACTCCGTTACCCCAGGTTCCGGCTGCTGGCTTCCTGCTGGGCGCCAGCGCAGAGAGCGCGCGCCTGGCCGCCCGCCTCGACTGGGACTTCGTTTTTGCTGCCCATCTGAATGGCGATCCCGATCTGCTGCGCGAGGTGATTAACACCTGGCGCGTCCATAGCGCCCGGGAGGTGATTGTCGCGGTGCAGGCCATCGTTGCGCCAACCCAGGCGCAGGCCGAGGAGCTGGCCAAATCCGTCGAAGTGTGGGGCGTTGAGCTTGTCAACGGCCAGCGGGTCACCGTTGCCAGCGAGGAGCAGGCTTATGCCTTTGCTCGCCAGGCGGGCAGCGAGCCGCTGCGCATCGCCCGACGCGCCCAGTCGCTGCTGGCGGGTACTGCGGAGTCGGTACTCGAACAACTGGAGGCACTGCATCAGCAGTGGGGCATCGATGAGTTCATCATTGATACCCCGGTTGCCGACGGCACCGCCCGGGTGCAGTCCCTGCGCCTGCTGGCCCAGGCCCGACAGCAGAGGGAGGTGGCCGCATGAGCCTCGAACAACAGCTGATCGCCTGGCGCCGCGAGCTGCACCAGAACCCGGAGCTTTCCGGCGAGGAAGTACAAACCACCGCCCGCCTGCGCCAGTGGCTGGGTGACGCCGGGATCACCGTCCTGCCCTATGACCTGCACACCGGCCTGATCGCCGAGGTGGGGAAGGGTGACAAACAGATCGCCCTGCGGGCCGATATCGACGCCCTGCCGATTGAGGAGCGCAGCGGCGTAGCCTTTACCTCCCAACGCCCGGGCGTCATGCACGCCTGCGGCCACGACATCCACACCAGCGTGATCCTCGGCGCGGCCCTGAAGCTGAAAGCCCGCGAAGACGCGCTTAATGGCCGGGTGCGGATCCTGTTCCAGCCCGCGGAGGAGAACTTCGGCGGCGCAAAGAGTCTGGTGCGCGCCGGAGCCCTGCGCGATATCAGCGCCATCTTCGGCATGCATAACGAACCCGGTCTGCCGGTGGGCAGCTTCGCCACTCGCGGCGGCCCGTTCTACGCCAACGTTGACCGCTTCGTATTTCGCATTACCGGCAAAGGGGCGCACGCCGCCCGTCCGCATGAAGGCAACGACGCCATCCTGCTCGCCAGCCAGCTGGTCACCGCCCTGCAAAGCGTCGCCAGCCGCAACGTGAATACCCTGGATTCGGTGGTGCTGAGTGTGACGCGCATTACCGGGGGCAATACCTGGAACGTGCTGCCGGAGAGCGTCGAGCTGGAGGGGACCCTGCGTACCCATCGCACGGAAGTGCAACAGAACGTGAAGGCCCGGGTGGCCGAAATCGCTGCCGGATTTGCCGCCGCCTTTAACGCGCAGATCGACATCACCTGGTATGCCGGGCCTACCGCGCTGGTTAACGACGCCAACTGGGCCGAGTTTGCCACCTCGGTGGCGCGGGAAACCGGGTATGAGACCCGGCAGGCCGAGCTGCACATGGGCGGGGAGGATTTTGCCGTCTACCTGCAGCAGATCCCCGGGGCCTTTGTCAGTATCGGCAGCGCCAGCCAGTACGGTTTACACCATCCGGCCTTTAACCCGGATGAAGCCTTAATTGAACCCGCCGCGCGTTATTTCGCCCGACTTGCGGAAAAAGCACTGAACCAACTTTAAGGGTAAGGAGGGAATATGTCCGCAACACGACAGCTGCGCCTGGGCACGATTTTGCACGGCGCCTCGGGAAATATGTCCGCCTGGCGTCATCCGGCAGCCCCGGCCGATGCCAGCATCAATTTTAACTTTGTCAAAGAGACGGCCCTCAAGGCCGAAGCGGGCAAGCTCGACTTTATTTTTGTCGCCGATGGCCTCTACATCAACGAGAAGTCGATCCCGCATTTTCTCAACCGCTTTGAGCCCCTGACCGTGCTGTCGGCGCTGGCGACCGTCACATCACGGTTGGGGCTGGTGGGCACCTTATCCACCTCCTACAGCGAGCCCTTCACCGTGGCGCGCCAGTTTGCCAGCCTCGATCACCTGAGCAACGGTCGGGCGGGCTGGAACGTGGTCACCTCGCCGCTGGAAGGTTCAGCGAAGAACTTCTCCCGCGATAAGCACCCGGAACACGCCCTGCGTTACCGCATCGCCGATGAGTATCTCGACGTGGTGAAAGGGCTGTGGGACTCCTGGGAGGGCGACGCCTTTGTGCGTAACAAAGAGACCGGGCAGTTCTTCGACCCTGAAAAGCTGCACACCCTCGATCACCATGGCGATTTCTTCAAGGTGGCCGGGCCGCTGAACATTGGCCGCACGCCGCAGGGCAGGCCGATCGTCTTCCAGGCCGGGGCCTCGGACGACGGCAAAAAGCTGGCAGCGAAACACGCTGACGCCATCTTTACCCACCATGACACCTACGAAGAAGCGCAGGCCTTCTGGCACGACGTCAAAAGCCAGCTCAAACAGCATGGCCGCAGCGCCGATGAGCTGCATATCTTCCAGGGGGTGAGCGTCATCGTCGGGAAAGACGCCGACGACGTGGAGGAGCAGTATCAGACCACTGCCGCGCTGGTCTCCATTAACGATGCTCTCAACTATCTGGGCCGCTATTTTGAGCACCACGACTTCAGCCAGTATCCGCTGGATGAAGCCTTCCCGGACATTGGCGATCTGGGGAAAAACAGCTTCCGCAGCACCACCGATGAGATCAAACGCAACGCCCGGGCGCGCAACTTAACCCTGCGTCAGGTGGCGCTGGAAGCCGCCTCGCCGCGCCCGCGTTTTTCCGGCACCCCGGAACAGGTTGCTGACGGCTTACAGCAGTGGTTTGAGGGCTATGCCGCGGACGGGTTCATCATCCAGGGCGGCACCCCGGATACCTTCCCGCGCTTTGTGGATCAGGTGGTGCCGCTGTTGCAGGCGCGCGGCCTGTTCCGCACCGAATACCCCGGCACCACCCTGCGTGAGAGCCTGGGATTAGACCAGCCCGTTAATCAGTTCACACAACAATAACGCACACAACAATAAGAGAACCTGCCATGAAAAAATCATCGCTTATTCTGGCGCTCGCGCTGGCCTTTACCCCTGCCGTCTGGGCAGAGAACGTCAACATTAACGGCACCGGGGTCAGCCTCGAGGCCAACAAAACGCCGATCAACACCGCAAAAAATCCGCAGGCCATCGCTCAGCTGCCCGCCAGCTTTAAGCCGGTAGTGCCGGGGAAATTTACCGTGGCGATTGCCGGGCTCAGCCAGCCGCCGCTGACGGTGTTTGCCGATGACAACAAAACCCTGATTGGCAGCGAGGCCGATATCGCCCGTCTGGTGGCCGACAGCCTCGGGCTGGAGCTGAACGTGGTGCCCACCTCCTGGGAAGACTGGCCGCTGGGGGTGACCTCCGGCAAATACGACGCGGCGATCAGCAACATCACCGTCACCAAAGAGCGTAAAGAGAAGTTCGATTTCGCCACCTACCGGAAAGATTCCCTGGGCTTCTACGTGAAATCCACCAGCCCAATCAAGAAGCTCGAGAAGGCGGAAGACATCGCCGGGCTGCGGATTATCGTTGGCTCCGGTACCAACCAGGAGGCGATTCTGCTGGCGTGGGATGCGGAAAATCAGAAGAAAGGGCTGAAGCCGTTCACCCCTATCTACACCAAAGATGATGCCGCCCAGACCCTGGCCCTGCAATCCGGTCGCGCGGACGCCTACTTTGGCCCGAACGTGATTGGCGCGTGGAAAGCGGCCCTCAACGGTAAAACCAAACTGGTGGGCAGCGTCGACGGAGGCTGGCCGAAAGCGGCGCATATCGCCGTGACCCTGAAAAAAGGCAGTGGCCTGGCCGAGCCGGTGCAGACCGCCCTGAACGGCGTGATCAATAACGGCGACTATGACAAGGTGCTGAACCGCTGGGGTGAAGGCGTGGAGCGCATCCCGAGTTCCGAAGTGAATCCGGCCGGCCTTGGCGACTAAGGAGATCCCATGAGCGACCATTTTCGTGACGTATCGCCCGAGGACGCCGATCTTCAGCCCATCATTGAGGGGCTGTTCGGCGAGTACGCGGCGCGCTACGGCGACTACTTCTCTAAAGATGCCGAGATCGAGCTGACCGAGTGGTATCTGGCGCCGCAGGGGCTGTTTATTGTCCTGGAGCGCGACGGAAAAATCATCGCCACCGGGGCTTATAAACCCTTCGATGGGCAGACCGCCGAGATCAAACGGATCTGGACCGACAAATCCCTGCGCCAGCAGGGACTTGCCGCCCGGGTGGTGCAGGAGCTAGAGCGCCGGGCGGTACTGGCCGGTTACAGCCAGATCTACCTCACCACCGGCTTTCGTCAGCCGGAAGCGGTGCGGCTCTACCTGAGCCAGGGCTACGCGGCGCAGTTCGACCTGACCCGCGACCCGGAAGAGTACAGCCAGCCGCCGTTCGACGGACGGCTGCGCTTCACCAAAACGCTGGTACGCGAAGCGTTCAGTAAATCGGCATGAGGAACGACGATGAACAACGTTGAAACCATCAAAGTGGTCCCGGCGCGCTACCCGTTGCGCACGGTGGGGGCGATCGTTGCGCTGTTTGTGCTGGCGGTTGTCATTCAGTCGGTAGCCTTTAACCCACGCTGGGAGTGGAGCGTGTTCGCGCGCTGGTTCTTAGACCCGGTGATCCTGGAAGGGGTGGGGCAGACGCTGCTCCTGACCCTGATCGGCACCGCGCTCAGCGTGGTGATTGGCGGCATGCTGGCCCTGGCCCGGCTCTCCTCCTCGTGGCTGCTGAGCAGCCTCGCCTGGGGCTATATCTGGCTGTTCCGCTCCCTGCCGCTGATTGTGGTGCTGATTATCCTCTACAACTTCTCCTATCTGTACGACACGCTGTCGCTCGGCGTGCCGTTCACCAGCATCACCTGGGGCAGCTTTGAGACCATCAACGTGCTGGGGCAGTTCTCCACAGCCGTTGTCGGCCTGACGCTGGTGCAGAGCGCCTATACCGCGGAGATCATTCGCGGCGGCTTCCTGGGGGTCGATCACGGCCAGTATGAAGCGGCGGCCGCGCTGGGTTTGCCGGCCTCGCGCTGCACCCTGCGCATCATCCTGCCGCAGGCGCTGCGCACCATTCTGCCGTCCGGGTTCAACGAAATCATCAGCCTCGCCAAGGGCACGGCGATGGTTTACGTCCTGGCGATGCCGGAGCTGTTCTATACCATCCAGATGATCTACAACCGCACCCAGGAGGTGATCCCGCTGCTGATGGTCGGTGCCGTCTGGTATCTGGTGATCACCACCGTGCTCTCCGCCATTCAGCATCTGGTTGAACGTGCTCTGGCCCGCAGCGAGCGCCGCTCGGCGGTGAACACCTCCCGCGCCACCCGCACCCGTTCCGTTACCACCCAAACCACACAGGAGCCTGTCCATGCGAGCCTCTCCTGAAGGACATATTTCCATTACCGGCGTCAGCAAGTTTTTTGGCCGGCACAAGGCGCTGGATAACGTCTCGCTGGAGATCCCGCCGGGCTCGGTGACGGTGATCCTCGGCCCGTCCGGCTCCGGTAAATCCACACTGCTGCGCACCATTAACCACCTCGAGCGCGTTGATGAAGGTTTTATCCAGATAGACGGGGACTACATCGGCTATCGCCGGGAGGGCAACACGCTGTACGAGCTGAAGGAGAAAGCGATCCTCAAACAGCGCATCAACGTGGGCTACGTGTTCCAGAACTTCAACCTGTTCCCGCACCTGACGGTGCTGGAGAACCTGATTGAGGCGCCGATTGCCCACAAACAGCTGAGCCGAAAAGAAGCGGTCGATCGGGCCTACGATCTGCTGGACGTGGTGGGGCTGCGCGATAAGGCCGACGCCTGGTCGCGGCACCTTTCCGGCGGGCAGCAGCAGCGCATCGCCATTGCCCGTGCCCTGGCATTACGCCCACGAGTGATGCTGTTTGATGAACCGACGTCCGCCCTTGACCCCGAGCTGGTGGGCGAGGTGCTGGACGTGATCAAAAAGCTGGCCCGCTCCGGCACTACCCTGGTGGTGGTGACCCATGAGATCGGCTTCGCCCGGGAAGTGGCGGACCAGGTGGTGTTTATGGTCGATGGCAAAATTGTCGAACAGGGGAGCAGCGACGAGGTGTTGAACCGTCCGTCCCACGCCCGAACGCGGCAGTTCCTGTCCAAAGTGCTGTAAGGAGAGAAGATGAAAAAGGGATTACTGGCGTTGTTAATGGTGGCGTCCACAAGCCACGCCGCCATTGATTTACAGGCGAACGAGCAGCCGCTGCCGGTGAGGGTGGATAAGCAGGCGGTGGCGAAAATCCCCGCAAACTATAAATTTGTCGAACCGGGCACCTTAACCGTCGCCATTTCGGCGCTGAACTCGCCGCCGCTGGCGCTGCTGTCCAGCGATAACCGTACCCGCATCGGCAGTGACCCGGATATCGCCCGGCTGCTGGCGGGCAGCCTCGGTTTAAAACTCAAGCTGGTGCCGACGGCGTGGGAAGACTGGCCGCTGGGCATCACCTCCGGGCGCTACGACGTGGCGCTGGTCAACATTGCGGTGACCGAGCAGCGTAAACAGAAGTTTGACTTCGCCACCTATCGCGTCGATAACCTGGCCTTTTCAGTGAAATCCACCAGCGAGGTGCAGTCGATCAAGAGCGCCGCCGATCTGGCGGGTAAAAAGGTGATTGTCGGCTCCGGCACCAACCAGGAGCGTATTCTGTTGGGATGGAACGAAGAGAACAAAACCGCCGGGCGCGAGCCTGCGCTGCCGGTCTACCTCACCGACGACGCCTCAGGCAATCTTTATATCCAGTCCGGCAGGGCGGACGTGTTCTTTGGCCCGCAGTCGGTATCGGCTTATAAAGAGGCCCTGACTGGTAAAACCCGGGTAGTGGGCTTAGGGCCGAAAAAAGCGTATGTCGCCACCACCACCAAAAAGGGTAACGAGCTGGTGTATGCCCTCCAGGCGGCGCTCGACGGGGCCATCCAGCGCGGCGAATACCAGAAGGTGCTGGCGCGCTGGGGCGAACAGGGCGAGGCGGTGGCGCAGTCGGAGGTTAACCCGCCCGGGATAACCTACTGAGGCTGCTCTACACTTAAGGCTTTGACCGAGGTATAGCCGATGATCAAAGTCTATGGCGTTCCCGGCTGGGGCTCAGCCATCAGTGAAGTGATGCTGACCCTCGCCGATATTCCGTATCAGTTTATCAACGTCGACGGGTTCGATAAGCCGGGTGCCACGCGCGAACTGCTCGAAAAACTGAATCCCCTGTGTCAGGTGCCGACCCTCGAGCTGGAGAACGGCGAGATCATGACGGAAACGGCAGCCATTGCGCTGCTGGTGCTGGATCGCTGTCCCGATCTGGCACCTCCCGTCGGGCACGCAGATCGCCAGCAGTTTCAGCGCCTGCTGATCTGGCTGGTGGCCAACGTCTATCCCACCTTTACCTATGCAGACTACCCCGAACGCTGGGCACCCGACGCCCCGGAGCAGCTGCAACAAAACTGCCGTGAATACCGTAAATCGCTCTACCTTTGGCTGGATAACCACCTCAAAGCCGCGCCCTGGGCCTTTGGCGAGCAGATCACCCTTATCGACTGCTATTTGTGCGTGATGCGTATCTGGGGGCCTCGCCCGGACTGGTTTGCCGCCAACACGCCGAACATTACCGCCATTGCCGATAGCGTGTGCAAGCTCCCGAAACTGCACAAGGTGCTAAAAGACAACGAGATACTCTGCTAGTCTGGAATGCTTACTCAAAAGGAGCCCTGCACATGCCACACGTCAATATCAAATGTTTTCCCCGCGATCTGAACGACGAGCAAAAAACCGCGCTGGCGGCAGATATCGCCGAGGTGATTACTCGCCATCTGAACAGTAAAGATCGCTCTATTTCGGTGGCGCTGAACGAAGTTCAGGAAGCCGACTGGAAAGCGCAGGTCTGGGATACGGAGATTGGTCCGAAGCTGGATGAGTTGATTAAAAAGCCGGGCTATTCGATGTAAAAGCAGTAAACGTATCCCCCGCATCGGCAAGATGCAGGGGATAAAAGCTGATTAAAGGGTACTGGTATTAACCCGCTTGCCAATATCTTTTAGCTGAGAATACTTTTCCAGTAATTGCGGTCCGTCATCCAGACTCATGGCAAACATCCACATATAGGTCATGACCGAATAGATATGCCCGGCATCCAGCCCGCCTTCGAACGACATGGTCATTATGGTGCTGGCGAATAAAATCGCCGTCACGGAACCGATGGCTAAATAGCCAAATGCTTCCCGATCCGACAGTTTAATTCTGAGCCGCGCCAGCACATCATAGTGCCTGGACAGTGACATTCTGGACGCGTTATTCACGAACGCCACCTCTTTTTCCAGCCGATCGTTCAGCCTCAGGAATAATGCTTCGTTCCTGCGGGTGAAGCCCGGTAAAAACAGGGCAAAAAAGATCAGAATGAACAGACAGGCGACGCCGGTCCAGAACTGCAGCAGGAGCAGCATCACTGCGGCACCGATGATTGAAGCGACAGAGGTCACCAGTACCGGCAGATGTTTCTCGAAGAAATCGACAAATTCCCGCGACAGCGCCACGCGGGCCGCAATCGTTGAAGCGCTGTGCTGTTCTTCACGTTGGGCAAGGATGACCGGAACGGCCAGTTCGGCATAAATGCGCGCAAATGTCCGGGTATCAATGCTGCGTCTTGCCGCGCCAATCGCCCACATCACAAAAACCATCACCGCATAAAGGACGGCATGTAACGCCTGGCCGGAGATGATGGCATTGATCGCAAACCCCGCCAGCAGGGGATAGAGCAGCATGGTGACGTTTTCAGCCGCCACCAGTAAGAAGGTCAGAATGAGTTTTCGGCTATGTCGTTGGCCCAGCAGTTTGAGCGTTTTGACCGCGCTGTTTGATACTGCGGCAGGAGCCGCATTTTTTAAGGTAAGCATACAATTTTCTGTTAAGATAAATTTGAGCGGTTGCTCAAATTTGTAGGGCGAGTCTATTTGAGCACTTGCTCAAAGTCAATGTGGGCGTGTAGATGAAAGAAGCAAAAGAGACGTTAAAAGCCAGGATTCTGGACGGGGCTATCGCACTATTTCTGGAGAAGGGGATCGCCAACGTTACCACGCGTGAGTTGACCGAGTCGTTAGGGATCTCACGCAGCCATATTTATCATTACTTCAGCAACTGGCAGGCCTTGTGTATTGCGGCGCTGGATCGTTTTATGCGCGACGAGCTGGAGACATTTACGCGTGAAGTCGCGGGGTTATCCTCCGCGCAAAAAATGGAGCGCCTGGTCGCCGATTTTCTGCCCTTTGAGCAGGATGCCGCCTGGCAGCTGTATGGCGCCACGTGGCAGTTAGCGCTGCATAATGACGCTTACGCCGAATTCGTTGAGGCCATTATGCAAGCGTGGAGCGAACGGGTTCGCGACATTATTGAGGAAGGTGTGGGGAATAGAACCTTCCGCGAGTGCGACCCCAGCCGCACCACGCGACAGCTGATTTCGCTCCTGAGCGGTTATGACGAATTTTTGGGCGTCAGACCTTCGGCGGAAAAATGCGCGATGGTCGAAGCCGATATTGCCGATTTTATCCAACGATTTATTTATAAGGCGTAGGGGCCGGGTAAGGCGCAGCCGCCACCTGGCAAACAGGCCGCACGAAGTGACTTATCCTGTTTCGGATGCTAAAAAAAGCGTTGATTTGACCTCGAGATCCGAATTTTGCAATTATCAAAAAAATACTCTTCTGATTTTAGTTAGGGCGAGATAAAGACATACCTATTGCTTATTAGTATTCTCCGACCCCTTTAGGTTTTTAATAGTAGTATAAAAAGTCGAGCAACTACCATTTATGGTGGATTTATAAGTCTGCGCCTAAGAAAAAAGACTTCAACATGTGGTTCCTAAGCATTAAAATGTCCACGCTAAAAATTATCAAAAAATAGTAAATTAAAGTTATTATAAAATTGCCAATGGATGATACAGATCATATGAAAAAGAAAATTTTAGCTACCACGTTACTTACGTTGGTTTCCGCTGTTCTGGTAGGGTGTGGCGATAAGCAACCGGAATGTACTTCCGAGGCCTTTTCTAAAGCTATTGTCGATCGTGTTGGTGATAACTTATTCCGCAACTACAATGATACCGACGTTAAATTTAAGGATAAGGACGACTTAATCGCCCGTAACCATATTGAATTAAGAAACGTAAAAGAGGTTTCTGCAGATGAAAAAGCGCAGTCGAAGGTATGCTCTTTTGACATTAGCATCCAGCCAGTAGGCCCCTTAACCACCCGTTTTGAATCCAGAAACCATCAGGCCAGCGTCTTAATTGATAATAACGGTAAGGAAGTTATCTCCGCAGCGTCTAATTTAGGGCATTCGTTGATGGAAGATCCTGACATTGCTGAACGGGGTAAACCGTCCAAAGAGCAACAAGAAGCCCTTGATGCCTATAAGAAACAAAAGGAAGAACAAGAAAAGAAAGCGGCTGATTTCAAAAAACAGGTTCTTGCCGTACCAGCAGAAGATTACAAATTCATCAGCGATGAGGATTTTACCTGGCTGTATCTGGCGCGAGCTAAAAACATTGATAATAAAGAGATGCTTAACCTTGTTGATGCCAAATATTATAATGAGCAAGATGAGTTTAAGAAGCGCGATATCGAAAAAACCGCCATTCCGGCCATGCTTGATAAACTTGAAGAATATAAAAAAATCAAGTATATAAAATTTATATCAGCAGAGCGTGACCCTAAGGGGCAATTCCCTACCGTTTCGGGTGGGCCTGTGATGGTGAAATTTTTACCCGGTATTTTCCCTGAGAAGTATAACTTTGAAAAACAGGTTTACACTCTGACTTTGGACGGATGCCCTGATGTACCCAGCATTAAAAATCTCATGGTTAATACTCAGAATGTCATGATGGCCTGGGATACGGAAGCCTCACTCACAACATGCCAGATCAAACCTAAAGATGAAGCGGAAGCGCGTGCCTGGAATGACATCTTCCAGACTGAAAAAAGCCAGTATGGACATAATAACTATGGTGTGGTTTATTTCGCACTGAACGATGAGCTCGATGATTCTGGTCATCTCAAGTCTGTCCTGATCCGCGCGGATGTTAATTATAATGGCGAGCAGCCGCTGAAATTAACGACGCAGTTAAAGAATTAATGTTGTAGTCACTACAGGGGTTGAATGGCTTATTATTCAGCCCCTTTTTTACAGGCCGTATAACCTTTCTCTATATTAAAAGTCCATGAGCCGATCGCGCGATCTTGACTTTTAGCGATATAAACAGGCTTAAACTCTCATCCCAACATTAAAGCGGGAATATTTCACCTCTGAACGTTGATACCTCTTTTTATAGAGTTAGCACGTCCCCTGCTGCACGTTCTTATACGTTCCATAGAGTATCTAGGGGGCAAAATTCTATCCATACAGCTCCGGATGCTCCCGCAACATCGCCAGCATATTATCCCGTATCTCATCCTGCGCACCGGCCATCCATACCGCCTCCAGCGGCATCCCCATCTGCTCCGCGCCGTTCAGCTGCACAAACTTCACCCCCGGCATCAGATAGCGGCTGCTCCACGCCGGGACAATCGCCAGGCCAATGCCCGCCGCCACCAGGTTGATAATGGTCTGCTTTTCGTCCGCCATTTGTGACACCGTCACTTCAATGCCCGCTTTATGGAACAGGTTCATGGTCAGATCGTGGCTGTGCGGGCGCGAACGCCGCTCCGGCAGGATCATCGGCATTCCTTCCAGCTCGGCGATATCGACCCTTTCCCGGTCGGCAAACGGATGGCGGGCCGGCAGGGCAAGGATGCCGGGCTCATTGCATAAAAACGCCCGGCCAAACTGAGGATCCAGCTGCGCGGGCGGGCGAATAAACACCAGATCCAGCCTGCCGCTTTTCAGCTTCGGCAGCAGATGGACGGTCTTGTCTTCGAAGAGCTGGATCTCCACCGTCGGGTAGTGCTGGCGAAACAGCTGCAGCAATCCCGGCAGCAATCCGATGGCCGCGCTGTCGATAGTCCCGACGCGTAAAAGCGGCTGCGCCCGGCGCGGATTTTGACGAAATTGCAACATAATAGCGTCGGCGTGGGCGAGCAGCTTTCGCGCCTCTTCCCGCAGCAAAACGCCATTCTCCGTGAGCGCCACCCGGCGGGTTGAACGCGTGAATAGCCGCGTGCCAAGTGCCTCTTCTAAAAGACGAATATTCCTTCCCAGGGCAGAGGGCAGCATATCCAGCCGCTGTGCCGCCTGACCGAAATGCAGGGTTTCTGCCACCGCCAGGAAACAGCGCAGGTGTTGTAGTTCCATTTTGGCTCGCTCGTGATTATTGCATTTTTTTGTATAAACCGATGCGCATGATCATGCAAGAAATATCAGCATACTCATCAAGGCAGCCCGACTGCGTACCCTACAAAATAATTATGAGGAACACCTCACATGACCTGCACAATCGAACAACGGGTCATGCGCAAGATCACCTTGCGCATCGTACCCTTCATCATGCTGTTGTATTTCATCGCATTCCTCGACCGCGTCAATATCGGTTTCGCGGCGCTCACCATGAACGCCGATCTCGGCTTCTCCCCGGCGGTGTTTGGCTTCGGGGCCGGGATCTTTTTCCTCGGCTACTTCCTGTTTGAGGTGCCGTCTAACCTGATCCTGCACAAGGTTGGGGCGCGCATCTGGATTGCCCGGGTGATGATCACCTGGGGGCTGGTCTCCGGCGGCATGGCTTTTGTCCAGGGCACTACCAGCTTCTATACCCTGCGTTTCCTGCTCGGCGTGGCGGAAGCAGGCTTCTTCCCGGGGATCATCCTCTACTTAAGCTACTGGTTCCCGGCGCAAAAGCGCGCCCAGGTGACGGCCATCTTTATGGCCGCGGCGCCTATCTCCACCGCGCTCGGCTCGCCTATTTCCGCCGCACTGCTGGAGATGCACGGCATGATGGGCTTTGCCGGCTGGCAGTGGATGTTTGTCCTCGAAGCGGTGCCAGCGGTGATCCTCGGCGTGGTGGTGCTGTTCTGGCTGACCGACCGCCCGGAAAAGGCGAAATGGCTCAGCGAAGAGGAGCGCGGCTGGCTGATTGCCACCCTGCAACGTGAGCAGGCGGCGAAACAGGCCACGGCGCAGCACAGCGTCTGGAAAGGGCTGCTCGATAAGCGCGTTCTGGCCCTGTCGCTGGTCTACTTCGGCACTTCCGCCGGGCTCTATACCCTGGGCATCTGGTCGCCGCAGATCATCAAAACTCTCGGCGTCTCCTCCATGACCGTCGGCCTGCTGAATGCGATTCCGGCGGTGCTGGCAGTGGCAGCGATGGTGCTCTGGGCGCGTCATTCCGACAAAACCGGCGAACGCTCGTGGCACGTGATTGCCGCCTGTATCGTCGCGGCGGCCGGGCTGTTTATGGCGGGCAGTACGACGAGCATTGTCGGGGTGATCCTTGCGCTGACCATCGTTAACTGCGGCATCAGCGCCTCCAAACCCCCGCTGTGGAGCATGCCAACCCTGTTCCTTTCCGGTTCGGCGGCGGCGGCGGGTATCGCCACCATCAACTCACTCGGCAATCTGGGCGGCTTTGTCGGTCCGTTCATGATTGGCCTGATCAAGCAACAGACCGGGAGTTACACCTGGGGACTGTGGTTTGTCGCCGGGCTGCTGATCCTCTCCTCAATCGTGGTGCTGTGGCTCTCGGCGTCCAGCCGCAAGGCGCAGGCCAGCGAAACATTAATTCAGTCAAAACATTAATTTAAGGAAAAACCATGAAAGATTACGCCATTGCAGCTATCCCCGCAGACGGTATCGGCCCGGAAGTGATCACCGCAGGTGTTGAGGTTTTACACGCGCTGGCTCAGCGTCAGGGCGATATGCGTTTCTCGGTGCACACCTTCGAGTGGGGCTCGGATTACTACAAAACCCACGGGGTGATGATGCCTGAAGACGGGCTGGAGCAGCTCAAAGCCTTCGACGCCATCTACTTCGGTGCGGTAGGTGCCCCGGACGTGCCGGATCACATCACCCTCTGGGGGCTGCGCCTGCCGATCTGCCAGGGCTTCGACCAGTATGCCAACGTCCGTCCGACCAAAATCCTGCCGGGTATTCAGTCCCCGCTGCGCAAGGCGGTACCGGGTACCCTCGACTGGGTGATCGTGCGCGAGAACTCGGAAGGGGAATATTCCGGCCACGGCGGTCGCGCCCACCGCGGCCTGCCGGAAGAGGTGGGTACCGAGGTGGCGATTTTCACCCGCACCGGGGTGACGCGCATCATGCGCTACGCCTTCCGCCTGGCGCAGACCCGTCCGCGCAAGCTGTTAACCGTGGTCACTAAATCCAACGCCCAGCGTCACGGGATGGTGATGTGGGACGAGATCGCCGCCGAAGTGGCCCGCGAGTTCCCGGACGTCACCTGGGACAAAATGCTGGTGGATGCCATGACCGTGCGCATGACCCTGCACCCGGAGTCGCTGGACACCATCGTGGCGACCAACCTGCACGCCGATATCCTCTCCGATCTGGCGGGTGCCCTGGCGGGCAGTCTGGGGGTGGCCCCCACCGCCAACATCGATCCGGAGCGGCGTTTCCCGTCGATGTTCGAACCGATCCACGGCTCGGCGTTTGATATCACCGGCAAGGGCATCGCCAACCCGGTCGCCAGCTTCTGGACCGCGGCGCAGATGCTTGAGCATCTGGGCGAGGGCGAGGCTGCTGCACGTCTGATGGCCGCCGTCGAGGCCGTCTGCGCGAAGGGCATCATGACCCCGGACGTGGGCGGTACGGCCAATACCCGCGAGGTCACTCAGGCGGTGATCCGCGCCATCGCAGAAGGCTGACCTATGGCTCAACACGACGACAGCGCCCTGCGAGGGGCGCTTACTGAGATCTTCATGGCAGCGGTGAAGAGTGCCGACCCCCATGAGGCGTTGATTAACGCGCTGCCGGAGAAACCACGAGGGCGCTGCATGGTGGTTGGCGCGGGGAAAGCCAGCGCCGCCATGGCCGCCGCGCTGGAGGCCGCCTGGCCGGACGTCGATCTGCAGGGCGTGGTGGTGACACGCTACGGTCACGCGGTGCCGACGCAAAAAATCCGCATCGTCGAGGCGGCGCACCCGGTCTCGGATGCGATGAGCGAAGTGGCTTCGATGCTGATGATGGAGCAGGTCAAGCACCTCACCGCCGACGACTGCGTGGTTGCGCTGATCTCCGGCGGCGGCTCGTCGCTGCTGGCCCTGCCGCGCAAGGGCATCACCCTGGCCGATAAGCAGGCGGTGAACAAAGCGCTGTTGAAGAGCGGGGCGACCATCCATGAGATGAACACCGTGCGCAAGCAGCTGTCGGATATCAAGGGCGGACGGCTGGCGCTGGCCGCCAGACCCGCCCGGGTGATCACCCTGATCATCAGCGATGTGCCCGGGGACGATCCCCAGAGCATTGCCTCCGGCCCGACGGTGGCGGACAGCTCCACGGCGGAAGAGGCGCTGGAGATTATCGCCCGCTATGGCCTGGATCTGCCGGAACCGGTGATGCGGGTGCTGCGCATGCCGCGAGCCCCGGTGACAGCAAAGGAAATAGACGACGATATCCGCCTGATCGCCACCCCCTCCGGCGCGCTGGCCGCTGCCGCCGACGTGGCGCAGCGGATGGGTTTCACACCCTTGATTCTGGGGGATGCCCTGGAGGGGGAAAGCGCCCAGCTGGGTATTATGATGGCCGGGATCGCCAAATCGGTGAAGCAGCACGGCCTGCCGGTGAAAGGCCCGGCAGTATTACTCAGCGGTGGGGAAACCACGGTCACCATCGGCGAGACGGGCTGCGGGCGCGGCGGGCGCAACACCGAATTTCTGCTGGCGCTGGCCTGTGCGCTGAAGGGTGAGGAGGGGATTTACGCCATCGCCGGAGACAGCGACGGGATTGACGGCACCGAGGATGCGGCGGGCGCAATTGTCACCCCGGATACGCTGAGCCGCACTTCGCTGGACGCGAAGGCGATGCTGCGGGGGCATGACAGCTACAGCTACTTTGCCGCGGCGGGGGATCTGGTGGTGACCGGCCCGACATTAACCAACGTGAATGATATTCGGGTGATGTTGATTACCTGATGTGGGTTTTGCCGGGCGGCAGCTTCGCTTTGCCCGGCCTACAACACCGATCCCGTAGGCCGGGTAAGGCGAAGCCGCCACCCGGCGTTTTTGCTTTATCCCAGTCGCTTCCCGGTGCTATCAACGACTTTTTCACCGTCTTCTTTTGTGAATTCACCTTGCTGCGGATCAGGAAGAATATCCAGCACCAGTTCCGAAGGGCGACACAACCGGGTACCCCGCGGGGTTACAACGACAGGTCGGTTAATCAGAATCGGGTGTTGCAGCATAAATTCAATCAGCTGTTCATCTGTGAACCGATCGTCAGACAAACCCAGCTGCTCATAAGGTTCAACATTTTTACGCAACAAGGCCCGGACGGCGATCCCCATATCGGTAATGAGTTTCACCAGCTCATCCCGTGACGGCGGGGTTTCAAGATAATAAATAATGGTCGGTTCGTTGCCGCTATTGCGGATCATCTCCAGCGTGTTACGTGACGTACCGCAGGCCGGGTTGTGATAGATGATAATGTTGCTCATATCTGGATCTCATTACAAAGTGACAGAGAGCCGCAACGCCAGCGCGGCCAGAGTGATAAACAGCACAGGCAAGGTCATGATAATGCCGGTACGGAAGTAATATCCCCAGGTGATGGTCATATTTTTTTGAGAAAGAACGTGCAGCCACAGCAGCGTCGCCAGGCTACCGATAGGGGTAATCTTCGGCCCTAAATCGCAGCCGATGACGTTGGCATAGATCATCGCCTCTTTGATTACGCCGGAAGCCGTACTCCCGTCAATCGACAATGCGCCAATCAGCACCGTCGGCATGTTATTCATTACTGATGAGAGAAATGCCGTCAGGAAGCCGGTACCCAGCGTTGCCGCCCATAAGCCTTGCTCTGCCAGCATGTTCAGCACGCCGGAAAGATAATCTGTCAGCCCGGCATTGCGCAGGCCATAGACCACCAGATACATCCCCAGCGAGAAAATAACGATCTGCCACGGGGCGCCACGCAATACTTTCCCGGTATTAATGGCATGGCCCCTTTTCGCCACGATAAACAGAATCACCGCGCCAGCAGTCGCAATTGCACTGACCGGGATCCCCAGCGGCTCAAGGACAAAGAAACCGGCAAGCAACAACAGCAGGACAATCCAGCCGGCGCGGAACGTCGCCGGATCTTTAACCGCACTGGCAGGGGTTTTCAGCAGTGAAACGTCATAGGTCGCCGGGATATCTTTACGGAAGAAGAGATGCAGCATCGTCAGCGTGGCGGCAATAGCCGCGATATCGACTGGGATCATGACCGACGCATAGTCAGTAAAGCCCAGACCGAAGAAGTCAGCAGAGACGATATTCACCAGGTTGGAAAGAATAAGCGGCAAACTGGCGGTGTCGGCGATAAAGCCTGCGGCCATCACAAAGGCCAGGGTTGTGCCCGGACTGAACCCCAGCGCGAGGAGCATGGCAATGACGATAGGGGTCAGGATTAGCGCCGCACCGTCGTTCGCAAACAACGCGGCCACTACTGCGCCCAGCAGCACAATCCAGGTGAACAGCAAACGCCCGCGCCCGTTACCCCAGCGAGCAACATGCAGCGCAGCCCATTCAAAGAACCCGGATTCATCGAGCAACAGGCTGATGATGATCACTGCGATAAAGGTCGCCGTCGCGTTCCAGACGATATTCCAGACCACCGGAATATCATCAACATGAATAACGCCGAACGCCAGCGCCAGCACCGCACCAATGCTCGCACTCCAGCCAATGCTAAGCCCTTTGGGCTGCCAGATGACCAGTATCAGCGTCAGTAGAAAGATTATCCCTGCCAGTAACATCCCTAACTCCATTACATATGGTTAAGTGTATGTGATTTGCGTTTTAACAGGATGAGCAGGCTGACTGTACCAGCCATCCGCGAACCTCATCCCGCATGCAATGCCATGCAGTGGTAATGGTCTCTGCTGCCCATGCCGGCATATGGGGTGACAAACGATAGTGGATCCATTTTCCTTCCCGGCGATCGAGAACCAGCTCAGCCTCGCGTAAGATCGCCATGTGTCGCGATATTTTTGGCTGCGATTCAGTAGTCGCTCCACAGATATCACAGACGCACATTTCCCCGGATTCCCTGAGTAGCATAACGATCGCCAGCCGGGTTTCATCCGACAGTATTTTGTACAGCTGGACAGGTTGTAGCATTTCCCACTCCGATACGCTTAGAATACACATATGCTAAACCATATGTGTAAAGTTTGAAATCACCTGTTCTCTCTGGAGGAGAAAAAATGGAACAGCCGTTTTGCCGCGAAGAGGCGGGCCGTCTGCTGACTGCGATGGGTGCGGAGGTCAAAATGTTTAACCCCTCCGGAATGCCTCAATGGTGGATATGGTGACCATTGATACGTCGCCCACTCATCTCCCCGTGTTCGAGCCGGAAACCGATACTCTGTGCCGGTACTGTCAGGAACTTACTCAACTGACAATGAGTGGCATGCTGACAAGCGAGCAGCAGCGTGTGATTGAAGATTTGCTGTTTGAACTGGTGAGTTATTTTAGCGACAGGCTAAAAGCCCCTCGCTGGCTGCGGACAGAGCAGGGCGATATGAAATCAATTCAGGTAGACAAAGAAGACGTAACCGCTGTTACTGGCAGGCTAACAAGGCAGACGGCAATGTCTCTACAGCGGAGGCCTTACTTAAGGGGCTCCCGGTTAAATAATTGGCCATATGGATTAAGTCCTGGCGCGGATGCCGGGCGGCAGCTTCGCTTTGCCCGGCCTACAACGACACCGGTCCCGTAGGCCGGGTAAGGCGCAGCCGCCACCGCCACCCGGCGTTGCAGCGCGGTCTGCTTCCCTCACCGTAAATCACCCGTCCCCACTTTGACAGGGCACTACACTGATCTACATACCTGCACGCGCTCACCCGGCGCGTGATTGTCATGTCCATTAAAGAAGGATGCATCATGATCCGGCCCATTCATCTAGAGCGTTATCGCAACATCGGTATCTCGGCGCACATCGATGCCGGAAAAACCACCACCACCGAGCGCATCCTGTTTTATACCGGGGTGAGCCACAAGATGGGGGAAGTCCATGATGGCGCGGCGATCACCGACTGGATGGCGCAGGAGCAGGAGCGGGGCATTACCATCACCTCGGCGGCGGTGAGCTGCTTCTGGTCCGGCATGGACCGCGGCTTTGAGCCGCACCGGATCAACATTATCGACACCCCCGGCCACGTCGATTTCACCATTGAGGTGGAACGCTCCATGCGCGTGCTGGACGGGGCGGTGATGGTCTACGACTCGGTGGGCGGGGTGCAGCCGCAGTCGGAAACCGTCTGGCGGCAGGCCAATAAGTACCGGGTGCCGCGCATCGCCTTCGTCAACAAGATGGACCGTCCGGGAGCCGATTTCTTCCACGTGGTGCAGATGATGATCGACCGGCTGAAAGCCCACCCGGTACCGATTGTGATCCCCATCGGTGCCGAGGATCATTTCACCGGGGTGGTGGATCTGATCCACATGCGGGCCATTATCTGGGATGACGCCACCCAGGGGATGACCTTCAACTATGCCCCGGTGCCAGATGAGCTACTAACCACCGCGCAAACCTGGCGGGATAAAATGGTCTCGGCGGCGGCGGAAGCCAGCGACGACCTGATGGATAAATACCTCGAAACCAACGATCTCGACGAGGCGGAGATTATTCGCGGCCTGCGCAAACGCACGGTGGCCGGGGAGATCCAGCCGATGCTGTGCGGCAGCGCCTTCAAAAATAAAGGGGTGCAGCGGATGCTGGATGCGGTGATTGAGCTGATGCCGTCGCCCCTCGACGTTCCCGCCATTGACGGGGTGGATGAGAAAGGGCAGCACGCCGAGCGTCACCCCAACGACGATGAACCCTTCTCGGCGCTGGCGTTCAAGCTGATGTCCGACCCCTACGTCGGGCAGCTGACCTTTATCCGCGTCTACTCCGGGGTGCTGAAAAAAGGCGACGCGGTCTTTAACCCGGTGAAGGGCAAAAAAGAGCGCATCGGGCGCATCGTGCTGATGCATGCCAACGACCGGCATGACGTCGAAGAGCTGCGGACCGGGGATATCGCTGCCTGCGTCGGGCTGAAGGATGTCACTACCGGCGATACCCTGACCGACCCCAACGCGGTGATTACCCTCGAGCGGATGGAGTTCCCGGACCCGGTGATCTCCCTCTCCATCGAGCCGAAAACCAAAGCTGACCAGGAGAAAATGGGCATCGCGCTGCACCGGCTGGCGGCGGAAGATCCCTCCTTCCACCTGCATACCGACGAAGAGTCCGGCCAGACCATTATCTCCGGGATGGGGGAACTGCACCTGGAGATCATTGTCGACCGCATGCGGCGCGAGTTCGGCGTTGAGGCCAATATCGGCCGTCCACAGGTCACCTACCGGGAAACCATCCGCAGGGCGGTAAACGACATCGAAGGCAAGTTTGTCCGCCAGTCCGGCGGGAAAGGGCAGTACGGTCACGTGGTGCTGAGCCTCGAGCCGCAGGCGCCGGGCAGCGGTTTTGCCTTTGTCGATGCCACCAAAGGCGGGGTGGTGCCGCGGGAGTATATCCCGTCGGTGGAGAAAGGGCTGCGCGAAGCGATGAACAGCGGCGTGCTGGCGGGATATCCGGTGGTCGATGTCAAAGCGACCCTGACCTTTGGCTCCTATCACGACGTCGACTCCTCGGAGATGGCCTTTCGCATGGCGGCGATATTCGGCTTTAAGGACGCGGCGCGCAAAGCCGATCCGGTCATTCTCGAGCCGATGATGCACGTGGAGGTTGAAACTCCGGAAGAGTATGCCGGGAATATTATGGGCGATCTCTCCTCCCGGCGCGGGCTGGTGCAGGGGATGGAGGAGCAGTTCGGCAGCCAGATTATCCGCGCCGACGTGCCGCTGGCGGAGATGTTCGGTTACGCCACCACGCTGCGCTCCATGTCCCAGGGGCGGGCAACCTACAGCATGGAGTTCCACCATTACGCCGAGGCTCCGCGTATCGTGGCCGATGAGATCATCGCCGGGCGGTCGAAAAGGTAGGGCCGAGGGGTGAACCATGAAGCGTCTGCATTATGCTCTCGCCGCACTCATGGCACCCCTTACACTGCTGGGGTGCGTGGTGATGTCCGGCACCAGCCGCACTGACTTTTCCGCCACGAAACAGGCGGATCTCGTCTTTATCGGCCTGCCTGCGCCGCTGAACTGGCTTGCGGCCGGGATGCAGGGCACCACCTTTGCGGTCTCAAGCACGCTGTCGCTTACCGCCGCCCACGTCGCGGTGCCGTTGCTGAAGCCCATCAGGGCGCAACATCCGGCCTGCGACGTGGCGGTGATTGCCGATAACAACCGGGGCAAGATCGTGCATCAGCTGGCCTGGGCCAGGGTCGGGCGCAACGTTACCCTGTTCGGCTACAGCGCTATCAATAGTCTGCCTAAATCCAGCATGGGAAAAATCGACGGCTTCGTGAAGCGTGACGGCTGCTACTACGGCATCATCACCGGGGCGGGGGCGGTGTCCGGCATGTCCGGCGGGCCGGTCATCGACAGCCTGACCGGGGAGACGGTGGGCATCATCACTAACGTCATCCCCGGCAAAGGGGCGGTGGCGTTCGTCGCGGTCCAGGATTTTACCAACCTGCTGGACCGGATGCGCATCCCCTATAAGACCTATTAGACGATATTTACGACAGTGCAAGACCTGCAACGCCGGGTGGCGGCTGCGCCTTACCCGGCCTACGTGTCCCGTGCTCGTGTAGGCCCGTGCAAGCGCAGCGCCGCCGGGCAAAATCCGGCGCCTGAGTAAACACGGGTTATTTCACTCAGGCGCTTTCACCTGCCTGCCGCTGGTGACGAAGGTCCCCGCGCCAAGGTGATGCAGGGTATTGCGCTTATCGTCATCAAACTGCCAGCGTCCGGCGACAAACGCCTGCTCATCCGCCGCGGCAGAGACCACCTCACCAAACAGGGTGTCATACTTTTCCGCCGCCGAGGTGGCGGGCAGCAGACGGCACTCCATCCACGCCAGGCACTTCTCCTCGATCACCGGCAGGCCCAGCACCGGACCGTTGATGGCCGGAATACCGTAGCAGTTGAACTTATCCTCATCGCGGCCGCTGACGCTACCCACCGCGTAGGTCCAGTTGGTCGCCGCCACGCCGGGAATGACGATCCCGAACATGCCGCTGCGCTCAATCAGCTCCCGTGACCAGGCGCTTTTATCCACCACGATGGCGATCCGCGGTGGCTCGAACTCCACCGGCATTGACCAGGCGGCGGCCATCACGTTGCGCCGATCAAGGGTGTCGTCGCGGCTGGTAATTAAAACGGTCGGGCCGTGATTTAACAGGCGGCTGGCGTGCATTAACTCAACGGGGCGGAAGTGGCTCATAGAAATTCCTCATAAATAGCATCAGAGCATTAAACGTCTGAAAGCCATTGGAAATCAATACGCAACATTTACGTCATGTATACGTCACATAAGCTGCCTACAGTGGCGAGCATCAAATCCCAAAGAGGATAACAATATGCTCACTTCCATAACGCTCAAAGGCGTCTCCTACGCTTTTGGCGCGAATACCGTTTTGAATCAAATCGATCTGCATATCGAGCCGGGTAGCGTGGTTGCGCTGCTGGGGCCCTCGGGCTGCGGCAAAAGCACGCTGTTGCGTCTGCTGGCAGGGTTAACCCAGCCCGCGCAGGGGACGATCCATTTTGGCGAACGGCTGGTGGCGAAAACCGGCTGGGCCTTGCCGCCGGAAGCCCGGGACATCGGCATGGTGTTCCAGGATTACGCCCTCTGGCCGCATATGACCGTGGCACAGAATGTGATGTTCCCGCTGAAGATGCGCCAAATCCCGCGTCAGGAACGCGACAGCCGCGTGGCTCAGGCATTGGCCCGCGTCGGCTTAAGCGATTTCGCCGACCGCAAACCCGCCGGGCTCTCCGGCGGGCAGCAACAGCGCGTGGCGCTGGCCCGGGCGATTGTCGCCGAGCCGCGGGTGCTGCTGTTCGACGAGCCGCTCTCCAACCTCGACAGCGAACTGCGTGGAACCTTGTGTCACGAGATGGCCACGCTGCTGCGCCAGCTCGGCACCACCGCCGTCTATGTTACCCACGACCGCCGGGAGGCTGAAATCCTGGCCGATCGCATCGTGCATTTGTCTGCTGGCAGCGTCGCTGCCGATCGTTTGATTACATCCTCAGGGGAGTTCGCATGAAAGCTGCATTGTCCGTCAAAAAAGGAGTTCTGTTAGCCATGGCGTTATCGTCCGTAATGATGTCCAGCGCCCACGCGCTGACCGTCTACACCGCCGGCCCGGGGTCGCTCGCCAAAAGCCTCGCCAGCGGTTTTGAAAAGAAAACCGGCGTGAAGGTGGATATCTTCCAGGCCACCACCGGCAAGGTGATGGCCCGCCTCGAGGCGGAACAGGCCAATCCGCAGGCCGATATTCTGATCTCCGCCTCCTGGGATACCGCAGAAGATCTGCACAACCGCGGCTGGCTGCTGCCGTACCAGAGTGCCAATGCTGCGAAGGTGCCCGCAGACCTGAAATCAGACGACTATGTGGCGCAGGGCATCTCGGCCTTAGGCATTGTCTGGAACACCAAAAGCGGCACCCCGGAGCCGAAAGAGTGGCGCGATCTGACCACCGACGCCTTCAAAGACAAAGTGACCACCCCGGACCCGGCGCTCTCCGGCGCCTCGCTGGATCTGCTGATCGGGCTGCAAAATGGCATGGGCGATAAGGCCTGGACCCTGTTTGATGAGCTGAAAAAGAACGGCATGGTGGTCAGCGGCCCGAATGCCCAGGCGGTAACGCCGGTAATGCAGGGGGCGAAAGCGGCGGTGTTCGGCGCGGTGGATTACGTGTCGTATGGCAACATCAGCCAGGGCGAATCCCTGAAGGTGATCTTCCCGGCCAGCGGGACGGTGATTGCCCCGCGCCCGATGATGATCCTCAAATCCACCCAGCACGCGGAGGATGCCAAAGCCTTCGTCGATTACGTCCTCTCCCCTGAAGGCCAGGCGATGGTGGCCGATGCCTGGCTGATGCCCGCCCGCGGCGACGTGCAGGCTAAGCGTCCGCTGCTCAACGATCTGAAAATCCTGCCGACCAAAAGCGACGGTACAAGCGAACGCAGCGATATCCTCAAGCGTTTCAACACGCTCTTCACCTTATAATCATGTGACGGGGGCAACCCCGTCTTCAGGACTGCTTTGTGAATCCTAAATACTTGTCGGTGACGACGCTGGCGCTACTGGTGATCCTGGTGGCGTTTCCGCTGGTCTTTATTCTGCTGCAGGCGGTGTTTCCGCAGTTCAGCGCCGGGGTCTTCTCCGGGGCCTTTAGCGGCGTTGCGACGCTGCTGGCCGAACCGCAATTGCCCACCATGCTGGGCGGTACGCTGCAGGTGGCCGTCGGCGTGGCGCTGGTCAGCGCGTTGATTGGCTTTCCCCTCGGCGTGGCGCGCGGGCTGCTGAACCTGCCGCTGCCCCGGCTGTGGGATCTGCTGTTTCTGATCCCGTTTTTAACCCCGCCTTATATCGCCGCGCTGTCGTGGATGCTGGTGCTGCAAACCAATGGCTATCTGCAACAGCTCACCGGGTTCAACCTGAATAATCTGCTGTTCAGCCAGACCGGGATTGTGCTGGTGATGGCCCTGAATATCTTCCCGGTGGTCTATTTCGCGGTGTCGCGCAGCCTGCTGGCCAGCGGGCAGCGTCTGGCCCTGGTGGCGCGGGTTCACGGCGCGACGCCGGGGCGGGCGTTCTGGCATATCACCCTGCCGATGCTTTCGCCGTCGCTGGCGGCGGGGATGCTGCTGGCCTTTACCCTGGCGATTGAAGAGTATGGCGTGCCCGCCGCGCTCGGCACCCGTGCCGGGGTGATGATGCTGACCACCGATATCGAGAAAAAACTCGCTGAATGGCCGATCGATCTCTCCGGCGCATCGATGCTCTCGGTGGTGCTGGTGACCATCGCCCTGAGCGCCTGGTGGTTGCAGAAAAGACTGACCGGCCATCAGGATGTGACCAGCATTACCGGCAAACCGACGGAGAACATGGGGGCGGATGCAGGGGGCTTTACCCTGCCGGTGGTAGCGCTGCTGGCGCTGACCGGGCTTATCGCGGTGATCCTGCCGGGGGCCTCGATGGCCTTGTCCGGGGTGCTGGGCACCTTATCGGGCGGGGTGGCGCTCGCCAATCTGACCGGCGCTCACTATGTGGCGCTATTCAGCCAGCAGGGGGATGCCCTGTCGGCGCTGGGCACCAGCCTGTCGCTGGCGCTGGGGGCGGCCTGTATTACCGGGCTGCTCGGCCTGCTGGCCGCCTGGCTGGTGGTGGTGCAGAAGATCAAAGGGCGCGGCGTGCTGGATGCCCTGTCCCTGATGCCCGCGGCGTTACCCGGCGTGGTGGTGGGCGTGGGGCTGATCCTGCTGTGGAACCAGCCGTTCTGGCCGGTCACGCCCTATAACAGCTGGGCGATCCTGCTCCTGTCCTATTGCTGCCTGCTGCTGCCGTGGCCGGTGCGCTATGTCGGAAGCGCGCTGCGCCAGCTGGGTGGGAATCTGGAGCCTGCCGCGCGGGTACATGGCGCGTCGGCGTTGCAGGCCTTGCGCTTTATCGTCCTGCCGCTGGTCTCCCCGGCGATGCTGGCGGCGATGCTGATGGTATTCGCTATCGCCTCGCGCGAGCTGGTCACCTCGCTGCTGCTGGCCCCGGCGGGGACGCAAACCGTGTCGGTGTTTATCTGGCGGCAGTTCGAGCAGGGATCCGTCGGACAGGGGATGGCGATGGCTACGCTGACGCTGCTTACCGGGCTGGTATTAATGCTGACGGCGCTGGGGATCATGCAACGCACAACGCGCGGGTAAAAAGCACATTTGCGACAGTGGTTGAGGAAAAATAGTTTATAAACAAGGAAGCATTGTTAAAGGAGCCCACCATGACCCCGTTTTTGACCGAGTATTTCGCCCGTACCGGCTGGCAGCAGCCGGTTTCTGTGGATATCGACACCCTGCGGGCGTTGCACCTGCAGCACAACAGCGCCATCCCGTTTGAAAATATCGATGTGGTGCTGCCGCGGGAGATCCAGCTCGACGATCGTTCCCTGGCCGATAAGCTGGTCACCGCCCGACGCGGCGGTTACTGCTTTGAGCAAAACGGCCTGTTTGAGCGGGCGCTGCGTGAGGTAGGGTTTAACGTGCGCAGCCTGCTGGGTCGGGTGGTACTGGCAAACCCGGCACAGATGCCGCCGCGCACCCATCGTCTGCTGCTGGTCGAGCTGAATGGCGAGCGCTGGATAGCCGATGTGGGCTTTGGCGGGCAGACGCTGACCGCACCGATTCGGCTGATCGCCGAGGAGGAGCAGGCGACCCCGCACGGGGTCTACCGCCTGATCAACGACGGCCAGGACTGGGTGCTCCAGTTCCGTCATCACGATCACTGGCAGTCGATGTATCACTTCGATCTCGCCGCCCAGTATCAGACCGATTACGTGATGGGCAACTTCTGGTCCGCGCACTGGCCGCAGTCCCATTTTCGTCATCATCTGCTGATGTGTCGGCATCTGCCGGACGGCGGCAAATTGACGCTCACCAATCTGCACTTTACCCACTGGCAGGAGGGGCATGTGGTGGAGCAGATCAACCTGCCGGACGCAGCGGCGCTATATCAGCTGATGCAGGAGCGGTTTGGGCTGGGCGTGGACGATCCGAAGTACGGTTTTTCGCTGGCAGAACTGACGGCGGTGATGGCCGGGTTTGAAACCCATCCGCAGGCGGGGAAATAGGCGGGAAGGGGCGACAGCCCCTTTCTGTTAGCCGATTAAAACTTTAGCGCGTATGCTCACGGCATCCAGTTCTTCGGCGGTTGCCGTTCCCTTTTTCGCCGCGTTACTACGGTATGGTGCGGTTTTCGTAGGCCGGGTAAGGCGGAGCCGCCACCCGGCATGGTTTGGCACCCTGCGGTCTGCAACGCCGGGCGGCGCTAGCGCTTGCCCGGCCTACGGTATGGTGCGGTTTTCGTAGGCCGGGTAAGGCGGAGCCGCCACCCGGCATGGTTTGGCACCCTGCGGTCTGCATCGCCGGGCGGCGCTGTCGCTTGCCCGGCCTACGGTATGGTGTGGTTTTCGTAGGCCGGGTAAGGCGGAGCCGCCACCCGGCATGGTTTGGCACCCTGCGGTCTGCAACGCCGGGCGGCGCATGCGCTTGCCCGGCCTACGGTGTGGTGCAGTTTTCGTAGGCCGGGTAAGGCGGAGCCGCTACCCGGCATGGTTTGGCACCCTGCGGTCTGCAACGCCGGGCGGCGCATGCGCTTGCCCGGCCTACGGTATGGTGTGGTTTTCGTAGGCCGGGTAAGGCGGAGCCGCCACCCGGCATGGTTTGGCACCCTGCGGTCTGCATCGCCGGGCGGCGCATGCACTTGCCGGGCCTACGGTATGGTGCGGTTTTCGTAGGGCGGGTAAGGCGTGGCCGCCACCCGGCATGGTTTGGTACCCTGCGGTCTGCAACGCCGGGCGGCGCTGTCGCTTGCCCGGCCTACGGTATGGTGTGGTTTTCGTAGGCCGGGTAAGGCGGAGCCGCCACCCGGCATGGTTTGGCACCCTGCGGTCTGCAACGCCGGGCGGCGCATGCGCTTGCCCGGCCTACGGTATGGTGCGGTTTTCGTAGGCCGGGCAAGGCGCAGCCGCCACCCGGCGTGGCTCGGGCTTACCTCCGGGAGCGCACCAACTGATAGCGTCGGGTGATGTATTCGAACGGGGCGCTCCAGACGTGAACCAGACGGGTAAACGGGAAGATCAGGAAGATGGTCATCCCCAGCACCAGGTGGACGCGGAATATGAACGCCACGCCGGTCAGCATCTCAGACGATCCGCCGCGGAAAGTGAAGATCCCCTGCGCCCAGCCGACCAGTTTCAGCATCTCGCTGCCGTCCGGGTACTGGGCCGAGAACGGAATGGTCGTCAGGCCGAGCACGCACTGGGTCAGCAGAATGCTCATGATGATGATATCCGGGGTGGTGGAGGTGGCGCGCACCCGCTGATTAAACAGACGACGATACAACAGCATCGAGCCGCCAATCAGGGTCAATACGCCGCAGATCCCCCCGGCAATCATCGCCAGCTGCTGTTTGACCGCCATCGGCAGGAACCAGGCGTACATCCAGTGCGGGGTTAACATCCCGAACAGATGGCCGAAAAAAATCCCCAGAATGCCGATGTGGAACAGGTTAGAGCCCCAGTTCATGCCGCGCTTGTCCAGCAGCTGGCTGGAGGAGGCGCGCCAGGTGTACTGGCCGTAGTCATACCGCAGCCAGCTGCCGAGGAAGAAGACCGCGGCGCAGATGTACGGATAAATGTCGAAGAAAAAGACGTTCAGATGGTGTGTCATTTTGGGCCTCCGGCGCTGACGTCCACGTACTGCGGCGCGACGTCCTGGCTAAAGCGTCGTTGATATTGCTGCATGGGCGAGCTTTCGCACGCCGTGGCGTTATCCTCAATAAACTTCACCTGCTCCTCTTCCCAGACCGCATCCAGCGCCTGGCGGGTATCGTCCCGTTTTTCACCTGCCACCTGCTGCGTGACACTGTCACTGGAGAGCTTGCTGCCCGCGAACCTCAGCAGGGCATCAAACAGCTGATAGTGCGCCACCTCGCGCTGTTTCAGCCGTCCGCCAATCAGGGCCAGGATTGGCGCCACGTTCTGCAACCCCTCCCGGGCCTGCGCCTCGGGCAGAATGCTTAAATACTCCAGATAGAGCGGCAGATAGTCCGGTAGCTCGCGGCAGTCGAGCTGCAATCCGGCCTGCTCGTACTGGTTCATCAGGTCGACCATCGCCTGTCCGCGATCCCGGGATTCGGCATGCACATGTTCAAACAGCAGCAGCGAGGTGGCGCGCCCACGTTCGAACACCTCGCACCACCCCGCCTGCCGGTCGAGCAGCGGCGCGCTGAGATAGTGCTGCGCAAAGGGCAGCAGCGCCGGCGCGTCCTGCGCCACCAGAGCGATCGCCTCGTCGCGGCTCTCCCACAGCGCCTCGTCCGGGTACTCAATCAGCAGGGCAATAATTTTGAGGATCTGCATTACTCTCCCTCCCCGTGATCCCGCACCTCGGTGATGTTGATGGCGTCGATGCGGCTGCTGTTGAACAGGTTGAATTTAGTGTCGGAGCCGTGGCAGCCGTCGCCGAAGGTAAAGCCGCAGCCGTTTTTCTCCGGGAAGGCATCGCGGGCCATTTCCCGGTGGCTGGTCGGGATCACGAAGCGGTCTTCGTAGTTGGCGATGGCGAGATAGCGGTACATCTCTTCCACCTGCTCGACGCTGAGGCCCACTTCCTCAATGGCGCGGGTATCGGTCACGCCTTCCACGGTCTGGGAGCGTTTGTAGTGGCGCATCGCCATCATCCGTTTCAGGGCGCGCAGCACCGGGCCAGTGTCGCCCGCGCTGAGCATGTTCGCCAGATACTGCACCGGAATGCGCAGGCTTTCAACGGCCGGGAGGATGCTGTCGGTCTGCGGCAGACCACCGGCATCGGCATAGGACTGGATCGGCGACAGCGGCGGTACATACCAGACCATCGGCAGGGTCCGGTACTCCGGGTGCAGCGGCAGGGCCAGCTTCCAGTCCATCGCCATTTTGTAGACCGGGGAACGCTGTGCCGCGTCAATCACGTTCTGCGGAATGCCTTGCTTAACCGCCTCTTCAATGATGGCCGGATCGTGCGGGTTAAGGAACACGTCGCACTGACGCTCATAGAGATCGGTTTCATGCTCGGTGCTGGCCGCCTCTTCGATACGGTCTGCGTCATACAGCAGCACGCCGAGGTAACGGATGCGCCCGACGCAGGTTTCCGAGCAGACGGTGGGCTGGCCGGATTCGATGCGCGGATAGCAGAAGATGCATTTTTCCGACTTGCCGCTCTTCCAGTTGAAGTAGATTTTTTTGTACGGGCAACCGCTGATGCACAGACGCCAGCCGCGGCATTTGTCCTGATCGATCAGCACGATGCCGTCCTCTTCGCGCTTGTAGATCGCCCCGCTCGGGCAGGTCGCCGCACAGCTCGGGTTCAGGCAGTGCTCGCACAGGCGCGGAAGATACATCATAAAGGTGTTTTCGAACTGGCCGTACATCTCCTTCTGCATCCTGTCGAAGTTGCGGTCGCGGGCGCGTTTCTCGAACTCGCCGCCGAGCAGCTCTTCCCAGTTTGGCCCCCATTTGATCTTGTCCATCCGTTTGCCGTCAATCAGCGAGCGCGGGCGGGCGGTGGGCAGGTGGTTGCCCTCCGGGGCGCGGTGCAGATCCTGATAGTCGAAGGTGAAGGGTTCGTAATAGTCGTCGATCTGCGGCATCTGCGGGTTAGCGAAGATTTTCGACAGCACCCCCAGCTTGCCGCCCAGACGCGGGGTCAGCTTGCCGGAGATGCCGCGGATCCAGCCGCCTTGCCACTGCTCCTGGTCCTCCCAGTTTTTCGGGTAGCCGATGCCCGGTTTGGTTTCGACGTTGTTAAACCAGGCGTACTCCATGCCTTCGCGCCCGGTCCAGACGTTTTTGCAGGTCACCGAGCAGGTGTGACAGCCAATGCATTTGTCGAGATTAAGTACCATGCCAACCTGTGAGCGTATTTTCATTTTTTCGCCTCCTGTACCTGATCCCGACCTTCGCCATCCAGCCAGTTAATGTTCTTCATTTTGCGGATCATGATGAACTCGTCGCGGTTCGACCCGACGGTACCGTAGTAGTTGAAGCCATACGCCAGCTGGGCGTAGCCGCCAATCATGTGGGTCGGTTTCGGGCAGATGCGGGTGACCGAGTTGTGGATCCCCCCGCGTCGTCCGGTCACTTCAGAGCCTGGAATGTTCAGAATGCGCTCCTGGGCGTGGTACATCATGGTCATTCCCGGCGGCACGCGCTGGCTGACCACCGCGCGGGCGGTGAGGGCGCCGTTAGCGTTGAAGCACTCGATCCAGTCGTTATCCTCAATGCCCAGCTCGCGGGCGTCGGTTTCGCTGATCCAGACAATGGGCCCGCCGCGCGACAGCGTCTGCATCAGCAGGTTCTCGCTGTAGGTGGAGTGAATACCCCATTTCTGGTGCGGCGTCAGGAAGTTCAGCGCCTTCTCCGGGAAGCCGTTGGGTGGGATCTCGCGCATGTGGGTCACGCTGCGGGTATCAATCGGCGGACGATAGGCTACCAGGCTCTCGCCGAAGGCGCGCATCCACTGGTGATCCTGATACAGCTGCTGCCGCCCGGAGAGGGTGCGCCAGGGGATCAGCTCGTGGACGTTGGTGTAGCCGGCGTTATAAGAGACATGTTCGCTCTCGATGCCGGACCAGGTCGGGCTGGAGATGATTTTACGCGGCTGGGCCTGAATATCGCGGAAGCGGATCTTCTCGTCTTCCTTGTTCAGGGCCAGGTGGCTGTGTTCGCGGCCGGTGAACTCGGCCAGCGCCTCCCAGGCCTTGACCGCTACCTGTCCGTTGGTTTCCGGGGCCAGGGCGAGGATCACCTCCGAGGCGTCAATCGCCGTCTCGATGCGCGGGCGGCCTTTCGCCGGGCCGTCGAGCTTGACGTAGTTGAGCTTGCCGAGGAAATCGACCTCGTCCTGGGTATTCCACGAGATGCCTTTCCCGCCGTTGCCGAGCTTGTCCAGCAGCGGCCCGAGGGCGGTAAAGCGCTCGTAGGTGTCCGGGTAGTTACGCTCCACCACGGCGATGTTTGGCGCGGTTTTGCCGGGGATCAGCTCACATTCGCCTTTGCGCCAGTCGGCGATGTCGAACGGCTGGGACAGCTCCGCAGGAGAGTCGTGCTGCAACGGTTGCAGCACCACGTCGGTTTCGGTACCCAGATGGCCGACGCAGACCTCAGAGAAGGCTTTGGCGATGCCCTTGTAGATCTCCCAGTCGCTGCGCGACTCCCAGGCCGGGTCCACCGCGGCGGAAAGGGGATGAATAAACGGATGCATATCCGAGGTATTCATATCGTCTTTCTCGTACCAGGTGGCGGTCGGCAGGACGATATCCGAGAACAGGCAGGTGCTGGACATGCGAAAATCGAGGGTCACCAGCAGATCCAGCTTGCCCTCGATGGCGGCGGTCTGCCACTCCACCTCTTCGGGTTTCACGTCGTCGGTATTGCCGAGATCGTCGCCCTGAATACCGTTTTCAGTACCCAGCAGGTACTTAAGCATATATTCATGGCCTTTGCCGGACGAGCCCAGCAGGTTCGAGCGCCAGACAAACAGGTTGCGCGGATGGTTACTGCCGCTGTCCGGCTGCTCGCAGGCCATACGGATATCGCCCGATCTCAGCGCCTGGGCGGTGTACTCCTGGGGCGACATGCCGACCGCCTCGGCCTGAGCCTTGATGTGAAGCGGATTAAGGTTTAGCTGCGGCGAAGAGGGCAGCCAGCCCATGCGCTCGGCGCGCACGTTAAAGTCGATCAGATGCCCGGTGAACTTCGAGGCGTCTGCCAGGGGGGAGAGCAGCTCCTGGGCGGTGAGTTTTTCATAGCGCCACTGGCTGGCGTGATTGTAGAAGAACGAAGTGCTGTTCATCTGGCGCGGCGGGCGGTTCCAGTCGAGGGCGAAGGCCAGCGGCAGCCAGCCGGTTTGCGGGCGCAGCTTCTCCTGGCCGACATAGTGCGACCAGCCCCCGCCGCTTTTGCCCACGCAGCCGCAGAACACCAGCATGTTAATCATCCCGCGGTAGTTCATGTCCATGTGATACCAGTGGTTCACCCCGGCACCGAGGATAATCATCGACCGTCCATGGGTTTTATGCGCCGTGTCGGCGAACTCCCGGGCGATCTGCTCAATATGGCGACGCGGCACGCCGGTGATCTGCTCCCCCCAAGCCGGAGTGTAGGCTTTGATTTCGGCGTAATCTTTTGCGGCGTGAACATCTTCCAGCCCGCGATCGAGACCGTAGTTAGCCAACACCAGATCGTAGACGCTGGCGACGTGCAGCTGGCGGCCATCGGCGAGGGTCAGGGTTTTTACCGGCAGCTGGCGCACCAGCACCGGCTCCTGCTTCACGCTGCGAAAATGCGGGTTTTCATTGCCGCCAAAGTAGGGGAAGGCCACCCCGGCGACGGTGTCGCGGGTGCCCAGCAGGGAGAGCGCCAGCTCCGTTTCCTGACCGGCCGCCAAAGGTTCGAGATTCCATTTGCCTTTTTCGCCCCAGCGGAAGCCGATAGAGCCGTTGGGCACCACCAGATCGCCGGTGGCGGTAAAGGCGACGGTTTTCCACTCCGGATTATTGGCTTCGCCCAGCCCGTCGGCGAGGTCGGAGGCCCGCAGCATCCGGCCCGGCACGTAGCTGCCGTCCTCGCGCGGGTCGAGCATCACCAGCATCGGCATGTCGGTATAGCGACGGCAGTAGTTGAGGAAGTAGTCGCTCGGGTTATCGAGGTGGAACTCTTTCAGGATCACGTGGCCCATCGCCATCGCCAGGGCGCTGTCGGTACCCTGTTTCGGCGCCAGCCACTGGTCGCTGAGTTTCGCCACTTCCGAAAAATCGGGGGTGATGGCGATGGTTTTGGTGCCTTTGTAGCGGACTTCGGTAAAGAAGTGGGCGTCCGGGGTACGGGTCTGCGGCACGTTGGAGCCCCAGGCGATGATATAGCTGGAGTTGTACCAGTCGGCGGACTCCGGCACGTCGGTTTGCTCGCCCCAGGTCATCGGCGAGGCGGGCGGCAGGTCGCAATACCAGTCGTAGAAGCTCAGACAGGTGCCGCCCAGCAGGGAGAGATAGCGGGTGCCCGCGGCGTAGGAGACCATCGACATCGCCGGGATCGGCGAGAAGCCTGCCACCCGGTCCGGGCCGTAGTGTTTGATGGTCCAGACGTTGGCGGCGGCGATAAGCTGGTTTAATTCTTTCCAGTTGGAGCGGATAAACCCGCCGTGACCGCGCGCCTGCTTGTAGCTCTGGCTCTTCTGCGGATCATTCTGGATGGCGTTCCAGGCCAGCACCGGATCGCTGTGCTGTGCCAGCGCCTCGCGCCATAGCTCGATCAGCTTGCGGCGCACCAGCGGGTACTTCAGGCGGTTGGCGCTGTAGAGATACCAGGAGTAGCTGGCCCCGCGCGGGCAGCCGCGCGGCTCGTGATTCGGCAGGTCGGGGCGGGTGCGGGGGTAGTCGGTCTGCTGGGTTTCCCAGGTGACCAGGCCATTCTTGACGTAGATTTTCCAGCTACAGGAGCCGGTACAGTTCACGCCGTGGGTGGATCGCACAATTTTGTCGAACTGCCATCGCTGGCGATAGCTGTCCTCCCAGTCGCGGTTGGTGTGCATCACCTGACCGTGTCCATCAGCGAAGGTCTCGCCTTTTAGTTTGAAATAACGAAAGCGATCCAACAATTTACTCATGACGTTTCTCCTGACGGGGCGACTCCCGCCCCGTGGTTACACTGCTCACAAAAAATTGAACTGACTCGTTATGATTTGACGTGCTTCTGACGACGGCCATACACCAGCCAGGTGACGAACACGCAGACGATGTAGAACACCAGGAAGACCTTCATCGCCCCTACCGGCGAGCCGGTCATCGCCAGGGAGGTGCCGAAGGCTTTGGGAATGAAGAACCCGCCGACGGCGCCGATGGCCGAGATAAAGCCCAGCGCGGCCGCGGTGTCGGTAACAGCCTCTTTCTGGGCCTGCTCGTCCGTGCCGCCGTGCAGTTTGACTCTATAGACGGTGATTTGCCGGAAGATGACAGCGATCATCTGGAAGGTGGAGCCGCTGCCGAGCCCGGCGGTGAGAAACAGCCCCATAAACACCAGATAGAAGGCGGTAAAGTTGCCGGAGCCGGAGCCCGGCAGGGTGAGGAACAGCAGGGCGCTGAACAGGGCCATAAAGATGAAGTTCACCAGCGTGACGCGCACCCCGCCAAGCTTATCGGAGATCACCCCACCGGCAGAACGCGCCAGGGCCCCAATCAGCGGGCCAAAGAAGGCCAGATGCAGGATATTGACGTCCGGGAACTGGGTTTTCGACAGCATCGCGAACCCGGCGGAAAAGCCGATAAACGACCCGAAGGTGGCCAGATAGAGCAGGCTCAGCAGCCACAAGTGCAGGCGCTTGAGTACCGGCAGCTGGCTGGCGATGGTCGCCTTCGAGCTGGCGATATCGTTCATGCCGAAAAAGGCGGCGAGGGTGGCAAGCAAAAGCAGCGGGGCCCAAATCCAGGCGGCGTTGGCGAGGAACAGCGTCGAGCCATCCTCCTGCGGCACGCCGTGCACCCCAAGGAAAGTAAACATCGGCAGGAAGATCACCACCGGAGCCAGCATCTGCATCACGCTGACGCCGAGATTGCCTAGCCCGCCGTTAATCCCCAGCGCGCTGCCCTGTTTGGCTTTGGGGAAGAAAAAGCTGATGTTGCCCATGCTGGAGGCGAAGTTGGCGCCGGCAAAACCGCACAGCAGGGCAATAGTGATAAATACCGCATAGGGGGTAGCCGGGTTTTGCACCGCAATACCGAGCCATACGCAGGGAATAATAAGAATAACGGTGCTTAATACCGTCCAGTAGCGGCCGCCAAATATGGGCACCATAAAGGAGTAGGGAACGCGTAATATCGCCCCGGAGAGCGAAGGCAGGGCGGTTAACATAAACAGCTGATCGGTGGTGAAATTAAAACCCACCTTATTCAGATTCACCGCCACCGCGCTAAATAACATCCAGACGCAGAACGCCAGCAGCAGACAGGCAACCGAAATAACTAAATTTCGTCGCGCAATCTTTTTACCTTTATTTTCCCAAAATGCCGCGTTTTCCGGTTTCCAGTTACTCAACAGATAATGATTATTCTTCTCAGCTTGTTGTGACATATTACCCTCTTGCATATCCGTAAATGGCAGAAAGAGAAATACATTCAGGCAGATGCCTGAGTTTTTGATGAGAAATTATTAGATGTGTTTTGGGAGTCTTCTGAAAGGATAGATAAAAAAGCGAACCCCTGAGTTTAGAAGGGAGATGTGGGCTCGCTTAATGTGTTACAAATCGTAACAGTTAAGCATGGCTGATGATTAGTCCAGCTCGAGGGTAATTAACGTATTAAGGTGTTGATTAAATGCTGCGTCGTCCATCTGCGGCATGGATAATACATACAGCCCGTCCAGCCCGCAGACCAGGCCAATCAGCCGCCAGGCGATGTTTTCAGCCCTGTCTTTCAGCCTGAAGGCCTGCTCTTGTTCACCCGCCCGTATTATGGCGACCGTCTCCTGATGCCACATCTCCATGGTTAACACATAAGCCCCTTTTATTTCGTCATCGCGGGTGGCTAACAGCTGGGCTTCCCGCCACAGGCGAATATAGGGTTCAAAACTGCGGTCATCGCTGCCGAGCATGGCGTGGAGCCGTTCCCGCCAGGTGGCGTTTTCTGCTACCACATCGGCATCCAGCAGGGCGCGGATCAGGCGGATAAAGGCCTGCGATTTGAGCTCGCCTGCGGAGGCAAAATGGTGATGCACCTGACCGGTCGCCACTTTCGCCTCACTGGCAATACGTCTTACGGTCATCGCGGTAAAGCCTTCGCTCAGCGCCACGCGCATCGCCGCCTGCAGGATCTCTTCCCGCCGCTCGTCCTTGCTCAGATAGCTCATTATTTTCACTCTCAACTGGGGGACAACAAGTGTAACAAAAAGCTGGACACGCGTTCAACTTTACGTAGGATTGCAATCTGGACATGTGTCCAGGTTTAGTCAGATAAGGATAGTTATGTTTCGTCAGTGGTTAGCGTTAGTGATTATTGTGCTGGTCTATATCCCGGTGGCGATCGACGCCACGGTGCTCCACGTCGCCGCGCCGACGCTGAGTATGACCCTGGACGCCAGCGGCAATGAATTGCTGTGGATCATTGATATCTACTCCCTGGTGATGGCCGGGATGGTGCTGCCGATGGGCGCGCTCGGGGATCGCATCGGCTTTAAGCGGCTGCTGATGATGGGCAGCACCCTGTTTGGCCTCTCGTCGCTGGCGGCGGCGTTTGCCCCTTCGGCGGGGTGGCTGATTGCGGCGCGGGCCTCGCTGGCAATTGGGGCGGCGATGATCATTCCCGCCACTCTGGCCGGGATCCGCACCCTGTTCCCGGATGCGCGTCGGCGTAATATTGCCCTCGGGGTCTGGGCGGCGGTGGGGTCCGGCGGGGCGGCCTTTGGCCCGCTGGTGGGCGGGATGCTGTTGGCGCACTTCTACTGGGGGGCGGTATTTTTGATCAACGTCCCGATTGTGCTGCTGGTGGTCTCCCTGGCGGCGCGTTATGTTCCGGCTCAGCAGGGGCGGCCTGAGCAGCCGCTGAACATCACCCATGCCCTGATGCTGATCGTGGCGATTTTGCTGCTGGTCTACAGCGCTAAAACGGCGCTGAAAGGGGGAATTTCTCCGTGGCTGGTGGCGGGCACGCTGCTGACCGGGGCGGTAATGCTGTGGATCTTTATCCGCATCCAGCTTCGTGCCCGCACGCCGATGATTGACATTCGCCTGTTCGGCCACCGCATTATTCTCAGCGGCGTGGTGATGGCGATGACGGCGATGATTGCCCTGGTGGGCTTTGAGCTGCTGATGGCCCAGGAGTTACAGTTCGTCCACGGCTTCACCCCGTTTGAGGCGGGGATGTTTATGCTGCCGGTGATGGTCGCCAGCGGCTTTAGCGGCCCGATTGCCGGGGTGCTGGTGGGGCGTCTGGGGCTGCGGATCGTGGCGACCGGGGGCATGGGCCTGAGCGCGCTCAGCTTTATCGGACTGTCGATGCTCGATTTCAGCACCCAGCAGTGGCAGGCCTGGTGCCTGATGGTGCTGCTGGGCTTTAGCGCGGCGAGCGCGCTGCTGGCTTCCACCTCCGCGATCATGGCCGCCGCGCCAAAAGAGAAGGCCGCTGCGGCCGGGGCGATTGAAACCATGTCCTATGAGCTGGGGGCCGGGCTGGGGATTGCGATCTTTGGTCTGCTCCTGACCCGCAGCTTCTCGGCGTCGATTGAACTGCCGCCTGGGCTGGATGCCAGCCTTGCCGATCACGCCTCCTCATCCATCGGCGAGGCGGTGAAGGTCGCCCAGCATCTCACGCCAACGCTTGCCGAATCGGTGATTGAGGCGGCGAAAACCGCGTTTATCACCTCGCACAGCGTGGCGCTCGGCAGCGCAGGGGCGATGCTGCTACTGCTGGCAACAGGGGTGTGGTTTAGCCTGGCGAAAGTCCCGCGCCAAGCGGGCTAAGCGCTTTCGGGCCTGGGCGAGGTTTGGCGGTAAACCAGCTCCACGCTGACCCACTCCACCTGGGAGGGCTGGAGCGGGTTTTGCGCCCGTGCCAGCAGCCGCGTCAGCGCCCGACGGGCAATCTCGGCCACGTCCTGATGCAGCGTGGTCAGCTGATAACTTAACTGACCGCTTTGCGGGGTGTTATCGAAGCCAATCAGATGAAAATCGCACGGGGCAGATTTTCCTCGCTGGCGCATCCCATCGAGAAAACCGCAGGCCAGCTGCGCATTGGCGCAGAAAATCCCCTCCGGCAGCTCGCCTTCATAGCCCTGGGCCGTGGTCAGCCCGCCCTCATAGCCCTCCGCAGCGGCGGCGAGCACGGTAACCTGCTGCGCGGTGTCGACGCCCAGCTGCTGCAGGGCCTGGACAAAGGCCTCGCCGCGCATTCTGCCCGCCCAGGTGGAGGCCTGATGGTTAAGCCAGCCAAAGCGACGACACCCGGAGCGCCAGAGCTGTTCAGCCGCCAGCAGGGCGCCGCGCTGGTTATCCGAGCAGATAAAATCCACCAGCGGGATATCGGGATGACGATTGATGCCGACCACCGGGATCTGCTGGCTGACGCACTCGTTAACGATGGCCTCCGGCGGTTTGCCGGAGGTGACGATGACTCCGGAGACGCGAAACTGAGTGAAGCGTCGTAGGGTATTGACCAGATCGTCCTCGCCGGTGATCTCGCTGACCAGCGCCTGATAGCCACGCCGCTGGATCTCGTGCAGTAACCCCTCAAGCAGACTGCTGCGAAACGGATCGCCAATCCGGGCGACGATCACCCCAATCAGCTGGCTGCGCTGGCGGTTCAGTCCCTGAGCGAGAAAATTCACCTGATAGCCCAGTTCCTGAGCGGCCCGTAACACCTTTTCCCGGGTCGCAGGGGAGATGCTGCCGTTGCTGCTCAGGGCGCGGGAGACGACGGCCCGGGACACGCCCGCCCGTCTGGCCACGTCCTCGGCGGTCACCGCCTGCTTGCGAAGACTGCTACTCACGGGGCCTCCTCCCGGCGATGGGGCAGCTCGAAGCTCATGCCATCTTCACTGACGAACAGGCCGGGGTAGGGCTTGCAGGCCTCCGCCAGGGTCGGCCTGGCGCTGTCGTTGCAATGATAGAGCCCCAGCGCCGGCAGTTTGAGGCGGGAAAAGAGCGCCAGACAGTCGGGGAAATCCCCATGGGACGCGTCACCGGGCAGCGGCGTCGCCGAGGCGCACTCCTGGAATGCCAGATCTGCCCCGGCCATCAGGGCAATACTCTCTGGGGTTGGACGGCCATCGCCGCTGTAAAACAGAGTGGCGAGGGCCGTCTCAATGCGCAGGGCCAGGTTCGGGATTTCATGATGGGTGAAGGCGGTACGCAGGATCCAGTCCTGCCAGCGCCACTCTGGGGTGCTGTCGCGCCAGTCGATCGCAAAGCAGAGTCCGGTTTCCGGCCAGTTCGCCAGGCTTGCCAGCTGCAGCAGGGCCGGGCGATGCGCAGGCTGCGACCAGATAATGAGCGGTTTTGTCCGCTGAAAGCTTTTCCAGTGGTTGAGAAGCGCCGTCAGCCCGGTGCAGTGATCCGGGTGGATGTGGGTGAAGTAGAGAGCATCAATGTCGTTAACATCCAGCCCCCGCTGCCATAACGCCCGGGGAATGGTGGGGCCGCAATCGATCAGCAGCTGATAACCGGCGCTGTCGATCACCCGGATTGCCGAGGTATTCTGCCGCAGAGAGAAGGCGCTGCCGCAGCCCAGAATATCTATTTTCATTTCGCCTCATTAATTTTTTGCTGACTTAATCAAATTGTCACAAATACACGACAGAGTAGGCGAACATAATGCCGCTGGAACGTTGCGTTTTTTTTACAAACAAATGAACACGTGTTCATCGGTAACGGGAAAGAATTAAGGGATCGTGCGTGAGTTATTTGCAAATAGATAAACTGAAGGTTGCCTACGGGAATAATATTGTTCTTCACGATATTCATCTGGCGGTGGGCAAGGGCGAGATGATCGCGCTCCTTGGCCCCTCCGGCTGCGGCAAGACAACGTTATTGAATGCGTTATGCGGTTTTCTCCCGGTCCATTCTGGCTCCATGGCGATTAATGGCCGAGATATTACCTACAGTTCGCCGGAGCAGAGAAATATCACCATGGTGTTTCAGAGCTACGCCCTGTGGCCGCATTTAACGGTCGCGCAAAATATCGGTTACGGGTTGAAGGTCCGCCGCGTTAAAAAAGAGGAGATACAGCGCCGGGTACGCGAGTTATTAAAAATTATTAACCTCGAAGGCTATGCGGAAATAAAAGTGACGGCGCTTTCCGGCGGCCAGCGCCAGCGCGTTGCCCTGGCCCGTGCGCTGGCGATTGAACCGGATGTGCTGGTGCTCGACGAGCCTCTGTCGAACCTCGATGCCAAAGTGCGCCTCAACGTGCGGCATGAAATTAAAGCCCTGCAAAAACGGCTCGGTTTTACCTCGCTGATTGTCACCCACGATCAACAGGAAGCGCTGGTGATGGCCGACCGAATCGCGGTGCTGAATAACGGCCGCATCGAGCAGATCGGCACCCCGGAGGCGATTTATCACCGCCCGGCAACACCCTTTGTGGCGGATTTTATGGGCGCGGATAACTGCCTCACGCCTGACGATGGACAGGGAAGAACGCTCTATTTCCGCAGCGCCGATATCGCCATGCATACCGCGCTACCGGAGCCCACGCCGGAAGGATTAACCCTCGAAGGAACCGTCGAAGAGAGCGCCTTTTTAGGTCATCAGTACCGACACAGCGTGCGCTGCGCCGGGCAGATTTTACTCGCAGACTCAGCAACATGCTGGCCTGACCGTTCGCCGGTCGTGTTGCATGTGCCTGAGGCTGCGCTCCACAGGTTTGAACCTGCTTTGTAATGCCAACCGACACACACTTTTTCTGGGGAACGATCATGTCCGTAAAAACAAAAATGGCTGTCACCGTCGCACTGACTCTGGGCTGCCTGCACGGGGCGAATGCCGAAACGGTACTCAACGTCGCCACCGCAGGTGACCAGAATATGGTGGACTACGTCAAAACCTGGCTGGGACCGAAATTTGAAGCCGCCCATCCGGGGGTAAAAGTGCAGGTGGTCGGCACCGGGCCAGGCGATGCCGGATCGAACAAGATTATTGAAAAACTGACGGCGCAGGAGCAGAGCGGCGCCAAAACCTGGGATATCGACGTGGCGGTCGTACATCAGGCCGCAGGCGGACAGCTGGTCGAGAAAGGGCTGCTTGAGAATTACCGCCAGGCGGTGAAAACCGGCACCATGACCACCGCCGAGAACGCAAGAAACGCGCTGGGGGTCAATGTTGACGGCTATGTGATGCCGATGTTCCTCAGCCAGACGGCGATTGCTTACAACAGCGACCTGATCAACACCCCGCCGAAATCCTACGACGAGCTGGTGCAGTGGTCGGAAAAAAATCCCAAAGCCTTTGGCTATAACGGCATCAAAAACGGCATGTCGGGCGTGAGCTTTGTGGTGGGCTGGATGTATGCCTACGGCACGCCGGCCGAGCGTCTTACCGCGCTGCCTTACGATAAAGGGGTTGAAAAGGCGTGGGGCCCGGCCTGGGCTAAGCTGAAAGAGTTCAATAAAAACATCACCTTTACGCCGGGCAATGCCGGAACCCTGGATATGCTGAGCCGGGGCGAAATTACCATGGGACCGGTATGGGTTGATATGTTCTACAGCTGGAAAGATCAGGGCAAACTGCCGCCGTCCATCAAGCTGGCTTTAATCGCACCGGGCATGCCAGGGCAGCCGATGTACTACGTTGTACCGGCCAAAGCCGCGCAGGCAAAACTGGCCCAGGCCTTTATCGAGCTGGCGACCAGCCCGGAGATTCAGGCTAAGGGGATCGTTAAGCAGTTCAACTGGTACCCGGGCATCGACGCCAAATATGTGAAAGGGGCGCTGGACGATGCCACCTGGCAGAAGCTGTTTGCGGAAATTTCGCCGGAAGCCTTAGCGGAAAACGGCAAAAGCTTCCCAATCAAACCGTTCTTTGACGATATCAAAGAAGGCTACGAGAGCCAGGTTTCAAACTGAATAGATGACGTGCCTGGCGGGTCTCTGCCGGGCACCTTTTAGCGGTGATTATTCATGCGACACGCACTTAACGCTCTCCTGCTGGTTGCCCCGGCAACCCTGATGATTGGCATTTTCTTTCTCTGGCCGCTGGGCTACTCGCTCATGTCGGCTTTTACCCATGAAACAGGCTTAACCCTGGCGCACTTTGAAAAAGTGTTCAGCCTCTATTCCAACGATATTCTTTTTACCCTGATTATTGTCCTGGCCTCGCTGGCGATCCTGGCGCTGCTCTCCATCACCATTTCCGCCGTAATTGTGCTCTCACCCTGTCGTCGCCTCGTTAAGGCGCTGGCCTTTTTATACCGCCTGCCGCTGTTCATTCCGTTTATCGTAGCCGCGCAGATGATGCGCACCTTCCTGGCGAAGAATGGCCTGATGAACAATGTGCTGGTTGCCCTCGGGGTGATGACGCCGATGGAGACCAGCTCGCTGCTCGGCTGGAGCGGGATCATTATTACCTTTGTCTGGAAGCAGATGGCGTTTACCACGCTGCTGATCGGCGGCGCCATGGCGGCGGTGGACGCAACCCATATTCTGGCGGCGAAAAACCTCGGTGCCTCCCGGGTGCGGATCCTGTTCGACATTATTTTGCCCCAGGTGCTGCCGACCATAGGCATCGCGATGGTGTTGTCCACCGTGACCATGATGTCGGTGCTCTCCGTTCCCCTGATGATCGGCACCGGTACGCCGACGATGATGACCGTGGATATGGCGTTTCGCGTTAACTCTTATGGCGACTATCCGGTGGCGAACGCGATGGGGGTGATCTCTTATCTGATGTGCGCCGCGCTGTCCTGGTTCTACCTCCGTCACAGTCTGAATGCGAAAGGAACCCACTGATGAACGCGCTGTTTCATAGAATTCGCGGCAGCTTTATTCTGCAAACCCTGCTGCTGACCTTTCTGGTGCTGGCGCTGTTTGGCCCGCTGTTGAACCTGCTGATCTGGACCGTGGCGGAGAGCTGGTTTTTCCCACATACGCTGCCCAATCAATGGGGGCTGAAATACTGGGGGCAGGTATTCAGCCCCTACAGCGACGTCTCCGGCTCGTTGTCCATCAGCGTACTCATTGCCCTGCTGTCAGTGGTGGTGTGCCTGCTGATTTCGATCCCGGCCGGGTATGCGCTTTCGCACCGTTCCATGCCGTGCCGCGCCTTCTTTATGCTGTTGTTTCTGATCCCGCAGGCCTTCCCGAACCTGACCGTCTATATGAACGTGGCGCGTCTGTTCTACCAGTGGGGATTGAATGGAACCATCGCCGGGGTGGTGCTGGTGCATAGCGTGCATGGGCTGATGTACTCCATCTGGATCAGCGTAGCGGCGTTCTCGGCGCTCGATCCGCTGCTGGCGCGGGCGTCACGCAATCTCGGGGCCGGGCCGGTCTACACCTTTTTCCATATCATCCTGCCGCAGGCAGCGCCCGGGCTGATTGCCGCCAGCATCTTTGTGTTTCTGGAGTCGCTGGATGAGTTTACCGCTACCTTCTTTGTCGGCGCGCCGGAGATCAACACGCTGCCGATACTGCTCTATACCGCCAGCATGTCGGGTAACTATCAGATATCATCCATTACGGCGCTGATCCTGCTGGTGCCTTCAGTCATCTTTATGCTGGTGATCCATAAATTCATGCGCCCGGAGATGCTGTCGAAGCTGGGGAAATAACCGGTCATAGTTACAACATACTGTAAGGTTTTTTCATAAAAGGTTCCCCGGCCGTTGGCCGGGGAAAGTGCCTGTTTAGCGCTCCTGCGCCGCACTCAGCACGCTATGCAGCAACACATTGGCGCCTTTCTCTGACCATTCCGGCAGGATCTTTTCCGCTTCGTTATGGCTGATGCCTTTTACGCACGGAATAAAGATCATGCTGGCCGGCGCGATTTTGCTGATATAGCAGGTATCGTGCCCGGCACCGGAAACCATCGGCTTCGCGCTGTACCCCAGCTCTGCTATCGCTTTCTCGCTGCGCGCAAGACAGCCGGCGTCAAAGGCGATAGGCGCATAGTCGAAAATGCGCTCCACCTCTGCGGTGATGCCGCGCGCAGTAAGGCTTTCCGCCGCCTGATGCAGGGCGGTTTCCATCGCAATCAGCGCCGCGCTTTCCGGGTGACGGAATTCGACGCTGCACACCACCCGGGAAGGGACCACGTTGCGCGAGTTCGGCGTGATTTCCGCCATCCCAATTGTCGCCCGGCCGTCGGGCGCATGCTGATAGCCAATGGCTTCCACCTTCAGCGCCAGCTCTGCAAAAGCGGTTAAGGCGTCGCGTCGGCTGTGCATCGGCGTGGTGCCTGCATGGGCGGCGAAACCGTCCAGCGTGAGGGTAAACCAGCGCTGGCCCATCGCCGCACGTACCAGTCCGATATCAACGGCTTCATCTTCCAGAATCGGCCCCTGTTCGATATGCAGCTCGTAGCAGGCGTGGATCGGGAAGGCGCGGGCAGGGCGTTCGCCGCGATAGCCAATGGTGTCCAGCGCTTCGCTTACGGTAATGCCATCCCGGTCGGCCCGGGCGTGGGCGTACGCTTCGCTGAACTGCCCGGTCCAGACGCCGGAAGAGAGCATCGCCGGAGCAAAACGCGCCCCTTCTTCGTTGGTCCAGTTCACCAGCACGATATCGCGCTCGGTTTCGATCTGATGGTCGTTCAGGGTGCGCAGCAGCTCCAGCCCGGCCAGCACGCCGTAGATCCCGTCGTAGTTGCCGCCCAGCGGCTGAGAGTCCACGTGCGAGCCGGTCATCACCGGGGCGAGGGCAGCGTTCCTGCCCGCGCGGCGGATAAACATATTGCCCATGCTGTCAACATCGCAGGAAAAACCCGCCTCCAGCGCCCAGTCGCGCAGCAGGTTGCGGGCAATCCGGTCTTCGTCGCTTAACGCCAGGCGGGTCACGCCGCCCCTGGGCGTACCGCCGATCTGCGCCATCCTCTCCAGCGTCGACCATAGCCGGTCTCCATTCACGCGGATCATGCTTTGTCCTTGCTGCTGCGATAGCGGAAGTCGCAGCACTTGCCGCCCTGCATGATGGTGGTGGTACGGGTCAGCTCCACATCTGGCGCATAGCCGACGATAAATTTCTCATCGCGGGCGCACGACAGCAGGTGGCCGATCTCACCCAGCCCCATCTCGTGATACATCTCGGCATAGCGACAGCGGGTGACGTTGTAGTTGTACTGCTGGTCGTCGGCGTCGATCACCTTCACGTCCAGAGCGTTATCCTTCTCCCACAGATACTGCAGGGCGATAAAGCTCTTCACGTCCGCGCCGTTCGGCTCCTTGCTGGCAAACGCTTTGCCCGCGTCAATGGCGGCCTGCTCAATGGCCTCGCCAATTACCGCCTGGGCGCGAGTCTTGCCGATCTCGCGCACCAGAATTTCGTAAATGGGCTTAATAATTTCTGCTTCAATTTTGCGGCGGGCGAGAATGCCCAGCTCGTTATTATCACTCATCACATTGCCTCACTGCGTTACTTAGCTTTTGCGCCGCCCAGTACGGTTTGCGGCTGCCATTTGCCGTCGACCACTTTATAGACGGTGAACGACGGGGCTTTCAGGTTGCCCTGGTCATCAAAGGCGATCTGCCCGGTGACGCCGGAGTAGCTGATGGCGCGCAGGGCAGGCAGGTACTCTGCCGGATCCACCGAGCCGGCTTTCTCCATCGCCGCTACCAGCACGCGGGTGGCGTCATAGGCGAACGGGGCGTGCAGTTCGATATGGGTGTGGTAGCGGGACTGATACGCCTGCTCAAAGGTCTTGCCGCCCGGCATCTGATCCACCGGCAGGCCCGGTTCCAGCGCCACCACGCCTTCACCCTCTTTCTGCGCCAGTTGCAGGAAGGTCTGGCTGACAAAGCCGCCCGCGCCCATCAGGGTGGCGTTCATCCCCAGCTGTTTGATACGGCGCGCCAGCGGCGCTGCCTGGCTGTCCACGCCGCCGAAGAAGATCAGATCCGCGTTTTTGCTACGGATCGCGGTCAACACGGCGCTGAAGTCGACGGTTTTGTCGTCAACGTACTGACGGTCGACAATCTTCACGCCCTGAGCTTCGAGGGATTTAATAAACTCGTCCGCCAGCCCCTGACCAAAGGCGGTACGGTCGTCGATCACCGCGATGCGTTTGGCTTTCAGGGTGTCGATGGCGTACTGCCCGGCAAACTGACCGCCGTCATCGTCATGGCCCATCACGCGGAAGCTGGTGTCAAAACCCTGTTTGGTATAGGCGTGACCGGTGGCGACCGGGGCCACCTGGGCGATACCCGCGTCGTGATACACCCGTGCCGCCGGGATGCTGGTGCCGGTGTTCCAGTGACCGACTACGCCCGCTACGCCGTTGTCTACCAGACGCTGGGCCACGGCCACCGCGGTACGCGGATCCGACTGGTCATCTTCGGACTGTAGCTTGAAGGTTACCGCTTTGCCGCCGATGGTCGGATGCTGCTTGTTGATGTCGTCAATCGCCAGTTGGGCGCCGTTCTCCAGGTCTTTACCGATACGGGCAGACGGGCCGGTGAGTGGGCCCGCCAGGCCAATCACCACGGTTTCGCTGTCGGCGGCCCAGGCTCCGGTAGAGGCAAACCCGCTGAGCAGAATAGCGGCGCTGAGGGCGCTGATTTTTACGGTTTTCATTATTTTTCCCTGATGTTGGTTGGTGTCGTTAAACGGGCATTTCGCCCAAATAAATCTGTGCAATCTGGTCGTCGTCGAGCATCGCTTTCGATGCCCCGTGATGAACGATGCTGCCGCTGTCCATTACCCAGGCCTGGTCGGTGACTTCCAGCGCCAGGCGGGCGTTCTGTTCGATCAGCAGCAGGGCGACGCCGCGCTCGCGCAGCCCGGCGATGACGGCAAAAATGTTCTCCACCATCTTCGGCGCAAGGCCCATCGACGGCTCGTCGAGGATCAGCAGACGCGGTTGGCTGAGCAGGGCGCGGTTCAGCGCTAAAAGCTGCTGTTCCCCGCCGGAGAGCAGCCCGGCCAGCTGGTTCTGGCGTTCGCCCAGACGGGGAAAACGGTCAAAAATCGCGTCCATCTCCTGCTTCATGGTGACAGTGTCACGTCTAAGCCAGGCCCCCATCTGTAAGTTCTCCAGCACCGTCATGCGGGCGAAGATGCCCCGACCTTCCGGGACCATCACCAGCCCGTTGCGCAGCAGCCCTTCGGCTTTCTGTTTACGCACCGGCTTGCCGTTAAATTCAATGTTGCCGCCAAAACGCTCCAGCCCGGTGATGGCCCGCACGGTGGAGCTTTTGCCCGCGCCGTTAGCACCGATCAGGGTGGCCTGTTCGCCTTCGCGCAGGCTAAAGGAGACATCCCGAACCGCCTGGATCCCGCCGTAATGCACGTCCAGACGTTCCACTTTCAGTAATTCAGACATGGGCATTGCCTCCAAGCCAGGCGGCGATGACCGCCGGGTCGCGGCGCACGCTGTCCGGGGTGCCGCTGGCTAACGTTTTGCCGTAATCCAGCACCGTGAGGCGATCGCAGATCCCCATCACCAGCTTCACGTCGTGTTCAATCATCAACAGGGTTTTTCCGTCGTCACGAATGCGGGTCAGCAGTTCACCCAGGGCCACTTTTTCTGCCGCGTTCATCCCGGCGGCGGGTTCGTCCAGCGCCAGCAGCAGCGGATCGGTGGCCAGCGCGCGGGCAATCTCCAGCCGACGCTGATGGCCGTAGGCCAGGTCGCAGGCGCGGTAGTGGGCGAACTTCGCGATGCCGGTGTACTCCAGCCAGTGCCAGGCCTGCTCCAGGGTCCGGGCTTCTTCTTCCCGGGCGCGCTTGTGACGGCTCAGCGCCGCCCACAGGCCGTTGCGGGTGCGCACGTGGCGACCGACCATCACGTTCTCCAGCACCGACATCTCGTTAAACAGCCGCACGTTCTGGAAGGTGCGGGCGATACCCGCGGCAGTCACTTTTTCGATCTGGGTTGGAAAATAAGGTTTATCGGCAATGGCGAACTCGCCGCTGTCGGCCGGATACAGGCCGGTGATCAGGTTAAAGCAGGTGGTTTTGCCCGCACCGTTGGGGCCGATCAGACCGTAGATCTCGCCCTTGTTAATCGACAGCGAGACGTTATCCACCGCCGTCAGGCCGCCAAAGCGTTTGGACATGTTGCGCACGGTTAACAGGCTCATGCTTTCACCTCCTTGTGGCGCTTCGGCCAGATGCCCGACGGGCGAACCAGCATCACGCCGACCAGGGCCAGGCCGTAGAACAGCTGGCGCAGGATCTCCGGGTCAATGAGTACTGAACCAAACAGCGCCTGCTGCGCCGAGGCCGCCTGGCTGCGCAGCAGCTCCGGCAGGGCGGTAAGCAGCACCGCCCCGAGGATCACTCCCGGGATATGGCCCATCCCGCCCAGTACCACCATCGCCAGCACGGCAATGGACTCCTGCAGGGTAAAGGATTCCGGGGAGACAAAGCCCTGGAAGGCACCGAACAGCGCCCCGGCCACGCCGCCGAAGGAGGCGCCCATGGCGAAGGCCAGCAGCTTAAAGTTGCGCACGTTAATGCCCATCGCCCGGGCGACGTCTTCATCCTCGCGGATGGCGTGCCACGCCCGGCCAATGCGCGAGTGTTGCAGGCGCAGGCAGACAAAAATGATCCCGACAATCACCAGCATCAGCAGGTAGTACCACAGCCACAGGGCGGGCACTTTGACGCCAAACCAGTGGTAAACCCCGCTGAACTTGAGGCCGAACAGGTTGAGGGTATCGACGCCGGTAATGCCTTTCGCGCCGTTGGTGATGTTCACCGGGCGGTCGAGGTTACGCATCAGAATGCGGATGATCTCCCCGAAGCCGAGGGTCACGATCGCCAGGTAATCCCCGCGCAGCTTCAGCGTAGGGGCACCGAGCAGAATGCCGCACACCGCCGCGACCAGCGCCGCAAGTGGGATAATCAGCAGGTAAGAGGTGTGCAGCCCGTCCGGGAACCAGACGTTGAGGATCGGGAACACCTCCGCCAGATGCGGAGACGCCAGCAGCGCCGCCAGATAGGCACCGACGGCGTAGAAGGCGATAAAGCCCATATCCAGCAGGCCGGTGTAGCCGACCACGATATTCAGCCCCAGCGCCAGCATGATGTAGAGCAGGGCGAAGTCGATCACCCGCACCCAGTAGTTACCGCCCAGCTGGGTAGCCACCACCGGTGCAAGCAGCAGGGCAAGGACGAAGAGCGTCATGCCGGACCAGAATTTACCGCTGGTCGCCGGTGTTTTGAGTTCAATGGCAGTCATGATTTTCCCTTACGCCCTGTGCGCCACGCGCTCGCCCAGCAGACCTGCCGGACGGAAGACCAGCACCAGAATCAGCACGATAAAGGCGAACACGTCCTGATAGTTGCTGCCGAACACGCCATGAGTCAGCTCGCCCAGATAACCGGCGCCCAGCGCTTCGATAATGCCGAGCAGGATCCCGCCAATCATCGCCCCGCGAATATTGCCGATGCCGCCGAGCACCGCCGCGGTAAAGGCCTTAATGCCGGGCAGGAAGCCCATTGAGAAGCTGGCGTTGCCGTAGTTGCTGGCCATCATCACCCCCGCCAGCGCGGCAAAGATGCCGCCAATGGCGAAGGTCAGGGTGATGATCGCATTTGGATTGACGCCCATCAGGGTGGCGACGCGCGGATTTTCCGCCACCGCGCGCATACCGCGGCCAAGACGGGTGTACTCCACCAGCAGCCACAGGCCGGTCATCACAATCAGGGCCAGCGCCACGGTCACGATGCCGGTCACGGTGATAATCGCCGGGGGATGTGCCTCGCTGCCTGCGGTGACGGCAATGGGGTCCATCGGCAGGATCTGCGGAAACATCAGCGGGTTGCGCGACCAGATAACCATCGCCAGGGTTTGCAGCAGCACCGACACGCCAATCCCGGAGATCAGCGGGGCCAGCCGCGGGGCGTTGCGCAGGCGACGGTAGGCAAAGCGCTCCACCGCCATCGCCAGCAGGGCGCAGACCGCCATGGCAATCACCAGCGCAAAGCCGAGCTGCAATAGCTGCGGCATGGCCGGGAAATGGTTGCTGAGAAGATTCAGCGTCGACAGGGTAGTCAGCGCGCCGACCATCAGAATATCGCCGTGGGCGAAGTTAATAATGCGCAAAATGCCATACACCATGGTATAGCCCAGCGCGATCAGCGCGTAGATGCTGCCCAGCATCACGCCGTTGATCAGTTGTTGTATGAGTGTGTCCAACGTTGTTACCCGACAAATTGCTCTTTCAGCGGTTAACATCTAATAATTGAATTAAATTGTGAAATACGCATATATTCTTTCTTATGATTTTTGGAGCTTGCGTTATCTGATTGATTTTAAAGATTATGATAAATAACTGATTAACCTGATTATCCATAACAGGTCAATATATGAATAAAACAGAACAATCCATGGCGTTGGCGGCCTTTGCCGAGAGCCGGCTGGCGAACGATCCGCCCCTGCGGGCGGTTCGGGCCTTCGAAGCGATAGCCCGTCTGGGCAGCGTGACGCAGGCAGCCCGGGAGCTGGACATCTCTCCGTCGGCGGTCAGCCATCAGTTGAAGGTGCTGGAAGGGTATCTGCAAATGCCGCTCACCGAGCGCCAGGGGCGCAGGTTGATCCTCAGCCAGCAGGGGCGGGACTACTACCGCTCCATTCGCGCGGCTTTTAACGTGCTGCGCCAGGCCACGGAGCATTTACTGGAGCAGGTGCAGACCCGCCAGGTGACCATCAGCCTGATCCCGCTGTTTGGCATGGGGTGGTTTATTCCGCGCCTGCCGGGGTTTATGCGCGCCAATCCGCAAACCGAGATTAACGTGGTTTACGCCAACCACCGCAACTACCTGAGCGATGCCTCGGATATGTCGATTCGCTTTGGTAACGGCCAGTGGGCGGGCTACCAGAGCGAAAAATTGATTTCCGGGCAGATGGTGCCGGTCTGTAGCCGGGCGTTTTTGCGCCTGCACGGGCATATAGACACCCCCGAGCAGCTGCTGCAAATGCCGCTCCTGCACGACGAGGAGCGCGCCACCTGGCAGCAGTGGTTTATCCAGCAGGGAGTGAAGCGCCCGGTGCGGCGCAGCGGACCGATGTTTGAAGACGGGCTGTTAACCCTGGCGGGAGTGCAGGCGGGGCTGGGCTGTGCCCTGATGCGCGAGCCGCTGATTGCCCCCTATCTGGAGAGCGGGGAGCTGGTGAAGATCTTCGATCTGCCCATTGATGATGGCCGGGATTATTACCTGTGCGTGCGTCAGGACGGCGAGATGAGCCAGGACGGGAAGCTGCTGCAAAGCTGGCTGCGCAGGAACAGTTCCCTCACCCTGGAGGAGATGCCGGGTGGCGGCTCCGCCTGACCCGGCCTACAAAATCTACAAACGGCACCACGCCGTAGGCCGGGCAAGCGCATGCGCCGCCCGGCGTGGCAGGCCGCAGAATCCTAACCCTTACGGGCCCGCGTGGCGTACCAGCACAATAGCGACCCCGCGCACACCATCATCGCGCCCTGCCAGAAGCTAAACGACAGGGGCGCACTCAGCAGCACCGCAGCCAGCGCTGCTGACAGCACCGGGGTAAAATAGGAGGCCGCCGCCAGCAGCGTCACGTTGCCGTGCAGAATCCCGACGTTCCACGAGGCATAGCCAAACCCCAGCGCCACGCCGCACATCAGGAGCTTGATCGTCACCGGCACGCTGAACACCATCTCGGGCTGATCGCTGAAGGCATATTTCAGCCACAGGCTTAGCGCCGTCAGCAGCACAAACAGCGTAATCCCGTTCTGCCCCCTGGCATATTTGCTGGTCACGGTGCAGTAGGCCGCCCAGATAAAGGCTCCGACAAAGGCGAGACCGTAGCTCAGCGGATTGGAGACGATGTTACGGGCAATCTCCGCCGGATTGAGCCCGTTCTCGCCGCCCAACACCCAGCTGACGCCCAGCAGGGAGATAATCAGCCCCGGGCTCACCCACAGGGTCGAACGCTGGCGGTTAAACAGAATGGCAAACACAATGGTCAGGCTCGGCCAGAGATAGTTAACCATCCCCACCTCAATCGCCTGATGGCGGGTAGTGGCGTAGCCTAACGACAACGCCAGGCAAATTTCATAGCTGACGAACAGCACGCTGCCGGCAATCAGGTAACGGCGCGAGAAACGCCGGAGGTCAGGAAACCCGACCGTGATCAGGCAGAGTAAACCGCTGAGCGTGTAGATCATCGCCGCTCCCCCTACCGGGCCGAGCCCCTCGCTGACGCCCCGGATCAGGCCCACCATCGTGCTCCAGAGCACAATTGCGGCCAGCCCGATCAGGGTGGCTTTTTTTCTGTCCATCTTATTTCCACAGTCTTTGCATTTTTAGGGGCAAATTTATAGCACTGTTTCAGTACCTTCCGCGAATTAATCTCCCTTCAGCTACTCATTAAGCAGTAATAAAACCGCTCCCCGCTGACTATTAAGAGGGCGAAGATCGGTGATATTGATTTGCCGCAAAAAAAACAGGGGCTTTGCTGTTAGTTTTCCGCCGGAATTCTCAATGATCTAACGAGGACAGCAATGGACGTCAGCCGCAGACAGTTTTTTAAAATCTGCGCGGGCGGTATGGCCGGTACGACAGTGGCTGCTTTAGGGTTCGCCCCTAAAATGGCGCTGGCTCAGGCGCGCAACTATAAGTTGCTGCGCGCCAAAGAGATCCGTAACACTTGCACATACTGCTCCGTGGGATGCGGGCTATTGATGTATAGCCTGGGTGATGGCGCGAAGAACGCCAAAGAGTCGATTTATCATATTGAAGGCGATGCGGATCATCCGGTCAGCCGTGGGGCGTTATGCCCGAAAGGGGCGGGCCTGCTGGACTATGTCCACAGCGATAACCGTCTGCGTTACCCGGAATACCGCGCCCCGGGCTCCGACAAATGGCAGCGACTCTCCTGGGATGAAGCCTTCACGCGTATCGCGAAGCTGATGAAGGCCGACCGCGACGCTAACTTCGTCGAAACCAATGAGCAGGGCGTGACGGTAAACCGCTGGCTCTCCACCGGGATGCTGTGTGCATCCGCGGCAAGTAATGAAACCGGCATGCTGACGCAAAAATTTGTGCGCTCCCTCGGCATGCTGGCGGTAGACAACCAGGCGCGCGTCTGACACGGACCAACGGTAGCAAGTCTTGCTCCAACATTTGGTCGCGGTGCGATGACCAACCACTGGGTTGATATCAAAAACGCCAACGTCGTGATGGTGATGGGCGGTAACGCCGCTGAAGCGCATCCGGTGGGATTCCGCTGGGCGATGGAAGCGAAAAACAACAATGATGCGACGCTGATCGTCGTCGATCCGCGCTTTACGCGTACGGCATCGGTGGCTGATATCTATGCGCCAATCCGCTCCGGCACGGACATTACGTTCCTCTCCGGCGTGCTGCTGTACCTGATCGAAAACAACAAAATTAACGCCGAGTACGTTAAGCACTATACCAACGCGAACCTGCTGGTGCGGGAAGATTTTGCCTTCGACGACGGGCTGTTCAGCGGCTACGACGCCGAAAAACGCCAGTACGACAAGTCCTCCTGGAACTATCAGTTCGACGAAAACGGCTATGCAAAACGCGATGAAACCCTGACCGATCCGCGCTGCGTGTGGAACCTGCTGAAACAGCACGTCTCCCGCTATACGCCGGAGGTGGTGGAGAACATCTGCGGCACGCCGAAAGCCGATTTCCTGAAGGTGTGTGAAGTGCTGGCCTCCACCAGTGCCGCCGACAGAACTACGACCTTCCTGTACGCGCTGGGCTGGACGCAGCATACCGTCGGGGCGCAGAACATCCGTACCATGGCGATGATCCAGCTGCTGCTCGGCAACATGGGTATGGCCGGTGGCGGGGTTAACGCCCTGCGCGGTCACTCCAACATCCAGGGCCTGACCGATCTCGGCCTGCTGTCGACCAGCCTGACCGGCTATCTGACGCTGCCGTCCGAGAAACAGACGGATCTGCAGAGCTATATGACGGCGAACACGCCGAAAGCGACGCTGCCTGACCAGGTGAACTACTGGAGCAACTATCCGAAGTTCTTCGTCAGCCTGATGAAATCTTTCTACGGCGATGCGGCACAGAAGGAGAACGACTGGGGCTTTAACTGGCTGCCGAAATGGGATCAGTCATACGACGTCATTAAGTATTTCAACATGATGTCGAAGGGGAAGGTCACGGGCTACATCTGTCAGGGCTTTAACCCGGTGGCGTCGTTCCCGGATAAGAACAAGATTGTCGCCAGCCTCAGCAAGCTGAAGTACATGGTGGTGATCGATCCGCTGGTGACCGAAACCTCGACCTTCTGGCAGAACCACGGCGAGATGAATGATGTGGATACCGCCTCGATTCAGACCGAGGTCTTCCGTCTGCCGTCGACCTGCTTCGCGGAAGAGGACGGCTCCATCGCCAACTCCGGTCGCTGGCTGCAGTGGCACTGGAAGGGGCAGGATGCGCCGGGCGAAGCGCGCAACGACGGTGAAATCCTGGCCGGGATTTACCATCGCCTGCGCGAGATGTATCGCACCGAAGGCGGCAAAGGCGTCGAGCCGCTGCTGCGGATGCGCTGGGATTACAAACAGCCGGATCACCCGGAATCGGAAGAGGTGGCGAAAGAGAACAACGGCTATGCACTGGCGGATCTCTATGATGCCAACGGCGTACCGATCGCGAAGAAAGGCCAGCTGTTAAGCAGCTTCGCCCAGCTGCGTGATGACGGTACGACGGCATCGTCGTGCTGGATCTACACCGGGAGCTGGACCGAGCAGGGTAACCAGATGGCTAACCGCGATAACGCCGACCCGTCAGGGCTGGGCAATACGCTGGGCTGGGCCTGGGCGTGGCCGCTGAACCGTCGCGTGCTTTACAACCGCGCCTCGGCGGACATCAACGGCAAGCCGTGGGATCCGAAACGGATGCTGATCCAGTGGAACGGTGCGAAGTGGACCGGGAACGATATTCCGGACTACAACACCGCCGCGCCGGGCAGCAACACCGGGCCGTTTATCATGCAGCCGGAAGGGCTGGGGCGTCTGTTTGCCATCGACAAGCTGGCGGAAGGGCCGTTCCCGGAACACTACGAACCGATGGAAACGCCGCTGGGCACCAACCCGCTGCACCCGAACGTGGTTTCGAGTCCGGTGGTGCGTGTCTACGAGGAAGATGCCGTGCGGATGGGCAAGAAAGACAAGTTCCCGTATGTCGGCACCACCTATCGCCTGACCGAGCATTTCCACACCTGGACCAAGCATGCGCGACTCAATGCTATCGCCCAGCCGGAACAGTTTGTCGAGATCAGCGAGACCCTGGCGCAGGCCAAAGGCATAGCCAACGGCGATCGCGTGAAAGTCAGCAGCCAGCGCGGGTTTATTCGCGCCGTGGCGGTGGTTACCCGTCGTCTGCAGGCCCTTAACGTTCACGGCCAGCAGGTGGAAACGGTCGGTATTCCGCTGCACTGGGGCTTTGAAGGGGTGGCGCAGAAGGGCTATATCGCCAACACCCTGACGCCATCGGTAGGGGATTCCAACTCGCAAACGCCGGAGTACAAGGCGTTTCTGGTCAACATCGAGAAAGCATAAGGAGCGAATAAATGTCGATGGAAACACAAGACGTCATCAAACGCTCCGCCACCAACGGCTTTACCCCCGCGCCTCGTGCGCGGGATTACAAAGCGGAAGTGGCAAAGCTTATTGATGTCTCCTCCTGCGTGGGCTGCAAAGCCTGCCAGGTGGCCTGCTCCGAGTGGAATGATATCCGCGACGAGGTGGGCCATTGCGTTGGCGTGTACGATAACCCGGCCGATCTGAGCGCCAAATCCTGGACGGTGATGCGTTTTAGCGAAACCGAGCAGAACGGCAAGCTGGAGTGGCTGATCCGCAAAGACGGCTGCATGCACTGTGAGGATCCGGGCTGTCTTAAGGCCTGTCCGTCCGCCGGGGCGATTATTCAGTACGCCAACGGCATTGTCGATTTCCAGCAGGATAACTGCATCGGCTGCGGGTACTGCATCGCCGGGTGTCCGTTCAACGTGCCGCGCCTCAATAAAGAGGATAACCGGGTCTATAAATGCACCCTGTGCGTGGATCGCGTCAGCGTTGGTCAGGAGCCAGCATGCGTGAAAACCTGTCCAACCGGGGCGATTCACTTTGGCACCAAGAAGGAGATGCTGGACGTTGCCCAGCAGCGGGTCGATAAGCTGAAGGCGCGCGGCTATGCCAACGCGGGCGTCTACAACCCGCAGGGGGTAGGCGGGACGCACGTGATGTATGTCCTGCACCATCTCGACCAGCCGGAGCTGTATCACAATCTGCCGAAGGATCCGGCGATCGATACCTCTATCAACCTGTGGAAAGGGGCGCTTAAACCGCTCTCCGCGGCGGGCTTTATCGCCACCTTTGCCGGGTTGATTTATCACTACGTGGGCATCGGGCCGAACAAAGAGGTGGATGACGATGAGGAGGAGCACCATGAGTAAGTCAAAGATGATCGTGCGCACGAAGTTTGTCGACCGCGCCTGTCACTGGACGGTGGTGATCTGCTTCTTCCTGGTGTCACTGTCGGGGATTTCATTCTTCTTCCCGACGCTGCAGTGGCTGACCGAGACCTTCGGTACGCCGCAGATGGGGCGTATTCTCCATCCGTTCTTCGGGGTGCTGATTTTCGTGGCGCTGATGTTTATGTTCGTGCGTTTCGTGCATCACAACATCCCGGACAAGCAGGATATTCCGTGGCTGAAGGGCATTGTTGAGGTGCTGAAAGGCAACGAGCACAAAGTCGCGAAAGTGGGCAAGTACAACGCCGGACAGAAGATGATGTTCTGGACCATCATGAGCATGATTTTTGTGCTGCTGGTGACCGGGGTCATTATCTGGCGTCCGTACTTTGCCCAGTATTTCCCGATGCAGGTGGTGCGCTATAGCCTGCTGATCCACGCGACCTCGGCCATTATTTTGATCCACGCCATCCTGATCCATATGTATATGGCGTTCTGGGTCAAAGGCTCGATTAAAGGGATGATTGAAGGGAAGGTGAGCCGCCGCTGGGCGCAGAAGCACCATCCGCGCTGGTACCGGGACGTGGAGCGACTGGAAGCGCAGAAAGAGAATCGTGAAGGGATAAAATGAGTTCCCCCCGCTCCGGACGGTGTTTCGGAGCGGGTATTTTGGGAGGTCAGGTGTTGGTGAACAATGCGTCGATGGTGGCGACGATATCTCTCCTGGCTGTATTGAGATGACAAATAAAATCCTTGGGTTTGATCTGGGATTTATCAATATGACTTATCATCGGAGCATAAATATTTAAAGTATCAAACTCAATATTCACTTGTGGGGCGATGTGACTGTACCATCGAGGTATTTTATGGTGTCTCATTAATGGCATAATAATGCGCGTACTAAGATCGTCATAATGGTCGTTTTGCACAACGACGTAATATGGCAACAAGTTCCTCGTATTAGTCGATGTATTCCGATAAACATTAAATTGTTTGGTCATCAGAGCACCCTGAAAAATTCATCATCTGTTAACATTCCATGTTCTGCTACAATTTCATTCATTATGCGCATGAATTCCTTATCACGCTTGTGTTGCTCGATGCGCTCCTCTGCTGTTAATACGGGGCGTGGGGGGACGCCAGTTAAATGATCCTTACCTGCGCTCTTTTCTTTGATGGCCATTTTCATTATTCGTTCTCCTGTTCTGGTGCAGTCATTATCAATCGCCAACAATAAAAAACAATACCGTTCCGCCTGGTAATTCAGGAATTGCGAGCACGCTTCCAGACCAAAGTAACAGGCTGAAAACAGACAGGGTTATTGTGAATCACCCTCCCGATAAATAATCAGGAGGGTGGTAAAAATCAGAACTTCTCGTCAATATAACGGAACGGATATGCGGTTGGTTTAATTTTGCCAATTTTACGTTTCGGTAATTTAACCTCTTCTTCCGGCAGGTCTTTATAAGGAATCTGCGTCAGCAGGTGAGAGATAATATTCAGCCGCACGCGCTTTTTATCCTCGGAGCGGGCGACAAACCATGGGGCCCAGGCGGTATCGGTGGCCGCAAACATCGCATCGCGCGCCTCGGTGTACTCATCCCAGCGGTTAAAGGATTTAACGTCCATTGGCGACAGCTTCCAGGTTTTGCGCCCGTCGTTGATGCGGTCGCGCAGACGGCGCTCCTGCTCTTTGGGCGTCACTTCCAGCCAGTATTTGATCAGAATAATGCCCGCATTGACCATCGCCTTTTCGATGATAGGCGCACCGTCGAGAAACTTCTCGACCTGTTCCTCGGTACAGAAGCCCATCACGCGCTCCACGCCCGCACGGTTGTACCAGCTGCGGTCGAAAATCACGATTTCACCTGCTGACGGCAGATGCGGCACATAGCGCTGGAAGTAGAGCTGACTTTTCTCTTTCTCGGTGGGGGCCGGCAGCGCGACCACCCGGAATACGCGCGGACTGACGCGTTCGGTCAGGGCCTTGATAGTGCCCCCTTTACCTGCGCCATCGCGTCCTTCAAAGACGACGCACACTTTCAGGCCCTTGCTCACCACCCAGCGCTGCAACTTAACCAGCTCTACATGCAGGCGATGCAGCTCTTGTTCGTACTCCTTACGCTTAAGCGGGACGGGAGGGGCGCTCTTCGCAACGGGTTTGCTTTTCTTCTTTTCTTTATCTGCCATGATGCGTTCCTTTACGGGAGGTCTGACGGTACGGTGAGACATAACACTTTGAAGTGTAATCAGGGCTGAGCACCCTGGCGGAAAATATTCACCGCCTGGCCGAATTGATGGAGGAATCGGCCAGCGGCGCGATTTGAACTGGCTCACCATACAAGATTGGTCGATAATGGCTGTTGCAATTTTTTAACAAGTGGTTGTGGTATGAAAAAGACGGTGTTTTCGTTAGCACTTGGTACCTTTGGCCTGGGCATGGCCGAATTCGGCATTATGGGTGTGTTAACCGAGCTGGCGCGTGATGTAGGCATTACGATTCCCTCCGCCGGAAATATGATTTCGTTTTACGCCTTCGGGGTGGTGATAGGGGCGCCGATCGTCGCGCTCTTTTCCAGTAAGTTCTCCTTAAAGTCGATCCTGCTGTTCCTGGTGACGCTGTGCCTCGTTGGCAATGCGATTTTTACCTTCTCCACCTCCTACACCATGCTGGCAATTGGGCGGCTGGTCTCCGGCTTTCCGCACGGCGCGTTCTTCGGTGTCGGCACCATCATCCTCTCGCGCATAGCGCCGCCGGGCAAAGTGACGGTAGCGGTAGCGGGGATGATCGCCGGGATGACGGTGGCTAACCTTGCGGGCGTGCCGCTCGGCACCTGGCTGGGGCATCAGTTTAGCTGGCGCTACACCTTCTTCCTGATCGCCGCGTTTAACCTGTTGGTAATGCTGTCAGTTGTCCTCTGGGTACCGCAGACCTTTGATAAAACGCAGCTTCGCCTGAGTGAGCAGTTTCACTTTCTGAAAAAGCCGGAACCGTGGTTTATCTTCGCCGCCACCATGTTTGGCAACGCCGGCGTCTTCGCCTGGTTCAGCTTTGTGAAGCCGTTCATGATCAACGTGTCGGGCTTTTCCGAAGGGGTGATGACCGCGATCATGATGCTGATGGGGCTCGGCATGGTGCTGGGGAACCTGTTCAGCGGCAAGCTCTCCGGGCGCTACAGCCCGTTGCGGATTGCGGCGATAACCGATCTGGTGATTGTCCTGTCGCTGCTGCTGTTGTTTGCCTTTGGCGGGCTGCCTGCGGCCTCGCTGGTGATGGGCTTTATCTGTTGCGCCGGTCTGTTTGCGCTGTCGGCTCCGCTGCAGATCCTGCTCCTGCAAAATGCGCAGGGCGGGGAGATGCTTGGAGCGGCTGGGGGCCAGGTGGCGTTTAACCTCGGCAGCGCCATTGGCGCGTACTTTGGCGGGATGATGATCACCCTGGGCTTTAGCTGGAGCTACGTGACTCTGCCTGCGGCGGTGCTGTCGTTCTGCGCGATGTCGTCGCTGTTGATATACGGGTATCTGAAATCCCGTCGGGGGCAGGCTGACGCACAGGCGTTAGCCTGAGCAACGAGCGTGCTGGTTGCCCGGCGGCGCTGCGCTTGCGCGGGCCTACGGTTCCATAAACCCGCGGTTTTGTATGCCGGGTAAGCGCAGCGCCACCCGGCATAAAGCGCTCACGGCAAAGACGGTTCACCCAGAGTCAACATCAGCCGGTTAGCCCAGGCGAAGAACGCCGCTGACTGCACCAGATCCAGCTGGGCCAGGGTATCCAGCCCCTGACGTTCCAGCTCGGCCAGATGCCCCGGCGTTACCGCCGGCGGCGTCACCGACAGCGCGGCGGCAAAATCAATCCCCGCCTGCCAGCGTGGCGACTGCCCGCTGCTCAGGGACTGTCCCGGCTCTACCGCCAGCAGCCTTTCCACGGCATCATCATCTTTCGACAGCTGGCTGGCCTTACGCGCATGGACAGAGGCGCAGTAAATGCACCCATTCACCTTGCTGGTCACCGCGGCGGCCAACTCTCGCTCCGCACGAGACAGCCCACCAGGGGTATAGAAAATCCCTTTATCGGTGAGCGTTCGCTGCTCCAGCACCGGCAGATTGCGCCCCAGCAGGCGGAAATAGTCCGAGTCGGTATGGCCGAATTTGGCGAGGATCGCCTGTTCATCGGCGGTAAATTCCGCCAGCGGTTTGGGTGTCAGCCACGGCTCCCAGCCCAGCTCCAGCTGGGTAAATTCGACCGGCGCGGCTTTACCATTTTTGGTCAAAGGCACGGTGTGCCAGTGGCCCGCCACAACGGGGACATCGCTTGCCGCCACCGTTTTGTCATTAAGAAGACGCAGCCCAACGAGCAGGCGACTCTGGAAACTGACAAAGGCAATCAGCTGCGCCAGGGTCACAATACCTTCTTTGCTCCAGCCCGCCAGGGTGAGCGCATTGATCGCCCCCGGGGTGGCCTGGACCGGCGAGAAGGTCAGCAACCGGGCAAAGGCCAGGGCGGGGGTCAGGCGCACTGAGGTCGGGTCGGCCAGACCAAACCCGGCATAGTGGGCCGCCAGTGCGTCGGCGTTGTGCCATTTCGCCACTTTTGCCGCCACGGCAAAGCGTTCGTCCAGCGCAAAGTCGGCATCCTGCTGACTGAATAACGTTTCGTAACTCCCCTGAGCGTGACGCGTTGCCGCCTCGCGGGTGAGTCGTGCCTGTTCCAGCGGGGAACCCGGGGCAATCTCCGCCAGCCCGGCGAGAATATCCTGACTTAAAGCCATGGTGACTCCTTATAAAAGATGAGGGGCGATCTGCTCTGCGATTAACTCAATGGAACGCAAGGTGTCCTGATGCGACGGCTCAACCGAATGCACCTGGAACGAAATGTCGGTAGCGCGCGCCAGGACCGAATCCTGCGCCAGCGAGGCGAGGACCGTCTGCGGCGCGCCGATATGGGCATCGAACTGGCGAACGTGATCCGTGACGGTGTCACCGATCAGGGCGTGCCCGGCAGCCTGATGCTGCTGCGCCTGACGGGTCAGACCCGGTTCGGCCACCTTCAGCGCATATGCATCGCTGTCGGCGACAAATGCGGTACGCGAAGCCAGAATGCGCGGGGCCACGCCGGACGGAAGGGCGTCAAGATAGGCGTCGATAATCGGGTTCTGGATCGCATCCAGCGGCAACAGAAGATTGTCCGCCGGGCGCGGCTGGGTGCGGGAGAGCATCAGCCCGTGGCCCTGCTGCGCGGCACGCACCGCCCCCTCGACTGAAAAAGTCGCGATCCACACCCGCTCCGTCAGTCCTGGGGCGGGCGGATAGAGATGGTTATCGGGATGGGTCAGCGAATCCCCGCGCCAGGCGCTGTGGATCAGGTGCAGGTGATCGGCGAAGGTCGCCGCCCGTTCGTTAATGGTCAGCCCGAACGGCAAAAACGAGGTCGGCGTGCCGCCGGAACCAAACCCCACCTCCAGCCGTCCGTCGGATAAGAGGTCCAGCACCGCCGTGTCCTCCGCTACCCGTAGCGGGTTCTCCAGCGGCAGGGTGATAATGGCCGTGCCGAGGCGAATGCGGGTGGTGAACGCCGCCACATGGGCGAGGAACACCAGCGGCGACGGCAGGCCGCCCTCATGCTCGTGGAAGTGGTGCTGCGCGATCCATGCCGTGTCAAAACCGTAGCGTTCGGCATGGCGGATCTGCTCTGTTGCCAGGCGATAGCGTTCCAGGGCTGGCGCATCGTCCAGCAGGCGGGTGAAGAAACCCAGGCGTTTACGCGTCATGCGTACTCCTTCTGTGAAAAGTGGGGAATGGCGTCGATCAGCTCGCGGGTGTAGTCGTTTTGCGGCGAGGCGAACAGCGACTCGACTGCGCCATGCTCAACGACCTGACCGCTGCGCAGCACGGTAACGCTGTGGGCAATGCGCCGCACCGTCGCCAGATCGTGAGTGATAAACAGATAGGTCAGGCCCAGCTGCTGTTGCAGCTGCTGGAGCAGGGCGAGGATCTGCGCCTGCACGGTGACGTCCAGCGCCGAAGTGGCCTCGTCCAGCACCAGAATGGTCGGCTCGAGGATCAGGGCCCGGGCAATGGCCACGCGCTGCCGCTGTCCGCCCGAGAGTTCCCGCGCGGTGCGGGTTAACAGCTCCGGCGGCAACGCCACCCGCCGGGTGACGCTCTCCACCCGGGCGGCGCGTTCGGCCTTGCTGACCGGAGCGAAATTCTTCAGCGGCTCTTCGATGATCTCAAACAGCGTCTGGCGCGGATCTAGCGAGGCAAAGGGGTTCTGGTAAACGAACTGGATCTTCTGCCGCAGCTGGCGACGCGCTTCATGGCTCAGGGTGGTGGCGTCGATATCATCGATAATCACCTGGCCGCTGTCGGCCTGCTCAAAGCCCAGCAGAATACGGGCTAGGGTGGTTTTACCCGAGCCCGACTCGCCAACCAGCGCGTGGGTGCTGCCGCGCAGAACGGCAAAGCTAACCCCATCCAGAGCCTGCAACTGATGGCCTTTGCCCAGCGCAAAGCGTTTGCTGATCCCCTCGGCGCGAATAGCCGGAGAGGCCAGCGGACGACCCGATACCGGGGCGATAGTTAACCGCTGTCCGTTCAGATCGCTCAGCAGCTGGCGGGTGTAGGCGTGCTGCGGGGCCCGTACCACGTCGGCGGTGGCACCATGCTCCTGCACCTCGCCGTTACGGAACACCAGCAGCCGGTCGGCCCGCTGGGCCGCCAGGGCCAGGTCGTGGGTGACGAACAGCACCGCGGTGCCGGATTCGCGGCGCAGCACGTCCAGCAGATCGAGAATGCGTTTCTGCACCGTCACGTCCAGCGCGCTGGTGGGCTCATCGGCGATGATGACGTCCGGGCGCAGGGCGATAGCGATAGCAATCAATACCCGCTGCTTCATGCCGCCGGAAAGCTGATGCGGAAACTGCTTCATCCGCTGCTCCGGGTGGCTGAGGCCCACTTTAGTCAGCAGGGCCAGCACCTGATTATCGCACTCGGCCTTACCGATCTTCTGATGCAGACGCAGGATTTCACCCACCTGTGCGCCAACAGTTTTTACCGGATTGAGGGAGTTACCCGGATCCTGCGGCACCAGGCTGATGCGCGCGCCGCGCAGGCTGTCGAGCCGCTTCGCCGACCACTGGCTGAGATCTTCCCCGTTCAGACGGATGCTGCCAGCGTCGCGGCGGGCGTTGTCCGCCAGCAGGCCAATGATCGCCTGGGCAGTGGTGGTTTTCCCGGAGCCGGACTCGCCGACAAAGGCCAGCAACTCGCCGCGCCCGAGGGTAAAGCTGACGTTATGTACTACCTCGCGCCACTCCCGCCCCGTGCGGTAGCTGAGGGTCAGGTTTTCAACAGATAATACGGTCATGAACGGCCTCCGCTTAACTGACGGCTGATACGGTTGGTCGCCAGCACCACGGCAATGACCACCAGGCCGGGGAAGGTGGTTAACCACCAGGCGGTTGAGAGATAGTTACGTCCTTCGGCAATCAGCAAGCCCCATTCCGGGATCGGCGGCGGGGTGCCGTAGCCCAGGAAGCTAAGGGTCGAGAGGGCCAGGATCGCCTGACCAAACTGCAACGTGGCAAAGGCCAGCACCGCGGTTAGCGAATTGGGCAGAATGTGGCGCCACAGCACCGTCCAGAAGGTGCCGCCGCTGCCAAACGCCGCTTCGACATAATCGCTATGGCGAATGCGCACCACTTCACCGCGCGCCAGGCGGGCAAAGCTGGCGATCGACGCCACCCCAACGGCAATGGCGGCATTCACCGTGCCAAAGCCCAGAAGAATAATTACCGTCAGCGACAGCAGCAGCGAGGGGATGGCGAGCAGAACGTCCACCAGCCGCATCAGCACTGACTCCACCCGTCCGGCAAAGGCCCCGGCAATCACGCCGATGGCGGTGCCAATAAACAGCCCCATCGCCACCGCCACCAGCGCGGCGCTCAGGGAGTGCGAGGCGCCATAGATGATGCGGGTATAGACATCACGACCCAACTGGTCGGTACCGAGCCAGTAGTCAGCCTGGGGTGCCAGCCGCTGCGCCCCGGCAATGCCTTCAATCGGGCTGTAGTGGGTAAACAGCCCCGGCGCGATGGCCGCCAGGGCGGCAGCGGCAATAATGGCGTACGCCAGCCACAGTCCAGGCTGCCAGCGCCATCCGCGCCAGGCCGGGATGCGCTTGCGCGCCGCAGCAGCATAATCAACAAGGCTCATGCAGCACCTCCGGTAACGGTTTGCAGGCGGGGATCGAACAGCGGCATCAGCAGATCCACCAGCAGGTTAATCAGCACAAAGCCGAGGGCGGAAATCATCACCACCGCCTGTAGCACGGCGATATCCTGGTTGTTCACCGCCTGCTGGGTCAGCAGCCCCAGCCCGCTGCGGCCGAACACGGTTTCGGTGATCAGCGCCCCGGCAATCAGTTCGCCCAGCAGCAGCCCGGCGATGTTCAGCACCGGCAGCAGGGCATTGCCCGTGACGTGCCGCCAGAGGACCGCGGTTTCACTCAGCCCTTTGGCCCGCGCCACGGCAACGAACGGCTGGGCGGCCACCTGATCCAGACTGCGCATCAGGATCTGCGCCAGCGGGGCGGAGATGGGAATGGCGACGGTGACAATCGGCAGGATCAGCCCCTGCAGCGGGGTCGGGTTAATCACCGGGATCAGCCGCAGCTGGAACGAGAACAGCTGAATCAGGGCAATCCCCAGCCAGAAGGTCGGCAGGGAGATAAACAACACCGGCAGGGACTGAATGGCGTTGCTTAACCAGCGCAGCCCCGGCAGGCGCGAGGCCAGCGCCAGGGAGAAGGCCAGCACCACCGCCAGCGCAAAGGCGGGCAACGCCAGGCTTAAGGTGTCCGGCAGATTAGTGGCAATCAGCTCGCTCACCGCCACGCCCGCCTGCACCGAGAAGCCAAAATCGCCGCGCAGCATCGCCCCGAGGGTGTGCAGATACTGTTGCCACAGCGGGCTGTCGGCCCCGTAGGCGATGCGCATCTCTTCGATTTGCGCCGGACTCAGACCGAGATCCGGGTTCTGGAACTTGATCAGCACCGCATCCCCCGGCAGTACCTGGAGCAGCACAAACGACAGGGTGAATGCCGCCCATAACACCAGCAGCCCCAGCCCGGCCCGTCGCAGCAGATAGTGGCTCATCGTCGACTCCTTAATGTTTCTCGATCCACGCGCCGTAGAACGACGGGCGACCGACCGCTTCAAAACTCACCCCTTTTAACCAGGGCGCACCGGCAAACACCTGCGGCTCTTCGAAGATTGGGATCACGTAGGCGTTATCCAGCAGATAGCGCTGGGCATCGCCGGTAAGCTGGAGGCGTTTCTGCGGGTCCACTTCGGCGGAGATATTCACCAGCAGCTCGTTGAGCTTGTCGTCGCGGAAGCTGTTCACCTTGTCGCTGGAGCCGCCTTTTTGCAGTAGGGCGTCGCGGTTATTCGGGTAGAACATGCTCTTCACCACGTCCGGGTCGGCGCGGCCCACTTCCGAGACGGTGAGTGGGGTCTTCAGCGGGTCGAGGTTGTCGAGAACGTGGCTTCCGGCATCACCGGCCTTCACGTTGAGGGCGACGCCCACCTGACGCCACTGCTGGGCCACCAGCTGCAATACCTCTTTATTCTGCGGCTGCGGCAGGGATTCATAGATAGTCAGGGCCAGACGCTGGCCGTCTTTGGCGCGGATGCCGTCGCTGCCCGCTTTCCAGCCCGCCTCATCCAGCAGGCTGCTGGCTTTGGCCGGGTCGAAGGTCAGCTTGTCGCTGAGATCGACATAGCCCGCGGCGGAGTCGGCTATGACCGATTTGGCCTGCGGATAGTTAGGCGAGAACAGGGTCTCAACCACCTGCTTCGCGTTGGTGGCGTGCAGCAGCGCCTGGCGCACCCGGATGTCGGCTACCAGCGGATTATCCGGGCGGAAGCTGATGCTGTCGTTTACCCCGCGGGTGGGGGCGGCGTAGATGTGGTATCCCTGATCGGTGGCCTGTTTTTCGTCATAGGCCTGCACCTGGCGGATAAAGTCGGCCTGTCCGGCCAGCAGTGCGCCGACGCGAACGCTGTCCTCCGGGGTCACCAGATAAGTGATGCCGTCCAGGTTCGCCGGGCCCTGTTGGGCGAGGTTTTTCGGGCCCCAGGCGTAGTCTTTCCGCGCCAGAAGGTGCACCTCCCGGCCCAGCTTTTCGTCTTTCACCACGAACGGACCGGAACCGATGATATGTCGGGCATCACCCAACTCTTCAAAGTTACGTTGTAACGTGCTCAGGGAGACCAGACCCGAGCCGATAGTAGCAGTGCCCTGCAGGAAGCCCGGGGACGGCTTTTTGAAGTAGAACTTCACGGTCTGCGGGTCGATCACTTCGCTGCGGTCGTAGTTGTTGATCACTTCCGATACCGGCAGGCGCTGGGCCTTGTTGCCTTTGCCGTAGGTATCAAAGTTCTTCGCCACTGCGTTCGCGTCCAGCGGTGTGCCGTCGGAGAAGGTCACGCCGGGGCGGAGCTTAAAGGTGTATTCGGTTTTATCGGCATTGGTGCTCCAGCTCTCGGCGATCCACGGCTCCACTTCCAGGGTCTTAGGGTTCTGCCAGGTGAGTTTGTCGGTGATCTGGTTCAGGATCCCGCCGTTGGGGTAAAACCCGCCCGCCGGGGGATAGAGATTGGTGTGAGCCTGTTGCTCCAGATAGACCAGCGTGCCGCCTTTAACCGGGGTATCGGCAGCATACGCCGCCGTCGTCGCAAGAATGAGCGCCGTCAACAGCGGCAGGCAAAATGGGGTTTGCATGGTGAATTCCTTATGTTTTTTCTTGTTAGCGTCGAATGCATCTTCGGGCGGGGCAGAAAAGAAAGGAACCAAGGAATTGAGCTAAGGATTTGCGGAAAATGGCAATAAAAAACCGCGCCGGCGGGGGCGCGGTGAGTCGTCTCTAGACAAATTTCGCCAGCGGATCGGCGGCGGCAAAGGCCATGGCGCGGTCTGCTGCGGGCGGGTAGATCAGTTCGTTGGTGATGGCGATTTTGATTTTCTTCGCCTCGTCGCGCACGCATTTCACTTTCTGGTCCCACCCCTCGCTGTAGACCGCGCCCCAGCCGCCTAGATCGAGACAGGTGACATAGTTCACCTGACGATAGGGATAGGGGGCCACGTCCAGCAGGCTGGCGGCGGCGTTGTGCCCGGCAAACTTGCCCAACTGGATGGCGTGTTGGCAGGTCATTAGCGCCGTGTTGCCGAGATCGTCGGTGCGGGCATGGGCCATATCTCCGGTGGCATAGACCTCTGGATGGGCAGGTACCTGCAGGCTCTCGTTGACGATTAAGCGTCCCTGGCCGTCGCGTTCGCCCGCAATCTGCTGGCTGAGGGGATGCGCTTCCACGCCTGCCGTCCAGACGACGGTGGCGGCAGCGATGCGCTCGCCGTTTTTCAGCGTTACGCCTGTAGCATCAATAGCTTTGATCTCACTGTTTAGCCGCCACTCCACGCCCAGTTCATTGCTCGCTTCTTCAATTGTATTGCGCAGCTCTTCACTGTAACGCCCGCCAATTACTGCGCCGCGCTCAACTACGATAATTTTAGTCTGCGTATTTTCGCCGAAACGGGCCCGCAGACGGGCAGGGAGTTCGGTCGCCAGTTCAATGCCGGTAAAACCGCCTCCGCACACTACCAGGGTGTTGCGTTCCGGCGTAGAAGGGCGTAGGGCCAGTGAATCGAGGTGATTTTCAAAAATCTGTGCGGATTCCAGCTGGTCGATATCAAAGGCAAATTCGGCCAGACCGGCAATGGCAGGGCGTCGGGTCTGGCTGCCGGTCGCCACGATCAGACGGTCGTAAGCGGCCAGCGTCACGTTGCCCTGGCTGTCGCGATACCAGACACTTTTCTGCTTCGCATCAATACGTTCAGCGGATCCAGCAATAAAGTGAATGTTCAACTCAGCAAAAAGCTCGCTTAACGGGGCAGCAAAGCCCGCGACCTGCTCTTCATAAAAGCGCGGACGGATCCGCAGCTCCGGACGGGGCGCCAGGACGCTGATCTGCAGGTCGTCACTGCCCGTAACATCGGCCAGGCGCGCGGCGCTTACCGCAGCCCACATTCCCGCAAAACCGCTGCCCACAATTAAAATTTGCTTCTTCATCTTCGATCCTTTTTCTTATCAGGCCCCGTGGCCGACGTGACTACAACTATACTTGTCGTAGTTAACTGCGACAACATCTTTCTGAGTTAAATAACCGGGCACCGTAAAAACAGAGGGTTAGATGAAGAGAGGATTGTGACTGTCTTTCTTTTACGAAACGCGGCTATAATGACCCGGAATAATAACTTCGGAGTTAAGCATGGCTTTTTACAGTTCCGGCGTGGAGTACGGCATTCATAGCCTGATGACCATGGTGGATGCGAAAGGGAACGACCGCGAGATGAGCGTCAGGGAGATGGCAGCACTACAGGGCGTGCCTTACGACTATCTGGGCAAGATTTTCACGCGTCTGTCGCGCGCCGGGCTGGTGAGCAGCACTGAAGGAAAGGGCGGCGGTTTTCGGCTGGCGCGGCCTGCGGAACTGATCACCGTGCTGGATGTGGCCCACGCCATTGATGGCGAGAAAAATACGTTTGAGTGTCGTGAAGTGCGTCAGCGGCTGGCGGTGTTCGACGAAACGCCTCCGGCCTGGGTCTGCGACGGACCGTGCGGCGTGCGCTCGGTGATGGACAGCGCCCAGCAGCGGATGGAAGAGGAGCTGGCGCGGCATACCATTCTCGACCTGGCGCGCAAAATGTACCGTAAGGCACCGGATACTTTTCAGATTGAGGTGCAGGAGTGGATTGCGGATCGGCGGAATTCGTAGGCCCGGCAAGCGTAGCGCCGCCGGGCATGCAGTGTTACAGGGGAGTGCGGCCCGTTCCCCCTCATCCTGACCCTCTCCCTCAAGAGAGAGGGAACAAGGTTACGAACGGAAATCAATCACCATACGGCCGCGAATCTGGCCTTGCTCCATCTCTTTGAAGATGGCGTTGATATCGCCCAGCGGACGCAGCGCCACTTTCGGCACAACCTTGCCTTCGGCGGCAAACTGGAAGGCTTCGGTCAGATCCTGGCGGGTGCCGACCAGCGAGCCCACGACCTGAATGCCATCCAGCACCAGACGCGGAATATCGAGACTCATCGCCTCAGGCGGCAGACCGACCGCCACCACCCGGCCACCGGCACGAACCGCATCCACCGCCGAGTTAAAGGCCACTTTCGCCACTGCCGTCACTACCGCAGCGTGGGCGCCGCCGGTTTTTTCCTGAATGAATTTCGCGGCATCGTCGCTGCGGGAGTTGACGACCAGATCGGCGCCCATGCTGGTCGCCAGCTTCAGCTGCTCATCGTTTACGTCAACGGCGATCACTTTGGCGTTGAAAACGTTTTTGGCATATTGCAGCGCCAGGTTACCCAGCCCGCCCAGGCCATAAATTGCAATCCACTGGCCGGGTTTGATCTCTGACACTTTCACCGCTTTATAGGTGGTCACCCCGGCGCAGGTAATGCTGCTGGCGGCGGCGGACTCCAGCCCGTCCGGCACTTTTACCGCATAATCGGCGGTAACGATGCACTCTTCTGCCATTCCGCCGTCCACGGAGTACCCGGCGTTTTTTACGGTACGGCACAGGGTTTCATTGCCAGAGTTACAGTATTCGCAATGGCCGCAGCCTTCGAAGAACCACGCCACGCTTGCGCGATCGCCCGGTTTCAGCGAGGTGACGCCCGGACCGACTTCCTTAACCACGCCAATGCCTTCATGGCCGAGGATCACCCCGGTTTTATCGCCAAAATCGCCGTTTTTAACGTGAAGATCGGTGTGGCAGACGCCACAGCACTCCATCTTCAGCAGCGCTTCGCCGTGCTTCAGCGGGCGCAGGGTTTTCTCGGTCACTTCTACCTGATGGTCTTTAGTCACGACAGCAGCTTTCATATGTTTCTCCATTTTCATAATGAGGATCTGCGAGGCAGGTATGACGTCCAACAGCGCGACATACTCCTTAAGGATTAATTTTTTTAATGATTGAGGCAAGGGCTGTGAAACATAATGTCATCATTTAACGCAGATTTATCGGAACGACGATAGCGGATGCTGTAATAACCATAATGAATGCATGGTAAATATTTCTGCAGTAAATCTGTCATGTTTCTGACATTTCGAAACCGTAAGGTGTGGTCTTCTTAAAAACCGAAGAGTTAACAAGACAATGCATCTGGTAAAAAAACTTCTCGCAGTGAGCGTCCTCCTGTCAGCTTCTGTGCAGGCACAAAATATTCTCGAATTCCCACAGCCTGATAATAATCCGGAAGAGTTTTACGCCGTCACCGAAATTCCGGCCGGCGGGATTATTAAGTATGAAACGGATGCCAAAACGGGCTTTATCGTGGCCGACCGCTTCCAGTCGATGCCGGTGGCCTACCCGGCAAACTATGGCTCGCTGACCCAATCCCTGGCGGGTGATGGCGATCCGCTGGACGTGATCTTCTATACCCGCGCGCCGATGGCCCCGGGTACCCTGATTAAACTGCGCGCCATTGGCGTGCTGAAGATGATCGACGGCGGCGAGAAAGACGACAAAATTGTCGCCGTACCGGCCAGCAAAATTGACCCGACCTATGACGATATCAAAGAGTTGAGCGATCTGCCGAAGATTGAGCAGCAGCGTCTTGAGTCGTTCTTCCGCGTCTACAAACAGCTGTCGGAAGGGCGCAAGTCGGTGGAGCTGAACGGCTTTAACGATGCCGCCACCGCGAAGCAGGAAATTAAACAGGCATGGGATGCCTGGAAAACGAATCAGCCGAAGTAAAAAATGGCCCGGCGGCGGCTACCCGCCGGGCGATTTCCTACAGCTGTGCCGTCAGCGCGGCAATCTCCTCCTGCCACTGTGCCTGAAGCTGCGGCTTCTGATGTTTAGGCTTACGCAGCCGATCTTCTTCCAGCAACGTCTCCAGCATAATCAACCGTTCCAGCAGATCGTCATGTGCCTCTGGTTCATCTTGCTGTGCGGCCCGAACCGGCACAGCACTGACCCCGTTGCCGTCACGTAGTCGGGCAAACACCGCGTCGGCATCATGCCATTCGCTGAGTTGACCATTTTCAATCAGCCAGAAGCGGTTACAGCTCTGGCTGATTAACTGCCGGTCATGGCTGACCAGCAGCACGCCACCCTCGAACTGTTGCAGCGTTTCTGCCAGGGCCTCTTTACCTTCCATATCCAGATGGTTGGTCGGCTCATCGAGCATCAGCAGGCTGAAGCGGGCCAGGGTCAGGCCAATAAACAGCAGCCGCGAGCGCTCCCCGCCGCTAAGCGTACTGACCTTTTGTCCGTGCCTCGCCCAGGCGAATCCGGCGGAGATCAGCGCCATCTTGCGATCCTGAGGATTGGGGGCGAACGGTTCCAGAGCGTCGATCAGCGTGGCGTCGTCCGCCAGCTGATGCAGGGTCTGGTCGTAATACCCCGTGGCTACGCGCGGGTGGATCTTCAGCCCGGCATGCATTTCGCTGGCAATAAACTGTTGCCAGATAAGCCGCATCAGGGAGGATTTTCCGCAGCCGTTGCGCCCGACAATCGCCACCCGATCGCCGCTTTTGAGACGGACGTTTTCTACTGAGAATAACGCCGGCAGGCCAGGCGCAGGCGCAACGCCGAGGGCGTCGATCTCCAGCAGCCGATCGGCACGCAGCGCATCGCCGCGCAGGGTTAGAGTCCATGGACTGCCGGTTGTCAGCGTCGTCTGGCTCTCCTTCAGGCGCTCGACCTGACGTTCCATCTGTTTGGCCTTGCGGGCCAGATCCTCGTTATCGTAGACCTTGCCCCAGGTCGCCAGCCGTTTTGCGCTGGCGGTGACCCGGTCGATCTCCTTTTGCTCAGCTTTATGGCGCAGGGCATCGCTTTCGTCTTTCTCCACCAGCGCCTGACGTGCGCGGGTGCAGGGAAGGGCGAAGTAGTGCAGCGTTTTGTCGCGCAGGATCCAGCTGCCGTTGGTGACGGCATCTAATAGCTGTCTGTCGTGAGACACCAGCACAAAGCTGCCGGACCAGTTTTGCAGGAACTGCTCCAGCCACAACAGCGTCGGCAGGTCGAGGTGGTTGCTGGGTTCATCCAGCAGCAACAGATCCGGCTCAGTAATCAGCGCCCGCGCCAGCAGCAGTCGGGTGTGCTGTCCGCCGCTGAGGGTGGCTGATTGCAGGGCGGTGTCCTGTGGGGTAAAGCCCATACCTGCCAGCAGGGTTTCCGCCCGCCAGCGCAGGCTTTCACGTTCCGCCACCGGCAGTTGCGCCAGCACCGCATCAATCATTGTCAGCGGATAAACAGATTCAGGCAGATGCTGCTCGACCCGAGCCATCAGGCAGTGTCCGGCCAGCGCAACCGTCCCGGAAAGGGGGGCGTCTGTGCCGTCGAGGATCTTCAGCAGGGTACTTTTGCCGCAGCCGTTATCGCCCAGCAGACCAATGCGGTCGCCTTTTTTCAGGCTAAAGGTGAGGTCGTTGAACAGCGTGTCAAAGGCAGTATCAACACGAAGAGAAAGTGCAGTCAGTAATGTGCTCATTTGCTTACTCAAGAGTTACAGGCATAAAAATGCCTCGTCATACATCGCTGACGATAACCCGGTAAGCCCGAGAGAAGGGATTCAGTCTTAGGTGTCTTCGCTCAAGCCGAAGTTATCGCAGCACGAAACCGATAACGCTTGAGCAGGTGCGATCACCAAGGTGAAGTGAAATATCAAAGATTTCACAGCACAGCATAATTAGCCTCCTTTTATATTCAGTAGGTTGATGGATGAAGGGAGTGTAGCGGGGAAGGGACATTTCAGCAAGACACGCCAATTGGTTGCATTTTAAAACCATCTCATCTAGCCTTCATTTGGTTTTATCTTAAAACCAAATGAAGAGGGGTAAGACCATGAAAGGAGAAATGACGCTATTGCAGGGCGAGGCCAAACCTGCGGGTCTGTCACGTAGTCTGGTATGGCTCTTCGCCATCGCCAGCGGCCTGTGCGTAGCGAATGTCTATTACGCGCAACCGCTGTTGGACGCCCTGGCCCGGGATTTTGCCATCAGCCAGGCCGCGGTCGGCGGTGTTATTACTGCCACGCAAATAGGCTGCGCGCTGGCGCTGCTTTTTCTGGTGCCGCTGGGTGACAGGGTGGATCGCCGCTGCCTGATGGCGATCCAAATGCTAGCTCTGACTATCGCCCTGGCGGCGGTAGGGATGGCGCAGTCCGCGCCGGTATTGCTGGCTGGCATGCTCGCCGTCGGGCTGCTCGGGACGGCGATGACCCAGGGGCTGATCGCCTATGCCGCCAGCGCCGCGGCCTCTCATGAGCAGGGGCGGGTGGTGGGAACGGCGCAGGGCGGGGTGTTTATCGGGCTGCTGCTGGCGCGGGTCTTTGCCGGGGGCGTCAGCGATCTGACGGGCTGGCGCGGGGTCTATTTCTGTGCCGCGCTCCTGATGCTGGCGATTGCGATCCCGCTGTGGCGACGGCTGCCCGTCCTGCCTCCGGCTTCTCACGCGCTGACTTATCCCCGTCTGTTAGCCTCGATGCTGACGCTGCTGCGTCAGGAGAAGGTGTTACAGGTGAGGGGCATGCTGGCGCTGCTGATGTTCGCCGTCTTTAACATCTTCTGGAGCGCGTTGGTGCTGCCCCTGAGCGCGCCGCCTTATAGCTTCTCGCACACAATGATTGGCGCGTTCGGGCTCGCGGGCGTGGTCGGCGCGCTGGCTGCATCGCGTGCCGGTCAGTGGGCGGATCGGGGATATGCCGGGCGCACCAGCGGAATGGCGCTTCTGACGCTGCTGCTGGCCTGGTGGCCGCTGTCGCTGATGGATATGTCACTCTGGGCGCTGGCGATCGGTATCGTGCTGCTGGATCTGGGCGGCCAGGCGCTACACGTCACCAATCAGAGCCTGATATTTCGCACCCGCCCGGATGCCCATAGCCGGCTGGTGGGGATTTATATGCTTTTTTATACCGTCGGTAGTGGGCTGGGCGCGATCGGTACCACCCTTACGTATGCCCATTTCGGATGGCAGGGAGTGTGTTTGCTGGGGGCGATGGTCAGTTTGCTGGCACTGGCGTTCTGGTGGCTGACGCAGCGCCAGCTCACAGAAACGATGGACTGCGGCAGTGAACGCAGGTGAATTCCCGGCCGTACTGGCGTAAAATTAGTTTTTTGTCACAGGTAATCTCAGCAATGGCTCTGATCCCCAAAAACTACGCGCGGCTGGAAAGCGGCTATCGCGAAAAAGCACTCAAAATCTATCCCTGGGTATGTGGGCGCTGCTCGCGGGAATTTGTTTATTCAAACCTGCGTGAATTAACGGTCCACCATATCGATCACGACCACACCAATAACCCGGAAGATGGCAGTAACTGGGAGTTGTTGTGTCTGTTTTGTCACGATCACGAGCATTCTAAATATACGGAAGAGGATCTGTACGGCACTACCGTGGTAGCGGGTGAGGACGCGCAAAAAGACGTAGGCGCGGCAACCTATAATCCGTTTGCCGATTTACAGGCGATGCTGAATAAGAAGAAGTAGATCGTACCAACATAAAAAAAGGCAACTCGCGTTGCCTTTTTGCTTTTTAAATTGAGGTTCTGCGGTAGCTGCGGTATTCCGGCTGCCAGAAGTTCTCATCAATCGCCTGCTGCAACGCATCGGCAGACGTTTTCACCGCCACCCCTTGCTGCTGCGCCATCTTGCCTACGGCAAAGGCAATCGCCTTCGACACCACGTGAATATCCTTCAGCTCCGGCAGCACCAGCCCTTCGCCGTTGTTCACCAGCGGTGAATGCTTGGCCAGGGTTTCGCTGGCGGACATCAGCATCTCATCGGTAATGCGCGAGGCTCCTGAGGCGATCACCCCGAGGCCAATCCCCGGGAAGATATAGGAGTTGTTACACTGGGCAATCGGGTAGGTTTTATCCTTCCATACCACCGGGGAGAACGGGCTACCGGTGGCAACCAGCGCATTGCCTTCGGTCCAGGCGATGATGTCCTGCGGGGTAGCTTCCACACGTGAAGTCGGGTTCGACAACGGCATCACGATGGGGCGAGCGCAGTATTTATGCATCTCGCGGATGATCTCTTCGGTGAACAGCCCGGTCTGTCCGGAGACGCCGATCAGAATATCCGGTTTGACGTTGCGCACCACGTCCAGCAGGGAGAGCACTTCGTTGTCGGTATCCCAGTTTTTCAGGTTCTCGCGCTTTTGCACCAGTTTGGTCTGGAACGGCAGCAGGTTCGGCATGGCGTCGGTCAGCAGGCCGAAGCGGTCCACCATAAAGACGCGCGAGCGGGCCAGCTCTTCGCTTAACCCTTCCCGCTGGGTCTGGGCGATGATCTGCTCGGCAATACCGCACCCGGCGGAACCGGCGCCGAGGAAGACGATCTTCTGATAGCTTAACTGGTTGCCCGCCGCGCGGCTGGCGGCAATCAGGGTGCCGACGGTGACCGCCGCGGTGCCCTGAATGTCGTCGTTAAAGGAGCAGATTTCGTCGCGATAGCGGTTCAGCAGCGGCATCGCGTTTTTCTGGGCGAAGTCTTCAAACTGCAGCAATACGTCCGGCCAGCGGTGTTTTACCGCCTGGATAAAGTCATCCACGAACTGGTAATACTCGTCGTCGGTGATGCGTGGGTGGCGCCAGCCCATATACAGCGGGTCGTTGAGCAGCTGCTGGTTGTTAGTGCCGACATCCAGCACCACCGGCAGGGTGTAGGCCGGGCTGATGCCACCGCAGGCGGTGTACAGCGACAGCTTGCCGATCGGGATGCCCATTCCGCCGATCCCCTGGTCGCCCAGACCGAGAATACGCTCCCCGTCGGTCACCACAATCACCTTGATGTTGTGGTTTGACACGTTCTGCAGAATGTCATCCATTTGGTGGCGGTTCTGATAGGAGATAAACACGCCGCGGGAGCGACGGTAAATTTCGGAGAAGCGTTCGCAGGCGGCCCCAACGGTCGGGGTGTAGATCACCGGCATCATCTCATCGAGATGGTTTTGCACCAGTCGATAGAAGAGGGTTTCGTTGGTGTCCTGGATATTGCGCAGATAGATGTGCTTATCGATTTCGGTTTTGAAGCCCTGGTACTGGATCCACGCACGCTCGGCCTGTTCTTCGATGGTTTCCACCACTTCCGGCAGCAGGCCCAGCAGGTTGAAGTTGCTACGCTCTTCCATGCTGAAGGCGCTGCCCTTGTTCAGCAGGGGGAACTCCAGCAGAACCGGCCCGGCGTAAGGGATGTAAAGGGAACGATGTCGGGTTGCTTTGTTGTCCATGTCACTCACTTAATTTTTGGAAATCCGTCCCTGGCACTGGTGTTGATCATTGTCGCTGTCGTGCCCGCAGGGGATGTCAGGCGGGTAGTATAAAGGAGGTCAATGTTAAAAACCGCAACATACAAACAAAAACACCACCGGAGTAGCCGGTGGTGTCAGGTATGCTTTAGCGAACTTACTTAGGTTCGTGGCGTTTTCTGCCGGTAGCGTGGGTGACCTGCGTTTCGCTGTCGCCCTCAATCACCACTTTACGCTGGTTCGAGAGTTTGTAGTTCAGTCCCAGGATATGGCGTGCCTGACGGTTCGATTTCATATTAACTCCTCATTCCTGTTGATAGTGATAAGGCGAACGAAATGTAACCCCTAAGGTTGCAGATCCAGCATAGCAGGTTTTTAGAAACTGGCGTGCTGACCGCTGACGACGTAGTTAATGGTCTGCTGGTAGATGTCACTGAGGATGTCATTGTCTGAGGCCTCAACCCACTTGGTGAGTTCCATCAAAATGTCATCTTCGGTGACAGCGCCCAGTTCTGCGCGTAAACCCTGTGCAATTGCATTTACCAGCTCCGGCTGTGCGGATGGTGTGGTTGCTGAAGTATAAGTAAACATAGTGCCTCCGTGTCGTTTTCTGTCTAATGTTCCGGTTCGCAGTAACGAAATGCACATTCAGAATGGCAAACTTTTTTAGCGCTGTGTCTAAGACTCGTCCTGGAAATAAAAATATCATAATCACAGCACTTTCATGGATATATCATGGCTTCCAGCGACGCAGAGGCGTGTATTTTTCATAAGGCATGGGGGAGGGCCAGGATATCAATTCAATGACGCTGCCCCAGGGCGTTTTGCCGTAGCAAAAGACGTTGCCTTCTCCCTGTTCTGCCGGGAACGAGAGCGCTTTTGGCTCGGTAAATATCTCGCCACCCGCCGCGGTAAAGCGTTTTATCGCCTGTGAAAAATCATCGACATAGACGGCAAAGTGCTGAAGACCGAAGTCGCTTGCTCTGGCCGGGGACTGCTGCTCCGGGCCGTGCATTTCGAACAGCTCAACCCCGGGCCCGTGGGGCATGGCCAGCATTCGAATAGCGCGCACTTCCGTGCCCGGGAATAAGCGCAACGTCTTTTGCTGGGCGTCGGGATCAATATTACCGTCTCCGGGTTCCACGGAACGATATATTTCTTTCGCGTTAAACGCCTGTTCAAAAAATAGCGTGGCCTGATTAATGTCCGGTACGGTAATACCGATGTGATCGATGCCTCTGACGGGTAAATTCATTCTTCTCTCCTTAGCAAATATTAAAATATAGCAGGCTGGCAGCGGGTGAATATTTGCACAATGGGGTGAGACTGTTCCGTCTTTGCCGCAAAGCCCGATCTCTCTTCTATACTTAACGCCTTGTATGCCAAAAGGAGAACAATTTATGACAATTCACAAGCACGGTTCGGCGCACTGGTCTGGCGATATTAAACGCGGTAAAGGGACAGTTTCCACCGAAAGCGGCGTCCTTAATCAGCAACCTTACGGCTTTAATACCCGCTTCGAAGGGGAAAAGGGCACCAACCCGGAAGAGCTGATTGGCGCAGCGCATGCGGCCTGCTTCTCAATGGCGCTTTCATTGATGCTGGGCGAGGCGGGCTATACCGCCGATTCCATCGACACTACTGCGGATGTGTCGCTGGATAAAACCGACAGCGGCTTTGCCATCAGCAAAATTGCGTTGCAGAGCAAAGTGACCGTGCCGGGCATTGACCCGCAGCAGTTTGACGGCATTATTCAGAAGGCCAAAGCCGGTTGTCCGGTGTCGCAGGTGCTGAAAGCTGAAATCACCCTCGACTATACCCTGAACTGATCCTTCCGCCGGGCCTTGCGCCCGGCTATCCCTTCACCGCTTCAGGAAAGACCTCTGCCAGCCAGGCGATAAACACCCTTAACCGCTGCGTCACATGCCGGTTTTGCGGATATACCACGTAAAACGGGTAGTCCGGCGGCCGCCATTTCACCAGAATTTCCACCAGCGTGCCTGCCTCCAGCATCGCCCCTACCGAATACCGAAAGGTCTGGATGATCCCCATTCCGGCAACCGCCGCCGCCAGGTGCGCGTTGCTCTCGTTGACGCCAATATGGTGCCGCAGGTTGATTTCGCGAACCTCATCGTCGTGCGTAAAGCGAAACGGCACCGCGCGACCGTTAGCCGGCGAGAGATAGCTCACCAGCTTATGACCGTTCCGCAGCTCCTCCGGGTAGGCGGGGATCCCGTGCTGTTTCAGATAGCCCGGCGTGGCGCAGGTGACCATCTCTGCATTGCCGATATGCCGGGCAATCAGGGAAGAGTCCCCCAGCGCGCCGCCGCGGATCACGCAGTCCACATTGCCGCTGATTAAATCCACCGGCCGGTCCGCCACGCCCAGGTCGATGCGGATGTCGGGATAACGGCGCATAAAATCCGGCAGCACCGGGATCAGCACGTCCCGCGCCGTCGAGCCCCCCACATCAATACGTAAATGCCCCTGCGGCTGCTGTTTCACCGCGTTGAACGAGGTGTCGATATCTTCGATATCAATCAGCACCCGTCGGGCTTTTTCATAATAGTCCTGCCCCTCCGGCGTCGGCGTTACCCGTCGGGTGGTACGTTGCAACAAACGCACGCCAAGGTGCGCCTCCAGCGCTTTTACCAGTTTGCTGAAGGTGGCGATGGGCATGTTCAGCGAGTCTGCCGCCCGGGTAAAGCTGCCGGTTTCTACCACGCGCGTAAAGGCGCGCATTGCCATTAACTGATCCATAGAGCGGCGCTCATCAAAACGGGGATTATTCCCCGTGGGAAAAAGTGATTTCCATTTTTGCTGATTTTTCCCTAATCCCGCAAGCGGTAGAGTGCATCCACACCAACAACACAGAAGGTAAATCACATGAACTCAGCATTAACAGGTAAAGTCGCACTCGTCACCGGTGGTACCAGCGGTATCGGTCTGGCAACGGCAAAAGAGCTGGCCGCTCAGGGGGCGAAGGTGTACATCACCGGTCGTCATCAGGCAGAACTGGACAATGCCGTCGCCAGCCTGGGCGGGCAGGCGATCGGTATTCGCGCCGATGCCTCGCGCCTTGACGATCTCGATGCGGTGTATGCGCAAATCGCTGAACAGGCCGGGCGGCTGGACGTGCTGTTTGCCAACGCTGGCGGCGGAGATATGCTGCCGCTGGGGGCCATCACCGAAGAACACTTCGACCGCATTTTCGCCACCAACGTGCGCGGCGTGCTCTTCACCGTGCAGAAGGCGCTGCCGCTGCTGGTTTCCGGTTCCTCGGTGATCCTCACCGGCTCGACCGTCTCCATTAAAGGCACCGCCAACTTCAGCGTTTACAGCGCCAGCAAGGCGGCAGTGAGAAACTTTGCCCGCTCCTGGGCGCTGGATTTACAGGGGCGCGGGATCCGCGTCAACGTGGTCAGCCCAGGCCCGATTAAAACCCCGGGGCTGGGTGAGCTGGTACCGGAAGATCGGCGCCAGGGGCTGTTCGATGCGTTAGCGTCGACGGTACCGTTGGGACGCATTGGCGAACCGGAAGAGGTGGCTAAAGCGGTGGCGTTTCTCGCTTCCGATGCCGCCAGCTTTATCAATGCCACCGAGCTGTTCGTGGATGGCGGGATGGCGCAGATTTAACGCTGATAGAGTAGTGTGAGATTGCCGCCGAGGCGGCGATCCTGCAACGGACGGCTGGCGTCCAGGCGTGACAGTGTCACTGATGTGCAGTGCTGCATGGCGCACCAGGGCTCCAGCCATTCGGGATGAGACTCGTCCTGCCGCAAAACATACCCCGCCAGCCGCGCCAGCGCGCCCTTGTTCTCCTGAATGACATCTACCTGATTGGCTCTGGCAAAACTGGCGATCATCACCAGCGGCTGCAGAGCGTAATTGTGATAGGCCTGCGCCCGCTCGCGGCGACGCAGTTCGTTTGCCAGCGTGCCGTCGGCGGCAATCTGTCCGGCGGCGATGCGGTACTCTTTTAATGACCAGGTGAATAAATCCCGCCGGTCGAGCGCCACGGCGCTGGCCATGACCGCCCATGCTGCCCAGTAGCTGTGATTATTGGTGCTCTCCAGCGGCAGGCCGTCCCACTCCCGTACCACCCGATCCGCCAGCTGGCCCAGCCAGCGCTCGGTGGCCTGCTGTCCGGCAAGCGACGTCCCGGGGGTAAACTTCAGCTCCAGCCAGCTGCTGGCAAGCGTTGCCAGCGCCCATTTGCGCATGGCGCGCCCGGTGTGGCTGGTCTCTTCTGAGAGCAAGGCCTCCGCGTCGGCCCATGTCGCGTAACCATTCAGAATACAGCGCAGGGTATGCGGATCTCCGCTCTGCTTATAGCGCCACACCATCTCCGAGATCCCGCGTTCAAAGCCGACGATGGGTTTAGACGCGGCGCGAAACGCCTGCTCGGCCTGCGGATTAAGGGTGGCGCGGGCGCTGTCCGATCCCTCATATTTACTGCGCAACGTCAGCGGGGCGGTAAAGGGCGCGGGCAGGGCTACGCAGCCGCCCGACGCGGTATGGGGCAGCGGGCGGGTAAAACCGGCAGGAGGCACCAGCGGAGCGGCCAGAGCGTATACCGGTAAACAGAGCAACAGTCGCAAGGTACATTTCACATTCGCCTCCGCCAGAATTAAACATTCACGTTGATTATTTTTGAGCCGAATCGCCTGTTTCCTGATATATCCTTTTAATACTATTAGTCGGCGATCGTAATTTATGTTACACAATAGCTTAAAAGGCCTAACAATCTATCGGGAACAATGGCTGTGCTGACTACACTCATTTACAAAAGCCAGTTAAATCCGTCCTGTAAATCTTTATCCCTCCTCTCACTTGTTGAAAAGGCCAAACACAGTAATACCGCGCTGGACGTCACGGGCATTTTGCTGTTTGACGGTGTCGAGTTTCTGCAGATCCTCGAAGGGTCTGAAGAGGTTATTGAGACGCTGTTCCTGAAGATCCGCGAAGACAAACGCCACGACAGCGTGGTGGAGCTGATGCGTGACTACGGTCCGCGTCGGCGCTTCGAGAACGTCGGTATGCTGCTCTTCGATCTGCGTATCGAGACGTCCAAATCGGTGCGTTCCTCCGTTTTGCGCTACAGCAAGCTGGATAATTATCTGGCGGCGGAGGATCGGGTATTTAAATTTATTCAGACTTTTATCAACCAGCAGAAAAAAGCGTTGGGCGGGTCAAATTTCCGGCCGGAGAAGTGGACGCTGGCCCCGGAGCATGCCCCTTTTGGCAAATCCATCAACGGGCTGATTGATAATCAGGTCTGTCAGTTTGCCCTGCAGCCGATCGTCCAACCCACCGAGGGTAAAATCTCCTCGCTGGAAGCGCTGATCCGCGGCAACGACGGCGGGAGCCCGGAGCGGTTCTTTAACGCCATCGATCAGGACAAAGTGTATGAGGTTGATCTGCTGACCAAGGCCTACGCCTTTGCGCTGGCCGAGAAAATTGGCATCGGTGACCATAAAATTGCCATCAACCTGCTGCCGATGTCGCTGGTCAACGTGCCCGGCGCCGTCGATTATCTGATGGATCAGATCCTTATCCACGGTTTACAGCCGGAGCAGGTGGTGATTGAGGTCACTGAAAACGAAATGATCTCCGGCTTTAACCAGTTTAACAGCGCCATCAAGCAGTTGAGGGCGGCGGGGATTGGTCTGGCGATTGACGATTTTGGCTCTGGCTATGCCGGGCTGTCGCTGTTGACCCGTTTCCAGCCGGATAAACTGAAAATCGATCGCGAGATTGTCAGCAATATCCACTTAAGCGGCCCGAAACAGGCGATTGTGAAGTCGATTATCAGCTGCTGTACCGACATGGAGATTGCGCTGGTGGCTGAGGGCATCGAGAAAATCGAAGAGTGGTGCTGGCTTGAATCGGCAGGCATCAAGCGTTTTCAGGGATTTTTATTCGCCCGGCCTGAATTAAACGGCGTGGGGGAAATTCACTGGCCGCAATTTACCAGCGCTGAATATTTAAACGATTAAATACGCCACCAATAATCATCTGCTGAACAGATAAAAATTTTCCATCTATCGCAGGGCCTGAATATAAGGCCCTGTCGTGCAATCCGCTGATTTAAATAACGATTAGCGACCCTGTTGATATTCTTATAAATAAATAACTTTAATTCAATATTAAGGGGCGGATGCCGATAACACTTCAGACCGTTTTATATCTGAGGTAGTTATGTCGTTGAAAAAGTCGTCCCTTGCCATTCTGCTCGCTTTGCTGTTTTTCTTTGTTGCCAGTGGCGCAACCAATGTCTGGCTGGCCATTAAAAGCAATGATTCACTGGATAACGTGAATAAAGAGATCCAGGTGGTGTTATCCATTATCGATCCCATTAACCACAGCCGTACCCTGCGCGTGCGGGTCATGGAGTACATGAAGCAGGCGGAGAGCGGAGATACCGCCGGTCTTGCGGAGAAGCTGGACTCGGTAAAGCTGGCGCTGACCAAGGCCGATGGCGCGTTTGCCGCCTTTAATGCCGCGCCGCGTCTGGCGGATGAAGCTCCGTTAGTGAAAGATTACGACGACGCCTGGCTCGCCTACCGTAATCAGGGGCTGGCACCGCTGATTGATGCGGCCTCGGCGCATGACGCGGCAAAATTTGATGCCCTGATCCCACAGATCTCCCGTCTCGACCGCCAGTACGAAATCGTCCTCGACCAGGTGCTCTCCGTGCACCAGAAATACGCGAAACAGCTGAATGACGATGCGCGATCCCACTTTGCCTCCGGCTTAACCATTATTGCCGCCTTTGCTGCGCTGTTTGTGGTGGTGATTATCGGCGTGAGCGTCCTGATGAAGCGGTTTGTCTTTGCCCCGATTAACCTGGCGCGGGCGCACTGCAGCCAGATCGCTGCCGGTCAGCTGACGGAAGCGGTGCCGCAAAAAGCGGGCTCGAACAACGAAATCGATCTGCTGATGGGCTCGATGGAGCAGATGCGTCTGGCCCTGCTGGAGACTATCTCTCAGGTGCGTGAAGCCTGCCGTACCGTCAATTACGCTTCGCAGGAAATTGCCTCCGGCAACATCGATCTGGCCTCACGTACCGAGCAGCAGGCGTCAGCCCTGACAGAAACCGCCGCCAGCATGGAGCAACTGAGCGCTACCGTCGCCAATAATACCGACAATGTGTATCAGGCCGGGAAGCTGGTGCAGGATGCGGTGAATAACGCCCGCACGGGGGAGGCCGTGACCCGCGAGGTGATCGAGACCATGAACACCATCGCCGCTAACTCCCAGCGTATCGAAGATATTACCAGCGTGATTAACAGCATCGCCTTCCAGACCAATATTCTGGCGTTGAACGCCGCGGTTGAAGCCGCCCGCGCCGGCACCCAGGGACGGGGATTTGCGGTGGTAGCAACGGAAGTCCGTACCCTGGCGCAGAAGAGCGCCGTGGCGGCGAAGGATATCGAAAACCTGATCGCCCAGTCGGTCTCCAGCGTGAAAAACGGTTCTCAGCTGGTGAATCGCTCGGGGGAGGTGATCCATGCCATTATCAATTCGGTCAATAAGGTGAACGCGCTGATGGAGCAGATCTCGGTGGCGTCGGAAGAGCAGAGCCGTGGTATCGGCCAGGTCGGTCAGGCGGTAACCGAGATGGACGGCGTCACCCAGCAAAACGCCGCCCTGGTGCAGGAGTCCGCGGCCGCGGCCGCCTCGCTGGAAGAACAGGCGAAACACCTGACCCAGAGCATCGCCAGCTTCAGACTGCCGGAACCGGCATAATTCCTAATGCCCGGCGGCGCTGCGCTTGCACGGGCCTACGTTTCTGTAGGCCGTGTAAAGCGCAGCCGCTACCCGGCAAGACACATCGCAGCCTTTCGTAGGCCGGGTAAGGCGTAGCCGCTACCCGGTAATACAGATCGCACCCTTCGCAGTGACCCATCTCACATTAATTTTCCTGGTCTATGCTTGATGTTCATGCGCGGTATCACGCCAGCGCATTTTCTCTTTTTCCCTCTGCTTAGCGATTAACGCCAGGCAACCCGAGGATCATGGGTCAAACGAGGTGGTGGAATGACAGCTAAATCTATTAGGTATTGGGGTTGTGAATATAGCGATGCGAACAGCGTTCGCTTTCATCTGTGGGCCAGCGGTCAGCAGCAAATTGCCCTGCGCCTGAACGACGAAACACTGCCGATGCACCCGACCGGTGACGGCGGATTTGAACTGACGGTCAACGATGTTGCCCCCGGTTCAGCCTACAGCTTTATCCTGCCTGACGGCACCGCGGTGCCCGATCCGGCCTCCCGCGCCCAGCAAGGTGATGTCAACGGCCCGTCGCTGGTGTGCGATCCTCATAGCTATGTCTGGCGCAATACCCACTGGCAGGGCCGGCCCTGGGAAGAGAGCGTGGTCTACGAGCTCCATATCGGGACCTTTACCCCGGAGGGCACTTTCCGCGCGGCCACCGACAAACTGTCGTATCTGGCCTCGCTCGGCGTCACCATGATTGAGCTGATGCCGGTCTCCCAGGCGGGAGGCAGTCGTGGCTGGGGCTACGATGGCGTGCTGCTGTATGCTCCGCACAGCGCCTACGGCACGCCGGATGAGCTGAAGGCCTTTGTCGATACCGCCCACGGCCTCGGCCTGTCGGTGGTGCTGGATATCGTGCTTAACCATTTCGGGCCGGAAGGTAATTACCTGCCGAAACTGGCACCGGACTTTTTCCACCCGGAACGCATGACCCCGTGGGGGAACGGTATCGCGTATGACCTTGCGCCGGTGCGTCAGTTTATTGTCGATGCGCCACTGTACTGGCTGACGGAGTTCCACTTCGATGGCCTGCGCTTTGACGCCATCGACCAGATCGAAGATACCTCCGACCCCCACGTGCTAATCGAGATCGCCACCCGCATCCGCGCCGCCATCACCGACCGGCCCGTGCATCTGACCACCGAAGACAGCCGCAACGTGGTGTTTCTCCATCCGCGTGAAGACGACGGCAGCGTGCCGCTGTTTACCGGGGAGTGGAACGACGATCTGCACAATGCCATCCACGTGATGGCCAGCGGGGAAACCCATGCCTGGTACCAGGATTTTGCTGAAAAACCGGAGCAATGGGTGGCGAGAGCGCTGGCAGAAGGCTTCTCTTATCAGGGGGAACGTTCCCCGCAAACCGGTGAGCCCCGGGGAGTGAAAAGTATCGCTCAACCGCCAGTGGCCTTCGTCGATTTCATCCAGAATCACGATCAGGTAGGCAATCGTGCTCAGGGGGATCGCCTGTTAAGCCTGATTGGGGAAGAACGTACCCGGGTGCTGATGGCCGCGCTGCTGCTGTCCCCCCATATCCCGCTGATGTTTATGGGCGAGGAGTTTGGTGAAACCCAGCCGTTCCTGTTCTTTACCGATTTCCACGGGGATCTGGCGCGTGCGGTGCGGGAAGGGCGCGCGAAAGAGTTCAGCGATCACGACGAGACGGTGCCGGATCCCAATGCACCTGAGACCTTTGCCCGTTCGAAACTGGACTGGAACAAACTCAACCAACCCGGCGGCCAGACCTGGCTGCGCTTTACCCAACAGCTGTTACAGCTGCGCCAGCGGGCGATTGTGCCGCTGTTGGCCGGAGCACAGGGCGGTAGCGGCAGGGTGCTGAAAACGGCCCCGGGCTGCGTGGTCGTGAGCTGGACATTTACACAGGGCACGTTGACGCTGGCGCTCAATATTGGCGAACAGGATCAAATGCTGCCCGATATAGCGGGTGAAACGCTGTTTGCCTGGCCTGAAGGCCGCACGGAACTGCTCGCGAACACCGTTATTGTACGTTTTGCACAAGGAGAACCGACCTGATGATCCCCACAGCGACCTGGCGTATTCAGTTTCGCAACGGCATGACTTTCGACCGTGCCGCCAGTCTGGTGCCGTACCTGCAACAGCTCGGCATCAGCCATCTGTATGCTTCGCCAATATTTACCGCCGCCCGGGATTCGACGCACGGTTATGACGTCACCGATGCCAACGAGATTGACCCGTCTATTGGAGGCCGCGCCGGATTTGAGCGGCTGGTCAGCGCCCTGAAGGCGGCCGGGCTGGGGTTGATCCTGGATATTGTGCCGAACCACATGTCCACCTCGCTGGAAAACGCCTGGTGGCGCGATGTGATTGAACACGGAGAGAAGAGCCGCTACGCCCGCCATTTTGATATCGACTGGTCGCGTCGGCTGACCCTGCCGTTTCTGGGTGATGACTTTGATGTGGTGCTGGCGAACGGCGAAATCAGCGTTCAGCGCGACCCTGACACCGGCAAACCGGCGTTGGCGTATTTCGACAACTTTTACCCGCTGACGCCTGACAGCTGGGAAGGGCGCGAAGACGAGGTTCTTCGCCTTAGCGATCCGGCGGCCATCACCCGGCTGCATGACCAGCAGCCGTGGCGGCTTACCAGCTGGCGTGATGCCCCGCGCGACCTCTCCTGGCGTCGCTTCTTCGAGATCACCGGCCTGGTGGGCGTGCGGGTTGAGGACGACGCGGTGTTTGATGACAGCCATGCCCTGATCCTGGCCCTGGTGCGCTCGGGTGCAGTGGACGGGCTGCGCATCGATCACGTGGACGGGCTCGCCGACCCGCGCGCCTATCTCCAGCGTCTGCGTCAGGAGGCGGGCCCAGACTGCTATATCACGGTGGAGAAGATCCTCAGCAAAGGCGAGAACCTGCCCAATGACTGGCCGATCTCCGGTACCACCGGCTATGAATTTATCGCCTCGCTATCGGAAGTGCTGATAGATGACGACAAAATCGATGGTCTGCGCCAGGCCTATGACAGGGTCATGGGCCGCCCGGTGGATATGCACGACGAACTGCGCGACGCGCGTCTGCTGATGGTGGACAGAAACTTCGCCGGCGAGTTTTCTACCTTGCTGACGCTGGCGAAAACCCTGGCGCAGACCGAAGGCGTCAACCTCGAAGAGGAGCCTCTGCGGATGGCGCTGCGCGAGCTGCTGGTGGCCTTCCCGGTATACCGCACCTACGGCACGGCGCAGGGAATGTCCGCCGCGGATGTGCGGCTGCTGAACCATGTGGTGTCGACCATCAGCGCCGATCCCGACGCCATTGCGCTGCTGATGCGTATTCTGACCGGCGAGGTCTCTGAGGAGGCCCGCGATACCGCCACGAATTTCCGCACCCGTTTCCAGCAGCTGACCGGGCCGCTGATGGCGAAGTCGGTGGAGGACACGCTGTTCTTCCGTCAGCACATGGATCTGGCCCTCAACGAAGTGGGGGCCGAACCGGTGCCGCGCGCCTTTTCACTGACGCGTTTTCACACCGAGATGACCGCGCGGCGTGAGCGTCAGCCGGATGCGCTCTCCGGCACCTCAACCCACGACACCAAGCGCGGGGAAGATGCCCGCGCCCGGCTTTACACCCTGACCGAAGCCCCGGAGGTCTGGGCAGAGTGCGTGGCCCGCTGGCAGCAGCTGAACCAGACCCACGTGCGTTTTCTCAATGATGGTACGGCCCCCAGAGCCGCCGACACCTGGATGCTCTATCAGGCGCTGGCGGGGGGCTGGCCACCACAGCTGGATCCGCAGGATGCTGAGGGGCTGAAGGCGCTGGAGGAGCGATTCCTGGCCTTTGTTGAAAAGGCGCTGCGGGAGGCCAAGCTGCGCACCGACTGGGTGGACAGTAACGAAGCCTATGAAACAGTGGTGCTGGAGTATGCCCGCCATCTGCTGTCGCCGGAGAATCAGAATTTCCTGCAAGACTTCAGCACCTCGCTGCGTCCGTTTATCCGCGCCGGGCTGGTAAACAGCCTGAGCCAGACGGTGATCAAACTCACCGCCCCGGGCGTGCCGGATGTCTATCAGGGCAGCGAGGGGCTCAACTTTAGCCTCGTCGATCCCGATAACCGTCGCGAGCCCGATTTCGACCAGCTCCGCCAGCAGCTGGCGTCGGCGGATCGGCAGATTGCCACCCGCGAGGCGAGCTGGCAGGACGGGCAGCTGAAGCTGTCTGTCACCAGCACGCTGCTGCACTTGCGCCAGCGCAAACCGGCGCTGTTCCGTCTGGGCAGCTATGTTGCGCTGCTCACCCGCGGCGAGCGGGCGGATAAGGCGATTGCCTTTGCCCGCGTGGATGACGACGACGTGCTGATTGTGGTGGCACCGCGGCTGGCGCTGGCGAATGCCACCCGGGCGTTTCCCGTCACCGGGGCGGCTCTGTGGGGAGCGACCGAGGTGGTTCTTCCTCCCGATCTCGCCGGACGCAGCTATAAGGACTGTTTCAGCGGTGAAACCCTGGTGTTGGGTGAAAGTCTGCAATTGAGTGATGCACAGGATTGCTGGCGGGTGTTATTGGCCTGCGGCTAATGATTATTACTGTTCGAAGGAAAGACGTTATGGCATATGACAAAATTTATGAAATCCAGCCGGGGCAGAGTTACCCGCTGGGGGCGAATTACGATGACAAAGGGGTGAATTTTGCCCTCTTTTCGGCCTGCGCCGAACGCGTTGAGCTGTGTCTGTTTGACCCGAGTGGTAAATCTGAAATTGCCCGTCTGGAGTTACCGGAGTACACCGACGAAGTCTGGCATGGTTATGTCCCGGATCTGAAGCCGGGCGCGCTGTACGGCTACCGCGTGTATGGCCCTTACGATCCGGAAAACGGGCACCGTTTTAACCCGCATAAGCTGCTGATTGACCCTTATGCGAGAGCCTTAACCGGGGAACTTATCTGGAACCCCTCGCACTTTGGCTATGAACTGGGGCATGACGAACTCGATCTGAGCTTTGATACCCGGGACAGCGCACCCTATACGCCAAAATGCCGGGTCATCGACCCACGGGTGTTCGACGGGCAGGATCCACATCGCCCGGCGGTGCCGTGGTCCAGTACGATTCTGTATGAAACCCACGTGAAAGGCTTTACCCAGCTCAACCCGGCGATCCCGCCCGAACTGCGCGGCACCTTCGAGGGGATGGGGCATAAAGCCACGGTGGACTACATCAAAAGCCTCGGCGTGACCTCCGTTGAGCTGCTGCCGGTACATGCGTTCCCGGACGATCAGCATCTGCTTGAGCGGGGGCTGAAAAACTTCTGGGGCTATAACACCCTTAACTTCTTCTCTCCGGCGTCGCGCTACGGCGGCCCGAACGGCATTCAGGGGTTCCGCGACATGGTGCGCGCCTTCCACGATGCCGGTATCGAGGTGATCCTCGATGTAGTCTATAACCACACCGCCGAGGGTAACGAGCTGGGCCCGACGCTGTCGTTTAAGGGGATCGACAATTTCTCTTACTACCGCACCATTGCCGGTCAGCACCGCTACTATGTGAACGATACCGGCACCGGCAACACGGTGAATACCTCGCACCCGCGTGTGCTGCAGATGGTGATGGATTCCCTGCGTTACTGGGCGGAGTCGATGCATATCGACGGCTTCCGCTTCGACCTCGGCACCATCCTCGGGCGCGAGCCGGAAGGGTTCGATCAGCGCGGCGGCTTTTTCGATGCCATGATGCAGGATCCGCTCCTCTCGCGGCTGAAACTGATAGGCGAGCCGTGGGATATCGGCCCCGGCGGTTATCAGGTAGGGGGCTTCCCTCCAGGCTGGGGCGAGTGGAATGACAAGTATCGCGATACCGTGCGTGAGTACTGGCGCGGGGATAACGTCTCGTCCGATTTCGCCGCGCGTCTGCTCGGTTCCGGGGATCTGTATGACCAGCGTGGGCGTCGCCCGTGGGCAAGCATTAACTTTATCACCGCCCACGACGGTTTCACCCTCAACGACCTCGTCTCCTTCAACGAGAAGCACAACGAGGCCAACGGGGAAGACAACAACGACGGCCACAATGATAACCGGTCATCGAATTATGGCGCTGAAGGCCCGACCGACGACGAGCAGATTAATGCCCTGCGTGAACAGCAGAAGCGCAACTTCCTCACCACGCTGCTCTTCTCCCACGGCACGCCGATGCTGCTGGCCGGGGATGAGTTTGGCCGCAGCCAGCTGGGTAATAACAACGGCTACTGTCAGGACAGCGAAATCAGCTGGGTACACTGGGAGAATCTCCCGGAAAGCGCCGAGACGCTGCGCAACTTTACCCGGCATTTGATCAAGCTGCGCGCCAGCCAGCCGCTGTTGCACCGCGAGAGCTGGCGTGACGGGATGGAGATCACCTGGTTTAATGCCGGCGGCGGGCCGCAGCTGCCGGAGCACTGGGACGAGGGCACCACGCTGGGGCTGTACCTCACCCGGGCCGATCTGCACGGGCAAAAGGGGATCTGGCAGGAGGTGCTGCTGCTGATCAATCCGTATGAAGGGGCGGTGCCGTTCCGTATCCCGGAATGCGGTAAAGAGGGTTGGGTCCTGGAGCTGAGTACGGCAGGAGATGAGCATCTGGGGCAGGCGGTGATCCCGGATACCGATTTTCCGCTGCCAGGCCGCAGTATCGTGCTGTTACGGCGGCCATAACGCGGGGCGTTACTTGTTAGCCCGCGCTCTGTCCCACGGGCTGGTGGTCTCGTCGTCAGCTTTTGCTGGCGCGGGATCCTCCAGCGAGTCCAGATAGAGGGCTTCGACTTCGGCGCGGGCCCACGGGGTACGCCGTAAAAACTTGAGGCTGGATTTGACGCTGGGATCGCTGTTAAAGCAGTTAATTTTAATCAGCTTTCCCAGCTGCGCCCAGCCGTAACGCGCCACCAGGGCATTGACCTGCATCTCGAGCGTGACGCCGTGCAAAGGATCTTTCGAAGGGTGAGCAGTCACAGGCATCCTTTTATTATCTGGCAAGGGGTTCAAAGCGGGGAAGGGTACAAGAAAAGCAGGGGGCCAGCAAGCGCTCAGGCGGTCACCGGTTTTGTAAATTTTGTAGGCCGGGTAAGGCATAGCCGCCACCCGGCACGACAGATCGCACCCGGGTTTATGCCCGGCGGCGCTGCGCTTGCACGGGCCTACGATTCCGGGAATGGGTGTTTTTGAAACGCCGTTCCGTTATAATGTCCCTCCCGATCCCGACGCCATTGAACCCATGACAACGCCTGATAAAAACGTTCGTGCCTTTCACTTTTCCGCTTTTCGCTATCTGTTCGCCGCCCGTTTTCTCACCGTGCTGGGCAATGGTATTGCCCCCATCGCACTGGCTTTTGCGGTCCTGGATATCGGCGGATCGGTCTCTGATTTGGGTATCGTTGTCGCCTCCCGGTCGATTTTCAACGTGCTGTTCCTGCTGCTGGGCGGAGTGTTAGCGGACCGCTATTCCCGCAGTCGGGTGTTAGTTTCATCTTCCCTGGTCGCGGCCATTTCGCAGGCGGTTGTGGCCTGGTCGGTGCTGGACGGTTCCGCCACGGCGATCGGACTGGCCTTGCTCGGTGCCCTGAATGGGGCCGCCGCCGGGATCGCCTTACCGGCCTCTTCCGCGCTCATTCCTCAGACGGTTCCCGCCCGCAATCTGCGTGAAGCCAATGCCTTTTTGCAGGCCGGTATTTACGGTGGAACGGTGATCGGCGCTTCGCTGGGGGGCATTCTGATAAGCGCCGTCGGGCCCGGCTGGGGGCTGGCCATTGATGCGCTGGGCTTCGCCGCGGCTGCGCCGCTCTATTATTTAATCCGCGTCTCGCCACGTGAAGCCGGTTCAATCCAAAGCAATATCCTGCAGGACCTGAAAGAGGGATGGAAAGAGTTCGCCAGCCGGGCCTGGGTGTGGGCTATCGTCGTGCAGTTCACCATTATTAATGCGGCCTTCAGCGGCGTGATGATGGTGCTCGGGCCAGTGATTGCCGATGCCTCCTTTGGACGTGCACATTGGGGGATGATTATTGCAGCCCAGAGCGTGGGGCTGATTGTGGGATCTTCCCTCGCGCTGCGCTGGCGCCCGCGCCGCGACCTCTTTATCGGGGTGCTGCTGGTGTCGTTTTGCGCCTTGCCCCCGTTCATGCTGAGCCAGCTTGCGGCCACACCCTGGCTGATGGCCGCGTTTTTTATTGCAGGCGTAACCTTTGGCCTGTTCGGTGTCGCCTGGGCCCAGTCGCTGCAAACCCATATCCCGCAGGACAAGCTGGCCCGGGTCTATGCTTATGATGCGGTGGGGTCTTTTGTCGCCATCCCCTTCGGCGAGCTTATCGCAGGCCCGTTGGCGATTGAGTACGGCACCAGCAACGTGCTGTTGGTATCCGCCGTTGCGGTGGTAATTGCCACGGCGGGGGCGAGCATGGTGCCGGCTATCAGGCGGCTCGAGAGTGGTTCTGAGATGACATCGCACACAATGTCCGGGGAACGCAGCTCGTAGGCCGGGCAAGCGCAGCGCCCCCGGCGGTTCCTTCTGGTTTGATAAAACGAGGAAAATGATTCATTCGATGATGAATACGCAGATGATTTCCAGTCACGCTTTCCAGGTGCCGTTTCAGGGCAAATTCATCTATGCCGAAAGCACATTCGGGCGCAATGGCCTTTCCTGATGCTTCATGGGGGCGGTAAGGATCGCACGGTGTTCTATAAATACCGTGCGCTTCTGGATAGGTCAGGCATTGGAACGACGCTCTTTGACTTTGTAGGTCATGGTGAGACGGGGGGAGATATGCACGCGTCCTCTCTTTTCAGCCGCACGGCACAGGCAGAGGCGGTGATTGCGTTTCAGGGGCTGGCTCTCACGGGGTGTATAGGCGTAAGTATGGGGGCCTATAACGCCCTCCAGCTGAGTAAAACGATCCGGTTTCAATCCCTCATTCTCATGGTTCCCGGCATCTACTCAACGCCAGCCTATAAGATTAACTTTGGTCCTGAATTTTCTGCCATCATTCGCAAAGAGAGAAGCTGGGCGCAAACTGATGCCTGGGATATCGCAGCTGAATTTACCGGCAATCTGCTGATTATTGCCGCCGAAAATGACGCAATCATTCCCGCAGAAATACCGGAAAGACTGTTGTCCTCAGCAGCTGGCTGCCGCCAGAAGCAGCTGCTCACCATTCCTGGCGCCGGGCATAATACTATCTGGCAAAATTTAATGCTGTCAGACACGCTCTACGAAGAGGTGCGTTCAGCTTTTGCGCGGTGTTTATCCCATTGAACTTACTGTTTCGCCCTGGTCACAGCTGACCCTCTTAATGGTTTTCAGCTGGGGGCAAAGGCTACGACCCCCAACGCGTTCGCAGATAACGCACCGCCTCCTGCGCCTGGGGCTGATTGAGGTTGTTCTCCCGGAACAGGATCGTACCGTCAATCTGCGGCTCGGATTCGTTCAGATCCAGCTGTTTTTTCAGCTCCGGCACGCCGCCTTGCACCGTCCAGTCGGGCTCTTTGCTTGAGGGCTCGCCCACCTTATACAAGGCGACGCCAATATAGAGCCGGGTATGGGTAGGTTTCACCACCTGAGCCCACCATTTCGCCAGCACGTCATAGCGCGCCGCATCCCGGGAAAACGGCCAGTAGATCTGCGGGGCGATGTAGTCCAGCAGCCCCTGCTGCACCCAGCGACGGGTATCGGCAAAGGATTCGTCGTAGGCCGCTGCGCCCCGGGTGTCGGACCCGGCCGGATCGTGGGAGCGATTACGCCAGACGCCAGCCGGACTCACGCCAAACTCGACGTTGGGGTTGATCTGCTTGATGGTGCGTGACACCTGCGTAATCAGCTGCTGGGTATTGTCGCGCCGCCAGTCGGCTTTCGAGTCAAATCCCTGACCGTACTGGCGGTACGTCTGGCTGTCGTTCAGCGCCGAGCCTGCGGACTCGGCATAGAAGTAGTCATCGAACTGCACGCCGTCCACCGGATAGCGCGACACCACTTCGGCCACGATGCTGGTGATCCAGTCCCGGGCTTCCGGAATGCCGGGGTCGAGGACATAGCGATCTCCCGCGGTGCGGATCCACTCCCGATGCAGAACAAACACGCTCGGCGGATGGAGCGACAGGGTACGGTTCAGCTCCGCGACCGTGCCGGGCCGGGTGTTGGTTGAGACGCGGTAAGGGTTAAACCAGGCGTGAACCTTCATCCCGCGCTTGTGTGCTTCATCGAGCATAAACTGCAGCGGGTCGTAGCCGGGATCTTCCCCGATTTTGCCGGTCAGCATATCCGACCACGGCAATATCTTTGATGGCCACAGGGCGGTGCCGTCCGGTTTGACCTGGAAAAACACGGTGTTGATCCCGAGACTTTTCAAATTATCCAGCTTATCGGTCAGGGTCTTTTGCTGCATGGCGATCCGCGATGCAGCAGGGCGACCATTCACCGACGCCTGCGGCGGCCAGTCGAGACGAGAGACGGTCGCCAGCCAGACACCGCGCACCGGCTCATGGCGTGCACTTTTATCCGGCAGCGGATGTTTAGCCACCGGCGGTAGCGGAGTGACCAGCGATTTAGGTGGTGTAGAGCTGCAACTGACCAGTAACAGCGCCCAGGCGATAAGGGCACCAGAGCGTTTAAGGTGGGTGGCAAGCTGAGAAGGACGTGAGCAGGCGATGATAGACTCCATTTCTACAGTGTTTCGCCGGGAACATTTATTGTCGTTCTATTCATGGGTAAGTCAATTCTTAACAATGATTGTAATTCCCCACTTTCTTCGTACGCCTTCCCATCGATTGCTTACACTTTATCGAGATAAATCTACACAAGAGGGGCTATGCGACAGACAGCATCTCATCTCTGGATCCTGTTGACCGGCTTACTGGGCATCCTTGTGGGGCGACATTGAGTCCGGAGACCACACTTCTGCTGGCGCGCAGTCAGTTCGCCTTTACCATCAGCTTTCATATTGTGCTGGCGGCGTTTACCCTCGGGCTGGCGCAGCTCTTGATGGTGCTGGAGGGGCTCTGGCTGTGGCGTAAGCAGCCCGTCTGGCTCGGTCTCTGGCGCTACTGGAGTAAGGTGTTCGCCCTGAACGTGGCGGTAGGGATCGTGACCGGAGTAGTGATGGAGTTCTCGTTCGGTACCAACTGGAGCGGGCTGGCGAGTCGTACCGGCGCGGTGCTGGGGCCGATGCTCTATATGGAAGTGCTGGTGGCCTTCTTTCTGGAAGCGGGCTTCATGGGGGTGATGCTGTTCGGGATGAATAAGGTGCGGCCGTGGATCCACTTTATGGCGACCTGCATTGTGGCGCTCGGTTCGGTGTTTAGCGCTTTCTGGATCCTCGCCGCTAACTCCTGGATGCAAACCCCGGACGGGTATCTGATTGGTGCCGATGGTCGCTTCCGGCCCGTTGACTGGTGGGCGGTGATTATCAATCCCTCTTTCCCGTGGCGGATGGCGCATATGGTTGTGGCCGCCATTCTCGGTACCGCCTGTCTGGTCGGGGCCTGTGGCGCATGGCATCTGCTGCGCGATTCCCAGCATCCGGCGGCCCGGCATATGTTTTCTATCGCGATGTGGACCTTGCTGATAATGGCGCCGCTGCAGGTGGTGCTGGGGGACCTGCATGGAGAGAATACCCGGGATCGTCAGCCGGTGAAGCTGGCCGCCATGGAAGGTAGCTGGGATCCCCCTCCGCCCGGACATGGCGAGCCGATGCGGCTCTTTGCGCTGCCGGATATGGCAGAGCGTCGCAATCATTATGAGCTGGCCATTCCTGATATCGGCTCCCTTTACCTGCGGCATAACCTGCAAGGGACGATCCACAGTCTTAATCAGTATCCTCCTGATGAACTGCCCTGGGTGCCGCTGGTGTTCTGGGCCTTTCGCATCATGGTGGGACTGGGTCTGCTGATGGTGTTTACCGCTATCACCGGACTCGTTGCGCGTCTGCGCGGGCGATTATGGCAGGCGCGGCGGCTCCAGCGTCTGATGGTGGTTATGGCACCCGCCGGCTTTTTTGCCATGCTGGCGGGGTGGATGGTGACCGAAGCCGGGCGGCAACCCTGGACGGTCTACGGTCTGGTTCGTACCTCAGAGAGTATTTCGCCCGTTGCTCCGCATTTTGTACTCGGCTCATTAATTCTGATCGGCACGATTTACCTGGCGCTGTTCGGGCTGGGGCTGTGGTTTTTGCTGCGCCTGCTCGCCAGGCCGCCCACGGAGGACGAAGAAGGGGCTGAGCCCGATGTCGCCCGGCGGACGGGGAAAGGAGAAACCGATGCATGAGTTGATGGGATTACCGCTGTTACAAATCCTGTCAGCGGCATCGCTGGTGGTAAGCCTGTGGATCTACGTTCTGCTGGACGGAACGGACCTCGGCGCCGGGATACTCTGCGCCTTTCAGCGCGACGAGGCCTCCCGGCATAAGATCACTATTTCATTACTCCCCATCTGGGATGGGAACGAGACCTGGCTGGTGCTGGCGGCGGGAAGCCTCTTCGGGCTGTTTCCCCTTGCGTACGCCATTATTCTGAGCGCCCTGTATGTGCCGGTCTTTATCCTGGTGCTGGCACTGGTAGTGCGTGGAATGGCGATTGAGTTTCGGCATTATGCCCCACGTCTGTTTGATACGCTGCTGGTGGCGGGGTCGCTGCTGGCTACCCTGGCCCAGGGGGTGATTGTCGGGAGTCTGATCCAGACGATCCCCAACGACGGTCAGCAGTTTACCGGTACCGGCTGGGAGTGGTTTAGCCCATTTCCGCTCTTTTGCGCACTGTCGCTGGTGGTGTTTTATTGCCTGATGGGCGAGGGATGGCTGATCTGGCGGGGAACCGGAGTACTGTTGCATCGGGCGAGGCGGGCGCTCCCCTGGCTGGCGACGATCGCGCTGTTGCTGATGGCCGGGCTACTATTCTGGACCATGCAATTACAGGAGACCTGGCGTTTGCATCTGCAGAATTTCACGATCTGGCTGCCGTTTGCCGGGGCGGTGCTGGCGGGCGAGGGACTGGTGTGGTTCGGCCTAAAGGGCGGGGATCATTTTCTGCCGTTGGCCGGGATCCTGGTGCTGGTGAGTAGCGGCTTCGGCGCGCTGGTGTTTACGCTGTATCCGTGGATAGTCCCGGCGTCGATAACCCTTCATCAGGCGGCCGCGCCACCGGAGACCCAACGTTTTCTGCTGATAAGCTTTGCGCTGCTGGCTCCGGTGACGCTGCTGTACAACACCTGGGGGTTCAGGCTGTTTAGCGGGAAAATTCGCTAATCGTTACTGCGCCAGGATCTGCTCCAGCGTGGCACCTATCGCCAGAATTTGCGCATCACTCCCCGGCAAACCGTCTATCTCCAGCCCTACCGGCAACCGGCTGGTGGCGCCCACCCCGACCGGCAGGGTCAGCCCCGGCAGGCGGGCATTGCTTCCCGGATCCACATTGCGGATCAAGCGGGCAAAGTTTTCCGCGGAACTCACCTCATCATTCGCCAGCGGGGCGACGACCGGCGAAGTGGGGAAGATTAACCCGTCGAGCTGGTGGTCGTGGAAGGTCCGTTCATAGAGGGCGATCAGACGCCCGATCCCCTGCGAAACTGCCTGTTGGTATAGTGGCGTCAGCGGAACCAGATTGCCGTCATTATCCGGGATCACCCCCGGGACAATGACGTGCTCAAAGATGGCGCGCACATCCGGGCTGGCGATGTGCTGCACGATATCCTGCAGGGTCAACCGGGTGTCATGCGCCTGGAGATAATCAATCAGATCGTGCTTACCTTCATGCATCACCACCGGGAAGGAGACGGCGGCATTGGCCTCTTCAAGCCCGGGCATCTCGACGGCAACCAGCGTGACTCCCGCATCGCGCAGCCTGGCGAGCGCGGCGTGGGCCTGCTGGCTGACCTCTTCATCCAACGCCTGCCAGAACCAGGGCGCAATTCCGAGACGAATGGTCCGGGCGGGTTTAGGGAGTAACACCTCGCCACCGGCCATCAGGCTGTCGAGCAGGGCAATATCCGCCACGTTGCGGGCCATCGGGCCCGCGGTATCCCGGGTGTGGGAGAGGGGGGTGATCCCCGCCTGGGAATAGCGCCCGGTGGTGGGACGAAAACCGACGCAGCCATTCAGGGCGCAGGGCTGGCGCACCGACGCCCCGGTATCGGTGCCGATGGCTACCGGTGCCATTCCGGCGGCAACGGCTACCGCGCTGCCCGACGAAGACCCGCCCGCAATACGGCTGACGTCATGGGCGTTGCGCACGCCCTTTATCGCAGGCGTGTGATACGCCGCGTTATAGCCGGTGACGCCAAAGGCCAGCTCATGCATGTTGCATTTGCCAATAATAATGGCGCCCGCATCGATAAGACGTTGGATCACCGGGGCGGTCGTTTTGGGTACAAAATTTTTCAGGGCTGGCGTCCCGGCCGTATTAGGCAAACCGGCGACGTGAATATTGTCTTTCACCGCGACGGGAACACCGCCCAGCGGCAAGGGGGCACCGCCGTCGGCGAGGTGTTTATCCCAGGCCTTTGCCTGCGCCAGCGCCTGTTCGGCATTCACCGTAATAAAGGCGTTAAGGTGATCCTGGGTTTCGATGCGGGCCAGGCAGGCGCGAACCAGCGCTTCGCTCGACACTTTTCGTTCACTGATGAGCTGTGCCGCGTCGGCGGCGGTGAGGGTATCCAGTTGTGCAGGGTTTGCGGGTGTTGTTATTTTCATGGGCTGTTTCCGGACAGTGGGTATCCGCAACATTTAGGCAAATCAGCCCTCCGCGCGCCATCCTCAGGATTGAGGAGGCGTTAATGCCTGAGCCGCGAGGCCAGCTCCGTGCGGTTGGCGCAGTCGAGCTTTTTCAGGGCGTGATTCAGATGGGTGCGGACGGTGGTGAAGCTGATGTTCAGCAGGCGGGCGACCTCTTTATCGCCCAGACCTTTGCAGACCAGGCTGACCACCTCCTGCTCCCGGGCGGTTAACGACGGGGACTCTTCATTTTTCGGTAAGGCTCTGGCAAACCAGGGTTCCAGCAACTGCAACAGTGCGATTTCGCGCTGCCCGAACGGCGGGGCGTCTTTGGCCCGCCAGATGCGCAGATCGCCCACGTCGTCACCATCACGTAAAAAATAGACATTAACGCCGTGGTGCATGCCGCAGGGTTTCAGGAACTCATGGTAAAAGGGCGTTTTGAACAACTCGCGGGCAGGCATCACCTCATCCACCAGGGTTGGATGCTGTTTTGCGCGCAGAAGCGGGGTGATGGGATCGATGTATTGCCAGGTACTGGCATGCTCACGCATTGCTTTTTCAGCAATGTTCCAGCTGACGCCGTGGCGCGAGGTCCTGGAGGCAGAGGACCAGATGCAGGATGCCGCAAAATCGGCCTGCAACAGGGCGCAGACATTTTCCAGCGTCTCCTGACGCAGGGCGCGGCTGCCCTGGCCCGAACCGAGTTGCCACAGGATGTGCGAGAACAGACGAAGCTCACTGGAGGTTAACGGGATCTCCATTCCTGATGTTCTCCCTGTGGGTTTGTGTCAGTGAGTGTAGAACAGGTCGGGCGCAGCGCCATAATTATATGTAGTTACAACATACAATAAACTTATTACACTAAGACACGTCAACATCGTGCCCGTTTATCTTCGCTTTACAGCATGCGGGAGTCCGCTCTGCGCCGTTTGCGAACAATACGTTAGCGCAAACGGCGTCGGCTGAACAGATTAATGATTTATATCTCAGGAAACAGAATGCCGGTAAGCCGATCCCCGGACTTTCTCAACGGCCACTTTCCCGGCGATAAACGCATGGTCCGAATTGTAGTATTCCCATTCGCTGTAGCGTCCGGCCAGGGTGATGCCGTGCAGCAACAGCCATTTGCGGATCGTCTCCACGTTCTCCTTGCGGCTCTGATCGTAGATCACGTAGGCGTAGGGGATATCGATTTGGTTGGCGGTGATAATCTCATCCTCTGCTGAAATAATTCCGGCTTCGATGCACTCCTTAATGCAGCGGTCGATCAGCGCCTGGCCGTCAACCGGCAACGGTTTATCCGGTGAGTAACTGATTTCACAGGTCAGGCCGCAGCTGCCCGCCGGGCTGCAGAAGGGGCTGGCGTTCCCCTGAACAAAAATGCGGTGAAATATTGTCTTACCGGCAAAGTAAATCCAGTGTTTGTCGGTCAGATTGTCACGGCCAACCCCCAGATTGACGCAGCGAACGGAGACGTGGCGCAGGCCTTTCGCTGCTTTGCGTACGTCAGGCGGCACTTCGTCGCCCATCAGGCGAATCAGCTCCGGCAGTACCAGAGTGCTGATCATATGTTCATAGCGATACTGCCGTCCGTCTGACAGCGCAACGATGTGCTGATTGGCATAGATTTTACTGACCTCGGCCCCGGTCTCTATCCGGCCTTTAATGTGCGGCAGAAAACCGTTCATCAGCGCCTGGAAGCCGCCCTGCAGCGGATAACCAAAGCGCGCATTGGGCCCCATCGGCTTTGAGGTCTCGTTCAGGGCGCCGTCGATAATTTGTTCCAGGTCGGGCAGGGGAACGCGGCCACCCAGCCAGGATGTCTCCATTTCCGACAGCGGCACCGTCCATAGCTTTTTATTGTAGGGAATAGCAAAATGCCGGGCGATCCCCTTGCCCCATGTCTCATAGATAAAGGCTTCAAAGCTGCCTTTTCGTGGCGTTTTCTCCGCTGGATCGGCGCTGATGTAGTCCGGCACCGCGCCATCGGCGCAGCAGTCGTGGTGCTGTTTCCCCTGGCCGGTTTTCTCGGCGCAGGTCGTCATGCTTTGCACACCCGAACCCGTTCCGTATCGCGCCTCGATGGCACCCAGAATACACTCTTTAACCACCGTGGCGGGCAACCCGTAAAGGGAGCCCTGGAAGGGGTAGCGGGTATAAACGCCCTCGGTATAGACCCAGGCTTCACGGATCTGCCAGTGGATATTGTCCCCCAGTAACGTTTTGTACAGCGCCAGCACCTCTTCGTCAGCGGAAAACATAATGTGGCCTGCATAATCGAAGGTAAAACCTTTGTCCTGAATGGAGCGACAGAGCCCGCCGACCGTGGCATTGCGCTCAAGCAACGTTGCCCCTTCGCCATAGTGATAGGCCGCGCTCAGCCCGGTTGGCCCGGCCCCGAGGATTAAACATTTCTGTGCTTCTGTGCGGGCCGCCTTCTGTGGGATCAGCCGTAAAACCGGCTCGGAAGCGGATTCGTCGGAGCTGCTATCCGCTGCGTTGACCGTCGCAGCCGAGGCATCCAGATAGCGTAAAAACGCGTTCTCAATCAACGCGTGCATGCTCTGCACGGTTTTATCCCAGGAGGTGCTGGCGACAATACGCTGCATCGTCTGCTGCTGCGCTTTTCGGGTGTCTTCCGGCAGCGCCAGCGCCTGTTCGCAGGCGGCAATAAAGGCTGTCTGGTCGTGGGCAACAGCCACAACGTGGCTATAGGGTTTTTCAACATCGGCAATGGCGGTACTGACCACCGGCAGCTGCGCGGCCATGTACTCGAGCACTTTTGTCGGGCTAATGAACCGCGTAGATTCATTCAGCGCGAACGGCATCAGGCACACATCCCAGCCGGCAAGGAACTGTGGCAGGGCCTGATAAGGCTGCATGCCGGGATAATGAATGTTGCTGCGTCTGGGCAGGGTAGCGGGATCGATCTTCACCACCGGGCCGACCATCACGATCTGCCACTCCGGATGTGAATCCGCGAGAGCCGCAATTAAAGATAAATCCATACGTTCATCAATAACGCCGTAATACCCGAGCCGTGGATGAGGGATCTCGTCCTGCAGCGGGTGATGATTCGCCCTATCCAGCGCCTGTTCGAAATGCACCGCATCGACGCTACTGGCAAAACAGTGAATATTCGGGTGACGGCCTTTCCTCGCTTCATACAGGCTGGGGCCACCGGTAAAGACAATATCCGCCCGGCTCAGCAGAGCTGACTCACGTTGCAACAGCTGGCGAGGGGCTTTCTCAAAGGCGGCAAGTTCATCCATGCAGTCATAGACCACGACCGCCGGAGTAAAGATCTTCAATAGCGGAAGCGCCATCGGCGTATAGAACCAGACCACCGGGGTTTCGTCCGGCTCCCGTAGCTCCGTCAGGAGCGTTTCCAGAAAGGCAATTTGCTCGTCGTGGAACCCGGCCGCCGTTGACGGGGTATGCGGCCGAACCACGGTGACGTTTGGGGCGGGCCGGGAGAGCTTCAGCTCCGGTTTCTCCGCTGAATAGAGCGGCTCCTCAATAAAGACAATGTGATAGTGCTGGGCAAGACGTGTCATCAGATGCTGTGGACGCTGAAAGACAAAGTCCCAGCGCAGGTGACTAAAAACATATATTTTTTTCATATCTGATACCTCTGTGCCGGTGCAGGTAAAGGCGCCTGATGGCTGTTGAAAACGTTTCAGCCGGAGCTGGGTTTGCTCAAGCGCGCGTGCGTAAAGGGTATTAAGATGTCGCTCTTTATCGGGCGTAATGTCCCACAAACCGCAGTGATGCCAGACAGCACAGTTTTCCCAGTCGGGGCGGTCAATAATGGGGTAAAGGCAGATCCCTGAGAGCTCAACGCCCGCCAGCTGTGCCTGAGCAACCTCAGAGGCGACATCGTTAATCCAGGCTCCACGCCCACTGCCGACATGGCTTGTTTCGGCAAGCAGAATAGGGCGGTGATAGCGTTCATAGAGTTCCTGCAACATTTCGTGTAATCGTCGTCGTCGCCGGTCGCCAAGATGCCAGGCGAGGCGCTGGTTGTTTCCCATCATCCACTGGTTGTCGTGGTAGTAATTGGCCCCGATCAGATCCAGGTAGCGTGGGTTACCGCCGAGCTCGGGCTCATGCCGTCCCGCTAGCATGTCCCACGCCTGGTACTGCGCCGTGCGCAACGCCTCGGTTTCCTGTTCGGTCGTGGGGTCGTCGTCGGGAGAAATCAGATGAATCAGAGGGTCACAATGCAGAATTCTGGCCCGGGGATCGGCAGCCCAGATGGCGTCGCAGGCGGCTATCGTGGCGCGAACCAGCTGCCGCTTGATCTGCATGCTTTCCATCTCTTGCGCAAGGGCGGCGGGAAACAGGCCCACGGCAATCCCCCAGGCGGTAAAGGAGATCTCGTTGACCGGGGAGTAGACCGGCGGCTTCTGATACCAGGGGCGCAAAAAGGCGGCCAGCGCGCCGCACAGCTGGGCGAAACGCGTCACAAATGCCTCAGAGAAAAAATCGACATCGTCTGGCCAGCCGTAATGGCAAATCGTCCAGCAGATCTGGATACCGTTCTCCTTTGCCGATGCCATTTTGGCCGCGACGGCGGTAAAGTCGTAACCCTCTGATGTATCGGTAAGTCGCCAGCCGACGCTCTCCCTCACCGTGGCGATGTGAAAAGGGCGGAGTGCCCTGTAATCATCGTAATGTCTGCTGTCATGACCCGTTTCGTGATCCATTGAAAGGGCATGCCCTTGCCGCGTAACAAAATCTGCACCTTCAAACCCCGCCTGCCAGAATGAACTAAAAATAGGCATCTCACTGCTCCCGATGGATAGTGTTTATCAATAAAAAAAACAAACCGGCATGGTATTAAAATGGGGAAATAAATAATCCCTTTTTACGGATCACAATACGGCAGAATAATCAGGTCCTCACTCATATTTACGTCACAATCATGCATGCTTATCCCCTCCACGTATTTTATTAAAGGCAGAACAGAGTCAAAAATAAACCACCCGGAAGTACCAGGTTTGTTTCAACATCCCTTGCAGAAATAAGCGCGAACCAGCTTTACCGCTGTCTTATCTTTAAATGATAGACGGGAACACTGATGAGGAGCAGGGTCTTTTCATCGACGCTCTGCTTCGTTATTAGAAAAGATGATTAAAATCATCGTGAGACAGGAGTGCTTTTTTTACAGTTAACGCTTCGGTTAAGCGAAATTATTTTTTATAGGCTGCATAAAGTCCCCGGGGCCGCTACGTTAGTTTTTTGCATATGCAGGGTTTGCTGGCTGTAATTAACGAACCGGTACGCGCCCTATATTTAATACATTTCTTTTTTAACGATCTCACGCGGAGTAAATATAAATTACGGCACATTTAATAATGAATAAATAACTCCGAATAATATATGTTATATGTAGTTACAACATACAATAGCCTTCTTTAACCCTATACCTCAGCATAGTGCTCGGTAACAAAGCCTTGCAGTTTGAAAAGGATGGTTTGAACGTTTTTATCCTTTTCAGGGGATAATTTGCACTTATCCCCTGGAGGGGTTATTCTCATTTTATCCCCTACAGGGGATTTTCTCAAAATATCCGCTATGAGGGATAATCATGAAGGTGACATCGGCAGACGCACTGGCGCAAGCCGTCCGGGATCAGCGTAAGGTCAATAAGTTAACCCAAACGGCGACGGCTGAACAGGTAGGTATTAAACAAACCACCGTATCGGATTTCGAGAACAAACCAGGCTCCACCAAGCTGGACACATTGTTCAAAATCCTCGCGGCGCTGGACCTGGAACTGCACGTGGTAAAACGCGGCGCCACGCTGCCGGACAATAACGCCTGGACGAAGGAGTGGTAAGCGATGCGCGCAAAACGTCTGACTGTCGCGATGAATGGCGATGTGATAGGCACGCTGCATCGTGATGGCAGCGGGGCGATGTCCTTTCAGTATGCCCCAGCGTGGCTGGCAGAGCCGGGTTCGCGAGCGATCTCGCTCTCTCTGCCGCTGCAACACGGCAGGATTAGCGGCGCGCCGGTCTTCAATTTCTTCAGCAATCTGCTGCCTGACTCTGAGGCGATTATTGCCCGCATGCAGGCCCGTTTTCAGGTGGAAACCACGCATCCCTTCGATCTGCTCGCCAGCGTTGGGCGTGACTGCGTCGGCGCCATTCAGCTCTATCCGCCGGGGCAGGAGATCCCCCCAGTAACGGATATCGTGGCCGAACCGCTGGATGACGATCAGATTGCCGCGCTGCTCGAGGGCTACCAGATGGCGCCGCTGGGGATGACAGAGGAGGGCGCCGATTTTCGCATTTCGCTGGCCGGGGCGCAGGAGAAAACGGCGCTGCTGTGGTATCAGGATCGCTGGCAACGGCCCCAGGGCAGCACCCCAACCAGCCATATCTTCAAGCTGCCGATCGGCAGAATAGAGCAAAACAATATCGACCTGAGCGAAAGCTGCGAAAACGAATGGCTCTGTTTACGTATCGCCAAAGCCTTTGGTTTCCCGGTCGCGCATGCCGACATGGCGCAGTTTGGCCGGAAAAAGGTGCTGATTATCGAGCGTTTCGATCGTCGATGGGCCCGCAGCGGCTGGCTGATGCGCTTGCCGCAGGAGGACTTTTGCCAGGCGCTGGGCGTGTCGCCAGCGCTGAAATATGAGTCTCACGGTGGCCCCGGGATTGCAGACGCCATGAAGCTGCTGCTTGGTTCTCGCCTGGCGGGGCAGGATCGCGAGATGTTCTTTAAAGCGCAGATCCTGTTCTGGATGCTGGCCGCCATCGATGGCCACGGTAAAAATTTTAGCCTGTTTATTGAGGCTGACTCCTCGTTTCGCATGGCCCCGCTGTATGACGTGATTTCCGCGTTTCCGCTGTTCGACGCCGGGGGGATCCCGCTCAAAAAGGCGAAGATGGCGATGGCGCTACAGGGAAAAAACCGACAGTACCATTTCGCGATGATCCTGCCGCGACACTTTATCAGCACCGCCGCCTTTGCGGGATTTTCGCAGGAGGCTGCCCGCCGTTTGATGACGGAGATGGCCGCGGTTACCGACGACGTTATCGCCACCGTCAGGGCAGAACTGCCGACGGATTTTCCGCTGCCGGTGAGCGAGGCTATTTTTCGCGGTTTAGCCCGCCAGGCGGCGCGGATAGGGCGATTCAATGAGTTAACCCCGTAATACAGCGTGCCGGGCGCCTGCTTTGGGTACTAAAAATGGTAGGTAATTGAGATATATTTGCATTTGTAAATGATATTTATTTTCATTATCATTTTTCTTTACGTAAGCAACTGTAAAGAAAAATGACATGAACAACGCCTCTGCTGTAAAGAATAAAACGCTGTGTGCCCTCGCTATTTCACTGGCTATGCACTCTGGCTCGCTCTTCGCTAAAGAATTTACCGAGAAGGATTTCCTCGTTCAACCACTGGGACATGGCGTGTATGAGCTGGCCTATGATAAAGACCAGAACGCGCTCTATGCAGCCTCTGCGCCCTCTTTTGATAAAGACAAAACCGCCGGGCTGGTCTTCCAGCTGGCCGCACCCACACTGAAAATTGAGCACCAGATCCCTACCGAACGCCGCACCTTTGCCGTCGCGCTGGATCAGGAGCAGCACATTCTCTATCTGGGTAATGCCCTGGAAGGGTCGGTCACACTGCTCGACACGCGTAACAATAAAATCATCAAAACGATCCAGCTGAGCGACGATTCAGATCCGAATAAAAAAGCCCACGTCCGTGAAGTGGTGCTGGATAAAAAACATCAGCGCCTGTATGTCTCCGGAATTGGTCGTAAGGGTGAAGGCCTGCTCTGGGTGGTGGATACGCAGAAGCAGGCTCTTGCCCAGACCCTCGAAAAACTGGAGCCCGTCGGTTTTGCCGTGGATGAGGCTGGCGACAAGGTTTACGTCGTCTCCGGCACCGGAGAGCTGATCACCCTGGAGGGTAAAACCTCGCAGCTGCTCACCCGCGTGAAGGTCGATCCTGCCGACCCGGAACATTACTTCCTGAACATCGCGCTCAACACCGCGAAAGGGGTGGGCTATATCGCGGATACCAACACCAAAGATGTGCTGGTTGTGCAGCTGGATTCCGGCAAACTCCTGCACCGCGTCCCGACGCCTAACTCCGTCGGCGTGCTCTACAACCCCGCGCGTGAAGAAGTTTATGTCACCCATCGCAACGATCGGCAGATTAGCGTGATCGACGCGACCAACAATCGCCTGAAACACACCATTAAAACCGCGGCGATGCCAAACAGCCTGGCGCTTTCTGCCGATGCCAGCACGCTCTATGCCAGCGTCAAGCAGGATGAGAAAGCCAGTGCAGCTGACTACGTGCTCAAGATTGATTTAAACCAGTTCTAAGGATCCCGTTGTGATTAAGCAAACACGCATGGCCGTGGCGGTTTCGCTCGCCCTGGCTAACCTGCCGGTGGCCGTTTTCGCCGCAGAAAATACCGCCGTAAACGAAGATGAACTGGTAGTGACCGCGACCGGTTTTAGCCAGGAACGCCGTGAAGCACCGGCGACGATTTCCGTGGTGAATGAAAAAGAGCTGAACACCCGCTCGAATCAGAACGTTACCGAAGCCCTGCGCGAGATGCCGGGCGTGCTGGTCGGTAACGGCCACGGCAGCCTGGCAACAGGCGATGTGCAGATGCGCGGGATGGACTCCACCTATACCTCGTACATGGTAAACGGCATCAAGCAGGCGACCCGCGAATCCCGCCCCTATGGACACCATATCGGCACCGAAGCGGCCTTTATGCCGCCGCTTGCCGCCATCGAGAGGATCGAGGTGATCCGCGGGCCAATGTCCTCCCTGTATGGCTCTGACTCCATCGGCGGCGTGGTCAACGTGATCACTAAGAAGGCCTATAACCTGGAGAAGTGGACCGGGGTTCTGGAGGATAACTACTTCCTGCAGGAGAAGAGCGAGTACGGCAATACCAACCAGACGAATGCCTTTGTGATGGGACCGGTGATCCCGGGCAAGCTTGGGGTGAGCCTGGCCGCGGACTATCTCGATCGCCGCGACGATGACAGCATCAACGATGAGCGTTTTGTGAAGCATCAGTCCGGGAATCTGGATGCGACGATCTCCATGTCGCCGACCGATACCCAGCTCTGGGATCTGAATGCCACTAAAGGCAACCAGGAGAAAACCCATAACGACAAGCAGTGGTACTGGGGCTTTGATCGCGATGCGGCATCGCTGTCGCAACATGCCTGGTATGGCGACATCCTGGAAGTAAAGAACTTCGTCAGCTACGAAAAAGCCAAAACCGAGTACCGCGTTCCGGGAATGTCATCGCAGTTTATTACCCAGAAGAATTACGAAGCCAACAGCGCCAACACCTTTACCCTGGGCGATCACAAGCTGACCCTGGGGGTGAACTTTACGCGCAACGAGCTGGATGATGAGTTCGGCATTAAGGATAAGGAAGCGCCGGGCGTCACGCCGGTCAGCGAAATTACGCGCGACGGCTGGGCAGTGTTTGCCGAAGATGCCTGGATGATCGTGCCGGACTTCACCCTGACCACCTCGGCGCGTCTGGATCATGACAGCTATTTTGGTTACCACGTCACGCCTAAGCTCTACGGCAACTGGACCATCGATGAGAACTGGGCGCTGAAGGGCGGTGTCTCTGCTGGCTATAAGAAGCCGGATCTGCGCCAGAATAACCAGGGCTTCACCAGCGTGTACGGCGCTTATCCGTATTCGGAAATCGGCATCGGTAATGACGATCTGAAGCCTGAAGAGAGCGTCAACACCGAGCTGGGCATCTACTGGCAGCAGGACGCGCTGGCGCTGGATGCAACCCTCTTCTACACCAAATTTAAGGACAAAATCAGCGACCATCTCATTTGTACCGCGTCGGACACGCAGAAGTGTACCTACAACGGGTATGTCGCGGATACCGTCTTCCAGTACGCCAACGTCAGCGATGCGGAGATCTACGGTCTGGAGCTGAACGGCGACTGGCAGGTCACGTCCTCCCTGAGAGCCAACGCCAACTATACGTACACCCACAGCGAACAGCAGAGCGGGGAGTATAAAGGGTATGCGCTGAGCGATTTCCCGGAAAGCATGGCCAACGTCTCCCTGACCTGGAACGCGGTAAACGACCTGGAGCTGTGGACCAAAGCCAGCTGGCGCAGCACGTCGCCGGACATTGGTAAATCCAGCGAAACGGAAGCCTATGCCCTGGTCGACCTGGGCGCGCGTTATCATCTGAACAAGAACGTGACGCTGATGACCGGCATCTATAACCTGTTCGATGCCAACCCGATCTACCGCACCTCTTACAACCAGTCTTCAATGCTGGAAGGTCGCCGCTATAACTTTGGCGCCCGTATCGAGTTCTGATATCTCTGCCGGGGCCTGTGGGCTCCGGTCTCTTCGGCTGGTTAAAACGTTCTACTTGTGATACTTAAACTGGGATACAACAAACCAGGATAATAAAAGATGTCGCAGAACAAAATTGCCCACAAAGTACAAAACCTCCAGTCATCCGCGATCAGAGAATTATTAAAACACAGCAAGATGGAAGGGGTGATTTCACTCGGCGGGGGCATTCCCAACCCGGATCTTTTCGATCGCGAAGGGCTGGAGCTGGCTATGGAGAAGGTGCTTTCCAGCACCTGGAAAGAGGCGTTTCAGTACGGTCTGAGCGAGGGCAGCCCGGAGCTGCGCGGGGCCATCTGTCAGCTGCTGAGCGGCAGGGGGATTACCTGCGGCGTGGATGACGTGGTGGTGACCTCCGGCTCCCAGCAGTCGCTGGATATTCTGGCGCGAGCGCTGATTAACCCGGGCGACATCGTGGTCGTCGAACGTCCGACCTATCTCGCTGCGCTGCAGGTTCTGCAGTTAGCGGAGGCTAACCTGATGTCGGTGGGTACCGACGGCGACGGGATGATCATCGATGAGCTGGAAGCCCTGGTTAAGACCACGCCGGTGAAAGCCGTCTATATCGTACCGACGTTCGGCAACCCGGGCGGCGTTACCCTAGCAGAGCAGCGCCGCAAGCAGTTAGTGGCCTTATCCCAGCGCTACGATTTCGTCATCATCGAGGACGATCCCTATGGCGAAATCAACTTCACCGACCAAACCTTCACGCCACTCAAGGCCTGGGCGGCAGAAATGGGCTGTGGCGATAACGTGATTTATACCTCCACCTTTTCCAAAATCCTCGCGCCGGGCGCAAGGGTTGGCTGGTTAGTACTGCCGGACTGGATAAAGCGTCAGGTGGTGATCCTCAAGCAGGCGACCGATCTGCACACCAGCTCGTTATCGCAGTCGCTGACGTATCACTACCTGGAGAGCGGCCGCCTGGCCGGGCAAATCGACCTGATCCGCGAAGCCTATAAACACAAGTGCCAGATCCTGTGCCAGCACGTGGAAAACGAACTCAGCGAACATCTGACCTTCCATAAACCGATGGGCGGCATGTTCCTGTGGGCCAAATTTAAATACGAGATGAATACCACGGCGTGGTTGCAAAAGACGCTCAGCAACGGCGTAGTCTATGTGCCTGGGGAGTTCTTCTACTGCAACGAGCCGGATCATGCCACGCTGCGCATGTCGTACGTCAGCGTCACGGATGAGAACCTGAAAGAAGCGGTGGCGCGGTTAAAAGCCTCGCTGTAAGTTCCCGGAACGGGTGGCACAAGCCACCCGTTTTTAGTTATCAGCTGCGAATAAATTCCAGTAAATCTTTGTTGATGGTATCAGGGTGAGTGGTGTGCATCCCGTGAGGATACCCCGGATAGACTTTCAGGGTGCTGTTGCTGAGAAGTTCATCCTGGAGCAGGCTGGCGTTTTTGTAAGGCACAACCTGATCGTCATCGCCCTGCAAAATAAGCACCGGCAGGGTGATCGCTTTCAGATCGGCGGTCTGGTCCGTTTCTGAAAACGCCTTAATGCCTTCATAGTGCGCCTTCGCGCTGCCAATCATCCCTTGTCGCCACCAGTTCTGGATGGTGCCCTGCGAAATTTCAGCCCCGTCACGATTGAAGCCGTAGAACGGACCGGTCGCCACGTCGAGATAGAACTGAGCCCGGTTTGCGGCCAGCGCTTTCCGGAATCCATCAAACACGTCTATTGGTGTACCGCCCGGATTGTCGGGCGTTTTCACCATCAAAGGCGGTACGGCGCTGATCAACACGGCTTTCGCCACGCGACCCTGCGGTTGTCCGTATTGCGCCACGTATCGCGCCACCTGTCCGCCGCCGGTAGAGTGACCGACATGCACCACATTGTGCAGGTCCAGATGTTCAACGATGGCGGAGACATCGGCGGCGTAGTGGTCCATATCATGGCCGTCGCTGACCTGATCGGAGCGGCCATGCCCGCGACGGTCCGAGGCGATGACACGGAAACCTTCCGCTAAAAAGAACAGTAACTGGTTATCCCAGTCATCCGCGCTTAATGGCCAGCCGTGATGGAAGAAGACAGGTTGTGCATCTTTGGGACCCCAGTCTTTATAGAAGATACTGACATTATCTTTTGTGGTGACAAATGACATGGTGAACCTCTCGGGGAGTGAAAGAACCTGAGTGAAATGAGTAAGTCGATAGGTGACGATGTACAGCCGCTTAGAAGTCTAGTTGAGATAATTAACGGCTGCCTCCAAAAGAGAACGTAACCGTTTTGCGAAGCCGGCTCAGGCTAAACAGCATCGACGCGACAGAGGCTGCGACGGCGACCCACAGGGCAATATGGACGGCATGTTCATTGAACGTCTGGCCGGATTCAGTCGACATGACGGAAAGCAGGATACCCACCACGGCGGCGCCCAGGCATTGCCCAAACGTCCGCGCGATAGACAAGATCCCGGAGCCATAGCTGGCGTACTCACGAGAAACATTAGACAGCATCTCCCGGTTGTTGGGGCTCTGGAAGCAGCCAAATCCGATGCCGCACACCAGGCTGCGCAGGCAGATATCCCATACCGCAGGCGTGGCGGGCAGCATCGCCAGCAGGATCAATCCCACAACAAAAATAGCCAGCCCAATGGTGGAGATCAGCGGCGCAGAAAGGGTATCGGCCCAACGGCCCGCATGGGGCGCAATCAGTACAATGCCAATCGGCCAGGGAATAAACAGCAGGGCGGACACGACAGGGCTATAGCCATACACGCTCTGAAAAAGGAAAGGCAACGCAATAAAGGTAATGCCCTGGCTGATAAAAGAGGCCAGCGAGGTTAATGCTGCCAGGGTAAAACGCCCATTTTTGAAAATGGCAGGCGGCAGTAAGGGGGCCTGGACACGGCGGATATGCCAGATAAACGCCATAATGCTGATGATGGCGAGGAGCCCCCAGCTGACGGTCTTGTGGTGGCTCGCAGTCTGATGGCTGGAAAGGCTATTCGCCGCCATGATGGTTGAACCTAACAGCGTCGCCGACAGCACCGCCCCGAGTGTGTCGAACGCAGCATTGCCGGAGGTTGGTTTTCCGGGTAATGCCTTGCCAGCCAGCACCAGTGCGAGCGTTCCCGGAATCAGGTTAATGGCAAACAGCCATTGCCAGCTGAAAGTGTCCAGAATTGTGCCGCCCAGTACGGGAGCAATAGCCGTACTGGAAGCAATCAACAGGGCATGCAGTCCCAGAACGCGCCCGAGCAGTCGTCCCGGGAAAACGGATCGCAGGATCGCCGGGGCAATACTCAATGTGGCCGCGCCGCCGATCCCCTGCAAAATACGCATTCCGATCAGCATCTCCGGCGTTTTTGCCAGCGCGCAGCCCAGGGATGCCAGCGTAAACGTAGCCAGTCCTCCCAGAAAAATGGGGCGCGTTCCGTATCGGGCCGCGAGTGAGGCGAAGATCAGTAACGTCATGGCAGCCGAAAGCAGATAGCCGTTGGCGAACCAGACAGCAATATTGGCGGGCACCCGCATCGCTTGCGCCATGGAGGGCAGGGCAATGTTGATCATGGTGCCATCGAATACCCCCATCAGCGTGGCGATCATCACTGCGATCATAACCCTGGCGCGTTCCTGGCCTGGCAGCCCTTCGTCACCGGGTTGGTTTGAAAATAATGTATTCATCCTGACTCCTGGGGATGGTGTTTTGATGAAGAAACTATAATCATGGGGCATAGAGTGCGGAAGGCGCATCGTCCACACTGAATCATTGCACCGAACGCCTTATCTGATTTCGCCTTGAGGTTAATCATGTCTGACCCTGATTTTAACTTGCTTGTCGCGCTGGACATCCTGCTGGCAGAGGCCAGCGTTGCAGGGGCCGCGCGACGCTTAAACCTGAGTACATCAGCCATGAGCCGAACGCTCAGCAGGCTACGGGAAGTAACGGGCGATCCGATCCTGGTGCGGGCCGGACGCAACATGGTGCTGACGCCCTGGGCTGAAGCGTCCCGGGACCGCGCCCGGAACGCGGTGCATGAGGTGAGGGCGGTGCTGCAACCCTCACTGGAGACGCTCAAGATGGAAAATCTGGCGCGGCTTTTCACCATCAGAGCCAACGATGGATTTGTTGTCGCGTTCGGCCCGGCGCTGATTGCCGCCGTAGCTGAGGCCGCTCCTGACGTGTGTATCCGCTTTGCGCCGAAGCCTGAAAAAACGTCTCGCTATCTGCGTGAGGGCCTGGTCGACCTGGAGATTGGCGTACAGAGCAACATGGGCCCTGAAATTCGCCTTCAGCGGCTTTTCCAGGACAGATTTGTGGGTGCGGTCCGTAAGGCGCATCCGCTGGCGTCCTTACCGGTAATCGGCATTAATGAATATGTCGCCTGGGGCCATGTGGTGGCTGCGCCCGACGGATCGTTACACGGGTTTGTTGATGATGCGCTGGCAGAGTCAGGCATGAAACGTAAGGTGGCAAGCGTGGTGCCTGGCTTTCCAACGGCGTTATCCGTAGCGCTGGCATCCGATCTTATCGCCATGGTGCCGGCGCTCTATTTAATTAATCAGCAGATGACAGAACAGTTGCACGTTTTTGAACTGCCATTTAAAACCCGGACCATAACGGTTTCGCAGATGTGGCATCCCAGAATGGAAAAGGATCCCGGCCATCGCTGGCTGAGAGAGAAGATTAAAGCGGTGTGTCAGACGGCGGGTGGGTGAAACTGCGCTCCGAATGGCAACCAGGCAATCCGGAGCGCTATCCTTTATACGTGCAGTTCTGCGACGACCTCGGCAACGCTTTTCACGCGGCGAATGCTGCCGATGCCAGTGCCGAGAGAGATATAGCCCTCGTCAGTATTGCCTTCAAGCATTCCCAGGCGCAGACCGCGTAATCCGCCCATCACCTTCGCCAGCTCTTCCTTACTGGCACCCGCTTTATCCAACGCAACCAGTTTATCGGTGAGCTTACCCGGCAACGAACGGTAGTAATCGGGAAGGGTGCGGAACAGGCGCATATCCAGCCCGTTCGCGGCGATAATTTTGTCTTTTACTGATTGCGGTACGCGGCTTTCAAGCGTGCTGATAAATACCGAGCCGGCAAACACACCCTGAGCGCCCAGGGCATGTGCGGCTCTGGCGGTTCGGTTGTCGGTTATCCCGCCCGCAGCCATAACCGGGACATTTTTCACCGCGTCGGCGATCAGCGGCACAATGGAGAAAGTGCCCAATGTGATGCCGGGCAAGGTGCCGCCTTCATCAAACCCCGTCGCAACAATAATATCGGCCCCGGCGGCTTCCGCGAGTCGGGTGTTTTCCGGAGAAGGGTTGATATCCCGGAAGATGATTTTGATCCCTGCGGTTTTCAGCTCATCAAACAGGGCAGGGATAATGGAACCTTCGCCGTAGCCGGTGTAAACCACTGCATGCACAGCTTCCTCTTTGATGACGTTGAGGATGGACGGTGTCCAGATGTCATTTTCTGCCGTCGGGATCAGATTGACGCCAAAAGGTTTCTCGGTGAGCATTTTGGTTTTGCGGATCTCTTCGCGCATTTTCTCGGCTGTCGCTTCCGGCGTTGAGACCGCTGTTTCGGCCGTTAATCCGGCATTGGGTCCGAGTACCCCGAGACCTCCGGCGTTACTGACCGCCGCCACCAGACGGGCATCGGTGAGCCATGACAGAGGCCCCTGAATGACATTTTTTTCGATACCCAGAATATAACTAACACTCTGATTTTGCATGAGACATTTCCTTTAACTAAGACGGTTCGTAGACCGGAATAGCCTGAGTCTACTCGCCGCTTTTGTTCTGAAAAATAGCGAATATCCTTCATCACTTTTACAAAATCAGTAACAATGGGCGTGTTATCTATTTCGGGATGAAGGCGTGCTATGCAAATCAACGTGTACGAACTGATGCGGATCTTTATTGAGATCGTCGAGTCGGGCAGTTTTTCCCAGACGTCAGAAAACCTGCAAATTCACCGGCCCGCAGTGACCAGAGCGATCAAACAGCTGGAGCAGCACACGGGGGTGCGTTTGCTGCACCGTACAACCCGGCGAATCACGCTGACACCCGAAGGGGAAGAGTTTTACCGCAGCAGTAAGCCCTTGCTGGAACAAACCGATGCTTTATTAGGCTCTTTTGTCGCGGGCCGTTCATTATGCGGGCAGCTGCGTGTGGATATGCCCGTATCGATTGCCGCAATGCTGGTTGTACCCAGGTTGCCGGATTTCTATCGCCATTATCCCGGAATTGAAGTGGTGCTCAGCAGCTCCGACAGGCGTAAAGATATGCTGCGTGACGGCCTGGACTGCATCGTCCGTGTCGGTCCGCTGGAAGACGGTGACTATGTGGCTCGCTCGCTGGGTAAGATTCAACTGGTCACCTGTGCCAGCCCGGCATACCTTGCGGAGTATGGCGTGCCTGAAACGCTGGACGATCTGCAGAATCACCAGGGCGTGAACTGGTTTAACATTAACAGCAGACAAATTATGTTGTGGGTGTTTCAGTCGCCGTCTGGCATTGAGGAACTTAATCTGGCAGGCAAACTGGTGCTGGATAATTCAGAAGTCTATATTGCGGCGGGTCTGGCCGGGCTTGGGTTATTGCAGGGCATGGATTTCTTTTTACGCCCGTACATCAATGACGGACGTCTGGTAGAAGTGTTGCCTGGTCATCCGGTTCCGGCGCGACAGTTGTCCGTGCTTTATCCGCACCGGCATATTTCCCCGAAAGTGCGGGTCTTTACGCAGTGGCTGGAGACGGTTTTGAAGGCGTATACCTAAAATTGGGGCAGGGTGGACTGAATGAAAGTGATACTGGTGCGGCACGCGGAAACAGAGTGGAATGTGCGGGGAATTATTCAGGGGCACAGTGATAGTGCGTTGACCCGTCGGGGATTGCATGAAACATCGGCCTTACTGGCCGCGCTTGCAGCAAGTGATTACCGTATCGAAGGTGTTTACGCATCTCCGCTTGGCCGTGCATGGCAAATGGGCCAGAGCCTGGCTAAGGGCTTTCGCTGCCCATTGACAGCAGAACCAGCTCTTAAAGAACAAGCCTTTGGTCAGTTTGAAGGAGTGTCATCAGAGCTGCTCATCCAAAACTATCCAAACGATGCCCGTGCATTATTCGAACTTGATGCAGCGTATTGCCCACCAGGTGGTGAATCTCTCGCGCAGGCTTCTCAGCGGGTTATGCATTTTTTACATCACCTGGAATCAACGTCACATCATCAAACAATTTGTATTGTGACACACGGGCATGTCAGTCAGGGCGTTCTGGCGATTCTTAAAGATGGGGTAATCGATTATTTCCCACGATATGCACAACCCAACGCGAGTTACTCCGTGTTCGATCTGAAAAGCGGGAAATGTACTGATGTCAGATGGGGAATTGCCACACACTTGCTTCAACTTCGTTGGTGAACAACACGAGAATGAAAACTCCTCTGTGATAAATGGCTGGATAGGAAAGGGAAGGTTGTGGTGCACGCGTATTGGGTTATCTGCATAAGGATATGGAACAGGATGGTGTAGGTCTATATATTGCATTTAACATAATATACATTATGCGCATTAATGTAGTAGCAGCACAATTATCAGGTTTAGTTCGGGCTAGACCTCATCCTTGTGGGATTCTGATAACGACACATGCCGCGGATTTTTAACGGTGAATGACGGTCATCGGCCTGAACTCATTTAAGCCACAAGACTATCGTGAAAGACATCGCGTTCTGGCGCCACTCTTTCATCACCAAAGGAAAAAGATTGCTTTTGCAGGCAGCGTAAAGCTACGTTGAATACTTTGATTTCTGGATGTGGCCTTCTCTTATAAATACGGAAAACCTCCAAATGACTGATGCACATCAGGATGGCGCAATGATTAACCGGTCTGTCAGAAATAGCTGGTTGATCATTTCCGCCCGTTTTATCTCTGACTTCGGCGCTTTTCTAAACATGGTGGCGTTATCCACCTATGTTTACTTGCTAAGCCAAAGCGTGACGCAAGTAAGTATTTTTCTGGCCTGTCGCGTCACCGGGGGAATCTTAGCAAGCCTGTTTGGCGTCCCTTACTTCAGACGCTTCACCGGGCGCTTGCCCCTGGTAATACTGGATATTCTTCGCGCTGCGCTGCTGGCATTGTTGTTAATTTTCCCTTCTTCCGTACAACTTTATCTTTTACCTTTTATCGCTCTGGGAATTGGTATAGGTAATTCCATGGTCGCAATTGGGTTAAACAGCCAGTTGCCCTCTTGGGTGGATGATTCCCGCCGGGTTGCAACGAATGCCTGGTTGACGTCGGCCTCTGCGACAGGTGCTGTGACGGGCAGTATGGTGTCAGGTATATTGCTGGCTACAAACGGTTATGAGCTGGTATTTGTCACCAATATTGTCACTTATCTCCTGGCCGGTTTATGTATTCTGCCTTTACGCTTTCTGATTATCCCGGCGGGAGCCGAGATAAAAAATCAGCGTAAAGAGTGGCGTGATCTTGTTAAGGGGCTACGGGCGGCACCGCTGATGGCTGGAATGTTGCTGATAACAATGGCTGATACTCTCGGTAGTGCTGCCCATAACGTCGGCTTTCCAGTCATTTCAGAGCTTCTGACGTCGGCATCTCCAGGCAAAACCATGGGTCTTCTGCTGGCGGTCTGGGCCGGTGGGAAATTTGCAGGTGCAAGATCGTCGAATTATTTTCTGCTTAAGCGAGGGATACCAGCTGAGCGTCTATTTTTTTATGGTGTGGCCTTAATGTCCCTGGGATTTATTTTAACTTTCCAACAAAATACCGTTTCTCTGGCATTATTTTTTATTTTCTTTGCGGGTATTGGAGATGGACTTGCGGATGTGAGTCTGATTTCACGAATTCAAAGTGAAGTTGAATCTTTACGGCTACCTGTTTTTAGTTTGATGACTCTGTTACAGATGACAGGTTTCGGTGTTGGAATGCTGATAGTCGCCCCCTTTTATATCTGGCTAGCCCCCTCGTTGGTCATTATTATTTTTCATGGCATCCCATTACTGACGTTGATCTTCGTATGGCTATACAGCCGACGTGGACACGCCTCACGTTAGACAGGAATTGCCAGCGACACTGAACAATAAAAAGCCGTAAGCAGCTTCCCGCTTACGGCGACAGGATCGGTGATAACCTGTTATGGCAATCAGGCAGCCTTAACTGCTCTGATTTTTTTACTGCCATCTGCATCTGACTCTGCTTTATCTGTTGCAGTTGCGGCATTAAGATCAGGAACCTTGCTGGTACGCAGAATATGCTGCACGGCCTCTTTCTGCTCGGCAAGAAACAGCCCAAGATTCTCAGCCTGCGTTTCATCCATCTGCATTTCGCTTTGCAACAGCCAGTCGGTGAACGCTTCTGCCATGTCCAGCAGTTTGTCGTGAGCGTCAGCCTCTTTCTTACTGGCAAATGTCATTTTCTCTTCACCTTTTCTTACGACAACAAATTTTGTTTCAACAGCCATCATATGCCCCCTATACTGTAATTATATACAGTATAGCAGTTTCGGATGAGTGTTGCAGCCAAAATGTGCTCACGTATGACGGCATGGTGCGACTCCCGGCCGCACGGTTATTATGAATCCTGCAAGCGTGCCAACATTCTGACCCGGCAGGCATAAATAATCGCGCACAACAGCAGACTCAGTAATGCGGTGCAGATAAATACCCCCGCTCCGGTCATGGCCAACATCACGCCACCGATCAACGGCCCGGCAGCGATCCCTAGCGTCGTCAAGGTCGAGGCCCCCAGATAGGCACCGCGATGCTCTGCCGGTGCCAACTGATCGAGCAGAATGTTCAGGTTCGGCATCAGAATCGCCTCCCCCATGCTGAACACGGCGGTCACCGTCAGCCAGGCCCAAACTTCCGTCGAACGGGTGGCAAACATGCAGAGCTGCGACAAAGCGAAAATTAATCCCCCTATAAGAATGCGTCCCGGCAGGCCGATCTGCGCCAGAAACCGCATAATAAAGCTCTGGAACACCAGCACGGTACAGGCATTGGTAACCAGTATCAGGGTAATCAGCTTAACCGCCGCATTGCTATCCAGTAACATCAGGTACTGGGGTAATACGGCTTCGTAATGGATGAAAACAATGCTGCACAATATGCTGCACAGCAGTGCCGCAATGTAGATTCTGTCCCTGGCGATAATTCCCATCACCTGGTGCAGTTTAACCGCCGGCGCGTCACCGCCCTGCTGTTCGCCCAGCAGTTTTCCCGCCGGGATAAACAGCAGCACGTAGACAAAAAACGGCAGATAGGTCAGTCCGGTGATCAGAAACGTGCCCTTCTGAGATGTCAGACCAAAGACTAACCCCACCAGCGGGCCAAACACTGCCGCAACGTTGATCAGGTAGTAGCGCATCTGAAGCGCAAGCGCGCGGCGGCGGCGATCGCCCAGCAAATCACTCATGAGTGCACGCACAGGAGGATCAACCCATGCAAAGCAAACGCCGATGATCATCAGGCCGGTAATAAACAGCCCCATCCCGGTAGCCTGCGCCAGCGTGATATAACCCACGGCGGAAAAACCACAGCCCAGCAAAAGAATTATCCGGCGTCCCAGCCGGTCCGAAATCTGCCCGCCATACATACCGAGTACCACCGACAACAGCGCGCTGCTGGTCATCACCACGCCAATAGCAATCGGCGACATATGATAATTCTGCGTCATGATTACGGCGATAAAGGGCCATGCCATAAAATAGCTGAAGCGGATAACGAAGGTAAAAAAGAGCAGCGCATGAACAGTCGCCGGGAAGGTTTTAAGCGTCTGAAATAGACCCGGTGCCGCACTAACTTCAGCGGCGGGTTTTATCGTCATAAGTCATCCTAATGATTATATTTATTAACATATAAAGTCGCTATGCACTATAAGTGACTAAATATTAATATGATTTTTTGACGACAACCGCAACGCAAATGTTAAATAAATGTTTAATTTACCAGCTTATGACGTGAGGGCTATTTGTCGCAGAGAAATATAAGGGAAAGAAGGATTGAGGAGACATAATGCGAAAGTTAATACTAAAATCACCGGCAGCTCGTTGCAGGCTGCCGGTCTGAGAAGCTTTAAAATCTGTTGGCGTCGTCCCCACCAGCAAAACAGTCTTCGTCCAGCATCAGGCTACCTATTTTATGCACCGGGCCACACATGCTGACCTGAAACTCATCACCGAAGGTGATTTGCAGTTGCCCACCCGGCATATTCACGCTGACAGCGTTATCAACCCGACCTAATTTGCGCATGACGCTGGCCGCCGCGCAGCTGCTGCTACCGGATGCCATAGTAAAACCGGCGCCCCGCTCCCAGATGCCAATACGCAGCGTATTGCGATCAACAACCTCCACCAGCTGAACATTGGTGCGTTTGGGAAACAAGGGATGATTTTCAATCTGCGGCCCTAAACGGTGAACCAGCGCCAGATCGAGCTTATCCACCAGCACAACACAGTGAGGATTGCCCATGGAGACCAGCGAGACCAGAAGGGTTTCGTCCGCCAGCTTCAGGGGATAATTCAGCGCTTCGGGTTGTTCAATCAGGGCCGGCAATGCCGCCGGACTGAAGTTAGCCCGTCCCATCTCCACCGTGATTTGATGGGGATCTTCATGGACCCTGCAATGTACGTCCCCGCCCGCGGTGTGCACTAAAAATGGCGCGTGTCCGACGCGGCTGATATCAAAAAGATAACGGGCATAGATGCGGAGACCGTTACCGCTTTTTTCGGCTTCTGAACCATCGGAATTGATAATTCGCAATGTGGGATCGTGCCGATCGCCACTGTCAACAAGCAGACCGTCAGATCCTAACCCATAGTGGCGATGGCATATGAGACGAACCTGCTCGATGCTCAACTGCTCTGCGACAGAACGATGGCACACCAGGTAATCATTACCGAGTCCGTGATATTTATGGAATAACAAAGAAGTCATGGATTGCGTTCTGAATTTGATTATTTAACAAATACATTACCGTATTTTTCATTCCGCAGGACAAAAAAGTGAACGCTGTTTTCGTTCATGTTCAATAAGCCATTCTTTACGTGCAATCCCTCCCCCGTGCACTATTAAGGGGCCCAGGCCCCCTGATCGTTACAATGCCTTATCGGTAAACAGCGGTACGTTGCAGGATGTGGAAATATGATCCAAATAGCCGCGCAGCGGCACTGTATACGGGAAACCTTTCACAATCGTCAGCGAATTGAGAACCGGGAAGAGATAAAAATCCGTGATGCTGACAGGATTGCGAGCGCTCATATACGCCTCGATGTTACTGAGCGCCCCCGACAGCGTATCGATGTACGTCTGGCTATTGGCCATTAACGCATCCAAATCGCCAAACGCCTTAATCTCGCGCTGGGTATAGGCTTCTCGCGCGGCTGGCGTGGCGAGTTCTTTAAAATCGGCGCGGGTGAAACGCGGGATCGCAAGGTTAAATACGGCGCGGGTATTCTCTTTGCACCAGGCTTCAATCGCCGGGTCGCATTCCCCTTCAATAACCGGAGCGCCGTCAAGCTGGTCAACGTAATGAACGATATCCATGCTTTCCGGCATGTAGACGCCCTCTTCTTTCTGCAGGATCGGCACCACCTTTCTACCCACCATGCGGGTTGGCGTTTCGGCGTCGCCTTCCATAATCACACCCAGCTCGACAGGCACCTTTTTAAGACCAAAGATCATTCGCGCACGGATACAGAACGGGCAATGCTCATACACATATAGTTTCATGGCACTCTCTTTTCAGAACAGTTCAATAACGGGATGACTCATACCATAGCATCTGGCAAACAGAGTCACGTTTTCCAGCCTAACTTTAGTAGGTTAATGTCAGAAGCCTGCTGGAAATCAACTTCATAATCAGTACAATCCTTGTGACAATATTGTTAATGAGATTTAGATATGAAGTTATTTTCCACCGCGCGTACGGATGTGTTGCTGCTGACTACGGATCTGGCTGACAACCTCCAGCTTTTCCTGCTGGAGAACCGGGCGTATTTCGCGCCCTTTGAGCCATTGCGTAATGAGGACTATTTCACGCTAAACAGTATTACTCAAAGAATTGAAAGTGCGCAGAGCGATTACGACGCGAGAAAATGTCTGCAATTGGTTTTCACTTTAAAAGACGAACATAAGATCATCGGCAGTATCAATTTCACTAACTTCATCTTTGGCGTTTTCCATGCGTGCTATCTCGGATTCTCGCTCGATCCTGCTTATCAGGGAAAAGGACTAATGCACGAGGCGCTGAAGGCATCGCTGAACTATGTGCAGGCGAATTATGGTTTTCATCGGATTATGGCAAACCATCTTCCTGATAACGCCCGCAGCAGTAAGACTCTGGCCAGGTTCGGGTTTGTGAAGGAGGGATATGCGCACTCCTATCTCAAAATAAACGGGGTCTGGCAGGACCATGTGCTCAATTCACTTGTTCTGCCAGAAGTAGAGTGAGTGGCCTCTGTCACTGAAACACGCATCACTAATAATACGTCAGCGTATAAGTCGCCACCGCGTTAACCTCCCCGGCCTCTACGCGGCGTTGCGTCTGGTAATAACGTGCCAGCAGAGGGATCGCATATTGTCCCTCTGCTGCGGTTCCCATATCCATTTCTTTGTGGAACATTACCGGCGCATTCTGGTAAAGCAGCTGAACCCCAATACCGCGCGCCTGATTATGACGGGCATCGTTTTTTAGCACGCCCTTGTCTTTGATGGATGCCGATTCATTACCCTCCAGGCGCAGCTTCACTCCCACAGCGCTATTGCAGTCGAGCTGTAAAGCAAACGGCATATCACCTGCGGTATCGCCTACTCGCTCAAATTTATTCAGGTTGGTCGGGGGGAGCTGGACCGTGGTAGGCGTGGATGCGCTCAGGGTACAGGCCCCCACTTTGATTTTTCCTTTAATTTCGATGGCTGCCACAGAGGTATCGCCAGCGAACAGAAAATGGTTATCAAGATAATCCAGATGAGGGGCGAACGCGGTTAACTATCCACATCCCCGCCAGCATAGCCAAAACAAACAGCAGCCCTTTCCCGACGCCCGCCCCCAACAATATCAGGGACGGCCCGGGACAAATGCCCGCCAGCCCCCAGCCCAGGCCAAACAGGATCGCCCCCACCAGCAGCGCGCGGTCTACGGCGTTATTCTTCGGCAGCAGGATGGGCACTCCGCAAAACGCCCTTTCTCTGCCTTTGACCAGCGCAAAACCAACTATCCCCACCGCAATCGCCCCTATCATCACGAAGGCAAGAGAGGGATCCCAGGCCTGAGAAAGGTCAAGAAACCCCAGCACCTTTTCCGGGTTTGCCATGCCGCTTATCAGCAAACCCACGCCAAAAATCAGGCCACACAGAAATGCGCTAATTATCATTATCAGTCCTCCTAACCCAGCCAGAATCCGGTCAGCGTTGCGGTAGCAATGCCGACAGCCATAAAGGTCAGCGTGGCGACCAGAGAGCGCTTAGAAAAACGCGACAGGCCGCAGACGCCATGCCCACTGGTACACCCGGAACCCAGACGCGAGCCGATGCCGACCAGCAAGCCGGCAACAATAATCATCGGCCATGAGGTTGGAACGTTAATGTCCGGTAAGGGGAAAAACAGGGAGAACAGCAGCGGCGAGCCAATCAGACCAGCCAAAAAAGCCATCCGCCACCCTTCTGTTCGGGTCTGTTTCGTCAGCATTCCCGCCACAATGCCGCTGATCCCGGCAATGCGCCCGCAAAAGTGAATCAGCAGTATGGCAGCGAGCCCGATTAAAACCCCGCCGCCGAGGCTGCTCAGGGGCGTAAAGTGAGAGAAATCAATCGTCATGGTCGACTCCTGCCTGTGGGCAATAGAGGTCATATAAGGTGTTGAGCAGCGTGAAGATCCGCGGATCCTCAATCCGGTAAAAAATCTGTTTGCCTGTGCGCCGGGTCTCCACCAGCTTTAAGCGCCGCAGTACCCCCAGCTGCTGGGACAACGTAGGCTGGTGGATCCCCACCGCCTCTTCAAGCTGCGCAACGCTCGCTTCCCCCTGGCTTAACTGGCACATCAGCAGCAGCCTGTCGGCATTGGACAAACCGCGCAAAATCTCCGCGGCACCCAGCGCCGCCTGTTTCATGGCATCCTGAATATCAGTATCGGTCACTGTAGTCATGGTTTCCATCCATCAATATACAATTTTATATAATGTATTTTAGTATATTGTAATCCGGGCCGTGCTGCAAAAAAAAACGGCAGGGATCCTGAGATCCCTGCCGTTTGGTTGGGTCAGACTGGGTTAGAACTGATAGCTGATACCGGCCTGTACGCTGGCATCGTTATCCACATCACCCGTACCGAAGTACACTCCGGTGTTAACGGAGAAGTTGTTACCGATGGTGGTATTAATACCCGCCCCGAAGATACCCATTGAGGTGTTATGACCGTCGGTGTTGTGATAATCCGCCGCTTTGATGTCGGTATTATCGCTAAACTCGGTCTGGTAACGGGCATCGGCCCATGGGTAGAGCTCGACGTTCTTGTTGAGATCCGCGAGCTTAGTGGTCACGTGCATACCGACGCTGGTATTCCACTGCGAAACCTGGTTATCGCTGAAGGTCAGCTCTTTGTCAGAGAAGCCTTTCTCCTCTGCTTTATCCCAGCCTAAAGTCGCATATGGCTGGAGGACGGTCTCACCCGGCAGCATCACGTTGACACCGGTACGCAGCTGGGTGGTGTACAGGTTACCATCCGCGGAGCCGCTTAATGCTTCGGTCATGCCGCTGGTGTCCTCTTTGCTGTTTTTCGCCGACATTGAGTAACGCATATCGCCGTAGCTGAAGCTGCCGTCAACGAACATACCCCACAGGTTGTCGTGCAGCGCCTGCTGCCAGCCGGCATAAACGCTGTAGTAGTTGCCATAGACGGTATCGTTGAAGCTGTTAGCGCCGCCGCTGTTGCTCTGGTCGCGGCTGCGGGTCCAGCCCAGCGCCACACCGCCGGTCAGGCTGTCGCCGTTTGTCAGGTGGGTCGTCCAGTCAACGCCGCCCTGCACGCCCTGGGTGATGTCCTGGTAATCAACGTCATCGCTGTAATCCCCATGGTGATAGAGGAAGTCGCCCCAGAGTTGCGCCCCATCCGCCGTGTGGCCATACAGATTTTGCAGGTGAACCTGATCCAGGCGGTTTGCCAGATCGTCCGTTATCATGCGGCCTGCCTGCTTGGCGGCATCCAGACCGGCAATCGCCCCCTGGACATCGCTGGCCAGTTCACCGCGCGAGCTGTCGAGCAGCACGTTGTAAGCATTCGGTGTGGCAGTCAGCCCGGCACGTTTACTCAGCTGTGCCGCCTGCTCAATGGTCAGGGAATCATTGTAGTTGTAAGCGCCGCTGCGGCTTTCAACCTGCTGTGAACCGTTGCTGAACTGGGCTTCAACGGCATCGGCCGGGTTACCGGTGGTAGAGAATGTCGCGATCTGAACGTTTTTCTGGTTCAGGGTAGACGGGGAAATCTGGGTTACCGTCAGGTTGTTGTTGGTCCCGGTGACGTTACCAAAATCAACGGTGCTGTCGGAAGTCATTGCCACCTGGACATTGCTGCCGGTGGTTTCGGCCACTAAACGGGAGCCATTCTGGATAGTCCAGCCGGTATTGTCGTTTAACTTATCGATGTCGATATTGTTATCCGAGGTGGTGTTTACCGTTTCAAATCCGCTGATCTGGCCGGTGATGGAGCTGCTGGCATCCATCGACAGCTCATCGGTGCCGGTACCCGCATCCACGTTACCGGTGACAGAAGAGTTATTGGCCAGCACGACCGTGTCATCTCCCGCTCCGGTCGTAATATTGCCGTTGACGGTAGCGTTATTCAGATTCACCGTGGTGTTACTTTCATCGGCGGTAATAATGTTGCCGTTCAGGGTGCTGCTGTCGAGGGAGATCTGCGCCGTAGAGGAGCCATTCCCGACAACCGCAACAGAGCCATTTACCGTGGTGCCGTTGGTCAGCGCAATAGTGGATGCCTGCTGACCATAGATACCCATCGCAATTGTTTGCCCCTGAAGCGCCGAGGTAATAGTTGCTGCATCCGCGTTGCCTGCATAGGCCCCTTCGAAATAGCCCTGCAACGTCGCGTTAGTTTCATTTGCCGTCACGGTACTGTTATCAACGCTAATGGTGTTGTTGCTGTTAGTGAAAGCATAAATAGCGCCGTTAACGGTGCTGTTCCCGGCAACATTAATGGTGTTATCCCCGCCGGTCACGGTATAAATAGCGCCGCCAAGGGTACTGCCATTTTCGATATTAACGGTGTTGGTACCCTCATTGGCACCGGAGTCAACAAAAATAGCCGCCCCACCCATATAGGTTTTCGCATGCGATGCCGCACCGTAGATGAGGTTGTCATTCTCTCCTGTCAGCGTGGAATTATTGATATCAATGTTAAAGCTGCCGTTATCACCCGGGTTGTTGTTGCCACCCTCAATCATGTCGGTGGTCGCGCCGTTCTGCAGGGTAATATTTTTGGTACCACCATAATTAGCCTGAATAAACGTCCCGCTCATGTCGGTGCCGTCTACGGTCAGTGACTGAGTATCTTCCTGTTTGTTATCCCACAGATAGATAGCGTCATTGCCGTTGCCGGTGCTGTTGGTATTGGCATCATTGGTGTAAGCGGAGCCATTATCATTAACAGCCCAGGTCTCGGTGCCATTAGGACCATGATAATTCGTACTCTTGAATCCGCAGGTGCTGGTTGGCGCATCGGCTGGAGAGCAGTCTGCTGCTAAGGCATAGCCGGAAAAAGCAGTCAGAGAGAACAGGATGCATTGTGATAACAAGGTACGGCGAGTTTTATAGCGCATTTTTATATCCCTAAGATGATTCTGATAAACAATCGATCGAAGAGATTCTTACGCAATAAAAACCAATTAAGAATAGTCTTACCGCCTGCTATTTGTAATATTAATTTCACGCACGCCATTTTAATAAAAATCTAAAACCCAGCGCAATCAGTGTGTTTTTTATATTAATAGATTCATGAAATGAATGGTTTCGATCGCTTATTCAACACCTGACGCCGCCATAGCCCCCCATTTTTATATATCCCCCTTTGTGATTATAAACATGCAAGAACGAGGAGCGTCAGAGCGCTAAAAATAATGTTTAGGATACTAACATTTTGTTTCATTGGCGGGAGAAAGATGCAGCTCCCGCCCGAAGGTTATATTTTCAGTTCAGGAACAAGGGCTTTTTTGTCCGACATGCAGGTTTGCCACGCCTTGCCCGGCTCGCCATTATCCAGCACCGAGGAGGTTCGATATTCCACCGTGCGGGTACGCTGGTCAGACGCCACGTACTCTATGGTCGTCCAGCGAGTATTGGCATCCTTCCCTTCAGCGGTGAGTTCGATGGTCTGGTTTTTCACAATTTCGGCGCATTCGCTTGCCGCGGCCTCTACTTTGCGAAACTTTTTCTCTTCGGGGGACGTGCCCTCATTGGACATACACCCGGTAAACAGCACACAGGCGAGAGATAACAGGCTGATTTTTTGCAGCATCACGCAGTCCTTTTGTTAAACAAGCATTAGCTGAAGCGTAGCCTATGCAGCTGCGCTCTTCCTGGCTTTAACGGAGCTGCTTGATGTTGGCATCAATTTGCTTTTGCATGGCACGCCGGGTAGCCGGGGTAATTTTGCCCGGAAGCAGCGCTTCGGCATAAACGGAAAATCCACTGGCGACATCGGCAATGCTCGCAATCAGCCGGTTAACCTGCGTTTCACTGAGATCCGCCTCCTGGGTGCCCAACCACAGCAGATGCTGTTTATTAATATTTAACGCCTCGCCCATAATATCCATCTGGTGGTATCCGCCTGGGCCTTCGTTCCAGGTGACATCAAACGCAGGCGCCAGCGACCACGTCCCTTCGGCAGACATTAAATACGCGAAGTTTTTTGGGTGATCGTCGCGGTTATTGAATATGACGTTAAAGACAACCCGGGCAAAGGCGCGCGCTTTCTCTCGCACATCGTTGGTACAGAACTGCGTGGCGCGCATAAAGGTGGCGTAATCCAGCGAGCCCGGCGCCCGATAATCCGCTCCGGTAAATGCCGCCAGGCTTTGCATCGGTACACGCATCCCGGCTTGCCGATCGAAGCGCTTGCTGGCAAACGCCGCATAGCCGCCCGGCAGATCAAAATATTCTGTTTGCGGGGTATCAATGCCGCACTCCCGCAGGCACTGGGCATAAACCATCTCAATGGCGCACACTTCGGCAGGCTCATCCCTGGCAGGAAACTTGATCAGCCAGGGTTCATAGCCCATTACGGGGATCGTGGTGAATCTCCCGGTGACAGTGTCACGATAGAGCAAGGCTTTAGGCCTTGCCCCCTGCGGGGAGCCCCCCATCTGCAGCAGCCGGTGTAAAAATGCCCCACCTTCGCCTTCCAGAACCTCCCTTACCTCTTCTGCAAGCTGCGTCAGGGGAATATCGTTCTGTGGCGCGGCAAGATCGGTCTGAACAGGCACAAAAGACATCGCCCCCATCGCATTACTGCCAATGTAGGTCAGTCTTTCAAGGGGGCCGACACGGGCCGTACTCAGGCCACGCTGCCTGAACAAGCGATCCATCAGCAGCATACCCCAGCCGTCAGGCAGGGAGTCATAGACCGGGCCAGGCAAACCTAACTGGTGAGCGGGAAAATTTTGTCGCAGCTTGTCACCCTTAAGAGGAAGACTAAACGCAGATAATTCAAAACCTTTTTCCAGCGCCTGCGGGCTGTATTCGAAGAAGATCAGCGGCCGCCCGGTCAGTGCGGTGGTGGTCGCCAGCGTTCCCCACAACCAGCGTTCACCCCAGCCCTCGTAATAAACCTCTACGCGATCAGGCATCATGACTCCTTTTCCTTATGCGCTGGCGGGACGCGCTGGCTTCGAAGCGCTGAAGATCGTCCAGGCTCTCGAGCTGCGGCTGAAACAGGTTCTCCAGCTCAGGGGTAAGACCCAGCACCATCGCCACACGAACCACAACTTCAAAGCCGACGTTGCGCCCCGCCTCGAGATTTGAAACCGTATTCACCCCCACGCCAGCCCGTTGCGCCAGTTCGGCCTGGGTAAACTGACGGCGAATGCGCTCCTGGCGTAATCGCTCGCACAGCAACTTAACGATCTCATCAGGCTTTTTGAAGTTTAAATCCATTATTTTGTACCTTAATCGCGATTTTTGGCGTTAACACACAATATTATAGAGTTACTCTCATCGTTACGCTATCAGCCATAAATCACAAAATAAGAGAATTAACGCGAAGAATCAGGATTAAACAACATAATGCTGGAGTTAAGCTTGTCAGGCTTTCACAACCGAAACCCCCTGCTGACTCACCGCATCCACCCAGCGGCTGTCGGTATCCGGTTCAACCACCAGGGTGTTGATCAGCGAAAGCTCACCGATCGTGAAGGAGGATGCGGTATTAATTTTTTCCGGCGAGGCCAGCACCACCGTTTCTGCGGCTCTTCCGGAAAATGCCCGTTTGATGCACGCTTCTTCATAATCTCCCGTGGTTAACCCGGCCTCAGGGTGGATCCCGGTCACTCCCATGAAAAACAGATCCGCATGGATATGCGCAATGCCTTCAATAGCCGCGGCGCCGACCGTGACAACCGAGTGGCGGAACAGGCGTCCGCCGATCAGGATCACCTCTACCCGGGGATAGTCCACCAGCGCCAGGGCAATGCCCGGGCTGTGGGTCACCGCCGTGAAAGGCAGATCCGCAGGCAGGCAGCGCACCAGCTCGGCGGTGGTGGTCCCGCCGTCGATAATCACCACCTGGCCGGGCGAGATCAGTTCGACGCCCTTCTTCGCCACCCGCTTTTTCGCCTCGATGCCCAGATGGCTCCGCTCGGCAAAGCTGGAGACCGCCTTTGATGCCGGCAACGCGCCGCCGTGTACCCGTTGTAAACGCCCCTCGGCGGCCAGCTCGCGCAAATCCCGACGAATGGTGTCTTCCGACACGTCAAATTCCAGGCTGAGGGTTTTGGATAACACTTGCCCCTCGGAACTCAGTTTTTCGAGGATCAGCTGTTTGCGTTGACGAGTGAGCATGGGACGGTTCCTGAGGCTGCATGTTTGATCTTGATATTGCACGAACGTGCGGTTTATGATGCCCACTCTACGTAAACAGGAGGCACCGTGCAATCAAATCGTGCAGAAGTACGCATTCTCGATAGCCAGACGTTGTCAGATGACTGGTACACACTCAAAAAATACATCTTCGATGTGCGCCGCCGTAACGGGGAGTGGCAGCGCCAGAACCGTGAAGCCTATGATCGGGGGAACGGCGCCACGATCCTGCTCTACAACCGTGAGAAACGAACGGTGATCCTCACCCGCCAGTTTCGTTTTCCGGTGTACATCAACGGTCACGACGGCTATCTGATTGAAGCCGCTGCCGGGTTGCTCGATAACATGGCGCCGGAAAAGCGCATCAAGGCCGAAGCGCAAGAAGAGACCGGGTATCAAATTGACCATGTGGAGAAAGTCTTTGAGGCCTTTATGAGCCCCGGTTCGGTCACCGAGAAACTCTACTTTTACATCGCGGAGTATCGCCCTGGCGATCGCACCAGCGAGGGTGGCGGCATTGAGGCCGAAGGTGAAGATATCGAAGTGCTGGAGTGGCCCATAGAACAGGCGTTGCAGGCCATTGATAACGGCGTGATTGTCGATGGCAAAACCATTATGCTGCTGTATCACGTTGCCCTGAAGGGGATCTTCTAGCCTAATCGCGCCGACAGAAACGGATTTCTGTCATCCCGCAAACCGCATCATCTACACTTCTGAAAAGAGCAAACCGGAGATGCCTGCATGACCGACTGGAACCCCGCCCTGTATCTGCAATACGGCGCTGAACGCACCCGCCCCGCCTTAGAACTCCTTTCCCGCATTGCGCTTGACGAGGTTACCGATGTCGTCGATCTGGGCTGCGGGCCGGGCAACAGCACGGCGCTGCTCCAGCAGCGCTGGCCCTCGGCGCGCATCACCGGAGTCGATACCTCGCCCGCGATGCTGGTGGAGGCCAGAGCCGCGCTGCCGGGCTGCCGGTTTATAGAGGCCGATATTCGCCACTATCGCCCGGAACAGGCTCTGAGCGTGATCTACGCCAACGCCTCGTTGCAGTGGGTTGAGAACCATTACGACCTGCTGCCGCATCTGGTTTCGCTGCTGAAGCTGCACGGCGTGCTGGCGATCCAGATGCCGGATAACGATCTGGAGCCGACGCACGTGCTGATGCGGGAGGTGGCCTTTGAACAGGATTATCCGGATCGCGGCCGCGCGGCCCTGGCGGGCGTCCATGCGTATTACGATATTCTGACCGAGGCGGGATGCGAGGTGGACATCTGGCGCACCACCTATTTTCATCAGATGAGTTCGCACCAGGCGATTATTGACTGGGTGAGCGCTACCGGTCTGCGGCCCTGGCTGCGGGATCTGAACGAGAGCGAGCAACAGCGCTATCTGCATCGCTATCATCAGCTGCTGGAAGAGCAGTATCCGCTGCAGGAAAACGGGCAGATACTGCTGGCCTTCCCGCGCCTGTTTATCATTGCCAGACGCGAACCCTGATTACGCCTTCGCCTCTTTCAGCAGCTGCTGGATCACCTGCTCCTGCTTGTCGTTATTCCCCTCCCCGAAAGAGGCGTAGCGCAGCTGGCCTTTGGCATCGAAGAAGTAGTGCGCCGGCCAGTAACGATTGCCGAAGGCCGTCCAGATCTTGTAGTTGTTGTCAGTCACCACCCGGTACGGCAGTTGCCATTTGTTGATGGCCTGCTGCACCGACGCCAGCGGTTTTTCCCACGGATATTCCGGGGTATGGACGCCAATCACCACCAGTCCCTGGGCCTGATATTTATTGGCCCATTCGCGAACGTGCGGCAGCGTATGCTGACAGTTGATGCAGTCCCAGGTCCAGAAGTCAATCAGCACTACCTTACCTTTTAACGACGCCGGGCTGACCGGCTCACCGTTCAGCCATCCGGTTCCGCCTTCCAGCGACGGCATAGCGCTGGTGGTGACGGGCTGCGCCACCGGCTGAAGCCTGGGCTGAGGGGAGCTTTCCGGCACCAGCTGCAACAGCGTTTTCTCCAGCCGGTCGGCTACGCCGTTTGCCCCCTGAAAGACGCTGTTCAGACCGAACGCGGTAAACGCCACCGACATCAGCATCGCAGCCCCCGCCGCTTTTCGCAGCCCGTCCATCAGCCCAGACTTGGTTTTCAGTCGCGCAATCAGCGCCTGCCCGCTAAAGCCGAGCAGCGCGAGCATGACGGCGCAGCCGCTGCCGTACGCTGCCAGCAGGCTACCGGTAGCAATCGGGTTATGGCCTGCGAGACTCAGGCTGAGAATGGCCCCCAGCACCGGCCCGGCGCACGGCGACCACAGCAGCCCGACCGCCAGCCCGGCGAGCACGGCCGAGGCGATGCCCCGGGTGCGGCTGCTCCGGGTATTGATCGCATTGCCGAGACGTAATGCGGGCCCGGCAATGCGCTGCGCAAAGGGCGGGAAGATCAGGGCCAGCGCGGCGAGGCTCAACAACGCCAGCGCAATCCAGCGTCCGACAATCGTAGCGCTGACCACCCAGTCGCTGGCGACGGCGATCAGGCTGGCGACCAGGGTAAACATGATAACCATCCCAAACAGCATGGCGATAAGCTGGCGCTTCTGGCCGCGAAAACCGGCGAACAGCAGCGGGATGACGGGAAGCGTACAGGGGCTGAGCAGGCTGACCATCCCACCTAAAAATGCGATTAAAAGAAACATAACACACCTCACTAAAGCGGTTGGCTGCGACTATTGCAGTGAGGCTATTACAGCGTGGGGAGGTATCTGGCATGTGTGGGCAATTGGGGGTTTTGTCAGGTGGTGTATTCGTTTAGCGCCGGGATACAGTGCGGTACAAATGGCGGGTTGAGTGCGGCCTGACTGCCCGGCGGCGCTACGCTTGCCGGGCCTACAAGGGCAAAGCAAGGGTTTTGTAGGCCGGGTAAGGCGCAGCCGCCACCCGGCAATTCACATCACCGGCAAGGTAATCCGTGCGCAAAGCCCGCCCTCAGGGCGGTTCGCCAGCTGTAACTGGCCGTCAAGCTGGGCGGTCAGCTGGGCGGCAATCGCCAGCCCCAGCCCCGTACCGCCGGTTTCCCGGTTGCGGGAGGATTCCACGCGGTAGAACGGCTGCAACACCGCCGCCAGCTCGTCTCCGGGAATACCCGGGCCGTTATCCTCTACGGCGATCAACACCGTTTTGTCGTGCACCGTCAGCGTCACCTCTGCGGCATCGCCAAACTTCAGGGCATTATCCAGCAGATTGGTCAGGATACGGTGCAGCGCCTGCGGACGGGTAGCAAAAGGCAAGGCGGTGCGGGCGGCAGTAAACTGCACGTTTTTACCGGTATCGGTGTAATCGCAGATCAGGGTATCGATAAAGTTATAGAGATCGACGTTGCGCACCGGCTCGGGCGAAACCCCGGATGAACGGGCGTAGTCGATCCCCTCCCGCACCAGCCGGGTCATGCTGTCCAGATCCTGGGTTAGTTTGTCGCGCAGCTCGGGCTGGTCGGCCATCTCCACCCGCAGCCTCATCCGGGTGATGGGCGTCTGTAAATCATGGGAGATAGCGGCGAGGATCTGCGCCCTCTCCTTCAGCGAGGTCTGGATCCGGGTCTGCATGGCGTTAAAGGCGCGGGCTGCATGCTGCACCTCCAGCGGGCCTTGCTCGGTGAGCATCAGTGGATTGGGGCTGGCGGGCTCAAGGGTATCGACTGCCCGGGTAAAGCGGGTAAAGGGACGCACCACCTGGCGCACCGCCAGCCAGGCGCAGATCGCCACCAGCAGCAGCTGAATAACAAACACCACCGGCAGCCAGCGGGCCACCGGCGGCATCCGGGGGGTGAGATCCAGCGTCAGCGGCGAGCCGTCGCCCAGGGTCAGGTGCGCCTGAATATGCGAAACCGGCCCCGGCACCGCCGTGAAGCGCAGCGGATACCGTGTCTCCAGGCTCTCTGTTATCGTGCGGACCGCATCCCGGGAACGGGCGTCTGCGGGTGGAGCGCCCGGCTCACCCGGGCCCAGCACATAGTGATAGTTATCCCGGTCAAGACGCGGAAGCCACTGCGCCCGCTCACTGGCGGGCAGCCGGTCAAGAATCGCCACGCTGGTGGAGACATCGTCCTGCAGATTACCCAGCATCACGTTACGCACGCTGCTCATGCGCTCGGCCATCACCAGCGCCAGGCTCAGGCCGTTGGCAAGTAGCAAACCCAGCAGGACGATCAGCAGCAGACGATAATGCAGCGAACGCGGCCAAAGCCTCATTCTCTGACCTCAAGAATGCTCACCGGCATCGAAAAGACATAGCCTTCACTGCGCACTGTTTTGATATACCGTGGTGAGCGTACATCCTCATTCAGACGCTGTCGCACGCGGCTGACCAGCAGATCGATGGAGCGTTCGAACAGCTCCGCATCCCGGCCCTGGGTAAAATTCAGCAGCTGATCGCGGGTTAATACGCGCTGGGGATGATCGACAAACACCCGCAGCAAACGGTACTCCGCCCCGCTCAGCGCCACGATGGTGCCGGTGGCATCCAGCAGATGACGGGCGCTGGTGTCGAGCTGCCAGTCGCCGAAGGCGATGATCCGTCCGGCTTCGGTCACCTGCAGGTTGGGCGGCAGCGTGCGAAAGCGGCGCAGTATCGCTTTGATCCGCGCCAGCAGCTCGCGCGCCACAAAGGGTTTGACCACATAATCGTCGGCCCCCATCTCCAGACCCAGAATGCGATCCATGTCGTCGTGGCGCGCGGTCAACATCAGTATCGGCAGATCTTTATGTTGCCCGCTGCGCAGCTGGCGGCACAGGGTGAGTCCGTCGTCACCGGGCATCATGATATCCAGCACCACCAGATCGACCGCCTGTTTATCGAGTACGGCACGCATCTCTTTGCCGTTGGCGGCGCCGGTGGCGCGATAGCCCGACTTCAGCAGATAATCGACGACCAGCTCGCGAATATCCCGGTCGTCATCGACGACAAGTATGTGATCGATTGTCTCCACCCTAAGCTCCTGTTTATCAGCAATTCGCCAAAAATAGCATAGTTGGCTTACAACCGATCCGCATCCACCACCGCCTTGACGAAATCCTGCGGATCTTCCTGCGCCGGATTGTGGCCGATGTTGCCGGTAAAGGTGCGATGCTGATATTTGCCGGTGAATTTCGCGGCATAGGCTTCAGGAGCCGGGTGCGGCGCACCGTTATTGTCGCCTTCGATGGTAATGGTCGGCACGCTGATGGTCGGGCCAGCCGCCAGCTTTTGTTCATAGCTGTCGTAGCGGCGTTCTCCTTTTTCGAGCCCCAGACGCCAGCGGTAGTTGCTGATAGTGACCGCCACGTGATCCGGGTTATCCAGCGCTTTGGCGCTGACGTTAAAAGTGGCGTCGCTGAATTTCCAGCCTGGCGAGGCCAGAGTCCAGATCAGTTTCGCGAAGTCATGGGTGTTGGCGGCATAGCCCTTTTCACCGCGCTCGGTGGCGAAATAGAACTGATACCACCACTGTAACTCGGCCTGCGGCGGCAGCGGTTTTTCCCCTGCCTTCTGATTGCCAATCAGATACCCGCTCACCGAAACCAGCGATTTCACGCGCTCCGGCCACAGTGCCGCCACGATATCCGCCGTTCTGGCCCCCCAGTCGTAACCGGCGAAGACCGCACGTTTGATTTTCAGCGCATCCATCAGGTTAATGACGTCTTTCGCCATGGCCGCCGGCTGACCGTTGCGCGGCGTGGCTGGAGACAGAAAATGCGTCGTCCCGAACCCGCGATTGTACGGCACAATCACCCGGTAGCCTTTTGCCGCAAGCTGAGGGGCAACCTGGGCATAGCTTTGAATGTCGTACGGCCAGCCGTGAAGCAGGATCACCGGTTCGCCGTTTTTCGGCCCGATATCGACATAGCCAATATTCAGATCGCCTGCGTCAATCTGGCGGATCTGGTTAAAAGCGGCGGCATAATCCGTGCCCGCCGCTTCGGCCTGACAGGCGGAAACGGTCGCGAAAGAGAGGGTCAGCGCCAGGGTTGAATAAGCCAGTTTGTTCATCATGGTGGTATCTCCGGGTCAGTAGAATTTACCCGCTTATCTCACCACCCTGATGTATGCCGAATATGTGCAAAATGGCCCGTTTTGCAAGCCGCTGTATCCTGCCCGCGCCCGGATACACTGGGATACAAACGCCTACGTCAGCTGGTAATATTTGTCCGGCAGTTTGCGCGCCGGGATCTGCTGCTCATCGTTCATCTGCAGCAGATCAATCTCCATCGCGTTGCAGATGGCATCCAGCGGTAAATCGTTATTTTCGGTGCCGAAGGGCTCCTCCAGCTCTTCCGCCAGGGTATCCAGCGAGATAAAGGTGTAGGAGATCAGCACCGACACGAACGGCGTCATGTAGTGCAGATCGCTGACCAGCGCAAACGGCAGCATGATGCAGAACAGGTAGACGGTGCGGTGCAGGATCAGGGTGTAGGCAAAAGGCACCGGGGTGTTGGCGATACGCTCGCAGCCGGCCAGCACGGTCGACATATCATTCAGACGAATATTCAGGCTGTGAAACAGGATATCCGACAGCTCCCCTTTCCGGCGTCTTACCGCCAGCCATTCGCCCATGATCAGCAGAATGCGGTTAGCGGGCGAGCTGGAATCCATCGCCACGCGCAGGTTTTCCTCGGAAAGATATGCCGAAAGCTGGTCGGCCTGGGGCTGTCTGCGCAGGGTCATGCGCAGACAATGGGCAAACGCAATCTGCAGGCGGACAAACTCGCCAAGCGCGGGGTCGTCCGGCAGCGTGTTTTTGACTTCGCGGAACAGCGAGCGCGACGCAATCATCAGCTGGCCCCACAGCTGCCGCGCTTCGACATAGCGTGCGTAGCAGGCGTTATTGCGGAACCCAAGGAAGATCGCGATGGCGACCCCGAGAATACTGAACGGCGCTACCGTCAGACGAATGCCCAGCGAGGTGTACCAGGGCAACATCAGGATCACGACGATAGAGAGCAAAAAGTTTAGAAACAGGCGGGAAAAGATTTTGGTTAGCACGGAACCGTGCCAGACAAAAATCAGACGCAACCAGTGCTGTTGAGGTCGAACAATCATAGTCAGCTTCATCGGGAAAAAAGAGCGGTGACTATTAAACGTGATCGTCGTCACGGTTGCAAGTATGTTAAAAAATGATGACGTTATTGCGAGGCGAAAGGCAGACCGCACGGTGTTGAGGAGGCGGTAACAGGAATAACTTAAAGTATGTTGTAACTAACATGGGTGAGGAGTCAATAACGGTGCGGTGTTTTTCCCCTCACCCTGAGGATGAGGGGAAGTTCAGCGGATTAGCAGAGCGGTTTTACCGCTTCACGCATCCCTTTCTGCAGAATCGCATCCAGATCCTGCGTAACCAGATCCATCAGGCCAGTAACCTGAGTCAGATCCTGCTCCCAGTGCTCGCTGACGCTCAGTACCGCGCTCACCAGCTCGCGGGTTGTGATCTGTCGATCGTGATGCTGGGTCCACAGCTGCTGGAAGCGGGTGATCCAGTGGGCATCGTCCTGCACCGGGTAGCTTTCACCGTTACGTTCCGCACGGTAGAAGGCAATCAGCGCCGCCAGGGCAAACGTCAGACGCGCCGGGAGTTTGCCGCTGGCCTGCTGCCCTGCCAGAAGCTGCGGCAGAATACGCGTGCGGTACTTGGTCATGCCGTTGAGCGCAATCGACAGCAGCTGATGTTTGATATACGGGTTGCGGAAGCGGCCCGTGACTGCACTGGCGAAGGAGGCCAGCTCATCACGCGGCAGATCGAGCACCGGAATAATCTCTTCATGGATGGCTTTTTCGACAAAGGCGCAGATCCCGGTATCGTTCATCGCCTCACCCACGGTATCCAGCCCGGCCTGGAAGGCCACCGGCACCAGGGCGGTATGCGCGCCGTTGAGGATCGCCACTTTACGCTCTTTGTACGGTTTGATGTCATCAACAATCAGCACGTTCAGCGCCAGCTTGTCGAGACGCAGCTCCTGCGCCAGCGATTTTGGCCCCTGGATCACAAACAGGTAGAAGTGTTCGGCGGTATCGAGGAAGGCATCATGATAGCCGAGAGAAGCTTCAAGCTGGGCCACTTCATCACGCGGATAACCGGTGACGATACGGTCAACCAGGGTTGAGCAGAAGCTGTTAGCGTCGTTCAGCCACTGGATAAAGGCCGCAGGCAGCGCCCACTCCCGGGCATAACGCAGCACCAGCTCGCGCAGGGCGTCACCGTTATAGTCAATCAGTTCGCAGGGGACGATCACCCAACCTTTATCGGCAGCACCGTTGAAATGGCTGAAACGCTCGAACAGGAGACGCGTCAGTTTCGCCGGATAGCTGACCGCAGGCGCATCCTCGAACTTATCCCCGGCGTGATAGCTGATGCCCGCTTCCGTGGTGTTGGAGAAGACAAAGCGTATCTCCGGGTTGTGGGCCAGCTTCAGGAATTCATCGTACTGGTCGTAAACGCTGATTTCGCGGTTCACCGAGCGGATCAGACGCGCGTCGCTCACCGCTTCGCCCTGCTCGTTCAGGCCACGGATGATGGTGGTGTAGAGGCCGTCCTGAGTGCTCAGTGAAGGCGGGAAATCGCTTTTGATTGGGCGGACAATCGCAATACCGGCGTTCAGGTCGGTATGTTCATTGAGCAGGTCAATCTGCCAGTCAATAAACGCGCGCAGGAAGTTGCCCTCACCAAACTGGATGATACGTTCAGGATAGAGAGCACCGGGGAAATCACGACGGTTCAGTGTGTTCACAATGGGGTCCTTGTAATGATTAGTCATACAGCCTGATAAGATTGGTACGATAACTTATCAAAACTTAACGACCACGAACCCCTGTTTTGATCAAATACGGTGTGAATTGTGACAGGATTTATAAGAATTTGTAGAACACCGAGGTGGCCGTCATCTCACCGTCCGGCATCAGGGCATAGCGCGGGATCTCCCCCACTTTCTGCCAGCCCGTCCGCTGATAGAAGGTCTCCGCCCCGCTGCCGGTTGACGTGTCCAGCACCAGCACCGTTTTACCTTTATCGCGGGCCACGTTTTCCAGGGCCTGCATCAATCGTCCGGCATCGCCGTTGCGGCGTGCGTTCTGGTGAACCAGCAGTTTGGCAACGTCCGCCCGGTGCGGCTGGTTGTCGGGCTGATCGGTGATTAGCTGCACGGTGCCGGTAAGTTCGCCCTCTGTGTTAGTCGACACCAGCACGGTACGTTCACCCCGACCGACGCTGTCGGCTACGCCGCGCCAGAACGCGCCAGCCTGCTCATGGCTGTAAGGCAACATAAAGCTTACCGACGCGCCGCCGGTCACACAGCTGTGCAGGATCTCCGCTAACCGGGGAAGGTGCGCTAGAATATCGTCACGGGATAAGATCTGAATAGCGGGTGATGTCATCATTATTCTCCTTTTTATCAACGGCATCACCATGCGCTTTACATTTTCGTAACACAAGAGCGACTATCAGAGGATTTTCTTATCTCAGCAGCCGGTACCGCGCTGCTGTTTCATGGAGTACATCATCTCATCGGCGGTCTTCAGCCAGCCCTCCAGATCGTCGCGATCGTGGTTGAACTCGCTCACTCCCCAGGAGAATGAAAGCGACCACGGATATTCGGCGTGCTCATTCCACACCGCAGCCTGTTCGGTGAGAAACTGCATGGCGACCCATGCGCCCTTTTCGTCGCTGTTGGCAAAGAGGATCGCGAACTCATCTCCGCCGTAACGCGCCAGCACGTCGGCTTCGCGGAAGGTGGAACTCAGCAGACTTGCCATTGCCTTCAGGGCGTTATCGCCGTCGGCGCGGCCAAAGCGAGCGTTGATCTGTTTAAAACGGTCGAGATCCAGCCAGGCGAGGGTCAGCGGCTCTGCCCGTCGGCGCGCGGCGCGAATGGCGTAGGTGGCGAGGTGATGAAATCCCCGGCGGTTATACAGCCCGGTCAGGTCGTCGATGATGCTGGCGCAGATCGCGGCGAACTCCACCTCAACCAGCGCAGCCAGATCGGCCAGCGCCTCAACGTCAGAAGTTGAAAACTGCCGCGGCTGATGATCGATAATGCACAGCGACCCCACCGTGGCACCATTGGGCAGATGCAGCGGATAACCGGCATAAAAGCGGACAGGATCGTCGTCGGTAGCCAGTGGATTATCGGCAAAACGCGCATCGTCCAGGGTGTCGGGTACCACCAGCGGCGTGTCACTGAGCACGGTATGGCCACAAAAGGAGAGATTTCGCGGCAGATTCGTCGGGTCCGCGCCATCTGCGGATTTGACCACCACCACATGCTCGTCAACCAGATTTATCATCGCCACCGGCACGGCAAACAGGCGTTTTGCCAGCCGGGTCAGCCGGTCATAGGACGGGTGATTTTCGATCTCCAGCAGCCCGGATTCGCGCAAGGCGCTGAGACGCTCCACTTCATTGTTGGGTCGTGAGGGTGATTTCATACGGGGCTCCGGACGTCAGGCTTTTTAAAAGCTTAGTGCATCCTGACCCCGGTTAGTGAGCAAAGATGCGGTTTTTCCCTTCACGTTTCGCCTGGTACAGGGCGGTGTCGGCTGCCTGTAACCAGTCTGTAACATTTCCCATCTCCCGGGTGGCAATGGCAATGCCAATACTCATCGTGCAATGGACCGCCTCTTCCGCCACGTCATCGATCACGGCGGCGGCATCCATAATCCGGGTCGCGACAAGATGCGCCTCGTCAAGCGTAGTATCCGGAAGCAGAATCACAAACTCGTCCCCGCCCAGCCGCGCGGGGGTATCGCTCTGGCGGGTAGCGATATGCAATATTTGTGACACTGTCACCAGGAGCATATCCCCTACCTTATGTCCGAAGCGATCGTTAACCTCTTTGAAGTTATCGATATCGATGAACATCAGCGCCGACTCGCGACAGGTCTGCCGCAGCTTATGTAACTCATGATCGATACGCTTCTCGAGCAGGCGCCGGTTGGCAATGTCGAGCAGCGGATCCATCATCGCAATGCGTTCCAGCTCGCGGGATTTAAAGCGCAGCCGCATGGCGATACTGTTGGTGAGCACGCTCAGCGCCACGGTGTAGATACCGATCAGCGGCAGCGTCGCGTACATCGTACGCTGCGACACCCAGGGGATCACCGCCATCCCCTGCGTCAGCCAGCTGGCCATAAAACCGCCAGCATCACCGCACCGGCTTTTTTCATCAGCGGGAAACCGCCCGCTGCCAGCCGGTCGGCCATTAAGATAGTGGCAATGGTGATCGAGGGTAGCGGATTCGCCGCCATCATGGCGATCCAGAAACCGCCCGCCCCGGCATCCAGCACCAGGTTCTGGTGTTCCGTACTGAGCGGCGTTGCGGATCGTCGCGCACGCCAGAAGGCCAGCGTCGGCCAGATAAAGGCGTTGATCCCCAGCAGACCCATAAGCCAGGGTGAACGTTGCTGCTCCACCAGGGCTGAAAGAATGGGAAAAAAGCAGAGAAATGTTCCAAGCACTCGCATCAGAAACATGCGTTTGATAAACCGACTGCCAGGCACGCAAGGGGGTTTACTGAGTCTGTCAGTTCCGTTCATCACACGAATTTTCCGATATAATCACCCTATTATATTATTGACGGATAAAATACGTATCAAGGCATTTATCAGTTTTGTGAATATATGGTAGGTGCCCTTTCACCGCGCAGGCAAACGATTACAGCTGTTCCGATGGCGCAGGGTTTTGAGCGGCAGTGGTTCGCTCTGTCATTCGCGCGCTGGTACGATTTCGCCCTGCTTTTTTCGAGCGATACAGATAATCATCCGCTTCGCTCATCAGGCGATTAAAAACGTCCGTTAGCTGCCGCGACTCCGCTTTTCCGCTGCCCAGACCGATACTGACGGTCAAAAACAGCGCCTGCCCGCGCCAGTTGAACGGATGTTGTTCAATGGTGGAGCGAATACGCTCCGCCAGGGCATAGCCCTGCTGCGCCGACGCGGTGTTCACCACCACGGCAAACTCTTCGCCGCCCATTCGCGCCACCCGTCCCTCGCTCCCTACCGTCTCCTGCACTTTGCGCGCAAAGGCCGCCAACACGGTATCCCCGCACTCATGACCGAAGTTGTCATTAATGCTTTTGAAATAGTCGATATCCAGCAGCATCACGGTCAGCAGCGGGCTTTTACGCATCCCCTCGTCGCTCTTCAGCGCCTCGTACAGCCCTGAACGGGAGTAAACCTGGGTTAAAAAATCATAATCGGCACGCAGGGAGACCTGGCGGATCAGGGAGTTGATCGCCGCCATGCTGACCGACACCATGATCGGGCAGATTGCCATGGTGGCTATCCCCAGGCGCGCCGAGAACATCATCGGGGTGGTGAGCGGTGTGGTCGCCACGATGGTAATGACGGAGTTGGCGACCAGTGTGATCTCCACCGCCCCGGTGACAAAGGTCAGCAGGCAGGTTGCCGGCAGTGAATAGCGCACCGCACACCAGATCAGCGCCGGCATCGGAAACGCCAGCGCACCGGCCCCGCCAATCGCCACCGAGGCCACGACAGAAATAACCAGTAACACCACCGGCATCAAATGCGTGGCACGCAGGGCCCGGTTGAACGCGGGCCAGGTGATGGTCAGCAGACAGGGAACGATCAACACCCCGGTTGAAAACTGCTCACTAAACCAGTCGGCGACCAGCGGCCAGAAGGTGCGATTGTCCAACCCGACTGACGACAGCGCCCCGACCAGGGCGCACAGTAGCGCGGCCAGCAGGCAATAGTTAAACAGCCGCAGGGCATTGACCGGATCCGGGGTACTGTTTTTCAGCCGCCTGTCGCGCTGAACCAGCAGCGCAACGGTGACAATAAACATCATATTCGAGAGGTTAATGCCCAGCGAGGTGATACCCCAGTTGGTGGTGATAAGGTCGTACAGCAGCATGGCAATGTACGATATCGCATAGTAGTGCAGCCGGTTGAGGTAAGCATAACGGGCAAACACCCCCGCCATTACCCCATTCAGCGGCCAGAACATCGACAGGGACTCCACCAGACGTAGCTGCGCGCCAATAAAATAGAACAGCGTGGTCAGGGCAAATATTCCCGCCGCATTACGCATGGCGCTTTGCGGCTGAAAAAGCGCGAAAGTTCTGGTGGAGGCAGAAGACATGCAATATCAATCCATAGGGTTGCTTTTAACAATGATTTATCACCCGCGCGGGTGAATGTTAAAAGTTTGGGATTAATGTATATCACATTAGGGGTAATACGATCACCACTCCGTTAACGGGGTTTAACGATGTGGCAATAAATACACCGACACAGGATCCCGTTAATAGACCGAACGACCCAGCTTCTGGCTCAGGCGCTCCAGCACCGCGACGCCCGCCAGCGAGTTCCCCGTCTCGTCCAGTTCCGGGCTCCAGACCGCAATCGCCATTTCGTGCGGCACAATCGCCACCACGCCACCGCCGACCCCTGATTTGGCAGGCAGCCCCACCCGCCAGGCGAACTCCCCGGCGTTCTGATACATCCCGCTGGTCGCCATCAGGGCATTCACCTGCCGGGCCTGCATTGAGGTGACCACGGGCTCAGACAGATGCGGCGCTTGACCCTGCGCGGCCAGAAACAGAAAGGTGTCAGCCAGTTCAACACAGTTCATCTTCAGGGCGCAGTAGTGGAAGTAGTTTTGCAGGACCGTCGGCACATCGTTATGGAAATTGCCGAACGATTTCATCAGCCAGGCAATGGCCGCATTGCGCGCCGAGTGTTCGAATTCAGACCGGGCGACCGCCGCATCGTAGGCAATATCGCTGACCCCGGAGAGCTGGCGCACAATCTCCAGCATCCGCTGACGGGGCGCGCTAAGACGACTTTGCAGCATATCGCACACCACCAGCGCCCCGGCGTTGATAAAGGGATTGCGCGGTTTGCCCTGTTCGATCTCCAGCTGCAGGAGGGAGTTAAACGGCTGACCGGAGGGATCTTTCCCCACCCGCTGCCAGATCTCCTCCTCGTCATACTGGCGCATGGCCGCCACCAGGCTGAGCACTTTCGAGATCGACTGAATGGAAAAACGCTCGGTGGCATCCCCGGCCTGGAAGCGCTGGCCGTCAACGGTACGGATGGCAATCCCGAGCTTGTTGCCGTTGACCGAGGCCAGCGCCGGGATGTAATCGGCCACCTTGCCCTGACCCAGTAAGGGACGTACTTGCGCCAGAATGGCTTCCAGCATCTGATTATTGATGTTCGCAGCCATCGGTTGCTCCTTGCTCACAGGCCAAAAACGGCCTGCGAGTATAACAGAGGCTGATGGATGACGTCAGGCCGGAAGTCGGAACCGCGATACCGCCTGTAACAGCAGGCCGGATTCATCATGCAGCCGTTGCGAGGCTTCGGAGGCGGTGTTCACCAGGATATCGGTCTGGTGCGCCACCTGATTCAGCGCCTGCAGCTGGCCGGTCATCCGGTGAATGCTCTCCCCCTGGCTGAGGGTGGCGACCGAGATCTCATTCAGCAAACTACAGAGGTTGCCGACCAGGCCGATGACCTGCTGCAGGTTATCTTCAAGTCGGGTTACCGCTTTCGAGCCATCTTCGATGCCTTGCAACGAGTGGTTAATCAGCTGCTGGATGGTCTGCGTCGAGTGGCTGCTTTTGCGCGCCAGCAGCCCTACTTCCCGCGCCACCACGGCAAAACCGCGCCCCTGATTCCCGGCATGCGCCGCCTCGATGGCCGCGTTCAGCGCCAGAATATTGGTCTGAAACGCCACGTTATCGATGATTGCCACAATGCCGCGCATCTCGGCAGATCGCTCCACGATCGCCGCCATCGAGGCATTCACCGTCTCCATCATTCGATCCCCGCCTGCCGCCATCGCCCGCGCCTCGTCCGCCCGCGAGCTTGCAAGCCTGGCGTAGCCGCTGTTGCCCTCGACGTGAGTCTCCAGATCGGCAATGTGTGCAGTGACCTCTTTCAGCTCCTGCGCCTGACGCGCCGACTGGTGATACAGCTTTTGATTTCCCTGCGCCAGCGAGCCGATATTGGTCACCATCGAGGTAGTCGCCTCGCTGACCTGGGTCACCAGCTGCTGCAGGCCCTGCTGGAGGGTGTCGACGCTGTCGCCAAGCTGCGCGATCTCACGGTTGAAACGCTTAACGCCCGGCGGCTGCGCGGACAGATCTCCCGCCGCCAGCATGTTGATATGGGCGATAAGGCGACGCAGCGGCACGATCACCCAGCGCGACATCGCAAACCACACCGCCACGGCGATGGCCAGCAGGACCACCGGAGCCAGTAAGAACAGCAATTGCAGGCTGGAGAGACTGGCGGTCAGCAGTTGACGCCCCTCAGCGGCGCGCTGGGCGCTTGCCTGCTGATAGCGGGCGTAGTTGTCATTAAAGTCCGCCTGAAAAGCCTGGGCGGGTACGGCGAAGAAGGCATCGATCGACTGGCTGTTGACCAGTCCGTCGGCCTGTTCCCGGATGGCATCGAAGAACAGCTGATAGCTGGTGAGCAGGGCCTCATCCCGCGGCGGTTGCATTGCCTGCCACGCCTGCCAGGCCTGCTGAGAATCCCGTAACGCCTGCTGCGCCTCATCCATCAGGCTGTGCCAGCTCCCGTCCGACCCGGTCTCTTTATCCTGCATAAAGTAAACCCCCGCGCGGTTAAGCAGATCGCTCGCCGCCAGCAGCGAGATCCGCGCCTGATCGACCTTCGCCTGTTGCAGGTACGCCATCTGGTTACGCTGTTCATTGCGCTGGGCATCACGCAGCGAGACGGAGAGTAAAACCGAAGAAGAGATTTGCAGTGCGGAAAAGAGCCCGATAATGCAGAAGATCCCCGCCAGCAAACCAAACTGCCGGGGAGTAAAGCGGCGGAAAATTTTGCTTAAGTTCATAATTGTATTCATTAACAATGGCTTAGACGTGGGCGAGTCTACGCAGTGAAAATGACAGAACTATTTCAGGGAGATGACAAGGGACTGTAGGTTAAAAACTCGCTAACCCCTTTTAAAATACTAATGATTTAATTCGAGTAATAATCGGGTATTGATATACAACTTCTCACGCCCAACGTTCATTTCCTCCAGCACACCAATCTCAACTAATTGCTTGAGGTAGGATGAAGCCGTCTGCCGTTTTGCAACGCCAGCCTCTACAAGGTTTTCAATCCGACAATAGGGCTGTGCAAAGAGGGCCCTCACCAGTTCGTGTGTATAAATCTTGGGTAATTCCTTACGTACATAGTCAGTAGTCTCCGCCATCAACGCTCGGACCACTGCGATCTTCTTCGTTGTCCATCTCGCCGTATTCTCTATCGCTTCGAGCATAAAAAGGATCCATGCCTGCCAGTCCCCATTCGCAGTCACACTACGCAATAAGGTGTAGTAATCGTTACGTCTTTCGAGGATGAAGCGAGACAAATACAGAATGGGTAATGACAACAATCCTGCCTGAATTAAATAGAGGATATTCAGGATCCGTCCCGTTCGTCCATTACCGTCGGGGAAAGGATGAATGCATTCAAACTGATAGTGTGAAATAGCCATTTTGATCAACGGGTCGACATCATCCTCGGCATTGAGGAAGCGCTCCCAGTTAGCCAGGAGATCGCGGATAGTTGTTCCGCCAACTGGCGGCGTATAAACCACCTCCTCGTACTGGTCGCGCAAGACGGTACCCGGCGTCTTACGAATATCGGTTTGTACGGCTCGTAGTGCAGTACAAATTTTTATCGCGGTATTGGTGCACAAGGGATAGCTGCTGAGATGGAGATATCCATCGTATAACGCAGTGCGGTAGCGTAGCGCTTCCTTTGTAGCGGGATCGGCATTTTCGGCACGATCAACGTATTGAAAAAGCCGATCGCTGGTGGTCACAATGTTCTCTATACGGGAAGAGTCTTTTGCTTCCAGCATCGGTAGGATATTAATCAATAAACTTTGATCGGGTATTAACTCACCCGCGGTTTTTAACTCAGCAATCGCTGCGCGCGCACTGATACAGGCTTTGAGTACACTACGGGTTTCAATGCTGTCCAGATCCGGAGGTAACACCGGAAGTTCATTATAAGGTACGACGGGATCCCAGCTCATATGTTTAAAAAAACCGTTTTTATCGACATATGACCATGTTATGTCGATGGTATAAACATGTCACATCAATATGTTTAAAAAAACGCATTTTATCGACACATGTCGCAAATATGCCAAATTGCCCGGCGGCGCTGCGCTTGCACGGGCCTACGGGCTAAGGGGTTCATGTAGGCCGGGTAAGCGCAGCGCCACCCGGCAAAACACCGGCGCTAGATCACACCCGGTCTTTCCACACCGTCTGCGCATTGCAGAACTCATGCAGGCCAAAGTGCGACAGCTCCCGGCCAAAGCCGCTCTTCTTCACACCGCCGAACGCCACGCGGGCATCGCTGGCGCTGTAGCCGTTGATAAATACCCCGCCGCACTCGAGCTGGCGGGCAAAGCGATCCGCCATTGCAGCATCGGCGGTAAACACCGTCGCAGAGAGGCCGAAATCGCTGTCGTTGGCAAGCTGAAGGGCGTGATCGGCATCGGTTGCCACGGTGATGGCCGCCACCGGGCCAAACAGCTCCTGCCGAAACGCGGTCATATTCGGGGTGACGTTACCCAGTACGGTCGGTGCATAGTAGTTCCCTGCCCCCGCCACCTTCTCACCGCCCAGCAGCAGCGTTGCCCCTTCGGCCAGCGTGGCCTGCACCTGCTGATCCAGCTCGTCGCGCAGATCGAAACGCGCCATCGGGCCGAGATAGTTCTCTTCTGCGTCAGGCGCGCCCATTTTCAGCGCCGCGGTCGCCTCCACAAAGCGACGGCTGAACGCATCCGCAATCCCCGCCTCAACGATAAAGCGCTTGGCCGCCGCGCAGACCTGTCCGGTGTTTTGATAGCGTCCAGTCACCGCCGCTTTCACCGCCAGATCCAGATCGGCATCATTCAGGACGATAAAGGGATCGGAGCCGCCCAGTTCAAGCACGCATTTTTTCAGCGCCGCCCCGGCCTGAGCCCCAATCGCCGCCCCGGCGCGCAGGCTACCGGTGACGGTCACCGCCGCAATGCGCGGATCGGCAATCATCTGGCTTACCCCGTCGTTGGTGGCATTCAGCTGACTAAACACCCCCTGGGGGAAACCGGCATCGTTAAAAATCTGTTCGATCAGGTTCGCGGCACCCAGCACGTTCGGGGCGTGTTTCAGCAGATAGCTGTTGCCCGCCAGGATAATCGGCACCGCGCCGCGCAGCACCTGCCATAGCGGGAAGTTCCACGGCATCACCGCCAGCACCGGCCCCAGCGGACGGTATTCGATCACCGCGTCCGCTACCTGCGTCGCCTCGGTATTCAGCATGGCCGGGCCGTGATCGGCATACCAGTCGCAGAGACCGGCGGATTTCGCCACCTCCCCACGCGCCTGGGCGATGGGCTTGCCCATCTCGCGAGTGATCATCCGGGCCATCTCTTCGCCACGGTTGCGCAGCGCGGTGCCCAGGTCACGTAATTTTTGCGCACGCGCCGCCACCGGCACGCTGCGCCACTGACGAAAGGCGGCATCGGTCTGTGCGAGGGCATGTTCAACCTCGGTGGCGGTCGCCCAGGACCACGAACTCAAGGTTTCGCCATTTGCCGGGTTGATGGACAGGGCATGGGTAGCAGAAGGTGTAGTCATGATCGGCTCCGTGTAATAACAGTTGCTACAGTGTGGCCCGTTCTGCTATTTCTTAAAAATGAATAATAGTGACCACCTTATTCACGATATGAGAATGATATGGATCTGACCCAGCTGGAAATGTTTAACGCCGTCGCCCAGACCGGCAGCATCACCCAGGCCGCGCAGAAGGTGCATCGCGTCCCCTCTAACCTCACCACCCGCATCAAACAGCTGGAGGCCGACCTCGGCGTGGAGCTCTTTATCCGCGAGAACCAGCGGCTGCGCCTCTCCCCGGCGGGTCACAATTTTTTGCGCTACAGCCGGCAGATCCTCGCCCTGGTAGATGAAGCCCGGATGGTAGTGGCGGGCGATGAACCCCAGGGGCTGTTTACCCTCGGGTCGCTGGAGAGCACGGCGGCGGTGCGCATCCCGGCCTCGCTGGCGCAGTTTAACCAGCGCTATCCGCGCATTCAGTTTGCGCTGGCGACCGGCCCTTCGGGGACGATGATCGATGGCGTGCTGGAGGGGACGTTAAGCGCAGCCTTTGTCGACGGGCCCTTAACCCACCCGGAGCTGGAGGGGATGCCGGTCTACCGGGAGGAGATGATGCTGGTGGTACCGGCCGGTCAGCCGAAGGTCGAGCGGGCTCTGGCTATTAGCGGACACGATATCTACGCCTTTCGCGCCAACTGTTCCTATCGCCGCCATTTTGAGAGCTGGTTTCATGCGGATCGTGCCACGCCAGGGCGTATTCATGAGATGGAGTCCTATCACGGCATGCTGGCCTGCGTGATCGCCGGCGCCGGGATTGCGCTGATGCCGCGCTCGATGCTGGAAAGTATGCCCGGTCATCAGCAGGTGGAAGCCTGGCCGCTGGCAGAGAACTGGCGCTGGCTCACCACCTGGCTGGTGTGGCGCCGGGGGGCGATGACCCGCCAGCTCGAGGCGTTTATAGCACTGCTAAACGAAGATCAGCCACCAGCGCCTTCTCCATAAACAGGCTCAGGGGATCGGGCGCGTACGGAGGGAATGCCTCGCACAGCTGATAGCCACAGCGCTCATACAAATGAATAGCCGGCAGTTGCCTGATGCCGGTCTCGAGGCGCAGGGTATGACAGCTGCGGCTCAACGCTTCATCTTCCAGCGCCGCCAGCAGTTTTTCACCCAGCCGCTGCCCGCGATGGGTCGGGTCGATCCAGACCCGCTTCATCTCTCCGCTGCCGTCGCCGTTCAGCACGATGGCCCCACAGCCGACGGCGTTGAGCTGGCGATCGCGGATCACCATCATGATCAGGCTGTGTTCCGGCAACCCGGTCAGATCCAGCAGATGATTGCTTTCCGCCGGATAGAGCGTGCTCTGGTAGCTGTCGAGATCGGCAATCAGGTTAGTGATATCCGGATGGGCGGGCGATTCTGAGGTAATGGAATACATGGCAGGCTCCTTTTGTCGTTTTTCTCCACCATAACGCCGCCTGACGAGCGAGCAGGCATATTTTTAACTTATAGCTGCCGCCAGCCATTGCGCCCCCTGCGCCTGCGGCGTAAGTTTGGGCACAGTCACGGTTAAAATCTCAGGAAAAACAATGAACACCAAAGCCCGCAAAGTGATGATTATCGGGGCCGGAAACGTCGGTACCTCCGCCGCCTACGCCCTGCTGAACCAGAATATCTGTGAAGAGCTGCTGCTGGTGGATATCAACCAGCCGCGCAGTGAAGGCCACGCCTGGGATCTGTCGGATGCCGCCGCCTTTATGCCCGGGATGATGACCATCTCCACCCGTGAGGCGAGTGACTGTGCCGATGTGGATATCGCGGTGATCACCGTCTCCGGCGGCGCCCTCAAACCGGGGCAGACGCGGCTGGATGAGCTGACCGCCACCGCCAGCATTGTGAAAAACATTGTGCCGCAGATGATGGCGGGCGGGTTTAACGGCATTTTTCTGATCGCGACCAACCCGTGCGACATCATCACCTGGCAGGTGTGGCAGCTCTCCGGCCTGCCGCGTCAGCAGGTCATTGGTACCGGCGTCTGGCTGGATACTACCCGCCTGCGACGGACCCTGGCGCAGGCGCTGGATATCGGCGCGCAGAGCATCGACGCCTTTATTCTGGGTGAGCACGGGGATACGCAATTCCCGGTCTGGTCGCATTCGGCGGTCTACGGCTCGCCGATTGCTGACGTTTATCAGCGTCACACCGGCAAAACCCTGGATTTTGATGAACTGGCCGAGCGCGTGCGCAAACAGGGCTTTGAGATCTATGCCCGTAAGGGCTGCACGGAGTACGGCATCGCCGCCACCATCGCTGAAATCTGTCGCAATATCTTCACCGGCAGCCACCGGGCGCTGGCGATCTCCTGCATTCTGAAGGGTGAGTATGGGGTGGACGGCGTGGCGATCGGCGTGCCGGCGGTGCTGGCCCAGAGCGGCGTCCAGCAGATCATTGAGCTGAAGCTGGCAGAGGATGAACTGCAAAAATTCCGCCATTCGGCGGAGGTGATCAAAGCCAATATCGCCCGTCTGCCCTGAGCCTTAAGGCGCTAAGGTCAGGGTGGCATCCAGCTGGCTTAGGGTCTGTTGCACCCCTTCGTCCAGCCGTTTGTCGGTGACAATATCGGTCAGGGTGTTGAGGTGAGCCACGTTAAACAGCGACCAGGCGCCATATTTCGAGCTGTCGGCCAGCAGCACCCGGCGGCGGGCGTTGGCGATCAGATCCCGCTTCAGGGCAGCTTTCTCTTCCGTCGGCGAGGTGATGCCGCGCTGCAGATCCCAGCCGTTACAGCTGACAAAGGCGATATCCGGCCAGACATTTTGCAGCAGGCGGCGACCGTGCTCGCCAATGCAGGACTGGCTCGAGTCGTCGATGCGCCCGCCAATGATCGTCACCTCAATCTGCTTAAACTCGGACAGAAACAGGGCGATATGCAGATCGCTGGTGATGACGCGCAGCGGCAGATGGGTCAGCTGGCGCGCGAGTTCAATCATGGTGGTGCCCGCATCGAGCACCACCGCGTCGCCGGCCTTAACAAAGCTGGCTGCCGCGCAGGCGATGGCGTGTTTCTCCGCCAGGCTGCGCTGCATCTTTTCGCTGGTGGTGGGCTGTGAAGGGATGAACCGGTTCAGGGTCACGCCGCCGTGGGTGCGGCTGATAACCCCCTCCTGATCGAGCTTAATCAGATCCCGGCGAATGGTCGCGGGCGAGGCGTCCGTGGCCGCCACCAGCTGATCCACCGTCACCAGGTTGTGCCCTTTCAGGTAGTCCATTATCTGTTCTAACCGGCTATATCCCTTCATATTATTCCCGTGTGATTTGCATCGCTAACTGGATAGAGACCGTCATGCTCTCAGACTTCGCTTTACCTGTCCACGCAATGTCGAACGCGGTGCCATGGTCGGCAGACGTGCGGATAAACGGCAGCCCGGCGGTGATGTTCACCCCGTCGTAAAAGCCGAGTAATTTTAACGGAATATGCCCCTGATCGTGATACATCGCCACTACCATGTCGTACATTCCTTCGTGACACTGCATAAACACCGTATCCGGCGGGCATGGCCCTGACACATTCAGACCCTGGGCCTTCATCGCTTCCACCGCCGGACCGACAATCTTGATCTCTTCGTCGCCAAACAGACCGTTCTCCCCGGCGTGCGGGTTGACCCCGGCCACGGCGATACGCGGATTCTTATACCCCACGCGCTTGAGGAAGGTATCCGCAATGCCAATCACGGTTTTTACCCGATCCTGGTTAAGGGTATCAAGGAATTTGCGCAACGCGATATGGGTAGTGATGTGGATCACCTTCAGCTGGTCGGTATAGAGCACCATCGCGTAATCTTTGCTGTCGGTGAGGTGCGCCAGCAGTTCGGTATGGCCCGGATAGTGATGGCCCGCCAGGTGCAGCGCCTCTTTATTGAGCGGCGCGGTGGCAATGGCTTTCACCTCGCCCGCCATCGCCAGCTCGGTGGCGCGACGCACGCAGCGGTAGGCCAGATCGCCTGCCTGGGCCTGCACCACGCCGGGCTGCAACGCCTCGGGATCCGCCAGCGGCTCGTCCAGCACGTTGATGATGGCCGGGCCGAACTGCGCCTCGCTGACGCGGGTAATCACGCGTAACTCCGCCGGGGCGGTGATGCCCTTCTCCAGCACCCGTTGCAGGGTACGGGCGCAGCCGACCACCACCAACGGCGCGCCGGACAGCTCGCCTCCGGTCAGGGATTTGATAATGATCTCCGGGCCAATGCCCGCCGGGTCGCCCATGGTTACAGCAATGATATTAGTCACTCATCTTCTCCTCGATAAAATGCAAAACCTCAAGCAGCGTGGTTTCAGTACCAAAACCACCCGCTTTGGTCATGACTGGCCCCTGCCAGTCACAACCCAAAAACCGACCAAACGGCACGCACTGCGCCACTTGTCCGCGTATGGCAAATCCTTGCGCGTTGAGCGCGCTGGCGACCGCCATTGCCACGTCGCCCCCGGAGACATACAGCGCCGCCGGGCTATGGCTCTCCAGCACCCTGCGCGTAAGCTCGCCAAGAAACGCGCTGATGGTCTCTCCGAGCGCGGCACGGCTTAACCCGCGCTGCTGACACAGGGTGTCGATCTGATGCCGGGCCTGTGTATCGGCGCAGGTATGCACCACGCAGTGCTGGCCTGCCGCCAGCGCGGCAGCGATTTGCTGCTGATAGCCCGCCAGCGCATCGCTGAACACATCATTGATATCTATAAGTACCCTGCTGACGTTATGCTGAGTGCCCACCCGCTGGATCTGCTGCTGAGCAATCTCACTCATCGAACCGATAACCGCCAGCAGCTGACGCGGCGTCGCCAGACGGCGCGCCAGGGCATCGCACAGCCCGGCGGAGCCCACCAGCAGCGGACGTTCATCGCAGGTAAAGGCCGCACTGATAATCTGATCCAGCTCGTCGTCGCTCTGCGCATCGACAATCACCAGCTGCGCATCACTATGTAGTGCTGGCGTCAGCTGCTGCGGGGTGACGACCACGCTGTTAAGCCGGGTTTGCTCCGCCAGCACCGCCGCAATGTGGGCATGACGCACCGGGGTTTTCGGATCGCTGGCAAATTCGGTCTCTGTGACCGGCACGCCGTTAACCAGGCAGACGCCGTTTCGCGTGGTGCGCCCCGCCGCCGGGAAGGCCGGGGCGATAATGGCCTGACGCTGACCGCTGAGACGCAGCAGCGCCTCCACCTCTGCCCCCGGGTTGCCGCGCAGGGTGGAGTCGATTTTCTTCACCAGCCATTTCGCGGCGTTAATCTCGGCAGCGTAGTGCGTCAGCTTTTCAGCGGCCTCTGATGCCCGAAGCGCACGACTCTCGCTATTAATAACCAGCGCATCGGTGTCGCCGGTAAAGGGAGTCTGAAACGCCACGCTGACTTTTTTACCGCTTAACGCCAGGCTAACCCCCGCGTCGTTCGCACCGGTAAAGTCATCGGCGATCGCCACCACTTCTCTGTTCAGGTTGTTCATTCCATCCCCAAAGGTTCGCATTTCCTGATAATGATTATATTCAATCACGATTGATTATGTGTGAGCAAGATCAAGGTATTCAATTTGCGAATAAATTATAAATTTAGACACACGATGAGTGTGATTGCCGGGTTTGAGCGAAATCAATCACAGACACAGCAACAGGAGAGCAATGTGTTAACCATTAACAGTACAATTATCAGCGGTGCGGGTGCGATCCCGGCCCTCGCGCCACTGCTGGCAGGCAAGACGCGCCTATTACTGGTCACCGACGGCAATATCGCTCGTCTGGACGCCGCTCGCGCCATCCGCGCCCTGCTGGAAGCCGACAACCGTAGCGTCAGCGTGATCGAAAGCGTGCCGCCGGAGCCCACCAACCATGACGTTCGCGCCCTGCTGGCGGAGATCAACAACACCGACTTTGATCTGGTGGTTGGCGTGGGCGGCGGCAGCGTACTGGATGTGGCGAAACTGCTCTCCGTGTTGTGCCATCCTGCTTCGCCGGGGCTGGATGCCCTGCTGGCGGGTGAAAAACCGACCCTGCGCCTCGCCTCATTACTGATCCCGGCCAGCGCCGGCACCGGCTCTGAAGCCACGCCGAACGCGATCCTCGCCATTCCTGAGCAGAGTACCAAAATCGGCATTATCTCTCCGGTGCTGCTGCCGGATTACGTGGCGCTGTTACCCGAACTGACCACCAGCATGCCGCCGCACATTGCCTCCTCCACCGGGATCGATGCCCTGTGTCACCTTATCGAATGCTTTACCGCCACCGTGGCGAATCCGGTGAGCGACAACGCGGCGCTGATTGGCCTGCGCAAGCTGCTGAACAATATCGAAACCGCCTGCGCCGAGCCGCATAACCTGGCGGCGAAGCTGGAGATGCTGTGGGCCTCGTACTACGGCGGCGTAGCCATTGCCCATGCCGGAACCCATCTGGTGCATGCCCTTTCCTATCCGCTGGGCGGCAAGTATCACCTGACGCACGGGGTCGCGAACGCCATTCTGTTGGCGCCCTGCATGCGCGTGGTGCGCCCGGATGCCGTCGAAAAATTTGCGCAGGTGTGGGATCTGGTGCCGGGTGCGGATACCTCCCTGTCGGCAGAAGAGAAATCCCACGCGCTGGTGGCGTGGTTTGCCGCCCTGGTGCGCCGCCTGAACTTACCGGACAACCTCGAAACGCTGGGCGTACCGCGGGATGACATCGCCTCCCTGAGCGATGCCGCCCTGAACGTAAAACGCCTGATGAACAACGCCCCGCGTCAGGTCAGCCATGCCGAGGTGCAGGGCATTTATCAGACCCTGTTCCCCGAAATTTAACATCGAAGGAGTGAGAAATGCGTAACAAGATTGAAGGCGTGCTGACGGCAATCGTCACCCCCTTTACGGAGGATGGCGCGCTGCATCTGCCGGGACTGAAACGCCAGATCCAGCGCCAGCTGGCGGCGGGAAACGGTATTTTCTGCGGCGGTACCAACGGTGAGTTCTTTGTGCTGACCGAAGAGGAAAAGGTGGCCGTCGCCCGCACCTGCGTGGAAGAGGTCGCAGGCCGTGCGCCGGTGGTGGCGCACATTGGGGAGATCTCCACCCGCGCCACTATTCGTCTCGGCAAGCAGGTCGAAGCCCTGGGCGTCGATGCGGTCTCGGTGATCACCCCGTGGTTTGTGCCCCTGACCCAGGCGGAGCTGATCGCCCATTATACCGCCATCGCCGATGCCCTGACGGTGCCGGTATTTCTCTACAACATCCCGGCGCGCACCGGCAACACTATTGAACCGCACACCGCGCGGGTGCTGGCTTCGCACCCGAACATCATCGGCATTAAGGACAGCGCGGGCAGCTATGAGAGCCTGAGCGGTTTCCTGAAAGCTACCCAGGGCATCGAGGATTTCGCCGTGCTGAACGGCCCGGACTCGTTGATCCACCAGGGCTTTGTCGAGGGCTGTTCCGCCTGTATTTCCGGGCTGGCGAACGTCGCCCCGGCGGCGATCAACGCCATCTGGGCGCGTTACCAGGCGGGCGATATTGACGGCTCGCGTCAGGCGCAGGAGAGCGTCACCGAGCTGCGAACGAATTTATATAAAATTGCCTTCTCTCCCGCCGCCGTGAAAAAGGCGCTGCAGGTGATGGGCGAAGAGGTGGGTGAAAGCCGCTACGCGGTGGCTTTTGATGCGCAACAGACTGAACAGATCCGCCAGATAGTGACGAAGTCACTGCAGTAACCGGCGTTTGATTTCGTCCATAAGAATACCGGGTGCCGCGGGCGCCCAGGTTTCCTACGCCCTGAAGAGAGGCAAAGATGAACAATTTTACCGCTGAAGATACCCTGATCATCGTAGGCATTGTGATTGTCTACATCCTGTTTACCACCTGGCTGACCTTCCGGTTGCGCAGTAAAAACTCCGGCGATTTTATGGAGGGCTCCCGGGCGATGCCGGCGTTTATCGTCGGGATCCTGCTGATGTCCGAATACATCGGCGCCAAATCCACCATCGGCACCGCCCAGGCGGCGTTCGAGGATGGTTTTGCAGCCTCCTGGTCGGTGATTGGCGCGGCGATTGGCTTCCCGCTGTTTGGCCTGTTGCTGGTGAAGCGCATCTACAGCACCGGCAAAATCACCATCTCCGGGGCGATTGCCGAGAAGTACGGCACCAGCACCAAAAACATTATCTCGATCATCATGATTTACGCCCTGCTGCTGGTGAACGTCGGCAACTATGTCTCCGGCGCGGCGGCCATCTCCACCGTGCTGAAGGTCAACCTGCCGGTCGCGGCCTTTATCACTGCGGTAGTCAGTACCTTCTACTTCGCCTTTGGCGGCATGAAGGGCGTGGCCTGGGTCACGCTGCTGCACAGCGCTCTCAAGTATTTCGGTATCCTGGTGATCATGGGCTTCGCGCTCTCCAAAACCGGCGGCTTTACGCCAATGATTGAGCAGATGCCGTCGTACTACTGGACCTGGGATGGCAACATCGGCGCCAGCACCATCTTCGCCTGGCTGATCGGCACCATCGGTTCCATTTTCTGTACCCAGTTTGTGATCCAGGCCATCTCCTCCACCAAAGATGTGAAGTCGGCCAAACGCTCTACCTGGGTGGCGTTCTTCTTCTGCCTGCCGATCGCCCTCGCGATTGCGGTGATCGGCGTGGCGGCGAAGTATCTGCACCCGGAGATCGACAGCCTGTACGCCATGCCGATCTTCCTGCAGGACATGAACCCGTGGCTGGCCGGTCTGGTGACAACGTCACTTGTAGCGTCAATCTTCGTGAGCGTGAGTACCGTGGCGCTGGCTATCGCCTCGCTGGTAGTGAAAGATTTCTACGTGCCGTACCGCAACCCCACCCCGGAGCAGGAGTTTAAAGCCACCCGCTGGATGTCGCTGCTGATTGGCTTCCTGCCGCTGATTTTCGTCCTGCTGGTGCCGGAAGTGCTGAAGCTGTCCTTCTTCACTCGCGCCATTCGTCTGTCGATTACGGTGGTGGCGGTCATTGCCTTCTATGCCCCGTTCTTTAAGAGCACCCGGGGTGCCAACGCCGGCCTGATTGGTGCCTGCGTGGTGACCTCCCTGTGGTATCTGCTGGGCGACCCGTTTGGCATTAACAATATGTATATCGCGCTGATCACCCCGGCGGTGATTATGGTCCTCGACCGTCTGATCCCTAACAAAGCGGATCGCAAAGCGCCTGCCCCTGTTCAACATAATGGAGTCTGATATGTCTGTAACCGTAACCCGTGACGGGATTGTTCGCCCGCAGCCGCAGGATGCCCGCGTGGAAACGGCGATGCTGCCCTCTTCCTGCCCGCAGAACCACGCCGCGAACCTGCTGCCGCTGCCGGATGGTACCCTGATGTGCGTCTGGTTTGGCGGCACGCAGGAAGGGATCGCTGATATTTCAGTGTGGGGGTCGCGCCTGGCCCCGGGCAGCAACCAGTGGAGCGAAGCGGTGAAGCTGTCGGACGACGCCAGCCGCTCGGAGCAGAACCCGGTGCTGTTCCTCGCCCCGGACAACGTGCTGTGGCTGCTGTGGACCGCGCAGCTCTCCGGCAACCAGGACACCGCCATCGTCCGTTACCGCAAGTCTGAGGATTTGGGTAAAAGCTGGGGCGAGATCGCCACCCTGCTGGATAAACCCGGCACCTTTATTCGCCAGCCCATTGTGGTGCTGGAGAACGGCACCTGGCTGCTGCCGGTCTTCTACTGCCGCACCCAGCCGGGCGAAAAATGGGTGGGTAACGACGACATCAGCGCGGTGAAAATCTCCGAAGACCAGGGTCAAAGCTGGCGCGACGTCGAGGTGCCGGAGAGCCTGGGCTGCGTGCACATGAACATCACCGCCCTGAATAACGGCCATCTGGTGGCGCTGTATCGCAGCCGCTGGGCGGACAATATCTACATCAGCCAGTCGCTGGACAACGGCGAAAGCTGGTCGGTGCCGGAACCTACAGCGCTGCCGAACAACAACTCGTCGATTCAGGTCACCACCCTTGCCAGCGGCGAGCTGGCGCTGGTGTTCAACCACATGAGCGCGGCGGGTGCGCTGGAGCGCCGCGCCTCGCTGTATGACGAGATCGACGACGGCGACGGGCGCAAAGAGCCGGAAGTCACCCACGGTCGCGCCGCCTTCTGGGGTGCACCGCGCGCGCCAATGACGGTGGCAATATCCAACGACGGCGGGAAAAGCTGGGCCTGGCAGCGCAACCTCGACGAGGGTGACGGCTACTGCATGACCAACAACTCGCTGGAGAAACTGAACCGCGAGTTCTCCTATCCCAGCATCAAACAGGGTGCCGACGGGTCGCTGCATATCGCCTACACCTACTTCCGCCAGGCGATCAAGTATGTGCGCGTGTCGCCGGAGTGGGTAAAGGAGCCGCAACAGTGATTATTGGTCATCTTAACGCCCTGCCGCTGGCGGGGCTCCCGCCGGTGCTGCGGGCGATCCTCGAGCGTCCGGACTGTTCCCTGACGGCGCTCATCGCCCGGGATGACGGACGCTGGCAGCCGCAAGGCTGTCCGTGGTTCTGCCATATCGGCCCCGCGCAGACTCAGCCGCAGGCCGAGCGTCATACCGAATATCACTATTTGTATGCCGATATTCAGGTGGTGCTGGCGGGTGAAGAGACGATCCGCGCCGGGATGCAGTCTGTCGCGCAGGTCGGCGACGAAGAGCGCAAACCGGATCTGTGGATCGCCACCGGGGCGCAGCATCCGGTGAGCATCACCTTACGCAGCGGGGATTTTGCGGTGTTTCTCCCAGGCGAGCCGCATCAGGCGCTGTGCGCGGTGAACGCGCCGATGACCGTGCGCAAGGCGGTGTTCAAGGTGCCACGCGCCCTGCTGGAGGTGTGATATGCGCCATGCGATTGTCACCGGTGCCAGCTCGGGCATCGGCGAAGCTATCGTCAAACGCCTGCTGGCGGAAGGCTGGCAGGTGACGGGCTTAAGCCGACGCGAAGTGGAGTGCGGACACCCGAACTTTACCAGCCTGAGCGTGGATTTAAGTGACAGCGTCACGTTCAGCGGCACGCTCAATACCCTGCCGGTTCCGCAGGCGATCGTCCATGCCGCCGGAATGATGGCCGCCGCCCCGCTCGGCGAACTGGATCCGGCGGTCAGCGCTCGTCTGTGGGGGCTGCATATCCACGCCGCCGAGATCCTGTTTAACCACTTTGCCCCGCGGATGAGCGCGGGTGGACGGCTGATCGCTATCGGCAGCCGCACCTCACGGGGAGCGGCCGGGCGCTCGCAGTATGTTGCGACCAAGGCGGCGCTGGTTGGGATGGTGCGCAGCTGGGCGGCGGAGCTGGCTCCGCGCGGGATCACCGCCAACGTGGTGGCCCCGGGTGCGACGCAGACCCCGATGTTGAGTGCGCCAGGACGGCAAACGTCACCGCCAAAAATGCCGCCGATGGGGAGGCTAATCGCCCCGGAAGAGGTGGCGGCGATGGTCAACTATCTGCTGAGCGCCGAGGCCGCGCCCATCACCGGGCAGGAGCTGGTGCTGTGCGGTGGCGCGTCGCTGGGGTGAGTTGTGCGGCCTGTTTGCCGGGTGGCGGCTGCGCCTTACCCGGCCTACGTTCTGGGGTGTTTTCGTAGGCCCGTGCAAGCGCAGCGCCGCCGGGCGATACCGCAGAGGGGATTGTACGGTCTGGTTCCGGGTGGCGGCTGCGCCTTATCCGGACTACTTTTCAGTAATAGAAAAATTAGATCCGGTCTTCTGATAAACGTGGGTCATAAAATGATAAAGACTTCACTAGATGTCATTAGAAAATGCAGCTAACTCCTTTCCTCTGCTCTCTGACATTCTTGCGATACACTCATTAAGAGATGTTTGATGAGCTGGACTATTGCTATCAATTTGGAAAGAATATAATTGACAGTTTGAATCTCTGAATTTAACCCAATCTCGCTGAGAAGTCTTAATATTAGTTACAAACTCATTTTTCAAAGCATCATCATTAACATATTCAGAATTTATTTTAGTCAATAAATCTGAGTATTGTTTATTTAAATACTTATCCGCCTCGTTTTTTTTACTTTCAGAACATAAATACACTTGATCGGAGTTTCTTATATCACTACAAACATCCGCACCATGTGAAAATGCTGTATAAAATAAAAAAATAGCTGCAATGCGTTTCATTCACTATCCTCCAAATAATTAGCTCTATGTCTTCCAGGTTCATACTGAGAAATCGATGTGGTATTTTTTATATAGTCAATTAATTCCTGTTTGTTATTTTTTGAACCTGCAAGCATAGGATTAGGTCCTTTCGTGAAACCCTGATAAACAAAATCAACCAACACTTCTTGAATCGTACAGTCTAGCTCTTCCCATGGTTTTGCCCCTGAAAAACCATTAGTCCATTTATTATAATTTAAAATGGCTCGCTCAACATATCCAGGATAAATGATAGCAAAAAGAGATTCTTGTTGCTGCAATGTAATCTCTCCCACATCACTCTTATTTGAAGATACAAAGTTACGCGCGGCGATTCCTTTTAAACCTGCACCTTTCGATATTTTAGTTGCTTGCTCATCAGATATTCCTGATGCGACCATATCATTATATACAGCCGTTTCAGTACGATCCCCCATATCATAGCCTCGGCCAAGTGTAACTCCTGATAGGTCATTACCAGGCCAGTGGATTACCCGACTATAATAAATAGATGATGAAATATCATTCCCTTCAGCATTGTAGGTCAATTTTCCTTTTAATATTTTCTCTTGCGATTTAATAGCATCCAGAAATACAATCGGGTGCATATGCCACAGTGCTTCACCGCTGCGTATCTCCGGCACTTCCTTCATCCATACCAGTCTGTTGATAAAATCCCGGTTATACAGGGCCATATCCGGATATTTCTTCGCCTGCTCATCCAGCGCAGCCTGCCACAAGGCTGACAAGCCATCCTTCAGCCATTCGCTGTGGTGCTTCACCACCAGACGCTGCACCTGATACTGGATATGCAGCTGGCGGTTATGCAGAAATCGCCACAACTCACCGGCATCAATCACACCATCCCGGTTCAGATCCATCTGCTTAAGCAGCTTCTGGTACTTCCCGGTGTAGCTTGAGGAATACATATCCCGCGTTTCACTTCGGGCCAGCGCTTCCAGCCGCCCGTACACCTGGCGCAGCCAGCCCTCTTTCGGTGTCTGGAAAATACTCTGCGGGGCATCCTCCTGCTCCAACGGCATAAAACCCTGCTTTTCGAGGTCGAACTGATTCGCTCTCTCCACATCTTCTGCTGCCATCCATGCAAGCTCGCCGGGAATGTAATACCAGGTATTTCCGTCGGCCTCCAGTTTCCGGCACTCGCTTTCCAGGGTGTAGCGCTCTGCAGTACTGCGCGAAGGATCGCCCCCCACGCCAGCCACCACAAACGTATTATCCTGCTTTCGGTGCTGCCAGCGGGTTTTCTCGGTCAGCGTGTGCAGCACTGCCTCACCGGTTGTCACCCCGGCCCTGTTCGCCAGAAAATCCTTCATCCTCGTATCCTGGCTGAAGACTTCCAGATGACAGAAGTGCTGTGGCCTGCCATATGGGCGTTCGTACAGACTCAGATGACCGATAATCTCCCCAACTTTAACCGCCGGCGCATCCTCCCCGGAAAACGTAACCACCTGATTAAACACACCATGTTGACGGGCTGTCTGCATCCATGCAGGCAGCGTATCGTCCTGCCGCTTCACAAACTTATCCAGCCCGGAGATCCAGCCTGACTCACCGACCGATAACCCGCTTTTCTTGCCTTCAGGTATCGATATCACGGATACGTAGATAAACGGAGCTGGCCTGCCTTTCAGCAGGAAAGAAGCCTCTTGCTTGATTTCCACCACCGCACCACGCGGCAGCGTGGTATGCGTATCCTGTGGCACTTCATAGTGTCGAAGCATAGCGTCGGGAATATTGTTCCTTTCCCTCAGCCCGTCACGTATCCAGCCGGGAAACGTGTTGTCCTGGCGGATTTTTATCGCCCTGGCGGTCACAGTTACCCTCGGTGAGTCCGTTAGCCCGTATTCCGACAACGGAGCTATCTGCATCCACAGGGTGTAGAAATCCAGCGCGTTATCAGGCTGGTCTTTATCCGGGATACTGGTGGATTTGATGAGAACGAAGGTGGAACTGAATTTCAGCGTCTTTTTTCCGAATACCGCCGTCTGATAATTATCATTCAGCCGCCAGGCAACCACATGACCATCAGTCATACATTTCAGACCGCGGCTGTCGGGTCCAAAGACGGCATTGCCGGCAAAGCCCTCATATAGATGAATACCACCATGCCAGTGCTCTGCCTGCTTCATCAGCCAGTGGGTGTCACCCTCGCAGCCCTGCATGGCCTCCATAAATTCCTTTGCCGAACGGTAGCCAGCGATCGGCAGTACCATTTTCATCCTTTTATCCCTGTTTTTATGGTGGTTATTTACTCATCATACACCGCTAAGTACATAACTTAAATTCTGTTCTCGGATAATAGGTTACTGAAAATGGCATATTGTTATATCCATGCAGTTTGAGCTTTTTTAGCTTCGCACGTCATACCTTATCCGGTAATAAGTAAATAAATAATTTAATACCAATTAACCCTCAATGAACCAGGGTGTAAAAGCAAAATGGGATCTTACATTGCCGTTTTGCTTTTACCTCGCTACGGTATAACCACCATTACCCCAACGCCGGAACCCGCCATGGAATACGCTTCTCTGCTTGAATTCTGGTTTCACGACCAGCATCAACCACTCTGGTTTTCCCGCAATGATGATTTCGACGCCCAGTGCAAACACCGCTTCTACCCTTTGTGGCAGGCCGCCTGTCGGGGGGAGCTGTTTCACTGGCGGGGCACGCCGCACGGACGGCTGGCGGAGATCGTTTTGCTCGATCAACTCTCGCGCAACCTGAACCGCAACGACGCACGCGCATGGCAGCAGGACGGCATGGCGCTGATCCTCTCCCAGGAGCTGGTTTATCAGCCGATGTGGCAGGAGCTGGACAGCAACGAAAAAGGCGTCTCGCTGCTGCCGATGATGCATGCGGAATCACGAGTGATTCATCAGGAGGCAGAGCGGCTGTTCACCGCCCTGAACGTGCCGGGCTTTCTGAATGCGGAAATCAAGCACCGGGCAATTATTGAGCGCTTTGGCCGCTACCCGCACCGCAACAGCCTGCTTAATCGCCCATCCACCCCCGAAGAGGTGGTGTGGCTGAAGCACAACAAAGGCTTTTAATGGCCGCGCAGGTAAACGGTGCCTTTCAGATAGAGCGCCGCCTGGCCGCTAATCAATACCCGGTCGCCCTTCAGCTCGCAGCGCAGATCGCCGCCGCGGGGCGAGACCTGACGGGCCTGTAGCGACGTTTTACCCAGCTTTTCGCTCCAGTACGGGATCAGCATGCTGTGGGCGGAGCCGGTCACCGGATCTTCCGCCACCGACTCGCCCGGGCAGAAGAAGCGGCTGACAAAGTCATACTCATCCCCCGGGGCGGTGACGCAGACCATCTTATCCAGCGGCATCATGCCGTCGATATGCGGGGTCAACGCCTCAACCTGCTGCTGGTTCTCCAGCACCACCATGTAGTCACGCCCTGCCCGCACCTCCTTCGCCCCGGTGATGCCGAGGGTACTGAACAGCAGCACTGGCGGATTGTCTACCGGCTCGCTGCCCCACGCCGGGAAGTTAAGCGTTAACCAGTCGCCGCTGCGGGTGACCTTCAGGTCGCCGACAAAACGGGTGGAGAAAACGATCTCGGTGTGCGGGTAGTCCAGATACTCAAAAATCACGTGGGCGCTGGCGAGCGTGGCGTGACCGCAAAGGTTAATCTCGTACTGAGTGGTAAACCAGCGCAGTTCAAAGCCCACGTCGGTACGCACGAAAAAGGCAGTTTCCGACTGGTTATGCTGCTGGGCCATCTTTAACAGCACGTCATCCGGTAGCCACTCCTCGAGCGGGCAAACGGCTGCGGGATTCCCACCAAACGCGCGATCGCTAAACGCATCGACCAGATAAAAGGCAATTTCTTTCATTGGGTTAACCCTTATTGTTAGCGTAAAAACAGATGACCTTTCATATACAGCGATGCCCGGCCGCTCATTAACACCCGGTCGCCCTTCAGTTCACAACGCACGTCGCCGCCACGGGCAGAGACCTGCCGGGCAAAGAGCGACGTTTTATTCAGCTTTTCGCTCCAGTACGGGATCAGCATGGTATGGGCCGACCCGGTGACCGGATCTTCCCACAGCGCCGCCCCCGGCGAAAAAAAGCGGCTGACAAAATCGTATTCGCCCTCTCCGCGTGCGGTGATCGACACTTTATGCTCGCCGGGCGTCATGGCGTTAATATCCGGCGTGACCGCCTCAACCTGCTGGCGATCTTCCAGCACCAGCACCCAGGCGCGCCCCTTGCGGGCCTCGACGTAGTTTTCGATCCCAAGCGCGGCAAGCATCTCTGCCGGCGGGGTCTGCGGCTCGCCAGGACAGGCCGGGAAATCGAGGGTCAGCCAGTCGCCGTCACGGCTGACGGTAAGTCTGCCGGAGGCGGTATCAAAATGGATGCGGGCGTCGGGATAGTCCAGCTCGTTGAACAATACCCAGGCGGTCGCCAGAGTGGCGTGGCCGCAGAGGTTCACCTCGCCGCGCGTGGTGAACCAGCGCAGCTCAATGCCGCCCCGGTGGCGCACGAAAAATGCGGTCTCCGACTGGTTGTGCTCCCGCGTCATATTGAGCAGCGTCTCGTCCGGCAGCCATGCCGGCAAAGGGCACACCGCCGCCGGGTTGCCGCCAAACGAGCCTTCGCTGAACGCATCGACCAGATAAAACTCAATCTCCTGCATTGCTTTACCCACTGTTAACGTAATGTTGCATCCTATATTCATGGAAAATACCCTGTTTCACCAGCTATTACTTTTTGGATATAGTGAGATCTACATCACAAAATGATTGTATTTTCAGCAGGGAAGGTTTTAAGATCGCCGCACCTCATTGACGTAACGACTCCCGGATTTCCCTATGACAACCAACACCGTTTCCCGCAGGGTCGCGTGGCTACGGGTGGTCACGCTCGCCGTTGCCGCCTTTATCTTCAATACCACTGAATTTGTCCCCGTCGGCCTGCTCTCGGATATCGCCAGCAGCTTTGGCATGGAGACCGCGCAGGTGGGGATCATGCTCACCATCTATGCCTGGGTGGTGGCGATGATGTCGTTACCCTTTATGCTGCTCACTAGCCAGATGGAGCGGCGCAAACTGCTGATCGGGCTGTTTGTGCTGTTTATTGCCAGCCATGTGCTGTCGTTCCTCGCGTGGAACTTCACGGTGCTGGTGATAAGCCGGATCGGCATTGCCTTCGCGCACGCCATTTTCTGGTCGATTACCGCCTCGCTGGCGATCCGCCTGGCCCCGGCCGGGAAGCGCGCTCAGGCCCTGAGCCTGCTGGCCACCGGCACCGCGCTGGCGATGGTGCTCGGGCTGCCAATCGGCCGCATCGTCGGACAGATATTCGGCTGGCGTACCACCTTTTTTGTTATCGGGCTCGGGGCGCTGTTCACCCTGATGTGTCTGATCAAGCTGTTACCCAAACTGCCAAGTGAGCACTCCGGCTCGCTGAAAAGCCTGCCGCTGCTGATGCGTCGTCCGGCGCTGATGAGCCTCTATCTGCTGACGGTCGTCGTGGTGACAGCCCATTACACCGCCTACAGCTACATCGAGCCGTTTGTGCAGACCATCGCCGGGTTCAGCGCCAGCTTTGCCACGGTATTGCTGTTGCTGCTGGGCGGCGCAGGCATTATCGGCAGCCTGCTGTTTGGCAAGCTCGGCAACCGTCACGCCTCGCTGCTGGTGAGCAGCGCCATTGGCCTGCTGCTGGCGTGTCTGCTTCTGCTGCTGCCCGCCTCGGGCAGTGAGACAAATCTCGCCCTGCTGAGCATCGTCTGGGGTGTGGCAATCATGATTATCGGTCTTGGGATGCAGGTGAAAGTGCTGGCCCTGGCGCCGGATGCCACGGACGTGGCGATGGCGCTGTTCTCGGGTATTTTCAACCTGGGGATTGGCGCGGGTGCGCTGGTGGGCAATCAGGTGATCCTGCATCTGTCGATGGCGTCGATCGGTTATCTGGGGGCGATCCCGGCCCTTGCGGCGCTGATCTGGTCGGTGCTGATCTTCCGCAAATGGCCCGTCGCCCTGGAAGAGCAGCCGCATCACGGCTAGAGAGTTAACCGGGTGGCGAGCGCCACCCGGTTCAGTTATTACGGGTAGGTTTTAATAATTTCCAGCACGCCGTTAATAATAAACTGCACGCCCATACAGACCAGCAGGAAGCCCATCAGGCGGGAGATGGCTTCGATACCGTCTTTGCCCACCCAGCGCATAATCGCGCCCGAGCTACGCAGACAGCCCCACAGGATCACGCCGATAATGGCAAAAATCAGCGGCGGCGCAATCATGACCACCCAGTCCGGGAAAGCAGAACCGCTGCGCACCGTCGAGGCGGAGCTGATGATCATCGCAATGGTACCCGGACCTGCGGTGCTTGGCATCGCCAGCGGCACGAAGGCAATGTTCGGAGCCGCTTTATTTTGCTTATCTTCCAGCGCGTCCTGCACGTCGGAATCATCCGGCGATTTCGGCGCGGGGAACAGCATTCTGAAACCGATAAAGGCCACGATCAGCCCCCCCGCAATTCGGAGGCCGGGAATGGAGATCCCGAAGGTGTTCATTACCAGCTGCCCGGCGTAGTACGCCACCATCATGATCGCGAAGACGTAAACGGAGGCCATGAGCGACTGATGATTACGTTGTTCACGGTTCATGTCGCCCGCCAGGCCAAGGAAAAGCGCAACGGTGGTTAACGGGTTTGCCAGGGGTAACAGCACCACCAGCCCAAGACCAATTGCTTTAATTAAATCAACCATTTTACGGATTCGTCCTTATCAAAAATTAACCAGGCAAGTATAGGGTCAAAACAACCGTTACAGCTACGCACACATCGTAAGTAATATTTTCGCTCCGAAATCAATTTATCCCGGTGATATGACGATCCGCCTGGCGGGCAAAAAAGTGATCTGAATCGCTTTAGCAAATCGTGTCATAAGCAAATGCATTCAGTTGACTTATAGTTGCCTGAGCAATAATATCTGCCGTGATTAAACTACTTGCCAGGGCAACCATTGTGAAAAGCACCAGTGACCTCTTCAACGAAATCATTCCGCTGGGTCGGCTTATCTACGTGGTTAACCAGAAGAAAGACCGCCTGCTCAATGATTATTTATCACCGCTGGATATCACCGCAACCCAGTTTAAAGTGCTCTGTTCTGTGCGCTGCGAAGTGTGTATCACCCCGGTTGAGCTGAAGAAAATCTTATCTGTCGACCTCGGCGCGCTGACGCGCATGATGGATCGGCTGGTCTGCAAGGGGTGGATTGAACGCCGCCCGAATCCGAATGACAAACGCGGCGTGCTGGTGCAATTGACCAGCGACGGCGCGGCAATGTGTGAACAATGTCATCAATTAGTAGGACAAAAACTGCACCAGGAACTAACAAAAAACTTAACGGCGGACGAAGTGGCAACTCTTGAGCACTTGCTTAAGAAAATCCTGCCGTAAACAGAAAGAGGTATGACGATGTCCAGACGCAATACTGACGCCATCACTATTCATAGCATTTTGGGCTGGATCGAAGATAACCTGGAGTCGCCGCTCTCGCTTGAGAAAGTGTCTGAGCGTTCAGGTTACTCAAAATGGCACCTGCAACGGATGTTTAAAAAAGAGACCGGCCACTCATTAGGCCAGTACATCCGCAGCCGCAAATTAACGGAAATCGCGCAGAAGCTGAAGGAAAGTAACGAGCCGATCCTGTATCTGGCTGAGCGTTATGGGTTTGAATCGCAGCAGACCCTGACACGCACGTTCAAGAACTACTTCGACGTTCCACCGCATAAATATCGCATCACCAATATGCATGGGGAATCCCGGTATCTGCTTCCGATTAACCACTGTAACTGCTAAACGCCTGTATTAAGAGCCTGGCCCTGTAGGCTCAAAGACGTATCGAGGAAATTATGAAACTATTCGCTTCCGCCGTTCTCACCGCCCTGGTGCTGGTCTCTGGCCAGAGTTTTGCGGAGCAAACTCCACGTGTCCCGCAGCAGAACAGCCGCGACACGATGATCCTGCCAACGGCTAACGGCCAGTCGCCCCATGACTTTAACCATATGGGCGCAGGCAGCGACAAATCCGACGAATTAGGCGTGCCCTATTACAATCAGCACTCTTAATGCGTTTTGCCCCGCCCGCGCGGGGCTTTTTTTTAGCCTCTGACCCGCGTCGCCCGACGCAGGCGCAAGCCGAAAACGTTGATATAAAGTCCGGCCATCACCAGCAGCGCCCCCACCAGCTGCAACGCCCCCAGTTTTTCATCCAGCAGCAGCGCCGCACTGGCGATGCCCACCACCGGGACCAGCAGCGACAGCGGTGCCACCCGCCAGGTTTCGTAGCGCCCGAGCAGCGCGCCCCAGATGCCGTAGCCAACAATGGTGGCGACAAAGGCCAGGTAGATCAGCGACAAAATCGTGGTCAGGTCGAGGGTGACGAGACTGTGCAACATCACCGTCGGGCCATCCAGCAGATATGAGGCCGCCATAAAGGGCAGGATCGGGATCAGCGCACTCCACACTACCAGCGACATCACCGCCGGACGCGTCTCAAGCTGCATGATCTTTTTGTTGAAGATATTGCCGCTGGCCCAGCAGAACGCCGCCGCCAGGGTCAGTAAAAAGCCCAGCAGCGCGACGTGCTGCCCGTTCAGGCTGGCCTCCGCCAGCACCAGCACGCCGACCACGGCCAGGGCAATCCCCGCCAGCTGTTTGCCCTGAAGGCGCTCGCCAAACACCAGCGCGCCAAGGATGATGGTGAAGAACGCTTGCGCCTGTAGCACCAGCGAGGCCAGACCGGCGGGCATGCCGAAGTTAATGGCGCAGAACAGAAAGGCAAACTGACCGAAGCTGATGGTCAGGCCGTAGCCCAGCAGCAGACGAAACGGGATCTTTGGACGGGCAACGAAGAACAGCGCCGGGAAGGCCACCAGCAGAAAGCGTAAACCGGCCAGCATCAGCGGGGGCATGTTGTGCAATCCGACTTTGATCACCACAAAATTCAGCCCCCAAACCACTACCACCAGCAATGCCAGCAGCCCGTCTTTGCGCGTCATACCCTGCCCCTGTTTATTAAATTTTTGTAAACGCTTATCAAAGTAACGAAAAAAACCGCCGAGGAACAGATCATTAATTCTGACAGTCAGGCGAAGCACTTAGGGATAAATTTGGTGGTATACAAGCCTCTTATGCCATGTTAATCCTGATAAGACATAACAAAAACTTCACACGCAATTGTCGGGCAGGAAAATGAAACCATCACTCAGGCGCTCAACCGCAGCGCTGCTGGCGTCGTCGCTGTTACTCACCATTGGTCGCGGCGCGACATTGCCGTTTATGACCATCTATCTCACCCGCGTCTATAACATGAGCGTGGAGAATATTGGTTATGCCCTGACGGTGGCGCTGACTATCGGGGTGGTTTTCAGCCTGGGGTTTGGCATTCTGGCCGATAAATTCGATAAAAACCGCTACATGCTGATCGCCATTACGGCGGTGGCTCTGGGCTTTCTGGCGATCCCACTGGTGGATAACGTCGTGCTGGTGGTGCTGGCCTTCTCGCTGATCAACTGCGCCTATTCGATCTTCTCCACGGTGCTGAAAGCCTGGTTTTCCGATGTGCTCAACCCGGCGGAAAAAGCGCGGGTTTTCTCCCTTAACTACAGTTTTCTCAACATCGGCTGGACCGTCGGGCCGCCATTGAGCACCCTGCTGGTGATGTACAGCCTGCAACTGCCGTTCTGGGTAGCGGCCTTCTGCGCCGCGTTGCCGCTGGTGCTGGTCCAACGCTATGTGCAGAAAGGCGTGGCGGCCGACAGCGAGCATGTGCCAGTGCCGTGGCAGCCGTCGGTACTGCTGCGCGACCGGGCGCTGTTCTGGTATACCCTCTCCGGGCTGCTGGCCTCCTACGTGGGCGGCTCCTTCGCCAGCTGCATTTCCCAGTACGTGCTGGCGGCAGACTACGACAGCGATTTCGCCCAGAACGTGGTGGCCGTGGTGCTGCCGGTGAATGCCGCGATGGTGGTTTCGCTGCAGTACATCATTGGCCGTAAACTGTCGGCCCGTAATATCCGCCCGCTGATGACGCTGGGCACCCTGTTTTTTGTCCTCGGTCTGGCCGGGTTTATGCTCTCCGGGGAGAATCTGATCTACTGGGGGCTGGCTGCGGCGGTCTTTACCGTGGGTGAGATTATCTATACGCCAGGGGAATACATGTTGATCGACAACATCGCCCCGCCGGGCATGAAAGCCAGCTATTTCTCTGCCCAGGCGCTTGGCTGGCTGGGTGCGGCCTTCAACCCGATGGTCACCGGGCTGATCCTGACCCATCTCCCGCACTGGTCGCTGTTTGTAATTATGATGGTTGCCATTGTGCTGGCCTGGCTGATGATTTTGCGGGGGATGCGGGTGAAGGCGTGGGTTGATGTGCCTGATTTGGTATCGCGGTAATTGCCCGGCGGCGCTACGCTTGCACGGGCCTACAAAACATGTAGGCCGGGCAAGCGCAGCGCCACCCGGCATATAGACCGCACCGGGAACGTAATGGTGCAATATCTCCCTACTGAGAGCATTTATTATTTATATTTAAACCAGAGGAAAAGATGCCCAATTACAAGTAATAATATAAATGCACCGATCTGGGTGATCGCAACGTCAGGGAAATAGACCACTGCAAACATACTAAAAAAGAGAACAGACAGAAAACAGCCCCATCCCCAGATAATTAAAATCACCTCTTCCTTGAGCCACTGTTTAAGAAAACCCATCACTACCTCAGCATTTCGATAGCAAAATCAATAGGTTCATCATTAGAGTCGAGATAAAATAAAGAAAATATTAATGAATTCCGAAAGATTTTGTAGGCCGGGTAAGGCGTAGCCGCCACCCGGCGCACAGGCCGCACCGGAATTAATGGTGCAGCATCTCCTCTACCACCTGCTTTTTATACATTTCGTTCGGATAATAGGTCGGCCACTTATCCATCTCTTTTAATAACGCCTCGTGGGAGGTGTTGCCCATAAAGATATGGAAATGGGCCGACTGGCGCGGACCAATAGTGTGGTCGCTGAACTGGACAAACTTCGGTGCCTTGCTGCTGGCGTCCTTACATTCAAACAGGTAACGCACGCCCTTCTTGCCGGAGGCATAGGTCAGGATCTTGTAGCCGTTAGAGACGTATTCACAGCGGCTCAGGTTTTTCCCGGTGTGAAACTCCATCACGTTGTTCTCAATGCCAATGGTTTCCACGTCCGTAGCGTAGCCGGTGCGGTAATAGGCTTTAACCTCGTCAAAGGTTTTACTATTGTCTTTCTCGGCTTTCTTCTTGAACACCGGGTCGAGATCGCCGCTCAGCAAAAACGGATAGACCGACTGCCAGACGCCGTCCCAGTTGGAGAGCGGGCGATCTTTTACGTCTTTATCGTCAAACACGCCGTTGGCCGCTTTTTGTTCCGCTTCGGTCATCTGGTGGCCGTGGGCATGGGCATACAGCTGGCCGCTGACCAGCAGCGCCCCCAGAGTCATTGCAAATTTACCAATATGTCCTGCCAAGGTAACGTCCTCACTCCATTTTAAAAGAGCGATGGATGTTATAGTATAACATATCGCAAAACAACCCCGTTAAATCGCCACCAGACCGCGAACGCCCTCCTGTTCCATATCCTCCCCGCGCCCGCGCTGGATAATGCTGCCCCGGGACATCAGCAGATAGCTGTCGGCCAGCTCGGCGGCAAAGTCATAAAACTGCTCCACCAGCAGGATCGCCATATCGCCCCGGTTCGCGAGCTGACGGATCACCTGGCCAATCTCCTTAATCACCGAAGGCTGGATCCCCTCCGTCGGTTCATCAAGTATCAACAGCTGAGGACGACTCGCCAGCGCCCGACCAATCGCCAGCTGCTGCTGTTGCCCGCCCGAGAGATCGCCGCCCCGGCGCTGCTTCATCTCCTTAAGAACCGGAAACAGCTGCCAGATCTCCTCCGGGACCTGCTTCGCCTCACGCGCCGGAAAGCGCGATAGCCCGAGCAGCAGGTTCTCCTCCACCGTCAGGCGGGGAAAGATGTCCCGCCCCTGCGGCACATAGGCTACCCCGGCCTGCACCCGCTGGTGCGGTCTGGCGTGTGTGATGGATTTGCCCTGCCAGAGGATTTCGCCGTTGCGCGCCGGGATCAGCCCCATCAGGCACTTCAGCAGCGTGGTTTTGCCCACCCCGTTGCGGCCCAGCAGGCAGGTGACTTCCCCGGGGAGGGCCTCAAAGCTGACCCCGCGCAGAATGTGGCTCCCGCCGTAATACTGATTCAGTTCGTTAACCTGTAGCATCCGCGCTCCTTAGCGTCCGAGATAGACTTCAATCACCTGCTCGTTGGCCTGCACCTCGCGCAGCGAGCCTTCGGCCAGCACCCGCCCCTGATGCAGGACGGTAACGTGATCGGCAATGGTTTCCACAAAGCCCATGTCATGCTCCACCACCATCAGCGAGTGTTTGCCCGCCAGGGTGCGAAACAGTTCGGCGGTGTACTCGGTTTCGGCGTCGGTCATCCCGGCGGCCGGTTCGTCGAGCAGCAACAGATGCGGCTCCTGAACCAGCAGCATGCCGATCTCAAGAAACTGCTTCTGCCCGTGCGACAGCAGGCCCGCCCGGCGATGCCGCTCCCCGCCGAGGCGCAGCAGGCTCAGCATCTCGTTGATCCTGTCTGCCTGCTCGCTGCTCAGTCGGGCGCGCAGGCTGGCCCACACCGATTTATCCCCCTTCATCGCCAGCTCGAGGTTTTCCCATACCGTCAGGGCCTCAAACACCGTCGGCTTCTGGAATTTGCGCCCGATGCCCTGACGGGCTATGGCGATGGGATCCAGAGTAGTGAGGTCCGTCGACTGGTCGTACAGCGCGCGCCCGCTCTGGGGCCGCGTTTTACCGGTGATAACATCCATCAGCGTGGTTTTGCCCGCGCCGTTAGGGCCAATTACGCAGCGCAGCTCACCCACGCCAATATTCAGCGACAGGTCGGTGAGCGCCTTAAAGCCGTCAAAGCTGACGTTGATCCCCTCCAGCTGTAACACCGGGTCTGTCTGGTCGCGATAGCGATCTCCGGGCAGCTGGCGGGTAAATAATTCATCGCTCATTACTGGTCTCCCTTGCGGAACAGGCCCGTTACGCCGCGCGGTAAAAACAGCGTCACCGCAATAAAGATCAGCCCGAGAAACAGCTGCCAGTACTCCGGCATCGCCACGGTGAAGACGCTTTTCGCGCCGTTCACCAGCGCGGCGCCAATCACCGGACCGATCAGCGTACCCCGCCCGCCGAGCGCGACCCAGATTGCCGCTTCGATGGAGTTGGTGGGCGACATCTCGCCGGGGTTGATGATCCCGACCTGCGGGACGTACAGCGCCCCGGCCAGCCCGCACAACACCGCCGACAGCGTCCAGACCAGCAGCTTAAAACCGCGGGGATCGTAGCCGCAGAAGGTCAGCCGGTTTTCCGCGTCGCGTACCGCGGTCAGAATGCGGCCAAACTTACTTTTTGCCAGCGCGTACCCCACCGCCAGCGACGCCGCCAGCAGCAGCACGGTGGCAATAAACAGCGCGATGCGCGTTGAGGTGGCGGTCACCGGGAAGCCCAGCAGCGTGGTGAAGCCGGTAAAGCCGTTGTTGCCGCCAAAGCCGGTTTCATTGCGGAAGAACAGCAGCATCCCGGCGAAGGTGAGCGCCTGGGTCATGATGGAGAAATAGACCCCTTTGATTTTTGAGCGGAAGGCAAACCAGCCGAACAGCAGCGCCAGCAGGCCGGGCACCATGACGATCAGCACCAGCGCCCAGGCGAAATGCTGCGTGCCCCACCAGAACCAGGGCAGCTCGCTCCATGAGAGAAACGACATAAAGGCCGGGAGGCCGTCGCCCGCGGCCTGCCGCATCAGGTACATTCCCATCGCGTAGCCGCCGAGGGCAAAGAACAGGCCGTGGCCCAGCGACAGCATGCCGGCATAGCCCCACACCAGATCCAGCGCTACGGCGACAATCGCATAGCAGAGGATTTTGCCCACCAGCGTCAGCATCCAGGTGGAAACCGCCAGCGGATGCGTGGCGGGCAGCAGCGCCAGAAACGGCAGCACCAGCAGGGCGGCAAGGAGCAGGCCGAGTATGATCGGTAAACTGCGTGGCGCTTTCCGCGCCAGGGTTAAGGTCAGTGGCTGGCTCATCAGTCGATTACCCTCCCTTTCAGTGCAAACAACCCCTGAGGGCGCTTCTGGATAAACAGAATGATCGCCACCAGAATCACGATTTTGCCCAGTACGGCACCCATCTGCGGTTCGAGGATCTTATTGAAAATCCCCAGCCCGAAGGCGGCCGCCACGCTGCCGGCCAGTTGCCCCACGCCGCCGAGCACCACGACCAGGAAGGAGTCGATGATATAGCCCTGGCCCAGCTCCGGCCCGACGTTGCCCAGCTGCGACAGCGCCACTCCGCCGAGCCCGGCAATCCCGGAACCCAGCCCGAAGGCCAGCATATCGACGCGCCCGGTAGGCACCCCGCAGCAGGCCGCCATGCTGCGGTTCTGCGTCACCGCCCGCACGTTCAGCCCCAGACGGGTTTTGTTGAGGATCAGCCAGGTGAAAAAGAGCACCAGCAGCACAAAGCCCAGCACCACCAGCCGGTTCCACGGCAGGATCAGGCTGGCGTAGACCTGCACGCCGCCGGAGAGCCACGCCGGGTTAGCCACCTCAAGGTTTTGCGCCCCGAAGATCATGCGCACCAGCTGGATCAACATCAGGCTGATGCCCCAGGTGGCGAGCAGGGTTTCCAGCGGGCGGCCATAGAGGTGGCGGATCACCGTGCGCTCCAGCGCCATGCCCACGCCAGCGGTGAGCGCGAACGCCACCGGCAGCGCCACCAGCGGGTAGAAGGTGAGCCACTGCGGGGTAAACTGCGCCATCGCCTGCTGCACCATCCAGGTGGCGTAGGCGCCAAGCATCAGCATCTCGCCGTGGGCCATATTGATCACCCCCAGCAGGCCGTAGGTGATCGCCAGTCCGAGCGCGGCCAGCAGCAGAATGGAGCCCAGCGACAGGCCCATAAACGCCTGGCCCAGCAGGTCGCTGATGGTCTGACGGTGTTGGATCTGGCGCAGGCTTTCCGCGGCGGCTTCCCGCACCCCGGCGTCCGGCTCGGTCTGCGCATGGGTATATGGCAGCAGTCTGGACTGCACCTCCGGATCGCTCGACTCGCCCAGCAGCGTGACGGCCTGCTGGCGTACCGCGGGCTGGGTGCTGGTCAACTGGAGACTGGCGACGGCCAGGTTCAGCACCTGACGCACCGCGTCATTATTCTCGCTTGCCAGCTGACGTTGTAAAAAAGGCAGCATCTGCGGCTGGGGATCGCGCTGGAGTTGCTTCGCCGCCGCCAGCCTTTCCGTGACACTGTCACCTGCCAGCTGATGGGTGGCGAGCGCCGTAGCGGCCAGCACCCGCAGGCGGTTAGTGAGCCGCACGGCTTTGGTAGCGCCTGCCGGCTCTCCGCCCTCGCCGAGAGTGGTCAAGGCGCCGTTTTCCCGGGCGAAGGCGTGTTTGTGGGTATCGACATAGACACTTTCCTGCTGCAATGCTCGCAGCAGCGCCAGCCGGGCGGGATCGGGCGCGGCGGCCCACTGCTCGAGCAGTACCGCCTGCTGGCTGCGGCTGGCGGCAACAAAGTTATCGGCGTCCGTTGCCTGCGCCATCCCTGGCAGCAGTCCGGCAAGCCATACGAGAGCGAAGATCATGCGCATGACGTTCATGGCTTTACCTCTTTATGATCCGGATTCAGTTGCTGGCAGTTTTGATCGGGGTGTCGGGCTTTTTGTCATTCCCGGCGATATACGGGCTCCAGGGCTGAGCGCGGACCGGGGCTTCGGTCTGCCACACCACGTTGAACTGGCCGTTACCCTCGATTTCGCCAATCATCACTGGCTTATGCAGGTGGTGGTTGGTGGCATCCATGGTCAGGGTGAAGCCCGATGGTGCTTTGAAGGACTGGCCTGCCATGGCGGCGCGGACTTTATCCACGTCGGTGGTGCCCGCTTTTTCCACTGCCTGGGCCCACATGTGAATCCCCACATAGGTCGCTTCCATCGGGTCGTTGGTCACCACCGTGCCGGCGTTCGGCAGCTTCTGCGCTTTGGCCCAGTTTTTATAGGCCGCGACGAAGGTCTGGTTGGCCGGGTTATCCACCGATTCGAAGTAGTTCCACGCCGCCAGGTTACCCACCAGCGGTTTGGTATCGATACCGCGCAGCTCCTCTTCACCCACCGAGAAGGCGACGACAGGTACGTCGGTGGCTTTTACGCCCTGGTTAGCCAGCTCTTTGTAGAACGGCACGTTGGAGTCACCGTTAATGGTGGAGACCACCGCGGTTTTGCCTGCGGCAGAGAATTTCTTGATGCTGGCGACGATGGTCTGGTAATCGCTATGGCCGAACGGGGTGTAGACCTCTTCGATATCTTTATCCTGCACCCCTTTTGAGTGCAGGAAGGCGCGCAGAATTTTGTTGGTGGTGCGCGGGTAGACATAGTCGGTACCCAGCAGGAAGAAGCGCTTCGCCGCCCCGCCGTCTTCGCTCATCAGGTACTCCACCGCCGGGATGGCCTGCTGGTTAGGTGCTGCGCCGGTGTAGAAGACGTTCGGGGACATCTCTTCCCCTTCGTACTGCACCGGGTAGAACAGCAGACCGTTCAGCTCCTCAAACACCGGCAACACCGATTTGCGCGAGACCGAGGTCCAGCAGCCAAAGACCGCCGCCACCTTATCCTGGCTTAACAGCTGACGGGCTTTCTCAGCAAACAGCGGCCAGTTGGAGGCGGGATCCACCACCACCGGCTCCAGCTTTTTGCCCAGCACGCCGCCTTTGGCGTTGATCTCGTCGATGGTCATCAGCGCCACATCTTTCAGCGGCGTTTCGGAAATCGCCATCGTGCCGGAGAGCGAGTGCATGATGCCAATCTTGATGGTGTCGGCTGCCTGCACGCTGAAACTCATCCCCATGGCCACCACGGAGGCCGATAAAGCAAAGGCTTTTAACAAGGTACGACGATGCATAATTTTCACTCCTGAAAAACAACGCTGTGCGAAATCGTCCGTTACGGGGCGGACGCAGAAAAAGCATTCAGGGTTAGACAGAGCAAAAAGGATGCCAGAACGAAAAATCAGCAGGATCAGGAGGCTGGAGAGGGTTTTAAACGCAGGGGCGGATCAGAATGGCACAGCGTTGCACTTAATTAATGCAACGCTGTGGATAAGCCGTTACCAGACTTCGCTGGCGATTTGGGTGACCAGGCGAACCTTATCCCACTGCTGGGCTTCGGTCAGGGCGTTGCCCTCTTCGGTGGAGGCAAAGCCGCACTGCGGGCTGAGGCAGATCTGGCTTTTCGCCACGTACTTCGCCGCCTCTTCCAGACGCGCTTTCACCCCTTCCGGGTTTTCCAGCTCGCCGCTTTTGGTGGTGATCAGCCCCAGCACCACCTGCTGCTTGCCCGGACGGACAAAGCGTAACGGGGCAAAGTCGCCGCTACGATCGTTGTCGTATTCGAGGAAGAAGGCATCGACGTTGACGGTGCCAAACAGAATTTCGGCCACCGGCTCGTAGCCTCCTTCGGAGATCCAGGTCGAACGGAAGTTACCGCGACAGACGTGCAGTCCGATGGTCAGGTCGTCCGGCTTGCCTTCCAGGGCCTTATTCAGCACCCGGGCATAGGTATGCGCCAGCTGGTCCGGGTCATCGCCGCGCTCGCGGATCTGGCGGCGCTGATCGTCGGAGCAGAGGTAGGCCCAGACGGTGTCGTCCAGCTGCAGGTTGCGACAGCCCGCCGCGTAGAAAGCGTGAATGGCATCGCGCCAGGTCTGCGCCAGGTCGTCAAAATAAACATCCAGATCCGGGTAGACGGTGGCATCGATACCTTTGCGGCCACCGCGGAAGTGCAGCACGCTCGGGCTCGGGATGGTCATCTTCGGCTGGGCGTTACCGCTGACGCTTTGCAGATAGCGGAAGTCCTCCAGCATCGGATGGCTGCCGAACCCCAGCTTGCTGGTGACGCGCACGCCGTGGGCTTTGGTCTGCACGCCGTTAAACTGGATCCCCTGCTCAGCTTCGTAACGCTCCACGCCCTGCAGGCCGTCGAAGAAATCAAAGTGCCACCAGGCGCGACGGAACTCGCCGTCGGTCACTACGTTTAAGCCGCAGGCGCACTGCTGCTCTACTACATGGCGAATCGCCTCGTCTTCTACCGCACGCAGTTGCTGCGCGTCGATTTCACCGCTGGCGAACTTCACCCGCGCCTGTTTGATGGCGTCGGGACGTAAGAAACTGCCTACCACATCGGCACGGTTCGGGGCGTGTTGTCGCTGCATGCTTATCTCCTTTAACTGCCGCCAGGTAATTGCCGACAGTGATAATTCATTACTTGAACATTTAGACTTCTGGATGGCTATATGTCCAAAAGATGTCATAGCCTGCGCCGCACGGCAAACGAGAAAAATTCAACGGTATTGAAAAAAATTCATGTTGGTCTGAAGGGCAAAAAAAAACCGCCAGAGACTGGCGGTAAATGCTTGCATGGATAGATTTGTATTTTGATATCTACGGACCCGGCATTCCATACCGGGCTGCGGATCCTGACCAGGTTAGCATGAGAAAGATAAATGAAGGTTAAACGAGCTCTGAGCGGGTTGAGGATGAACGGTAACGCGCGACTAGCCAGACGGCTGTACAGGCGATAACCGGAACCAGCCAGTCGAGCAGGCTGGCCATATTCCACACCTGCCAGTCAAACCCGCCCCACCACGGCATGTTGGCGCGCTTACCCTGGCCAAACAGGGCAATCCAGCGGTATTCAGCCTGGGTCTGCTCACGGGCGATAAACCACAGGGAACCCAGCGCACCACCGATTCCCCATCTGCCCAGTTTCAGGCCGAAAAGACACTGGATCGTTACGGCAGCCAACGCGTGTAGTAAAGGGGAAAAATCCATGCTCATCCTTCTGTAAGTCCAAACGTGCAACATGGCATCATAATAAGGCTTACCCTGAATGTGAAATAATCTGCCATCACCCGACGGGGATTCACTGGCGGCTCCCTACAAAAAATCAGGATTGCCCGGAAAGACCAGCGATGAGATAGTGCTCTTTCCCCTTGAACGAAAAAAAACCACCCAAGAATAACAACAACTGTTGTCGACGGTTTCGTTCAATAAGGGTATTACCATGTCTCAAAAACTTACTGCAGGCCAGGTGTTCTGTAATGTCGCTCTTTTCTTTATCGCTGCGCTGCCACTGGCGGTGACAGGAATTGCCATATTCATTATGGCAGAGGGGATTGAACGATGGTCTGCCGGCGGGTTTTGTTTAGCAATGGCTTTTGGGATTAGCCAGAGTATCTGGCGAAATCTATCTGGCAAATAGTTTAGCGAAAGCTAAACACACTAAAGCAGGATGTTAATCCTGCTTTTTTATTGCCGTAATCCAGCCTGGTGGCAGGGAGTTATGGCGTCCTGAACGAGGTGGCAGCCCTGAAGATATGAGAAAAGCCAGCGAATGACGGCTGTTTCTCCAAAAAGTAACTTTTTATTTTCGCGAAAGTATAAAAACATTCAAGAAAGCGGGTATGTAGATCCGAAGCGTTGTATACGAATTCCTTTTCACAGCCAGAAGCGTGATAACCACGGCTAGCAATCCTATGGCGTCTGTTAGTGTGGGTGGCCATGTATCACAGTAGGTCGTCATCGAGTACTGGAGCCATTGTTCAAAAAGGGTTGTGCGCGTATGCATGCTTATATCCTTGATTATATCTAATGAAGGGAAAACATTATCGCATGGTGTACGCGTCGTTTTTTCCGTATAAGGACCTAAAATGAAGGCATACGCATTCAGGGTTTAATTTTTGGCTCTAAACATGATTTCAAGTTAACCCGCGGACGCGAATATACCTCTTTCACTCCACCAGATGCTCTTTACGCCACGCATTGCATAGAGAAAATGCGTGCCGAAAAGAACTGGAGTGCAGCCACCTTAACCTTTAATCCGCAAACGACACAATTCATCTGGCACTAAAAACCGCCCGGAGGCGGTTGTTTCCAGGATGCGGCTGTCGATCCCTACATTGTAAATGTTCACAGGTGGTAGCCTGCGCCCTGCATAGCCTGTTGCCGGCGAAGGAAATCCATCAGGGCAACCTCCGCCTGCCTAGTGACGTTCGGGGTCACACCATGTATTTACTAACTGCCTCAAAAAGTAGATAAGCCCCGACACAATCAGCAACGCAGATAAGGCTGTCAACATAGCAACCGTCATAAGAAACTCCATGTTCTCAGTTTTTGTCCTACAGAATATTAGAACGTATTTTGCATTTGTCACTAGCTTGAGCGATCTGCGGTGCGCGGTTATCCAGGCATACAGAAAAACAGGTCAAACGGGGCTGATGGCAGACGTGTATGGCAAACCTGGCACCCACTAAAAATGGGGATTGATAGAAACAGTAACTTTTGCAAAAGTAAAAGCTACACCTAAGGAAAGCACTGCAAAAATTTTAGTTTAAGCACAACACGGCAAGCCATAAAAACAATAGAAATATGAAGTCGATGGTTTCTGATCGCTATTGCCCTGACTGTGGAGAAAATGAGCGCAGTAAGACCCGGCACCATACTTCCAGCTACAACTACTCCTACGTATCTTCATCTGACAACGCGAATTCAGGGAACTATAGCGGTGGGACTGGCTATGGTGGGAAGAAGCTGCCAGCCACCTCTGGTGAAATAATTTTTAATGTCATTGCTGCGATTGTAATTAACAGTATTGGCCTGGTCGTTCGGTCGGAAAGAGAAATCTTGCCGGGATATTCCGGGCCGAATTAGCTTTGATTTGTGAGCCAAAACATCTATGGCAAAGAGGGAAACCTCATTTGACAGGCAGTTCTGTACCAAATATAGTCATTGCCACCCTGAATCACTTCATATTGTGTATTCACATAAACTTCTCGAGGTTCAATATGCCCATCCCCTTCATGCCTATATTAATAGGCAGCATCATCAACGCTATTCCGGTATTAGCGTTGTATTTTGCCGTCAGTAAGAACATTAAACGGCTGGCCCCATTAGTTCTCTTTTCAATCGTATACTCCGCTGGAAATTCCCTATATTGGATTTCTAATCAAGTTAACCTGACGCTGATTATCACGTTTACCGTCTTAGTCGTCGTAGGATTGATTTGTCTTTACTCCATACTCAGGCATGAAAGTGGTAGACTGAAGTCATGGTTTCTCGCAAGTAGCGCTCTTATTCTATGTTCGGTTATTCCATTCGTACGGCTGAGCTTGTTTCTGGAAGAAGTCTCACCTACGTTTTTTTATCCGTTGATAGCAGCGTTACTGGCTGTGGGTGTTGTTTCATTGGCTTTCGCCCGAGGTACTGGTGGGCCATTGACTAACGGGACTGCATATCCAAACGGAACTATAACTAAGACTTATGCTACCCAGACAGAAATAGATACGGATTTAGCCATCAAAGGGAGATCTGTGTTATCAGATCCAAATCTGGATGAAGGCGAACGAGCAAGATACCGTCAAGCTCTGGATGAGAAGGACAACGGATAACGCAAGCCCTTCAGTCGCCACGCTGTTAGCGTGGCGATTTTCATATCAGCTAACCTGCCACCCGTTTTCATACACAATACTGACAATAATGTCCGCAGAGCGCTCGAAGCTGCCTGTCATGCCTACTTAAGAAACAAGCTTAGCGTAGGATATTTAATGAGATGGTCACTCCCTCCTTCCCGGTACTATGCTGAGGACAGGCTTTCATTCGGAGAACTATCATGGAAAACATTGCGCTCATTGGTATCGATCTGGGTAAAAACTCTTTCCATATTCATTGCCAGGATCGTCGCGGGAAGGCTGTTTACCGTAAAAAATTTACCCGGCCAAAGTTGATCGAATTTTTGGCGACATGCCCCGCTACAACCATCGCAATGGAAGCCTGTGGCGGTTCTCACTTTATGGCACGCAAGTTGGAAGAGTTGGGGCATTCCCCAAAGCTGATATCACCACAATTTGTCCGCCCGTTCGTTAAAAGCAATAAAAACGACTTTGTCGACGCCGAAGCTATTTGTGAAGCTGCATCGCGTCCGTCTATGCGTTTTGTGCAGCCCAGAACGGAATCTCAGCAGGCAATGCGGGCTCTGCATCGTGTCCGTGAATCCCTGGTTCAGGATAAGGTAAAAACAACCAATCAAATGCATGCTTTTCTGCTGGAATTTGGCATTAGCGTTCCCCGAGGAGCTGCCGTTATTAGCCGACTGAGTACCATTCTTGAGGATAATAGTTTGCCTCTTTACCTCAGCCAGTTATTGCTGAAATTACAACAGCATTATCACTATCTTGTTGAGCAGATTAAAGATTTGGAATCCCAGTTGAAACGAAAGTTGGACGAAGATGAGGTTGGACAGCGCTTGCTGAGCATTCCCTGCGTCGGAACACTGACAGCGAGTACTATTTCAACTGAGATTGGCGACGGGAAGCAGTACGCCAGCAGCCGTGACTTTGCGGCGGCAACAGGGCTTGTACCTCGGCAGTACAGCACGGGAGGTAGGACGACATTGCTGGGAATTAGTAAGCGAGGTAATAAAAAGATCCGAACTTTGTTGGTTCAATGTGCCAGGGTATTCATACAAAAACTGGAACACCAGTCTGGCAAATTGGCCGATTGGGTCAGGGATTTACTGTGCCGGAAAAGCAACTTTGTCGTCACTTGTGCTCTGGCAAACAAGCTGGCCAGAATAGCCTGGGCCCTAACGGCACGACAGCAAACTTATGTAGCATAACGGCAGAAATACACCGGTTTAAAGAATTACTGATCTGGTTTTGCGAATACTGATATTGATGATACTAACGGCCCACCGGCCTGTTGAGGAACCTGTAAAACGGAAAGGCTCATTGAAGCCGTATATTTTCTGGAGGTTCATCAGGCGCGGAACTCATCAAGGCGCGGGAATAAAATCCCATTCAGACGCCGGATAGATTCAAGCAAGCCAACTTGTCGTCAAAATCGGTGTTGCAAAAACGGGAGTGACCATAGATTCCGTTTCCTGGCGGCCCCCTTGATCACCGTGGGCAGCAGGGTTTCTTCCGTATCTATGCTGAGCTGGGCGGAAGCTATACGCAATACAACATGACATGGGACGAGGCGAACAAAAGCATGACGTTATCTGGCCAGTGGCTGAATACAGATGATAAGTCGCTGCGTACCGCAGACATGCTGCAATGCACTGGATCGGCGCAATTAATGCGCGAACCACCGAAAGCACTGTCTACACTGGAATTGTTCCAGCAAGGTAAGGCCGGAACTACTACATTTTTACATCGGCCCAGGTGAAGTATTTCGGTTCCATGAAACGATTATTTGTGCTGCCAGACCTAATTGGCATTGGGTCCGCGCTGGTTACGGGGTATTTGAAATCAACTCTGATAAAGCTGCGCTCCCCACACTTATATATAATATATTCACTCCAGACTTTTTCATCACCTTCTCTGTCCGATTTATAGGTGTCTACAGCGCAGGTTTCGCTTTTATTCCCTGCTTTCCCTACAAGTTTACTACCAGATAACTCTAGCTTAAGGCCTTCAATAGTAATTGTACGTGATTTAAAATCGTTGTCGTTACAACCCGCAAGGAGCAGCGTAAGTATTCCTGCATTTAGTAAGGTGGTTATTTTCATAGCAAGTCCATTAATAAAATAAAATGTCAAAGTATTACAATACTGTGCTTTCGGCAACCCGGTAATGACTCCAACTTATTGATAGTGTTTTATGTTCAGATAATGCCCGATGACTTTGTCATGCAGCTCCACCGATTTTGAGAACGACAGCGACTTCCGTCCCAGCCGTGCCAGGTGCTGCCTCAGATTCAGGTTATGCCGCTCAATTCGCTGCGTATATCGCTTGCTGATTACGTGCAGCTTTCCCTTCAGGCGGGATTCATACAGCGGCCAGCCATCCGTCATCCATATCACCACGTCAAAGGGTGACAGCAGGCTCATAAGACGCCCCAGCGTCGCCATAGTGCGTTCACCGAATACGTGCGCAACAACCGTCTTCCGGAGCCTGTCATACGCGTAAAACAGCCAGCGCTGGCGCGATTTAGCCCCGACGTATCCCCACTGTTCGTCCATTTCCGCGCAGACGATGACGTCACTGCCCGGCTGTATGCGCGAGGTTACCGACTGCGGCCTGAGTTTTTTAAATGGCGGAAAATCGTGTTGAGGCCAACGCCCATAATGCGGGCGGTTGCCCGGCATCCAACGCCATTCATGGCCATATCAATGATTTTCTGGTGCGTACCGGGTTGAGAAGCGGTGTAAGTGAACTGCAGTTGCCATGTTTTACGGCAGTGAGAGCAGAGATAGCGCTGATGTCCGGCGGTGCTTTTGCCGTTACGCACCACCCCGTCAGTAGCTGAACAGGAGGGACAGCTGATAGAAACAGAAGCCACTGGAGCACCTCAAAAACACCATCATACACTAAATCAGTAAGTTGGCAGCATCACCCGGCAACCCGGTGTTAAAGGTTTTGTGAGAAACTACTAATAATAATGGTGTGTAAGAAGTATCAATCTGTTAATTTAAATAAAGGCAAGCAAAGCGGCCGGTAAGCGGAATCAGTGCGGAGATAAAGCCATCACCTTCTAAGACGTTACGCGGTAATACTCTATCAACGATATGATGTACGGAGAAATGAGTATTGATGGCAAGTTCTTCCGCGCCAAAGACTTTGTTCGATGCAGTATGCCCACGAGAAACCGACCGTATTGTCACTGAATCGTAATATTAGCATTGGGCGACAGCCCACCGCTAACTAAATAAAATTTAAAAATCCCCCCCGGTGCTTGCAGGCGGCGCATATATTTTCGAAAGCGGAATCGCAGCGTCCAGTGATGCTCTTCCTGGCGCGCGGCACAGCTTATTTCGGTTTTATCTCTGAATTATTGCGAAAAGGCCTGTTCACGCCTGAGCAGGTTAATGCCTCAGCCGGTTTGTCAGACCGTTTCACTACGTGATCCCCGGCGTCATTACAGGCATCGCTCTACGCATGCCTATTCCGCCCTCCTGTATTAAGCGAGCCGCAGGTACTCCATAAAAAACCTGCCAGCAAACATCCGGAATTACCGGCAGGTTTTTCGTTACTCGCGCTGCACGTTAGCGAGAATTTTCGCCATCCACACGCGGTCAATTGCCCCCGTATCATAATGAGCGAGGGTAAAGACTTTGGCCTGACTCATCATTAGCGCCAGTTCGGGGGTGATATTGAAACTTGCCGCAACTTCATGGCGCTCAAGTTCAGGCCGGCGCTTACGACGCTCAATACGAAAGCGCAGCTGGTTGTATTTTGCCCAGGCGATCAGCGCCAGACTTATAAGACAGGCCACCAGCAGGTAGATACTCAACGTACTGAGCGTGGTGTAGAACGGTCTGGTCCCCATAAAAGGATTGTGTTCAATCGCGGTTATCAGACCACTGTAAATCAGCCAGCCAAACCCCAGCCAGGCAACGATGGTTAACAGGGAATCCAGCGCGCGTGGAAACAGCCGTTGTTCAGTAAAAATTAAAGGTTGGATCATGGTTTTAATCTCCCAATACCGCGATCGGGACTCACCCAACGAGCTCTGCTGCGTTTGCGGCGCAGCATGACTTTCGGGAAAGCCACAAGCGTAGTGAACAGGCTCAACATCCAGTACACCACCGGAAACCAGATAATCCAGAACAGAGACGCCGCAATACCTTTCTCGTAGCGTCTTTCGATAATCAGACTGACCGTGAACTGCAACAGACAGACCACGCCCAGCATCAGGCCAGTAAAAGCCGGTGGGAAAAGGTGCTGAACATATAAAGAATCGGGCATCGGAATAAGCAGCCCGAAGATAAACAACAGAATGCTGACGGCATAGGCAAAGGCCCATGCGGTTGACATACAAAACTCAATAAACAGAGGCCACATGCGGCGGTACTCCCAGTTCCACAAGCGACGCATATTGACGATAAACACCTCCGCGCCCCCCTGCGCCCAGCGCAGACGCTGCTTCCAGAGCCCTTTAAGCGTCTCGGGCATCAAAATCCAGCACAGCGCACGAGGTTCGAAGAAAATTGACCAGTGGCGCAGTTGTAACTTCCAACTGATATCAATATCTTCCGTGATCATATCCGGGCTCCAGTACCCCACCTCTGCCAGGGCGCGACGGCGATAAGCGGCAATGACACCGGAAACGGTAAAGACCTGACCATAGACGCGCTGGGTACGCTTGATAAGGCCGATGATAGATGAAAATTCCCCCACCTGGACTCGCCCAACCAGCGTTGAACGCGTACGGATACGCGGATTACCGGTCACGGCCCCCACGCGAGGGTGATTGAGCAGCGGTGCGACCATATACACCGCCGCATCTTTATCCAGCAGCGCATCACCATCAATACACACCAGAAAATCACTGCGCGCCGCCGCGGCACCCGCCTGCAGGGCTACCGCTTTACCCTGATTTTCCGCCAGATGAATTACCCGCAGCCGCGCATACTCACTTGCTAACTTGTCCAGTACGGCAGCGGTGCTGTCGATAGAACCGTCATTGATAGCAATCACTTCTATATTTTCATAACGTTGCGCCAGCGCCGCTTCGATAGTCTCACGGGCATTCAGCCCTTCGTTAAAGCACGGCACAAGAATGGAAATCAGCGGATTGCCTTCGAGTACAGGTGGCGGTGTGCCCGGCCCCCATGGCCAGTGGCGCTCGCGGTGAAACCAGAAGTAAAGCCCACCGCTTATCCAGAGGGCCGACATAAACAGCGGCCAGAAAAAGACGAAATCAAGGATCACTTCACCGGTAAAAATCACCGCCACGCCGAGCGGAAAACTGAACATCAGGCAAAGGATCAGAAAGGCGATGAGGCGATCGGTCATTTTTGCGGATACCAGTAGGAGGAAAAAGCAGAACGGATCTCTGCCATCCGGGGTTGATCGTTAATGAAATCGTCCGGGTAGTAGCCATAGTTTCTGGCACCGCTCAGCTTGAGCTGCCGCATCCACCCGTTAAGCATTTCACCGCTAATGTTGTCCTGCCCTGCCCCCTTACGCCAGTCGCGTGCCTGAAGTTCAAAGACCGTTTTATCCAGCGCGCCGGGGTAACGGGCTACCTGCCCGACGAGTCTGTCCAGCCAGGCATTGGCATCGTTGACCGGGACATTCTCCATCAGCGGCATCGCCATCGGGGCTGTCCAGTCGTAGGTGCCGAGAAAATCATTCAGATTCTGCGCAAACCAGGTTTCGCTCTGGGGATCCAGTACCGGCATGGCGTAAATGTTGCGGGCGGTTTTGATCTGTGGGCCGCGCACGGCACGCACGGTTTGCGTGAGCTCCCGGGTAAAATCAATCAGGGCGCGACTTTTAAAGCGCGTCCAGCGCGCCAGCAGTTCCGGGTTGGCGCGAATCTGCGCGAGATCGTCCGGGAAGCCTGCTAAACGATAGGCTTTGAGCGCATCCGGGGAGGCATCCTCAAAGTCGGTCAAAAAAGCGTCATCATGGAACAGAATGCCGCTGAAGTTGGCATGGCGCGCCAGGTCCTCGTAGATGTCGTTGATTCTCTGCCGGGCAACCGCACTCCAGGGTGATAAGCGCAAATACTGGCGATTATCTGGCGCAATTCGTCCGGTGTCTGACGACCAGGCCGCCACGCGAGGCACCGAGGGGTCTAACCCAAACGCCAGTACCGGCATCCAGGCGTAAACCTTCACTGCGGCACGGGTCTGCAACTGCCAGGAAACGAAGTTAAACAGATCCGCCCGCATAGGGAGCCAGCGACTGGGGAAATAGAGCGCATTGACGTTGCCGTCCCCTTTCGGATCGGCATAGGCCTGTAAAAAGACATGGGTGATCTTCATATCGAAAACCCGCTGAATGAGCAGATCGATATTTTTACGCTGTTGAGCCAGGTTTTTGTCGTACACATAGTCGAGATCGACATGCATAACCCGCATGGTCTCAGGTTCCCTGACCTGAGCTATCTGGCTGGCGAAGCTACGCAGCGAAGGGTTGTTGGAAATCAGCACCCGGGGAACATCTTCCAGATTTGCGGCATTCGCCAGCCCCTGGTTCAGGGTGAAAGCTATCTGGTAGCCCTGCTGATGCGCGAGCTTCAGTGTTGTCCCGCTCGCCGCACCGTAGGGCCAGACCCAGGCTCGCGGTGCTTTCCCGGTGACCTCTTCGATTTTGCCCGAAATGCGCGACAGGTCAGCACGAATACGCTGTTCAAACTGCGCATCCGTTTCGTACTGTCCGCTGGTTTTATCGTAAAACCGGTTAGCGACTGCGGGCTCCTTACTGCCTTGCGGATTGGCCTGATGGCCGTAATGGGATGCCCAGGTGTGCGCCCCCACTTCCACGAGCCCCGACTCGCTGGCCTCGCGTACCATCTTCCAGGTGGCAAACTTTTCCCGCGGCGTCTTTAGTCCGCCAAAATCCACCAGCGAATGTTCCGGTGCATCCACCCAACTGCCGACAGGCGCCCACAGAGCAGGCCATTTGAACAACCGAAGCAGCGGCAAAACGCGTGTCGAGAAGCTACTGTATCCATCATCAAAGGTCAGCATCACCGCCTTTTCAGGCAAGGTGATTTTTCCGGCATGGGCATCCAGCACCTGCTGCACGCTAATCGGGTGGTAGCCGTTATCATGCAACCAGGCAAACTGGTCGTTCAGGGCGCTGGTGCGCACGGACAGATAGCGCTGATCGGCGGCACCGTCCTCCACGTCATGCCAGCCCAGCACCAGAAAGCTGTTTGTGGGCCAGCGCTGGTCCGCATACAGCGCCGGACGCTCGGCGGGAGGAAGGTAACGCGGTGCCGCGGCCAATGCACACATGCTCATCATCATCCACCCGACGATTACCCTCGCGGCGAGAAGCCATCGTTTCATCATGAAGCGCCCTTAAAACCTGACATTCAGATCAAATGCGAGGGCAATATTGCGCTCCCGCTTCCCGTCGTATGGACGCTTATCCCAGGTCAGTTTCACCCCGGCATCCACTACGTTATTCCATTGAATACGTTGCCCGTAACCTAACTGATTGATGGCCCCGGCACTGTGCCCTTTTTGCCAGTAGCCGCCCGCCCCCGCCTCAAACTGCTGCTTCCAGACCGTGTCGTAATGGCGGTACAGCACCTGTTCGGCGCGCAGCCCTGCAACCGCTGCAAGATCGCGTTTGGGGTTGTAATAAGGCACATTTTCTTTGCTGTTATGGCTGCCGCCGATGCCGGGGAGAAAATCCAGAGTAAAACGTGGTAGCGTCCAGAGGCGTTCTTTACCGCTGATGCCGTATTCCAGTCGATCGTTGCCGTCGGTGAAATGGGCACCGAAAAGCGAAACTTGATATTCGCGTCGTTCGTTCTGATACCAGCGTAACCACAGATCGCCACCGTTGGCGTTTACCCCATTGCGCAGGGCACGCAGCGGCGTGTTACGGGATAACCGCTCCGCCGAGCCCCCGACCCGCCAGCTGTCGCTGAAATCGTACCAGCCAGAGAGGCGTCCGCCGATTTTCTGATCGCTGCCATCGTTGCGCCCGGAGACCTCCATTTCGGCCCAGCTATTCCTTGACGTCCATTCCACGCCCGCCAGCAGGTCCCGGCTTATTCCCTTCCCCTCCTCAAATTCGCCACGGGCAAAGTTGTAGCCGGTAAACAGTCGCCAGTTTTGGTTAACAGGTGGGCTATAAAGCGCAGCGTTGAGGGTAAAATCATTTTTGCCACTGACCGGACTGTCGGATGAGATGCCCTGAGACCCGGCTATCCGCAGTTCAGCTTTGTTATGCAACGCCATCAGTCGTTCAAGCTGCAACGTGGCGGCGTCATCCGGGCTGCGGGTAACTACATCCTTCGTCAGTTCGTTGGCCTGCTGCCACTCCTGTAGCTCCATGGCCGTCCATGCTTGTTGCCGTTCCAGCTCCAGGTTGCTGGGTTCAATGACTTCGGCAAGCTTAAGTTCGCGCTCTGCGGCACGGGGTAATCCTCTCGCCAGCAGCACTGACGCATAGGCAATACGCAGTGCCTGGTTACCCGATCCTGTACGCGCCAACCGCTCCGCATGCGTCTCGGCTGCAGGCAAATTATTGGTAGCGACCAGATATTCGGTTTTTAAGGTTCTTGCCAGCAGCCAGCTGTCATTGGGCTCCGGCGTAGGAGAACCGTAGATTTGTCGCAGGTAAGGGTTCTCTTTAGTGTATGTATCCAGTTGCTGCTTCGCTTCGTCGAAATGGTTGTTATCGAGACGGGCAAACAGCAGTTCCTGTTGATCGTCCATGGTCAACGGCTGTGATGCCAGGGTCGAGCCACGTGGAAAATAGATGCTTTCAAGCAGCGACTCGGCTTTGTCCGGCTGCTTCTGCGCAAGATATGCAGAAGCGACCCATCGTCTGGCGTAGTCAGGAACCGGCGTTCCGCTCGCCTCGAGCGATTCAAATTCGGCAATCGCTTCATCCATGCGTTTACGGATAACCAGCGCCCCCAGCCGGTCAATTCTGGCGCGTCGCACATCACCTTGCGCCTCGGGATGGGATTTCCACTCGGCAATCAGCGCGTCATAGCGAGCCAGTGCTTTATCTGCCACCAGAAATCGTTCCTCTTCATTGCGGGTGGGCGTAAACGCAGTGCGGACGGTTTGCGCCGCCGCATCCAGTTCAAGTTGACGTGTAATGGCATCAGGCTGCGGGAAGCGCTCTGAAAGGGTCAGCGCGGGGCCGGCAATGCGGTTGGCCGACATGGCAGCCAGCAGCGTGGGCACCACGTTTTTGTTGTGGTCTGAATCGGTATCGATTTGGCTGGCCGCCAGTACTGAATCCCAGTTTTTCCCCTGAGCATGATAAACATAAGCCAGCAGTGCCTCCCTCTCTGGCCCCGGCTCCTCGTCTGCCCAGCGCCGGGCTTCGGTGATGGCCTGCTCGTTGCGATGGGCATCTGCGAGCGTCATTATCCAGCCGGTGCGGGCGTCGCTATTGCCGGGCTCATCTTGCAGAACGGTTTCCCAGACGGCCAGCGAGTCATTCCACTGCTTTTGGTTACGCAGCGCGCGGGCGGCAGCGACCTGCCCTCTGGCAGGGATGGCCATGCTATGGCGATAACGATCCCATACCGCCAGCGTCTCCACGTCATTATTGGCCCATGAGGAAACCTGAAGCCAGTCAGCAATCTCTCCCGCCGTTAACTGTGTCTGCTTTTCCCGAACGGCAAGGTATTGCAATAAAGGCTGGCGGTCGCCATCCCGTGCCTGAATAATAAGTTCGTCGTAGGCAGACATTTCGGCGTATGCCCATGTCGGGAATAACATGCTCACCATTAATAAATATCGTCCTGAACGTAAGGGTTTAATAACGCAAGAGGAGCAGGAAACTCTGAACATGGCTAACCCTTAATCTCTGTTTTAATGTGAGCTTTTCATTTATTCATGACTAAAAGATGACGGAAATTTAATAACTAAGCAAGAAACAAAAAAGTACAGATGAATTTGTAATGTCATACTTTTTTCGTATTTACCATTATCCAGCCAATGACTACTTGTTTTGAAAAAAACGCATGAGCGGCACTCGAAAAGTTAGCAGCCACGCTTGCCTTTTACCAACTCATGAAATAAAAAAACACGCCGGAGCGTGCTTTTCATGTTAAATTCATTCTTTCGTATTAGTCTTTTTCTGCATACTCACTAAAATGGCCTGGCAAACGTCTGTTAAAAATTCTTATCCACAGAAAGCGTGACATTTCTCTGTCGATAATCATAGAAATCGATATTGCTATCGACCCGTTTATAGGTGAAATTCAGTTTCGGCATCACCCCAAAGAAATAAAGGTCGCGATGCCAGAGCGAGAGGTTATAGATCTGTTCGTTATCTTTCCGTCGCGTCGAAAAGATATCACTGTCGGCCTGATAATTGCGTCTGGCAATGGCCGTGGTGGCGGCAAAAGAGAGTTGCCAGGGCATATCAACCTGCACCCCGCTGCGCAAGCCTACCCGGTGGTTAGACTCACTGCGAGTGAAGGTCTGCTGATCGAGCAGATCGAAGCCGGCAAACCCTGACACCCGGTTACTGAAGGCATGGGACAGGGTTGTGGAAGAGTAACGATTTTGCCCGCGCAAGAATCGATAATTTTCATCATCATAATCCAGTTTCTGATATTCCAGCGCCTGACTCACCTGCCATGTGGGCGTAAGTAAATAACTGTATTCGGCGCGGACGCCAGGGCCAGAAGAGTACGCCTCGGTGCCATACCATCTTTTTTCATAAAAAGGCAACAGGGCAAATTGCTGCCGGAAATTACGCCATTGATATCCAGCATAAGCACGGGTGGTAATATCATCAAAATCATGATTATTCCAGTAACTCTTACCGTTTACCGTACCTAGAAATCGCAAGCCATGCTGATCGTAGAGTTGGACATCTTTTTGTAATGCGCCATTGAACCAGAAACCTTCTCCGCGCTGAGGGAAACTATCCTTATTACGAATAAACAGACGATCGCCAACCCGAATGGTTTTACCCGATGAAGCGTTATTCACATTGCTGTCATTCAGATAACTCACGCTGAATGAACCCGTTAATGCGCTGCCTTTCTGAATGCGCTCAAGATAGTGTGCAATAACCTGCTGGATATTTTCAGGCGGATTGCTTTGTAATACACGACGAAATTGATAATCAGCCGCGTCAAACTGACGATTTTCAAACATGGCACGCGCTAAATCCAGACGCACCGCAGCAAAGTCAGGGTGCCTGGTCAGAATAGCGCGATAGTGTTCAATCGCCTCTGCATAATGCCCCTGACTGCGCGCCAGCCCGGCTTTCGCAAAATGAATCAGGGTAGAATCCGGATTGGGTGACGCCGCATAGACGGGTAGAATGGCACGAACCATCGGCCACTTTTCTTCACGAATGGCCTGATCGAGCAGCGCCATCGCCAGCTCTGGCTGTTCCGCCAGTTGAGCATTAGTAACATGCAGTGTCTTGTCGCCAGGCTCGGTGCGCTTGTCCGGCGTGGTCAGTCGTTCAAAGTGGGGAGCAGCAGGAATCGAGTCGGTTTCCGGCGGCGCAGCAAACGCAACGCTGAGCGGGCACAGCAAACTCAGTGCGCCAGTACGCAAAATATTCATAGAAAGGCTTACCATCTGAAGGTCCGGTCAGCCAGGCTGACCGGAAAACGATTTATTGACGTGTCGCGCCAAAGGATGCGTTTTTAGTCGTGTCTGTAAACTGCGCCAGACCGCCCAACTCTTCAGCCGTAGGGCCATTGAAATGTCCGGTGAACGTCCCCTCCTGCCCGCCGGATTGCGCGTTACCGGTGAAACCACCGTTGGCAATGTTGCCCTGCATCGCAATTTCGCTACCAAAGGTATCATTGGCGGCAATGGTGCCAGTGATGGTTTTCGCCGCAAAATCAATGTCAAAGCGAGCATCACTCAGGTTACTTTCACGCATACCCTGACCCACATAGGTCGCCGTTCCCTGGGTTGGCATGTTAGCCGCGAGCGTGGCATCCCCGGTGTAGAAGACCTCATGCTGCCCTGTTTCATGCTGTGTCCAGGTACCGAAGATGGTGTAACTCATACGGCCACAGCACCATGATGTTGAGGAGATCAGGAATTGGCCACCACCACGGGTGACCCCATGAGTTTGCACCGAGCCCGCAGAGATCCCGGAGTTGCGCAAAACATATTCACGGCCCTCAGGGGTGGTGTAGGTCCAACCAGAAAGGGTACCGCCGGTGGTCAGGCTGACCGGTGCCGTGGCAGGGGTTTCCGGTGTGGTATCCGTATTGCCGTTATCCGTTTGCACAGGCGCAGTGGTTACTGGAGGCGTGCTGTCGCTACCACCGCCACCACCGCCACCGCCACCGCCACCGCCACCACATGCAGTCAGCGCAAAAGCAGTCAGTAATAATCCAGGTTTTAAGATCCCCATACGCTAAACGTCCTTGGTTGTGAATAAATTCGTAGAATTTGTAACATAATTTTTGCGAATAAATTTACGCCAAAACATTCAGCATCTCTAATGAATAGTCCTTATTTCCGCCAATTCTAAGATTAATCTTAACAACCACTTACATAACCTTGCGCCTATGGATCTGTTAAGCGGCGTTAATTTGACTTAAGGCGATTAATTAGCGTTTTTTTCACGCGCTTTCTATTATGTGCCCTAATTCATCCTCTTTTGTGCTTAGTACAAATTATGTCACTCAGGTCTTTACATTTTTTTGCAGCATTTATTATTTTTTTCAACGCAACAACGCTGAAATTATTTTAACCCTTGTATCAGAGCAATAATGTATGCGTCAGGCTGAGTTCAACCAACAAACCACTTCCGCTGTTGTGGGTTATTTTGCCTGTTCCGACGCTGGTTGGCGTATGCCCGAATGACTGAGACAGCGGGCAGCTGGCGGGCAACACTCTATATGGCTATGCGTTCAGCAGTGCTGATTAACCCTTAGATTAGTGACCTCTATACGTCGCGTTGCACGTGAAAAGCCTAAAAAGTCGCTATTACAGTCTGCATCAGAAAATTCATAACGATACTTAATGCGATGTTCAGGCACCAAAAGGTCTGGATATACAGCGTCTTCCTGTCGTCTCAAAATGGCACTAACTGAAAGATGCCAATCTACCTCCTCATGTATATCTACATCCACACAATCATTAATAAAGGATGGATGAAGATGCTGAGAGGTAAAAGAGCTGTGATTACCGGTGGCGGCGCGGGATTTGGTCAGGCGCTGAGCGTGTGGCTGGCACGAGAAGGCGTCGAGGTAGATTTTTGCGCGAGGCGTGTTGATGATATTCAAAAAACTTGCGGTATCATCAAGGCTGAAGGCGGAATGGCGAAAGGGTATATCTGTGATTTGACTCAGCCTGAATCCCTTTCTCAGTTTTCTTCACAGTTGTTAACTTCAGACAGACCCATAGACATTTTAATCCTTAATGCTGCTCAATGGCTGTCAGGAACGTTAGACGATCAACCAAACACAGAGATTATCAATACCGTCAGTTCGGGACTGACAGGTTCAATTCTACTGACTCAGGCGTTACTACCCGGGTTAAGACGTGAATCGCCACGGATAATCTAGACACTTCCTAGCCGTTGATAATACTGGTTTTCATATTCTGTCGGTGACATCTGATCGCTGGAACCATGCCGACGCTTACTGTTATAAAACATTTCGATGTAATCAAAAATATCGCTGCGGGCTTCTTCCCGCGTTCCGTAGATCTTTTTCTTTATCCGTTCGCGTTTCAACAACTGGAAAAAGCTTTCTGCAACCGCATTATCATGGCAGTTACCGCGACGGCTCATGCTGCCCTCCAGGCCGTGTGATTTCAGGAACGACTGCCACTCATGGCTTGTGTACTGACTGCCCTGATCCGAATGAACCAGCACCTGTTTTTGGGGATTACGGCGCCATACAGCCATCAGCAGTGCGTTCAGGACAATGTCCTTTGTCATCCGGGATTGCATGGACCAGCCGATAATTTTGCGTGAGAACAGATCAACAACCACGGCAAGATACAGCCAGCCTTCGTGGGTCCTGATGTAGGTTATGTCCGTTACCCAACGCTTATCCGGAGCATCCGGATTGAACTGTCGCTGGAGCCTGTTGGGCGACACGATACTGGCCTCGCCTTTACGTGCCCGCGGGCTCCGGTATCCGACCTGAGCCTTTATCCCGACACGTTTCATCAGTCGCCAGACTCTGTTCACTCCGCACTGTTGCCCGCTGTCCCGCAGATCCAGATGGATTTTGCGATAACCATAGACGCATCCCGATTCCAGCCAGAACTGTTTAATCTGTCCTGTCAGTCTCAGGTCTGCCTGATGGCGTTGTGAATGCGGCTGCTGAAGCCAGGCGTAAAAACCACTGGGATGAACATCCAGCACCCGACAGAGCAGGCGAACAGGCCAGCAACAGGTGTTGTCACGGATAAAGGCGTACCTCAGTCGGACAGCTTTGCGAAGTACGCCGCGGCTTTTTTTAATATGTCCCGTTCGTCGGTAACCCGCTTCAGCTCTTTCTGGAGACGGCGGATCTCGGCCTGAGCATCTGACTGTTCTTTATTAGCGGAAGAATCCGGACCGTACTTCTTTATCCAGGCGTAAAGGCTGTGGGTGGTGATATCGAGACGTGTTGCAACGCTGGCAACAGAATAACCGCGATCAACAACCTGTTTGACTGCTTCAATTTTAAACTCTTCGGGATAACGCTTACCGCTCATGGGCACCTCTCTTTAAGCCATCTTAAATGACTCTGAGGTGTCTGTTAAACCCGTGGCGATTCAAATTGCCTTTGCGTTACGTCTTCAAGAACAGGAACGAGTTCACCAGATTCTATAAAGCGCCTGGCAACGGAAGCATGGGTTTGTCCGATGCCCATACCCTGTACAAGTATGCTAATCAGAGCGGCACTGTCGTTCGCGGCGATATCAAAGGCCACTAACTGTGTATCGTCTCCCCGGCTGCGGAAACGCAGAGGCCATGCCTCACCTGTTGCGGCGCTGAAATAGCCGACGATCTTATGTCCATCCTTAAGATCGGAGAGGTTTTTCGGCACGCCATACTGCTTAAGATATCCGGGGCTGGCACAGGTAATTAAGCGATCTTTATACAGCGTGCGCGCAATCAGAGACGAGTCCGCCAGTTCTCCCGCGCGAATGGCGCAGTCCACCCCCTCCTCTATGAGATTAACCGGGCGATCGCCCACCCCAAGCGCCAGCTGAATATGCGGATAGCGTTCCCGAAACTCCTGTAGAACCGGCATCAATACAAAATTGGCCAGTGATGAATGAAGGTCAATTCGCAGCCTTCCTTTCGCCGCTGTCCCTACATCTCGTATTGCGCCTTCGGTCTCATCAAGCTTAGTGACAAGCCTACTGATCCTCCGGTAATACTCAGCACCCTCAGTGGTTAACGCGACAGAGCGCGTAGTGCGCTGTATCAGCTTAGTACCCAGATGCTCTTCTAACTCTTTGAGGTTCTTACTGACCGTAGAGCGTGGCAAGTCCAGGTGTGCTGCGGCCTTTGTGAAAGAGCGCGTCTCAACAATGCGCTGGAATATACGTATAGCTAATAGATGATCCATGCCTCAATTCTAAGGCATACACTCCGATTGTGCACACATATGAAAACTGAAGTCGCAAATCAGGGGATTATCTGTTTTGTCAGCCCGGCTATCCTGCGGTCATCAAATTTGCCGAAGGAGAGTAAAAACCATGACCGAAATGAATGCACAACAGCAGGCATTGCTTGAGGCCCGATACGGTGCAGAGCAACCAAAACCTGACAACATTATCTGGACGCCTCAGGTAGAAGCGCTTCTGAGCCATAAATCTGTCAGGACATTTTTGCCTGAAGCTCTGCCGGATGGGGCAATAGAGACGATGGTTGCTGCGGCACAGTCGGCATCAAATTCTTCTGCCTTGAACCAGTGGAGCCTGGTGGCCGTTACTGACCCGGCCCTCAAACAGCGAATTTCAGACACTGTAGCCCGCTCAGTACCCGTGGACCGTATCCCATGGATCGAGGAAGCTCCTGCATTGCTGCTCTGGGTAGCAGACCTGTCACGTGGTGCAGGAATTACAAAGGATGCCGGGAAAGAGCCTGTTGTGCTCGACTACCTTGATTCTTTCCTGATGGCTTCGATTGACGCAGCGCTTGCCGCCCAAAACGCAGCCGTTGCAGCGGAATCTATGAGCCTGGGGATAGTTTATCTCGGCGTCATGCGTAACATTGCGAAAGAGGTTGCGGATATAATCAACCTGCCTGATTACAGCTTTGTCACTTTTGGGATGGCTGTAGGATTGCCAGATGATACCAGAACCAGCAGCGTTCGCCCGCGCCCTGCCCAGCCGATGGTGTTACATTACAATCATTACGATGAGAGTCGTTATCGCACCTGTATTGAAAGATATGAAGCCGCTTATCAGGCATTCCGTAAGCGTCAGAATATGAGTGACAAAACCTGGGCTGGATCCGTAGTTGAATCCGCGATAAGCATGGATTATTTAGGCGGAAGAAATAAATTACGTGAAACAGTCATACAGCGCGGTTTCAAATTGAAATAACGGGGGGCTATCAACCTTGCAGCTGAATTTTGGGCTCTTTTTTTGAGCCCTCTGTGGCCTGGCTTAAGTTCCGCTTTTCACTCAATATTCAGCGCCAGGCAATCAGAACTGTTTCAGCGCGAACGCCTCTTGTACTTCCTCTCCACAACTGGGCTGACGCGCATGATTATTAAGCGACCCGGTTAATTAGCAGCCATTCCTTAACTGGCGCAGTTTGCGATAGTTATGCGGCGACATCCCGACATATTTGTTAAATGTGCTGTAGAAACTACTGCTGGAGTGGAACCCTGCGGTGAGAGCGATATCCAGAATCGACTTGTCCGTATCGCTAAGAAGTGCCCGCACATGGTTAATGCGCATCGCAGTAATATATTGCTTCATGGTGAGCTGCATCACGCGCTGAAATATCCCCATCGCATAATTCGGATTGAGTTTGACGTGTTCAGCAACCTGTTCGATGGTCAACGCCTGGTCGTAATTATTGCCGATAAACTCCAGCATTTGGCTGACATAAAATTGTGCATGGCGTGACACATTGTTACCGCTGCTGCGCGTACGGGCGGGTTTATTCACCAGAATCGGCTGCCAACCTGACAGGCTAAAACGTTTGAACATAAGGCAGATTTCATCGATGACTAACTGGCGAATTTGCTCGTTGGGGCTTCTGATCTCCTCCTGCCAGCGCTGAACTTCAAAGGGGCTAAGCTGCTGCGCGGTCAGGGATTTCAGCACCGTACCGTGGGTGACATGATTGATAAGCTGCCGGTCCAGCGGCCAGGAGAGAAAAAGATGCATAGGAAGACTAAAAATAGCCATATTTTTGCATTCACCAGGACGGGTGAGCTGATGCGGAGTACAGGCCCAAAATATCGTGATATGTCCCTGCTTAATCTGCACCGTTTCATTATTGATTAAGTATTCTACGTCGCCGTCAAAAGGGACATTCACCTCGACCTGCCCGTGCCAGTGGCAGGCTTCCATATGCTGGGGCCTGCGTAGCTCGATATCCATGCGTTGGTATTCGGAGTAGAGCGACAAAGGACTGCGCGTATTGCTATCGGTGCTGCTGCACATATCCGGGTCGGGCGGAAGGCTATTTGGGATGATATTCATTGTTCTCTCCGTTTCCTGAATTGTCAGAAATACTGGCACAAAAGTCTTTCTGTGACTGTGAGAATGAGAAAAATTTGGCGATATAAGCGGGCGGTTATCAGTCTGTTAGCCGAGATTATCTGCTTTCCTGACGAAAAAATCCGGAAAACTCATATTTAAATGGGTGATGAAACCAATCTGAGTTTTCCGGAATGCTAAGTAAGGAAGAGGGAGGAGAACCGGTGCACGACATGCCAATCTGACGGGGTTTACTTATGCCACGGAGAAAGAAAATGTCAGCACCAAAAATTACCTTTATCGGCGCAGGCTCGACGATTTTTGTTAAAAACATTCTCGGAGATGTTTTTCATCGCCCGGCGCTGAAATCGGCCCATATCGCCCTGATGGATATTGATGAAACGCGTCTGGAAGAGTCACATATTGTAGTGCGTAAACTGATGGACTCCGCAGGTGCCTGCGGAAAAATCACCTGCCATACCGACCAGAAACAAGCCCTTCAGGATGCTGATTTCGTTGTGGTTGCTTTCCAGATTGGCGGCTACGAACCCTGTACCGTCACGGACTTTGCCGTCTGTAAAAAGCACGGCCTGGAACAAACTATTGCCGATACCTTAGGCCCTGGCGGAATTATGCGTGCCCTGCGCACCATCCCGCATTTATGGCAGATTTGTGAAGACATGACGCAAGTTTGTCCGGATGCCACGATGCTTAACTACGTCAATCCGATGGCGATGAATACCTGGGCTATGTATGCACGCTACCCGCAGATTAAACAGGTGGGGCTGTGCCACTCGGTGCAGGGAACGGCTGAAGAGCTGGCGCGTGATTTATCTATCGACCCGGCGTCCTTGCGCTATCGCTGCGCCGGTATCAACCATATGGCATTTTATCTCTCGCTTGAGAAAAAAAATGATCAGGGTGAATACGTCAGTATTTATCCGGATCTGCTGAGAGCTTACGAAAGTGGCGAAGCGCCGAAGCCCAATCTGCATGGCAATCCGCGCTGTGAAAATATCGTCCGCTACGAGATGTTCAAAAAGCTGGGCTATTTCGTGACGGAATCTTCTGAGCACTTTGCAGAATATACGCCCTGGTTTATTAAGCCTGGCCGCGAAGATCTGATTGAGCGTTACAAAGTCCCATTAGATGAGTACCCAAAACGTTGTGTTGAGCAACTGGCTAACTGGCGCAAGGAACTTGAAGAGTACAAAACGGCAGAACGCATTGACATCAAGCCATCACGTGAATATGCCAGCACCATTATGAACGCGCTGTGGACGGGTGAGCCGAGTGTTATCTATGGCAACGTGCGCAACGATAACCTTATCGATAACCTGCCGCAGGGCTGCTGTGTTGAAGTAGCGTGCCTGGTGGATGCCAATGGTATTCAACCGACCCGTGTTGGCACACTACCCTCACATCTGGCAGCGCTTATGCAAACCAATGTTAATGTTCAGACCTTACTGACCGAAGCGATTTTGACAGAGAATCGCGACCGCGTTTACCACGCCACGCTGCTTGACCCTCATACCTCAGCCGTCCTCGGAATTGAAGAGATTTATGCCCTGGTTGATGACCTGATTACAGCACACGGTGAATGGTTACCGGCCTGGCTTCATCGCGCATAACCCAGTACGCCGGGCGTCATGCCCGGCTTCTCACATATCTAATAACAGAAGGAAGGCACTGGTGACAGTGGCCTGGTACCCTATATGAGCATATCAATTACAACAAAACTCAGTTATGGATTTGGGGCGTTTGGTAAAGATTTCGCTATTGGCATCGTTTACATGTATCTGATGTATTACTACACCGATGTTGTCGGTTTATCGGTAGGCCTGGTGGGCACGCTGTTTTTAATCGCAAGGATTTGGGATGCTATCAACGATCCGATCATGGGCTGGATAGTCAACAGCACCCGTAGCCGCTGGGGAAAGTTTAAGCCGTGGATCCTGGTGGGGACGATAGCCAACTCGATTGTTCTGTTTTTACTGTTCAGCGCGCATCTGTTTGAAGGCACAACGCAGGTAGTGTTCGTTTGCGTGACCTATATCCTATGGGGCATGACCTACACAATCATGGATATTCCGTTCTGGTCGATGGTACCCACCATTACCCTGGATAAACGTGAACGCGAACAGCTGGTACCTTTTCCACGTTTCTTTGCCAGTTTATCCGGGTTTATCACCGCAGGCGTTACGCTACCGTTCATCAACTATATCGGCGGCGAAGACCGAGGTTTCGGCTTCCAGATGTTTACGCTTATATTGATAGCCTTCTTTATTGCTTCAACCCTCATCATGTTACGCAACGTGAAAGAGGTCTACTCGTCAGACAGTGATGCAACCGAAGACAGTAGCCGCCTCAGCTTAAAGGCCATAGTGGCATTGATCTATAAAAACGATCAGCTTTCTTGCCTGCTGGGTATGGCGCTGGCTTACAACATCGCAGCAAACATTATTACGGGGTTCGCGATTTATTACTTCACCTACGTTATAGGTGACGCCAGCCTCTTCCCCTATTACATGTCTTATTCGGGGGCAGCAAACCTGTTAACCCTGATCCTGTTCCCGCGACTGGTAAAAGCGTTGTCACGCCGCTTACTGTGGGCGGGAGCATCGGTGCTACCGATTTTTGGCGGTGGGGTACTGCTCTGGATAGCGCTGGCTGGGTATCACAATGTGTGGTTAATTTCCCTTGCCGGAATTTTGCTGAACGTAGGGACAGCCTTGTTCTGGGTACTACAGGTCATTATGGTGGCGGACACCGTAGATTATGGCGAGTACAAACTCAACGTTCGGTGTGAAAGCATTGCCTATTCGGTTCAAACGATGGTGGTTAAAGGAGGCTCGGCGTTTTCTGCATTCTTTATCTCCCTGATACTTGGCATCATAGGTTACGTACCAAATGTTGCGCAGTCTGAAAGCACCGTAACCGGTATGCAGTTCATCATGATTGCGCTTCCGGCGCTCTTCTTCCTGATCACCCTGATCTTCTACTTCCGCCTCTACAAACTTAATGGCGATATGCTGAGAAAAATACAGATCCACCTGTTGGATAAATATCGTCACTCCACAGCGCCTGTAGAAACGCAATCATCCAGCATCAGCATGACGAAAACATCAGACGCGAAGGCGTAACCATGGAATGGATATCTGTAATTGGTTACATAGCGGCAAGCCTGACAACATTGTCATTCTTGCCCCAGGCGGTAAAAGTGATTTCCACACGCAATACGCAAGGCATCTCCGGCCTGATGTACGCGATGTTCGTTTGCGGACTGATGATGTGGTTTTTATATGGGCTATTAATTAACGATTTGGCTATTAGCGCGGCAAATCTTTTGACATTGCTGTTTGCTCTGCCCGTCTTAATTATGAAGTACCGCTTGCGCTAAGGCAGGCCAGATAAGCGTAGCGTCATCCGGAATTTTTCTTTGGAATAACAGATAAAAAGGCGGATGACGTTATCGCTTATCCACTCTACATGATCCTTTCGATTTTCTTTTTACGAGGCAATAAGTCCTTATCCGGCGGGCGGCTATCGCAACCTCCCCCATTTGAATTATTCAGGAGTGAGTTGTTATGACGTTATTGATTGCCAATGCTGAGAAGGCCCTGAACGAAAAGCAAGACCAACTGAACATTCGCTGGTATCCACGTTACCATCTTGCTCCGCGAGCGGGTTGGATGAATGACCCCAACGGGCTGGTTTGGTTTGACGGGTGGTATCACGCGTTTTATCAACATCATCCTTACTCCCCGGAATGGGGGCCGATGCACTGGGGGCATGCGCGCAGCCGCGATATGCTGCACTGGGAACATTTGCCGGTGGCGCTGGCACCGGTTGGGCCAGAAGACAAAGATGGTTGTTTCTCGGGTTCTGCGGTAGTGAACGCTGATGAACTGTCATTGATTTATACCGGCCATAAATTTCACGGCGATCTGAGCAGTGACGACAACCTGTACCAGGTGCAGTGTCTGGCAACCAGCAAAAATGGCATCGAATTTGCGCGTCACGGGACGGTTATTGACACTCCTGCGGGACTGCATCATTTCCGCGACCCGAAAGTGTGGCAGGAAGGCGAAGCGTGGTACATGGTGGTCGGCGCGCGCGTGGGTGATACCGGGCAGGTCAGGCTCTATCGTTCAGAGTGCTTACGAAGCTGGCAAGCTGAGGGGATTCTGGCCGAAGCGGACGAGAAGATGGGCTTTATGTGGGAGTGCCCGGACTTCTTTACCCTAAACGGCAAACAGATACTTATGTTCTCGCCGCAGGGAATGGCGGCACAGGGATATGAAAATCGTAACTTATTCCAGAGTGGATATCTGGTTGGGCAGTGGCAACCGGGTGCCCCTTTCGTGCAACAGAGCGCGTTCCGGGAGATGGACCACGGACACGATTTCTATGCGCCGCAGAGCTTTCTTGCCCCGGACGGCCGTCGCATCGTTATGGGCTGGATGGCCATGTGGGGATCTCCAATGCCGGAACAACAAGACGGCTGGTCAGGCATGCTGACGTTACCACGAGAGTTGACACTCACTGCCGATAATCGCCTGCAAATGCGTCCTGTAAGAGAGCTGGAAAACCTACGCCAGCACTGGTTCAGTTGGCCCGTCAGCACCCTGAGCAACAAAATGCTGCCAGTGATGAATCACTGCGAAACAACGGAAGTCATTTTGCAGTGGGAACTGGCCGCCTGTGATGCAGAACAATACGGTATCGCACTGGAGGACGGTATGCGCTTGTATGTCGATAACCAGGCACAACGGCTGGTGCTTGAGCGCAATTATCCGGAGCTTGGTCTTTGCGGGCAACGGAGCATTCCTCTCCCCGCTTCCGCAACGCTGAAACTGCGGATATTCTTCGACAGCTCGTCGGTGGAAGTTTTCGTCAATGACGGCGAAGCCTGTCTGAGCAGCCGTATATATCCGCAGTCACGCATGTTGAGTCTCTTTGCCTGGTCAGGACGTGCCGAATTCACGGAGTGTGGTGCCTGGCATCTGGAATAAAGAAATAAATATAAATAAATGCCGTAGTAATTACCCTGCGGCGTCACGCGTCGGCATCATTAAAATTATACAGGTTTGATTCGATGAAAATAACAACCGGATCGGTGCTCTGCGCCGGCTTATACTCGGCCTCCGTTTTTTCCCAGACACCGTTAACTATTGAACAGCGCTTTATGGTGCTTGAACAACGATTACAGGATGCAGAAAATCGCGCTTATAGCGCAGAGGCAGAAATAGCAGCGTTAAAACAAGCATCAGCCAGGAAAGATGAAAATAATATAAATTCAGCAAAGCAAACAGACGTACCTAAATTAACTTTAAATAAAGATGCGGAATTAAAATTCCATGGTGACGTGGAGTTTAATCTTGATGGTGCCAGCCGCACCGGTAGTTTAACATCGGCAAAAACCAGCGCGAATAAAAACTGGGCGCCGGGCGATAAAGAACGCTGGGATATCAATGGACGTATTCTATTAAGCATTGACGGTATACAACGTTCATCGAATGACCAGTTTGCCGGTTTTACTGCCCAACCGCTGGCGGATATGAATGGGAAAATGAACCTTGATGATGCGGCGTTCTTCTTTGGACAACAGCAAGATTGGTTAGTTAAGGTTGGGCGCTTTGAAGCCTATGATATGTTCCCCCTCAACCAGGACACCTTTATCGAGTACTCTGGAAACACAGCTAATGACCTGTATAGCGACGGTTATGGCTACATCTACATGATGAAAGAGGCGCGTGGGCGCAGTAACAGCGGAGGGAATCTGCTATTCAGTAAAACGTCAGATAACTGGTATCTGGAGGTGAATACACTGGTAGAGGATGGCAGTTCACTTTACGTAGACCAGCGTTATCACGGAACTGAACTCGATAATCAAAAAAATGTGGTTTACGTCCGCCCGGTTATTGCCTGGCGTTCAGGCGACTATTCTGTGGCGGCTGCTATGGAAACTAACCTTGTCAACAACGCTTACGGCTATAAAGATCCTGACGGAAAGTGGCACGATCAATCGGAGCGCACAGGATATGGTTTAACCATGAACTGGAATACCCTGCAAAAAAATCCGCAAGATGGTGTAGTGGTTAATATGAGCACTGCTTATATGAATGCAGAAGACGAAAAAGACTTTAGCGTAGGGGTCAATGCGCTCTGGCACCGCGTTGAGTTAGGCTATATTTATGCTCATAACAAGATTTCCGAATTCAATATATCCGGATTAAACAGTGAGTGTGATAACGAATGCGCAATACTCGCGCCTGGAAATTACGATATCCATACTATCCACACCTCCTGGCAATTACCCAATATTATGAATATGCCCAATTTCAACATTTACCTTGGCGCTTACACCTCCTGGCTTAATTCAACAGCACAAGAAGAAGCTAATGACCAACCGCGTTACGGCGCACGCCTGCGTTTTAAATATCTGTTTTAATTGCATTATCGCGACAGGAGTACCCTTGCAATCAGCCTGTTCATCACGCCATGACCCATAAGTAGCACAGGGCCGTTTGATGCTTTTGCAATGGTAACGGTCCTTTTTACGCAGACAGACTAACGTAATGACATTTGCGGATCTAAGCACTAAGAATTTCTGAAAATTCTTTGCGTTTCCTTGTCGCCCATTCAGGTTTAATGGAAAGCATTAAACTGTATTGTTTCCGGAAATAAACCTCCCTGAATGCCTTGCCCGGTGAGCTGTGCAAGGCTGCAAACTCTGCCGCTAAACCAGCCACGCCACATTCAACAAACCAGTAAAGAATCTCATCGTCACTCAGCGTCACTTTACGCGCTATTTCGATACCTCTTTCATTGACAATGAAGTGATATTCTTGACCATGAATTTCCAGATAGGGCGTTGCCATACCATCAGGTCCGTCAGGGATGATGAAGTAATAATTGGGCCTTATCCCCCCTCCAATTCGCTCACCTATTTTGAGAAGTTCTGCGCGTAACGCTTCGATATCTTTCATGATTGATTATTTATTAGCCTTAAGCGAACCTCCCCGCGTAATGCGGAGAGGATTCTGAGCGAGGGGCTGATGTCCGCTCCGCGCTCTGAATGACCGGCAACAGCTTACAACGCCATGGACAATTAACCAGCCTGACTACCTGAGCACTGTTCTCAGGTTTACATAAACATCCAGCGCTTTGGCCACGTTCGCCTCATCCATCGACATCTCGGAGAAATCGGTGAACAGGGCATCAGAGCTGTGTTTATTGATGACAAAAAGCTTTTTCCCTTGAACGAGGCGATATTCAATATCGTACTCTTTGCGCGTCAGCGAGTCTGTATCCGGGACGGTGAATCTGGTTGTCGCTGCCGTATCTTTGGGATCCCATTTCAGGAATCCGGAATAGAGGTTAATCCAGCTTTCAAGCGTGTTTTTGGTGACATAGCCGAACTGGCTTACAACGTTGCCGCCGTTATAGATCACAATCAGGGCATATTCGCCATCATCGTCCTGGCGTAACGTCCCATGAAAGGAGTCATTATATTTAGGCTCTTTAGGGAGATTGATATCAATCCCCGTACGGTACTGCGTCCAGGTATAAAAGAAAGCGGGTTTACCGGGGGTGGAACAGCCTGCCAGCAATAAGACAAATAATAATCCCAACACTTTTTTCATCGTTACTCCTTTCTTAATACTTCCATTGTGTTTCAACTATTGCATAAATCATTACTTACCGCACGTCACCACTTCCCCACCAGAATTTGCCCTAAGCTTCCTGCATAACTGCTGTATTGTTATTAACTCACCCGACAAAGGACATCTGCACCATGCTAAAAATCCTCGGCAAAACCACCTCCATTAACGTGCGCAAAGTGCTCTGGACCTGCGAAGAAACGGCTCTGGACTATCTTCAGGAAGACTACGGCAGTGGCTTTACCTCGACGGAAACGGACGCCTTCTGCGCGCTCAACCCGAACGCTATGGTACCGGTGCTGATCGAAGGCGATTTTGTGCTGTGGGAATCCAATGCGATCTGCCGTTATCTGGCGCGTAAAGCCGGGCGCGACGATCTGCTCCCCACGGATCTGCAGGCCTGCGCCAACGTCGAGCGCTGGATGGACTGGCAGGCGACCGAGTTCAACAACGCCTGGCGCTACGTCTTCCCGGCCCTGGGGCGCAAAAACCCGGACTTTAACGATCCCGCGCGGATAGCGGCCGGGATTAAAGAGTGGAATCACCATATCGCGATCCTTGAGCAGCAGCTGCAACGCACCGGGGCCTGGGTGGCGGGCGAGACCTTTACCCTCGCCGATGTGGTGCTGGGGCTGTCAGTAAACCGCTGGAAGATGACGCCCTTCGATCATCCGGATGTGCCCGCCATCGAGGCCTGGTTTGACCGTTTAAACCAACGCCCGGCGTTTTTACGCCACGGCAATAATGGAATGATGTGAGCCTGCCGTGTCCGATGCTTAATAATCACTTTCTTATCAAGGTTATTTTAATTAATTACTAAATCCACCCGGACCTCCGGTGCCGTAATAATTAAGCGCTATCCTGGACAACCCGTGAATTGTCTTTGCTAGCCTGATTATTCAGGCAAAGCTCAAACCGGAGGTATTCTTTGCTGATTAAACTCAAGAAAGAACGAACGCATCAGGAGGATCGCCGGCTTGCCCTCTGGCTGGCCACCTCCGCAGGATTACTGAATGCCATTGCGCTGGGGGCATTCGGGTTTTTTCCTTCCCATATGACCGGCAATACCTCGCAATTCTCCAGTGAAGTCTCCTCAACGGATCTGAACGATATTATTTTCTTTGCCACCATTATTTTGTCGTTTGTTACGGGAGCAATTATTGCCCGAATTATCGTTTTATGGGGCATCATTCAGAATGTGCGGCTCATTTTTTGTCAGGTTTTGTTTATTGAAGGGCTATTACTGGCCGGTGTGTCTCTGTATGAAATGTATTTTCATACCTTCACCACCAATCGGGAAATTATTGTTTTTCTCTGCGGCCTGATGGGGATCCATAACTCAACTTCCACCCAGCTTTCCGGCGGACGGGTAAGATCCACGCACATTACCGGCACGTTAACCGACGCAGGCATTTCGCTGGCCTCGGTGGTAGTGGCGATGCTGCGCCGGGATTACTCCAAAGATACCGCAGCACAACGAAGCCAGCTCAAAACCCATCTCACCACCCTCTTCTCATTCATCACCGGGGGTATTGCCGGGCTGATACTGTTCCGGTGGTTTGGCTTCAATGCGATGCTGGCGCTGGGGCTCATGCTGGTTTTCGTGGCTGCTTTCTCCATCATCAGCACCTCGCTACGTGTGCGAAAAGTCCGCACTGCGCTCAGCAAATAACAGACTTGCCTTCTCATTAAGTGACAGTGTCACTTAATGAGAATATCTTTAAGACTATTCTGCCTCCCCCTGACCAGGCCTTATCCCATAAGGCTTAAACTATGATTACCCCTGTTTTCATAGGGTTACTGATTTTACCGCTTCGCTGGAACCCTTCCCAATCCCTTGCTATAGCTCAAATACCCCTGCCGAATCATGGCATAACAACAGGCAACCGGTGGTTGCTATAACGCATGCGCACAGGGAGACACATCGCAATGCATCCATTATTCAAACGTTCGCTGCTTTTTGTCGGCGCGATTATCGTGGTTGTCGCCCTCCTCGTCTGGGGAATTGGGCTGGAGACGATCAAAGCGCGCCAGGTTGACCTGGTCTATCTCGGACAACAGCATCTGATTTTAGTCTTCTCCTCCATGTTCTTCGCCCTGCTGGTTGGTATCCCGAGCGGTATTTTGCTGAGCCGTCCGGCCGCGCGAGGTATCGCCGAATACGTGATGCAGATCTTTAACGTCGGTAACACCCTGCCGCCGCTGGCCGTTCTGGCCCTGGCGATGGTGGTGATTGGCATTGGTGATACCCCTGCCATCATCGCCCTGTTTCTGGCCTCGCTGCTGCCGATCGTGCGTAACACCTACGCCGGGCTGTGCTCCGTGCCGGGGTCGTTGCTGGAAGCGGCGAACGGCATCGGGATGACCAAATGGCAGCGTCTGTGGCAGGTGGAAATCCCCAACGCCTGGCCGGTGATGCTCTCCGGGATCCGCATCGCTACCGCGATTAACGTCGGTACCGCGCCGCTGGCCTTCCTGATCGGCGCCAGCAGCTACGGCGAGCTGATTTTCCCGGGTATTTACCTGAACGATTTCCCGACGCTGATCCTGGGTGCTGCGGCTACCGCCCTGTTCGCCCTGATTCTGGATACGCTGCTGGCGGCGCTGGGTCGCCTGATGAGCCCGCATCTCGCGCGATAATTATAACAAGGAGCTTCTATGAGACTGTTTACCGGCCTGACGGCGCTGTGCGCCGCCGCGCTCTTCTCCAGCCAGGCGCTCGCCGCGCCGCTGATTCTGGCGACCAAGAGCTTTACCGAGCAGCATATTCTCTCGGCCATGACCGTGCAGTATCTGCAAAAGAAAGGCTTTCAGGTTCAGCCCCAGACCAACATTGCGACTGTCATCTCCCGCAACGCGATGATCAACAAGCAGATCGATATGACCTGGGAGTACACCGGTACCTCGCTGATCATCTTTAACCACATCAACAAACGCATGTCGCCGCAGGAGTCGTACGAGACTGTGAAACGCCTGGATGCGAAGCACGGCCTGGTGTGGCTTAAGCCTGCTGACATGAACAACACCTACGCCTTTGCCATGCAGCGTAAGCGCGCCGAGGTGGAGCATATCAACACTATGTCGGAGCTGGTGGCGAAGGTTGAGCAGGTGCGTAAAACCGACCCGGATAACAACTGGCTGCTGGGGCTCGATCTCGAGTTTTCCGGGCGCAGCGACGGCATGAAGCCGCTGCAGGCTGCCTACAACCTGGAGCTGGATCGCCCGCAGATCCGCCAGATGGATCCCGGTCTGGTCTATAACGCGGTGCGCGACGGCTTTGTCGATGCCGGGCTGATCTACACCACCGACGGGCGCGTGAAGGGTTTTGACCTGAAGGTGCTGGAAGATGATAAAGGCTTCTTCCCGAGCTATGCGGTGACGCCGGTCGTGCGTAAGGACACCCTGGAGGCTAACCCGGGTCTGGAAGAGGCGCTGAATACCCTCTCCGCCCAGCTCAACAACGACGTTATCACCGAGCTGAACAAGAAGGTGGATATCGATCATCAGTCACCGCAGCAGGTCGCCCGTGATTTCCTGCGTAGCAAGCAGCTGCTGTAAGGAGGCGCTATGGATACGGTTCATTACATTATTGATAACTGGGGCTATCTGTTAACCCTGACGCTGCAACATCTGTGGCTGGTGGCGCTGGCCGTGGGCTTAGCCATTATTATCGGCGTGCCGCTGGGCATTCTGATTGTGCGCCACAAATGGCTGGCGACGCCGGTGCTGGGGATTGCCACCATCGTGCTGACCATCCCGTCGATTGCCCTGTTCGGCCTGATGATCCCACTCTTTTCCATGATAGGTCAGGGTATTGGTGCCCTGCCCGCTATTACGGCGGTGTTTCTCTACTCGCTGCTGCCGATTGTGCGTAATACCCACACCGCCCTCGACAGCCTGCCGCCGGGCCTGCGCGAAGCGGGTCGCGGCATCGGCATGACCTTCTGGCAGCGTCTGCGCTGGGTAGAAATTCCGATGGCGTTGCCGGTGATCTTTGGCGGTATCCGCACCGCCGTAGTCATGAACATCGGCGTGATGGCGATTGCCGCGGTGATTGGTGCTGGCGGGCTGGGCCTGCTGCTGCTTAACGGCATTGGCGGAAGCGATATTCGTATGCTGATTGCCGGTGCGCTGATGATTTGTCTTTTAGCGATTGTGCTCGACTGGTTACTGCACCGTCTGCAGATCGTTCTGACTCCAAAGGGGATTCGATAATGATAAAACTGGAAAACCTCACCAAACAATTTTCACAGAAACAGGGCCAGACTTTTAAGGCCGTGGATAACGTTAACCTGAACGTGCCCGAAGGGGAAATGTGCGTCCTGCTCGGCCCGTCCGGCTGCGGCAAGACCACTACCCTGAAGATGATTAACCGCCTGATTACCCCAAGCAGCGGCAAAATCCTGATTAACGGTCAGGACACCAGCGACATGGATACCGTCACCCTGCGCCGCAACATCGGCTATGTGATCCAGCAGATTGGTCTGTTCCCGAACATGACCATCGAAGAGAACATCACCGTGGTGCCACGGATGCTGGGCTGGGACAAAGCCCGCTGTAAAACCCGCGCCGAAGAGCTGATGGATATGGTGGCGATGGATCCGCATAAGTTCCTCAACCGCTATCCGCGCGAAATGTCCGGCGGCCAGCAGCAGCGTATCGGCGTGATCCGCGCCCTGGCGGCAGATCCTCCGGTGCTGCTGATGGATGAACCCTTCGGCGCGGTCGACCCGATTAACCGCGAGGTGATCCAGAACCAGTTCCTGGAGATGCAGCGCAAGCTGAAAAAGACCGTTATGCTGGTCAGCCACGACATAGACGAGGCGCTGAAGCTGGGGGATCGCATCGCCGTCTTCCGTCAGGGGAAAATTGTCCAGTGCGCCAGCCCGGACGAACTGCTGGCTAAACCGGCGAATGAGTTTGTCGGCTCATTCGTCGGCCAGGACCGTACCCTGAAGCGCCTGCTGCTGGTTTCTGCAGGAGATGTGACGGACCAGCAGCCGACGATCACGGTTCGCCCGGCCACGCCGCTGCCTGAGGCCTTCGCCACGATGGACGATAACGATATCCGCGCGGTGACCGTGGTGGATGAAAACGGCAAGCCGCTGGGCTTTGTGAAGCGCCGGGAAGCGCGTCATGCCACCGGTACCTGCGCCGACCTGATCCATCCGTTCCGCATGACCGGCAAGGCGGAGGACAACCTTCGCGTGGTGCTCTCCCGCCTTTATGAGAGTAATACCAGCTGGATGCCGATTGTTGATGAGGACGGGCGCTATAACGGCGAGATTTCCCAGGACTATATCGCGGAATACCTCAGCTCTGGCCGCACCCGCCGGGCGCTGAATATTCATAGCGAGAACTCATAAAGTCAGCCGGGCCCTGCCCGGCGCTTTACGTTGCTAACCCCGCGATTTCCCCTCACAATATTGTATCTTCCCTGTTTACGCGTAACCCATGCATCGACTCCATGCTTACCCTGACATCCGCGCGATGTTTCGCAGGCTGCTGATTGCCACCGTCACCGGCGTGCTGGCGGCGCTGGTCGTGGCGGTGTTTCGTCACGCCATGTACCTGCTGGAGTGGCTGTTCCTGAGTAACGAAAGCGGCAGCCTGGTGAATGCGGCCAGCGCGCTTTCGCCCTGGCGGCGTGCGCTGACGCCCGCCCTGGGCGGACTGGCGGCCGGACTGTTGCTGTGGGGATGGCAGCGGATGACGGCGCAGCGTCCCCATGCCCCTACCGACTATATGGAAGCTCTGGAAACGGGCGACGGGCGGTTCGACTATGGTGCCAGCCTGGTGAAATCCCTGGCGTCGTTACTGGTAGTTGCCAGCGGCAGCGCCATTGGTCGTGAAGGGGCGATGATCCTGCTGGCCGCCCTCGCCGCCTCCTTTTTTGCCCAGCGCTTTACGCCGAAATCAGAATGGAAACTGTGGATCGCCTGCGGGGCCGCCGCCGGGATGGCCAGCGCCTACCACGCGCCCTTAGCCGGGAGCCTGTTTATTGCCGAGATCCTGTTCGGCACCCTGATGCTGGCGTCCCTCGGCCCGGTGGTGATTGCCGCGGTGGTGGCGTTGCTGGCCACCCGCCTGCTCAGTCCGGGTGCGAGCACGCTGTATGAGGTGCATCTCAGCGAAACCCTGACCGCGGTGGATTATTCCCTGATCGTCGGCATGGGCCTGCTGGCCGGCCTTTGCGGCCCGGCGCTGATGTGGCTGATGTCCTTCAGCCACGCTCTGTTTCTGCGCCTGAAACTCTCGCCGCCGTGGCAGCTGGCGCTGGGCGGGCTGATTGTCGGGCTGCTGTCGCTGCTGACGCCCAAAGTGTGGGGCAATGGCTACAGCGTGGTGCAGGCGTTTCTGCTGGCGCCGCCTGTGCTGTCGGTCATTGCGGGGGTATTCATTTGCAAGCTGCTGGCCGTGCTCGCCAGCAGCGGTTCAGGCGCACCGGGCGGGGTCTTCACGCCAACGCTGTTTGTCGGCATGGCGACCGGGATGCTGTTTGCGCAACTCTTTATGCTGTGGTTGCCAGGGTCTGAAACTGCGATTTTGCTGGGGCTGGCGGGTATGGCGACACTGCTTGCCGCCACGACGCACGCACCGATCATGTCGGCGCTAATGGTCTGTGAAATGACCGGGCAGTATCTTCTGCTGCCCGGCTTGCTGATTGCCTGCGTGGTGGCGTCGGTCCTGTCGCGGACGTTACTCCACGACTCTGTCTACGGTCAACACACTGCCGAGAGCCGAGAGATCGATATAGTGCGCTAGCTCGCGCTGCTCTGCGCGCGGCAGATACGGCAGCTCGCCCACCAGCGGGCCAGGCAGTTTTTTACTCAGCACGTCAATGATTTCAGCGTAGTGGGCCAGGCCCGGATTGATGCGGTTTGCCACCCAGCCCACCAGCGGCAGACCATCATTGGCAATGGCCTGCGCCGTCAGCAGGGCATGGTTAATACAGCCTTCCTGAATGCCCACCACCATCAGCACCGGGAGCTGCTCCTGCACCACCCACTCCGATAATGGACGCAAATCATTCATCAGGCTACGCCAGCCGCCGGTCCCTTCCACCACCACATGATCGACCTGCTCGCTCAGGCTGGCGAGCCCGTCCGACAACAGGCTGTAATTGACCCGCCCGCTGTGCGCCACGCTGCTCTCATCTTCGCTGAGGGCGATGGGGTTTACCGCATGATAGGGCAATTCAATCGAGGAGACGCTTTGTAACACCAGCGCATCTTTATTGCGCAATCCCTCTGGCGTCTCTTTACTCCCTTTTGCTACCGGTTTGTACCCTGCAACGCTCTTGCCGCTTGCCATCAGGGCTTGCAGCAAGGCGCGGGACACCACCGTCTTACCGACAGAAGTATCAGTACCCGTTACAAAGAAACGCTTAAGCATCACTCACTCCACCGTTATGCTTTGAAAATATAAATCAAGGAAATAATTCAGTGGGGGAAGTCTAAGGCATGCGCTATCCGCTCAGTTTGAGATAGCGCAATTTTTAGTAAGTCTGTAAGAAACGGTTAACCCTGTAGCAGACGGATCAGCAGTGAACCGTTATACATCGCATCTTTTACCAGCGCGGCACCGGCCATCGTGCCCTGATTGGTAAACTGGGTGCTCTCCACCACGATATGCCTACTGTAGGCTGGCAGGGACTGCTGGCGGATGGAGTCGGCGATGGCCGGGAAGAGAACCTCTGCCGCCTGGCTCAGGGGCGAGCCGATGAGGATCTTTTGCGGGTTAAAGAGGTTAACCATAATGGCAATAATGCGCCCGACGTTGGTGCCGACGCCGGTAATGATATCTTTAGCCAGTAGATCGCCCTGCCGGGCAGCCGCGCAAAGCGACGCCACCGTCAAAGGCTGCCCGTGCAGCGACGAGCTCATCGACTGGCCGAGGCGGAGCTGGGCCAGCTCCAGCACGCTGTCGACGCTGGCAATGGTCTCCAGACACCCATGATTGCCGCAGTAGCAGCGTTTACCATAGGGATCGACCTGGGTATGACCAATCTCTACCAGGCTGCTGCTGCCGGCGTGCAGCAGACGGCCATCGGTAATCACCCCGGCCCCCACGTTGTGGTCGATCACCACCTGAATCACGTCCCGCGCCCCGCGTGAGGCGCCGAACAGCGCCTCGGCCATCGTCCAGGCGCTGATGTCATGCTGAATATAGACCGGCACGCCGGTGTGGTTTTTCAGCACCTCTCCCAGCGGCATCTCTTTGACGTCATCATAGAACGGCATCCGGTGGACAATACCGTTTTCGGTATCAATGATGCCTGGCATGGTAATGGCGATGGCGGTCAGACGCTCCAGCTTCTGCTGGTGATGAATAAAGAATTGATCGATAAGCGCGGTGATCCGCACCTCCAGCGGCAGCTCGGCTTTCAGCTCAAGCGGCAGTTGCTCTTCCACCACCAGCTTGCTGCTGAGATCGCGCAGCGCCAGGTAGATTTCACCCCGGCTGATACGCAACGAGAGGTAGTGCCAGGCTTCGGTTTCCACCACCAGACCTACTGCCGGACGGCCGCGGCTGCCCGGCTCCTGAATTTCCGTCTCCTGCACCAGATGCGCTTCGAGCATTTCTCGTACGATCTTGGTGATACTGGCAGGTGCCAGTTGCGCAAGGCGGGAAAGATCGATGCGCGAGACCGGCCCAAGCTGATCAATCAGGCGATATACTGCACCCGCATTGGTCTGCTTAATCTGATCGATATGCCCAGGCTGACTATCAGCAACCACCACGTACTCCCTTATTTTCGAGCTTCGAAATAAACTGTGGGCTATGGTGAAGCACTTCTACAGTAATCGTCAAATTTTTACTTAGCCTTGTGATTTACAGCACATTTTTGCCCGCCTTTTTTGCGGCTTAGCCGCCGGAAGAGGCATTAATCAGTAGATTTTTGAAACGTTGTGCCGCCGCGCTGAGCTCATGATGTTTCGACCACACCAGCCACATCTCCGACACCGCATCCGGTTCGGCTATCGCCACCCAACGCATTTCGTTCAGCTGAAGGCGCTTGAACGAGGCGGGCAGGATCGACACGCCCAGCCCCGCCGCCACCAGTCCGATAATGGTCATCGCCTCGCCCACCTCCTGGGTGATGACCGGGGTAACCCCGTAGCGGCGCAGCAGCCCCAGGATATCGTCATACAGGCCCGTGCCGACATGCGGGTCGAAAAAGACAAACGGCTCATGGGCCAGCTCCGCAAGCGAAACCACAGGCTTTGCCGCCAGGGGGTGATCCCGGTGGATCATCGCCAGCAGCGGCTCGCGCAGCACCCGCTGCCACGCCAGAGTATCCGGCAGCTGGGTATTTCGCATCAGGCCGAGGTCGAGCGAGCCTTCGCTCAGCGGGACGATCTGCTCCCGGGTGTTGATCTCCCGGGTCTGGATATGCACATCCGGGGAGAGGCGGCGAAACGACGACAGGGTTTGCGAGATGGCGCGAATAAAGGGCGCGGAAGAGGTAAACCCGAGGCGCAACTCCCCGGTTTCGCCATGATGCAGGCGTTCCGCCCGGGCTGCCGCCTCATCCACCTGGCTCAGGATCTGCCGACTGTCCGCCAGAAACTGGCGTCCTGCCGCCGTCAGCGCCACGCTGCGGTTGGTGCGCGCCAGCAGACGGGCCCCCACCTGAAGCTCCAGGGCCTGAATTTGCTGGCTCAGCGGCGGCTGGGAGATATTCAGCCGCGCCGCCGCACGACCAAAATGCAGCTCCTCCGCGACGGCCACAAAGTAGCGCAGATGACGCAGTTCAATATTCATATTTTTAACGTATCATTTGAGATTATTAATATATTAGACAGAATATTTACATTTTCCTACCCTGATCCCTGTGGTCATACCCGTCACCAGAAATCACGGGGATGTTGAAGCAAGGAACTTACGTGAGTCGTACAACAACGGCTGATATCGCCCCGACAGATGATATCGATCTCTTACCGGCCAAATCGCGCCCGGTGCAGTTAATCAAACGCGGCACCCCGCAGTTTATGCGCGTCACCCTGGCGCTCTTCTCCGCCGGACTGGCGACCTTCGCCCTGCTCTACTGCGTGCAGCCGATCCTGCCGGTGCTGTCGCAGGAGTTTGGCGTGACGCCCGCCAGCAGCAGTATTTCGCTCTCCATTTCCACCGGGATGCTGGCGGTCGGCTTGCTCTTTACCGGCCCGCTGTCGGATGCCATCGGGCGTAAACCGGTGATGGTTACCGCCCTGCTGCTGGCCTCGGTCTGTACCCTGTTGTCGACGATGATGACCAGCTGGCACGGGATACTCATCATGCGTGCGCTGATCGGCCTTTCTCTCAGCGGCGTGGCGGCGGTAGGCATGACCTACCTCAGCGAGGAGATCCACCCCAGCTTTGTCGCCTTCTCGATGGGGCTCTACATCAGCGGTAACTCCATCGGCGGGATGAGCGGACGGCTGCTCAGCGGGGTCTTTACCGACTTCTTCAGCTGGCGGATTGCGCTGGCGGCGATCGGCTGTTTTGCGCTGGCGTCAGCGCTGATGTTCTGGAAAATCCTTCCGGAGTCGCGCCACTTTCGTCCTACGGCCTTGCGGCCAAAAACGCTGTTGATTAACTTCCGCCTGCACTGGCGCGATCGGGGCCTGCCCCTGCTGTTCCTCACCGGATTCCTGCTGATGGGCTCGTTCGTCACCCTGTTTAACTACATTGGCTACCGGCTGATGCTCGCCCCCTGGCACCTGAGTCAGGCCCTGGTTGGCCTGCTGTCGGTGGCCTACCTGACCGGCACCTGGAGCTCACCGAAAGCCGGGGCGATGACCACCCGTTTTGGCCGCGGTCCGGTGATGCTGGCGTCGACAGGCATCATGCTGGCCGGGGTGTTGTTAACCCTCCTCGCCAATCTGTGGGTAATTTTCGCCGGGATGCTGCTCTTCTCTGCCGGCTTTTTCGCCGCCCACTCGGTCGCCAGCAGCTGGATTGGCCCGCGCGCCCGCCGCGCCAAAGGCCAGGCCTCGTCGCTGTATCTCTTTAGCTACTACCTGGGCTCCAGCATTGCCGGGACGCTGGGCGGCGTGTTCTGGCATCAGTACGGCTGGAACGGCGTGGGGGCATTTATCGCCCTGATGCTGTGTGCCGCATTGTTGGTGGGCGCCAGCCTGCATAAACGTCTGCATTAATTCTCCGCCTGCTCTGGCGCCTCCCCTTTGTCAGAGCAGGCTTAAGCACTTTTCCGAAAACCCTGCCCCTCTTTCCTTTACAGAAAAAAATGTGAGTCCGCTCATTGTTCAGACAAAACGGATTATGCATCGGAAAAATATCACCCCATAATAAACACATATCCGGACACTGTCCGCATTTACGAACAAAGGGAAAAACAAATGACCGATTTCATCTTCAACAACCCCGTCAAACTTCACGTCGGCCCAGGCAAATTCAATCAGCTCGGGACCATTGCTCAGCACTATGGCAAGAAGGCCCTGCTGGTGGTGTCTGACAGCACCAAACCGACCGGCCAGCTCGCCCGGGCTCAGGAAGCCTTATCCGCAGCAGGCCTGACCTTCGCCGTTTATGACGAATTCATGCAAAACCCGCTCTCTACCCTCGTGGAAGCCGGAGCAAAGCTGGCGCAGCAGGAACAATGCGATCTGGTCATCGGCATCGGCGGTGGCAGCGCGATGGATATGGCGAAAGGGATTGCGTTTTGCGCGCTTAACGAAGGCAGCATCTGGGATTATGTGTTCGGCAGAAAAGTGGCCCAGCACGCGCTGCCGATTATTCTGGTACCGACCACCGCTGGCACGGGCAGCGAAGCCAACCGTACCGCGGTATTTACCAACCCGGAAACCCACGATAAGAAAGGGCTGGTGAATCCGCTGATTTATCCGGTGGCGTCAATTATCGACCCGGAACTGATGCTGACCCTGCCGAAACGTGTCATTGCCGGGCCGGGGGCAGATGTGTTGTTCCACGCCCTGGAATCGTACATCTCCCGTAACGCGCATCCGTTCAGCGAAATGCTCTCCCTGCGCGCCATTACCCTGCTGGCGCAAAACCTGCCGCGCGTGTACGCCGATGTCACCGATCTGGCGGCCTGGGAGCAGGTCTCCTTTGCCAGTACCCTGGCCGGTACGGCCATCGACTGCGCAGGCACCACGCTGCCGCACGCGCTACAACATCCTATGGGCGGTTTACTGGATGTGATCCACGCAGAAGGTATCGCCGCCGTCTATCCCGCGTTTATGGAATATACCTGGTCGGCCGCACCGGAAAAATTTGCCGCCATCGCCGCCGCCATGGGTGTCGACACGCGGGATATGGATACCGAAGCCGCCGCTTACAGCAGCGTTAAGGCGGTGACCGATTTCCTTCAGTCCGTCAACATGCTGCCTTCATTAACCGAGCTGGGCGTTAAGGAAGAACATTTCGACTGGATCATTAATAACGTGCAAACCACCATGAAGGTGGTGCTGGAAAATAACCCGCGCGTGCCGGATGCACAAACCTTACGCGATATTTTACAGCGCAGCCTGTAATCCCTCCCGGTAATGGCGAACAGATAACGATAAAGGAGCGAATATGTTTGTGGTTATTGATTCAGGTTCGTCAGCAACGCGTATTTATTTGCTGAAATTTTCCGACACCCGCGTTATTGATAAAGTAATAATTACCGAAGGGGTGAATTCCACGCTGACTTCCGGGAGTAGCGACATATTACGTCAGTCGATGGCGAATGGCGTAAAACAGTTGCTGGCAAGAAACGGCCTCGCTGAAAATGATATTGCCTTTATTATTGCCTCGGGGATGATTACCTCTAACCTGGGGCTGCATGAAGTTCCGCATCGTATTGCCCCCGCCAGCATTGCCGAGCTGGCGCAGCACACGGTGAAATTTGCCGAAAACGAACTGCTGGCCCTTTCTATTCCGGTGATATTAATTCCGGGGATTAAAAACGACACAACGCCTTCATGGGCTAACCTGCGCGGTATCGATCTCATGCGCGGCGAAGAGACGCAGGCGGCAGGAGTTCTGCTGGGCTACCAGCCGCGTCTGCCCTGCACGTTGATTGAGTTAGGCTCTACCACCAAGCTGATTTCCATTAACGAACAGGGGCAGATCGCGGGTAGCATTACCTCACTCAGCGGCCAGATTTATGCCGCCATAGTGAAACAGACGTTTGTATCATCCAGCGTCACCACCTCTGCGGAAGAACCCGCCGAGGAAATCGATCGGGATATTATTGATGCCGCCTGCCGTTCCGTGGCCGACAGTGGATTTTTACGCACCGTATTAATGACGCGCTTCTTGCAATTTTCATTTCCGACCACCGCCTCTCAGCGCAAATTATTCCTTGAAAGCGCCATGGCCGGTGACGACGTAAAATTGTTCGCCGACGCGCAACAACAGGGGTTTAATTTCGATGGCGACGTCTTCTTAATTGGCAACGCCAGACGCTGCGAGATATATCAGCACGTCATTCAGCAACAATTAAATATTGATAATCCGTTACGCATTATATCTGACGAAGAGCAAATAGATCTGTTAGCCATTACCGGCGCCAGCGCTATTGCCAATATTCTTCACACCCTACAGTGATAAGAAGAGCGAGAAAGATATGTACATTATTACTATTGATACCGGCACCACCAATACCCGCGTGTGTGCCTGGCAGGATACGCGTTTGCTCGCCGAGGCAGCCCGTCCGGTGGGCGTGCGTGATACCGCCATTTCCGGCAGTACCGAAACATTAATGCGAGGCGTTAGCGAAGCCGTTCAGGATGCGCTCAGCCAGGCACGGATCCCGGCAGGAGAAAAAGTGGTTTATCTCTCTGCCGGGATGATCACCTCCAATGTGGGACTGTGTGAAATACCCCATTTACTGGCCCCCGCAGGCCTGGATGAGCTGGCGCAGGGGATGGTCAGCGCACATTTGCCGGCGATTACCGACGAGCCCGTCTGGTTTGTGCCGGGCATTCGTAACCATAACGCGCCGATCACGCTGGATAATGCCGAGCAAATGGACATGATGCGCGGGGAAGAAACTGAGGCCATCGGCGTGCTGGCCAGCCTTGATATAGCCGGTCCGGCGCTGATTATCCTGCCGGGCTCGCACTCGAAGTTCGTGAAAATCGATGCTCAAAATCGGATCGAAGGCTGTGTGACCACTATTGGTGGGGAAATGCTGGATGTGATCACCCGCCATACGATCCTCGCCAGCTCGCTTAACCTGCAGTTTGCCAGCGAAATTGACGCGCCGTCCCTGATGCAAGGGGCGAATCAGTGTCTGACTACCGGCCTGTCCCGCACCTGTTTCTCGGTTCGCGTGCTGGATATGTTCGGTGAGTTAACGCTGAACCAGAAAGCCAACGTGCTGCTCGGTGCAGTATTACAGGATGATTTACAGGCGGTTAAAAACAGCAAGGCCTTTACGGTTACGCCGGATACGCATGTCATCGTATGCGGTAAAGATACCCTGAAATTTGCTTTTGCCACCTTAATTGATAACGACCCCTGGTTTACCGGAAAAATAACAATCGCACCGGCAAACCGTTCTCTTTCCAGTTCCGGGTTATTTGCCATGGCGTCTCGCCGACAGATTATTTAATTCTTTTGTACCCTACACAAAATTAAAAGGTCTGCTTTATGAATACTATCGTTAATGAAAGAGCAGTTGCTAAAAAGAGAGGAAATAAGCGCTGGTTCGTGGTTTTCATGTTACTGGTTGGCGGCATTATTAACTATCTCGACCGCGCCAGCTTATCCATTGCTGCGCCGGACATGATGAAAGATCTTAATTTATCCAATACCGATATCGGTTTATTAGGATCGGTCTTTGCACTGATATACGCGCTCTGCCAGCTGCCAGCGGGTTTTCTGGTAGACCGCTTCGGGCCGAAAAAAGTCTACGGCTGGGCAATCGCGTTATGGAGCGGTGCGACCATGTTGACGGGTGCGTGCAGCAATATGGTCACCCTGATTTTTGCCCGAGGCATTCTGGGCGTAACGGAGGCACCCTGCTGGCCGGGTGCGGCGAAGATCACCGCCTCCTGGTTCCCGAAGAGCGAGCGCGCCCTGGCAACCGGCTTCTGGGATGCCGCCTCTAAATGGGGTCCGGCGATTGCGCCGCCTATCCTGGTCGCCATCATCGTTCCCTTTGGCTGGCGCGCGCTGTTCTATATTGCCGGGGCAATTGGTTTAGTGTTTGTCGTGTTCTTTATCTTTGCCTACCATCAGCCAGAAAAGCACCCGACAATCAGCAAAGAAGAGCTGGATTATATTAAAGAAGGCGGCGGCGGCACCGCAGTAAAATTAACGGGCGATGCGGAAAAAATTAGCTGGGGCGGATTATTTAAATACCGCTGCATCTGGGGAATGATTTTAGGCTGGTTCTGCTACGTGTGGATGATGAATATCTTCACCACCTTCCTGCCTCTCTATTTAATGAAGACCCAGAACATTCAGTTTAAAGAGTTAGGTATCTACGCCAGTATTCCATATTTCGGCGGTATCGTTGGCGCGATTGCCGGTGGCTATATTTCGAAATGGCTGGTTGATAAAAACATTTTCAGCGAGTCGTTAAAAGCCAAACGCGTGACCATCAGTATTTCCGCGCTGTTAGCCGGTGTCGCCGTGATTGCCGTACCTATGGTCGACAGTTTATCCGCAACCCTTGCCCTGCTGGTGGTGGCTATGGGACTGCTTTCTGCATTGTCGGCCACCGGGTGGGCATTGCCGGGGGATGTTGCTCCTGCCTCGATGGTGGCGTCGGTGGGCAGTATTCAGAACTTCGGCGGCTATTTTGCCGGTTCATTATCACCGCTGGTTACCGGTTATATCGCCGACGTGACCGGGTCATACACCCTGGCGTTCACCAGCGGCGGGATTATCGCAGCCTGTGCTGCACTGTGTTACTGGTTCATCGTCAGAGAGCCTGTGACCGTAAGGGATTAATGTCATCAGGGAGGCGACTCCCTGATTTTTGTCTAAGAGGTTATTCATGATTAAACATCGCGTGATTGGCGCTATTGAAGAGACCGGCATCATTGCCATTGTACGCGGCGTCGCGCCCGAAGGCATTTTGCCGCTGGCGAGCGCCTTGTACGACGGCGGTATCCGGGTTATTGAAGTGACCTGTAATTCGACCCGTCACCTGGAAAGTATCAGCGCCCTGAAACAAGAGATGGGCGACAAAATGTATGTGGGCGCCGGGACGGTCATCAATCCGGTGATGGCGCAGCTGGTACTGGATGCCGGGGCCGATTTTGTTCTATCGCCCGACTTCAATCCTGACGTCGTGTCAATGGTGCATGAAAAGCAGCGACTGATGATCCCGGCGGTGATGACGCCGTCAGAGATTTTACAGGCCTGCCGTCTGGGCGTGGATTTACTGAAGCTCTTCCCGGCCAACAGCCTTGGCGTGAACTACATGAAAGAGATACAAGGTCCGCTGGATAACCTGTCCTTAATCCCGGTTGGCGGCATCACGCTCGACAACACCCGCGACTTTGCCAAAGCCGGCGCCTTCGCCGTGGGGGTCGGCAGCGCGCTGACCAACAAAGCCTGGATAGCACGCGGCGACTGGGGTGCGATCGCACAGCAAGCAAAGGCGTTCATACACACCTTTCACGACGGCAAAAGAGCCTGACTGAACAGCCCAAAAGCCACTGTATGTGGCTTTTTTATTGTTCTTTCCCGCCGCCTGGCCGCTGTTTTCACTGCGGTTACCTCGCTATACTGCCCGCTATAACAATGACAGTGAGGTAAACCCGTGTCGGAAAAGATAAATCGCTCGGTTGCCCGGGCGCTTGAGATGCTGGAGTTAGTGGCTGCAAGTAAAGATGAGCTGACGATCACCGAGATCAGCAAGCAACTTGGCATTCCCAAGAGCACCACCTTTGATATTCTCTACACCCTGCTTGATAAAGGCTATCTGGAACAGGCCAATGAAAAACAGAAATCGTTCAAACTGGGCGTAAAGCTGTTTCAGACCGGCGCATGTTACCTTGAACAGACCCCTTTCCAGAACGTAGCGCACTCGGTACTGGAACGGCTGGCCGAAGTGGCCGGAGAAACCGCCTTTCTGGCGCTGTTAAACAATGATGAACTGGTCTACTTCGATAAAGTCGAGAGCCCGAACTCGGTGCGCACATCGGCCCGAATTGGCTCCAACAATCCGCTTTATTGTACCGGCCTCGGTAAAGCCATCCTCGCCGCACTGCCCGATGAAGAGGTAAAAGCGATACTGGCCCGTACCGGTGGCTTAAAACCCGTTACCCCCTATACCTGCACCGATGAAACGCAGTTTTTTGCTATTCTCAATCAGGCACGCCAACAGGGTTACGCCATTGATGACCGTGAACATAACGCGGAAGTGTTTTGCCTGGCGGCACCGGTTTATAACCTGCAAGGCAAAATCTATGCGGCGATTAGCGTTGCCAGCCTGTATACCAAAATTAACCACCAGCCCGAAAAAATCACCGCCCTGGGTAAAATGATCGCTGATGCGGCACTGGACCTTTCCCAGCGGATCGGCTATCGCGGCCCGCGCCTGTATGCGGACTTTTAATCGGGTTCACACCTTAACCGCTTCATAAGGACAAGAGAAACAGAATGACGAACAACGAGAACTATCAGTCTCTTACCCGCACCTTCCAGCGTCTCTCCCGCTTCTCCCATCTCTCTTCCATCGCCAGTTGGGACATGTTCACCATGATGCCCGCGGGCGGCAGCGCCGCCCGGGGCGAAGCGCTGGCAGAACTGAGCGTGCTGCAACATCAGATCCTGACCGATAAAAAAGTGGCCGACTGGCTGCGTAACGCTGAAAGCGAAGATCTTAACGACGTCGAACAGGCCAACCTGCGGGAAATGACCCGCCATTATCAGCAGGCCGCGCTGCTGCCAGAGTCGCTGGTTGAAGCCAAATCGCTGGCGGGCAGTAAATGCGAGCATGCCTGGCGCACCCAGCGTCCGGCGAATGACTGGCAGGGCTTTGCTGCCAACCTGAAAGAGGTGGTGAAGCTGAGCCGGGAAGAGGCCCGCCTGCGCACCGAAGCCAAAGGCTGCACCCCTTACGATGCGCTGCTGGATATCTTCGAGCCGGACATGACCAGCGCCCGGCTTGACGAGCTGTTTGGCGATCTCAAATCCTGGCTACCGGATCTGCTGAACCAGGTTGTCGAAAAGCAGGCGCAGCAGTCCTTCGTGCCGCCGCAGGGCCCGTTCCCGACGGCGATCCAGCGCGAGCTGGGGCTGGAAGCGATGAAGACCCTCGGCTTCGACTTTAACGCCGGTCGTCTGGACGTCAGCGCCCACCCGTTCTGTGGCGGCGTGCCGGAAGACGTGCGCATCACCACCCGTTACGATGAAGACGAGCTGCTCAGCGCCCTGTTTGGGGTGATTCATGAAACCGGCCACGCCCGTTACGAGCAGAACCTGCCGCGCAACTGGCTCGGCCAACCCATCGCCCTGGCACGCTCTACCGCTATTCACGAATCCCAGAGCCTGTTCTTTGAGATGCAGCTTGGCCGCAGCAAGGCGTTTCTCAACCACCTGCTCCCGGCGGTGCATGAGCGCTTCGGCAGCCAGGCGGCCTTCACGCCGGAGAACTTTGTCGCCTGGAACCAGCGCGTTAAGCCGGGCTACATCCGCGTGGATGCTGACGAAGTGAGCTATCCGGCGCACGTGGTGCTGCGCTATGAGATCGAGCGGGCACTGATTAACGGCGAGATCGAGGTGGAGGACATTCCGTCCCTGTGGGATGAGAAGATGCAGGCGTGGCTGGGCCTGTCCACCAAAGATAACTACCGCAACGGCTGTATGCAGGATATTCACTGGACGGACGGCGGCTTTGGTTATTTCCCGTCGTACACCCTGGGTGCGATGTACGCCGCCCAGCTGTTCGCTGCTGCGAAAAAGGCCCTGCCGGGATTGGACGCCGCCATCGCCGTGGGGGATTTCAGCGCCCTCTTCGACTGGCTGCGTCAGAACATCTGGCAGCACGGCAGCCGCTTCACCACCGCCCAGCTGATTGAGCAGGCGACCGGGGAGGATCTCAACAGCCGCTACTTCCGTGACCATCTTACCGCCCGCTACCTGTAACCCTCCGCGCCGGGTATCGTACCCGGCGCTGTACAATCCGTAACACGCCGTCACCAATCACTCACGGAAGCCCCGTAGTTTCAGGGATATAGTTCTTTCAACGGCCCCGCAGTGGGGTTAAATGAAAAAACCAATTCGAGGGTAGGATGATGAATAAAGTATTAGCTCTGGTTGTTGCCGCTGCAATGGGTCTCTCTTCTGCTGCGTTTGCTGCTGACACCGTCGCCAACACCGCTGCACCTGCTGCAACCGCGACCACCACCACAGCACCGGCTGCGAAAACCGTGCACCACAAAAAACATAAAAAAGCTGCCGTCCAGAAAGCACAGGCAGCGAAAAAGCATCACAAAAAAGATGTGAAAAAAGCGGAAGCCGCTCCGGTTGCCCAGAAAGCCCAGGCTGCCAAAAAACACCACAAAAAACCAGTGAAACACGAAGCTGCAGCCCCGGCAGCTAAACCGGCTGCATAAGCCGACTTACCTTAACGTGCCCTGAGGGGCGCGTTGGTCCCCGGCGCTGAACCCCCAAGGTCGCAGCGCCGTTTTTCTATCCGGAGGGCGTTATGTTTCAGCGCTATCGGTTTGAGTTCATTCTTATCACGCTTATTTTGTGCGCACTTGTCGCCAGTGTGTTTTATATTTCCTGAGTGTAGCACGCTGATTTTACTCCCACTTTCGCGCTGTCCCGTCTATAGTTATTAACCAGGGTTCATATTTAATAATCATAATTATCCCCCTTCAGAGTGTGATATGCGTAAATCTGTTGTGGTTGTACTGGGAACGTTTTTTCTCTTTTCTGGGTTAAGTCATGCGGACGATGGCGGTGTCGACGCTGCGAACGTCAAAAAAGAGGTACAAACGCTGTTTTTTGGTCATGACGACCGCACGCGTGTCGCCGATCCTTCCCGCTCGCCGTGGGATGCCATTGGCCAGCTGGAAACCGCCAGTGGAAATCTGTGTACTGCGACTCTCATCACCCCTCAGCTGGCGCTGACCGCCGGCCACTGCCTGCTTGTGCCGCCAAACGGTAAACCGGATACCGCCGTTGCCCTGCGCTTCGTGTCGCTAAAAGGCAGCTGGCGCTATGAGATCCACGGCATTGAAGGGCGCGTCCCGGCGTCACTGGGACGACGGCTGAAAGCCGACGGCGATGGCTGGATCGTGCCGCCTTCTGCCGCCTCCTGGGATTTTGGTCTGGTGGTGCTGCGTAATCCGCCATCGGGGATCACCCCGCTGCCGCTGTTTACCGGCGACAAAGACGCCCTGACCGCCGCCCTGAAAGCGGCCGACCGCAAGGTGAACCAGGCAGGCTATCCGGAAGATCATCTCGACGTGCTCTATACCCATCAGGACTGTATCGTCACCGGCTGGGCGCAAACCGGCGTGCTGTCGCATCAGTGCGATACCCTGCCCGGCGACAGCGGCTCGCCGCTGATGCTGAAAACCGCCGAAGGCTGGCAGGTCATCGGGGTACAAAGCTCCGCCCCGGCGGCGAAAGATCGCTGGCGGGCGGACAACCGCGCCCTGTCGATTACCGGCTTTCGTGACAAGCTGGAAGAGCTGGCCCGGCAGTGATTTAGCACTGCCGCTGCTGGCGTAGCGCCATGATCGCCTCTATCGGCATCGGCTGGCTGTACCAGAAGCCCTGCAGCTGATCGCAGCCCGCCAGCCGCAGCAGTTTCATCTGTATCTCGTTCTCCACCCCTTCGGCCACGACGGTCATCCCGAGGGCGCTGGCGATGCGCACCGTGCCGCTGACCAGGGCCGCGGCCTGCTCGTCATGATCCACCAGCCCGGCCAGCGATTTGTCGATCTTGATGGTGTCGAAGTTAAAGCGCCTGAGATAGCCGATGCTGGAGTAGCCGGTGCCAAAATCATCCAGCGCCACGGCGATCCCCTGGGCTCTGAGGTTGTTGATAGCTGAACGCGCCCGCTCGGGATTTTCCAGAACGTAGGTTTCCGTCACCTCCAGCTGCAGGCGCGTGGCCGGGAAGTGGCTGACGTCGAGGGCGCCTTCCACTTTGGCCTCAAATTCCGGGTCGCGGAACTGCGCGGGCGAGATGTTGACCGACAGTTTGAGATCCGCGTAAGGCTCCAGATCCTGACAGGCCCGGCGCAGGACAAACTGCCCCAGACCATAAATCAGCCCGCTGGTCTCCGCGATAGTGATAAACACGTCCGGCGGCAGCGGCCCCTCCGGGCGGCGCGGCCAGCGCACCAGCGCCTCCACGCTGACCATCTTCTGGCTGCGCGCATCGATGATCGGCTGATACCAGACATCGAACTCGTCGCGCTCAAGGCCGCTGCGGATCTGACTCTCAATCGCCACCTGGCGCTCACGCACGCTGTTCAGCTCCGTATCGTAGTGCGTCACCCGCCCCTTGCCGGTGATTTTGGAGTGGTACATGGCGATATCGGCGCGACGGAACAGCTCCGAGCTGGTGCACTCCACCAGGGTGCCGCTGGCAATACCGATGCTGGCGCCAATATGGATGGTGCGCTCCCCGACGCGGATCGCATTGTTCAGATAATCGAGAACAAAACCTGCAAAGGCGGAGGCCAGCGCTTCGGCATTGTCCCCGCCGATGGTCATGGCAAACTCATCCCCGCCCATGCGGGCCAGCATGCCGTCTTTCGGCACCTTGTCGCGTAGCGCGCCGGCAATGATAACGATCAGCTCATCGCCCACCTCGTGGCCGTAGATATCATTGACGTCTTTAAAGCCGTCGAGATCGATAAAGACCACGCTTTTACGATCGGTATCGCCGCGCTGGCTCACCCGCTCCAGCTCTTCAATCAATGCCCGGCGGTTAGGTAAATGGCTGAGCCAGTCGGTGCGCGCCACCTTTCTCGCCAGGTTCTCACCTCGTGCCAGTTTATACAGCCCCACGCAGCTGAAGAGGATAAACAGCAGGATCAGCGCTGCGGTGAAGAGCACGATCTGGGTGATATCCAGCGAAGCAGCTTTGGCCGCGGCAGCCCCTGGCAGGCGCGGCTTCCACGACAGATACCCCAGCACCTCCCCCGAAGAGCTCTTCAGCGGCACGTTAACGTCGCTGACCTGCTCCGGGGTGAAGGTCAGGTCGTCGATCTGAAAGGTGTTTCCCAGATCGCGCAAAATTTGCGGATTGATGTGGCGGGTGATGACCAGAAAGCGGCGGGTATTGTCCCCCGCCTGCAAATTGCCTATCGTCGGGCGGATCAGTCCGACGCCCACGAAGGCGATCCCCGCCCGGGTGCGGGTGATCCCGGCATAGATGTTTTTATCCGATTTCAGGGCGTTGGTGTGCATCAGGATCAGCGACTTTAAGCCATCGCCAAAGAAGTCGAGGTTTTTTTCCGCGAAAGGCTGGCTTTTAAACGATCCCCACAGCACCCGGAAGCGTTCGTCGAGTACAAAGGTGCCGTCATACAGGTTATTGACCTTATAGCCCGCCCCCCAGGTGTTGTAGAGCCAGTCTATGTCCAGCGCCGGACGATAGGCTTCGCGCACCGCGTCATCCCAGACGGCGTTGTCGATCACCAGCGACCAGACCCGGTTAATCGAGGTCTGAACGGCGCCCTGCACGGAGAGGGCCGTACGCTGCTCGTCGATTTCATTGGCTTTACTGCTGATGAGGTTCAGCGAGAGGTACAGCAGGGTCACAACGGAGAAAATTAAGCCGAGCCCTGCCATAAAAATCATGACAAACAAAGTTTTCGCAGAGGGGATTTTACGCCAGCTTAAAGGGGTATGCATTCATTCCTCGTCCTTTTTAATGCTTTCAGTCTAAGCGTAATACAGGAGATGAATTTCGCTGCCTGTAATGACAGGCAGCGATGTTATCAGGCCAGTTTTATCATGATCATCCCGGCCAGAAGCAGAAGCAGGCCAATCCAGCCCTTCTGGTTCAGCCGCTGACCAAACAGGATCCAGCCCGCCGCCAGCGTCGCCGCAATCCCGAATCCGCCCCACAGGGCATAGGCCACCGACAGCTCAATACCTTTAACCGCCTGCGACAGGGCGCTGAACGCGCCCAGTACCGCCGCAATCGACAGCAGACCATAGGCTTTGCGGCGAAAACCGTCGGAAAACTTCAGCAGCACGTTAGCGGCAATCTCCAGGACGATCGCCAGCGCCAGCCAGGCGCCATGTACCCACTCAAACTGTGGCATGGGTCGCCTCCTTGCGCTGTTTTACCGGTTTGCGGGTGCCGGATTTGATGAATATTATTCCCGCTACCAGCGTCGTCAGTCCGGCCATTTTCATCAGCGACAGCGACTCATCAAACAGTAAAACGCTAAACAGGGTGATTAAGAAAATACCTACCCCTTCCCATAATGCATAGGCTACGCCCAGCGCGATTTTTTTAACCGCAAAAGACAAGAAAATATAGGACAGCGCAATCATCGACAGCATTAAAATATAACCGGTGTGACCGCCGCTGACGCTGGCCCATTTCATGGAGAGGGTGCCGGTTATTTCAGCAACAATAGCCAGGGCTAAGAGGATCCAGTAAAACATGTTTTTCTCCTGCTTGAGAATATAATCCTTCGCGGCTCGCCAGTGATGGCAGCCGGGTAAAAACGAATGAAGATTCAGCCGGGCGCAAGGCGCCAGCTCAGGCAGAGAGAGGGTCTACAGCGCGGTGCGCCAGTGTTGCTCGCCAGACAGCAGGCAAAAAGAGGAGAGTAAAACAGAGAGGTTTGAAAAATAGGTCCTGAACAGATTGTCCATAAAATTACAATTATCTGCGGTGTTGCTTCTCGTCAGTGCAGATGAAAATTGTCTCCGGTAGTTAAACACAGCTGATTTTTACCATAAGCCAGGATTTTACTCAAAGCCTTTTCATTTCTTTACCCTCGCCGTTTGCGTTTGGTTAATTTATTAAAAGCGCCGCGCCGTTAGAATATATAAAAAGGACGGCATCAGGAGCCAGTATGGCCAAACCCATTATTACCCTCAACGGATTAAAAATAGTCATCATGCTCGGCATGCTGGTGATTGTGCTGACGGGGATCCGCATTGCGGCGGATATTATTGTGCCCTTTATCCTGGCGCTGTTTATCGCCGTGGTGCTGCACCCGCTGGTGCGGCGTCTGGTGCGCCTGCGTCTTCCCCGGGTGCTGGCGATCGTCCTGCCGATCCTGCTTATCGTGGTTTTTATGGCGTTACTGGTGGCCTATCTGGGCACCTCGCTGAATGAGCTGGCGCGCACCCTGCCGCACTACCGTACCTCGCTGGCCGTGCCTTTGCTGCATCTGGAGCCCTGGCTGCAGCGGGCCGGGATCGAAGTGTCGATGGAGGAGCTGCTGAAGTATATCGACCCCAATGCCGCTATGACGCTGGTAACCGCCCTGCTGGCGCAGCTCTCCAGCGCCATGACGTCTATCTTTCTGCTGCTGCTGACCGTGGTGTTTATGCTGCTGGAGGTGCCGCAGCTGCCGGCGAAGCTCCAGCCGCTGATGTCACGCCCGGTAGAGGGGATGGCCGCCATTCAGCGCGCCCTCGACAGCGTCTCGCACTATCTGGTGCTGAAGACCGCCATCAGCCTGGTGACCGGGCTGGTGGTCTGGGGGATGCTGGCGGCGCTGGAGGTACGGTTTGCCTTTGTCTGGGCTCTGCTGGCCTTTGCCCTGAACTATATCCCCAACATCGGATCGGTGCTGGCGGCCATCCCGCCCATTGCGCAGGTGCTGGTATTCAGCGGCTTTTACCCAGCGCTGGTGCTGCTGGCGGGGTATCTGATCGTCAATCTGATCTTCGGCAACATTCTCGAGCCCCGGTTAATGGGGCGCGGGCTGGGCCTCTCCACGCTGGTGGTTTTCCTGTCGCTGATCTTCTGGGGCTGGCTGCTGGGGCCGGTGGGGATGCTCCTGTCGGTGCCTCTGACCATTATCGTGAAGATTGCGCTGGAGCAGACCACCGGCGGCAAAAGTATTGCGCTGCTGCTGAGTGATATGAGCCGGGCGAACTAAGGATTATCGCGGGTAAAGTCCAGCAGCGGCTTGTGGGTACGCCCCGCCTGGCGGTAGCCGGCCAGCGCCGACGGCCAGGCACTAAAGGGGATCAGCATGGCGTCGCTGTACTGGCTCTCAGCCAGCAGCGGCCAGATTTCACTAAACGCCGCCTGCCACACCTGCGGGCTAAGCGCCGCGAAGTGGTTGCGAATATGGAACCAGTGCGTCGGCGGAAAATGACGCTGTAACGAAAAGGGCTGGCCTGAGAGCAGCCCGTAGCAGACAAACGTTGCGCTGCTGCGCATCGAATTGAGGATGGTCTGGGCCAGCTCGCCGCCGGTGGCGTCATAGACAATGTCGCTGGACGCGGCGAGGGCGCGCACGGTATCGCTGTCCTGCTGCGCAACCGGGACGATCCCCATTGCCCGCAGCCTGTCGGCGTGGATCGCCGAACGGTGAATGCCGTACACCGCCGTCGCCCCCCGCCGCTGTGCCCACTGCCCGAGCAGAATGGCGCAGTCCGACCCGGCGGCGGTCAGCAGTACCCGTTTACCCTGCACAGGCCAGAGGTTGAGCATCAGCCAGGCCGCCATCGGGTTGATAAACGCCCGCGCCGCCAGCGCGTCCTCAACGAAATCGGGAACCGGGATCGCCAGCGCCGCCGGGCAATCAACATATTGCTGCCAGGTGCCTTCCCCGCGCAGGGGCAAAACCCGCTGTCCCGGCAGAAGCGCAGCGCCGTCCGGAGCGGCAATCACCTGACCCATGCCTTCATATCCGGCGATGGCGGGCAACGTGATGCGATGACGGTAGGCCCCGGTGATGGGGATCAGATCTGAGGCATTGACCGGGGAGAGCAGCATCTGCACCCGCAGCATTCCCGGCTGTAGCGGCGCTTTTTCGCTGATTTCCCTCTGGAGTACAGATTCAGGTTCACCAAACTGGCGGTAGCGTAATGCGGTATTTTCCATGGATGCGCGGCGTTCTGTCAGAATCATTCAGCCCGCAAATGTACCATATCCGGGGTGTGTGCCAGCAGATACTCGCCCAGACGGGTAATGGCCTGCTGCTTACTGCTGTCGCCCGGCGACACCAGATAATAGCCATCGCCGGTGCGGACGATGCGTGAGAAGGGCCGCACCAGCAGGCCCTTCTCCAGCGCGTTCAGGCTCAGCGCGACATCGCCCACCGATACGCCGTGCCCGCCGATAGCCGCCTGATTACCCTGCTCCAGGGTATCAAACAGATGACCTTTGCTGAGATCAATCGTCTTTTCCAGCTCGCTGCCCTGCAGCCAGCGTCGCCAGTCCCGGCGATCCGCTGAGGGATGGATTAATTCACAGGTGGCCAGATCCTGACGGGCCTTCTCCACCAGCCAGGGGGCGCAGACCGGGGCGAGCAACTCGTCAAACAGCCGCAGCGAATGGGTGTTAGCGCCAAACTGACCGTTGCCCAGCAGAATGGCGCAATCAAAGGCTTCGGTGCGAAAATCAACCCGGTCGACGTCCATCCAGACGCTGGAGACCTGCACGTCGGGCGTGGCGTTATCCGCATGAAACCCGCGCAGGGCCTGCAGGAGCCAGTTGACCGTCAAACTCGAAGGGGATTTCAGGCGCAGCAGACGGCGGGTGCTGCGAAACGCCTCGCAGGCGCTCTCCAGGGTGGCGAAACCGCTGCGAAGCTGGTTGGCCAGCGCGCGTCCGGCATCGGTCAGCTCCACCGCCGGGCCTTTACGCAGAAACAGCTGGCACTGAAAATTCTCTTCCAGGGTACGGATATGGCGACTGACCGCTCCCGGCGTCAGGTGCAAGGCCTGCGCAGCACGGGTAAAGGAGCCATGCCGGGCCGCGACGTCAAACGCCCGGAGCGCATACAGCGGAGGAAGGGGTGAAGGCATGGCGCACGTCCATTGTGAGTTTTACTCACAGTTAAACGCAGGATTTTACGTTTTTCAACCCGCCGAATTTTGCCGACACTCAGGGCCTCATCCCCTTTGTATAAGGTATGTTCTGTGGCACTGACGCTGTTAGGCACCTATTTTTTGTCGGTAATTTTACTGTTGATGACTCCTGGCCCGGTGGTGGCGCTGGTCACCCATACGGCGTTGCGGGAGGGGCATCGGCGGGCATTTGTCACGGTGGCGGGCACCAACGTCGGCTCGCTGGGGCTGATCCTGATGGCGACGCTGCTGCTGAGCGGTATGATAACGCTGCATCCGCTGGCGCTGCCGGTGGTGGGTATCGCAGGGGCGCTGTTTCTGGCGGGGATGGCACTTCAGCTGCTGCGAAGCAGCGGCGGCCCGCAGGCCGCGGCTTCGCGTTCCGCCGGCGGCTTTATCGCGGGCCTGATGACCGCGATAGCTAACCCGAAAGACATCCTGTTTTTTGCCGCCTTTTTTCCGCAGTTTGTTCCCGTCACGCCCCGCTTTGCGCTGAGTATCATGCTGTTGACCGCCATCTGGGTGGTGCTGGATCTGCTGATCCTGAGTCTGTGGATCCTCAGCGTCCGGCGCTATTTACCCCAGCGCTACACCCGCGCGGTCAACCGGGTGGCTGCCCTGTTCCTGTTAGCCGTGTCGGCCTCGGGTCTGGCGCTTAACGTGCCCGCTCTGTGCTAGCGGCTGCGTTTAGCCAGGCGCTCACGGGTTTCGAGCTTCGCCTCACTGGACTTGCGCAGTGCAACATAGCAGGCGCCGCTGCCGCCGTGATGCGGCTGGGCCACGGTAAACGCCTGTACCGCCTCGAACTCCGGCAGCCAGCGCGCCAGATAGCTGCGCACGATGTTGGCGTGGGACTTATCGTCGCGCCCTTTACCGTGAATGATAATCAGGTTACGCAAGCCGTCACGCTCCGCCTGGCGAATGAAGGTAAACAGCTGCTGGCGGCACTGCTCCACGGGCTGACGCAATAAGGTGAGGCTCGCCTCGCGGGGGTATTTGCCCGAGCGCAGCTTATCGAATACCCCCTGTTGCACCCCTTCCCGCTGAAACGCCAGCGGCTCTGCCAGAGGCAGAACATCCAGAAAGCCGGTGGTGAGAAAGTTATCCAACTGGCTGGTGTCCACAGGCTGGCGAGTGCGCGGGGTGGCGGCGGGCTGCCAGTGGACGTCGGTACAACGCCTGAGAGGCTGGACATCCTCCATCGCATCGAGAAAAAGCGATTTATCGTCTGGGTTCATGGCATCCTCCTGCTTAGCTGACAGGGTACTATACCTGCCCCTTTCACGTGGCTCAATGCGGCGTTACAGGTCGGTTAATCATTCCAAAAACAATAATTAATAAACTAAATTTAATGGATAATGCATGTGGACTGAAATTAATTTTTATTAATGATTAACTTTATGACTTACATTAAATTTTTATGATCCCGTTACGTTAATTCCTTTATTTATCACTAAAAGATGTTATATATGAAGTTATCTGCACAACGGAAATAATAAGCAGAGTTGCATCTGGAGCAATGCTGTGTGTACTGTGGAGTCTGTTGGATGTCGACGGGCTCCTTTTTTTTATCCTTATACTGTCTAATAAATAACCTGCCGGGCATGACGTCTGAATTGTGTGATTAATGAGGTGGTCAGCGGTGTCTGTCGGGAGTCCCTTCGTTGAATAAGGTAATAGGTCGCTTTCGGTAACGGCTCTTTCACCGGCAACATCACCAGCCTGTTGGCCAACAGCGGGTCGCAGCCCAGCTCCTGCGGCAGTATGCTGAGAAAATCGCTCTGCGCCACCAGGCTAATACAGGACGAAAAGGTCTCACATACCACGCCAATATGGGGGATCTGATCCCGGTGGGAAAACATCTCCTCCAGTTGCTTATAATAACTGCCTCGCGGGGTTGGCATCGTCCAGCTATATTTCAGCAACGCATTAATGGATTCCGCACCTATTGCCGGATGATCTGCCCGACAAAATATCGCAAAAGGCTTCTCAAACAATTTTTCGAACGTGAATTCATGATCATACGGCCCCTGGTAATAGGTATTGATGGTAAAATCAAGCTCCCCCTGGCGTAATTCATTAATCATCGAAACTAATTGCCCCTCCATAATACGCACCTTGACCTGCGGGTGCTGCTGATGGAAACGGGTAATGACCGCAGGCATTAACAGGCGGGCAATACTGGCGCCCATGCCGATATTAATCTGCCCGGCCTGCTGGCCCTGCCGCTGGCGAATATCGTCCTGCGCGCTGCGTAACTCTTCAAGTATCAGCCTGGCGTGCTGGTAAAAACTCTCTCCGCACTCGGTTAAGGTCACCCCTTTGCTGCGGCGGATGAATAGCTGCGCCGCGATGCCCTCTTCCAGCTCTTTAATCGATTTGGTTAACGCCGGCTGCGACAGGTTCAACACCCGACCCGCCCCACGGATGCTCCCCTGCTGTGCCACTTCCACAAAGGCTCGCAGCTGATGAAATTTTACCTGGAATGTCATGTCGGCACCGATAACCGTTGTCTATCAGAGTAAAGAAACTGTCATCTACTGTAATGGAATTGATTGTGCCAGGGTAAGCCACGAACGGTTAAATCTGTGAAAAAACGGTTAGTGATAAGTAAAAACTATCACAGTGTGAAGGAGTTCACATATTCTAATGATGACAGGAAACGATATGCATACACTGGCGCAGGACCTGCAAACCCTCTTCCCGCAACTCATCGCCTGGCGACGCGATTTCCATCACTTTGCGGAGTCAGGCTGGGTGGAGTTCCGCACCGCGGCAAAAGTCGCAGAGATACTGGATCAACTGGGCTACACGCTGGCGATGGGCCGCGACGTGGTCGATGCCGACAGCCGGATGGGTCTGCCCGACGAGGCCACCCTGGCCCAGGCCTTTGCCCGCGCGCGTCAGCAAGGTGCGCCGGAAAAATGGCTCAGCGCCTTTGAAGGCGGTTTTACCGGCATTGTTGCCACGCTGAATACCGGCCGCCCGGGGCCGACGCTGGCGTTTCGGGTCGACATGGACGCGCTGGATCTGGATGAATCCATCCAGGGTGACCATCTCCCCGCCCGGGAAGGCTTTGCCTCCTGCAACAGCGGCATGATGCATGCCTGCGCCCATGACGGCCACACCACCATTGGCCTCGGGCTGGCGCACCTGCTGATGCAGTACCGCTCGCAGCTGAACGGCACCATCAAACTCATCTTCCAGCCTGCCGAAGAGGGCACCCGCGGCGCGCGGGCCATGGTCGCCGCCGGCGCGCTTGACGGCGTGGACTACTTCACCGCGATCCACATCGGCACCGGCGTGCCGGCGGGCACCGTGATCTGCGGCAGCGATAACTTTATGGCCACCACCAAATTTGATGTGCGCTTTACCGGCGTGGCCGCGCACGCGGGCGGCAAACCCGAAGAGGGTCGCAATGCCCTGCTGGTCGCCGCCCAGGCAGCTCTTGGCCTGCACAGCATCGCCCCGCACAGCGAAGGCGCGTCCCGCGTGAACGTCGGCGTAATGCAGGCGGGCAGCGGTCGTAACGTGGTCCCCGCCAGCGCGCTGCTGAAGGTAGAGACCCGCGGCGAGAGCGAAGCCATTAATCACTATATGTTCGAGCGCGCAAAAGCGGTCATTGACGGCGCGGCGGCGATGCACGGCGTCAGCACCGAACTGCGTCTGATGGGCGCAGCGACCTCCAGCGTCCCCTCTCCGGCATGGGTGAACTACCTGCGCGAGCAGGCATCGCAGGTTGCCGGTGTGGAACAGGCCATCGATAAGGTAAAAGCCCCTGCCGGATCGGAGGATGCCACCCTGATGATGGCCCGCGTTCAGCAGAACGGCGGCCTCGCCTCCTATATGGTCTTTGGCACCACCCTCAGCGCCGGACACCACAACGAAAAATTCGATTTCGACGAGTCGGTGATGCCGATCGCCATCGAAACCCTGGCGCGTACCGCGCTTTACTTCCCGTGGACGCGAGGTGTGTAATGGAGAATATCTACCGTTTTATTGAGGATGCCATCGATACCCGATGTCAGCTTTACACCGATATTGCCGATGAGATCTGGGATCACCCGGAGACCCGTTTCGAAGAGTTCTGGTCCGCCGAACGGCTGGCCTGCGCCCTGGAAGAGGCCGGCTTTAGCCTGGCCCGCGAGGCCGGCGGCGTGCCGAACGCCTTTATTGCCAGCTACGGCGAGGGTAAACCGGTGATTGCCATTCTGGGGGAGTACGATGCCCTGGCAGGCTTAAGCCAGCAGGCGCACTGCGCCACCCCGCAAACCGATACCCCGGGCGCCAACGGCCACGGCTGCGGGCATAACCTGCTCGGCACCGCCGGGCTGGCGGCTGCGGTGGCGGCAAAAAGCTGGCTGGAGCAGCACGGCGGCAGCGGCACCCTGCGCTTTTACGGCTGCCCTGGCGAAGAGGGCGGATCGGGTAAAACCTTTATGGTGCGCGAAGGGCTGTTCGACGACGTGGATGCCGCCGTCACCTGGCACCCCGAGGCCTTCGCCGGAATGTTTAACGTCAGTACCTTAGCCAACATCCAGGCAGCGTGGCGTTTTCACGGTACAGCAGCCCATGCCGCCAACTCTCCGCATCTGGGGCGCAGCGCGCTGGACGCCGTCACCCTGATGACCACCGGCACCAACTTCCTCAATGAACACATCATTGAAAAAGCCCGCGTCCACTACGCCATTACCGATACCGGCGGGATCTCCCCGAACGTGGTGCAGGCCCAGGCGGAGGTACTGTACCTGATCCGCGCCCCGGAGATGGCCGACGCGCAGCAGATCTATGAGCGGATCGAAAAGATTGCCCAGGGTGCCGCGCTGATGACCGAAACCACCGTCGAACGCCGTTTCGATAAAGCCTGCTCCAGCTACCTGCCGAACCGCACGCTGGAGGCCGCGATGTACAGCGCCCTGCAGCATTACGGCATCCCGGCGTGGAGCGATGATGAGCGCGCGTTTGCGGCGGAGATCCGCGCCACCCTGACCGATAACGATCTGCAAAACAGCCTGAAAAATATCGCCGCCACCGGCGGGGAAGACGGCAAGCAGTTTGCCCGTCGCCATCAGCAGACCCTGCTGGTGGACGAGGTGGCCCCGTATGCCATTACTGATAACGTCCTGGCGGGCTCCACCGACGTGGGCGACGTCAGTTGGAAAATGCCGGTAGCCCAGTGCTTCAGCCCCTGCTTTACCGTCGGCACGCCGCTGCACACCTGGCAGCTGGTGGCCCAGGGCCGCACCTCCATCGCCCATAAGGGGATGCTGCTGGCCGGTAAAGTGATGGGAGCCACCGCGCTGGCGCTGCTGCGGGATCCGGCGCTGCTGGCCGCCTGCCGCGAGGAGTTTACGCAACAAGTAACCGAAAAACCGTACGTCTGCCCGATCCCAGAAAACGTGACACCGTCACCTTTAAAATAATAAAACACAACAACACAACACTCCCGAGGAACGCCCATGAGTATGTCATCCATACCTTCGCATTCTCCTACCGGTAAGCTCTATGGTTGGGTTGAAAGGATCGGCAATAAAGTGCCGCACCCTTTCCTGCTTTTCGTTTATTTGATTGTGATCCTGGCGGCAGCTACCGCCGTGCTGTCGGCCTTTAACGTCAGCGCCCGCAATCCGGCCGATGGCAGCATGGTCGTTGTCAAAAATCTGCTGAGCGTTGAAGGGCTGCACTGGTTTTTACCTAATGTGATTAAAAACTTCAGCGGCTTTGCCCCGCTGGGGGCGATCCTGGCCCTGGTGCTGGGTGCCGGCCTTGCCGAACGTTCCGGCCTGCTGCCTGCCCTGATGGTGAAAATGGCCTCTCACGTCAGCGCGCGTTACGCCAGCTATATGGTGCTGTTTATCGCCTTCTTCAGCCATATCTCGTCCGATGCGGCGCTGGTCATCATGCCGCCGATGGGCGCGCTGATCTTCCTCGCCGTCGGACGCCATCCGGTGGCGGGCCTGCTGGCGGCCATTGCCGGTGTCGGGTGCGGTTTTACCGCCAACCTGCTGATCGTCACCACCGACGTGCTGCTCTCCGGCATCAGCACCGAAGCGGCCAAAACCATTGATGCCGCGATGCACGTCAGCGTGATCGACAACTGGTACTTTATGGCCAGTTCGGTGATTGTGCTGACTGTTGTCGGCGGGCTGATCACCGACAGGATCGTTGAGCCGCGTCTGGGCAAGTGGCAGGGCAGCAGCGACGAGAAGCTGGATGCGTTGTCGCCGGAGCAGCGCCGCGGGCTGCGCGTTGCCGGGGGGGTATCGCTGCTGTTTATCGCCGCCATCGCCCTGATGGTAGTGCCGGAGAACGGCATTCTGCGCGATCCGGTCCAGCACACCGTACTGCCCTCGCCGTTTATTAAAGGCATCGTGCCGCTGATCATCCTGTTCTTTTTTGTGGTGTCGCTGGCGTACGGCATCGCCACCGGAAAAGTGCGTCGTCAGGGCGATCTGCCCCAGCTGATGATCGAGCCGATGAAAGAGATGGCCGGGTTTATCGTGATGGTGTTCCCGCTGGCGCAGTTTGTCGCCATGTTCAACTGGAGCAACATGGGCAAGTTTATGGCGGTGGGCCTGACCGACCTGCTGGAAACCGCCGGACTGAGCGGCGTGCCCGCCTTCGTCGGCCTGGCGCTGCTCTCCTCCCTGCTGTGCATGTTTATCGCCAGCGGATCGGCCATCTGGTCGATTCTGGCCCCTATCTTCGTGCCGATGTTTATGCTGCTCGGCTTCCATCCGGCGTTTGCGCAGATCCTGTTCCGCGTGGCGGATTCATCGGTGATCCCGCTGGCCCCGGTGTCGCCGTTCGTACCGCTGTTTTTAGGCTTCCTGCAGCGCTATAAGCCCGAGGCCAAACTGGGTACCTACTATTCGCTGGTGCTGCCGTATCCGCTTATCTTTTTAGGAGTATGGTTGCTCATGTTGGTGGCGTGGTATCTTGTCGGCCTGCCCATTGGGCCGGGAGTGTACCCGCGACTGAATTAAGGAAGAGCACAATGCTGAGATTACTCGAAGATAAAATTGCTACCCCGCTGGGGCCGCTGTGGGTGATTGCGGACGAGCAATTTAACCTGCGCGCCGTGGAGTGGGAGGAGCACAGCAACCGGATGGTGGAACTGCTGAATATCCACTACCGGGCGCAGGGCTACGAGCGCATCAGCGCCAGCAATCCGGGCGGGCTTAGCGATAAGCTGACCGCCTGGTTCGAGGGCGATCTCAGCATTATCGACACTCTGCCGACCGCCACGGCTGGCACCCCCTTCCAGCGTGAAGTGTGGCAGGCGTTGCGATCCATTCCCTGCGGCCAGGTGATGCATTATGGCCAGCTGGCGGAACAGCTTGGTCGCCCCGGCGCAGCGCGCGCCGTGGGTGCGGCGAACGGGTCAAACCCGGTCAGTATTGTGGTGCCCTGTCACCGCGTTATTGGTCGCAACGGCACCCTGACAGGCTACGCGGGCGGGGTGCAGCGCAAAGAGTGGCTGCTGCGTCACGAGGGCTATTTATTGCTGTAGTTCCAGGCTTTTAGTGCTTAATTTTCCTTAAGTTAGCGATAAAGTCCGCAGCTAATTTGTGGAATTTCAAGAAGATGCTGGCGCATTCACGCTTCTTGTCCTGATTGATGGTTTACCAGGCTTACGTAGGGTCCAAAAAGATGTTAAAATTGACCAATATCAATTAAGGCTTGAGCAAACCTATGATCCCGGAAAAGCGAATTATTCGACGCATTCAGTCTGGCGGTTGTGCTATCCATTGTCAGGACTGCAGCATCAGCCAGCTCTGTATCCCGTTCACCCTGAATGAGCACGAGCTGGATCAGCTTGATAATATTATCGAGCGTAAAAAGCCGATTCAGAAAGGGCAAACGCTGTTTAAAGCGGGAGACGAACTGAAATCGCTGTACGCTATCCGTTCTGGCACCATCAAGAGCTATACCATTACCGAACAGGGCGACGAGCAGATCACCGGCTTCCACCTGGCGGGCGATCTGGTGGGCTTTGATGCGATCGGCACCGGTAACCACCCGAGCTTCGCTCAGGCGCTGGAAACCTCAATGGTTTGCGAAATCCCGTTTGAAACTCTGGACGATCTGTCAGGCAAAATGCCTAACCTGCGCCAGCAGATGATGCGTCTGATGAGCGGTGAGATCAAAGGCGATCAGGACATGATCCTGCTGTTGTCCAAAAAGAATGCCGAAGAGCGTCTGGCCGCGTTTATCTATAACCTGTCCCGTCGTTTCGCCGAGCGTGGTTTTTCTCCGCGTGAGTTCCGTCTGACCATGACCCGTGGCGATATCGGTAACTACCTGGGCCTGACCGTTGAAACCATCAGCCGTCTGCTGGGTCGTTTCCAGAAAAGCGGCATGCTGGCGGTAAAAGGGAAATATATCACCATCGAAAACGGTGAAGCGCTGGCGGTGCTGGCGGGCCATTCACGTAACGTGGCATAAACGTCTCCGATTCCCCTGCCAGATCGATAATTTTACTGATTTATTGATCTGGCAAATCTTCCCCTCTGTTTCATTTCAGATATATAGGTTACTCTTTTAATTACAGACTGTGGTGACAGTAGTAAGGAGACCTGTATGGCAAAGTATCAAAACATGCTGGTGGCCATCGATCCTAATCAGGACGATCAACCGGCGTTACGACGAGCTGTCTATTTACATCAACGGATTGGTGGCAGGATAAAAGCGTTTCTGCCGATATATGACTTTTCTTACGAAATGACCACCCTTCTGTCGCCTGACGAACGCACCGCTATGCGTCAGGGAGTGATCAGCCAGCGTACCGCGTGGATCCGCGAGCAGGCAAAATTCTATCTTGATGCCGGTGTGCCCATTGAGATCAAAGTGGTGTGGCACAACCGTCCGTTTGAAGCCATCATCCAGGAAGTGGTGAGCGGCGAGCACGACCTGCTGCTGAAGATGGCCCACCAGCACGACAAGCTGGAAGCGGTGATCTTTACCCCGACCGACTGGCACCTGCTGCGTAAATGCCCGTGCCCGGTGTGGATGGTGAAAGACCAGCCGTGGCCGGAAGGCGGCAAAGCGGTGGTGGCGGTAAATCTCGCCAGCGAAGAGAACTACCACAATGCTCTGAACGAAAAGCTGGTGAAAGAGACGCTACACCTGGCCGAGCAGGTCAACCATACCGAAGTCCACCTGGTGGGCGCCTACCCGATTACCCCGATTAACATTGCCATCGAACTCCCGGAATTTGATCCCAGCGTGTATAACGACGCCATTCGCGGCCAGCATCTGCTGGCGATGAAAGCGCTGCGGCAAAAATTCGGTATTGATGAGAAGTTGACCCACGTCGAGAAAGGCCTGCCAGAAGAGGTGATCCCGGACCTTTCAGAGCATCTGCAAGCCGGTATTGTGGTGCTGGGCACGATTGGCCGCACCGGTATCTCTGCCGCCTTCCTCGGCAATACCGCGGAGCAGGTTATCGATCACCTGCGCTGCGACCTGCTGGTCATTAAGCCGGACCAGTATCAGACCCCGGTCGAGCTGGACGACGACGAAGACGATTAGCCATGAGAAAGCCCGCCGTGAGGCTAATGCTGGTCACTTAAGGTGACCAGCATTGTTTTTAAAGGGGTATTTGGACCTTTTTGGTCTCACTTCTCTCTCATATTTCCGCTCCCGCTTCCCTGGTAGTTTCAGCATCGCGGCGTTACTGTAGAAGTGCTTCAGGTGACCCGGGATGGCTCCCGGTGAAGACCACGGCAGCCCGATTAACAACCGCAGTATCTCTGCCACCGAGCCGCTGAAGCTCAGCTGATACGGCAGGTAATCCCCTTTCAGGCTGAACGCCATTTTCACCATCTGATACCGCACCAGGTTGTACGTCAGCAGTATTCCCCACAGCTCCTGCCTCACCAGTTCCGGTAATTTACTTCTCAGCGTCCAGCGGTTGCCGCACAGGTACTGCTTTGCCTCACGGTACCCCAGCTCGATTTCCCACCGGTGCTTATACAGCTCAGCAATGTCTGCTGCCGGATAACGCATCGCATCCGTCATCGACGTGACAACCTGACGCTCCACGCCGTTAACCTTCCTGCTGATTAGCCGTACGGTGAGTTCATCCGGCAGGCCTTCCCACTGCTTTCTTGCCTGCGGCGAGGTCTTCAGCATTATCAGCTCATCCTGTTTACCCAGCCTGCGCACCACTTCATACTGCGTTCCCTTCTTCAGCGGCAGCAGCCAGTGGCGGTTCTCACCTGTCTGATGCCAGTCATGCAGCAGGCCCGCTGACCAGAAGCCTCGGTCGAACAGCGTCACGCTGTTATCCGGAGCCTGCTTCGCCAGTCCGGCGGCCAGCCGCACTTCACTGACATCATAGCGGTCCATCACGCTGGCCCGCAGCAGATGGCTGCTCAGCTCCATCAGGCACACCATGCGAACCTGCGGACAGCCACTTTCTCCGTACTGATTGCCGGCTTTCGCGAAGGCTGCGGCATTTTCCGGTGTGTCGGGCGTGCGCCAGACCACGCCGTCAACGGCATTGAGCGTCAGGCCGTTCCAGTGCGGGTGCCGGGCTTCCTCATGCCAGTGCTGTTGCGTGAGCCCGAACAGCACCCGGATGGCATCCTCACCCAGGGTTTTACGGCGGGCAATCACGGAGCTGGGTGCGGTGAATGGTCTCCCGGTCCGGTCAACAATGTCCATCAGGTTGACGATATGGGACAGGGGTTTGTTGTTGAATATCGCCATGCCAATAACCAGCCAGACCATGGACTCAAGGGGAAGCTTGCGCTTACGCAACGTCACCGTGTCAGTGAGGGAAAAGGCCTGCTGAATAAGGTCGGGAGGAAGGAGGTCGGCAAGACTCTGGACCTCTTCGGGGGCGGTGAGATTGATAATGCCGAGGGCCTGGGAAAGTTCCATTTAAAAAGGGCTCCATGATAAACATGGAACCCTTTTTACACCAGCCACCGGATCGGTCAACCGATCCTTAAACGATCGGCATTAGCCGTAACGGCGGGCTTTTTTTTAGCTCTCGATGGCGGGCTGAGGCGACTGTTGCATGCCTTCGCCCTCTTTCATCCAGGGCGCATGCAGCACCATGCTTGGCAAGGCCAGTTTCACCCCTTCATCATTCAGGCTCTCCAGAATACGGATGTTGATCTCCTGCTGGATATCCATGTACTTGTTGTAGTCCGCCGTGTTGACGATATGTACCACTTCAAAGGTAAGCCTGTCCTTATCAAACCCGAGCAGATGGGCACGGTCAAAACGCGTTTCGCCGATATCCGTAATGATCTTCTTCACGTTATCGCCAATAACCCGCAGCTTTTCCGGGGGCGTATCGCTGGCCACGCCAAAGGTAAAGACGATACGACGGGTCTGCATACGCTTGTAGTTATGCAGGGTTTGCTGAAGCAGGATAGCATTCCCACAGACAATCTGTTCCCCACTCAGGCTGCGAATACGCGTCGTTTTGAGGCCAATGTGCTCTACCGTCCCGGCAACGTCGTTAAACACCACAAAATCCCCGATCTCGAAGGGCTTATCAAAACCTATCGAGAGCGAGGCGAAGACGTCGCTGAGAATGGTCTGTACCGCCAGCGCAATGGCAATCCCCCCCACCCCAAGGCTTGCCACCAGCGCAGTAATGTTGACGCCCGCGTTGGCAAGAATCGACAGCAGCATCACTGACCAGACAATTGCCCGCAGGATCATGCCGGTGATCACCAGGGTGACAGGGTTTTTATGGCTCCCCGGTGCCAGCATCACGTGCCGGAGCCAGGAGACCACCCCCTGATCCATCCACAGCGCCACCTGAATCGCCAGCACCAGGAACCAGGCATGGCTCAGGGCGCCATAGAGGCGATCCGGCAGTTCGACAAACCGCAGGCTAAACAGAAAGGCCACCACAAACAGCAGAACCCGGCTGGTTCTGTTGAGTATTTCCGTGAGGATAAAATGCATCTTGTGGGTAGCGGGATGTTTATCACCCCAGTTGGTGATGCCCTTATGGACAAAGGTGATGAGGCGTTTCAGTAGCCAGTAGATCAGCAGGGTTACCACCGTCACGGTGGCAAAGCCAATCCAGAATCTGGGGGTCATCATTAAGGTCAAAAAATCGAAACGTGACAAAAACTGCATGTCCCTTCTCCCTTTACGCAAAAAAGGAAAGTATAGACAGTGAGCGCGAGCAGCCTGCAGAAATGAGAAAACCGCCCGGTGGGGCGGTTTTTTTAGGGTGCGTAACGCCGTATTACAGCGCTTTCAGGATCGCATCCACGCTGGCTTTGGCGTCGCCAAACAGCATGTGGGTGTTCTCTTTGAAGAACAGCGGGTTCTGCACGCCGGCATAACCGGTGTTCATGGAGCGTTTGAAGACGATAACGTTCTGCGCCTTCCACACTTCCAGAACCGGCATACCGGCGATCGGGCTCTTCGGATCGTCCTGCGCCGCCGGGTTCACGGTATCGTTCGCGCCAATCACCAGCACGGTGTCGGTGTCGGAGAAGTCGTCGTTGATTTCATCCATCTCCAGCACGATGTCGTAAGGCACTTTCGCTTCCGCCAGCAGCACGTTCATGTGGCCCGGCAGACGCCCGGCAACCGGGTGAATACCAAAGCGCACCTTGATGCCGCGGGCACGCAGGCGCTCGGTGATTTCCGCAACCGGATACTGTGCCTGCGCTACCGCCATGCCGTAGCCCGGGGTGATGATCACCGAGTGCGAATTTTTCAGCAGGTCAGCGGTATCTTCGGCATTGATCTCACGATGCTCACCCACCTCTTCGTCACCGTCGGAGGTTTGTCCGTCGGTACCAAAGCCCCCGGCAATCACGCTGATGAACGAACGGTTCATCGCCTTACACATGATGTAGGAGAGGATCGCACCGCTCGAGCCGACCAGCGCACCGGTCACGATCAGCAGGTCGTTACTCAGCATAAAGCCCGCCGCCGCTGCCGCCCAACCGGAGTAGGAGTTCAGCATTGAAACCACCACCGGCATATCTGCCCCACCGATGGAGGCCACCAGGTGCCAGCCGAAGGCCAGCGCGATGATGGTCATCACCAGCAGCGCCAGCACCTGCATGCCCACGCTGTCCGTGCGTACGAACACCACCAGCAGCACGAAGGAGACAACCAGCGCAGCCAGGTTCAACTTGTGGCGGTTTGGCAGCATCAGCGGTTTAGAGGAGATCTTGCCGCGCAGTTTGCCGAACGCCACGATAGAACCGGTGAAGGTCACCGCACCGATGAAGATCCCGAGGAACACTTCGGTCAGGTGGATGTTCACCAGAATCGGCTCCATCCCCGGCTCGTGATACAGGTAGCTGTTAAAGCCTACCAGCACCGCCGCCAGACCCACGAAACTGTGCAGGATCGCTACCAGTTCCGGCATTTCGGTCATTTCAACGCGTTTGGCGAGACGGATACCAATGGCGCCGCCGATAATCATCGCCACCAGGATCCACGCAACGTTGCCGGTGTCCGGCCCGAAAATCGTGGCAATCAACGCAATCGCCATCCCGGCGATACCAAAGTTGTTACCCTGCTGCGACGTTTCATGTTTTGAAAGCCCCGCGAGGCTGAAAATAAACAGGACCGCAGCAACAATGTATGCAGCGGTAACTAATCCTCCAGACATAAGTTAACCCTTATCCCTTACGAAACATTTTCAGCATGCGCTGAGTCACGGTGAAGCCACCGAAAATATTGATACTGGCGATCAGTACCGCGATAAAACTGAGGAAACTGACCCAGCCGCCGTGACCAATCTGCAGTAATGCCCCGACCACGATGATCCCGGAGATGGCGTTGGTGACCGACATCAGCGGCGTATGCAGCGCATGGGAGACGTTCCAGACGACGTAGTAACCCACCACGCAGGAGAGCGCAAAGACGGTAAAGTGCCCCAGGAACTCTTTCGGTGCGACGTCCGCCAGCCAGCCAAACAGCACGATCGCCAGCGCCATAAAGGCAAACTTACGCCACGGCGAAGCCGGTTTTTCCGGCTCTTTCGGTGCCGGAGCGGCTTTGGCTGCCGCCTGCGGTTGCGCGGAAACCTGAATCGGCGGTGCCGGCCAGGTAATTTCACCCTCGCGAACCACGGTTACGCCGCGCACGACCACGTCGTCAAAATCAACGGTGATGGTGCCGTCTTTCTCTTTGCACAGCAGCTTCAGCAGGTTGACCAGGTTGGTACCGTACAGCTGGGAGGACTGGGTAGGCAGACGACCCGGCAGGTCGGTATAGCCGATCACCTTCACGCCGTTGGCGGTGGTAGTAACCACGCCCGGGACGGTATATTCGCAGTTGCCGCCGTTTTGCGAGGCCAGATCGACGATCACGCTGCCGGCCTTCATGGAGTCGACCATCTCGCGGGTGATCAGCTTCGGCGCCGGTTTACCCGGGATCAATGCGGTGGTGACAATAATGTCCACCTCTTTCGCCTGAGCGGCGAACAGCGCCATCTCGGCTTTGATAAAGGCTTCGGACATCACTTTTGCGTAGCCGTCGCCGCTGCCTGCCTCTTCTTTAAAGTCCAGCTCAAGGAACTCGGCGCCCATACTCTGCACCTGCTCTTTCACTTCCGGACGGGTGTCAAAGGCACGGACGATAGCGCCCAGGCTGTTGGCTGCGCCAATGGCGGCCAGCCCGGCAACGCCTGCGCCGATAACCATCACCTTCGCCGGGGGAACTTTACCCGCCGCGGTGATCTGCCCGGTAAAGAAGCGACCAAACTCATGCGCGGCTTCGACGATGGCACGGTAGCCCGCGATGTTCGCCATCGAGCTCAGGGCATCCAGCGACTGCGCACGCGAGATGCGCGGCACGGAGTCCATCGCCATCGCGGTCACGCCGCGTGCCGCCAGTTTCTCCATCAGCTCCGGGTTTTGTGCCGGCCAGACGAAGCTCACCAGCGTGGTGCCCGGATTGAGCAGTGCGATTTCATTCTCTTCCGGCGCATTTACCTTCAGAATGATGTCTGAATGCCAGACGTTAGCGCCGTCTACAATTTCTGCGCCAGCCTGAATAAACGCCTCGTCATCGAAACTTGCCAGCTTGCCTGCGCCGCTTTCAACCGCGACGGTAAAACCCAGTTTAAGCAGCTGTTCCACCGTTTTTGGTGTCGCCGCTACGCGGGTTTCATTGGCAAACCGTTCTCTTGGTACCCCAATACGCATAGTAATCCCTTCCATCGGTTTTTGATGATGGTTTGTCGAACGTTCATCACGGGTATACGCCGGCAGTGACAGCCTTAACCTGCCACGCACGTTTACCCGCAGAAAATAAAACAGTAACAAACTTTCTATAACCTACTGAAAATACCGCCTGTGATCCACAGCAAGAAAACACTATTTATGACTTTAACTGTCAAAAATAAGCGATCGGCGTCTCAGACAGGCATATCTACCTTTATTTCCCCGCCAGGGCCGATGTTTAGCTCAGGCGAAGCGGCAAAAACACGATATAGCCCCAGCAAGAAACAACTTATTAACATTAAATCAACTTGTGAAAGTCATATGCTTTATTAGTTTTACTGGTCAAACGCGTGTTTTTTCAACATATCACTAAAGGTTATATATTTTGATGACTTACTCCGCACCGGTCGCGAAAAATCGCGCAGACAGCGACAGGTGTTAAATGCAATAATCAACAACGTTTTCAAATTAACAACTACACCAGTACCTGGTTTGCGTAAGGCGAAGGATTATTTTTATGAAGCTTAAGAACACTCTCCTGGCGTCCGCACTCCTTGCTGCGACCGCCCTGTCTGCCAATGCCGCAACAGAGTTAACGCCGGAGCAAGCGGCTGCAACGAAACCTTACGATCACGTTACGATCGTAGGTCGTTTTAACGCCATTGGCGATGCAGTTAATGCCGCCTCCAAACGCGCCGATAAAGAGGGCGCTGCCGCATTCTACGTCGTGGATAACTCCGAATACGGCAGCAGCGGCAACCAGCGCGTGACCGTTGCGCTGTATAAGGAGAATGCCCCGAAAGCGGAAGTGCCGAAAAACCGCGTCATCAACGGCGTGATGGAGCTGCCGAAAGAGCAGGCCGTTATGCTTGAGCCGTTTGATACCGTCACCATTCAGGGCTTCTACCGCAGCCAGCCGGAAGTGAACGACGCCATCACCAAAGCCGCGAAAGCGAAAGGGGCTGACGCCTTCTTCATCGTTCGTCAGATTGATGCCAACCAGGGCGGCAACCAGCGGATCACCGCCTACGTCTACAAGAAAGACGCCAAAAAACGTGTGATCCAGAGCCCTGATGCCATCCCGGCTAACTCTGATGCTGGCCGCGCGGCCATTGCCAAAGGCGGCGAAGAAGCGAAGAAAGTCGAGATCCCGGGCGTAGCGACCAGCGCAGCGCCAGGCGCCTCCGCTGCCGGTGTGGGCCGTTTCTTTGAGACCCAAACCACTCAGGGCGGCCGTTACAGCGTTACCCTCAACGACGGCACCAAAATTGAAGAGCTGAACAACGCCACTGCCGCGCAGATGATTCCGTTCGACAGCATCAAGTTCACCGGTAACTACGGCAACATGACCGAAATCTCCTACCAGGTGGCAAAGCGTGCGGCGAAGAAAGGGGCCAAGTATTACCACATCACCCGCCAGTGGCAGGAACGCGGTAATAACATGACCATCAGCGCCGACCTGTACAAATAAGTAAACAGATACACAGAGGCGGCGTAATGCCGCCTTTTTTTTGGCTTTTTACGCAGAATTCCGCCCTTCCTGATTGCATGCCTTCGTCACACTCCGTAAAATCCCGCGCCTTAGTGTGATCCACCATTATTATGCGTTTCGACGAAATAATTATTCTGGATCTGACCCTTTTTAAAAAGGAAGCCAATGGAAAAGAAACTTGGCCTGAGCGCTTTAACTGCGCTTGTTTTAAGCTCCATGCTCGGTGCAGGTGTATTCAGTCTGCCGCAGAATATGGCTGCCGTTGCCAGCCCGTCAGCATTGCTTATCGGCTGGGGCATCACCGGCGCCGGGATCCTGCTGCTGGCCTTTGCCATGCTGCTGCTGACGCGCATCCGTCCCGATCTCGACGGCGGCATCTTCACCTACGCCCGCGAAGGCTTTGGTGAGCTGGTGGGTTTCTGTTCCGCATGGGGTTACTGGCTGTGCGCGGTGATCGCCAACGTCTCCTATCTGGTGATCGTTTTTTCTGCGCTGAGTTTCTTTACCGATACGCCTGAACTGCGCCTGTTTGGCGATGGCAATACCTGGCAGTCCATCGTCGGATCTTCGGTGCTGCTGTGGTTCGTCCATTTCCTGGTACTGCGCGGCGTGCAGACCGCGGCGAGCATCAACCTGGTCGCCACCCTGGCGAAGCTGGTGCCGCTGGGGCTGTTTATCGTGCTGGCGTTTATCGCGTTTCGTCTCGATGTGTTTAGCCTGGACTTTACCGGCGTGGCGCTGGGCGTCCCGGTCTGGGAGCAGGTGAAAAACACCATGCTCATCACCCTGTGGGTCTTTATCGGGGTGGAGGGCGCGGTAGTGGTCTCGGCCCGGGCGCGCAATAAACAGGACGTCGGTCGCGCCACGCTGCTGGCGGTACTGGCCGCGCTGGGGGTCTATCTGCTGGTCACCCTGCTCTCCTTAGGCGTGGTGGCGCGTCCTGAGTTGGCGGAGATGCGTAACCCGTCGATGGCGGGCCTGATGGTCAAAATGATGGGTTCCTGGGGCGAAGTGGTGATTGCCGCCGGTCTGATCGTATCGGTATGTGGGGCCTATCTGAGCTGGACCATTATGGCGGCAGAGGTGCCGTTCCTGGCCGCGACGCATAAGGCGTTTCCTCGTCTGTTTGCCCGTCAGAACAAGAACAATGCGCCTTCCGCCTCGCTGTGGTTGACCAATATCAGCGTGCAGGTTTGTCTGGTGCTGATCTGGCTCACAGGTTCGGACTATAACACGCTGTTAACCATCGCCTCTGAGATGATTCTGGTACCCTATTTCCTGGTGGGCGCATATTTGTTAAAAATAGCCACCCGCCCGATGCACAACGTCGTGGGAATGGGAGCCTGTATTTATGGCTTATGGCTGCTTTATGCCTCCGGCCCGATGCATCTGCTGCTCTCCGTGGTACTTTATGCGCCGGGGCTGCTGGTGTTTATTTATGCCCGTCGCACGCACCAGCTGCAACACGCGCTGAAACGCCGTGAAATGGTGTTGATTGGAATGTTACTGGTTGCCGCATTACCGGCAACGTGGATGCTGATGGGATAAGCGAGTTATCCCATCGTCGAACGGTTAAGGAGAATACGATGGGACACGCAAAGCCGCTCCCGATCCTGATTACTGGCGGAGGCCGTCGCATCGGTCTCGCGCTTGCCCACCATTTTCTGAATCTTCACCAGCCGGTGATTGTCAGCTACCGGACAAAATATCCTGCTATCGCCACCCTGTGCGAGGCGGGTGCGACCTGCATTGAGGCCGATTTTTCCACCGACGAGGGTATTTTGGCCTTTGCAGAGCGCGTAAAAGCCGAGACCCCTGCATTACGCGCCATCATTCATAATGCCAGCGCATGGATGCCAGAAACGCCTGACAACTCGCTCAGCGAAACGCTCTCCTGCATGCTGCAGATCCACGTTCACGCGCCCTACCTGCTAAACCATGCTCTGCAGGATCTGCTGCGCGGGCACGGCCATGCGGCCAGCGACATCATCCACTTCACCGACTATGTGGTAGAGCGCGGCAGCGATAAGCACATTGCCTATGCCGCCAGCAAAGCCGCGCTGGATAACATGACCCGCTCGTTTGCCCGCAAGCTGGCGCCGGAAGTGAAGGTCAACGCCATCGCCCCGTCGCTGATCCTGTTTAACGAGCACGACGATGCCGACTATCGTCAGAAGGCGCTGAATAAATCGCTGATGAAGATCGCCCCCGGAGAAAAAGAGGTGATCGACTTAATCGACTACATCCTGACCAGCTGCTACGTTACCGGCCGGTCGTTTGGCGTCGACGGCGGGCGGCCGTTACGTTAGTGAAAACGGCCCCAGCAGAAGATTAATACCCAGGCGCTGAGGCACCAGCAAACCACCGCCCCGCCCAGCGCCAGGGGCAGACGCATCACGCCGACGAAGTACCAGAGCGAGAGCAGATAAAGGAAGTACGGAATAATCGCCCACATCCCAAAGATGATGGTGGCGCGCAGCGCCTCGATGCCGCGCTCAGAGGCGACAATATAGTGGGCAATCAGGGCAAAGGTCGGAAACAGCGGGAGCAACCCGGCTATGTAATAGTTTTTGGTTTTGGCCAGTATCCCTATCAGTAGCACCACCAGCGCGCCTATCGCCGCTTTTATAAACAACCCCATCCTTTTTCCCTTAACAACTCACTAACAGTGCCGGGCAGCATAACGGAACGGCAATAATTTGCGAACGATTAATGGAAGGTTAAGGTTCTGCGGTGTATGTTGGCGTTTTCCGCAGACACAGACTTGCTATGAACAAGATCGTATACGTTGAGGATGAACCCGAAGTGGGCCAGCTGATTGCCGCTTATCTGGGTAAACATGATATGGAGGTCATCGTCGAAGCCCGTGGAGACCGTGCTGAAGAGGTAGTGGCGCGGGAAAATCCCGATCTGGTGCTGCTGGACATTATGTTACCCGGTAAAGATGGCATGACCCTGTGCCGGGATCTGCGTGCCCGCTGGCAGGGCCCGATTGTGCTGCTGACCTCCCTCGATAGCGACATGAACCATATTTTGTCCCTGGAGATGGGTGCTAACGACTATATTCTCAAAACCACCCCGCCGGCGGTGCTGCTCGCACGTTTGCGCCTGCATCTGCGCCAGCGCGTTGCGGCCACCAGTGATACCTCCGCCCCGCTGCTAACGCCGCACAAAGCGCTGCGGTTTGGCACCCTGTCCATTGATCCGGTGAATCGTCAGGTGCTGCTGTCCGGCGAACAGGTGGCGCTGTCGACGGCGGATTTCGATCTGCTGTGGGAGCTGGCGACCCATGCCGGGCAGATTATGGACCGGGACGCGCTGCTGAAAAACCTGCGCGGCGTCAGCTACGATGGCCTGGACCGCAGCGTGGACGTGGCCATCTCCCGCCTGCGCAAGAAACTGCTGGATAACGCCACCGAACCTTTCCGCATTAAAACCGTACGTAACAAAGGCTATCTCTTCGCGCCGCACGCCTGGGATATTTAGCCCCCTCAGCCTGCCGGGCATTGCAGGCTGCTTCCGCTGACAGACACCTTCTTCTGCGATTAATCTTTTGCTCCCATCCGCATATTATGTATTATGTTATAACATAACAATTATGGGATGGGATTGTGATAATCAAAAAGATGGTACTGGCGTCTGTTCTCACGGCCCTCGCGAATTCGGTTTTTGCGGCACAGGTTTATCCGCTGACGGTAGAAAACTGTGGGGTTAAGGAGACCTTCACGCGCGCCCCGCAGCGGGTGGTGACGGTCGGGCAACACGAGACAGAACTCCTGCTGGCGCTGGGGCTCGAAAAGAAAATCAGCGCGACGTCAGTCTGGTTTGGCCCCCTACCCGATACGCTGGCGGAGCGCGGTAAGGGAATAAAAAAACTGGCGGATAACGCCCCTTCCTTTGAGGCTGTCACCGCTCAACATCCCGATCTGGTGCTGGCGCAATATCACTGGCATATCGGGCCGCAGGGGGAAACGGGTACCCGCGAACAGTTTGCTTCGCTTGGCATCCCGACCTGGGTTTCCCCCGCCGACTGCATCGGCAAAAGCGTGACCGACAGTTCGAATGGCGACGGGGCGCGCAGTACGCCTTTCTCCATCGCGGAGATCGAGCGTGAAATCAGCGAGCTGGCGGCCATTTTCGACGTTCAGTCGCAGGGCAAAAAACTCAACGAGGCGCTGACCCTTCGTATTCAGAAGGCTCAGGCGCGCGCCGCTGCGCAGCACACCAGGCCGCTGAAAGTCGTGTTCTGGTTCTCCAGCAGCCGGCTGAAAGGCGACCCCTGGGTGGCGGGCGACTATGGCGCGCCGGGCTGGATCGGCCACACGCTGGGGCTGAAAAACGTTATTGATTCCCATGATGAATGGCCTGCCGTCACCTGGGAACACATTGCTCAGGCGCAACCTGACGTTATCGTGATTGCTGAGATGTCCCGGCGCCTTTACCCCGCTGATGATGTCGCTGTTAAAAAAGCCTTTTTGTATCAGGACCCGGTAACCAGAAACCTGCCCGCCGTAAAAAAAGGACACATCATTGTCGTCCCCGCGATGTCACTGAATCCCTCATTGCGTAATGTCGATGCCATCGAGGCGATAAGTGAAAAACTGGCGACCTTTCAGGCTGAACCATGAGCATACTGACTTTCCGCGTCCCCTCTACAGTGCCGCGCTGGCGGCAGCACAGCCTGACGGCAGTCGGGTTACTGACGCTGCCGTTAATGCTGGTATTTGCCGCCACCGTCGGGGATATGCCAGTTTCGTATGCGAATGCGGGTAAAGCCATTCTCAACGGTCTCGGGCTGGGAGCCTGGCCGCTGCCGCAGGTTGAGGAGGGCATTGTCTGGCAGTACCGCATGAGCCGGGCCCTGATGGCGGCCTGTAGCGGAGGCGGACTGGCGCTGTGCGGCCTGGTGATGCAGGCGATTCTGCGCAATCCGCTGGCCGAGCCCTATCTGCTGGGGATCTCTTCCGGCGCGTCGCTGGGTGCGGTCTGCGTCATGTTGCTGGGGGTGGGTGGCAGCACGCTGGGCATCAGCGGCGGTGCCTTTATGGGCGCCTGCTGCGCATTTGGGCTTATCATGCTGATCACCCATGGCATGACCGACAGCCCGCCACGCATCTTGTTGGCGGGTATCGCCGGTACCCAGCTGTTCAACGCCATGACCGCCTACATTGTCAGCACATCCGCCAATGCGGAGCAGTCGCGCAGCGTGATGTTCTGGCTGCTGGGGAGTCTGAGCGGCGTTCGCTGGCCGGATGCCCTCCTGGCTCTGGGGGTGGTGCTGGCCGGGTTTATGGTGATCTTCGCCTTTTCACGAACGCTTGATACCTTCACCTTTGGCGATGACGTCTCGACCACCTTGGGCGTGCCGGTCACCCTCGTGCGCATGATATTGCTGCTCACCTGCGCGCTGGTGACCGCGGTGATGGTCAGTATCATTGGTGCGGTGGGGTTTGTCGGGCTGGTGATCCCCCACATAACCCGGATGCTGTGCGGCCCCGGGCACCGCCGTTCAGTTCCTCTGACCTTCCTGATCGGCAGTCACTTCATGATCCTCGCCGATGTGGTTTCCCGAGCACTTATCACTCATCAGGTGCTCCCCATCGGCGTGGTCACCGCGCTGGTAGGCGCACCTGCTTTTGTAGTCCTGCTGTATCGCAGCCGGGAGAAAAGAGTATGACCATTTCATTACGCGGATTGCAGGTCTCCCTGCAATCCCGGAAAGTGCTGCACGATATCGATCTGGAGCTGGCGACGGGTGACGTCGTCGGCCTGTTGGGGCCTAATGGTTCCGGTAAATCCACGCTGCTGCGCTGTCTGGCCGGGCTATTTCCGCGTCATGCCCATCATATCCGGCTGGATGGAACGCCGCTCAACGAGATCTCCCTGCGGGAGCGGGCCAAACAGCTGGCGTTTGTGCCCCAGCATGCCGAGGTCGACGGCGATCTGTGCGTTGAACAAATTGTCCGTCTGGGGCGCACCCCGCACCGCAGGGGGCCTTTTGGCTGGAGCGATACCGACGACAGCGCGGTTGAGAACGCGATCCGGTTAATGAAACTCTCCGGCCTGCGCCACCGGCTTTGGCGGCAGCTGTCCGGCGGGGAGCGGCAGCGCGCGCAAATCGCCCGCGCCCTGGCCCAACAGCCGGGATTGCTGATCCTCGATGAGCCCACCAACCACCTGGATATTGAGTATCAGCTGGAACTGATGACCTTAATTACGCAGCTGCCCGTTACGGTGGTAGTGGCGCTGCACGATCTCAATCTCGCCGCCAACTACTGCCAGCGGCTGGTCCTGCTGAAAGCCGGATCGGTGATAGCCAGCGGGCCACCTGAAGCCGTGCTGACCTCAGATCTGATCGAAAATGCCTGGCATGTTAAAGCGAACGTCATAAAACAGGGCGACACGCTAAATATTCGCTATGCCATGAAGGAGCCCATTGCGTAAAGTGTGCGATGTCCCGCCAGAGAAGGTGAATCGTCTGGTCGGGCGGCATCATTAACGCGTGGTATTTGGGTGATATTCGATGAAAAAACTGTTCGTGCAGTTTTACCTCCTGCTGTTTGTCTGCTTCCTGGTGATGACCATGCTGGTCGGGCTGGTCTACAAGTTCACCGCCGAGCGCGCGGGCAGACAGTCGCTGGATGACTTGATGAAAAGCTCGCTCTATCTGATGCGCAGCGAACTGCGTGAGATCCCCCCTCACGACTGGGCGCGGACCATCAAAGAGCTGGATCTGAACCTGTCATTCAAACTGCGCATCGAACCCCTGAAAAAGTACAATCTGGATGCCCCGACCATGCAGCGACTTCGCGGCGGTGACATCGTCGCGCTGGACGATCAGTACACCTTTATCCAGCGTATTCCGCGCAGCCACTATGTGCTGGCGGTTGGCCCGGTGCCCTACCTCTACTTCCTGCACCAGATGCGCCTGCTGGATATCGCCCTGCTGGCCTTTATCGCCATTTCGCTGGCCTTCCCGGTGTTTATCTGGATGCGCCCCCACTGGCAGGACATGCTGCGCCTCGAGGCCGCCGCCCAGCGTTTTGGCGACGGGCACCTGACCGAGCGGATCCACTTCGACAGCGGGTCCAGCTTCGAGCGGCTTGGGGTGGCCTTTAACCAGATGGCGGACAACATCAACGCCCTGATCGCCAGCAAAAAACAGCTGATCGACGGTATCGCCCACGAGCTGCGCACCCCCCTGGTGCGGCTGCGCTACCGGCTGGAGATGAGTGAGAACCTGACCGCAGCGGAGTCGCAGGCCCTGAACCGCGATATCGGTCAACTTGAGGCGCTGATTGAGGAGCTACTGACCTATGCCCGCCTCGACCGTCCCCAGAACGAGCTCAAGCTCACCACCCCGGACCTGCCCGCATGGCTGCGCAGCTACGTGGAGGACGTGCAAAGCGTCAACCCGCAGCGCACGCTGCGGATCGACAGCATGGACGGCGACTATGGCGCGCTGGATATGCGTTTGATGGAGCGGGTGCTGGATAACCTGGTCAACAACGCCCTGCGCTACAGCGATAACACCCTGCGTATCTCTTTGCAGCTGAACGGCAGCCGCGCCACGCTGTCGGTAGAGGACGATGGCCCCGGTATCGCGCCAGAGGCCCGTCAGCGGGTGTTTGAGCCCTTTGTCCGTCTCGACCCGAGCCGGGACCGCGCTACCGGCGGCTGCGGCCTCGGGCTGGCGATCGTCTATTCTATTGCCCAGGCGCTGGGGGGCGATGTCGGCTGCGAAGCCAGCGAGCTCGGCGGGGCCCGGTTCTGCTTTAACTGGCCCGTCTGGCATCATATCGCCCTGCCCATCCCTGACTGACCTAAACCGCACGCTGGCCTGACCCGGCGTGCTGTGCTATATAATAAGTATGTTGTAACTAATGTGGTGTGCTATGGCAACTTACGATCTTATTGAACGCTTGAACTCAACCTTTCGCCAGATGGAACATGCGCTGGCCCGGCTCACGGACGATCTGAAAAGCTGCCGCTTACTGGCGGGCCGCGTCTTCTCCCTGCCGGACGTCGCCAAAGGCGCCGAGCACGATCCGCTCAACGCCATCGCGGTAAAACAGCACCTCGGCCAGGAGGCGCTGACGATGGCGCTGCAACACTATCGCCACCTGTTTATTCAGCAGCAGTCCGAAACCCGCAGCAGCAAGGCCGCCGTGCGCCTGCCGGGGGTGATCTGCCTCCAGAGCGATGCCGCCAACCGCATCCAGCTCACGGACCAGATCGCGGGCATTAACGCCTTAAAAGCGGAATTTGAAAAAATCGTCACCGAAGAGTCGGGCCTGGCCCCCGCCGCCCGCTTTGAGTGGGTGCATCACCAGCTGCCGGGTTTGATTACCCTCAACGCCTATCGCACGTTAACGGTCATCAACCACCCCGCCACCCTGCGCTTCGGCTGGGCCAATAAGCACATCATCAAAAACTTCACCCGCGATGAGGTGCTGGCGATGCTGGAGAAAAGCCTGAAGTCCCCGCGCGCCGTGGCCCCCTGGTCGCGGGATCAGTGGGTGGAGCGGCTGGAGGCAGAATATACCGCCATTCACGCCTTGCCGGCGGAGGCGCGGCTGAAGATCAAGCGACCGGTGAAGGTGCAGCCTATTGCCCGGGTCTGGTATGCCGGACAGCAAAAACAGGTCCAGTACGCCTGCCCGACGCCGCTGATCGCCTTGTATGATGACGATCGGGGGGCGGTGATCCCGGACATTGGCGAACTGCTGAATTACGATGCTGAAAATGTTCAGCACCGTTATAAGCCGCAGGCACAGCCGCTGCGATTGATCATCCCGCGGCTGCACCTGTACGTTGCAGAGTAGCTATTTCAGGCTGCCGACCATCTCTCCCGGGCGGACCCAGCTGTCGAACTCGGCCTCGGTGAGATACCCCAACGCCAGGGCGGCGGTTTTGAGGGTCAGCCCCTCCTTGTGCGCTTTCTTGGCGATTTCAGCTGCCTTGTCGTAGCCGATATGGGTATTGAGCGCCGTCACCAGCATTAACGACTCGTTGAGCAGCTGGCTGATGCGCTCGCGGTTAGGCTCGATGCCCACCGCGCAGTGCTCGTTAAAGCTCTCCATCCCGTCCGCCAGCAGACGCACCGACTGCAAGAAGTTATGGATCACCATCGGGCGATAGACGTTCAGCTCAAAGTTGCCCGACGCGCCGCCCATATTCACCGCCACGTCGTTGCCCATCACCTGACAGCAGAGCATGGTCATGGCTTCACACTGGGTCGGGTTGACCTTGCCCGGCATGATAGAGCTGCCCGGCTCGTTCTCCGGAATGCCGATCTCTCCGATGCCGCAGCGCGGCCCGGAGGCCAGCCAGCGCACGTCGTTAGCGATTTTCATCAGCGAGGCCGCCAGCCCTTTCAGCGCCCCGTGGGCATGCACCAGCGCATCACAGGTCGCCAGCGCCTCGAACTTGTTCGGCGCGGTGACAAACGGCTGTCCGGTGATGGTCGCCAGCTCTTCAGCCACCCGTACCGCGTATTCTGGATGGGTATTGAGCCCGGTGCCTACCGCGGTGCCGCCCAGCGCCAGCTCCGCCAGGTGCGGCAGGCTATGGTCGATATGGCGCAGGTTGTGCTCGAGCATCGCCACCCAGCCGGAGATCTCCTGGCCAAGGGTCAGAGGCGTGGCATCCTGCAGGTGGGTACGGCCAATTTTGACGATATCGCTAAAGGCGTGAGCTTTGGCATCAAGAGTGCGTTTCAGCACGTTCAGCTGGGGGATAAGTTGCTCGCGCAGGGCGATCAGTGCCGCCACGTGCATCGCCGTCGGGAAGACGTCGTTGGAGCTTTGACTTTTGTTGACGTCGTCGTTGGGGTGGATCTTGCGCTCCATGCCGCGCACGCCGCCGAGCAGCTCGCTGCCGCGGTTCGCCAGCACCTCGTTCATGTTCATGTTGCTCTGGGTGCCGGAGCCGGTCTGCCAGATGGCGAGGGGGAATTCATCAGGATGCTTGCCCGCCAGCACTTCATCGGCGGCGCTGATAATGGCGGTGGCTTTTTCCGCCGCCAGCAGGCCTAAATCCTGGTTCACTTTGGCGGCAGCACGTTTGGTCAGCGCCAGGGCCTGGATCAGCGAGACCGGCATTTTTTCAGTGGAAATACGGAAATGTTCCAGCGAACGCTGGGTTTGCGCGCCCCAGAGTTTGTCCTGCGGGACGTCGATGGCGCCCATCGAATCTTTCTCACTGCGTGAGGTGGTCATTACTTTCTCCTTGATAACACTGAAGTGGATTGCTCACAGCTCAAAGAAACAAGTATTGATGAGAACGGGGAAAGGGTATGGCGCTTTGTGCGCTCTTTTTGTTGCCCGGCTGTGCCGGGTGGCGGCTACGCCTTACCCGGTCTACCGAACATGTATGCCGGGTAAGCGCAGCGCCACCCGGCGGGTTTTCAAACTACTTCACACAGGCCGAACACTGCGAAGACTGGATCTGTTTGAAGAAGTCGTTGCCTTTGTCATCCACCAGGATAAACGCCGGGAAGTCTTCCACTTCAATTTTCCAGATCGCTTCCATGCCCAGCTCCGGGTACTCCACGCACTCGAGGCTCTTGATGCTGCCCTGCGCCAGTACCGCTGCCGGGCCGCCGATGCTGCCGAGATAGAAGCCGCCATGCTTGTGGCAGGCATCGGTCACCTGCTGGCTGCGGTTGCCCTTCGCCAGCATGATCATGCTCCCGCCGTTAGCCTGGAGCTGATCCACATAGGAGTCCATACGCCCTGCGGTGGTTGGGCCTAATGAGCCGGAGGCATAGCCGTCCGGGGTTTTCGCCGGGCCGGCATAGTAGATCGGGTGATCCTTGATGTACTGCGGCAGCCCTTCGCCATTATCCAGACGCTCTTTCAGCTTGGCGTGCGCGATATCGCGGCCCACGATGATGGTGCCGTTCAGGGAGAGACGGGTGGAGACCGGGTATTGCGACAGCTGGGCCAGGATCTCGCTCATTGGACGGTTCAGGTCGATGCGTACCGCCTCGCCCTCGCCCGCTTTACGCAGCGCTTCCGGGATGTACTTGCCTGGGTTGTTTTCCAGTTTTTCGATCCAGATACCGTCGCGGTTGATCTTGGCCTTGATGTTGCGGTCCGCCGAGCAGGAGACGCCCATGCCCACAGGACAGGACGCGCCGTGACGCGGCAAACGGATCACGCGGATGTCGTGGGCGAAGTATTTGCCGCCAAACTGCGCGCCGAGGCCGAGGTTCTGCGCTTCCACCAGCAGCTCCTGCTCCAGCTGGACGTCGCGGAACGCCTGACCATGTTCGTTACCTTCGGTCGGCAGGCCATCGTAGTACTTGGTCGACGCCAGCTTGACGGTTTTCAGGGTGCTTTCCGCCGAGGTGCCGCCAATCACAAACGCGATGTGGTACGGCGGGCAGGCCGCGGTGCCGAGGGTGCGCATCTTCTCCACCAGGTAGTTCTTCAGCTTGCCCGGAGAGAGCAGCGCTTTGGTCTCCTGATAGAGATAGGTTTTGTTCGCTGAACCGCCGCCCTTGGCGATGCAGAGGAATTTGTATTCGTCGCCATCGACGCTGTAGAGGTCGATCTGCGCCGGCAGGTTGGTACCGGTGTTCACCTCTTTGTACATATCCAGCGCGGCGTTTTGCGAGTAGCGCAGGTTATCTTCGATATAGGTGTTGTACACGCCGTGGGCCAGGGCCGCTTCGTCGCCGCCGCCGGTCCAGACGCGCTGGCCTTTTTTGCCGGTGATGATGGCGGTGCCGGTGTCCTGACAGGTCGGCAGAATGCCTTTCGCCGCGATATCGGAGTTACGCAGGAACTGTAGCGCCACGTACTTGTCGTTTTCACTGGCCTGCGGGTCGCTGAGGATATCGGCTACCTGCTGCTGGTGCGCCGGGCGCAGCATGAAGGAGGCATCGTGGAAGGCGTGTTGCGCCAGTAAGGTCAGCGCCTGCGGGTCGACTTTGAGGATCTCCTGACCTTCAAACTCAGAGACAGAAACGTGATCGCGGGTTAACAGATAATATTCGGTCTGATCCTTGGCCAGCGGGAAAGGATCCTGATAATGGAAGGGTTTATTCGACATTGATCTCTCACTTACTGCTTGGGTCTGATTATGTAGAGCAGATGTTCCGCTGCTCGGCTTAAAAGCGAGTTAGCCTATCCTACACAATTTTTTAACAAAAACTGAGACTAGTACGACTTTTTCCGAGCGCAGGTTACTTCCGCCCGGTTTATTGCTTTAATACGGGCAGTTAATTCCACATTTGAAACAGGGCTTGATAATGCAAAAACTCATTAACTCAGTGCAGAACTACGCCTGGGGAAGTAAAACTGCGTTAACGGATCTCTACGGTATCGCCAACCCCGACAACCTGCCGATGGCAGAGCTGTGGATGGGTGCGCATCCGAAGAGCAGCTCAAAAATTGACGATGCCCGCGGGGTACGTTCCCTGCGTGAGGTCATCGACGCGGATAAAGCCACGCTGCTGGGTGCAAAGGTTGCCGATCGTTTTGGCGAGCTGCCGTTCCTCTTTAAGGTGCTGTGCGCCGATCAGCCGCTCTCCATTCAGGTTCACCCGAACAAGCAGGCCTCTGAAGCGGGCTTTGCCAAAGAGAACGCGGCAGGTATTCCGCTGGATGCCGCCGAGCGTAACTATAAAGATCCCAACCACAAACCCGAGCTGGTGTTCGCCCTGACGCCGTTCCTGGCGATGAACGCCTTCCGCGAATTCTCTGAAATCGTCTCCCTGCTGCAGCCGGTGGCCGGGGCGCACAGCGCCATTGCCCACTTCCTCGAAAAACCGGATGCCGATCGCCTGAGCCACCTCTTCGCCAGCCTGCTCAATATGCAGGGCGACGAAAAATCCCGTGCCCTGGCGGTGCTAAAAGCGGCGCTCAACAGCCAGCAGGGTGAGCCGTGGCAGACCATTCGCGTGATTTCGGAATTTTACCCGGACGACAGCGGCCTGTTCTCCCCGCTGCTGCTGAACGTGGTGAAACTGGAGCCGGGTGAAGCGATGTTCCTGTTCGCTGAAACCCCGCACGCCTATCTCAAAGGCGTGGCGCTGGAGGTGATGGCCAACTCCGATAACGTGCTGCGTGCGGGCCTGACGCCGAAGTACATTGATATTCCTGAACTGGTGGCTAACGTTAAATTCGTCGCCAAACCGGCCGCTGAGCTGCTAACCCAGCCGGTGAAAAATGGCGCGGAGCTCGACTTCCCGATCCCGGTGGATGATTTTGCCTTCTCGCTGCACGACCTCAGCAGCGCCGACACGCAGATTGCCCAACAGAGCGCGGCGATCCTGTTCTGCGTAGAGGGCGAAGCGGTGCTGAGCAAGGGCCAGGAGCGTCTGGTGCTGAAGCCGGGCGAGTCGGCGTTTGTTGCCGCCAGCGACTCGCCGGTCAGCGTCAGTGGCGTTGGCCGCCTGGCCCGGGTTTTCAACAAGCTCCAGTGACCTGCTGAATTTTTTAACAATTATTGCTAAGCTATTGGTAATCTTATGACCTCACCGGGCGGTTTTCACCGCTCGGTTTCATTTTAGGGATAATCACGATGAAGAAATCGGTTATAGCTGCAGGCGTTATTGTTGCATTAGGGGTGGTCTGGACGGGTGCGGCCTGGTTTACCGGGAAACAGCTGGAGGGCCATCTGGCAGAGATGGTGGCGCAGGCGAATAGCGAGCTTAAGCGTACCGCACCGGAAGCCGGGCTGGAGCTGAGCTATCAGGATTACCAGCGTGGCCTGTTCAAAAGCCATCTGCAGCTGGTGCTTAAACCGGTCGCGGGCACGCAAAATCCATGGCTACAGCCAGGACAAAGCCTGGTGCTGAACGAAGTGGTTGACCACGGCCCCTTCCCGCTGGCCCAGCTGAAAACCTTCAACCTGATCCCATCCATGGCCTCGGTAAAATCGACGCTGGTGAACAACGAAGCCTCTAAGCCGCTGTTCGATCTGGCGAAGAATGCGTCTCCGTTTGAGGCCAATACCCGCATTAGCTATGCCGGTGACACCCGCACCGATCTCGCGCTGAAAGCGCTGAATTACGAGAATGGCGACGAGAAAGTGGCCTTCAGCGGCGGCAATTTCCAGCTCGATGCCGATCGCGACGGCAACAGCTTCTCGCTGAAAGGTGAAGCGGCAAGCGGTCTGGTGAATGCGGTGAACGAGTACGGCCAGAAAGTGCAGCTCACCTTCAATAACCTGAAAACCGATGGCAACAGCCGTCTTACCGACTTTGACGAGCGTATCGGCGATCAAAAAGTGACCCTTGATAAGCTGGCTATCGCCATCGAAGGCAAAGAGATGGCGGTGCTGGAAGGCACGGACCTGAGCGGTAAGGCCGAGCTGTCGAAAGACGGCAAGAGCGTCAACAGCCAGGTGGATTACAGCCTGAAGAGCCTGAAAATACAGAATCAGGATATGGGTACCGGCAAGCTGACGCTGAAAATCGGCAATATCGACGGCCAGGCCTGGCATCAGTTCAGCCAGCAGTATCGCGCTCAGAGCCAGGCCCTGCTGGCAGATAAAGCGCTGATGGAAAATCCGGCACTCTATCAACAGAAAGCGACAGAGGCTTTCTTCAGCAACCTGCCGATCCTGCTGAAAGGCGAACCGGTGGTGACCCTCGCGCCGCTGAGCTGGAAAAACAGCAAAGGCGAGACCAACTTCAACCTGTCGCTGTTCCTGAAGGATCCGGCCACCGCCACGGGTGAAGCACAGACCCTGGCTCAGGAAGTGGATCGCAGCGTGAAATCGCTGGAGAGCAAGCTGACCATCCCGATGGACATGGCGACCGAGTTCATGACCCAGATTGCGAAGCTTGAAGGCTATAACGAGGATGATGCCGGCAAGCTGGCCAGCCAGCAGGTGAAAGGCCTGGCGGCGATGGGTCAGATGTTCCGCATCACCACCGTGGAAGATAACGTCATCAGCACCAGCCTGCAGTACAGCAACGGTCAGGTGACGCTGAACGGGCAGAAAATGCCGCTGGAAGAGTTCGTCGGCATGTTTGGCGTTCCGGCGCTGAATCTCGCCGTACCGGACGAGCCTGCCGCGCCAGCGGTTCCGGCTCCTGCGCCGGTGCCTGCGGTTCCACAGCAGTAAACCGCAAACCCCCTCTTCGGAGGGGTTTTTTATTGCCGGTCATCCTTTCCAGCCGGCCAGAAAGTCCATCAGCAGGGCATTCACTTTCTCAGGCTGTTCCTCCTGCGGCAGATGGCCGCACTCTTCAATGGCATAAGCCCTGAGATCGTCCGCCATCTCCGCCCAGACGCTCTGCATATCGAAGAGTTTACCGACGGCGTGAAAGTCATTGCCCCACAGCGACATCACCGGGCAGGCAATTTTAACCTCCGCGTCTGCCAGATCTTGCTCTACATCCTCGGCGTTGGCGCGATAGTCCGCCATCGCCCCGCGCACGGCACCAGGGGCCTGATAAGCCCGGACATAGGTATCAAACGCCTCACCGCTGATGGTCGAGGGATCGAAGGTCCAGTCCGAGAAGAAATGGCGTAGCCAGATATGCTCCCGACCGGCTATCAGGGCTTCAGGCAGATCGGGCACCAGATGAAACAGGAAGAACCAGTAGGCGCGGGCGATGGAGGCGTTGAGATCCCGCGCCACGATGCGCGTGGGGACGTTATCCATCACCACCAGGCGATCCACCAGCTCAGGATAGTCTTTCGCAAAGCGGGTCGCGACGCGCGCCCCGCGGTCGTGCCCCACCAGCACCACTTTGTTCAGGCCCAGCGCGCGCATCAGCTCCCGGATATCCCGGGCCATGTTGCGTTTATCGTAGCCGGAGGCCGGTTTATCGGTCTCCCCGTAGCCGCGCAAATCCGGGGCAATCACCCGGTAGTGCCTGGACAGGACGGGAATTTGATACCGCCAGGCGTAGTTGGTTTCCGGGAAACCGTGCAGGAGGATCACCGGCGCGCCTTCCCCCTCTTCAATGACGAACTGACGAATACCATAAGCCGTTACGGTGTAACTTTTCATTATCATCTCCTCGTCTTACTTCAGCAGTGGCACATCGGCCGCACGTTGATACGGACCGTAGATTGCCGGGTTCCAGCTGTAGCCCTGAGCGTCGGTCGTGATGTGCCCAATACCGGGGAAGGCCAGATGCGCTGCCGCCATCCACTCGCCGTCTTTCGCCAGGGCGTTAAATTCCTGCCCGCGGGATGCGGTGGCCTTTTTCGCATCCACGTCAAAGCGAATCGACACTTCCGGGTGCGGGAACTGCACGGCAGGCGCGTGGATCAAATCCCCGATAAAGTTGATAGCCTTCCCTTCCGAGGCAAAACGATAAACCGTGCTGCCAGGCGTATGGCCGACCGCATAGGCCGTCTGGACTTCAGGGATCGGCGAGGCTGGCGGAACGAAGGTTTTCAGGTGTCCGGTCGCTTTATAGGCTGCCAGGGCATGCTGAGCGATAGCAAAATACTCTTTCGCATTGGCCGGCGCGCTGGCCTCTTTCGCCGGATCCAGCCAGTAATCCGCTTCGCCCTGCGGCACCCAGACGGTGGCATTGGGGAACAGCGCTTTCCCGGAGGCATCGCTCAGGCCGCAGACGTGGTCAAGGTGGAGGTGGGTCAGGAAGATAGTATCCACCTGCTCAGGGCGATAGCCAGAGGCCTCCATATTAGGAATCAGTTGCCCGGCGGTTTGCGGCACGCAGTGGCCCGCCCCGCTGTCAATCATCACCAGATGCTGACCGGTATTGACCAGAAAAGCGTTAAACGAGGTTGGCATGCGCCCGGCATCAATCTTTTGCTGCGCCAGCAGGCCGCGAATTTTGTCGGCTGAGAGCCCTTTCAAAAGCGAAGGCGAGAGATCGTTATAGCCATCGAAAAGCGCCGTCACCTCATTTTGCCCCACCGCCAGGCGGTAATAACCCGGCACCTGCTGGCGGATCTGCGCGGGGGCGTCTGCCCAAACGGCATTCGCTAAAAACAGGCTGCTGAGCGCTAAAGCCGTTGTCATCTTTTTCATCGTCACTCCAAATTTACTGTTTATCAGGATGTGGAGTGACTATGGCGCTATAACGATAATTAGTGTAGATGTGTAATTTGATACGCCAGCATAACGAGAAACGAGATAATGAGACTGGACGACGTGGAAGTGTTCGTTGAAGCGATAAAAGCGGGTAGCCTGGCGGGTGCTGCACGTCGGCTTTCGATGAGCGCCATGGCGGCGTCGCGCTGCCTTAATAATCTGGAAGCCGAGCTTGGGATTCGGCTGGTGCATCGCACCACGCGCTCCCTGTCGCCGACCAGCGACGGCGAGGTCTTTTTGCCGCATGCCCAGGCGCTGCTGGAAGATAAAATCAATGCCCTTGCCGATCTGTTTCCTGAGGGAGCACATCTGTCCGGGCGGCTGCGCATTACCGCCTCGGCGGCCTTTGGTCGCAGGATCATCGCCCCGATGCTGCCCGACTTTATGCGCCAGCATCCGGCCCTGCAGGTCGATCTGCTTGCCACCGACGAGCAGGTTGATATTGTCGGGAAAGGCATCGACGTGGCGTTACGTATCGCTCCGCTGCGGGACAACCGGCTGGTTGCGCATCGTCTGTGTGATAATCCCCGTGACCTGTGCGCCAGTGCCGATTATCTGGCGGCGAACGGCTATCCGACCGCGCTCAGCGATCTGACGGGCCACAGCTGCTTAACCACCTCTGACACTACCCACTGGTCGTTTGAGCAGGACGGACAGCGGAGCAGACAAAAGGTATCGGGGCGATTTTCGGCGAATTCGATTGAGGCGATCTTTGAGGCCTGCCTGGGGGGAATGGGCATCGCCAACCTGTCCCGCTGGTACGTTGGGCCCGCCCTGGCGCAAGGCAGGCTTAAGCGGATCGTCCTGGAAGACGCCGAGCCGGAAGCCCTGGCCGTCTGGGCCGTTTACCCGACCTCGCGGCTGATCCCGGCAAAAGTGCGTAAGTTTGTCGAGGTACTTGAGGCGCGGCTGGCGCAAAATCCACTCACGCCACAACCCTGATGCTACTTCACCGTCACTAACCGGGCCGAAACGATCTGGTGCCCGGCCTGCACGTCGGATTTCTCAATCCGCTGCATAATGCGGTCTGCCAGGGTGTAGCCCATCTCCCGCGCCGGGGTAGTCGCCCAGACGATGGGCAGATCGTCCAGCGCGTTTTCTGACACATCCGCAAAGGCGCCGAGCGCCACCTGATGTCCAAAGAAGGTTTCAACCCCGCCGTCCCCGCTCTGGCGTCCGGCCCGGATCAAGCCAAACCAGGCGCCCATGGCAATCACGTCGTTGTAGCAGATCACGGCGCTAATGGTGGGGCTGGCGCGCAGTAACATACTTATTGCCTCCGCCGCCTGCTTCTGACTGGATCCACACTCCACCACCCATTCACTGTGGAACGGCAGGCCGTATTTAATCAGCGTTGCGCAGTAGCCCCCCACCCGTTCAGCCCGGGTCAGGGACGAACTTTGCCCCCCCAGCCAGGCAATCCGCTGATGGCCACGGCGAATAAGATGTTCGGTCAGCATTTGTGCCGCCTGCATGTTGTCCGGGCGCAGGGTGTCGGCTTCGTCCAGATAGCTGGCGCGGGAGGCAAACACCAGCGGCACGCCCTTCTCCGCGGCCCGTTCGCACAGTTCATTGCTTACCCCGGACGCTCCGGCAACGATTACGCCATCCACCCCCTGCGTAAGCAGCATGTCGAGCCGCTGGAGCAGCTGATCGGCCTCGCGGCCGCCGTGCAGTAAAAAGACCATCCGCCCCTGAGCTTCCAGCGCCTCCGTCAGCCCCGCCGTCAGTTCTGCATAGAATGGCGAGGTAAGGTCGCGAACGATCAGGCCAATGACCCCGCTCTGCCCTCCGCGCAGCGCCGAAGCCTGGCGGTTGCGAACAAATCCCAGCTGTTCAACCGCATCGTTGACGCGCTGACCCGTCGCGGAGGAAATTCGCCCTTTCCCGCTCAGCACCAGTGAAACCGTGCTGACGGAAACGCCCGCAGCCAGGGCGACATCATTGATGGTGATCTTTTTCGCTACAGCCATGTGTTGGCGTGACTCCCTGATAATGAGATCGGTAAAACGTTTTATCAATACCTTGTCTTTATACTCTCTGCCAAAGCCTGATAATGTGATTTAGCGCGCACTAAACTTTGATAAAACGTTTTATCTTCTCGCAGCACTGAGGCAGGTAAACTTATTTTAACAATAAAGGAGTCGTTTTATGACGGCGAAAGCAGCACAAAAAATCTCGCTATGGGAATTTTTCCAGCAACTGGGTAAGACCTTTATGCTGCCCGTGGCTCTGCTCTCCTTCTGCGGGATCATACTGGGCATAGGCAGCTCGCTCAGCAGCCACGATGTCGTTACCCTGATCCCGGTTCTGGGAAACCCTGTGCTGCAGGCGATCTTTATCTGGATGAGCAAGGTCGGCTCCTTTGCCTTTAGCTTCCTGCCGGTGATGTTCTGTATCGCCATCCCGCTGGGGCTGGCCCGCGAAAACAAAGGCGTAGCGGCGTTTGCCGGTTTCGTTGGCTACGCGGTGATGAACCTGGCGGTTAACTTCTGGCTGACCGCCAAAGGCATCCTGCCGACCACCGACGCGGCAATCCTGAAGGCTAACAACATTCAGAGCGTGATTGGTATTCAGTCTATTGATACCGGGATCCTCGGGGCCGTGATCGCGGGCGTGATCATCTGGATGCTTCATGAACGTTTTCACAATATCCGCCTGCCGGACGCGCTGGCCTTCTTCGGCGGTACCCGCTTTGTGCCCATCATCACCCTCGTGGTGATGGGGCTGTTTGGTCTGATCATTCCGCTGATATGGCCGGTCTTTGCCATGGGCATTACCGGTATTGGCCGTATCATTAACAGCGCCGGTGATTTTGGCCCAATGATCTTCGGTACCGGCGAACGTCTGCTGTTACCCTTTGGGCTTCAGCATATTCTTGTGGCCCTGATCCGCTTCACTGAAGCGGGAGGCACGATGGACGTGTGCGGCCACGACGTCAGCGGCGCGCTGACCATCTTCCAGGCGCAGCTGAGCTGCCCGACCACCCACGGTTTCTCCGAGAGCGCCACCCGCTTCCTCTCCCAGGGTAAAATGCCGGCCTTCCTCGGCGGTCTGCCGGGTGCCGCGCTGGCGATGTACCACTGCGCCCGTCCGGAAAACCGTCATAAGATTAAAGGTCTGCTGATCTCCGGCGTCATTGCCTGCGTGGTGGGCGGAACCACCGAACCGATCGAGTTCCTGTTCCTGTTCGTGGCGCCGGTGCTGTACCTCATTCACGCCGTGCTGACCGGTCTGGGCTTTACCACCATGGCGGTGCTGGGTGTGACCATCGGTAATACCGACGGCAACGTGATTGACTTCGTGGTGTTCGGGATCCTGCACGGCCTGTCGACCAAGTGGTATCTGGTGCCGGTGGTGGCGGCTATCTGGTTCGCGGTGTACTACGGGATCTTCCGCTTCGCCATCACCCGCTTTAACCTGAAAACGCCGGGTCGCGATACCGACGCGGCCACCAGCGTTGAGCAGGCCGTTGCGGGTAAGATTGGGAAATCCGGCTATAACACCCCAGCCATTCTGGCGGCGCTGGGCGGTGCGGATAACATTACCTCGCTGGATAACTGCATTACCCGCCTGCGCCTGTCGGTGGCGGATATGTCGAAAGTGGATACCAACGCCCTGAAGGCCAACCGTGCTATCGGCGTGGTACAGTTAAATCAGCATAATTTGCAGGTGGTCATCGGCCCGCAGGTGCAGTCCGTGAAAGACGAGCTGGCAACCCTGATGCGAACAGTAGAAGCCTGATGCCTCAACCCCCTCGCCATGAGGGGGTTTTATTTTAAGGACCAACGTCATGTTTGATTTCTCTACCGTCGTGGATCGTCACGGCACCTGGTGTACCCAGTGGGACTACATTGCCGACCGCTTCGGCGCCACCGATCTGCTGCCCTTTACCATCTCGGATATGGATTTTGCCACCGCCCCCTGCATCTTCGACGCCCTGCAAGCGCGCATCGGTCACGGGGTGTTTGGCTATAGCCGCTGGAAAAACGACGAGTTCCTGGCCGCCGTGGCCCACTGGTTCCGTCAGCGCTTTAACAGCGAAATTGATACCAGCGCCATCGTCTATGGCCCGTCGGTGATCTATATGGTGTCTGAGTTGATTCGCCAGTGGTCGAACCCGGGCGATGGCGTGGTGATCCACACTCCGGCCTACGACGCCTTTTACAATGCCATTGCGGGTAATCACCGTCAGGTGGTTGCCGTCGGTCTGCACAAAGCAGCACAGGGCTGGCAGTGCGATATGGCCGAGCTGGAGTCAGTGCTGGCCCGGCCGCAGAACAAAATCCTGCTGCTCTGTAGCCCGCACAATCCCACCGGCAAGGTCTGGACCCGTGACGAGCTGACCACCATGGCTGAACTCTGTGCGCGGCACGACGTGGCGGTGATTAGCGACGAGATTCATATGGATATGGTGTGGGGCAACCATCAACATACTCCCTGGTGCGAGGTGGCGCAGAGCAAATGGGCACTGCTGACCTCCGGCTCCAAAAGCTTCAACATTCCCGCCCTCACCGGGGCTTACGGCCTGCTTGGCGATGAGGCCAGCCGCACGGCGTATTTGCAGGCGCTGAAGGGGCGCGACGGGCTCTCTTCGCCGTCGGTGCTGGCGCTGGTGGCGCATATCGCCGCCTACCAGCAGGGCGAGCCCTGGCTGGATGCCCTGCGCGGCTATCTGGAGGCGAATTTACAATATGTGGCCGACAGCCTGAATGCCGCTTTCCCGGCCCTGAACTGGCAGCCGCCGGAGGCGACCTATCTGGCCTGGATCGATCTTCACCCGCTCAATATCGATGACAAAGCGCTGCAGAAGGTGCTGATTGAGCAGCAAAAGGTGGCGATCATGCCGGGATATACCTACGGCGTGGAGGGAAACGGCTTTATCCGCCTGAACGCCGGGTGCCCGCGCAGCAAGCTTGAACAGGGGGTTGAGCGCCTGATTGCCGGGATCCGCGCTTTACTTTAATTTTGTTGCGCAACGGAATTATCCATTGCGCAAATAGCTTTTTGACGTGTTTTGTTTTTATAATAGCTCGCACATTACAGTTAATGCGTTAAATGTCGTTGAAAATTAATGTTTATCATTTTATTCAACAAGTTGCATAACGCATAGCAATGACATTATCTCGCATTAACTGACATTTTTCTGTCCCTGTTTGTGTCCCTAGAATGCTTTTTGCCCCAGTGTGCCCCCAGACCTTCCCCGTTTTGCGTAGCTCCTTTCAGAAATCACACCCTTTACTTTACGATGCATAACTCCTTGGGCAATAACGCTACCGATCCGTTGGACGATTTAAAGGTGCGCACCGCTTCATACAACGGAATGTCATCAGCATCTGTGCTGTTGATGAAAAACGTCACGCGCCCCAGCACCTCGACCTCTTCAGTTGCCTCACCTTCGATCGCTTCGCCATCATTCGTGATTAATGCCCTTCGCCTGAGTTTCGCAATCTGCGTGCGACCACCAATCAGGATAAGCAAAACCTGCCCCTGCACTAACTTGGTAACCGGTTCGATTAATGCGAAACCTGATGACGTTTTGAGGATGCGGGTGTCGATACCGACGCTGCAGATGAGTTCTGGTGTCATCCTCTGAGACACGTAATCAGCCGCTGGGGATGGAAAGCCCATCAGTGAACCCTCCCATGTTGCGCAGGATCCAGTAGTGATTGTCGGTTCCGTCGGTTGTCTTATGATACGCACGTTGTGCGCCATGCTGAAATTTGCAAAACGTAGCCAGATTATTTCCAACAGCCCTTTTGAAGACATTCCGTCTTTGAAGCGGCCAAAAAAAGCACCAGATCCATTCACGATGGAAGAATACGAGCGATTCATTTTGGCGTTACCGGCTTCAGTCGTTAACCTATGGAAAGTGGCATTTTACGCTGGTCTTCGTCATGGCGAGCTTTGCGCACTTGGATGGGATGATGTGGATCTGGTCAGCGGTAAAATTCACTTTAGTCGGAACCTGAACAACTACGATTAGTTCGGACCGCCCAAAACGGCTGCTGGAGAACGTACGATTACATTGCTGGAGCCTGCCCCGAAGCTCTAAGAGATCAGTTTGACCTGACCGGCGCTGACCAGACCACAGAAATCACATTTCACCATCGGGCTTATGCAAGTACTGAACGGCAACAAGTACGGTTTGTGTTTCGTCCGGTGATAAAATTTGCCGTTCCAAATCCCTATTATTCAAAAAACGCTCTGGGTTATAGCTGGAAACAGGGCTTGAAAAAAGCGAGCATACGCAGCCGCGTTCCTTATCAGTCTCGCCATACTTACGCGTGCTGGTTGTTGTCTGCGGGAGCGATCCCCTCTTTCATCGCCAGTCAGATGGGACACGCAGACGCCAGTATGGTGTATAAAGTTTACTCGAAATGGATGTGTGATAAAGACCGGGATCAGGTGGAGCTTTTAAATAGCAAATTAGGCTGATTGCCCCCTATATGCCCCTTTCATTATGCAGGCATCTGAATTTGTCAGCATTTTTTATAGGTTAATTAACTGTAGTATAATGGCTCGCACTTCTACTAATAAAGAGTGCGACCATGATTGATACCACCCTCCCGTTAACTGACGTTCATCGCCACCTTGATGGCAACATCCGTGCCCAGACCATCCTTGACCTGGGTCGTCAGTATAATTTAACCCTGCCCGCACAGACCCTTGAGACACTGATCCCACACGTGCAGGTGACGGAAAACGAGCCGGATCTGGTCAGCTTCCTGAGCAAGCTCGACTGGGGGGTAAAAGTCCTGGCCTCGCTGGATGCCTGCCGTCGGGTCGCCTTCGAAAATATTGAGGATGCCGCACGCAACGGCCTGCACTACGTCGAACTCCGCTTCTCACCGGGCTATATGGCGATGACCCATCAGCTGCCGGTCGCGGGTGTGGTGGAAGCCGTCATTGCCGGCGTGCGCGAAGGCTGCAAGACCTTTAACGTGGAAGCGCGCCTGATTGGCATCATGAGCCGTACCTTCGGGGAGGACGCCTGCCTGCAGGAGCTCGAAGCTCTGCTGGCGCACCGGGACCATATCACCGCCGTGGATCTGGCGGGCGACGAGCTGGGCTTCCCGGGCAGTCTGTTCCTCTCCCACTTTAATCGCGCCCGGGATGCAGGCTGGCACATTACCGTCCATGCCGGTGAAGCGGCGGGTCCGGAGAGCATCTGGCAGGCCATCCGCGAGCTGGGTGCCGAACGTATCGGTCATGGAGTAAAAGCGGTCGAAGATCGTGCCCTGATGGACTTCCTGGCGGAACAGCGCATCGGGATCGAATCCTGTCTGACCTCCAACATTCAGACCAGCACAGTGGCGACCCTGGCGCAGCATCCCCTGAAAACTTTCCTTGAGCATGGGGTGATGGCCTCGCTGAACACCGACGATCCGGCGGTTCAGGGGGTGGATATTATTCACGAGTATACGGTTGCCGCTTCGCTGGCCGGGCTCAGCCGGGAGCAGATCCGTCAGGCGCAGATTAACGGCCTGGAGATGGCCTTCTTAACCCCTGCCGAGAAGCAGGCGTTACGCGACAAGGTCGCACGCGGATAAGAAAAAGCCCGGCGATGCCGGGCTTTATTTTTTTAAGCAAGACACAAAGTCGCGCGATGTTTCGCAGACTCAATCCCCAGCTCAATTAGCTCCATAATCTGGATCGCCTGACTTGCCGGGACCGGGTTTTCTCCGTCACCGTTCAGCGCATCGCGGATACCGGCATAATAGGCCGGATAGTTCCCCGGCAGCGTCAGCCAGGTCTCTTCCACCCGCTCTTCCCCTTCGACGCGAGTCAGCACGCCGTCACGCATATCGTAGCCCCAGTCCTCCTGCGGCAGGCGCTCGCCGTTTTTCAGACGATCTTCCTGCGGGTCGAGACCAAACTTCACGTAGCTGCCGCGGGTGCCGTGCACGATATAACGCGCAGATTCCGCTGCCGCCATCATGGTACCATGCAGTACCACGCGACGCTGCGGATAGCTCAGGACAGCGTGGAAGTAGTCCGTTGCCTGCGCGCCGGGGCGCAGCTGGGCCAGATCGACGTTCAGGCTCACCGGGAGACCGAACAGGTTAACGGCCTGATCGAGAAGATGCGGAGCCAGATCGTACCAGATGCCGCTGCCCGGGCCCGCCTGCTCACGCCAGCGGTTACGCACCTGCGGCCGGAAGCGGTCAAAATGGGATTCGAAAAAGGCTACTTCGCCGAGGGAACCGTCAGCGATCAGCGCCTTCACGGTCAGGAAATCGCTGTCCCAACGGCGGTTATGGAACACCGAGAGCAGTTTACCGAGGCTTTTCGCCAGCGCGTCCAGCTCCCGGGCCTGTGACAGTGTCACGGTAAAAGGTTTGTCCACCACCACATGCTTTCCGGCTTCCAGGGCCGCTTTCGCCAGTGGGAAATGCGTGTCGTTCGGGGTGGGAATAACGATCAAATCAATATTGGGGTCGTTAAACAGATGCTTCGGCTCGGAAACCACCGGGACCGTCGGCCAGTCTGCATGCACTTTCGTCGCATCGCTGCTGGAAATTGCCGCCAGCTCCATCCCCGGAGTGCCATCAATCAGCGGGGCATGAAACGTTTTACTCGCATAACCATAACCTATTAATCCAACACGGATTTTATCGCTCATGAAGTCGCCTCTCATCTTTTGACACGCCTATTTCACACCATCTCTTCATCGGTCACAATAGATTAATCCGGGGTATCGCGCCTTAAGGCGATACATGCAATCAGTAATTTCTGATTAACAATTATAACTCGCTGAATACAATCGCAAAACATCACTGCAAAGCGCTTGCCGAAGGGCATTCTGCGCTGTAAAATTCTTAATCTGTATTTATGGATAAAACAAAATAACGAATCATGACGACAATTATTAATCGAATTATCGAGTTAGCGGGGTGGATTGTGCTGGGCGTGTCGGTGATATTGCTGGGGATCGCCAGCCATATCGATAACTACCAGCCGCCGGAGCCGGTCAATAGCGTCAATCAAGCCAAGCCGCATGCACTGATCAAAAATAGTGACATATGATGTCAGTTGCATATTGCCAGCCGTCATGAACAGCGTTAACCTTCATCGCCAGGCGTCGGCCGACGCCTGATTTCACCAGTAAAGAAAATTCTTATTTTTGCCGATACGCTTCGGCAAATGTTTACGTCTTTCTTGTTCCGTTTATTATTCGACCGAATTACTCCTTTGGTAGCACGCCTTTTATATGGAAAATTATTAATATGACCGTTCAGGACTATTTATTAAAGTTTCGCAAGATTAATTCCCTCGAAAGTCTGGAAAAGTTGTTTGATCATCTGAACTACAGCCTGAGCGATAACCAGGAGATTATCAGCATGTACCGCGCCGCGGATCATCGCCGCGCAGAGCTGGTCTCTGGCGGGCGTTTGTTCAACATTGGCGAAGTCCCTAAGTCGGTGTGGCGTTACGTGCTCTAAGAGGGTAGCCATTCCCCGGAAATGTTATATACTCTCGCCCCTGCTAATTTGCAGTTCGCGCTGTTACTGACTTCGGGAGAGAACATGACCACAAAGGCTGGAGAAAGAATTGGCGGCTGGTTACTGGCTCCGCTTGCCTGGCTGCTGCTGGCATTATTAAGCACGTCGCTGGCGTTGGTACTTTACTCCACGGCATTAATTACGCCGCACGCGTTAAAAGCGCTGGGCGCGCAAAATACCGTTAATATCGTCATGTGGTTTTTATCTTTCGCCTTTGCGATTGCCATGTGGTACTACACGCTCTGGCTGACCATTGCTTTTTTTAAGCGTCGTCGGAATGTGCCTAAACACTATATTATCTGGCTGCTTGTCTCCGTATTACTGGCCGTAAAAGCCTTCGCGTTTTCGCCCGTCTCCGATGCGCTGGCGGTGCGTCAGTTACTCTTCCCTCTGTTGATGACCGCGCTGTTTGTGCCCTACTTTAAGCGTTCGGCACGCGTGAAGAACACCTTTGTGAACCCGTAAAACCTTACAGTTAACCTGTTGTCGCCTGCCGCGGTTTATCCGATAATAGGCGGCTTTTTTATTTCAGGCTGAATAATGACCGATTACTTACTGCTCTTTGTCGGCACGGTGCTGGTAAACAACTTCGTCCTCGTGAAGTTCCTTGGCCTGTGCCCGTTTATGGGCGTATCCAAAAAGCTGGAAACAGCGATGGGGATGGGGCTGGCCACCACCTTCGTGATGACCCTTGCCTCGATCTGCGCCTGGTGGATTGACACCTGGATCCTGATCCCCCTCGGCCTGACCTATCTGCGTACGCTGGCCTTTATTCTGGTTATCGCGGTGGTGGTGCAGTTCACCGAAATGGTGGTGCGTAAAACCAGCCCGGCGTTATACCGTCTGCTCGGCATCTTCCTGCCGCTGATCACCACTAACTGTGCGGTGCTCGGCGTGGCGCTGCTCAACATTAACCTTGGGCACAATTTTCTGCAGTCGGCGCTGTACGGCTTTTCGGCTGCGGTCGGCTTCTCGCTGGTGATGGTGCTGTTTGCGGCGATCCGCGAACGTCTGGTCGCCGCCGATATCCCGGCACCGTTTCGCGGTAACGCCATCGCTCTGGTTACCGCCGGTCTTATGTCTCTGGCCTTTATGGGCTTTAGTGGTCTGGTGAAGTTGTAATGAATGCAATCTGGATCGCCGTCGCAGCCATCAGCGTTCTGGGGCTGCTTTTTGGCATCATACTCGGTTACGCCTCGCGCCGCTTCGCGGTGGAGGACGATCCGATCGTTGAAAAAATTGATGAGCTGCTGCCGCAAAGCCAGTGCGGGCAGTGCGGCTTTCCTGGCTGTCGTCCTTACGCAGAGGCGGTGGGCAACGGCGGGGAGAAGATTAACCGCTGTGCGCCCGGTGGCGAAGCGGTGATGCTGAAGATCGCCGCGCTGCTGAACGTTGACCCGCAGCCGGTCGACGGCGACGAAAGCGCGCAGGAGCCGGTTCGCATGCTGGCGGTGATTGATGAACCCAACTGCATCGGCTGTACCAAATGTATTCAGGCCTGCCCGGTGGATGCCATCGTCGGAGCCACGCGCGCCATGCACACCGTGATTGAGGATCTGTGTACCGGCTGTAATCTCTGCGTCGCCCCCTGCCCGACCCAGTGCATTGAGTTACGCCCGGTAGCGACAACGACCGACAGCTGGAAATGGGATCTTCAGACCATTCCAGTGCGCAATATTCCTGTGGAACAACATGTTTAAGTTATTTTCTGCCTTCAGAAAAGAGAAGATCTGGGATTTCGACGGCGGTATTCATCCGCCGGAGATGAAAACCCAGTCCAGCGGTACGCCGCTGCGCCAGATCCCGCTGGCTAACCGTTTTGTTATCCCGCTCAAACAGCACATCGGTGCTGAGGGCGAGCTGTGCGTTAAGGTCGGTGACCGCGTGTTGCGCGGCCAGCCGCTGACCTTTGGACGCGGACGTATGCTCCCGGTTCATGCCCCAACCTCCGGCACCGTGGCGGCGATTGCCCCGCACACCGTGGCCCACCCTTCCGCCCTCTCCGAGCTGTGCGTGGTGATTGACGCCGATGGCGAAGATCGCTGGATCGAACGTGAGGGCTGGAGCGACTACCGCAGCCACAGCCGTGAAGATCTTATTTCCCGAATCCACCAGTCTGGCGTCGCCGGTCTGGGCGGCGCGGGCTTCCCGACCGGGAACAAATTGCAGGGCGGTGGCGATAAGATCCAGACGCTGATTATCAACGCCGCCGAATGTGAGCCGTACATCACCGCGGACGATCGCCTGATGCAGGACTGCGCCGCGCAGATCGTCGAGGGTATCCGCATCCTCGCCCATGTTCTGCAGCCGAAAGAGGTGCTGATCGGCATTGAAGACAACAAGCCGCAGGCCATCTCCATGCTGCGCGCGGTGCTGGCGGGCAGCCACGATATCAGCCTGCGGGTGATCCCGACCAAATACCCGTCCGGCGGCGCGAAGCAGCTGACCCAGATCCTGACCGGCAAGCAGGTTCCGCACGGCGGTCGCTCATCAGATATCGGCGTGCTGATGCAGAACGTCGGCACCGCCTATGCGGTAAAACGCGCCGTTGTTGACGGCGAGCCGCTGACCGAGCGCGTCGTCACCCTGACCGGTGAAGCCGTCAGCCGACCCGGCAACGTCTGGGCGCGACTGGGCACCCCGGTGCGTCATCTGCTGGACCAGGCCGGGTTCTGCCCGAGCGCGGAGCAGATGGTGATCATGGGCGGGCCGCTGATGGGCTTTACCCTGCCGTGGCTGGATGTTCCGGTGGTAAAAATCACCAACTGCCTGCTGGCGCCGTCCGTCAGCGAGATGGGCGAAGAGCAGGAAGAGAAAGGCTGCATTCGCTGCAGCGCCTGCGCCGACGCCTGTCCGGCGGATCTGCTGCCCCAGCAGCTCTACTGGTTCAGCAAAGGCCAGATCCACGACAAAGCCAAATCCCATAACCTGGCCGACTGCATTGAGTGCGGAGCCTGCGCTTGGGTCTGCCCGAGCAATATTCCGCTGGTGCAATACTTCCGCGTCGAGAAGGCCGAAATTTACGCCATCGCCCAGGAAGAGAAACGCGCCGCCGACGCGAAAGCGCGCTTTGAAGCCCGCCAGCAGCGTCTTGAGCGCGAAAAAGCCGCCCGCGAGGAGCGCCATAAAAAGGCTGCGGTACAACCAGCGGCGAAAGATCAGGACGCCATTAATGCGGCCCTGGCGCGCGTGCGCGAGAAGAAAGCTACCGCCGCGCAGGATGTGGTGATCCCGGCAGGAGAACGCCCGGATAACAGCGAAGCCATTGCCGCGCGCGAAGCACGTAAAGCAGAGGCCCGCGCCCGTCAGGCGGAAAAAGCACAGACCAGCTCCGCACAACCAGAAGCCGATCCGCGTAAAGCCGCGGTCGAGGCCGCTATCGCCCGCGCCAAAGCGCGTAAAGGCGCACCGCCGGAAGAGACGCAGGCCGAGCCGGCCCCGGTCGATCCGCGTAAAGCGGCGGTCGAAGCCGCCATCGCACGCGCGAAAGCCCGTAAAGCCGTACCGCCGGAAGAGGCGCAGGCCGAGGCTGCCCCGGTCGATCCGCGTAAAGCCGCAGTCGAAGCCGCCATTGCCCGCGCGAAAGCCCGTAAAGCGGCGCAGCCGGACGATATTCAGATCGAACAGACCCCGGTCGATCCGCGTAAAGCCGCGGTCGAAGCCGCCATTGCCCGGGCGAAAGCCCGCAAAGCGGCGCAGCCGGACACTACACCGGCAGAACCCGCTCCGGTCGATCCGCGTAAAGCGGCGGTCGAAGCCGCCATTGCCCGTGCGAAAGCACGCAAAGCGGCGCAACAGGAAGAAGAACCGGCAGCCAATGACGATCCACGCAAAGCGGCCGTTGCCGCCGCCATTGCGCGCGTTCAGGCGAAGAAAGCAGCACAGCAGGCAGTTAACGAGGATTAAATGGTTTTCAGAATCGCAAGCTCCCCTTATACCCACAACCAGCGCCAGACATCGCGCATTATGATGCTGGTCTGTCTGGCCGCCATGCCGGGCATCGCCGTTCAGGTCTGGTTTTTCGGCTGGGGTACGCTGCTGCAGATCGTTCTCGGCTGTGTGAGCGCCCTGGTGGCGGAAGCTCTGGTCCTCAAACTGCGTAAAATCGCGGTGAGCAAAATCCTGGCGGATAACTCCGCCCTGCTCACCGGCCTGCTGCTGGCCATCAGTATTCCCCCCTTCGCCCCCTGGTGGATGGTGGTGCTCGGCACCGTATTCGCGGTGATTATCGCCAAGCAGCTGTACGGCGGCCTCGGGCATAACCCGTTTAACCCGGCGATGATTGGCTACGTGGTGCTGCTGATCTCCTTCCCGGTGCAGATGACCAGCTGGCTGCCGCCGCATGAGATTGCCGCGACCGTGCCAGGCTTTATGGATGCCCTGCAGGTGATCTTCTCCGGCCATACCGCCAGCGGCGCGGACATGAACACCCTGCGAATGGGCGTGGACGGCATCAGCCAGGCCACCCCGCTCGATACCTTTAAAACTTCCCTGCACGCCGGTCACAGCGTGGAGCAGATCCTGCAGTACCCGATCTACAGCGGCGTGCTCGCCGGTGCGGGCTGGCAGTGGGTTAACCTGGCGTATCTGGCCGGGGGAGTGTTCCTGCTGTGGCAGAAAACGATCCGCTGGCATATCCCGGTGAGCTTCCTGGTCACTCTCGCGATCTGTTCCGGCCTGGGCTGGGCATTCTCCCCTGAGTCTCTGGCTTCCCCGCAGATCCATCTGCTGTCCGGCGCGACCATGCTGGGGGCGTTCTTTATTCTGACCGATCCGGTGACAGCCTCGACCACCAACCGGGGACGCCTGATTTTCGGCGCGCTGGCCGGTCTGCTGGTGTGGCTGATCCGCAGCTTTGGCGGCTATCCGGACGGCGTGGCCTTTGCGGTTCTGCTGGCCAACATTACCGTACCGTTAATTGACTACTACACGCGTCCGCGCGTGTACGGCCATCGCTAAGGGACTCGCCATGTTAAAAACGATGCAAAAACACGGCGTGACGCTGGCGGTCTTTGCCGCGGTGCTGACCGGCCTGACGGCACTGGTCAACGGCCTGACCAAATCCACCATCGACGAACAGGCGGCCCGTCAGCAAAAGGCGCTGTTCGACCAGGTGATCCCGGCGGAGCTTTACGATAACGATCTGCAGAAAAGTTGTTATCTTGCTGAGGCTGCGCCATTAGGCAAAGGTACCCACCGCATCTTTATCGCCCGTAAAGGGGATGCTCCGGTGGGCGTCGTGATGGAAGCTACCGCGCCAGACGGCTATTCCGGCGCTATCCAGCTGCTGGTCGGCACTGATTTCTCCGGCACCGTGCTGGGAACGCGCGTCACCGAGCATCACGAAACGCCAGGGCTCGGGGATAAAATCGAAACCCGCTTAAGCGACTGGATTTTGCACTTTGCCGGCAAAACCATCCACGGCAGTGACGATCCGGCGTTCGCGGTGAAGAAAGATGGCGGTGAATTCGATCAGTTTACCGGGGCGACCATCACCCCCCGCGCGGTGGTGAACGCCGTTAGACGTGCGGGTGTCTATGCCCAAACGCTGCCTGCGCAACTTAACAATCTGCCCGCCTGTGAGGAGTGATCATGAGCCAGGTTAAAGAGGTTATTGTCCAGGGTCTGTGGAAAAACAACTCCGCCCTGGTACAGCTGTTGGGGATGTGTCCGCTGCTGGCCGTCACCTCGACTGCCACCAACGCGCTCGGTCTGGGTCTTGCCACTACGCTGGTGCTGACCCTGACCAACCTGTCGATCTCTGCCCTGCGTCGCTGGACGCCGTCAGAAATTCGTATTCCGATCTACGTGATGATCATCGCCTCGGTGGTGAGCGTCGTGCAGATGCTGATTAACGCCTACGCCTTTGGCCTCTATCAGTCGCTGGGGATCTTTATCCCGCTGATCGTAACCAACTGTATCGTGGTAGGCCGCGCCGAAGCCTTTGCGGTGAAGAACGACCCGCTGATTTCGGCCCTCGATGGCTTTGCCATCGGCATGGGGGCAACCGGGGCGATGTTCGTGCTGGGCTCGATGCGTGAAATCCTCGGCAACGGTACCCTGTTCGACGGCGCAGACGCGCTGCTGGGCGGGTGGGCAAAGGCCCTGCGCATTGAGGTGTTCCACACCGATACGCCATTCCTGCTGGCGATGCTGCCACCGGGCGCGTTTATTGGCCTCGGCATGATGCTGGCGGTAAAATACCTGATCGATGAGAAACGTAAGCGCCGCGCTGCTGCCCGCAGCGTAGAGGAAGGGATCCCTGAGAAGGCCTCATGAACAAAGAGAAGCGTTTAACCATTTTGCAGCGCCTGCGGGATAACAACCCGCACCCGACCACCGAGCTGAATTTTACCTCGCCGTTTGAACTGCTGATTGCGGTCCTGCTCTCCGCGCAGGCCACCGACGTCAGTGTGAATAAAGCCACCGCGAAGCTCTATCCCGTTGCCAACACGCCGCAGGCGATGCTGGAGCTGGGCGTGGAGGGGGTCAAGTCGTACATCAAGACCATCGGCCTGTTTAACAGCAAAGCCGAGAACGTGATTAAGACCTGCCGCATGCTGCTTGAGCTGCACGGTGGCGAGGTCCCGGAAGATCGCGCCGCGCTGGAAGCCCTGCCCGGCGTCGGGCGTAAAACCGCTAACGTGGTGCTGAATACGGCGTTTGGCTGGCCGACTATCGCGGTCGATACACATATTTTCCGCGTGAGTAATCGGACAAACTTCGCCCCCGGCAAAAACGTGGAGCAGGTGGAAGAGAAGCTGCTGAAGGTGGTTCCGGCTGAGTTTAAGGTCGACTGCCATCACTGGCTGATCCTTCACGGGCGCTACACCTGCATCGCGCGTAAACCGCGCTGCGGCTCCTGTATTATTGAAGATCTCTGTGAATATAAAGAGAAAACCGACCTCTGAAACCGTCAACCGACGGTTTTTTTATAATGTAAACTGCTTACAGAAAGCATGACTCCCTGCTGATAGTACCTTTCATAGTTTTTCAACCTAAGCCAAACTTCGTCTTTCGCGCATTGTGCGGCTATATAACAATCAAACAGGTTAATTGTTTTTTCGTCAGCGAAATTTTCTATATAAATGTGATCAGGATCACTCTGTTCACATGGTGTTAATTTTATGTATAGCAAATCCCGATAAAGCCTTATTGCATCAAGAAACTGCCCCTGATAACCCGAAGATATGACCGGATATATTTCAGAACTTAGCCCATATCACTGCACAATCCCTTTTACAGCAGAACATATCGCCACCTGCGTATTTTATCCGCTAACTGATAGTGGAAAAAACCAGTTTAGACGCAACGGTAAAATTTAACGCTAAATAACATTTAGGTTTCTGGCGCATTATAGCGCGAGAGTTATATGTAACAGGTTATTACAAACACCTTGCCAGATGGGTCAGGATAGTGAACATTACCCGCCGTTTCCCCTCCCACTATAACTATAAAGCGGACGGACTACGGTCATCACGCTATGAACACCCCCGTTAATATGGGATGTAAAAAAAGAGGTATATGTGTCTACTGCAAACAATAAACCAGCTGAAGAAAGCGTAAGTCTTAACGCTTTCAAACAACCGAAATCGTTCTATCTCATTTTCTCCATTGAGCTTTGGGAACGTTTTGGTTACTACGGCCTGCAAGGGATCATGGCGGTTTACCTGGTTAAACAACTGGGTATGTCCGAAGCTGATTCCATCACGCTGTTCTCTTCTTTCAGTGCTCTGGTGTACGGTCTGGTCGCGATTGGCGGCTGGCTGGGCGATAAAGTGCTGGGCACCAAACGTGTAATTCTGCTGGGCGCCATCGTTCTGGCGATCGGCTACGGTCTGGTTGCCTGGTCTGGTCATGATGCCGGTGTGGTGTACATGGGTATGGCGACTATCGCTGTCGGTAACGGCCTGTTCAAGGCGAACCCATCTTCCCTGCTCTCGACCTGCTATAACAAAGACGATCCGCGTCTTGATGGCGCATTCACCATGTACTACATGGCCATCAACATCGGTTCCTTCTTCTCTATGCTGGCAACCCCGTGGCTGGCAGCGAAATTCGGCTGGAGCGTGGCGTTTGCACTGAGCTTCGTCGGAATGCTGATCACCGTGGTGAACTTCCTGTTCTGCCGCAGCTGGGTTAAGGACTACGGTTCAAAACCTGACTTCGCGCCGGTACAAATGGGCAAACTGCTGGCGACCATCGTCGGCGTGGTGATTCTGGTTGCCGTTGCCACCTGGCTGCTGCACAACCAGGGTATCGCGCGTGCGGTTCTGGGCGTGGTTGCGCTGGGTATCGTCTGCATCTTCGCTAAAGAAGCCTTTGCCATGCAGGGCGCAGCACGTCGTAAGATGATTGTTGCCTTCATCCTGATGGTTGAAGCGATTGTCTTCTTCGTCCTGTACAGCCAGATGCCAACGTCCCTGAACTTCTTCGCTATCCGTAACGTTGAACACTCTATCCTCGGCATCGCGTTCGAACCTGAGCAGTTCCAGGCCCTGAACCCGTTCTGGATCATGGTGGGTAGCCCGATTCTGGCCGCTATCTACAACAAGATGGGTGACCGTCTGCCAATGCCGCACAAGTTCGCGGTAGGTATGGTGCTGTGCTCTGGCGCCTTCCTGGTGCTGCCGCTGGGTGCGAAATTCGCCAGCGACGCGGGTATCGTTTCCGTAAACTGGCTGATCCTGAGCTACGCCCTGCAGTCCATCGGTGAGCTGATGATCTCCGGTCTGGGTCTGGCGATGGTTGCGCAGCTGGTGCCGCAGCGCCTGATGGGCTTCATCATGGGTAGCTGGTTCCTGACGACTGCCGGTGCTGCAATCATCGCCGGTAAGATCGCAAACCTGATGGCCGTGCCATCTGACGTGACCGATCCGCTGCTGTCTCTGCACGTGTACGGTGACGTATTCCTGCAGATTGGTATCGCCACCGCGGTTATCGCCGTGCTGATGATGCTGACCGCACCAAAACTGAATCGCATGACTCAGGACGACGACATCAACGCCAAAGCGAGCAAAACCGCGGCCGCGTAATGTCATCGGGAAACGACTGAATTGAAGCCGCTAACTGTGCGTTAGCGGCTTTTTTTTTATTCTGTGCCGCACTACCATAGGGTAAACCTACGTAAACAGGAGTGACCGATGAAACTGTTCTATAAACCAGGCGCCTGCTCTCTTGCCTCCCATATTACGCTGCGCGAGAGCGGTAAAGACTTCACCCTCAACGGTGTTGATCTGATGAAAAAGCGTCTGGAAAACGGCGATGATTTTTTCGCGGTGAATCCTAAAGGCCAGGTCCCGGCGCTGCTGCTGGAAGACGGCACCCTGCTGACTGAAGGGGTGGCCATCATGCAATACCTGGCGGATGGCGTTGCCGATCGCCAGCTGCTGGCCCCGACCGGCAGTATCGCCCGCTATAAGACCCTCGAATGGATGAACTACATTGCCACCGAGCTGCACAAAGGCTTCACCCCGCTGTTCCGCCCGGATACGCCGGAAGAGTACAAGCCGACCGTACGCGCGCTGCTGGAGAAAAAGCTCCAGTATGTGAACGAGTCGCTGAAAGATGAGCAGTGGATTTGCGGTCAGCGCTTTACCATTGCCGACGCGTATCTGTTTACCGTTCTGGGCTGGGCGCGGGCCGTGAAGCTGAATATGGAAGGGTTAAGCCATATTGACGCGTATATGCAGCGTATGGCGGAGCGTCCTGCCGTGGCGGCAGCGCTGGAAGCGGAAGGGTTGAAGTAATTTTTTTTGCCGGGTGGCGCTGGCGCTTACCCGGCCTACAAAACCTGTAGGCCCGTGCAAGCGCAGCGCCGCCGGGCATTATGATGCTAGAGCTGGGTCGCGCTAAAGAGGTGCTCCGGCTTCGCAATCTGATCCTGAGCGGCCACCACCTGCAGTTCATACTCCTGCATATTCTTCGTGGCGATCATAATTTCATACACCGCCGCCGTGACGTGCTCAAGCGCATCACGCACCGTTGCCCCCTGCAGCAGTTTCACCAGCAGCAGGCCGCTGGTCACATCACCTACGCCCACCGGCTGACGGCTGCCGAAATCCACCAGCGGACGGCTGATGTGCCAGGCTTCGTCTTTGGTCACCAGCAGCATCTCAAAGCGGTCCGGGCTAATGCCGGCGCGCGCCAGATGCTTCACCAGCACGATCTCCGGGCCCATGGCAATCAGCTCCCGGGATGCGGCAATAGCCTCTTCCACGCTGTTTACCGGATGTTCGCAGAGGATCTCCAGTTCGATAAGGTTCGGGGCGATAATATCGCTGGCCGGTAAGGCATGACGGACATGGAACTCCGCGACGCCAGGCGCCACGATGCAGCCCTTTTCCGGGTGACCCATCACCGGATCGCAGAAGTATTTTGCCGCCGGGTTGGCCGCCTTCACCTGACGGACAATCCCGAGAATATGCTCGCCCTGCTCGGCTGAACCCAGATAGCCGCTCAGCACGGCGTCACAGGTCTTGAGTTTGTCGATCTCCGCGATGCCCTGAACAATCTCTGTCAGATGGGCAGGCGGCATCACGCAACCGGTCCACTTGCCGTATTGCGTATGATTGGAAAACTGAACGGTATTTAATGGCCAGACGTTGGCCCCGAGACGACGCATCGGAAATTCAGCGGCGCTGTTGCCAGCATGCCCAAACACAACGTGGGACTGGATGGCGAGGATATTCTTCATTTTCTTACCACAACCCTGAAAAAATAAAGGGGCATGGTTTCCCATGCCCCTGTGCTTTTACGATTACTTCCAGCAGATCAGACAGTAATTCTTTTTGCCGCGACGCAGTAAGGTGTAGCGGCCAAACAGGCGATCGCTGTCCACGAAGGTATACTCCTCGTTGGACTGTTTTTCACCGTTAATGGTGATGGCGTTCGAGGCGATGGTTTTACGCGCCTGGCCACGGGACGGCTGCAGCTCAGAGTCCACCAGCGCCTGCATCAGGTCTGCCCCTTTCTCCATCTCAACCATCGGCACGCCATCCTGCGCCAGCTGTTCGAAGTCAGCTTCGCTCAGATCGCTCAGGGTACCGTTGAACAGGCTGGCGGTAATACGCTTCGCGGCCGCCAGGCCCTCTTCGCCGTGAACCAGTTTGGTGACCTGCTCCGCCAGCACGTACTGGGCGCGCGGGGCTTTGCCGCTGTTTTTGTCTTCTTCTTCCAGGGCGTTGATCTCTTCCAGATCCATAAAGGTGAAGAACTTCAGGAAGCGATAGACATCAGCATCCGCGGTGTTGATCCAGAACTGGTAGAACTTGTACGGGCTGGTTTTCTTCGGATCGAGCCATACCGCGCCACCTTCGGTTTTACCGAACTTGGTACCGTCGGCTTTGGTGATCAGCGGAACGGTCAGACCGAAGACCTGGTTCTGGTGCAGACGACGGGTCAGATCGATACCGGAGGTGATGTTACCCCACTGATCGGAGCCGCCAATCTGCAGCGCCACGCCGTGCAGGTTGTTCAGACAGGCGAAGTCATAACCCTGCAGCAGGTTATAAGAGAACTCGGTGAACGAGATGCCCTGGTCGTCACGGTTCAGACGCTGCTTCACCGCTTCTTTGTTGATCATCTGATTAACGGAGAAGTGCTTGCCGATATCACGCAGGAAGGTCAGCACGTTCATGCCGCCAAACCAGTCATAGTTGTTAGCGGCGATCGCTGAGTTTTCACCACAGTCGAAATCGAGGAACGGGGCGACCTGTTTGCGGATCTTATCCACCCACTCCTGCACAGTGTCTGCCGTATTCAGTTTACGCTCAGCGGCTTTAAAGCTCGGGTCGCCAATCAGACCCGTTGCGCCGCCGACCAGCGCCACAGGCTTATGGCCTGCCAGCTGGAAGCGTTTCAGGCATAACAATGGAACCAGATGCCCCAAATGCAAGCTGTCGGCGGTAGGATCGAAGCCGCAATAGAGCGCGATCGGGCCTTGCGCCAGTCGCTCTGCTAACGCTTCCTCGTCCGTCACCTGGGCTACCAGCCCCCGCTCTTGCAATTGTTTAATCAAGTTACTGCTTGCCATCAAATTCTCCATGTATAAAACGACTGCACCTCTGCCGGTACACGACTTTTCGCCAGACGCGAAAGGTACATAGAATAAAGCGCTGACACCCGTTGTACCAGCGCTTAAGAGAACAAATTTCGGGGATTAAGGTGCTAGACGATCGATTTTCCAGGCGTCATTATCGCGCTGGTATAAAAAGCGGTCGTGCAGACGATGTTCACCGCCCTGCCAGAACTCCATCTGCTGGACACAGACGCGGAAACCGCCCCAGAAGCTCGGCAGGGGCACTTCGCCCTGCTGGAACTTCTGTTTCAGCTCAAGGAATTTACTTTCCAGTACGCCGCGGGCGGAGATGCGGCTCGACTGTTTAGAGACCCAGGCGCCAATCTGGCTGTCGCGCGGGCGGCTGTGAAAGTACTTCACCACTTCCAGGGTAGAGAGACGCTCGACGGTGCCGGTGACCATCACCTGACGCTCCAGCATATGCCAGGGGAAGAGCAGGCTGATGCGCGGGTTGTTTTCGAGGTGGTGTGCTTTGCGGCTGCCGAGGTTGGTGTAGAACACCAGCCCTTTCTCATCATAATGCTTGAGCAGCACAATGCGCTGGTAGGGTTGACCCAGTTCGTCGACCGTCGCCACCACCATCGCGGTGGGATCGGCCAGACGGGCATCACAGGCCTGTTTCAGCCAGTGCTCAAACAGCACCAGCGGCTCGGCGGGGAGATCCTGGCGACGCAGGCCGCCTTTGGTGTATTCGCGCCTGAGGTGCGCGATGTTCTGCAATTCGTCGTTATCTGACATGGCGTTAGCTGACATTGACAATGGGTGACGCTATTGTGCGCCGCCCCCTGCAAAATCTCAACGCTTCGGATTTTCGATCTGACAATTGTTCAGCACGACGCGATCGCGCTTGTAGACCGTCGCGCTGTCGCCCTTCGACCAGAAGACATAGACCCCGTCGCTGTAACGGGTACCGGAGGCCGACATCCCCTGCTTCAGCGTCAGCAGCTTGTTGTCATAGACAAAACTGACTTCCTGACGAGGATTATTAAGCTTCACGGTGAGCGGTTTCTCTTCGCACTGATAAGCCAGGGTGTCGGTTTGCATACGCTCAACAAACTGGTTGTAGACGCTACAGCTCGCCAGCAGGAAGGGGGTAAAAGCAAGAAGCAGTTTTTTCATGGGTGAGTTCCGAAGACTTTCCTGGTCCCGGAGGGCGCGAACGCCCTCCCGTTTTTTCGTGTCATTCTACCCATCGTGCCTTTAAGCGAAATTCGGTTAACTCTGATTTTGCCGCGGATTGGCTGGAAAAACAGCACCTAACACGCTGGCTTCACGCGCGCCGGTCACGGAAGGCAGATTTCCGGGCAAGCCCGCCACCGTTCGCCACGCCAGCCAGGCAAAGGCCAGCGCTTCCATATCATCGCCGCTGATCCCGGCGCGATCGGTGGTGGTCACTTCCGTACCCGGCAGCAGACCGGCCAGCCGCGCCATCAGCAGCGGGTTACGGCTACCGCCGCCGCACACCAGCAGACGATCGCAGCCGCCGCTCAACAGCACTTGTTCCGACACGGAGACGGCGGTGAGCTCAGCCAGCGTGGCCTGCACGTCATGCGGCGCCAGGCCCGGGAAGTTCGCCAGCTGGCGTTCCAGCCAGCCGTAGTTGAAATACTCGCGGCCGGTGCTTTTCGGTGCCGGGGCGGCGAAATAGGGATCGCACAGCATGCTTTGTAGTAAGGGAATGATGACCTTGCCGCTGCAGGCCCACTGGGCGTCTTTATCGTAAGCTTTGCCCGCCTGACGCCAGATCCAGGCGTCCATCAGCATGTTCCCCGGCCCGGTGTCGAAACCGCGTACCGGCTGCCCGGGGATCAATAAGGAAAGATTGGCGATGCCGCCAATGTTAAGCACCATGCGGCGCTCCGTCGGGTGGGCAAGCAGCGCGTGGTGGAAAGCCGGAACCAGCGGCGCGCCCTGCCCCCCGAGCGCCATATCCCGACGGCGGAAATCACCGACCACCGTTACCCCGGTTTTGGCCACAATCTGGTTGTTATCACCAATCTGCAGGGTATGAGGCGCATCGCCGCCCGGCTCATGCCAGACCGTCTGGCCGTGACAGCCAATCGCCACCACATCCTGAGGGCGGAGATCTTCCTGGTTCATCAGCGCCAGCACGGCATCGCCGAACAGACGTCCGAGCTGTGTATCCAGCTGCCCCAGCTGCGACAGCGTCAGCTGCTGGCCCTGACAGATATTCAGGATCGCTTGTTTGGTTTCCGGGGGAATGGGCCAGCTAAGGCTCGCCTGCTGTGCCACCATATTCTCATCGATTGCCGCGAGAACGACATCCACGCCATCCAGACTGGTTCCTGACATTACGCCAATATAGCGACCCGATTTCATCCGTTTTCCTTACTCCACAGGGTTGATGGCCCACTCCACCATAAACCCGTCATCAATGCCATGACGTGATAATACTTTTTAACAATAGCTGGACGTTACGGCCATTCCAGGAATTATCCTTACCGGATGCGGGGTGAAGTCAGAGCCTGTTTATATCTGGTTAAGCCAGAATCAAGTACTATTCTCTGAATGTTTAGGCGAAAATAGGATCTGTGGCACCTGATGCCATATAATTTAGCCATAACGGATGCTCATAGAGCGTTTTTTGGTGAACAGGAGATTCAAATGATTTTACGTGTACTGGCCGTTTCGCTGGTTGGATTCACTCTGGCTGGCTGTGTTAATGATAGCTCCCTCTCCGGGGATGTTTACAGTGCGTCTGAGGCGAAACAGGTACAACAAGTCACCTACGGCACCATTGTGAACGCACGCCCGGTGCAGATTCAGGGTGGTGACGAGAACAACGTGATCGGTGCTCTTGGCGGTGCGGTACTGGGTGGCTTCCTCGGTAACACCGTAGGTGGCGGCTCGGGTCGTTCTCTGGCGACTGCGGCAGGTGCCGTAGCCGGTGGCGTTGCCGGTCAGGGTGTTCAGGGTTCGATGAACAAATCCCAGGGCGTTGAGTTAGAGATCCGCAAAGATGACGGCAGCACCATTATGGTGGTCCAGAAACAGGGCAACACTAAGTTTGCCGCTGGCCAACGTGTCGTGCTGGCAAGCAACGGCAGCCAGGTGACCGTCTCCCCGCGTTAATGACATTATGGGCGTGGTCTTACGATCACGTCCATTTACCCTACACAACACTCACGTGAATATATTAACAATATACATTCACCCAGCATATAGTTAATATCCGCTTATCTTGTTCCTGCGCAAAGTATTCCCCCGGCCTTCATGAGATTATTCGCAAACCCCTTTTATCTCTTTGTTAATTTAATACAATGCCTATGGTTGCGATGAGACGTTATATAAATAATAATTATGTTCGGTTCTTTCTGGGATGCTTTATTGTCATCGGGATTTTACACTCTCTTTTTATAGGTCTTGAAGAAAAGGTTTCGTCTTTTTCGCCGCTTTTATTTCCGATGCTGACCATATTTTTACTGGTTTTTCACCTCTTTATTGCCTGTTTTATGGTAATGAAGTACTGGTGCGACAGACAGCGCTTATATCTGCTCGCCTTTGCCTTCGCCTATGTCGGCTCCGCTATACTGATGGCGGGGACGCTTTCCAGCTACCCGGCATGGCTCGACCAGCACCAGTTCAACGTCGTCAACTATAACGATGCGATGATCTTCTTTACCTTCCGTCATCTGTTGATGTCGGTGCTGTTTATCGCTTCGGGCCTGCTTTACTTTATCCGTAGCAGACCGCTGTCACGGACGTTTCATCTCTCTGTCATTGTGGGCGCCACTCTTTTTACTGGCATGGTCGTGACCCTGGCCTGGTTTTATTCCAGCTATTCACCTTTGTTATCAATAGACTTGGTTGATAATGAAACCCGGCAATATATGCTGCTGTGGAAACAGGAGATAAACATTGTCTTAATTCTCTTTTGGGTTGTTTCATTAGCAACGCTGATGATTATTACCCGCGTGCGCAATATGTTTTGGGTCGGCGGGAATTTTTTATGTGTCTGCTATCTCGCAACCCTTGGAATGTTGTATTTGGGTGGTCACGCGGAAGATATCTCCTGGTATCGTGCCCGGTTATTTGAAACCGTCGCAACGCTGCTGATTATTTTCGTCCTCCTGTATGACGTATTTAATCTGTATCGTAACTCGCATCTGAAGTATCAACAGTCATACCAGAACTCAATACGCGATCCCCTGACCCGTCTCTACAATCGAAGCTATTTTTACGACGCGTTGAACCAGTCGCTGCGCACGGCAACAGAGGCGCACCCGATCTCGGTTATTGTGAGCGATCTCGATCGTTTTAAACGTATTAATGACAACTACGGGCACCTGCAGGGAGATAAGGTGCTGCAGTTTGTCTCCCGGCTGTTGATGGATTCGGTACGGCCACAGGACATCGCGGCGCGAATCGGTGGGGAAGAGTTTGTTCTGATGTTAACCCATACCTCTTCCGACGCAGCCCGTCAGGTTGCGGAGCGGATACGGTTAAAACTGAGCAGCTTCGACAAAGCCAGCTCGGAGGGCCAGCTTCCCGAGCCCATCACTATCAGTATGGGCGTGTTCACCACCACGTCGTCGAAAACCAGTGCGGAAGAGTGCGTCGAACGGGCAGATAAGGCGATGTACGAGGCGAAAGAGACCGGGCGTAACCGGGTTGTCGTGTTCCGTTAAAGAAAAAGCCTTGCGTTCGCAAGGCTTTTTTAAAGGTCAGTCACGGGATTGTAGCTCGTGGATATTGCTTTCCAGCCGGGCGACCAGCGAGATCAGCAGTTCCAGTTCAGCGGGGCTGATCCCGGAGAGGATCTCACCGCGCGTTTTGCTGATCACGGCTTCCATCTCTGTGATGATCGGTGTGGCTTTTTCGGTAAGCTTAATTCGCTTGGCACGACGATCGCTGGCGCAGGTCTGACGCGAGATCAGTCCCTTATCTTCCAGTTGATCGAGCGTTCGTACCAGGGATGGCTGCTCGATGCCAATCGCTTTTGCCAGTTGGATCTGTGACTGGTCGGGCGGCAGCTGATGGATATTATGCAGCGTGACCCAATGCGTCTGTGTCAACTCCAGAGGTTTCAGGCGATGGTCAATCAGAGCACGCCAGATGCGTACTAACCTTGCCAGATCAGAACCTAGTGGCGATTCCAATTTCATCTCCTTATAATTAGCTTGCTAAGTTATTATACTGATTTTAGAATAGTGTGCAGCATTTATATTGCCAAAACAAATGCAATACGGGTCTAAAACTTGATGGTCGTCTGTTTTACACTGAGTTCAGGCGCCCCCGGGCGTTATGCGACTGCTATTTTGGTCACTTCCCCCTTTGCAAAGGAACCGGCTCGTGAATTTCACGTTTAACGCCACGGGGTTACCGCTTCAGGATTTGATTGTCGGCGCCTCAGTTTACTTCCCTCCCCTGTTCAAGGCGGTGATGCTGGGTTTTATTATCTGGCTCGTCACCCACCGCTTACTGCGCGACTGGATGTATTCCGGTGAAATCTGGCATCCCATGCTGATGGATCTTTCGCTGTTTGTGCTGGCAGTATGCCTGGGTCTGGCTATGCTGATTGTGTGGTGACTATGCATATGAAAACAATCAAATATTTTTCATCATTACTTGTTCTGGTCCTGGCGCTAATCGCGGGCTGGTGGTTATGGAATTATTATATGCAGTCGCCCTGGACCCGTGACGGCAAAGTGCGCGCCGAGCAGGTCAGCGTGACGCCGCAGGTGTCCGGCACTATCACCAGCCTGCTGGTTAAAGATAACCAGTTTGTTCATGCGGGTGAGGTACTGTTTTCTGTCGATGAGACCCCTTATCACATCGCGGTCCTCAACGCCGAGGCGCAGCTGGCGAAATCCCAGTCCGATCTTGCGAAAGCCAATAACGAAGCCAACCGCCGCCGCCATCTGTCACGGAACTATATCTCCGCCGAAGATCTGGATACCGCCAATATTAACGTCAAAGCGATGCAGGCCAGCGTCGCGGTGGCTGAAGCGACCCTCAAGCAGGCCCAGTGGCAGCTGACCCAGACGGTGGTTAAAGCCCCGGTTGACGGCTGGGTCACCAATCTTTCCACCCGTCCGGGCGATTACGCCACCACCGGCCAGCCGGTCTTTGCGCTGGTCGACAGCCATTCGTTTTACGTGGTGGGCTATTTTGAAGAGACCAAACTCCGACATATCCGCGAGGGTGCTCCGGCGCAGATCGTCCTCTACAGCGGCTCGAGAACCCTACAGGGGCATGTATCCAGTATCGGACGCGCCATCTACGATCAAAGCGTCGAGACCGATTCAGGCCTGGTGCCTGACGTTAAACCCAATATTCCCTGGGTGCGGCTGGCACAACGTATCCCGGTGCGTATCGCCTTTGACCAGCTGCCGACGGATCTGACCCTGGTCTCCGGCACAACCTGCACCGTCTCCATCGGAACCGCCCGGTGAACTGGCGCAACCTTCCGTGGCTCAGGGCAACCCCGGCGCAGTGGCGCTATGCCCTGCGCAACGGGATTGCGATGTGTCTGGCCCTCACCGTCGCCTATTGTCTCAATCTGGATGAACCCTACTGGGCGATGACCTCGGCGGCGGTGGTTAGCTTCCCGACCGTCGGGTGGGTGATCAGCAAAAGCCTGGGCCGGGTGGCGGGCAGCCTGCTGGGGGCCACCGCGGCGCTGATCATTGCCGGACATACCCTCAACGACCCATGGCTGTTTCTGTTCAGCATGGCGGCGTGGTTGGCTATTTGCACCTGGGCCTGCGCCCACTTCAGCAATAACGTCGCCTACGCCTTCCAGCTGGCGGGTTACACCGCGGCGATCATCGCCTTCCCGGTGATCAATATTCTCGACATCACCCAGCTGTGGGATATTGCCCAGGCCCGGGTGTGCGAAGTCATTATCGGCATCCTGAGCGGCGGCGTGATGATGATGATCCTGCCCAGCACCTCCGACGGCACCACCCTTATCAGCGCCCTGAAAGCGATGCACGCCCGGCTGCTGGAGCACGCCAGCCTGCTGTGGCAGCCCGACAGTAACGACGCTATTCGTCTGGCCCATGAAAAGGTCATCGCTCAGATCCTGACCATGAACCTGCTGCGCATTCAGGCCTTCTGGAGCCACTACCGCTTTCGTCGGCAAAATGCCCTGCTCAACTATCTGCTCCATCAGCAGCTGCGGATGACCAGCGCTATCTCCAGCCTGCGCCGCATGCTGTTGAACTGGCCCAACCCGCCTGCCCATACCCGGGAAGTCATCGATCGGCTGCTCGCCGCCCTCGCCCGTCCCGATGCCGATTTTTATACCGTTGCCCGCATTATTGCCCCGCTCAGACCGGGCGACGACGGCGACTACCGGCATCGCGCCGTCTGGCAGCGGCTGCGCTATTTTTGCCGCCTGTATCTGCGCAGCAGCCGCTGGATAGCCGCGGTGGAAGCGGCCACGCCGGTGACCGAGTTTGCCGTCCCGCGCAGCCCGGCGCTGGCAAGGCATACCGATAACCTGGAGGCCCTGTGGAGCGGCTTTCGCACCTTTTGCGCCCTCAGCCTGGTGGGCGCCTGGACCATTACCGCCCAGTGGGATGCCGGGGGTGCCGCCCTGACGCTGGCGGCGATCAGCAGCGTGCTCTACTCGGTGGCGGCCTCGCCCTTTAATTCACTCACGCTGCTGCTGCGGACGCTGATCCTGCTCTCGCTGTTCAGCTTTGTGGTCAAATTTGGCCTGATGGTGCAAATCTCCGATCTGTGGCTGTTCCTGCTGTTTCTGTTTCCGCTGCTGACCACCATGCAGCTGCTTAAACAGCAGATGCCCGCCCTTGCCGGGCTGTGGGGGCAGCTGATCGTCTTTATGGGGTCGTTTATTTCAGTGACCAACCCGCCGGTGTATGACTTTGCTGATTTCCTCAACGACGACCTGGCGAAAATTCTTGGCGTGGGGCTGACGTGGCTGGCCTTTGCGGTACTCAGGCCGGGCTCGGATGCGCGGAAAAGCCGCCGTCATATCCGGGAGCTGCGACGGGGGTTTGTCGATCAGCTCAGCCGCAGGCCGCAGCTGAGTGAAAATGGTTACGAATCGCTGGTGTATCACCATGTGAACCAGCTCAACAGCAGTAAGGATGCGCTCTCGCGCCGCTGGCTGCTGCGCTGGGGGGTAGTGCTGCTCAACTGCAGCCATGTGGTCTGGCAGCTGCGAGGCTGGGAGACCCGCTCGGATCCGCTGGCGCAGGTGCGGGATGTCGCCGTGTCACTCCTGCGCGATATCATGAGCGAGCGCGGAGTACAGCAGCGGCCGCTGGCCGCCACCCTTGATGAGCTTCAGCGTATCTGCGTCACCCTGGGGCATCATCCGCAACCGGCCGGGCAGGAGCTGGCAGCCCTGATCTGGCGACTACACTGTTCGCTATCCCAGCTGGAACAGGCGCCCGCTCCGGGCACCCTGACCGATCAGATCACACCGCAGGCGTAGCGTTCACCGCCACCGCCGAGCGGTTTGGGCTGATCCGACATATTATCCCCGCCGACGTGGATCATCAGCGCCTTACCTTTGACCTCATCCAGCTTTTTCAGACGCGGCGCGACCACCGGGTCGGTAGCTTTACCGTCATTGTTCACCACCAGCGCAGGGAGATCGCCGAGGTGGCCCATCCCTTCCGGCCCTTCATGCTTGCCGGTGTTCTGGGGATCGAGGTGTCCGCCCGCGGCCTCAGCGGCGGCCGGTTTGCCCTCTTTCATGGCCGGTTCGCAGGAGCCTTTGGCATGGACGTGATAACCGTGTTCGCCCGGTGGGAGGGCTTTAAGATCGGGGGAGAACTCCAGTCCTTTATCCGTTTCGGTAATTTTCACCGTCCCGATGGACTGACCTATCCCCTGTGAGGTGACGAGGTTCATTTTTACTTCTTCACTGGCAGCCTGCGCACCTGCACAGACCACCAGCGTCAACGCTGCCAGAGTAAAACGCTTCATATGACCTCCTTCGGTTATTTTTTGCCCCTTAAGTTTATACCAGGGGCAATGATTTCACCGGGAAATCAGACAAATACGGAATTACGGCACGTCGTAACCCAGCGCGGCTTTACGGATGCGGAACCACTGCTGGCGCGTCATCTGCAGCTTCTCTGCGGCGAGGGCTGAACGCACGCGCTCGATTTTACCGGAACCGATAATCGGCAGCGGCTGGGATGGCAGACGTAAAATCCAGGCGTACACCACCTGCTCGATGGTTTCGGCATTCAGCTCCTGCGCCACCTGAGCGAGTTCATCGCGCAGCGGCTGGAAAGCGTCGTCATTAAACAGACGACCGCCGCCGAGGCAGGACCAAGCCATCGGACGGATGCGCAGCTGCTGAAGCTGGTCGAGGGTGCCATCCAGCAGCAGCGGCTGGTAAACCGGCGAAATCTCAACCTGGTTGGTCGCCAGGGTGAACGGCAGGCGCGATTGCAGCAGGGTAAACTGCGCCGGGGTAAAGTTGGAGACGCCGAAATGACGCACCTTGCCGCTCTGATGCAGGGCGAGGAAGGCCTCAGCGACTTCATCAGCATCCATCAATGGATCGGGGCGGTGAATCAGCAGCAGGTCAAGATAATCGGTCGCCAGATTGGTGAGGGACTGCTCTGCACTGCGGATAATATGGTCGCGGTCGGTGATGTAGTGGCCGATCGCATGCTCCGCTTTGGCCGTGGTGGCGATGCCACATTTGGTGACGATCTCCATCCGCTGACGCAGCGCGGGAGAGAGCTTCATCGCCTCGCCGAAGGCGGCTTCACACTGATAACCACCGTAGATATCGGCATGGTCGACGGTAGTGATCCCCAGCTCAAGATGTTCTTCAATAAAGCTGACCAGCTGTTGGGCGGACATATTCCAGTCCATCAGACGCCAGTAACCCATCACAAAACGGGAAAACTCCGGGCCCTGCGGGGCAAGGGTAATACGCTGAACCATAGCAATTTCCTCAAAAAAAGTCTGGGGAGAGTATACGCATTTACGGCGCTAAAAAAGTGAGGGTTGCTGCGGTTCTTCGGTTTCGGGGGCTTTGTTTGCGCGCAATTTACGCAAAAGACGCTGACGGCACAGGCGCAGGACCTCCTGCTTCTGCGCATCGCTGAAGGCTTGCCAGTTAAAACGCTCCTCCCGCGTGCGCATGCAGCCGCGACAAAAACCTCGCTCGTCAGACTGGCAGATACCCCGGCACGGGCTCTGGACGGGAAAGAACTCCAGTTGTTCAGCCACACGACCCTCCCAAAACCCAAGATTGAGTAAAGTGAAGACCTTAAGTCCGGGTAACGCAAGAGGTCAACCACAGAATTGTGGCATTAAGGTTTCACTAATCTTCGCTCCCTATACTCGCCTCATCACTACGATCTGGTTTAACGATGATGCTGACCCTTAAAAAGTTACAGTGTAACGATACAAAATTTACGCTGGGCTGTGCGCTCTTATTTACCCTGTTGAATGCCCTGTTTATTCATCGCAGCTGGCAGGTGATCTCTCCCGCCCGGCTGCATGACGTGCTTTTCGCCCTCACGGTGCCGCTGGTGCTGTTCTGCGGCTGGGTTATTGTATTCAGCATCCTGAATATCCCCCTGATCCGTAAACCGCTGCTGGTGCTGCTGACCCTCGGCTGCGCGGCGGCAACCTGGTTTATGTTCACCTACGGGGCGGTGATTGACCAGAACATGATGGTCAACGTCTTTGAGACCAACTCTCAGGAGGCCACGGCGCTGCTCACCCCGCAGCTGGTGCTGTGGCTGGTTGTCGCCGGTCTGGTGCCTTCCGTCGTGCTGGCGTTGATCCGCATCCGCCCCGGTAAATGGTGGCAGACGCTGTTAATGCGTCTCGCGGCTATTCTCGCAAGTCTGGTGGTCATCGTTCTGGTGGCAGCGGTCTTTTATAAGGACTATGCCTCGCTGTTCCGCAATAACAAAGGCATCGTCAAGATGGTGACCCCGGCCAACTACGTCAGCGCCATCGCCAAATACAGCAAGGCGCGCTGGTTTGCCGGTGACCAGACCTTGATCCGTCTCGGTGAAGATGCGCGTAAAGGCCCGCTGCTGCTGGCGCAGCAGAAAAAAACCGTGCTGGTGCTGGTGGTCGGGGAAGCCTCCCGGGCGGAAAACTATTCCCTGAACGGTTATAACCGTGATACCAACCCTGAGCTGAAAAAAGAGAATGTGATTAACTTCCCGCAGGCCTCCTCCTGCGGCACCGAAACCGCCGTCTCCGTGCCCTGCATGTTCTCCGGGATGCCGCGCAAAAAATACGACGCCGACCTGGCGCATCATCAGGAAGGTTTGATGGATGTGCTGAATCACGCCGGGATCAACCTGCTGTGGCGGGATAACGACGGCGGGTGTAAAGGCGCCTGCGATCGCATCCCGCACACCGACATGACCCAGTGGAAGCTGGACCAGTTCTGTAAGGACAAATCCTGTATTGACGACGCGGATCTGTATCGCCTGGACGACACCCTGGATGGCCTGAAACAGGATACAGTGCTGGTGATCCACCTGATGGGCAGCCACGGCCCGGCCTACTATCAGCGTTACCCGGAGCAGTACCGTCGCTTTACCCCGACCTGCGATACTAATGAGATCCAGGACTGCGATCATCAGGCGCTGATGAATACCTACGACAATACTATTCTCTATACCGACAGCGTGGTGAGTCGAACCATCGATGCCCTGAAAGCGCGTCAGGCAACGATGAACACGGCGCTGGTCTATCTCTCCGATCACGGTGAATCGCTGGGGGAAAACGGCCTCTATCTGCACGGCACGCCGTATATGCTGGCCCCGGAGCAGCAGACGCACATTCCGTTTATGTTCTGGCTCTCAAAGGACTACAAACAGAACTTCGGCGTTGACGAGCAGTGCCTGCGCGACCAGGCGGCGAAAGAGACGGTATCGCAGGACAATCTGTTCTCCACGGTGTTGGGGATGATGAACATCCGGACGTCGGTCTATCAGCCGCAAATGGATCTGCTCGCCCACTGCCGTCAAACTTAACGCTTGCATTAGACCGATTGGTCTACTACATTGACGACATGAATAAGCATACTGAACATGATACACGCGAACACCTTCTGGCGACCGGCGAGCGGCTGTGCATGCACCGCGGGTTTACCGGAATGGGGTTGAGCGAACTGCTGAAAACCGCCGATGTGCCGAAGGGGTCGTTCTATCACTACTTCCGCTCCAAAGAGGCGTTTGGCGTTGCTTTGCTGGAGCGCCACTATGCGGGCTACCATCAGCGTCTGGCTACGCACTTCGCCACTGGCAAGGGCAACTGTCGCGATCGTGTTCTGGCTTATTACCAGGAGACGCTGGCTCAGTTCTGTGCTCAGGGCATTATCAGCGGCTGTCTGACGGTTAAACTCTCAGCCGAAGTCTGCGATCTTTCCGAAGATATGCGCACGGCGATGGATAAAGGCGCCACGGGCGTGATCGCCCTGCTGGCACAGGCACTGGCGAAAGGGAATGATGAAAAGTCACTGACCTTCGTCGGCGAACCGCTCACCCAGGCCCAGGTGCTCTATTCCCTGTGGCTGGGCGCTAACCTCCAGGCCAAAATATCCCGCAGCGCGCTGCCGCTGGAGAGCGCACTGGACCATGTGAAGAACATTCTTGCAACGCCTGGCGTATAACAGGCGTTTTTATTTCACTAATTACTAGACGACCGGTCTACTCAGGAGCCACTATGTCAGCCGAAAAATTATTCACCCCGCTTAAAGTGGGCGCGATCGTTGCACCCAACCGTGTCTTTATGGCACCCCTTACCCGTCTGCGCAGCATCGAGCCGGGCGATATTCCAACGCCGCTGATGGGCGAATACTATCGCCAGCGCGTCAGCTCGGGCCTGATCATCTCTGAAGCTACCCAGATCTCCGCCCAGGCCAAAGGCTATGCTGGTGCCCCTGGCCTGCACAGCCCGGAACAGATCGCGGCGTGGAAGAAGATCACCGACGGCGTGCATGCCGAAGAGGGTCGCATCGCGGTCCAGCTGTGGCACACCGGTCGTATCTCTCACAGCAGCATCCAGCCTGGCGGCGAGGCTCCGGTTTCTGCTTCTGCCCTCAATGCGGGCACCCGCACCTCCCTGCGTGATGAAAACGGCCATGCGATCCGCGTCGACACCACCACGCCGCGCGCGCTGGAGCTGGACGAGATCCCGGGCATCGTTAACGATTTTCGTCAGGCGGTCGCCAATGCTCGTGAAGCCGGTTTCGACCTGGTCGAACTGCACGGTGCCCACGGCTATCTGCTGCACCAGTTCCTGTCACCGTCTTCTAACCAGCGTACCGACCAGTACGGCGGCAGCGTAGAGAACCGCGCCCGTCTGGTGCTGGAGGTGATTGATGCCGTATCACAAGAGTGGAGCGCCGATCGCATCGGGATCCGCGTTTCGCCAATCGGATCCTTCCAGAACGTCGACAACGGCCCGAACGAAGAAGCCGACGCGCTCTACCTGATTGAAGAGCTGGCCAAACGCGGCATCGCCTATCTGCACATGTCTGAGCCAGACTGGGCCGGCGGCGAGCCTTACACCGACGCCTTCCGCCAGAAAGTGCGCGACGTTTTCCCGGGCGTGATCATCGGTGCCGGTGCCTATACGCCAGAGAAAGCAGAAGATTTGATCAACAAAGGGCTGATTGACGCCGTGGCCTTTGGCCGCGCCTACATCGCCAACCCGGATCTGGTGGCGCGCCTCGAGCGCAAGGCCGAGCTGAACCCGCAGCGTCCGGAGAGCTTCTACGGCGGCGGCGCGGAAGGTTATACCGATTATCCTTCTTTATAATCCCTTCATTGATAGCGGCGACAATTCGCCGCTATACTAAAACATCGTTTCTGTTCAAGATGATAAAAAGCTAAGAGGATAATATGCGCCTACTTCACACCATGCTGCGCGTTGGCGATCTGCAACGTTCCATCGAGTTCTACACCAATGTGCTGGGCATGACCCTGCTGCGCACCAGCGAAAACCCGGAATACAAATACTCCCTCGCCTTTGTCGGTTACGGCGAAGAGAGCGAAGAAGCGGTGATTGAGCTGACTTACAACTGGGGTGTTGATAGCTACGAGCTGGGTACCGCCTACGGCCATATCGCGCTGGAAGTGGATAACGCCGCGGAAGCCTGCGAGCGTATCCGTAGCAACGGCGGCAACGTCACCCGTGAAGCGGGTCCGGTTAAAGGCGGCACCACGGTGATTGCGTTTGTCGAAGATCCAGACGGTTACAAAATCGAACTGATCGAAGCCAAAGACGCCGGTCGCGGTCTGGGCAACTGATCCTGACGGGCGCGCCATGCGCCCGTTGTTTTACTGCATCCCATTGCAAAATTTGCCATAATGCCCACTGCTTTTTTCCCCTTGTAAGAGATCCAGATGTCCGATAACGCTCAACTTACCGGTCTGTGCGACCGTTTTCGTGGTTTTTATCCTGTCGTCATTGATGTCGAAACCGCTGGATTTAATGCCAAAACCGATGCGCTGCTGGAAATTGCCGCCATCACGTTGAAAATGGATGAGCAAGGCGATCTGCTGCCGGACTCCACGCTGCATTTCCACGTCGAACCTTTCGAAGGGGCGAACCTGCAGCCGGAGGCGCTGGCGTTTAACGGCATTGATCCGCATAACCCACTGCGCGGGGCGGTCAGTGAATATGAGGCGCTGCATGCCATTTTCAAAATGGTCCGCAAGGGCATGAAAGACCAGAACTGTAATCGCGCGATTATGGTGGCGCATAACGCGACCTTCGATCACAGCTTTATGATGGCCGCCGCCGAGCGCGCCTCCCTGAAGCGTAATCCGTTCCACCCGTTTGTGACCTTCGATACCGCCGCATTAAGCGGGCTGGCGCTGGGGCAAACCGTGCTGTCGAAGGCCTGCATTACCGCCGGTATTGAGTTTGATGGCACCCAGGCGCACTCTGCCCTGTACGATACCGAGCGCACCACAGAGCTGTTTTGTGAAATTGTGAACCGCTGGAAACGCCTCGGCGGCTGGCCGCTGCCGGAAGCCGACAGCAACGCATAAAAAAAGCGACCTTGTGGTCGCTTTTTTATTTACCGGGCCCGATAAATCACTCGGCGCCTGGCTCTTCAGATTTGTATTTCGCAGCCGTCTCTTTGATCAGCTGTTGCAGTTCACCGCGCTGATACATTTCAATCAGGATGTCGCAACCGCCAACCAGCTCACCGTCAACCCACAGCTGTGGGAAGGTCGGCCAGTTTGCGTATTTTGGCAGCTCAGCGCGGATATCCGGGTTCTGCAGAATATCAACGTAAGCAAAACGTTCGCCACAGGCAGACAGCGCCTGGACCGCCTGAGCGGAGAAACCACAGCTTGGCAGTTTCGGAGAACCTTTCATGTACAGCAGGATCGGGTTTTCAGCAATCTGCTGCTGAATTTTTTCAATAGTAGTGCTCATGTTTTGCTTCCTTTAACTTCTGTTACGGCAATCGTCTGACATTGTAGCGTTTCAGACCGACAACGGAAAATAACATTTTTGTCACTTATATGATTTTACCGCGCGTCCCTTAAAGATGCATTCAGAACCTAACTTATCGCGAGATTACCTGCGGTTTTGTTCACCTAATGCACAAAACGCCGCTGCGAAATTGTGATTTTTTGCGCTCGCTAACGAAACACAGTTTTAGATGCAAAAAGTTTATTAACGTTGGGCCTTTTTATAGATTAGAATCGACGAGTTTTGTAAATCATAAGCAGGTTTATTTATAACCTGCAATTACCAGGGGATTGCCCAGTGGCGCGAATAAATAAATTCTCGATCACGCTCTGTGCTTTGCTGTTTACTTCTCTCACATTCACGCCGGTGGCTAACGCCTCAGAGCAGGCGCGGCCTTCTGCCGCGCATAAAACGCATCTGGCGAAAGCGACCGAACCTAAGAAAAAAAGCAGTACCAGCAAAACCACAAAAAAAGAGAGCACCAGTAAAAAGAGCAGCACCAAAAAAAGCCTCGCTAAAACACAGTCAACGCATTCCAGCAAAAAAAGCCGCACCACCTCCCGCAACGCCAGCCGAACCACGCAAACCGCCTCCCGCGTTGTGACAGAAAAATGCACCACCCGTAAAGGGCGTAAAGCGCAGTGCGTAAAAACCAGCAAGACCACGACTCTTGCCGAAGCGCATAAAGTCCGGGTGCAGAAAGCGCAGAAAACGGCAATGAATAAGCTGATGGGCCAGATCGGCAAACCTTATCGCTGGGGCGGTTCCTCTCCGCGTACCGGCTTCGACTGCAGCGGTCTGGTTTATTACGCCTATAAAGATCTGGTTAAATTCCGCATTCCGCGCACCGCTAATGAAATGTACCACCTCCGTGACGCCTCTCCGGTCGATCGCGGTGAGCTGGAGAGCGGCGATCTGGTGTTCTTCCGCACCCAGGGCCGCGGTACCGCCGATCACGTTGGCGTGTACGTGGGTAACGGCAAATTCATTCAGTCCCCGCGTACCGGCCAGGACATTCAGATCACCTCCCTCAGCGAAGACTACTGGCAGCGTCATTACGTTGGCGCACGTCGCGTGATGAAGGCCAACACCCTCCGTTAATCCCCTGCCCCGCCGGTACGCCTGCGGGGTAAGTTCCTCTTTTGCATAATCTTTCAATTTGCTACTCTATCCCTTCATTCAGTAGGGCTATTGAATGGATCACTATAATAAGGAGAGAAGCAATGTCGTTTGAATTACCTGCATTACCGTATGCAAAAGACGCCCTGGCCCCGCACATCTCTGCGGAGACCCTGGAGTACCACTACGGCAAACACCACCAGACCTATGTCACCAACCTGAACAACCTGATCGGCGGTACCGCCTTTGAAGGGAAAACCCTGGAAGAGATCGTACGCACGTCAGAAGGCGGCGTGTTTAACAACGCCGCTCAGGTGTGGAACCATACCTTCTACTGGCATTGCCTGGCGCCCAATGCCGGCGGCGAACCGACGGGTGAACTGGCGGCAGCCATTACTGCTGCGTTCGGCAGCTTTGCGGAATTTAAAGCGAAGTTTACCGATGCGGCGGTGAAGAACTTTGGCGCAGGCTGGACTTGGCTGGTAAAAGAGGCCGACGGCACACTGGCGATCGTCTCTACGTCTAATGCGGGAACGCCGTTAACCACTCGCGCTATTCCGCTGCTGACCGTCGACGTCTGGGAACATGCGTATTACATCGATTACCGTAATGCGCGCCCGAATTACCTCGAGCATTTCTGGGCGCTGGTAAACTGGGAATTTGTGGCGAAGAACTTCGCGGCATAATAAAAACGCCGAAGGGAACTCCTTCGGCGTTATTTTTATTCGGTAGCGCAAACCGGCTCGGGTTGTTTTCGTTCCGAGGCAAAGACCAGAATAAGCCCCAGGCCTGCAATAATGGCCCCCATCACCGGAACAAAGCTGTAGCCCATCCCGCTGGAAATGACCGCCCCACCGGCTGCCGCCCCCAGCGCATTCCCAAGGTTAAAGGCACCGATATTCACCGACGACGATAACCCCGGCGCATCGCTGGCCACGCGCATAACGCGCATCTGCAAAGGCGGTACCACCGCAAAGGTCGCCATGCCCCACACCACCATCGCCACGGCCGCGCCCACTTCATTACGCGCCAGCCACGGAATAGCCAGCATGATGACGATCAGCAGGAGTAAAAAGCCTTTCAGGGTGCCGCTCACAGATTTGTCCGCCAGCTTGCCGCCCAGGTAGTTGCCAATGGAAAAACCGACGCCAATCAGCACCAGCATGGCGGTGATAAAGGCCGGAGTCGCCTGGTTGATGTCATGCAGCACCGGGGCAATGTAGGTGTAGAGCGTGAACATCGCGCCAGCCCCGAGCACGGTGGTCAGCAAGGCAGACAGCACCTGCGGACGCAGCAGCACCGCCAGCTCTTTGCGCACCTCCGGTTTTTCGCCCGCCCCGCCAGCCGGCAGGGAGAAGAACAACGCAATCATCGAAACCACGCCCAGCAGCGCGGTCGCCAGGAAGGACATCCGCCAGCCAATCGCTTCGCCCATCCAGGTTGCGGCCGGCACCCCACCGATATTGGCGATGGTGAGGCCCATAAACATGGTGGCGACAGCGCTGGCCTGCTTATGCTTCGGCACCACGCTGGCGGCGACTACCGACCCGAGGCCAAAGAAGGCGCCGTGGTTCAGGCTGGTCAGAATACGCGACAACATCAGGGTGGTGTAATCCGGCGAGAGCGCCGACAGGACGTTACCGACGGTAAAGATCGCCATCAGGAAGATCAGCGCATTGCGACGCCCGCGATGGGACAGCAACAGGGTCATCAGCGGCGCACCCACCATCACGCCGATGGCGTAGGCGCTGATCAGCATGCCCGCAGCGGGAATAGAGACATCTACCCCCCGGGCAATAACCGGTAGCAGGCCCATCGGGGAAAATTCGGTTGTGCCGATACCAAAGGCACCAATGGCCAGGGCCAGCAGCGGAAAATTAATTCTCATACTTCAACTCCAGACACCGTGTCGTCAGGCGACACAGAACAATGAAGGCGAAAGCATGACACCAATCACAAAAAATGAGAAGTTAACAATTTGGCAAAAGATTTTTGCAGGGCGCGTAACAATCAGCAGAAGGAACGAGGGAGAGCTGACCTCTCCCGCATCAATCAGTGCAGTGCCGCCGTCAGACCGCTGGCAACAATCAGACTCAGAACAATAATGGTGGTAATCAGCGAAAACTTAAGATCGGTACTCATCAATTTTTCTCCTTTTAATCACCCTATTAAGAGTGAGCCTGCTCATTTTTACACAGTTCAGGGTAAAAATCTTGCTGGATTTAGATTGATATCGGTTTTTGCTCTTCCCCTTTTGGCCAAGATAAGACAAAATTCCACGCTAAATTTATTAGCGTACCGGCCATTGACCCCCTCCTGACGTCCTGTGTCGTTTTCCCGGCGTACCGCAATTCAAATTGCGCAATTAGGGCGAGTGAAGGCAAACGTTTACCTATTGGTTTTTCAGGAGCTTAGATATGGTCTGGAGTGACATCTGATGGCAACAATTAAAGACGTGGCGAAACGCGCAAACGTTTCCACTACAACCGTATCACATGTTATTAACAAAACCCGCTTTGTTGCGGAAGAGACCCGCAACAACGTCTGGGCGGCCATTAAAGAGCTGCACTACTCTCCCAGCGCCGTGGCCCGCAGTCTGAAGGTGAATCACACCAAATCGATCGGCCTGCTGGCGACCAGCAGCGAAGCGCCCTATTTCGCAGAAATTATTGAAGCAGTAGAGAAGAACTGCTTCCAGAAAGGCTACACCCTGATCCTCGGCAACGCCTGGAACAGCCTCGAAAAACAGCGGGCCTATCTGTCGATGATGGCGCAGAAGCGCGTCGACGGTCTGCTGGTGATGTGTTCCGAATACCCGGAATCCCTGCTCACCATGCTGGAAGAGTACCGCAATATTCCAATGGTAGTGATGGACTGGGGCGAAGCGAAGGCCGACTTTACCGACTCGGTAATCGATAACGCCTTCGAAGGCGGCTACATGGCCGGTCGTTATCTGATTGAACGCGGCCACCGTGAAATCGGCGTGATCCCCGGGGCGCTGGAGCGCAACACCGGGGCCGGGCGTCTGGCGGGCTTTATGAAAGCGATGGAAGAGGCGTTAATCACGGTGCCGGAAAACTGGATCGTGCAGGGCGACTTTGAGCCGGAGTCCGGCTACCGCGCCATGCAGCAGATCCTTTCCCAGAGCCCGCGTCCGACCGCCATCTTCTGCGGCGGGGATATTATGGCAATGGGTGCACTCTGTGCCGCCGATGAGATGGGCCTGCGCGTCCCGCAGGACGTTTCGCTGATCGGGTATGATAACGTGCGCAACGCACGCTTCTTTACCCCGGCGCTGACTACCATTCACCAGCCGAAAGATTCGCTGGGTGAGACCGCCTTCAACATGCTGCTGGACCGTATCGTTAACAAACGCGAAGAGTCCCAGTCGATTGAAGTGCATCCGCGCCTGATCGAGCGCCGCTCCGTCGCGGACGGTCCGTTCCGCGACTACCGCCGTTAATCCTCTCCGGGAGTCAGTACCTCTGGCTCCCGCAGCCACTCCCGGTTCATCGTTTCACTGTCTCCCAGATAATCCAGCAGCCAGGCCAGGGCCGGTGACATATCGTTTTGTTGCCAGGTCAGGCAGCACGCCGCATCCGGGAAGGGATTTTCCAGCGACAGCGCCACCCATTTGCCGCTGTCGATCCACGGACGGGCAAAGTGCACCGGCACCATCCCCACGCACAGCCCGGCCGAGAGGCAGGTGGCTGACGATTCCCAGTCCGGGGTGACGATCCGCCGCTGGTTATCCAGCAGCCAGGTGATGCGTTTCGGCAGCGAGCGGGAGGTGTCTTCGCGCACCAGCGAGGGCCAGTTGCGCAGGGTATCATCGCTGAGCGGCCCTTCCATGGCGGCCAGCGGATGATGGCTGGCGACCACGCAGATCCAGCTCAGCGTACCCATATCGCGAAACGCATAGCGCCCCCCGACCGGGATCGCCTGGGTGGCGCCGATCGCCATTTCCACCCTGCCGTCCGCCAGCGCGTCCCAGACGCCGTTAAAGACCTCCTGGGACACCCGCAGCTCGACGTCCGAAAAGTGGCGGTAAAAATCGACAATCATCTGTCGGGTACGCTCGGGGCGGACGATATTGTCCACCGCAATGGAGATATGTCCGCGCCAGCCGTTGGCAATCTGCTGGCACTGTTCGCGGGTGATCTGCATTTTTTTGATAACAGACCGTCCCTCTTTCAGAAACCACATCCCGGCAGGGGTAAGCTCCACGTCACGGTGACGCCGCTCAAACAGCGGCACCGCCAGCCACTCTTCCAGTTGACGCACGGTGTAGCTGATGGCGGACGGAACGCGATGCAACTCCTGCGCTGCTCCGCTGAAGCTGCCGTTACGCGCGACGGCATCCACCACTTCAAGAGAATATTCTGACCACATTTTCTGCCTGCAAAATTTTTGAATGCAACCGCCAAATATTAGCGTTTCACAAGCGGGTTTGCACTCCCTACACTCAGCGGCTACCCAAACCTGCGCCCAAACGGAGAATAGAACAATGACACCCGGGAAAGGATTTTTAGTCTGGCTCGGCGGCTTAAGCGTGCTGGGCTTCCTCGCCACCGATATGTACCTGCCTGCCTTCTCGATCATGCAGGAGGATCTGCAAACCCCGGCGGCGGCCATCAGCGCCAGCCTGAGCCTGTTCCTGGCGGGCTTTGCCTTTGCCCAGCTGCTGTGGGGACCGATGTCCGACCGCTTCGGCCGTAAGCCGGTACTGCTGGCAGGGTTAGCCATTTTCGCCCTCGGCTGCCTCGGTATGCTGTGGGTCCGGGATGCCACCTGGCTGCTGGTGCTGCGCTTTATCCAGGCGGTGGGGGTTTGTGCCGCAGCGGTCACCTGGCAGGCGCTGGTAACCGATTACTACCCGGCTTCGCGCACTAACCGTATTTTTGCCACCATCATGCCGCTGGTCGGACTCTCTCCGGCGCTGGCCCCGCTGCTCGGCAGCTGGATCCTTGCCCACTTCAGCTGGCAGGCGATTTTTGCAGTGCTGTTTGTTATCACCCTGGTGCTGATGATCCCGGCTTTCAGCCTGAAGCCAGCGGCAGTGAAAAATGAACAACCTAAACAACGCGTCACCTTTTTATCGCTGTTACGTTCGCGCACCTACCGCGGCAATGTGCTGATTTACGCCGCCTGCTCCGCGAGCTTCTTCGCCTGGCTGACCGGGTCGCCGTTTATTCTCAGCGATATGGGTTACAGCCCGGCGGCGATCGGCCTGAGCTACGTGCCGCAGACCATCGCCTTCCTGATTGGTGGCTATGGCTGCCGTGCCGCGCTGCAGAAATGGCAGGGTCACCAGATGCTGCCGTGGCTGCTGGGCCTGTTTGCCCTCAGCGTGATCGCCACCTGGGCGGTTGGGTTTATCCCGGGCGTGGGCCTGGTTGAGCTGCTGAGCCCCTTCTGCCTGATGGCGGTGGCAAACGGCGCGATCTACCCGATTGTGGTGGCGCAGGCCCTGCGTCCCTTCCCGCAGGCGACCGGCAGCGCTGCCGCACTGCAGAACACCCTTCAGCTGGGCCTTTGCTTCCTGGCGAGCCTGATGGTGTCGTGGCTGATTGCCACCCCGCTGCTTACCACCACCAGCGTGATGGTAGCAACCGTGGTGCTGGCGGCGCTTGGCTATCGGATGCAGTACGTGCGCGCAGAACAGCAGGATGACAGGCTGCAGGCAGAATCGTCCCGGGCCTGACAGGATACTTAGTTAGCCTGCTAACAATATCCTGTTGAATCACTACCCTATCAGTCCTATACTGACTGAAGCGTTCTGATAAATACTAAAAATATTAAGTGTTAACGGGAGCCGGAGTGCTCCCGTTTTACCATGGATGGCCTTTCGGCAAGGGTCCTCTCCCTTCCTCTGTTCTACGTCGGATATTAGCCTCACGGGTCACGCCGTGAAATTTCTCACTCTCCATAAAGAGCGTCTACGCTATTTATGGATTCTGATCACATCAGGTGATGGAGAAGCTATGAGTTCATCGTGTATAGAAGAAGTCAGCATCCGGAATGATGACTGGTTCCGGATCGTCAATGAATTGCTGAGCCGCGCGGGTATCACCATCAACGGCCCGGCATCCTCCGATCTACAAATTAAACACCCCGATTTTTTTAAACGCGTCCTGAAGCAGGGCTCGCTGGGTCTTGGCGAGAGCTATATGGACGGCTGGTGGGAGTGTGAGCGGCTGGATATCTTTTTCAATAACGTCCTGCGGGCGGGCCTGGAAACACAGCTGCCCAGCCACCTGAAGGATACGCTGCGGATAGCCACCGCCCGCCTGTTCAACCTGCAGAGTAAAAAGCGCGCCTGGATCGTTGGTAAAGAGCATTACGATCTCGGCAATGACCTGTTCAGCCGCATGCTCGACCCCACCATGCAATACTCCTGCGGTTACTGGAAAGAGGCGACCACCCTCGAACAGGCCCAGCAGGATAAATTACGTCTTATCTGCGAAAAACTGCAGCTGAAACCCGGCATGCGGGTGCTCGACATTGGCTGTGGCTGGGGCGGGCTGGCGCATTTTATGGCGCATCACTATGGCGTCAGCGTGGTGGGTGTGACCATCTCTGCTGAACAGCAAAAAATGGCTCAGGCGCGCTGCGAGGGGCTTGATGTCACCATCCTGTTGCAGGATTATCGCGATCTGCGCGACCAGTTCGATCGCATCGTCTCCGTGGGGATGTTCGAACATGTCGGGCCGAAGAACTACCGCACCTATTTTGAGGTGGTGGATCGTAACCTCAAGCCGGACGGTCTGTTTCTGCTGCACACCATAGGTTCACAAAAAACCGACCATCGCGTCGATCCGTGGATCGATAAATACATCTTTCCGAATGGCTGTTTACCTTCAGTTCGCCAGATTGCGAATGCCAGCGAACCCCATTTTGTAATGGAAGACTGGCATAATTTCGGCGCTGATTACGATACCACCCTGATGGCATGGCATGAACGTTTTCTCGCCGCCTGGCCGGAGATCGCAGACAACTATTCCGAACGATTTAAACGGATGTTCAGCTATTACCTGAATGCCTGTGCCGGAGCGTTTCGCGCCCGCGATATTCATCTGTGGCAGGTGGTGTTCAGCCGCGGCGTGGAGCACGGCCTGCGGGTGGCGCGCTAAATAAAACACCCCGGCATGCCGGGGTGTTTTATTATCACGCGTCGTTAAGCGTCTGTTGGATGGCTGCTGCCTCTTTGGCTGCCAGCACGCGCTCTACGGTATCGACCACCGCCTGGGTTTGCGGATCGATTTCAATATTGACCCGATGGCCCAGCTTTTTATTGCCGAGTGTCGTGCGCTGCAGCGTCTCCGGGATCAGGTGAACGCAGAAACGGGTTGGCGTCACTTCACCCACCGTCAGGCTGATGCCGTCCACGCCAATAAATCCTTTATAGAGGATGTATTTCATTAACGACGGATCCTGAACTTTAAACCAGATCTGGCGGTTATTTTCTGAGGTCAGGATTTTAGAAATTTCAGCCGTGGTCATAATATGGCCCGACATTAAATGCCCGCCGATTTCGTCGCTGAATTTTGCCGCGCGTTCCACGTTAACAATATCACCCTCGGCCAGGTCGCCCAGGTTGGTGATACGCAGCGTTTCCTTCATTAAATCAAAACTGATCAGGTTACCGTTAATTTCGGTGACCGTCAGACAACAACCGTTGTGCGCAACAGATGCCCCGGTCTCCAGCCCATCGAGCATCTCATCCGGCAGGGCGACAACATGGGTTCGGAAGTTGGGTTTTTCATCAATGGACACCAGTTTCGCGGTGCCCTGCACAATACCAGTAAACATGCTTACGACTCCTGTTTGTTCCTTCGGTGATGACACCGTTTTATCGCACCACAATAACAGTTGAAAATAGAGGTTGCCAGTACCCCACCTTTTCTGGCGATTTTTTCACTAGATAATTAGCCTATCCCCGCTACAATAGCTGGAATTCCCCGCATCTTCTTCTTGCTGTTTTTTCGCAGCGGCTTTTTCTCTTTCAAATAACAACAATATCAAAGGTGTTCACGTGCAGAAGTACTTGATTGAAGCGCGTCAGTTATTAGCTCTGGCGATCCCGGTAATACTGGCGCAAATTGCCCAAACCTCGATGGGATTCGTCGATACCGTGATGGCGGGTGGCTACAGCGCCACCGACATGGCCGCGGTAGCCATCGGTACCTCTATCTGGCTGCCGGCGATTTTATTTGGACACGGCCTGCTGCTGGCGTTAACCCCTACTATTGCCCAGCTGAACGGCTCCGGGCGCCGGGAGCGTATTGCCCATCAGATCCGCCAGGGGTTCTGGCTGGCCGGTTTTGTCTCGGTGCTGATCATGATTGTCCTGTGGAACGCGGGCTATATTATTCACGCCATGCGCAATATTGATCCGGCCCTGGCGGATAAAGCCGTTGGGTATTTACGCGCCCTGCTCTGGGGGACGCCGGGTTATTTATTCTTCCAGGTCGCGCGTAACCAGTGCGAAGGTCTGGCGAAGACCAAACCGGGCATGGTGATGGGGTTCATCGGGCTGTTAGTGAATATTCCGGTGAACTACGTCTTTATTTACGGTCATTTCGGCATGCCTGAGTTGGGCGGCGTCGGCTGCGGCGTGGCAACGGCAGCGGTGTACTGGGTGATGTTCTTCGGCATGCTGTCTTATGTAAAGCGCGCCCGTTCCATGCGCGATATTCGCTACGAAGCCGGTTTCAGCAAGCCGGACATGGCGGTAGTGAAACGTCTGGTACAGCTGGGTCTGCCTATCGCTCTGGCGCTGTTCTTCGAAGTGACGCTGTTTGCGGTAGTGGCGCTGCTGGTCTCCCCGCTGGGGATTGTCGACGTGGCCGGTCACCAGATCGCCCTTAACTTCAGCTCCCTGATGTTCGTACTGCCGCTGTCGCTGGCCGCCTCCGTGACCATTCGCGTCGGGTATCGCCTCGGCCAGGGCTCAACCCTGGATGCGCAAACCGCCGCCCGCACCGGGATTGGCGTCGGGGTGTGCATGGCGGTGTGCACCGCACTGTTCACCGTCACGCTGCGGGAGCAGATCGCCCTGCTCTATAACGATAATCCGGAAGTGGTGATCCTTGCCTCCCAGCTGATGCTGCTGGCGGCGATATATCAGATCTCCGACTCCATTCAGGTGATCGGCAGCGGCGTACTGCGTGGCTATAAAGATACACGCTCGATTTTCTTTATCACTTTTATCGCCTACTGGGTTCTGGGGCTGCCGAGCGGTTATATTCTGGCCCTCACCGACCTGGTGGTGGATCGGATGGGGCCTGCCGGCTTCTGGATGGGCTTTATTATCGGCTTAACCTCTGCCGCAATCATGATGATGCTGCGCATGCGCTTCCTGCAGCGCCAGCCATCCAGCGTGATTTTGCAACGCGCTGCACGCTAATTGCGCAGTAGCCGCCCGCGGGCGGCTACTTTCTCCGCATTTTGCGCGGGAATACAGCAATCGCGTGAATTCGTGAAGAAATTTGCAGTTTTCCTCTTGCCTGATGCCCGCGCTGCCGCTAATATTCGTCCCCGTTGTCACACACAACAATGCGTTCATAGCTCAGTTGGTTAGAGCACCACCTTGACATGGTGGGGGTCGTTGGTTCGAGTCCAATTGAACGCACCATTCTCTACAGTGCGTCCGTAGCTCAGTTGGTTAGAGCACCACCTTGACATGGTGGGGGTCGGTGGTTCGAGTCCACTCGGACGCACCATTTCAGTAAGTCCTCAGTTATTCCTTTTTATCTCTATTATAAATCACCCTGTTGTTACGCGTTTTTTATGCTTCCCGCATTCCGTACTTATGCCGCTGACACACCGCACAGCGTTCTGTTTCCGGATCAAAGGTATAAAACGCCCGCTGACAGCATCGGCAGGTTTTTTGAATCCACGGAAAGTGCAACACCCTGTTTTCGCCCTCCTGCCTGTCGATGCGAACAGCGTCCACGGGGCAGACCACGGCGCAGCTGTTGCAGCCGGTACAGGATGACGACGAGAACGTCAGCGCCCCCTCGCCCCGGCTCAGCGCCTTCTCCATACAGACCCTGGAGCAGGCCCCACAGACCGTGCATTGCGCTCGATCCAGCGACAGCTGATATTCGCTGAGTGCTGAAAAAGTCTGACGACGGGCCCGAACCCCGACGCTCACGGTGGATGACTGGACGTCCACTTCGCGAACCTTAATAAAGTGTCGCCTCCCGGTGTTGATCGCTTTTCGCTGCGGCGCAACGATCTGCCAGACCGGGGCATTCAGTTCCCGAAGCCGGATATTCAGGGCTGCGACGGCGCGCACCCAGCCGGGAAACGCATCCATCTCCATTTCCACCGCCCGGATCCCGTGCTGCTGATGCCACATCAGCAATTCCTCTACGGACGGCTCCAGCGTGGAAAAAGGCGCAACCAGCGTCGATGCCGTAAAGTGGCGGGTTTCAGGCCGAATGTTTTGCAGCGCATCCGCCGGACAGACGAACAGGCAGCGGCCGCATTGCAGGCATTCAGCCTCGTTAATCACCGGCGTGGTGGCAGGGGCGGTAATGGCCTGCACCGGGCACGCCACCATACACGCCTGACAGTCGTGGCGGGGAAGCTGTTTGCGCAAGCAGGACTCCCCCACGCCGGGCGGCGCGGGGATCTGCGTCAGGCGAAAGCGCGCCATCAGTTAATGCAGAAGAACATAAAGCGGAACAACACTTCAGACAGCACCAGCAGCAGGCTACCGACCATCAACCCGAACTTGCCCTGACGCCATGCGCTTACCGCAAACAGCAGCGCCCCGACCGCGGATAAAGTCCAGCTCAGCAGCCGCAGACCGCTTAGCCGGGTGAAGATCTCCATCGGCTGGTGCGGCAGGGTGATAACGCCGCTCAGGCTGGCACTTGCCAGATGAGCCATATAGTCCGGCTGTGCCAGCAGACGTATGGCGACAATCGCCACCACCATCGCCGCCGCGAAGCGCATCACTGACTGTCGCTCCCGGGCCACGGAGCGTGCTTTGAGCATCGGCAGCCATGCCAGCGCCACCGCGCCCAGCACGCCAACGGCACCGTAAAACATCAGCCAGGTGTTGAAATGGCTCCAGGTAATGACGGAGGTATGAGCATAGATCGCACTCATGCACCAGACGTCAATAAGCCCCAGCACGGCGGCCAAGGGCAGTAACAGCGGGATCAGCTGCTTTCTGACCAGCATCACCAGCGTGCAAAGCCCAAGTGCAGCCAGATAGAGGCTGGCAAAGACGATCTCACGGCTCAGCCATGAGCTGGCGACGTGGCGCAGGGCATTAAACGCGTTGAGCGGATAGCCGAGGTGCAGGGTGGAAACCATCAGCCCTAGGCCGCCGGCAATACAGGCTATCAGCATGCCCGGCAGCAGCTGGGGTTTGACCTCCGGCACGCGCGATCCCGCCCGGGCAGATAGCGTCAGGAAGAGGGTCATGCCAACCGAGCCTTGTACCAGCAGGGTAAAGATCAGAAGCGGTAACTCATGCATGCGGCTGTTCCTCTTTTTCTGCACCCTGATGCGGTTTAATCACCAGATTGGGCTGAGTAATGGACGACGCCGGCAGGCCCTGCACGTCGCAGAGATTGCCATACTTCGCGCGCAACTCCTCGATCGGCCCGAACTGGATCGCCCCCAACGGGCAGGTGGCGACGCAGATCGGCTGTTCGCCTTTGGCCTGCAAATCCACGCAGAAATCGCATTTTGACATCTGCCCGGCCTCCTCATTCATCTGCGGCGCGCCGTAAGGGCACGACCAGGCGCAGTAGCCGCAGCCGACGCATTTGTTGGTATCGACGCGGACAATGCCATCCCCCGGGCGCTTATGCATCGCCGTGGTCGGGCAGTTTTTGGTGCAAATCGGATCCGCGCAGTGGTTGCAGGAGATCGACAGGGTGAAGGCATAGACGTTATTGGCATAGCCCCCCTGTCCGGTCGGGATAAAGCCGCCGCCCTTCACCTCATAGACGCGACGGAAACGACGCCCCACTTCGAGGTTATGCTTGTCTTTACAGGCCACCTGGCAGGCTTTGCACCCGGAGCAACGTGATGAGTCAATGAAAAAGCCAAGCTGCTTATCGCTGACCGGTGGGTATTCCTTATACTGCTGGCTCATACTTTGCGACCTCCACAAGCATGGTTTGATGAGAATTGCCTTTCGCAAGCGGAGTAATACGTGCGGAGCTCAGAACGTTGGCACACCCGCCGTGATCGACGCCGTCGGCGTCCGGCTGCCACCAGGCCCCGGCCTGCATGGCGACCACCCCAGGCATAATGCGCTGGGTCACCTCCGCCGGCACCTGGCAGACACCGCGCTGGTTGTGAATGCGCACGCTGTCCCCCTGGCGGATCCCCCGCTGCTGGGCATCCATCGGGTTGATCCACAGTTTCTGGACCTGCACTTCCTGCAGCCAGGGGTTGGCATACTGCGTGGAGTTGGCGCGGTTCTTTCCTTTCCAGGTGATCAGCTGGAGCGGGAACTGCTTCGCGAGCGCATCTTCCGGGCCTTCGTGTGCCGGAACGTAATGCGACAGCGCCGGGATTTCCGGGTTGTTCATGTCGTACAGACGCTTCGAGAAGATCTCAATTTTCCCGGACGGCGTCGGGAAGGGGTGATTCTGCGGATCGCGGATGTTGTCTTCAAAGGCCACATACGGCTTGCTTTTGAAGAGGTGCTGACGTTTTTCCCGCAGCTCGGCGAACGTCGGCAACTGCTCATCCGGCATGGAGAGGCGGGTCTGCTCCCAGATATGTTCAATCCACTCCTGCTCGGTGCGGCCTTCGCTGAACTGCGGCTCAATCCCCAGCTTAGCGGCCACTTCACGCTGCCAGTCATAGTCAGAGCGGCGTTCAAACTCCGGCTCGATCAGCTTTTCCGACAGGATCAGGTAGCTTGCCGTCCCCCAGGTTTCCCCGATGTTCCAGCGCTCCATAAAGCTGGTTTCCGGCAACAGCAGATCCGCATAGCGGGCGCTCGGGGTCATGTAGAGGTCGCTGGCGACGATAAACTCAATTTTCGACTCATCCTCCAGCACCTTCACCGCCTGATGCAGATCCGGGTTCTGGTTCGCCAGATAGTTGCCCGCCAGCGAGAAGAGGATACGGATATTGCTGTTGAGTTTATCCGCCCCTTTGAGCCCCGCTTCCGCCGTAACTTTGCTGGCATCATCGGCGGCCTGCACCCAGTTCATGATCGAGATGCTCTCTTTGACCGGGTTGTCTGGCATCTCCGGGCCTGCCGCGAATTTACGATTGCCGCAGCCGCCGTATCCCGCCGCCCAGCCGCCTTTGATGCCGACATTGCCGGTAAGAGTCGCCAGCAGCGTCGAACCGCGGGCGGTACGCTCGCCACAGTTGTGTCGTTGAGGCCCCCAGCCCTGAATCAACGCCGCCGGTTTGGTGTTAGCGTAATCCCGCGCCAGCTGGCGAATCGTTTGTGCCGGAACACGGGTGATCTTTTCCGCCCACTCCGGGGTTTTGACCTGACCGTCTTTATCCCCCATCAGGTACGCCACCAGCGACTCGTTGGCGGGCACGCCTTCCGGCATGGAGGCCTCGTCGAAGCCCTGGGTATAGCGTTCGATAAAGGCTTTATCGTGCAGATTTTCGCTGACGATAACGTACATCATCGCGTCCATCAGGGCGTTGTCGGTGGCGGGCAGCAGCGAGATCCACTCATCGGCCAGCGACGCCACGGTATCGGAATAACGCGGATCGACGACGATAAAGCGAGTGCCGTTCTGTTTCATCTGCTGAAAATAGTGGTTGGTGTGGCCGAAGATGGTTTCGGTCGGGTTGTGTCCCCAGAGGATCACCAGCTTCGTGTCGGCCAGGGTATCCAGCGAGTTACCGCTGGCGGCCGTGCCGTAGGTATAGGGCGTCGCGGCGGCAGTGTTGCCCATGCTCACCGAGTGGTAATACTCCAGATAGCCCCCGGTGAGATTGAGCAGACGACGCATCATTTTATCGCCGGAGAAGGTGCCCCCGCTGGTGGCGGTATTGTTGTGCACAAAGCGGCACGCCGGGCCATATTTGGCGGTGATGCGTTGCAGGTTGTCGGCGATAAGCGTGGTGGCTTCTTCCCAGGAGATGCGTTCAAACTTCCCCTCCCCCCGTTTACCGACGCGCTTCATCGGATATTTCAGACGATCCGGGTGATAGACAAACTTGCGATAGCTCCGGCCGCGCACGCAGGCGCGCATCACCGGCATCTGCGGATCGAGCGCGCTATCCGGGCGAGTGGTGATCTGTGTCACCACGCCGTCCGCGACGTGGGCGCGAATATCGCATTTACCGCCACAGTCGAAGGTGCTGCAGGTCTGGACGACGCGTTCTGCGTTCTCCGCGGACGCCTGCGCCGTACCGGCAGCGGTTTTCGCGGCCATTGCTTTACCGGACATGACAAAGGGCAGCGTCACCAGGGCTGAGCCCGCCTTGAGCAGGCCTCTGCGCGTGATTTCGGGAAAAAGCGCCTCCCTTTTTTCTTTGCGTTCTGACATGTTGTACCCTCTCAAAAAAGAGGTGCATTCTTCCCTATAACCCCAGGGAGGTAATTGATATGAATCAATTGAGAAAATGTGCCCTGTGCCAGGCGCGTTATTTTTGATTTATCCAAGTAAAACAATTGAGTATGTGAATGCTATATTTAACACGCATTCACAAAACTAATGATTTAGGGGTATCCCCGGACTGCCGATTTGCTCATTTTGCGTTTTCATCCACACTTATTTTTCATGGATTAATAACGCGCGTGCCTGAGACGACGTTACAGGCAGGCAAAAAAAGGGTCAGCATTGATGAAAAGGATCGCAATTATCGGCGCAGGGCCGACCGGCATTTATACGTTTTTTTCGCTACTTAACCATCGGACGCCGCTTTGCATCACGGTCTTCGAGCAGGCCGAAAAAGCCGGCATCGGCATGCCCTACAGCGACGAAGAGAACTCTAAAATGATGCTGGCTAACATCGCCAGTATCGAAATCCCCCCTCTGGTTTCAACCTACATCGACTGGCTGCGTAGTCTGGACGATGCGCATCTGGCGCGCTACGGCGTGGAGCAATCAACCCTGCACGTCCGGCAGTTTCTGCCGCGCATTCTGCTGGGGGAGTATTTCCGCGATCAGTTTGTGCAGCTGGTCGATCGGGCCAAAAAAGCGGGTTTTGACATCGAGGTGCGCGAGTCCTGCCAGGTCACCGACGTGGAGGCAACCCCTGACGGGGTCAATATTTTGACTGAAGAGGAATCTGCGCCGAAGCTGTTCGATCTGGTCGTTATCGCCACCGGTCACGTCTGGCCTGATGAAGATAATGCCTCCCGCTCCTTTTTCCCCAGCCCCTGGTCCGGGCTGATGGAGGCAAAAATTCGCGCCTGCAACGTGGGCATTATGGGCACCTCGCTGAGCGGGCTGGACGCGGCGATGGCCGTCGCCGTTCAGCATGGCAAATTCATTGAAGCCGATAATGAACAGATCCAGTTCCGGCTGGACGAGGGCAGCGAAGCGCTGAAGATCGTGCTGATGTCCCGCTCGGGCATCCTGCCGGAAGCTGACTTTTACTGCCCCATCCCCTACGAGCCGCTCACCCTCGCCACGGAACCGGCAATAGACGCCGCAATTGAACAGGGCTCTGAGGGCTTACTCGACCGCATTTTTGATCTTATCGTTGCCGAGCTGCAGCACGCCGACCCACAGTGGAGCGACGCGGTGGCGTTAGAGACCCTGACGGCCGACAGCATTCGCGACGCCTGGTTTGCCGACAGGGAAAAACATGGCCCGTTCCGCTGGGCGGTGTCTAACCTCGATGAAGTGGAACGCAACAAGCGCGACAAACGCACGGTGCCCTGGCGCTACACCATCCTGCGGCTACACGAGGCCGTTGAGAAGATTGTGCCCCACCTGACAAAACAGGACAAAGAGCGCTTTAAGGTCGGCCTGGCGCGTATTTTCATCGATAACTATGCGGCAATTCCGTCCCAGTCTATCCGCAGACTGCTGGCCCTGCGCGAGGCGGGCGTTATCAGCATTCTGACCCTGGGTGACGATTATGAAATGGCGTTAAAAGAGGACCGGACGGTGATCCATGCCCGGGATGAAGCCTGGTATTTCGATGTGTTTATCGATGCGCGCGGGCAGCAACCGCTCAAAACGAAAGATCTGCCGTTTCCGGTCCTGCGCCACCAGCTGGAATCCGCCGGGGAGGATATCCCCGACGTTGGGGACGATTACACCCTTCTGGCCCCCGACTACCTGCGCGGAAAAATCGCTTTCGGTGCCCTGCCGTACCTGATGCACGATCGCCCCTTCGTGCAGGGGCTGGTGGTGTGCGCCGAAATCGGCGAGGCGATGGCAAAAGCCGCGGTGCAGCCCGCCTCGCGCGTGCGTCGTCGGCTGCCGTTTACGACAGAGTAAACGCAGTTTCGCAGGCGGCGACGTGGAATGTGGACGGCACAGAGCATTCAGGGCGGGGGAGCCCGCCCTGAATATCGACATTTACTCGAAGTAAACGCCAGGGTTGTCTGACAGAGAGACGAAGGTTTTTGAATCTTTATCGAGAGCGAGAATTGCCCCGCTTTCGATATCGTAAACCCAGCCGTGCAGACGGATGGCGTTGTTACGCAGGCCTACCGCCACAGAAGGGTGAGTTTTGATGTTGCTCAGCTGGGCGAAGACGTTTTCCTGCACCATGGCGTTAACTTTGTCGGTCGGGTTGTCCCAGGTCTTATTCTCCACCACCGCTTTGGCGGCATCGGAGTAACGCAGCCAGTGTGATACCGCAGGCATGGGCTCGAGATTGGCGTTGTCGGCAATCGCCTTCATCGCGCCGCAGTTCGAGTGGCCGCAGATCACGATGTCGGTGATACCCAGCGCCACTACCGCGTATTCGATGGTGGCGGAGACGCCGCCCGGCTCCGGGCCGAAAGGCGGCACGATGTTGCCAGCATTACGAATGACAAAGAGCTGTCCCGGATCCTGCTGGGTGACTAATTCCGGCACCAGGCGGCTGTCAGAACAGGAGATAAACAGCGCTTTGGGATTCTGGCTGGAGGCCAGACTGCGGAAGAGGTCTTTACGTTGCGGAAAAACTTCTTTTTGAAAGCTGAGAAAACCTTCAATGATATGTTGCATAGCAATGTCTCATTTTATTGTGATTGTACAGGCATGATCGAGATCACGGTTTTTCGAGTTTACCCACCGGGCCCGAGTTCAGACAAGCAATATATTTCTGGACCGACCGCATAACAATCTCCCGCGCGCTGGCGGAAATGTTCTGCCCTTCAAAGGCGCCGTAAAGCCGTTCAAAGCGCACATCGTCCAGACGGGCGGCGATTTCGCTCACCTCGTTGGCCGGCAGCGGCAGCATATTCGGATAGCTCCACATAAAGGAAACCGCGTCTTTTCCGGGGGTCACCTGCAGGATATCCCCGGCCAGCAGCACGCCCCCGTCGAGATTCCAGTGCAGCACCGTGCCGCCGGCAAAATGACCGCCCAGCCTCAGCAGCGTGACGTCAGGGGCGAGCTCAAGGGAATCCCCCTCCCAGAAGCGCAGGGCGGGACTGCTGCGCATCACCCACTGCCGGTCGCTGGCATGCAGATACACAGGGGCATTAAAGGCCGCGGCCCAGTCCTGCATGGTGCTGTAGTAGTGCGGGTGGGAGATGGCAATAGCGTCGATCCCGCCCAGCGCCGTCACCAGCGCGTGGGTGGCGGGGTCAAGGTTGGCGATGCAGTCCCACAGCACGTTACCCTGCGGAGTTCGCAGCAGAATCGCCCGCTGGCTGATGGCAAACGCGGGAACGGTTTTGATGCTCAAAAGGCTGGCTTCGAGCTGTTGCCACTTGTTGGTGTGGGTGGCGGTCAGGGTGCTGAAATTGATCCATTCCTGCCCCGTCGCGGGCACGTACTGGCGTTCATCTTCGCATATGGCGCACTGTTGCGGTTCGCTGGCCACATCGTACGACGTGCCGCAGGTTTTACAGAGGACAATCATGACATCTCCTTAGCCGGATAATTCATGAGTATGGCAAGGATTAACCTTATGTGCGCTGGGGTGCCTCAGCCCACTGTTTTGCTCTATAATACGACCTGGAACAAAAACCGAACAAAGCAGGTAAATGATGGAAATTGATCTCAACAATCTGGTGTTTGACGGGCTGGATGAAGCGGAAGAACGTAACGCAGAACGCCTTGAAGATGCGGATAAAAAAGCCCAGGCGATTGTAGCGGACGATGACTGCGGCGACGCCTGCAAGATCTGATGTAAAAAGCCCCGGCGATCGCCCGGGGCTTTTTGCCGGGTGGCGGCTGCCGCCTTACCCGGCCTACAAAACCATCCCTGAAGCGCCGCCGGGCAATGATTACGACTTATTCATACCATCAATCGCTTGCTGGGCGCAGGCTTCATCCAGATGCCCACCCGGTGCGCCGCCAATCCCGATAGCCCCGATCACCTCATCCCCTTCCTTAACCGGTAAACCACCCGCCAGCAGCAGCAGGCCCGGAATATCACGCAGGTTCTGCGCTCCGGCGTTGCTTTGCGCGGACTCCATCACTTTGCCCGAGGCATTTTTGGTGCTGAGCGCGGTAAAGGCTTTCATCTCGCTGGCTTTCAGGGTGTGCGGACCGGCGTTGTCCGTGCGCTGTACCGCTTTAACGACCCCGGCACGATCCACCACCGTGACGCTGACCTGATAATTTTTCGCCGTGCAGGCCTGAATGGCCGCGCTGGCCAGGGCGTTCGCCTGGGTCAGGGAGAGATTTTTTTGCGCCACGGACTGGGCGTGCGCCGATACGCTGACCATCCCGGCTACACAAACTGCTGCCATCATTAACTTTTTCATCGCACATCCTCGGGTAAGTGGAAACAGATGCAGCGTACCCAAGCGGACGAGAGAATGTTATTCGGTCGATTACGCAGTTATCCTGGTAGTTCTACGGATTGCAATTTGTCGTATTCCCGGATGGCCTGCACCAGGCTGGAGACGCCCAGCTTGAGAAATACCGCCGCACGGTGCGCTTCCACCGTTCGCGGCGAGAGGTTTAGCCGGGCGGCGACCTCTTTATTACTGCTCCCCTCCATCAGGGCCAGCAGCACTTCGTGTTCCCGGGCGGTGAGCTGCTCAAACAGCGCCCTGACCCGTCGGGCCTCCTGCCAGCGCACTATCCGTTGCTGGCTCTCCGCCAGCGCGGCGGTAATGGATTCGATCAGCTTGTCGGCATCCAGCGGCTTGGTGAAAAATTCAAATACACCGTTATGAAACGCCCGTCGACAGGCATCAATGGTGCCGTGGCCGGTCATCAGGATCACCGGCAGCAGCGGCCAGGGCCATGCTCCCTCCTCCAGCCAGGCCAGCCCGCCTTTGCCCGGCATGCGCATATCCAGCAGCAGGCAGCCGGTCAGGGCTTGTTCTTCACCGTGGGCGGCCGTAAAGGCGGCAATACTCTCATAGGGTTCAACGCGCCAGTGCATCCCGGAGAGCAGAAAAACCAGCGACTCCCTGACAGACGCATCATCGTCAATTAACCAGATGACGTTATCCATTTTCCTGACTCCCCTGATAAGCAAACTGCAACCGGACCCTGGCGCCCCCTTCCGGGGCATTATCCAGGGCCAGGTTGCCATTCATTCTGGTGACTAACGACTCCGTTAAGGTCATGCCCAGGCCGATGCCGCCCTGCCGCCCGCTGTAAAAGGGCATAAAGGCGTTATGTAAGGCATCCGGGGTAAAACCCGGCCCGCCGTCGGTGATCTCTATCCGGATAAACTCGCCGCTGCGCTGGCTGCGGATATGCACCCACCCCGCCGCACGCTCCTGCTGCGCCTGGATGGCGTTGCTGAGGATGTTGTGCAGCACCTGCTCCAGCCAGAGCCGGTCGGCGCAGAGGGTACGGGCGTCGGCGGCAAAATCATGGGTCAGGCGGATAGGTCTGGCGGTGCGTTCGTGCTCCAGCAGGTTGCCGACCTGATGCCAGCAGCTGGCCAGATCCACCTCACCCAGATCCACCCTCTCCTGGGTAACGTGTTCGCGAAAGCGGGTCAGGAGCTCGCCGATCCGCTGGGTCTGCACCAGCGCCGCCCCGAGGGCCTGAGACACCGCCTCGGGATTATCCTGCCGCAGCTGGCGCTGCGCCCCCTGGATCCAGGTCTGGGCCGCGGTCAGGGGCTGGTTGATCTCATGCACGATACCCGCAGTGATCTCCCCCAAAGTATTGAGCCTGGCGTGCTGATAATACCTGGCGCGCTGGTCGGCGTTTTGCCGCTGCTTACGCTGCCAGAGGATCACCCCGCCTGCCGCAATCACCCCGGCCCATCCCAGCCAGAGCAGCAAAAACGGCACCAGAGCAACGTTCAGCCACGTCGGTCGGGCATCGGCCTGCAGGATAAAGGGTTGGGTGTGCTGAGAGAACTGCCGCTGCCAGTGCCAGAAGGCGTCCGCCGGGGGTGGCGATACGTCGCCGCGGAGATCCAGGCTGAGATGGGAAAAAATTGGCCTGACGCCGATCACCGATTGGGTGTCGATCAGCACCCGGATTTGCCGCCAGGGGTTGTAGAGCCAGTATTGCGCGTCGCCCACGGGTTCTACCCGCGCGGCGTCGAGGGCGCGGCCCTGAGTCTTTTGCAGATCGAGGATTTGCGGGAATTTTTTACGCAGCGCCGCTAAATCTTCATTGCCATTTAACAGCGGCAGCACCGACTCATTCTGCGTGAGGACCGCCCCTGCCTCAGCAAAGGCCGCGGCAAACGCCCGGTCCAGATCCCAGAACTGACGGCGGATCTGTTCGGCATACAGCAGCACGCTGCTCAGCAGGCAGAGCAGGAGCCAGATCAGAAGCCCACGTTGTAAAAATTTTTGGCTGTTCATTCATTTAACTGGCGCTGGAAAAGGACGCCAGAGACCTTAGCAGGAAGCTAAGCCGGGGACAAAACTTGCGGTGATTTTTGGATGTTAACGTCCAGAATGGCGGGGCGTGCGCGGAAGAACGCACACTTCGTTCCAGTAGGTTTCCCGCACATGGCGGTGTTCAGCGTTGCGTTTGCTCATGAAACCACTCCGGGTCAATGTTGGCGATATCCACGCCATACAGGCTGGCAACCGGCAATATGGATTCAATAATACGCTGCGCGCTGTTCTCTTCCGATTTTGCGGCAAAAAACCGCCGTAACGTACTCATCAGTTTGCCCATTGCCCTGTTCCTCATCAGTTCAGCCTGAGTGCAGTAAACCAGCAATCTGGCGCGGCGAGAAATGCCGATTCCGGCAGAGGATTTGCGCCAATCGCAAAAGCCTCTTTCTTTTCACCTCTGTGTAACCGGCTGTTCACTAATCATTTTTTTCACATAGCAAAGACGATATTGGCATTTGGCGGCCGGGGGCGGTTATGGGAGCGTAACAGGACAAAACAAAAACAGACTCAGAGGATATTCTTATGGCAATACACACAAAACTCGCGCTGGCACTTGGTTTGCTGACCGCAGGCGGTCTTCTTGCAACTCAGGCGCAGGCAGACCAGCTGGCCGATATCAAGGCGGCAGGGGTATTAAAAGTCGCCACCTTCGATGCCAACCCGCCGTTTGGCTCGGTGGATGCCAAAAGCCACGAGATCGTTGGTTACGACGTGGATTTTGCCAAAGCATTAGCCAAAACCCTCGGGGTGAAGCTGGAGCTGGTTACCACTAACCCGGCTAACCGCATCCCGCTGCTGCAGTCGGGCAAAGCGGATCTGATTGTGGCGGATATCACCATCACCCCGGAGCGCGCGCAGGTGATCGATTTTTCCACCCCCTACTTCGTGACCGGGCAGCAGTTCCTCGTTCCGGCGAAAGGGGCTGATAAACTGGATGCCTACAGCAAAGCACGTATCGGGGTGGTAAAGGGCACCACCGGGGAGCAGGCGCTGCATCAGCGTTTCCCGCAATCCCGCGTGCTCTCCTATGACGATATTCCGCTGGCGCTGACGGCGTTGCGCAACGGCAACGTACAGGCCATCACCCAGGACAGCACCATTCTGGCCGGTCTGCTGGCGCATGCACCGGACAAAGCCGAGTTTAAAATTCTCCCTGACCTGCTGAGTAAGGAGGAGATTGGCGTCGGGGTGAAGAAAGGCGAAACCGCGCTGCTGAAAGTGGTGAACGACGAGCTGGTGAAGCTGGAGAGCAGCGGCGACGCGGCGAAGATCTACGATGCCTGGTTCGGGCCACAGACCCCCTCCCCGCAGCCTCGCGCCTTTAAAATAGAAGCCCAGTAAGATGCGGTCAGGTCTATTCTCACGCTCCGCGGCATCTGCCGCGGATTTTTCACATCTGGAGCAGGCCAGCGTCACCTTCTCTGAGGTGGCGAAACGCTACGGCGATCGCCCGGTGCTGAAAGGCATCAACCTCAGCGTCACGCCGGGTGAAGTCGTCGCCATTCTCGGCCCGTCGGGCTCCGGTAAATCGACGCTGATCCGCCTCATTAATCAGCTGGAAACCCTGACCTCCGGCGACATTCTGATCGACGGAAAATCGACCCGTCAGCTCTCCCGCCAGGCGTTGCGCCAGCTGCGCAGCCGGGTCGGGTTTGTATTTCAACAGTTCAACCTTTACAGCCATCTGACGGCGCGACAGAACATCGCCCTGGCGCTGAAGCATGTTCACGGCTGGCGGCCCGCCGAGGCCGAAACCCGCGCCGAGGCGCTGCTGGCGCAGGTGGGCATGGCGGAGAAAGCCGACCACTATCCGGAGGCGTTATCCGGCGGGCAGCAGCAGCGGGTGGCGATTGCCCGCGCTCTGGCCTCCTCGCCGCAGATCATCCTGTTTGATGAGCCCACCTCGGCCCTCGACCCGGAGATGATTGGCGAAGTGCTGATGGTAATGAAGGCCCTCGCCCACAGCGGGATCACCATGATTGTCGTCACCCATGAGATGCAGTTTGCCCGGGAGATTGCCGACCGGGTGGTGTTCATCGATGGCGGCCACATTCTGGAGGAGGCTCCACCGGAGCAGTTCTTTCAGCATCCGTCTCATCCGCGCACCCGGCGTTTTCTGCAGAAGGTACTTAACCCGCTGCATCCGGGAGCGGTGTGATGCCGGCCCTCGACTGGCAGGGGGTGCTGACCGGACAGCCCCTGCAGTGGATCCTCTCCGGTTTTCTCACCACGCTGTGGGTGACCCTGGCGGGGATAGTGGTCGCCAGCCTTATCACCCTCGCCTGCCTCGGGCTGCGTCTCGCCGGGGGCCGTATGGGGGCGAAGATCGTTGCCGTATGGGTCTCGCTGTTTCGCAATACGCCCCTGCTGGTGCAGATTCTGTTCTGGTATTTCGCCGCCTGGAACGGGCTGCCGCAGGGTTTTCGCACCTTTGTGATGGACGATCATCCCTGGTCGGTGCTGCCGGGCCAGGTCTGGTGGTTCACGCCCGAGTTTCTTTGCTCCGCCTGGGGGCTGGGGGTCTTTACCTCGGCCTTTTTGACCGAGGAGATCGCCGCCGGGCTGCGCGCCGTCTCTGTCGGACAGCGGGAAGCCGCTCTGGCGCAGGGCTTCTCCGCCTGGCCGCTGCTGCGCTATATCCTGCTGCCGCAGGGGCTGGCGAACGCCTGGCAGCCGGTGGTGGGTCAGTATCTCAACCTGATGAAACTCTCGTCGCTGGCAAGCGGGATTGGCTTTGCAGAACTCACCTACCAGGTGCGGCAGATAGAGAGCTATAACGCCCACGCGCTGGAGGCGTTCAGCGTCGGCACGGTGTTGTATCTACTCACCGGCGTGGCGATGGGCGTGCTGCTGACGAAACTCGGCCCCTCAACCGAACGGCAGCGAAAAACTGCCCTCATCCCCCGGAGTGAAGAGAAATGCTAGCCGGACTCACTGTGATCACCGATAACCTGGATTATCTGCTCTGGGGGCGGGCTGCGGCCGGGCAGCCCGGCGGCGTGTTGTTGACGCTGCTGATGGCCTTCGGCGCCGCGGCGCTGGCGTTACCGGCCGGGATTGCGCTGGCGGGGCTGGCGTGGCGTTTTCCGGGGGCAATACGCAACACCCTGTACCTGTGGGCCGAGATTATCCGCGGGATCACGCTGATATTTGTCATTTTCTGGCTGTGGTATTTGCTGCCGCTCATTACAGGCGGCGATCTGCCGGGTGCGCTCACCGTGACCCTGGCGCTGGCATGGTTTACTGCCGCCGCGGTGATGCACTCGGTGCTGGCCGGGCTGCGGGCGCTGCCTGTCGGGCAGTATGAAGCGGCACAGGCGCAGGGATTTGGCGCGCTGCAAACCCTGGGATGGGTGCTGCTCCCGCAGACGTTGCGCAACACCTTACCTTCGCTGCTGGGGATTTTTATCAGCCTGCTGAAAGACACCTCGCTGGCCTTTATCGTCAACGTCCCGGAGCTGACCACCGTTGCAGGCCAGGTGAACAACCGGGTGCAGATCTACCCGGCGGCTATTTTTGTCTTTACTGGGGTGGTCTATTACCTGCTGTGCTGTGGGATTGAACAGCTGGCTAAACGCTGGCAGTTTAGCCAGCCAGCGCTTTAACCACGGTTTCCATCGCCTGGGTCGTTAATTCACTGCGTTGCACTCGCTGGTTCGCCAGCGAGGTGCGCAGCACCCCGGCGATGACAATATGCTTTGGCTCCTGCCCGAGATCGCGCATCTCAAGAACGACTTTGCCTACCACTCGACACATCTCCTGATACAGCGCTTCGTCTTTGGTTACATTGCCCATGTCCTTCACTCCATTGCCTGAAAACGCCAGCTTAAAGCATTCATTAGCCTTATACAAAAAAGAAGCCCGGCGAGAGACTCACCGGGCTTTTTAAAAGTAGAATCAGGGGATTAGCAAATGCCCCGTAAACCCTCGCCCAGTCGGGCGGGAATGCTGGCTCAAAAAATATGACTCGCTGGCGCTCCAGCAGGCGGTGATCAATCTGGACAAGGCTTTTGCCAACTTCTTTAACAAGGAACTCAAAGCCAGATTCCCCGTTTTCAAAAGCAAGCACGGCAGGCAATCCAGCTACCATCCCAACGGGAAGGTATTAACTGACGCTATCCAGTTGCCGAAAATCCCCGCTATCCGGGCGAACATTCACCGTGAGATTGTCGGCAAGGTTTCCAGCATCACGATCACCCGCAACGCAGCGGGCAAATACTTTGCCTCAATACTTGCAGACGATGGACAGGAAGCGGCAGCGAAGCCGACCTGTATCACCACCGTAGCAGGCTATGATTTGGGGCTATCGCACTACCTGATCGGCAATGATGGCGACAAAGTGGCGAATCCTCGCCACCTGGTCATCGCATACCGCCGCTTACGCCGTGACAGCAAGGCGCTATTCCGTAAGAAGCCGGGCAGCGCAAACCGCCGTAAGGCTCGCTTACGCCTTGCAGCACAACACGAACGGGTAGCCAATGCCCGGGCTGATTTCCAGCACAAACTTTCCAGGCGAATTATCGACGAAAATCAAGCGGTGATTGTGGAAACGCTGAAATCGGCAAACATGATGAAAAACCGTCGCCTCGCCCGTCATATCGCGGATGCGGCATGGTCTGGATTTGTGGCAAAACTCGCCTACAAAGCGGAGTCGGCAGGGGTTCACCTGGTCAAACTGGATCAGTGGTTCGCCAGCTCGAAAACGTGCCATTGTTGCGGCCACAAAATGCCGGAAATGCCGCTCAGGGTGCGGGCATGGAAATGCCCCGGCTGTAGTGCCGATCATGACCGCGATATCAATGCGGCGATCAACATACAGCACAAGGGCATAAAAGAATTAATGGCGGCGGGTCACGTCGTCAAAGCCCATCGAGGCTTGCGTAAGTCTGGCTCCATGCCAGTTGCAGCCTGAGAAGTGGGAAGCCTCGCCGTTTACGGCGAGGAGCAGTCACTTGTTAACCGGGATCACTGCGCCTTTGTATTTGGTGCGGATCCAGTCCTGAATCTCTTTAGAGTGCAGCACGTCCACCAGCGCCACGATATCCTTCTTCTTCTCATCGCCACGGTGCACGGTGATGATGTTGGCGTACGGGTTGTTTTCACCGCTCTCTACCGCGATTGGATCGTGAACCGGATCCAGACCGGCGTCGATGGCGTAGTTGGCGTTGATTACTACGGCAGCGCCTTCGTCGTTGTTGTACATCTGCGGCAGCAGAGAGGCTTCAACGTTCGGGGTGAACTGCAGCTTTTTCGGGTTCTCAACGATGTCGCTGATGCGCGCGGTCACTTTGTCGATGCCTGGCTTCAGCTTGATCACGCCCTCTTTCTCGAAGATAGAGAGGATACGACCCTCTTCAGACACCGCATCACGCATGATGATTTTTCCGCCTTCCGGCAAATCTTTCAGCGACTTGTATTTTTTGGAGTAGATACCGATCGGCTCGATATGGATCGCCCCGGCGCTGACGAAATCATACTCTTTATCCCCGGCGTGATCTTTCAGCACGCTGTTCAGGTACGGAATGTGCTGGAAGTAGTTGGCGTCGATGTCACGGCCGGCCAGAGCGGTGTTCGGCAGGATGTAATCCTGGAACGGTTTGATCTCCAGATCGATACCCTGCTTCGCCAGAATCGGCTTCGCCTGCTCCAGAATTTCCGCATGCGGGGTGTTGGACGCGCCCACGGTCAGGGTGTCAGCCCAGGAGGCAAAGCTCAGGGCGCTCAGGGTTGCTGCGGCGATCAACGTCAGTGTCTTTTTCATGATGATGGTTCCTGTGTGTTATTAGTGTTTATCTTTTATCAAGAATGGAAGTAATGATGTCGCCGCAGAACTGGATAATGAAAACGATGATCAAAATGGTCACCGTTGCCACCAGCGTGACGTCACCATGGTTGCGCTGGAATCCTTCCAGATAAGCCAGATTTCCCAGACCACCGGCACCAATCACCCCCGCCATTGCGCTGTAGCTGACCAGCGCAATCAGCGTCACCGTGATCCCTGAGACCAGAGCGGGTGATGATTCCGGCAGTAAAACCCGAAAAATTAAGGTGCTCAGTCGGGCACCCATTGAGCGCGTCGCCTCGATCACCCCTTTGTCCACTTCACGCAGGGCAATTTCCACCAGACGGGCGTAGAACGGCGCGGCGCCAACAATCAGCGCAGGCAGCGCGGCATTCGCCCCGAGGATGGTTCCCACCACGGTTTTGGTGAAGGGGATCAGCAGCACAATCAGGATGATGAACGGGATCGAACGGAACACGTTCACCACAATCGAAATCACGCTGTAGACCGTGCGGTTGTGAAACATGCCACCCCGGGCGGTTAAAAACAGCGCCAGGCCGAGGACAAGCCCGAGCACAAAGGTCGCGACGCCGGAAAGTGCCGTCATGTACAGCGTTTCCAGGGTGGCAGCCCAGAGCTGGTCCCATTTCAGGTGCGGGAAAAGATTCTCAGCCATGTTTAATTACCTCGCCTTCAATATCACTGTGCTGCAAATCGGCGAGGATATTGTTCAGTTGTTCTTCGGTTGCCACCACGTGCAGCCAGAGCTGGCCGAATACGCCGTGGGCAGTTTGCGTCATTTTGCCGTGCAGGATGTTAAACGGCAGGCCGTAGCGCAGGGTCAGTTCCCCGACAATCGGCTTGTGGGTGCTGTGTCCGGTGAAGGTCAGCTTGATGACGGTACCTTCCAGCTCGTTCGCCAGCTCGGTGTTAAAGGTCTCTTCTTCGGCGTACTGGCTGACCTGACGCACAAACTGTTGCGTAATCGACTGCTGCGGGTGGGTAAAGACCTGCAGCACCTCGCCCTCTTCCACCACTTTGCCGTTTTCCATCACCGCCACGCGGTCACAGATCTTGCGCACCACGTGCATTTCATGGGTGATAAGCACGATGGTCAGCTTAAAGCGACGGTTAATGTCGAGGAGCAGATCGAGGATCTGATCGGTAGTCTGGGGGTCCAGCGCCGAGGTGGCCTCGTCGCAGAGCAGGACGTCAGGGTTGTTCGCCAGCGCGCGGGCAATACCGACGCGCTGCTTCTGCCCACCGCTGAGCTGAGACGGATAAGCCTGTTCGCGGCCTTTCAGCCCCACCAGCTCCACCAGTTCCGCCACGCGGGCTTTGATTCTGGCTTTTGGCACCCCGGCAATCTGCATGGAGAAGGCGATGTTCTCGCTCACCGTGCGGGACCACAGCAGGTTGAAGTGCTGAAACACCATACTGATCTTCAGCCGCGCCTGGCGCAGGGCTTCGCCTTTCGCGGCGGAAATATCCTGGCCGTTAATGGTCACGCTGCCGGTGGTCGGTTTTTCCAGGCCGTTGAGCAGGCGGATTAAGGTGCTTTTACCGGCGCCGCTGTAGCCAATAATTCCATAAATCTGTCCCTGCTCTATCGTCAGGTTCACGTTATCAACGGCCGTCAGCGCCACTTTTCCGTTGTCAAAAATCTTCGAAATATTCCTGAGTACTATCATTCTTAGAGTAATCCGTTCGCCCGTGGCGGTTTAGCAGTATGGATGTCCAAATGATAGTAAACAGCCGTTATTAGCTTTTAAATGAATGAAAAGGAATATCTTATAACTTTCAGCAATATGCCGCATGCAGGCTGACAAAACTCGTAAAGCTCATTTTTAGCAATCAATAGGTATGGGATGGATATGTGGACACGCCCAAACAATTTGCGGCGTTTGACGTAAGGATTTCCGCTCCTGCAACATCCTTACAGTGAACCTTAACGCCTTGATAACAATCCTTTGTGAAACGGCATATAAAATTTTTGAAACGCTGTTTTCATTTTCCTTTTGCGCATTTATCAGCGTATAATGCGCACCTAATCCCTGATGAATGGTTTCAGCGCTTGGACTACAAAAAACAACGCATACAACTTTCCCCCTCTCCCTGGGCTGAAACACAGGCACACATTCTTCTGCACGCTCATTTGATGTCACCTATCCTTACTGCGTGTCACAAAAAATTTCGCAACACAGGTTTGACTCTGAGGCCATGCGCCCCCGGAGCGAGATTTCCATATCCTTCTCAACTTAAAGACTAAGACTGTCATGAAAAAGACGAAAATTGTTTGCACCATCGGCCCGAAAACCGAATCTGAAGAGATGCTGACCAAAATGCTGGAAGCCGGCATGAACGTTATGCGTCTGAACTTCTCTCACGGTGACTATGCTGAACACGGTCAGCGCATTCAGAACCTGCGCAACGTGATGAGCAAGACCGGTAAAAAAGCAGCAATCCTGCTGGATACCAAAGGTCCAGAAATTCGTACCATTAAACTGGAAGGCGGTAATGACGTTTCGCTGAAAGCGGGACAGACCTTCACCTTCACCACTGACAAGTCCGTTGTCGGCAACAGCGAAATCGTTGCTGTGACTTATGAAGGCTTCACCAGCGACCTGTCCGTTGGCAACACCGTACTGGTGGACGACGGCCTGATCGGTATGGAAGTCACCGCTATCGAAGGCAAAAACGTTGTTTGTAAAGTGCTGAACAACGGCGACCTGGGTGAAAACAAAGGCGTTAACCTGCCAGGCGTTTCCATCGCCCTGCCTGCTCTGGCAGAGAAAGATAAACAGGATCTGATCTTCGGCTGTGAGCAAGGCGTTGACTTTGTTGCCGCCTCCTTTATCCGTAAGCGTTCCGACGTGGTTGAAATCCGTGAGCACCTGAAAGCGCACGGCGGCGAGCACATCCAGATCATCTCCAAAATCGAAAACCAGGAAGGCCTGAACAACTTCGACGAAATCCTCGAAGCGTCTGACGGCATCATGGTTGCGCGTGGTGACCTGGGCGTTGAGATCCCGGTTGAAGAAGTGATCTTCGCGCAGAAGATGATGATCGAGAAGTGTGTTCGCGCACGTAAAGTGGTGATCACCGCCACCCAGATGCTGGACTCCATGATCAAAAACCCACGTCCAACCCGCGCAGAAGCCGGTGACGTGGCGAACGCCATCCTCGACGGTACCGATGCAGTCATGCTGTCCGGTGAATCCGCGAAGGGTAAATACCCGCTGGAAGCCGTCTCCATCATGGCGACCATCTGCGAGCGTACTGACCGCGTGATGCCAAGCCGTCTGGATAACAACAACGACAGCCGTAAACTGCGCATCACCGAAGCCGTTTGCCGTGGCGCGGTAGAAACTGCTGAGAAACTGGAAGCACCGCTGATCGTGGTTGCAACCCAGGGCGGTAAATCTGCTAAAGCCGTTCGTAAATACTTCCCGAACGCGACTATCCTGGCCCTGACCACTAACGAGATCACTGCTCGTCAGCTGGTACTGAGCAAAGGCGTTGTGCCGCACCTGGTGAAAGAGATCGCTTCTACTGATGATTTCTACCGTCTGGGTAAAGAAGTGGCCCTGCAGCTGGTTGAGCGTGGTCTGGCGCAGAAAGGCGACGTTGTGGTGATGGTTTCCGGTGCGCTGGTACCAAGCGGCACGACTAATACCGCATCTGTTCACGTCCTGTAATAATTTCGAACGAATTAATTTGTATAAAAAGCGTCCTTCGGGGCGCTTTTTTTATTTCCGCTATCAACCAAACTTATTAAAAAAGCAAATCGGGTTTTTCTATTTAACGGGTACGTTTTCTAAGATGAATCCGATGAAAATTGTCTGTTTTTGCACAATATTTTTCACGAAATAGTCAAAACAGGTGCTTCTTTGAGCGAACGATCAAAAATAGGCATATTCCCATCAAAAAAATATTCTCAACCTAAAAAACTTTGTGTAATACTTGTAACGCTACATGGAGATTAACTCAATCTAGAGGGTATTAATAATGAATCGTACTAAACTGGTACTGGGCGCGGTAATCCTGGGTTCTACTCTGCTGGCAGGTTGCTCCAGCAATGCTAAAATCGATCAGCTGTCTTCTGACGTTCAGACTCTGAACGCTAAAGTTGACCAGCTGAGCAACGACGTGAACGCAATGCGTTCCGACGTTCAGGCTGCTAAAGATGACGCAGCTCGCGCTAACCAGCGTCTGGACAACCAGGCTACTAAATACCGTAAGTAATAGTACCTGTGTTAATAAAATGGCGCACATTGTGCGCCATTTTTTTTGCCCCGCATTTCGCTTTACTGAATCGCCACTTCATGCCCACCCTGAGGCGCTGCCGCCGGAAGCTGCGTATTACGCGCTGACAACCCCGTACTCTCGACCTGCGGCCCGGCCCCTGTCGATACCACCACCGGGATCCCTGCCCGACGTGACAACGCTTTATTCACCAACGTCTTATCGCTACCGCCCTGCGCCATAAAGGACGCAAAGGCCCCGGACTGCGCGATCGCCAGGGTTTGCGGGTTTTCCCCCTCCACCGACGCCAGCGGACGATGCACTTCAACGTAGCGCTTACCGTCCGGCTCGACCGAGAACTTCACCGGCTCATTGATGATCTGCACCCGCGTGCCGACCGAGCTCTGGGCAAAGAGCGCTTTGATATCCGGCGCATTCATGCGCATACAGCCGGAGCTGACGCGCAACCCGACGCTATCCGGTGCGCTGGTACCGTGGATAAGATATTCGCCGTTACCCACGCCCAGACGCAGCGCAAAGCGCCCCAGCGGGTTATTGGGGCCTGCGGGGACTACCGGGGGCAGCTTGATGCCCTGCTCCAGCGAGCGCGCTCTGATGCCCGCTGTGGGGGTCCAGGTTGGATTGGGGATCTTCTGGCTGATGCGGGTCACGGTGACCGGCGTTTCCAGCCCCAGTTGACCAATGCCCAGCGGGTAAACCTGAACGAAGTTTTCCCCCGGCGGATAGTAGTAGAGCCGCAGCTCCGCCAGGTTCACCACTATCCCCTCCCGGGGGGTATCCGGCAGCAGCATTTGCGACGGGATAGTGATCTCCGTTCCCGGCGCCGGATAGACCGGGGCGATGGTATTATTGGTTTCAAGTATTAAGTGCGCAGCGGTATTAAATCGCCGCGCGATGGCCTGCAACTTATTATCGCCTTCCTGAATGATATACGTCTGGTTTTGCCCGATAAGCCGACTGCCCGCCGGCGGCAAGGGATAATCCACCGCCAGGGCGCTATTAAGCGCGCTGAGCGAACCAAAGAGAATAAGAGTAACAAGGGACGCGCGCTTCATACTGAGATTCCTTATTCACTGACCGATCGTCAGAAAGCTGAAAAATCCACGAGGCGGGAACCACCTCGTGAAACAGAATGATAGCTGTCCTGTTAGTTTAGCTAATGTTGGCGGCTTTGGAGCGGATTGCGCGGATCATCGCCTCAAGACCCTGAGAGCGGGAAGGCGTTAAATGCTGGGTAAGCGCCATTTTTTCAAACCACGGGCGCACGTCAAAAGCGACAATATCCTGCGGAGACATCTGCTGATATAAAATAAACACCACGGCTATTAGGCCTTTTACTATTGCCGCATCACTGTCGCCCGCTAATTCAATCATTCCGGACTCGTTCTGGTGCATTATTATCCACACCTGGCTCTGACAGCCCTGAATACTATTTTCCGGAACGTGCGCGCTTTCGCTGAGGGCAGGCAGACGCTGCCCCAGCTCAATGATGTAGAGGTATTTCTCTTCCCAGTTTGCGCAACGCGTAAAGTTACGCAGCAATTTGTCTCTGTCTGGCAATGCAGCCATCTCTTGCCCTCTTTTAGCCCAGCAGGTGGTGGATACGCTTCAGCCCTGCCACCAGCCTGTCGACCTCTTCCAGTGTGTTGTACATTACCAGCGATGCGCGACACATTGCCGGTACCTGATAGAATGCCATCAGCGGCATGGCGCAGTGATGCCCGGTGCGCACCGCCACCCCGTAGTTATCGAGGAAACTGCCGACGTCATAGGCGTGGTGTTTCCCGAGATTAAAGGCGATCACCCCCTGACGATCTGCCGGGCCGTAAAGGGTCAGATCCGGCACGCTGGCCAGCTCTGCCAGGGCGTAGTGCATCAGCATCTGCTCGTACTCGGCGATGGCATCGAGGCCAACGGACGAGACATACTCCATCGCCGCCCCGAGACCGATAATGCCCCCGGTGTTAGGCGTCCCGGCTTCAAAACGCCACGGCGCGCGGGCATAGGTGGTGCCTTCGCTCAGGCTGACGGTGGCGATCATTGACCCGCCCCCTTCCCACGGCGGCATCTTCTGCAGGATATCGTCTTTGACGTACAGCACGCCGATCCCGGTCGGGCCGTAGAGCTTATGCCCGGAGAAGACGTAAAAATCGCAGTCCAGCGCCTGCACGTCCACGGTGTGATGCATCACCGCCTGCGCCCCGTCCACCAGCACTTTCGCGCCGACAAGATGGGCTTTAGCGATAATGTCCGCTACCGGGTTTTCGGTGCCCAGCACGTTGGAGATTTGGGTGATAGCCACCAGCCGGGTGCGTTCATCCAGCAGCGTATCCAGCTGTTCAAGCTGGAGCGTGCCGTCCTGATTCAGCGGGATCACCCGCAGCTCGGCCCCGACCCGCTCGCACAGCATCTGCCAGGGCACAATATTGGCGTGATGCTCCATCTGGCTGATGATGATGTTATCGCCCGTATGGACCTCAGCACTGCCCCAGCTATTCGCCACCAGATTGATCCCTTCGGTGGTGCCGCGCACAAACACCAGCTCTTCCGGCGAGCGGGCATTTAAAAATGCCGCCGCCCGGGTACGGACGTTCTCCATCCGCTGCGTCGCTTCGGCGCTGAGGGTGTGGATCCCCCGATGCACCGCCGCGTAACCGTGCCGGTAAAACTCCGCCTCGGCCTCGATCACCTGCGCGGGCTTTTGCGCGCTGGCGGCGCTGTCGAGATAGGCAAGCGGCAGACCGTTCACTTCACGGGTCAGGACGGGAAAATCCGCCCGCACTTTCTCTACAGGAAAACTCATGCCACACCTCCGGGCAGACGCTGACCGATTCGCGCCAGCACCTGCTGTCTTAAGGTTTCATCTCCGAGCGCTTCGGTCAGCTCGGCGGCAAAGGCGTAAATGATCATCTTCTCTGCCGCCTGCTTATCGATCCCGCGGGAGCGCAGATAGAACATCTGCTCATCATCAATACGACCCACCGTTGCCCCGTGGCTGCATTTCACGTCATCGGCATAGATTTCCAGCTGCGGTTTGGTGTCCACCTCCGCCAGCCGGCCCATCAGCAGATTATTGTTGGTCATCTGCCCGTCGGTTTTGATGGCGTGCTGCGCCACGTTAATCAGCCCGTTAAAGACCGCCCGGCCCTTATCGCTGACGATAGTTTTGTGCAGCTGCCGACTGTTGCAGTAGCCCTTGTTGTGCTCAAGCCAGGTGCGGGTGTCGCACACTTCGGTTTTCACCGGCATTGCCAGGCTGTTAATGCGCAGCGTGGTGTTTTCGCCGTTGAGCTGGGTGCTGGTGTTATGGCGCAGTACCGCCCCGCCCAGCAGGAAGCTGTGGCTGTATGCTGCCGCATCGGCGGCAAGCTGGAGGTCGTTATGGGCGAAGTGATGACTCGCCGCATTCTCAAACGCCAGCTTGATATGGTGCAGCTGAGCGTTGGCCGCCACGCTCATGGTCAGGCGCGAACCGGTGAAATGGCGCGCCGGGGTCAGACTGGCATAGTGTTCAATAACCGTCGCCTCGGCCCCTTCGCCCAGCTCCAGATGGTGGCGATAGTGGGCGGTGTTGATCTCCTCCCCCTCAAGCCCCTGGGTGATGTGCATCAGCAACAGCGGCTTCGCAGGACGCGCGTTACGCTTCACGCGGATATGGGTCACGCTCTGCGCCAGACTCTCGGTAAGATGCAGGAACAGCTCCGGCTGCACCGGTGCCGCCAGGCTCTGGCGCTCGTCGTTAATAACGACCTCAAAGCCGCTGTCGTCGGTGCTGTCGCTCAGCGCCGGGCTAAAGCGCCCGTCAACAAACACCAGCCGGGTGGCGTCGAGGGTGAGCGCCAGCGCATCACGATCGGTCGGTTGCACGCTGGCAGGCCGGGTGACAAACTCGCCGTTGAGCAGCCCTTCCAGCGGGGTGTATTTCCAGTTCTCGTGCTTACGCGTCGGCAGGCCGAGGCGCAGCATCTGCTGCAGGTGCTGCTGGGCCTGCTCCGAGCGCGTCCCGCCCTGGGCCTCAAACAGACGGTGCCACTGCTGCAGCGCGTTACTGCTGTTCGCTAAGCCAGCCATAGCCCTGCTCCTCCAGCTGTTTCACCAGCGTAAAATCACCGGATTTCACAATCCGCCCCTGATAGAGCACATGCACGTAGTCCGGCTTGATGTAGTCGAGAATACGCTGGTAGTGAGTAACGATGATGAACGACCGCTTACCGTCGCGCAGGGCGTTAACGCCGTCGGCGACAATTTTCAGGGCGTCAATGTCCAGCCCGGAGTCGGTTTCATCGAGAATGCACAGCTCCGGCTCCAGCACCGCCATCTGCAGGATGTCGTTACGCTTCTTCTCCCCGCCGGAAAAACCGACGTTGACCGAACGGGTAAGCAGATCTTCCGGCATCTTCAACAGCTGGATCTTCTCTTCCATCAGATCCTGAAAATCGAAGCGATCCAGCTCCTCTTCGCTGCGGTATTTACGCACCGCATTCAGCGCGGTCTGCAGGAAGAACTGGTTGCTGACCCCGGGGATCTCCACCGGATACTGGAAGGCCATAAAAATGCCTTCGCCGGCGCGATCTTCCGGCGACAGCTCGAGCAGATCTTTGCCCTTAAAGTCGACCGAACCGCCGACCACTTCGTAATCTTCGCGCCCGGCCAGGGTGGCAGAGAGCGTGCTTTTCCCCGAGCCGTTTGGCCCCATAATGGCGTGCACTTCGCCCGGACGCACGTCCAGGCTCAGGCCGCGCAGGATCGCTTTATCTTCCACACTGACCTGTAAATCTTTAATGCTTAACATGTGCTTTCCTTAATCCTTAACCGACGCTGTGTTCAAGGCTAATCGCCAGTAATTTCTGCGCTTCAACGGCAAACTCGAGCGGCAGTTCAGAGAACACATCCTTACAGAAGCCGTTCACGATCATTGAAATGGCATCCTCTTCGCTGATGCCGCGCTGCAGACAGTAGAAGAGCTGATCTTCACCAATCCGCGAGGTGGTAGCTTCGTGCTCCAGCTGGGCGCTGTTGTTACGGCACTCGACGTACGGGAAAGTATGCGCCCCGCAGTCCGGGCCAATCAGCATCGAGTCACACTGGGTAAAGTTGCGCGCGTTGGTGGCCGTCGGCATGATTTTGACCAGCCCGCGGTAGCTGTTCTGGCTTTTACCCGCCGAGATCCCCTTCGAAATGATGGTCGATTTGGTGTTCTTGCCGATGTGGATCATTTTGGTGCCGGTATCGGCCTGCTGATGCCCGCTGGTGAGCGCCACCGAGTAGAACTCGCCGATGGAGTTATCACCGCGCAGGATGCAGCTCGGGTACTTCCAGGTGATGGCGGAGCCGGTTTCGGACTGGATCCAGGACATCTTGCTGTTTTCGCCTTCGCACAATGCGCGCTTGGTGACGAAGTTCAGAATGCCGCCGGTGTTGTTATCCCCCGGGAACCAGTTCTGCACCGTGGAGTATTTCACTTCGGCGTCTTTATGGATGATCACCTCCACCACCGCGGCGTGCAGCTGATAGCTGTCGCGAACCGGGGCGGAACAGCCCTCGATATAGCTGACGTAGCTACCCTCGTCGGCCACCAGAATGGTGCGTTCAAACTGGCCGGTTTTCTCAGCGTTGATGCGGAAATAGGTCGACAGCTCCATCGGGCAGCGCACGCCCTTCGGCACATAGATAAAGGTGCCGTCGGAGGCTACCGCCGCGTTCAGCGCCGCAAAGAAGTTGTCGTTGCCCGGCACCACCGTGCCGAGGTACTTCTTCACCAGCTCGGGATGATCGTGGATGGCTTCGCCAAAGGAGCAGAAGATGATCCCCTGCTCACCCAGCTTTTCCCGATAGGTAGTGGCGACCGAGACGGAGTCGAAGATGGCGTCCACCGCCACCTCGCGTCCTTCCCGCACCGGCACGCCAAGCTGCTCAAAGGCCTCTTCCACCTCTTTGCTTAAAAAGGCGTTGGCCCCGGTCTGCTGTACCGCGCCGGGCTCAGAGGCGCAGGTGTCGTCGCAATTGCCGCACGACGGCGCAGAGTAGTAGCTGTAATCCTGATAGTTCAGCTTATCGTAGTGCGCCTTCAGCCAGTGTGGCTCTTCCATCTCCAGCCAGGCTTTGAACGCATTCAGGCGGAACTCCAGCATCCAGTCTGGCTCGTTGCGCTTGGCGGAAATGGCGCGGATCACCTCTTCATTGATCCCTTTTGCCAGCTCATCGGTCTGCAATTGGGTGAAGAAGCCCTCTTTGTAATTGATATGGCCGCCGGACCAGGTGTTGACGTCGTCAGTTGCTTCAGTATGTCGAGACATAATACCGCCTATACCCCAAAACTTTCGCCGCAGCCGCATTCGTTCTGGGCTTTCGGGTTATTGAATTTGAATAACTGGTTTAAGCCTTCACGCACGTAATCCACTTCCGTGCCGTCAATAAACGGCATCGCCTGCAAGGGAACATACAGTCTGGCGCCATCCTGCTCGAAAAGTAGATCGTCTTTAGCCGGTTCGCTGACGGTATCGAGCACATAACCAAAGCCGGCGCAGCCGGTAGTCTTAACGCCTAACCGCACGCCCAGCATGCCCGCCTGCTTGCTTACCAGCTCGCGTATATGCGCCGCTGCGGCAGGTGTAAGCGACAATCCACGCCACGCAAATTCCGTCGGATCAAATGTTTCTGAATGCTGTTGCATAAATCCACCTCTTGTATTGCGCCCCCAGGGCATAACACCATGTTAGTGATAATGATTATCACTTCAACCCCTCAGTTGCAGGGGCATTCGGCTTAACCGCCCTTTTTGGCTACTTTCATTAAGCATATACCCTGCTATGGAGGTTAACAGGGATGATCACATTAACTTAACATGTTGATCGGAGGAGGGATTTCCCATTAATTCGCGGCTGAACGGGATAAATACAAAATATGTATAGAAAATGCCTATTTTTGAGATAGATATTTTAATTTCAGTTAATTCAGGCCATTATCATCATTTCAGTAACTTAGCAGATCCGCATGCTAGACAATAACGGTCAATATCAGCCATTCCATCCCCCCTAAACACGCCCCCAAACTTACTTTTGCCCCCAAATTTGCCCCCAAATGCGTACCGTTTTTTACACCGGAACGCCATCAGCATCCGTGCTGTTGATGAAGTACGTCACCCTGCCCATCACCTCGACTTCTTCCGCCGCTAACCCCTCGATCGCCTCGCCGTCATCCGTGATTAATGCCTTACCTCTGAGCTTTGCAAACTGCGTCCGCCCACCGGATAGGATCAGCAGAGTCTACCCCTGTACCAGCCGGGCGCACGGCTCGATCACAGCAAACCCGGATGATGTTTCGAGGATGCGACTTTCGTTCGTGGTGCAGATGCTGGCTGGCGACAAGCGCTGCTCGACATAATCGGTTGCCGGAGATACGAAGCCCATCAGTGAACCATCCCCATGTTGCGCAGGATCCAGTAGTGATTGTCGGTTCCGTCAGTTGTCTTATCCGTGAAATCTGGCTGGTAGCGCTGTATCCACTCGTTGGCGTCGGCCCGGCTGAAATGCCAATGGACCTTTGCCAACTCGCGGATAAAGTCTTCAGTGCGCAAGCACCGGTAGCCTTTGGGGTTTAGCTGAATTGCGGCCACAAATGCGGCGTGAATGTCGGAACGGCGGGGCATGGTGACCTCTCAATTATTATTACTGTGTGTTTATACAGTAGTTTTAAGAGGGGGGCCAGGGCAAGGAGGCTGTGCCTATTGATAATTACTGCTGAACATCTGGTTGTACTGCCGAATTAACCAAGCGAGTGCATAGAAATTTTTCAGAGACAGAGGTTAAGCCGATGCTGGGCATACTGGGAGAAGTTTTCGAAGAAGCCAATATGTGGCTGGTTTCGGAATAAGTCATGTAAACCCCTAAGGACTGCATCGATCATCGCAAGCCGCTTCGTGTCACAAATGATTAAACCACCTGTTTAGGCCATCGCCTTCTGCGCGGAGTTGGAAGGATGGAGCGCTTAGTAAGCCGGGTTCCGCATACGGAACATACCGCGCCGTGTGGCAGATTTTGCTCGGGATTGAAGGAGGTGAAAAAGAACCGATTACTTTTGCAAGCAGGACAGATGAATTTCATAACAAGTATGCCCTCAGACTGTTGGCTGAACCAGCCTCAAAACCCTTTCAATGTGCTCAAATGAACATCACTTCACTGTCTTTATTATGCTTCTGGCCCGATACCAAAAGCCCCGGACAATACAGATATTTTGAGCCGGGTCAGGCGTCATTCTGAATGGTTTTAATGTTGCTCCGGACCGCACCAGATATTTAATAATGCCCGTGAAAGACCGATAAGACCCGACACGATAAGCACAAACAAACCGGCTAAAAGCGCAACATTTGCCATGAGAAACTCCTCATCAAGGTCTTAAAAAAAGGCCTGCCGCTTGAGCAGGCAAAGGTTATCAGCACAAACAAACAGCTTACTCTGATACAGGTGCCGGGTGCCTCCCGGTGACTCATTACCAGTTATACGAGCCGCAAGCATATTTACACGAACAGCAACTGGATTGCCCCTCCGCACAGGGGGATTCACCTTCATTAACTTTAGATGATTTTAAACGAAGCGCTAATGCTCTCTACCTAAAGTAATGGCTTATGCTGCCGATATGTTAACTACCTGCGTCCTGAACGCGGGATTGATAACAAAACTAAGGGATTTGTGCCCGTTCCCGTACGGGCTTTTTTTCTTCAAAGAGATCGAAATGCGGCTGATGATAATTACTGATGAACATCCTGGTGCCGTTACGATTTTAGCGCCTGAACCTCAGCCTGCAGCTGCGTGACCTGGATTGTCAGCGCCTCGATTTTGGCAATCGCGTGATGCAGCGCCAGCGCCGTATCCATCTGGATGACGTTATTATCAAGAGCTAAGGTGTCGTCTTTATCACAACGATTCCCCTCTTTGTCAAACTCAGGCGCAGCGGGAACCAGCTTCACATACTCACGGTCAATATCCCGTAAAGCGTCCTGGGCGATGATCCCCCGGCGCACACGCTCCAGATAATCGCCGTTATACACGAACGTGCAGGGTTTCAGCTTCCTGATGTTGTCGTAAGAGGCTTTGCCATCGTCATAGGCGATATTGTGCTTCAGTGTGGCATCAGAGGTAGCTGCCTTCTGATACGTATAGTTGCCGGCAAACCCACCGTCCCCGCCCACTGAGGTGACGAGATCCCCTGCTTCAGGTGTAAAAAGCCAGTAACGGACTTTTGAGCCGCTATCCCCAAACTGGACCATCGTGGTATTGCCCCAGTTACCTGTACCATTGCCGACATTACCCCAGCTCGTCCGCAGAGGGTAACCTCCGCCGTGTTGATAGCCCCAGGACCAAGCAGCTATGGCCCCCATTCCCTGGTTATCCAGTGTTGAGTCCATATACGCACCAGCGTAACCCCGTTGCCAGGACTGCGCCCAGCTTGTAGCCAACGGAGCACCTGTGCTGAGATATTTAGACGAAAACCCTCCATCGACGTTAAAGGAGTAAATATAGCTGACCGTCGTTGGATTACTGTTAACCTGTAGTTGCGTAGTACCGTTGGGCGCGGTGAAGAAGATGCTTCTCGCACCTCCATTATTATCCTGCAAATAAAGAAGCGTATTTGACGAAGCATCGACACTTTTAATCTGAACACTATTTTTGCATATCACGTTACCATTTACAGTACCACCTTCTGTACTCAGGGCTTTTACATCTGCCGCAGTAAGAGTAATACTATCTTGTCTTTTTGCCATGTAATTTCCTTATGCCCAGACGCGAGCAGGCGTTTTTGGAGTCACGATGAATTCATGCAGAGGTGATAAATCAAGCCCGTCATTCATTACCCGGATATTGGCGTGATAACCAGGTTCCTCGGAATATTTTATTAACTCGTTTTCTTGCCCAGGATTTTCAACATCGCTGACGATGGTAATAACTCCGATGATATCCAGGCTGATATCCGGGTGGTATAAATACCCCTGCTGTTCATCATCAATAAATCCCGCCGCGATTAACTGCCTACGCATTTCATCGGCGTCAGAAAAGCGCAGATATAAGTCTCTCATTAGCGGAGTCCTTTTATTTGATTGTCAGTGAGTGCGCGGTGCCAGATACGCAGATTACGGATGTGGCCATTGAGCATTCGCACGCCAGGGGTAGCCGACCCTGCACCTCGACCGATATAAATCGTGTTGTTAGATACGCCTACATTTCCTGGCGTCGGTCTGGTTATTATGTCCGAGGTGATAACCGCTCCGTCTGTGAATATCTTCTTATTTATAGTGTCAGAGACGAACACCATATTATGAATTTTCCCATCATCTATTGCCGTCGCTCCCCCTACCAGCGCGGGGCTTGCATAACAAAACATGGGCCTTCCTGATAACCCGGGAGAGGAATTAAGCGCCGCGAAAACCCACTCTGTGGACGAGGGATAGTAGCTAATGATACCCCTGCGATTGTTCGCGCCGTTGCTCGCCACCGTTTGCCCGTTACAGTGAACCTCCATGGCAAAAGTAACAGGTCCAAAGTAGTTATCATTACCAGAGCGTTGCAAAGTGCAATCATCAGCAGCACGTGTTGCTGTGTTTCCATTAGTAGGTATATAGGAAGTTGCTGTTAAAGATGCTTCTAATTGCATACGATCAAGTGTTACTTTATGACCTACAGGTACACTGGCACCGAATTGAATACGTAAAGCCATTCGATATAAGCCAGTTGTACCTGCTGTCGTAACAGACAAAGTATTGCGACCTGCTACAGCAGTAGTTACCCCCGCAGTGGTATCACCTTCTGATGACGTGTTGCGAATTATTGCGATCGCAACATCATCACCAGCTTCAACAACCAAATCACATGATATGGATACAGGGTTCGCCGCTTCATATGTAGCGGCACCAGTATGTTGCTCAAACCATACGCTTGTTGTACCTGTTTTAGTGATTTCCACGCCACCATCTGGCTTAAAAACAACAGATACGCCAGCCCCGTATCGCATAATGGAAGGATCATATTCCGTTGGTGACGACCTCTTAAGAAAGTTTGTACTTTGTTCTTCTATTAAAAAACCTTCTTTTTCGAAGCGTGGTTCATTAATAGCTGCTGTACGCAGCACTCCAGATTTATCTATGTAAGTCGCAGTGGATGCCCGGGAAAATGTCAGAGATTTAGACGGCAGTTCCAGCACCTGCCCGGAAATAGTCAGCGTGTCATAGGGCGCGAATCCGGCGAGCAGGCGCAGATCGTCGTTGAGCGGTGCCCATACGTCAGGGAACGGCGCTGCCTCATAGGGTACAGACGTCAGCTGCTGCGCGGCGGCCAGCGATGCTGCGGCACTACTGGCGCTGGCCCCTGCGTTGTTCTCTGACGTCCTGGCATTCGTCTCAGATGTTTTCGCATTGGTTTCTGAGGTCTTCGCAGCGTTCTTCGAAGCGAGGGCATTTCCCTCTGACGTTGCCGCGTTCGTTGCGCTGATTGCCGCAGCGTTTTTGGAAGCCAGTGCATTCGTCTCACTGTTTTTGGCAGCGGTCGCGCTGGTCCCTGCCGCGTTCGCGGCGGTGATCAGCTTCGACCAGCTGGGGCCCGTTTTTTTCGAACCATTTGCCAGAGTAACGGTGACGTCACCAGTGCCCGATAAAATCAGGTCCTGGTTGATAATACTGCTTTGCGCCAGGCGAAAACCTTCCGTGACGGCGTTCGCTAAATCGTCATCAAGTGTGGCCATTCGTGATGTCCTTAAAATGAAAAACCCAGCCGGAGCTGGGTTATAAGGGTGTGATTATTGAATTCAGAAGAAACAACGTGTGCGCAGCCGAAATACTTCCTAGATTCTACGTCAGTACTTCAAAAAGCATAATCAAAGCCTTGATAAATATGCATTCCTTCGAAATTCAGCTTTCACCCATTGGGTGAAAGAAAAGTGCTCAAAAATATGTTAAATTATCAGCTTTTATGACTCGATATATGGTAAAATAATAGTAAGAAAAGTAGTAAAAAGGGGTTCTAATTATGATTAATAAAATTGATTTCAAAGCTAAGAATCTAACATCAAATGCAGGTCTTTTTCTGCTCCTTGAGAATGCAAAAAGCAATGGGATTTTTGATTTTATTGAAAATGACCTCGTATTTGATAATGACTCAACAAATAAAATCAAGATGAATCATATAAAGACCATGCTCTGCGGTCACTTCATTGGCATTGATAAGTTAGAACGTCTAAAGCTACTTCAAAATGATCCCCTCGTCAACGAGTTTGATATTTCCGTAAAAGAACCTGAAACAGTGTCACGGTTTCTAGGAAACTTCAACTTCAAGACAACCCAAATGTTTAGAGACATTAATTTTAAAGTCTTTAAAAAACTGCTCACTAAAAGTAAATTGACATCCATTACGATTGATATTGATAGTAGTGTAATTAACGTAGAAGGTCATCAAGAAGGTGCGTCAAAAGGATATAATCCTAAGAAACTGGGAAACCGATGCTACAATATCCAATTTGCATTTTGCGACGAATTAAAAGCATATGTTACCGGATTTGTAAGAAGTGGCAATACTTACACTGCAAACGGTGCTGCGGAAATGATCAAAGAAATTGTTGCTAACATCAAATCAGACGATTTAGAAATTTTATTTCGAATGGATAGTGGCTACTTTGATGAAAAAATTATCGAAACGATAGAATCTCTTGGATGCAAATATTTAATTAAAGCCAAAAGTTATTCTACACTCACCTCACAAGCAACGAATTCATCAATTGTATTCGTTAAAGGAGAAGAAGGTAGAGAAACTACAGAACTGTATACAAAATTAGTTAAATGGGAAAAAGACAGAAGATTTGTCGTATCTCGCGTACTGAAACCAGAAAAAGAAAGAGCACAATTATCACTTTTAGAAGGTTCCGAATACGACTACTTTTTCTTTGTAACAAATACTACCTTGCTTTCTGAAAAAGTAGTTATATACTATGAAAAGCGTGGTAATGCTGAAAACTATATCAAAGAAGCCAAATACGACATGGCGGTGGGTCATCTCTTGCTAAAGTCATTTTGGGCGAATGAAGCCGTGTTTCAAATGATGATGCTTTCATATAACCTATTTTTGTTGTTCAAGTTTGATTCCTTGGACTCTTCAGAATACAGACAGCAAATAAAGACCTTTCGTTTGAAGTATGTATTTCTTGCAGCAAAAATAATCAAAACCGCAAGATATGTAATCATGAAGTTGTCGGAAAACTATCCGTACAAGGGAGTGTATGAAAAATGTCTGGTATAATAAGAATATCATCAATAAAATTGAGTGTTGCTCTGTGGATAACTTGCAGAGTTTATTAAGTATCATTGCAGCAAAGATGAAATCAATGATTTATCAAAAATGATTGAAAGGTGGTTGTAAATAATGTTACAATGTGTGAGAAGCAGTCTAAATTCTTCGTGAAATAGTGATTTTTGAAGCTAATAAAAAACACACGTGGAATTTAGGTTTCATTCTGGCGACGTCCGTATTTGCCTTTCGGAAGCATAAAATCGGACGCGTTGTGGCTCGCTTCAGGTAAAATATTGACTATTCATGTTGTTGTTATTTCGTCTCTTCCAGAATAAGGAATCCCATGGTTAAAAAATCACTGCGCCAGTTCACGCTGATGGCGACGGCAACCGTCACGCTGTTGTTAGGAAGTGTGCCGCTGTATGCGCAAACGGCGGACGTACAGCAAAAACTTGCCGAATTAGAGCGGCAGTCGGGAGGCAGACTGGGTGTGGCATTGATTAACACAGCAGATAATTCGCAAATACTTTATCGTGCTGATGAGCGCTTTGCGATGTGCAGCACCAGTAAAGTGATGGCCGCGGCCGCGGTGCTGAAGAAAAGTGAAAGCGAACCGAATCTGTTAAATCAGCGAGTTGAGATCAAAAAATCTGACCTTGTTAACTATAATCCGATTGCGGAAAAGCACGTCAATGGGACGATGTCACTGGCTGAGCTTAGCGCGGCCGCGCTACAGTACAGCGATAACGTGGCGATGAATAAGCTGATTGCTCACGTTGGCGGCCCGGCTAGCGTCACCGCGTTCGCCCGACAGCTGGGAGACGAAACGTTCCGTCTCGACCGTACCGAGCCGACGTTAAACACCGCCATTCCGGGCGATCCGCGTGATACCACTTCACCTCGGGCAATGGCGCAAACTCTGCGGAATCTGACGCTGGGTAAAGCATTGGGCGACAGCCAACGGGCGCAGCTGGTGACATGGATGAAAGGCAATACCACCGGTGCAGCGAGCATTCAGGCTGGACTGCCTGCTTCCTGGGTTGTGGGGGATAAAACCGGCAGCGGTGACTATGGCACCACCAACGATATCGCGGTGATCTGGCCAAAAGATCGTGCGCCGCTGATTCTGGTCACTTACTTCACCCAGCCTCAACCTAAGGCAGAAAGCCGTCGCGATGTATTAGCGTCGGCGGCTAAAATCGTCACCGACGGTTTGTAATAGCGGAAACGGAATGGGGAAACTCATTCCGTTTTTGTTTATCGCCTTAGACGGCAAAAGTGCTGTCGCCCACCTGCGCTTGCGCATACCAGGCCATAAGCTCCGTGGTTCCTGGTTCTCCTTCCGCTGGAGCCCAGTGCGCATAGTCATCGGCAGCCACGGGTTGATAGCCACCGTGTTTTACTTCAAAAATTATGCCACCGGTATCCAGCGACAGCACGGCATGCCAGGTTCCTGCGGCCATCTCCAGCACCGTACAGGTTTCCCCCAATATCGCCCGATGGGTGACGGTACCCCGATCGTCAAAATTCAGCACCACGAAACGACCCCTTAATGGCAACAGTAGCTCGAAGGTGTGAGGGTGTCGGTGCGGGCGCACGTAGGTCCCAGGTACTTATATCGGATTTTATTTCCAGCCCGTTAAAGCCAAATCGCCAGCATCCACCTGGCTGGAATTAATTACCTGAATAACCGGAGAAGTTTGGGGAATTTCTTTTGGTAATTAACGCCATTGATGGCTGCATATCCATATGAGTACTCCCACTGGTAATCCCTCTAAGGCCAATACGTATAGTCACAGGGCCTGAGTTTGCGGGAATATCCAGACTACCTGTAACGGGTACATAACTGTTAACCTGACGACTGACGCTATTGGTGTCGTTATACGATAGCTTAAAGCCAAGAGACACTACTGTAATATCTCTCCCGTTTATATTGATATATGCTTCCAGAGAGCCATTATAAGCTTCACTTTCATTCCAGACGACAAATGTCGGAACAGCGATAGTGACGTCATATGGGACACCCCCCGCCCAGGTAACCTGTCGATAAAAATCTCTTTGTTGGCCTGGCTCTCCCCTGAATCTGCCACCAGGGAAGGAGAACATATTAACGACATCACCTACGATTTTGTTCGCGTAAACTGTGCCTTTGAAGTCTCCATCCGTCGCGTAAACTGTCCCTCTGAATTCCCCACTGGTTGCATATATCGTCCCCCTGACTGTCACGCCGTTAAACGTGGCATACCCGGATTTATTGATATGCCAGCCGACATTGCCGGTCCCGTCCCAGTTGCTGGACTGGAGGTAATTGCCGATCTTGCCGTTGTCGATGGAACCATCCTGGATGAACACCGATCGCATGAACATCTGCCCGCCTGTGGCGGCAAACACCAGTTCCTGTCCTTTTGTCGTCGGGTTATAAACCGCAAACGTATCGGCAGAAATCAGGAAGTTTGAGGACCCGGTTGCATCAATGCCCAGCTGAATACCCGCGATACGTTTAACCCCGTTCGCTTCCACCTGAACCTTAACGCCCCACTGGGCACCCAGCTTACCGGTAATGTCAGCAACAGCTTTACTGGTCGTCTGGACACTGGCATTGGTATCGTCGATCGCAGCCGTCACCTGCTCAATGCTGGTCGCGGTGGCGCTTTCCAGATCCGTAACAGCTTTATCAATGCGCGTAATGGCGGCGGCGTTGGTCTTACCGTTTTGCTCAACCGTCGCCTTAAGCGTGGTGACCTGCTCCGCCACGGCACTCGTGGCATCCGCGGCGGTCTTCCGGCTTTCGATGATTTCAGCCATCGTTTTCGTTTCGCCAACAGCATACGTCACGCGCTGTTCAGAGAACGCGGTGAAGCTGGCGAGCGCATTGGTGACGTTACCGACAATACCGGCGTCCCGGCTGGCCGTGTTGCCGTCCACATCCACTTTCAGCGTATCGATGCGGCGGCCGAGTGCGCTGTCAGCATTCGTACGTGCAGTGGTTTCCGTGCTGATGTCCGAAGTGTTCTGGTCGGTCGTGGCCTTAACCGCAGCCAGCGCGGTGGTCTGCGCCTTGTTGTTATCCGCGACCGCTTTATCGATGCGTGTAATGTCACCGCTATTTTTGCCAACGGTGGACTGCAGGCCTGAAAGCGTGGTGGCCTGAGCCTCCTGCTCATTCGTCAGCGTCGCCAGCTCCTGAGTAACGGAAGCCTGGTTAGCGTTAACGGTCGATTCCAGCTTCTTCCGCTCTGTCACCTCCGCTTCCTGCGCCGTGATGCGCGCCTGGCGTTCGGTATACAGCAGGCCCGAGGCCAGTTTTGACGGGTCGTCACCGGTATAACCGCCCCGGATCTGCGTCGCCAGCGTCTCGCGCGCCGTGGCTTCCGCCTGGTCGCCGGTAACACGGGCTGTCGTTTCCTGCTGCAGGGCGGCCATCCCGGCGCCCGGCGTTGGCCGCCCGATCGCCACCCAGTCAATCAGGAAGTAGTTCGTCGCGTCCTGTTTGCTGGAAAGGTCCAGCCGAATCTGGTTAATCGTCGTCTCGGCCAGCCAGGGGATATCGTCGCATTCCAGCGTTGCAACGCCGTCGGCGTTATACGCCGGTTCGGCCACCACGAAGCGGTTGGTTTCGTTGAAACTGGCCGCATTGCGCCAGCGGATTTCCCCCGCCCATGCAGGCGCTCCCACTTTCCTGATACGCAGCTTCAGGAAGCGATACGCAGCTGCTGTTATGCCCAGCGTCGCAGGAGAAGCAACGTACGGGTCCGATGCGTGGTTGGCAGGACGGAGCCAGCCGTTAACAATGGTCGGCGTGCCGTTACCGGACCAGCCCTCCGCAGTCGAATCGAAGTACCAGATTTTGGCCGGATCGAACTGAGAACCGGTCCCCGCCGACACCTGCGCAATCTGCTGCGCCAGCGATTCGGTGGTGGTCTGAATCGTCTGGTTGACGTTGCTGATATCCGCGACGCGCTCGTTCTTCTCGGTCAGCAGTGCCTGGCCGCGGGCCGCTGCCTCGTCGGTGATGGCTTTCTTACGGTCCGTGATCTCCTTCGCCAGGCCCGCTTTGGTCGCCGCCGACTCTGTTGTGACTGAGCTAATGTCGTCGCGCGCCGACTGGATATCTTCACCCAGATCGGCAATGTCCGACACGAGGTTTTTATAGCCTTCAGTCTGTTCAAGCGTGTCGCCGATCATGTCGAGATAATCACTGGCTTTCGAGCTGGACTGTCCTGCCGCCCACTCCGTCCAGTCTCCGGTGTTGCCGATACGATCCACCAGGCGCGCACGATACCACTGACTGACGCCCGCCAGCATGGGACCATGCTGGTAATGCGTGGCCGGATACGGCACCAGCGCCAGTAATTGCGGGTTAGCCTTGTCTTCGGTGGTGGCGCGCTGAAGCTCGGTATATGCCGTATCACCAGAACCATCCGGGAAAGCCCAGGTGATATCGATAGCCCAGACGACATCGTCCGTGGCGGCCAGTGCCTGCGGCGTTCCCGGCCTGCCGTTTTTGCCCGTAAGATAGGTGGTGTCAGCATAACCCCACGGCGAGCTTGAATCCTGGGAGTTAAGCGCCCGCACCCGCACGTCATAACTCCCGGTGTAAATCCCCTGCACCGTAAATCCCTGGGCGCTGCTCACCGGGACGTTTATCCAGTCGCCATTATCCTTGCGCCATTGCGCCTGGTACCGGATAGCGCCTTCCACCCGATCCCAGGAAGCATTCATGGTGGCAACGGTAAGCCCCTGCTCGATGTGGTCGGTTTCGCTGAGGATGATGTTTTTCGGTGCCGGCAGAACATTTACCGGCGTGACGGTGACCGGCGCCGGGATAATGCGCACACCGTCATCGATATAGCGATATTTATTCGGGTCATGCTGAACCGCGGTGATCGTGAAACCACCGTTGCTGTCGTCGTTCGCCCGGATGGATGTCACACGAAAATACTGAATAGCCAGGTTGTCGCTGTCGATGGCCCACACTGCGCCGGACTCAGGCGGCAGCCTGAAGGGGGTCGTGACCGTCACCGTCTGTTTGTCCGCGCCGACGGACGCGATTGTCCGCGTCTGCGCCTTGCCGTCCGGCAGGTTGACCACCAGGCGATCGCCGGCTGCGTAATCAACGGGGCGATCAAGCGTGACGTTACGCCCGCTCACCGCCCGGATACGGCCGCCGTTCTGCCTGGCGGCACGGAACGGATCCGCGATACCGATAATTTCCGCAGGCAGGGGAATATAACCGTCCAGCCCCACGCCAAATGACACCGTTCCGTCGCGCGCGTTAGACAGCAATGCCCAGCGGCCCCGGCGGTGCGCCTCACTCTGGGACGTACAGCCGATCGCTGTCATCGACATCTGGTTAACCTTGTACCGTTTCACCAGGTCGGAATCATAGACACTCTCTGTGGTGTCACTGTAGTGGTTCTGAGGATCCGACCAGGATACCAGCGCAGATGAGTAGCGGTTTTTGTAGCTGCCGCCGCCGTAGGTAAACAGTCCGTCGATCACGTTCGAGGCATGATAGGTAAAATCGACCTCATCCTGCGGCACATCCGCACGCACGTAAATCTGGTCGTTACCCCAGAAGGTAATCCCCCGGAATACAGCAGCCAGATCACTGAGAACGGTGTAGGCATCCTGCTGGCTCTGGATATAAACGTTGCAGGTAAAGCGCGGTTCAGTACCGCCCGCCCCGTTCGACACCCGCTGGTCACAGTACTGCGCAATGGCATACAGCTCCCACTTATCGATCATGCCTGCATCGATGCGGGTACCCATGCCATAAATCTCATCCAGCACCAGATCGTAAAATATCCAGGCCGGGTTGTTGGTGTAGGCCATTTTAAAACCGCCCGACCAGGTGCCGCTGTAGGTCCGCGTAACCGGATTGTAAGAGTCCGGCACGCGTACCAGTTTGCCCTTCGGTCTGCAGGTCACCTTTGGCGCACCACTGGTAAACTGGCTGGCATCGACCTCAATATACAGCAGCGCTGTATTGGGATAGCGTAACTTGCTGTCGATCACCTCAGCGAACGAGAACACCTTGAAGGCGTTTATGAGTTTTGAGTTACCAATGGAATCAGGCGTGATGCGGCGTACCCGCACAGCCCAGCCGGTAGTGGCCGCTGGCAGGTCAATGCGGATATCGCGCTGGTATTCCGTGGTTGTCTTTCCGTCGAATTTGCCGTTAACCACCGCCTGCCAGGCAGCACCATCAGTCGAGAGATCGACGGCGTACTCCGTGACCGTGCCGACCATATCGCCATTGTCTTTATAGGTGTACTGTACGGGCAGGCTCAGCTTAATACGCACGGCATCCAGCATCAGGTTAGAGAACTGGCGTGTCCATGGCGCGGTGGTGGTGACTGCCACGTTTGCCGACATTTCGTTGTCGACCTCTGGCAATCCCTGAATATAGGTCTGATCCTAGGTGCCCTGGCGAAAATCCCACTTCACGCCGGTGAAATTGTAGCTGCCGTCGGCGTTCGCCAGCGGAGTGTCGTTGAGGAAGATGTTCTGCGCCGTCAGTTCGCCCTGGATTTCACCTTCAGCAATCGCCAGCAGCATTTTTAATTTTGCTGTCGACAGCAGGTCATCCGGATCCTCAACAGGAGTGTGCTGTTTAGCGCCACCGCCTTTACGTCCCTGAATAAGGGTTTCATCTTCGAGAAGTCGCATATTTCACCCATAAAAAAAGCCACCCGGAGGTGGCCTGTAGCTGACAATAAAATTTACTGCTGGTCGCTGGAGAAGATCCCCGCGCTGATGACTGCCCCGCCGATCTCGCGCTCACCAAAAAGAACGGGGACCGGATAACCCACAGCCACGGTGTTCACCGGCGCGCCAAAGGCGTAGTTGGGTTTGTTGTCCGTGCTGGATGAGGCGCCTACATTGTATTTTGGCTGGGGTGTCAGCAACTGAACGACGCCCCCCAGCATCATCGACAGACCGAGGCCAGTCAGGGCCGTTGTTGTCGCGGTTGCGGCAGCTGTGCTCAGACCTATCGCCGTCAGCGAGGCGCCCGCTGTAAAATACGCGGCCACGAGAGCGACCGCCCCGATAACGATCTGCAGTACGCCGCCGCGCTTTGCGCCTTCGGTAATAGCTGAAATTCGGTACACCGTACCGCCGCGGGTCATGTCGAACTCATCGAGGCCGATGTTGTTTTTGCCATTGAAGAAGGCAAAGCGGATCCCCTGCATATGGCCTTCTGACAGGTAGCGTTTAAAACCGGGGACCTGGCTGCACATGGCGCGCAGCATCTCGCGCAGATCCTCAACATGAAATTTGTGTTCGCGCCCGAACTTTTTCGCCATGCGGCCTTCAAGAATGAGTGTCTTCAGCATTCATCAGTTCCCTGTGCCGGACCACACGAACGGTGCGGTCACGGTAATACTTGCCGTACGGCACCCGGGCAGACAGGCTGCCGAAATTATGGTGCAGCATGATATTGTCCTGGTGCTCGTGATGACCGAGGTAAACGGCCGCGTGGTTCGTTACCTGCGCCTGTATGCGCATCATGATCATATCCCCGGGACGCATATCAGCCGGGTCCACCTGAACAAAGCCTTCTGCCTCCCAGTTATCGTCGTAACGATTTTCGCCCTGCTCCCACCACTCGTAAGGGACCGAGTAATTGCCCAGGGTAATGCCGTGCTCACGCTGGTACCACTCACGGATCAGCGACCAGCAGTCAGCAAAGCCCAGCACCCAGCGCCGCCCGGCGTAGTCCCGGTCCTCACGGGGTGCCAGCGTGCAAAAATCCCCGTCCGGCCAGCTCATGATGCCCCATTCCACCCCGGACCAGTCGCAGTGCACCCTGTCCATTTCAGACGGCACAAGCTGCACCACATCCGGATGGGAGTGGATAACCATAATGATTTCACCCCTCTCCGACGCGGCGAGCTTATCCTCCGGCGAGATCGTGAAGGCCTCGGTGGGTGTTGCTGAAATATTCCGGCATGGAACGTACTGCTGCGCCTGCCCGGCCTGCACCACCACGCCGCAGGCCTCGTTCGGATATTCCGCGGCAACATGGGCGCGGATCGCATCCATCAGTTTTTTTCGCATGGTCATTTACCCTGAAGGTTTGCCGCCGGGAAGCCGCCAAACGGCAGCGGGTTACCGGCCCCGAACCGCGCTTCGCAGTCCGGCATCAGGCCGCCGCACATATCCAGCGCCGGGTTATCGGTGGGAGTGCCATCCTTGAGAAAATAGCGGTTCCCGTTGTAGTCGCATCCGGTGCCGGTGCGATACCAGCCGCGCGTGCACCAGGTGCAGACTGGCGTGATCTGGCGGGTGGGCAGCTGCAGGTTCTGGATGTCAAAGGGTGAGCACAGTTCAAAGTCGACCTGCACCCGCGTTTCAGCGGTTTTGGCGTTGACGTAAAAAAGCTGCACACGCTCGTCCGCCGGGCTGGCGTTCGGGTTGCCAGCTGTCCAGTTGGCCGCGTCCAGGTATTTCGCCAGCGTGGTGTGGATCTTCACCTTCGCCCTCGCCAGGTCGTCATACTCCAGGCAAAGCGCCGTCACGTAGTTGCCGACGTTCGACACGGAAAGCGTGGGTGTGGGCTGCGCCCCGGTGCTGGACAGCTCCAGGCCTTTCAGCTCGTAAGGGTAAGGGTCGTACTGCTGACCCTGCCAGATAATGGCAGGGAGGTTGTCAGCCGCGAATGCAGCCCAGCCTGCAGTAGAAATATTGTGGGCATGGAAGCGCAAAATGGTATCCATGCCAAATTCGGTGCCGTCTATTTCAATCAGTTGGACTAGCTGGCCCGGTTCCAGCTGCTGTATATCCTGCGTGAAACTCATATTCACCCCATAAAAAAACCGCCCGGAGGCGGTAAGTCATTCTGGATTTGAAAATAATCAGGGAGCAAAGGACTGCTCGAACGTGAACGCTACTGTCGCTTTTTTTCCAGAGGGGAACGAAACACTGAAGGAATCAGCCTTCATCCGGTAGAGCTTCTTCTCCCCCCAGGGGTTCGTCCACCAGAACGATTTTGTGATGTGCGACACAAGGAACGCACGCAGCACTGCGGCTTCGCTTCGTGTTCCCGTCCAGTCAAGATCCCAGACTTCGGACTTGTCATTGATCCCCATCCCGGCGATCTGTTTATACCCGTCGCCAAACTGGGACTGAAGCGTACGGGTGCTTTCCGTTCCCCGGACTGTTTTACGGGTGCGCCAGCTGAATGTGTCTGTCACTGCTACCTCCTTGGGTAAAGTACACCACCCGGCCCCATCTCCTTTTTAAGCCGGTCAGTGATGGTCTGCTGAACAATGCCCTGAAGCTGCCGCGCCGTTCCGATGGTGTCCGCCTGGCTGGACTCGCCACCACCCTGCTGACTGACACTGACCGGTGCATAAACGCTGATCCCCCGCGTGGCCGCAGCGGGCATATTGCCGCCACCCACCAGTCCGCCGGACGCGTAACCGCGCATCATGCTGTACAGATTCCCCACCCCGATCCGGCTGGTCGCCTCTTTGGTAAAAACGAACTCCCCGCGATGAACGACCCCGGCAGGTTCATATTTACCGCCCGATCCGGTATAGCCGCCTCCGGCAAATCCGATAGCCGAACTGACAGCGCCCACGATCCCTACTCCCGTTGCCCAGCCAGATATGACAGGAGCCGCAATCGTCAGGGCCAAGACGATCAACCCAGAATGCCCGCCCGTTAATCATCAGGGTGTCCATGCGTTCCAGCTGCTGAACAGTGGTTGATTTCACAAATAAAGACGGGCTGGTTCCTTCAATCCGGACCCCTGCCCCGGCATAACCAATATTCTCAGGATCATCGAAGACACCCTGAATCGTTACGCCCGACAATGCACCGGACGTCACCGTTACATCAGCGCCCATGACGTCGCGAATCGTGTCATCCGCCCGTGACATAGCTGCATCAAAGAGATTTTCGAGATCAGCCACTTTGCCCCCTGTCAGATGTCGCGGACCAGTCCATGAGAAATCAGATAGCCTGCCTCCTTCCCGGTAACGCGGATCGTGACACCAGGCTCCACAATTGATACAGGCTCATTTCGTGCGGCGTGCAACGCGTCAATATGCAGGGTGACCAGCGTTTCAACCGCCACCAGCTCACCATCACCGGATAAGATTGCGTCAGTGGTATCAGCTGTTACCGGGGGAACATTTTCGCCCGCACCAGCCACAATACCGGCTTCGCCCTGCCCGTTGCTTTCGCCTGTAGCAACTTCCCCCCCCTCATCCAGTTCTTCTTCGAGCTCTGCAATACGCATCGACAGTTCCTGGATAGTGCCGCTGGTATTCACGTCGCGGCCAAGCATTTTGCCCAGCTCTTTCAGCCGGGCGATGAGTGTTTCTTTTTCAGTCATGGAAGCTACTCCGAAGAATTGGCCCCGAAGGGCCACCGGGTGGAAGTTACGCGAGTTTGACGGATACAAACTCGTCCGCATCGGCCAGCAGCATCAGCGGCGCAGACTGGATCATGGTGAATTCACGGGCCGGGTCACCGGTCTGCACCCAGTTTTTCGGATAGCGTGCGGACGCATTAATGCCATCGCGTTGCGCGTCCACATCCTGGATGCAGCCATAGGTCCGCAGACCGCGCGCCTGTGTGTTGCCCAGTACCATGGTGTTATCCGGCAGGTAATTCTTCTGCACACCCCCTTCAACGTACTGTCCGGCATACACGACGATTGCCACATCGCCGTACATACCCTTGTAGGAAACCGCCTGACCGAGATCCTTGAGTGCGGTTTCCAGCTCAGAGTTAGAGCCGCGGCGGGTAATGCCCGGGCGTAATCCGCCAGGGTTTTGTTATTTTTACGCCCGCTGTCTTCCTCCAGCAGACTTGCCAGAAGAGAATCGAGATTAAGCTGCCATCGCGAGATGCTGATCCGCAGGGCCGCAAGTGCGTAGACAAAACAGTCGAGCGCCTCATTTCGTCGCTTTTTGCTGTCCCAGACGATCTTTTTCTTACCATCTGCCCACTTTTCGACCTGCTCCTCAGCTGTCAGCTGCTGAGCTTCGGCTAAATCATAAATTTCAGGGTTATTCGGGAAATGAACTGCCCCGGCGACAGGTTCATCGGCCTCTGGCACGAGGGTGAAACGGTTATAGATTTGCTCTTTAGCCGTGTCGGTTCCCACTTCCGTGAGATAAACACCGTTTTTGTTGCGCTTGCGCGGCATGCTGGCAACGGGTTTACCGTAGACAGATGCCCCTTTAATGGGTATCAGGCGGAACAGGCCATGCTTTTTCGAGCGGTTGTAAACGATGGTCGGGTCGATACCGCCGATATCCCAGCAGATGCGTGAAACCGACATTTCCACGCCATTCTGCCGGGTATATGTCCGATTGATGGCCTCATCCACTCTGAGCAAAGTAGCTTCATCGTCATGACGGCCCATGATGATCTGCCTGTCGATGAGCCAGCTTTCTTCGCCCGGCCCCCATCCCCAGACCCGCATTTCATAACGGTCAAGCTGTGAATCGATACCGGCTGTCAGGTAGGCCACCCGCTCCGGTACCGCGGCGCCAAAGTGCTCCTTACGTTCGGCCATTACGTCAGCATCGGGACGGTCGCCAATTTTCGGCTCCCATGTCTCGCCAAGCGTGGTATTCACGAAAGTTTTACGCTTGCCGGTATCCCCTTTGGTCTTGATCCAGTCTTTGACGATTTGCACCCACGTCGTAAAGGGGCTGTAGGCGGTCCAGATATGAAAGGTGACACTGTCAGGTGGGTCAATTTCGGTACCGGATGATGAAAACCAGCACAGACCGTCCCGCGTCCAGATCCCCGTCTCTTCGCAAATGTACCGGGCCTGCGCAAAATCGAGATCCTGCTGCTTAATCACACAGGCGTTATGCTCGCAAAGATAGAACACGCTGGCAGGCTCACCCGGCGTCCACTTGAAGCCGAACGGTGTTTCTTTATCGCCGAATTTCAGGTACTGCTCTTCCCCGCAATGCGGGCAGGGAACGTGGAACCGCAAAAAGTGCTGCGACTCTTTCGCGGCACGCTCAATCTGGCAGGTGCCCCTGATTTTTGGCGTGGATCCGCGGATGGACTTGGGCCAGACCGAACCTTCAATTCGTTTATCACCCAGAAAGGTTGGAGAGCCTTCTTTCTCGATGTCCTCATCGAAGGCGGCCAGCTCGTCATAGCCCGCCACATCGACGGATTTCTCGCGATAGTTTTTTGCGGCCTTCCCCCCCAGACACCAGAATCCACGCCCGTTTGAAAAACGCTTCATACTGAGGGTATTGTCCCGGTGTTTTTTGCCATACCAGGGAGCCAACGCCAGCAAGGTGGGAATATCACGGATTGTCGGCTCGACATGCGACTTCATAAAGTTTTCAGCATCGCCGTCAGTCGGCAACCAAATAAGGGAGTTCCGCTGCTTATGCTGGATGAAATACGCATAAACCCCGAGCAGCATCTTTGAATAGCCTACACGGGCAGATTTCACGACATTCACTTCACGAACATAGTCGTTGCCCATGGCATTCATGATTGCACGCTGAAATGGCAGCGTCTCCCAGCGCCCCTCTTGGTATGCAGACTCTTTGGGAAGATAGTAGTTATCGTCTGCCCACTCAACAGCTGTCTGCGGCTCCGGACGGTACAATGAACGGAGCCCAGCGTTCGCAGAGTGCTGCAGCCCCTTAACCTGACTGTTCGATATATTCACTCAGCAACCCCGGTATCATTTCATCCAGCGCAGCTGCTTTGTTCATGGCCTTAATGACGTCCTTCTTAAGGAAATCAATATGTCGGTTTTCCAGCTCCGGGAAGCGCCGCTGAACCGACAGAGGTACTCCATCGAGAATACTGGCAATTTCTCCGGCTATCCGCGACAGCACGAACGTGCAGAATGCGGTCTCCACCACCTCAGCGGACTCTTTTGCATTTTTAAGTTCCTGAGCGTCAGCCTGGGCTCGGGTGAGACGGTGCCGCTCATATTCAATCGTGCCTGGCTGAAGGTCTGACTCTGAAGCAATCCGCAGGTCTTCAACCTCCTTCCGTAATTTTTCATTTTCTATCGCAGCGTCCCGCGCTGAATACCATTCGATAACGGCGGCGGATTCATACAGCACTTCATTCCCCTTCCCGCCTCCACGCGCTACCGGCATCCCCTGATCCTGCCAGTTCTGAATCGTGCGTACGCTGACGCCGAAAATCTCGGATAAGAGTTTTTTGTTAACCTCCATTGCTCACTCCTGGCATAAAACAGAGAAAGGAAATGATAAATGCCAAATCACCATTTCTTAGGCTTCATCATTTCCTTTCTTTTGAAGGGGTGTTCTCAGTAAAAACAGCAAGATAGCCAGAAGAAGAACGGAAACGGCAAATACCCGAAAATTTTCATAAATAGCGAGAATCTGCGCGGACGCCGCCCCGTAGCAGGTCGATATGCTGGAAAGGACCCGTCAAATGATAATGAATGTCATTTGCATTGAAATGCGCCGCATCGACACTCCATTTTGCCATCTGGACGTCTAAACACCCAATCGACTTCTAGCTAGTTTTAATCAGTCAGATTGTTGCAAAATAACGAAGTGCTGACGGTCTCCGTTCTGCCAGACATACTATGCACGTAAAAAAGCCCCGCTTTTGCGAGGCTAAATTCGACCAACCGCCAGATGCTTATTCATCTTTCTTGATCACAACTTCCTGCGGTCTCATCTGCTGGATAGCACGGCAGATGCAGTATGGGATGACAGCCCACGCAACGCCCATCGCTGCACCAGCTGCTTGCTGAGGTGCGCTGACAGCGCCAAACACAGCAACAATACCCTCAATAAAACCAACTACCCCACATAAGATACAAATTGCCCAAAGGAATTTCATTACCTTAACTCCATTTAAAAAAGAGTTATTAGGATAAATCTGCAATCCATTTAGTAAAGCATTAATGTATGTGCACTATGCATGTTTAGACTTACACAGCTTTTATCCCCTGTGAGGGATATTCAATATTTAACCCCTGCAGGGGTTAAACCGCTGCGATGGCCTTCTTTGATGTTGTAGTGTTATGGTGTTCATTCATTTTCATCGACCAGCTAGCCTGAACCCATCTTATAAAGGAGATTGACATATCTGATGCAGAAAGAATTAAAAAATTAGAGGATACGGTTTCCCGGCTTAAAGTTGAGACTTGGGTCCTAAAAGAGTTAATGATGCAGCAAGTGCGCCTGAACAATATCACATACAAAGGTAAGTATGACGAGGTGATAATCAGTATTGCTAAAGAGTATGAATCTCGCGGCTTGGATAATGAAGAAAACCGAGAGGTGCACGACACCCTTAGACAGTATTTGAAAGCTGAAAACGATAGTGAATAAATTTCTTATTCAATCAATGCCGCTTAAAAGCGGCATTTTCATATCATCAGGGAAGAGGATCTATTTTAGACGCTGCTCTCACAAATACCTATGCAGGCCGGTTGGTTGCTTTGTTACAATTTCAGACCTGCTCCTGCGGCCTGAATGACCGCTAGTACGATTTTTTGATCCATACTTGTAACTAACGCATTTTTCTTTTTGTTTCATCAAACAGAGGAGGAATGTATGCAGTTAGTAAGTGAGAAAGGTGTCGTGTCTTCCCGGGATTTAGATTTTCTTGCCTCAAGCTTTGCCCGGATGCACTTGCAAGGCCGACATCTCTGCACGGATGCATTAACCGGTAACATGGATGAAGATTGCCGGCTGTGGTTCCTTCAACGTTTTGACTTTTACGTTGAACAGCTAAAAGATAAGGAACTGCAGTAGTAAGCACAGGCCGGGTGGTAACAGCTGCCCGGCATTCACTTCAAAGTAACGCGTTATACCAGGCCTGCCAGCGATACGTATTGAGCCGCAGCTGGCGCAGGCATTGGGCGGTTTCCACATCAGCCTGCAGATCTTCATCGCTGTTGGCGCCAGCATCACTTCCCTTGCACGGGTCCTGCATCAAATCCGCTGATGGAGTTGGCAGCGTCGATAGCCTGTTGCCGCAACCGGACAGACTCATCATCAAAATCACAAACGGTACGATTCGGATCCTGGACATATTTTACCACGTCGCGGGTTATGGTTCGGTAGATGATCCGGCCTTCGTCGCTGGCCTTAGCGGCCTTCTGCTCAATGGGCTGAATCGCCTTCTCTGCCTTGGCTCGCTTATCGGCGGCCAGGGCAGTGATGTGGTCAGCGTGGGCATACCAGCCATTCCTATACCGTAGCTCGCCATAGCCAATAGCAAACAGCATGACCACGAGAGCAATCAGCAGAATCGCTCGAAGGCTAAAGGTCATGTTTGCTCTCCGCCAGGCACATCGATCGCTCCATCTCTCGCCGGTTCTGAAGGCCTTTCCACTTCATGCCACCAGCATAAACCCAACGCCGCATCTCTTCGCACGCTCCGTCGTGATCACCCTTGTTAAGCTTGCGCAACAGCGTGGACTTAGAGAATGCGTCAGAGCCAACGTTAAAAACAAAGCTGTAGAGCGCGGCGCGCTGATACTCGCCCAGCGGCACCTTAACCAGACTGTCTACCGTTCGCTTTGCTGGCTGGAGGTCTTTCCACAGCAACTGGTCACATTCGCGATCGGTATACTTCTTCCCTCTCACGATATCCCGGCCCGTATGGCCGTCGCAGACAGTCCACACCCCGGCGACGTCTTTATAGGCTTCATACTTTCGCCCTTCGACGCCATCCTTCCCACCGAGGAACAGCGAGGCAATCAGCATTGCACCACCACCAGCAGCGGCGATGAGTTTGTTACGCAGGCTACTGGTCATTGGCATTTATTCATCTCCGACTTTGACTGCTGGGCCATACTTCTCAAGCGCCTTTACCTGGGCATTGGCGACCTTGCGTTTGAAATACCAGTTGATAAGCCCTGTAACGATGATCCCGGCAATACCAGCCAGTACGCCGATGGCGCTCCATTCGTCAGGGCTCAGTTTTGTGAGGACGCCGTTCAGGATGGTTCCTCCTGAGGTGCCGAGGGCGACTCCGGTGACAAGTTTGCTCATACGGGACATTTCTCTCACCTCGCTGGGATGCGGGTGCTGTGTGGGTAGGGCTCAGGCTCTCCGGATGAATTAACGACGAGACCTTTGATAGGCGTTCCGGGAGCCTGAGATAAAAAAAGGCCCGCATTTTCAGCGGGCCTAACTGAGTTTAAATCTAAGTAGGTAGGCATGTTCCCCAGCCACCATCCGTATTGCAACTATGTCGAGCAGCATTACTGACCGGTCAGGAGCTCCGGTTAATGGTTATGGCTTGGTTACGATTAAATAATAGCACCACTAACGAAGCGCATATAAAAAAAAGCCTGCTTTAGCAAGCAGGCAACATTTACCCAGGTATTGATACTAAGACAGGTGCCGGGTGCCTCCCGGTGACTCGTACCAGTTATACGAGCCGCAAGCATATTTACACTTTCATCAACTGGATTGCCCCGCCGCACAGGGGGATTCACCTGACTCTTAACAATAGCAAAAGTTTGTCAGAATTCTAAAGTGTCGATGCTCAAACAGAAAACTGGAAGCAAGTTCCATTAAGCCATCGAGCGGCACGCTTCTGCGCAACGAAGGCAAGCTTCAGAGCATTTCTGACAATGTTCTGCTTCGTGCTTCCCACATTCTTCACCGCATTTCTGACAGACTTCTGCGCAGACCCGGCATAGCGATTTGGCAAATTCACTATCAAAGGTCATAAATTGCGCTGCGAGCCGACAAATATTCGCGCACTGCATATCGAGTCTTATGCACTCACGCATCATATCCACTTGTTCTTCTTTCAGACATGAAGCAGCACAATAATCACAGGCAGCCGCGCATTTGTAGCAGGCCTCGATGCATTCAGCATGGTTAATTGGCATATTTCGCTCCTTTCAGTCGTAAGCAGAAAACTAAGTCTGGTTACAGGAGTGCGATGATGCCAGTTAATAGGAGCGTTATTCCAAATTCGCCTAAATTGTAATTACAGGGAACGCATTCGAATAACGACTACCTTCATCAAATTCCGAAACGACTAACGATCTCATGATGGTGTAAGAGGACCTTCCAGAACTTCTGCTTCACCATTATCACAAATGGGATCCCCCTGCGTCAGGTGCCAGATACCGGTTACGGTCTTACCCGTTTCAAGGTCTTCCGTTTCTCCATGGGTATAGTAGGCAACCTGAACTCTGCCATTGTGCTGTATCCAGTAAAAACCCTCTATCATGCCTTTCCCTCCCTCACTGAGAGGAGAGTGTAGCCATTGTGGTTACGGGCTGGTGTGAGAAATACTTAATTAAGAATGAAGCGATGCAATGGTCCGCCATCGAGGACTCGACCCCCGAACCACAGAGGTAGAAGCTCCGTGCTCTTTCCAGTTGAGCTAATGGCGGATAAAAAAGACCAGCAATGAAGCTGGTCAGGGTCATGCAGTTGTCTCTGCAAAGTGGGCGCTTCCCCACTCCAGTGTTGTAATCGTATCGAGAGCATTATCGAATGCCACTTCAACTATAGCATTGCTAATAAAGTCGGCGCTCTGTTAAAGGCCGCTAAAAGGCAGCCTTAGAAATAAATGATATTGAAGATGTGATGCCGGGTGCCTCCCGGTGACTCTGCGCCAGACCACAGAACCGCGTTCTACTCACCTGCCAGTCTAGTCGCCCCGCCGCATAGGGGGATTCATCACAGGCACAGCCTAGTCTTCTTTCTGCCATAAAGCTATTTATATCTGTATATTTATTCAGTATGAACAAAAAGACCAACTGAATCGCCACGGGTTTAACAGACACCTCAGAGTCATTTAAGATGGCTTAAAGAGAGGTGCCCATGAGCGGTAAGCGTTATCCCGAAGAGTTTAAAATTGAAGCAGTCAAACAGGTTGTTGATCGCGGTTATTCTGTTGCCAGCGTTGCAACACGTCTCGATATCACCACCCACAGCCTTTACGCCTGGATAAAGAAGTACGGTCCGGATTCTTCCGCTAATAAAGAACAGTCAGATGCTCAGGCCGAGATCCGCCGTCTCCAGAAAGAGCTGAAGCGGGTTACCGACGAACGGGACATATTAAAAAAAGCCGCGGCGTACTTCGCAAAGCTGTCCGACTGAGGTACGCCTTTATCCGTGACAACACCTGTTGCTGGCCTGTTCGCCTGCTCTGTCGGGTGCTGGATGTTCATCCCAGTGGTTTTTACGCCTGGCTTCAGCAGCCGCATTCACAACGCCATCAGGCAGACCTGAGACTGACAGGACAGATTAAACAGTTCTGGCTGGAATCGGGATGCGTCTATGGTTATCGCAAAATCCATCTGGATCTGCGGGACAGCGGGCAACAGTGCGGAGTGAACAGAGTCTGGCGACTGATGAAACGTGTCGGGATAAAGGCTCAGGTCGGATACCGGAGCCCGCGGGCACGTAAAGGCGAGGCCAGTATCGTGTCGCCCAACAGGCTCCAGCGACAGTTCAATCCGGATGCTCCGGATAAGCGTTGGGTAACGGACATAACCTACATCAGGACCCACGAAGGCTGGCTGTATCTTGCCGTGGTTGTTGATCTGTTCTCACGCAAAATTATCGGCTGGTCCATGCAATCCCGGATGACAAAGGACATTGTCCTGAACGCACTGCTGATGGCTGTATGGCGCCGTAATCCCCAAAAACAGGTGCTGGTTCATTCGGATCAGGGCAGTCAGTACACAAGCCATGAGTGGCAGTCGTTCCTGAAATCACACGGCCTGGAGGGCAGCATGAGCCGTCGCGGTAACTGCCATGATAATGCGGTTGCAGAAAGCTTTTTCCAGTTGTTGAAACGCGAACGGATAAAGAAAAAGATCTACGGAACGCGGGAAGAAGCCCGCAGCGATATTTTTGATTACATCGAAATGTTTTATAACAGTAAGCGTCGGCATGGTTCCAGCGATCAGATGTCACCGACAGAATATGAAAACCAGTATTATCAACGGCTAGGAAGTGTCTAGATTATCCGTGGCGATTCAAACCGATCGCAACCCTAACTACAAACCCGACTTTGATGGACTCGATACTGAGATTGCGTTGGCAACGCTGTCAGCGGATTTCAATATTTACGACATCCCAAGTGATGCCTTCCGCCAGGCAAAGACTATCGTCGCAGCGAACGAAAGCCCGTTTAAAGAATGGTCTGAAGCTTTGCGCGTAACGCCTGGCATTCTGGACTATTCACGCGCAGCCATCTTCGCGCTTATCCGAAGTGCTCACCCTGAGTACTACAGACAGCCTGGGCGCCTTGCCGGATACATCCACGCAAACCTGACCGAAACAGATCACGAGAACCCTACAGCTGAAATGCTGGAGGCAGCACGCCACACACCTGAAGTGAGCTGGGAAAATGAAGTTAACGAGCAGATCGAAGCGGAAAAAGCAGAGTTAGCCAGCCAGCCTCAGGTCGCGAACCTCGGCGGCGGAGTATTCACCATTGATGGCCTGATGAACGAAAAACAACCACAAAATGATGACCGTTCATCGGTTAATGAGGAGACCACCAGCGATGTGCAGATGGAAGAGACTAACCCGGCGGAAGGAGAAAATGTTGGCGCGGTTCCACCAGGCGAAAGCGCTGATGCAACTGCTGCGCAAACAGATGCCGTAGCGGGAAACATCTGCACTGGCTGTGGTACCGAAGGTGGCGGCGGTTGCCCTGACTGTGGCGCCGCGTCTGGCAATGCAACCTATACGGTAATGGAAGCGGGTCTGAAAGAGGAGCTGGAGGGGCTGGGGGCTGATACCTCAGACCCGGGAACCATGTTCACGCACCTGATGGTGGATCTCGAAACCATGGGCAAAAAACCGGGCGCGCCGATCGTTTCAGTGGGGGGAGTATTCTTTGACCCGGCCAGCGGGAAAACCGGTGCTGAATACTATCAGGTGATTAACCTTGAATCGTCGATGTCATTCGGGGCCCGGCCAGACGCCAGCACCATCCTCTGGTGGCTGAAGCAATCGCCGGAAGCCAGATCTGCAATCGTGGTGGATGACACGGTCGGTCTGGTGGAAGCGCTGGAGCAGTTTCTCGATTTCATTGCTGAAAACGCGTCTAACGGCTCGAAGACTGTTCAGCTGTGGGGAAATGGTAGTTCGTTTGATTGTTCTCTTCTGGAGGCGGCATTCGAGCTGGCCGACACGCCATTCCCAATCCCGCACTGGAACTACCGGGATGTGCGTACCGTCGTCGAACTGGGCAAAGCTGTTGGGCTGAACTCTCGCTACGAAATTCCTTTTGAAGGCGATCAACACAATGCCCTGGCCGACGCCCGCCACCAGGTTAAATACGTCTCGGCTATCTGGCAGCGCCTGACCCAAAACTGATTATTCGATTTCACAAACAGCCAGCTGCAGCGGCTAGTGTTGTAGCTGGCGGCATCGGAGTTATCTATGTCGCAAATCATTTTCGGCGAAGAGTGGATGGTTGAAGCGCGACTCAGTGAAAAGACCGGCCTGTCCGAAAGGCAAATTAAAAGTTATCGGCTGAACTTATGGATCGAAGGCGTGCACTTCAAGCACCTCACTGCGCTGGGTGAAACCGATAAATCTACAGGTCTGCTTTGGTACAACTATCCAAGGATTAACCAATTAGTACAGGAAGCGTGATGGAATTTCCCACAGGTGTTGAACTTCATAGCGGCAAAATCAGGATCACTTTCACATATCGCGGCATTCGTTGCCGCGAAGTGTTGCGTGGCTGGTTGGTAACGAGTGGGAATATCAAGAAAGCTGGAAACCTTCGCGCTGTAATTGTCAGCGAGATCCAGCTCGGCCAGTTCGATTACGCCTCTCGGTTTCCGGAATCAAAAGCTCTTAAAAAGTTTTCATCAACAAAAAAGGTGACAACCTTTAAAGAGTTATGTGACGTCTTTAAGGAAGCAAAAGCCCTCGAAATATCGTTAGCTTCAATGCAAACCACCAGCGCCATAATAAACACGCTTCGTCGCATAATTGGAGATAATACACGTCTGGTTGATATTCAGCATTCAGACCTGCTCAATTATCGGAAAGAGTTATTAACTGGTGAGGTATTTAACCCCGTTAAACCAAACTTCAAAAAAAAAGGACGGTCACCATCAACTGTAAATACTCGCATGAGTTTATTATCTGAAATGTTGAAGCTGGCAAACCGCAGTCAATTTATTAAACACGCGCCATATGAAGGTGTTGCTCTACTGAAGGTTTCTAAGAAAGACCCGGATCCTTTACTGCTGCATGAATACCAATCTTTCATAGAAGCCTTACCTGTTAAACATGCTCTAATATGGCGTCTGGCCTTCCACACTGGAATGCGCCACGGCGAACTGTGCGCCCTCGCCTGGGAAGATATTGACCTCTCTAAAGGTGAGATCCACGTTAGCCGAAACGTTACCAACAAGGGGGTTTTCGTTCCACCCAAGACCGACGCTGGTATCAGAACCATTGCCCTATTGCAGCCAGCTGCTGATGCGCTGAAAGAGCTTTTCAAGTTATCCGGGCATCTGGAAAAAAGAGAGATCGTTTTCCATCATAGAGAACTTGGAAAAACCGAACGCCAAAATCTACGGTTTGTTTTCGTACCGGGACCCCAGTCAAAAACCAAGGCGGGGTATTTATCCAAGAATGCACTCTCTTTGAGCTGGAATCGTGGCATGAAAAAAGCGAACGTTCGCCACCGGGTTCCGTACCAGTCACGGCATACCTTTGCATGTTGGACACTGGCCGCAGGAGCTAACCCTTCCTTTATCGCAAGCCAGTTAGGACACGAGGATGCGCGGATGGTTTACGAAGTGTATTCAAAATGGATCGGAGAAATGAATGCAAACCAGGTGGGAATGTTGAACAGCAATATGCCAACAGCAACGCCCCCAGAGCGCCCCCAAAGTAAAGGCAGATTGCGAAAAGTTGTTTGATTATATGCGGTTGATAACAACACATATAATTAATGCCTATTTTTGGGATAGGAAGTGTGCCGATGCGGCTGATCTTACCTGTAAGCGTATTCTGAAAGAGCCCCAGGGTGGGCTATAGCCAGGCTGCGGGTACGCTATCCTTGATGTAAAGGGGCCAGCATCAGGAGGGGATATGCTTACTGCACTGTTGATAACCGCCATCCTTGCCGTGGTCATTACCGGCCTGGTCATTCTGTCCGCCATGCAGGATCTTAGAGACGATTATTGAAGGTAAACAATGGGCCGCAGATGGGCCGCGCAAAAAAGAAAACCCTTAAGACTACTGGAATAGTCTTAAGGGTTTCTTGCTCCATCCGGCGCTTATCTCCGGCACTCATCATGGCTTAGCTCTTGAAGGAGCATAAGAATAATCTCATGATTCATGCTGTCGGATTTAACATAAATTGCGACCTGTCAGAAATCAATGCTGTTTCAATGAGATGAAAATGTAAAAAGGCCGCTTTCGCGGCCTTCACTTTTATACGACTGCGGTCGTCAACCGCGACGAGCAGCACAACCGCTGCTGTTCATCGAAGATATCAATCTGCCACACCTGGTGTCGCCCGCCGGTATGCAGAGCGCGACAGACGCCGCGCACCCGCCCGCTGCGCACGGAACGTATGTGGTTGGCATTGACCTCCAGACCCACCACCTTCTGCTCCCCTTCGGTGCAGAGATAGCCCGCTACCGAGCCCAGGGTTTCGGCCAGCACCACCGACGCGCCGCCGTGCAGCAGGCCAAACGGCTGATGAGTGCGGCTGTCCACCGGCATGGTCGCTTCCAGTTCATCTTCGCCGATGCGGGTAAACTGAATGTCCAGCAACCCCACCATGTTCCCGTCGCTCATGGCGTTTAACGCCTGCAGGGTGACCGCACGTTTCCAAATCATCCCATAATCTCCAGTAAAGCCTGCAGTGGATGGCGTACGCCGCTGCCCTCGACGCGCTTCACCTGGCTGCGGCAGGAGTAGCCGGTCGCCAGACAGCGATTACGCGGTAAACGCTGCATCGCCTGATGCCAGGAGAGCTCATAGATCCCCAGCGAGTTCTTGTGGTTCACCACCTCATGGCCGTAGGTCCCGGCCATGCCGCAGCAGCCGACGCTGACGCTCTCAAGCTTCGCACCAAAGCGGGCAAAGATCGTAGCCCACTGGGCAGGCGCGCCCGGCAGCGCGGTGACTTCGGTACAGTGGCCGAACAGGTACCAGGATTCGCCGCTGGTCTCCCGGGCGGCTTGCCCGTCGACAATCGCCGGGAGCCACTCATGTACCAGCATCACGTGGAAGTCGCCTCGCTTGTCACCGAGGGTCTGCTTGTACTCATCGCGATAGCAAAGCACCAGCGCCGGATCGACGCCGACCATCGGCATCCCCAGCAGCGCCACCCGGCTAAGGAAGTCAGAGGTCTTTTGCGCCGTTTTGGCGAAACGATTGAGGAAACCTTTAATGTGCTGGGCTTTCCCGTTCGGCGAGAACGGCAGCAGTACCGGCTGATAGCCCAGTCGCTCCACCAGACGAATAAAGTCGGCCACTACCTGCGCGTCGTAATAGCTGGTGAACGGGTCCTGCACCACCAGCACGGTTTTCGCTTTCTGCTCCGGGCTCAGGGCCTCCAGCTGCTCAAGGGTCAGGTTGGCGGAGCGGTGGCCCACCAGCTGGCGCTGCAGCGACGGCGTGGAGAGCAGCGGCAGGTCAATCATGCCGATATGCTTCTCGGACAGTTTACGCACCAGCGGCTGGTTGATAAAGAAGTTGAAGGTGCGCGGCGCGCGGGCCATCAGCGGGGCATAGTTCTCAACCGTCGCCACCAGATGATCGCGCATCGGGCGCAGGTAACGGCTGTGGTAGAGCTGCAGGAAGCGCGAACGGAACTCCGGCACGTCGATCTTAATCGGGCACTGGGTGGAACAGGCTTTACAGGCCAGGCAGCCGGACATCGCCTCTTTCACCTCGTGGGAGAAATCGTACTCCCCTTTGCGCGCGTGCCAGCTGTTACGGGTGCGCTCAACGAGAGTGCGCAGGCTGGCGCGTTTTTCCGGCAGCTCTTTCTCCAGCGCCAGCGGATCCACGCCGCGGTCGGCCAGTAGACGCAGCCACTCGCGCACCAGAGTGGCGCGCCCTTTCGGGGAGTGGATGCGGTTGCTGGTGATCTTCATCGACGGGCACATCGGGCTTTTGGCATCGAAGTTAAAGCACAGGCCGTTGCCGTTACACTCCATCGCGCCGCGCCACGAAGCGCGCACCGCAATCGGGATCTGACGATCGAAAGTGCCGCGTTTCACCGCGTCTACCTGCATCATTGGGGCATCAACGCCCTCAGGCGGACAGATTTTACCTGGGTTGAGCCGGTTGTCTGGGTCGAAGGCCGCTTTGATTTTGCGCAGTTCGCCAAACAGCGCCTCGCCAAAGAAGGCCGGGCTGTACTCCGCGCGGAACCCTTTTCCGTGCTCGCCCCACAGCAGGCCACCGTATTTCGCGGTGAGGGCTACCACGTCATCGGAGATCTGCTTCATCAGCATCTCCTGCTGCGGATCGCACATGTCCAGCGCAGGGCGAACGTGCAGTACCCCGGCATCGACGTGACCGAACATGCCGTAGCTCAGGCCGTGGCTGTCGAGCAGGGCGCGGAATTCGACAATATAGTCGGCGAGGTGTTCCGGCGGGACGCAGGTATCTTCGGCAAAGGGGATCGGCTTGGCCGCCCCTTTGGCGTTACCCAACAGGCCGACCGCTTTTTTACGCATCGCATAGATACGCTCAATACCGGCAAGCTCGTTGCACAGCTGCCAGCCAATTACCCCGCCCTCGCCCCGGGCGATCAGCTCGTCGAGACGCTGGCACAGGGCCGCGACCTGACTTTCGATGAGTTCGGCGTCATCACCGGCAAACTCAACGATGTTCAGGCCCAGCATCTCTTTGTCGGGCACGTCGGCGATCAGCTCGCTGACCGAGTGCCAGACGATATCTTCCCGCGCCAGGTTGAGCACTTTGGAGTCGACGGTTTCCACCGACAATGCGCGGGCATCCACCATAAAGGGAGCATTACGCAGCGCAGAGTCAAATGAGTTGTACTTGACGTTCACCAGCCGGCGCACTTTTGGCAGGGGGGTGATGTCGAGACGCGCCTCGGTGATAAAGGCCAGCGTGCCTTCTGAACCGGTCAGGATGCGGGTCAAATCGAACTGGCTCAGGTCGTCATTGAAGACATGACGCAGATCGTAGCCGGTCAGGAAGCGGTTCAGTTTCGGGAATTTATCGATAATCAGCTGACGGTTATCCCGGCAGCTGTCCAGCACGGTGCGGTAGATGCGCCCGGCGGTGGTGTTGTCCGTCCCGAGCGTCTCGGCCAGTTCGACCGGCACGGGCTGGGTATCAAGAATATCGCCGCCAAGCAGCACCGCCCGCACCCCGAGGACGTGATCGGAGGTTTTGCCGTACACCAGCGAGCCCTGACCCGAGGCGTCGGTGTTGATCATCCCGCCGAGGGTGGCACGGTTACTGGTCGACAGCTCCGGGGCAAAAAAGTAGCCGTAGGGCTTCAGGTACTGGTTAAGCTGATCCTTGATCACCCCGGCTTCAACCCGCACCCACCCCTCTTCCGGGTTGATCTCAATGATGCGGTTCATATAGCGGGACATGTCGACAACGATCCCGGTGTTCAGCGCCTGGCCGTTGGTGCCGGTGCCGCCGCCGCGGGGGGTAAAGATCAGCGAAGCGAAACGCTCCTGGGATGCTACACGGGCCAGCAGGGCAACATCAGCGGTAGAACGGGGAAAAACGACTGCATCGGGAAGTAGCTGGTAGATACTGTTGTCGGTCGCCATGGTCAGCCTGTCGGCATAACGTGTGGCGGTATCGCCGGTAAAACCCTGTTGCTCCAAAGCCTGCAAAAAATTGAGCACCAGCTGAACGACGCCGGGTGCCTGAGAAATTTGTGGGATCATTACTGTCGACCCTGCCCCATCTGAATTGTTGTAGATAATCGTTTGCGTTGTATCTCACATTTTGTATCACATTTTATTCATATGCGCCCGACAGAATTACAGGCAGAATCAGCCTGTTAAAAATCGCTGAAATCACTAATGATTAGAGTGATGCAGTTTCCTGTTCTCACCGGTCTTTCCGGTGTCCTTCAAAGGTAAATTTCAACTATGGTCAATCGACACCAGCCCAGGGACGTTGCACAAGTTTTGCTGTCGGTGCTGTTTCTGGCAATCATGATTATTGCGTGTCTGTGGATTGTTCAACCCTTCATTCTTGGCTTTGCCTGGGCGGGGACGGTAGTCATCGCCACCTGGCCGCTGTTTCTCCGTTTAGAGCGCTTGCTGTTTGGTCGCCGCGCGCTGGCGGTGCTGGTGATGACGCTGCTGCTGGTACTGCTGTTTGTCATCCCCGTTGCCCTACTGGTGAATAGCCTGGTGGACGGCAGCGGCCCGCTCATCACCAGCATCACCAGCGGGGATATGACCTTACCGACGCTGGACTGGCTGAACGATATCCCTCTGATTGGCGATAAGCTCTATGCCGGCTGGCATAACCTGCTGGATATGGGCGGCAGCGCCATCATGGCGAAGGTGCGGCCTTATGTTGGCGCGACCACCACCTGGTTTGTCGGTACCGCCGCGCACCTGGGCCGCTTTGTTGTCCACTGCGTGTTGATGCTGCTGTTCAGCGCCCTGCTCTACTGGCGCGGCGAGCAGGTAGCGCTCGGGGTTCGTCATTTTGCGACCCGTCTGGCGTCCGCCCGCGGCGATGCGGCGATGCTGCTGGCGGCGCAGGCCGTGCGTGCGGTTGCGTTGGGCGTGGTGGTGACGGCGCTGGTGCAGTCGGTGCTGGGCGGAATTGGTCTGGCGATTTCCGGCGTGCCTTATGCCACCCTCTTTACCGTGCTGATGCTGTTAACCTGTCTGATGCAGCTGGGGCCTCTGCTGGTGCTGGTCCCGGCAATTGTCTGGCTCTACTGGAGCGGTGATACCACCTGGGGCACGGTGCTGCTGGTGTGGAGCTGCGTGGTGGGCACGATGGATAACGTTATTCGTCCGATACTGATTCGCATGGGCGCTGACCTGCCGTTAATCCTGATCCTCTCCGGCGTTATCGGCGGGTTGATTGCCTTCGGGATGATCGGTCTGTTTATCGGGCCGGTGCTGCTGGCGGTCTCCTGGCGACTGTTCTCCGCGTGGGTACACGAAGTCCCGCTGCCGCCGACCGACCCCGACGCGCTGCTTGAAGCGCTGAACGAGACGGAAGAGCTGAAGAAGTAAATTCCGGTTCTGGTGGGTTCGCCCACCAGAATGTTAAGCGTCACTTATCATTTCAATTTCCCTTAAGCGCAGCTAAACCCGTTTTTATCCGCAATTGCCTCATTACTCTCATAAAATCTTCACTTTCTTTAAACTATTGAGACGAATCTGATCGACGCAAAAATTCCCCATGCCTACTATTAGGTCACGGTTATGAATCAACAACACCTTGATTTATAAGCATGGAAATCCCCTGAGTGAAACAACGAATTGCTGTGTGTAGTCTTTGCCCATCTCCCACGATGGGCTTTTTTTTCTTTTAAAATCAACGCTTACATACTCTGCCGTAGGCGCTTAGTGTGCAACGTGTGTGCAAAGCGTGTGAAGAACAAAAAATGCAAAAAAATCATCTTATAAAATCAAGGATTTAAAGGTGTGTGCAAGGTGTGGGAAAGGCATTAAAAGCTAGTGGTTTTAGCTGGGTGTTTGATTTACATCACCTATATCAGATTTTTGAACGACTCTCTTTTGTACAGCAGGCGCTGGCTTATAGGAACATCCAGCCAGTAGCCATAAAGCCACCGTGTAAATGCTCGCCGTTTGGATAAGCAAACACTGAAACAGAGACACACGTCAATAATACAGCTAATACTTTCTTCATGAATTAAACCTCTTGATATTTGAATGCTCATGGCAAGGATAATAGTTAGCCCCACCATCGTTAGAATATGCTGTAGTGTCGTTGTTATTATTACTTTCCCATATGAACCCTGGAAATTCATAAAACGCTACAGTGTTGTTTTCAATGCTATGATATGGAATATCTTCTCCGTCTCCGTTATACACTTCCACACCATTAGTTTTTATTTCATAGTTTACTAGCCAGTATCTAGCCCCGCTTACCTTCATCCCTACATCAGTGATTACATGATTACCACATGTGTAGACAGTGGTTAATAAGGCAGTTTGAGCATGTACGCCAAAGGTAGCCAGCATTGCAGCGGCTATTAACAAGCGTTTCATTTTTTACCATCCAGCATTATTTAAAGTAGAATCCACTACATGAGTACGACAACGCACAGGATTGTTATCACACACTTCAGCGGCAATAATATTATCCAGTAGTGACGGTTGCGGGTGTGCTGCATCATATGCGGCCTGTATGCGTTCCTGCTCTGCTTTCTGCTCTGCTATCTGCCAATCTAACTGGGCTTGCTGCTTTACCTCTGCTTCATCGTTAGCGGCGTTCATACGCCCCATAGCTTCACGGTATTTCATTTCCTTGTAATACACCTGATATAAATCGGAATCAGCGTCGTGATGCCACTCCTTAACCATGCTTAAGACATGTTCATTAGTCTCCTTACTGGCAGCGTTCTGTAAAGCAGCAGCACACCCCGACAATGTAGCAGCCATAGTTACAGCAATAAGTAAGCGTTTCATAATGATTTTACCTTTTTACACGACATCCAATAATGCTCATTACGATGAACATCACCAGAATCAATAAACCCTTCATCCATAATAGAGGAAGCCCGAATATCACTAAACAAAATAGCTTTGGCCTCTTTACGCCTTACCTTCATGGGATAGTCAGTATTAAAAAACACCTTAGCAGCGGAAAGTAAAGGATGGGCATAAGTAACAATGAATATGTTTGAATAAATGTTACTATCCTTACCCCATTTCGAATATTCAAATTGATAATCACTTTCACCTTTCATATCATGAGATATTGGCGATAGATTAAAGGGCTTATAGGTGTAACCGTTCGCCTTAACACTCTCAGGGAAACCAGAAAGATTAACAGCCATTGAATACCCAGTTTCTCTGTCTGCACAGACGTAATTAGAATCAGTGTTATTGTCACATCCAGAAAGAACAGAGCAAACCAAAACAGCCAGAAGTAAACGCCTCATTATGCTTTCCACGGATTTTCTACATTAATACGCTTACACTGATAATTAAAATCACCAGTACCTTTTAAAGAGGCGCTAACAGCCTTACCATTAACATAATTAACTTTCAGTGTTGCAAACTCCCATACATGCGGGAAGTTAGAGATAGTTAAATAGCCAGTGTCATTATGATCAAAATGATAGTTAACAGGGAAAGCATCAGTGTTATTAGGGAAAATCGAATGCTCCATATTCCCTAAATAATGGTTATGTGCTACTAATTCTACTGAATACCAGTTTTCCGGTACTTCTGATTTTTCTATGCTGGATGAATAGCGCCCTGCATTGAAAGAAATATTCAAATCACCATTACATTTAAATTCTACATTGTCTGGATAGGTATTCTCACCTGCCACCAAATGAGAATCTCCGCCAATTTGATTGGGAATAAGTTTATCTGTATTCACAGGCGTTAAATCATTATCCACTGACAAGACTGAATATTCAGGTGGTGGAGTATAACCACCCGCACGAACAGAAGCAGCCCTAGCGCCACAAATAGAACCATCAGCGGCGTGTTCATCTGGATAATCACAATTACCAGCCATAGCGCAAAAGCTAGCCGTCATTAATACGGCAAATAAAATCTTTTTCATTGTTTAGATACTCTCAGAATTAAAAACTACCCACGCCAGCCACTAATTAAAGAATGCTGAACCATCACACTATGAACTACAGATTTTAAATTTCCTTGTATCGCTGTATAGCATTAGCGAACACCACAAAAATTAACCTACATAGCGCCGCCAGGTTCAATTCCCACTAATTCTGTTACTCTGTTCACCTGAAAGCAAACCGCTGGAGATGTTGTAATTCCATAATCTATTCTCATTATTTTTAATGGGATAACCAATCTTGAAATGAAGAAAATTTATTTAATCCGACACTCAAGCTTATCGCTTGCGCTACTAAGTAGAAATATTATTTACACATCCCATTAACAATCCTGACCGTGCCATCCACACTTTGAACTCCTCATTACAACTCTCTTTAATATGGATAAAAGTCATGGCAACATTTAGTTTCGTTTCGTTTTATTGCTAAAAAGAGAAAATCCAGACAAGTATCCCAACACAGAATCGAACAAGAATGGATTCAAATATATTTGCTGGTATCGAGCACATTAAAGGTACGTAAGATTATTCTCATGTGAACTAATTTTTTGAGGGATTAGTGCTATTCAAGAAGAAAAGACAATATTTTATCAATTTTTAATTTTGGCATAAGATGAAATAAAAAAGGCGAGGTCCAAAGTCCTCACCTTTATGCGTTACAGCAAGCGTGACGTTACTTATTCAGTTCCGCCAGGCTCAGCCAGGTTTGCACCACGGTGTCCGGGTTCAGGGACAGGCTGTCGATCCCCTCTTCCATCAGCCAGGCAGCAAAGTCTTCATGGTCGGAAGGTCCCTGACCGCAGATGCCGACGTATTTGCCCTGTTTCTTCGCGGCGCGGATGGCCATCGACAGCAGCACTTTCACCGCCTCGTTACGCTCATCAAACAGCGCAGAGACCACGCCGGAGTCGCGATCCAGACCCAGCGCCAGCTGCGTCATATCGTTGGAGCCGATAGAGAAGCCGTCGAAGTGTTCCAGGAACTGCTCTGCCAGCAGGGCGTTGGACGGGATCTCACACATCATGATAATTTTGAGCCCGTTCTCGCCGCGCTTCAGCCCCTGACGGGCCAGCTCGTCGACGACCGCTTTCGCCTGATCGACGGTACGCACGAACGGCACCATGATCTCGACGTTGGTCAGCCCCATCTCGTTACGCACGCGTTTTACCGCCTCGCACTCCAGCGCAAAGCAGTCGCGGAAGCTGTCAGAGACGTAACGACCGGCGCCGCGGAAGCCCAGCATCGGGTTCTCTTCTTCCGGCTCGTAACGCTCGCCGCCCACCAGGTTGGCATATTCGTTAGATTTGAAGTCAGAGAGACGCACAATGACGCGTTTCGGGAAGAACGCCGCGCCCAGAGTGGCGATCCCTTCGGTCAGACGGCCGACGTAGAACTCCTTCGGCGAGTCGTAACCCTTCATCATCTCGCGGATCTCTTTCTGCAGCTTCGGATCCTGGTCGTCAAATTCCAGCAGCGCGCGCGGGTGAACCCCGATCATGCGGTTGATGATGAACTCCAGACGCGCCAGGCCAACGCCTTCGTTTGGCAGACAGGCGAAGTCAAAGGCGCGGTCCGGGTTACCGACGTTCATCATGATCTTGAGCGGCAGATCCGGCATGGTGTCGACGCTGGAGCTCTTCACGCTGAAGTCGAGGATCTCGGCGTAGACGTAGCCAGTATCGCCTTCTGCGCAGGAGACGGTAACGTTCTGGTCGTCCTTCATGCGCTCGGTGGCGTCACCGCAGCCGACCACGGCCGGGATGCCCAGCTCGCGGGCGATGATCGCCGCGTGACAGGTACGGCCGCCACGGTTGGTGACAATCGCCGCCGCCTTTTTCATGATCGGTTCCCAGTCCGGGTCGGTCATGTCGGTCACCAGCACGTCGCCCGGCTGGATACGATTCATTTCGCTGATGTCGTGAATGACTTTCACCGGGCCCGCGCCGATGCGGTGGCCGATGGCACGGCCTTCCGCGATGATGTTGCCCTGGGCATGCAGCGTGTAACGCTCCATCACCTGACCGCGGGAACGCACGGTTTCCGGACGCGCCTGGACAATGAACAGTTTGCCGGTGTTGCCATCTTTGGCCCACTCGATATCCATCGGACGGCCGTAGTGTTTCTCGATCTGCACCGCCTGCTTCGCCAGCTCCTGCACTTCGGCATCGGTCAGGGAGAAGCGGTCGCACTGCTCCTGCGGCACATCTTCAATTCGCACCTGCTTGCCATGCTCCTGGGTCGGAGCGTAGATCATGCGGATTTTTTTCGAGCCCATGGTGCGGCGCACGATAGCCGGGCGATCCGCCGCCAGGGTCGGTTTGTGAACGTAGAACTCGTCCGGGTTAACGGCACCCTGCACCACCATCTCGCCCAGCCCCCAGGCGGAGGTGATAAAGACCACCTGATCGAAACCCGATTCGGTATCAATAGAGAACATCACGCCTGACGAGGCCAGATCCGAACGCACCATGCGCTGCACGCCCGCCGACAGCGCAACGCCACGGTGGTCATAACCCTGATGCACGCGATAGGAGATGGCGCGGTCGTTAAACAGGGAGGCAAACACATGTTTTACCGCCACCAGCACGGCATCGTAGCCCTGCACGTTGAGGAAGGTCTCCTGCTGCCCGGCGAACGAGGCGTCCGGCATATCTTCTGCGGTAGCAGAGGAGCGCACGGCAAAGGAGGCCTGAGCATCATCAGCAGAGAGCTGGTTGTAGGCGTCGTGAATGGCTTTTTCCAGTTCAGGCTGGAAAGGTGTATCGATGATCCACTGGCGGATCTGGGTCCCGGCTTTGGCAAGCTCAGAGACATCATCAATGTCCGTGTTATCCAGTAGTTCGTAAATGCGCTGGTTTACGCCGCTTTGGTCCAGAAAATAGTTAAACGCATCGGCGGTAGTCGCAAATCCATTCGGTACGGAGACACCCATACTGGACAGATTCGTAATCATTTCACCCAGGGAGGCATTTTTGCCTCCAACTCTGTCTACATCATTCATGCCGAGTTGGTTATACCAAAGCACCAGCGGTGACGAGCCATTGTTGGACATCGAAACAATCCTTTTGTGATATATGAACGGGTTTTAAGAAACTCCTTACTGCGTATTTATACTGTCATATTTATTCGCGCTAAAAAAACGGTGAATCGTGTAAGCACTTTTATTTTTTAGCTTTTCAGACTGTTCCCGCTTAAATGCTAACCTAATGATTCGTATGGATTCCCACAAAAAAACTCAGACTTTAGGGTGATTTTGAAAAATGAAACACCCCTTTCATTAAAAATAAAAATAGCGTTTCATTTTTAATTTGCTTCCCGCATTGACTGTTGTATTTTACTTTTTTAATTTATGCTTTCAGTCAATTACATCTGATATACAGAGTGTGCAAAATGGATAATGCTGTCGATCGCCACGTTTTTTATATTTCCGATGGTACGGCGATCACCGCCGAAGTGTTGGGCCATGCGGTGATGTCGCAATTCCCGGTTTCCATCAATAGCATCACGCTGCCGTTCGTGGAAAACGAAAGCCGTGCCCGAGCGGTAAAAGATCAAATCGACGCCATTTTCCAGCAGACCGGCGAGCGGCCTCTGGTGTTCTACTCGATTGTGATCCCGGAAATTCGCAATATCATTCTGCAAAGTGAAGGCTTCTGTCAGGACATTGTGCAGGCGCTGGTGGCCCCGCTGCAGCAGGAGTTGAAGCTGGATCCTACCCCGGTGGCGCACCGTACCCACGGCCTGAACCCGGCGAATATCATCAAGTATGATGCCCGTATCGCCGCCATTGACTACACCCTCGCCCATGATGACGGCATCTCGATGCGTAACCTCGATCAGGCCCAGGTCATTCTGCTCGGCGTCTCGCGCTGCGGGAAAACCCCCACCAGCCTCTATCTGGCGTTACAGTTCGGGATCCGCGCGGCAAACTACCCCTTTATTGCCGACGATATGGATAACCTCGTCCTCCCGGCAGCGCTCAAACCCCTGCAGCATAAGCTCTTTGGTCTGACCATTAACCCGGAACGGCTGGCGGCGATCCGTGAAGAGCGTCGGGAGAACAGCCGCTACGCCTCGATGCGCCAGTGCCGGCTGGAGGTAGCCGAAGTTGAAGCCCTGTATCGTAAAAACAACATTCCGTGGCTGAACAGTACCAACTATTCGGTAGAAGAGATCGCCACCAAAATCCTCGACATTATGGGCCTCAATCGCAGCATGTACTAATAGACTAGTACATCAGTCCATATTCCTTTATACTCCCACCCCACAACAGGGCACCGCTTGTGCCCTGCACTTGAATTCAGCGGGGATTGGTTTAAGGTGATGCCCATCACTTCCCGGTAAGTTACCGTTGAAGCACTACATTCTGAGAAATACCATGAATAAAACCGATGAACTCCGCACAGCGCGTATCGATAGCCTGGTGACGCCAGCTGAACTGGCCCAGCGGTACCCTGTTTCTGCGGCAGTGGCAGAAAACGTGACAACGTCACGCAAACGTATTGAAAAAATTCTAAACGGTGAAGATCGCCGGCTGCTGGTGATTGTTGGCCCCTGTTCTATTCACGACCTTGATGCCGCGATGGACTATGCCCAGCGCCTGAAGGGACTGCGGGTTAAACACCATGCCCGCCTGGAAATCGTGATGCGCACCTACTTCGAGAAACCACGCACCGTGGTGGGCTGGAAAGGGCTGATCTCCGATCCCGATTTGAACGGCAGCTACCGGGTGAACTACGGCATTCAGCTGGCGCGCAAGCTGCTGTTGCAGGTCAACGAGCTGGGCGTCCCCACCGCCACCGAATTCCTCGATATGGTGACCGGACAGTTTATCGCCGATCTGATTAGCTGGGGGGCTATCGGCGCCCGCACCACCGAAAGCCAGATCCACCGTGAAATGGCTTCGGCGCTCTCCTGCCCGGTGGGCTTTAAAAACGGTACTGACGGTAATACCCGCATCGCGGTAGACGCTATCCGCGCCGCCCGCGCCAGCCATATGTTCCTGTCGCCGGACAAGAACGGTCAGATGACCATCTATCAGACCAGCGGCAACCCATATGGCCACATCATCATGCGCGGCGGCAAACAGCCGAATTATCACCCCCAGGATATTGCGGAAGCCTGCGATACCCTGCGTGAATTCGACCTGCCCGAGCAGCTGGTGGTGGATTTCAGCCACGGCAACTGCCAGAAACAGCACCGCCGTCAGCTGGACGTCTGCGATGAGATTTGCCAGCAGATCCGCAACGGCTCCACCGCTATCGCCGGGATCATGGCTGAAAGCTTCCTGCGCGAAGGGACGCAGAAAGTAGTGGTCGGTCAGCCCATCACCTATGGCCAGTCGATCACCGACCCTTGCCTGAGCTGGGAAGATACCGAGCTCCTGCTGAATAAACTTGCCTCAGCAGTTAACAGTCGTTTTTAAAACCCCTGCCCGGTGGCGGCTTCGCCTTACCGGGCCTGGAAAAGCGATACGTAGGCCGGGTAAGGCGCAGCCGCCACCCGGCTTTTTTTGCATCCCCCTCTTTCACACACCTCACTGTTTTTTCATAAAACGCTTGCCGTCAAAATCGATTTGTTGATAATGATTATCATTGTTACATTGATTGCTATTTTGAAAAACATTATGTCACGTATGGATAACACTGCAGCAACGCTCACTCGTCCTGAAGACAAAACACAGCCTGCCCCAGGCGCAACCGATCGTCGCATCGACAGTAAACAGCTGTTGGGCGAGGAAGGCCGCGTCATAATTGAGCATGACGGCCAGCACTACCTGCTGCGTCAGACACATGCCGGAAAATTAATCCTCACAAAATAAGTTCCCCGCCAGCCACCCAGGTTCCCCCCAGGCAGCCAGCGCTTTTCACTTTTAAATGGAGAGTGGCTCATGCCATACCTGAATACCGCGTCTTTACGCCCGTCGCTGCTGGCACTGGCGATCGTCAGCGCCCTGCCGGGAGCGGCTGTTGCCGCCACCGACGACATGACCGTTACCGCGACTGGTAATGCCCGCAGCGCCTTTGAAGCACCGATGATGGTGAGCGTCATTGACGCCACCGCCCCGGAAAATCAAACCGCCAGTTCCGCCGCCGATCTGCTGCGCCACGTGCCCGGCCTGACCCTCGACGGCACCGGGCGCACCAACGGCCAGGACGTTAATCTGCGCGGGTACGATCGCCGCGGCGTGCTGGTGCTGGTTGATGGCGTGCGCCAGGGCACCGATACCGGTCACCTGAACAGCACCTTCCTCGATCCGGCCCTGATTAAGCGTATCGAGATCGTGCGCGGGCCGTCCGCCCTGCTGTACGGCAGCGGCGCGATGGGCGGGGTGATCGCCTATGACACCGCCGATGCGAGAGATCTGCTCCAGGCCGGACAAACCAGCGGCTACCGCGTGTTTGGCACCGCCGCCACCGGCGATCACAGCCTCGGCATGGGTGCCAGCGCCTTTGGCCGTACCGACACCCTCGACGGCCTGGTGGCCTGGTCGAGCCGGGATCGCGGCGATATTCGCCAGGGCGGCGGCGGTACCGCGCCGAATGACGAATCGATCAACAACATGCTGGCGAAAGGCAGCTGGCAGCTGGATCGGGCCCAGTCCCTGAGCGGCTCGCTGCGCTATTACAATAATGCGGCGCAGGAGCCGAAAAACCCGCAGACCATCGAGGCGGACGACAGCAGCAACCCGATGACCGACCGCTCCACCATTCAGCGGGACGTCCAGCTGGGGTATCACATTGCCCCAGAAGGCAACGACTGGCTGAACGCCGATGCCCGCCTTTACTGGTCCGAGGCACGTATCAATGCCCAGAACATCGATGGCACCGGCGAATTCCGCCAGCAGACTACCAAAGGCGGCAAAGTAGAGAACCGCACCCGCCTGTTCGCCGACTCCTTCGCCTCGCATCTGTTGACCTGGGGCGGGGAGTACTACCGTCAGGAGCAGGAGCCGTCCGGGGCCACCACCGGCTTCCCTGATGCGAGCATCGACTTTAGCTCCGGCTGGATCCAGGATGAGATCACCCTGCGCGACCTGCCGATCACCCTGCTGGGCGGTACCCGCTACGATAACTACAGCGGCAGCAGCGACGGCTATGAGGATGTGGATGCCGATAAATGGTCCTCCCGCGCCGGGATCACCCTGTCCCCCGCGGACTGGCTGATGCTGTTCGGCTCTTATGCCCAGGCCTTCCGCGCCCCGACGATGGGGGAAATGTATAACGACGCGAAACACTTCTCCATTGGCCGGTTCTACACCAACTACTGGGTGCCGAACCCGAATCTGCGCCCGGAAACCAACGAAACCCAGGAGTACGGGTTCGGTCTGCGCTTTGACGATCTGCTGTTGGCTGACGATGCGCTGGAGTTCAAAGCCAGCTACTTTGATACCCATGCTAAAGATTACATCTCCACCACCGTCGATTTTGCCGCCGCGACAACCATGTCGTACAACGTGCCGAACGCCAAAATCTGGGGCTGGGACGTGATGGCGAAATACTCCGCCAGCCTGTTCAACCTCGATGTTGCCTACAACCGCACCCGGGGCAAAGACACCGACACCGGCGAGTATATCTCCAGCATCAGCCCGGACACCGTCTCCAGCAAGCTGGATGTCCCCCTGGCGCAGAGCGGCTTTAGCGTCGGCTGGATCGGCACCTTTGCCGATCGCTCCACCCATGTGAGCAGCAGCTACAGCCACCAGCCGGGCTACGCGGTGAATGATTTCTACGTCAGCTATCAGGGGCAACAGGCGCTGAAAGGCGTGACCACCACCCTGGTGCTTGGTAACGCCTTTGACAAAGAGTACTGGTCCCCGCAGGGCATCCCGCAGGATGGCCGCAACGGCAAGATTTTCGTGAGTTATCAGTGGTAATTACCCTGCCCCGGCGCTGCCGGGGTATTTATCCGGAAGGAAGAGACAATGAATCACTACACACGCTGGCTTGAACTCAAACAAGAAAACCCGGGAAAATACGCGCGGGACATCGCTGCCCTGATGAACATCAGCGAAGCCGAACTGAACTGGGCCCGGGTAGGACATGACGCGTGGCGTCTGCACGGTGAAATTCGCGAGATCCTCAGCGCGCTGGAAGCGGCAGGCGAAACCAAGTGCATCTGCCGCAACGAGTATGCGGTTCATGAGCAGGTGGGCACCTTCACTAACCAACACCTGAACGGCCATGCCGGACTGGTGCTCAACCCGCGCGCGCTGGATCTGCGCCTGTTCCTCCACCAGTGGGCCAGCGCGTTTCATATCACCGAAACCACTCCCCGCGGCGAACGCCAGAGCATTCAGTTTTTCGACCATCAGGGCGATGCGCTGCTGAAGGTCTATGCCACCGACAACACGGACATGGCTGCCTGGGGCGACCTGCTGTCCCGCTTTATCTTCGCCGATAACCCGCCGCTGGCGCTGAAAGCCGCCGACCCGGCAGTTAACGTGGCGAATGCCGACGCTGCGACGGTGGACAGCGAGTGGCGCGCCATGACCGACGTCCACCAGTTCTTTGGCCTGCTGAAGCGCCACAGTCTGACCCGGCAACAGGCGTTCCGTCTGGTGGGGGACGACCTCGCCTGTCAGGTGGATAACAGTGCCCTGGTGCAGCTGCTGAATAGCGCCAATCAGGACGGCAACGAGATCATGATTTTCGTTGGCAACCGCGGCTGCGTGCAGATCTTCACCGGCGCGGTGGAAAAAGTGGTTCCGATGAAGGGCTGGCTGAACATCTTCAACCCGGCCTTTACCCTGCATCTGCTGGAAGAGACCATCGCCGAAAGCTGGGTAACCCGCAAACCGACCGCCGACGGGCATGTCACCAGCCTCGAACTCTTTGCCGCCGACGGGACGCAGATCGCCCAGCTGTACGGTCAGCGCACGGAAGGCGAGCCCGAGCAGAGCCAGTGGCGTTCACAGATTGACGCCCTGACGGTAAAAGGGCTGGCCGCATGAGAAAACTGCTCGCCCTGCTTGTCGCCCTACCGCTGGCCGCCATCGGCGCGGTACAGGAGAGGATCGTCGCCCTCGGCGGCGACGTGACGGAGATTATCTACGCTCTGGGGGCCGAAGGCTCGCTGGTGGCGCGCGACAGCACCAGCCAGTGGCCGGAGCAGGCCACCTCGCTGCCGGACGTGGGCTACCTGCGCCAGCTCAATGCCGAGGGGATCCTGGCGATGCGCCCGACGCTGGTGTTAGCCAGCGCCCAGGCGCAGCCTTCGCTGGCGCTGAAACAGGTCGGGCAGAGTAACGTCAGCGTGGTGACGGTCCCGGGCAGTAATGCCCTCAGCGTCATCGACGAGAAAGTGCGGGTGGTGGCCCTGGCGACGCACCGCATTGTCGAAGGGGAAACCCTGCGTAAGCGCCTGCGGCAGGAGCTGGCTGCGCTGCCCGCCTCGCCGATCGATAAGCGGGTGCTGTTTATCCTCAACCACGGCGGGATGACTGCCATGGCCGCCGGGCAGGAGACCGGGGCCGATGCGGCGATCCGCGCGGCCGGTCTGCATAACGCTATGCAGGGGTTCTCCCGCTATCAGCCACTCTCTCAGGAAGGTGTGATCGCCAGCCAGCCCGATCTGGTGGTGATTTCGCAGGAGGGCGTAAAAGCGATGGGTGGAGAAGCCAATCTGTGGAAGTTGCCAGGTCTGGCGCAAACCCCGGCGGGACGTCATAAACAGGTATTGCAGATTGATGATATGGCACTGCTCGGGTTTAGCGTGCGTACCCCGCAGGCCATCGGACAGCTGCGCAGCAAAGCCGAGCAACTTCCCTGATGCCTCGCCGGATCGGTTATTCCCTGTGGGGACTGGCAATGGCGCTGGCGGTGATGACGCTGCTGGCCACCGGTTTTGGCGCGTTGCGCCTGCCGGTGTCCCTGCTGTGGAGCGGCAGTGACGAAGCCCTGCGTCAGATCTGGCTCACTATTCGCCTGCCGCGGGTGCTGCTGGCGCTGGTGATTGGCGGCTCGCTCGCGCTGGCGGGCTGCGTGATGCAGGGGCTGTTTCGCAACCCCCTCGCCGATCCGGGTTTGCTCGGGATCAGCAGCGGTGCCGCCTGCGCCGTCGCCCTGTGGGTGGTGTTGCCCATCTCCCTCCCCACTCTGCTGATGCTCTACGCCCCGATGCTGGCGGCCTTTCTCGGCGCGCTGGCGGCGACCGTAGTGATTTTTCTCCTCAGCCAGCAGCGGGAGAGTTCGCTTTCGCGTCTGCTGCTGGTGGGGATCGCCATCAACGCCCTGTGCGGGGCGGCGGTGGGCGTCCTCTCCTGGGTCAGTAACGATGCCCAGCTGCGCCAGCTCTCACTGTGGGGGATGGGCAGTCTCGGCCAGGCGCAGTGGTCCACCCTGCTGGCGGTGACCTCGCTGATGATCCCCACCGTGCTGGTGATCTGGCGGCTGGCTGCAGCCCTGAACCTGCTGCAGCTGGGTGAGGAGGAGGCGCACTATCTGGGCGTCGACGTGCGGCTCGTTCAGCGGGTTTTACTCCTGTGCAGCGCCCTGCTGGTGGCCGCCGCGGTGGCGGTGAGCGGAGTGATCGGTTTTATCGGTCTGGTGGTGCCGCACCTGATGCGCATGTGGCTGGGATCGGATCACCGGGCGGTGATCCCCGGCTCGGTGCTGGCGGGGGCCTTTCTGCTGCTGATTGCCGATACCGCCGCACGCACGCCGGTCGCCCCGGCGGAGATGCCGGTGGGGTTGCTGACCAGCATTCTCGGCGCGCCCTGGTTCCTGTGGCTTATTTTCCGGCATGGAGGTCAGCATGGCTGAACCCTTACTGGCTGAAGGCCTGTCTTATAGCGTGGCAGGCCGGGCGGTGGTACGCGATGTTTCGCTGTCGCTCGCACAGGGCGAACTGGTGGCGCTGATCGGCCCCAACGGCGCGGGGAAATCAACCCTGCTGCGTCTGTTAACCGGTTTTCTCCGGCCGGATACCGGACGCTGTCTGCTGGACGGAAAAGCCCTGGCGGCGTGGGGTACCCAGGCGTTATCGCGTCAGCGGGCGGTGATGCGCCAGCAAACTCAGCTGGGCTTTGACTGGCCGGTGGAGGCGGTGATCGGGATGGGACGTTCGCCCTGGACGCCGCAGCCTGAAGCGCAGATCGTCAGCGAGGTGATGCAGCTCACCGGCTGTCAGCCGCTGGCGGGTCGTCAGTATGCGGCCCTGTCGGGCGGGGAGCAGCAGCGGGTACAGCTGGCCCGGGCACTGGCGCAGCTGTGGTGCGACGCCGCGCCGCGCGGCTGGCTGTTCCTCGATGAGCCCACCTCGGCGCTGGATCTTTACCACCAGCAGCATCTGCTGCGGCTGTTGAAAACGCTGACTGCGGACGGGAATTTGCACGTCTGCGTAGTGCTGCACGATCTCAATCTGGCCGCCTTATGGGCCGACCGGATCGTGCTCCTGCACGAGGGGAGGATTGTCTCCCAGGGAACGCCCCCGTCGGTGCTAAAGGCCGATGACCTTGCGCGCTGGTATGGCGCGCAGGTACATGTGGGCCTGCATCCGTTGAACGCTACTCCCCAGGTTTTTCTCGTCTCTTAGCTTGAGCAACTTACTTCCAGCCGCTTACCCCAGTCGGGCGGGCGGCTGATGTAGTCATCGTTGCGGTCGGCAAACGGCGTACGCAGCGCCTCGTGCAGCCGGTGCAGTTCGGCGTAATCGCCTTTCTCCGCCTGCTCGATCGCCCGCTGCGCCAGCCAGTTGCGCAGCACCATCGCCGGGTTAACGGCATTCATCTGTGTCTGACGCTCGTCATCCGCGATATTCTCCCGCTGGAGACGTTCGCGGTAGGTCGCGAACCAGTCATCGAAGGCCTGTCGGTCGATAAATTCGTCGCGAAGCGGCGAGGCGGCGCTGTGCTGCTCGGTTTGGCCCAGCATGCGGAAGGTGCGGGTGTAGTCGCTGCCTTCCCGCGCCATCAGCGCAAACAGGTTATTCAGGATGTCGTTGTCGCCCCGCTCCTGGGTCATCAGCCCCAGCTTACGGCGCATCAGCTTGCCATACTGCTGCAGGAGCACCTCCTGATAGCCATCCAGCGCGTCGTTGAGGGCGTCAACATCGATAAACGGCGACAGGGACTGTGCCAGCCGCTGCAGGTTCCACAGCCCCACCGCCGGCTGGTTATCAAAGCGGTAGCGCCCCTGATAGTCGGAGTGGTTACAGATATAGCCCGGCTGATAGTCGTCGAGGAAGCCGTACGGGCCGTAGTCGATGGTCAGACCGAGGATCGACATGTTATCGGTGTTCATCACCCCGTGGGCAAAGCCCACCGTCTGCCAGCTGGCGATCAGCGCGGCAGTCCGCGTCACCACATCGCGGAACCAGAGGATGTATTTATCGGCATCGTCCTGCAACTGCGGCCAGTGATGCTTGATGACAAAATCCGCCAGCTGGCGAACTTTCTCTGGCTCGCGGCGATAGTAGAAGTGTTCGAAATGACCGAAGCGGGCGTGACTTTGAGCCACGCGGATCAGCATTGCCCCCTGCTCCATGGTCTCACGTGCCACAGGCGTGTCGCTGGTGACGATCGACAGCGCGCGGGTGGTGGGGATCCCGAGGGCGTGCATCGCTTCCGAGGCCAGGCTTTCACGGATGGTCGAACGCAGCACGGCGCGCCCGTCGCCCATACGTGAATAAGGGGTGAGCCCGGCGCCTTTCAGGTGCCAGTCCATCGTTTGCCCGTTGGCGAGTTGCTGTTCGCCGAGCAGGATCCCCCGCCCGTCCCCCAGCTGCCCGGCCCAGACGCCGAACTGATGGCCGCTGTAAACCTGGGCCAGCGGCTGCATGCCCGGCAGCAGGATTTCGCCGCCAAACACGCTAGCGCCCTGTTCGGGGCTAAACAGCGACTCCGGGATCGCCAGCTCGGTGGCCAGCGCCGTGTTATGCCAGATCAGGCGGGCATTATTGAGTGGAGTGGGTTTCAGAGCCGTATAAAAGCCGGGTAATTCATCATGCCAGTGCGCGGTAAAAGACAGGGTCATAGGTCCTCCTGCTTTTAGTGTAGTGGGTTTATCAGAGGTTAAACACCGGGTAAGGTAAGGGTTATCCCTGCACCAGGGTGGTAATGCGCTCAAGGGGAACGGCAGGCCACAAGCCGCCCTGCATGGCGCTGAAGCCTAATGCCGACAGCCGCTGCAGGGTAAGGTCGTCGTCCACGCCCGCCACCATCAATGACTGACAGTAGGGCGAGACCTGAGTCATGATCGCCTTTAATAACAGTTCGAATATATTATCTGTTAAATGCTGTTGAATGAAATTTTTATCCAGCGCCACGCGTTTAAACATGCCATCAAAAATGGCTTTGGTGGAGGCATCCCCGGCGCCGAAATTGCCAAGCACCAGCGGAAAACGCAGGGCAAAGTCCATCAGGGCCGTATTCATATTGCCTTTATTCAGATCGGGATAATTCTCATTAATGCAGAACTCCAGCCACGGATGTTGCTCACTTATTGCAGCACCGTTTTCTTCTGTTAACAGGTATTCAACGATGGCCGGAGAGATATTTATCCATGCTGTCAGCTGCTGCTGAATAAAAAAGAGTTTGCAGCTGTCGAGCATCGCCAGCTGTTCCTGAAACAGCATCAGCTCTTGCTCAGGGGAGAGATACGGGCGCACCAGTTCGGTCGGAATGCGGACCTGGTTATCCACACCAACAAAGTTCACGACTATTTCAAGGCCTGTCAGCGATCCTGAGTCATTCCGCGCAGGCAGTAATAACAATTCAGACTGATAAGCAATATCCAGCATCACAATCATGGCGTCCGACCCGGTTTAAAAACGATACAAGACATCCTGAAACATATGCTGAAGCAATTCAACTTTATGGATTTTAATAAGATTAATTTCATTCGTTCCATTAAATATTCGGATTTTCCTTAGTCCTGAAATAATCTTATCCTGGATAGTGCTTAATAGCCAGTTGTCGCTAACTAACAGAATTGCTTCAAATTAATTCAGCAGCTAAGCAATTCTTCACAATTAAAGCTCACTAACGAATAACATTTACGGATGAAAGAGAATGTCGCGCCGCGCGGCGCGACAGGGTTAAATACGTCGGGCTTGCCAGAAATTTTTACGCCAGTAGACGTTATTGAGGGAAGAGCGCATCACACCACGACTGGTAGAGGCATGAATAAATTGATTGTCGGTGTCATATATCCCGACGTGTAGCCCGCTTTCGCCGGAGCCGGTTTTGAAAAACACCAGATCGCCCGGAAGCAGCTCATCTTTGTCAATTTCGGTGCCAATGGTGGCCTGCTGGCGCGTTTCACGCGGCAGCTGTAGCGCAAACTGGTCGCGGAAGGTCAGGAGCACAAATCCTGAACAATCAATCCCGCCACGCGTCATGCCGCCATAGCGATAAGGGGTGCCGCTCCAGTGATGCAGCTGATCGTTCAGACCGGCAATCACGGCAATAGAATCGGACAGCCGCGCGTTCGGAGGCGGTGCGCGATGGCTGCTGCATCCTGCAAGAAATAGCGCGGCCACAAGAAGAAAACAGAATCGCATTCCAGACGAATCCTCTGATTTTTGTGCTTTCCGTAATTTAGCCTGTGAATATGTCGCTGTGCAACAAGCGGTTATTCCTGGGACGTCGAAATGATCATTCTGTGACCTTCGATGTCCAGACGGCGAAATGACATATCGTAGGCTTTAGCCAGATTCGGCGGCGTCAGCACGCTGTCCCGCGCGCCGCTGGCGATAAGCAACCCCCGCTTCAACAGCCAGACGCGATGGGCGTGGCGCAGCGTATGGTTCAAATCGTGGCTGCTCATAACCACCGCAATCCCCTGCCGTGACAGGGCGCTTAACAGCCGGTCGAGGGCCACCTGCTGGGCGACGTCGAGACTGTTCATCGGCTCGTCCAGCAACAATAGCTGGCCGTGCGGATTGCCGCCAGGGTGGATTTGCAGGATCACGGCAGCCAGCCGCACGCGCTGCCACTCCCCGCCGGAGAGCTGGCTGACGTGGCGAGAAAGTTTATCCTCGATACTCAGCGCCCCCGCCACGTCACTTAACAACGTTTTTTGCTGTTTGTCGTACTGATGCAGCGTCAGATAGTGCCAGACCGGCATGGCGAACGGCGCGCTTTGCTGCTGGGCCAGATAAGCCCTGCGGCAGGCCAGCGACGCAGGGGACCACCGGGGGAGCGGCTCGCCCTGCAACAGGATTTCGCCCGGCCCGGTGCTCAACCCGGCCATACGCGCAAGCAATGTGCTTTTACCTGCCCCGTTCGGGCCGACCAGGTGCAGGATCTCCCCCGCATTAACCTGGGCGGAAATCGCTTGCAGACGCCCTGTTTCCGCCACTCCATTGAGCTGCATCAGCATCGACATTACTTCGCGAGTGCCAGCTTGATCGCTTCCATCAGGATCGGATCCTCAGGGGTCATATCCGGCGCAAAACGCTGGACCACTTCCCCATCGCGGCCAATCAGGAATTTTTCGAAATTCCATAAAATGTCATCAGGATAGAGCGGCGCACGGCCTTTGCTTGCCAGACGCTCATAAAAACCGCTGCTTTCAGGAGCGACAGCCACCGGGGCGGCGGCAATCAATTTTTGGTACAGCGGGTGACGGGCTTCGCCATTGACATCGATTTTGCTGAACATCGGGAAGGTAATGCCATAGGTAGTGCTACAGAAGGTTTTGATCTCCTCTTCGCTACCGGGCTCCTGGCCGAGGAACTGGTTGCACGGGAAACCGAGCACGGTAAACCCGTCCTTTTCCCATGCTTTGTGGATATTTTCGAGCTGCTCATACTGCGGCGTCAGACCGCATTTCGATGCCACGTTCACCACCAGCAGCACCTTCCCTTTATAGTCCGCAAGGGTCGTGGTTTTGCCATCAATGGTCGTCACTTCGGTGTTCAGAATATCGTTCGGCATAGCATTCTCTCAGGTTGTGTTTCAGATGGGCTGTACTTAACGTCCGGCTTTTAAGAGTAGCCAGATAAACACGGGTGCGCCCAGTGTCGCAGTCACCACCCCAATGGGCAGCTCCGCGGCGTTGAGCGCCAGGCGCGCGATGATATCCGCGAAAAGCAGCGTTGCGCCGCCCGTCACTGCCGCAGCGGGCAATAACAGCCGGTGATCGGTAATACCGCACAAACGCAGCATATGGGGAATGACAAGACCGATAAAGCCGATAGCGCCGGCCAGGGCTACGCTCACGCCCACCATCCAGCCGATGGCGACCACCAGCGTGTTGCGCCAGAAGGTGAGCGGCAGGCCGAGCTGACGGGCCGAAATCTCCCCCAGCGCCAGAATGTTCAGCGGCGGCGCCTGAAAGCAGGACCAGACGATGGCGGGCGCCAGCAGGAGCATCAGCCAGCCCTGCCCCCAGTCCACACCGCCGAAACCGCCCATCATCCAGTACATCAGCTGGCGCAGGTCGAAGGCGGTGGAAAAATAGACGGCCCAGGTCATCAGGGCGCTACAGATGATACCCAGCGCCACCCCGGCCAGCAGCAGGCGGCTCACGGAGAGGTGACGGCGGGCGAAACGCAGCAAGATGAGGGTGATGATCAGCGCCCCGGCGATGGCGCAGAGGCTTAAGCTCCAGCCCGATAACGTCCCGCCGCCGAGCATCACGGCGGCAATCAGCCCTACCCCGGCCCCGTTCGATACGCCCAATAATCCAGGCTCCGCCAGCGGGTTGTCGAACAGCGCCTGCATGATCGTTCCGCTGAGCGCCAGCGCTGCCCCCACCAGCACCACGGCCAGCGTACGCGGCAGGCGGATTTGCCAGATAAACAGCTCCCCACGGGGAGTGAACCACGCTTCAGGACCAATCCACCGATCGCCGGCGCACAGGCTCAATCCCAGCGCGATAACCAGCGCCAGTAACAGAAAGAGCAATTTACGCAGATCGGAGCGGTACTGCTGACGGGCAAGTTCGGGCATCGGAGTCATTATGCGGGTGAATGATGTAACTGATTTTACGGTGGGTTTACAGCAGCGCAAAGAAAAAAGGCCGCATCAGCGGCCTTTTTGGTTAGATCATATCACTCTGCTTTGGGTGAAGCGTTTTCGACACGGCTTTTTAACTTCTGGCCGGGTCTGAAGGTCACCACGCGGCGAGCTGTAATGGGAATATCCTCACCCGTCTTCGGGTTACGGCCCGGACGTTGATTTTTGTCACGCAAATCAAAGTTACCAAAGCCGGAGAGTTTTACTTGCTCACCATTTTCCAGAGCGCGACGGATCTCTTCGAAAAACAGCTCAACCAGCTCTTTGGCATCCCGTTTGCTAAGCCCAAGCTTATCAAACAGATATTCGGACATTTCAGCTTTTGTAAGCGCCATAGGTTCAATCCCTCAATGATGCCTGGAATCGCTCTTTTAATGCCTCTACACATTTGGCGACGGTAGCGGCAATCTCCTCTTCTTCGAGTGTACGGCTGGTATCCTGAAGGATCAGGCTGATAGCCAGGCTCTTAAAGCCCTCTGCTACGCCCTTACCGCGGTACACGTCAAATAAGTTTACGCCAACTACCTGATTTACGCCAACTTTCTTACATTCGGCCAAAATATCTGCGGCAGGCACATTTTCGGCCACCACAACTGCAATATCACGACGGTTTGCAGGGAAGCGGGAAACGTCCTGAGCCTGAGGAATGACGCGGTCTGCGACCTTGTTCCACTCCAGTTCAAACGCCAGCGTGCGGCCATTGAGATCCAGCTTGCGTTCCAGCTCCGGGTGCACAACACCAATGAAACCAACGCGTTCACCTTTCAGATAAATCGCGGCGCTCTGGCCCGGATGCAGGGCTGGAATGGCTTCAGCACGGAACTCAATTTCAGACAATTTACCGGTCAGATCCAGCACCGATTCCAGATCGCCCTTCAGGTCGTAAAAATCAACGCTGTTTTTACTCAGATCCCAGTGCTCTTCATAGCGGTTGCCGCAGATAGCGCCCGCCAGCATTAGATCCTGACGGATGCCGAGGTTAGCCTGGGTATCCGGCACAAAGCGCAGACCGGTTTCGAAGATGCGCACACGGCTCTGCTGACGGTTCTGGTTGTATACGATGGTGCTCAGCAGGCCAGTCAGCAGCGACAGACGCATGGCGGACATTTCGCTGGAGATTGGGCTTGGCAGAATCAATGCTTCCTGGCCCGGGTGGATCAACTGCTGCACTTTCGGGTCAACGAAACTGTAGGTGATCACTTCCTGGTAACCTTTGTCGTTCAGCATGGTTTTCACACGCTTCAGAGAGAGGTCGGCTTCGCGATGGGAGCCCATCACCAGGCCAGCCTGCACCGGCTCATCAGGAATGTTGTTGTAGCCGTAAACACGGGCCACTTCTTCCACCAGATCTTCTTCGATCTCCATATCGAAACGCCAGCTCGGCGCTACGGCAGTCCACTGGTCCTGACCTTCGGCCACTTCACAGCCCAGACGGCGCAGAATGTCGCTCACCTGCGCATCGGCAATGTGATGACCAATCAGGCGATCCAGCTTGCCGCGACGCAGGGTGATGGTCGCAGGCTTCGGCAGATGCGCGTCGCTGGTGACATCAATCACCGGACCGGCTTCACCGCCGCAGATGTCGATCAGCAGGCGGGTTGCGCGCTCCATCGCTTTGTACTGCAGGGCCGGATCCACGCCGCGCTCATAGCGGTGAGACGCATCGGTATGCAGACCATGACGACGGGCACGACCGGTAATGGACAGCGGGCTGAAGAAAGCACACTCCAGCAGCACGTTTTGCGTTTCGTCATTCACGCCTGAGTGTTCGCCGCCAAAGATGCCGCCCATCGCCAGCGCTTTGCCGTGGTCGGCAATCACCAGAGTGTCGGCGTTCAGTTTGGCTTCGCTGCTGTCCAGCAGGACCAGGGTTTCGCCCTCTTTCGCCATGCGCACGACGATCCCGCCTTCGATACGATCTTTATCGAACGCGTGCATCGGCTGACCCAGTTCCAGCAGGACATAGTTGGTCACGTCAACCACCGCATCGATAGAGCGGATGCCGCAGCGACGCAGCTTCTCTTTCATCCACAGCGGGGTCGGCGCCTTGACGTTGATCCCCTTCACCACACGGCCCAGGTAGCGCGGACAGGCGTCTGCGGCTTCAACCTGAATCTGCAGCGTGTCGCTGATAGTCGCGGCAACTGGCGCGATTTCTGGCGCGTTCAGTTCAGTCTGGTTCAGTACCGCCACGTCGCGGGCCACGCCGATGATACCTAAACAGTCGGCACGGTTCGGGGTGACGCTGATCTCGATAGTGTTGTCATCGAGCTTCAGGTAGTCGCGCAGGTCGGTGCCAATCGGCGCATCCGCTGGCAGCTCAATAATGCCAGAGTGATCGTCGGAAATACCCAGCTCGGAGAACGAGCACAGCATCCCTTCAGAAGGCTCGCCGCGCAGTTTTGCCGCTTTGATTTTGAAATCACCCGGCAGCACCGCGCCAACGGTCGCCACGGCCACTTTCAGGCCCTGACGGCAGTTCGCCGCGCCGCAGACGATATCCAGCAGACGTTCGCCGCCCACGTTAACTTTGGTGACACGCAGTTTGTCTGCGTTCGGGTGCTGGCCGCACTCCACGACTTCACCGATAACCACGCCGTTAAAGGCACCAGCAACCGGCTCAACGCCGTCCACTTCCAGGCCGGCCATGGTGATCTGGTTAGAGAGCGCCTCGCTGTCGAGCTCGGTGTTCACCCATTCGCGTAACCACAGTTCACTGAATTTCATTGTTCTGTCCTGCCCTTATTTAAACTGTTTGAGGAAACGCAGATCGTTTTCGAAGAAAGCGCGCAAGTCGGTCACGCCATAACGCAGCATGGTCAGACGCTCCATCCCCATACCGAACGCAAAGCCGGAGTAAACTTCCGGGTCAATGCCGACGTTACGCAGCACGTTCGGGTGCACCATGCCGCAGCCCAGCACTTCCAGCCATTTGCCGTTTTTACCCATCACATCAACTTCTGCGGACGGTTCGGTGAACGGGAAGTAGGACGGACGGAAACGAACCTGCAGATCTTCCTCAAAGAAGTTGTTCAGGAAATCGTGCAGCGTGCCCTTCAGGTTGGTGAAGCTGATATTTTTATCAACGATCAGACCTTCCATCTGGTGGAACATTGGGGTGTGGGTCTGATCGTAGTCGTTACGATAGACGCGACCCGGGGCGATGATGCGGATCGGCGGTTCCTGCTCCTTCATGGTACGGATCTGCACGCCAGAGGTCTGGGTGCGCAACAGACGCGTGGCATCGAACCAGAAAGTGTCGTGGTCAGCACGTGCCGGGTGGTGGCCTGGGATATTCAGGGCATCGAAGTTATGGTAATCGTCTTCGATTTCCGGGCCGGTCGCCACGGTAAAGCCGAGCTCACCGAAGAAACTTTCAATGCGGTCGATGGTGCGGGTGACCGGGTGCAGGCCACCGTTCTCAATACGGCGACCCGGCAGGGAGACATCGATGGTTTCCGCGGCCAGGCGGGCATTCAGCGCGGCGCTTTCCAGCGCGTTTTTACGCTCGTTCAGCACCTGCTGAACCTGCTCTTTGGCTTCGTTAATCACCGCACCTGCAGCCGGACGCTCTTCTGGCGGCAACTCACGCAGGGTAGTCATTTGAAGGGTCAGGTGCCCTTTCTTGCCCAGATATTCGACGCGGACGTTGTCTAACGCGGCAACATCTGAGGCCTGGTTAATGGCGGCCGTTGCACTGGCAACCAGCTCTGCGAGATGTGACATGGTTTTCCTCGTTATGTAGCGATATTTACAAGCGGCAGATACAAAAAAAGCCTCCATCAGGAGGCTTTCTGGCGCTGTTTTCCGTTTCGTCTTTCACGCGCTAGCCTCCTGATGTCAGGTGCTAAAGTAAAAGAAGAAGCGGAAAATAGCAGCATTCATGCTTGCATTACCTTGTGTGGTAAGAGACCTAACGCCTTATTGAAAAGGGTCGGCGGAAAATTGTCAACGTTTTGATGCTGTTGAAACGAAAAGAGGGAGCAGAGCTCCCTCTTTCAACTGGCTTATGCCAGAGCTGCTTTCGCTTTTTCGACCAGAGCGGTGAACGCTACTTTGTCGAATACTGCGATGTCAGCCAGGATCTTACGGTCGATTTCAACAGAGGCTTTTTTCAGGCCGTTGATGAATTTGCTGTAAGAAATACCGTTCTGACGTGCTGCTGCGTTGATACGCGCAATCCACAGTTGACGGAACTGACGTTTACGTTGACGACGGTCACGGTAAGCGTACTGACCTGCTTTGATAACTGCCTGGAAGGCAACGCGGTATACGCGTGAACGCGCACCGTAGTAGCCTTTGGCTTGTTTCAAAATTTTCTTGTGACGTGCGCGGGCAACTACACCACGTTTTACGCGAGCCATATGTGCTCTCCTGTATCTATATTCTTAATAAAAAATTAAACGTTAACGGCTTATGCGTACGGCAGGCACGCGATAACCAGACCCAGATCGCCTTTAGACACAAGGCCTTTTGGACGCAGGTGACGTTTACGCTTAGTAGATTTTTTGGTCAGAATATGACGCAGGTTTGCGTGCTTACGCTTAAATCCACCACCACCGGTTTTTTTGAAGCGCTTAGCAGCACCGCGTACGGTCTTAATTTTTGGCATCTTAATAACTTCCACTTCGCATTGTTAAATAAACGAAACCCAGGCGAACAAAACCTGCGAAGCCTGTTGGCTCCCCAGGAATTGCTACTTGAAGGCCTACTGTTTCTTCTTAGGAGCGAGCACCATGATCATCTGGCGGCCTTCGATCTTCGTAGGGAAGGATTCGACTACTGCCAGTTCACTCAGATCGTCACGGACGCGGTTAAGCACTTCCATACCGATCTGTTGGTGGGCCATCTCACGACCGCGGAAACGCAGCGTGATCTTGGCCTTATCGCCATCTTCCAGAAAGCGTATCAGGCTGCGGAGTTTTACCTGATAATCGCCATCGTCGGTACCAGGACGGAATTTAATTTCCTTAACCTGGATAACTTTTTGCTTCTTCTTCTGTTCCTTAGAAGACTTGCTCTTTTCATAAAGGAACTTGCCGTAGTCCATGATACGACAAACTGGCGGTTCGGCGTTAGGGCTGATTTCAACTAAATCTACTCCAGCTTCTTCAGCCTTTTCGATCGCTTCTCTCAGACTCACAATCCCCAGCTGCTCGCCTTCCAGACCTGTTAAGCGAACTTCCTGGGCGCGAATCTCGCCATTGATACGATTCGGACGTGCCGTTTGAACTCGTTTTCCGCCTTTAATACCTTATTCCTCCAGTTGTTGAAGACTGCGGCTGCGAATCTCTTGTTGCAGCTTCTCAATCACTTCATTTACGTCCAGGCTGCCCAGGTCTTTACCACGGCGGGTGCGAACGGCAACTTTGCCTGCTTCCACCTCTTTATCACCACAGACCAACATATACGGGACACGACGTAAAGTGTGCTCGCGGATTTTAAAGCCAATCTTCTCATTTCTCAAGTCTGCTTTTACGCGAATGCCCGCATTTTGTAGTTTCTGCGTCAATTCTTTAACGTAATCAGCCTGAGAATCAGTAATGTTCATCACGACTACCTGCACTGGCGCAAGCCAGGTTGGGAAGAAGCCCGCGAACTCTTCGGTCAGGATGCCGATGAAGCGCTCCAGTGAACCGAGGATAGCACGGTGAATCATTACCGGCACCTGACGCTCGTTATCTTCGCCAACGTAAGAGGCGCTTAAACGCTGCGGCAGGGAGAAGTCCAGCTGTACAGTACCGCACTGCCATGCACGATCGAGACAGTCATACAGGGTAAATTCAATTTTCGGACCGTAGAATGCGCCCTCGCCCAGCTGGTATTCGAACGGGATACCGTTCTCTTCCAGCGCCACGGCGAGATCCGCCTCAGCACGATCCCAGGTCTCATCGCTACCGATACGTTTTTCCGGACGCGTTGAGAGTTTGACGACGATCTTCTCGAAGCCAAAGGTGCTGTACATATCGTAGACCATACGAATACAGGCGTTAACTTCATCACGTACCTGATCTTCAGTACAGAAGATATGCGCATCATCCTGCGTAAAGCCACGAACACGCATCAGACCGTGCAGCGCACCTGATGGCTCGTTACGGTGGCAACTACCGAACTCCGCCATACGCAGCGGCAGATCGCGGTAAGATTTCAGACCTTGGTTAAAGATCTGAACGTGGCCCGGGCAGTTCATTGGCTTGATGCAGTATTCACGGTTCTCAGAAGAGGTGGTGAACATCGCATCTTTGTAGTTGTCCCAGTGGCCGGTTTTTTCCCACAGCACACGGTCCATCATGAACGGGCCTTTTACTTCCTGATACTGGTACGCTTTCAGTTTGGAACGCACGAAAGTTTCCAGCTCGCGGAAAATAGTCCAGCCGTCGTTGTGCCAGAAGACCATACCCGGCGCCTCTTCCTGCATATGATACAGGTCGAGCTGTTTACCGATTTTACGGTGGTCGCGCTTCGCCGCTTCTTCCAGACGCTGCAGATACGCGTTCAGGGCTTTTTTGTCAGCCCAGGCGGTACCGTAGATGCGCTGCAACATCTTATTGTTGCTGTCGCCACGCCAGTAAGCACCCGCGGTTTTCATCAGTTTGAAGTGATGGCAGAAGCGCATGTTCGGCACGTGCGGTCCACGGCACATGTCGATGTATTCTTCGTGATGATACAAGCCAGGCTTGTCATCATGAGCAATGTTCTCGTCAAGAATAGTGACTTTGTAGTTTTCACCACGCTTCACGAAGGTTTCACGCGCTTCGTGCCAGCTCACGGTCTTCTTGATGACGTCGTAGTTGCTCTCAGCCAGCTCGTGCATACGCTTTTCGAGGGCTTCGATATCTTCCTGGGTCAGCGTGTGGTCAAGATCGACGTCATAGTAGAAACCGTTGTCGATAACCGGGCCGATAGCCATTTTGGTATTAGGCCACAGCTGCTTGATCGCATGACCGAGCAGGTGAGCGCACGAGTGACGAATGATCTCCAGACCTTCTTCGTCTTTCGCGGTGATGATCGACAGCTTCGCATCGTTTTCAATTAAATCGGAAGCATCAACCAGCGTACCGTTTACGCGGCCAGCAATAGTGGCTTTCGCCAGACCCGGGCCGATATCCAGCGCAACATCCATTGGGCTGACGGCGCGGTCAAAATGGCGTTGGCTGCCATCAGGAAGAGTAATTACAGGCATTTTATGTCCTTATTTGCAGTGATGCCCCACACATAAGAGCATATGCAAAGAAAATAATCTTTAATTTACAGTGAATTGCAAAACCATCTGACCAACAATCGTCAAATTGGCCCGCAATCATGCACAGGATCGAAATCAGAAAAATGGCAATTTACGATCAGCCTGTTGATGGTAACACTAACGCCAGGGTGAAAACACCCTTACGGGCAGATTGAACGCGTTAGCACTTTCGCATGAGTTTAACGTGGAATTTCAAACAGCTTCTCGCAATACCGGGTGGCTGAGCTATTCTTGAACAGGTCCTTACAACACACTTTGGGGCATAGTATGAACGTATCCAGCAGAACAGTCGTTATCCTGAACATTCTTTCTGCCACCGCGTTACTCGTGATTCTGGCGGATAAGTTTCACTGGTTTTAAAGCTCGCTGTTGCCAGCGCCTGACGCTATAACTTCCCGGTGAAGCGCAATTATTTTTGCTCTTTGGTAGACTTAGCAGTCGACCACGACCAAAGAACAAGGATGATGTGATGCCGACGAAACGCTTTTCAAAAAAATACTGGAAGATGGTGATTGTGTTAATCACCCTTTGTGCTGCCCTGCTGTTATTACGCTGGGCGGCGATGCTTTGGGGTTAATCGTCTCTTCTCTGTACTGTCGCGTAGGCATATTCGTTTTTGTTTGCAAAACCCAACGAATATAAACTTACGTTTTAAATATCTTTACACAAACGGCAGAAATAAAAAAACCGGTACATCAGAATCCGGTTTTTTTTAGCGGTAATAACTACCAGCAAATGAATTTATCGCGTTTGACGAATCAATCAGGACCATTCACCGGCAACCAGTTTATGCACGTCGAACGCGTCATCCATGGATTGCCCGGTAGATTGTGAGCCCGGGGCAATGTTCGAACCGGCTTCTACATCAGAGGCTTTGGTGATGCCAATTTGTGTAGAGCTGTCACTGGCAGAGTTATATACAGAATCAGCGGCAAATGCGCCGAATGATAGTGCAGAAAGCACTATTGCTGCAGATGCAGTTGTGATTTTATTCATAATATTTTTCTCTTACTGAATTAATGCAGAACACCTTAAGGCAATATCTAGCCTGTCCTGTTAGTTTAGATCTGCATCACACTTTTGCATAGTCAAAATATTTATCAATTCGTGTCAAATAAACTGAATGTTAACAAAACGAGGAATTATGGAGAGAATATGGAGATATCGGCTGCCGCTATTTTTAAAACGCTGTTTATTATTTATCAGCACAAAAATTAAAAACGGGCCAATATATTATTGGCCCGTCGCAATTACATTTTGTAGCCCAGAGAGACGATGGTTCTGCGATCGGTATGTTCCGGTGCAGAAGCTGGCGGCTCAGAGTTCCAGGTCACGTTGTATGCAACTTTCAGCCCGAAATGGGCGTTAATCGCCACGTTCAGCGCGGTCTCGGAGTTGACGGTTGTGTCGTCAGCGCCAAAGACGGAGACGCCCTGGCTAAATTTGGCATTATCGGTCATCTGCCAGGCGTAAGTACCGGACGCATAGCCCAGTGGCTGGGTTTCAGTGTCACCATCGGTGTATTCGTCGTAACGCACGCCTGGACCAAATTCAAAGCGGAAGCTGTGTACCGGACCATTCAGGAACTGGCGACCATAACCGGCCGTTGCCACATCACGCTCACGGTAGCCGTTGTAGCGGTCGGTCAACCAGCTTGCCTGGCCGAACAGATAGTCGAAGTCGGTCATGTTGTAACGGCTACGCCCACCCACCGCATATTTCTCGGAAGAGCGTTCATCGTTTGAAGAGGTGTTGCTGGCGTTACCCCACAGCGACCAGGCGGTGGTATTACCGTACCAGGTCATGGTGGTGTCGGCGGTCAGGGAGGAGCTTTTTGTATTGCCCGATTGCGCCAGATAACCTGCGTTCAGGTTGCCTTCGAAAGGTTTCTGTGCAGTGGAAGGATCATCCATGACAGTAAAAACGGAATCATCGGCTGTTGCATGCATTGACGCAAACAGGCCTCCCGCTACCATCATTGCAGCGGGTACTGTCTTTAAGAGCTTCATTTATAAAGAGTCCGTACAACAAAAAAAGAGACCATTACGGTCCCGGAAACTTTCTTGCGGATCAATGCCATGGGATCCCGCGAAAGGTAACAAATTATAAAAAGGCTCAAATAACATAGCAATGATTTCTTGTTTCATTTTTGGAATAAGAACGATCTCAAACCAGCTGGATATTTATAAATAAAAGTCACGGTACGTAAAGATATTCATTTTTAAAATCATATTGTTATTTACTTTCCCTTCCGCTGGTTCGGTGCCAGGCTTAGGGCTATCCTCATTCAAAGGAGATCAGCATGGATCGTATCTTTACGTTGACGCTCTCCCCCTCTCTGGACAGCGCAACCCTGACGGCTCAACTCTATCCTGAAGGTAAACTTCGCTGCAGCGCGCCGGTTTTCGAACCCGGCGGCGGTGGGATTAACGTGGCGCGCGCCATTGTTCACCTCGGCGGAAAAGCTACCGCCATCTTTCCTGCGGGCGGCGCGACGGGTGAACACCTCGTCTCGCTTCTCGCTGATGAGCAGGTCGCCGTGGATACGGTCGATGCCCATGACTGGACCCGGCAAAACCTGCACGTGCATGTTGAATCCACCCACGAGCAGTATCGCTTTGTGATGCCTGGCGCGACGCTGAGCGAAGATGAATTTCGCCAGCTGGAAGAGAAAGTGCTGGCCATCGAGAGCGGCGCGCTGCTGGTCATCAGCGGCAGCCTGCCACCCGGGGTCAAAACCGAGCGCCTGACCCAGCTTATCCGCGCTGCGCAACAGAACGGCATCCGCTGCATCGTTGACAGCTCCGGAGAGGCCCTCAGCGCCGCGCTGACCCTTGGCAACATCGAGCTGGTGAAACCCAATCAGAAAGAGCTAAGCGCGCTGGTCAATCGCGATCTCAGCCAGCCGGATGATGTGCGTAACGCCGCAGAAGAACTGGTGAAAAGCGGTAAAGCCCGGCGGGTAGTGGTGTCCCTGGGCCCACAGGGTGCGCTGGGCGTGGATGAAACCGGATCGGTGCATGTCGTGCCGCCGCCGATGAAAAGCCAGAGTACCGTCGGCGCGGGGGACAGCATGGTGGGTGCCATGACCCTGAAGCTGGCACAAGGGGCGTCTTTACGGGAGATGACTCAATACGGCGTGGCGGCAGGCAGCGCGGCAACCATTAATCACGGAACCCGGCTGTGCTCCCTTGATGACACGCAGAAAATCTTCACATACCTGACAAATGCGTAACCCTTGCCCTCCCGGTGTCCCGGCGAGGGCGACAAATGGCATGAATCGTCTATGCTAAAAAAATTTCGTGATAACAACGAGGTGAATTATGAGCAGTGGAGAGATCGCTCGCTACGTGGTAACCGTAAAAGTTCATGAAGACTCGCTGACAGAACTCAATGAAATCAACAACCATCTTACCCGCGGCGGTTTTTTGCTAACCATGACCGACGGCGACGGCAATCTGCATGAGCTGGGTACCCATACCTACGGTCTGGTCAGTACCCTGAGTGAAGACGAAGTGAAGGCGCTGGCCACGGGTCTGGTGGAGAGTGCCACCGGGAAAGAGCCGCAGGTTGAAGTCACGAGCTGGGAAAACTGGCAAAAACAGCAACAATAAGTGCCACAGGGTCAACCAAACGGTATAGATGTGCGTTAGTTCGTGTTTTTTGACCATAGTTTCACGCTAACTTTATGATCTGGCAGACAACATGGGAGAGCGATCATGTGGCAGGCTATCAGTCATCTTTTAAGTGAACAACTGGGCGAAGGTGAAATTGAACTGCGTAACGAGCTGCCAGGGGGCGAGATCCACGCCGCATGGCATCTGCGCTATGCAGGACGCGACCTCTTCGTGAAATGTGATGAACGCGAGCTGTTACCCATCTTTACCGCGGAAGCTGACCAGCTGGAACTGCTCTCCCGCAGCAAAACCGTCTCCGTACCCCAGGTGTGGGCCGTCGGCAGCGATCGTGACTATAGCTTTCTGGTGATGGAGTTCCTCCCTGCCCGTCCGCTCGATGCGCATAACGCCTTTATCCTGGGGCAACAGATTGCCCGCCTCCATCTGTGGAGTGAGCAGCCGCAGTTCGGTCTCGATTTCGACAACGACCTCTCAACCACCCCGCAACCCAACGCCTGGCAACGCCGCTGGTCGACCTTCTTTGCCGAACAACGGATCGGCTGGCAGCTGGAACTGGCGGCGGAAAAAGGGCTGGAGTTCGGCAACATTGACGCCATTGTCGATCATATTCAGCAGCGCCTGGCCTCGCATCAGCCGCAGCCTTCGCTGCTGCACGGCGATCTGTGGTCGGGCAACTGTGCGCTGGGTCCGAACGGCCCCTATATCTTCGATCCTGCCTGCTACTGGGGAGACAGGGAGTGCGACCTCGCGATGCTGCCGCTGCACCCTGAACAGCCGCCGCAGATCTACGACGGCTATCAGTCAGTCTCGCCGTTGCCGGCCGGTTTTCTGCAAAGGCAGCCGGTCTATCAGCTCTATACCCTGATGAACCGCGCCATTCTGTTTGGCGGCGAGCATCTGGTGATTGCGCAGAAGGCGATGGAGCGGGTGCTGGCAGCGTAGCGGACAGACTGCCGGGCAGCACTGCCCGGCAGCGAACGCTTATAACAGGCCGAGCAGGGAGAACAGGAAGTACCCGGCAACGATCATCAGTACCGGAAGTACATAGAGGGTAAAAATTTGCAGGAAAATGGTGTGATTCGGCACCACAATGCGCGCTTCGATCTGTTCGCGCGTTAATCCCTCTTCTCCTTTTGCCTTCTCCAGAATCAGCTGGGCTTCCAGCCCTTCGCGAATGAGGCGGGTCTGCCGGCGCATCCGCGCTCCGGAAGCCTGTAGTGCCAGAGCAATAAAGATCAGAGCAAAGATAATCCAGAACGCGATGTTCATTCCCTGCCGGAAATCTGGCGTCGGGGAGTTGTACCAGAAGAAATTCAGAAACGGCGTGTTAAAGCGCATCATCTCGATCATGACATGGGCAAAATCCAGCATCACGGCATTGATCCCGGCCTGCTTTTCGCTGTGGTCATAAATAAATTTCAGGACGGAAATAATTGTCGAGATCACCGCCGGGATAAAAATTACCCATCCGGCGATTATCTTCAGTATCGCTACACGTCCAGCTTGTTGATATGTCATCGGTTCCTCGTTTTTAAAATACATCCTTTGAGGCTAAGTCTACCTGCTGGTTGTCATTTTCGCCCGTTCTTTGCAGGCGATATGGTAAATTGCCAGGGTTAGGTAGCCTTTACCCCTGATAAATACCCACGAAAGGAGAAGTTGCATGTCGACTCCGCGTCAAATTCTTGCAGCCATTTTTGATATGGATGGATTACTGATTGATTCCGAGCCGCTCTGGGATCGTGCTGAACTGGATGTGATGGCCAGCCTGGGCGTGGATATCAGCCGCCGTCACGAACTGCCGGATACCCTCGGTCTGCGCATCGATATGGTGGTTGAACTCTGGTATGCCCACCAGCCGTGGGTGGGGCCGGGCCGGGATGAGGTCACCGACCGCATTATCAACCGGGCCATTACGCTGGTGGAAGAGAACCGCCCGCTGCTGAAAGGGGCCCGTGAGGCTGTCGCCCTGTGCAGAGCGCAGGGGTTGAAGGTTGGCCTCGCCTCCGCCTCGCCGCTGCATATGCTGGAAAAAGTGCTAATCATGTTTGATCTGCGCGACAGCTTTGATGCGCTGGCCTCGGCAGAAAAACTGCCTTACAGCAAGCCGCACCCGCAGGTCTATATGGACTGCGCCGCGAAGCTGGGCGTCGACCCGACCACCTGCGTGGCGCTGGAAGACTCCGTTAACGGCATGATCGCCAGCAAAGCGGCACGGATGCGCTCGATTGTCGTCCCCGCAGAAGAGAATCAGCATGACGCCCGCTACGCCCTGGCGGACGTTAAACTGACCTCGCTGCAGGACCTCACCGTGGCACATCTGCGCGGCTGATTAACGACGGCGGGCAACGTCCTGTTGCCCGCAAATATGATCCACATAAAATTTTTAAAACATCATTTCATTTTAATTTGATATTCCCTATCCCTGCTTCTATGCTTATCTCAGAACAACTATACCCCCTACTTTCTGAGGTCTGTATGATACTGGATGCCTTTAATCTTTCAGGAAAAGTTGCCATCGTTACCGGCTGTGATACCGGACTCGGCCAGGGCATGGCGCTGGGTCTGGCGCAGGCAGGCTGTGACATCGTGAGCGTCAATCGCCGGATCCCGGAAGAGACCGCTGCAGGCGTGAAGGCGCTGGGTCGCCGGTTTCTGGCTATTCAGGCCGATCTCAGCAAGCAGGATGCTATTAACGATATCGTCGAGCAGACGGTGGCGGGCATGGGGCGCGTTGATATTCTGGTAAATAATGCCGGCACCATTCGCCGGGAAGATGCTCTGACCTTCAGCGAAAAGGACTGGGATGATGTGATGAATCTCAACCTGAAATCAGTCTTTTTCCTGTCGCAGGCCGTGGCCCGTCAGTTCATCGCTCAGGGGCAAGGCGGCAAAATTATTAACATTGCCTCCATGCTGTCGTTCCAGGGCGGGATCCGCGTTCCCTCTTATACCGCGTCGAAAAGCGGCGTGCTCGGGATCACCCGCCTGCTGGCCAACGAGTGGGCACACCATGGTATAAACGTTAACGCCATCGCGCCAGGCTATATGGCAACCAACAATACACAGCAACTCCGCGACGACGAACAGCGCAGCAAAGAGATCCTCGACCGTATTCCGGCGGGTCGCTGGGGTAAGCCGGAAGATCTCCAGGGCCCGGCGGTATTTCTGGCCTCGTCGGCCTCGGACTACGTCAACGGCTACACCCTCGCCGTCGATGGGGGCTGGCTCGCACGTTAACAGCTTTGTGACAAAGAGTTACACCGTCACTACTTCCGTATACTGTATAAAATCCCTATACTGGATGCATTGACAGTTTAGTGGGTTTTATCATGACGGCGGAAGGTCATCTGCTCTTTTCTCTCGCCTGCGCAGTGTTTGCCAAAAACGCTGAGCTTACACCAGTGCTGGCGCAGGGTGACTGGTGGCACATCGTGCCATCGGCAGTTTTGACCTGCCTGTTACCTGACATCGATCATCCAAAGTCGCTGCTCGGGCAGCGGCTGAAGTGGATCTCAAAACCCATAGCCCGCGCCTGCGGCCATCGCGGCTTTACACATAGCCTGCTGGCGGTATTTGCCGCGCTTACCCTCTTCTATTTAAAAGTGCCGGACAGCTGGCTGATCCCGGCGGATGCCATCCAGGGGATGGTGTTGGGCTATCTGAGCCATATTCTGGCCGACATGCTTACCCCGGCGGGCGTTCCTCTGCTGTGGCCCTGCCGCTGGCGTTTTCGTCTGCCGATCCTCAGGCCGCAAAAAGGCAACCAGCTGGAGCGCGCCCTGTGCATGGCCCTGTTTGCCTGGGCGGTGTGGATGCCGCAGACGCTGCCGGAAAACGGAGCCGTGCGCTGGTCCTCACACATGATTAATTCCCTGCAGTTTCAGTTCAACCGCTTTATTCACCATCAAAGTGAGCAGTAACTGGACGAATTCAGCCGTTTTGGCATAACCCATTCCATTTGGATATAAGCGACCAGATCACACTTCTGATAATCTTGCGCCAACAAGGTCGGACCTAATACCGATCTGCTATTCAATCAGGAGAACGGGATGAATTTTCCATTAATCGCGAACATCGTGGTGTTCGTCGGCTTACTGCTGTTGCTGGCGCAGTCGCGTCACAAACAGTGGAGCCTGGCCAAAAAAGTACTGGTCGGTCTGGTGATGGGCGTGGTCTTTGGACTGGCGCTGCAGGCCATTTACGGTGCCAGCAACCCGGTACTGAAAGACTCTATCCAGTGGTTCAACGTTGTCGGTAACGGCTACGTCCAGCTGCTGCAGATGATTGTTATGCCGCTGGTGTTTGCCTCTATTCTGAGCGCGGTTGCCCGTCTGCATAATGCCTCTCAGCTGGGTAAAATCAGCGTCCTGACCATAGGTACGCTGCTCTTTACCACCCTGATCTCGGCTCTGGTGGGCGTGCTGGTCACCAACCTGTTTGGCCTGACCGCAGAAGGCCTGGTGCAGGGTACCGCAGAAACCGCGCGCCTGACCGCCATCGAGACTAACTATGCGGGTAAAGTAGCGGATCTCACCGTACCGCAGATGCTGCTCTCCTTTATCCCGAAAAACCCGTTTGCCGATCTCACCGGGGCCAGCCCAACGTCGATCATCAGCGTGGTGATTTTCGCTGCCTTCCTCGGCGTAGCCGCGCTGAAACTGCTGAAAGATGACGCCCCGAAAGGCCAGCGCGTTCTGACCGCCATCGACACCCTGCAGAGCTGGGTGATGAAGCTGGTGCGTCTGGTGATGCAGCTGACCCCATACGGTGTACTGGCGCTGATGACCAAAGTGGTGGCAGGCTCAAACCTGCAGGACATCATCAAGCTGGGTAGCTTCGTGGTCGCCTCTTATCTCGGTCTGGGCATCATGTTTGTGGTCCACGGCATTCTGCTCGGCGTGAACGGCGTCAGCCCGCTGAAATACTTCCGTAAGGTGTGGCCGGTGCTGACCTTCGCCTTTACCAGCCGCTCCAGCGCCGCCTCCATTCCACTGAACGTGGAAGCGCAGACCCGTCGTCTGGGCGTGCCGGAATCGATCGCCAGCTTCTCCGCCTCCTTTGGCGCGACCATTGGTCAGAACGGTTGTGCAGGTCTCTATCCGGCAATGCTGGCAGTAATGGTGGCACCGACGGTGGGTATTAACCCGCTGGATCCGGTCTGGATTGCGACCCTGGTCGGGATTGTGACCGTGAGCTCTGCCGGTGTGGCCGGTGTGGGCGGCGGCGCGACCTTTGCCGCGCTGATCGTACTGCCTGCGCTGGGTCTGCCGGTGACGCTGGTGGCACTGCTGATCTCGGTAGAACCGCTGATCGACATGGGCCGTACCGCGCTGAACGTCAGCGGCTCCATGACCGCCGGTACGCTCACCAGCCAGTGGCTGAAGCAGACCGATAAAGCGGTACTGGACAGCGATGAACATGCGGAACTGGCGCACCGTTAAGCGCCACCCTCGCTAAAAAAAACCGCCTTCAGCAATGAAGGCGGTTTTTTTATTATCTGTTAATCCTCAACCTCTTCTTCCTGGCGGACCTGTGCCGCCCAGCGCTGAGCAGATTCCGGAACGTTAAACGCCGGTGAACGGCGAAAACGCTCGCCAATCAGCACAAAGGCCACATATTTGCCGCGTAACAGCCAGACGTCACGAAAGCCATCCATTTTGTTGGCATGTTCTGGCGGCGCGGGTTCAACGCGGGGCTGATAACTGATAACAGGACGATTTTGTTGGCGAAGAGGTTTCATAAGCAGCGGGTTCACTAAAGCAAACTCAAAAATCAGTAAATTCCTATGATAGCTGATTGCCCTTCCTGCGTCGCGCCCCACGTGGCACATCAAGCGTAAGTGGTAGCCAGAAATCGGGTTTTCACCCGGCTCACCGTCGGCATTGTTCTATAGTTAATGAGTTTTGACGCAAAGACGACCGCGTTTCAGCAATGAAAACAGGAGACGAGTGCAATGTCGCAAAATGATAAGACCCACCACCCGCAGCAATCCCCGGTGCATGATGAAAATGAAGCGAAACCCGGCCTGGACTCCCTGGCCCCAGAGGATGGTTCCCACCGCGCCAGTCCGGTCCCTACTCCGCCGGGCCAGGAACCTACCGCGCCCGGCAGCCTGAAAGCACCGGACACCGGCAATGAAAAACTGAACGCGCTGGATGCGGTGCGTAAAGGCGGCGAAAACTTCCCGCTCACCACCAACCAGGGTGTACGCATCGCTGACGATCAGAACTCGCTGCGTGCCGGGACGCGCGGCCCGACCCTGCTGGAAGATTTCATCCTGCGGGAGAAGATCACCCATTTCGACCATGAGCGTATCCCGGAGCGTATTGTCCACGCCCGCGGCTCGGCCGCGCACGGCTATTTCCAGCCTTACAAAAACCTGAGCGACATCACCAAAGCCGCCTTCCTCTCTGACCCGGATAAGATCACCCCGGTGTTTGTCCGCTTCTCCACGGTGCAGGGTGGCGCAGGCTCCGCCGACACGGTGCGGGACATTCGCGGCTTCGCCACTAAGTTTTATACCGAAGAGGGCATTTTTGACCTGGTGGGCAACAACACGCCGATCTTCTTTATTCAGGACGCCCACAAGTTCCCCGATTTTGTCCACGCGGTGAAGCCGGAGCCTCACTGGGCAATCCCGCAGGGCCAGAGCGCGCACGACACCTTCTGGGACTACGTTTCATTGCAGCCTGAAACCCTGCATAACGTGATGTGGGCGATGTCCGACCGCGGCATCCCCCGCAGCTACCGCACCATGGAGGGGTTTGGCATCCACACCTTCCGGCTGATCAATGCCGAAGGCAAAGCCACCTTTGTGCGCTTCCACTGGAAGCCGGTGGCCGGCAAAGCCTCGCTGGTGTGGGATGAGGCGCAGAAGCTCACCGGGCGCGATCCGGACTTCCATCGCCGCGATCTCTGGGAAGCCATCGAAGCGGGCGACTTCCCGGAATATGAGCTCGGCTTCCAGCTGATCCCGGAAGAGGACGAGTTTAAATTTGATTTTGACCTTCTCGACCCAACCAAGCTGATCCCCGAGGAGCTGGTGCCGGTTCAGCTGGTGGGCAAAATGGTGCTCAACCGCAACCCGGACAACTTTTTTGCCGAGAACGAACAGGCCGCCTTCCACCCTGGGCACATCGTCCCCGGGCTGGACTTTACCAACGACCCGCTGTTGCAGGGCCGTCTGTTCTCCTACACCGATACGCAAATCAGCCGTCTGGGTGGGCCGAACTTCCACGAGATCCCCATCAACAAGCCAACCTGTCCGTACCATAACTTCCAGCGTGACGGCATGCACCGGATGGAGATCGACACCAACCCGGCCAACTACGAACCGAACTCGATCAACGATAACTGGCCGCGCGAGACCCCGCCTGGGCCAAAACGCGGTGGGTTTGAGTCTTATCAGGAGCGTGTGGAAGGCAGTAAAATCCGCGAACGCAGCCCCTCTTTCGCGGAGTATTACGCCCATCCGCGCCTGTTCTGGCAGAGCCAGACACCTGTCGAGCAGGAGCATATCATCGGTGCCTTCAGCTTTGAGCTGAGCAAAGTGGTGCGGACCTATATCCGCGAGCGGGTGGTCGATCAGCTGGCGCGCATTGATATCACCCTGGCCCAGGGTGTGGCTGAGAATCTGGGGCTTACCCTTACCGAGGAGCAACGTAATCTGGCTCCACCGCAGGATGTCAGCGGTGTCAAAAAAGATCCGTCCCTCAGCCTGTATGCCGTTCCCGGTGGCGATATCAAAGGCCGCGTGGTGGCGATACTGCTCAACGATACCCCGCGAGCCAACGACGTACTGGCGGTACTGAGGGCGCTGAAGGCCAAAGGCGTTCACGCGAAGCTGCTCTACTCGCGAATGGGTGAAGTAACCGCTGATGACGGCTCGGTGCTACCGGTGGCGGCGACCTTTGCCGGATCCCCGTCGCTGACCGTTGATGCGGTGGTGGTGCCCTGCGGCGATATCCAGAGCCTGCTCAATAACGGGGATGCCGCCTATTATCTGCTGGAAGCCTACAAGCACCTCAAGCCGATTGCGCTTGCGGGAGATGCGCGGCAGTTCAAACCGCTGCTGAAGGTGGCGGATCAGGGCGAAGAAGGGATTATCGAAGGCGATACAGCGGCAGGCGCGTTTATGGATGAGCTGGTGTTGCAGATGGCGGCGCACCGGGTCTGGTCGCGTCGCAGTAAAATCGCCAGCATACCGGCGTAAAAAAAGCCGGGTGGCGCTTGCGCTTACCCGGCCTACGGTTCCGTGTAATTTGCTAACCGGATAAAACCCGGCGCAAGGTTCCATTGAATTTATAGGCCGGGTCAGGCGAAGCCGCCACCCGGCATTTCCTCACAGATCCCTGAACGTCCCCAGACGATACCCGCGCTCGGCAATTGCGTATTTCAGCGACGTCGAGGTCAGCACATCCAGCTCCGTCAGGCGCGGCCAGCAGTAGGCGCTTTTACGAATGGTGTTATCAATAAAGGCCGGGTGCGCCATCACCTCCAGCGAGCGTTCGCCCTGCTGCACGGAATGATCCAGCACGCTTAAGAACAGCGCCTCACTGATTTCATCGCCATAAAATGCGCTACTGAAACCGTCGGTGGTCGGCGGCAGTTCGGCACTCAGCTCCCCAAGCCCTTCAACCTGACGATCCACACGCAGCGCCACTCCTTTGCGGCGGGCAAACTCGGCCACCAGCGGGAAGATGGCCGGGATCATATGCACATGGTGATGGCTGTCGATATGGGTCGGCTCGCGGCCGAAGAGATCGACAAAGCGATTGAACTGACAGTCCAGCTCGCGGGCAATCTCCTCCAGCGGCAACGTCCCCTGCTCCGCCATCTCCCAGATCCATTTCCCCAGTTGCCCCTCGCGGGTCAGCCCTGGCATCGGCGTCAGCGGCATGCCGAGAGTCAGAACAAAGTGCATCCCGACACCCAGTTCCGGCAGCGCCCGACTGAGTTCAGCGGCGTGCTCAATCGCATCGCCGTTGACCATCGCGGTGGTTGAAGTCACCACGCCGTGCCGACAGGCTTCCACGATGCCATAGTTTTGTCCTTTTGAGAGGCCAAAATCATCGGCATTGACGATCAGCAGATATTCCATAGCGATCCCTCTTAGTGCTGCTCGCTTTTCAGTTTATCAATAGCGCCGGCAAAGTTCGGCAGCCATTTTTCATGGGCCAGAATCAGGTCGCGCGCCAGCTTCTCGGCATCGCGATCGGACTGGACCAGCGGGCTCAGGTTCAGAGCCAGCAGCACATCATTCAGCTCGCCGCTGATCGCCGCCTGGCTTGCTGCGACTTCAAAGCCCTTGATGGTGTGGATCAGCCCCATCACCTTGTCATCGAAATGGGTCAGACGCGGATGCGGTTTCGCGCCATCGCGGCCGAGGATGCAGGTCATCTCCACCGCCCAGTCTGCCGGGATATTATCAATGTGGCCGTGGTGCGGCACGTTGACGTAGTGCTCCGCCTGCTTGTCGTTGTAGATGGCGTTGATCACTTCGCAGGCCGCATCGGAGTAGTAAGCCCCACCGCGCTGCTCCAGCTCTTTTGGCTTTACGTTCAGATCCGGATCCTTGTACAGGTCGAAGAGCTGTTTTTCTACCTTCTGCACCACCTGCGCCCGGGCGCCGCCTTTGTAGTATTCGCCCATCTCAATGGCCAGCATCTCTTTCAGCTTGAAGTAGTAGAGCAGATAGGAGCACGGCAGCAGATTGAGCGAGCGAATCAGTCCTTCGCTGAACGGCAGGTCGAAGATATTTTTCACCGAGCTGGCTTTCAGGGTGCCAGATGCCACGCCGTCCAGCAGTTCGGCAAAGCGTGACTCGCCGTTGACCAGCACATCTTTGATAAAGACCATGTGGTTCAGGCCGAACAGGTCGATGGAGAGTTCGTCGCTGTCGGTCAACGCCAGCACATCGCGGATAAACATCTTCATGCCGATAGGGATATTACAGACCCCAATGAAGCGTTTGAAATCGGTGTGGCGGTAGACCGCTTCGGTTACCATCCCGGCCGGGTTGGTAAAGTTGATCACCCACGCCTGCGGGCAGATCTCCTGCACGTCTTTAATGATGTCGAAAACCACCGGAATGGTACGCAGCCCTTTGAACAGACCGCCGGCACCGTTGGTTTCCTGACCCAGATAGCCGTAGCTCAGCGGGATACGCTCATCCAGCTCGCGCGCCTTCAGCTGGCCGACGCGCAGCTGGGTGGTGACGAAATCAGCGTCTTTCAGCGCCTGGCGACGGTCGAGTGTTTTATGCACGGTCATCGGTACGCCCGCTTTTTTCACCATGCGCTGGCACAGGTCAAAAATAATATCGAGCTTCTCCTGGCCTTCAGCCACGTCCACCAGCCACAGTTCGCTGAACGGCAGTTCATGATAACGCTTGAGGAACCCTTCCAGTAATTCCGGGGTGTAGCTGCTTCCGCCGCCGATGGTCACTACTTTTAGTTTCTTTTGCATAATATTTCTCCCAGGGAGATGCGCCATTTAAGTATAGCGATCCCGTCCCATATATTTGGGCAAGTTTTGAAGTCGATATTTCCGGCGGCGATCCCGCCGGACGTTAATTAATAATGGTGAGGTTTTTCCGGTAGCTGTTAGGTGTAAATGAGGTCAATTTCTTAAAGGTCTTAATAAACAGACTCGGACTGCTGTAACCGGATTCGTAAGCAATATCCGTCACCGAATAATTGGTGATCTCCAGCTGTTTTCTGGCGAAATTGATCCGTATTTCATTAATAATCTGCACCGGGGTTTTCTGATAATAACGCTGGGTCGCCCGGGTCAGATATTCTTGTGATTTACCTGACAGCGCCACCATATTCTCCAGCGCATTTTCACCAAAGCGCAGTTTATCGTGCATCATTTCTACGGTGGTGCGCAGCCATTGTGGGATATCGTCCGTCGCCTGCTGCTCTTCGCGATAGTGGCGTAAGCGGTTGACGACATAGAAGGTCACCGTTTCAATGAATTCATCGAACTCATTGTCACGAAAGTTAAGCGAGGCAATAACGGTGTCGATCCAGTTCAGGAATTCACTTTTTACATGATAAACCTGCGAAGCGACAAAGCAGAACGGCAGCAGCGGCGAATAGTGAGTTTCGAAGAAGCGTTTACTGATGCCGACGTTAAGAATACGCGTGGCGCCAAAGTCGTAAAAGCTCTGATGGTGGGACCCCATCGGGATAAAGACGAAGTCCCCACGCTCCAGCAGCACCCGCTTGCCGTTGATCTCCTGGAAATAGCGGCCGGTCAGCACAATGGTGAATTCATAGTAGTCATGCTGATGCAGACCGCTGATGCTCTCCACCTTGTTGTAGATAAACACATGAAAATTTTTACCATTGAACAGCTGCTGTTCCCGGGCGGTAGTGATTTCCATTGCGCTGACCTCCTGCTATCAGTCTGACTTACTGCATTTTCTCGTGAAGTTCGATGAGTTCCGCCACCAGCTCACGTGCCAGCATGGAGGTCATCAAATGGTCCTGGGCATGTACCAGCACCAGGCTGACCTTCATCTTACCTTCACCCTGATCGCTTTCGATCAGTTTTGTTTGCACCAGGTGCGCTTCATTCAGCGCGGTGCGGGACTGGGCCATCATCTCTTTGGCGGTATCGAAATCACCCTGCTTGGCTTTTTTCAGTGCGCCGTACGCCAGGCTACGCGCCTGACCAGAGTTGATGATAAGCCCCATCACTACTTCTTCAAGGTCGTTCTCTGCTACTTCTTCTGCTTCTGCAACAACATTTTCTAAATCAAACATCTCGGGTTCTCCTGTACTGACGCGGGTTGCCCCGCGTCATACGACATCAGAATTTCAGTGCGAGGGCGATCTCTTCTTCGCTCTCTTCTTCATCAATGGTGGTCTGAGCCTTATTGGCGATGGCGACGAACGGCATGTAGAGCAGGGTTGCCACACCAAGGTTAAATATCGCCAGCAGGAAGGCCGCTACGCTGCCGTTGGTGTTAAAGAAGGCACCCAGGCCCGCTGGCATAGTCCATGGCGCAATGTTGGTTACCGGCGGGATTATCCCCAGGTAGTAGGCAGTCAGAGTTATGCCGGCCAGCAGCGGTTGCACCAGGATGAACGGAATGAACATCACCGGGTTCATAATAATCGGCAGACCGAAGAGGATAGGCTCGTTAATCTGGAAGATGCCTGATGGCAGTGCCAGCTTCGCCACCTGACGGTGATCCGCACGACGGGAGGTGATAAAGACCGCGATAATCAAGCCCAGCGTCGCCCCGGTACCGCCCAGGAAGATATAGGAGTCGAGCATCGGTTTGGCCCACACGTGGAAGGTTTTACCCGCCGCCAGCGCCGCATCAACGGAGCCGTACTGCTGATAAAGCGCCACGTTTTCCAGCGCCCATGGGGTCATGATGCCGCTGTCCAGCGCAGCCAGCGCCAGAGAGCCGTGAACACCGAAGAACCACAGCAGGGAGGTGAAAATCACGTAAGCCCAGCCCACGACACCACCCATAGAGGCCAGCGGTGTGGAGATGGTATCCATAATGATCTGGTGGAAGTTGGTGCCCCAGTGAGAGAGCGCCCAGGCGATGGTCCCCATGATGGAGAGAATAATAAAGCCTGGGATCAGCGCCGAGAAGGAGCGGGACACCGACGCCGGCACGCTGTCAGGTAAACGAATCACCCAGTTGCGACGAATAATAAAGGTAAACATTTCCGCCACGACCAGGCCGATCACGATACCGGAAATGATGTTTGCCCCGCCCAGCCAGTTGGCCCCTACCGCGTACGCTTCACCGACGCTGTATGGGGTCACGGTCATAAAGGCAGCGACGGATAATAAACCGGCGGCCAGCGAGTCGACTTTACGCTCTTCTGCCAACGCCATCCCAATAAAGAAAGGCGCCATCAGCGACATAATACCCAGCGTACCGTTGTACACATTGCCGCCGATGGCCTTGAAACCATTTAACGTTTCAATAGTTGAGGGATCTAAACGAACACCTAATGAATAGAAAAATGAACCATCACCGAAGCTAAGAAAAACGTTGTTAATTAAAACGAACATGGCCCCGGCCAGGGTTAACGGCATTACTTTAATAAAGCCGTTTTTAATGGCGTTGACATGCGGTTGCTTTCCTATTTTAACTGCAAAAGGAAGGAGTACCTTTTCAAGCGCAGCAATAAATCTACTCATAGAAAATGCCCTTAAATGCCGCAATAATATTGCGGCGTAAGTGTGTGTGAAATTGCTCTTTGACGGGAAAAATAAAAAATTAAATTAATTAGCAGCTTTTTTAATCGCTGCTACAGCAGCTTTAAGAACACCCAAACCATCCACTTTGCCGTACAGCGCAGAGTCGATCACTTCAACCGGTTTATTCGGTAACAGACGTTGAATCTCCGGCAACATATAGGCAATTTGCGGCCCTAACAGCACCACATCCGCCTGGGTCCCTTTCTCGCCTGCCAGCGTTTCCGGGAAGGCTTCAATCACAACCGGTACTTCGTACTTCTCTGCCTGCGCGCGCATCTTTGACACCAGCAGTGACGTTGACATGCCCGCCGAGCAAAACAGATAGATATGTTTCTTTTCCATAGCAATTTCCCTCTTATATGCTCACCGCTTTCGCCGCGATATCCCCGCCTTGACCGACCGGATTCCCTCGCTGGCGTATCTGATGGATGGAGTATACGGCAACTGATTTCCCAGGGATAATTCGAAAGAGACTACAATTGTCTCTCCTTGACCTGTCGTTATGACCACCTTCACATTTTAGGTAAATAATTCGCGGTGAGAATTAAGATGTGTAGAGACGTAAAAAAACCGGCCATGCGGCCGGTTTGTCTCTTTGCTCAGGAAAAGGCGTTATCAGGCCTTAGGTGCCTGCGGATCGGTATCGTATTCCGCACAGGTCTGGTAGCCGGAGTTAATCACGTGGCCAGTATCGTCGAGGGCCACAAAGTAAGTTTCTGTTTTACCATCACGTTGACCCAGGATGTAGGTCTGGCAGGTACCGCGGGCGTGGATCATCGTCACTTCTGATGACGGCTTACCGGCAAGCTGCTGTACCTGTGCACGGCTCATCCCTTTTTTAACGTCTTTTACGACGGGCTCTTTAAACTGGTCCGTCGTACGGTCATACGCGGTACACCCTGCCAGCAAAGTCATTACAGCCGCTGCGCCTAACATTCCTGCTAAATTCTTGTTCATATTCCGTCCTCTTGTTTATCAGCGTGTTATGTAAGCCTGGAATAGAAAATCACATTTTTCAACCTTAAGCGTGACGGCAAAGTTTTTTCGGAAAATTCCTGTAAAGCACGCATAAGCTGCTAAATCGGCCTGGTTCGCCCAATTCAAATGTGTGATCCTTGTCGTTTTCCGCATGACGAGTTAGCTTTAACAGAACATTCATCAGGCAAATTTGTGTAACGGAGGGGCTAAATGGCTCTGCAACAAGAAATTATCCAGGCGCTGGGTGCCAAAGCCACCATCAATGCGGAAGAAGAGATCCGCCGTAGCGTCGATTTTTTGAAATCCTATTTAACACGCTTCCCGTTTCTGAAGACGCTGGTGCTGGGCATCAGCGGCGGTCAGGACTCCACCCTCGCCGGGAAGCTCGCCCAGATGGCGATCAGCGAACTGCGCGCCGAAACGGGTAATGAATCCCTGCAGTTTATCGCGGTGCGCCTGCCCTTCGGCGTGCAGTTTGACGAGCAGGATTGCCAGGATGCCCTCGAATTCATTCAGGCGGATCGCGTCCTGACCGTAAACATTAAAGAAGCGGTGCTGGCCAGCGAAAAGGCATTGCGCGACGCGGGTATTGAGCTGAGCGACTTCGTGCGCGGCAATGAAAAGGCCCGCGAGCGCATGAAAGCCCAGTACAGCATCGCCGGGATGACCAGCGGCGTGGTGGTGGGCACTGACCATGCGGCCGAAGCGCTGACCGGTTTCTTCACCAAATATGGCGACGGCGGCACCGACATTAACCCGCTGTTCCGTCTCAACAAGCGCCAGGGCAAACAGCTGCTGGCCGCGCTGGGCTGCCCGGAGCATCTTTACAAAAAAGCCCCTACCGCGGATCTGGAAGACGATCGCCCTTCCCTGCCGGATGAAGCCGCGCTGGGCGTGACCTATGAAAACATTGACGATTATCTGGAAGGCAAGACGCTGGATGAAGGCACCGCCCGCATTATTGAAGGCTGGTATCTGAAGACCGAACACAAACGTCGCCCGCCGATCACGGTATTCGACGACTTCTGGAAACAATAATTATGACGGGGCGGCATCTGCCGCCTCTTTTTTAACCACACCACAGCTGCTACACTGTATGCCTGAACAGTATCAGGAGTAAGTTGTGAGCAGGCGTCAATCGGCACCGCGGCTTGAATTCGAAGCGGCAGCTATCTATGAATATCCCGAACATCTGCGCCCGTGGCTTGAGGCACTGCCCAAGCAGCCTGGCGTCTACTTCTTCCATGGCGACAGCGACGCCATGCCCCTTTATATCGGTAAAAGCGTAAATATTCGCAGCCGGGTGCTGTCACATCTGCGTACCCCGGACGAGGCCGCCATGCTGCGCCAGTCTCGACGTATCACCTGGATCCAGACCGCGGGTGAGCTGGGCGCTCTGCTGCTTGAGGCGCGCTTGATTAAGGAGCAACAACCGCTGTTCAATAAACGGCTGCGCCGCAATCGCCAGCTCTGCTCCCTGCAAATCACCGAGGGTAAACCGCAGATCGTGTACGCCCGCGAGGTCGATTTTTCACACACGCCGAATCTGTTTGGCCTCTTCGCCAACCGCCGTGCGGCGCTGCAAACCCTGCAGACGCTGGCCGATGATCGCCAGCTCTGTTACGGCCTGCTGGGGCTGGAGTCGCTAAGCCGCGGGCGGGCCTGCTTCCGTTCCGCTCTGAAGCGCTGCGCGGGCGCGTGCTGCGGGAAAGAGAGCGTTGAGGATCATCAGCAGCGTTTAGTCGAGGGATTGCAGGCGATAGGCGTCACCTGCTGGCCGTGGGACAGCGCCGTGGCGCTGAAAGAGTCGCGCCCGGACATGACCCACTACCATATCATCCATAACTGGCTCTGGCTGGGAGCGGTCGACAGTCTGGACGAGGCGGCGGACCTGCTGCGCACGCCCGCCGGTTTCGATCAGGATGGGTATAAAATTCTCTGCAAGCCCTTGCTGACCGGCAACTACGAGATCATTCCGCTCAGTGTCCCGGAAGCCAGAAAATCTCGCTGAACAGCAGGGTTCCCTCTTCCTTCAGCAGCCGCAGCGTATGGTCGCCCTCATGCCACCATGCGCCCTGATCGGCGGTGAGCAGCTTCTCCCCCAGCTGCCAGGCGCCGCTCAGCACAAACACCACCCCGCCGCGTGAGGCAAAGGTGGTGAAGGTGCGGTCCGCCACGCGCACCTTTGCCCGGCAGCGATCCCGGCGGGTCATAATATTGAAATCCATCGACATCTGTCCTTCCAGCAGCTGCGCCTTTACCGGCAGGTCGCCGGCAAAGCTGAAGGGCTGATGACGCTGCAGTGTGTGAGTAAAAGCCTTTCCGCCATCCAGATGGACCTCCCCCCCCTCCAGCAGGGTGATCACCCGATCGACGCCGGGTGATACGGAAAAGTCACCGTTACTGGCCAGAGAGGCAATACTGGCACGCCAGTTAAATTCCCGGGTTGCGGGGGGAAAACAACATATTTCGCGCGTCTCACCGGCCCCGTTGCGCCAGAGGCTGATCGGCATTTTGCGGATATCAAAGAATTCCATCACCACTCCGAATGGCGCAATACGCGCCAGAGCAACCCGCGCAGGGCGGTCGCATTTTGATTGTTATCGTTAGGTCATCACTGGGTAGTATCGGCAGATGTGCACAACGGCCTTAGCATGACGACGAAAAAATCCGTAACGCCAGAAATTTCAATCACATTCTGCAAAGCGATAACAGGAGAATACCGGGATGGCGGCGGCTGGCAAGAGGGGAGAAAAGAAAAAACCGCCGGACCTGTCCACAGCGTATTCGCTTGGGTGAACAGGACTCCGGCGGTCTTGAATGGCTGAACCGATTATTCGGCTGGTGGGGTCATTTTACCTTCCGGCGCGGAACGTTCTGTCAGACGCTTCTCAAAATTCGCATCGAACTGTTTTTTCTGTTCCGGGGTCAGGATGTTGTAAATCTTGTTCTGGGTTTCCATATGCGCCAGCATGCGGGCTTTGTTCTGCTCGGCCATCTTATCGACCTGCGCCTGGGCTTTCGCTTTATCGAAGCTGTCGCTGGCAATGATGTCATGCATTGCGCGGCGCTCTTCTACCGGCGGACGTTTCATCTGGTCACGCTGGCTTTTCATGATGTCGCGGATCTGCGTTTTCTGCGCATCCGTCAGGTTCAGGTCTTTAAACATCATGTCGTGATGCATACCCGGCTTACCTTTGTGATGCATCATTTTGCTTTCGGTCGGTGCTGCCGTCGTGGTGGCGGTATCTGCGGCGAACGCCGCGCTGGTAGCGCCCAGAGCCAGGGTAGAGGCAACAAACAGTGCAGTTAATTTACGCATAATTTTGTCCTTCCTTTCAGTTATTCTTCGGCGCTATGCCGTGTTGACGAGATTCACTTTACGGGGTTTATCGTCAATTAATCAGAGCAAGGGTAAAACAATGAAAGTGTAAAAAACAAATTATCGCCAAATATGGAGGAAATAAGGATAAAGCGTGGAGAGTTGAAACAAAAATATTCATCTGAATGATTTTAAAGAGATTGTGAAGGAGTATACCGGGAGAAAGATTAATAATAAAGCAAACAGCCAGGAATAATCTGTAATAAAACGGCAGCCAAATGAAATGGCTGGGAAAATAAACAACCCCACCGTGTTATGCTGATGGGGCCGGAGGGTTTCAGGTTATTTTTTCCAGCATCAGCCCGGCTCGTAAACCGAAGGCCACGGCAGGATTCGGGAACAGAACATACTCCGTCGGGTGGTGTACTTCATAGCGTTCCTCGCCATCCTCTGCCAGCAAACTGCCCTGGCGGAACGGGGTAAAGTTCAGGGTATGCGCCGCCATGTGCAGCACAAAAGCTTCGCTGCGGCGGGTGATCTGCTGCACCACCCGGTACTGCTGGACAGGATCAGCATGCTGCCCTGGCGCCTCGCCACTCAGCAAGGCATACAGCGCCTGATGGGTAGTGGCAAAGCGAGTCAGATCGTTATGGCCGAACGGCAGCGCCTTGCCCAGCTCCAGGGTACAGGCCAGGGCACCAAAACGTTCGCAGCTGAAATGGGTGAAGGTGCCGCCCGGCGCCTGATGAAAGACCAACGCCTCCAGCCCGGCATCTCCAAGCCACTGAATAAAGGCTTCATCCCAGGGTTGACTGCGCTGGGGCAGCACGCCAAAACGCTCATGATAAGAGGCGCGGATGGCAGTATGCAGATCCAGATGCCAGCGATCGTCCCCCGCCTGCTGGTAAAACCCTGTCACCAACTCCTCCAGCAGGGGCGCCCGCGCGGTCTCGTCGCAGGCCGGAAACTGCGCCCCGCGCCCGCTGAACAGACGATTGATATCGCAGGTGAGATAGCGCTTGCCGGCCCTCAGCGCCGGAGGGTTACCGTAGATGACCAGCAGGCGGCAGCGCAGCGTCAGTTCGCCGCGAAACAGCGCCCGCACCAGCAGGTCGACAATTTCCACCGGTGCGGTTTCATTGCCGTGGATCCCGGCCGAGAGCACCAGGGAGCGCGTGCTTGCGACCTCCGGCGTCAGCTCCAACACCCCGCGTGCCAGCCAGCGCCAGTGAAACGATGCCCCTCTGCCTTCGTGGTGGGGAGGCATTTCATCGGCCATCGTCAGCGCCAGAAAGTTGTCCATCACGCCTCCTTTATTGCTGGAACGGGTAGACAGACCCGAGCTGCAAAATTTGGGTCAGAGCATCCAGCGCCTCGCGCCCTTCGCGCAGCAGCTGCGGATCCACCAGGTCAGCCAGGGTCAGGCGATCGCGGTAGTAGCGGTCCACCCAGTCATTGAGGGTATTGAACAGGGTCTCGTTCATCATTACCGCCGGGTTGACCGCCCGCTGCTCCTCGGGAGTCAGTACCACGCGCAGGCGCAGACAGGCCGGGCCACCGCCGTTAGCCATGCTCTCGCGCAGATCGAATACCCGCAGCTCGCTGATAGGGTTATCCTCCGCCACCAGACCACTCAGATAACGCCAGACGCCCGGGTGATCCTGCGACTCCTGCGGCAGGACCAGCATCATGCTACCGTCGTCCCGGCTCAACAGCTGGCTGTTAAACAGATAGGTCGCGACCGCGTCCTGCACCGAGACCGCCTCAGTCGGCACTTCGATGGGCATAAAGCCGGGCACCCGCTCGCGCAGGGCCTCCAGCAGCGCGGCCTGATGCACAAACGCCTGCTCATGGCAGAACAGCACCTGGCGGTTCGATACGGCAATCACGTCGTTATGGAACACCCCCTGGTCAATCACCTGCGGGTTTTGCTGGGCAAACATCAGCTGCCCGGGGTTAACCTGGTTTAGCCGGGCAACCGCCTGGCTTGCGGCCAGGGTCTGGCGTGCCGGGTAGCGGGCCGGTGCCTCATTGCCCCCCTCTTCCCGACCGTAAACAAACAGCTGCAGGCCCGGCTCGCCGTAGTCGCCGCCGAGGCGGTTATGGTTGGCCGCCCCTTCGTCACCGAACATCGCCACCTGCGGCAGCGCCGTATGAACGCTGAAACGGGATTCATCGCGAAAAAGAGCGCGCAGCACCTTTTCGGTGGTGCCGGCTTCGCTGGCGCGGTGGAATTTGTTGTTGAGGTTAGCCACCGTCAGATGCACTTTGCCGTCGAGAGTGTCCGCCGACGGCGCCACGGTCGCGGCATTGGCTACCCACATCGAGGAGGCCGAACTGGCAGCGGATAGCAGCTGTGGCATCTGAGTGCCTGCCTTCTCCACCACCTGTTCATCGGTGCCGGTAAAACCGAGCTGGCGCAGTACGCCGACGTTAGGCCGCTCCTGAGGCGGGATCACCGCCTGGGGAAAGCCCGCATCCGCCAGCGCCTTCATCTTTAACAGCCCCTGCTTTGCCGCCAGTTGCGGGTTGGAGATCTGAAAACGGTGTTTCGTGGAGGCCTCATTGCCGAACGACAGCCCGGCATAATGGTGGGTCAGGCCTACCAGCCCGTCAAAGTTAACTTCACGCGCTTTCATGGCGCTTCTCCCGAGTAAAATCGAGGCCCGGACTCAGCTGCTCCGGCAGGACAATGGCCGGAGTTTCGAGGCTCGCCATCGGCCAGGCACAGTAATCCGCCGCATACCAGGCGCTGGCGCGGTGGTTGCCGGAGGCCCCTACGCCGCCAAAGGGCGCAGTACTGGCCGCGCCGGTGAGCGGTTTGTTCCAGTTAACGATCCCGGCGCGAGCCTCCAGCAGCAGCTGGTCGAACTTCTCGCGATCCGGGGAGATCAGCCCGCACGACAGGCCGTAGCGCGTGGTGTTAGCCATCGCGATGGCCTGGTCGAAATCGTCATAGCGCCAGACGCAGAGCAGCGGACCGAAGACCTCTTCGTCCGGTACATCGCGCACCCCGGTCATCTCAACAATGCCCGGCGTCAATAAAGAGGTGCCCGCCTTCACCAGACGCGGATCCAGTAGCGACTGGCCGCCACGGGCGACATGTTCCCGCCAGACGTGATAGACGTTTTTCGCCGCCTGTTCGGAGATCAGCCCGCCGATAAAAGGCTGGTCGCTGGCATCCCACTCGCCCGGCAGCAGATGTGCACTCACCTCCACCAGACGGGCGAGGAAGGCGTCACCCTCGGCACCGCTTTTTACCAGCAGACGACGGGCGCAGGTGCAGCGCTGTCCGGCGGTGATAAAGGCCGAATGGATGGTCAGATGAACCGCGGCGTCGATGTCAGCCGGATCGTCGACGATCAGGGCATTGTTGCCGCCCATCTCGAGGGCCAGAATTTTTTCCGGCTGTCCAGCCAGCTGGCGGTGCAGCTGGTAGCCGGTGCCGGCGCTGCCGGTAAACAGCAGCCCGTCAATGTCGCGCAGCGCACTCAGCGCCTGGCCGGTTTCGCGCCCGCCCTGTACCAGATTGAGCACGCCCGGCGGCAGCCCGGCCTGCTCCCACAGTTTGACGACCGCCTCCCCGCTCCACGGCGTCAGCTCGCTCGGCTTGAAGATCACAGCGTTACCCGCCAGCAGCGCGGGCACGATATGGCCGTTCGGCAGATGGCCGGGGAAGTTATAGGGGCCGAACACCGCCAGCACGCCGTGCGGGCGGTGGCGCAGGGTGGCGGCGCCGTCGGCCATCTCGGTACGCTGCTCGCCGGTGCGGGTGTGGTAGGCCTTCACCGAAATGGCGATTTTGTTGATCATCGCGGTGATTTCGGTCGCCGCTTCCCAGCGCGGTTTGCCGGTTTCGCTGGCAATGATGCGGGTCAGCTCCTGTTTGTTGGCCTCCAGCAGGGCGGCAAATTTCTCAACGATAGCCTGACGGGCGCTGAACGGCAGCCTCGCCCAGCCCGGGAAGGCGGCGCGCGCCGCACGGCACGCCTGCTCAACCTGCGCGGCGCTGGCGTCCGCCCCCTGCCATAACACCTCCTGACCTACCGGATTGTGTTTGGTGCGTGGTTCACCTTCGCCGGTCACCCAGTCGCCGTTAATCCATAAGTTCATGCTGTTTTCTCCTCGGGGCACAGGCGCACCATGCGAATACGATCGCCGGCGCGGCATTTCAGGGCATCCAGCTGGGCTGGGGTCAGCACCAGACGTTCACAGTCAGGATCCACGCGGATCAACGTGGCGCGGAACTGGTCATATTGTTCATTGGCCACCAGGCAGGCGGGCCACTCGCCCGGCGCAGGCTGGCCTTCGGCCACCTCTACCAGACGGCTTTTACGGATCGCCCGCACCCGGTCGATGTCGCACTCCAGCGTCGGGCCGCCGTCAAAGATGTCGACATAGTTACGGTAGCGGAACCCTTCTTTCTCCAGTACCGCGCGCGCCGGGGCGGTTTGCGGATGCACCTGGCCAATCACGGCCTGCGCTTCAGGGCTGAGGAAATAGGTATAGATAGGATGTTTTGGCATCAGCTCGGCAATAAAGGCTTTCTGCCCGGTACCGCACAGATAGTCGGCCTTGCTGAACTCCATCGAGAAGAAGCGCTCCCCCAGGCTTTGCCAGAACGGCGAGAAGCCGGTTTCGTCGATCACGCCGCGCATCTCGGCCACCACTTTTTCGTTAAAGCGGTCGCGGAAGGCGGCCATAAAGAGAAAGCGCGATTTGGAGAGCAGATAACCGTTGCCCTCCTTGCGCCATTCCGGATCGAGAAACAGCGTGCACAGCTCGCTGCTGCCGGTGTGATCGTTGCTGAGGAACAGCGTCGGCAGCGCGTTGTAGACGTTCAGCTCTTTCGAAGCGTGCACCAGGGTGCCGACACGGTAGTTGTACCAGGGATCGTTCAGACCCACCGCCACCTCAATGGCGCAGATTCCGGCCACGGTGCCGCTGTCGGTATCCTCCAGCACAAACACGTAGCCCTGTTCGCCTTTCGGCAGCGTCCCTTGCCAGGTCTCCAGCGAGCGCTCAATGCGCGCCGAGAGGGTATTTTCATCAACGGGAAGCGAGGTCAACCCGCCTCCTGTCTTACCGGCAAGCTGCATGAGGGCGGATAAATCACCGCGCTCAATGGGACGGATGACCATCATGATGACACCCCGGACTTCACACGTTCACAGGCCAGCGCGAAGCGATCTAACCCGGTCTGCACTTCTTCCTCGCTGACGATCAGCGCAGGCGCGAAGCGCACCACGTTAGCCCCGGCGATCAACACCATCACGCCCGCTTTTGCCGCTTCCTGTGAAATAAGTTTAGCTTTTCCGGCGAACTCCTCCGTGAGCACGCAGCCAATCAGCAGCCCCAGACCGCGGATTTCTTTGAACAGGCCGGTTTTGGCGTTAATGGCCTGCAGGCGCTCGACAAACCACTCATGACGCTGCCTGACGCCGGTCAGCACTTCCGGGGTGTTGATGATATCCAGCACCTGACCGGCCACCGCCGACGCCAGCGGGTTACCGCCGTAGGTGGTGCCGTGGGTGCCGACGGTCATCACCCGGGCGAATTTGTCGGTGGTGAGCATTGCCCCCACCGGGAAGCCGCCGCCGAGGGCCTTGGCGGTGGAGAGCACGTCCGGGATGACGCCGTAATGCATATAGGCATACAGCTCGCCGGTGCGGCCGACGCCGGTCTGAACTTCATCAAAAATCAGCACCGCGTTGTGGCGATCGCACAGCTCGCGCAGCCCCTGGAGGAAGGCTTTATCCCCAGGCAGCACGCCGCCCTCGCCCTGCATCGGCTCGACGATCACCGCGCAGGTGGTGTCGTCGATCAGCTCGCTGGCGGATTGCAGATCGTTATAGATCGCGTGACGGATATCCGGCGGCAGCGGCGCAAAGTCCTGGGAATAAGAGGGCTGACCGCCCGCGCTGACGGTAAAAAGGGTGCGGCCGTGGAAGGCATTTTTGAAAGCGACGATGCCGCTTTTCTGGCTGCCAAAGTTGTCGTGGGCATATTTACGCGCCAGCTTCAGCGCCGCTTCGTTAGCTTCGGCCCCGGAGTTACAGAAGAACACTTTTTCGGCGAAGGTGGCGTCGATCAGTTTTTTCGCCAGGCGCAGCGCCGGTTCGTTGGTGTACCCGTTCCCGGTATGCCAGAACTTCGCCGCCTGGTCATTCAGCGCCTGTCGCAGCGCCGGATGGGCGTGACCCAGGGCGTTAACCGCAATGCCGCCGGCGAAGTCGATATACTCTTTGCCCTGCTGATCCCACAGGCGTGAGCCCTCTCCCCGTACCGGAATAAAAGCCGCCGGGGCGTAAACCGGCATCATCCATTCATCAAAGTTTTCACGCGTAATTGACAGAGACATAGCGACCTCATCCGGTAAATAAAAGGTTGATTAAATGTTAAATATTTTAGTGTTTACGCTGTAAATGTAGATTGCAGCGATCGTGCCAGCCAGCGATAAAAATGCATAAACGGGATGGGGGAACGTAATATCAACAGGTTACGATATGGAGTTATTCACTGTTATTGCATATAAAGTGAATATTTTTACAACAAGCGCGGCTTTGCCGGATGAAAAACAGCTGTTTTATGCAGAAGCCAAATATAATTCTGGAATTGTGATCGCTCGCGAAATTTGTGGTCCATTTACGCGCCATCGCAGGGCATCACGCGCCAGATCGGTGCAAAAATTGCACTGTCAGTACGATCTATCGCAGAAATGGCTGGAACATACGCAGCGGCGGCAGTCAGCCCAACGAAATTCTGCTACCATCCTTGCACTATTCACCTTGCACTGGCAGCGACTATGAAATTTGTCTCTTTTAATATCAACGGCCTGCGCGCCCGTCCTCATCAACTGCAAGCCATCGTTGAGCAGCATCAGCCTGACGTTATCGGCCTGCAGGAGACAAAAGTTCACGACGATATGTTCCCTCTGGAAGAGGTGGCAAAACTGGGTTACAACGTCTTTTATCACGGCCAGAAAGGCCATTACGGTGTGGCGCTGCTCACTAAAGAGACGCCCGTCTCGGTGCGTCGCGGCTTCCCGGGGGACGGTGAAGATTCCCAGCGCCGCATCATCATGGCGGAAATTCCTTCGCCGCTGGGCAACATCACCGTGATCAATGGCTACTTCCCGCAGGGCGAGAGCCGCGACCATCCGCTGAAGTTCCCGGCTAAAGAGAAGTTCTACCAGGATCTGCAGTCCTTCCTCGAAACCGAGTTGAACAAAGAGAATCCGGTGCTGATCATGGGTGACATGAACATCAGCCATACCGATCTGGATATCGGCATCGGCGAAGACAGCCGCAAACGCTGGCTCCGCGCCGGGAAGTGCTCCTTCCTGCCGGAAGAGCGCGAGTGGATGGCGCGTCTGATGGACTGGGGTCTGGTGGATACCTTCCGCCACGCCAACCCGGAGACCCAGGATCGCTTCTCGTGGTTTGATTACCGCTCCAGAGGCTTTGACGATAACCGCGGCCTGCGCATCGACCTGCTGCTGGCAAGCGCGCCGCTGGCAGAGCGCTGCATTGAAACCGGGATCGATTACGAGATCCGCAGCATGGAAAAACCGTCCGACCACGCCCCGGTATGGGCGACATTCGACGTAAAATGAATGGCGGCAAACGTCCGTAAAATCACACTTCTGTGCGCCCTTCTGGGCGCATTTGTTGTTATTTATACGCAACTGCCTCCCGGCGTCCTGACGCTGGAAAATCTTCAGGCCCGGCATCAGGCGCTGCTGCTTTACTGCCAGCAGGCGCCACTGCAAAGCGCCGCGCTCTTTTTCATTCTCTATGTGCTGGTCACCACCCTGTCGCTGCCGGGGGCTGCGCTGCTGACCCTGCTCGGCGGGGCGCTGTTCGGCCTCTGGCCGGGGATTTTGCTGGTCTCCTTCGCCGCCACGCTTGGCGCCACGCTGGCGATGCTGGTCAGCCGCTATCTGCTGCGCGACTGGGTGCAGCGCCGCTTTGCCGGGCCGATGCGCACCGTGAATGACGGAGTTGCCCGCGACGGGGTTTTTTATCTGTTTGCCCTGCGCCTGATGCCGCTGTTTCCTTTCTTTATGGTCAACCTGCTGGCCGGGGTGACGACCCTCGGGGTACGGCGCTACTGGTGGGTCAGCCAGCTCGGGATGCTGCCCGGTGCGGTGGTTTTTCTCAATGCCGGCCACCAGTTAGGGCAGATCGCCTCGCTGCGTGATATCCTCTCGCCGGGCGTGGTTTTCGCCTTTACGTTACTGGGACTGCTGCCGCTGATTACCCGCTGGCTGTTTGCCCGCTTTTCCCGCACTTCTCCATAACAGGGGGCATTATGCGCCGTGCGCGTTTTTGCATGTTGTTAACCGGCCTGCTGATGGCAGGGCCGGCGCTGGCTGATGACAGCTGGCAGAAAACTAAAGAGGAGGCCCGGGGCAAGACCGTCTGGTTTAACGCCTGGGGCGGCGATGAGGCGGTAAACCGCTATCTGGACTGGGTGAGCGGCGAGATGAAAACCCACTACGCCATTACCCTGAAGATTGTCCGTCTGGCGGATGCCGCCGACGCGGTAAAACGCATCCAGACCGAGGCCAGCGCCGGGCGTAAAACCAACGGCTCGGTCGATCTGCTGTGGGTCAACGGCGAGAACTTCCGCACCCTGAAAACCGCCGGGCTGCTGCAGACCGGATGGGCACAAAGCCTGCCCAACTGGCGCTATGTGGATACGACTAAACCGGTGACGGAAGATTTCGCTATTCCGACCGAGGGGGCTGAGTCGCCATGGGGCAGCGCCCAGCTCACCTTTATCGCCAGCCGCAAGACCCTGCCGCAACCGCTGTCGGACCCGCAGGCGCTGCTGGCGTACGCCACCCAACATCCCGGTACCGTCACCTATCCGCGACCGCCCGACTTTACCGGCACCGCGTTTCTGGAACAGCTCCTGCTGACGCAAACCACCCTGCCGGAGGCGCTGAAGCAGCTGCCGGACAACGCCAGTTTCGCTGCGGTCACCGCCCCGCTGTGGGCGTATCTGGATAAGCTGCATCCCCATCTGTGGCGCGAGGGTAAAGATTTCCCGCCGTCACCGGCGCGGATGGATGCCCTGCTGGCAAGTGGCAATTTAGGGCTATCCATCACCTTTAACCCGGCCCACGCGCGGCAAAAAGTGAACAGCAACGAGCTGCCCGCTGACAGCTACAGCTTTGGTTTTCAACAGGGGATGATCGGCAACGTGCACTTTGTGACGATCCCGGCCAATGCCTCTGCCAGCGCGGGCGCGAAGGTCGTGGCTAACTTTTTACTCTCCCCGCAGGCGCAGATCCGCAAGGCGGATCCCGCCAACTGGGGCGATCCGAGCGTGCTGGATCCACAGACCTTGCCTGCCGCTGAGGCCGCAGCGTTGCGTCAGTTTATCCCGGCAGGACTCCCGGCCACGCTCGCGGAACCGCACGCCGCCTGGGTTAACGCGTTGGAGCAGGAATGGCTGCGTCGCTACGGCACCCACTAAGCGGGCTCGCCTGGCTGCTGATGGCGGCGGTGTATCTGCCGCTGCTGCCCGCCGTTGCCCTGCTGTTACCGCCGATCTTCTCCCTGGAGAACTGGCGGGCTCTGGCAGCGGATCCGCAGCTGCCGCAGGCGCTGATCGCCACCCTGGTGTCCACCCTGATTGCCGCCGTCGGGGCGCTACTGCTGGCGCTGGCGGTGGTGGCCGCGCTGTGGCCCGGCAGCCGCTGGCGACGGCTGTGCAACCACCTGCCCTGGCTGCTGGCGATCCCCCACGTGGCGTTTGCGGTCAGCGTGCTGCTGATTTTTGCCGAAGGCGGCGAGCTCTACCGCCTCTGTTCGTTCTGCTCCCCGGTGCTGGATCGCTACGGAATTGGCCTTGGCCTGACCCTCGCTATCAAGGAGAGCGCGTTTGTTCTCTGGGCGATTTACGCCTCGCTGCCGGAAAAAGATCTGGTGCAAAAAGTGACCGTGCTGCGTTCGCTGGGCTATGGCCGCTGGCAGGCGCTGCGCTGGCTGATCCTGCCCGCCATTGCCCCCGCGCTGGGGGCGGTGATGCTGGCGACGATCGCCTGGACGCTGTCGGTGGTGGACGTGGCCCTGATCCTCGGACCGGGAAACCCTCCTACCCTCGCCGTGCTGGCCTGGCAGTGGCTTTCACAGGGGGATACACAACAGCAGGCCAAAGGGATGCTGGTCTGTGCGATCCTGCTGATCATCCTGGAGCCGATCGCCGTCGCGCTGTTTCTCTGCTGGCGACGCTGGAAACGCACTATCCCGGACGTCTCCGGGGATCGCCCGACGCCGCGCCCGCTGCGGGTGGGACGCGCCTGCGCCCTGCTGCTGCCCCTGGCGGGCCTCGTCAGCGTGGCGATCCTGGTGCTGGTGGCGGGCGATGCCCGCGTCTCCCGCGACGCGGCGGCGGTGAGCCTGTCGCTGGGTCTCTGTTCGGCGGCGCTTGCGCTGGGAATGATCCTGCTCTGGCTGGAGTGGGGCCCGCAGCGCGGGGGCTTCTGGGTCTGGCTACCGCTGGCGCTCCCCGCCCTGCCGCTGGTGGCCGGACAGTATCAGCTGGCGCTGCTGATGCAGCTCGACGGAGAGTGGATTGCCGTGCTGTGGGGTCATTTACTGTGGGTGCTGCCGTGGATGCTGCTGGTGATGCAGCCGGCCTGGCGCCGACTCGATCCGCGCCTGATCCTGATCGCCCGCACCCTCGGCTGGGGATCGCTTAAAATATTCTGGCTGGTCAAATGCCCGCAGATGATCCGTCCGGCGCTAACCGCCTTTGCGGTCGGATTTTCCGTCAGTATGGCGCAGTATCTGCCCACCCTGTGGCTGGGCAGCGGCCGGTACGCCACGCTGACCACCGACGCCGTGGCGCTCAGCAGCGGCGGCAGTAGCGCCGTGCTGGCGGCCCAGGCGCTGTGGCAGCTGCTGCTACCGATGCTGGTCTTTGCCGCCTGCATCCTGCTTTCCCGGCTGGTGGGCCGCTTTCGACAGGGGTTACGTTAATGCTGATAGTTAAGGATGTTTCGCTCTCGCTGCGCCAGACGACGCTGCTGCACAACGTCAGTTTCGAGGTGCCGCCTGGCGAAATACTCACCCTGATGGGCCCTTCCGGTAGCGGGAAATCATCGCTGTTTGCCTGGATGGTGGGGGCTCTGCCCGGCGATTTTCGCGCTGCCGGAGAGCTGTGGATCAATTCCCGGCGCTGCGACACCCTGCCCACCGAGCTGCGGGGGCTCGGGCTGCTGTTTCAGGATGCGTTGCTCTTCGATCACTTCAGCGTCGGGCAGAATCTGCTGCTGGCGCTCCCGGCGGCGGTCAAAGGCGAGGCGCGCATACAGCAGGTTAACGACGCGCTGGACGCTGCGGAATTGAGCGGCTTCTTTCGTCGCGATCCCGCCACGCTCTCCGGCGGCCAGCGCGCCCGGGTGAGCCTGCTCCGCGCCCTGCTGGCTCAACCCCAGGCGCTGCTGCTCGACGAGCCTTTTAGCCGTCTGGATAAAAATCTGCGCGACCAGTTTCGCCGCTGGGTGTTTGCCGAAGTGCGTGCCCGGCGGATCCCGGTAGTACTGGTGACGCACGATGACGACGATATTCCCGCGAATGGGCAGATGCTGCCGATGGCAGGCTGGCAGTGAATCCCGTGACATCCTGCGCAAACGCAACGTTTTTTGTCCGGCAGATTGCCACAATCACGTCTCATTTTTTTACGATCGGGCATTTCGATGAAACGTGTTTCTCACCTGACCGCGCTGACCGCCGCTTTAGGTCTCGCCTCTTTTTCAACCCTGGCCGCTGACATGGCGCACTCCCTGACGCTGACGAAGCTTCAGCAGCAGCAAGGTTCGATTATTGATACCCGCGCCAGCGCCTTTTACAACGGCTGGCCGCAGACCCTGAACGGCCCATCCGGCCACGAGCCTGCCGCCCTTAATCTTTCCGCCAGCTGGCTGGGAGCGATGAACGAGACCCAGCTGAAAGCCTGGGCGTCGCAGCATCAGCTGACCCCGACCACTCCGGTTGCCTTATACGGCAGCGACAGCGATAACCAGGCCGTCCAGGCCTGGCTGAATCAGGCGGGTTTCAGCCAGGTCACGTTGCTGAGCGATGCCCTGAAAAACCCGGCGCGTCTCCAGCGCCTCGCCCACTTCGAACAGCTGGTCTACCCGCAGTGGCTGAACCAGCTCCAGCAGGGCAAGACGGTGACCGCCGCCCCTGCCGGGGAGTGGAAAGTGATTGAAGCCGCCTGGGGCGCACCTAAATTTTATCTGCTGAGCCATATTCCCGGCGCAGGCTATATCGACACCAACGAGGTGGAAAGCGAGCCGCTGTGGAACAAAGTTTCCGATGCCGATCTGAAGGCGATGCTGGCAAAACATGGGATCCGCCATGACACCACGGTGATCCTCTACGGCCGCGACGTCTATGCCGCCGCGCGCGTGGCGCAGATCATGCTGTACGCCGGGGTGAAAGATGTGCGCCTGCTGGATGGCGGCTGGAAGGCCTGGAGCGAAGCAAACCTGCCGGTCGAACGCGGGACGCCAGGCAAAGTGTCGCCAGCGGCCGATTTTGGCGCGCCGATCCCCGGTCAGCCGCAGCTGATGCTGAATACCGAACAGGCCCGCGGCCTGCTGCATCGTAAGGATGCCTCTTTGGTGAGCGTTCGCTCATGGCCGGAGTTTACCGGCGTGACCAGCGGCTACAGCTATATCAAGCCAAAAGGTGAGATCGCGGGCGCACGCTGGGGTCATGCCGGGAGCGACTCGACCCATATGGAAGATTTCCATAATCCGGATGGCACCATGCGCAGCGCTGACGATATCGCCGCCATGTGGAAGCAGTGGAACATTCTGCCGGACCAGCAGGTGGCCTTTTACTGCGGCACCGGCTGGCGGGCATCAGAAACCTTCATGTATGCCCGGGCGATGGGCTGGAAAAATGTCGGCGTTTACGACGGCGGCTGGTACGAATGGAGCAGTAACCCGCAGAACCCGGTGGCGACCGGTGAACGCGGGCCAGAGAGCTCACTCTGATCCCGGCTGGCGCTGAACATCCTTCAGCGTCATATAGCCACTCCAGATGCGCGTTGCGGTGGTGAGCCAGCACAACGCGCCAAACACCCAGGCCAGCCACGCAAAGTGCGCCGGGAACAGGCAGCAAAGCACAAACAGCAGAATAGTTTCTGTTCCTTCCGTCAGCCCGCCCAGATAGTAAAACGACTTGTGGGCGTAGCCCGGATTGTCGATGTTGTGCTTCGCCGCCAGCGCCGCAAACGCCAGAAAGCTGCTGCCGGTGCCGATGAAGGCGAACAGCAGCCAGGCGGCTGGCAGCGCATTCACCACAGGATCCGCCAGGGCAAAGCCAAAGGGCACCAGAGCATAAAAGAGAAAATCGAGGGCGATATCGAGAAAGCCCCCGGCATCGGTTAACCCGCGCCGCCGCGCCAGCGCCCCGTCCAGCCCGTCCAGCAACCGGTTCAGCACAATCGCCACCAGCGCCGCCAGATACCAGCCCAGCGCCAGAAACGGCAGGGCCAGCACTCCCATAGCAAAGCCGATCAGCGTAATGCCGTCCGGAGCAATCCCCGGTTTATCCAGCGTCATCACCAGCCGGTTAAGCAGCGGTTTCAGGCGCGGATGGAGGTGACGGTCAAGCATCGTGTTTTTCTCCGGGCATGGCGCACAACCCTTGCGAAGGGATATCCAGCGCGGCATTGAAGCGCGCAGAGAGGTTCTGAAACGCGAGCAGTGCGGTCATCTCCGTGATCGCCTCATCGCTGAAGTGTTGGCGCAACGCCGCTTTGAGGGCATCGTCCACCACCGGCGGGGTGGCAGTAACCGCCTCGGCATAGGCCAGCGCGGCACGCTCTTCATCGCTGAATATGGGACTGTCGCGCCATGTCGCGACGGCCTGCACCTTCTCCAGACCACCGCAGCGTTCCGCCAGACGCAGCGCATTGGCATCGATGCAGAACGCGCAGTGGCACACCTGCGAGACGCGGGTCATCAGCAGCGAACGCAGCACCGGGTTGAGAGGCGATTTTTTGCGCTCCAGAAAGCCGACAAACAGCGCCACCAGCCAGAACAGCCGGGGCATTCTCCCCCACCAGCGCAGCGGATTGAGCACCGCGCCATAATGTTTTTTCTGCATCCTGGCGATTGGCGTTAGACTGGCGGGGATGGATTCGATGGGTTTAACCCAGGCTGGTGGTAACTCTTTCACAGGATGCTCCCTGGTCGCTAATAAGTACGTAGATCCTAACGCTTTCTCTCTTAACCATTATTGACGACCATGCTAAAAACACTCGATGTTGTTTGCGCTATTCTCGAACGGGATGGCAAGATTTTACTGGCGCAGCGCCCGCTGCATGCGGATCAGCCCGGACTGTGGGAGTTTGCCGGCGGCAAAGTGGAGGCCGGGGAAACGCAGCCCGAGGCCCTGGCGCGCGAGCTGCGCGAGGAGCTGGGCATCGAGGCCCGGCCCGCGCGGTATATCGCCAGCCACCAGCGGGAAGTATCCCTGCGGCTGATTAACCTGCACGCCTGGCACGTCCCGACGTTTACCGGCACGCCCGAAACGCACTACCACAGCCAGCTGGTGTGGTGCTCCCCGCGCGAGGCGCTGGGCTACGATCTCGCCCCAGCGGATATTCCTCTGCTGGAAGCCTTTATTCTCTTACACGACGCCAGACCAGCGGATTGGTGCTGATCGCCTGCGGATCGCGCTGACACTGCAACAACACGCCCTCGGCTTTTACCACCGATCCTTCTGAATAGTTCTGATCCTGATAGATGCAGCACTGGTTGCACGGCGGCGGGCGCTGACCGCTGGAGCTGAAGATCTCCGGCGGGATATTCACATCCACACCCCCGGTACTAAATCGCTGGTCGGCCTGACTGCCGGCCGCGAAAACCCCAAGCAAAACAGCCATTACAATACGCTTCATAGACGTCTCTTCCTGTTGTGTCCTGACAATGACTATAACGGTAAACCTGCCGACAAACTTTAATCCCGCCGATCATCGTTTTTTATTATGACCCGGCGCGTTTAATGAATTTAACTTGAGGGCGAAATTTAGCTTGCGTCACAAAGCCCATCGGGTGGTATAGTCGAAAAACACAACATCATGCATATATTTGTTACAAATAAAATAATCCCAAAATATTAGAGGAACTTATAGTTATGGACCAGGCTTGCTCCCTTGAATCCTTTCTAAACCGTGTTCAACAGCGCGATCCGAATCAGAGTGAATTCGCTCAGGCCGTGCGTGAAGTGATGACCACCCTCTGGCCATTTCTGGAACAAAACCCCCGCTATCGTCAGATGTCCCTGCTTGAACGCCTGGTTGAACCAGAACGCGTGATCCAGTTCCGCGTGGTATGGGTGGACGACCGCAATCAGGTCCAGGTCAACCGCGCCTGGCGTGTCCAGTTCAGCTCCGCGATCGGCCCGTTCAAAGGCGGGATGCGTTTCCACCCGTCGGTTAACCTGTCGATCCTGAAGTTCCTCGGCTTTGAACAAACCTTTAAAAATGCCCTGACCACCCTGCCTATGGGCGGCGGCAAAGGCGGCAGCGATTTTGATCCGAAAGGCAAGAGCGAAGGCGAAGTGATGCGCTTCTGCCAGGCGCTGATGACCGAACTGTATCGTCACCTGGGCGCGGATACCGACGTACCGGCCGGGGATATCGGCGTGGGCGGGCGCGAAGTGGGCTTTATGGCCGGGATGATGAAAAAACTCTCCAACAACAGCGCCTGCGTCTTCACCGGGAAAGGTCTCTCCTTCGGCGGCAGCCTGATCCGCCCGGAAGCCACCGGTTACGGTCTGGTCTACTTTACTGAAGCGATGCTGAAGCGTCACGGTATGAGCTTCGACGGGATGCGCGTCGCGGTATCCGGCTCCGGCAACGTGGCCCAGTACGCTATCGAGAAAGCAATGGAGTTGGGCGCCCGGGTGATCACCGCCTCCGACTCCAGCGGCACCGTGGTTGATGAAGCAGGCTTCACCACTGAAAAACTGGCGCGCCTGTGCGAAATCAAAGCCAGCCGTGACGGTCGCGTGGCCGATTATGCCCGCGAATTCGGTCTGACCTACCTTGAAGGCAAACAGCCGTGGGCCGTGCCGGTTGATATCGCCCTGCCATGCGCCACCCAGAACGAATTGGATATTGATGCAGCGCACCAGCTGATCGCCAACGGCGTAAAAGCGGTTGCGGAAGGGGCTAACATGCCAACCACCATCGAAGCCACCGACCTGTTCCTGCAGGCTGGCGTGCTGTTCGCACCGGGTAAAGCGGCAAACGCCGGCGGTGTGGCAACCTCAGGTCTGGAGATGGCGCAGAACGCCGCGCGTATGGGCTGGAAAGCCGAGAAAGTGGATGCGCGTCTGCATCACATCATGCTGGATATTCACCACGCCTGCGTCGAGTACGGCGGAGAAGAGAAGCAGACCAACTATGTCCGCGGTGCGAACATTGCCGGGTTTGTGAAGGTCGCGGATGCGATGATGGGTCAGGGTGTGATCTGATTCTGTGGCTGTGCCGGGTGGCGCTGCGCTTACCCGGCCTACGGTTCGTGCTTTTGCAGGCCGGGTAAGGCGTAGCCGCCACCCGGCAACTCCTCAGGCCGCACTCTTCTTCTTAAACTTTTTCTTCTTGTCGCCACCCGGCGCAACCATGCCGCGAAAATCTCTGACCGAGGTATTCCGCGCCTGGTTGATCAGATCGAATAACGTGCCCACCAGCGGCTGCATAAAATCCTGATAACGACACTGTTTTTCGCTGATCTGAGTCAGCACCGACTCCCAGTGCGCGGTCATGTCCGGGCGGGCGGCCATCTCCGGCAGGGAGTGGATCAACGCCTTTCCGGCATCCGTCGCGTGGATATAACGCCCTTTCTTGTGCAGAAAACCGCGTTTAAACAGCAGCTCGATGATCCCGGCGCGAGTCGCTTCCGTCCCCAGCCCGTCGGTGGCACGCAGGATTTTCTTCAGATCTTTATCCTGCACAAACCGGGCAATACCGGTCATTGCTGAGAGGATCGTGGCGTCGGTGAAGTGTCGCGGCGGCTGGGTCTGTCGCTCCACCACTTCGCCCTTCTCGCACAATAGTTCGTCGTCTTTTTTCACCACCGGCAGCGGCGTGCCGTCGTTCTCCTCGTCACGCTCTTTATTGCCCAGCAGCGTGCGCCAGCCCGCTTCGGCGAGGAAACGCGCCTTGGCGATAAACTTGCCTTTGGCGATCTCCAGCTCAATAACGCACTTGCGGAACAGGGCATCCGGGCAGAACTGCATCAGATACTGACGGGCGACGAGGTTATAGACCTTCGATTCGTTCTCGGTCAGATTGACCTTGCTGCTGCGCGCCGTCGGGATGATGGCGTGGTGGGCATCCACCTTCTTATCGTCCCAGCAGCGGTTGCGGGTATCCGGATTGACCACCGGCTGCGGCAGTAAATCGGGCGCGTGGGCGGCAATGGCGTTCAGCACCGCGTGGCGTCCGGCGAAATGCTCCTCCGGCAGGTAGCGGCTGTCGGAACGCGGATAGGTGATCAGCTTGTGCGTTTCATACAGCTTCTGGCAGATATCGAGCACGTTTTGCGCGCTCAGGCCATAGCGTTTTGCCGCCTCGATCTGCAGGGCAGAAAGGGAAAACGGCAGCGGAGCAGGTTCCGATTCCCGTTTATCGTTATAGCTGGTGACGACGGCGGTCTGGCCCTCAATACGGGTCACCACGTGGTCGGCCAGCGGACGATGCAGCAGGCGCCCCTCTTCATCCTGATAAGGTTCGCAGGCCTCGCTCGGCTGCCAGATGGCGGTAAAACGTTCGTCCTTCGGGGTAACGATGTGGGCTTTCACTTCGAAGAAATCTTTGGCGACAAAGTTCTCGATCTCTTCATCGCGGCGCACCACCAGCCCCAGCACCGGAGTCTGCACGCGACCCACCGAGAGCACCCCCTGATAACCGGCGTTACGCCCGAGAATGGTGTAGGCGCGGGTCATGTTGATGCCGTACAGCCAGTCGGCGCGGGCGCGAGCCAGGGCGGAGACGCACAGCGGCACAAACTCGCTGTTGGATCGCAGACGCGAGATGGCACGCTCCACCGCCTGCGGGTTGAGATCGTTGATCAGACAGCGCTGCACCTGGCGGCGTTTCTCTGGCGAGAGGTTCAGGTAATCCAGCACCTCGTCCACCAGCAGTTGCCCCTCCCTGTCCGGGTCACCGGCGTGGATCACTTCTGCGGCGTCATTCAGCAGGCGCTTAATGACGTTGAGCTGTTTGGTGACCGTCGGGCGCGGCTGCAGCTGCCACTTTTCCGGCACGATGGGCAGATCGTTGAGATTCCAGCGCGCGTAGCGGCTGTCGTAAGCGTCCGGCTGGGCCTGCTCCAGCAGGTGACCGATACACCAGGTGACCACCTGCCCGTTCCCGCACTCGATATAGCCATCGCCCTTGCGATGCGGCTTGGGTAACACATCCGCGATCGCCCGGGCGAGGCTGGGTTTTTCGGCAATAAATAACCGCATTGAATTAACGGATCTCAATCATCGGACGGCCGCCGCGGGCGGTCACCAGCTCGCCGATGGCGGTCAGGGTGATACCGAACTCAGCGGCGGTCGCCTGGACTTCGGCTTCTGCCTCCGGCGTGACCGCCAGCAACAGGCCGCCGGACGTCTGGGGATCGCACAGCAGATCGCGCCACTCGGCAGGCATCTCGCCCATCAGGTGGCCGTAGCTGGCGAAGTTACGCTGCGTGCCGCCCGGCACGGCACCCTGGGCAATATAGTCTTCCACGCCCGGCAGCTTCGGCACGTCCTGATACCAGACCTGGGCCTGCACGCCTGCCCCCTGGCACACTTCGCTCAGATGGCCCAGCAGGCCAAAGCCGGTGACGTCGGTCATTGCCTTCACGCCCTCAATGTTCGCAAAGGCGGCACCGGCGAGGTTCATCTGGCACATCACCTCCGTTGCCAGCCCTTTGTGCTCCGGCTGCAACAGGGATTTTTTCTCGGCGGTGGTGAGCACGCCAATGCCCAGCGGCTTGGTGAGGAACAGCTTGCAGCCCGCTTCGGCGGTGCTGTTGCGTTTAACGCGTTCCGTCGGTACCACACCGGTGACCGCCAGGCCGAAAATGGGCTCCGGGGCATCAATGGAGTGGCCACCCGCCAGGGCGATCCCCGCCTGCTGGCAGGCGAAGCGTCCGCCCTCGATCACCTCGCGGGCGATCTCCGGGGCCAGGGTATTAATTGGCCAGCCGAGGATCGCAATCGCCATGATCGGCTTTCCGCCCATGGCGAAGATGTCGCTGATAGCGTTGGTGGCGGCAATGCGCCCAAAGTCGTACGGGTTATCGACGATCGGCATAAAGAAATCGGTGGTACTGATAACGCTGGTGCCGTTACCTAAATCGTAGACCGCGGCATCGTCGCGGGTTTCGTTACCCACAAGCAGGTTCGGGTCGACAAACTTCGCCTGCTCGCTATGCAGAATGGTTTCCAGCACTTTGGGGGAAATTTTACAACCGCAACCGGCTCCATGGCTGTATTGCGTTAAACGAATGGCTTGCTCGCTCATGACAATCTCCTTTCATTACAATTGCACTATGTTAGCGCTCATTCCATTAAGTGATAAGTATGACTGTCTGAATTCTGCGGCAGTTGTTCAGGATCCAGACAGTTTTTGCGCCGGGGATCAGAAATGAGTGACAAACGACCCGGTGTCGGGCACGGAGACGGTGGTCGAGGCTTTCAGCTGCGGGGTACCCAGATAGAGGAAACCGACGATTTTGTCGTGTGCGCCGCAGTCCAGGCCTTCGCGGACCACCGGGCTGTCGGTTAATGCGCCGCTGCGCCAGATACCGTTGTAACCCTGGGCGACGGCAGCCATCTGCATAGCCATTACCGCACAGCCGGCAGACATCTCCTGCTCCCACACCGGCACTTTGTGCTGCGGCTGGCATTTGGCGACCACGGCGATAATCATCGGCGCGCGGAACGGCGCGTTGCGGGCTTTTTCAATCGCCTTTTCATCCTGTCCGGCGGCCACGGCCCCTTTCTCCAGCAGGGTACTGAAGCGCTCGCGTCCTTCACACTCTATGATAAAGAAGTGCCACGGCTGTAAGGTGCCGTGATCCGGGGCGCGCATCCCGGCGCGAAGAATGTTGTCCAGCTGTTCGCCTGCCGGGGCGGGCTCGGTCAGACGCGCCGCGCTTCGGCGGTTAACAAGCAGTTCGAGTGCATCCATGGGGTTACTCCTGTCTTGAAATTTACTCAAAATTAACACGACGGCAGATTTTGTTACAGCGTGGCAGGCGATTCCTGCTGACAAGTGGCGGTCGGGTCATTACGATAGCCCGACAACACCGTCCAGTGGCGACGGGAAGGTAATTATCTGGACAGGGAGAATACATGCGAACCCTCTGGCGACTGTTTGCCGGCTTTTTTAAATGGACGTGGCGTCTGCTGAATTTCGTCCGAAATCTGGTGATGAACATTTTCTTCATCCTTATTCTGATGGTTTGCGTGGGCGTGTGGATGCACCTCAGCACCAACAACCAGGCTCAGAGCGCCGGGCGCGGCGCGCTGTTGCTGGATATCGCAGGGGTCGTGGTCGATAAACCCTCCACCAGCAACCGTCTTGGGGTACTGGGCCGCCAGCTGTTTGGCGCCAGCAGCGACCGTCTGCAGGAAAACTCGCTGTTCGATATCGTCGATGCTATTCGTCAGGCGAAGGATGACCGCAACATCACCGGCATCGTGCTGGATCTGAAGAACTTTGCCGGAGCGGATCAGCCTTCCATGCAGTACATCGGTAAAGCGCTGCGTGAGTTCCGCGACAGCGGCAAACCGGTGATTGCGGTGGGCGATAACTACAGCCAGGGGCAGTACTATCTGGCAAGCTTTGCCAATAAAGTGTGGCTCTCGCCGCAGGGCACCGTCGATCTGCACGGTTTCGCCACCAATGGCCTCTATTACAAATCGCTGCTCGATAAGCTGAAAGTCACGACCCATGTCTTCCGCGTCGGGACCTATAAATCTGCCGTAGAGCCGTTTATCCGCGACGATATGTCTCCTGCCGCCCGTGAAGCGGATAGCCGCTGGATTGGCGAGCTGTGGCAGCACTATCTCGCCACCGTCGCCGCCAACCGCCAGATCGCTCCGGAGCAGGTCTTCCCGGGTGCGCAGGGCGTGCTGGATGGGCTGCGTAAAGTCGATGGCGATACCGCGAAGTATGCGCTGAACAGCAAGCTGGTGGATGCCCTGGGCTCCAGCGCCGAAATTGAAAAGTCCCTGACTAAGCAGTTCGGCTGGAGCAAAGAGGACAAGAACTACAGCGCCATCAGCTTCTATGATTATCAGGCGAAAAAACCGGCCGATACCGGTGACAGCATTGCCGTGGTCTTCGCTAACGGGGCGATCATGGATGGCGAAGAGACGCCGGGCAACGTCGGGGGTGATACCACCGCCGCACAGATCCGCGATGCGCGTCTCGATCCGAAAGTGAAAGCCATTGTCCTGCGGGTGAACAGCCCGGGCGGCAGCGTCAGCGCATCGGAAGTGATCCGCGCGGAACTGTCAGCGGCCCGCGCCGCCGGTAAACCGGTGGTGGTTTCCATGGGCGGCATGGCGGCATCCGGTGGTTACTGGATCTCGACCCCGGCGAACTACATCGTGGCGAACCCAAGCACCCTGACCGGCTCCATCGGCATCTTCGGCGTCATTAACACCGTAGAGAACAGCCTCGACTATCTGGGCGTGCATACCGACGGCGTGGCGACCTCGCCGCTGGCGGATATTGCCATCACCAAAGCACTGCCGCCGGAAGTGTCACAGATGATGCAGCTCAGCATTGAGAACGGCTATAAGCGCTTTATCAGCCTGGTGGCCGACTCCCGTAAGCAGACCCCGGCGCAGATCGACCAGATTGCCCAGGGCCACGTCTGGACCGGCCAGGATGCGAAATCCAACGGGCTGGTGGATAACCTGGGCGATTTCGATGACGCCGTGGCCAAGGCCGCCGAACTGGCGAAGCTGAAGCAGTGGCATATCGACTTCTATCAGGATGAGCCGACCTTCATCGATTTGGTGATGGACAGCTTCTCCGGCTCGGTCAAAGCCATGCTGCCGGACGCGCTGCAGGCATATCTGCCGGCGCCGGTCGCCTCGGCGGCGAAGGCAGTTAAAGCGGAGGGCGACAAGCTGGCCGCCTTTAACGATCCGCAAAACCGCTACGCGTTCTGCCTCACCTGCGCTAACGTACGTTAATCTCCATCCCCTCTTCTGCGAAGAGGGGATTTTTCTTTGAAGCCCAAGAACATTACATCATGCAAAAGAAATCAATCTATGTGGCCTATACCGGCGGTACCATCGGTATGCAGCGCTCGGAAAATGGCTATATCCCGGTTTCGGGTCATCTGCAGCGCCAGCTGGCGTTAATGCCTGAGTTCCACCGCCCGGAGATGCCGGACTTCACCATCCACGAGTACGATCCGCTGATGGACTCTTCCGACATGACCCCGGAAGACTGGCAACATATCGCCGACGACATCAAGGCGCACTACGATCAATATGATGGCTTCGTGATCCTGCACGGCACCGACACCATGGCGTTTACCGCCTCGGCCCTCTCCTTCATGCTGGAAAACCTCAGCAAACCGGTGATCGTCACCGGCTCGCAGATCCCGCTGGCGGAGCTGCGTTCCGACGGGCAGATCAACCTGCTTAACTCGCTGTACGTGGCGGCCAACTTCCCGATTAACGAAGTGAGCCTGTTCTTCAACAACCGCCTGTATCGCGGCAATCGCACCACCAAAGCGCATGCGGACGGCTTTGATGCTTTTGCCTCACCCAATCTCTCTCCGCTGCTGGAAGCCGGGATCCATATCCGCCGCCTCGGTACCCCTCCCGCGCCGCATACTTCCGGCGAGTTGGTGGTGCACCCGATTACGCCGCAGCCGATTGGCGTGGTGACCATTTATCCGGGTATCTCCGCCGATGTGGTGCGTAATTTCCTGCGTCAGCCGGTAAAAGCGCTGATCCTGCGCTCCTACGGCGTGGGCAACGCCCCGCAAAACGGCGAGTTTCTGAAGGAGCTTCAGGAAGCGAGCAGCCGCGGCATCGTGGTGGTAAACCTGACCCAGTGCATGTCCGGCAAGGTGAACATGGGCGGCTATGCCACCGGTAACGCCCTGGCGCAGGCGGGGGTCGTGAGCGGATTCGACATGACGGTAGAAGCCACCCTGACTAAACTTCACTACTTACTGAGTCAGGATCTGGACGTGCAGTCGATTCGTACGGCGATGATGCAAAACCTGCGTGGCGAACTGACGCCAGACGAATAAGGAGTGAGCATGAAACAACGTGCCCTGTTACTGGTGGATTTACAGAATGACTTTTGCGCCGGCGGCGCGCTGGCGGTGGCGGAAGGCGACAGCACGGTAGACGTTGCCAACGCCCTGATCGAGTGGTGTAAAGCCCGCGGCGAAGCGGTAGTGGCCAGCCAGGACTGGCATCCGGCAGATCACGGCAGCTTTGCCAGCCAGCACAGCGTCGAGCCCTTCACTCAGGGCGAACTGGATGGCCTGCCGCAAACCTTCTGGCCCGATCACTGTGTGCAGCACACCGAAGGCGCAGAGCTGCATCCCCTGCTCAACAGCAAAGCCATTGACGCCATTTTCCAGAAAGGGGAAAACCCGAACATCGACAGCTACAGCGCCTTCTTTGATAACGGCCACCGGCAGAAAACCGGGCTGGATCAGTGGCTGCGCCATCACGAAATCGTGGAGCTAATCGTGATGGGGTTGGCGACCGATTACTGCGTCAAATTTACCGTGCTGGATGCGTTACAGCTGGGCTACCGGGTGAACGTGATCACCGACGGCTGTCGTGGGGTCAACATTCAGCGCCAGGACAGCGCGCAGGCATTTATGGATATGGCGGCGGAAGGCGCCACGCTTTATACGCTGGCGGACTGGCAGGAGACGCAGGCCTGATAGCCTTGTGCCGGGTGGCGGCTACGCCTTACCCGGCCTACAAAACCCACAGGCCCGTGCAAGCGTCAGCGCCGCCGGGCAAAACCCCGCCCCCCGTAGGCCCGTGCAAGCGCAGCGCCGCCGGGCAAAACCCCGCCCCCCGTAGGCCCGTGCAAGCGCAGCGCCGCCGGGCAAAACCCCGCCCACCGTAGGCCCGTGCAAGCGCAGCGCCGCCGGGCAAAACCCCGCCCCCCGTAGGCCCGTGCAAGCGCAGCGCCGCCGGGCAAAACCCCGCCCACCGTAGGCCCGTGCAAGCGCAGCGCCGCCGGGCAAAACCCCGCCCCCGTAGGCCCGTGCAAGCGCAGCGCCGCCGGGCAAAACCCCGCCCCCCGTAGGCCCGTGCAAGCGCAGCGCCGCCGGGCAAAACCCCGCCCCCGTAGGCCCGTGCAAGCGCAGCGCCGCCGGGCAAAACCCCGCCCCCCCGTAGGCCCGTGCAAGCGCAGCGCCGCCGGGCACAATTCTTATTAAGTCCCATAAGGTGAACTGCCTCGCACTCTCAGCGAGGCGGCAATGCTATTCTTTTTTGGCACTTTTTTCGCCACGCCATTACGTGGCGTGCTTGTTTTTTTACCGTCAAAATTGAAGAGGAATTGCTATGAAACGTTTGCCTTTGCTGGCAGCTTTACCCCTGCTCTGCGCGTCCGTTGCTTCCGCCAGCTCCCTGATGTCGGTGGGCTATTTTAACGGGGGTGGCGACGTCACCGCCGGACCGGGCGGAGATATCAACAAACTCGATGTGCGTCAGATCACCCACCTTAACTACTCGTTTGGCCTTATCTATAACGACGAGAAAGACGAAAGCAACCCGGCGCTAAAAGATCCGAACAAACTGCATCAAATCTGGCTCTCCCCAAAAGTCGCCGCCGATCTGGCTTTACTCCCAGTCCTGCGCAAACAAAACCCTGACCTCAAGGTGCTGCTCTCCGTGGGTGGCTGGGGGGCGCGTGGCTTCTCGGGGGCGGCATCGACCAAAGAGACTCGAGCCGTGTTCATCCGCTCAGCTCAGGAAATTGTCGATAAATACGGTCTCGACGGGATTGACCTCGACTGGGAGTTCCCGGTTAACGGCGCATGGGGACTGGTCGCCAGCAAGCCTGAGGACCGGGATAACTTTACCGCCCTGCTGAAAGAGCTGCGTGCTGCATTCGGGGATAAAAAACTGGTGACCATCGCCGTCGGTGCCAATGTGGAGAGCCCGAAAAGTTGGGTAGACGTTAAAGCGGTTGCGCCGTTACTTGATTACATCAACCTGATGACCTACGACATGGCGTACGGCACCCAGTACTTCAACGCCAACCTGTATGACTCCAGCGCCTGGCCCACCGTAGCCGCCGCGGATAAATACAGCGTGGACTTCGTGGTGAACAACTATCTGGCCGCCGGGCTGAAGCCGCAGCAGATGAACCTGGGTATCGGTTTCTATGGCCGGGTACCGAAGCGTGCCGTTGAGCCTGGCATCGACTGGAGCAAGCCGGATGCACAAAAAAATCCCGCGACTCAGCCTTATTTCGGCGCACAGCAGATCGAGCTGTTCAAATCGCTGGGCTACGATCTGACCAAAGACACCTATGTGAAGTACAACGATATCGTGAAGACGTTATTAAACGATCCGCAAAAACGCTTTACCGAGCAGTGGGATGACCAGGCCAAAGTGCCGTGGCTGTCGGTTAAGGGTGATGATGGCAAGGCGCTGTTTGCCCTGTCGTACGAAAACCCGCGGTCGGTGACCATCAAAGCGGAGTACATCAAAGAGAAAGGTCTGGCCGGTGCGATGTTCTGGGAGTACGGCGCGGATGACAACAACCAGTTGGCGAAGCAGTTAGCCGAGTCGCTGGGGATTAAGTAAAAATTAGCCCTCTCCCTGCGGGAGAGGGCATTAGCCCGCATGGTTACTGCATTTTCAGCGTCGCGATCGATTTTGGCGCGATGCCAAAATCCTCTTTCAGCTGTTGCTTACTCTTCATCACCATCTGACCCTGGGTGTCGATAGTCATGTGCTGCGCATCGGTATTATTGCGCGCCTGCCACAGCATCACTAACTGCAGACAGTTCTCTTTCTGCTCGGCGGTCAACGCCACGCCATCGGCCCATTTCCCTAGCTCCACTGCCGTGACCAGACGCTGATACACTTCCGGCGTCATGCCCTTAATCATCTCTTCAATATTCATGTTAAATCCGGCTCCGAAGGAATAATTTGCTGAATCGATTTTTCAGCCTTTCGTCTGGTCGCCATTCTGGTCATCAGTGAAGCTTAATGAGGCGGAATTGACGCAAAAACGCTCGCCTGTCGGCTGTGTGCCGTCCGGGAAGACGTGACCGAGATGGGCGTCACAGTTTCCACAGCGAATCTCAATGCGCTCCATACCATGGCTGAAGTCCTTTAGATAGTGAATAGCCTCTTCACTTACCGGTTCATAAAAGCTTGGCCAACCACAGCCAGAATCATATTTGCTTTGGGAGTTAAACAGCGCAGCGTCACACACCAGGCAGTGGTAGACACCATCCCGTTTGTTATGCAGCAGACGCCCGGTAAACGGCGGTTCCGTACCGTGGTTTTGCGTCACGTAGAACTGCATTTCTGTGAGGTTTTTTTTCAGTTCATCGGGGTTTTGTTGATTCGACATAGGCTTACATCTCGCAGTTGAAACAGACAACTTTTACCCTCGATTCTAACAAAACATTAACACTGAAGTATGAACTTTTGTTCTAAACTTACTCGTTGCGTAGAGGCACTCAGACAAATGTGATCTACTCCACGTTTTTATGTGGTCAGCCCTTTAAAATTCCGTGCGCAGGCCCCATATGGGTGCAAGCTCCAAGGGAATGTGAGGTGGGTCAATCGAGCAAAGGTAGTGCGAAGGATTGATTTGTCGCAATGATTGACACGATTCCGCTTGACGCTGCGTAAGGTTTTTGTAATTTTACACGCAACCTTTTATTCACTAACAAATAGCTGGTGGAATATATGACTATCAAAGTAGGTATCAACGGTTTTGGCCGTATCGGCCGTATTGTTTTCCGTGCTGCTCAGGAACGTTCTGACATCGAAATCGTTGGTATCAACGATCTGTTAGACGCTGAATACATGGCGTACATGCTGAAGTACGACTCAACTCACGGTCGTTTCAACGGCACCGTTGAAGTGAAAGACGGCCACCTGGTTGTCAACGGCAAAACCATCCGTGTTACTGCTGAAAAAGATCCAGCTAACCTGAAGTGGAACGAAATCGGTGTTGACGTTGTTGCTGAAGCAACCGGTATCTTCCTGACCGACGAAACTGCGCGTAAGCACATCACCGCTGGCGCGAAAAAAGTTGTTCTGACTGGTCCATCCAAAGACAACACCCCAATGTTCGTTAAAGGCGCTAACTTCGAGAAGTATGCTGGCCAGGACATCGTTTCTAACGCATCCTGTACCACCAACTGCCTGGCGCCACTGGCTAAAGTTATCAACGACAACTTCGGTATCGTTGAAGGCCTGATGACCACCGTTCACGCTACCACCGCTACTCAGAAAACCGTTGATGGCCCGTCTCATAAAGACTGGCGCGGCGGCCGCGGCGCAGCTCAGAACATCATCCCTTCTTCTACCGGTGCTGCTAAAGCAGTTGGCGTAGTTCTGCCAGAGCTGAACGGCAAACTGACTGGTATGGCGTTCCGCGTTCCTACTCCTAACGTATCTGTTGTTGACCTGACCGTTCGTCTGGAAAAAGCAGCAAGCTACGAAGAAATCAAGAAAGCAATCAAAGCGGCTTCTGAAGGCGCAATGAAAGGCGTTCTGGGTTACACCGAAGACGACGTTGTTTCTACCGATTTCAACGGCGAAGTGTGCACTTCCGTGTTCGATGCTAAAGCAGGTATCGCACTGAACGACAACTTCGTGAAACTGGTTTCCTGGTACGACAACGAAACCGGTTACTCTAACAAAGTTCTGGACCTGATCGCTCACATCTCCAAATAAGTTGAGATGAGAAACTGATCCAAAAAGGCGACCTCGGTCGCCTTTTTTTATGGCATTAGAGACAGAGGATTGCGTAATGATTAAAACAATTTTTGCACTTCCGGTAGTCGAACAACTTACCCCTGTGCTTTCCCGTCGTCAGATTGATGATGTCGAAGTCATCGTGATTGAACATCCGCAGGTTAAGGCTTCTGTCGCCCTCCAGGGCGCGCATCTGCTCTCCTGGCAGCCAGAAGGTGAAGTGGAAGCGCTGTGGCTGAGCGACATCACCTCCTTTAAAAAAGGGGCGGCAATCCGCGGCGGCGTACCAATCTGCTGGCCGTGGTTTGGCCCGGCTACCGAACAGGGCCTGCCGTCGCACGGTTTTGCCCGCAACCTGCCGTGGACGCTGAAAGCCCATAACGAAGATGAATCCGGCGTGGTGCTGACCTTTGAACTGCAAAGCGACGACGAGACCCGCAAACTGTGGCCGCACGACTTTACCCTGTACGCCCGCTTCAAGTTAGGTAAAACCTGCGAGATCGAGCTGGAAGCGCACGGTGAATTTGAGACCACCTCTGCCCTGCACACCTACTTCAACGTCGGCGATATCGCTGCCGTAACGGTGAACGGCCTCGGCGATAGCTTTATCGACAAAGTGGATAATGCGAAAGAGGGCAAACTCAACGACGGCTCACAGACATTCCCGGATCGTACTGACCGCGTCTACCTGAACCCGGAAGCCTGCAGCGTCATTGAAGATACCGTGCTGAATCGCGCGATTGAAGTGATCCATCATCATCACAGCAACGTGGTGGGCTGGAACCCGGGCCCGGCGCTGTCAGTGAGCATGGGCGACGTTCCGGACGACGGCTATAAGACCTTTGTTTGCGTGGAAACCGCCTGCGTCAGCGAACCGCAAACCGCGACGGAAGAGAAACCTTCCCGTCTGGGACAGACGATTCACATTGTGAAGCGTTAATCCCCTATCCTTGCCCTCTCCATGTTGAGAGGGCATTACGCTCACTTCACACCATGTCTAACGCCGTTTTCTGTTCAGGCGCCGGGAAGGCCGCATCCAGCTGCTTTAACGCCTCCGCAGAGAGCGAAATGCCCTGCGCGCCCGCATTCTCTTCCACATGCTTAATGGATGACGCTTTCGGGATAGCCACGACCCCGCGATGACTTATCACCCACGCCAGCAGAACCTGCGCCGCCGTGATCTGATACTCCTGCGCTATCGCATTCACTACCGGATGATTGAACAGCCCTGAGCGTAGCCGCCCGGCCTGCGCCAGCGGGCAATAGGCCATCACCGGCATCGACTGCTGCTGACACCATGGCAGCAGGTCATATTCGATACCGCGCGAGGCCAGATGGTACAGCACCTGATTGGCCGCGCAGGCCTGTCCGCCTGGCACCTGCCAAAGCTCCTGCATATCCGCATAGTCGAGGTTCGAGACGCCCCAGCGGCCAATTTTACCCTGCTGTTGCAGCGTCTCCATCAGCCGGACGGTCTCATCCAGGGCGTAATTCCCGCGCCAGTGCAGCAGATAAAGGTCAATATACTCGGTGCCGAGACGGCGCAGGCTGGCTTCGCAGGCGGCTATTCCTTTGTGCCCTCCGGCATTCCACGGGTAGACTTTGGAGACCAGAAACACCTCGTCGCGCAGGCCTTTGATCGCCTCGCCGACCACCTTTTCCGCGCCGCCGTCGGCATACATCTCGGCGGTATCAATCAGCGTCAGCCCGCGCTCAATGCCAGCCCGCAGGGCGTCCACTTCCTGGCGGCGCTGGCTCGCTTTTTCGCCCATGTACCAGGTACCCTGGCCAATGGCCGGAAGGACGATGTTGTTGCCAAAGTTAACGGTTTTTTCGCTCATCACATTCTCCTGTTTATCTGCACCACCCTAAAACAAACGGGGCTCAAGAGCCCCGTTGTGATGCACAAATTGCACAGTAAAAATGCACAATCAGAAACTCCAGGTCAGACCCACCGACATCAGCCCCGTCCAGGACTTATCGACCATCGGACTGTCCTTCACTTCGTCGCTCAGGCGGTTATAACGCCCCGTGGCGTAGACGTTCCAGTCAGGAGCAAATTTATAGCTGGCAGTCAGTTCCAGGTACGGGTTCCAGCCATCATCTGCGTCATAGCTATTCAGGCCGCTGCGACGGGACTCTTTATGGGACACGCCATAATAGTAGTCGTTGTAGTTTTCGCTGTGGTATTCCAGACCGATGCCCGGAGTCAGCGTCAGCCCGCCATTGGTGTAACGGTACAACCACGCCAGATCCCAGATATAGCCATTACTGTTATCAAGCGTATCGCCAGCCAGGGCGGTGCGCAGGAAACCGTATTCGGTGTTATGAACCCAGGAAACCCCCGCCATCATGGTGCTCTTACGTTTATCGAGCTGACGAAGCTGGTAGTTGTCGCTGTCGCCTGGCTTGAAGTGCGTTGGGTCGTAGTAGGCCATGACGGAGAGTTTGTCGGTCTGGTCGTTCCACAGATAGTAGCCACCGCCCAGCCCGCGGAACCAGAAATTATCACCTTCATAAGTGACAACCGGAACCGGATAGAAATCACGGTCATATTGTTTATAAGGGCTATTGATTACGCCGACACCAGCACCAACTGACCACTGATTTTCCGCGTATGCTGTACTCACTGAGGTGGCAACGATAATCCCCAGTGCCAGAAGTTTGAGTTTGGTCACAATCCATTCTTTCCTGTAGTCAAATAATCAGCGGGTGAAGTGTAACCGTCATTCCCCCCATTTCTCAAAATTTTTTGTCAGCTAATCAATTTGATTAACCCCTTATTTTGTTTGCGGCAAATGACGGAACGCTGTCAGCCAGATTACCGTTCAGTGAAGGAAGTCTCTTTGTCTGACAGGATTTGGCTGAATTTCTGGATGAGTTATTGATATGTCATTGAAATTAGATTTTGCGTGCAGGCAAGTTTTGCAAATGCCATCTACGCTTAATTTTAAGAAGCTGAATACCGAATCACCCCGCGGTTTTAGCGCCCGACCTGGCACACGGGTTGCTGCTCTGGCAGTGAGGTGCAACGGATCCCGCTTCCGGGAGCCTCTACTATTCATATGAACGGCTCTTTTCCTGTGCTAAAAAACGAAAGGACGGCATGCCATGAATATATTCGATCACTATCGCCAGCGCTATGAAGCTGCCAAGGACGAAGAGTTCACACTGCAGGAGTTTCTTACCATTTGTCGGCAAGATCGCAGTGCCTATGCCAATGCGGCAGAACGACTATTGATGGCTATTGGTGAGCCGAATATGGTTGATACTGCCCAGGAGCCACGGCTTTCCCGTCTGTTTTCGAATCGGGTCGTCGCCCGATATCCTGCGTTTGAAGAATTTTACGGCATGGAAGATGCCATCGAGCAGATTGTTTCCTACCTGAAGCACGCTGCTCAGGGTCTTGAAGAGAAGAAACAGATCCTGTATCTGCTGGGTCCCGTCGGCGGTGGTAAATCCTCGCTGGCTGAACGGCTGAAAGCGTTGATGCAGCGTGTACCGATTTACGTGCTCAGCGCCAACGGCGAACGCAGCCCGGTCAACGACCATCCGCTGTGCCTGTTTAACCCGCAGGAAGATGCGCAGATTCTGGATAAAGAGTACGGCATTCCTCGTCGCTATCTCGGCACTATTATGTCGCCGTGGGCCGCGAAGCGCCTGCATGAATTTGGCGGCGACATTACCAAATTCCGCGTGGTGAAAGCCTGGCCGTCCATTCTGGAACAGATTGCGATTGCTAAAACCGAACCGGGTGACGAGAACAACCAGGATATCTCTGCGCTGGTAGGTAAAGTGGACATCCGTAAACTGGAAAACCACGCGCAAAACGATCCTGATGCTTACGGTTATTCCGGTGCGCTGTGCCGCGCCAACCAGGGGATTATGGAGTTCGTCGAGATGTTTAAAGCGCCGATTAAGGTGCTGCATCCGCTGCTGACCGCAACCCAGGAGGGTAACTACAACGGTACGGAAGGGATCTCCGCCCTGCCGTTTAACGGGATTATTCTGGCGCACTCCAACGAATCGGAATGGGTTACCTTCCGAAACAACAAAAACAACGAGGCCTTCCTTGACCGTGTTTATATCGTCAAAGTGCCTTACTGCCTGCGGATCTCCGAAGAGATCAAGATTTACGAAAAACTGCTGAACCACAGTGAGCTGGTTCACGCCCCATGCGCCCCGGGAACCCTGGAAACGCTGTCGCGCTTCTCAATTCTGTCGCGCCTGAAAGAACCAGAAAACTCCAGCATCTATTCGAAAATGCGCGTCTATGACGGTGAAAGCCTGAAAGATACCGACCCGAAAGCGAAGTCCTACCAGGAGTATCGCGATTACGCCGGTGTGGATGAAGGGATGAACGGTCTCTCCACGCGCTTTGCGTTCAAAATCCTCTCCCGCGTGTTCAACTTTGACCATGCTGAAGTGGCCGCTAACCCGGTACATCTGTTCTACGTCCTGGAGCAGCAAATTGAGCGTGAACAGTTCCCGCAGGAGCAGGCTGAACGTTATCTGGAGTTCCTGAAAGGCTATCTGATCCCGAAATACGCCGAGTTCATTGGCAAAGAGATCCAGACCGCCTACCTGGAATCCTACTCCGAGTACGGGCAGAACATTTTTGACCGCTACGTTACCTATGCTGACTTCTGGATCCAGGATCAGGAGTATCGCGACCCGGATACCGGCCAGCTGTTTGACCGCGAGTCACTGAATGCGGAACTGGAAAAAATCGAGAAGCCTGCCGGGATCAGTAATCCGAAAGACTTCCGAAATGAGATCGTCAACTTTGTGCTGCGCGCCAGAGCGAACTTCAGCGGACGTAATCCAAACTGGACCAGCTACGAAAAACTGCGCACGGTTATTGAGAAGAAAATGTTCTCCAATACCGAGGAGCTGTTGCCGGTCATTTCCTTTAATGCCAAAACCTCAACCGACGAGCAGAAAAAGCACGACGATTTTGTCGACCGCATGATGGAGAAAGGTTACACCCGCAAACAGGTTCGCCTGCTCTGCGAATGGTACCTGCGCGTGCGTAAATCGTCTTAATAGCCCGAAAAGCCCGGCGGCGCGTTGCTTGCCGGGCCTACTACAATGTTCCGTAGGCCGGATAAGCGTCAGCGCCATCCGGCACTTACGGGCACTGAAAGTTGGCAAATGCAGTACGGGGGGCATATGACCTGGTTTATTGACCGGCGTCTTAACGGTAAAAACAAGAGCACGGTGAATCGCCAGCGCTTCTTGCGCCGTTATAAAGCGCAAATCAAACAGTCGATCTCCGAGGCCATTAATAAGCGTTCGGTGACCGACGTAGACAGTGGGGAGTCCGTTTCTATTCCGACGGACGACATTAGCGAACCGATGTTCCATCAGGGACGCGGCGGTTTGCGCCATCGCGTTCATCCCGGTAACGACCATTTCATCCAGAACGACCGCATCGAACGCCCGCAAGGCGGGGGTGGCGGCGGAGGCGGCAGTGGTCAGGGCCAGGCCAGCCCGGACGGGGAAGGTCAGGACGAGTTTGTCTTCCAGATCTCCAAGGATGAGTATCTGGATCTGCTGTTTGAGGATTTGGCCCTGCCGAATCTGAAGAAAAATCAGCACCGTCAGTTGAATGAGTATAAAACGCACCGGGCCGGTTTTACCGCCAACGGCGTGCCGGCCAACATTAGCGTGGTGCGTTCGTTACAGAACTCGCTGGCGCGCCGCACCGCCATGACGGCGGGAAAAAAACGTGAGCTTCGCGAGCTTGAAGCCAGCCTGGATAGCGTGACCAACAGCGAGCCCGCACAGCTGCTGGAAGAGGAGCGTTTGCGCAAAGAGATTGCCGAACTGCGCGCCAAAATTGAGCGCGTGCCCTTTATCGATACCTTTGACCTGCGTTACAAGAATTACGAGAAACGTGCGGAACCCTCCAGCCAGGCGGTGATGTTCTGCCTGATGGACGTCTCCGGCTCGATGGATCAGGCCACCAAAGATATGGCCAAGCGCTTTTATATTCTGCTCTATCTGTTCCTGAGCCGAACCTATAAAAACGTGGAAGTGGTCTATATCCGCCACCACACCCAGGCGAAAGAGGTGGATGAACATGAGTTCTTCTACTCGCAGGAGACGGGCGGCACCATTGTTTCCAGCGCCCTGAAGCTAATGGATGAGGTGGTTAAGGAGCGCTACGACCCGGCGCAGTGGAACATCTATGCGGCGCAGGCGTCGGATGGCGATAACTGGGCGGATGATTCGCCGCTATGCCATGAAATTCTGGCGAAAAAACTGCTTCCGGTAGTGCGTTACTACAGCTATATCGAGATCACCCGCCGCGCCCACCAGACGCTGTGGCGTGAATATGAACATCTGCAATCCATGTTTGATAACTTCGCGATGCAGCACATTCGCGACCAGGACGATATCTATCCGGTATTCAGAGAGCTGTTCCACAAGCAATCTGCCACCAGCAACAGCTAACCCCACCGCCGGTCACTGACCGGCGGTCAAAGAGAATGAGAGGAGCAGAAATGGGTTGGAAATTGTTATAATGCGAAATGGATGTGGATGAATGCCTGGCCCCAGAAATAAATACACCAGTTGAAAATAACTGGTGTATTTTAGTTAATCACAAAACTTCTGCGTTTCGAGATCCCGGTTAATCAGCTGGGTACAATTACGGCCGCTTTTTTTGCCGGTATATAACGCGATATCCGCCCGCTCCAGTACTTCCCGAAGCACCTCCCCTTGATGAATACGTGTTAATCCACCGGTAAAAGTAATACGAATAATGTGCTCACCGGCAATAGTTTCAAGCCGGGCAATGTCGCGGCGCAGGCGCTCGGCAATGATGACCGCTTCATCGTCGTGGGTGGCATGGAGTAAAACAATAAATTCTTCCCCTCCATAACGATACATCGACTCAGATCGCCGGATATTATTACTGATATTCAGGGCCAGTGAACGCAAAACAATATCCCCGTTCAGATGACCGTAATTATCATTCACTTTTTTAAAGTGATCGATATCCAGTAATAATAAATAGAGGCCACTGGCGCCCAGCTCTTTATTCATGCTGCCGAACGACTCATCGAGGATGCGGCGCAGCGGCAGGCCTGTCAGGGCGTCATAGCTGGTACGCAGCTGCAGCAGGTGTACTTTATAGAGGGTCAGGGCATCGGTGAACGCCAGCAACGATTGTTCGAAGAGATCAAAATCCTCATTACGCTGACGCTGCTGTTCAATAGCAGAAATTAAACGCCGGCAAGCCTGATGAACATGAATATGTTTTTTGTTAATATCCAGTAAAAAGTTTGTGTCTTCTCGCTCTTCCAGTAACCGGGTATTAAGCCAGTGACCAAACTCGCAATGCAGATGAGCTTCCTCACTGGAAACTTCCGGTAAATCTACATTACGACTGTCGATAAAACGCAATAGTTTTACTAACCATTTGAAATGTGCATCCGTTGACTGGTTCAGACCGCGTACGGTTTCGTCAATCTCTTTAAACTTTCTGTTCACAGAAACTCCAGAGTAACAGATTAATAACAACAAAAATCATAATTGATTAAATCTCAAAAAATGTCAGCGAATTAAAATATTATATAGACGCCTACTAATAAATCTACGGAATGATTGTTTCCAATTATCTTGAAAAAATGTCGGCGAAATAAAACCTGTTTATCGTGGAAAAAGCGGGGCCGCAGCGTCCCGTCATCCCCTTTCAGGCAATAGCCCAAATCAGAATATTTTTTGTTAAAAACGCTTTTTACCTACCTGCGAGCGGGTAAAGTAAGCAGGCTTACTTTTTATTTTGGCAAGGAATACAACATGTTCGACCCTACTCTGCTCATTCTTCTGGGCCTGGCGGCGCTGGGCTTTGTCAGCCACAACACCACGGTAGCGATTTCAATTCTGGTGCTGATCATCGTCCGGGTGACGCCATTGAGCGGTTTTTTCCCGTGGATTGAAAAGCAAGGTCTGACCGTCGGGATTATTATCCTCACCATCGGCGTGATGGCGCCGATTGCCAGCGGCACTCTGCCAGCCTCAACGCTGATCCACGCCTTCATGAACTGGAAATCCTTGATTGCCATCGCCGTGGGCGTGTTTGTGTCGTGGCTGGGCGGACGCGGCGTCACGCTGATGAGCTCCCAGCCCACGCTGGTGGCCGGACTGCTGGTGGGCACGGTGCTGGGGGTGGCGCTGTTCCGCGGCGTGCCGGTCGGCCCGCTGATTGCCGCCGGGCTGGTATCGCTGTTTATCGGTAAGTCGTAGCCAGGCTGGCGATATACCGCGCCGGAGTCTGCCCCAGCCCCTTTTTGAACATGGTGATAAACGCCGTGGTGGAGTCATAACCCAGAGCATGGGCCACCTGCTGCACCGACTGGCCGCGGATCAATCCCTGCAGGGCCACGATCAGCTGAAGCTGATGCCGCCAGCGGCGAAAGTTGAGCCCGGTTTCACTGACCACCAGCCGGGCAAGGTTGCGCTCGCTCATTGCAAAATGGTGCGCCCACTGGTGTAGCGTCTGCCATTCCGCCGGGGAGGCGGCCATGGTGTCACTCATCTGGCGAATTTTAGGATGCGAGGAGACCGGGAGCTGCAGCTGCTCCTCGGGCTGGCGGGGCAGTTCATCAAACAGTACCTCCACCAACCGTCGGGTGGCAGGATCCTGTTGTCCTGGGCTGCGCGCTGCCAGGGTCAGGATCAACTCCCGTACCAGCGGTGAAATTTTTAGCGTGCAGCAACGATCCGGCAGCGATACAGCCCCGGGCTCGATAAACAAAAAACAGAGCCGGGCGCTGGGTGTGGCCTTATTGCTGTGCGGCAGCTGTCCGGGGACCCAGACCGCATACTGAGGGGGCACCATCCACATGGCATTCTCCACTTCGCAGGTGATCGCGCCGTGCAGGGCCAGGATCAACTGCCCCTTGCGGTGTTGATGTTCCGCGATACGCTGCTCATCTGCCACCACCCGCACGTGAAATGCCACCGCTGGGTCATGCTGACTGTCGGGATCGTAACCTTCAAGACCGAGTCCAGGCATTATGTTGTCCGATTTTAGCGATAATCTGTCATTTTAGCTTGATTTCAACCTTCCTGAAAATGCGTATCCTTTAGCCTCAATTCGAGGTAAGAGATAACAATGACCATAGCCCTTTCGACTACCGGCAAACAGCGGGCGCTGCTGATCGCCGGGATCCTGATGATTGCCACCTCGCTGCGGGTGACCTTTACCGGCGCCGCGCCGCTGCTGGACGCCATCCGCACGGATTATGCCCTGACCACCGCCCAGACCGGTTTGCTCACTACCCTCCCGCTGCTGGCCTTTGCGCTCATCTCGCCCCTGGCGGCCGGTCTTGCCCGCCGCATTGGCATGGAGCGCAGCCTGTTTATCGCCCTGTTATTAATTATCGCCGGAATTGCCCTGCGCTCCCTGCCCTCCGCCATGCTGCTGTTTGGCGGCACGGCGGTGATTGGCTGCGGTATTGCGCTGGGTAACGTGCTGCTGCCGGGGCTGATCAAACGCGATTTCCCCGGCCAGGTGGCGAAACTGACCGGAGCGTACTCCCTGACGATGGGGGCGGCGGCGGCGCTGGGTTCTGCACTGGTGGTGCCCGTCGCCCTGAGCGGCGCAGGCTGGCACGGTGCGCTGTTGATGCTGATGGTATTCCCTCTGCTGGCGTTGCTTCTGTGGTTACCGCAGTGGCGCCAGCACCCTGCCGGCTCCCTGAGCGGCGCGCGGGCGCTACATAGCCGGGGTATCTGGCGCTCGGCGTTGGCCTGGCAGGTGACGCTGTTTCTGGGGATTAACTCGCTTATCTACTATGTGATTATTGGCTGGCTGCCGGCGATCCTGCAGAGCCACGGTTATAGCGAAACCGAAGCCGGCTCCCTGCACGGGCTGTTACAGCTGGCAACCGCCGCGCCGGGCATTGCAGTGCCGCTGATCCTGCTGCGGCTGAAAGATCAGCGTTGGGTGGCCGGGCTGGCGGCAATGATGTGTGCGGTAAGCAGCGCAGGGCTATGGTTTATGCCCGATCTGGCTGTGATGTGGACGCTGATTTTTGGCTTTGGATCCGGGGCCACGATGATCCTCGGCCTGACGTTTATTGGCCTGCGCGCCAGCTCGGCACATCAGGCTGCGGCCCTTTCCGGGATGGCGCAGTCGGTGGGCTATCTTCTGGCCGCCTGTGGACCTCCGCTGATGGGCAAAATCCACGACGCCAACGGCGACTGGCGGATCCCGCTGTTGGCCTGCGCGCTGGTATCGGTATTGATGGCCGTCTGTGGGATGCTGGCCGGGCGTGACCGGGAGATCACGCCCGGCTAAGCCGGCACTCAGTAATTCAGTGCTGCGCGAAGCAGAGCCTGCACCAGCGGGGCCGGTCGGCCTGCCAGCGCGGCGCGCTCATGCTGGAACAGCGTGGCGATAAAGAACGGGTGCGTCACCAGCTCTACGGCACGGATCTCACCCTGCGCGTCCCAGCCGGTGACGCGCATATCGCCTTTCTCCAGCTCCTGCGCAAACTCAGGCGAAACGCCGTAATTGCAGTGATAACCCTCTTCGATCTCTTCCTGGCCATAGGCTCTGGCAATCAGGGTATTGACGCGCAGTTCAATGGCGTCGCTTTGCTCGACCAGCGAGCAGGTCAGCGGGGCAATCACCATCCGGCCTTCGGTATCCGTCTCGGCGTGGGCCGCATCCTGCCAGCCCAGGACGTTACGGGCATATTCAATCAATGCATGCTGGAAGCCGCCGCAGGTGCCAAGAAACGGGACGCTGTTTTCGCGGGCGTAGCGTGCGGCAATAAACGCGGCGTCGGCATTTTTGTACGGGCTTGCCGGCACCAGCCAGATAGCGTCGTAGCCGACCAGGTCTTCCGGGCTGGTTAATTCAGTCGTCGCCAGCCAGTCGTAGTCGGCCGTAACCTCCAGCACCGCTGCGGCATCATCAATGGCCAGAGGGATCGCCTGGTGAGCCAGAACGTCAGGATTGTAGTCGCCGACCAGCGCAATTCGGAGGGTATTTTTTACCGCAGAGAGTTCCATAGAGTGATCCTTATGCCAGACAAATATCAGATAACATAAGGCGCCTCAGACTACCGATCTTTCGTTGATATCACAACACCTTAAAATACGTGGGCAGAATGTGGTAGCGTTGAAGCTACAGGGCGTGGCAGAGAAAAGGAGCAAAACATGATTCAGTGCAAACGACTGTATGACGAGGCCAGTAAAGAGGATGGCTACCGGATCCTGGTGGACCGACTCTGGCCGCGGGGGATGAAAAAGGAGGCGTTAGCCTGCGATGAGTGGTGTAAGACCCTGGCCCCATCCAGCGACTTGCGCAAGGCATTCCACAGCGAGACGATCGATTTCGCCAGCTTCAGCGAGGCCTATCGTCAGGAGCTGGCTCTGCATCAGGATGAGGGACTGCGGATTGCCCGCCTGGCAGACAAGCAGACCGTGACCCTGCTGTATGGCGCGAAAGACCGGCAGCAGAATCACGCTCGGGTGTTAGCCGACTGGCTGCGTCAGCTCTAAATCAATCCAGCATCAGGGCGTCGAGGGTTTCCGGCGACGCTTCAGGCGTGAGCGGCATCAGGTGTTCCGGGCGTACAAACGCAAAGCCGCTCTGGTTATCAAACGAAAACACATCCCCGGTCACCAGCCACAGGGCGCGCTCTGCGCCTGGCGGCAACTCTGTCATCACCCCGTTAACCGGGTTCAGGAAACGCTGGCCCGGCTGACAGAGGCTGAATAACTCAACGGATTTGCCGATATTGCGACGCCCTGCTGGCGTACGGGCGCCGATGATCATCGCCAGGCTGCCCGGATTTAACTGAAACATACTTCCTCGTAATTGGCTGTGGAATACATAAGAATATTCTTAGTGCAAAGTGTATCTCAGCCAACAGAGCCTGTCACCAGGGGGAAGGGGTGATCCTTTCTCCATGATTTCTTCATTATGCCGTACAGACAAGTAATCATGATTTCCATAGACAAACATGTAATCTAAATATGGACTATCATGAAATGCGTAACACTGAAGTTGGCGCTTTGAAACAGGATCTTCATAGCTAGTTCTGGAAGGGATAAAGCATCTCACCTTTGGGATCGATGATATGCCATCAGCACGAAGACTACTGCTTCCTAATCTGAAACTTACGAACTTAGCAGAAGAGATATCTTCAGAAGCGAGTAAGGTTCTGATACCTGCGACCAAGATGAGTGTTTTAACGACCTATCACACTGTTCCTAAGCTCATACACTTGCATAGCACCCCCAATCGTTCCGCGCCCCTTAAGATACCTCTTTGCTTGAAATTATTTCCACTAGTCGTCGGACGCGACGGTGTACCTTGGGCAGAAGCGAACATGTGGTTGCTTTCTAAAGCTCAAGAAACTTATGCGCCTTCAATGACTACAATTGCCAGTAATGCAGATGATCTTGCTTCGTATATGCGATTTATTGAAGAAACGAATATTGAGTGGACAATATTCGAGGCGAACAAATTAACTCGGCCCACATATCGTTATTATTCTCATCTTAAACAATTAATAGCAAATAATGAGGTCGCGCACTCAACAGCGCGCAGACGAATGTCATCAGTGATCCGATTTTACAAATGGCTTAAATTAGACGGCTATTTGAAATTTGATTATGAGCCGTGGAAAGAATCTGAAAGAATAATTTTCTTCACGGATCTAAGAGGATTTATAAAAAACAATAAGGTTGTAACAACAGATATTTCGATAAAAAACCAAATAATCGACGATCCTTATGATGATTTTATCAATGACGGAGGGAAACTTCGTGCACTGACTCAATATGAACAACAATGTATTCTTAATGCTTTAATTGAAATTAATAATACAGAAATGACTCTTATTCATCTTTTTTCTCTTCTTACTGGTGCCCGATTACAAAGTATTTTAACCTTTCAGGTACATCATGTACTACGTATAACCGAGATGGATGCGCAAGATACTATGCGCTTTGCGATTGGTCCAGGAACTGGCATCGATACAAAAAATGACAAAAAAATGGTGCTGCATATTCCTGTATGGTTTTATAAACTCTTACAAGATTATGCCGTGAGTCATCGTGCCAAGAAGCGGCGTAATCGCGCAGTTGGAGGAGATAATGAAGAACAATATCTATTTCTAAGCATTAGAGGAACTCCCCTTTATTACAACAAATCAGACAGTACAGGCGCACGTGATAAAGCAAATAAGCACCATAATAAAGTGGGCCAGGCTGTAAGACAATTCATCATTGAGAAAATTATACCATATCTCAAAGAAAACAATGATGGCGCAACTTTCCTCTATCGTTTTCATGACCTCCGAGCGGCATTCGGAATGAACTTAATGGACTCCCAACTTGCACTAGTTGAGCAGGGGACTATAACACTGAAACATGCGATAGAATTCGTAAAAAATCGCATGTCGCATGAGTCAATAACTACGACAGAACGATATTTAAACTATCGCTATCAAAAGAAAATGATACGGGCCGCGCAAGATGGATGGGAAGCTGAAATATTCCGCATTGCAACTCGGGGAGCCAGTAATGACTGATAACTACACTTCGCGTCCTATAAAAGTTGTTACGCTACCGATACCTGAAGATTATCCATTCAAATATGGTCCAACAACTGTTTTGAAATTTAGTCATGGAAAACATGTGGATATAGGGTGTATTGTATTTTTAAAACGTAAATATAGCAAATCAATAATACAGCAAGTAACGAGTTGTACTGTTGATCTTATGTCATTTTCAGAAGAGCGTTGTGTGATAGTACAATCGTTAACAGTTGTCTTTAATAATGAAATCCGTCGGAGAAGGCGCAAACCCGTTACAGTTTTTCAATGGGCTGTGTCATTTCGTAATTTTATGAATTGGTGTGATGAAAACAATCAACTTATAAAAAATCTCATAAGAAGTGATTTTGAAAATGCTTTTAGAAACTATATAATTCACTTGCGCCAAATTGTACAAGTAAAATCGCTATCTCTAAGGTCACAGGTAAAAAGTCAAAATAATGTCATAGCAGTTTTAAATAATTTATTCGAGGTAGAGGATTTTGCACGGGGTATGAATTTGCTAAAAAGCAGTTTTATCGATGAAAACCCTACTGTGATCCCTACTGAAGATGTTCAAACCAAGGCATTATCATGGTTGAGTAAGTTATTTCATGGCCTAACAGATTTTGTATTAAGTAACTCACCATATCCACATAAGCTTTCGATTCCAGAGTATTTGGGTTGGCCTGAAAACTCTATGTGGATAGTACCTTCAAATATCTGGGCCATTACACCCGATGAAGAATGCACGACCCCATATCATACATTATTCAGTCATGGAAGAATCGCAACCAAAGCCGAAATGACAAATATGCGAGTTGAACATGGTAAAACAATTGATGAGATTACAGTTATTAAGGATATTTATAGAGTAGAAACTAGGATTAAGAAAGCCAATATTGATGAAAGAGATATTCAACGTATAAATAGAGCCTTGTGCGCAAATTCCGCTTTTATAGAGCTATTTGTGGCTGAAACTGGTATGAGCTCATCACTAATTAAGGATCTTCCTTGGTCGTCTGAACTCAAAGAAGCAATGGATAACCCATCAATTTTGAGACAACGGTTTCGGGTAATAAAATATCGTGCCGCAGGGCGAATTGTTAGTTTTGAGATTGGAGCAACATTTCTTAATGAGTTCAGAAAATTCATGAAAATACGCGATTACTTACTTAATGGCACGGTATGCGACACTTTATTTTTTGCATACTCATGCCGAACTCATTGGGAACTAGAAAAATTCAAATCGAATAAGATTTACATTGCCATTAAAAAACTAGATAAGAATATCAAACCTGTCACTCACAGAGAATGGAGGGCAAGCAAGCAAGACTGGGCTATTAGAAATACCGCTCCATCTATTGCAGCGAAATTATTACAGCATTCAGAAATCACTGCCATTCGTTCTTATAGCAATGGTTCACAAATCTCGCATGAATCTGAAATGAGTGACTTCTTTAGTAACTTTGAAACAATTATCCAACAAAAAAGGAGTAGTATAGATTCAGAAACAGATACTTCCTATGGTTCTTGTATAGCTCCGGATCAACCAATCCCTATAAACAGTGAAATAAAAATCATCCCTGAATGCGGCAGATTAGAAGGTTGCTTATTCTGTGATAAATATCGCGTACATGCGGACGAAACAGATATCCGAAAACTCCTTAGCTGTAGATTATATGTAATGGAAGTTAGTAGTTTTGCATCTTCCGCAGAAGAATATAGTGAAAGCATTACCCCTATTATAAAACGTATTGATTACATTTTATCTGAAATCGAAAAAAATTCACCTGATGAATTCGGTCATCTCAAATCAGAAGTAGAAACATATGGTGAATTAACACCTTACTGGCGATCTAAGTTAGAAATGCTTCAGGAGTTAAATCTGCTATGAAAAAATGGTCTGCACGTCTGGAATTTACTACAGAAGAAAATCAGCCTGACGATTACATTTCTTCATCCGAACTCTACCCTGCACATGACTTTGTCGTATGCCGCAACTCAACTGGCGAGACGGCTTCAGTTTTTTCTGATGATTCTTGGGATCTTACGGCCTACCACCCAAAAAAATCTCGCAGTATATTGTATTTCAATATTTGGAAGGTTAACGATCTTATACTATCCAGAGACCAATTAAAATTAATACTGGATGTTAAGTGGATTATGTTCATTCTTATTTTTATGAGAAAAGGACAACCATTATCTTTTTCTTCGTTATATAATTTTTTGCAACCCCTCAAGCACATTATGCGCTACTGTCATAATATGGGTTGTGACATGTCGTTAGTTTTGAATTCATCAGAAGTACTGAAAATGCTATTCTGTGTAGAGGGACATAATAATAAGATAGCAAACCTAACATCAATGCTAAGGAATTTAAAAGATTTGGGGCAAGAGGTTACTGGGTATGAAATTATTTCCATCAAAGATATTGACGAGTTACAAAGGGTATCTTTCGCGTACCATCAGTCAGTAAAACAGCATGCACCAATACCGACACGCATCTACTCATTAATTATTTCGGAACTTTGTGAAATTATGGATGGATTTGACAGAGAGGGCGAAAAAATTCTCGAAGTGGTGGATTTCTACATACATCATCCAGGAAATCTCCGTGCCATACAGCAATTAATTGTAAAAAAAGGGTTAACAAATTATTTTTCTTATAGAGGTTTTGGTTTACATGCTACGGGTTTAACATCCTTAATTTCAGAAACGCTGGCTGCTGCCAGTGTTTTACTCCAACTTTTCACGGGCATGCGAGCTTCTGAAACTAGATTTCTTCCGTATAATTGCCTCTCAATAACTAGCCATGATGGACGAGATCGTTTTATTATTAATGGTCATACCACGAAGTTGAATCATGGTCGTAATAGGGAGGCTCGCTGGGTAACGAGTAATCGCGGTAAGCAAGCAGTTTTAGTTGCACAAAAAATCACTAAGGTAATGTATTCGCACTCCCTTACGGACGAGAGTTATCTATTTGTAAATATTCTGTCTGGAAATAACTCAGGTAAAGGATTACAACCACTTAACCTGCGTCTTAACCAGTTCAGTGCGCTAAAAAAACGTCTTTCATTTCCCATAACTGATGAAGACCTACGAGAACTTGAAAATATTGATCTGCACAGGAACTGGAAAGAAGAAGCTGATTATCGGGTAGGAGCACCATGGCCCTTGAGAAAACATCAGTTTCGACGTTCGCTTGCACTTTATGCGCAACGCTCTGGTTTAGTGACTTTGCCTAGCCTAAAAAGACAAATGCAGCATATAACTGAAGAGATGGTATGGTATTATTCTAAAGGTTCTGAATTTGCAAACAACTTATTAGATACGAATAAAGGAGACAAGCATTTTGCTTTGGATTGGCAGGAAGCACAACCTTTATCTCAGTATCTTGGTTATACTCTGGCAATGTTTCTTTCCAATGATATCTTATTTGGCAGCCATGCTAACTGGATAAATAATCACATTAAGAAAGAAGGATTATTTTATCTTCAAGACCGCGAGGAAAGTCTTAAGCGTTTCAAGCTTGGCCAAATAGCATACCGCGAAACAGCAATAGGCGGTTGTATAACAACATCTAATTGCGATAAAAATATGTTAGATATTTTATCCATAAATTGCATTAAAAGTGGCTGTGTTAATTTCGTTGGAAGTAAGAAAAAACTAGAGCGTATACTTGCGTTGCAGACTAGACGTGTGCATGAACTTTATATAATGGCACCAGACAGTCCTGAGTATCGCTCTGAAAAAAGCGACTTAGAATTTTTGAATTCAATTATGAACAAAATTATTTGAAATGATCCCCGAGGTTGATTATGGCTACAGAAACATTAAGTGACTATTATGCTGCTCTAGAACGCTTGATTAAAAGGAAAGCGAAGATCAATAATGATACTGTAGCTTTAGAAGCAGGCAGAAAAAAAGGAACCATAAAAAAATCAAGGCCTATTTATGCTCTTTTGATAAAAGACATTGAGAATGCTGCTTTAGAACAAAGTCAGATACATAAGCATTATCAAATTAAATTAACTCAGAGTAGGAATGCCACAACTGAGTTGCGTAAACAACTGGATGAAGCCTATGCCAGAGAGGTCTCCTTACTCGCTGAGTTATTAGAAACGAAGCGTAAACTTCATGCATTAACAGGTGAGTCCATATTGCCATTAAGACGTAAAATCATAAAGAAAGAATAACACTCCTTACTGCTTTTAATTGGGTAGTTTTCCAATAATTACTGATTATGCTAATCCATTTATTTCATGAGCCTTTTTACGCCTGATCTTTGATTTGATAATCACTAAAATTACGACAGTAGACCAACCCGAACAAAGTAATTTTTGTTAGCCATAAATCATGAACCACATTATGTCATGAACTGCTCCTTATTTCTTGAAATCCAGCAGTAATAAGATCCCCTCGCAACTCTTTTAAATTAGACTGAGGTACGGCAAGCAAAAATAAATTTCGAGCTCTGGTAATCGCCACATACCCTATTCGACCTTCTTCACCACTAGTACCTGAAAGTAAAGCTTTAATATTAGCTTTGGTCGCCACAAACAAAACTGCTTCTATAGATTCACCTTTCACCTGATGTACAGTTTCCACCCTTATTCCATGACCATTATCCTTAGCTGCCACTTCACCTGTGAGTGGGGCATCTGTTAACGCTGTTTTTGCTAGTCTGTTGCCAAGCGTACCTACTGCCTTAAACCCGAACTGTTTCTCGATGTCTGCGAGAAGAACTCTAACATTGTTAACGAGCTTAGTATGCCATTCAGTTTTAGCTGTTAACTCGGAAGATGGTAAACCTGTTTCGGTATTACGGCTGAAGCTCCATAACAATCGTCTTAACCCGATCATCCACGTTTCATGAGGTAAACCCTGAAGGTTTGAACTGAGCCCATGTGGAGGATTAGCCAGCAATCCGACTACAGCCCGGCATACACACTTAAAACAGTCATGATATAGGCCCTTCTGATCTCGTAGCAACGCAGCTTCTGATAACATCGCTATCGTACCACGCCCGGGCGGAATGGTTTTCCCCGCCAGTTTTGCCACCCGGTCCGCCCCCCGACTGAGAATTACCGCATCCTGATGTCGCATGCCTAATTTTTGAAAATGTGCCTGGAATGATTCAAACAGTTTTGGCAGTTCTGATTCTTTGTATCCAATGAAATATGCTCCGCCTTTTTCGGCCGCCCGATCTGGTTCATCATCTCGTTCGCATAACAAATTGGCAACATTGATGATCGAAGGTAGCGAGCGATAGTTGCGAGTGAGCTTATAGCCTGTAACCTCAGCACGTTCCGTGAAAGTGTTTAGAAATGAACCATCAGCGCCCGCGAAGCCATATATACTCTGGTTCACATCTCCGATGAGAGAAACTTGGACTCCTGCATCGATCAGTAACTCCAGGATGGCTTGATGTAATGTCCCCAGATCCTGTGCCTCATCGACAAGAATATGCGGATAGCGGGCCGCCAGCGCACGCAGTACTGCTGGTTGGGAGACCAAAGTTTGATACACCCAATACCGACCAAGTTCATGAGTATATGCACCGGTTTCTCCCAGAGATACAACTGCTTTTAAGGCTCTAACGGTATTAAGTTTCTCTGTCCCACCGTTTGAATTGGTGAAGAAAATATTTCCATTCTGTATACCTATTCTTATGTCCTTAAGCGGCAGAGGACGACCTTCTTCTGGCCAGTACTGAAAGCTCGAAAGAAATGGCTCAGTTCCTGTTACCAGATACGCAGCCTGACTCGCTCCCATTGCGCGGTAAGCATGAGGGCGCAGTATGTATTTAGTAAAAAAACCATCAAGCGTATCGACTTCTACGCGTTTTCGATTAGCGTCGTCCGATAAAACTGAGGCCAGCTGATCGTATCCTTTATTGAAAGTATCGACTGCAACATTCGAGAAGGATAAAAGCACGACGCGACCACGGCTTTCTTCCATCTTCTGCCTTATAGCAATCAGACGCCTGATGGCTGTAGCCGTTTTTCCGCTACCAGCACACGCAGTAACAGCGATCGGTCCCAACGGCGCATTGATGAATTTTTTCTGCTCGTCAGAGAGTTTCATAATTTGCCCGTTCCTTGACAAACATGCTGGATGGCCTTTTGAAGATATTCTGGTACCTTACATCCTGGAGTGCTGGCAATCTGTTCAGCGAATGCCTGTCCAAATCGGCCCTTTTGCACATTGCAGCTATCTTTGCGTTCGAACATTCCGCAAAACAGCGCCCTCGCCTTCGCAGTATTGTCTGGTTGAGCATCCACAATGTTACGTAAAGCCTTTGCAATCCTTGGGTGCGGGTCGGCTAATGCTGTTAGCATTGGGCCGCGGTTTGCCTCAAGGAGTGCCAAATCGTATTCCAGGGTTTTCAGGCCGTGAAAAACTTTCACAAAAGAATCTTCTAATTTCTTCATCTTAAGGGTATTGCCGGATAGTCTTACTTCGTCGCCAAGTGACGGATAGACTTCTTTCCGCTTAATTTTTTTCTTTTTTACCTGCTCGTTAACGGGCTCATCCTCTTCAGGGGTGTCTGTTTCTTCCAGATAGGCAGCTTCGGCAAGTAGATCTTCAATATCCTCCTCATGCCCTACCTCTTCCTCTTCAAAAGGATCAGCATCGGTTACGACAGCAACTGGAATTCGAAGCCCGTTTTCTCCAAACAGTGGCAGAAAAGAGTCAAAATTAAGACCCTCGACACTGATGAGGCTGACCCCATACTCTCGTAGGTCAAAATTCATAAGGCAGGCAAGTGCATCGACCAGCATGAGTTCTGCAGCACCTTCGACGAAAATCACCCGGCGAGCAAAAAATAATTCAGCCCTGGTCACGTCCAGATAGCGCTCCAGCTTTTCTCGTTTACCTTTGGCGAACTTAATATCCCGTGGGAAGAAAGTCTCTATACCGTCTTCGTTCTCTACTAAACACACAAGAGATTCTAGCTTTGAATTACTGGCAAAATTTGGTGAGTGGCTGGTAACGAACAACTGTACAGGCTTTTCACCTTCACTCGTCGGCACACCGGCAAGATAGCGCAAAAGTACTCGCTGCAATTGTGGATGCAAATGCGCCTCAGGCTCCTCAACGATCAAGCTCCGGTAAGCTGCATCAGGATTTCTGGCCAGTTCGCTAAGTACTACTGCCATAAAGATCAGGTTATTGAAGCCCAGTCCATTTTGTTCAATCTCCAAAGTCTCAGCCGTGAGAGAAAGCCGGGCTGAAAGACGTTGAAAATCAGTGGCGCTAAGCCCTACAGCAAGCGCTTGAGCTAACTGTTCCCCCATCATCGACAGGTGTCGGGATGATATTGCAGTATGGGTGTTATTAATGGACGCATTCAATTGAAGCTTTTCATCAAGCTCCTTCAACGCCTTGTTTATTTCTTCGCGACCATCGTCATCTGTGAGCAAATGAAGCAAGCGCGCCAGTTGACTGTTTCGACTAGGTCGAAGGCTTTGCGCAGCATCCCGCAGAGGCTGCAGATAGACTCCGCGAAGGTTTTCCATCATGTCTGAAGTAAGCGCAACCTCATGGTGATCGCCGCACCAACGTTTCACTTTAAAGCGGCCTGTCTGATCCACATCGGTATATCGAATATGGATATGTGCCTCCATGCTGTCGTCACCACATGGTTTAAGCGCAGCAATAAAGTCTGCTTCATCTTCAAGACTGAGATCTCTAAAGACAAAATGGAAGCTGATGTCTCCGGCTGGCTCACCCTCTTTGGGACGATGACGGTCGGAAACATCAAGGCGAGGATAAGGCTCATCATGTCCTGCGAGAAGCGTCCTGAGCGCATCGACTACTGCACTTTTACCAACGTTGTTCGCCCCTACCAGAACATTCAAACCAGGCTGAAATTTAAGTTTATTGTCACGAAGTTTGCGGAAATTTTTAATCGTGAGTTCAGCGAGATACATAGAATTCTCCGTCCTTAAGAACTGTTCCGAATAGTAAATCATTCAAAGAAGCGAACTAATCACCGCTTGTACAAGATGATTAATTGCTAGACAAAATACACTCAATAGGCTGATTTCATGTCTATCGTAACACCACTCGTTCGCGCACAAAGGCGATGCATTCACAAAAAATGCCAACGCGACAGAAGAAATAATTTGTCTACCGTACGGAATCTCTCATGCTGATAGAGTAAGGCTTCCGAGTAATCAAAAAAAGTAACGACTGCTGCAAAATACCGGGTTGGCCTTATGATCCATAAGTAACATACCTGATGGTGTAAGGACTACTGCCTAATAATTTAGCACTCTCAAAAGTGTGGCACTAGCTGGGGGTAATTATGAAGAAACACACCATAGTAGAGATTGAACTGCGATTCCCAGATAAACTATCTGAGCCACAGCAAAATCTCCTAAAGAGGATTAACGACCTTGCGATCTCGCTCATGCCTGAGTTTGAAGATAGAAACAAGGCTATGAACGCGCTTACTATGGATGATCATTCTCTGATGCAGCTGCTCTGCACTGTCCTGACGGATCAGAAGACCTGAGCGTAAGCTGAAGCAATGCGAAAAGTACGTCGACATCGTGAAAACCTCGGAGAGTTCTATAGTAGTCTTCAGGAGCTTGGTGGCATTCTAAGAATAGATGATGTTGCAGATATTCTTGGGATTACTCATCATGCGGTCAACGTGCGTGTGAAAAAGCATCAACTTATAGCATTTAAACTTTATGCGGATTTTATCTTCCCAGTCTTCCGGTTCATCGATAACGGGCTGCTGCCCGGATTTGATGAAATCTTGGAAGCATTTGATGAAGATATCCATCCAATACTGCATCTTACATTGCTGAAAACACCGATTAGTATCGGTAAAGGCGGGATGAAAACTCCTATTCAGATCATGCAAGATGGGGCAATTCCAGATGAGCTAAGTTTGGCAATCCGTGCAGTAAAAAATTCGTAAATCATGGTGCTTGCTAATATAAAACTTCTGTTACAAAGAACCGGCAAGCGGGTCCTTCTTTATGCGAATAACAAGAGTTCAAATAGCAACAACTGTTAAGGTGAACATCAAGTATTATTCTTTCTATAATAATTACTCAGCCGTAAATAACCTGCGTCCTGTTCAAGATGTGGCGCAGTTCGGGAAATTTCGTTGCGACAAAAGCTAAACTTCTCAGGTAACCATCGCCGGTTTGCTGTAGATATAATGGCATTCAGCAATACCACGGCTTCAGCAGGAAAACGATTACATAAACCCGATTCAAGCAGTCGATGTAATGCATAATTAGGATGTTCAATGGGTTGCAACCAGACTAATACTTCTTTCAATGCGAAGGGGAATTCATTTCCTGATGCGATCACCAGTTGGGTGAGCGAAGCTGAAACCTGCTGCGTCATTAATTCGAGTGATTTTGGCCAGATATTTCGCCAAAAAGGGAGGATACGATTCTTCCAGTAATCCTCTCGTTGATATCCTGCTCCTTCCAGCCTGGTAGAGCACCATAGCAATTTTTTCAAGCCCATGCTGCGGAAGTACGCTAATAGCCCCGCGGAATTCATCCACGGTGTAATCTTGTGTCGGACCTAAAGCTGCATAGGTGAGCAAGCTTGCATATTGCTGACGATGCTCACCAAGGTCTTCATAGTGATTTGCACTATCCAAAAAATGGAATTTAAAGGCTGTCATTAGTGGCTGGTACAATCGCGGCGACCAGAGAAAACCCTCCCATACAGCTTTCGCCTCGATGTGATTACGCCAGTCAAGAAATGGCAAAAGGTACTTCTCAGTCCAAGTTGGATCAACTCGAAAAAGTGCAATTAGTTGCGAACTTAACAGTACGCGTCCATGAATAAATTTCTCTACTTCTGAGTCACACAAATTTGAAAACTAGGCTTTAGGGTGTCCGGAAGTAGCTCATTATCACTCGGATTATGTTTGAACCACAGGTTGATTAAGGCCTGCGTAATATGGCCAACAGGATGATTAATCGCTGAGGTGACCGGGCTAAAGGTTTTAACTCCATTGCTAATGAAATGAGAACCGGAGCCCTTTTCCAGGGGTAATTCTAAAACCCTTTGGCAAAGAGAAAGCAGAATCTGCTCATGGCAGTCGATTTTTCTGGATACGTTTTCAATCCAACAGGCGACACTGGAAACAATCTTCTCAAAAATGCTATCTGGCATAACACTAATCCAAGAGGCTAAATATCGCCATGAAAGTAAAACAAGTCCCCCATCAGCCCATGTTTGAAATGCCTCCCGCCAGCGTTCTTCAGGCCATACATCAGTTTTTGCCTCATCCGCTCGTAAACCCTGCCCCGATTAAACTGACCGTGTGCATCTCTAGTTAGAGTGTATTTTAGGTCAAATGATGTCCATGACTTTACAGCCAAAGAGGAAATACTTGTTATTTGATGTAAGAATCCAGAACCTTCAGCACAACGTCCAGGTCTTCTTCTCGTTTCTGTTCTTCACTTTCATGAACAATATGTTCAGTCAAATGTCCCTTAATCACTTCACGCAATAAACCATTCACGGCACCACGTATGGCGGCTATCTGTTGCAGTACAGCGGCACATTCGTGAGGTTCATCAAGCATTTTTTTCAGCGCAGCAACCTGCCCCTGGATCTTGCTCGTGCGTGCTTTCAGTTTTTGTTTATCGCGGATGGTATGTGACATGTGGGCTCTTACTCTCCTGGATATTTATGTAACTATACCAGCGTTATTCTACTGGGGGGTAGTATATTGTACTGGGGGGGAGTAGAATCCGGCTTACACTTAATAACCAAGAATGATTTTCATGAACGAATTTACGACACTTCTTCAGCAAGGCAACGCATGGTTTTTCATCCCCAGCGCCATTCTCCTTGGCGCGCTTCATGGACTGGAACCCGGGCACTCCAAAACAATGATGGCAGCATTCATCATTGCCATAAAAGGCACCGTGCGTCAGGCCGTGATGCTGGGTGTAGCGGCAACACTGTCGCACACTGCAGTCGTATGGCTGATTGCTTTTGGAGGGATGTATATCAGTAATAAATTTACCGCAGAATCAGCCGAGCCCTGGCTACAGATGGTCTCTTCAGTGATTATTCTTGGTACGGCTTTTTGGATGTTCTGGCGAACCTGGAGCGGGGAGAGAAACTGGCTGGAGGGAGTGCAAGAGAATGAACATCATCACCATGACGAAACAAGGTTGATCGATACTGGCCATGGAAAAGTTGAACTGTCCATTTTTGAAGAGGGTCAACTTCCCCACTGGCGGTTACGCACTCTTAGTGGCCAAAGATGGGCTTCTGAGGATACCTCATTAACCACCCTTCGGGAAAACAGTACGATCTCTCAGACTTTTGATTTTGTTGATCATGGTGATTATCTGGAGTCAACATCGCCCATTCCAGAGCCTCACAGTTTTAACGTACGTCTGTCTCTGGGGCATCGTGGTCATGTCCATGACTATGATGTGGCGTTCACTGAGCACGACCATGACCACTCAGAGCTTGATGGGCTGGATGTGAATTCGAAAGAGTATCAGGACGCTCATGAACTGGCTCATGCCAATGACATAAAACGCCGCTTCGACGGGAAAGAAGTAACCAACGGGCAAATCCTGATATTTGGACTGACAGGAGGGCTTATCCCTTGCCCGGCAGCTATTACTGTATTGTTGATCTGCCTTCAACTTAAAGCGCTTACGCTGGGTGCCACACTGGTTGTTTGTTTCAGTATCGGCCTGGCATTGACCCTTGTAACGGTTGGAGTGGGGGCGGCGATCAGCATTCGTCAGGTCGCAAAACGCTGGAGTGGCTTCAATACCATCGCCAGAAGAGCACCCTATATTTCAAGCGCCCTGATTGCTGCTGTTGGGATTTACATGGGTATACATGGCTGGAATGGGCTGGTGCATTAACACCGGTACCGATGACACATACTCTGGATACTTACAAAGTACATCCTAAGCGCCACCGTTGAGGTTATGAGCAGAAACACCCGGAATATAAAGCTGCTCTTTCCGGGGCTTGTTGCTGAGGCAGGGATCAAGTAACTGATTAAATCCATCCCCATAAGACTCAATGATAAATGAAAGAATAAAAAAAACGCTCCCGGATGGGAGCGTAAGCCAGTGACTTCGGCGTCAAATGAGGGTCTAACAAGTGGAGCTGCGGGTTAATTCTGGGGGATCTGGCTGCGATGCTTTTCAGCCTGCTGCTGATGAATAACGGAAGACTGACCATTATTCGCCTTCTCGTGTACAACAGCGGCTTTTTCATGCTCGTTCATTTCAGAAAATGACTTTGCTGTTTCGTTGGTGGCTCCTGATTTGCCTTTCATCATTTTTTTATGCATTTCCGCCATGTCCTGGTGGGCAGAAGCGTTGCCGTTTTGCATCATTTCATGGGACATTGCAGCCTGATCGTGACCGCTCATATCCATCGTTGTCATGCTGTCTCCCTGAACAGTGCTTTTTTCAGAAGTTGACTGCATCTGATGGGCAGGCGCCTGGGCATTATTTACCTGGTCATGCATGTTCATTGTCTCTGCAGCCATAGCGGATGAAGCGACAGCCATAATGCCAACAAATGATACAAGGATCTTTTTCATGGTTGGGTCTCCGGTGTATTCATACCCAAACAATCAATGGCTTATAACAGAGAAAGCATTTGATCTCAGGGCGGGTTATTCATCAATCCAGGAACCAGGCGATTAAGTATCTCGCCGCTCCTGATTTATGAATGATTATAAAAAACCGCCTCTGTTTATCGCGTGACTGAATGATGACATTTTTGTCACCTTCCATATTTCTTCTGAATAACGGTATCAACTTCTTAACAGACACACATTGAACACAATTTCCCGCCCCTGCTGTTCAGCTGACAACTCGCCACCATGAGCATGAATGATCGACCTCGTAATTGATAATCCCAGCCCCGCACCTTCCGTGTTGTGGACCCGTGATGAGTCTGCACGATAGAACCGGTCAAACAAGCGCTCCAGATTTGCTGGCACCCCGCCTGATACTGGATTCGCGATCGTCACATTCACATATTCATTTATCTGAGCAAGGCGTATTGTTGTACGTGAATTATCGGGAGAATACTTGATTGCATTGGACAGCAGATTGATGAAAGCACGTCGCAGCATATCGCTGTCTCCAGCCACAACGCCCTCGCCTTCAACGGTGATCGTTTTTCCTGTTTCTTCTGCCAGAGGCTCAAACAGCTCACGTAGCTCATTCAGTTCCTCTGCCAGATCAACATCATGCTTTTCCAGTTGCAGCAAGCCATGCTCAGAGCGAGCCAGAAAAAGCATGTCACTGGTCATTCGTGATAACCTTTTCAGCTCTTCAAGGTTAGCAAATAAAATCTCACGGTAATGCGAACTATCTCTTTCCTTAGAAAGTGCAAACTGCGTCTGCATCATCAGATTACTGACCGGAGTACGTAGTTCATGCGCAATGTCGGAAGAGAAATCGGATAATCTCCGGAAAGAACTCTCCAGGCGGTCGAACATATTATTAAATTCCTGCACGGTCTCAGAGATTTCCGGGGGTGCCAGATCGGGGTTAAGACGTTGATTAAGGCTATGCACCGTCATAGAAGAAGCCAGGTTAGTCATCTCCCGTAATGGTTTCAAACCAATTCGTGTTGTCAGCCAGCCCAGAAAAATGGAAATAAAGACAAGACCGATATTAAACCAGAACAGCCAGGTGCTGAGTTTGTCCATAAATAAGGTATGATAACCTGTATCCGTGGCAACGGTAATGATGAAATGTTTATTTACACCCTGTTCAGGAGTTACAGCAACACGTCGCGAGATACTGCGATACACAGTATTGTTCTCTTCTGTCTGAACCATATAGTCAAGAATATCACCGGACTGGCTCAGCAAAGTCGCAGGGACGGTAGAATTCTTAGCATAGAGCTCAACTATTTTTTCATTATCGGTATTTTTTATAGAAATGAATAATCCATTGTGCCCCACCATTGCATCATTTATTTTTTCGGATAACGATTTTATATCCGTTTTGCTCCTGAATGTTTCTGTTTTAAGTAATTCTTCGGTAAGCTGAAGTTTACCCGTCAGAAAATCTCTGTCTTGATTATCGAAATAGCCATTCAGGGTGCTTATTAATATAAAACTTGATAACCACCATACCGTAAGCATAACTGCTGAAAAAATCAGGCTCAGGCGAGTGGTCAGAGAAATTTTAAACCTCACTCTTCTTTGATCTCCAGGACATATCCGGCGCCGCGAACGGTGTGGATCAGTTTTGGCTCAAAGTCATCATCAATTTTGCTTCTCAGTCGCCTCACAGCGACATCAATCACATTCGTATCACTGTCAAAATTCATATTCCAGACCAGGGATGAAATCAGACTTCTTGGTAAAACCTCTCCGGTACGCTGCAACAGCAGCTCAAGCAAAACGTACTCCTTACCAGTGAGATGGATCTTTTTACCCGACCGGGTCACGGTCCGGCGCACCATATCAACAGTCATGTCAGCAATGGTGCAAATCGTAGCACCCTGCGGACGTACTCGACGCAGTAGTGTTCTTACACGTGCAACCAGTTCCGTGAAATCGAACGGCTTTATCAGATAGTCATCAGCGCCAAGTTCGAGCCCTTTCACTTTATCTCGCACATTATCTTTTGCGGTTAAAAATAACACCGGCTCTTCATGACCTGATGCCCGCAGAGCGCTGATGATCTCCCATCCGTCCAGATATGGAAGCATGACGTCCAGTATGATCAAGTCATAATGACTCTCTAGTGCAGCACCAAGACCGTCCCGGCCATTATCAAAGAGATCGGCCAGATACCCTTCCTCAATCAGCCCTTGCTGTAGATAACGGCCTGTCTTTTGTTCGTCTTCAACGATTAAAATACGCTGCATAGTCCACTCGCTGACATGATAATAAAAATCTTCCTGCAGAGCCTTGCAATTGCCCTAACTGGCCTGAGTCGGGGCAAGCATCCCAAGCCAGGATACGGCGCCCAGAATTGTGACAGCAACAAAAAACTCTGTCAGGATGCTGTTTCGCATCAGGGCGACACTACGATCATAGTTACCTTCTCTGACCATTACTTCAAGTCTGGGGCCAAGGTGAAACCGATTTGCTGCTGCAAGCAGGAGCATCAGAACAAACAGAGCAGTTTTCGCAAGCAATATGCCTCCCCATGAGCTGCTGAACAAGGGGGTTAAATCACCATCCGCAATGTACAGATAGTTAACCAGCGCACTCAGGCTCAGGGCCACAACGATCACCGTTCCAGCCGTTGCAAATCTTGCTAACGAGTCAGAAATTATGCCGACCCCGTGTGCATTATGATTATCTTTTCGCATCAGTAAGATGGCGAATGCAGCCAGAGCGCCTGTCCATGCTCCTGCTGCACCGAGATGGGTTAAATCACTCAGCAAATGGAGATAATAATGCACACCGTCATGCATGACGGCATGCCCTCCCCATGCAAGTGTGGCCAGCGCTACGCCTCCACTCAGGGTCATCAGCACACAGGACAACACTCTTTTTTTAGAGTAAAGAAGCAGACCGCCAAGTGTGATAAACAGTGCGCAAAGTCTGATAACCCAACTGATCCCTACGTCGGTTTCTTCTATCACCATCTCAATAATATGGATGGATAATTCCCGGAGATCGGTCACCCCACTCATCGCATTTGATACAAGGAGCATATTAACACCAGTGAGCAGGATACCAGTCAGTACAGCAACAGCGATAAACGACCTGAAATTAGTTAAATTATACTTTTCATTCCGACTGCCGCTTATTCCATATATCTGGAAAAATGGCAATCCAAAGATAATCATTAAATCAAGATAAAGAAAAAAACGAATAACAATCATAATCAGGTCGTTCATGATATTACTTCACTGTAAAAGTGTAATTACCGGTAATAGGATGCGTATCTGAAGAAACGGCACGCCAGTCAACACGATATGTTCCCGCTGGTAAAGGTTCTCGCGGGATAATAACCATAGACTTAGGCTCCGTGCCTGGTGCAACTTTTGCGGCTATTGGCATAGGTGAATGCGATGACATTCCCTTCATTCCGGTCATCGTTAATTTTGCACCAGAGAATTTAACGGTCAGATCCTCTGTGAAATTAAGTTGTATTTTTTCAGGGGCAGTTACGGTTGAATTAGCCTGCGGTACAGATCCTTTTAATTCAGGATGTGCCATTGCAGAAAAAACGACGCCCATTACCAAACCGCCAGTCAGAATGGCTTTTTTTAAAATCAACATATTCTTTACCTGTTAAGTTAAGTGTTTTCTATCACTGCATTAAAACCATATTCTGGCTCCCGCCAGAAATACTACCTGATGGTCTTTTTCACCCTCTCTTTTCGCCATGTCGGATGTTTTGCCGTAAAGCTGATTCCAGGAAACGCCTATATAAGGTGCAAACTCGCGTCGAACCTCATAACGTAGCCGTAGTCCAAGTTCAGTGTCGGATAATCCCCTACCTCGCCCTCGGCCTTCATCATCATGGCTATAGAGATTTACCTCATAAGATGGCTGGAGTATCAGTCGGTTAGTCAGTAAAACGTCGTACTCCCCTCCCAGACGGAGGGCTGTTTTTCCGCCATCACTGACAAATCCTGTGATTTCAGATTCAAAATTATAAAGGGCTAAGCCCTGAAAACCGACAGCGGCCCAGGTCTGGGCTGACGCTGGTCTGAAATCCTGCCTGACACCTGCAACCAAATCCCACCATGGGCCAACCGCATGCCCCCAGAGTAACTGGGCTTCTGCCGTCTCCGTTTTCCCCCCGCTTCGTTCGCCTTCACTCTTTAGCCAAAGCCGGTCTGTGTCGCCTCCAATCCAGCTGTTAACACTCCAGCTGAAATTGTCGGTGTTATCCGATCGTTGCCATTCCAGTTGATCCAGCAGAACCAGATAATTAATTGCACTGTCATGGATCGCATGCCCCTGTAAATTGCCGAATGCAGCCTTCCGGTCGGCATCGGTAACAGGCGGAATTGGTGTTCTGCTCTCTGTTACCATGGGCTCCATCGAGGTCATCTCAGTGAAATTTTCATCTGCTGGCATCTGCATGGAAGACATGTCGTGCCCGGCGTGGGGATCTGCAGAGACGGAGCCCGCTGCAATCGAAACCTCTGAGGTAAATAAACCGGCGACCAGAACAGGTATGGCCTTTAAATTTCTCTTCATTCGCATCATTCCTCCACCCGGACTTCACGAAACATTCCCATTTCCATGTGATAGAGCAAATGGCAGTGATACGCCCAGCGGCCAAGCGCATCTGCTGTCACTCTGTAACTGCGTTTTGTACCAGGAGGAACATCAATTGTGTGTTTACGAACCATGAAATTACCGTTTTCATCTTCCAGATCGCTCCACATACCATGGAGATGAATGGGGTGGGTCATCATGGTGTCGTTGACCAGCGTTATTCTGAGCCGCTCGCCGTATTTGAGCAGGACTGGAGCGGCATCTGAAAACTTGATACCGTTAAACGACCAGGCAAACTTTTCCATATGCCCGGTTAAATGCAGTTCTATGGTGCGGCCGGGTTCACGTCCATCAGGATCTTCAAAGCTGCTTTTCAAATCTGCATATGTGAGAACTTTTCGGCCATTGTTGCGAAGCCCAAGGCCCGGATCGTTTAACTTCGGAGAGACACTCATCGCCTGCATATCAACCAGTGGGTTATCCGTTTCTGACGCGGGATGACTTTGCATACCCGGCATTCCTGCCATCTGGGAATGATCCATTCCGGCCATACTGCTGTGGTCCATAGGCGCGGAGGATGTCCCGCTTTCTGGTAGATCAGCACCGTCCATTGACATCATCTGTCCGCTGTTATCCATGCCACCCATCTGGCTGTGGTCCATGCCTGCCATATCATGACCCATTCCTCCCATGCCCATATCTTCCATAGTCAGCAGGGGACGGGGATCGAGAGCAGGGACTGCAGCATTTAATCCGTCTCTCGTGGCCAGCGTCCCACGGGCATAGCCGGTCCGATCCATGGATTGTGCAAAAATGGTATAGGCCTCACCCTGTGGTTCCACGATGACGTCATAGGTTTCGGCAACGGCAATCCTGAATTCGTCAACGGTAACCGGGTTTACATACTGACCATCCGCAGCCACGACCGTCATTTTCAGCCCGGGGATGCGGATATCGAAATAGGTCATTGCCGAGCCGTTGATAAACCGTAAGCGTATTTTTTCACCGGGACGGAATAGTCCGGTCCAGTTTTTCAGCGGGGCCTGTCCGTTCATGAGATAGGTGTAGGTGTAGCCACTGACATCCGCGAGATCAGTCGGATTCATTTTCATTTCAGCCCACATTTTCCGATCGGCAATGGTGGCTGAAAGGCCCTTGGTATTCACGTCGCGGAAAAACGAGCCAACGGTTGGTTTATTGAAATTGTAGTAATCCGACTGTTTTTTTAATTTTTTCAGCAGGCTGTGAGGGTTTTCATCGGTCCAGTCAGACAACATGACCACGTGTTCACGATCGTAAGCAAACGGTTCAGGCTCCCTTGCATCGATGATAATGGCACCGTATACCCCCTCCTGTTCCTGCAGACCGGAATGGCTGTGGTACCAGTAAGTCCCGTTCTGCTTAACCTTAAAGGTGTAGACGTAGGTGTCATCGGGCTCGATACCCATAAAACTCAGCCCGGGTACACCATCCATATTTGCAGGAAGAATAATGCCGTGCCAGTGGATGGACGTCTGTTCATTGAGGCGGTTTTTGACTTTCAGAGTAATGGTTTCGCCTTCTTTCCAGCGCAGGACTGGACCCGGCAGGCCACCATTGATTGTCTTGGCCTGGCGTTCACTGCCGGTGATATTCACTGCCGTTTCACCAATAGTCAGGTCAAAATGAGTACCATGCAGAGACGCAGCGGGTGGCAAACTTAGGGTGGAGCGCGCATTGAAACTCCATACGCCAAGACTTCCGGCTACGCCAGAAAGGGTCAACCCCTTCAAAAAAGTTCGGCGTGATGTTTTCACCAGCATGAGCGTTCCCTTAATTAAATTATGGTCATTAGTAGAGGTCGACCACCGATTTGAATTAGATTTCCCGGTACATCCTCTTTCAATGAAAGGAAGCTAGCACAATTAAAGAAACAATTTCATTACAATCGTGTAATGTAAGCCCTTCTATTACATTTGTGTCATCTTTGCCGCAGGATATTTATTTAATACATAATCACGAGGTCGTATTTTATTACGTTACACAGAAAGCATTCCCTTTTGTAAAAAATTAAATTTTTCACCTGGGTTAATCATTTTTATTGTAGAACCGCGTCGTCCCAGACACATCAGAAGTAGAGTACCGGACGGGGATGGTGTAGTGCATCAACCTGTCGTTATCTGTCAAAAACAGCTTCATCAGATGCTCTGACTGGTGACAGGTACGCAAAAATTCCTTAGCATACCTGGCAGTGATAATGCTAACTGCGAATTTCAGTAAATGTACTCTACAGATGTAGTGAAAGATAATGTTTACCTCTCTGCTGCGCGTTCAGGTCTGGAATCGACCGAAATTGCTACGCTTCAGCGTTCGTTACCCTCCCGATTTGATCTTCGGCATTTAAAGAAAAATGAATCACTAAAAATGCTGCTGCAAAAAAAAGCGGGAAAATCACGTGTAGTGGCCTATAAATTTACATCCGGAAAATTTAATTACACGGCGTATCGTATATCTGACAGGCAGTTTTTTAATCTTTCTGATACGGCTAGTAAAACCAGTCTTGATTACCCATTGCCGGCCACAGCCAGAATAAGTTCACCTTTCAATCCGGCACGTCTTAATCCTGTATCGGGCAAGGTTAGCCCCCACAACGGCATCGATTATTCAATGCCTATGAATACGAAAATTGTCAGTGTCATCAATGGGAAAATAACCCGGGCAGAATATAACAGTACGATGGGGAATTTTATTGAAGTAACGGGGAAAGACGGTGTCCAAACACGCTACCTTCATCTCAATAAAATACTTGTTAAAAAAGGTGCAAAGATATCGCGGGGAGCAACTATTGCTTTATCCGGTAACAGCGGACGTTCATCTGGCCCTCACCTTCATTATGAGCTGGTCATTAATAATAATCCTGTTAACTCACTGGCGTTCAGGGTTGCAACTCCCATGGATAACAAACTCGAACAGCACGCGTTTGCGCACGCCAGAGCCTATGAGCGATATCTGGACTAATAACGGGACCGCAAATGCAGTCCCGCCAGGCAGTTAATTTTTTTTATTGTGTTCACCACTGTGATGTTGATGCCCTCCATGTCCGTGAAAAAGATGCATCAGGGGGCATACCAACAGCAACAGATAAGGCCAGTAGCCTGCAATATGTGACCAGTGTTCTCGTATGAGCGCGAATGCCGCGATCGCGGCGACAGCAATAAGAGCATAAGTGGTACTTTTCATGCTGGACTCCTTCTGTTCGCAACAGACCATTCACTGAAGCGATTATTTGCCGAGCCTGACACTCCTCAGACGTAACGCATTAACGATGACGCTGACTGAGGAAAGAGCCATGGCTGCAGCCGCGATAATTGGCGAAAGCAGTATTCCATACACAGGGTAAAGCAGGCCTGCAGCCACAGGCACGCCGAGTGCATTGTAGATAAATGCAAAAAACAGATTCTGCCGGATATTCCTCATGGTGATCTCTGACAAATGACGGGCTCTGTTCAGCATCATCAAATCGCCTTTGAGGAGCGTGATGCCGGCACTTTCTATCGCCACATCCGTGCCAGTACCCATGGCTATGCCCACGTCAGCTGCAGCCAGCGCCGGTGCATCATTCACACCGTCTCCGGCCATCGCAACCACATGACCTGATTCTTTCAGTCGGGTAATCACTGCTTGTTTACCCTCTGGCAGAACCCCGGCCTCGACCTCTTCTATCCCCAGTTTACGTGCCACGGCTTCGGCGGTGAGTTGGTTATCGCCCGTCAGCATAACAATGCTAATGCCCGCCTGGCGTAAGGCTTTAAGTGCTTCCGACGAGGTTGCTTTCAGGGGATCCGAGATAGCGATCATGCCTGCGAGATGTCCATCTACCGCAACATAGATAACGGTAGCGCCTTCCATCCGCAACGAGTCCGCCACTGGCTTTTGCTTATCCACGACAATACCGTTTTCCTGCATGGCCACTTCATTACCAATAACGACCATTTGGCCTTCAACATTCCCTGAAACCCCTTTACCCGATGGGGCATCAAAATTAGTGACTGCCGGTATTGTGATCCCCTTTTCCTGAGCTGCTTTTACTACAGCCATGCCCAGCGGATGCTGCGATCCTTTTTCCACGGCAGCCGTTACACGTAAGAGAGAATTTTCTCTACCCGGACTCAGGCTGATTATGCCTGTCACAGTAGGCGCCCCTTCCGTAAGCGTGCCTGTTTTATCGACAACCAGCGTGTCCACTTTTTCAAGACGCTCCAGGGCTTCGGCATTCTTGATTAAAACCCCGGCCTGGGCTCCTTTACCCACCCCCACCATTATCGACATCGGCGTGGCCAACCCCAGTGCACAGGGACAGGCAATAATCAGGACCGATACAGCCGCAATCAGACCATGCGCCACCCTGGGCTCGGGCCCCCAGAGAGACCAGATCACGAATGCAACAACCGCGATAAGTATCACCAGAGGAACAAACCAGCCTGAGACGCTGTCAGCCATTCTCTGGATGGGGGCGCGCGAACGCTGTGCATCAGCGACCATCTGAACAATTCGTGAGAGCATCGTTTCATCACCGACTTTCTCTGCACGAATGATAAGACTACCTGTCTGATTAATGGTCCCGCCGATGACAGGGTCACCTTCTGTTTTGGTCATCGGCATTGACTCCCCGGTCACCATCGATTCATCAACAGTTGTTTTGCCTTCGACCACGATACCGTCGACCGGAATACTCTCTCCTGGTCTGATGCGGAGCTTATCGCCAGGCAGGACATCTTCCGCATTAATATCCGTTTCATGCCCGTCATGATCCAGCCGCCTGGCGGTTTTGGGGGCAAGGTTCAGAAGCGCAGTAATGGCACCTGAGGTTTGTTCCCTTGCCCGCAACTCAAGGACCTGCCCCAGCAGGACAAGCACCGTAATGACAGCTGCGGCTTCAAAATAAACGGCCACCAGGCCATCTATGTTTCTGAACGATGCAGGAAACCAGGAGGGAAATACGGTTGCAATGACGCTGTAAACCCAGGCCACGCCGGTCCCCATTGCAACGAGGGTAAACATATTCAGGGAGCGGTTACGCAACGACATCCCGGCCCGGGCGAAGAATGGCCAGCCACACCACAACACGACAGGAGAGGCCAGAAGTAGCTGCAGCCATGTGTTGTACTGAGCCGGTATTATATTCCTCAAAGCGGGAAACAAATGAGACCCCATTTCGAGTACCAGAACCGGAAACGCAAGCAATAACCCCAGCCAGAAGCGTCTTGTCATGTCGCGAAGTTCATCACTCTGCCCCGTGGATGCAGTAGCTACGAGCGGTTCCAGCGCCATTCCACAGACAGGACAGCTTCCGGGACCACTACGGCGTATCTCCGGATGCATCGGGCATGTCCACACACCTTCAGAAATCTTTTTCTCCGCATGGCGGTGAGACTTTTTTATCTTATCAGGGCTGGCTTCATGGTGGTCGTGGTGATGGGAATGTTCACTGACATCTTCGGTAAGATAATGATCGGGATGGGCTTTAAATTTGCTCTCACAGCTGGCGGAGCAGAAATAAAACTGATGGTCCTGGTATCGAATGCTGCTGTGCGCCTTGTCGGGCAGGATGGCCATCCCGCAAACAGGATCTCTCACCTTATGCAATAAGTGACTCTTGTCTGCGGATAATGTCTGTTCAGAAGCAGTCTGGTTGTTGTGTTCCGCTGCATTGTCATTTTTCACAGTAATTCTCCTTATGCACACCTGAAGTGTCTTCTATCTTCAGGGTATGTCACGGATACGATTACCACGAATATCGCCGGCATAAGACTGGCTACTGCCGGCGTCCCGTTATCAGCAGCTCCGCTGCCTATTCGATTCGCTGGAAGACGTTCTTACTTCCATCCGGTGCGAATGCGATAACATCGTAAGCCTCTTTACGGGCCCCCATCTCCATTCCCGGACTCCCGTCAGGCATGCCGGGGGTGGCGAGGCCATAAATACCCGAACCAGACTGCATTGCCTTATGAATCGTAGAGGCAGGGACATGGCCTTCGATGATCAGATTGCCTGCAACCGCTGTATGACAACTCCTCAATCCTGCCGGAATGGCATGTTTCTCTTTCAGGGCGGCCAGTGCCTGATCATTCATAACGTGGGTTCGCACTTCAAACCCATCTTTTTCCATCGCCTTGCCCCATAACGAGCAGCATCCACAATTTTCAGACTTATACATTTCTATCACTTTTTCACTCGCCATTGCCGGCAGTGAAAGGCCGAGAGCCAGGGCCATTAAAATTACTTTTTTCATAAATACCTCTGTAAATTCTCGATACAAACCCTGATGTTCAGGCGAATGTATTCAAAAGGACACCCGCAGGGGTGCCCTTTTAGTTCTATGACACGCTTTTTTTATGTCTGCGCAGCCAGATTAATTTGTAGGCGGCAGGAATAATGAACAGGGACAGCAGCGGAGCCGTGATCATCCCACCAATCATGGGTGCCGCGATACGGCTCATCACTTCTGAACCCGCACCGGTTCCCCAGAGTATTGGCAGCAGACCCGCAATGATCACCGCCACGGTCATGGCTTTCGGCCGGACACGCAGTACGGCACCATGGTAGAGGGCTTCATCAAGACCTTCCGGTGTGAACGTCTCTTTACGGGACAATTCCGGGTGCGCTTCAATGGCATGACGCAGATACATCAGCATGACCACACCAAACTCTGCTGCCACCCCGGCCAGGGCGATAAACCCGGTTCCGGTCGCCACTGACATATGGAAGCCCTGCCAGTACAGGAACCATATCCCGCCAACCAGGGCGAACGGCAGGCTCATCAGGATCAACAGGGCTTCATCAACCCGGCGGAATGCCAGATATAACAGGATGAAGATGATCATCACCGTCATCGGCACCATCAGCTTCAGTTTCTTGTTGGCATGCTCCAGCAGTTCAAACTGGCCGGAGAATGACACGCTGGTACCCGGTCTCAGCTTCACGTTCTGACTGATGGCCGTCTTAATATCATTGACCACCGACACCATGTCCCTGTCGCGGGCATCAATATAAATCCAGCTCGCAGGCCGCGCGTTTTCCGTTTTCAACATGGTTGGCCCGGAGACCACGTTAACGTCCGCCACATCACCCAGCGTGATTTGCTGCTTCATCGGGGTCAGGATCGGCATCTGTTTCAGCGCCTGCGGACTGTTCCGGTAATCCTGGGGATAGCGGATATTGATCGGGTACCGGGCCACGCCCTCAACCGTTTCCCCTACCGTCGCGCCGCCGATGGCTGAGGAGACGAACAGCTGCACATCGCCCACCGTCATTCCGTAGCGGGATGCTTTTTCCCGGTTGATATCGATATCGATGTAGCGCCCACCCTCAAGTCGCTCAGCCAGGGCAGACACCACGCCCGGCACGGTTTTGGCGACCGCCTCGATACTCTGCGCCGTCGCATCGATATCCGCCAGAACGGTCCCGGACACCTTGATACCTATCGGGCTTTTGATCCCGGTTGAGAGCATATCAATACGGTTACGGATTGGCGGCACCCAGAGGTTTGCCAGCCCCGGTAAACGGACGGTCCTGTCGAGTTCTTCAATAATCTTGTCAATCGTCATGCCTGGACGCCACTGATCCTCAGGTTTGAGCTGGATCGTGGTTTCAACCATTTCGAGCGGTGCGGAATCCGTTGCGGTCTCTGCTTTACCGGTCTTGCCAAATACAGAGGCCACTTCAGGAACGCTTTTGATGAGCTTGTCCGTCGTCTGCAGGAGCGCTGCAGCTTCAGCCGGAGAGACGCCCGGCAGGGTCGACGGCATATACAACAGGTCGCCCTCGTTTATCTTCGGCAGAAACTCACCGCCCACCTGACTCAGGGGCCAGATAACGGTGAAAATGGACAAGGCCGCAACCAGCAGGGTTGTTTTTGGCCAGTGGAGAACCCGCAACAGCAATGGATGATAGGCTTTGATCAGTACCCGGTTCAGGGGGTTACTGGTCTCGGCAGGAATTTTCCCGCGGATCCAGAACCCCATCAGGATCGGAATGACGATGATAGCCAGCGCGGCAGCTCCCGCCATGGAGTAGGTTTTCGTGAACGCCAGCGGGCCAAACAGGCGCCCTTCCTGCCCTTCCAGGGTAAAGATAGGAATAAAGGACAGAGTAATAATCAGCAGGCTGATGAACAGCGCGGGCCCAACTTCCACGGAGGCGTCGGTGATCACTTTCCAGCGGGTGGCGTTGTCAATCTTCTGACCCGGATGCTGATGATCCCACTCTTCCAGCCGTTTATGCGCATTTTCGATCATCACGATGGCGGCATCCACCATCGCCCCGACGGCAATGGCTATTCCGCCCAGCGACATAATATTGGCGTTGAGCCCCTGGAAGTGCATGACGATAAAGGCGATGCACAGGCCAAGTGGCAGAGAAATAATCGCCACCAGGGCTGAGCGGAGATGCCACAGGAACAGGGCGCAGACGATGGCCACTACAATAAACTCTTCAAGGAGCTTATAGCTGAGGTTATCAATGGCCCGGTCGATTAACTGGCTGCGATCGTAGGTGGTCACAATTTCAACCCCTTCCGGCAGGCTGGCCTTCAGCGTTTCCAGTTTGTCTTTCACCGCGGTGATAACGTCGCGCGCATTTTTACCCGACCGCAGGATCACCACGCCGCCGGCGACTTCACCCTGGCCGTTCAGCTCGGCAATACCACGCCGCATTTCAGGCCCGGTCTGCACGCGGGCAACATCCCGCAGATAAACCGGCACCCCGTTCTCGCCTGTTTTCAGGACGATGTTATTGAAATCATCAATGCTCTGGAGGTAACCGCTGGCCCGAACCATGTACTCGGCTTCCGCAATTTCCACGGATGAGCCACCGGCTTCCTGGTTAGAAGACTCGAGAGCCTGTTTCACCTCAGGCAGGCTGATACCGTACTGGGACAGTTTTAGCGGATTGACCTGGATCTGATACTGCTTGACCACGCCGCCAACCGACGCAACCTCGGCAACGTTCGGGATAGTCTTCAGCTCATATTTCAGGAACCAGTCCTGCAGGGAGCGCAGTTCGGAAAGGTCATGCTTTCCACTGCGATCGACCAGCGCGTATTCAAAGATCCAGCCCACGCCCGTGGCATCAGGGCCGATTTCAGAGCTCACGCCAGCAGGCAGTTTTCCCTGAACCTGATTCAGATATTCCAGCACCCGCGACCGGGCCCAGTACAGATCGGTCCCGTCTTCAAAAATGACGTACACATAGGAATCACCGAACTGGGAAAAACCGCGCACGGTCTTTGCCCCTGGCACCGACAGCATGGTCGTCGTAAGCGGATAGGTGACCTGGTTTTCAACAATTTGCGGAGCCTGGCCAGGATAGCTGGTTTTGATAATGACCTGCACATCTGACAGATCAGGCAAGGCATCGACCGGCGTATTGATGATGGTCCAGGTGCCCCAGATGCTGAGAAACAGCGCTCCCATCATGACGAGGAAACGGTTGGCGACGGAGCGCCGGATAATCCATTCAATCATCGTCGTCTCCTCAGTGTCCTGAATGCATATTTACAGGCTGGTCAGACATTGCAGGCATAGGCTCATCCGTTTTCTCAGAATGGCGCATACGCTCCAGCGCACCGGTAATATTGGCTTCGGAGTCAATCAGGAACAGACCACTGACGACCACATTATCCCCTTCATTCAGGCCTGCACCGATACCAGACTGTTGCTGAGACTCGTGCAGAACTTTTATTATTTTCGGCACAAACCGACCTTCAGCATCGACAGTGATCACGCGCTGTTCCTTACCGGTGTCGATAACGGCCTGGCTCGGTATCAGCAGCATTTCCTGGCTTTGTGTATTCAATTTCAGATAAGCATTCATACCCGGCTTAAGCAGTTCGTCCTTGTTTGCCACCTGCAGGCGGACCTGCAACGTTCGGGTGGTGGGATCCACGCTGGGAAGGATGCTCCATTTTTCAACATGGAACGCTTTATCCGGATAAGCCGGCACCGAAATGTCAAACTGCGACGTGTCTTTCAGGAGATAAGCGATGGATTCTGGTATTGCCGCGCTGATCCACACCGGATCCATCCCCTGAATCTGTGCCACCACTTTATCTTTTGAAATATTCATCCCGGTGCGCAGATCAAAGGCCGTAATGACACCATCTATGGGTGCCTTGATGGTAAATCGGGTCTGGATACGCCGTGATGAACGCAGCCTCTGGATATCCTCTTCCGGCATACCCGCCAGACGAAGCCGCTCCAGAACCCCTTTAAGCTGTGTCGGCGTACCGCCGGTATCGGATAGCAGCAGGAATTCGCTTTGTGCCTCAACCCATTCCGGAATGGTGATATCGATAAGCGGCGTGCCCTTCTTCACATGATCGCCAATCGTCAGGGGATACACTTTTTCAACGAAGCCGTCAGAGCGCGCCTGCACAATGACAAACTGGTATTCGTTGTAACTGACATTGGCCGGGATCGTCTGGGAATAACTCAGCGTTCCGCGGGTCACTTTTTGTGTTTTTAATCCCAGGTTCTGGACCTGAGTCGGATCAATACGAATACCGTCACTGCTTTCCCCAACGTTTTCATCAGCATATTTAGGCACCAGATCCATATCCATAAAAGGGGATTTACCCGGCTTATCGAATTTAGTATCCGGTTTCATTGGGTCATACCAGAAAAGAACCTTTCGCTCAGATGTTGCCTTTTCTGATTTTTCTGCTGAGTTTACATAATGCAAGGCAGTAACAGAAATCAACCCTCCTGCTATGAGGCTGCTAATAATTATTGCAGCATATTTTATCTTTAAAGAAGCCATACAATTTCCCGCTAAAAAATCAAAACCCCTGGCATATGCGCCTGATTATTCATAGCGATAATGCTATGAATGCTCAGGCGCACAGGATGTCTTCGCTCCAGATCGCTAATCAGGATTGCGTATTTTTAATGCTTTTGAGTAAAGAGAGGTTGCCCTGCTGAACAAATGAAAAATCAACATGACTGCCAGTTTTAAGGGTAGTAATGCTGTCGTCAGCATTAATAAAAGTGAAACGCATGGTCATTGCAGGCCAGCCAACCGCAGGGATCGCTTCATGGGAAATGGTGATCTTTTTACTATTAAGATCAATATCTTTCACAACGCCTTTCCCCTCGATAATCTGTTGCGACGAGGCGTCAGCGGCGGCATTCATATCCCCATGCTGATGCATTTCAGCATGGAGGCCAGTAGAAAACATAACAGAGAGAGCACCAAATACAACGGCTTTAAGTGAATTACGCATTTTTAATTTCCTGATTAATTGAATAAATTTATTCTACCCAACCGCCACCGAGGGCGGTGAACAGATTAATTTCATTAACCTGCCGGGAATATGTAAGATCGAGAATGGCTTGTTGCGTTGTGAATAGAGAACGTTCGGCATCAAGCACTTCAATGTAACTGACGGCACCACTAGAATATAAACCTCGGGCACGCTGAAGCGTTATTTGCAGCGAGTCAAGGTAACGCTGTTGAGCCTCAATTTGTTGGCTAATACTGTCCCGCAATGCGAGGGCATCAGCTACTTCCTTGAATGCTGACTGAATTTTTTGTTCGTAATTAACCACCGACTGTTGTTGGCGAATTTCAGCCAGCTTCAGATTGGCTTTGTTCCTGCCAGCATTAAAAATAGGAATTTCGATTTTAGGAATAAAATTCCACATTCCGCTCGCTGGCGTGAAGAGACTGGACAGCTCCGTACTGCTTGCTGAAAGACCACTGGTAAGTGTAATGGACGGGAAAAAAGCCGCTCGTGCAGCGCCAATATTGGCATCAGCTGCTTTCAGCTGGTATTCAGCTTCCATGATATCCGGGCGCTGCAGCAAAATTTGTGATGACAGATTGGGTGGCAGTTTTACTGGGGCGATCTCGCCACCCTTCATCCCTTTTTCTGAAGGAAGCGCACGGTATGTCCCCAGAACCAACTGCAGGGCATTATTTGCCTGTGCCAGATCGCCTTCTCTTTTGGCAATCTCTGCGCGGGTACTTTCAATTTGTCCCCGGGCCTGTTCAAGCGCCAGCACATTTGTGCTGCCCGTCACCAGCTGTTGCTCAACGAAAGCATAAGACTGTTGATAATTTTTCAGCGTTTCCCGCGCAATACGGAGTTGTTCGTAAGCCAGTTGCTGGCTGAAATAGCTCTGTGAAACGTTGGAGACCAGCAGGATGTGTACGGCCCGACGGGCTTCTTCACTGGCAAAGTAGTTCTGGCGGTCAGCGTCACTCATGTTCTTAAGTTTGCCGAAAAAATCGAGCTCATAGCTGAGCTCCAGTCCCGCGTCGTACTCCTGTGTGGTCGGCTTGTCACCTTTCAGACCACCGCTGTATGTGATCCCGGATGAGGCATTCAGCTGGGGATAACGATCTGCATCCGTGACGTTGAACTGGGCCCGGGCCTCTTCAACCTTCAGGGCGGCCATTCTCAGATCACGGTTATTAGTCAGAGCTTCACCGATCAGCCGGGTAACCTGGGGATCGACAAAAAAGTTACGCCAACCCGTATCCTGATAGCCATTTACGGCGGGCGTCAGGCTGTTACGGGACAGTGAAAACTGTTGGGGTACCGGTGCTGCCGGCTGCTGATATTCAGGCGCAAGAGACACGCAGCCTGCCAGAATGAATATCGTGCTGATGCTGAGTAATTTTAATTTGAACATAACGCTTCTCGTCCAGGCAGACCTGGTAAATGGTTCAAATGAAGTCCAGAGTATTGATAGGGATACTTTACCGAACGCTCTCTGTTTGCCGGGTGACAGGATAATGACAATGTTGTCATTTTTGCTGGAATTCGTTGATAACGATCATGGGCACAATAGAATGACATTAGCAGCCAGCCGGGGAGCAAGATGAAAATACTGATCGTCGAAGACGAAATTAAAACAGGTGAATATCTCAGCAAGGGGCTTACAGAAGCAGGGTTCGTAGTGGATCACGCCGATAATGGTCTAACCGGATATCATCTCGCCATGACCGCCGAGTATGATTTAGTCATTCTGGATATCATGCTGCCCGATGTGAACGGCTGGGATATCATCCGCATGCTTCGCGCTGCTGGAAAGGGGATGCCCGTTTTATTACTGACAGCGCTCGGCACTATTGAGCACCGGGTTAAGGGGCTTGAACTGGGCGCGGATGATTACCTGGTTAAACCTTTTGCGTTTGCTGAACTTCTCGCCCGGGTTAGAACACTTTTACGACGTGGTAATGCAGTGATCCCGGAAAGTCAGTTTAAGGTGGCAGACCTCACGATTGACCTTGTATCGAGAAAGGTCAGCCGTGCCGGCAACCGCATTATGCTGACCAGCAAGGAATTCAGTCTGCTGGAATTTTTCATTCGTCATCAGGGAGAAGTACTGCCCCGCTCCCTGATTGCATCCCAGGTCTGGGACATGAATTTTGACAGTGACACTAACGCGATCGACGTCGCAGTAAAGCGGCTTCGGGCCAAAATAGATAATGATTACGAGCCGAAACTGATCCAGACGGTCCGCGGCGTGGGATATATACTGGAGGTCCCTGATGAGCATTAAGTCCTCCCGGCGCCCGTTCTCCCTTGCCCTGAGGCTGACTTTTTTCATCAGCTTATCCACGATAATAGCTTTTATCGCCTTTACCTGGTTTACGCTGCATTCCGTTGAAAATCATTTTGCAGAGCAGGATGTCAGCGACCTGAAACAAATCAGTAGCACGATGCACCGTATACTGCAGTCACCTGCAGATCCGGATGAAAGAAAAATAAGTAAAATTAAGGAGTCGATTGCTAGTTACCGCAACGTCGCCGTTCTGCTTCTTGATCCTCAGGGGGATGTTTTGTTCAGTTCGGCGCAAGGTAGAGCATTACGCCCGGCCGTGAAGACGGAGGATTTTAGCGCGCACAGTCGCGCACGTGATGTTTTTCTCTGGACGGTAGAAGATCCAGCGAGACCGATGCACGCTGGGTCCGAAATGAAAATGGAAACATACAGGATCGTCGCCTCTTCAGGGGAAGCAACATTTCAGGGAAAACCCCAGAGCTATATAATGCTTATCGGTCTTTCCATCGATTTTCATCTTCATTACCTCGATGCTCTTAAAAAGAACCTGATTGCGATCGCCGTTGTAATCAGCCTGATAATTATTCTTATCATTCGAATCGCTGTCAGACAGGGACATCTCCCCCTGCGTAACGTCAGCAATGCCATTAAAAATATTACCTCCGAAAATCTCGATGCCAGGCTTGAACCGTCACGCGTGCCCATTGAGCTTGAGCAGCTGGTGATCTCTTTCAATCATATGATTGAAAAAATTGAGGATGTGTTTACCCGCCAGGCAAATTTTTCTGCAGATATTGCGCACGAGATCAGAACCCCTATCACCAATCTGGTCACGCAAACAGAAATTGCACTGAGCCAGGACCGGACGAAGAAAGAGCTTGAGGATGTTCTCTACTCCAGCCTTGAAGAATATAACCGGATGACCAAGATGGTCAGCGATATGCTTTTCCTTGCGCAGGCTGATAACAATCAGCTGATCCCTGATCGGGTCATGTTTGATTTAAGTGCGGAAGTTATAAAAGTCTTTGATTTCTTTGAAGCATGGGCGGAAGAACGCAACATCAGACTGAAGTTTAACGGGATGCCCTGCCTGGTTGAAGGGGATCCCCAGATGTTCAGAAGAGCCATCAATAATCTGTTATCCAATGCCCTGCGCTATACACCGGAAGGTCAGGCGATAATCGTCTCGATCAGAGAGCAGCACAACTACTTTGACCTCGTGATTGAAAATCCCGGGAAACCGATCCCTCAAGAACATTTACCAAGGTTGTTTGACCGTTTTTATCGAGTAGATCCGTCCAGACAACGAAAAGGGGAAGGCAGCGGTATAGGTCTTGCTATTGTGAAGTCAATTGTGGAAGCGCATTACGGTAAGGTCCATGTGGAATCGGATGTACGTTCGACACGTTTCATCTTATCAGTGCCAAGGCTGGAAAAAATGAGCCAGGCCGCTCGCCACTGACAAGAAAGAATAAAAATGACAGAGATGTCATCAGTCTGTCACGCATTAAACAGAAGCCATCCGATATAATTAGTGCAAGTTATCAGGAAGGCTGAATTATTTTATCTACATGGGCGTTATTAACACACCATGAGACAGATATACAGCCCTTTAGTCTGGTAAATAAGGTCAAAGCAGTATGAATCAAAGGCAATGGCTGTAATTACCTGACATCACTAATTCAGTACTGGAGAATTACTATGAAAAATATCGTATTAGCATCTGTTTTAGGTTTTGGCTTAATTTCCTCAGCCTGGGCCACCGAAAACGTCAATATTCATGAGCGTGTTGATAATGCACAGGCTCCCGCACATCAGATGCAGTCGACTGCAGCTCCTTCCGCCATCAAGGGTGTAACTCCACAAATGGTCGATATGAATCAGCATGAGCAGGCCATTATGGCGCATGAAACAATGAACAACGCCTCTGCGGATGCACATCAGGAAATGATGGCCAGCCATCAGAAAATGATGGGACATGCCCCGGCTACTGGTGCCCCCACATCAACGTCATTCGCCGCTATGGATGAACATGAAAAAGCGGCAGTAGCCCATGAAACCATGAAGAATGGCCAGTCAGGGGTACATCAGGCGCTGGCTGAAAAGCATCGCCGCATGAGCAGCGCTGGCTGAAGCATACTGTAGTACGAGCATTGTTACCCTCTCATTGGCATGATTTTCCTTAACAGGATCTTGTTAACATTCCTGTTTCGCCCCCTGACGGGGGCTTTTTTCTCACTCTCAACTATAATAATTTGGTACCCAAATGATATAAGGAGATATTTCATGAAAATTAAAACATCCCTTTTTGCATTATTAATACTGACCATGCCTGCTATTTCAGCCGAACCGTCAACGATGAAAATGTCAGAAATGTCATCATCTGCATCATCGCACGAATATATGGCTGGCATGAAAGACATGCATGAAAAAATGATGACTGCAGTAAAGGAACCTGACCCTGACAAAGCGTTTGCTAAAGGCATGATCGCACACCATGAGGGGGCGATAGCAATGGCTGAAACTGAGCTTAAATACGGAAAAGATCCCGAAATGAAGAAGCTTGCACAGGACATCATAAAAGCTCAAAAAGCTGAAATAGACCAAATGAACAAATGGCTCAGCAGTCAAAAATAATGATTGTTGGAAAAGCAGATTAAGCGTACATTAAAAGGGTTCCTGGGCACAGGAACCTGTTAAACGTAAAATAATCAAAACCCGATTTATTTCGGGTTTTTTATTTTAGCGATGCTGGCATCTGTACTGGTGCGGAGTATACTCGTCTGCAAGATTTCTTTTGACCGATTAACTCGTCATAGAAACAATACCTCTCAGGATTTCAACTAGTTCAACTCTTTCATGTAATCCGTCATGATAGGTTGATCTTGTGATTATTTTTTCTGCTGACATCTGGGGCCAGAATTTATCAAGCACATTATCGGGTTTCATTCCCACAGCCCGGCCGATTATTTTTTTAGCATCGCAGGTGTCCGTAAACGTGACTGATATACCGGTGATTTCCTCGATAAGGTCCGGACACAGGTAATTATCAATTTCACGGATACGTCCGCTATGAGCACAAAGCGGACATTCCTGTATCAGGCGATAACCCAGTCTTCCAGCACCAAGCCCGGCACCCGCTCAAACTCTCTCACATTATTCGTCACCAGCACCGCGCCGGCGGCAATCGCGTGTCCGGCAATCGCTGTATTGTTCGGGCCGATCGGCGTGCCGGCGAGGCGCAGCGCGACCTTGATTTCCGTAGTGGCGTCCACCGCGGTGCGGTCCCAAGGCAGGATGGCATCGAGGCGGGCGCAGAACGCGTCAACCAGCTGGATGTGGCGCGAAGCGGCCTTCGGGCCGGTGGCACCGAAACGCATCTCGGAGTAGGTGATGGCCGAGACCACAATGCGCTGGTTGCGCAGCACCGCCTGCTCCAGACGCTTCAGAACGGCTTCCGGCTGCTCGCGTATGATGAATGAGCAGATATTGGTGTCCAGCATATAGGTTTTGTTCACAGATCAAATCGTCCTTCGTCGGTGACAACGTCCTCGCGCTCCGCCATAAAGTCCGGGTCTGCCTTTTCCAGCTGTGCGAAAGAGCCCCAGGTCGGCCGGACGGGGCGCAGGATGATGCTGTCCCCTTCCCGGACGATCTCCAGCTCGCTCACCCCCTCAAAATCCAGATCGCGGGGCAGACGGATGGCGCGGTTGTTGCCGTTTTTAAAAATAGAAACTGTTCTCATGATTACCTCCAGTTCCTGGAGTCGCCAGGTCGAATGAAAAGACATACTGAAATACCGAAATCGTCCTCATATGCCAAGTATATGCAGATGCATAGCATATGCATAGGGGTTAGATGTGATGGATATGCGTATGCCTGACACATGCAGATGCCCGGCAAATGTATATGTTCAGCCTATACGGTTTTTTCTCTTTTCCTGCGCAGATCCGAAAAAAGCTAAAGTCGGATCTTCACTGAAAAGCCGCATGACGCCTCTGATTCCTTCAGCAGTTCTTATGGATTCGCGCCGCGGCCGGTGCCGCCAAAGGCTTCCGGAATGGCGATCGGAATGTCAAAGTTATGTCACTTGATTTCACCCTCTCCCTGTTCCAATCCTTTCCAGGTGGTTTGCATTGTACTCATCGTAAAAATCTCCGTCGGGTTATGTTGTCCGGAAGTGCCACCCGCTTGCTCTTTCGCTCGATGAAAGAGAGGAGATATCCAGAGGGCTTGTAGCTAAACGTAGCATTAGGGAGATAGCTCAACACTTATCAAGAGCCCCCTCAACGATTAGCCGGGTGATCAAGAGACATGGAGGTACAAAACAATACCGCACTGCAAAAGTGGAGGCTGACTGACCTGCCCCCACGATTAGATACAACACTCAGTTAGTAACGTCGGAATCTTCATTCTCAGAATGACCCTTTCTCCAGCCCGCTGCAAATTCAGACGGTGTCTGATAATTCAGCGTGGAGTGCGGGCGGCATTCGTTATAATCCTGCCGCCAGTCATTAATAATTTTCCTGGCATGAACGATATCGCTGAACCAGTGCTCATTCAAACATTCATCGCGAAATCGTCCGTTAAAGCTCTCAATAAATCCGTTCTGCGTTGGCTTGCCCGGCTGGATTAAGCGCAACTCAACACCATGCTCAAAGGCCCATTGATCCAGTGCACGGCAAGTGAACTCCGGCCCCTGGTCAGTTCTTATCGTCGCCGGATAGCCTCGAAACAGTGCAATGCTGTCCAGAATACGCGTGACCTGAACGCCTGAAATCCCAAAGGCAACAGTGACCGTCAGGCATTCCTTTGTGAAATCATCGACGCAGGTAAGACACTTGATCCTGCGACCGGTGGAAAGTGCGTCCATGACGAAATCCATCGACCAGGTCAGATTGGGCGCCGCCGGACGGAGCAGCGGCAGACGTTCTGTTGCCAGCCCTTTACGACGTCTTCTGCGTTTTACGCCCAGGCCACTGAGGTGATAAAGCCGGTACACGCGCTTATGATTAACATGAAGCCCTTCACGGCGCAGCAACTGCCAAATACGACGGTAGCCAAAACGCCTGCGCTCCAGTGCCAGCTCAGTGATGCGCCCTGATAAATGCGCATCAGCAGCCGGACGGTGAGCCTCATAGCGGCAGGTCGACAGGGATAAACCTGTAAGCCTGCAGGCACGACGTTGCGACAGACCGGTCGCATCACACATCAACATCACGGCTTCCCGCTTCTGGTCTGTCGTCAGTACTTTCGCCCAAGAGCCACCTGAAGCGCCTCTTTATCCAGCATGGCTTCGGCAAGCAGCTTCTTGAGTCTGGCGTTCTCTTCCTCAAGCGACTTCAGGCGCTTAACTTCAGGCACCTCCATACCGCCATACTTCTTACGCCAGATGTAAAACGTGGCATCGGAAATGGCATGCTTGCGGCAGAGTTCACGGGCGGGTACCCCAGCTTCGGCTTCGCGGAGAATACTGATGATCTGTTCGTCGGAAAAACGCTTCTTCATGGGGATGTCCTCATGTGGCTTATGAAGACATTACTAACATCGGGGTGTACTAATCAACGGGGAGCAGGTCAGTGGGTTGTTCTTACACTTATCAAAGTATGCTTTTCTTTAACAAGGATTTCTGGAGTCTATTGAAGCGGAACCGCGTGCTGGTAATTTTTGACGAAGTCCACCATTGTTCTGGTAGTTCTCTTGAGAACGCGAATAGCTGGGGTGAAGAGATTATCCTCAATATACAGAACCATGCTGCATTTACGCTGGCATTAACAGGCACACCCTGGCGTTCTGATAAAACCCCTATTGTCATGGCACGTTACAGCGATCCTGAAGGAAGAATTCAGTGTGACTTTGCCTATGGTCTGAAAGAAGCAACACGAGACCATGTCTGCCGAGTTCCTAATATTGTTCTGGTTGATAATGAGCATTTAGTCCTCTCTGAGGATGATGAAGATAAAAAAATATTTAAAAGCCTACAGGACTTACTGAGCCATTCCGATATCACTTATCATGCTGTCATTACAAATGATTCGGCAATGAAACACGTACTCAGTCTGGCAATATCCCGGCTTGAATCGATCCGCGAAGACAATCCTGATGCTGGCGGTTTGATAGTGGCCTCATCAGTGCAACATGCTTTGCTTATTTTGCATATCCTCAAGGGCATCTTTAACCAGTCAGCAGTGCTGGTATCTTACAAAGACCCGAAGGCAGTAAAAACGATTGAAGACTTCAGGGCCAACTCGATAAAGTGGATTGTCAGTGTAGGAATGGTCAGTGAAGGCACCGATATTCCAAGACTACAGGTTTGCTGCCATTTAAGCAGAGTTAAAACCGAGCTCTATTTCCGTCAAGTGTTGGGCCGAATTTTAAGAATCAACAAAGCGTCCAACCAAGAAGCGTGGTTATATACTTTTGCTGAACCTCAATTGACTGAGTTTGCTCACCGACTTAAAGAGGATGTGCCTGAATGTATAGTAGTTTTTGATGCGATGGATAAACATCCTACCCAGACGAATACAGGAATTACCCTTGAGGGGCTTGGCTTAACTTCATCTCCTATTAGGGACTTTCAAAAACTTATCTTTTCTCGCAACATTCCAATAACTGACAAAGTTACTTTATCTTCCCCGTCACTTTCTGAACACACACATACTGAAGTGTTGCAATTCCTAGGACGCTTCAGAGAAAGAATGGTAAATGTGTTTGATTCTCCGTTTCAGAATTAACTTTCATAGGATTATTTTTGAGAAATTTGTTGATAAGTTGGGGTGTTTTGATGATTCATAACTAAATATCAATAAATTAAATAGCATTAACCGTTCACCCTATTTATTTATAAAGTCCCGGAAGGAATTTTCTTCCTATCAACACCGTACTGTTGCCTGTAAAACAGGTCATGCTAAATCTTTTGATGGCCATAAACGCAACCAGACTTCATTCGGAACGGCTTGCTCTTCCTGATAAGCCTGGGATTCGTTAGATAACGTTGCGAAAGAAGCTGCAGTTTTGTTAGCTCCAGTGTGTCTGTAAGTAGTATTAGCTTCAGCTGGAGTCACCAGTCTCAACCTGAGCATCTGAATGAATTTGCTTAGTGCATGTATCTGATTCACGCATCCCAATCAAAGCATAAAAGCTACTTTTAGTGAACAATAGTCGTGCATTGACACTTACCTGTTCCCCCATCTTTTAACGTACTAGTACTTACGGCTTACATCTGCGCTGCACATAGCAATGCCTCTAAAGCATTGAGCAAAAAATGGACTGCGAACATTTTTTGGTCCATTTTTTTTAAAAAATAATGGGCTGCAACAAAAACAGTAACAAGTTGTATATATTGATAAAAAACATGTCCATTTGATGTGTACTTGTTAGTATTGATGACATGTTTCGTTGCTAGAGTGGCTCTGTTCTCACATTGACCAGAGAACATCATTCCGTAATCAAGATGTACTTTTCCCCGGCCCGCGCCGGGGATTTTTTTACCCGCCACATTTGCTGTTCCACGCCAGAATATATGAAATGTCGTCAATTCATGTTCTACTACCCGTAGTCGAATCTTTCAGCAAAACAGACAGGTACAGAGGTCTTCTGTAGGGAGTTGAGCAGCGCCATGTCGGATATTATTCTTGCCCGTGTTTCAGAAACGCTCAGCACTGAGCAATCGCTTGAGAGCCTGGTGCGTCAGCTGCTCGAAATGCTTGAAGTGGTCACCGACATGGAGTCGACCTACCTTACCAAAGTCGATATTAATGCCCGCCTGCAGCATATTCTGTATGCCCGAAACAGCAAACAGATGCAGATCCCGGAAGGGCTGAGCGTTCCCTGGGGCGAGACCCTGTGTAAGCGGGCGATCGATTCCGACTGCTTCTTCAGCAACAACGTGGCCGAGCACTGGGGTGACTGTGATGCGGCTAAAGCGCTGGGTATTACCACCTACATGAGCATACCGATTCATCTTGCAGATGGTTCCCTGTACGGCACCCTGTGCGCCGCCAGCTCCAGCAAGCACCAGCTGAGCGAGCGCGGCGAGCACGTCTTAAAGCTTTTCGCCGGGCTTATCGCCCAGAACATCGAGAAGGAGTCGCTGGTCAGACAGCTGCGCGAAGCCAACGCCGCGCTGATTGCTTACTCTTATACCGATGCCCTGACCGGCCTGCCGAACCGCCGCGCCATCTTTGAGAATCTCACCACCCTCTTCTCTCTGGCGCGCCATTTGAACCGCAACGCCATTATCGCCTATATCGATCTGGATGATTTCAAGCTAATCAACGATCGCTTTGGTCATGAGGCGGGCGACCAGTTTCTGATTGAGGTGGGCAAGCGCCTGAACGACGGACGGGACGATGATGATATCGTGGGCAGGCTTGGCGGGGATGAATTTCTGGTTGCCTGTCTTTGCCAGGATCGGGAGAGCGGCGAGCAGACCTCATTAAACGTGGTGAAAACGCAGCTGAGCGCACAGATTGCCGGGGAATACTGGCTGGGAGATGTGCATCTCGTCTATCCAGGTGCCAGTCTCGGCGTAATTGAGGTGGATCCTGCCGAACTCGATGCTGACGGCGCGCTGCGGGCAGCCGATGCCGCCATGTACAACGATAAGAAAGGCAAACTCAAAACGCCCTTTCTCAATATTGATTAACCCCGTACACTCGACGGGTTTTGCATTTCAGGACAGGTGGTAACATGCGGCTTGGTATTCTGTTCCCGATCGTGATTTTCATCACGGCGGTCATCTTTTTAACGTGGTTTTTTGTCGGCGGTTACGCTGCGCCCGGGGGATAAGTGAGAAAAACGACCATTATTATGCTGATTGTCGCCATCGCGGCCGTTGCGGGTAGCCAGCTGGGCTGGTGGTGACCGATGCAAAAAGACCGCCACTGTCGGCGGTCTTTTTGTCTGAAGCGTCGGTTTAGCTTCTTACTTTACGGTAGATAAACAGCACAACCAGTGCGCCAACCACCGCGACCATAAAGCTGCCGAAGTTGAAGCCATCAACTCTGCCGAAACCGAAGAGGGTACTGATCCAGCCGCCGACCACGGCGCCGATGATACCCAGTATGACCGTAACGATGAATCCACCGCCATCTTTGCCCGGCATGATCCACTTAGCCAGAATACCCGCGATAAGCCCAAAGATAATCCAGGATATGATTCCCATAGCTGCTTTCCTCTCTGTATGGTTTTTGTCGTCAAATCAAATACACACAAAGCTTAGCACAGGATTCAGAATTGCAAGTTTGTGATAGCCATCACGAGAGAAATTTAAGAAAAAAGCGATTAACCGACGTTCCGCACAAAAATTGGGGTTGTAATCGTTAATGAGAAATATTATCTTTCTCAACACTGAATAGTTGAGCAAATCACTCAGGTATTCAGTACGACATTGCTCACATTGCTTCCAGTATTACTTGCCCACGTTACGTGGGCTTTTTTTTGCCCTGCCCGTCTGATTTGATCGTTCCGCTATTTGCTATTACGCTTATTAGCACAATTCATTCATAAGCAGAATGGTGTTGATAACATGAACGTTTCCAGTCGATTCGTGGTCTGTATTAACCTTGTTTGTGCCAGTTCCTTGTTACTGATCCTTTCTGACAAATTTAACTGGTTTTAATGTGAGCAGGCCCGGCACCCGCCGGGTTCTTCGCTTTAATCATCCCCTTCGATCAAAAACCCTGCGCGGCGTATCGCCTCTTTGCTGTCGGTAACCCCTGCGGCGTATCCGGCTTCGATATCGCACACTGGACTGGCGCTGGTCCAGGGGAGCTTCACTTCCCGGGCGAGAAGCTGTTTCAGCCGGGCGTTCTCCTGACGGAGGGAGAGCAGTTCGTTGGCAAGCTCTGCAAGGATTGAGGGCGTTACTTCGGAAATCTCACCTGCTACAACGCGACGAATATCAGTCTCATCGATCATGGTTTTTCCTCCTCTGAAGTAATTGAAATCTAGAATATTATCAGTATTAATGGGCTGCACGCATTGGTTGAGAAGTGAACGGTTGTAACCCCAAGAGGTTGATACGTATACTTCTTCACCTTTCCGCTTCGTTTGTTGGAACTGACGAGTTATGCCTACCAGTTATCATTCAGGGAAGGTCGCCTCTCCTTCTAAACAGTATCGCCATGACATTAACGGGCTCCGGGCATGGGCTGTGCTGGCCGTTATGTTTTATCATTTTGACGTTCCTGGTTTTGCGGGTGGCTTTGTCGGCGTCGACATGTTTTTTGTCATCTCCGGTTTTTTAATGACCGCCATCATTATCAACGGGCTTGAGCAAAACAGGTTCTCATTGTGGGAATTTTATCTCGCCCGGGCACGACGCATTCTTCCTGCGCTGATGATGTTGTTAGCCTGCCTGGTCATCCCCGGCTGGTTCTGGCTACCCACCGCCGATTATCATACGCTCGCCGCCCACGCCGCCGCTGCCCTGCTGTTTATCTCGAATCTCATCTTCTGGCGCCAAACCAGCTATTTTGAGGCTGACGCTCATGAGACCTGGCTGCTGCACACCTGGTCGCTGTCGGTGGAGTGGCAATTCTACATTTTGCTGCCGATTGGATGCATCGTACTGTGGCGCTGGTGGGGATATCGTGGGGCGCAGGTCTGCCTGCTGGCAATAGGTCTGGCATCATTACTGGTCTCGATATATGCCAGCAGCCGCTGGCCTGGAGCAGCGTTTTATCTGCTGCCCGCCCGTATCTGGGAAATGCTGGCGGGTGGAATGATCTGGTGGATAACCCGCACGCGCCCGATGATCCGTCCCTGGGCCAGGCTGGCGGAAGGGCTCGGTTTTATCCTGATTATCCTGGCGATTGTGATGTTTGACGCCACTCTTCGCTGGCCGGGTTACCTGGCGCTGGTACCCGTCGCGGGCACAATGCTGGTACTGGCTGCGCACCGTTCACATTCGTGGCTCACCGCTAATCCATTGACGCGCCATCTGGGCGCCAGCTCTTATTCCGTTTATCTCTGGCACTGGCCGCTGGTTGTCCTGCTGACTTACTCCGGCCAGCAGGATAATCCGCTGTGGATTGCCGCCGGGATAGTATTCAGCCTGCTATTGGGCGAGCTCTCCTTACGCTGGATCGAAATCCCGACCCGCAGAGAGCTGGGTAAGCTTACGTTCAACCGGCAGCAGTGCGTGCTTGGCTCAGCGCTGCTTCTTACCGGGTTGATGGCGGTCGGCGCCAGATTTCTGCACGTGGACGAGCGCATTGATCCCGCCATTGAAAGGATTGCCCGAGAGTCTGAGAATGTGAACCCCAGACAGGACGCCTGTTTTACCCTGTCCGGCATCGCCTCGACATCCTGCGTTTTCGGCGGCGAAACGATCAAAGCTATCGTCATTGGGGACAGCCATGCCGACGCGATGATCACCTCGGTACAACAAGCGCTGAAGCACCCCAATGAGGGCGTTCTGGACTGGAGCTACGTCAGCTGTCCGACCATTGACGATCTTCACCGAAACCCGGACAACAAAGATGCAGACTGCTATGGTTTTAACAAATGGGCTGCGCAGGAGATTGCTAAGTACGACAGGCACATTCCGCTCATCATCATTAACCGCACCTCAGCCTATGCATTCGGTGAGCACAATATAAAAGATAAAATGCATATCCCGCTGGCCTACTTCGATCAACCGCAACGGACAATCACCCCGGACTTTATCAAACACTACAGTGCACAGCTGGTCAAAACCGCCTGCACTTATGCTCAGGCGAGAACGGTGTATATTACCCGGCCTGTGCCAGAAATGATGTACAACGTGCCGAAAACCCTGTCACGCGCCATGATGTTTGGGCAACCGGTGCCACAAATATTCATCTCCCTGGAGGCGTATCATCAGCGTAATGCCGCAGTATGGGCAGCACAGGATCAGGCCGCTCGTCAGTGTGGGGTAAAAATCCTCGACCCGTTGCCCTATCTCTGCCATGACGGCCGCTGTTCCGGCAGCAAAGCGGGTCTACCGATTTACCGCGATGACGATCACCTGAGCGAATATGGCAATAAGTTACTGGTGCCGATGTTCCGCACGGTATTTCAATAAAAAAGGGAGCCGTGAGGCTAATGCTGGTCACTTAAGGTGACCAGCATTGTTTTTAAAGGGGTATTTGGACCTTTTTGGTCTCACTTCTCTCTCATATTTCCGCTCCCGCCTCCCTGGTAGTTTCAGCATCGCGGCGTTACTGTAGAAGTGCTTCAGGTGACCCGGGATGGCTCCCGGTGAAGACCACGGCAGCCCGATTAACAACCGCAGTATCTCTGCCACCGAGCCGCTGAAGCTCAGCTGATACGGCAGGTAATCCCCTTTCAGGCTGAACGCCATTTTCACCATCTGATACCGCACCAGGTTGTACGTCAGCAGTATTCCCCACAGCTCCTGCCTCACCAGTTCCGGTAATTTACTTCTCAGCGTCCAGCGGTTGCCGCACAGGTACTGCTTTGCCTCACGGTACCCCAGCTCGATTTCCCACCGGTGCTTATACAGCTCAGCAATGTCTGCTGCCGGATAACGCATCGCATCCGTCATCGACGTGACAACCTGACGCTCCACGCCGTTAACCTTCCTGCTGATTAGCCGTACGGTGAGTTCATCCGGCAGGCCTTCCCACTGCTTTCTTGCCTGCGGCGAGGTCTTCAGCATTATCAGCTCATCCTGTTTACCCAGCCTGCGCACCACTTCATACTGCGTTCCCTTCTTCAGCGGCAGCAGCCAGTGGCGGTTCTCACCTGTCTGATGCCAGTCATGCAGCAGGGCCGCTGACCAGAAGCCCCGGTCGAACAGCGTCACGCTGTTATCCGGAGCCTGCTTCGCCAGTCCGGCGGCCAGCCGCACTTCACTGACATCATAGCGGTCCATCACGCTGGCCCGCAGCAGATGGCTGCTCAGCTCCATCAGGCACACCATGCGAACCTGCGGACAGCCACGTGCTCCGTACTGATTGCCGGCTTTCGCGAAGGCTGCGGCATTTTCCGGTGTGTCGGGCGTGCGCCAGACCACGCCGTCAACGGCATTGAGCGTCAGGCCGTTCCAGTGCGGGTGCCGGGCTTCCTCATGCCAGTGCTGTTGCGTGAGCCCGAACAGCACCCGGATGGCATCCTCACCCAGGGTTTTACGGCGGGCAATCACGGAGCTGGGTGCGGTGAATGGTCTACCGGTCCGGTCAACAATGTCCATCAGGTTGACGATATGGGACAGGGGTTTGTTGTTGAATATCGCCATGCCAATAACCAGCCAGACCATGGACTCAAGGGGAAGCTTGCGCTTACGCAACGTCACCGTGTCAGTGAGGGAAAAGGCCTGCTGAATAAGGTCGGGAGGAAGGAGGTCGGCAAGACTCTGGACCTCTTCGGGGGCGGTGAGATTGATAATGCCGAGGGCCTGGGAAAGTTCCATTTAAAAAGGGCTCCATGATGAACATGGAACCCTTTTTACACCAGCCACCGGATCGGTCAACCGATCCTTAAACGATCGGCATTAGCCGTGAGGCTCCCTTTTCTCTAATCCGGAATCCGGATTACATGTTTTCGATGATCGCGTCACCAAACTCTGAACATTTCAGCAGTTTAGCGCCTTCCATCAGACGTTCGAAATCGTAGGTTACGGTTTTAGCGTTAATCGCGCCTTCCATACCTTTAACGATCAGGTCTGCGGCTTCGAACCATTCCATATGACGCAACAGTAGTTCCACGCAATCATTGTAAGCCATTACTTTATATTAGAATGATAATGCAAAATCAGTTTTGAGGGCTTATTTGACCTTCTTTATAACCCCTTGTTTTTGCGATGCTGGCTAAGAGTTTTGATAACCACTTTTTACACCGGAATGTCATCAGCGTCTGTACTGTTGATGAAGAACGTCACCCTGCCCCATAACCTCGACCTCTTCAGCCGCGTCCCGCTCGATCGCCTCGCCGTCTCCGTGATTAAAGCTTTGCCTCTGAGCTTAGCGAACTGCGTACGCCCGCCGCTGAGGATCAGCAGCACCTGATTGTTTACCAGACGAAGGATCCAGTAGTGATTGTCGGTTCCGTCAGTTGTCTTATCCGTAAAATCTGGCTGGTAGCGCTGTATCCACTCGTTAGCGTCGGTCCGGCTGAAATGCCAGTGAACCTTTGGTAACTCGCGGATAAAGTCTTCAGTGCGCAAGCACCGGTAGCCCTTGGGGTTTAGCTGTATTGCTGCCACAAATGCGGCGTGAATGTCATTTTGTGTGGCATGATAACCTCGGAATGACACTGTGTATACATACAGCACAAACAACCGGCGTTATCGCTCAAGTTAGCTTGATGCCCATATAAATTTGGATGGCCTTGATAGCTATACCCACCCTTTAACCTTCAGAAACTTAGCAACAAATTCAGCATTAACTTCAGTGCCTGCATGCAGAGCATCTGGTTTTTTTGTAGCGGATGGGTGTAATTCGTCCGCTCTGAGGGAGGATGGAGTCAAGCCATTGGCAATGTCTTTGAGGTCTTGTTCGTTGGATGGATTGTGATGGTCCATAAAGTTTTGAAGCAAGTCAGCCCCGTCAATTTCGCAATAGTTTTCAGGCCAGGCTTCCTTATACAGGCGATTGATCAAGGCTATCTCTTCCGCACCCTTAGTCCCTTTTGGCTCATAAGTAGCCGGGAATTCTGGGAGGACAACAAATCGATTATTCCCCTTCTCCATTCTTGCAACTATTGCCCTCGCATCTCTCATAATCTCATCTGGTTGAGTGGAGTTGTTCCTCCCTAGCCAAAGAAGGTAGATGGATTCAGGGTGCTCAGGATAGCTGAACCGCTCGGGTACGTTTTCAGTAGCGACGGTGGTCATTGGATAGATAACAAGTGATAAAGGCTTACTTAGAGGCGTGGTGGGGCTACCCTGGTCAGGCGTGAATGTTACTTCTTTCCCGTTCCAGTCTAGAACCCCGCTCTTCCCAGCAATTTCGCATGGCAGATGAAACCAATCAGCAGCATAGTTCCCCCACATGCGGAGCGGTCCGGGGACATTGGGAGTTAGTAAATTTTTTCTGCCACTCATAATTACACCATCTACCGAGGCGTATTTAATATGATAGGCACCATTACGTAATGCGATGCTTTCAGAGGTAGCGCCTGAAAGACCAAAATTGAACACTTTACAACCAGTGTGCTCAATCAACCTGCTTGAAAATGTATTGTTGTTTCCAAAGAATGAGTGCCCCCATAAAGAGATCGCTTTTTTTGCTGCACGTCCTTGGCTCCATCCCATCCCCGCTCCAGTCAAGGCTGCCACACCTAAAGAAAGACCTATAAATTCCCTTCTGTTCATTGCCATCTCTAAAGCTTCTCCGAGGAAGATGTCAAAAATGTGATGATATCAGACAATACTCATTGAAGTTTAACGTTTAGATACTTTGGAGTGGTTTACAAATGTTGGCCCCTGTATAGAATGTTATTCCTACGAATATCAAGAAGGCGTCTTCTGTACTTGCTTTACTTAGATGCGCTCAATATCTGGAACAATAATGCATGAAATTTAGGCATGATATTAATGGGTTAAGGGCAATAGCTGTGATGGCTGTGGTGCTTTTTCACTTCAAGCCATCCATGTTGCCTGGCGGTTTTGTGGGTGTAGATGTTTTCTTTGTGATATCGGGCTTTTTAATGACATCAATAATTTTTGGTGGCATAGAAAAAGGTAGTTTCAATATCATTAAGTTTTATTGCGCAAGAGCCAACAGGATAATACCAGCGCTTTCTATTCTCTGCTTATTCCTATTAATATATGGATGGTTTAATTTAACTCCCAATGATTATAAAACATTAGGGAGGCATGTAGCTGGCAGCATATCCTTCATATCAAACATGATATATATGGGGGAAACAGGTTATTTTGATACGTCTGCGCATGAAAAATGGCTGCTGCATACCTGGTCTCTTTCTGTTGAGTGGCAGTTTTACATTATATACCCAATCATGATAGTGTGTTTAGGAAAAAAACTATCAATTGAAAAAATAAAAATAAGCTTGATATTGATGTTTACTTTAAGCCTAGCTATAGCCATTTACGCGTCGCTTGCTAACTCTGCTGTAGGTTATTACTTCATACCGATGAGGGCATGGGAAATGATTGCTGGCGGATTGGCTTATCTTTACCCATTAAAAAACAGGGATAGTATCAGAGCGCCACTTTACTATGTTGGGCTAGCCTCAATAATTATATCTTGTTTTATTTTTTCAGAAGAAACGGCGTGGCCTGGTTACTATACTCTACTGCCAACTCTAGGTGCTTATCTAATTATTCTTGCTGGATGCAATGATAATAAAGTAACCTCAAACAAAATTTCTTTCTACATCGGAAAATGGTCATATTCAATTTATTTGTGGCACTGGCCCATCGTTGTATATTTATACATTAACCAACTTTCATATTACTTTGTCTATGGCATTTTGGCGTCAATTGTTCTTGGTGCGATCAGTTATATAACAATTGAAAAAAGAGAATTTATTTCTGTTGATAGTGTAAGTAAGTTATGGAAGATAAAACCTATTTATATAGCTTTGGTTGCATTATTCCCATCACTTTTTGTTCTAAATTCTAGTGGTGCTGATTACAAATTTAGATATGGAGCATCGTCAGAGACACAGGCTTTCTTGAATGAATATGCGGTCAAACATTACTACTTAAAAGAAGCTTACTGGTTAAAGTGTAATTCTTATGAATCTTTGACTGTTAAAAAGAGCTTAGAAGTATCTCCTGAATGCATAACCAAGAGCGGAGATGGTGGAGTTTTCTTGTGGGGGGATTCTCATGCTGAGGCATGGTCTTTGGGTATAAGAACATTGCTCAATGGGAGGGTTCCTTTTTATCAAAAAACCTCTGCAGGGTGCTATCCATCCCTAAGTGATTCTACAATACAAACTGGCGACTTTAAGGTGGCCTGCGATAGCTCAAATAAAGTAGCCCTCTTGAGTATAGAAAAAATCAAGCCTACTACGGTGATTATCGCTCAGCACGATAACCATGAATTGACCAACTGGAAAGAGATAGTTCTAACTTTAAAAGGCTTCGGAGTGAAGAATGTGGTTGTTATGGGGCCATTGCCACAATGGGACCCATCGCTTCCAAAAGTGATAATCAAGTCCACTCACTGGAAAGGAAAAGATCAGTATGTAACTGATGAAGGGCTAAGTGAAAGGCCATTTAAATCAGATTTATACATGAAAAGCATTGCAAATGATGCTGGATTTATTTACATATCTGCGACTGACAAGCTTTGCCATAAGGAAGCCGGATATAACCACTGCCTGGCTCGCCTTTCAAGCGGTGAGTTGACAGCGGTAGACTATGGACATCTAACTCAAGAAGCGTCTGTTTATGCTGCTGAAGAAATAATAAAGCCGAAGCTTGGTACAATTCTTTAGATAATAAAGCCCCTTTGGGGCTTTATTTAAAAATTCCTTGATGACCACTGTATGGATATCGTAACTGTGGCGTTAACATTGACTCGCCTGATCATGATCTGCACTCCTTTTACTGTTTTATAAATAGTGGTTTTAAAGGAGTTGCAGATCAGGGAGGTTTACACAGCCGGCTGTTCCGGCCAGATAATATCAGGCGCAGTGGTGACGTCTACCGCCTCCAGAGCATCCAGGTAATCAAGCCACTCGTTATACCGGGCTAACTCATCGCCCTTCAGACGACCGATTGCCGCCTTTCCCGGCCACTGCTTGCTGTTGATGAAGGTATTTGCCTGATCAATCTTCCCTTGCTTTTCCGCGTCAGCAGCGGCCACCTGTTCTTCATGAGACGGTGGTGGAATATCGGCCCAGGACGGATACCCATTTTCATTGGCTTCCCTTATCTTTCCCTCTGGTGCGACAAGGAACGCTGAGTAGGTTTGTTCATCTACATCCACCCCTGCTTCAGGCCATGACCCTGTTGCCTCATAACTCTCTTTCAAGCTATATGGATAGAATGCGTTTGTAGCCGGATCATATTTATAGATATTCATCATACCCCCAAAGCGATATAAGCCTGAGGAACGCCCGGGGCTTTATCTGCGTTAAAAGTGAAACCATTTTTTTGATAATTATTCGCGGCCAGAAACGCACCAGAACTACCTGCAGCCCCGAGGGTGACGACAAACGGACCTTGCGGGAATGGTATGGGAAAACTAACAAATACACCGCTAACAGTCGGCGTCGCCATGCCTTGCTGGATAATTAAACCACCAGGCAACTTTTGATATCCATTTACAGCCAATGATGATGCGAAAGCACTCATGTCAGGCACCTGGCCCGCGCCAACGCCTATGTTTGTACGGGCCAGAAACAATGCCTTCAGCGCAGTTAAGACCTGGTTGCGTTTTGATTTATCTAACGCGGTTGCAGCCGCTTCAACAATACCGGCTAATTCTTCCTGCAGCATGTCAAAGTAATCGTCATCCAGATCAGTAGCTGGTGTGCCTGTTTGCGGATTACCACGGGTAAAACCGTTCTTTCCCACGCCAAATTTATCTTTCTGCGCAGTAAGTGTGTCGATACGATGCATAATTTCTCCGGTTAAGGATATTTGAAAAGTACGTAGGTGTGGGACGGGCAGAGTTTGCTAATTACGCATTCAGCAACCGTGTCGCCCCAGTAACGAACTGGTGTGTCGCAGTCATCTGTACATGTCATCCAGGTGGCATCCGTAGCGGCTGGCATATTTACCTGCCAGTAGTAACGCCATTCGGTGGAATACACGGCCTCAGTGCAGGCGGAGGTGCATTTAAACGGGCCCTTGTTGTACCGGGTTATCGTCGCTCCTGGCTTACCCAAAGCAGCCAGCTGATCGAGATAAAACCTCTCGTTGATGCCACCGATTAAATTTACCTTTGCGTCTAGCCTGTTCTGCCGCTGCTGCAGTGTTTGCGTCCCAGTGGGAATGCATTCGTCTGGAAGGCCGCAACATGTTTCCCAGCGGTTTATCAGCTCGGTGGTGGTGCGCGGATCAACCTCCAGCATCAAATCATCGGCCCGCTGGTGAGCCCGTCGCAAAGAGGGGGCCGCGCCGATAATTGCCGGATCGTCAGCGGACCATGCCGGACCAGGTGGCAGTAGCGCTGACATCAAATTGATATAGTCGTCATCAGTCACGTCCATGCGAGCGTCCCCAGTATGGCCAGTTCGTTTTTCGCGATCAAAATATTGGCAGTCGGGGCCACCAGAACATGGCTGTGCTCGCCTGCAGCAATGGAAATAGCCTCGTTTATCCTGGATAGCTCCAGTTCACCCTCAGGGTAACCGTCCCTCAACAGAAACGAGCGCAACTCCGCTGTCACCGCCGCCCGGACTTCAGGCGTGTCAGGTGTCAGGCGTATCCTGAAATCAACGTTGTGGGCAACTGGCGCGAATGGATACAGATCGGCCCCGGCAACAGGTGCAAGCGGAGCAATGTGGGCTTTTACCGCTGCAACAGTCGCGGTATCGGGGATAGGGTTGATGGGATCATCACTGGCCACCATCACGCCAACCGTACCGGCCCCCATCCAGTGCCGGTAGGTCCAGGCCCTGGTTATGCCCTGCACTTCTTTAGCCCATACGACATAATCACCGTCCGCACCGCCTAATGGTGTCCAGTAGTAACGCTCCAGAACGCGGGAGCGCCAGGTCTCCAGTTCTTCAATATCGAATCCACCAGCAACAGAGTCAGCCACGCCAGAAGACGGCAGGCCATTCACAGGCGTTACCAGATACAGCGCAGCGCCATCGTCAATCTCACCTACGCGCCCGGTCACACTGCACACCACTGGCGCGCGCAGAACGCCGCCCGCGCTGGTCGCGTCCGCTGTGGTGGTGTACTGAATCAGGTCGTCGCGTTGAATGACAGCGCCGGCCTTAACCGTAATGCCGTTCGTCACGCCATCCCAGCGCATAAACCCGGCCGAGGCCGTGGGTGTTTTCCGGGGGCAGCGCTTCATGGCGGCATGCCTTTCCAGCCAGGCTTCATCGCATTTATCCGGCAGCATGTTCAGCGCCAGATAATCGATGTAGCCGTACACAGTATGTAGAGCGGCCGCATACACTTTCGCCCTCACGTCTTCATCCATACGCCTGATGGTGTCGCTCGCGCGGGAAAAGAGGTCGGTGCGGAGCATGCTGATATTTTCGGCCAGCGTCGGGCGCTGGAATTCGCTGTCAGCCATTAGTGATCGCACTCCATAGATCGTCAAAAGAAATCGTCGTGGGCTGGTTGTAGCGCCACAGCGTTATGCTGTTACCCAGTTCGTTGATGCCGGTACGCTGAATGAGGAGATCAATCTTTGAAACAACGCCGTCGTCAATCATCCACTGCAGCGCTTCGTTGATATACGTCCTGGCGATCAGCGCGGTCTGATTGGTCAGCTTCTGACGCTGGAGAAGCCAGAGACGCGAGCCGTAACGATCGTTCTGAACAGCCGGCCAGGTATCGCCCCACCATCCATTAGGCTGATCGGCATTATCATCCGGCTGCGCGCGGCGCCAGGTGAATAGTGAAATCACGACAGCGCGGGTGAGTAAATCCATTGGGGCACTCGCTGAAACACTTACCCCGTTTACGGTTAGCCACAGGTCCATATTTACGCCCCCATTTGTTTGTCCGGCGCGTCTGTTTTGTTACCGTTCTCTTCGTGTTTATGGCCGTTGTAGGTAAGACGCATCTCCGCCATCGTGACGCCGGTTGTATCGCAATGGTCTTTGATCTGGCCTGTCGATTCGATGTCCATTTCGAACCGGGCTTTTGGTGCGTTCCGGAAGGTAATGGTACTTCCGCCGCCGTCGACGACGATACCGCTGCGCGTCAGCGTGACTGACTGCCCCAGATCGTCATAAATGGCGACTTCACCGGGCTTAAGTGACCGGATGCGATAGCGGCGATCAGACACGGCGACCGCTACTGCATGTGAGCGATCAGCGGCAGGAAACAGAATCAGAGCTTCTGCACCTGGCTTCGCGTGTGATGTAAACCCGTACGCCTCCAGATGCTCAATGCCGCCCTTTTGCTCACCTGCGAGTAGCTCAACATCCACGGTCTGGCATTTAGAACCAGGCTTAACGCTGTCGACCACAGCACGGCAAATCAGACTAAGTAGCTGCCGCTGAAATTGTTGAAAGTTACGCATCAGAAAGGGGCCTCCGCGGCTTTTTTCTTTTTCCGCCGTTTAGGATCGGCGGGTTCTGGCAGGTACGCATCAGGCGGGCCGACGCGCAATTCGGTGATCGTGCCGTTGCTGTCTTTGGTGAATGACACCTCCGAAATCAGCAGTTCGCGATTGTTAAACCCGCAGACGGGGTCAAAAACGATCACACGCTGGTTAGGCTGCCAGAGAGAGCCGTCACCCTGGCGCCACCCCCATACGGTGTACGTTGTCTCGTCAGTTCGCGCGGCGCGCTGGCGCGCTTCGAAATCAGCCCGGGCAATGCAACTGGCCCCTGTCGCCTGTCCAGTCTGCTGAACGACCATTGGCCGGTACCGCCCGATCCCGGCATCTTCTGTTTTCGCCCGGAGAGCGGTTGTGGTAGCCGCGCCGAAGTCGTCATCATTACCGGCGCGCTGACCGGAAACCTGATACGTTGAGAAACGGTCTCTGATACTTTTTTCGGTATCACAGGAAATAATGTTCTGGCCGAGAACGAGCGCAGTATGCGCCCGCGTAGCCCCTATCCCGCCAATCACCAGGCGTCCTTTTGGATCGTCATAGGCCAGCGCCTGCTGCTGGCCCAGCACCTTATTCAGTACCTCGATAACCGTTTCGCCGTGATCCGGCTGCACGCCAGGAATAACGTCAGTGGGTGCGCCGGTATTGACGACTTCAATACCAAACGGCTTAGCCAGTGCAGCGGCTACCTGAACCAGCGACTGCCCGTTGAATTGCGTCGGTTCTGCGGCGCAGTCGATCAAATCTGCGGTCAGGCTGCGCCCGCTGATTCCAACGCGGACAGAGCGGGAATCGTAGCGAACCGGAGTCGCCTCTACCCAGCCAGTGATCACCAGATCGCTGCCTATCAAAACCTCTACCCGGTCGCCTCCCTTCACTCTTGGCCGGAGAGTATCGCCGTTCTCACCGGGCCACTGCCGGGTAATTTCAACGCTGAAGTCCCGGGCCAGTCGCTCCACGCCAGCGCCGATCCTGACTGATGTCCAGCCGCCCCACTCCCGGCCATTTACTCGCAGTGTAACGTTGTCGTTCATAGTCAGGCCCAGACGCGAGTAGGTGTTTTTGGGGACACAGCAAATTCATCCAGAGGAGATAAATCAAGATCATCGTTTATAACGCGCAGGTTTACGTGATAGCCGGGCTCGGCTATATATTCCAACGACTCTCCTTCACCGATGTTGGTCGTAATAATACCGACCACATCCAGGCAAATATCGGGATGATATAAAATGCCCTGTTCCTCATCGACCGCAAACCCCGCCTCAATTAATTGTGCGCGCATTTCGTCGGCGTCAGCGAAGCGCAGATATAAATCTTTCATCAGAGGAGTCCTTTAATTTGGATATCGGAAAGTACGCGGTGCCAGATACGAAAATTACGTATGTGATAAACAAGTGAATTCGTTGTGGAGAAAATTAAAGAAGTTGGACTTCCCGTTAACGTTGAAGGAGGCCCGGTTCTTGTGCCAGTTTGCCCCCCAAAATAAGCTGTGAGTTTGTTTGTCGTGTCGATTGTTTGCACAAATATCTGTTTATAGAATGGATACGTTACGTTTATCGTTGGGAGTATTCCGCCACTACTTCTGAGGGAGTTTAAAGATGTCGAAACCGTCCTTAAAGGAACGTCATAGGAGACGCCAACAACATTCAGCACATTAAAGTACCCTGCCCCAATTGGGGAAAATGAATCTACAGAAAACTCTAACGCTAAAGTTCTATTAAATAGATCGCCAACAAGTTTATAACCAACATTACATGATGGTTGAATGCTTAATGCTTCCCCTCCTCTTGTGACTGTAGAAGAAAGTGTAGGTATATAACTGGTTGTATGAACTACTTCGAACTGGGCTCCCCATATGTAAATGCCTTTAACACCATCGCCAGCAAATGTAGTTGTATTCTGATCCATGACCCAGATGTTTGCGTTAACAGTGCCGTTTGCTGCTATTGTTTCAGTTCTCGCTGAAATACGATACCAGCCGTCCCCCAGTGCTGTAATTGTAGGTAAACCGTCCGATGTGACACCCGTAGCCGTTCCCGCAATCAAGTCGAAATCGCAGCTCATATTGTTGGTCACGGCTGACCCAGAGAAGTTAAGTCTGCATTTTGTATACTCACCCGCTTTAACAAAAATACTCCAACCGTGAGCATTGCCAGCTGTCACATTAAATGGCTTACTAATATAGTGAGACGATGCTTCTTCCGCAGTTGGTATTAACTTAACCGCATTCGCACTATTGTCAGGCGCTGTAAATCCAGGCGTGGTGGTTACCCGGGCCTTTGGCCAATACGCGTTGCCAAAGTCACCAGAGTTCAGCGCAAGGTTCGTGGCTGTACCTTCCATCAATAAACCGTCACGTTCAAACCTTGGTTCATTAATTGCAGCCGTTTGTAATACCCCTGATTTATCGATATATGTCGCCGTGGTTGCCCGGGTGAGCGTCAATGACTTTGTTGGTAGCGTGTAACTGGTGCCGGGAATAATGTCCGCTGGCGCAAACCCGGCCAGCAGCCGCAGATCATCATTGAGCGGAGCCCAGACGTCCGGGAATGGTGGTGCGACGTATCCGGTGGCGACGGCTGAGTTCGCAGCATCAACAGCACTCTGCGCGGCTGCCTGCTGCGCGGTAAGGGCTTGCTGAGCAGCTGCAGATGCCTGCGCCGCAGCTTGGGCCGGTTTTACAGTGACGGCATCAATAGCGCGCTTCAACCTTTCGGCAAGGCTTGGTTGATCTGCGCCTATTGGCATTTCGATCACTTTACCTTCCGGCTCAGTCAATACTTTTTCAAATGCCGAAACGGCTGCATTCAGGCGATTAACCGCTGAATCACCTTCAGTAAACTGGGACATGTTGACTCCTAAAATCCTAATGAACAGGCTTTCTCCACTGCGATCGCCCACCGCAACCAGTCGCTGGTCTTAACCGCATAGAGCTGGTCCTGATCAGCAAGTTGGTTAACCCGCCACGCCAGCTGGCGCGTCGACAATTTAAGTGGCTGCAAAGGTACGAATCCGGGGTGCGCAATACCGTTGCGCTGGACAATTTCGGTTGCGCGGCTGGCGTCGTCGTAGATACGCGCCGCCAGAACGATGGCAGGCTCTATTCCCACGGGCAGTACCGTTATGGTTCTGTCTGTTTGCCTCAGGCGTTGCGTCAGGTCGGCATTCAGATCTGCCTTTAGACGGCGCAGTGCAGTGAAGACACGATCGTCAGTCGTCCGCTCCATCTCTTTCACGATTGCCTGGTTCAGGGTGTCGCGAACTACAGTGAGTTCATCCCACGACGGAGCATCAGGAGTGACGGTGTTCGCTGGCGCGTTGATCAGCGCCGGATGAGAGACATTCGCCACTATCGCAGTACTTTGACCGGAGGAGCCGGCAGCTGTCACAGCAGACGGAGCGGGAAGTCTCGTTACGGTGTAAACCGCCTCGCTTAAGGCTGTAGTACGGATCGCACTCGCAACATAGTTTCGCTGCTCTGTTTTGGATCTGGTGCTCTGGCTGTCGGTTTTCCACACTCCCCTGGGTGCCAGGTCTTTTCCAAGGCTGATACCCGAAAGAGCTTTTGCCATCGTGAGCAGATCGGCAGAGTTGCCGTACAGCCGGTTGCCCGTTCGCCACATTTTTTGCAGCGACTCAATAAAACCCTTCCCTGATGACGGAGGAGGCAGCAGCACCGAAATATCACCCTGGAGAAGACGCGATCCAGCAGACACGCCATCGTCGATCATCTTCATGGCGTTTGAGACGTAGCCAACCATGCCGCTGGCCTGTCCAATAACGTCCTGCTGCACAAAATCAGCCATGCCATCCATGCCAAACCCGTCGAACGCATCACTGATGCAGCTGTCCAGCGCGGAGCATGAGGACCCGAGTATCTGGGCAGTTGCCGCACCTGATGTCGGGTAAGCCAGTTCACCGGCCTCAACGAACCGGAGGTCAAAGCGGACCATGCGGCCCTCTTCCTTTCTTGTGCTGACCCTGATCTCACCATCAACACAAACGCTGATCTCACCAAAGGTTGGATGAATCAGCGTGCCGGGACCCGGTTTATTCAGCGCTTCCTTCAGCGCATCGCGCTGTTCGAAACAGTCATCCCCGATCACATAAGCTGTAATGGACGCGCGGAATGTTGCCTTACCGAGGTCCTCTGTATACGGTTTGTCACGATTCGGGTATTCGTGGGTTTCAACCCGGCGCCCGCCGGTGGAGTCTTCATCCTCAACTTTGAACGGGACGCCGCGAAACGAGGCGTTTTGCAATCGGTCTTTCCACGCCATACCATCTCCAGAAACAAAAAACCCGCCGATTGGCGGGTTTATTTAAGATTATTTATTTTCTATCTCTTCCTGAAGTTCAAAGAAACGCTGCCTGAACTTCATTGGATCTTTGATAAAGCGGATTGGAGCGTGAACAGCTCCGGTATCACTGATAATAAGAGATCCATAACCCAGCAAACGCCCAGATATCCCCTGCTTAACCTGCAGGCTCGAAATTTTCCTGATAGGAATTTCTACAGTATCTCTCTTGATTAAGCCGGACTTAGCGATCAACCGCTTGTTAGTTATCGCAGCCTCATTTGAACGCAAGACAAAATAACCTAAAGGAATCAGAACGAACCCTATGAGAGTAGTGAAACCTAAAATTAAGCCCCATACTACCCATGGCAACCAAGCCCACAAAGTAACATGCCCACGGTAAACCACTTCTTCATTGCCGACTAAGTTTGAATCGATATATGACATTTTTTTATCCATCAGATATTGAGGATAAAATCATAACATCGCATTTCAGATTATTTCCAATTGAAAATCTAACCACCCATTCCTGTCCTCCCTATTCTGGTATAACCCACATCATGGTTTACATCTATCCCCGACGCTCGGGTCTCAGTCACCTTCATGCCTGGCGGAGCATTTTCAAACTTAACGGTAACCTCTCCTTGAGGTTGAGCAGCAGCGCCCTGCTTAATCTGGTATGGGTTGTAGCCAGAACTTGCCACCCCTGCGCCATAAGCACCGTAACCACCCGCTCCCCACTGCGCAGCATTCGCAGCATTCGCAGCATTCGCAGCATTCGCAGCATTCGCAGCGGCGACGGTATCACTGGCGCCGTCGGTAAACCACTCAACTATAGGTTTCAGCTTTGCCCACATATCCTGAAACCACTGCACCACTGGCCCCCAGTTATTTATTACTAAGCCCAGTGGAGACCAGTCAAAAGCCAACTTCGCCCAGCGCATCCATTCAGAAAATATGGGCTGAACAAATCCCCATAGTTTTTTGAAATAAGGACCGACTACATCCCAGTTGGAGATAATCAGTCCGGCGGCTAACGCAATCCCGGTAGCGATCATGCCAATGGGGCTCATTGATAAGATTCGACTTACCATGCTAATTGCACCGCCAACTCCCATAAACCCCAACTTCAAAACAGCCAAGCCAGCAGCTAATCCAAAAGCACCGCGAATTACTCTGGGGTTCTCATCAGCAAACTTTGTAAAACGTTCACCCAGGTCCCCTAGCCAGGTTGTTATTTCCTTCGCGTTTCCGGAAAAAGCCCCGCCAATGGCTGCGAGGCCATTAGTGGCTGTACCTGTCATTGCCTCCCAGAGGTTGGTGAGAGTCCCCAGTTGGGCCTGAACTCGATTATTCAGGCTGGCCTGCCGATTCATTTTTTGCTGAATCTGGTCATAGCCATCTTTGCCTTTATCGATCAGGGCATTCACGACCTGAAGGGTTTCTGCATCATCACCAAATAGGGCCTTCAGAACACCGGTACGTTTAACATCGGTCAATTTGCGAAGCTTGCTCAATTGCGCAAACAAATTGTCGAGCCCACCAAAGCTGCCCTTCCCGTTGGTAAAATCGAGATTGATGCCAAGTTTCTGGCTCGCCAGAACTTTGTTAACGCCCTTAACGTTCTTAATATTAAGGCCTGACTGAATAACTTTTCGAAGCGCGTTACCCGCCGACTCGCCCTGCATCCCCATCTGATCCATCATCACGCTGATTGGCGCAAGACCCTGCGCTGCCTTTAGTCCGTCCTGATTAATCATCTTCAGAACGGAGCTAGTTTTGGTGAAAAACGACAACATGTTGGTGTCGTCAACACCAAGGTAAAACGCTTTCTGGATGGTATCGAACAAGCCCATCATGTCATCTGATGCGGTCCCAGTTGCATCCTGCATTTTAGCCGCGAACTCAGCAGCTGCTTCGGGCGTCTTTTTCAACTGCACAGCCAGATAAGCTGTCGCTTTCCCCACCCCGCCGAGAATGTTCTCTGCCGGGATCCCCTGGCGTACCAGCATTTGCATCATGTTCAGGAAGTCTGCGGTTGTCCCGGGCAGCTGATTACCCAAACCCACGGCAAGCTTATTGATTTTCTCAAAGCTACCGCCAACCTCGCCATTGTCCTGCATCATGGCGACTTTCAAACCAGTAGCCGCGTTCTCCTGATCCGCGTAAGCTTTCATCGATAAGGTCAGCCCGGCGGCCAGACCTCCCCCAAGTGCGAGCCCACCTTTTGATGCTTCCTCTGCCTGCCGCCTGAAGCCACGAATATTTTTCTGCATTCGCGACAGCGCAGGTGACAGCTTATCGACACCGGTGATCAGCGCCTTAAGTTCAAACTCAGCCATTGCGCTGCTTCTCCTGCTCTATTCTATTTGCCTGACTGACCAACAGAGGTATCTCACTGATTGGTTTGTCCAGCAATTCAAAAGGGTTAATGCGCCAGTAACTGGCGCAGTCAAAAAAACGATCAGTAAGATATTCAGCCGTCAGGCCTGGAGGAAAAAACCCGCCACCAGCCAGCCGGCGGTATTGAGATCACCCGGAGACATCTGGTCAACCGTGCTTAACGGGACACCGGCCAGCTTGACGATATATTTCGCAATAATATGCGCCTGAAGCTTGATAGATTCGTCCTGGTTCATCTGATACGGATAACCCAGTTCGCGAACGTCTTTGCCGGTTGGCTCTTGAAACTCAAGTACGCTGATGGTTTCACCATGAGCGCTTACTGGCTGATTCAGCACCATCTCTTTCATTACTGGTAACCTCCCTCTTCACCGTGGAACTCGAGGTCAGCGGTGCCTTCCTCTGCGTTGTGGTTTGCCTCGCCATGCAGCCAGGCAGATGACAGCACATAGACCTGACCATTCGCCAGCTCAGCGGTGATCGTCATCTGGTCTGAAGTCGTCACCTTGTTGACCGGAAACTCTTTCGGCACCTTGAAGGTGCCCTTCACGTAAGGCGCGCGGTGAGTCTCCTTACGGTCAACGTCACCGGCCATGCCAATGACATCATCGTTGATCGTGGTGTTCATTGGCACCTCGATACCACCGGTCAGCGACAACTGCTGACCGTCAATCTTGAAATAACACGTACCAGCAATGCGCGGCATTATGCGCTCTCCTCTGCATACTGAAGACGGAACTGGTTAAGCAGCGCGAAGACACGCAGCTGGTTAACGTAATCAGGTGGGTACAGCACGTTGATGCGGGTCGGGTCATTGGCATCGCGCTCAACGATCAGGTGCGCTTTAAACAGGTCGTAGTTTTCGACGATCCCCTCGCGCTCCATCTGTCGGTACGTCGACAGCAATTCACCTTTGATCACCGCCGGGGTGACGATTGCCTGGCCCGGGCCGAAGCGGGTACCGTCGTTCGCCAGCTTATGGCGCCCGTACTTACTGGTAATTACTGTCTTCAGGCGACGCAGGACGTATGCGCTGGTATGCAGCGTTTCACTGTCCAGGTAGCTGTTATCGGCGACGCCGTAAGCGTTTTTCTTATAGGTGGTGATGTCACGCTGAATGCGCAGCACGCCACCTTCGGTGTAAGCCGTCGCGATCCCGTGCGTTAACAGGGATTGCTGCTCGGTCTTGATGAAGCGCTTACCGCTCGGCGGTGGCAACATGCCCACCAGTTCGCCGGTCTGCGTCGGGCGGGCCGGGTCAATTCGCAGGAATACCGCTGCGCGGGCAGTACGGCTGGCCGCCAGCTCATCGGCGCAGGACTGCACCGTTTTTTCATACCCGGCAATCGTCAGGTGCGGGTCATTGAACATGTCCCCCACGGTAATCAGATCGCTCACGACGGCAATTTTTGCGGTGTAGACGTGGCCGTAAATCTGGCGTAACCAGCTCCAGCGCCCGCTGGTATCGTTCATTTCCTGGCTGATGGTGTTAACGGACGCCGTGTCGTTGAACGGATGGCCGATATAATCGAAGGCCTCATCCCCCATAGCCGCGATCGTACCGGTCAGAACTGGCGCGCCTGTTCCTGCGGCCCCGGTGGCGATCGCGATATTCACGCCAGATGGCAGAGATTCGCCACCGCTAAACCCGTAGTAGTTCAGCGTCACCGGGATGTCGTTTGCCCAGGTGCCCTTATGGCGCGCCGTCAGTGTGACAACACCTGCTGCAGCTGCGGCCGTGAATGGCGTTCGCCCGTCAGCAGTAATGGCGTTGGCAATAGACGTGGCAATAGCCGCTACGGCATCACTGGCACTGACGGCCGCCTGAATGCGACGGTTACCGATATAAATCGAAACCACGCCTGCAGCCAGGGCCGATCCTGTTACCGTCAGTGTGACCGTTGCTGCCGTTCCGGTAGGCTCCGGCACTGCGATAACCCAGAGTTCGCCGAAGGGATCGGTTTTCCGGTACGCATCGACCATGCGCGCCAGCTGGCTACCGGCGCCAGCCACACGAACCGCGTAATCGGCTGACGGCATGAAAACCAGCTGGTTGGTTGCAATGCTGGCGCCAGCGTTAGCATGGCCGATCAGCAACGAAGGGGCGCTGGTCTGGGCCGTATTCGCCGCGCTGTTATCCATCTCAGCATAAAACAGCGGAACGCGGAGATCAGACGGGATGGTGTTCATCGATACAGTCATTTAGTGCTCGCCTTATTTTCCGGTTCGCCGCCTTTCACCGGCTGAACAATTTCAATATCCCCGTCGATTTCCCGACGGTACCAGTACTGGCTGTCTTCAACGTTTCGCCCTTCCTCAGGCAAAAGGTCGCCCCAGGCCGGGTCATGGACAGACCGCCCGTTTTTCGGTTTTACAAACATGGTTTTCCTCAGGTGGGAAGGTTGATTTCAATGTGGTGTTCGATCTCACCGTCCGGCCCCTGGCCCGGATCGATAAAATCAACATCAATAGACAGGGTTTTGAACTCATCCAGCGCGTTCAGATCGTCCTGCTGCCGGGTGTCGTCTTCTGTCAGTTCAGTCTCAACAACAAAGTCGAACTGATAACTCAGCTCGTGACGGTTCACATCCAGCAGCGTGCCGCCGTCATAGGTGATCGGGTTGACGGGCATAAAAAAACCGCTTACGCGGCATCTTTCCCGGGTGGTCTGTATTACGGAGCTTTACCCACCAGCGCTTTGATGGCTGCGGTATCTTCCAGAACACAGTCGAAACGGTGGAACGCCAGGAACGCTGTCTGATCGTATTCGGCGTAACGTTCAACCAGGCGCTTGAGGGTCATATAGGAAACGCGGCGAACGATGAAGCGATTAAAATCACCCAGGAAAATAAATTTCTTACTCGCCGCCGCCGCATCAATTGCCTGATCGATCACATACGGAATACCCAGAACGGTCGCCGGGGAACCGCCAACAACATCCGGCAGCCACAGCGGGCGTTTCTGATCATCAACCATCTCTTCAATGACCTGAAGCGTACCGTCATTAAATGCCCAGCGGTATTTAGGTCCGCCGCGATATGCCGGATCAATCGCGTGTTTCAGGCTGTTCATTTCCTGCCAGGTGAAGGCTGCTGCTGCCGCTGCAGAAACGGTCCCGGTGACTGAAGCCGCGAGTCCCTTTGGCTGCAGCGGTGTGCCTGCACCCGTACCCTGGACCAGGTATTTAGCTTCGCCGCGGCCAATGCGCTGTGCAATACGCCCCGCCAGGTATGCTTCAATATCTACGCCGCTGTCCTGCAGCAGTTCGTTAGAGACGCGGATGATTTTGGATGACAGTTTTTTGGCACCCAGGATCGCCGTACCGAACGTCACATCACCTTCACTGGCCGCAGTGTTTTCAGCGAGCAGCTCACCTTCTTCAGCGGTCCCGTCAGAAGTGGACCAGGTAATATCCTGACCGTTCGATGTGTTGAGAATCTGTGCAACACTCGCGATCCCGCCGTAAGCCTTCATCGCATCGATGATGGTATTACGCATCTGGGTAGGTACGGTATAGCCGCCTTTGTCATCAGGAGACGTACCCTGGGCGCGCAGCTCTTTAACGGCCTGACGCTCTTCGGCGGTGAGCTCACCAAAGCCATGGCGGAGAAGGCGATCAAATGCCGCGGCGCGGCGCTCATCTGCCTGCTTTTCCGGGTTGCTCTGGCGCTGACGCTGCTCCGGCTCCTGCTCGTCAACGTAGCTCTGATCGTGACGGCGCAACTCTTCTTCGCGGCCGATTTGTTCGTCGAGCGCATCCAGCTCGTGTTTTGCTTTATTCCACTGAGTGCGCTGCTCTTCAGTCCAGGTGGTGTTTTCAGGGATACCCTCGTGCAGAGCACGCATCTCGCGGGCAATGGTGTTACGTTTATGCTTCAGTTCATGCAATTTCATGGTTTTTCCTTACGCGTTAAGAAGAGTCAGCATGCGCTCGCGCGCCGTTCGTTGATTAATGGCTTGCGCCAGCGCGCCGCTGTCGCGCGCCTCCTGCCAGGCTTTCATGGAGCGAACTCCGGAATCGGCATCCTGATAAGCCGGATAGGTCACCGGGCTGACATCAAAAAGCCGTGAAAAGCGGTTAATCTCGCGAATGACGATGCCCTCATCGTCCTGGTACCAGTGTTCGCCATCGTGGGCGATCCTGAATGCGAAAGACGACTGGGTGATATCGCCGCGCATCATCGGTGCCAGCACCAGATCACGAATGGTCTGGGTGTCAGGGGCATCGATGTCGTAGCGAAGCCCTTTATCATCGACGCTGACGCTCAACGTACCGGAAGCGCTGCGCCCGAGAATAAAGTTCGGATCATGGTTAAACAGACCGCGGATATCGTCACCCAGCACGTCATCGAAAGCGCCGGGCTTAATAATCTCGCGGAATCCCCAGAGGGGTTCGGAGCGGCTGTTAAACACCGATCCGTAACCGATAATGCGCGTGGGCTGTTCCCCCAGCTGTTCGGCACGGACCTCACCGCTGTAACAGCGAGTCTCGCGATCACTCATCGGTTTTTTCCTTTTCGGTTTTGGTGGTTTTGAAATCATCTGCCGGGTTGGCGGCGTTGACGCTGACGAGCATTTCGTCCAGGCCATCGACCGGGTTCATATCCTCGAAAGCACGGGCTTCGTTGCGGCTCATCCAGCCGTCGGTGATCGCGAAGTGATAGAACTGCGCGCGTTCCTGCGGGGTGCCGCGTAACAGGCCAGTCAGGTTAAACCTGACGTAATACCCGGCGGCCAGTTCGGCGCGGGTAAACAGGCGTCGGTTAAGCTCCTGCTCCCAGTTCGTCACCCAGGGCATCATCGAATAGCGGACAAATTGAATGGCCTGCTGCGTAATGTTGCTGAAGGTGGCTTTTTCCAGGTCATTAATCATGTGCGCCGGCACGTTAAAGATCCCCGCAATCATCGAGCGGTTGAGCTTTGACATGTCGATGATCTGTGCGTCAATCGGCGACACGGTCAGCGCCTTGTAATCCAGATCTGCAGGCAGCAGCATGGTTTTGTTTTCCTGACTGCGTAACGCCTGCGATGCCTTCTGCCACTGTTCTTTAAGCCAGCCCCAGCTATCTTTGTTGAGCGCGCTTTTAACGGATACGATCCCGGCCGGGCGAGCATTTCCGCTGAAGAAGCTTTCCGTATACTTCTGCCCGCTCATGCCCATGCCGATTGTTTCGGCGTGCTGCATCACCGGACTGAGGCCCATTTTCTGGTTATTCCCCAGCGCCCGGATGTGGATCATGTCGTCGGGGCTGATGGCGAAAGCCCCCTCTTCGTTGTAGAGCCCGTAGGTATAGCGCCCGCCGGTATTAATCAGGGTTGTTTCCCACGGCATGCAGCAATCCATGGAGGTCACTTCACCGCGGCGGCTGCGCTTAACCCAAGTGTATCCGTTTCCCCAGCCGAGGATGTGACGTTGCTTCAGTTCGCGCCACTTATAGCTGGTCTGCCAGGTGTTCGGCTCATCGTGAACCAGATAAAACGCCGGGTGATCCCGCGCGGGCTCAACCTTGCCGTTGTGCTTTCGCATGACATGTAGCGGCATCTGGGCGAGGTTTGATGACAGGACGTATATGCAGGCATACACCGCCGCCAGCTTCATTGCCGTTTCAGGGCTTACGTATACATCCGCCCCGAATAGCCCCTCCATATCAACTGCATCACCCGTTATTGGCGTTCCGGGATTTTCGAGCGACTCACTTCTGAACAGAGAATCAAGCAGCACGCTTCCCCCTTCTGGCCATAACCAGTCCCGCCACCAGCAGGAGTCCGCCGGAGAACATCAGTGCCGGAGCCAACCCGAACTGCAGGTAAAATCCGGACGTGAGCAGGCCGTAACCGGCCAGCCCGATTACATCGGTGATAAGTGATTTCATAGAATTAAGAACTCTTCGTCTGGATCGAGAGATGAAAGGAAATCACCAGGCTCTTTGAGCATTGCCCGCCCGATAGCCATAATCAGCGCAACCGCGCCGTCGATTTTGTTTTCGTTCTGCTCTTTGATGGGTTTAACCACATCGTCATTGCCAGGCAGATACTTGCCGACGACGTTACTGATACACCAGCTCATGATCGGGTTACCGTCGTGATGAAAGCGGCCCGACTCAATGGCGGCTTCCAGCTCTTTCATCGGGTCAGACATATTGGTGTAGTTCTGGATGATGGTGACAGGGTTTAGCCCTTCATCGGCCAGATCGTGTGAAAGGCCGGTAGCGCCAAACGGGTCAATCGGTGACTCACTGACCGGGTTCAGCTTATTCGCCGCCTTCGCCTCTTCAAGGATGTAGCGGTAATCTCCCCGCCGTGCTGGATAGCGCGGATGATTGTCCAGAGGTTGTTGCTGGCCATCTTCACGCCCTCCTGGCCTGGCGCAGGCACTTTTCACGGCACTGTGCGAAGCGGGCCACCTCGAGCGAACTGCAGGCGATCGCCATCATGTCGGTATAAACCGTTGCAGCCCGGCGCCAGAGCCCTTTGCTCTCCAGCTCTTTGGCCTTCGTTTCAGCGGCAAGAATTTTCACCGGATCGCTTTTTTGCTCCATGCACGGCAGCACTTCATCAGGAATATCGGCGCGAGGATCCGCGGTGTAGCTGTACTGCGTACCGTTGTGGTTGCGGATAATGACGCCCTCTTCCGTCAGCGCGCGAAGATGTTTGCAGGCAGTGGTGCTGGCCATATCCAGCGCTTCAGCAACATCCTTGATGTCGCAGTTCGGCTGGTAGCGAACAAAGATCGCCACCTGGTCTTTCAGGGTTAGTGGTTTGGTCATTGGTCATCACTCGATTTAGTTGGTTAAACCTGCCGCTTTGCGGCGTTTGTACTCATCCATCAGCAGCTGCGCCGGAGTTGGCCCTGCCGGGTGCTGCGGTGCTGCCAGCTGGCGGCGAATCGGCGGTACCGAAAGGCCGTTACTGACGTGCTTGCTCCACTTGGTTAACAACTTCTCTGCCAGTTTCTTCAGTTCCCCCTCTGTCATCTGGCGCTCCACACCCGTTCTGCGCATCTCAACGCAGATGTGATACAGGACTGGTTGCGACCACGGATATTTATCGCTGCCTGAGTATCGATACGATTCGTTGCGCCAGCGACGGTACTCCGACATGACACATTCGGACGTCAGGCCGAAGTGGTTAGCGCCGCTCTCTGAAACGAGCGATACAAACTCAGCAAGATCCGGCGGCCATGTGTTTCCAACCGCGCAGCGCTCCATGCACTGCTGGCAAACAAGTTTGATCTGCGCCTCAGTCATCGAACCGATCTGAGCAATCCAGAGCGCCGACGGCTCGGCCCCATTCTTCTGCGTCCAACGGTTCGAGAATATTTCCCCCATGACCTGCCACAGGCGCCACGCCGTTTCCGTTGCCATCAAGTCCATTGCGACGTCTCCACTCTGCATGGGCTGACTGAATCTGCTGAACAGCCCTAGCTGCTGTAGGCTCTCCCCGAACTCCTGCATTGTCCTTACCTCCGGTTGGCGTTCTCAGATTCGATTCGTAGTTCGCCAAACGTGGTTGGTTCCAACCAATCTGTTGTGCAAGCGCCAGCTGGGAAATGTTTGCTTTTTTGCGATAGTGAGAAATTAGGTTCATCAGACTCTCCTGTAAGATGTGAACATTATTCACATATCGTGAATTGCATGTCAACATAATCGTGAATCGATAAAGATTCACTATGCGTGATAAAATCGAATCATGAAGACAATTGCAGAACAGATCGGCGAGCGTATTAGAACGCTGCGCATTCAAAAGGGATTGAGCCAGGCCCAAGCTGCAAAGTTATGCGGTTGGTCAGCTGCGTCTCGTCTCGCCAATTACGAATCCGGGTTGAGAAACGTTGGCGCTGACGATGCAATGGTTTTAGCCAGAATATTAGGCACTTCTCCTGGCGAACTGCTATTCGGTGAGCGCGGTGATGAAGATAAATGGCTTTCAGAAAAACAAAGAATAATGCTCAATTTGTTTAAACAATTACCTGAAACTGAGCAAGATAAAATGATTGATATCTTCCAGGTCAGGTTAAAAGAAATTGATGAATACGTTGAGAAGTACCTTCGCGGACGATTCAAGCCGATGGATGACCAGTCTGATACAAATAGCTAACTAACTCATACCATCCATAACCAGCCATCCGGCTGGTTTTTTTTCGTCCTTACACCCAAATCCTCACGTTATGTGAAAAATAAAATTCACTTTTTGTATTGACGAGATATTCACGCCATGTGAAACTTCGAGCACACCAAGCAGCAAGTAAGTCATCCAGGCAGGACGCCCACGTAGTAGCTGCCGGCGGCATATGAAACACCGGATGAGATGACAAAAACTATCGCGCAGCAGGCTTTACCGTTCCGTCGGCCAGACGTAAAGGGCAACAAGGAGATAACCATGATCGACTACGCACGTAACCCCGTTAAACAGCAGGCTATTCGCCTTAACATCGTTGAAGTCCTGATCCGCAAGTTCTGCTACTTCATGGCGCAGAAAGGTAATCCAGAGCTCAACGCATGAACTCGCTTTTCGCCTTAATCGTTACCGTCTGCGCCCTCACCGGGGAATGCTCAGACATCATGCTCGGGGTTTATAAGACCGAGACGGTTTGTGAAGCAGCTGCTGCAGAGCAGCACGTAAAAGGACAGTGTTACCCGTACAAATCGGCTGACGACCAACAGCCAGCGTTACATTTTTAATCGAGTTTCGACCAATGGCTGTTGCCAGCCTGATGCCAGGTGCACATGGCATCGTGATGGTAATCCCGCCATCAATACCAAACAGGAGACGAAGACCTGTTCTGGTTAAATTGGAAAAGTTCTCTTTGCCCGTCGCCCGTGGCGGGCCTTTTTTCCGGAGGATTTATGTCAGCGAACGAACTGGCATTGCGATTCAGCACCGCACCAGCCGAGAAGTTAATTGGCGTTCTGCCTGTTCTTGAAGTTAAAGAAGCGCTACGCGGTGAAGTTGAAGAAGACGTTATGGATGAGGTGTGGCAGGAGCACCAGTTTGAAATGGAGGCTATCGAGGAGCAAACCGAGGAAGCGAACCGCCTGGCGAGAAAGTTTGAGTTGGCAGCGGAGGAGCTTGGAACGGCGATCAAGCTGGCGCTGACCCTCCCATATGGTGAGGCGATCCAAGTGCTGCAGGATGCCATTGAAGATAACCCTGGCTACGGCCGGGATCCGGTGAAGGGATAGATCATGGAGTTTGGAATGAAACGAGTGATGGCATCCGTCCAGGCCGTTGCTGTTCTGGAAAGAATCTACTGCGGCAAGCCAGTGCCCCTCGCCACCCTGAGCAAAGAATCGAAGCTCTCGGTTTCCTACCTGGAGCAAATTTTTAAGCGGCTGCGCAGCGGCAAACTGGTTACCTCACACAGAGGGCCGGGCGGCGGATATAGTCTGCGCGAAGGTGATATCTCAGTTTTAGCAGTTATCCGCGCAGTGAGCAAGATCCCATCGAATACCACGTTCGACCCGGTTCTTGTTGCACTTGACGGAGTGCTTATCTCTCAGCTGGCGAACAAGCCCAGCGCCCAATAAGCACAAAACCCGCGCAAGGCGGGTTAAGTACCCGGTCAGCCGACCAAAGCTTTCCGGAATCGAGTTTTGACCAATGACCACTACCTAAGCAGCGCTCATTAGCTGTTGGGTATCTTACACCCAAAAGAGGCTCCACCATGGAATTTTTTTATCAGATTAAGGCAACCCAGAAATCAGGTAAGCAAGATGCAGTGATTTGGTTCACTGCGAAAAGCGAAGCGCGCGCCGCCCTGACGCTCGATGTTGCGCTGGAAGATGCTGGCATCGAAACTGGCCGCGGTAAGGACTACTCCAAACCTATCCGCACCGACATGCCAGTTATTAACGATCTGCCAGAGGAAGGTTCCGTCTGCTTTGAGTTCTGTAAGCGCTACGCTCTGGCCGACGACCAGCGCACCTGGAACGTGATCCCCAGCACTGCCCCACAGGATGAGACCGCCTCTACCCCGGCGACCACCAGCGATGCGGCTCTCCCCGCTACGACGGAAACTTCCACTGATACCGTGAATGCTGGCAAAACTTCCCTGCTGGAAAATCGGACCCCAGCTGTCCGCTTCGCCGTCCATCTGCTGGGTGACAAATACCTTTCTGAGATCAGCCAGGAGCAGCAAATCGTTGCCAACGAACTGGCGATCGATGAGGGTCATGCTTACTTCCAGAACCTGCTGCAGGCCAAAAATGACGTTGCTGATATTGGCGACCTCAGTCTGCATGCTGAGTGGAAACTGGTGCAGGCCGTCAAAGACGTTTTCCCGCAGGACAAAGAGCACGAACCCGCGCAGCTGGCCGCCTTCATGTCGAGCTGGATTGAAGCCGAAGCTGGCGATCGCAATCAGCTGGTTGATGACTGGAAGAGTGGAAAGCTCCCGGCTACTGCGGAGGACGAAGGTGGTACCACCTCCGAGAATGTCTGTGATGCAGTGAGAGAGTTCCGCGAACGTGAACTCCCGGCATTAACGACCGTTGCCACCCTGCCTTTCCGTCAGCGTCTTCTGGCGCAGTACATCGCCGACAAGAAGTATTTCTACCACGTCGACGAAGAGCAGAAGAAAGCCATTCTCGAGCTCGAACTGGATGTGGACAACAGCTACGTGCAGAACATGATTCTGGCCGCCGAAAATGTTGATGGCTTCAAGAAAGCTCATGAGCCCGACATCTGGAAAGTGGTCAATGCACTGAAAAATATCTTCCCAGTTGATGGAAAACGCACAGAGCTGTCTGTCGTCATCCAGTTCTTCAAAGCGTGGTTCAGCACTGAGCACATCGACCGCGGGATCCTGACGCGCGAATGGGCCGCCGGCAACCGCATCAGCAACGTACAGCGCACTGACGCCGGGACCAATGCCGATGGCGGGTACGTTACTGATCGCGGCGCTGACGCGCACCATACCCTGGACACCCTCGATCTGGAGATTGCCTGCGCCCTGCTGCCGATGGACTTCAACCATCGGGAAATCCCGGGCGGCATTCTCCGTCGTGCGAAAGAGATAGTGTCGAATAAAGAAGAAGACTGGAAGTGCTGGAGCAAAATCCTGCGCAACCAGCCTGGCGTTCTGGCAGTTAACCGCGCGGCCATCTTCAACCTGGTGCGTATCGCGCCGGAGAATATTCATCTGACGCCGGTTGCTCATCTGGAATTCGTGAACCATACGATGACGGCTGATTTCAATGCTGCAACCGAATTGCTACCACTGCCTGCGCCAGCTGCTGAAACTGAGGTACCGGCAGCACAGCCGGGCGGCGGCGGAAAAACCGATCGCCACCCGGGTTATACACACGATTTTGATACCCTTGACCGTGAAATCGCGTTAGCTATCCAGCCTGTGGGTTTTAATATTTACGATATTCCAAGTGAAGTACATCGTCGCTCAAAAGAGATCGTTGCAGCCCAAGAGAGTCCATTCAAAGAATGGTCTAAAGCATTGCGAGCAACGCCTGGCGTACTGGACTATTCACGCGCAGCCATCTTCGCGCTTATTCGAAGTGCTCACCCTGAGCACTACAAACAGCCTGGGCGTCTTGCCGGATACATCAACGCGAACCTGACCGAAACCGACCACGAGAATCCTACAGCGGAAATGCTGGCGGCGGCACGCCACACCCCTGAAGTGAGCTGGGAAAGTGAAGTTAACGAGCAAATCGAAGCGGAAAAGGCAGAGTTAGCCAGCCAGCCTCAGGTTGCGAACCTCGGCGGCGGAGTCTTCTCCATTGAGGGCCTGATGAACGAAAATCAACCAGAAAAAGATGACCGTTCACCGATTAATGAGGAGACCACCAGCAATGTGCAGATGGAAAAGATTGACCCGGCGGAAGGAGAAAATAGTGATGCGGTTTCACCAAGCGAAGGCGCTGATGCAGCTGCTGCGCAAACAGATGCCGTAGCGGGAACCATCTGCACTGGCTGTGGTACCGAAGGTGGCGGCGGTTGCCCTGACTGTGGCGCCGCGGTTGGCGATGCAACCTATGCAGTAATGGAAGCGGGTCTGAAAGAGGAACTGGAGGCGCTGGGGACTGATACCTCCAGCTCGGAAACCATGTTCACGCATCTGATGGTGGATCTCGAAACCATGGGCAATAAACCGGGTGCGCCGATCGTTTCAGTGGGGGCTGTATTCTTTGACCCGGCCAGCGGGAGAACCGGTGCTGAATACTATCAGGTGATTAGCCTGGAATCGTCGATGTCATTCGGGGCCAGGCCGGATGCCAGCACCATCCTCTGGTGGCTGAAACAATCGCCGGAAGCCCGATCTGCAATCGTGGTGGATGATACGGTCGGTCTGGTGGAAGCGCTGGAGCAATTCCTCGACTTCATCGCTGAAAACGCGGCTAACGGTTCGAAGAATGTTCAGCTCTGGGGGAATGGTAGTTCGTTTGATTGTTCTCTTCTGGAAGCGGCATTCGAGCTGGCCGACACACCATTCCCGATCCCGCACTGGAACTACCTAGTCCATTTTTTCAGGGCCACATCGCAAGCAGAGCGTGGTGCCCAGGTTAAAGCGAACACGCTCACAATGAATTTTAGTAAGGCCCGGGATAAGGCAGGGATCGACTGGAGGGAAGGAACGCCGGCGACATTCCATGAACAGCGATCGCTATCGGAACGTCTTTATAAGGAACAGGGAATTGACACTAAAAAGTTGCTCGGCCACAAGTCTCAGCAGCAGACCGATCGCTACAACGACGACCGCGGGAAGGATTGGACGACAATCGCAATTTAGGTTTTTGGGGTGGGGTTTTGATAACTTGTTTTGATAAACTTTTGATAACCGTTCGAAAGCTAATAATAAAAAACGGGAACCAACTGGCTCCCGTTCTCATACAACCCGAAAACCGGATTACATGTTTTCGATGATCGCGTCACCAAACTCTGAACATTTCAGCAGCTTAGCGCCTTCCATCAGACGTTCGAAATCGTAGGTTACGGTTTTGGCGTTAATCGCGCCTTCCATACCTTTAACGATCAGGTCTGCGGCTTCGAACCATTCCATATGACGCAGCATCATCTCTGCGGACAGGATGATAGAGCCTGGGTTCACTTTGTCCTGGCCTGCATACTTCGGTGCTGTACCGTGAGTCGCTTCGAACAGCGCGCACTCGTCACCGATGTTCGCGCCTGGTGCGATACCGATACCGCCAACCTGCGCCGCCAGGGCGTCGGAGATGTAGTCACCGTTCAGGTTCATACAGGCGATCACGTCGTATTCAGCCGGACGCAGCAGGATCTGCTGCAGGAACGCATCGGCGATCACATCTTTAATGATGATCTCTTTGCCGGTGTTCGGGTTCTTGATTTTCTGCCATGGGCCGCCATCGATCAGCTCACCACCAAACTCTTCCGTCGCCAACTGGTAGCCCCAGTCTTTGAAAGAACCTTCGGTGAACTTCATGATGTTGCCTTTGTGAACGATGGTCACAGAGTCACGGTCGTTGGTGATCGCGTACTCAATCGCTGCACGGACCAGGCGCTTGGTGCCTTCTTCGGAGCACGGCTTGATACCGATACCGCAATGTTCCGGGAAGCGAATTTTCTTCACGCCCATCTCTTCGCGCAGGAACTTGATTACTTTCTGTGCGTCAGCAGAGTCGGCTTTCCACTCAATACCCGCGTAGATATCTTCGGAGTTCTCACGGAAGATAACCATGTCGGTCAGTTCAGGGTGTTTAACCGGGCTTGGGGTGCCCTGGTAGTAACGTACCGGGCGCAGGCAGACGTAGAGGTCAAGTTCCTGACGCAGAGCAACGTTCAGGGAGCGAATACCGCCACCGACTGGGGTGGTCAGCGGGCCTTTGATGGCAACGCGGTAGTCACGGATCAGATCCAGCGTCTCCGCTGGCAGCCAGACGTCCTGGCCATAAACGTGGGTAGATTTTTCACCGGTGTAAATTTCCATCCAGGAAATTTTACGCTCGCCTTTATAGGCTTTCTCAACAGCGGCATCCACCACTTTCAGCATCGCTGGGGTTACGTCAACACCGATACCGTCACCTTCGATGAACGGGATAATCGGATTGTGTGGGACGTTCAGCTTACCGTCTTGCAGGGTGATCTTTTTACCTTCCGCCGGAACAACTACTTTGCTTTCCATTAACCTCTCCTTCGAGCGCTTCTGGTTGTTACTGATCTTATGTTAATAATTTGTAATGAGCCCATCGATAGTACCTGAATGTCTGGCGCCATGAAAGGCATTCGTTATTAGGCTATAATGCGGCAATTGATAACGTCTGAAAATACCATGCAGAAAACTTCTTTTAGAAATCACCGGGTTGAACGATTCAGCACGCGACAAGCGACCAAGCCGCGCAAGCAACGTGCGCCAACACGCGTCATTTTGTTCAATAAACCTTACGATGTCCTGCCGCAGTTCACCGACGAAGCCGGGCGCAGCACCTTGAAAGATTTTATCCCCGTTCAGGGGGTCTATGCTGCTGGCCGGCTCGATCGCGACAGCGAAGGGCTGATGGTGCTCACCAACGACGGCGAGTTGCAGGCAAAACTCACGCAGCCGGGAAAACGCACCGGTAAAATCTACTACGTGCAGGTTGAGGGCGTCCCGAACGACGAGGCGCTGGCGGCCTTGCGTCACGGCGTCACGCTGAACGACGGCCCGACCCTGCCCGCGGGCATTGAGCTGGTCAGCGAGCCTGAGTGGCTCTGGCCGCGCAATCCGCCGATCCGCGAGCGAAAGTCGATTCCCGTGTCGTGGATCAAAGTTACCCTTTATGAAGGCCGCAACCGCCAGGTGCGTCGCATGACGGCGCATGTCGGGCATCCGACATTACGTCTGATTCGCTACGCGATGGGCAGTTACACGCTGGATTCTCTCGCCAACGGTGAGTGGCGGGACGTTACCGATCAAGGAGAACCTCATGTTTAAGCCGCACGTTACGGTCGCCACCATTGTCCACGCCCAGGGCAAATTTTTAGTGGTGGAAGAGACCATCAACGGCAAAGCGTTATGGAACCAGCCGGCTGGCCATCTCGAAGCCGACGAGACGCTGGTTCAGGCCGCAAAGCGCGAGCTGTGGGAAGAGACCGGCATCCATGCCGAGCCGCAGCACTTCATCCGTTTACATCAGTGGATTGCCCCGGACAAAACGCCGTTCTTGCGTTTCCTGTTTGCCATTGAGCTTAGCGAAACGTGCGCCACTGAGCCGCACGACAGCGATATCGATCGCTGTCTGTGGGTGGATGCCGACACCATTCTGACCGCCACCAATCTGCGCTCGCCGCTGGTTGCGGAGAGCATTCGCAGCTACCTGACCGGCAATCGTCTGCCGCTGGAGACGATCGGCGAATTTAACTGGCCGTTTACAGAGGGTGTCAATGCCGGGGGCGCGTGATAGAATACGCCCCCTTGAAGTTCAATGTCGTGAGTATTCCAATGTCTGAAAGCCAAAAAAAAGTGATCGTCGGCATGTCCGGCGGCGTCGATTCTTCCGTCTCTGCCTGGCTGTTGCTGCAACAGGGCTATAAGGTTGAAGGCCTGTTCATGAAGAACTGGGAAGAGGACGATGGCGAGGAATACTGTACCGCTGCTGCGGATCTGGCTGATGCGCAGGCGGTTTGCGACAAGCTCGGCATTGAACTGCATACCGTCAATTTTGCCGCAGAGTACTGGGATAACGTGTTCGAGCATTTCCTGGAAGAATACAAAGCCGGCCGCACGCCGAACCCGGATATTCTGTGCAACAAAGAGATCAAATTTAAAGCCTTCCTCGAATTCGCCGCTGAAGATCTGGGTGCTGACTATATCGCGACCGGTCACTACGTGCGCCGCGCCGACGTTGACGGCAAAAGCCAGCTGCTGCGCGGTCTCGACGGCAACAAAGATCAGAGCTACTTCCTTTATACCCTCGGCCACGAACAGATTGCCCAGAGCCTGTTCCCGGTGGGCGAGCTGGAAAAACCGGAAGTGCGTAAAATCGCTGAAGAGCTGGATCTGATCACCGCGAAGAAAAAAGACTCTACCGGCATCTGCTTTATCGGTGAGCGCAAATTCCGTGAATTCCTTGGTCGCTATCTGCCTGCCCAGCCGGGCAAAATCGTCACCGTTGACGGCGACGTGATTGGCGAGCACCAGGGGCTGATGTACCACACCTTAGGCCAGCGTAAAGGGCTGGGGATCGGCGGTACCAAAGAGGGTAGCGAAGATCCGTGGTATGTCGTCGATAAAGACGTTGAAAACAATATCCTGATTGTGGCCCAGGGCCATGACCATCCGCGTCTGATGTCCGTCGGCCTGATTGCCCAGCAGCTACACTGGGTCGCCCGCGAGCCGCTGAAAGGCACGCTGCGCTGCACGGTGAAAACCCGTTATCGTCAGACCGATATCCCCTGCACCATTACCGCGCTGGACGACGAACGCATCGAAGTGCGTTTTGACGAGCCGGTCTCCGCCGTGACCCCGGGCCAGTCCGCTGTTTTTTACAGCGGTGAGATCTGCCTCGGCGGCGGTATTATCGAACAACGCCTGCCGCTGACTGCGGTTTAATGCGATTACACACAGAAAGGAGCCAGTGTGGCGAAGAACTTTTATGACATCACCCTGGCGCTGGCGGGAATTTGCCAGTCTGCCCGTCTGGTGCAACAGCTGGCACATCAGGGTCATTGTGACGCTGACGCGCTGCACGTTTCGCTCAACAGCGTCGTGGATCTGAACCCCAGTTCAACGCTCGGCGTCTTCGGTGGTAGCGAAGCGAATCTTCGCCTCGGTCTGGAAACCCTACTTGGTGTGTTAAATGCCAGCAGCCGTCAGGGGCTGAATGCGGAACTGACGCGCTATACCCTCAGCATGATGGTGCTGGAGCGCAAGCTGAACGCCGCCAAAGGAGCCATGGGTACCCTGGGCGATCGCATTTCGGGCCTGCAGCGTCAGCTTGATCATTTCGATTTACAGTCAGAGACCTTACTCAGCGCCATGGCCGGCATTTATGTGGATGTCATCAGTCCGCTGGGGCCGCGGATCCAGGTCACCGGCTCCCCTGCCGTCCTGCAAAGCCCGCAGGTACAGGCCAAAGTGCGCGCCTCGCTGCTGGCCGGTATTCGTGCCGCGGTGCTGTGGCATCAGGTCGGCGGTGGCCGCCTGCAGTTAATGTTTTATCGTAATCGCCTGACCACTCAGGCAAAACAAATTCTTGCTCATTGTTAACCTCCCGGAGTTGCGAATTATGGAATTATCCTCACTGACCGCCGTTTCCCCTGTCGATGGACGCTACGGCGATAAAGTCAGCGCGCTGCGCGGGATCTTCAGCGAATATGGTCTGCTGAAATTCCGTGTCCAGGTTGAAGTACGCTGGCTGCAAAAGCTGGCCGCACAGGCAGCGATCGCGGAAGTTCCTGCTTTTGACAGCCAGGCAAACGATTACCTTGATGCAATCGTCGCGCAGTTCAACGAAGAAGACGCCGCGCGCATTAAAACTATCGAGCGCACCACCAACCACGACGTGAAAGCGGTTGAGTATTTCCTGAAAGAGAAAGTGGCAAGCGTTCCTGCGCTGCACGCGGTATCTGAATTCATTCACTTCGCCTGCACGTCAGAAGATATTAACAACCTCTCCCACGCTCTGATGCTCTCTACCGCGCGTGAGGAAGTGGTGCTGCCGTACTGGCGCAAAATCATCGACGCGGTGAAAGCCCTGGCGGTAGAGTATCGCGATATCCCGCTGCTCTCCCGTACCCACGGTCAGCCAGCGACCCCGTCCACCATCGGTAAAGAGATGGCTAACGTCGCCTACCGTATGGAGCGTCAGTACCGTCAGCTGGAGCAGGTGGAGATCCTCGGCAAAATCAACGGTGCCGTCGGTAACTACAACGCCCACATCGCCGCTTACCCGGAAGTGGACTGGCACCAGTTCAGCGAAGAGTTTGTCACCTCTCTGGGCATTCAGTGGAACCCGTACACCACCCAGATCGAACCGCACGATTACATCGCCGAGCTGTTTGACTGCATCGCGCGCTTCAACACCATCCTGATCGACTTCGACCGTGATGTGTGGGGCTACATCGCCCTGAACCACTTCAAGCAGAAGACCATCGCCGGTGAAATCGGCTCGTCCACCATGCCGCACAAGGTGAACCCGATCGACTTCGAAAACTCCGAAGGCAACCTGGGTCTGGCGAACGCCATGCTGCAGCATATGGCCAGCAAACTGCCGGTATCCCGCTGGCAGCGCGACCTGACCGACTCCACCGTGCTGCGTAACCTCGGCGTAGGCATTGGCTACGCGCTGATTGCGTATCAGTCCACCCTGAAGGGCGTGAGCAAACTGGAAGTGAACCGCGAGCGTCTGCTTGACGAGCTGGATCACAACTGGGAAGTGCTGGCGGAGCCGATCCAGACCGTGATGCGCCGCTACGGCATCGAAAAGCCGTACGAAAAACTGAAAGAGCTGACCCGCGGCAAGCGCGTGGACGCCGAAGGCATGAAGCAGTTTATCGACGGTCTGGAACTGCCAGAAGACGAGAAAACCCGCCTGAAAGCGATGACCCCGGCCAACTATATCGGCCGCGCCATTGCGATGGTTGATGAGCTGAAATAACGCTTTAAGCCCTCTTTCCGCCCGGAAAGAGGGTTCCTTCCCTCCGGTTTACGAAATGTTTATCCCTGGCGCAACATAATCAGCTTAAACTATTCAGACCATTCATATTAGGGAGAAGCGATGATGCGCGTACTGGTTGTTGAGGATAATGCGTTGCTACGTCATCACCTGAAGGTCCAGCTTCAGGAAATGGGGCATCAGGTGGACGATGCCGAAGATGCAAAAGAAGCTGACTACTATCTCAATGAACACCTGCCCGATATCGCCATCGTTGACCTGGGTCTGCCTGATGAAGATGGCCTGTCGCTGATCCGTCGCTGGCGCAGCCACGATGTCTCCTTGCCGGTACTGGTCTTAACCGCCCGCGAAGGCTGGCAGGATAAGGTTGAAGTGCTGAGCGCCGGGGCGGATGACTACGTCACCAAACCCTTCCATATCGAAGAAGTTGCCGCCCGCATGCAGGCGTTGATGCGCCGCAACAGCGGCCTGGCCTCGCAGGTGATCTCCATTCCGCCGTTTCAGGTCGATCTCTCCCGCCGCGAACTCGCTATTCATGACGAGGTGATCAAGCTCACCGCCTTTGAATACACCATCATGGAGACGCTGATCCGCAACAGCGGCAAAGTGGTGAGCAAAGATTCCCTGATGCTCCAGCTCTATCCAGACGCGGAGCTGCGCGAAAGTCACACTATCGATGTCCTTATGGGGCGCCTGCGCAAGAAAATTCAGGCGCAGTACCCGGAGGATGTTATTACCACCGTGCGCGGTCAGGGCTATCTTTTCGAATTACGCTAAATGAAAAAACTCTTTCGCCACTTTCTGCCTCTGTCGCTGCGGTTTCGTTTTCTGCTGGCCACGGCGGTGGTGGTGCTGGTCCTGTCGCTGGCCTACGGGATGGTGGCGCTGGTGGGCTACAGCGTCAGCTTCGACAAGACCACCTTCCGTCTGCTGCGCGGGGAGAGCAACCTGTTCTATACCCTTGCGAACTGGCAAGACAATAAAATTACCATCGATATGCCGGAGCATCTGGATCGCCAGAGCCCAACCATGTCGCTGATTTATGATGAAAAAGGCAAGCTGCTGTGGGCCCAGCGTGATGTGCCCTGGCTGATTAAAAGCATCCGTCCTGAGTGGTTAAAATCCAACGGCTTTCACGAGCTGGAAGCGGACGTGGATGCCACCAGCGTGCTGGTGGGTAACGACCACAACATGCAGAAAGAGCTGGCCGAGATCCGCGAAGACGACGACGACAGCGAGCTGACCCACTCGGTGGCGGTCAATATCTACCCCGCCACCATGCAAATGCCGCAACTGACGATTGTGGTCATCGACACCATTCCGGTAGAGCTGAAACGCTCTTATACGGTGTGGAACTGGTTCGTGTACGTGCTGGCCGCCAACCTGCTGCTGGTGATCCCCCTTCTGTGGCTGGCCGCCTGGTGGAGCCTGCGGCCCATTCAGTCGCTGGCGAAGGAGGTGCGCGAGCTGGAAGAGCATCACCGGGAAAAGCTCAATCCTAACACCACGCGCGAACTTACCAGCCTGGTGCGTAACCTGAACCGGTTGCTGAAAAGCGAGCGTGAACGTTACGACAAATACCGCACCACCCTGACGGATCTGACCCACAGTCTGAAAACCCCGCTGGCGGTGATGCAAAGCACGATGCGCTCCTTACGCAGCGCAAAGCTGAGCGCCGATGAGGCGGAACCGGTGATGCTGGAGCAGATCAGCCGTATTTCCCAGCAGATCGGTTACTACCTGCACCGCGCCAGCATGCGAACCGGCAGCACACTGCTGAGCCGGGAGCTGCACCCCGTTGCCCCGCTGCTGGACAGCCTGACTTCGGCCCTGAATAAGGTTTATCAGCGTAAAGGGGTGAACATCACCCTCGATATCTCGCCTGAAATCAGCTTCGTGGGTGAAAAGAACGACTTTATGGAAGTGATGGGCAATCTGCTCGATAACGCCTGTAAATACTGCCTGGAGTTCGTCGAAGTGTCGGCCCGCCAGGGTGAAAATGAGCTGCACATTATCGTTGAGGACGACGGCCCGGGGATCCCGCAGGGCAAACGCGATCGGGTCTTCGATCGCGGGCAGCGCGCCGACACCTTACGCCCCGGTCAGGGGGTGGGCCTCTCCGTTGCGCGCGACATTGTTGAGCAGTACGACGGCCGGATCGACACCGGCGATAGTCTGCTCGGTGGCGCGCGCATGGAGGCGATTTTTGCCCGTCAGCATCTTACAAGCGACGAGAGTTAAGCTTCCGGGTGAAAAAAGCGTGATTCTCGCACGCAGGCCGCTGAGCTTCCGTTATAATCCGAGTCAGTAAAAGCCTGCGGAATATAAATATGGATTATCAATTAGCCCTTAACTGGCCCGACTTTATCGAACGCTACTGGCAAAAACGCCCTGTCGTTCTGAAACGCGGCATCACCAATTTCGTCGATCCGATCTCTCCCGATGAGCTTGCCGGCCTGGCCATGGAGAGCGAAGTCGACAGCCGCCTCGTCAGCCACAACGAGGGGAAATGGCAGGTCAGCCACGGCCCGTTTGAAAGCTTCGATCACCTGGGCGAAAGCAACTGGTCCCTGCTGGTGCAGGCGGTCAACCACTGGCACCAGCCCGCCGCAGCCCTGATGCAGCCATTCCGTGCCCTGCCCGACTGGCGAATGGACGATCTGATGATCTCCTTCTCCGTGCCGGGAGGCGGCGTTGGTCCGCATCTGGACCAGTACGACGTGTTTATCATTCAGGGTACCGGCCGCCGCCGCTGGCGCGTGGGCGAGAAGGTGCCGATGAAGCAGCACTGCCCGCATCCCGACCTGCTGCAGGTGGATCCTTTTGTCGGCATCATCGACGAGGAGCTGGAGCCGGGCGATATTCTCTATATTCCGCCGGGTTTCCCGCACGAGGGCTACTCCCTTGAGAACTCGATGAACTATTCGGTGGGCTTCCGCGCGCCAAGCGGCCGCGAGATGATCAGTGGGTTTGCCGATTACGTTCTGCAGCGCGAGCTGGGCAGCCATCGCTTCAGCGACCCGGACGTGCCGGCCCGTGAGCACCCGGCCGATATCCTGCCTGAAGAGCTGGATAAGCTGCGCGGGATGATGCTGGATATGATCAACCAGCCGCAGCATTTCAACCAGTGGTTCGGGGAGTTTATCAGCCAGTCCCGTCATGAGCTTGATGTCTCCTTGCCGGAGCCGCCGTATCAGCCCGATGAGATTTACGATGCATTGCAGCAGGGTGACAAGCTGGTGCGTCTGGGTGGCCTGCGCGTGTTACGCATTGGCGAAGAGGTGTACGTTAATGGCGAGCAGCTGGATTCCCCGCACCGTCCGGCGCTGGAATCCCTGGCCAGCCATACGGTGCTGACGGCCGACAAGTTTGGCGATGCGCTGGAAGATCCGTCGTTCCTCGCCATGCTGGCGGCGCTGGTTAACAGTGGGTACTGGTTCTTCGAGGACTGAGTCGGTTGTACTTTGCCGGGTGGCGGCTGCGCCTTACCCGGCCTACGGTATGGTTTTGTAGGCCCGGTAAGCGAAGCGCCACCGGGCGTTGTTTTACCGCCGCTCCCCGGCGTTAAAATCCCCCACCTCCCCCGCCCAATCTTCCGGGTATATCCCTTCCCGCACGTCACGATGAAACGTGGAATACGGCCACTCTTTAACGCGCGTCACGTAGCCATGTTTCAACGGGTTGATATGGATGTAATCCGTATGCCGCCGGAGGTCGTTTTCATCCCGAATGGTATGTTCCCAGAAGCGCGGCTGCCAGATGCCTGACATACCCAGCGCTCGGGTGAAGGTTTTTTTGATATCCCGCCAGCGGCCGGAGTAATCGGTGTCGTTTTCAGGCAACGTCCAGATGCAGTGCATATGTTCCGGCAGGATCACCCAGGCGTTAATCAGAAAGGGTTTTGTGCGTTTAACGCATTGCGTTGCCGCACGAAGCGTATCGATATGGCGGGTCAGCAGATCGCTGCGCCGGTTTTGCAGGTTAACGGTGAAAAACCAAGTTCCACCTGGCACATAATGACGACGGTAGTTTGACATATGAGGTTCCCTCCCCATTTGTGCAAGTGCCGGGCGGCACGTTGTTTGCCCGGCCTATGCGTAGGCCCGGTCAGCATCGCGCCACCGGGCAATTACTGCTGCTTCGCGGTAAGTTCGGCAATCCGCACAATCACCTGCACCGCTTTCTCCATCCCCTCGAGAGTCACGAACTCGTGCTTGCCATGGTAGTTGTAGCCGCCGGTAAACAGATTCGGGCACGGCAATCCCATAAAGGAGAGCTGCGCGCCGTCGGTGCCGCCGCGGATCGGTTTTAGCTGCGGTTCGACGCCGCAGTCGCGCATCGCCTGCTGGGCAACCTCGAGAATGTACGGATGCTCGATCACCTTTTCATGCATATTGTAATAGCTGTCCTCGATGATCAGCTCAATATAGCAATCCGGATGCAGCCCCTTGCCCACCTTTTTGGCGATATCCATCATCTTACGTTTACGCGCTTCAAACCCGTCGCGGTTAAAATCACGAATGATGTAGTGCATATCCGCGCGATCGACCGTCCCTTTGATGCTGGTGAGGTGGTAGAAGCCCTCATAGCCCTCGGTTTGCTCCGGGCTCTCATCTGCCGGGACTTCGGCATGAATGCGGGTCGCCAGCGACAGCGCGTTCACCATCACCCCTTTCGCCGTGCCCGGGTGGACGTTATTGCCGACGATGCGGATATTCACCGACGCCGCATTGAAATTCTCGAACTCAAGTTCACCCACGCCGCCGCCGTCAACGGTATAGGCCCAGCGGGCATCGAACGCCGCAACGTCGAAATGCTTCGCCCCTTTGCCCACCTCTTCATCCGGGGTGAAGGCGACACGGATATCCCCGTGCGGCACCTTGTTGTGCTTCAGCACCGCCAGCGCGGTCATGATCTCGGCCACCCCGGCTTTATCATCGGCCCCCAGCAGCGTTTTGCCGTCGGTAGTGATCAGCGTCTGCCCGAGCAGCTGGTGCAACACCGGGAACATCACCGGGGAGAGCACTTCGTCGCCAACCCCCAGCGCAATATCGCCGCCGCGATAGTTCTCAACAATCTGCGGATTCACGTTTTTACCGCTAAAATCCGGTGAGGTATCAACATGGGAAATAAAACCAATGGCCGGAATATCACCGCTCACGCTGGCCGGGAGCGTCCCCATCACCGTCCCTTTCTCACTTAACGTGACGTTGACCAGACCCAACTCTTCCAGTTGCGTCTTTAACAGCTGTAACAGTTTCCATTGTCCTTCGGTGCTCGGCACCTGGCGGACACCCGGTTTAGATTGGGTATCCAGCGATACGTACTGTAAAAAACGCTCAAGTAATTTATCCATGCAGTCACCTTCACTTTTTGTGACAACATTATCAGTAAGCATCAAAACCCAAATATTGCGTCAGGTCACTTTTATCCCGTAAACGAGAATATTTCCGTTTTATCGCAGCTTTCGCTAATAAATGTAGCTTATCAATGGGTAACAAGGATTGGCGATTACAGCGTATTCCCGTAGAATGTCCGCCCTCATTACGTTTCACCAAGGTGGCTAACCGCAAACCCCGCTGCGATAAGTCTCTGCAGCGTCGATATGGGACTGAATCAAAAATTGAATACACAACCAGCTTCACTGTCACCGTTGGTGCAACTGGCCGGAATTCGTAAAAGCTTTGACGGAAAAACCGTCATTTCCGACCTCGATTTGACCATCAACAACGGCGAATTTCTTACGCTGCTTGGCCCGTCGGGCTGCGGTAAAACGACAGTGCTTCGCCTTATCGCCGGGCTGGAAAACGTCGATCACGGCCATATTCATCATGAAAATCAGGATATTACTCAGGTTCCTGCTGAACACCGCCACGTCAATACCGTCTTTCAAAGCTACGCCCTGTTCCCCCACATGACGGTTTTCGAAAACGTCGCCTTTGGCCTGCGGATGCAAAAAACCCCGGCCAGTGAAATTACGCCCCGGGTCACCGATGCCCTGCGCATGGTACAGCTGGAGACGTTCGCCCAGCGCAAGCCGCACCAGCTGTCGGGTGGGCAACAGCAGCGCGTCGCCATCGCCCGCGCGGTGGTCAATAAGCCGCGGCTACTGCTGCTGGATGAGTCGCTTTCCGCGCTGGATTACAAGCTGCGTAAGCAGATGCAGAACGAGTTAAAGGCGCTGCAGCGCAAGCTCGGGATCACCTTTGTCTTTGTCACCCACGATCAGGAAGAGGCGTTGACCATGTCCGATCGCATCGTGGTGATGCGCGACGGCAAAATCGAGCAGGACGGCACCCCCCGTGAGATTTACGAAGAGCCGAAAAACCTGTTTGTCGCCAGCTTTATTGGCGAAATCAATATCTTCAGTGCTACCGTTATTGAACGCCTCGACGACCAGCGGGTGCTGGCTAATGTCGAAGGCCGCGCCTGCAACATCTTCGTCAACTTTGCCGTGGAACCCGGGCAACAGCTTAACGTCCTTCTGCGCCCGGAAGATCTGCGCGTCGATGAGATCCATGACGAGACCGAAGCGGAAGGGTTGATCGGCTATATCCGCGAGCGCAACTACAAAGGGATGACCCTCGAGTCGGTGGTCGAACTGGAAAACGGCAAGATGGTGATGGTCAGCGAGTTCTTTAACGAGGACGACCCTGATTTCGACCACTCGCTCAATCAGAAAATGGTTATTAACTGGGTAGAAAGCTGGGAGGTTGTGCTGGCTGATGAAGAACACAAGTAAGTTCCAGAATGTGGTGATCGCCACTATCGTCGGTTGGCTTGTGTTATTTGTCTTTTTACCCAACCTGATGATCATTGCCACCAGCTTTTTGACCCGCGACGACGCCCATTTCGTCTCGCTGGTCTTTACGCTGGATAACTACGCGCGCCTGCTCGATCCGCTCTATTTCCAGGTGCTGCTCCATTCGCTCAATATGGCGCTGATCGCTACCCTGGCCTGCCTGGTCCTCGGCTATCCCTTCGCCTGGTTTCTGGCAAAGCTGCCGCAGAAGGTGCGTCCGCTGCTGCTGTTTCTGCTGATTGTGCCCTTCTGGACTAACTCCCTGATCCGCATTTATGGCCTGAAGATCTTCCTCAGCACCAAAGGCTACCTGAATGCTTTTCTGCTGTGGCTGGGGGTGATCGACACCCCGATCCGCATTATGTTTACCCCCGGCGCGGTGATCGTCGGGCTGGTCTATATTCTGCTGCCGTTTATGGTCATGCCGCTCTACTCCAGCATTGAGAAGCTGGATAAACCCTTGCTGGAAGCGGCAAGAGATCTGGGTGCCAGCAAGCTGCAAACCTTTATCCGTATCATCATCCCGCTGACGATGCCGGGGATCATTGCCGGCTGCCTGCTGGTGATGCTCCCGGCGATGGGGCTGTTCTACGTCTCCGACCTGATGGGCGGCGCAAAGAACCTGCTGATTGGCAACGTCATCAAGAGCCAGTTCCTGAATATTCGCGACTGGCCGTTCGGCTCGGCCACCAGTATTACCCTGACCCTGGTCATGGGCCTGATGCTGCTGGTCTACTGGCGCGCCTCGCGCTTGCTTAATAATAAGGGTGAACTCGGATGATCGGTCGACTGCTTCGCGGCGGTTTTATGACCGCCATTTACGCGTATCTCTACATTCCGATCATTATTTTGATCGTCAATTCGTTTAACAGCTCGCGCTTTGGCATCAACTGGCTGGGGTTTACCACCCAGTGGTACAGCCTGCTGATGAACAACGACAGCCTGCTACAGGCGGCGCAGCACTCGCTGACGATGGCCATCTTCTCGGCCACTTTCGCCACCCTGATTGGCTCCCTGACCGCGGTGGCGCTCTACCGCTACCGTTTTCGCGGCAAGCCCTTCGTTAGCGGGATGCTGTTTGTGGTGATGATGTCCCCGGACATCGTGATGGCCATTTCGCTGCTGGTGCTGTTTATGCTGCTGGGGGTACAACTGGGCTTCTGGTCGCTGCTGTTCTCGCACATCACCTTCTGTCTGCCGTTTGTGGTGGTGACGGTTTACTCCCGTCTGAAGGGCTTTGATGTACGAATGCTGGAAGCGGCGAAAGATCTGGGTGCCAGCGAAATGACCATCCTGCGCAAAATTATCCTGCCGCTGGCGATGCCCGCCGTGGCTGCGGGATGGCTGCTCAGCTTTACCCTGTCGATGGATGACGTGGTGGTGTCGTCGTTCGTCACCGGACCCAGCTATGAAATTCTGCCGTTGAAGATCTATTCAATGGTGAAAGTCGGCGTCTCACCAGAGGTGAACGCGCTGGCGACCATTCTGTTGATGTTATCGCTGGTTCTGGTGATCGCCAGCCAGCTGGTTGCTCGTGATAAAACAAAATCTCAGGGGACAGTGAAATGAAAAAAATGCTTGCCGCCGCGGCACTGGTGCTCGGAATGGGCGCTGCCCACGCGGACGACAGTAAAACGCTCTACTTCTACAACTGGACCGAGTATGTGCCGCCTGGCCTGCTGGAGCAGTTCACCAAAGAGACCGGCATCAAGGTGATCTATTCCACCTACGAGTCGAATGAAACCATGTATGCCAAGCTCAAAACCTATAAAGATGGCGCCTACGATCTGGTGGTTCCGTCGACCTATTTCGTCGACAAGATGCGTAAAGAGGGCATGATCCAGAAGATCGACAAATCGAAGCTAACCAATTTTTCAAACCTCGATCCGGAGATGCTCAACAAGCCGTTTGATCCCAATAACGACTACTCCATCCCGTATATCTGGGGCGCTACAGCAATTGGGATCAACAGCGAGGCGATGGATCCTAAAACGGTCACCCGCTGGGCCGACCTGTGGAAACCGGAGTACAAAGGCGGTTTACTCCTGACCGATGACGCGCGCGAAGTGTTCCAGGTGGCGCTGCGTAAGCTGGGCTACTCCGGCAACACCACCGACCCGAAAGAGATCGAAGCGGCGTATCACGAGCTGCAAAAACTGATGCCAAACGTTGCGGCCTTTAACTCCGATAACCCGGCTAACCCGTATATGGAGGGGGAAGTCAACGTGGGGATGGTGTGGAACGGTTCGGCGTACGTGGCGCGTCAGGCCGGTACGCCGCTGGAAGTGGTGTGGCCTGAGGAGGGCGGGATCTTCTGGATGGACAGCCTCGCTATTCCGGCCAACGCCAAAAACGTGGACGGCGCGCTGAAGCTGATTAACTTCCTGCTGCGTCCCGATGTGGCAAAACAGGTGGCAGAAACCATCGGTTACCCGACACCAAACCTGGCTGCCCGCAAGCTGCTGAGTCCTGAGGTGGCGAACGACAAGTCGCTTTACCCGGATACGGCAACCGTCAGCAAAGGCGAGTGGCAGAATGATGTCGGCGATGCGAGCCGTCTGTATGAAGAGTATTACCAGAAGCTGAAAGCGGGACGTTAAGCCCGGCAACAACGCCCGGTGGCACTTCGCTTACCGGGCCTACAACGGCGTAAACCGTAGGCCGGGCAAACGCAGTGCCGCCCGGCGTTTTTTCTACAAACCTTTCAAAAGTTTATCCACAAACTCCGGCACCACTTCGCTCGCCAGTCCGTAGGTTTTTTCTTCAAACTCGCTGCCAACCTGGCTCGGCTCGAGGTTCAGCTCCACCGTGTGTGCCCCGTGCAGCTTCGCCTCGTGGACGAATCCCGCCGCCGGATAGACATGCCCGGAAGTGCCAATAGCGATAAACACATCCGCCATCGCCAGCGCGCTGTAGATTTCGTCCATCCCCAGCGGCATTTCGCCGAACCAGACCACGTGCGGACGCAGCGGGGACGGGAACTGGCAGCAGTGGCATTTGTCATCAAGAGTGACATCGCCGGTCCAGTTGAACACCTGGCCGCTGCCGGAACAGCGCACCTTCAGCAGTTCGCCGTGCATATGGATCACATTCTGGTTGCCCGCACGCTCGTGCAGGTTATCGATGTTCTGCGTGACCAGCAGAAAACGATCCCCCAGCGCCTCTTCCAGCTTTGCCAGCGCCAGATGCGCCGCGTTAGGAGTAATCTCCGGCGACTGCAGCTGTCGACGGCGGGCATTATAAAATTCCTGCACCAGCTGCGGATTACGGGCGAAGCCTTCCGGCGTCGCCACATCCTCTACGCGATGCTCCTCCCACAACCCGTCGGTGGCGCGGAAGGTTCGAATGCCCGACTCGGCGGAGATCCCCGCCCCGGTCAGGACCAACACTCTTGGTTTTTCCATCAATTCTGGCAGCGCCCCATCCTGAAAGAAAATTCGCTGGCGTAAGCGTTCACGCAAGCGGCGTTTGTTTTTGCGAAAACGAGTGAGTCGATGTGACCGGCGCGACAGCATAATAACCTCGAATGACTAACGGGTGAGATGGAGGAACGCGGCACCGCGCATCCCCCCGGCATCGCCATGTCGTGCGCGCTCAATGCGCGGCACGCGGGCGACCGGCAGCAGATGACGCGGCAACCGACCGGATAACCGCTCGGCGATGGCCGTAAAGTTCGATAATCCCCCGCCGATCACCAGCAGGTCAGGATCGACAATGGTCAGGATGTTGCCCAGACACACGGCAAGCAGATCGAGATAGCGCTCCACATGCTCAATGGCCTGTTCATCACCCTGCTCCCACAGCGTAATGATTTCTGGCGCCTGTCGTTTTTGATGATAGAAGTGTTCATAAAGCCACGCAAATCCGCCGCCTGAGAGGTAGTTTTCGATGCAGCCGTGCTGGCCGCAGCCGCAGCGGATTAGCGGGAAATCGCGCCCGACCACCTGCAGCGCATCCACCGGCAGGCGAATATGGCCGAACTCGCCGGTGATATAGCTGCGTCCGGTGATCGGTTTGCCGTCAACAACGATCCCGCCCCCAACGCCGGTGCCGAGGATCAACCCCATCACCAGCGGATACTGCTGGAACTCGTCATCCCAGGCTTCGGAGAGGGCAAAACAGTTGGCGTCGTTGTCGAGGCGCACGTCGCGCTCAAGGAGTCGCGACAGGTCGGCGCGCAGCGGCTTACCGCTGGCGGCAGGGACGTTGGCGGCATACAGCGTGCCGTCGTCGGTTTCCGGCATCCCCGGAATGCCAATGCCCACCGAACCCTTCACGCCGAAGCGCTCATCGGCCTGGGCCACCAGTGCGGCAATGGCGGTTAAGAATTCATCGTAGCTTTCGCGCGGGGTAGGAACCCGGGTTTCCCACTGCAATTTCAGGTTGGTATCAAATACGCCCAGCGCAATTTTGGTGCCGCCAATATCAAATCCATAATACATAGTGCATTCCTCTGTTTGATTCAGCGGCCAAAAAACCGCTAAACCATGACGTAATTACTGGCCACTTAATACCCTCGCCGGATCAATTCGGCTTGCGCGACGCGCCGGATACCAGCTTGCCAGCAGACTCAGTAAAAGTGCTGTAACCAGCACATAAAAAACGTCCAGCCAGTGCAGTTCAGACGGCAGGAAGTCAATAAAATAGATATCGCCCGACAGGAACTGATGGCCAATCAGGGCCTCAATGCCGTTGATAATTGGCGTCAGCTGCAGCGATACCACCACGCCGATGACCACGCCGCACAGGCTGCCAAACAGCCCCGCCAGCAGACCATACCAGACGAAAATGGCACGAATAAGACCGTCTTTTGCCCCCAGGGTACGCAGGACCGCGATGTCGCCACTCTTGTCTTTTACCGCCATCACCAGGGTAGAGACGATGTTGAAGCAGGCCACGCCGATCACCAGCACCATCGCCAGGTACATGATGGCGCGGATCATCTGGATATCACGATACATATAACCGTAAGTGCCAATCCAGCTCTTGATGTAGACATAGCTGTCGGTCACTTCCCCGGCGTCGCGCACCAGTTTGTTGGCGTTAAAGACGTCGTTTACCTTGATGGCGATCCCGGTGACGCTGCTGCCCATGTCCAGATACTGCCGCGCATCTTCCAGCGGCACCATGGCAAAGCTGTGATCCAGCTGGCCGCTGAGCTGCAGAATGCCGGCCACGTGCAGACGTACGCGCTTCGGCTGCTGCAGCTTATGATCGGCGCTGGCGTTCGGGATCATGATTGACACCCAGTCGCCCTGCTTCACTTTCAGCGCATCGGCCACGCCCTTACCGATAATGATCTGCTGATCGCCGGCTTTAAAGTTGGCCCAGGCATCCTTCTGGATAAACTGCGGCAGCGCGCTGAGTTTCTCTTCCTGACGCGGGTTGACCCCTTTCACCTGGATGGCGCGCAGGTTCGCCCCGCTCTCAACCAGCCCGGTAAAATTGATGTACGGCGCGGCGGCCGCAATACCCGGCACCTTTTCCACCTTGTTCAGCGCGTCATTCCAGTTATTCCACGGCTGGTTGACCGGCTCAATTTCACCGTGCGGCACCACCGCCAGAATACGGTTATTCAGCTCGCGCTCGAAGCCGTTCATGGCGCTGAGACCAACGATCAGCACCGCTACTCCCAGCGCAATGCCGATGGTGGAGATAACAGAGATCAGCGATACCATGCCGCCGCGACGGCGGCCCCGGCTGAAACGCAGGCCGATGAGTAACGATAACGGGGAAGCCATCAATCCGCTCCCATCAGGGTCAGCTCGGTATTCAGGTGCCCATCACGCATCTCCAGCTGGCGGGACATGCGTTTTGCCAGCTGCAGGTCGTGGGTCACCACCAGAAACGCTGTACCCTGGGAGGCGTTCAACTCCCCCAGCAGCTGGAAGATGCTGTCCGCGTTGCGGGCATCGAGGTTACCGGTCGGTTCATCCGCCAGCACCAGGCGCGGGTTGTTGACCAGCGCGCGGGCAATCGCCACACGCTGACGCTCGCCGCCGGAAAGTTCAGACGGACGATGATTACCGCGATGGCCGAGGCCGACCGCTTTCAGCATATCGCTGGCGCGGGCGTTAATTTCAGCCGGTTTCTTTTTGCCGATCAGCAGCGGCATCGCCACGTTTTCCAGCGCCGTAAAGTCCGGCAGCAGGTGGTGGAACTGGTAGATAAAGCCCAGAGAGCGGTTACGCAGATCGGCTTTGGCGCTCGATGACATCGTACTCAGCGGGGTGCCGGAGAAGACCACGTCGCCGGAAGTTGGTGTATCCAGCCCGCCGAGTAGGTGCAGTAAGGTACTTTTCCCGGAGCCGGAGGTGCCGACGATGGCCATCATCTCCCCTTCCCCGACGCTGAAGCTGACATTGTGCAGGACATCCGTCTGCACCGTGCCTTCCTGATAGCGTTTGCACAGGTTGTCGCATTGCAACAGGATCTTATTCATAACGTAAAGCCTCAGCGGGTTGGGTGGCGGCAGCGCGCCATGAAGGATAAAGCGTGGAGAGTAAGGCAATAACCATCGCCACCAGGGCGATGCCCACAACCTGCAGCGGCTCAATGGCGACCGGCAGCGCCGCGCCGTCGAGCAGCGCGCCGATGATCGGCATCAGATTGTTGAGCTGGCTGGCGAGCAGGGTGCCGAGTACCGCGCCAAGCAGCGCGCCGACAATCCCGGCGCTGGCGCCCTGGACCATAAATACCGCCATGATCTGCCGCGGCGTGAGGCCCTGGGTTTGCAGGATGGCCACTTCGCCCTGCTTCTCCATCACCATCAGGCCAAGCGAAGTAATAATGTTAAACGCGGCGACCGCCACAATCAGGCTCAGCAGCAGGCCCATCATGTTTTTTTCCATGCGCACGGCCTGGAACAGCTCGCCCTTACGTTCGCGCCAGTCCTGCCATTTGGTACCTTCCGGCAGGGTTTGCTGGCTCAGGACATCCACCTTCAGCGGTTCGTTGAGCCACAGACGCCAGCCGGTGATATTGCCGAGCGGGTAGCGCATCAGGCGCGACGCGTCCTGAATGTTGACCAGCATCTGGTAGCCGTCCACTTCGCTGTTGGCGGCGAAGGTGCCGATGACGTTAAACAGGCGCTGGCTTGGCAGACGCCCCATCGGGGTGAACTGGCTGGCGGAAGGGACCATCACCCGCAGCCGATCGCCGCGGTTAACGCCGAGCTGACCGGCAAGCTGTTCGCCAAGGATCACGTTGTACTGTCCGGGAGCCAGATCGCTCTGTTTGACGTTGACCAGATAAGGCGTGAGGGGATCTTTTTGCGCCGGGTCGATACCGAGCATCACCCCCACCGCCACGCTGCGCGCGCTCTGCAGCACCACGTCACCGGAGGTGATCGGCGCCACGCGGCTTACGCCCTGCAGCTTAACGGCGCTTTCTGGCAACTGCTGCGGGTTCACCGACCCGCTGCTGGATGAGAGGATAGCCTGCGGCATTAGCCCCAGAATGTTATTTTGCAGCTCGCGCTCAAAGCCGTTCATGACGGAGAGAACCGTCACCAGCGCCATCACGCCAAGCGTAATGCCAATGGTTGAAAGCCAGGAGACAAAGCGACCGAAACGGTCCGCGGCGCGCCCACGCATGTAACGTAAGCCTATGAAAAGTGCGACAGGTTGGTACATGAAATCCGTCTGTTTGCTGGTAGCAGACCCACGAGTATATAAGCGAATCCGCTAAGGGTAAATGACTGATACCCGACGCTTTGATAATCAATTATCCGAAAAAACAGGTTAAATCAATGCGGTAACCGCTGCCCGGCCCTCCCCTTCATTCCCATACCCTTTGCAGTTTTTCCGAAAATCGTCCGCTTACAGACTCTTACCCGTTACATCCCATCAGCCGCTCAACACACTTATCCCTTTCGATGACGATAAGTACAGGACCCGGTAAGCGATGAAACAAAAAGCACTATGGATTAACCAGATAAAGGGGCTGTGCATTTGCCTGGTGGTGATTTACCACTCGGTGATCACCTTTTATCCCCACCTTGAGGCGCTGCACGCCCCGCTTTCGGTGCTGCTCGCCAAATGCTGGGTGACGTTCAATCTTTATCTCGCCCCCTTCCGCATGCCGGTGTTCTTCTTTATCTCGGGGTATCTGGTCCGGCGCTATATTGACGAGGTTGAGTGGAAAACCTGCCTCGACAAACGGCTCTGGAGCATTATCTGGGTCCTGGCGCTGTGGGGTGTGTTGCAGTGGCAGGCCCTGACCCATCTCAACGCGTGGCTGGCGCCGGAGCGGGATCTCAATACCGCGTCGAACGCCGCCTATGCCGACTCGCTGAACGGCTTTATCACCGGGATGCTCACCGCCAGCACCAGCCTGTGGTATCTCTACGCCCTGGTGGTCTATTTTACCCTCTGCAAGCTGCTGAGCCGCTGGAAGCTGCTGCTTATCGGGCTGCTGGCGCTGGCCAGCATCGTGATCAACTTCCTGCCGCTGCCGTGGTGGGGGATGAACAGCGTGGTGCGCAATATGATTTATTACAGCCTCGGCGCCTGGTATGGCGTGCAGTTGATGGCGTGGATGCAGGCCCGGGTGTGGCGGCGTGATGCGCTGGCGGTGGCGGCGTTCGGAGTGGTCTCCGTCGTGCTGTGGTTCGTCGGCGTTCCCCTGCCGCTGTCGCTGCTGTCGATCCTGCTGATCATGGCCCTTTTCTACCGCCTTGAGCAGCGGTTTGCCGTCGGGCCTGATAACCTGCTGAACGTGGTGGGCTCGAACACCATTGCCATCTATACCACTCACCGCATCCTGATCGAAGGGGTCAGCCTGGTCATGATCCACCAGCTGAACAGCGGGGCATGGCCGGTATGGGCGGAGCTGACGCTGGTGCTGTTCTATCCCTTTGCCAGCCTGCTGGTCTGCACCCTCGTGGGGCTGGGGGCGCGTAAACTCTCCAGTGCGCTGACCGGGGATTTCTTCTTTACCCCGCCTGCCCGCCTGACGCCGGTTCAGGCCACGCGCTAGCGCCCCTGCGGGGGCCTCTTCACGCTGTGTGCGGTTACGATTTGCTAATGTAAAACGATCAAGGATAATAAAGACATTGTGTATCAGTGATATGCCCAATAAGAGATCCTGACAAAGCCATGCCTGAACAATATCGTTTTTCCCTGCCCGGCAAAGTGGGCGACCAACGCCAGTTGGGTGAACTGACCGGGGCAGCCTACGCCACGCTGGTTGCAGAAATTGCAGAGCGCCATCAGGGGCCGGTGGTGCTGGTCGCGCCGGACATGCAAAACGCCCTGCGCCTGCATGATGAGATCCGCCAGTTTACCGATCAGCTGGTCACCAGTCTCGCCGACTGGGAGACCCTGCCCTACGACAGCTTCTCCCCGCACCAGGAGATTATCTCCTCGCGCCTCTCCACGCTCTATCAGCTGCCCACCATGCAGCGCGGTGTGCTGATTGTGCCGGTCAATACCCTGATGCAGCGCGTCTGTCCGCACAGCTATCTGCACGGGCATGCGCTGGTGATGAAAAAGGGTCAGCGCCTGTCGCGGGATGCCCTGCGCGTCCAGCTCGACAGCGCCGGCTATCGCCATGTGGATCAGGTGATGGAGCACGGGGAGTATGCCACCCGCGGCGCCCTGCTCGATCTCTTCCCGATGGGCAGCGCGCTGCCCTATCGTCTGGATTTCTTCGATGACGAAATCGACAGCCTGCGCCTGTTTGACGCCGACACCCAGCGCACGCTGGAGGAAGTGGAGGCCATCAACCTGCTGCCAGCCCACGAGTTTCCGACTGACAAAACCGCTATCGAGCTGTTCCGCAGCCAGTGGCGCGATAAGTTTGAGGTCAAGCGCGACGCCGAGCATATCTATCAGCAGGTGAGCAAAGGCACCCTGCCGACGGGGATCGAGTACTGGCAGCCGCTGTTCTTCAGCGAGCCGCTCCCCGCCCTGTTCAGCTACTTCCCGGCTAATACCCTGGTGCTGAATACCGGCGATCTGGAGGCCAGCGCCCACCGTTTTGAGAGCGAAACCCGCGCCCGGTTTGAGAATCGCGGGGTGGATCCGATGCGCCCCCTGCTGGAGCCTGAGCTGCTGTGGCTGCGCACCGACGAGCTGTTCAGCGAGCTGAAACGCTGGCCGCGCATGCAGCTCAAAACCGAAAACCTGCCGGATAAAGCCGCTAATACCAATCTGGCGTATCAGCCGCTGCCGGACCTCGCGGTGCAGGCGCAGAATAAATCCCCGCTGGACAACCTGCGTAAATTCCTCGAAGCCTTTACCGGCCCGGTGATCTTCTCCGTCGAAAGCGAAGGCCGTCGCGAAGCGCTGGGCGAGCTGCTCAGCCGCATCAAAGTGGCGCCGAAGCGGATCCTGCGTCTGGACGAGGCCAGCGGCACCGGTCGCTATCTGATGATTGGTGCCGCCGAGCACGGCTTTATTGATACGCTCAATAACCTGGCGCTGATCTGCGAAAGCGACCTGCTGGGCGAGCGCGTGGCGCGCCGCCGCCAGGACAGCCGCCGCACCATCAACCCGGATACGCTGATCCGTAACCTGGCGGAGCTGCACCCCGGCCAGCCGATTGTCCATCTCGAGCATGGCGTGGGACGTTATGCGGGAATGACCACCCTGGAAGCCGGGGGCATCAAGGGCGAATACCTGATGCTGATGTACGCCAACGACGCCAAACTCTATGTGCCGGTGTCGTCCCTGCATCTAATCAGCCGCTACGCGGGCGGCGCGGAAGAGAATGCGCCTCTGCATAAACTTGGCGGTGACGCCTGGGCGCGGGCGCGGCAGAAAGCGGCGGAAAAAGTACGCGACGTGGCGGCAGAGCTGCTGGATATTTACGCCCAGCGCGCGGCCAAGTCCGGCTACGCCTTTAAACACGATAAAGAGCAGTACCAGCTGTTCTGCGACAGCTTCCCGTTTGAAACTACGCCGGACCAGGCCCAGGCGATCAATGCCGTGCTCAGCGACATGTGCCAGCCGCTGGCGATGGACCGGCTGGTGTGCGGCGACGTGGGCTTCGGGAAAACCGAAGTGGCGATGCGCGCCACCTTCCTCGCGGTTGAGAACAACAAGCAGGTGGCCGTGCTGGTGCCGACCACCCTGCTGGCGCAGCAGCACTACGATAACTTCCGCGACCGCTTTGCCAACTGGCCGGTGCGCATTGAGATGATGTCGCGTTTCCGCAGCGCCAAAGAGCAGGCGCAGATCCTGGAGCAGGCCAGCGAGGGCAAAATCGATATTCTCATCGGCACCCATAAGCTGCTGCAGAGCGACGTGAAGTGGAAAGATCTGGGGCTGTTAATTGTCGATGAAGAGCACCGCTTTGGCGTGCGCCACAAAGAGCGGATCAAAGCGATGCGTGCCGATGTCGACATCCTGACCCTCACCGCCACGCCGATCCCGCGCACCCTGAATATGGCAATGAGCGGCATGCGCGATCTGTCGATTATCGCCACCCCGCCGGCCCGTCGCCTGGCGGTGAAAACCTTTGTCCGTGAATACGATAACCTGGTGGTGCGCGAGGCGATCCTGCGTGAAGTCCTGCGCGGTGGCCAGGTCTATTATCTCTACAACGATGTGGAAAATATTCAGAAAGCGGCCGACCGGCTGGCAGAGCTGGTGCCGGAGGCGCGGATCGCCATCGGCCACGGGCAGATGCGCGAGCGCGAGCTGGAGCGGGTGATGAACGACTTCCACCACCAGCGGTTTAACGTGCTGGTGTGTACCACGATCATCGAAACCGGGATCGATATTCCTACCGCCAATACCATCATCATTGAGCGGGCGGATCACTTCGGCCTGGCGCAGCTCCACCAGCTGCGTGGTCGCGTCGGCCGTTCACACCATCAGGCCTATGCCTGGCTGATGACTCCACATCCGAAAGCGATGACTACCGATGCGCAAAAACGTCTCGAAGCCATCGCCTCGCTGGAAGATCTGGGGGCCGGCTTTGCGCTGGCGACGCACGATCTCGAGATCCGCGGCGCGGGTGAGCTGCTGGGTGAAGATCAGAGCGGATCGATGGAAACCATCGGCTTCCAGCTGTATATGGAGCTGCTGGAAAATGCCGTCGATGCACTGAAGGCGGGGCGCGAGCCGTCGCTGGAAGATCTCACCAGCCAGCAGACGGAGGTGGAGTTGCGGATGCCGGCCCTGCTGCCGGATGACTTTATCCCGGATGTTAATACGCGTCTGTCGTTCTATAAACGCATTGCCAGCGCCAGGGACGAAGCCAGCCTCGACGAGATTAAGGTGGAGCTGATTGACCGCTTTGGCCTGCTGCCGGATGCGGCGCGTAACCTGCTGGATATCGCCCGTTTACGCCAGCAGGCGCAGAAGCTGGGGATCCGCAAGCTGGAAGGGAATGACAAAGGCGGCATGATTGAGTTTGCCGAGAAGAATCATGTCGATCCGATGTGGCTGATTGGTCTGCTGCAGAAACAGCCTCAGCACTACCGTCTGGACGGTCCAACGCGTCTGAAATTTACCCAGGATCTGGCGGAACGGAAAACCCGCATGGACTGGGTACGTAACTTTATGCGACAGCTCGAAGAGAACGCCGTCGCCTGACCCACCGCCGGGCGGTCCTGCAATCGCCCGGCCTCGTTCCCCGTTAATTTACAACTCTTTGCAATACACCTGGATTTCCCGACACGTCCATTCGCCATAATTATCAATTAACTTTCAGATAATAATAATCTTTATTGCTATGGATTCTGGTGATGATAACGACTTCGCGTTTTACCCGTTGGATATCGTTGGTTGCGCTGCTCGCTACCCTGGCGCTTGCCCTACCTGCCCGGGCCAATACCTGGCCCCTTCCCCCGCCGGGCAGCCGTCTCGTGGGCGAGAACCGCTTTCACGTCGTGGAAAATGACGGCGGCTCGCTGGAAGCAATTGCCAAAAAATATAACGTCGGCTTTCTGGCGCTACTGCAGGCTAATCCCGGCGTGGATCCCTACGTTCCCCGCGCGGGCAGCGTGCTGACCATCCCGCTACAGACCCTGCTCCCCGATGCGCCGCGGGAAGGGATTGTCATTAACCTGGCCGAGCTGCGTCTTTACTATTACCCGCCGGGTAAAAATGAGGTCACGGTCTATCCGATCGGCATTGGTCAGTTGGGCGGTGATACCCTGACGCCAACCATGGTGACCACGGTGTCAGATAAGCGCGCCAACCCCACATGGACGCCAACTGCCAATATTCGCGCCCGTTATAAAGCCCAGGGCATCGATCTGCCTGCGGTGGTGCCCGCCGGACCGGAAAACCCGATGGGGCATCATGCGATCCGCCTTGCGGCCTACGGTGGGGTCTACCTGCTACACGGCACCAACGCCGATTTTGGCATCGGCATGCGCGTCAGCTCCGGTTGTATTCGCCTGCGTGACAATGACATCGAGACGCTGTTCCGCGTCATCCAGCCCGGCACCAAAGTGAATATCCTGAATACGCCGATCAAGGTGTCAGAGGAGCCCGGTGGCGTGCGGCTGGTGGAAGTACATCAACCGCTGTCGAAGCAGCTGAATGACGATCCTCAGACCCTGCCGATTGTGTTGAATGCCGCCCAGCAGGGCTTTAAAGCCAGCTCAGACGAAGCAGTGATGGAGCGCGCGATGGAAGCCCGCTCCGGCATGCCGGTGGACGTTACCCGTCATCCTGAAGCCCAGACGTTGTAAGCCGAAACGATAAAAAAAACGCTCTGCAATTGCAGAGCGTTTTTTTTCGCAGTGGCATTAATGAGGGTTAAGCCATGCTTATTTGTAGATCACCGCAGTACCGTGCAGGGTGTTCGGACCGCTAACGGAGGTGATACGGAAAGATTTTGCGCCCATTTCGTCCGCTTTTTGCGCTAGCTGGCTTTCCAGAGAACCCAGGTTAGTCCCACCATTTGCGGCGATAGTGCCCACTTTTTGTTGATCGGCAGGGGTAGACTGAACCTGTACAGCGGCGAAGCTGGCAAACGAGAGTGAGCTGAGTACAGCAGCGGCGATGAGCGTTTTTACGTTTTTCATTTTATGAACCTTATGCAAGTGACAGGTGGTCGTAAGCATTAACTTAACGATCGATAACTAAATGATAAATGTGATCTACATCACGGTCAAATTCTTTTTATAACGATCGTTAAAATAAATTTAAAATCTTTAAAATTCATATTGATATGATGAAAATAATTTTATGAATTCAGCGCTGGCTGCAAGAAGGGATTATTTTTATAATGGTCGTTCAACAAACCAACAGAGGTACAACGGCTCATGACAACCGATGACACGCGTTGCGCTAAAAAAAGCCGTGGCCGACCAAAAGTGTTCGACAGGGACGCGGCGCTGGATAAGGCCATGACGCTGTTCTGGCAGCATGGGTATGAAGCCACATCGCTGGCCGATCTGGTCGCAGCAACCGGGGCCAAAGCCCCTACGCTGTATGCAGAATTTACCAATAAAGAGGGGCTGTTCCGTGCGGTGCTGGATCGCTATATCAGCCGCTTCGCCGCCCGCCATGAAGCGCAGCTGTTCTGCGAAGAGAAGCGTGTTGAAGAGGCGCTGGAAGATTACTTCACCGCGGTGGCGACCTGCTTTACCAGCAAAGACACGCCTGCGGGCTGTTTTATGATTAATACTTCAGCGACGCTGGCGGCATCGTCAGAAGAGATCGCCCATACGGTCAAATCTCGCCATGCGATGCAGGAAGAGACGCTATGCCGGTTCTTAGAGCAGCGTCAGCAGCGCGGTGAGATCCCCGCCCAATGCGATCCGCAAAAACTTGCCCAGTATCTGAGCTGCATTTTGCAGGGGATGTCTATCAGCGCCCGGGAAGGCGCCAGCCTGGAAAAACTGCAGGCCATCACGCAAATCACCCTGCGCCTGTGGCCTGAGCTCCTTAAAGCCTGACCAGCAGGGCGGTAAACCGCCCTGCTCTCCCCGCCACTTTCAGACAAATCTGTTTAAAGATAGGTAAAAACTATCACCACCTCTCTGCCGCTTGCTATCCTTAACGAGTAATTATTGATGTGCTAATGATTAGGCGTATGAGTCATAACGGAGCTGTTCTGGCTATTCACATTCAGAAGGAGAATAAAATGATTTTGCTATTACCATTTTTTAAGGTGTTAATAGTCATTACATTGTTATTCGGTCTCTGGGTTTTATGTGGTGGGTCAGTTTTATTTGCTTTCCTTTCCGTACTGATAACAGGATTTATGTTACTCCGCCAGTATCACGAATTTGACCTGTAACCACTGTTACCTCGCAGTATCCCTGAGAAGACCTTAATCCCGACGCGAACGATGCGGGCGTTAAGGTCTTTTTTTATGGACAAAAAAAGCTCCCCAGCCTGAGCGAATGGGGAGCTAAATGCAGAGAACAGATTTTTTTATGCTTTGTTATTCAGTACCAGCTGACCATCGCTGTTGAGGGGGATTTGCGTGCCGGGATCTTTATCCATCCGGATCTTGCCCTGCTGATCGCCAATTTTGTATGTCACATCGTAGCCGAGCATTTTCTCTGATTTGTCATACACCGTTTTACAACGCTGCTGCGTGGAGGTGTAGGTGTCGCGCTCCTGCAGGGCTCCCTGCGCCTGATTGCCGGCATAACCACCGCCCAGCGCGCCCACGACCGTGGCAACATCTTTACCGCGCCCGCCACCAAACTGATGACCAATCACGCCGCCTGCAACCGCACCAAGCACGGAACCGGCAATGCGGTTTTCATCCTGCACCGGACGACGATGCGTCACGGTCACGTTATGGCACTCCTGACGCGGTGTTTTCACCGTCTCTTTAATCGGTGTCGCCGAAACTACCTGCGCGTATTGTGGGCCACGTTCAAAGACATTCAGACTGGCAACTGCCGCCACGCCTAACGCGGCAACCACGCCAATCCCTATACCTGCCACCATGGATTTATTCATGGGACAACCTCCTTTTTATTGCTATTGGTAACAATTTTGCAACTAAAGCGGCGTGTAAGCAAATCAGAGAAAGGATTAAAAATGTGGCGATAAACGCAAAACAGACGTGTTTAGGAGGACTCTTAGTCCGTCAGAGCGCGATTCACAGAAGGATATGCTGAAAAAGCCCCTCCGGCGAGTGCGGAGGGGCGCGGGTCTTAGTGCAGTTTCAGTCGCGGTCGGATCACGCGGTTGATGCTGCCTACCACCATCATTAGCCCGGTTTTGAAGTAACCGTGCAGCGCAACCTGATGCATACGGTACAGCGAGATGTAGACGAAGCGCGCAATACGCCCTTCCACCATCATCGAGCCACGCATCAGGTTGCCCATCAGGCTGCCGACGGTAGAGAAGTTAGAGAGCGACACCAGAGAACCATGGTCTTTATAGACATAGTTCTTCAGGGACTTTCCTTTCGCCTGCGCCAGAATATTATGCAGCGCCAGGCTGGCCATCTGGTGAGCGGCCTGAGCGCGCGGTGGTACGAATCCACCTTCCGGGCGGGCACAAGAGGCGCAGTCGCCAATCGCATAAATGTCCGGATCGCGGGTAGTTTGCAGCGTCGGCTCTACCACCAGCTGGTTGATGCGGTTGGTTTCCAGGCCGCCAATCTCTTTCATGAAATCAGGCGCTTTAATACCCGCCGCCCAGACCATCAGATCGGCTTTAATGTGTTCGCCATCTTTGGTGTGCAGGCCATGCTCATCGGCGCTGGTGACCATAGTCTGGGTCAGAACGCGTACGCCCAGTTTGGTCAGCTCACTGTGGGCTGCGCCAGAGATGCGCGGCGGCAGCGCAGGCAGAATACGCTCTCCCGCCTCCACCAGGGTCACGTTCAGCGCGTCGTTGGTTAACCCTTTGTAGCCGTAGCTGTGCAGCTGCTTCACCGCGTTATGCAGTTCGGCAGAGAGCTCAACGCCGGTCGCGCCGCCGCCGACGATGGCGATATTCACCTTGCCGCTTGCGCCGAGATTATTGGAGTACTTAAGGAACAGGTTAAGCATCTCCTGATGGAAACGACGCGCCTGATGCGGGTTGTCGAGGAAGATGCAGTTCTCTTTCACGCCCGGGGTATTGAAGTCGTTAGAGGTGCTGCCCAGCGCCATCACCAGCGTGTCATAAGCCAGCTTACGCTCCGGCACCAGCAGTTCGCCCTTCTCATCGCGCAGCTCGGCCAGGGTAATGGTTTTGCTTTCACGATTGATATCCATCACCGAGCCCAGCTGGAACTGGAACCCGTGGTTGCGCGCATGCGCCAGATAGCTCAGTGCGTCAACGCCTTCATCCAGAGAACCGGTAGCCACTTCGTGCAGCAGCGGTTTCCACAGGTGGCTGTGGTTGCGATCGACGAGCGTAACTTTAGCTTTTTTACCGCGTCCGAGCTTCTTACCCAGCTGCGTAGCCAGTTCCAGACCGCCAGCACCACCACCCACAATCACTATCTTTTTCAATGGTGTAGTCAACGTGACCCCCTAAATTATTAACCAATTGTTAACTAAAAGTTATGAAAATAACCTTTAGTTAACAACAAGTTACAGCACTGAAACCATTCAACGGACATGAGAATAACATGTTCGGTGCATTGGTCATACCAAAATTGATGTGCATCAAGTTTTGCCGCTTAAAATTCACACAAGCTTAGCAAAAAGAAAGCCCGGCTCACGTTACGTGGCCGGGCTCAGGATGAAATCAGGAATTAACCTAAAGTCTTGAACGCCTTAATGCGTTGCAGATGAGGGGCAATATTCTTGAACTTATGCGTCTGCTCTTCATCCCAGACAATTTCGTAGTAGTGGTGCAGCAGTTCCGCAGCGCGGGGGCTGTTCAGCGCCTCATCGTTGCGAGAAAGGATCACCAGACAGCGATCGCGGTTCTTTTCACGGAAGTTGCTTACGCACTTGGTGGCGATATCAACATACTCTTCCGGTCTGTCGATCTTGCCTTCCATATTCTCGTTCGGGAACAGGTTGGGGTTGAACACCACCTGGCGAATATCACACAAGAACCCAATGCGCTCCGCCCAGTACCCACCCAGGCCGACGCCGCAGATCAACGGACGCTCGTCAACATTCAGCTGCAACATTTTGTCCACTTCCTTCAGCAGATGCTGCATATCATGCTTCGGATGACGTGTGCTGTAGCTAATCAGCCGCACATCCGGATCGATAAACTGCAGCTGCAGTACTTTCTCGTGATTACCGGGACTGTTCGAATCAAAACCGTGCAAATAGATGATCATCGTATCCTCGCCACACTACGCTTGCCAGGAGGGGTTATTGCCCCGCTTTATGCGCTTGCCAGCGCTCATGAAGCGCCTCAAGCTGCGCATTCACGGTTTTCCAGCGTGCCGTATCCCGCAGCTCCTGACGGCTAAAAGAACCTTTATGATACAATTGTGTAACACGTTCAGCCTTGATCGGCGACAGGTTATCTAACACGCTGACTGCGCCTTTACGATTATTGCAGACCAGGATCATATCGCAACCCGCATCCAGCGATGCCTGACCGCGTTCCGCGTAGCTGCCCATGATCGCCGCCCCTTCCATCGATAGATCGTCAGAGAAAATCACGCCGTTGAAGCCCAGCTCCTGACGCAGCACGGTTTTTAGCCAGTGCGGCGAGCCGCTGGCCGGACGCGGATCAACATCGGTGTAGATCACATGCGCAGGCATAATGGCGTCGAGCTTGTTGTCACTGATAAGCGATTTGAAAATCGACATGTCCCGGGCGCGGATCTCTGCCTGTGGGCGTGGGTCGCGCGGGGTCTCTTTGTGGGAATCCGCCGTGACGGCACCATGCCCCGGGAAATGTTTGCCGGTGGTTTTCATTCCCGCCTCGTGCATCCCGTCGATAAAGCGGGTCGCCACCTGCAACGCTTTCTGCGGATCCTCATGATACGCGCGCTCACCGATGGCGGCACTGATATGGCCCACGTCCAGCACCGGCGCGAAGCTGATATCAATGTCCATAGCGATCATCTCGCTGGCCATCAGCCAGCCGGCCTCCTGCGCCAGTTTGCCACCCTCTTCCAGCCCGAGTAACGCTGCAAAGGACTGGGCTGCAGGCAGACGAGTAAAGCCTTCGCGAAAACGCTGCACGCGGCCGCCTTCCTGATCAACGGCTACCACCAGGCGGTGACGGGAAGCCTCGCGGATCTGGCGTACCAGCTCCCGCAGCTGCGCAGGATCGTGATAATTGCGCGTAAACAGGATCAGGCCACCCACCAGCGGATGCGCCAGAATCTCGCGCTCCTCCGCATCCAGCTCATAACCTTCCACATCCAACATGACCGGACCCACACGAACCTCTCTTATTCTGTCGTTTCTAACTGGCGCCAGATCTCATCGGCCAGCGCAATAAAATGTTTGTCTTGTGATTGTTGCCAGCGCAGCTCAAACCAGCCAGCCATCAGCATCAGCACCCAGGGGCGCCAGCGTTTCACCTGACGTTGCAGCCGGGACAGATCGAGCTGCGCGATCTCGCCGTAGGCGGCAAGCAGTTGCTGACGCTGGACTTCACTCTCAGTCCAGACGCTGGCCAGCTCCAGGGCAACGTCGCCGTCTCCGGCATATTCCCAGTCCAGCAGCCGACTGCCGGCAGGCGTGTGCACGATATTACCCGCATGAACGTCCATATGCAGCGGCACGAGGCGCAGCGGGCGCGGCTCGCCCCCTTTTTGCAGACGCTTATGCCAGCGCAGCCATAACGGTGTACGCCGGGACGGCGAGGCCTGCAACCAGTACTGCTCCAGCAGCGGGGCCAGGGTGATGCGCCAGCCGAACCTGGGCTGCTGATGCAGATGATACAGCATCGCGGCCAGCACGGGTGCGGCGGGTAACGTGGTTTTGACCTCACCCGCCAGATAATCGACCGCTATCCATCCAGGACTGTAAAAATGCGGCTGGGGAGCAATGTCGGCGGGAAGATGGCGTAGCGCATGGTACTGGCGGCGAAAATGGGCCGGCGTGGCCAGCGCGGCATGATACTGGCGCAGCACCAGCCGCTGCCCGGCGTGCTCAATAATGCAACTCGCGCCGCTCAACCCGGTTTGGGTCTGCGGCGCGATAAGGCGATACTGCGGGAAAAAGCGCGACAGCAATGTGTCGCGCGTCAGATTACTGTTGCTGAACTGCACCTTTACCCGACCAGATAATTTCACCTGTCTGAACCAGCATCAGCTGCATTTGCAGCGCTGGTGAGTTGACGTTGCCGGTCGCGCTGGAGTAGAGCACATACTGCGCCCCTACGTTGCGGGCAATGCCGATGGCTTTACTGCGCGAGCCCAGGCTGTCCTGCGGAGAAAGGCCCAACTGCTGCTTGGCCACGGAGAGCTGCTGCGCCGATACCAGGGTGAATTTGCCATTGTTCGCCAGCGCATTGCGTAGCGTTTCGGTGGCTTCCCCGGCATTCAGGCTGCCGTTCGTGCGGTTGTTGACGCTGTCCACCAGCAGCACGCTGCCTGCGGTAACGCCCTGAGCCTGCAACATTTTATTGACCATCGGCTGCATCGCGCCGTTCCAGTCGTAATGACGTTCACGCGGCGCAGGCTGAGCGCTTTCTTCCTGATGCTCGATAGGACCGGGTTGCGCAGGCACGGACGGCACGGTAGGCACGGTTGGTACAGGCTGTGTTGGCTGGACCGGCTGCTCTGCGCCCGGCTTCACCTCTTCGACCGGTGCAGGCGGCTGCTCAGTACGACTGATACAACCCGAGAGGAACAGTGCAAAAGCCGTGACCAGCGCGTAACGACTGAAATTTTTAATCAAGGATCACCCCTTACAGATAGAGATAAAGTCTGACCTTATGCGCACCCAGATAATTGGCGCTGCCGTAGAGCGTGACCGACGAATTCGCCGGGATGGTCACGCTGCGCGGCGCCTCAAGCGGGTGCATTTCCAGGCCTCTGGCGTCATACCAGAAAAAACGGTAATGGACGGTTATGGACTCTTGTCTTTCATTAAACAGCGTGGAGGAGGCAGACGGCTGGATCTCGCTGATGGTCAGCGACGGTTTATCGGCGGTAATGCCCGCCGCCAGTACAGATGACTCCATCACTAATGTTTGCTCATCATTGACGGGGATGGCGGGCTGAGATTTACATCCCGCCAGCAGCACCATCATGAACAGCATCGCAATCCGTCCACCGGGCATTTTAAAGACCTTTATGCGCAAGCATCGGCCCCAGCGGACGACCGCCGAGCAGATGCATATGAATATGATAAACTTCCTGACCACCGTGGCGGTTACAGTTCATGATCAAACGATAACCGTCTTCGGCCACGCCTTCCTGCTCAGCAATTTTCGCTGCTACTGTCAGCATACGGCCTAATGCCAGTTCATGCTCAGTTTTCACGTCATTTACTGTCGGAATCAGAATATTAGGAATAATGAGGATGTGGGTCGGCGCCTGCGGAGAGATGTCGCGAAAAGCGGTAACCAGCTCATCCTGATAGACGATATCCGCAGGTATCTCGCCGCGGATAATTTTACTGAAAATGGTTTCTTCAGCCATGGGGTTTTCCTTATTCATTAATCTGGCGACGTGCCCGGAGACAACCCACTCGGTGCAGGCGCATTCTTATGTGATACGACTCAAGAGTATGAGCGACTTTCTCTAATCCTTTCAACCTTATCCCTCGAATTCTTTCCTTATAGCGCAATTTATACGCAGCCGTTCCTCGCGCCCTGCCCTGAAATCTTAAAACATAATTTCATATACGGCTGAAACCCTTGTTTACAGGTTTAATCACAATGCGTATATTTCGCATTTGCATTTACATGCGCATTTTATACCTAGAAAACGACCTCAGACTGTGCTTACGGAACTGGGGCATAACATTCACACTTCACTCAGAAAGGTTTGTTGATGTCTTTCATGAATTATACCAGGGACGGGCAACGCCAGCCTGTCGCTAAACCCTCGCTGCTCGCAGCCTGTATTGCTTTCGCATTGACGCCCGTCGCCAGCTTCGCCGCCCCGGCCGAAGAGACGGTCATTGTTGAGGGTTCATCGCAGCCGGATGCCGCTGATGAAAGCCAGGACTACAGCGTAAAAACCACGACCGTGGGCACCAAAATGCAGATGGTCCAGCGTGACATTCCGCAATCGGTCACGATCGTCAGCGAACAACGCATGGAAGACCAACAGCTGCAAACCCTGGGCGACGTGATGGATAACACGATGGGGATCAGCAAAAGCACCACTGACTCCGATCGCAGCAACTTTTACTCCCGCGGGTTCGAAATCGACAACTACATGGTCGATGGCATTCCAACCTATTTCGAATCACGCTGGAACCTGGGTGATTCTCAGTCTGACACGGCCCTGTTTGAGCGGGTGGAAGTGGTGCGTGGCGCCAACGGTCTGATGACCGGCACAGGCAACCCGTCTGCGGCGATCAATATGGTGCGTAAGCATGCCACCAGCCGCGAATTCAAGGCCAATCTGTCGGCAGAATACGGCAGCTGGAACAAACAACGTTATGTCATGGACATGCAAAGCCCGCTGACGGAAGACGGCAATCTGCGCAGCCGCATCGTGGCGGGTTATCAGGACAGCGACTCCTGGCTCGATAACTACAATCAGAAGCGCACCTTCTTCTCCGGTATTCTGGACGCCGACCTGGGCACCAGCACCTCCCTGTCCGCCGGCTACGAATACCAGCGTATCGACATCAATAACCAGACCTGGGGTGGTTTGCCGCGCTGGAACACCGACGGCAGCACCAAACATTACGATCGCGCCCACAGCACGTCTCCAGACTGGGCTTACAACGACAAAGAGTTCAATAAGGTCTTCTTCACCCTGAAGCAGCGTTTTGCCGACGACTGGCAGGCCACCCTGAATGCGACCCATACCGAAGCGAAATTCGACAGCAAAGCGATGTACATCGATGCCTTTGTGAATAAGAGCACCGGCATGCTGGAAGGCCCTTATTCGAACTATGGTCCGGGCTTTGATTACATTGGCGGCACCGGCTGGAACAGCGGTAAACGTAAAGTGGATGCGGTGGATCTGTTTGCAGACGGGGGCTACGAGCTGCTGGGCCGTCAGCACACTATGATGGTGGGCGGCAGCTTCAGTCGTCAGACCAACCGTTACACCAACTCATGGGCTAACGTCTACCCGGATGAGTTCGGTAGCTTCTACGACTATAACGGTAACTTCCCGGAAACCAACTGGGGATCGCAGTCGCTGGCTCAGGATGACACCACCAATATGAAATCGCTGTACGCCGCGACGCGCATTTCACTGGCCGATCCTTTGCATTTAATTCTTGGCGCCCGTTATACCAACTGGAGTGTTAACACCCTGACCAGTGACATGGAGAAAAACCACACCACGCCTTACGCGGGTCTGGTTTACGACATCAATGACAACTGGTCTGCCTACGCCAGCTATACCTCCATCTTCCAGCCGCAAAACTACCGCGACAGCTCGGGCAAGTATCTTGACCCGATCACCGGGAATAACTACGAAGCGGGCCTGAAATCCGACTGGATGAACAGCCGTCTGACCACCACGCTCTCCGTGTTCCGCATTGAGCAGGATAATCTGGGGCAAAGCACCGGCCGGACCATTCAGGGTTCCACTGATGTGGCTTACGAGAGCGTTGACGGTACCGTGAGTAAAGGCGTTGAGTTTGAAATCAACGGCGCGCTGACGGATAACTGGCAGATGACCTTTGGTGCAACGCGCTACGTTGCGGAAGATAACGAAGGCAAGGCGGTAAACCCGCAACTGCCGCGTACTACCGTAAAACTGTTTACCAGCTACCGTCTGCCGGCTATGCCTGAGCTGACCGTTGGCGGCGGCGTTAACTGGCAAAACAGCGTCTATACTTATCAGGACACGCCTTACGGCACCTGGCGCGCATCACAGGGCAGCTACGCGCTGGTGGATCTCTTCACCCGTTACCAGGTCACGAAGAACTTCTCCCTGCAGGGTAATCTGAATAACCTCTTCGATAAGACTTACGACACCAACGTCGAAGGTGAAATTGTGTATGGCGAACCGCGTAACGTGAGCCTGACCGCAAGCTATCAGTTCTGATAAATCATCAGACGTCTAAGGGAGCCAAATGGCTCCCTTTTTTGTGCCGGGTGGCGCTACGCTTACCCGGCATACGGTCTGAGCTTTAGTAGGCCGGGTAAGGCGCAGCCGCCACCCGGCATTTCACAAACCATAGATATAAAAAAGGCAGCCATTCGGCTGCCTTAGTCTCCCCAGGTCACAACTTAGTTGCTGCGGATGTACTCATCCATTTCGGTTTTCAGGTTATCGGATTTAGTACCGAAGATAGCCTGTACACCGGAACCTGCAACAACTACGCCAGCTGCGCCCAGTTTTTTCAGACCCGGCTGGTCAACTTTCGCGATATCAGCAACGCTCACACGCAGACGAGTGATACACGCGTCCAGGTTGGTGATGTTCTCTTTACCGCCGAACGCTGCAACCAGTGCAGGAGCCATTTCGCTGGTCGCGCCAGCTTTAACGTCGTCTGTTGCATCTTCACGACCCGGAGTTTTCAGGTCCAGTGCTTTGATCAGCACGCGGAAGATGGTGTAGTACGCAACCGCGTAGCACGCACCAACGATTGGGAACAGCCACAGCTTGCTGCTGTTACCGGACAGAACGATAAAGTCGATCAGACCGTGCGAGAAGGAGGTACCGTCACGCATACCCAGCAGGATACAGATTGGGAACGCTAGGCCAGCCAGAACCGCGTGGATAATGTACAGAATCGGCGCAACGAACATGAAGGAGAACTCGATCGGCTCGGTGATACCGGTCAGGAACGAGGTCAGCGCTGCGGAGATCATGATACCGCCCACTTTGGCACGGTTCTCTGGTTTAGCAGAGTGCCAGATTGCAATCGCAGCAGCCGGCAGGCCGTACATTTTGAACAGGAAGCCGCCAGACAGTTTGCCTGCAGTTGGGTCGCCTGCCATGTAACGTGGGATATCGCCGTGGAAAACCTGACCTGCTGCGTTGGTGTATTCGCCGATCTGCATCTGGAAAGGAACGTTCCAGATGTGGTGCAGACCAAACGGCACCAGGCAACGCTCAATGAAGCCGTAGATACCGAACGCCACAACCGGGTTCTGGTATGCAGCCCACTGGGAGAAGGTCTGGATCGCAGAACCAATCGGAGGCCAGATGAAGGAGAGGATCACACCGGTGAAGATCGCCGCCAGACCAGAGATAATTGGAACGAAACGCTTACCTGCAAAGAAGCCCAGGTACTCAGGCAGCTTGATGCGATAGAAGCGGTTAAACATATATGCCGCAATTGCACCCGAGATGATACCGCCCAGAACCCCGGTATCAGCCAGGTGTTTAGCAGCGATCTCTTCCGGTGGTAAGTGCAGCACCAGAGGTGCAACCACAGCCATGGTTTTAACCATGATGCCGTAGGCAACTACAGCGGCCAGTGCAGATACGCCGTCGTTATTGGTGAAGCCAAGCGCAACGCCGATAGCGAAGATCAGTGGCATATTAGCAAAAACAGAACCGCCTGCTTCGGCCATCACATGAGAAACTACGGCTGGCAGCCAGCTGAAGTTTGCAGAACCGACGCCCAGCAGGATACCTGCGATAGGCAGTACGGATACTGGCAGCATCAGCGATTTACCGACCTTCTGCAGGTTAGCAAATGCATTCTTAAACATAATTGAGAGTGCTCCTGAGTATTTGTGCTTTTTTTACGTTTTCACGCATTGGCCCGGGGGGAGAACCGTGCCGTGGACAGGACATCTAAGCGCCCTTTATTTATTACACAGAGTAAAATAAATCCGCGTATCTTTGTTTGACGGCTATCACGTTTCAGCGCAAGGCAGCTGAAAAACTTTCAGACTTTTACAAAACAGATTGCCAAATGTTTCCATAACGGTCATCACCGCCCCAACCTGGGCGGTGAACTTTACTCTTTTCGGCTATTAATTACGAGCCATAAAAAAATAGATTAATCAGGCAGATTGCAGGCGGGAGGGATCGATGTGAAACAGGCTGGCAAAGTTGGTGGTGGTAATGCGTGCCAGTTCTTCAACGTCGACGCCTTTTAATACGGCCATGTACTCGGCCACATCCCGTACCATCGCGGGTTGATTTTCTTTACCGCGATGCGGTACCGGAGCCAGATAAGGGGAATCTGTTTCCACCAGCAGACGATCGAGCGGCACGTAGCGCGCAGCATCACGAAGCTGCTCGGCGTTACGGAACGTCACGATCCCGGAAAACGAGATATAAAAACCCAAATCCAGCAGCTTGCCCGCTGTTTCTCTGTCTTCTGTGAAACAGTGTAGTACGCCCCCGCAATCCGTCACGTTTTCTTCTGTCAGGATTGCCAGCGTATCGGCGCGCGCGTCGCGGGTGTGGACGATCACCGGTTTATTCAGTTCCCGGCCAATGCGGATATGGTCGCGGAAAGATTCCTGCTGGCGAGCTTTGGTTTCCGGAGTGTAGAAATAATCCAGCCCGGTTTCACCCATCGCCACCACGCCCTCTTCCGCCGCCAGACGGCGTAAATCTTCGACGTCGTAAGGTTCATCCTGGTTCAGCGGATGCACGCCGCAGGAGAACACCACATTGTCGCGGACGCCCACCAGCTCACGCATGGTGCGATAACCCGGTAACGTCGTGGCGACCGCCAGACAAAATTTCACATCGCGGGCGGCGGCTTTCGCCAGCACGTCATCGACGTTTTTATGCAGGGATTGATAATCCAGGCCATCGAGATGGCAGTGTGAGTCGACTAAAAACATAATGTCTCTCTCAGAGATGGGATACAGGCAACGTCGTGCCCGGTTGCAGGTAATGCTCAATAGTGAGTAACAGGTCGGTCAGGACAAGCTCCCGATTCAGCCCCGTTACGCTGAGTAGTTGTTCGCGGCACTGGCAGACATCATGAAGGATAGCCCGCAATGCCACGCCCGGCAGGCGTTGCGCCAGGGTATTCACGAGCGGCCAGGCATCAGCATTGCTAAGCAGAGTCGCTCCCTGCTGAATTTTAAGGGCATCCAGCAGCAGGGCTGCCAGCCAGTGCAGACGGTCTGGCACTTGCTCGTGGTTCAGAACCGGAAGCAGGCTCAGCCAGTCGCCGCTGTCCGGCACCGCGCCGAGCGCCTGACAGAGTTGTTCCCGTTGTGTCTGGACGTTGGGCTGCAGCAAGGCCAACGCCGCGGCAGGTGCTCCGCCGCACAGACGCAGCGCGCTCAGCGCAGCTTCTTGTGACGTTGTCACTTCTCGCGCCAGCCAGCTGAGAGCCCAGGCCTCCTGCGGCACGCTGAGATGATGCAAACGACAGCGGCTACGCAGGGTTGCCAGCAGCCGTCCGGGTTCACGACAGGCCATCAGGAACCAGGTATTTTCCGGTGGCTCTTCGAGGGTTTTTAACAAAGCGTTCGCCGCCGCCTCAGTAAGCTGAGCGGCATCCTTCAGCCAGACGACCTTCGCCCCGCCGAGCCGCGCACGCTCGTAGAGCTTTTCACTGACCGTACGCACCGCATCGATGCCCAGCGTGGTCTTGCCTTTCTCCGGCTCCAGCGCGTAATAATCCGGGTGCGTCTCCGCCTGCATCAGCTGACAGCTGCGGCATTGACCGCAGCTTTTATGCCCCTGCGGCTGCTGGCACATCAAAAAACGGCTGATGGCGTAAATCAGGGCCTCATCGCCCATGCCCGGCAGCGACTGGATCAGTAACGCATGATGCCCCCGACCGGACTGATAGCTGTTCACCAGCTGTTCAAAGTGCGGGCGCAACCATGGGTACCATTTCATGCCTGTTGTTCCTTCAGCCAGTCAGTGACCGTCTGGCGAATGTCGTTCATCACATCCTCCAGCGGCTGGGTTGCATCGATGGTGCGGATCGAACTGTCCTGGGCGGCCAGCTCGCGGTAACGCGCGCGGGTGCGGTTAAAGAAGTCCAGCGACTCCTGCTCGATACGATCCAGTTCGCCGCGGGCGCGGGCGCGTTTCAGACCCACTTCAGGCGTCACGTCGAGATAGAGCGTCAGGTTCGGGCGGAAATCACCGAGGACCGCATCGCGCAGCGTGCCGAGCATCTGCTGGTCAATACCACGTCCGCCGCCCTGATACGCCTGGGTCGAGAGATCGTGGCGGTCGCCAATCACCCAGCATCCCCGCGCCAGAGCAGGCTTGATGACGGTTTCGACCAGCTGGACGCGCGCGGCGTAAAACATCATCACTTCGGCTTTATCGGTGATGACTTCATCCCCGACCGATTTGATGTCCAGTACCAGGCTGCGCAGTTTTTCAGCCAGCTGGGTACCGCCCGGTTCACGGGTAAAGATCATCTCTTCGATACCACACTGTTTGAGCGTCTCGACCACTACATCACGTGCGGTCGTTTTCCCGGCGCCTTCCAGCCCCTCAATGACAATGTAATTACTGCGCATTTTTTTCCTTAAGTGCCTTCAGATAGTCCTGGACCGAACGATTATGACTGGCAAGATTGGTGTTAAAAGTATGTCCACCCTTTCCGTCGGCGACGAAATAGAGATACGGCGTCTTAGCCGGATGCGCGGCGGCATTCAACGATGCCTGACCCGGTGTGGCAATCGGCCCCGGGGGTAAACCGCTAATGACATAGGTATTATAATCGGTTGGGGTTTCCAGGTCTTTACGTGAAATTTTGCCCTTGTAATTCTCACCCATTCCGTAAATTACCGTCGGGTCGGTCTGCAAACGCATACCGGTGCGCAGGCGATTGATAAATACCGAGGCAACCTGATCCCGCTCACTCGCTACCGCCGTCTCTTTCTCGACGATCGAGGCCATGGTCACGAACTGGTTCTGATCTTTATACGGCAGGTTCTCCATCCGCCCTTCCCAGGCTTTATCCACCGCTTCAACCATCTTTTTATGCGCGCGTTGCAGCAACGCCACATCCGTGGTGCCTGCGGTATACATCCAGGTATCCGGCCAGAACCACCCTTCTACCCACTCCGGATGCTCAAACTTCAGGGCCTCGGCGACGGTGGCATAGCTGTCGTCTTTAAGAGTGTGTTTGATGTAAGGGGCGTCGCGGAGCTGCTTCAGGTAGTCGCTCAGGCGCATCCCTTCCACAAAACGCAGCGGGAACTGCGCCTCTTTGCCGCTCTCAAGCAGCTCCAGCATCTCTTTGACGGTCATCCCCGGCGTAAAACGGTAGGTACCGGCTTTAAAATGCGACAGTTCCGGCTGCACGCGTAATAACCACTGGAACACCCGCGGGCGGTTAATGATCTTCTCGCCATACAGCTGCTCACCCAGCGCCAGACGCCCGGTGCCCGGTTTCAGGGTGAAGACCGTCTCTTCGGCGATCAGAATTTGACTGCCCGCCAGCTGGCGAACTTTCCACATCCCCACGCCAGCGGCAATGCCCAGCACAACAAGGATGAGGAGAATAAAGCGCAACATTTTCTTCATGACTATCTGGTTTGCTCACACAGAGGGGCTAATAATGCGTACAACTCACGCGATAAAAAACGTTGAGAACCATACTGACGAACCGGCACAACGGGCATTAGCGCATTGCAGACCACCATCTCGTCGGCCTCAGCCAGCACAGCCTCTTGGGCATACACTTCGACAACGCGATACCCGGAGTGTGCCAGCTGTTGCAGACAAAACTGGCGCATCAGTCCATTAACGCCTGCCTGATCCAGCCGGGGAGTAAAAACCTCCTTCCCCTGACGCCAGAATAAATTCGCCGCACAGCATTCCGTAATGAACCCTTCGCTGTCAAGAACCAGCGCCTCGTCGGCACTGGTCTGTTCGAGATGGGTGCGGATCAGCACCTGTTCAAGACGGTTAAGGTGTTTTATCCCGGCCAGCTGCGGGTTACGTCCCAGCCGCACCGGGCTTAAGGCCAGCGCAATCCCCTCACGACGCCAGCCATCATAATGAGCGGGATACGCCGACACCGAGAGGAGTCGAACCGGATGCAGGCAGTTCGCCGGGCTGTATCCCCTGCCGCCGCTTCCCCGGCTGATAATGACCTTCAGCACGCCACGGTCATTCCCCTGGGCGAGCTCAACCATTTCACGTTCCAACTCTGCCCATGCCACATAGGGGATAAGCAGTTTTTCACAGGCTTTCTGCAAGCGTTGCAGATGGGCATCCAGCAGACAGACCTGGCCCGCAGCAATGCGTGCCGTCGTGAAGCAGCCGTCACCAAACTGAATAGCTCTGTCGCTCGCCGGCAATGTCTCCTGGGGTATGCCATTGATCAAGAACATGATGGCTCCTTTTAAATGGTCGAATAGTCTGGCAGGAAGGCGGGCCGCGGACAAGGGAATAAAACCGAATAAAAAAGGCCCGACAAGCGGACCTTTTTTATCGATGTGCCGGGAAGGCGTTAAACCGCCCGGCTGTCAGCCTCAGACCTTTTTAAAGATCAGAGAGCCGTTGGTGCCACCAAAGCCGAAGGAGTTACACAGGGTGTACTCCAGACCGCTGACCTGACGTGCTTCGTGCGGAACGAAGTCCAGATCGCAACCATCATCCGGGTTATCCAGGTTGATAGTCGGCGGAACTGCCTGATCGCGCAGCGCAAGGATAGAGTAGATTGATTCTACTGCACCCGCCGCACCCAACAGGTGGCCGGTCATGGATTTGGTGGAGCTGACCATCACGCGGCGGGATGCATCGCCAAACACAGACTTAACGGCCTGCGCTTCAGCTTTGTCGCCTGCTGGCGTGGAAGTACCGTGCGCGTTCACATAGCCAATCTGGCCCGGTTCGATACCCGCATCGCGGATCGCGTTAACCATTGCCAGCGCAGCACCTGCCCCGTCTTCCGGCGGAGAGGTCATGTGATAAGCGTCGCTGCTCATGCCGAAGCCAATGATTTCAGCATAAATTTTCGCGCCGCGCTTCTTCGCATGCTCGTACTCTTCCAGCACGACCATACCCGCACCGTCACCCAGCACGAAACCATCACGGTCTTTATCCCACGGACGGCTTGCCGCCTGAGGATTATCGTTGCGGGTAGACAGGGCACGCGCTGCACCGAAGCCACCCACACCCAGTGGGGTACTGGCTTTTTCTGCACCGCCTGCAACCATCGCATCAGCATCGCCATAAGCGATGATACGCGCCGCCTGGCCGATGTTATGCACGCCGGACGTACAGGCAGTAGCAATCGAGATGCTTGGACCACGCAGGCCAAACATGATGGTCAGGTGACCTGCCACCATGTTAACAATCGTTGACGGAACGAAGAACGGGCTAATTTTACGTGGGCCACCATTCACCAGAGAGGTGTGGTTTTCCTCAATCAGGCCAAGACCGCCAATCCCGGAGCCAATAGCGGCGCCAATACGGGTTGCGTTCTCTTCCGTAATTTCAAGGCCAGAATCCTGCATGGCCTGAACGCCAGCGACAATTCCATATTGAATGAAGGCATCCATCTTGCGCTGTTCTTTGCGCGAGATGATCTCTTCACAGTTAAAATCCTTTACTAAGCCAGCAAATTTCGTTGCATAGGCGCTAGTATCGAAATGGTCGATTAGGCTGATGCCACTCTGACCGGCAAGGAGAGCGTTCCAGGTAGACTCTACGGTATTGCCGACAGGAGATAACATGCCAAGTCCGGTCACAACTACACGACGCTTAGACACGCTTGTCCTCCAGGGAGGGATAAAAAAGAAAATCGAGGGACTACAAAAGAAAAAACACAGGCGGTCGAATGACCGCCTGGAGATGCTCACTTACGCCTGGTGACCGTTGATGTAATCAATGGCAGCCTGAACGGTGGTGATTTTCTCAGCTTCTTCGTCCGGAATCTCAGTATCAAACTCTTCTTCCAGAGCCATTACCAGCTCAACGGTGTCAAGAGAATCTGCGCCCAGGTCTTCAACGAAGGAAGCGGAGTTCACAACTTCTTCCTGCTTAACGCCCAGCTGTTCGCCAATAATTTTCTTAACGCGTTCTTCGATAGTGCTCATACTCTTAAATTTCCTATCAAAACTCGCTTTCGCGATGGTTTTCGTAGTGTATAAAATGTTGAAAAATTTGCAACTAAATCCCGGCAGGTCTTACCACGATTTTACGTTATTTTGAGGCCATTCGCCCTAATAACGCAAATATTTTCTAACGTGATTAAACCATGTACATTCCGCCGTTGACGTGGAGAGTTTCACCAGTGATGTAACTCGCTTCGTCAGAGGCTAAAAATGCAACCGCGCTGGCGATTTCTTTAGGGTCGCCTAAACGACCCGCCGGAACTGCCGCCAACGTACCCGCACGCTGCTCATCGGTCAGCGCACGCGTCATGTCCGTTTCAATAAAGCCCGGAGCAACAACGTTTACAGTAATTCCGCGGGACGCAACTTCGCGTGCCAGCGACTTACTGAAACCGATCAGACCTGCTTTCGCCGCAGCGTAGTTAGCCTGACCAGCATTTCCCATGGTACCAACCACAGAACCGATAGTGATAATACGCCCATGACGCTTCTTCATCATAGCTCGCATTACCGCTTTTGACAGACGGAACACAGATGACAGGTTGGTTTCGAGAATATCGCTCCACTCATCATCTTTCATTCGCATCAGTAAGTTGTCGCGAGTGATTCCGGCATTATTGACCAGAATATCCACTTCGCCAAATTCTGCGCGAATATTTCCCAGAACAGATTCGATAGATGCAGGATCGGTCACATTCAACATCAGACCTTTACCGTTCGCACCCAGGTACTCGCTGATCGCCTGCGCGCCGCTTTCGCTGGTCGCGGTGCCGATCACTTTCGCGCCGCGCGCGACGAGGGTCTCAGCGATAGCACGGCCAATACCGCGGCTTGCACCAGTGACCAGTGCGATTTTTCCTTCAAAACTCATGGTATTCCTCTTCTTACTGCGCGAGTGCCGCTGACAGTGCTTCTGGCTCATTAATGGCCGATGCGGTCAGGGTATCAACAATACGTTTGGTCAGACCGGTAAGAACTTTACCCGGGCCGACTTCATACAGGTGTTCAACGCCCTGGGATGCCATAAACTCAACCGTTTTGGTCCATTGAACCGGGCTGTACAGCTGGCGAACCAGCGCATGGCGGATGGCTTCTGGCGCGGTTTCGCACTGCACATCAACGTTATTCACCACCGCAATGGTCGGCGCGTTGAAGGTGATTTTTTCCAGCTCGACCGCCAGCTTCTCGGCAGCAGGCTTCATCAGCGCGCAGTGCGACGGTACGCTCACCGGCAGCGGCAGCGCACGTTTGGCGCCCGCAGCTTTACAGGCTGCGCCTGCACGTTCAACCGCTTCTTTATGACCGGCGATAACCACCTGGCCCGGCGAGTTGAAGTTAACCGGAGAAACCACCTGGCCTTCTGCCGATTCTTCACAGGCTTTGGCAATGGAAGCATCATCCAGACCAATAATGGCCGACATGCCGCCCGTACCTTCCGGCACCGCTTCCTGCATAAATTTGCCGCGCATTTCAACCAGACGCACGGCATCAGCAAACGCAATCACCCCTGCGCATACCAGCGCAGAATATTCACCCAGGCTGTGACCGGCCAGCAGCGCTGGCGCTTTGCCGCCCTGCTGTTGCCATACGCGCCACAATGCGACCGATGCGGTCAGCAGTGCAGGCTGGGTCTGCCAGGTTTTATTCAGCTCTTCGGCTGGCCCTTGCTGGGTCAGCGCCCAAAGATCGTAGCCCAGGGCATCCGACGCTTCACGGAAGGTCTCTTCGATGACCGGATACTGCTCCGCTAAGCCGGACAACATTCCAACGGCCTGAGAACCCTGACCGGGGAACACAAAAGCAAATTGCGTCATTTTTTTATCCTTATACTAGAAACGAACCAGCGCAGAACCCCAGGTGAAACCGCCCCCGAAGGCTTCGAGCAAGACCAGTTGGCCTCGTTGAATTCGTCCATCGCGTACCGCTTCGTCAAACGCGCAGGGCACTGATGCTGCAGACGTATTGCCATGACGATCCAGGGTCACCACAACGTTATCCATAGACATGCCAAGTTTCTTCGCCGTGGCGCTGATAATACGCAGGTTCGCCTGATGCGGCACCAGCCAGTCGAGGGCGGAACGCTCCAGATTGTTTGCTTCCAGCGTCTCGTCAACGATATGCGCCAGCTCTGTTACCGCCACCTTGAAAACTTCGTTGCCGGCCATGGTCAGGTAGATGGCATTGTCCGGATTAACACGATCGGCGTTTGGCAGCGTCAACAGTTCGCCGTAGCTACCGTCCGCATGCAAATGCGTTGAGATGATGCCTGGCTCTTCAGATTGTCCTAACAGGACAGCTCCTGCACCATCACCAAAAATAATGATCGTTCCGCGATCGGCTGGATCGCAGGTACGCGCCAGCACGTCAGCACCGATCACCAGCGCATGCTTCACTGCACCGGATTTCACGTATTGATCGGCGATGCTCAACGCATAGGTAAAGCCTGCGCAGGCAGCGGCAACGTCAAACGCCGGGCAGCCTTTAATGCCCAGCATGTTCTGAACCTGGCACGCTGCGCTTGGGAAAGCATGCGTGGCAGACGTAGTGGCAACGATAATCAGGCCGACGTCGTCTTTATCGACACCCGCCATCTCCAGCGCGCGCTGGGCGGCTTCATAGCCCATGGTGGAAACTGTTTCATCTGGCGCGGCAATACGACGTTCGCGGATACCTGTACGGGTGACGATCCACTCGTCAGACGTATCTACCATTTTTTCCAGATCGGCGTTGGTTCGCACTTGCTTTGGCAGATAGCTGCCGGTACCTAAAATCTTCGTATACATGTACGCTCAGTCACTTTTTGCTAATACAGATCCCAGGCGAGCGGCAATCCGCTGTGGGACTTGTCGCTGCACCGCCTGCACTGCCTGTTCAATCGCGACGGCAAACGCTCGCTGATTGGCCGCACCGTGACTCTTAATCACAATGCCGCGCAATCCTAACAGACAGGCGCCATTATACTGGTCGGGGTTGAGGTGACTGAATCGCCGCGCCAGGCTCTTTTGTAACCAACGCTTTAATAAAATCAGCCACCATGACCGTTTTTTCCCCTCTCCCTGCGATTTAAGCAGAGAAAGAAACATTCTCACCACCCCTTCCATGGTTTTTAATGTAACGTTTCCTGTAAACCCGTCACATACCAGTACATCCGTTTTTCCGGTCAATAATTCGTTGGCTTCGAGATATCCAATATAGTTGATGGATGGCTCATTTTTTAGCCGCTCGGCCGCCTCGCGGATGCTGTCGAGACCTTTGGTCTCTTCCTCACCTATATTCAGCAAAGCCACGCGGGGATGAGAGATCCCCACGACTTCCTCTGCCAGCACCGAGCCCATTACGGCAAACTGCGCCAGCATAACACTGTCGCAATCGACGTTGGCACCTAAATCCAGCACCACCGTTTTGCCCTTTTGCTGGTGGGGCAATACGGTCACCAGCGCCGGGCGCTCAATACCCTCAAGGGGTTTAAGCAGTAATTTTGCCAGCCCCATCAGCGCGCCGGTATTGCCGGCGCTGACGCACGCCTGCGCGCGCCCTTCTTTCACCAGCTCCAGCGCGATGCGCATTGAGCTTCCGCGACTGCTGCGGATCGCCTGTGAGGCCCGGACATCACTGGCAATAACTGACTGGGCAGGAATAATCTGCAGACGTGAACGTTGTTCGAAGTCAGCTTTTGCAAGTAATGGCGTGATAGCGTCGGGATTGCCGACTAAAAGGAGAGTGAGTTGCGAATTAGAGTTCAGTGCCTGCAATGCTGCAGGCACTGTCACGGAAGGGCCAAAATCTCCCCCCATGACATCTAACGCCAGGGTTAGACGTGTCAAGGTATCGTCGCAGCCTGGTTCGGTATATCCCCGTTTGCACGGGGAAACCCTCACTAAGCCTAATCACGCAAACGCGTGATTACTTAGTGATAACCTTGCGGCCGCGGTAGAAACCGTCAGCAGTGATGTGGTGACGCAGGTGTTTCTCACCAGAAGCCTTGTCTACAGACAGGCTGGTAACTGCAGTCAGCGCGTCATGGGAACGACGCATGCCACGTTTGGAACGGGTTGGTTTATTCTGTTGTACGGCCATGGACCTTACTCCTTAATTACTTACGCTTTAAACTGGCTAATACGGCAAATGGGTTTGGTTTTTGCGCTTCATCAGGCAGTTCCCCAAAGACCATGTCCGCCTCGGACACTTCACAGTGTTCAGAATCATGCACCGGAACTACAGGCAAGGTGAGGATGATTTCATCTTCAACCAGCGCCAGCAGATCGATTTCACCGAATTCGTTAACCTCAATCGGCTCATACGCTTCCGGGAGTGCTTCAGCCTGTTCGTCTGAACGAACCGGACTAAAACAATATGTTGTGTGAACATGAAGTGGGAACGGTTTCCCGCAACGCTGACATTCGAGCGTGACCGACACCTTTGCATCACCGGTAATAACGGCAAGGCGCTGGGGATCGATCTCAAACGACATGGAGCATTCCACATCACTGTCCACACTGACTACGGATTCGGCGACACGCTCAGCCTGATCACGAGTATAGATACCTTCGTAATCAAGGCGTTTTTGAGCCGTACGAACCGGATCAAGAGTCAGGGGTAATTTTACCTTTTGCATAGGGCGCGCATATTAACTTTGTAACGTCATAGAGTCAAAGAAAAAGGCAACCTCAGGCTGCCTTTTGCCATTTATTCGCACACATTGCGGCCCGTAGTTTAAAATGGCTGGCATCGATACGCTATATCTGGTGAAAAAAATATGCCAAATCTCATTCTCGCCTCCACATCACCCTACCGCCGCGTGTTGCTGGAAAAGCTGGGCGTCCCCTTCGAATGCGCCGCGCCGAACGTGGATGAAACCCCACAGCCCGGTGAATCGCCACGCCATCTGGTGGTCCGTCTGGCTCAGGAAAAGGCGAAAAGTCTGGCAGCGCGATTTCCTGACCATTTAATTATAGGTTCCGATCAGGTTTGCGTCCTGGATGGAATGATTACCGGTAAACCGCACACCGAAGAGAACGCCCGCCAGCAGCTGCTGAAAGCGCGCGGCAGTATTGTCACCTTCTACACCGGCCTGGCCCTTTATAATTCGTCTACGGGCCATTTACAGACGGAATGCGAGCCCTTTGACGTGCACTTCCGCCATCTCAGCGAACAGGAAATTGACGACTACGTGCGAAAAGAGCGGCCGCTAAACTGCGCGGGCAGCTTTAAAAGCGAGGGGCTGGGAATTGCATTGTTTGACAGGCTGGACGGGCGCGACCCGAACACGCTGGTGGGACTACCGCTGATTGCGCTGTGCCAGATGCTGCGCCGGGAGCATTACAACCCATTGATGGCGTAATTTATGCCGGCTGGCGCTACGCTTACCCGGCCTGCAAGACCGTAGGCCCGTGCAAGCGCAGCGCCGCCGGGCAACTACCCGCGCAGAACTTTCAGACAGCGCTTCAGCTGCTCATCCAGCGGGGCTTCGATACGCATCACTTCGCCGGTACCCGGGTGGGTAAACTTCAGCGCGGCGGCATGCAGGAACAGGCGGGACAAGCCTGTACCGGCCAGCTGCTTATCGAACTCACGGTCGCCATAGCGATCGTCGAAGGCAATTGGATGGCCAGCATGCTGTGTATGAACGCGGATCTGGTGGGTACGTCCGGTCACCGGGCTGCAGCGCACGAGGGTGGCAAATTCATAACGCTCTTCCACCTTGAACCGGGTTTCAGACGGTTTGCCTTCCTGACTCACTCGAACGATACGCTCACCGCTTTGCAGAATGTTTTTCAGCAGCGGCGCCTGCACCACTTTGACATGGGATTGCCACTGTCCGCGCACCAGCGCCAGATAATCCTTTTGCATTCCTTTCTCACGCAGCTGCTCGTGCAGCGAACGCAGCGCGGAACGCTTTTTGGCGACCAGCAGTACGCCGGAGGTGTCGCGGTCAAGGCGATGAACCAGCTCAAGGAAGCGGGCTTCCGGGCGCAGCGCGCGCAAACCTTCAATCACGCCGAAGCTCAACCCGCTGCCGCCGTGTACGGCTGTACCTGAGGGTTTGTTGAGCACCAGAATATGATCGTCTTCATATAAAATCACATTCGTCAGCGCGGCGACTTTATTCAGATGCGGCGACACCGCTTCCTCTTCCCGCTCGGCGACGCGCACCGGCGGGATGCGCACTTCATCACCCGCTTCAAGTTTGTATTCAGGTTTAATGCGCTTCTTATTTACCCGCACCTCACCCTTACGCAGGATGCGATAAATCATGCTCTTTGGCACGCCCTTCAGTTGGGTGCGCAAAAAGTTGTCGATGCGTTGCCCCGCTTCATCTTCGGTGATGGCAACCATTTTTACGGCTGGAGTCTCTGTTTTCATGGGGGGCGATTCTAATTATCGCCAGCCATTAGCGCCACTCATTTTTCTATGCTTATATTTACCTTTACCCGGTCAGGGTTTCGTTCACGCAATCGATTTGGTGGTTATTAAACCAATCATTCGAAAGAAGTGAAGAAACTGTGAGTAACCGGGTGATAATTGGTAAAAGTCATCTTGCTATAACCCGGTTAGCAATGGAATAATGCTGCTGTTTTCCGCGTTAAATCCGGGTTTTGTAAGGATATCGACGGAATGACCAATTTTGTCTGACCGATCATCCACGCAGCAATGGCGTAAGACGTATTGATCTTTCAGACAGTTAGCGGGCTGCGGGTTGCAGTACTTACCGGTAAATGGAATCTTCTCTGGAGAGTTTTACCCAGGCTATTCCCCTGATAATCGCGCTGTATTTCCGTATGAAATACAGGCAACCGACACTTTGCGCCTCTTAAGCGAGCGACAACCGTGAGGTTGGCGACGTGAATAGACACGAGGCCATCGGTTCATACCCCGGAAAGCGTCACCTTGCCCGCAGCTTAGTCGTCAATGTAAGAATAATGAGTAAGTTACGATGAAAAGAATGTTAATCAACGCAACTCAACAAGAAGAGTTGCGTGTCGCCCTTGTGGATGGGCAGCGTCTGTACGATCTGGATATCGAAAGTCCTGGACACGAACAGAAAAAAGCGAACATTTACAAAGGCAAAATCACCCGCATTGAACCCAGCCTTGAAGCCGCATTCGTTGACTACGGTGCCGAGCGTCATGGTTTCCTCCCCCTGAAAGAGATCGCTCGCGAGTACTTCCCTTCCAGCTATAACGCCCATGGCCGCCCAAACATCAAAGATGTGCTGCGTGAAGGCCAGGAAGTTATTGTTCAGATCGATAAAGAAGAGCGTGGCAATAAAGGCGCCGCGCTGACCACCTTTATCAGTCTGGCAGGCAGCTATCTGGTACTGATGCCAAACAACCCGCGCGCGGGTGGTATCTCACGCCGGATTGAAGGCGACGACCGTACCGAGCTGAAAGAAGCGCTGGCCAGTCTCGAACTGCCAGATGGCATGGGCCTGATTGTTCGTACCGCAGGCGTAGGCAAATCTGCCGAAGCGCTGCAGTGGGACCTCGGCTTCCGCCTTAAGCACTGGGAAGCCATTCAGAAAGCCGCTGAAAGCCGCCCTGCTCCATTCCTGATCCACCAGGAAAGCAACGTCATCGTGCGTGCCTTCCGCGACTATCTACGTCAGGACATCGGTGAAATTCTGATTGATAACCCGAAAGTGCTTGAGCTGGCTCGCCAGCACATTGCCGCGCTGGGTCGTCCGGATTTCACCAGCAAAATCAAACTGTACACCGGTGAAATCCCGCTGTTCAGCCACTACCAGATCGAATCGCAGATTGAATCCGCCTTCCAGCGTGAAGTGCGTCTGCCTTCCGGTGGCTCAATCGTTATCGACAGCACCGAGGCGCTGACCGCTATCGATATCAACTCCGCGCGTGCAACCCGCGGCGGCGATATCGAAGAAACGGCGTTCAACACCAACCTCGAAGCGGCCGATGAGATTGCGCGTCAGCTGCGTCTGCGTGACCTGGGCGGCCTGATCGTTATCGACTTCATCGACATGACGCCGGTACGTCACCAGCGTGCGGTAGAAAACCGCCTGCGTGAAGCAGTGCGTCAGGATCGTGCGCGTATCCAGATCAGCCATATCTCCCGTTTTGGTCTGCTGGAGATGTCCCGTCAGCGTCTGAGCCCGTCCCTCGGTGAATCCAGCCACCACGTCTGCCCACGCTGTAGCGGCACCGGCACCGTGCGTGACAACGAATCTCTGGCGCTTTCTATCCTGCGTCTTATCGAAGAAGAAGCGCTGAAAGAGAACACCAAAGAAGTACACGCCATTGTGCCTGTGCCGGTGGCCTCCTACCTGCTGAACGAAAAACGTGCCGCGGTAAGTGCGATCGAAGCCCGTCTGAGCGGCGTACGCTGCGTGATCGTGCCTAACGACCAGATGCAAACCCCGCACTACTCCGTGCTGCGCGTGCGCAAAGGCGAAGAGACATCCACCATCAGCTACATGCTGCCTAAGCTGCATGAAGAGGCGATGGCTCTGCCGTCCGAAGAAGAATACACCGAGCGTAAACTTCCGGAGCAGCCAGCGCTGGCGGCATTTGTCATGCCAGAAGCCCCACCTGCGCCTGCGCAGGAGAGCGTGGTAGCCCAACCAACAGCAGCTAAACCGGCAGTAGAAGTGAGCCAACCGGCTGCGCAGCCAGGTCTGCTGAGCCGCTTCTTCAGCGCGCTGAAGAAGATGTTTGCCGGCGAAGAGCCGCAGCCAGCCCCTGCGCCGGTTGAGAAGAAAGAAGAGAAACAAGAGCGTTCACCGGATCGTCGTAAGCGTCAGAACAACCGTCGTGACCGCAACGAGCGCCGCGATAACCGTTCCGAGAATAACGAAGGTCGTGAAGGCAGCGAAAGCCGTGACAATCGCGAAAGCCGTGATAATCGTGACAACCGCGAAGGTCGTGAACGCCGCGAAGGTCGTGACGATAACCGCCGCAACCGTCGCGAGAAGCCGCAGCAGAACGCGGAAGATCGTGAAATTCGCCAGCCGGTCAGCGAAGAGGCTGATAAAGGCAGACAGCGTGATGAGCAGCAGCCACGCCGCGAGCGCAACCGTCGTCGTAATGATGACAAGCGCCAGGCGCAGCAGGAAGTTAAAGCGCTGAATCGCGAAGAAGAGACCGTGCAGGATGGCGAGCAGGAAGAACGCGTTCAGGTCATGCCGCGCCGTAAGCAGCGTCAGCTGAACCAGAAAGTGCGTTTCGAGTCTCAGACCGAAGAAGCGGCTGTTGAAGCAGTAGCGCCGCAGGTTGAACCGGCCCAGAGCACCGAGCTGGCGAAGGTTGATCTGCCAGCGGTTATTGAAAATGCACCTGAGCAGGAAGAGACCAGCGAAGGCCGTGACAACGCCGGTATGCCGCGTCGTTCACGTCGCTCCCCGCGTCACCTGCGCGTAAGCGGTCAGCGTCGTCGCCGTTATCGTGACGAGCGTTACCCGCTGCAGTCACCGATGCCGCTGGCTATCGCCTGTGCGTCACCAGAAATGGCCTCCGGTAAAGCCTGGATCCGTTATCCGGTTGCTCGCCCTCAGGAGCAGCAGTTTGACGAGCAGAACGCTGCTGTCGAAGCGGTTGTCCCGGTAGCGCCGGTCGTTGATGAGGTTATCACCGAGGCTGCGGCAGTCGTTATCCCTGAGCCGCAGGTTGTTGAAGTTGAAACTTCACATCCGGAAGTGATTGCCGCGCCTGTAACCGAACAGCCGCAAATCATCGCCCCTGAAGACGTGGTTGTCGCAGAACAGGTTGTGGAAGACGTTAAGGCTGCCGAGCCGGTTGAAATCACCGTGGAAGCCGTTGAGCCACAGCCGGTAGTGGAAGTTGAAGTGGAAACTGACGTTCAACCTGAAGTTGAAATTGAGGTTGAACCTGTTGCTGAAGCTGAACCTGAAGTCGCTGAAGTGAAAGCGCCAGAAGTGAAGCCAGAGCCAGAAGTGAAGCCAGCGCCAGCTGCTCAGGTTAACGCGGATCTTCACCACGCCACTGCGCCAATGACCCGCGCGCCGGCTCCGGAATATGTTCCGGAAGCACCGCGTCACAGCGACTGGGTACGCCCGGCGTTTGATTTCGACGGTAAGGGCTCTGCGGGTGGTCACAGCGCCACCCACCAGGCCACCGCGCCTGCCACGCGTCCACAGTCGGCTGAATAAGCCCGCTTAAGCGCAAAAGCCGACCTTCGGGTCGGCTTTTTTATTGCTTCTGCTCAGGCCTGCGCATCCCCGCGATTTCAGGCATCACCTCTCGCATCATCTCCAGAAAGCGGCGCAGACGTGCCGGATAGTAGCGTGACCACGGATAGACCAGATGTACCGGCAACGCGGCCGGCTGCCAGTCGGGCAGCAGATGCACCAGCCTGCCCTCACGGATGTCGGCTTCCACCGTCCAGCTTGATACCACGGCAACGCCCAGTCCGGTTAATGCGCTTTTACGTGCCACGTACAGGCTGTCGGTACTGAGCCGGGGAGAAATAGCCACCCGCAACGGTTGCGACGCCCCCGTGCTGAACAACTCCACGTGCTGACGATAAAAGGTATTAAGTGCCACCCAGGGCAGCGCAGAGAGATCCTCCGGCTTCCCGACCGGCGCATAACGTTCGAGCAGTCCGGTCGAGGCAACGATACTGCGCGGAACCTCGGCCAGTAGCACCGACACCGTACCCGGGTCGATCTCCGCCCCGACCCGGATGGCGCAGTCGATATTATCGCTCATGAAATCGGCCGAGCGATCGTTAAGCATCCACTCCACATTCAGCCGGGGATAGCGCAGCAGAAACGCCGTTAACGGCTCCAGCAGCTGCTCCTGCCCGAAGGCATGGGGGGCGCGAACGCGAAGCACGCCTACCGGTTCATCTTCCGTCTGCCCGACTTCATCTTCCAGCGCATGCCAGCTATCGATCACCTTTCGGGCATGCTGATAGCAACGTTCCCCGTCATCGGTCAGCTTCATGGCATGGGTGGTGCGCAGGATCAGACGCACGCCGAGCAGTGTCTCCAGCGATTGCAGGCGGCGACTCACGGTGGCTTGGGTGGTTGCCATCTGCACGGCAGCGGCGGAGAGGGAGCCTGTCTCAATGATGCGCACGAAGGTTCGCATCAGCTCGACCCTGTCTATACGCTCTGAACGTTTCATGATTTATCCGGTTATACGTTACACGTATAAGTGTTTTAACACTGCCCCCGCTACCACCGCAAGCAGGGCTGGTAAAGAATAGCGACACACCCGAAATGAGGAACTGCATATGAACACCAGCACCCTAACCCCAACCGTCAGCCGTTGGGTCATTTTTATCCTCGCCATTGGCGCAGGATTTAGCGTCGCCTCCATCTATTATGCCCAGCCGCTGCTGCCGCTGATGGGTACCGATCTGCATCTCAGCATTGAAGGGATGGGGATGGTGCCTACGCTCACCCAGGCAGGCTATGCGCTGGGGATCCTGTTCCTCCTGCCGCTGGGCGATCGCTATGACCGTCGCACCCTGATAGTGGTAAAAAGTATCGCCCTGGCGGGGCTGCTGCTGGCCTGTAGCCTGACGGGGCAGATTCACTCCCTGCTGTTGGTCAGTCTGCTGATTGGGATGGCGGCCACCATGGCGCAGGATATCGTTCCGGCGGCGGCTATTCTTGCCCCGGCAGGCAAACAGGGGAAAACCGTCGGGACGGTCATGACCGGCCTGTTGCTGGGGATCCTCCTCTCCCGTACGGTAAGCGGCGTGGTGGGTGAAGCCTTCGGCTGGCGTGTGATGTATCAGCTGGCGGCAGTTAGCATTGCGATCCTTGCCGCAGTCATGTGGCTGATTCTGCCCCGCTTCGCGGTTCCTTCGAACCTGCGTTATCCGGAGCTGATGCGTTCCATGGCGCACCTGTGGCGTCGCTACCCGGCTCTGCGCCGTGCCGCCCTGGCTCAGGGCTTCCTTTCCGTCGCCTTCAGCGCCTTCTGGTCTACGCTGGCGGTAATGCTGATGGAACACTATGGGCTTGGCAGCGCAGTTGCCGGAGGATACGGCATTGCCGGTGCTGCAGGTGCCCTGGCCGCCCCGCTTGCAGGTGGTCTGGCCGACAAACTCGGTGCCGGTAAAGTCACCCAGCTTGGTGCCGCGCTGGTGACCGTTTCTTTCGCCCTGATGTTCCTGATGCCCGCTCTGGGTGTACAGGGCCAGTTAGTCCTGATTGCGGTCTCCGCGGTGGGCTTTGATCTCGGCCTGCAGTCAAGCCTGGTCGCTCACCAGAATCTGGTTTATGGTCTGGAGCCGCAGGCACGTGGCCGCCTCAATGCCCTGCTCTTCACCGGCGTGTTTATCGGGATGGCGCTGGGTTCAGCGCTGGGTAGTCAGCTGTATACGATGGCAGGCTGGCCGGGCGTGATTGCTCTTGCGACGGTGACGGCAGGCGTGGCGCTCGTTATTCGTCTCACCGAAAGCGCACGTACCCAAACCTCAGTAATGCAGAATTCCTGAAAAAAAATGCCCAATCCGCGAAAACGGGTTGGGCATACAGAACATAACCAGTTTCAAGTCATGTCCAAAGGTCAAGTCAGTTATTTATTAAGCTGGAACAGAGACATACCCTGCATATCGCTGAACGCTTTATAGGACGCCTGAAGCGCAGCCTGCTGCATCACATAGGATGAAATCGCTGAGTTCCAGTCAACGTCCACCAGGTCACTCATCTGCTGGGTAAGACCTAAAGCACGGTCGCTGCCCAGGGAATCGAGCGAACTAAGCTCGGTCAGTTTAGTTCCGAGATCGGCGCGCACGGTCAGCACATTGTCCAGTGAATTACGCAATCCGCGGTTTGCCTTATCAATATCCAACGTCATCTGATCGGCTTTATCCTGATCGCCTTCAACCGGGGTTTTCAGTGCAGCAATCACGTTATCCAGAATTTTAAACATATTTTTTTCTGGCGTAGCATCACCCGGTTCTGGTGCGGCATTACTGGTAAAGGATTCAAACACGTCGCTACCGGTATGGCTAATCTGCATGGTACGCGCAGAATCGACCTGCTGACTGATTGGCGTGTCGCCGCCAGCATACTCGCCGGTAGCTTGATCGAACGCCGCAGTATCGGTTTTATAGCCCGCAAAAATATAGCGGCCATTGCCGTCGGTACTGTTCGCCAGGTTTACCAGCTGATCGCGAATACCCTGCAGATCGGTGGCAAGCGAGTTGCGGTCGTTGTCACTCAGGGTGCCGTTGCCCGCATAGACAATCTTTTCCTGCGCCGATTGCAGCGCCGTGGTCACCTGGCCCAGCACGTTCTCTTCCAGGGATACCTTCTGCGTGGCAAAAGAGCGGGCCAGGGTGTACTGGCTGTTTTGCGCCTGTGACTGGGAAACAACTACCGCCTGCGACGCGGCAATCGGATCGTCTGAAGGACGGTTAACACGTTTGCCGGTGGACATCTGCTCACCATAACTCAGCCACTTGCTCTGGGATTCGGTAACCCCACGCATGTTCTGCTCATACATCATCTGGGTACTGATACGCATCGTTGACCTCGGCCTTAGCGGATATTAATTAACGCGTCGAAAAGCGTGCTGGCAGTTTGCAGCACCTGGGCATTAGCCAGGTAGTACTGCTGGAAACGCTGCAGGTTGCCATACTCTTCATCGAGGTTAACCCCGGAGATCGACTGCTGTTGGTTGCTCAGCTGCGTCGCCACGTTTGCCTGGGTGGTGCTGCTGGTTTTCAGCGTCGCGGTTTTGCTGCCAACGGTACTGACCAGAGAGGCATAGGAGTCGTTAAAGGTTTTGTTGCCGCCGACCACTTTGCTGCTTTGCAGATCCAGCAGTGCCTGCCCGTTGCGGTTATCACTTTCGCCACCTTCAGCGTCAGAGGCGAGAGCCAGTTTTGACTCATCGCTGATCGCCACGTCCATATTCACAATGGCGTTAACGACGGGCTTGATAACAAAGCTGTCTTTATTTTTTGCCGCACCCGATACGTTGACCGTCAGGCCATCGAAGGAGAGGTTCCCCTTACCGTCATTGGTGGCGGTGACCGTGGTTTTATCCGAGAGGCGAGTGATCTTCCAGCTGCTGCCGTCAAACTCCATCTTGTAGTCGGTGGCCTGTACTTTGGCGCTGTCTGCAACATTGACCTTCGCGGTGACGGAGGCCGAACCGGTATTTTTGGTGTTGCCCAGCACCGCCGGGGCACCGATATCAAATAATTCGCCGCCCGCTTTGCCTTCTGGATCAAAGCCCTTCTGGTGCTGGGTGTTCATCGCGTTAGCAAAAGAGAGCGCCAGCTGGTTAAGGGTGTTGCGCGCAGCGTCGAGTTCTTCGGCACGGAAGGTCAACATTCCGCCCAGCGAGCCGCTGGTCATCAGTTTTTCCGGGATCTCGACCGGGCCTGAGGTGCCATCAACAAACGCTACCGTGGTACGGGACGGATCGGCGCTGGACTTCACGGCCGCCAGCTGATTGGCGGTGCTGCCCTGGACCAGGTTGTAGCCATTACCGAAGGAGACGTTATAGGTGCCACTGTCCTGGACTGCGACTTCAACCCCCACGATCTGGTTCAGCTCGCTGACCAACTGGTCACGCTGATCGAGCAGGTTGTTCGGGGAGGCCCCGGCACCCACGCCGGTCAGGCGGGAAATCTGGTCATTCAGGTTGGCAATCTGCTTAGCGTAGTTGTTGATCTGATCAACGCTGGTGCCAATCGCGGTATTGATCTGCTTATCCTGATCGCGCAGGTACTGATCGTTCACCTTGAACTGGTTCACCAGGCCATCGGCCTTGCCCAGCACCGTCTGGCGCGCAGCCGGATCTTCGGCATTGCTGACCAGGGTCTGCAGGCTGCTGAAGAAGTCCTGCAGGGTGGTGGCGAGGCTGTTGGTGCTGCCGGACAGAATGTCGTCAATTTTGGACATCTGCTGGTAACGGGTAGTCAGGGCGCTGCTCTGGTTCTGTGCGGTGCGCAGCTGGTTGGTGATAAATGAATCATATTCGCGCTGTACCCCGGAGACATACACGCCGTTGCCAACCCAACCACCGCCGGTCAGGGTGCTGTTTGAGGCGCTCAGCACCGTGGTCTGACGGGTATAGCCCGCCACGTTGTAGCTTGAAATGTTATTACTGGCGGTATTCAGCGCAGCCTGTGCCGCGCTGAGGCCACTCATGGCGCTGTTGATCAAACTGGACATGGGGGTTCCTTTTATACTTTCAGACACGAGTCCTGCTGGAGATTATCGGCAGACCCCAGCCGGACTTGAGAACTTTTCAGAACAGATTTTCGATATCGTTGCTGTACGCTTTGCTGACTTTCTCACCCATCGCTTTAAGCTGCTGGATCATGCTGGTCAACTTGCGGGCGTACTGCGGATCGGTGGCGTAGCCCGCTTTCTGCAACGCTTGTGCGCCCTGCTCTGCCGTTGCGGCCTGGGTTACTGCCGCATAGCGTGGGTTACGACTCAGCACCCCGACATAGTCTGAAAGCGCTTCCAGATAGGAGCTGTAGACGCGGAACTTAGCCTTAACCTTCTTCGCTTCACCGTTTTCATATTCGGTGGTGGTGATCTCGGTGGTTGGCCCTTTCCAGCTTCCCGAAGCCTTCACGCCAAAGATGTTGAAGCTCGGATCGCCGTTTTCACGACGGATCTGCCGTTGCCCCCAGCCGGATTCCAGCGCCGCCTGGGCCAGAATCAGGTGATGCGGCACCCCGCTCTGCTGGCTGGCAAGACGCGCCGGCAGCGAGAGCTGAGCCAGGAAGTCTTTGCTGTCGCCGGTAAGCGGCTCATCGTTACTTTCTGGCGCTTTCGGCACGGCTTTACGCACCATCTGCGTCAGGGCCTGGTTTTGATAGCTGGTCACTTTTTCCAGATCGAACTTCATCGGCACCTGCTGCGGTGCCTCTTCCGGCGGCACGCCCTGGGCGGCCGCCATCTGCTTAACGATCACATCGGCCAGCCCCAGCCCTTTGCCGGAAGTCATCTGCTGCGCAATCTGCTGGTCATACATGCTGGTGTACAGACGCGTTGAGTCGCTGCTGAAGATACCGTCTTTCGGCAGCGCCTCACGCATGCTTTTCAGCATCATCTGGACAAACATCCCTTCCACCTGGCGGGCCACCGGGCGGATATTCCCCGCCGGATCTTTGCCCGCTTTGGACTTCAGTTCGTTGAGCGACTGGGTATCCCAGGCCGCGCTGCTCAGCAGTTTGCTATCGGTCAGCATCAGATAATTTCCACTTTGGCGCGCAGACAGCCCGCGCTCTGCATGGATTGCAGAATCGACATCAGATCGATCGGGGTTGCGCCCAGCGCATTCAGCGCCCGCACCACGTTGTTCAGGTTGGCGCTGGAGCGCACGCTCTGCAGCGAACCCCCGCTCTGACGCATATCAATCTGGGTCTGCGGCGTCACCACGGTTTCGCCCCCGCCAAACGGCGTGTCCGGCTGGCTGACGTTAGCCGTGCGGTTGACGGTCACCGAGAGGTTGCCCTGCGCGACGGCACAGTTATCCAGCGTCACTTCACGGTTCATCACCACAGAACCGGTACGGGAGTTGATGATGACTTTGGCATCCTGCGGCGTGACGTTCACCTCCATGTTCTGGATATCCGCCAGCAGGCGAACCTGATTGCTGCCTCCGGTGGAGACGCGGATCTGCACCGTGCGGGCATCCAGCGCCGTGGCGCTGCCATAGCCGCGGCCACGGTTAATGGTGTCAGCGATCTGCTGCGCCATGGTGAAGTCGTCCTGATTCAGCTGCAGGTTGATGGTGTTGCCGGACCCGAACTGAGTCGGCAGTTCACGCTCAATGATCGCCCCGTTGGTAATACGGCCGCCGTTAAGCTGGTTAACCTGCACGCTGCTGCCGCCTGCGGACGCACCTGCCCCGCCGACCAGAATGTTACCCTGGGCAAGAGCATATACCTGGCTGTCCACCCCTTTCAGCGGGGTCATCAGCAGCGTACCGCCGCGCAGGCTCTTGGCGTTACCCATGGAGGAGACCACCACGTCGATAGTCTGCCCCTGGCGGGAAAAGGCCGGGTAGGAGGCGGTGACCATCACCGCCGCCACGTTTTTCAGCTGCATGTTGGTCCCGGCCGGCACCGTGATGCCGAGCTGGGAGAGCATGTTGTTCAGGCTCTGAGTGGTGAACGGGGTCTGCGTCGTCTGGTCACCCGTGCCGTCCAGCCCCACCACCAGGCCGTAACCGATCAGTGAGTTTTCCCGCACGCCCTGTACGCTTGTGAGATCGCGGATACGGTCGGCCTGGGCAACGGTTGCCACCAGCACCAACAGGATCCCGAAGAGGGATTTAAACATAGGTCACCTCGCTTACATCGGTGATAAATTAAGGAAGAAACGCTGCAACCAGCCCATATTCTGCGCTTCATTGATATAGCCGTTGCCGACGTATTCGATGCGCGCATCGGCCACCTGGGTGGACGGTACGGTGTTGGAGCCGCTGATGGTGCGAGGGTTAACCACACCCGAGAAGCGAATGAACTCAGTGCCTTGATTGATGGCGATCTGTTTTTCACCCACGACATGTAAATTGCCGTTCGCCAGCACCTGGTCAACGGTCACCGTCAGGGTGCCGCTAAAGGTGTTGCTGGCATTGGCACCGCCTTTGCCGTTAAAGGAGTTGCCGCCAGAGGTCTCGACATCGGCGCGGGCATTACCGAAGAGACCTTCGAGGTAACGCGGCACAGTATCGAAGCCAAAATTGGTCTTCCCGTCGCGGCTGGCATTCGCGGACGAGCTCTTGCTGGCGCTGACGTTTTCCTGAAGCTGGATGGTCAGCGTGTCGCCGATATTACGCGGGCGACGGTCTTCAAACATCGGCTGATAACCGTAATTAATCGGCTGCGCTGTCTGGAAAATAGAGCCATTCGCGACCGGCGTCGGGCCAGGAACGGGTTGGGCGGAAGTCGCACCCTGCACCAGAGGTTGAGACGGTACCCAGGCGCAACCGGTAAGGGTAACGGCCAGGAGGGTCACTATCGGATAACGAATCGCCGCGAGTTTTTGCATTGCCTTCATCTTCGAAAACAGGGAGCCGGTACGGCGTGAACCGCACCGGACTACACCTTAGAGTTGCGTCAGTTTCTGCAGCATCTGGTCGGTCGTCGACACTGCTTTACTGTTAATTTCGTACGCACGCTGGACCTGGATCATATTCACCAGCTCTTCCGCGACGTTGACGTTTGAGGTTTCCACATACCCCTGATACAGCAGACCTGAACCGTTCAGACCCGGCGTACTCTCGTTCGGCGCACCGGAGGACTGGGTTTCGATGTACAGGTTCTCACCGATGCTTTCCAGACCGGTGTCGTTCATAAAGGTAGTCAGGTTAAGCTGGCCAACCTGTACCGGTGCAGCCTGGCCCTGCTGGGTCACGCTTACGATCCCGTCACGCCCGATGGTAATGCTCAGGGCGTTAGCCGGAATGGTGATCGCTGGCTGTACCTGGAAACCGCCCGCCGTCACCAGCTGGCCGTTCTGATCCACCTGGAACGAGCCGTCACGGGTGTAGGCCGAAGTACCGTCAGGCAGCTGCACCTGGAAGAAGCCCTGGCCTTTGATCGCCACGTCTTTGCTGTTGTTGGTCTGGGACAGGTTGCCCTGGCTGTGCAGACGCTCGGTCGCCACCGGACGAACACCGGTACCAATCTGCAGACCGGATGGCAGCGTGGTCTGTTCAGACGACTGCGCGCCCGGCTGGCGGATGGTCTGGTAAAGCAAATCTTCGAAAACTGCGCGCTGACGTTTAAACCCATTGGTGCTGACGTTCGCCAGGTTGTTGGCGATGACATCCATATTGGTTTGCTGCGCGTCGAGGCCCGTTTTCGCGATCCATAAAGAACTGATCATAAGAAGTCCTGTTAACTCATTGACAGCAGTTGGTTAGCTTTGCCCGCGTTTTCATCAACGCTGGAGATCACCTTCATCTGCATTTCAAAACGGCGCGCGCTGGCAATCATGTCGGTCATCGCCGCCACCGGCTTAACGTTACTGCCTTCCAGCACGCCAGACATGACGCGAATGCTCGGGTCAGCCTGTAAGGTCGCGCCACGGGTGGCCTGCGCCGCCTGGGTCAGACGGAACATACCGTCGTCGCCACGCTGCACTTCGCTGCCTTCAGCTTTGACCAGCTTCAGGCGGCCAACCGGTGCCACGGTGTTCGGCGGGTCGCCCGGGTTCAGGGCCGAGATGGTCCCGTCTGCCGCGATGGTGATCTCCGAGCCTTCCGGCACGGTGATGGGACCGCCTTCGCCGATAACCGGATGTCCCTGGATGGTCAGTTGCCCGACCGCATCCACCTGGATGTTCCCGTTACGGGTGTAGCCTTCACTGCCGTCGGCCGTTTGCACCGCCAGCCAGCCGTCCTGCTGCAGCGCCACGTCGAGCGGGCGCGAGGTGTAGTCCATCTGTCCTGGCGTCATGTCGGCGCCCGGCGTGGATGCCGTGACCAGCGTACGCGTCGGCAGGGAGAGCCCTTCCACCGGGACGGCGCGCATGGCATTGAGCTGCGCACGAAAACCCGGCGTCGAGGCGTTCGCCAGGTTGCTGGCGGTGACGGCCTGCTGATTGAGCGTCTGGCTGGCGGCGCCCATCGCGGTATATATTGCGTGATCCATTAAGCTATCCCGTCAGCCACTTAGCGGAGGTTAACCAGCGTGTTGAGGATCTGGTCCTGGGTTTTGATGGTCTGCGCGTTAGACTGATAGTTACGTTGCGCGACGATCATATTGACCAGCTCTTTACTCAGGTCGACGTTGGAGGCTTCCAGCGCGCCGTTGGTCAGGGTACCGAAGTTACCGGAGCCCGCGGTGCCCAGCAGCGCCACGCCCGAAGACTGGGTAGCAGACCAGACGTTGTTCCCTTCAGACTGCAGGCCTTCGTTGTTGGCGAAGTTCGCCATCACGATCTGACCCAGCACCTGGCTCTGTTCGTTGGAATAGTTACCTACCACGGTACCGTCATCGTTGATCTGATAGCTCACCAGGTCGCCCGGCTTGTAGCCGTTCTGGTTGGTCGCCACGATGTTGTTCGCCCCGGTGTTCTGCTGCATGGAGTTCAGGAAGCTCAGGGAGAAAGTAACCGGCACCGCGCCGCTCAGCGCTGCGGTGGTGATGTCGATAGACGGACTGGTATTTTGGTCGTCAGCCAGGTTCCAGGTTTCTGGCGTGGTATTCTGAGCGATGTAGTTAGTCACCCCTTGCAGGTTACCGTTGGGGTCGAAACTCATCTGCGCGGCTTTGCTGATCTTGCCATTTGCTACACTGCCGTCCTGGGTATAGAGATCCCATTTGTTGTCTGCCGTTTTCACGTAGTAGACATACATGTTGTGGGCGTTACCCTGGTTGTCGTAAACGGTGATGGTGCCTTTCTTGTTGAAGCTGTCTGAATCCGGGTTGGCGTTGGTGACGTCAAACGGAATGGTCGGCACGCTGTCGGTGGAGTTCAGGTTAATCTGCTGCGCAGCGGTGCTGGTGGCTTTTGCCGACATCAGGGTGTTTGGAATGTTGATCGCCTGCGGGTTGGCACCGGTCTGCACCGTTGGCGGGCTACCTGCTGCCGGATAGCCGGTCAGCTGCAGACCCTGCATGTTCACCAGGTTGCGGTTTTCGTCCATGCTGAACTGGCCGTTACGGCTGTAATAGACCGAACCGTTGCTGTCGAGCATGCGGAAGAAGCCGCTCTGGCTGATAGCCACATCCAGGCCACGCCCGGTGTTGGTGGTGGTACCGTCTGAAAAGTCCTGGGTGATCCCGGCGACTTTAACGCCCAGACCCACTTTGGAACCGGCGAACATATCTGCGAACGACGCGCTACCGGACTTAAAGCCATAGGTCGCGGAGTTGGCAATGTTGTTACCAATGACGTCGAGGTTAGTGGCTGCAGCATTCAGGCCGCTGACCGCTTGTGAAAAGGCCATGAGTTACTCCTGGTAATGGTTTTAAATAATCTGCCGAACTTCGTCGAGCGTGGTAGTACCGTATGTGCCGAGATCCAGCGTGTTACCGCTGCTGCTGCGGATCACGCCCTGCACCATGGCAAACTGCAGTGGCTGTGCCACCAGCTGCGTGCTGCCGCTACTGGCGGAAATGGCCACGTTGTAAGAACCGTTTGGTGCCGTGGTGCCGTCGGTCAGGGTCCCGTCCCAGGTAAAGGTGTGAACACCCGCTTTCAGCTCGCCAATATCAATGGTACGCACCACCGCACCGTTCTTATCGGTGATGGTGGCGGTTACTTTGTCCGCGCTCTGCTGCAGCTCCACACCAAACGGGGTGGTTGAGGTGGTCGTCGAGCCTTCGGCACCGCTGGTGCCTGCCAGAACGGTCGAGCCCGGGATCATCACGCCATGGCCAATCAGCGTGCTGGCCTGCATCGACTGGCTGCTGTCGATCTGCCCGGAAATGGAGCCCAGCGTGGTGTTGAGTTTCTCGATGCCGCTCACCGTACTGATCTGCGCAAGCTGCGTGGTCAGTTCGTTATTCTGCATCGGGTTGGTCGGATCCTGGTTTTTCAGCTGCGCAACCAGCAGCGTCAGAAAGCTGCCCTGGAGATCGGAAGCGTTGCTTCCGGTAAGCGAGCTGCTGCCGGTGGCGCCGCTGACGCCAGTAGCAGTCGATCTGTCATTAACATTTACGGCAATGGACATTGATCTCTCCTTTACTGGCCCAGAGTGAGCGTTTTAAGCATCATGGCCTTCACGGTGTTCAGGACTTCTACGTTGGCCTGGTAGCTGCGGGACGCCGACATGGTGTTCACCATCTCACCGACCACATCCACGTTTGGCATTTTGACGTAGCCACTGGCGTCGGCCAGCGGGTTGCCCGGCTCGTACACCAGTTTGTCCGGTGCCTGGCTCTCAATCACGCTGGCCACTTTGACCCCGCCGGTTTGCGCACCCGGTGCTGCATCCACCTGGAACACCACCTGTTTGGCGCGGTAAGGTTGACCGTCCGGGCCCGCCACGCTGTCAGCGTTCGCCATGTTACTGGCGGCGACGTTCAGACGTTGGGACTGCGCGGTCAGCGCGGAACCCGCGATATCAAAGATATTGAGTAAGGCCATTACTAGTTGCCTCCCTGCAGAACGTTCATCATGCCTTTAATCTGCCCGCCGAGAACGGTCAGTCCCATCTGGTACTTGAGGCTGTTATCGGCGAACTGCGTACGCTCCCGGTCCATATCGACGGTGTTGCCGTCGAGGGATGGCTGATCGGGGATGCGATAAAGTAAATCGGTATTCGGTGTCGTCACGGTCTCTGCCGGAATATGGCGTGCAGAGGTCAGCGCAAGGGCGACACCGCTATTTTCGGCCCGACCACGCTCCATCACTTTCTTTAATTCACTGGAAAAATCGATATCGCGCGCCTGAAACCCGGGGGTATCGGCGTTAGCGATATTGGCGGCCAGAATCTCCTGACGCTGGGCGCGTAAGTTGAGCGCTTCCTGCTGAAAACGTAGCGCGGCGTCGAGTTTATCGAGCATGTCTCCTCCGCTGATGGCAAAATTTCAGTGGATAGCTTAAATCTCAACCCGTCTCCGTCATCGACGGAATAAGCGCAAAATGCGTCGCTATTTATTGCGTTGATGCCCACCCGCTACAGGTAGAATCCTGCTCATTCTGTAATCCGACGGTAACGGGCGATATGGCACTTAAACGTGGTTTGACCGCAATCCTGCTCCTCTGGAGCGCCTCCACTCTGGCGCAGGATCTTGATGCCCAGCTGACGGCGTTTTTTGCCCAGCGTCTGGCAGGGTTCAGCGATGAGGTTTCGGTGCAGATCCGCACGCCTGCCACCATGCTGCCCTCCTGTGAAACACCCGAATTCAGCGTCCCTGGAAACACCAGGCAGTGGGGCAACGTCAGCGTCACGGCACGATGTGACAATGAAAAACGGTTTATACAGGTTGCAGTTCAGGCGACGGGCGATTATGTTGTCGCGTCCCGGAACATCCCACGTGGTGCGGCCTTGCAGCCGGGTAGCGTTGCGCTGAAGCGAGGCAGACTGGATCAGCTGCCTCCGCGCACGATGCTGGATATTAACCAGGCGCAGAATGCCATTAGCTTGCGCGATCTGGTGCCCGGGCAGCCTCTGCAACTGTCGATGCTGCGCCAGGCCTGGCTCATTAAAGCCGGACAGCGGGTAATGGTGATCGCCAGCGGCGAGGGCTTTAGCGTTAACAGCGAAGGACAGGCGCTGAACAATGCGGCCGTGGCGCAAAACGCCCGCGTCAGGATGACCTCAGGCCAGGTCGTGAGCGGCACCGTCGATTCTGATGGGAATATTCTGATTAACCTATAATCTTTTTAAAGATTATGCGGCGACTGCCGATAAATCATTAACAAGTGATAATGTCAGGCGCTAACGCCGCCAACCCTCGATGAGGACAACACAATGAGCATTGATCGTACATCGCCCCTGAAGCCGGTTAGCACTGTACAACCTCGCGAACTGAGTGAGACTGCGACGGCAAAACCGCGCCCGCAAAAATCGGCCGCGGCTAACAGCACCAGCGTTACGCTGAGCGATGCCCAGGCGAAACTGATGCAGCCGGGCAGCAACGATATCAACATGGAACGTGTTGAAGCGCTGAAAACCGCGATCCGTAACGGTGAGCTGAAAATGGACACCAGTAAAATCGCTGACGCGCTGATTCAGGAAGCGCAAAGTTTCTTAGAGTAATCGCCGTATGAGTCGTCTGACGGAAATTATGGATCAAATGACGGTCGTCTTAAACGACCTGAAAACGGTGATGGACGCCGAGCAACAACAGCTCTCTGCCGGGAATGTGAACGGCAGCGCGCTGCAGCGCATTACAGAAGATAAAAGCTCCCTGCTGGCAACTCTGGATTATCTGGAGCAGCAGCGCCGTACCGAACAGTCCGCGCGCCAGAGTGCCAATGATGATGTCGCCGATCGCTGGCAAACTATTACTGAAAAAACACAGCGTCTGCGCGATCTCAATCAGCATAACGGCTGGTTACTCGAGGGGCAAATCACCCGCAACCAGCAGGCGCTGGACGTGCTGAAGCCGCATCAGGAGCCGGCACTGTACGGTGCCGATGGCCAGACTTCCAGCTCACGCAGCGGCGGGAAGAAGTTTTCGATTTAATTGTTGTGAGACAGACAGAAAAAGGGGAGCACCGACAGGCGCTCCCCTTTTTTGGCTTTACGCCGTGCGGCGGGCGAACTCTTTCACCTTAAAGCCCAGCACCGCGAGAGTCGCGAAGTAGGCCACGACGCCCACCACCACCACCGCCATCAGGCGCAGCAGACGATAAGGCATGGTGCCCAGCGACCAGTCAGGCATCACGTACAGCATGCCCACCAGCGCTGCGGCCATCACCAGCACCGCGATCACCAGACGTAACAGGAAGCTCGCCCAGCCCGGCTGCGGGGTAAAAATCTGCTGCTTTCTCAGCTGCCAGTAGAGCAGCCCGGCATTCAGACAGGCTGCCAGACCGATGGAGAGCGACAGGCCGGCGTGCTTCATTGGGCCAATAAACGCCAGGTTCATCACCTGGGTCATGATCAGGGTCACGATGGCAATCTTCACCGGCGTCTTGATGTCCTGGCGCGAGTAGAAGCCCGGGGCCAGCACTTTCACCACAATCAACCCCATCAGCCCGACGGAATAGGCCACCAGCGCCCGCTGGGTCATCAGGGCATCGAAGGCGCTAAATTTACCGTACTGGAACAAGGACACCACCAGCGGTTTCGCGAGGATCCCCAGCGCCACCGCGCTCGGCAGCGCCAGCAGGAAGCAGAGGCGTAACCCCCAGTCCATCAGACGACAGTACTCATCCTGGTTGCCGCTGGCGAAGCTGCGTGAGAGCGACGGCAGCAAAATAGTGCCCAGTGCCACCCCGAGTACCCCGGACGGGAACTCCATCAGGCGGTCGGCGTAGTACATCCAGGAGACGGAACCGGAGACCAGGAAAGAGGCGAAGATGGTGTTGATGATCAGCGAAATCTGGCTCACCGAGACGCCAAGAATGGCCGGGCCCATCTGCTTCACCACCCGCATCGCCCCGGCATCGCGCAGGTTAATACGCGGCAGCACCAGCATGCCGATCTTTTTCAGGTGCGGCAGTTGATACGCCAGCTGCAGCACGCCGCCCACCGTCACCGCCCAGGCCAGCGCCAGCACCGGCGGATGGAAGTGCGGTGCGGCGAACAGCGCAAAGCCGATCATGCTGACGTTGAGGAACGTCGGCGCAAACGCCGGGACCGAGAAGCGGTTCCAGGTGTTAAGGATCGCCCCCGCCAGCGACGCCAGCGAGATCAGCAGAATATAGGGGAAGGTGATGCGCAGCAGCTGTGAGGTCAGGGCAAATTTGTCGGCGGTATCGGCAAAGCCGGGGGCGGTGACCATGATCACCCAGGGCGCCGCCAGCATCCCGATTACCGTGACGATCGCCAGGGCGAGGGTCAGCAATCCAGAGACGTAGGAGACAAACACTTTCGTCGCGTCTTCCCCCTGCTTGCTTTTGTATTCCGCCAGAATGGGGACAAAAGCCTGGGAGAACGCGCCTTCGGCAAAGATACGGCGCAGCAGGTTAGGCAGTTTAAAAGCAACAAAAAAGGCGTCAGTCGCCATCCCTGCGCCAAAGACCCTTGCCACAATGGCGTCGCGCGCAAAGCCCAGCACGCGCGAAAACATGGTCATTGAGCTGACGGCAGCCAGCGATTTTAATAGGTTCATTAACGTGAATTTCCACTACCAGACGGCAAAACGCCTGCAAAGCAGGCGTGATTCTCGCCGGGTGGCGCTGCGCTTACCCGGCCTACAAGACAATAAAAGCGCCTAGTCTACTCGTAAAAAAACGAATTGCTATGGGCAGATGTTACAGCGGGTTATTCGCTCATGGCATCGCGCCAGAGCTTCTCCACGATACGCTGGGCGCGGATCGCCTGTTCACCCGCGGTTTCAGGAACCGTCTGATTTTGCACGCATTCGATGAAGTGACGCGCGCAGCCCGCAAAGCCGCGCTGTTCAAGAGTACTCTGCCAGCCCGGGATGGCCGGCGTAACGACATCTGCGCCGCGCTCCTCACGCCACTCGCGCATGTCGGTGATGTCCAGCAGCGCGCCGTCCGTTACCGCCTGGATCCACTCGCGCTGGCTGCCCGCCCGGCGGTGCATGGAGGTGGTGATCTGCAGATTGCCCGCACTGAAATGGTGCTCGGCATAGACCATCGCCCCCTGCTCGTTGGTTTGCAGCGTGCCGCCGGTCAGTTGGACATTATCGCCCGCCAGCCACAGGGCAGTGTCCACCACGTGCAGATAATCATCCAGCAGGGTAAAGCGCAGATCGTTGGGCCCGATGCTGTCGGCGCGGTGTTTATCCATCCGCAGCGAGGCCGCATCGTTCAGCTGCGGTTTCAGCTGCTGGTAGAGCGGCGCGAAGCGGCGGTTAAAGCCGACCATCAGGGTGAGCTTCTTCCGCGCAGCGAGCTCAATCAGGCGCTCGGCGTCGGCCAGGTTGTCAGCCAGCGGTTTATCGACGCAAACATGAACACCGGCCTGCAGCAGCTCGCTGACCACCTGATAGTGGGTGACGGTGGAGGTGTGGACAAAGACCACATCACACTCCCGGGCCAGATCCTGTAACGATGAATAATAAGGCATGCGTACGGACTCGCAGATCCTTAGCGCCTTATCCCGCGACGGCGACCAGGCGCCCTGTAACGTCCAGTCTGTCGCGGCGCTCAGCACCGGCAACCAGGCTTTCTGCGCGATACCGCCCAGCCCTACAACGCCTACACGTAATTTTGCCACCGTTAATCCCCCAGATGTGCCAGCAGCGAATCGAGTCGCTGTTTCAATTCTTCGACTTCATTCTCCAGCGCCTCAACGCGGGCCAGCAAGGTTTCATCCGCAACCGGCGCTGCGGCCTCTGACGTCGCAACGGAGGTATCAACCTCGCCGCTGAAGAGGTGCATATAGCGGCTTTCGCGCTTGCCCGGCTCGCGCGCCAGACGCAGGACAAAGGGCCCATCTTCACGGGCAGCAAGCCCCTCAAGCGCCTGCTCTACCTCCTGCATATCGGCGAACTCGTGCATGCGCGCGGCTCGGGTGCGCAGCTCGCCGGGCGTCTGCGCCCCACGCAGTAGCAGAGTGGCGATCAGCGCCACTTCGGCAGAGTTCAGCTTCAGGGCGCCAAACTCGGAGTTGCAAAAACGCTGCTCATATTTGGTGACGCGATTGCCAAAGCCGCTGACGGTGCGCAGATAGTGGCGTTTAACCAGCGCATCAAGCTGATCCTGCACCTCATGCTCGGCGAGGTTCATCACCGGTTCACGGTTGGTTTTCTGATTACAGGCCAGGGTGACCGCATTCACCGAGAGCGGATACTGTTCCGGCGTGGTGACCTGCTTTTCCAGCAGACAGCCAATGACGCGCGCTTCTGTGGCGGTTAATTGGTATTTCATCTCTGTTCCTTAGCGCCCCGCGCTCCACTCTTTGGTTGTCAGCGCCGTCAGGACATGATCGCGCCATTCGCCATCAATCAGCAGATAGTCTTTGGCGTAGCCCTCTTTTTCGAACCCGAGGCGCGCCAGCAGATCCCCGCTGCGCTGATTGTGCGGCATGTAGTTGGCCATAATGCGGTGCATATGCTGGGTACGCTGCATATAGCGGATTGCCGAGGTTAAGGCCTCAAACATCAGCCCCTGCCCCTGCCATTTTTGTCCGATGGAGTAGCCCAGATAGCAGGCGTGAAACGATCCCCGCACCACGTTAGAAAAGTTGGCGATCCCAATGATCTCTTTCTCATCAGGATCGAGCAGGGCAAAATAGAACGCCGAACCCTGCTTGTGGAACTCGGCAATCATGCTCAGCCGGGCCTGCCAGCCGGAAGGATAACAGTGGCTTTCATCCCGCACGGGTTCCCAGGGTTTTAAAAACTGACGATTCTCGGCGTAGTAGTCCGCCAGACGCCAGGCATCACGCTCATGAACCAGACGAACCACCAGCCGGTCAGTCGTGAGGCGCACTTTCGGCACATTACTGCGATAGCCAAACATGGATACAACTCCTTCCTGTTACAACCTTGACCCGTTAGCTTTACTATACCTGCGCCGTTGCCGTCTGGGAAAACAGTGACATACCATTTTGAAGACTTTTCACATTTTTCGATGAAAAGCCTCAATCAAAGTACCCTTTTGATAAAAAAATATTGTCGCCTGCGCTGTGGGAAAAACTCCGGCGAAACCGCAGAATATTAGCGCGCTTATCATCTTTATTCCCCTGGAGGGGAAATGTCCCGTATCTCACAGGCCCGGAGTCTGGGTAAGTACTTCCTGCTCGTCGATAACATGCTGGTTGTGCTCGGCTTTTTTGTCGTTTTCCCGCTTATTTCGATTCGCTTTGTCGATCAGATGGGCTGGGCGGCGCTGATGGTCGGCATTGCCCTGGGGCTGCGCCAGTTCGTTCAGCAGGGGCTGGGGGTGTTTGGCGGCGCAATTGCCGACCGCTTCGGCGCTAAACCGATGATCGTCACCGGCATGCTGCTGCGGGCGGCGGGGTTTGCCACCATGGCGATCGCCCATGAACCATGGCTGCTGTGGGTCTCCTGCTTTATCTCCGGTCTTGGCGGCACGCTGTTCGACCCACCGCGCACGGCCTTAGTGGTCAAACTGATCCGCCCTCAGCATCGCGGACGTTTTTTCTCCCTGCTAATGATGCAGGACAGCGCCGGGGCGGTGGTGGGCGCGCTGCTGGGCAGCTGGCTGCTGCAGTATGATTTTCGTCTGGTCTGCGCCACGGGCGCGGTGCTGTTTATCCTCTGCGCGGCCTTCAACGCCTGGCTGCTGCCCGCCTGGAAACTCTCCACCGTCAAAGCGCCGGTGCGTGAGGGATCGGATCGGGTCTGGCGCGATAAACGCTTTATCACCTATGTGCTGACCCTGGCGGGCTATTACATGCTGGGAGTACAGGTGATGCTGATGCTGCCGATCATGGTTAACGATGTGGCGGGCTCCCCGGCGGCGGTCAAATGGATGTACGCCATTGAGGCCTGTCTCTCCCTGACCCTGCTCTACCCCATTGCCCGCTGGAGCGAAAAACGCTTCCGCCTTGAGCACCGCCTGATGGCGGGCCTGCTGCTGATGTCCCTGAGCATGCTGCCCATCGGGATGGTGGGCTCCCTGCAGCAGCTGTTTATGCTGATCTGCACCTTCTATATCGGCTCAATTATCGCCGAACCGGCCCGCGAAACCCTGAGCGCCGAGCTGGCCGACCCGCGTGCGCGGGGCAGCTATATGGGTTTCAGCCGACTCGGGCTGGCGATTGGCGGTGCGCTGGGGTATGCCGGGGGCGGCTGGTTGTTCGATGCCGGAAAAGCCTTCCACCAGCCTGAGCTGCCGTGGGTGATGCTGGCGTTAATCGGCGTGATCACCTTCTTTGCGCTGGGCTGGCAGTTCAGCCATAAACGCCGCGTGCCCGGCATCCTGGAGCCTGGCGCCTGATCGATACCGCAGACGGATATCAGTTTTTTCTGCTGGTCTGACTCACTCTCCCCTGACATACTGGCGCGTCAGGATTGAAGCGCTGACATTATGTCGAGGAAAACCATGAAGAAGATCGTTATTGCCACTGCGTTGATCGTCAGCGGCCTGCTGGTTGGTTGTAATCAGCTCACCCAGTACACCGTCAGTGAACAGGAGATCAACCAGGCACTGCAAAAGCGCAATAACTTTGCGAAAGATATTGGCGTTCCGGGCGTGGCGGATGCGCATATTGTCCTGAGCAACCTTGCCAGCCAGATTGGCCGCGAGGAGCCGAATAAAGTGATGCTCTCCGGGGATGCCAGCCTGGACATGAACTCGCTGTTCGGCAGCCAGAAAGCCAATATCAAACTGAAATTAAAAGCGCTGCCGGTCTTCAATAAAGATCAGGGCGCCATCTATCTGCAGCAGATGGAGATCACCGACGCCGTAGTGTCGCCGGACAAGATGAAGCCGGTTCTGCAAACCCTGATGCCCTACCTGAACCAGTCACTGCAGAATTACTTTAATCATCAGCCGGCCTACATCCTGAGCGAAGATAACAGCAAGGGTGAAGCGCTGGCGAAAAAATACGCTAAAGGCATCGAAGTGAAGCCGGGTGAGATTGTTATCCCCTTCGTCGATTAACCTCCAGGGCGCTCCGGCGCCCTTTTTTTTGCGGAAAAGAGTGCAAACGAAAACGTTTCCCCCTATCCTTTGTGTCCGGCAAAAATCATCTCACTCAGCCGGAGCCTATCCATGACTGCACCATCCCAGGTTTTGAAAATTCGCCGCCCAGACGACTGGCATATCCATCTTCGCGATGGCGATATGCTGAATACCGTCGTGCCTTATACCAGTGAAATCTATGGCCGCGCGATTGTTATGCCAAACCTGGTGCCGCCCGTCACCACGGTCGATGCGGCGATTGCCTATCGCCAGCGCATTCTTGATGCCGTGCCTGCCGGTCAAGATTTTACCCCGCTGATGACCTGTTATCTTACCGACACGCTCGATCCTAATGAGATTGAACGCGGCTTTAACGAAGGGGTCTTTACTGCCGCCAAACTCTACCCGGCTAACGCCACCACTAACTCCAGCCACGGCGTGACCAGCATTGATGCCATTATGCCGGTGCTGGAGCGTATGGAGAAACTGGGGATGCCGCTGCTGGTGCATGGCGAAGTGACCCATGCCGAGATCGATATCTTCGACCGTGAGGCGCGCTTTATCGACACCGTGATGGAGCCGCTGCGTCAGCGCCTGCCGGGTCTGAAAGTGGTGTTTGAACACATCACCACCAAAGATGCAGCCGAGTACGTGCGCGATGGCAACGAGCTTCTGGCTGCCACCATCACCCCTCAGCACCTGATGTTCAACCGCAACCACATGCTGGTGGGCGGCGTGCGCCCTCACCTCTACTGCCTGCCCATCCTCAAACGCAATATCCACCAGCAGGCGCTGCGTGAACTGGTCGCCAGCGGCTTTGAGCGCGCCTTCCTCGGCACCGACTCCGCCCCGCACGCCCGTCATCGCAAAGAGGCTAGCTGCGGCTGTGCAGGCTGCTTTAACGCCCCTACGGCGCTGGCCAGCTATGCCCAGGTGTTTGACGAGATGAACGCCCTGCAGCATTTTGAGGCCTTCTGCTCCCTGAACGGCCCTCGCTTCTACGGCCTGCCGGTCAATGAAACCTTCGTTGAACTGGTGCGCGAAGAGAGCAGCGTGGTGGATTCTATTGCGCTGACGGATGACACCCTGATCCCGTTCCTCGCGGGTGAAACCGTGCACTGGACGGTAAAACGCTAAAAATTGTTGGCCCCCTGTTGTAAGTTCAATAATATAACTGTATAAATAACCAGTATATTACACAGGGGGCAACTATGCGTATCGAAGTGACCATTGCCAGAACAACTGCTTTGCCTGCCGGCGCGCTGGATGCGCTGGCGGGTGAATTATCCCGCCGTATAAATGATTCCTTCCCCGAACGCGAAGGTGCTGTCACCGTGCGTTATGCCGGGTCAAACAATCTGTCGGTCATCGGTGGCGCCAAAGAAGATAAAGCGCGCATCAGCGAAATTTTACAGGAAACCTGGGAGAGCGCTGACGACTGGTTTATTACCGATTAATTTTATCCCTCTTTGTTTTTTTTGCCGGGTCGCCCCGGCTTTTTTTCGTCTGTTCAACGTTAGTACGAATAATCTGACTAACTTCCTCAAAAATCATCAGCAAGATGATGTTTTAATGTTCAAACAATCCTAAAACGCACAAATTTGTTGTGCTGCCTGTTTCTTTTTCCCTTCAGAAGCCTTATTTATTGATATACTGAAATTGCTTCAGAAAAACACGCATTGAACCTCACAGTCGTTGTCTTTTAACACGTATTCAGGGGGTTATGATGGAAAAGAATAATGAAGTCATCCAGACACATCCGCTTGTTGGCTGGGATATCAGCACTGTAGATAGCTACGACGCACTGATGCTGCGTTTGCATTACCAGACCCCAAATCACCCTGACACCGAAGAAGCGGAAGTTGGGCAAACGCTATGGTTAACAACAGACGTTGCACGTCAGTTTATTTCTATTTTAGAAGCCGGTATTGCAAAAATAGAATCCAGTGACTACCAGGCAAATGAGTACCGGCGACATTAATGTCATGTCTAAACCTCACCCAAAAAGGCACCTTACGGTGCCTCATTTATTTCGCCCTTGTATAACCGTCACGTCTTAATTACCCTGCTAAGCAACGAAACGCGTAAAGAGAATCTGATGAAATACGATTTAATTATTATTGGCAGCGGATCTGTCGGTGCAGCGGCAGGTTATTACGCAACACGCGCCGGTCAAAACGTCCTGATGATTGATGCCCATATGCCGCCCCACACCGAAGGAAGCCATCACGGCGACACCCGCCTGATGCGTCACGCTTACGGGGAAGGTGAACGCTATGTGCCGCTGGTTTTACGCGCGCAGGCGCTGTGGGATGAGCTGGCCGACATCAGCGGCGAACCGCTCTTCGAACGCACGGGGGTGGTCAATCTGGGACCGTCGGATTCCTCTTTCCTGGCAACCGTTGAGCAGAGCGCCCGCCAGTTCAATCTTAATCTTGAGCGTCTGGACGCGGCGGCGGTGATGAAGCGCTGGCCTGAAATCCAGGTTCCTGAGGGTTATATCGGTCTGTTTGAGGCCGAGTCCGGGGTCCTGCGTAGCGAGCTGGCGATCAAAACCTGGATTGCGCTGGCAAAAGAGGCGGGCTGCGCGCAGCTGTTTAACTGCCCGGTCACCGCGATTTCCCATCAGGACGACGGCGTCACCGTCGAAACCCCGGAGGGTCCGTATCGTGCGGATCGCCTGCTGGTAAGCGCCGGTACCTGGGTATCGCGTCTGGTGCCCGGCCTGCCGATCCAGCCGGTGCGCAAGGTCTTCTCCTGGTTCCAGTCCGACGGGCGTTACAGTCATCAGAATCGCTTCCCGGCCTTCACTGGCGAACTGCCAGATGGAGATCAGTTCTACGGCTTCCCGTCAGAGAAAGATGCGCTGAAGATCGGTAAACACAACGGCGGGCAGGTTATCAACTCCCCGGAAGAGCGCAAACCGTTCGGTGCCTGGCCTGGCGACGGCTCTGAAGCATTCAAATTCCTGCGCAACGTGCTGCCGGGTATCGGCGGCCTGTTATACGGGGCAGCCTGCACCTATGACAACACGCCGGACGAAGACTTCATCATCGATACCCTGCCGGGCCATGATAATACGCTGCTGATCGCCGGCCTGAGCGGCCACGGGTTCAAATTTGCCAGCGTGCTGGGTGAGATTGCCGCGCAATTCTCACAGCAGATCGCCCCGCCGTTTGATCTCACGCCTTTCTCCCTGTCGCGCTTTAGCCGATAATGCTGTCAGGCTTCGGGTTGCCGAAGCCTTTCATCATCTCCATTACCGGTACCCTCATGCGTCGTATTGTTAATTATGTGGTCAATAATATTCGCGAGCATCTGATGCTCTATATTGTGCTGTGGTCGTTACTGGCGATCCTCGATATTCTGTACATTGTATTTTTCTGATGAGACATATTGACAAAAACTGACGATTCTTAAGATAACTATAATTTCACAATAAATTATTTGAACATCATTAAATCGTCATAACCCGCCTTAAATCAGCCTATATCACAAAGCATTAACAGCCACATTGACCATCTTTACTTATTTTTATTCGAAATAATTGAACGAATAAAATTAATAATGAATATCTGTAAATATCATTTGCATTAATGTTTCCTCCACGCCATTTTGAGCGCTTACTTATTAATGACGGTATTCTCAATGCAGGTGCGTAATTCCCCCACACGCTATGGCGTTATTTCCATGAGTTTACACTGGCTGATGGCTATTGCGGTGTATGGCATGTTTGGCCTTGGATTATGGATGGTGACCCTCAGCTATTACGATGGTTGGTATCACCAGGCACCAGAGCTGCACAAAAGCATCGGTTTTATGCTGATGCTGGCGCTGGTAGTGCGTCTGCTGTGGCGCCGTTTTTCCCCGGTGCCGCCTGCGCTGAAAAGCCAGTCGCGCGTCACGCGTCTGAGCGCCGCCGCCGCGCATTTTGCCCTGTATGCGGTGCTGTTCGCCATTCTCATCAGCGGCTATTTAATTTCCACCGCCGACGGCAAGCCGATCAGCGTCTTTGGCCTGTTTGACGTCCCTGCCCTGCTGGCGGATGCCGGGGCGCAGGCCGATCTGGCCGGGACCGTCCACCTGTGGCTGGCCTGGGGCGTGGTCTCGTTATCTGCACTGCATGGTCTTGCGGCCATCAAACACCACTTTATCGACAAAGACGCCACCCTGACACGAATGTTGGGTAAAGCGTCACCTGACTCTGGAGCGTAAAATGAAAAAAAGCCTGCTGGGATTAACCTTAAGTTCTCTGCTGTTCACCACCGGCGCGGCGGTGGCAGCCGACTACAAAATTGATAAACAAGGTCAGCACGCCTTTGTGAATTTCCGCATCCAGCATCTGGGCTACAGCTGGCTGTATGGCACCTTCAAGGATTTCGACGGCTCCTTCACCTTTGATGAGGGTAATCCGGCGGCCGATAAGGTCAACGTGACCCTGAATACCAACAGCCTGGATACCAACCACGCCGAGCGCGATAAGCACCTGCGCAGCGCAGATTTCCTCAACGTGGCGAAATACCCGCAGGCGACCTTTACCTCGACCGAGGTGAAGAAGGATGGCGAGGGTCTGGATATCACTGGCGATCTGACGCTGAACGGCGTAACCAAGCCGGTTAAGCTGGATGCAAAACTGATTGGTCAGGGTGATGACCCGTGGGGCGGCAAACGTGCCGGGTTTGAAGCGACAGGCAAAATCCACCTCAAAGACTTTAACATCACCACCGATCTGGGCCCGGCGTCGCAGGACGTGGAGCTGATTATTTCGGTGGAAGGGGTACAGCAGAAGTAATGCCCTCGCCCGGTCAGCATGGCGCGACCGGGCAAGGTTACAGGGTTATTCCGGGTCAGGAATACCCAGGCGGGTGTTCAGACGCCCACGCGATTTATTAAAGATCTTATTGCCGTTCTCGCGGCCCGCACGGCGGCGGCGCTGCTCCTCTTCCGGCAACATACTCTCCTCGCTACACAGCTCGCTGCAGCAGCCGTTGAACTTCTCAGCGCAGGCAGGACACTGAATAAACAGCAGGTGACAGCCGTCGTTTTTGCAGTTGGTATGGGTGTCGCAGGCAGTGCCGCACTGATGGCAATGGGCGATCACATCGTCAGAGATACGCTCCCCCATCCGCTCGTCAAAGACGAAGTTCTTGCCGATAAAACGCACCGGCAGCCCCTGTTCACGCGCGCGACGGGCATACTCAATGATCCCGCCCTCGATATGCCAGACTTTATTGAAGCCCTGATGCTTCATGTATGCGCTGGCTTTTTCGCAGCGGATCCCCCCGGTGCAGTACATGACAATTTTCTTGTCCTTATGCTCCTGCATCATCTCAACCGCTTTCGGCAACTGCTCGCGGAAGGTATCTGCCGGGATTTCAAGCGCGTTTTCAAAATGGCCCACTTCATATTCGTAGTGGTTACGCATATCGATAAACACGGCGTCGGGATCGTCGAGCATGGCGTTAACGTCGGCCGCTTTCAGGTACTCACCCACATCGCTGGCGTCAAACGTCGGGTCGTCAATGCCGTCGGCCACAATGCGTTCGCGCACTTTCAGGCGCAGCACCCAGAAAGATTTGCCGTCATCGTCGAGGGCAACGTTCAGGCGCAGGCCGTCCAGCGCCGGGTCAAAGGCGTACAGGAAGTCACGCAGGGCCTCGACGTTGCTTTCAGGCACGCTGATCTGCGCATTGATACCTTCGTGCGCCAGATAGATGCGGCCAAAGACGTTCAGGGCAGTTAACGCCTTATACAGTGCGTCACGCGTGGCCTGTGAGTTAACGACGGTGAAATATTTATAGAACGAGATCGTCGTGCGCGGCTCGGTTTCAGCCAACATGCGCGCTTTCAGCTCTTCGTTCGAAATGAGGTTGTGTAACACTGGCATGGTGTACGGTTCCTGCAATCGTAGTGAGAATGAAAATCGGGCGGCATCATATAGCAAACAATGAGAATTTACATCCCTTCATTTTGCGCTACATTTCATACCTCTTAATGCCCGGGCAATAACATTTGACGTTTTTATGAACATTCCGTTGTCATCCGTTTTGGATATGAAACGAATAATGCGACAATCTGCCGACAGGACGTATTAAAAACAGGAACGACATGACTCAATTACCTAAATTTTCCACTGCGCTATTACATCCTCGTTACTGGCTGACCTGGGCTGGCATCGGTTTATTATGGTTACTGGTGCAGCTGCCCTACCCGCTGATCTACCGTCTCGGCTGCGGCCTGGGTCGCCTGGCGATGCGCTTTATGTCCCGCCGCGCCTGGATCGCCCGACGCAATCTGGAACTCTGTTTTCCTGAGATGAGCGAGCAAGAGCGTCACGACATGGTGGTCAAAAACTTTGAATCCGTCGGCATGGGGCTGATGGAGACCGGGATGGCCTGGTTCTGGTCCGATAAACGCATGGCGCGCTGGACCGAAGTGACCGGCACCGGCATGGAGCCCGTGCATCAGCTCCAGGCGCAGAAAACCGGCGTACTGCTGATTGGCGTCCATTTTCTGACCCTGGAGATCGGCGCGCGGATGTTCGGCATGCAGGCCCCCGGCATCGGCGTCTATCGCCCGAACGACAATCCGGTGATCGACTGGCTGCAAACCTGGGGCCGGATGCGCTCCAACAAGAGCATGATCGACCGTAAAGATCTCAAGGGGATGATCCGGGCGCTGAAATCCGGCGAGGTGATCTGGTATGCGCCGGACCATGACTACGGCCCTGGCGCCAGCGTCTTCGTTCCGTTCTTTGCCGTCGATGAAGCGGCCACTACCACAGGTACCTGGACGCTGGCCCGTCTGTCGCAGGCGGCAATTGTGCCCTTCGTACCGCGCCGCAAATCCAACGGTAAGGGCTATGAGCTGATGATGCTGGAACCAGAGTGTTCCCCACCGCTGGACGATGCGAAAACCACCGCCGCGTGGATGAATGAGGTGGTTGAGAAGTGCATCCTGCTGGCACCGGAACAGTATATGTGGCTGCATCGCCGCTTCAAAACCCGCCCTGAAGGCGTACCTTCCCGCTATTAACGTTCTGCCCTGCGGCCTCTCCGGCCGCACCACCCTTTTGACTTATCATGCTTTCCCGCATTGCAGCAACCATCACCCAGGCGCATAATTAGCAGGCTTATTACTTCTTTAAATGATGATGCCGCTGCGCATCATAATGCGGATAGCTATGTCTCCCTCAGAAACGCCAATTAACTGGAAGCGGAACCTCATGGTGGCCTGGCTGGGCTGCTTTCTCACCGGGGCCGCCTTTAGCCTGGTCATGCCTTTCCTGCCGCTGTATGTCGAACAGCTGGGCGTCAGCGGCCACAGCGCCCTCAACATGTGGTCGGGACTGGTCTTCAGCATCACCTTCCTCTTCTCCGCCATCGCGTCTCCGTTCTGGGGTGGGCTGGCCGATCGCAAGGGGCGTAAGATTATGCTGCTGCGCTCGGCGCTGGGGATGGCGATTATCATGCTGCTGATGGGGATGGCGCAAAACATCTGGCAATTTCTGATCTTACGCGCCGTGCTGGGGCTGCTGGGCGGGTTTGTGCCCAATGCCAACGCGCTTATCGCCACGCAAATTCCTCGCCATAAAAGCGGCTGGGCGTTAGGCACCCTCTCCACCGGTGCGGTGAGCGGCGCTCTGCTCGGCCCGTTGGCCGGCGGGCTTCTGGCGGACAGCTACGGTCTGCGCCCGGTCTTTTTCATCACCGCGGGCGTCCTGTTTGCCTGCTTCCTGCTGACCTTTTTCTGCATTCGGGAAAATTTTACTCCGGTGCCCAAAAAAGAGATGCTGCATGCCCGCCAGGTGTTCGCCTCGCTGAAAAACCCCCGACTGGTAATCAGCCTGTTTGTCACCACCATGATCATTCAGGTAGCGACCGGGTCCATCGCGCCGATCCTGACCCTGTATGTACGCGACCTCGCCGGCCACGTCAGCAATATCGCCTTTATCAGCGGCTTAATCGCCTCGGTGCCGGGCGTGGCCGCGCTGATCAGCGCCCCGCGGCTGGGAAAACTGGGGGATCGTATCGGCCCGGAAAGGATCCTGATTGTCGCCCTGGCGATCTCCGTCCTGCTGCTTATCCCGATGTCCTTCGTGCAATCGCCGTGGCAGCTGGGCGTACTGCGCTTTTTACTCGGGGCGGCCGATGGTGCCCTGCTGCCTGCGGTCCAGACCCTGCTGGTCTATAACTCCACCAATCAGATTGCCGGCCGTATCTTCAGCTATAACCAGTCGTTCCGTGATATCGGCAACGTCACCGGCCCGCTTCTCGGGGCCGGTATCGCGGCCAGCTACGGTTTTCGCGCGGTGTTTATTGTGACCGCCTGCGTGGTGATGTTTAACGTCTTTTACTCCTGGGTAAGTCTGTCGCGGGCCGTTCGCCAGCCGCGGTCTGTCCACGAGCCGGATAGGGTATCTGCGACAGATTAAGACAACTTCGTGAATGCTTTTACGGCTTTCATACTTGCAATTATGGAGAATCAGCTATTCTTTCCCTGAACACCATGTCAAATCACAGGGAGACGCCGATGACTATGTTTGCCACTCTAGAGGAAGCGATTGATGCCGCGCGCGAGGAGTTCCTCGCTGATAATCCCGGCATTGAGGAAGATGACGCGAATATTGAGCAACTCAATATCCAGAAATATGTCATGCAGGATGGGGACATTATGTGGCAGGCCGAATTTTTTGCCGATGACGGCGAAGACGGCGAATGTCTGCCGGTGCTGAGCGGTGAAGCGGCTCAGGCAGTGTTTGATGGCGATTATGACGAAATTGAGCTCCGTCAGGAGTGGCTGGAAGAGAACACCCTGCATGAATGGGATGAGGGTGAATTCCAGCTTGAGCCGCCGCTGGATACCGAAGAGGGCCAAACCGCAGCGGATGAGTGGGATGAGCGTTAGTTACTCATAGGGCCCATGCTGAGCGTCGATGGGCAGCAGCAGGGTATCGAAAACCAGCGAGAATGGCAGATCCAGCACCGTCAGGTAACGCCACGCGGAGTCGCGAACGTCCCACTGCACGCCCGGATAGTATTGATTGCCGTGTCCCTGCCCCGGGATGGTCCGGCTGATAATACTCCCGCAGCCGCTCAGTAATAACGCCATCGTAATGACGATGAAAAATCGCATTTAATACCTCAAAGATAAAAATACCGGCCCTGGAGCCGGTATTTATTTGCCGGGTGGCGCTACGCTTACCCGGCCTACACGTCATGCAACACTGACGGCTTATTTGGTCTTCAACGCCTGCGGGTTCATCTTCAACGTCTGATAATGGTTCACCCATGAAGAGTATTTCTCCGGGGCGGACCAGACACGATAATGCAGGCGCGACAGGGTGACCGGGTCGCTCAGCAACACCAGACGACGATCGCGGTTCAGCTTCTCCGGGGTCTCGTTCAGCGCCTGCTCAACGTGACGATCGCGGGCGATCTCCAGCACATGGCTGGCACGGTGACGGGCAGTCGCCATGGCGGTGGCCAGCGCGTTGAACGATGGGTTAAACACGGCGTGCATAAAACCATCTTCCAGCGAACGGCTGCGGTTGAGCTCCAGATACCTGTCGGTATCCACCAGCACCTGCGGCGGGGAATACTCTTCCGGGATCAGGAACAGCTTCCAGCGTTTGGTGCGCAGACCCACGGTCGACCGGCTGGAGATCACCGACACGAACGGCGACAGGATCAGCGAGAAGACAATCGGTGCCAGCCAGAACAGGAAGCGCAGATCCAGCCACGCCATCCCTACGGCCCACACCAGGCCAAGCAGCATCTGCGAGCCGTGGCGCATAAAGGCTTCACTCCACGGGGTGGAGTCATCGTCACGCTGCGGTGAGTTCCAGACCACTTCCCAGCCGAGGAACGCGCTGACCACGAAGACGGTGTGGAACAGCATACGCACCGGTGCCAGCAGTACCGAGAACAGCACTTCCAGCAGCAGGGAGAGCGTTACGCGGAAGAAACCGCCGTACTCTTTCGAGCCCTTACACCAGATCAGCACGATACTAAGCAGCTTCGGCAGGAACAGCAGCACCATCGTCGAGGCAAAGAGCGCGATCGCCAGCTCGGGACGCCACTGCGGCCACACCGGGAACAGCTGGCGCGGTTGCAGGAAGTACTGCGGCTCGGTCAGGGCGTGCACCACCTGCAGCGCGGTCGACAGGGCCAGGAACATAAACCACAGCGGCGCGGAGAGGTAGGACATCACGCCGGTCAGGAACACGGCACGGTGTACCGGGTGCATCCCTTTGACGAGGAACAGGCGGAAGTTCATCAGGTTACCGTGACACCAGCGGCGGTCACGCTTCAGCTCATCCAGCAGGTTCGGCGGCAGCTCTTCATAGGAGCCCGGGAGGTCGTAGGCAATCCACACCCCCCAACCAGCACGACGCATCAGCGCGGCTTCCACGAAGTCATGCGACAGGATCGAGCCCGCAAAGGAGCCTTCGCCCGGCAGCGGCGCCAGGGCACAGTGCTCGATGAACGGCTTCACACGGATGATGGCGTTATGCCCCCAGTAGTGGGATTCACCCAGCTGCCAGAAGTGCAGACCGGCGGTAAAGAGCGGCCCGTACACGCGCGTCGCAAACTGCTGGCAGCGCGCATACAGCGTGTCCATGCCCGACGCTTTTGGCGAAGACTGGATGATCCCGGCGTTGGGGTTGGCTTCCATCAGGCGCACGAGACCCGTCAGGCAGTCACCGGTCATCACCGAGTCCGCATCCAGCACCACCATGTAGCTGTACTGGTTGCCCCAGCGACGGCAGAAGTCATCGATGTTGCCGCTTTTACGCTTCACGCGACGACGGCGACGACGGTAGAAGATCTGCCCTTCGCCCTGCACTTCGGCGATCAGCTCCATCCAGGCTTTCTGTTCCGCCACGCAAATGTCGGGGTTGTAGCTGTCACTCAGGATGTAAACGTCGAAGTGTTCGCCGTTACCGGTAGCTTTCACCGACTCCCAGGTAGCGCGCAGGCCGGCGAAGACGCGATCGACGTCTTCGTTACAGATAGGCATGATCAGCGCCGTGCGGTGCTCAGGGTTGATAGGTTCATCCCCCACCGTCGACGCAGAGATGCTGTATTTGTCACGGCCGATCAACAGCTGCAGGAAGCCCATCAGCGCGGTCCAGAAACCGGCCGATACCCAGCAGAAGAGAATGGCGAACAGCAGCAGGATGCCGCTCTGCAGAATATACGGCAGCAGCTGCATAAACGAGACCAGCAGATCCTGGCCGAACATATCGGCCGGATTGATCAGCGCCCAGCCCTGGTAAGGCAGAATGGTCTTCATATACCAGGTGGCGACGACGGTCTGCGCGATGGTCAGCAGCAGCAGGATGTAGCGGCGAATACTGCCGACGGTGCGCCATTTTTCCTCGCTGGCCTGCTGCTCTTTGGTCAGGCGAGAGAGGTAGCGCGGGGTCACGTCGCGGCCACGCAGGCGATCCCAGAAACGGCCCACCGGGTTGGTGCGCCAGGGATCCGGGAACATTGAGGAGCGCGTCGCTTTCGGCATCGCCTCAAGCTGGGTACGCCCTTCGTCATCGCGAATCAGCTGGCCTTCGGCCAGTGAGTCGGGCCAGGCCTGCTCAAGGCGGCTTTTAACCGAGCCCAGCGGGGTATCATCTTCACGGGTAAACGGATGATGATCGGCATCCAGCGCGGTATGCACCGAGCTGATGTCACCCTTCGGCAGTGCCGCCTTCTCGATATCGGTCAGCGGCATGGCATCGATATACTCAGTTGTCTTATTCATTGGCAGGTAGCTGATAGCTCCAGGTTTCACTCAGCGGCTGGTCAGCGTTCACCAGAGAGGCACGCATCTCAGTCGGTTGTTTCGCGTCTTTCAGTTTCACACGCAGGGTTAAACGCCAGCCTTTAGTGACCGGGTTATAACGCACGTTGTTTTCAACGATTTCACCGTTATCACCGATGCTTGCCTGCGCGGTGACCGGGGTTTCCGGCGCCAGTTTAGCCATCTCCTGACCGGTGAAGTCCACCACGAACGCGATAGTGCCATCCGGCTGACGGATAAGATTCGACTGCTTCACGTCACCGGTTGAACGGCGCGTCTGCAGCACATACGCGTTTTCTGGCGCATGCAGTTTGTCTTCATCGCGGCTCATGGTGATGGAGTAGTTGAAGTTCATCTCTTTCCCGGCTTCCGGAAGCTGATCCGGCGTCCAGTACGCGACGATGTTGTCGTTGGTTTCGTCGTTGGTCGGGATCTCTACCAGCTCAACTTTACCTTTGCCCCACTCGCCTTTCGGGGTGATCCAGGCGCTTGGGCGCAGATCGTAACGATCGTCCAGATCTTCAAAGCGAGAGAACTGACGACCGCGCTGCAGCAGGCCGAACCCCTGTGGGTTTTCCATGCTGAAGCTGCTTACCGCCAGATGTTTCGGGTTGTTCAGCGGACGCCAGATCCACTCGCCGTTCCCGGCAAGAATCGACAGACCGTTAGAGTCATGCAGTTCCGGGCGGAAGTTGGTGGCGGACGACGGCTGGTTAGGCCCGAACAGGAACATACTGGTTAATGGCGCAACGCCCAGCTTGCCGACTTTATCGCGCAGATAGACTTTTGACTGCACGTCAACCACGGTGTCTCGGCCCGGAATAATGACGAAACGATAGGCACCGGTCGCACGCGGAGAATCCAGCAGGGCATAGATAGTCAGGCGTTTGTCGGTCGGTTTTGGACGCTCAATCCAGAACTCGCGAAAACGAGGGAACTCTTCCCCGGAAGGCAGGGCGGTATCGATCGCCAGACCACGCGCAGAGAGGCCGTACACCTGGCCGCCGCCGATCACGCGGAAATAGCTCGCCCCCAGCATGCTGACAATTTCGTCGTTCTTATCTTTACTGTTGATAGGATAAAGCACTTTAAAGCCCGCAAAGCCCAGATCTTTCACGGTGTCTTTATCGTGTTGCACATTGCCGAAATTAAAATAATCCGGGCTGTATTTGATCTTACGTACCGCATTGGCTGTCACTTCATTAATAGTAACAGGCGTGTCGAAGTACATCCCCTGATGATAAAATTCAAGCTTGAATGGGGTCTTAATCTTATTCCAGTACGCTTTATCGTGATTAAACTGGATCTGCTGATAGTCCGCATATTTCATGTCGCGGAAAACGGAGGGCAAGTTACTTTTTGGCGCTTCGTACCCTTTACCCGCCATCGATTTTGCCTGTTTTGCGACGTCGTCGATGGTAAAGGCCAGGGCCGATGAGGTATACAGAGACAACAAGACGGCTGCCCCTAACCAACGCATTTTCATCATATGTGGTGTATGTTTCATAATAAGTAAGCACTTCCCCCTTTGTGTGCTTATATCGATCCGATCCATTTTAATGGAAAATCAGGCATTCCGACAACATAATCACCGCTTTGTTCAGCGTGCTGGCTCATGGATTAAGCAAATGAAAGTAACCCGTTTTCACTTTGCGTGCTTATCCTGGAGACAGTATGTCGGACTTCGTGTAGGGTTGGCCCCGAATGTAACCACTATTGGTCTTAGGGATAAGGCGATAAGTCTGAGAATGCGCAACGTCATATGAGTACCGTACCCGCACAACGCGAATATTTCCTTGATTCTATTCGGGCCTGGCTCATGCTGCTGGGGATCCCATTTCACATCTCATTGATCTATTCGAGCCACGTCTGGCACGTCAATAGCGCCGAGTCCTCGTGGTGGCTGACGCTATTCAACGATTTTATCCATTCCTTCCGGATGCAGGTCTTTTTCGTTATTTCGGGCTATTTTTCCTACATGCTTTTTCTGCGCTACCCGCTTAAACGGTGGTGGAAAGTGCGCGTCGAGCGCGTCGGCATCCCGATGCTCACCGCTATTCCCCTGCTCACGCTGCCGCAATTTATTATGCTGCAGTACGTAAAAGGCAAAGCGGATACCTGGCACAACCTGTCGCTGTACGAAAAATATAACACCCTCGCCTGGGAACTGATCTCGCACCTGTGGTTCCTGCTGGTGCTGGTGGTGATGACCACGATCTGCCTGTGGCTGTTCAGCCGCATGCGCCGCCATCTCAGTACCCGGACGGAGACGTTTTTTGCCAACATCAGCTGGGGCAAACTGTCGATTCTGTTTTTACTGCTGGGCATTGCCTATGCCGCGCTGCGCCGCACGCTGTTAATGGTTTACTCGCCGATCCTCAGCGACGGTCTGTTTAATTTTGTGGTGATGCAGACGCTCTTCTATCTTCCTTTCTTTATGATTGGCGCGCTGGCATTTGTGCATCCCAAACTGAAAGCCCTGTTCACTACCCCATCGCGCGGCTGCACCCTCGGGGCGGCGCTGGCGTTTGTCGCCTATCTGCTGAATCAGCGTTATGGCAGCGGTGATGCGTGGATGTATGAAACCGAAAGCGTGATCACCATGCTGCTGGGGCTGTGGATGGTAAATGTGGTCTTTGCCCTGGGGCACCGCCTGCTGAACTTTAAATCCGCGCGCGTGACCTATTTTGTCAACGCCTCGCTGTTTATCTATCTGGTGCATCACCCGTTGACGCTGTTCTTTGGCGCTTATATCACGCCGCATATCAGCTCAAATCTGCTGGGCTTTATCTGCGGGCTGGTGTTCGTGGTCGGTATTGCGATTGCGCTGTATGAAATTCATCTGCGTATTCCGCTGCTGCGCTTCTTATTTTCCGGTAAACCGGCCAGCAAACCCAATAACACCCCGCAGGCCACCAGCTAAATGTTGTGCGCCGGTCACTGAACCGGCGCCGCTTTACAGCAGCCACTCTACGGGTAGCCAATAGGCCAGCCGCACCAGCATCCGCTGCCAGAAACGGGTTTTGGGTTCCTTTGTGTGCACAATTTCCTGTCCATCCTTGCGCTCAATCCAGTTCAGTCGTCCCAGACTGTCCAGCTTTATCTGCCAGGCCTCATGGCGTTGACTGCGGACAAAACGGGTATGGATCAGTCTCGCCAGCACCTCGCTTTCAATGACAAAGCCCATCTCGGTATTGAGCATGGTTGACCGGGGATCAAAATTAAGCGAACCAATAAACACTTTCTCACCGTCGATACTGAACGTCTTGGCATGCAGGCTGGAACCGGAGTTCCCGGTAATACCGCGGTCGTGCACCACCGGTACGCCATCCTGGGTCGGCTTAAGTTCGTACAGTTCAATGCCGTGGCGCAACAGCTTCTTGCGCCAGCGGGCATAGCCTGCATGCACCACGGCGACATCGTTAGCCGCCAGGGAATTGGTCATAATGGCGACTTTTACCCCTTTACGTACCATCTGCAGCAGCAGGGCTACCCCCGCCCGGGTCGGAACAAAATAGGCGGAGATAATCGCAATTTGCTCCACCGGCGAGCCCATGACGTCCAGCAAACGCTGCGGCAGCAGCGAATGGCGTTTTGCCCTGCCCTGCCCTTTACGCGGATCGTCACTGAGCAACCGGGTTTTCGCCCAGATCAGCGGCAAATTACCGGCCTCGAGGCGGGTAATAAACTCGCTGGACTGGAGTTTATCCAGATAGCGGCGGGTGATATCGTCCCGATACCACTCTTCAGGCGGGTGAATTTTATCCTCGATCTCGGTCTCCGACAGCTCCAGCACCTGCTGGAGCGTGGAAACCGAGGCGCAGTTCCAGTAGCGTTCAAAATCATCGGCCACGTCCTGAACTACCGGACCTGTTGCCATCACATCCAGATCGGAGAATAAAGGCTCCTCGCCCGCGCCAAAATAGGCATCTCCGATATTTCTGCCACCAACAATAGTGACCTCCCCATCCACGGTAAAACTCTTGTTATGCATTCGCCGGTTGAGTCGGGCGAAGTCCGTGAGGTAACCAAGGGCGCGCAGGGTACGAAATGAGAAAGGGTTAAACAGACGAACGGAGAAATTGGGATGCGCGTCCAGCAGGCGCAGGATAGCGTCCAGCCCCTGCGTATTGTTGTCATCCAGCAGCAGACGCACCCGCACGCCGCGCATGGCGGCGGAGAGCAACACGGAAAACAACAGTCTTCCGGACATGTCATCTTCCCAGATGTAGTACTGCACATCGAGGGTCTTTTCCGCCATCTCCGCCAGCCGGTAACGGCAGGCGAAGGCGTCAAGACTGTTATCAAGAGGGAGAAGACCACAAAGGCCAGGATGAGCAGAGCTGACCGGCGCAATAGCGCGCCCAAGTCGCGTGTTATGCGTCGGTTTCCTGTCCTCGTTGGGTAAGCAGTCGCTTGTATAGCCGGGCATTTTCTTCATCATAGCAGACAAAGTATACCCGCTCCGGCAGAGGCTTGCGGGTGAGATAATCCGAAACCGTATTAACGGCGATTTCTGCCGCTGCGGCACGCGGATAACCGTACACGCCGGTGCTGATTGCCGGGAATGCGAGGGTGTGATAGCCGTTGGCTGCCGCCAGGTTCAGGCTGTTGCGATAAGCCTCTTCCAGGATCCGGGCTTCATGACGATCGCCTCCATGCCAGACGGGGCCAACGGTGTGGATCACCGCTTTGGCTGGCAGGTCGCCTGCCAGCGTAATGACCGCCTGGCCCGGCGCGCATTCGCCCTGCTGCTGACGTACCACCTTGCAGGCCTCCAGCAGTGCGGGCCCGGCCGCCCGGTGAATGGCGCCATCCACGCCGCCACCGCCCATCAACGAGGGATTGGCGGCATTGACCACCACATCGACGTGCAGGGTGGTGATATCACCGAGAAAAACTTCAATACGCGAGTTCATAATCAACCTCTGCTGACGTTTTTTTCTTAAGTGTATCGCAGAGGATGGGGTGTGTAAGCCCTGCAATCAGAAAACCGCCCCGCCTTAGCGGTAATCCACCTGAACAATAGCCAACGATTTTTCAGGGTTAATGTATTTCATACTGATGGCCGCGCGATCCGTTACAGCAGCCTCATATAAGGCATCTGAATAGCTCACCTGTTGGGTATGCATTTTTGTATTCTGCGGACAGGTCACCGAAATGGTGTGCGACGCCGGGGAGATCACGCAGGGATCTTCGACAACCTGTCCGGTGAAATGGATGACTGTCGCGGCATAAGCCGGGGTGAACGTCACCGCCATCACGAGCGCGGCGGAAAGTTTGATACGGGACGAGATCATCGGTGCGATCCTTAATGAAAATCGTCCTTGATGATAATAAGACAGGCCCCGGGCTGGGCTGTCGACTGGCATCGACGATGCCAGCAACATCAGAATAACCACACACAAACATTTACGCTACATTAATCAATCCATTGATTTCATGAATATTTTACCCATTATGCTTTTGACGGCGGCCACTGCTGCGACAGGTGCAGTGATTTGCCATCCGACACCGTAACAATGACATTCACTTTGTCGTTGGGTCCCGAGTTAACGGTCATTCGGGAAAGATTGACCGTTTTATTAGCCGGTAATGAGACGGTATTTTGCTGCCGCGAGGTACTCTGCCCACCGGGTCCGCTGCGCGAGGTGAGGATCTGCACCTGGCATAAACAGGGTTCGGTCACCGTTACCTGAGGAATAATGGTCAACATTTCGCCTTCAGTGGCCGTCTGAAAGGTAATCTGGCTGGTGAGCGCAGCAAGCAGTAAAAGTGTATTCATGATCTTCTCCCAAAAAAAAACAGGGCCTCAGCCCTGTTTTTTCGTCGTACGGACGTCAGCGTTAGTACTGGCCAGCTGTAACGGTGTTGCCGAAGCCAACCTGAGTGATGTTAGCGGTAGCACCGTTAGAGGTCTGATTCAGACTCACTTCGTTACGACCACCAGACTGACGAACGTTAGCGGTGAGGTCACGACCACTCCACTGGCTGATGGTCGCTTCGTTACCCTGGCCACGCTGGTTCAGGTCGATTTCGCTGTTATCAGCGCCCTGTGACAGGTCAGCATCGTTACCGAAACCGTTCTGAGTTACGGTGATTTCAGACCCACGAGCGTCGCTCTGCAAAGCGTCTACGTTGTTACGACCACCGTACTGATAAACAGTCAGGGTTTCTGGGCTAACGTTATTTCCACCATTGTTGCCGCCGCCATGATTATTGCCCCATTGTGGAATGGAGCCAGCCATAGCACTGCCAGAAACCACGATTGCTGCAATTACTGCCACTTTTAAAAGTTTCATTGTAAAGCCCCCATCGGATTGATTAATTCATCACTCAATAGCTAGCGTTGGATTACGCGAATCGCCATTTGTGACTGTCTCTGCACTACAACTGCCGTTTTTTGCGTACCGTACTGCGTAATATTCGCTCTGTTACCAGAACCTTTCTGAATAATCATTGCGGTATTACCATATGCACCTTGATTAATACTCGCACTGTTCGAGTTCCCTTTTTGATCAACGTAGGCAAGGTTATAACTGCCTGATTGTTCAATGTTCGCCCGATTATTTCCGCCTTCCTGGGAAACGACAGATAACAATTTCGTGCCCTGCTGGAGAACAGTTGCGTTATTATTAACGCCCTGCTGTCCAATAATAGCGGCCTGGTTATAGGATGATTTACTCAATTCATTAACCGCAAAATTGTATTCTGAAGCTGCCAAATCAGGGGTAGCGAAAACAAATCCAGGTGCACCCAGTAATGTAAACATCAATAACAACTTGTTCTTCATGTTATCACCCTGGACCTGGTGGTAAAATAACTTGCGTTAACAAGGTGAAATATTTTGTTAACCCGGCGTTACGATGAAGAGTATGTCTGCCGAAACAATTTTAATATCTCACCCGCCAGTTGTATTTTTATTTTCATCGTCACCCCAAAGTATTAAAAAAAATTAAACACCCCGGTGATACAGCGGTTTGACAGGCCTTTTAAAAAGCGCATATACAGATTTCGGAAATGGATAGCGGTGAAAATGCTGATTTGCCGTTTCGCCTGCCTTGCAGGGGAGTTTGACGATATATCCATGAATGCGTGACAAACTCCGTGATTTCTTAAGACGTTTACACATTGTAAAAATAGGCTTAGCGTTTTGACCAGGCTCATACCTTATCCTTAACAGTGCCTTAAATATATATCTCTTAATAATCAATAAGATAATATAATTTGTATGATTTTTAAAATGTGTGCATCAATATGTTTGTGTACAACTTTTTGATGAAGTCTCATCAATTCATGAACTCAAATTTTACAATTTAATATTGATTTTTACATCTTGTTACACGTTTAACACTTGCTTTAAAAATCGTAATAGCTAGATTGAAAACAGAAGTTCGGCATTGTTATTTTATTTTCCCTTACTTCAAGGGATATGGTCTTTCTTCTACACACAGCAGTGCAACATCTGTCAGTGCTTCTGGTGCCCCCAATAATATTATTGGGGGCAGCTGCCAGATGTTTCAAAAAAGGGGTTTCATCATGTTTAATGAAGTCCAAAGCTTTCATGGTCAGACATTATTGTTAGTGACCAAGCCTTCTTTACAGGCGACAGCCTTACTACAGCATTTAAAGCAAAGTCTTACATTGAGCGGAAAATTGCATAGCATTCAACGCTCTTTCGATGACATTGCGCCTGGCAGTATTATTCTTTTCGATATGATGGAAGCGGATAAAAAACTTATCCAATACTGGCAAGATATTTTAAGCAGAAAAAACAACAATATCCGTGTTCTATTGTTGAATACGCCTGAAGAGTATCCTTTCAGGGATATTGAAAGCTGGCCGCATATCAATGGTGTCTTTTATGTCAACGAGGACGAGACGCGCGTGGTTGATGGCCTGCAGGGCGTTCTGCGTGGTGAATGCTACTTTTCGCAAAAACTTGCCAGCTACCTCATAACGCATTCCGGAAATTATCGCTATAACAGTTCAGAGTCTGCGTTGCTGACCCATCGCGAAAAAGAGATTCTGAATAAATTACGCATCGGAGCTTCAAATATTGAAATCGCCCGTTCGTTATTTATCAGCGAAAATACGGTTAAGACCCATCTTTATAATCTTTTCAAGAAGATAGCTGTTAAAAACCGGACGCAGGCGGTTTCATGGGCGAACGATAACCTCAGGCGTTAACAGTATGAAACGCACAATGAGTTGGATTGCCGCAGCAGGCTTTTGGCTTGCTGCCGGGAATCTGCATGCGGTTGAAGTTGAGGTTCCAGGATTGTTAACCGACCACACTGTCTCGGCAGTTGGACACGCTTTTTATCGCGAGTTCAGCGACAAATGGGAAAGTGACTATCCTGGGAACTTAACGATTAATGAACGGCCCAGTGCGCGATGGGGAAGTTGGATCACCATAACGGTCAATCAGGACGTTATATTCCAGACATTTTTATTCCCAACGAAAAAAGACCTCGATCAAAACGTGGTCTTCGCTCTGGCTCAAACCGAAGAAGCAATAAATCGTCTGCAGATCGATAAAGCTCTGCTCAGTACCGGCGATTTAGCGAAAGACGAATTTTAATTCGGAGGCATTCATGCGTGTTGTCCATGCAGCTATTGCTTTAATGCTCATTCCATCGTTGAGCTGGGCCGGAAATATGACCTTCCAGTTCCGGAACCCTAACTTCGGTGGTAACCCCAATAACGGCTCTTTTCTTTTAAACTCGGCCCAGGCGCAAAATTCCTATAAGGATCCGAGCGCCGACGATGACTTCGGTATTGAGACCCCAAGCGCCCTGGATAACTTTACCCAGGCGATCCAGGCCCAGGTTCTGGGCGGATTATTGACCAACATCAACACCGGTAAACCGGGCCGTATGGTGACCAGCGACTTTATTGTCGACATCGCCAATGCGGACGGACAAATGCAGTTAAATGTCACGGACCGGAAAACGGGGAGAACGTCCACCATTCAGGTTGCTGGCTTGCAAAATAACTCTACCGACTTCTAAGCAATGTCGAGATAAGGACAATAATCATGCAGCGCTTTCTCATACTTGTTGCAGTATGCTTATTGAGCGGTTGTTTAACTGCTCCCCCGAAACAGGCGGCAAAACCGACATTAATGCCTCGCGCCCAAAGCTATCGTGATTTAACCCAGTTACCACTGCCAACGGGTAAAATCTACGTGTCGGTTTACAATATTCAGGATGAAACGGGTCAATTTAAACCTTATCCGGCAAGTAACTTCTCCACTGCTGTCCCGCAAAGCGCCACCGCGATGCTGGTCACGGCGTTAAAAGATTCTCGCTGGTTTATTCCTCTGGAACGCCAGGGGCTGCAAAACCTGCTCAACGAACGCAAAATCATTCGTGCAGCGCAGGATAACGGCACCGTGGCGATGAACAACCGTATTCCGTTGCACTCACTCACGGCGGCAAACGTCATGGTTGAAGGCTCGATTATCGGTTACGAAAGTAATGTGAAATCGGGGGGCGTGGGGGCGCGCTACTTCGGTATCGGCGGTGACACCCAGTACCAGCTTGACCAGATCGCGGTGAACCTGCGTGTGGTCAACGTCAGTACCGGGGAGATCTTATCCTCCGTCACCACCAGCAAAACGATTCTCTCTTACGAGGTTCAGGCCGGGGTGTTCCGCTTTATCGACTACCAGCGACTGCTGGAAGGCGAAATCGGCTATACCTCGAACGAACCGGTGATGCTGTGCCTGATGTCGGCTATCGAAACCGGGGTAATCTTCCTGATTAACGACGGTATCGATCGCGGCCTGTGGGACCTGCAAAACAAGAACGAAGTGAAAAACGATGTTCTGGTGAAATACCGCGAGATGTCATCGCCGCCAGAATCCTGACAGAAAGCGCATTAAAAAGGCGAGACCGGGGTCTCGCCTTTTTTATTTGCTTAACGCCGTGACGTTTCGCGTCCTGTCTCTGCGCGCCGCCAGCCACAGGCCGCTGTTTTTCATCGCGTAGCCAAACACCAGCCCTAAGGCCAGCGAAGGGACCACCAGCCGCCAGTCCCCCTGCCCTGCAAAGGTGGCGCAGGCGCCCATAAAGGTGCCGGGTACAAACGACAGCAGCAGATGTTTCGCCTGGATACACATCAAAAACGCCACCACGCCGGTCATGACGTAGCCGACAATCTCCAGATGGGGTGCCAGCGCGCTGCCGTGGATAATAATCATTGCCCACACCACACCGCTGATCAGCGTACACGCCGAGATAAACAACCCCTTCACGCCACCCTGTGGGCAGGCGAAATAGGCCGTGCAGCCCAGAAAACCCGCCCAGCTCAGGAGGCCAAGGGAGACGGCGACCCATCCCCATATGCCGGAGAGGATCCCTGTTGTGATTGCAATAGAAAGTAATATGTTCATGGCGCGCATCTTAGCAGATACGCGGCCATGAAATGAGATCAAGAACACATAATATGCAAATTGAGATTTGCTGTTACATTAATAAAGTGATCCAGATCACTATTCATTCTCTTCCTGCAGTTCGTCCCACATAGCGGCAACGGCGTCGCGGGTGAGAGGTGCCATAGTGCGCCAGAACGGCGACGCAGCATGCGCCTCTACCTTGCCGAGAAACGCCCCACACCAGGGTAAAATGTACTCCCCAAAGAGCGTTTCCAGCGCCTCGTTTTCGTCTTCTGCCGCGTGATCTTCAATCCACGATGCCGCTAGCAGCAGCGTGCCGATATGATCGGCTGGCGTATCGGTCAGCGGCATACCGCGTGAAGAGAGAAACGCACGTACTTCAGCTTCGGTAGCCCCCTCTTCCCAGGCGGAGCGATAAGGCGACACGCGACACTCTTCCCCGACAAACAGCGCATTGTAATCGGCTGCAATCTGCTGCATGTCGCAGCTGTTTTGCAGACGCAGCAGCAGCTCATCCTGCTCAAGCGGCCAGCTCTGGGCCAGCTTGCCTTCGCGGATCAGGGTAAACAGCGGCACCAGCAGCGGATCCTGCGGCTGACGATAGTAGAGGGAACCCAGTACGCGGCAGAGGATGGAAAACTCGTTCATTTATTTAGTCCATTACACAGTTAAAATTCAGCAAATTCGGCGATCGGCGCCATACCACGCGACGCCAGGAAGTCGAGTAAACGACGTGGCGTCACGTTCAGAATGCGATCTTCAGGGAAGCCTACCGCATCGAGGATCTTGCGGCACTCGCTAAAATCACCCAGCGTAAAGGCGGTATGGGAGTCGGATCCCAGAGCCACGTATCCGCCGGCGTCACGCACCGCCGCCGCGACGTCACGGCAGTTCGCTTCACTGCCCTTGCGGGAGTGAATAAACGAGGAGTTGTTGATCTCCAGCGCTACGCGATGCTCTGCCGCCGCACGGGCGACGGCCTGAATGTCGATAGGGTATTTCGGGTTGCCCATTAGCCAGCCAGTAGATAAATGCATTTAATCCCCGTCATGACCACCGAAACGTTCTTAGTTATTATAACCAGTACTGCCAGCATCCCCTAACACAGCCTGACTTACCACAGTACTACCCTGTTAAACCCCGCTCAAAATCAGTACTAGCATTTTGATCACATCGTCCAGTACTACAGGTGGCAGATACACACCGAACACCACCAATACCACCGGAATGATCACGTAGTTGTACACAATCAAAAAAACGAACACATAGGCGATGTAATGCTTCCAGGACGTGTCTATAGACTTAACTGTAGTCTGCCTCTTGTTTGTAACGTTCTCCTTGCTATGAGCTTCCTGTGAAGGGATAGCGTTACCTGTCATTTTACTGATCAAACCCTTGATGAACTCAATCATGCCAAGTCCTCCAATAGTCCTCTGATTTTTTGCATATGCTCCTTATCCATTCCTGCTGTGAATTTGAATTTCGCCATCAGTGCTTTATTCAAACTGCCCCACTGAGAACACAACATACAAATAAGTGCTGACTCACAATGCAATGCTTCGGCGTATGTTGGATAACACGCTAGGATGCTCTTTTTAAATGGTTCACCCGCTTCGATCATATCATTCACTGATTTACTGGAACTGGTGTAATCGTTCCAGTTTGACTGTTTAGAAGTACTTTTAATCTCTGAGACATTTTTAACTGACTTCCATACTCGTTTCTGACCAATATAGAATTCACCGCTGTTAGGAAACTGAATTATGTAGACGAAACACGCTGTTTCTTCTGGGATGAAATCTTCATCTCTGTACCACATTGCCCATTTCATATCTTGTTCGTCATTTGACGCCATTTTTATCACTCCTTGATAAATACATTCATACACATATTTATGAGGAAACATCAAAATGAGCATCGAAACAGACGTAATCGAGTTACTGAAAAAACTTGAAGGCACTAAACAATACCAGACCAAAATGAAGTACTTCAGAAATGGTATGTTCCATATCTATAAAGATTCAGAAGGTTTTGAAACCATCGGGTACGGTCATCTGGTTAAACAAAGTGAACGTAGTAAGTTCGTGAACGGAATTACAGAACAACAAGCCGATCAATTACTCCTGGTCGATTACCAGAAAGCAAAGCGTGATGCTGATTCATTCAATCTGGATTTACCTGAACGTTGGAATGCATTAGTTTCTATTCTTGTATTCCAGTTGGGTAAAGCTGGTTACTCTAAGTTCGTGAAACATCTTGCAGCATTGAAGAACCGCAATTATGCAACTGCAATTGTAGAACTGAAAAACAGCAAACTGTACCAACAGACCCCGAACCGTATCGATCAATTACTGTACTGGGTAACAAACTAAAACAACTAAGGCCAGCTATTATGCTGGCCTTAGTTGTTTTTCATGCTGCAATTCTAAAATGGTCAATACACGTGAAAGTTTCACATCAATTTCGTTGATTTTCATCTGAACGTTTTTCAATTCGCTTTCTAATACAACCTGCTCATTTTCAATCTTGTCTAAACGTTGTTTCAGTAATTTCTGTTCAGATTGCAAGTCACCAATGCGACGTTCCAGAGCCTCTGTATCCTGTTTAAATTCACGGTATCGCGTGAATACAAAACCCAGTACTGCCACGGTCGCACTTACACCTGCAATTAATGTACCTGTAATCATCATACGCAAATCCCGAGAAATAGACTCAGCGTAACGATTGTCCATAATGGCAAGCCAACAGTATGCAGTGCAGCAAGTCCTACTACTGCTGCTGCATAAATGCCAAACTTGATTATTTTTTCTTTATCCATATTATTATCCTCTCTCAATTGTACTGAGAGTATTTATTATTTTTATTCCAAAAACGGCTGTTTTAACTGCACAAGATAGTATTGAATGCCTAAACCTTTAACGAACAATTTGTATACGTCAATTACCTGCACCTGGTACACATCATCGTAATATTGCCAATTAACAATATCACCCCGGTTCAGTACTGGCATATCGCCACCCATGAATGCAATATTCATGAAGTCATGCCCCATTACATCTACCCCATAATCTTTGAAATACTTAGAATCGATGAATGCCTGATTGAATGGACGGTTACACATCAGCACTTCATAACCGTCTAATGTGATGTTTTCTGTTACTTCTTCACTAAAATGCTCTTGCATTAGTTTCTCCTGAATATGAATGTTCCTTTCATATTATTTATAATGAGTCGGGCTTGATGTTCCGTCTCTGAAAAGAAGTCGTAAATCATTTTGCGTCGTTTCTTCTCATACTTACCGATAATACGTTTACTGCGTTTCTTCTTTTTCAGACTGGTATCAATCAAATACTTCTTGCCGTTCTGTTCCACTACTTTGTACTTCTTACCCATCTGGGTATGCAGTCCTGCAATGTTGCCTTGTGCAGTCATACGAGCGTTAGCCGTTGGGATAATTTTGTTAAACGTTGCCGGATCATCTGTCAGTACTGAACGTAGGTATGCAGCCTGTGAACCACGTACAATGATTTGGTTAGTCCGGGTTCCATTACCGTGCTGAATGAAATTGAAGAATATCGCCCGTTTGGTGAATGCAACAGAACCACCCTCAACACTGTTGTTGATGTCATCCTGAATCTGTTTCGATAATGCACGGCATCGTTTTGTTAATTCTGACTGAAAATCTGTGATAAACACTTTGCCCTGACTATTCAGTACTCGTACTGCGTCGGCGGGAGTTGCCCCCCGCCTAAAATCGCCTGTTATCATTTTATTCTCCTTATGCTCTACCCACGATTACAGTTAAATCCATACCACTGTACGTACTCACTGTACCGTTATAAACAGACCTGAGCGTAATCGTAACCGACACACCTGCCGGGATGATCATTGCAGCCATACCAGTATTGATTGCAGAATTACCTAAACCAGATGCAGATGCAGTAACGCCGCCGATTTGAGTACCATTAGCAAATACCTGTACTGCACGAACATTCGTAATATCCCGAGGTGGGATTACAGATCTATCCTCAGAACCAGACACGGTAGCGGAAATTACTGGTATCGATAACAGGCGGGAGAATTGACTCTCAGCCGGAATAGTTAAACCACCGCTGTTAATCAACCACATACGCATGATATCGCCCTGAATGCTATTTGCTTTCAGATTGTCGATAGTACAGTTACTGAAATAGCCATTCGTGAATGAACCGCCAGACGCATATACAGTACCTTTGAAATGACCGCTCTCTGCGTAAACGTCGCCTTTGAAATAACCATTCTCCGCAAAAACACTACCCCTGAAATAACCATTATTGAAATAACTTGTGCCGTCCTTACGGATACACCATCCCTGACCACCATTAGCAGGCCAGGCGTCATTCCAGTTGTTCGAACTAATCTGATTACCAATTTTCGCGTTATTAATACTACCGTCCTGAATTTTGCCAGTACTGATACTTGCATCAGCAATATGTGCCTGTCCAATACTGGCATTAGCAATCATTGCACTATTGATGTAAACGGTATTGTTCTGAACTGCAAACGGAATGACCGGGTTAGATACTGCACCAGATGTTTTAGCAGTGATAATCTTGAAATCATCTGCTACAAAATATACTGCTGATGCTTTAGTATTTGCATCTGCATAGATACCCATACCTGCAATAGTACCATTAGCGTTTACCTTCAATTCGTAATGGCTATTAACAGTATTTTTTAGTGCGTCGATATTGGTAGTCATGGCAGTACTGACACTGCTGATAGAACCGTTCAGTTCAGATTTTGCCTGAGTTAATGCGGTTGATTGAGCCGTATCTTTAGAAGTGATAGTACTGTTAAGTGTCGCAACCTGGGACGTAATATTACTGTTGATACTGCTTACCTGTGCATTCAGTGCCTGTGTCTGAGCGGTGTCTTTAGTCGTAATAGTCTGATTCAGTGTTGTGACTGCTGCACTGATATCTGTAGCTGTTTTACTGGTTAGCTGGGTAATACTGGTACTGTTTGCAGTGTCACCGTCTGTGATGGCCTTATTCAGCGTAGTTACCTGTGCTGATAAGTTCGCTGCTGTAGTTGCCTGTAAATTGGTAATTGCCGTTGCGTTAAGTTTATCGCCATCAGTAATCAACTTTGTCGTTTTAGTTTCTGATGCACCCACTTGAGTAGTGGTGTTCACGTTAGCCTGCGTTACTGCGTCGTCAATAGCAGTACTGATCTTGTCGTCCAGATGTAGAAAATCGTTCAGTGACTGTTCATCCTGTGCAGACCAGTTCACCTTACTCTGCAAATCAACATAGATCCCTGCTGTATAGATAATCGAATCCTGGCCGAACTCGTCATAGGCTCCTGCACGTACATAGTACTTCCCATCTGCAACAGGGAATGAGTGCATGAATGGACTGTTAGTACCGAACGATTTCAGGTTCTGTGTGAACGTGCTGTTCGTGGCAACCTGTACCTGTACACCTGCGAAATCACTCACACCTGCCTCTGGATTATCGTAAGTAACAAATATGCTCTGATAACCAGCATTTGCCGTAAAACCTGTTAATCCCGGACATTGTGGGTTAGTCACCGTGATACGTGCTTCTGCACTGTAGATACTGCTGTTATGACCCCACGCCACGACACCGAAAGTACGGGTACGGCTGAGAGTATCCAGCTTGTTCATTGCATAGGTGTACGTGAACTGGTTAGCCTGGATGAAGTACGACCGCTTCTTAACCATCCCGGTATCGTAGATGATGATTTCGTATTTGTTGAAATAGCTGCTGAACGGCTTCCCGTTCACGTTCAGATATGACTGATCATCCCAACCGATTATGAAGTCCAGAGCATCTGTAGTATTGGCAGTACTGCCACGGTTAATCAGATTCAGGCCAGTAATAGCAGGCAGGGTAAACGCGAAATCAGGTACAACACCGTTCTGTGTCACCTTGTCTGACACAATGCCGAGATTGTTGAATGCTGCTACTGCAAAATCATATTGAACGCCTGTGGATAATCCATATAGCTCGTAACTCAGTACGTATTGGTTCGTGCTTCCGCCATACGTCCAGGTTTGTGTACCCGTCTGACGGTAGTACACGTAGTAACCACGCAGGTACTGATCGACACTCGCCGCCCATGTCAGTACTACAGTCTGCCCCTGACTCGTTGCACCCTTCTTAACAACAGATAGGTTTGACGGTGGCAGTACTGCTACTGGCTTCGGTAATGTACCTTCCCAGGAGTACATCGGAACGTCCACGCCTTCATAAATGCCCTGGTGATACTCAACACATTGCAAGTTAACCATGCCGATACTGTCGGTATTCGTACTGATACTTTTACCCGCAACCCTGAACAACTTATTATCGTAGCCATGTTCCGGGAGAGTAACCGTAATTACATCCCAAACTTTGAGATCCCAGCCTGAGTCAGTAGTGAAAGAAATCGTATTATGTGAATATTTTCCTTTTAGCAATTCGATGTTAATCAGGTGTTCAACCTGGTCTTTGTCATATACCCATGAATAATCCAGACTCTTAGCAATAACAAGGCCGTCACTGGTAAGTACATCACTGGCAGGAATATCTGATGGAATACGTAAAATGTCATCACTATAATTGTTAGTGGTGTTCTTCCATGTTGCATCAATGGTATTGAAATAGTCACTGATGCCACTTGTAGTACTGACAAACTCACCGAAAATTGTTGATTCGTCAAATGTCTGTACTGACAGTGCCGGAATATCTACAGTCAAATACAGTTTGCCGCAATGAATACTGGTGATACCGCCAAATGTCATCAACATCTTTTCAATGTTTGCTTTATAAGTGGACTGATAATCAATAGCACCATTACTGAACATCTGATAACGGGTACAGTACTGTGCTGCTGTCTGGAATGATGGTAAATCAATATTACCAGGACTGACACCGAGGCCATACTCTGTATTAGTCACATAATCGTACAGTTGGTTCACAGGGTTATTACTGACAATAGTAGTGCCAGACACTAAATCATAAATTTTCTTACCTGAACATTCAGCCGTTAATACGTAACTATCGTTGACCAGTAAGTTGTCTTCTAATGACTTTTGAGTTTTCTTGATAACGGTATAAATCTGTACGATCCCGTTACCCTTGAAAGTACTGTTATTCCACTGAGAACCACCATAAGTACCTGCCAGTACTTTACCCGCCGTGTAATTAGGCTTCCCGAAATATACCTCTAATTGCAGAATATCACGATATTTCGCATCGATACTGGTATTCGGTACTACCCCTTCAACAGTGACAGGAGTAGTCAGTACTGGTTCGTCATCAAGCCAGATTTGACTGACCTTGTTGATCTCACCCATTGCCAGGGCATGACTCGTAAACAGGTACTGACTGCTGCTGTTCTGGACGTTGTACCAGTTAACGATACTGCCGCATTTGACCTTTTCACCGTACAAGATAGGTATACCCGTTTGTGGGCTTGTAGAACGGCTTAGAGTCGTTGCACTGTCTGTATGAGGTGTAATACCCGGCATCTGTGACAACATCGAGGTTGCCACTAATGACGCTGCACCAGCTCCTGCACCCCACGCTGCCGCCGCTGAAAGACTTGCACCGCCCGTATAGACCGCTGCGGCTACTGCTACAGCCGTGATAAGGGCACCGACAATACTCATTCCCGAAATTTTACCGCCCATTATTCACCCCCTGCCGTACCTGCATCAGGAGTGATCCGGTAAAACGTCCAGTCATGTAGCCAGGGCAGTACTGCCAGGTTGAATCCAGTACTGTCGGCATTCAGTGCAATGTACTTACCATCGAGTACTACAGAACCGTGAATACCGTTAACCATGATGTCCCCGAACACTGGCTGATCGACCTGTACGCCATGCTTCTTACAGATATCTGCCAGTGAACCCAGTTCGTGTTTAGTGAACAGTTTCTGACCTGCTTTGATTGTCTTATATTTGCCCATAGCCAGATCGGTATATGCAGTACCGCATAGTTGATCGATAATTTTAAGTACCAGAATATTGCAATCATTTTGGCCTAACAGGAATTCAGTACTTATACATTCCTGAGCAATGTTATGAATTTTAATTATGTTGTTTCTCATTTCTTATACTTCCATGTTTGCTGAGAGTTAATTTTTCCTAGTAATGAAAAGTACGCGTCATTTTTATGTGTACTTTGGTGTACTGAGTTCGCCGCTAAGGTACGCTGCTGTACGTCCAGCTTCTTCCATATGCTATTGACGTATACTGTTAATTCATTCTTAAGATCATCGTTATTAGAAATCGATTCGAAATAATCAATATAGCCACTGAACATGAGAGAATGGTCGAGTACTGTAGCGTCTGCGGGATTCAAAATAGTCAGCCACATATTTACCTGTGCGTTTTTAAGACCACCTGATAATGCGAGTACCTGGAATGACTGCGATACATTGCTGACCTTGAATGACATTGAATCATTACTGATATCTTTCTGTTCACTGAATGAGCCAAAACTGTCATTAATGAAGTCTGGAAAACTGGTATAAAGATTGCCATTGATATTCAGGTCGATATAACCATCATTTAGATGAAGTGCCTGAACACCCGAACCCTGAACTGGATAGATATCAACACATTTAACTGTAACGCCTAACTGCATGACGTCTGATACTGATAACTGTGTTTTATTACCGCCTCTGGTAGTGTTCCAGTACTTCAATAGTGCTGAGTTTGTAAATACTGCCTGATTCATTATAAAGCCTCCGTTGCTTTGATACTGAGGTTCATAATGTTTTTAGATGGCAGATTTAAATCACAGTCAATATCGATAATGAATGTTCCAGTGATACCCTGATAGCGGATTACTTCACCTGCCTGTACGTTCTGACGTAACGCCGGAAACACGGTTATTGAGGTGCCTGTATTGGCGATAATGCGATGAATTTTAGTACTGTTCTGGAAGGTTACTAACGTCCCAACTTCAAGCATATTTGCTGTGCAAGGAATAACAGACCCGCCTTTATTAATGTTTGCAGTACTGTATACTGTTGCAAAATGCTTGCCTGTATATTGACTGTAATAACCTAAATCTGTACTGAAAGGTTTGCCCTGCGAATATTGAGCAATAAAATTCAGTACTTCCTGTCGGTCTGCCTGATTGAACTGGATATTGAATGTTAATTGATAGTACTGAATACCCGTACTGCGGCGTATCTGTGAGCCTGTCCAACTTTTATTAGAGTATGCTGGTTCAATACTCTGCATTTGGAAGTCACTAATTTTAATGTCGTTCGAAAATAAAGCCATTTGAAATCTCCTGATTTATAGTATTTATCAGGAGAACGAAAACAAAAAAGCCAGCGTGAATGCTGGCTTTTGATATTAAGTGTTTCTCTTTTGTGCTGCCCGAACTGACTGCATAACGTTATTAGAATGCTTCTTTAACATTGTCTGGAATTGTTCATCAGTAATTTGACCACCACCATTAACTACCAGTGGTGCATTAATGACAATCTGACCAGTACTGTTACTCTCCTGCTTATCCTGCTGTTTCAGGAATTGAGTTAAATCACGGTTGTTATCGTTATTCAGAACACGTTCACCCGCTTTCAATACCCATGTTGATTCATCTTTGCCACCCAGTTTAGGTACTGAATCAATACCGCTGTGTGCCTGCCCCTGAATCTGTGTACCACGTGCAGTACTGATAATGGATGCCCCTAAACTTGCCACCTGTGCATAGTTCGCAAAGTTGGCAGGCCACGGCGTAGCCATCGCATTCGCTAATGCTTCCTGAATTTTCATAACAATATTGGCAATCGATATACTCTTACCTACCACAAAAGCGGCTTGAGCGGCCTTGTTGCCCTTTCCTGCAACACCTTCAAGCATGGTTCCAATATTCATGGCTGAATCTGCAAACATCTGGATCTGTGCCTGGCTGTTCTGCCGTTCCACTTCTGCCGCTTTGTTATTGTATTTTGCAGTCAAATCAGCTTTACGTTTTTCAAACTGTTCTTTACTAATCAGTTTGTTCTGGTACATTTGTTCATCAACCTGAATTTCAAAATCACGCTGTTTATATATTTCATCCTGCTGCTGTTTGATATCTGCCTGATTGCCAAATGGGTTAGTTGGATCATGCAGTCCAGAACGGATATCCTGTGCTGAAAGCATTTTTGAAATATGTTCGGATGTAATATTCTGGGTATTACCGATAGTCAGTGCTGCCAGATTCTCACTTAATTGTTTAGGATCTGTTGCTTCCAGCATCTCAGTAATAATACGTTTAGAACCTTCAAGCCTCGCTGTTTCCTGCCGGGAAATAATATTTGTTTTCTGGGTTTCATTTAGATTTAGAATAGTTAAGGACTCATCCAGTTTTTTACGTAACTCGTTCTGTGTGTAGTTATATTGCAGTACTTGCTGTTCGGCGGAATTCTTACCCAGTTGAGACATTACCTGATTAAGGTTAATTTTTGCCTGTAGCTGTTTAAGCTCCAACTGTTTAGCGGCATCTGCGGCTTTTTTGGCTGCGTCTGATGCTTTCTTCTCACCTTCTGGATCTTTGAGTTTATAGGGCTTGCTGGTTGGCTGTTGCGTAGGTACTGCACCTGCCGTTGTACTGTTAGAGTACTGACCTTTGCCCCATGAATCCGGCAACGCATGATGATCACCCAGTGACGCAAAATCATATGCAAATCGTTTAAGATTTCCTCCCATCTGATCGAATGATGGTAATTTCCATTCACCAGAAAATATGTTGCGTAGCTCGTTGAGTGCTTCGATGACGGGTAATAGTGCGTTAACTCTGAGTTCCTGGAAGTTGCGATCCAATTGAGCAATATTCTGTTGATAGCGTCCGTATGCCTGTGCCGTTTCAGTAGTAATACCAGCATGTTGTTTTTCAATAGCATTGATCGCTTCAACTTCTGATTTGTACTGTCTCAGTACTGGCAATAGCTTACTACTGTCACTGGCGATAGACTCCATAGCGTTCGTGATCTCAGCATTCGACTTACCCGCTTTTTGCAGTTCGTAGAACGTCTTGATAATCATCTTGATACCGCCATCAGCATCATTCATGTACTTCGTAAAACCCTGTAGATTGACACCCCAGGCTTTCAGGTCATCCCCGAAACCACCCTTGCCTTCACGGAAGAAATCACCCATGTGATCAAGAGCATCTTTGTTGAAATCACTGAATTTGTCATATTCGATGTTCAGTGAACCAAAAGCACCCTGTAGCTTCTGTAATTGTTCTACGGTCATTCCAGAAGTTTGTGAGGCTTCATTCAGTACTTTAACGTAATCAGAGGCTGCATTTACCTGGCTGATTGTAACAGCGGTTAATGCACCGAACCCTGCACCTACAGCAAGTAGACCTGAGTTCATCCCGGCCAGCTTGCCAGTAATATCACCGAACCCACCAGATAATGAAGCGAGCGAACCGCCCGCCTCACGACTGAATGCATTTAAGCTGTTCCCGGCTGTACCTAAAGCACGTTGCAGGCCAGTAGCATCACCGTTGATATTGAATACTAATTGTTGATTGTTCTGTGCCATCCTTAGCCCCCAGTACCAGTACTGCCAGTAATGAATTGCATCATGGCTGACTGTTGTAATTGTTGTTGTGTCAGTTGTTTTTGTTCTTCATCCTGCATACGTTCATATACAGTTTTATTAGAAAGCAGGCCGTGCATATCCCAGTCATGAACATTGGCCTTCTTCATCCCGTCCTGTGTCAGATTGCCACTGCTCATTAATATCAGGTGGGCAAGATTCGAATATTTAATATGTTCAAACCTTGCTCCTGAAGGTTCAATACTGGAATCGTAAATCATCATGTACTCAAATAGTTCAGGATCTAATGACTCCAGTTCTGATGGACTCAATCCGCGTTTGTTTAATAGTTTCAGGGAAAACATCAAACGCGGATTGTTCCTTATTTTTTTTCGATCTGATCCTGAACTTGTGGTTCGTCTGCTTTAGGCCACAATTTCATTACTGCGGTGTTAATTTCACCTACGATAAGTGCATCAATAGAATTAACGTTAATTTTCCCGTCTTCATCAACATCAGAGAAAATAGGTTTACCGTTTTCATCTGCAACTGTATAAAGTAGAGTACTTTTAGCATCAATGCATTTTTCGAAATTGCTGATAGCAGGTCGATGAATATGCAGTACTGCACCATTCTTTAGGGTAACTTCGTGTAGTTCAGGCTTCAGGGCTGCAAATAGAGTATGAATATCCATTATGGCAGTAATCCCTGTGCTACTGGTGCCCCATCACATGCAAAGGTCATTGTGAGGTTCACTACCTTATCCCGATCACCCTCGATCTTCTTCTCGCTAATGAAGCCGTTATAGACAACATATGAACCTGCTGTTTTAGTGGCATCGGTGAAATAACTGAACTTCAACTGAATACGAGTGCCATTTTCAAAAGCAGTTACTAGTTGCTGCTGGGCTGCGTTATCTGGCATCCAGTTAACCTGTAAGGTCACGTCTGCGGTTGTTTTACTACCTACTAGTTTACGATTGTATGAAGTATTGAAAGAAACTACTTCAATTACTGTTGCAGTACTACCAGTACCGGGGAAAGCGGCAACTTCTGGGATATTAGTAAATGTTGCGGCTTGAGTGGCTCCGGCAGTACCAATACCTACTGTGAAATATGTCCCGCCGAAAATGTCCATTGGAGTTGGCATAATGATGTCCTTATCATAGAGTTCAGTACTGGCATCCTTGCCAGTACTGAATTGTTGTGTTTATTCTTACTTATTTATGGCTGCAATCATTGCCCGTAATTCAGCAATTTCATTTTCCATTGCTTCAATTTTTGCAATTGAATGATTTAGTGCAAGTGCGGTATCCATCATAATGACGTTATTATCAAGTGCTAAGGTATCATCCTTATCACAACGATTACCTTCATCATCATATTCCGGTGCGGCTGGTACTAACTTGACATACTCACTATCAATATCGCGTAATGCGTCCTGTGCAATAATGCCACGGCGTTCACGCTCCATCGGATCAAAGTTATATTTGAAAGTACATGGTTTCAGCTTTTTGATATTTTCATAAGATGCTTTACCATCGTTATATTCAATATCATGTTTTAGTGTTGCATCAGAGGTTGCGGCCTTCTGGAATGTGTAACTACCCGACCAACCGCCACCCGCTGTACAGGTCAAATCACCTGATGCTGGAGTAAAGTACCAGTACCGTGTTCCCGCATTACCGGAATCACCAAACTGAGTTAACGAGGTGTTACCCCAGTTAGTCATTCCATTACCAACGTTGCCCCACATTGATCGCAGTTCATAACCACCGTTATGTCTGTATGCCCATGACAATGCACCAATAGCACTGACACCAACGGGATCTGTAGTCATATTTTGATAGATACCGGATTTACCTGACTGAGCTGATTCCCACCACGGTGCAGGAATTGGTGAACCTATTGATAAGAGGCTTCTGAAAGTCCCATTAGTCGCTAATAAACTACCATCCTGACCGATATCAAAATAACTCTGAATTGATGGTGATCCACCTGAAGCGACAATACGTGCCTTACGTGTTTCAACACCGCTTGAGGACTTTTCATATACAGAGAACATATAAGCGGCTGATAATTCTGCACCAGCAACACTAATTGTAGATCGAAGGAGTCCACCAGCCCCCGCGAAATTATTGGGCGGTGTTGCCGCTAAGACTTCATCAGCCTCAATAACACGTGTAGTTAATTCACCAGTATTAGATAATTTGAGTACATCAGTAGTATCAGTAGTACCTGTAGCTATTCTATACAGTGTCCCCTGGACGGTTTCATGAAACGTGGCATCAGTGGAACCAGAGCCGCCTTTGAACTTTCTAAGATATGACTTCCCACCCGCTGTACCAGTACTCATTGATGTATGACCGTAGGTACTTTGGGCAACTGAATCCTGGTTGATAGTGTTCTTAACAGTGAGAGTGCTATTGAAAGTACTGGCACCTGTTATCGTGCCACCAGCCAACGCAAAACCACCCAGTGCCGCAAGGCCAGCCGCTGCTGTTGTGGCACCTGTACCACCCTGTGAAACCGGGATAGTACCGCTGAAATCGCCCTGACTCAGTGTGATGTCGCCGGTTAACGGAATCCCATTTATCATGAGTGTTGAAGGTACTGTACCTTCAATATCTGCCTGAGTAAGGACTACGTTTGTACTGAGATTTTTCCCATTGATGGTGCGACTAGTCGGTACTGCTCCAAGATTCGTTAAAGCTGCGGCTGCTGTAGTAGCTCCCGTACCACCACCAGTGATCGGAATCGCTGTAGTCAGTCCGGTAAGAGACTTGATAGTACTGTTCACACCTGCACTGGTAATGTTTGCAGTACGAACCCATGCAGACCAGGTTACAACGCCACTACTATTACTTGTGCCTGTACGGTTATAGATATCATCAGCATTAGCCGGGTAATAGACCTGAGTACAGCTATTAGCATGTGTTAATCCATTTTTAAGTACAGCTAACGTACCTGCTGCAACTGCTGGATAATTCAATGCCACGGTAGCATTTGCACTTACAGGTTGTTCATAAATGCCATGAACAGAGCCGTTCAGGGTATTCAGATTGACGCCTGTTACGATGGTTCCGTAGTACGGCATTGCTGATACATCGAGTGCCCCCAGTACTAAATCATCACTGAGTACTTGCCCGTTGATCGTTCTTGTCGCTGGTACTGCTGATACGTCTGCTGCGTTCAGAACAATGTTGGCACTTAAAGGTTTAGAGTTCACTGTTACGGTTTTAGCAACACCGCCCAGGTTTGAAAGTGCAGTTGCAGCAACGTTTGATCCAGTACCGCCCTGTGCAACTGAAAGTGCTGTAGTCAGTCCGGTAAGAGACTTGATAGAACTGTTAACGCCTGCGGTAGTGATGTTTGCAGTACGAACCCATGCTGACCATGTGACAGTACCAGTGTCGTTTGAAGTGCCTGTACGGTTATAGATATCGTCAGTACTGGAAGGGTAATAAACCTGAGTACATGAATTCGCGTGAGTTACGCCACTCTTCATTACAAACAACGTACCACCTACGGCAACCGGATAGCTTAAAGCTGTTGTTGCGTTTGCCGTAACGGGTTGTTCATATATTCCAAAAACACCGCCGTGCAGAGTATTAAGATTAATCCCAGCGGCGATAGTTCCGTAGTATGGCATTGCTGATACATCGAGTGCTGAAAGGTCTACATTTGAACTCAGAGCCTGACCATTAACGGTGCGGCTTGTTGGCACTGTTCCGGCAATATCACCCTGTGCTAATACAATATTTGTAGAAAGAGCCTTACCGTTAACGGTTAGAGTATTCGGTACAGAGCCTGCAATATCAGCCTGTGCTAATACAATATTTGCAGAAAGTGCCTTACCATTTACTGTACGGCTGGTTGGTACTGTTCCAGAAATATCAGCCTGAGCAAGCGTAATATTACCAGTTAAGGCTTTACCATTCACAGTTAATGAAGTTGGTACAGTACCTGCAATGTCTGCCTGTGCTAATACAATATTGCCTGATAATGGTTTGCTATTAACTGTTAAAGTACTGGGTACTGTGCCAGCAATATCAGTCTGAGATAATGTAATGTCTGAGGTCAAAGGATAACCATTAACCTTACGGGCAACGTTTGAACCAGTGCCGCCACTTGCGATAGGTAATGGCGTGTTTAACGTAGCTCCGGTAGCTGTCAGAGCACCAGTAATCGTCAGGTTGCCAGTACTGGATAAAGTAAGGGCATCAGAACTATCGGTTGTTGCACCAGTCGCTAAACGGTAGTTCCCTGATTGAATGGTTTCGTGAAAAACTGTATCACCACTACCTCCACGCATCTTACGCAAATAGCTTTTAGTACCTGCGGCTGCTGAACTGAGTGATGTATGACCATAGGTTGCTGCTGCAACACCGTCCTGGTTAATCGTGTTGTTTACCGTTACTGCACCTGTAAGAGTACTGGCACCTGTCACGGCTAAAGTACTGGATAGTGACAGTGTTGTTCCTGTGACACCACCAGTGAATGCACCGCCCGTTTTCGGCATCCCGCCGAGGTTAGACAGTGCAGTACTTGCCACGGTTGCACCTGTGCCGCCAGAACTGATAGGCAATGTTCCGGTTACGCCCTGCGTTGCACCTGCGGCCAGAGAGGGCTTATTTGCAGTACTGTAGACCTGATCCCATCCAGTACTATCAGTGTTCCTGATGTACATGCGAGGTGTTGCAGTCTCAGACACTACGATCTGTGCCTTATTAGTGCCACCACCATCAACCATGCCTACACCCAATAGATCTACACCCAGTGGGTTATCGGTACGTGTCGCCGCTACTTTGATAAATGCGTTACCAGTTGGATCGGCTTCGTAATGTGGAACTGTTGTACCTTCTGCACCCAAACCATAGTTACCGATTAGTAGTGGGGCTGGTTCGTCAATACTGCCCTGATTGACAATAGAAGTTGGGGTATATGTCCATGTACGCCCGTACACCTTATTAATATCAGCATCGTCTTTCTGTGCAGTGATTCGACCGTTAAGAATGATGAAGTTCTGACGTAAACTTGTTGGGCTTTCATAGATACTTAATTTTAGTTGGAAAACTTTGTTATTACTGTATGCACTGTTCAGAAACTGATGACCAACGTTAGACGGGTCGTAATGAACAACAATACTGATGTTACTAATCTTCAAATCACCTCGCAGTACTGCAAGATATTCTTGATCATATGTTTCAATAGTCTGATTTGAACTACTGATTTTTAGTTCTGGGAATGAACCGAGATTATCTATATTTTGATATACTGCGGTTGGGTAGATGTTATTGATATCAGTACTGTAAGATAGCAACGTGCGGTTGCCGAGCATGATCCCTGCCATTATTGTTATTCTCCATTATTTGTAGGACGTGCGATGTAATTAATCTGGCACGTTGTCATAATGGTATTTATGGCTAGACTTGCATCAGGGTCTGTATCATCGACTACTGAAATCAGTTTTAGTGAACTAACATTAATACCCTGCTCCAGTAGGCCAGTAATTAATTCAGTACTGAAAAGTACTTCCTGTACTTTCGTCATCGTTTGCTGTGCTGTTGATTCACTCTGCGATGTAACAAGTATATCCATTGTCAGCATCACAGAATGACGATTGCTGTATTCAAGTTGTTCGTATTGTTCGGTTACATTGCTGATCATCAAAATGTAATCACTGGATGTCTGACTATTTGTTTTAGCGGCCTTGCGTACCTTCAAACCATTAGATACAAAAAGGCTTGATACATGATTTTTAATAATTGAAATATTCATGTGATCAAGCCTCTCTGTAATAAACGTTACATAGACCTGACAGATCATCAATGATGTTGTAAACCTCGTGCCGAACATTATTCAGTACAAAAGAGTCATCATAGGTGATTTTATCACGGCGGCATGTAAAGTAATTTTCTGTTGTTTGTATAAGTCCTTCGGTAGTTTGAATTGCTATTTCGGACTGTTCGAAAATGACAGTAAGAGTACTGCCATTATCTAGTACTAAAGGTTCGCCAAAACTGTTAATCAGAGCATCCATACATTGCGTATTAAATGCTCTCATCAGATTAAGCCAGTTTGATGATACGGAAGGCTTCAGGCACCAATACTGCGAAGTCCAGATCAGCCCAAACGCGAGCGATTACAGAACCACGATTACGGTTAGTGGTATCGTCCATATCCAGCTCAAGAGAATCACCCCACTGTGCAATAGCAACTTTGGAGAAGTCACCGAGGATAATGAAGTTCTGACCAGCCAGTACTTTAGAGTCATAAGCAGGTACACCACACAGATCACCCTCATCGAACAGGTAAACGCCTGCGGTGTTGTCGCCACGCAGAGTACTACGCAGAGTTGCTTTGGTCTGTGGAGACATTACAGCGGCGATAGAACCGTAAGAAACGCCTTCATCACCCAGTTGGCCTTGTGCTGCTACGATGCCTGCATAGGTATATGCGTCTACAGTTTCGACTTTACCCGCTGCTACTACTGCATCTACGATTCCTTTCAGGATCAGGGCTTCCAGACGTTCAGCAGAACCAGCAACAATGGCCTGTGAAACAATTTGTTCTACCTGTGGGCAGGATTTAACTACGCTGCGTGACAGTGGTACAGAACCAGTGAAGGTTTTAGGCTTCAGTACTACAGATTCGAAATTAGCATCTACTTCTGGTGATACACCATTCTCAGAAATAAATCCGAATGAATTTGCGAAATCTGCCACAAGTTTAGGTACTGCAATTTCAGAGGTCAGTCCGGTAAACATCTGTACTGGGAAATTCTTAAGAACAGATTCAGCACGCAGAATATCTACGAATGAACCGTAGAGTACATCAGTGTGAATAATATCTTTTGCGGAAGTGGTGGTTACACCAGCACGTACAGCCTGTGCGAAATCAGCGTTAGCAACTACTGCACCGTTTTTACCGGATGGCAGAGATTTGTCACCGTCCATAATAGAACGGATCAGAGAGTTTAGAGAGAATTCCATTTTATCATCCTTGATAATGGGTTTATTTTTAATTTGTTGGCGAAACGCATCAATGCTTAAGCCAGTTTCGATTGCCTGATTTGTAATTTCAGCGTGGATATTGAATGCACGTGAAATAGCGTTAATTTCGGCAATGCGTTTTTGATCTTCTTCGGCCTGTTCTTCCTGAACGGCTGAATCATTATTTTCAGTATCAGTTTCTGGTTGTTCACCATCACCAGTACTGTCATTGTTATTTATCGTTTCCGCTTCGGCTTCGGAATTGCCTTCGGAATTAGACTCAGAAGTACTAGCAGTACTTTCAGTATTTTCATCGGGTTCATTTTCAGTTTCCTCGTTTCGTTCCTCTTGTTCGGCTGGCTGCTCGTCGTTATTTTCGGGTTCAGGTACTTCTGGTTCCTGCTCTTCTTCAAGAGAACGCCCTACACCGACTAGATCGTCAGCGGGTACTGAAACCATGCTAATTTCGTATGGTTCCCATTTGGTAACTAGGAGGTTGTCACCTTCAATTCGATAATCGAGAATGGAATAACCAACTGAAACTTTGCTTAAAGTACTTTCACGTACCATTTCGAACTTTTCAGCACCCATACCAACTGAACTGAAACGCACTAATGCACGGCCTACATGGTCAGCATCAATACTGGCTGACTCAATAACGCCGATATGATTATCAAAGTTGTGGTTATAAAGCAGAGCGGCCTTATTCTGTAGTCGTTCTAGATTGACGTTCTCAGGGTTATGCAGAAGGATTTCGTTATATTCCTGACCGCTAATAGTACGTACTACTGGATTTTCAGAGCTAAAAGCTAACAGTACTGTACGGTCGTTATTATCTGAGAGTACGTCACTCGTTAACGTCATCTCCCGTTTTTGGTTCTTGAATTTCATTTGAACTGTCCTTGTTCATTGTTTCTGTTTTATTTATCTCCGCTTCGCGTTTCAGTTCTTCAAATACGTGCTGTGGCTCCATGCCTAAATCACGGATAACTTGAGACTTCGACTTGACCCCCATCGCTAGTAATACTTGTTCGTACTGAGCATCTTTATTAGGATCAAGCGAGACTTGCTTAACAGTAATGAAAGTACTGTTAGCGATGTTCTCAAAGTTGGTGAAACTCAGTTCCTTAAGTTCAGTAACCATGATTCTTTTAATAAACTCACGATAGATAGGCTTGAGTACTTTAGAAATAAGGAGATTTGAACGAGTCTTGAACCCTTCACGGCTAATTCTGTCTGCCATCTTCGCAGCACTGAATGACGCATTTTGTGTGTCACCAGTTAGCATCGACTTTGGTACGGATAAGCCAGTTGAAATTGTCGTAAGTACTGCATCACTGAACTCTGTGATTTTGTCAGTACCTGCCTGCGGGTTCAGAGTCTGAATCTGTTGGCCTGGTGCAAGTTCTTTAATACTGCCCGGTTCAAAGTGTTCGACGTATTCACGCTGTTCTGGTTCACCGTCTAAGAGTTCATCCTGTGTATTATCGCTATTGGTAATGAATCCCATAGCCGAACTTGCGATCTTCTTCTGTAGTACTGCCGCTTCGTTATAGCTATTAAAGTCCTCCAGGGTTTTCATTACTGCAATACAGTCCGGGAAACCTCGTTCCTGTCCTGGGAATTCTGGAATGAAATAATGCAGTACTTCACTGGCTGGTACACGTTGAGTACTGTTGGTCTGAATCGTGTAATTCAACGGGTTAATATCGGCAACGTGATAAGCCAGTACTCGACCGTGCTGATCACGCTCTATCCCATTACTGATGTACGAACCGTTTTTCAGTAGCTCGTTTTTAGTACTGGGAATACGACTAGCATCGATGATTGATACCTGTAGTTCATCACCGTCTGTATGCAGTCGAACAAAACATTCACCATCGGTAGCTCTTGCACGCTCTACCAGTTGTTGAAAGATGTCGAATGACAGAGAACCATCAGTACTAAAGCGGTTTGCATCTGATGCCCACTCGTAAAACAGCTTGTCTAAACGGTCTGCCAGTACTGGATCGGTTTGACCATCGAGGCCAATCGGTGAAGGTCTAACAGTGATACCGTCTGCCCCTGCAACTGTGCCAGAACTCAGTGACACATATCGACGTGCATACGGGTTTTGCAGTACCAGTGAACGGCTTGCATCACGTAGCGATGTTAGAGACTGTCTCAGTACTGCATTGATGTTGACGTTCTGAACACCAGTACCGTAAGAGCCGATAATCTTTGTTGGTAGGCCGGTTAGTGAACGGCTTTGGGGTTTGAATTCAGTACTGGTAGGTTGATATTTACGGGTTTGTTTGGCGGGTTTCGGGGCTGGTACTGCGGGTTGTTCAATTTGCCGTTTGTTAAAAGGCCACATTCCGTGTGATCTCCTGTTATTAGCGGCAATGAATAGTACTTTTAAAGAACGTATTGCTGCTTGTTTTGTTTAGTTTTTTCTTGAGGTCATTGACCTGTTTAGTAATACCATTTCTCAGACTGGTCAAAGTATTAAGATCTTCTTTTACGAGAGTCTTGTTGTTTATAGTCAGAGTACTGGTATCACCTGTAATTCTTGCACTGATGATTTTATTAAGGTCATCAAGTTGTGATTGCAGTTCTGTTAATCGTGATGTCTGTGCCATCGGGTCAATGACGGTGACAGTACTGATAGTTAATTCACCATTATTGTTATATACGACTGAGTAATAACCCGGATTCCAATCTGTGGAGTCGATAGTTACCGTTTCAGTATCGTGCTGTGTGTTGTGTGTGAATAACGTATCAGTACTATTTCCGATTTTAATTGTGCTATTAGGTGGCAGTACTTCGTGAAGTACTTCACCAATATAAATTGTTCCTTTCATGTTTATTTATCCTTAGCCGAACCATGATTTGCCAATACTCTTAGTAGTTGGTTTACTGTATTTATTGTTCGGTTCGGCAGGCTTGACGGGTTTAGTAGATTCAGTACTGGTAGTTTCGGTACGGTTGCTACTGCGATATTCACGCAGTTTCTTGAACGGTTGACCGCCTAGTTTACTTAGAGCCAGTTTCATCATGCAGAGGCTGTAGACCAGCGTATCAAGTGCCTCATTACGACGGCCTGTGATCTGTTTCCATCGAACACCACTACCCGAACGTTCTAAGTTCTCTGCTGTGACCTGTTCGAAATAGTCATCAGGCAAATCGTGTGCAAAACGTAGCGTTAGTGGTGCATCTGCTAAACCTGCTACTGCATTGTTTAGCAGGCTACGTACCCAGTTCTTTCCCTCGTGTACGTTCAGCATGTAGAACTGACGGCCTTCTGAGGTACTGCGTTTGAACAAGTCACCTTTGGTATTCGAGCTGCCCTTAATCATTTCGAACTTCTTATACTGCTGACAGAAACTGTGTACCGTCTGCATTGCCCTACCGTTACCACCGTCAACAGCTACTTTCAGTACTGGCAAATCACGCCCGGATACTGTTTTGAAACGTTGATTACAGAACGCCGCAAGGTCTGTATAGGCTTTTGCCCCTTTGATTTCACAGTTAGGGCTATAGAAATAACGATGACCGAGTACGAATAGTTCTGTTTCGTTAAAACCTAATACAGTTGCTTCAAGTCGGTCTAACTGTTGGTCACAACCTACGACAATTCCCAGTACTGAATCTGGTATATTCTTTGAATCGAATGAGTCATCACGTAAGTTCTCTAATGCTAGATCATCAATTTCTTCTTGAAGGTCTGAATAATGAAGTCCGAGTACTGTATTGTAGAAAGACTGGTAATTATATTCGAACCACGCTAGTTCAAACTCTTTAGCAATAGACTGAATAGTACTGTTCGGTGAATACAGGCGGTTAATATAGAATCCTGCCGCGTCAGTTACAGATGGGTTCTGTGCTATCCAACGTCCACCAGCTACCATTTTAATTCGTTGAGATTCGGTTATTTCATTATTACATTTTGGGCAGTGTAATTTTGCAGTACTGCTATCTGGAATATCACGCTTGCCTGCTTTCTTCCATTCGAATTTTATGTTCTCCCACTTCAATGTATGTTCATGCTGGCAGTGAATACATTTTACAAAGTACTCACGTTGATCTGAGTTCTGATACTCAACATCGATTGCATCTCCTGAAAATGTGGGAGTACTTGAAATAAGTATTTTTGCTTCTTGGCCGAAATCGGTAGCCCTCTGCTCTGCCAGGCGTATCGGGTTCCCTTCTGGTGAGTTCTGGTCTATTGCCGAGACTTCATCAAGTATAATTCTCTTGAGCGTTTTTCCGCGTAACCCCTTAGCACTACCTAATGTGAGGAAATACAAAAAACTACCGTCTTTTAATTCGGTCTGCTGCTGGTTATTAGCTTTGGTTTTATCATTCTTGTCTGTTACTAATTCTGACAGTACTTGTACTTGCTCTATGGTCTTGTCAATCTTCGCTGACTTCCATTGCTTAAGCTCTGATAATGAACTTTGGGCAATGCCAATATTAGAACTATCAGTTGCCATCCAATAGAACAATGCTGAATTGAGTAGTGTAGTTTTAGCAATTTGTGCTGATGTTTTATAGACAACTTTGCGGTACTGGTCAGACTCAATAATATCTAACATTTCTTTCTGAAATGAATAGAGGTTTAGTTTTTGTCCGGCTGCTAAACCATCAGGGAGTACTAAATGAGTCTCAGCCCATTCACTGGGCTTTAACTTCTGTGGTGGTTTGATTATTGGTACTGCATTTTTCAGTACTGTTAGTGTCTTGTTCATTTTCGGCATCCGTTCCTTGCTTGCCTTGTTCATCCTCTTCTGGTACTTCAAACTTCATGTCGCCAACTGAATGCAGCATTTCATCAATACGTTGCTGTAGTACTCGTTTAACTTTCAGTACTGAATCTTGTTCGAAAACTTCATGTTGAATTTTGTTCGGTAGTGAGCGGATATAATCACGCAACGTTTTAAAGTACTGGGTAAGTGCTCTGTGAACTTCATCGGCTTCGATTAGTTGATCTAGTTTTAACTTTACTTCTGCTTCGGCTAAATCTGCCTCTGCCTGCATTTTGCGTAGTCGTGCCTGGTCAATCTTGTCTCGTACATCACCATCACGTAGCGGCGTTAAAATGTTGTCTACGATCCATGCACGTGCATTCTCTTCTGTGTCTGTAGGCATCCCGCGTTTCTGCCATGCCAGTACAGTACTGTGTTCATAGCCGTAATCACGGCCTAACTTTCTGATTGAAATTGAGGTGGACATAATATTTCCCTGACTGTTGTTCTTATATTTATCAGGGTTCAGTACTGCATCTGGGATTTCACTGCGTTCACTGAGTAAGTGTGACACCGGTTTTTCAATATTATAAGGATCACTATCGACCGGTGTCACACTTGCCATTAATGAACATCAAAATGACGAACGAATCCAGTACTGAATATTTTGTGGTGTGGTTCGTTGATCAAAAATCGCACATACGCAAAAAAGAACTCGCTGCCGAACACTGCCGAGGCTGCCCCACTCAGGAGTACCTTTTAATGCTTCTGTATCGCTCTGTATGGGTCTGTACTGAATTAAACGCGTCCGTGCGTTAATATTTCTAGCGTTGTTTATGAAGTGATACAGGCTGTTCTGAGAGGTGTTCTAAATAGTAATCACGAATTGCTATAACTTCTTCTTTATAGAACGTATGGTTAACACCGGAATACAGTTCTTCTACAGTTTGCCAGTACTCAACATTCATAAAATCTTCTGCGACAGTCAGTAATAGGCAACACGCCCTGCCCAGTTCTTTAGCGGTTGGTTCTTCCGAGCCTTGCTCAAACTTCGAAATTAGTTCTAAGGCGTTGTGTGTTAGCTGGATACTGTCAGCAGCAGACAATGATTCAAATACCAGTGTATCGTCTGCAATACTTTGTACGATTTTCATACACTTCCCGGTGTTATTGTTTTAACTCCGGCCAGTCTGGATCTTATCTTTACTGTCTGCAATACTGTACAAACATGGGTCTTCCCCGATCATGGTGGGAAGGCTCAGAACGCCATATTCAGCTTTCCGTAGTGGAACATCACCCCCAGTTTAAAGCGCTCCCGGTTTCGGTATCCCCTGGCTTTTATCCTCAGCAGCCTGATCTTGCTGTTAAGTGCCTCCGCATTTCCGTTTGAGACACTGTGTCGCATCGCATTCAGGATCCCGTACAGCCTTTTTCCTATCGTTTTCGCGGCATTTTTCATCATGGGAACGTCACTGTTAGCCGCCAGCGCCAACCATCTCTGCCAGTCACTCCGTCTTTCCTCGCTCCATGGCCTGTTCCAGATATCCTTTGCCAGCTCTTTCAGCGCCCAGCACTGGCTCGTCAGCTTCATCTGTGCACGCAGCCACATCAGCTTTTCCTGCCGGGATTCGGTCATCCACTTATCGCTGTACTGCCACAGGAAGCGGGTTCCTTTTGCCTGGTGTCGGCTTTCAACAGGGAGGTGCGGATGTTCATTCTGACGGGTTTTATCAACTACCTCGCCCAGTTGCTTCGCCACATGGAAGCGGTCAAAGGCGATTTTCTCAACCGCACTGGGTAAGTGGATACGCGCTGCTCTTATATAGCCCGCGTTCATGTCCATTGAGAGCGTTTTGATAGCCAGCAACTGCCCATCAGTGAGCGTGCGAAGATAGCCGGCAAGACTCTCTGTGCCGCGATCATCCGTTAAGGCCAGCGCCCGACCATCGCGATCGGAGATCACCGTTATGTAACGATGTCCTTTTTTAAAGGCGACCTCATCCACATTCATATGACGGGCGGATAATGGCTTTTTTATCCGGGCAAGACCTCGCTTAACTGCCCGGGTCATAATGCCGTCAACCGCATTCCAACTGAGCTTAAGTTGCTTCCTGACAGCATCAACGGTGCTGATTTTCAGCCATGAGAGAACGAACGATTCGAATAGCAACGTATACCGGCTTCCGGGGCCAGCCCACGGAACAGGCAACGTCAGGCAGCCATGCTCCGGACACATAATTCGTGGAACATCGGCTTCAACAATAGTGGTGAACTGGCAGGTATCAAGATGGCGCCATTTACGATGACGGTGATCGTGAACAGAACAGGATTTACCGCAGGTCGGACAGGCTAGCCGGGTGTTTTCAGCGATCTCAATAGTGACAGTAACAGAACCGGCATTTTCATCGAGAGAAAGGGACTTTACCTGCCACGGATCGGACAGGTTGAGAATATGAGCGTAGAGGGACTTTTCGTCCATGGCGGTGACCTCTGGCGATTAAATACACCATTATCATGCCTTCAGCCACCACAACAAGGGAAGACCCACAAACATACAGTATAAATGGAGGGTATAGGGATGGGTAACAAAGATGGGTATGACGCGTCGATCACCAGTGGCATACAGCGGTTCGTACATCATGGGCAATGGGCTACTGTGTGCTATTGGGGTTCAGCTCTAGATGAGTTCAGGATGGGTGATAAAGTCTTCTTTCAGAACGAGCATAGGCAGTACTGGTTAGGTCAGATTCAACCTGATTGTTTTGTGCTGCTCTACCCTGAACCTCTACCACGAGTGCTAGACGGCCTTACCTATCTGGACTCAGTACACCGTATGCATCAGATACACGATGATGATGATTGGTTCTGTGACCAGGGTGAATTGCCGTTCTAACAGTGCCAGTAGTAATCGGGGCAATAAAGCAATACCAGGCCCTGCATAAAGTTCTGTTGATCGGGTTCTGGATGGCTGAAAAAGATATGCAGTACTTCACTGTGTTCATCGTAGTGCATATCTAATTTGATTAGTGGTTCTGTATCGATGACTGCTAGTAGTTCCTGAACAAGTTCGAAATAATATTCAGTGCCATATAGTGGAAGGTGTATTGATGTTCTCATAGGGTAAATTACTCATGTGTGTTTGAGTATTTACCCTATGAATGCCTATCATTGACTGAATTTCTCAATACCAATGATTAGTTCTGATTTACTGACGCTATATTGCCCTGCAACATTAGCCCGTATTTCTCTAATATAATCAAGATATGCAGCACTGGTCAGTATACAGTTAATTTTTTCAACCTCATCCGTTCTGATATATAACATCGAGCCGTCTGAATGTTCTGTGCCAGGTTTAGCATACTCGCCTGCTTTCGTGCCAATACGTTTAACTCGAATATTGGCATTCTGTTTATTACAGAATTTAAACATATTACTCGTTTTTCGAATCTCGTGCATTGTTCGTTTTGTGCTTCGCCGTTCCCATATTTGAAAACAGCACGGTACATGATGCGGTGCATTATCCAGAATGAAACATTTATTAGGTGATGTCTCATCTAAAATTAAATGATAATGATCATTAAGTCTATTCTGCGTTGCAGGTTTTCTGAATGTAAGTGGGACTATGAAACATATGTATTCGCTGTTCAGTGATGCACATTTATTGAAAAACTTGATCGCAAGCTCGCTTTTGAATCCAAACGGTGGGTTACTGAGTGCAACTATTTGGTTATCAGTAACAAAATCCTGTTTCAGGAAATCACCACTAATCAGACCGTCAATTTTAGGATCGATATCAAAACCTAATCGTTTGTTATCGGTTAACAGATTATAAAATGCCCCGGTGCCTGCTGCTGGTTCCATGACCAAAAAATTGCTTAAATCGATATGTTTCCGAGTTTTATTATAACAGTACTGTGCATATTCAGGGGATGTATAGTACTGATCTAAATTGTTTTTAATGCTCATATTTATGTAACCCCAGCAACGTTATTGTTTTATATTTATTGCACTGTGCAGCACTATCCCGTTGCCTGGGTTGTATTGAACAGACATGATAATACCTCACAATCAATAATGTCAGGACGTGCGAGGGTATTCCACTCATTCGTTCGGGGTAGATAATATGGTTTGAAAATGTCCCTGTCAATTATTTTTATTATAAAAATTCGCAGTACTGAAATATGAGCCTCAATAATAAGTACTAAGTACTGGAATATTAGTGTCGTATATTATGAAGTACTTTAAATATTACCTAACCAGCATCGGCAACTGGAATTAACAAACCAAAAATAAGTGCTGATGCTGGCATGAATGAGTTCAAAGGTGGCAGTACTTTTACATAGACACCACTTCAACACTAACCTTCTTACCGCCCTTATAACGTAATAGAAAATGGTACGCTTTATCGCATGTGACATTTGAAGTCGTTCCGCTTGAGAACCAGCTCGTTTCGGTTTTGATGCTGTCTACCTGGTCGCACTGATAGCCTGAGAGTGTGATATCACGCTGTGCCTTCTCCGCATCGTCTTTCGCAGCGTTGTCATCGGCGGCAAAAGCTGTGAAAGAAGTCAACAATAACCCTAACCCAATAATTTTTATCATTAAAGTTCTCCAGCACCTAGAGGTTGCTTATCCGTTGCAAAATGGTTCACCACTTTATCGATCGGTCAAATCGTTATTATTAATTACATCAATAGGCAATAACGATCAATGTTTAAGATATTTCCCCTACCTATTCTGGTAGTTAAGGGCTACTGATAAATTACGTTTACCACTAAAGTAGTGCTGTTTAGGCTTCGCCTGGCCCTTCGTTGTGTGAGAAATGATCTGATGCAGTGGGCGTATACAAGGTGTACACGAATCGTTTATAACTGTTCTATCCCACTACCTTTAGTAGGGGTAAACAACCCATTACGAGGGCTTAAATCGAGATGACATAAAGTTGTGGCGGGAAGTCGTAGTACTTACAGTTATAATAATTCGAATTGAAATTAATAATCAGACATTGAATAGCAGGGTATACATATGGAAATCATCGGGTTACTAATTTTAGCATGGTTAGGTTATGTAATTCTTGGCGGTTACAACAAAGCAAAAACACGCAGGTATCATGCAGTAGTTTCACGAGCAAAAAGAACCTTAGATGAAACGAATGAACTTTATCGTCCGACCTGGATTAATAACGATAACAAAAGGAATGAGTTTATCGGTGTCGTGAGAAGTCTCAGCTCAAAACAAGGTGTGCCAGGTAATTACTTAGACCACCTTTTTAACAATGAGGCTTTTAACCGCATGGTGCTAATGAAATTCACAGCCATCTTAGAGCAAAATAAGATGAGCTTTACAGATCAGAAAATGGCTGTTAGTGAACTCATTCAGGATTTGTGGAAAGATGGCGTTGAAATGCCGCCATCAAATTCTAATCTGCAACAGATTGTCAGTTTTCTTGATACCAAAATTTTTAATAGCTTTGATGGTTCTGCTGTTGCAGCACGCCTATATCTGGATGCTAATTTCATACACGCGGTTGAAACATTCAATAATCCATCTGCTGTTTCATTTGAAGAAAAATATGGTCATACTATTTCAAGTGAAGCTAAAGCATTCTTTGACAAAATAGATGTGACGAATGGTGCTCAGTATATGGAGTTAAATTATCAAACTCACGGCGTTAATCTTACCGAAATCAGTAGATACATTTCATCATTTAGTAATAATAAATCTTCAGAAGAATTAATTCTTAAACTGTTGACCGCTGAGCATCTGATTGAAACCTGGAAGCTCCGCTAATACCCTCTACTTATTTTGGTAATACCCAGTACTGGTAGAACTCTCTATCAGTACTGAACCCTACCTAACACCTCATTACGGTTCAGTACTTGATGAACATCACGATTTACAACAAATCCTGACATACTCAAAGGCCAAAACACCCCCTTTTTTAGGGGGTTAGTAATGGCTGCACTGTGCAGTACTATGTACCTCCCATTTTGCCGTATAAATGGTTCTTTTCATTTAGTTATCCATACATACATATAAATTTCTTTAATGATTTTTATACCACTAATAATGATGGAATAGAAATGAATCGGTTAATAACTTTTTTGTTATCTGCCGTTGTATGTTCAGCAGCACAGGCTGAATGTACTGGCAATTACTATCACAGCATATGTACATTTGATAATGGTGACACTCACACTATTACAAGAACTATGAGTTCAAGCGGAGAAGAAATTACAGAGATAAAAGGACACAACAAAACATCTGGGGCAACATGGGAGGAACGTACTAGAGTTCGGGGAGATGACACCATAACTAGAGGTACGGCTGCAAATGGTGCCCGATGGCGTCAAACAAAACACAATAAAGGGAACGGTGAATACCAGATCTCAGGTGTTGATGCGAGCGGCAATCTGTATAAGTACGAGTGCAAAGCGTCAGAATGCAATGACAGTTATTAGTACTTAGTTCCCTACCAGTACTGAACCCTAATCAACAAACCCCAAACGGTTCAGTACTGGCAGGGGTTCACAGCTTACCATGACGTACCGGCATCGCAACCTTTGAACTTATGTCAAATCATGTACCAGTTCAGTGTGGTAAGGTAGAATCTACGAACAAAGAATAACTAGCGGTTTAACGTATGAGCAACGATGTACCTGCCATCCTGTACAAATATAGAGCGTTCAGTATTAACAGCCTGGACTCACTGATAAATGATACTGTGTACTTAGCTGATCCTGTTTCGTTTAATGACCCGTTTGACTGTCAACCATCTGTGGTGGATGATTTGGATGATGTATTAAAGTTACGGGATATTGCCGCTACATTAATACTTAGTGCGAGACGTACTCAGTTAATGAGTTCAAGCGAAACTCTTCAAGACTTTATCCTGCATCTAAATGGTAGTCTAATGCTTAACATGTTTAATGGTGCCAATCCCCTTTCTGTAGATGATGAAGTATTCGAAGAGGAGTTTGGGCGTTATGAAAAACATATAGAGAGATGTGATGAAGAATATTATGAATTCTACTCTCTTCAAATCCAAAATATGAAAAACGCAATTTTGACTGAACTTAATAGATTGGAGAATTCAAAGCCTATTAAGAATTGGCAAGAAAAAATTGATATGTACTTGGATATAATTAAGACTGAACTTGTAGCAAGCCAAAACATTGGTGTATTGTCATTAGCTGAAAATTTCGACTGTCCTTTAATGTGGGCACATTATTCTGACGAACATAACGGATTTTGTTGTGCCTATAGCATACCAGGTGATGTAAGTAATTTTGCCGCTACAAATGAAATACAAAAAGTTGACTATGATGGAGTACGCACAGTTCTAACAAGTCAACTCCATGAATTATTTAGTAATCCTATTGGTAATACAACTGATATTAATAAAGCGATTTATTTTGTGAAAGCTAAAAAGTGGAAGTATGAGAATGAGTACCGTATGATCGGCAAACCGGGCTTACGTAAATCCCCCTTCATTCTGGAAAGTATCTATTTCGGCCTGCGTTGCAAAGAGTCCGTGAAGTTCAGCATTATGTCGGCATTAGCTAACCGTGACAGTACTGTTCAGTTTTACGAAATGAAAGAGGTGAAAGGTACTTTTAAACTGGAACCGAAACAGATCTCGTTGTCTGATCTTCAGGGTTTGCCGAGGAATTGATAAATTGGTAGTACTGTTTACTCCATTTAGCCGTCTAGATGTATGTGGAATTCACTACCATGTGTTAAAACTTAAAATGTGGAATTATTTACCTATATAGGTTTAAGGTAGTTTTTTCCTCATTTATTGATCTATTTTTGAGAAAGCAGAGGTTTGAGTGTTTTAGAGTCGTCGCAGACGGCGATAAAACCGATTAACCGTATGCGTAGTTCAATAGCGAGCACGCGAGCTATTGGACTATTTCATTATTCATTACATTATGAATCGAGACACAAACGAGCGTTGCTCGTTCGGTCGGGTAATCCTCATACTCCGCTACGCTCCGTATTCGTATTCCCTATTTCCTTTTATTATTGGTTTGATCAGTAATGACTGAACTAATGAATTATTGAATACAACTGTCGTTCGCTACGCGAACACGTGTCTTGAGTACTGACGCCCTCGACTACGCTTCGCTGCGTTCGGGTTGTCCTGCTCGTGTTCAACTCGCACATACTTCTAACTGTCAAAGTTACTATCCCCCACTACCCTAATTAACCCACGTTAGTGATTTCCGCATAACGACAACCAATAAAAAAGACCGCAATTAAGCGGCCTCGTTTTACTTCATCATCCCTCGCAACATCTCTACCTGCTGTTCTGTCAGCTTTTTCTTAGTACACCATTTATCGAACAGTTCAATACTGACATCACCCTTATGTCTCGACTGTAACGTACTGAATGCTTTTCTCAGCTTCTTGTCATCTGCATTGAATACTTCCGGGCGTCCTGGTTTCAACTTTTCAGTACTGTCATCTTCCAGACCCAGATCGATATGATGGATGTTAGCAGCACCCAATGACTCAGCCTGTTCTCTATCTACTACATAAACCACGATCTCAGACTGAGAATCGTAATCACGCAGATTCGAACGGTTGATGAACTGGTATAGGTTCTCAAACTCCCTGGCTTGCACCAGATCCTGGCCCGTAATGCCGAACTGCTCACGACACATAACAGCTTCAACAGGGCTAGGTTTCATACTGGCTAACCAAACCGCCGTTGTGTAGCTCTGGTACGCGTTCATGCCACGGCTATTAGGCGAGATGTACTGGCCTGTGAGGATCTTACCCATGTCACCTTTAGTTGAACTGTTCGACGTATAGTAGTACTGACCCGTTACGTTCTGTTCTATGTACTGTGCGATGGTAGGCAGTGCACTAGGGTTGTCAGTCCTGAAAGTACTGGTGAACCGTTTCTTATCGAGGAAATAGTACACCTTGAGTCGTTCACTCACTGGCACTACACGCTGCCGTAATGACATTTTGACTTCGGTAAACAGACTAGGATGCGAGCGGTACAGCAATGACTCAGTGAATTTGTTCGCCAGAAATGTCATATCCAGGCCAGCATCCACATACTTTTGAATATCTACCCAGGCCATGATTGATAACTGGTTGCAGTCATCCCGGTAAACTTCATGCCCGTCCTGAATTTTAGTACTGAAAAAATTACTGTTCATTCTGAACTCATCGTACAGGTCGATAAATTCAAAACGTTGATGAATATCGGATAGCAAATCATCATAGAAACGGGTAATTGGAACAGCGGTACAGTACTGTTTATCGAGATCCGTGAAACTTGTGAACAACTGTTTGTGTACTTCATGTTTTTTCTCAGTATTGATTACCTTGTAACAATGAAAACTAACAACATCATCTAGCATGATTTTACGGTTTTTGAGCAATGACAGATCTGAAATACGCAAAAAAGCCCGCTCACTGATGATTAGTACTCTGTGCGTCGGTTCTTTGAGAAATTGGTTTACGGCGTACTCGACATTGCTATGAGTTTCAGATGATATCACCGTACAGATATCACCTAACGCTGCGGCTGACTGTTTCATCAATTGCAGTTCTGAATGTACCAATAAATAAGGTATATCAGTACGTTTTATCATTTCAATCGTCATATATGTTTTGGACGATCCGCAATCGCCCTGAATATAGTTCATCATTTATACAATCCTTGTAAGTTTGAGTTGGCAGTACTGAATTGATGGTTCAGTACTGCATAGTATTTAACGGTGAACCGTACAGTAATACGGTTCACCGTTAATTGTTTACAGCTTTATTGTTATGCGTTTTTTACGAATATCATTTTTCAGTTTCCGTATACGTAATTTCAATGCTGCAATGATTTCACGTAAAGGCATTGGTTCAGTTTTGTATTTCTCAATTACAAGTACTATCGCCTTTATTTTCCCCCGCTGCCATTCACGGTGTGCCAGTTCAGGTGTACTAAATGTTCCGAGAGATACCTTCTTTGACTTATCATTTTGCTGGAGTTGGCTGCAATGGGCTTGGAACCCTTTACCGTGCCTAGTGACTCCAACCGGCAGTAATCCGCGATCATTACCACGATCTAGCAGCAAGTTATTCACGTATTGCGGTACATACCTACAAGCGGCTTCTGAATACTCTTTATTGCCAGGAACTAGAATATCCTTGTCCAAGCAATAACCCGGTACATAGTGATCGTGTATATTTGAGTTTTTGAAATTCGAACCAGTCAACCAATCGGGATGTACTGTTACGTTCTCATATGTTGGTTGTCGAGATTTGAACATTTCAGAATACGCTCTGGTAATGACGCTATACCAGTTCTTACCTTGACGTGTTTTGGAGAAACCCGGCACATCATTGATGCCTACACCACATACCAGTTTTTTAGATTTTAGTTTCATTTATATACCAATCCTTTGGTATTTTTCGCTGACCCGTACAGCAAATCATTTGATTCGGGTTGGTTTACTACTGTCTGAAAATCTATTCAGACGCAGAGTTCATACTGCCATTTCTGTTCAACGTCCTGGCAATACTGAATTTTACTTTTTGGTAATAATCGTTTGATTGATTACATATTGTATTGCCGCTGGTAAACCTTTCGGTGCTTGTCCACCATCAACTAATGATTGCAGGTATTGCATCTGCATCTCAGTTAGTCGTACTGTTACCATTCCGGTTTTCTTTATTTTTTGCATAGTAGTCTCCTGTATATTTGAGTTCAAAAAAGCAGTTTTCCGGCGTGAAAAAACGCCCTGATTGCCAGGGCATGTGTAATCACACTAATAGGTTTTTGGAACGAACTTGTCTTGATAATATTGATTGTAACACTAGATAGAATTCCATCCCAAAATCAGCGTTACTTTTTGCATTTTACATAGTTATTTATCAGAAACCGCTGAAAATAGGCTGAAACGAACCCAGAAACAAGAAAACCCGCCTAAGCGGGTTCTTTGTATGTCTAGTACTGTTACTCTGGCTTCTTGAACACTGTCCGTTCAGTACTCGACTTTTTAGGCCAGAACTGAGAACCCTTAAGTTTTGGGTAGTTCACGATAGCGAGCATATCCAGTACCATATTAAACATGCCATCTTGAGCCGTTTCCAGATTGTATAAAGACGTTTCGATATCTTTGATCAACCTGTGGTTCTTAACTTGTTCGATGATTTCAGCACTAACTACAGTACTCGTATCTTTGTCACGTTTAATGTAGTGCGTCCATTCATGCCGCTTACCTGCACCCTCAAATACAAAGTATTCACCCTCTTTATATGAGTACTGCAAAGAAACGATACCATCGTACTTATGAATGACAACAGACCGCATTAACCGCCGTACTATTTCACGCAACTTAACTCGTGTTTCATGAGTTGGATCGGAAATGATACCCCACTGTATCAACTCAAAGAAGTTCACCATATTCGTTTCAAACACGGATTGAGTAGTAAGTAGTAATTTCTTCTGATTTATTCTATCGAGTTCCTGTACTAATTGCTTGCGTTCTTTTTCTGCTGCTGCCAGTAGTTCTACTAATGCTTCTGAATAATGTTTAGCAATACCAGATGCAATATTTTTAATTTCCGTGTTCAGTTCAGCAATACGAACCTCATGCTGTTCGATCTGTCCATCAAGATCGGTGGCTGAGTTCTGATTACGTATTGAATCGTCAAAATACGCATGTGTGAGTACAATCATTAAGCAGTGTTCTATCAGAATGCCTGATAATGACCATGACCGAGTACAACCACCACCTTTTGACGCTAATCCACTACTGCACACGTAGCGTATTTTACCGTCTGTAGTAGTTAAGGTATTCATCGTACCGCCACACTGACCGCAACGAATTAAACGCATACCACCTAGTAAACTAATGCTAGAACTTTTATTTGCCCTGAACTTGTTATTGCTTTTGACTTCTTGAATTCTATAGAACTCAGCCTCAGTACATAAAGGTGGATAATAGTTTTCTAGTTTATGCTCGTCCTTACCTAACTGCATTATCCGACAACCATATAACGCCGGATTCACACGCATATTTTTAATTGTTGAACCAGACCAATCACGACCTTTAAACCCATATGGGTATCTCTCACGCAAGGCTGCAACAATTCTAAAAACACTATGACCCTCTTTACACATTTCGACGATCATTTTTGCGGCATCCCACATAACCGGATGAGGCTTAACGGCCTCCTTTTCATCTCCAGTAGAGTCTATCCACCATACGTGACTTCCCGCACTTTTAATCGTGGCGGGTTTACCTTCTTTGTGACGCTCAATCAACAGTTTCGTATGACTAACAACACGCTTCGATTTTGTCTCAGACTCCTCATTAGCACGGGCAAACAACATGATACTCATCATCAAGCCAGTAGCATTTGCCGCTATCGATTCCCTGTTATAAACGTGTTCATCCAGGCCTGTAACGATGGTGATACCCAGCTTCAGTACTGAGATAAACCATTCTGTCGCGTCGAGTACGTTTTGACGTGAAAGGCGGTCTAACGATTCTACATAGAGCCATGAGTCTGACGGTACTAGACCGCTTTTAACAGCACCAATGAACCCGCCTAATGCTGATTTCTTCTCATCCCAGTTTGCACCCCTATACGCCGATACCGCTTCATCACGCAGTTCTGCCCATTCCAGCCCGTTACGTGCGGCATACTCTTTTGATTTACGGGTTTGGCGTTCGAGTGAACTATTGCCAGTTTGCTTGTCGGATGACCAACGAACATACGAATACAGTTGAGTTTTCATATACTTGACCTGAATTTTTGTTGTTTGCGTTTTATCTACTTAAGAGTATAACAGGCTTGCCCGGATGGCTGATGATATGCACGTTGCCGCTGGCAATAGTGGCAATCATCGCCTCGGTATTGGTGGCTTTGTCCTGCGGGGCAAATACCGGCTCATGAAAACCGGCGAGGATCAGATCCAGCGAGGTCAGCATCGGGCCGGTACAGTCAATCTCACCCTGGGTGTTTTTGATGTTGGCCTCAATTCCGCGCAGGATCCCCACGCCATCCACTACCCGCGGCCAGATACGCATATTCACAAAGTGCCAGTAGTGCGGGGCATCTGCCATATCCGGACCATGATCGGTGATCGCAAAGAGCTTGATGTTCTTTACCTTTGCCTGGGCGATGTAGTCATGAAGATTGCTGTAGGCGTGAGTGCTGGCGACGGTGTGCATATGCAGGTCAACGGGGTACATCGTTCTCTCCTCTCGTGTTTCCCAAAGGATAGCAGTTATCCCAGGCGTTTATTAGCAAAAACCCGGCGATGGCCGGGTTTGACTCAGTAACCGCGCTGCCTGTCGACCTGCCCGGTGACCGGCTCGCCTTTTTCCAGCTGGGTGATGGTGCGCGCGATATAGGCCACGGCTTCGGCCGGATGCGTCACCGCCGCCACGTGTGGCGTCATGGCCACGCGCGGATGGGCCCATAAAGGATGGTCGGCAGGCAACGGCTCTTTACTGTAGACATCCAGCATCGCCCCTTTCAGCTTGCCACGCTCAAGCGCCGCCAGCAGATCGGCCTCCACCACGTGAACGCCGCGCGCCAGGTTCATCAGATAGCTGTTATCCGCCAGCTGATTCAGCAGACCGCTATTGATGATCCCGACCGTCTCCGCCGTATTTGGCAGGAGGTTAATCAGTACCCGCGTGCCCTGTAAAAACTGCGGCAATTCATCCATACCGGCAAAGCTGGTCACGCCAGGGTAGTCCTTACGGGTGCGGCTCCAGCAGCGCAGCGGGAAGCCCCAGGGCGCCAGCGCCTCGGCCACCTTAGAACCCAGCACCCCGGCCCCAAGAATACCGATGGTAAAATCTTCGCGCTGATAATCCGCCAGCGGCTCCCAGCGGGCCTGCTGTTTTAACGCCTGATAGTCATCAAAGCGGCGGAACCAGTGCAGCACCTGGCTTACGGCATACTCCTGCATCTGCTGGCCCATGCCGGTATCTTCAAGGCGAAACAGGGGGATCGTCTCCGCCAGCATTTCCGGGTGCGCTTTAAGTTTGCTGAGGATCGAATCCACCCCGGCGCCGAGGGCAAACACCGCCTTAAGATTACGCCCCTGCAGCATCTCTACCGGGGGATGCCACACCAGCGCATAATCCGCCGGTTCGTTATCACCGCGTTTCCACTCGCGAACCCGCGCGCCCGGCAGCGCCGCCGTAAGCGTTTTAATCCAGTAAGCGTTATCAAATGTTGGGTGGTAAAAAATGATGTCCATTGCGATTGCCTTCTGTTGCGCTGTTTTACGTTCATTTTCAACTGCATCGCAGCATAGCAAAATTTGTTGCCGCGGTCGTTGTTGATAAAAAAGGCACTTTCAGCACAATTAGAAATCAGGTTGGTTGAAGTTTGTCTCAACGCGCTAATTTACTGAAAAAGTTGATTGACGTAAGTAAGGCTTTTCCTTACATTAGCGCCCGTCCCAGCAACAACGGGATGACAATATGGTGAGGTGTCCGAGTGGCTGAAGGAGCACGCCTGGAAAGTGTGTATACGGCAACGTATCGAGGGTTCGAATCCCTCCCTCACCGCCATATTTAAAGAAGAGCTCGCATGAAAATGCGGGCTTTTTTTTCGCATGTAGCACGCCGCCGGGAGGGATGAGACCCCTCGACTGAGGGTTCGACAACTGGCGACAGCCAGTTGGACAGCCTGAGAGCGCAGCGAACAGGCTGCCCGCAGGGTGAGCGAAGCGAATCAATCCCTCCCGGTGCTATATGCAACACCCTGCAGTCTGGAAATGTCGGGTGGCGCTAACGCTTACCCGACCTACAAAACCCAGGCCCGGCCTCGCCCCGTAGGCCTGATAAGCGCAGCACCATCAGGCGTTTTCACCAAATGCAACACCGTGCGGCCTGCATGTCGGGTGGCGCTAACGCTTACCCGACCTACAAAACCCAGACCCGGCCTCGCCCCGTAGGCCTGATAAGCGCAGCACCATCAGGCGTTTTCACCAAATGCAACTCCGTGCGGTCTTCATGTCGGGTGGCGCTAACGCTTACCCGACCTACAAAATCCAGACCCGGCCTCGCCCCGTAGGCCTGATAAGCGCAGCGCCATCAGGCGTTTTCACCAAATGCAACTCCGTGCGGCCTGCTTGTCGGGTGGCGCTAACGCTTACCCGACCTACAAAACCCAAACCCGGCGTCACTCCTCCACCATCCGCGCATACTCCCCGGTCAAAAAATCCACCAGCGTTCTGACGGACGGTAACAGCCCACGCCGCGAAGGATAGACCGCGTGGATCACCTCCCGCCGTGGCTCCCACGCCTCGAGCACTTTTATCAGCTCCCCCGACGCGAGTTGATCCTTGACCATCAAAATCGGCAGCTGGACCAGGCCCACCCCTGCCATCGCCGCTTCCCGCAGCGCCAGCATGTCGGTCGTAATCAGGCGCGGTTGAAAATGAATCTCCGCCCTGGCCCCTTCCGGCCCGCTCAGCGCCCATTTGTGCACCTGTTTCCCCTCCCCCATACTCAGGCCGGGCCAGGCGCTGAGTTCAGACGGCACCACTGGCGTGCCCAGCCTGTCAATCAGCTGCGGCGAGGCCACCAGACAGTGCCCTCTGTCGGCCAGCACCCGCAGGACCAGATCGCTGTCGTCAAAGGGGCGCGGGCGCACGCGGATCGCCACATCAATGCCCTCCGCCACCAGATCCACTCGCCGGTTAGTTGCCTCAAGCTGCAAATTGATGCCGGGATAGCGCGCCATAAACTTCGCCAGCATCGGCCCGACGTGAACATGCAGGAGCGTCACCGGGCAGGTGATCCTGACCATGCCGCGGGGTTCAGCCTGCAATGCCGCGACGGCTTCCTCCGCGGCCTCGGCTTCTACCAGCATCGCCTTACAGTGCTGGTAGAAGGTATGCCCCACCTCCGTAACCGCAAACTGGCGGGTGGTGCGCTGGATCAAGCGCACGCCGAGCCGCTCTTCCAGCTGGGCAATCCGGCGGCTAAGTTTAGATTTTGGCTGATCGAGCGCCCTGCCTGCCGCCGCGAAGCCGCCATGATCCACCACTTTCACAAACCATACGAAATCATTGAGATCCTGCATAACGTCCTCATCGTTCCATTTCTGGAACAGTGCATGTCATTTTCACTATCTACCGGGATATTAAATCTGAATATAAGCTAATTACATTAACAGAACATCAGGAGAAGACGATGAAAAACGTAACAGGCATTTATACCGCACCCCGCCAGCACTGGGTTGGCGACGGTTTCCCGGTGCGCTCGATGTTTTCTTACCAGACCCACGGCGAACCGCTTAGCCCGTTTTTACTGCTGGACTACGCCGGGCCGCACAGCTTCCCGGCTGATGGGGCAAAGCGCGGCGTGGGTGAACATCCCCACCGTGGCTTTGAGACGGTCACCATCGTCTATTCCGGCGAAGTGGAGCATCGTGACTCGACGGGTAAAGGTGGCGTGATTGGCCCGGGTGACGTCCAGTGGATGACGGCCGGTTCCGGCATTCTGCACGAGGAGTTCCACTCCAGCGCCTTTGCGCAGCAAGGGGGCGAATTAAAAATGATGCAACTGTGGGTCAACCTGCCGGCGAAAGACAAGATGGCGACACCGGGCTACCAGAGCATCACCAAAAACCAGATTCCGGTGGTGGCCCTGCCCGATAACAGCGGCGAACTGCGGGTGATTGCCGGGCGCTACGAGGACGTGACCGGCCCGGCCCACACTTACTCCCCGCTGAACGTCTGGGACATCGCCCTGCGTCAGGACAGTCATCTGACGCTCGCTCAGCCAGAAGGCTGGAGCACGGCGCTGGTGGTGCTGGAAGGCAGCGTGACGGTGAATGGTTCCGCCCAGGCGGGTGAAGCTCAGCTTGTTGTCCTGAGTCAGGAAGGCGAGAAGCTGCATCTGGAGGCCAGCAGCGACGCCAAAGTGCTGCTGATGGCCGGAGAGCCGCTGAACGAACCGATTGTCGGCTACGGCCCGTTTGTGATGAACAGTAAAACCGAAATCGCTGAAGCTATTCGCGATTTTAATTCCGGCCGCTTCGGCCAGATCTGAACGTAATAAAGGAGAGAACCATGTCTACCCCAGCTAACTTTAACGGTGCACGTCCGGCTATTGATGTGAATGATGCGGTGATGCTGCTGATCGACCACCAGAGCGGCCTGTTCCAGACCGTTGGTGACATGCCGATGCCGGAGCTGCGTGCCCGCGCTGCGGCGCTGGCGAAAATCGCCAGCCTGGCGAATATCCCGGTGATCACCACCGCCTCCGTGCCGCAGGGGCCAAATGGGCCGCTGATCCCGGAGATCCACGCTAACGCCCCGCATGCGCAGTACGTAGCGCGTAAAGGTGAGATCAACGCCTGGGATAACCCGGAGTTCGTGGCCGCCGTGAAGGCGACCGGACGCAGGACGCTGATTATCGCCGGCACCATCACCAGCGTCTGCATGGCTTTCCCGTCGATAAGCGCGGTGGCTGACGGCTATAAAGTCTTTGCGGTGATCGATGCCTCGGGCACCTACAGCAAGATGGCGCAGGAGATCACCCTGGCGCGGGTGGTGCAGGCGGGCGTTGTCCCTATGGACACCGCGGCTGTGGCCTCGGAGATCCAGCGCACCTGGAATCGTGAGGATGCGGCGCAGTGGGCAGAAGTCTATACGCACATTTTCCCGGCGTATCAGTTGCTGATTGAAAGCTACGGCAAGGCGCAAGAGGTGGTGAAGAACAGCGAAGCCCTCGATTCGCAGCGCTAAGGGTTAGCTCCACGGCCCGAAAACCGTGGAGCTGATTATTGCTTAACCGAACGCGCGGTAAAGCAGAAAATCTGCTTGACCGATTTAGCCCGACTCCCTATAGTAGCGCCCCGTTGCCCCCGAGAGGAAAGGCAGCAAAACAATATGGTGAGGTGTCCGAGTGGCTGAAGGAGCACGCCTGGAAAGTGTGTATACGGCAACGTATCGAGGGTTCGAATCCCTCCCTCACCGCCATATTTAAAGAAGAGCTCGCATGAAAATGCGGGCTTTTTTTTCGCATGTAGCACGCCACCGGGAGGGATGAGAACCCCCGACCGAGGGTTCGACAACTGGCGACAGCCAGTTGGACAGCCTGAGAGCGCAGCGAACAGGCTGCCCGCAGGGCGAGCGCAGCGAGTCAATCCCTCCCGGTGCTATATACAACTCCGTGCGGCCTGCATGTCGGGTGGCGCTAACGCTTACCCGACCTACAAAATCCAGACCCGGCCTCGCCCCGTAGGCCTGATAAGCGCAGCGCCATCAGGCGTTTTCACCAAATGCAACACCGTGCGGCCTGCATGTCGGGTGGCGCTAACGCTTACCCGACCTACAAAATTCAGACCCGGCCTCGCCCCGTAGGCCTGATAAGCGCAGCGCCATCAGGCGTTTCACCGCACAAAAAACAAAGCCCGGTTTCCCCGGGCTCTGCACACAGCAACAGACTCAATAGTAGGCGTTCAGTGTCCGCTGGCACAGGGCCGAGCGCACGCAGTCATCTTTGGTGAACTGCACTATCCCCACCATCTCATCCTCAACGAAACGTGCCAACGCATCGCTCAGACCCGATTTGACGCCGGCCGGCAGGTCGCACTGGGTGATATCCCCGTTCACGATCACCGTCACGTTTTCCCCGAGGCGCGTTAAAAACATCTTCATTTGCGCAGCAGTTACGTTCTGAGCCTCGTCGAGAATCACAACTGCATTTTCAAATGTACGTCCGCGCATATAGGCGAACGGCGCAATTTCTACCTTGCCGATTTCCGGCCGCAGGCAGTACTGCATAAAAGATGCGCCCAATCGCTTCACCAGCACGTCATAAACGGGCCGGAAGTACGGCGCAAATTTCTCCGAAATATCACCGGGCAAGAAGCCGAGATCTTCATCAGCCTGCAATACCGGCCGGGTGACAATGATCTTGTCGACGTCTTTATGAATCAGAGCCTCCGCCGCCTTGGCTGCACTTATCCAGGTTTTTCCGCACCCGGCTTCACCGGTAGCGAAAATCAGCGACTTACTCTCAATAGCATTCAGGTACTGCGCCTGAGCGTCATTGCGTGCAACAACTGGCGTCATATCCCGGCTGTCCCGCGCCATGCCAATTGCTTCAACACCACTCATCTGCACAAGCGAGGTGACCGACTCTTCTTCACGCTGTTTATGGCTACGTGAATCCCGTCTCAGCACACGTTTTGCTTCACGACGAGCTTTGATCACTGCTTTTTGTCTTCCCATGGATAGCACCTTGAGTTGTTGGTATTCATCACTCGTACCGGCATCGGTACGATTAGGCGAACAAACATCTGAGGGTTGGCTTCCTTCTAAGCCATAGCTTACTTGGTTAAATGACCCGGCCGAATCGCTATGCTCACCATTCGACGGATCGGAGAAATCAGGATTTGCTGTGGAGGGAGAGAATTTTTCGGTGAAGAGATCGCTGCCGGAGTTTGAGCCTCCGCGCCGGTTACTGCGGTTATTGCGTTTACCCTGTCCAGTTGAGGACCCAACCATTCGCGATCTCCAGAGCGATTCATGATCACTGTAAGGTTTACCGCTATCTTAATGTAAGTACATCAGGATTTAGCATGAATGCAACATTATTTTTACCTGAGTGCAACTTTTAAGATTCGCCTGACAGCGTTGATTAGTCTGCTACGGGAATATTACAGAATTATAACAAAGAGATAGCGGGACATAAAAAATGTGTCCCGCTTAAGGGGTAAGCGGGACGGGATTCAGGCGCGGAGCAGCTCTTCTGCAAGCCAGCCGTTTTTATCGCGCACGCCCGGCAGGGCGAAGAAATAGCCCCCGCCTACCGGCTTGATATACTCTTCCAGCGCCTCGCCGTTCAGCCGCTTCTGCACGGTCAGGAAGCCCTGCTCCAGATCGTGCTGGAAGCAGACAAACAGCAGGCCCATATCCAGCTGCCCGGAGTTAGTCACCCCCAGCGAGTAGCTGTAGCCCCGGCGCATCATCAGGTTTGATTCGGTCTCCTTTGTGCGCGGGTTGGCGAGACGGATATGGCTGTCGAGGGCGATCACATTGCCGTCGGGGTCGCTGGCGTAATCCGGCACGTCGTGCTCGCTTTTCATGCCCAGCGGGGCACCGCTGTGCTTGTCGCGGCCAAAAATGGTCTGCTGCTCTTTCAGCGGCGTGCGATCCCAGAACTCAACGTGGAACTGGATAATGCGCACCGCCTGATAGCTGCCGCCCACCGCCCAGGCCGGTTCACCCTGATCGGCCGTCACCCACACCACGCTGTCCATCAGGGGCGCATCCTGGCTGTTCGGGTTGGCGGTGCCATCCTTAAAGCCGAGCAGGTTCACCGGCGTCTCTTTGCCTTTGCTGCGCGCGGCGTGGTCAGAGATAAACCCTTCCCGCTTCCAGCGCACGCTCAGCAGATCCGGGGTGTGCTTGATGAGATCGCGCAGGGCGTGGATCACCGTGTCCTGGGTGTTGGCGCAGATCTGGATCAGTAGATCGCCGTGGCACAGGGCCGCGTCCAGAGAGTCATTCGGGAAACGCACCATTTTCTGCAAGGATTTCGGTTTCTGTGGGGCGAGGCCGAAGCGATCGTCAAACAGCGAGGCTCCCAGTGACACCGTCATGGTCAGGTTATCCGGGGCGATAAAGGCGCCCAGGATCCCGGAATCCATCGGCGGCAGACGCGGGTTTGGCGTGTCGGGCGCCGGGCCGCCGGTAGTCAGAAAGGCAATGCGCTGGGTCAGGAGGCGGAACAGACGCTCCAGCTCGCTTTTGTCGCTGGCCAGCACATCAAAGGCCACCAGCATCATCGACGCCTGCTGCGGGGTTAAAATCCCGGCCTGATGGGTAGCGTAAAAAGGCTGCGTCTCCATCCGCGCGTCCGGAGAGAGCGTGCCCGGCGCGCTCTGCGGTTTTGCCGCATGCGCCACCGGGCAACCACCTGCCAGGGCAAGGGCGCCGCCAAGCGCCCCTACCCCTTTTAACAACCGACGTCGTGACGGTTCAGCCACGTCGTACTCGTCATGCTTGTTCATCAACTTAGTCCAGACCCAGTACGCCACGCAGCTGCGCCAGATCTTCTGCCAGAGTGGTGATCGGCCCTTTCAGGGCGTTACGGTCGGCATCGGTCAGCTTGTCGTAGGTTTCAAACCCGTCTTTGGTGCGGTATTTCGCCAGAATGGTGTTCACTTTTTTGAAGTTGGCATCCACTTTCGCCAGCAGTTCGCTGTTATCTTTCTGCAGCTGCGGACGCAGCAGGTCAACAATCTTCTGCGCGCCTTCGACGTTGGCCTGGAAGTCCCACAGGTCGGTATGGCTGTAGCGGTCTTCTTCACCGCTGATCTTGCTGGCCGCCACTTCTTCAATCAGCCCTGCCGCGCCACCCACCACTTTTGACGGCGGGAAGGCCAGCTCGCTGATGCGTTTTTGCAGATCCAGCACGTCGCTGTTGAGCTGCTCCGCGTACTGCTCCATGCCTTTAGTGGCATTGTCGCCAAACAGCGCTTTCTCCAGACGGTGGAAACCGGTGAATTTCGGATCGGCGGCTTTCTGCTCGTAATCATCTTCACGGGCATCGATGCTGCCGTCGAGATCGGAGAACAGCTCGGCAATCGGCTCGATGCGCTCGTAGTGCTGACGGGTTGGCGCATACAGGGATTTCGCTTTTTCGATATCGCCCGCTTTCACCGCGTCGGTAAAGGCTTTGGTGCCGGCAACCAGGTCCGCCGTCTCTTTGGTGACATACGCTTTGTAGGCAGTAATGGCGTCGCCGAGGCTCAGCAGCGCGTCGCCCTTCGCGGCGTCAGCGGTAGCGGCACCTTTCACGATCAGCTTGCCTTTCGGGTTGGTCAGCAGGCCGCAGGTCATGTCGTATTCGCCCGGCTGCAGGTTGGCGGTCATCTTCTGGCTGAAGCCCGGCGCGATGTTCTCGCGCTCTTCCACCACCATTACCCCTTTGAGGATCTCCCACTCCAGCGCTTTCTGGCTGTGGTTCTGGATGATGAACTGGGTTTTACCGCTGTTGACCGTGATGGTCATCGGCTCACACTGTTTATCATTGACGGTAACTTTAACCTGCGGAACATCCGCGGCCTGCGCGGCGAATGCTGACGCAATCAGCGCTGCTAAGCCCGCCTGTAATGCACTGCGACGAAAGTGGATTGCCATGACTTTTCCCTTAACCTTTTAGATTATGTTGTAACTACAATGAATACTTCAGGGCGCAGTATGCGACGGCTGCGTGCCTGGCCGCGATGGCATAAAGAACAGCGCCAGCGCCGGAATGAGATAGATAAAGTACACCGCCACTTCACTGACGCTCGGCGCTTCCTGATAGCCGAAGATCCCTTCGAGGAGCGTGCCGGTCAGAGAGTGAGTCGAGAGGACGTTACTGAGATCGAACGCCACATCCTGGAAGTGGTTCCACAGGCCCGCCTCGTGGAAGGCGCGGATCGTCCCTGCGGCCAGCCCGGCGGCCACCAGCAGAATGAACAGGCTGGTCCACTTGAAGAAGACGGCGAGGTTAAGACGGATCCCACCCCAGTAGAGCAGGAAGCCGAGCACCACCGCGGTTGCGAGACCCAGCACGGCGCCCAGCGGCGGCCAGATCCCGACATCCTGCTGGAAAGCGGCCAGCAGGAAGAAGACCGACTCCAGCCCTTCACGCGCCACGGCGAAAAAGACCATCATGATCAGCGCCCAGCCGTGGTGATTGCCTTTCGCCAGCGCGCTGTCCACCGCCTGCTCCAGCTGAACCTTGACGTTACGCGACACTTTACGCATCCAGAACACCATCCAGGTGAGGATCACCACCGCAATCAGCGCCACGAGGCCTTCGAACAGCTCCTGCTCTTTTTGCGGGAATTCCCCGGTGGTTTCGTTGATGGCAATGCCCAGACCGAGGCAGAGGGCGGCAGCCAGGAAGACGCCAATCCACATCACGCCGATCCAACGGCCGCGCTGGGTGCGTTTCAGATAGCTGGCGATGAGGCTGACAATCAGGGCCGCTTCCAGGCCTTCACGTAACATAATGAGAAATGGTACAAACATGCCGACACCTTAAATGTTTTTCGCGGTCAACTGATGCAAAGAAAGGTAAATTCTTGTGATAGTGATTATCATTACGGCAATAAGAAATACAAGCGAAATATGCTGCATTTTAATGACAGGATGTAAACCCATAAGGGGAAAATAATCACCCAGGTAACTAAAAGGTTTATAAGTTAAGACGTAAAAGTTCATTTACGGTTAAAGCAGGCTGTGGCTAAATGAGCGCCTCATTAATCTGCTGAAAATCAACTATGTATCAATTCCTGCACTTCCTGCTGGCGCTGGTGGTTATCCTTGCGCTGGCCTGGCTGGTCAGCTTTGACCGCCGCAACGTTCGCATTCGCTACCTTATCCAACTTATCGTCATTGAAATTGCGCTGGCGTTCTTTTTCCTGCACGCCGAAAGCGGCTTGTTTGTTATTCAGTACGTCTCGGGCTTCTTCGAGTCGTTACTGAAATATGCCGCCGAAGGGACCAACTTTGTATTTGGCGGGATGGGTGAAAAAGGGCTGGCATTTATTTTCCTCGGCGTGTTGTGCCCGATTATCTTTATTTCGGCACTGATCGGTATTCTTCAGCACTGGCGTATTCTGCCGGTGATTATTCGCGTTATTGGCACCCTGCTGTCGAAGGTTAACGGCATGGGCAAGCTTGAATCCTTTAACGCCATCAGCTCCCTGACGCTCGGCCAGTCGGAAAACTTCATTGCTTACAAAGGGGTGTTGGGCGATCTCTCATCGCGTCGTTTGTTCACCATGGCGGCTACCGCGATGTCGACCGTCTCGCTGTCGATTGTCGGGGCCTATATGACCATGCTGGAGGCGAAATATGTGGTGGCGGCGCTGATCCTGAATATGTTCAGCACCTTTATTATCCTGACGGTGATTAACCCGGCCCGCCCGGAAGCGGAGCCGGAAATTAAGCTGGAGAAGATGCATGAATCCCAGAGCTTCTTTGAGATGCTGGGAGAATATATTCTGGCCGGCTTCAAGGTGGCGATGATTATTCTGGCGATGCTGATTGGCTTTATTGCCCTCATCAGCGCCGTCAACGCCCTCTTCTCCAGCGTCTTCGGCCTGAGCTTCCAGCAGATTCTGGGCTATGTCTTCTATCCGCTGGCGTGGCTGGTGGGGATCCCGCTGAGTGATGCTCTGCATGCGGGCGGGATTATGGCAACCAAGCTGGTGGCGAACGAGTTTGTGGCGATGATCGAGCTGCAAAAAATTGCCACGCAGATGACGCCGCGCGGGCTGGGCATTCTGTCGGTGTTCCTCGTCTCCTTCGCCAACTTTGCTTCCATCGGTATCGTGGCCGGGGCGATTAAGGGGCTGAACGAGCAGCAGGGCAACGTGGTATCACGCTTTGGTCTGCGTCTGGTGTACGGCGCAACGCTGGTCAGCCTGTTGTCGGCGAGCTTTGCGGGATTAGTGTTGTAGTTTTTGATACCGCGGTATTGCCCGGCGGCGCTGGCGCTTGCACGGGCCTACGGGTTAAGTAGGCCGGGTAAGCGCTAGCGCCACCCGGCAGATTCATCAAAACTGCACGCACACCGGCTGGTCTACGCGCATCACCGACTCCTGGGCAAAGCGCTGCTTATAGATCCCGCGCAGTGCCTCAATATTGCTCTCGCTCTGGGCATCTTTGCCGTGGATCAGCATCAGCGCCTTGCTTGATTCGCGCGCTACCTTCCCGTCATTCCCCAGCCACTGCCCTCGCGCATCAAACACCGTTAAGCCATCGCGAAAACGCGGCGTCACGTCCTGGTCAACAAATTGCTGCCACTCCTGGCCGGTGATCGCCTCCCCTGCCGGACGGTTCAGGCCGAAATAGAGGGTGGTTTGCTGCATCTGATTATCAGCTTTGCAGGTGTTTTCCTCCATGCTGCGCGATGGGGCGTTGCAGCCTGCCAGCAGTAAAATTGCGCCAGCCACAAGCCCTGTTTTGATTGTCATTATTCGCTATCCTCATCATTTTTTAGCACAGCGATATGAGCGTAAATCACGGAAATTAGCAATAAAAAAAGCCGGGCGAGCCCGGCTTACAGCGTGTCTTAAACTTACTCAGCCTGTAACTTCGTTGGCGGCGCGGTGTGGTAATGCGCATCCGCTTCCGCAAAGCGTTTCTGCATCGCGGCAGACGGCGCTTTACCCAGCAGGCTGAAGACCACAATCCCGATGCTGCCGAAGATAAAGCCCGGAATGATTTCGTACAGCCCCAGCCACGCGAACTGCTTCCAGACGATGACGGTAACTGCACCAATAATCATCCCGGCCAGCGCGCCGTTGCGGGTCATGCGGGACCACATCACCGAGAACAACACCACCGGACCAAAAGCGGCACCGAAGCCTGCCCAGGCGTAGCTCACCAGACCCAGCACGCGGTTTTCCGGGTTTGCCGCCAGCGCGATGGAGACCAGGGCCACCACCAGCACCATAAAGCGCCCTACCCACACCAGCTCTTTCTGGCTGGCGTTCTTACGCAGGAAGGCTTTGTACAGGTCTTCGGTGATGGCGCTGGAGCAGACCAGCAGCTGGCAGCTCAGGGTGGACATCACCGCCGCCAGGATCGCAGAGAGCAGAATACCGGCGATCCACGGATTGAAGAGGACCTGCGCCAGCTCGATAAACACACGCTCGGCGTTCTGGTTCACCGCACCCGCCAGGGCCGGGTTGTTGTTGAAGTAAGCAATACCGAAGAAGCCTACCGCACAGGCACCGCCCAGACAGAGGATCATCCACGCCATGCTGATACGACGGGCATGGACGATGGTGTGGTGAGAGTCTGCCGCCATAAAGCGCGCCAGGATGTGCGGCTGGCCGAAGTAACCCAGCCCCCAGCCCATCAGGGAGACAATGGCGACGAAGTTCAGCCCTTTCAGCATATCGACATTTTCGATGCTCTTCTGCTGGATCACCGCCAGGGAATCACCCAGGCCGCCCACGGAGAGGATCACAATAACCGGGGTCAGGATCAGGGCAAAAATCATCAGGCTGGCCTGCACGGTATCGGTCCAGCTCACGGCCAGGAAGCCACCCACGAAGGTATAAAGGATGGTTGCTGCGGCGCCCGCCCAGAGTGCGGTTTCATAGCTCATGCCGAAGGTGCTTTCGAACAGACGCGCCCCGGCCACGATGCCAGAGGCACAGTAGATGGTGAAGAACAGCAGAATAACCAGCGCGGAGATAATACGCAGGATGCGGCTGTTATCTTCGAAACGGCCGGTGAAGTAGTCCGGCAGGGTCAGGGCATTGTTATTGGCTTCGGTATGCACGCGCAGACGCCCGGCCACCAGCTTCCAGTTAATCCATGCGCCCAGGGTCAGACCGATGGCAATCCAGCTTTCCGAAATCCCGGAGAGAAAGATAGCGCCAGGCAGGCCCATCAGCAGCCAGCCGCTCATATCCGATGCACCCGCAGAGAGCGCGGTTACGAACGGGCCTAAACTGCGTCCGCCGAGAATGTAGTCGTCAAAGTTTTTGGTTGAACGCCATGCAAGGAACCCTATCAGGATCATGCCAAAAATATAGATAAGAAATGTCACCAGCATCGGTGTGCTAATTGCCATTTAAATACTCCGCAAAGATGTTCGACAGCCTTCCCGACTGTCTTTATTCCACCCCCGGAACGAGGGGGTGATGATGTGTGTTTCTGTTGGCCGCGCGTATCCTGCCGTATGCGCTGCCACGACACAAACGATTTAACACTGCATTTACATCAATTTCATCCCCGGTTTCACACCAGATCCCTGGAGGTTGCACTCGCTCACGCTTTTCGCGGTTGCACCTGCAAAAAGTGTTAAGCGCCGCATGAAACCAGGGTTGATAACCAAAATCCACACCTTTTTTCCGGTTAACCATGACGTAACAATCCATTCATTTTTCAGCTTGCAATCCGGGTCACATTTAACGAGGTTGCACAAAGTTGCAACATAGTGGATATTTCACGTTAACTACACTAGCGCTACTGAATCACAGGAGTTTTTGGCATGGGCATGACCACCATGGGGGTTAAGCTGGATGACGCAACCCGCGAACGGATTAAATCGGCAGCCACGCGGATCGACCGCACGCCGCACTGGTTAATTAAGCAGGCCATCTTTAACTATCTGGAAAAGCTGGAGAGCAACGACGACCTGCCAGAGCTGCCTGCCCTGCTGGCCGGTGCCGCCAATGAGAGCGACGAACACACCGACGCCGCGGAAGAGATCCACCAGCCGTTCCTCGAATTTGCCGAGCAGATCCTGCCCCAGTCGGTGAGCCGTGCGGCCATTACTGCCGCCTGGCGCCGCGCAGAGACCGACGCCGTGCCGATGCTGCTGGAGCAGGCGCGCCTGCCGGAGCCGATTGCTTCCCAGGCCCACAGCCTGGCGTATCAGCTGGCCGAAAAGCTGCGCAACCAGAAAAACGCCACCGGCCGTGCCGGGATGGTGCAGAGCCTGCTGCAGGAATTCTCGCTTTCCTCGCAGGAGGGCGTGGCCCTGATGTGTCTGGCGGAAGCGCTGCTGCGTATCCCGGACAAAGCCACCCGCGACGCGCTGATCCGCGACAAGATCAGCAACGGCAACTGGCATTCGCACATTGGCCGCAGCCCGTCGCTGTTCGTTAACGCCGCCACCTGGGGCCTGCTGTTTACCGGCCGTCTGGTCTCCACCCACAACGAAGCCAGCCTCTCCCGCTCCCTGAACCGCATTATCGGCAAGAGCGGCGAGCCGCTGATCCGTAAAGGCGTGGACATGGCAATGCGCCTGATGGGCGAGCAGTTCGTTACCGGAGAAACCATCGCCGAAGCGCTGGCCAACGCCCGCAAGCTGGAAGATAAAGGCTTCCGCTACTCCTACGATATGCTGGGCGAAGCGGCACTGACCGCCGCCGACGCGCAGGCCTATCTGGTCTCTTACCAGCAGGCGATCCACGCCATCGGTAAAGCCTCTAACGGTCGCGGCATTTATGAAGGCCCGGGGATCTCGATTAAGCTCTCCGCCCTGCACCCGCGCTACAGCCGCGCCCAGTACGACCGCGTCATGGAAGAGCTCTATCCGCGCCTGAAGTCCCTGACCCTGCTGGCGCGCCAGTATGACATCGGGATCAACATTGATGCCGAAGAGGCCGACCGCCTGGAGATCTCTCTCGATCTGCTGGAAAAACTGTGCTTCGAGCCGGAGCTGGCGGGCTGGAACGGGATTGGCTTCGTGATCCAGGCCTACCAGAAGCGCTGCCCGTTTGTGATTGATTACCTGATTGACCTCGCTACCCGCAGTCGTCGCCGCCTGATGATCCGTCTGGTGAAGGGCGCCTACTGGGACAGCGAGATCAAGCGCGCGCAGATGGACGGTCTCGAGGGCTACCCGGTCTACACCCGCAAGGTCTACACCGACGTCTCTTACCTCGCCTGCGCCAAAAAGCTGCTCGGCGTGCCGAACCTGATCTACCCGCAGTTCGCCACCCACAACGCCCACACCTTAGCGGCTATCTACCAGCTGGCCGGTCAGAACTACTATCCGGGCCAGTACGAATTCCAGTGCCTGCACGGCATGGGTGAACCGTTGTACGAGCAGGTCACCGGTAAAGTGGCGGATGGCAAACTGAACCGTCCATGCCGTATCTACGCCCCGGTCGGCACCCATGAAACCCTGCTGGCCTACCTGGTGCGTCGTCTGCTGGAGAACGGGGCTAACACCTCCTTCGTGAACCGCATCGCCGATACCACCCTGCCGCTGGACGAGCTGGTGGCGGATCCGGTGCAGGCCGTCGAGAAAATGGCTGCCCAGGAAGGTCAGGTGGGTCTGCCGCATCCGAAGATTGCCCTGCCGCGCGAGCTGTACGGCAACGGGCGCGTCAACTCCGCCGGTCTGGACCTGGCGAACGAACACCGCCTGGCGTCGCTCTCCTCGTCGCTGCTGAACAGCGCCCTGCAGAAATGGCAGGCCAGACCGATCCTCGAGCAGCCGGTTATCGCTGGCGAAATGCAGCCGGTGGTCAACCCGGCCGAGCCGAGAGATATTGTCGGCTTTGCCCGGGAAGCGACCGAACAGGAAGTGGATCTGGCCCTCGACAGCGCGGTGAACAACGCGCCGATCTGGTTCGCCACTCCGCCGCAGGAGCGCGCCGCGATCCTCGAACGTGCTGCGGTGCTGATGGAAGATCAGATGCAGCAGCTGATTGGCATTCTGGTGCGCGAGGCGGGTAAAACCTTCAGCAACGCCATCGCCGAGGTGCGCGAGGCCGTTGACTTCCTGCACTACTATGCCGGTCAGGTCCGCGAAGACTTTGACAACGAAACCCACCGCCCGCTGGGGCCGGTGGTCTGTATCAGCCCGTGGAACTTCCCGCTGGCGATCTTCACCGGGCAGATTGCCGCCGCCCTTGCCGCCGGTAACAGCGTGCTGGCGAAACCGGCCGAGCAGACGCCGCTGATTGCCGCCCAGGGGATCAACATCCTGCTGGAAGCAGGTGTCCCGCCGGGCGTGGTGCAGCTGCTGCCAGGCCGCGGCGAGACCGTCGGCGCGAAGCTGACCGCCGACAACCGCGTGCGCGGGGTAATGTTCACCGGCTCCACCGAAGTGGCCTCCCTGCTGCAACGCAATATCGCCACCCGTCTCGACGCCCAGGGCCGTCCGACCCCGCTGATCGCCGAAACCGGCGGCATGAACGCGATGATCGTCGACTCCTCCGCCCTCACCGAACAGGTGGTGGTGGACGTAGTGGCCTCGGCCTTCGACAGCGCCGGACAGCGCTGCTCTGCCCTGCGCGTGCTCTGCCTGCAGGATGATATCGCTGACCACACCCTGAAAATGCTGCGTGGCGCGATGGGCGAGTGCCGGATGGGCAACCCGGGCCGTCTGACCACCGACATCGGGCCGGTGATCGATGCCGAAGCCAAAAGCAACATTGAGAATCACATCCAGGCGATGCGTGCCAAGGGCCGTCCGGTGTTCCAGGCGGTGCGTGAGAACAGCGAAGACGCCCGCGAGTGGACCAGCGGCACCTTTGTGGCGCCAACCCTGATCGAGCTGGCCAGCTTCGACGAGCTGAAGAAAGAGGTCTTCGGCCCGGTGCTGCACGTGGTGCGTTACAACCGTAACAACCTCGATGCGCTTATCGAGCAGATCAACGCCTCCGGCTACGGTCTGACGCTGGGCGTGCATACCCGTATCGACGAAACCATCGCTCAGGTGACCGGCAGCGCGAAGGTCGGCAACCTGTACGTAAACCGTAATATGGTCGGCGCGGTCGTTGGCGTGCAGCCGTTCGGCGGCGAAGGGCTGTCGGGCACCGGTCCGAAAGCCGGGGGGCCAATGTACCTGTACCGCCTGCTGGCGAACCGTCCGGCCAACGCCCTCGGCGTGACCCTGGGTCGTCAGGATGCACAATACCCGGTGGATACGCAGGTGAAAGCGGTCCTGACTCAGCCGCTGGAAGCGCTGGCGACCTGGGCTGAAAAACGTCCTGAACTGCGTGCGCTGTGCCAGCAGTATGGCGAGCTGGCGCAGGCCGGTACCCAGCGCGTGCTGCCTGGCCCGACCGGCGAGCGCAACACCTGGACCTTGATGCCGCGCGAGCGCGTGCTCTGCGTGGCGGATAACGAGCAGGATGCGCTGGTTCAGCTGGCGGCGGCGTTAGCGACCGGATGTGAAGTGCTGTGGCCGGAAGATGCCCTGCACCGCGACCTGGCGAAGCAGCTGCCGAACGCGGTAACCGCGCGCATTCACTTTGCGAAGGCGGATGTACTGACCAGCCAGCCGTTTGACGCGGTGATCTATCACGGGGACTCCGACCAGCTGCGCGAGCTGTGCGAGCAGGTTGCAGACCGGAAAGGCGCCATTGTGTCGGTGCAGGGCTTCGCCCGCGGCGAAGATAATCTGCAGCTGGAGCGTCTGTACGTGGAGCGCTCCCTCAGCGTCAACACCGCTGCCGCAGGAGGTAACGCCAGCCTGATGACCATCGGCTAAGCGTGCAAACTCACCCCGGTGGCGCTACGCTTACCGGGGCTACCGGATTGTGCGGTCTGTATTCCCCGGTGGCGCTGCGCTTACCGGGGCTACAAATGATAATCTGATTTTTGTAGGCCGGGTAAGGCGAAGCCGCCACCCGGCTTTTTTATACGGAGGGAGAGATGAAACGAGCTTTGATCGCAGGTGTTTCGTTACTGCTGAGCACCAGCGCCCTGGCGGATGAGTGCGCCAACGCCAGCACCCAGGTTGAACTGAACACCTGCACCGCGGAGCAATATCAGGCGGCGGATAAAACCCTGAACCAGACTTACCAGGCTGTGATGAAGCGCGCCGCGGCCCCCCAGCGCGATCTGCTGAAAAAGGCCCAGCAGGCGTGGATCGCCCTGCGCGATGCCGACTGCGCCTTTGTCGGCTCGGGCACTTCAGGCGGCTCCGTTCAGCCAATGATCGTGAATCAGTGTCTGGCGGATAAAACCCGCGAGCGGGAAGCGTATCTGGCCTCGCTGATGCAGTGTGAAGAGGGCGATTTAAGCTGCCCTCTCCCACCGGCAAATTAACGCACCCGGATCCCTTCGATAATCATCCGCTGCACGTTATCCACGGTGCTGTGGAAGAAGTCGTCATCCTTCAGCGACTTGCCGGTCACCGCCTCCACCTGGGCAGAAAAGTCGGCGTAGTGCTGGGTGGCGGCCCAAATCATAAAGATCAGATGATGCGGATCTACCGGCGCCAGTTTGCCGGTGGCAACCCACCCGGCAATGATCGCCGACTTCTCATCCACCAGCGATTTCATATCGCCGCTCAGCACCGTTTTCAGCAGCGGTGCCCCCTGCAGCATCTCCAGACAGAACAGCCGCGAGGCCTGGGGATAGTCCCGGGAGACCTCCAGCTTGAGGCGGATATACTGCTGGATCGCCACCAGCGGGGTGAGCTCCTCGCGAAACGCCTTCAGCGGCGCCAGCCAGATATCCAGGATCTGTTGCAGGACGGCAACGTACAGCGCCTCTTTTGAGGGGAAGTAGTAGAGCAGATTGGTTTTCGATACCCCCGCCAGCTCGGCTACCTGTTCCAGCCGCGTGCCGTGAATGCCAAACTGCGAAAAGGTCTCCAGCGCCGCCGAGAAGATCGCCTGTTTTTTCGCGCTCACCGCCTGCGAACGTTTACCGCCTGTTTTCACTGCGCCTTGTGCCATGTGCTCACTCCTTGTTGATCTGTTCCCAGCATAGCAAAAACCCCTGAGTGACCACGACTATCTGCACCGCGACCGCGCACGACTGCCTGCTTTGTGTGCAACTATTTTGACCAGACAGTCCACTTTTGCCGCCAGCATTTTATCAACCATCAGTTAACACATTAATAACATTGCCAATTTCAAACCTGGCATCCGCTTTGCAAAACAGGCTTACGCGGCTGAACAGGAGATGCAGGATGCAGCGCCACGTCTGACTTTCACCCCTATGTTGAGATGAAGAGAGGTTAGCGATGAAAATTGGCGTATTCGTTCCCATTGGCAATAACGGCTGGTTGATCTCCACCCACGCGCCGCAGTACATGCCGACCTTCGAGCTGAACAAAGCCATCGTGCAAAAAGCAGAGCACTACCACTTCGACTTTGCCCTGTCGATGATCAAGCTGCGCGGCTTCGGCGGTAAAACCGAATTCTGGGATCACAACCTGGAGTCCTTCACCCTGATGGCCGGGCTGGCGGCGGTCACCTCGCGGATCCAGATCTACGCCACCGCCGCCACCCTCACCCTGCCTCCGGCAATCGTGGCGCGGATGGCCTCCACCATCGACACCATCTCCGGCGGGCGCTTTGGCGTTAACCTCGTCACCGGCTGGCAGAAGCCGGAGTATGAGCAGATGGGCCTCTGGCCGGGGGATGAGTACTTCTCTAAACGCTACGACTACCTCACCGAGTATGTGCAGGTCCTGCGGGATCTGTGGGGCACCGGCAAGAGCGACTTCAAAGGCGAGTTCTTCACCATGAACGACTGCCGGGTCAGCCCCCAGCCGTCGGTGCCGATGAAGGTGATCTGCGCCGGACAGAGCGACGCCGGGATGGAATTCTCGGCGAAATATGCGGACTTCAACTTCTGCTTCGGCAAAGGGGTCAACACCCCGGCGGCCTTTGCGCCCACGGCGGCACGGATGAAAGAGGCCGCGGAGAAAACCGGGCGCGACGTCGGCTCCTACGTGCTGTTTATGGTGATTGCCGACGAAACCGACGAGGCGGCACGGGCGAAGTGGGAACACTACAAAGCCGGGGCCGACGACGAAGCCCTGAGCTGGCTCAGCGAGCAGAGCCAGAAAGACACCCGCTCCGGGGCGGACACCAACGTGCGGCAGATGGCCGATCCCACCTCTGCGGTGAACATCAATATGGGCACCCTGGTGGGCTCGTATGCCAGCGTGGCGCGGATGCTCGATGAGGTCGCCAGCGTACCGGGCGCTGAGGGGGTACTCCTGACCTTTGATGATTTCCTCTCCGGGATTGAAACCTTCGGCGAGCGTATCCAGCCGCTGATGCAGTGCCGCGCTCATCTTCCGGTTTTCACTAAGGAGGTCGCGTAATGACCACCCTGCCCGCACGTCCGGAAGCCATCACCTTTGATCCGCAGCACAGCGCGCTCATCGTGGTGGATATGCAGAACGCCTACGCCAGCCCCGGGGGCTATCTCGACCTCGCCGGGTTTGACGTCTCCGCCACCCGGCCGGTGATCGACAATATCCGCACCGCGGTGGCCGCCGCGCGCGCCGCCGGGATCCAGATAATCTGGTTCCAGAACGGCTGGGATGAAGAGTACGTGGAGGCGGGCGGCCCCGGCTCGCCCAACTTCCACAAATCCAACGCCCTGAAAACCATGCGCCAGCGCCCGGAATTGCAGGGCAAGCTGCTGGCGAAAGACGGCTGGGATTACCAGCTGGTGAACGAGCTGGTGCCGGAGCCGGGCGACATCGTGCTGCCGAAACCGCGCTACAGCGGCTTCTTTAATACCCCGCTGGACAGCCTGCTGCGCAGCCGCGGGATCCGCCATCTGATCTTTACCGGCATCGCCACTAACGTCTGCGTGGAGTCGACCCTGCGCGACGGCTTCTTCCTCGAATATTTCGGCGTGGTGCTGGAAGACGCCACCCACCAGGCGGGCCCGGCGTTTGCCCAGCAGGCCGCGCTGTTCAATATCGAAACCTTTTTTGGCTGGGTTACTGATGTCGCCACCTTCTGCGACGCCCTTTCCCCTGCCACCTATGCCCGTATCGCCTGAGGAGTGAACCCATGCCAAAATCTGTGATTATCCCGCCAGGCACCAGTACGCCAATCGCCCCCTTTGTGCCAGGTACGCTGGCAGATGGCGTGGTTTACGTCTCGGGCACCCTGCCGTTCGACGCCCACAACAACGTGGTGTTTCCCGATGACCCAAAGGCGCAAACCCGCCACGTGCTACAGACCATCCAGCGCGTTATCGAAACGGCGGGCGGAACGATGGCGGACGTGACCTTCAACAGCATCTTTATTACCGACTGGAAAAACTACGCCGCGATTAACGAAATCTACGCCGAGTTTTTCCCCGGTGATAAGCCTGCGCGGTTCTGCATTCAGTGCGGGCTGGTGAAACCCGAGGCGCTGGTGGAGATCGCCACTATCGCCCACATTGGCCGGTGAGGTTGCCATGAAACTGTCTATTTCACCTCCGCCCTTTGACGGCGCACCGGTGGTGGTGCTGATTGCCGGGCTGGGGGGCAGCGGCAGCTACTGGCTGCCCCAGCTGGCCGACCTGGAGCAGGAGTATCAGGTGGTTTGCTACGACCAGCGCGGCATCGGCAACAACCCCGGCGAGCTGCCGGAGGCGTACAGCCTGGCGCAGATGGCCGATGAGCTGTGGCAGGCGCTGAGCGAGGCCGGGATAAGGCGCTTTTGCGTGGTGGGCCATGCGCTGGGGGCGCTGATTGGCCTCCAGCTGGCACTGGATCGGCCCGGAGCGCTCAGCGCGCTGGTGTGCGTCAACGGCTGGCTGACGCTGCATCCCCATACCAAACGCTGCTTCCAGGTGCGCGAGCGGCTGCTGCATGCCGGTGGCGCCCAGGCCTGGGTGGAGGCCCAGCCGCTGTTTCTCTATCCCGCCGACTGGATGGCCGCCCGCCAGCCGCGCATGGAGGCCGAAGAGGCGCTGGCGCTGGCCCATTTCCAGGGCAAAAACACGCTCCTGCGCAGGCTCAATGCCCTGAAGCGGGCCGATTTCAGCTGCCAGGCGCTGCGGATCCGCTGCCCGGTGCAGATTATCTGTTCCGCCGACGATCTGCTGGTGCCCGCCGTCTGTTCAACGCAGCTGCACGCCGCCCTGCCCGGGAGCGTCATCACGGTGATGCCACGGGGCGGCCACGCCTGCAACGTCACCGAGCCGGAGGTCTTCAATGCCCTGCTGCAAAACGGGCTCGCCAGCCTGCTGCACCGCCACGAACGCTTATCGAAGGAGTTGCCATGAGTGAAGCCATCACCCCGACCGCGCAGCATGCGCTGTTTACCGAAGCACGCACCCACAACGGCTGGCTGGATCGCCCGGTCAGCGACGAGACGCTGCGCGACATCTACGACCTGATGAAGTGGGGCCCCACCTCCGCCAACTGCTCCCCGGCGCGGATGGTGTTTATCCGCACCCCGGAAGGTAAAGAGAAGCTGCGCCCGGCGCTTTCCAGCGGCAACCTGCAAAAGACCCTCACCGCCCCGGTGACGGCCATCGTGGCCTGGGACAGCCAGTTTTATGACCGTCTGCCGGAGCTGTTCCCCCACGGTGATGCCCGGAGCTGGTTCACCGCCAGCCCGCAGCTCGCCGAGGAGACCGCCTTTCGCAACAGCACCCTGCAGGCGGCCTATCTGATTGTCGCCTGTCGGGCGCTGGGGCTCGATACCGGGCCGCTCTCCGGCTTCGACCGGGAGAAGGTGGATGCGGCCTTCTTCACCGGCAGTAACCTGAGAAGCAATCTGCTGATCAACATCGGCTATGGCGACACCAGCAAACTCTACGGGCGCCTGCCCCGCCTGAGCTTTGACGACGCCTGCGGGCTGGTATAAGGAGCGCTCATGAACATTGATAAACAAGCCTTTCGCGATGCCATGGCCTGCCTGGGGGCGGCGGTGAATATCATCACCACCGACGGCCCGGCCGGACAGGCGGGTTTTACCGCCAGCGCGGTGTGCAGCGTCACCGATTCGCCGCCAACCCTGCTGGTGTGCCTCAATCGCGGTGCCTCGGTGTGGCCGGTGTTTCACGACAACCGCACCCTGTGCGTCAACACCCTCAGCGCCGGGCAGGAGTCGCTGTCGAATCTGTTCGGCGGCAAAACCCCGATGGCGGAGCGCTTCGCCGCCGCCCGCTGGCAGATCGGGGAGACCGGCTGTCCGCGCCTGGCAGACGCGCTGGCCTCGTTCGACTGCCGGATTAGCCAGGTGGTCAGCGTGGGCACCCACGACATTCTGTTTTGCGAGATCCTTGCAATCACCCGCCACCCGGAGCCGCAGGGCCTGGTGTGGTTTGACCGCGGCTACCACGCCCTGATGCGACCCGCCTGTTAACCCTCCTTAAGGAGCAGCTGATGGCACTATTCGGTTTTCCTCACTGGCAGTTGAAATCGACCTCTGATGAACGCGGCGTGGTCGCGCCGGATGAACGTCTCCCGCTGGCGCAAACCGCGGTGATGGGCGTCCAGCACGCGGTGGCGATGTTTGGCGCCACCGTGCTGATGCCCATTCTGATGGGGCTGGATCCCAATCTGTCGATACTGATGTCGGGGATCGGCACCCTGCTGTTTTTTTTCATTACCGGCGGACGGGTGCCGAGCTATCTGGGCTCCAGCGCGGCCTTTGTCGGGGTGGTGATTGCCGCTACCGGCTTTAACGGCCAGGGGATCAACCCGCAGCTGAGCGTCGCCCTGGGCGGGATTATCGCCTGCGGCGCGATCTACACTGCGATTGGCCTGGTGGTGATGAAGCTCGGCACCCGCTGGATCGAAAGGCTGATGCCGCCGGTGGTCACCGGGGCGGTAGTGATGGCGATTGGTCTGAACCTGGCCCCGATTGCCGTCAAAGGCGTTTCCGGCTCGGCGTTTGACAGCTGGATGGCGGTGGTGACGGTGCTGTGCATCGGCCTGGTGGCGGTCTTTACCCGGGGGATGATCCAGCGGCTGCTGATCCTGGTGGGGCTGATCTTCGCCTGCGTGATCTATGCTCTGCTGACCAGCCTCTTCGGGCTCGGCAAACCGGTCGATTTCGCCCTCGTGCAGCAGGCAGCGTGGTTTGGCCTGCCGCAGCTGACCTCACCCACCTTTAACGGCCAGGCGATGATGCTGATCGCCCCGGTGGCGGTGATCCTCGTTGCGGAGAATCTCGGCCACCTGAAGGCGGTGGCCGGCATGACCGGGCGCAATATGGACCCGTATATGGGCCGGGCCTTTGTCGGTGACGGGCTGGCGACCATGCTGTCGGGCTCGGTGGGCGGCAGCGGCGTGACCACCTATGCCGAGAATATTGGCGTGATGGCGGTGACCAAAGTCTACTCGACGCTGGTGTTCGTGGCGGCGGCGGCCATCGCCATGCTGCTCGGCTTCTCACCCAAATTTGGCGCGCTGATCCACACCATTCCGGCGGCGGTGATTGGCGGGGCGTCGATTGTGGTGTTTGGCCTGATTGCGGTGGCCGGGGCGCGGATCTGGGTGCAAAACCGGGTCGATCTCAGCCAGAACGGCAACCTGATTATGGTCGCCGTCACCCTGGTGCTGGGGGCCGGTGATTTCGCCCTCTCCCTCGGGGGCTTTACCCTGGGCGGGATCGGCACCGCCACCTTTGGCGCGATTGCGCTTAACGCCCTGCTCAGCCGCCGGATAGCCGGGGTGACGCAGGGCGAGGTGGCGGTTCAGGATCCTTAGTCGATAGTGGCGCTGTCGATGTCGGGCAGCGCCTTTTTCTTTCTCTTAAGCTTCAGCTCGCTCACCAGCACGCCTGCGATGATAAAGGCCGCCCCCACCAGGGCGAGTAGCGGCAGGCGCTCCCCGGCCAGACGGCCAAAGATCCCCGCCCACACCGGCTCCCCGGTATAGATCACCGTCGCCCGGGTGGGTGAGACGCTGCGCTGGGCCCAGTTCATCGTCACCTGAATAATGGCGCTAAAAATCCCCAACCCAAGGGCGACAATCACCAGCCCGGATGAGATCGGCGGGACGGACTCCCCGGCCGGGATCATCAACAGAAACGCCACCAGCGAGGCGGTCGCCAGCTGCACAACGGTGACGCGCTTGACGTCCACCTTTCCGGCCCAGGCGCCGATCAAAATAATCTCAGCAGCAATCGCCACCGCCCCCACCAGGGTGATTATCTCCCCCTTTCCGAGCGCCAGCAGGTTATCGTCCGGCCCCGCCAGCAGGATCAGGCCGATAAAGGCCAGCACAATCCCGATGCAGGACATCACCCCCGGTATGCGGCGCAGGCAGAGCCACTGCAACAGCGGCACCAGCGGCACATACATGGCCGTGATAAACGCCGACTTGCTGCTGGGAATACTTTGTAATCCCCAGGTTTGCAGGCTGTAGCCCAGCGCAATGGAGACGCCGATCGCCAGCCCGGCTTTCAGCTCGGTCATGGTCAGGCCGGGCAGTGTTTTCAGGGAGATAATCGCCACCGCAATGGCCGCCGTGGCGAAGCGCAGGCCGACAAAAAAGAAGGGATCGCTGAGCGTGACGGCGTACTGCACGGCAAGAAAGGTCCCGCCCCAGAACATGGTGATAAGGATCAGGATCGCTTCCTGCGGTTTGATCGAGAAGGCATAACGGGAGGAGGACATGGGGCACCAGCACAAAGGGTCAATCCGCTAGTGTGGAAGGAATTTGATAACACTTCAATAACAGGCATAAAAAAACCGCCGGGGATCCCGGCGGCGGGGGGTGCCAGTGGTCATGTGACCCATACTTCAGACGTCTGCAACTTAACTGCTCTTGTTGCCGCCATGGCTATTTTTGCCCCCTTTTTTGCCAGCTTCGGATGCGCGTTGAGGGTCGTTTTTAAAGTTCCCCCCGCTTTGCTGGCCACCTTTACGTCCTGCTTCTGATGCTCTTTCACGGTCTTCTGCAAAATTACCAGACCCACCACGATGGTTTGCCATGTCGGACCTCCAGAGTTATAAAACATAAGACTTAATACTGTATTCAGTGAAGGCTATTCTTTCACCTGGCGGCGCTAAAAAAGTGTCTTTATCTGCGCCACGTGAACCTAAGCTTAGTGGAGTATGAGCATTCATCCAGCTAACCGTAATATTCTGCAATACGAAATCAGCCTTTCGTATGACGCTCGTCGAAACGGAACCATAAGCCTTTCTTATCATTCTAAAAATTCACAATAGCGAAAATGTGTCATTTTGCTACGAAAGAAAGGCCATCCGCTTTTTTGTTTGAAATCAAATAAATGGCGGCCAGATTTGCAGTCTCGCTGTCACGTCATATCTTTAAAAGAGTGCAGCATGCCGCTGCCTTAAAAATCATGCGAGGAGTGAAGCGAAATGACGAAAATTCTGGTGCTCTACTATTCCATGTACGGACACATCGAAACCATGGCTCATGCAGTGGCGGACGGCGCCAGGAAAGTCGAGGGGGTTGAGGTGGTAATCAAACGCGTACCGGAAACCATGCCAGCGGAAGCCTTTGCCAAAGCCGGGGGGAAAGCGCAGGATGCGCCGGAAGCCTCACCGCAGGAGCTGGGCGATTACGACGCTATCATCTTTGGCACCCCGACCCGCTTCGGCAACATGTCCGGGCAGATGCGCACCTTCCTCGACCAGACGGGCGGGCTGTGGGTGAAGAATGCGTTACACGGCAAAATCGCCAGCGTGTTCAGCTCCACCGGTACCGGCGGCGGTCAGGAGCAGACCATTACGTCGACCTGGACCACCCTTGCCCATCACGGTATGGTGATTGTGCCGATCGGCTACGGGACACCGGAGCTGTTTGATATTTCTCAGACGCGCGGCGGTACGCCGTATGGGGCGACGACTATCGCCGGCGGTGATGGCTCGCGCCAGCCGTCGGAAGCGGAACTGAACATTGCCCGCTATCAGGGTGAATATGTTGCCGGTCTGGCTGCTAAACTGAAAGGTTAACTCTCAACAGGAGGATTACTATGCCAACTCAAGAAGCTAAAGCACATCGCGTCGGAGAATTTGCGCGTTTACGTAATACGTCACCGGAGATCGCCGAGGCGATTTTTGAAGTCGCAAAATATGACGAAAAACTGGCAGAGAAAATCTGGGAAGAAGGCAGTGATGAAGTGCTGGTGATAGCCTTCGATAAAACCGACAAAGACTCGCTGTTCTGGGGCGAGCAGACCATCGAGCGCAAAAACGTCTGATACGCGTGCTGACAAAAAACGCCTGATGGCGCTACGCTTATCAGGCCTACGGGGTGCGGACCCGACCCTGGACTTGTAGGTCGGGTAAGCGAAGCACCACCCGACGTTTTGTTCCCTCTCCCCTGTGGGAGAGGGAACACGCTTATTTCGCCGCCGTGTTCAACACCGTATTAAAGGTCTCCACCGGGCAGAATCCATCCGCATCTACCGGACAGCCGCTCAGCTCCAGCGTGACGCGCTGCGCCGGGGCTTTCAACGTCAGCACCTGGGCATTACGCAGCTGCTCCGTACTCTGATAAACATACTCAATTTTCATCAAATCACGGTTGCCGGTCTTATCATGCCAGCGCTGGAAGACGATCTTGCCGCCTATCGGCGTGCGCTCGTACTGACCGGGCAGCTGATAGGGTTTGAAGTCGAGGGCTTTCAGCAGCGAGGCGATGTTGGAGTCATGCCCCACCAGCAGGGTGACCTTCGGCGCTTTCGCCTGGTCGGTGACCAGCGCGTTGTCGATATACTTCACCAGCGGCTTCGCCACGTTCCGCGCCACCTCCGCTGAAGTAAACAGCGAGTCCTGATAGCCGTTTTTCAGCTGGGACAGCACGCGCCACTGCTGATCGGTTTTGATCTCGCCCCAGGCCACCTGATCCAGCGGGAAGCCTTCGTAATATTGCAGAGTAAACGCATCCACCAGCGAGTTACCCACCTTCAGCGGACCAGAGACGCCGGGCTCTTTCTGGTACTCGGCGCTGTAGGTGTCTTTCGCGTCGGTCAGGGAGCAGACCTGTTTCTCTTTGCAGGACGGCGAATCCTTGTAATCGGTCATCTGCTCCAGCAGCCGGTAGCTCTCGTCGAGCTTCATCCCCTGACGCTCGGTGTTCATCGCCTGCAGAGCTTTCTCGCGGAATTCCGGGGAGTTGTCGGTGATCACCGGGTTAAAGGTGGGGTCCATGGTACCCATCTGTTCCTGATGATGCACCGGCACGTCGCAGCCCGGGAAGGCCCCGGTGATGAAGAACTGCGCCGTCGCCACCGTGCGCTGCAGGCTGTTGGCATAGGCATAGACGCTGTTCGCCGTCGGGCACTCCCCGGCGGTCACCACGCCCTCCTCCGCCAGCCACTCGCGCATGTAATGGCCCATATAAACCTCCAGCACGCCGCCTTTGGTGGTGAGCTGTCCGCCCGGCACATCCCACTCCGGCCATTTTTCCGGGGTTGACTGCTCCAGCACGCTGCCGTTATTGGCCAGCGGCGCGCGCAGGTTGTGACGGCTCATGATCAGAACCTGTTCCAGCTGATACCCTTCCGGCGCGGTTTGCGCCTGGACACCGCAGGACAGGCCGATGCTGCCCGCCACGGCGACAGCAATTAGTGCTTTTCTCATCCCTAATTCCTCACTCTGTTTTATCGTCGTAAACAGTGTGACAGATTTGTGACGGATTACCTGGAGCCTGCCCGCAAAGTGACAGCTTACTTTGTGTATGAAGGCGAATTGGTTTTATAATAAAACTCACCGCTGATAAGGAGCCCCCGTGAAACGAACCCGCCTGGAAGAGAGTCCCTGCCCTGTTGCCCGCTCGCTGGATATTATCGGCGACTGGTGGTCGCTGCTGATTGTGCGCGATGCCCTGCGCGGGGTGACGCGTTTTGGCGAGTTTCAGAAGAGCCTCGGCATCGCAAAAAACATGCTGGCGACCCGGCTGAAACTGCTGGTGGACGAGGGGATTCTGGTGCTGCAACCCGCCTCCGACGGCAGCGCGTGGCAGGAGTATGTCCTTACGGAAAAGGGCCGCGCCCTGCAAACCGTGCTGGTGGCGCTCTCCCAGTGGGGGAATGCGCATCTGTTTGCTGAAGGGGATGTCGGAACGGTAATGGTGGATGCCCGGGATCGGTTGCCGCTGCGCAAGCTGGCGATGGTGGCGAGCGACGGGCGGGAGCTGGGGCCGGAGGAGGTCGTGGCGAAATATCCGCCGGCAAAGGGGTGACAGGGCCTCAGCCTTCCACCACCGGGGCATCAGCAGGTTCGCGGTTTAACCGTTCCGGATCCTCCCGTCGATACCAGGCTGAGGTTTTCCAAACAGATAGCCTTGTGCAAGATCGCACCCCAGTGCCTGAAGATTTTCCAGCTGTTCCAGCGTTTCAACCCCTTCTGCGACCGTTTTCATATTGAGGGACTTCGCCATCCCCGTAATGAGTTTGATGATGTTAAGGGCGTCTTCCTGGGTAGATATCGAATGCACAAAGGACTTGTCTATTTTGATTTTATCGAAGGCGAGTTTACTCAGCCGTGAAAGAGAAGAGTATCCCGTACCAAAATCATCAATGGAGATTTTCACGCCCAGGGCTCTGAGCCGGTTAAGCGTATTCAGCGGCGTACTGTTTTCGGTAAAGAGAGAAGACTCCGTCACCTCCAGTTCAAGGCGGTCAGCCGCAAGCCCTGTCTCTTTCAGAATGGTCAACACTATTGCGGCAAAGGCTTTGCTGCTTAGCTGAACAGGGGAAACATTGACTGAAATTTTTACCGGAACCGCCCAGGAAGCCGCTTCCCGGCAGGCCAGTTCCAGCACCGTTTTGCCCATCTCGTTGATCATTCCTGTTTTTTCAGCAACAGGAATAAAGCTGTCCGGCGACAGAAGGCCCTTCAGAGGATGCATCCATCGAATAAGGGCCTCATAGCTGTAGATCTCCTGACTGAACGAATCGACAATAGGCTGGTAGTAAACCACAAATTCTTTGTTCACTATGGCCATGGCCATATCATGCTCAAGGGTTCTGCTTTCCTGCAGTTTTTCTAACATGCGTTGGCGGAAAACTTTTATATGTCCGGAGCCCTCTTTTTTGGCTTCATACAGAGCCAGATCGGCAAATTTGTAGAGATAGTCGGCGCGGCGTTCGGTTGCAGAGATAACAATCCCCACACAGGTGGCGATATTGATAATCGTGTTATCAATAGTGTAGGGCTGGTTGATAGCGTCACATATTTTTTGGGCGCGCGAAACCGCGCTGCTCTCAGTCAGACCGCTCGAGAGAAAGGCAAACTCATCCCCCCCTAAGCGATAAAGCGTTTCTGACGTCAGGCTTATCGACATCAGGCGGTCGGATATCTGGCGTAATAACCTGTCGCCGGCATCATGCCCCCAGGTATCATTGACCTCTTTGAAGCGGTCTAAATCAAATAGCATCACCGCCACAGAGGCATTATTCCTTTCTGCCGCTTCGATGATTTTTTTTAAATTATCCCAGAAAAACTGGCGGTTATTCATCCCGGTAAGCGAATCGTGGTAGACGTCATATTCCAGCTGGGCGTTCTGAATTTGCAGTTTTTCTTTCGATGTCTGAAGCTCTTCCGCAAGGCTGGTGACCTGCAGATGCGCCTTCTGAATATTTCTGTTCTGATAGAAGATCAGCGTCCCGAGGATGGCGCTCAGTATTATCAGCAGTACAGAGGTTGCGGAATAAATATAGTACAGGGTTTGAATTTTGAGGTTAGCGCCGCTAATCGAGTTAACGTCCTTGTCTAATGCACCGGATGAAAGACGGCTGAGCGGCGCATCAAGCGTATGCATTGTTTTAAGGTAGTTCTCGAGTTCCGGACGGTTCATTTTCTCAAGATGAACATCCAGATATTTAAGTATCGTTTCAAGTTGTATAGCCAGTTCATGGTGTGATTTATTGCTTTCGATATAACGCCCCAAATCACCTTCTTTGGTTAAATCGCTCTGGCTGAGCATAATGTCAAGACGCAGGCGCACATCATCGATCGACAGCGTATCATCAATAGTATAAAGGCCAAGCACTGATTCGAATCGGTAATATTCTGATACCAGCTGTGCAGCAGACCATGAATCAGTGTAGTGAGTCAGTTTTTGTAACTCTTCCTGTCTTTCATGCACAAGAAAAGATATATATCCCGTAGAGATAAAAAGGAAAAAAATGATGCCCGCCAGTATCCTGTTCATGATGCTCTCCTGAACGCCTATTCGATCATCATTTTGCTGACCTGCCATGCAGACCTTGAATAGAAAATCTGATTATTCAGTTCAGGCAGGCTGTCATAAGGATAGACGACGAATAGCGGCCCTTTATCACGGATACGCATATATTCTCCGTTGATTTTCAAGGCAAGGATGACGTTGTATTTTTTGAAATCATTGAGCGGAATAACGGTAGTGTAGTCATTGAGCGCCGTGACCTTAACGATAGAACCTTTCGCCCCGACATAATCCATGAGCTTTTGCAGTGGAACACCCGTAAAGGTAGGACGCCCATTATACCAGGGAGAGGTGGTCTGAAAACTTACCATGCCCAGTTTCTCAAGGCTGGCGATATCAAAAACGGCTTTCCCGTCTTCATTTGTATTTTGGATATTACCGGACAGGGTTAAAAGGACTTTACCGGCAGGTTTGGGAAGCTCACCCGCCCAGACCTGAGTGGCTGCCACGAGGCCTAACAACAAGACAATCAAGCGCATTCTAACCTCACCTTTCCATCAAATGTAAAGAAGTATAATTTAGTTATTATGCTATTAATATATGTCGTCAGACTATTATGGATTCAATAAATTACAATTAGCATTTATCACATAAAAATCAAGAAGTTAAACCCCATTGCGATTCATGATGTTGGTTAGGTATGGTCTGAATTGTTATTTGAGATAGGTTAACGCCTTTCTTGCCTGTACAAAAAACAAGCCACCGGGTTATTAAGTGTAAATATACCCGCACAGAGATGAAGGTTTAATTTCTCTTTGCAGCCACACAGGATTCTCACCCGCATGCCGAACGTGCTTCATGCGTTGCAGCCCACGGTAGCACGTTTACTGCGCGAGACCTTTGCCATGCAGACGTTCGTTCCTGGATGCAGCGCGTCTCTGGACCAGCCCCGCAACTATTCAGATCGGTGCAGGGATTCATTTAAATATTTCCCGCTCGACGCCAGTCTCGTTCGTTGCATAATATTTAATTTCGGCTTTTTGCAGCCGCGTTCCGCCCATACGTCCGGTGTGAGTGGCCATCTAACAGAAGTGAGGTAATACATCTCTGCAAGCCCCAGCGATTATATTAGTGTAAAAACCTATATTACCTGGACTTGTCCATCTGAGATATTCAGTGCATTACGCTTAAACTCAGAAACAATTTAGAAATGCGTTTTACGATATCGATAATTTATATTCGTTTTAATTTATTATTTCTGACTATGCCACGGACTATTTTCTGTAAATAAAGTCCGTTCCCGGACGCGGGCCCCGAAAGCGGCTGTCAACAGCCGGTCGAGAAGCCTGTCAGAGCGTAGCGGCATGCGTTTAGTTCGCGTCGAAAAAGGGCAATACGTGTCCGGTGAGCTGGACACGGAATTATGGGAGATCACGCGTGAGGAGTGGCAGCGATTGGATCCGTAACCCCGCTTGCCACATACCCAATACGGTAATTCTCCATCCCCGCCTGGGGCGCGTCGCCGAATTCCACCTGCAACAGCTGCCAGCGGCTGACATCCCAGGCACAGAGCGGCGCGTGCATCGCCAACGCCGACAGGTCGCCGTGAGCGGCTATTGGCTGACGATCGATAGACAGCCAGGCGGCATCTTTGACCTCATCAACTGCAGGCAGGCGCAGCGCCAGCCAGGTATCAATCTGTGGCCAGCCAAAATCCTGCGTCAGCTTGCGAAAGCCTGGGCTCTGTAAAAACCGCGCCATCGCCCCGGCATCTTCCCAGACGTAGAGAGGCGCATAGCGGTTCTCTTCGGTATATTCGTCTTCACGTCGGGAAACGAGGTACGCCTTAAACAGCAGCCCGGCGAAACCATCCAGCTTCGCGCCATTCTCCGCAATGCGGTTCTCAACGATCGCCATATCGTAATCGGCTGGCAGGGTGAAGCGGTATTGCATTACGATCATAACCCCTCCTCCGACAGCATCCGCCCCTGGCTGAAGCTCCAGTCATCGGCGGTGTTGAAGTGAATCATCACCATCACGTCATCCGGGTGAATATCCAGCGCCGTATGCAACCGTTCGCACAGCAGGCGACAGAGGTTGTGCTTCTGCTCGCGCGTGCGGGGCTTGCCCGCAAGAATGTGGAACTGGATAAAGTTGTCGCTGCGCCCATTGCTTTTGTAATGGCGGTCAAACACGCGCAGCCTGGCCGGAAGCAGCTCGAAAATCTGAAAGCAATCCCCCGGCGGGACGGCAAACTCGGCCTCAAGGCTCTGCCGCAGAATGTCGGAGATCTGCGTTATCTGTGCGTCGCTGTACCCCGGACGCAGGGAGATGCGGGTGAAAGGCATCGGCGCTACTCCTCGTCCAGGCAGCCAAGAGCCGACACCGCCGCCGGCCAGCCGGCGTAAAACGCCAGATGGGTGAAGGCTTCGGTGATTTCCTCTCTGCTCAGGCCGTTTTGCTGCGCGAAATCGATATGCCAGGGCAGCTGCTGCACGCGCCCCAGCGCCGTCAGGGCGGCCAGGGTGATCAGGCTGCGGTCGCGCGGGGAGAGCGCGTCACCTTTCCAGATATCATTGAACAGGATCTCCCTGCTCAGCTCGGCCAGCTTAGGCGCGATGCGGGACAAAGTTTCAGCAGTTAGTGATTTCGCCATGGTGTTCTCTCCGTATTGACAGTAAGGCGATTCTGGCGCCATATTTTCATCCTGAAAATCAAATAATCTGCGGCCTACCATCCCGCTTTTCAGGACGATTATGAACAAGCTTCCCCCAACGATCGACCTCGACGCTCTGCGCACTTTTGTTACCGGTATGGAGTGCGGCAGCTTCGCTCAGGCCGCCATCCGCCTTTGCCGCTCCACCTCGGCGGTGAGCGCCCAGCTGAAAAAGCTGGAACAGCAGTGCGGGGCTGAACTGGTAATGAAAAAGGGCCGCGGCCTGGCGCTGACCCGCGACGGCGAGATTGTCATGGGCTATGCCCGCCGGATGCTGGCGCTGAATGATGAGATGCAGAGCGCTCTGAAGGGCGAACAGCTGCAGGAGGAGATCCGCATCGGCATGCAGGAAGATTTTGGCGAGTCGCTGATGCCGGGCATCCTGGGCCAATTCAGGCGCCACCATCCCGGCGTGCGGATTATTGCCCGGGTGGATCGCAACCGGGCCCTGCTCAACGCCTTTGACGCTAACGACCTCGATATGGTGCTGCTGTGGCAGAACGAGCGCGAACCGCGTCAGGGCCGGACAATCGGCCAGAGCCAGATGGTGTGGATCCAACACCCGGATCTGGACATCAGCGCCCTGCTGGCCAAGGGCGAACCCCTGCCGCTGGTGATGTTTGAACACCCCTGCCTGATGCGATCCCGCGCCATCGACTGCCTGAACCGGGCGGGCATCCCCTGGCGGGTGGTATTTGTCAGCCATAGCCTGAGCGGGATCTGGGCGGCAGTGCAGGCGGGGCTTGGCATCACGCTGCGCACGCGTATCGGGATGCCGGGCAACCTGCGGGTGGTGAGAAACGTTCTGCCCGCGCCGGGCAGCCTGGGGATCACCCTGGAACAAAAGGACGGAACCAACGCCCGGACGATGCTGGCGCAGCTGATGGAAGCGGCGCTGCCTGAAGCGATGTGATATGGCGGATCCTCACCACAGGTTGTCAGTTTTGCGCCAGTACCCTCCCCCGTTATTCGCCAGGATAAAAACACAACATCACCTGGAGAAACGCTATGCTGACCAACCCCTCGCAAAAGTACGCTGCCTTTGCCCCGATTGCCTTACCCGATCGCCAGTGGCCGGACAAGACCCTGACCCACGCCCCGCGCTGGCTCTCTACCGACCTGCGCGATGGCAACCAGGCCCTGGCGGAGCCGATGGATATCCCGCGCAAGCTGCGCTTTTGGGAACAGCTGCTGAAGTGCGGATTTAAGGAGATCGAGGTCGCGTTTCCCTCCGCCTCAGAGACGGACTTTCAGTTTGTCCGTCAGCTGATTGAGGAGCAGCGCATCCCGGAAGACGTCACCATTCAGGTGCTCACCCAGGCCCGCAGCGATCTGATTGAGCGCACCTTTGCCTCGCTCGACGGGGCAAAACGGGCCACGGTGCATCTCTATAACGCCACCGCGCCGCTGTTCCGCCAGCTGGTGTTCCGCCAGAGTAAAGAGGAAATTATCCAGCTTGCCGTCAGCGCCACGCGCCAGATCCGCACCCTGTGCGAGGCCAACCCGCAGACGCGCTGGAGCTACGAATACTCACCGGAAACCTTCTGCTTTACCGAGCCGGAGTTTGCCCTGCAAATCTGTGAGGCGGTGGCGGATGTCTGGGAGCCCTCTTCCGCACGGCCGATGATCGTCAACCTCCCCGCCACGGTCGAGGTCAATACGCCCAACGTTTATGCCGATCAGATCGAGTACTTCTGCCGTCACTTTTCCCGCCGGAGCGAGGTCTGTATCAGCGTGCATCCCCATAACGATCGCGGCAGCGGCGTCGCCAGCGCCGAGCTGGCCCTGCTTGCCGGGGCCGACCGGGTGGAAGGCTGCCTGTTTGGCAACGGAGAGCGTACCGGGAACGTCTGCCTGGTGACGCTGGCGATGAATCTCTACAGCCAGGGGGTCTCACCCCGCCTCGATTTCAGTGATATGAAGCAGGTCGTGGAGCTGGTAGAGCAGTGCAACCAGCTGCCGGTACATCCACGCCAGCCTTACGCCGGCAAACTGGCGTTTACCGCCTTCTCTGGCTCACACCAAGACGCGATCAAAAAAGGCTTTCACGCCCGGGAACAGTCGGCCTCACCGCAGTGGGAGATGCCCTATCTTCCGGTCGATCCGAACGATATCGGCTGTAGCTATGAGGCGGTGATCCGCGTCAACAGCCAGTCCGGCAAAAGCGGCGCGGCCTGGATGCTGGAGCAGAATCATGGCCTGGTGCTGCCCCGGGCGCTGCAGCAGGATTTCAGCCGCTACGTCCAGACCCACACCGACCGGGAAGGCAACGAGATGACGCTGAGTGCGCTCTGGCAACTGTACCGTGAGCTGTACGGACCGCATCAGCACGCCCCCCGGCAGCTGCTGGATTACCGGACTGAAAGCCAGGCCGACGGCGGGCTGGCGCTGTGGGCCCGCGTACAGACCGCGGACGGTATTGTGACCTTAGAGGGGAAAGGTAACGGCCTGCTCTCGGCCGCCGCCGGGGCGATAAAGGCCAGCTTTAATCTGACGTTCGCCATCGAGGATTATCACGAGCACACGCTCGGCAGATGCAGCGAAAGCCGGTCGGCGGCCTATATTCGCTGCAGTTCTAAGCAAGGAGCGAGCCGCTGGGGAACCGGCATCGACAACGATGTTTCCCGGGCGTCGCTTCAGGCCTTGCTGAACGCGCTGCCGGAGAGCGACTCCGGCTGGAAGTAGTCGCTCGGGGCCACGCCGAGGGTGCGGCGGAACATGGCGCTGAAGGCGCTGTGGCTCTCATAGCCGAGATCCAGCGCCACCCGGAGCACGGACTGCCCCTGCGCCAGGCGGTTCAGCGCCTCCATCAGCCGCGCCCGGCGCAGCCATTCGCTGAACGCCAGCCCGGTCTGCTGGCGAAAGTGCCGCAGCAGGGTGCGCTCGCTGATATTTAACTGACTGGCAACCCGCGCCGTGGTCCAGCGGATGCCTGGGTCGGCCTGGATCTGGCGGCACAGCGCCAGCAGCGCGGGTGACTGAGGCTCAGGAAGATTGAACGGCAGCACGCTTATCCCGCGGATTTCATCGAGGATCAGCTCATAAATGCGCTCCGCCCGGCTACCCGCCGCATAGCTCTCCGGCAATTGCAGCGAGGCGATGATCAGCTCGCGCAGCAGGGTCGAAATCTGCACCACCTGGCAAACCGACGGCAAATCCGCCCGGGCAAAAGGATCGATAAACAGCGTCCGGGCCGCCACGTTGCCGGTGATCAGCAGGCGATGCTGCGTCCCGGCAGGCAGCCAGACGCCGCGCCCCGGCGGCACAATCCAGAAGCCCTGCGCGGTCTCCACGCGCACCACTCCACTCAGGGTATGCAGGAGCTGAGCGCAGGTATGGCTGTGCCAGGGCTCCGTTTCGCCGTGGGTGTAATCATGGGCAAAGGGCACCAGCGGGCGTGTGGTAAAGCTGAACTGCTGTTGGGTTGTCATGGTTTATTTATTTTGCGCTATCTGCACGTTGATAAAGTCAAACACTTCCGCTGCTTCACCGGCAGAAGCAAAAACCCGTTCCGGAATAACCACACAATTATCATTCTTCATATGGATAAAAATAAACCCATTTTTCCTGTAGCAGTCCTTAACGTTTTTCCAGTAGATCTTACCGCTGGCGTTAGGAGTAATAGTTTCGACAAAAAATCGGTTTAATTTAACTTTTTGTAAGATCCCGGCGTCCTCCTGCTCAACCGGTTGCTGCTTCTGCATGGCGTTATTCATCAGCACGTCATAGAGTTTAAACAGGGCCAACGCGACGCCAAACAGCACCAGCAGAGCAATACTGAACATTTTTGTTCTTGCCAGAAAATCACTGTCCAGCGTGGTTCTCAGGCTAAACTGCAGCAAAGTAATCACATTAAATAAAACCGCTACCGCTAAAATAGCGACCGCAGCCTTTTGAATGAGAGAAATATAACCGTAGGGTTTGAGATATTCTTTTTTATGATCGTGGATGAGCTTGCTGGCCTGAGTTCGCTCTAAAACGGATAACGAGTAACCCACAACGATCCTGTTTTTTCTTATCATGCAACCCTCTTGCTAATCTATTCAAGTCCCGTTTAATTGTACCGGGTTAATACCACTCGGAGAAGCCTTAATCGCCCCGGTATCAGCGACAGGCTTTACACGCGGTTTTACCGCCTGATGACGTCGCTTATTTTTGGGTATGTCATAAAGAGAGAAAAAGCAAAAATATATCCAAAAGAAGAATAGTCCGAATTATGCCGTCCGGAAATGTGTCTCTTGTCACAATGGCTATTATTTATATTCAATAACTAAGGAGGCCGGGATGACATCAGGAAACACCACTTCAAAACACTACCCACGTCCACCCTTTGTGGAGCAGCCACAACAAATGCCCGGACTGGCATCAGAAATGAAGCCAATTCCCGATCACGGCGAGACAAGTTATATCGGATCCGGGAAACTTGCAGGTAAAAAAGCACTTATTACCGGTGGTGACTCCGGTATTGGACGCGCCGTCGCAATCGCTTATGCCCGCGAAGGTGCCGATGTGGCCATTGGTTATTTACCGGAAGAAGAAACTGATGCTGCGGCCGTTATCGCGCTTATTCAGGCTGAAGGGCGTAAAGCCGTCGCTATCCCCGGTGATATTCGGGTAGAGTCGTTTTGCGATACCCTGGTTGAACGGGCAGTGAGTGAACTGGGCGGTCTCGATATTTTGGTTAACAATGCCGGCCGACAGCAGTATTGCGAGTCCATTGAAGAGCTGACGACAGCCGCGTTCGACGCCACCTTCAAAACCAACGTGTATGCCCCCTTCTGGATCACGCGCGCCGCGCTGCGTCACCTCACGGAAGGCGCGGCGATCATTAACACCTCCTCGGTTCAGGCCTTCAAGCCCAGCGAAATTCTGCTGGATTATGCCCAGACCAAAGCCTGCAACGTGGCGTTCACGAAATCCCTGGCAAAACAGCTGGGTCCGAAAGGCATTCGGGTGAATGCCGTGGCCCCGGGCCCATACTGGACGCCACTGCAATCCAGCGGCGGACAGCCTCAGGAGAAGGTGCAGCAGTTTGGTGCTGATACCCCGCTGGGAAGACCAGGCCAGCCGGTTGAAATTGCCCCTCTGTATGTTCTGCTGGCGTCCGAAAGTTGCTCTTATGCCTCAGGTCAGGTCTGGTGCTCCGACGGTGGTACCGGCGTCGCGTAGCGGTTTATTAAATCCGGCGCGCCTGATGAACAGTAAGGAATATTATAAAATCCGTTACCTTAAGCGGTAACGGATTTTTAATGAGTACGGCACCCCGTCCTGAATATTATTGCAGGCGCGTAGATTGTGCGGGAAATTCTTTACTCAAGCATCACCGCTGCCGGTACGCTTATTTCTTTGGATCAAAACGTGCCCGGTGCAAAATTATCAACTATCATAAGATCATTGATTAGATTTCTATATTCAATTTTCAGCTGTTTTATTTTCTTAAACTTTTAGCGATGATCTCGTTATAAGTTGTATCGATCGGTCCTGAAAGCGTTTCAATGTTGAAGTTGATAATGATTCCTGTTTTTTCAATCAGTTCCTGGTACTGAACGCATAACAGACCTGCGTTCCGGCATAAGATTATTTAAAGGACAACAGCTATGACTCACATTCACGATCATTCCACTGCTAACACTCAGTATGTTGATCCGCGTCTGCCCCTGCCCGACGCGAGCAGCAGTAGTGCCGTATCATGGGGCGCCATCTTTGCTGGCGCGGCGGCGGCGGCTTCCTTGTCGTTGATCCTGCTGATGCTGGGCGCCGGGCTAGGCCTGACTTCCGTCTCGCCATGGGAAAACGAGGGGCTCGAAGCCGGTACGGTTGGTATTGCGGCAATAGGTTGGCTGACGTTCACGCAGATCGTGGCGTCCGGTATGGGAGGCTATTTAGCCGGGCGACTGCGCACCAAATGGGTTTCTACCCATACCAATGAAATTTACTTCCGCGATACTGCGCATGGATTTTTGGCCTGGGCGGTGGCTGCGCTGGTCTCGGCAATGCTGTTAACCTCCACCGTGAGCTCCATTGTGGGAGGAAGCGCGAAGGTCGTGGGTTCCGTAGCAGGCGGGGCTGCCGCAGCCACGGTAGGCGGCGCGGCGGGTATGGCGAACGCATCATCTGAAGGTTCCGGTTCCCCAATGGCGTATTTCGTTAATTCGATGTTCCGTCCGGGTGCCCCGGCTGCGACACCTGATACGTCAGTATCCCCGGATGCGCCAGCAGCGGCTCCCGCTACGCCGGCACCCTCCGCGCCTCAGCAGGAGCTCACCCCTGCTCAGCTGAATGAAGTGACCGGTATTTTCACCAACAGTATCACCACCGGCCAGTTACCTCAGGAAGATCGTCAGTATGTCGCGCAGCTGATTGCTCAACGTACCGGTATCAGTCAGCAAGAGGCTGAACAGCGGGTACAAACCACGTACGACAAAGCCCAGGCGAAATTAAAAGAGACGAAAGAGAAAGCTCAACAGGCGGCTGATACCGCACGTAAAACGACAAGCTATCTCATGCTCTGGACATTTATTTCTCTGTTGGCGGGTGCTTTCGTCGCCAGCCTGTGTGCGACCTTCGGTGGCCGTCAACGCGATCTTTAATACTTAATTAAGCAGGAGGTTTACATGCGCTCATTACTACTGTTCTTTTTAGGCGTCCCGATCCCAATCATTATTCTGATTGCGCTGTTCTGGCACTAATCGGTATCTGACAGGATACATCCAGTTAAAACATAAATGCCCGGAAGGGCATTTATGTTTTCTGCGTGGGTTGCTCCCCCTCCCTCAGGAGGGGGCGTTGCGCAGATCCCGCCGCAGTTGTCCTGGCTTTCAGGTTATTCGCGGACGATAGCGCCCGCATCCTGGCGGATCGTCGGCCCCTCTTTCACCTTCAGGCTGAGTCCTTTAGTCTCCAGTTCGGCATTGCGAATGCGCAGCCCCTGAGCGGCTTCAATATTGACGTTGGTGAAATGGAAACCGCTGAGTGGGGCTTCCGGGGTGCCAATAATATAGGCTGCCGCCTTGCTGTCACCGGTAGACGTTAAGTTCTCCACAGTGATGTTACTGAAGTGCGGGGTGGTGTGTTTGTCGAAGGGCTGTTTCGGATCGCTGTCCGGCGGATAGATCTGCTCCCCGAGGGTAAAACCGCCCGCCTGCAGCAGCTTGTCAACCTCTGCCTCAACAATAGGCGCGGCTTTATAGTAGGCGGAGAAGACCAGGGGCACTTCGACGTTGTGCATTTTGGTATTGCGGTAAACGATGTTTTTCACCTCGCCCCCCTTACCGCGCGGGCTTTTGATGCGGATGCCGTACATCGACCCCTCGAAGGTGTTGTTTTCCACCAGCACGTTATTCACCCCGCCCGCACTCTCGCTGCCGATGGAGATCCCGCGTCCCTGCTTCAGGGTGTTATTGGCAATATAGATATTATCCACCACGCCATCCGGGAAGCGTGGGTCCGCTTTTTCCGCTTTGATGGCGATGTGATCGTCGTTGCAGTCAATATAGTTATTGGTGATACGAATGTTCTGGCTGTCGATAGGATCGATGGCGTCGGTATTTGGTGCATGCCAGGGGGAGAGAATGCGCGTCCCGTTAATATCGACATCGTGCGCATAGCGCGTCACCACGTGGAAGCTCGGCGAATGGGTCAGTGTGACCCCATCGATAAGCACGTTGTTCGAGCGCGTAATATAAATCAGCCGTGGCCGATCGGTCCCGCCCTTCTTACCTGTCGCGCGGATGTTTTCCCGCCAGCGCTCCCACCACACGGCGCCCTGACCGTCGATAGTGCCTTCGCCGACGATAGCGACATTTTGCGCATCCGCGATGCTGATAAACGGCAGCCAGCCGTTTTCCGCTTCGGCATATTTTGATTTTTCATCGGCACGATAAGCCGCAACTTCGGTTGACGCCACCAGGGTGGCATCTTTCTCCAGCTTCAGCTGGATGTTATTGCGCAGAAAGAGCGGGTTGGTCAAAAAATTGCCTTTGGGTACCAGCACGGTTCCGCCGCCTGCGGCAGCGCAGTCGTCAATTGCTTTTTGAATAGCCCCGGTGTTGAGAGCAATCTGTAATCGATGGCCCTCCGCGCCGTAGTCGGTGACCTTACAGACTTTATCGGGAAATTTAACGGAACTCGCGGCCTGGACGGCGTGAAGCGGTATCAGGCTCGCCACAGCGGCGGCAGCCCACAGAGGTAAAGTGCGGGAGATCATAACGTCATCCTTTTATGGTTTGTTGTTTTGCAAAATTAGCACCGCTGTTTCTTTTCTGTGAGTGTAACGATCACGCTTTGCTGCATGTCGTTATTTTGCCTGAAAATAACGCTGATTTTTTGGGCAAATGACACAACTTTCCCGCCCTTTCCCCTTCGCAAAGATAAAAAAACCTTCCACAATTGGTTGCATTATAAAACCATATAGCGCAGGCTTTATTTAGTTTTATGTTGAAACCAATTAACGCATTCCGAGGTATCACAATGAGTACGCAACGTTCTACGGCTTTGATTACAGGTGCATCTTCCGGGATTGGCGCGGTCTACGCCGACCGTCTCGCCGCCCGCGGTTACGATCTGGTACTGGTGGCCCGCCGGGAAGCGCGCCTGCTGGCGCTGGCGGAACAGCTGGAGCAGCGCTACGGGGTGAAGGTTACCACCCTGACGGCGGATCTTACCGATGAAACCGGGATCCGTGCCGTGGAGGAGATCCTGCGCAGCAATACCGCTATCGATACCCTGATCAACAATGCCGGCACCGCGCAGATGGCCCCCTTCCTCGCGGGAGATGTGGTGCAACATCAGGCAATCAACATGCTCAACACTACTGCCCTGATGCGCCTCACCTATGCCCTGCTGCCGCGGCTGGCGCAGAACAACCGCGGCACCCTGATTAACATCGCCTCGGTGCTGTCGATTCATGCCCGGGCGGGCAGCGCGCTCTACAGCGCCACCAAAGCCTGGGTGCTGAATTTTACGCGCGGGTTGCAGGAGGAGTTTGCCGACAGCCAGGTGCGGATCCAGGCGGTATTACCGGCAGCCACCGCCACCGAAATCTGGGGGCTGTCCGGCATCACTGCTGACGATCTGCCCGCCGGATCGGTGATGACTACCGACAATATGGTGGACGCAGCGCTGGCGGGGCTGGATCAGGGGGAGTTGATCACCATTCCGCCGATGCACGACGAAACCCTGTGGGCGCGCTACGAAGAGGCGCGGCTGGCGCTGTTTGCCAGCGCCCGCACCGGAGAACCGGCGCCGCGCTATCTGCCCCGCTGAGGGTTAACGCTTAAGCGGGTCGCCGTACTCGTACATCCAGGCGGCCAGCGTGGACGCTGATCTCAACCCTGCGACACAGCTGTCGCGGGGTTAGGGTCTCTCTGGCATAGTGAAGCAGACGCAGCCTGCTGAAAGGAAAGAAACTATGCTTGAACTTCGCCCGAACTGTGAATGGTGTGACTGTGACCTGCCCCCTGACGCCCTGGACGCCAGAATCTGCTCCTTCGAATGCACCTTCTGCGCCGCCTGCGCCGAAACCCATCTTAACCATCGCTGTCCCAACTGCCAGGGGGAACTGGTGCGCCGCCCGGTGCGGCCGGCAAATAAGCTGGTGAATTCGCCAGCTTCCACCCTGCGGGTCCACGCGCAAAAAAGGGCCTGACTTCCCCGCTTTCTGACGATGAGGTAAATGATGATCCAGTTGCAGACCATCCCGGCACCGCGCCAGTTCACCGGGGTGGCCCCGGTATTGCTCACCGATGCCACCCTGCTTGAGCGTAAAAATAAGGTGCTGACCCGCATGAACGAGGCAGGCTATGACGCCCTCGTGATTTATGCCGACAAGGAGCACGGGGGTAACTTCGAGTACCTGACCGGGTTTGTACCCCGCTTCGAGGAGGGGCTGCTGATCCTTGATAAGTCGGGCGCTGCTACGGCAATTCTGGGCAATGAAAACCTGAAGATGGCGCAGCATTCGCGGCTCCCGGTCACCCTGAAGCACTGTCCGTATTTCTCGCTGCCCAATCAGCCGATGGACAATGAGACCTCGCTGGAGACGCTGTTCAGGGACATCGGCCTTCACCGGCTCGGCAAAATGGGTCTTGTGGGCTGGAAAATGTTTACCGCTACAGGGGCCGATAATAAACACCTCTTCGATCTGCCGTACTTTATTGTCGAGGCGCTCAAAAACAGCACCGACGCGCAGCTGGAGAATGCCGCGCACCTGTTTATCGGCGGCGATAACGGTGCCCGAGTGACCAACAACGAGAACGAAATCGCCCATTACGAATATGGCGCTAATCTGGCCTCAGGCTGCATGCTGAATGCCATGAACGCGGTGGAGCCGGGGATCCGCGAAACCGAGCTGGGGGCGTTGCTCGCGGCGGAAGGCCAGTATCAGACGGTGGTGACCATTGCCGCCGCCGGGCAGCGTTTTGAGAAAGCGAATTTTTACCCCACGTATAAAAAGCTGGAGCGCGGCCAGCCGCTGTCGATGACCACCGGATTTAAAGGCGGGCTATCGAGCCGGACCGGGTTTGTGATTGCCGACGAGAGCGAGCTGCCTGAAGCGCAGAAAGATTATCTCGATCGGGTGGCGAAGCCCTATTTTGCGGCGGTCGTCAGCTGGCTTGAGACTATCCGCATCGGGATGCCGGGCGGCGAGATGTACGCCCATATCGAAAAGGTGCTCAACAAAACGCAGTATGGCTGGCACCTCAATCCCGGGCATCTCAGCGCCGATGAAGAGTGGATGTCCTCCCCCATTTATCCTCACTCCACCGAGACGCTGAAAAGCGGGATGATCCTGCAGATCGACATTATCCCCTCCGTACCGGGCTACACCGGGGTGAGCGCCGAGGAGAGCATCGCGCTGGCTGACCCGGCGCTGCAACGCAAAATCCAGACGCTCTATCCGGATGTATGGGCGCGGATTGTGACCCGCCGGACCTATATTCGCGACGTGCTGAAGATCAATCTCGCGGATGAGGCGATCCCGCTGTCGAATACCGTGGCCTATTTGCGCCCGTTCCTGCTGGCGAAGGAGAAGGCGTTTACCTGCTGAGGCGAAGGCTGGTACTGCCGTTTGCAATGACCAGATAAAGTATCAATAAATAACCTGCCTCTCCCCCTCTCCTTTAAGGATGAGGGGGAAAAGACCGCCCCTGTAGTCGGCCCTTCACTTACCGTACCGGATCACACTTTCTCTATCCTGGCCGGTAACCCCTGGCGCACCGAGGAGCCCGTCACCCACTCCAGCCACGGACCGGGCACCTTACGGGTGGGATCGGCAAAACCGAGATCGTTGAGATTCACCCCAGAAGCAATCTGGCTTCGCTGCGCCATCGGCTCACCATCCAGCCAGTGTTGCCGCGCCCCCATCTCTTTGTGCCCGTAACCATGCTCCATGGCAATCACCCCTGGCATCACCCCGGAGAGTAAACTCACCTGCGCCTCCACGCTACCGCCCGGCGTCCGTATTCGGGCGAGATCGCCGTGCTGCAGGCCAAACCGCGCGCCATCCTGCGGGTGGATCGCCACCAGCCCCGTCGGCTTCACGTGGTGCAGCCGTTCCACGACGGTGCTTGAGCTGCTCATCACATTTGATTTAAACGACATCAGCTGCATCGGCCACTCCGCTGGCGGGTAGACCGCCTCCAGAGCCCGGCCATCTGACAGGCGGGCCGGATACCAGGTCGGGCAGCCGCTGAAGCGCTCGCCGGTAATGGCGTGTTTGTATGCCGCGACCTGCGGGTTCCAGATATGCAGCGGTTTAGCCCATTCGGTTCCCACCGTCTCCCCTGAGCGGCCCGAGGCATCCGGCGCAAACCGCCCTCCCCGGCTGTAGAGAAACGCCACCGGTAGCGCCTCCCGGGCCGTTAGGGTCTGTTTGATGGCCGGGAAGATGCGATCCACCCCGGATAACAGGATGTCCTGCTCGTTGGCTCCGGGCAGCGGTTTCTGCCCGGCAAAGGCGATATTGGCGGCGGCGCGCAGGTAGTAATCCTCCGCGCGGTGTAGCGGGTGCATCTCCCCCTGCGCATCCGGGATGGCGTTATCGCCAAACCCCGGGAGCTGCATTCGTGTGGCCACCGCAATGCAGAAGGCCTCCATGGAAACCGGCTCGCCCCCGGCGGTTTTCGCCGTCGCGGCGGCCACCACCGGCCAGCGCGCGGTGGTGGTTTTACTCGCCACGCCGCCCCACGGGGCGCTGAATCCCCAGCTTTCGAAATTATGCGTATCCGGCACGATATAGTCCGCCAGGGCGGTGGTCTCATTCATGAAAGCATCGATGGCGATAAACAGCGGCAGGCGCTGCGGATCCGCCAGGCGCTCCTCAATCACCCCCCGCAGCCCCGGGACGCCGTACAGCGGGTTGGTCATGTTGGAGATCCACGCCTTCAGCGGATAGGGGTAGCCCTCCAGCGCGGAGGGCAGCAGCTCGGTCAGCTGCCCGGCGACAAAGGGATACCAGGGGGCACGGGCAGGCCACGGCGACTGGCCTGCGGCGATCTTCGCCTGATACTCCTCCGATTGGGCGTAGTCGGCTTTGCTGCGGGCGATATTGAGCCCTTTGGGCGCCACCTTGCCGGGGAACTGCTCCAGGTTGTAGCAGGGCCCGTTCACCTCGCCGTTGAATTTCCCGCCGCCGACAAACACCCCGCCGCTGAGGCTCATGTTCCCCAGCAGCACGTTGAGCATCATTACCGCCCAGGCGTTGTAGAACCCGTTCCCGGACATCATGCCGCCGTGGGTCACTACCGCCGCCTTGCGCCCGTAGCCTGTAAAGGTCGTGGCCAGGGCGACGATCTGATCCACCGCCACCCCGCACTGCTGGCTGTACTGCGCCAGGCTGAAGCGGTGGGCCGACTCTTTCAGACACTGAAAACTGCTTTTCACCGTCACCAGGGTGCTGTCGTGCAGGGTGACCTGCTGCGTCACGTAAAGCGCGCCGCGATCGCACTGGCTGACGGGCACCAGCTCGCCCGCCTCGTTCACCACCAGCGCCTCATCCCCCTGCCCGTCGCCGCCGTTCAGATGGGAAAGGTGTAAATGCTGGCCCGCCAGAGGGTGCGCTTCATCGGTAATGACCAGCCAGGTGGCGTTACTCCAGCTCTTCTCCCCGGCACGCGCCATCGCCTCGCGGCTGGTGAGCGTCAGATACTCTGCGGTATAGCGCTCGTTATCGATGATCCAGCGGATCATCGCCATCGCCAGCGCCGAGTCCGAACCGGGCTTAACCGCCAGCCAGTGGCCGCGATCGTCGGCCAGCACCGTGGTCAGCGGCAGGGCCGGCGAGACCACCACGTAATTGAATTTCCGCAGCCGGGCGCTGGCAAGCTGGCGGGCCTGACGCTTGAAGGGGTTACCCGACTGGGCCGGCGAGGTGCCCATAAACAGGGCAAACTCGACGTTTTCCCAGTCCGGTTTGGCGTGCGGGTTTTTATCCAGATCGCCCATCAGCGCCCCGGACCCGGCGCGGTAGGCCAGGCCGCAGTAGGCCCCGTGGGCACCAAAGTTCTTCGAGCCGAAGCTGTTGAGGGCAAAACGGCGCAGGAAACCGTCCCGCCCCTCATCGCTGGTGTTGGTCACCAGCAGCTGATTGGCCTTCGGCCCCCAGGCGGGATGGCGGGCATCCACCGGGGTGGTGAGATCGCGAATGGCGCGCAGCCCGTCCACGTGCCCCTCGCCGAACAGGTTACCGCCCTCCACCACCTCTTCGATCAGCTGCTCAAAACTGATGCGTTGCCATTTGCCCTCGCCGCGTTTGCCCGCGCGCTTCATCGGGGTGAGGAGCCGCAGGGGGCTGGTCAGGCTTTCCAGCAGGGTGGCACCGCGCGCGCAGGCGGTGGAGCGGGACCCGAGCCCGCTTTCTCCGGCAAGGCGGGACATCGCTCCGGCAAACGGCATGCTGCTGGGGAACGGTTTCTCATGGGAGAGCGGATGCCAGGGGTTACCGGCGATGCGCAGCACCTGGTTCGCCTGCTTGTCCACCCGCACCCGGATGCCGCACAGCGTCCAGCAGCCAAAGCACTGGGTCATGGAGACCGCCTGGCCGGGCGTGTTCTGCCAGCCGTTATGGACGCTGCCTTCCGGCGGGAGCGAGTTGCCGTGGATCCGGTCGCGGGTCACCTTGCCGGAGGTGCCGTTGACCAGCCCCTCGAGGGCCCGTTGTGCAACATCGCGATAGCTCAGACCGAACGCGGCAAAACCCCCGGCGGCCACGCCGATTTTCAGCCATTGACGGCGGGATAATTTAGGCATGCTGATATCTCCTTGAAAGCCAGGTCACGCACTCCCCGAGGATAATCATCAGGGCCAGCCACAGGCCGAAAGTGCCGATAATCGCCAGCAGGCCGTCGGTGCCCATCGGCAGGGAATAGTCATTTGTCAGGGCGTTGTATTTCGGGATAATTTGCCCCCCCATCAGCACCGCCCAGCGCAGCGTCCAGCAGAGGATCGCCACCAGCAGCGCGCTTGCGAGGGTGATAAAGAACGGGGGCTGATACCGACTGGCATACAACGAGACTGTCAGCGCCGCCGCCCACAGCAGCATCAGGGTAAGCAGGTAAAGGCGGATGTCACCGCCGAGCAGCCACTGCTGGCGCAGCGCTTCCCCCGACAGGGTATCGCCCAGAGACCACGCCAGCATCACCGCCCCGAGCAGGACGAGGGCCATAACCTGCCCCTGCGCCAGCCGCCGGGCGAGGTCGCGCATCACAAGACCGAGCAGCGCCAGCAGCGCGCTCATGGCGCTGAAGAACATCGCCACCGGGAGCCAGTAGCTGAACCACACCGGCCTGGCGCGCACCACGGAGACTTCCCGCCCGGTATAGAGCAGCAACCCGATGGCGGTCAGCGCCGCCGCCAGCGCCAGCCCGCGCAGCAGCCGGGTATTGCTTTTGCGCAGGTGAAACAGTAAGAACCACAGCCCCAGCAGCAGAGTGAACAGTGGTAAAAAGAGCGCGCCCCAGGGCATCCATGACCAGGGGGTCGGCCAGGCGTAAAAGTGCCAGAAGCGCGCGGTCTGGTGCAGGTCGGCGGTCAGCGCCAGCGGGGCGGTGATCCCGCAGGTCAGCGCGATGAACAGGCACACCCGCTCAAACCGCTCGCTGTGCCGGTGTCGCAGCCAGCGGGCCGCGCAGGCCAGCAGGACGGCGCAGGAGGCAATCCCGATAAAGAAAAAGTACTGCACGGCCCAGGGCAGCCAGGTGATGGCCTGGGGTTGAGCCAGCATCTCATCAATGATCATATTCCACCTCCTGCCAGAGTGCGGGTCGGGCGCGGCCCTGCAGCGGCGAGACAAAGGCCTCATCCAGGCCGAGATAGAAAACCTGCGGTCGGGTGTTATTTTCCGGCTTCAGCACCTTGATTTCGTCCCGGTGCGTCGCTAGCATCCGGCTCAGGGTGCTGCGGGGATCTTTCAGGTCGCCGACGATCCGGGCGCCTCCCACGCAGGATTCCACACAGGCCGGCAGCAGCCCGGCTTCGAGGCGGTGCGCGCAGAAGGTGCATTTATCCGCCGTCTGGGTGGTATGGTTGATAAAGCGGGCATCATACGGGCAGGCCTGCACGCAGTAGGCGCAGCCCACGCAGCGGGTGTTGTCGATCACCACAATGCCGTCCTTGCGCTGGAAGGTGGCCTGCACCGGGCACACCGGCACGCAGGGCGGGTTATCGCAATGGTTGCACAGCCGGGGCAGCAGCACGTTGGTCACCTCGTCGCTATCGGCAAGCCGGACCTGATACTGACTGACGGTGGTGCGGAACGCCCCTTGCGGCGTCTGGTTCTCAATGGCGCAGCTTACCGTACAGGACTGGCAGCCGATGCAGCGGCGCAGATCGATAAGCATGGCGTAGCGATGCTGGTCGGAACCGCCATGCCGCTCAGGGCCGAACGCTATCTCTGCCTCTGCCAGCGGAACCAGCGCTGCGCCGGCCGTGACAACGCCCATTTTCTGTAAAAACTGGCGCTTACTGATGTCCATGTTGCCCTCCACTCAGTGCGCATAAGAAAACGATCAGGGATGGTATTACCTGACCAAATGTGGTTATTTACAGTCTAAAAATCTGGCCGGGTCGCTCACTATTGTGGTTAACCACATAAACCCGATGGGCTTGATCTAACGCAAAAGAAAGGGGCAGGTATTGCATGGAGCGCAGCGTAAAAATCCTTTTGTTCCTGATCGTTACCGGCCTCACCTCCCCGCTGCTGGCAGCCGACTGGACCATCGGCATCCTGGCCTTACGCGGTGAAACCGCCACCCGCACCCACTGGCAGCCGCTGGTCGACTCGCTTAATCACGCCGTGCCCGATGCCCACTTCCGCCTGCTGCCGCTGGATCTCAACGGCATGCGCGAGGCGGTAAACCAGGGCACCATCCAGTTTGTGCTGACCAACCCGGGGCAGTTTGTCCAGCTCAACAGCCACTACCATCTGCGCTGGCTGTCATCGCTGCGCTCCGGGCAGGGATCCGCCGTGGAGAGCATGACCACCGGCAGCGCCATACTGGTGCGCAGCACCAGCAGCATCACCCGCCCACAGGATCTGGCCGGAAGAACGCTGGGAGCGGTGGATGCGCAGGCTTTTGGCGGCTATCTGCTGGGCTACCGGGCGCTGCGTGATGCCGGGTTACAGGTGGATGACAGCAAGGTGCGCTTTGTCGGTTTTCCGGCCGATGCCCTGCTCTATCTGCTGCGTGAAGACGCTATTCAGGCCGCCATCGTGCCGGTCTGTTTACTCGAGAGCATGGACAGCGAGGGGCTGATCGACAAAAGCCAGTTTCGCGTGCTGCTGCAAAAAAACGTCGCCTTTCACTGCCTGACCAGCACCCCGCTCTACCCTGACTGGTCGTTTGCCGCGCTGCCCGGCGTGGACGACCGGGTGGCAGACGCGGTGACCCGGGCCCTGCTGAGTTCGCCCCGCTGGGGGGCTCCGACCTCCACCAGCGATACCGAAGCCCTGCTGCGGGAACTCAACCGCCACCCGGAGCAGCAGCGGATCGGGCAGACGGTGATCGACTGGATGCGCCAGCACCGGCTGGCTATCGGGCTGTGTTTACTGCTGGTGGTGCTGTTTATCGCCAACTATGGCTGGGTGATGGTGCTGGTGAATCGCCGTGGCAGGGCGCTGGAGCAGGCAAACAGCCAGCTGCTCGCCCAGCAGCAGACCCTGGAGCAGGCCCGACAGATGAGCATTCTGGGGGAGATGGCCTCCGGTTTTGCCCACGAGCTCAACCAGCCGCTGGCGGCCATCCGCATGTATGCCCAGGGCGGGCTGAACCATCTGTCCGCGGCTGAAAACCGTGCCGCGGTCGAAAAGGCGCTGGTCAATATTGAATCGCAGGCCGAACGCTGCGGGTTGATCATCCGCCACCTGCGGGAGTGGGCTAACCCGGCGCGACAGAGTGAACAGGCGACGGAAAGTGTGACCCCCTGCGATGTTGCCGGGACCCTCAGGCAGGTACTGACCCTCCTGCAGCTGGAGAAGGCCGCGCCCGGCCTTGCCGTACATCTGACCCGCCACCAAACCGTTATGCTCTTTCTGCCGCCGGTGGTGCTGGAGCAGGTGCTGGCAAATATCATTTTGAACGCGGTGCAGGCGGGTGCCAGCAACCTGTGGATTGACCTGGATCGCGATGAGCAGCAGCACCGGATAACCCTGCAGGATGATGCCGGCGGCGTCCCTGCGGAACAGCTCGCTGAGCTGTTTCGCCCCTTCCATTCCGGTAAAAAAACGGGCATGGGCCTGGGGCTGGTTATCTGCCAGCGGCTGCTGCGTGGCGTTAATGGCGATATCAGCGTAAACAACCACCGCGCGCCGGACGGGAGCGACGGGACGCGCGTGACCCTTACCTTTGCGATCGGCGAACACAACGGAAAAGCGTAATGATTCATTTAGTTGACGACGACGAGGCGGTCACCAGCGCCTGTTGCTATTTACTGGAGAGCCTGGGCCACAGCGTCCGGTGCTGGAACCGGAGTGAGCTGTTTCTGCGCGAAGCCCCGCTCGGGACGACGGGGGTCGCGCTGCTGGATATGCGGATGCCGGAGATGGACGGGCATGCGCTTTTTCAGGCCATGCGCGAGGCCAACAGCACCCTGGCGGTGATCTTTCTCACCGGGCACGGCGACGTACCGATGGCCGTCCAAGAGATCCAGTCTGGCGCGGTCGATTTTTTACAGAAACCCGTCGCCGCCGGGGCCCTGACGGCGGCCATTGAGAAAGGTTACGCCCACTCAGCGCGCCTGACACAGACCAACGAACTCAGGCTGCGCTACGCCACGCTGACGCCAAAAGAGAAAGAGGTGGCACACTGGGTCGCCGCCGGCCTGATGAATAAAGATATTGCGCTAAAGATGCATATCGCGCTCCGCACGGTGGAGGTTCACCGGGCGCGGGTGATGGAGAAGATGGACGCGAAAAGCATGGCGGAGCTGGTGTTGCAGATTAACCGTTCAGGCGCATAAAAAAGCCTGCCGAAGCAGGCCTCCGTCATTACTGCAACGCGTCCAGAATGTGATACGCCGCCTTCACCCGCTCCGGATTGGGGTAATTTTTATTCGCCAGCATCACAATGCCGAGATCCTTCTCCGGGATAAAGGCGATGTAGCTGCCAAACCCGCCGGTCGCCCCGGTTTTATGCACCCATGAGGCCTTTACCGGCGGCTGCGCCGGGGTGATGGCCACGGCATCCCGCGCCGCCAGGGCGTACTTGTTATCCGCCCCGGCCTCCAGCGTTTGGGATGTCACCGGCCAGTTCAGCATCTCCCAGCCCAGCCCCTGATACATCTCCCCCATTTGCCAGTAGCGTGACTGGGCGATCGCCACCCCTTTTTTCAGGGACGCATTCTGAATGCCATCCGGCCGGAGGTTGGCCTGTAGCCAGCCCGCCATATCCACAATGGAGGTTTTCACCCCGTAGGCTTCTGCATCGAGCATGCCCGGTGAGACGTGCACCGCCTTGCCGTCCCGGTAGCCCCAGGCATAGTTCGCCCGCTCATTTTCCGGAACAGCGATCCACGTATGGGAGAGGTTTAGCGGTTTCAGCACCCGATGGGTGAGCGCCTGCTCAAAATTCATTTTCGAAGGTTTCACCGCCAGGGCGCCAAACAGGCCAATACTGGCATTGGCATACTGGCGCCTGGTCCCCGGAGCCCATTCTGGCTGCCAGGCCTGGTAATATTTTTCCAGCGATGCGGTATCGGTGACGCTGTCCGGTACCTGTAGCGGCAGGCCGCCTGCGGTATAGGTCGCCAGATGCAGAAGCGTGATCCCTTCCCACTGCTTGCCCGATAACGCAGACCAGTACTTGCTGGCAGGATCGCTGAGCGCAATCTCTCCGCGCGCTACCGCATCGCCGCCCAACACCCCGGTAAAGGTTTTGCTTACCGAGCCGAGTTCAAACAGCGTCTGGCGGGTGACGGGCTTGTTCCCGGCGACATCCGCCTGCCCCCAGGTGAAGAAGTAGGGTTTGCCCTGATAAATCACCGCCACCGCCATACCCGGGATCGCCTGCGCCTTCATCAACGCCGTGATGGTGGGGTTAACCACCTGCGCGACCTGCGCCGCCTCCGGCGTAGTGGCCAATGCGGAACCGGACAGGCAGAAAAGGAGCGCACAGAGCAATGATTTCTTCATCGGGATGATCTTTATCGAAAAGTGAGGGGGCTATTTTGCAGATCTGACGGAGGAATGTAAAACGGGCCAGGGAGCCTGCACGGCCCCCTGGGGTGATGCTTGATGGTTCCCGATTATGCCCGGCCGAAAAGCAGTCGATCCCCTATCTTCATCCCCATTTCGCGTAAATACTTGCCGCGAAAAATTTGTTCCCTTTCCCACTCAGCCAGGGCCTTATCCGTGTCATCCGGCCAGGCTTGCAGGGCATCGCCTAACGCCAGGGCGTTGGCGGCCGCTTTGGAGGTGCTCGCCGCGGTATGGGGCCGGGGAACAGAGGCGGCGTCACCCAGTAAAATCACCCTACCCTTCACCATCTTATCGACGGCGAGATCGCGTATCGCCTGGGCAAAGGGCTCCTTTGTCGCCTGTACAATTTCGCGGAAGCCGGGCGGGAGTAGCCGCTGTGCTTCGTCCATCAGATGCGCTTTCCAGCGTGCGGCCAGCAGCCCTTCCGGCACGGAATAGCTTCGCGCAACACCGTCTGTTCCCGTCATGATCGCTTCCCGCTGCGCATCACCGACGACCCGGTACCAGACCCAGTTGTAAAAACGGTGGCCTGGCCGTAAATCGTTATCCGCCCCCGGCACCAGATAGCCCAGAATGTGCGAGCCCGCGTTGCTGGCGAAGGCAAAATCGCCGTGAAGCTGCTGTCTGGCCAGCTCAGGCATGTCGTTTTCGGCAACCAGCCCGCGCCATGCGATATACCCTGCGTATTCGGGCGTGTCTTTCCACAGCAGATTGCGCACAAAAGAACCGTTGCCATCAGCACCGATCAGCAGATCCCCGGTCTCCTTGGCGCCGCCTTCAAAGATGGCGGTGACGTGCTGGTTGTCAGGAAACGCTACATCCGTAAGTACATGGTTTTTATGATAATGAATATCGCGGATCGTCGAGCGCATCAGCGAATAGATCAGTGACCACGAGGTTTGCACCTGGGGGGCATACTGCCGCTGCTCCACCGAGCCGTCCGGGCGATACACCACTCTCTGCGCTGAGCGCACGCCCAGAGTGTCCCAGTCGCGTTCGATACCGCTGCGGCGGATTAACGCCACCACTTCGGGCTGGAGCACAATGCCGCCGCCTCTGCTGTCGAGATCCCGGGCCGAGCGTTCGAAAATATCGACGTCCCAGCCCGCCTGCTGCAACATATTCCCTGCAAATAATCCCCCTAACGAGCCGCCGATAATCAGGGCCCGTTTTCTGGGGTGCATTTCACCGATCATATCGGGCTCCCTCTCGTTTAATCAGGTCGCGATAAGTATCCATGATGTAATAGCGGAGCTGATCCACCGGAACGGCGCCCGTCAGCCTGATACCGGCAATATCAAAGGTGGGAACGCTGCTAATATCGCCCTGCCGCGCCAGGTCTTCCAGCTGGATCACTTCCGCCTCTCCCGCGGTACTGAGCAGATAAATGCGCGCGGCCTCTTTGTCCATCCCGCATTCGCCGGCCACCTCCGCCAGGACATCAAGGTCGCCAATATCTCTTCCCTCCTCGAAGTATGCCTGAAACAGGCGCTTAACCAGCAGGGATCGGGCCTTTCCGGCAGGGGCAAAAAGCGTCAGCCGATGCGCCGCAAAGGTGTTAGGAACGCGCTGAATGGCCGGGTAGTTAAAGGCGACATCGTCCGTTTTCCCCTTCTCAACGGTGTGCTCATCCAGCTGATGCGAATATTCCCAGCTCCCGAATTTAGCGCGGCGATAGGCGACACGCTCCATGCCCTCCAGCGGCATACCGGGGTTAAGCTCAATGGGTAGCCAGTCGACCTCGACCCCGACATCTTCGGGCAACGATTGCAGTACCTTTTCCAGCCGGGCATCCGCAATCCGGCACCAGGGACAAATAAAATCCGACGTAATCTTGATAGATACTTTCATGTTTCACCTCTCACTGCGGAGAAGGCTAACACTGTTACTTAAAGGTGATAATATGGTTAAAACAGCTTACAGAGTTGCGCAAGGCGCAACGATGCGGGGAGAGAAAAATGGATATGCTGGCATCGCTTGAAGCCTTTATTACGGTGGTCGAAGAGGGTGGCTTTGCACCCGCCGGCAGAAAGTTAGCCCTGGCAACGTCCTCGGTCACCCGACAGATTGACGGTCTGGAAAAGGTGCTCGGCACCCAGCTGCTAACCCGATCGACCCGCAGCGTGGTGCTGACGGCGGCCGGGCATGTTTACTTCGAGCACGCGGTCAGGATCCTCAACGACCTGGAGTATGCCAATCAGGAGGTGCGGGACCAGACGGGGGAACCCCGGGGGGTGTTAAGGATCAGCCTGCCGGTCTCGTTTTCCAGGCTGCATATCGCCCCGCTGCTGGCCCCCTTCTCTCGCCGCTATCCGTTGATCTCACTTGATCTGACCTTTACCGATGAGGTCGTCGATTTGGTGGAAAAGCGGCTAGACTTGACTGTCCGACTGGGCAAGGTCGACTCCCCCAATCTGATCGCACGCAAGCTGCTTTCCCAGCGTCGGTGTGTCTGCGCCAGCCCGGACTATCTGCAAGCGCAGGGTTATCCTGACGTACCTGCGGATCTTAAAAACCATAACTGCCTGATCTTTTCCTATTCGTCCGGCAAAACGAAGTGGTATTTCAACGGGGAAAGCCAGGTCGCTATCGATGTGAAAGGCACGCTGAAGTGCAACAACTCAGAAATATTGCGCGAAGCGGTGTTAAGTGGCTATGGCATCGCGCTGCTGCCTGACTGGCTGATCGGCAAGGATATCCAGGAGGGGAAGCTGATCGGGTTACTGCCGCAATGGCGCGCAGAAGTGAACGACGGTGAGGATGATTCCGCGATTTATGCCATCTACCATCCCACCCGCAGGAACACCAAAAAAGTGAAGGTGTTTGTCGATTTTCTGATGGCGCATCTTTCCCCGGAGACGGAAAGTGAATAGTGCAAATTTAACAGCGTTGCGTCTGACGCAACGTACTTTTGCGTAAACGTCATGTTCTGTTATCGCTGGCTGTACGGTATGTTGATGAATATTCAAGAATAAAAATCGCTAAATTCCATTTCTAACGCTGCAATCCGGAGTGACATGTATGTCTAAACCCAAGCTGTTTACACCGTTACGTATCCGCAATCTTGAACTTGAAAACCGTATCGTGATCGCCCCCATGTGCCAGTATTCTGCCGAAGAGGGCTGTATGACTGACTGGCATACTCTCCATCTGGGGCAACTGGCCCAGTCCGGCGCGGGCCTGCTGACCATTGAGGCGGCAGCCGTCTCCCCCGAAGGGCGAATCACCTACGCTGACGTCGGGCTCTATGATGACAAAACCGAAGAAGCGATGGCCGGGGTGCTCAAGACTCTCCGTAAGTGGTCAAATATTCCTGTCGGCATCCAGCTGGCCCATGCGGGCCGCAAAGCCTCAACTTACAAGCCCTGGGATAAGCACGGGCAAATCCCACCCGATCAGCAGGGTGGCTGGCAAACCTTAGCCCCTTCCGCAGTGCCTTACAGCGAGGGCTATACCCTCCCGACCGCTCTCGACAGCAACGGGTTAGCCGAAATCCGCAGCCAGTTCGCACAGGCCGCAAAACGTGCCGCCCGACTGGGTATTGACCTGATCCAGATCCACGCCGCGCATGGCTATCTGTTACATCAATTTTTATCCCCGCTCTCTAACCAGCGCACGGATAATTACGGCGGTTCGCTGGAAAACCGGGCCCGCTTCCCGCTGGAGATCGTCGACGCGGTGCGGGAAGCCTTCCCTGCCGATAAAGCGATCAGCGTGCGTATCTCCGCGACGGACTGGGTTGAGGGCGGGTTTAACCTTGAGGAAGCCGTGGAGTTCTCGAAGATGCTGGAAGCCCGCGGAGTGGATGCGATTCACGTCTCCAGCGGCGGCCTGCACCCCGATCAGCAGATTGAGGTCTACCCAGGCTATCAGGTGCCGCTGGCAAGAGCGGTGAAAGCTGCCGTGAAGATTCCGGTGGTGGCGGTGGGGTTAATCACCGACCCGGAACATGCAGAATCCATCGTCGCCAGCGGAGATGCGGATATCATCGGGATCGCCCGTGGCGCGCTCTACAATCCGCGCTGGCCGTGGCATGCGGCGGCGGAGCTGGGTGCGCAGGTGCATGCGCCGGATCAGTATCTGCGCTGTCAGCCCCACACGCTGAAGAACCTGTTTAAGTCGTGATCCTGTCTCTGGCAAGTACCCGTGGCATCACGGGTACTCTTCAAGCGCTCAGAGATAAAAAAGCCCAAAACTCTGCGAGAACAGATTAGATAATGATGAAGTGAACCAAAGCACTCACCATTGCTAAGTTAAAAAAGAGACTAGTTCTGCTCGAAGGCGCGGGAATAAGAATTAACGCAAAATCATATATGCCGCGCAGAGCGTAAACAAAATAACAAATATCCAGCTGAACCAGTAAAATGCATTACTTGCCCCCAATCCTGTGCGAGAAACAAAGACATTATCCGTTGCAACAAATAATCCGGACGTCTTACGAAATTGAGCAATATAATAAACGCAATAACCCAGCATGAAAAATATGAATAACACACCACCGACCTTATGAGAAAAGATCGCCAGCAGCAAGCTAACAGCTATTATGCCCAAATAGACGACTGCTGCGGTAGATTCCATTTTTTTTAATTTTTGCCTGATGGCGCTATCATGCAGCGCTTTCCAGCGTCGAAGTGTACTGATACTAAAAGCATATTTTTCGCACAACGCTTTATCAGGTACGCCTTCTTTAGCCTGGCGAAGAAAATCTGCAATTTGTTCGTCTGTAAAACGCTTTTTACTCATCGAGTCTCTTCCTTCGCAGAACATAGATGGGATTTGCCCTCACCTGCAAGATGAGTAACGGAAAAGATTCTGAGTGAGAGAGGTACAGATTCTAGATACAAAAAAGCCCGTTTTCACGGGCTTTTTATGCAGGAGAAACCGAAAATTATCGTAAATTTTGATTTCGCCTTAAATTTGGCGGAAGCGTAGAGATTCGAACTCTAGAACCCTTTCGGGTCGCCGGTTTTCAAGACCGGTGCCTTCAACCGCTCGGCCACGCTTCCAGAGTGAGGCGCACTATAAACATCTCTGTGCGCTATGTAAAGAGGCTAATTGAAGAATTTGATAATGTTCCGGTTTTGCACCCGGCGCACTTTTTTGCACATATGTGCAAACTTTTAGCAAAAATGTAACATTGCGTCGATATATTCCTGACTGTCTTTCACAGCCAGGGGTCAACGAGTGTCTTACCCATCTGATATCTACCCACGCCACAGCGCGTGGCAAAAGCTCCGCCATACTCTGTCGATTGTCAGCCATGAGCCCGCCAACCTGCTGGCTGTGCTGCTGCTCGCGCTGTTCAGCTGGATAATCCTGGCTCCGGTCATTTCCGTGTTGCTGAACGCGGTGCTGGTGCAGAGCGGCGATGAAGGCCGTACCGGAGCAACCGAGGGGGCATTTACCGCCTGGTACCTGCTGCGCACGCTCAGTTCGCGTATGTCCGATATCCTGCTCTGGACGCCGTTGCTTAATACCCTGGCGGTGGCGCTGAGCACCGTCACCATCGCCCTGGTGGTTGGCATCGTGCTGGCATGGCTGGTGAATCGTACCGATATCGCGGGCCGCAAGTGGTTTGCCACCCTGCTTATCGTCCCCTTTATGCTGCCCTCCTGGACCTTCGCCCTGGCATGGAGCACCATCTTCAAGAATCACGCCATCGGCGGGCAGCCGGGATGGCTGGAGGCGATGGGGATCCAGACCCCGAACTGGATGGCCTACGGCTATTTCCCCATCGTGACCATTATGGCGCTGCACTACGCCCCGCTGGTGATCCTGATTGTCGGTAACGCCCTGAAGCGCATGGACAGCCAGATGGAGGAGTGCGCCCAGGTTCTCGGCGCATCCCGCCGGGTTATCGCCTTTAAAATTATCATCCCGCTGGTACGCCCGGCGCTGCTCTCTGCCGCCCTGCTGATTTTCGCTGACTGTATCGGCGAGTTCGCCCTGCCCTATATTCTTGGCCTGCCGGTGCATTTCGATACGCTCTCCACCGGGCTGTACCGGGCCATCGGCACGCGTCAGTCCGGCGTGGCGGCGGTGATTGCGGCGGTGATCATGCTGATGGGCATGCTGACCCTGATGCTGGATATGAAAATGCTGCGCGAGGCGAAACGCTTTGTGACCCTCGGCGGAAAAGGGGTGATGGAGCGCCGGCGCAGCCTGGGACGCTGGCGCAGCGCCGCTACCGCCCTGCCGCTGGTATTCGTGCTGATGGGAGTGGCGATCCCGCTGCTGACCCTGTTCCTGTCAACGGTGATGATCCTCCCGGGCCGCTTTAGCGCCGATAACTTTACCCTCGATTACTGGGTTGGTCACAACCTCGACACCGTAGCCCTGCACAACGGTATTCTGCTGAGCCCCGAATTCTGGCGCACTGTGGGGAACACGCTGGTCATCGTCGGCTCGGCCTCTCTCGCCTGCGGCGTGCTGGGTCTGCTGGTGGGCTACGCGGTGCTGCGCTGCCACTTCCGCTGGGTCGCCGCCTTCCTGCGCCAGCTGACCTTCCTGCCCTATCTGGTGCCGGGCATTGCCTTCGCCGCCGCCTTTCTGTCGCTGTTTGCCGTGGCCCGGGGGCCGGTTCCGGCCCTGTACGGCACCCCGTTTATTCTGATCCTCGCGCTGATTGCCGAAAAAATGCCCTACGCCAGCCGCTCCGGCATCGCGGCGATGACCCAGCTCGGCAAAGAAGCCGAAGAAGCGGCGCGGATTGCCGGTGCCGGCTGGTTTGCCCGACTTCGCCGCATCGTCATCCCGATTCAGGCTGCGCCGCTGGCGACCGGGATCCTGCTGCCGTTTATCTCAGGGATTAAGGGGGTCAGCCTGTTCGTCATCCTCGCCACCCCGGCCACCGACGTGCTGACGACCTGGTCCCTGCGCCTGATTGACTACAACTACCAGCAGGCGGCCAATGCCGTGGTGCTGATGATTGCCCTGATTTCATGGGCTGGCACGGTGATGATCCAGCGGATCACCGGTACCGGTCTGGCTGATGGTCTGGAGAAATAAGATGCCTGATATTCAATTAACGAATCTCACCAAAACCTACCCTGGCAGCGATGCCCCGGCGGTGAACAACATCAACCTGACGGTGAAAGACGGCGAGTTTATGTGTCTGCTGGGGCCGTCCGGCTGCGGCAAGACCACCATCCTGCGGATGATTGCCGGCATTGAGCACGCCAGCGGCGGGGAAATTAGCATTGGCGACAAGGTCGTTGATTCCATCGCCAGGGGCACGTACGTGCCGCCGGAAAAGCGCGGCATCGGGCTGGTCTTCCAGAGCTATGCGCTCTGGCCGCATATGACCGTCGAGCAGAACGTGGATTTCGGCCTGCGGCTGCAGAAAGTGCCCGCCAAAGCGCGTATCGCCCGCTGCCAGGACGTGATGGAAAAACTGCGCATTGCCGATTACGCCAAACGCTATCCGGCGCAGCTCTCCGGCGGTCAGCAGCAGCGCGTGGCCCTGGCCCGTATGCTGGCGGTCAATCCTGGCGTGCTGCTGCTGGACGAGCCGCTCTCGAATCTCGACGCCACGCTGCGCCTGGAGATGCGCGCCGAGCTGCGTCGCCTGCATGAAACTTTCGGCACCACCATCGTGTTTGTCAGCCACGATCAGTGGGAGGCGATGACCCTTGCCACCACCATTGCGGTGATGAGCGCCGGACAGATGCAGCAGGTGGGCACCCCGGATGAGATTTACGCTACCCCGGCCAACCGCTTTGTCGCGGAATTTATTGGCACCCCGCGCCTGAACATGATCCCGCTGCACCAGCCCTGCAGCGAGCTGGCGCAGCATCTGCAACGGCGCTTTACCCTGCACGATCAGACCCAGCTCTGCGGTATCCGCCCGGAAGAGATTGTGCTGAGCGCAGAGTCTTGCAGCAACGCCGTTCCGATGACCATCGATAATATTATGCCCACCGGTGGAAGCTGGGTGATTGAGCTGGTGGCCGGGGAAGATCGGCTGTTCCACTCCACGCAGCTGCGACCGCGCTGGCAGACGCGTCAGCAGGTGCATTGCCAGCTCCCGACCTCGTCCCTGCACTTTTTCAACCGCAACGGACTGCGTCACGACGTGACCGCGAATTAACCCCATTGACCCTTAAGGAATTCACATGAAGCGCAAGTTGTCCGCCGTCCTTATCACCAGTGCCCTGCTGAGCAGCGCCGTCGCTCAGGCTGAAACCTTCGATCTGCAAAAGCTGATCGCCGCCGCGAAACAGGAGCAGCCGATTACCGTTTATGCCTCGACCGGTAAAATCGTGCAGCAGGCAAAAGCCTTTAGCGAGCAGTACGGCTTGCAGGCCGTGGGCGTGAAAGCCGATGCGCCGCAAATCATTGAGATCATGAGCCGGGAAGCGCAGGCCAAAAACGTTCGCGCCGATGTCGCTATCGTTGAGGACGCCCCTGCCGGGATGACGCAGCTACTCAAAAAAGGCTATGTCCAGAGCTGGGTGCCGGACGATCTGAAAGGCGACATTGCCGCCCGCTATCAGGAGCCCCTGACGGTGGTGCTGGCGCCAAACGTGTTTGCCTATAATACCGATCATCACGCTACCTGCCCGGTGACAAACCTCTGGCAGTTGACCGAGCCGAAATGGCGGGGCCGCGTCGCAATGCAGGATCCCACCAGCAAACCGGCCTATACCGACTGGTTCAGCCAGATGGAAACCCACTACGATCGGCAGGTTCGCGATGCTTATCAGCAGGAATTTGGCAAGCCGCTGCAAACCGACGAAAAATCCGCAACCGCAGCCTTTGTGAAGGCGCTGGCGGCCAACGGTGTACTGCTCACTCACTCCGATAACGACGCGGCATCCGCCATCGGCGCGCCGGACAGCAAAACCGACTTTGTCGGCCTGGTGTCAACCGCCAAGTTCCGCGACAACAAGCAGGGGATGAAGCTGGGTCTGTGCAGCGGCCTGAAGCCGTTCATCGGCTGGAACTACCCGAGCCTCGGCGTGGTCGCCACCGGCAGTAAAAGCCCGAACACCGCGAAGCTCTTTACCCACTATCTGCTGACCGCCGAAGGCATCGCGCCCCAGGGCGTGGACGGTAAAATGTCCACCAACCAGAAGGTCAACCTCCCCGCCGACGAAGCCTCCGGGATTGAAAAACATCGCGGCGAGCTGATGGAATACCTGACGGCCACCGCCCAGGGCGACTGGGCGAGCCGCCAGGACTGGCAGGACATCTGGAGCCTGAACTACAAAAAGTAGTTTTCAGCGTACATTTTCATTCTGAACAGGCAGCACACTTTGACTACTCATGATATTGAACAGCGGGAAGCCGCGCTGAGGCGCATTATCGTTGACGCCGGGGATACTGCCCTGCGCTTCTTCCGGTCGCGAAAAGCGGGCGAGTATGAACTGAAGGGCCATCAGGATCTCCTGACCGAGGCCGATACCTTCGTTGAGAAGCAGGTTCTGGAGGCCCTTGCCGGGGCGTTCCCGGACGATTTGATCCTCGGCGAAGAGTCCGCCAGCCAGCCTGCCAGCGCGGAGAGCCTGTGGGTGGTGGATCCCATCGATGGCACCGCCAACTTCGCCCGCGGCATCCCCCATTTTTGTGTCTGCATGGCGTGGGTTCGCCAGGGTGTTACCGAGCTGGGGGCGATTTATAACCCGGTAAGCCAGGAGCTTTATCTGGCCCGTCGCGGCCATTACGCCCTGAAAAACGACCAGCCGCTGCGCTGCACCACCATTACCGACCCGCAGCGGGCCGCCGTTGAGCTGGGCTGGTCTTCCCGCCATAGCCACAATCACTATCTTAAGGTGCTGGGCTCGCTGCTCACGCTGGGCGCCAGCGTGCGTCGGGGCGGCTCCGGGGCGCTGGCGCTGGCCTGGGTGGCGGAAGGCCGCACCGACGGGTATCTCGAAATTCATATGAACGCCTGGGATTGCCTGGCGGGGCTTTTACTGGTGCGCGAAGCCGGTGGCGTGACGGGGGTTATTCCTGAAACTGCCGGGGGTATTTTCAACGGCCTGCCGGTGCTGACTGCCGCGCCGGGCATTGCGGCGGAACTTGCGGCTGCGGCGGGGATCCCGCTGACGATCGAAACAGAGGCGAAACCCGCGGCAGGGCACTACCCTCGCCCGCCCATCAGCCTGATCGCCGAGGATTTTCCCGGCTGGGGCGTGGATATTTATATTGGCGGATCCAGTGGTGTCAGCGATGCGGCCCTGCTGGCCGAACATGATATCGGGGTCGTGATTAACTGCGCGGTCAACCTCGATATCGACTGGGTGATACGTCCGGAAGCCAGTGCGCCTCCGCACCTGTTATCTCATGGTTCAAGCCCGGTCCGCTATTACAAGCTGGGGCTGGTCGACGGCGAAGGCAATGCACCAGAAATGCTGCACGCTGGCTATCAGCTGATGCGTTCGGCGTTGCTCCAGCAGATCCCGGATAAAGCCTCCTACCCTGTCCGCAAACGCGGCAATATCCTCGTCAACTGTCGCGGCGGGCGCAGCCGCTCTGTCGCTCTGGTGGCGCTGTTTATGCATCTGGAGTGCCCGGCACGCTTCCCGACGCTCGAGGCAGCTATCGATCTTATCCGCGACCGGCGCCAGCTCCACCCGGACGAGTGGTATGAAACGCCGAAGCCGTCGCTGATCCGCCTGGCCGAACATGCCATTATCCGCGAACGGGCCATCGCCGGAGTGGAACAGCGTCATGAGCAATAACAGCCTGCGGAAAAATCCCGGCTTCGCCAGCGCCACCGAGGTGGCGCGCCTGGCAGGGGTCTCCCGTTCTGCGGTGTCACGCACCTTTACGCCGGGTCGCAGCGTGTCTGAGGATACCCGGCGTAAAGTGCTGGCCGCCGCTGAAGCGCTGAATTACCACGTCAATCATCTGGCGCGGGGGCTCTCCCGGGAGGAGAGTCGTCCGGTCTGTATTCTGGGCGGCAATCTGTCGTTTCCCTGGCAGTCCAGCCTGCTCGACCACCTGACCCGCCGTCTGCACCAGGCCGGACGCGCGGTAATGGTGATCAATACCGACGATGACGAAACGAGTGCCCGGGAGGCGCTGCAGCAAACGCTAAATTATCGCTCAACCGCCACCATCGTGCTGTCGGGCAAACCACCCGGGTCATTGATTGAACTCTGCCTGCAGAGCGGGCAACAGGTGATTGCCATCAACCGTATGGGCCAGTTCCCCAGCGCGGACAATATTGATATCGATTACAGCTCGACGATGAAGGAAGCATATGACTGCCTGATTGCCGCAAACTGCCGCCGTCTGGCTGTGGTCTCCTCCTCTGCCCGCTCCCCGAGCATGATTACCCGTGAAACGCGCTTTCTGGAGGCCGCCGCCGAAACGGGGAGCGAGGTCACGCTTATCCGTCCCGGTAGCGCCAGTTACCAGACCGGCGTCCTCGCCGCACGGGAATTGCTCAGCCAGGCTTCTGTGCCGGACGGCGTCTTCTGCGTCACGGATCTCATCGCCTGCGGTTTTATCGATGCCGCCCGCCACGAGTTTGGCCTGCTTATTCCTGAAGACATCAGCGTGATTGGTTTTGATGATATCGAACAGGCCAACTGGCTGGGGTATCAGTTGACGACCTTCGCCCAACCGCTGGCAGAGATGGCGGAGGCTGCCTGTGACATGCTGCTTGCAGCAGATGCTGAAAAACCGGCCTGCCGGGTGTTCAGGGCGCAGCTGGTGAAACGGCGGACCACGGGTCTTGCCCGGCGGCGCTGCGCTTGCACGGGCCTACAAAAACCGTAGGCCGGGTAAGCGCAGCGCCACCCGGCAATACTTACCTTAGAACCACGCCTCCCACATCGCGCCGACGTTGAAGTCGTCGAGCGTTTCATCTTTCGTGTTGTTCACGCGGGCGGTGCGTTCGTTATCCACCTTACCGCCGGTGACGTAGAAGCGCAGCATCGGACGGAATTCCGGGCCCATCGCAATGGACATGTTCTGCGACAGGGTCAGCTTCCAGCCCTTGTTATCCCCGCCGTTGTCGTAATCAACATGCTGCCAGCCCGCTTCCAGCCAGGTGGAGTGCACGTCGTTCCACCAGTGCATCGGCCGCACGATGGCGTTGTAGTTCTTGCGGTTGTCGGTGCTGTCACGGCTGTTGTCGTAGTCGTGGAAGGCCAGAATGTACTCCACCTGGGTCGCCTGGGTGAACTTGTGCAGCCCTTCGAAGCTGGCGTACACCGTGGTCAGGTCCTCGGTTTTGTTGAACACGCTGTTATCGGAGTTATCAGAGTAGCGGGCGATCACCTTGTTCACGCCGCTGTCGTTGGTGTGGCTCAGGACCACGCCGCCCTGCCAGGCGTTGGTGCGCTCTTCCGTTTCGATGGCTTTCGAGTCAAAGCCGTAGTTGGCGTACAGCTCCAGGTCGATGGGGCCGAGCTTCATGCCGTGAATTTTGGAGGTGGCCGCGTAGTTGCCCTTGTCGCCGGTGCCGGAGCCGCCGGTACAGGTGATGCGCGACGGGTTGGCCTCGTCGTCCATCACTTCCGGGCTACAGGATTCGACTGCCGCCACGGTCGCCACGTCAAACTGCACGCCGCCGATGTCGAAGTTCTTCACCCCGGCACCCTGGCCGTCGTGGTTCATCCAGAAGTAGTCGTTGATACCCTGTTGCGGACGCTGGTGGAAGTCACGCCCGGCCCAGAGATAGGCGTTCGGGTTGGACGCCAGAATGTTGGTCACCCCGGCGTAGGCCTTCTTCAGGTTAACCTCGTCGCCCCAGTGGTCGATCATCACGTTGACGTCCCAGATGGCGCCGTTTTCGCCCTTGAAGGCCTTGGAGAGCTGGAACTCGCCGCCGTTACCTTCGTTACCCAGACGGCCGATCGCCGAGGCGCCGTTATAGGAGCCGTCCACCGCGACGTATTTCTGATCGGCGGCCTGGAAGTGGGCCCCGTAGCGGGCATAGCCGGTAAATTTAATCCCGAACGGGATCGCCATATCCGGGGACTGGGCGGCGCTTTGCGGTTCGTTGATGACGTCGGCTTTTTTCGCCACCGCGGCATCCATTTTCGCCTGGCGATCCGCCAGGGCTTTATCCACCGCTCTGGCCACAATGGCGTCGATTTGCTCCTGCGTAAACTCCTGGGCGAGGACAGAAAGTGGGCAAAGCGCGGCGATTACCGCCATTGTTAATGGAAGTTTTTTAATCATATTCATGGTTATCTCAATATATTTAAATTTTATTCAGACAATAACCACCCCGTTCCGGATTGACAGAATATGTCGCTATCATCAGAAAAGGTTGATTTTTATTTTTTAGGGTCCAGAGGCTTTATACTATTATCGTAAGGTTATCTCCTTCACAGAATTATTCATGTTGAATTCAAAAAATGCGGGCGCTCACAGGAAGCGGCCAATAATCGGCTGAGACATACCCTCTATTTTTCTGGCCGATTGCTCAATTACGTTATTTCACTATCAGAGTAAGATAATGCTCAAACGTGAACCGCGTCGCAAAAATAACCTTATATTTCCACCACATTGACAACCCGGCGGCTGAACTATTTAGTGAGGCTATATAAACCAGCGCTCGACGATCACAGAAGTAAAAAAACATAATTACTTAATTTAAAAACGTAATGGATTCTCCCGGACCACCTGTGTCAGAAAGAGCTTAACATTCATAAAACAAATCGGAGATCGGATTAGAATGAGTAAAAACATAATGCAAAGCCGGCATGATGAATATCATAAATTATCTCGTGGGGAACGGATTGGTTACGGGATGGGTGACTTTGCGCAAAACCTTGTGTTTGGGACGATAGGGGGTTTTCTGGCACTTCACATGTTGACCGTAAATACAATCGGTACAGCAACGGCGGGATTCATATTTCTTTTTGTGCGCATCATCAACGTTTTTTGGGATCCGATGGTAGGCACCTATGTTGACAAAAGAAGTTCAGCGGCTGGCAAGTATCGCCCCTGGATTTTAAGGGCCGGGGTTCCGCTCGTTATTCTTTCCGCTTTACTTTTTGCGCCCATTCCGGGCGTCAAAGGTTCCGTTCCCTTTGCGTTTATCGTTTATCTGGCACTGGATCTCGTCTATTCCGTAGTGAACATACCTTATGGTTCCCTGAATGCTTCTTTAACAAGAGATCCTGAATCGATTGATAAACTGACCAGTACGCGAATGATGTTGGCTAACAGTGCCAATCTGCTGGTCTATACCCTCTTCCCTATGTTTGTCCAGATGGCCTCGCCAAAGGATCGGAGCCTTAAGGATACGGGGTTCTTTGGCCTTGAGCTCAATATGGGGAACTATACCGATCCATCAGCGAACTACGCCTGGTTTGGCGTTTACTCGATTTATATGGTAATCGGAGCGGTTGCACTTTTCATTTGCTATAAATTCACTAAAGAACGTGTGGTTGCCTCTGCCGAGCAAACGGCCAACGTAAAAACGACAGATTTATTCCTTGAACTCAAAAATAACCGCCCTCTGGTTATTCTCGGACTCTTTTTCATGCTGGCCTTTACGTTCATGTTCTTCATGAACACGGTAAATGGCTTTTTCAATCAGTATGTTGTAGGCCATTCCGAATGGATGGGCGCCGTTGGCCTTGTCGCCTCAATACCGGGCATCCTGTTCCCGATTTTTTGGCCCAAACTGAAGAAAATCTTCGGTAAAAAAGGGTTCTTCCACATTTTCCTGGGCATGTTTATTGTAGGGGAATTATTAACTTACGTTTGGTCACGTGAGGGTATGCATGATGCGCTCTGGCTGGCTTACATCGCTACATTCATTAAACAGTGGGGTTTAACCTCGGCTACCGGATTCATGTGGGCACTTGTTCCTGAAGTCATTGCTTATGGTGAATTAAAATCAGGCAAGCGAAATGCTGCCATCATCAACGCCATTATGGGTCTCTTTTTCAAAATTGGTTTTACTATCGGCGGAGCGATTCCACTGTGGTTACTGGCTGTTTATGGCTTTAACGAAACAGGGGCACAACAGAGCGCCAATGCTATTGACGGAATAATCATCACTGCGGTCTGGATCCCAATCGTGTTAGCCTTTATCTCGATGATCGTTATTCACATTTATCCTATCTCAGATAAACATGTCACGGATATTAACCGTCAGCTTGATGAGATCCGCGTTTAGTTTTATTTTCATTAAAAAGTCTTAGAACGATATAAGTCAGTAAAATTTAAAAGGTAGAATGTTATGTCACTTATTCAGAACCCTGTACTCCCTGGTTTTAACCCAGACCCAAGCATTATCCGTGTAGAAGATACCTACTATATCGCAAACTCAACGTTTGAGTGGTTCCCTGGCGTTCGCTTGCATGAATCAAAAGACCTGCAAAACTGGACTCTTCTGCCCAGTCCTCTGTCCACAACAGCGCTTTTAGATATGAAAGGCAACCCCTCTTCTGGCGGGATTTGGGCTCCGGCGCTCTCATACGCCGATGGCAAATTCTGGTTGGTTTATACAGATGTGAAAATCACAGAAGGCGCTTTTAAGGACATGACAAATTATCTGACCACCGCAACAGATATACGTGGTCCGTGGACCGATCCCATCAAACTAAATGGCGTCGGCTTTGATGCGTCACTGTTCCATGATGAAGACGGGCGTAAATATTTGGTTCAACAAACCTGGGACCATCGCGAATACCATCATCCTTTTGATGGTATCACCTTAACGGAGCTGGATACCCGGACCTTAAAATTAAAACCAGAGACAGCGCGTACGATTTATCGCGGCACTGCCGTTGCACTTGTTGAGGGGCCACATCTCTACAAGCTGAACGGGTACTACTATCTTTTCGCCGCTCAGGGCGGGACTGTATTTACCCACCAGGAGGTGGTTGCGCGATCCAGAACCTTAGAGGCCAACAGCTTTGAAACACAACCGGGAGAGGTATTCTTAACTAACGTCGATACGCCAGACAGCTATATCCAGAAGCAGGGGCATGGGGCGTTGGTGTCCACCCCCAGCGGTGAGTGGTATTATGCCTCGCTCTGCGCACGTCCGTGGAATCGTGCAGGTGAGTCAGCCTACGATCCTCGTGGTTGGTCAACCCTTGGCCGGGAAACGTCTATTCAGAAAGTGTACTGGGATGAAGATGGCTGGCCACGTATTGCGGGAGGCCATGGTGGAAAAACCTTTGTCGAGGGGCCGGCCGATGCCATTTATACCGAAAGCGCAAAAGACCATAGCCAGCACGATGATTTTAAAACGGCGACACTGGATATTAACTGGAATACGCTTCGTGTCCCCTTTACAGAAAAAATGGGTACCACGGGCGATGGAAGGCTGACGTTAACGGGACAGGGTTCTTTAGCGAATACCCATAACCTTTCGCTGATTGCCCGACGCTGGCAAGCCTTTTATTTTGATGCTCAGGTTAAAGTCAAATTTAATCCATTTAATTACCAACAAATGGCCGGGTTGACGAATTATTATAATGACCGCCACTGGAGTTTCGTTTTCATTACCTGGAATGAAATCAACGGCTCTGTCATCGAAATAGGTGAGAATAACCGTGGAAAATATACCTCTTATTTGAAAGATAACGCCATCAAGATCCCAGAGGGCACAGAATTTGTCTGGTTCCGCACGAAAGTTCGGAAGGAAACTTATACGTATGAATACAGCTTCGATGGCGTCACTTTCACAGAGATCCCTGTTAAATTAGATGCCGCTATTCTTTCTGATGATTATGTCCTGCAAAGCTACGGCGGCTTCTTTACCGGAGCGTTCGTTGGCCTGGCGGCAGTCGACTACTCTGGTTACGATGCCAGCGCAGAGTTTTATAACTTTGTTTATCAGGAGCTTGGCGATAAGAAAACTGGCGATAATGCCTGGAGCTGGGACGCGAGCGAATCACGTTTTGATTAAATAATAAAACGCCTGCGTTATTGCAACGATAACGCAGGTTCTAAGGGGCTACCTGATACCGTGACGCCGCGCGTGTAATAGCAAACGGCTTTATGCGGCACCCGGGTAGATGAAGCAATGCTGGTCATGGCAAACCTCTCCTGCACAAATAATTGCCAGAATATCTCTTCCGCTTGGCATAAGCATCATGATTATTAGTAGGTTTATCATAAATAATTCGGTGCTTAGTTGCTGAAGAGATTAGCATGTAGTATTTTGAAATTTTCACAGTAACGCTGATTTTTCAGGAAGTTATTAAGTTTCATAATAAATATACGATTAAATGAGCTTCGCGGCAGAATATATAAACAGATCATTTACGGCGATTTATTTCCCCAGGGAAATAAAGCATGACTAAGAAGGGGCAATAAAATGAAGAAAATACTATTCATGACAATTTTCCTGGGTATGAGCGCATCGGTTGCTGCCGGAGAAGCGCATTTTTGTGGTTCGCCTGAAGTTAGTGCTTTGGCAAGCGGTCGACAAGATATTAATGACAGCACGGTTTTCACCTGCGGGGGTGGCATTAAAGGTACTCTTCCAGAACTGGCAAAACAGGGCTGGAAAATTGTGCAAGTAAGCGATCAGATGGCATCGACTTCCCAGATGGATCCGAGTAAAGCCACTGTCTATTCGCGTTTAATTATACAGAAAGACTGAGTGCGTTCGGTTGCTGTATATTCTTTATAAACTCCGCACTACGACAGAACAGAGATTCCCGGCAGACATACCGGGAATCAGATAAAACTGCAAATTTCATAAATGAACAACTGGACAGGATATTAATCAAAGATAGGGGAACATTTTAAATGCCGACCATAAGTTATCATTGAGCGCAACAAGCCCAACGGAAATATAGGCCAGTATCGCGAGAAACCCTGTCAGGTATAAAATGGGTTTTTTAATTTTTCGCCTGAATTTATAAATGACGACTGTAGTGATCGCCATCACAATGGCCTGCCATATCAGATTTGTACCCAGATCGTAGGGATTAACCACACTCCCTATCATCATGGGTACAGTAAGAATAGAGTATGCACCCTTGAGTACAAACCATACGATCCCGCCAGGAACTGCGAGAATACCGCCCTGATAAACTAACATACCCGCAGAATTGAGCCCGGGAATGAGAATTAAACCAAAAACAATCGCCCAGGCCAGGCAGGCGACTATAAGATACCCAATAACCTGACCTATAACCTGATCACCCTCATGATGCGACGAATTAAGAGCAGAGTTAGCAAGTTCTGATTGATATTTTTCCTTCGCGTCTGCAATTCGAGCCTGTGATTCAGTATCGTACTGTAAATGAGGTCTGGCATTTGTTACATAATTCCCATCACCATCTTGTCTTACACCCATAACAAATCCTCTTTATTATTAATTAGCTTTGATGCGTAGTTAACAACTTATTTTCTTATGAGAATTTACTCACCCATATTTTCAAGTGGATATTGTAACTAAGTAGAAAAGAAAATGAAGACAGCAGAGAAATTATATTTTCATTGCAATATGAAGTACTTCATTCCTGATTGCTATTTCTATTCATTTAGCATTCCTGTCCTTCCGGCTGGTGACCGCAACACTGGCCACTGCCTGTGATGACCGGTGGGCCCTGCTCAGTGAGCTGGTTAAACTCATTGTTTAAACGGTATCAGCTTTTAATAAAAAGCAGTAACAAAAAAGCCCTGCGATATTGCTATCGCAGGGCTTTCAAATTTGGCGGAAGCGTAGAGATTCGAACTCTAGAACCCTTTCGGGTCGCCGGTTTTCAAGACCGGTGCCTTCAACCGCTCGGCCACGCTTCCTAAGTGAGGCGAACTATAAACACCTCCGGGCACCCTGTAAAGCGCACCCGCGATCGTTCGCCTGAAAAATAGTCAAAATGCGTTTAATCGGTTGAATAGACAACGCATTGACCATTTTCTCAGCACAGTGTCTTAGCGGCGGCCCTTAGTGCTTTTTAATATACATATCTTTGGTGAAGTAATACCCCAGCTTATCCGGCGTAAAACCCCCCACCCACGGTTTTACCAAGTGGGTGCGAACATAGTGATAAACCGGGATCGCCGGCACGTCCCGAGCCAGCAGATCTTCAGCCTGCTGGTAGAAGGTGCCGCGCTCGGCGGTGGTCTTCGCTTTTGCGGCGTTGTCCAGCGCCTCGTCATAGGCCGGATTGCTGTACTGGCTGGTATTTTGACTGTCGCCGGTACGGAAGTTATTCAGGAAGGTGGCCGCATCGTCGTAATCGGCGATCCAGGCATAGCGCACCGCATCAAAGTTGTGGGTGTGCATGGTGTCCAGCATCGTTTTCCATTCCTGGTTTTGCAGCTTCGCCTCCACGCCGAGGTTTTTCTTCCACATCGAGCTGGCAGCGATGGCAATCCGCTGGTGCGACTCCGAGGTGTTATACAGCAGATTAAAGCTCAGCGGATGGCTGTCGTTATAGCCCGCATCGTTCAGCAGTTTTTTCGCTTCGGCAATGCGTTTTTCCAGCGGCCAGCTGGCGTAGTCCGGATTGTGCAGTTTGACGCCGCCGATATCCGGCTGGCTGATGACCCACGCCGGACGCTGCCCCTGCCCTAACACCTTCCCGGCGATAATGTCTTTATCCAACGCCAGGTTCAGCGCCTGACGCACGCGCGGGTCGTTAAACGGCGGGCGGGTGGTGTTGAATTCGTAGTAATAAGTCGCCAGTTGCGGGGAGACATCCAGCTCGCTGCCCAGCGTTTTTTGCAGCTGGGAAAACTGGTTGATTGGCACGGTATAGACAATATCAATTTCGTCCGCCTTGTAGCGGTTGACGTCGGCGGCTTCGGAGGCGATCGGCAGGTACGTCACCTTGTTGATCACCGTATGGGCGTTGTCCCAGTAGCGCGGGTTACGCTCGGCAACGATCCGCTCGTTGACCACCCACTGGCTGAGGGTATAGGGCCCGCTGCTGACAAAGTGCTCCGGCTTGGTCCACTTATCGCCATAGCGGCCAATCAGCACCTTATCGACCGGCACCAGCGACGGGTGCGCCAGCATGGCAAGGAAGGCGGCGTTAGGCTGGGTTAGCGTCACTTCAAGGGTGGTGTCATTCAGGGCTTTTACTCCCAGGGTGTCGGGAGATTTCTTGCCCTCGGCGATATCGGTGGCGTTCAGCAGATGCATGCTGCCGGGGTAGCTGGCGTAGGGCGAAGCAGTTTTAGTATCCACCAGCCGTTGCCAGCTCCAGACCACGTCCTGAGCGGTGATGGCAGTGCCGTCACTCCAGGTAATGCCCGGGCGAAGATGGAACGTCCATACGGTGTTGTCCTTATTCTCCCATTTCTCAGCCAGCCGCGGCTGGATCTCCCCGTCCGGCGAGACGCTGACCAGACCTTCGAACAAATCGCTGATAATATTGAATTCGACGTCGCTTTCGACTTTATGCGGATCGAGCGATGCCGGTTCATTGCCATTATTCCTGACCAGTTCCTGCTTCTCTGCCAGCTCAGTGCCTGCCGGTACGCTGGCGGCAAAGGCCGTTGCGCTTGCGCAAAGGATGCCTGCCGTCAGCAAAGAGAGTGTAAATGTCGCGCGTGATGATGGTTTCATGTCCTTCGCCTTATCGTTTCGTTTTGTCGACGCAAAATAACTCTTAGCGTTGCGGCTGGAATAAGGCAATATATTTCAGTGACCTATAAGAGCTTGATCTGATTAATCCTGACAAACCGCGGTTCGTTCTGCATATGGTGCGTTGTGGAACATTTCATGCTGGCTCTTCCCCTAAGACGCTGAGTAAAGATGGGTAAAACCACTTTGTAACCGGCGCGTCGTTTTCTATTCTTGCCGTTAATTACATCTGTCATAAGAGAGTGACTCATGGATCGTATTATTAGTTCTTCACGCGACCGCACATCGCTGCTCAGTACCCACAAGGTGCTGCGCAATACCTACTTTATGCTCAGCCTGACGCTGGCCTTTTCTGCACTGACGGCAACCGCCAGCACCGTGCTGATGCTGCCGTCTCCGGGTCTGATTCTGACGCTGGTCGGCATGTATGGTCTGATGTTCCTGACCTACAAAACCGCTGACAAGCCGGTAGGTATTTTGTCCGCGTTCGCCTTCACCGGTTTCCTGGGCTATATCCTGGGGCCAATGCTTAACACCTACCTGTCTGCCGGGATGGGCGATCTGATCGGCCTGGCATTGGGTGGTACGGCGCTGGTGTTCTTCTGCTGTTCCGCTTATGTGCTGACCACCCGCAAAGACATGTCTTTCCTCGGCGGTATGCTGATGGCGGGCATCGTGGTGGTGCTGATTGGTATGGTGGCAAACATCTTCCTGCAGCTGCCGGCCCTGCACCTGGCCATCAGCGCAGTGTTCATCCTGATCTCCTCCGGGGCGATCCTGATGGAAACCAGCAACATCATTCATGGCGGCGAGACCAACTATATCCGCGCCACCGTGAGCCTGTATGTGTCGTTGTATAACATCTTTGTTAGCCTGCTGAGCATCCTGGGCTTCGCCAGCCGCGATTAACCCTCAGTGCTGTATAAAAAGCCCCGCTTATGCGGGGCTTTCTTTTTTGGTAAACTGCCGCAGTTTTCGATAAACCTGTGATGATTATGCTGAACTTTGAAGGTAAAGAGATTGAGACCGATAGCGAAGGCTATCTGAAAGAGACCAGCCAGTGGAGCGAAGGGCTGGCGGCCATCATTGCCGAAAAAGAGTCTATCGCCCTGACGCCGGAGCACTGGGAAGTGGTGCGTTTCGTGCGTGACTTTTATCTTGAATTCAACACCTCCCCGGCCATCCGCATGCTGGTGAAAGCGATGGCCAATAAGTATGGCGAGGAGAAAGGCAACAGCCGCTATCTGTATCGACTGTTCCCGAAAGGCCCGGCAAAACAGGCGACCAAAATCGCCGGCCTGCCTAAGCCCGTGAAGTGCATTTAATAGCGAATACCGAAATTGACGTAGTCCCGGTCGGGTTGATGCGGTTCTGACAGGACCTTTTCAACCCGGGCGATGCGGGGCCCGCCCGCTTTAAGCCAGGCAAGCAGTTTGTCGACCTGTTCCGCTTCGCCGCAGGCCACCACCTCAACGCTGCCGTCATCCATATTGCGCGCGTACCCGGTCAACCCCAGATCTGTAGCTTCACGCTGGGTGCTATAACGAAAGCCAACCCCCTGAACCGTGCCGTGAACCCACGCGATTGTGCAGACTTTTGCCATGATATTTCCCCTTATCCGTGTCTGGCCCTGAACCACAAGAATAGCAAATTATGGCCGGACGATTAGCGTAACGTTTTGGGTAAGCACCCGTAATGCTGGCGGAAACGGGCCGTAAAACGCGAGCTGGAAAGGTACCCACACTGCATGGCGATCTCACCGACAGACAGCCGTGTCGACTGTAACTGAGACAGCGCAACCGCCATGCGCACCTCCTCCACGATCTGGCGAAAGCTGTGCGACTCTTCGCGTAAGCGTCGGCGTAGAGTCGGCACGCTGACGGCCAGGCGACTGGCAACATCCTGCGCGGTCCATGCCCGGGCGGGTGACATCATGATGAACTGCCGTACCTGCTCGGTGAGATTGACGTTGCGTTCGATAAGCAGCGGCCCCGCCACCCCATCATGCAGCAGCGCCAGCAGCAGCCCGAAAGCCTGATGCTTTTGCAGTTCGTCGGGAAAATCATGCCGGACTGCATGCAACAGGTTGCCCCACATAAAGGCCAGCCCTTCGCTGAGCGGCGCACAGAGCGAGTCGGTTTTGCTGCGCGGCCAGGATTGCAGGTAATGGGCTTTAAACGCCGCGATAATATCCGGCGACAACAGCAGCAAATCAGAATGGAAAATGCCCTGCGCTGGCTGATTAACGATCTCCATCGGCGTATTCGCCGGGATAATGATCAGCTCATCGGGGGTGGCAACAAGACGGCTATCCTCATGAATAATCACCTTACTGCCGTGCGTAATATGGCAGATGGCAGGATAAAACAGCTTAACCTGATGCAGGCGATGCATTTTGCTGGCACTGACCTCAGCCGCGGTCAGATGTTTATGTTGAAAATGAAAATCCTGCACCGGTCGACCCCTATCTTGCGTATGTTGCGGTTAATTGCGCCTTCGCCAGCGCGTGGCTGTTGAGCATGAAACCGACCAGTGCGCCGCTGGCGCTTTTATCGATGGGCAGTTTATCCACATCCAGCGCCCAGACGGTTATCTGGTACGGGTGAGGCTTGTCTCCTTCCGGCGGGCACGCGCCGCCAAAGCCAGAGTAACCGAAATCATTACGTCCCTGCACAGCTCCTGCGGGTAGTTTCTCGTTATTCTGGTTGCCGGCACCGGCAGGGAGCTCCTGCGTTTGTGCAGGAATGTTCACCACCGTCCAGTGCCACCAGCCGCTGCCGGTAGGCGCAGCGGGGTCATACACCGTGATGGCAAAACTTTTCGTACCCTGCGGCTGATTTTTCCATGTCAGCTGCGGCGATTCGTTGCCGCCATGACAACCAAAGCCGTCGAAGACCTGATTCTGGGTTAATCGCTGTTCGCCGGAAATATCCCGGCTGTTGATGCTGAAAGGTAATGCCGCTGAGACCGTAAAACTCATCCCCGCCAGAGTGGCTGCTGCGATTGCAATGTGCTTTTTCATTCGAGTTTCCTTTTGCTGAGCTGGAAACATCAATGTAAATCCCGCAGCAAAGGGGTAATGTGCCAGAGCGATTTTAAATTGTGCCGAAACGCTCAATAGTGTCCGCAGATGATTGCCCCTGACCATCTGTGCTACTCTACGCGCCATTTCCCTGGAATCGACAGAATAGTAAATTATGAGTGTACGTTTAGTGTTAGCCAAAGGGCGCGAGAAATCCTTGTTGCGCCGCCATCCCTGGGTCTTCTCCGGCGCGGTTGCGCGTATGGAAGGCAAAGCCAACCTCGGTGAAACCATCGATATTGTTGATCATCAGGGGAAATGGCTGGCGCGCGGCGCATACTCGCCAGCGTCTCAGATCCGCGCCCGCGTCTGGACCTTCGATAAAGATGAAACCATCGACATCGCTTTCTTCGTTCGCCGTCTGCAGCAGGCGCAGCAGTGGCGCGACTGGCTGGCAAAACGCGACGGGCTGGACAGCTATCGTCTGATCGCCGGTGAATCCGACGGTCTGCCGGGGGTGACCATCGACCGTTTCGGTAACTTCCTGGTGCTGCAGCTGTTAAGTGCGGGTGCTGAATATCAGCGCGCGGCGTTAATCAGCGCCCTGCAGGCGCAGTATCCTGAATGCGCTATTTACGATCGCAGCGACGTTGCGGTGCGTAAAAAAGAGGGTATGGAGCTGACCCAGGGCCCGGTCACCGGTGAACTGCCGCCGGCCCTGCTGCCTATCGAAGAGCACGGCATGAAACTGCTGGTGGATATTCAGGGTGGCCATAAAACCGGTTACTACCTCGATCAGCGCGACAGCCGTCTGGCGACCCGTCAGTACGTCGCCGACAAACGCGTGCTGAACTGCTTCTCCTATACCGGTGGTTTTGCGGTTTCAGCTCTGATGGGCGGCTGCAGCCAGGTTGTGAGCGTCGACACGTCTCAGGAAGCGCTGGACGTGGCGAAACAGAACGTTGAGCTGAACAAGCTGGATCTGAGCAAAGCCGAATTTGTGCGCGATGATGTCTTCAAGCTGCTGCGCAAATATCGCGACCAGGGTGAGAAGTTTGACGTTATCGTGATGGATCCGCCGAAATTCGTCGAGAACAAAAACCAGCTGATGGGCGCCTGCCGTGGGTATAAAGACATCAATATGCTCGCGATCCAGCTGCTTAATCCGGGTGGCGTGTTGCTGACGTTCTCCTGTTCCGGCCTGATGACCACCGAATTGTTCCAGAAAATTGTCGCGGATGCCGCTGTAGATGCTGGCCGTGATGTACAATTTATAGAGCAGTTCCGTCAGGCGGCCGATCATCCGGTGATCGCTACCTATCCGGAAGGGCTGTATCTGAAAGGATTTGCCTGTCGCATCATGTAACTTGAAAAGTGGAATGTTGCCCTCACCTATAGAGTAAGTAACGTTTCCCGGGAGGTGACTATGATTGCCAGCAAATTCGGTATCGGCCAGCAGGTCCGCCACTCCCTGTTAGGATACCTGGGCGTGGTCGTGGATATCGACCCGGAATATTCCCTCGACGAACCGTCAGCGGATGAGCTGGCGGTGAACGCAGAACTCCGCGCCGCCCCCTGGTACCACGTGGTGATGGAAGACGACGAAGGCCAGGCCGTGCATACCTATCTTGCCGAAGCCCAGCTCAGTGGCGAGCAGCAGGATGAACACCCTGAACAGCCTTCCATGGATGAACTGGCGCAAACGATCCGCAGACAGTTACAGGCCCCGCGCCTGCGCAACTAACCAGAAACCCGGTAGCCAACGGCTAACCGGGTTTTTTATTACTTCGCCATCCCCAGTCGAGGGATCTCAATCGCCGGGCAGCGGTCCATCACCACGTTCATTCCCGCGTCACGCGCCAGCACTGCTGCCTGTTCGTTAATTACCCCAAGCTGTAACCACAGGGTTTTCGCCCCGACGGCAATGGCTTCCTGCGCGACGCCCCAGGCAGCTTCAGAATTACGGAATACATCCACCATATCGATTTTTTCCGGTACCTCTGCCAGGGTGCCGTACCCCTGCTGGCCTAACAATGTTTTGCCTGCCACTTTTGGCGATACCGGGATCACGTGATAGCCCTGATCGAGCAGATATTTCATCACCCGATAGCTCGGGCGATCGGGTTTGTCACTTGCCCCCACCAGCGCAATGGTTCGGGTGGTGGAAAGGATCTCAGCAATATCGTTCTGTTTCATGAACTTCCTCCTGGCGTGTTCAACATCAATATCCATGCAGTGAGAGCAACCTGTCATCCCATACGTCTGCATGAGGGCAAATTGCCGGCTTATGTCTATATGTTAGTAAATATGATTGAAGAAAAATTTTGATACATTATTCATGACGCGCGTCTTTTAAGAGGGCTTTTTATGAAAACCGGCATTGCCTGGAGTCTGTTTGCGCTGCTCATGCCGGTTTGCGTTTTTGCCACAACGCTGCGGCTCTCTACGGACATCGACCTGCTGGTGCTGGACGGAAAAAAAGTCTCCAGTTCCTTGCTGCGCGGTGCGGACAGCATCGAGCTGGATAACGGCCCGCATCAGATTGTGTTTCGGGTAGAGAAGACCATTCGCCTCGGCAATCATGAAGAGCGGGTCTATATCTCCCCTCCTCTGGTCGCCAGCTTTAACACTCAGCGCATCAGTCAGGTTAATTTTAGCCTTCCCCGACTGGAAACAGAAAAAGAGTCACAACTTTTTGATCATTCACCGCATATTGAATTACTGGATGGCGATGCGACCCCGATCCCGGTGAAGCTGGATATTCTGGCGATCACCGACACGCCGACCGGCGTGAACTATGAGTACGATACCGAGCGTTATAACAAAGCCGGTCAGAGCGCCTCGCTACCGCAGTTCTCCACCACCATGGCCGATGACAGCACTCTGTTATCCGGCGTCTCCGAGCTGGATATGCCGCCCCCGCAGTCGCAGAATCTGACAGAGCAGCGGCTAAAATACTGGTTTGCCCAGGCCGATCCCGAGACCCGCCGCCGTTTTCTGCAATGGGCGAAGCAACAACCCTCGTCCTGAGCCGCATTTTTTATCCCTTTCCCTTGCAGCATCAGGTGCTTCCAGTAATCTGTAACCAGTTAACTAACGGATAGAGATTATGGAACTCACAACCCGCACACTGCCGGACCGCAAACATATCGCGCTGGTGGCGCACGATCACTGCAAACAGATGCTGCTCAACTGGGTACAGCGTCACAAATCCCTGCTGGAAAAACACCGCCTTTCTGCCACCGGGACCACCGGTAACCTGATTCATCGCGAAACCGGGCTGGAGGTTAATGCCATGCTGAGCGGCCCCATGGGCGGCGATCAGCAGGTGGGTGCACAGATTTCGGAAGGAAAAATTGATGTGCTGATCTTCTTCTGGGATCCCCTGAATGCCGTACCGCACGATCCGGACGTCAAAGCGCTGCTGCGTCTGGCAACGGTGTGGAATATTCCCGTCGCCACCAACCTGTCGACGGCGGACTTTATCATTGCCTCTCCGCAGTTCAACGACCAGGTGGAGATTTTGATCCCAGATTATCAGCGCTATCTGGCTGAACGCCTGAAGTAAGTGCCCGCCCTGCCGGGTGGCGGCTTCGCCTTACCCGGCCTACGAAAAGCCCAAAACCGTCGACCCGCACACCCGTAGGCCCGTGCAAGCGCAGCGCCGCCGGACATCAGGCCGCACCATCCGTAAGCCCGGTAAGCGCAGCGCCACCGGGCAACACACCGCTACGGTTTTCGCGCCACCGGTACATCTATCTCCTTCAAAATGTCCACAAAGCGTGAAGGCTGCTCTTTGTTAAACAGCAGCCAGACGCGGTGACGGGCGCGGGTGATCGCCACATACAGTAATCGCCGCTCTTCCGCATCGGGGAACTCTTCCACTGCCGGCAGCAGAGCCTGCTCCATTACCGATTCACGCGCAGGTGCCGGGAAGCCATCGCTCCCTTCCTGCAACCCCACCACAATGACGTAATCCGCCTGCTGCCCCTTACTGGCGTGAATGGTCATAAAATCGAGCTGCAATTTCGGCCAGCGGGTCGCAGCTTTCTCCAGGCTGGCAGGTTTAAGGTGGTGATAGCGCGCCAGCACCAGAATGCGCTCCTCCGGCCTGGCGTAACCGCTCAGTTTATCCAGCAGGGCATCGAGCTGATCTTCAGCCAGCAGCGTGACCGCTTTTTTGTCCCCGGCCGACAGGCTGTTCAGCGGTTTTGCCAGCTGATGCGGGTTCTGCTGGATAAACCGGTTGGCGATCTCACCGATCCGGTTATTAAAGCGGTAGGTGGTATCCAGATCGCAACGATCGCCCTCGCCAAAGTAGTGGTGGAACGCCGTGGTCAACGACAGCTGCGCGCCGCTAAAGCGGTAGATCGCCTGCCAGTCATCCCCTACGGCAAACAGGGTGGTGTGCTTATTCTGCGCCCGTAGCGCCGCCAGCAGCGCCGCGCGCTGGGGGGAGATATCCTGAAACTCATCCACCAGGATGTGCTTCCACGGGCTGATAAAGCGCCCCTTCTCGAGAATAATGATGGCCTGATGGATCAACCCGGAAAAATCGACGGCATTTTCTTCCTTAAGGGCGGTTTTCCACGCTTTTAACAGCGGAGCCATCAGCTTCACCCGCTTCGAAAACAGGGTCCGGATCGCCTCGGGCGCGCCGGCAATCATCTCGGCCTGCGCGCCGCCGTGCATTCGCATCAGGCTCACCCAGCGATCGAGCCGCGGAGCCAGCCGACGCGCCAGCTTTTCGTTTTGCCAGAAACTGCCTTCCGGCACGCTCCAGTCAAGCTCTTCTTCCAGCCACTGACGCCACCCTTTGGCCTGCGCTTTTTTCTCGCTGCACTGCTGTTGCCAGGCCTCGATAAAAATCTGTTGCCGCGCCACGGTGTCGTTCTCCAGCTTGCTGACGACCGGCACCTTTTTGCTCCCCTGCTGGATGATGTGCAGGGCCAGGGAGTGGAAAGTTCTGGCGGTAATGTCGCGGGTATGCAACCGGGCCTCGATCCGCTCATCCATCTCCTGGGCCGCCTTGCGGCCGAATGCCAGGAGTAAGATTTGCTCGGGAGCCGCTTCATTGCGGGTCAGCAGCCAGCCCGCCCGCGCCACCAGCACCGAGGTTTTGCCGCTGCCGGCCCCCGCCAGCACCAGTAGCGACTGCTCGCCGTTAACCACTGCCCGGGCCTGGGCCGGGTTGAGAGGAGATGACTCAATATCGGCAAAAAAGTCGGCATACTGGCTGAGCATGGCGGTGGTCCACGCCTGGTTGTGCGCCAGCCGGCTCCGGTCAATATCGTCCAGCCAGGCCCGGAACTGACGCCAGGCGTCCCGGCAGTTATCAAACTCTTCCAGCCGCGAGACCGACAGGGGGAGCGCCTGTAATGCCTGCGTAATTTTTTGCTGCAGGCCCAGCGTTTTTTCCCGCGTCAGCCAGCTGTTTTGCTCATTGCTGGTGGAAATGTCATTCAGCGCGTTTTGCAGTACCTGCGCCGCCACCTCGCTCATTTCAACACTCCATTGCTGCCAGAGCGTATTCAGATGGTGGTGAAAACGCTGGGTTTCCGCCCACTCCGTTCCGTGCAGCCGCACCACTTTCTCTTCGGGCAGGACAAACTCCAGCTCGCCCCAGACCAGGCCGCGCTTACAATGAATGGCCAGCAGCTGATTGAAGGGAATGAGGTATTCGTGGCGTTCGCCAGAGACTTTCACCCCGGCATTGAGCAGAACGACTTTGTCGTACGGATGTTGTGCCAGGCGTTTGCCTAACGAAGTTGCTTTCAGTTCCATGTCCAGCCCGATCCACGACGTGAGAAATTGCCTGATAGTTTAACTGCCAGTTTTCAGGTGCTCCAGCGCAAAAAAACGTTACAATCAGCAGGGCTTCAACATTATGGAAAGAATTGAGGTTTTATGCGTACCGTTCTGAATATTTTGAATTTTGTCCTGGGTGGTTTTGCCACCACGCTCGCCTGGCTGCTGGCAACGCTGGTCAGCGTGGTGCTGATCTTCACCCTGCCGCTGACGCGCTCCTGCTGGGAGATCACCAAACTGTCACTGGTTCCGTACGGTAACGAAGCCGTTCACGTGGACGAGCTGGAGCCTGACAGCAAAAGCGCGCTGATGAACACCGGCGGAACGCTGCTCAATATCTTGTGGCTGATCTTTTTCGGCTGGTGGCTGTGCGTGATGCACATTGCGGCGGGGATCGCCCAGTGCCTGACGCTTATCGGTATCCCGGTCGGGATCGCCAATTTTAAAATTGCCGCCATTGCCTTGTGGCCTGTCGGACGCCGGGTCGTCCCGGTGGAAGTTGCCCGTGCCGCGCGGGAAGCCAACGCCCGCCGTCGTTTTCCGTAACAAGGATCCCGTGCGCACATGCTAAGCCCGCTGATTCGCCGCTACACTCTCAACAGCGCCTGGCTGTACAACGCCAGGATCTTTATTGCCCTGTGTGGCAGCACCGCCCTGCCCTGGTGGCTGGGCGACGTGAAGCTGACCATTCCGCTGACGCTGGGCGTCGTCGCCGGGGCGCTGGCCGATCTGGATGACCGTCTCGCCGGTCGGCTGCGCAATCTGGTTATCACGCTGATCTGCTTTTTTATCGCCTCGGCGTCGGTGGAGCTGCTCTTCCCCTGGCCGTGGCTTTTCGCCATCGGGCTGATGCTCTCCACCAGCGTCTTTATCCTGCTGGGCGGGCTGGGCCAACGCTATGCCACTATCGCCTTTGGCGCGCTGCTGATTGCTATCTATACCATGCTGGGGGTATCGCTTTACGACCAGTGGTATCAACAGCCGGTGCTCCTGCTCCTGGGAGCGGTCTGGTATAACCTGCTTACTCTCTCCGGGCACCTGATCTTCCCCATTCGCCCGTTGCAGGACAATCTGGCCCGCAGCTATGAGCAGCTGGCGCACTATCTGGAACTCAAGTCCCGGCTCTTTGACCCGGATATTGAAGGTGACGGTCAGGCGCCGCTGTACGATCTGGCCCTGGCGAACGGCCAGCTGGTGACCACGCTGAACCAGACCAAAGCCTCGTTGCTTACCCGTTTACGCGGCGATCGCGGTCAGCGCGGCACCCGCCGCACCCTGCATTACTATTTTGTCGCACAGGATATTCACGAGCGCGCCAGTTCCTCGCATATCCAGTACGCCGACCTGCGCGAGAAGTTTCGCTACAGCGACGTGATGTTTCGCTTCCAGCGCCTGCTCTCCATGCAGTCTCAGGCCTGTCATCAGCTGTCGCAATCCATCCTGCTGCGCACCCCTTATCAGCACGATCCGCGTTTTGAGCGGGCCTTCACGCACCTGGATGCGGCGCTCGATCGCGTCCAGGCCAGCGGGACCTCAGCCGAACAGATGAAAGCCCTGGGTTTCCTGCTGAACAACCTGCGCGCCATTGATGCCCAGCTCGCCACCATCGAATCCGAGCAGGCGCTGGCAATGCCCGGTAATGATGTTGAAAACCAGCTAGCCGACGACAGTCTGCACGGTTTTAGCGATATGTGGCTGCGCTTAAGCCGCAACTTTTCGCCGGAATCGGCGCTGTTTCGCCATGCGGTGAGGATGTCGGTGGTGCTCTGTATTGGCTACGCCTTTATACAGATAACCGGCCTTAACCATGGCTACTGGATTTTGCTGACCAGCCTGTTTGTTTGCCAGCCCAACTATAATGCCACCCGCCACCGGCTGGCGCTGCGTATTCTCGGTACGCTGGTGGGGGTCGCTATCGGACTGCCTATCCTTTACTTCGTCCCCTCACTGGAAGGCCAGCTGATCTTAATTGTGATCACCGGGGTGCTGTTTTTTGCGTTTCGCAATGTGCAGTACGCGCACGCCACCATGTTTATTACCCTGCTGGTGCTGCTCTGTTTCAACCTGCTTGGGGAAGGCTTTGAAGTAGCACTGCCGCGCATCATTGATACCCTGATCGGCTGCGCCATTGCCTGGGCTGCGGTGAGCTTTATCTGGCCGGACTGGCGGTTCCGTAATCTGCCGCGGGTACTCGATCAGGCGATGAATGCCAACTGCCGGTATCTGGACGCCATTCTCGAGCAGTATCACCAGGGCCGCGATAACCGCCTGGCGTATCGCATAGCCCGACGTGACGCCTATAATCGCGATGCAGAACTGGCTTCGGTGGTCTCGAATATGTCCACCGAGCCGCGAGCGACAGCGGAAACGCGGGAAGTCGCGTTCCGTCTGTTGTGCCTGAATCATACCTTTACCAGCTATATTTCGGCACTGGGCGCGCATCGCGAGCGGCTGACCAGTCCAGCCATCCTGGCCCTGCTTGATGACGCCGTTTGCTACGTGGATGATGCGCTTCATCAACGTCCGGCGGATGAACCTCGTGTTCAGCAGGCCCTGACCGAACTGGCGCAACGCATTTCGCATATTGAACCGGGTGCCGAGAGCAAAGCGCCGCTGGTGCTGCAGCAAATCGGTCTGCTTATCGCGTTGCTACCAGAAATATGTCGTTTACAGCAGCACGTTAATCAACTGCCGGAGTGAGTGCTGTTATCCACCGGCAGCCTTTTGTACCACTCCACCAGCTCCCGGCGCCTTGTCTCCGGGAGCGCAGCTTCATGCAATCCGACGATCGCCCCTTCCAGTGCGAACAGCACTTTGTAGCTCAGGTGCCTGTTAAGCTCTCTGATCTTCAGCCAGCACTGCTCGGCCCCGAGGGCGCGTAACGCCTCTTCGTTGGCGATGCCCGCCTCGTTCAGCAGGATCTCAAGCTGAAAGGTGAGATTGGGTAAATCTTTCAACCTGTCGCGCTTGTACCGTTCCCGGCGTTCCCGCCGCGCGGCCTCAAGCGCAAATGAGGAGAGCTGCAGGAGCTTATCCCGATCCTGCCAGAGCGCCTCATCGACGCGATAATAATTCAACAATACTGCGCGCCCCCGCTTCACCAGCGTTAAGTAAGAGGAGGCATTTTTGACGCAATACTGTGCGCTCTCTTCGCAAGCGCGCAGGTATAACTCCCCGTCTGACACCATCGCAAAGACCGCGTCATCCACCGCCAGAGTGTATCCACCAAACAGGGCACGATGCTCAACATCACCGAGAGGAGAAAGATATTTTGTTGATTGATAGATCCGCTCGTAAGATAACTTTTTCATGATATTTCCCTTGTAAATCATGGAGTAAAATTAAAGTTGTTTGTTAACGGATCCGTTAGCCAAAAAATAGGTAACTTACGATCGAACGGCAAGATGATTTTTCAATCCGCCTGAATAACAAACCAAATTTGCGAGGCGCTTTCAGAAAATGAGGTTGATCTTTAGACGCACAGCGGTTACTGTATATCCATACAGTAACTACAGGGCTGGATTGATTATGTACTCTTCAGGCTATGCAAACCGTTCAACAACTTTCTCTTCTTCCGCTGGTAAAAGTGCACGGAGTTCCGCTGCGTATATGTCCACCGGGTTGATTAGTGAAGTGCTTTACCGTGAAGACCAGCCCATGATGACGCAGCTGTTATTGCTGCCCCTGTTACAGCAGCTGGGTCAACAGTCTCGCTGGCAGCTGTGGCTGACGCCGCAACAGAAGTTGAGCCGGGAATGGGTGCAGTCCGCAGGCTTACCGCTGACTAAAGTGATGCAGGTTAGCCAGATGGATCCCTGCCATACTGTAGAATCGATGGTGAGAGCACTGCGTACCGGGAATTACAGCGTGGTGATTGGCTGGTTTACGGAAGAATTAACCGAAACGGAGCAACATCGTCTGGCTGAAGCGGCCGAAGAAGGTAATGCACTCGGCTTTATTATGCGTCCCGTTCGGATGAATGCTCTGGGCAACGGACACCTTTCTGGGCTAAAAATTCACTCGAATTTGTATCACTAAGTAAAAATAAGAGTTTTCCTGGAATTTATTTTGCAGGCTCTGTACGCCATTGGTTCCCTTTCTAAAAGCCGCGACAAGTCTTGTCTGCCGCGGCTTCCTCCAGTTTAGCATGCCCAAATCTTCGCCATAAATGTTAAATATTGTGTATACAAAACTTTTTTTTTCATATGCCTGACGGAGTTCACACTTGTAAGTTTTCAGGTACGTTGTAGACTTTACATCGCCAGGGGTGCTCGGCCTAAACCGAAGATATCGGTAGCTTTACTCTTTGTCCCCGCCCCCCGGTGAAGGATTTAACCGTGACTCTCATTGAGATTCTCATGGCGATTTTTGGATGATAACGAGGCGCAAAAAATGAAAAAGACAGCTATCGCGATTGCAGTGGCACTGGCAGGTTTCGCTACCGTAGCGCAGGCCGCTCCAAAAGATAATACCTGGTATGCAGGTGGTAAACTGGGCTGGTCTCAGTTCCATGACACCGGCTGGTATAACGACGCTCTGAACAACGACGGCCCAACTCACGAAAGCCAGCTGGGCGCAGGCGCGTTCGGTGGTTATCAGGTTAACCCGTACGTTGGTTTCGAAATGGGTTACGACTGGCTGGGCCGTATGCCTTACAAAGGCGACACCATTAACGGCGCATTCAAAGCACAGGGCGTTCAGCTGACTGCTAAACTGGGCTACCCAGTAAATGACGCTGTAGACATCTACACCCGTCTGGGCGGCATGGTATGGCGTGCAGACTCCAGCAACAGCATCGCTGGCGACGACCATGACACTGGCGTATCTCCAGTATTCGCAGGTGGCGTTGAGTGGGCAATGACCCGTGACGTTGCTACCCGTCTGGAATACCAGTGGGTTAACAACATCGGCGACGGCAACACCGTTGGTGTTCGTCCAGACAACGGCATGCTGAGCGTAGGTGTTTCCTACCGTTTCGGCCAGCAGGAAGAAGCAGCGCCAATCGTTGCTCCAGCTCCAGCACCAGCTCCAGAAGTACAGACCAAGCACTTCACTCTGAAGTCTGACGTTCTGTTCAACTTCAACAAAGCAACCCTGAAACCAGAAGGTCAGCAGGCACTGGATCAGCTGTACACCCAGCTGAGCAACCTGGATCCTAAAGACGGTTCCGTTGTGGTTCTGGGCTTCACCGACCGTATCGGTTCTGACGCTTACAACCAGGGTCTGTCCGAGAAACGTGCTCAGTCCGTTGTTGATTACCTGATCTCTAAAGGTATCCCGGCTAACAAGATCTCCCCACGTGGTATGGGCGAATCTAACCCAGTTACCGGTTCTACCTGTGACAACGTGAAACCTCGCGCTGCACTGATCGACTGCCTGGCACCAGATCGTCGCGTAGAGATCGAAGTTAAAGGCATCAAAGACGTTGTAACTCAGCCAGCGGCATAAGTTATCGTCTTATAAAAAAACCCCGCCATGTTGCGGGGTTTTTTATTACCTGAAGAAAAGTAAAACGCTACTTCTTATTGGCGAGCAGCGCCTGGAGATCGGTTTTCAGGGTCGACATCTGGTTGGCGTACTTCTCTTTATGTTCCGCATCTTCAATCAGCTGCACGATAGTCTCAGACAAGGTTTTTCCGCGGCGCTGGGCAAGCCCCGCCAGACGTTGCCAGACCATAAACTCCAGATCGATCGACTTCTTCCGGGTATGCTGGTGCTCAGCATTGAAATGCCGTTTTCGCCGCGCGCGGATGGTCTGCTTCATGCGGTTCAGGAGCGCCGGATTGATGTGTTTATCTATCCAGCCGTTGACCAGAATGGGTTCATTTTCGAGGGTCAGCAATAAATCTACAGCTTCTTTTGCAGCACTGGCTTCGAGGTAGCACGTGATCAATTCCCCTTCACGGTGTTTTTTGACCAGATACTTCCATTTCCAGCCGCTTTCGAGATTTTCCAGTTGTTGGTATTTCATTGCGATCTCAGTGTGACCGTGTAACTGTGTTCAGAATATCAGTTTTTTGGCAATCTGCTGAAAAGAAATCATATCCTGTGACACGCGGTGACGTATTCATCGCTGGAAACGCCCATTCCCTCATGGGCAGAGCCTGCGCCTTACGGTATACTCCATCGTTTTACTTCTGACTAAAAAACATCAACTTTGACCATTACGAAACTTGCATGGCGTGACCTGGTTCCGGATACCGATAGCTATCAGGAACTGTTTGCACAGCCAGATCTCGCGAAAGAACACGAATACATCCTCAGTGACACACAGCCCCGTTTGCATTACGCACTGGAGCAGGTGTTAAGCCCGTGGGCCACCTCACCGTTCATGTTGTTGAAAGCGCCAGACGAAGCGGAGTATCTGAGTCTTCTGGCGGATGCCATGCGGCAGCTGCAACCAGAAACCGGGACGGTCTTTGGGGGTGAGTACAACATTAACGGGCATACTGTTACCTTTGAACCGGCGACCGTACCCGATGGCCGTTTTGCTGTCACAGGCAACATTGTCCCGGCGGGCTGGACAGAAGCTGAACAGCTGTTCGGCTGCCTGCGTCAGTTTAACGGCGAGTTAACCCTGCATCCCGGCATGGTCCATCAGGCCAATGGCGGCGTGCTGCTCATCTCCCTGCGCACCCTTCTGGCACAGCCTCTGCTGTGGATGCGCCTGAAAAACAGCGTCAGCCAGCAGCAGTTTGACTGGGTGGCGTATGATGAGTCGCGCCCTCTTCCGGTTGCAGTGCCTTCTATGCCGCTCTCCCTGAAAGTGGTGCTGATTGGCGATCGCGAAGCGCTGGCCGATTTCCAGGAGATGGAACCCGAACTGGCGGACCAGGTGGTGTACAGCGAGTTTGAAGACAGCACGCAGATCGCGGATGCCGAAGATATGCTGCAATGGCTTCAGTGGGTGCATGCCGTCTGCGAACGTGCGCAGCTTCCAACCCTGGCGGCCGATGCCTGGCCGGTGCTGATCCGCGAAGCAGTGCGTTATACCGGCGATCAGGAGACCCTGCCGCTTTGCCCTCTCTGGCTTGGTAAGCAGCTGCGTGAAGCCGCGGCCATGACCGATGACGGCACCATTACCGGCGAGCAGCTCTCCCAGATGCTGCAGCAGCGTGAGTGGCGCGAAGGCTACCTTGCGGATCGCATGCAGGACGAGATCCTGCTGGAGCAGATCCTGGTCGAAACCGAAGGTGAACGCGTAGGGCAGATCAACGCCCTGTCGGTGATTGAGTTCCCTGGTCATCCGCGCGCCTTTGGCGAACCGTCTCGCATCAGCTGCGTCGTACACATCGGTGACGGTGAGTTTATCGATGTGGAACGTAAAGCCGAGCTCGGCGGGAATATTCATGCCAAGGGCATGATGATCATGCAGGCTTATCTGATGTCGGAACTGCAGCTTGAGCAGCAGATCCCCTTCACCGCCTCCCTGACCTTCGAGCAGTCCTACAGCGAAGTCGATGGCGATAGCGCCTCGATGGCAGAGCTGTGCGCGTTAATCAGCGCCCTGGCCGATGTGCCGGTGAATCAGAGCATTGCCATTACCGGTTCGGTGGATCAGTTTGGTCGCGCGCAGCCGGTCGGCGGGCTGAATGAGAAGATCGAAGGCTTCTTTACCGTTTGCCAGCAGCGCGGGCTGAACGGTAAACAGGGCGTCATTATCCCTCTGCCGAACGTCCGCCATCTTAGCCTCAGCCAGGAACTGCTGACAGCGGTAGAAGAGGAACAATTCACCCTCTGGGCGATCGAAGACATTGCTGATGCGCTACCCTTACTGACAAACCTGGAGTGGGATGCCGAAGGGCAGACGACGCTGATGCACACTATCCAGGAGCGTATTGCGCAGGCAACACAGCAGGAAGCACGTCATCGTTATCCCTGGCCGTTACGCTGGTTGAACTGGTTCACGCCTAACTGATCGGACTTGTTCAGCGTACACGTGTTAGCTATCCTGCGTCCTTCACTAAAATAAGGCATACTGAGAACATGGTAGATAAACGCGAATCCTATACAAAAGAAGATCTTCTTGCCTCTGGTCGCGGTGAACTGTTTGGCGAGAAAGGCCCGCAGTTACCGGCCCCGAACATGCTGATGATGGACCGTGTCGTGAAGATGACGGAAACCGGCGGCAACTTCGATAAGGGTTACGTAGAAGCAGAGCTCGATATCAACCCGGACCTGTGGTTCTTTGGTTGCCACTTTATTGGTGATCCGGTGATGCCAGGCTGCCTGGGTCTGGATGCGATGTGGCAGCTGGTTGGTTTCTACCTCGGCTGGCTGGGTGGCGAAGGTAAAGGCCGCGCCCTGGGCGTTGGTGAAGTGAAATTCACCGGTCAGGTTCTGCCAACCGCGAAAAAAGTTACCTACCGCATTCACTTCAAACGCATTGTTAACCGTCGCCTGATTATGGGCCTGGCGGATGGCGAAGTGCTGGTCGACGGTCGTCTGATCTATACCGCGAATGACCTGAAAGTGGGTCTGTTCCAGGATACTTCCGCATTCTGATTTTAGCTTTTCATAAGCATAAAACGGCGAAACCTCCGCACTGCGGAGGTTTCTTTTTTTAAAGAGACGCTATCAAGCAAGTACTGCCCTGTCTCCGATGGCTTCTCGCCAGCCCCCTAACCATTGCGACCTCTGATTGATGGTCTGATAGGGACACATTTCTTTAGAACGTCCGGCGATGCCAGCCTGATAACCACGTTGATGAGCCCTTTCAAGGCGATCTCGTTTCTGTCTCTTCATGCCTCGTTTCCCTCATTATTTGATCTGGTGGAAAAGAAAACAGTGATTACAAAATGTGCAACCACAGATAACGAATACCCTGATTACCGCTTAGCGTCAATGCGCAAAATTCACGCCAGTGTCATATTTGTGAGCTACTCAAAACTTCATTTGTACAAAAAGTGTGATGCGGCACAAGTAACGACCTGAGGTTAAAACGAAAAAAAAGCCGCAATTAGCGTGACGCTAACTGCGGCCTGGTGCGATGAATTTTACTTATGGCAGACGGGAAATCTCTCTGGCAATGCTGGCGGACTCCTGCGCCCACCCCTGTGCCAGTACTTTCACCATCTCATCGTAGCCATCTTTTTGCTGTTTCAACTCCAGGTGGAAAGGCCGCTTAATCAGCTGGCCCTGATGGTTCAGCAGCCATTCACCGCTGACAATCACCCTGCCATCATAGCGTCCATGGAAGTTGGTCACGTTGACGTTCAGCGTATCCTGATCGCTCCCCAACGGCTGCGACGCCACTACCCATCCCGGCAGCTGGCTACTGAGATTGGCGACCAGCGTGTTGCGCAGCTGCTGATCCAGCGGGCTGGCCCACAGGTTGTTGTTAGCGATGACATACTGCACATCGCTGGTTTGATAAACTACGCCATTACCCGCCAGGTAATCCGGCACCGCCACCTGCTCGACCCACAGCAGACGGTTCCCCTGGCTGGCGATGCTTTGCCCGCCCGCCTGCGCTGCCACAGGCAGCTGGTAATAGCTCTTGTTCTCTGCTGAGCTGCAGGCGGTCAGCAGCGCCACTGTGGCGATCGTTAGCCATTTTTTCATTATTTAGCCCCCTTCGGCTCAGGGTCCTTTTTGTCTTTCGCTTCGAATACCAGCGCGTTGCTCTTCGTGTTCAGCGTCTTCAGCACCGGCTGCAGTTCACGCAGAACCTGATCGAGGCGCTGCATATCTGCCACCATCTTGTTGTACGCCGCTGAGCCCGGCTGGAAGCCCTGCATACTGCGGTTCAGCTCGCGCAGCGTTTTCTGCATGTCCTGAGGCAGCTGCTGCATCGACTGGCTGGCGGTCAGCTTGTTGAGGTTATCCAGGGTAGTCTGCAGACGGCGCATCGTCGCCTGGCTCTCACTGAGCGTGTTGGTGGCCTGTTGGATCATCGGATTGAGCGGCAGATTGTTGATCTTATCCAGGGTCTCCATCAGACGCTGTTGGATCTGCGCCAGACCACTGCTTACGGTCGGGATGATTTTATAGCCCGAAAACTCGCGGATCTCTTTAACCGGCGGCTCTTTCGGGAAGAAGTCCATATCCACGTACAGCGCCCCGGTCACCAGGTTACCGGTTTTGAGCGAGCCGCGCAGGCCACGCTTCATCAACCCGTCGATATGCTGAGCGATATCAGGCGTGTCGCCCACCTGATTAATCAGACGCTCCGGCTCAATGCGGATCAGCACCGGAATACGGTAATCGTCATCCAGCACCTGACGCATGCCCGGCGCAAAGAACGGCACTTTGCCGACGGTACCAAGACGGATGCCGCGGAACTCCACCGGCGCTCCTGGCTGCAGGCCGCGCACAGAGTCCTTGAAGAACATCAGGTAATCGATATGGTCGGTATAGAGCGAATCCTGAATGCTCTTCTGGTCGTCATACAGTCTGAACGCGGTCTTTTGCGCCACCGGCTGGCCCTGATCCATCCCTTCCGGCACGTCAAAGCTAACGCCACCGCCGAACAGCGTGGAGAGTGATCCCATCTCGACGCGCATCCCCGCCGAGGTTAAATCCACGGCGATACCGCTGTCTTTCCAGAAACGGACGTTGCCGGTGACCAGACGATCGTTCGGCGCATTGATAAACAGCTGGTAACTGATGGTGCGTTTTTGCGTGTCAAAGGTGCTGGTTTCAACGGAGCCAACACGATAACCGCGGAACAGCACCGGATCGCCCGGGCTCAGCTGGCCGGCTTTTTTACTGTCGAGGGTCACGCGGATCCCCTTCGCATCCGGCGGCGCCAGCGGTGGAGAGTCCAGCAGCTGATACTGCCCCGGTTGAGATCCCTTTTTCCCCGGCTGCAGTTCGATATAGGCCCCGGACAACAGGGTTCCCAGGCCGCTGATGCCTTCGCGGCCCACCTGCGGTTTCACCACCCAGAACACCGAGTCGCCATGCAGCAGCTTCTCCATGCCGGCGTTGAGGCGGGCTGTGATTTCTACGTGCGTCAGGTCGTCGGTCAGGGTTGCACTCTCAACCACCCCCACATCCACGCTGCGGCTCTTGATGGTCGTTTTACCGCCCTCAATCCCCTCGGCGTTGGTGGTGATTAGCGTCACGACCGGGCCCTGATGGCTGTAATGATAAAACAGGATCCAGGCACCGATCAGCGCGGTCACGATGGGGAAAATCCACACCGGCGACCAGTTTTTGACCTTCTGCACTTTCGCCTCTCCACTCTTATTTTCCATGCTTTTCTTCATCCTCATGGCTCGACTCTGGCTCACGATCCCACGATAAACGCGGATCGAAGGTCATGGCCGCAAACATGGTCATAATCACGACCAATGCAAACATCAGCGCCCCTATTGCGGGGTAAATACTCATAAGCCCGCCTATCCGCACCAGTGCAGAAAGAACGGCAATCACAAACACGTCAATCATTGACCAGCGTCCGACAAACTCGACCACTTCATAAATCAAATGCATCCGCTCGCTATCACGCTTGCCGTGTCCTTTGGCATCCCAACAGAGCCAGGCAATGGCGATCATTTTGAGCGTAGGTACCATGATACTGGCGATAAAAATCACCAGCGCCACCGGATAGGATCCCTCCCCCCAGAGCAGAATTACCCCGGCCATAATGGTCGAGGGCATTTCATCGCCCAGCAGATTGGTGATCATAATCGGCAGGATGTTGGCGGGGAGATAGAGCATGATCGAGGTGACGAGCAGCGCCATCGTCCATTGAAGACTGTTTTTACGCCGCACGTGCCCTTTCGTTTCGCAACGCGGACAGATCTCCTGGTCGGCAGGGAGGATTGCCGTACAGCAGGAGCACAGGCGCAGATTCTGGTGAATCCCCGGCACGCCGACCTTCAATGCCTGCGGCAGCGCAGGCGCTGGGGCGATATCGTCCCATGCCCAGCGGCGGTCCACACACTGAAATGCCCGCAGCTGCAGGACGCAATAAAGACACCAGGGAATAAAGCTGCTGCCAACGCCCACGTCACCGTAGGCCATCAGTTTGACAAAGCTCACCAGGATCCCGGCAAGGAAGATCTCTGCCATCCCCCAGCTTTTTAACTGAAACAGGATCCGCGCCAGCCTGATTTTCAATGCCATGGGCATCTGCACGCGGTTCACGAGCAGCAAGATTACCACCAGGCAAAACGCCGGCACGATCTGGACGAAAAGCATAAAGAAGGTGCCCAGACTGGCGTAATCTTCCGAGAACATTACGCCAGGTATCTCCAGCAAATGCACTTCGCTGGTGATACCGCCCACTTTCATATAGATAAAGGGAAACAGGTTGGAGAGAAACAGCATGAACAGCGCAGCAATAGCATAAGCAGTGGGACGCTGCCGGGGCGCGTCCCACTTCGTTGTCAGCGTTGTCCCGCATCGCGGGCATGCCGCTTTATGTCCATGCTCGAGCGCGGGAAGCGCCACGAGCATATCGCACTGGGAGCATAAAATATGCCGATCGGCATGGTGATGTTCACACATACTGGCTCCATGTTTCACTTATGCGCCGTTTTTCAGAGCCTCAAGATATTCCCAGCGTTCGAATGCCTCTTCCAGCGCCTGCTCAGCCTGTGCCATATCGGCCAGGACTTTTTGCGTATGGTCATGCGGCTGGCTAAAGAATGACGCGTCGGCCACCTGAGCCTGCAAACCTTCCAGACTGGCTTCGAGCTCTTCCAGACGCTGCGGCAAGCCTTCCAGTTCGCGCTGCAGGTTATAGCTTAGTTTGTTACTGCTACGTTTGGCCGTTTCTGCTTTGGTGACAGCAACTTCTGCTTCACTCTTCACTTTTGACTGTTTCGTCGCCAGCGACTGCGCCTGCTGCCCACGGGCATCGTGGTAACCGCCCACATAGCGCCCGATACGCCCCTGGCCTTCGAAGATCCAGCACTCGGTAACGGTGTTGTCCACGAACTGACGATCGTGGCTGACCAACATGACCGTTCCCTGATAACTATCAATCAGTTCTTCAAGAAGTTCCAGCGTTTCGACATCAAGATCGTTCGTCGGTTCATCGAGGATCAGCAGGTTGCTGGGTTTCAGGAACAAACGCGCCAGCAGCAGGCGGTTACGCTCCCCGCCGGAGAGGGCACGAACCGGCGTCATCGCCCGTTTTGGATGGAACAGGAAGTCCTGCAGGTAGCCCAGCACATGGCGCGGTTTCCCGTTCACCATCACTTCCTGCTTACCTTCTGCGAGGTTATCCATCACCGTTTTGTCCGGATCCAGCTCGGCACGGTGCTGGTCGAAGTAGGCCACTTCCAGCTTGGTCCCGCAGTGGATGCGGCCGCTGTCGGCCTTCAGTTGATCCAGCATCAGCTTCAGCAGCGTGGTTTTGCCGCAGCCGTTCGGGCCGATCAGGGCGATTTTATCCCCACGCTGGACCTGGGCGGAGAAGTCTCTCACCAGCACTTTGCCGTCCACCTGGTAGTTGACGTTCTCCATCTCAAAGACGATTTTGCCGGAGCGGCTCGCCTCTTCCACCTGCATTCTGGCGCTGCCCATCACTTCCCGGCGCTCGCTGCGCTCACGGCGCATCGCTTTTAAAGCGCGGACGCGGCCTTCGTTACGGGTACGACGAGCTTTAATCCCCTGACGGATCCACACCTCTTCCTGGGCCAGCTTGCGGTCGAACTCGGCATTTTGCAGCTCTTCTACCCGCAGGTTTTCCTCTTTTTCCAGCAGATAGGTGTCGTAGTCGCCCGGATAGGTCACCAGCTTGCCGCGGTCGAGATCGACGATGCGGGTTGCCATATTGCGAATAAACGAACGGTCATGGGAGATAAAGATAATGGTGCCGCCGAAGGTTTTCAGGAACCCTTCCAGCCAGTCGATGGTTTCGATATCCAGGTGGTTAGTCGGTTCATCGAGCAGCAGCACTTTCGGCCCGCTGACCAGCGCCCGGCCCAGCGCGGCCTTACGCAGCCAGCCGCCGGAGAGGGAGGCCAGCGGCATGTCCGCTTCCAGACCCAGCTGGGCCAGCACTTCGTTGATGCGGTTTTCCAGCTGCCACAGGCCGTGATGATCCAGCAGCTCCTGCAGACGCGCCATCTCGTTGAGGTTTTTAGTGCTCGGGTCGGTCATCACCAGGTGCGAGATCTCGTGGTAGCCCTTCAGGTATTCCGCCTGCTCGGCGATCCCTTCGGCCACAAAATCATAGACGCTGCCCTGCACGTTACGCGGCGGATCCTGTTGCAGACGTGCCACCACCAGGTCCTGCTCGTAAACGATACGCCCGTCATCCAGCCCCTGCTCGCGGTTCAGGATCTTCATCAGGGTCGATTTACCGGCGCCGTTACGGCCTACCAGACAGACACGTTCGTTATCTTCGATATGCAGTTCTGCGTTATCGAGAAGCGGTGCGTCGCTGAATGAGAGCCACGCGCCATGCATGCTAATTAATGACATTTACTTTTCCTTTCAGGCGGCGGTGATCAGCCAGCAGTTGTGGATCTGACGGTTACGGGCAAAATCCTGGGACAGGGTTTTTTGACTGATTTCTTGTGCTTTCAGCCCCAGTTCTTCCAGCCCTTCGTGATCCATGCGGAAGCCGCGCTTGTTGTTCGAGAACATGATGGTGCCGCCTTTACGCAGCATCCGTTTAAGATCCTTCATCAGCGCCAGATGGTCGCGCTGAACGTCAAAAGACTCTTCCATGCGTTTGGAGTTGGAGAAGGTCGGCGGATCGATAAAGATCAGATCGAACTGCTCCTCCGATTCGCGCAGCCAGCCCAGCACGTCGGCCTGCAGCAGACGGTGTGCCCGGCCGGTCAGGCCGTTGAGACGCAGGTTGCGCTCTGCCCACTCCAGATAGGTGCGGGACATGTCCACGGTCGTGGTCGTGCGCGCGCCGCCCAGACCGGCATGCACGCTGGCGCTGCCGGTGTAGGAGAAGAGGTTCAGGAAATCCTTGCCTTTGCTCATCTGGCCCAGCATACGGCGGGCGATACGGTGGTCAAGGAACAGGCCGGTATCGAGGTAATCGGTCAGGTTGACCCACAGGCGCGCGTTATATTCGCCCACTTCGATAAACTCGCCCTTGCTGTTCATCTTCTCGTACTGGTTTTTCCCCTTCTGACGCTCACGCGTTTTCAGGATCAGCTTGTTCGGGGCGATGTTCAGCACGTTGATGGTCGCGGCAATGATATCCAGCATACGCTGACGCGCTTTCTGCGGATCGACGGTTTTTGGCGGGGCGTACTCCTGCACCACCACCCACTCGCCGTAGCGGTCGACCGCGACGTTGTACTCCGGCAGATCGGCGTCATACAGGCGATAGCACTCAATCCCTTCCTGCTTCGCCCATTTTTCAAATTTCTTCAGATTTTTACGCAGACGGTTGGCGTAATCTTCCGCAATGCTGGCCGGTTTGCTGTCGGCTTCTTTCTCGGCCAGATGGTAGTTCTTCTGCACGCAGTCCAGCGGGCCGTTTTTGGCCTTGAACTGACGCTCGGCGCGCAGCTGCAGGCAGCTCAGCAGCTCCGGCGAGGCGCTGAACAGGGAGAGGTTCCAGCCGCCAAACAGATCCTTCATGGTGCGGCCCAGCAGGCTGTGCAGGGCAATCAGCGCCGGCTCGCTGTCCAGACGTTCGCCGTAAGGCGGGTTGCTGATCACCGTCCCGTACGGACCTTTCGGCAGCGGGTTGGTGAGCTGGGAGACATCTTTCACCTCAAAGGAGACCAGCTCGCCAATCCCGGCGCGACGGGCGTTGCTGCGCGCGCGTTCAATCACGCGGGCATCGCTGTCAGAACCGTAGAAACGGGATTCATAGGCAGCCAGACCGGCACGGGCGCGGGTCTGAGCTTCGGCTTTCACTTCCTGCCAGGTGGCTTCGTCATGCTGTGCCCAGCCCTTGAAACCCCACTGGCCGCGGTGCAGACCCGGTGCGCGATCGGTCGCCAGCATGGCCGCTTCAATCAGCAGCGTACCGGAACCGCACATCGGATCGAGCAGCGGCGTGCCCGGCTGCCAGCCGGAACGCATGACAATGGCCGCCGCCAGGTTCTCTTTGATCGGCGCGATACCCGCCCGGTCGCGGTAGCCGCGCTGGTGCAGGCCTTCGCCACACAGATCCAGCGCGATACTGGCGATCTCTTTGTTCAGACGCACGTTAATGCGCAGATCCGGGTTTTCACGATCGACGTTCGGACGTTCCAGATTTTTGCGGGTGAAACTGTCGACGATGGCATCTTTGACCTTCAACGCGCCGTACTGGCTGTTGCGGATCTCGTCGTTGAGGCCGCTGAAGTGCACGGCAAAAGTGGCGCCCGGAGCAAAAATCTCTGTCCAGTCGATCGTCTGCACGCCCAGATAAAGATCGAGATCGCTGTAAACCTTACACTCTCTCATCGGCAACATGATGCGTGAGGCCAGGCGACTCCACATCAGGCTCTGGTAAATAAGCCGCGTGTCGCCCTGAAAATGGACACCACCCTGAACCACCTGGCACTCTTGCGCGCCCAGACTTTCCAGTTCAGTTTTTAACAGCTCTTCCAGCCCACGGGCCGTACTGGCAAACAGAGAATTCATATCGTCACTTTTACTCTAAGAAAATTGCTGCGCATTATAGCCAATCTGGGCTCTATGTCATAAAGTTGAGGGCTTATTTTCATTTGAGGGGACGGTGCCGTGGCGACGTTATCCAGGCTTTTCATTCATCCGGTCAAATCCATGCGCGGTATTGGGCTCACGCATGCCTTCGCAGACGTCAGCGGTTTTGCCTACGATCGCATTTTCATGGTCACCGAACCGGATGGCACGTTCATTACCGCCCGCCAGTTCCCGCAAATGGTTCGTTTCACTCCGGCCCCGGTTCAGGATGGTCTGCATCTCACCGCGCCGGACGGTTCCAGTAGTATCGTTCGCTTCAGCGATTTTGCGCCAGCGGATGCGCCTACCGAAGTGTGGGGCAACCACTTTACCGCGCGTATCGCCCCGGAGGCGATTAACCGCTGGCTGAGCGAGTTCTTTTCCCGCCCGGTACAGCTTCGCTGGGTCGGGCCTGAACTGACGCGACGCGTGAAAAATTTCGCCGGGGTGCCGCTGTCGTTTGCCGACGGCTTCCCGTTCCTGCTCACCAACGACGCCTCGCTGCGCGATCTGCAAAAGCGCTGCCCGGCAAGCGTGCAGATGGAGCAGTTCCGCCCGAATATGGTGGTCACAGGCGCAACGGCCTGGGAAGAAGACACCTGGAAAGTGATTCGCATCGGCGACGTTATCTTTGACGTGGTGAAACCCTGTAGCCGCTGCATCTTTACCACCGTCAGCCCGGAAAAGGGGCAGAAGCACCCCGCCGGCGAGCCGCTGAAAACGCTGCAATCCTTCCGCACCGCGCAGGATAACGGCGATGTTGATTTCGGCCAGAACCTGATCCCGCGCTCCAGCGGCGTGATCCGCGTGGGCGACGAGGTGGAGATCCTCTCGACCGGGCCAGGGCGGATCTACGGCGCAGGTGCGGAAGAAGAGACTCCAGAGGTGGAGATCCAGCCTGCCACGGCGGTGACCATTCAGTGGCAGGGTCAGACGATTCGCGGTAACAATCAGCAGGTGTTACTGGAGCAGCTTGAACAGGCCGGGATTCGCGTGCCCTATTCCTGTCGTGCGGGGATCTGCGGATGCTGTCGCATCACGCTGGTCGAAGGCGAAGTGAGCGCGTTGAAGAAATCGGCCATCGGCGGTGACGGCACTATTCTGTGCTGCAGCTGCGTACCGAAAACCTCGGTACAGCTGGAAGCCTAAACGGCCTGCTCGAGACTGAAGCTGACCGGCTGGGGTTTGAGTCGGTCATTCATCACTTTGATCGGGTCGCCCAGCTGCATGGTGCGCCCGGCAATAGTCACCGCCGGCTGCGCCAGTAAACAGAGCGCGGCGTTATCGCCCGGCTCCACCACCAGCAAATTCACCAGCTCGGCATTTTCGCTCAGGCTGACGCATGCGGCATCGCCGGTGACCGGCGACCAGCGCTCACCGTGAGCAAGAAAGTGCCAGCTTTTCGGCATCTGAGGTTTAAGGAAGCGGATCGCCACCAGCGCATTGAGCACCAGTTCGGCGCGTTGTTCTTTCGACAGATCCAGATCGCGGCACTTCTCTTCAAAGGAGAAATAGAGCGCGGCATCGTCGACGCAAAAACCGGTATCGGCAAAGGCGTCCGGGGTTAACATCCGGCGGGCAAAACGCGAACGAAACAACATACCATTGGCGAGATCGAGCATCATGCGATCGTGCTCGTCACAGAAATACCAGCGCCAGTTATCGTCAGGTTTAATTCGCATCTGTCTCTCCCGTTCCCGAAACGTCCTGTCGTAAGAAAGTCCTTATTTGCCGCTTCGCTTTTTTAACTTCAATAATCAAAGACTACAATGTCTAATAAAGCAACAGTCCGGGAATATAAAACAACCAGAGCTGGAAATAAAGCCCTGGTTGTAAGTCATGCTAAAAGATTAGATATGATTAACGATTTCTTTAATCAGCGGCGGGCCTTTGAAAATAAAGCCTGAATATATCTGCACCAGCGAAGCGCCAGCCGCCATTTTCTCGCGCGCGGCCATGACCGAATCAATACCGCCCACCCCAATAATCGGTAGGCGACCCTTTAATTCCTGCGACAGACGGCGAATAATTTCGGTGCTTTTTAACTGCACCGGACGCCCGCTCAGGCCACCCATTTCGTCGCAATATTTCATCCCCTGAACCAGCGAGCGATCGAGGGTGGTATTGGTGGCGATAACACCATCAATATTATGGCGAACTAAACTGTCGGCGACCTGTACCAGCTCTTCTTCAGTCAGATCCGGGGCAATTTTAACGGCCACCGGGACATATTTATGGTGCGTCGCCTGGAGTTCATTTTGCTTATTTTTAATGGCGAGTAATAAATCGTCGAGGGCTTCACCATATTGCAGCGTACGCAGGCCCGGGGTGTTCGGTGAAGAGATATTCACCGCAATATACCCGGCATAGGCGTAGACTTTTTCCATACAAATCAGGTAGTCATCTTTGCCCTGCTCGACCGGCGTGTCTTTATTTTTGCCGATATTAATGCCCAGAACGCCATCGAAATGGGCTTTCTTTACGTTCTCGACCAGATGATCGACGCCGAGGTTATTAAAGCCCATGCGGTTGATCAGCCCTTCGGCCTCAACCAGTCGGAACAGGCGCGGCTTGTCATTACCCGGCTGCGGGCGTGGCGTGACGGTGCCAATCTCGATGGAGCCAAAGCCCATCGCACCCAGTGCATCAATGCACTCACCATTTTTATCCAGCCCTGCCGCCAGACCCAGCGGGTTTTTAAAGGTTAATCCCATGCAGGTGACCGGCTTCTCCATCACTCGCTGGCGCACCAGCGCTTCAAGCGGGGTTCCCGTAATACGGCGTAATTGCTGGAATGTAAATTCATGAGCGCGCTCAGGGTCGAGCTGGAAAAGGGCTTTACGAACGAAGGGGTAGTACATGAACTCTCCTGGATTCCCGGTGTGCAAACCGGGGCCGAATTATCAGCGATCGCAGCGGGAAAGGGAATTGACCTGCGGCAAAAAAAACCTCACCAGACGCAATCGTTTACTTTTCACCCCTCCTTTATTCATTTTTTGGCATTTATCTTGCGGATAAATCATTTAGTGGAATAAGTCAGCGATGCCACACTGCCAACAAATGTTATCAATGTTAGATAAAAGCAAATAATTGGTTATAAGGAGCATCTATGCGCGTCATTACGTTGGCCGGCAGTCCGCGATTCCCTTCCCGCTCCAGCGCGCTGCTGGAGTATGCCCGGGAGCAACTGACTTCTCTGGATGTGGAAGTGTTCCACTGGAATCTGCATAACTTCGCCCCGGAAGATCTTCTCTATGCCCGCTTCGATAGCCCGGCGCTGAAGACCCTGAACGAGCAGCTTAAGGATGCCGACGGGCTGATCGTCGCCACCCCGGTGTATAAAGCCTCATTTTCCGGCGCTCTGAAAACCCTGCTCGATCTCCTGCCGGAGCGCGCCCTGGAGGGCAAAATTGTGCTGCCGCTGGCGACCGGTGGCACCGTCGCTCATCTGCTGGCGGTGGATTATGCCCTGAAACCGGTGCTCAGCGCCCTGAAGGCCCAGGAGATCCTGCACGGCGTGTTTGCCGATGACTCGCAGGTGATCGACTACCAGCACAAGCCGCACTTTACCCCGAACCTGCAAACCCGCCTCGACAGCGCGCTGGAAACTTTCTGGCAGGCGCTGCATCGCCGTGACGTTTAGGTTCCCGCCTTCGGTCTTCAGAAAGGAGTCGCCCATGTTTAAATCTCTTGCACGCCTGAGCCTGGCGGGTCTGGTGGCCCTCTCCGGCCTGGCCCACGCCGCCGATCCCGCCCCCGAGAGCCTGCGTATAGGCTACCAGAAAGGCAGCGTCAGCATGGTGCTGGCGAAAAGCCATCAACTGCTGGAAAAACGCTACCCGGACACCAAATTCTCCTGGGTGGAGTTCCCGGCAGGCCCGCAGATGCTGGAGGCGTTGAACGTCGGCAGTATCGACCTCGGCAGCACCGGCGATATCCCGCCGATTTTTGCTCAGGCCGCCGGCGCGGACCTGGTCTACGTTGGCGTGGAGCCACCAAAACCGAAAGCCGAAGTGATCCTGGTGCCTGAAGACAGCCCGATTAAAACCGTGGCGGATCTTAAAGGCCATAAAGTGGCTTTCCAGAAAGGTTCCAGCTCGCACAATCTTTTATTGCGCGCCCTGCAGCAGGCGGGTCTGACCTTTAAAGATATTCAGCCGGTTTATCTGTCCCCGGCGGATGCCCGCGCCGCCTTCCAGCAGAACAACGTCGATGCCTGGGCAATCTGGGATCCCTACTACTCCGCGGCCCTGCTGCAGGGTGGCGTGAAGGTGCTGAAAGACGGCGAAACCCTGAAACAGACCGGCTCCTTCTACCTTGCCGCTCGCCCTTATGCGGAGAAAAACGGTGAATTTGTTCAGGGCGTACTGAATACCTTTAGCGAAGCGGATGCCCTCACCCAGAGCCAGCGTCAGGCCTGTATTGCCCTGCTGGCAAAAACGATGGGCCTCCCGGAGCCGGTCATTGCCACCTACCTTGACCACCGCCCGCCAACCGTTATCAAACCGGTAGATGCCAGTACCGCCGTGTTGCAGCAGCAAACCGCTGACCTCTTCTATGACAATCGCCTGGTGCCGAAAAAAATCGATATTCGCGACCGTATCTGGCAACCCACAGCGCAAAAAGGAGCTAAATCATGAGTCTGAATCTGTTCTGGTTTTTACCTACCCACGGTGATGGTCATTATCTGGGTACCGACGAGGGCGCACGCCCGGTGGATCATGCTTATCTCCAGCAGATCGCCCAGGCCGCAGATCGGATTGGCTTTACCGGGGTGCTGATCCCGACCGGACGCTCCTGTGAGGATGCATGGCTGGTGGCGGCGTCGATGATCCCGGTGACCCAGCGCCTGAAGTTCCTGGTGGCCCTGCGCCCGAGCGTGACCTCTCCGACGGTAGCCGCCCGCCAGGCCGCCACCCTCGACCGCCTGTCGAACGGACGCGCGCTGTTTAACCTGGTGACCGGCAGCGATCCGCAGGAGCTGGCGGGAGACGGCGTCTTTCTGGATCACACCGAGCGTTACGAAGCCTCCGCTGAGTTCACCCACGTCTGGCGTCGTCTGCTGGAGGGGGAAAATGTGACCTTCGAGGGCAAACATATTCATGTTCGTGATGCCAAACTCTTCTTCCCGCCGATCCAGCAGCCGCGTCCACCGCTCTATTTTGGCGGTTCATCGGACGTCGCTCAGGATCTGGCCGCCGAGCAGGTGGATCTCTATCTCACCTGGGGCGAGCCGCCGGAGCTGGTCAAAGAGAAGATCGAACAGGTGCGCGCCAAAGCCGCGGCTCACGGTCGTAAGGTGCGCTTCGGGATCCGCCTGCATGTGATTGTGCGCGAAACCACTGAAGAGGCGTGGCAGGCCGCCGACCGCCTGATCGCCCATCTCGACGATGCCACCATTGAGAAAGCCCAGGCCGCCTTTGCCCGCACCGATTCCGTCGGGCAGCACCGGATGGCCTCCCTGCACAACGGCAAGCGAGAAAATCTGGAGATCAGCCCGAACCTGTGGGCGGGCGTGGGGCTGGTGCGCGGCGGCGCGGGTACGGCGTTAGTGGGGGATGGCCCGACCGTGGCGGCGCGAATTAATGAATACGCCGACCTCGGTATCGACAGCTTTATTCTGTCCGGTTATCCGCATCTGGAAGAGGCGTACAAGGTAGGCGAGCTGCTGTTCCCGCATCTGGATGTCGCCATTCCGCAGATACCGCAGCCGCAGCCCCTGTCGCAGCAGGGTGAGGCGGTCGCCAACGAATTTATCCCGCGTAAAGTCGCCCAGAGCTAAGGAGAACGCATGGCTAACCCTTCCCGAAAATGGCTGCTGCGCATTGCACCCTGGCTGCTCCCTGTGGGTATTGTCCTGATCTGGCAGCTGGCATCCTCCGTGGGTTGGCTGTCTAGCCGCATTCTGCCCTCCCCAGAGGGCGTGGTGGAGGCCTTCTGGTCCCTGAGCGCCAGCGGTGAGCTGTGGCAGCATCTGGCGATCAGCTCCTGGCGCGCGGTGATTGGTTTCTCCATCGGCGGGTCGATTGGCCTGACGCTGGGCCTGATCAGCGGTCTGTCCCGCTGGGGCGAGCGTCTGCTGGACACCTCCATCCAGATGCTGCGCAACGTGCCGCACCTGGCGCTGATCCCACTGGTGATCCTGTGGTTTGGTATCGACGAGACGGCGAAGATTTTTCTCGTCGCCCTTGGCACCCTGTTCCCGATCTACATCAACACCTGGCACGGCATTCGTAATATCGACCGCGGGCTGGTGGAGATGGCGCGCAGCTACGGTTTGTCCGGCTTCGCCCTGTTCATCCATGTGATCCTGCCGGGCGCCCTGCCCTCGATCATGGTCGGCGTGCGCTTCGCCCTCGGCCTGATGTGGCTGACGCTGATCGTAGCGGAGACCATCTCCGCTAACTCCGGTATCGGCTACCTGGCGATGAACGCCCGAGAATTCCTGCAGACCGACGTAGTGGTAGTGGCCATTGTTCTCTACGCCCTGCTCGGCAAACTGGCGGATGTCAGCGCCCAGTGGCTTGAACGCCGCTGGCTGCGCTGGAACCCGGCCTACGTAATTAAGGAGGCACACGCATGAATACGGCTCGCTTAAATCAGGGGACGCCGCTGCTGCTTAACGGCGTGACCAAACGCTACGGCGAAAACACCATTCTCAACGGCCTGGATCTGCACATTCCCGCCGGACAATTTGTGGCGGTGGTGGGCCGCAGCGGTGGCGGTAAAAGTACCCTGCTGCGCCTGCTGGCCGGGCTTGAAGCGCCAAACGACGGTGAACTGCTGGCCGGCAATACCCCGCTGGCGCAGATCCAGGAAGACACCCGAATGATGTTTCAGGACGCGCGTCTGCTGCCGTGGAAAACGGTGATTGATAACGTCGGGCTGGGGCTGAAAGGCAACTGGAAAGCGCAGGCCTTACAAGCCCTGGCCGCCGTCGGGCTGGACAATCGCGCGGGTGAGTGGCCTGCCGCCCTCTCCGGCGGACAAAAACAGCGCGTGGCGCTGGCCAGGGCGCTGATCCATCGCCCTGGGCTGCTGCTGCTGGATGAACCGCTGGGGGCGCTGGATGCGCTGACGCGGATCGAGATGCAGGATCTGATCGTTTCGCTATGGCAGGAGCACGGCTTTACGGTGCTGCTGGTGACGCATGACGTGAGCGAAGCCGTCGCGATGGCCGATCGGGTATTGCTGATTGAGGATGGCAAGATAGGGCTGGATCTGACGGTGGACCTTCCACGCCCTCGCCGGGTGGGTTCAGTGCGGCTGGCGGAGCTGGAAGCGGAGGTGCTGGATCGGGTGATGAAGCGTGGCGCAAATGAGGTGTCTGTCAGAAAGCACGGATAAAAATGCCGGGTGGCGGCTTCGCCTTACCCGGCCTAAAACATAACCGTAGGCCCGGTAAGCGTAGCGTCACCGGGCATCAGGCCGCACAGCATTGCCGGGTGGCGGGCTTCGCCTTACCCGGCCTACAAAACCGGCCCCAACTTTCTATCAGGCCAGCGCCTTACTGATCTTCTCGTACAGATCCCCGGACAGGTTTTCCAGCCCTTTCAGCTGCTCCAGCGCCGCACGCATCTTCGCCTGACGCTCTGCATCATAGCGTTTCAGACGGATCAGCGGCTCAATCAGACGCGACGCCACCTGCGGGTTACGGCTGTTAAGCTCCGTCAGCATCTCCACCATAAACTGGTAGCCGCTGCCATCCTCCGCATGGAAGGCGGCCGGGTTGCTGCTGGCGAAGGCGCCAATCAGGGAACGGACGCGGTTCGGGTTGCTCAGGGTGAATGAGCGGTGCTCAAGCAGGCTGCGCACCTTGTTCACCACGTCAGCGGCCGGGCTGGTGGACTGCAGAATGAACCACTTGTCCATCACCAGACCATCCTGATGCCATTTGTCGTCATACTCCTGCATCAGGGCATCACGGCACGGCAGTTCCGCGGCAACGCTTGCGGCCAGCGCGGCAAGAGCGTCGGTCATGTTGTCGGCAGTATGATACTGCTGGCTGACCAGTTCGTTAGCGAGCGCTGTTTCGCCAAACGCCAGATAGCGCAGGCAGGTGTTACGCAGCGCGCGCTTGCCGATATCGGCATGCTCAACGCGGTACGCATCCAGCTTGTGATGGTTGTAGATGGCGAGGAACTCATCCGCCAGCTCGGTCGCCAGGGTACGGGTCAGGGCTTCGCGCACGGCCACAATCGCAATCGGGTCAATAATCTCGAACAGCTCGGCGATTTCAGTCGCGGACGGCAGGGTCAGAATTTCAGCCGCCAGCGCCGGATCAATCTTCTCGTCCAGCAGAATGGCGCGGAAGGCATCCGCAACATGGACCGGCAGAGACAGCGGCTGGCCCTGTTGATGACGATTGACGTTCAGCTTGATGTAGGTTGCCAGCAGGCTCTGCGCGGCATCCCAGCGGGAGAAGTCGTTGCGCGCGTGACGCATCAGGAAGGTCAGCTGCTGATCGCTCCACTTGTACTCCAGCTTAACCGGCGCGGAGAATTCGCACAGCAGCGCAGGCACAGGCTGGAAGTAGACGTTATCAAAGACGAAGGTCTGTTCGGCCTGGGTCACGTTCAGCACGTTATGCACCGGATGACCGCCCTTTTGCAGCGGGATCGCTTTGCCTTCGTTATCGTACAACTCGATGGCAAACGGAATATGCAGCGGGTGCTTCTCTTCCTGCTCGGCCGTCGGCGGCGTGCGCTGGCTGATGGTCAGGGTATACTGCTCGGTTTCCGGGTTGTAGTCGTCTTTGACGGTCACAATCGGCGTACCGGCCTGGCTGTACCAGCGGCGGAAGTGGGACAGATCGATATTAGAGGCATCTTCCATCGCCTGCACGAAGTCGTCGCAGGTGGCGGCGCTGCCGTCATGGCGCTCGAAATAGAGCTGCATCCCTTTCTGGAAATTCACTTCGCCCAGCAGAGTGTGGATCATGCGGATGATTTCGGAACCCTTCTCATACACCGTCAGGGTGTAGAAGTTGTTCATCTCGATCACTTTGTCCGGGCGGATCGGGTGCGCCATCGGGCTGGCGTCTTCGGCAAACTGCAGGCCGCGCATGGTGCGCACGTTGTTGATGCGGTTAACCGCGCGTGAGCCGAGGTCAGAGCTGAACTCCTGATCGCGGAAGACGGTTAAACCCTCTTTCAGGCTCAGCTGGAACCAGTCGCGGCAGGTGACGCGGTTACCGGTCCAGTTATGGAAATATTCGTGGCCGATGACGCGCTCGATATCGAGGTAGTCTTTATCGGTGGCGGTATCGGTCCGCGCCAGCACGTACTTAGAGTTAAAGACGTTGAGGCCTTTGTTCTCCATCGCGCCCATATTAAAGAAGTCGACGGCGACGATCATATAGATGTCGAGGTCATACTCGAGGCCGAATCGCTCTTCGTCCCACTTCATGGAGTTGATAAGCGAGGTCATCGCCCACGGAGCGCGATCGAGGTTGCCGCGGTCGACAAACAGCTCCAGCGCCACTTCACGGCCAGAACGGGTGGTGAAGGTGTCGCGCAGAACGTCAAAATCGCCCGCCACCAGCGCAAACAGGTAGCACGGTTTTGGGAACGGATCCTGCCACTGCACCCAGTGACGGCCATTTTCCAGCTCGCCTTCACCGACGCGGTTGCCGTTGGAGAGCAGGAACGGATAGGTAGCTTTATCAGCAATGATTTTGGTGGTGAAGCGGGCCAACACATCCGGGCGATCGAGATACCAGGTAATGTGGCGGAAACCTTCGGCTTCGCACTGGGTACAGAGGGCGACACCCGACTGGTATAGCCCCTCCAGCGCGGTGTTGGACGCCGGGCTGATTTCGTTGACGATGCGTAAGGTAAAACGCTCCGGCAGGTTGTCGAGCACCAGCTGGTTGTTTTCTTCTTTATAGTCGGTCCATGCGGTGTCGTTGACGTGCACCGACACCAGGGTCAGATCTTCGCCATCAAGACGCAGCGGCACCGCCGTGGCGTTATGGCGGGTCACCTGGCTTACCGCCGTGACAACGGTTTTTGTGGCATCCAGGTCAAAAGTCAGATCGATATCGCTAATCAGGTAATCCGGCGCACGGTAGTCGTGGCGGTATTTGGCTTGAGGCTGTTGTGTCATAGAAAACCTTTTGCATCGTTTGTCGAATAACGAGTCAGTCTATTCCTGTTGTGTAAATCGCGCTATGCAGAATGTTCATCTTTTCAGTCACAAACACGCTATTTGCTACATTTGTATAACACGCGGCACGAAATGCACTCGACCCTGAACCAGGCTTATGGTGTGATCGGGGTTCAATAAATCGCTAAACAGGGTATACTCCAGCGGTTTCAATAGTTGTTTATTGTACTAAACGCTCCCGTGAGAGGATGCTATTGCGCGCCTATGACTCGATTCGCTTCACCTGTTCTGCATACGCTGCTGGATACCGACGCGTATAAACTGCATATGCAGCAAGCCGTTTTTCACCACTACCACGACGTACAGGTCGCGGCGGAGTTCCGCTGCCGTGGTGATGATTTGCTTGGGATCTATGCTGATGCCATTCGTGAGCAAGTCGACGCTATGCAGCATCTTCGTCTGCAAGATGATGAATTTCAGTGGCTTTCCGGCCTGCCTTTCTTTAAAGAAGACTATCTGCAGTGGCTGCGGAATTTCCGCTATGACCCGACCCAGGTCCAGATCAGCAATGATAACGGCAAGCTGCATATTCGCCTTGAAGGCCCGTGGCGGGAAGTGATCATGTGGGAAGTGCCGCTGCTGGCGGTGATCAGCGAGCTGGTGCACCGCTTCCGCTCCCCGGAGGCCGGCGTTGAGCAGGCGCTGGCCAACCTGGAACACAAGCTGGTTGATTTTGCCGGGCTTACCGAATCGTTGGATATGTCGCGTTTCCGGCTGATGGATTTTGGCACCCGCCGCCGTTTCTCTCGCGAGGTGCAGCAGGCCATCGTTGAGCGGTTGCAGCAGGAGCCATGGTTTGTCGGCACCAGCAATTACGATCTGGCCCGCCGTCTCAACCTGACGCCAATGGGCACCCAGGCGCATGAGTGGTTCCAGGCGCATCAGCAGATCAGCCCGGAACTGGCGACCAGCCAGCGTGCGGCGCTGGCGGCCTGGCTTGAGGAATACCCGAACCAGCTCGGCATCGCCTTAACCGACTGTATTACCATGGACGCCTTCCTGCGCGATTTCGGCCCGGAGTTCGCCACCGCCTATCAGGGGCTGCGCCACGACTCCGGCGATCCGCAGGAGTGGGGTGAGAAAGCCATTGCCCATTATCAGAAGCTGGGCATCGACCCGATGAGCAAAGTGCTGGTCTTCTCCGATAACCTCGACCTGCCAAAAGCGGTAGGCTTGTACCGCCACTTCTCCTCACGCATCAATCTGGGCTTTGGCATTGGCACCCGTTTGACCTGCGATATTCCTCAGGTAAAACCGCTGAATATCGTCATTAAACTGGTGGAATGTAACGGCAAGCCGGTAGCAAAACTCTCCGACAGCCCGGGTAAAACCATCTGCCATGACAAAGCCTTCGTGCGGGCGCTGCGCAAAGCGTTCGACCTGCCGCAAATTAAAATAGCCAGTTGATTTTCGCTAAAAAGGGCCCCTGCTGGGGCCCTTTTGTATTTCCTTGTTCTACAGCGGCAGACGGGTTCTGACGATCTCCGCAAAATACTCCGCGCCGGTCAGTAAAATCTCATCGTTGAAGTCATAGCAGGCATTGTGCAGCGGCGTATTGCCCTGCGGGTCCGACGCATCGCCATTGCCTAAAAAGACAAAGCAGCCGGGCACCTGCTGCAGGAAAGCGCCGAAATCTTCGGAAATCATCATCGGCGCGACGTTGCCCTCCACCCGCTCCGCGCCCACCACGTTTACCGCCGCGTTCACGGCCACATCCACACACTGCTGCCAGTTCACGGTCGGTGCGAACTCATGGGTGTAAATAAATTCGCACTGCGCCCCGTGCATGGCGCAAATCGCTTCGCTGATGGTGCGCATCCGTTCCTCGAGCAGGGCCTGCACCTCCGGGGAATCGCTGCGGGTATCGCCTTTGATTTCGACATGGGTCGGAATGGCATTGCGGATGCCGTCGGTATGCAGCTCCGTACAGGAGATCACCGCCGGGACGTTGGGATCGACGTTGCGCGAGACGATGGTTTGCAGGGCCAGAATAATCTCCGCCGCAATCACCAGCGGATCTTTGGCCATGTGCGGTCGCGCGGCATGCGCCCCCTGGCCGGTAATACGAATAATAAAGTTATCTTCGCTGGCCATAATGCCGCCAACCCGGGTGGCTATCGTTCCGGCCTTCATGCCCGGCATATTGTGCAGGCCATAAATCTCTTCAATGCCAAAGCGCTCGATAACCCCGTCCGCCATCATCGCCTTCGCACCGTAACCCGGCTCCTCGGCTGGCTGGAAGACAAAGCAGACGGTGCCGTTGAAATTCTGCCGCTGTAACAGCAGCTGCGCCGCCCCCAGCGCAATACAGGTATGACCGTCGTGACCGCAGCCGTGCATGCGTTCCGGCGTGTCCGAGCGATAAGACATCTCGCCCTTTTCCGTCAGTTGAATGGCGTCGATGTCGGCGCGGATCGCGATGACGCCCTGACCTTCCCCGCATTTCAGGACCCCAACCAGCCCGGTTTTGCCAATGTCACGATGCACCTCAATCCCCATGCTCTGGAGTTTTTCGGCAATAAACTGCGCGGTTTTTACCTCTTCAAAGGCGCTTTCCGGGTTGGCATGCAGATGGTGACGCCATGCGGTAAGCTGCTGTTTGAGCTGTTCCTGATTCATCATAATCTCCAGTTAAGGTTAAGCCGGGCGCTGGGCGCGCTGTAAAACCACCTGCAGCAGCACGTTGGCACCGGCAATCAGGTCTTTGGGATCGCTATGTTCGTTGACGTTATGACTGATGCCGTCGACGCAGGGGACGAAGATCATCCCGGCCGGACACACCGAGGCCATAAACTGCGCATCGTGGCCTGCGCCGCTCGGCAGCCGTCGTGCGCTCAGGCCCTGACGCTTCGCCTCGTCTTCCACGGCGTTGACGATATCATCGGCAAAAATAACCGGATTAAAACGTACCAGCGAACGGCTGGTAATTTTTACCCCTTCGTCGTGGGCCGTTGTGGCGATAAAGTCCGCCAGCTGCTGTTCGGCCAGTTTTAAGACCGCGTTATCGGTATTGCGTAGATCCACCGACATCACGACCTGGTTGGGAATGACGTTAATCAGATTGGGTTTGACGCTAATATGCCCCACCGTGGCGACCTGATCGCCGCCGAGGTTCAGCGCCAGTTCACGGACAAAGACGGCGATTTTTGCTGCCGCCAGACCGGCATCGTGACGCATAGACATCGGCGTCGTACCGGCGTGATTGGAGACGCCCGTCAGGGTAAGTTCCTGCCATGAGATCCCCTGCACCCCGGTAACCACACCGATATCGGTTCCCTCTTTGTCGAGGATTGGCCCTTGCTCAATATGCAGTTCGACGTAGCTATCCACCGACATATCGCCAGGCCTGCGTTCGCCCCTGTAACCAATCGCCCGCAGCGCCTCGTCAAGGGTAATGCCCTCGCGATCTTTCGCCGCCAGCGCTGCCTCCAGCGGATATTCTCCGGCAAACACCACGCTGCCCATCATATCGGGCTGGAAGCGCACCCCCTCTTCATTAGTAAAGAAGGTGACCGCCAGCGGACGCCTGGCACGGAGCCCCGCCTCCTGCAGCGTGGCAATCACCTCAAGCCCGGCCATGACGCCATAGTTGCCGTCATACAGGCCACCGGTGCCGACGGTATCAATATGCGAACCCATCATGACTATAGGCAGCGCCTCTTCCCCGGCATACACGCCGGTAACGTTGCCGATCGCATCAACACTGATATCCAGCCCCAGGGCCTTCATTCTGGCGACAACAAAATCTCTGCCCGCTTTGTCCTCTGCGGTGGCCGCGAGGCGACAGACACCCCCACCCTCCAGCGCGCCGCATTCGCCAAGAGCGAACAGAGAATCGATAAGCCGTTGGCCGTTAATCTGTAGATAATGATGCATATAAATCTCGCTATTGATCGTGGTTACTGGAACATGCCGTAAAAAATGGCGGATACGGTAATCAGCCCAATCAGGGTGACAAAAACGTTGCTGGCTTTGCCGCGGTACGGCGCCAGCGCGGGTAATTTATGGATGGCGTACATGGGTAACAGCAGGAGGATCACCGCCCCGGTGGGGCCGCTGATGTATTCAATAATGCCGAGGATGCTGGGGTTTTTATAAGCGGCGAACCAGCAGGTCAGCACCATAAAAATCAGGATCGCGGCGTCAACAGAGCGGATGGCCGGTTTTTTACCCCGCGCGCCGGCGGTTTCAACGATCAGATCGCGCAGCGATTCATAGGCCCCGATATAGTGGCCGAGGAAGGATTTTGTAATGGCGACAAAGGCGATAATCGGTGACAGCCAGGCGATAACCGGCGTATCAAACTGGTTAGCGAGGTACGAGAGGATGGAGAGATTTTGCCTCTTTGCCTCCGCCAGCTGCTGCGGCGACAGGCTTAACACGCAGCTCAGCACGAAAAACAGTACCACCAGGGTCATCAACAGGATCCCGTAGCGCTGGATCTGCCCGCATTTACGCTCGGCCAGTGCCAGGCCGTAGCGCTGCTTCTGGCGCACCACCATCGGGGAGATAATCGGATAGTGGTTAAAGGACATCACCAGCACCGGAAATGTCATCCACAGGGTCAATAACATGCCGTGCCCGTCACCCACCGTACTGAGATTCAGGGTATGCAGGATCGCTCCGTTCCAGTGAGGGATCAGAAACAGCGCCATAAAAATAAGCGAGAGAATAAAGGGGTAAACCAGCGCGCTCATCACCCGCATGATCAACCGCTGCCCCAGCCGGACGATAAACATCAGGCCGAGGATCAGTCCTATAGCCACCAGCGCCCGCGGCGGCTCCGCCATTCCCAGTTGATGCGTGATAAAACTCTGCGCGGTATTGGTTATCGCCACCGCATACATAATCAGAATGGTATAGACGGCGAAGAAATAGATAACGGTAAATACCTTCCCGGCCAGCGCGCCGAAATGCTCCCCTATCGCATCGGTAATGGTGCTTTCCGGGGTAGTCGACGAGTAAATAAATCGCGCCAGCCCGCGGTGTGCCAGATAGGTAATGGGAAAGGCGAGGACGAAAACGATCAGCAGCGGCCAGAAGCCGCCAATTCCGGCGTTTATCGGCAGAAACAGCACTCCGGCGCCAATTGCCGTTCCGAAAAGGCCAAGTACCCAGACGGTATCTTCGCTATGCCATTTTGCGGGATTACATCCTCTTTCTGTAACAGCATTTTCACTATTCATCGGTCATGTTCTCTCTGTGCATTACGCGATACCGCGTATGTTTTATTGTCAGAACGCGTGCCATACCGAGGGCCTGTAGGGTAGGTAAAATGGCCCTCTTGCTATTACCGGGGGCGATTAACCGTTACGGCCAAACCAGACGATCTCTTCATAGATGTCCGGGGAGGTGTCTCCTTCTGTGCTGATTAACAGGACGTGGGCATCGGTATTGAGGCGCAGGGATTCAGCCAGTTCGCGATGCTCCGGTTGGGTCATCAGGGCATGCAGCACCCCGGCACCGATAGCACCAGACTCCCCGGAAATAAAGGGCTCATCGGTACCGGGGCGCGGCGCAGCAAGCAGGCGCATGCCGTTGGCGGCAAGGCGATCGTCGGCAGAGATAAAACAGGTGGCGTGGTCGCGCAGCATCGGCCAGCTGGTAATATTCGGTTCCCCACAGGCCAGCCCGGCCATCAGGGTGGCCATATCGCCCCCCACGCTATGCGGTTGTCCGTCATTGATGACCACCGAGCGATACAGGCAGTTCGCCTGATGCGGTTCCACAATGACGATCGTCGGCGCCTGATGCTGCATCTTCTCGACAAAATAGCCCATGATGCTGCCCGCGAATGACCCCACGCCGGCCTGTAAAAAGAGGTGCGTCGGTAACGGCGTGCCGCTTTGCCGCAGCTGTTCCCAGGCTTCAACGGCAAGGGTCATATAGCCCTGCATAATCCAGGTGGGGATCTGCTCATAGCCCTGCCAGGCCGTATCCTGCAGCAGCACCCAACCCTGCTCGCGGGCCGCTTTGTCGGCCAGCCGCACGGTATCGTCGTAGTTGAGATCGGTGATGGTGCATTCGGCGCCGTGCTGGCGAATATTCTGCGCCCGCACCGGCGAAGAACCTTTTGGCATATAAACCACCGCCCGCAGGCCGAGCTGCTCTGCCGCCCAGGCGACACCGCGTCCATGATTACCATCGGTGGCGGTGACAAAGACAATATCCTTAATGCGGGCTTTTATTTCCGCTGAGTTAAGGTCGGCGAAACTCAGGGTATTAATGTCGCGTCCAAGCAGGTCGGCGAGATATTTCCCCATGGCATAAGACCCCCCAAGCCCTTTAAAGGCATTGAGGCCGAATCGCTGGGCTTCATCCTTAACATGTAACGACCCCAGCCCCAGACGTTGGCTTAAGTGGTCCAGCCGGCGCAGCGGCGTCACCTGATAAGCGGGAAATTTTTGATGAAAAGCAAGTACTTCGCCTCCGACCTGCTCATTGAGCAAGCTGAGGCTCACCCCCTTGCCATAGGCTTTGCGTCGGGCGTTAAAATGAAAATTAATCCTGTCCGTCATAAGTGCACCTTTATTGTGTGAAATCGCGTGGGCTGGCTATTTGAAGCGACTTAACGCTTTCCCGGTGATAGTGATGGTACACTTCGCCCGATGCGCAAATGGCGCAAAATTGCCCACTATTGCGCAATTTCCGCCCTTATTTACCTCATCAATGCAACAAAATTGCATTAGTGAGGCCGATCACACTGTTTAAAGGCTGCCAACACGATGAAACTGGATACCTGGGATAAAAAAATCCTCACGCTTTTACAGCAGACGAATCGCCTCTCGCAGCGGGAAATTGCCGATCGCGTTAGCCTGTCTGCCTCGGCGGTCAACAGGCGGATCGCCGCGCTGGAGGAGGCAGGCATTATCAAGGGCAGCGTCAGCGTGGTGGACGCCAGCAAGGTGGGCCGCCCGATCACCATCATGGCTCAGGTCACCATTGAGAACGAACGCCTGGATTTGCTGGAGGAAGATAAGCAGCGGTTCGTGAATTGTCCGCAGGTGCAGCAGGTGTATTACGTCACCGGAGATTTTGATTTTCTGCTGGTGATTAACGTGCGCGATATGGCGGAATACGAAGGGCTGACCCGCGAGCTGTTCTTCGCCTCGGGGAATATTAAGTCCTTCCGCACCATCGTTTCGATGCAAAATGCCAAGCAGGAGATGACGGTGGTGATTGAATAGTTTGCGTGAAAGGCAACGGCAGAGGGTAATGAATCTGTCCGCACCATTATTATTTCCGAAATCCGCTCTTTCATATGCGAATTCTACTTGTCTGATGGAAGATGACAGGTAACATAGATATCCCCCCATTGAAGGGGATACAGATTTTATTTTTGGACTACATAGAGAGACTATTATGAGCGTTGTGCCTGTAGCCGACGTACTCCAGGGCCGCGTTACCGTTGACAGCGAAGTCACCGTGCGCGGATGGGTGCGTACCCGCCGAGATTCAAAAGCTGGCTTTTCATTCCTCGCCGTTTATGACGGTTCCTGCTTTGATCCTGTACAGGCCGTTATTAATAATTCTCTGCCCAATTACAATCAGGAAGTGCTGCGTCTGACCACCGGCTGTTCCGTGGTCGTCACCGGCAAAATCGTGGCCTCTCAGGGCCAGGGTCAGAGCTATGAACTGCAGGCCACCTCGATTGAAGTGACCGGCTGGGTTGAAGATCCGGATACTTACCCGATGGCGGCAAAACGTCACAGCATCGAGTATCTGCGTGAAGTGGCTCACCTGCGCCCGCGTACCAATATGATTGGCGCCGTGGCCCGTGTCCGTCACACCCTCGCGCAGGCGCTGCACCGTTTCTTTGACGAGCAGGGTTACTTCTGGGTCTCCACCCCGCTGATCACCGCCTCCGACACCGAAGGCGCTGGCGAGATGTTCCGCGTCTCCACGCTGGACATGGAAAACCTGCCGCGCACGCCGGAAGGCAAAGTGGACTATGACAAAGATTTCTTTGGTAAAGAGTCCTTCCTGACCGTATCTGGCCAGCTGAACGGCGAAACCTACGCCTGCGCACTGTCCAAAATTTACACCTTCGGCCCAACCTTCCGCGCTGAAAACTCCAACACCAGCCGCCACCTGGCGGAGTTCTGGATGCTGGAGCCAGAAGTGGCCTTTGCCAACCTCGACGACGTGGCCGGCCTGGCGGAAGCGATGCTGAAGTACGTCTTTAATGCCGTACTGACCGAGCGCGCAGATGACATGAAGTTCTTCGCCGAGCGCGTGGACAGCGATGCTATCTCCCGTCTGGAGCGTTTCGTCTCTGCCGATTTTGCGCAGGTGGATTACACCGATGCGGTGACCATTCTCGAAAACTGCGGCCAGAAATTCGAGAATCCGGTGTACTGGGGTGTTGACCTCTCCTCCGAGCACGAACGCTATCTCGCCGAGAAACACTTCAAAGCCCCGGTGGTCGTGAAAAACTATCCGAAAGACATTAAGGCGTTCTATATGCGCCTTAACGAAGACGGTAAAACCGTTGCCGCGATGGACGTACTTGCCCCGGGCATCGGTGAAATCATCGGTGGTTCTCAGCGTGAAGAGCGTCTGGATGTGCTGGATGCGCGTATGGCTGAGATGGGCCTCAACAAAGAGGACTACTGGTGGTACCGCGATTTACGTCGTTACGGCACCGTTCCGCACTCCGGTTTCGGTCTCGGCTTCGAACGTCTGATCGCTTACGTGACCGGCGTACAGAACGTGCGTGATGTGATCCCATTCCCGCGTACCCCGCGCAGCGCCACCTTCTGATTTAATAACATTTAATGGCCAGCTTATGCTGGCCATTATTTTATTCTGCACTGTCAACTTATGTCAGTCGAAAGTCATTATCCTTAAAGAGCAACCCCGCAAGATCCTCTCCACTGTTACGCTTTATTTCTATGAAATATCTTTGCACAAAAAATAAACCATAGTCTTATTGCGCCTAATACACTTCTCAAGCTTTAGCACAATTTTCAACCAAACAACTGGCTATCCAGAAGTCCATTTACAGAAATAAGAAAAACAGTGCGCAAATGGTTCGCAGCATAAAAAAAGTCGTTAGATAAAATTATAATAAGTAATTCATATAGATAGAAATGAGAAAGGTTTAATTTTCGCCACTCAACTCTGAAGTTTGAGATAGTTCACAAAGTTCCTTAAAATACATGTGTTGTTACACATATTTTCTTTTTGTAACTGTATCTTGATGTTTGTAGCACTTTCAGGGTGGCGAAACGGTAATTTGAATGGAAAGATGCCTGTCAGACACATAAAGACACCAAACTCTCATCAATAGTTCCGGAAATATTTATTGACGAAATTTATTGGCGGCAGTGGCGAGTGTCATAAAAAAACAAATGAGGGTAATAAATAATGATGAAGCGCAATATCCTGGCAGTGGTTATCCCTGCTCTGCTGGTAGCCGGTGCAGCTAACGCTGCTGAGATCTATAACAAAAACGCCAACAAACTGGATCTGTACGGCAAAGTTGTTGGTAAACACATCTGGGATAAATCTGGCGGCGACAACAACAGCGCTGACGACTCTTATGCTCGTATTGGCTTCAAGGGCGAAACTCAGGTAAATGACCAACTGGCTGGTTACGGTCAGTGGGAATACAACCTGAACGCAAGCAAAGCTGAAGGTTCTCAGGACACCAGAACCCGTCTGGCCTTCGCAGGTCTGAAAGCGGGCGACTACGGCTCATTCGACTACGGCCGTAACTATGGCGTGTTCTATGATGCGCTGGCATCTACCGATATGCTGGTTGAATACGGCGGCGACACCCTGTGCCAGACTGACAACTTCATGACCTGCCGTACCACTGGCGTTGCGACCTATCGTAACTCCAACTTCTTCGGCCTGGTTGATGGCCTGTCTCTGGGTCTGCAATACCAGGGCAAAAACGTTAACGGTCACGGCGTTGAGCGCCAGAACGGCGACGGCAACAGCTACTCTTTAGGCTATGACTTCCTGGATGGCTTCAACGTCACCGCGGCATACACCAACTCTGATCGTACTAACGGTCAAGAAGCTGATGGCCAGGGTTCTCGCGCTGAAGGTTGGGCAACATCTGCTAAGTATGATGCCAACAACCTGTACGCTGCGGTTATGTACGGCGAATCAAACAACATGACTCGTGAAAACGATGATACGTTCGCCAACAAAACCCAGAACTTCGAAGCTGTGGTTCAGTACCAGTTCGATTTCGGCCTGCGTCCATCCGTGGGTTACGTTCAGTCCAAAGGTAAAGACCTGGCTGCACGTGGCACCTTCAACGGTGGCGATGCTGACCTGGTGAAATACGTAGAAGTGGGCTCATGGTACTACTTCAACAAGAACATGAACGTGTACGGTGCATACCGCTTCAACCTGCTGGATGACAATAGCTACACCAGCAGCGTTAAGCTGGCAACAGACGACACCTACGTTCTGGGTCTGGTATACCAGTTCTAATCAGTACACCACTTTGTTATATGTCTAAAAAACAGGGCTTCGGCCCTGTTTTTTTATGCCCGAAAGCTAAAAATGGCGACTTTTGAAAAGCAGCACGCTTTTTGTAGCAAACGGTTGGCATTTTGTAGAACTATCGTTAACCTGATAGCGGATTTCACTTCCGTAACCACAATGGAACTTCGTCATGTTTGAGAACATTACCGCCGCCCCTGCCGACCCGATTCTGGGCCTGGCCGATCTGTTTCGTGCCGATGACCGCCCTGGAAAAATCAACCTGGGTATTGGTGTCTATAAAGATGAGACCGGCAAGACCCCGGTACTGACCAGCGTTAAAAAAGCTGAGCAGTATCTGCTGGAAAACGAAAATACCAAAAACTACCTCGGCATCGACGGCATCCCGGAATTTGGTCGTTGCACTCAGGAGCTGCTGTTCGGCAAAGGCAACGCAATTATCAGCGATAAACGTGCCCGCACCGCACAGACCCCTGGCGGTACTGGTGCACTGCGCGTGGCGGCGGATTTTCTCGCCAAAAATACCAGCGTAAAAACCGTCTGGGTGAGCAACCCAAGCTGGCCGAACCATAAGAGCGTCTTCAACTCTGCCGGTCTGGAAGTGCGTGAATACGCTTACTACGACGCGGCTAATCACGCTCTCGACTTTGACGGTCTGCTGGCAAGCCTGAGCGAAGCGCAGGCGGGCGATGTGGTCCTGTTCCACGGCTGCTGCCATAACCCAACCGGCATCGATCCGACGCTGGAACAGTGGGAACAGCTGGCGAAACTGTCCGTCGAAAAAGGCTGGCTGCCGCTGTTTGACTTCGCCTACCAGGGCTTTGCCCGTGGTCTGGAAGAAGATGCTGAAGGCCTGCGTGCATTCGCTGCGCTGCATAAAGAGCTAATTGTTGCCAGCTCCTACTCCAAGAACTTCGGTCTGTACAATGAGCGCGTAGGCGCCTGTACGCTGGTGGCTGCCGACGAGCAGACCGTCGATCGTGCGTTCAGCCAGATGAAATCCGTTATTCGTGCTAACTACTCCAACCCACCGGCTCACGGTGCGTCTGTAGTGGCAACCATTCTCAGCAACGATGCGCTGCGCGCCATCTGGGAACAGGAACTGAACGACATGCGTCAGCGTATTCAGCGCATGCGCCTGCTGTTCGTGAACACCCTGGCGGAAAAAGGCGCAGATCGCGACTTTAGCTTCATCATCAAGCAGAACGGCATGTTCTCATTCAGCGGCCTGACCAAAGAGCAGGTTCTACGTCTGCGTGAAGAGTTTGGCGTGTACGCGGTGGCTTCTGGTCGTGTTAACGTGGCGGGTATGACGCCGGATAACATGGCGCCGCTGTGCGAAGCGATTGTGGCTGTGCTGTAAAAAACTGTCGGGGGGCGCTTGCGCTTACCCGACCTACAAAAGCCTCGTAGGCCCGCGCAAGCGTAGCGCCGCCGGGCAAAAAAAAGCCTGCTTAAAGCAGGTTTTTTTATTGTTCGTTACCAGACCGGCAGTTCATCCTGCAGGAAGGGGTTGTGCAGCCGCTCATAGCCCAGCGTCGACATTGGGCCGTGGCCGGAGATAAAGGTCACATCATCCCCCAGCGGCAATAACTTCTCTTTAATCGAGCGAATCAGCTGACCGTGATCGCCACGTGGGAAATCACTGCGCCCTACTCCGCCTTTAAAGATCACGTCGCCGGAAATCAGCAAGCGGGACTGGTCATCAAAGAAGACAATGTGGCCTGGCGTATGGCCCGGGCAATGCAACACCTGTAAGGTCACATTGCCGACGCTGACGGTTTCACCTTCGTTCAGCCAGCGATCCGGCGTCAGCGGCAGACACTCATCCAGACCAAACATGCGGCTTTGTGCCGGCAATCCCTGCAGCCAGAACTCGTCTTCTTTTTCCGGACCCACGATCGGCACACCGTAGTGTTGCGCCAGCTCGGCCGCAGCCCCCACGTGATCGAGATGACCGTGGGTGAGTAAAATCTGCATTAAGGTCACGCCAGCGGCGGTGACTTCCTGTTTGATCTTCTCTGCATCACCACCCGGGTCGACCAGGGCGGCCAGTTTGGTTTGTTCGCACCAGATAATCGAACAGTTCTGGGAGAACGCGGTGACCGGAATAATACGATAGTTCATACTGCTCCTGATTTCGTTATTACCAGTGCCGCAGTGGCCCGGTATCAATATGCACAAAGTTGCTACGTGGGTAATATCCTACACCACCTGCGCGCATAGATAACGCAGCTTTGCGAACATTGGCTAACGAAACGCCTTCAATATGAAAATCCATCGCTTGCCCTTTGGTGTGATAACTTTTTTTAGCAACTCCACGGCTGCGGGCGCGTAATTCGTTATTGGTATCAAGGGAGCGGTAACCAGAGATAAGCTGGACCGGTTTACGGGTTCCCAGCAGGCCCTGCAGGCGGTAAAGCTGATCGAATAATCCTGGATCGATGGCTTTAATCTTATTTGCGCGGAAATCACGGAAAAAATGATTAAGCTTTGCTAATTCATCCTGAATATAGCCCCGGCCATCAAAAAACTCGGCTTTTATTGACTCACCTGTATGCAGGTTATTAAGCGTCAAAATGCGTGGTCGTGGGGTAGAGAGCGTGGCAAATGATGGCGTCGGTAAGATGGCAGCGCCCAGCGCAATGCCCCCTAACGCCAGCAACTTACGGCGATTAGCGTCGAATTTATCCATGGTAATCAGGTCTACAGGTCAGTGTTATCGTATAAATGCAATACAGCGCACGAAGGGCACATTACCGGGCAAACCTGTCAGCGTCAAGGCAGCAAAACCAGGAAATACGGGGCTTGCAGCCGCAAGCCCCGTTTCTTTTTCTTCCTCAGGCTACCAGAATTTTCCGAACTTCTTCATTTACCTGATCAATTGCTCTGCCTTGGGCAGAATCTGAGTGTTCGATCGGGCAATCTCATCATAATTGTAAATATCTGTACGATACTGGGTCCGGCCGTCCTTACCCACGAATGCGGTCAGATAGTACAGATTAACCGGAATATTTTGGCGGATATTCACATAACGCGTGTCGCCCTGCTTCAGCGCGTCGGAGATTCGTGTGTCGTTCCAGCCTGCATCCTGTAACAGCATGTTAGCCAGTTCTGACGCCTTGTTTACACGCACGCAGCCGGAGCTGAGCGCACGAGCATCTTTCTGGAACAGGTTGTGGTTAGGCGTATCGTGCAGATAGATAGCGTCCGAACTCGGCATATTGAATTTATAACGCCCCAGAGAGTTATGCGCCCCGGGAGCCTGCTGGAAACGGAACGGCAGATTCGCTGGCGTAATGGTCGCCCAGTCTACCCGCCACGGATCGATAGCCTCTTTACTGTTCCAGCCCCGCAGGACGGTATAGTTGTGGCGCTCAAGATATCCCGGGTCATCCCACAGTTTCGGCAGAATGTCTTTGCGCGCCAGCGTCGGCGGCACGTTCCACGGCGGGTTGACCACCACGTTATTTAGCGCGCTGCTCATCATCGGCGTTTTGCGATCCGGACGACCGACAATCACTCTCGATGCCAGCACTTCATTGCCGTTCTGATAATAGACCAGCGAAAAGGCCGGGATATTCACCATAATGCCGGTGGAGAGCGTTCCCGGCAGCAGGCGCAGACGCTGGATATTCAGCGCCAGCACGCCGGCACGCTGGGCAGGGGTGAGATTCAGCGCGTCACGCGTTGCCGGGCCGATCACGCCATCCGCGCCCAGCCCCTGGGTGGTCTGGAAGGCTTTGACCGCCTCAACAAGGCTACGGTCATAGGAGGCCGGCTTGCTGGAGACGGGCTTCGTTTTCTTCTCAACCGGCGGGGCTGACGGGCTGACAACCGCGCTTTGCGGATCGTCACCCGGCAGGGCAATTTTCGGCCCACCGTCAATCACGCCGGAGCGTTTCAGGATTTCGCGCAGGGCCGGAACGTCGCTGCTCCACTGCCCCAGACTCAGTTTGGCGGTTCCCTGCAGCTGTGGCCAGGGTTGCGTATCGGCCACCAGCTGCAGCAGCGACTGGTGCATCACCGCATACTGCGGATGCGTCGGTGCAAGTCCGGCAATAAAATTCGGTACCGTCCCGTTATCCAGCGCCAGCTGCCACTGGTTGATGACCGACAGCGGCGGCGTCGCCATCTTGTAGGGTTTGGTGCTGTAGAGCCAGCGGTTACCGTTGACCGGGATCCCCGCCACAAACTGCAGATAGCCCATCATCGCATCCGACAGGACCACGTCCCGCGCCATACCGGTTATCGCAGGCTGGGTCAGCAGTTCCACCCAGGCGGTAAACTGCGGCTGGAAACCGGCGATAGCGACTTCAGCAAGCTGTTGCTGGAACGCCCGCACGGCATCGCGATCGTCCCACATGGGTTTCATGTCGCGTGCGGCATACAGCAGCGTAAGCTGATTGAGATAGACCGGGGAGTAACCCGCCGGCAGAGCTGATAGTAGCTGCTCGCGGCGTTGTTCCGCTGTGACATCGGCAGGCAGCGGTCGGATACCGGCCATAATGGCGGTGGCTGGCGATTGTTCCAGCGGTTGTGACAGCGACGTAGGCTGCGCGCCCATGGTGGCGGAGCTGTCGACAGGAACCAGTTCGGGCTCATCGGCCCGGGCAGAAAACAGTGGAGCCACTACTACCGTCAGGCACAAACTTAGCGCCGACAGCTGACGACCATACATTTTATTCAGCAACATCCCTTGCCCCCTGTTTGCTTTACGTCGCGCCCTCATCACCGGGGCTTCATTTCATTATAGGAAGACAGACCGGCACCAGCCTTGCCTTATGTAAAGAAGTTTAAAGTTAACGCAGCCGCCAGTACAAGCTCAAGGAATAAAAAAAGGCGGCCCGGGGGCCGCCATGGTTCACTTTCAGATTCATCAGGAGGCGTCAGCCGTCCCCGGGAGAGATTCAGGCGGCTGCGGGGCAAAGCCGCGCAGGCCGACAACGTGAACGTGCTCGCTGTTCTGGTAGACCTTACGCACCAGTTTATAGGTGGTACCTTTCTCCGGACTGATGTTCTCCGGCGCCGCGATAATCAGCTGCATATCCAGACGGTCGCACAGCTCAAACAGCGTGGCGATCGAACGGGCATCCAGACGCGCCGCTTCATCGAGGAACAGCAGGCGGCATGGAGAGATATCCTTGCCGCGCAGACGCCGGGATTCATCCTCCCAGCTCTGCACCACCATCACCAGAATCGACATCCCGGTACCGATCGCTTCCCCGGTTGACAGGGCGCCGGATTCCGCACGCAGCCAGCCGTCGGAACCACGGTTAACTTCCACTTCCATCTCCAGATAGTTGCGGTAGTCCAGCAGCTCCTCACCGATGGTTTGCGGCGTGCGCTGGCCCATGTCGATCTGCGGGTTCAGACGCTGATACAGCTTCGCCAGCGCTTCGGAGAAAGTGAGGCGGTTGCTGTTGAACAGATCCTGATGCTGCTCGTGCTGCTCAGCCAGTACGTCCAGCAGCGTGGCGTGGGCTTCACGCACGTTGACGTTCAGTCGTACGCTGTTAACCTGGCCGAACGACACGCTTTGCAGGCCCTGGTTCAGCTGGCGGATACGGTTCTGCTCGCGCTGAATCGTCTTGCGGATAATATTCGCCACGCTGCGGGAGCTGATTGCCAGCTTCTGCTCGCGGGAAGTCAGCTCTTCCGTCAGACGGCCCAGCTCGATCTCCATTTGTTCGATGGCTTCGACCGGATCGTCGGTACGGATGATGTCCTGGCGGATACGCTCGCGCAGGTGCTGATAGACCGCCACAAAGAACTGAATTTTGCGCTCAGGGCGTTTCGGATCTTCCGACATGCGCAGGACATCGCGCAGGTGTTCGTTATCCGCCACCGCCAGACGCAGCGCGCCGAGCGCCTTATCCGACATAGAGCGCAGTTCATCTCCGGAAAGATAGGCCAGCTCGCGGCGGTGCAGACGACGTTCAACCCCGTTGTCTTTCACCATTCGCATCACGGCACACCAGCCCGCTTTGGCGGTAACCACCTGCTCGCGCTTCTCGTGGTAGTCGCGTTCCAGCTTGCGCAGACGACGGGTCAGGTTATCCATCTCCGCTTCGCAGAAGGTCAGCGCTTTTTCCAGCTGGTTGCGGCGCGCGCGGTTGTTGCTGAGCTGGGCATGCAGTTCGTCGCGACGAATACGCGCCCGCTCCTCTGCGCCGCTATCGGCACGTACGCCGATATCCTGCAGCTCTTTGTGCAGGTCGGTCAGCAGCTCTTTCTTGGTATCAAACGAGCTTTTCAGCGACGCCAGCACCTGGCTGTACTGGCTCAGCTGCGCGGCATGGCTACGCATCGCTTCACGGGCGCGGGTACGTTCTGCTTCTGCCTGCTCCAGACGCTGACGCAGTTTCTCGTTCAGATCGCTGTTGCCGTTCAACATTTCCGCCGAGTCGGAGTAGCTAAAGTGCGCCCGACGCTGGGCCACTTCGGTCAGGGCAAAGGCCTGCTGACGGGCTTCGCGCTGAACCTGTTGCGACCAGGCATAATCTTCTTTCAGCTGTTCGAACTGCTCCGGGTCGCTCTGCAGGACGGAGAGCATCGGTTCCAGCTTCGCCAGCTGATTGCCGTACTGCTGCACGAAGCGCGCGGCTTCCTGCGCTTCGTCGAGACGCTCCTGGATCTCATCCACCCGATCGGCGAGGGTGTCATCCGCCAGCAGGTTCAGACGCGGCAGAATACGGTTCAGGGCAGCGACGCCCTCTTTGGCCTGCTCGAACTGGACGCGGCTCTGCTGGTTGTCGTTCTCGTGGGCGGACAGCGCGCGTTCAAGCTCGGTACGACGGGTGGTGAACTTGCGGATCTCCGCTTCCGGATCGGCTTCAAATGCGACGGCCAGATGGCTACCGATAAAGCGGCTGAACGCCTGGTGCAGACGCTGGGTTTTCTGCACATCGAAAGAGAGCGTGGCAAAGCGTTCGGAGAGCGCCTCGCGCTCGGCGTGCAGACTTTCAATGCGACTTTCACGCGCGGCACGGCCAAACAGCGGCAGCGACGGGAAGCGCGAATAACGCCACTGGCGGTCGGCGATTTTCACTACCACCGCTTTTTCCAGCTCGTCGACGCCAAAGACGCTGTCATCGAACGACTGCGGATCCCCTTCGATCAGATAGAGATCTTCCGGGCAATCTTCCAGCCCTTCGAGCTGGTCAGCAATCAGGGAGAGATCCGGCACCACGATAGCGTGGCGGGACGGGCCATACAGCGCAGAGTAGTAAGGCGCATCTTCGAGGCTGACGTCGTCGTAGATTTCGGACAGCAGCACGCCGCCAAAACGCTCTGCCAGGGTGTTCAGGCGCGCGTCTTCTGCACCGCCCGGCTGGCTTAAACGCTCAATTTCTTCGTCGACCGCGCGTTTGCGCGCGCCCACTTCATCACGCTCAACAATCGCTTCGCGTTCACGCTCCAGCAGCTGCTGGAGGTACTCCGTAACGTCCTGGCTGGATTCGAACTCCTCCCCACACTGCTCGCTGAGCTGGCTGAGGCTGCTCTGGGCTGCCAGCCAGATCGGCGCGCGCTGCATCAGCGTCTGAATACGCGACTGCAGCTGCTCCAGCTCCTGGCGCAACGCCATGCGTTGTTCGCTGGCGCTGGAGACGCTGTCAGACAGCGACGCGATGCGGGCTTCCAGCTCCTGATGCAGGGACTCGAGATCGTCAATATCGACCCGTTTGCCCTGACGCTTGCAGAATTCAGCCAGCAGACGTTCCGCCTCCTGCTGTTCGCGCAGGCGTTGCTCCAGCTCGTTCAGACGCATACGCAGCGGCTGAACCTGTTCCGCCTGATGACGCTGATTGACGCCGTCACGCAGCAGCTCGCGGGCCACTTCCCACGCCTCGGCGCGCGCCAGCGGGCCGTTAATAGCCGCCACCAGCTGGTAAGCCTGCTCAAACTGGCTGTGGGCGGTTTGCGCCACGCTCATCTTCTGGTCGAGGTTGAGCAGCTTCTCAGTCGCTTCCTGCTCTTTAGCCTGGAAGGTTTCCAGCCATTGATCGGCGCTCTCCGGGGTCAGATCCGGTAAATGGCAGAGATCTTTCGCGCGCTGCAGGGCCTGCAACGCCTGGTTGTACTGAATGGCGCGGGTCTGCTGGACGTCCAGCGCCTGCTGATAGTCGGCAAGCTGGCTTTTCAGCTCATCCACTTCCAGTTCGGCGGCTTCGGCGCGGCCTTCGTTCTCTTCCTGCTTGTCGGCGGCTTCGGCCACCACTTCGTTCTGCTCTTCCAGACGAATTTGCAGTTCATCGAGATCTGCTTCGTAGCGCTCAATTTTTTCCTGCTGGCGCAGCGCGGTCTGCACCAGGTTCAGGTGATCGCTGGCGGCCTGGTAATCAGCCTCCAGATCCCCTTCCGCCCCATTATGCTCGGACAACTCACGCGCCATCTCGACGTGCTTGTACTGCTCGGACGCCAGCTGCTGACGCGAGGTAAAGAGTTCGCGGCGATACTCAAGAGCCTGATCCAGATGGATGCGGCGCTCGTTGGCGTGGCGCATATAGTCAGCAGCCACATAGTTGGTGGCTTCGCTGATCAGATGCTTAAACAGATCGCGATCCGACTGGGTCACGCGAATCGCTTCCAGCGTCATGCGGTTTTCACGCAGCGCCGCTTCCATGTCCTGGAAGGCTTTGCGCACGCCGCTGTTCTCCGGCAACAGGTAGTCGCGCAGGGAGCGAGTAATGGCGCTGGAGATCCCGCCGTACAGCGAGGCTTCAATCAGGCGATAGTACTTACTACGATCCGACGCCGAGCGCAGACGACGCGCGACCACGCCCAGATCGAACATCAGCGAGTGGTATTCGGTAATGGAGTTGAACTGCTTAAACTGCACGCCTTCGATGGCTTCCAGCTTGTCTTTCAGCTCCTGCAGCGTCAGCACGCGCGCCTGGCGGTCGTTGAGGGTTTCCGTTAACAGCGAGGTTGGCTGAACGGAGGTGGGCAGCCCCTGAATGGCGAACGGCTTGATATCCACCTTACGGTCACGCCCGGCGACCTGTTGCAGACGCACGCCAACGACCACGCGCTGGTGACGGGAGTTGATCACGTCCAGCACGGAGTAACAGACACCCGCCTTCAGCTTACCGTGCAGACCCTTATCGCGGGAGCCACTGGTGGCACCGGCTTCGGTGGTGTTACGGAAGTGCAGCAGCGTCAGATCCGGGATCAGGGCGGTGACGAACGCCGCCATGGTGGTGGACTTCCCTGCCCCGTTACCGCCCGAGAGCGTGGTCACCAGCTCATCGAGATCAAAGGTGCGGGCAAAGAAACCGTTCCAGTTAATCAGCGTTAGTGAGCGAAATTTACCGCGTTCAATCATTACTCTTCCTCCCCGCTATCCGGCTGATTGTCTTCATGCTCATCATTGAGCTGCAGATGGTTTTCCACCGGCATCGCTTCGCCATCGCGGATCATGCGCAGCTGCGCTTCACGGGCGTCATCGCCCACGCGCACGTCGGCGCCGAAGCGGAATACCGATTCCGTGATGCGGAATTTACTGCTGTCATGCCCCATAAACCACACCATGCCCAGACGACGCAGGCGGTTCAGGGAGGAGCGCACTTTTTCCTGTAACTTCTGACGGTCCACGTCGGAACCGGTAGAGCGGTTGTTCACCAGCTTCAGCAGTTTGCCTTCGTCCGCCAGCGTCAGCAGCTCGTCATAGAGCTCCTGCTGGGTGAAGATGCCTTCGTTAGCCAGACGCTCCGGGCTGAGATAGAGGTAGCAGAGGATCTTGCCGACCATCATATCCAGTTCGGACAGCACCGAGCGCGGAATAAGCGTGGTGGAGCGCGGGCGCAGGTAGAAGAAACCTTCCGGGGCGCGGATCAGCTCCACGTTATAGCGGGCGTAAAACTCTTCCAGGTATTCCTGAAAATCCATCAAAAAGGCGTGATTATCCAGCTCGTCGAGACCAATGTGACGACCGGCACGCAGCTGGCTGTCCAGCGCCGGAAAGATCGGATTTGCCAGCGCCTGGGCCAGCTTAACTGGCATCACGTGTTCAATATTTGTCAATGACATGCGCCTGTACCTTGGCTCCGTAATCGTTAATCGGCTGCCACTTCGGCGGCAGGCCGGTGAAATCTGCTTGCGCGACGCCCAGGCGTACCGCCTGATCGACCACGATGCGGGCAATATCGAAATGGCGCGCACGTGGGTATTGCGCGAGGTAGTCGCGCACCACCAGGCCGAGATCGAGTGGTGTGTTTTTGGCTTTGAAGATCGCCAGCTGCTCCTCGATCATCGCCGCAAGCTGTTCCCGTATTTCGTTAAATTCTTCATATTCCAGGTCTGCCGGCAGTTCGCCGGTCACCTCTTCGTCACGCAGGCTCATCTCTTCGTCACGCATATCGAGCAGACGGTCGGCACTGGCGTAGGTCAGCGCCCATGGCGCATCGAAGTAGGTCTGGACCGACTGGCGCAGGCGCTGAGCAAAGACGCGGTTTTTATCCATATCAATGGCGGTACGGATAAATTTATGCACGTGGCGGTCATAGCCGATCCACAGGTCGATTGCCTGCTGGCCCCAGCTGATAATGCGGTCGAGTTTGCTTTGCAGATCGAAAACCAGACGATCGACAAAATGCAGGTTGTCATGGGCCAGCGTCGCATCCTGAATGCGCAGCAGGTTAGCCTGCAGCTTGTCCCCCGCGGCTTCGAGCGTATCCTGCAGTTCACGCAGGGTGCCGGAGGTTTCTGACAGCAGCATTTCGCAGCTGGAAATCGCCGCCCGCCAGTCTTTGTTCAGCAGTTGGGCGATATCGTCTTTGACCAGCTGCTGCTGCTCATCCATGATGCGCTGGGTCAGATCGATGCTGTCGAAAATCTCGGCCACCGAATATTTCAGCGGCGCGTAGACGTTGCGGTGCCAGTGGAACTCGTCGCCGTTCTCGTCAGCGGCATCGGCCGCACGCTTCAGTTCGCCCGCCACAATAGAGAGCTGCATAGAGAGGCGCAGGGTCGAGAATTCGCGCTGGCGAATGTAGTAGTCGGTGATACCAATGCCCAGCGGCGTCAGGCGATAGATGGCATTCCCTTCCGCCAGCTCGCTGGTAAAGCGGTTCAGCAGACGTTGACGCACCATATCGTTAATCGCGTTATTGGCACGCACATTAATGGTTTCGCTGGTTTGCTCAAACGCATCACTGACATGGCGGAACGCATCCACCAGTTCGCCCTCGCTCATTTCTCCATCCATCCGTTCGCTGTTCAGCGTAGCCACCGCCAGCAGAAAAGAGAGTCTGTCTACCGGCAGCGAGAGGGAGAAATCGTTTTTTCGGGCCCAGGCAACCAGTTCGGGGACTGTCTGGGAAAATTCACTCATAAGTTATCCTTGCTCTGCGGCTTGTGCGCGGTGACGTGTATGTAACGGCCAAGGCTGATCCAGGGTTCCTGGCGACAGTACCGCGTCTCTAATTCTGTCAGGGCGTCAAAGCACTCATGCTGCTTTTGTTTATCACGCAGATAATCGTGAAACACCCTGATGCCGGTTTTCCCGGCGATCTGCCAGCCCATCGCTTCCAGCCAGCCATAGACCTGCTGCGGATCGCGCGGAAAGTCCGGTGAAAGCGTGCGCCGTTTCTTTTTGTACATGCCCTGCTGCACGTAGCCGAAATTGCCCACCAGCACGTTACGCATTAGCAGGCCGTTGGCGTTGTAGAACATCAGCGACAGCGCACCGCCGGGGCAGAGTATCGACCACAGCGTCTGCAACAGCGCCTGGGGATCGGCCACCCACTCCAGCACCGCATGAGACAATATCAGATCAACCGGGCTTTCCAAATGTTGAGCGATGTCCTGAGCGGCGCAATGTATAAATTGCATGTTATCGCTCACACCTTTCTGTGCCGCGGCGCTTTCGGCACGGGCGATCATCTCTGCCGACAGGTCGCACAGGATGACATGGTGTCCGCGCTCGGCCATTTTTATCGCCGTCTGACCTTCACCGCCGCCAGCGTCGAGAACACGCAACTTTTTTGAGCCAAAGCGGGCGAGCAGGATGTCCAGATCCTGCCAGAGGATCGTTTGACGCAGCTGGCCCTTGGTCGTGCCATAAATATTGCGGGCAAACTTTTCCGCGATGTCATCAAAATTGCGATCCCGCATTGGGAGAGCTCCACCCGCTAACAACAAAACCGCTATTTTGTCACAGCCGGGCGGAGAATGAACCTCTCTGGTGTAATATCGCTGACAATCCTCAGCTGTATGGTCAAAAAAGGAGCCAGAAAGGATGCTTTTTACCCTAAAAAAATATATTGGCGGCATGATGCTTCCCCTCCCTCTTCTTCTGCTGTGTATCGCGCTGGGCCTGGGGTTGTTGTGGTTCAGCCGCTTCCAGAAAACCGGCAAAATTTTTGCGACGGCAGGCTGGCTGGTGCTGCTGCTGCTGAGCCTGCAGCCGGTGGCTGACGGGCTGTTACGTCCGGTGGAAAATAAGTACCCCACCTGGCAGGGAAATCAGAAGGTTGCGTACATTGTGGTGCTGGGTGGCGGCTATACCTGGGATCCGGACTGGGCGCCCAGCTCGAATCTCATCAACAACAGCCTGCCGCGACTCAATGAAGGGATGCGTCTGTGGCTGGCCAATCCCGGTTCGAAGATGATCTTCACCGGCGCGGCGGCGCAAAGCAATCCGGTGAGCACGGCAGAAGCAGGTGCACGCGTGGCCCAGTCGCTGGGGGTGCCGCGCGAGGCCATTATCACCCTCGACAGCCCAAAAGATACCGAAGAGGAAGCCGCAGCGGTGAAGCAGGCGATCGGCGATGCCCCGTTCCTGCTGGTGACCTCCGCCTCACATCTGCCGCGGGCGATGATCTTCTTTGAACGCGAGGGTCTGCACCCGCTGCCTGCCCCGGCCAACCAGCTGGCGATTAGCGCCCCGCTCAACCCCTGGGAACGGATTATTCCGTCCCCGGTCTGGCTGATGCACAGCGATCGTGTTGGCTACGAGACGCTGGGGCGCGTCTGGCAATGGCTGAAAGGCCTGTCAGGCGAGCCACGGGAGGAGTGATTTCGACGCCAGATCGACGTTAGCGCGGTTAAAGCGCCCGGTATTCACCAGCTGCGCCACTTCGTCCCACAACATATACAGCCAGCGCCGCCAGAGGAAGGACTCTGAGACCGGCGCCCGCTGCAGATAGTACCAGAGGAGATCCTCAGCGAGCCCGCTCTCGCTGAGCCGAAACAGCTCGTACTCCCGCGGGGCCCACAGCATTACCCCTGGCCCAACCATCGCCAGCAGCTGATCGCTGCGCGGATCCTTGAGCATACTGCGCAGGGTAAAGTTGCCGTGGATGAGCACGCTGTTGTCATTGAAGCCTTCAAACAGGGCGGGCAGACATTCACGGGTCCGAAACAGGATCCGTTTGTCCTGCATGGTCAGGCCGGTGTTGTGATACTGATTCAGCGTTCCCCACAGGACCTCGACCCGCTGGCGATACCAGAGCGGCCAGAGGTTCTCCTGAGTACTGTCCACCGCACCGACTAATCCTCCACTATCCATCCGGTGCCAGGCCAGCAGCGCTTCAACAATCTGGTCTTTCAGCTGTTCCCAGCGTTCCGGCGTGCGGGCCGGTGCTTCAACCGGGACACCGCGCAGGCGCTCAAGCAGCAGGACGTCAGGGCCCGGATGCTCTTCGTGGGTCATTACGCCATATACGGTCGGCATTCTGACCGTACCGCTGCGTGCCAGCATGGAGATTTTCCACGCCAGCTGTCGGGCAACATCCGGTGAAGAGAAGCTTCGCGCCAGTAACGGCATGGGGTTTCCATGGCTGTCATATAACGACCACAGGGTGGTATCCGCCTTTTCATGCACGCATTCCAGGCGGCTCAGTTTTTCACCCAGCAGATGGCTGAGCTCAACACGCAGCTGTTCCATTTGATATTACCCACATTAAGACTACTGCTTTTATAATGAGCGCGTGGCGGGCGGATGTCACTCTTGTGAGGCGATTCTGATGAAGAAATTCGGAAGAAAAGCATCCCCCCGGATGAGGGGATGACGGGGATTAACGAAGCTCGGCGCGAACGCGGGCGAGATCCTCTGGTGTATCAACGCCTGTACCAGGGACTTCCTGCGCGACGGCAACATGGATCTTCTCGCCGTACCACAGCACGCGCAGCTGCTCGAGCATCTCGATGTTCTCCAGCGGGCTCGGCTGCCAGGTTACGTAACGGCGAATAAAGCCGGCGCGATAGCCATAAATACCCAGATGACGCAGGATACTGTCGCCAATCTCATCGCGGGAGGCTGCAAAGCGATCGCGATCCCACGGGATAGTCGCGCGGGAGAAATAGAGCGCGTAGCCTTCGCCGTCCAGCACCACTTTCACGGCGTTGGGGTTGAACGCCTCTTCGGCACTGTGCACCGGCACGGCCAGCGTCGCCATGCCCACCTGACGCTGGGCGAGGTTCTCTGCCACCTGGCGAATAATGACCGCCGGGATCATCGGCTCATCGCCCTGCACGTTGACAATCACCGTGTCGTCGCTGAAACCGCATTTCTCAACCACTTCCGCCAGACGCTCGGTACCGGACTGGTGATCGGCGCGGGTCATGCACACTTCGCCACCCGCCGCTTCAACCGCACGCGCCACGTCGTCGTGATCGGTGGCGACAATAATCCGTTCAGCGCCGGACTCGCGCGCACGCTCCAGCACATGGACAATCATCGGCTTACCGTTGATGTCGACCAGCGGTTTACCCGGCAGACGCGTGGAGGCGAAGCGCGCCGGAATAATGACAACAAAACTCATGGTTTGCTCTCTTCTGCCGCCAGCGAACGGGCTTCGGTTTCCAGCAGGACGGGAATGCCGTCGCGCAGGGGGAAGGCAAGGCTGTCCAGTTTGCAGATTAACTCCTGCTTATCCTGGCTGTAGTAGAGTTTGCCGTTGCACACCGGGCAGGCAATAATTTCCAGTAAACGGTGATCCATAGTTCCTCCGTATCAATGATCGGTAAAGCTTACCATATTCCTTTTTCAGACCGCGTCTATTTCCCAGCCACTTCGACAGGCGGCAAAAAGTCCGTCGGGAAGATGGCCCAGCGCGATCCGTGTTGCCCCCTGCCAGCCCGCAAAATCGCTGATGGCGGCAGTGAGCCCCTTCTCCAGCGCGGCGCTGACCCGGACGCCCTCTTCCAGATAAAGGGCGATAATTTGCAGCTCACCGGTTTTACGGTGCATTTTGGCATCCATCCGCCCGACCAGCTGTCCTTTGTGCAGCAGCGGCAGGACGAAATAGCCGTACTGGCGTTTCGGGGCTGGGGTATAACACTCCAGCCGGTAGCTGAAGTTAAACAGCTGCTCGGCGCGCTTGCGATCCCAGACCACCGGATCAAACGGCGACAGGACGGCACTATGGGTGGCAGTGAGTTTTCCCTCTTCGGCGAGGGGAAGCAGCGGCAGCAGATCGGCATGCAGCCACATCTCGCCCAGAGACTCCACCTCGACGCGCACCACCTGCTGCTGCGCCTGCCAGCGTTCAAGCAGCGGAGCCAGCGCTGGCTGGCGCAGACGATAATAATCGGGTAACCACCGGGGGCGAAAAATGCCTAAGCTACGGGCGCTGTTTTCCAGCATCACGGCTTCGGCCGCCGCCTGGGTCAGCATATCCCGGCTGTCATCCCACTCCGGCATCACCCGGTGGGTGAGATCGTAAACGCGCTGGAAATTACGCCTTTCGACCACCATTACTTTCCCGGCGGTAAACAGCCCCTCAAGATGGCGTTTGTGCGGCTTCCACTCCCACCATCCGCTGGCCCCTTTACGGGGGTGTTCAAAATCGGCGGAACGTACCGGACCCTTTTCATGGATATGGGCGATAAGCTGGTCAATCTCCTCCGCGTGCTCCTGCATCCAGGCCTGGCGGTATTTCCAGCCCATGTTGTCGGGGGAGAGCATCCGGTGACGCACCAGGGCAAAATCGCTGCGCGGCAGGAAGCACGCCTCGTGCGCCCAGTACTCCATCAGCTCGCCCTGACGCAGGGCATTATCCAACCATTCGGGCTGATAGTGACCGAGACGGCTGAACAGCACCAGATACGGGCTGCGGGCGACGATATTAATGGTGTCAATTTGCAGCAGCGACATGCGCTGGATGGTGGTAAGAATATCGGCGGGCTGCGCGCGGCGGCGGGGCTTTTTCAAAAGCCCCTGCGCGGCGAGATGAAGATGACGTGCGGCTGAAAGCGTGAGTTGCGGTAAAGCCATGCCATGTCCTGTCAGTTAGTGCGCGGGTGAAACCCCGTTACCCCCTCCTGCGAGGGCAATCAGTTCCTGTAGCAGTCGTTCAGGCTGTTCGCCCTGCAGCTCAGCATCAACCGGTAAATACCACCAGTTGTCGCGGGCAAACGACCGGCATTTCACCGCATCTTTTTCGGTCATGATCAGCGTCTGGCCGGGTGCGGTAAAACCTGCAACCTGCGACAGGCTCAGCGCCTGATGATCGGCCAGCGGCACCCTGTTGAGAAGCCGGGCACCGCAGGCTTCGAGAGTAGAGAAAAAGCGCGGGGGATGACCAATACCGGCCATTGCCACCAGACCAGGGAGTTCAGCGACATCACGTCGCTCGCCGGTCAGCAGATTCACGGCCAGGCCAGGGCGCAGCTGCATCGGGATCTCTCCCGCCTGCGCCGTACCGCCGTTGACGATGACCGCATCCACAGAACGTAAGCGAGACGCGCGCTCGCGCATCGGCCCGGCGGGTAACCACCAGCCGTTACCAAAGCGGCGCACGCCGTCAATCACCACAATCTCTTTGTCCCGGGCCAGGGCGTAGTGCTGCAGCCCGTCGTCGGTGATAACAATCTGCACATCCGTCTGGTTCAGCAGAGCCTGAACCGCCTCGCTACGCACCGGCGAGACCGCCACCGGCGCACCGGTGCGCTGAAAGATCAGCACCGGCTCATCCCCCGCTTCTGCGGTGGTGGTTTGCGGGGTCAACAGCAGTGGATAGCGCTCCGCCTTACCGCCGTATCCCCGGGAGACAACCCCCACGCGGATACCGCGTCTGGTCAGCTGTTCCACCAGCCAGATCACCACCGGCGTTTTGCCGTTGCCGCCGGCGGTGAGGTTACCCACCACTACCACCGGTACCGGGGCACGCCAAGCCCGTTTGAGCCCCGCTTTATAGCTGAGACGAATCAGGCCGCTGACCAGGCCATACAGCCAGGAGAGCGGCAACAGCAGCAGCCAGAGCGGAGACTCACCGGACCATATACGGGCAATCATGCGCCAAACTGCATCTTATGAAGTTGCGCATACACGCCCTGATGCGCCAGCAGATCGGTATGGCTGCCGCGCTCGACGATGTAGCCATCTTCCACCACCACGATTTCGTCGGCTTTTTCGATGGTCGACAGGCGGTGTGCGATTACCAGCGAAGTACGGTTCTTCTGCAGCTCATCCAGCGCAGACTGGATGGCGCGTTCGGATTCCGTATCCAGCGCCGAGGTGGCTTCATCGAGGATCAGGATCGGGCTGTCACGCAACAGCGCACGGGCAATGGCGATACGCTGGCGCTGACCGCCGGAGAGCAGCACGCCATTTTCACCGATAATAGTATCCAGGCCGTTATCCATCTTATTGATGAAGTCCATGGCGTAGGCCATTCGCGCCGCCGCTTCAATCTGCTCACGGCTGTACTCTTCGTTACGGGCATACGCAATGTTATTGGCGACGGTGTCGTTGAACAAATGCACATTCTGGGAGACCAGGGCGACCTGATTACGCAGCGACCTCAGGGTGTACTCCCGCAGATCGTGGCCATCAATCAGGATCTCACCCTCATCAATATCGTAGAAGCGGGTGATCAGGCTGGCGATGGTCGATTTACCCGAGCCAGAGCGGCCCACCAGCGCCACGGTCTTCCCTGCCGGGATCTTCAGATTGATGTTACGCAAGGCAGGCGCATCACGACCCGGATAGGTAAAGGTCACGTTGCGGAATTCAACATCGCCGGTTGAACGCTCGATCACGCGTTTGCCTTCGTCTTTTTCCTGTTCGGAATCGAGGATCGCAAACAGCGTCTGACAGGCGGCCATCCCGCGCTGGAACTGGGCGTTAACGTTGGTTAACGACTTCAGCGGGCGCATCAGGGCGATCATCGACGAGAAGACGACGGTAATGGTACCGGCGGTTAAGGTTTCCATCACGCTCGGGAAGCTGGCGGCATACAGTACAAAGGCCAGTGCCAGAGAGGCGATAAGCTGAATAATCGGATCGGAGATGGAAGAGGCGGAAACCATCTTCATCCCCTGCAGGCGCATCTTATTGCTGACCTTATCGAAGCGTTTGGTCTCCACTTCCTGACCACCAAAAATGAGCACCTCTTTGTGCCCTTTCAGCATCTGCTCCGCGCTGGTAGTTACCTGCCCCATCGTGTTCTGCATGTTCTTACTGATGCTGCGGAAACGTTTGGAGACAACGCGGATCGCTATCGACACAATCGGCGCCAGTACGATAAGGATCAGCGACAGCTGCCAGCTGTACCAGAACATCAGGACGAACAGGCCAATGATTGAGGCCCCTTCACGCACGACGGTGATCAGCGCGCTGGAGGAGGAGGAGGCAACCTGCTCGGAGTCGTAGGTAATACGCGACAGCAAGGTACCGGTGGACTGCTTGTCGAAAAACGCTACCGGCATGCCCATCATGTGGCTGAACAGGCGACGGCGCATGGTCATGACGACTTTGCCCGATACCCAGGAGAGGCAGTAGCTGGAGATATAGCTGGTGATGCCGCGTAAAATCATCAGGCCGATAACCACCAGTGGCATCCAGAGCAACACTGAGCGGTCCGTTTTACCAAAACCGTCGTCCAGTAACGGTTTGAGGAGCGATAACATGAAGGTATCGCTGGCTGCGTTGAGGATTAACGCTACGCCCGCCACGATAAGGCCCGTTCTGAAGGGTGCAATCACCGGCCAGAGTCGGCGGAAGGTCTGCCACGTGGAGAGATCTTTGTCGTTATGCATTCAAAAAACCAGCATTTGTTGAAATAGCCGCATATTCTACCCGTTATCTCCGGGCGCGCCAAACCACTGATGATACCAACGGGGTAAAATTTGATCCCGTAAGCGTTGGATTTGCCAGCCATGTTGCGAAAAGGAAACCGTGATTTGCCCGGATCGGGGGGTTGTTAGCCAGAGATACCCCTCCTTTCTGTAACGGCGAGCCACCTTGTTCGAGGGCAGTCGCCACGCGTTGTAGCGGGATGCCGACACCAGAGCGATACGCCCACCTACGCGCTGCACCAGAGGAAGTGACGACGAGGTATTACTGCCGTGGTGCGGCACCTGGATAAGTGTAGACGCAAGATATTGCCAGTGACGACTGAGCATCGCTTTTTCTCCCTGCGCCTCAATATCCCCGGTTAACAACAAGCTATGGGTACCATCCTCAATTTTGACCACGCAGGAACCGTTGTTGCCGCGCTGCGGAGCGGTGGCAAGGGGCCAGTGCGCGCTGAAGGTCAGCCCCTGCCATTGCCAGCGTTCGCCGCGAAAACAGGGATCATGTCCGTCCCGGCGCAGCGGGCTACGTATCCACATGTTCGGCCACGCCTCGCGTAGCGATGCCAGCCCACCGATATGGTCCAGGTGTTCATGGCTGACAATCACCCCCTCCGGACGCAAGTGATGCCAGCGTAGCCAGGGGATAATCAGCCGTTGCCCGCTGTCCCCGCCCGGCCACGCCGGACCGGTGTCATATAAAATCGCTTTCCCCTGTCGCTCAATAACCACTGCCAGCCCCTGCCCGACATCCAGCATATGCACCGCCCAGCCTTCCGTTTTGTTCGCCCGCCATAACGGACTGGCCGCCAGCACCAGTGCCGAGACACAGACAACCGGACAGGCTTTTGTGCCGCGCATCCGCCAGGCGATAATGGCTCCCCAGGGTAGCAGGGTCAGCCACAGCCAGCGTTTATCGACCGGGATCCAGCCGTCGGGCAGCGTAGTTAAGAAATCAAACAACAGGGACAGTGAGCCATCTGCCAGCGTCCAGACCCTATGTTCCGCGAGGGGCCATATCCCGAGATGCAACCACATCCCCAGCAAAATGAGCGGTACAGAGATGAAGGTCACCAGCGGTACCGCGACCAGGTTCGCCACCAGCGATGACAGGCTAAACCCGTGAAAGACCAGCACCTGCACCGGCAGCAACAGTAAAAGCATGCCGAGCTGCAGGTGCAGTAGATTCACCACTGCCCTGACTACCCACGGCCCGGATAAAAGGGGTCTGGGCATCCACTGATACCAGAAAATCAGTCCCGCCACCGCAAAGGCCGACAGCATAAGGCTATGGGATAATACCGCCAGCGGATCGACCAGCAGAATGGCGGCAATACAGATCCGCCATACCTGCCAGGGCGACCACAGACGGCCGCTCAGCTGCAGCGCCAGATATACCCCCAGCGAGACGACGGTGCGCAGCGCGGGGGGCTGCATCCCGGTGAGCCAGGCATAAAAAGCGGCAAAACAGAATCCTGCCACCAGGGGGGCTCGCCAGCCCACCCAGCGGACCGGAATAAAATACTGCCCACCCCGCACCAGCAGCCAGATGACCGACGCCGCCAGCGCAATGTGCAATCCCGAGCTCGCCATCAGATGCGACGTGCCCGTTTCCCGCATCAGATTTTTAATGTCAGGCGTCACCGACAGACGCTCCCCCATGCCCAGCCCCAGCAGGACCGGGCCCCAGGTATAAGACGAGAGCCTGGCTGTCAGGGTGGCAAGATATCGGGCGCGTAAGCTGCAGCGGGCATCGACCACGTCTGCGTGGGTAAAACGTCCGGTCAGCGGCTGATGCTGCGTCAGGGCATAGCGCTGGGCATCGAATCCTCCTTCGTTGAGCTGCCCATGAACGGGCCTTAAGGACAGGGTCATCTTCCAGCGTTGTCCCGCACAGCCGGGTTGCGGCAGCGCGTTGCCATACAGCGTAACGCCCACCGCGGGCAGCATCGTTCTGCCATTAAGCCGGACAATGCGGGCCTGGTACATCGTGTCGCTCCCGGTCGCCAGGATCTCCAGTTCAGCCTTCTGCGGCCCGCTGGTCAGATGCTGCATCGGCCAGACTTCGCCCAGCGCGGCAAGCCCGCCCCAGGCAAAAAAGAGCAGCCAGAAGCCCAGATAGCGCGCAATCTGATGACGAATTAAAGCCAGCGGGACCCCGACGACGATTATGGCCTGAAGTACCGTCAACTCCGGCAGCGCGGGCAACCACAGCAGCGGTAAGATGGCCAAGATCAGACATGTCGCGAGCGTTGACAAACACATTCACACCTCCCTGTATCAGGGCAGTGTGCGGCGGGTCGCGTGGCTTGTCAGGCAGGGAAATGTGAGGTTGCGGCGCAGACTGGCGGGAAACGATCGGTTTGCAGCAACCGACCGCAAAACTTGCAGCGTCGATTCAGGATCGGCAAAACAGAAACAAAAAAAGCACCCGCAGGTGCTTTCTTGAGGTTACTCAGTTTCGCCCGCAGGCCAAACTCAGTCGCCGTAAATATTGGCGCGATCGCGCAGTTCTTTACCCGGCTTAAAGTGTGGAACGTATTTACCTTCCAGCTCTACTTTGTCGCCAGTCTTCGGGTTACGCCCGGTGCGTGGAGCACGATAGTGCAGAGAAAAACTACCGAAACCGCGGATTTCAATGCGCTCGCCCTGTGCAAGAGTGGTCGCCATATGCTCCAGCATCTCTTTTACGGCATCTTCCACTGCTTTAGCAGGTATGTGCGATTGCTGGCTGGCAAGTCTTTCAATCAATTCTGACTTGGTCATGATTCCTCCGGTTCCTTCAAACCCATTAGCTAAACAGCTTAAACAAGGGCGGCCGTAGCCGCCCTTTGTTATTGATTACAGGACGAATCCTGCAATCTGTCAAGTTACTCTACGAGTAACTTATTCGCCTTTAGCTGCTTTGAAAGCTTCAGCCATTGCGTTGTTAGAGAAGTTTGCATCTTCCTGTTTGTTAACAGTTGCGATTGCATCTTTCTCATCAGCTTCGTCTTTAGCACGAACAGACAGGCTGATTGCACGGTTTTTGCGGTCAACACCGGTGAATTTAGCTTCAACGTCGTCGCCTACGCTCAGAACCAGAGTTGCATCTTCAACGCGGTCACGTGAAGCTTCAGAAGCGCGCAGGTAACCTTCAACGCCGTCAGCCAGTTCTACGGTTGCGCCTTTCGCGTCAACTGCAGTCACTTTACCGTTTACGATTGCGCCTTTCTTGTTCAGTGCAACCCAGTTGTTGAACGGATCTTCTGCGAGCTGTTTAACGCCCAGGGAGATACGCTCACGCTCTGCGTCAACCTGCAGAACAACTGCTGCGATTTCGTCGCCTTTTTTGTATTCACGTACTGCTTCTTCGCCTGCAACGTTCCAGGAGATGTCAGACAGGTGAACCAGGCCGTCGATGCCGCCGTCCAGGCCGATGAAGATACCGAAGTCAGTGATAGACTTGATTTTACCTTCAACACGGTCGCCCTTGTTGTGGGTTTCCGCGAACTGCTGCCATGGGTTGTTTTTGCACTGCTTCAGGCCCAGGGAGATACGACGACGTTCTTCGTCGATATCCAGAACCATAACTTCCACTACATCACCAACGTTAACAACTTTGGATGGGTGGATGTTTTTGTTGGTCCAGTCCATTTCGGAAACGTGAACCAGGCCTTCAACGCCTTCTTCGATTTCAACGAAGCAGCCGTAGTCGGTCAGGTTGGTAACGCGACCAGTCAGTTTAGTACCTTCTGGGTAACGTTTAGCGATAGCAACCCATGGATCTTCGCCCAGCTGTTTCAGGCCGAGGGATACACGAGTACGCTCGCGGTCGAACTTCAGCACTTTAACAGTGATTTCGTCGCCCACGTTCACGATTTCGCTTGGGTGCTTAACGCGTTTCCACGCCATGTCGGTGATGTGCAGCAGGCCATCAACGCCGCCCAGGTCAACGAATGCGCCGTAGTCAGTGAGGTTCTTAACGATACCTTTGACTTCCATGCCTTCCTGCAGGTTTTCCAGCAGCTGATCGCGTTCTGCGCTGTTTTCGGATTCGATAACGGCACGACGGGAAACAACAACGTTGTTACGCTTCTGGTCAAGCTTGATTACTTTGAACTCAAGCTCTTTGCCTTCCAGGTGCAGGGTGTCACGAACTGGACGAACGTCTACCAGTGAACCTGGCAGGAACGCACGAATACCATTCAGCTCAACAGTGAAGCCGCCTTTAACTTTGCCGTTGATAACACCGACCACAGTTTCAGCTTCTTCGTAAGCTTTTTCCAGCGTGATCCAAGCTTCGTGACGTTTAGCTTTTTCACGGGACAGCAGGGTTTCACCGAAGCCGTCTTCCACTGCATCCAGAGCAACGTCAACTTCGTCACCAACCTGGATTTCCAGCTCGCCCTGGGCGTTTTTGAACTGCTCTGCCGGAATGGCAGACTCAGATTTCAGACCGGCGTCAACCAGTACGATATCTTTGTCGATAGCAACAACAACACCACGAACGATGGAACCCGGACGGGTTTCGATTTCTTTTAAGGATTCTTCAAACAGTTGAGCAAAAGATTCAGTCATGTTTAATCTTCAGGTTAATATTAACGTCCACCTGGCTCCGTGCCGGATGGGGTTGTTTCACATACCCGCCGTCAATCCATTGCAGCGGGGGTACTGCTAAATCGGTCGCGATTACGCGATTGCCAGTTTTTGGCGCGCATATTGTAGCGCTTTTTCAATCACTTGCTCAATAGTTAAACTGGTAGAATCCAGAACTAATGCATCATCTGCAGGAACAAGTGGTGCAACGGCGCGATTGCGGTCGCGATCGTCGCGCTCTTTTATCTCAGACAAAAGACGTTCAAAGTTAACACTAAAGCCCTTTTCCTGCAACTGCAGCATGCGGCGCTGCGCACGCTCTTCCGAGGAAGCGTCGAGGAAAATTTTGACCGGCGCATCAGGGAAAACCACGGTTCCCATGTCGCGTCCGTCGGCGATCAGGCCGGGAGCATCACGGAAGGCGCGCTGACGGCGTAAAAGCGCCTCGCGAACGCGCGGGAATGCAGCGACCTGAGAGGCGGCATTCGCTACGTCCTGGGTGCGGATCTCACCGCTCACGTCTTCCCCTTCCAGAATCACTTCCAGATTGCCGTTGGTGGAGACAAAACGCACGTCCAGATGGGCGGCCAGCGGCACCAGCGCCTCTTCAGAGGCCACATCAACATGGTGATGCAGAGCAGCCAGCGCCAGCACACGATAGATTGCGCCCGAATCTAAAAGATGCCATTGCAATGCTTCCGCCATCGCTTTGCACAGAGTACCTTTACCTGCGCCACTCGGCCCGTCAATGGTGATAACCGGGGCAATTGCCGTCATCTTTTTCTCCTTAAATTAGGCATACCGTTGTGTAAACGCCGCGCATTATACGCGTCAACGTGCACAACTGTTACCTTTGCGTGCAAATTACGGAATGATTGAAGCTGAGTGTAGAAGAATTGGACGATGACAGCGTCATGAAGTGTAAGTAATTAATTGCCGCACCGGGCGGTGCGGCAGAGAAGCGTCAGGCAAGCGTACTGATACGCGCCAGCTGGTCAAAATAGTCCGGGAAGGTTTTCGCGGTGCATTTCGGATCCAGAATGGTAACCGGCGTATCCGACAGCGCCACCAGCGAGAAGCACATCGCCATCCGGTGGTCGTTGTAGGTACCAATTTCCGCAGCCTGCAGCTGGGCCGGTGGCGTAACGCGGATGTAGTCCTCGCCCTCTTCCACCTCGGCACCTACTTTACGCAGCTCAGTGGCCATCGCAAACAGGCGATCGGTCTCTTTTACACGCCAGTTGTAGATGTTGCGCATTGTAGTCGTGCCTTTGGCGAACAGGGCCGCCGTGGCAATGGTCATCGCCGCATCGGGGATATGGTTCATGTCCATATCGATGGCGTTCAGTTCACCGCGCGTGCAGGAGATAAAGTCATCGCCCCAGGTGACCACCGCGCCCATCTTCTCCAGCACATCGGCAAAGCGAATGTCGCCCTGCACGCTGTTGCGGCCAATACCGGTCACTTTGACGGTGCCGCCTTTAATGGCGCCCGCAGCAAGGAAATAAGAGGCAGACGAGGCATCGCCTTCCACCAGGTAGTTACCCGGCGTCTGGTACTGCTGCCCACCGCGCACCACGAAACGCTGGTAGCTGTGGTTTTCAACCTCAACGCCAAAGGTCTTCATCAGGTGCAGGGTGATATCGATATAGGGTTTGGAAACCAGCTCACCTTTGATGGTGATAGTGGTGTTCTGTGGCGCCAGCGGTGCGGTCATCAGCAACGCGGTCAGGAACTGGCTGGAGACGCTGCCGTCCACCGCCACTTCGCCACCGGTAAAGCCCCCACGCAGACGCAGCGGCGGATAATTTTCCTGCTCCAGATAATCAATCTGCGCGCCGCCCTGACGCAGCGCATCCACCAGATGGCCAATCGGACGCTCTTTCATGCGCGGCTCGCCGGTCAGCACAATGTCGTTGCTGCCCAGGCACAGGGCCGCCGCCAGCGGGCGCATTGCCGTACCGGCATTGCCGAGGAACAGTTCCAGCGCGTCAGCAGAGTGCAACGCCCCGGCATTGCCCGTCACTTCGCAGCGGGTGCGATCGGCGGACAGGGTATAGTGGACTCCTAACGCTTTCAGCGCATTGAGCATATGGCGAACGTCATCGCTGTCCAGCAGGTTAGTAAGAACAGTGGTGCCGTTTGCCAGCGCTGCCAGCAGCAAAGCGCGGTTCGAGACACTTTTTGAACCAGGCAGATTAATGGTGCCATCTACCCGCGCGATAGGTTGTAACGTCAGGGATTCCATGAAACTTAACTCTCAATTCAACATAATAAAAACCCCGCAGCCAGGCCGCGGGGGAATAAACACGGGCGTGATTAACCGTGGCGACGTTCGAAGTCAGTCATGAAGTCGGTCAGTGCCTTAACGCCTTCGAGCGGCATAGCGTTATAAATAGACGCACGCATTCCGCCCACGACGCGGTGGCCTTTCAACGCGTGCAGACCTGCGGCGAAGGACTCTTCCAGGAACAGCTTATCGAGATTGCTGTCGGCCAGCTGGAACGGCACGTTCATGCGGGAACGGTTCGCTTTGGCAACGTCATTACGGTAGAAGTCGCTGCCGTCGATCACGCTGTACAGCAGCTCAGATTTCTGCTGATTGATCTTATCCATCTGCGCCACGCCGCCGTTGTTTCTCAGCCATTTAAAGACCAGGCCAGAGAGGTACCAGGCAAAGGTCGGCGGGGTGTTGAACATGGAGTCGTTGTCGTTCAGCACGGTGTAATCCAGAATCGACGGGCAGGATTTGTGGGCTTTACCCAGCAGATCTTCACGGACGATCACCAGGGTCAGACCGGCCGGGCCGATATTTTTCTGCGCGCCGGCGTAGATCACGCCATAGCGGCTGACATCCAGCGGCGCCGAGAGAATCGTGGAGGAGAAGTCCGCCGTAACGATCGCGTTCTCGCCAAAGTTCGGCTCTTCGTGAATGGCGATCCCGTCGATGGTCTCATTTGGGCAGTAGTGCAGGTAGGCCGCATCCGCGGAGAGCTGCCATTCGCTCATCGGCTTCACCGCGCGTAACCCGTCCACGGTGACTTTGGCATCAATCACGTTCGGGGAGCAGTATTTGTGCGCTTCTTTTACTGCGCTGGCCGCCCAGTAACCGGCATCAACGTAGTCCGCGGTGGTTTTGTCACCCAGCAGGTTCAGCGGGATGCCCGCGAACTGACCGCGTCCGCCGCCGTGGCAGAATAATACTTTGTAATTTGAGGGGATATTCAGCAGGAAACGAAAATCTGCTTCTGCCTCTTCTGCCACCTGAATAAACTCTTTACCACGGTGGCTGACTTCCATCACCGACGTGCCAAGACCGTTCCAGTCACACAGCTCCTGTTGAGCCTGTTTGAGCACATCCGCCGGTAACATTGCCGGACCTGAACTAAAATTAAAGACCTGAGCCATTTCCCCTCACCACGCTAAAAGCAATAAGTTATAACTGTGGATATCGGTTTTATCATTCAGTGACACGCGCCGCAATGTCTAAAACTTATGACCCGGAAAATGTGCCCGCCGTCACACAATACATTCTGCCAGCGGGCTGTCACAAAACCGACAAAATGGCTGTCAGGTGATGCGTTTGGCCCGGCTAACCTTCGTCCATTCCGGATTCGTGCAGCGTGGACATAATTGATGTGCCCCGGCCGATAGAGTCTCAACATGACCACAGCGTCGGCAGGCATACTCGCCGACTTCCGGTATGGTCATAAAACGTTCCACAAATTCATCCGGCAATATGCACAACCCGGGCTTAACCTGGTCGTCTTCGTAAAAGTAGACGCTTATCTGCCCGTTGGTCTCCATAATGGCAAGCTTAACCTGACCAAGCTGCTCGACGCTGCTCACCCGCAGCTCCATAAAGAACTCAAACTCGGTCATGTTGGCGCGCTGTACTTTTTCCCAGGCCAGCTTGCCCTCTTCGACAATGGCTACCGGTTTCCCCTCCAGCAGATCTTCCAGCTTTTCACTTTTCGACATCAGCCACATCACCAGCCGGTAGAGCAACGCCAGGGTGACAAACACGATAAAGACCGGGATCATCGGCACATCGTCATAAAACGCCACGTCACCCGCCGCCGACCCCAGCGTCAGAATGATTAACACTTCGAAGAGCGACATCTGGCGCACGCCGCGCCGCCCGGTAAGTTTAAGGAACAGGAAAACCAGCACAAAGGTATAGAGACTTCGCAGCGCGACCTCGCCTAAAAACTCAACGGGTACTTTATCAAAGGCCATTCGTTGAAGATCGAATGCTTCCATTTTTATATTCCTTTACAGTAGGTTACTCAATATAAGCATAGCCCAGCCTTTTATTTTCGCCGAAACCGCCGGGGAGATAGCGCCTGTCATGCAAAACCCGTATCATTGCGCGCTTTCCGTACGATATAAGTGATCGCCATGACTCAAACGTTTATCCCCGGCAAAGACGCCGCCCTGGAAGATTCCATCGCTCGCTTCCAGCAAAAACTGACCGACCTGGGTTTTAATATCGAAGAGGCCTCCTGGCTCAATCCGGTTCCCCACGTCTGGTCCGTGCATATTCGCGATAAAGAGTGCGCGCTGTGCTTTACCAATGGCAAAGGCGCGACCAAAAAAGCGGCGCTGGCCTCTGCGCTGGGTGAGTATTTTGAGCGTCTGTCCACCAACTATTTCTTTGCCGATTTCTGGCTGGGCGACACCGTGGCGAATGGCCCATTCGTTCACTACCCGAATGAAAAATGGTTCCCGCTGACCGACGATGACGAGCTGCCGGAAGGGATCCTCGACGATCGTCTGCGCGCGTTCTACGATCTGGAAAATCAGCTGACCGCCAGCATGCTGATCGATCTGCAATCAGGTAACGAGGATCGCGGTATCTGCGCCCTGCCGTTTACCCGTCAGTCTGACGAGCAAACCGTCTATATTCCGATGAACATCGTCGGCAACCTGTATGTCTCCAACGGCATGTCTGCAGGTAATACCCGCAACGAAGCGCGCGTTCAGGGCCTGTCCGAGGTGTTTGAGCGTCATATAAAGAACCGCATTATCGCGGAATCCATCAGCCTGCCGGAGATCCCGGCTGACGTGCTGGCCCGCTATCCGGGCGTGGTGGAGTCCATTGCCAAACTGGAAGCCGAAGGTTTCCCAATCTTTGCCTATGACGGCTCTCTGGGCGGCAAGTACCCGGTGATCTGCGTGGTGCTGTTCAACCCGGCGAACGGCACCTGCTTCGCCTCGTTCGGCGCGCACCCGGACTTCGGCGTGGCGCTGGAGCGTACCGTTACCGAGCTGCTGCAGGGTCGTAGCCTGAAAGATCTCGACGTGTTCACCCCGCCGACCTTCGATGACGAAGAAGTGGCTGAACACGCCAACCTGGAGACGCACTTCATCGACTCCAGCGGCTCTATCTCCTGGGATATGTTCAAGCAGGATGCGGATTATCCGTTCGTTGACTGGAGCTTCGCCGGCACCACGGAAGAAGAGTTTGCCACGCTGATGGCGATCTTCACTGCTGAAGACCAGGAAGTGTATATCGCCGATTACGAACACCTGGGCGTGTACGCCTGCCGTATTCTGGTTCCGGGCATGTCCGATATCTATCCGGTAGAAGATCTGTGGCTGGCGAACAACAGCATGGGTGCGCACCTGCGCGAAACCCTGCTGGCGCTGCCGGAGAGCGCGTGGGAGAAAGAGGACTACCTGAACCTCATCACCCAGCTGGACGACGAAGGCCACGACGACTTCACCCGCGTGCGCGAGCTGCTGGGCCTGGCGACGGGCAAAGACAACGGCTGGTACACCCTGCGTATCGGTGAGCTGAAGGCGATGCTGGCGCTGGCAGGCGGTGACCTGGAGCAGGCGCTGATCTGGACCGAGTGGACCATCGAGTTCAACGCCTCGGTCTTCAGCGCAGAGCGCGCGAACTACTACCGCTGCCTGCAGACGCTGCTGTTGCTGTCGCAGGAAGAGGATCGTGAGCCGCTGCAGTATCTTAACGCCTTTACCCGTATGTACGGCGCCGAAGCGGTAGAGAACGCCAGCGCAGCCCTGAGCGGCGAAGCGCCATTCCACGGCCTGCAGGCGGTGGACAGCGATCTGAAAGCCTTCCCTGCTCACCAGTCGTTGCTGAAGGCCTATGAGAAATTGCAGAAGGCCAAAAGCGCTTTCTGGGCTAAATAACGTTAAATAACATGACAAACAGTAGGCGTATACAATCGCCTACGTTATATTACGGGGCGATTTTTATTGCCCCGTTTTTTATTTCTGCGGCAATAAGTTTTAGTTGTAATAATAAAGTTAAATATTGGTAGCTATAATAATGGCGACCTGGCGGTTATTGTTACTTTTTATATGAAATACTCCATTCTAATTAACTGCCCGGGGGAAGGTCAGAAGAAAAAAATCAACTCATTTTGTAACTTTTAAAATTTATTTTTATACGGACAATCAAATACTTACACCGCATTCGCTGGAAAACCACGCGCTTTGCGGGCCTATAAGCCAGGCGAGATATGATCTACATCAATTTCTCTTCTATAATGCTTTGTTAGTATCTCGTCGCCGACTTAATAAAGAGAGAGTTAGTGTGAAAGCTGACAACCCTTTTGATCTTTTACTCCCAGCTGCAATGGCGAAAGTTGCCGAAGAAGCGGGTGTCTATAAAGCAACGAAACAACCGATGACGACGTTCTTCCTGGCCATCACTGCCGGGGTGTTCATCTCCATTGCCTTTGTTTTCTATATCACCGCCACCACCGGTACTGCCGGGATGCCTTTCGGTATCGCTAAGCTGATCGGCGGCATCTGTTTCTCACTGGGTCTGATCCTGTGCGTTATCTGCGGCGCTGACCTCTTTACCTCAACGGTTCTTATCGTCGTCGCGAAAGCCAGCGGTAAGATCACCTGGGGCCAACTGGCAAAAAACTGGCTCAACGTTTACGTTGGAAACCTGATTGGTTGCCTGCTGTTTGTCCTGTTGATGTGGTTGTCGGGTGAATATATGACCGCCAACGGCGCGTGGGGGCTTAACGTCCTGCAAACCGCCGACCACAAAGTACATCACACATTTATTGAAGCCGTTGCGCTTGGCATTCTCGCCAACCTGATGGTCTGCCTGGCCGTCTGGATGAGCTACTCCGGACGCAGCCTGATGGACAAAGCCATGATCATGGTTCTGCCAGTCGCCATGTTCGTTGCCAGCGGCTTTGAACACAGTATTGCAAACATGTTTATGATACCTCTGGGTATTGTAATCCGTGATTTTGCCAGCCCGGAGTTCTGGACCGCAGTAGGTTCCAGCCCGGAAAGTTTCTCTCATCTGACCGTTATGAACTTCATCACTGATAACCTGATCCCAGTCACAATCGGGAACATTATTGGCGGTGGTCTGTTGGTTGGGTTGACATACTGGGTCATTTACCTGCGTGGCGATAACCATCATTAATGGTTTTCTCAGGCAGTAAATAAAAAATCCACTTAAGAAGGTAGGTGTTACATGTCCGAACTTAATGAAAAGTTAGCCACAGCATGGGAAGGTTTTGCCAAAGGTGATTGGCAGAATGAAGTCAACGTTCGTGACTTCATCCAGAAAAACTACACCCCGTATGAAGGTGACGAATCCTTCCTGGCCGGTGCTACCGACGCAACCACTGCCCTGTGGGACAGCGTTATGGAAGGCGTTAAGCAGGAAAACCGCACTCACGCGCCTGTTGATTTCGACACCTCCGTTGCATCCACCATTACTTCTCACGATGCGGGTTATATCAATAAATCCCTCGAGAAGATTGTTGGTCTGCAAACTGAAGCACCACTGAAACGTGCGATTATCCCGTTCGGTGGTATCAAAATGGTTGAAGGCTCCTGCAAAGCGTACGATCGCGAGCTGGACCCAATGCTGAAGAAAATCTTCACCGAATACCGCAAAACCCACAACCAGGGCGTGTTTGACGTTTACACCAAAGACATCCTGAACTGCCGTAAATCAGGTGTTCTGACCGGTCTGCCAGATGCGTATGGCCGTGGCCGTATCATCGGTGACTACCGTCGCGTTGCCCTGTACGGTATCGACTTCCTGCTGAAAGACAAATACGCACAGTTCCTGTCCCTGCAATCCGATCTGGAAAACGGCGTAAACCTGGAAGCGACTATTCGTCTGCGTGAAGAGATCTCCGAACAGCACCGTGCGCTGGGTCAGATCAAAGAGATGGCCGCGAAATACGGTTGCGATATCTCCGGTCCTGCAACCAACGCTCAGGAAGCTATCCAGTGGACCTACTTCGGTTACCTGGCAGCGGTTAAATCTCAGAACGGCGCAGCAATGTCCTTCGGTCGTGTATCCACCTTCCTGGATGCTTACATCGAACGTGACCTGAAAGCAGGCAAAATCACCGAGCAAGACGCTCAGGAAATGATTGACCACCTGGTCATGAAACTGCGTATGGTTCGCTTCCTGCGTACCCCTGAGTATGATGAACTGTTCTCCGGTGACCCAATCTGGGCAACTGAATCTATCGCCGGTATGGGCGTGGATGGCCGTACTCTGGTCACCAAAAACAGCTTCCGCTTCCTGAACACCCTGTACACCATGGGGCCATCTCCGGAGCCGAACATCACCGTTCTGTGGTCTGAAAAACTGCCACTGAACTTCAAAAAATATGCCGCTAAAGTGTCCATCGACACCTCTTCTCTGCAGTATGAGAACGATGACCTGATGCGTCCTGACTTCAACAACGATGACTACGCGATCGCTTGCTGCGTAAGCCCAATGGTTGTTGGTAAGCAAATGCAGTTCTTCGGTGCGCGTGCTAACCTCGCGAAAACCATGCTGTATGCAATCAACGGCGGCGTTGATGAAAAACTGAAAATGCAGGTTGGTCCTAAGTCTGAGCCGATCAAAGGCGACGTCCTGAACTTCGACGAAGTCATGGATCGCATGGATCACTTCATGGACTGGCTGGCTAAACAGTACGTCACCGCGCTGAACATCATCCACTACATGCACGACAAGTACAGCTACGAAGCCTCTCTGATGGCGCTGCACGACCGTGACGTTGTTCGCACCATGGCATGTGGTATCGCAGGTCTGTCTGTTGCAGCTGACTCCCTGTCTGCTATCAAATATGCAAAAGTTAAACCGATTCGTGACGAAGACGGCCTGGCTGTAGACTTCGAAATCGAAGGTGAATACCCGCAGTTTGGTAACAACGACGCGCGCGTTGATGACATGGCGGTTGACCTGGTAGAACGTTTCATGAAGAAAATTCAGAAACTGACCACCTACCGTAACGCTATCCCGACTCAGTCTGTTCTGACCATCACCTCTAACGTGGTTTATGGTAAGAAAACCGGTAACACCCCAGACGGTCGTCGTGCTGGCGCGCCATTCGGACCAGGTGCTAACCCAATGCACGGCCGTGACCAGAAAGGTGCAGTTGCCTCTCTGACCTCCGTTGCGAAACTGCCGTTTGCTTACGCGAAAGATGGTATCTCTTACACCTTCTCTATCGTGCCAAATGCGCTGGGTAAAGACGACGAAGTACGTAAAACCAACCTCGCGGGTCTGATGGACGGTTACTTCCATCACGAAGCGTCCATCGAAGGTGGTCAGCACCTGAACGTGAACGTTATGAACCGTGAAATGCTGCTCGATGCGATGGAACATCCTGAGAAATATCCTCAGCTGACCATCCGCGTTTCTGGCTACGCAGTACGTTTCAACTCGCTGACTAAAGAACAGCAGAAAGACGTTATTACCCGTACTTTCACTCAGTCCATGTAAGTGGTTTTGACTGAAATCACGCCGTAAAACGCGTACAATAAAGGCTCCACGCAAGTGGGGCCTTTTTAACACCTCCCGCACCACAGTCTCTTTTGCCCGCTATCTATAATAAATGGATAACAGCCAAAACAGACTCGACACAGCCGCTTGAGTTGTGCGCATACACAGGCCCCGGACGGGCCGAATCTGGAGATATCACCGCAATGTCAACTATTGGTCGCATTCACTCCTTTGAGTCCTGTGGCACCGTCGATGGCCCAGGCATCCGCTTTATCACCTTCTTCCAGGGTTGCCTGATGCGCTGCCTGTACTGCCATAACCGTGATACCTGGGATACTCACGGCGGCAAAGAAGTCACCGTTGATGAATTAATGAAAGAGGTGGTGACCTATCGCCACTTTATGAACGCTTCCGGCGGCGGCGTGACCGCGTCCGGCGGGGAAGCGATCCTGCAGGCCGAGTTTGTCCGCGACTGGTTCCGCGCCTGCCATAAAGAGAGCATTCACACCTGTCTGGATACCAACGGCTTTGTCCGTCGTTACGATCCGGTGATTGATGAGCTGCTGGAAGTGACCGACCTGGTGATGCTGGATCTCAAGCAGATGAACGACGAAATCCACCAGAATCTGGTCGGCGTCTCTAACCATCGCACTTTAGAGTTCGCAAAATACATCTCAGCCAAAGGCATCAAAACCTGGATCCGTTATGTTGTGGTGCCGGGCTGGTCAGATGATGACGACTCTGCCCACCGTCTGGGTGAGTTCACGCGTGATATGGGCAACGTTGAGAAAATTGAGCTGCTGCCGTATCACGAGCTGGGCAAACATAAATGGGTGGCGATGGGTGAAGAGTACAAGCTGGATGGCGTTAAACCACCGAAAAAAGAGACCATGGAACGCGTAAAAGGCATTCTGGAGCAGTACGGTCACAAGGTCATGTATTAATAAAAAGCCCGGTTTTCACCGGGCTTTTTATTTATTAGTCAAAGACGCCATTAATAATGGTGGTCACAATCGCCGTACTCAACGCAATTAAGACCAGATCCCTCCCGACTACCCGCCATTCATAGCCAGGATAATAGGGTAATTGGCCTAACATTGACGCCGGTACGGTCTTTTTGGCGATACCCGGAGGCAGTGGTTTACCGCGCGCGAGGTTTTTCGCAATCCCCGGCGGCAGGGAATCATAACCCGTTAAACCATAATTCAACGCCAGATGCCGGGCATGGTCGTAACTGACGCGGGCATCGACGTCGTCTTTGACGCTTTTATTTGATTTGCCTTGATTCTGGTGACCGTTATTTTGTTTGTGGTCCTGGTTACCGGTATTCCCTTTACCGGAATTACCGTTGCCATGATTGCCGCTATTACCTTGCCCATTACCATGGCCATTTCCATTTCCATTTCCATTTCCATTTCCCGGATTGGCCATAGCAGGTGCAGTTGCAAAGGTTAAAGACAATACTACTGCCAGCGCTGTAGTGGTAAAACGACGAGTAGACATAATGGCTGCCTTTTAGTGGTAGAACGCCTCTGAATTATCGCCTCAGGCAATAAACAAACAATGCGTAAAACTCTTATATGTGACAGAGACAAAAAAGCCTGTCATCGACAGGCTTTTATTTACTCAGGCATGAGCCACCGGTGTAGGATGTTCGCCCGCTTTACGCAGCAGCATGAGCAGATAAATAAATGACACGCTGGCGATCATGATAAACAGCAGATTGTCGGAATAGTTCTGCATCAGCATGGCGGTAAAAGTCGGGCCCAGCAAACTGCCGATGGTATAGCTCAGCAGCAGCGCCTGGTTCATGGCCACCAGCTGATGATGTTCAACCTTCTCACAGGCCCAGGCCATCGCTACCGGATAGAGGGTGAAGCCCGCCGCGCCCAGAATAAACAGTGCCGGTGCCATAGCGGCATTACTCAGCATGGCAAGACAGCCCATGATCACCACAAAGACCTGAACGCGCAGCACCAGCAGGCGTCCAAAGCGGTCGGCAAGACGGCCAACCGGCCACTGCCCGATAATGCCGGCGCTGACCATCACCGCCATCCAGAAACCGATCCCGGAATCACTGACGCCCTGATGATTCAGATAGAGCGGCATCAGACCATACAGCGAGCCGAGCACAATCCCGGAGATAATGCAGCCGTTCACTCCGAGACGCGCATGACGCAGTCTCAGCATCGGCCAGATATGGGTCGCTTCCTGATGCTCACTGCTCTGGTTCACAATACGCGTAAAGAGCAGCGGCAGGATCGCGGCCAGCACCATGCCGGTTACCCACGGCAGGACGCTCATCAGGTCGGTTGGCAGTTTGCTGACCATCAGTTGCCCCAGCACGGTGCCGACATAATAGACCATCATATAGGCTGCCAGCAGACGGCCACGGTTGCGGGAAGTACCGCTGCACATCAGGGCGCTTTCCACTACCACCCAGATCATGGCGCAGCCGACGCCCGCAATAAAGCGCCAGACCATCCAGCTCCAGAAGCCGACCATCAGCCCTAACCCGGCACAGCCGACGGCAAAAATCAGCGACGCCAGATAATAGCTGCGGTTAAAACCAAAGCGTTTAATCAGGCTTCCCGTCATCAGGGTGCCCAGCAAATTACCGGTAAAAAAGGACGAGCTGACCATACCCACCTGCCAGGTCGGTAAGTTTTCATGGGCGAGCCACAGCGGGACGAGCGTGTTTAACACCGCGATCGCGAGGGTCAGCAAAAGCAGGCCACAGAGCAACAGGAGCACTGGCCGGGTATAGATCGACATGGATTAAAAACCGTGAGGAAGTTCAGATTTCGTGCGCATCATGCCACTGGCAAAAACAAAGTCAATCCACCCGATCGGGGCGCACGCACAATATGTTCTCTGTCGATTGAAAAAACTCATCCTGCTAATGCAAAGTCTGCTATCGATAATAATTATGTGTTTGTTTTTGTTTATTTAAGGCCAAAATTAAAACCAAACGACAGTTGAAAAATTTCATGATTGAAAAAAGAAAAGCCGGGCACTAAGTCCCGGCTTTATATAACAATAATCAGCGCTAACTGGCGATGGCCATTCCAACGGTCATATGCAGACCGTAAAACACTCCACGTCCAATCAATTCACCTGCCAGCAGCAGCACAAATGCCAGCGACAACAGCGGGAGCGCAGGCTGATAGCCTTTCAGCTGCGGCACGATCCAGCACACCAGCGCCGCCGCCAGCAGCACCACACGCCAGGCCATCAGCGAGCCGTAATCAGGCACCAGGGCCGAGGCCTGCTGAACGGCGCTGTGGATCGTCGCCAGCTCCGCGCCCTGCATCAGGGCCACCACCGTACTTACTGCCAGTGCCAGTAGCGACACGGCAGGCAGTAAACGCATCGCCCAGCCATCGACGCCCGACACCCGCAGGAGCAGGAAGCCCAGCAGCGGCCCGCCGATAAACATGGTCAGGAAGAAACTCATTGGCGTCCAGACGCTGTACCAGGTCGGCACCGTATCAATGGTGTTATAGACCCGCACCATCATCCAGACGAAGACCACGCCCAGCACCATAGTTGCGATCAGCCACAGATTGCGTAACGCTACCGGTAGTTTTTTCACGACTGCAAGCAGCCAGCCCAGCCCGCCGACAGCAAAGAAGAGCGCCCCGCTGGCGATCTCGTTGCTAAGTGAAGACGCGCCCACGCGGTTCAGGGAGTTGAACGCGCGCATGGGTGAACCGAGGTGCAGGGTGGAGGCGATAAACCCGATGCCCATCAGCACCCACAGACCAAACATACTCAGCACCAGCCGCTGCTGTTGCTCCCTGTTCAGATTGCCTTTTAACAACGCCAGGGCGAGGACGATAAAACCGCCCGCCACACACTGTCCGAAGACCGTAAAAATCATCAACGGCCATTCATGCCATCCGCTTCCCATCTCACACCTCCTTCGGATTGGCCAGGTAGCCGGTGGTATCACCCGTAGGTCGGCTGTTGGCATTGGGTTTTATGACGATACTCGGCTTCGTGAAGTGCGCCGACGGCAGCGGGGCAACGGCGGCCAGCTTGCCGTGTTTTTTGCGCAGCTCTTCTATCGGGCCAAAGTCCAGGGCCCGCAGCGGGCAGGATTCGACGCAGATCGGCTTGTGACCCTCCGCCACGCGCTCGTGGCAGCCGTCGCACTTGGTCATATGGCCTTTCGCGGCATTGTACTGCGGGGCGCCGTACGGGCAGGCCATATGGCAGTAGCGACACCCGATGCAGACATCTTCGTCCACCACCACAAAGCCGTCGTCGCGCTTGTGCATCGCCCCGCTGGGGCAGACTTTGGTGCAGGCCGGATCTTCGCAGTGGTTGCAGGCGATGGAGAGGTAGTAGGCAAACACGTTCTGATGCCAGACCCCGTTGTCCTCCTGCCAGTCGCCGCCCGCGTACTCGTAGATGCGGCGGAAGCTGACGTCCGGGGTCAGGTCCTTGTAATCCTTGCACGCCAGCTCACAGGTTTTGCACCCGGTGCAGCGGCTGGAATCAATAAAAAATCCATACTGAGTGGTCATCGGCTACTCCTTACGCCTTTTCAACCTGAACAAGGTTACTGTGAGACGGGTTGCCTTTCGCCAGCGGCGACGGGCGTTGGGTGGTCAGCACGTTAATGCAGCCCGCCTGATCGATACGGTTCGCATCGGGGTTGTACCAGGCTCCTTCGCCTAGCGCCACCACACCCGGCAGGATGCGCGGCGTGACTTTGGCTTCGATATGCACTTCACCGCGTCCGTTGAAGATCCGCACCCGGTCGCCGTTGGCAATTCCGCGCCGCTGTGCATCCAGCGGGTTGATCCAGATCTCCTGACGGCAGGCCGCTTTCAGGACATCAACGTTGCCGTAGGTGGAGTGCGTTCGCGCTTTGTAGTGGAAACCGGTCAGCTGCAGCGGGAAATCTTTGCTCTGCGGATCGTCGTAGTTCTCAAAGCCCGGGCTGTAAACCGGGAGCGGATGGATCACATCGCCCTGCTCCAGCTCCCAGGTCGCGGCAATCTGCGCCAGCTGGGCAGAGTAGATCTCGATTTTGCCTGACGGGGTAGTCAGCGGATTGGCGGCTGGATCGGCGCGGAAGGCTTTATAGGCCACGTGATGCCCTTCCGGGTCGCGCTGCTTGAACATGCCCTGCTGACGGAACGCATCAAACGGCGGCAACTCAGGAATGGCCTGGCGCGACTGCTCATACAGATGGCGCATCCACCCTTCCTGGGTGCGGCCTTCGGTGAACTGCTGCTCAACACCCATGCGTTTTGCCAGCGCGGTGGTCATCTCATAGATGGTTTTGCACTCAAAACGCGGTTTAATCGCCTGGTCGGCAAAAATCACGTACGACATGTTGCCGCATGAGGCATCCAGGGCGAAATCCATCTGCTCAGAGGCGGTGCAGTCAGGCAGCAGAATATCGGCGTACTTCGCCGACGAGGTCATATGACAATCCACCACCACAATCAGCTCGCATTTTTTGTCGTCCTGCAGAATGTCGTGGGTGCGGTTGATCTGGGAGTGCTGGTTGATCAGACAGTTGCCGGCATAGTTCCAGATCATCTTGATCGGCACGTCGAGCTTTTCTTTGCCGCGCACCCCGTCACGGGTGGCGGTCATCTCCGGGCCGCGCTCGATGGCGTCGGTCCACATAAACATCGAAATACTGGTCTGAACCGGATTTTCCAGGGTCGGCATGCGCACAAACGGCAGAGAGTACGAGCCTTCGCGCGCCCCGCTGTTGCCGCCATTGATACCCACGTTGCCGGTCAAAATCGCCAGCATGGCGATGGCACGGGATACCAGCTCGCCGTTGGCATGGCGCTGCGGGCCCCAGCCCTGGGAGATAAAGGCCGGTTTCGCCCCGGCGATTTCACGCGCCAGCTTAACAATACGCGCCTCGGGAATACCGGTAATGGCCGCAGCCCAGGCCGGAGTTTTGGCGATCCCGTCATTGCCCTGACCGAGAATATAAGCTTTATAGTGGCCGTTCGCCGGGGCGCCTTCCGGCAGCGTTTTTTCGTCGTAGCCAACGCAGTATTTATCGAGGAATGGCCGATCGACGAGGTCCTCGTTGATCATCACCCAGGCCAGGGCAGAGATCAGCGCCGCATCGGTTCCCGGGCGGATCGGGATCCACTCATCCTCGCGCCCTGCCCCGGTGTCGGTATAGCGTGGGTCGATGACGATCATCCGGGCGTTCGATTTTTGCCGCGCCTGTTCGATGTAGTAAGTCACCCCGCCGCCGCTCATGCGCGTTTCACCGGGGTTGTTGCCGAACAATACGACGAGCTGGCTGTTTTCGATATCCGACGGGCTGTTGCCATCGGCCCAGCCGCCGTAGGTGTAGTTGAGGCCTGCGGCAATCTGCGCGGTGGAGTAGTCACCGTAATGGTTGAGATAGCCTCCGCAGCAGTTCATCAGGCGGGCAATCAACGTTTTGCCCGGTGGCCAGGAGCGGGTCAGGGTCCCGCCGAGGGTGCCGGTGCCGTAGTTAAGGTAGATAGACTCGTTGCCGTAGTCTTTAATCAGGCGCTGCATATTACTGGCGATGGTGTCGAAGGCCTCGTCCCAGCTGATACGCTCGAATTTGCCTTCCCCGCGCTTGCCGACACGTTTCATCGGGTATTTCAGGCGGTCCGGGTTATAGACGCGGCGGCGCATGGAACGGCCACGCAGACAGGCGCGCACCTGGTGTAGCCCCTCGTAGTGATCATCCCCGGTATTGTCGGTCTCGACGTATTTGATCTCGCCGTCGATAACATGCATCCGCAGCGGACAGCGGCTACCGCAGTTCACCGTACAGGCGCTCCAGACCACCTTTTCATACGGCTTAACGGCGGCGATGGCTTCAGCCGCCGACGACAGGCGAGAAAAAGGCAAAGTAAAGGCGCTACTGGCAACCGCCAGGCCGCCAATCGCGGTGGTTTTCATCAGCCCGCGACGGCTCACCTCGGCAGCCAGTAAGGCATCAGGCGTTTTAATTTTCATAGACTCTCACTTTGATTGCTCACAAAGTTCCATGTGCGGCAGCACCGCTATATAGTTATTTATATAATGAGTGATTGCGTTAACAGAGGTTTATGCTAACTACCTGGAAAGTATTACTACTTTGGAAGGAGGGGATATTGCCTGATGTCAAAACCGGGGCATAAAAAAAGCGCCCGCAGGCGCTTTTTTACGTAAAAGCACATTAACCGATGTACTGCTGGCCTTTCATGTAAGGGCGCAGTACTTCAGGAATTTCGATACGTCCGTCAGCCTGCTGGTAGTTTTCCAGCACCGCCACCAGGGTACGACCCACTGCCAGGCCGGAGCCGTTCAGGGTGTGCACCAGACGGGTTTTCTTGTCGGATTTGCTGCGGCAGCGGGCCTGCATGCGACGAGCCTGGAAATCGCCAACGTTGGAGCAGGAGGAGATTTCGCGATAGGTACCCTGCGCTGGAACCCACACTTCCAGATCGAAGGTTTTGCAGGCGCCAAAGCCCATGTCACCGGTACAGAGCGCCATGCGACGGTACGGCAGACCTAACAGCTCGAGCACTTTTTCCGCGTGACCGGTCATCTCTTCCAGCGCATCCATGGACGTTTCCGGACGCACAATCTGCACCATCTCAACTTTGTCGAACTGGTGCATACGGATCAGACCACGGGTATCACGGCCATAAGAGCCTGCTTCAGAACGGAAGCACGGAGAGTGTGCAGTCAGTTTGATCGGCAGATCGTCTTCGTCGATGATCTCATCACGCACGAGGTTGGTCAGCGGCACTTCTGCGGTTGGGATCAGCGCGTAGTTGCTGCTGTCTGCTTCCTCATCCAGCGGACGGGTATGGAACAGATCGCCGGCAAATTTCGGCAGCTGGCCGGTACCGTACAGCGTATCGTGGTTGACCAGATACGGCACGTAGGTTTCGCTGTAGCCGTGCTGCTCGGTGTGCAGATCCAGCATGAACTGGGCCAAGGCACGGTGCAGATGGGCGATCTGGCCCTTCATGACCACGAATCGGGAACCGGTCAGCTTAACGGCAGCCGCAAAATCGAGCCCGGCGTGCATTTCGCCCAGCGTGACGTGATCGCGAACCTCGAAGTCAAACTCGCGTGGAGTGCCCCAGCGTTTTACTTCGACGTTGTCATTTTCGTCTTTACCGACAGGGACGCTGTCGTCAGGGGTGTTCGGGATCGCCAGGGCGATATCACGAATTTCGGCCTGAAGAACGTCCAGATCGGCTTTCGCCTGATCCAGCTCTTCACCGAGTTTGTTCACTTCCAGGCGTAATGGCTCAATATCTTCCCCGCGCGCTTTCGCCTGGCCGATGGATTTCGATCGAGAGTTACGCTCTGCCTGCAAGTTTTCGGTTTGTACCTGCAGAACTTTACGACGCTCTTCAAGAGCGCGCAGCTTATCTACATCCAGTTTAAAGCCCCGGCGTGCCAGTTTTTCAGCGACTGCGTCTGGCTCGTTACGCAGCAGATTGGGATCGAGCATGCTTATCCTGTGCTTATCGAATTAAAAAATAGGAGGAAATGACCGCAGCCTGCGGTCATCAGATACATTGCCAACATTACCGCAACGATAGCCCTAACGGTAGCGTTTTATAGGGCTATTTTGATCCTGTCCGGCAAGCCAGGTGAGCTTTTCGCCAATCTTGCCCTCAAGGCCTCTGTTTGTCGGGCGATAATAGCGAGTTTGTGCCATTTCCTGCGGGAAATACTCCTCCCCGGCGGCATAGGCGTTGGGCTCGTCGTGTGCGTAACGATATTGCTGACCATAGCCCATCTCTTTCATCAGCTTGGTCGGGGCATTACGTAAGTGGTCAGGAACATCGTAATCAGGGCGCTCACGGGCATCGGACATCGCCGCTTTAAATGCGGTATAGACCGCATTGCTTTTCGGGGCGCAGGCCAGATAGACAATCGCCTGGGCAATGGCGCGCTCGCCTTCGGCAGGCCCGACGCGGGTGAAGCAGTCCCAGGCGGAGATCGCCACCTGCATCGCGCGCGGATCGGCATTACCGACATCTTCAGAGGCAATCGCCAGACAGCGGCGAGCCACGTACAGCGGATCGCCCCCGGCGGTGATAATGCGCGCATACCAGTAGAGCGCGGCATCGGGCGCGCTGCCGCGCACCGATTTATGCAGCGCCGAGATCAGGTCGTAAAAGCGGTCGCCTTTGTTATCAAAGCGCGCGCTGCGTTCGCCGGCGATTTCGGTCAGCAGTGCCGGAAGCAGCACCCGCTTGCCGCTGTCGTGGGCTTCGGCCATATCGGCCATCATCTCCAGGGTATTCAGCGCCCGTCGCGCGTCCCCGTTAACCAGTTCTGCAATGGCTCGGCGGGTGTCGTCGGGCAGCACGATATCCTGGTTGCCGTAGCCGCGGGACTTATCGTTCATCGCCTGGGTCAGCACCAGCTCAATGTCTTCGGTGGTTAACGATTTCAGGAGATAGACGCGGGCGCGGGACAGCAGTGCGGAGTTGAGTTCAAACGAAGGGTTTTCAGTAGTGGCACCGATAAAGGTGATGGTGCCGTCTTCGATGTGCGGCAGAAAGGCATCCTGCTGGCTCTTGTTGAAACGGTGCACCTCATCGACGAACAGGATGGTGCGGCGACCGGCATTACGGTTCTGGCGGGCACGCTCGATGGCCTCACGGATCTCTTTCACTCCCGAGGTGACGGCGGAGATGCGCTCGACGTCGGCATCGGCGTAGCGGGCAATCACTTCCGCCAGCGTCGTTTTACCGGTGCCTGGCGGCCCCCACAGGATCATGGAGTGCAGATGCCCGGCCTCAATGGCGCGCGGCAAGGGTTTGCCCGCAGCCAGCAGATGCTGCTGGCCAATATACTGCGCTAAATTTTCTGGCCGCATACGGGCGGCCAGAGGTTGAAACGCATTATCTGAAAAATCGAGCGACAGGTTGCTCACGCACGCCTCTTACTTATTACGTTGGTCATCCACCGTCACGCCCTTCGGCGGGGTAAAGGTGAATTTCGATGCATCAACCGCCCCGTTCTGCTGGGATTTCAGCTGATAGCTGCTGCGCTGATCGTCCTGCTCAACAGCGCTGAACTGATTGATGGTACCGTTGCTGCTCACGTTAATGGTGAACTGCTTCAGGTTGCCGTTGCTGCCTTTCGGGGTCAGCACAAAATCATCGCCGTTCTGTTTAATGTTGTACTGCTGCCAGTCGCTGGTCTGGTTACGGGCGATCAGCATAAACGGCGTGTTGCTGGTGGCATCTTTCAGCCAGGTCGCCGTGGCCTGCTCAACAAACGGGTTGAAGAACCACAGGGTTTTCCCGTCGGAAACCAGGATGCTCTCATCCGGTTGCGTCATATGCCAGTTGAACAGATTTGGACGTTTCACCCACAGGTCACCCTGACCTTCCTGCACCGCATTGCCACTGCCGTCAGTCACTTTCTGGGTGAAGCTGGCGTGGAAACTGCTGACTTTGTCCAGACGGTTTTTGAGGTCGCCGGCGGCATCAGCCCAGACGCTGCTCGCTACAAAGCTGGTCAGTAATGCACAGGTGATTGCAATTTTTTTCATTGGTAGTCCTTACAAAGCGTCATCCCGAAATGGGGGTTTTCTGTCAACTATTCTGGACCTGCCCGCAGGCAGGCGACAGAAGAAAATGCTTAATTATTGCTGATTTACCCATCTTTGCAATCGAGGGGGGATCACTCAAACGGCGGCGGGGCAAGCACTTCACGGTTGCCGTTGTGCCCCTGCTCGCTGACGATGCCCTGCGCTTCCATCTGCTCGATGATACGCGCCGCGCGGTTATAGCCGATACGGAACTGGCGCTGAACCCCGGAGATGGAAGCTTTGCGTTTCTCGGTGACGAAGTTAACTGCCTGATCGAACAGCGGATCCAGCTCTTCGCCGCCATCTGCGCCGCCGCCACCGCCGCCTTCGCTTTCGCTGTCAGAGGTGATGCCTTCAACGTACTGCGGACGACCACGCGCCTTCCAGTCCTGCACCACGGCATGCACTTCCTGGTCACGCACAAAGGCACCATGGACACGCACCGGCGTGGTGGAGTTCGGGCCAGAGTAAAGCATATCCCCCATGCCCAGCAGCGATTCCGCGCCCCCCTGGTCGAGGATGGTGCGGGAGTCAATTTTGCTCGACACGGTAAAAGCGATACGGGTCGGGATGTTGGCTTTAATCAGGCCGGTGATCACATCCACCGACGGACGCTGGGTCGCCAGCACCAGGTGGATCCCCGCCGCACGCGCTTTTTGTGCCAGGCGGGCGATCAGCTCTTCCACCTTCTTACCGACGGTCATCATCAGGTCAGCAAACTCGTCCACCAACACCACGATGTACGGCAGTTTTTCCAGCACCGGATGCTCGGCATCCATGCTGTCGCCCGGTTTCCAGTACGGATCCGGGATCGGACGTCCCATCTTCGCCGCTTCGGCGATGATCTCGTTATAACCGGCAAGGTTACGTACCCCCAGCGCGGACATCAGCTTGTAGCGACGCTCCATCTCGTTGACGCTCCAGCGCAGGGCGTTGGCGGCATCTTTCATGTCGGTCACGACTTCGGTCAGCAGGTGCGGAATACCTTCGTATACCGACAGTTCCAGCATTTTCGGGTCGATCATGATGAAGCGCACATCTTCCGGCTGCGCCTTATACAGGATGCTGAGGATCATGGCGTTCACGCCGACAGACTTACCGGAACCCGTCGTACCCGCCACCAGTAGGTGCGGCATTTTCGCCAGATCGGCCACCACCGGCTCGCCAGCGATGTCTTTACCCAGCACCACGCTAAGCGGCGACGGGTTATCGCGGAATTTGGCGTTATCCAGCACTTCACGCAGGTAAACGGTCTGACGTTTTTTGTTCGGCAGCTCCAGGCCAACATAGGGTTTACCCGGAATAACCTCGACCACGCGCACGGCCACGGTAGAGAGGGAACGCGCCAGGTCGCGGGAGAGGTTGGAAATACGCGCGGCTTTCACACCCGGGGCCAGATTCAGCTCGAAACGGGTGATCACCGGACCAGGTGAATAATTCACCACATCCGCTTTAATCCGGAAGTCGGCCAGGCGGAGTTCAACCAGGCGCGCCATCTGATCGAGGGCGAAGGTATCAACCGGCTCGACTTCCGTTGGCGGCGGGGTTAACAGGTCAAATGACGGCAGCGGCGTGGTCGGTCTTTGCAGCGGGCGGCTGTCACCGTTACGCATCAGCAACGGATGGATCAGGCTCTGCTGAGCCGGTGGCTGCTGCGGCTGCGCAGGCTGTTGAGGCTGAGCGTACTGCTGAGCCTGTGCCGGTTGCTGAGGCTGAGCAAACTGCTGCGGCTGCGCAGGCTGCTGTGGCTGAGCATACTGCTGCGGCTGTACAGGCTGCTGAGGCTGGGCAAACTGTTGCGGCTGCGCAGGCTGCGGCGGCGTAAACGCCTGACGCGGCGGCTCGACCTCCGGCATCACACCCGGCGTGAACAGCGGTTCACTCGGCGTATCATCCACCAGATCTTTCATCGGTGAGAATTCAAAATCCGCCAGCGAGAACGGGTTCGCCCCTGTCGGCTGTTCACCAGCGTAACGCTGCTGCTGCGTGGCGGCAAACTGGCGAGCCAGCTCCGCTTCGGCGGCATCATCTTCGTCATCCTGGGTCTGATACTGCTGTGGCTCAGGCTGATATTCTTCGCCATAACGCTGCTGTTGCTGCTGGGCGAACTGGCGGGCCAGCTCGTCCTGCTGCATTTCGTCAGCGTCGTCTTCGTACTGGTCGTCATCGTACTGCTGACGCCCGGCTTTACGCGCTTCCTCTTCCGCCATTCGCTGCGAAGGCAGCTTGATGCCATACGAGGCCAGTTCACGGCGGGTAGGAACGCGCACGCGGTTCGGACGCGGCAGCTGCGGACCAATGCCCTCTTTCACCTGCGGACGCGGCGCGCCGCCGGTGGCCAGGCTGAATAACGGTGCAGCAGCGCCAGCCGCAGCGGTACCTGCGGCTGTTGCCTGCTGCACGCTCGCCGCAACCGGTGCCACGACGGAGGCAGGCTCAACGGCCGGAACCGGTACAGACGGGATTTCAGCTGCTTTTACCGGGGCAGGCTCTTGCACTGGCTCCGGTACAGGCTGATACCAGGCCGCGAGCTGTTCGCGCTCACGGGCACGTTTCTCTTCCACCTCTTCGAAGTAGTAAAGCGGCGGCCGGGACGGTTTCACCTCTTCAACCGGCGGCGCTTCGACGACCGGCGGAGTTACCACCGGCTCAGGCTGATACACGGCCTGCTGCGGTTCATACTGCTGCGGCTGCTCATACTGAGGTTGTTCGTACTGTGGCTGCTCGTACTGAGGTTGCTGATATTGCGGTTGTTCATACTGCGGCTGCGCGTATGCCGGTTCAGGCTGATAAGGCGGTTGCCACTGCTCCTGCGGCGCGGCGGCGGCATAAGGCTGTGGCTCTGGCGCATAGGCCGGTGCTGCTGGTGCAGTGGGTTCCCCATGCCATTCAACCGCAGGCGGCTGCAGATGGGTATCTGGCATCGAAGGAGTTGGCGGGATCACCGGATCGACAGGTGCAGCAAAGGCCTGAGTGGCGGTAGTCGCCGCGGCAGCGGCGGCAAGCGGCTCAGCCACCGAGTGGCCGTTGAGCAGCGGATCGTACTCATCATAGTCGGAGGCCAGCGCGCGATTGCCGGAGAACAGTACATCATCCGGATCGGCGGCTACGCCACGGGCGCTGTAAGCTACCTCTTCGTCGTCCATCCTTTTGCCAGAGAACAGGGCCGCATCCGTCTTGCGCCCCAACGGATTTGCGAACTTCTCTGCTACGCGCTTACGGCGCGCCAGCGCCCCGCGCATAATGCGCGCGCGGCGGGATTCACGACGCTCTACGGTCGGCTCAGCGTCATCGTAGTCGTCGTCTTCATACTCTTCATCGACCCAGGTATCATCGCGACGGGTACGGTTGCTGGCAAAGGTAAGAATGTTGAGGATCACGCTGCCGATTTTTTCAGCAATACTGACCCATGACCAGCCGGTAAAGAGCGTCAGCCCTGCGCCCCAGACGCAGAGCAGCGCAATGGTGCCGCCGCTACTGTGCAGCATCGGCTGCAGCGCGGTACTCAGCAGGCTGCCGATTACCCCACCGGAGGCAAAATACCAGATGTCATCGGCGTTAATCGCCGCCAGACCGCACGAGGTGAGGATCAGCGCCAGCGCACCAATCAGGCGCAGCGAGACGGCAAAATAGTCGATGTAATCATCGTTCTGACGATGACGCCAGGCAAACCAGCAGCCACCAATAATGATGACGGGAAGGGTGTAGGCCATCACGCCAAAGATAAAGAACAGCGTATCTGCCAGCCAGGCGCCCGGTACGCCGCCTAAATTATGAATAGGCTCGTGCCATGCGGTCTGTGACCAGCTGGGATCGGAGGGATTGAAACTGAGTAAGGCTGCCATCAACCAGACGACAAAAAGAGCAACAAGGATCAGTAACGCCTCAAGGAGTCGGCGCCCACTGCTGAGCTTGGTTAAATTGACTTCTTTGTCTTCGGTATATTCCTGGCTCAAAACAGGCTCTCCAGGTATCAGGCAATTCCTGCCCGAGTGCTAAACGGACAACAGTGCCGGGAGGCCCGACACTGTTGCTGTATGGATTACCAGGAGTGTAATCAAAGTACGCTGATAATGCACCTGTTCCGTGTTAGCGCGTCTTAATAACCAGACGATTGCTCTGTTTGACTTCTTCCATTACCACGTAGGTACGGGTGTCGTTCACACCAGGCAGTCGCAGCAGGGTTTCGCCCAGCAGCTTACGGTATGCAGACATATCAGGTACGCGGGTTTTCAACAGGTAGTCGAAATCACCGGAAACCAGATGACACTCTTGAATTTCTTCAAGTTTTTGCACGGCGGCATTGAACTGCTCAAACACATCCGGCGCACCACGATTCAGAGTAATCTCAACAAATACCAGAAGTGAGGCATCCAGGTAATGCGGGTTCAGCAGCGCTGTATAGCCCTGAATAAAACCCTGTCTTTCCAGTCGGCGCACACGCTCAAGGCATGGCGTCGGGGAAAGTCCCACACGTTTTGAAAGCTCGACGTTGGAAATACGCCCATCCTTTTGCAATTCATTAAGAATGTTACGATCGATACGGTCGAGATCTTTGCCAGGGCGCTTCTTGCTATCTACCATTATTATTGTCTCTCTGTATTCCTTCCCTAACTCCTGCCAGGACCCTGTGCACTTCACTGTTCAGAGTCTTTCCCCGCGGTTAATCGCATCGCCTGTTTTATAGTTTGCGCGATTCGATTGGGGTTATGTGGTATGAAGACCGTTGCCCAGAGGCGGCCATCAACATCACGAATGGCATCTGTCCACACCATGCGTAGATTTCGCTGACCCGGTAAAAATGGTGATTTTGTGCATGACTATGCGTTACACAAAGACCGTTTTTTTTCTTCCTTGAATGTTTTCGCAAAACAGCAGGGGATTGTCAAAGCAAAACATCGATTTTTAGTACAACATGCCGGATATTCATTACGACCGGCGATTAATCCTCATTTTATCGCCGTCGTTTCGAGCGATTTGCCATGATTATTGTTATAAAATCACCTTCCCTGCCCCGCCGTTGATTGGCGCTTTCTATTACACACATCGTTAACAAAATCGCTGCGCCCTTTTTTTACGGCAACAAATTCCCTACAATCCGGGGAAAATGTCTGCCAACAACAATGGGGATCTCATGGGCACGGCCAAACACAGTAAACTTCTCATCCTGGGTTCCGGACCTGCGGGATACACCGCAGCGGTCTACGCGGCACGCGCTAACCTGCAACCGGTACTGATTACGGGCATGGAAAAAGGCGGTCAGCTGACCACCACTACCGAAGTAGAAAACTGGCCAGGCGATCCTGAAGGCCTGACCGGGCCGCTGCTGATGGAGCGCATGCACGAGCATGCCGCCAAATTTGATACCGAAATCATTTTTGACCACATCAACAAGGTCGATCTGCAGAACCGTCCGTTCCGCCTGATCGGTGATAACGCAGAATACACCTGCGACGCGCTGATTATTGCAACCGGCGCTTCTGCCCGCTATCTGGGCCTGCCGTCTGAAGAAGCCTTTAAAGGCCGCGGCGTTTCCGCCTGCGCCACCTGCGACGGTTTCTTCTATCGCAACCAGAAGGTCGCGGTCATCGGCGGCGGCAACACCGCCGTGGAAGAAGCGCTGTACCTGGCGAACATCGCCTCTGAAGTGCATCTCATTCACCGCCGCGATACCTTCCGCGCGGAAAAAATCCTGATCAAGCGTCTGATGGACAAAGTGGCCAGCGGCAATATCGTGCTGCATACCCACCGCACGCTGGAAGAAGTGACTGGCGATCAGATGGGCGTGGCGGGCCTGCGCATCCGTGATACGCAGAACACCGACAACGTTGAAACGCTGGAAGTGGCGGGTCTGTTTGTTGCTATCGGCCACAGCCCGAACACCGCGATCTTCGACGGTCAGCTGGAGCTGGAGAACGGCTACATCAAAGTGCAGTCTGGGATCCATGGCAATGCCACCCAGACCAGCATCCCGGGCGTGTTCGCTGCGGGCGACGTGATGGACCACATTTATCGTCAGGCGATCACCTCTGCGGGCACCGGTTGTATGGCGGCGCTGGATGCAGAACGTTATCTCGACGGACTGGCCGATCAGAGTAAATAATTTTTACAAAACAGCAACAAACGTAAAAAAGGCGGCGATAAGTCGCCTTTATTGTCTCTGCGTTGTAACATTGCCGTGCCCAATACCTAATAACATCACCTGCAAAGCACGCAATGGAAAAAACCCGTCAACAAGAGTTAACACGCTGGCTTAAACAGCAAAGCGTACTTTCCCGCCGCTGGCTGAATATTTCCCGTCTTTTAGGGTTTATCAGCGGCGTGTTGATTGTAGGCCAGGCATGGCTGCTGGCCCGCATTCTTAACCATATGATCATGGAAAACATCCCACGCGAGGCCCTGTTACTGCCTTTCATTGTGTTGATTCTGGTCTTCATTCTGCGTGCCTGGGTGGTCTGGTTGCGTGAGCGCGTGGGTTTTCACGCCGGACAGAACATCCGCTACGAAATTCGCCGCCAGGTGCTCGACAGGCTACAGGAAGCCGGTCCCGCCTGGATCCAGGGCAAACCTGCCGGCAGTTGGGCGACGCTTATCCTCGAGCAAATCGACGATATGCATGACTACTACGCCCGCTATCTGCCGCAGATGGCGCTGGCCGTCTTCGTTCCCCTGCTGATTGTGCTGGCGATCTTCCCGTATAACTGGGTCGCGGCGCTGATCCTGCTGGGTACTGCCCCGCTGATCCCGCTGTTTATGGCGATGGTCGGCATGGGGGCCGCCGATGCCAACCGCCGCAACTTCCTCGCGCTGGGGCGCTTAAGCGGCCACTTCCTCGACCGCCTGCGCGGCATGGAGACGCTGCGCATTTTTGGTCGCGGTGAAGCCGAAACCGACAACATCCGCCACGCCTCCCAGGATTTCCGCCAGCGCACCATGGAGGTGTTACGCCTGGCGTTCTTATCCTCCGGGGTGCTGGAGTTCTTTACCTCCCTGTCGATTGCGCTGGTTGCCGTTTATTTTGGTTTCTCCTATCTGGGCGCCCTCGATTTTGGTCACTACGGCACCGCCGTGACCCTCTCGGCGGGCTTCCTGGCGCTGATTCTGGCCCCGGAGTTCTTCCAGCCGCTGCGCGATCTGGGCACCTTCTATCATGCTAAGGCCCAGGCCGTGGGCGCAGCCGACAGCCTGAAAACCTTCCTCGAAACGCCGCTGGCCCATCCGCAGCGCGGCGACGTGACCCTGAGCACCAGCAAACCGGTCAGCATTGAAGCAGAAAATTTCTGCGTGCTGTCGCCGGAGGGGAAAGTGCTGGCGGGGCCATTAAACTTCACCCTCGCTGCAGGTCAGCGCGTGGTGCTGGTCGGTACCAGCGGCTCGGGCAAAAGCTCGCTGCTAAATGCGTTATCCGGCTTTATGGCCTACAGCGGGTCGTTGCGCATCAACCAGGCCGAACTCTCTGCGCTCGATCCTGACGAATGGCGCACCCATTTAAGCTGGGTGGGTCAGAACCCACAGCTTCCGGCGGCCACGCTGCGTGAAAACGTGCTGCTGGCGCGCCCGGATGCCAGCGACGAAGAGCTGCAATCGGTGCTCGATCGCGCCTGGGTTAGCGAATTCCTGCCCCTGCTGCCGAACGGCGTGGATACGGTGGTGGGCGATCAGTCGGCGGGACTTTCCGTCGGACAGGCGCAGCGTATCGCCGTGGCCCGCGCCCTGCTTAACCCTTGCCAGCTTTTACTGCTGGATGAGCCCGCTGCCAGCCTGGATGCGCACAGCGAACAGCGCGTGATGATGGCCCTGGATGCCGCCTCGCAGCAGCAAACCACCCTGATGGTAACCCACCAGCTGGAGGGTATCTCCCAATGGGATCAGATCTGGGTCATGGACAACGGTCAGCTTGTTGAGCAGGGCGATTACGCCACGCTCGCAGCGGCGCAGGGGCCGTTCGCGGCTCTGCTGGCGAACCGTCAGGAGGACATCTGATGCGCGCTTTACTGCCTTATCTGGCGCTCTATATGCGCCACAAATGGATGCTGACCCTCGGCGTGGTGCTGGCAATCATCACCCTGCTGGCCAGTATCGGCCTGCTCACGCTTTCGGGCTGGTTCCTTTCGGCCTCTGCGGTGGCCGGGTTTGCCGGGCTGTACAGCTTCAACTATATGCTGCCTGCCGCAGGCGTACGTGGCACGGCTATTACCCGCACCGCCGGACGCTACTTCGAACGTCTGGTCAGCCATGACGCAACCTTCCGCGTGCTGCAACACCTGCGCGTCACTACCTTCAGCAAGCTGCTGCCCCTCTCCCCTGCCGGACTGGCGCGCTACCGCCAGGGTGAACTGCTGAACCGCGTTGTTGCGGATGTCGACACTCTCGACCACCTTTACCTTCGCGTCATCTCCCCGCTGGTGGGTGCGCTGGTGGTGATTGTGGTTGTTACCCTCGGGCTGTGCCTGCTGGACGTCAATATCGCGCTGGTCCTCGGCGGGATCATGCTCCTGACGCTGTTTTTACTGCCGCCGCTGTTTTACCGTGCCGGTAAACCCACCGGTGAAAATCTTACCCGTCTGCGCGGCGAGTATCGCCAGCAGCTGACGGGGTGGCTGCAGGGTCAGGCAGAGCTGACGATTTTTGGTGCCAGCCGTCGCTATCGCGCGCAGATGGAAAATACCGAGATGAACTGGCATGAAGCCCAGCGTAAACAGTCAGAGCTGACGGCCCTGTCTCAGGCGTTGATGCTGCTGATTGGCGGTATTGCCGTAATGACAATGCTGTGGCTGGCTTCCGGCGGCGTGGGCGGTAACACCCAGCCGGGGCCGCTCATTGCGCTGTTTGTCTTCTGTGCGCTGGCGGCGTTCGAGGCGCTGGCGCCGGTGACCGGGGCTTTCCAGCACCTGGGCCAGGTGGTGGCCTCCGCGCTGCGTATCACCCAGATCACCGGCCAGCAGCCGGAAGTACAGTTCAGTACCACCGCATCAGACGTGCCTGAGCAGCTGGCCCTCCGCCTGGCAGATGTCAGCTTTGCCTACGATGGCCAGGCACAACCGGCGCTGGACCATATAAACCTGACTATTCCTGCAGGCGCTCACGTTGCCGTGCTGGGTCGTACCGGCTGCGGGAAGTCGACGCTGCTGCAGCTGCTGACCCGGGCCTGGGATCCGGCCCAGGGCCTGATCCTCTTCAACGACACCCCTCTGACAGAGATGAGCGAACCTGCGCTGCGTAAAACGGTGAGCGTGGTGCCGCAGCGGGTTCATCTTTTCAGCGCTACCCTGCGGGATAACCTGCTGTTAGCCGTGCCTGGCGCCGCCGATGACGTGTTAAGCGCGATGCTGGAAAAGGTTGGTCTGCACAAGCTGCTGGAAGACGAAGGTCTGAACAGCTGGCTCGGTGAAGGGGGTCGTCAGCTTTCCGGCGGCGAGCTGCGTCGTCTGGCGATTGCGCGTGCGCTGCTGCACGATGCCCCGCTGATGCTGCTGGATGAACCTACCGAAGGGCTCGACGCAACCACAGAGCGGCAAATCCTTGATTTACTCGAAAAAGAGATGCAGGGCAAAACGGTGCTAATGGTGACGCACCGCCTGCGCGGGCTGGCGGATTTCGATCAAATTATTGTGATGGACAACGGACAAATTATTGAGCAAGGTAGTCACGCAGAGCTGTTAGCAAAACAGGGTCGCTACTACCAGTTTAAACAACGTCTGTAGTCTATATTTGAACCGATCCCCACTTCGCGTACTGGAGTTTTGTTGTCATGCGCCTGGTCCAGCTCTCTCGTCATTCTCTTGCGTTCCCTTCTCCGGAAGGGGCGCTGCGTGAACCTAATGGTTTGCTGGCCCTCGGCGGCGATCTGAGCCCGTCGCGTTTATTAATGGCGTACCAGCGCGGGATTTTTCCGTGGTTTTCCCCCGGCGATCCGATCTTATGGTGGTCGCCCGATCCTCGTGCCGTCCTGTGGCCCGCGCGGTTTCATATCAGCCGCAGCATGAAGCGCTTTCATAACCATTCCCCCTATCGCGTCACCCTTAATCACGCCTTTGGTCAGGTGATCGAGGGGTGCGCCAGCGATCGCTTTGAAGGAACCTGGATCACCCCGGAGGTGAGCGCTGCCTATCACCGCCTGCATGAGCTGGGTTACGCCCACTCGATTGAGGTGTGGGATAAGGACGAACTGGTGGGCGGGATGTACGGCGTGGCGCAGGGCACCTTGTTTTGCGGTGAGTCAATGTTCAGCCGGGCGGTGAATGCTTCCAAAACCGCCCTGCTGGTTTTCTGCGAACGCTTTACCCGCAGCGGCGGCCAGCTGATAGATTGCCAGGTGCTGAATGAGCATACCGCCTCGCTGGGTGCGGTTGAGATCTCCCGCCATGAATATCTGGATCAGCTGGCAACGCTGCGAATGCAGAAATTACCGCAGAATTTCTGGGTCCCCGGGACGTTATTTATGCCCCAAAGATAAATGTTTTCCGCATATTTTTCCTCAAGGTGCTATAATTCTGCCGCAGAGTAGGTTCTGCCTGTTGCCCCGCCGCCGTTTGGGAATAGTTCGCATCCGATAACGCCCTATCGTTTATCCTGCCACCTCCCCTTTACGTATGCGCTTTTCGTACGGTTCATCCGTGACGTCCGGGTAATACGCTGAAACTGCTTTGTTGCGTTTTAAACGCGCAAATCTTTACTTAATTGATGAATTTCGGCATTATCTTGCCGGTTCAAAACTTGGTAGTGATACCCCAGAGGATTAGATGGCCAAAGAAGACAATATTGAAATGCAGGGTACCGTTCTTGAAACGTTGCCTAACACCATGTTTCGCGTAGAACTGGAAAACGGTCACGTTGTTACCGCGCATATCTCCGGTAAAATGCGTAAGAACTATATCCGTATTCTGACGGGCGACAAAGTGACTGTTGAGCTGACCCCGTACGACCTGAGCAAAGGCCGCATTGTCTTCCGTAGTCGCTAAGAGTTTTTCGCCGCGAATGGCGTAGTGAGAATAATCAAGGCCGGGTAATCCCGGCCTTTTTGTTTTCTGTTACGCAGCGTTAAAACCAGATTTCGGTCTGCACGCCAAAGTTCCATGTCCCGCCCGCAGTGAACCCTGCACTGCCAAAGTCGTCGTTGATGGCATAGCGATCCAGCTCTCTGTCCCAGTTCATATAAGTGGCAAAAAGACGGATTTCCGGACGCGCTTTGATATCAAACACGTTGCCCACTTTGAACGTCGGGGCAAAGGTCAGCTTGTAAAAATCCCCTTTTACCGCCTGGTACTGGTTCATGTTACCGTCCGACCTGTAGGTGCGCCCGTTAGGATCCAGATCCATATACTGCCAGGATGCCTCATACAGCAGGGCAAAATGCGGAGTCAATGCCTGTGAGGCGCGAAGGTTAAAGGTCGCCCAGTCATAGCGGTCGCCGTCACGATAACGATCTTCGCTGTGCTGGGCGATCACCGACGGCGCAATTTCCCAGTTTTTCGCCACCGGCAAAATGCCGTAAGAGGCAAAGCGCAGAGAGGTGGCATTGTCCGTCAGATCGCCGTCGCTGCCCGGCTGACGCGCTTCGGCCCCCAGCCCGCCGCCAAATTGTAATGCGGTTTCCGATACTCCCTTCGTCAGGCCATAAAACTGCTGTTTATCATGATAAGCCAGCATCGCGTAGTAGCCGTTTTGCGCAGTGTTGTCGCTGCGCAGGGCATAGCTTCCGGTCGAGGAGGTATTGTCCTTAAGATCGTCATTGCCCTGGGCCGTCATCCCGGTCAGCATCAGCTGCCAGTTACCGTAGAAGTGGTTGGCGGTGAGCATCAGGTTCTGGATGTCGTTGTCTTCATAGTGCGAGCTGCCAAGATCGCCGAAATTGCGCCCATACAGGGAGTAGTCGCCTTTCAGGTTATTGGTCCACTGCACGTCGTAGATCCCGGCCCCGGTGCCGCCGAGGAACATGATGTCGCTGTCGGTAAAGTGAATATCAAAGTTATCGCGATCGAAACGTTTCCCGGCCCACAGATAAGCATTTTTCGCCGGGCCGGAAAACTCGGCGAAGTTGCCCATCTCGACGTACATCTGGCGCACGTTGATATGGTGGCTGTCGTTATCCTGCACCCAGGGATCGGGGTTGGTGGCGCCATCGGCAATCATGGTTTTGAAGTGCGCCCAGGAACCGTCATCGAAGGTCATGCGCTTGCCGAAGCTGAGCTCGATGTAGTTATCCTCTTCGTTACCCAGACGCCCGACGTGCGCGTCGCCATTCAGGGAACTGGCCGGTGAGACACCCGGACCGCCGCGCGCACCTTTGCCGTGGTTATTGATCAACAACCCTGAGCGAGCATAAGCATTAAATTCAAACCCGTCGCTGAGCGCGTTTTGCTTCTGCTTCTGGCTGACGGTCTCCACTTTCTTTTCGGTGGCCTGAGATTGCTGGCTCAGGGTGGCTAATTTTGCCTCCGCCTGCGAGGCGCGCCGTTCTGCCTCGGTAGTTCGTTGTTCCGCTGCGTTCAGCCGCTGCTCCAGCAGAGCCAGGCGTTGTTCCACGCTTTGCGCGTCGGCAAACACATATGAGGGCGAAAAAAGGGCGCAGCAAACCGCTGCGCTAATCACAGAGATACGCATAGATGTCCTGTTATCAGAAAGAGGTCAGATTAAATAGCGGCGGATTTTTTGAGTTCTGGTTGGTCGTCCGATGCGAAGATTCCGGCATCGAGATCGGCGCGGATCGCCCCGAAGCTGTCGTCGAGCCGGTAGAAGCGCCCGATCCAGATCATCGACGCCACGATTAACCCGGCGGGGATCCACAGGTAACAGGCCTGGATGGCCAGCAGGGCTGACGGGGTTTGCACCGCGTTTGCCACGTAACCGCCCGAGGAGAGCAGAAAACCGGTGATCGCCCCGGCCCCGGCCATTGCTACCTTACCGAGGAAACCGTTTATGGAGGTCAGAATACCTGCGGTATTAATCCCGGTTTTCCACACCCCGTAATCCACCGGATCGGCCTGCATCGAGAAGTAGATTGCGGTGCGCTGCCCCGCGCCAAGCGACAGAACAATTGCCCCGATGACCAGCCCCCAGTAGTTGACGCCGGCGACCATCATGATCCCCATGCCGGCAAGGTTAACCGTGCTGGCGACCAGGTAAACATGGCGTTTTTTCATTAAGCCCGCGAGGAACGGCACCGTCAGCGTCCCGAGCAGCGGCACAAAGGAGGAGATCCCGGCCACCAGGGCGGTCAGCTCGCTGCTGCCCACGTAATAGTGGAAGAAATAGACCAGCGCCCCCGTCTGGAAGAAGAAGGCCCCCCACATCAGGAAAATATTCAGTGCGAACACCTTCCACGGCGTGTTGGATTTCAGGCCGGTCCAGGCCCGTTTTAAGGTCATGCGCTCCTGAGTGATGCTGATTTTCTCCTCCACGTTGCGGAAGCTGATCAGCAGGAAGAAGGTGGCGATCACGCCGAACACCACCGCGGTATAGAGAAACCCCTGCGCCTGATTGCCCTGCCCTAACGCCCCCACCAGCGGCAGCGTGGCGACCGCCACAATGGTGGAGCCCAGCGAGCCGAGAAGAATGCGCACTGCGGATAAGGTGGTGCGCTCCTGGGAATCCGCCGTCAGGAACGGCAGCATCGCGCAGAAGGGAATATTGACGATGGTGTAGAGGAACGAGAGGCACAGGTAGGTGATAAAGGCATACACCAGCTTCCCGGTGGTGCCAAAATCGGGCACGTAAAACGCCAGTATACACATCAGACCGAAAGGTATCGCGCCAAACAGCAACCACGGACGGCATCGTCCCCAGCGGGTGGTCGTGTTGTCGATCATCAGTCCCATTAACACGTCCGCCACGCCGTCCACCAGCCGCGTGACCAGGAACATAATCCCCACCCAGTAGGCCGGGAGGTTCATCACATCGGTATAAAAGAACATCAGGTACAGCGAGATTAACTGCCAGACCAGGTTACAGGAGAGATCGGCAATCCCGTAACCTAACCGTTGCCGCCATAGGGTAAAGAAGGTTTTAGCCATTTTGTTCACTTTATTGTTGTGTTATCAGAGGCCGAACTGGCGGATAAACCAGGCCGGGGTACAGCTCCAGGCATGGCAGTAACTGTTGATGAGCTTACTGCCATACGGGGAGAAGTCAGGTCTTTGCGGATCAAATAGTTCCCAGAAGGTGTCCGCCCCGTCATCCACCATCGCTCCCCAGTAGGCTTTGATCTCGACCACGGCACGCTCGCGCAAGCCGCATTTCAGCAGCGCGGCGATAAAGTGGTGGCGCAGATAGGGAGTATTCATGCCGATGGACGGCGGCGACTGAAGTAAATTCGTCATGACCTGTTGCTGGTGTTCCGCATCGCCCACGTCGGCCAACACCAGCCAGATTTGCGAGGCGGCGCTGATCTGGCGCGCTGAGCCGCTGACGTAAAAGCCGCTCGCTTCATCCCAGAGCTGATGCGCGGCACGTTTTACCAGAACCCGCTTTTCGTTCAGGAATGCAATCTGTTCAGGAGCGCAGACTTCCGCCAGCCGCACGGCTTTGTCGATGCAGTAGATCAGCACGCCCTGGGAGGCCGCCTGCTTGTTGAGTTGATCGTGCCAGTCGATAAATGACCACCAGTCATCGCTGTCTGTGACCAGGCCAGCTTCACACCGCGCTAACGCCAGCTCGACCTGTCGGAAGGCAATCGGCCACAGCTCGCGAGCGGTGGTCCTGTCCCCGGTCGACTTCAGATAGTTGTGCAGCGTATCGACAAAAAAGAGCGAATAATCAAACAGGAAAGTGTCATCCGCCATCACCTCGGGGCGGACAAAGATATTGGCTGAGACCATTCCATCCTCCCGACGATGACCGGCGAACAGGTACAGACAGCGGCGCACCAGATCGTGATTCGCAAAGGTGACGTCATTCACCAGCGCCTGCAGCCGGAGGTCACCCAGCCATAACCGGCGATCCCGCTTCGGCCCGTCCTCAAACACCTCCTGCATGCAGTTGCGCAGGGTTCGGACCGCCACTTCATCAATCTTTCGCAGCTGCGGGTCGGTGGCGTTGCAGGGTGGATATTCGTCCGGCGCGGAACTGACGCTATTTAGCGTGATTTGCTTAAAGCGCAGCTGATATTTTGGCGAGAGCGCCACAACCCGTACCTTCAGATAACGAAAACAGTAGCGGCGAGCGAGGGTAATATCCGCAGGCAGGACGTCAATATACTCATGATGTTGTTGCAACCAACTGCTGCTTAACCATCCCTGATAATCGCTGAAAGGCTCTGCCATTTCGCACAACGTTTCGCCAAAAATAAACTCCAGATGAGCGGGGGCATCCGGCGGGCTGCCTGCGGCTTTGCAGCTAAAATTTAACCAGCCAACGCCGTGGGTGCCAAAGTCCAGAATAAATGAATCTCCCGGGGAGAAAGGTTGCTTGAGCCAGGCGCTGGCATCGGCCACCTTTTCCGCACGCCAGCCGTGCAGGGCGTGACTGTCGGGAACAGTATTGATCACGCTGACGGGAGAAATCGCCTGCGAATAGAGTGTTGGCATCAATGCGCTGGCGGTGGCCAGGAGATGCTCGTCGCGATACATGGTGAGATTGTGATGTTGCTGAAGTGCCTGAGACATACTGCGCCCTCTGTAAGATTTCAGGCAGAATAGAGCTGATGGGGAGTTGAGAGCCACTCTCAGATTGCCAACCCCCGACGCAGGTTGGCAGTGTCAGTGAGGTCGGCCTGAGGATGTTCACATTTTGAAAAACAGGGCTTCTTAAGCCGGGGTAAATCAATTATCGTGCTCGCAGCTTTTCACATTGCAGGATAATTTATGAACACCTTAACCGTTGCGCATTATTTCAAATCCACAGACGATAAACTCGCCCTTTATAAAAGCGACCCGGAAGATAACAGCTGCGAACATTGTCATGAATTTGATGAACTGGTTATTGTTGAGCAAGGTCATGGCCTGCACATTATTAACGGACGCCCTCTCTATATTCAGCAAGGGGATATTTTTTACGTCCAGCGTGGCGACCACCATTTTTATGATGAGCTGGGTACACTCAAGCTGATTAATATCCTGATAAATCCTGTGGCTGAATTTGTTTTTTTACAGCACACCGGCTCCCTGCTGCAACGCTTCTCGGTCCGGGATGCCAGCTGCTACACCTGGCTGGCACCGGAGATCCGCATGCAATGCAATTCCCTGATCGATAAAATATTCAGCGCCCAGCCGCTGCAGGTTGAACAACGGGAGTCGCTCTTTTTCCAACTGGTGAATACGTTGCTGCAGGCGCAGTCTGACGTGAACCACAACAATACCCGCTATAAGTTGCATAAGCTGCTCAATCATCTGCAGGAAAACTGTTTTGAAGAATAAGACTGGAACGATCTGGCTAAGCAGTTTCATTTAACCCCGCGCACGGCATTCCGCCATATTAAAGCCGCGACGGGCATGACGCCGGAAAATTATATTAAACACCTGCGGCTGGTCTCCGCCCGGGTTAAAGTCCGCGAAACCGATATGACTATTACCGAGATCGCCTTCCTGTGCGGTTTCGCCAACAGCAGCCATTTCAGTACCCTGTATAAAAAGGTCTTTTCAATTACCCCTAGCGAAGAGCGCAAACGGGCTGAAATGGCCGGTTAATGCGCCCGGATTCGCCAGGCGCAGGTGACGACTCAGTGAACATGCACCACGGTCAGATCGGCCAGCATCGCATGGCTGATCTCGTGCAGCAGACCGGTCAAATGCGGAAGCATATCGCGGTCAAAATGCGACACCAGCAGCACATGGTTTAACGCCCGGCAGTAATCGCACTGGGCTTCGGTGCTGTCCAGCAGCCACCCCTGTTTGTGTGCTGGCGGTATCTCATCCTCATCCAGCACGCGGAAATCGGTCATCGATTTTTCCAGCTCACTCCTGAATGCGTCCAGGTATGCAGCAAGACAGCGGCAGACGGGCTGCGTTTGCGGCAGCGAATTGCAATCGACCAGGATTTCGGTGAGCAGGTTGCAGCGCGCGGCAAGGGTGGAGAGATCGGGAGTGCTGAGTTCGAGTTCGCTATAAAGGTGAGCAATAGTTTGATTTTCCATATTCACAATTCCATATTAACACTGAAAAACTACCACCTGAAACGCCAACTTCGGGTGGCAGACTGAACCGGATTGGCGTACCGACAATATGGAAAATCGGCGCTTCAAAAGAAGCCCCGGTTCAGCCCACCATAATTGAAGAAGCCCATTATAATCGCTACTTACAAAAGTGTGAACGAAACCTGTGGTGCTGCCTTGGCAACATCATTTCCATATCTATGAGTCCAGGACGCCAATCCTGGCACCTGATTTTGCAGGTGCATCGCCATTTTATTACTGGGATTTTATCCAGCAATACCCTCGTTTAAATTCTGGATAACGCCTCGCAAAATTTTCATCTCCCCTACAGCAACACAAAAGTCAGAGGCAAACTTGCCACTCACAGCGGCACCCAGGTCCGGCTGAAAATCGCTGAGGCGTTGACCGCAGGCCGGGGCGAGGCGCATGGACGCGCCGAGAGGGCATAGCCTGCATGGATGCAGGCTGGTGCCCGACCCGAAAGCCGAAGGGAATAAGCCGAAGGGACCGCGAAGCGGCGATTTTCTTTGCCGGGAGCCGGGGTTGCCAGGGGGGAGGCGGCGAGCCCCCCTGGCACGTTCACGGGTGACGTGGTTTACAGAGAAGCAGCAAACGCAAGGTGAACGGAACCCCCACAGCCGCCACATGTTACCACCGTGCATTGCCCGGCGGCGCTGCGCTTGCACGGGCCTACAAAATGCACAATATAAAAGCCATAAAAAAACCGGGCTTTCGCCCGGTTTTTATCGTCACTCAACAAAACTAGTGAGCCGCTTCCGGCTTATGCTTCGCCGCACTCTGGAAGTCATACGTCAGCTCGTTCTTCGCCTGATCCAGCGCCACGGTGACCTGACCCCCATCCACCAGCGAACCAAACAGCAGTTCGTTAGCCAACGGTTTTTTCAGGTTGTCCTGGATGACACGCGCCATTGGACGCGCACCCATCGCACGGTCGTAGCCTTTCTCAGCCAGCCAGTCGCGGGCTTCCTGACTCACTTCCAGGGAAACCCCTTTCTGATCCAGCTGGACCTGCAGCTCGACGATGAACTTATCCACCACCTGATGAATCACCTCGGTAGACAGGTGATCGAACCAGATAATGTTGTCCAGACGGTTACGGAACTCCGGCGTAAAGACCTTCTTGATCTCTTCCATCGCATCGGTGCTGTTATCCTGGTGGATCAGGCCGATGGATTTACGCTCGGTCTCACGCACCCCGGCGTTGGTGGTCATCACCATCACCACGTTGCGGAAGTCCGCCTTGCGCCCGTTGTTGTCGGTCAGCGTCCCGTTATCCATTACCTGCAGCAGCAGGTTAAAGACGTCCGGATGCGCTTTCTCGATCTCATCGAGCAGAAGAACCGCGTGCGGATGCTTGATCACCGCGTCGGTGAGCAGGCCGCCCTGATCAAAGCCCACATAGCCCGGAGGCGCACCGATCAGTCGGCTGACGGTGTGACGCTCCATATACTCGGACATATCAAAGCGCAGCAGCTCAATACCCAGCGCTTTGGAGAGCTGAACCGTCACCTCGGTTTTCCCCACCCCGGTCGGGCCGGCGAACAGGAAGGAACCGACAGGCTTGTGCTCATGCCCCAGCCCGGCGCGGGCCATCTTGATGGCTTCGGTTAAGGCCTCAATGGCTTTATCCTGACCAAAGACCAGCATTTTCAGGCGATCGCCGAGGTTTTTCAGCGTATCGCGGTCGCTCTGAGAAACGCTCTTCTCAGGGATACGCGCGATGCGGGCCACCACGGATTCGATATCCGCCACGTTGACCGTTTTCTTGCGCTTGCTGACCGGCATCAGACGCGCACGCGCGCCCGCTTCGTCGATCACGTCAATCGCTTTATCCGGCAGATGACGGTCGTTGATGTATTTCACCGCCAGCTCCACCGCCGCACGCACCGCTTTGGCGGTATAACGCACGTCGTGGTGCGCCTCGTACTTCGGTTTCAGGCCGTTGATGATCTGCACCGTTTCTTCAACCGACGGTTCAGTAATGTCGATTTTCTGGAAGCGACGCGCCAGGGCGCGGTCTTTTTCGAAAATATTGCTGAATTCCTGGTAGGTGGTCGAGCCAATCACCCGGATTTTGCCGCTGGAGAGCAGCGGTTTAATCAGGTTGGCAGCATCCACCTGGCCACCCGATGCCGCACCGGCACCAATGATGGTATGGATCTCGTCGATAAACAGGATGCTGTTAGTATCCTGCTCCAGCTGTTTCAGCAGCGCTTTGAAACGTTTTTCAAAATCACCGCGGTATTTGGTCCCCGCCAGCAGGGAACCGATATCCAGCGAGTAGATGGTGCAATCGGCGATCACTTCCGGGACGTCGCCCTGCACAATGCGCCAGGCCAGCCCTTCGGCGATGGCGGTTTTACCGACGCCCGATTCCCCCACCAGCAGCGGGTTGTTCTTGCGGCGGCGGCACAGTACCTGAATCGCCCGTTCCAGCTCTTTTTCGCGGCCAATCAGCGGGTCAATACCGCCGACGCGGGCAAGCTGGTTAAGATTGGTGGTGAAGTTTTCCATACGTTCCTCCCCGCCTGCCTGCTCTTCGCTGTTGACCTGATGGCCGGAATCCGATGCCTGATTCGGCTCGTCTTTTCGCGTTCCGTGAGAGATGAAGTTCACCACATCAAGGCGGCTGACTTCGTGTTTGCGCAGCAGATAGGCGGCTTGCGACTCCTGCTCGCTGAAGATGGCAACCAGCACGTTGGCACCGGTGACTTCGCTACGTCCGGAGGACTGGACGTGAAATACCGCACGCTGGAGTACACGCTGGAAGCTGAGCGTCGGCTGCGTGTCGCGCTCCTCTTCACTGACGGGCAGTACAGGTGTGGTCTGTTCGATGAAGGCTTCAAGTTCCTGACGCAGCGCCACCAGGTCCACGGAGCAGGCTTCAAGCGCTTCGCGGGCGGATGGATTGCTGAGCAGTGCGAGCAGCAGGTGCTCGACCGTCATAAACTCATGTCGGTGCTCACGCGCTCTGGCGAAAGCCATGTTTAAACTGAGTTCCAGTTCTTGATTGAGCATAGGCACCTCCCCCAATTTTCATTGCCTTATTCAGGCTTTTTCCAGCGTACACAGCAACGGATGCTCGTTCTCCCTTGCATACTGGTTCACCATCGCCACCTTCGTCTCTGCGACTTCTGCAGTAAAAACACCGCAGATGGCTTTGCCATGATAGTGAACGGTAAGCATCAGTTGCGTTGCACGTTCTACATCATAAGAAAAGAACTTTTGTAGCACGTCAATAACAAATTCCATCGGCGTGTAGTCATCGTTCATTAACATAACTTTATACATAGATGGCGGTTTTAGCGCGTCGCGCACTTTATCTTCCGCCAGCTTGTCGAAATCGAGCCAGTCGTTCGTCTTACCCATTGTCTGTCGTCATCTTCGTTTACGGTCTCCGGTCGCGGTTCTGATGCTGACAGGAGGCTATACATAACCTGAATCTACCTCAGATGTCAGATAACTCACATCTATTATTGCCATCCGCGATGTCTGTCACAATACCCACCAATAGCGTTAACTGCTTCAAATTTTGACGCATTTTCCCCCTCCCATCCCCGGCAAATGCTTGACGCTGCCTTTGGTTTATCTAAATTGTACAGGCGTGAGTTGGCGAGGTTTTGAACAGCCCCCACTCCAGCACCGGTTCATTACATCTAACTCAATAAGATTTACGAAGGATGTCGAAGCATGGAAACGGGTACAGTTAAGTGGTTCAACAACGCCAAAGGGTTTGGTTTTATCTGCCCTGAAGGCGGCGGCGAAGACATCTTCGCGCATTACTCCACCATTCAGATGGATGGTTACAGAACGCTGAAGGCCGGACAAGCCGTCCGGTTCGATGTACACCTCGGGCCAAAAGGCAATCATGCCAGCGTTATTGTGCCCATCGAAGCAGAAGTGGTGGCATAGCCCTCTGTTTCATTGTGTACACCCCGCACTCAAAATGCCAGCCCGATGCGCTGGCATTTTTATTTGTGGGCTTCCGTGCGGTCTGGTGCCCGGCGGCGCTGCGCTTGCGCGGGCCTACGAATATTTGTAGGCCACCAGGCTCTACGAACTTTTGTAGGCCGGGTAAGGCGTAGCCGCCACCCGGCAACAGGCTCACTCCCGGGCTAGCGCATCCACCGGATCCAGCCGCGCCGCATTTCTTGCCGGCAGCCAGCCAAACAGCACCCCGGTAAAGGTAGAACAAAGAAAGGCCGTTAACAGCGCCATCGGTGAAAAACCAATTTCCCAGCCGGGTAAAAACAGCTGCAGCGTGAAGGCAATTAACAGGGAGAGCGAAATCCCCAGCGCGCCGCCTACCAGACAGACCAGCACCGCCTCAATTAAAAACTGCTGCAGCACATCGCTGGCCCGGGCGCCGACCGCCATGCGGATGCCGATTTCGCGCGTGCGCTCCGTCACCGACACCAGCATGATATTCATCACCCCAATTCCCCCGACCAGCAGAGAGATAATCGCCACCAGCGTGAGGAAGAGCTGAAGAGTACGTGTGGTCTTTTCCGCCGTTTTCAAGAGCCCGTCCATGTTCCAGGTGAAGAAATCCTTCTTCCCGTGGCGCAGGGTCAGCAGGCGCTCGAGCTGTTGTTCCGCCTGGGCGCTGTCGTAGCCCTCTTTCACCCGGACGGTGATCGAGTTCAGCCATGACTGTCCCATAATGCGTCCGGAGATGGTGGTATACGGCAGCCAGACGCGCAAAATCTTGCTGCTGCCAAACATCGACTGCTTCTCCTCCGCCACGCCGATCACCGTTGCAGGCATATTGCCCACCAGGATAATTTCGCCCACCACTTTCGCTTTATTGGGGAACAGCTGACGCCGGGAGTTGGCATCCAGCACCACCACCTGCGCCCGGCCCGCCAGCTGTTCCGCATTGAAGGTGCCCCCTTCGCTGAAGGTCATACCGTAGACGTTAAAGTAATCGCCGCTGACGCCGTTAGCGCTGGCGGCCACGTCGATGTTGGCGTAACGCAGACGCAGGTTCTGCGACACCGCCGGGGTGGCGGAGTTGACCCAGGGCTGCTTCTGGATAGCGGCCAGATCGTCATATTTCAGCGCCTGCTGATACTGCGGCTCATCGTCGCCAAAGTCTTTGCCGGGATAGACGTCGATGGTGTTGGTGCCGATGGAGCGTATGTCCGACAGCACCAGCTGTTTGGCGGCATCCCCCACTACCACAATCGATACCACCGAGGCGATACCGATAATGATCCCGAGCATGGTCAACAGGGTACGCATCTTGTTGGCGGCCATCGCCAGCCAGGCCATGGTCAGCGCTTCACGGAAACTGCTGGCAAACTGCCGCCAGCCGGACGGCGGCGGTAGCGCCACCTCCTGACGCCGGGTGGCGTTAAGGCCGGGCGGTGGATTGCTGACCAGCTCGCCGTCGTGGATCTCCACGATCCGCCCGGCCTGCGCGGCCACCTGCGGATCGTGGGTGACGATGATCACCGTATGCCCCTGATCCCGCAGCTGGTGCAGGATCGCCATGACCTCTTCCCCGGAGTGGCTGTCCAGCGCCCCGGTCGGTTCATCGGCAAGGATCACCTGCCCGCCGTTCATCAGCGCCCGGGCGATACTCACCCGCTGCTGCTGTCCCCCGGAGAGCTGCGAAGGCTGGTAATCGACCCGCTCCCCCAGCCCCAGCCGGGTAAGCAGCGCCTGCGCCCGCTCAAGCCGTTTTTTGCGCTCCACGCCGGCATAGACCGCCGGCACTTCGACGTTTTGCGCCGCGCTCAGGTGCGAGAGCAGGTGGTAACGCTGGAAGATAAAGCCGAAATGTTCCCGCCGCAGTTTGGCCAGCGCGTCGCTGTCGAGGGTGGCGACATCGGTCCCGGCCACCCGGTAGGTGCCGCTGGTGGGTTTATCCAGACAGCCAAGAATATTCATCAGGGTGGATTTACCGGAGCCCGAGGCCCCGACAATCGCTACCATCTCCCCGGCCTCGACCCGCAGGGTGATGCCTTTCAGCACCTCCACCGGCCCGTCGCCGGAGGGGTAGCTCCGGCGGATATCATTCAGCTCCAGCAGGGCCGTCATTTGGCCGCCCCAGGCTGGCTCTCGCTGATGACCACCTCTTCACCCTCTTCCAGCCCTTTCACCACCACCACGTCGGTGTCGTTGCGCGAGCCGAGGCTCACCTCACGCTCGCGCGTCTCGCCGCTACGCAGCACCTTCACGTTGTAGCGGTTGTCGCCTACGGGTTCACCCAGCGCCGCCAGCGGAATGGTCAGCACGTTTTTAACCCCGGCCAGCTGGATATGCACCTGAGCGGTCATGTCCAGACGCAGCACCCCCTGCGGATTAGGCACTTCAAAGCGGGCGTGATAGAAGATGGCGTCGTTGACCTTTTCCGGGGTCGGGAGAATGTCTTTCAGCACCCCTTCGTAGCGGGTTTGCGGATCTCCCAGCACGGTAAACCAGGCTTTTTGCCCTGGTTTAAGGTGAATGACATCCGCCTCGGAGACCTGGGCTTTCACCAGCATGGTGCCCATATCCGCCAGGGTCAGGATGTTCGGCGCCTGCTGGGCGGCAATCACCGTCTGCCCCTGCAGGGTGGTGATTTGCGTCACTTCCCCGGCCATCGGGGCGACAATACGGGTGTAATCAAGGTTGGTTTTGGCGCTGTCCAGTGAGGCCTGGTTGCGTTTGATCTGCGCATCGATGGTGCCAATCTGCGCCTGCTTGACCGCCAGCTCCGTAACCGAGGTATCCAGATCCTGCTGCGAGATCGCCTGGGTCGTAGCCAGCTGCCGCTGACGGTTCAGGGTCACCTGGGCCAGCTTACGCTCCGCTTCAGCCTGGCTGCGCTGGGCGCGCAGCTCCATCAGGGTCGCCTCCACCTCTTTAATCTGGTTTTCGGCCTGCTCCGGATCGATGACCCCCAGCAGCTGCCCTTTTTTTACTTTGTCGCCAATCTCCACCGACAGCGTTTTCAGCTGCCCGCTGACCTGCGCGCCCACGTCCACCTTGCGCAGCGCGTCCAGCTTGCCGGTGGCGAGCACGCTTTGCTGCAGCTCGCCCGGACGGACAATCAGCGTTTGATAGTGCGGCACCGGGGCGTTAAGCACCCGCCACAGCCAGAATCCAGCCACCAGTACAATCAGCACCAGCAGCAGAAACAGCTTCCTGCGTTTTCCCTTAAAGTTCATAAATATTCCAAATAGCTATTCTGGCTTACATAACTGTTGATTCTAACTAAACCGTTCCTCAACGAAACCCCTGCTTTCCAGGATGGTTGAAAATCGTTGAGGAGAGGTTGATAAAACCCCTGTTGAAATAAAGATCTGGCAACAAGACCGGAATTTATTATGTCATCCATCGCAGAGTCATCTTATACACACCAGCCACACCCCAAATCGGGCTGGCAACTGTTTCAACGTCTGGCATCCGGGACATTAACCCCCGGCCTTGCCTGGCGCAACCCGGCCTACCGCCGCAAGTTTATGCTGCGATCGCTGATGACGCCATTCAGCACCGCCCGCCTGCTGACTAACCTTGCAAAACAGCCGCAGTTACTGCAGCTGTTGCAGGTTCAGCCTGGGCTTCCCTGCCGCCTGCACCGCCCGTGGCTGTCCGTTGCCATCAACCGTCAGCAAACCCTGCAGGCGCTGAACTGGCACTATCAGACGATGCAGCGCCAGCTTCCGGCCGCGCTGATGAACGGCTATCTCTCCCGGGAAGGTGTGACGTTGCTGACCCTGACCGGCAAAGACGAGCAGCAGTTTACCCTGCGCCTGTGCGCCGATGCTTTTCTGGATAAAGAGGGCGAAGCCACGCTGGCGTTTTGCGACGCACAGCAGACGGTGCTGGCAGAGATGACCTTTACGCTGTGTCAGATTAACGGCACCGCGACGCTGTTTATCGGCGGGATGCAGGGGGCAAAAGCCTTTGTGCCGCACGAGGCGATCCAGAGCGCCACCAAAGCCTGTCACGGCCTGTTCCCGAAACGCCTGCTGGTGGAAGCCGCCATGACGCTGGGCAACGCCCTTGCCGTGGAGCAGATCGTTGCCGTCAGCAACAGCACCCATATTTACCGCAGCTGGCGCTATCGCAAGAAAAAAGAGGGCAAACTGCTGGCCGATTACGATAGCTTCTGGCTGTCGCTCGGTGGAGAGCGCGACGACGAGGGCAACTTCAGGCTGCCGCTCGCCATGCCGCGCAAACCGATGGAAGAGATTGCCAGCAAAAAGCGCGCCGAGTACCGCCGCCGCTTTGCCCTGCTGGACAGCCTGATCGATCAGGTCAACCAGGCAACCCGCCGTTAATCAGCTCTCCCGCGCGCCAGCCACAGCACGCGGGAGAACATTTTCCGCAACAGGGTTGGCACTGCCTCAACCCCGCGCCGCCCGGCCTCCATCGCCACTTCAATCGCCAGATCGGGTTTCGACGAACGGTGAATGGCCTTCACGATCACCCGCCGCATGTTCATCGGAACATCGTCGGGGATCATCGCCACCCGGTGAAAGACGTCCGAGAAGCCCTGGCGGTACATGAAGTGCTCCATGTCCATAGCGGGGAGCATCGTCAGGTGCTCCCGCTCCTCTTCCCGGTCGTTATTGATCAGCCCGCGCACGGTAGCGGCATATTTCTTACCCGCTTCGTCGCCGTCCACCAGCACGTGCCACTCGATGCCCATCCGCCGGGCAAATTTGATCAGGGGTTTTAAGCCCGACTGGGCAAACTCAATCACCTTGATCCCCTCGGCATCGAAGTGGTGGCCGCACTGGCGGGCAAGCTCGTTAATCACCCAGGTTTCCGTCTCCCCTTCCACCAGCAGCCAGCAGCGGGCGAACAGGGAGGAGGCGCGATTAAAGCGAATATGGAAGGCGATCCGCCGGTTGTCTTCGGCGTTCATCCCCCCGGGTCCCAGGCGGAAGGCGGAGACGCGCGACGATTCGCGTACCAGGCGACAGACGTGCTCGACCGGGGTTAACGACAGCAGCTCGCCGGAGTTGGTGGTGGTGATGCGCTGCAACGGCAGCAGGTTCAGCAGGTGCCACGCCACCGAGAGCATAATGGGGTGCAGGCGCGTTTCGGGATCTTCTACCAGCAGCAGCGGGCGGGCATCCCGGTCCAGCCGGACGGTGCCTTTGGCCTGCAATAGCGTCGAGAAGAGTCCCAGCAGGATCACCCGGTGCGAACGGCCGCCAGGCCTGTCAATCATCCGGTTGATGATATCGAGATAGCGCCAGCTACGCTGTTCGTCATGGGAGCGCCGCCGCATCAGCCGGTTGCGGACCGGCGAAGATCCCTGCTCGGAGAAGTAGTGCTCCAGCAGCTGCACCATCGCCGACAGCCCCTGACGGATCTGGCCATCGGTTAAATTTTGCGGGCGGGCCACCAGCTCCCGGGCCAGATAATCCAGCTCGCGAGCGGTCACTTCCACGTCGGGCATATTGGGCACTGCGCCGTTGCGGATCCGGCGCATAAAGCGGGCGTCCCGCAGGCGCAGCACCGGCATCAGACGCACCAGATGGCGCGCGAGCGCGTCGATATCCGCCAGCGGCAGAGCATTACCGTCGGTATCGAGAAAACCACGTAGGGTCAGCACGCTGTCGTCGTCCGCCAGCTCGCCCTCCAGACGGTAAAAAATGCGCTGATAGCCGTCCTCACAGGGCACCCAGCAGTCGGCAAGGGGGCGATAGCGACGGACGCGATGACGGCCCGGCTCGGATTCACGGAAGGTGAGAATGATATGCAGATGGTGTTCGCGCCCCAGCAGATCCCCGGGCGGGAACCAGAAGTCTTCCCGGACAAAATGGTACAGATCCGATTCCGGAGAGAGCAGCAGCGTCAGGGCATCCAGCAGGCTGGATTTACCCCAGGCGTTTTCCCCGATCAGCACGTTATTGTGCTCAAGCATCAACGACAATCTGTTGATGCCGCGAAACCCTACAATTTCCACACGTTCCAGCAACATATACCCTCCGGGAAATTCCTGGTTTTTCCTTTAAGTTATCCGGAGTATAGCTTTCTGGGTGCGCTGAGAATACGGGCAAACAAAAATGGGGGAGCATGCTCCCCCATTAAGACATTAGCGGTAATTAGCCGCGATGAAACAGAGAGTTGAAGATGCTGGAGATGGTATTCACGCCGGTTTCGATGATCATACCGATACCACGACCCAGGGTTTGAGCGGCTTCGCTTGGCTGCGTACCCACATCCACACCGATCAGGCCCAGACCCGTATCAACTACTTTACCAATACCCAGACCCAGCGCAGCGGCCGCATCTGCAATAAAACCGGCACCGGATACGTTTTCAATTTCCTGTTGGTTTAATTCACGCATTGCACAATCCTTATTTCAATGTTGTTTATGTCTACAGTTAAAATTCCCGTCGGTCATCAGTACGAATGTTGACCCGGTCATTTCAGGGGCGGATGCTAATTACCGATATAATTAATGTCAACGCATCAGATTTTATTCAGAAAAGAGCCCGGATAACCAATCACTGGACCAATATAAATAGCGTTATAACGGTTGACCTATTGAAATAAGGAATCACCTGTCATTGCTCTAAATCAAATTTTATAGATTTATTCTACTGGTGAAGGGCGTCATGCATTTCTAAAATAACAGCGCTTTTTATGTCGCGATTATTTTGTAGCGATAAGTACTGCGTACCGGATAGTCGCAGTTTTTTTATTTTTGAGGTGGATATGTTCAGAAAATTAGCAGCTGAATGTTTTGGTACATTCTGGTTAGTCTTTGGTGGTTGCGGCAGTGCGGTTCTGGCGGCAGGTTTCCCGGAATTAGGGATTGGTTTTGTCGGTGTTTCTCTGGCCTTCGGCTTAACGGTATTAACCATGGCGTATGCCGTAGGGCATATTTCCGGCGGGCATTTTAACCCGGCGGTGACATTAGGCCTGTGGGCGGGCGGCCGTTTTCCGGCGAAAGATATTCTCGGCTATATAATTGCCCAGGTGATTGGCGGGATTATTGCTGCCGCTATTCTGTATGTTATTGCCAGCGGTAAAGCCGGCTTTGACGCCGCGGCCAGCGGTTTTGCTTCGAACGGATTTGGCGAACACTCCCCGGGCAGCTTCTCCATGCTGTCTGCCATCGTAATTGAAATCGTGCTGACGGCCGGTTTCCTGCTGGTGATCCACGGCGCCACTGACAAACACGCTCCCGCCGGTTTTGCGCCGATTGCGATTGGTCTGGCGCTGACCCTGATCCACCTGATCAGTATTCCGGTTACCAACACCTCGGTTAACCCGGCGCGCAGCACCGCGGTCGCTATCTTCCAGGGCGGCTGGGCGCTGGAGCAGCTGTGGCTGTTCTGGGTGATGCCGATTGTCGGCGGTATTCTTGGCGGCGTGCTGTACCGCACCCTGCTGGAAAAACGCGATTAAGATTGTACGCGTTGCGGTGCCGGGTGGCGGCTTCGCCTTACCCGGCCTACGAAATGCCAAACCGTAGGCCGGGCAAGCGAAGCGCCGCCCGGCACTGTTTTCACCTTTACTGAACCGCCTTAATTGGGTAGTGTCACAGCGCCACTCATATAAAGGACCGGTTGTTCATGTTTTCAGGACTCTTAATCATTCTGATCCCGCTGATTGTGGGTTATCTCATTCCTCTTCGTCAGCTGTCAGCCTTAAAACTGATCAACCGTTTACTGAGCTGGATTGTCTACGTCATTCTGTTTTTTATGGGCATCAGTCTCGCCTTTCTCGATAATCTGGCGGCCAACCTGCTGTCGATCCTGCATTACTCCATCATTACGATGGCGGTTATTTTGCTGTGCAATATCGCAGCGCTGTTCTGGCTGGAACGGGTTATTCCCTGGAAAAACCACCATCATCAGGAAAAATTACCGTCGCGTATTGCCATGGCGCTGGAGTCATTAAAATTATGCGGCGTGGTGGTGCTCGGTTTTCTGCTGGGGCTGACGGGGCTCGACTTTTTACAGCACGCCACCGAAGCCAGTGAATATACCCTGATCTTCCTGCTGTTCCTGATTGGTATTCAGCTGCGAAATAACGGCATGACCTTAAAACAGATCGTGCTCAACCGCCGGGGTATGATGGTCGCCGTCATCGTGGTGGGCAGTTCTCTGGTGGGCGGGGTGATTAACGCCTTTATCCTTGGCCTGCCGCTTAATACCGCCCTGGCAATGGCCTCCGGTTTTGGCTGGTACTCCCTGTCCGGCATTTTGTTAACCGAATCCTTTGGCCCGGTGATTGGCAGCGCCGCCTTCTTTAACGACCTTGGCCGGGAGCTGATCGCCATTATGCTGATCCCGGGTCTGGTGCGTCGCAGCCGCTCTACGGCGCTGGGCCTGTGCGGCGCCACCTCGATGGACTTTACCCTGCCGGTTCTGCAACGCTCGGGCGGTCTGGAGATGGTGCCGGCCGCCATCGTACACGGCTTTATTTTAAGCCTGCTGGTGCCGATTATGATGGCGTTCTTCTCCGCCTGATACTTCTTTGGCGGTAGCCTGCTGCCGCCAAAATTGCGCTAAATCAATATCCCTCTACTTTGTAGCAGAAAGCCCTTCCCAGCGTATCGCCGCAAGCATAATCTTAAAGATGTATCTCAAATATAACTTTAACAGGTGTGATTATGTTTTGTGTGCAATGTGAACAAACTATCCGTACCCCAGCCGGCAACGGCTGCTCTTACGCACAGGGCATGTGCGGTAAAACCGCAGAAACCTCCGATCTGCAGGATCTGCTGATTGCCTCCCTGCAGGGTTTATCCGCCTGGGCAGTAAAAGCCCGGGAATATGGCATTATCGACCACTACGTGGATAACTTCGCCCCGCGCGCGTTTTTCTCTACCCTGACCAACGTCAACTTCGATTCGCCACGCATTGTGGGCTACGCCCGTGAAGCTATTGCCCTGCGTGACGCCCTGAAAGCCCAGTCCCTGAACGTTGATGCCAGTGCCCGCGTCGATAATCCCATGGCCGATCTGCAGCTGGTGAGCGACGATCTCGGCGACCTGCAGCGTCAGGCGGCTGAATTTACCCCGAACAAAGACAAAGCGGCGATTGGCGAGAATATCCTCGGCCTGCGTCTGCTGTGCCTGTACGGCCTGAAAGGTGCGGCGGCCTATATGGAACACGCGCACGTTCTGGACCAGTACGACAACGACATCTACGCCCAGTACCATAAAATCATGGCGTGGCTGGGGACCTGGCCTTCCGATATGAACGCCCTGCTGGAGTGTTCCATGGAAATCGGCCAGATGAACTTCAAAGTGATGAGCATTCTGGACGCCGGTGAAACCACTAAATATGGTCACCCGACCCCAACCCAGGTCAACGTTAAAGCGACCGAAGGCAAGTGCATCCTGATCTCCGGTCACGACCTGAAAGATCTCTACAACCTGCTGGAGCAGACCGACGGCACCGGGGTGAACGTTTACACCCACGGCGAGATGCTGCCTGCCCACGGCTACCCGGAGCTGCGCAAATTCAAACATCTGATCGGGAACTACGGCAGCGGCTGGCAGAACCAGCAGGTGGAGTTCGCCCGCTTCCCTGGCCCGATCGTGATGACCTCTAACTGCATCATCGACCCAACCGTAGGTGCCTACGACGATCGTATCTGGACCCGCAGCATCGTCGGCTGGCCGGGCGTGAGCCACCTCGAAGGTGATGATTTTGGCCCGGTGATTGCCCAGGCACAGCAGATGGCGGGCTTCCCGTACAGCGAAATCCCTCATTTGATCACCGTTGGTTTTGGCCGTCAGACCTTGCTGGGCGCGGCGGATTCCCTGATTGATCTGGTGAGCCGCGAAAAACTGCGTCACATCTTCCTGGTCGGCGGTTGCGACGGCGCACGTGGGGAACGTAACTACTTCACCGACTTCGCCACCAGCGTGCCGGACGACTGCCTGATCCTGACCCTGGCCTGCGGTAAATACCGTTTCAACAAGCTGGAGTTCGGTGATATTGAAGGCCTGCCGCGTCTGATCGATGCCGGTCAGTGTAACGATGCCTACTCGGCGATCATCCTGGCGGTAACCCTGGCAGAAAAACTGGGCTGTGGCGTGAACGACCTGCCGCTGTCGCTGGTGCTCTCCTGGTTCGAACAGAAAGCGATTGTGATCCTGCTGACCCTGCTGTCGCTGGGCGTGAAAAACATCGTCACCGGCCCGACCGCACCCGGCTTCTTTACGCCGGATCTGCTGGCCGTCCTCAACGAGAAGTTTGGTCTGCGTTCCGTGACCACCGTTGAAGAAGACATGAAGCAACTGCTGAGCGCGTAAGGAGTAAGTATGACAATGCCAACCCATCAGTGCCCATGGCGGATGCAGGTTCATCACATCCATCAGGAAACGCCGGATGTCTGGACGATATCGCTGCTGTGCCACGACTATTATCCATACCGTGCCGGACAGTATGCGCTGGTCAGCGTGCGTAATTCAGCGGAAACGCTGCGGGCGTACACGATCTCCTCAACGCCGGGTATCAGCGAGTACATCACGCTGACCATCCGCCGCATTGATGCGGGGGCAGGCTCTCAGTGGTTGACGCACGATGTGAAGCGCGGGGATTACATCTGGCTGTCGGACGCGCAGGGTGATTTTACCTGTGACGATAAGCCGGAAGATAAATTCCTGCTGCTGGCTGCCGGATGCGGCGTGACGCCGGTGATGTCGATGCGTCGCTGGCTGGCGAAGAACCGCCCGCAGGCCGACGTGGAGGTGATCTTCAGCGTGCGCTCGCCGCAGGATGTGATTTTCGCGGACGAATGGCGTAACTACCCGGTCACACTGGTGGCCGAAACCAACGCCACCGAGGGTTTTGTGGTCGGTCGTCTGACCCGCGAGCTGCTGCAGCGCGTGCCGGATCTCGCCTCACGCACCGTGATGACCTGCGGTCCGGCGCCGTATATGGACATTGTTGAAGAAGAGGTGAAAGCCCTGGGCGTGACCCGCTTCTTTAAAGAGCAGTTCTTTACCCCGGTCGCGGAAGCCGCCACCAGCGGACTGAAGTTCACCAAACTGCAGCCGGCACAGACCTTCTTTGGCCGCGTGGGCAGCACGCTGCTGGAGGCGCTGGAGAGCAATAACGTGCCGGTGGTGGCCGCCTGCCGTGCAGGCGTCTGCGGCTGCTGTAAAACGAAGGTGGTGGACGGGAACTATACCGTCTCCAGCACCATGACGCTGACGGATGCCGAAGTGGCGGAAGGCTACGTGCTGGCCTGCTCCTGTCATCCGCAGGGGGATTTGGTGCTGGCCTGATGAAAAGCCCGGTGTCGCATAGCGATCCGGGCCTACAAAGTCCATGCTCTAATGCCCGGTGGCGCTACGCTTACCGGGCCTACGAAAACCGTAGGCCGGGCAAACGCAGTGCCGCCCGGCGTTACTTCCAGACCGGATCGCTTACCACCGCGTACCGCCCCGCCCCTAAAAATGCCACGGCCAGCGCGCCAACGAAGAAGTAGACCAAACTCTCAATCGCCCACGCCCCCACCGCATCCAGCGCGAAGGTTTTACCGGTGCCCACCATCAGCCACGCCACGACCATAGTAAAGGCCAGTACCAGCGCCGCCGGACGGGTAAGAATACCGAGGATAATCAAGATCGGCGCCACCACTTCGCCAATCAGAACCCCATAGGCGATAAAGCCCGGCAGTCCTTTTGCCACCAGCATGCCTGCAATCCCCCCCACCCCGTCGAAAGCCTTATGCAGGCCATGAAACAGCATCAACCCCCCCACCGCCAGGCGCAGCAGCAGTCTGCCAAAATCTTCATGCGTTAGCGTTTTATTAACAGCCATTAACAATGATTTAACCATTTGAATTCACTCCGCTTTTTATGGGATACGCCACCACAATATGACGAAATGTTGCGCATTGAAAGCAACTATTAATCAGGGGGATTAAACAGGCATGGCGGTCAGTTTCATCTAAGCTTGAAAGCGTTATCACATTCAGGAGACGGACTACCATGAAACAAACCGTGGCGAACTACATTGCGAAAATGCTGGAACAGGCCGGAGTGAAGCGAATCTGGGGTGTCACCGGGGATTCCCTCAACGGCCTGAGCGACAGCCTGAACCGGATGGGCACCATCGAGTGGATGCCCACCCGTCATGAAGAGGTCGCCGCGTTCGCCGCCGGGGCCGAGGCCCAGCTCACCGGGGAGCTGGCGGTGTGCGCCGGTTCCTGCGGGCCGGGCAACCTGCACCTGATCAACGGCCTGTTTGATTGTCATCGTAACAACGTCCCGGTGCTGGCCATCGCGGCGCATATTCCGTCGAGTGAAATCGGCAGCGGCTATTTTCAGGAGACGCATCCCCAGGAGCTGTTCCGTGAATGCAGCCACTACTGTGAGCTGGTCTCCTCACCCGAGCAGATCCCGCAGGTGCTGGCCCTGGCCCTGCGCAACGCTATCTTAAAGCGTGGCGTCTCGGTAATTGTGCTGCCCGGCGACGTGGCGCTACAGGCGGCACCGGAAAGCGCCAGCAACCACTGGTATCCGGCCCCCCTGCCGGTGGTGACGCCCGCCCATGCCGAACTGAAAAAGCTGGCGCAGCTGCTGCGCTACTCCAGCAATATCGCCCTGATGTGCGGCAGCGGCTGCGCCGGGGCCCACGACGAGCTGGTGGAATTTGCCGGCATGCTCAAGGCACCGATTGTTCACGCCCTGCGCGGCAAAGAGCACGTAGAGTACGATAACCCCTTTGATGTAGGGATGACCGGGCTGATCGGCTTCTCGTCCGGGTTCCACACCATGATGAACGCCGATACCCTGGTGCTGCTCGGCACCCGCTTCCCCTATCGCGCCTTCTACCCTACCGATGCAAAAATCATTCAGATCGACATCAACCCGGCCAGCATCGGGGCCCACAGCAAGGTGGATATGGCGCTGGTGGGCGATATCAAGGCCACGCTTACCGCGCTGATGCCGCTGCTGGAGGAGAAAACCGATCGTAAATTCCTCGATAAAGCCCTCAGCGACTACCGTGATGCCCGCAAAGGGCTGGACGACCTGGCGAAGCCCAGCGACAAGGCGCTCCACCCGCAGTATCTGGCGCAGCAGATCAGCCATTACGCTGACGAAGATGCCATCTTTACCTGCGACGTGGGCACCCCGACCGTGTGGGCGGCGCGCTACCTGAAAATGAACGGCAAGCGCCGTCTGATTGGCTCGTTTAACCACGGCTCGATGGCTAACGCCATGCCGCAGGCGCTGGGGGCCAAAGCCACCGCGCCGGAGCGGCAGGTGGTGGCGATGTGCGGCGACGGCGGCTTCAGCATGCTGATGGGCGATTTTCTCTCGGTGGCGCAGATGAAGCTGCCGATCAAAATCATCGTCTTTAACAACAGCGTGCTGGGCTTTGTGGCGATGGAGATGAAGGCCGGGGGCTATCTCACCGACGGCACCGAGCTGCACGACACCAACTTCGCCGCTATCGCCGAAGCCTGCGGTATCACCGGCATCCGTGTGGAGAAAGCCTCCGAGGTGGACGATGCCCTACAGCGCGCCTTCGCCACCGAAGGCCCGGTGCTGGTGGACGTGGTGGTCGCCAAAGACGAACTGGCGATCCCGCCGCAGATCAAACTTGAGCAGGCGAAGGGCTTTAGCCTGTATATGCTGCGCGCCATCATCAGCGGCCGCGGTGACGAAGTTCTGGAGCTAGCCAAAACCAACTGGCTCAGGTAAAACAATCGGCATCGCCTTTAAAATAATAAGGAAATGCCATGATTGATTTACGCAGCGACACCGTCACAAGACCAACGCGAGCCATGCTGGAGGAGATGCTGGCCGCGCCGGTCGGGGACGACGTCTACGGCGACGACCCCACCGTTAACGAACTTCAGCGCTATGCCGCGGAGCTGAGCGGTCACGAGGCCGCCCTGTTCCTGCCGACCGGCACCCAGGCCAACCTGGTGGCCCTGCTCAGCCACTGCGAACGCGGCGAAGAGTATATCGTCGGTCAGGGGGCGCATAACTATCTCTACGAAGCCGGTGGCGCCGCGGTGCTCGGCAGCATTCAGCCGCAGCCGATCGATGCCGCCTCTGACGGCTCCCTGCCGCTGGACAAAGTTGCCGCCAAAATCAAAGCCGACGACATCCACTTCGCCCGCACTAAGCTGCTCAGCCTCGAAAATACCCATAACGGCAAAGTGCTCCCGCGCGAGTACCTGAAAGCGGCGTGGGAGTTTACCCGCGAGCGCAAGCTGGGGCTGCACGTCGACGGCGCACGCATCTTTAACGCCGTGGTGGAGTATGGCTGCGAGCTGAAAGAGATCACGCAATATTGCGACTCGTTCACCATTTGTCTCTCCAAAGGGCTGGGCACGCCGGTGGGCTCCCTGCTGGTGGGCAACGCCGACTACATCAGGCGCGCCAACCGCTGGCGTAAAATGACCGGCGGCGGCATGCGCCAGGCCGGGATCCTCGCCGCAGCGGGTCTGTACGCCCTGAAAAATAACGTTGCCCGCCTGAAGGACGATCACGACAATGCGACGTGGATGGCGACGCAGCTGCGCGAGATCGGCGCAGATGTGATGCGTCACGACACTAACATGCTGTTTATCCGCGTCGGAGAGGACAACGCGGCGGCGCTGGGTGAGTTTATGAAGGCGCGCGGCGTGCTGATCAACGCCTCGCCGGTGGTCCGTCTGGTAATGCATCTCGACGTCAACCGCGAGCAGCTTGCTGAAGTCGTTGCTCACTGGCAGGCGTTTTTGCAGCGCTAAGGAGCTAACGTGCCGCAACGTATTCTGGTCCTGGGCGCCAGCGGGTATATCGGTCAACATCTGGTGGCCGCCCTCAGCGCGCGCGGGCATCAGGTCCGGGCTGCGGCACGCAACGTTGAGCGCCTGCAAAAGCTGGGGCTGCCCAACGTCACCTGCCATGCTATCGATCTCAACTGGCCCCGGGATCTGGCGGCCCTGCTTGCGGGGGTGGATACCCTTTACTATCTGGTGCACAGCATGGGCGAAGGCGGGAACTTTATCGCCCACGAGCGTCAGGTAGCGATGAACGTCCGCGACCTGCTGCTGGAACATCCGGTTAAACAGATTATTTTCCTCAGTTCGTTGCAGGCACCGGAGCATGAGCAGTCCGACCACCTGCGCGCCCGGCAGCTGACCGCCAGGGTGCTGCGCAGCGCCGGGATCCCGCTCACCGAGCTGCGGGCCGGGATCATCGTCGGCGCAGGCTCTGCCGCTTTCGAGGTGATGCGCGACATGGTCTATAACCTGCCGGTGCTGACCCCGCCGCGCTGGGTGCGATCCCGCACCACGCCGATTGCCCTGGAGAATCTGCTGCACTATCTGGTTGAACTGCTCAATCACCCGGCCACAGCGCACAGGGTGCTGGAGGCCGCCGGGCCCGAGGTGCTGAGCTATCAGCAGCAGTTCGAACACTTTATGACGGTGAGCGGCCGCCGCCGGCCGCTGATCCCCATCCCCTTCCCGACCCGCTGGATCTCGGTGTGGTTTTTAAACGTCATCACCTCCGTGCCGCCGACCACCGCCAGGGCCTTAATTCAGGGGCTGAAACACGATCTGCTGGCGGACGACCGCGAGCTGCGGGCGCTGATCCCGCAGGAATTGATCCGCTTCGATGACGCGGTGCGTAACACGCTAAAAGAAGAGGAGAAGCTGGTGAACTCCAGCGACTGGGGCTACGACGCCCAGGCGTTCGCCCGCTGGCGGCCGGAGTACGGCTACTATCCAAAGCAGGCCGGGTATAGGGTGACAACCTCGGCCAGCCTGGCCAACCTGTGGCAGGTGGTGAATCAGCTCGGCGGCAAAGAGGGTTACTTCTTTGGCAACGCCCTGTGGCAGACCCGGGCGATGATGGACCTGCTGGTCGGGCATAAGCTGGCGAAAGGCCGTCCGGCGGCACCGTACCTGCAAACCGGTGATACGGTCGACAGCTGGAAGGTGATTATCGTCGAGCCAGAGAAACAGCTGGCGCTGCTGTTTGGCATGAAAGCCCCCGGTCTTGGGCGGTTGTGCTTTACCCTGAAGGACAAAGGCGATCGCCGGGAGCTGGACGTGCGCGCCTGGTGGCACCCGCACGGGATGCCGGGTCTGTTCTACTGGCTGCTGATGATCCCGGCGCACCTGTTTATCTTCCGGGGAATGGCCCGGCGTATTGCACATCTGGCAGAACAAAAGTCAGAAAAAGTCTGATTAAAACTCCGAATCTTTCACGTTTCCCATTGCATACAGGCGTAATTCACGGAAGAATGCGCACGAAATTCTTTTCAAAACAGTGGATCGATATGAAGGTACTGGTTACCGGCGCCACCAGCGGCTTAGGCCGCAATGCGGTGGAGTTTTTGCGCAATAAAGGCATCAGCGTCCGGGCCACCGGTCGCAATGAAGCGATGGGTAAATTGCTGCAAAAAATGGGCGCAGAGTTTGTCCATGCCGACCTGACGGAACTGGTCTCTTCCCAGGCAAAAGTGATGCTGGCCGGAATCGATACGCTGTGGCACTGCTCCAGCTTTACATCGCCCTGGGGTACCCAGGAAGCCTTCGATCTGGCGAACGTGCGCGCCACCCGCCGTCTGGGCGAGTGGGCCGTGGCCTGGGGGGTGCGCAACTTCGTGCATATCTCCTCCCCGTCGCTCTACTTCGATTACCACCATCATCGCGATGTTCAGGAAGATTTTCGTCCTGCGCGCTACGCCTGCGAATTTGCCCGCAGCAAAGCCGCCAGCGAAGAGGTAATCGATCTGCTGGCGCAGTCCAACCCGCATACCCGCTTTACCATCCTGCGTCCGCAGAGCCTGTTTGGCCCGCACGATAAAGTGTTTATTCCGCGCCTGGCGCAGATGATGCACCACTACGGCAGCGTGCTGTTGCCGCGCGGCGGGGATGCGCTGGTGGACATGACCTATTTCGACAACGCCATTCACGCCATGTGGCTGGCCAGCCAGATCGAATGCGACAATCTGCCGTCCGGGCGGGCGTATAACATCACCAACGGCGAACCGCGCACATTGCGCAGCATTGTGCAGAAGCTGATTGACGAGCTGAACATTCACTGCCGGATCCGCTCGGTGCCCTACCCGATGCTGGACATTATTGCCCGCAGCATGGAGCGGCTGGGAAATAAAGCCGCCAAAGAGCCCGCCCTGACCCACTACGGGGTGTCGAAACTGAACTTTGACTTTACCCTTGATACGCGACGCGCAGAGACCGAGCTCGGCTATACACCGCTGGTGACGCTGGATGAAGGCATTGAGAAGACGGCGGCCTGGCTGCGGGATCACGGGAAGCTGCATCGCTGACACGATAACGGCAACCCTGAGGTTGCCGTTTTGCTTTTACAGCGCTGTCCAGGCGTCTGCCCAGGCCAGGCCTGCGCCCGGTTCGTAGTACGCTGGCGCACTGTTACACCAGCCGCTGTTCGGGAAGGGTTTGCACTGGAACAGTTTACCCTTGTTGTTCACGATATCCCCGGCGTTGTACTTGCCGTTGGCGCTCCACGCAGCATAGGAACCAGAGCTGCCTTCATCCTGAGACGGGGTTGCCGCTTTCGCTTTCACGTTTAACAGGTAAGTGGTGGTCGCACTCAGTTCACCGTCGCTGACGGTCAGGCTGACTTCATACTGCTGCGCCGTTGTGGCTTCCGGCGCGGTAAATGTCACCACGGCTTTGTCTTCACCGCTGACGGTCTGGCCGTCCTGGGAGCGCCAGGTGTAGGTCAGTTTGTTGCCGTCTTCATCAGTAGAGCCTTCTGCGCTCAGGGAAACCTGGGCACCGGCTTCAACCGCACCGACTGGACCTGCGATATGCGCCACTGGCGCATGGTTAACCACCGCAGGGGTGTCATCCGGCGTCGGGATCGGGGTGACCGGCGTTTCATCTTCAGAAGGGGTTGGCGTAACCGGCGTTTCATCCGGCGTGATTGCAGACCCCTCATCATCCACGATGTTCACGTTATAAAACTTCTGAACACATTTGGTGTAGTCGCCCTCTTTAAAGGCGCTGAATGGCGTCTGGTAGCCGACCAGCTGGCAAGAGTAGGTCTTACCGTCTGGTGTATCTGCACTCCATCCCCAGTCCTGTTCCCAGTAGATTTTCAGAGAACCCGCGCCGCCCTCATCAAACTGTTTCATGTTGGCACAGCCCAGCACTTCGTCAGCCGGAACCGGCACTTTCAGGTAGTTAGCGAACTCTTTGTAGTACTTGATACGGTTTTGAGACTGCGCAATTTCAGTCGGGCCGCCGCACTCAACGCCGCCGTTGATGATCTGGGTGGTCACGCCGAAGCCCGGTACCAGACCGTTCGCTTTATCGTGTTCGTTTGGCTGCCAGGTTCCGTCGATAACCTGCAACATGCTCGGTTTCGGCGGCTGTGGATAGGCAAAGAAGAAGATGGCGCTTGCCAGGTTCAGCCAGGTGTCAGCCACCAGCTCGGGTTTTTCCAGCAGGACTTTCACATCGCCGTACATCGCTTCAGAGAACGGACCGTAGTTATAGTTGTAGGACAATTGCTTGGCACCGCGACCAAAGTAGCTCAGGAAATCGCCATCTTTGTCTTTACCGCATGGCCAGGTCTGCCCCTGCCATACATCAGGGTTACATTCGCCGTTATAACCGCCTTTCTGGCCTTCGCTCCAGCCCATTTCCCGGATGTAAACCAGCGCCTGGCGCCATTCGGCTTCAGGACGCCAGCTTTCATGGCCGCCGGTTTCCTGGGCGAAGTGCGCAAACATGGTCGCCATCTCTTTACGGCAGATCGCGTCGCTGTCACGGCCATCTTTATAGGTGTCGCACAGCGCCGGGAATTTACCCACGGCCTTGAGGAAGTTACTGTAGCTATAATCCTTCGCGCGCAGAGGGAAGAGATATTCCCAGTCGCTCTCTTTCAGGATACCTTCAACGCGCTTAACGTTATCCGGGTTGGACGCTTTGCCAGGTTCAATCTGTTCGACAACGCTGTTATCCAGGGTGCGAATAGTATCTTTTACCGATTTCATTAACGGGAAATCGGTCAGTTCTTTTTCCTTTTTAGCCAGATCGCTGGCTTTCATGGTGTAAGGTTCGCTGCTGGCCGCCTGTAACATTGCAGCCTGCGCCATAAAGGGAGCGACACATGCCCCCGCAACGAGAACGCTGAGTAATGTCCTTTTCGTCATTTCAAATAATCCTGTATATAAGCAACAATGGGTGATGCACTCCCGGCTTATGTATAACTCCCTTAATACATAAACCCCCTGGAGGCGTTTATTTTTCATTTTCTGAAGAACACCCTCGGGTACTCTTCAAAAAATAAAAATCAGTACCGGTAAGATTGTTTTGCTTTTATTTCCCTGTACTTCGCCCACACCTTATGGGCATACATCATACGTTGGGGATAATTTTCTTTTTTCGCTCCTGCGTTATAGGCCCCTACCGCTTCCCAGTTATAGCCATAAACTTTGACCATGCCTGATAATATGGATGCGCCCACCATTATTGAGGTACAAGGCTCAGTGATTAAGCGGGACTCATCAATACCGAGGCGTTGTAATTCACTAAAGTGAGAGCTATTAATTTGCATTAACCCCACATCGCGTGAACCATCGTGATTCCAGCCCACCGCATAGGGATTCATACCCGATTCCACTTTTGCAATTGCAAATAACAGCCAGGGATCGACATGATAATAATGCGCAGCGTTGTCCCAGCAGTTTGCCATGGTGCTTTGGCTTATCATTAACAACAAAAAGATTAGGCGTTTCATTTAATTGACCTGCTACAGGGATTTCCCATTTTCTCCTTGTGCACAGCTGTAATTTATTTTTTTGATGGTTGACCGCACCCGAAGCGCAGCGCGGTCAACCATGACGGACGACTATCACGCCCGTCATTAAAGGTTCAGAAGATTATTTGCAGTCTGCTGACGCGCCTTCTTTTACCCATACATCGCTGTTGCCTGGTTTGTCGCCCTTCGTCCACCATTTCGCGCGGTATACATTACCTTCGTAAGTGGTGGTGTCGCCGCCGTTATAAACCATTTCAGCATGCCAGTTGAATTTCACCTGGCTTACCAGCTCCCATGCACCCTCACCGAATGCCGGTTTGTTGCCCTGAGTCCAGTACTTCGCTTTCCACACCAGGTTATCGGAGCTAACAATGTCGCCGCCGTTGTAAATGGTGTTTGCACTCCACGCAGCATATTTGCTGGCGTTGGCATCAACAGGGGCATCACAACTACCGGTCGCACTCCCTTCGTCTGCCGGCGTGGTACCTTCATCAGATGGGGTCGTACCTTCGTCAGACGGGTTGGTCTCTTCGTCAACCGGAACAACTGCTTCTTTCGGGGTCACTGTCACTTCAACGTTAGACTGCACGCTGGTTTTACCGTCAGACACGATCACGCTCAGCGTATAGGTCGATGTATTGCTCACTTCTGGCGCGGTGATACGCACGTTCGCGGTATCGGTGCCGGTGGCATTCATGTCACCCGGTACGCTCCAGCTATAGGTCAGTGCATCGCCATCGGGATCGGACGCCTGTGCGTGCAGAGAAACCGCTTCACCGGATTCAACGGTGACCGCTTGCATCGCGTTGATCACTGGTGCCTGGTTGGCTTTAGGCGCTTTGTTAACAACCTGCACGTCAACTGAGTTGCTCAGACCTTTCGCGTCAGTAACGGTCAGACGGAAGACCAGCGTCTGGTTGCTCGCGACAGCAGGAACGTTAAAGCTTGCTTTCGCGCTGGTGCTGTTGGACAGCGTCACGGAGGTACCGGACACCTGCGTCCATTTGTAGGTCAGCGCATCGCCGTCCTGATCGCTGGAAGCAGATCCATCCAGCGTTACGGAAGCCGGGCCAGTCACGCTTACATCAGTCGCAGAAGCGACAGGGGCATGGTTGGTAACAACCGGTTCCACTGGTGTTGAGCTGCCGCCCGTCAGGCTTTCGTTCATCGCATTCAGAATGTCGCCGTTGTCAGATTCGATAGACCAGGCGAACAGACCGCCGAGATTTTTGTTCAGCACGTATTTGCCTTTCGCTTCGACAGAACGGGCGTTGTCATAACTGATCAGCTCACCGGTGGATTTGTTGAACAGGTACGGGGCTTCTGCCGCGGTATCGTACTTGTATTCCCAGCCTGGTTTACCCAGCATCTTGTTCACGATATCGCGATAATCAAGGATGCCTGCTTCCCATGACCCCGGGATGGCGCCGGTCGCGGTGCCGGTAAATGGATTGTCGCCGGTATAACCGTGAACGCCAGTCCAGCCGCGGCCGTACATTGCTGCGCCCACAACGACTTTACCCGGCTGTACGCCCTGATCGAGCATCGCTTTCACGGCGTTATCGGTGGTGTAGTTGGTGTCCGGTTTCCAGGAAGCACCGTACAGCGCGGCCTGGTGGCCCAGGTCAGTCTTGCTCCACGAACCGTAGTAGTCGTAGCTCATCAGGAAGATATGGTCGAGATACTGCTGCGCAGTGCCATAGTCCACGTCTTCAATCTTATCTCTGCCGGCACCAATCGCGGTGGTCAGCTCATAGGTACGGCCTGTTTCAGCTGACAGTTCGTTCAGCATTGCGCGCAGATCGTGCATCAGCGCGGTATAGGTGGCCTTATCAACAGCCGGGTTACCCAGTTTGGCGTTCTCGCCGCCGCCGCCAGGGAATTCCCAGTCGATATCCACGCCGTCAAACACTTTCCAGGTTTTCAGGAACTCTTTCACGGAGCCAACGAAGCGGTCACGCAGCACTTTATTGTCCATCTGGAAGAACGGGTCAGACAGCGTCCAGCCGCCAACAGAAGGCAGAATTTTGAGGTCCGGATGGGCTTTTTTCATCGCCATCAGCTGACCATAGTTACCTTTGTACGGGTCGTCCCAGTTGGAGACGCCGGACTGAGGTTTTTGCAGAGCAGCCCAGGGATCGTGGATTGCAACGGTGTAGTCCTGGCGGCCCGCACAGGCACGCTTCAGCGACTCCAGCGCGCCCGAGGATTTGGCGCTGTCGTTAATGCCATCACCGCCACAGATTGGAATGAAGCCATAAAGCAGGTGGTTCAGGTTAGCAACCGGGATCTTATCGGCAGAGAAGTTACGGTCATAGACGCCCCACTCAGGGAAGTAAGCCCCCACAACTTTGTCGGTGTGTTTGGCGAAGGATTTATTGTTCTCAAGCAGAGGGGTGTTCATCGGCAGCAGGTGGCTACCGTCCGTATCTGCAACGATAATCAGTTTGCTGGCACTTTTGGTGCAGCCGCTGTCGTTGCAAAGCTCAACCTGCTCCTGATAGCGACCCCCTTTCTTCACCTTGAAGGTCGCAGAGCCCGCAGCGCTGCCCGCCCCGGTCCAGACGGTCTGGCCATCCAGCAGTACTTTTGCCGACGTTGGCGCATCACCGCTCCAGACGTTCCACTCAACCTTCACATCCACACCATCGCTGTGAACTTTAACAAGATTGTTATAGTCCTGAGCCGACTGATCGACTTCTACCAAAGCAAATTTGTCATTGCCTGAAGTAATAGACGGCGTACCTGGCGCCGCTGCGAATGCTGAGCTTGTGGCAGCCGCAATGAAAAGCGCCAGATATTTAGGCTTCATAAAATTCATTTTTATATCCTGATAAATTTATACGTGAACGTTAATTACCCATGACTTCCCTGAGCTCATGGAATGAATTTACACACTTAGTTTTAGATAAATAAAAAATCCGTTGCCAAAAATATTGCGAAGCGTTGTATTCCTCCCTAAAAAGACACAAGCATAAATTCCCTCTGTCTTATGTCTTTTACGATACACCGTAGAAAAAACGTGTTCCCTCCCTTTCCTCGTCGAAAAAAAGCGATAAAAAACTTGACCAAAATATTCAGAGTGTGACAGCGAATGCCTGGGCAATAAAAACAGTGAGACCGGCAAAGGATAAATAGGGACCAAAAGAAATTGTTTGGCTATTTTTATGTGAATTGTTTAATGCGAAATAACCGACAATACCGCTAAGCGCAGCAATTAATACGACCGAAGGCAGTGCCTGCCAGCCACACCAGGCCCCCAGCGCCGCCAGCAGCTTGAAATCACCGTAACCTAGCCCTTCCCGGCCAGTCGTCAGGCGAAAGCCCCAGTAAATCAGCCAGAGCGACAGGTATCCCGCGACTGCGCCGAGCACAGCATCGCGAAGGGGCAATGCATGGCCCAGCGTATGTACGAGCAATCCGGTCCAGAGCAGCGGCTGCGTCAGGCAATCAGGCAGCAGCTGGTGTTGCCAGTCGATCAACGTCAGCGGCAGTAAAAACGACGCCAGCAGCCAGAGCGAGAACAGGGTTTGAATGCCCGGAACAGACCAGGCCGTTATGCCAAAAAATAGCGCGGTAAACAGCTCAATCAAAAGGATCTGTAGCGGAATAGCCGTTCGGCACTGGCTGCAGCGGCCTCGCAGTAACAGCCAGCTGAGCAGCGGAATATTTTCCCAGGCAGAGAGTGAATGCTGACACACCGGGCAGTGCGAGCCCGGAAACAGCAGGTTGCCGCACCCCTCCTCTTCCATCACCATAGGCGGGACGCGGTCTGCCACTACGCCGAGAAAACTGCCTGTTATTGCCCCTGACACCGCACTCATGAGGGAGAACCCGACCGGGTAAACCTCCCGTATCAGTGCGAAGGTATTCATGCCAGTTTCTTCCAGGTCAGCTGAATTTCGGCCTTTACATCGCTGATGTGGTCAACCGGGGTGAGGTTCATTTTTTGCAGGCGGACTCCGGAAGTCAGGTTGATTTCACGCAGCCAGTTTTTTAATTCGTAAATATTTACCCGTCCGACCACGAAGGAGAGTGTTTGCCCGTCCTGGCGAACATCCGTCAGCGATAAATTAATGGCGTGGGCGCTGTTCTCAATCACGCTGCGTGGATTATCAGTTTTAACCTGCAACATCTGAAGATGGTTTTTATCTATTTCCTGACGCATCCAGTTGAGCGTTTCAACCTGACGTGCAAGGGTCGTTTTGCTGCTTTGAATCATATTATCCAAGGGAATCACTCCTGCGTAATAAATTGCAGCGCAGCCGATTGCCGCTGCGCCTATTTTCAAAATGATTTTTTCCCTGACGTTGTAATTCTGATAACGCCTTTTCAGCTGCGCGATGCTCTCGTTCATTTATGTTTCCCTGTCACAATGGCGGTGTACGGTGCCTCTGCTGAAACAGGCTGTACTGAAAAATCAAAATTTGGGCTGGTCTGATTCACAAACGCCTGGAGCGCCTGCTGATTTTGGCCACTGACGCCCAGGGTCAGCGTCCCTTGTGCTGCATCGTATTCAAGCCGGGTAATTTCCATTGCCGGAACCGCTCGTCTGGCGGTTTCCAGCTCATCGATTTGCAGGAAAATCCCCTTAGGCTGTTTCTTTATATTCTGACCAAAGTGATATTTGATGTTGGTCTGCTGGCGCATACTCGGAAAATGGTGCTGGTAGACCTGCATGACCTCCTGCTGAACCTGGTTTTCCTCCTGAGCCAGCATCCAGGCTATCGCGGCACGGGGTCCTAACAGCAGGCCAAGCGACAGCAGCCCCGCAGCAGCCACGGCTAGCTTCATGCTTTTTGTCAGCCCCTTATTGCCGCTTCTGGCGCTGAACGCCCCGTGCAGCAGGTTCACGCGACACGCCTGCCACTGCGGCTGGATCAGCACCAGCGGATGCACCCAGGCCAACGCCTCGTCAACCACCACTCCCGGCGGAACGGCGCCGTAGCAGCACACTTCGCCCTCCCCTGTCTCCTGCAACACCAGAGGCAGCAGGGCGGTATCCACTTCACACGCCGACGCCGGTGACAAACGTAGCCAGTAGTTCTCGTCAAGAGAGACAAAGGTCGTGCCCCCGGCGGATACCGGCAGCAACCAGGCGTCCGGGATGGCCTGAATAACGGTCAAACCGGCAGCGGTGAAACGGTCAAGCCACTGGCGCAGGCGCCCGGCATCAATCGCCACCGCGTCAACGTCGCACCCTTTTTTATTGAGTACCGTCCAGTGAAGGTTGTCCACTTCCCCTATTAATGTCTCCTCCGCCATCCAGGAAAAGGCCGTGCTTTGGGCGGCCATTCCTTTTTTCGGTAACCTGAAGTGACGGAAGATCGTTTCACTGGCAGGCAGCAGCAGACAGACGCGTCCTGCCAGAGCATGTCCGGCGAGGATATCGAGCTCCGAGAGATTCTCCAGCGATTCAACCTGCTGACTACCGGACTCGCACCACCATAATTTCCCGTTCTCACGACTGTCGGGACGAACAAAAAGCACCTGTTTCATCGATATCAACTTCTGTTATTCAATCATTCGGTAACGACGCTGCCACGTCACAATCTCACCGGCGTCGTTATTAACCTGAAGCTGGCTAACCATGAGCAGCGTTAAATCATCCGTGTTGCCGGTATAGTCAACGCGGAAATATCGGCTGTTAATGGCCAGCTGTTCCGCCACCTGGGGTAAATCGTCTTTAAGCTGCGGGAAGGTTTGTTCCAGCACCTTGCTGAACGCATCCAGGCTTTCCCACCCCGCTTCAGGGCGAGCATCAATCAGGCGTCTGGCGTCATCTTCCGTCAGTTTTCCCGGGAACATCGCCGCCAGGACGCCTGCCTGTTCAGGTTTGAGGGTATTCACGTCAACCTTGCTGGCGGGATCCGGCAGGGCGCACAAGAGCTTGCTCACTGTCGGATACGCCTGTGCCGGGAACGCGGGCAGCAGTTTGATTTCCGCAATAGTGCGCATCATCTGGTTCGCGGGCTGGCGAGCCGGGACAGCCCCTGCCCACGCATCGCTCTCAGCCCCCTCTCTGGCAGTGGTGGCATCCCCGTCGAGGTAGTCCACCAGCTGGGAATATACCGCTTCGGCGGTGGCCTGGCTGACGCCGCTGTCGATCAGGAGCTGCTCGACGATTTGCTCTTTACGCGGTTTCCCTGCCGCGGCCGCGGCGTCCTGTACCTGAGGCGCTTTATCCGCTGCCAGCAGGTTGTGGACGTTAAAGCAGTCCTGCGCATCTTCTGTCTGGCTGACCAGGGTGTAGTCATCCCCCCGGGTTTCCAGCGGCTGATGCCAGTCACCGTCAGGCGCAAGGGCTCTGCTTTCGCCGCTGGCCTCGGTTTGCAGGATCGCTTTAACGGCTTTTTCCTGCGCCTGCATCGCCCAGCGCAGCTGCTGCTGGCTCACCTGGTAATGTGTTTTTTGCAGGTTGCGGCAAAACTGCTGGCTGATTCTGGCGGCCAGCGCCGACATCATCACCAGCAGGATCAGCACCACCAGCAGGGCGACGCCTTTCTGTTTGTCTGTTCGGCTCACGGCTGTACTCCTGACGCCGCTTGAGGCGCCTGCTCCGGCTGCAGAGCGGCCGCTTTTGTCTCCGGCGTCGGGGCAACCGTCACGGCAGGTATCTCCCCGGGGGTCGTAAACACCCAACGCCAGATATCCCCGTTTTCCATCGTCAGCGTCGCCTCTACGCCGTCGGGCTGGCGACTGCTGTCGGTCCAGTTTTTCTGCCAGCCCTGGCTGTAAAAGCGCCACGTCATCGATTTCACCTTCTTAACGATGGGCACTTCTTCGGGCTTCACGCTCGCCGGGCCATCAATCGCAGGCCAGATATCGCGATATAAACGCCCCTCTTCCAGCCGCCAACGCACGCGCTCCAGCTGGACGGTGCCGCTCACGCCGTTCAGCGTGGTTAGCTCAATGGCGTCATCGGTTTGCACAAACACGCCCGGTTCGTTACGCGGCGCACGCCCCTGAAGCTGAAAGAAATCACGCTCCATCAGGCTCCAGGCACGCTGCACCTGATTAAGCTTTGCCGCACTGGCATCGGTTGCAGAGCGGGTACGCATCGCCCCGTCGAGGATCTGCCAGGCCAGGGTGCTAATCACCGCAAAAATGGTCAGGGCGATCATGATCTCCAGCAGGGTAAAGCCACGCTGGCGTCGCGTTTTTTTCACTTGCTCACCTTCTCTGCCGGCGGAATGATGTGCAGGGCGATGGCCGGCTGGCTTTCATCCCCTTCCGCGTAGACGCGAACTTCACTGGCCCAGCCGTTGTTGGCGGTTTTGACGCGCTGCTTGTGCCAGTTCCAGCTACGCCCGCCCATGGTTTCTGTCCCCTGCTCATCGGCATCGGGGAAATCACTGTTGCTGAGCGTCGCTTCTGCAAGCACGTTTTCCGCGACCCAACTGGCCTGCACTGTTTCGCTCAGGCCGTGGGTAAAACGAACGTTCAGGGACACGGAGTTCATCAGCGCCAGCGCAGCGGTGGAGAAAATCACCAGCGCAACCATTACCTCCAGCAGCGTCATCCCCTTTTGCTTTGCCTTGCGTTTAGTCATCGTTCTCCACCGAAACGGGGGCCGTACCTTGCGACACCACCCGGAAATGGTGCTGTTTGTCGTAGCTTTGCAACCTCAGCGTGAAGCGACCTACCTCGCCATCCGGTAAAAAGATGATTTGCGGATCGGCATCCAGCGTGGCGGCCAGCCGCTGCGGAGATAGCGATACGTGCATCTCTTCAGGAAAATCGCCTTTCGTGGTAATTCGCCCTGCGGATAAGGGCACCCAGCGACGTTCACCTTTTACAACGTTCAACGACACAAGCTGATATTTATCCGTGGCGATCACTAACCCGACAATATTTCCGTCCATCACCGCACGGTCTGAACCATAATCCACAAGGGCTTTTAATTGCTGACCAAATATATCCGCGCCGCTGCGCGAGGGAATCGTTGAAACCACCATCATCGCGCAGCTGGCGAATATCACCAGCGCGAGGATAATTTCCAGCAAAGTAAAGCCGCGTTGCTTACTCATTATTTATTCGCGAGCGACCAGTTAGTAATATCGTCGGCGGTATTGGCTTCGCCATCGGGCCCCGCAGAAAAGACATCGACGGCACCGTGCTCGCCCGGGCTGACCATCAGGTAATCGCTGCCCCAGGGATCCTGCGGCAGGCGGCGGATATAGCCGTCGGCGCGGTAGCCGTTGGGGATTGGCGCGATTTCCGGTTTGCTGACCAGCGCCTGCAGGCCCTGCTCGGTGGTCGGGTAGCGGTGGTTATCGAGCTTGTACATATCCAGCGAACCTTCCAGCGCGACAATATCGCTGGTGGCCTTCTGACTGTCGGCTTTCTCTTTATTACCCATTAAATTCGGCACCACCATACTGGCCAGCACGCCGAGGATCACAATCACCACCATTAATTCGAGCAAAGTAAAGCCCGCCTGGGACGCCAGGTTTTTTCGTTTCATCGCCATATTTAACCTACCATGTTATTAAGTTGCAGAAGCGGCTGTAATATTGACATCACAATAAAGAGAACAATGGTCGCCATGGAGACCACCAGCGCCGGTTCAAATACCGACAGCGTTAAGGTAATACGATGCTGTAATCCCGATTCCTGATTTTCGGCGGCGCGATCCATTAAGTTGCCTAATTCACCGCTCTCTTCGCCGGAGGCAATCATATACAGCATGGTGGGGGGGAAGAGCTGCGCCTGCTCCAGGGCGGAACAGAGCGATGCCCCCTGGCGCACGGTATCCGCCGCCTGCTCCAGCACCTGGCGGGCATAGAGGTTTTCAATCCCGTCCATCGCGATATACATCCCCTCCAGAAGCGGAACGCTACTGGCCTGCAATATGCTCAGGGTGCGGATGTAACGCGCGCTGTTGATGGCGCGAACCAGCTTTTTAATCGGGGCATTTTTCACCAGCCAGCAGTGCCAGATGAAGCGATTGCGGGTTTTCTTCAGCCAGCCTTTAAAGCCGATCGCGCCCGCCGCCAGCCCTCCGCCAATGATCATGCCGTACGCCTGCAGGAAATCGCTGACCGCAATCAGCGTGCGGGTGGTCATCGGCAGCTGCTGTTTCATATGGGTAAACTGCTCGATCACCTGCGGCACCACCGCTACCAGCAAAATACTGATGACCGCAATGGCTACCACCGTCAGGGTGATCGGGTAGACAATCGCCTGGGTGAGCTTACTTTTCATCTTCTGGCGCTGTTCGTTGTACTCCGCCAGCTTCTCCAGTACATCGCCGAGGTGGCCGGTTTTTTCTCCGGCCATCACCAGGGTGCAGTAGAGCTTGTCGAAGGTGCGGGGAAACTGGCTGAAGGCGTCGAACAGCGTATGCCCTTCCACCACCTTGTCGCGAATGTCACTCACCATCGCCGCCAGCTTTTTATCCTCCGACTGCCGGGCAATGGCCTTCAGGGCGCTCTCCAGCGGCAGCGCGGCGTTCACCAGCGTCGACAGCTGGCGGGTAAACATCGACAGGTCCGGCGTTGAGAGCTTGATCCCTTTCTGTGCGCTGCCGGCAGCGGATTTTTCCCGGGTCAGGGTAATGGTCAGCGGCATCAGCTTTTGCTCGCGCAGCGCCTGACGCACCTGCTTTTGCCCCTCGGCCTGCAGGGTGCCGCGCCGGGTTTTACCCGCCGCGTCGGTCGCGGTCCACGCATACCATGCCATTATTCCTCACCCCCACGTTCGGCGGTGACGCGCATCACCTCTTCCAGCGAAGTGATGCCGGAGATCACCTTCAGCAGACCGTTTTCGCGCAGGCTGTGCGCCTGTTTGAAGAGCTGGGTTTCGATCGCCATTTCGTCTTTATCTTCATGGATCGCCCGGCGCATGGCGCTGTCGACCACCAGAAACTCATGGATCCCCGCACGTCCCTGATAGCCGCTCTGGCGGCAGTGCTCACAGCCCACCGCGCGCCAGATCGCCTTCGGGGTAATGGCCATAAAGCTGAACAGCGCTTTTTCATTGTCATCCAGCGGACTGGTGGTGCGGCAGTGGGTGCAGAGCCGACGCACCAGACGCTGGGCAATGACACCGAGCAACGATGATCCGATTAAAAAGGACTCCAGCCCCATATCGCGCAGACGGGTAATGGCCCCGGCGGCGCTGTTGGTGTGCAGGGTGGACATCACCAGGTGACCGGTCAGGGAGGCCTGCACCGCGATCTGCGCGGTTTCGCCGTCACGGATCTCGCCGATCATCACCACGTCCGGATCCTGGCGCAGGATGGCGCGCAGGCCGCGGGCAAAGGTCATGTCCACGCGCGGGTTAACCTGGGTCTGCCCTACCCCTTCCAGCTCGTACTCAATCGGATCTTCGACGGTCAGGACATTGCGTTCATGGCCGTTCAGCGCCGACAGGATGGCGTAAAGGGTGGTGCTTTTCCCGGAGCCGGTCGGCCCGGTGACCAGGATAATGCCGTGCGGACGGGCAATCAGCGCCTTGAGCTGGGCCAGCTCGTGATCGATCAGCCCCAGCTTATTAATGTCCGGCTGGAGGTTGCTTTTATCCAGCAGACGCATCACCACCCGCTCGCCATACTGCGACGGAATGGTGGAGACACGCACGTCGATGGCCTTGCGCCCGATCCGCAGCGAGATACGCCCATCCTGCGGCAGGCGTTTTTCGGCGATATCGAGCTTCGACATGACCTTAATGCGCGACACCAGCAGCGGCGCGAGCTTGCGCGCCGGTTGCAGCACCGGTCGCAGCACGCCGTCGACGCGAAAGCGGATGCTCAGGGTGCGCTCAAAGGTTTCAATATGAATATCTGACGCGCCGTCCTTCACCGCTTCGCCAAGAATGGCGTTGATCAGGCGGATCACCGGCGAGTTTTCGTCGTTATCCAGCAGATCTTCGTTGTCGGGGATCTCCTCGGTTAACGCCAGCAGGTCGATATCGGCATCCATGTCGTCCACCAGCTGCTGGGAGACACCGCTGTTCTGCTGCCAGACCTTCGCCAGCATTTCGTCGAAGGCGTCTGCCGTCAGAATGGTCGGGGAGAAGGATCGCCCCAGCACCCGGCGCATCTCCAGCAGGGCAAACGCCGGAGCGTCGTCGCGCATCCAGACCTGCCCCTGATAAAAGAGGATCCCGTGCTCCCGGGCGTAGTTACTACTGCAGAGATCGTGACTCAGTTGCATTTCGTCCATGTTGCGCCTCGTCCTTACTCTTTAAAGGGGTTGCGGTTTTTCACCGTCGCCGTGCCTGTCATCGCCGGGTAGTCGGGCAGAACGGCATTGCCTTCAGGGGCGACGATGCCGAACTTGCTCTCTTCCAGCCGCTGCTGCTGACGGGCGCGGATCTGGTCATATTTCTCTTTCGACGACGCGCTGTAGGTGTCGTCGTCGCGCAGAACGGTGGTATGAATAAAGACCATCAGGTTGCGCTTCGAGGTGTCCTGGGAGGTATAGCGGAACAGCTGCCCCACCAGCGGAATATCCCCCAGCAGCGGCACCTTCGAGACGTTCTGTTTGGTGACGTTCTCCATCAGCCCGCCGAGCACCACGGTCTGCCCGCTGTGGACCATCACTTCGTTATTGATGGTACGGGTGTTGAAGGTTGGGCCGAGGCTCGCATCTTCGGTGGCGCTGGCGTCAACGCTGGAGACTTCCTGCTCAATCTTGAGGTGAATGATGTCGCCGTCGTTAATCTGCGGCACAATCTTGAGCTTGGTGCCGACGGTTTTCCGCTCCACCGAGTTAAAGACGTTATCCCCGCTGGTGGTCTGCGAGCCGGAGAGTACCGGCACATCCTGACCGACGTTAAATGACGCCTCTTTGTTATCGAGGGTGACGACGCTGGGCGTCGACAGGATGTCGTTTTTACCGTCGGTGGAGAGCGCGGTCATCAGGGCGCCAAAATCGCCGTTAAAGAAGCCGGTCGCCATGCCGGTAAAGCTGGCGCCCTTCAGGGTACCTGCTTTTACCTGGCTTATCGGCAGACCGGTGGCGCCAAACTGCACCCCGCCGTGTTTGCCGGTCCACTGCACGCCGAGGTCGAGGCCGTTACCGTCCTGCACTTCAGCAATGATCGCCTCCACCAGCACCTGTGGGCGGCGGATATCGAGCTTGTCGATAACCTTTTCCAGCGAGTTCATGACGTTGGGCTGGGCGGTGATCACCAGCGAGTTGGTGGCTTCATCCGCGGTAATATTCAGCTCGCTGCTGGCGGACGGGGTTTTACTTTTCGCCGCGCCCGCTTTGTCTTTCAGCTGCTCACCAATCCCGGTCAGCACCGGCACCACTTTGCTGGCGCTGGCATACTTCAGGTAGAAGACCCGGGTATTGCCTTCGTTATTCTGTTCGCGATCGAGCTGGCCAATCAGCGACCGGGTACGCGCCCGGCCATCTTCCGGGCCGCTGATGATCAGGCTGTTGGTTTCATCATCGGCCACCACTTTGGTCGTCAGCTGCGGCGTGTTCTGCCCTTTCTGCTCTTCGTTGTTGAGGTTGTTCAACATGTCGCTGAGCGATTTCGCCGAGGCATAGCGCAGCGGCACGATTTCGCGGCGCTGCACGCCGGAGCGATCCACGCGCCCGACCAGATCCACCAGCCGGTTGACCACCGAGGCTTTACCGGTTAACAGCAGTACGTTGGACGGTTCAAAGTGCACGACGTTGCCGATACCGGAGGCGTCGTTCAGCTGGCGCAGCAGCGGGGCCAGTTCACGTACCGGTACGTTTTCCATCCGCACCACGCGGGTGATGATCTCGTCGCCCTTGCCGGGGTTTTTGCTGTCGGCCAGCGGTACGCCGGCGGTGCGCGCCACCGTGGAGCGCACCACCTTCACCATGCCGTTATCCATCGGGATCACCGACAGACCGTACAGATCCAGCACGCTAAGAAAGAACTGATAATATTCCTCTTCCGTCAGCACGTTATAGGTCTTAACCGATACGTTTCCCTGCACGGAGGGATCGACAAGAATGGTTTTATTCAGGTTGCGACTTACCGTATCAATAAATTCTCGGATATCGGTATTTTTAAAACTGGCGCTAAAGTTCGCCGCCATCACTGAATTTGAGATCAACGACGCGGCGGTCAGCGCGATACATGCCCAGGGAAATTTCTTCATCACATTACACTTGTTAATTGTTTAAAACATTAACCCGAATATTTTCAAGGTGAGCGTGGCGTCTGACTACGACTTCCGCTTCTCTCATTTTCGACCAGCTGGCAATAATACTTTTCGCCTGCTCCGCCCGCGTCATATCGACGGCGTTCACTTTCACTACCACATCCCCCTTTTCCAGCCCGCTATGGCTAAAAAAGGAGGAGGCATTTTTCGGCTTTATTTGATAGCCGCCGAGCTGGCCTTTATCCATATAAGGCTTCAGCACGAAATAGTCGTCGAGGTGTAAATTATCGCCCCCGGCATCGTTTTTCGGTTTTGGCACCGGAGAGGGATTTACCTCCCCTTTAAAATAGTCGGGACGCTTTAACGCCAGCACCTGACGATCCCCCTGATAATTCACCACCACATTGTCGGGATTGATCTCTTCAATCCACGCATCGCTGTAGCCCGGGAGACTCTCGCCTTCGCGGTAACTTTGCTGTCCGTTAGGCGTTTTGATCACCGCGAAGGAGAGCCAGGCTTCATCGCTGCTGATAATCCCGTCAACCTCAGCCGAAATTGACTTTTTCTCCGCCTGCTGCGGCGTGGTCTGATTAACCGCAGGCTGAAACAGGGCAAACGTCTGTCCCTGTTGACCTGTGCGGGGCTGCTCTGGCGCATTACCCGGGACGGGGTCCGTGCCTTTTTTATAAGCTTTAAAGACGACATATCCCTGATGACCGCTAAACAGCAGTAAGACAAACATCACGCAGGGCGCAATAAATCGGGAATAGAGCTGCATTTTCATTATTTAACGGGCCTTTTAGCAAATGCAGGAATTTGCAGCCTGGCGCTGCACCTGTAACACCCGAAAATAGTAATAATGCCGGCCTGATGGCTCCATCTGCTTTGCCATTAACTTTAATGCAGAAAAATATTGACCCTTAAAAACCCCGGTGTTAAGCGGTTATAAAAGGTTATTTTTCTCCTGCGGAAAAATTGACCCACTGCGTCGCCTCTCGTACTTTCCTGGCTGAATATCAGTGATATGAATTACCAGGGTGAAGCGTTATGTATCAGAGTCATTTTAAATTTGTCCGCCCGCCCTTCAGGAGTGCGACCCGCGCCTGTGGCGACTTCTTTGCGTCTTATCATCAGGATGTCTTCGGCATGCTGGCAGAGAAGTCGACCCTTGCCGGTATTGCGGCCCTGTTCAGCGATGACGAGACGCTACTGAACGCTTTCACCGGTCAATTACTGGTAACCTCTCCTGCGGGGGTGGCGATTAATGCCTTTCCGACCCTGAGCGCGAAAGCCCTGCTGTATAAACTCAGCGCCAGCGCAAAAGAGGCCAAAAGCAGGCTGCACGCCATTGATGCCGTGCTGCATCAGTGGCAGGAAAAATACCCCGCCTGCAAAACAACCGGCCTGGTGCTGACGATCGCCGCCGTTCAGGCGCTGCGGGATAATGGCTGGGACACGCTGGGGATGCTGCTTTCACGCGCGCAGGAGTGCGGGCTGCCGCTGACGCTGGTGTTGACCGGCACGCCCGACCAGGACGCGCGTCTGATGACCCGTTCCGGCCTGGCGTCCCGCGTGCATACCCGCCATACGCTGCGCCCGCTCACCTGCCGCGAAACATTGCGCTATGTTCAGGCGCAGACGCTGGAGCATGGTGCCGACACATCGCCCTTTAGCCCTGCCCGCGTGCGCCGCATGCATGCCCTGAGCCACGGCTCCGTCAGCAAGCTGAACGCGCTGGCGCACCTGTCGCTGCTGGCAGCCTGGACCGAACGTGCCGCCGCGGTAGGCTCACGTCATCTGCGCCTGGCGGCGGGTGAAGTGCTGCCGCGCCCCACTCATCGCAAAACGCTGGCAACGGTTGGTCTGTTTGCCAGCGTGCTGTTTGCCGCCTGCGGCTGGCATTTCTCCTCCACTCTCAGCGCCATGCTGCCCGTGCAGCCGCCGGTTCCTGCGAGCTGGAAGCGGTTGACTCACGCCCCGCAAGCCCCCGTACAGCCACAGATGGACAATGAGGTGGTCAACCTGCCGGACGCCATGCATCAGCTCTACGCCATGTGGGGCTATGATCCTTCCGCAGAAGAGGCGCTCTGTCAGAATGCCGCCCGGGTGAACCTCGCCTGTAAGCAGGGCAATGCGCCGCTCGCCACGCTGGAGAAAGGGGGCTATCCCTGGGTGAGCGAACTGAAAACCGGGGATCACCTGAATTATGCGGTGGTGGCGCGGGTGGGTGCAGATTCGCTCGATCTGCTGATGAATAACCGCACGTGGCAGGTGAAGCGCAGCTGGTTTACCACCCATGCGACAGGAAACTATACGTTATTGCACCGTCTTTCCCCGGCAGGGAAAACGGCAATCGGGGCGGCCAGCAGCAGCGAGGATGTGCGCTGGATCGATGCCCAACTCAGCCAGGCCCTGCACGAGCCGGAAACGCACGCGCAAACATGGACCCGGGCGCTGGTGAAGCGAACCCGCGAATTCCAGTCCAGCGCCCGGCTCAACGTCGACGGTATGCCCGGCGAAGAGACGCTAATGCAGCTGATGCGCATCAATAACACCACACCCGCGATTGTAACGCCGGTGACGGATACTCCCCCGCAAACGCTGGCGAAAGGAAAAGCCCAATAATGTCCACGATTTGTCTTGCTGCACAGCGCAGCTTCCAGACCGGTGAGGCGGTCTGGTTCTCTTATCGCCTTCCCTCACTGACCAGGATCGCCTTCACAAGCCTGATCAGCTTATGCTGCCTGGGCGCGATGCTGGTCGCCGGGCTGTACGCGCACCTTTACTGGCACCTGCGCCACCCGACGCCCACACCGCAGCCGGTAAGCGTCGCCCAGCCTGATACTCAGCTCTCCGATATGCATTATGTCTACATCTCCAGACCCTTCCCGGCGCCGCAACCTGAAGCCGCGGAAGTCAACGCCCCGCCGCTGCCAAAGAGCGATCCGCTGGTAATGGACGCTGGCGCCGACTGGCAGCAGCCCCCGGACAGCGATATCTCCAGCGAACCCTTGCCCGACACGCATGTCTCGCCGCCCGAAACCGGGTCAGGCTCGTTGAAAGCGCGGTTTATGCAGGCCCTGAAAGAGCAACAGGAGGATTATTCGCAGGGAAAAATGCCCGGGGATCCCGTTGACGAGACGCAATCCGGTACGCTGACGGGGGAGAGGCTTATCGATCGGACAACGACGTTAAGATCCGAGCGCATATCGGCGCAAGGGCCAACGACAGGGCAAAAAAAATCTCCATCGGCGTTAACCCATGGAGATCTGAAGCAGGATGTTCAGTAGCGTTCCGGCAGGCTGGTAATATTTTTCAGCTTACCTTTTTCCACCACAATATAGTGACCTTTTTTCAGGTCTGAGAGGATTTTAATAATCGTGCTACGGGCCAGGTTGGTATATTCCTGAATATAGTCATAAACATTGACGTCACGATTCTGGTAAATAATTAATTCATTAATTTCCAGCAAAAATTCACGCACCACAGAGTACGCGCTGCGGGCAACCAGAATATCATCACGCTTGCTGAGCAGGCCAATATACCAGACAAGGATTTGGCTGAACTGCGGCCAGAGATTTTTCTCACCGATCAGGCGCTCAAACTCATCTTTCCTGATGGTGCGAATAACCGTCGTATCGCGGGCAATACCATACATATACGACGCTTTATTGTAGATAGATGAGACACCCAGAAAACCCGCGCTGCGCATGGTAAACATACTTAACTCATCGGAGACACGACGAATTTCGACTTCGCCGCTAATGACGATATGGATGTAGTTCACATCCGCGGTAATGATTTTCTGCCATTTCTTTAGCGTTTTTTCTGGATATTCAGCGGTCGCCGCAATAATAGCGTCTATCGCTTCCTGCGGACGACAGTTTTTTCCATATATGCTTAACATTATTGTGCCTGTTATTAATTGTAGATAAAAGAGCCACTGCGAAAGTGATGTCGCAACGGATATACGAGACCGAGTCCAGATAAAATAAGAAGATATATTCAGATGAGAGTAAGTCTCAATCCATATTTATTTGCTGAATTGCTTAGCAAGCTATGGAGCTATCTTAAATGTGGGTACTTTTAAGTCAATTTACTAAAAGTTAATTTAAAATGAACTTAAGATTAATCTTAAGCCAATATGAGAAAAAAGCGCTAACCCACTGATTTTGAGGGCTAGCGCTGACCGTACTTTTCGAGTAAGGCTTCGGCAATAGCGACCGTTTCGACATCTGCCAGGCCATTCCAGACCTGCGGGCGGAAATGCATTTGAAACGCCATAATGACCCTTTTCTGCTGGGCCAAAGATATATTCTCCGGTACCTCGTAGCCGTACCGGGATAATAAATCGAGCAATACGGCCGGATCCGCAGGTTGATAACGTGGCTGTCCGTTCAGGTAAAACGCCACCCGGGCCGGATCCGGCCAGGCACCAATTCCCTGCTGCGCCAGCGCCTGCCAGGGAAACAGCGGCCCCGGATCGTCTTTGCGCTGCGGGGCGATATCTGCATGGGCCACCACGTTCTGCGGCTTGATGTCGTAACGCTGAATAATGTCCTTCGCCAGCGGGATCAGGGCGGCGATCTGCGCCGGCTCAAAGGGGACGAAGCGTTTCTGGCCGTCGCTTTTTTGCCAGCCACGGTTTTCCAGCTCAATACCAATTGAGGTGTCATTAATCCGGGTCGCGCCGCGCCAGAAGCTGACCCCGGCGTGCCAGGCCAGCTCGCGCTCCGGCACCAGCTGCCAGATCCGCGGCTTGCCGTTGTGCTGCGGCGGGACCGCCGGGATCAAATAGTGGGAGCTGACGTTTTTATCGGTCAGGGTCGCGAGGGAGCTGTCAAAGTCGTCGGCGGTGTAGTGGATCACCAGTACCTTAATACGGGGATAAGCCGCCTGGGCCTGACGCCGGGTATCCAGCTCATAGCCGCCTTTATCCACGACGCCTTTTTCAGTCGCACAGCCTGCCAGCAGCAGCGCCAGCAGGACGGGCACAAGGGCTGGCTTCATCGGCGCGTTTTCACCGCCGTACCGCTGACGCTGACCATCAGCATGCTGGCGTCTTTGCCGACGGTTTCGTAGTCGATATCGATACCCACCACGGCATCGGCGCCCAGCGCCTTCGCCTGCTCGCCCAGCTCTTTAAAGGCGATGTCACGGGCTTTGCGCAGCTCTTTCTCATAGGCGCCGGAGCGGCCGCCGACGATATCGCGGATACCGGCAAAAAAGTCGCGGAAGATATTGGCCCCGAGAATGGCTTCCCCGGTCACCACGCCGCAATATTCACTGATCGGCTGTCCTTCCAGAGTGGGGGTGGTTGAAAATTGCATATTTGTCTCCTTATTACATGCCGGGAACCAGGTCCTAAGCGTTTAAGAACAAAACCATTATCCGATCGTTACGCTATCATTTAAAGGTTAGTTAATTATTGCAGCCTAATAAGGAAATCAACATGCGCTATTCTGCTTTGACGCTTTTAGTGCCTTGCGCGCTGCTGCTCAGCGCCTGCACCACCCCGGTCACCCCGGCCTTTAAGGATATCGGAACCCGCAGCGGCAGCTGCATTACCGGCGGTCCGGATGCCGTGGCACAACAGTTCTATGACTACCGCATTTCGCACCGCAGCAACGATTTGACCGCGCTGCGTCCGTACCTGAGCGATAACCTGGCCCAGCTGCTGAGCGATGCCAGCCGCGATCCGCAGCATAAAAACCTGCTGAAAGACGATCCGTTCTCCAGCCGCACTATCGCGCCGCAAACGGCTGAAGTCGCCAGCGCCTCGACCATCCCCAATACCGATGCGCGCAATATTCCGCTGCGGGTGAAACTGACCCAGGGCAGCGAAAGCTGGCAGGATGAAGTGCTGATGATCCGTGAAGGCCAGTGCTGGGCCATTGATGACGTGCGCTACCTCGGCGGCAGCGTCCACGCCCCGGCCGGCACCCTGCGCCAGTCTATTGAGAACCGTTAAGCAGATAAAACCCCGCAAAATGTCTGGCATTTCGTGAGGAATGCCGACATTTATTCTCGTCGCCATCTCCGCTCGCTACTTTGTGCTATGTTTAGGGATAGATTCGGTTTATATTTAACTTTTAACGCATAAATATTGCATAACTATTCTGTCAACGGTACTATTTGCGGCCTCAATTGCTATAGATTGCCTGGATGAGTAAAGACTGCCCCGATGAGTATTCAACTAAACGGCATTAACTGCTTCTACGGCGCACACCAGGCGCTGTTCGACATCACACTGAATTGCCCTGAGGGCGAAACGCTGGTGCTGTTAGGCCCAAGCGGCGCGGGTAAAAGCTCGCTGCTTCGCGTCCTCAATCTGCTTGAAATGCCGCGCTCCGGTACCCTGGATATTGCCGGTAATCACTTTAATTTTGCCAAAGCGCCGTCTGAAAAAGCGATCCGCGATCTGCGTCAGAACGTCGGTATGGTCTTTCAGCAGTACAATCTCTGGCCGCACCTCACCGTTCAGCAGAACCTGATCGAAGCGCCGTGCCGCGTGCTGGGCCTCTCTAAAGAGCAGGCGCTGGCCCGTGCCGAGAAGCTGCTGGAACGTCTGCGCCTGAAGCCGTACAGCGACCGTTATCCGCTGCACCTCTCCGGCGGTCAGCAGCAGCGTGTGGCCATTGCCCGCGCCCTGATGATGGAGCCTGCCGTGCTGCTGTTTGATGAACCGACCGCCGCGCTGGACCCGGAAATCACCGCCCAGATCGTCAGCATCATCCGCGAGCTGGCGGAAACCAACATTACTCAGGTGATCGTGACTCACGAAGTGGAAGTGGCGCGTAAAACCGCCAGTCGTGTGGTCTATATGGAAAACGGTCATATCGTAGAGCAAGGTGATGCGAGCTGCTTTGCCCAGCCGCAGACCGACGCGTTCAGAAATTATCTGTCTCACTAATCGAATCGAGAGAACGACAATGAAAAAAATAGTGATTGCCGCCCTGCTTGCAAGCGTTAGCCTCTCTGCAACAGCCGCTGAGACCATTCGTTTCGCGACCGAAGCGTCCTACCCTCCGTTTGAGTCTATGGATGCCAACAACAAGATCGTCGGCTTCGATGTGGATCTGGCTAACGCCCTGTGTAAAGAGATCGACGCCACCTGTACCTTTGCGAACCAGTCTTTCGACAGCCTGATCCCAAGCCTGAAATTCCGCCGTATCGACGCGGTGATGGCCGGTATGGATATCACTCCGGAACGTGAAAAGCAGGTTCTGTTCAGTACTCCGTACTATGAGAACTCTGCCCTGTTCATCGGTCAGAAGGGTAAATACGCCTCTATCGAAGCGCTGAAAGGCAAGAAAGTGGGCGTGCAGAACGGCACCACCCACCAGAAATTCATTATGGATAAGCACCCGGAAATCACTACCGTGCCATACGACAGCTACCAGAATGCCCGTCTGGATCTGCAAAACGGCCGTATCGACGCGGTCTTTGGTGATAACGCGGTGGTGACCGAATGGCTGAAGGCCAACGACAAGCTGGCTGCGGTTGGCGATAAAGTGACGGATAAAGATTACTTCGGCACCGGCCTGGGCATTGCCGTGCGCCAGGGCAACACCGCGCTGCAGCAGAAATTCAACACCGCGCTGGAAAAAGTGAAGAAAGATGGCACGTACGATTCCATCTACAAAAAATGGTTCCAGAAGTAAGAACTGATGAACGAAATTTTTCCATTAGCAAGCGCCGCCGGGATGACCGTCGGCCTTGCCGTTTGTGCGCTGATCATCGGCCTGGTGCTGGCGATGATCTTTGCCGTGTGGGAGTCGGCTAAGTGGCGACCTGTCGCCTGGACCGGCTCTGCACTGGTGACCCTTCTTCGCGGCCTGCCGGAAATTCTGGTGGTGCTGTTTATCTATTTCGGCTCGTCACAGCTGCTGCTGATGCTGTCGGACGGCTTTACGCTCAATCTGGGCGTAGTGCAGATCCCGATTCAGATGCAGATCGAAAACTTCGACGTCAGCCCGTTCCTGTGCGGCGTGATCGCGCTCTCCCTGCTCTACTCCGCCTATGCCTCGCAGACGTTGCGCGGCGCGCTGAAAGCGGTGCCGGTGGGTCAATGGGAGTCCGGTCAGGCGCTGGGGCTGTCGAAAACGGCAATCTTCTTCCGTCTGGTGATGCCGCAGATGTGGCGTCATGCCCTGCCGGGGCTCGGCAACCAGTGGCTGGTGCTGCTGAAAGATACCGCGCTGGTGAGCTTAATCAGCGTTAACGACCTGATGCTGCAGACCAAAAGCATCGCCACCCGTACCCAGGAGCCTTTTACCTGGTACATCGTGGCGGCGGCTATCTACCTGGTGATCACGTTGCTCAGTCAGTACATTCTCAAGCGTATTGACCTGCGTGCGACGCGTTTTGAACGGAGACCAGGCTGATGCTGGATTACTTACCCGAACTGATGAAAGGGCTGCACACCAGCCTGACGCTGACCGTCGCCTCGATTATCGTGGCGCTGGTTCTGGCGTTGATTTTCACCATCATCCTGACGCTGAAAACGCCGGTGCTGGTGTGGATCGTGCGCGGCTACATCACCCTGTTTACCGGCACCCCGCTGCTGGTGCAGATCTTCCTGATTTACTACGGCCCGGGCCAGTTCCCGACGCTGCAGGAGTATCCGGTGCTGTGGCATCTGCTCTCCGAGCCGTGGCTCTGCGCCCTGCTGGCCCTGTCGCTGAACAGCGCCGCCTATACCACCCAGCTGTTCTATGGCGCCATCCGCGCCATCCCGGACGGGCAGTGGCAGTCGTGCGGTGCGCTGGGGATGAGCAAGAAAGATACGCTGGCGATCCTGCTGCCGTACGCCTTCAAGCGCGCCCTCTCCTCGTATTCCAACGAAGTGGTGCTGGTGTTCAAGAGTACGTCGCTGGCCTACACCATCACCCTGATGGAAGTGATGGGCCACGGACAGCTGCTGTACGGGCGCACCTACGATGTAATGGTGTTTGGTGCCGCAGGGTTAATTTACCTGGTGGTCAACGGCCTGCTGACCCTGCTGATGCGTCTGGTTGAGCGTAGAGCGCTGGCGTTCGAACGCCGCAACTAAAACTGCATACAATGTGATTAAAGAAGGCGGACAAGTCTAACCACTGTCCGCCTTTTTTTATATTTTAGTAATATTTAATCATTTTTATTGCATACAAATTCATTCAATGGCATTGTAACTCCCAGCCGCAGACACGGCATATAACGACAAGATTGACAGACGGGAGCTTCACAATGAAAAAGTTAGTTCTGGCCGCTTTACTGGCAACCTTCGCCGCGGGCGCTTCTGCCGCCGATAAAATCAACTTCGGTGTTTCTGCGACTTATCCACCGTTCGAATCGCTGGATGCCAGCAACCAGATCGTCGGGTTTGATATCGACCTGGCGAAAGCGCTCTGTACCCAGATGCAGGCCGAGTGCACCTTTACTAACCACGCCTTTGACAGCCTGATCCCGTCTCTGAAATTCAAAAAATATGACGCGGTGATCTCAGGTATGGACATCACCCCGGAGCGTAGCAAGCAGGTGACTTTCACCGACCCGTACTACGCCAACTCTGCGGTGGTGATTGCGAAGAAAGGCGCTTACAAATCCTTTGATGAGCTGAAAGGCAAACGCATCGGCATGGAAAACGGCACCACGCACCAGAAATACCTCCAGGATAAGCACCCGGAAGTGAAAACCGTAGCCTATGACAGCTACCAGAACGCGATTATCGACCTGAAGAATGGCCGTATCGATGGCGTGTTTGGCGACACGGCGGTGGTAAACGAGTGGCTGAAAACCAACCCGCAGCTGGGCACCGCTACCGATAAAGTGACCGACCCGCAGTATTTCGGCACCGGTCTGGGCATTGCAGTGCGTCCGGATAACAAAGCCCTGGTGGAGAAACTGAACGGCGCCCTGAAAGCGATTAAAGCGGACGGCACGTATCAGAAAATCAGCGACCAGTGGTTCCCGCAGTAAGTTTGTTGTGCCGGGTGGCGGCTTCGCCTTACCCGACCTACGGGCTGTGCGGTCTGATGCCCGGTGGCGGCTTCGCCTTACCGGGCCTACGGGCCCCAGGGTTTTTGTAGGCCGGGTAAGCGTTAGCGCCACCCGGCGTTTTTATAACGGCACATAAAAACGAAATATTGCGCCCTGACCCGCCTCCATTAACCTGATCCCGCCCCCGTGCAGCTCCAGCATTCGTTTCACAATCAATAACCCCAGACCGCCGCGATTATCCCGCGCCGCCTGCTGACTCAGCGCCGATGGCCGCATAAAAAGCCGATCGCGCAGATGTGCATCAACCCCCGGCCCGCTGTCATTCACCTCCACCTGCACCTGCTCGCCCTCCAGCCACACTTTCAGCCCGATCTCGCCGCCCGGTGGGGTATGGCGAATAGCGTTATCCAGCAAATTAGTCACTACCCGCTCGATCATCGACAGATCGGCATTGATCATCGGCAGCTGGCGCGGCACATCGATATGCAGCCGGAGCTGGCGGGTCTCCACCGCCAGGTCAAACTTTTGCGCTACGTCGGAGATCAGCTCTCCGATGGCAAAGCGCTCCCGCTGCGGCTTGATGCTGCCGTGCTCCAGGCGCGCCAGCTCAAACAGCTGCTGGGAAAGATGGCGAACTTTGTGCCCCTGACGCAGGGCGATAGAGAGATAGTGCTGGGTCTCCTGCGGTGAGAGCGTGCCGGCTTTCAGCGACAGGGTCTCCAGATACCCCAGCAGGGAGGTCAGCGGAGTGCGCAGATCGTGAGAGATATTGGCGATAAACTCCCGGCGCTGCCGGTCGCTGTCAGCCAGTTGATCCCACTGGCTGGCAATCTGCTGCGCCAGTTCGATAAAGGTGTTACGCAGCAGGGCCACTTCGTCCGACGGAGCGGCCTGCGGAGGCTGGGCGGCCAGCTGCTTGATGACGTGCATACTTTCGCGATCGAGGCCACTCACCTCGTCGGTTAACTGCTTCACCGGCCGGGTCACCCAGTACCAGACCAGGCCGCCCGCCAGCGCGCCGAAAAGGGCCACCAGCAGCAGCGACCAGAGCACCGTGCTCCATAGCGTTTTCTGCCACGCCCGCTCCGCCAGCGCGTTCAGCTCTTCCCCCTGCAAAATAATGTACAGATAGCCGCGCAGTACGCCGTCCTGATGCAGCGGCACGGCGCTGAAGACCTTCTCTCCCGTCAGGGTGCGGGGATCGTCCCCGTAGACCGGCATCATCCCGCCGCTGAGAAACTGCTGCACCGGCGCAACAGTGAGCTTTTGCCGCTTGATATGCCCCGGCGGCGCAGCATCGGCGAGGATCTCCCCGTCCGGGGAGAGGATGTAGAGCTCCACGCTGGGGTTAAAGGTCATCAGCCTGTCGAACAGCGGCTTGAGCCGGGTGCGATCGACCTGCCCGTTGGCATCCAGCAGGGTTTCACGCTGGGCGATGTGCTGCGCCAGCCCGCCGGAGAGACGCTGCACCATGGCATTCCCGTACTGCATGCTGGTCCAGAGCTGCACCGCGCAGGCCACTGCCGCACAGCCCGTCAGCAACAGGATAAACAGCAGGGTGAGACGACGCGTCATTCCGCCTCCCTGGCAAACCGGTAGCCTTTGCCCCAGACGGTGCGGATCACCTCCGGCTCGGCGGCGTCTTTCTCAATTTTTACCCGCAGGCGGTTGATGTGGGTATTGACGGTGTGTTCGTAGCCTTCGTGCTGATATCCCCACACCTGTTCAAGCAGGGCCAGGCGGGAGAAGACCTCCCCGGGATGACGGGCGAAAAAGTAGAGTAGATCGAATTCACGCGGGGTGAGATCCACCCCCTCGCCGTGCAGCAGGACGCTGCGAGCCAGCGGGTCGATGGTCAGACCGTGGGCGGTAATAAGCCCGGAGGACTGCTGGCCCATCGCCTGCTGACGGCGGAACAGCGCCCGGATCCGCGCCACCAGCTCCTGCACCGAGAAGGGTTTAGCGAGGTAGTCATCAGCCCCGGTTTCAAGGCCCAGAATGCGCTCGGTTTCGCTGCTGCGGGCGCTGATGATAATCACCGGCAGGTAGTGGTCGCGCTGGCGGATAGCCCGGCAGAGGGTCAGCCCGTCAACGTTGGGCAGCATCAGGTCGAGGATCACCGCATCCCAGTGGGCTTGCCCGAGCAGGTGCAGCGCCCTGCCCCCGTCCGCCTCGTGGGTAATTACGTAACCTTCGTCTTCTAAATTGAGGCGCAGTAACGCGGCGATATCGCCATCGTCCTCCACCAGCAGGATCTGCTTCATCGGTCAGCCTTATTAAATCTTAACAGGTAAAGCTTACCCGATTTCCGCGGCGGGAAACGTTCACATTTTGTTTAAGATTGCGCGGGCCGACAAAACCCGTAGGCCCGCGCAAGCGCAGCGCCGCCGGGCAGTGGCTCAGGACTTAACTAACAGGGTCAGCACTTCATAGTGCGCGGTATGGGGGAACATATCGAACAGCTGCACGCGCGCAAGGCGATAGCCCGGAAGTTCGCGGAGATCTTTCGCCATCGTCTGGGCATTGCAGCTGGAGTAGATAATAAAATCCGGGGCCATCTGGCTCAGGTAGTCGCACAGCGCCTTGCCGATGCCGCGGCGCGGCGGGTTAACCAGCACCAGGTCCGGCACGTTGCCCTGGCCGGTAGCGAACTGCGTCGAATCGAGTGCCTGGAAATGCAGATTCGTTAACCCCAGTTCGGTAGCCGACTGGGTCGCGCAGGCGATCGCCTCGGCGGAAATCTCAATCCCGGTCAGCTTCATCTCCGGGGTGGCGCAGTGCAGGCCAAAGCCGCCGACGCCGCAAAACAGATCCCACATATGATTCACCGGAAGCCCACGCACCCAGTCGCGGGCGGTGGCGTACAGCTGGCTGGCGACGGTCGGGTTGGTCTGGAAGAAGCTCTTCGGGCGGATCCACAGCGGCACGTCGTTGAAACGTTCTGCCAGCGCCTGGGGTTCAGTGAAGAAGATCTCTTCGTCGCCCTCCATGATCGCCATATGTACCGGCTGAATGTTGGCGGTGATCACCTTCAGCTGCGGCAGCTGTTCCTGGAGCCACGGCAGCGCCGCGCGCAGCTGAGGCAGCTTGGCGTCCGAGCGCAGCACGAAGCGTAGCATCATCACGCCATCAAGCTGGCTTTCGGTGAGCAGAATGTACTTCAGCTCGCCGCGCTTGCGCTCCACGTTGTAGGGCGTGAGACCCGCGCGGGCAATAAAGGGTTTCAGGGCGGCAAAGACCGGGACAAACGAGGCTGGATAGAGCGGGCAGTCGGTCAGATCGACAGGGGTGCCGTCCCGGTGGAGCATTCCGAGCAGCGGTTTTTCGACGCTGCCGCTGACCACCATTTTGGCTTTATTGCGAAATGCCTGTTCCGGCCCGCTGACCGGCGCGCACCACTCCGCCACCGGCAGGTCAGACAGCAAGGTCTGCAGGTCGGCCATTTTGGCGGAAAGTTGAGAAGAGACCGGCTGTTCTATCCACTGGCAGGAGCGGCAGCGACCGGCGTCATAGAGTGCGCACTGCATAACGAAACCTTAATACGTCTGGGGGCAGCGATTATACACGTTATTGCAGACGGAAAAACCGTCGGCTGGCCGCGGGCACAAACAGCAGGCCGAGCACCAGGATATCGGGGAGCTTTTGCATCACCAGGGTATGGAAGATCTCGCGTTTTGACTCGCCGGGGATGCTGAACAGTTCCGGATAACCGTAACCCAGCGACGCGGCCCACAGATAGCCGGTGGCGACCACCTGGGTCAGCAGGTAGATGAGCCGCGCCCAGTTACGCCCTTTCACCAGCGAAAAGGCGCAGTAAATTTCGATAAACACCAGCATCAGGCTGGCGAAAAAGACCAGCGTCAGGTTCCATGTCTGGACGCTGCGGTGAATGAACTCGCCCATGCCGCGCACGCCCAGAGTATTGAAAATCATAAATACATCGAGGCAGCGGATCATAATAATGGCGAGCGCCGCCACCTGCACCAGAGCAGGAACATTCAGACGGGCATGTGACTGACTTGTTTTGCTGAAAAATCCCAACGTGATGTCTTCCATGAAACGATGCCGCGATAACGCGGCATCTCAATTACGCTTCTTTGCAGATTTTAGGAGCTTCAGCCGCGTCTTGCACGCTGGATATCGCGCTGGCGCTGTTTTTCAGACCGCGCCATCAGATACCAGGCAATCAGGCCGATAATGCCGACCACGCCCAGGATCAGCGTTGCCAGGGCGTTAATCTCCGGGTTGACCCCCATGCGCACGCTGGAGAAGACCAGCATCGGCAGCGTGGTCGCCCCCGGGCCGGAGACAAAGCTGGCGATCACCAGGTCGTCGAGCGACAGGGTAAAGGCCAGCAGCCAGCCGGAGACCACCGCCGGCATGATCATCGGCAGGGTGATGATGAAGAACACCTTCAGCGGCGTCGCCCCGAGATCCATCGCCGCCTCTTCAATGGAGTGATCCAGCTCGCGCAGCCGCGAGGAGATCACCACCGCCACATAGGCGGTGCAGAAGGTGACGTGGGCCAGCCAGATGGTCAGCATGCCGCGATCCGACGGCCAACCAATGGCGTGCCCCATCGCCACAAACAGCAGCAGCAGCGACAGGCCGGTGATCACGTCGGGCATCACCAGCGGGGCGGTGATCATAAAGGCAAAACCGTTGGCGCCGCGGAAACGGCCAAAGCGCACCATCACCACCGCGGCGATAGTGCCGAGGATCGCCGCCATCGTCGCCGCGCAGGCGGCAATGGTCAGGCTTAACCCCACGGCGCTCATCATCGCCTCGTCGCGGAACAGCTCCCCGTACCAGCGCGTGGACCAGCCTGCCCACACCGTCACTAATTTGGAGCTGTTGAAGGAGTAGATCACCAGCATCAGCATCGGGGCATACAGGAACGTAAAGCCAATCACCAGGATCAGGATCCGCCACGGCGAGCGTACTACCGGTAAGTTGTTCATCCGTGATCTCCCATCTGTTTCTGCTGGTACTTGTGGAACCACATGATCGGCACGATCAGCAGGAGCAACATCACGATCGCCACCGCCGAGGCCACCGGCCAGTCGCGGTTGTTAAAGAACTCCTGCCATAGCACGCGGCCAATCATAATGCTGTCCGGGCCGCCGAGCAGTTCCGGGATCACGAACTCCCCCACCGCCGGAATAAACACCAGCATCGACCCGGCGATAATCCCGCCTTTGGTCAGGGGCACGATGACGCTGAAGAAGGTTTTCATCGGACGGGCACCGAGATCCAGCGCCGCTTCTACCAGCGAGTAGTCGATGCGCGTCAGGGCGGTGTAAATCGGCAGAACCATAAACGGCAGATAGGCGTACACAATGCCGATATAGACCGCCAGATTGGTGTGCAGAATGGTCAGCGGCTGATCGATAACCCCCAGCCACAGCAGAAAGTTGTTCAGCACGCCGTTGTTCTTCAGGATCCCCATCCAGGCATAAACGCGGATCAGGAACGAGGTCCACGAGGGTAAAATCACCAGCAGCAGCAGGATATTACGCGTCGAGGGCTTGCTGTGGGCCACCGCCCAGGCCAGCGGGTAGGCCAGTAGCAGACAGCAGATCGTCGAGACAGCCGCCACCTGCAGGGACTGCAGATAGGCCTCAAAATAGAGCGGATCGTCGGTCAGCTGCAGGAAGTTGCCCAGGTTGAGCATGATCGACAGCTGGCTGTCGTCCCACTCCACCAGGTCGCTGTAGGGCGGGATCGCGCGTGCCATCTCGGCCAGGCTGATTTTAAACACAATCAGGAACGGCAGCAGGAACAGCAGGATCAGCCACACGTAAGGGAGGGCGATCACCAGCTTGCGCCCGTGGGCCATCTGCATCCGCGTCAGCCAGCTGGTATCAATGCCCGCAGCGGGGCGGGTCACAGGTTCAGGTTTGTTCATCGCCGTTCCTTATACCGTCAGCACAACGCAGCTGTCCGCTTCCCAGCAGAGACGCACTTCGTCGCCCCAGGTCGGCAGCCCTTTACGGTAGCGGTAAGTGTTCTGCAGCTGGGCGCTGATCATCTGTCCGCTCTTCAGACGGACATGATAGATGGAGAGATCGCCCAGATAGGCAATATGCACCACCTCCCCCACCGCAAAGTTATAGCCATCGGCAGGCGGCGCGTCGCAGAGTGTGATTTTCTCCGGGCGCAGCGCTACGTACACCGGCACGTTGTCCACCACCGAGTTGTCGGCGGCGACCTTCAGCGGGTGGATAAGGCCCGGCGAGTCGATCACCAGCCCGTCCTCTTCACGCGTTTTCAGCAGCCCTTCGAAGACGTTCATGGAGCCGATAAATTCGGCGCTGTAGCGGGTGGTCGGGTGCTCGTAGATCTCTTCCGGCTCGCCAATCTGCACGAACTTGCCGCGGTTCATGATCGCAATGCGTCCGGCCATGGTCATCGCCTCTTCCTGGTCGTGAGTCACCATCACGCAGGTCGCGCCGACGCGCTCCAGAATATCCACCACTTCCAGCTGCATGCGGTCGCGCAGTTTTTTATCCAGCGCCCCCATCGGCTCATCCAGCAGCAGCAGTTTTGGCCGTTTCGCCAGGCTTCGGGCCAGGGCCACGCGCTGACGCTGCCCGCCCGAGAGCTGGTGCGGCTTACGCTTCGCAAACTCCTGCATATGCACCAGGCTCAGCATTTCGGCCACGCGGCCGGCGATCTCGGCTTTCGGCATTTTGTCCTGCTTCAGGCCAAAGGCGATGTTCTGCTCCACGGTCATGTGCGGGAACAGCGCATAAGACTGGAACATCATATTGATGGGACGCTGATACGGCGGTACCTGCGAGAGGTCAACGCCGTCGAGCATAATCTGCCCGGCGCTGGGCTGTTCGAACCCGGCCAGCATGCGCAGCAACGTCGATTTCCCGCAGCCAGATGCACCCAGCAGGGCAAAAATTTCGCCTTTGTAGATAGTCAGGCTGACATCATCCACGGCATTCTGACCATCAAAAGATTTGGTCAGGTTACGGATTTCCAGCAGCGGGGTCAGCGCTTTACGGGTTTTCGCCTGCGGGCGGGGGATCGCGTCGTTCACGGGGTGCTCTCCGGCATCAATCAAATTGGTGCAGGCGCACCAGAACGGTGCGCCTGTTGCCGGGGGCGCTACGCTTGCCCGGCCTACGAGGAGCGGTTATTTACCGCTTTTCACTTTCGTCCACGCACGGGTACGGACGCGGTCGATTTTCGGCTCCTGGACGCTCAGGGTGAACATCTTGGCGCGCACGTCTGCCGGCGGGTAGATACCCGGGTTGTCACGTACTTCGGCGCTGACCAGTGAGGTGGCCTCTTTGTTACCGTTGGCGTAGAAGACGTGGTCAGAGATGTGGGCAATAACGTCCGGACGCAGCAGATAGTTCAGGAACTGATAGGCTTCGTCTTTGTTTTTTGCATCAGCAGGCATCGCGAAGACGTCGAAGAAGGCCATCGCCCCCTCTTTCGGGATCGAATAAGCGATATTCACGCCATTTTTTGCCTCTTTGGCGCGGTTAGCCGCCTGCCAGACGTCACCTGCCCAGCCGATAGCCACGCAGATATCGCCGTTCGCCAGATCGTTAATGTACTGGGACGAGTGGAAGTAACGGATGTTAGGACGCAGCTTCAGCAGCAGGTCTGTGGCCGGGCCGGTGTAGTCATCCGCTTTGGTGCTGTTTGGATCTTTGCCGAGGTAGTTCAGGACGGTGGCAAACACCTCTTCCGGAGCATCGAGGAAGGAGACACCGCAGCTTTTCAGTTTCTCGAGGTTCTCTGGCTTCAGCACCAGATCCCAGCTGTTCACCGGCGCATCGGCACCCAGCACCTGTTTCACTTTTTCGACGTTATAGCCGATGCCGGTGGTCGCCCACATGTACGGCATGGCGTACTTGTTGTCCGGATCGTGTTTGGCGATGAGCTTCAGCAGCTCGGGGTCGAGGTTTTTCCAGCCCGGCAGTTTGCTTTTATCCAGCGGCTGGAACACGCCGGCAGAGAGCTGACGCTCAAGGAAGCTGGCTGACGGCACGACCAGATCGAAGCCGGTGCTGCCCGCCATCAGTTTGCCTTCCAGCACTTCGTTGGAATCGAAGACGTCATAGACGACTTTAATGCCGGTCTCTTTTTCAAAATTCGCCACCGTGTCCGGGGCAATATAATCAGACCAGTTATAGATATGCAGCGTTTTTTGTTCCGCAGCAAGCGTGCCGGCAGAGACAGCCATCAGAGCACCTGCAACCAGACCCGATAACCATTTTTTATTTAAAGCGATCATAGCGGTAATCCTTCTGAAAGCGCGTTAACAAACGCGCTAAAAATGAACACTCTTAGCCTATGCAAGAAACGTGCATAATTTATCACTCTGCCTGCAGCAGAAGATGTTACTCAGGTGGCAGTATCTGCTCGCATTTAACAGCATCGCAAGAATAAACTGTAGCTTGTCTCCGTAGCTATAGCTCAGATTAAAAAACGCCTTTTAACAATTTTTTATGCAGTAAATGTCTATGTGATAAGCCGAATTGGCGGGATGGCGGTGAATAATTCTTTAAAGAAAGGTTAAATCCAGCAGAAAAGAGGGTGTTATGCAGCCGCCACGACAGCGACTGCCTAAAAGTCAGACAGCTTTAGTGCAGAAAATTGCCCGACGTTTCAGGTTGCTCAGCGCCCTCTTCGGCGTTGTACAACAGATGATGGGCGCTGGCTTCAAGCATCACCATGGAGATCTGCTCTTCGCTCTGCTGAATGAAGGCCGCGAACTGCGGGAAAGTCAGCCCGACGGCTGCGTTGAAAGACTGGCAAACCACCAGTTTTGGCAGATTATCGTCCTGTATATCGAGAAATGCTTTCACCGTCAAAGAACTGGCATTGATGGCGGATAAATCCGATGCTAAGGCCAGCAATGCCGAGGGTTTAACCTCCGCCAGCGCGGAAAAAAGAATGACGTCGTTAATCAGATCGAGCTTGGCATCAAACACGCCGTCAAAGTTTTGCATGTGCGGCAGGTGCAGCGCCTGGCAGGTGTCGCATTCAAAAAAGCTAACGCCCATGTTGTCGAGCCAGTGGCGCAAGGTATCAAGTGTCGGTACTACGAGTGAATCCATAACGGTGGAACCTCTTAAAAAATAACAGTGCGTGGCAGGTCAGTTATCCGCCCGTTTTCAGACAAAACTCCGGCGTGGCCTGGCGCTCTATCCAGCCGATCATCTTCCCGGCGATATCAATACCGGTGGTTTTCTCAATGCCTTCCAGCCCCGGTGAGGCGTTAACCTCCATCACCAGCGGCCCGCGATCGGCACGTAAGATATCGACCCCGGCAATATCGAGCCCCAGCGTCTGGGCGGCAAGCAGTGCGATCTCCCGCTCGCGCGCGGTGATCTCCACCATCCGGGCAACGCCCCCCCGGTGCAGGTTGGAGCGAAAATCGCCCTCTTTGGCCTGACGTTCGATGGCCGCAACCACTTCATCGCCCACCACCAGACAGCGAATGTCCCGCCCTTTCGCCTCCTGAATGTACTCCTGCACCAGAATGTGCGCGTTCAGGCCGCGAAAGGCATCGATCACGCTCTCTGCTGCCTGACGGGTTTCGGCCAGCACCACGCCAATCCCCTGGGTGCCCTCCACCAGCTTGACCACCAGCGGCGCACCGCCCACCATCTCGATCAGATCGCTGGTGTCGTCGGGCGAGTGGGCAATGCCGGTAATGGGCAGGTCGATCCCCTGACGGGCCAGCAGCTGCAAAGAGCGGAGTTTGTCGCGCGCCCGGGTAATGGCCACGGATTCATTCAGCGGATAACTGCCGAGCAGCTCAAACTGGCGCAGGGCGGCGGTGCCATAGAAGGTGATTGCCGAGCCAATACGCGGGATAACCGCGTCAAAGTGCGGCAGCTGACGCCCTTTATAGTGAATGGAGGAGGCCGCCGGGCTGATATTCATATAGCAGGACAGCGGGTCGAGGATTTCTACCTGATGGCCGCGCTGCTCCGCCGCTTCACGCAGGCGTTTACAGGAAAAGAGCGTTCCATCCCGGGACAATATGGCAATTTTCACCCTGCACCTCTCAGACATAATCCGGTAAAAGCCTGCGTATCATACACGCAGGCAGGCGCAGGATGAATGGACTTATCGCGTCGCCCAGCCCTGTTTATGCAAATAGTCGAGAATAAACGGACGGTTTTCCTTGATGATGGTGCGCCTGATATGGTCGCTCCCGGTATCACGACGATTATTGGTCGCGCGGCTGAGGTAGTAATTCGCCAGCTCTTCGTCGTACTGCGCCAGCACCTCTTGATCGACCGGCTGATAGTGGTTTTCATGCACCACCATCGCCGCAGGCAGGCGCGGCTTGACGTCCGGGTTATCCGCCGGCCAGCCGAGGCACAGGCCAAACAGCGGCAGAACGTGCTTCGGCAGCTGCAGCAGTTCGGTCACCGCCTCAATGCTGTTACGGATGCCGCCGATGTAGACGCCACCCAGTCCCAGCGACTCCGCCGCCGTCATCGCGTTTTGCGCCAGCATTGCGGTATCCACCACCCCGAGCAGCAGCTGCTCCGCCAGGCCAAGCTGCGCTTCAGGGCAGATTTGCAGATGGCGGTTAAAGTCGGCGCAGAAGACCCAGAACTCCGCTGCCTGGGCGACATGCTGTTGTCCGCCGGTGAGGGTCACCAGCTGTTCGCGCATCGCGGGGTCGGTGATGCGGATAATGGAGCTGCACTGCAGGAAGCTGGAGCTGGACGTGCCTTGCGCACCGGCAATAATGGCCTCGCGCTGCGCGTCGCTGATGGGTTCCTGAGTAAAATGGCGGATGGAGCGGTGGGAACGTAGCAGATCAATTACTGGCGTCATCTTGTCTCTCTTTACGGGCGTTACTGACATTTCGCCAGTATAGGCAAAGAAAAGGAGGCTGTAATTGGCCAAACATAGCCTGAAGATATCAATGCAACAGGCAGAACCTGCTTTCCATTACCGATAGTTATCGGCAATATAGCGTTATTCGCCGTCTGGCTTAGTTTCAGGAGAGAGAACATGTTTGCAGTGATTTTTGGACGTCCGGGTTGCCCTTACTGTGTGCGCGCAAAAGATCTGGCAGAAAAACTGACCGCTGAGCGTGAAGATTTTAACTACCGCTACGTGGACATTCATGCCGAAGGCATCACCAAGGCCGATCTGGAAAAAACCGTCGGTAAGCCGGTTGAAACTGTTCCGCAGATTTTCCTCGACCAGACCCACATCGGCGGCTTTACCGATTTTGAAGCCTACGCCAAAGAGCACCTGGGGCTGTTTGCTGCCCAGTAAGCCTTTCACGCCCTCACTCTGAGGGCGTTTTTATTCTCTCGCGGCGGTTCTTCAGCGCCCGGCGCACAAACAGAAAGAACAGCGCACCTAACGCACACCAGAAAACGCCACTCAGCAGCCAGGCCAGCTCCTGCACCATCGTGCGTGACGGGATAAACATCATCCGCATCACCACCAGACAGACCGGCGCGGCCAGTATCGCCCCAATCAGCGGCCTGATCACCTCTCCGCCACGGGAGAAGAAGCTGGCAGCGATACCCGGCAAGGTGAAGAAGAGTAATCCCAGTCCAGGGTAGCCTGCGGACATAAACGCCCCCCTCACCCTGAACGTCAGACAGACGCACACCGCGGTGAACAGTAAAAAGCGGTGATGCTGCCAACTTACTGATTTAGTGTATGATGGTGTTTTTGAGGTGCTCCAGTGGCTTCTGTTTCTATCAGCTGTCCCTCCTGTTCAGCTACTGACGGGGTGGTGCGTAACGGCAAAAGCACCGCCGGACATCAGCGCTATCTCTGCTCTCACTGCCGTAAAACATGGCAGCTACAGTTCACTTACACCGCCTCTCAACCCGGTACGCACCAGAAAATCATTGATATGGCCATGAATGGCGTTGGATGCCGGGCAACCGCCCGCATTATGGGCGTTGGCCTCAACACGATTTTACGTCACTTAAAAAACTCAGGCCGCAGTCGGTAACCTCGCGCATACAGCCGGGCAGTGACATCATCGTCTGCGCGGAAATGGACGAACAGTGGGGCTACGTCGGGGCTAAATCGCGCCAGCGCTGGCTGTTTTACGCGTATGACAGGCTCCGGAAGACGGTTGTTGCGCACGTATTCGGTGAACGCACTATGGCGACGCTGGGGCGTCTTATGAGCCTGCTGTCACCCTTTGACGTGGTGATATGGATGACGGATGGCTGGCCGCTGTATGAATCCCGCCTGAAGGGAAAGCTGCACGTAATCAGCAAGCGATATACGCAGCGAATTGAGCGGCATAACCTGAATCTGAGGCAGCACCTGGCACGGCTGGGACGGAAGTCGCTGTCGTTCTCAAAATCGGTGGAGCTGCATGACAAAGTCATCGGGCATTATCTGAACATAAAACACTATCAATACGTTGGAGTCATTACCTAAAAAGCAGCAAGCCACGCCAAACCAGTTACGTTTAATATTCACTCTATCCCCCTGCCAGTGCGGACAAATACTTTTTTCGCCCCGTGGACGCCAATTAGTTGAGTCACCCGGCATTCCTTGCCAAAATCAGCACGCCATTACATCATCGCTATCAAAGGGTGATATTTGTTAAAAATTAACTAATAGTTTGATATTACTTTGTGGGATATATTATAATGCGCGATCGGGAGCGTTACTCCTTCTCTTACAGTGCAAAACAGTAGCCTAAATATCCCACCCCTTCAACCACTTACTGGTAAACGAAAAGTTATCCTCCGTGAACATAAACGTCGCAGAATTGTTAAACGGGAATTACATCCTGTTATTATTTGTGGTACTGGCTCTGGGTCTTTGCCTGGGTAAATTACGTCTCGGGTCGATCCAACTCGGTAATTCTATTGGCGTTTTAGTCGTTTCGTTATTATTAGGCCAGCAGCATTTCAGTATTAACACCGATGCCCTGAATCTGGGCTTTATGTTGTTTATTTTTTGTGTCGGCGTCGAAGCCGGGCCCAACTTTTTTTCTATTTTCTTCCGCGACGGCAAAAATTACCTGATGCTGGCGCTGGTGATGGTCGGCAGCGCCCTGCTCATCGCGCTGGGTTTAGGCAAACTGTTTGGCTGGGATATCGGCCTGACGGCGGGCATGCTGGCCGGGTCGATGACCTCCACGCCGGTGCTGGTGGGTGCCGGAGATACGCTGCGCCATCTCGGGCTGGATAACGCCCAGCTGTCGCTGGCGCTGGATCACCTCAGCCTCGGCTATGCCCTGACCTATCTGATTGGTCTGGTGAGTTTGATTGTCGGCGCACGCTATCTGCCGAAACTGCAGCATCAGGATCTGCAGACCAGCGCCCAGCAGATCGCCCGCGAGCGCGGTCTGGACACTGACACCAAACGCAAAGTCTATCTGCCGGTGATCCGCGCCTACCGCGTCGGCCCGGAGCTGGTGGCCTGGGCCGACGGTAAAAATCTGCGCGAGCTGGGCATTTATCGCCAGACCGGCTGCTATATCGAACGTATTCGCCGTAACGGCATTCTGGCTAACCCGGACGGCGACGCGGTGTTGCAGATGGGCGATGATATCGCGCTGGTGGGTTATCCGGATGCGCACGCCCGTCTCGATCCGAGCTTCCGTAACGGCAAAGAGGTGTTCGACCGCGACCTGCTCGACATGCGCATCGTCACCGAAGAGATCGTGGTCAAGAACCACAACGCCGTGGGCCGCCGCCTGGCCCAGCTCAAGCTGACCGACCACGGTTGCTTCCTCAACCGGGTGATCCGCAGCCAGATTGAGATGCCTATCGACGACAACATCGTCCTGAACAAGGGTGATGTGTTGCAGGTGAGCGGCGACACGCGCCGCGTGAAAACCGTCGCCGACCGCATCGGCTTTATCTCCATTCACAGCCAGGTGACCGACCTGCTGGCGTTCTGCGCCTTCTTTATTGTCGGCCTGATGATCGGGATGATCACCTTCCAGTTCAGCAACTTTAGCTTCGGCATCGGCAACGCCGCAGGCCTGCTGTTCGCCGGGATCATGCTCGGCTTCCTGCGTGCCAACCATCCAACCTTCGGCTATATCCCTCAGGGCGCGCTGAACATGGTGAAAGAGTTTGGCCTGATGGTATTTATGGCGGGCGTCGGCCTGAGCGCGGGCAGCGGTATCAGCCACAGCCTGGGCGCAGTGGGCTGGCAGATGCTGGTTGCCGGGTTAATCGTCAGCCTGGTGCCGGTGGTGATCTGTTTCCTATTCGGCGCCTACGTGCTGCGCATGAACCGCGCCATGCTGTTTGGCGCGATGATGGGCGCCCGTACCTGCGCCCCTGCAATGGAAATTATCAGTGATACCGCCCGCAGCAACATCCCGGCGCTGGGCTATGCCGGTACCTACGCCATCGCTAACGTGCTGTTAACCCTTGCGGGGACCTTGATCATCATCATCTGGCCGGGGCTGGGATAAGAGAGAAATTTGCGCAATGGCGAAAAAATTTTCGTGATGCGCAGAACTTTTCTGTCATCCGTCAGTCATAACTATTGCCACTGCTTTTCTTTGATGTCCCCAATTTGTGGAGCCCATCAACCCCGCCGTTTTGGTTCAAGGTTGATGGGTTTTTTGTTGCCTGTGATTTACACTCATGTGTCGACAAAATGGCGACTGCATTAAAAACTGTTGTTGAAATCTGTTATCCTCCCCCCAGATTTTTCGCTCTCATCACTTCTGAAAACCATCGATTCCTGACAGCTAACGATTATAATCATAAGGAAAAATCAGCCAGGATAGCCGCATGAAAGAATATGAATGTTCACTGAGTTGCTGTCGAAGCACCCTGGGAACTCGAAGACGCGCTGCTCGCATCAATTCCACTTCCGTAAAACAACCAGAGGAACGTTCGTGACTTTAGAAGGACGCTTTCAGAAATGCGTCGTCAGGCTGCGATAGAGACATGATTGAAAGAGATTGCAGATGGAGCGGTTTCAGAAGAAGTTTGGCAGCGTAGTGACATTTTGGCTTAGAATGAAGAAACGATGGGTATCACCTTCAAATGCTATGATAGCATCAGAAAAAAAATCACCTGAACATGACTATGAACATCAGAAATGACCTTCACGGACTAACAATATTCCGTTTTATAACTGCTTTTTATGTATTTTTATTTCATTGTAATCTGAGATATAAGGCTGAAGTCTCCGAGTGGCTGCAATCTGTGATTGGAAATGGCGCTATTGGAATGTCTTTCTTTTTTGTCCTTTCTGGTTTTGTCATGGCATGGGCTTCAAGAAAGGGAATTAAAGAAAACTACTATCGTTCCCGAGTCGCCAGAATATTCCCTGCCTATTTTATTATGGGTTTGATTTCGATTCCTTTCCTTTTCGAATACAACTTAAAACAGGCCATAACCTATATTATATTATTTTTAACTACTGCTCAGTCGTGGTTTCCTGACAGTTTTAGTCAATGGAACTTTGGTGGTTCATGGTCTGTTTCAACGGAAATGTTTTTTTATCTCGTTTTCCCATTCCTTTTGCCGCTAATTAAAAAAAGACCGATACTTTCATTAAGCATTGCGATCATAATATCCTCAATAATCATACCAATATCTATGATATTAACTAATAGTGCGGATTTCCCACGTTATTATGTCAGTCCTGTCCACCGCTTACCGGAGTTTGTAGCAGGTGTAGCGATTGGATGTATTTTTGCGCAAGGTTTCCGTTTCACTCGTTTTAACAAAAGTTTTCTTATTCTCGCTATAGCATCACTACTTTTCATTTCTCCAACGAGCAATATTGGCTGGATGCAAAACAACTATATAACACTACCTGCTACTTGCATTATTGTTTATTACCTTGCAAGTGCAGCTATCAATAAAAATATAATCACACTCCCTTTGATATATTTAGGAAAGATAAGTTACTCATTTTACTTGATGCAGTTGCCTATCATGATTTATATAACAAAATATCATGACACTCTGGCATCATTTCCAACATGGTTTATATGGACACTTTTAGCATTAATTAACATAGTGATGGCTTCGGCTTGCTACCATTTCGTTGAAGATAATAAGACTATAAAATCTTTCATTCTTAACTGGAAGCGCAAACCAAATTCATCATTGGAATTAAGTTAGTTTAGGTTTTTAGGCCAGGAAGCTTATGATGCTGCAAATGTTTCACTGGCCTGCACCTTTAGTGTAGTGCATCCTTATCATTGGTTTAACTTTATCCTTGCCGAGGATGAGGCGAGGTTACAACTTATTCTTCTATAAATTATAGCTAATGATACTTTGCGCGTGAGCAGCGTTGGAGATTTCATCTTTGCGGCGACTATCCCGGCTTTCGTCTTTTTTATTCATCCGGCCCCTCTCATTACCATCCCAGATGTCATTTCATAAACTTTCTCGCACCAGGGAGCTTCAATATATCCCCAGAAAAGATCTGTTGTTTTCAGGCAATAAATCGCACCCGCCAGCCCCATCTATCCACCCATCCCCCATTTAAGTGTTACGCTTAATAAGTCACCTAAATTTTCCCCCGAGCCCAAGGAGTACCAATGCTCGCGCTATACAACACAGCGATCGTGCTTTTAACCGTTGCCGCCATGGAACTCATCGCCGCTCTTGCACACAAGTACATCATGCACGGCTGGGGTTGGGGATGGCATGAGTCGCATCACGAGCCGCGCACCAGCTGGTTTGAGGTCAACGACCTGTACGCGGTGGTGTTCGCCGTGCTGGCGATTGTGCTGATTGCGCTGGGGACCTGGAGGATATGGCCGCTACAGTGGATTGGCGCCGGGATGACGCTCTATGGCGCGCTCTATTTTATGGTGCATGATGGGCTGGTGCATCAGCGCTGGCCGTTTCGCTATATCCCGCGCCGGGGTTACCTCAAGCGCCTCTATCTGGCGCACCGTCTGCACCACGCAGTACGGGGCAAAGAGGACTGCGTCTCCTTTGGTTTTCTCTATGCCCCGCCGATTGAAAAATTGCAGGCCACCTTACGCCAGCGCAAGGCCCGCCGTGGGGCTAGCGCGGGCGCTGCCAGAGCTGAGGCGGGCGCGGTGACGGCGTCGCAAAACGAGAAGTGAGCGAAAGCAAAGCCCCTTTTAGCAGTAATCCCGACTTCTCCAGACCGCTGGTCCCCTGCCGTGTATCCCAGGCCCGGGGCCCCGCCGCGCCGACCTTCACGCCAATCTCACGATATACCCCGTGCGCCGAGGCAATGGCCCAGGCGGATCGCAGCGGCAGCCCGGCCAGACCTTCCCGGGCAGAGGCATAGTAAGGCTCGGCTTCTGCCACCAGCCGTCGGGCGATATCCGCGAGGGGCGCGCGCATTTTGGGCTGTGCTATCGCCCCCGGGGGGATGTCCGCTTCTGCCAGCCACTGGGCGGGGAGATAACAGCGGCCCACCCGGGCATCCTCGACAATATCCCTGGCGATATTGGTCAACTGAAAGGCGAGGCCTAAATCACAGGCTCGATCGAGCACGGCTTCATCGCGTACCCCCATCACCCTCGCCATCATTAACCCCACCACCCCCGCCACGCGATAGCAGTATTGCAGGGTGTCATCGAAAGTCTCGTAATGCGTCTCGCGTACGTCCATGGCAAAACCGTCAAGGTGGTCGTAAGCCAGCTGGAGCGGGATGTTGTGGCCCAGCGCCACCTCCTGAAAGGCGGCAAAGGCGGGCTCACGCATCTCTCCCCCTTCCCACGCGCGCAGAGTCTGGCGTTTGAGCATCTCCAGACGCTGCTCTGCCTGGGCGCTGTCCACGGGACTGGCGTTAAATCCCAGCTCCTGGCCGTCGATAACGTCATCGCAGTAGCGGCACCAGGCGTAGAGCATCAGCACGCTACGCCGGGTGGCCGGATCGAAGAGTTTCGCAGCGGTGGCAAAGCTTTTCGAGCCCACGGCTATGGTGTCGGTCGCGTGATCCATCAGGGTGGTGTTCATCGGGAAAGCGCCTCCAGCATCAGCCCTGCCGTGGCTTTGGCCGAACCGATCACCCCGGGAATACCGGCGCCCGGATGGGTGCCCGCCCCGACCAGGTAAAGATTGGGGATTCGGCTGTCGCGATTGTGCGGCCGGAACCAGGCGCTCTGGCGCAGGATCGGTTCGACCGAAAAGGCGGAGCCCAGATGAGCGCCAAGCTGGTCGCGAAAATCGAAGGGAGTGAACATGCGGTGGGTCACCAGCTGGCTGCGCAGCCCCGGCATGTAGTGGGCTTCAAGATAATCGAAAATCCTGTCGCGCAGGCGCGGCCCTTCCACAACCCAGTCGAGATCCGCGGTGCCTAAGTGGGGCACCGGGGCTAACACGTAATAACTGCCGCAGCCCGGCGGCGCGAGGGAGGGATCGGTGACGCAGGGGGCGTGCAGGTAGAGGGAGAAATCCTCCGCCAGCGCGTTTTTATTAAAGATATCGTCGATCAGCTCTTTATAGCGCGGCCCGAAACACACCGTGTGGTGGGCAAGATCGTGCTGCTTGTTAAGGCCAAAATAGAGCACAAACAGGGAATTACTCATGCGTTTGCGCTTGAGCGATGTCGCGCGCGCCGCCCCCGCCGGATGATGCCCCAGCAGCTTTTCATAGGTATGCACCACATCGGCATTGGAGGCCACCGCCGCGGTCGGGATCGTCTGGCCGTCTTTCAGCTCCACGGCGCGAATGCGATCGCCGTCGGCCACCAGCCGGGTCACCTCCGCATTCAGCTGCAACTCCCCGCCGAGATCCTGATAAAGCTTCACCAGCCCCTGCACCAGCGCCCCGGTGCCGCCGCGGGCAAACCAGACGCCCCACTCACGCTCCAGGGCGTGGATCAGGGTATAAATGGACGAGGTGGCAAACGGGTTGCCCCCCACCAGCAGGGAATGAAACGAGAACGCCTGACGCAGCTGTTCATTCTCGATAAAGCGCGAAACCATGCCGTAGACGCTGCGCCAGGCCTGCAAGCGGGCAAGCTGCGGCCCGGCGCGGAGCATATCGCGAAAAGAGAGGAACGGCACCGTGCCGAGCTTGAGATACCCCTCGTTAAACACCGCCCGCGAGTAGGCGTGAAATTTGCGGTAACCCTCCACGTCACGGGGGTTAAAACGTCTTATCTGTTCTTCCAGCCGGGCCTGCACATTGTCGTAATCAAAGACCTCTCCCGTCTCCCAGCACAGGCGATAGAAAGGAGTGACTGGCAGGAGATCGACATAATCCGCCATCCGTTTTCCGGCCAGGGTGAACAGCTCTTCGATGGCGCTGGGATCGGTTATCACCGTCGGCCCGGCGTCAAAGGTGAACCCTTGATCGTGATAAACGTACGCGCGCCCACCGGGCTTATCCCGCTGCTCCAGCAGGAGTGTGGCAATGCCCTGGGCCTGTAGCCGAATGGCCAGCGCTAATCCGCCAAACCCGGCACCAATAATGACTGTTTTATTCATGGTGAAACGCTCGCATCCGGGGAGTGAGTTTCAGTATGGCGAGCATCGCTTCGCCGACGGGAACCGGGGGCTTACCTGCCAGGATCCGCGCTTTATCGGCCAGGGTCAGTTGCCCGGCGTAAAAGCGGGCAATCAGCCCTTCGTTAAGAGAGTAAAAACGTTGCATCACCTGCCAGCGTTTATCGGCATTCCCCGCCAGAAAAAGCATGCGGTTGAGAGTGCGGAAAAAACGCTGCTCCTGCCACTGGCGCAGGGCATAGCGATGAATCACGGAAAAGATCGTGGCCGCGCTGATATCCGCAGTGCCGACGATAGCCTCGGCCAGCGCCACCGCGTGTGGCAACGAATAGCCGGTGGTGGCATGAAACAGCCCGGCGCGCAGGCCGCTGCACGGCTGTTTATCCCGCGCCTGCCAGTAGGCAGGGAAATCACCCGCCAGCATAATCGGCAGATGGCCCCGCTCTTCGCGGATCAGGCGGTCCAGGCACCAGCCCTGCTGGCGGGCGTAGTCAGCAATGTTTTGCCGCGCGGCGCTGAGGTGCAGCCGGGCGGCGTCAATGTAGTGGGTATCTTCGATCAGCAGTTCGGTGGCGGAAAGCGGCAGGGTATAGACAAAACGATACCCGCCCTGCTGGTTGACCGTGGCGTCCATCAGTATCGGCCGGGTCAGGCCGTGCGGCTGGCGGAGATGCCACTCCTGGCCAAGAAATGACTGGCTGCCGGTGTTGAGGTGCCTGTCCGGCGTGTAGCCCCGGCCATCGATCACCGCGCGGGCCCGGAGCGTGGTGCCGTCGGCGAGCGTCACCGTCTGCGGAGTGAGCGCGGTGACGGCGGCGTCAGTTTGCAGGCTCTCGCCACAGGCGTCGGCCAGCACGGCGGCAAAACGCGCGGAGGTGATGCTGAGGTAGTCCCCGGTAAGGGTCCGGTTCAGGCCGGGAAAGCGGACGTCGTATCCCTGCCAGCGATGTGCCACCAGGGGTGCAATCCACCGGTGCTGCCCGGGGGTAATGTCGCCTTCATGAAACGACCAGGTGTGATTCCCCCCCGGCTGGCTATCGGCTTCGAGAAGCAACACGCGCAGCCCGGGGCGCTGTTGACGCAACCGTAACGCGATCAGCCCGTTCGCCAGCCCACCGCCCGCCAGGATGATGTCCCACTCGTGCGCCATTACGTCTGCGCCACCAGCGTGGCCTGACGCAGCTGGGCCAGGTTGGCGCTCCCGGTGCAGAAACAGGCGACGCGCAGCTGGTCGATGATCACCTGAAAATGGTCAATGACCGCCTCGCTGGAGAGTAACGCGCTTTGCAGCACCCCGGCCGCCTGCCCCACCAGGCTTGCGCCCAGGCGGATCGCTTTTGCCACCTCGATGCCGTTGACAATCCCGCCCGAGGCCACAAGCGGCATGTCGGGCAGCGCCTGATGCAGATCCTGTAATGCCGTCGCGGTCGGGATCCCCCAGTCGGCAAAGGCCATCGCCACCGCCCGGCCATGAGCGGTGACGGCGCGTTCGCCCTCAACCGCCGCCCAGCTGGTACCACCGGCTCCGGCGACATCCAGCATCGCCACGCCCGCCGCAGCCAGCTGACGGGCAACCGGTACCGAAAGCCCGCTGCCCACCTCTTTGACCACCACCGGCACATGCAGCGCCTCGACGGTCTGATGAATGGCGTCGATAACCCCGCACCAGTTGCGATCCCCGCCGTGCTGCAGCGCCTCCTGAAGCGGGTTGAGGTGGATAATCAGCGCATCAGCCGCGAGGGCCTCTACGGCGCGTCTGGCATAGTCGATGCCCTGTCGGCCCGCGATTTGCGCGGCACCGAGGTTGGCCATCAGCACCACGTCCGGGGCAAAGGCGCGCAGTTCACGCGTCAGGCCGTAGTTAGCCTCGCTCTCCAGCGCCACGCGCTGGGAGCCAACCCCCATCGCCAGCCCCAGGGCCTGCGCGGCAAGGGCAAGATGTTGATTGATCTGGCTCGCCCGACGGGTACCCCCGGTCATAGAACTGATCAGCAGCGGCGCCTTCAGGGCGCGGCCAAACAGCGAGGTCGAGAGATCAATATCATCAAGATGCAGTTCAGGCAGTGCACAGTGCCCGAACCGCCATTTTTCAAAGCCGCTGGTACACTTTTTTACCCCGGGCGTGCTGTTCAGTACGATATCGAGATGATCGCTTTTACGTTGCGACAGGTTGCTCATTGACACTCCGACAGGGATAACGACAGGCTCTGACTGATAAGCGTCAGCTGTTTTTCAAACCAGACGTGAACATAGTGCCGGGCGGTAGTTCCCGGCTGACAGGCGGTAGCAATATGCTGGTCGGCGCTGCGCACGTGCTCACGCAGGCGCAGGAAAACGCTCTCTGTCCCGAGCACGGCGACCAGCGTCGATTTATCTTTATCCTGATGGGGATCTTTGCCGGTGGCGTGTGAGCCGTCCGTCAGGTCATCTATCAGCTGGAAAGCCTGACCGAGATCGCGGGCGAAAAAGCGCAGACGTTCGCTGACCTGAGGCGGAGCTTCGGCCGCTATGGCCGCCAGTTGCAGGGTGGCATTGAACAGGCTGCTGGTTTTCAACTCATTGGTCAGCTGTATTTCATCCGCATTACGGCTCTGCCGGGCCTCGTTCAGATCGCGAAATTGCCCCTGTACCAGCCCCATATGCCCCACCGATGCTGAAAGCTCAGCAATCGCCCGCGCTTTGGCCTCGTGCGTCAGCGAAGGCGCGCGTGAGATGACGCAAAATGCATGACTCAGCAGCGCCACTGCCGCCAGTATCGCGACGCTTTCGCCATACTGACAGTGAACCGTCGGCCGCCCGCGTCTGAGCATGGCATTGTCCATGCAGGGCATGTCATCCAGAATCAGGGAGGCCACGTGAACCATTTCAATGGCGCAGGCCAGATCCAGAAGGCCTGTCCGCTCAGCTTTGTAGCCCATGTCGGTCGCCGCCAGCAGCAGCAACAGAGGGCGCATGCGCTTGCCGGCGACAAGCGTTGCTTCGCGCATGGCCGCGTAGACCTGGCCCTCCTGCTCTCCCGCAGGCAGCAGTTGTTCCAGACGTTGTTCAAACGCAGACAGCAGCATTTTTACATCATCTTCATGACTAAGGGTCATAGGGGCTTCCCCGGTATATGGTGGCGACTTCCGCAGAAGAGGTAAAAACGCTTGCCGCAGGATGATTTACAAAGCGTAGCGTATCCTTCTGCGTTTTGTTGCCCGCCGGGGTAAGAGAAAACGAAAATAGTTATTAATTATATTAAAATAAATAACTTAAAATTATAGACATGAAGTAAGTTGCACAAAAATTTACATTTGTAGAGATATTAGACCCCCCTTCCCGTCACCCCTGCTGGTGATCCTCTTCTTTGCCAAACGCCAGCCGTAACGCGTACTGGCGAATATCCTGCGGCCAGTTTTTGATACCCGCGGTAAACGCGACCTCATCGTCAGCAAAGAGCGCACGCAGGCTGGCTTCGTAATCAGGCAGATCCCCGGCTATCTCATACATAAAGTGGTAGGCGCGGTCGTGTCGCTGGCGCTTGCTATCCGCCGCGTCACTGGATTTTCGCGCCTGATCGATAAGCCTGCGCAAGGTAGCGGAAGCCCCGCCGGGCTGGGAGGCTAGCCACTCCCAGTGACGCGGCAGCAGCGTCACCTCTTTTGCCGAGACGCCAAGCTTTGGCCTGCCCCGGGTTCTGACGACGCTGCTTTCTGCCAGCTCCGGGTACACCGCCAGAGTGCTGGCAATATCCCCGTGAAGGTGAATATCGAGACGCTTGCCGCTACGATCGTTAAAAATGAAAACGGTTTCATCCTGAATATTAGCGGACTGGATCTGCTGGATAAGCGCGCTCAGCGTACCGTGCGCAATCTGTTGCTGTCGCCAGAAGGCGGTAAGGGTGATGTTCGCCATGCTGCTACCTTTTCTATCCGGGTAAAAATAGCAACGTACGCGCAGGCGCGCGCCCTGTCAATTATACCCGGGTAAAAACAAGGGTCTGTGGCCTCTGCTGAAACGGGTAAATTTGACGCGCTGGGGGCAAGAATAACGGCGGCAGATATCTGTACGGCTTAAAAATAATTGGCAGATAAAAGAGTAGATCATTTTTCTGTTAAAAATGGACTCTGACCGCATATATCTTCTCGCGGCGGAAAAATTAACTCCCTGCGGTATTTCACTGCCTGCTCTGCTGTATCCCCTTTCGAAGAACTACCAGAAATGGAGATTGACTGATTATTTCAACATGTTAAATTTTTTGAGATTTTTCTCATGGATGAGCATCACGCTTTCTCAAGAGCAGTGGACATATAAATTTTTCCTCCATCAGAATTTGTTTTCGTGGTTTATCGGGCCTTAAGTCAAATTTATAAGCAATCGCGGAAATCCTCCTCATCAATTATCAATGGCAACATTGATAACGTTGCGCATTGATAAAATAACGTACCAAAACGGAATTAACAGATGACTATGTCACGACACAACTTAACCTTACGTAGCTTACTGGTTCTGGCGTTAATTCTTGGGTTAAGTGGCTGCTCTGTTCGTTACGATAAAAACGGCAAAATTCTGTTTAATACCGATCTGGCGAGCGTTCTGGGGAACGAAGTCGGACAGTTCACGCTGGCGGATGGCTCGACAGGGGCATTAAGGGAGCTGAATGGTCGTTATAGCCTGAAGTGGAGCAATCTGATGATTGAGCGCCCGCTGGAGGGCATCAGCTGGGCGAGGATCATCAATCAGTATCACATCGAAGGACATACGTTACTGCTGCTGAAAGTGGCGACGCCGTCCTGCCCGGCACAGTATCGCCTGGTCGATCTGCAAAATACGCGATCCCAGGAGTGGGCCTTCACCGGCGTATGCGATACAGGGCCTGAGATCAACGCCAGCGCGGACAAGCTGCAACTGAATTTCACCACCGACAATCGGGTGGAGCAGTTCAACTGGCAGCATGGCGAGGTTTACCACAGTCGATTCCCCGTTCAGAAACAAAAAACGGTCGTCAGCAACAGCCCTGATAACGTGAGATCGTCCCGTAAAACCAAAGCGCAGCCCGTAGCGAAGCCGGTTAAACGCACGCCGACCAAAACCGTGGAGTCACTGCCGCCTAAAGTTGCCCAACCGGAGCTGAACAATTCAGTGCCTACCGAGATCTATGCCCCAACCAGGACCCGTCAGACCAGCCTGGAGCTTAAGTCATGACCGAGCAGGTTCAGGAAAAGCACTGGCCTCAGGACGTGATCAAGCGTTCGGTCCTCCCCGCCTGGCAAAACTGGCTGGTAACGGGCATTACCCTCACCTATCTCATTTGTGAGCTGGCGTTCAACTCCCGCCTGCTGGACCTGGTCGGCAGCGTCTCGACCGCCGATGAAGTTCACAATATGGAGCGCTACGGCCGGACATTAACCGCCATCGCGGCGGCGCTGCTGGCGTTACAGTTCTCGCTGATGGGTATTGTCCGGCTGAAGAAAAAAGGCGTCTGGCTGACGGCGAAAGCCAGCACGGCGCTGGTGCTGTTGATCTGCCTGATCACCGGCACCTTAACCTGGCATGCGGTGGAATGGGTGATTGAACGTCAGGTGACGAAGAGCACGGGTGAATTTCGTCAGATGTCCCTGCTGGCACAGCTCTATCAGCATGCATTAATTGAAGGACAGCAGACGCTGGAAGGCATCCCGCTGGATAGCGGCGGTGGACAGGCACAGACGTGGAACAGTCCCTCAGGGAAGGCGTTTCTGGCAACCTTACCGGTGCTGCTAAGTTCGTCCGATCGCTACCGTAAATTACTGGAACGCGATGCGGAACAGAATTTACGCGACAACATCAGCGCACAAGAAGGCGGCGTTCGCGGCTACTACGAGGCCTGGATCCAGGCGCGTGGCGAGGTGCATAAACAATTTGTTGCCTATTACAACGATGACATGGATATCAGCGAAACGGTGCGGCTTGAGCAGGCCAGGGCCTGGCAACGGTACGAACGCTCCTTAGAGGCGAAACGCCTGAAAACCTGGAACGTCCCGAGACGTTATTACGCCACCGTAAGAAATCAGGTTCGCGGGCAAGGCGTTCCCATCGCCAATGACTGGTCGCCGTCAGATCGCACCGGGTTTAATGCCGCGGTGGCGAAAGCCGCCAGGCAGAAATATCTTGCCCAGCGAACCGTGGTCTACAAGGGCGTGACCATCCCTAAACGGCTCGACTGGGGCGTCTTTTTCCGCCTTGACGTAGTGCAGAAATCGTTACGCGAAAAGCTGCTTCTCCCGGCGAATACGCTTGTTCGTGAGGAGTATCCGCTGAACGATAAGCTGAAGCAGTTCGCCCTTGAGCTTCACATGCCACATCTTAACGAGGCGGTAAAGCAACAATTACCTGAACTGCGCGCGGCAGTATCGAGCTATAGCGCGGGAGGGGTTAATGAAAAGCTGGGTGAAGATGCCGCGCGTGCCGTTATTGTGCCGCCCATTGCGCTGATTTTCTCTCTGGTGGGTGCACTTACGCACCTGGCAAAACTGCTCTATTTAGTGCTCGTTCCCCTGACGGCGACGCTATTAACCCGCCGTTCCTGGCGCCCGGTGCGGTTCCTGAATCGCCATCCTTTAGCCTTCCCGGTCGCGTTAATTGCCGTTCTGGTGGTCACGTTCAGCCTTATCAATAACAGCATCACTGAATCAGTGGCCTATAAAAATCTGAAAGATGGGCTGGCGGGCGCGAAAATTACCATCACCGATGAACCCTTACCGCTGAGCGGGGGAGCGGTATTGCGTGTGATGCATGCCGTCAGTATCGGCCAAAGCTACAGCTACCCGATCAATCAATATTTGCGTGAACATGTGCTGCAGGGCTTTGATTTCGGGTATGTCACGCGCGAAGAGTGATTCCCGACTGGGAATAAATAATCAATATAAACAAGGTATAATATGAAAAAGTTCATTTTTGTCGCACTTGCCATTCTTCCTCTTGCAAGCTGTACGGTGTATGGCAATAAATCCATCAAAGAGGAAAGCCAGCAAACGGTGGCGGCCAATATCATTAAAGGCAAAACCACCCAGCAAGAAATTATTAACAAATATGGTGAGCCGCAGACACGTGCAATGATTGATGGCAAAGAGACGTGGAGCTACTCGGTAACATCAGGAAAAAGCAGCATCACCAGTTATATCCCGATTGTCTCCATGTTTACCAATGGCGCAACGGCGAACATTAAATCCATGGATATCTGGTTTAAAGGTAACGTGGTCGAAGGCTATAACTTCGTCCAGACCTCCAGCACCGCGTCTACCGGCTTACTGGATTAACCAGCCGAAAGACATGAAGGCCAGCGCAAGCTGGCCTGTTGGTTGATGTTATACCCCCGCAATCCGCCCCACCATAACCCTTAACGCCTCCCGCGATAGCGGCTGTCTGTCAGTGACAAAATGCAGCGTCATCCCTTCAATAAACGCGTCCAGGGCACGGGCGGTGACCGGATCAAACCACTGCTCCAGCGTCGTCTGGCTGGTTTTCATCCAGTCCTGCATCACGGTTTTTAACGATGCGCTGCGGTTCATAAAGGCATAAAGCTGGTACATCAGCTCCATATTGTGCGGCGTGGTGACCTGGGAGCTGTAAATCAGGGTGACGATCGACTCGCAGGCCATCTCCGGCCCCGTCACCCCGGCAAAGAACTCGCGATACTGCACCGACATCTGCTGCGTAAACCAGGTGAAGGCCTCCTCAAGCAGCGCATCCATCCCGGCAAAATAGTAGGTCATCGACCCCAGCGGCACCCCGGCGCAGCTGGCGATTTTGCGATGAGTGACGGCGTTCAGACCATGCTCTGCGATGGTGTCCAGGGTGGCCTGCAATATCCGTTCCCGCCGTTGCGGATCGTTGGGTCGTCTGTTCATTTTTACCTCAGCGCATTTATGTACAAATGTACACAAACTTGCTAGTGTTGTCTTCTATGTTGTCCTTCTGGTACAGAAACCATGACCGTCATCTCATCGCGCAAAATTCTGCAAAGACGCCTGTGGGCGCTGTTTATGTTCTTCTTTATTCCCGGCCTGTTAATGGCCTCCTGGGCCACGCGCACCCCCGCTATCCGCGACATTCTGTCGGTCTCGACGGCGGAAATGGGCATCGTGTTATTTGGCCTGTCGATAGGCTCGATGAGCGGCATTCTCTGTTCCGCCTGGCTGGTTAAGCGGTTCGGCACGCGGACAGTGATCCGCACCACTATGTGCTGCGCGATTGTGGGTATGATGATGCTCAGCGTTGCGCTGTGGTTCGCCTCCCCGCTGGCGTTTGCCATCGGGCTGACCGTGTTTGGCGGCAGTTTTGGCGCGGCGGAAGTGGCGATTAACGTCGAAGGCGCAACCATCGAGCAGGAGATGAACAAAACCGTACTGCCGATGATGCACGGATTTTACAGCCTTGGCACGTTGGCAGGCGCCGGTATCGGCATGGCCCTGACCGCCTCCGGCATTGCCGCTACGACACATACTCTGCTGGCCGCGCTGGTCTGTATCGCCCCGGTTCTGCTGGGGATCACCGCCATCCCGGATGGCAACGGCAGGAACGTCGCGGGTGAAACTAAAACGGGTGAAAAAGGGCTGCCCTTCTATCGCGATATGCAGCTGATGCTGATTGGCGTGGTGGTGCTGGCGATGGCCTTTGCCGAAGGCTCCGCGAACGACTGGTTGCCGCTGCTGATGGTGGACGGTCACGGATTCAGCCCGACCTCCGGCTCGCTGATTTACGCCGGGTTTACGCTGGGCATGACCGTCGGTCGCTTTACCGGCGGCTGGTTTATTGACCGCTACAGCCGGGTGACGGTGGTCCGTGCCAGCGCCCTGCTGGGTGGTCTGGGCATTGCGTTGATTATTTTTGTCGATGTCGACTGGGTGGCCGGCGTGTCGGTGGTGCTGTGGGGACTTGGTGCTTCGCTTGGCTTCCCGTTGACCATTTCGGCGGCCAGCGACACCGGCCCGGATGCGCCGACCCGCGTCAGCGTGGTCGCCACCACCGGCTATCTCGCCTTCCTGGTGGGCCCGCCGCTGCTGGGCTTCCTCGGGGAGCATTACGGCTTACGCAGCGCCATGCTGGTGGTATTAGGATTAGTGATGATTGCCGCCCTGGTTGCCAGGGCGGTCGCCAAACCGGATTCGCAGGCTAAATCTGCCATGGAGAATGGATATGAGCGTTAAACTGATTGCAGTTGATATGGATGGCACCTTCCTGAACGATGCGAAGCAGTACAATCGCGCGCGTTTTCTGCGCCAGTACGCGCAGATGAAGGAACAGGGCATACGGTTTGTGGTCGCCAGCGGCAACCAGTACTACCAGCTGATCTCCTTCTTCCCTGAGATCGCCGATGAGATCGCGTTTGTGGCGGAGAACGGCGGCTGGGTGGTGAATGCCGGGCAGGATGTTTACAACGGCGAGCTGACGCAGGCCCAGTTCGCCACCGTGGCGGAGTTTCTCTGCGCCATTCCGGAAGTGGAGGTGATCGCCTGCGGCAAAGGCAGCGCCTATACCCTGAAACACTATGGTGAAACCTTCCATGACCTTGCCGCCAAATATTATCACCGGCTGGAAAAGGTGGATAATTTCGACAACTTCAACGATATCTTCTTTAAGTTTGGGCTGAACGTGCCGGACGATGAGATCCCGCGCATTCAGGCGATGATCCACCAGCAGCTGAGCGACATTATGGTGCCGGTCACCACCGGCCACGGCAGTATTGACCTGATCCTGCCGGGGATCCACAAAGCCAATGGCCTGCGCCTGCTGCAGGAGCTGTGGGGCATCGACAACAGCGAAGTGGTCGCCTTTGGCGACAGCGGGAATGACGTGGAGATGCTCACCCAGTCCGGGTACAGCTTTGCGATGGCAAACGCCCGGGATCACATCAAGGCGGTTGCCCGCTATGAAGCGCCGCACAATAACGACGAAGGGGTGCTGGAAGTGATCGACCGCGTCCTGAACCGGGAAGCCCCGTTCAACTAAGCAATGCCCGGCGGCGCGTTGCTTGCACGGGCCTACGGGTTTCGTAGGCCGGGTAAGGCGTAGCCGCCACCCGGCTTGATTGTTTACTCCGGCTGTAACGAACTACCCACCCGCTTGTCTTTCAGGAACACAAACATCAGCCCCAGCCACAGGATGCCGTTCGCCAGGTTGAACAGGCTGAACAGCCCGTTCCCCCCGCTGCTGAAGGCATGTTTGCTGACCTCAATCCCGACGGTAAAGATCAGCATCTGCAACATCCCCATCGCCGCCGACACCGTGCCTTTACTCATCTCGCTGGCAAACAGCGTCAGGCGCACCAGCCCGGCATTCGCCAGCCCAATACCAAACGCATAGATGCTCAGCCCGGCGGTCATCCACAGATAAGCATGGGAGGAAACCACCGTCGCCACCGCGGCCACCACCAGCCCAATCACGATGGGCCAGCCGCCCATGATGATTAACGAACGCACGGTGCGGCGTGACGTCAGGCGTGCCAGGACCAGGTTACCCACAATCAGCGCGCCAAAAATCGGCACCTGCAGCAGGCCATACTCGTAGCTGCTGAGCTTTTCGCCGCTGATGATGATCACCGGCGACTGGGCGATCCACGCCAGCAGCGGCAGGCAGACAAAGCCAATCGCCAGCGACCCCGCCACAAAGCGGACATTCTTCAGCACCAGCTTATAGTCGCGCCCCAGCTCTTTGAGTGAGAGCTTCTCACCGATGCGGGTGGCGGTTTCGGGCATCGCGCGGTACAGACCGTAAAACGAGATCGCTGCCAGCGCCGCAAACAGCACGAACATCCCCTCCCAGGGCGCGACGTGGACCCAGGCGGCCCCCACCAGCGGGCCAAGCAGCGGCGCAATCAGCGCCACGTTAGCCATCAGGGCGGTGATTTTAATGCACACCGCCTCCTCAAAGGACTCCTGGATGGCGGCGTAACCCACCGCGCCGATAAAGCACAGACTGACCCCCTGTAAAAAACGCAGCACCATAAACTGCTCGATGGTTTGCGCCAGCAGGGTCGCCAGGCAGGTGACGATAAACCACACCACGCCGGTCAGCATCACCGGACGACGGCCAATACGATCCGACAGCGGCCCGAGCAGCCACTGTAAAAACATCCCCCCCGCCAGGTAGGCGGTCATGGAGGTGGGAACCCACTCGATCCCGGCGTTGTACTGTTCCACCACCGCCAGCATGCCGGGCTGGATCATATCGTTTCCGATATAGGTGGAGAATTCGTACAGCACCAGACACAGCGGGAACAGCAGCGCCTGACGCCCCAGGCGCGTGCGGGAAGAAGAACGGTTTAGCATGGAGTCTCAGTATCCGATAAAAAATCGCGCAGAGTGTAATGAAATGGCCGCACCAGAGATAGCAGATTCACGCCGCCTCACAGAAATAAGGCACAAATCGCTGTCGTTTAAGGTTTCCTTAAGTTGCCATCCGTATGCTTGGGCTTTTCCAGTCATTGACCTTAATTATGACACAAATCGTCTCCGCTTCAGAATTGTCTAAGTTAAAGACTTCTAAGACAAAAGCCCTTTACCGCTTACCGGTTCGTTTTTATGGTTACCAGCTGCTAGCGCTGCTGGTTCTGGCCGGGCTTTTGACCTGGCTGGCGCGGGATGAAACGCTCGACAGGCTGCTGACGGGTTACTGGTATGACGCGGCAGGTCAGCACTTTCCGCTGCAGCACAATGCGCTGCTGGATCTGCTCAACCATCGGCTGGCGAAATACCTGACCATTGCCGTGGCGGCGGTCACCCTCCTTTACGGCGCGTTCAGCCGCAACCCGCGATTAGTGACGGCGGCGCTGCTGATGGGGCTGGGCACGGCGGTGGTGGGCATCCTGAAGGCTATCAGCCATCACAGCTGTCCCTGGGATCTGGTGGAGTATGGCGGCAAAGCGCTGGCGTATCCCCTGTTTGACTCAGCTCCTCCCGGCAGTGGCCCTGGCCGCTGTTTCCCGGGGGGCCACTCCTCGAGCGGCTTTATGGTGACGGGGCTGTTCTTCGCCTTCTGGCGCGAGCGCCCACGCCTGGCCTGGGGAATGGTCATAGCCGGTGCCGTACTCGGGTTAGTGATGGGCTATGGCCAGGTGATGCGCGGGGCACATTTCTTCTCTCACAACCTGTGGGCAGGTTGGTGGGTGTGGTTTTCACAGGTGGTGGCCTGGGGCCTGATTTCCACCTGGTTTGCAAAAGAGTAACGAGGATATGTTAGAAAATCTGAACTACGGACTGTTTGAACTGATTAATGCCACACCTGCTTCACCGGAGTGGAGCATCAAACTGGCCATCTTTGTGGCGAAAGACCTGATCAGCATTGTACCGGCGCTGATTGCGATCCTCTGGCTGTGGGGGCCGCGCAAGCAGGTGGGCGCCCAGCGTCAGCTGGTGATTAAAATCGCCATGGCGCTGGTGATAAGCCTGGCGGCGTCGTGGCTGCTGGGTCATCTGTTCCCCCACGACCGCCCGTTTGTCGACCGTGTCGGCTATAACTTCCTGCACCACGCCGCGGATGACTCCTTCCCGAGCGATCACGGCACCGCTATTTTCACCTTTGCGCTGGCGTTCCTGCTCTGGCACCGGATCTGGTCAGGCATAGTGTTGATGATGGTGGCCTGCGCCATTGCCTGGTCCCGCGTCTATCTTGGCGTGCACTGGCCGATGGATATGCTGGGCGGGCTGATGGTCGGACTGCTGGGTTGTCTGAGCGCGCAGATCCTGTGGAATCTGTTCGGGCACGCCCTCTATCAACGCCTCTCGCAGCTTTACCGCTTCTGCTTTGCCCTGCCTATTCGCAAAGGCTGGATACGTGACTAATTTGGGTTTCACGAGGTAAACTTGAGCCCCCGGCGTAACGGGGGTTCATTTATCGCTCTGAGGACCTATGGAAACACGACGTGACGAACGGCTGGCTCAACTGATCAATGCGCTTAAGCGCAGCGATAAACTGCATCTGAAAGAGGCCGCGGCACTGCTGGGCGTCTCAGAGATGACCATTCGTCGCGACCTGAACAGTGAAAGCGGGCCCGTGGTGCTGCTCGGCGGCTACATTGTCCTTGAACCCCGCAGCGCCAGCCACTATCTGCTGAGTGACCAAAAAACTCGCCTGGTGGAAGAGAAGCGCAAAGCGGCGCGTCTGGCCGCCTCGCTGGTGCAACCCCATCAGACGCTGTTTTTTGACTGTGGCACCACCACGCCGTGGATCATCGAAGCCATCGATAACGACCTGCCGTTTACCGGGGTCTGTTACTCCCTGAATACCTTTCTCGCCCTGCAGGAAAAACCCGCGTGCCGGGTGATCCTCTGCGGCGGCGAGTTTCACGCCAGCAATGCCATCTTTAAGCCGCTCAATCTGCAGGATACCCTCAGCAATCTGTGCCCGGACATCGCCTTTTACTCCGCGGCGGGCGTGCATGTTCGCCAGGGGGCGACCTGCTTTAATCTGGATGAGCTGCCGGTAAAACAGTGGGCAATGAATATGGCGCAGTATCATGTGCTGGTGGTGGATCACAGCAAGATGGGTAAAGTACGCCCTGCGCGGATGGGGGAGCTGACGTGCTTCGACGCAATCGTCAGCGACTGCCGCCCGGATGAGGAACTGGTGACTTATGCTAAGGCGCAGCAGATCAAGCTGATGTACTGAGTGCGGTTTATTGCCCGGCGGCGCTACGCTGGCACGGGCCTGGGAAACCCCGTAGGCCGGGTAAGGCGAAGCCGCCACCCGGCGATGCACGGAAGCTTTACTTAAACCAGCCGCCAAACCAGTCGTGGAATTTCATCAGCACATAATCCCACATCCGACCGAAGAACCCGCCCTCTTCCACCGCTTCCATCACGATCAATGGACGCTGCTCGATGGATTTGCCGTTCAGCTGGAAGTCGATGGTGCCGACCACCTGGCCTTTTTTCAACGGTGCGGTGAGCTGCTTGTCGGTCAGGGTATAGCTGGCCTTCAGGTTTTTCAGCTGGCCGCGCGGAATGGTGACCGAGCCGCTTTCACCGGCGCCAAGATTGACCTCGCTCTTATCGCCAAACCAGACGCGCTGGCTGACAAAGGTGGCATCCGGCTTGATTGGGGTGACGGTTTCGAAGAAGCGGAAGCCCCAGGTGAGCAGTTTCTCTGACTCATTAAAGCGGATGCGGTCGGTTTTGGTGCCCAGCACCACCGAGATCAGACGCATATCGCCCTGGGTTGCCGAGGCCACCAGGTTGTAGCCGGCGCCGGCGGTGGTGCCGGTCTTCATCCCGTCCACGTTGACGTTGCTGCTCCACAGCAGACGGTTGCGGTTCGGCTGGCGGATCTTGTTGAAGGTAAACTCTTTCTCTTTATGGATCGCGTACTCTTCCGGCACATCATGAATCAGGGCTCTACCCAGCAGCGCCATATCGCGGGCGGTACTGAACTGGCCCGGCGCATCCAGGCCGTGAACGGTTTTAAAGGTGGTGTTGGTGAGGCCTAATTTCTGCGCATAACCATTCATCAAGCCAATGAAAGAGTCCTGACTACCCGCCACGTAATCGGCCAGCGCGATGCAGGCATCATTGCCCGACTGAATGATTACCCCTTTATTCAGATCGGAAACCGCCACCTGATCGCCCGGCTTGAGGAACATCACCGAGGAGCCGCGCAGCGCCGGGTTGCCGGTCGCCCAGGCGTCTTTGCCGATGGTGACCATGTCGTTGAGCTTGATCTTACCCGCTTTCAGCGCCTGCCCTACCACGTAGCTGGTCATGATTTTGGTCAGGCTGGCAGGGTCGAGTTTTTCATCTGCATTGCCTTCTGCCAGCACTTTGCCGCTGGCATAGTCCATCAATATCCAGGCACGGGCATCAACAGGCGGAGCCTCTGGCGCCGCCTGTTCCGCTGCGTACAGCGAAGGTGCAAAAAGGACCAGCAGCGCAGAACCTGCCACCAGACCGCGTAAAGAAAAAGTGTTTCGCATCATAATGCCACCCGAGTTTCCATTCCAAAAATCACGTCACATCGCCGTGCCGCAAGAAGCGATGAGTAATAACGTACTAAAGCCTTAAAAAAAACCAAAAGCTGGTAAAGTTTTTAAAGTTTATGCAATAACAACCCGATACGCTTTGACCACATCGATTTTTTTCGCATCTGTTGCGTATTGGTTAGGTTTATCTCACCATGTGAAGCCATCAACAGGGATCTCATCCAGATATCGGCTTTAATTATAAGGGGTTATTATGATTACTTTGTGGGGCAGGAACAATTCGACCAACGTGAAAAAGGTAATCTGGACGCTGGAAGAGCTGGATTTACCCTTTAAGCAGATCATGGCGGGACTGGAACACGGGGTAAATAAAGAGGCCGAGTATCTGGCGATGAACCCCAACGGTCTGGTGCCGCTGCTGCGCGATGATGAAACCGACCTCACGCTGTGGGAATCGAACGCCATTGTGCGCTATCTCGCGGCGCAGTACGGCCAGAACCGTCTGTGGATCGATGAGCCTGCGAAGCGTGCCGTCGGCGAAAAGTGGATGGACTGGGCCAATCAGACCCTCTCCCCTGCCCATCGGGTGATTTTGATGGGGCTGGTGAGAACGCCGGAAGCCGAGCGTAACTATGCGGCCATTGACGCCGCCAAAGCCACCTGCGAGTCGCTGTTTGTCATGATGGATGAGGCCCTGGCGACACAGCCGTGGTTCTCGGGCAACGACTTTGGCGTGGGTGATATCGCCGTCGCGCCTTTTGTCTGGAACCTGACCAACGTTGGCCTGGCGTGGGCGCCCCGTCCGCATCTGGAGCGCTGGCTGGCGAACCTGACCGAGCGCCCTGCCTACTGCAACGTGGTGATGATCCCGGTCACCTGATCTACTCTTTGGACGGGCTGACTTTTAACAGCTGCCCGTCTGTTTCATCGGTCAGCACGTATAAATAGCCATCCGGCCCGACCCGCACGTCGCGAACCCGCTGGTTACGGTCGCCGAGGATCCTTCCCTCCTCGGTGACGCTATTGCCGCTGACGTTGAGCACTATCACATCCTTGTCCTTCAGCGCGCCAATAAACAGCTTGTTCTTCCACTGGGGGAAAACGTCGCTGTTATAGAAAGCCATCCCGCTTAACGCCGGGGACTGTTTCCAGACGAACAGCGGCGGCTCGGTTCCCGCGGCGGTTTCCCCTTTTGCTTCGGGGATCGGCAATCCGCTGTAGTTGATGCCGTGGGTTGCCAGCGGCCAGCCGTAGTTTTTGCCTCTTTCCGGAATGTTGATTTCGTCCCCACCGCGCGGCCCGTGCTCATTGAGCCACAGGGTGTTGCTCCACGGGTTCATCGCCATTCCCTGCGGATTACGGATACCGTAAGACCAGATTTCCGGGCGCGCCTGTTTATTGTTCACAAAGGGGTTATCGTCCGGCACCGCGCCCTGATCGGTCAGGCGCACCACTTTGCCCTGTAACTTATCCAGATCCTGGGCGGTCGGGCGCTGGTTATTCTCACCTAACCCGATAAACAGATAGCCTTTGCCGTCGAACACCAGCCTGCCGCCAAAGTGATTGCCGGTTGAGAGTTTAGGCTGCTGGCGGAAGACCACCTTAAAGGCCTCCAGCCGGGTATTGTCGTCGCTCAGGCGGCCATACCCCACCGCCGTGCCCGCTTTCCCGTCGTCGCCCGCTTCGGCATAGCTCAGCCAGACCCGGCGGGAAGTCGCAAAGTCGGGTGCCAGCGCCACGTCGAGCAATCCACCCTGTCCGCTGTCCCAGACCTTCGGCACGCCAACAATGGGATCCGAGAGCCCTTTGCCCGCCTGCCAGCGCTTAAGCTGCCCGCCTTTCAGGGTGATCAGCATGCCCTGATCCTGCGGCAGAAACGCCAGGGCCCAGGGGTGATCGAGTTTATTTTGCAGCACTGCAACCTTCACTTCAGTGGGTGCAGCACAGAGTGAGGCGGAGATGAGTAACAATGGCAGGGAAATAAGCGAGGATCGACGCATTACGCACTCCTTTTCGACGTATGCCTTAAAGGTAGTCACTCAGCGCAGGGGCGTTGATACTTTTACAAAAGCTTAATCAGATGGGGGAGTTGCCTCCCCCGGGATCAGCTCTGAATCAGCGGTGCATGCGATTTCAGATACTGGATGCAGAGAGTGAGATCGTTCAGACAGTTTTCCAGCTTCTCTGCGTTGACGGCGATGAACGTCGGGCAATCGTGGTTGCCGGTCATCATACAGACGCCTGCGGTGGTGAGCGATCCGGCGGCGCGATAGAGCATTGCCTGCTCCTCGGCATTGCAATGCGCTCGCAGTTCCGGCGCTTTTTCACGCATGTAAGTACAAAGTTCAAAGAAGTTGTCACGCAGATGGTCGCTTTCGCTGACTGACATATACCCCTTCGCTTTCCTTAACTGCAGATAGGCCGCGAGATCAATTCGGACATTAATCATCTTGTTAAGAAGATCGCGTTTCAGTCTGTCAACGGACATGCTTTTTCCCCCCTTGTCAGCTTAATCACACCTTCAGATTATGTCTATTTTTTGTGCAATTTAATGCGTCAGGTCAATAATTAGCGACGCATTAACAAAATTTACAATGTTAAAACAGCGCCCGAAAAGCACAGCGAGAAGGCAGGCGTTCAGGCTGGGCATAAAATCATGCTTCTCCCTCACCGCGCGGATTGCGAAGCCTGCTATTTTTGAGAGGGTTAGGGCGTGGAGACAGAGGGCGTATGCCAGCGATGCCGGTGTCAGAAAAGATTATCTCGTTAAACCGGATCGACCTGAATCTGCTGACCATTTTTTGCCTGATTTACAGCGTCGGCAGTATCTCGAAAGTGGCCGATATGCTGGATATTTCCGCCTCAGCCGTCAGCCAGTCGCTGCGCAAACTGCGGGAACAGATGGGGGATAACCTGTTTGTCCGCAGCGGCAACACGCTGTTACCCACCGTGTATGCGGATGAACTGTACGACAACATCCTGCCGATCATCGATAAGCTCGCCACTCTGCTCCCCCTCTCTTCCCGCATCAAAAAGCGAAGACTCACCCTCTACACCGAGTCCTTTGTCTCGCCGTTAGTGGTGCCGGAACTGACGCAGAAGATTGTCGGGATGAACGCGGATGTCAGCCTGCTGCACCGCACCGCCGAGCTTAACGAAGCGAAGATTACCGAGCTGCTGAACATGCGCCAGGCGGATGTGGTGTTCTCCACCTTTTCTGTTGAGAGCAGTAATATTTCTTGCCAGAAGATGAGTGATATGACGCTGGTGTTGATTGCTGCAAAAGATAATCCTCTTTATGAGAATACGGTAACGGAGGAGATGTTCAGGGATGCCAATCTGGTGGGTTACAACACCAAAAACGAGAAGATTATTTATCATCGCAGCATCGTGGATAAAAAATTCCGCTCCAGCGAGCGCTGTCTGCTGACCACCTCTTTCGCCTCCATTTTACTGATTGTGTCTACCACCGACTGCCTGGGCATTATCCCGGAAAAAGTCTTTGCGACCTATTCCGGGATGTATCAGCTGAAAAAACTGGATACGCCATTTACGTTGCCACAATTCAGTATCTATTCGTCCTGCCGGAAAGAGACCAATAAAATGCTCTTTTCTCTGTTGGCCGATTTTTACGCCAGTAAACCGGCATGACGTCCGGGACGATCAGTATTTTTTCGCTTTGTGCTTACCGAACTCAACGTCATCGGCAATTTTCAGGTCAGTGACTAATCTGGACTGTGAAAGCCCGGTGGCAACAGATATGTGCGCCAGCTCGACGCCATAGATGTGAAGGGTTTTGGCCATTTCTAATTTGGATTGCAGATAGATATCTCTCATTACGTACCTCACTTTAGTTATCGACGAGGTGAAAGATAGGTTATCTGTTTAGCGTATCCAATAAGGGGCCCTTAAAGCCGGGATAAGTAATTCTAAATAGTGTAGATCCAGGCATCTTTTTTGGCTAACTCGCTAATTTTATTTGCTTTTAAAATCTTATCTGCCAGTGAATCACGTTAAACAAATCCTTGCCGAGCGTGTTGGCTGCTTGTTAAACGTGCTGGCCCTACCTTTACTCTTTGTATCGTGGATTTGATCCCCAACAATCAGAAGGAAGCGAAATCAGCCGAATACTGATCGATATAAATGAAATTTTATTCATTTTGACTAATAAAGGTGAAATATAGAGGCCAGGGATTATTGATAAAATCTAACGGTTGTTGAAAAGTTCGTTAAATATGGAAAATTAAATGAGGAAATATTTTATATCACCTGATTTTTAATGAGTTAATCATTGAAGTCTGATGTGCCGACCTTATCAAATAAAGTATGCTCAGTAGTATCCTGATACGCGGTAGCTACTGCCGCGCCAGCACCTGTCGTATAAAATTTCCCATTAGTTGCGTGTGCCGTCATTACATCGGATTGCTCTTTCATCACTTGATCCATCGTATCGTCGGTGTATGAATCGTTAGTCGAACTGTCATCCGCCTGGTGTTGTTTTGATACGACAGATTCAGCTGGTTCCGGAGAGTGTGACATATCCTCTGTAAACATGGGCCAAAAATACAAAACGGTCTTGTAAAGGACTGCTCCAGCCACGACGAACAAAACGACGAGTTCCATGTATTGCTCCACTTGGTGTGTTGATATAATTAATAATACACCATGAAAAAACGATGTTAAGGGGTAAAAGCATACCGATTTTTGCTGAGCCAGTATGCCAACTGCATCCCCATCTTTAAAACTCCCCTTCAGGTCTATTTTTACGTCAACGTCAGCGCGAAACTTTACGAATACGCAGACATCCGCCCCATTCCATGCCCTCAGAAAAAAGCCAGAAGAATTACGGTTCAGTACTTGATGAACATCACAATTACGCCTAAAAACTGGCATCCTTTAAAGCCAAAACCCTCCCATTTTTAGGAGGTTAGTAATGGCTGCACTGTGCAGTACTATTTATCTCCCATTTTGCCGTACAAATGGTTCTTTTCATTTAGTTGTCCATGCATACATATAAAGATCTCTAATGATTTTGCACCTCTAAAAATGATGGAATAGAAATGAATCGGTTAAGATTAACTCTTTTGTTATCTGCCTTTGCATCATCCGTTGCCTATGCGGAATGCTCAGGTGATTACTGGCACAGCACATGCAAATACGATAACGGCAACATAATAACTATTTCGAGAAACGGAGATATAACAGAACTCACAGGGCATAACATAAAAAGTGGGGCTCGATGGGAAGAACGTACAAGAATATGGGGAGACGATATCATTAGAAAAGGTACTGCTGCAAATGGTGCCCGGTGGCGTGAAACAAAACATAGTAAAGGTAATGGTCAGTATCAAGTTTCCGGTGTAGACGCGAGCGGCAACTCTTATAAGTACGATTGTACTGAAGCGGATTGCATTAACAGTTATTAATACTTAGTTCCCTAACAGTACTGAATACTAATCAACAAACCCCAAACGGTTCAGTACTGGTAGAGATGTTCGATTTGATTTCGTTTCTGATTCTTCTGTCCAACGGATAAACATCAGGATAGATAGCATCCGATCGGTAGGGTTGCTTTTAATGGACTGCTTATTATAAATCTTCTTATCCATCCCTGTGATAATTGTTAAATCTAACCCAATGATTGCAACAAATAGTTAAGCGCCTCATCCACGTAATCACGTGACAGGCGATCCAGGTTCCGGCAGTATAGGTTTGAGTCTGAAGAAATAGCCCCCGCTTTTAACAGCGTCGATAAAATCACCTACTTTACCCTTTCGGTTTTTTCCACGAAAAGCACTCAATCCTGGCTCAATGACTTCAACCACTTCCAGTTTATGTTCAGCAGCATATGCCCGTGCAGCCGCTACCAGCCTGGTTCGCGTCCTTCCCTTTTCCTGAAGGCCTGATGACCACCTGATATAGCTGTAGAGTTGAGGCATGATGTATACTCCGCGTTTTCCTGAGCAATGTATTGTATAAAATTATGGCAAAGATTGGATTTATATCATTGGGTTGTCCAAAAAACCTGGTGGATTCCGAACGCATCCTGACTGAACTTCGCACCGAAGGCTATGACGTCGTACCCAGCTACGACAATGCCGACATGGTGATCGTTAACACCTGCGGCTTTATCGATAGCGCCGTGCAGGAGTCTCTGGAAGCCATCGGTGAAGCACTCACTGAAAACGGCAAGGTGATTGTCACCGGTTGTCTGGGCGCCAAAGTCGATCAAATCCGCGAAGTTCACCCTAAGGTGCTGGAAATCACCGGTCCACACAGCTATGAGCAGGTGCTGGAACATGTGCATCACTATGTGCCAAAACCAAAGCATAATCCGTTCCTGAGCCTGGTGCCGGAACAGGGCGTGAAGCTGACTCCGCGTCACTATGCGTACTTAAAAATTTCCGAAGGCTGCAACCATCGCTGCACCTTCTGCATTATCCCGTCCATGCGTGGCGATCTGGTGAGTCGTCCGATTGGCGAAGTGCTCGCCGAAGCCAAACGTCTAGCCGATGCGGGCGTGAAAGAGCTGCTGGTGATCTCCCAGGACACCTCCGCTTACGGCGTGGACGTGAAACACCGCTCCGGCTTCCACAACGGCGAGCCGGTGAAAACCAGCATGGTTGGCCTGTGCGAACAGCTCGCTAAGCTGGGCATCTGGACGCGTCTGCATTACGTTTACCCGTACCCGCACGTGGACGACGTGATCCCGCTGATGGCGGAAGGCAAAATCCTGCCGTACCTGGACATCCCGCTGCAGCACGCCAGCCCGCGTATTCTGAAGCTGATGAAGCGTCCTGGCTCCGTTGACCGCCAGCTGGCGCGCATCAAGCAATGGCGTGAAATCTGCCCGGATCTGACCCTGCGTTCCACCTTTATCGTTGGCTTCCCGGGTGAAACCGAAGAAGACTTCCAGATGCTGCTCGACTTCCTGGTTGAAGCGCGTCTGGACCGTGTGGGCTGCTTCAAGTACAGCCCGGTTGAAGGCGCGACCGCCAACGAACTGGCGGATCAGGTGCCGGAAGAGGTGAAAGAGGAACGCTGGAACCGCTTTATGCAGCTGCAACAGCGGATCTCTGCTGAACGTCTGCAGGAGAAAGTGGGCCGCGAAATTCTGGTGATCGTTGACGAAGTGGACGAAGAAGGCGCGATTGGCCGCAGCATGGCCGATGCCCCGGAAATCGACGGCGCGGTCTACCTGAATGGCGAAACCAAGGTGAAACCGGGTGATATCGTGCGCGTGAAGGTTGAAAACGCCGACGAGTATGACCTGTGGGGTAGCCGGGTTTAATCGACTCTGTGCATAATGCCTGATGGCGCTGCGCTTATCAGGCCTGCGGAAATGGGGACTTTACGTCCCCTTTTTATTTCATTAGTACTCGAACTGCCGGTAATAACGGCGAATATCCAGACTGTGGCCGGTGTAGTGCTCGAAATGGGCAGCCAGACGGTCCACCAGCAAGGTTGAGATAACGCACGGCGCCAGCAGCCAGCGGAACTTATCATCAATCCCCACCAGCGCGTATTCACGCGGATCAAACACCACCAGGTTATCGGTAATTTTGGCCGCAAAACGCTCCACGCGATCGTCCAGCGCCCGGCATTTGCCCTCACCTTTCACCAGGAACAGCGGGACATCTTTCTCCAGCAGCTCCAGCGTGCCGTGGAAAAACTCCGCAGACGAGACCGACTTAGTGCGCTTCCACTGCATCTCCTCCAGAATACACATCGAGAAGAGATAGACTTCGCCCCACATCTCCGCGCCGCCAATCCACATCATATAGTCGGCATTATGATATTTTTTTGCGATCGCGTCGGCCTGCGGATCAAATTTTTTTTTGGCGTTCAGGAGATTCTCAGGTAACAGCTCCAGCTGGCTGGCAAAGCGATCATAGTTTTCAAATTCCCCGTTACCCTGTACCAGGCGGAAGAATACCCAGTACAGCAGCATGTACTCATATTCCACGCCGTTTTTGTGCCGCATCGGAATATGCCAGGTGGCGGCATTTGCCAGCGGGGAATCGCTGTTTTTGGTGATCGCCACCACGCGGATCCCTTGGGCCTTGCACCATTCGGCAATCGCCACCGACTCTTTGGTATCACCCGATTTCGAGAGGGTAATCACTACGGAATCTTTATTTAAGCGTTTATGTCCGGCATGAATTAATTCCGCCGCCTGCTCAAGGTAAACCGGCATTTCGGTTATTTCCCGGGCGAAGGCGTTCATCGCCATCATCGGCGCTAACGAGCCTCCTACCGAGGCGAAAAATAACGTGCTGAAGCCCTGCTGAATAATCTCGTCAGCCACCTGTTCCGCCTGTTTGCGCGCAGCAACAATCTCACGAGCACTGGTCAGGTACTCGTCATGATTAAAACCTAACATAGCCATTCTCCTTTAGATTTTACTTTTTAAAACCCGATCGAAGTCGTCGAAAATACGCACCGAGAGATCGATGCCTTTGGCGCAGGCGGTTCGCCAGGCCAGAATCTGGAAGGGGACAATCAGCAGTAGCGGCGAGAGCAGATGCGGCAGGCGGCAGTTCAGCGCCAGGGTATCCGGCCCCTCCTCGCCCGTCAGGGTGACCAGAAACGCCCGCTTTACCGCCGGGGCCATATAGTCCCGAAGCGCCCGCAGGCGCGGGTTTGGCGCGTCCTCAATAAAGAACATCACATGCTCAGCGTTGGCTTCCAGATAAGGGCCATGCATGTAGGCCTCCAGCTCAAAGCCGCCGGACGGCACCCGCACCGTTTCGGTAAACTTGGTCTCAAACTCTTTCGCCACCCCGGTCAGGGCCCCTTCACCGATGGCGATAAAGCGCGTCCCGGCCTGCAGTTCCTGAACGTGCCGCTCGAAAAAGGCCTCGGTGCGGGCGATAGTGTCGGGGATCGCTCCCGCCAGCTGGTGCAGTGCCGCCAGATAGTCGTCCGTTTCCCGCTCATCGATCTGCTGCTGCGCCCGGGCGATAGTCAGCGCGACCAGCAGCAGATTCAGTACCGTGGCGCTAAAGCCGCGGGTCACGAAGCCCACCTTCTCAATCCCGGTATGGATATCCAGCACATGGTCGCAGCGGCGGCCTATCGGGCTGTCCGGATCCGAGGTCAGGGCAAACACCGGCAGCCCGGCGGCCTGCACCTTCTCCATCGCCGCCAGCGTCGAGGCGCTTTTCCCGCTCTGGGAAACCACCAGCACCATGTCGGTGTGCGGGTCGATGGCTTCATAGTGGACAAAGTTGTACGGCTCTTTGATCTCGAGAAGCTGGCCAAAACGGTGTTCAAAGAAGTAGCGCGCGCACATCGCCGCATTCAGCGATGAACCGGTCGCCAGCACCAGCAGACGGCGCACCGGATGCTGGCGGGCAAAAGCCTCCACGGACGCCAGATGCTGCGGGTATGCGTTGAGGATCTCCGCCAGCGCCGCGGGCTGTTCTTCGATATAGGTCATCATTGTTGGTTGCATCGTCTTCTCCGCTTAAAACAGGCCAATCCACGAACCCAGAATCCCCACCAGCGCCATGCCCCCGATAATGGTGAGCGGTTTAACCTTGCGCCCCAGCAGCCAGTAGACAATCCCGAAGCTGATGAGCGGCAGCAGGCAGGGCATGATGTTGTTGATGATGTCCTGAACGCCGGTTTTCGCCTCCCCCGCGCCGAAGGAGATGGGGATGGTGATGTTGATCATCGAGGCGGCCATCGCCCCCACCACCATCAGCCCGATAATCGACGCCCCGTAGGTGAGGCTCTCCATCATCCCGCTCTTCTGGACCCGATGAAGCACCCCGGTGCCGAGCACGTAGCCCCAGCGGGTAAAGAGCCAGCGCACCAGAATGTGCGGCATGTTAAACACCAGCAGGAACAGGATTGGGCCCAGGATGTTGCCCTGCAGGGCGAGGCTGGTGCCGATACCGGTGGCAATCAGGCGCAGCGTTCCCCAGAAGAAGGAGTCTCCCAGCCCGGCCAGCGGCCCCATCAGGGATGCCTTGACGTTGTCGATCGCCGTGCCGTCCATCTCCTGCTGCTGGCTGTTCTTCTCCTCCATCGCGGTGGTGATGCCGAGCAGCAGGGTGACGATATGCGGCGTGGTGTTGAAGAACACCAGGTGGCGTTTTAACGCCGCGGCCAGCTCTGCCTTTTGCGGGTAGAGCTTTTTCAGTACCGGGATCAGGGCATACACGAACGCAAGGTTCATCTGCCGCTCATAGTTCCAGGAAAATTCCATCTGGAACGACCGCCAGAACACCCGGCGTAGATCGCGTGCGTTGATGGCATTCTCATCATGCACCTGAGGCAGGGTCTCTTCAGAAATCTTCATCGTCATCGTTGACTCCTTGATCGGTCGTTGGACGAGGGGCGTTACGTGCAGTCGTGTTGACCATCACCACCGCCACAATGGCACCGAGAATGGCGATACCGGTGACGGGTATTTTCAGGTACGCCATCAGGGCAAAGCCGAGGAAGAAAAAGGGCGCCACTTTTTTGTTGATCAGCAACCGGGCGAGCATCGCGAAGCCCAGCGCCGGAATGATCCCCGTCGCCACGCTGAGTCCGTGCTTAATAAACTCCGGGATGGCATCCAGTAAGGATTTCACCGCGCTGCTGCCGACCAGGAAGGAGATGGTCACCACCGCCGCCAGCATCAGCGACAGACCAAACCCGGCGATAAGGTGCATCCGCTCAATGCCGCGGGTATCCGCCTGGTCGGCATAGCCGTCGGCCTTCTGGCTGAGCATCGGGATAAACATGCCGAGATAGACGTTCTTCAGCACCAGGGTCAGGGTGGCAATCGGCAGGCCGAGCAGTAGCGCCGTTTCCGTTCCCGCCCCGGAGGTGATGGCAAACGCCACCCCCAGCACCCCGCCGGTGACCACATCTGGCGGAATAGACGCCCCCACTGAAAACGACCCGATAAACGCCAGCTCCAGCGTCGCCCCCATAATCACGCCCGTTTGCACATCGCCTAACACCAGCCCGGTTAATAATCCGGTGACAATCGGCCGGGAGAGCAGCGAGGTGCCCAGGGCATATTCCGACTGGGCGATAAACGCCACCAGCCCGAGTAAAAGTGCCTCTACCATAGTGAGTCCTCAGGAATTACAGCGATTCCGCTAATAACTGTTTGCGATCGTTAGGCACCTGGCGTATTTCGATCTCCACGCCGTTGCCGACCAGCTGAGTGAGTTTTTCTATTTCGTCCGGCAGCAAATTGATGGCCTTTGAAATATTCCGCGCCCCCTCCTTCGCTTTAACGCCGCCGAGATTGATGCTCTTAATTCCGTCTACCGCCGAGGCTAAACGCCAGGCATCCTCCACCGACTCCACCACGATAAACAGGTTGTATTTATCGGTGACGCCGCTTTTGATGGCTTCAATCGAGTCGTTGATATTTTTAATCACCAGCTTGACCGCAGGCGGCTTGGCCAGCTTGATGGTGGTTTTTCGCAGTTCATCGTTGGGCACGCTGTCGTTGGCAATTAAGATGCAATCCGCCCCGACATATTGCGTCCAGGAAAAAGCCACCTGGCCGTGTAATAAGCGGTGGTCAACACGCAGTAACGTAATCATTATTATTCCTCCTGTTCAGAAGTCTTTGTCCGCCTGTACCGCACTGGCAATGGTGTGGTTGCAATACTGAATACTTTCCCGGCAGCTTAATAACGCGTCATGGATTAATTTTTCGGTATCCTGTTCATCCGCGGAAATAAGCAGACCGATGACCAGCGGCAAATTAAGCCCGGCGATCAGATGAAAATTCGGCTGACGCAGATAGCGGATAAATTCGTTATTGACGCTGCCGGCAAAAATATCGGTGATCGCAATCACCTCATCCTGGGCGGGTAGCCCGGCGAGCAGCTCATCCACCTGCCCGGTGACGTCCTGGTGCTCGTCGACATAGGCGCAGAGGGTATAGATGTCCTGCTGCTTGCCGAGGATCAGCTCGACCGAGTCGAGTACCCCGCGGGCTAAGGTGCCGTGACTGGCAAATATGTAATGTCGTTTCATCCTGTCCTCGAATGCTCATTCCACTTACCAGACAGAGATTGCAACCCACGTGCCAGGAAAAAGTGGCGCGTGGGCGATGAGGAGAGAGGGGGAGATTAAAACTCTTGATCTGCCTGAATAAATTCCGTTTCGAGGGTCAGAATATTGTGGATGTAACAGAGCTCGACAACCGGGATTTTGACACTATAGCTGCTCTCAATGACACTAAAGGCCTGGCGCAGTAGCGCCAGCTCGCTTTCAGGACACTGTCGCCCGGCGTAGGTGGTGGGCGAGGCATTGCGGATCAGCCGTTCAATCAGACAGCTGATGTGGACATAGAGCGCCACCTTGCGTTCGTTCTGCACCTGACAGCCCGCCAGATGCTCATAGCGGAAGACAAACTGCTCCACCTGGTTGATCACTTTGGTGGTATCGAGAATGGTCACCGACTCAATCACCCGCCGCAGGGAGAAATTCTTCAGCAGCAGATTGTTGATCTCCGCCACCTGTTCCTCCGTGGCGATATCGCCAAAGATGCGCATCAGCGGCCGCGTCCCCTCCCCGGCAATCAGTGAATCCAGCGAGATCCAGGGCACATCCGGCACCTGCGGATCGAAAGTGCCGACAATCGCCAGCATGTCGTAGCGGTTAAAGGCCACCGCCCGCTCTTGCGCGTCGCTGAGCATCTCGTAGTCGCAGGCGATAATCTCAATCCCCAACGCCTCCGGGATGCTGGCCTTCAGCAGATGGCAGAGGTTGGCCGCCGCGCCGATCCCGGTGATGCAGGTGGTGAGAATAACCCGGGGTTTACTGGCCTGCGGCCAGAAGAGCTGGTGCTCCACCGGCAAATCGCTGCCGATCTCGCTGGCAATATCCTCGATGTGATGCCCCTGCAGGATACGCTCCCCGACGTACAGCGCCATGCTGGTAGACACATTGTTCACAATCGCCACCGGGGTAGAGACGCGGCGCTGGAAGTGGCTGTGGATGGCATTCAACGAACCCATATCCACCAGGATCATCAGCCCGGACGCCAGGGCGTTGCTTTCGATGTAGTGCATCACCTGCTGGGCAATCGCCTCCGGCGTGACGTCCAGCGGCATGTCGAAGGATTCAAACACCGTCTGTTTCAGCAGGCGGTTCGCCACGTTGGCAATGCTGCTGGCGGTGGCGTAGCCGTGGGCGAGGATCACCGCCCGCGTCACCTGGGTCTGGCTCACCGCCCCGGATTTATGCAGCCACAGCACCAGCAGCAGGGCGTCGATGCGCTGGGCCTCGATATCGAGCTTTTGCGTCAGGGCGGCGATCATCGCCTGGCAAAAGCGGTACAGCAGGGGGTACTTTTGTGCCAGAAAATCATCCAGCAGCCGGACCCGCTCCTGGCTCAGGGAAGAGAGTGCGCTTTGGGCGCGATGCACCAGATAGTGGCTCAGGGCGTAGATGCCATTGCCGTTAAACTGGACGTTGAACTGCTGCTCCAGCCGGTAAAACTCCTCCCGCACCTGCTGGGTGGTGAGCTGTAAGACCGGCGAGGCGGTGGTATCCCGGTGGTGAAACACCAGCCTGTCGAACAGGGTTTCGATCTCCTCCCCCATCCGCCGGTGGACCTCCTCCCAGCCCGAGCGGCCGCTGAGCACCTCTTCGTACAGGGCCAGCACCTGACACTGGGTATCGTGGATCATCCCCTGGGTGCGATCGTGGGCGCGGAGCAGCCAAAGGAGGTTGGTCTCCGGCTCGATGGTCAGCGGCTCTTCCGCCACGGGGGCGTCGCTCATCAGCGGGATCGCGGCCAGCACCTTCTCCGGCAGATCCTGGATGGTGACGCCAATCGCCGCCTGCCCCCGCTGTCTGGCCCAGGCGGCGGCGACCGCATACCTGACCACGTTTTTCAGCTCGCCGACGTTGCCGCGATAGAGCGCGTGATGCAGCACCTGGCGCAGACGCGGGGTCAGGTTCAGGCGCGCGTTCAGCTTTTGCGCCTCCCGCCAGAAGAACTGGAGGATCAGCGCCTCTTTCTCCTGACGGGAGCGCGCCTGCAGGTCGGGCAACGTGACCAGGATTGGAATGCGGCGCAGGAAGGTGGTTAAAAAGGTGCTGTGCAGCTCCTCGGTGGTGGCGAAGACCAGCCGCGTGGTGATGCGGCGCCCCTGGGCGGTCTCCCCCACCCGGTAGATCTCCTTCCGGTCGAGCCAGGTAAAGAGTTTCTCCTGGCCCTCGGCGTTCAGGCGATGCACCTCGTCGAGAAACAGAATGCCCCCGTCGGCGGCTTCGAATGCCCCCTGCTTATCGGTCTGCGCCCCGGTAAAGGCCCCTTTCACGTAGCCGAACAGGTTAGCCGCCAGCAGCTCCGGATTGCTGGCGTATTGGGCGCAGTTAAAGCTGACAAAGGGGGCATCGTCCGCCAGCAGCCCCTGGGAGATGGCGAAGGCGTGCATCAGGTTCGCCATATAGCTTTTGCCGGTGCCGCTGTCGCCGGTGATCAGCAGCGGCAGGCCGCCATCGGGATAGAAGAGCGCGGTTTTCAGCTGGGCAATGGCCTTTTTCAGGCTGCCGTCATGACCGATGAGAAGAGAAAAGTGATCCGGCGGTTCCTGACCGCTGTCGCCGTCGTTGAGCAGCTGGGCGATGCTGTCGTATTCATTCCCGGCCAGGCCGAAAAACTGCTGGCTGAAGGCTTTTTTGTGCAGGAAGTAGACCGGGCGGGTATTGATTTTGACCAGCTCTCCCTGGGCCACCAGCTGGTTCAGATAGTGGCTGGCGGTATTGCGCTTGAGGTCGAACCGCTCTGCGAGGTAGCGGGCGGTAAAGACCTCGCTCAGGTTTTCCGGGTCGAAAAAATCGGTCTGGTTGGCGAGAAAGGTCAGGATTTCGTTGCGCATGGTGTATCCCACGTCTGGCGTATCGTGGGGATATGATGCCCGTAAACCTGCGGGCGGAGGGAGCGCGACGGCGGGGAATGTGCGCTTTTGTGGGGGAGTGCACAGAATGCCTGAGGGGGAAACAGGCTGCACCGGGGCAACATTGCCGGGTGGCGGCTGCGCCTTACCCGGCCTACGAACTGAATGGAGAAGGGCCGACCGTGCAAATGACTAAATCGTAATCCGGTAGCGAACGTAATCATCCACCACTGCCAGCTGATCATACAGCGCCCGGGCCGGATTGCCTGTCCGGGTCACCCAGTAGACCTTCGACCACGCCTTTTGCCGTGCCTCGTCAATGATGGCTTCAATTAACGCCCTGCCCGCCCCCTTGCCGCGCGCCGCTTCATCGACAAACAGATCTTCCAGATAGCACAGCGGCCGGGTCACCCAGGTGCCTTCATGCAGCACGCAGATGGCAAAGCCCACCACACCCTGCTCGGTTTCTGCCAGCCGGCAGAACAGGCCGGAATCCGGGGATAACACCCGACGCCAGGTCACCAGGGTCACCGCCTCATCGAGATCAGTACCGAAAAAATGGAGATACCCCTTCCACAATCTTAACCATGCGTCGTAATCGTCCGCCTGCGCTTCACGCACTTCTACCATCGTTGTTACTCCTTGTTCTTACTCGCGCCCTCGGGAACCAGGCTACTTTTATAACTCATAACATCACCGGAGATAACAATGAAAGTCTTAATGGTTCTCACCTCTCACAGTGACCTGGGCAATACCGGTAAGAAAACGGGCTTCTGGCTGGAAGAGTTCGCCGCCCCGTATTACATCTTCAAAGATGCGGGAGCCGAAGTGGTGCTGGCCTCACCGGCGGGCGGTCAGCCGCCGCTGGATCCCAAAAGTGATTCACCCGATTTTCAGACCGAACTGACCCAGCGCTTCAAAGCCGATCCGGCGGCTCAACATGAACTCGCCAACACCCTGAAGCTCGACAGCGTGCGTCAGGAGGATTTCGACACCGTCTTCTACCCTGGCGGCCACGGCCCGCTGTGGGATCTGGCCGAATCCCGGACCTCCATCGCCCTGATTGAAGCCTTCAACCGCGCCGGTAAACCGACGGGCTTCGTCTGCCATGCCCCGGGCGTGCTGCGCCACGTGAAGGCCGCTTCTGGCGAACCGCTGGTCAAGGGCCGTCAGGTGACCGGCTTTACCAACGGCGAAGAGGCCGACGTCGAGCTGACCGATATCGTCCCGTTCCTGGTGGAAGATGAGCTAATCGCCCTGGGGGCTCATTACCAGAAAGGCCCGAACTGGGGATCTTATATTGTCGAAGACGGCACGCTTATCACCGGGCAGAACCCGGCCAGCTCCGAAGATGTCGCCAAAGCGTTAGTAAAAGCGCTGCGCTAACCCCTCCGCCCGGCCGCTGGTCGGGCAACCCCCTCCTGTGCTTATCGCATAGAGTGTTAAATGCAAAACGTTGCCGGGCTTTTAGGCTTTTGCGATTTACACCGGAGATGCTATGAACACCATTATTGACCTGTTTAACGACCATAAAAGCGAGCGCAGCTTTACCGATCACGCCATCGATGATGCCACGCTGGAACGCATTATCAGCACCGCGTACCGTGCCCCTACCTCCGTGCATTCTCAGCAGGTGTCGGTCATCGTCACCCGCGATGCCGAAAAGCGGGCCAGGATTTCGCAGATCGCAGGCGGCCAGCCGTGGATTGCCAAAGCCCCGGTGTTTATCACCTTTGTGCTGGATATGTACAAAACCGAGGTTGGCATGAAGCTGGCGGGCAAGGAGCAGGTAGCGCATCAGAGCATTGAGAGCCTGGTGGCCGGCGCGACCGACGTGGGGATCGCCCTGGGCTCAGTGATGGCGGCGGCCCGTTCCGAAGGGTTAGGGATCGTGCCGATTGGTGGGATCCGTCTGCGTCCACAGGAGCTGATTGAGCTGCTCGACCTGCCGGAACACACCTTCCCGGTGGCGGGCGTGGTGATTGGGCACGTCGATGTGCCTTCGCATCACAAACCGCGTCTGCCGCTGGACACCTTCCGCCACGACGAAGCCTACGTCACCCACGGGCTGGAAGCGAAAATCACCCGCTACAATCAGCAGATGACCGAACACTGGCAGGCTATTGATCGTAATGACGGCGATACCTGGAGTGAAAGCGTGAGCGGGTATTACCAGCACATTTACTTCCCGGACGTGCTCCCGGCTCTGATTAAACAGGGCTTTGGCGTCGATAAGTAACGTGGAAAATGCCCGGCGGCGCTGCGCTTGCACGGGCCTACGGGTGATGTGCGAGCTGCCGGCATTGCCCTGCGGCGCTGCGCTTGCACGGGCCTACGGGTGATGTGCCCTTTGTAGGCCGGGTAAGCGCAGTGCCACCCGGCAAAATGCCTGAATCAGGTCGGCATCGAGAAGGTGGTGACCTTATTGGTCTGCGGATCGATAGAGATAATGCAGATGGCGAAGTTGCCGCCAAAACGGTCTTTACGATCGGAAATGCGCAGGTTATAGGTCTCGGAGAAAGAGGTATAGCCCGAAGAGTTGGTCTCGTTCAGCTTGAAGCCAACAATCTCTTCAAAATAGTCGCGGGATTTACCCACGCTGGTCTTGCACTGTTCATTGGTAATGGTGCCGGACTGTTTTGCCGCCGCCGCAGTTTGCGTGCCGGTAGAAGATTTCGGCGTCAGGGCCGAATTGACCGCTTTCATCCCGTCACTCATGTTTTTCTGGAAATCGGCGCAAGAGGTAGACAGTAAAACCATGCCGCATAAAAGGAGCTTTTTCATTGTAATCCTTACAATATTTAACGTTATTCAACCATTAATCATTATAATTTTTACAAATAGTTAACTCCAGCAAACCTTTTATACGGCAATTTATAACCTACTGAATATCAAAGCATTTCACATTAACTTCTACCATTATTGGTAGATTATCCCTTAATTCTCGGATCCAGCGCGTCGCGCAGCCCATCTCCTAACAGATTAAACGCCAGCACGGTGAGGAAAATTGCCATGCTCGGGAACAGCGCCACGTGCGGAGCGATCACCATATCGGCTCGCGCCTCGTTGAGCATCGCTCCCCACTCCGGCGTTGGCGGCTGAGCGCCTAACCCTAAGAACGACAGACTGGCCGCCGAGATAATCGACACCCCGATACGCATGGTGAAATAGACCACGATCGAGGAGACGGTGCCCGGCAGAATATGGTTAAAGAGGATGGTGGTGTCGCTGGCGCCAATGCTGCGCGCCGACTCGATAAAGGTCTGCTGTTTCAGCACCAGGGTATTCCCACGCACCAGGCGGGCAAAGGCCGGTATCGAGAAGATCGCCACGGCGATAATGACGTTCGCCATGCCGTTGCCCATCACCGCCACCACCGCAATCGCCAGCAGAATACCGGGGAAGGCAAACAGCACGTCGCAGATGCGCATGATGACCCGGTCCCACCAGCCCTCGTAGTAACCCGCCAGCAGGCCCAGCACCGTGCCGATGGCCGCGCCAATCAGTACTGCAAAAACGCCCGCCGCGAGGGAGATCTGCGCCCCCATCAGCACCCGGCTGAAGATATCCCGCCCGAGGGAATCCACGCCGAACCAGTGCATCATCGACGGCCCCTCGTTCAGCCGGTCGTAATCGAAGTAGTTCTCCGCATCGAAGGGGACGATCCAGGGGGCCAGCACCGCCACCAGGATCAGCAGCAGGACAAACAGCCCGGCGGTCATCGCCACCGGCTGCTTACGAAAGCGCCGCCAGAATTCATGCCACGGGGTGCGGATCTGATCCGGTTTGAGTCCCGGCATTGCCTTTAACATGGCCTGCCGGCGCCAGTTTAACAGTCGCATCTTACTTATACCTGATAGCCGGATTAATGGCGGCATAGAGCACATCCACCACTAAGTTGATAAGAATAAACTCCAGCGAAAAGAGCAGCACTTCCGCCTGGATCACCGGGTAGTCTCGCATGTCGACGGAATCGACCAGCAGGCGCCCGAGTCCCGGCCAGTTGAAGACCTTCTCCACCACGATCGAGCCGCCAAGCAGGAAGCCGAACTGCAGCCCCATCATGGTCACCACCGGGATCATCGCATTGCGCAGGCCGTGCTTGAGGATCACCCACTTCTCGCTGACCCCCTTCGCCCGGGCGGTGCGCATATAGTCCTCGTTCAGCACGTCAACGAAAGAAGCGCGGGTAAAGCGCGCCATCACCGCCGCCACCGCCGCGCCCAGCGTCAGGGAAGGCAGGATGTAGTGTCGCCAGCTGTCCGCCCCCACGGTGGGCAGCCAGCCCAGCTCCACGGAGAAGACCTGCATCAGCAGCATTCCCAGCGCAAAGGCCGGGAAGGAGATCCCGGTCACCGCCAGTGCCATCCCCAGCCGGTCCGGCCAGCGGTTACGCCAGACGGCCGCCACGATCCCCGCCCCCAGACCAAACAGCACCGCCCAGGCCATGCTGGCGAGGGTCAGCCAGAAGGTGGGCATAAAGCGGCTGGCAATTTCCTCGGAAACAGGCCGACGGGAGACCATCGAGGTACCAAAATCCCCCTGCAGGACGTTGGTGATGTAGTGCCAGAACTGCCGGTAGAGCGGCTGATCCAGCCCCAGCTGCTTACGCACCAGCTCAATGACCGTGGCATCCGCTTCCGGGCCGGCAATCAGCCGCGCCGGATCCCCGGGCAGCATATGGACGAATAAAAAGACCAGCACCGCCACAATCAGCAGCGTCGGGATCAGCCCCAGCAGGCGTTTAATCACATAATTCAGCATGCACATTCCTCTCATCCCGCAGACGCGCGCCTGCGGGAATGAGTGCTCTATTTCAGATCCGCGTCGTCAAAGCTAAAGCCGGTATCCGGCATGATGTAAAACCCGGTCAGCGCCTTGTTGTGCGCCGAGACCAGCTTCTCAACCACCAGCGGCACCCATGGCGACTCCTTCCAGATAGTGTCCTGCGCATCCTTGTACAGTTTCGCTTTCTCTTCCGGTTGGGTGGTTTTCAGGGCATCGGTCAGATCTTTATCCACCTGCGGATTGCTGTAGAACGCGGTGTTGAACAGGGTTGGCGGCTGGTTATTAGAGGCAAACAGCGGCGACAGCGCCCAGTCGGCTTCGCCGGTGGAGGCCGACCAGCCGGTGTAGAACATCCTCACTCCGCTCTCTTTCTGCCCTTTACCTTCCACTTCGGCGGCACGCTGTCCGGCATCCATCGCCGTGACCTGCACCTTAATGCCTACCTGCGCCAGCTGCTGCTGGGTGAACTGCAACACCTTCTGGGCGGTGCTGTGATTGTGTGACGACCACAGGGTCGTGCTGAAGCCGTTCGGGAAGCCCGCCTCTTTCAGCAGCGCGCGCGCCTTCGTCGGATTGTATTCCCACGGATGATACTGCTGGGAGTAAGCAATGGATGGCGGCACCACGCCCGTGGCCGGGGTCGCGTAACCGGCAAAGGCCACTTTTACCAGCGCCTCACGGTTGATGGCGTAGTTAATCGCCTCGCGCACCTTCGGGTTATCGAACGGCTTTTGCGTGACGTTCATGCTGATGTAGCGCTGCATGATCGACGGGCTGGCCACCAGCTCCAGCTTGCTGTTTTTGCCGAGCAGCGCCGCCTGCTCGTAAGGGATCGGGAAGGCAAACTGCGCTTCGCCGGTCTGCAACATCGCCGCGCGGGTGTTGTTATCCACCACCGGACGCCAGGTAATGGTGTCCAGCTTCGGCAGCCCCTGCTGCCAGTAACCGGCGAACTTCTTCACCTTCACAAAGTCGGTCTGATTCCAGGTCACCAGCTCATACGGGCCGGTACCCACCGGATGGAAGCCGATCTCTTTCCCGTACTTTTTCAGCGCCTCCGGGGAGATCATCGCCGTGGCCGGGTGGGCCAGGATGTTAATAAAGGCCGAGAACGGCTCTTTCAGGGTGATTTTTACCGTGGTGGGATCGACCGCCTCGGTGCTGGCGATATTTTTATACAGGTTATAACGCTTGAGGCTGTTTTCCGGGTTGCTGGCGCGATCGAGGTTGACCTTCACCGCTTCCGCGTTGAAGTCGGTCCCGTCCTGGAACTTAACCCCGCTGCGCAGCTTAATGGTATAGACCAGCCCGTCGTCCGAAACTTTATAGCTCTCGGCCAGCACGTTTTTCAGCTGCATCTCTTTATCGAGACCAAACAGCCCCTGATAAAACGACTTCGCCACCGCCTGCGACAGGGTGTCGTTGGCGTCATACGGATCGAGGGTGGTGAAGTTGGAGGCCACCGCCACCACCACGTCTTTTGCTGCGAAAGCCGGCGTGGCCGCCAGGGCTGCCGTTACGCTCGCGGCTAACAGCCATTTGCGAGCAACAAATTTTGTCATTGTTGTGTTCTCCGGTTGTTCTGTGCTGTTGTTCGTTATAGATGCTTAAAGGCATTATCCTGACGCGGCGGGGCGACAAAATGGCCGGGGCCTACCTCCCGCAGCACCACGCGCTCGGTGGCTTCCCCACGCTTGCGAATGTTGCCCGGCAGCTCGTCCTGAAGCAGCACCCGCCGGGCCTGACGATGAGCCGGATCGGCCACCGGCACCGCCGCCATCAGCTTGCGGGTGTAAGGGTGCTGCGGATTTTCAAACACTGCCCGGCGCGGGCCAATCTCAACGATCTGTCCGAGATACATCACCGCCACCCGGTGGCTGATGCGCTCCACCACCGCCATATCGTGCGAAATAAACAGAAATGCAATGCCCATCTCCCGCTGCAAATCGAGCAGCAGATTGATGATCTGCGCCCGGATGGAGACATCCAGCGCCGAGACCGACTCGTCGGCAATCACCACCTTCGGATTCAGCGCCAGCGCGCGGGCAATGCAGATCCGCTGCCGCTGACCGCCGGAAAATTCATGGGGATAGCGCCAGGCGTGCTCCGGCTTGAGGCCCACGCGCTCCAGCAGCCACGCCACCCGCCGCTGGGCAGCGTCGCCCTCCAGCAGGTTATGTACCCGCAGCGGCTCCATAATCGAATAGCCCACCGTCTGGCGGGGATCGAGGGAGGCATAAGGGTCCTGAAAAATAAACTGAATATCCCGCCGCAGGGGTTGCAGCTTCCCGGCCGGCAGGGTGTCGATGCGCTCACCGTTAAAGGTGATGGTGCCCTCCTGGGCCTCCACCAGCCGCAGCAGCGCCCGGCCGGTGGTCGATTTGCCGCTGCCGGACTCGCCCACCAGCGACAGCGTTTCGCCGGGCCATAAATCAAAGCTGACGCTCTCTACCGCGTGCACTTCACGCTTAACGCGGTTTAGCAGGCCGCCGCGCAGCGGAAAACGGGTTACCAGATCGCGCACTTTTAAGATGGGCTCGCCGGGCACCACGGTATCCTGCTCGGTTTCGGCCTCCTGAAAACCTGGATGAGTCAGGGAGATCAGCGGAAAACGGCGCGGCAGGTCGCGGCCGTTCATTGCCCCCAGTCGCGGCACCGCAGCCAGCAGCGCCCGGGTATAAGGGTGCTCAGGGGCATGGAAAATCTGCTCCACCGGGCCGGTTTCAACCGCCTCGCCCTGGTACATCACCAGCACCCGGTCAGCGATATCCGCCACCACGCCCATATCGTGAGTGATAAAGATCACCCCCATCTCCATCTCCTCCTGCAGCACTTTAATCAGCTGCAGGATCTGCGCCTGGATGGTGACGTCCAGCGCGGTGGTCGGTTCATCGGCAATCAGCACCGCCGGACGGCAGGAGAGCGCCATGGCGATCATCACCCGCTGGCGCATCCCGCCGGAGAGCTGATGCGGATAGCGTCCCAGAATGGCGTCCGCCTCCGGGATCCGCACCTGCTCGAGCATGCGTTTAGCTTCGGCCAGCGCCTCTTCGCCGCTCAGCCCCTGGTGCAGACGGATCGACTCGGCGATCTGCTCTCCCACCGGGAAGACCGGGTTGAGGGAGGTCATCGGCTCCTGAAAAATCATGGCAATATCGGCGCCGCGCACGCTGCGCATCTGCGACGGATTGAGCCCGGTGAGATCGCTCACCTGGCCGTTGCGACGGCGCAGCAGCAGGCTGTCGCACGCTACCTGCCCGCCGGACTGTTCAATCAGGCGCATCAGCGACAGGGCGGTAACCGATTTACCGGAACCAGATTCCCCGACGATCGCCAGCGTTTCGCCACGTTTTAGCGAAAAAGAGAGGTTTTTTACCGCCGGGATCGTCTGGCGTTCGTCGGAAAAGGCGACGTTCAGGTTATGCACCGCCAGCACCTGCTGGCTGTCGAGTTCATCGCTGTGCGGCATCCCTTTCTCCCTTATTCACGGTAAATTCCGGTGCTCGGCGTGTCGCCGGCATAGCCCCAGGCGCGGTACATGCCTTCGCTGTTAAACGGTAATGCCACGTTGCCTTCGCGATCGACGGCAATCAGCCCGCCGCTGCCTTCCAGCGCCGGGAGTTTTTCCATCACCACCCGCTCGCAGGCTTCGGCCAGGCTTAAGCCGCCGTAGTCCATCAGCGCGGCGATGTCATACGCCGCGAGCGTGCGAATAAACACCTCGCCGGTGCCGGTACAGGAGACCGCCACGCTGGCGTTATTGGCATAGCAGCCCGCGCCGGGTAAGGGGCTGTCGCCCACCCGGCCGGGCAGTTTATTAGTCATCCCGCCGGTAGAAGTCGCGGCGGCCAGGTTACCGGCCTTATCCAGCGCCACCGCGCCGACGGTACCCGTTTTCGTGGATTCATCCAGCGGTGCGGAATGGTCGAGCCGGGTTTCACCCGCATCACGCGCCGCCAGCAGCTGTTGATAGCGTTCCGGGGTGGAGAAAATATCTGGCGAAACCGCCTCCATGCCGTGCGCGAAGGCAAATTTCTCGGCCCCCTCGCCCACCAGCAATACGTGCGGGCTCTGCTCCATCACCAGACGGGCAGCCAGCACCGGGTTGCGCAGATGGCTGACCCCGGCCACGGCACCCGCTTTCAGGGTGATGCCGTCCATCACGCAGGCGTCCAGCTCATGGGTTTCGTCACGGGTAAACACCGCGCCAATCCCGGCGTTAAACAGCGGGCACTCCTCCAGCAGGCGGACCGCTTCGGTGACCACATCCAGCGCACTTTCTCCCGCCTCCAGCATCCGCTGGCCGGTTTCGACTATCGATGAAAGCGCCTCAATGTAGCGCCTCTCCTGTTCCTGACTGAGCTGCGCGCGGGTGATCGCCCCTGCGCCGCCGTGGATCGCGATGACTGCATTCCTCATTTACTTCACCTTACCGGGCATATTTGCCGCTTTTTCTATAAATATCATTATCGTTGCCGGAACTTCAGATGATTTTTGAATATAGAAAGACCCAACTGTGATGTAAAGGCTAAGCCCATGGTGTCATACAGTTAAGGGCACTTTTCTGCCATAATGGCCGCCTTCGTTATTCTCTCGCTGGAGTGACCCATGGATTTTACCGCCGGACTGATGCCGCTTGAGACGGCACTCGCGCAGATGCTCGATCGACTTTCACCCCTGTCAGACCAGGAGACGCTGCCGCTGCTGCGCTGTTTTGGCCGCGTGACCGCCGCCGACATCGTTTCGCCCCTCAACGTACCGGGTTTTGATAACTCGGCGATGGACGGCTATGCCGTACGGCTGGCGGATCTGGCGGCGGGTGCCGCGCTGCCGGTGGCGGGCAAAGCCTTTGCCGGGCAGCCCTTCCAGGGCGAATGGCCTCAAGGCAGCTGTATCCGCATTATGACCGGTGCCCCGGTGCCAACGGGCTGCGACGCCGTGGTGATGCAGGAAGAGACCGAGCAGACCGACGACGGCGTGCGCTTTATCGCCAGCGTTAAGCCGGGTCAGAACATCCGTCGCAGCGGGGAAGACATTGCCCTGGGCGCAACCGTCTTCCCGGTGGGCACCCGGCTGACCGCGGCCGAACTGCCGGTGCTGGCCTCGCTGGGTATTGCCGAAATTGCCGTGGTGCGCAAGGTGCGGGTGGCGCTGTTCTCCACCGGCGACGAGCTTCAGCTCTCGGGTCAGCCGCTGACCGAGGGGCAGATCTACGACACCAACCGTCTGGCGGTGCACCTGATGCTGGAGCAGCTGGGCTGCGAGGTGATCAACCTTGGGATTATCCCGGACGATCCGGACAAGCTGCGCGAAGCCTTTATCGAAGCGGATCGCGTGGCCGACGTGGTGCTCAGCTCCGGCGGCGTGTCGGTGGGCGAAGCGGATTACACCAAAACCATTCTTGATGAGCTGGGCGAGATCGGCTTCTGGAAGCTGGCCATCAAGCCGGGCAAACCGTTCGCTTTCGGCAAGCTGCCGAATAGCTGGTTCTGCGGCCTGCCGGGGAACCCGGTCTCTGCGGCGCTGACGTTCTATCAGCTGGTGCAGCCGCTACTGGCGAAGCTCTCCGGCAACCTGGGGCACAGCCTGCCCGCCCGCCAGCGCGTGCGCGCCGCCACCCGCCTGAAAAAATCACCGGGTCGTCTCGACTTCCAGCGCGGCATTCTGGCGCGTAACGCCGACGGCGAGCTGGAGGTGAGCACCACCGGCCACCAGGGCTCGCATATTTTTAGCTCCTTCAGCCAGGGCAACTGCTTTATCGTGCTCGAGCGCGAGCGCGGCAACGTGGAAGCGGGTGAATGGGTTGAGGTTGAGCCGTTTAACGCGCTGTTTGGGGGCTAACCATGACGGTGGAACTGAGCGACCAGGAGATGCTGCGCTACAATCGCCAGATTGTGCTGCGCGGCTTTGATTTCGACGGGCAGGAAGCGTTGAAAGCGGCGAACGTGCTGGTGGTCGGCCTCGGCGGGCTGGGCTGCGCCGCGGCCCAGTATCTGGCCGCCGCCGGCGTGGGGCGCATGACGCTGCTCGATTTCGACACCGTGTCGCTCTCCAACCTGCAACGCCAGACCCTGCACAGCGATGCGACCCTCGGCGAGCCAAAAGTGGTGTCGGCCCATGCGTCGCTGACGCGCATCAACCCCAACGTACAGTTCACCCTGCTCAATGTCCTGCTGGATGACGCCTCGCTGTCGGCCCAGATTGCCCACCACGATCTGGTCCTCGACTGCACCGACAACGTCGCCATTCGCAATCAGCTCAATGCGGGCTGTTTTGCCCATAAGACACCGCTGGTCTCCGGTGCGGCGATCCGCATGGAGGGACAGGTGAGCGTCTTTACTTACGTGGAGGGCGAGCCCTGCTACCGCTGCCTGAGCCGCCTGTTTGGCGAAAACGCCCTGACCTGTGTGGAGGCCGGCGTGATGGCCCCGCTGGTGGGGGTGATCGGTTCGATGCAGGCGATGGAGGCGATAAAAGCGCTGACCCGTTACGGCACGCCCGCGGCGGGGAAAATCGTGATGTACGACGCGATGACCTGCCAGTTCCGCGAGATGAAGCTGATGCGTAATCCGGGGTGCGAGGTGTGCGGGGAGTGAAACCGTTGCCGGGCGGCGCTGCGCTTGCCCGGCCTACAAAAGCACGAACCGTAGGCCGGGTAAGGCGAAGCCGCCACCCGGCAATACCCTTAGATCGACGTCCGTCCAAAGGCGTTCTGCCAGTCCTGCTCGAACTTCGCAATGGCTGCATCCACCGCCGGAGAGGTAATCAGCTGCTGGGCCACATCCAGCGGCAGGGTAATAGATTCACAGCCTGCCAGCAGGCAATCCAGCGCCTGACGCGGGGTTTTAAAGCTTGCCGCCAGCACCTTTGACTGCGGCACGTGCAGGGTCAGCAGCTGTTGCAGCTCGGCCACCGTCTGGATCCCGTCCCCGCCCTGCGCATCCACGCGGTTCACGTACGGCGCGACATACTCCGCGCCCGCCAGCGCCGCCATCATCCCCTGCGCCGCGCTGTAGACCGCCGTCCCCAGGGTCGGCACCCCTTGCGCTTTCAGCATCTTGATCGCCGCCAGCCCTTCCGCCGTAACCGGCACTTTAACCACCAGATCGGCGACGATACCCCGCAGCTTCAGCGCGTCTTCCACCATTCCTTCTGCGGTAGTCGCCATCACCTGAGCAAACAGACGGCCCTGACCGCCCATCGCCTCCTGCAGTTGAGGCAGTAAAACCTCGAGCGGCGTTTTGCCTGCGGCCACAATGCTTGGGTTAGTGGTTACGCCGGCCAGCGGAAATACGCGAGCCAGTTTTTTAACAGCGATAACGTCGGATGTGTCGAGATACAGTTCCATGATCGGGTCCTCAAAAATGACTATGCCGTAACCCTACACGGCAAAACCTGCGCCGGAGTTGATTTGCGTCAAGATAACTTTCATTCGAAAGTAATTTAATCTTCATACGCAACAAGAGGCAACATTATGATCTTCAACATTCAGCGTTATTCGACACACGACGGCCCCGGTATTCGTACCGTGGTCTTTATGAAAGGCTGCTCGCTGGGCTGCCGCTGGTGTCAGAACCCGGAGAGCCGCGCGCGGTCGCGGGACCTGCTGTTCGATGCCCGCCTGTGCCTGGAGGGGTGCAACCTCTGCCAGCAGGTGGCGCCCGCGGTCATCGACCGGACGCTGAATGGCCTGGTGATCCACCGCGAGAAACTCGACGATACGCATCTGGATGCCCTCACCCACTGCTGTCCGACCCAGGCCCTCACCGTCTGCGGCGAAGAGCAGCAGGTGGAGGAGATCATGACCACCGTCCTGCGCGATAAGCCTTTCTACGATCGCAGCGGCGGCGGGATCACCCTCTCCGGCGGCGAGCCCTTTATGAACCCGGACCTGGCGCGCCAGCTGTTCCAGGCCAGCCATGAGCAGGGCATTCATACCGCGGTCGAAACCTGCCTGCATGTGCCCTGGCACTATATCGAACCGTCGTTACCCTGGATCGATCTGTTTCTCGCCGACCTGAAGCACGTCGACGGCGCGGTGTTTAAGCAGTGGACCGACGGTTCCGCCAGACGGGTGCTGGATAACCTCAAGCGCCTGGCCGCGGCCGGAAAACAGCTCACCATCCGCGTGCCGCTGATCCAGGGCTTTAACGCCGATGAGGCCTCCATTACCGCCATTACCAACTTTGCCGCCGACGAACTGAACGTCCACGACATCCATTTTCTGCCGTACCACACGCTGGGCATGAACAAATACACCCTGCTCGGCCAACCCTACTCTGCCCCAGATAAACCGCTCGATAACCCTGCTTTACTGGACTTTGCCCGGCAGTATGCCGCCCGGAAAGGGTTAACCGCGACCTTACGAGGATAATGTTATGACACAGCTGAATCTTTCTACCCTGAGCGATCGCATTAAGGCGCATAAAACTGCCCTGGTCCACATTGTTAAGCCCCCGGTCTGTACCGAGCGTGCGCAGCACTACACCGAAATGTACCAGCAGCATATGGATAAGCCGATCCCGGTACGTCGCGCGCTGGCGCTGGCGCACCACCTGGCGCAGCGCACCATCTGGATCAAACATGACGAGCTGATTATCGGCAACCAGGCAAGCGAAGTCCGCGCCGCGCCGATCTTCCCGGAATACACCGTCTCGTGGATTGAGAAAGAGATCGACGATCTCGCCGACCGCCCGGGCGCGGGCTTTGCGGTAAGCGAAGAGAACAAACGCGTCCTGCACGCGCTGTGCCCGTGGTGGCGCGGCCAGACGGTGCAGGATCGCTGCTACGGCATGTTCACCGATGAGCAGAAAGGCCTGCTGGAAACCGGCATTATCAAAGCCGAAGGCAACATGACCTCCGGCGATGCACACCTGGCGGTGAACTTCCCGCTGGTGCTGGAGAAAGGGCTCGACGGGATGCGTCATAAAGTGGACGAGCGCCGCTCCCGCATCAACCTCACCTGCCTGGAAGATCTGCACGGCGACCAGTTCCTGAAAGCGATTGATATCGTGCTGGAAGCGGTGAGCCTGCATATCGAACGCTTTGCCGATCTGGCCCGTGAGATGGCCGCCAGCGAAACCCGCGAAACCCGCCGGGACGAGCTGCTGGCGATGGCGGAGAACTGCGATGTGATCGCCCACGAACCGCCGAAAACCTTCTGGCAGGCGCTGCAGCTGTGCTACTTCATCCAGCTGATCCTGCAGATTGAATCCAACGGCCACTCGGTGTCGTTTGCCCGTATGGACCAGTATCTCTACCCCTACTACCGCCGCGACGTGGAGCTGAACCAGTCTCTGGATCGTGAGCACGCCATCGAGCTGCTGCACAGCTGCTGGCTGAAGCTGCTGGAAGTGAATAAGATCCGCTCCGGCTCGCACTCCAAAGCCTCAGCCGGGAGCCCGCTGTATCAGAACGTCACCATCGGCGGCCAGAAGCTGGTCAACGATGTGGCAATGGACGCGGTTAACCCGCTCTCTTATGCGATTCTGGAATCCTGCGGCCGTCTGCGCTCCACCCAGCCGAACCTGAGCGTGCGCTACCACGCGGGCATGAGCAACGACTTCCTCGACGCCTGCGTGCAGGTGATCCGCTGCGGCTTCGGGATGCCAGCCTTTAACAACGATGAAATCGTGATCCCCGAATTCATCAAGCTCGGCATCGAAAAAGCGGATGCTTACGACTACGCCGCCATCGGCTGTATCGAGACCGCCGTCGGCGGCAAATGGGGCTACCGCTGCACCGGGATGAGCTTTATCAACTTCGCCCGCGTAATGCTGGCGGCGATGGAAGGCGGCCGCGACGCCACCAGCGGCAAAGTGTTCCTGCCGCAGGTCAAAGCGCTCTCTGAAGGTAACTTTAACAACTTCGACGAAGTGATGGCCGCCTGGGACCGCCAGATTAAGTACTACACCCGTAAATCCATCGAGATTGAGTACGTGGTGGATACCATGCTGGAAGAGAACGTGCATGACATTCTCTGCTCGGCGCTGGTAGATGACTGCATTGAGCGCGCGAAGAGCATCAAGCAGGGCGGCGCGAAGTATGACTGGGTCTCTGGCCTGCAGGTGGGGATCGCCAACCTTGGCAACAGCCTGGCGGCGGTGAAGAAGCTGGTCTTCGACCAGGGAGCCATCGGTCAGCAGCAGCTGGCGGCGGCGCTGGCGGATGACTACGAGGGGCTGACCCACGAGCAGCTGCGCCAGCGTCTGATCAACGGCGCACCGAAGTACGGCAACGACGACGATAGCGTGGATCTGCTGCTGGCTCGCGCCTATCAGACCTACATCGAAGAGCTGAAGCAGTATCACAACCCGCGCTACGGCCGCGGCCCGATTGGCGGTAACTACTACGCCGGGACCTCGTCTATCTCCGCCAACGTCCCCTTTGGTGCAGCAACCATGGCGACCCCGGATGGACGTAAAGCGCATACCCCGCTGGCGGAAGGGGCAAGCCCGGCTTCCGGCACTGACCATCTGGGGCCGACCGCGGTAATTGGTTCTGTCGGGAAGCTGCCGACCGAAGCGATTCTGGGTGGCGTGCTGCTGAACCAGAAGCTCAACCCGGCGACGCTGGATAACGACAGCGACCGCCAGAAGCTGATGGTGCTGCTGCGCACCTTCTTCGAGGTGCACAAAGGCTGGCATATCCAGTACAACATCGTCTCCCGCGAAACGCTGCTGGAAGCGAAGAAACACCCGGACCAGTATCGGGATCTGGTGGTGCGCGTGGCGGGTTACTCGGCGTTCTTCACCGCCCTGTCACCGGATGCGCAGGACGATATTATCGCCCGTACTGAGCATACGCTGTAGCCTCGGCAATGTCCGGTGGCGCTACGCTTACCGGGCCTATAAGATCGTGCGGTCTTTCTCGCCGGGTGGCGGCTGCGCCTTACCCGGCCTACGGGAGCTAAAATGTAGGCCGGGTAAGCGTCAGCGCCACCCGGATTTTTACTTTCATTCGAAATTAAATTTGTGCTCCACGTCACCTTGTTATTAGAATGTTTCATAACGCAGTGACTCAGGAGCGCAATGTATGACCGTTAAAGTTATCGTCACCGACATGGACGGAACTTTTCTTGATGACGCCAAGCAGTACGATCGTGACCGCTTTCAGGCGCAGTTCCAGCAACTTCAGGCCCGGAATATTGAGTTCGTTGTCGCCAGCGGCAACCAGTATTACCAGCTCATCTCCTTCTTCCCGGAGCTGAAATCGCAGATCTCCTTCGTGGCAGAAAACGGCGCGCTGGTGTTCGATCACGGCGAGCAGATTTTCCACGGTGAGCTGACGAAGCACGAATCGCAGATCGTCATTGGCGAGCTGCTGAAAGATAAATCCCTGAACTTCGTCGCCTGCGGTCTGGAAAGCGCGTACGTCAGCGACCAGGCGCCCGAGGCGTTCGTTGACCTGATGTCAAAACACTATCACCGCTTACAGCGCGTCAGCGACTATCGCGAGATTGACGACGTGCTGTTTAAGTTCTCGCTGAACCTGCCCGACAGCGATATTCCGAACCTGATTGATGCCCTGCACGTCTCCCTCGACGGCATCATGAAGCCGGTGACCAGCGGGTTTGGTTTTGTCGATCTGATCATCCCCGGCCTGCATAAAGCCAACGGCCTCAGCCGTCTGCTCAAGCGCTGGCATATCTCCCCGCAGGAGTGCGTGGCGATTGGCGACAGCGGTAACGACGCCGAAATGCTGAAGTTTGCCCACTACTCCTTCGCCATGGGTAACGCCGGCGAAAGCATTAAAGCCATCACCCGCTATCAGGCCGACGACAACAACCACCAGGGCGCGCTGAACGTGATTCAGGCCGTCCTCGATAACACCCCGCCTTTCAGCCACTGATCGCCCCGCCGGAGCCTTCTCCGGCGAACCCCCTTCTTTTTTCTCAGCCTGTGCACTTCATCAAGTTATTTAACTTGCTTTAACTTATTTTTAACCTAAAGTATCACTTGTAATTACTTTTACTTTCGAATGAAAGATAGCGAGGCTGTTATGACCTTAACCTTTACCAGTGAAACGTTACCTTCAGACCACAAAGCGGCGATCCGCCAGATGAAACGCGAACTGCGGGCGCAGATCGGTGACGTGCAGGCGGTGTTCAATCGCCTGAGCGATAAGATTGCCAGCCGTGTGGCAGAAATTAATGCCCTGAAGAGCAAAGGCGATCCCGTCTGGCCGGTGATCCCCTTTGCCGACGTGCAGAGCGGTAACATCAGCCCGGAACAGCGCGAGGCAGTTAAGCGTCGCGGCTGTGCGGTGATCAAAGGTCATTTCCCGCGTGAGCAGGCGCTGGCCTGGGATAACGCGATGCTCGACTATCTGGATCTCAACCGTTTTGATGAGGTCTACAAAGGCCCGGGAGATAACTTCTTCGGCAGCCTGACCGCGTCGCGCCCGGAGATCTACCCGATCTACTGGTCACACGCGCAGATGGAAGCCCGCCAGAGCGAACGGATGGCGCAGGTGCAGTCGTTCCTGAACCGTTTATGGACCTTTGAGAGCAACGGCAAACAGTGGTTCAACCCGGACGTGAGCGTGATCTACCCGGACCGCATTCGCCGCCGTCCACCGGGAACCACCTCGAAAGGCCTCGGGGCGCACACCGACTCCGGCGCGCTGGAGCGCTGGCTGCTCCCGGCCTATCAGCAGGTCTTCGCCCGGGTATTCGATGGCAATATCGATCAATACGATCCCTGGAATGCCGCGCACCGTACCGAAGTGGAAGAGTACACCGTGGATAACACCACCAAGTGCTCGGTGTTCCGCACCTTCCAGGGCTGGACCGCGCTCTCCGACATGATCCCGGATCAGGGTCTGCTGCACGTGGTGCCGATCCCGGAAGCGATGGCCTATATCCTGCTGCGTCCGCTGCTGGATGATGTGCCGGAAGATGAACTCTGCGGCGTGGCGCCGGGTCGCGTGCTGCCGATCTCCGAGAAATGGCATCCGCTGTTGATTGAAGCCCTCACCAGCATTCCCGCGCTGGAAGCGGGTGATTCCGTGTGGTGGCACTGCGATGTGATCCACTCCGTGGCCCCCGTTGAGAACCAGCAGGGCTGGGGCAACGTGATGTACATTCCGGCGGCACCGATGTGCGAGAAAAACCTCGCCTACGCGAAGAAGGTGAAAGCGGCGCTGGAAACCGGGGCCTCTCCGGGCGATTTCCCGCGCGAGGATTATGAGTCTGACTGGCAGTCACGCTTCACGACGGATGATCTGAACATCCACGGCAAGCGCGCGCTGGGCATGGCTTAAGGATATCCTGACCAACTGATGCGCCGGGTGGCGGCTTCGCCTTACCCGGCCTACAAAACCCACCCCATATCGTAGGCCGGGCAAGCGCATGCGCCGCCCGGCGTGACAGACCGCAGATTCGTAGGCCCGGTAAGCGTAGCGCCACCGGGCTTTTTTTAGTTATCGATACCTTTACTGCGCAGGTAATCTTCGTAGTTACCGCTGAAGTCCACCACGCGCTCCGGCGTAATTTCAATTACGCGGGTCGCCAGGGAGCTTACAAATTCACGGTCGTGAGAGACGAAGATCAGGGTGCCCTGATACATCTCCAGCGCCATGTTCAGCGATTCGATCGATTCCATGTCCAGGTGGTTGGTCGGTTCGTCCATCACCAGGATGTTCGGTTTCTGCATCATCAGCTTGCCGAAGAGCATACGGCCTTTCTCACCACCGGAGAGCACCTTCGCCGGCTTTTTGATGTCGTCCTGGCTGAACAGCAGACGGCCGAGGAAGCTGCGCACCACCTGCTCGTCATCGCCTTCTGATTTCCACTGGCTCATCCAGTCGAAAACGGTCAGATCGTTGTCGAAATCTTCGGCGTGATCCTGCGCGTAATAACCAATCTGCGCGTTCTCGGACCATTTTACGGTGCCGTTATCCGGGGCCAGTTCACCTACCAGGGTCTTCAGCATGGTGGATTTACCCACGCCGTTGGCACCCAGAATGGCGATCTTCTCGCCCACTTCCAGCAGCAGGTTGAAGTTCTTAAACAGCGGACCGTTATCGAAACCTTTTGACAGCTCTTCGACGGCCAGGGCGTTACGGAACAGCTTCTTGTCCTGCTCGAAGCGGATGAACGGGTTCTGACGGCTGGAGGCTTTAACTTCATCCAGCTTGATTTTGTCGATCTGACGAGCACGCGAGGTGGCCTGACGCGATTTGGAGGCGTTGGCGCTGAAGCGGCTGACGAAGGATTGCAGATCCGCAATCTGCGCCTTTTTCTTGGCGTTGTCGGCCAGCAGACGCTCACGCGCCTGGGTCGCGGCGGTCATGTACTCGTCGTAGTTGCCTGCATAGACGCGCAGCTCGCCGTAGTCCAGATCCGCCATGTGGGTGCAGACCATGTTCAGGAAGTGACGGTCGTGCGAGATGATGATCATGGTGCTGTTACGCTCGTTCAGCGTCTGCTCCAGCCAGCGAATGGTGTCGATGTCCAGGTTGTTCGTCGGTTCGTCGAGCAGCAGGATATCCGGGTTAGAGAACAGCGCCTGAGCCAGCAGAACACGCAGCTTCCAGCCTGGCGCGACTTCGCTCATCAGACCGTAGTGCTGTTCAACCGGAATGCCCACGCCCAGCAGCAGCTCACCGGCACGGGACTCGGCAGAGTAGCCGTCCATTTCGCCGTACTGCACTTCGAGGTCGGCCACTTTATAGCCGTCTTCTTCGCTCATTTCGGCAAGGGCATAGATGCGGTCGCGCTCCTGCTTCACTTCCCACAGCTCACCGTGGCCCATGATCACCGTGTCAAGAACGGTGAACGCTTCAAAGGCGAACTGATCCTGACGCAGCTTACCGATGCGTTCGTTCGGATCGAGAGAAACGTTGCCCAGCGTCGGCTCTAAATCGCCGCCGAGGATCTTCATGAAGGTGGATTTTCCGCTACCGTTGGCACCAATCAGGCCGTAACGGTTGCCGCCGCCAAATTTGACGGAAATGTTTTCGAACAGCGGCTTACTGCCAAACTGCATAGTGACGTTGCTGGTAACTAACACGGGAGATTCCTGCGAGAAGTGTGATAAACCCGGCATTATGCCACAATTCCGAAATGAGATCCCGTGTAACAACATAACGCTAAACTTTAACGAAACGGAAAAAAGTGTGATTTAGTACACATCCGAATTCCATGCGGTCAGGAATGCACATATAATGCGCTCCCTAAACCGTTCAGACTTTTAAACAACCTGCCAAGTGGCACAGATACCTCGCACACCATGAATATGAAATTAACTTCGCTTTTTGCGGCGGCGTTTGCCGTAGTAGGGTTTTGCAAGACCGCTTCTGCTGTCACCTATCCACTGCCAACCGACGGTAGCCGTCTGGTGGGTCAGAACCAGGTTGTGACCATTGAAGAAGGCAACACCCAGCCGCTGGAATATTTCGCAGCAGAATATCAGCTCGGCCTCTCCAACATGATGGAAGCCAACCCGGGTGTTGACCCTTATCTGCCGAAAGGCGGTACCGTGCTGAACATTCCTCAGCAGCTGATCCTGCCGGACACCGTGCATGAAGGCATCGTGATCAACAGTGCCGAAATGCGTCTGTACTACTACCCGAAAGGCACCAACACGGTGATCGTGCTGCCAATCGGTATCGGCCAGCTGGGCAAAGATACCCCGATGAACTGGACCACCAAGGTTGAGCGTAAGAAAGCCGGCCCAACCTGGACCCCAACCGCGAAAATGCACGCCGAGTACATTGCCGCAGGCGAGCCGCTGCCAGCCGTTGTGCCTGCCGGCCCGGATAACCCGATGGGTCTGTACGCGCTGTATATCGGTCGTCTGTATGCGATCCACGGCACCAACGCCAACTTCGGTATCGGCCTGCGCGTGAGCCACGGCTGTGTGCGTCTGCGTAACGACGACATCAAGTTCCTGTTCGAGAACGTGCCGGTTGGCACCCGCGTACAGTTCATCAACGAGCCGGTAAAAGCGACCACCGAGCCGGATGGCAGCCGTTACCTCGAAGTGCATAACCCGCTGTCCACCAGCGAAGAGCAGATCGACAATAACGTCACCGTGCCGGTCACCCTGACCAGCAACGTGCAGGCTATCACCGGCCAGCAGGACGTGGATGCGACCATCGTTGAGCAAGCGATCAACAACCGTTCCGGTATGCCGGTTCGTCTGAACTGATTGCAGAATGCGAAATAAAAAAAGCGGGCCTGATGGCCCGCTTTTTTATTGGCTGTTACTGCTGTTGCGTGCGGCAATGCCCGGCGGCGCTACGCTTGCCGGGCCTACGGGCCGTTTGTAGGCCGGGTAAGGCGCAGCCGCCACCCGGCTTCTCAGTCGCCCTGCGCCAGCTGATTACGGCGATACTCCCCCTGCCGCTCCAGCATCCAGCCAGGATATTCACGTGGCAGCGCGCTCACCGCATCCAGCTGTTTCAGCTCGTCATCGCTGAGGTGAATCGCCGTCGCGGCGATATTGTCGTCCAGCTGATCCACCCGCTTCGCCCCCACAATCACGCTGCTGACCACCGGCTGATGGAGCAGCCAGGCGAGGGCAATCTGCGCGACCGAAACCCCTTTGCTGTCGGCAATGTTGCGCATCACGTCCACGCAGTCAAATGCCCGCGCTTTATCCACCGGCGGGAAGTCAAACTCCTGGCGGCGGCCACCGCCCTGCACCTGGCCGTCGCGGCCATATTTGCCGCTCAGCAGCCCGCCAGCCAGCGGGCTCCAGACCATTAACCCCACCTTCTCACTTTGCAACATCGGCACCAGCTCGCGTTCAAGATCGCGGCCCGCGATGGTGTAGTAAGCCTGCAGGGAGGCAAAACGGGCCAGCCCCAGCCGCTCGGAGATCCCCAGCGCTTTCACAATCTGCCAGGCCGCCCAGTTGGAAACGCCGATATAACGCACGTGGCCGTGCTGGACAAGGTTATCCAGGGCATAGAGCATCTCTTCGATGGGGGTGGCCGGGTCGAAACCGTGCAGCTGATAGAGATCGATGTGATCCAGCTGCATGCGTCGCAGGCTCTCCTTCACGCTGCTGATGATGTGATAGCGGGAACTGCCGCGGGAGTTGACCCCGGCGGTACCCGTCTCACCAAAGACTTTGGTCGCCACCACCACGTTTTCGCGCGGTATCTTCAGGTTCTTCAGCGCCTGGCCGGTGATTGCTTCCGAACGCCCTTCCGAATAGACGTTGGCGGTATCGATAAAATTGATCCCCGCGTCCAGCGCGCGCCCGATCAGCTGTTCGGCCTCCTGCTGCTGGAGTTGACCGATTTTGCCCCACATGCCGCCTTCGCCGCCGAAGGTCATGGTGCCGAGGCAGAGTTCAGAAACAAACAGGCCGGTATTACCCAGTTTTTGATATCGCATTTGACGCTCCTCGTGTGTTGAGTACCCGATAGTTATACCCGGCTCACGCCGATGGCGAATGTGCGGTTCCTGCCCGTTTCTTGCCCAATCCTCTGAACTTATCCGCGCGGGGCGTCGCCAAAGACGGCGTAGTCCGGCAGTTGCACCTGCTGATACGGCTCCCAGCCCCCGCCGAGAGCTTTATAGAGCGCCACCAGATCCAGCGCGCTCTGGACCCGGGCCTGATCCCGCTGCTGCTGCGCCTGAGCCAGCTGACGCTGGGCATCCAGCACGTCGATAAAGGTGGCGATCCCCTGACGATAGCTGCTGCTCGCCAGATCGAAGGCGTTTTGCAGCGCATCGATAGTTTTGCTTAATCCCGCCTCCCGCTTCTGGTCGGTGCGGTAGCTGACCAGCGCGTTTTCCACATCGCCCAGCGCGGTGAGCACCGTCTGACGATATTCCAGCACCGCGGCGCCCTGCTGCGCGCGGGCGACCTTCACGCTGGAGACCAGCCGGCCGCCCTGGAAGATGGGGATGGAAACCTGCGGCCCGACGCTGTAGAAGTGGCTGCTCCAGTCGGTGAGCCAGCTGGCTTCGCTGTTACGCAGGCCAAACTGGCCGCTGAGCGAGACGCTGGGGAACAGCTGCGCCACCGACACGCCGATCTGCGCCGTGGCCGCATGCAGGTTTGCCTCGGCTTCACGCACGTCCGGACGTCGCCGCGCCAGGGTGGAGGGAATACCGGTGGGGACGATTTCCGGCAGCGCGGGCAGCGGTTTGCTGGCCTGTAGCTCGCCGTCCAGCGCCCCCGGCGGTTTGCCCAGCAGGATCGCCAGGCCGTTCATCGCCTGCCGCGCCTGGGCTTCATACTGCGGAAGCTGCGCCTCGAGGTTGCCGAGCTGGGCGCGGGCATTCTCCACGTCCATCTGCGGCGACAGGCCGCCGCGCTGGCGGCTGTCGGTCAGCTCCAGGGTCTGCTGCGCGCTCTCGATTTGCGTGTTAAGGGTCGCGATGCTGCTCTGGGCCCCGCGCAGCTGGAGCCAGCCGCGGGCGACTTCGGCCTCCAGCGATACCAGGGCGTCGTTACGCTGCTCGATGGCCGCCTGCTGTTGGGCATCGGCGGCTTCCACCTGACGCCGTACCTTGCCCCACAGATCCAGCTCCCACTGGGCGTCGAAGCTGCCCTGATAGAGATTAATCGGCTGGGTCAGCGGTCCCAGCGCCCCGCGCAGTTCGGGGTCCACCTCATCCAGCTGGTCGTATACGCCGTGGGATTTCAGTTCTCCCTCCAGCCCCAGCTGCTGCCGGGTGGCCTGGAGGTTACCGTTCACCGCCGGGAAGAAGGCCCCGCCCGCCTGGTTGATCTGCTCCCGCGCCCCGGCGATGCGCAGCACGGTTTGCTGTAGCGACAGGTTGCCGGCAATGGCCCGTTCAATCAGGCTATCCAGCTGCGGATCGCCGAAGGTTTTCCACCAGCGCGGGTTGATGGCGGTGGACGCGGTTTGCGATTTCACGCCGCCGTCACCCGGATCGTTCCAGTGCGTCGGGGTTTGCGGCGCGGGCTGCTGGTAGTCCGGCCCCACGGCACAGCCTGCCAGCAACAGCATTAACATCAGGGGGCTTAAACGTCTGCAAATCATCAGTGTGCTCCTGCACTCCCCTCGCTCTTAACCGGCGAGAGCAACAAACAAAACGGAATCAGTAAGAGGGCCACCACGCTCAGAAGGGTGAAGACGTCGATGTAGGCCAGGAAGCGCGACTGTTCGATCATCACCTGGTACATGCGCCCGGTAGCGATACCGGCGGGGTCGCCCACCTGGGTGGTAAAGTTCTGCACCGCCTGCGCCATCTCGCGGATGGTGTGCTGGAACGGCTCGTCGAACGCCGAGGTATGCGTGGCCAGATGGGCGCTGTGGGCCTGCGAGCGCTCGGTAATGGCCGCCGTCGAGAGCGAAATGCCGATCGACCCCGCCACGTTGCGGAACATGGTAAAGAGCGCCGCGGCGTCGGCGTTCAGCCGCCGGGGAATCGAGATAAAGGCGATGGTGGTCAGGGGCACAAACAGGAACCCCAGCCCGATTGACTGGGCGCTGCGGAACAGCACCAGGGTCTCGAAGTCGATATCCGGCGTGAGCGTCCGCGACCAGAAGAACGATACCGCCAGGCAGGTAAAGCCGAAGGCGATGATCCAGCGCGTCTGCACAATCGGCATCAGCTTCAGCACCAGCGGGATAGTGAGGACTATAAGTATTGCCCCAGGCGACAACACCAGCCCGGACCAGGTGGCGGTATAGCCCAGATCCTGCTGCGCCAGCTGCGGGATCACCACCGAGCTGCCGTACAGGATCATTGCCATCCCGGCCATCAGCAGGCTGGAGACGGCAAAGTTTTTATCCTTCATGCAGTGCAGATCCACCACCGGCTTTTTGGCATACAGCAACCAGTAGATAGCACCGATAATGCCAACCAGCGTCAGCACCGCGAAGGTGCGGGTAAAGTTCGAGTTAAACCAGTCTTCGTCCTCGCCCCGGTCGAGCATCACCTGCAGGCAGCCCAGGCCCAGCGCGATCAGGCCGATGCCCGTCCAGTCGATAGGGATCTTCTCTTTCGATTTACTCTCCCAGGGCGGATCTTCCAGCAGCTGATAGATCGCCAGCACCGTCACGATGCCCACCGGGATGTTAATAAAGAACACCCAGCGCCAGGAGTAGTTATCGGTGATCCAGCCCCCCAGCGTCGGCCCCAGCACCGGGGCGACGATAATGGCGATGGACGACAGGCCGAAAGCCTTGCCGCGATCTTCCGGCTTAAAGTAGTCGAGCAGCACCGACTGCTGGGTGGGCTGTAACCCGCCGCCGAAGAAGCCCTGCATGATGCGAAACAGGATGATCTGCCACAGCTCGGTGGCGATGCCGCACAGGAAGGAGCAGACGGTGAACATCACAATGCAGATCAGGAAGAACTGCTTGCGGCCAAAGATCCGGCTCAGAAACGCCGAGATAGGCAGCACGATGCCGTTAGCCACCAGATAGCTGGTGAGCACCCAGGTGGATTCGTCGTAGCTGGCGGAGAGCGAGCCCGCCACGTGGGGCAGCGCCACGTTCACGATAGTGGTGTCGAGGATCTCCATAAACACCGCCAGGGTGACGACAATCGCCACCGCCCACGGGTTGCTGGCGGGCCGCCAGTTTTCGTGGCTGTGCTCACTCATTCTACGGTGACCTTAGGTTCAACCGAGAGGCCGAGCGGCAGCGGCTGGTTGGGATCCAGCCCTTTGTCGATAACGATTTTTACCGGCACGCGCTGGACGATCTTCACGAAGTTGCCGGTGGCGTTCTCCGACGGGAAGGCGGCGAAGCGCGAGCCGCTCCCCTGCTGGATAGAGTCGATATGCCCTTCCAGCTCCAGATCCGGCCAGGCGTCCACGCTCAGGGTCACCTTATTGCCGGGGCGCATTCGCTCCAGCTGCGACTCTTTAAAGTTGGCGACCACCCAGATATCGGTCGAGACCAGCGAGAAGAGCGCGGTGCCCGCCTGCACCAGGGTGCCGGTCTGGACGTTGCGTTTGGTGATGTAGCCATCAAAGGGGGCGCGGACCTGGGTATAAGAGAGGTTGAGCTCGGCGGTCTCCAGCTGGGCGCGGGCCTGCTCCACCTGACGCTCCCGGGCTTCGACGTTGGTCTCCTGCTGGCGAATTTGCAGCTGCACCTGCGAGGCCACCTCAAGCTGGGCTTTGGCGCTGGCAAGCTGGGCCTGGGCGCTGCGCAGCTGGGCGTTGGCCGCGTCGATGCTCTGTTGCGTGGTGGCGCGGGGATCGACCCCGCGCTGGCGGCGATATTCCGCTTGGGCATTGGCAAGATCCGCCTGAGCTTTGATCACCTGAGCGTTGGCTTCATCACGCTGGGCAGGATACTGCACCTTCGAGAGAGCCAGCTGCGCCTGGGCCTGATGAAGCTGGGCCTCGGCCAGGCCAAGCTGGGCTTTTGCCTGGTCGCGCTGGGCGCTGGTGTCCCGGGGATCGATAGTCACCAGCAGATCGCCCTTTTTCACCCGCTGGTTATCGCGCACCCGCAGCTCGGTGACATAGCCTGCGGTTTTCGGGGCGATGGTCACGGCGTCGCCTTCGGTGAAGGCGTCGTCGGTGGTCTCCTGGTTACGGGTCATAAACCACCAGACCAGCGCCACGATGACCATCACGATCACCACAATGCCGAGAATAATCAGCGGCTTTTTGCCGGGGCGTTTACGTTCAGTCTCTTTATTATCGGTGTTTTCTGAGGGTTGATTTTCTTCCGCCATAGAACAGCATCCATCCTGTTAGTGAACGGCATCACAATTTATGCCGCCCACTAAAGTTAGGACGTTGCTATACATTTGCCAGGAAAAACTGACAAATGTGGCACTATATGAGAAGGAATAATCCGAATCCGACGAGCCCGGCCCAGACCAGCATTGGCAAAGACCAGAGGTGGAAGCGCCACCAAATGCGACGATCGTTTGCCATACGCAGGGCGATCAGGTTTGCGAGGGATCCTGGCAGCAGGCCAAAGCCCCCCACGTTCACCGCCCATGCCAGCAGCGCCGTCGGCGGCACGTAGTTAAGCAGCAGGATGGTAGACGGCACGTTGCTGATAAACTGCGACAGCCCGATGGCCGTTAGCCAGAGGCCCGGCTGCGACAGATGGGTGACGTTTTGCAGCACGCCCTGTAAAGCCGGGACCTGAATCAGCAGATGCACGTCGATAAACATCGCCATAAAGACCAGCAGCAGCGTCCAGTCGACGCTTATCAGCACCCGGCGCGCCAGCAGCAGGAATCCTCCCGCCACCAGCAGCACGCCCCACAGCTCCTGCTTGAGATCGAGGGCTACCAGAAACACCAGATAGAGCGCCAGACAGCTCCACGCCAGCCGCGGTTTCGACTGGGTCGCCGCATTGCCGCTGTGGTAGCGCAGCGGCGTTGCCGGAAAGGCGAACCAGCACAGGGCCATCAGGGTTGTCACCATTACCAGCGCCAGGGGCGCCATCTGCCAGGTGAAAGCGGCAAACGACAGCCCGGAGCGCCCCCACAGCAGGATGTTTTGCGGGTTGCCAATCGGGGTCAGCAGCGATCCGGCGTTGACCGCCAGCGCCTCAAAGATGATCAGCCGGTTGACCGGGATTTCGCACAGCTTGCGCAGCGTGAGGGTGAGCGGCACCACGATAAAAAGCGCCACATCGTTGGTAAGAAAGGTCGAGAGCAGCGCGGCAGAGAAGACCATAAACAGCGTCAGCCGTCGCTCGGTGGCGAAACGGCGCACCATCTTGCGCCCCAGTACGTCAAAAAAACCGCTCTGCTCGACCCCTTTGGTCAGCATCATCAACCCGGCGAGGGTAATGATGGTGTGCCAGTCGATGGCGTCAGGCCAGCGCTCAGGTGCGAAGGGCACCAGGAAACTGAGCCCTGCCCCAACCACCAGTAACAGATGAAAGAAACGATCGCGGGCCAGCGCCCGCAGGCCTGGCAGGGTCATTCCGCGGAAGATCCATATTTAAGGGTAAAGGCCTGGAACTGCTGCAGCGTCTCTTCGCTGACGTGATGTTCCATGCCCTCGGCGTCGCGGCGGGCGATGTCGGGACTGACGCCCAGCACCAGCAGGAAGTTTTCGACAATCTGATGGCGCTCGCGACTCGCCTGCGCCAGCTTCTCCCCTTCCGGGGTAAGAAAGACCCCGCGCCAGGGGATCATTTCGATCAGACCCACTGTTGCCAGACGCTTGAGCATTTTTGCCACCGTCGGCTGCGACACGCCAAGGCGTGCGGCCATATCCACCTGACGGGCCTCCCCCACCTCACGGATCAGATCGGAGATCAGCTCGACATAATCATCGATCAGCTCGCGACGATGCGCTTCGCGAACCTGGCGAAAGCCTTCGACATGCTCTTCGACGTTGACCAGTTGCGTCATTTTTTTTGTTGTTGGTTTACCTGCACGGCGGTTCATTGTGCTTCCTCAAGCGGGGGACACATCAAGCGTATCAATAGATAAGCGGCCATTGTAAACCATCACTCTATAAGCACAAAAAATTAACGTTATAGCCGTAGCCATATAACATAGCCTGTGCTATATCTGTATGTAATGCAGTCACCCTTCACGGATCGAAGGGATCAACCCGCAGGAGGTTACGATGAACGAATTCAAGAGGTGTATACGCGTGTTCAGCCACTCTCCCTTTAAAGTACGCTTAATGCTGCTGAATATGATTTGCGACATCATTAACGGTAAGCCACAGCAGAACAAACCTTCCCACTAGGCGGCGTCGCGGTACGCCGCTTCATTTTTGTGTCATTTATCCCCTCTAAACTGTTCGTCTCCACGCTATGCCCGGACCTTTTTTGCGGAAATGTAATCCTCTTCGCAAAACACCCCCTTTATAACTGTTGACCTTAACGGCCACTGGCTCTATCTTCTTGCAGCCCTGCACTATTTGCGGCTCGCAGATGCGGACCTCCTCTCCCCTTCTACGCATTCTCAGGCAGGTTTAGACCCTTGGCGCCAGGGTGAGCACATGGCGTTTTCACGATAGTGACCTATGAATTTAACCCTGAAAGACACGCTCATTACCCGCAGCCGGGCCTTAAGCCCGTGGACCGGATTCTACTTTTTACAGTCGCTGCTGATTAATATCGCCCTCGGCTATTCATTCAGCATCCTCTATACCGTCGCTTTCACCTGTATCCTGCATCTGCTCTGGCTGAGCGCGCCGCGCCTGCAAAAAGGGCTGCTCGGCATCTGCTCGCTGGTAGCGGCGATGTATTTCCCCTTTGGCCAGGCCTACGGCGCGCCCAACTTTAATACTCTGCTGGCGATGCACTCCACCAACATGGAGGAGTCGACGGAGATCCTCACCATCTTCCCGTGGTACAGCTACGTCGTCGGCCTGTTTATCTTTGCCCTCGGCGTAATCGCCGTGCGCCGCAAGCCGCAGCCTAAAAAGGCGTGGGGCAAAATCGACAGCCTGTGTCTGGTCTTCAGCGTGGTGGCCTTTTTCGTCGCCCCGGTGCAAAACCTGGCCTGGGGCGGCGTCTTCAAGCTGAAAGATTCCGGCTATCCGGTGTTTCGCTTTGTCAAAGATGTGGTGGTGAACAACCAGGAAGTGGTTGAAGAGCAGGCCCGGATGGCCGAGCTGTCGCAGATGAAGGACACCTGGAACGTGCTGGCGGTGAAACCTAAGTATCACATCTATATGGTGGTGATTGGTGAAAGCGCCCGCCGCGACGCGCTGGGTGCCTTCGGTGGACACTGGAATAACACCCCGTTTGCCAGCAAAGTTAACGGCACCCTGTTTACCGACTACGTTGCCGCCAGCGGTTCAACGCAGAAGTCGCTCGGGCTGACGCTCAACCGGGTGGTGGACAACAAGCCGCAGTATCAGGATAACTTTGTGACCCTCGCCAACCGCGCGGGCTTCCAGAGCTGGTGGTTCTCGAACCAGGGGCAGATTGGTGAATACGATACCGCCATCGCCAGCATTGCTAAACGGGCTGACGAAGTGCAGTTCCTGAAAAGCGGTGATTTCGAGGCAGATAAAAACACCCGGGATGAGGCGTTACTCAAGATGACCGAACAAGTCTTCAGCAGCCATCGCACCCAGCCACAGCTCATCGTTCTGCACCTGATGGGCTCCCATCCGCAGGCCTGCGACCGCACCCAGGGGAAATATGCAGAGTTCGTGCAGTCGAAAGAGACCTCGTGCTACCTCTACACCATGACCCAGACCGATGACCTGCTCAGCAAGCTCTATGCCCAGCTGCAAAATACCGGTGAGAGCTTCTCAATGGTCTATTTCTCCGATCACGGACTGGCGTTTAAAGAGCGCGGCAAAGAGGTGCAGTACCTGGCACACGACGACAGCTTCCAGCAGAACTTCCAGGTGCCGTTTATGGTGCTGTCGAGCGATGACAAAGCGCATCGTATCGTCAAGGCGCGCCGTTCCGCGAATGATTTTTTAAGCTTCTTCTCGCAGTGGACGGGGATCGGCGCGAAAGAGATCGCCAGTAAGTACCGCTTCATGTCGAACGACAAAGCGCCGCCGGTGTATGTGACCAACTTTAAGCTACAGAAAGTGGATTACAACCATCTGGGGACGGACCTGTTTGAGACGAAAAGCCGGTAACGACCGCGCAGCCTGACCCTCTTATGAGGGGAAATGACAAAAACAAAAAACCCGCCGAAGCGGGTTTTTTTACTGGCTCACCGAAGTGATTAGAAACGGTAACCTACGCCTGCGATCCAGGTGCCAACGTCAACGTTACGGATGCGGCTCTGCTCATAGGAGAAGTCCAGCGCAACGTTTTCGATTGGGTTGAACTGCATACCTGCGCCATAGGAGAAGCCATAGTCGCTGTTGGTAGCAGAGCGGTTGAAGCCCTGGTTTTCAGTCTGCTGGAATTTACCGTAGCCAACACCCACTACACCGTAGATGCTTGCCCAGTCGTTCAGACGGAAAGCCGGGCCAGCAGTGATGCCGTAGTACTGAGCTTTGTTGTAAGCGCCGTCTTCGGAACGGTCTTTCTCAGTGTAGGTGAAGGAACCGATGGCACCCAGCGGGTTGTTGTCCTGCTCGTAGCGATATTTCAGGTTGAAACCGTTGGTTTTGTTCATCACGCCCTGCATATCGCTCTGAGCGTAACCGCCAGTCACGGTAGAGGTCGCTGCGACAGCGGAACCTGCGGAAACAGCCAGAACAGCTGCCAGTGCTGAAAGACATGCAATTTTTTTCATAACCACCTCAAATGTGCTTCAAGTAAATCCGTAAGTTTTAAATATATCAAAAAAACTTGTGAAACTCTTTGTGATTCGTGATGTCTAACGCGGCTTTTCATGTAACCAAACATTTCCACCCGCAGCTATCTTGTTCAAAAAACACCGAATTTATGTTTCACAAACCTGATTTTGCGCGTCAGTCACAATACATTCATCCAGACGATTCCTAATCTGTTACAGAAATCACCCGGCGCTATGAGGCTATTTTACGGATTTGCGGCGACTTTTTTTCAACAAAGTCTCAACCGTGCGGCGTTATTTCCTTTACACTCCCCCTCTTTACTTCCTTTGACAGAAATTGACAGGAGAAAGGATGCCTGGGTTGTCTCGCAGGGCGCCAGTCTGGTTGCCCGTAATTGTCATTCTCATTGCCATGCTCTCGATTCAGAGCGGCGCCTCGCTGGCAAAATCGCTCTTCCCGATCGTGGGCGCCCCTGGCGTGACGGCGCTGCGTATTGCGCTCGGTACCCTGATCCTGGTCGTGATCTTTAAACCCTGGCGGCTGCGTTTTAAGAAAGAGCAACGCTTGCCCCTGCTGTTTTACGGGCTGTCGCTGGGGGCGATGAACTATCTCTTCTACCTGTCGATTCAGACGGTGCCGCTGGGGATCGCCGTGGCGCTGGAGTTCACCGGCCCGCTGGCGGTAGCCCTGTTCTCCTCCCGTCGTCCGGTGGACTTTGTCTGGGTGGTGCTGGCGGTGCTGGGGCTGTGGTTTCTGCTGCCGCTGGGTCAGGACGTCTCGCACGTTGACCTGACCGGCGCGGCCCTGGCGCTGGGCGCGGGGGCCTGCTGGGCGGTCTACATTCTTACCGGGCAGCGTGCCGGGGAAGAGCACGGCCCGGCCACCGTGGCGCTGGGGTCGCTGATCGCCGCCATCGTCTTTGTACCGCTGGGAATGGCGCAGGCCACCGAGTCGATCTGGCAGTGGTCGATCCTGCCGGTGGGCCTGGCGGTGGCGGTGCTCTCAACCGCACTTCCCTACTCGCTGGAGATGATTGCCCTGACGCGTCTGCCGACGCGCATCTTCGGCACCCTGATGAGCATGGAGCCCGCCCTGGCGGCCATGTCCGGGATGGTGTTCCTGGGCGAATCTCTGACCTTTACCCAGACGCTGGCGCTCTGCTCGATCATTGCCGCGTCGATGGGGTCGACGCTCACCCTGCGCCGGGAGAGTAAAGTTGAAGAGGTGGATATCCGCTAACCGATATTATTTTGCCGGGGGATCGGTTTCCCGGCGAAATATTCCCATTCGCAATAACCGTCATTATTTTGAAATATCCCCTTCGCCTCACACCCGCCCGGTGAAAATAAGATAAATTTACCCTAAAATATAAATATCTTTTTATTATCAACTATTTAACTATCACAACCCGCCCCTCTCTATTAAACCAATAGGCAGGACCCAATCGCGCCTTCTATAGCCGGTGCTATACTTGATTTCGGAAATTACTTTGGACGCCAACATCAAGAGGAAATGAGATTATGCCTACCGCTAAACTGGTAAAAACGAAAGCACCTAATCTGCTCTATACCCGTAACGATGTCTCTGACAGCGATAAGAAAGCGACGATTGAGTTGCTGAATCGCCAGGTGATCCAGTTTATTGACCTGTCGCTGATTACCAAACAGGCCCACTGGAATATGCGCGGCGCTAACTTTATTGCTGTCCACGAGATGCTGGATGGCTTCCGTACCGCACTGACTACCCATCTGGATACCATGGCGGAACGTGCCGTGCAGCTGGGCGGCGTGGCGCTGGGCACTACCCAGGTCATCAACAGCAAAACGGCGCTGAAAAGCTACCCGCTGGACATCCACAGCGTGCAGGATCACCTGAAAGAGCTGGCGGATCGTTACGCTGTCGTGGCTAACGACGTACGTAAAGCGATTGGTGAAGCTAAAGACGAAGATACCGCTGACATTCTGACCGCGGCCTCCCGCGACCTGGATCAGTTCCTGTGGTTCATCGAGTCTAACATTGAGTAATCCATAGCATTTTGCTCTTACACCCTCGCCTCCGGCGGGGGTTTTGCACTTTTATAGTGCACACATTTCACCTTCCCCGCCGCAAACGTAAAGCATTTGTAATAATCACCTCACACAATCGTTAACGAAAGATTGTTTTCTCATCAATATTTGCGCTTAATAGCATAACCGTTAGTGATGGCGTAGTGCTGCACCAAAACAGTGCTTCGTTATGGTGCAATCCGCCGACATTGCTACACTTTTTGTGCAATGAAATGCGTGCTGGCCTTTTAAAAACAACCTGTTGCAAAGTTGGCACGATTTTTTCATAGAGCCGTTCGTTCTCGCAGGGGATCGCCCCGTGGATATAAAAGGAAATGCTATGAAGTCTGTATTAAAAGTTTCACTGGCTGCACTTACCCTGGCTTTTGCGGTTTCTTCTCAGGCTGCTGATAAAAAACTGATTGTCGCCACCGACACCGCCTTCGTACCGTTTGAATTTAAGCAGGGCGATCAGTACGTTGGTTTTGACGTGGATCTGTGGGCGGCCGTCGCGAAAGAACTGAAACTGGACTACACCCTGAAGCCAATGGACTTCAGCGGCATCGTTCCGGCACTGCAAACCAAAAACGTTGACCTGGCGCTGGCCGGTATCACCATCACTGACGCACGTAAAAAAGCTATCGACTTCTCTGACGGCTACTACAAAAGCGGCCTGCTGGTCATGGTGAAAGCGGACAACAACGACGTGAAAAGCGCGAAAGATCTCGACGGCAAAGTGGTCGCGGTGAAGAGCGGCACCGGTTCTGTTGATTACGCTAAAGCCAATATCAAAACCAAAGACCTGCGCCAGTTCCCGAACATCGATAACGCGTACATGGAGCTGGGCACCAACCGTGCTGACGCCGTGCTGCACGACACGCCAAATATCCTGTACTTCATCAAAACCGCAGGCAACGGCAAGTTCAAAGCGGTAGGTGAATCTCTGGAAGCGCAGGAATACGGTATCGCCTTCCCTAAAGGCAGCGACGAGCTGCGTACCAAGGTGAACGGCGCGCTGAAAACCCTGAAAGAGAACGGCACCTACAACGAAATTTATAAAAAATGGTTCGGTACTGAACCTAAATAAAACAGCCTGTTAAACAGGAACTGTACCGCCCGGTGGCGCTTGCGCTTACCGGGCCTACAATTTTAGTCATCCCCCTGGCTAATTTTTTGTTTTCACCACGGTATACAGGAATACATCATGCAGTTTGACTGGAGCGCCATCTGGCCTGCCATTCCTCTCTTGCTTGAAGGCGCCAAAATGACCCTGTGGATTTCGGTCCTCGGTCTGGTTGGCGGGTTGATTATCGGCCTCGTTGCCGGTTTTGCCCGCACCTACGGCGGCTGGATAGCCAACCACGTAGCACTGGTTTTCATCGAAGTGATCCGCGGCACGCCGATTGTGGTGCAGGTGATGTTTATCTACTTCGCCCTACCGATGGCCTTTACCGATCTGCGCATTGACCCGTTCAGCGCGGCGGTGGTCACCATCATGATCAACTCCGGTGCCTATATCGCTGAGATCACCCGCGGTGCGGTGCTGTCGATCCACAAAGGCTTTAGCGAGGCCGGTCTGGCGCTGGGTCTTTCCCGTCGCGAAACCATCCGCCACGTGATCCTCCCCCTGGCGCTGCGTCGTATGCTGCCACCGCTGGGCAACCAGTGGATCATAAGCATTAAAGATACCTCACTGTTCATTGTTATCGGCGTCGCTGAACTGACCCGTCAGGGCCAGGAGATCATTGCCGGTAACTTCCGCGCCCTGGAGATCTGGAGCGCCGTTGCAGTGGTCTATCTCATTATTACCCTGGCACTGAGCTTCGTGCTGCGTCGTCTTGAAAGAAGGATGAAAATCCTGTGATTGAATTTAAAAACGTTTCCAAGCACTTTGGTCAGACCCAGGTGCTGCACAATATCGATCTCCAGATCCAGACCGGCGAAGTGGTGGTGATTATCGGGCCGTCCGGCTCCGGTAAATCGACCCTGCTGCGCTGCATCAACAAGCTGGAAGAGATCACCAGCGGCGATCTGATTGTCGACGGCCTGAAGGTCAACGACCCGAAGGTGGACGAGCGTCTGATCCGCCAGGAAGCCGGAATGGTGTTCCAGCAGTTCTATCTGTTCCCGCACCTGACGGCGCTGGAGAACGTGATGTTCGGCCCGCTGCGCGTGCGCGGTGCCAACAAAGCGGCCGCCGAGCAGCTTGCAAAAGAGCTGCTGGCGAAAGTCGGACTGGCGGAGCGCGGGCATCACTATCCGTCCGAGCTCTCCGGTGGTCAGCAGCAGCGCGTGGCGATTGCCCGTGCGCTGGCGGTCAAACCGAAGATGATGCTGTTCGATGAGCCGACCTCGGCCCTCGACCCGGAACTGCGCCACGAAGTACTGAAGGTTATGCAGGATCTGGCGGAAGAAGGGATGACGATGGTGATCGTGACCCACGAAATCGGCTTTGCCGAGAAAGTGGCCTCGCGCCTGATCTTCATCGACAAAGGCCGTATTGCCGAAGATGGCAATCCGCAGGCGTTGATTGAGAACCCACCGAGCCAGCGTTTGCAGGATTTCCTCCAGCACGTTTCGTAATTTAACGCCGGGCGGCGCTGACGCTTGCCCGGCCTTCGATTCCTCCGGAATCTTCCCAAAAACCCCCCGCTTCCGTTCGCCTTCTATACTTATCACTTTGCACAATATTGTCACCGGAGGACGCCGTGCCCTGGATCCTGCTGCTCCTGATAAGCCTGTTTTGCCTGCCTGCACAGGCCGTCAGCCTGCCGGGCGTTCCTGCTGCCACCCCAGCTGAAGCGACCACTCCGGCCGCCGAGCCGGACGTTGAGCAGAAGAAGGCCGCCTATTCCGCGCTGGCGGATGTTCTGGAAAATGACGCCTCGCGCCAGGAGCTGATCTCCCAGCTGCGCAGCGTGGCCGCGACGCCTCCCCAGGAGCCGGTGCCCAAAATCACCCCGCCGGAGATCGCCGAAGAGAAGACCGTGCTGGAGAACGTGACCGACATCAGCCGCCATTACGGCGATGCGCTCTCCACCCGCTTCGCCCAGCTCTACCGCAACCTGATCGGCTCCCCGCATAAGCCCTTTAACCCGCAGACTTTCGTCGTTGCCGCGCGGCAGTTTCTGCTCCTCGCCGGGTTAGTTTTTGCCTTCTACTGGCTGGTGAGGCTCTGCGCCTGGCCGCTGTACCGCAAAATGGGCAGCTGGGGACGCAGAAAGAACCGGGAGACCAGCAGCTGGGTCCACCTGCCGCTGACCATCGCCAGCGCCTTTATAATCGACCTGCTGCTGCTGGCGCTGACCCTGTTTATCGGCCAGATCCTCAGCGAATATCTCAATACCGGCAATCCCACCATCGCCTTCCAGCAGACGCTATTCCTCAACGCCTTCGCGCTGATTGAGTTCTTCAAAGCGATCCTGCGTCTGATATTCTGCCCGCGGGTGCCCGACCTGCGCCCCTTTGCCATCAGCGATCGCGCCGCCCACTACTGGTCGCTCCGGCTGAGCATCCTGAGCGGGATGATCGGCTATGGCCTGCTGGTGGCGGTGCCCATTATCTCTAACCAGGTTAACGTGCAGATCGGCGCCCTGGCCAACGTGCTGATTATGCTCTGCATCACCGTCTGGGCGCTGTACCTGATTTTTCACAACAAACGCGCCATTACCGAGGGGCTGCTGCACCTGGCCGACCGCTCCCTCGCCTTTTTCAGCCTGTTTATTCGCGCCTTCGCCCTGGTGTGGCACTGGCTGGCGAGCGCCTATTTTATCGTGCTCTGCTTCTTCTCCCTGTTCGACCCGGGAAACAGCCTCAAATTTATGATGGGAGCGACCTTCCGCAGCCTGGCGATCGTCGGCATCGCCGCCTTTGTGTCGGGGCTGCTGTCGCGCTGGCTGGCTAAAACCATCACCCTGTCGCCGCACGTGCAGCGCAGCTATCCGGAGCTGCAAAAGCGGCTGAACGGCTGGATCTCCGTGTCGCTGAAGGTGGCACGGTTCCTGACGGTTTGTGTCGCCATTATGCTGCTGCTCAGCGCCTGGGGGCTGTTCGACTTCTGGAACTGGCTGCACAACGGTGCCGGTGAAAAGACGGTGGATATTCTGATCCGCATCGCGCTGATCCTCTTCTTCTCCGCCATTGGCTGGACGATTCTGGCGAGCCTGATTGAGAACCGGCTCTCCTCGGATATTCATGGCCGGCCGCTGCCCAGCGCCCGCGCCCGCACGCTGTTGACGCTGTTCCGCAACGCGCTGGCGGTGGTGATCAGCACCATTACCATCATGATTGTGCTGTCGGAAATTGGCGTGAATATCGCCCCGCTGCTGGCCGGTGCCGGGGCGTTGGGGCTGGCGATCTCCTTTGGTTCCCAGACGCTGGTGAAAGACATCATCACCGGCATCTTTATTCAGTTTGAAAACGGGATGAACACCGGGGATCTGGTGACCATCGGGCCGCTAACCGGCACGGTAGAGCGAATGTCGATTCGTTCGGTGGGGGTGCGGCAGGATACCGGGGCGTACCACATTATTCCCTGGTCATCGATCACCACCTTCGCCAACTTTGTCCGCGGCATCGGTTCGGTGGTGGCGAATTACGATGTGGACAGACATGAAGATGCCGAGAAAGCGAAGCAGGCGCTGAAAGCGGCGGTGGATGAACTGCTGGAGAGAGAGGATATTCGCGGCCTGATTATCGGCGAGCCGTCGTTTGCCGGGATTGTCGGGCTGACCAGCACCGCCTTTACGCTGCGCGTGTCGTTCACCACCCAGCCGCTGAAGCAGTGGACGGTGCGTTTCGCCCTCGACAGCATGGTGAAAAAACATTTCGATCTGGCAGAAGTGCGGATGCCGGTGCAGATGTATCAGCTGCTGCCGTCGCCGGGCCCGGCACCCTCTTCGCCTCAGGAGCCAACGCTGTAAAAAACCCGTTAGCGCTGGCGGCGTTTGTCGTTATCCATAAAGGTCCAGGCGATAAAGCGGCTCTGCTTTTGACCCTGGGCCATCTCTTTTTTCACCACCTTCACCGCGCCGACGTCCGTCAGGGCACGGTACAGCGGCGGCAGGTTTTCGCTGCGCGAGACCAGAGTAGTAAACCACTTCACCTGACGGGCAAACTGGGCGCTCTCGGCAATCATCTTCTTGATAAAGGCCACTTCGCCCCCTTCGCACCACAGCTCCTGCTGCTGGCCGCCAAAGTTCAGCGCGGCATCGGCCGCCTGGCCGAGGTTGCGGCGCTTACGCTCGCTGCCCGCCCGGGCTGATTCCGCCGAATCGTGGAACGGCGGGTTGCACAGAGTAGCATCGTACTGTTCGTTTTTATGGATCACCCCGGCAAAAATGGCGGAAGCCTCTTTCTGGCGGCGCAGACGAATGGCGCGGGCCATACCGGGGTTGCCGTTAATGATGGCGGTGGCGTTGGCAAACGCCTGCGGGTCCACTTCGCTGCCGGTGAAGCGCCAGCCATATTCATGCACGCCAATCAGGGGGTAGATCAGGTTGGAGCCGGTCCCGATATCCAGGATCGTCGCCTGGGCAGGTACCGTGCCGTTATTGCCTTCCGCCAGCAGATCGGCGAGATGGTGAATATAGTCGGCGCGCCCCGGCACCGGCGGACAGAGGTAGCCGTCAGGAATATCCCACTGTGCCACGCCGTAGAAATGAGCAAGCAGCGCCTTGTTCAGCGTCTTCACCGCCTGGGGATCGGCAAAGTTCACCGTCGGCTCGCCCGTCGGGGTTTCGGTGATAAATTCGCGCAGTGCCGGACAGCTCTCGCATAAGGCATTCATATCGTAACGGCTGCGGTGGCGGTTGCGTGGGTGCAACCCCGGCTTCTCGGGTGTCATGGCGTTCTCCTGTAAACAGCGGCGTAAGATACCCGTTGCGGGCGCAACGGTAAATATTTCTCTGCGCCGCAGAATAAAACACCAAAAATCAGCCACCTGTATGTCGCTGATTTGTCATGAAATTGTCAAAATATGTCGTTCAAAAAATAAGCAGATCATCATCAATTTTTTGCACTAAATCACACTCTGACCCGTTCTACACTTAGTGTGCACCACCCGTTGTCAATCAGAGGAAGTGATTATGAAAAAATACCTGGTAATGCTCGCTGCCGCTTCACTGGCAGGCGCGTCGTTTGCTGCATGGTCGATTGAATCACTCAGCAGCGGCGACACCAGTCAACTGAGGCCAGCCGGAACCGTGCAGGCTTCGGGCGCAAGAGACCTCGACGACCTGCAGGACAAACTGGCTGAAAAAGCGCGTGAAAAAGGTGCTAAAGGCTATGTTGTGAACTCTGCCAGCGGCGACAACAACATGTTTGGTACTGCCACCATCTACAAATAGTTCCCCGCTCTGCACTACACACTGCATCCTCTGGGGTGCAGTTCGTTTTTTATCCAAAATCCACTTTGTGAAGTTTTTTAGCAGGTAATGTAAATTTACGTATTTCATTTTGTTGGCGAGAGTGATAAAAAGTCACGCCAAATGATAATGTTTATCACAATTATTATCATTTGTAGGTTCATTACGGTTATTCACGTGGCACAGGAAAAGGCACAGACCTGCCTGACAACGTAATGGAAACTCGATTCTAAAAATTATAAGTCGCTAAACAATATGGATAAAAATCGCAACGTTCCGAACAGCTTCAGCTCGCTGACCTTTTTTGCGGGGCTGTGTATTGGCCTTTCCCCGGTAGCGGGTGCTATCGCGGCGGAGAATAACGATAAAAAGTCTGACGACACCCTGGTGGTAGAAGCGGCGCAACCTTCGCTTTATGCGCCGCAGAAGTCTGCCGACGCGAAGTTCAGCCGCCCGGTGGCAGATACCACCCGCACTATGACCGTTATTTCCGAACAGGTGCTGAAGGATCAGGGCACCACCAACCTGACCGACGCCCTGAAAAACGTCCCGGGTGTGGGAGCTTTCTTTGCCGGTGAAAACGGTAACTCCACTACCGGCGACGCGGTGTACATGCGCGGCGTGGACACCTCGAACAGCATTTACGTTGACGGGATCCGCGACATCAGCACCACTACGCGCGATACCTTTAACACCGAACAGGTCGAAGTGATTAAAGGGCCATCCGGCAGCGATTACGGCCGTAGCGCACCCAGCGGCTCCATCAATATGATCAGCAAACAGCCGCGTCTGGACTCGGGTATTGATGCCTCCGCCAGCATTGGCAGCGCGTACATGCGTCGCGGTACCCTCGATATTAACCAGGTGATGGGTGACACCTCGGCGTTTCGTCTGAACCTGATGGGTGAAAAAACCCACGACGAAGGACGCGATAACGTTAAGAACGAACGCTACGGCGTAGCCCCTTCCCTCGCCTTTGGTCTGGGAACGGAAAATCGTCTGTATCTGAACTACCTGCACGTGACTCAGCACAACACCCCGGACGGCGGCATCCCGACCATCGGGCTGCCGGGCTACTCTGCGCCATCGGCGGGCACTGCGGCGCTGAATCACTCCGGCAAAGTGGATACCAGCAACTTCTACGGCACCGATTCCGATTACGACGACTCCACCTCCGACACCGCCACGGTGCGCTTTGAGCACGACTTCAACGACAACACCACCGTGCGGAACACCACGCGCTGGTCGCGGGTGAAGCAGGATTATCTGATGACCGCCGTGATGGGTGGGGCCACCAACATCACCCAGCCCGATCGCAACAACGTGGACACCTGGACCTGGTCGCGTAACGCCAACACCAAAGATGTCAGCAACAAGATCCTGACCAACCAGACCAACCTGACGACCAAATTCTTTACCGGCAGCGTCGGCCACGATATCAGCACCGGGGTGGAGTTCACCCGCGAAACCCAGACCAACTATGGCGTGGATGCCATCACCCCGCCGCCGGTGAATATCTATCACCCGAACAGCAACGTCAGCCTGGGCGGTCTGAACAACAGCGGTGCCAACGCCAACGGTCGGACCGATACCTTCGGGATTTACGCCTTTGATACGCTCCAGGTCACCCGTGACTTCGAGCTGAACGGCGGAATTCGTCTCGATACGTATCACACCGAATATGACAGCGCCAGTATCTGCGGCGGCACGGGTCGCGGGGCGGTTGCCTGCCCGACCGGCACGCCTAAAGGCTCGCCGGTCACTACGGTGGATACCGCCACCTCCGGTAACCTGGTCAATTGGAAAGCCGGGGCGCTCTACCATCTGACCGAGCACGGCAATATTTACGTCAATTACGCTATTTCCCAGCAGCCGCCGGGCGGCAATAACTTTGCCCTGGCCCAGGGCGGCACCGGCAGCAGCGCCAACCGCACGGACTTTAAACCGCAGAAGGCCAAGACCAGCGAGCTGGGCACCAAGTGGGAAGTGCTGGATAAACGTCTCCTGCTCACCGCGGCCGTCTTCCGCACCGACATCGAAAACGAAGTCGAGCAGAACGATGACGGCACCTATTCGCAGTACGGTAAAAAACGTATCGAAGGCTATGAGCTGTCTGCCGCGGGCAACATCACTCCGGCCTGGCAGGTCATAGGCGGTTATACTCAGCAGCGCGCCAGCGTGCGCACCGGCAGTGACGTGGCGCAGGATGGCACCTCTTCCCTGCCGTATACTCCGGAACATGCCTTCACCCTGTGGAGCCAGTACCAGGCCACGGATGCGATCTCCGTGGGTGCCGGCGCGCGCTACATCGGCAGCATGCATCGTGGCTCTGACGGCGCGGTGGGTACCCCGTCCTTCACCGAAGGCTACTGGGTGGCCGATGCCAAACTGGGCTATCGCGTCAACCGCAACCTCGATATGCAGCTCAACGTCTACAACCTGTTTGATGAAGATTATGTCGCCTCCATCAACAAGAGTGGCTACCGCTACCATCCGGGCGAGCCGCGCACCTTTATGTTAACGGCGAACATGCACTTCTGATCCCGCGTGGGGCTTCGGCCCCACCTTTCGGAGAACCTTTTATGATGTATCACATTCCGGGCGTGCTGAACGCCGATGAGGTGGCGCAGTTCCGCGCTCAGCTGGACCAGGCCCCGTGGATCGACGGCCGTGCCACCGTGGGCAACCAGGGTGCGCAGGTCAAAAATAACCAGCAGGTCGACACGCAAAGTCCGCTGTACGCCACCCTGCAGGCGGCGGTGTTGCAGGCGGTGAATCAGCACGCGCTCTTTTTTGCCGCCGCCCTGCCGCGCCAGATCTCCAGCCCGCTGTTTAACCGCTATCAGCAGCAGGAAACTTACGGCTTTCACGTCGACGGCGCCGTGCGCAGTCACCCGCAAAGCGGCTGGATGCGGACCGATCTCTCGGCCACCCTCTTTTTAAGCGAGCCCGACAGCTACGAGGGTGGCGAGCTGGTGGTTAACGACACCTACGGCCAGCACAGCGTCAAGCTCCCGGCAGGGGATCTGGTCCTCTATCCCTCCAGCAGCCTGCACTGCGTGACCCCGGTGACCGCGGGCGTGCGGGTAGCCTCCTTTATGTGGATCCAGTCGATGATCCGCGACGATAAAAAGCGCGCCATGCTGTTCGAGCTGGACCGCAACATCCAGACTCTGCGCGGCCGCCATGGCGAAAGTGACGAAGTGCTCTCCCTGCTCAACCTCTACCATAACCTGCTGCGTGAATGGTCTGAAATCTAGCCCTTCGCCTTGATTGTGCGTTTTTTAGCCCCATAGTTACTGGTACAGCGCAATATCCTGTCAGGAGGGTTTATGGCTTCCGGTTGGGCGAATGATGACGCCGTTAATGAACAGATCAACAGTACCATTGAAGATGCGGTGGCGCGGGCGCGGGGCGAGCTCCCGCAGGGTGAGAGCCTGAAAACCTGCGAAGAGTGCGGGGAGCCCATCCCCGAAGCGCGGCGTAAAGCGGTGCCCGGCGTCCGGCTGTGCATCGCCTGCCAGCAGGAGAAAGATTCACATAATGCATCGCATGCAGGATATAATCGCAGAGGTTCGAAAGACAGCCAGTTACGATGACTGGCCTGGCGGCAGCAACGCCACGCAAGCGGTTTCTTTTTTGAGCACGATTTTTTGCGGTGCGTTTCGCAAAACGTGCCCTCACCCTTCCCTCTGTAAAGCGCAACGGCAAGAAAGATAAATTCATTCACTGAATTTATTAATATTCAATAACTTATTTGTCATTCAAATTTTTCGAATGATGCCGTCAATTCTCTTCGATTTTATCTCTCGTAAAAAAGCGTGATACTTATCACATCGACGGAACAACGTCCCCTTAACAGAATAACCTGCGGGATACTAACGATGAAAACCATTAAATACGCTGTTGCCGCTGTTGCCCTGACTACCCTCTCCTTCGGTGCTTTCGCTGCGGAATCTATCAGCGCCGCTCAGGCAAACAGCATGAACAAAATCGGTGTGGTGAGTGCTGAAGGCGCGACCACGCTGGACGGTCTGGAAGCTCGCCTGGCAGCGAAAGCTGAAGCGGCTGGCGCGACCGGTTACACCATTACCTCCGCCAACACCAACAACAAACTGAGCGGTACTGCGGTTATCTACAAATAACCTGTCCCTTATCTCTGCTCTGCTCGCCAGTTCGCTGGCGAGATGCTCCAACCCTCATTGACCCTGTTGTTATTTTTTTGGCCCGTCCATCGCTGGACGGGCCTTTTTTTATTTAAAAACTCTGGTTAACCCGCGCCAGCCCGGCGTCGACCGTCTCAACCTGTCCGGTCGCCAGCAGGCAGCAGGCCATCTGTAGCTTCAGAGCGTGCGGCACCGCTTCACGCCCGGCCAGGCAACTCTCTATCCAGCGGGCGGTCGTTTCAGGATCTTTGGCCTGCGGCAGGGAGACGTCGCTGTTCTCTTCTCCGCGCTCCAGCACCACCCGGGTTCCCGCCGTCGGGTCAATCAGGGTTTGCTGCGGGCAGCGCTGCGGGTTGGCATATACTTCCCCTTCGGTGCCGTGCATCAACAGTCCCCGACCGCCAATATCGGCAAAAAAGGTCGCCACGCGGGTGACGTACTCCGGGTGCGAGACGCTGGAGAGGCGCAGGGCGGCATCTTCCGCAAAGGGCGTCGCCAGCTTGGCGAGGGTATGGGCGCTGTTACGCACCCCCATGCGCCAGCGCATCGCCAGCTGTTTTTCCAGCGGCGGACACAGGGTGCTCACCGGAATATAGACCGGATGATGCCCCTCGAGCTTCGCCTGCGCCTGGCCGCCGTGACGTGTCGGCTCGATGCCCAGCAGGGTAAAAATGGTTTCCGTCAGCACGCGGGTGGGATCTTCACTTATCCCGTGTACCACTACCGGAAACCCCAGCTTGTTCAGCAGAATAGCCAGCAGCGGGGTCAGGTTAGCCTGCTTGCGCGCGCCGTTATAGCTCGGGATCACCACCGGCATCGGCTTCGCCACCGGCGGCGTCAGGCGCAGGGTTTGCGCCTGCATCGCTTCGTAGAAACCGCGCATTTCGGCTTCGCCTTCGCCCTTAATACGCAGGGCAATCAGAATGCCGCCCATCTCCAGATCCGGTACCTCGCCGTTCAGCATCGCGGTATAGAGCGCCCGGGCGGTCTCCTGATCCAGGTCGCGGGCGTGGTTTTTCCCCCGCCCGACCTCTTTGATAATTTTGCGATAATCCACGTTCTTTCTCCTTGTGACATCTTGTTAACACTATAGCGTTGATAAGGCGCCATCGGACAGACATTTCTCTTATCGCTGCCGGGCGGCAATAACACCATCCCCTTGTAATTTCAGTAAAAATAAAAATTCAACCGTTATCGGAATCACTATTGACCCGACCAATAGTTATCCGAAATTAATTAATTACGTAAATTATCTACCCGGTAAAAAGTTGCCCCACTTTTTACCGCAGTTCATCACAACGGATGTTATTACCCCCGGAAATTATTCAGGAATTATTATGCGTAAAATTGTCTCCGGCACCTTTATTGCCACTGCATTATGTTGTTCTGTCTCTGCCTGGGCTGCAAACAGCGGCGAGGGACAGATTAATTTCACTGGCGAAATCATCGACTCCGCCTGTCAGGTGGTAAATGGCGTCAGCAGCCCGCTGGATGTTTCCCTCGGCAAAGTCTCACAAACGGCCTTTACCGGTTCAGGCTCGACCACGTCAACCACCCGTTTTGATATCCAGCTGAAAGACTGCCCGGAAACCATCACCAGCGCGGCGATCACCTTTGGTGGCTCCGCTGACGGTACCAACGCCAACGTGCTGGCGGTAACGCCAGGCACCGGTGCCGCCACCGGCGTCGGTATCCAGCTGCTGGATAAGACAGAAAATCCACTGAGCCTGTACACCGCCTCCACCAGCTATACGCTTCAGTCCGGCACCACCACCAACGATCTGGTGTTTGGCGCACGCTATATCCAGACCGGCAGCACCATCACCGCCGGCCCGGCGAATGCGGTCTCCACCTTTACCGTCATGTACAACTAATCCTGCGCTGCCTGGCCCTCTGCGGTCAGGCACCGCCTGCTTTATCAGAGTCCCGCCATGCGTAAATCTGTTTTCATCGCCGCCCTGTTATTCATTACCACCGCCGCTCACGCCGGGGTGATTATCGAAGGGACCCGTCTAATCTATCAGGGAGATAAAAATGAAGCGTCGTTAGGGCTTTCCAACCCGGATAACCTCGACTATCTGGTGCAATCCTGGGTGGAGAGCGCCGATTCTGCGCGGAATAAAGCGCCGTTTCTTATCACCCCGCCGCTGTTTCGCCTCGATGGCAAACAGGACAACATCCTGCGCGTGGTGCGCACCGGGGGCACGTTGCCGACCGATCGCGAATCGCTCTACTGGCTGAATATCAAATCCATTCCGTCCACCTCCCGGGAAGAGAGCAGTAACACCCTGCAAATCGCCATTAAAACGCGAATCAAACTGATCTACCGCCCGAGCGGGATTAACGGCAAACCGGACGAGGTGGCGGATAAACTACGCTGGCATAAGCAGGGTAATAACCTGGTGGTGACCAACCCGACGCCCTTTTACATGAACTTCCAGACCATCACCGTCGGCGGTAAAAAAGCCGACAATGTGACCTGGGTGGCCCCCGACAGCGACGCGCACTTTGCCGTGCCGGGCGGCATCACCGGGAGCACGGTTTCCTGGAAAATCATCAACGACTACGGCGCGGTAAGCCACGCCTGGTCTGCGCCTTTGCACTAAGCCCGACGCCGCCATGCCCTGGGACTACTCCACCAAAGCCCCCCGTCGCCCCGGGCGCGCCCTGCTGATTGCGCTGGGCTGCGCGGTGCTGAGCGTGGGCGTGCAGCAGGTGCTGGCGGAGGATTATTTCAACCCGGCCCTGCTGGATATCGATACCCCTGGTCAGGGCAAAACCGACCTCTCAGTGTATGAGACGGGCCCCGGCATCGCGCCGGGGAGCTATCAGGTGGATGTCTACGTCAATAACAACAAAGTAGCCAACAGAAAGATCGCCTTTGGCCTGCAACAAGCGGCCAGCGGGCCGGCCACCCTGCAACCCTGCCTCTCGGTGGAGACCCTTAAGAGCCTGGGTATCCGGAGCGATAAATTCAGCGGCACGAAGAATGACGGCTGTGTCGATCTCTCTGGGTTACCTGCCGCCAGCGCCACCTTCCGCCCCGGCCAGCAGCAGCTGCTGCTGAGTATCCCTCAGGCGGCCATCACCCCGGTTCCCCACGGTTACGTGGCGCCGGAAGAGATGGACAACGGAATCAACTCCTTCCTGCTGAACTACAGCTACTCCGCCGGGGATAGCCGCAGCCGGGGTGAAGACAGCAGCCACCAGCGCAATGACTACCTGAACCTGCGTCCGGGGCTGAACCTCGGCGCCTGGCGGCTGCGCAACTACTCGACATGGAGCCAGACCCGGGACAATCGCACCACGCAGCGCGATTTTTCCTCCGTCTACAGCTATGCCCAGCGCAATATCCTGTCGCGGGGCAGCGTCGTCACCCTCGGACAAAGCGCCACCCCCTCGGACGTGTTTGACAGCCTGTCGTTCACCGGAGCGCAGATCGCCTCGGACGACGACATGCTGCCGGACAGCCTGAAAGGCTTCGCCCCGCGCATTCGCGGCGTGGCGCACAGCAATGCCCAAGTGGTGGTGCGCCAGAACGGCTACGTGATCTATCAGAACTACGTCGCACCCGGCGCGTTCGAGATTCACGATCTCTACCCCACCGGCGGCAGCGGCGATCTGAACGTCACCGTTAAAGAGACCGACGGTAGCGAGCAGCACTTCGTGGTGCCTTACGCCTCAGTGCCGGTTTTGCAGCGTGAAGGCCGGTTCAAATACAGCCTGACCGGCGGGCGCTACCGCAGCTATGACCACAGCGTGGAGCAGACGCCATTCCTGCAGGGGACCGGGATCTACGGTCTGCCGTACGATATCACCGCCTATGGCGGCCTCCAGACCAGCCAGTATTACGATGCCCTGGCGCTCGGCACCGGGAAAAATATCGGTGACTGGGGGGCGTTTTCGGTGGATATAACCGCGGCGAAATCGCAGATGCAGGGGCAAAAAACCTCCCGCGGCCGCGCCTGGCGGGTGCGCTACAGCAAAGATTTCGTCACCACCGGCACCCACTTTACGGTGGCCGGGTATCGCTACAACAGCGCCGGATTTGCCACCCTGGCAGACGTGTTCGACTCCCACACCGCCAACGACGACTGGACGCCAGCCGACAGGCGACGCGACCGCCAGGAGGTGACCCTCGATCAGTCCCTGGGCGGCTCTCTGGGGTCGATGACGTTAAGCCTGGTGAAAGAGAACTACTGGCACAGCGACCAGGGCATGACCTCGCTGAGCATTGGCTATAACGGCAGCTGGCACGGCATCAGTTACGGTATCAACTACGGCCTGAGCAAAAATACGCAGGATGAGGACGACGATGACCAGCGGGAGAACGAGCAGACCTTCGGCTTTAACCTCTCCGTCCCGCTGGATCGCTGGCTGAGCAATACCTGGGTCAATTACACCTTCAACAACAGCAAAGATGACACCAGCCAGAGCGTCGGCCTTAACGGCACCGCGCTGGCAGACAATAATCTCAGTTGGGGGGTGCAGCAGGGCCACAGCCACGCGTCCGGCTACAGCACCAGCCTGAACAGCGATTACAAAGCCACCTACGGCGAAATGACGGCGGGCTACTCCCGGGATAACCAGCAGCGCCAGCTCAACCTCGGCGTGCAGGGCAGCATGATTGTCCACGACCACGGCGTCACCCTCGGCCAGCCGATGGGAGATACCGTGGCGCTGGTGGAGGCGCCGGGGGCCAGCGGAACCGGGATCGACAACCAGACCGGGGTCAAAACCGACTATCGCGGCTATGCCATCGTGCCTTACGTCACGCCGTACCATCACAACACCGTGGCGCTGAATACCGAAAGCCTGCCCGCCGGGGCTGACGTCGGCCAGGCGGCCAAAGTCATCACCCCTACCCGGGGGGCGATTGTACGTACTCACTTTGATACCCGCGTCGGCAGCCGGGTGCTGCTGACTCTCACCCGGGGTGACGGTCGTCCGGTGCCCTTTGGCGCCACGGCGGCGCCGGCCCATGACAGCGGCGAATTTATCGTTGGCGATGGCGGCCAGGTCTACCTGACCGGGATGCATGCCCACGGCAATATCAACGTCAGCTGGGGCAAAGGTGCAGGCGCCCACTGCTCCGCCCACTATCAACTGCCGTCCCGATCCGCTGACCCGGTGATTAGCGTCACCGCGCAGTGCACCTGACAACGTCGAGGAAAAGATGAAACCCTTCCGTTACGGCTGTGTTCTGGCCCTGTTTGCCGCCCTGTTTCTGTTTATGCCCCAGGCATTCGCGGCCTGCTCCACTGCGGATCTGCCCTGGACCGCGACACCGGGGACGCTGACGGTGCCCGCCACGCTGAGCGTCGGCAGCGCCATCCCCGGCTCCGCGCAGTCGCACAGGGTAAAAGGCCGCTGTGATGCCGTCGACAACGGTAAGCCGATCACCGCCTGCCATCTGGGCCCAGGCGAGGAGATACCGGGGATGCCGGGCGTCTGGCGCAGCGGTATCGAAGGGATAGGTATTGAACTGCTGAACAGCGCCGGACAGCCGGTACGCGGCCGCGCCGCCCACTGTGACAGCAGAAGTACGCCGTTGGGGTACGTCAGCAGTGACGGCAGCTTCAACGTGACGCTGACGATGCAGCTAATCAAAACCGCAAGTACCACCGGAGAGCAGGCCTCAACGACGGTGCATAACGGCATCTGGTCGCTGGGCATCTACCCCGATCAAAAGCTGGGTCAGCTTAACGCCGTGCGCTACGGTGGCAATCTGGCGCTGAAGGCGACCACCTGCTCGGTGGATCCGAAAAGCCTGAACGTCTCTCTGGGGAATTTTGCCGTCAGCCAGTTTACCCATGTCGGCAGCACCAGCGACTGGAGAACCTTCAATCTGACCGCAACCTGCACCGACGCGGTGACGATGACCGCCCGTATCACCAGCCCGAACGGCGCCACCTCCATTAGCGACGGAAATGATGTACTGAATATTAACGCCGGCATCGACAGTGCCAGCGGCGTCGGCGTCAAAATGATGGTCGGCGGCGTTTTACTGCGCTACGACTACCCCATCCCCTTCGGGGACCAGACGGTGCCCAACCAGCCGTTCAACCTGCCCTTCCAGGTGCAGTACTACCAGACCGCCGAGGTCGTGACCGCCGGCAGAGCCAATACCCTTGCCACCATAGACATTGAATACCAGTGAGATCCCCGATGAAATACGTTGCCCTGCTACTGCTGCTGACCAGCGCGTCTGCCCCGACCACCGACGTGATCCTCAGCATCAAAGGCAATATTTACGACACCGCCTGCGAGGTGGACAGCGCCAGCCAGAACAAGGTGGTCGATCTCGGCCAGGCCGTTGCCAGTGATTTTAAATCGGTGGGGGACACCGGGGTGTGGAAGAACTTTGATATTACCCTCTCGCATTGCCCGCAAAACTTGACCCTGGCGACGATCAACCTGGAGGGGCAGCGCGACACCCTCCACCCGTTTAAGTTTGCCAACACCGGCACGGCCAGAGGGCTGGCGCTGGAGCTGGCAGACCGCACCGACGCGATCATTCTGGCGCCGGAAGCGCGCTTCAATGCGGTGGTCGACCCGCTCACCCACACCGCCGATTTCCCGATGGCGGCACGCTATTACGCCTCGCATACCCCGGTCAGCGCGGGCGAGTTTTCAAGCGTGGTGCAGTTTACCTTCACTTACCAGTAGGACCGCGCCTCTTGGCATGGATGCTTTTTTTACGCCCGGCGGCAAGTTTAGCCGGGCGTTTTTTTACTTCGGGCACCTCGGGCTGCTCGATAGGAAACACCGGCAGGGCATTCAGCAGACGCTTGCCGTAGTTTTTGGTCAGCAGGCGTTTATCGTAGATCACCACCTCACCCCAGCAGCTGTGGCTGCGGATCAGGCGCCCGACCTGCTGGATCAGGTTGAACGACGCCGCCGGCAGGCTCTGCACCTCAAACGGGAAGCGGTTGAGGCTTTTCAGCCACTCGCCCTCGGTCAGCACTACCGGGCTGTCGATGGGCGGGAAGGCAATCTTGTGGATGTGCACCTGGGTCAGGTAATCGCCCTTCAGATCCAGCCCCTCCGCGAACGACTGGAGCCCCACCAGCACGCTGCGCTCCCCGCTGTCTATCCGTTTACGGTGGAGTTCCACCAGCCGGTAGCGGGGCTGATCCCCCTGCACCAGCAGAAGCAGGCGCAGATCGGTGACGAAGGTTAAAAAGAGATTCATCGCCCGGGCGCTGGCGAACAGCACCAGCATGCCGGGGTATTTTTTGCTTTCCAGCTGTTCGCGGAAGTAGGCCGCCATCTCGGCAAGATGCTGCTCTTCGTTGTCGATCAGCGGCTCAAACTGCATGCGCGGGATCACCAGCTTGCCCTGCTCGCAGTGGTTGAACGGCGAATCGAGGGCCACAAAACGATCGCCCGCTTTCTCCTTCAGGCCGCTCATCTCCTGCAACCGCGAGAAGCTGTTCAACGAGCGCAGCGTGGCGGAGGTGACCACCACATGCGGGACGCTGCGCCAGAGCAGTTTTTCCAGCTGATCGCTGACGCGAATGCCCGCGCAGTGGAAGAAGAGATGCACCTGCCCCTCCCTGACTTCCCGCGTCGCCCACTTGGTGACCGGCGCGCCGGAGGCCTGGGCCATCGACGCCAGCCGCCACAGCTTGCTCTGCCCTTCGAACATGCCGAGCGCGCGGTTCATCTGCAACAGTACCCGGTGCACACGCACCACGTCATGGGTGCCGGTCTTTTCACTGAGATCGTTTAAAAACAGCTCCGCCAGCCCGCGCAGTTTTTCGATAAGCTGCGCCAGCTCGCGGCAAAGGGTCATGATCTCATCCGGCAGCTCGCCCATCTCAAAGCGGTGCTCCGCCTCCTGTCCGGGCGGGAGATAGAGATTGAGGATGTTATTCAGCGAGGCGATATGGGTGTAAATGGTTTCGCAGTGCTCGCTGAGGCGCTCCGGGACCGCCAGCGGCGGGATGGTTTTCGGGCGGAACTGATCCATGCAGGTGGCAACCAGCTTGCAGAAGAGATCCAGCTGCAGGCGGAACCAGGGGGCGGTGATCTCGGCGCTCATCTCCAGCGCATCGCGGGCAACGTCCGGCAGATGATGGCCTTCATCCAGCACCAGCAGCAGATGTTTCGGGTCCGGCAGTACCGCTTCGCTCTCCATGGCCGCCATCACCAGGGCGTGGTTGGCGACCACCACTTCGGCCTCCTGAATTTCACGGCGGGCGACAAAGAACGGGCATTCGCGGTAGTAGTGGCAGTTGCGGTTCAGGCAGCTTGCTTTATCGGTGCTGAGCCTGCGCCAGAGGTCGTCGCTGATGGCCTGATCGGTGTGATCGCGCAGGCCGTCCCACTTGTAGCCGTCGAGATCGGTCTTCAGCTTTGCGCACTGCTCCTGCTCGGCCTTGTTGTTAGGGGTCAGCTCGTCATCAAGAAACGCCAGCAGATCCTGCTGGGTCGGTTCGCTGCTGGCAAGGGCGGCCAGATTGCGCGGGCAAACGTAACGCCCGCGCCCGAAGGCGGCGGTAAAGCGCAGCTCGGGGATGATCTTGCGCAGCAGGGGCAGGTCTTTACTGTAGATCTGATCCTGCAGGGCTACGTTGGCGGTGCTCACCACCAGCGTCTTTTGTTCTTCCCGGGCGATAGCGATGCCGGGGATCAGGTAGGAGAGGGTTTTACCGACCCCTGTCGGGGCTTCAATTGCCAGATGTCGCCCCTCGTCACCGGCCAGCGTTTTTGCCACATCGGCAATCATCTGCCGTTGCGGTGCGCGGGGGATAAAGTCGGGGATCTGCTGTTGCAGCGCCTTATACCAGGCGGCAATTTGCGCTTTCAGCGCGGCGGTTAAAGCCATGATGGACCTGAAATACTGTATAAACAGCCACTATTGTGGCACTTTCTTAAGCGGGCCGCAAAAGAAAAGCCCGGCTTTACGACCGGGCTTCCAGATTACTGTGCGCTGGCAGGTTTGCGCGGACGGCGTCGGCGCTGGCCTTCCCCGGCCGGTTTCGCTTCACCATCGCGACGCGGTGGCTTGCTGGCCGCTTTCGGCGCGCCGCCTTCGCTACGGCGCGGCTGCTGCTGACCACGACCGCCGCCGCCCTGCCCGCGTCCACCGCCCTGACCGCGACCGCCACCCTGGCGACCGTTCTGGATCGGCTCAGCTTTGATCGACGGATCCACGTCATAACCCGCAAGGGCGATGCGCGGGATCTCTTTCTTCAGCAGGCGTTCGATATCGCGCAGCAGTTTAATTTCATCCACACAGACCAGCGACAGCGCTTCGCCGGTGGCCGCTGCACGACCGGTACGGCCGATACGGTGGACGTAATCTTCCGGGACGTTCGGCAGCTCGTAGTTGACCACGTGCGGCAGCTCTTCGATGTCCAGACCACGGGCGGCGATGTCGGTCGCCACCAGCACGCGGATATCGCCGGATTTAAAATCTGCCAGCGCGCGGGTACGTGCGCCCTGGCTCTTGTTGCCGTGGATAGCCGCGCTGCGGATCCCGTCTTTGTTCAGCTGTTCTGCCAGATGGTTTGCGCCGTGCTTGGTGCGGGTGAAGACCAGCACCTGCTGCCAGTTGCCTTCGCCAATCATCTGCGACAGCAGCTCGCGCTTGCGCTTTTTGTCCACCATGTGCACATGCTGGGTCACCTGCTCGGAGGCGGTATTGCGGCGCGCCACTTCCACTTCCAGCGGGTTGTGCAGCAGTTTTTCCGCCAGGCCTTTGATCTCGTCAGAGAAGGTAGCGGAGAAGAGCAGGTTCTGGCGGCGGGTCGGCAGTTTTGCCAGCACGCGGCGAATATCGTGAATGAAGCCCATGTCGAGCATGCGGTCGGCTTCGTCGAGCACCAGGATTTCCACGCTGTCGAGTTTGACGGCGTTCTGGTGTTCCAGATCGAGCAGGCGGCCCGGGGTCGCTACCAGCACGTCCACGCCGCTGCGCAGTTTCATCATCTGCGGGTTAATGCTGACCCCACCGAACACCACCAGCGAGCGGATGTTGAGATAGCGGCTGTACTCACGCACGTTCTCACCCACCTGGGCGGCGAGTTCACGGGTCGGGGTCAGGATCAGGGCGCGCACCGGGCGACGGCCCTTGGCGTGCGGCTCTTTCTGAATCAGGCGTTGCAGCAGCGGCAGGGTAAAGCCGGCGGTTTTACCGGTCCCGGTCTGGGCGCTGGCCATCAGGTCGCGGCCGGCCAGCACGGCAGGAATGGCCTGCTGCTGAATAGGGGTAGGTTCGCGGTAGCCCTGCTCTTCTACAGCACGCAGGATTTCCGGGTTCAGGCCAAGGGTATCAAAAGACATAACAACTCCGAACCGCCCCGACCATTTCAGGTGTAGTTTTCAGGGAGATAATGACAAATAGAAGGACAAAAACCACGGTGTCGCGAAGCAGCGGAGTGTAGCAGCTTTTGTGACGTGGCGCATAAAATATCCCGCAAACAGATGCATCCACGCTATTACGTAGGCCGGGCAGACGCAGTGCCGCCCGGCGCAACATTGAACAAGCGGACTGGACAAGCTCAAAAAACAGTCATAATCTTAATCAATCGATTGATTAAGATTATATGCCCTATGAATCCGATCCCGACCACCACTAAAGGCGAACAGGCCAAAAGCCAGCTGATTGCCGCCGCGCTGGCGCAGTTTGGCGAATACGGGCTGCATGCCACCACCCGCGATATCGCCGCCCAAGCGGGGCAGAACATCGCCGCCATTACCTACTATTTTGGCTCGAAAGAGGATCTCTACCTCGCCTGCGCCCAGTGGATCGCCGACTTCATCGGCACTCACTTTCGCCCGCACGTGGAGACGGCCACTGCCCTGCTGGACGAGCCCGCGCCGGATCGCGCCGCCATTCGCGAACTGATTTTAACCGCCTGCAACAATATGATTCAGCTGCTGACCCATGACGATACGCTAAACCTGAGTAAGTTTATCTCACGGGAGCAGCTCTCGCCTTCCGCCGCTTACCAGCTGGTGCACGATCAGGTTATCGCCCCGATGCACACCCATCTGACCCGGCTGGTGGCTGCCTATACCGGTCGCGACGCCAGCGACACGCAGACCATCCTGCATACCCATGCCCTGCTGGGCGAAGTGCTCGCCTTTCGCCTCGGGCGGGAAACCATTTTGTTACGCACCGGCTGGACCGAATTTGATGAGGATAAAGCCCTGCAGATAAGCCAGGTCATCACCTGTCATGTCGATTTGATCCTGCAGGGGTTAACGCAAAGGAGCCTGGAGTCATGAAAAAACCGGTTGTCATTATTGTGGCAGCGATCGTGGTGCTGGCCGCCGGGATCGGCGGCTGGCTGTGGTATCAGAGTCAGCAGGATAAAACGCTGACTCTCTACGGCAACGTCGATATCCGCACCGTCAACATGAGCTTTCGCGTCGGCGGACGGCTGGCGTCATTAACCGTGGACGAAGGGGATACCATCGCCGCCGGGCAGACGCTGGGCGAGCTGGACAAGGCCCCGTACCAGAATGCCCTGATGCAGGCCCAGGCGGGCGTCTCCGTGGCTCAGGCGCAATACGATTTGATGCAGGCGGGCTACCGTGACGAAGAGGTGGCCCAGGCCGCTGCCGCCGTCAAACAGGCCCAGGCCGCCTATGACTATGCGCAGAACTTTTATAACCGTCAGCAGGGGCTGTGGAAAAGCCGCACCGTGTCGGCTAACGATCTGGAGAACGCCCGCTCCTCGCGCGACCAGGCGCTGGCAACCCTGAAATCTTCCCAGGATAAGTTGCGCCAGTACCGCTCCGGCAACCGCGAGCAGGATATCGCCCAGGCCAAAGCCAGCCTCGAACAGGCCCAGGCCCAGCTGGCGCAGGCGCAGCTGGATCTGCACGACACCACTCTGGTGGCCCCGGCTAACGGCACGCTGCTGACCCGCGCCGTCGAGCCCGGCAGCATGCTGAACGCGGGCAGCACGGTGCTGACCCTCTCCCTGACCCGCCCGGTGTGGGTGCGGGCCTACGTCAATGAAGCCAGTCTCGGGGAGGCTAAACCGGGGCGCGAAGTGCTGCTCTATACCGACGGCCGCCCCGACAAGCCTTATCACGGGAAAATCGGCTTTGTCTCCCCTACCGCCGAATTCACGCCGAAAACCGTGGAAACCCCGGACCTGCGCACCGATTTGGTCTATCGCCTGCGCATTATCGTCAACGATGCCGACGATTCCCTTCGCCAGGGGATGCCGGTAACGGTCAGCTTCGATAATGGGCAAGCCCATGAGTGACGCGGTGATCCAGCTCACCGGGCTGGTTAAACGCTTTGCCGGGATGGAGAAGCCCGCCGTCGCGCCGCTCGACTGTACGCTGCAGAAAGGCTACGTCACCGGGCTGGTCGGCCCGGACGGCGCGGGCAAAACCACCCTGATGCGAATGCTGGCCGGGCTGCTGAAGCCCGACGAAGGGACAGCCAGCGTGCTGGGGCTGGATCCCATCCAGGACGATCGCGCCCTGCATGCGATGCTGGGCTACATGCCGCAGAAATTCGGCCTGTACGAGGATCTGACGGTGATGGAGAACCTGACCCTGTACGCCGATCTGCGCAGCGTCACCGGCGAGACGCGGCAGAAGACCTTTCAGCGCCTGCTCGACTTTACCGCGCTGGGTCCCTTCACCGACCGGCTGGCGGGCAAACTTTCCGGCGGCATGAAGCAGAAGCTGGGGCTCGCCTGCACCCTGGTAGGCGAACCGAAGGTGTTGCTGCTGGACGAGCCCGGCGTTGGGGTGGATCCCATCTCCCGCCGCGAGCTGTGGCAGATGGTGCATGAGCTGGCGGGCGACGGGATGTTGATCCTCTGGAGCACCTCGTACCTCGACGAAGCAGAGCAGTGCCGGGACGTGCTGCTGATGAACGAAGGGGAGCTGCTCTATCAGGGCGATCCGACTAAGCTGACCCAAAGCATGACCGGGCGCAGCCTGTTACTGCACTCGCCCCATGAGAACAACCGCCGCCTGCTGCAGCGGGTGCTGAAGCTGCCCCAGGTGAGCGACGGGATGATTCAGGGGAAATCGGTGCGGGTGATCCTCACAAAAGAGGCCAGCGCCGACGATCTGCGCCAGAGTGCGGATCTGCCGGATCTGCACATCGAGGAGACCGCCCCACGCTTTGAAGATGCCTTTATCGATCTGCTCGGCGGGGCAGGCACCGCGGAATCCCCGCTGGGGGCCATTCTGCATACCGTGGAAGGCACGCCGGGCGAAACGGTAATTGAAGCCAAATCCCTGACCAAAAAGTTCGGTGATTTTGCCGCGACGGATGACGTGAACTTTGCCGTGAAACGCGGGGAGATCTTTGGTCTGCTGGGTCCCAACGGCGCGGGCAAATCCACCACCTTCAAAATGATGTGCGGCCTGCTGGTGCCCACCGCCGGTAAGGCGCTGGTGTTGGATATGGATTTAAAAGTCAGCTCCGGCAAGGCGCGCCAGCACCTGGGCTACATGGCGCAAAAATTCTCCCTGTACGGCAACCTGACGGTGGAGCAGAACCTGCGCTTCTTCTCCGGGGTCTACGGCCTGCGCGGACGGGTGCAGAGTGAGAAGATCGCCCGCATGAGCGAGGCTTTTGGTTTAAGCAACATCGCCAGCCACGCCACTGACGATCTGCCGCTCGGATTTAAGCAGCGGCTGGCGCTGGCCTGCTCCCTGATGCATGAGCCGGACATTCTGTTCCTCGATGAACCGACCTCCGGCGTCGACCCCCTCACCCGCCGCGAGTTCTGGCTGCATATCAACAGCATGGTGGAGAAAGGGGTTACCGTGATGGTCACCACCCACTTTATGGACGAGGCGGAGTACTGCGACCGCATCGGGCTGGTGTACCGCGGCAAGCTGATCGCCCACGGCACGCCTGACGATCTCAAAGCTCAGGTGGCGGACGAGCAACAGCCCGACCCCACCATGGAGCAGGCCTTTATTTCGCTGATTAACGACTGGGATAAGGAGCATGGCCATGTCTGATACCGCCCTCTCCTGGCGTCGGGTGCGCGCCCTGTGCATCAAAGAGACGCGGCAGATTGTGCGCGACCCGAGCAGCTGGCTGATTGCGGTGGTGATCCCCCTGCTGCTTTTGTTTATCTTTGGCTACGGCATTAACCTGGACTCCAGCAAGCTGCGGGTCGGGATCCTGCTGGAGCAGCGCAGCGAAGAGGCGCTCGACTTCACCCACGCCATGACCGGCTCGCCCTATATCGACGCCACCATCAGCGATGACCGCCAGCAGCTGATCCAGATGATGCAGGCCGGGCGCATTCGCGGGCTGATCGTCATTCCGGTGGATTTCGCGGCCCGCATGGCGCGCCCGGGCGATACCGCCCCGATCCAGGTGATCACCGACGGCAGCGAGCCGAACACCGCCAACTTTGTGCAGGGCTACAGCGAAGGGATCTGGCAGCTGTGGCAGATGCAGCGGGCGGAAGACCGCGGTGAAACGTTCGAGCCGTTGATCGACGTCCAGACCCGGTACTGGTTTAACCCGGCGGCCATCAGCCAGCACTTTATTATCCCCGGCGCGGTGACCATTATCATGACGGTTATCGGCGCGATCCTCACCTCGCTGGTGATCGCCCGCGAGTGGGAGCGCGGCACCATGGAGGCGCTGCTCTCCACCGAAGTGACGCGCACGGAACTGCTGCTGTGCAAGCTGATCCCCTACTACTTCCTCGGGATGCTGGCGATGCTGCTGTGCATGCTGGTGTCAGTGTTTATTCTCGGCGTGCCCTATCGCGGCTCGCTGCTGGTGCTGTTCCTCATCACCAGCCTGTTTTTACTCAGCACCCTGGGGATGGGGCTGTTGATCTCCACCGTCACCCGCAACCAGTTTAACGCCGCCCAGGTAGCGCTGAATGCCGCCTTCCTGCCGTCGATTATGCTGTCCGGGTTTATTTTCCAGATCGACAGTATGCCGGCGGCGATCCGTGCGGCAACCTACATTATCCCGGCGCGCTATTTCGTCAGCACCCTGCAAAGCCTGTTCCTGGCGGGCAATATTCCGGTGGTGCTGATTGTGAATCTGCTGTTTTTGATTGCGTCGGCGGTGATGTTTATCGGGCTGACGTGGATGAAAACCAAACGGCGATTAGATTAGGTTTCGCCCGGTGGCGCTGCGCTTACCGGTCCTACGGGTCTCGTTGATTTTGTAGGTCGGGTAAGCGAAAGCGCCACCCGACAAGAGGACGACACTATGCTTTACCGTTTATGGACCTTGATCCGCAAAGAGCTGCAATCTCTGCTGCGCGAGCCGCAGACCCGGGCGATTTTGATTTTGCCGGTGCTGATCCAGGTGCTGCTGTTCCCTTGGGCGGCCACCCTGGAGGTGACCAACGCCACCATCGCCGTCTATAACGAAGATAACGGCAAACATTCGGTGGAGCTGACCCAGCGCTTTGCCCGCGCCAAAGCCTTTACCCACGTGCTGATCCTCAACAGCCCGCAGGAAATACAGCCGACCATCGACACGCAAAAGGCGCTCTTGCTGGTGCGCTTCCCGGCCGATTTTTCCCGCAACCTCGACACCCTGCAAACCGCGCCCATGCAGCTGATCCTTGACGGGCGTAACTCCAACAGCGCGCAGATTGCCGCCAACTACCTGCAGCAGGTGGTGAAGGAGTATCAGCAGGAGCTGATGGAGGGCAAACCGAAGCCGAACAACAGCGAGCTGGTGGTGCGCAACTGGTACAACCCGAACCTCGACTACAAATGGTTTGTGGTGCCGTCGCTTATCGCCATGATCACCACCATCGGGGTGATGATCGTGACGTCGCTGTCGGTGGCCCGCGAGCGCGAACAGGGCACGCTGGATCAGCTGCTGGTCTCTCCGCTGGCGACCTGGCAGATCTTCGTCGGCAAAGCGGTTCCGGCGCTGATTGTGGCCACTTTCCAGGCCAGCATCGTGCTGGCCATTGGCATCTGGGCCTATCACATCCCCTTCGCCGGTTCGCTTCTGCTGTTCTACTTTACGATGGTGATTTACGGGCTGTCGCTGGTGGGCTTTGGGCTGCTGATCTCGGCGCTCTGCTCGACTCAACAACAGGCGTTTATCGGGGTGTTTGTCTTTATGATGCCGGCGATTTTGCTCTCCGGCTATGTCTCGCCGGTGGAGAATATGCCGGTCTGGCTGCAGAACTTAACCTGGGTAAACCCGATCCGCCACTTCACCGATATTACCAAGCAGATCTATCTCAAGGATGCGAGTCTGGACATTGTGTGGGGAAGTTTGTGGCCGCTACTGGTGATAGCGGCCGTGACGGGGTCAGTAGCGTACGCGATGTTTAGACGCAATATCGCGTAGCTTTTTGTCTTTGGTTAACAGTGAAACCACCGCTGGCCCGGCCAGGATCGCCAGGCCGGCAACGGCCAGTAAAAAGTTGTTTTGCAGCACGCGTGACAACAGCCACAGCACAATCACTGCCGCACCGAAATACCAGGTGGTGGTGAGCTCTTCGAGCACATCCGCCACTTCGCGCCAGCGTTCTTCATGATGACGCTGTAAAAAGAGCATCAGCAGTACGGTTACGCCGTACAGCACACATAAACCTAAGCCGACGCGCACCAGGGTGCCGCTCATCCAGGCCATCACCAGTACGGCCACCACCAATAAATGCAACATAATCTGCCAGCAACTCAGGCCGGTCGCGACGCGTATGCGTTGTTGCCACTTCATGGCACTCTCCTGAAGGATTTTACTCTGCTTGTTCAGACTATCGCACTTTACGGAAAATTCCGTAACACAGCACCTTTTTGTGACGACGACTACACTTTATTTTCATCAGGATAGTGACGCGGGAAGGAGTGTATGACCCAACAAACCCGGCATTTTTCGCTTAAAGTCTTAACGATCAACATTCATAAAGGATTCGCGGCGTTTAACCGCCGTTTCATTCTGCCCGAACTGCGCGACGCCGTACGTACCGTCAGCGCGGATATCGTCTGTCTGCAGGAAGTGATGGGGGCCCATGAAGTGCATCCGCTGCACGTAGAGAACTGGCCCGACACCAGCCACTACGAATTTCTCGCGGACACCATGTGGAGTGATTACGCCTACGGGCGCAACGCCGTCTATCCCGAAGGGCATCACGGCAATGCGATCCTCTCCCGCTATCCCATCGAACACTATGAAAACCACGATGTCTCGGTTGGCGAGAGTGAAAAACGCGGACTACTCTACTGTCGGGTTGCCGTGCCGGAGCTGGCCATGCCGCTGCATGTGGCCTCGGTGCATCTGGGCCTGCGGGAAGCCCACCGCCAGGCGCAGCTGCAGATGATGGCCGACTGGGTCAACGCCCTGCCCGAGGGCGAGCCGGTCGTGGTGGCCGGGGACTTTAACGACTGGCGTCAGCGCGCCAGCCATCCGCTGAAAGCGGAGGCCGGGCTCGAAGAGGTGTTTACCCTCGCGCACGGCAGGCCTGCCCGCACCTTCCCGGTCAGGTTCCCGCTGCTGCGTCTCGATCGTATCTATGTCAAAAATGCCCATGCCAGCAGCCCTACCGCGCTGGCACTGAGTAACTGGCGTCACCTTTCCGACCATGCGCCGTTAAGTGCGGAGATTCATCTATGAAATGTTCATGGCAAAGCGGCAACCGGATTAAGCTGCTGGAAAATGGCGATCAATATTATCCGGCGGTATTTGCCGCCATCGATAAGGCCCAGAGTCGGGTGCTGCTTGAGACCTTCATCTGGTTTGATGACAGCGTAGGCCGCAAGCTGCATGCCGTTATCCTGCGCGCAGCCCAGCGCGGCGTGCATATCGAAGTGCTGCTGGACGGCTACGGATCCCCCGATCTCGATGACGACTTCGTCGGGGAACTCACCGCGGCAGGCGTGGTGTTCCGTTACTACGATCCACGCCCTCCTCTGTTCGGCATGCGTACCAACGTGTTCCGCCGCATGCACCGTAAAATTGTGGTGGTGGATGAGCAGGTGGCCTTCGTCGGCGGGATTAACTACTCCGCTGAACATATGTCGGACTACGGTCCGGAAGCCAAACAGGATTATGCCGTCCAGGTCGAAGGCCCGGTGGTGCAGGATATTTTGCAGTTTGTCGTGGAAAACCTGCCCGGCAAAGCCGCCGTGCGTCGCTGGTGGAAGCGGCGTCATCGCGCCGAAGAGAACAGGAAACCGGGCGAGGCCCAGGCACTGTTCGTCTGGCGCGATAACGAAGAGCACCGGGACGATATTGAGCGGCACTATCTCAAGATGCTCACCAACGCCCGGCGCGAAGTGATCATCGCCAACGCCTACTTCTTCCCCGGCTATCGCCTGCTGCACGCCATGCGTAACGCGGCGCGGCGCGGCGTGCGGGTGAAGCTGATTGTGCAGGGCGAGCCGGATATGCCGATCGTCACGGTGGGCGCGCGCCTGCTGTACAACTATCTGGTGAAAGGTGGGGTCGAGATTTACGAATACCGCCGCCGTCCGCTGCACGGCAAGGTGGCGCTGATGGACGATCACTGGGTGACCGTCGGCTCCAGCAACCTCGATCCCCTCAGCCTGTCGCTGAATCTGGAGGCCAACCTGATTATTCACGATCGTGAGTTTAACCAGACCCTGCGCGACAATCTCTCCGCCATCATCGCCGAGGATTGCGTACGGGTTGATGAGACGATGGTACCGAAACGCACCTGGTGGAATTTGGGCAAAAGCGTGGTGGTGTTCCACTTCCTGCGCCATTTCCCGGCGCTGGTGGGTTGGTTGCCGGCCCATACGCCCAAGCTGGCGCAGGTGCCGCCCCCGGTACAGCCCGAAATGGAGACCCAGGATCGGGTCGAGGCAGGTAACACGGGAGTGAAACCCTGATGAGCAAAAAACATTCGCGCTGGCGTCTGGCTAAAAAGATCCTCACCTGGGTATTTTTTATTGCCGTTGCGGTGCTGCTGGTAGTTTACGCGAAAAAAGTCGACTGGACTGAAGTCTGGAAGGTTATCCGCGACTACGACCGTGTGTCGCTCCTGAGCGCGATTGCGCTGGTGGTGCTGAGCTATCTGCTGTATGGCTGTTACGACCTGCTCGGGCGGGTTTACTGCGGGCATAAGCTGGCCAAACGTCAGGTTATGCTGGTGTCGTTTATCTGCTATGCCTTTAACCTGACCCTGAGCACCTGGGTCGGGGGTATCGGGATGCGCTACCGGCTTTACTCCCGCCTCGGGCTGCCCAGCAGCACCATTACCCGCATCTTCTCCCTGAGTATCACCACCAACTGGCTGGGCTATATCCTGTTGGGCGGGGTGATCTTTACCGCCGGGGTCGTTCAACTGCCCGACCACTGGTACATAGACCAGACGACGCTGCGCATTCTCGGCGTGGTATTGCTGCTGGTGATTGCCGTTTATCTGTGGGCCTGCGCGTTTGCGAAGCGGCGCCATGTGACGATCAAAAAGCAAAAGCTGGTGCTCCCCTCCTGGCGTTTTGCAATGGCGCAGATGGGTATTTCAGCCGGTAACTGGATGGCGATGGGGGCGATTATCTGGCTGCTGATGGGCGAAGATGTGAATTACTTCTTCGTGCTGGGAGTGTTGCTGGTGAGCAGCATCGCCGGGGTGATTGTCCATATTCCGGCCGGCATCGGCGTGCTGGAGGCGGTATTTATCGCCCTGCTGGCCGGGGAGCATGTCTCTCACGGCACCATCATTGCCGCCCTGCTGGCCTACCGCATGCTCTATTACTTCCTGCCGCTGGCACTGGCGACGGTCTGTTATCTGGTGCTGGAGAGCCGGGCGAAGAAACTGCGGGCTAAAAACGAGCAGCAGATGGCGAAGTAATGATGGGAAATGCCGGGTGGCGCTGCGCTTACCCGGCCTACGGGTTTTGTAGGCCCGTGCAAGCGCAGCGCCGCCGGGCAGATTTGTAGGCCCGGCAAGCATCGCGCTGCCGGGCATCACCCTTAACGGCGGTTGCCGAAGATGCGCAGCAGCATCAGGAACAGGTTGATGAAGTCCAGATAGAGGGTCAGCGCCCCGAGAATCGAGTATTTACGCAGGTTTGAACTGTCACGCACGTCAATCTGCTCTCCGATATTTTTCAGCTTCTGCGTGTCGTAGGCCGTCAGGCCGACAAACACAATCACCCCGATATAGGTCACCGCCCACATCAGCGCTTCGCTCTTCAGCCAGAAGTTCACCAGCGAGGCCAGCACGATACCAATCAGCGCCATAAACAGCATGTTGCCAAAGCCGCTCAGGTCGCGTTTGGTGGTGTAGCCGTAGAGGCTCATCGCGCCAAACATCCCGCCCGCCACCACGAAGGTGCTGGCAATGGAGGAGTAGGTATAGACGATGAAGATGCTGGAGAGCGTCAGGCCGGTAAGCGCCGAATAGAGCATGAACAGCGTGGTCGCCATCCCGGCACTGAGCTTATGCACCAGCCCGGAGAGGACAAACACCAGCGCCAGCTGGGCGATAATCAGACCAAAGAAGGTAATTTTGCTGGAGAAAACGAACATCATTACGGCAGGCGTGTTTGCTGAAAACCAGGCGACAAACGCGGTAAGCAGCAGTCCGCAGGTCATCCAGCCATAGACCTGCGCCATATAGGTTTGCAGGCCGCTGCGGGTCTGCACGATGGAATCGGAACGGGGAAATCTGTCCATAACGCACTCCTTTTTAAGTGGACACACTGTTATAGACTAACACATCCCGCCAATCCGGCTACCAGCGGCTGGCAGCATCCTTGTCGCTGTCCCGGGACTCTACCCAGCGATCCCCTTCCGGGGTGGTTTCACGCTTCCAGAACGGGGCGCGGGTTTTCAGATAATCCATAATAAACTCGCCTGCGGCAAAGGCGCTGCCGCGATGGGCGCTGGTGACGCCCACGAAGACGATCTCTTCCCCGGGCCACATCTCGCCGATGCGGTGGATCACCGTTACCCGGCCGAGCGGCCAGCGCTCGCGCGCCTGGTCGACGATCTCCGCCAGCGCCTTTTCGGTCATGCCCGGATAGTGCTCAAGGGTCAGGGCCTTCACGCTGTCGCCCAGATTATGGTTGCGCACTTTGCCTGTGAAGGTGACCACCGCCCCGTCTTCGTCGCGCTCCGCCAGCCAGCTGTACTCCGTGCCGACGTTGAAACGCGCCTGATCGACCACGATTTTGGTGTCAGTCATCTCAACCTCCGGTCACCGGTGGAAAGAAAGCCACCTCATCGCCCGGTTTGACCGGATGAGTGAACTCCACCAGCGTCTGGTTGACTGCCGCCAGCAGTTTGCCCGCGTCCAGCGCCAGCGCCCAACGATCGCTCTGCGCCGCCAGATGCGCCCGCAGCGCCTCCACGGTATCGAACTCACTCTCCAGCGTCAGGCTGTCGGTGTTCACCAGCTCGCGCACCTGCGCAAAAAACAGCACTTTAATCATTATCTTGTACCCTGAAATCACCTGATTTACCGCCGCTTTTCGCCAGCAGGCGAACCGGGCCGATGACCATATCTTTCTGCACCGCTTTGCACATGTCGTAGATAGTCAATGCCGCCACAGAGGCAGCGGTTAAGGCTTCCATCTCCACCCCGGTTTTCCCCGTCAGGCGGCACAGTGATTCGATGCGCACCCGGTTATGCTCAGGCTCGGCCCGCAGGTTAACCTCGACCTTGCTCAGCATCAGGGGATGGCACAGCGGGATAAGATCCCAGGTGCGTTTCGCCGCCTGGATCCCGGCGATCCGCGCCGTGGCGAAGACGTCCCCTTTGTGGTGGCTGCCGTCAACGATCATTGCCAGCGTCTCGGGAAGCATGGTGACGAACGCTTCCGCGCGGGCTTCACGCACGGTCTCGGCTTTGGCGGAGACATCCACCATATGCGCTTCGCCAGCGGCGTTAATGTGGGTCAGTTGCGACATAGCTTACTTCTTTAGATGAGGATGGAAATTACACGGACGCGTACGGGCATCCAGCTGCGGAGCAATGATGTTTTCCCATGCGGTACGGCAGGCTTTAGTGGAGCCCGGCATGGCAAAAATCACCGTATTGTTGGCGATCCCGGCCACGGCGCGCGACTGCAACGTGGAGGTGCCAATCTCTTCGAACGAGAGCATGCGGAACACTTCCCCGAAGCCTTCAATCTCGCGATCGAACAGCGGCAGCAGCGCCTCCGGGGCCTGGTCGCCCGCGGTAAAACCGGTGCCGCCGGTGATCAGCACTACCTGAACGTTGTCGCTGGCGACCCAGCGCGACACTTCCGCGCGAATGGCGTAGCGGTTCTCTTTGACGATGCTCTTGTCGACGATCTGATGCCCCGCCTCATGGGCCGCATCGCGCAGCCAGTGGCCGGAGGTATCATCCTCTTCGCCGCGGCGTTCGGAAACGGTAAGGATAGCAATACGCGTCGGGATAAATTCAGCGCTTACCTGACTCATCTTCTGGTTCCTTTTGCGATTACCCGCCTATGTAGGACAGGTTCTGGGTGATCCCGGTGTTGCCCTGATGCAGAAAGTGGGTCTGTTTTTTGTGCATCAGCGCCTCAGAAATGCGCGCTTCCAGCGCCTGCTGCTGGGCGTCATCGGCCAGCAAATCGCGCAGGTCGACGCCGCCGTCGCCAAACAGGCACAGGTGCAGTTTACCCACCGACGAGACGCGCAGGCGGTTGCAGCTGGCGCAGAAGTCTTTTTCATACGGCATGATAAGACCGATCTCCCCTTCGTAGTCGGGGTGACAAAAGACCTGTGCCGGGCCGTCGCTGCGCTGGCGAAGCTGATGGATCCAGCCGCGTCTAAGCAGTTCATCGCGCAGCACCATGCCGGAGATGTGATGGCGGGAGAACAGGTCGCTGCCCTCGCCGGTTTCCATCAGCTCGATAAAGCGCAGTTGAATGCGGCGGGGCTTGATCCACGCCAGGAAGGTATCCAGCTGATGATGGTTCACATCGCGCATCAGCACGGTGTTGACCTTCACCTTGTCGAAGCCGGCCGCAAAGGCTGCATCGATGCCCTCCATCACCTGGTGGAATTTATCCTGGCCGGTGATGGCGTGAAACTGGCGGGCATCCAGACTGTCGACGCTGACGTTGATGGCCGTGAGCCCCGCATCGCGCCAGTCGGCGACATCGCGCGCCAGGCGATAACCGTTAGTGGTGACCGCAATCTGGCGGATGACGTCGTTTTCACGTACTGCGGCAATGATGTCGGTGAAGTCACGGCGCAGCGAGGGTTCGCCGCCGGTAAGACGGACCTTTTCTGTTCCCATGGCGGCAAACGCGCGCGTCACGCGGCGGACTTCGTCCACGGAGAGAAAGCCGTTATTGGTGATACCGCCGGGTTTGTAGCCGTCCGGCAGGCAGTAGGTGCAACGGAAATTGCACACATCGGTAATCGACAAACGCAGGTAAAAAAACTTACGCGCGAATGCATCGGTAAGTTGTGAAGCCATGTACACCTTTCCTGATACGGGAGGCACAGTCATTTCTTTCTGTACCCTGGTGGCGAAACCGCCACGGCCAGAGCACCATATCTGTCGACACAGGCGCAAAGGCTAGAGTGTATGTTTTCGATTAAGAAAACGTGGTTATGCCGATAGTAGCGTGTTAAAAGCAGTTTCGCTATTATCGTCTTTCGCTATATAAAGTTGTATATATCGACATGTTCGTGCCATTTCGATTCAGAATACGTCATTATAAAATTATTGCATTGATATATGTCATTTTGCCCCGGGCGGGACATCGTCATTTAGGGGTAGTTGAGTTACTGTTAAGATGTTCGTCTTACTAAGGAATTTCTATGCGCAATCGCACTTTTGCGGATCTCGACCGCGTCGTCGCTCTCGGCGGAGGCCACGGACTGGGCCGGGTGATGTCCTCCTTGTCATCGCTCGGTTCACGGCTTACCGGGATCGTTACCACCACCGATAACGGCGGCTCAACCGGACGCATTCGTCGCGCCGAAGGGGGCATCGCCTGGGGTGATATGCGCAACTGTTTAAATCAACTTATCACCGAACCCAGCGTCGCTTCCGCGATGTTTGAGTATCGTTTTGGCGGTAATGGCGAACTTTCGGGGCATAACCTCGGAAATCTGATGTTAAAGGCGCTGGATCATCTCAGCGTGCGGCCTCTGGAGGCAATCAATTTAATCCGCAACCTGCTAAAAGTGGATGCGTTTTTGATTCCGATGTCCGAACTTCCGGTGGATTTGATGGCCATCGACAGTAACGACCATGAAGTGTATGGCGAAGTGAATATCGACCAGCTGGTTCTGCCGCCGAAAGAGCTGATGCTCTACCCCACGGTTCCGGCGACCCGTGAAGCAGTTGAGGCCATTGGTGAAGCAGATTTAATTTTGATCGGCCCGGGCAGTTTTTACACCAGCCTGATGCCGCTGCTGCTGAACAACGAGCTGGCCCAGGCGCTGCGCCGGACGCCTGCCCCCGTGGTTTACATCGGCAATCTGGGTCGCGAGCTCAGTCCTGCCGCCGCCGGGCTTTCGCTGCCCGCTAAGCTGGCCCTGATGGAGCAGTATGTCGGGAAAAAGATTATCGATGCGGTGGTGGTCGGGCCTTGTACTGATGTCTCAGGCATGGAAGGCCGGGTGGTAGTGCAGGAGCCACTTGAGGCGAGCGATATTAAGTACCGCCATGACCGGCATTTACTGCGCGTGGCGCTGGAGAAGGCGGTGCAGGCGCTGGGTTAAGACTGTGCGGCCTTTATCGCCCGGTGGCGCTGCGCTTACCGGGCCTACAAGTTTAAAGCCGTTCGTAGGCCCGGTAAGCGCAGCGCCACCGGGCACAAACTACGACGCGGCGATGAATAAATCCCGCAACTGATGTAGCTGGTCGCGGATCTGCGCGGCCTCTTCGAACTCCAGATTCTGCGCGTGCTGCATCATCTGCCCTTCCAGTTCGTGAATCTTCTGCTGCAGCGCTTTCGGCGTCAGGGCAACGGTATCGGCCTCCACCGGTGAGCGCGACTTGCCGCGGCCCTTCGCTTTGGTTTTGGCGATGTTCTGGCCGAGCGCCAGGATATCCACCACCTTCTTGTTCAGACCCTGCGGCGTAATGCCGTGCTCTTCGTTATAGCGCTGCTGCTTCTCGCGGCGGCGTTCGGTTTCGCCGATGGCTTTCGCCATTGACGGGGTGATCTTGTCGCCGTAAAGAATCGCTTTGCCGTTGACGTTTCGCGCCGCACGACCAATGGTCTGGATCAGCGAGCGCTCGGAGCGCAGGAAGCCCTCTTTATCGGCATCCAGAATCGCCACCAGCGACACTTCCGGCATATCCAGCCCTTCACGCAGCAGGTTGATCCCCACCAGCACGTCGAACTCGCCAAGGCGCAGGTCGCGGATGATCTCCATACGTTCCACGGTGTCGATATCCGAGTGCAGATAGCGCACCTTCTCGCCATGCTCCTCGAGGTATTCGGTCAGATCTTCCGCCATGCGTTTGGTCAGGGTGGTGACCAGCACGCGCTCGTTGATGGCCGCCCGGGCACGGATCTCCGACAGCAGATCGTCCACCTGGGTGCCAACCGGACGCACTTCGATAATCGGATCCAGCAGACCGGTCGGACGCACCACCTGATCCACCACTTCATCGCCCGATTTCTCCAGCTCGTAGTTGCCCGGCGTCGCGGAAACGTAGATGGTTTGCGGCGCCAGCGCCTCAAACTCTTCGAACTTCATCGGGCGGTTATCCAGCGCCGACGGCAGACGGAAGCCGTACTCCACCAGGGTCTCTTTACGCGCCCGGTCACCGCGGTACATGCCGCCAATCTGCGGAATGGTCACGTGGGATTCGTCCACCACCAGCAGGCCATCCGCCGGCAGGTAGTCAAACAGGGTCGGCGGCGCCTCGCCCGGCCCGCGGCCGGAGAGATAGCGCGAGTAGTTTTCAATACCGGAGCAGTAGCCCAGCTCGTTCATCATCTCGAGATCGAACTGGGTACGCTGGCTGATGCGCTGCTCTTCCAGCAGCTTGTTGTTGTCCAGCAGGGTCTTGCGGCGATCCGCCAGCTCTACCTTGATATCTTCCATCGCCTGCACGATGCGCTCGCGCGGGGTAACGTAGTGGGTTTTAGGGTAGACGGTGAAGCGCTGAATAATCGACTCCACGTGGCCGGTCAGCGGATCAAACAGGGACAGCCGCTCCACCTCTTCATCAAACAGCTCCACGCGCAGCGCGAAGTCGTCCGACTCCGCCGGGAAGATGTCGATGACCTCGCCGCGAACGCGGAAAGTGCCGCGCTGGAATGCCTGATCGTTGCGGGTATATTGCAGCTCCGCCAGGCGCCGCAAGATGGCGCGCTGATCGATAATCATCCCCTGGGTCAGGTGCAGCATCATCTTCAGGTAGAGATCGGGGTCGCCGAGGCCGTAAATGGCTGACACCGAGGCTACCACCACCACGTCGCGGCGCTCGAGCAGGGCCTTGGTGGCGGACAGACGCATCTGCTCGATATGCTCGTTCACCGAGGCATCCTTTTCAATAAAGGTGTCGGAGCTCGGGACGTAGGCTTCCGGCTGGTAGTAGTCGTAGTAGGAGACGAAGTACTCCACCGCGTTTTCGGGGAAGAACTCTTTCATCTCGCCGTACAGCTGCGCGGCCAGGGTTTTGTTAGGTGCCAGCACCATGGTGGGCCGCTGAAGATCGGCGATCACGTTGGCGACGGTAAAGGTTTTACCCGAACCGGTCACCCCCAGCAGCGTCTGGTGTGCAAGCCCATCCTCCAGCCCCTCTTTCAGACGGCGAATCGCTTCGGGCTGATCGCCAGAAGGACGGAAAGCGGAATTCAGTTTGAACGGTTTACTCATGAACGGCGACCTGATGATGATTAATACGGCAGGTGTGTAATTTTACTCCTCATGGCTATTTTTGCCAGTAAATTATACTGGATATAAACCCAGTAGCATCTGCGTGGTTTTGTGCCAGCAGCAGCGGGAATCAAGCAAAGCTGCGCAAAATTTCGGCTGTGACGGGATAAAATTCCATCAGGGGTCGGTTATCCCCAGAATTTTTTGTTTTTTAACATTTGTCAAGGCGAACCGCCGGACTTTAGCGCATCTGATTGACAGTTTGATGACAATGATTGCTTTTATTTAACGCCTTGATCTGCAATAAAGTTTTCAAAAAGACGCGTTTCGCAGCAATTCAGGCGCAGGCCGCGTATTCTCTCGCTTACCTTGTGTTTTCTAACTCTAATGCACATGGTTATCCACAGGAATAGTGGATAACTGTCTCCAGGCCATACGGAACGTGACTCGGCCCGTTCCCGGTTTTTCTCCCCAGCGCGACGGTAAAAAATTTTTATCACCCAATTATGGCGATCTTATGACAAAAATCAGCGAACGAACTGGTGAGGCATTGCTCACATTTTAACCAAAATAGTACCTGCACCAGGTGCATAAAACGGGGCACCGACGCAGTGCAGGTTCCTGTCATCGCAGCGCGCATTTTTGAACCTAATCCGAAAAAAGAAGGTTTAAGCGCCATTTTTTGGGCTGTGGCAAGAGTCTTGCAGAGCATCAGGTGTCACCGATGCCTGAAAAGGAGCAACAACATGTTAAGCCTGCGCGCCGTAAACCAGTATTACGGGGATCGCCACACCCTGTGGAACGTTGACCTCGATCTCCCTCCCGGCCTCTGCACCGGCGTCGTCGGGCTGCCCGGAATGGGGAAAACTACCCTCGTGAGCTGTATTGCCGGGCTGCTGCCCATCGCCAGCGGCACCATGGTCTGGCATGACGCCGGGCCAGAGACCCGACCAGGAGAGGGGATCAGCTTTGTGCCACAGGACCGGCGGATCTTTTCGCAACTGACGGTAGAGGAGAATCTGCATGTCGCGCGGATGGCGAAAGGCGTCGCGGGCGGATCGGTAAGCCGCGACGTTTTTGAGTTCTTTCCGGAGCTGTACCCGCTGCGCCAGCATCGGGCCTCGGGTCTTAATGACGACCAGCAGTACCAGCTGGCACTGGCGAACGCCCTGGTCACCCGCCCTCGCCTGCTGATCCTCGACGAGCCCAGCCGCGGCACCGGCCAGCTGTTTACCCTCAAGCTGGCGCAGCTGCTGCTCAGGTTCAACCGGGAGCTGGGATTATCGGTGCTGCTGGCCGAACAGCATCTTTCCCTGATCCGTCGGGTGGCGGATCGCTTTTGCCTGCTTTACCGGGGGCGAAACGTGGCTCAGGGTCGGGTCAGCGAGCTGGATGACCCGCTGATTGCCCACTGGATGGGGCCGACGGCGTCAGCGCAGTAAGAGACAGATACTGCCCGACTGCCGAGGTGTCAGCCGTATCGCCCAGCCACGGGATCTCGCCCAGCAGCGGAGCGGGCAGCACGCGCTGGAGCGTCGCCATGTATTCGGCATGGCGCTTGCCGGGGGGCACTACCCCGTTCGCTACCCAGCCTGCAAAATGCAGTCCCGCCTGCTGAATCGCCTGCGCGGTCAGCATCGCGTGGTTGATACAGCCCAGCTTCACCCCCACCACCAGGATCACCGGCAGGCGTTCGGCCATCACCCAGTCGGCGAAGGTCTGCTCCTGCGACAGCGGCGTGAACCAGCCGCCCGCCCCTTCCACCAGCACCCAGTCGGCACAGCTCTCCAGGGTGCGTAACCCGGCGGAGAGCGTGCTGAACAGGATCGGGCGCTGCTCGTCGGCGCTGATGATGTGCGGCGACGTCGGCTCCGCGAAGGTATAAGGGTTCACCGTCGGGTAGCTCAGCGTCACGCTGCTGTTATGCTGTAACGCCAGGGCATCGCTGTTGCGCAGCCCTTGTGCGGTCATCTCACTGCCCGAGGCCACCGGTTTGTATCCGGCAGTGTTGCGGCCCAGCGCCCGCGCCGCCTGCAACAGGGCGGTGCTGGCGACGGTTTTACCGACCTCGGTGTCGGTGCCGGTGACAAAATAACGTTCAGTCACGTTCGATAATTCCATGAAAAAGTTGATAAGAGAGCGGGAATTTCCCCGCCTGCTGCGGCCAGGCCTGCGCCAGCCGCTGCAGCTGGCCGCGCGTTAAAGGCCTGTCGGCCCGCCCGGCGTGCAGATGGGTGGCGCCGATCCCCTTCAGGGACTGCATGGCGCTAAGCGCATCGTCAAACAGCAGGGTGACGGTCTGGACCGCACAGCGGTACTGCCAGTCGGACAGGGCATCGTTCACCTGCTGTCCGGTCAGAAAACGGTTGGCGTGCGGCTGGGTATCCACCGCCTGCCAGGCCTGATTCAGCTCCGGCAGCGAGCCGTTGAGCAGCGTGGTGAAGGCCACCTTCCCTCCCGGCTGCGCCACGCGATATAGCTCTGCCAGCGCCTGCGGCAGGCTGGCGCACCACTGCACCGCCAGATGGCTCCAGACCAGGCTGAACTGCCCCTCCGCCAGCGGAATGGCTTCGATATCGGCCTGCAGATAGCAGTCGGCCGCCTGGTTGCGGCGCGCTTCCTCCAGCATCGGAGCACAGAGATCCATCGCCGTCACATGACTCCCGGCCTGGCGCCAGGCCAGGCTGTTGCTCCCCGGGCCGCAGCCGGCGTCCAGCACGCTGGCAAACCTGTTCTCTGCCAGCAAAGCCCGCAGCCCGTCGGCACTTTGCCGCTGGAGACCATCGTGGCGGGAATAACTCTGCGCCGCCCGACCAAAGGCGGCGGCAATCGCCTGTTTATTCACTTGCGACATGCAGCGCCTCCAGTAACGCGGTGATATCTTCCGGCTCATGCGCCGCCGTCAGGGTCAGGCGCAGACGCGCCGTGCCCGCCTGCACGGTGGGCGGACGAATGGCGGTCACCCAGATCCCCTGCTCTCTGAGGACCTGCGCCAGATGCAGGGCGCGCGCGTTTTCGCCGACGATCAGCGGCTGTATGGCGCTCTGCGAGGCGGTGATCGCCAGCGGCAAATCGCGCACGCCCGCGCGGAACTGGTCGATCAACGCAGCCAGCCGCTGCCGACGCGCGTCGCCCTCGTCGCTGCGAATCAGGTTAAAGGCCGCCAGCAGCGCCACCGCCTGGGCAGGCGGCATGCTGGTGCTGTAGATCAGATGGCGGGCGAACTGCAGCAGGTAGTCGGCGACGGATTCGCTGCACAGCACCGCCGCCCCGCTGATCCCGACGCCTTTGCCGAAGGTCACCACCAGCAGCTCGGGTTTTACCCGCAGGCTGGCAGCGCTTCCGCGCCCCTCTGGCCCGGTGACGCCAATACCGTGGGCATCGTCCACCAGCAGCCAGCTGCCCTGACGCTGGGCCGCCGCGTGGATGTCGCCCAGCGGGGCGCTGTCGCCGTCCATACTGAAGATCCCCTCGGTCACCACCAGCTGTTGCCCGGCGCAGGGTTTATCCAGCAGCGAATCCAGCTGGGCGACATCGTTGTGGGCGAAGCGCCTGAGCTGAGCCGGGCTGTGGCTGGCGGCTTCCAGCAGCGAGGCGTGGCTTAAGCGGTCGGCCACAATGCGATCCTCTTTGCCGGTCAGGGCGGCAATCAGCGCCTGATTAGCGGCAAAGCCGGAGATAAACAGCAGCGCCCGCGGGTAGCCGAGCCACCCGGCAAGATGCTCCTCCAGCGCCTGATGCGCGTGGGTGTAGCCGCTGACGTGGCCGGAGCCGCCGCTGCCCACGCCGTACTGCTCCGCGCCCTGTTGCCAGGCGCGGATGATGTCGGGGTGCTGACTCAGGCCGAGATAGTCATTGCCTGAGAAGTTGCAGTACCGCCGCTGCTCGCGGGTGAGAAAGCGCCCGGCGCCGTTCTCCACCGGGGTGCGCACGCGCAGGGCGTCGGCCGCCCGACGAGCGTCGAGGGCGGCATCGATGCGTTGTTGCCAGGTCATACCGTCGCCGCGTTGTAGAACTGGTCGGTATCGGCATTGAAAAGCTGCTGTTCGAGCTGGTGCTGCTGCTCGTTATCGCCGGTCAGCACCGCGGTCTGCTGCGGGTTGAGCCCCAGCTTGCGGAACAGCTGCACGTCCTTGTCCTCTTCCGGGTTCGGGGTGGTAAGCAGCTTGCAGCCGTAGAAGATGGAGTTAGCCCCGGCCATAAAGCACATCGCCTGAGTCTGCTCGTTCATCTGCTCGCGACCCGCCGAGAGGCGTACGTACGAGGTCGGCATCATCACCCGCGCCACCGCAATGGTGCGGATAAAGTCAAAGGCGTCGACGTCGTCGTTGTCGGCCAGCGGGGTGCCCTTCACCTTCACCAGCATGTTGATCGGCACGCTCTCCGGCGGGGTCGGCAGGTTTGCCAGCTGCAACAGCAGCCCGGCGCGATCGGTGACCGTTTCGCCTAAGCCGACAATCCCGCCCGAGCAGACCTTGATGCCCGCATCGCGCACTTTGTCGAGGGTGTCCAGACGCTCCTGATAGGTCCGGGTGGTGATGATGTTGCCGTAGAACTCCGGGGAGGTGTCGAGGTTGTGGTTGTAGTAATCCAGCCCCGCCGAGGCCAGACGCTGGGCCTGATGGTCATCCAGCGTGCCGAGGGTCATACAGGCTTCGAGGCCCATCGCCTTCACGCCCTGCACCATCTGCTCGAGATAAGGCATATCGCGCTCGTGCGGGTTTTTCCAGGCCGCGCCCATGCAGAAGCGGGTCGAGCCGGCGTTTTTCGCCTGACGCGCCGACTCCAGCACCTGCTCCACCTCCATCAGGCGTTCGGATTCGAGGCCGGTTTTGTAACGCGCGCTTTGCGGGCAGTATTTGCAGTCTTCCGGGCAGGCCCCGGTCTTGATCGACAGCAGGGTGCTGACCTGAACCTGCTGCGGATCGAAGTGCTGACGGTGAATTTGTTGCGCTTCAAACAGCAGTTCAAGCAGGGGTTTTTCAAATAATGCAGTGACTTGCGACAATGTCCAGCGAGCCTGGTGAGCCATGGGGCGTCTCCAAAGGGGTTTAGTTCAGGATGGGTTCGGGTTATGCTTGTAAACCTAAATGTTTTCAAAATGGTTTACAAGTCGATTATGACAACGGACGATCTCGCCTTCGATCGGCAACACATCTGGCATCCCTACACCTCCATGACCCAGCCCCTGCCGGTATATCCGGTGACGGAAGCGCACGGCTGCGAGCTGACCCTGGCCAGCGGCGAACAGCTGGTGGACGGCATGTCCTCCTGGTGGGCAGCCATTCATGGCTACAATCACCCGCGGCTTAACGCAGCGATGAAAGCCCAGATTGACCGCATGTCTCACGTGATGTTCGGCGGCATCACCCATCAACCGGCGGTGGATCTCTGCCGTCGGCTGGTGGCGATGACCCCCGAAGCGCTGGAGTGCGTCTTCCTGGCCGATTCCGGCTCGGTAGCGGTGGAGGTGGCGATGAAAATGGCGCTGCAGTACTGGCACGCGAAGGGCGAAAGCCGTCAGCGGTTTATCACCTTCCGCAACGGCTATCACGGCGACACTTTCGGCGCGATGTCGGTCTGCGATCCCGACAACTCGATGCACAGTCTGTGGAAGGGCTATCTGCCGGAAAACCTGTTTGCCCCGGCGCCGCAGAGCCGTTTCGACGGCGAGTGGGATGAAATGGATATGGTCGGCTTTGCCCGCCTGATGGCCGCCCATCGTCATGAGATTGCCGCCGTGATCCTCGAGCCCATCGTGCAGGGTGCGGGTGGAATGCGCATGTACCATCCCGAGTGGCTGAAGCGCATCCGCAGGATGTGTGACCGCGAAGGCATTCTGCTGATTGCCGATGAAATTGCCACCGGCTTCGGGCGCACCGGCAAGCTGTTTGCCTGCGAGCACGCGGGCATTACGCCGGACATTCTCTGCCTCGGCAAAGCCCTGACCGGGGGCACCATGACCCTCTCAGCCACCCTCACCACTCGCCAGGTGGCGGAGACCATCAGCAACGGCGAAGCAGGCTGCTTTATGCACGGCCCGACCTTTATGGGCAACCCGCTGGCCTGCGCGGTCGCCAGCGAGAGCCTGGCCCTGCTTGAGAGCGGTGAGTGGCAGATTCAGGTGCCCGCCATCGAAGCCCAGCTGAAGAATGAACTGGCAGCGGCGCGGGATTCAGCCTTTGTCGCCGACGTGCGGGTGCTGGGGGCGATCGGCGTCGTTGAAACCACCCATCCGGTGAACATGTCGGCGCTGCAACGCTTCTTTGTGGCGCGCGGCGTCTGGGTGCGGCCGTTCGGCAAACTGATCTATCTGATGCCGCCCTATGTGATAAGCCGCGACCAGCTCAGCAAGCTGACCCGTGCGGTGGTGGATGCCGTTCAGGAGCCTGCGCACTTTACGCTTTAGTTTATGCGTTACACTTCTGGCAGGGCTTTTTACGGAGGAACTGTATGAAACTTATCAGTCAGGATCTGCGCGACGGCGATAAACTCCCGCTGCGCCACGTATTTAACGGTATGGGATATGAGGGAGATAACATCTCTCCGCATCTGGCGTGGGACGAGGTGCCGTCGGGTACCAAAAGCTTTGTCGTGACCTGTTACGACCCGGACGCCCCAACCGGCTCCGGCTGGTGGCACTGGGTTGTCGCCAATATCCCCGCCGATACCCGCGTGCTGCCGCAGGGCTCCGGCTCTTCGCTGGTGGCGCTGCCGGAGGGTGCCGTGGAGACCCGCACCGATTTTGGCAAAGCGGGATACGGCGGCGCGGCCCCGCCAAAAGGCGAAACCCATCGTTATATCTTCACGGTACATGCGCTGAATGTGGAGAGAATCGAGGTCGATGAAGAGGCCAGCGGCGCAATGGTGGGCTTTAACGTCCATTTCCACACCCTGGGCAGCGCGTCGATTACGGCGATGTACAGTTAAATAAAAAACCGGCACATAGGCCGGTTTTTTGTAGGCCCGGTAAGCGCAGCGCCACCGGGCGTTTTTTTACAAGAACGCTGGCAGCAACCCGACCAGGCTCCTTTTGTTCAGCAACGCAATCGCCGCATCAATATCCGGGGCAAAGAAGCGGTCGTCATCATAGTGCGCTACCTGCTCCCGCAGGATATGCCGCGCCTGCTCCAGCTGCGGGCTCGAGGTCAGACCGTCGCGCAGATCGCAGCCCTGACAGGCCGCTAACCACTCTACCGCCAGCACGCCGCGGGTGTTGCCCGCCATCTCCCACAAGCGGCGGCCTGCCGCCGGGGCCATCGAGACATGATCTTCCTGATTAGCTGACGTCGGCAGACTGTCCACGCTGTGCGGGTGCGACAGGGCCTTGTTCTCGCTCGCCAGCGCGGCGGCGGTCACCTGGGCAATCATAAACCCGGAGTTAACCCCGCCGTTGCGCACCAGGAACGGTGGCAGCTGGGACATGTGTTTATCCATCATCAGCGCGATACGACGCTCCGACAGCGCGCCAATTTCGGCAATCGCCAGGGCCAGATTATCCGCCGCCATCGCCACCGGTTCGGCGTGGAAGTTACCCCCGGAGACCACTTCGTTTTCCGCGGCGAACACCAGCGGGTTATCGGAAACGGCATTGGATTCCACCAGCAGTACCTCCGCCACCTGACGCATCTGGGTAAGACAGGCCCCCATTACCTGCGGCTGACAGCGCAGGGAGTACGGGTCCTGCACCTTGTCGCAGTTGTGGTGCGACTCGGCAATGGCGCTGGTGTCGGTCAGGACGTGGCGGAACAGCGCCGCGGCGTCGATCTGCCCGCGCTGACCTCGTACCTCATGAATGCGGGCGTCAAACGGACGACGGGAGCCGAGCACCGCTTCGGTAGTCAGCGCCCCACAGACCACCGCCGAGGCAAACAGATCTTCGGCTTCAAACAGGCCGCGCAGGGCAAAGGCGGTGGAGGCCTGGGTGCCGTTCAGCAGCGCCAGCCCCTCTTTCGCCGCCAGCGTCACCGGGGCCAGACCCGCTTTTTGCAGAGCCGTGGCGGCCGGTAACCATTCGCCCCGGTAGCGGGCTTTGCCCTCACCCAGCAGGGTCAGGGACATGTGCGCCAGCGGGGCCAGATCGCCGGACGCGCCGACCGAACCTTTGGCCGGGATCCAGGGGTAAACTTCGGCATTGACCATGGCAATCAGCGCCTGAATGACGCTCAGGCGGATGCCGGAGAAACCGCGCGCCAGGCTGTTGATCTTCAGCACCATCATCAGACGCACAATGTCGTCATCCAGCGGCTCGCCGACGCCCGCCGCGTGGGAGAGCACCAGCGAACGTTGCAGGTTTTCTAGATCGTGAGTGGCGATGCGCGTCTGCGCCAGCAGGCCAAAACCGGTGTTGATCCCGTAGGCGGTGCGCCCTTCGGCGACAATCGCTTCCACGCAGGCGACGCTGTCGTTGATGGCCTTGTGGGCCGCGTCGTCGAGCGTTAGGTGCAGCGGCTGTTGCCAGACCTGGCGCAGCTGGGCCAGGGTCAGGGAACCGGGAGTCAGGGTTAAAGCGTTCATCAGTGCTTTCCTTGTTGAGCGGCGATCATAGGCAGGTTCAGGCCCTGCTCTTTCGCGCAATCAATGGCAATGTCATACCCGGCATCGGCATGGCGCATCACGCCAGTCGCCGGATCGTTGTGCAGTACGCGGGCAATACGGGCCGCGGCTTCATCGGTGCCGTCGCAGACGATGACCATTCCGGCATGCTGGGAGAAGCCCATCCCGACGCCGCCGCCGTGGTGCAGCGAGACCCAGGTCGCGCCGCTGGCGGTGTTGAGCAGCGCATTCAGCAGCGGCCAGTCGGAGACCGCGTCTGAGCCGTCCTGCATCGCTTCGGTTTCACGGTTCGGGCTGGCAACCGAGCCCGAATCAAGATGGTCACGACCAATAACGATTGGCGCTGAGACTTCACCGCTGCGGACCATTTCGTTAAAGGCCAGGCCCAGCTTCTGGCGCCACTCCAGGCCTACCCAGCAGATACGCGCCGGCAGTCCCTGGAAGTTAATGCGCTCGCGGGCCATGTCCAGCCAGTGATGCAGGTGCTCATCATCGGCGACAATCTCTTTCACTTTGGCGTCGGTTTTGTAGATATCTTCCGGGTCGCCGGAGAGCGCCACCCAGCGGAACGGGCCGATCCCGCGGCAGAACAACGGACGGATATAGGCAGGGACAAAGCCCGGGAAATCAAAGGCATTGGTAACGCCCATCTCTTTCGCCATCTGGCGGATATTATTGCCGTAATCGAAGGTCGGGACGCCCTGCTGGCTGAAGGCCAGCATCGCGTTGACGTGATCGGCCATCGAACGCTTCGCCGCCAGGACGGTGCCTTCCGGATCCTGCTGCGCTTTCTGCTGATACTCTTCCCAGCTCCAGCCTTTTGGCAGGTAGCCGTGCAGCGGATCGTGGGCGCTGGTCTGGTCGGTGACCAGGTCCGGACGCACGCCGCGCGCCACCAGCTCCGGCACGATATCGGCCGCGTTACCGCACAGGGCAATCGAGACCGCCTTGCCTTGCTGGGTGTATTTGTTAATGCGCGCCAGGGCATCGTCCAGCGAATCGGCCTGCTCATCGACGTAGCGGGTACGCAGACGGAAATCGATGCGGCTCTGCTGGCACTCAATGTTCAGGGAGCAGGCTCCCGCCAGCGTCGCCGCCAGCGGCTGTGCGCCGCCCATGCCGCCCAGGCCTGCGGTCAGTACCCAACGGCCTTTCAGGGAGCCGTTATAGTGCTGACGGCCCGCCTCGACAAAGGTTTCGTAGGTGCCCTGGACGATGCCCTGGCTCCCGATGTAGATCCAGCTGCCGGCGGTCATCTGGCCATACATCGCCAGCCCTTTCGCATCCAGCTCGTTAAAGTGTTCCCAGGTGGCCCAGTGCGGGACCAGGTTGGAGTTGGCGATCAGCACGCGCGGGGCGTTTTCGTGGGTTTTGAAGACGCCGACAGGTTTGCCGGACTGCACCAACAGGGTTTCGTCGTTTTCCAGTTCGGTGAGGGATTTGACAATGGCGTCATAGCACGCCCAGTTGCGCGCCGCACGGCCAATTCCGCCATACACCACCAGCTCGTGAGGGTTTTCCGCCACGTCGGGATCGAGGTTGTTCATTAACATGCGCAGCGGGGCTTCGGTGAGCCAGCTTTTGGCGTTAAGCGTGGTGCCACGTGGGGCGCGGATCTCTTGCTGGCGATACTTACCTGACGACATTGTGTGCTCCTCATTGGGGACAGAATATACACTAAGATATACTTGTATAGACAAGTGCACACAAGGCCGATTTTAACAATTAAGATACATTTTTGTTATATTGCGTCAGCAATCACGCTTTTGGCTTATGACATGAAATGGCCCTGCAGCCGATAGCGGTTGCCCGGGAACAGCAGTCTGGCGTGGGAAACAATGTGCGAGGCTGACCAGGTACGGCGGTGGATCAGCAGGCAGGGATCGTGCTCTTTAATACGCAGCAGCTCGCACTCCTGCGGCGTGGCGCGCACCGCCTCGACGATATGCTCCCCTTCCGTCAGCGGCGCGACCAGCGACAGATAAGCATGGGGGGTGGTGGCGGTGTAGTCCTGCTGCAGGTAATCCGGCACCAGCGCGGCATTGACGCTGCGATCCTCAATCTGCACCGGGATATCGTTTTCAAAGTGCAACATCAGGGAGTGGAAGATGCGCGTTCCCTCTTTGACGTTCAACGCAGCGGCCTGCGCAGCGCTGGCCTGCGTCTCCTCAAGGAATAGCACCTCACAACGGTGCTGATGGTTGCGGGAGGCGATCTCATCGGCAATGCTGCGAATTTCAAACAGCGCGGACTGCCCTTTTGGCTCGGCCACAAAGGTGCCGACCCCCTGCAGACGCACCAGCAGCCCCTCATCGGTCAGCTCCCGCAGCGCGCGGTTGATGGTCATCCGGCTAAAGCCGAACTGGGCCACCAGCTCTGCCTCGGACGGGATGCGATCGTGAGGACGCCAGACGCCGGTGGCGATCTGATGGCTGATCGCCTGTTTTACCTTTTCATAGAAAGGGGCTGGCGTATTGGCCTGCTGCTGCGGGGCGCGAGAGAACATAGCAATTCCTTAAGCCGTTATAAAAATCCGAGTATATCCACAGATTACGCCCACCAGTGAGCAATTTGCCAGGCAAGACGCGCGGCGAGCTTCGCCCCCTGGCCGTCGCGATCGAAGCCAGGGCTGAACTCCACCAGATCCGCCGCCTGCAGTTTGCCGCTGCGACAGATCCGCGCGATGACCGGAAGCAGATCCCGGGCCGGAACCCCCAGCGCGGCGGGTGCCGACACGGCGGGCATCTCCCCGGCGGGCATCACGTCGAGGTCAATAGTGAGGTAGACCCGATCCGCATTGTTGAGGACGGTGTCCAGCACCGGCAGCGCCTGCTGCTGGAAATCGAGATCTTCCACCAGAGTGACGTTAAGACGAGCCGCTTCATCCCACAGCGCCTGCGTATTGGCCGCCCGGCTGACCCCGAGGCAGGCGTAGTGAAACTCACGCTGCTGTTCCGCGCAGTAGAGCGCCAGCTGGCGGAACGGGGTTCCGGAGGTCGCCTGACTGGCGTGACGCAGATCGAGGTGCGCATCAAGGTTGATAATCACCACCCGCTCGCCGGGAAAGGCATCCAGCACGCCGCGGCCATGGGCCCAGGCGGTTTCATGCCCGCCGCCGAACACCAGGGTGCGCATGCCGGCCTGCTGGCAGGCGGTGACCGTCTCGCTCAGCGCCTGCTGGGCGGTCTCCAGCGCCTCCCCCTCGATGCGGATGTTGCCCATATCGGTCAGCCGCTGGTGGCCCTGATGGCTGGCCATATTTCCCAGCGCGCGGCGTAACACATCCGGGGCCTGGGCCGCACCGGTCCGGCCCTGATTGCGTCTGACCCCTTCGTCGCAGGCAAAGCCGATCAGGGCGATACCGCCCCCGGAGGGCGTTGGTGTGTCGCTACGTTGCACGGTCTGGAACAGGCGCAGCGCGTTGCTGGCCTCGCGGGTGTCGTCACGCCCCTGCCAGACGTCAGGTGAAACCGGCTGCCATACGCTCATTGTACTTTTCCTCTGAATACGCGCTGATAAAGCGGGTTACGACCCGGCTCATACACCATCTCCACCGGGCTTTTGGCATCCCAGATCGCCAGATCCGCGACAAACCCGGCCTTCAGCTGGCCGTGCGTTGCCCCGCGGCCCAGCGCCTGGGCGGCATGCCGGGTCACCCCTGCCCACGCCTCTTCCGGGGTTAAACCAAACTGCACGCAGGCCATATTCATCGCCAGATGCAGGCTGGCAAAGGGGCTGGTGCCGGGGTTGTAGTCGGTCGCGACGGCCATCGGCACCCCCTGCTGACGCAGCAGGTCAACCGGCGGGCGCTGGCGCTCCTGCAAAAAGTAGAACGCGCCGGGCAGCAGTACCGCCACGGTGCCGCTCTGCGCCATCGCGCTCACTCCGGCCTCATCAAGATACTCAATGTGATCGGCAGAGAGCCCGTGGTAACGGCTCACCAGCGCAGTGCCGCCGAGGTTAGAGAGCTGCTCGACGTGGCCTTTAATCGGGATCCCCCGGGCCTGTGCCGCCTGGAACACCCGCTCGCTCTGTTCCGGGGTGAAGCCAACGTTCTCGCAGAAGACATCCACGGCTTCGAAAAGGCCTTTCTCCCACAGCTGCGGGAGCGTGTGCTGACACACGTGGGCGATGTACGCATCCGGATCCTGACGATACTCCTTCGGCACGGCATGGGCAGCCAGCAGCGTCGGGCTGATCTCAATGGGATGGGTGTGCGCCAGACGCTGGGCCACGCGCAGCATCTTCTCTTCCGCCTCGTCGTTCAGGCCGTAGCCGGATTTGATTTCGATAGTGGTAACGCCTTCACGCATCAGCCGCTGTAAACGCTGCTGCGCCAGCTGCTCAAGCTGCTCAGGGGCGCTGTCCCGGGTCGCGCTCACCGTGGCATTAATTCCGCCGCCCTGGGCGCTGATGGTCTGATAGGAGACGCCGTTCAGCCGCTGCTCCCACTCGGCGGCGCGGTCGCCGCCAAACACCAGATGGGTGTGGCAGTCAATCAGGCCCGGCGTGACCAGCCGCCCCTGTAAATCGTGGGTGTTGGGCAGATCCTGCGGCAGGTCAGATTCCGGCACGATCGCCAGGATGGTCTCTCCACGCACAATTAAGGCCCGGTTCTCCAGCAAACCATAGGCTGTGCCGTAGCCAGGATCCATAGTCGCGAGGCGCAGGTTACGCCAGATAACGTCGTCGGGATGAAGTTGCAACATCGGGCTTCCGCTTGTCATGAGTTGTATAGACATTTATTTTCATTCCCATCGCCCTGTCAATCGCCTTTACCGAAATTGTTATTTATTTGTGACAACTTTCCCGCTAAGCGCGGGAATAAAAAGTAACTTTTTGCCTTTTAATCTTCCCGTTTCGCTCAACTTAGTATAAAAAAGCAGGCTATTTCGGTTATCCCCCTATTGATATGCTTAGCAGGAGCTTTCCCTTGAACATTTCCAGGATTTCTCGTCTGGCGCTGGCCCTCGCATTTGGCGTGACGTTGTCCGCGTGCAGCTCTACTCCGCCGGATCAACTGCCTTCAGAGCAGGTCGCACCAGGCACGGCTTTCCGCCCGATCCTTTCCACTGATGAAGCGAAAAACTTCCAGCAGGCTCGCTACTTCACGGCCATGGATCCAAACGCGGCGCCGTGGAGTCCTTACGCCATTCGTCTGCCTGCGCAGCCGAACTTTGTGGTTGGCCCGGCGGGAATCCAGGGCGTTACGCATACCACCATTCAGGCGGCGGTTGATGCAGCCATTGCTAAGCACAGCAGCTCCCGTCAGTACATTGCCATTTTACCAGGCGAGTACGAAGGCACCGTGTATGTGCCTGCCGCGCCGGGTAGCGTGACCCTGTACGGTACGGGTGAAAAACCGATTGATGTGAAAATTGGTCTGGCGATCGACTCGGAGATGGATACCGCGACCTGGCGTCGTCTGGTCAATCCGGGCGGTAAATACATGCCTGGCAAACCGGCCTGGTACATGTTTGACCGTTGCCAGAGCAAGCACAGTGCCACCGTCGGCGTGATGTGTTCCGCCGTCTTCTGGTCGCAGAACACCGGCCTGCAGCTGCAGAACCTGACGATTGAAAACAATCTCGGCGACAGCGTCGATGCCGGTAATCACCAGGCGGTTGCCCTGCGCAGCGATGGCGACCAGGTGCAGATCGACAAGGTAAATATTCTGGGTCGTCAGAATACCTTCTTCGTTACCAACAGCGGCGTTGATAACACCCTGAAGAACAACCGCATCACCCGTACGCTGGTCACTAACAGCTACATTGAAGGGGATGTGGATATTGTCTCTGGTCGCGGTGCCGTGGTGTTTGATAACACCGATTTCCGGGTGATGAATACCCGTACCCAGCAGGAAGGCTATGTCTTCGCCCCGGCCACCCTGTCGAACATGTTCTACGGCTTCCTGGCAGTGAACAGCCGCTTTACCGCGATGGGTGACGGTGTGGCACAGCTGGGCCGCTCGCTGGACGTCGATTCTGCCTCCAACGGCCAGGTGGTGATCCGCGACAGCGTGATCAACGAAGGCTTTAACATGGCAAAACCGTGGGGCAACGCGGCGATCTCTCAGCGTCCGTATGCGGGTAATACCGGTGCGGTGGATGAGAAAGGCAACGTGCAGCGTAACCTCAACGACGCTAACTTCAACCGCATGTGGGAATACAACAACCGCGGCGTGGGCAGCAAAGTGGTAGCGGAACCGAAGCAGTAATCTGATTAGCAAAAAGGGGGAGTAACTCCCCCTTAATGCTGCGGCTGGGCACGTCAGGCACCGGTCTTAAGATACGCATCCAGCAGTTGCAATACTGCAACCATGAGTTGCAGGAACAGAATTACCCATCCCATACTGCTCATACGCCACTCCTTTGGTCAGGAGCACTTCCACTGACTTACCTTTCCGCTGCCTGTCACCAGTGGGCGTTGGTGTTACCGATGTGCTCCACAGTTAAGGCACTGACGGCACCACCCGCCAGCCAGGACTTAAAAGAAACCTGATTTGCGGAACTGCTCACATCGAACCAACGGCAACATTGTAATCTCTGATAACTGTATATAAAAACAGTTTCAAACAGATTAAGAATTTATTCAGATAAAGAAAAATATTATTATTTTTCAGTATGATAATTATTAACTCAGCGGCTCATCCCATTCTTTTGCCGTGGGTTAATTTTACATAGTGCCAGGCCGGGATTACTATATTGAGGTTGGTGTTTCCGATGTGCTCACCCGGCTACCACCGGGCATAAAAAAACCTCGCATGTGCGAGGTTTTTTTATTTCGTCCGCCTTAGTGCGCGTTAACTACCACCCACATTGGCCCCTGGCCGACGGCGTAACGCCCCTTCTCTTCCAGCAGCCCCTGCTCGCCCTGAATCTCATACAGCGCGATATGGTGCGATTTTTGCCCCGCTGCAATCAGGAACTTACCGCTATGATCGACGTTAAAGCCGCGCGGCTGGGTCTCGGTCGGCTGGAAGCCTTCGATGGCCAGCACGCTGCCATCTTCAGAGATGCTGAAAATGGTGATCAGGCTTGACGTACGATCGCAGGTATAGAGGTGGCGTCCATCAGGGGTGATGTGGATATCCGCCCCCCAGCGCGTATCGGTGAAGTCCGCTGGCATCATGTCCAGGGTCTGCACGCACTCGATGTTGCCGTGCGGATCGCGCAGGGCCCAGACGTCCACCGAGCAGTTCAGCTCATTTACCACATAGGCGTACTGCTGGTTCGGATGGAAGGCCATATGACGCGGGCCTGCGCCTTCAACGGTGGTCACTTCTGCTGGCGTTTGCGCGGCCAGCTTGCCGTCGTCGCCCAGGGTAAACAGGCAGATACGATCCTGTTTCAGCGCCGGTACCCACAGGGTGCGGTTATCCGGGGAGATGTTGGCCGAGTGACAACCTTCCAGCCCTTCAACCACCTCAACGGTCTCCGTTGGAATGCCATCATCCAGGCGGGTGACGCTGACGCAACCGGCGTTGTAAGAGCCGCTAAAGATAAAGCGCCCCTGCAGATCGGTTGAGATATGGGTCGGGCTCCCCGGCAGCGCAGCTTCGGCCGTAAAGGTCAGCGCGCCATCTTCAGGAGAGATACGGTACGCCAGCACACGGAACTCCGGGCGCACGCCCACATACAGGAAACGTTTATCCGGGCTGATCGCCATCGGCTGAACCTGGCCGGGAACATCGACGACCTGAACCAGGGTGAGCGTACCTTCGGGATTCAGACGCCAGACATGGATCTGCTGGCTTTCAGGACTGGCGGTATAAACGGTTTGTTTCATGAATGCTCCTTTCCTCACTGCGCGTAAAAGTAATGTACCAGGATAGTCTTTTTTAACGGTGAATGCTGAATTTTAACCAGGAATTTTGCAGCCTTAGTCACGCGGTGTACCATCTGCTCATTCTGCCATTTCAACATTAACCCGGAATATCAAATGACCTCGCGTGTGATTGCACTGGATTTAGACGGTACGCTGTTAACCCCGCAAAAAACCCTGCTCCCCTCTTCCCTCGACGCCCTGAAGCGTGCCCAGGAGGCAGGATACCAGCTCCTCATCGTGACGGGTCGTCATCATGTTGCGATTCATCCTTTTTATCAGGCGCTGGCGTTAGATACACCTGCAATTTGCTGTAACGGAACCTATTTGTATGATTATCAAGCAAAAAAGGTTCTGCAGGCCGATCCGCTGCCGGTTACCCAGGCGCTGCAACTGATTGATCTGCTCGATGAGCATGCCATTCACGGCCTGATGTATGTCGACGACGCGATGCTTTACGAACGCCCGACCGGGCATGTGATCCGCACCAGCAACTGGGCGCTGTCGCTGCCGGAAGCGCAGCGTCCGGTGTTCACCCAGGTGCCGTCGCTGGCGCAGGCGGCCCGGGACGTTAACGCTATCTGGAAATTTGCTCTGACCGATGAAGATACCAGCAAGCTGAATGCCTTCGCTAAACACGTGGAGCAGACGTTGGGCCTGGAGTGCGAATGGTCCTGGCACGATCAGGTGGATATTGCCCGCAAAGGCAACAGCAAGGGCAAGCGCCTGGCGCAGTATGTGGAATCCATCGGCGGATCAATGAAGGACGTCATTGCCTTTGGCGATAACTACAATGACATCAGCATGCTGGAAGCGGCCGGGACCGGGGTGGCAATGGGTAATGCGGACGACGCCGTCAAAGCGCGCGCCAACATCGTAATTGGCGACAACACCACCGACAGCATCGCCCAATTTATCTATACCCATCTGGTGTGATCAGGTGGTGATCGACACGCTCTTGATCTGTGCGTAGAGCCAGAGGCCAGGCTTGATCCCCAGCTCATCCCTGGCCCAGGGGCTGATACGCGCCCACAGCGTGCGGCTACCAATTTCCAGCTGCACCTCAACCTGACCGTTATCGTCGTAACACTGGGCCACTTTGGCGCGCAAAATGTTACGAATGCTGCTCTGGAGCGGCGGCTGCAGCACCAGCGAGACGTCCGACGCCTGAATGCGAATGCGCAGATTGGTTTGCAGCGGTTTATCCAGCTTGTTGACCCAGACATGCTGATCGCCAATGGCCAGCGCGGTCATCGCGTAGTGCGGATGGTGCTCCAGCACGCTCACCTTCAGAATGCTGCTCTGCTGCTCCTGAGGCAACCACGGGTGCATCACGCTGCTGCCCCACACCTCTTCCAGATTGCCGAACGCCTTCACGCTGCCGTTTTCCAGGACCAGCACCTTATCGGCCAGATGCAGGATCTCGTCCAGCGAGTGGCTGACATAGAGCATCGGAATATTGATTTCACGCGCCAGGCGCTGCAGATAGGGCAGCAGCTCACGCTTGCGGGGGATATCCAGCGAGGCCAGCGGCTCGTCCAGCAGTAGCAACTCCGGGGCGGTGAGTAGCGCCCGGCCTATCGCCACGCGCTGCTTTTCCCCACCCGAGAGCGACGAAGGTAGCCGGTCAAGCAGGTGTTCAATGCCCAGCAGAGCCACCAGCTTATCGAACTGCCCGGCCATGCTTTTCGCCATGCCATAACGCAGATTGCCCAGCACCTTGTAGTGCGGAAACAGTCGCGCATCCTGGAAGACATAGCCAATCCGGCGCTTTTCCGGTGCCAGATAAATGCGTTTTTCTACGTCGTTCAACACCCGATCGTTGAGCACGATCCGCCCTGACTGGGGCCGGGTCAGGCCGCTTATGGCGTTGATCAGCGAGGTCTTCCCCGCGCCGGAAACGCCAAAAATGGCGGTAATTCCGCTGGCAGGCAGGGTTTCGTTGAGGGTGAGGCAGTGCTCGCCCAGGGTCTGGGTGAAATTGAGTTCCAGCATGGTCAGTTCCCCATCCGTTCACGGCTCAGACGGGCCAGCCATTCCGATACCAGCAGCGACACCATCGCCAGCACAATGGAGATAATACAAAGACGCGCGGCGGCCCCTTCGCCACCGGGGGTCTGGATAAGGGTATACATCGCCGACGGGATAGTGCGCGTTTCACCCGGGATATTGGAGACAAAGGTAATGGTCGCGCCAAACTCGCCCAGCGAGCGGGCAAAGGCCAGCACGGTGCCGACAATAATGCCCGGCAGCGTCAGGGGAAGCGTGATGGTCAGAAATACGCGCCAGCGTCCGGCACCCAGCGTGCGGGCCGCCTGTTCAAGCTTCATGTCGACCCCTTCCAGCGCCAGGCGGATCGCCCGCACCATCAGCGGGAACGACATCACCGCCGCTGCCAGCACCGCACCGCGCCAGCTGAAGGCAAAGCTGAGGCCAAACCACTCATACAGCCGCTCGCCGATAAACCCGCGTCGCCCCATGGCGATGAGGAGCAGGTAACCGACCACCACCGGCGGCAGCACCAGCGGCAAATGCAAAACACTGTCAAGGAGCGCTTTGCCGGGAAATTTACAGCGAACCAGTAGCCAGGCGAAGAAGATCCCAAAGGGCAAACTAAATGCAACCGCGAGGGAAGAGACTTTCAGGCTCAGCAGCACGGCCTGCCATTCGGGATCGGTCAATATCATTCGTGAGTCGTAAATCCGTAACGTTTAAAGATTGCCGATGCCTGCGGCCCCTTCAGATAATCGTAAAAGGCGCTGACGGTAGCGTTTTTATGTCCATCGACGATGGCAACAGGATATTCCACTTTCTTATGTGAGTCTTCCGGGAAGGTCCCCACCACTTTCACCCCTTTTCCGGCGACGGCATCAGAGCCGTAGACGATGCCCAACGGCGCTTCGTTGCGCTCCACCAGCGCCAGCGCGCCACGCACGTCTTCCGCCGGGGCCAGTTTCGGGGACAGCGTCTCCCAGGCCCCCAGTTTTTGCAGCGCCTCTTTGGCATAAATGCCCGCCGGAACGTGTTCCGGATCGCCCACCGCCAGACGCCCGTCTTTCAGCAGGCTGGTCCAGCGGGTCTCTTTGTTGATGGCGATCTCGCCCTGGGCACTCTCTTTCGGTGCCACCACCACCAGGCTATTGCCCAGCAGGGTTGCGCGGCTGGCGGTATCTATCGATTTTTTCTCGACCGCGTAATCCATCCACTTCTGATCGGCAGAGATGAACAGGTCCGCAGGCGCTCCCGCTTCGATCTGGCGCGCCAGCGTGGACGAAGACGCAAAGGACGACACCACCTCGACGTTTTTCTCTTTTTTATACTCCGCAGCGATATCCTGCATCGCGTTCGTCAGGGATGCTGCCGCGAAGACGGTAATTTTGCCCTCATCCGCCAGTGCATGTCCGGTCAGGGTGAGGGTCAGCGTTGCCCCTGCGAAAAGGCGTAACCATGTACGTGCCATCTTTAACTCCTGTGAGTGTCGTTATATAAAAATAAATATAACGATAACCCTAAGGTTTTCCCAGCGTTAAATCGTACCGATTAGTGAGTAAATGAAACTGATGCCGTAAGTAATATCGGCGCGGAAGGGGGAAACTTGAGAGCAAAACGCCCGGCGGAACCGGGCGTTTTTACAGGAAATTAATGCTGTTTTTTCGGCTGTTTTCTGTGGCCGATATTGGAAAAGATGTTGAACACCTCACCCAGGCCGTAGATGGCACCGAGAATGATAGCCATCACCACTGGCACCATGATCACGGCGAATACCAGACTTTTCAGCAACTCTAACATGGCTTTCTCCAGACAATGTGAATGCCTTATTCTAACCGGAAAAGCGAGAAATACATCCCCTTTTGTGCGGTACAGTTTGCGCATAAAACGAATTAGGTCACAATAACCCTTTTGCCAGGACATTGTTATGCAGGCCGAAATTCTCCTCACCCTCCGTCTTTCGCAAAAATTGTTTGCCGATCCCCGCCGCATCGCCCTGCTCAAACAGATTGCGCAAACCGGTTCCATCAGCCAGGGAGCCAGGAACGCCGGCATTAGCTATAAAAGCGCCTGGGATGCCATCAATGAGATGAACACCCTGAGCGAACAGACTCTGGTCGAACGCGCTACCGGCGGCAAAGGCGGCGGCGGTGCGATACTGACGCGCTACGGGCAGCGGCTGATCCAGCTCTATGACCTGCTGGGGCAGATCCAACAGAAAGCCTTCGATGTCTTAAGCGACGACGACGCCCTGCCGCTGGACAGCCTGCTTGGCGCTATCTCGCGTTTCTCCTTGCAGACCAGCGCCCGCAACCAGTGGTTTGGTACGGTCACTGCCCGCGATGACGATCGCGTCCAGCAGCAGGTGGATATTTTACTCGCCGACGGCACTACCCGCCTGAAAGTGGCCATTACCGCCCAGAGCGGCGAGCGGCTGGGGCTGGATGAGGGCAAAGAGGTGCTGGTGCTGCTGAAGGCCCCCTGGGTCAGCATCACACAGGACAGGGAAACGGCGAACCAGGCGGATAATCAATTGCAGGGGATCATTAACCATATCGATCGGGGCGATGAGCAGTGTGAAGTGCTGATGACCCTGCCCGACGGCCAGACGCTTTGCGCCACCGTGCCTGTGGCCCAGAGCCAGGGCTTAGAAGAAGGTACTGAGGTAACGGCATATTTTAATGCTGACCGGGTGATTATCGCCACGTTGTGCTAAGCGCATTGACATTCGCCCCGACACTGGGTATCCCTGATGCTTATTGCTGCATAAAATGGGATAAATCATGTCATCATTGCAAATTTCGCAAGGCACGTTTCGTCTTAGCGATACCCGTACGCTCACGCTCGCGGATTTTACGCTCAATGTTGGTGAAAGCTGGGCGTTCGTTGGCAGTAACGGCAGCGGCAAGTCTGCCCTCGCCCGGGCGCTGGCCGGGGAGCTGACGCTGCTGAAGGGCGAACGCCAGAGCACCTTTACGCGTCTGACCCGTCTCTCCTTTGAACAGCTGCAAAAACTGGTTAGTGACGAGTGGCAGCGCAACAACACCGATCTGCTCAGCCCCGGCGAAGAAGATACCGGCCGCACGGCATCTGAGATTATCCAGGACGAGATCAAAGACGATGCCCGCTGCCGCCAGCTCGCGGAACAGTTCGGCATCGCTCACCTGCTGGACCGACGCTTTAAATACCTCTCCACCGGCGAAACCCGCAAAACGCTGCTGTGCCAGGCCCTGATGGCCGCACCCGAACTGCTGATCCTTGATGAGCCTTTCGACGGCCTCGATGTGAAATCCCGCGGGCAGCTGGCGGATCTGCTGGCCTCTCTTAATCAGCAGGGTTACACCCTGGTGCTGGTCCTCAACCGTTTCGACGAGATCCCCGATTTTGTGAAGAACGCCGGGGTACTGGCCGACTGTACCCTGACGGCGGTGGGGGAAAAAGCGGCCCTGCTGAACCAGGCCCTGATTGCCCAGCTGGCGCACAGTGAAAAGCTGAACGGCGTCACCCTGCCCGAACCGGATGCCCCTTCGGCGCGCCATGCCCTGCCGCAGGATCAACCGCGGATTGTGCTCAACAACGGCGTGGTGTCGTATAACGATCGCCCGATCCTTGACCATCTGAGCTGGACGGTAAATCCCGGCGAGCACTGGCAGATTGTCGGCCCCAACGGCGCCGGTAAATCGACCCTGCTGAGCCTGATTACCGGCGATCAACCCCAGGGCTACAGCAACGATCTCACCCTCTTTGGCCGCCGTCGCGGCAGCGGCGAAACCATCTGGGATATCAAAAAGCATATCGGCTATGTCAGCAGCAGCCTGCACCTCGATTACCGCGTCAGCACCACGGTGCGCAATGTCATTCTGTCGGGGTATTTCGACTCTATCGGAATTTATCAGGCGGTTTCCGACAGGCAGCACAAGCTGGCGCAGCAGTGGCTGGATATCCTCGGGATGGATAACCGGGTCGCGGATGCGCCGTTCAGCAGCCTGTCGTGGGGCCAGCAGCGGCTGGCGCTGATCGTGCGCGCGCTGGTGAAGCACCCGACCCTGCTGATCCTCGACGAGCCCTTGCAGGGGCTGGATCCGCTTAACCGCCAGCTGATCCGCCGATTTGTGGATGTGCTGATTAGCGAAGGGGAAACGCAGCTGCTGTTTGTCTCTCACCATGCGGAAGATGCTCCCGCCTGTATCACCCACCGCCTGGAATTTGTCGCTGACGGCGACAGTTACCGCTACCGGACGGGCCCGGTCTGACATCCTGACGGGGGACGCCCCCCCGTTTTTTTCAGATAACCTGCAACATCCCATCCCGGGCACTTTGATTTACAATCCTTTTTTAGCCGGAAAGCGGTTGCGCTTCATCCAGTGTAAACGATTCCACTAATTTATCCCATGTCACACTTTCCTGCTCTCTGTTATGCTAGGATTATCTCATACCCTAAGCCTAATGGAGCGAAATATGCGAGTTCTGGTAACAGGTGGTAGCGGTTACATAGGAAGTCATACCTGTGTGCAACTGCTGCAAAATGGCCACGACGTCATCATCCTTGATAACCTGTGCAACAGTAAACGCAGCGTGCTGCCGGTCATGGAACGCCTGGCCGGTAAACAGCCTGCCTTTGTCGAAGGCGATATTCGTAACGAAGCGCTGATGACCGAGATCCTCCACGATCACGCCATTGAGGCAGTGATCCACTTTGCCGGGCTGAAAGCCGTGGGCGAGTCGGTGTCAAAACCGCTGGAGTATTACGATAACAACGTCAACGGTACGCTGCGTCTGATCTCCGCCATGCGCGCCGCGGGCGTGAAAAACTTCATCTTCAGCTCCTCTGCCACCGTCTATGGCGACCAGCCGCAAATCCCTTATGCCGAAAGCTTCCCGACCGGGACGCCGCAAAGCCCGTACGGCAAAAGCAAGCTGATGGTGGAACAGATCCTGACCGACCTGCAAAAAGCCCAGCCGGACTGGAGTATCGCCCTGCTGCGCTATTTCAACCCGGTGGGCGCGCATCCGTCAGGGGATATGGGCGAAGATCCGCAGGGTATCCCCAATAACCTGATGCCGTACATTGCCCAGGTGGCAGTAGGCCGTCGTGATTCGCTGGCGGTGTTCGGCAACGACTACCCGACCCCGGACGGCACCGGCGTTCGCGACTACATTCATGTGATGGATCTCGCCGACGGTCACGTGGCGGCTATGCAGCAGCTGGCCGATAAACCGGGCGTCCATATTTACAACCTCGGCGCAGGCGTCGGCAGCAGCGTGCTGGACGTGGTGAACGCCTTCAGCGCCGCCTGCGGCAAACCGGTGAGCTATCACTTTGCCCCACGTCGCGACGGCGATCTGCCCGCCTACTGGGCGGATGCCACCAAGGCCGAGAAAGAGCTTAACTGGCGTGTTTCGCGCACGCTCGATGAAATGGCACAGGATACCTGGCGCTGGCAGTCTCGCCACCCGCAGGGCTATCCGGACTAAGGATCTGTCATGACCCAATTTAACCCCGTCGATCACCCACATCGTCGTTTCAATCCGTTAACCGGGCAGTGGATCCTGGTGTCACCGCATCGCGCCAAGCGTCCCTGGCAGGGCGCACAGGAGACGCCAGCTAAACAGACGCTGCCTCAGCACGATCCGGACTGTTTCCTCTGTCCGGGGAATACCCGCGTGACCGGGGATATTAACCCCGACTATACAGGCACCTTCGTTTTCACTAACGACTTTGCCGCCCTGATGACCGATACGCCGGATGCGCCGCAGAGTGACGATCCGCTGCTGCGCTGCGAAAGCGCACGCGGCACCAGCCGGGTGATCTGCTTCTCGCCGGATCACAGCAAAACCCTGCCGGAACTGAGCGTTGAGGCCCTGACCGAGGTCGTGAAAACCTGGCAGGAACAGACCGCCGAACTGGGGCAGCGCTATCCCTGGGTGCAGGTCTTTGAGAACAAAGGCGCAGCCATGGGCTGCTCCAACCCCCATCCGCACGGCCAGGTGTGGGCCAACAGCTTTATGCCTAACGAAGTGGAGCGGGAAGATCGCCTGCAAAAGACCTATTTCGCTGAGCAGGAATCGCCGATGCTGTTGGACTATGTCCAGCGCGAACTGGCCGACGGTAGCCGCACCGTGGTGGAGACCGAGCATTGGTTAGCCGTGGTACCGTACTGGGCGGCATGGCCGTTCGAAACCCTGCTGCTGCCGAAAGCCCACGTTCTGCGGATCACCGATTTGAGCGAAGCCCAACGCAGCGATCTGGCGCTGGCGCTGAAAAAGCTGACCAGCCGTTATGACAACCTGTTCCAGTGCTCTTTCCCGTATTCCATGGGCTGGCACGGCGCGCCCTTTAATGGCGAAGAGAATCAACACTGGCAGTTGCACGCCCACTTTTATCCGCCGCTGCTGCGCTCCGCGACCGTACGTAAATTTATGGTCGGCTACGAGATGCTGGCGGAAACCCAGCGTGATCTGACGGCGGAACAGGCCGCAGAACGCCTGCGTGCAGTGAGTGATGTCCATTTTCGCGAATCCGGAGAATAACAATGAGCCTGAAAGATAAAACCCACGCCCTGTTTGCTGAAAAATTCGGCTACCCTGCCACTCACGCGATTCAGGCCCCAGGCCGCGTTAACCTGATCGGCGAGCATACCGACTACAACGACGGTTTCGTCCTGCCCTGCGCCATTGATTACCAAACGGTAATCAGCTGCGCGAAACGCGACGACCGCAAGGTGCGCGTGCTGGCGGCCGATTACGACAACCAGATCGACGAGTTCTCGCTGGATGCGCCTATTGTTGAGCACGACAGCCAGCAGTGGTCGAACTACGTTCGCGGCGTGGTAAAACACCTGCAGAAGCGCAACAAGAACTTTGGCGGTGCGGATCTGGTGATCAGCGGCAACGTACCTCAGGGCGCGGGCTTAAGCTCATCCGCCTCGCTGGAAGTGGCGGTCGGCACCGTGTTCCAGCAGCTCTATCATCTGCCGCTGGACGGCGCGCAGATCGCCCTTAACGGCCAGGAAGCAGAGAACCAGTTCGTCGGCTGCAACTGCGGCATTATGGATCAGCTGATCTCGGCGCTGGGCAAAAAAGGCCACGCGTTACTGATCGACTGCCGCTCGCTGGGCACCAAAGCGGTCAGCCTGCCGAAAGGCGCGGCGGTTGTTATCATCAACAGTAATTTCAAACGCACCCTGGTCGGCAGCGAGTACAATACCCGCCGCGAGCAGTGTGAAACCGGGGCGCGCTTCTTCCAGCAGTCTGCGCTGCGTGACGTCTCACTCGCTGAGTTCAATAAAGTGGCCCACGAGCTGGATCCGGTAGTCGCCAAACGCGTTCGTCACGTCCTGACCGAAAATGCCCGTACCGTGGAAGCGGCGGCAGCGCTGGAGAAAGGCGATCTGCGTCGGATGGGCGAGCTGATGGCTGAGTCGCATGCCTCCATGCGCGATGATTTCGAAATCACCGTACCGCAGATCGACACTCTGGTGGAGATTGTCAAAGCGGCGATTGGCGAGCAGGGCGGCGTGCGTATGACCGGGGGCGGTTTCGGTGGCTGCATCGTGGCGCTGGTGCCGGAGGCGTTAGTCCCGGTTGTTCAGCAAGCCGTTGAGCAGCAGTATGAAGCCAAAACCGGTATCAAAGAGACCTTCTATGTTTGCAACGCCTCACAAGGAGCTGGCCAGTGCTAAACGAAACACCTGTTCTCGCCCCTGACGGCCTGCCGTACCGCCTGATCACCCTGCGCAACAGCGCGGGGATGGTGGTGACGCTGATGGACTGGGGCGCCACGTTGCTTTCCGCCCGCGTCCCGATGCGTGACGGCAGCGTGCGCGAAACCCTGCTCGGCTGTGCCTCACCTGAGCAATACGTTGAACAAACCGCGTTCCTTGGCGCTTCGGTGGGCCGTTATGCCAACCGTATCGCCAAAAGCCGCTTTGAGCTGGATGGCGTGCGCTATGCGCTGCTGCCAAGCCAGGGCGAAAACCAGCTGCACGGCGGCCCGGACGGCTTCGACAAGCGTCGCTGGCGCATTATCAAGCAGAACGATGGCGAAGCGCTGCTGACCCTCCACTCCCCGGATGGCGATCAGGGCTACCCGGGTAACTGTGAGACGAGCGTCCATTATCGCTTAACGGATGATAACCGGATCGCCATTGAATACCGCGCCACGGTGGACAAGCCCTGCCCGGTCAACCTGACCAACCACGCTTACTTCAACCTCGACGGCGACTGCAGCGACGTGCGTAACCACAGGCTGCAACTGCTGGCCCAGCGCTATCTGCCGGTCGATGAAATGGGGATCCCGCAGGAAGGGTTAAAAGCCGTGGCGGGCACCAGCTTTGATTTCCGCACCACCAAAGCTATCGCCCAGGATTTCCTGGCGGATGACCATCAGCGCAAGGTGAAAGGTTACGATCATGCGTTCTTGCTCGATGCCCAGGGTGACCTGAGCCAACCTGCGGCGCACCTGTGGTCGGCCGATGAAAAGCTGCAGATGACGGTTTATACCACCGCCCCTGCCCTGCAATTCTATTCCGGTAACTTCCTCGACGGCACGCCGGCGCGGGAAGATGGTGAATATCGTGCCTGGCAAGGCCTGGCGCTGGAGAGCGAGTTTTTACCCGACAGCCCGAACCATGCGGAATGGCCGCAGCCCGACTGCATTCTGCGTCCGGGTGAAGAGTACATCAGCGTCACGGAATATCAGTTCATTACGCAATAAAAACCGGCCCTCCTGATGGAGGGCTTTTTTTTGCCCATCTTGCTGAAAATAGCGCCACTTACGGACAAAATCACAACCCCTCATTCACAAGCATCTTACACTGCGACACTATTTTCGCTATGGTTAGGGTTAAGCGTTGCCCGCGGCTCAGCCGCAGCAATATAATGAGAATTGTTATCATTCAAATAATGCTTGTTCTGGAGGAGTAAAATATGGCTGTAACTAAGCTGGTTCTGGTACGTCACGGCGAAAGCCAGTGGAACAACGAAAACCGTTTTACCGGTTGGTATGATGTTGACCTGTCCGAGAAAGGCGTTGGCGAAGCGAAAGCAGCGGGCAAACTGCTGAAAGACGAAGGCTTCAGCTTCGATTTTGCTTATACCTCCGTGCTGAAACGTGCCATCCACACCCTGTGGAACGTGCTGGACGAACTGGATCAGGCCTGGCTGCCGGTTGAGAAATCCTGGAAACTGAACGAGCGTCACTACGGTGCGCTGCAGGGTCTGAACAAAGCAGAAACCGCAGAAAAATACGGTGACGAGCAGGTTAAACAGTGGCGTCGCGGCTTCGCGGTAACCCCACCAGAGCTGACCAAAGATGACGAGCGCTACCCGGGTCACGACCCGCGTTACGCGAAACTGACCGATGCTGAGCTGCCACAGACTGAAAGCCTGGCGCTGACTATCGATCGCGTGGTGCCTTACTGGAACGAAACCATCCTGCCACGCCTGAAAAGCGGCGAGCGCGTGATCATCGCTGCTCACGGTAACTCCCTGCGTGCGCTGGTGAAATACCTGGACAACATGGGCGAAGACGAGATCCTCGAGCTGAACATCCCAACCGGCGTACCGCTGGTGTACGAGTTCGACGAAAACTTCAAACCAATCAAGCACTACTATCTGGGTAACGCTGACGAGATCGCGGCTAAAGCTGCGGCCGTTGCGAACCAGGGTAAAGCCAAGTAATAAAAAAGCCCGGTCGCGATGACCGGGCCTTAGATGCTGAATGCCGGATACTTATCCGGCATTTTTTTTAGCCGCGACGGGCTTTCACCGCGTTTGCCAGCTGACGCAGTACCGTTTCGGTATCGTCCCAGCCGATGCAGGCATCGGTAACACTCTTACCGTAAACCAGCGGCTCGCTACCTTCCAGATTCTGATTGCCTTCCACCAGGTGGCTTTCAATCATTACTCCGATAATGGCCTTTTCACCGCCCGCAATCTGCTGGCAGACATCGGTGCCGACGTCCATCTGCTTTTTGAACTGCTTGCTGGAGTTGGCATGGCTGAAGTCGATCATCACCTGTGCAGGCAGACCCGCTTTGTCCAGGCCCGCCTTCACTTCCGCGACGTGCGCCGCGCTGTAGTTAGGCTCTTTGCCGCCGCGCAGAATAATATGGCAGTCGCCGTTGCCGCTGGTGTTCACAATCGCAGAGTGACCCCATTTGGTCACGGAGAGGAAGCAGTGCGGCGCCCCGGCGGCGTTGATCGCGTCGATCGCCACTTTAATGGTGCCGTCGGTGCCGTTTTTAAAGCCCACCGGGCAGGAGAGCCCGGACGCAAGCTCGCGATGGACCTGAGACTCGGTGGTACGCGCGCCAATGGCGCCCCAGCTCATCAGGTCTGCCAGATATTGCGGGGTGATCATATCAAGGAACTCACCCGCCGCCGGCAGCCCGCTGTCGTTGATATCCAGCAGCAGCTTGCGGGCGATGCGCAGACCGTCGTTGATCTGGAAGCTGCCATCCATATGCGGATCGTTGATCAGTCCTTTCCAGCCCACGGTGGTACGCGGTTTTTCAAAGTAGACGCGCATGACGATTTCCAGCTCATCCTTCAGCGTCTCGCGCAGCGTCAGCAGGCGTGCTGCGTACTCTTTCGCCGCCGCAGGATCGTGAATGGAGCACGGGCCGATCACCACCAGCAGACGATCGTCATTACCTTTCAGGATCTTGTGGATCGCTTTACGGGCATGAGAAACGGTGTTGGCGGCATTTTCGGTGGCAGGAAATTTCTCAAGGAGTGCTACAGGGGGTAATAACTCATTGATCTCTTTAATACGTAAATCGTCATTCTGATAATTCATGTTCTTTCCAGCGTTGCCATATTTTTATAAACGAATGCAATCCCTTCAATCTATCTTGTCAGTCAGGAAGTGTAAACTGGCTTTTACACTTCGCACAGATAAATCCTGGAATTCGCTTAAAAAACCCCACAAAGTAGCGAAAAACGAGATACACCCTAAACTTTTTAACTGTATGCACTGCATTTATTACGTTTATCGCGATTCCATACTGACCTAAGTATGGATCATGGCATCTTTAACCACTGAGCAGTATATCGATTTCGCATATGCACTGTGGAAAGAAGTTATCCAGAACATAACGACCAGAACAGGAGCAGCATGATGAAAATGACTAAACTCGCAACCCTTTTCCTGACAGCTTCGCTCACGATGGCCAGCGGTGCAGCCCTGGCGGCTGACACTGGCTCAAGCAGCAACAACGGCCAGGCAAACGCCGCTGCGGATGCCGGAGCAGTAGCGCCTGATGCGCATCAGAATATTGCTCCAAATAATACCGGTAACAGCCAGATTAATACGGGTTCAGGCACAACTGGCACAACGGGTACTGGCACTGGCGGGACAATGCTAAACCCTGATGGCACTAACTCCACCAGCGGCACTGGCACGACTAACGGTACCGGCAACAGTTCGACTACCGGTGGCACCAACTCCGTCATGGGTAATGATGACCCAAGCAAGATGGACAGTAGCGGCATGACCAAGGACGACCAGCACAAGAACTCAATGTGTAAAGATGGCAAATGTCCGGATCAGTCCGGCAAAGTCGATACTGAAAGAACTCCGCAAGAACAAAAAACTGACGGCACTACCCAGTAATTAACGGTAATGCGGTTATGATGAAGGAGAGCTACGGCTCTCCTTTGTTTTTTGTGTAAGATGCTAAAAACGCTACACTTACAATAATAATGAACCGGGACATTATTCATGGCGCACGCCCACTCTCACGCCCCTTCTTCGCAGGATGAAAATGCTAAACGCTTGATGCTGGCGTTCGGCGTAACCGCTATTTTTATGATCATCGAGGTGGTCGGCGGTCTGGTTTCTGGCTCGCTGGCGCTGCTGGCCGATGCCGGGCATATGTTGACGGACGCCGCAGCTCTGCTGTTTGCGCTGTTGGCGGTAGTGTTCGCTCGCCGCCCGCCGAGCCATGGCCGCACTTTTGGCTGGCTGCGTCTTACCACCCTTGCCGCATTCGTCAACGCCATTGCGCTGGTGTTAATCACGATTTTAATTGTCTGGGAAGCCTTCCAGCGTTTCCGGCATCCTCAGCCTGTCGCTGGCGTCACCATGATGGTGGTGGCGGTTGCCGGGCTTATCGCCAATATACTGGCGTTCTGGATTTTGCATCGCGGCAGTGAAGAGAAAAACCTCAACGTGCGGGCAGCGGCGTTGCATGTGCTGGGGGATCTGCTGGGTTCGGTAGGGGCCATCGTCGCGGCGCTGGTGATCCTCTGGACGGGCTGGACGCCGATCGATCCGATACTGTCGATTTTAGTCTCGTGCCTGGTGTTACGCAGTGCCTGGCGGTTACTGCAAGAGAGCGTAAATGAGCTGCTGGAAGGGGCCCCGGCTTCGCTGGATATTCCGGCGCTGAAGCGCAACTTAACGCGATCCATTCCCGAAGTGCGCGATGTGCATCATGTTCACGTCTGGATGGTGGGTGAAAAGCCGCTGATGACGCTGCATGTTCAGGTCATTCCTCCTCACGATCACGATGCGTTGCTGGGGCGTATCCAGCATTTTCTGGAGCACCACTACGCCATTGCGCATAGCACCATCCAGATGGAGTACACCCCCTGTAACGGACCGGACTGCCATCTCAATGAGATCCAGTCCGACCACGCCCATCATCACCACCATTAACGTGCCAGCGCGTGGGAACCCCGTTCACGCGCGCTGTTAATCCACATCCTGCTGCCGTTCAGGGCAATAAAGGTGAGGATCATATACTCCAGCGACATGGCATAGACGCCCTGCAGGGCGAAGATCACCACGCTTATCACATTGATGATCACCCACAGCAGCCAGTTTTCGACATATTTGCGGGTCATCAGGATCATAGCGGCAATCGACAGGACCATCATGCACGAATCCCAGAACGGGAAGGCATCAGGCTGCAGCTCCGGCATGGTGACGTTCAGGCCCAGGCTGCTCATCGCCGACACCGCCACGCGGGTCAGGAAGGCGAACACCGGGTCGATATAGACTGTCATCAGGCCGATAGCCACCACGCAGGCGGCCAGCCAGCCGATGGCTTTCGGCAACGGCAGCCAGCGGATCTGCAGTTCCGCCTCCTGCTGGCTGTTCTGCCGCGACCAGGCATACCAGCCATAAATATTGGCTACGAAGAAGAACAGCTGCAACAGCAGGCTGGCATACAGCTGGATCTGGAAGAAGATAATGGCGAACAGCGTGACGTTCACCAGGCCAAACGCATAATTGACGATCTTCTCCAGGCTGGCGAGCCAGATACAGAGCAGACCTGCAATCGTCCCGACAGCTTCAATCCATGACAAGTCATAGCCGCCGGTGCCAATGGGTATATGTACCAGAATGTTTTGCGTGCTAAAAAAATCCATCTTTTTCCCTCAGCGTTACGTTACGTAGCTTAAGGACGTAGTGTAGCCGCAAAATCCAGCATCCGGTTAAGCGGAATTAACGCCCCTTCCCGCAGCGCCGCATCCACATGGATCTCATGCGCCGCCCCGCCCGACTCCAGCCCGTCTGCAATCGCCTTCAGTCCGTTCATTGCCATCCACGGACAGTGCGCGCAGCTGCGGCAGGTTGCCCCCTCGCCTGCGGTCGGCGCTTCCAGCAGCTCTTTCTCCGGCACCGCCTGCTGCATTTTGTAGAAGATGCCGCGATCGGTGGCGACGATAAGCTGGCGATGCGGCAGCGTTTTCGCGGCATTGATCAGCTGGCTGGTGGAACCGACGGCATCCGCCATGTTAACGATCGCCTGGGGTGACTCCGGGTGGACCAGCACAGCGCCTTCCGGATAGAGGCCTTTCATGCGCTCCAGCGCCTGGGTTTTAAACTCGTCATGAACGATACAGGCGCCCTGCCAGCACAGAATGTCTGCCCCGGTCTGTTTCTGGACGTAGTTACCCAGATGTTTGTCCGGCGCCCAGATAATTTTCTCGCCGAGACTGTCGAGATGCTCAATCAGTTCGACGGCGATGCTGGACGTTACCACCCAGTCGGCACGCGCTTTGACCGCGGCAGAGGTGTTGGCATAAACCACCACCGTTCTGTCAGGATGGGCATCGCAAAAAGCGGTGAATTCGTCGATCGGGCAGCCTAAATCCAGCGAGCACTCTGCATTGAGGGTCGGCATCAGGATGGTTTTTTCCGGGCTGAGGATTTTTGCCGTCTCGCCCATAAAACGCACCCCGGCCACCAGCAACGTTGAAGCGGGATGTTTTGCTCCGAAGCGCGCCATCTCCAGCGAGTCCGATATGCAGCCGCCGGTCTCTTCTGCCAGCTGCTGAATTTCCGGGTCAGTGTAGTAGTGCGCCACCATCACCGCATCGCGCTCTTTGAGCAAGCGCTTAATCTTTTCGCGGTAAAACTGCTTTTCGTCCACACTCAGCGGGACCGGCTTCGGCGGGAAGGGATAGATCGCGGCTTCAGGATCAAACATCACACTCATTTTGGCTTCTCGTTTTACTGGCTTAACAAGTTTGCCGTTATTTTTTGGTGGAAACCAAAGTAATGGCAATTGTGTTTTATATACTAAACAAGATAGCGAATTTGAGAGGGAAAGTCACACCAAAAGCGTGCGGGCAGCATTTGTCGGGTGGCGCTTCGCTTACCTGACCTACGTAAACCCTGGCATTTTTGATTCTGGAATAACAGATAGCAAAAAGGCGCCTTTAGGGCGCCTTTTTACATTGGTGGGTCGTGCAGGATGACTCGGCTTCGCCTCGCCCTACGGGCCGTTGCTGACGCAACGTTATCCTTCACGTTTAACATCTGAACACGATATTAAATTGGTGGGTCGTGCAGGATTCGAACCTGCGACCAATTGATTAAAAGTCAACTGCTCTACCAACTGAGCTAACGACCCCTTGCGGGATAATTTCTTATTCTATTCAGGCTGGTGGGTCGTGCAGGATTCGAACCTGCGACCAATTGATTAAAAGTCAACTGCTCTACCAACTGAGCTAACGACCCATTCGGGTGTCGCCTGAAATTTTTACTCGGTAACCAATATAAAATTGGTGGGTCGTGCAGGATTCGAACCTGCGACCAATTGATTAAAAGTCAACTGCTCTACCAACTGAGCTAACGACCCGAGTGGTGGGTGATGACGGGCTCGAACCGCCGACCCCCTCCGTGTAAAGGAGATGCTCTACCAACTGAGCTAATCACCCACTCTGTACTACCGGAACTGCTTTAGTGGTGGGTCGTGCAGGATTCGAACCTGCGACCAATTGATTAAAAGTCAACTGCTCTACCAACTGAGCTAACGACCCACTATTTTGGCTGCTTTTGGGCTGTTTGATATCCCTTGGCAACGGCGGCATATATTACTGATTTCAGAATTCTGCGCAACTAATATTTTGATGAATATCACTTAACTGCTTAGGAAGTATGCGGCAAGACCAGAAAAAACGCGATTTCTGGTCAACCGGCAATCATCCCATCGCAGCAAGACGTTTTTGCGCTTGTTTTGCACCTTCGGTGCCCGGGAACTTAGTGACCACCTGCTGGAAGACGGCCTTCGCTTTCGCGGTGTCGCCTTTGTCCTGCATGATCACCCCGACTTTGTACATCGCGTCTGGGGCTTTTGGTGATTTCGGGTAATTTTTTACCACGGAGGCAAAATAGAACGCCGCGTCGTCTTTTTTACCCTTGTTGTAATTCAGCTGTCCCAGCCAATAGTTCGCATTGGGCTGATAGGTTGAATCAGGGTATTTCTTCACGAAGTTCTGAAACGCCGCCATAGCTTCGTCCTGGCGCGAGTTATCCTGCACCAGGGCAATCGCCGCGTTGTAGTCAGTATTCGCGTCACCGCTCTGTACAGGCGCGCCTGTGGAGGCTGATGCATCAGCCTGAGGCGTTGCCGTCGCACCAGCTGCGCCACTTTGATCGCCTGCGGCTGGTTGCGCTGCTGCGCCGCCATTATTCAGGCTATCCATCTGCAGCAGGATCTGCTTCTGACGCTCCACAACCTGATTGAGCTGATACTGGCTTTCCTGGATCTGTCCGCGCAGTGAATCAATATCGGTTTGGTTGTCAGAGAGCTGCTGCTGAAGTTGGGTTAAAAGCTGGCTGTGAGCATTAGAAATACGCTCGAGTTGGGTGACCCGGTCTTCTACCGAGCCTGAGCCGACACTACTGATTGGTGCCTGAGCAAAAGCGGCCCAGGGGGCCGCTATACCAACCAGTAACGACAGACTCAACAGATGATGTCTGAAGTTACTGCTCATGCAATTCTCTTAGTAAACCAGTACGGCACGACGGTTTTTGGAGTAAGCCGCTTCGTCGTGACCCAGTACTGCAGGTTTTTCTTTACCGTAAGAAACGATGGAGATCTGGTCAGCAGAAACGCCTTTACCCTGCAGGTACATTTTAACGGCGTTAGCACGACGCTCACCCAGGGAGATGTTGTACTCAGGAGTACCACGTTCGTCCGCGTGACCTTCTACGGTGACTTTGTAAGACGGGTTGCTACGCAGGAAGTTAGCGTGCGCATCCAGCATCGCAGCGAAGTCAGAACGGATGTCGAACTTGTCCAGATCGAAGTAAACAATGTTGTTCTGCTGCAGCTGTTGCATCTGAAGACGCGCCTGCTCTTCAGAAGACATATTGCCGTTGCCGTTTGCGTCCATACCGGTGCCGGCACCCATCATGCCTTCGCCGCTCTGGTCGTTGCTGGCGTTCTTGTTAGAAGAACACGCTGCGATTGCCATAACAGGCAGAGCGATCATCAGCCCTTTCAGCACTTTGTTCAGTTGCATTTCTATGATTCCTTTATTATTCAATTAATTATTATTACAGGTACGGCGACCAGGCAGGTGATTTTACCTGTCCATCAGTTGCCGGAATACGCGCTTTGAAACGCCCATCGGTAGAAACCAGATTCAGCACGGATCCCATCCCCTGAGAAGAGCTGTAGATAACCATAGTGCCGTTAGGTGCCAGACTTGGCGTTTCATCCAGGAAAGTTGACGACAGAACTTGTACGCCACCCCCGCCCAGATCTTGTTTGGCAATGTGCTGCTGACCACCGGCCGAGCTAACCATTACCATAAACTTACCGTCAGCGCTCACGTCTGCGTCCTGGTTCTGTGAACCTTCCCAGGTGATACGCTGCGGTGCACCGCCGTTAACATTGACTTTATACACCTGTGGACGACCCGCCTGGTCAGAGGTAAAGGCCAGGTTCTGGCTGTCCGGGAACCAGGTTGGTTCGGTGTTGTTGCTACGACCGTCGGTGACCTGACGGATCTGGCCGGAGCCAATGTCCATCACGTACAGGTTCAGGCTACCGGTTTTAGAGAGAGCAAACGCCAGTTTAGAACCGTCCGGAGAGAATGCCGGTGCCCCGTTGTGACGTGGGAAAGAGGCAACCTGACGCACCGCGCCGTTAGACAGGGTCTGGATAACCAGCGCTGAGCGACCGCTTTCGAAGGTCACGTACGCCAGCTTAGAACCGTCCGGTGACCAGGCCGGTGACATCAGCGGCTGCGGTGAACGGTGAACGGTGAACTGGTTGTAACCGTCGTAGTCAGAGACACGCAGTTCATACGGGAACTGGCCTCCGTTGGTCTGCACGACATAAGCAATACGAGTGCGGAATGCGCCTTTGATGCTGGTCAGCTTCTCAAACACTTCATCACTCGCCGTGTGGCCTGCATAACGCAGCCACTGCTTGTTCACTTTATAGGTGTTCTGTGCCAGCACGGTACCCGGCGCGCCACCGGTGTCTACCAGCTGGTAAGCAACGGTATAACCGCCGTCCGGGTTAGGGGTAACCTGACCCACGACTACCGCATCAATACCCAGCGCGGACCATGCCGCCGGCTGCAGCTCAGCAGCAGTGCCTGGCTGCTGTGGCAGACGGGAACGGTCTAACGGGTTGAATTTACCGCTGTTGCGCAGGTCAGCGGCAACAATGCCGCCCACATCTTCCGGCGCAGCGCCTGGCCCCTTCCACTGGAATGGAACCACACCAATCGGACGTGCCGAGTCCACCCCCTGGGTGATCTCGATACGCACTTCTGCGTGCAGCACCGCTGCCCACAGCACTAAGAAACTCATTGCAACACGTAATGCCTGCTTCATCATATCTCCCATATCCGAGTAACCTTACCCGCGATAATTTAGCAGAATGTTAACAAACCCAAATAAACAAAACTACCAATCTACAGCCTCAAACTTAGACTGTTTTGCCAACTTTAGCGGGAAAATCGCTACAGTTTGAAGTCCAGTTTGGCATCTTTTACTTTTTCATAAACAGCCGTGCTAGGCGGTTTAGGAATTCTAGCCGTTTTCGCCGCCGTCAGAGCTGCCTGACATAATGCAGGATCGCCGCCCTCCTCCGTGACATCCAGCAGCAGACCGTCCGGCGCCAGCTTAATATGCAGCACACAGGACTTACCGGCATACAGGTCGGCACCGTATAAACGGCTCTGAATGGCATTACGAATTTGCGAAGCATACGCACTAATATCAGCGCCTGACGCGCCACCATTAGCACCACTTGTTCCGCTATCTTTTGCCGGTTGACCGTTACCTTTGGCCCCACCCGATTTCGGCGCATTCTTACCTGAGCTCAAATCGCCGAACAGGTCGTCAACGTCCGATGCGGCTGCTTTTTCCGCAGCGGCTTTTTTCGCTGCTGCGGCTTTCGCGGCGGCAGCTTTGTCAGCAGCAGCTTTATCGGCAGCAGCTTTCTTATCTGCAGCAGCTTTTTCGGCAGCGGCTTTTTTATCGGCTGCGGCTTTTTCTGCCGCAGCGGCTTTCTTCTCAGCAGCCGCTTTTTCTGCCGCAGCAGCTTTTTCCGCAGCGGCCTTTTCAGCGGCAGCGGCTTTCTTAGCAGCTTCGGCGGCCGCTTTCTTCTCGGCTTCCTGGGCTGCTTGTTTGGCAGCTTCAGCTTCCGCTTTTTTCTGGGCCTCGGCAGCGGCTTTCTTCGCGGCTTCAGCTTCTACTTTCTTCTTCGCATCCGCAGCCGCTTTGGCTGCTTCGGCTTCGGCCTGTTTTTGCGCATCGGCAGCGGCTTTTTTCGCGGCTAATGCAGCAGCATCCGCGGCTTGTTTTGCCGCCTCAGCAGCCTGTTTCGCCTGAGCATCGGCCTGCGCTTTGGCATCCGCTGCGGCTTTGGCTGCTGCCTCTTCCGCCTGCTTCTGTTTTTCCTGCGCTTGCTTCGCTGCGGCTTCAGCCTGTTTCTGCTGCTCCGCCTGCTCTTTCGCCGCTTCCTGCGCCTGCAAACGTTCTTTCTCAAGCTGCTTCAGACGTTCCTGCTCGGCGGCCTGCTTCTCACGCAGCTCTTCCGCCTGCTGTTGCGCCTGCTTTTCGCGTTGCTCTTCAGCACGTTTTGCACTCGCCTGCTGCTGTTGCTGACGATTATAGTTCTGTACTACCGCGCCGGGATCGACCATTACGGCATCGATGGATGAACCTCCCCCACCGCCGGCAGCGGTATCGAGATGCTCATCGAACGAACTCCAGATCAGTGCTGCAAAAAGAATGACATGCAGCACCGCCGAAATAATTATCGCCCGTTTAAGCTTATCGTTTTGTTCGGTTGCCTTTGACACTATGGGTTCCCAAAAACTCTGTTGTGTACGCAGATGATCAAATAGGCTGCGTCATCAAGCCGACTGACTTAACGCCCGCGCTATGCAACAGGTTCAGCGCCTTTATTATTTCATCGTAAGGCACGTCTTTCGCACCACCGATTAAGAAGACCGTTTTCGGATTTGACTGCAGACGTCGTTGCGCTTCGGCAATGACCTGCTCCGGCGGCAGCTGATCAAGACGATCTTTTTCAACCACCACGCTGTACTGCCCCACTCCGGATACCTCAATGATGACCGGTGGATCGTCATTGGTGCTTACAGCCTGAGATTCTGTCGCATCCGGCAGATCAACCTCCACGCTCTGGGTAATGATGGGTGCTGTGGCCATAAAGATCAGCAGCAGCACCAGCAGCACGTCCAGCAGCGGTACAATGTTGATTTCGGACTTCAGTTCGCGACGACCCCGTCCACGCTGTCTGGCCATGGTTTACCCCTTGTTGCTCTCGGTGCTGGTAAACGCCTGGCGGTGCAGAATCGCGGTGAACTCTTCCATAAAGTTGTCGTAGTTCAGTTCCAGTTTATTCACGCGCTGATTCAGGCGGTTATACGCCATAACCGCAGGAATAGCGGCGAACAGACCGATAGCGGTCGCGATCAGCGCTTCTGCGATACCTGGTGCAACCATCTGCAGCGTCGCCTGTTTTACCGCGCCAAGGGCGATAAAGGCGTGCATAATCCCCCAGACCGTACCAAACAGACCGATATACGGGCTGATGGAACCGACGGTGCCAAGGAATGGGATGTGCGTTTCCAGCGTTTCCAGTTCACGGTTCATCGAGATACGCATCGCACGGGATGCCCCTTCAACGACCGCTTCCGGCGCATGGTTGTTAGCGCGGTGTAAGCGAGCGAACTCTTTGAAGCCGCTATAGAAAATTTGCTCGGAGCCGGAGAGGTTTTCACGACGCCCCTGGCTTTCCTGATACAAACGGGAAAGTTCGATACCTGACCAGAACTTATCTTCAAACGCTTCCGCTTCGCGGCCTGCTGCATTGAGGATACGGGTTCTCTGGATGATGATGGCCCAGGATGCGATTGAAAAACCAATCAAAATCAACATGATAAGTTTAACCAGAAGGCTTGCCTTCAGGAACAAATCAAGGATATTCATGTCAGTCACTGCTTAAACTCCGCGACAATAGACTTAGGAAGCGCACGAGGCTTCATGATGAGTGGATCAACACAGACAATCAGGACTTCAGCTTCGTTCAGTACCTGGTTTTCTGCATTGACGATCCGCTGCGTGAAAACCAGTGAGGTTCCGCGCATTGATGTTATTTCTGTTTGGACTTCGAGCATATCGTCGAGTCTGGCAGGCGCAAAATACTCCAGCGTCATCTTGCGTACCACGAAGGCAACTCGCTCCGCCAGCAGGACCTGCTGGCTAAAGTGATGATGGCGCAGCATCTCAGTGCGTGCTCGTTCATAAAAGGCAACGTAGCTGGCGTGGTAAACCACACCACCGGCGTCAGTGTCCTCGTAGTAGACACGAACCGGCCATCGAAACAGCGTTGTATTCACTTTACATCCCGGTAATACAAAAAGAGTTAGAGCTTTTAAACTTCGCTACTATACGCGCGGGAATGGTGGTTTGGAATGGGGGAAAGTAAACGGAGAGTAAATATTTATGGGCCAGGGTAAGCCCATAATATTAACGGATAGTTCTTATTCAGTTGAAAAAGAAAATCAGGCCGACAAGAAGGACCACATCAGCGATCAGCGGGCAGAAGATGCCCTGCCAGTGTACGGCTTTCGGCCGAAAGCCGACGCCGTGGATCACCCCGGCGCACACCGCCCACATGATGAGAAAACCGTGCCAGATTTCAAGCTCGCTGGTCTTCGCCGCAAAGCGCGACGGGTCCCAGAAGATGCAACCTGCCAGCAGCAAGGCCATCACTAAGGAAAGCGCCCGGAGCGGGCGCTTGTCCATGATCCCGTAGAGATACGCGATCATCAGTGTTTTTCTTCACCGGCTTTGGACGCTTCAACGTGCTCAAGCGCCAGGGCGGTAATCACACCAAATGCACAGGCAAGAAGCGTTCCTAAAATCCATGCGAAATACCACATATTCAGCTCCTTCCTTAATACATAGAGTGAGTATTGCTTTCGATATGTTCTTTCGTGATACGACCGTACATTTTCCAGTAACACCAGGTGGTGTAAGCCAGAATGAGCGGTACGAACACGGCAGCCACAAACGTCATCAGGTTCAGGGTCATCTGACTGGAAGTGGCATCCCACATCGTCAGGCTAGCATTCATCATGGTGCTGGATGGCATCACGAATGGGAACATCGCGATACCGGCCGTCAGAATGATGCACGCCAGCGTCAGTGAAGAGAAGACGAATGCCCATGCGCCCTTTTCCATACGGGAAGTCAGCAGGGTCAGCAGCGGCAGCACCACGCCCAGGGCCGGGATAGCCCACAGAACCGGCGTATTATTGAAGTTCACCAGCCAGGCGCCTGCCTGACGGGCGACTTCTTTGGTCAGCGGGTTAGACGGCGCGGTATGGTTAATCGCGGACGTCACCACATAACCGTCGATACCGAACATCACCCACACGCCTGCCAGCGCGAAGCCGACCAGGGTCACCAGAGCCGCAATCTGCGAGACGGCGCGGGAACGCAGGTGCAGTTCACCCACGGTACGCATCTGCAGGTAAGTTGCACCCTGGGTGAGGATCATCGCCACGCTGACCACGCCCGCCAGCAGACCGAACGGGTTCAGCAGCTGGAAGAAGTTACCGGTGTAGTACAGGCGCATGTATTCATCGAGGTGGAACGGCACGCCCTGTAGCAGGTTGCCGAACGCCACGCCGATCACCAGCGGCGGCACGAAACTACCGATGAAGATGCCCCAGTCCCACATGTTGCGCCAGCGGGTGTCTTCAATCTTCGAGCGGTAGTCAAAACCGACCGGACGGAAGAACAACGATGCCAGCACCAGGATCATCGCCACATAGAAGCCGGAGAACGCAGCCGCGTAGACCATCGGCCAGGCAGCGAACAGCGCGCCGCCTGCGGTGATCAGCCACACCTGGTTACCGTCCCAGTGCGGGGCGATGGAGTTAATCATAATTCGACGCTCGGTATCATTACGACCGAGGAAGCGGGTGAGCATACCCACCCCCATGTCGAAACCGTCAGTGACCGCAAAACCAATCAGTAAGATCCCGACCAGCAGCCACCAGATAAAACGCAATACTTCATAATCGATCATTTGACGACTCCTGTCTTACCGTGCCGGCTGAGTAGTCACGGTGGACTGCTCGTAGTGGGACTGAGAAGCAACGGTTGACTGCTCATAGTGGTAGCGACCGGTTTTCAGGCTGCTTGGGCCAAGGCGCGCAAACTTGAACATCAGGAACAGTTCAGCCACCAGGAACAGGGTATACAGACCACAAATCAGCAGCATGGAGAAAATCAGATCCCCGGCGGTCAGGGATGAGTTCGCTACCGCGGTTGGCAGCACCTCACCGATAGCCCACGGCTGACGGCCGTACTCCGCAACAAACCAGCCGGATTCGATGGCGATCCATGGCAGTGGCATGCCGTACAGCGCAGAACGCAGCAGCCATTTACGCTGACCGATACGGTTACGAATCACCGACCAGAAGGAGGCAGCAATGATCAACAGCATGATGATGCCGCAGCCCACCATGATACGGAATGCGAAGTACAGCGGCGCAACGCGTGGAATCGAGTCTTTGGTCGCCATCTGAATCTGCTCTTCCGTCGCGTCAGAGACGTTCGGGGTATAGCGTTTCAGCAGCAGGCCGTAACCGAGGTCTTTCTTCACGTTGTTGAACTGATCGCGAACGGACTGATCGGTAGAGCCGGAACGCAGCTGCTCCAGCAGGGAGTAAGCTTTCATCCCGTTACGGATACGCTCTTCATGCTGCACCAGCAGATCTTTCAGGCCGATAACCGGCGTATCCACAGAGCGGGTGGCAATGATGCCCAGCGCGTAAGGGATCTGAATAGCAAAGTGGTTTTCCTGTGCATCCTGATCGGGAATACCAAACAGGGTGAAAGCTGCCGGAGCCGGTTGGGTTTCCCACTCTGCTTCGATCGCCGCCAGTTTGGTTTTCTGCACGTCGCCCATCTCGTAACCGGATTCATCACCCAGCACGATAACGGAGAGGATAGCCGCCATACCGAAGCTCGCCGCGATGGCGAAGGAGCGCTTGGCAAAAGCGAAGTCGCGACCACGCAGCATGTAGTAGGAGCTGATGCCCAGCACGAACATCGCGCCACAGACATAGCCGGAAGCCACGGTGTGAACAAATTTCACCTGGGCAACCGGGTTCAGCACCAGCTCGGAGAAGCTGACCATCTCCATACGCATGGTTTCGAAGTTGAAATCAGATGCGATAGGGTTCTGCATCCAGCCGTTGGCTACCAGGATCCACAGCGCGGACAGGTTAGAGCCTAACGCCACCAGCCAGGTGACCGCCATATGCTGGACTTTGCCCAGACGGTCCCAACCGAAGAAGAACAGACCTACAAAGGTGGATTCGAGGAAGAAGGCCATCAGACCTTCAATGGCCAGCGGCGCACCGAAGATATCCCCGACATAGTGGGAGTAGTAAGACCAGTTTGTCCCGAACTGGAACTCCATGGTCAGACCGGTGGCCACGCCCAGCGCAAAGTTGATACCAAACAACTTGCCCCAGAACTTGGTCATATCTTTATAAATCTGTTTGCCGGAAAGGACGTAGACCGTCTCCATAATGGCCAGCAGGAACGCCATACCGAGCGTTAGTGGCACAAACAGGAAGTGGTACATCGCAGTCAAGGCAAACTGTAAGCGCGACAGTTCGACTATATCTAACATCATGACTCCTTGCTCATCGCATGAAGACTCCGGGAGTGGATCCCGTTAGAAAAGATCCACACACATGCCCCAATACAAAAAATTATCCGAATCCTTTCTTCGTTACTTAATCTTCACAGGAGGAAAAAGCCATGATGAAAGGTTACAGATACGTTAATAAAAACCCGAAATTGATCCCGCAAATATATTACGCTGCAAAACCCTTACAATAAACAGGTTTTTATTGAAAGCGCTTTACGTTTTACGACAGCGATCAATATATAGCGACTTTACCACTTTTCGACCAGATTGATCGGGAGCAATTTAACGCTTTTTGACGCCCTTTTCCAGGTATTAAATATTGATATAAATCAATATTACGCAGACGTGTTAAGGGTGTTTCCATATGGTGAATTCAGTGAGCGCAATGTTAACGATATGTTTAAAGATGCTGGTAATAGTTATCAATGAAAGGAGGAAATATAAATAAAGGTGATTTAAATTAACGCGGCTACGGGTTCAAATTTTTATTGATGTCGAACTGTTAATGTTAGTCATTTCACAGTATTTTTTTATTGCGCTTATATCCGTGGTTTTTATTACAAATATTTTACTTTTAATAATCCATAAATTAACACTGCAATGTTAACGTTTTGTGTTTACCTGCCAAAAATAAGGATCTCATGCCGCCTGTTCGTTAATCTTTCAGCCGCCCTCCCCGCTTAAACCTCTTTAGCACCAGCCCGCAGCAAAAAAAAGGCCATCTTACGATGGCCAACCATGTCGAAACGGACATTTATTATGTCAAAGCTCCCCGCACGGGGAGCAGAGAGGATTTACTTAATGATGGACTTCAGCGCTTCACCGATGTCAGCCAGGCTGCGCACGGTTTTCACGCCTGCTGCTTCCAGCGCTGCGAATTTCTCGTCCGCAGTACCTTTGCCGCCCGCGATGATGGCGCCTGCGTGGCCCATACGCTTGCCTTTAGGCGCAGTCACGCCCGCGATGTAACCTACAACCGGCTTGGTGACGTGATCTTTGATATAAGCAGCCGCTTCTTCTTCCGCGCTGCCGCCGATTTCACCGATCATGACGATCGCTTCAGTCTGCGGGTCTTCCTGGAACAGCTTCAGGATGTCGATGAAGTTAGAGCCCGGGATTGGGTCGCCGCCGATGCCCACACAGGTGGACTGGCCGAAACCATAGTCGGTGGTCTGCTTAACCGCTTCATAGGTCAGGGTACCGGAACGGGAGACGATGCCCACTTTGCCCGGCTTGTGAATGTGGCCCGGCATGATGCCGATTTTACATTCGCCTGGGGTGATCACGCCCGGGCAGTTTGGCCCGATCATGCGCACGCCAGCTTCGTCCAGCTTCACTTTCACGGTCAGCATATCCAGCGTCGGGATACCTTCGGTGATGGTGATGATCAGTTTGATGCCTGCGTCGATCGCTTCCAGAATGGAGTCTTTGCAGAACGGGGCCGGAACGTAGATCACGGTGGCGGTCGCGCCAGTCGCTTCTACTGCTTCACGTACGGTGTTGAACACCGGCAGGCCCAGGTGGGTGGTGCCGCCTTTACCTGGCGTTACGCCGCCAACCATCTGCGTACCGTAGGCAATCGCCTGCTCAGAGTGGAATGAACCCTGGCTACCGGTGAAGCCCTGGCAGATGACTTTGGTATCTTTATTAATTAAAACGGACATTATTTCCCCTCCACTGCGGCAACTACCTGCTGAGCGGCATCCGTCAGACTTTTCGCTGCAATAATATTCAGGCCGCTGTCAGCCAGTTTTTTCGCGCCGAGTTCAGCGTTGTTCCCTTCCAGACGCACAACAACCGGGACGTTCACGCCCACTTCTTCTACCGCACCGATGATACCGTCAGCGATCAGGTCGCAACGTACGATGCCGCCGAAGATGTTCACCAGAACCGCTTTCACGTTGTCGTCAGAGAGGATGATTTTGAAGGCTTCAGTCACGCGCTCTTTGGTCGCGCCGCCGCCCACGTCGAGGAAGTTTGCCGGCTCGCCGCCGTGCAGCTTAACGATGTCCATGGTGCCCATTGCCAGGCCCGCACCGTTAACCATGCAGCCGATGTTGCCATCAAGTGCCACGTAGTTCAGTTCCCACTGTGCAGCCTGCGCTTCACGTGGATCTTCCTGAGACTGGTCACGCATTTCGCGCAGATCGGCCTGGCGGAACAGCGCGTTGCCGTCAGCGCCCAGTTTGCCGTCGAGGCAGATCAGGTCGCCCTGCTTAGTGATCACCAGCGGGTTGATTTCGATCAGCGCCAGATCGCGCTCCAGGAAGATATTTGCCAGGCCCATGAAGATCTTGGTGAATTGCTGCACCAGTTTACCTTCCAGACCCAGTTTGAATGCCAGCTCGCGGCCCTGGTAAGGCATTGGGCCTGCCAGCGGATCGATGGCTACTTTGTGGATCAGGTGCGGGGTCTCTTCCGCCACTTTTTCGATTTCCACGCCGCCTTCGGTAGAGGCCATAAACACCACGCGACGGGAGCTGCGGTCTACCACGGCGCCGAGGTACAGTTCTTTTGCAATGTCGGTCGCTGCTTCAACCAGAATCTGGTTAACCGGCTGGCCGCTCGCGTCTGTCTGATAGGTCACCAGACGTTTGCCCAGCCAGTGCTCAGCAAATGCGCGGATCTCTTCTTTACTGTTAACAACTTTCACACCGCCCGCTTTGCCGCGGCCGCCAGCGTGAACCTGACATTTCACTACCCAAGGACCGGCGCCGATTTTAGATGCGGCTTCTTCTGCTTCACGAGGGGTATTGCAGGCATAACCCACCGGAGCCGGCAAGCCATACCGGGCAAACAGCTGTTTTGCCTGATATTCATGTAAGTTCATGTGTTCTATCCATCCTTCAGGGTAATCGTTAGGTCATGCTTTTGTAGGCCCGGCAGGCAAAGCGCCGCCGGGCAGTACGGCTAAAAACTAAACGTCCAGCAGCAGACGGGTTGGATCTTCCAGCAGCTCTTTAATGGCGACCAGGAAGCCCACTGACTCGCGGCCGTCGATCAGGCGGTGATCGTAGGAGAGCGCCAGGTACATCATCGGCAGGATCTGGACTTTACCGTCAACCGCCATCGGACGATCTTTGATGGCGTGCATGCCCAGGATCGCACTCTGCGGTGGGTTGATGATCGGAGTAGACATCAGCGAGCCGAAAACGCCGCCGTTGGTAATGGTGAAGTTACCGCCGGTCAGATCGTCTACGGTCAGCTTGCCGTCACGGCCTTTCACTGCCAGTTCTTTGATGTTCTTTTCGATGTCAGCCATGCCCAGGGTGTCTACATCACGCAGAACCGGGGTCACCAGGCCGCGCGGGGTAGATACCGCCATGCTGACGTCGAAGTAGTTGTGATAAACCACATCATCGCCATCGATGGACGCGTTCACTTCCGGGTAGCGTTTCAGCGCTTCAACCACCGCCTTCACGTAGAAAGACATAAAGCCCAGACGGATACCGTGACGTTTTTCAAACGCATCACCGTACTGCTTACGCAGGTCCATGATTGGCTTCATGTTCACTTCGTTGAAGGTGGTCAGCATCGCGGTGGAGTTCTTCGCCTCCAGCAGACGTTCGGCCACGCGCTTACGCAGGCGGGTCATCGGCACGCGTTTTTCACTGCGAGCGCCCAGAGCAGGCTGTGCTGCTGGTGCAGCAGCCGGTGCTTTCGCTTCCGGTGCAGCTGGCGCTTTCGCCAGGTGTTTTTCCACATCTTCGCGGGTCAGACGACCGCCCACACCGGTGCCTTTAATGGCCGCCGCGTCGAGGTTGTGTTCAGCCAGCAGGCGACGGATCGCCGGGCTGAGCGCGTCGTTGCTTTGCTCTTCCAGAGAAGCCTGCTGGCGCTGGGCCGGCGTAGAGGCCTTCTCTTCAGATTTGGCGCTGGACTCTTTGCCCGCGCTGTTGCCTTCACGCAGGCGACCCAGGATCTGGCGAGAGGTCACGGTCGTGCCTTCATCTTCCAGGACTGCATCCAGAATGCCATCCGCCGATGCCGGTACTTCCAGTACCACTTTGTCAGTTTCGATTTCTACCAGCACTTCATCGCGCTTAACGCTATCGCCCGGTTTTTTGTGCCAGGTGGCGACGGTCGCATCTGCTACAGACTCAGGCAGGTCGGGAACAAGAATATCTACGCTACTCATTATGTATCCTTTAATTAATCGACGTTCAGCGCGTCATTGACCAGATCTTGTTGCTGCTTCTGGTGAACGGACATATACCCTACCGCCGGAGAGGCGGAGGCCGGGCGACCTGCGTAACGCAGGGCAGACCCAAATGGAATGACTTCACGGAAATGATGCTGGCTGCAGTACCATGCGCCCTGGTTGAGCGGCTCTTCCTGGCACCAGACAAAATCATGTACGTGAGCATATTGTTTCAGCACTTCCTGCATCGCCTGATGCGGGAATGGATAAAGCTGTTCGATACGCACGATGGCGACATCTTTCTGGTCGTTCTTACGGCGCTGTTCCAGCAGGTCGTAATAAACCTTACCAGAACACATCACCACGCGTTTCACCGCCTGTGGATCCAGCTCGTCAATCTCGCCAATCGCCGGCAGGAAGGTGCCGTTAGCCAGCTCATCCAGCGTGGAAACCGCCAGCGGGTGACGCAGCAGCGATTTCGGTGACATGACGACCAGCGGACGACGCATCCCGCGCAGCGCCTGACGACGCAGCATGTGGTAAACCTGTGCCGGGGTAGACGGAACACAAACCTGCATGTTCTGCTCGGCGCAGAGTTGCAGATAACGCTCCAGACGCGCGGAGGAGTGCTCCGGACCCTGCCCTTCATAGCCGTGCGGCAGCAGCATCACCAGGCCACACATACGGCCCCACTTCTGCTCGCCGGAAGAGATGAACTGGTCGATAACCACCTGCGCACCGTTGGCGAAGTCACCGAATTGCGCTTCCCAGATGGTCAGGGTGCGTGGTTCTGCAGTGGCGTAACCGTATTCGAATGCCAGGACCGCTTCTTCAGACAGCACGGAGTCCCAGACCTTGAACTGGCCCTGACCGTTATGCACATGCTGCAGCGGGGTGTAAGTTGAACCGTTGGTCTGGTTATGGATCACCGCATGGCGGTGGAAGAAGGTGCCACGGCCCGCATCTTCACCGGACAGACGAACCGGAATGCCTTCGTCAACCAGGGTCGCATAGGCCAGGTTTTCTGCGCCACCCCAGTCGAACAGCTTCTCGCCTGCCGCCATTGACTGACGGTCAGAATAGATTTTCTGCACGCGGGACTGCATCTCGATCGCTTCTGGCACGGTGCTGATGCGTTTCGCCAGCTCCTGCAGACGCTTCATCTCGACCTTGTTCGGGTAGCTCTCATCCCACTCGTGGTTGAGGTACGGCGACCAGGTGAAGGAGTGCATGTTCATTGGACGCAGCTCTTTCACCACGCACTCGCCGGCATCCAGCGCATCACGGTACAGATTAACCATCTCGGTGGCATCTTCCAGCGTGACCACTTTGTCCGCTTCCAGCTTGTCAGCATAGATTTTGCGCGGAGTCGGATGCTTTTTGATTTTCTGGTACATCAGCGGCTGGGTTGCACTTGGCTCATCCGCTTCGTTGTGACCGTGACGACGGTAGCAGAACAGGTCGATCAGCACGTCACGCTTGAAGGTATTACGGAAGTCAAGCGCCAGACGGGTGACGAATGCCACGGCTTCTGGATCATCAGCGTTCACGTGGAAAATTGGCGCCTGAACCATCTTACCAATGTCGGTACAGTATGGCGTAGAACGCGCATCCAGCGGGTTAGAGGTAGTGAAGCCCACCTGGTTGTTGATCACGATGCGAACGGTACCGCCCACTTCGTAACCCCGCGCTTTGGACATGTTCAGGGTTTCCTGAACCACGCCCTGACCGGTGATCGCCGCATCGCCGTGAATGGTGATTGGCAGCACTTTGTTGCTGCTCGGCTCATCGAGACGATCCAGACGCGCACGCACGGAACCGATAACCACCGGGCTCACGATTTCGAGGTGTGACGGGTTAAACGCCAGCGCCATGTGGACCAGGCCGCCGTTGGTTTCGATATCCGATGAGAAGCCCATGTGGTACTTCACGTCACCGGTACCGAGGTGTTCTTTATGTTTGCCCGCGAATTCGTCGAACAGATCCTGCGGCTTTTTACCCAGCACGTTGATCAGTACGTTCAGACGACCACGGTGCGCCATGCCCAGTACCACTTCGCGGGTACCGCTGTTGCCCGCATGGCGGATCAGCTCTTTCAGCATTGGCACCAGCGCATCGCCGCCTTCCAGCGAGAAGCGTTTTGCCCCCGGGAATTTGGCACCGAGGTAGCGCTCCAGCCCTTCTGCTGCGGTCAGCTCGCTCAGGAAGCGTTTTTTCTCGTCAGCATTGAAGGTGGATTTACCGGCAACCGATTCGATGCGCTGCTGGATCCAGCGTTTCTCTTCAGTTGAGGTGATATGCATATATTCCGCACCGATAGAGCCGCAGTAGGTCTGCTTCAGCGCAGTCAGCAGCTCGCCCAGCTTCATCGTGTCTTTGCCGATGGCGAAAGAACCCACGTTGAAGGTTTCCTGGAAATCAGCTTCGGTCAGATCGTGATAAGCCGGGTCGAGATCCGCCACGCGCTCCTGCTGCCACAGCCCCAGCGGATCCAGATTCGCATGCTGGTGGCCACGGAAACGGTAGGCGTTGATCAGCTGCAGGACTTTAACCTGTTTCGCATTGGTGTCAGGGTCGGAGATGGCGGAAGAGTAACGTGAGGCATCCTTCGCCAGACGACGGAAATAATCACGTGTTTTGGAATGAAATTGATCCGGTTTGACTCCTGTTCCAGGTAACTGCTGGAACATCGAACGCCAGTTAGCGTCCACTGAGTCAGGGTCGGTTAAGAAGTCTTCATAGAGCTGTTCAATCCAGCTTTGGTTTGCACCAGAGAGGAATGAAGAGTCCAGCCAGGCTTTCATTGCGCCGTTCTGCATCGTGATCCCTTAAGCATTTTTATGCTTACTTTCGCCGTAGAAACTACCACGCACACCACGTGTACGTGCCGGGGTTCACCTGCGAGCTCTTTTACTTTGGCCCGCGAAGGAACCTTTAGAAACTGTCTAAATAATCATCGTCGTTCCGGCTGCGACTGCGTTACGGCTTTCACTCATCCCAGTCACATAGTTCACTATGCTCCAGGGATTCGTTCAACCGCGCCTTGTCTCGCGCTGAACGTCTCGATTATTTACTTATCTGGCAGTTTTTAAAGGTTTCTGCAATTTTCCCGGTGGCGCCACGCTGACCGGGCCTACTGTGACGTAGGCCGGATAAGCGCAGCGCCATCCGGCGTTGTTACTTACGCACTGCGCTGCAACAACATCGACTTAATGTGGCCGATAGCGCGCGTCGGGTTCAGCCCCTTAGGACATACACTGACGCAGTTCATGATGCTGTGGCAGCGGAATACGCTGAAAGCATCACTCAGCCCTTCCAGGCGGTTGTCGGTTTCGGTATCGCGGCTGTCAATCAGGAAGCGGTACGCTGCCAGCAGGCCAGCCGGGCCGATAAACTTGTCCGGGTTCCACCAGAACGACGGGCAAGAGGTCGAACAACATGCACAGAGAATACACTCATACAGGCCATCGAGTTTTTCACGCTGCTCTGGCGACTGTAAATGCTCGCGAGCGGGTGGATTTTGCCCATTATTCAACAAGTAAGGCTTAATCTTCTCATATTGTGCATAGAATTGCCCCATGTCCACCACCAAATCGCGAACGACCGGCAAACCAGGCAGAGGACGGATCACAATTTTCTGCCCCGGACGGTTGAGCGCAGAGATCGGCGTGATACAGGCCAGACCGTTTTTGCCGTTCATGTTCAGGCCGTCGGAGCCACATACCCCTTCACGGCAGGAGCGACGGAATGACAGTGTCGGATCTTTTTCTTTCAGCTGCATTAAGGCATCAAGCAGCATCATGTCCCGGCCTTCTTCCGCTTCCAGGGTGTAATCCTGCATACGCGGAGCGTCATCAACATCCGGGTTATAACGATAAACTGAGAATTCGAGTTTCATTGTCCTGTCTCCGCATTAATAAGTACGAATCTTCGGCGGGAACGCCGGACGCAGTTTCGGTTCCATATTGACGCTACGACGTGTCATGGATTCCGACTCTGGCAGATACAGGGAATGGCACAGCCAGTTTTCGTCGTCACGATCCGGGAAGTCGAAGCGGCTATGCGCGCCACGGCTTTCGGTACGGAAGTTTGCAGAGACCGCGGTTGCGTAAGCGGTTTCCATCAGGTTATCCAGCTCCAGACACTCGACGCGCTGGGTGTTGAACTCGCTGGAAGTATCGTCCAGACGGGCATTTTTCAGGCGCTCGCGGATCGCTTTCAGCTGCTCAAGCCCTTTCGCCATCGCATCGCCTTCGCGGAAGACCGAGAAGTTGTGCTGCATGCACTCCTGCAGCGCTTTACGGATTTCCACCGGATCTTCGCCGTTGCGGTTACCGTTCCAGCGGTTGAGACGTTCCAGAGAGGCGTCAATATTGGCTTCGGTCGCATCACGCAGCGGCCCCTGCTCGGCAATGGACTCCTGCAGATGCAGACCCACCGCACGACCAAACACCACCAGGTCGAGCAGGGAGTTACCGCCCAGACGGTTGGCGCCGTGTACGGATACGCAGGCAATTTCGCCTACCGCGAACAGACCCGGGATCACCACGTCTTCGCCCTGCTCGTTCACGGTCAGCGCCTGGCCGGTCACTTTGGTCGGAATACCGCCCATCATGTAGTGGCAGGTTGGGATAACCGGGATTGGCTCTTTGACTGGATCGACGTGAGCAAAGGTACGGGACAGCTCAAGGATGCCCGGCAGGCGGGATTCCAGAACGTCTTTACCCAGATGGTCAAGCTTCAGCTTCGCGTGCGGGCCCCATGGACCATCGCAGCCACGACCTTCACGGATTTCGATCATGATGGAACGCGCCACCACGTCACGACCCGCCAGGTCTTTTGCATTCGGGGCATAACGCTCCATGAAGCGTTCGCCGTGTTTGTTCAGCAGATAGCCACCTTCACCACGGCAGCCTTCTGTCACCAGCACGCCCGCACCGGCGATACCGGTTGGGTGGAACTGCCACATCTCCATATCCTGCACCGGCACGCCAGCGCGGATCGCCATACCGACGCCGTCACCGGTGTTGATATGGGCGTTAGTGGTGGACTGGTAGATACGTCCTGCGCCGCCGGTCGCCAGCACGGTCGCGCGGGCTTTGAAGTAAACCACTTCACCGGTTTCGATGCACAGGGCGGTACAACCCACCACGGCGCCATCTTCGTTTTTCACCAGATCCAGCGCATACCACTCGGAGAAGATGGTGGTTTTGTTCTTGAGGTTCTGCTGATACAGGGTATGCAGCAGGGCGTGACCGGTACGGTCGGCCGCTGCCGCGGTACGTGCCGCCTGCTCGCCGCCAAAGTCTTTCGACTGGCCGCCAAACGGACGTTGATAGATGGTGCCGTTCTCCAGGCGGGAGAATGGCAGACCCATATGGTCCAGCTCCAGAATCGCTTCCGGGCCGGTTTTACACATATATTCAATGGCGTCCTGGTCACCGATGTAGTCGGAGCCTTTCACCGTGTCGTACATATGCCATTCCCAGTTATCATCATGGGTATTACCGAGCGCAACGGTGATGCCACCCTGCGCAGATACGGTATGGGAACGGGTCGGGAAGACTTTAGAGAGCAGCGCACAGCTCTGGCCGCTCTGGGAAATTTGCAGCGCCGCGCGCATACCTGCGCCACCGGCACCAATCACTACAGCATCAAATTCTCTGACTGGCAGTTTCATTACACACCCCACACCACAACGAATCCATAAATAACGTAAACCGCAAGAGCAACTACGATAGCCAGCTGCAGAACGAGACGAATCGCCACGGGTTTAACGTAATCGGTCAGTACCTGCCACATGCCAATCCACGCGTGGATCAGGATGGAGGCCAGCGCCAGCAGGGTGAAGACTTTGGTGAACGCCGAACCGAAGAAACCGGTCCAGATTTCCCACGTCAGGTCGCCGCTGGTGGCAAAGAAACCGATCATGTAGATGATGTAGAGGGTGAGAACGATAGCGGTAGCACGGACCAGAATGAAGTCATGTACGCCGTTGCGTCCCAATGCGGAGGCGTTGCTTACCATACGAGAACTCCTGCGAGAAGTGAAAGCACGACAGTGATGACAAATGAAATGTTAGCAGTACGTTTGCCGGCTTCGAAGGTCTCTTCCAGATAGCCGAAGTCCATCAGCATATGGCGGACACCGCCAACAACGTGATAGGCCAGCGCGGTCAGGATGCCCCACATGATAAATTTCACGAAGAAACCGTTCATGATGTCGGAGGCCTGCTGGAATCCTTCCGGAGAAGAGAGGCTGGTACCCAGTAACCATAACAGGATACCCACCGCGACAAACGTGATCACACCGGATACACGATGAAGGATGGACGCTATTGCCGTTACGGGGAATCGGATCGTTTTGAGATCCAGATTGACAGGTCTTTGTTTTTTCACATTTCTTATCATGAATAACGCCCACATGCTGTTCTTATAGTTTCCTTCCTCCGGACTGCGATGCGGGTCAGACAGCGTGCCTTTTATATAACTGTGCGTCATGCAAAACATTGCTTCCAGATGCTCAAATGACACGTTACAACGCTGGTTGGCTCGGGATTGCAGGGTTTTCCGGAGACCTGGCGGCAGTATAGGCCGTTCACAAAATCATTACAATTAACCTACATACAGTTTGTCTGGTTTTATGCGGAACAGTGATCAGGGTCACGATAACAACATCTTTTTAATTTTTAATCATCTGATTTGACAAATGTTAAACATTATTGTTACAAACATCACCAGAAAAGGCATATAATGCGCAAAAGTTATGAGGTCTCTCTTTCACCTGAGAATAAGTTATGTAACAGTGTGATGGTATTGACCGAAGTTATCAGGACAGTTATTAGTGGTATACAGGTTTGAATAATTCGGACTGCACAAACACTGATTTGCTGTTATTTCTCTGATTTCTCATTTGTTTACCTGCTAGCGCCATTGCTCTGTACCCTGGTTTCTCCTCGTGAGCTGAGCGGCGAGCCAAATAACAAACTGGTAACAATGATAAATCAGCTGAATGCAAATCCGGTTATGGGCAGTCTTAAGCAATAAGGCGCTAAGGAGACCGTAAATGGCTGATACTAAGGCAAAACTCACCCTGGGTGGTGACGATGCTATTGAACTGGATGTGCTAAAAGGCACGCTCGGTCAGGATGTTATTGATATCCGTACGTTGGGTTCAAAAGGTGTATTCACCTTCGACCCTGGTTTCACCTCCACCGCATCTTGCGAGTCCAAAATCACCTACATCGACGGTGACGAAGGCATCCTGCTGCACCGCGGTTTCCCCATCGATCAATTAGCCACTGAATCCAACTATCTGGAAGTGTGCTACATCCTGCTGAACGGCGAAAAGCCGACCCAGGAACAGTACGATGAGTTCAAAACCACCGTTACCCGCCACACCATGATTCATGAGCAGATCACCCGTCTGTTCCATGCGTTCCGTCGTGATTCGCATCCGATGGCGGTAATGTGTGGGATCACCGGTGCGCTGGCCGCGTTTTACCATGACTCCCTTGACGTGAATAACCAGCGTCATCGCGATATCGCCGCATTCCGTCTGCTGTCCAAAATGCCTACCATGGCCGCGATGTGTTACAAATACTCCATCGGACAGCCGTTTGTTTATCCACGCAACGACCTCTCCTACGCCGGTAACTTCCTGCGTATGATGTTCGCCACGCCGTGTGAAGAGTACGAAGTGAACCCGGTTCTGGAACGCGCGATGGATCGTATTCTGATCCTGCACGCTGACCACGAGCAGAACGCCTCCACCTCTACCGTGCGTACCGCAGGCTCCTCCGGTGCCAACCCGTTCGCCTGTATCGCAGCAGGTATTGCCTCCCTGTGGGGGCCGGCACACGGCGGCGCGAACGAAGCCGCACTGAAGATGCTGGAAGAGATCAGCTCCGTTGAGCACATTCCTGAATTCGTACGCCGTGCGAAAGACAAGAATGACTCCTTCCGTCTGATGGGCTTCGGTCACCGTGTTTACAAAAACTACGATCCGCGCGCAACCGTTATGCGTGAAACCTGCCATGAAGTACTGAAAGAGCTGGGCACCAAAGATGACCTGCTGCAGGTGGCGATGGAGCTGGAGCACATCGCGCTGAACGACCCGTACTTCATCGAGAAGAAGCTCTACCCGAACGTCGACTTCTACTCCGGTATCATCCTGAAAGCGATGGGCATTCCGTCTTCCATGTTTACCGTAATCTTCGCGATGGCGCGTACCGTGGGCTGGATTGCACACTGGAACGAAATGCACACCGAGGGAATGAAAATTGCGCGTCCACGTCAGCTGTATACCGGCTACGAGCAGCGTAACTTCGAAAGCGACATCACCACACGCTAAAAGAAACGCCCGGCGGCGCTACGCTTGCCGGGCCTACAAAAGCGACGTAGGCCGGGTAAGCGTTAGCGCCACCCGGCTTTTTTTATGTCTGACAATGTGGGCACCAGTAAAACGGTCGGGAAGAAAGCGAGGTCTTCTCAATCACCCCACCGCACCGCTCACACTTTTTCCCGGCCCGATGAAACACCTTAAACCGGAACAACGCCCCGTGATGCTTCTTGTCATTCACCACCCCACGGGTGTTGTACGACAGACGCGGGATAGCCAGCAGCGCATGCGCCAGCGCATCAAGCTGTTCTTCGGTTAGCTGGGACGCCTTGTGCTGTGGCGCCAGCCCCACCTGCCACAGAATTTCGACCCGCAGATAGTTGCCTAAACCGGCCAGAAACGACTGGTCCAGCAGCAGCCCTGAAAACTGGCGATTGCGGAATTTTGCTGACAGTAACCGCGCTTTCACATCTTCTGCCGTCAGGCGTAAATCCAGCACATCCGGTCCCACCCGTTGCAGGAAGGGATGGGTGGTGAGCTGCTCCGCCGTCAGCATCTCAATATCCGAGGCGCTGTAGAGCAAAATGGTTTTATCTGCGGTCTGTAATTTAACGCGCAGCACCCGCGTGGTCTGCGGCTCCTGACCGGTCTCGACCACCCGCCAGACGCCGTACAGCTGGTTATGGCTGTAGAGCGTTAGCTGGTTGGAGAAGTGCGTAAGCAGCGCTTTGCCGCGCGTCTCCAGATGGGTGACCTTCTCCCCGATAAGCCGGGACTCAAAGGATTTTAACTGAGGGAAAGCAAACCACACGTCGGTGAGCGGTTTGCCTTTTATCGCCGCCTCCAGGCTATCCGCCGCGCGGCGGATCTCCGGTCCTTCTGGCATTGTGACTCCTTATTTAGTGCGTGGCACCGCCAACCACTTTGATGTCGTGCTCCTGACGCAGCGCCACCGCAATGGCAATCTCGAGCCCTTTCTTGAGGGTGTGCGTGGCCATGCTCGGCGCGCCAGGATGAGCCGCCGCCTGCTCAGGCAGGTAAGGGATATGGATAAACCCGCCTTTCACCTCCGGTCGATCGGCCAGCTTGTGCAGCACGCCATACATCACGTGGTTACAGACGAATGTGCCAGCTGTCTGCGAAACCGAAGCAGGAATACCGGCTTCGCGCAGGGCCTCGACCATCGCTTTGATCGGCAGCGTGCTGAACCAGGCCGCCGGGCCGTCCGGCACAATAGCGACGTCCACCGGCTGTTGCCCGCGGTTATCCGGGATGCGGGCGTCATCGACGTTAATCGCTACCCGCTCAACGGTCACATCCACGCGGCCTCCGGCCTGCCCTATCGCCAGCACGACGGAGGGCTGAAGCGCGTCAATGGCCGCATTCAGCACCTCTAACGACTCGCCGAACACGCAGGGCAGCTGCCGCGCCACCACGCGGCAGTTGTCAATAATCATCCCATCAAGCTGCTTCACCACTTCCCAGGACGGGTTAAGGGTTTCGCCGCCAAAGGGCTCAAATCCCGTGATTAATACGGTTTGCATCATTTCTCCTTACAGGAACATCAGGAAGTAGAGCAGGAATACGTTGGCGATCAGCAGCAGCACCCCGGTTGGCACCTGCGCTTTGATGACCGCATTTTTATCGGGGAGCTCCAGCAGCGCGGCGGGCACGATGTTGAAGTTGGCCGCCATCGGCGTCATCAGGGTACCGCAGTAGCCGGAGAACATGCCAATCGCCGCCATTACCGCCGGGTTGCCGCCGTGTTGCAGCACCAGGATCGGAATGCCGATCCCCGCGGTGACAATCGGGAAGGCGGCAAAGGCGTTGCCCATCACCATGGTCAGTAGCGCCATGCCCACAGCATAGACCACCACCGCGATAAACCGGCTGTCGACCGCCAGATACGTCTGGGTGAGGAATGAGATCCCCTCCCCGACCCCGGCGGCAGTAAACAGCAGGCCAAGGGTGGCGAGGATCTGCGGCAGAATAAAGGCCCAGCCGATGGAATCGAGCAGACGGCGCGCCTCCTGCAGGGGCTGATGCACTTTTTCATGGGTCATTTTGATCGCCATCGCCAGGCCAATCAGCGAGCCGACCGTCATCGAGAACAGCGTTACCAGCGTCGCGTGGTTGCCCGGGCCGAACAGCGTCTCCTGCAGGCCCGGAATATGGTTAAACATCAGCACGCCCACTACCGTCACCACCGGAATGGCCAGCGCCGGTAAGAACAGGCGATTGCCCAGGCGCTTCGCGCTGGTCTCGCGCTCTTCGGTCGTGCGCTGGTGATAGCTGCCCAGCCGTACGCCGCCAAAACCGGCGATCAGCGCCAGCCCGACTACCGCTAAGCCTACCGCGATATGGACGGTGCGCTTGTCACCCACCAGCTCGTAGGTCCAGTTGCCCAGCAGGAATAAAAGGCCGTAAATGCCCCAGAACAGGCCGGTAGTGATGCGCCGCGGGTTGGCTTTATCGCGAAACGACATCAGCGCCACGATCAGCAGGATCAGGCCCGCCAGCCAGTAGAGATAACTTTGCTGGAAATTCATTTCATCTCTCCCTGCATTTTGGCCAGCTCACGCTCCAGATGCTTATCCAGGCGGTACAGGCGGGCAGAATGGATCGCAAAGGCGCAGAGCGCGGTTGGGATCCCCCACAGGGCAATATGCAGCGGTTCGGTCTGGATCCCGCCGGATTCAAGCATGAAGTTATGCATAAAGATGATGGCGCCAAAGGCGACAAAGATATCTTCGCCAAAGAACAGCCCGACGTTATCGGTGGCCGCCGACATCGCCCGCAGGCGATAGCGCACCGCCCCCGGCAGTTCGCCATATTTCTTCTCTGCCGCCCCTTCTGCCATCGGTGCCAGCAGCGGGCGCACCATCTGCGGATGACCGCCGAGGCTGGTCAGCCCCATTGCTGCCGAGGCCTCGCGGACAAACAGGTAGACGATCAGCAGACGACCGGCGGTGGCGCTGTGGATCTTCGCGATCCACGCCTGGGCCCGCTCTTTCAGGCCGTGGCGCTCCAGCAGGCCGATAACCGCCAGCGGGATCAGCAGGATAAAGGGCAGGTTGCGGGTATTCAGGAACCCTTCGCCCAGTTTTTCCAGAATGGTGGCGATCGGCATATGCGCCGCAATGCCGGTGACGATCCCGGCGGCAATGACCACCAGCACCGGGTTAAAGCGTAATAGAAACCCGACCACAATCACCGCGATACCGATGAGTGGCCAGAGGGATAGCGTCTCTGCCATGTTAATGTTCCTTTGGTTGTGTTGTGTTTACGGCCGTGCGTTACGCACTGATTTTTATATTATTTGCTTCAAATTCTGTCCGCAGTCGACGGGCAAAGGCCAGCGCGTGTTCTCCGTCACCGTGGATGCACACAGTCTGTGCGTGCACGGTTGCCCATTCACCGGTAATACTCTTCACCCGTCCGTGCTGGATCATCTCCAGCGTTTGCGCCAGGGACCGCTCTTCATCGGTGATCATGGCCCCGGCCTGGGTACGCGGCACCAGGCTGCCGTCAGCCTGATATCCCCGATCGGCAAAAACCTCTTCCCGGGTAATCAGGCCATGGCGGGTCCCCGCGCGGATCAGCTCGCTCCCCGCCAGCCCCACCAGGATCAAATCCGGGTCGATAGTAAAGATTGCCCGGGCAATGGCATCGGCGAGCTCGCGATCTTTTGCCGCCTGGTTATAGAGCATGCCGTGGGGCTTCACATGGCGCAGTTGCCCCCCTTCGGCGCGGACGATCGCCGCCAGGGCACCAATCTGGTACAGCATTTGCGCGTAGACCGTCTCCGGCGGCAGTGTCATGGCCGTACGGCCAAAATTTTCCCGGTCCGGGAAGCTGGGGTGCGCCCCAATGGCGACCCCATTTTTCAACGCCTCACGCACGCAGGCCAGCATGGTCTGGGCATCTCCGGCGTGAAAACCGCAGGCGATGTTGGCTGAGGATACCAGCTGCAACAGCGCGGCATCGCTGCCGCAGCCTTCGCCTAAATCTGCATTTAAATCAACCGCGATCATGCAACCTCCACGCCAGTTGTTCGATGTATTGCTTCTGGATGCGCCGCGCGTCGAGCGCTTCTTCCAGCGTACAGGGGACAAAGTGGATCGGCTGTCCGAGGGGGGCCTGTGCCAGGTGATACATGTCGGCCTCGATGATGCAGGCGATCCGCGGATAGCCCCCGGTGGTCTGGGCATCGTTCATCAGCACGATCGGCTGTCCGTTGTGCGGCACCTGGATTACGCCCGGCAGCAGACCATGCGACAGCATTTCACGCTCGGTAGTGCGCACCAGCTTCTGCCCCTGCAGGCGATAGCCCATGCGGTTACTTTGCGGGCTGAGCTGCCACGGCAGACGCCAGAGCGCATCCTGCGAGGCCTTATCAAACTCGTGATACTCCGGCCCCGGCAAGGCGCGCACGCGGTTATCCCACAGCAGCTGCTTAACGCCCTGCGCTTCAAGGAAATCGCGCCCGCCAGGCCGAACGGCCAGTCGATCGCCATCTTTCAGCAGCCGCCCTTCGTGGCCGCCGAGTCCCACCTTCAGGTCGGTACTAAGGGAGTTCATCACCGACGGCACGTCGATGCCGCCCGCAATCGCCAGATAGCTACGCATTCCGCGCCGGGGGCGATTAAGGGTGAGCTGTTGCCCGGCCTTCACTGGCAGACGCCAGCCGGTCCAGACCGCCGCGCCGTCGAGCCGGGCGTCACAGCCCGCCCCGGTCAGGGCAAACCAGCCGTCCTGTTCAAATTCGACGGTACACTGCCCAAGAGTGATCTCCAGCGCAGCATCGTCCGGATCGTTGCCCACCAGGATATTGCCAATCTGCAGGGCCGGTTTATCCAGCGCGCCACAGTAGCTGATCCCCGACTGGCGAAAACCGATACGCCCGCCGTCCTGCACCGAGGTGTAGAGCCCTGCGCGAACTATTTTTAGCATACCCCCTCCTTCTGCGGGATAAACCGCACGGTATCGCCCGGTCGCAGCAGCACCGGCTCGTCACGATGTGGATCGAACAGCGGCAACGGGGTGTGTCCGATCAGCTGCCAGCCGCCAGGGGTGGCTATCGGGTAAATGCCGGTTTGCGCCCCGCCAATCCCCACCGAGCCCGCCGGCACCTGCAGCCGGGGTTCATCCCGGCGCGGGGTCGCCAGCTGCTCGGGCAAGCCGCCCAGATAAGGAAAGCCCGGCTGAAAACCTAAGAACCAGACCACATAATCGATGGATGAGTGAAGCTCCACGACCTGTTTCTCGGTCAGCCCGGCGTGTCGGCCCACCTCGCCAAGATCGGGGCCCGCAGCGGTGCCATACACCACCGGGATTTCGATATAGCGGGACTCAGGCTCCAGCGCCTCGCTCTCTTCCCACCAGCGCTGCAGACGCTCAATCGCATCCAGCGCCAGCGAGTGGGGATTTCGCAATACCACGGTGATGTTATTCATCCCCGGAATGGCTTCCACCACCTCGGGGATTTCACCCAGTCGCTGGGTCAGGCGCCAGATCCGCTTTTGCGTCGCCAGGGTGACCGGCGGCTCGAGCTCCAGTACGACGGCGGTTTCGCCTAACAGATAACAACGTGCTCGCTGCACTTATACACCTCTCATCAGGCTGGATTAGGGATATCCACAAAGGTGACATCCAGGTCAGTGGTTTCCGTCAGCCATTCGCTGAGGGCGCGAATGCCGCCGCGTTCCGTGGCATGGTGTCCTGCTGCATAAAAATGCAGCCCCTGCTCCCGGGCAGAGTGAATGGTCTGCTCCGACACTTCGCCGGTAATAAAGGCATCGACGCCAAAACGCGCCGCGCTGTCGATAAAGCTCTGCCCGCCCCCGGTACACCAGGCAACGCGCTGTACCTGGTCCGGCCCGGTATCGCCGCTCCACAGCGGACGACGTCCCAGACGGGCTTCAATCCACGACGCCAGCTCCAGGCCCGGTACCGGCATGGAGAGCTCGCCCCAGGGCACCAGCGGCTCGATTTCACCCATGATGTTAATGCCGAGCAGCGCCGCCAGCTGGGCGTTGTTTCCCAGCTCCGGGTGGGCGTCCAGCGGCAGATGCCAGCCGTAGAGGTTGATGTCGTTTTCCAGCAGCGTTTTCAGACGATTGCGCTTCATGCCACGGATCACCGGGGATTCGCCTTTCCAGAAATAGCCATGGTGGACAATCACCGCATCGGCTTGCTGGCGTACCGCTTCGTCGATCAGCGCCTGGCTTGCGGTGACGCCGGTGACAATCTTCTGCACCTGCTCACGCCCTTCCACCTGCAGGCCATTCGGCGCATAGTCGCTGAAGCTGCTGCTGTTCAGTTTGTCGTTAATCAGTTTTTCCAGTTCACTGTTTTTCATTATTGCTCCCTTACGCTTTACGGGCGGCTTCATACGCTGCCAGCGTGGCTATGCGTGCCTGTTTATGGTCGACAACCGGGCGCGGATAATCGAGGACGATCCCCTGCTTATCCGCCCAGGTCCAGGGGTCATGGATGGCCTTGTCCGGCACGGTGGCCAGCTCCGGCAGCCAGCGGCGGATAAACACGCCGTCGTTATCAAACTTCTGCCCCTGGGTTGTCGGGTTAAAAATACGGAAATAGGGCGCGGCATCGGTTCCGGTTGACGCCGCCCACTGCCAGCCGCCGTTATTGGCGGCCAGGTCGCCATCGATAAGCTGAGAAATAAAGTAACGTTCCCCGGCTCGCCAGTCGATAAGCAGGTCTTTCACCAGAAAGCTGGCGGTGATCATCCGCAGGCGGTTGTGCATCCAGCCGGTTTCATTCAGCTGGCGCATGGCGGCATCGACGATCGGATAGCCGGTCTGCCCATATTGCCAGGCCTCTAGCTGGGCATCTTCAGAGTGCCACTTCACGTTATCAGTCCAACGGATGAATGGCCGATATTTACATAAATCAGGGTGATACGTCATCAGATGACGATAAAACTCTCGCCAGATCAGCTCGTTTAGCCATACTGCACCCGGACCGCCCTCCAGTGCCTGAGGTTGTTCCGCCAGCAATCGGTGCAGGCACTGACGGGGGGAAAGTACCCCCAGCGCCAGGCAGGCGGAGAGACGGCTGGTGCCTTCGATGGCCGGGAAATCACGCTGCGTTTCGTACTCTCCTGCCCCCTGCTGACAGAACGTCCGCAGCCGGGCAATCGCTTCTTTCTCGCTCGCCGGGAACAGGTCAGCATCGAACGCCTGCTGCGGGTAGTCGAAATCCAGTGCTACCGGATTGACCTTCTCCCCCTCACGCACGGCAGGCGCCGCCGCACAATCGGGTAGCCCCTCTTTCAGACGCCGCAGCCAGGCGTTTTTAAACGGCGTAAACACTTTGTACATCTCGTGATTGCCGGTCATGACGCTGCCGGGAGGCAGGATGACGCTGTCATCAAAGCCCTGACAGGTCACGTCCACCAGCGCGCGCTCCAGCTGACGATCGCGCTGCTGCTCGTTCAGTTCGTACTGGTAGTTATAAAAGAGTTGGGTGACGTCATGCTCGGCGCAGAGCTGCGCCACTTTCTCAGCCTGCGCCGCAAAATCAGCGACCTGAGCATACAGCAGCGGAATGCCTTTATCGGCCAGCTGCTGCTGCAAGCCATTAAGATGGGCGTGAAGAAACGCGGCCTGGCGCGGCGCCATGGCATGCTGGTGCCACTGTTGCGGCGTAGCGATGAAAAGCGCCAGCACGCGAGCATGTTTGTTGCGGCAGGCGGCAGCAAGCGCCAGGTTGTCGTGGATGCGCAGATCGGCGCGAAACCAGACCAGATGGGTGGCCATAACACTCCAGTATTATCGTCTGTAACATCTACAAGTCACCGAGGATACTTTGCTTTAACAAGTGTAGCCATACTGGAATAAAAAAGGCCGCCCTGATGGCGGCCTTAACGCTACTTGTCCTGCGCGAGCGCGGTAAGCACAACAAGCATGGTTGGCTCGTCACTTCTCACCACGAATACGCTGGCGACAATGAACGCGATACACAGATAACGTTTCATTATGCGGTCCCTGCAAACTCACCGCTCTACCGTTCACCACCGGTGATAATCCGGCAGACACAAGTTCTGGTAGTACTTGTTTTACGGTTGTGATGACGCCTTTCCCGGGACCGGTGCCCATGTGCGAGATGGCGGAAAGGGACGACACATCATAGTCAACATCCTGTGTCATCGGCAGACCGCAACTGGCCTTTCAGAATTCATTTAGACACTGCACATTTCGCCTGAAGGACGTTCAGGCTAAGATAGCTTTCTCTGGTAGTGCTTGTTTAACACCTCCCGACGGACCGCGAATCCCGAGGGATAAAAAAACCGCCACATTGCTGTGGCGGTTTTTTTATTGCTGCAGGTGCTGTGTGTAGTCTTTCTTAAAATTTAATAAAAATCACAAGTGGCTTTTTCAGCCTGATCCATCCACACCGGTTTATCGCTGATTTTAGCCCAGACGCGATGCAGATAGCTATAAAAACGAGCGCGTTCTTTCCAGAAAAGCATCACAGGTAACGCCAGAACACCCGCTATCACAGCGAAAGTGCGGCGAATAAAAACGATATGTGCCGGATACGCTTTGTAAAATTCCATCATTTTCTCCCCTTTCTCTGGCCGGAAACCCTCTCCGGAAAGTTAAAACTGGTTATCTGAGGAAAATAGTAACGCTTTGGCTGTAATTTTACTACTCATCCGACCACTTTTTTGCCCTTCTGAAGCGAACTTTACACTTCAAGCCGTAATTAAGTTACAGAAAAGTTAAATTTTTACTAACCATTAGTTAAATTAGGGTCTTAGCCCTCTTTATGTTTTTTTTACATCTCCCTCTCTGATTTTTGCGAAATCTTTGCGACCGAAATTTTACCCTTTGCACCATTACTAACGTCACCCGGAGGTGAATTGTGAGTGCAGGTGTAATTGCCGGCATCGTGCTGGTGTTCCTGTTACTGGGGTATTTGATTTATGCCCTGTTGAACGCGGAGGCATTCTGATGGCCGCACAAGGATTTCTGCTTATCGCCAGCTTTCTGCTGGTGCTGTTGGGGCTCGCCCGACCGCTGGGGATGTGGCTGGCGCGGATGATTAACGGCCTGCCGCTGCCCGGGGTGCAATCCCTTGACGCAGGACTACTGCGAATGCTCAGGATCGGCACCGCAGAAATGGGCTGGCGTCACTACCTGGGCGCGATCCTGCTGTTGAATGGGGTGGGTCTGGTCGCGCTGTTCGCCATGCTGATGCTGCAGGGTTATCTGCCGCTCAACCCGCAGCAGCTTCCGGGCCTCTCCTGGCATCTGGCGCTGAACACCGCCGTCAGCTTCGTCAGCAATACCAACTGGCAATCCTATGCCGGGGAGACCACCCTGAGCTATTTCAGCCAGATGGCGGGCCTGACGGTACAAAACTTCCTTTCGGCGGCCAGCGGCATCGCGGTCATCTTCGCCCTCACCCGCGCCTTTGCCCGCCAGAGTGTCAATACCCTGGGCAACGCCTGGGTCGATCTGACCCGCATCACCCTGTGGGTATTGCTGCCGCTGGCGCTGGTTATCGCGTTGCTGTTTATCCAGCAGGGCGTGTTGCAAAACCTGCTGCCCTATCAGCCATTCACCTCGCTGGAGGGGGCCAGACAGCTGCTGCCGATGGGACCGGTGGCCTCCCAGGAAGCGATCAAAATGCTCGGTACCAACGGGGGCGGCTTCTTTAATGCGAACTCTGCTCATCCGTTTGAGAACCCGACCGCGCTGACGAACACCGTGCAGATGCTGGCGATCTTCCTGATCCCCGCCGCATTGTGCTTTGCCTTTGGCGAGGCGGTCAGCGATCGCCGTCAGGGGCATGCGATCCTCTGGACCATGTCCATCATCTTTGCGATCTGCGCCGCGCTGGTAATGTGGGCGGAGTGGCAGGGCAACAGCCACTTCATGCTGCTGGGGGCGGACAGCAACAGCAATATGGAGGGCAAAGAGAGCCGCTTTGGCATTCTCGCCAGCAGCCTGTACGCCGTCGTCACCACCGCCGCCTCCTGCGGGGCGGTCAACGCCATGCACGACTCCTTTACCGCGCTGGGCGGGATGATCCCGCTGTGGCTGATGCAGATTGGTGAAGTGGTGTTTGGCGGGGTCGGTTCTGGCCTGTACGGCATGCTGCTGTTTGTGCTGCTGGCGGTGTTTATCGCCGGGCTGATGATTGGCCGTACCCCGGAATATCTGGGCAAGAAAATCGACGTGCGTGAGATGAAGCTGACCGCGCTGGCGATCCTCGTCACTCCGGCGCTGGTGCTGCTCGGTACCGCGCTGGCGCTGATGACCGACGCCGGGCGCAGCGGCATCTTCAACCCCGGGATCCACGGGTTTAGCGAGGTGCTGTACGCGGTTTCCTCGGCGGCCAACAACAACGGCAGCGCCTTTGCGGGCCTGAGCGCCAACTCGCCGTTCTGGAACTGCCTGCTGGCGTTCTGCATGTTAATCGGACGCTTTGGCGTGATTGTGCCGGTCATGGCCATCGCCGGATCGCTGGTGAGCAAGACCCGCCAGCCCGCTTCTGGCGGCACGCTACCCACCCACGGCGCGCTGTTCGTCGGCCTGCTGATCGGTACCGTCCTGCTGGTGGGCGCCCTCACCTTTATCCCCGCCCTCGCCTTAGGCCCGGTCGCGGAACATCTCTCTTTACGCTGATTTGCGGAGTATTGGTCATGAGTCGTAAGCAACTGGCCCTGCTCGAACCCTCTCTGGTTCGTCAGGCGCTGATGGATGCGGTAAAAAAAATTGACCCGCGCGTGCAGTGGCGCAATCCGGTAATGTTTATCGTCTGGCTGGGCAGCCTGCTGACTACCCTGCTGGCCCTTGCCATGGCGGGCGGATGGCTGGCAGGAAGCGCCACCTTTACCGCGGCGATCGGCCTGTGGCTGTGGTTCACCGTGCTGTTTGCCAACGTCGCCGAAGCGCTGGCGGAAGGACGCAGTAAAGCGCAGGCCAACAGCCTCAAAGGGGTGCAGAAAACGGCGTTCGCCCGCAAGCTGCGCGAAGCGAAATACGGTGCCGATACCGACAGGGTACCGGCGGACACGCTGCGCAAAGGCGACATCGTAGTGGTGGAAGCCGGGGACATTATTCCCTGCGATGGAGAGGTCATTGAAGGGGGAGCCTCGGTGGATGAGAGCGCCATCACCGGCGAATCTGCGCCGGTGATCCGCGAGTCCGGCGGCGATTTTGCCTCGGTCACCGGCGGGACGCGCATTCTCTCCGACTGGCTGGTGATCCAGTGCAGCGTCAACCCTGGCGAGACCTTCCTCGACCGGATGATCGCCATGGTGGAAGGTGCCCAGCGGCGCAAAACCCCGAACGAGATCGCCCTGACCATTCTGCTGGTGGCGCTGACCATCGTCTTCCTGCTGGCAACCGCCACCCTGTGGCCCTTCTCATCGTATGGCGGCACGGCGGTGAGCGTGACCGTGCTGGTCGCTCTGCTGGTCTGCCTGATCCCAACCACCATCGGCGGCCTGCTGTCGGCCATCGGCGTGGCGGGGATGAGCCGGATGCTGGCGGCCAACGTTATCGCCACCAGCGGCCGGGCAGTAGAGGCAGCGGGCGACGTCGACGTGCTGCTGCTGGATAAAACCGGCACCATCACCCTCGGCAACCGTCAGGCCTCCGGGTTCCTGCCCGCGCCCGGCGTGGACGAAAAAACGCTGGCCGACGCGGCCCAGCTGGCCTCGCTGGCGGATGAGACCCCGGAAGGCCGCAGCATCGTGATCCTCGCCAAGCAGCGCTTTAACCTGCGCCAGCGCGACGTGCAAAGCCTGCATGCCACCTTTGTGCCCTTTACGGCGCAGACGCGGATGAGCGGGATTAACATTCAGGACCGGCTTATCCGCAAAGGTTCGGTGGATGCCATTCGCCGTCACATTACCGCCAACAACGGCCACTTCCCGCCGCAGGTTGATACCTTGGTGGAGAACGTCGCCCGTCAGGGGGCCACCCCGCTGGTGGTGGCGGAAGGCGCTACCGTGCTGGGGGTGATCGCCCTGAAGGACATCGTTAAAGGCGGCATCAAGGAGCGTTTTGCCCAGCTGCGCAAAATGGGCATCAAAACGGTGATGATCACCGGGGATAACCGCCTGACCGCCGCAGCCATTGCAGCGGAAGCCGGCGTGGATGATTTCCTCTCCGAGGCGACGCCGGAGGCCAAACTGGCGCTGATCCGCCAGTATCAGGCCGAAGGACGGCTGGTGGCGATGACCGGGGACGGCACCAACGACGCTCCGGCCCTCGCTCAGGCGGATGTGGCGGTGGCGATGAACTCCGGCACCCAGGCGGCAAAAGAGGCGGGAAACATGGTCGACCTCGACTCCAACCCGACCAAGCTGATTGAGGTGGTGCATATCGGCAAACAGATGCTGATGACCCGGGGCTCGCTTACCACCTTCAGTATCGCCAACGACGTGGCGAAATATTTTGCCATTATTCCGGCGGCGTTTGCGGCGACTTATCCGCAGCTGAACGCCCTGAACGTAATGCACCTGCACTCCCCCGCTTCGGCCATCCTCAGTGCGGTGATCTTCAACGCGCTGATCATTGTCTTTCTGATCCCGCTGGCGCTGAAAGGGGTGAGCTACAAACCGCTCACCGCCGCCGCCATGCTGCGTCGCAATCTGTGGATCTACGGTCTGGGTGGGCTGGTGGTGCCCTTTATCGGCATTAAAGCCATCGATCTGGTACTCACCCTGTTCGGGCTGGTTTAAGAGGAAAATCAAATGGCTATGTTACGTCCCGCTATACTGTTGTTTATTCTGCTGGCTCTGATGACCGGCGGCGTTTATCCGCTGGTGACTACCGCGCTGGGCCAGTGGTGGTTTGCCGACCAGGCTAACGGATCGCTTATCCACCAGCAGGGGGAGATCCGCGGTTCACGTCTTATTGGACAAGACTTTACCGCAGCAGGTTACTTTCACGGCCGTCCTTCCGCCACGGCGGAAAGCCCGTATAATCCGCTGGCGTCGGGGGGCAGCAACCTGGCGGGCAGCAATCCTGAGCTGGATAACGTTGTTCGCGCCCGCGTGGCCGCATTACGCGTCGCCAACCCGAATGCCAGCCAGGCGGTGCCGGTTGAGCTGGTGACCGCTTCGGCCAGCGGGCTGGACTACAGCCTGACGCCGCAGGCCGTCGCCTGGCAGATCCCGCGCGTGGCGCAGGCGCGTCAGCTCACGCCCGCGCAGCTTAGCCAGCTGGTGGCGGAACATACGCAAAAACCGCTGTTCAGCGCGATGGGCGGCGCGGTGGTTAACATCGTTGAATTAAATCTGGCGCTGGACGCACTAAGGAAAAACTAAATGATCGACGAGCCTCAGCGCCCGGACCCGGACAAACTGCTGGAGCAGGCTGCCGCCCCCCATCGCGGCAAACTGAAAATCTTCTTCGGCGCCTGTGCGGGGGTCGGCAAGACTTTCGCCATGCTCAGTGAAGCGCAGCGTCTGCGCGCCCAGGGGCTCGATATTCTGATCGGCGTGGCGGAGACCCACGGTCGCCAGGAGACCGCCGCCCTGCTGGCCGGCCTGGCGACCCAGCCGCCCCGGCGCATTCATCATCGCGGGCGTCTGGTGACGGAGTTCGATCTCGATGCCGCCCTCGCCCGCCGTCCGGCGCTGATCCTGATGGACGAGCTGGCGCACAGCAACGCCTCAGGCTCACGCCACCCTAAACGCTGGCAGGACGTCGAAGAGCTGCTGGAGGCGGGCATCGATGTCTTTACCACCGTTAACGTGCAGCATCTGGAAAGTCTTAACGACGTGGTCAGCGGCGTCACCGGCATTCAGGTGCGGGAGACCGTCCCGGATCCGTTCTTCGACGCGGCAGACGAAGTGGTACTGGTGGATCTGCCCCCGGACGATCTGCGCCAGCGCCTGCATGAAGGCAAGGTTTACATTGCCGGACAGGCCGAGCGGGCAATCGAACACTTCTTCCGCAAAGGCAATTTGATCGCCCTGCGTGAGCTGGCCCTGCGCCGCACCGCCGATCGGGTGGACGATCAGATGCGGGCCTGGCGCGACCGGCAGGGCGAGGAGAAGGTGTGGCATACCCGCGACGCCATCCTGCTCTGCATCGGCCACGGCAGCGGCAACGAGAAGCTGGCGCGTACCGCCGCGCGGCTGGCAGCGAAGTTCGGCAGCGTCTGGCACGCCGTTTACGTCGAGACCCCGCAGCTGCACCGTCTGCCGGAGAACCAGCGCCGCGCCATTCTCAGCGCCCTGCGTCTGGCCCAGGAGCTGGGAGCCGAAACCGCCACCCTGGCCGAACAGGCGGAAGACAAAGCCATCCTGCGCTACGCCCGGGAGCATAATCTCGGCAAGATTGTCATCGGCAGACGTTCTCATCGCCGGTGGTTCAACCGGGACACCTTTGCCGACAGGCTGGCACAGCGTGCCCCCGATCTCGATCTGTTGATCGTCGCCCTGGATGACAAGCCCACGGCTCTGCCCGCCAGGGCGCCGGATAACCGGTCGTTCAGTGACAAATGGCGGATCCAGCTGCGCGGCTGCCTGGTGGCGGTGCTGCTCTGCGCCCTGATCACCTTTATTGCCAGTCAGTGGCTACCCGATTTTGATGCCGCCAACCTGGTGATGATCTACCTGCTTGGGGTGGTGATTGTGGCGCTGTTTTATGGCCGCTGGCCTTCGGTACTGGCGACGGTAATCAACGTGGTCAGCTTCGATCTCTTTTTCATCGCCCCGCGCGGCACCCTGGCGGTATCGGACGTACAGTACGTCCTCACCTTTGCGGTGATGCTGGCGGTGGGCTTGCTGATCGGCAACCTGACGGCGGGCGTGCGCTATCAGGCGCGGATCGCCCGCTATCGTGAGCAGCGCACCCGCCATCTGTATGAGATGTCGAAGGCGCTGGCGGTGGGCCGTACGCCACAGGATATCGCGCAGACCAGCCAGCAGTTCATCCACTCCACCTTTCACGCCCGCAGCCTGATCCTCCTTCCGGATCGGGAGGGCAAGCTCCGCCCGCTGACTCCGGCTTCGGGAATGACGCCCTGGGATGAAGCTATTGCCCGCTGGAGCTTTGACAAGGGCCAGCCCGCCGGGGCAGGCACCGATACCCTGCCCGGCGTGCCCTGGCTTATTCTGCCGCTGCAGAATCAGGGGGTGGCGATTGTCGAGCCGTCCAATCTGCGTCAGCTGATGATCCCCGAGCAGCAGCGCCTGCTGGAGACCTTTACTCTGCTGGTCGCCAGCGCCCTCGAGCGACTGGCGCTGACCGCCAGCGAAGAGCAGGCACGGTTAGCCAGCGAGCGGGAGAGCATTCGTAACTCGCTGCTGGCGGCCCTCTCCCACGATCTGCGCACGCCGCTGACGGTGCTGTTCGGCCAGTCGGAGATCCTGACCCTCGACCTGGCGGCAGAGGGTTCCCGCCACGCGCCACAGGCCAGCGAGATCCGCCAGCACGTGCTGAACACCACCAGGCTGGTGAATAATCTGCTGGATATGGCGCGGATCCAGTCCGGCGGCTTTAACCTGAAAAAAGAGTGGCTGACCCTGGAAGAGGTGATCGGTAGCGCCCTGAAAACGCTGGAGCCAGGGCTTGGTGGGCGGCATATCGCGCTCGATATGTCAGATCCGCTGGCGCTGATCCACGTGGATGGCCCACTGTTCGAGCGGGTGCTGATTAACCTGCTGGAGAACGCCGGCAAATACGCGGGGAGCAGAGCGCAAATTGGTATTGACGCCAGCATCACCCCCGACCAGCTCCAGCTGGAGGTGTGGGATACCGGCCCCGGCATTCCGGCGGGGCAGGAACAGGCTATCTTTGATAAGTTCGCCCGCGGTAACAAAGAGTCTGCCATTCCCGGCGTCGGGCTGGGGCTCGCCATCTGCCAGGCGATTGTTGAGGTGCACGGTGGCACCATCACCGCCCATAACCGTCCCGACGGGGGCGCCGGTTTTTGTGTTACACTGCCGCGCGATACGCCGCCCGAACTGAATGAATTCCCAGAGGATTTGTGATTAACGTTCTGATTGTTGAAGATGAACTCGCCATCAGCCGTTTTCTGCGCGTCGCGCTGGAAGGTGAAGGCCTGCGCGTACACGATGCCGGAACGCTACAGCGGGGCCTGATTGAAGCCGCGACCCGCAAGCCGGATCTGGTGATCCTCGATTTAGGTCTTCCGGACGGCGACGGCCTCGACTTTATCCGGGAAGTGCGCCAGTGGAGCCAGATGCCTATCATTGTGCTCTCGGCGCGTCTGGAGGAGACCGACAAAATTGCCGCGCTCGATGCCGGGGCCGACGACTATCTCAGCAAGCCGTTTGGCATTGGCGAACTGCAGGCGCGTCTGCGCGTTGCCCTGCGCCGCCACGCAACAAACTCCCCTGCCGACCCGGTGTATAGCTTCTCTGACATTCGCGTCGATCTGGCCTCGCGGCGCATTCAGCGGGGTGAGACGGAAATTCACCTGACCCCTATCGAGTTCCGCCTGCTGGCGGTCCTGCTCAACAATCACGGCAAGGTGCTCACCCAGCGCCAGCTGTTAAGCCAGGTCTGGGGACCGAATGCGGTGGAGCACAGTCACTACCTGCGGATTTATATGGGACACCTGCGGCAGAAGCTCGAGGCAGATCCCGCGCGCCCGCGCCACCTGTTAACCGAAACCGGGATTGGCTATCGGTTTATGCTTTAAGCACAAAAAAGCCCGGTGGCGCTAACGCTTACCGGGCCTACGAATACAACAAAACGGCAACCAGGTTGCCTTTTTGATGATTACGCGTTTTTCAGCACTTCACTCACAATCTCCACCGCTTCTTTCTCGATCAGCTGACGGTGTTCGTCGCCGAGGAAGCTTTCACAGTAGATTTTGTACGCATCTTCGGTGCCGGATGGACGCGCTGCGAACCAGCCGTTCTCGGTCATCACCTTCAGGCCGCCAATGGACGCACCGTTACCCGGTGCTGCCGTCAGACGGGCAGTGATCGGATCGCCCGCCAGGGTGCTGGCGCTGACCATCTCTGGCGACAGCTTAGACAGCGCCGCTTTCTGGGCAGAAGTGGCAGAAGCCTGCAGACGATTGTAGCTCGGGGCCCCGAAACGGGCTGCCAGCTCGTTGTAGTGCTCCTGCGGGTTCTTACCGGTGACGGCAGTGATTTCCGCCGCCAGCAGGCACATGATGATGCCGTCTTTGTCGGTTGACCACGGCGTACCGTTGAAGCGCAGGAAGGAAGCCCCCGCGCTCTCTTCGCCGCCAAAGCCAAAGCTGCCGTCGAACAGACCGTCAACAAACCACTTGAAGCCAACAGGCACTTCCACCAGCTTGCGGCCCAGGTCGTTAACCACGCGGTCGATCATGGCGGAGGAGACCAGGGTTTTACCCACCGCAACCTCTGCGCCCCACTGTGGACGGTGCTGGAACAGATAGTTGATCGCTACCGCCAGATAGTGGTTCGGGTTCATCAGGCCCGCCGGGGTGACGATGCCGTGACGGTCGTAATCCGGGTCGTTAGCGAAGGCGAGGTCAAACTTGTCGCGCAGCGCCAGCAGGCCGGCCATCGCACACTCGGAGGAGCAGTCCATACGGATCGCGCCGTCTTTATCGAGGTGCATAAAGCGGAAGGTCTGATCGACGTGATCGTTAACGATGGTCAGATCCAGCTTGTAGTGCTCGGCAATACGTTTCCAGTATTCGATACCAGAACCGCCGAGCGGGTCAACGCCCAGCTTCAGACCGGCTTTCTGGATCGCCGCCATATCGACGATATCCGCCAGCCCTTCAACGAACGGCTGCACCAGATCCTGCTCTTTCACGTGGCCGGAGGCCATCGCCTCGTCCAGGGAAATGCGCTTCACGCCATTCAGGCCGTCGGCCAGCAGGGCGTTGGCACGATCTTCCACCACTTTGGTGACGTTGGTGTCAGCCGGGCCGCCGTTCGGTGGGTTGTATTTGATGCCGCCATCTTCCGGCGGGTTGTGGGATGGCGTGATCACAATACCATCCGCCTGCGCGCCACCTTTCTGGTTATGCACCAGAATGGCGTTAGAGACCGCAGGGGTCGGCGTATAGCCGTTGTTTTCCTGAATCACGACGTCCACGCCGTTGGCCGCCAGCACTTCCAGTACGGAAATAAAGGCAGGCTCTGACAGGGCGTGGGTATCTTTACCGACGTAGCACGGACCGGTGATGCCATTTTTGGCGCGCTCTTCCGCGATGGCCTGAGCAATGGCCAGAATATGCGGCTCGTTAAAGCTGTGGCGTACCGCACTGCCGCGGTGCCCGGATGTACCAAACTTCACTGCGTGTTCTGCGTTACCCACTTCCGGCTTCAGCACATAGTACTGCGCGGTAAGCTGGGCGACGTTAATCAAATCGCTCTGTTGTGCAGGTTGACCCGCACGATTGTGATTTGCCATTGCCTGGTCCTTCTGATGCAAGGGTTAGATAGTGCCGCAAACCTTATCAGTCAATTCCGCCGGGAACTGCATGGATTGCATGATATGTTCGATCATGCTGCGCTTGCGTCCGGTATTGGTATTGGTGATCACCCAGTACGGTGTACCAGGCAGGTGCTTGGGCTTAGTTTGATTGCCATTCTGTAACAGCGTTTGCTCATCAGCCGCGAAATAGACGCGGGTGCGACCGTGAAGTGACTCAGTCGCGTCGGCAAACGCGTTGTTATCCAGTGAATAGAGTGTAGTCAGCACCAGCATAAAGCGGTTAACTGCTTTCTTCTGCTCAGCGTATTCGTCAGAAAGCAGCAATTCGCGCATCGCACGCACTTTGTCTTTTACCGGCGACAGCGGCTTTTCCTGCGCGACAGCAGCTGGCTGGCGCGTCTCTTTGATGGCCGGAGCGGCAGACTGCGAGGCGGCGGCAATTTTCAGCATGCGCCGTAAAATGTCGGACGCGCTCTCACCAATGTGCCGCGTCTGGCTGGCGATATACTGATAAAGCTCGTCATCAACTTCGATTGTTTTCATCTTAATCCAGTGCGATATCTTATCTGAATACAAGTCGTTGGGAGTATAAGGTCAAAACCCAACAGCGGATAGCGTCAAGCCAGAATGGCGGCAAAAGTCAGATTTAACTGTTTCCTTGCAGCCGGGCGGCAGAATGGTCAACATGATACCCTAACCTGACATACGTAAAAAAAGAACTTTGCCATGAAATTGAATACCCGAGCGCAATCTGCACAATCGCCGCACAATAATTCTCCCATCGTCCTGGTGCATGGCCTGTTTGGCAGCCTGGATAACCTTGGCGTGCTGGCACGGGATCTGGTGACCGACCACGCGCTGCTGCAGGTGGATATGCGCAACCACGGTCTGTCGCCGCGCTCGCCGCAGATGACCTACGCCGATATGGCTCAGGATCTGCTGGATACGCTGGATGAACACAAGATTGAAAAGGCGATCCTGATTGGTCACTCAATGGGCGGCAAAGCGGTGATGGCGCTGACGGCAATTGCGCCAGAGCGAATTGCCGGCCTGGTAGCGATCGACGTCGCGCCTGTGGATTATGACGTCCGTCGCCACGATGAGATCTTCGCCGCCATTAACGCCGTCACGGACGCCGGCGTCAGCACTCGCCAGCAGGCCGCGGCGCTGATGCGTGAACATCTGGATGAAGAAGGCGTGGTGCAGTTCCTGCTGAAATCCTTCGTTGACGGCGAGTGGCGCTTCAACGTGCCGGTACTGTGGGATCAGTATGACCAGATCGTCGGCTGGCAGGCGGTCCCGGCGTGGCCGCACTCTACCCTGTTCATCACTGGCGGCAATTCCCCGTATGTCACCGAAGCGTACCGCGATGCGCTGCTGGCGCAATTCCCTCAGGCCAAAGCGCATGTCATTGCCGGAGCCGGACACTGGGTTCATGCTGAAAAACCTGACGCGGTGCTGCGCGCTATCCGCCGTTACCTCGCTGACATCAATAATTGATTAAAAAGAGAGCGACTGGTCGCCGGCAGGCCTCCAGTCGTTGGCGTGCCGTTTTCGGTGATGTATGATGGCGCGCTTATCGCCCGGGCATTAGCAGGGTGTCTTGTTTCCCCCGAAGTCTCAGAATCATGGCCAAAGAACACACGGACCGCACGACAATAGATCTGTTCGCGAATGAGCGTCGCCCGGGACGACCGAAAACCAATCCGCTTTCGCGTGATGAACAGCTGCGCATTAATAAGCGCAATCAGCTTAAACGCGATAAAAGTCGTGGGCTTAAACGCGTCGAGCTGAAACTGAATGCTGAAGCCGTCGATGCGCTGAATGAGCTGGCGAATGCCCGGGAGATCAGCCGCAGTGAGCTTATCGAAGAGATGCTGATTTCGCAGCTCGATAAATGGCACGGCAAAGCGTAAGTCAGAAAACTCCCCTTCTTGTTGCTTTCATGTAGCACAGAGTGCAGTCCTGCGTGATAGCAGTTTCCGCAGGCTTCTCTGTTCTGCTATGATTGCCCTTATCCGTGGCTAAATTGCGCCACCATACCATTAAGTATCAAGAGGTTATTTTACTCATGGCAATCATCGGCATTTTTTTCGGCAGCGACACGGGTAACACCGAAAATATCGCAAAAAACATTCAAAAACAGTTAGGTAAAGACGTTGCCGATGTGCATGACATTGCGAAAAGCAGCAAAGAAGATATCGAAGGTTACGATATTCTGCTGCTGGGCATCCCGACCTGGTATTACGGTGAAGCGCAGTGTGACTGGGACGACTTCTTCCCGTCTCTGGAAGAGATCGACTTCAACGGCAAGCTGGTTGCCCTGTTCGGCTGCGGCGATCAGGAAGATTACGCAGAGTACTTCTGCGACGCCCTCGGCACCATTCGCGACATCATTGAGCCACGCGGCGCGGTGATTGTTGGTCACTGGCCAACCGCCGGTTACCACTTCGAAGCTTCTAAAGGTCTGGCCGACGACAACAACTTTGTCGGTCTCGCCATCGACGAAGATCGCCAGCCAGAACTGACCGCTGAACGCGTGGACAAATGGGTTAAACAGATCCGCGAAGAGCTGCACCTCGACGCCATCCTCAACGCCTGATGATGTCGCGGCGCAACGCTAAAGTTGCGCCGCATCGATAGGTAATTCCAATCAAAATAATTGCTACAAATTTTTAACTTTCGCTGCCATACCTGTACAATGATCCAGGAGTAAACGGGGAACCTTGTAACAACTTTGTTGGCGGTACCACGTTTTTATAAGCATACTTTACTTGAGACTTGCAGTTTTCATTACGTCATGGCAGTTCTATAATGAGACGCATTATCCCAGGTGCATTTTCTGTCACTTCTTCTTTAGAAGTGAATCGTTTAGCAACAGGACAGATTCCGCATGACTGACAACAACACCGCATTAAAGAAGGCCGGACTGAAAGTCACGCTTCCACGGTTAAAAATCCTGGAAGTACTTCAGGGTCCGGATAACCATCATGTCAGTGCGGAAGACTTATACAAGCGTCTGATCGACATGGGCGAAGAAATTGGTCTGGCTACCGTTTACCGTGTACTGAACCAGTTCGACGATGCAGGCATCGTTACGCGTCATAATTTCGAAGGCGGTAAATCCGTATTTGAACTGACGCAGCAGCACCACCACGATCACCTGATTTGCCTCGACTGCGGCAAAGTGATCGAATTCAGCGATGATTCCATCGAATTACGTCAGCGCGAAATTGCCGCACGTCATGGCATTCGTCTGACCAACCACAGTCTGTACCTGTATGGCCACTGTGCCGAAGGCGACTGCCGCGAAGATGACCACGCGCACGACGCGAAGTAATCTCTGCATAGACTCTGAGCCAACCTGACGGTTGGCTTTTTTTTGCCTGCCATCCTGTAAAAAAGCCCGGTGGCGCTGCGCTTACACGGGCCTACAAGGGTGAAATTACCCGTAGGCCCGGTAAGCATAGCGCCACCGGGCATGGCAAACAGCTGATTACTTCGCGTTATTACTGCGGATTTCCTGCCAGATTTTATCGCAGTTTTTGGTCACGTCCTGATTGTTACCCGTTTTACGCGCCTGGATACAGGCCTGATAATCCGCCACCCGGACGGTTTCCTGGGCCGCAAACTGTTCGTGCGCCTTCTCCTGGCGCAGCACGTCCAGCACGCTTTGACAGGCTTCGATCTTTTCTGGCGAACCTTCAGCGGTATTGATGCACGCGCTGTAGGCCTCTTTCAGACGGGTATCTTCTTTCTGGGTCTGTGGTTGTGCGCAGGCGGCCAGTCCTGATGCCAGCACCGCGACCAGTACGATTTTTTTCAGCATAGCGGTCTCCAGTCAGGCGGGGAGCGCCCCCGCCCGGATTGTCATCAGAAGATGGTGAACGGGGCGATAACCATGAACTTCACGTCACGCTCATCCTGGAAGATGTTGCCGTAGCCGCCGCCGTAGCTTGGGATATCGGAGTGGTTGTCATACTGCGTGAAGTGCAGTTTGAACATGGTCCCTTTTGCGCGCCCATCCTGCAGGGTGTAGATCGCATCCAGGCTGTAGGCAGATTCCTTGATCTTGTTGGAGGCGATATCTTCACGCTGACCGGCGCTGTTGATTAACCAGTCTGCCGGTTTCGCATCCCAGGCGTAGACATAAGACGCGCCGACGCTCCAGCCCGCCAGGTTCAAGTTACTCAGGTCATACATGGCCCCGAAGAAGACCGCCTTTTCGCCGTTGGCGTTAAAGTCGGAGCGGTTATCCCACCATACGTCCAGACGACCGTTGGATGACGCGTAGGTTGGGGTCATACGCTGCAGGAAGTAGCCCTGCTGGCCTTCAGCCTTGACGTAAGTTCCTTCCAGACGTAAATCGACCTGACCGACCTTGTAGCCCAACGTCAGCGCCTGCAGCCAGGCCGTACCGTCGTAGATATCGTTTACGGTGCCGCTGTCGGCTTTATCACGCGTGCCGTAGAACTGATAGGTAGTGGAGAGCGGGCCGCCCACGATATCAAGCTTGTAGCTGGCTTTGGCAAAGTACTGATCGATGAAGCCTTCAGCCTGGCCAAACGCGGCTTCCAGAATCAGGTTATTTTTGAAATCGTACTTCGCGCCGAAGGAGTGGAGATAGTCGACGCGGGTTTTTCTGTCATTCTGATAGAACTTGTCCATCTCGAGGTGCCACGGCGCTTTATACTCGTTGGTCCACATGTAAGAGAAACTCAACGCACCGCTATCGCCGTAGTCAAAGTTGGCTCCGGCTTCGGCACCCTGATAGGTACCCGGCATAAAGCTCCAGTGCGGCGCTAGCAGGGTTTGACCGGTTGGCTGGAGCCAGCCACCGCGTGCCCAGGCCGGGCCGTATTTGAATTTTGCTGCCGCTTTGTACAGGCTGATCCCGCTCTTATCACCGGACCAGTCCTCTTTATAGGCTTTATTGCTGGAGGAGAAGGCAATTTCGTTCGGGTGGCCGCTGTCGCCGTTTTCCGCCATTTCGATAGCAGTGAACGCAGCCAGATCAAGACCAAACATATCGGCGGCATAGCCGGACTGGAAATCAAGGTTGGCGTTCCAGGTGGAGTGAGCCAGGTTGGTTTTATATTTGTCTGCATCGACATCTTTGCGGTCACGTTCACGCTGCCAGTAATAGACACCGCCCGTGAGGGTTGAATCATCGATGAAACCTTCGGCCTGGGCTTTCGGAGAAACCATCCAGCCTGACATTGCTGTAACACCGACGATAGCCAGCGCAAGCGCACTACGTTTGCCACTAAACGTACGCATAATTAATCCTCTTTGACGTATTAAAAGCGCCTTAAACGGCGAAAAACAAAAAAGTAAAAAGTGGAGGCAACCGGAAATACCCGCTTACATCTCCTGTCCTTAGACTATTTTTCGCGACGCGAATTATCAATGCTTTTCAGCGATCAAAAGTCAGGATTATGACAAAGCGCACATATTTGGTTGCGGTTTGTAACAAAGCCAATGGGGAAGAATATTTATTTAAAATAATATTCAGAATGAGTGATTTATTTTTAATTAATAATAATTAAACAGCGCATCTGGTATCGATGATGGTTAATTTGCGAAAGGGAAGAGAAAGCAAACCGTTTTAAGAAACATAATTAATTCGCAACGCGAAGATTTAAAGGGTTAAGGGCATAATGGTCAGGCAAAAAAAACGCCGCATACGCGGCGTTTTTAAAAGGAGAAAGAGATTACTCGCCCGCTTTCGCCCAGGTATCACGCAGACCGACGGTACGGTTAAATACCAGTTTGTCGGCAGTAGCATAGCGGCTGTCGAGGCAGAAGTAGCCTTCGCGCTCGAACTGATACGCGTGACCAGCAACGGCAGCTTTCAGGGACGGCTCGGCAAAGCCCTGCTTGATCACCAGTGAATCCTGATTAATCACTTCCAGGAAGTCCTCTGCGGCACCCGGGTTTGGCACGCTGAACAGACGATCGTACAGGCGGATTTCAACCGGCAGCGCATGTGCCGCGCTCACCCAGTGAATAACGCCCTTCACCTTGCGACCGTCGGCCGGATCCTTGCTCAGGGTCTCAGCATCGTAGGTGCAGAAGATGGTGGTGATGTTGCCTTCGGCGTCTTTCTCGACACGCTCGGCTTTGATCACGTAGGCATTACGCAGGCGCACTTCTTTGCCCATCACCAGACGTTTGTACTGCTTGTTGGCTTCTTCACGGAAGTCAGCGCGATCGATCCAGATTTCGCCGCTGAACGGCACGTCACGGCTGCCCATCTCCGGTTTGCTCGGATGATTCGGCATGGTCACCAGCTCGCTTTCGCCCTGCGGGTAGTTTTCGATAACCAGTTTCACCGGATCGATAACCGCCATGGCGCGCGGGGCATTGTCATTCAGATCTTCACGGATACAGGATTCCAGTGACGCCATCTCAATGGTGTTGTCCTGCTTGGTCACGCCAATGCGTTTGCAGAACTCACGGATGGAGGCGGCGGTATAGCCACGACGACGCAGACCGGAAATGGTCGGCATACGCGGGTCATCCCAGCCTTCAACGTGCTTGTCGGTCACCAGCAGGTTCAGCTTACGCTTGGACATCACGGTGTATTCCAGATTCAGACGAGAGAACTCGTACTGACGCGGATGCACTGGAATAGAGATGTTATCCAGCACCCAGTCATACAGGCGACGGTTATCCTGGAACTCAAGGGTACAGAGCGAGTGGGTAATGCCTTCCAGCGCATCGCTGATGCAGTGAGTGAAGTCATACATAGGGTAGATGCACCACTTGCTGCCGGTCTGGTGGTGATCGGCAAACTTAATGCGGTACAGCACCGGGTCGCGCATCACGATAAACGGCGAGGCCATATCGATTTTGGCACGCAGACAGGCTTTACCCTCTTCGAAGCCACCGGCACGCATTTTTTCAAACAGCGCCAGGTTCTCTTCTGCGCTGCGATCGCGGTACGGGCTGTTTTTACCCGGCGCGGTCAACGACCCGCGGTATTCGCGGATTTCGTCAGCGGAAAGCTCGTCAACGTAGGCCAGGCCTTTGTTGATCAGCTCAACGGCATAAGCGTACAGCTGATCAAAATAGTCAGAGGAGTAGCAGATGTCGCCAGACCAGTTGAAGCCCAACCATTGCACGTCGTTCTTAATGGACTCTACGTATTCGATATCTTCTTTCACCGGGTTGGTGTCATCGAAACGCAGGTTGCATTGACCCTGGTAGTCCTGCGCGATGCCGAAGTTCAGGCAGATCGATTTCGCATGACCAATGTGCAGGTAGCCGTTCGGCTCCGGCGGGAAACGGGTGTGAACGGTAGTGTGCTTACCGGTGGCCAGATCTTCATCAATGATCTGACGGATAAAGTTGCTCGGGCGGGCTTCAGCCTCACTCATCGTGGATTCCTCAAAGCGTAAACGACGTATAACGGCATATGATCTTATAAGCCGGGCGTAGTGACAACCTTTAGTTACGCAAAAAAAGGTCTCTGAAGAGAATAATCGGGGCGATTGCTGCAAAAAAAAGCGGCGGGGATATCCCCGCCGCTCAGGCATTAACGCTGACTCAGGAGCACTTATTTGCCTTTAATTTCATACAGTGGTGTCTGACCGGCAACAACCTGACCCTGCGCCTTGACCACCAGGCCGCTGAAGTCGTCGATATTGCTGCAGACCACCGGGCTGATCATGGAGCGGGCATTGGCGTTCAGGTAGTCGAGATCCATTTCCAGAACCGGCTGACCGGCAACCACTTCTGCCCCCTCTTCAACCAGGCGTTTGAAGCCCTGGCCACCCAGCGCAACGGTATCGATACCCATATGGACAACGATCTCCGCGCCTTTCTCTGTTTCCAGGCAGAACGCGTGGTTGGTGTTAAAGATCTTGACGATAGTACCGGCTGCCGGAGAGACCACGGTTTTATCCGTTGGTTTCACCGCTACGCCATCGCCCACTGCTTTGCTGGCAAAGGCTTCATCAGGCACCTGCTCCAGAGCAATCACTTCCCCGGTCACTGGCGAAACCAGCGCAGCGATGGTGGTGGCATTGGCAACAGCCTGTGGCTTGACCGCAGCAGGCGCAGCGGCTGGCGCAGATGTCGCTTCAGCAGCGGCAACCGGACCGGTGGTTTTCATTGCGTTGGCGATTTTCTCGGCCACAAAGCCGACGATAATCTGAACGCTGGTTTTGTTCAGGCGGATCACGCCAGACGCACCCAGGCGTTTCGCCATTGCTTCGTTAACCAGAGAAGAGTCTTTCACGTTCAGACGCAGACGGGTGATGCAGGCATCAATACCGGTCAGGTTGTCTGAACCGCCGACTGCCGCGATGTACTGACGCGCCAGGCCGGAAACGTCTTCCGTCGCGGTGCCGCTCACGTTCACGTCCTGACCATCCGCTTCGCTACCGGCGACAGCCAGCTCGCGACCCGGAGTCATCAGGTTGAATTTGGTGATGGTGAAGCGGAATACCACGTAGTAGATCACGAAGAAGGCCAGACCCTGCAGGATCAGCATGTACCAGTGAACCGCCAGTGGGTTACGGGACGACAGTACCATATCCACCAGGCCCGCACTGAAGCCAAAGCCGGCAATCCACTGCATGCTTGCGGCGATGAACACGGAGATACCGGTCAGCACGGCGTGGATGACGTACAGTACCGGGGCAACGAACATGAAGGAGAATTCCAGCGGTTCGGTGATACCGGTGAAGAAGGCCGCGAATGCGCCCGCCATCATGATACCCAGCACTTTTGCTTTGTTCTCTGGACGCGCGCAGTGGTAGATAGCCAGCGCCGCACCCGGCAGACCGAACATCATAATCGGGAAGAAGCCCGCCTGATAACGACCGGTGATACCCACAACCGCTTTACCTGCTTCGATGGACTGTGCGCCGCCGAGGAAGTTAGGGATATCGTTAATGCCCGCAACGTCAAACCAGAACACGGAGTTCAGGGCGTGGTGCAGACCGACCGGGATCAGCAGACGGTTGAAGAACGCATACACGCCCGCACCGACGGAACCCAGCTTCTGGATGTGCTCACCGAAGTTCACCAGACCGTCGAAGATCACCGGCCAGATGTACATCAGGATGAAAGCGACAACAATCATCACAAAGGAGGTCAGAATCGGCACCAGACGACGACCGCTGAAGAAGGAGAGTGCTTTTGGCAACTCAACGCTACTGAAGCGGTTGTACAGTTCAGCGGAGATGATACCCACCAGGATACCCACGAACTGGTTGCTGATCTTACCGAAGGCTGCCGGAACCTGGTCCGCAGGGATCTTCTGGATCATGGAAACCGCAGCCGGGGAGCAGAGCGTGGTCAACACAAGGAAGCCCACGAAACCGGTCAGTGCCGCAGCACCGTCTTTATCTTTGGACATACCATAAGCCACACCAATGGCAAACAGTACGGACATGTTATCGATAATGGCAGAACCGGACTTAATGAAGAACGCCGCTAACGCGTTGTCCCCACCCCAACCCACAGGGTCAATCCAGTACCCGACACCCATCAGTATTGCTGCCGCTGGCAGCGTGGCGACCGGCACCATTAAGGCGCGGCCAACCTTTTGTAAGTAACCTAAAATGCTCAATTTGTTCCCCCTATGAGACCCCGTTAACGGTGTGTTCTCAGCTGTGTTTTTATTGTGTCACTAACTTGTAAATACAGTTGATGATTCACTGGCTGACTGAGTGTGTGGAAAATTAATTCGTATCGCAAATTAAACGCGTACTTTTTGTGAGTTTTGTCACCAAATATTGTTTATCACCCTCCCCTGCACTGGCAAACTGCCAAAACTTATTTTATGATACGAAAAATCAAGACGAATTGCCCCCTCTCGGTGTGAACCAGGTTAGTCTTAATCATACCCGGACAAGCAATCCGCCATCTTTTATGAAATCTTTAGAGGTGAATAATGAGACTGATCCCCCTGGCAACTGCAGAACAAGTCGGTAAATGGGCTGCCCGCCATATTGTAAACCGTATCAATGCGTTTAAACCGACTGCCGATCGTCCTTTTGTGCTCGGCCTGCCAACCGGTGGCACACCTCTTACTGCCTATAAAGCATTGGTTGAGATGCATAAAGCGGGCCAGGTAAGTTTCGAACATGTTGTCACTTTCAACATGGATGAGTACGTTGGCCTGCCAAAAGATCATCCGGAAAGCTACCATAGCTTCATGCACCGTAATTTCTTTGATCACATTGATATTCAGCCGGGAAATATTAACCTGCTGGATGGTAATGCGCCGGATATCGATGCTGAATGCCGTCATTATGAAGAAAAAATTCGCGCTTACGGCAAAATTCACCTGTTCATGGGTGGCGTGGGCAACGACGGTCATATCGCATTTAACGAACCGGCCTCGTCTCTGGCGTCCCGTACCCGTATCAAAACCCTGACCCATGACACCCGTGTGGCAAACTCGCGTTTCTTTGATGGCGACGTGAACCAGGTGCCAAAATACGCCCTGACCGTTGGTGTGGGTACCCTGCTGGACGCGGAAGAAGTGATGATTCTGGTGCTGGGCGGCGTGAAAGCGCAGGCGCTACAGGCGGCCGTTGAAGGCAACGTCAACCACATGTGGACCATCAGCTGCCTGCAGCTGCATCCGAAAGCGGTAGTGGTGTGCGATGAGCCGTCCACGATGGAACTGAAAGTGAAGACGTTGAAATATTTCAACGAATTAGAAGCAGAAAACATTAAAGGTCTGTAATGTAACGCCGCCTCTGTTTGCAGAGGCGGGATGCTATTTTTATACCGGGGGTCGTTATGTACGCTTTAACCCACGGTCGGATTTATACCGGCCATGAAATTCTGGATGACCATGCGATTGTGATCGCAAATGGCCTGATTGAACGTGTCTGCCCGCTGGCCGAACTGCCGACGGAAATAGAACAACGCTCGCTCAATGGGGCAATCCTCTCCCCCGGTTTTATCGACGTACAGCTTAACGGCTGTGGCGGCGTGCAGTTCAATGATACAGCGGATGCCGTCACGGTTGAGACGCTGGAGATTATGCAGCGCGCCAACGAAAGATCGGGCTGCACCAGCTATCTGCCAACGCTGATCACCACCAGCGACGATCTGATGAAACAGGGCATTCGCGTGATGCGTGAATACCTGGCGAAATACCCGCACCAGGCGCTGGGCCTGCACCTTGAAGGTCCGTGGCTGAATATCGTCAAGAAAGGCACCCATAACCCGAGCTTCGTGCGTAAACCTGACGGCGAGCTGGTCGATTTCCTCTGTGCCAACGCGGATGTGATCACCAAAGTGACCCTGGCGCCAGAAATGGTCGATCCAGAGGTCATCGGCAAGCTGGCGGGCGCAGGAATTGTGGTTTCAGCCGGGCACTCCAACGCCACGCTGAAAGAGGCCAAAGTTGGCTTCCGGGCCGGTATCACCTTTGCTACCCATCTTTATAACGCCATGCCGTACATCACCGGGCGTGAGCCGGGTCTGACCGGGGCGATCTTCGATGAGCCGGACGTCTATTGCGGCATCATTGCCGACGGGTTACACGTAGATTATGCCAACGTGCGTAACGCCAAACGCCTGAAAGGCGACAAGCTGTGTCTGGTCACAGATGCCACGGCACCGGCGGGGGCAAATATTGAACAGTTCATTTTTGCTGGTAAAACAATATACTACCGGAATGGACTGTGTGTGGATGAGAACGGAACCTTAAGCGGTTCGGCCCTGACCATGATCGAAGGCGTGCGCAATCTGGTGGAACATTGCAGCATTGCTCTGGATGAAGTGTTGCGTATGGCAACCCTCTACCCGGCACGTGCGATTGGCGTGGACAAGCAGCTGGGCAGTATTGCACCTGGCATGGTGGCTAACCTCACCGCATTCACACACGATTATAAAATCATCAAGACCATCGTTAATGGTAACGAGGTCGTCACAGAGTAAGTAAACGTATGACACCTGGCGGACAAGCTCAAATTGGTAACGTTGATCTGGTAAAGCAGCTGAACAGTGCGGCGGTATATCGACTGATTGACCAGCATGGACCCATCTCGCGGATCCAGATTGCAGAACAGAGCCAGCTTGCCCCCGCCAGCGTGACGAAAATTACCCGCCAGCTCATTGAGCGCGGGTTAATTAAAGAAGTGGATCAGCAGGCCTCCACCGGGGGCCGTCGCGCGATCTCCATTGTGACCGAAACCCGCCATTTTCACGCCATCGGCGTGCGCCTTGGACGTCATGATGCCACCCTGACGCTGTACGACCTGAGCAGCAAAGCGGTTGCAGAAGAGCACTACTCCCTGCCGGAACGCACGCAAGAGACCCTTGAGCACGCCCTGCTCAACGCCATCGAGCTGTTTATCGAGTCCTGCCAACGCAAAATCCGCGAGCTGATCGCCATTTCGGTGATCCTGCCCGGGCTTGTCGACCCCGAAAGCGGCGTGATCCGCTATATGCCGCATATTCAGGTTGAAAACTGGGGGCTGATCGACGCCCTGGAAAAACGCTTCGCCGTCACCTGCTTTGTGGGCCACGATATCCGTAGCCTGGCGCTGGCGGAGCACTACTTTGGTGCGAGCCAGGATTGTGAAGACTCTATTCTGGTGCGTGTTCACCGGGGGACGGGGGCCGGGATCATCTCCAACGGGCGCATTTTTATTGGCCGTAACGGTAACGTCGGCGAGATTGGCCACATTCAGGTTGATCCGCTGGGTGAGCGCTGCCACTGCGGCAACTTTGGCTGTCTGGAAACGGTGGCTGCCAACGCCGCCATTGAGCAGCGCGTGCGTCATCTGCTGGAGCAGGGTTACCAGAGCCGCATTACGCTGGACGACTGTAAAATCAACGCTATCTGCAAGGCCGCCAACAAGGGCGACGCCCTGGCCAGCGAAGTCATCGAACAGGTCGGCCGTCACCTTGGCAAAACTATTGCCATTGCCATCAACCTGTTTAACCCGCAAAAAGTGGTGATCGCGGGCGAAATTACCGAAGCCGAAAAAGTGCTGCTGCCCGCCATTGAGGGGTGCATCAATACCCAGGCGCTGAAGGCGTTTCGCCAGAATCTGCCCGTGGTCCGCTCCGCGCTGAATGACCGTTCAGCGATCGGCGCCTTTGCGCTGGTAAAACGCGCCATGCTTAACGGTATCCTGTTGCAGCGTTTGCTGGAAAGCTGACAGCGTTTTATAGTGACGCCTTCTTTTTTTGATGTCGGGAAGTCCATGACCATTAAGAATGTTATTTGTGATATCGACGGCGTGCTGATGCACGACAACGTTGCCGTGCCGGGCGCAGCAGAATTTCTTAACCGCATCATGGAAAAAGGCATGCCGCTGGTTCTGCTCACCAACTTCCCGTCGCAGACCGGACAGGATCTGGCGAACCGCTTCGCTACTGCCGGTGTCGACGTGCCCGACAGCGTGTTTTATACCTCGGCGATGGCCACCGCAGATTTTCTGAAGCGTCAGGAAGGTAAAAAAGCCTATGTAGTGGGCGAAGGCGCGCTGATCCATGAGCTATACAAAGCAGGCTTCACCATCACCGATGTGAATCCCGATTTCGTGATCGTCGGCGAGACACGCTCCTATAACTGGGAGATGATGCATAAGGCAGCCTTCTTCGTCGCCAACGGTGCCCGATTTATCGCCACCAACCCTGATACCCACGGCCGCGGCTTCTACCCGGCCTGTGGCGCGCTCTGTGCCGGTATTGAGAAGATCTCCGGCCGTACGCCCTTTTATGTCGGTAAGCCAAGCCCGTGGATCATTCGCGCGGCGCTCAACAAAATGCAGGCCCACTCGGAAGATACGGTGATTGTAGGTGACAACCTGCGCACCGATATTCTGGCCGGCTTCCAGGCCGGGCTGGAGACCATTCTGGTGCTGTCAGGGGTATCGACCCTCGATGATATTGATTCGATGCCGTTCCGGCCGAGCTGGATTTACCCCTCGGTCGCGGAAATCGACGTTCTGTAACCTGAAACCACGTCCCCGGACGTGGTTTTTTCATTTTGACGTAGTAAAAACAGAGTCACATCTAAACAAAACCGTCATTCATTGAATAATCTTCAATAAACCAGCTCAAGTCATACGCTTTTTTCAACATTCAGCAATGACCATTGCACTTTTTCTCCTTTACCCGGCAAAACGCTTGCCGCTCCTCCCCTTTTGCGGCATTTTCATAAGCAAGCAACATCACACTGCAACAGGGTTAATGGAGAAGGTTATGTGTTCAATTTTCGGCGTACTGGATATTAAAACTGACGCAGGCGAACTGCGTAAAAAAGCACTGGAATTGTCCCGTCTGATGCGCCATCGCGGCCCGGACTGGTCCGGTGTCTACGCCAGCGATAAAGCGATTCTGGCCCATGAACGTCTGTCGATTGTCGACGTTAACGCCGGTGCCCAGCCGCTCTATAACGAGAAAAAAACCCATGCCCTGGCGGTCAACGGTGAGATCTACAACCACCAGGCGCTGCGTGCGGAGTACGGCGATCGTTATGCCTTCCAGACCGGTTCTGACTGTGAAGTGATCCTCGCCCTGTATCAGGAGAAAGGCCCGGAGTTCCTCGATGAGCTGCAGGGGATGTTCGCCTTCGCCCTGTACGACAGCGAAAAAGATGCGTATCTGATTGGCCGCGACCACATCGGGATTATCCCGCTGTATATGGGCCACGACGAATTCGGCAACTTCTATGTGGCATCAGAGATGAAAGCCCTGGTGCCGGTGTGCCGCACCATTAAAGAGTTCCCGGCAGGGAGCTTCCTGTGGAGTAAAGATGGCGAGATCCGCTCTTACTATCAACGCGACTGGTTCGATTACGATGCCGTTAAAGACAACGTTACCGACAAAGTCGAGCTGACCCAGGCGCTGGAAGAGGCGGTAAAAAGCCACCTGATGTCAGACGTGCCTTATGGCGTGCTGCTCTCCGGCGGTCTGGACTCGTCCGTGATCTCGGCGATCACCAAAAAATACGCCGCCCGCCGCGTGGAGGATCAGGAGCGCTCCGAAGCCTGGTGGCCGCAGCTGCACTCCTTCGCCGTTGGTCTGGAAGGATCTCCGGATCTGAAAGCCGCACAGGAAGTGGCTAACCATCTCGGCACCGTCCACCATGAAATTCACTTTACGGTGCAGGAAGGGCTGGATGCGATCCGTGACGTTATCTATCACATTGAAACCTATGACGTGACCACCATCCGCGCCTCCACGCCGATGTACCTGATGTCGCGTAAAATCAAAGCCATGGGTATCAAAATGGTGCTGTCCGGCGAAGGGTCTGACGAAGTGTTCGGCGGTTACCTGTACTTCCATAAAGCGCCGAACGCTAAAGAGCTGCACGAAGAGACGGTACGTAAGCTGCAGGCGCTGCACATGTTTGACTGCGCCCGCGCCAACAAAGCGATGTCTGCCTGGGGTGTGGAAGCACGCGTGCCCTTCCTGGATAAGAAATTCCTCGACGTGGCCATGCGTATCAACCCGCAGGATAAGATGTGCGGCAACGGCAAAATGGAAAAACATATCCTGCGCGAATGTTTTGAATCTTACCTGCCGGCAAGCGTGGCCTGGCGTCAGAAAGAGCAGTTCTCTGACGGCGTAGGTTACAGCTGGATCGATACCCTGAAAGAGGTGGCCGCGAAGCAGATTTCCGATCAACAACTGGAAACCGCCAGCTTCCGCTTCCCGTACAACACGCCGGGTTCAAAAGAAGCCTATCTGTACCGTGAGATCTTCGAAGAGCTGTTCCCGCTGCCAAGCGCAGCAGAGTGTGTCCCGGGCGGCCCTTCCGTCGCCTGCTCCTCTGCGAAAGCCATTGAGTGGGATGAAGCCTTCAAAACCATGAACGATCCGTCAGGCCGTGCCGTAGGCGTGCACCAGTCTGCGTATAAATAAGCAATAAAATTTGCCATGAGGCCCTTCGGGGCCTCTTTTTTTGCCTCGCGTTTTGCTGGACAAAATCGATTAATAACCAATAATTGCCGAATATTCGGCCACGCTGTTCGCAACCTAACCAAACAGTCACATTCCAGACATTTTCGATGAAAAAGGTGTTGACGCTGCAAGGGTCTATACGCATAATGCGCCCCGCAACGCCGATAAGGTAACGCGAAAAAAAGATGGCTACGTAGCTCAGTTGGTTAGAGCACATCACTCATAATGATGGGGTCACAGGTTCGAATCCCGTCGTAGCCACCATCTTTTTTGCGGGAGTGGCGAAATTGGTAGACGCACCAGATTTAGGTTCTGGCGCCGCAAGGTGTGCGAGTTCAAGTCTCGCCTCCCGCACCATTCCCATAAAAGCGTTGCACGGATGGGGTATCGCCAAGCGGTAAGGCACCGGTTTTTGATACCGGCATTCCCTGGTTCGAATCCAGGTACCCCAGCCATATTTCTTCGATTTTGCGGTTCTCCGCGGTTATTGGGGTATCGCCAAGCGGTAAGGCACCGGTTTTTGATACCGGCATTCCCTGGTTCGAATCCAGGTACCCCAGCCATCGAAGAAAGCAGTACTGGCTACGTAGCTCAGTTGGTTAGAGCACATCACTCATAATGATGGGGTCACAGGTTCGAATCCCGTCGTAGCCACCATATTAGTGATTTATCGATTCTGTCGGTAAACTAAAAAAATTGTTGGGGTATCGCCAAGCGGTAAGGCTCTGGTTTCTGATACCAGCATTCCGAGGTTCGAATCCTCGTACCCCAGCCAATTTAAAAAGTCGTTAGATGTTTATTGTTTAACGCCATTGGGGTGTCGCCAAGCGGTAAGGCACTGGTTTCTGATACCAGCATTCCGGGGTTCGAATCCCTGCACCCCAGCCACACTAAAAAAGCTCGCTTCGGCGAGCTTTTTGCTTTTCTGCGTTTCTAAAAGTCATGCCGGGTGGCGGCTTCGCCTTACCCGGCCTACAAGAGTTTTAAAGCCCTAAGGCGTATTTCAGCGCCTGACGTTTCAGTCCGCCCGCGCGCTGCGCCGCCATCAACCCCACATTACGCAGGACGCGCAGCGGTCCCAGATCGTTGCTGAACCCGGCGTAAAACAGATCCATTCCGGACTGCATAATGAAGTTGTCCGCCATCCGTCGGGTCTGATACCGCTTAAGCACCTGATGGCTGGCCCAGGCTTCGCCGTGGTTGCGGGCATTGGTGAGTACATCTATCAGCGCGTCGACGTCACGATAGCCGAGGTTAACGCCCTGCCCCGCCAGCGGATGAATGGTGTGCGCAGCATCGCCGACCAGCGCCAGCCCTTCCTGCGCGTACTGCAGGGCGTGACGACGCGTCAGCGGGAAGGCCCCCGCGGCGACGGGCGTTACCTTACCCAGCCGTGCCGGGAAATGGTGAGCAATTTCGCGCTGCAACTGTTCCATCGACAGCCCCTGTAGCTGGCGAACACGTGCAGGGGTGTCGTACCACACCAGGGAGGCCCAGCGATCGAACAGCGGTAAAAAGGCGTGCGGACCGTTCGGGGTAAAGTGCTGCCAGGTGCTGTCGCCCGGCTCGTTCTCACAGGCGACGGTAATCAGCATGCAGGATTGTTGGTATTGCCAGGCGTGAATGCCGATCCCCGCCAGCTCCCGCACCCGGGAATTCGCCCCGTCGGCGCCCACCAGCAGTTTTACCGCCAGCTGCTCACCGCTATCCAGCTCAATCAGATGTTGATCGTTGTGGCGATGCAGATGCTTCACCGACGCGGGGACGCGCAGCGTGACCCTGGGATGCGTCTCCAGCGCCTGCCAGAGCGCCTGCTGCAGAACGGTATTTTCAACCATATACCCCAGCAGGGGGAGTTTGAGCTCCGCGGCGTCAAAAACCACATGGGCATTTTCCCACTCCCAGGTCTCCAGGCGGCGATACGGGTGCGCGCGCATCGCCAGGATCGCGTCCCACACGTCCAGCCCGCGAAGCAGATCGACCGACGCGGCGCTGATAGCGGAGATGCGAACATCAGGCTGCTGAGAAGCGTCAAAGGCAGGCGGCGGCGCCTGTTCGATAACCGTTACGTCGAAACCCTGTTGCGCCAGCCCCAGCGCCAGCGCCCCGCCGACCATACCGCCGCCGACAACGGCGATCCCGGTTTGTTGGATAGTCATGGTCATTTGTCCTTATTTGAGAATCCCTTAAGTTTACCGGATTTTTTCGCCCTGAGTCCGGGAACCTTCATACTGGTCACAACCGCACCAAAGCATTACAATACGCGCCCTGCAATCCTGAGCACGAGCAAGTCGATGACAAAAAAACTCCATATAAAAACCTGGGGCTGTCAGATGAACGAGTACGATTCATCAAAGATGGCCGATCTGCTGGATGCCACCCATGGGTATCAACTCACCGACGTGGCGGAAGAGGCAGACGTGTTGCTGCTGAACACCTGCTCGATCCGTGAGAAGGCGCAGGAGAAAGTCTTTCATCAGTTAGGTCGCTGGAAGCTGATCAAACAAAAAAGACCAGACGTGATCATCGGCGTCGGCGGCTGTGTCGCCTCGCAGGAAGGCAAGCTGATCCGCCAGCGCGCCCACTACGTCGATATTATTTTTGGCCCGCAGACCCTGCACCGTCTGCCGGAGATGATCAACTCCGTGCGCGGAACCGGCCAGCGCAAAGCGATCATCGACGTCAGCTTCCCGGAAATCGAAAAATTTGACCGTCTGCCGGAACCGCGCGCCGATGGCCCAACCGCCTTCGTCTCCATTATGGAAGGCTGCAACAAATACTGTACCTACTGCGTGGTGCCTTACACCCGCGGGGAGGAAGTCAGCCGCCCTTGCGACGACATTCTTTTTGAAATTGCTCAGCTCGCGGCGCAGGGCGTACGTGAAGTGAACCTGCTCGGCCAGAACGTGAACGCCTGGCGCGGCGAGAACTACGACGGCAGCACCGGCTCCTTTGCTGAACTGCTGCGTCTGGTGGCGGCCATTGACGGCATCGACCGCATTCGCTTCACCACCAGCCACCCGATTGAATTCACCGATGACATCATTGATGTCTACCGGGATACGCCGGAGCTGGTGAGCTTCCTGCACCTGCCGATCCAGTGTGGTTCTGACCGCGTGCTGAACCTGATGGGCCGCACCCACACCGCGCTGGAATATAAGGCGATTATCCGCAAGCTGCGTGAAGCGCGCCCGGACATTCAGATCAGCTCTGACTTTATCGTCGGCTTCCCGGGTGAAACGGACGAAGATTTTGAACGCACCATGAAGGTTATTGGTGATGTGAACTTCGACGTGAGCTACAGCTTCATCTTCTCGGCCCGTCCGGGTACGCCTGCTGCCGATATGGTGGACGATGTGCCGGATGAGGTGAAAAAGCAGCGTCTATATATTCTGCAGGATCGCATCAACCAGCAGGCTAACGCCTGGAGCCGTCGGATGCTTGGCACCGTGCAGCGCGTGCTGGTGGAAGGCACTTCACGTAAGAGCATCATGCAGCTCTCTGGCCGAACGGAGAACAACCGCGTGGTGAACTTCGAAGGTACGCCGGACCTGGTGGGCAAGTTCGTTGATATTGAAATTCTTGAGGTGTTGACCAACTCCCTGCGTGGAAAACTGGTGCGCACCGAAGATGAAATGGGCCTGCGCGTCGTCGAATCTCCGGAGTCGGTGATTGCCCGTACCCGTAAAGAAAGCGATCTGGGTGTCGGCGTATATCAGCCATAATCCCTCTGGCCTGTCATTTCTGGCAGGCCTTGTTTTCCCCTCTTCTCTCCCCCATATCCTTCGCAATGCTTGCGCCTTTATTCTGTGGCGTGAATACTTTCTTAAGACAGACCCACTGCCTTATGGCATCCAGGACATTAAGAGGAACGGTTTGAATATAGATACACGTGAAATTACCCTTGAGCCAGCAGACAACGCTCGCCTGCTGAGCCTGTGCGGGCCGTTTGATGACAACATCAAACAACTGGAGCGACGTCTGGGTATCGAGATTAATCGTCGCGATAACCAGTTCAAACTCACCGGACGCGCAATTTGCGTCAATGCCGCTGCGGATATCCTCCGCAGCCTGTACGTTGATACCGCCCCGATGCGCGGTGAAATTCAGGATATTGAGCCGGAACAGATTCATCTGGCGATCAAAGAAACGCGGGTGCTGGAGCAGAGCGCGGAGAGCGTGCCGGACTTCGGCAAAGCTATCCATATCCAGACCAAGCGTGGCGTCATTAAGCCGCGCACGCCAAACCAGGCGCAGTACATCGCCAATATTCTCGATCATGACATCACCTTTGGCGTCGGCCCGGCGGGTACCGGTAAAACCTACCTTGCGGTGGCGGCCGCCGTGGATGCCCTGGAGCGCCAGGAGATCCGCCGTATTCTGCTCACCCGTCCGGCCGTTGAAGCGGGCGAGAAGCTGGGCTTCCTGCCTGGCGATCTGAGCCAGAAGGTCGATCCTTACCTGCGCCCGCTGTACGATGCGCTGTTTGAGATGCTCGGCTTCGAGAAGGTCGAAAAACTGATTGAACGTAACGTCATCGAAGTGGCTCCGCTGGCCTATATGCGCGGTCGTACCCTGAACGATGCGTTCATCATTCTGGATGAGAGCCAGAACACCACCATCGAACAGATGAAGATGTTCCTGACCCGTATTGGTTTTAACTCCAAAGCGGTGATCACCGGGGATATCACCCAGGTCGACCTGCCGCGCAGCACCAAATCAGGTCTGCGTCACGCCATTGAAGTATTGTCCGAAGTGGACGAAATCAGCTTTAACTTCTTCCACAGCGAAGACGTGGTGCGCCACCCGGTGGTTGCCCGCATCGTCACGGCATATGAAGCGTGGGAAGCAGCAGATCAAAAACGTAAAGCAGAACAGGCAGCGGAACGCAAACGCGAAGCCCAGGAGCAAGAGCAGAAATGAGTCAGGTGATCCTCGATTTACAGCTGGCCTGTGAAGATAACGCCGGCCTGCCGGAAGAGAGCCAGTTCCAGGCGTGGCTGAATGCCGTCATCCCTCAGTTTCAGGAAGAGTCAGAAGTCACGATTCGCCTGGTGGATGAAGCAGAAAGTCATGACCTGAACCTGACCTATCGTGGGAAAGATAAGCCGACCAACGTGCTCTCTTTCCCGTTTGAAGCGCCGCCGGGCATCGAACTGCCGCTGCTGGGTGATTTGATCATCTGCCGGCAGGTGGTTGAGCAGGAAGCGAAAGAGCAGCAGAAACCGCTTGAGGCCCACTGGGCGCACATGGTGGTGCACGGAAGCCTGCATCTGCTGGGCTACGATCATATTGAAGATGATGAAGCTGAAGAGATGGAGTCCCTCGAGACAGAGATAATGCTTGCTCTGGGCTATGAGGATCCGTACATTGCCGAGAAAGAGTAGTCTGTTCGGCGCTTTTACGCCGGACTGACATAATGTGCCGTCGCGTCAGACCCAGGTCCGCGACGGCAGTTTTAAATCAACATGAGAACCCTTAACAAACGCCATGAGCGACGACAATTCACACAGTAGCGACACTCCAACCAGCAAAAAGGGATTTTTCTCCCTCCTCCTGAGCCAGCTGTTCCACGGTGAACCTAAAAACCGTGACGAACTTCTGGAGCTGATCCGTGACTCCGGGCAGAACGACCTTATCGACGAAGATACGCGCGAAATGCTCGAAGGGGTAATGGACATCGCAGACCAACGCGTTCGCGATATCATGATCCCCCGCTCGCAGATGATTACCCTGAAACGTAACCAGACCCTGGAAGAGTGCCTCGACGTCATCATCGAGTCTGCCCACTCGCGTTTCCCGGTCATCAGCGAAGACAAAGATCACATCGAAGGAATTCTGATGGCCAAAGATCTGCTGCCGTTTATGCGCAGCGAGTCAGAAGCCTTCAGCATGGAAAAAGTGTTACGTCCGGCGGTGGTTGTTCCGGAAAGCAAGCGGGTAGACCGCATGCTGAAAGAGTTTCGTTCTCAACGTTACCACATGGCGATTGTTATCGATGAATTTGGCGGCGTTTCGGGCCTGGTCACCATCGAAGATATTCTTGAACTGATCGTGGGTGAAATCGAAGACGAGTATGACGAAGAAGAGGATATCGACTTCCGTCAGCTGAGCCGCCACACCTGGACCGTGCGTGCGCTGGCGCCAATCGAAGACTTCAATGACACCTTTGGCACCCACTTCAGCGATGAAGAAGTGGATACCATCGGCGGGCTGGTGATGCAGGCCTTTGGGCATCTTCCGGCACGCGGTGAAACCGTGGAAATAGACGGTTACCAGTTCAAGGTCGCGATGGCCGACAGTCGACGTATTATTCAGGTTCATGTAAGAATGCCGGACGACGCTCCGCAACCCACACTGGATGATTGATTTAAATGGCATTTGCCCCACTGCTTGAACGCCAGCGCGTACGTCTGCTGCTGGCGCTGATCCTCGGAGCCAGCGGTACGCTGGCTTTTTCCCCTTATGACTTCTGGCCTGCGGCCCTCCTCTCCCTGATGGGACTTCAGGGGCTGACCCTGAACCGACGTCCTGTACAGGCGGCGGCGATTGGCTATTTCTGGGGACTGGGCCTGTTTGGCTCCGGTATTAACTGGGTTTACGTCAGTATCGCGCAATTTGGCGGCATGCCGGGACCGGTGAATATCTTCCTCGTGGTGCTGCTGGCGGCGTACCTCTCGCTCTATACCGGTCTGTTTGCCGGTATTCTGTCGCGCCTGTGGCCGAAAACCAGCTGGCTGCGGGTGGCGATTGCCGCCCCGGTAGTCTGGCAGTGCAGCGAATTCCTGCGCGGCTGGGTGCTGACCGGCTTCCCCTGGCTGCAGTTTGGCTACAGCCAGATCGACGGGCCGCTGAAAGGGCTGGCGCCGGTAATGGGCGTCGAGGCGATCAACTTCCTGCTGATGGTGGTGAGCGGCCTGCTGGTACTAGCGCTGGTACAGCGCAACTGGCGTCCGCTGGCGGCGGCGCTGATCCTCTTTGCCCTGCCTTTCCCACTGCGTTATATCCAGTGGTTTACCCTTGAGCCGGAACGCGCCACCCAGGTGTCGATGGTGCAGGGCAATATTCCCCAGTCGCTGAAATGGGATGAAGGTCAGCTGATCAACACCCTGAAAATTTATCTGGATGCCACCCAGAAAGAGATGGGTAAATCCCAGTTGATTATCTGGCCGGAGTCGGCGATCCCGGATCTGGAGATCAACCAGCAGCGTTTTCTCGCCATGATGGACGATCTGCTGCGCGCCCGTGACACCACCCTGATCACCGGTATTGTGGATGCGCGTCTGAACAAGCAAAACCGTTACGACACCTACAACACCATCATCACGCTAGGAAAAGACAACCCGTACAGCTACGAGTCGACCAACCGCTACAACAAAAATCACCTGGTCCCCTTTGGTGAGTTTGTGCCGCTGGAGTCGATTCTGCGTCCGCTGGCGCCGTTCTTCGATTTGCCGATGTCCTCGTTTAGCCGGGGCTCCTACGTTCAGCCTCAGCTGAGCGCCCACGGCTTCCTGCTGACCGCTGCCATTTGCTACGAGATCATCCTCGGTGAACAGGTGCGGGATAATTTCCGTCCCAATACCGACTATCTCCTGACCATCTCTAACGATGCCTGGTTCGGTAAGTCGATCGGCCCGTGGCAGCACTTCCAGATGGCGCGCATGCGTTCCCTGGAGCTGGCGCGTCCGCTGCTGCGCAGTACCAACAATGGCATTACGGCGGTGATTGGCCCGCAGGGTGAAATTCAGGCCATGCTGCCGCAGTTTACCCGCGACGTGCTGACTGCGAAGGTCACGCCAACGACCGGGCTGACGCCTTACGCTCGTACCGGCAACTGGCCGCTGTGGATCCTGACCGCGCTGTTCGGCTTTGGCGCCGTGCTGATGAGCCTTCGTCAGCGTCGTAAGTAACATTTCCCCTCTGTTGCCGGGTGGCGGCTTCGCCTTACCCGGCCTACGTTTGTAGGCCCGGCAAGCAAAGCGCCGCCGGGCAATTCCCCACTCTCCCCAACTCTGGCACGCCTATTGCTTTGTTTATTCACGCAAACGCGATTTGGCTTAACGTGCAACCCGGTCGCACCAGCATTGTTCACCGGTAGCACCGAAACGGTGCAACGGCAGATTTATGCCTCTGAATGGTGCGGCGCGCTTCGCAAAAATAAACAATAACGCAGCAAAATCTTTACATTAAGCCAAACTAAATGTTAACAAACACGTATAACACTGCACTCGTATCGCGCGAGTTATAACAACATCACACCGAATATCAATGCGCACCTGACGTTGATAAAAAAGGAGTTGGATATGCAATTACGTAAACTGGCCACAGCAATGCTGGTAATGGGATTGTCCGCGGGCGTCGTGCACGCCGAAGATGCTGCCCCGGCAGCGGGCGGTACGCTGGAAAAAATCGCCAAAAACGGCGTGATTGTGGTCGGCCATCGTGAATCCTCTGTTCCGTTCTCATACTACGACAACACGCAAAAAGTCGTGGGTTACTCTCAGGCTTACTCCAACGCGATCGTTGACGCGGTGAAGAAAAAGCTTAATAAACCGGACCTGGAAGTGAAGCTGATCCCAATCACTTCACAAAACCGTATCCCGCTGCTGCAAAACGGCACCTTCGATTTTGAGTGCGGCTCCACCACCAACAACCTTGAGCGTCAGAAACAGGCGGCCTTCTCCGATACCATCTTCGTGGTCGGTACCCGTCTGCTGACCAAAAAAGGCGGCGAGATTAAAGACTTCGCAGACCTGAAAGGCAAAGCGGTAGTCGTGACCTCCGGTACCACCTCTGAAGTGCTGCTGCACAAGCTGAACGAAGAGAAGAAAATGGACATGCGCATCATCAGCGCCAAAGACCACGGCGACTCTTTCCGTACCCTGGAAAGCGGCCGCGCCGTTGCGTTTATGATGGATGATGCCCTGCTGGCCGGTGAGCGTGCGAAAGCGAAGAAACCGGACAACTGGGAAATCGTCGGCACCGCGCAATCCAAAGAAGCCTATGGCTGCATGATGCGTAAAGACGACGCGGAATTTAAGAAACTGGTCGATGACACCATCGCTCAGGTTCAGACCTCCGGCGACGCGGAAAAATGGTTCGATAAGTGGTTCAAGAACCCAATCCCACCAAAAAATCTGAACATGAACTTTGAGCTGTCTGATGACATGAAGGCTCTGTTTAAAGAACCGAATGACAAAGCACTTAACTAATTAGAACCATTAAGGGGCGGGACCTCCTGCCCTCTCGATTGTCGGGAAGCGCGGACAGACTAAACGTTGAGTGGTCGTTCCCCACTCAGCGCGAACATTAAAGCTTCTCACCAATCTTCGAGGGTAGCGCTGCTACCCTTTTTTTTCTGGAGTTTATTATGTCAATCGACTGGAACTGGGGCATTTTCCTGCAGCAAGCCCCGTTCGGCAACACCACCTATCTTGGCTGGCTGTGGAGCGGTTTTCAGGTCACTGTCGCACTGTCGATCACCGCCTGGATCATCGCCTTCCTCGTCGGCTCGCTGTTCGGTATTTTACGTACCGTGCCTAACCGTTTTCTCTCCTCGCTGGGAACCTGCTACGTCGAACTGTTCCGTAACGTTCCGTTAATCGTGCAGTTCTTTACCTGGTATCTGGTTATCCCGGAACTGCTGCCGGAAGATATTGGCATGTGGTTCAAATCTGAACTGGATCCTAACGTTCAGTTCTTTGTCTCTTCCATGCTATGCCTGGGTCTGTTCACTGCCGCCCGCGTGTGCGAGCAGGTGCGCGCCGCGATCCAGTCCCTGCCCCGCGGACAGAAAAATGCTGCCCTGGCGATGGGTCTGACCTTACCCCAGGCCTACCGCTATGTGCTGCTGCCGAATGCCTATCGCGTGATTGTGCCGCCGATGACCTCGGAGATGATGAACCTGGTGAAAAACTCGGCCATCGCCTCCACCATCGGTCTGGTTGATATGGCCGCGCAGGCGGGCAAACTGCTGGATTACTCCGCCCACGCGTGGGAATCCTTCACCGCCATTACTCTGGCCTACGTGCTGATCAATGCAGTGATTATGCTGGTCATGAACCTGGTCGAACGTAAAGTTCGCCTGCCGGGCAATCTGGGGGGCAAATAATGTACGAGTTTGACTGGAGTTCCATTGTTCCTTCCCTGCCCTACCTGATTGATGGTCTGATCATCACCCTGAAGATCACCCTGACGGCGGTCATTATCGGGATAGTCTGGGGCACCCTGCTGGCGGTGATGCGCCTGTCGAGTTTTAAGCCTGTCGCCTGGTTTGCTACTGCCTACGTCAACGTGTTTCGCTCCATCCCGCTGGTAATGGTGCTGCTGTGGTTCTACCTGATCGTACCGGGCCTGCTGCAGGATGTGCTTGGTCTGTCGCCGAAGTCCGATATCCGCCTGATCTCGGCGATGGTGGCCTTCTCGATGTTTGAGGCGGCGTACTATTCAGAGATTATCCGCGCCGGGATCCAGAGTATCTCCCGCGGGCAGTCCAGCGCTGCACTGGCGTTAGGCATGACCCACTGGCAGTCGATGAAGCTTATCATTCTGCCGCAGGCGTTCCGCGCCATGGTTCCGCTGCTGCTGACCCAGGGTATCGTGCTGTTCCAGGATACCTCTCTGGTTTATGTGTTGAGCCTGGCAGACTTCTTCCGCACCGCCTCCACCATCGGCGAGCGCGATGGGACTCAGGTTGAGATGATCCTGTTCGCAGGTGCGGTCTATTTTGCAATTAGTTTAAGCGCGTCGCTGTTGGTCAGCTGGCTGAAGAAAAGGACAGTGTAATGATTTCCCTGAAAAATGTTTCTAAATGGTATGGGCACTTTCAGGTGCTGACCGACTGCTCTACGGAAGTGAAAAAAGGTGAGGTAGTGGTAGTTTGCGGGCCGTCCGGCTCGGGAAAATCCACGCTTATCAAAACCGTGAACGGCCTCGAGCCAGTGCAGCAGGGCGAGATTATCGTCAACGGCACCAAAGTAAATGACAAGAAAACCAACCTGGCGAAGCTGCGTTCTAACGTCGGGATGGTGTTCCAGCATTTCGAACTCTTTCCGCATCTGTCGATCATTGAGAACCTGACCCTGGCGCAGGTGAAGGTCCTCAAACGCGATAAGGCGGCCGCACGCGAGAAGGGGCTGAAACTGCTGGAGCGCGTGGGCCTCTCCGCCCATGCCGATAAATTCCCGGCGCAGCTCTCCGGTGGTCAGCAGCAGCGTGTGGCGATTGCCCGTGCGCTCTGTATGGACCCGGTGGCGATGCTTTTTGATGAGCCAACCTCCGCACTTGACCCGGAGATGATCAATGAAGTGCTGGATGTTATGGTTCAACTGGCGCAGGAAGGTATGACCATGATGGTGGTCACTCACGAAATGGGCTTTGCGCGTAAAGTCGCAAACCGCGTGATCTTTATGGATGAGGGTAAAATCGTGGAGGACTCTGCAAAAGAAGAGTTCTTTAATAACCCGCAATCCGAACGCGCCAAAGACTTCCTCGCCAAAATCCTGCATTAATCTCCCCGGTGCGCAATCGCTCAGATTGCGCACCTGTTCACGTTTTACACCCCTTCTTCTCGTCGATTAGCAATGACAGCGTTAACCTTGTCACACATATGCTGTGAACGGAGAACGCTATGGCACTACCGATTATTCTTGATTGCGACCCAGGTCATGATGACGCGATCGCACTCGTCCTGGCCCTTGCCTCACCCGAACTGGAACTCAGAGCGGTAACCTCTTCTGCCGGAAACCAGACCCCGGACAAAACCCTGCGCAACGTGCTGCGGATGCTGACCCTGCTGAAACGCAGCGATATTCCGGTGGCTGGCGGGGCAATTAAGCCCCTGATGCGCGACCTGATTATTGCCGATAACGTCCACGGGGAAAGCGGCCTTGACGGCCCCGCCCTGCCCGAGCCGGGCTTTGCCCCGCTGGATTGCACTGCCGTAGAGCTGATGGCAAAAGTACTGCGCGAAAGCCCCGAAGCGGTAACGCTGGTGGCTACCGGCCCACAAACTAACGTCGCCCTGCTGCTGAATAGCCACCCGGAGCTGCATGCTAAAATCGCCCGGATTGTGATCATGGGCGGTGCCATGGGGCTGGGTAACTGGACACCCGCGGCTGAATTCAACATCTTTGTCGATCCTGAAGCGGCTGAAATCGTCTTCCAGTCCGGCATTCCGGTGGTGATGGCCGGTCTGGACGTGACCCATCGGGCGCAAATTATGGCGGAAGATATCGAGCGTTTTCGGCGGATCGGCAACCCGGTGGCGGCCACCGTCGCGGAGCTGCTTGATTTCTTTATGGAGTACCACAAAACCGAGAAGTGGGGCTTCCAGGGCGCGCCGCTGCACGATCCCTGCACCATCGCCTGGCTGCTGAAACCAGCGATCTTCACCACGGTGGATCGCTGGGTCGGCATTGAGACGCAGGGAAAATATACCCAGGGAATGACGGTGGTCGATTATTATTTCCTGACCGGCAATACGCCGAATACGACGGTCATGACGGATATCGATCGTGAAGCCTTTGTTGATTTACTGGCTGAGCGATTGAAATTTTACAGCTAGCCCCCACGCCCCTGAATGCAGGGGCGTGTTCCAACTGAAGAAAAACGCATCGGTCAAAGTCAGATATCCACGAATTGAGATACAAATTCATCTTTAAATGAGAATATGAGCCTGGCTTAAGAAACTGCTTTTCGTTAACCTTTCACCCTATCCCCCCTGGTTCTTCTCCGTCAAGTTTGCCCGGGCTATTTACTTATTCTTAAGATAGTTTTTATTGTTCAAATTAACGCTGTCGCGTTAATGTGGCGGCGCTGCATCTGTTTACATTTTGAGAAGGATATTCATATGTTCAGAAGCAGAGATGATAACCTGCCCAATGAAACAAAATGGATATTGCTTCATGTCAATCAGTAACAGCGGCTTGATTGCCGGTTGTATTATTTTTATTACGCTTTGTCATAATGCTAATGCCAGCACGGCGTATCCTGTTAGCAACCAGGCTGAACAGGATCGGGCTCGTGAAGCCTCGCTTACTCCCCAGCAACAACAATATCAGCCCTCTCAGATTAATTCCGCAGAGGAGAAAATAATTTTTCCCGAAGAGAATAACTGTAAATTCATCAACGAAATTAACGTTGAGTCAGAGAATAATGAACTGACTCAGCGGCTGCTGAAAAAAATAATCTTTCAGGCGAAATCAAAATGTCTTGGGATTGAAGGGATCCGTTTACTGGCCCGCACGATGCAAAATGAATTAATTGCCAAAGGGTATATTACCTCGCTCATTGATGTTCCCTCTCAGTCCCTGGATAATGGCATATTACGGCTGACCCTGACCTATGGAAAAATTGGTCACATCGCCTATTCCGCCGATGAACCGGTGACAAGAACCACATTGTGGAATTCGCTGCCCTTTTCCCGCGACGATATTCTGCGCCTGCCCGACCTCGAACAGGGAATGGCAAACCTGCAACGTCTCCCGGGATCCTCTGCCCATATGCAACTGGTACCCGGGCAAAACTTCAGCGAAACAGACATCCGTCTGACCCGAAAAATGGGAAAGCCCTGGCAGGTTAGCGCATGGCTGAATGATGCGGGCAGCCGGTCCAGTGGGCGTTATCTGGGCGGCGGTGCGCTCTACCTGTATGACATGGCGTCGCTCAATGACATTCTGTACGTTGCGGGCGGCGGCGACGTTGAGTTCAACCAGCACAATGAAGGTAATAAAAATAGCAGTATTTATTACTCCATCCCCTTTGGCTACTGGAATCTGAGCCTGTACGCTGCGCAGAGCGAGTATCTTCAGCAGTTTCGGGGACGGTGGTCTACAACGGATTATGAGAGTAAAAATCGCTACTACAGCGCGACCGTGACGCGCCTGCTTTCACACACCCGCACGCAGAAAACCAGCCTCGATGCGAAAATTTTCAAAAATCGTTCACGTTACTATTTTGGCGGCAGCGAACTTCGCGTTATGCGCAAGCAAAACCCGGCCTGGGATGTCACGCTTCGCCACCAGCGCTACTTTGCCAATAAAGTCGTTGAGGCCTCGGTGGGCATGCAAAACAGATTGCCCTGGCTAAGCTCCTCAGCCACTCCAGAAGAAAAAGCGGGCTTGTATGATAAGCAAGCGCGTGTGCTGCATGCCGAACTCCAGGCTTATATGAAATTTGCGGCGACGGGTGATTCATTTACCTATGCTCCACAAATCAGTGCGCAGTTCAGTCCGGACCTGTTATCTACGGATAATAAAATGAATATTGGCAACCGCTGGACCATACGTGGCTTCGATGGCGAAAGGACATTGTCCGGTAACCAGGGCTGGTACTGGCGTAACGATTTCATCTGGGATATTCCGTCGACCAGTCAACAATTTTATACCGGTCTGGACATTGGCAGGCTGACGGGAAGTGAACAATATAATCAGGGAAAAGTATTATCGGGGGCCGTTGCAGGATTGCGTGGAGAAAAGTTCTCAACGCAATATGATATTTTTATCGGTACACCAGTAATAAAACCCGATGCGTTTCATTCGCAGGCATTCAATATGGGCTTTTCATTGCAGTGGAGGTATTAACACTAATCAAATCATTCAACTTCTTTCAATACCGTTACAGATTCGTATTATTTAAAGGACTAAATTAATGTTTAAATTCAAACTTTCTTATGTTGCATTTGCAACCGCGTTAACGTCTTCATTTGTCTATGCCGATCCCACGATTTATACCCACCAGACGGGTACGCAAATTATCGATATTGAGGCGCCAAACGCTGCCGGGGTATCGCATAATATGTATCGCGAATTTAATGTTGGCAGCAAGGGGATGATACTCAACAACAATGGCAGTAATTATACCCATAATACGTTGGGCAATATCGCTAAAAATAACAACCTGACCAACGGCAGTGCGTCAGTGATCTTAAATGAAGTCATCTCCAACAAATCCAGTTCATTGCAGGGCTTTATTGAAGTCGGTGGGCAAAAAGCCGATATGGTTATCGCTAACCCAAACGGTATCACCTGCTCAGGCTGCAGCTTCATCAACACCAACAAAGCCGTTCTGACGACCGGCAAAGTGAACTTTAGCGATACCGGCGCCATCAGCAGCTATGACGTGACTGGCGGCAACATTACCATCGGTAAGGATGGAATGGACGCGGCGAATAACTATGCGGTGATTCTGGCCGATGCCATCAATATCAACGGTACCATCACTGCCGCCAACGCCATTATTGGCGGGGGTAATTTTACTTTTGACAACAGCACAGGAAAACTGACCTCTCACCAAAAATCGGCCAGCCTGAAGCACCTTCTGATGCCGGAGTACAGCATCGATATCAGCATGCTGGGTGGAGTGAAAGCAAACAGCATCACCATGATCGGCAATAATCTGGGCTTTGGCGTACGCAATAAAGGAGCGATTATCGCCAATTCTACCCTCGCGATGAGCAGCAATGGCTCCCTGATTAACGAAGGCCAAATCGTTGGCAAAGGTTTCGTGACCCAGATGGTCTCCGCTGGGGAACTGAATAATTCAGGCACCATTACCACCAAAAACATCGCCATGCTCAATACCCTGAGCAATCTTGTTAACACTGGTGAGATCAGCAACACCGGGTCAATGGCCGTTTCTGCCTCCGGTAACATGGAAAATAAAGGAACAATCCATGCAGCCCAGTCCCTGGCAGTGAACACCGGCGGCAATCTGACTACCGCTTATGGCTCCTGGTTAGGTTCGGATAATCAGGCCTCGGTCAACGTACTTGGCAACGTCGACCACGGCGGTTCTCTGCGTGCGCAAAATACGTCCGTCAGTTTCGGCGGCGACACGCTTAAAGTCACCGGCGATATTTATGGTTACACCACAGCACAAGTTCAGGCGGCGAAAAATGGCAGTCTGACGTCAGGTGAAATTACTAACGCCGGTATCATCTCTGGTAACGATATCGCACTGGCCACCAACGGCAGCCTGATTACAGACTATGGAAGCATGCTGGAAGTGGGTAAGTCCTTAACCGCTCATAGCCACTGGCTGAGCAATGGTGGCAGCATTCGTGGAAATAGTGCCGACATGAACTTCGATAACTATGTCACCACCAATACCGGTAATATCATCGGCGGAACGTTGAATATTCTGACCCAGAAAGACCTGCTCAACACCGGGCTGCTTGAATCGAAGGGCGACCTGACCATCAACACGCAAAACCAGGGCAAGATTACTAACCAGGGCACCATGAAAGCGGCCCAGACGATGACGCTGGACGCGACGCAGGTAGTAAATGGAGGTTACAAATGTGGTTTCCTCAACTTAAAAACCTGTGGAGCTGGCAGCCTGTCCGCCAATAAGTTGGTTCTGAACTCTAAGCAGAAATACGCCAACAATATGGGCGGCTCACAGGCCTTTAAAGCGACTGAAATTAATACTAAATAGCGCGCAACAGAAACCGGCACAGCGCATTCACCGTGCCGGTTCAGATAACGCTGGCGGCAGTTACGCCAGCGTTATTTCAGGGCTCAAAGGGGCGACGCTGGAACTGATCGTGCCCGCACTTCGGGCAGGCCGGCAGGACATCCGGCGTATAGATCGCCAGATGAAAATGGCAATTCTCGCAAACCAGATTACCCAGCCCAACCACTTCTCCACTGTGATACACCCCATGATGATTGAGATCCTGGAATACCTCGCGCCACTCCAGCTGCGTTTTATCGGTGATATCCGCCAGCTCCTGCCACAGACTCTCCTTAATCACCCGCATAAAGACGCTGTCGGCGACCTCATCCTGACTCTCTTCGTAGCTGCGGGCGAACTCTTCCAGATCGCGGCGCACCGCCCGGGTCACCTCTTCCACTTCAGTACGTGTTAACTCACCCGTCTGCGTCACCCTCAGGCGCGCCTGCTCGACGAGCGCATCAATATCACGCTCACCATTACGCAGACGTTCGGTTAATGTGGCGACCAGTTCACGGTAAAATTGAGCAACCTTGTTCATCATTTGCCTCCTGGGTAAGTAACTCTCTCTAATGATAGACCTTATTTGCGCCCCGCTTTGTCAGGTCATCCACACTCTGCGTAAATTCCTGCAAGGCGCTTTTGAGGTAAAGGCTGTTTTGACGCGGGCGTTTGGGCTATGCTATGCGGATCTGAATTACCACATCCATTGGCTACGTTTGTAGCTGTATTGAACACAGGACCACTGGCTGCCATGCAAGAGCAATACCGCCCGGAAGAGATAGAATCGAAAGTCCAGCAACACTGGGACGAGAAGCGCACTTTTGAAGTCACCGAAGACGAGAGCAAAGAGAAGTATTACTGCCTGTCGATGCTTCCCTATCCTTCTGGCCGACTACACATGGGCCACGTGCGTAACTACACCATCGGTGATGTGATCGCCCGCTATCAGCGCATGCTGGGTAAAAACGTCCTGCAGCCGATCGGCTGGGATGCGTTCGGCCTGCCAGCTGAAGGCGCTGCGGTAAAAAACAACACCGCACCGGCGCCATGGACCTACGACAACATCGCCTACATGAAAAACCAGCTCAAGATGCTGGGCTTTGGCTATGACTGGAGCCGCGAGCTGGCGACCTGCACCCCGGAATACTACCGCTGGGAGCAGAAGTTCTTCACCGAACTGTACAAAAAAGGGCTGGTCTACAAGAAGACCTCCGCCGTTAACTGGTGCCCGAACGATCAGACCGTTCTCGCGAACGAACAGGTTATCGACGGCTGCTGCTGGCGCTGCGACACCAAGGTTGAGCGTAAAGAGATCCCGCAGTGGTTTATCAAAATCACCGCTTACGCTGACGAACTGCTGAGCGATCTGGATAATCTGGATCACTGGCCAGATACCGTGAAAACCATGCAGCGCAACTGGATCGGCCGTTCTGAAGGGGTGGAAATCACCTTCAACGTTGAGAACTACGATCAGAAACTGACCGTTTACACCACCCGCCCGGACACCTTTATGGGTGCGACCTATCTGGCCGTGGCCGCAGGTCACCCGCTGGCGCAGAAAGCGGCAGAGAACAATCCGGAACTGGCTGCCTTCATCGACGAATGCCGCAACACCAAAGTGGCCGAAGCCGATATGGCGACCATGGAGAAGAAAGGCGTTGCTACCGGTTTCTACGCCACGCACCCGCTGACCGGCGAAGCGATCCCGGTCTGGGCAGCCAACTTCGTACTGATGGAGTACGGTACGGGCGCGGTGATGGCCGTTCCGGGTCACGATCAGCGCGACTACGAATTTGCCACCAAATACAGCCTAGCGATCAAACCGGTTATCCTCGCGGCAGACGGCTCTGAGCCGGACCTGTCCGAACAGGCGCTGACCGAAAAAGGCACCCTGTTCAACTCTGGCGAATTCAGCGGCCTGAGCTTCGAAGAGGGCTTTAACGCTATTGCTGACAAACTGGCCGCACTGGGCGTTGGCGAGCGTAAAGTTAACTACCGTCTGCGCGACTGGGGGGTTTCCCGTCAGCGTTACTGGGGCGCGCCAATCCCGATGGTCACTCTGGAAGATGGCACCGTTCTGCCAACCCCGGAAGATCAGCTTCCGGTGATCCTGCCGGAAGACGTGGTTATGGACGGCATCACCAGCCCGATCAAAGCCGATCCTGAGTGGGCGAAGACCACCGTGAACGGCATGCCTGCGCTGCGTGAAACCGACACCTTCGACACCTTTATGGAGTCCTCCTGGTACTACGCGCGCTATACCTGTCCGCAGTATCAGGAAGGCATGCTGGATTCCGATGCAGCAAACTACTGGCTGCCGGTCGACATCTACATCGGCGGGATCGAACACGCCATCATGCACCTGCTCTACTTCCGCTTCTTCCACAAGCTGATGCGCGATGCGGGCCTGGTGAACTCTGACGAGCCAGCCAAACAGCTGCTGTGTCAGGGTATGGTGCTGGCGGATGCGTTCTACTACGTGGGCGTGAACGGCGAGCGTAACTGGGTTTCTCCGGTTGATGCCATCGTTGAGCGCGACGAGAAAGGCCGTATCGTTAAGGCGAAAGATGCCGCGGGTCACGAGCTGGTGTATACCGGCATGAGCAAAATGTCGAAGTCCAAAAACAACGGCATTGACCCGCAGGTGATGGTTGAGCGTTACGGTGCCGATACCGTGCGTCTGTTCATGATGTTTGCCTCCCCGGCAGACATGACTCTCGAGTGGCAGGAGTCCGGCGTTGAAGGCGCTAACCGCTTCCTGAAGCGTGTCTGGAAGCTGGTTTATGAGCACACTTCTCAGGGCGAAGCACCGGCACTGGATACCGCAGCACTGACTGAAGATCAGCAGGCGCTGCGCCGTGATGTGCATAAAACTATTGCTAAAGTGACCGATGATATTGGTCGCCGTCAGACCTTCAATACCGCAATTGCGGCTATTATGGAATTGATGAACAAGCTGGCGAAAGCCCCGCAGGAAGGCGAGCAGGATCGTGCCTTAATGCGTGAAGCGCTGCTGGCGGTTGTCCGTATGCTGAACCCGTTCACCCCTCACGCCAGCTTTACCCTGTGGCAGGAGCTGAACGGCGAAGGCGATATCGACAATGCACCGTGGCCGGTGGCGGATGAATCCGCAATGGTGGAAAACACCACCCTGGTCGTCGTTCAGGTCAACGGCAAAGTTCGCGGTAAAATCACTGTTCCGGTTGATGCAACCGAAGAGCAGGTCCGCGAGCGTGCTGGCCAGGAACATCTGGTGGCGAAGTATCTCGATGGCGTTACCGTACGTAAAGTGATCTACGTGCCCGGTAAACTGCTGAACCTGGTCGTTGGCTAAGCGCGGGAGGAAGCGTGCGACAACTGGCAACATTACTGTTATCGCTGGCGGTGTTGGTCACCGCCGGCTGTGGCTGGCACCTGCGCAATACCACACAGGTGCCGGAACAGATGAAAACGATGATTTTCGATTCGGGCGATCCAAATGGTCCGCTGAGCCGTGCCATTCGTAACCAGCTGCGTCTTAACGGCGTTGACCTGATCGAAAAAGGAACGCTGCGCCAGGATATACCGTCATTCCGCGTATTAAGCTCGACCCTGAGCCAGGATACCGCCTCCATCTTCCAGGATGGTCGTACTGCGGAATACCAGATGGTGATGGAAGTCCACGCCGCGGTTCTGATCCCGGGTAGCGATATTTACCCTATCAGCACCAAGGTCTACCGTTCGTTCTTCGATAACCCGCAGACTGCGCTGGCGAAAGATGCTGAGCAGAGCATTATCATTAACGAAATGTATGACAAGGCAGCGGAGCAGCTGATCCGTAAGCTGCCGAGCGTCCATACCGCAGAAAAAGAGAATGACCTTAAAGCTCAGCCTGGTGCTCAGCCAACGGCATCCTCACCTCGCGTCTCCACGACGCTGGGTCAGTAATGCTCAGGTTGTACCCTGAACAACTCCGCGCGCAGCTCAATGAAGGGCTGCGCGCGGCGTATCTGCTTCTCGGAAACGATCCGTTGCTGTTGCAGGAAAGCCAGGACGCCGTACGTCAGCTTGCGGCCACCCAGGGCTTTGACGAGCACCACAGTTTCACTCTGGATAACAGCACCGACTGGCAGGAGATTTTCTCCCTCTGCCAGGCAATGAGTCTGTTTGCCGCCCGGCAAACCCTGCTTATTCAGTTACCTGAAAACGGCCCCAATGCCGCTATCAACGAACAGCTAGCCACGCTGGTGAGCCTGCTGCACGGCGATCTTCTGTTGATTGTTCGCGGCAACAAGCTGACCAAAGCCCAGGAGAATGCCGCCTGGTTTACGGCGCTGGCAAACCATTCGGTGCTGGTGACCTGTCAGACCCCGGAACAAGCGCACCTGCCCAAATGGGTCGCGGCCCGGGCTAAACAGCGCAATCTGGAGCTGGATGATGCTGCCAACCAACTGCTCTGTTACTGCTACGAAGGTAATCTGCTGGCCCTTGCCCAGGCCCTTGAGCGTCTGTCTCTGCTCTGGCCGGATGGCAAACTGACCCTGCCGCGCGTCGAGCAGGCGGTTAACGACGCGGCCCACTTCACCCCTTTCCACTGGGTCGATGCCCTACTTTCTGCGAAGAGCAAGCGCGCCCTGCATATTCTGCAACAGCTGCGTCTTGAAGGCAGTGAGCCGGTGATCCTCCTGAGAACCCTGCAGCGTGAACTGCTGCTGCTGCTAACCCTGAAACGTCAGTCAGCGCATACTCCTCTGCGTGCGCTGTTTGATAAACACCGGGTCTGGCAGAACCGTCGCGGTATGACCACCGAGGCCCTGAATCGCCTGAGTCCGGAACAGCTGCGCCAGGCCGTTCAGCTGCTGACGCGTACCGAGCTGACCCTGAAGCAGGATTACGGTCAGTCGATCTGGTCAGAGCTGGAAAGTCTTTCGCTGTTGCTGTGCCACAAGGCGCTGGCCGATATTTTTATAGAGGGGTAAAAGATGCACTCTCTACAAGCCCTGTTTGGCGGCACCTTTGACCCGATCCACTACGGGCATCTAAAACCGGTCGAGATTCTGGCGAACCAGATTGGCCTGCAATGCGTCACAATTATGCCGAACAACGTGCCGCCGCACCGCCCGCAGCCCGAGGCCAGCCCTGCACAGCGTAAAGAGATGCTGGCATTGGCGATTGCCGATAAGCCGCTGTTTCGCCTTGATGAACGCGAGCTGCGCCGGGACACCCCGTCGTATACCGCCGAAACGCTGCAGGCGTGGCGCGCCGAACAGGGGCCGGAGACCCCCCTGGCATTTATCATCGGCCAGGACTCGCTGCTTAACTTCCCGGGCTGGTATCAATATCAGACGATCCTCGATAACAGCCATCTGATCGTCTTTCGTCGCCCGGGCTATTCCCTGACGATGAAAGAGGAGCAGCATCAGCAGTGGCTGGAGCAGCACCTGACGCACCAGGTTGAGGATCTGCATAGCTTGCCGGCCGGTAAAATTTACCTGGCGGAAACGCCGTGGTTTGATATTTCGGCCACGCTGATCCGCCAGCGTCTGCAGCAGGGGCTCCCCTGCGATGAGATGTTGCCGGCTGCGGTGCTGCGTTACATTCAACAGCAAGGTCTGTATCAGAAAAGCAGCAACTGACCGGGCGGCGGGAGAAAAAGCGCGCCATTCGCGCTCTCGCCATTGACACCCCCGTCCAGGCTGATATCCTCCGCTGCCAGACTTCCCGCCAGCACTGTTTTACAAAAACTGTTTTACAAAAATGGCGATGCAATCTCCGGCATAGGGTGGGATGATACCCGCCTTCGCAGGCCCGTCCGGTGACATTTGTCCCGACACTGCGGCCAGTTCAGGTATACTGTCTGGCTACGAATTTACAGTTATTCAATCTCACTCTCCCAGGGGGAAAACTTGCAGGGTAAAGCACTCCAGGATTTTGTTATCGACAAAATTGATGACCTGAAAGGTCAGGACATCATCGCCATCGACGTTCAGGGCAAATCAAGCATCACCGATTGCATGATTATCTGCACCGGTACCTCCACTCGCCACGTTGCGTCCATCGCTGACCATGTGGTTCAGGAATCCCGCGCTGCCGGTATGCTGCCGCTGGGCGTAGAAGGCGAAGCGACCGCTGACTGGGTCGTCGTTGACCTTGGCGATGTGATTGTCCACGTCATGCAGGAAGAGAGCCGTCGCCTGTATGAGCTGGAAAAACTCTGGGGTTAATGCGTGAAGCTGCAACTGGTAGCCGTCGGCACAAAAATGCCCGACTGGGTACAAACGGGGTTTACTGAATATCTGCGTCGTTTTCCGAAAGACATGCCGTTTGAGCTGGTGGAGATCCCCGCCGGTAAACGCGGCAAAAACGCAGATATCAAACGCATTCTCGATAAAGAGGGTGAACTGATGCTGGCTGCCGCAGGCAAAAACCGCATCGTCACGCTCGATATTCCGGGCAAGCCCTGGGATACACCGCAGCTGGCGCATGAACTGGAGCGCTGGAAGCAGGACGGTCGCGACGTCAGCCTGTTAATCGGCGGTCCGGAGGGGTTATCTCCCGCCTGCAAAGCGGCAGCAGAACAGAGTTGGTCTCTCTCCGCGCTGACGCTCCCCCACCCGCTGGTTCGGGTGTTGGTTGCTGAAAGTCTCTATCGCGCGTGGAGCATCACGACTAACCATCCTTATCACCGTGAGTAATGATGACGTCCTGGATAAATTAAGCAGCGGATGAAACTACAGAATTCTTTTCGCGACTATACGGCTGAGTCCGCGCTGTTTGTGCGCCGGGCGCTCGTCGCCTTTTTGGGGATTTTGCTGCTGACTGGCGTACTGATCGCCAACCTCTATAATCTGCAGATTGTCCGTTTTACCGATTACCAGACCCGCTCCAACGAAAACCGCATCAAACTCGTCCCCATCGCCCCAAGCCGCGGCATTATCTACGATCGCAACGGTACGCCACTGGCGCTGAACCGCACGATCTATCAGATCGAAATGATGCCGGAAAAGGTCGATAACGTGCAGGATACGCTCGAAGCGCTACGCAGCGTGGTCGATCTAAATGACGACGATATTGCCACCTTCAAAAAAGAGCGCTCCCGCTCGCATCGCTTTACGTCGATCCCGGTTAAAACCAACCTCACCGAAGTACAGGTGGCCCGTTTCGCCGTAAACCAGTACCGCTTTCCCGGTGTGGAAGTCAAAGGCTACAAGCGCCGCTTCTACCCGTACGGCTCTGCCCTGACGCACGTCATCGGCTACGTCTCAAAAATCAACGATAAAGACGTCGAAAGGCTGGACAAAGACGGCAAGCTCGCCAACTACGCGGCGACGCATGATATTGGCAAGCTGGGCATTGAGCGCTATTACGAAGATATACTCCACGGTCAGACCGGGTACGAAGAGGTTGAAGTTAACAACCGCGGCCGGGTTATCCGTCAGCTGAAAGAGGTGCCGCCGCAGGCCGGGCATGACATCTATCTGACCCTGGATCTCAAACTCCAGCAGTATGTTGAAACCCTGCTGGCAGGCAGCCGTGCGGCGGTGATTGTGACCGACCCACGCACCGGCAGCATTCTGGCGCTGGTCTCCACCCCGAGCTACGACCCGAACCTGTTCGTGGATGGCATCTCCAGTAAAGATTATTCGGGCCTGCTCAACGACCCCAACACGCCGCTGATCAACCGCGCAACCCAGGGCGTCTATCCGCCGGCATCGACGGTTAAGCCTTATGTGGCAGTCTCCGCGCTGAGCGCCGGGGTGATCACCCGCAATACCGGTCTCTTCGATCCGGGCTGGTGGCAGTTGCCTGGCTCTGAAAAACGCTACCGCGACTGGAAGAAGTGGGGACACGGCCATCTGAACGTCACTAAATCGCTGGAGGAGTCGGCGGATACCTTCTTCTACCAGGTCGCCTATGACATGGGTATCGACCGTCTGTCCGAGTGGATGGGCAAATTTGGTTATGGTCACTATACCGGTATCGACCTGTCAGAAGAGCGTTCCGGCAACATGCCCACCCGCGAATGGAAGCTGAAACGCTTTAAGAAGCCCTGGTACCAGGGTGACACCATTCCGGTGGGGATCGGACAAGGCTACTGGACCGCAACGCCGATTCAGATGAGCAAAGCGCTGATGATCCTTATCAACGATGGGGTGGTAAAAGTGCCGCACCTGCTGATGAGCACCGTCGAAGACGGCAAAAAAGTGCCGTGGTCGCAGCCGCACGAGCCGCCGGTGGGCGATATCCACTCCGGTTACTGGGAAATTGCCAAAGACGGGATGTACGGCGTGGCCAACCGCGCAAACGGTACGGCGCATAAGTACTTTGCTGGCGCACCCTATAAAATTGCGGCGAAATCCGGTACCGCGCAGGTCTTTGGCCTGAAAGCGAACGAAACCTATAACGCGCATAAAATTGCTGAACGTCTGCGTGACCATAAGCTGATGATTGCGTTTGCTCCATACGATAACCCGCAGGTCGCCGTGTCGATTATTCTGGAAAACGGCGGTGCAGGCCCGGCGGTCGGTACCATCATGCGCCAGATCCTTGACCACATCATGCTGGGTGATAACAACACTGACTTGCCGAGTGAAAGCCCGGCTGCCGCCGGCGCGGAGGACCAATAATCGTGACGGATAATCCGAATAAAAAATCGCTGTGGGACAAGATCCACATCGACCCGGCCATGCTGCTAATCCTGCTGGCGCTGCTGGTCTATAGTGCCCTGGTCATCTGGAGCGCCAGCGGCCAGGATCTCGGCATGACGGAACGCAAAATCGGCCAGATCACCATGGGTCTGGTGGTGATGGTAGTGATGGCGCAGATCCCTCCACGGGTCTACGAGGGCTGGGCGCCCTATCTCTATATTTTTTGTATCATTCTGCTGGTGGCGGTGGATGCGTTTGGCGCTATCTCAAAAGGCGCGCAGCGCTGGCTGGACCTCGGTATCGTGCGTTTTCAGCCCTCAGAGATTGCGAAAATCGCTGTTCCCCTGATGGTGGCTCGCTTCATAAACCGTGACGTTTGCCCACCATCGTTGAAAAACACCGCTATCGCGCTGGTGCTGATCTTCCTGCCTACGCTGCTTGTCGCCGCGCAGCCGGATCTCGGCACCTCAATTCTGATCGCCCTCTCCGGCCTGTTTGTTCTGTTCCTCTCCGGGCTGAGCTGGCGGCTTATCGGCATTGCGGTGGTACTGGTTGCCGCCTTTATCCCGATCCTGTGGTTCTTCCTGATGCACGATTATCAGCGCCAGCGCGTGATGATGTTGCTCGATCCGGAGAGCGACCCGCTCGGAGCAGGCTATCATATTATACAGTCGAAGATTGCGATCGGCTCTGGCGGCCTGCGCGGCAAGGGCTGGCTGCACGGCACCCAGTCGCAGCTTGAGTTTCTGCCCGAACGCCACACCGACTTTATCTTCGCGGTTCTGGCGGAAGAGTTAGGGCTGGTGGGGATATTGATCCTGCTTGCGCTGTACCTGCTGTTAATCATGCGCGGATTGTGGATAGCCGCCCGGGCGCAAACCACCTTTGGCCGGGTGATGGCCGGTGGCTTGATGTTGATTTTATTCGTTTATGTTTTCGTAAATATTGGTATGGTGAGCGGTATTCTGCCGGTGGTAGGCGTACCGCTTCCGCTGGTGAGTTACGGAGGCTCGGCCCTGATCGTTCTGATGGCCGGGTTCGGGATCGTGATGTCGATCCACACACACAGAAAAATGTTGTCAAAAAGCGTATAAGGGGCACGCAATGCGTAAGCAGTGGTCTGGGATCTGCATCGCAGTGAGTTTACTGGCAGCCTGTACAAGTGACGACGGTCAGCAGCAAGCTGCCGTCGCACCGGCGCAGCCGGCAGTATGTAATGGTCCGGTGGTTGAGATCAGCGGAGCCGATCCGCGTTTTGAACCGCTGAGCGCCACCGCTAATCAGGATTACGAACGCGACGGTAAAAGCTACAAAATCGTTCAGGATCTCTCCCGATTCAGTCAGGCAGGCCTGGCGGCTATTTATGATGCCGAACCGGGAAGCAACCTGACCGCCAGCGGCGAAGCGTTCGACCCGATGCAGCTCACCGCTGCGCACCCGACTCTGCCGATCCCGAGCTACGCGCGTATCACCAACCTGGCGAATGGCCGGATGATCGTGGTGCGTATCAACGATCGTGGCCCTTACGGCAACGATCGCGCGATCTCGCTGTCGCGCGCCGCGGCCGACCGCCTGAATACCTCCAATAACACCAAAGTGCGCATCGACCCGATTATTGTTGCTCAGGACGGTTCGCTCTCGGGTCCAGGTATGGCCTGTACCACCGTGGCAAAACAGACTTACGCCCTGCCCGCGCGTCCCGATCTGAGCAGCGGTATGGGTGGTGCATCGTCCGTTTCCGAACCTGCGCCGCAGGGTGACGTGCGTCCCATCAGTAACGACACGCTGAAAAGCGAAGACAGCATGGGCGCGCCGGTCAGCAGCAGCGGCTTCCTTGGCGCACCGACCACGCTCGCCTCTGGGGTGCTGGAAGGCAGCGAACCGCCTGCACCTCAGCCGGTTGTCACTGCGCCAGTGAACCAGACGGCGCCGGTCACAGCCCCTGTTTCGGCCCCAACTCAGGCACCGGTGACGGCGCCCGTTTCTGCACCAGCCCAGGCCGGCGGCTACGTCGTGCAGGTTGGCGCGGTCAGCGATCGGGCTCGTGCCCAGCAGTATCAGCAACGCCTCGGTCAACAGTTCGGCGTGCCGGGCCGCGTTGAGCAAAATGGCGCGGTATGGCGTATTCAGCTAGGTCCGTTTGCCAGCAAATCTGAAGCAGCAGCGCTGCAGCAGCGTCTGCAGAATGAGGCGCAGTTACAGTCGTTTATCGCCGTTGCGAAATGATTAATCAGCGGTATCCGAATTGTCAGTATTTGTCATGTTGATTCACACTCTCATGCTGAAAGTCGGATGCCTGCCTGTATAGCATTTGCTATAGTAAGGCACTTTTTTTAATTCCATCACGGATGTCGTTGTTCTGACCATGAAGACCACTTTCTCCGCTCGTTTTATGCAGCGCATGGCGCTCACTACGGCGCTTTGCGCAGCCACGCTCTCCGTGGCTCACGCCGATGACCTGAATATCAAGACCATGATCCCGGGCGTTCCGCAGATCGACGCGGAATCCTACATCCTGATCGACTACAACTCCGGCAAAGTATTGGCTGAACAGAACGCTGATGCACGACGCGACCCGGCCAGCCTGACCAAAATGATGACCAGCTACGTCATCGGTCAGGCCATGAAAGCAGGTAAATTCAAAGAAACCGACCTGGTGACCATCGGTAACGATGCATGGGCTACCGGCAACCCGGTGTTTAAGGGCTCCTCGTTGATGTTCCTGAAACCAGGCATGCAGGTTCCCGTATCCCAGCTGATCCGTGGTATTAACCTGCAGTCCGGTAACGACGCCTGCGTGGCGATGGCTGATTTTGCTGCGGGCAGCCAGGATGCCTTCGTCGGCCTGATGAACAGCTACGTTTCCGCGCTGGGCCTGAAAAACAGCCACTTCCAGACCGTTCACGGCCTGGATGCTGATGGTCAGTACAGCTCTGCACGCGATATGGCCCTGATTGGCCAGGCGCTGATCCGTGACGTGCCAAACGAATACACCATCTATAAAGAGAAAGAGTTTACCTTTAACGGTATTCGTCAGACCAACCGCAACGGCCTGCTGTGGGATAACAGCCTGAACGTTGACGGCATCAAAACGGGTCACACCGATAAAGCCGGTTACAACCTGGTAGCCTCTGCCACCGAAGGTCAGATGCGTCTGATCTCAGCGGTTATGGGCGGTCGTACCTTCAAAGGGCGTGAAACCGAGAGCAAGAAGCTGCTGACCTGGGGCTTCCGCTTCTTCGAAACTGTGAACCCACTGAAAGCGGGTAAAGAGTTCGCCTCTGAGCCGGTATGGTTTGGGGATAACGATCGCGCCTCCCTGGGTGTCGATAAAGATCTCTACCTGACTATCCCACGCGGCCGCATGAAAGATCTGAAGGCCAGCTATGTGCTGAACGCCAGCGAGCTGCACGCCCCGCTGCAGAAAAACCAGGTCGTGGGCACCATCAACTTCCAGCTTGATGGCAAAACTATCGATCAGCGCCCACTGGTGGTGCTGGATGAAATCCCGGAAGGCAATTTCTTCGGCAAAATCATTGATTACATTAAATTGATGTTCCATCACTGGTTTGGTTAAGAATTGAACACTTGAAAGTGTGATTTCCGTCCCCATATACTATGTAACCTGATAACTCCCACCCAACGTGGGAGTTATTCTTTTTTTGACGTACTGCCGGAGCTCACATGAAAACCAAACTTAACGAACTGCTTGAATTCCCTACTCCTTTTACTTACAAAGTAATGGGGCAGGCGTTGCCTGAGCTGGTTGATCAGGTGGTTGAAGTGGTACAGCGCCACGCGCCAGGCGACTACTCTCCGACGGTGAAACCAAGCAGCAAAGGCAACTACCACTCCGTGTCTATCACCATCACGGCGACGCATATTGAACAAGTCGAGACGCTGTACGAAGAGCTCGGTAATATCGATATCGTACGTATGGTGCTGTAACGCCTTTCGGTTACCCGCATGGCCGGGTAACCTGTTTCCCCTCTGTGATATACTCCCCGCTACAGTTTGTCCCTTTGTTCGGAGATATCGTTTTGTATCAGGATACTATTCTCGTCCGCCAGCTTGGGCTGCAGCCCTATGAACCTGTCTCCCAGGCTATGCATGAATTCACCGACACGCGCGACGAGAACACGCTGGATGAGATCTGGCTGGTAGAACATCCCCCGGTGTTTACCCAGGGCCAGGCCGGAAAAGCAGAGCATCTGCTGATGCCTGGCGATATCCCGGTGATCCAGAGCGATCGTGGCGGGCAAATCACCTACCACGGCCCGGGCCAACAGGTGATGTATGTCCTGCTCAACCTGAAGCGCAGGAAGCTCGGCGTACGCGAGCTGGTAACGCTGCTTGAACAGACGGTAGTCAATACGCTGGCCGAATTTGATATTGATGCGCACCCGCGCGCGGATGCGCCCGGCGTCTATGTTGGCGAAATGAAAATATGCTCTCTCGGTCTGCGTATTCGCAAAGGGTGCTCTTTTCACGGTCTTGCTTTAAATATCAATATGGATCTTTCGCCTTTCCAGCGCATCAATCCTTGTGGTTATGCCGGGATGGAAATGGCGCAAATGCGTCAGTGGGTAGAGAACATTACCCCGGAAATTGCACGCCCTCATTTGGTTAATGCTTTTTTAGCCCTGCTAAACAATCCACCCCATAAATATATTCCTGCTTAATTACTGCCTCCCGTTGGCTCATTATTTGATGGGCCATTCTTATTTGAAGGCTTTTACGCTTTACATCAATGCCTGGTTTCAATATTTTCAAAAAGACCGTAACGCGCCTGCGTATAAGCATTTATCTATTGTCTGCTCCGGCATGGCCAACCGACTGGCACGGATCACGCCTGCGCAAATATTAGACAACCCAATGATTTTACTTAAAAAGATTAACCCTCGAAAGCAGTTTATCCATAACAATAAGCACATTATTTAAATTCAACTATTATTTATATTGTGAATGAAAAGGGAGGAATAGCGTGGATAATAATAATTCTTCAGAAAAGCGCTTGAGTGAACCAGGCATTGAAGCAAAACCACAAATTTTTCGGACTTTACGCAATATTGATCTCAACTTATTGACGATTTTTGAGGCGGTGTATGTTCACAAAGGGATCGTTAATGCTGCGAAAATTCTTAATCTCACTCCCTCGGCAATAAGCCAGTCCATACAAAAATTACGGACAATTTTCCCGGACCCGTTATTCATTCGCAAAGGCCAGGGCGTGACGCCAACCGCCTACGCCACGCATCTGCACGAATACATCAGCCAGGGCCTGGAGTCGATTCTCGGGGCGCTGGATTTAACCGGCAGCTACGATAAGCAGCGCACTATCACTATTGGTACCACCCCGACCGTGGGCGCGCTGGTTCTGCCGCCGATCTACCAGGCCGTAAAGACGCATGCGCCACACCTGATGCTGCGTAATATTTCGGTCAATGACGCCGAGACGCAGCTGGGTCAGTTCCAGACCGACCTGATTGTCGACAGTAACGCCCTTAATGCCCGCGCCCTGAGCCACAACGTACTCTTCGCTGACAGGCTACTGTTGATCTGCCGTAAACACCATCCAGCCCTGAGCCAGGCCGCCACGGTTGAAAATCTGCAGCACTACGAGCAAACGTTGCTGATGCTGGAAGGACAAAACCTGAATGGCCTGCGGCAACGCATTAACGATATTTTCCCGGAAAAGCAGGTCAACTTCAGCAGTTACAATCTTTTTACGATTGCCGCCCTGATCGGCAGCAGCGATCTGATTGGTATCATCCCGGAGCGCCTGTTTAACCTGGTACGCCACTGCTGGCCGCTGGAGCAGATCCCCTTCGCCCCACTCAATGCAGAATGCGTTGAAATCTCGCTGTATTACAACAAGCTGAGCCTGCGTGACCCTGTGCTGGAAAACCTGATCAACGTTATCCGCCAGGCCTTCTGAAAAGGGGTTATCCCCTGCAAAGCCGTGCTGCCCCACACAAAAGGCACTAAACAACAACTATTTTACAATTTGGCGACCGGGCAGGCTGCTTTATCGTCCGTATCAATGATATACTGCCTGTCGTTCGTTCAAAAATAGTTGATAAATACAACATTCCCTTGAATTGAAACGCTTTCCTTCGATTTTCGCAACTGGAAGACGCACGCTATGAGTAAACCCATTGTGATGGAACGTGGTGTTAAATACCGCGATGCCGATAAAATGGCCCTAATCCCGGTTAAAAACGTGGCTACGGAGCGCGAAGCGCTGTTAAGAAAACCGGCCTGGATGAAGATCAAACTTCCGGCGGACTCTTCGCGTATTCAGGGAATCAAAGCAGCGATGCGCAAAAACGGCCTTCACTCCGTTTGTGAAGAGGCCTCCTGCCCGAACCTTGCTGAATGTTTTAACCACGGCACCGCGACCTTCATGATCCTCGGCGCGATTTGTACCCGCCGCTGCCCGTTCTGTGACGTTGCCCACGGTCGTCCTGTTACCCCTGACGCTAATGAGCCACAGAAACTGGCACAGACCATTGCTGACATGGCGCTGCGCTATGTGGTTATCACCTCCGTTGACCGCGACGATCTGCGCGACGGCGGTGCACAGCACTTTGCCGACTGTATCTCTGCCATTCGGGAAAAAAGCCCGTCCATTAAAATTGAGACGCTGGTTCCTGACTTCCGTGGCCGTATGGATCGTGCGCTGGATATCCTCAACGCTACCCCGCCGGACGTGTTTAACCACAACCTGGAAAACGTGCCGCGTCTCTATCGTCAGGTTCGTCCGGGTGCCGATTACAACTGGTCGCTGAAACTGCTGGAGCGTTTTAAAGAAGCGCATCCGGAGATCCCAACCAAATCCGGTCTGATGGTCGGTCTGGGTGAAACCAACGAAGAGATCGTTGAAGTGATGCGCGACCTGCGTCGCCACGGCGTCACCATGCTGACGCTGGGCCAGTATCTGCAGCCAAGCCGCCACCACCTGCCGGTCCAGCGCTACGTGAGCCCGGAAGAGTTTGATGAAATGAAAGCCGAAGCGATGGCGATGGGCTTCACCCATGCTGCCTGCGGTCCGTTCGTTCGTTCGTCCTACCATGCCGATATGCAGGCGAAAGGCGAAGAAGTGAAGTAAACCCCGTCACAAAAGTTTACAGTTCACCCATAAAAAAACCGGCCTGAGCCGGTTTTTTTCTATCGCAAGCCATGAGGCGTGGCCGTTACTCTTTGTGCGAGAGTTTCTCAGTGGCGATATCCGCATCGGCTTTCTTCGCCGTGGCGTCATCGTCGTTCATCGCCTTCTTAAAGCCTTTGATGGCAGCACCCAGGTCTCCGCCCAGCGTACGTAATTTCTTGGTACCAAACAGCAGGACAACCAGTGCGGCTACCACCAGCAGTTTGGTAATACTAATCTCACCCATAGATACCTTCTTGACGTAAACAGGCTGCGTTTCGCGCCTAAAAAACCCGACGTTATTAACGGTCATTTGACGCCCGCACACAATAGCAATCTGTAACAAGGTGAATCAAGCGTTGTTTAAAAAACGTCATAATAATTGCGGAGGCGCGAAGCGCCGGTTGCGCAGGACCGGCAGCTGCTGACGCGCCAGGGTAACGCGTTCCCGGCTAATCTCCGCTAACAGCAGCGCCGGCCCCTCAGCTGCAGCCGCAATGGTCACGCCCAGGGGATCGATAATGCGGCTCTGACCAATATTTTTGTTACCGCACTCCCCTGCTGCCACCACATAGCAGGTGGTGTCCAGCGCCCGGGCCGCCAGCAGCGTTGCCCAGTGGTGCTCCTTGAGCGGCCCTCTGACCCACGCCGCTGGCAGGACCAACACGTCCGCCCCCGCCAGCGCCAGGTTCAACGCCATCTCCGGGAAGCGCAAATCGTAGCAGGTCATCAACCCCAGACGAATCCCGTCGATTTCGATTAGCGGCGGCACACGCGTTCCCGCATCGACCAGCCGGGATTCCCGGATACTGAACGCATCGTAAAGATGCAGCTTGGCGTACTGCTCAACTATCCTGCCGTCACGCAGAGCGACGAGGGTGTTTATCGCCCTTCCTGCGGTTGACGGGACATGCACGGTCAGCACCGTGGTCATCTGGTTCCGGGCACTCTCTGCCATCAGCATCGTTAAAAAGCCGCCGTCCAGCGGCTGGGCCGACTTCACGGACAGGTCGGGATCGTTATCATCGCGGGCCAGTAGCGCTTCAGGCAGTACCAGCAGCGAAGCCCCCTGCGCTGCTGCCTGCGCCATCAGGGACACGCAGGTTTCGGCATTTTTTTGCCAGTTTGCCGTTACTGCAAATTGTCCAACCGCAACGTGCATATTTTCCCCTTACCTCAAACGGCGTTACACTCAGAGTCCTTACACATCAGATAGCAGGTATTGTTCGTGTTTCAACTTCTTTTAGCTGTTTTTATCGGTGGGGGCACAGGAAGCGTGGCGCGCTGGCTGTTGAGCATGCGGTTTAACCCTCTGCACCAGCAGATCCCGTTCGGCACCCTTACGGCCAATCTTCTCGGCGCTTTTATCATTGGGCTGGGTCTGGCGTGGTTCAACCGAATGACCCATATCGATCCTGTCTGGAAAGTCCTTATCACCACCGGCTTTTGCGGCGGGCTGACTACCTTTTCAACGTTCTCCGCAGAGGTGGTGTTTCTGTTGCAGGATGGACGTGCGGCCTGGGCGCTCCTGAACATTGCGGTCAATCTGCTGGGTTCGCTAATGATGACCGCGCTCGCATTTTGGTTAATTTCTGCGGTGAATGCTCACTAAAAGACGCGGGCCTTAATGTTGGCTTAATTTTTCTCAGGCAACCTGTCACCACATACACTGAGGGTGACGCAATGAAAGAGAAAATAACAAATGCGGGGATGTTCGTACTGAGCGTAGCGATTCTTGCCAGCTTTTTGAGACTGTACTTGTTCAGCTGAGCCAAAACGAAAAAAACCCGCTCAGGGAGCGGGTTTTGAAATTCTTGCTGGTCTCGTCTGAATTACAGAGCGATGACGTTAGCAGCAGAAGGGCCTTTGGCACCGTTAGTGATTTCAAACTCAACGCGCTGACCTTCAGCCAGGGTTTTGAAACCATTGCTCTGGATTGCAGAGAAGTGTACGAACACGTCTTTGCTGCCATCTTCCGGAGTAATGAAACCGAATCCTTTGGATTCATTAAACCACTTAACGTTACCTTTAATCTTAGACATCAAAATTACCTTTACATGAAAATTGGACACAAATGCTGTGTCGGGTATCAGTACAACAATTGTGAGCGGTTTTGTCCAGCGCCTTTTTGAAGAAAAGTGACAAAAGTCGCGTTAATTTTTGCCCCCCAATTTTTATCCTTTACGATTCAACAAGTGGCTATTAAATCACCGCTACGTAAAGTTTTTTCAGTTAAAACTGGAAGCGCATCCAGGCGAAGTAGACGTTGCCGTTGTTATAGGTGCCCGGGATATAGGTCATCTGGAAAGTGGCCGGGCCGTACCCTACCGAGGCCAGCGGCAAGACCAGCGGAACGGGGATGTAATTCCAGTTATCGCGCGCCGTGACGGCGGCGGTAAAGCCAAGGCCCAGATGGAAATTATCATCGGCCAGCGGTCGCCAGGTTTTCTCCCAGCCGTAGCCCGCAATAGGCTCCCATTTATTGTAAGAGTCTTTAAACGCCATCGCGTAAAGGCCATGCCAGTTGCCTTTTTCATCCCAGCGTGACTGACCAAAGCCCGCGCCCCACGGCCGCTCATTGTAGCGATCGGTCTTCTCCTTGTCGTACGCGAAGCGGGCATGCCAGGTAATCGCTGGCACGTAGAGATCGTAATGTTGAGGTTCTTCCCAGGTTTCAATCATATCGTTGTGGATAGTTTTGACCCAGGCTCTGAGAGGAGGAACGTCTTTAGCCATTGCCACAGTTGAAAAAGTCAACTGAGCAAAAATAAAAGAAGAAACAAGGAAAGACTTATTAACAACTGTCACGATCTTATTACCATTTTCATATTCGCTGCGTGTTCTCGCATAGAATAGTTGAATGGGATCCAGACGGCATTGGTCATTATCTTAATTGTTTACTTAATTTAATCAGAATACTCCCAGGAAAAAGAGAGCGCCTTAAAATAGTTAAGACGCCATTTAGAAAAATTAACGTTGATGCAATAACTTATACAGCGCAGGAATAATCAACATTGATAACAGCGGCGCGCTCACCATGCCGCCTATCATCGGCGCAGCAATGCGCTGCATCACCTCTGCCCCACTGCCTCCACCCCACATCACCGGCAGCAGACCGGCCATGATGGTAGCAACGGTCATCACCTTGGGGCGCACGCGCAAAACGGCGCCTTCGTGAATGGCCTGAATTAATAATGTATTTTCCTCATCATCATCGCGCGTCCGATATTTATTTAACGCCTGATTAAGATAGAGCACCATAATAACGCCAAACTCTGCCGACACGCCTGCCAGAGCAATAAAACCGACAGCGCCTGCCACCGACAGGTTATATTCCAGAAGCCATAATAACCAGACGCCACCGATAAGAGAAAAAGGTAATGTTCCCATGATGATAAGGACATCTGAAATACGCTTAAAGGTCAGCCAGAGCAGGATAAATATAATCCCCAGGGTGACCGGCAGCACTATTTTTAGCTTCGCGGTGGCCCGCTCGAGATATTCAAACTGCCCGGACCAGGCGAGCGAGACCCCTTGCGGCAATATAACCTCCTGGTTTACCCGCTGCTGCATCTCTTCCACTGCCGATTTAAGATCGCGCCCGCGCAGATCCACGTAGATCCAGTTCGAAAGTCGGGCATTTTCACTTTTCAGCATCGGTGGCCCCTCGGTTATCAGGATCTCCGCCAGGTCGCCCAGCGCAATCTGGTTGCCGTTGGCCGTCACCACCGGCAATGCCCGCAGCTTATCGACAGAATCCCGGCTGTCGCGGGGATAGCGCAGATTGATGGGATAACGTTCACGGCCAAGGATCACCTCACCCACCTTATCGCCCCCCACCAGCGTGGCGACCATACCCTGCAATTCCTCCACCGAGACGCCATAGCGCGCTGCCTTCTGGCGATCGATACGGATATCAACGTAACGCCCGCCCGCCAGCCGCTCCGCCAGCGCCGAGGTCACGCCCGGCACCTGCTTCACCACCTGCTCAATCTGCTGCGCAACACGTTCAATATCTGCAAGATTATTGCCGTTGACCTTGATCCCTACCGGGCTTTTGATCCCGGTCGCCAGCATGTCGAGCCGGTTGCGGATCGGCGGCACCCAGACGTTGGCAATGCCCGGCAGCTGAACGGTGCGATCCAGCTCTTCAACCAGCTTCTCCGGCGTCATGCCCGGTCGCCACTGGTCGCGCGGCTTAAAGTGAATGGTCGTCTCCAGCATGGTTAGCGGTGCCGGATCGGTTGCCGTCTCCCCCCGCCCGGCCTTGCCGAATACCGTCGCCACTTCCGGCACGCTTTTAATCAGCCGGTCCGTCTGTTGCAGCAGCCGGGCCGCTTCCCGGGCCGAGATCCCCGGCAGGGTTGATGGCATATACAGCAGATCACCCTCGTTGAGCGGCGGCATAAACTCGCTGCCCAGCCGGCTCAGCGGCCAGAGCGTGACCAGCAACAGGAGCACCGCCAGCGCCAGCGCCATCTTCGGAAAGCGCAGCACCCTGTCCAGCAGCGGCTCATACAGGCGGATCAACACCCGGTTGATAGGGTTTGCTTTCTCATCCGGGATGCGCCCGCGAATGAAATACCCCATCAGCACCGGCACCAGCGTGATCCCCAGCCCCGCCGCCACCGCCATCGCCCATGTCTTGGTGAACGCCAGCGGCGCGAACAGTCGCCCTTCCTGCGCCTCCAGCGAAAAGACCGGTATAAACGACAGGGTGATGATCAGCAGACTGCAAAACAGCGCCGGGCCCACGTCGATAGCCGCGCGCTCCGTCAGCCGCCAGTATTCGGCTGAGGTCGGCTCCTGACCCGGGTTGTCGTGACGCCACTGCTCCAGCACCTTGTGCATATTCTCGATCATCACAATTGCCGCATCGACCATCGCGCCAATGGCAATGGCGATCCCTCCGAGAGACATAATGTTGGCGTTGATCCCCTGATAGTGCATCACCACGAACGCGCCCAGAATGCCCAGCGGCAGCGAGACCACTGCCACCAGCGCCGAACGGAAATGGAACAGGAACAGGGCGCAGACCAGCACCACTACCACAAACTCTTCGAGCAGCTTGTGGGTGAGCGTTTCGACGGCGTCCTCAATGAGCGTCGAGCGATCGTAAACCGGGACGATCTCCACCCCTGCGGGCAGCGTTTTTTGCAGCTCAGCCAGCTTCGCTTTGACCGCATGCAGCGTCTCCAGCGCGTTCTGGCCGTAGCGCATCACCACCACGCCACCCGCCACTTCGCCTTCGCCATTCAGCTCGGCCACACCCCGGCGGATCTCGGGGCCATAGCCGACGCTCGCCACATCCCCCAGCAGAATAGGCACTCCGTCACGGGAGGCAATCACCACGTGGCGAAAATCCTCCAGGCTTTGCAGATAGCCGGTGGTGCGCACCATGTACTCCGCCTCGCCCTTCTCAAGCAGGGCTCCCCCGCTCTCTTTGTTGGCCGCCTGCAACGCCGTGACGATTTGCGCGTGGGTGATGTTCAGGGCCCGCATTTTTTCCGGATCGGCAATCACCTGATACTGACGCACCATGCCGCCGATGCTGGCCACCTCCGACACATTCACCACGCTTTTGAGCTCAAATTTCAGGGTCCAGTCCTGAATGGCACGCAGATCGGCTAGGCTGTGTTTGCCGCTGCGGTCGATCAGGGCATATTCGTAGATCCAGCCCACCCCGGTCGCATCCGGGCCCAGGGCGACGTTCCCCCCGGCCGGCAGCTGCGACTGGACCTGGCTTAAATACTCCAGCACCCGCGATCGCGCCCAATAGAGATCGGTTCCGTCCTCAAACAGCACGTAGACATACGCATCGCCAAACATCGAGAACCCGCGCACCGTTTTCGCGCCGGGTACGGAGAGCATCGAGGTCGTCAGGGGCCAGGTCACCTGATCTTCAATCACCTGCGGCGCTTTGCCCGGGAAACTGGCGCGGACAATCACCTGCACGTCCGACAGATCCGGCAGCGCATCCAGCGGCGCCCGCTGCACCGCCCAGATCCCCCACCCCGCCATGACCAGGGCCGCGAGGATCACCAGTAGCCGGTTACGCAGAGAGGCTTTAATTACCGCCGCAATCATTGCGTCACCTCCGGCAGCACGCTGCGCAGGCTGGCTTCGGAGTCGATCAGGAACTGTCCGGAGGTGACGACCTCGTCCCCCTCCTGCACGCCGGAGCGGATTTCGGTCCACCCCTGCGCGGTCAGCCCGGTCTCCACGTTCACCGGCTGAAAATAGCCGTTGCCGCTGGCAAGCAGCAGGCGTTTACTGTTCCCGGTATCGATAACCGCCTCTTCCGGCACGGCCAGCACCGGTTCCCCCGCCGCCGACTGCGCCCGGGAGACCGTCAGGAACATACCCGGCTTCAGCTGCTGCTGCGGATTGTCCACCAGTATTCGCGCCTTCAGGGTGCGGGTGGCGATATCCATCTGCGGCAGCAGCTCGCTGACCCGCCCGTGAAAACGCATCCCGGGGAAGCTCTCAGAGGTCGCCACCATCTCGCTGCCGACGCTCAGGGCCTGCGCCTGCGACTGAGGATAATCCACCACCAGCCAGACCGGATCGAGACGCGCCATTTCGAACAACGCGGTCATTGCCGCCACCTGCACGCCTTCGCGCACGTCCAGTTTTGCCACATAGCCGGCCTGCTGCGCCCTGAGGAGCAGCGAGGTCTGCGGTTTTCCGCTGCGCTCCAGAGCGCGGATCACCTCCTCGGGCATAAACTGCAGCTTCAGGCGCTCCCGGGCGGCAGCGCTTAACGCCGCATCGCCCAGCGCGCGCACAGCCAGATACTCCTGCTGCGCCTGCGTCCACTGGGGGATCCACAGCTGCGCCAGCGCCTCACCGGCTTTTACCTGCTGGAGCGGTGCCCGGACATACAGCTTCGTCACCACGCCTGCGGCAGGAGCAGAGAGCACCGTGACGCTGCGTTCATCAGCGGCGATGGTCGCAAAGGCGGAGAAGGGTTGGGCCAGCTGACGCCGCGCTACGCGAGCGGTCTTCATGCCCAGATTTTGCTGTTGGGCGGCGCTGATCCCCACGCCTGCTGGCGCATCTTCCTCATCGGCATAGCGCGGCACGAGATCCATATCCATAAACGGCGAACGCCCCGGCTTATCAAAACGCTGGCCCGGCACCATGGGATCGTACCAGTAGAGCACCTTGCGTTCGGCAGGCGCCGACGCTACCCCGTGTGAAGCGTGACGCTGCCCGGCGAAATAGCCGCCAGCAGCCAGCAGCAATGCCAAAGGCACGGCGACCCGGAATGTGATTTTCATTGTGCCAACTCCTGGGGGATTAACCATTGGATCGCAGCCCAGGTGCGCGCCATCTCGCGCTCGGCCTGATTGGCTGCCAGTTCGCTGTCCAGCACGCTGCGGCGTGCCTCGAGCAGGGCGGGCAGCGCTGACTGACCCGAACGATATTGCGCATTCAGCACCGCCAGGCGCTGATGCTGTAACGGCAGCACCTCTTCGCGCTGGCGCTGCCACAGCGTCTGCGCGGCCTGGTACTGGGCTACCAGCGACTGTACCTGGGCGATGTGCTCACGCTTTATCAGTGTCAGTTCATCCACCGCCTGCAGGGAGCGGGAGACCTCCGCGGCGTAGTCCTTGTCCTGGCGTCGCGACTGGAACAGGGGCAGATCGACCGTGAACATCACCCCGGCCATATCGTCATAGCCTTCGGCACGATGGGCGTAGAACACCTCGACATCCACATCCGGGATCGCCGCTACCGCCGACTGCGCCGAGCGGGCTTTGGCAGTCTCAGCCTCACGCTGTGCGGCCTCCACTTCCGGGTGATGGGCGATGGCCTCTTCGAGCTGGATAACGTCGGCAGGCAGACGCTGATAGCGCGGCAGCGGCCCCTGCACGTCCTCGACCTGCTGGCCGGTGAGCTGCAGCAACCGGCTTTGCGCCAGCCGAACGTCACGTCCTGCCAGGGTGGCTTTGTCGCGCATGGCGCTGAGGGTCATGCGCAGGGCCAGCACACTGTCGGGGCTGGCGCTCCCGGCCCCGACGCTGGCCTTCTGCACGTTCAGCTGCCGCGCCGTCTCATCGACCAGCCGATCTGCCATGTTCAGCCCCTGCTGCGCCAGGGCCAGCTCCAGCCAGGCCTGGGCGGTATCCCGCTGGAGGGCGGCGCGCACCGCGTCCGCTTTCGCCAGCACGCCCCGGGCCTGAGCCTGCAGGGTTTGCGCCTTGCGCGCCCGCTTTTCATGGCTGACGTAGCTCTGCATGATACCGACCCGCTGCATGGTCATCCCTTCCCGGGTGAAGCGGCGATCGTTGCTGCCCTGCACCGGCACGTTTTCAATGCCGAACTTCAGTTTCGGATCGGGTAGCTGGGTAGCGGAATCCGCCATCGCATCCAGCGCCCGGGCCTCATTACGGCTGGCGGACAGGGCCGCAGAGTAGCGTTGGGCTTCGGCCAGGGTTTGATCGAGCGTCCAGGGTGCGGCCTGCCCGGCCGCACTGATGAGCCCGAGCATCACCCCACCGAGCCAGGTGCTCAGTGTTGCTGTTTTCATGGGATCCTCGCTTAGCGCAGCGGCGTGAGCGAGATTATCTGAAAGCCGTCACCGGCCCGCACCAGCGTAAATGTCACCGGCTCGCCCGGTTTCACGGCGCTGAGGTCAACATCGGCTGAAAAGGCAAACGGCATGGTCATCGCGGGCCACTTCAGGGCCGGGATTGCGTCATGCTGGATAAGCAACGTCTTCGCGTCGATCGCCCGGACAACGCCCTGTCCCTGCCACTGCGGGGTCACTGGGGAGGGACTCTCCGTCGCCTGAACGGAAAATGAAGAAAGGGTAATGCACGCGCCAAGCAGCGCGGAAAAGAGTAAAGCACGCATGGTAAAGCTCCTGTTAAACGTAATTGAAACTAAATCAACGAATTAACAGGTCTGTTTATTCCCGGAACCGGCAAAAACGGATCGTTGCCGGCGGCCCCACGGCGGGCGGAGTGACGACGCGGGACGACGACGCCACAGCGACGCAGTCCGGTTCATTGAGGGTCACGGTCATGGCCGCAGGCAGCGCCACCAGCTGTGAATGCCCCGTGTCTTTTTGCACCTGCTCCGGCACGCAGTGCTTATCACACAGCCCCGACGGCGCAGGCGCGGCGTGATGCTGCGGCATCGCCATCATGTCCAGATGCTGAATAGAGGCCGTCTCGCCCTGCACATTGATGGTGCAGTCGTGTGAGGCCACCGCCACCTGACTCTGGATCAACAGCCAGCCGAAAGCGAACATCAGCATCAGCAGATGTTTTTTCAGATAGCGCAGTCGAAAGATCCAGCTGGCAGGCATAACAGCGTCTTGAGGTTGTAAAAAGAGACCTGAGTATACGCAGGGATATTGCTGAGATAAAAGCCGTTTTAAATTTATTTACTTTTTGTAAGGTTATTACAGTCCTGGACCCAGGACAGGACCAACACGCCCCCATTAGCGCTACAACAGCAGCTAAATCGGCCTGGATACCTCTTTAGTAGTCGTTTTATTGATTTTGGTCAGCGAGGCCGGTCCATTATTTCGGCACATTTTGTCACCTTAATTTCATTGCTAATTTCTCCTTTCGCTCTGGGGCGTCGGGAACTGAGGGATCCATGCTAACGTTTATCGAGCTCCTGATCGGGGTGGTTGTCATTGTCGGCGTCGCGCGCTACATCATCAAAGGCTACTCCGCCACCGGCGTGCTGTTTGTCGGCGGCCTTGTCCTGCTGATCGTCAGCGCCCTGATGGGCCATAAGGTGCTGCCGTCCAGCGCCACCAGTACCGGCTACACCGCAACCGACATCGTCGAATACATCAAAATCCTGCTGATGAGCCGCGGTGGCGATCTGGGGATGATGATCATGATGCTCTGTGGGTTTGCCGCCTACATGACCCACATCGGTGCCAACGATATGGTGGTCAAGCTGGCCTCGAAGCCGCTGAGCTATATCAACTCCCCTTACCTGCTGATGATCGCCGCCTATTTCGTCGCCTGTCTGATGTCGCTGGCCGTGTCGTCAGCAACGGGCCTGGGCGTGCTGCTGATGGCGACCCTGTTCCCGGTAATGGTCAACGTGGGGATCAGCCGCGGCGCGGCGGCGGCAATCTGTGCCTCCCCGGCAGCGATTATTCTCTCCCCAACCTCCGGTGACGTGGTGCTGGCCGCCAAAGCCGCCGAGATGCCGCTGATCGACTTCGCGTTTAAAACCACCCTGCCGATCTCCATTGCCGCCATCATCGGCATGGCGATTGCGCACTTCTTCTGGCAGCGCTACCTCGATAAAAAAGAGAACATCTCTCACGAAAGACTCGACGTCAGCGAAATCACCACCACGGCTCCGTCGTTCTACGCCATCCTGCCGTTTACGCCGATCGTCGGCGTGCTGATTTTCGACGGTAAATGGGGGCCGGAGCTGCATATCATCACCATTCTGGTGATCTGCATGCTGCTGGCGGCAGTACTGGAATTTGTGCGCGGCTTCAATACCCAGAAGGTGTTTAGCGGTCTGGAAGTGGCGTATCGCGGCATGGCGGATGCCTTCGCCGGCGTGGTGATGCTGCTGGTGGCGGCCGGGGTCTTTGCCCAGGGGCTGAGCACCATCGGCTTTATCCAGAGCCTGATCTCCATCGCCACGTCGTTCGGCTCGGCGAGCATTATCCTGATGATGGTGCTGGTGGTGCTGACCATGCTGGCGGCGATGACCACCGGTTCCGGCAACGCCCCCTTCTATGCCTTCGTGGAGATGATCCCGAAACTGGCGCACTCTTCCGGGATTAACCCGGCATACCTCACCATCCCGATGCTGCAGGCCTCCAACCTGGGCCGTACTATCTCCCCGGTCTCCGGCGTGGTAGTGGCCGTCGCCGGGATGGCGAAAATCTCGCCATTCGAAGTGGTAAAACGGACCTCTGTTCCGGTCCTCGTCGGGCTGGTCATTGTGATTATCGCCACGGAAGTGCTGGTGCCAGGCACCGCCGTCGGTTAATACCCCTCACAGCATAAAGCGCCTGCGGGCGCTTTTTGTGCTTTAATCATTCCCAGCAACGCCCTGCTTCCAACCACCAGGAATTGACATGTTCAGAAAGGATTTCGTTTTCGCTATCAGCGCAACCGCTGCAGTACTGTGCGCTCTTCCGGCGCGGGCAGCCCCGCTTCAGGCGACACAATACGCGGACTTTGATCGCTACGTGCTGGCGCTCTCATGGCAGTCCGGCTTTTGCCAGAGCCTGCATGACCGCAATCGCGCCGCGCCCGACGAGTGTCGCCTGCAAAAAGAGCGTGACGATAAAACAACGATCCTCACCGTTCATGGCCTGTGGCCGGGCCTACCTAAATCTATTGCCGCACGCGGGGTCGACGATCGCCGCTGGATGCGCTATGGCTGCGCCACTCGCCCGATCCCCAATATGCCGGAGGCTAAAGCTAGCCGTAAATGTGACGCCGCCGAAACCGGATTATCGCTGACGGGGGCCGCAAAGCTGAATGAGGTAATGCCTGGCGCAGGCGGTAACTCCTGTCTGGAGCGTTACGAATATGCCAAACACGGCGTCTGCTTCGGCTTCGATCCCGATGCGTATTTCGGCACCATGGTGCGCATGAATCAGGAAGTGAAGGCCAGCCCGCTTGGGCAGTTCCTGGCGGCAAACTACGGTAAAACCGTCACCCGCAGCGCCTTCGACGCCGCGGTCGCCAGAAGCTGGGGTCCGGAGACGGTCAAAGCCGTCAAGCTTAGCTGCAGCGGCAACCCGGCCTGGCTCACCGAAGTGCAGCTCACGCTTACCGCCGCCAGCATCAACGCTCCACTGACAACCCGCTCATTTATCGCCCAACCGCACCCGGGTAACTGCGGCAAACAGTTTGTAATCGACAAGATCGGCTACTGAGAGTGTCTCAGGCTTTTCGCGCATCCGGGCGTACCAGATCAAAACGCTGATCCTCACCGATGGCGAAGTACGCCGTCGGGCCACCCGCGCGCAGTACCGGCTGCGCTTTTGCCGTCTGATAGATGCCGTCATGCAGCAGGCTTTCATCAATGTGGATCCCGACCACCTCCCCCAGCACCAGCCAGGTGTCGATATCCGCACCGTTCGCCGCCGTCAGCTGGATGCACTGCGACAGGCGGCATTCAAAGTTGACCGGGCTTTGCGCGACGCGCGGTACCTTCACCACCCGACTTTCGGCTTTGGTGAGGCCGGCACGTAAAAACTCATCTTCGCCGTGCGGCAGGCTGGCGGAGGTTTCATTCATGGCGCTGGCCAGCTCGCGGGTGGTGAGATTCCAGACAAACTCCCCGGTCTCAACAATATTGCGCACGCTGTCTTTCCAGCCGGTGCTGGCGAAGCCGATAATCGGCGGATGGTAGTTAAAGCAGTTAAAGAAGCTGTACGGCGCCAGATTCGGGCGTCCTTCGGCATCGCAGGAGGCAATCCAGCCAATCGGGCGGGGTCCAATAATAGCGTTTAACGGGTCGTGCGGCAGGCCGTGTCCCTGGGAAGGTTGATAAAAGTACATAGTGCTCTCTGGGAAATTCGGGAATAAAGACCGGCAGGCACGGATTACGCTTCGCTCATCCCCCTGCCCCAAGGGGATCAGCGTAACGCAATCCGTAGAAAAGTAAGACTGAATTTAGTGCTACAGTCTTCGTTGTTCTGCTGTTATGGGTGTGTCACGCTACATAACCTGCGCCTTAGAAGGATAATCCAAATTGGCGAAGGATCACCTTTTTTGGCTAAATTTCATACTAACGACCCAGTTGACGCTTGCGGACTACATCCACACCATGAATGTGACAAGCATCACTTCAAACCGGGGCACAGACTCAGTATTATCAGACAGAGTTAAACCCTCGCTACCGGATGGCGAGGGTTTTCTTTTGGCATCTCTTCTGCGGTTGTCGCAGCATGAACGACATGGAGTAAATAATGTCCAGACCCACAATCATCATTAACGAACTCGATGCTGAGCGTATCGACCGCCTGCTGGAGCAACCGGCTTTTGCCTCGCTGCCCGTCGCCAGCGCTTTGAACGACGAACTGGATCGCGCGCAGATGTGCGCTCCGCAGGACATGCCCGCTGACGTGGTGACCATGAACAGTCAGGTGAAGTTTCGCGATCTGGCTACCGGGGAAGTCCGCACCCGCACGCTGGTCTATCCGGCGCAGATGACCGACAGCAGCACGCAGCTGTCGGTCCTGGCCCCGGTGGGCGCAGCACTCATCGGCCTGCGTACCGGCGATACCATCCACTGGGAACTGCCAGGCGGTACCGCCACGCATCTGGAGGTGCTGGAACTTATCTGGCAGCCTGAAGCCGCGGGCGAATACCTGCGCTGATCCCATCTGAACAAGCGTTAACCCGCTTTGCCCAGAGGATGCCAGGGCATCCTCTTTCCGCCCCTCGCTATCAGATAACGCCGCCCGGCATAGGGTTGACCAGCCCGGTAACCCGCTCTTTTGCCACTTCCGCACTTTGTGCCCCGGGCACCAGAATGATCTTCCGGCAATCTTCCTGACGTTTATCAAAGATCTCGTAGCCGCGGGCCGCCTCTTCAAACGGCATATAGTGAGTGACGATCTCTTCCGGCGTGATCAGTCCCTGCTCGATAAGCGGCAACAGTTCCCCCAGCCAGGCGTGAACGTTGGTCTGCCCCATTTTAAAGGTGAGCCCTTTGTCGAAAGCGTCGCCAAACAGGAAACCGTGAATAAAGCCGGCATAGACGCCCGGCACGCTGACGATCCCCCCGCGCCGTACCGCGGCGATACACTGCCGCAGCGCTTTACCGCTGCTGCCTTCAAGTTTGAGGTTGGTCAGCACGGTTTCAGTTGTGCTCCCTTTGGCCTCAAAGCCGACCGCATCAATGACCGCATCCACCCCGCGCTGGCCCCGGGTCTGCTCGATGATTTTTTCTGCGGCATCGTCGTCGCGGTCAAAGTTAATGGGGATCGCGCCGTAGCGATCCTGAGCAAAACGCAGCCGGTAGTCGTGATGATCGACAATAAAAATCTGCTCGGCGCCGAGGTAACGCGCGCAGGCGACGGTCAGGAGCCCCACCGGCCCGGCCCCGAACACCGCGACGCTGCTGCCCTGAGTAATCTGGGCATTTTTGGCGGCCTGCCAGGCGGTGGGCAGGATGTCCGAGAGGAACAGGGCCTTATCATCCGACAGCAGCGGCGGCACCTTAAAGGGTCCGACGTTGCCTTTTGGCACGCGAACGTATTCCGCCTGGCCGCCGGGTACACCGCCATAGAGATGGCTGTAGCCGAAGAGCGCCGCCGGAGGCGGGATCTGTTTTTTGTTCAGCGCTGCGCCCTGGCCGCTGTTGCTATTTTCACAGGCGGCGTACTGCTGCATACGGCAGAAAAAGCAATCGCCGCAGGCAATGACAAAGGGGATCACCACCCGATCGCCCTTGGTGAGATTTTTCACGTCTCGCCCGGTCTCCACCACTTCACCCATAAACTCATGACCGAAGATATCGCCATGTTCTACCTTAGGTATCTTCCCGTGGTAGAGATGCAAATCAGAACCGCAGATCGCGGTGGCGGTGATGCGCAGAATAATATCGTCAGCTTGCTCAATGGCCGGATCGGGTACCGTTTCAACCTTAACGTTATGTGGTCCGTGATACGTCAATGCTTTCATTCGACCTCCGGATTCAGAGAAAAAATGCGGGTTTACCTTAAAAGGGTAGCCATCAGCGGGGATATACCGGGAAATTGCACGGCTTTGGGATTAATCCTGGCATCAAAGCGGCACGGCAAAAGGCCAACAAGCGGGGCGATATTAAAAAGTGTCAGCGAGCTATCAGAATCTGATTATATTTTGTGTTTGAATGGATTAAGCGTAAATAAACAGGGAGAAACGGTTATGTACCAGACGATTATTATGCCGGTGGATGTTTTTGAGATGGAGTTGAGCGACAAGGCGATTCGCCACGCTGAATTCCTGGCGCAGCAGGATGGCATTATTCACTTACTGCACGTTTTACCAGGCTCGTCCACTTTTGGGCTGCATCGCTTCGCCGCCGATATGCGCCGCTTCGAGGAGCATATCGAACAGGAGGCGCACACCCGCCTGAAGACGATGGTCAGCCATTTCAGCATCGACCCGTCGCGGATCAGAACCCATGTCTGCTTTGGTAATGTGCGCGACGTGGTGAACGAGGTGGCCAGCGAGCTGAAAGCCGATATCGTGGTGATCGGGTCGCGCAACCCGTCGATCTCCACACATTTGCTGGGCTCGAACGCCTCCAGTGTGGTAGGCCACGCCAATATACCGGTGCTGGTGGTAAGGTAAAAAAAAGAGGCTACCGTCAGGTAGCCTCTTTACTTTGCAGGTGTAGTCTTACGTTCTTATGCTTTGGTACGAATCAGATGATCAAAGGCGCTCAGGGAGGCCTTCGCCCCTTCGCCGGTCGCGATGATGATCTGTTTGTACGGCACGGTGGTGCAGTCGCCCGCCGCAAATACGCCCTTCACGCTGGTTTCACATTTGGCGTCGATGATGATCTCGCCCATGCGGTTGCGCTCAATCGCGCCTTCCAGCCAGGTGGTGTTGGGCAGCAGACCAATCTGCACGAAGATCCCCGCCAGCGGCACGCTGTGCACATCCCCGCTCACGCGGTCGCGGTACTCAAGACCGGTCACTTTGTTGCCGTCGCCTTTCACTTCGGTCGTCTGCGCGTTCAGAATGATGTCGACGTTTTTCAGGCTGCGTACTTTATCCTGCAGAACCTGGTCGGCCTTCATTTCTGGTGCGAACTCCAGCAGCGTCACATGCTCAACGATACCGGCCAGATCGATTGCCGCTTCGACACCGGAGTTACCCCCGCCAATTACCGCTACGCGCTTGCCTTTAAACAGCGGGCCGTCGCAGTGCGGGCAGTAGGTCACCCCTTTGGTACGATACTGATCTTCGCCCGGCACGTTCATGTTGCGCCATTTGGCACCGGTAGCAATGATGATGCTGCGTGCTTTAAGCACCGCTCCAGACGCCGTTTCAATCTGATGGAAGCCGCCTTCCTGCGCCGCAGGCACCAGTTTGCTGGCGCTCTGGCTGTCGATCACATCCACTTCATAGTCGCTGACGTGCGCTTTCAGGGCGCCAGCCAGTTTCTGACCTTCGGTTTTCGGCACGGAGATATAGTTTTCGATATCCACGGTATCCAGCACCTGGCCGCCAAAACGTTCGCCCATCAAGCCGGTACGAATGCCTTTACGGGCAGAATAGACCGCAGCCGCCGCACCCGCCGGGCCGGAGCCGACAATCAGCACATCGTAGGCGTCGCGCTTGTTCAGCTCTTCCGCAGCACGTTTTTCAGCGCCGGTATCCACTTTGGCGACGATCTCTGTCAGCGTCATACGACCCTGACCAAACTCTTTCCCGTTCACAAACACCGCCGGAACGCCCATCACGTTGCGATCGGTGATTTCGTTCTGGAACACGCCGCCGTCAATGGCGGTGTGTTTGATGCGCGGGTTCAGCACCGCCATCAGGTTCAGGGCCTGGACCACATCCGGGCAGTTGTGGCACGAGAGCGAGTAGTAAGTTTCAAATTCAAAATCACCGTCGATATCGCGGATCTGTTCAAGCAGAGCCTGCGCCTCTTTAGACGGATGACCACCGGTCCACAGCAGCGCCAGCACCAGTGAGGTGAATTCGTGTCCCAGCGGGGAACCGGCAAAGCGCGGGCCCTGAGTGGAGCCTGGGTTAGCGATCAGGAAGGACGGCTTGCGCACCGGCAGGCTGTTGTCTTCCCTAAAGGTCACTTTCGCAGACAGTTCGGCAATTTCAGCCAGCAGTTCCTTGATTTCTGCCGATTTAGCGCTGTCGTCCAGCGTGGCAATCAGCTCAACAGGTTTGGTCAGTTTCTCAAGGTAGGCCTTGAGCTGGGTTTTCATGTTGGTGTCGAGCATTATTCATCTCCTGCTTAAAAAACATCATCATGCAAGCGGCCTTATCCGGGCTGCCTGAATGCAACTTGCATCATGGTGTTGGAATGAAATGGGCGCAGATGCGCCCATTGATTGCCGGGTGGCACTTCGTTTACCCGGCCTACGGTGTTGTAGGCCCGTGCAAGCGCAGCGCCGCCGGGCATTGTGGACTTAAATTTTACCAACCAGGTCCAGAGATGGAGCCAGAGTCGCGTCGCCTTCTTTCCATTTCGCCGGGCACACTTCGCCTGGGTGAGAAGCAACATACTGTGCCGCTTTGATTTTGCGCAGCAGGTCGGATGCGTCACGGCCAATACCTTCAGCGGTAACTTCGATGGCCTGGATGATGCCCTGCGGGTCAACGATAAAGGTGCCACGGTCGGCCAGACCTTCGTCTTCACGCATGTTTTCAAAGTTACGGGTCAGGGCGCCAGTCGGGTCACCGATCATCGCGTATTTGATTTTGGCGATGGTTTCAGAGCTGCTGTGCCACGCTTTGTGGGTGAAGTGGGTGTCGGTAGAGACAGAGTAAACGTCTACGCCCAGCTTCTGCAGTTCGTCGTAGTGATCTGCAACGTCACCCAGTTCGGTCGGGCAGACGAAAGTAAAGTCAGCCGGGTAGAAGAAGAACACGCTCCAGCGGCCTTCGGTATCTTTCTCGGTGATCTCTACGAAGTCGCCGTTTTTGAACGCCTGGTTTTTGAAAGGTTTGATTTTGGTGTTAATTAAAGACATCTGTACTTCCTCCGTGTTTTCGTTGAGAGCTAAGGTAACCAACTTTGCCCGAACGGGCTAATGCGTTTGCTTTATCAAATCAATCAGCAATACCTAACAACCCGGTTGGATGCTGCAAAGTAAAAAGGCCGCCTTGACGGCGGCCCTGATACCTGAGCTACCCGAGGGTAACATCAGTGCCAGCCGAAGCTGGCGATGTGTTGCGCTCTACATTACCTTTAGCAAGGTCGTAACAGCGAAGTGGATTACACCACCCACCCACAGAAAGGGCAATTGGCTGACAGGGTAAAAATACCTATGATTGCGATAGGTTTTACCGAACCCGTTCTTTGGTATTGATTTTTTAAGGATTAATCATGTTAAGACCCGCCCTGCTCCTCGCGTTATTCCCCTTCGTCGTCCATGCCGAAGAGTTACCGGCCCCGGTAAAAGCCGTTGAAAAACAAGGTATCACCATTATCAAATCCTTTGAGGCGCCCGGCGGCATGAAGGGCTGGCTGGGCAAGTATCAGGACATGGGGGTCACCATCTACCTGACGCCGGATGGCAAACATGCCATTTCCGGGTACATGTACGATGAGCAAGGCAAAAACCTGAGCGAGCAGGTGATCCAGCAAGAGCTGTACGCGCCTGCCGGACGGGAACTCTGGCAGCGTATGGAGAAGGCCCACTGGCTGCTTGAGGGGAACAAAGACGCCCCGCAGGTGATCTATGTTTTCGCCGATCCTTACTGCCCTTACTGCCTGCAATTCTGGCAGCAGGCGCGTCCGTGGGTCGAGTCAGGCAAGGTGCAGCTACGTACGTTGCTGGTAGGGGTTATCAAGCCTGAAAGCACCGGCGCCGCAGCGGCCATTCTCGCCGCAAAGGATCCGGCGAAAAGCTGGCATGACTACGAACAATCTGGCGGAAAAATGGCGCTTAAGGTGCCGCAGAACCCGTCGCCTGCCCTTATTAAGACGTTGAAAGATAATCAGGCGATCATGGACGATCTTGGCGCAGCGGCCACCCCCGCGCTGTATTACATGAATAACCAGAATGAATTACAGCAGGTTGTCGGATTACCGGATAAAGAACAACTTAATATGATGATGGGAACGCCGTAATACCTGAACGGCGGCGGAATAGCAATAATTCCGCCCGCCTTTTTAAGGACAAAATTATTTCAATAATTGCTGGGCTTTTATTTCATTAATCTACAGCCATGATATATTAAGTTGAAATTTAAAATCAGTTAAGTTATCCGATCAAATGGATGGTGAATGGCTAACTTACTTCTATAGTTATCCTGTATGTGATAACACTATTCAGACAGCTAATCAGGACGAATCATGGCTAATCTCTACGATCTGAAAAAATTTGACCTTAATCTGCTGGTGATTTTTGAGTGCATTTATCAGCATCTCAGTATCAGCAAGGCAGCGGAGACGCTCTTTATTACCCCTTCTGCGGTAAGCCAGTCTCTGCAACGACTGCGAAATCAGCTGAACGACCCGCTGTTTATCCGCTCCGGTAAAGGCATCTCCCCGACCACGGTAGGCGTCAATTTACATAAACATCTTGAACAGAACCTGAACCAGATCGAGCAGACGATTAACATCATGCACGGCTCGGCGCTGAAGAAGAACTTTGTTATCTACTGCCCGCAGGTTCTGACGCAAAACCGGATGATCGGCTCGATGAAGCTGTTGATGCGGGAGCATAACTATGAGGTCGAATTTCATGACATGCTGCTGTCTGTCGACTCGGCAGAAGATCTGTTAGCCTACCGTAAAGCCGATCTGGTCTTCTCATTCGCTTCCGTCTCCAACCGCTCTATTGTCTGCTCCCACTTTATCCATTTACCGATGGTGATTGTGTGCCGTGAAGCTCACCCTCGCATAGGCGACGCGGCAACGCTGGAAGAGTTGAGCAATGAAAAATATACTTTATTTATGAGCGAAGAGCCGGGCGTAAAAAGCTTTCAGGCACAGGCAGAAAGCGCTTTCCCGGAGAGGAAAATTGCCTTTCGCTGCGACTCATTTTTCTCGCTCATTACAATGATCAGCTCCTCTAATTTATTGGGCTTTGTTCCTGAAGCGGTATATGAAAAGTATCGTGATGCCTTTAAGTTGAAAAAAATTGATGCTCCCGTTACGTTACCCGCCGCGGATGTCTACATGATGTATAACCGCACTGCATTAACTAGCACAGTATTTTCGAATTTCATTGAGCAAATCAGCAATGAAGATTTTCAATATGACTAAGAAAACCCGACGGAGAAATATAATTATTTTTTAATATCCCCGTCAAATAAATACGCAGACGTTATTTAATAAATCTGCGTATTAAATTATGTCGGTTTCAACATATTTCGTTATAGTTTTTTCAGCCGTTCCGCCGCCGCCAGCAGCGTGGTTTCCTGTTTGGCAAAGCAGAGTCGAATAAGCTTGTGCGGGAACGCGTCGGCACAGAATACCGATAGCGGGATGGCCGCCACCCCCACCTCTTTGGTTAACCACTGGCAAAAACTGACGTCATCGAGATCGGAAATGGCGCTGTAGTCTGCCAGCAGGAAATAGGTCCCTTCGCAGGGTAAAATCTCCAGCCGGCTGGCGCTCAGGGCCTCGATAAACAGATCCCGGCGGGCGCGATAAAAGTCAGGCAGTTCACGGTAATGTTCCGGCTGATTGCGCAGCATATCGGCAATCGCCAGCTGGGCCGGGGTATTGACCGCAAAGGTGAGGAACTGATGCACCTTGCGCAGCTCGGCGCTGATGGCCGCAGGTGCCACGCAGTAGCCCACTTTCCAGCCGGTCATGTGGAAGGTTTTCCCGAACGAGGAGACGGCAATCGCCCGCTCGCGCAGCTGCGGATGGGCCAGCACGCTGGCATGCCCCGCCTCAGCAAAGCAGATGTGCTCGTACACCTCATCGCTCAGAACATAAATCTCACGTTCGGCAATGGCCTGCCAGAGCGCGGCGAAATCTGCCTGCTGCCATACCGTCGCCGACGGGTTATGCGGGGTATTCAAAATGACCAGCCGGGTTTTCTCGCTCAGCAATGCCGCAAAGGCCTGCCAATCCGGGCGGAAATGCGGCGGCTGGAGCGCCACGCGCTTGACTACGCCACCCGACAATTCAATTGCCGGGGCATAGCTGTCGTAGCTCGGATCAAAGCAGATCACCTCATCGCCGGTCCGTACCAGGGCGGTGATCGCCGCGTACAGCGCTTCGGTCGCCCCTGCGGTCACGGTGATCTCACTGTTTGCATCCGGTTGATAGCCATACAGTTCGGCGGTTTTATCGGCAATCGCCTCGCGCAGCGGCTGGGCCCCGGTCATAGGCGCGTACTGATTAGCGCCGTTCGCCACATGGTGAGCCAGCCGCTGTTGCAGATAGTCCGGACCATCGAAATCAGGGAAACCCTGCGACAGGTTAATCGCCTTGTGCTGCTGCGCCAGGGCACTCATCTGCGTAAAGATGGTGGTGCCGAGACCTGGAAGTTTACTCTCTGGAATCAATGGTTTATTGCTCATTTCGACGGGCCTGTATGTAATACATATGTTGCTGCCACTATAACACGATGTTAGTATTTGGCAATCAAGACGCTTAGACGTCTAAACCATAATGATATTCCTGCCGAAGAGGTAAGAAGGATGACAGACAACCTGCAACTCACATCCCTGGTCGAGGCCTGTCACTGGATCGGCGCGAAGGGCTGGGCCCCCGCCACCGGCGGCAACATGTCCGTGCGTCAGGACGCCAGCTGGTGCTGGCTCAGCGAATCCGGCAAAGACAAAGGCAGCCTGACCCCCGATGACTTCCTGCAGGTTGAGATTGCCACCAACCGCGCCCCCTCCGGGCGGAAACCTTCGGCGGAAACCGGCCTGCATACCCTGGTCTATCGCCTCTTCCCGGAGGCCAACGCGGTGCTGCATGTCCACACCGTCAACGCCACGGTGCTGTCGCGACTGGTCAAAGCGCCGGAGCTACATATCAGCGGCTTTGAGATGCAGAAATCCCTCAGCGGCCAGACCAGCCATCTTGATACCGTGCCGATCGCCGTGTTCGACAACGACCAGGACATCGACGCCCTGGCCTCCCGCATTGCCCATTACGCTCAGGAACGTCCGCTTAATTATGGTTTTCTTCTGCGCGGTCATGGCTTAACCTGCTGGGGACGCGACGTGGCAGAGGCCCGGCGTCACCTTGAAGGCCTCGAATTTTTGTTCGAGTGCGAGATGCGTTTACGACAACTGGAGAGAGTATGATTCGCGCGATTGTGACGGATATTGAAGGCACCACCAGCGATATTCGTTTTGTCCACAATGTCCTGTTCCCCTACGCGCGCGAGCGGCTGGCGGCCTTTGTCACCGCCCAGCAGTATGCTGAACCGGTCAACACCATTCTGGACAATCTGCGTGAAGAGATTGCCGAGCCGCAGGCCAGCACCCGCGACCTGATCGACACCCTGTTCGCCTTTATGGACGAAGACCGCAAATCGACAGCCCTGAAAGCGCTGCAGGGGATCATCTGGCAGGATGGCTACGTCAACGGCGACTTTACCGGTCATCTCTACCCTGACGTTCTCCCTTCGCTGGAAAAATGGAAGTCGCAGGGCATTGATTTGTATGTTTATTCATCTGGGTCCGTGGCAGCGCAAAAACTGTTATTTGGCTACAGCGACGAAGGTGATATTACTCATCTGTTCAGCGGCTATTTCGATACCCACATCGGCGCCAAGCGCGATGTGCAGTCGTATCAGACTATTGCGGCACAGATTAACCTTGCGCCCTCACAGATCCTGTTCCTGTCGGATATCCATCAGGAGCTGGACGCCGCGGAACAGGCAGGTTTTCGCACCCTGCAATTGATTCGCGGCGATGACGACGGCGCCAGCCATCATCATCAGGTGCACCAGTTCGACGACATTAATCCGGAGCAGATCCCTTCATGAGCGCATTGACCATTTTTTCAGATAAAGAAGCCCGCGAGCCGCAGTGGCACAGCACCGACCCTGAGGCGATCCAGCAGCAGCTGAATGCCCGTGGCGTCCGCTTTGAACGCTGGGAAGCCGACCGCGATTTAGGCCGCGATCCGACTGCTGACGCAGTGATTAATGCCTATCAGCACGCCATCGACAGGCTGGTAGCGGAAAAGGGCTACCAGAGCTGGGACGTGATTAGCCTGCGGGCGGACAACCCGCAAAAAGAGGCCCTGCGCGCGAAGTTTCTCAATGAACATACCCACGGTGAAGATGAAGTGCGTTTCTTTGTCGAAGGTGCCGGGCTGTTCTGCCTGCACATTGAAGACCAGGTGTATCAGGTGCTGTGCGAGAAAAACGATCTGATCTCGGTGCCCGCCGGCACGCCGCACTGGTTTGATATGGGTTCCGAGCCGAACTTTACCGCCATTCGCATTTTCGATAACCCGGAAGGCTGGGTGGCGCAGTTCACGGGCGATGCGATTGCGGATGCGTATCCACGATTGCCGTAGGCACCCTGCCCTGCCCGGCGGCGCTGCGCTTGCACGGGCCGACAAACCAGGTGTTGTAGGCCGGGTAAGGCGAAGCCGCCACCCGGCATTACTCAGACCGCACCGCTGCGAAAAATCCCTTCTTCCACATCTTCCGGCAGCACCACCCCGCTATCCAGCACCCAGCCGCTAATCAGCGACGCAGGCGTGACGTCGAACGCCGGGTTATAGACCCGCGCATCAAGCGGCGCCCACTGCACCGCGCCAAAGCTCCCTGCCACGCCGGTCACTTCCCGGGCATCGCGCTGCTCAATCGGGATAGCGTCACCGTTCGGGCACGCTGGATCGAGGGTGGTTTGCGGGGCCGCCACGTAAAACGGAATACCGTGGAATTTCGCCAGCACCGCCAGGGAATAGGTGCCGATTTTGTTCGCCACATCACCGTTGGCGGCAATCCTGTCTGCCCCGACCCACACCGCGTCCACCTGGCCTTTGGCCATCAGGCTGGCGGCCATCGAATCGGTAATAAGCCTGTACGGCACGCCCAGCTCACCCAGCTCCCAGGCGGTTAATCTGCCGCCCTGCAACAGCGGACGGGTTTCATCCACCCAGACGTTGCTGACGTTGCCCTGCTGATGCGCAAGAGCAATCACTCCCAACGCGGTGCCGACACCCGCCGTCGCCAGCCCGCCGGTATTGCAGTGGGTCAGCAGGCGGCTACCTGGCTTCACCAGCTGGCTTCCCGCCTGCGCGATAGCGTCGCAGAGCCGCTTGTCTTCGTCGATCAGACGCAGCGCCTCGGCCACCAGCGCCGGGACATAATCTTCCTGCCACAGCGCCTGCTTCATACGGTCGAGATTGTTCATCAGGTTTACCGCCGTCGGGCGCGAGGCCCGCAACGTTTCCAGCGCCGCCGCCAGCCGATCCCGGCTGTGGCCGTTTTCCGCCAGCAGCGCTAACAGCAGGCTGGCAGAGAGACCAATCAGCGGCGCCCCCCGCACGCGCAGGGCGTGAATATGCCCCACCAGCGCGTCAACCGTGGACGCATCCAGCCAGCGTTTCTCCTGCGGAAGCGCCTGTTGGTCGAGAATAAATAGCTGATTTTCCGTCACCCGCAGGCTGGTCGTCTGTAATCTCTGCATGTCGTTAATTCTCTGTTGCGTTGTTGTAGCACATTGTGTCAGGATAAAATTCAGATGTATAGACGTCTAAATGTCTTTATTACCGGAACAGATGAGGAACTGGCAATGTCGCAATACCGTACCTTTACCGCTCAGGACGCCGTGGCCTACGCCCAACAGTTTGGCGGCCTCGAAAACCCATCGTCACTGGTGGAGGCGCAGGAGGTGGGCGACGGCAACCTCAATCTGGTATTCAAAATTTTCGACAGCGAAGGCGTAAGCCGCATTATCGTTAAGCAGGCCCTGCCCTACGTGCGCTGCGTGGGAGAGTCCTGGCCGCTGACGCTGGATCGCGCCCGTCTCGAAGCGCAAACCCTGGTGGAGCACTATCAGCACAGCCCGCAGCACACGGTGAAAATTCACCACTTTGACCCGGCGCTTGCGGTGATGGTGATGGAAGATCTCTCCAGCCATAAGATCTGGCGCGGCGAGCTGATCAATAACGTTTATTATCCCCAGGCGGCACGCCAGCTGGGGGAATACCTGGCCCATACCCTGTTCCACACCAGCGATTTTTACCTCCATCCGCACGCCAAAAAGGCGCAGGTAGCGCAGTTCATCAACCCGGAGATGTGCGAGATCACCGAGGATCTGTTCTTCAACGACCCTTACCAGATCCACGAGCGCAATAACTACCCGGCGGCGCTGGAAAACGATGTCGCCGCTCTGCGCAATGACGATCAGCTGAAGATTGCCGTCGCCGCCCTCAAACACCGCTTCTTCTCCCAGGCCGAAGCGCTGCTGCACGGCGACATCCACAGCGGCTCAATTTTTGTCGCCGACGGCAGCCTGAAGGCGATTGACGCGGAGTTCGGTTATTTCGGCCCGATTGGGTTTGATATCGGCACGGCGATCGGCAACCTGCTGCTTAACTTCTGCGGCCTGCCGGGCCACCTCGGCATCCGCGATGCGGCGGCCGGTCGCGAGCAGCGCCTGATCGATATCCAGCAGCTGTGGACCACCTTCGCGGAACGTTTCCAGGCCCTGGCCGCGGAAAAATCCCGCGATGCGGCGCTCGTCGTGCCGGGCTATGCCAGCGCGTTTCTGAAGAAGGTCTGGCAGGACGCGATTGGCTTCTGCGGCACCGAACTGATCCGCCGCAGCGTGGGCCTGTCGCACGTGGCGGATATCGATACCATTCGCGATGAAGAGATGCGCCACGAATGCCTGCGCCACGCCATCACTCTCGGGAAGGCGTTGATCGTCATTGCCGACCGTATCGACAGCGTGGATGAGCTGGTGGCAAGGGTGCGTCAGTACAGTTAAGTTGCGTGCGACCTGTTTGCCGGGTGGCGGCTTCGCCTTACCCGGCCTACAAAACCGGTCCCCTCACCCCAGATACTCAATCACCGACAACCCGCCGTTATAATCCGTGCTGTAAATAATCCCCTGCGCATCCACAAACACATCGCAGGACTGGATCACCTGCGGGCGATTGGGCCGGGTATCCATCATCTTCTCCGGTGCGGCGGGCACCAGCGCGGCGGTCTCTACCGGGCGATACGGGTTCGAAATGTCGTACGCGCGCACCCCCGCATTCTGATACGTGGCAAAAATCAACGTTGAGCTGACAAAGCTGCCCGGGCGGTTTTCGTGCAGGTTGTGCGGCCCGAAGTGCGCCCCTTTCGCCACGTAATCCCGCTCCAGCGGCTGTGGGAAGGTGGCAATACTCACCGGGTTCGACGGCTCGCGAATATCAAACAGCCAGATCAGCTTCTCGCCGTCCTCCTGATTGTCGAGCACCGCTTCGTCCAGCACCACCAGCAGGTCCCGGTCCGGCAGCGGCAGCGCGGTGTGGGTGCCGCCGCCAAACGGCGGGCTCCAGTTGCGGTGGGCGATCAGTTTCGGCTGGCTGCGATCCTTTACATCCAGCAGGGTCAGGCCGCCGTCGCGCCAGCTACCGTAGGCGGTATCCCCATTGATAATCGCGTGATGCAGGGCATAGCGTTTGCCCTCCGGCCACTCGGGCGTTTCTCCTGCCGCCTGGTTCATCCCCGGCAGCCACCAGCGCCCGGCGACTTCCGGCTTGCGCGGATCCGCCAGATCGATGGTCAGGAAGATGTAATCGGTAAAGCCGTCGATCAGCGCCGAGACATAGGCCCAGCGGCCGCCCACGTACCAGATGCGGTGAATGCCGATACCACTCAGCGACAGGAAGCTGATTTCCCGCGGTTTATCCGGGGTGGAGATATCAAAGACGCGCAGCCCGGCGCTCCAGCCTCTGTCCTGCACGTCGCTGACCGTCTCCCCCACCTGACGGGTGTAGTAGACCTTTTCGTCAGCAAAGCGGACATCGGCAAACAGATCCCGGGCGTTGATCACCAGCAGCAGATCGTCGTGCGCCTGCAGGTGCACGTTCCAGGTGCCCGGCGGCGCAGGCACATAGCCCGCAGCCTTCGGGTTTTTCGGATCGCGCACGTCGACGATCGAGAAACCCTGGGACACCATATGGCCGATATAGGCAAAGCCGCGATGCACCATCAGCTGCACGCCGTCCGGGCGTCCGCCCTGGTCGCTGTGACCAATTAAGCGCATATTGCGGCTGTATTCGGGGGTGGGTAGTTGAGAAGTCATATCGAGCCTTTCGCCGGGTGGCGGCTGCGCCTTACCCGGCCTACAAAACCGTAGGCCCGGTAAGCGCAGCGCCACCGGGCATTATTTTGCCTTCGCTTCTAACGTCGCGAACCACGGGGCGATAAAGTCTTCGGTCTGGCCCCAGCCCGGGATGATTTTCCCTAATGATGCCACGTTCACCGCGCCCGGCTGGGCCGACAGCAGCGCCTGCGGAATAGCGGCCGCCTTAAAGTCATAGGTTGCAGGCGTTGCTTCACCGGCAATCTTGTTGGCAATGAGACGCACGTTGGTGGCGCCAATCAGCTTCGGATCCACCGCCACGCTCACCACCCACGGGCTGCCCGCTTCACGCATCAGCTGTAGATCCTGGTTGGAGATGTCGATGCTGTAGAGTTTGATCTCGGTGCGGCCGTTCTCTTTCAACGCTTTATAGGCGCCCTGGCTGAAGGCGTCCCAGGTGCCCCAGATAGCGTCGATCTTGCCTTTCGGGTATTTCGCCAGCACCGCGCCCACTTTGTTGGCAGTATCGCCCTGCACGTCTGAGGAGACCGCGCCGATGGACTCCAGCTCCTTGATGCCCGGGTTCTGCTTCAGCAGTTCCTGGTAGGCGGTCTGACGACGCTCCATCGGCGGGAAGCCGGCGACCCACAGCTTGATGATGTTGGCCTTACCGTTGAAATCTTTCACCAGCTGGCCAAACGAGAGGTTGGTCAGGGAGGCGTCATCCTGCTGGGTCACGGTTACGCCGGGGATCTCCCCGTTCACTGCGGTATCGAACACCGCCACCTTGATTCCGGCATCGACGGCTTTTTTCACCAGCGCGGTGGAGTACGGATCGCGTCCCTGGGAGAGGATAATGCCGTCATATTTCTGGGTGATCGCCTGGTTAACGAAGTCCTGGAATTTGGCGTCGTCGCCGTTGCTTAAAAAGGTGCTGACCTTAAAGCCGAGCTTTTTGCCTTCCTGAATCGCACCGGCCACAAACTGGGTAGTGTTGTCGTCCGAGCCGAGGTTGCGGATCACCGCGATGCGGATCTGCCCGTCATGGTTGGCAATGGCCGCCGGAACCGGCGCAGGCGTCGCCGCATAGCCCGGCAGGGAACTCAGTAATCCCAGGGTCAGCAAAGAGAGTGCAACTTTTTTCATTTTTTATCCCGTCGTGTTGTTAACGTTTTTGTACGTAGGTGATGGCCAGCGCAATCGCCAGCACCAGCCCTTTTATAATGTCCATTGCGTAATAGGGCACCGAGAGCATCACCAGCCCGTTGGAGAGCACCCCAAGGATCACCGCCCCCACCAGGGTGCCCAGCGCGTTCGGTTTGCCGGAGCCGGCGAGCGAGAAGCCGATCCACGCCGCCGCCACCGCATCCATCAGATAACCGCCGCCGGCATTCACCTGCGAGGAGCCAATGCGCGAGGCCAGCAGAATGCCGCCCAGCCCCGCCAGCAGTGAGGCAATCACGTAGGCCGCCACTTTATAGCGGGTGGTGCGAATGCCGGACAGGCGCGCCGCTTCCGGGTTGCCGCCAATGGCGTACATACGGCGACCGTGGGTGGTCAGGGATAGCCCCAGCTGCGCCAGCAGCGTCACCGCCAGCATAATGATGACGATGGTCGGCACCTGCCCCAGCGCGCCAAACGCCGCCGGGATGGTCCCTTCCGCCATGTCGCCGCTCGGCAGCACCATGTTTTCGGTGATCGACCCGCCGTAGCTGTAAGTCATCGCCACGCCCTGGATCACAAACAGGCTGGCGAGGGTGGCGAGCATGTCGGGAATACGCAGGATGACGATCAGGAAGGCGTTAAACAGCCCCACCAGGGTGCAGAGCGCCAGGGTGATCAGAATGGATTCGGTGGTGCCGAAGCCGTGCCAGACAAACAGCGAGATCACCAGGGCATTTGCCAGCGACGCGGTAGAGCCGACAGAGAGGTCAAACCCGCCAATGGTCAGCGAGATGGAGACGCCGATGGCAATCACCGTCACGATGGCGATAGAGCGCAGAATGTTGATGATGTTGTTGGGATCGAGGAAGTTCTCTGACGCCACGCCAAAAATGGCCACCAGCGCGACCACCGTCAGCAACATGCCCCACTTATAAAGAAAATCGAAAATTTGCTGACGGCCAGACGCCGCCGCAGTCACTGAAAGGGCCTTGCTCACGACGCCGTTCCTCCGGTTGAATAATAAAGTAATGTCTCTTCGCGGGCGGTTGCCCCCTCGAGCTCCGCCACGATGCGCCCGTCCCACAGCACGCAGATGCGGTCGCACAGGCCCACCAGCTCGGCAAATTCCCCCGAGGCATAAATCACCCCTTTGCCTTCCCGCGCCAGGCCGTCAATCAGCTGGAACAGATCGGTTTTGGCCTTCACGTCCACCCCTTTAGTGGGCTCGTCGAAGATCAGCACCTGGGCGTTGCCGCGCAGCCATTTGCCAATCGCCACCTTCTGCTGGTTACCACCCGACAGACGGCGCAGTACCTGCCCCGGCCCCCGGGTGCGCACGCCCACCCGGGCGATCACCTCTTCAGCCCAGCGCCACGCCTGGCGATGCCCGAACAGGCTCCAGCGCGAAAAGCTGTTATCCGCTGACACCGCCAGGTTCATGCTCACCGGCTCATCGATAAAGATGCCCTCTTTGCGCCGCTCTTCCGGCACCAGCGCCAGCCCACGCAGGACCGAATCCGCCGGGTCGCGCGGTTTCCAGGGCTTTTGGTTCAGTTCGCCTTTTGCCACCTGGCTTTTACTGGCGCCAAACAGCGCCTTGCAGAGTTCGGTTTTCCCGGCTCCCGCCAGCCCGGCGATGCCCAGAATTTCGCCCTTGCGCAGGTGCAGGGAGATATCCTTCAGCAGCCCTTCGTCATGCAATCCCTCCACACGCAGCAGGGTTTCGCCGCTGTGAGGAGGACGCGCAGGGGGGTAGATATCGCTCAGCTCGTGGCCGAGCATCTTCTCGACGATCGCTTCGCCGCTGAGGTCCGCCATCGGGCCGGACTCGATCAGCTTGCCGTCGCGCAGCACCGTTAAGGTGTCGCAGATCGCCTTCAGCTCGTGGATGCGGTGGGAGATAAACACCACCCCGATCCCCTGCTGCTGCAGGCGTCGTACCACGGCAAACAGCCGCTCGCTCTCGTGGGCGTCCAGCGGCGCGGTGGGTTCATCCAGAATTAAAAACCGGCAGTGATGAGAGAGCGCCCGCGCCAGCAGGATCTGCTGCTTTTCCGCCAGGGTGCAGCTGTCGATAGCGCGCCGCACGTCGAGGGAGACGTCCAGCTGCGCCAGCGCCTGCCGGGCCTGCTCGCGCAGTTTTCCCCAGTGGAAGCGGTGCCCCGGCTGCGCCAGATGATCGAGCATGATGTTTTCCGCAATGCTCAGGCCGGGGATCAGCGCTACGTCCACCTCCTGCTGCACCAGATGGATGCCCAGCCGTTTGGCATCCACCGGCTCGCGAATAGTGACAAGCTGGTGATTGATGCTGATTTCGCCTTCATAGCGCGCGTGCGTGCCGCACAGCACCGCCATCAGGGTCGATTTACCGGCGCCGTTCGCGCCCGTGAGCGCGTGTACCGATCCGCCCGTCAGTGTGAAATCGACGCGCGACAATGCCTGAAAGCCAGAAAAAGCCAGGCTGATGCCGCGCATCTCGAGGCGACTGGTTGACATTCGCTGCGATCCCTTATCATTAATCTTTTGATTTATGGAATTTTTCACAGCCGGGACTGGCTGGCAACGAAGGAAAAAGCATAAGATAAAGCAAAATAGTATTAGCCATCTGGATGTCTAGCCATAACATCGGGTTAGCGCTTCGTAAAAAGGACACCATCATGAGCAACACCGATATCCGCGTCGTTCCCGGCCCGGCCAACTACTACTCCCACCGCGGGGCCCTTGCCCGCCTGAACGCATTTTTCACCCCGGAGCAGCTCTCCCGGGCGGTATGGATCTACGGCGAACGCGCCCTTGCCGGTGCGCGCCCGTTCCTGCCCGAAAGTTTCAATACAAAGGGAGCCAAACATCTGCTGTTTAAAGGCCACTGCAGCGAGCACGATGTGAACCAGCTCGAGCAGGATGCTGGCGATAACCGCAGCGTGGTGATTGGCGTCGGCGGCGGCGCGCTGCTGGATACCGCCAAAGCGGTGGCCCGTCGTCTGGGCCTGCCGGTGGTTGCCATTCCAACCATCGCCGCCACCTGCGCCGCCTGGACTCCGCTGTCGGTGTGGTACAACGATGCCGGGCAGGCGCTGCACTTTGAGATCTTTGACGATGCCAACTATCTGGTGCTGGTCGAGCCGGAGATCGTGCTTAACGCCCCGGCGGAGTATCTGCTGGCGGGGATCGGCGATACCCTGGCAAAATGGTATGAAGCGGTGGTGCTGGCCCCGCAGCCCGAGCAGCTACCGCTGACGGTCAGGCTCGGGATCAACGGCGCGCTGGCGATCCGTGACGTGCTGCTGGAACACAGCGAGCAGGCGCTGGCCGACCAGACGCGCCGCGAGGTCACCCGTGAATTTCATGACGTGGTGGATGCCATTATCGCCGGCGGCGGCATGGTGGGCGGGCTGGGAGAACGCTACACCCGCGTGGCGGCGGCGCATGCGGTGCATAACGGCTTAACGGTGCTGCCGCAGACCGCGCAGTTCCTCCACGGCACCAAGGTGGCCTACGGCATTCTGGTGCAGAGCGCCCTGCTCGGCCAGGACGCGGTGCTGCGCGAGCTGATCGCGGCGTACCAGCGCTTTAACCTGCCCACCACCCTGCGCGAGCTGGAGGTGGATATCCACAACCGCGACGAGCTGGACAAGGTTATTGCCCATACCCTGCGCCCGGTGGAGTCGATCCATGCCCTGCCGATCGCCCTGACGCCAGCGATCCTGCGCGCCGCGTTTGAGAAAGTGGAAAACCTCAGCCGCCCGGCGGATTGACGCCGGACACACGCCTTCTATACATAAGGATGGTTCTCATCACTCTTGAGTTGAGGTCATCATGCAGATCGATTTAACAGGTAAGAAGGCGCTGGTTACCGGTGCCAGCCGGGGTTTGGGCCGTGCCATTGCGCTGTCGCTGGCCCGGGCGGGTGCCGATGTGGTTATCACCTATGAGAAATCCGCCGATAAGGCCCAGACCGTTGCCGATGAAATTACGGCCATGGGACGCCTCAGCGAGGCGGTTCAGGCCGACAGCGCCAGCGCCGAGGCCATTCAGAATGCCGTCACCCATGCGGCGCGCACCCTGGGCGGGCTCGATATTCTGGTCAATAACGCCGGGATTGCGCGCGGCGGTGAACTGGAGTCCATGACCCTGGCGGACATTGATGCCCTGATTAACGTCAATATTCGCGGGGTGGTGATCGCTATCCAGGCCGCGCTGGTGCATATGTCCGACGGCGGACGGATCATCAACATCGGCAGCTGTCTGGCCAACCGCGTCGCCCAGCCGGGTATCGCCGTCTATTCAATGACCAAATCGGCGCTCAACTCCCTGACCCGTGGGCTGGCACGTGACCTCGGGCCGCGCGGCATCACCGTCAATCTGGTCCACCCCGGTCCCACCAATAGCGATATGAATCCGGAGGATGGCGTGCAGGCCGCATCGCAGCGTCAGCTTATTGCCACCGGGCACTACGGCCAGCCGGAAGATATCGCCGCCGCGGTCACCTTCCTTGCCAGCCCTGCAGCCAGGCAGATCTCCGGCACCGGGCTGGATGTGGACGGTGGGCTGAACGCCTGACGCCCGCTCGCAGATCTTATGTACGCCTCTGCCGCCTGGCAGAGGCGTTTTCGACCCGCCTCGACAATCCGTTTTTTGCCGCTTTTTCCGCCCCGATCCCCGTCCTACAGTACCTCATAAGTAATTCGGAATTTATCTAATAGTCTTATTATTTCCTTATATTTCGTGTGGGCGTACAGTGGAGGTACGGATGAAGATTGTGTGGTCAAGAACCGCTAAACGCGATCTGGCAAAGATAGATAAGCGCTACCAGACGCGAATTGAAGAGAAAATGGCGGCAATCAATGACAGAAATGCGCCGCGTCCTGATATTAAAAAACTCGATATGGGTGAGGATTATTATCGCTTACGGACTGGAGATTACCGGGTGATCTTCATTTTCCAGGGAGAGTCGCGGGATGTTTGCTACATCGTGGCCGTCAAGCGAAGAACGTCCACCACTTATCTGCATGAGGAGAACACTCTCTATGGCTGTACAAATGATCAATGATGACGAAGGTAAGCCGCAATATGTCGTTATTCCTTACGATGAGTACTTCCGTATGCAACTGCAACTGGCGGAATATGATGATGAAAATGAAGAAGAATGGGAGAAAATCGATAGCGAAACCGACATCTATGATCATGTTGGTTTACCCGAAGATGTCTGCCGCATTATGACTTATGAACAGGTCAGCCTGCAGGCCGCCTGGCGCATCCTGCGCGGCTTATCGCAACAGGAGGTAGCCGACAAACTTGGCATCAGCCAGTCCGCCGTGTCACAGCTGGAAGCCGTCGACTCCCGCCCGCAAAAACGCACCCGTGAAAAACTGGCGGCCATTTACGGCTGCACGCAGGAGCAGATCAGCCTGTACCTGCCGAAAGAGGGTTAACAGCACTTCGCCCCGCCTTTGGCGCCGTAGCGGGCGTCCTGGCGATCGCGGAAGAATTCTTCGTAGGTCATCGGGGTCTGGTCAGGATGGTTGACGCGCATATGCTCAACGTAGTTGTCGTAGTCCGGCACGCCGATCATCATTTTTGCCGCCTGGCCTAAGTACTTACCTGCTTTAGATAGGGTGTCGAACATATCGCTCATCTCACTGGAAATGTAGGCCGGGTAAGCGCTAGCGCCACCCGGCATTGCCTTTAATGGGCACTTTTCGCCTGGGTCACAATCTCTTCATAGTTGGCAGGCATCGGCTGATACGGCGTCTCTTTCGCCGTTGGCTTGTCCTGTTTCAGGGCGGCCAGGGCGGTCTTCAGAGAATACAGCGCCAGCACCACAACCACCACCATAAAGAAGATGGTCAACCCGGCATCGAGACGGTTGTTAAACACCAGCTGTGACAGCTGCGACTCGGTGTACTGCGCAGGGATCTTACCGCTGTCGATCATCGCCTGGAACTTGTTGGCGATAGCGAGGAAGCCCACTTTCGCATCCGGGCTGAAGGCTTTCTGCCAGCCGGCGGTCAGGGTACAAATCAGCAACCACGCCGTTGGCACCAGGGCCACCCAGGCGTAACGCTGACGTTTCATCTTGAACAGCACCACCGCGCAGAGCATCAGCGCCATACCGGCCAGCATCTGGTTAGCGATACCGAACAGCGGCCACAGGGTGTTGATGCCCCCCAGCGGATCCACCACCCCCTGATGCAGGAAGTAACCCCACGCCAGCACGCACAGCGCTGTCGCCAGCAGGTTGGCCGGCAGCGACTCGGTGCGTTTCAGCCCCGGAGAAATCACCCCCAGCAGATCCTGCAGCATAAAGCGCGCCGCACGGGTTCCCGCATCCACCGCCGTCAGGATAAACAGGGCTTCAAACAGGATCGCAAAGTGATACCAGAACGATACATCCATCAGGCCGCCCAGCGCGCCGTGCAGAATGTAGGCCATCCCCACCGCCAGGGTCGGCGCACCGCCCGCACGGGAGATAATCGACTGCTCGCCCACTTCGTTGGCGATCTGGGTCAGGGTATCCGGGGTAATGGCAAAGCCCCAGCCGCTGACGACCTGGGCCGCAGAGGCCACCACGTCTGCCGTACCGGCCGGTGCCAGCACCGCAATCGGGCTGTTCATCGCGAAGTAAACGCCGGGATCGATAATACAGGCCGAAACCAGTGCCATGATGGCAACAAAGGACTCCATCAGCATGCCGCCGTAGCCGATAAAGCAGGCCTGATTTTCATTAGCCAGCATCTTCGGCGTGGTGCCGGAGGCGATCAGGGCATGGAAGCCAGAGACCGCGCCACAGGCGATGGTGATAAACAGGAACGGGAACATGTTGCCGGACCAGACCGGACCGGTGCCGTCGATAAACTTAGTTACCGCAGGCATGGTCAGGGTCGGGCGCATAATCAGAATGCCAATCGCCAGCCCGACGATGGTGCCGATTTTCAGGAAGGTGGAGAGGTAGTCGCGCGGGGCCAGCAGCAGCCACACCGGGAGTACCGCGGCCACAAAGCCATAGCCCACCAGCATCCAGGTCAGCTGCACGCCGGTATAGTCAAAGTACGGGGCCCAGGTTGGGCTCTCGGCCACCCAGCCGCCGGAGATAATGGCGAACACCAGGAAGAACAGGCCAATCACCGACACTTCACCAATGCGGCCCGGGCGCAGGTAGCGAATGTAGATCCCCATGAAGATCGCCAGCGGAATGGTAAAGGCCACGGTGTAAGTCCCCCACGGGCTGTGGGTCAGGGCTTTCACCACAATCATCGCCAGCACCGCAAGGATAATCACCATGATCATGAAACAGGCCACCAGGGCAATTACCCCGGCGGTAGGCCCCATCTCCTCTTTCACCAGCTCGCCGAGCGAGCGCCCGTCGCGGCGGGTGGAGACGAACAGCACCATAAAGTCCTGCACTGCCCCGGCCAGCACCACCCCGGCGAGGATCCAGATCATCCCCGGGAGATAGCCCATCTGCGCGGCCAGCACTGGCCCCACCAGCGGTCCGGCTCCGGCAATCGCCGCAAAGTGGTGGCCAAACAGCACCTTTTTGTCGGTCGGGACATAGTCCAGACCATCGTTATGCCGCACCGCCGGCGTCATGCGCGTCGGGTCGACAGAAAGCACGTTGCGGGCGATAAACTTACCGTAAAAACGATAGGCAATCAGATAGATACAGACCGCTGCGACCACAATCCACAGCGCATTGATCTGTTCACCGCGGTTGAGGGCGATATAGCCCAGCGCAAAGGCGCCCACCACGGAGAGCCCTGCCCAGATGAGGTATTTCCCTGAGTTGTTCATGATATGGTTTCCATCATCGCAGAAGAGAGATGTTACATTTTGTATCTATAACACTCGCTTAAGATTTAACAACTCAACTACACGTAAAAACAGACATCCAACCAGTCATTTACATAACATTGTTAAGCCGATCACTTTCACCCGCTTTCCGTGCCTTATCCAGTTCACAATTCAGGCAATTTTTCCCGTATCTGCGTTTACAGGATGATTTACATCAGTTTTTTTATGGGTTTTATCACCAGAATAGCCTTGCAGGACACTATTTTAACAAGGAAAAGGATATGAAAAGTTTACACCCTGAGGAGTATAAGGTGGGCCCCGGCGCGTATTTCGCACTGGCGTTTGCAGCAGTATTTTTCTCCGGCCTGTTAGGCGGTAAAGAGTGGTACGGCGTGTTTGATTTCACCACGCTTAACGGCGCGTTTGGCAAGGTGGTCAGTAAAGCGAGTCTTAACGAGGGCACCTTAACCACCGCCACCAGCGCCTTTCGCGGCACCGGTGGCAGCGGCGCGATGGATGGTTTTCTGTTTGCCCTCGGGCTGATCCCGGCGGTGATGTTTGCCCTCGGCATGATCAACGTGCTGGAGCATTACGGCGCCCTGCGTGCCGCGCGCAAGCTGCTAACCCCGCTACTGCGGCCGCTGCTGGGCATCCCGGGCACCACCGGCCTGGCGCTGATCGGCAGCCTGCAAAGCACCGATGTGGGCGCGTCCCTGACCCGCAACCTCGCCGACGAGGGGCAGATCAGCGAGAACGAAAAAGATGTCTTCGCCATGTTTCAGTTCTCGGCCGGGGCGATGATCACCAACTTCTTCTCCTCCGGCGCGATCCTCTTCACCCTGGTGGCTATCGACGGCACGGCGGCAGTGCCGACCTCCATCGGAGCCTGCATCGCGGTGATGTTCATCATGAAAATTGTCGGTGCCAATATGATGCGCCTGGTTGTCAGATTCCAGAATAAAGCCCCTGTCACCGCCCCGGCAAAAGGAGAAGCCTGATGAGCGCCCCGAACGCAAATCCTGTTATTACCGACGTCTTTGTCGAAGGCGCCCGCAAGGGCTGGGGCATTGCCACCAGCAGCACCCTACCAAACGTGGTGATGGCCTTTATCATCATCAAAGCGCTGGAGATAACCGGCGCGTTAAAAGGACTGGGAATGATATTCGCCCCGCTGATGGGGCTGTTTGGCCTGCCGGGAGAAGCCGCCGCGGTGCTGATCGGCGGCTGGATGTCGATGGGCGGCGGCATTGGTGTCGCCATCGGTCTGTTTGATAAAGGCATTCTCACCGGCGAGCACCTGGCGATCCTCGCTCCGGCCATCTACCTGATGGGCTCCCAGGTGCAGTACCTCGGGCGCATCCTCGGGGTGATTGGCACCCGTGCCACCCGTATTCCGCTGATGATCGCCATCTCGGTTATCAACGCCTTCTTAGCCATGCTGCTGATGCGCATTATTCTCTGAAAAAGGATCGCTGATGAATCTTGAACACTACATTGAAGAGCTGAAAACCCTGGTCAACGTCGACTGCGGAACCAAAACCCTCAACGGCGTGGCGACGGTGGCGGGCATTATGCAGCGCCTGTGGCAGGCCGAAGGCTGGCATACTGAGCAGGTCGATTTGGGCAGGCAGGTGGGCCCCGGCGTGTTTGTCACCAACAAACCGCAGGCGGAAAAATTTGACGTGCTGCTTGTCGGCCATCTCGACACGGTGTTTGCCCCGGGCACGGTGGCATCGCGTCCGCTGAGTCAGGATGATACCCGGCTTTACGGCCCAGGCGTCTCCGACATGAAGAGCGGCCTGCTCAATATCCTGTGGGCGATGCGCGAGCTTGATGATTCCGATAAACAGCGGCTGTCGATTGCCGTAGCGATGAACCCGGACGAGGAGACCGGCTCGGTGTACTCGCACGAATGGATCGGCGAGCTGGCAAAACGGTCCCGCTGCGTGCTGGTGTGCGAAGCCGCCCGCGCCGACGGGTCGCTGGTGAAAGCGCGTAAAGGGATGGCCGGCTATCAGCTGCACTTCAGCGGCGTGGCGGCCCATGCGGGTAACGACCCGGAGAAAGGCCGTTCGGCGATCGTGGCGCTGGCCCACAGCATTCTGGCGATTAACGGGCTGACCGACCTGACGCGCGGCACCACGCTGAACGTCGGGGTGATCCAGGGCGGCAGCGCGGGAAACGTGGTGGCCGACATCGCCGACGCCGAGCTGGACGTGCGCTTCTGGGAAAACGACGAATACGACCGGGTGCATCAGGCGCTGGAGGCATTATGTGCGAAAGGTTTTCTCGACGGGGTGACCACCACTCTCACCCGCATCAACCACAAACCGGCGATGACCACCAGCGATGAGACGCGTGCGTTGATGGCACGGGTTGAGCAAGCCGGACGCGAAGAGGAGATCGCCATTACCTGGCAGGCGGTCGGCGGCGGCAGCGATGCGAACCATACCGCGGCCTTGGGTATCCCGACCCTCGACGGTTTTGGCCCGATCGGCGCCGGTTTCCACAGCCCGGCGGAGTGGCTGGATAAGGCGTCGATTGAACCGCGGATCAGGTTGTTGAAGCGGGTGGTGTCGATGTTGTAACCATTGTGCAGTTGTGCGCCCGGTGGCGGCTTCGCCTTACCGGGCCTACAAAACCCACGTTTGCGGGTGGATACCCAGTTAAAGCAAAGGGATATAATTACAACTTTTTATATTCACGGTGGCTAAGTATTTTATTTTCATCAAAGGTCAGCACCAGCGTTACGGACTCATCATAAAACACAGGAACGACCACATACAGCGCGCGTCCTTTAACCTTCGAATGATATAACCACGTATTCTGATGGTTGTAATCCTGCGGAATATCGGGTCGCCCCAACAGCAGTAACACATCCTTTTTGGTTGTTTTACCCGTCACCAGCTTTTTATCCAGGTCGCTTTCCTGGAGTTTACTGACGGTTCCCTGTTGCGTACGATCGACATTCCTTATACAACCGCTGAGCATAGCCATATAAAATAAGCCCAACAAAATAAGCCCCGGTATTTTCACACCGAGACTATTTACTTGTGTAACCTTCATATTTTTCGACCTTTTCGTCCAGGTAGATTTGGTTTTCGCTGTCATATTTTAAATGGGTCGCATACAGCACGCAGTAACCACTCTTATCCGAAACTGAAAGGCGAAACTCATAGGTTTCACCTTTTTGCGGCACAAAGGTATAGCTCACAAAGTTACAGCCATAGAGGAACCTGAACCCCACCCGGGTCGGCGTTCCGGCATACACTTTCGCGTCGTAATAGGTTTCTTTATAGCGATCCGGGTCATTGCTGGCTTTCGGGAACCCCAGATCGTGGGTAGGCCGTAACACCACGACGCTGGTAAAATCAACCGCACCATCTTTTTTGCCGTGCTGACTGATCGTAAATCCAGGCGGGTTACCGATCATGCGAACATTTGCCGTGTTTTGCTCAGAATCCGGCGGCGGCGTATAAGGTACTTTACCCCAGTAGGTGGCGCATCCTGATAATAATAATGATGCAGCGAGCGCTCCCGTAATATATCGCATTTTTTCCATTGTCAGTTCCATTATATTCATCCCGCCGGGCAGCATAACGAAAAACCGTAACAGCGACCATCCTGCCGCAATTAAAAGGGGAGTTTTAAGAAAATAGTGATGCTAATTTCGTTAAGATTAAAATAAATGACGCAGGGCGAGAATAATCTCGCCCTGATATTAGCCCAACACCATGGTACTCAACCTACAGGTACAGCAGCGCCGCCCTTGCTCGTCATACACCACAATCTCCCAGCTCTGGCTAGTGCGCCCGAGGTGCAGCGGCTGACACACCCCACGCACCCTCCCCTGCGACACCGCACGATGATGAGTGGCATTGAGCTCCGTGCCTACCACGCTCTGTCCATCACGGGTCATCAGAAAACCGGCCATTGACCCCAGCGTCTCCGCCAGCGCCGCCGACGCGCCGCCGTGCAGCAGGCCAAACGGCTGATGGGTGCGGGCATCCACCGGCATCTCGGCTTCGAGGGTGTCATCACCGATCCGGGTATAGACGATCCCCAGATGCGCCACCATCGTGTTCAGGCTGGAGTCGTTCAGCACCTCCAGGGACAAATGTCGTTTCCAGATCATTCAGGCCCCCAGCGTCGAGCCGCCGTCCACCACGATATCCTGCAAGGTGATGTGGCTGGCGTGGTCAGAAGCGAGGAACAGCACGGTGCTGGCAATCTCTTCAGGACGGGCTATTTTACCCAGCGGAATGCCGAGCTTGAACTGCTCGCCAAAGCCGCGAATACGCTGCTGCTCGGCGTCATCGCTCACCCACAGGGTGCGCTGCATATCGGTATCGGTAGAGCCCGGCGACACCAGATTACAGCGCACGCCGCTGCCCGCCAGCTCGAGGCCGACGGTCAGGGCGAGGCTTTTCAGCGCCGCTTTCGAAGCACCGTAGGCGCTCATGCCGATGCGCGGGGTGTGCGCCGCGTCGGACGCCACGGTGACAATCGCCCCGCCCTGCTGACGACGGAACTGGCCCATCGTCTGCTGGAACAGGTTGAAGGCCCCGCCCACGTTGACCGCAAAGGTCTCCTGCCAGTGGTCCAGCGAGAGCTGATCGGTCGCCCCCATCCGCAGGATCCCGGCGGCATTGACCAGCACATCAAGACGATCGATCGTCGCCAGCAGACGCCCGCAAACCTCGTTCACCTGTACCGCGTCCGCCACGTTCAGCACTTCGGTGGCAAAGGGATAGCTCGCCTGCGGGAAGGCGACGTCAAAGCCAGTCACCTTTGCGCCCGCCTCAGCAAACGCCCGCGCGGTGGCGTAACCGATGCCTTTTCCGGCCCCGGTCACCCAGACGGTTTTTCCCGTGAAATCCAGCATTATTTCACCTCGCGGGAGAGCAGCGCCCACCAGGCATCCAGGGTCGGGTTTTTCGCCAGCATCACGAAGTCGATATCGCCATGCACTTTGCGCCAGCGCGCCGCCAGGGCCATCATCCGCACTGAATCCAGACCGTAGTCGATCAGGTTTTCGTCATCCATCGGCTCGTCGGACTCGTCCAGCAGCGGCAGGATCAGCTCCCGCAGCGCCGCTTTACTGGCCGGCAGCGACGGCAGCAGTTCGTCGGTCATCACCACGCGACCGGAACGACCGGCCACATACTTGAGCGACATCAGGTGCTCATCCCGGGTGAAGTCCGCCAGCGCATCGGCGACGAAGAACGGCTGGATGTCACGCATAAAGGCGTCGGTGGCGGTAGTCATGCAGCCGATATGGGCGTACACCCCGGTGATGATCAGCTGATCGCGGCCGCTCTCTTTGAGCATCTGCTCCAGCGGCGAGCGGTGAAACGCGCTGTAGCGCCACTTCACCAGCACGGTGTCGGCGTCATCCGGGGTCAGCTCCGCGACAATGCGCTGCTGCTCCGGGGAGCGGGTCAGGCCCGGTCCCCACATATCGTTCAGCAGGGCGCGATCTTCATCGCTCTGCTCTTTCGGCTGGGCGGTGTAATAGACCGGGATCCCCTGCTGTTTGCAGTAGTCGCGCAGGCGGGCAATGTTCGCCACTACCTGGGCCATCATCGGGCAGTTATCGCCCCAAAAGTTCAGGAAGTATTCCTGCATATCGTGGATCAGCAGCGCGGCGCGCGCGGGCTCCATCGTCCAGCTGACTTTGTTGGTCGGCAGATCTGCTGCCCCTGGCAGCGCGTAACCGGTTAATTTTGGAATTGCCATCTTCTGCTCCTCAGCCCTGCGCCCGTTCGGCCAGCCACAGGCGTAATTGTTTTTTATCGACTTTGCCTACCGGCGTCAGCGGCAGTGCCTCCAGGCACTCCACGCGATCCGGCAGTTTGAATTCTGCAACCCCCTGCTCGCGCAGGAAGCGGCGCACCTCGACCGCGCGCAGGGGCTTTTTCACCACCAGATACGCACAGCTCTTCTCGCCCAGCAGGCTGTCCTCCATGCTGACCAGCGCGGCGTGGATCACCGCCTCGTGGCGCAGGAGCAGGTTTTCCACCTCTTCGGCGGCGATCTTCTCCCCGCCGCGGTTGATCTGATCTTTTTCGCGACCCTGCACGGTGATATAGCCCTGCTCGTCAATGGCGATCAGATCCCCCGAGCAGTAAAAACCGTTCGCATCAAAGGCGCTGGCGTTGTGTTCCGGGCTCTTGTAGTAGCCGCGGAAGGTGTAAGGCCCGCGGGTCATCAGACGCCCCACCTCGCCGCGCGGCAGCGGATTGCCGTGCTCATCGGCCACCCACACTTCGTCATCCGGGCACATCGGGCGGCCCTGGGTATTCATGATGCGTTCCGGGGCATCATCCAGCGCGGTGTAGTTCACCAGCCCTTCGGCCATGCCGAACACCTGCTGGAGCTGGCAGCCCATCTCCGCCGGAATACGGGCAGCCAGGGTGGCGGAGAGTCGCGCTCCGCCCACCTGCAACAGCTGCAGCGAGGCCAGCTGGGCATTACCAACCCCTTCCGCGATAGCCTGTAGCCACAGGCTGACCGCTGGCGGCACCAGCGAGGTGACGGTGATCTGATGCTGTTCGATCAGTGGGAAGCAGAGCGTGGCGCTCGGATCGTTGGCAAGCACCACGCAGCCCCCGGCCATAAAGATCCCCAGCGTGCCCGGAGAGCTCATCGCAAAGTTGTGCGCCGCCGGGAGGGCGTTCAGGTAACGGGTTTGCGCGCTAATACCGCAGATCTCGTTGCTGCGACGAATGCTGTAGTAGTAGTCGTTGTGGGTGCGCGGGATCAGCTTCGGCGTGCCGGTACTGCCGCCGGAGAGCTGGAAGAACGCCACCTCATCGGCCGGGGTCGGGCTGGCGATAAAGTTCTCCGCCGGACGGGCAATGGCCGTCTCCAGCCCTTCGCCGCGCAGCAGCACCACGCGCACGGAGCGGTGCTGCTCCACAAAGGTGTTGAGGAAGTCGTCGCCGGCAAACAGCCCGTGGGCGCGGTCGGCAATCAGCAGCGCGGGCTCAATCTGGCTGGCGTAGGCGTTCAGCTCGCTGCGCTGATGGCTGAAGAGAGCATTGACCGGAGCCACGCCCACCTGCAACAGCGCGAAGAAGGTGATATAGAACTCGGCGACGTTCCCCAGTTGCACCAGAGCGGTTTCGCCCCGCTGGATCCCCTGCGCCTGCAGCGCGGCTGCGAGGTTATTGACGTACTGCTGGAACTGGCGATACGTAATGCGGCGTTCGCCGTCGATAATCGCCAGCGCATCGCTGTCGGCGTGGCGGGTCAGAATCTCTGTCAGAGGCAGATCCTGCCAGTAACCTTTTTCACGATAGCGGCTGGCGAATTCATCGGGCCAGCGGGTAAAGGGAAGGGTCATGATTAATCCTTAATGCAAACCAAAAACGTTCAGCATGGTGGTCAGTTTGACGCCGGTTTCGCGCCACTCGGCGACCGGTGAGGAGGCAGGCACAATCCCGGCACCGGCAAACAGGCGCACGCTGTTGGCGTGAAGTCGCGCGCAGCGGATGGTCACCACCCACTCGCCGTTGCCTTCGCTGTCGCACCAGCCGACGATGCCGCCGAACAGGTCGCGGTCGAACGGCTCCAGCTCGGCAATCAGTTCTTTCGCCGCCTGGTGCGGGAAGCCGCTCAGGGCCGGGGTCGGGTGCAGCAGGCACGCCAGGGTCAGGGCGTTCTCATCTTCACGCGCTTCGCCTTCCACCGGGGTGGCGAGGTGCCACAGGGTCGGGGTGGTCACCAGCTGCGGCGAGGCAGGCATGGTCAGCTGATGGCTGCGCGGGGTCAGGACCGCCTTCATCGCCTGGGTGACCAGCTCATGTTCGTGACGATCTTTTGCCGAGGCCAGCAGCTTGTTGCCCGCCTCGCGATCGAGCATGTCGTCCGGCTGACGACGGGCGGAGCCGGCCAGCGGCAGGGAGCTGAAATGGGCCCCCTCTTTACGCAGCAGCAGCTCCGGGCTGGCGCCGAGCAGTACCCCGCCATCTTCCAGCGGGACGTGGAAGTTAAAGCTGGCCGGGTTCTGGGCAATCAGTTTTTCCAGCAGCGCACCGCTGTCGAGGTGCTCTTCGGTTGCGATATCGATCAGGCGCGACAGCACCACCTTGTTGACGCGCGGAGTGGCGGTCAGGGCGGCGGCGCGGGCCACCATCTCTTCGAAGGCTAACTGCGCCGGGATCTCGGTGCGGGATTTGACCGTCAAGGGTGCGGTCCGGGCGGCATAGCGGGCAGACTGCTGGCGCGCCGGGCGGGCAAAAGGTTGCCACGCTTGCGGAATGAACAGCGACGACGGCTGGCGGGTATCAAAAGGGATCGCCCCAACCATCACCGGGTTAGCAATCCCGGCGGCTTTGGCATCGGCAAAGGCCTGGGCCAACTGCTGCTGAAACGCGCTGGCCGGATCGTCGCCGCCGACGGCTGGAGTGGAAAAACGGGCAAAGCAGCCAGACGTGGTAAAGCTGCGATAGGGCGACATAAAGAAGAAGCTGTCTTTGTGCAGCGTGGTCGCGGTGTGCTGAACGTCCTCAGCCAGTGACGTATCCATATCATCCTCCTGAAATGATAAAAGCAGTAAGAATTATTATCATTTATATTTTCGCTCGCTAACCTAATCCCAGAGCGCGATGGTGTCAACCGCCTACAGCGCAACTTGTGCGACTATCGCTTGCATCCCTGCGGCTCATTCATGAAAATGAGAAGCATTAACTTCAACGAAAACAGGATGCCCCTTAGTGAAACTGCCCGCTGTTTGTCGTAACACCCTGCTTTTAACCGGACTTTTAATTTCAGGATTAACCTCAGCGCTTGCCGCCGACTGGCCGCGTCAGGTCACTGACAGCCACGGAACCCACACGCTGGAAAGCAAACCGACGCGGATTGTCTCCACCAGCGTGACCCTCACCGGCTCCCTGCTGGCGATTGATGCCCCGGTAATTGCCAGCGGCGCCACCACGCCGAACAACCGGGTGGCGGACGATCAGGGCTTTTTGCGCCAGTGGGGCGAGGTGGCAAAACAGCGTAAGCTGGCGCGCCTGTATATCGGTGAGCCGAGCGCCGAAGCCGTTGCCGCCCAGATGCCGGATCTGATCCTGGTCAGCGCCACTGGCGGGGATTCTGCCGTGGCGCTGTACGATCAGCTGTCGGCCATCGCCCCGACGCTGGTGATTAACTACGACGACAAAAGCTGGCAGGCGCTGCTGACCCAACTGGGCACCATTACCGGACAGGAGAAGCAGGCCGCGGCGCGGATTGCGGAATTTGATACACAGCTCACCCGGGTCAAACAGCAGCTGAAGCAGCCGCCGCAGCCGGTGAACGCCATTGTCTATACCGCCGCCGCCCACAGCGCCAACCTGTGGACCGCCGAGTCGGCGCAGGGCAAGCTGCTGCAACAGCTGGGCTTCTCTCTTGCCACTCTGCCCGCCGGGCTGAACCCGTCGCAGAGCCAGGGCAAACGCCACGACATTGTGCAGTTAGGGGGAGAAAATCTGGCGACCGGGCTGAACGGCGAAGGGCTGTTCCTGTTTGCCGGGGATCAGAAGGACGTGGATGCGATCTACGCCAACCCGCTGCTGGCCCATCTCCCGGCGGTGCAAAACAAACGCGTCTGGGCGCTGGGCACCGAGACCTTCCGCCTGGATTATTTCAGTGCGATGCGGGTGCTGGAGCGTTTAGAGGGGTTGTTTAAGTAAGGGGCGGCCTTGTGCCCGGTGGCGCTGCGCTTACCGGGCCTACGGTTCGTGCGGTTGTGGGTGTTGTAGGCCGGGTAAGGCGTAGCCGCCACCCGGCACATTCCACCGCATTAAACCGGAGCAGGCTCCTGCCGGAACCGGCGCAACTCCGCTAACCCCACCAGCAGTATTGCCCCCACCATCGCCAGCATAAACCCGCTGCTGCTGGCCGACGCCACCGGGGTCATAATCACCCCCAGCCCGCCGAGAATGGCGGCGCCAATCGCATCGCCGGTCACGTTCTGCGCCGTCCACAGGCCGTTGATGCGCCCGAGCATCGCTTCCGGGGTCTGGGTCTGGATCAGGGTGTATTGCAGCAATGAGCTGACCGCGCTCAGCCAGCCGAACAGCGCCAGGCAGATCGCGCCCAGGGCCCAGAACGGCATCAGGCTGAAGAAACCAATCGCAATAAACGAGGCCAGGGTTGCCACCAGCATAATCAGCCCCGGACGGGCGCTCTGCGCAAGGTTGCCGCTGGTGAGCGCGCCAAAAGCCGCACCCAGCGGGATCGCCGCATACAGCAGGCCAATCTGCGACACGCTCATCTGCCACTCAATCGCCAGCGCCGGATAGAGCACCCGCACCGCGCTCGCCATCGTCAGCAGGCCACCCAGCAGGGCGATGCCGCCAATCAGCGGGTTGCTGAACAGAAAGCGGATCGCCGCCATCAGGGATTTCAGCGGATGCTCACGCGGCTGCGGCGGAGGTGGCAATAAAGGCAGGCGCAGCAGGGTTAAGGTGGTGATGAAGGTACCCGCCGCCGCCAGGCCGTAGTTCCAGGCGACGTTCCCGGTGCCGAGCAGCAGGCCGCCGACCATCGGCGAGATCACCGAGCCCAGACGCACGGTGAGCATAGTGATGGCGCCTGCCTGCATCAGGTTTTCGCGCCCTACCAGCGCCGGCGTTGCCGCCAGCAGCGCCGTTACCCCGAGGGAGGCAAAAAAGCCGTCCCACAGGCCCAGGGCATAGATGGCGATTAACGACGGCTCCGGCAGCATCGCGTTCAAACATAACCCGACAAAGCCCACCCCACAGGTGCCGCGCGCCAGCAAAATCAGCTTCTTACGCTCGTAGCGATCCGCCAGCACCCCGCCGACCATCAGACCGATAAACATCGCTCCACCGGTCAGGGTGACGGAGAGCCCCACCAGCCAGCTGGAGTGGGTCATTATCTGGATTTGGACCGGTACGGCCACGCCGAGCAGGCCAAGGGATAAAATGGAGATAAAACGGGCAATAAAAACAGCACGAAACGCCGGATGGGTCTTCAGCAGGCTCAGATTGAGCAGCCAGGATTGTCGGGTCATTACAAAGCCTTAATGGTTTCTTTTGTACCAATTCCATGGCCGCACATGCTAACATAGCTAAATAAGATAGATAACGATAATTACTATCATTATCAAATCATGGACGTTGCTATGTCGTACTCCTCTTCCGCGTCACGCGCCCTTGCCGTGCCCGGTTTACTGTTACTGCTCGCGTTTGCCGTCGCCCTCAGCCTGTCGGTGGGTGCGAAACCGCTGCCGTTTTCCGTGGTGGTCGATGCCCTCACCGCCACCTGTCAAAGCGCCGACTGCACCATCGTGCGGGATGCCCGACTTCCGCGCACCCTCGCCGGACTGCTGGCCGGTGCCGCTCTCGGTCTCGCCGGCGCGCTGATGCAAACCCTGACCCGCAATCCGCTGGCCGACCCGGGCATTCTCGGGGTTAACGCCGGGGCCAGCTTCGCCATCGTGCTGGGCGCGGCGCTGTTTGGCTTCTCCTCCCCCGGCGAACAGCTGGTGATGGCGCTGTGCGGGGCCTTTTCCGCCTCGCTGCTGGTGGCCTTTACCGGCAGCCAGGGCGGGGGCCAGCTTAGCCCGGTTCGCCTGACGCTTGCGGGCGTGGCGCTGGGGGCGGTCCTGGACGGTCTCTCCAACGGCATCGCCCTGCTCAACCCCGACGTCTACGACCAGCTGCGCTTCTGGCAGGCGGGCTCGCTGGATATCCGCACCCTGCAAACGTTACAGGTGGTGAGCGTGCCGGTGCTGATCGCCGCCGCCGTAGCGCTGTTGTTAAGCCGGGCGCTCAACAGCCTGAGCCTCGGCAGCGATACCGCCACCGCCCTCGGCAGCCGTGTGGCGCGCACCCAGTTTCTCGGATTACTGACCATTACCGTCCTGTGCGGCAGCGCCACGGCGGTGGTGGGCCCCATCGCCTTTATCGGCCTGATGATGCCGCACATGGCGCGCTGGCTGGTGGGAGCCGATCACCGCTGGTCCCTGCCGGTGACGCTGCTTGCCACCCCTGCCCTGCTGCTGTTTGCCGACATTATCGGGCGTCTGCTGGTGCCCGGCGAGCTGCGGGTGTCGGTGGTGAGCGCCTTTATCGGCGCGCCGGTGCTGATTTTCCTGGTGCGCCGCAAGCGCGGAGGTGGATTGTGATGGCCCCGTCCCGTCGTTTAGTTATCAGCTGCCTGATGCTGGTGCTGGTCAGCCTCGGCGTAGCCCTGTTTAGCCTGCGCAGCGGGGCGGTGACGCTCGATTTCGCTCAGGTCTTCAATGCCCTGACCGGCAGTGCGCCGCGTAATATCACCATGGTGGTCACCGAATGGCGTTTACCGCGGGTGATGATGGCCCTGCTGGTCGGCGCGGCCCTTGGGATCAGCGGCGCGATTTTCCAGTCGCTGATGCGCAACCCCCTCGGCAGTCCGGACGTGATGGGCTTTAACACCGGGGCATGGAGCGGCGTGCTGGTAGCGATGGTGCTGTTTGGTCAGCACCTGACGGCCATTACGCTGGCGGCAATGGCGGGCGGTATTCTCACCTCGCTGATCGTCTGGGCGCTGGCCTGGCGCGACGGCATTGAAACCTTCCGCCTGATCATCATTGGCATCGGCATGCGCGCCATGCTGATGGCCTTTAACACCTGGCTGCTATTGCAGGCGTCGCTGGAGACCTCGCTCTCTGCCGGGCTGTGGTTCGCCGGGTCGCTCAACGGCCTGACGTGGGCCAAAACCCTGCCCGCCGCCCCGCTGATCCTGCTGATGTTTGTCTGCGCATTACTGCTGGTAAAACGGATGCGTCTGCTGGAGATGGGTGACGACAGCGCCTGCGCGCTGGGCGTCAGCGTCGAGCGTTCGCGTCTGATGCTGATGCTGGTGGCGGTGGTGTTAACCGCCGCGGCCACCGCCATTGCCGGGCCGATCTCCTTTATTGCGCTGGTAGCACCGCATATTGCCCGCCGTCTGAGCGGTACCGCCCGCTGGGGGTTAACCCAGTCGGCGCTGTGCGGATCGCTGTTGCTGCTGGCGGCGGATCTCTGCGCCCAGCAGCTGTTTATGCCGTATCAACTTCCGGTGGGCGTAGTGACCGTCAGTCTTGGCGGTATCTACCTTATCGTCTTGCTTGTTCAGGAGTCCCGCAAGAAATGAGTGCCAATCTGACCCGCTTGCGCGGCGAAAATCTGACCCTCGGCTACGGCAAAAAAACCGTGGCTGAAAATTTACAGGTGGCGATCCCCGACGGCCACTTCACCGCCATTATCGGCCCTAACGGCTGCGGGAAATCAACCCTGCTGCGCACCCTCAGCCGCCTGATGACGCCGCTTCATGGCAACGTTTTCCTCGATGGCGAGCAGATTCAGCGCTTTGCCAGCAAAGAGGTGGCGCGCCGGGTCGGGCTGCTGGCGCAAAACGCCACTACGCCGGGGGATATCACGGTGCAGGAGCTGGTGGCGCGCGGGCGCTATCCTCACCAGCCGCTGTTTACCCGCTGGCGTAAAGAGGATGAACTGGCGGTCACCAAAGCGATGCAGGCCACCGGTATTACCGACCTGGCGGCGCAGAGCGTGGATACCCTCTCCGGCGGACAGCGTCAGCGGGCGTGGATTGCGATGGTGCTGGCCCAGGAGACATCGATCATGCTGCTGGATGAGCCGACCACCTGGCTGGATATCAGCCATCAGATCGACCTGCTGGAGCTGCTGAGCGACCTGAACCGCACCCAGGGCTTTACCCTTGCGGCGGTGCTGCATGACCTCAATCAGGCCTGCCGCTATGCTACCCATTTGATTGCCCTGCGCGAGGGGAAGATTGTGGCCGAGGGGGCGCCGAAGGAGATTGTCACCCCGGCGTTGATCGAGCGGATCTACGGGATGCGCTGCATGATTATTGACGATCCGGTGGCGGGCACGCCGCTGGTGGTGCCTTTAGGCCGACGTTAAATGCCGGGTGGCGGCTTCGCCTTACCCGGCCTACGAAACCCATTACGGCACGGACCCCAGGCCCGGCAAGCGCAGCGCCGCCGGGCGTTTTTACTCCCCCAGAATCCTCTTCAACACCGGTCCTATCGTCTCAAACGCCTGCGGGGAGATGATGTCCACGTGGGCACAGTCCTGGTGATAGATCTCCAGCTCCCCCACCCACGGTGCCCAGGCGGCGAGCGGGTCCATGGTTCGCGTGCGTTCAGCGACAAACAGCGTCGCTTTGCCGTCGAACTTCGCGCTGTGCGCCGTGGTCAACAGACGCACCGCATCGGCATAGTTGCCCTCGATGGCGCTAAACAGCTCTCCGGAGGCCTGCCCCTGCTGGGCGGCGAGGAACGCCTGACGCTCACGCTCGATCTCCGCTAAGACCTCCGGATCGAGGCCGTTAGCCTCTTTTTCACGCCAGTTTTGCGTCTCCGGCGGCCAGGTATCCAGCAGGCCAAGGAACGCAACGGCTTCCCCTTGCGCACGCAGGCGGGCGGCGATGCCCTGCGCCAGCGTGCCGCCGAGAGAGTAGCCGAACAGGTGATAAGGCCCGTGCGGCTGCTGGGCGCGCAGCGTCGCCAGGTGCTGGTCAATCACCTCGTCCAGGGTGGCGCAGTGCTGCATCGGTCCCGGTCGCGGCGACTGGATACCGGTAATCGACCAGCGCGGATTGAGATAGCGCGCCAGGACGCTGAACTGCCAGGCAAAACCGGAGGCCGGATGGAAGCAGAACAGCGTCGGGCCGTGGCTTTCGCGCAGGGGCAAAATCGTCTCGTAGCCCAGACGTCGGGCCTGCTCGTCGCTGATCTCGGATCCCAGCAGGGCGCTCAGCTTGCCCACCGTCGAGGCCACCATCACCTGGCCGGGGGTAACCTGGCGGGCAAAGTGGCGGCTCAGGCTGGCGGCAAGGCGCATCGCCAGCAGCGAGTGGCCGCCGAGGGCGAAGAAATCCGCCTCGATGTCGTTGATCTCGCAGCCCAGCAGGGCAGAAAACGCCGCGGCAATCGCCTGTTCGGCGTCGCTTTCCGGTGCGCGGCCCCGGGTCTTCATCGTCAGCTCCGGCAGCGGCAGCGCCTTGCGATCCAGCTTGCCGTTGGCGCTGAGGGGCAGCGCGCTGAGTTGCAGTAACACCACCGGCACCATATGCGGCGGCAGCTGGGTTTTCAGGGCAGTTAAAAGCGCGTCGCGATCCAGCGGCAGGCCGGATTCCGAGACCACATAGCCCACCAGCTGACGGGCATCGCCGCCGGTATCCGCCGCCTGGTTGATGACGCAGGCGTGGGTTACCGCCTGGGCCACGTCCGGCAGGGTCAGCATGGCCCGGTCGATTTCCCCCAGCTCAATGCGCTGACCGCGAATTTTCAGCTGATCGTCGCTGCGACCCAGATACTCCACCGCGCCATTATCCAGCCAGCGGGCCACGTCTCCGGTGCGGTACATGCGCTCGCCCGGCGCGTACGGGTCGGCGATAAAGCGGCTGGCGGTCAGATCCGGGCGGCCCAGGTAGCCCTGCGCCAGCTGGATCCCGGTAAGATAAAGATCGCCCGCCACGCCGAACGGCACCGGGCGCATCATCGCATCCAGAATGCGCAGGCCGGTATTCCACACCGGGAAGCCGATCGGCACGCTGTTGCCCTCTATTGCCGCCAGTTCCGGGCCAAAGGCCGGATACCAGCTGACGTCCACTGCCGCTTCGGTCGGGCCGTAGAGGTTATGCAGCGGCGCATGGGTGAGCTGCTCCCACTCCCGGCACAGCGCGGTCGGCAGGGCTTCGCCGCTGCAGAACACCTGCTTCAGGCTGGCGCAGCAGGCGGCGTTTTCCGGAGTCAGCGAGGCGACAAAGGCCGCCAGCATCGACGGCACAAAGTGGGTGGTGGTGACGCCGTACTTCGCGAAGAAGTCCTGCATCGCCAGCGGATCGCGGTGCGCCTCCGGCTCGGCCATCACCAGCTTCGCCCCGGCGATAAACGGCCACCAGAACTCCCACACCGAGACGTCAAAGCTGCACGGCGTTTTTTGCGCCACCACGTCGGCGGCGGTGAGCGGGTAGTGGTTTTGCATCCACAGCAGGCGGTTGACGATGGCGGTCTGGCCGACCATCACCCCTTTCGGCCGTCCTGTTGAGCCGGAGGTAAAGATGATATAGGCGGTCTGTTCCGGGGCACTGAGGTTGAGCGGTGCGCTGCTCTCCGCAGGCATTAGTGTGTTGTAACTAAAAAGAGCCGGATGGTTAAAGCGCGGGCGCTGGTCGTCGGTGGTGATTAACAGCGATGGCTTCGCGTCCTCGATCATCATCTGCAGACGATCGTCAGGATATCCGGTGTCCAGCGGCAGCCACGCGGCCCCCGCTTCGACGATGGCGTGCAGGGCCAGCGTCAGGAACACCGAACGCGGTAACGCCACCGCCACGCTGTCGCCGGGCTTCACGCCCCGGGCACGCAGCTGGTTCGCCAGGGCCACCACCTGCTCGCGCATCTGGCGGTAGGTCAGTTCGTGGTGCGCATCAGCCAGCGCCGGGGCGTCCGGGGTTTTCGCCGCCTGCTCCGCCACCAGCGTGCTCAGGGTGGTGAGCGGCAGAGGAACCGCTGTCTGGTTAATCTTTTCCAGCTGCTGATATTCGGCGTCAGAAACCGTTTCGGCCTCGCCGCAGCGCAGGTCGATATTGGCGGCAAACTGCGCCAGCAACCCATGCAGGCGATCGACGTGGCGCACAAGGGTGGCCTCATCGTAACGCTGCTTGTTGGCGAGGATCTCAATGCTCAGACCGCCCTGCTCGTCCGGGAACAGCGCCATCTCAAGGTCGTTGACAGGGCCGGTGGCGAGGGTATGCGTCACCGCCTGAACGCCATCGATATCCAGCTGGTAGTCGAAGACCTTGACGTTAAACACCGGGCCAAACAGCGCCTCGTCGCTGGCGGTGCGCCCGCTGTCGCGGACGATCTGCTCGGCGTCATACCGCTGATGGCGACGCATCTTTTTCATCTGCCCGGCCAGGCGCTGGGCCAGCTCCTGCAGCGTCTCCTGAGCGTTGATGTTCACCGCCAGCGGCAGCACGTTCAGCACCGGCCCGGTAGCGGTGAGCGCCGCGGAGCCCATCCGGCGCATAAAGATAAACCCGGCGGCATAGTTCATGCGTCCGGTCAGACGGGCGAGCCAGAGGGCCACCAGCGCCAGAGCGAGGTCGGTGCGCTGGATCTGGCTGGTACTGGCGAGCTGGCTGAAGGCGTAACGATCGGCGGTAAGCTTCAGGCGCAGAATGTCGGTGGTCGCGGCGCGACCCGGCAGCGGTGCGCTGGAGAGCGATACCGGCGGCGGGAGCTGCTTACGCTGCCCGGCCCAGAAAGCACCGTCGCGGACATACGCCTCGCTGTCGCGGTAGCGCTGATACTCCTCCACCACCTCGGCAAAGGGCGTAAACGGCGACGCCGGCGTGGCGTCGCCGTTAGACCAGGCGCGATAAATGGCGGCGATCTGACGGGTAATAGCGGGGAAGCTGAAACCATCCACCACTAAATGGTGATAGCGCTGATACCAGTACCAGCGGTTGTCCGCCACCTGAATCAGCAGGTGGAAAGCCAGCGGCTGGCCGCTGTCGACGCGCAGGTTCTGGTTAAGATCGGCGTGCATCTGCGCCTGCGCCGCGGCATGCGGATCGGCGTGAGCGCGAAGGTCAATAATCTGCGGCTCCGGCAGGGTAGCACTCTCGTCCACCCACTGCCCGATCTCGCCGTTGTCCTCGGTAAACCGCGTACGCAGGGTGTCGGCCTGCATCATGCCCGCCACCACCGCTTTCGCCAGCAGCGGCGCATCAACCGGGCCGATCAGCTCGACGTAATGGGCCACGCTCCAGGCGTTGGGCAGGTCGGAAAGCTGTTCCGCCATCCAGATCCCCGGCTGGGCGGCCACGAGAGGAAGTTGTGCGCTCATGGGGTCACCTGTGCAAAATGGGCCGGGATCAGGGTTTGCCACTGGGCTGCAAGCCACTGCTGACAGGCTTCCTGCGACTGCGGCTCGCACACCACGCGCCAGCCCTCAGGCAGGGCGCACTGCTGCGGCCACAGGCTGTACTGCTGTTGGGCGTTTTGCACAATGGCGAACAGGCCCTGCGGATCGTCGAAGGGGTTACTGAATTCCATACCAGACTCCATTATTAAATAAGCGGCTGCCAGAGAGTCATCAGCCCCTGCGTCAGCCCTCCCCGCCAGCAAAGTGCATCATGTCCGCCGTCCACCGGACGCCAGTAAACCTGCTGCTGTGTGTGCTGTAGCTCGGCGTACAGCGCCTGGCACGCGCGGTAGATCAGCGGTTCGCGTCGCCCCGCCTCAAGGACAATGCGCAGTCCCTGCGCCGACAGCTGTTGGTTTTTGAGTTGTTCGATAATCACGCCGTCCTGTTTGCCACCGCGATGGGGCCACCAGAAGGATCCCGACTGGCTGAGCACGCAGGCAAAACGCCCGGGCCAGTGCAGTCCGGCATAGAGCGCCGAGAGCCCGCCAAAGCTCTGTCCGGCGACCACCGTACGATCGGCCCGGTCGCTGAACGGGGCCAGCGCCTGCACCTGCGGGAGTAATTCCTCCTGCACCGCCAGCCAGAAGTCGGGGTTGCAGGGCAGCTCGTGGCTGCGATGGGCGGTATCGATAACGTCGATCAGCACATAAACGGCGGACGGCAGCTGGCCTGCGGCGGTGAGCGCAGAAAGCGCGGGCCAGATCGGCATACTTTCGGCCCAGAACTGGCCGTCGAGCAGCACCGCCAGCGGGCGCTCGTCAGAGGTATCCTCGCCGGTGGTAAAGATCCAGACCCGGCGGGTGTTGCCGAGCCTGGCGCTCTGCCATGAAATACACTGCGGGGGCATATAAGGGGTATCGAGCCGATCCCAGCCCGGCTGAACCGGTGCCTCGGGCATCTCCAGCGCCGAGACCGGATGACCGCGCCCGCCGCGCCAGTGCTGGCGGTTTAGCGGATCGGCAATAGCGCGCGGCAACAGCTTGCGCCAGCCTTCGCGCAGGGCCATGCGGTCCGGCGGATCGGTGGCAAACACCGCCTCGCTGAAGTCGTCCTCGTGAACAGAGGGGATAAAGCAGTAGCTACCCCGCCAGTTTGGGCTGAACTCGCCCTGCCACTGCCAGACGTCGGTGCCGGCAATGCGCTCCAGCGTCTGCGGATGGGCATTGTGGTGGTGATCGGTCACGCCGGTGATATAGAGCCATACCCGCTTCAGCGGCGAAGTCTGCTCTGTTCCGCCCGGATCGCGCCACCAGAAGGTCACCCGATAGTGATCCCCTTCCCGCACCCCTTCGGGCCCCTGTTTCGACTGCCACCAGGCGTCACTTCCCGTTTCCAGCGTCGTCACCGATATAACCCCATGACCTGTTCTGTTTTTTTGATAAAAGATAAACAATATCGATAATATTATTGATAACTATTTTCATTTGCAATAGCGTATGGGCGCGCTGTGGGAAGCGCGAACATTAAATAACCATGCCATGCGCTGCGTACTGACTCAGGACTGAGGGGTTTTCGCAGACTGCGGGCGATAGCCTCCCGCCGCCTCACCCATTCGGGACGGAGCCATGAGGCATGCGGCATCGAAAAGCAGGACATACAATGAATAACAAGCTTCACTCACTGGCCTTACTGGTCAATCTGGGGATTTACGGTGTGGCGCTGCCTGCGATGGCAGCCGATACCGCGGGCAACGAAGACACCATGGTGATCACCGCCGCCGAGCAGAACCTGCAGGCACCGGGCGTATCGACCATCACCGCCGATGAAATTCGTAAAAACCCGGCGGCACGCGATGTGTCAGAGATTATCCGCACCATGCCGGGCGTCAACCTCACCGGTAACTCCACCAGCGGCCAGCGCGGCAACAACCGCCAGATTGATATCCGCGGCATGGGCCCGGAAAACACCCTGATCCTGATTGACGGTAAGCCGGTGACCAGCCGTAACTCCATCCGTCTGGGCTGGCGCGGCGAGCGTGACACCCGCGGCGATACCGGCTGGGTGCCGCCAGAGATGATCGAGCGCATCGAAGTGATCCGTGGCCCCGCCGCTGCGCGTTACGGTAACGGCGCGGCGGGCGGCGTGGTGAACATCATCACCAAAAAGGTCAGCAACGAGTGGCATGGCTCCTGGAACACCTATCTGAATGCCCCTGAGCACGATGAAGAAGGCTCCACCAAACGCACCAACTTTAGCCTCAATGGCCCGCTGGGCGGGGATTTCAGCTTCCGCCTGTACGGCAACCTGGATAAAACCCAGGCCGATGCCTGGGACATCAACCAGGGCCATCAGTCTGAACGTACCGGCGCCTATGCCGATACGCTGCCTGCCGGCCGTGAAGGGGTCGAGAATAAAGACGTCAACGGCGTGCTGCGCTGGGACTTTGCCCCGATGCAGGCCCTGCAGTTCGAAGCGGGTTACAGCCGTCAGAATAACCTCTACGCGGGCGATACCCAGAACACCAACAACGATAACAGCAGCAACGGGCTGGTGAAGAAGAACTACGGCAAAGAGACCAACCGTCTCTATCGCCAGAATTTCGCGGTCACCTGGACCGGCGGCTGGGATAACGGCATCACCACTAACAACTGGGCGCAGTACGAACACACCCGCAACTCCCGTCTGGGGGAAGGGCTGGCGGGCGGCCTGGAAGGGCTGTTTAACAGCAACAAATTTACCGACACCGACCTGTCCGACGTGATGCTGCACAGCGAAATCAACCTGCCGATCGACTTTATCGTCAATCAGAACCTGACCCTGGGTACCGAGTGGGATCAGCAGCGGATGAAGGATATGTCCTCCAATGGTCAGGCCCTGCAGGGCGGTGCTGTTCCGGGAATGAGTGACAGCCGCAGCCCGTACTCCGATGCGGAGATCTTCTCTCTGTTCGCGGAGAACAACATGGAGCTGACCGACAGCACCATGCTGACCCCGGCGCTGCGCTTCGATCATCACTCTATCGTGGGCAACAACTGGAGCCCGTCGCTGAACCTGTCGCAAGGGCTGGGGGATGATTTTACCCTGAAGATGGGGATCGCCCGGGCCTATAAAGCCCCGAGCCTGTACCAGACCAACCCGAACTACCTGCTCTACAGCAAGGGCCAGGGTTGCTACGCGAGTGCAGACGGCGTCGGCTGCTATATGCTGGGTAACGAGGATCTGAAAGCCGAAACCAGCATCAACAAAGAGATTGGCCTGGAGTGGAAACGCGACGGCTGGCTGGCGGGCGTGACCTGGTTCCGTAACGACTACCGCGACAAGATTGAAGCGGGCTATGCCCCGGTGGGTCATACCTCTTCCGGTAAGGTGCAGACCGATATCTACCAGTGGGAAAACGTGCCGAAAGCCGTAGTGGAAGGGCTGGAGGGCACCCTGAACGTGCCGGTCAGCGACACCATCAACTGGACCAACAACATTACCTACATGCTGCAAAGCAAGAACAAGGAGACCGGCGATCGTCTGTCGATCATCCCGGAGTACACGCTGAACTCAACCCTGAGCTGGCAGGTACAGCAGGATGTCTCCCTGCAGTCGACCTTCACCTGGTACGGCAAGCAGCAGCCGAAGAAGTATAACTACAAAGGTCAGCCGGTGAGCGGTTCTGAGAAGGACGAAGTCAGCCCTTACAGCATCGTCGGCCTGAGCGCGACCTGGGACGTGACCAAATACGTCAGCCTGACCGGCGGCGTGGATAACGTCTTCGATAAACGCCAGTGGCGTGCAGGTAATGCCCAGACGACCGGGAATACCACCACCGGGGCCTATATGTATGGCGCAGGGGCGTATACCTATAACGAACCGGGCCGTACCTGGTATATGAGCGTGAATACGCAGTTCTGACAACAGCAAAAAGGCAACGTGAGTTGCCTTTTTCTTTATTCTCGCACCGTGCCGCGCCCGGCGGCGCTGCGCTTGCACGGGCCTACATACTCAACTCAACGGCACCAGGAACCGTCCGGGCGCGTGTGCTACCATAAGACCCCTTTTTGCGCGGCGAGAAGCATATGCAGACTACCTACTCCACGTTTCTTCTGGCCGGGCAAACCGTTCATTGTATTACCTTCGATCCTACGACTTTTACCGATGCCGATCTCCTGTGGCTCCCGCATCATCAGCTACTGTCCGAAGCCGGGCGCAAGCGCAAAGCCGATCACCTGGCCGGGCGCATCGCCGCCTTTCATGCCCTGAAGCGGCAGGCCATCCCCGGTATCGGCAGCAGCGGCGAACCGCTGTGGCCTGCGGGCGTGAGCGGCAGCATATCCCATAGCGGTACTCAGGCGGTTGCGATATGCCAGGAAAAGGGTGTTGTTGGTATCGATTGTGAAGCCATCATCAACGAACGTGAGGCCCGTGAAATCCAGGGCGGCGTAATCGATGCCCGGGAAGCACAACTCCTGGCCGGGAGCGGCCTTCCTTTCGATCTGGCCTTCACCCTCACCTTCAGCGCCAAAGAGAGCCTGTTCAAAGCCCTGTTTCCGCAGGTGCAGGCGTGGATGGGCTTCGACAGTGCGCGCGCCACGGCATTGACGGCCAACACCCTGACCTTATCCCTCTCCCGCCCTTTTCCGCCCTTTGCACAAAATCAGGCATTTACCCTGTACTGGAGCCAGATTAATACCCAGGTCATCACCCTAATCTGCGATGCATAACGGCTCAGGATCGTGATCCTTTTCTCCTTTTAAACAAATTAGCTGCCTAAACCGTAGACAGTTTTATCAGGCAGTCTTATCGTTACATTGAATAATAAATCATTATTGAATAAATATTCAATGTGGAGAAAAAGAATGAACACGACCTTTGTAAAATCCGCTTTACTGGCCTCAATGATCGCCGCTTCCGGCTCCCTGTTTGCCGCCGATAACGGACTCATTGCGATTATTACCCCCTCACACGACAACCCGTTCTTCAAGGCTGAAGCCGACGGCGCGGCGGCGAAAGCGAAAGAGCTGGGTTACACCACCCTTGTCGCCTCGCATGACGATGACGTGAACAAACAAAACCAGCTGATTGAGACCGCTATCGCCCGTAAAGCGAAAGCGATCATTCTGGATAACGCCGGGGCAGATGCCACCGTCGGTCCGCTGGAGAAGGCCAAAGCGGCAGGCGTACCTGCTTTCCTGATCGATCGTGAAATCAACAAAACCGGCGTGGCGGTGGCGCAGATTGTCTCGAACAACTATCAGGGGGCGCAGCTGGGTGCGGAGAAATTCGCCAAGCTGCTGGACGGCAAAGGCAAATACGTTGAGCTGCTGGGCCGTCCGTCGGACACCAACGCCCACGTGCGCTCCCAGGGCTACCACGACGTGCTGGATGACTATCCGGACATGAAGATGGTGGCGCAGCAGACCGCCAACTGGAGCCAGACCGAAGCCTTCACCCGTATGGAAGCCATCCTGCAAACCAACCCGGATATCGTCGGCGTGATCTCCGGAAACGACACCATGGCGCTGGGTGCCGAAGCGGCGCTGAAGGCCGCCGGGAAAAACAACGTGATTGTGGTCGGCTTTGACGGCAGCGACTACACCCGCGACTCGATCCTGAAGAAGGGCAATATCAAAGCTACCGTTCTTCAGCCGGGCTGGGAGCAGGCGCAGATGGCCGTTGAGCAGGCGGATTACTACCTGAAAAACGGCAAAGCGCAAAAAGACGAGAAACAGCTGATGGACTGCGTGCTGATCGATGAGTCCAACGCCAGCAAGCTGAATGTGTTCAACCTCAGCAAATAAGCGGAGGCAGTATGCGGTTAAAACAATGGGGCGCCGCGCTGACAGGCGCAGCCGCCCTGTTGCTGACGGCCTGCACCGTGGTGGATCTGGATGAGAACGGCAAGCCAATCATGCCTGCCGATCCCAACGCCAAAGCGAGCTTTGACAACCAGACCCCACAGCAGATCGCGCAACAAACCTGGCAGCCGCGGATCCTCGACGCCGCCAAAAATCATGCGCTGGACGCCAGCGCCCTCTCCACCCAGCTGAAAACGCCGTCTGACAAAGCGCAGAGCGTCTTCGTGCGCCTCAGCGGCAAAGTGGAGCGTGTGGAGGCCAGCAGCGCCAACGAGCAGAAACTGGTGATGACGGTGAACGGCCAGCCGCTTCAGATCCAGACCGGGCCGGTGATGCGCGGCAACGCCATCCGCGACGCGGCCGGCTTCCGCTTCGATGAATTTACCAATCAGGTGCAGTACGCCCAGCTCTCCCGGGCGTTAAACCGCGAGGCGGTGAAACATCTGCCAAAAGTCGATGACAGCTGGAGCGGCAAAAATGCCACCGTGATGTTCGCCACCACCCTGACGGGCGGCAAAGCGAATGAAGCGGCGGCGCTGGAACTGACACAGGAGGCGCCGTGATGAGCGATAACCCGGCAGAGGACATTATCCTCAGCACCCGCGGCATCTCGATGCTGTTTCCCGGCACCGTGGCGCTGGATAAGGTCGATTACCGCGTCTGGCGCGGCAAAGTGAACGTCATTATCGGCGAGAACGGCGCCGGAAAATCGACGCTGATGAAGATCCTTGCCGGGGTGCAACAGCCCAGCCTCGGCGAGATGTGGCTCAACGGCAAGCAGGTGGCGTTCACTAACACCCGGGATGCCGCTGCCCACGGGATCGGCATGGTGCACCAGGAGCTGAACCTGTTTGAAAACCTCAACGTGGCGGAGAACGTCTTTCTCGGTCGCGAGCTGCAAAAAGGGGTGACGCCGATTAACGAGGCGGAGCAGGAGTCCCGCACCGCGGCGCTGCTGAAACGCCTCGATCAGCCCATCTCCCCGCGGGAGCTGGTGGGCAACCTGAAGGTCGGGCAGCAGCAGCTGATCGAGATAGCCAAGGCGCTGGCCGAGGATGCCGACATCCTGATCCTCGACGAGCCCACCTCGGCGCTGAGTAAAACCGAGGTGGAGATCCTGTTTAGGGTGATCCGCGAGCTGACCCGCCAGGGCGTCACCATCATCTATATCTCCCACCGGCTGGAAGAGCTGATGGCGATAGGCGATGTGATCACCATTCTGCGCGACGGCAAATTCCAGGCCGAGGCGAAGGTGCAGGATATCGACGTGCCCTGGATCGTGCGCGAAATGCTCGGCAGCGATCCGGTAAGCAACTTCCTCGAGCCGGGCCGTACCTTCGGCGCGCCGGTGCTGGAGGCGGAACACATCACTTGCGTCAATGCCGCCGGAAATACGGTGGTCAACGACGTCAGCTTCCAGGTGAACGCCGGCGAGATCGTCGGCATCTACGGCCTGATGGGTGCCGGGCGTACCGAGCTGTTCGAGTGCATGCTCGGCACCGAGCGCAACTATCTGGGCAAACTGTGGCTCGACAGCAAACCGGTGCCGCAGCGGCTTACCACCGCCGAGCGCATCCGCATGGGGATGAGCCTGGTGCCGGAAGACCGCAAACGCACCGGGATCTTCCCCGGCTCGTCGGTGGCCAGCAACCTGACCATCGCCAGCCTGTGGCGCCGTCTGCAGCGCGGTTTCACCATCGCACAGAAAGCGGAGCAGGAGGTGGTGGCCAGCACCATCGGCAATCTGTCGATCAAGGTCTCCACCCCGGAAGTCGAGATCCAGGCGCTCAGCGGCGGCAATCAGCAGAAAGTGGTGATTGGCCGCTCGCTGCTGACCAACCCGAAGGTGCTGTTCCTTGATGAGCCGACGCGCGGCATAGATGTGGGTGCCAAAGCGGACGTGTTTCGCATGATGGTGCAGCTGTCGCAGCAGGGCATCGCGGTGGTGTTCTCCACCTCGGATTTGAAAGAGATTATGGCGGTATCGGACCGCATTCTGGTGATGTCCGGCGGCAAACTGACCGCCGATATTGTTCGCGATCGGGCCGACGAATCGGCGCTGGTCACCGCAAGTGCTCAGGGGTTCTAAGATGAAAACGACACAATCTGTCGCGCTGACGCCGCAAAAAGGGGCCGCGCCTTCCCGGGAAAAATTACTTCTGCTGCTGCTGAAGATGCGCACTTTCATTGCGCTGTTTCTGATTGTCGGCTTTTTCACAATGACCGTGCCAGGCTTTCTCTCTGCCGGAAGCCTGGTGATCATGATTAAGCATATCGCCATCAACGCGTTTCTGGCGCTGGGGATCACCTTCGTGATCATCACCGCCGGGATCGACCTGTCGATTGGCGCCACGCTGGGGCTGTGCGGGATGATCGCCGGGTGGATGATCACCAAAGGGATTGTGCTGCCGATGTTCGGCATCGCTATCTTCCCGAGCGTGTGGGTGATTGTGCCCATCGTGCTGCTGATTGGCGCACTTATCGGGGCGGTTAACGGCTGGATCATCACCCGCTATAACGTCGCGCCCTTTATCTGCACCCTTGGCACCATGTACGTGCTGCGCGGGGCGGCGATGCTCACCTCCGACGGCCAGACCTTCCCGGGCCTGTCAGGCAACCCGCAGCTGGGGAATACCGGCTTCGATGAGATTGGCGCCGGCACGCTGCTCGGCATCCCGTGGGCCATCTGGATGATGATCGTCCTGGCGCTGGCGATCGCCTACATTGCCCGCCGCCTGCCGTTTGGCCGCCACGTCTACGCCATCGGCGATAACGAACGCGCGGCAGAACTCTCCGGAGTGCGGGTCAAGCAGGTGAAAGTGCTGGTCTATACCCTGTCGGGGTTCTGCGCCGCCATCGCCGGGATTGTGGTCTCCGCGCAGCTGCTGGCGAGCCACCCGGCCAACGGCACCGCGTTTGAGATGAACGCCATCGCGGCGGTGGTACTGGGCGGCACCTCGCTGGCCGGTGGCCGCGGCACCATTCTCGGCACCCTGATTGGCGCCTTCGTCATCGGCTTCCTCGCCGACGGCCTGGTGATGATGGGGGTCAGCGAGTTCTGGCAGATGGTGATCAAAGGGATCGTGATTATCGTGGCGGTGATCATCGACCAGATGCAAAACCGGATGCAACAGAAAGCGGCGGTGGTGGCGCAAAAGGCGGTGATGGAAGGAAAGTAGCGCGGTTGTGCGGTCTTTGTGCCGGGTGGCGGCTTCGCCTTACCCGGCCTACAAGGTCAACGGCAGTTTTGTAGGCCCGTGCAAGCGAAGCGCCGCCGGGCAAAACTACGCTTTCAACAAACTCCGAGCCGTCGGGTAATCGGTGATCAACACGTCGATGTACTTCCCTTCCAGTGCCCCGCGAATGGCGTTGCGCTTTTCTTCCCCACCGGCCAGGGCAATCACCTGCGGACAGGCGCGGATCTGCGCCAGCTCCATGCCGATCACCGGATCTTCTTCCGGGCTCAGCACCGGCTCGCCTTTCGCATCGTAGTAGTGCAGGCAGATGTCCCCTACCGCCCCGCGCTCGGCCAGCAGTTTGAGCATATCTTCGTTGTAGTAGTTGCCGGAGTTTTTCAGCAGCTGCGACGGCTCCAGTTCGCCGATGCCGACAATCGCCACGTCCACTTCGGCGAATTTGCCCACCACCGCCGCCACGTCCGGGCTGCTCACCAGCCGGGCGCGCTCCTCCACCGAGTGCTCAATGCTCTGGGACGGCAACAGCCCTGCCGGGCAGCCGAGGTGCGCCGCCAGCTGCTGGGTGAGGATCGTCGCCTGCACGTTGCCGTTGGGGCCGACGCCGCCCAGCAGCTGGATCACCCCGGCGGCGCGGATATTCTGCGGGTGCATCTCATCCACCATGCAGCGGATGGTGCTGCTCCAGGAGGAGATCCCGACCAGGTCTTCCGGGCGCAGGCGGGTTTCAACATAGTGCGCCGCCGCGCTGCCGATGGCGTGCTTAATCTGGGCGCTGGACGGGTTCTCCCCCACGTCCACCACGATGGCCTGGCGGATGCCATACTGCTCTTCCAGCGCCTTTTCCAGCGAGACAAAAATGTTGGTCGGTTGCACCACGGTAATTTTGACCAGCCCCTCTTTCTGGCAGCGGGTCAGCGCTCGCGAGACAAAGGACTGCGAGAGATGCAGCAGCGAGGCAATCTCGGACTGCTTTTTATTCTCGCTGTAGTAAAGTGTGGCGATCTTGACCAGCAGTCGCTGTTCATCCTGCTTCGACATAACGTTCCCCTTAATCGACTGTCGTTATTTTTATTCATCCCTGAATATTTAACAAGCAAGCACCGTCGCGATCCGCCGGGCAAATGTGATCCTTTTCTCTTTTCTTCGAAATTTGCCTGCGCAAACCGTAGACAAACCCCGCTTATGGCGCTGCACTCCCTGCTAAGGGGCCGACTGGCGGCAAAAGGCAGCAATAACAAACGTCGGGTGTTTGTCGTGATCGGGGATGGTGAACTGACCGAGGGCAGTAACTGGGAAGCCGCACTCCATGCTACTTTTTCTGCTGGTTGTAACCCACTGGGCGGCTCCAGTCATCGTCATACTTGATATTCCCTTCGATATAAAACCACTCAATTCCTGAATAGGAAATTAAGATATTCTCCATCATTCCTGGCGTGCGAGAGCCCGGGATATAAGCATGAGAAGCATTAACTGACATGATCACAATGCTGGTAAGCGTAATTCTGTAAATCTCGTATTCAATGCCAGCCTCGTTGATGTCGTAATAGTGTATTACTGCCTTTTGCAGCCGCTTACTTTGGCAGACTGCAACCGCAAAATATGGCGAGGTTTTATCAATCTCTTTGTGCAGGGTAAAAGCGTTGTGTTCGCGCGAGCCCATAAGTTTACCCGTGTTGCGGCATGTGTTCTGGTACACACCGTAACTGCTGTTCATAATTTCAATTGCACCCTCACGGTCCAGCGCCATACAACTGCCTTTGATCAGCTGTCCATTTTCATCATAGAGATACATATAAGCTGGTAATGACATCGTTATTTCCCTTATTGATTACTTGAGACGTTCCAGTCATTGTCGATAAAGAACACGTAGCGATAATTTGAACCATTCAGCGTGTACGACACGCCATAGGTATAACCCGGCCTAAGCATCAGATTTAAACAGGAGTCTGGCCAGGAGAAAGAAACGTGCTCATTAGTGGCAAATTCTTTGTATTCTCCGCCCTGCATTGAAGAAATGTTATAGCGACTCAGGACGTCGGTTTTATCCACCGAAAAGCAAACATGCCCCTTATCAACGATGATTGAGCGCCAGGGGACTGCACGATCACCTTTACCACATCCGACAAGGGTTACAGATAACAGAATCAAGGATAAGTAGCGTTTCAATGCGGGAAACTCCCAAGCACTTTCTGATATCGAGCCATAAGTTTGAGGGTAGGCTCTGACGAGTCATAGTTTTTGAGGCGATACAGGTCGTTTCGATTTCCGAATCCATAGGTTTTGAGCAACCAGTAATCACTCACGATACATGCCTGATTTTCTATGCCGTAGTCCATCAAATTTGGTTTATTGAGCTCATAGTTGTAATCAACAGCCCATGAGAATGCGCCACGCGTTCTTACCATCATCCCGCGCTGGTGTTGCCAGACATGCATCATTTCATGCAGAAATATGTGCTGACCGCCTATGCGATCATTTTTGACGTGTGGCTGTGAAAAATCAGGCTCATACACCCCTTCCTGAAAATATATTTCGCCGTTTGGCGCCATGGCGACGTTGTTCGCCTGCATATTGAAAGGAAGGTAGCTGCTGCGGTGAATCCATACTTCGTTATAACGAATACTAAAAGCGTAGAGCGTGCGGGCCAGGTTAATTTCACCAAGGGTCAATAACCGCAGACCTCCGCGATTTATTCCATTCGACATTTAATCCCTCCAATAAGAAGGATTTATCATATCAACTGCGTAAAATTGTACAATTGTTTATGTGCTCAATAAAAATAGATAATACATTGATCTCGTTTATCATATTTCACATCGTTAAGCGCTAAACATAGCACCTATCTATTTTCGTTAGCATAGCTAATATTTAAACAATTCATATTGGTATTTAAACGGCCATTAATCCGGCATGACTGAGGTCAACATATTTTATTAGTCTGCCTTCGTAACCCTTTAAAATAAAAATTACTACAATTGCCTTAGGTCTTACTAAACCATTTTCTTTATAGCCTTTTACAGCCCTTATGTAGACCGGCGACCCTGCAACGATAAATGTGTCCTTCTGATTCTTCGCCATTAGTCCCCTATCGACGAGGATCATTCTGAAACAACTGGCGTAAAAACAGTATTACGCAGCGGTATGGCGCACCGCGATTGCGTTATTCCGCTCAGCCCGCCAGGGCAATCACCTGTGGGCAGGCGCGGATTTGCGCCAGCTCCATGCCGATGACCGGGTCTTCTTCCGGGCTCAGCACCTGCTTCGACATAACGTTCCCCTTAATCGACTGTCGTTATTTTTATTCATCCCTGAATATTTAACAAGCAAGCGCCGTCGCGATCCGCCGGGCAAATGTGATCCTTTTCGCTTTTCTTCGAAATTTGCCTGCGCAAACCGTAGACAAACCCCAGAGCAGGGCATATCTTACTATCATGAATAATAAATCAGCATTGAATATATATTCAAAGCGGTCATAAATCCCTGCTCTGACAGAGAGAACAGGGAAAAAACGTACCCGGCTGGAATAATTATTCACAACAGATTATAAATTCAGGAGGTATGTTATGAATCCGTTTTCGCTCTCCGTCGCGGAGCTCGAAACCCGGGCGCGTTCGATTCGTCGCCGGATCATCGTGCTGAATGCCGAAAGCCCGGCGGGCGGCCATACCGGCGCCGATCTTTCGCAGGTCGAACTGCTGACCGCCCTCTACTTTCGCATTCTGAACTGCTCCCCGCAGCTGAAGGACAGCGATGATCGCGATATCTATATCCAGTCAAAAGGCCATGCGGTGGGCGGGTATTACTGCGTGCTGGCCGAGGCGGGTTTTATCCCTGTCGAGTGGCTCTCCACCTATCAGCATGCCGACTCTCACCTGCCGGGCCACCCGGTGAAACACAAAACCCCTGGCATTGAGCTGAATACCGGCGCGCTGGGACATGGTCTGCCGGTAGCGGTGGGGATCGCCCTGGCCGCGAAACGCAACAACAGCAAGCGTCGGGTGTTTGTGGTAACCGGCGACGGTGAACTGGCGGAAGGCAGCAACTGGGAAGCCGCGCTGGTCGCCGCTCATTATCAGCTGGATAACCTTTTTATTATCAATGACAAAAACAACCTCCAGCTGGCGGGCTCTACCAAAGAGATCCTCAACACCGATCCGCTGGATGAGAAGTGGAGAGCCTTCGGCCTGGAAGTGACCGGCTGCAACGGCAATGACATGGCGGATGTGGTCGCCACGCTGGAAGGACTGAAGCCCAACGGCAAGCCGCATGTGGTGATTGCCCATACCACCAAGGGCGCGGGAATTTCATTTATTCAGGGACGGCCTGAATGGCACCACCGCGTGCCGAAAGGGGAAGAAGTTGAACTGGCGCTGGAGGAACTGAAAGATGAGTAATAGCGAACACCTTGCCACGGTGATGGTTAATGCCTTTATTGACGCCGTCGAACGCGGCGTGGACCTGGTGCCGGTGGTGGCAGACTCCACCTCCACGGCGAAAATCGCCCCCTTTATGCAGCGTTTCCCGGGCCGGCTGGTTAACGTCGGCATCGCCGAGCAGACGCTGGTGGGCGCCGCTGCCGGTCTGGCGATTGGCGGCAAGATCGCCGTCACCTGTAACGCCGCGCCCTTTTTGATTTCACGTGCCAACGAGCAGATCAAAGTCGACGTCTGCTACAACAACACTAACGTGAAGCTGTTCGGCCTGAACGCCGGCGCCAGCTACGGCCCGCTCGCCAGTACCCACCACAGCATCGACGATATCGCCATTATGCGCGGCTTCGGCAATATCGAAATTTACGCCCCGTCGAGCCCGAACGAGTGCCGCCAGATCATCGACTACGCCCTCGACCATGTGGGCCCGGTCTATATCCGTCTCGACGGCAAAAATCTGCCGGAACTGCACGATGAAAGCTACCGTTTTGCCCCGGGCAAGATTGACGTCCTGCGCACCGGCCACGACGTGGCGCTGGTGGCGATGGGATCGACGGTGCATGAAATAGTGGAAGCCGCCGCACAACTCGCGGAAGAAGGTGTTGACGTCACTGTTATCAGCGTTCCATCTATTCGTCCCTGTGATACCCAACAGCTGCTGGCGGCAATCGCCCCCTGCAAGGCGGTGGTGAGCGTCGAGGAGCATAACGTCAACGGCGGCGTCGGCAGCCTGGTGGCGGAAGTGCTGGCCGAGGCCGGATGCGCCGTGCCGCTGAAACGTCTGGGGATCCTGGATGGACAATACGCGATTGCCGCCGACAGAGCGTCAACGCGGGCACGTCATGAGATTGATGTCGCTGGGGTGGTGAAACACGCCCGGGAAATGCTGACGCGACAGATTTGCTGAAAATAACAACATCTTACTGGAGAGAGAAGCAATGTCCCGAATTCCTCAACAACTTACGATGGGCGTGATCATCGGCAACCGTGGGTTTTTCCCGAGCTATCTGGTGGCAGAAGCATGCGAGCAGGCGATCGCCCTGTTTGGCCGCCTGGGGATCAACACCGTGATGCTCGATCCGAGCCAGACCGAACTCGGCGGCGTCGAAACCCGTCAGGATGCCAAAGTGTGCGCCGAGCTGTTTCGCGCCCATCGCGATCGCATTCATGGCGTGGTGGTGCTGCTGCCGAACTTTGGCGATGAAAAAGCGGTGGCAGAAACCCTGCGTCTTTCTGGCCTGAACGTGCCGGTGCTGGTGCAGGCCGAGGAAGATAACCTCGATAAAATGGGGCTGGCGACCCGCCGCGACAGCTTCTGCGGCAAGATCTCCCTGTGCAACAACCTGCGTCAGTACGGCATTCCCTTTACCCTCACCTCCCAGCACGTCTGCGCCCTCACCGGCGAGGTGTTTGAACAGGATCTGAAGCGCTTCGAGCAGGTGTGCCGCGTGGTGAGCAGCATGCGGGGAGTGCGCGTGGGGGCTATTGGTGCCCGTCCGGCGGGCTTTAACACCGTGCGCTACAGCGAGAAATTGCTGGAAAGACTGGGCATTGCCGTGGAAACTCTCGATCTGTCCGAAGTCTTTACCCGCATTAAAACCCTGCGCGATGACGATATCCGCGTGGATGAAAAACGCCGGATTCTGATCGACAACGCCGACGCCAGCCGCATTCCGGCCGACAAGCTGGTGACTATGGCCAAGCTGTTTGTGGTGATCAGCGAGTGGGTGGTGGCCAACGACATCGACACCACCGCCATCCAGTGCTGGACCTCCCTGCAGGAGAACCTCGGCATTAACGTCTGCTCGATCATGAGCGTGATGTCCGGCCAGCTGATGCCTAGCGCCTGCGAGGTGGACGTGATGGGGGCCCTCTCCATGTATGCCCTGGCCAGCAGCAATATGAATCCGGCCTCCATTGCCGACTGGAACAACAACTTCGGCGACGATCGCGACAAATGTGTCCTGTTCCACTGCGGTAACTTCGCCGCCTCCAGCCTCGAATCCCCGCACATGGGCACCGCCGACATCATCGGTACCACGGTCGGGAAAGAGAACACCTGCGGCGCGGTCCACGGTCGTCTGAAAAGCGGCCCGCTGACCTACTTCCGCCTGAGCACCGACGATCTGACCGGAGAAATCAAAGCCTACGTGGGCCAGGGCCAGTCGGTGGACGATCCGCTGGATACGGTGGGCTGCCGGGCGGTGATCCAGGTCCCGCATCTGGAGAACCTGCTGAACTGGATCTGCCGCAACGGTTTTGAGCATCACGTGGCGATGAACCACTCCGCCAGCGCGGAGATCCTGCATGAAGCCTTCACCCGCTACCTCGGCGTTTCAACTTATCTCCATCGTTAAGGGCAGGAGGCCGCAATGTCGGTGAGCAAGGACATTATTATTGCCCTCGACGAGGGTACCACCAACGCCAAAGCGGTGGCGCTGGACGCAAGCGGTCATGTGGTAGCGAGCTTCTCCCGGGCGCTGGCGATCCAGACCCCGCACGAAGGCTGGGTGGAGCAGTCTGCTGAACTGCTGGTCGAGGCCTCCCTCGAGGTGGTGGCCCGGGCGATTGCCACCGTTGGGGCGGAGAGAGTTGCCGCGCTGGCGATTAGCAATCAGCGTGAAACCGTCGTGGGCTGGTATCGGGCAACCGGCAAGCCCATTGCTCCGGCGCTCAGCTGGCAGTGTTCCCGCACCGCGTCCTTTTGCCATCAGCTACGGGAAAATGGCTACGGGCCGCAGATCAAGGCGGCAACGGGCCTGCCCATCGCCCCGCTGTTCTCGGCCTCTAAAATGCGCTGGCTGCTGGATAATACCCCCGACGGCGCGCAGCGCGCCGCCCGGGGGGAGATCTGCCTCGGCACCGTTGACAGCTGGCTGCTGTGGCAGTTGACCCATGGCCTGTCGTTCAGCTGCGACCACGCCAACGCCGCCCGCACCCAGCTGATGAACCTGCATACCGCCGACTGGGATCCGCAGATGCTGGCGCTGTTTGGCATCCCGCGCGCGGCGCTACCGGATATCAAGCCCTCCAGCGGACTGTTTGGTTACACTTGCGGCTGTCCGTCGATCCCTGACGGACTGCCGGTGATGGCGATGATTGGCGACTCCCACGCTGCGCTCTTTGCCCATGGTCTGGGTGCCGAAGGCTGCGTGAAGGCGACCTACGGCACCGGTTCGTCGGTGATGGCACCGGTCTCCTCCGCCCGCTGCGACGTTAGCGCGCTGGCCACCACCGTGGCGTGGCATGATGGCGACACCCTGGTCTACGGCCTTGAGGGCAATATTCCGCACACCGGCGATGCGGTGGCATGGATGGCGGACAGCACCGGCTTAAGTGAGCTGTCGCAGGCGGAGCTGGCCCATGAGCTGAACACCCTGCCCCGCTCGGTGGACTCCACCCTCGGCGTCTATTTTGTTCCAGCGCTGACCGGTCTTGGCGCCCCCTGGTGGGATGAAAACGCACGCGGCATGATCCACGGCCTGAGCCGGGGCGTGAAGCGGGCGCACCTGATCCGCGCGGCCCTGGAATCGATCGCCTATCAGATTGCCGACGTCGTTGAGGCGATGCGGGTCCATCCGGGCTTTACCCTCAACGGATTGATGGTTGACGGCGGGCCGACGAAAAACGACTGGCTGATGCAGTATCAGGCGGACCTGCTCGGCTGTCCGGTGATGCGCAGCGACGTGCCGGAGCTCTCCGCGATGGGGGCCGCCCTGCTGGCCCGTAAGGCGCTGTTTAACCTGACCACCGCGCAGCTGCGCCAGTATCTGCCGGAACATGTCACTTTTACACCCGACATGGCGCGTCACGCCCGGTTGCAGAGCCGCTGGCAAGCCTGGCAGGAGACCGTTGAACGAGTAAGAACGTAAAAATGCCCCGTCCGGCTCATCACCAGACGGGGCAAAAAAACGGGTGCCTGTACCAAACCGACAACCGGATAAGCGGGGATTGCTCCCCGCATACCGCTACTTCTTCGTTTCGTAAGCGAGAACAGCTTTCACTTCCATATCGCGCTCCTTAAAGCTCACTTCGCATAGCTGCTCGTGAACCAGAAACGTGACGCCCAGCACCGTTAAACTCAGGACCAGGATCGCCGCAAAGGCGTACTTGTTAAGCATGTCATTGCCTCCTTGCTAAGAAGAGGCTACCATCCAAATTGTCTAGGTTTGGAGTGGTAGCCCCGGTTGATGGAAACATCTCCGGGGCTTTTGCTTTCTGACTCACCACACCTGCCTGAGCTCAGAAAGCATCAGGCACCCGCCGCAATATTACTCTCGTATCGCTGAAAAAAGCGCCATTAAACTGTGTATTTAACCAGTAAAATGACGTTTTCAGAATACGTTTAGGATGCCGCTACCATAAATAAAAATGCCCCGTCCGGCTCATCACCAGACGGGGCAAAAAAACGGGTGCCCGAACCAAACCGACAACCGGATAAGCGGGGATTGCTCCCCGCGTACCGCTACTTCTTCGTTTCGTAAGCGAGAACAGCTTTCACTTCCATATCGCGCTCCTTAAAGCTCACTTCGCATAACTGCTCGTGAACCAGAAACGTGACGCCCAGCACAGTTAAACCCAGTACCAGGATCGCCGCAAAGGCGTACTTGTTAAGCATGTCATTGCCTCCTTGCTAAGAAGAGGCTACCATCCAAATTGTTTGGGTTTGGAGTGGTAGCCCCGGTTGATGGAAACATCTCCGGGGCTTTTGCTTTCTGACCCACCACACCCGCCTGAGCTCAGAAAGCATCAGGCACCCGCCGCTATATTACTCCCGTATCGTCTAAAAAATCGCCTTTTAACTGTATATTTAACCAGTAAAATAACCTTTTCGGAATACGTTCAGATTGCCGGGAAATCAGGCGGTTTCCGGGCGCACATGAAACGTCTCAAGGCGTCTGATTTGCCGTCCCTCAGCATCAAAATTGTCCGCGGCCAGCCAGCCGCGAATGGCCGCGTCCCGCTCCGGCCATTCGCTGTCAATGATGGATAACATATCGCTGTCGCGGTTGCGGCCTTTACGTACCAGTTTCTGCCGCAGCCGCCCTTCCCAGACAAAGCCCAGCCGCTCGGCGGCCCGACGCGAAGCAATGTTCATCGAATCGCACTTCCACTCCAGTCGACGGTAGCCCCGTTCAAAGCCATACTTCAGCAGCAGCCAGACGGCTTCGGTGCCGAGCGGGCTGTTTTTCATTTTCCGCGACCATGTGACATGACCAATCTCCACCGAGCCCAGCTGCTGTTCAATCGCCATATAACAGACCAGCCCAACGGCGCGCTCGCTGCGGCGATCGATCACCGCAAAAGGCACCAGTCCCACATCCTGCACCTTGACCTGCAACCAGTCGACGGTAGCTTCTACGCTGGCAGGTTGATTGCTGGCAAGCCAGGTCCAGTCGCTGTCGTCGCCCAGCGCGTACGCCTCGAACAGATCCACCGCATGCTCTACCGCATCCAGCGGTTCAAGACGGCAAAAACGCCCTTCCAGTACCCCACGCTCCAACACGCTGGCCCCCTGCCAGCCGGGAACAGGATCGTTAACGGTCTGCCCCCAGATATTGATTTCCGGCACGCTCTCCCCCTTTTGTTTGTTAATAGATTGTTATTTCACAATACAGGATTGCCTGCATAACGGTACCGCTGGCCCCGCTAATAACTATAAATAATTCATTATGCGCTACGGGAATAAGCTAAGCAGAATTAAGACTTTCCTAATTTCTGTCCGCCCCCCTAACGTAACGGTCTATAAAACAATCAAAAACAAGACGTTCAGGGATCGTTATGACCAAAAAACTACTGCCGTTACTGGTGCTGGCTGCGCTGACAGCAACCGCCCATGCCGCTACGCCACCTGATACGCTGGTTGTCGCTCAGGGTCTGGATGACATTGTGAGCCTCGATCCGGCCGAAGCCAACGAGCTCTCCAGTATCCAGACCGTGCCCAGCCTGTATCAGCGCCTGGTGCAGCCTGACCGCGATAACCCGGAAAAAATCACCCCGATCCTGGCCGAAAGCTGGGAGGCGGATGCGGCAGCAAAAACCCTGACCATCAAGCTGAAGCCGGACGCGAAATTTGCCTCCGGCAACCCGCTGCGTGCGGAAGATGTCATCTTCTCGTATACCCGCGCCATCACCCTGAACAAGTCCCCGGCCTTTATTCTTAACGTGCTGGGCTGGGAGCCGGGCAACATCGCCAGCCAGCTGAAAAAGGTGGATGATCACACGCTGCAGCTGCACTGGACGGCAGACGTGAGTCCGGCCGTTGCGCTGAATATCCTCTCCACGCCGATTGCCTCCATCGTGGATGAAAAGCTGGTCACCGCCAATGTCAAAGGCGATGACTTTGGCAACGCCTGGCTGAAGATGCACTCTGCAGGCAGCGGCGCGTATAAAATGCGCGTCTACCAGCCGCATCAGGCCATCGTGCTGGAAGCCAACGCCAGCGCGCCGGGCGGCGCACCGAAGCTGAAAAATATTATTATCAAAAACGTGCCGGATCCGGCCTCCCGTCGCCTGCTGATCGAGCAGGGTGACGCCGATGTCGCCCGCGATCTCGGTGCTGACCAGGTGGGTGCCCTCACCGGCAAACCGGGCGTCACCGTGCTGAGCATCCCCTCTGCGGAGCAGAACTACCTGGTGTTTAACGCCGGCAACAGCGCCAACCCCCTGCTGAATAACCCGGCCTTCTGGGAAGCGTCACGCTGGCTGGTGGATTATGAAGGCATCACCAAAGATCTGCTGAAAGGCCAGTACTTTGTCCACCAGAGCTTCCTGCCGGTAGGCCTGCCAGGCGCTCTGGAGAATAACCCGTTCAAATTTGATCCGGCTAAAGCGAAAGAGATTCTGGCGAAAGCGGGTATCAAAGACGCGCACTTCACCCTCGATGTGGAGAACAAACCGCCGTTTATCACTATCGCCCAGTCGATGCAGGCGAGCTTTGCCCAGGGTGGCGTGAAGATCGAGCTCCTGCCAGCGGCCGGTAGCCAGGTGTATGCCCGCGTGCGGGCCAAACAGCACCAGGCCGCTATCCGTCTGTGGATCCCGGATTACTTCGACGCCCACTCCAACGCCAGCGCCTTCGCGTGGAATGACGGCAAATCCAGCACCGTGGCCGGGCTTAACGGCTGGCAGATCCCGGAACTCAACAAAGCCACGCTGGCGGCAGTGGCCGAGCCGGATCCGGCCAAACGCCTCGACCTGTATAAGCAGATGCAGGAGCAGCTGCAGCAGACCTCGCCGTACGTGTTTGTCGATCAGGGCAAAACCCAGATTGTGGTGCGTGATAACGTGAAGGGTTATCAGCAGGGGCTCAATGCGGATATGGTCTGGTACGATAAGGTCACGAAATAGCCCAGTATGTCGGCCACGTACATGCGCTCATCGCCCGGCGGCGCTGCGCTTGCACGGGCCTACAAAACCTCTCCACGCACGATGATATTTTGTAGGCCGGGTAAGGCGAAGCCGCCACCCGGCATGAAGAGATCTCCCATGCCACATCTTTCCACCCGCGTGCTCCAGGGCCTGCTGACCCTGTTCCTCACGCTGCTCGGGCTTTTGCTCGTGACCTTTGCGCTCTCTGCGCTCTCGCCGGTTGATCGCGTTTTGCAGATCGTCGGCGATCATGCCAGCCAGTCCACCTACGATCAGGTTCGCCACCAGCTCGGGCTGGATCGGCCGCTGCCGGTGCAGTTCTGGCACTATCTGGTTAATCTGGTGCAGGGCGACCTCGGCACCGCCAGTGCCACCGGGCAGCCGGTGCTGCAGGATCTGCTGCACGCCTTCCCGGCCACCCTGGAGCTGGCCACCCTGGCGCTGATCCTGGGTTCCCTGCTGGGGGTGATGGCCGGGGTGCTGTGCGCCCGTTATGTCGGTTCGCCGCTCGACTTGGTTATCCGCACCCTCACCCTGCTCGGCAACTCGGTGCCCATTTTCTGGCTCGGGCTGCTGATGCTGGCGCTGTTCTACGCGAAGCTGCAGTGGAGCGCCGGGCCCGGCAGGCTGGATGATATCTGGCAATATACCGTTGAGCCGCGCAGCGGATTTGCGCTGATCGACACCTGGCTTTCCGGCGACATGGCGGCCTTTAAAAACGCCGTCAGCCATCTGGTTTTGCCGGTGCTGCTGCTGGCCTACTATTCGCTGGCGAGCATCACCCGCCTGACGCGCTCCGCGTGCCTGAGCGAGATGAACAAAGAGTACATCCTGCTGGCACGAGCCAAAGGGGCGGGTGAGATGACCATTCTGCTGCGCCACGTGCTGCCCAATATTCGCAGCACCCTGCTCACCGTGATTGCGCTGGCCTACACCAGCATGCTGGAGGGCGCGGTGTTAACCGAGACCGTCTTCTCGTGGCCGGGAATTGGTCGCTACCTCACCACCGCCCTGTTCGCCGGGGATACCACCGCCATCATGGGCGGAACGCTGCTGATCGGCGTCTGTTTCGTGCTGATCAATAATCTGACCGACCTGCTGGTGCGGTTCACTGACCCAAGGGTGCGCTGATGCCGTTTTATCTGTTTTTACGACGTCTGCGCCGCTCGCCGGCGGCATTCTGCGGGCTGGTCATCATTACCCTGCTGCTGCTGGTGGCGCTGTTCGCCCCGTGGCTGGCCCCGGTCGATCCGAACTGGCAGGACGCCGCTGCACGACTGCAGGCCCCCAATGCCCAGCACTGGCTCGGCACCGACAGCTACGGCCGCGACCTGCTCTCACGCTTAATTTATGGCAGCCGTCCGGCGCTGGGACTGGTGGCGCTGGTCACCGTTATCACCCTGCCCGCCGGGCTGCTGGTAGGAATTTTATCCGGCTACTACGGCGGCTGGCTGGAACGGGTGTTAATGCGCTTTACCGACGTGGTGATGTCGATGCCGCGTCTGATCCTCGCCTTTGCCTTTGTCGCCATGCTCGGTCCAGGGCTGGTCAACGGCGCGCTGGCGCTGGCGTTAACCACCTGGCCGGCCTACGCCCGGCAGGCGCGCAGCGAGATCCAGCGTCTGCGCCACAGCGACTATCTGGCGGCGGCCGAAATGATGGGCATTCGCGGTTTTCGCCTGCTGCTGGGGCATCTTCTGCCGCTGTGTCTGCCCTCGGCCATCGTGCGTCTGGCGCTCGATCTGGCCGGGATTATCCTGGCGGCGGCCGGGCTGGGCTTCCTCGGCCTCGGCGCACGTCCCCCGATGGCGGAATGGGGGGCGATGATTGCCGACGGGATGCAGGTCATTTTCGATCAGTGGTGGATTGCCGCTATTCCGGGCGGAGCGATCCTGATTGCCAGCCTGGCCTTTAACCTGCTGGGCGACGGCCTGCGCGACGTGCTGGAGCCACAACATGACTGAACCCCGCATTATTGTCGATTCCCTGACGATTGATTATCCCGCCGCGCGGGTGGTTAACAACGTCAGCTTTACCCTGGGCAATGAGCGGCTGGCGCTGGTCGGGGAATCCGGCTCGGGCAAGTCGATGACCGCCCGGGCACTGATGGGGCTGGTGCGCAAGCCAGGCCGGGTCAGCGCACAGCGGCTCAATGTGCTGGGGCACGATCTCACTACCCTGTCGCCGCGCGGCTGGCGACAACTTCGCGGTAACGAGATTGCGATGGTGCTTCAGGATCCGCGCTACGCCCTCAACCCGGTGAAAAACGTGCTGGCGCAGCTGGATGAGGCCTTAACCCTGCACCAGAAACTGTCGCGACGGGAACGGCTGGAGCGCATCCGGGAGATGATCCACGCCGTGGGTCTGACCGACGCGGTGCTCAGCCGCTATCCGGGGGAACTCTCCGGCGGCATGGGCCAGCGGGTGATGATTGCCATTGCGCTGATCAACAACCCGCGGGTGCTGATTGCCGATGAACCCACCTCCGCGCTCGACGCCCGCCTGCGTAACCAGATCCTCGCGCTGCTGGTGGAGCAGTGCGCGCAACGCCAGATGGCGATGCTGCTGATTAGCCACGATTTGCCGCTGGTGGCGGAGCATTGCGATCGCGTGCTGGTGATGTATCAGGGCGAAAAGGTGGATGAGATGGCAGCGAGCCAGCTGCCTCAGGCCACCCATCCTTATACGCAAACGCTGTGGACCTGCCGCCCTGCTGCCAACACGTTCGGGCAGATGCTGCCGACGCTCGACCGCACTCAGCCCTGGAAGGAGGTGACTCATGGCACTCGTTAACGTAGAACAGCTACAGGTGACCTTCGGGGAGAAAACGGCGGTTTCTGCCGCCAGCTTTACGATTGAGCAAGGTGAAACCTTCAGCCTGATCGGTGAATCGGGCTGCGGGAAATCGACCATTCTGCGGGTGCTGGCCGGGCTACAGCGCCAGTGGCACGGCAATATTCAGGTGCTGGGGGACAAACTCCAGCCCGGGGTACGTTTTACCGGCTCGCTGCGCCGCAACGTACAGATGGTGTTTCAGGATCCCTGGGCTTCGCTGCACCCTAATCACACCATCTCGCGCACCCTGGCGGAGCCGTTACGGATCCACGGTGAAACGCAGATTGCGGAAAAGGTGGCGGAGGCGCTGCAGCAGGTGGGGCTGGCTGCCGATGCGGGCAAGCGCTATCCCCACCAGCTCTCCGGCGGGCAGCGTCAGCGTGTGGCAATTGCCCGGGCGCTGCTGTTACGCCCGCAGCTTCTGCTGCTGGATGAGCCTACCTCGGCGCTGGATATGTCGGTGCAGGCCGAAATTCTCAACCTGCTGAATCGCCTGAAACAGCAGCACGGGATGACCTACCTGCTGGTGAGCCATGATGCGGATGTGATTGCCCATATGTCGGATCGGGCGGCGTTTATGGCGGGAGGTGTGATCCAGCGTTTCTTTGACCGTGAGGCCTTAAAAGCAGGTGAACATCGGATGAACCAGGGGTAGTGCCCGGCGGCGCTGCGCTTGCACGAGCCTACAATTTCGGCCGGGTAAGGCGTAGCCGCCCCCCGGCAGTGCAGATTACACCAGGTTCTTAAGCTGTTTTACCGTAGCATCAATGTCGATTTCATCTTCGGAGAAAATGAACGTTTTGCCCTGGAAGGTGGTGATCGCCAGTTTTTTCAACGTGCGTATCTCGCCTGTTTTCGCGGCTGATTTTGGGGCGATATTTCCCATCAGGCTCTTCACCGACAGCACCTCTTTATCCAGTTTGGTGTCGGCAGACTCTTCTTCGCTGTACACCAGGTAAGACTTGATGGAGGTGATCTTATGACGCTCGCCATCAATGAAGATGTATTTGCTTTCCGGTATCACTTTAACCGCAAACGCTGACAACCCCTTGTTGTTGGTGGTGGGTTCAAACGTCACCGCGGCATCTTTCTTAATCAGATCAGGGTTGGCGACCTTAATCACATGAAAATAGCGGTTGTCGCCGTTTTCATCTTTGATAAATCCAAAACCCTTATCTTCAAACCAGGTTGTGATTGTTCCGTTCATCGCCATCGCCGTTACCGCCCAATTAATCGTTTATCAACTCAATTTTTGCCGCGCGCAGTGTAAAGCACAACGCCTGCGCAGACTACGTCTTTCACGCAGGAACTACTCATTGCCCCACTGATTGAGGAAATTGGCAATATCATCGATACGCTGCGCGTTGATACCCGCTTCCACCGCCATCTCGGTCTGCGCCTCTTCGCTGATCTCTTCGTTATTCATCAAGCGGGTGATCAGCAGCTGGAAATAGAGCGCCAGCGGATCGCGTTCGGCTTCGCTTACCGGGGTGGCGGCTTCCGTCGTGTACTCATCCACGATGTCATAATATTTAATCGGTACGTCGTTGCTCATAAGTGTTCCTCAGGATGTCAGATGCTGCCTGATAATAGCATTCTCCCGCGTTTTTTTCTGGCATCCCTGCCGGATAACCTTAGATCCAGACATCGTTTTCAGCGGTGCGCGCTCCGCCTTCGTGTCCGGTATTCAGGACGCCGCAAGGCTCGATCATCATCATTTTCACTGTCTCTTCCGCAGAGGTTTTATGCTCAACGCCTTTGGGAACCACGTACATCTCTCCCGGATGAATGAGGATATGCCCGTCGCGAAAATCGATCCGTAAAACGCCCTCGATAACAATAAAGGCTTCATCGGTCTCCGGGTGGGCGTGCCAGATAAAATCACCGGAAATTTTGACGATTTTAAACTGGTAATCATTCATCTGAGCGATGACTTTCGGCTGCCAGTGTTCCTCGAACAGAGCAAATTTATCTTCAAGATTAACAGGGCAATACATGGTGACTCTCCATCAGGGTTAGGAAGAGTCCAGGATAGGACAGAGGCGTGGCGACCGTCATGAACGATCGTGCAACTCAGGCGCGGTCGTTTTTGATAAATTTTTGCCAGCGTCCCGGTGAAATCCCCAGAGTTTTAATAAACTGGCGCGTCATATGGCTCTGATCGGCAAATCCTGCCTCGATGGCGGCCTCTGCCAGCGGCACGCCCGCCAGCATCAGATGACGGCAGTATTCAAGACGGCGCATCGTCACATAGCGATACGGGCTGGTGCCGTAAAGTGTGCGAAAATCCCGGCTCAGGCTCCAGCGATCCTTCCCACTCACGGCGGATAGCTCATCCAGGGTAATCGGCTTAGTAAACTCTGACTGGATATATTGGCGTGCTCGTTCTGCCGAAGGATAGTCATATACGCGTCTGCGAAAACGCTGCCCTCCTACGACAGCCAGAGTCCGGGCCATCAGGCGGTATCACCCGCTGCGTACCCTCTTCTTCACGCCGCGTACGGCCCAGCCCAGCAGAGGAAGATGTTCATAAATCATCTCTCCGGCATCGTAGTAATCGCGCTGGCGAACGATCATATCGTCCTCAATTTCCACGAATGAGCACCCCGGCAAAGAGAGCGTTTCACCTCCGGCCATCCGCGGATGTGACCAGTGCATGGTCCATGTCACGACAAAACGCCGGGCGTCATACAGAGGGGGATCGAGGGTGAAGCGGCATGAGTCGACGTTAGCCAGCAGGTGCATGAAATAGCGCTGGATCGAAAACAGTCCTTTGTGCTCGCCAAAAGGATCGAAAAGTATGGCGTTAGCATCATAGAGCGCGACAAGCGCCGAGGGGGGCTGGTTATCCAGATCGGCGTAGTAATCTACAAATCTGTCGATGACGGATGGCAGTGCGCTCATAAATCCTACCCTGTATTTGAACAACATCGTGGTTGCGGCATAGTTAAAACTTACACAACCAATGTATTTTGTCCAAGTTTAGGCTTTTCTATTTTTTAATGACAGCGCTCACCCGCTGCCAATGCCTTCACCTGCCCGGAGCGAGATCCCCCCGTTGTCTATACTCAACTCATCACAGACAACGGAGTGCGCTATGCCTTTACCCGACTTTCATTCCTCTGAACCCTATACCCTGGGCATCGAACTGGAGCTGCAGGTGGTTAACCCGCCGGGCTACGATCTTAGCCAGGACTCCTCCGCCCTGATCGACGCCGTGAAAAACGACATCAAAGCCGGAGAGGTGAAGCATGACATCACCGAAAGCATGCTCGAGATCGCCACCGGGGTATGCCACAACATCGACCAGGCGGCGGCGCAGTTCTCCGCCATGCAGCAGAGCATCCTGCGCGCCGCGGCGGAGCACCATATCCGGATCTGCGGCGGCGGCACGCATCCGTTTCAGAAATGGCAGCGTCAGGAGGTGTGCGAGGACGAGCGTTATAACGCCACGCTGGAGCGCTTTGGCTATCTGATTTTGCAGGCCACGGTATTCGGCCAGCACGTCCACGTGGGGTGTCGCACCGGCGATGACGCCATTTACCTGCTGCACGGCCTGTCGCGCTTCGTGCCGCACTTTATCGCCCTGGCGGCAACCTCGCCCTACATGCAGGGCACCGACACGAAGTTTGCTTCATCGCGCCTCAATATCTTCTCGGGGTTCCCGGATAACGGCCTGATGCCGTGGGTTAACAGCTGGCAGGAGTTCGAGGGTCTGTTTCGTCGCCTGAGCCACACCAGCATGATCGACAGCATCAAAGATTTGCACTGGGACATTCGCCCCAGCCCGCATTTTGGCACCGTGGAGGTGCGGGTGATGGATACGCCGCTCACCCTCGCCCATGCCATCAATATCGCCGGGCTGATTCAGGCCACCTCGCACTGGCTGCTGACCACGCGGCCTTATAAGCATCAGGAAGCGGATTTTCTGCTGTACCGCTTTAACCGTTTTCAGGCCTGTCGCTACGGGTTAGCGGGGATCCTGACGGACGTGCATACCGGAGAGCAGAAAACCATTGCTGAGGATCTCGCCTGGCTGCTGGAGCGCGTGGCGCCGTCTGCGGAGAAGCTGGGCGCGACGAGCGCGATTCAGGAGATTGGCCTGATGCTGAAGCAGGGCAAGAGCGAGGCGCAGCGCATGCGGGACTTTATCGCAGACGGTGGCTCGCTCATCTCCTTAGTGCAAAAACATGCCGAGCTGTGGGCGACTAATCCGTAAGCCGGTGCCCCCACTCGCGCAGGCGCTGGAACAGCACAAACAGCGCCGGGATAAAGACAATCCCCACCACGGTGGCCACCAGCATGCCGCTGAACACCGTGGTGCCGATGATGCGGCGGCTCTGGGCACCGGCTCCGGTCGCCAGCATCATCGGCAGGACCCCGATAATGAACGACACGGCGGTCATCATCACTGCCCGGAAGCGGCGGGACGCCCCCTCGCGGGCAGCATCGACAATTGCCACTCCCTCCATGCGCCGCGCGCGGGCAAACTCGACGATCAGGATGGCGTTCTTGGCGGCAAGGGCGATCAGCAGCACCAGCCCAATCTGCACGTAGACGTCGTTGGCGTACCCCGCTATCCACAGCCACACCAGCGCCCCGCCGAGGGCAAACAGCACCGAGAGCATCACGCTCGCCGGCAGCGTCCAGCTTTCGTACTGGGCGACGAGGAACAGCCACGCCATGACCACCGCCGCCAGCACAATCCAGATCGCCTGGTTGCCGGTCTGCTGCTCCTGATACGACATGCCGCTCCAGGCGTAGTCGTATCCGGTGGGCAGATTCTCTGCCAGAAGCTGCCCCATCACCGCCATCGCCGAACTGCTGCTCACCCCATCCGCTGCTGAGCCGCTCACCGACACCGACGGGAACTGGTTGTACTGCTGCACAAACGGCGCACCGACGGTCGGGGTGATGGTGACGAGATTGCTCAGGCGTATCCGCTCGCCGTTATTGCTGCGCACGAACAACTCGCTGATTTGCTCCGCGCGCTCGCGCCACTGCATCTCGTTTTGCATCACCACGTGGTAGACGCGATTGTTGACGCTGAAATCCCCGGCGCGGGTGCCGCCAAAGGCGGTTTGCAGGCTGCTGAAGATGCGCGACACCGGCACGTCGAGGCGTGCAGCCCGCTCGCGGTCAACGGTTAGGGTCAACTGGGGCACGTTGCTGCTCCAGGTGGTGAACACCCGGCTCAGCTGCGGGTGCTGGTTGGCTTTCGCCAGCACCTCCCGGGTGACGCGTTCCAGCTCCGCCGGGCTCTGCCCCGCCTGGGCCTGAATGCGCAGGTCGAAGCCGGAGGCGTTGCCCAGCCCCGGCAGCGTCGGGGGCGCGAAGGTCATGATGGTCGCTTCCGGCAGGGCCAGCAATTGGCGCTGCAATGTGCCCATCACCGCATCCAGCGGTGGCCGCTCGCTCCAGTCCTTCAGCATCACGGAGATAAAGCCGCCGTTGGAGGCGCTGGTGCCGTTGAGAATGTTGAACCCGGAGACCTGAATCACGTCCTCCACCGCCGGATTTTTGGCGATCAGCGCCCGCGCCGTCGCCATCACCGCTTCGGTCCGTTCCAGCGAGGCCGACTCCGGCAGCTGGACGCTGGCGAAGAAGTAGCCCTGATCTTCCTTGGGCAGGAAGCCTTTTGGCATCGACATAAAGCTGAACGCGACGACAGCCGCCGCGCCTGCGGTCGCCAGCAGCGCCAGCCACGGGCGCAGGTTTAAAACGTTCACGATGCGGGTGTAGAAACCGCGCGTGGCGTCCAGTCCGCGGTTGAAGGTGCGATAGACTGCCGCCGGGCGCGCAGGGCGCGGGCGCAGCAGCATCGCACAGAGCGCGGGCGTCAGGGTCAGCGCCACCAGGCTTGAGAGCGTCACTGCGGTGGAGAGCGTGACCGCAAACTGGCGATACAGCTCGCCGACAATTCCCGGCAGCAGCGCTACCGGCACAAACACCGCCAGCAGCACCAGGGTGGTGGCAATCACCGGCCCGGCAATCTGCCGCAGCGCCTGGGCGGTGGCCGCCGTGCGGCTCTGCCCTTCCGCCATCAGCGTTTCGACGCTCTCCACCACCACGATGGCGTCATCCACCACCATGGTCAGGGCCAGAATAATGGCGAACAGGCTGAGGGTGTTGGCGGAATAACCCAGCGTATAGAGCACCGCAAAGGTGCCCACCAGCGACACCGGAATGGCGAGCGCGACAATCAGCGTCGCGCGCCAGCTTTGCAGGAACAGGGAAACCACCACCACCACCGCCAGCAGGGTCAGCGCCAGCGAAACGCCAATCTCCTTGATGGTGGCCGCAACAAAGGAGGTAGTGTCGAATTTCACTTCGTACGTCAGATCGTCCGGGAAGCGTGCGGACAAACGTTCCAGCTCGGCGCGCACCCCGTCAGCCACGCGCAGGGCGTTGGCGGACGGCGTGGGGTAGATGCCGAGGTAGGCGGAGTCATGCCCGTTCAGCTGTGCGCCGGAGCTGTAGCTGCGGGAGCCGAGTTCAATGGTGGCGACATCCTTCAGGCGCACCAGCTGGCCCATCTCCCCCGCGCGGATAATGATCCCGGCGAAATCTTCAGCCTGATTTAAGCGCCCCAGCCCGTTAATGGTCAGGGTCTGCTGCTGGCCGTTAAACACCGGTGGCGTGCCGACCTGGCCTGCCGCCCCCTGCACGTTCTGCTCCCGCAGCGCCTGGGCCACGTCGTCGGTGGTGACGTTCAGGGCGTTCATGCGGTCCGGACGCAGCCAGATGCGCATGCTGTAGTCCCGCGCGCCAAACATCTGCACCTGCCCAACGCCCGGCAGGCGGGACAGCGCCTCACGCAGCTGGGTGCTGGCGTAGTTGCTGACGAACAGCGGCGTGTGGGTGTTGTTCGGTGAGTAAAGGCTTACCCCCATCATCAGGTTGGTGGCGCGCTTGCGCACCTGCACGCCGTTTTGCTGCGCCTCGGCGGGAAGCTGCGCCACGGCCTGCGCGACGCGGTTTTGCACGTCGATGGCGGCTAAATCGGGGTCCGTTCCTGCGGCAAAGGTGATGTTCAGGCTGTAGCTGCCTTCGTCCGAGCTGGTGGATTCCATATAGAGCATGTGGTCCACGCCGTTCAGCTGGGTCTCCAGCGGCGTGGCGATGGCTTCCGCCACGTCAGCCGCGCTGGCACCGGGCCATGACGCTGACACATTCACGACCGGGGGCGTGATCTGCGGATACTGCTCCACCGGAATCATCCTCAGCGCAATAGCCCCCAGCAGGGTGATGACCAGCGCGATCACCATTGCGAAGCGCGGGCGTTTGATGAAAAACGTCAGCATGGTGGCTCCTTAATTGAGTATCTGCACGGCAGCGCCTGGCTGCACGCGCTGCGCGCCGTCAGTAATCGCTCGCTCACCGGACGCGATGCCGGAGGCAATCTGAAACTGCTGGCCGATCTGCCCGGCAAGGGTCAGCGGGCGTTGTTCGGCTTTGCCGTCGGCGTTAACCACCCAGGCAAAGAAGCCGTCGCCGTTTTGCTGCACCGCCGCGGCGGGCAGGGTCAGCACCGGCTGAACGCTTGCCGGGCGCAGATACAGGTTTACGTTGCCGCCGGGCAATAGCTGATGGCGCGGGTTGGCGAACTCGGCGCGCAGCATCACGCTGGCGGTGCGCGGGTCGATGCGGTTATCCACAGACGTCAGTTCCCCGCTGATGCGCTGACCGTTGCTGTCTATCAGCACCTGCCAGGCCTGCTTCATGGCGCGAATGTCCGAATGCTGCCCGGCTTTAGTGGCGAAGGCTCCCTCCTCCAGCGCAAAGGCAATGCGGATCGGGTCGAGCTGCACCACCTCCACCAGCACGCCGCTGGCCGGGTTCACGAGGCTGCCCACGTGGAAGTTGCTGTGTCCCACGCGGCCATCAATGGGCGAGGTAATGCGGGTGTACGCCAGGGTGACGTTACGGGTTTCAAGTCGGGCTTTCGCCTGCTCAAGCGCGGCGCGGGCGACGTCGCGCTGCATGCGGGCGTTATCCACGTCGTGACGACTGATGGCGTTGTTACTGCCCAGGCTCTCAAAGCGGGAGAGCTGCTGCTGCGCCTGACGCAGGGTGGCTTCTGCGCTCCTGACTTCGGCCTGCGCCAGGCGCAGGGCGGCCCGCGGCTCGGCGTCGTCCAGCTCGAACAGCACGTCGCCCTTTTTCACGTACTGCCCGTCGCGGAAGTGCACCCGGGCGATCACGCCCTCCGTGCGGGCCCGCAGTTCAACGGTGTGTATGGCTTCGACGCGGCCCGGGATCTGGCGCTCGGCGGCGTGGGCGGTCTGCTCCACGGTGGCGACGCGCACGGGGATGGTGGCGGCAAAGGCGGTTTGCAGGGCGCAGGCGAGGAGTACGCACAGGAAGGTCAGTTTCATGGGGATTATCTCTGAATATGACCCTCTCCCCTGTAGGGAGAGGGTGAGGGGTAAGGTTTTAGGTTATGCAGCCTTACGGAACCTGCGGGTCAGGCGCTTCTCGATTTCGACGATGAAGAACATCACGCTCGCCATCCCCAGGGTGACGCCCCAGTAGCGCAGCGGCAGGGCTTCGGTGCCGAACAGCATCTGCATAAACGGCAGGTAGATAATCGCCAGCTGCAGCAGAAGCAGCACGCCCGTCACCAGCCAGATCCCTTTGTTTAACAGCAGGCCGCGGTTCAGGGAGAAGCCCCCGGTGTTGCGGCAGTTAATCATGTAGACCCACTGGGCACAGACCAGCATCTGCAGCAGCACGGTACGGATAAACTCGGCGCTGTGGCCGCGCGGGGCCAGCCAGGCTTCCAGCGCAAAGGCGGCGACGGCAATCAGGGTACCGACGAAGGCCACGCGCCAGACGGCGTAGGCATCCATCACGTGCTGCCCGGTCTGACGCGGTGGACGACGCATGATGTTGCGCTCGGCGGCTTCAAAGGCCAGTCCGAAAGAGAGCGTGGCGGAGGTCGCCATGTTCATCCACAGGATCAGCACCGGCGTCAGCGGAATGATGTTCCCCGCCAGCAGGGCAATCACAATCAGCAGCCCCTGCGCGAGGTTGGTCGGCATGATGAACAGAATGGTCTTCTTCAGGTTGTCGTAGACGCGACGGCCCTCTTTTACCGCACTGGCAATGGTGGCGAAGTTGTCGTCGGTCAGCACCATGTCGGCGGCTTCTTTGGTCACTTCGGTGCCCTTGATGCCCATGGCAATGCCCACGTCCGCCTGGCGCAGGGCCGGGGCGTCGTTCACGCCGTCGCCGGTCATGCCGACGATCTCGCCCTGCTCCTGCAAGGCCTTCACCAGACGCAGCTTATGCTCCGGGCTGGTACGGGCGAAGATGTCGTACTCCCCCGCCGCTTTTGCCAGCCCGGCATCATCCATATGCTCCAGCTGATAGCCGGTTACCGCCTGGGCGCTGTTGGCGATCCCCAGCATCTGCCCGATGCTCATCGCCGTCTGCGGGTGATCCCCGGTGATCATCTTCACGCGGATCCCCGCCTGCTGGCAGGCGTGAATGGCGTCGATCGCCTCCGGGCGCGGTGGATCCATCATCCCGGCGATGCCGAGGAAGATCAGGCCGTGGCTGAGGTCGTCGTGGGTCAGCTCCTGTTCACCGTTCGCCGGTTTGAACGCCGCGGCCACCATGCGCAGCCCCTGGCGGGCATAGCGCTCCATCTCGGTTTCCCAGTACGCGCGGTTAAAGGCTTCTGCGCCGTTACGGGTCTGCTGCTCTGCGCACAGGGCGAAAATGACGTCCGGCGCGCCGGTGATCAGGATCTGCTCCTCGCTGCCAATCTGGTAGTGGGTGCTCATGTACTTGTACTGCGAGTCGAACGGGATCTTGTTGAGCAGCGTGGTCATCACCGGCATGAGGTGGGCTTTCGCTGCCAGTACCTTCAGCGCGCCTTCGGTCGGCCCACCGGTAATGCTCCACAGGCCGCGCTCGTCCTGAATCATCTGGCTGTCGTTACACAGGTCAATGGTGCGCAGATACTGTTCCAGCACGGTGCCCGGCTGGATCTGTACCGGCTCGTCGCTGCCCTCAAGGCAGATATTGCCTTCCGGGGAATAGCTGTCACCCTCGACGCGGTAGCAGCTGTCAGCGGTGATGATCGCTTTGACGGTCATCTCGTTCATGGTCAGGGTGCCGGTTTTATCCGAGCAGACCACGGTCATCGCCCCTAACGTCTCTACGGTAGGCAGCTTGCGGATGATGGCCCGCTTACGCGCCATCGCCTGCACGCCCAGCGACAGGATAATCGAGATGATGGCTGGCAGACCTTCCGGCACCGCGGCCACCGCCAGGCTGATTAACGACAGCAGCAGTTCGCCGAGCGGCATATCACGCAGCAGCAGGCTGAAGACAAAGAGCGCGGCCATCATCGCCATAATCAGGCCGAAGATGGCTTTGCCGAGCTTGTCCATCTGCACCAGCAGCGGGGTGCGGTGTTTTTCAATTCCGGCCATCATCTGGTTGATGTGGCCCAGCTCGGTCTGCTGGCCAGTGGCAATCACCACACCCAGGCCGCCGCCCGCGCTGACGGTGGTGCCGGAAAACAGCAGATTGGTGCGGTCGCCCAGGGTTAATTCCCCGGTCAGAGGCAGAATATGTTTATCGACCACCGTAGATTCGCCGGTGAGGATCGCCTCTTCCACGCGTAAATTATGCGCCTCGATCACCCGCACATCTGCCGGAATACGATCTCCGGCGCGCAGGACAATAATATCCCCGGGAACTATTTCAGTTATCGGTATTATTTCATGGCCCCCTTCGCGAATAACGCGCGCATCGCTGGCAAGCATATTTCGGATACTGCTCAGGGATTTTTCGGCGTTACTCTCCTGAATATGACCAATTAAGGCATTAATCACCGCCACACCCAGAATCACCAGAGTATCGACCCAGTGGCCCATTATTGCGGTTAACACCGCGGCGGCCAGCAGGACGTAAATTAAGACGTCGTTAAAATGGGCCAGAAAACGCAGCCACGCCGGTCTGGCTTTTTTTTCCGGCAGGGCATTGGGCCCATGCTGATCCAGGCGCGCCTGGGCTTCTGCGCGGCTCAGGCCAGCCATAGTGCTGCGCTGCGCCGCGAGGGCCTGCTCGACGGTCTGCTGATAAGCCTGCGTCGGTGCGTGGTCCGCCGTGGACGGTGGCGTGTGAGAGTGATGTACTTTGGTCATATTTCAGCTCCTTTAGTTCGCAGTGAGCAAAAGCCTGAATTCCATTTCTGCTTTTATAAATCGTCAGGCGTTAATTTAATGGGTTGTCACGGCAATTAATTTAACGCACTATTATTTCTGTCGATGGCATTAAACAGAAAACGTTTCATTTCAATGCGGTGATTTTTACAAATTATTTCTAAACCTAAACTAAACGAGGGGTCAGCATGTTTGGAATTTATCGCGGGCGTCGCCTGGCGTTATATATTATCGCAGCCATTGTTATTGCGACGTTAATTGGATATAGCACTTATACCTTTGTAAAACTATTTTCCGGCGGGTGACAATAATTTACATTAACGCAGGTTAATTGAATTAGCGGGTATCTGGCAGGGGAATATCAGCAAATTAGCGGGCGATTATTTATCGCCCGCGAACCTGATAGATGATATTGCTTTACGAAGCCCTATCCGGGAGAATGTTATTTTTAACTGACGATTAACATAATCATGAGACACCCGTTAGAAACACTGTTAACGGCAGGCGGCATCTTGCTGATGGCCTTTCTCTCCGTTCTGCTGCTGCCTGCACCTTCGCTGGGGCTGGTGGTGGCACAGAAGCTGATGAGCACCTTCCATCTGATGGATCTCAACCAGCTTTACACCATTATCTTCTGCCTGTGGTTTTTACTGCTCGGCACCGTTGAGTTCTTTGTCCTACGCTTCATCTGGCGCCGCTGGTTTTCGCAGGCCGATTAATCTCAGCGATCCGCCGTATCTCCCCTGAATGCGTCCCGTTCAGGGAGAACGTCTCATCACGGGCATAATCATTCTATCAATAAATGATTTTTTATCATTTATAATCAATGGCATATAAGAAATAATCAAAATCCGATTTCCCCCGCCTGAGCACCGCAACAAAACCCGTTAATGCTAATCTTGTCCGCCCCTTTCACCACGTAACATTGCCGTTACGTAGAGTTAATATCAGCACAAGGATGTCATGATGCGACAAAAAGGACTGTCCCTATTTTTAATGTTATCCGCTGGCCTGCCGTGGGCCGGCGCGCAAGCGTCAATCATTAACTTATCCCCGGAAAGCTTTTCCGCAGCCTTATCTATGGGCATTCTCGCTGGCGAATCACACGAGCGGGTGTATAACGCCTCTACGGGCCATCAACAGAGCGAGCTGGACTGGAAATTAAAAAATTCGCCGGTGATTAAAGGAGAGCTCTCGTGGGACATTTTCCCGCGGCTCACGCTCACTGCCCGCGGCTGGACGACCCTTGCCTCCAGCGGATCGCATATGGATGATTACGACTGGATGGATCCCAACCAGGAGAGCCCGACAGACTGGTCAACCCATCCGGCAAGCCGCCTCAATCATGCCAACGAATTTGACCTGAGTGCCAAGGGCTGGTTGCTGAAGCAGGAAAATTACCGGCTTGGCGCAATGCTTGGCTATCAAAAAACCCGCTTTAGCTGGTCATCCCATGGCGGGACCTACAGTTACGGCAACGGCGAAATGACCGGCGAGTACCCGGATAACGATCGCGGTATCTCGTACAAACAGCGTTTTGGTGTCGCCTATGCTGGCCTTGTGGGAATGTATCGCTATGAGAATATTGAGATCAATGGTCAGGTCAGATATAGCCCGTGGGTACGCGCCAGAGATAATGACGAGCATTACGATCGCCAGTTCACCTACCGCGATGAAGCCAATAATGCCGATTATTATGCCGCAATGGTGGATGTGGGCTACTACGTGACGCCGAATGCCAAAGTGTTCGCGGAATTTAGCTGGACGCGCTATGACGAGGGAAAAGGCGGTACCGAAATCAGGGATAACCTGCTCGGGGGACCTTCCTTATATGTGCATGGCGATGCGGCGGGGATCGAAAACGAAAACTATGTTTTCGTCGTCGGCCTGCAGTATCGTTTCTAAAATAGTGGCCTTAAATATCCCCTCCCGCACGGGAGGGGAATGCGCATTAGTGCGCCCGGCTGTGGTTATCCTTGCGATACGCGCCAGGCGGCTGGTTGAAGGTACGGGTGAAGACGCGGGTAAAGGTCTGCTGGGAGTCAAAGCCGTAGCGCAGACAAATGTCGTAGACCTTTTCGTCTGACTCCAGCAGATCCCGCGCCGCCAGCCGCAGCTTACGTTCACGAATATAGCGCCCAAGGCTCTCGCCTTTATACTGCATAAACAGCCGCTGTAAGTGCCACTTGGAATAGCCCGCGTGACGGGCAATATCCTCGATCCGCAACGGCTGATGAAGGTTGTCGTCGATCCACTCGACAATGGTGTCGATAACCTGAGCGGAAATAGTCATGCTGCTCTCCCCCTCTGCTCTTCGATTTAACATTATTCCCACCACGCGCGAAATTGTTGCGTGGCATCATCCACTCTGACCGGCTCACCGAGCTCCGGCGTCAGCAGGCGATACGGCTTATCCTTGCTGGCCTGCGACAGCTTGATCAGCGGGTCGTTCCAGGTGTGTTTTGCCAGCACAAAGCGCCCGGAGTGGCCCGGCACCACCGCCCTGGCATTCAGATCCGCGGCGGCCTGCGCCGTCTCATTAGGCTGCATGTGGATGTACTTCCAGTCCTGGTCGTACTGCCCGTTCTCCATGATCGCCAGATCGACACTGCCAAACTGCTCCCCGATGGCGCTAAAGTGCGGGCCGTAACCGGAATCCCCGCTGTAGAACACCTTTTGCTGCGGGGTTACAAACATAAAGCTGCCCCACAGCGTCTGGTTGCGCTTCAGTCCCCGCCCGGAGAAATGCCGCGCCGGCAGAACGTGCACGGTCAGGTCATCGCTGATGCGCACCGACCGATCCCAGTCCCGCTCCTCAATGATTGACGGATCCATACCCCAGTAACGGAGATGCGAACCTACCCCGAGCGGCGTGACCACGCGCTTCACTTTCGGCATCAGCGCCTTGATGGTGGCGTAATCGAGATGATCGTAGTGATCGTGAGAAATAATCAGCAGATCGATGTCGGGCATCTCTTCGGCATGCCAGGGGTACTCTCCGGCAAAGGCTTTGTTGAGGAAGGAAAAGGGTGCAGCGTAACTGCTGAACACCGGATCGATCAGGATACGTTTGCCTGCCAGCTGCAGATACCACGAGGAGTGGCCGAGCCAGACCATGGTGTCCTGATTCAGGGGCAACTGCGCCAGATCGGTTTTAATCAGCGGCAGCGGCTGGGCCGGACGGGCATTCTCACGCTTCGTCACCAGAAAATCCCACCACGCCGCCAGCATGTTCTTGTTGCCGGTAAACCCCGGCGTGGGCAGGGTGTTATGGAACTGACCGTCGCGATACTGCGGCGAAGCGGCAAACTCACTCAGCTGCGCGCCCTGTGGCGGCTGGCCGAATCCGGCATTCAGTACAAACGGCAAACTCGCCGCTGATGCAATAATCATCACTACCACCAGGCTAATAATAAAACGCTTTTTCATATCCCGACCCGAATTCGCGCCCCATCCGATGGCCTGCGCGGGCAAAACTTGATTATGAGTGAGTAAGCACTCATTATAGAAGTGATGCGAAAGTCGTCAAGACGTTTTAAGATCTTTGACATTCCGCGTTGCAGCCCCGCAAAGGGCATGATTCAATCGGGGTTTTTGCACATAAACTGGAGGAAATGCAGTGGCTCGTCCGAAAAGTGAAGATAAAAAACTGGCGTTGCTGGACGCGGCAACCACCGCTTTTGCCCAGTCGGGCATTGCGGCTTCTACCGCGTTAATCGCCCGCAGCGCAGGGGTGGCTGAAGGCACCCTGTTTCGCTATTTCGCCACCAAAGACGATCTGCTCAACGCCCTCTACCTGCACCTGAAACAGGATCTGTGCCAGACCATGCTGGCGAATATGGATCGTGCCCTCACCCAGCCGAAAGAGCATACCCGCAATATCTGGAACAGCTACGTTGACTGGGGGATCCGCAACCCGGTGGCCCACGGCGCAATACGCCAGCTCGGGGTGAGCGAGAAGATTAACGCCGAAACTGAACAGGCGGTACACGAGATGTTCCCGGAACTGCATGAGCTGTGCCGTCGTCATATCCGCCCGGTATTTATGTCAGAGGAATTTCGACTGTTTGGCGATGCCCTGTTCTTGTCGCTGACGGAGACGACGATGTCCTTCGCCACCCGCGAACCGGCGCGCGCCGCCGAATTTAAGGCGCTGGGTTTTGAAGCCATGTGGCGAGCGCTAGCCGAAGAGGATATTCATGGACAGTAAAACGCTCGCCGCCTGCGCAAAGCAGGTGGCGCTGGAGTTGCCCTTTACCGAGCACTGCTGGCCCTTTGGCCCGGAATACGATGTGTTTAAAGTGGGCGGCAAAATTTTTATGCTGATGGGCGTGGCGCATGGACGCCAGCACGTCAGCCTGAAGTCAGATCCGCAAAAATCGCTGCTCAACCAGCAGATCTACCGGGGGATCGAGCCCGGCTACCATCTGAATAAAAAGCACTGGATTTCGATTTATGCAGCCGAAGATATCACCCCGGCGCTGCTAGCCGATCTGATCGATGATTCGTGGCATCTGGTGGTGGATAAACTGCCGAAAAAAGAGCAAAAACGTTTACGCCCCGGCGGTTAAGCGCTCTTAATGCCCTTATCTTTGTCCCCTTCCCCTTGTACCCTTTTCCCTTTCTCGCCCCGGTGGGCGATGTTAACCCAGGAGTAGTTATGGATATCATTTCCGTTGCCTTAAAACGTCACTCCACAAAGGCGTTTGATCCGAGCAAAAAACTGACTGCCGACCAGGCGGAACAGATTAAAACCCTGCTGCAGTACAGCCCGTCCAGCACCAACTCGCAGCCGTGGCACTTTATCGTTGCCAGCACCGAGGAAGGTAAAGCGCGGGTGGCGAAGTCCGCAGCCGGCGGCTTTGTCTTTAACGAACGCAAAATGCTGGATGCCTCGCACGTGGTGGTGTTCTGCGCCAAAACCGCGATGGACGATGCGTGGCTGACGCGCGTGGTGGATCAGGAGGAGGCCGACGGCCGTTTCAACACGCCAGAAGCGAAAGCCGCCAACCACAAAGGCCGCACCTTCTTCGCCGAGCTGCACCGTGTCGATCTGAAAGATGACGACCAGTGGATGGCGAAACAGGTTTACCTGAACGTCGGCAACTTCCTGCTGGGCGTGGGCGCGATGGGCCTGGATGCAGTGCCGATTGAAGGCTTCGACGCCGCAGTCCTCGACGAAGAGTTTGGTCTGAAAGAGAAAGGCTTCACCAGCCTGGTGGTGGTGCCGGTTGGGCATCACAGCGTGGAAGATTTCAACGCCACACTGCCAAAATCTCGCCTGCCGCTGAGCACCATTGTGACTGAGTGCTGATACAAACGGGCCGCGATTTGCGGCCCGTTACTTTTTACTGATAACCAGGCTGCGATGCGGATGCACGTCGCGATCGTTACGCCAGGCGAACGCTATCCAGCGCTCTTCCAGTTCAGCGTATGAATTAACTGGCGTTAAGTGCCACTCTTCACCAACCATGCCGTCCGCCACACCGATCTGATAATTCATGGTAAAGGCCCAGTCGATCATCCGCAGCCAGAAGCGCTGTCCGTCGCCGGTTTGCTCGCTGTCTGATACCACAATGTCGTATTCGCTTAGCACCCACTGAAAGAATAATTGGGGTAATCCGCTTATCACGCGTTGATGGACGGCGCGTGGCGTACGCCAGACCATCACTTGCGTAGCGGCACCGTGGGGAAAGGTAATTTCTTTATGAAATGCCAGCTTTACGGCATACGCCGTATAAGGCTTGCCGTCGTCGGTAGTGACGAGTCGGTATTCATCGCCATAACGCGATTTCAGGAGCAGGTACCCCACAGGAAGCAAAAAACCCGGCAGGTGAAACTCCACTGTGCCCCTTGCCAGAAACGCTTCGGTATGTTCGACGTTTCGGGAGATAAGGCCGAGTTTTTGGCTGAAATCTGCGGAATCAATCATCAGTGGCGACATGGCTGGTTTCTCATCGCGTAAGTTTAGCCCACTTCACTACTCAGCTAAATGACGTAGATTCAGCAGGTTGGTTTACATTAAACCTCACCTTACACGCTTTGACAGCCTTCAACAGAAAGGGCTCCGGATCCCGGAAGCCCTCTCGCAAAAGATCTACTTCGCCCCGCTCCCCGCGTGCCAGATCCGCTCCGCATAGCGCCCTATCACCGCCAGCGACGCCGCCAGGATCAGGAAGAACAGCACCTTGTTCATCCCGTCCCAGAAATATTCGAAATAGCGGGTATAGAGGTTGATCGCCAGAAACGTCAGGCCAAATCCGCGCAGCATGCCGTCGTCGGTTTTCAGGCTGATATAAATACAAATCCCGGCCGCCACCGCGAACAGCAGCGCCCACGGCAGCAGCGCCGCCCGGGCGGTGCCGTACCCGTTATCGATATCGTAATTGCCAAAAATCGACATAATCCACAGGGCAACAAACAGATAGGTCAGCCCCATCGCTTTACTGGTGGTGTACAGATGGCGTTTACGCAGCATCCCGCGCAGCCACCAGCACAGCGCCAGCAGCGCGCCGCCGAAGAAGATAAACCTGACCGGATAGCTCATCCCCAGCCAGTAGGCGCCCCAGCCGGACATGTAGCCGGTCTCCGCGCCAAACCAGTTGCCCAGCGAGAGCAAAAAGAACAGCCACACCAGCCCCGAACGCCCGAAGAAGCCCACCAGCCCGTAAACGGCGCAGCCGAGCAGGAACAGCGGCGCGATATGGCCGCTACCGGTATCCAGCCGTTCCCCCAGCTGCCAGAGCGCGATGGCGGTGAAGAACACCCCAAGGAACAGGATCGCTTCGGTGCTGTAGTGCCACTGGGTTTCCCGCCGCTGGCGGCTGAATCCCCACAGATAAAACAGCCCTGCCATCAGCGCAGGCAGCCCGATGCGGGCGATGGAGGAGAAGGCGAAGAACTCGATGATGCGCGCCATCAGCTCGCTGTCGGCAAACAGGCTACCGATGGCGATGATGACGCAGGCGATTGCCGTCCAGAAGGCGTAGCGGCTGAGGCGCTGCCAGTCCATGGCGACGCGTTTTAAGCTGGCAGCCAGACGCTGATGCTCGTCGGCGGTTAATGCCCCCTCCTGTTGCCATTCGTTGAGGGCGCGGCGCAGGAGGCGTTCCTGTTTGCGGGTGACGTTCATTGTGCCTGCTCCGCCAGCCACGTCAGCGCGCGCTCGCCCTCGTCATCCACCGGCAGATAGACCAGCAGGCGGGAGCCGTTGCGCGGGGCGGAGTACCAGTACATCTGCTGGAGATGAAAATCGCCGAGTTCGGGATGGGTAAACAGCTTGAGCTGGTTTTCCACGCCGCGCACGTCGTTACGCTGGTGCCACAGGGCTTCAAACTCCTCGGACACCGCAAAGAAGCGCGCCAGTTTGGCTTCCCACTGCGGATCGCCGCGGTGCTCCGCCATTGCAGCGCGGAAATAGGAGACGAAAATCGGCAGCACGTCGCCGCGCTTACCGAGGCGGGCGCGCCACGCCGGGTGGGTGAGGAACAGATAAATACAGTTGCGGTCTTCCGGCGGGATGTCATTGAAATCGACGCCCATCAGGTACCCAAAGCTGTCATTCCACGCCACGATATCGAAGTTCGGTTTCTGGATGCTGGCGGGTTTCGGCATCAGGGTGTCGAGAAGACGACGGGTGCCTTCGCTGATCCCCTCGCAGCAGACCGCCTGGGGCGCTTCGCCCGGTGGCAGACCTGCCAGCAGGAAGAGGTGGCGGGCTTCGGTCGGGGTGCACTGTAGCGCCTTCGCCACCGCCGCCATCACCGTGATTGAAGGGTTGACGTCCCTGCCCTGTTCCAGCCAGGTGTACCAGGTGACGCCCACGTCCGCCAGCAGGGCCACCTCTTCCCGGCGCAGGCCCGGGGTACGGCGTCGACCGCTGCGCGGTAAACCAAGGCGCTGCGGGTCGAGACTTTCGCGTCGGGCGCGTAAAAATGCGCCGAGCTGTTTACGGGTGTCATCCTGGAGTGAGGTGACGGGTTCAGACATTAGCGCCATATTGCCCCCTGCATGGTAGTGCCAGTACCAGTATAAGCAAGAACTGGTACCCGTTTATCAGATGGTTGATGCTACGACGCTACGCTGTTTGACGCAATGGAGTCACCATGAATACGTCAGTTGTTTCACCGGGTCGTGCAGGCCTGATATTGCTGTTAACCGGCCAGATGCTGCCGCTGATTGATACCTCAATCACCAACGTGGCGCTGGACGCCATCACCCACTCGCTGCACGCCACCGCCACCGGGCTGGAGCTGATTGTCGCCCTCTACGGCGTGGCCTTTGCCGTCTGCCTGGCCCTTGGCAGCAAGCTGGGAGACAACCTCGGCCGCCGTCGTCTGTTTATGTGGGGCGTGGCGAGTTTTGGCCTGGCCTCGCTGCTGTGCGGCATGGCGGGCAATATCGAGCAGCTGCTGGCGGCGCGCATCGTTCAGGGCGCAGGGGCGGCGATGATCGTGCCGCAAATTCTTGCCACTCTGCACGTCACACTGAAAGGCCCTGCCCATGCGAAAGCCATCAGCCTGTTTGGCGGCATCGGCGGGATTGCCTTTATCGTCGGGCAGATGGGCGGCGGCTGGCTGGTGTCGGCGGATATCGCCGGGCTGGGCTGGCGCAACGCTTTCTTTATCAACGTGCCGATCTGCCTGCTGGTGCTGGCCCTGAGCCGTCGCTACGTGCCGGAAACCCGCCGCGACACGCCGTCGCGTATCGACTGGACGGGCACCGCATTACTGGCGGCGATCCTCTGCTGCCTGCTGTTCCCGATGGCGCTGGGGCCGCAGTGGCACTGGTCCTGGCCGCTGAAGGCTATGCTTCTCGCCATTATCCCGCTGGCGTATTTAATGGCGCTGAATGCGCGTAAAAAAGAGCGCGATGGGGCTCATCCGCTGATCCCGCCGCGGCTTATGCGGCTCGGCAGCATCCGCTTTGGCGTGCTGATTGCGCTGCTCTTTTTCAGCGTCTGGTCCGGGTTTATGTTCTGCATGGCGCTGGCCATGCAGACCGGTCTGGGAATGGCGCCGTGGCAGTCCGGCAACAGCTTTATTGCCCTGGGCGTGACCTATTTTGTTTCGGCGTGGTTTGCCCCGCGCCTGATTGCTCGCTACAGCACCAGCACCATTTTGCTGACCGGGCTGGCAATCCAGATTACCGGCCTGCTGGCGCTGATTGTCACCTTCCGCATCTGGGGACTGTATAACACCGCCCTGACTCTCGCCCCGGCAACCGGGCTGGTGGGCTACGGCCAGGCGCTGATTGTGAACAGCTTCTACCGTATCGGGATGCGCGACATCCAGCCTGACGATGCCGGGGCGGCCAGCGCCATCCTCAGCACCCTGCAACAGGCGGCGCTCGGCCTCGGCCCGGCGATATTCGGCGCGATTTTGCTCCACGCTCTGCACACCCATCGCGGGGATTACGCAGAGGCGATTAACGTCTTCCTGGTGGTGGAAACCGTCATGATGATCGTGCTGGCGCTGGTCACGCTGCGGCTGCGCCATCGCCTGTGCCTGCCGGTGGTGAAGACCTGTCAGGCGGTAAAATAGGCCTGGCGAATTTGCATAATAGATCCTCAGCCGCCATTATGGCGGCTGCTTTAATACAGGAGACGTTATGCAGGAGTTCATTTCCCTGGTCGAAGAGACAGGCATTGAAATTAATCACACCACCTCCCTTGTGATCATCTTTGGCATTATTTTTCTTACTGCCCTGATTATTCATTTTATTCTGCACAAAGTGGTGCTGCGGGCGTTCGAGAAACGCGCCCGGGCCAGCAGCCATTTATGGCTGCAAATCATTACCCAGAATAAATTATTTCACCGTCTGGCCTTTACCCTGCAGGGGATCATCGTCAACGTTCAGGCGGTATTGTGGCTGCAAAAAGGCAGCGACGCGGCGGAAATACTCACCACCTGCGCGAAGCTGTGGGTGATGGTTTACGCCCTGCTGGCGTTCTTCTCGCTGCTGGACGTGATTTTCAATCTGTCGCAGAAAATGGCGACCGCCTCGCAGCTGCCGCTGAAGGGGATCTTCCAGGGCATCAAGCTGGTGAGCGCCATTCTGGTGGGGATCCTGATTATCTCCCTGCTGATCGGCCAGTCCCCCGCCATTCTGATCAGCGGTCTGGGCGCGATGGCCGCGGTGCTGATGCTGGTCTTTAAAGATCCCATTCTCGGGCTGGTGGCGGGCATTCAGCTCTCCGCCAACGATATGCTCAAGCTCGGCGACTGGCTGGAGATGCCGAAATACGGCGCCAACGGTACGGTGACGGATATCGGCCTGACCACCGTCAAGGTGCGCAATTTCGATAACACCATCACCACCATTCCGACCTGGGCGCTGGTCTCAGACGCCTTTATCAACTGGAGCGGCATGTCGGCCTCCGGCGGACGGCGGATTAAGCGCAGCCTGAATATTGATACCACCAGCATCCATTTTCTCGACCAGCAGGAGCAGCAGCAGCTGATTCAGGCGAAGCTGCTAAAGCCCTATATGGCGACACGCCACGAGGAGATTACGCTGTGGAATCAGGAGAATGGCGAAGGCGAGTCGGTGCTGAACCTGCGCAGGATGACCAATATTGGCACTTTCCGCGCTTACCTGAATGAATATCTGCGCAATCACCCGCGTATTCGCCAGGATATGACCTTAATGGTGCGGCAATTAGCGCCGGACGCCAACGGGCTGCCGATTGAAATATACGCCTTTACCAACACCGTGATCTGGGCGGAATATGAGGCGATTCAGGCCGATATTTTCGATCATATTTTCGCGGTGATTGATGAATTTGGCCTGCGCATACACCAGACGCCGACCGGGAACGATATTCGCTCCCTGGCCGGCGCGCTGGAAAAATAGCTCAGGTACTGGCGCGGGAAATAAAGCGCCAGTTCATCATCACCCGCTCGGTCGCGGCGTCGGGGTTGTCGATTCTGTTCAGCAGCAGATCGACCGCCTTGCGCCCGATATCCCGCGACGGCTGTTCAATGGTGGTCAGCGAGACCATCTCCGACAGCTCCGTGCCGTCGAAGCCCACCACGGCAATATCCTGCGGCACGCGCAGCCCTGCCTTTTCGATGGCACGTAACGCGCCCGCGGCCAGGGTATCGGAGACCGCAAACACCGCGTCCGGGCGCGGTTCTGCCGCCAGCAGTTTGGTCATTGCCGCCATTCCGGCTGCGGCGCTGAGATCGCTCGCATACTCAATGGCCTGATACGACAGATCGCGCAGATGCAGCACGCTCTTGTACCCGCGCTCGCGCAGGCGGGCATATTTGTAGCTCAGGTCGTGGTTGATCAAAGCGATGCGCTGACGTCCGCCGTCGGCCAGGCGACTGACCACATGCTGGGAGGCATCGACATCGTTAATCCCGACGCAGGAGACCGCCCCCGCATCGGCGTATTCGGCGCACTGCACCCAGGGGGCATCGCCAATTAGCGCCGCCAGCTCGGTAAGGCGGGTAAAGGCGTCCATGGTGATAATGCCGTCGACCATTTTGCCGGACAGCAGGCTCAGTCCCGAGCGAGAGCGTTCAATATCGGAACCGGAGTTACAGAGCAGAATACGGTAGCCATTTTTCTCAGCCTGCGCCTCAATGCCCTTCACCACCTCGGCGCAGAACGGGTTGGCAATATTGGAGACCATCACCAGGATCATATAGCTGCGCGAGGTGCGCAGCTGACGAGCCAGAAGATTGGGCTGGTAGTTAGCCTCTTTAATCGCCTGCAAGACGCGATCGCGGTTTTTGGCTTTGACGGTATCGCTGTTATTCAGCACGCGCGATACCGTCGCCACCGAGACGCCCGCCAGTTGGGCGATTTTCTGAATTGACATAGCGACGAGTGATCCTGCAGTTAGCGTTAGCAGCAGGCTACCATAAATGGGTTGCCCGGCGCACCGGGCAAGGTATTACTGCGCGACGCTGATCCAGCGCTGCTGCTGATGGCTTTTCACTATTGCATCAATGATATACATCACGTTTGCCCCGTCATGGAAGGTGGCAAACACGGGCTTATCCGGCATCCTGCCCGCCTGCACTGCACGATAAAACTGCGCCATCATGTTCTTAAAGGCGTCCGGCCAGCCTTCGATATGGCCGCCCGGGAAGTGGGCGCTGTCGGCCACGTCGCGGTTCATCAGGCCTGGATCGTCCGTCAGCGTCTGATTGGCCCGGGCGCGATGGCCCACCCACAGCTGCTGGGGCACTTCCTGATCCCAGGCCACGGAACCCTCGCTGCCGTTGACCTCGAGGCTGAGGCGGTTTTTCCGTCCTGCGCTCACCTGCGAGACGGTAAAGCTGCCTTTGCTGCCGTCGTCGAAGCGGAACAGTACCGAGCCGAAATCTTCAGTGTTGACGGGCTTGTCTTCATACACCGCATCGCCCGCCTGGCTGAAGGTCTGGTTCCCGACCACGTTGGCCTTGCGGGTCGGCCAGACGATCGACAGGTCGGCCATCACCTCGGTGATGCGCCGTCCGGTCAGAAACTGAATGGTATCGCACCAGTGGGAACCGATGTCCGCCACCGCGCGCGATGCCCCGCCGAGCGCCGCGTCGACCCGCCAGTTATAGTCGGTTTCCAGCAGCATCCAGTCCTGCAGATAGCTGCCGTGAGCGGCAAACAGCCGCCCGAGCGAGCCCGTCCCGACCATGCTCGCCGCCTGGCGCACCATCGCAAACTGGCGATAAACAAAGCTCACGCCGTGCACCACACCCGCCTGCTCCGCCAGGGCCACCAGTTCCCGCGCCTCGTCCGGGGTCATGCACAGCGGTTTTTCGGAGAAGACATGCTTTCCGGCCCGCAGGATCTGGCGGTTGATCTCCGCATGAAGATGGTTTGGCGTGCAGTTGTGCACCACGTGCAGATCCGGGTGCGCCAGCAGTTCGTCCACGCTGCCACAGGCATGGGGAATGTTCAGCGCCCGGGCCTTCTCTTGCGCCTGTTCCAGCGAGCCGTCGCACAGGGCGACGACCTGCACGAAGCCGAGACGGCGCAGGGCTTCGATGTGCGCCGGGCCGATAAAGCCGCTGCCGATAATGCCGACGTTAATCATGAAGTTCTCCTGCGGCGAAATCGTCAAACGCCCGATCGGAAACCGGAATAATGTGGCGGGAGATAAACTCGCGCCCTTCCCGCGCCCCGGTGTCACCGTCCTTCAGGCAACACTCCCACTCCAGCACCGCCCAGCCGTCGTAGTCGTACTGGGTCAGCTTGCTGAAAATGCCCTTAAAGTCGATCTGCCCGTCGCCCGGGGAGCGGAAGCGTCCGGCGCGGTTGATCCAGCTCTGATACCCGCCATAGACGCCGCTGCGCCCGTTCGGGCGGTACTCGGCATCCTTGACGTGAAACGCCTTAATGCGGGTGTGGTAGTGGTCGATAAAGGCCAGGTAATCCATCTGCTGCAACAGCAGGTGGCTGGGATCGTAAAGGATGTTGCAGCGCGGGTGGTTGTCCAGAAGCGCCAGAAAACGCTCGAAGGTCACCCCGTCGTGCAGATCCTCCCCGGGGTGGATCTCATAGCAGAGGTTCACCCCCTGCTCGTCAAAGACATCCAGTATCGGCCGCCAACGGCGGGCCAGCTCGCTGAACGCCTCCTGGAAACGCGCCTCGTTATGCGGCGGCCAGGGGTACATAAACGGCCAGGCCAGCGAGCCCGAGAAGGTGGCGTGGGCGGTTAACCCGAGCCGGGCCGAAGCCGCTGCCGCCTTTTTGACGATATCGGTGGCCCACGCCTGGCGGGCGGCGGCATTACCGCGCACCGCCTGTGGGGCGAAGTTATCAAACGCCTCGTCGTACACCGGGTTTACGGCGATCAGCTGCCCTTCCAGATGGGTGGAGAGTTCGCTGATGACCAGCCCGTGCTGCGCCAGTTTGCCGCTTATCTCATCGCAGTAGGTCTGGCTCTCTGCCGCCAGCTCTACGTCAAAAATCGCTTTATGGTTGCAGGGAATTTGCACCGCTTTATAGCCCTTTTCCGCTGCCCAGCCTGCCAGCCCGTCGAGGGTGTTAAACGGCGGTTGCCCGCCGATAAACTGCGACAGAAAAATTCCCGGGCCTTTAATCGTCCTCATACCACCTCCAGAAATTACGCCTTGTCATCTTCATATTTGAACGAGACAAGGAAAACGAGTGCAATCACAGCAGCAGCGACTGCCGGGATCCACCAGAATGTCACCCACGCCTCAGGCACGGGTTGCCCGGCTACCAGACGGTTGTACAGCGCGCCGGAAATTTGTGAGCCCAACAGCATGCCGATACCGTAAGTGAACATCACGATCATGCTCTGCGCCTGGCCTTTTACCTTTTCGCCCGCCACGCGGTCGGTGTAGATAAAGCCCACCACGAAGAAGAAGTCATAGCAGACGCCGTGCAACAGGATGCCGAGGTACAGCAGGAAGCGCCCCTCCTCGCTCACGCCCAGGGCAAACATCGCGTAACGGACGAACCACGCCAGCATGCCGATCAGCAGCATGTACTTCACGCCCAGACGGCGGAACAGCAGCGGGATCACCAGCATAAAGAAGATTTCGGACATCTGGCCGAAGGACATGGCGGTGCTGACATCCGCGATCCCGGCATCCGCCAGATAGGAGGCGGTGTAGGCGTAGTAGGTGCCCAGCGGGACGGAGATCAGCATCGCGCACAGGCAGAAGATAAAGAAGTGACGGGTTTTCAGCAGCGCAAAGGCGTCGGCGCAGAAGAGATCGCGCATCTTCACCGGCATCCCTTTGGCCGGAGCCGGCGTGTGCGGCAGGGTCAGGCTATAGATCGCCAGCAGGACGGAGCTGGCCGCCGCCACCTGGAAGATGGTGACGCTGGAGGCCACGCCGGTGACGCCGATAAAGATCCCGGCCACAATCCAGCCGATAGTGCCGAACACGCGCACCACCGGGAAGGTTTTATCGACGTTCGCCAGGCTGTGGAAGGCGATGTTGTTGGTCAGCGCCAGGGTCGGCATGTAGCAGAGCGTATAGCCAAACAGCAGGCCAATCAGCAGCGCACCATTTTCCGCAATTAACGCGCCAGGGACGAACCAGAGGATCGCCGCCCCGGCCAGGTGCATCACCGCCATCACCTTTTGCGAGGCGAAGAAGCGGTCCACCAGCATGCCGAGAACGAACGGCGACAAAATGGAGGCAATCGGCCCGGCGGAGAAGGCATCCCCGATCAGCAATGACATGTTGTGCTGAGTCATCACCAGACCGAGAGTCACCGACCAGCTACCCCAGATAAAGAATTGCAGGAACATCATCAGCGACAGGCGCGGCACCAGCATTCGGTGCTGCCCTATCACCTTTCCACTACTTTCAGTTGTTGACACCATGATCAGCCCCACCCTTAAAAAGTAATCGATTACAAATCGTATCAAATGAAAAGTAATCGATTACAAAATAAAGATCCCGTGGATCGATTAAGAAGTGGGAGGGGGGTCACGATAAAGGTGAGGATGGGTGCGGAGAGGTGCCGGGTGGCGCTGCGCTTACCTGGCCTACGGGTTTTGTAGGCCCGTGCAAGCGAAGCGCCGCCGGGCATTGCAGTTTTCCAGGCCCGGTGGCGTTGCGCTTACCGGGCGAAAGCCGCACTACTTCTTGCGGGAGAGTTTAAACGCCGCAAACAGGAACACAACCCACACCGGGAGCAGGATGGCCGAGGTGCGCATGCCGTCCATGGTGCACATCAGCACCAGGATCATCGCCAGGAAGGCGATACAGATGTAGTTACCCGCCGGATAAAGCAGCGCCTTGAACTGCGTCTCGCGCCCCTTGCGACGCATCGCCGCGCGGAACCGCAGGTGCGCCAGGCAGATCATGATCCAGTTCAGCAGCAGGGTCGCGACCACCAGCGCCATCAGCAGGCCAAAGGCTTCGTGCGGCAGCAGGTAGTTGACCAGCACCACCAGCGAGGTGATGGCCCCGGAGAGCAGCAGCGAATTGACCGGCACGCCGCGACGGCTGACGCGGGTTAAAAACTTCGGCGCGTTACCCTGCACGGAGAGGCCAAACAGCATCCGGCTGTTGGAGTAGACGCCGCTGTTATAAACCGACAGCGAGGCCACCAGAATCACAAAGTTCAGCGCCGAAGCCACCACGTTGCTGTTCAGATCGTGGAAAATCATCACAAACGGGCTGCTGTCGGATTTCACTTCCACCCACGGATAGAGGGCCAGCAACACCACCAGCGAACCAATATAGAACAGAAGAATACGGTACACCACCTGGTTGACCGCTTTCGGAATGCTTTTATGCGGATCCTGCGCTTCGGCGGCGGTAATGCCGATCAGCTCCAGCCCGCCAAAGGAGAACATGATCACCGCCAGCGACAGCACCAGCCCTTTCCAGCCGGTGGCGAGGAAGCCGCCGTGCTGCCAGAGGTTGTCGATGGTTGCCCGCTCGCCGCCGTGTCCGGAGAACAGCAGCCACAGGCCAAAGCCGATCATGCCGATGATCGCCAGCACCTTGATTAAGGCGAACCAGAACTCGGTTTCACCGTACAGGCGCACGTTCACCAGGTTCACGGCGTTAATGATGATGAAGAACACCGCTGCCCAGATCCAGGTTGGCACGCCCGGCAGCCAGTACTGCATGTAGATGCCCGCGGCGGTCAGCTCCGCCATGCCCACCAGCACGAACATTACCCAGTAGTTCCAGCCGGAGAGGAAGCCGGCAAAGGGGCCCCAGTATTTATAGGCAAAATGCGCGAAGGAGCCTGATACCGGCTCTTCCACCACCATCTCGCCAAGCTGGCGCATGATCAGAAAAGCGATAATACCCGCGATGGCATACCCCAGCAGCACGGCGGGACCGGCCATCTGAATCGCGGGACCGATGCCGAGGAACAGCCCGGTGCCGATAGCGCCACCGAGGGCGATAAGTTGAATATGTCGGTTCTGTAAACCACGATGCAGCGTCGGTGTCTGTTCCGACGAGGCTTCAGCAAGACCCTTGCCTGAAGCGGATGACGCGTTTTTCACGTCTTACCCCTGTCTCTTTTTATGGAAGGGGCACCTTTTAACACTTCAGGCAGACGGGAGCAAGTTAAACGCCGGGCAAGGGTTGCTGCCCGGCGGGAGCCGATCACGAGCCGATAATGCCGCCGTCCGCTTTGGTGATGACCACCGTCGAGGCGCGGGGACGCCCTTGCGGATTGTTGTCCGGCCAGTTAGAAACGGCGCGCGGGTTTGCCGGGTCGGTAATGTCATCCCCGCCCTCGCCCGGATGCTGAATATTAATAAACAGCGTGCGGTTGTCGGGAGTGAACGCAATGCCGGTGATTTCGCAGCCGCGCGGGCCCGTCAGGAAACGGCGATACTCGTTGGTGCCCGGAATGGTCGCCACCATCTGGTTATTGCCCATCCCCTCATAGGCTTTCTTGTTAATGGTGCTGGAGGAGACGTCGGTCTGGATCCAGAGCACGCCCTGATGGTCAAACGACAGGCCGTCCGGGCTGCCAAATTCGGCGCCCTTCATGCTGCCCTTCGCCTTTTCATCCGTAGTGTCCGTTCGCCCGGCCAGCACCAGGATGTCCCATTTGAAGCGTAATGCTGCAGGGTCCCCGCCCTCTTCGTGCCAGTGCATAATGTGGCCGAAAGCGTTATTGGCTCGCGGGTTGGCCGCATCCACCGGCGCTTTGCCTTCTTTGCCGCGATCGCTGTTATTGGTCAGCGTGCAGTAAACGCTACCGCTGCTGTGCGGATCGACCGCAATCCACTCCGGACGATCCATCTTAGTCGCCCCCACGGCGTCGGCCGCCAGACGGGTTTTAATCAGCAGATCGCCCTGGCTTTCAAACCCTTTACTCTTATCCAGGCCGTTCTGGCCGAAGACCAGCGGCAGCCACTCACCGGAGCCGTCGTCGTTGAATCTGGCGACGTAGAGCGTGCCGGTGGTCAGCAGCTGCATACTGGCTTCGCGATCCGCCGGATTGTATTGGTTGTCGGAAACAAATTTGTAGATGTACTCAAACTTCTGGTCGTCGCCCATATACGTGACCACTCGCTTATCAGCGGCCAGGGTGACGGCGGCGCCTTCATGCTTGAAGCGCCCCAGCGCGGTGTGCTTGCGCGGCGTGGAGTTCGGGTTGTACGGGTCGATCTCGACCACCCAGCCAAAGCGATTCGGCTCGTTAGGCGTTTTATCCACGTTGAACCTGTCGTCCACCTCGCTCCAGCGATAGGACTCATCGCTGTCGCTGATGCCGTAGCGCTTCTCCAGCGCGTTACGCTCGCCTTTCTTGACGAAAATATCCGACCAGTTCTCTTCGCAGGTGAGGTAGGTTCCCCAGGGGGTATAACCGTTGGCGCAGTTTTGCATGGTGCCGAGCACCTGCTCGCCCTGAGGATCGGCGGCAGTTTTCATTAACGTCTGCTGGCGCGCCGGGCCGGTGAGCTGCATCGGGGTGTTCACCGTGATGCGGCGGGCAAAACCGGAGGGGCGCACCACTTCCCAGTCGCTGCCACTCTTTTTCACTTCGATAACCGATACGCCCATGGCGTTCTGGCCTTTCCGCGCCTTATCCAGGCTCCAGCTGGCGGTGCCGTCGGTAAAGAGCATGCCGTTATCGATATATTCGTGGTTCATCGCCAGCAGGCCATGACTGGGGTTCTCTTCCCCCTGCGGCAGGCTAAACCACGCCATGCCGTCATGGTGCATGCCCGCCTGCGCCGCCTGCTCGTCTGTCGTGTTGCTGGCGTCAAATTTGAACTCTGGCATAGCGCCCTTGATCCCGGTGGCATCGCCCCAGCGGTAGAAAGGACGCGCGATGTAGCCCTCGGGCACCCTGACCGTATCCTCGGTCGAGACCGGAATGCTGGTAAAGCCGAGCGAGACCGCTTTGCTCAGGGCTGAAGGCTGTGAAACCGCAGCCAGGGCGTTTTCAGGCTTGAGTAAAAAAGGGAAAGAGGCGGCGGCACCGGCAACGGCGCCCATCTGCAAAAAGCGGCGGCGGGAGAGGAATATCTCCGCCACGCTGGAAAATACCGGGTTAGCGCTGGGATTGCTGACATCGTCACGATGTTCTTTTTTGAATACGGACTTAAGAGGTTTACCCACGATGGCTTCCTGTCTTTAGGCTAAGAAATGACAAAGTGGGAACACTATAAGAACAATTGATTACATTTTTATAACAGTAGAAAGGTAGGGCATCCTTGCCCTGATAACGAGGGTCGAACTCAGAACTCGTAGCCGACGGAGACCTTGAAGGTGCGCGGCTCACCCTGGAACAGGTAGGTGCCACCGTCGTCCACGCTTGACCAGTAGTTCTCGTCGGTGATGTTTTCAATCCCGGCGCGAACGGTCATCTGGTTCTGGTCGTTGTTGACCGCGAAGCGGTAACGCATGCCCAGATCCAGGGTGGTGTAGCTGTCCAGCTTTTTGCTGTTGGCCAGATCCGCATACTGCGAACCGGAGTGGTTCACGCGAGCGGTGGCGGTCAGGCCGTCGATGGGCTTGATGTCATACTCTGCGCCCAGCACGCCGTAGAATGATGGAACGCCAATGGCGTCGTTGCCCTGGTTAACACCGTTGTTGGTTTTGGTCAGCTCCGCCTGTAGCCAGGTGGCGCTGGCGTTCAGGCGCAGGCCCAGCACCGGCTCGCCAAAGACGTTCAGCTCAACGCCGCGGTTACGCTGCTCGGCATCCAGACCGTAGTATTTGGTCTGGCTGTCGAGAATGGCGGACGGCATTTTGATCTCAAACAGCGCCAGCGAGCCGCCAACGCGCCCGAAATCGGCCTTCACGCCCACTTCGTTCTGCTTAGAGTGGACGATACCGGTGCTCTGGCCGTAGTTGGAGGCGGTGTTGGGCGCGGTTTTACCCGGCTGGAGCGCCTCGGTGTGGTTGGCATACAGCGAGATCTCGTTCCACGGCTTGTAGACTACGCCGTAGGTCGGCATCCAGCGGTCGCCGTCGAAGCTGTCACCCGCGTTTTCGATCCCGGTCACTTTGTTATAGCCGCGGATCACCACTTTCTGATGACGGGCACCCACAGTGAACAGCAGTTTGTCATCCAGCACGCCAAGGGTGTCGCTCAGCAGCCAGCCCTGAGTGCGGGTGCGGCCGCTGGTCAGCGGATCGCTGTAGTTCCCGCCCACCCCGTTGGAGTTGGTGCTCGGCGGCGCATCCACGCCGGTGTTGTGGTAGATATTGGTGACCGGGTTATCCTTCGCCGCCGACATCTTCCACGCAATCTTCTCGTTTTTGGTCATCGCCGAGTAGCCGACGTTGACCTTGTGGGTCACAAAGCCGGTGGCGAAGTTACCGCGGATGCCCGCCATGCCGCTCACGCTGTCGCTGATGCGGTTAGTATCCAGGCGGGACGCGGTGGCTTTGCCGCTCTTGTCCACCAGCTTCGCGCCGCTGTAGAGCCCCTCTTCATGGGCGTGCTGGGCACCCAGACCGGTATACGCGGTCCAGCTGTCGGTGATGTCGTATTCGCTGCGCCACATACCGAATTCGTTCTCGATATTGCTGTAGGCCCATTTCTGCGAGTAGTTGCGATCGTTCTTCGGTGGCTCGGGCACGAAGTTCACGCCAGCCACGTTGACCCCGGTTTCCGAGCCGTGGAAGGTTTTCTTCTGATAGCCCATGTCTACGGAGCTGCGGAACTTATCCCCCGCATAGTCCAGGCCGGTGGAGAGCAGCGTGGTGCGACGGCGGTCGTTGGCGACCGGCGCTTCGCCTTCACGGTGCACTATGTTAACCCGGGCGCCAAACTGGTCGCTGTCGCCAAAGCGACGCCCGGCATCCAGGGTGGTGCCAATTTGCGAATCTGAGGTGTAATCGACGCCCACTTTCGCCTGCGGCGTGGCCCCCGCATGTTTCGGCTCAAGGTTGATCATCCCGCCGACGCCGGAGCTGGCCGCGCCGTTCATCAGGGAGTTGGCCCCTTTGAAGATCTCAATGCGATCCACCATCTGCGCGTCCACCACCTGACGCGGCAGCACGCCGGAGAGACCGCCAAAGGTCATGTCATCCCCGTCGAACTTCAGGCCGCGGATGCGGTAGCTCTCCGCGCTGTTGCCGTAGCCCTGCACGGACTGGACACCCGCATCGTTCGCCACCACGTCGCCAATGGTCCGCGCCTGCTGATCTTCCACCAGTTTGGAAGTGTAGCTGATGATGTTAAAGGGCACGTCCATCGCATTTTGCTGACCGAGCATCCCCATGCGTCCGCCGTTCGCCACCTGCCCGTCGAGGAAGGCCGGCACCAGCTGGTCGCCGCCGGGTTTAAAGTCGCTGGCAGCAGACTGCACCACGATGGTCTCTTCTTTTTTGCTCTCCGCCGCCACGGCGGAATGGGCGATCGCGCCAATGGCGAGGGCCAGCAGCGTCTTGTTCATTCTTCTGGTGTTATTCATGATTAACCCGTTCAAAATACGCGCAAAATGGCCCGTTGCCGGGCCTTAATTGTTATGAGAAAGATTATTTCAGGGCGATACGCACAACGCTGTCCGGCCCGTTGGTGGAGTGGTCTTTGTTAAAGGCCTGCTTCACGGTGACGTACAGCGTCTGGCCGTCCGCCGACAGCAGCAGGCTGTTCGGGTTCGGCGGCAGATCCCAGCTCTGCTTCACGGCATAAGTGGTGGCATCCAGGCTCAGCAGCTTGCCGCTTTCGCGCTGGGTGATGTACAGCTCGTTGCGCACCGGGTTAAATTTCACCGCCAGCGAGTCGCCCACGTCGAGCTGCTTAATGACTTCACCGGTATGGATATCCAGCACCAGGGTGGTTTTGGCTTTCGAGTTGTCGGTGACGAACAGGCGGCCCGTCGCTTTGTCTTCCGCCAGATTAAGCAGCAGCGCCGGTTTGTCGCCGAGCGGCTTCCAGCGTTTTTCGATACGGTTGTTCTTAGGATCCAGCACCAGGATCTCACCGCCGCCGTTTGCCACGTAAATGCGCTGGGTCAGTTCAGACCACATCAGGCCGGTGACCCACTGCCCTGCGTTTTTGATGGTTTTTTTCAGCTTCAGCGTTTTTGCATCCACCACCCAGATCACCGCCGGATCGGCCACGCCGCCGATGTACAGCACGTCGTTATGCAGTAACACCTGACGCGCGCCGTACGGGTAGCCCTCTTTGTTGCGCTCGGTAAACAGCAGGCGTTTTTTCACCTTGCCGTCAGCGGTGTCGATGGCGCTGATCCCGCCGTCCAGCGAGTTCGTGGCATAGAGGGTTTTACCATCCGGGGAGATGGCCAGAGCGAAGTTTTTCAGATCGGTATGGCTGCGGCCGAGGGTTTTCAGGGTAGTGGGATCGAGCTTATACACCACTCCGCCCTGCACATCCTTAAAGCCTTCGGAGCTGGCAACGTACAGCGCATCGCCTTTCGGGTTGAGGACCATTTCGTACAGGCCGTCAGCCAGATCGCGTTTTACGACGTTGGTTTGCGCGGGGGCGGCAGGTTTCGGGGCATCAGCAGCAGGCGCGGTTGTCGCAGTGTGCTGAGTAGCGCAGCCGCTGAGTGAGACAGCCACCAGCAGCGCCAGGGCGGACAATTTTTTGGTCATCAGGAACATCCTTTACCGTGCAAATCAAATTTGAGGAGGACGTCTGCGTCGCCTGGTGTTTGCGATTAGGATTATGGTTTCAGGCCGTCAGGCCAGTGCAGCGTCCCCCGATAACACTCAGTGTTCCGTGTGATATCTGCACTCACTGTTGATGCGGGAAAGTCCCTACGCGCCCGCAAACACTAAAGAGAATGAGAACTATACTCATTATCTTTATATGATCAAGTGTAAACAGGGGCAACAAAGTAAAAAAGGAAGTCTAAACACCTCTGATGGTGCGGGGTTATCCTTTCGTACAATACATCACTGGCGAATTACTGTAGGTAAAAAAATAGCTGTCAGCATTGGCGGGAAGAATATTCAATCTGATTCCCCGCTCCCGGTGCTGAAAGAAGTCCGGGACATAGGCGAGATAGTTTAAATGTTTCTTCGGCAGGACATTGGTTTCGTTAGAGACCAGAATTACCTCCCCCTCTTCACGCCAGTAGGTGAACCCCACCTTATTACTGATTGCCACTGGCGGTTTATTCTCTTCAATATACTCCCCGGTGGCGTCGTAACTCCCGACACCGTCATTAAACGAAAAATTCATTACCATATCGATAACCGCCCGCTGTTCGACAATAGTCGCATGGGTCTCACAGCTAAAATTATTACGCTGATAATGCAAATAACCGGCAACAAGCAGCGGGGAGATAGCCGCCAGAAAAATAATACACCAGCGCAACAGCTGCTTATTCATTGTCATAGTAGGGTTGCCTGTAAAAAATAGACTCACAGCGCGCCTCGCGATTTTCCGGCGCACGGTCGCAAATAATCACCGATATTCCCAACTGCGCGCGGTTCAGCGTCATATAGGCCACCTCTCCCTTTTTACAGGTCAGCGGAAAACGCTGAGACAGCGAGGCCCACATCCTCTGGCTTTTCTCTGTCTCATTCCACGAGGAATAGGCCTCACAGCCATCAATGGTGCCTATGGGGTGATAGCCGACAAATACCGGTTCAGCGGGTTTGAGTTCCGGATACAGTACACCGCAGGAGAGTAAAAAAAGCGCGCCTGCCAGCCAGTAACCCATAGCCGGTCGCCAGAAACGGCGGGAGCGTTGCGTCACAGGGGGCAGAATGTCGGGTTTGACGACTTCGGAGGATACCTCGGCTAAATCGGGGTTAGTTATGGTTTTATTCCGTTCGATAAACTCCGCCTGGGTACCGACCCGCAGCCGAGCGACGGATTTAAACCCGGCTTTCGGAACAGTGATAATGACGTTCTCTTCCAGCCCGGCCGATTTCAGCGCTTTTCTGATTGAGGCGATGGTCTGGTAAAGGGCGTTGGTGGTCACGACGGTGCCCTGTTTCTCCCACACGGCGGCAAATAAAGAACGCTGCGTCAGCACCTGCTCATTCTGCTCGAGGAGCTGAAGCAGGCACTCACTCACCGGCCCATGCAGAATGACTGCCCGCGCCGGGTAGTCAGTAAGCGAGCACAGGCGGCGGGCTTCCGGCTCAAACAGGACGGTTTCGTTAATCAGAAAAACAGGTTTCATTTCATGACCACAGGCTCATTGGCAAAGGATGGCGTTCATCAAATTTCTGATTCAGATTTTTTAAAATATTTATCAATTACCTGGTTGTCAAAAACCCGCCGGACGGCCACGTTAAGCGAGGCGATAGCGCACTTCTGATTCAGTATAAATCATATAACTTCACTCCTCTTTTTTCGTTGTTCGCCGCATTCTGAGAACACAGAAAAACGGTATGCGGATCGCCCTTAAACTATCAGTGAAAAATGCTAACGTGATGCCTAAATACACCATTTCATCTTGATGCGTCGCCTCATTATGCAAAATCAGGATAAAAGCGTAGAGACAGAAAATCAGGCAGCGTTTAATACCGAAAATCTGGTTTACAGCAACAAAAGGACTACACCCGAGGGTTTCTCAACCGCTTTGCTGTAGCGCACCGGGGTGTGTATTGGAAAGCATTCATAGCAGCCATATAATCCCCCACATAAACGGTGTGGATTTATGTTCGGCGTGCAGGTCGGGATCGGTATTTTATTTAATTATCCAGGTATGAAATAAATGGGCTATCGACTCTATGGATTTATGATCGGTGATGAGATTCACTTCGATATTTCAAATCGCAGGCTGTATCGGCTTACCGGTAGCCACACCGATAAAAGTATAGTATTTGCATCAATTTATTTTAATGAAACTATGCTCAGGCTTTTTCTCTATCTGCTGGAGCATGGCCGGCGCACCGCGATCAGTAAAGAAGAGCTGTTCGACAAAATTTGGGAGGAGAATAACCTGTGTCCTTCCACGCAGCGACTGTGGCAAGTTCTGAACAACCTGAATAAAAAGCTGGGTCTGCTGGGACTGCCCGCAGATTTTATCCGCAACATTAAGGGGCGTGGCTACATGATTAATTATCAGGATGTGATACCGGTATATTACAGGATGAGTGAACTCCCGCCTCAGCCTGATAATAAAAGGGAGAAACCAGATAGTCTGAGTGAGTGATGTCAACCCAGGCATTCGCCCTGAGCATTAACGCGAGGGGCTTTTTTTTTTACGTTTTGATGACCAACGCCAGGGAATTCACCTCCCGTTAATGATGGCAAAAATAGCATAAAAACACTTTTTATCGGCATGCACCGATAGTGGAAGATATATGAGCATAGTTAATCGCTTTCTAAATTTAAAAGTCAGCCGAAAATTATTTTTCGGCTTTGCAGTCGTCCTGCTGGTGACGCTGGCGATCCTGTCATCGGGCTTGTTGGGGCTTAACAATATCAAGGATAAAGTGGATAAAAACGGCTTAACCACGAACCTGTTCAATGCCTTGTCTGCCGTGCGTCTGGGTCGAACCAATTTCCAGTACACGCTCGATCAAACGTATCTGGATCAGGTAAATGCCGCCACCACGCGGATGCAGGACACTATTGCCCAGCTGGAGACCTATAGCTGGTCGCCGGAAGGCAAAACGGCCCTGGACAATACTACCGCAGCCGTGAACAGCTACATCATTACCCTGGTCCCCTTTACCAAAGCCCTGTCTGAAAAGAAACAGAGTGAACAAAAGGTCTCTTCGCAGGTGCTGTGCGACAACGCCGAAATCGTGTCCAGATTGAGCCGGGAGCCGTCTATGTCGCCTGAAACTGCGCTCCTGGCCGGGCAGGTGGCCTTTGCGAAGAGCGATATCGACTCGCAGATGACGCTGTATAAACAGCACCCGACCTCAGACATGGAGAAACAGATCCAGTCCCGGCTGGAGGTCGGCAAAACCGATGTCGGCCAGCTACTTCAGTTAATGCCTGAGACTCAAAAATCGCTGTTACAGGCAAGCCTTGAGAACATTCAGAACATCGGCCCTGAGCTGGAACATTACCGAGCCGTCTGGAATGAGCAGGCTACCCTGTCCGATACCTTAACCGGCAAAGCGGAGGTCCTGACGAAGGCCATCCAGACGCTGTTTGACATACAGCAGAAAAAAGTCGCGAATACCGTCGACGGCGTTGAGTACCAGATGGCGATCGTCGCTGCGATCGGTATCGTGCTGGCCGTGCTGCTGGCAATGGCGATCACCCGCTCCATTACACGTCCCCTCAGCGAGACCCTGCGCGTGGCCGAACAGATTGCCAAAGGCGATCTCACCGCGACCCTCAGCAGCAATCGCCGCGACGAGCCGGGTATGTTGATGAACGCCGTGGCTACCATGAATGAGAACCTGAAAAACATCATTCATGACGTGCGTAACGGTGTGGATAGCGTGGCGCGATCGGCCTCCGAAATTGCCGCCGGCAATATCGATCTGTCGTCGCGTACCGAGCAGCAGTCTGCCGCGGTGGTCGAAACGGCGGCCAGTATGGAACAGCTCACCTCCACCGTGGCGCTGAACGCTGAGAATGCCAACCATGCCCGCGCCCTCGCTCAGGAAGCCTCGGTGAATGCCACCGAAGGCAGCCAGATTTCGCAGAAAGTGATCGACACCATGAAGAACGTGCGTCAAAGCTCGCACCGTATTTCGGAGATCACCACCGTTATCAACAGCATCGCCTTCCAGACCAACATTCTGGCGCTGAACGCCGCGGTGGAAGCCGCCCGAGCAGGGGACCAGGGCAAAGGCTTTGCGGTCGTCGCCGCCGAGGTACGCACCCTGGCCCAGCGCAGCGCCCAGTCAGCGAAGGAGATTGAAAACCTGATCGGGGAATCGGTGGTGTATGTCGATAACGGCTTTAACCTGGTGGAGGGGGCCGGGGAAGCGATGTCCCGCATCGAAAGCTCTGTCGCCCAGGTTCGCGACATCATGAGTGAGATCGCCGCTGCGACCGATGAGCAAAGCCGCGGCATTGCGCAAATCGCGCAGGCGATGGCCGAGATGGACACCACCACCCAGCAGAACGCCGCCCTGGTGGAAGAGTCCTCTGCCGCTGCCAGTTCGCTGGAGGATCAGGCCGTCCAGCTGGAGAAAGTAGTGGCGATATTCAAAGTGTCGCAGTCACAGAGTGGCGTCGCCGCGCGGGCCGTCACGCCAGCCTCGGGCAAAAAAGCCCCGGCGCAACCCTCGGGCGACTGGGTGCAGTTCTGACGCCAGCCAGATGATATAGCCCCTGTCAGGCCACCGGTTTTCCGGGTGCCTGACCCAGGCCGCGGTGAAACTGACCATGATTAACATTCACAAACTGCGGGCCAGCCTGAATGCCAGGTTAGCCCGCTATTTTTCGGGGCAGTTTAGCGCCTCAGCCAGCGCGCTACGCACGGCGATAGCACACCGGCAGATTGTGCCCTTTTACCAGCCCTTTATGAACGCCCGCACCGGTCAAATTGCCGGGATCGAAGTGCTGGCCCGCTGGCGCCATCCGCTGTACGGGGCTGTGGCGCCCGATGCGTTTATTCCGCTGGCGGAAAAGCACGATCTGATCGTTCCCCTGACCCACCAGCTGATGCAGCAGGTGGTTGCCGATCTGCAGGATCAGATCCACCGCTTCCCGGTCGGGACCTATATCTGTATTAACATCAGCGCGCAAAACTGTCTCGATCCTGGTTTTGAATATGATACCCGCGACATGCTGAGTAAATTCAATGCCAATCAGAGCCACGTGGTGGTGGAGATCACCGAGCGGCATCCGCTGCATTTCACGCCGCAGCTGAGTAACTGGTTTGCCGCATTGCGCCAGGCCAATATTTCGCTGGCGCTGGATGACTTTGGCACCGGCTATTCAAATCTGTCCTATATCTCAGCCCTCAATCCTGAATTTATTAAGATTGATAAGCTGTTTGTCAGCCAAATTGGTGGGAATGGCGATACGCGGCTGGTAGACAGCGTGATCGACCTGGCGAAAAACATGCGCCTGAAGATCATTGCCGAAGGGGTGGAGACCAAAGCGCAGGCCGACTATTTACGCCGAAAACAGATCGATTTTTTACAGGGATACTATTTCTTCAAGCCGCTACCGGCCAGTGAGCTTATCCATCAGATCATTGCCCGCGATCGCGTGCTCGCCAGCTGACACTTTCAATACCGGCGTTGGGCTGTCCGACAGCGCCGCCATTCCCAGCGCCGATGATATCCCGCTCGCAATCGTCTCATCGGAAAAGGGCACGTCCCCATTCTCCTGATGAATAATGGCCTTACTCAACGCGGTTAAGACCGCGGGCGAGGCCACATCAAGCCGGGTAGTCGGTGAGACGCCAAGCGCCTGGCTGACGTTCTGGATATATGCGTTGGTATTGTTATTGTCCTGCGGCGGTGCCCAGCGGGAGATAATTTTACTGATGGTATCCAGCCCGCGCCGCTGGTAGGCGAGCAGATTTACGCCCAGCGCGCGGATGCCGTGTTCCGGGGAGGCAAAGGTGGCAAAACGCCCGTCGGTGCCATTCTGCCCCTGCCAGGTAAAGGCCCAGCTGGCTTCCAGATTGCCGGGGTTGTTATTACGGATCCCACGGATGCCTCCGACCGGCGACCACGCGGGCCCGGTGCGGCTGTTCCGGTACTGAGATAAGCGTTTCATCAGCGCAAGCTGATTTTCACTCCACCCCTGCAAGCTGGCGTATTGCCCCAGCTGCTCAAACGAGGCGGGCGTGGCGGCAATCGATACCTGGCGGCGGTCGGCGGGTTGCGCTGGGCGTGTCGCAGGCTGAGCGATGATCGGCTGCGAAGAATGCGTTAACTGCGAAAAGGAGGCGGGTACGCTGGTCTGCGTCATCCCGGCAGAGGGCGACTGTGCCGATAGCGTGGCCACTTGTTGCGGGCTGCTTATCTGCTGGTGTTCATAATAATGCGCAATACCGGACATCATTCCCTCTTAATACTTACCCGACCTCAGCGCGAGGCTGAAAGCACGCGTTCGCCGGTATTATACAGATGCGGGTCAGGTTGCCAGCATAATATTGAACAGCGTCACCTGGCGGGAGGTCAGTCGCGATAAGACACGGGATTCAAATAAGATCCTGTCGATGTTTGCCGCCCTGACGACCAGATCGTCAACATGCCTAAGCAGGCTGTCCAGGGCGCGGCGCACTGCCGTTCCCGGTTGCCAGACGTGCGCTGAGTGCAAGGGCGTTATCGAACTGAAGGATAAACAAAGGGGTATTTAATTCAGCTGCATACTTTTGCATAAAGTTCATTGAAGGCTTTCACCTGAGAACGATATTCATCGACCAAAAAACCATCACCCGTCGCGTAAGCTATCGGTCGTCGTGAATACTTGAAGCCCAGAACCAAATGATATGGTTCGGCAGCAATAAAACGCGCGCCTATTTTTCGTCCCAGTTGAGTCTGACCAGAAATGATGCCGCAAACAAATGGATGCCCTTCAGAATCATGCACAAACATTTCTGTGAAAGTGACTGGCTTGGTTGTATCTAAGTCGCTATCACAGAAACCAGTCATCATTTTTCTTGTTTGCTCATCCTTTGGATTTTTTGCGAGCTGCTCCCGGAGCATATCGCAACCATCAGGATTCCCTGCCCCGTGCTTAAAGAATTCAACAACTGCAGGTTTTACATCTTCAAAATTGTAGTGTTCCTGAGCATGAGTACATTGCGCAAAAATAAAGAGCACAAACAGCAGTAATTGCTTTGTTTTCATGGATATCCTTCCCCCGCTATTTCGGGGCTTTTGTTTACCTGACCACGTCACAAACGAAATCCACGTTATCGGCGGAACAAATAAACAGCGCTATGGTATGTATTCCTGATATATGCCGATCGCCAGACCGCATGAACAAGTTAAGCGTGTATTCAAATTGACTCGATTTTCGGGATTGATGTCCCAAATATGTCCCATGAGGAAAAAGTCGAAGCGGGAGGGATTAAGTAAGCGCTTGATTTGAAATGGTACGCCCTAAAGGATTCGAACCTTTGACCTACGGCTTAGAAGGCCGTTGCTCTATCCAACTGAGCTAAGGGCGCACGGAGAAGAATGTCTTCGCAGTGGTGAAGCGCGTGGAATTATACGGTCAATGACCGTTGAGTCAATGCATTTTAGTACAATCCTCTTGTAGTTCATATCGATGGCTGGCAACAGGCCCGCTTAACAGGAAAATCCGCAAAGTGTGACTGACAGCAGCGCGCGCTTCTGACAAAATATGCTCATCCCCCCTTTCACTCCTTACAGATGGAATCTTCTCTCTGATGGCAGCAAAGATTATTGACGGTAAAACGATTGCGCAGCAGGTGCGCTCTGAGGTTGCGGAAAAAGTGGCAGCACGTCGGGCCGCAGGAAAACGCGCTCCCGGGCTGGCTGTTGTGCTTGTCGGCAGTAACCCGGCTTCACAAATTTATGTCGGCAGCAAACGCAAAGCATGCGAAGAGGTGGGCTTTCTCTCTCGCTCTTACGATCTGCCGGAAACCACCTCCGAAGCAGAGCTGCTTGAGCTGATTGATACCCTGAACGCCGATAAAGAGATTGACGGCATCCTGGTCCAGCTGCCGCTGCCTGCGGGCATCGACAACGTAAAAGTGCTGGAACGTATCGCGCCAGACAAAGACGTGGACGGTTTCCATCCGTACAACGTCGGCCGTCTGTGCCAGCGTGCGCCGCGTCTGCGTCCGTGCACGCCGCGCGGCATCGTCACGCTGCTGGAGCGTTATAACATCGACACCTACGGCCTGAACGCCGTGGTGATTGGCGCGTCCAACATCGTTGGCCGCCCGATGAGCATGGAGCTGCTGCTGGCCGGCTGCACCACCACCGTCACCCACCGCTTTACCAAAAACCTGCGCCAGCACGTCGAAAATGCCGACCTGCTGATCGTGGCCGTGGGCAAGCCGGGCTTTATTCCGGGCGAGTGGATCAAGGAAGGCGCGATTGTGGTGGACGTGGGGATCAACCGTCTGGAGAGCGGCAAAGTGGTGGGCGATGTGGTTTACGAAGATGCCGCAGCGCGCGCCTCTTACATCACCCCGGTTCCGGGCGGCGTGGGTCCTATGACCGTCGCGACCCTGATTGAAAACACCCTGCAGGCATGCGTTGAGTATCACGACGTAGAGGAAGCGTAAGATGGCGACTTTTTCATTAGGTAAACACCCGCACGTTGAGCTGTGCGATCTGCTGAAGCTGGAAGGCTGGAGCGAGAGCGGCGCCCAGGCCAAGATCGTTATTGCTGACGGTCTGGTGAAGGTCGACGGCGTGGTGGAAACCCGCAAGCGCTGCAAGATTGTCGCGGGTCAGACCGTGAGTTTTGCAGGGCAGAGCGTGACCGTGACGGCCTGAGTCGTCTGATGCCCGGCGGCGCTTCGCTTGCCGGGCCTACGTACTGGCTCCGTTTGTAGGCCGGGTAAGGCGCAGCCGCCACCCGGCAATTCCCCTCAATATCCCCCCACATCTATCACGGTTAATTATCGATCAACTTCAAATAATCACTATTTCATCTGTTGAAAGGTGAAAATTAAGTTGCGCGATTTTCAGGCTTTCCTCACGATAAGTAGAACGTTCTACTAAAACGTTCTACTCACTATAACAGCGCTCACAGAGCGCACTCGGGGGAAATCAGCATGAGTCTGATATCAGGGTTTGTTAAATCGCTGTCGAAATTATCGATGATTGGTCGCGCCTTAATGCTGCCAATCTCACTGCTTCCCGCTGCGGGCCTGCTGTTGGCCTTCGGGGATAAGTTCCACCTGCCGCTGATGATGAACGCGGGCGGCGTCATTTTTGATAACCTGCCAATGCTTTTCGCCATCGGTTCGGCCGTCGGCCTGGCATCTGAATCCGGTATCGCGGCGCTGTCGGCGGCGGTGGCGGTATTTGTCACCAACATTACCATCGGCACCGTGCTCGGCATTACGCCGGAGATGGCCTCTCAGGGCGGGAAATACGCCATGGTGGTGGGCATCCCGACGCTGCAGATGGGCGTCTTTGGCGGGCTGCTGTGCGGTATTCTCGCCGCCTGGTGTTACAACCGCTTCCATACCATGCAGCTGCCGGAATTCCTCGGCTTCTTCTCCGGGAAGCGTTTTGTCGCCATTGCAACGGCGTTCCTGTCGTTCGTGATGGGCCTGCTGCTGCCCTATATCTGGCAACATATCCAGGCCGGCATCGATGCGCTGTCAGTGGTGGTCAACGGTGATAACCAGGCGGCATCGACCTTTATCTTTGGTCTGGTGGAACGTGCGCTGATCCCGCTGGGTCTGCACCACATCTGGTATCCGTCGTTCTGGTACTCGTTCGGGGATTACACCACCCAGGCGGGCCAGGTGATCCACGGCGACCAGACCATCTGGTTCAAAATGCTGGAAGAAGGCACCAAATCCTTCAGCAGCGACACCTACCAGAACGCCGGTAAGTTCATGCAGGGCGAGTTCCCGCTGATGCTGTTCGCGCTGCCTGCGGCCTGTCTGGCGATGTACCACGAAGCCCACACCAAAAACAAAAAGATCGCTGCCGGTATCCTGTTCTCTGCGGCACTGACCTGCTTCCTGACGGGGATCACCGAGCCGGTAGAGTTCACCTTTATCTTCGTGGCGCCGATCCTTTACGTCTTTAACGCCATCATGGCAGGCCTGGCGTACATGACCATGTACCTGATGCATGCGCATATCGCCAAGTCCTTCTCGGCGGGCTTTATCGACTACCTGTCGTTCGGGATCCTGCCGTCGTTTAACGGCTACCAGACCAACTTCCTCAACGCCATTATCATCGGTATCCCGATGGCGCTGATTTACTACTTCACCTTCCGCTTCGTGATCCGTCGCTTCGACGTGAAAACGCCGGGCCGCACCGAAGTGACGGCCAATGCGGATGATAAAACCGACACCGAAATCGCTACCGAAATCATCGGCCTGCTGGGCGGCGCGCAGAACATCGACTCCGTCGGCTCCTGCATCACCCGTCTGCGTCTGGAAGTGGCGAAGAGCGAGATGGTGGATAAAGATGGTCTGAACGGCCTCGGCGCACGCGGCGTGGTCTTCGTCGGTGACTCCGGCATTCAGGTTATCTTTGGCGCCCGGGCACAGTTTATCGCCCAGACGATGTCCACGATGATCGGTAAATAATAAGCTGCCTGACCGACACGTCTCCTGTACTCTTACGGGAGACGTTGTCTTATCAGGCATTTCAGGGAGAAGATGTGAAGAAGGTCAGCATCATTGATGTCGCCAGAGAGGCAGGGGTTTCGGTCTCCACCGTCTCGCTGGTCCTGCGTCAGAAAGGAAAGATCTCCGAGGCGACGATTGAAAAAGTCCACGCCGCCATCACCGCCCTGGGCTATGTGCATAACGTGGCCGCCGCCAACCTCCGCGCCAACACCTCCAATCTGATCGGGCTGATCCTGCGGGATTTCAGCGACAGCTTTTCCATCAAGGTGATGGCGAGCATCGTCCAGGAGCTGGAGAAGCAGGGCTTTATGGTGTTTCTCGGCCAACCGCTGAACGACGGCGAACACCTGGAGCGCTGCCTGCTCTCCTTTAAGCAGCAGGGCGTCGCCGGGGTGATCTATCTGGCATCAGACACTCGCCATGCCGCCCTTCCGGCGTTGATCCGCCAGTGCCCGCTGCCGCTGGTTGCGGTGTCGCAGTCGCTGCTGGATGAGACCTGCAATCTGGTGATGCGCGATAACCGCCAGGCGGCGCATCTGGCGACCCGCTATCTGATTGAGCGCGGCCATCGCAATATCGCCTATATCGGCGGCACGGAAGGGGATCGGATCCGCGAGCAGCGCCTGCTGGGTTTTCGCAGCGCGATGACGCAAAACGGACTGGTGTTCCGCGAGGAATCCGCTCCGGCCTGCCGCGACGATACCCAGGCGGCGAGTTTCGCCACCCGTCAGCTACTGGAGAAAAACAACACCATTACCGCCCTGCTCTGCCACTCCCCGGATGCGATGCTCGGTTCCATCTCCGGCATTCATCATGTGGGCCGCACGGTGGGCAAAGATGTGTTTCTGACCCAGCAGGTGGCGCTGGTGGGGTTTGAGGATATGCTGCACGTTAATCTCACCTCCCCGTCCTTTACCTATGTCTCTTCCGCCAGTGAAGAGACGGGCCGTCAGGCGGCGGGGCTGATGATCCGCAAGCTGAAAGAGCCTGAGCTGCAAACCCAGCGCATTACCCTGTCAGGGCAGCTGATCGCCCGGGAATCGGCGTAATTCAGATTTACGCCCGGCACGGAGTTCCGCCGTGCTCTGCTATATTTCCATGATTTGCCATGGATAATCGTTATGCCAACCATCATTACCCATGCCGCTGTGCCGATTTGCCTCGGCTTAGGGCTGGGCACCCGGGTTATTCCCCCTCGCCTGCTGTTCGCCGGGGTTGTCCTCGCCATGTTGCCGGATGCCGACGTGCTGTCGTTTAAGTTCGGCGTCGCCTACGGCAATATTTTTGGTCACCGCGGCTTTACCCACTCCCTGCTGTTCGCCTTTGTGGTGCCGTTACTTTGTGTGTTGATTGGACGACGATGGTTCAGGGCCGGGCTGGTGCGCTGCTGGCTGTTTTTAACGGTGTCGCTGCTGTCGCACAGCCTGCTGGATTCGGTGACGACGGGCGGGAAAGGGGTCGGCTGGCTGTGGCCGTGGTCGGATGAACGCTTCTTTGCGCCCTGGCAGGTGATCAAGGTCGCGCCCTTTGCGCTGTCGCGCTACATGACGCCCTACGGGCATCAGGTGATTCTTTCGGAACTGCTGTGGGTATGGCTGCCGGGGATGGTGCTGATGGGATTGTTGTGGTGGAAACGGCGGTAAAAGTAAAGCCGGGTGGCGCTGCGCTTACCCGGCCTACGTTCGTGCTTTGTAGGCCCGGCAAGCATCGCGCCACCCGGCGTAACGGACTTACTTACGGCGCCAGGTGGTGCCCTGCGGACCATCTTCCAGAATGATCCCCATCTCGGTGAGACGGTTACGCGCGGCATCGGCTGCGGCCCAGTCTTTCGCCTGACGGGCTTCCAGACGGGCTTTAATCAGCGCTTCAATCTCCGCTACTTCACCGTCATCCGCCTGCGCACCGCTCTGCAGGAAGACTTCCGGCTCCTGCTCCAGCAGACCCAGCACGCCCGCCAGCTTGCGCATATGGGAGGCCAGCGCGTTAGCGGCATGCGCATCTTCACCTTTCAGGCGGTTCACTTCACGAGCCATATCAAACAGCGCCGAGTAGGCTTCAGGGGTGTTGAAGTCGTCGTTCATTGCTTCGACAAAACGGGCTTCGAACGCCTCGCCACCGGCTGCTGCGACTGAGGTGTCGGTTCCGCGCAGCGCGGTGTACAGACGCTCCAGCGCAGAACGCGCCTGCTTGAGGTTCTCTTCGCTGTAGTTCAGCTGGCTGCGATAGTGGCCGGACATCAGGAAGTAGCGGATGGTTTCAGCATCGTAGTACTTCAGCACGTCGCGCACGGTGAAGAAGTTGCCCAGCGATTTGGACATCTTCTCGCGGTCAATCATCACCATCCCGGAGTGCATCCAGTAGTTCACGTACTCGCCATCATGAGCGCAGGTTGACTGGGCAATTTCGTTTTCATGGTGTGGGAACATCAGGTCTGAACCGCCGCCGTGAATATCGAAATGGTTACCCAGCTGTTTGCAGTTCATGGCCGAACATTCGATGTGCCAGCCCGGACGGCCTGCGCCCCACGGCGATGGCCAGCTCGGCTCACCCTCTTTGGACATTTTCCACAGCACGAAGTCCATCGGGTTGCGCTTCACGTCAACCACGTCAACGCGGGCACCGGCCTGGAGCTGATCCAGATCCTGACGGGAGAGCTGACCGTAATGCGGATCGGTCGGCACGTCGAACATCACGTCACCGTTGTCCGCCACGTAGGCGTGACCTTTGGCGATCAGCTGTTCGGTGATCTCAATGATCTCCGGGATATGGTGCGTCGCGCGCGGCTCCAGATCCGGGCGCAGGATATTCAGCGCATCAAAATCCTTGTGCATTTCGGCGATCATGCGATCGACTAAGGCGACGAAGTTTTCGCCGTTCTCGTTAGCACGCTTGATAATTTTGTCGTCGATATCGGTGATATTGCGTACATACTTAAGGTTGTACCCGAGGAAACGCAAATAGCGTGACACCACGTCAAAAGCGACAAAGGTACGGCCATGGCCGATATGACAGAGATCGTAAACGGTAATACCACACACGTACATGCCGACTTCCCCGGCATGAATAGGTTTGAATTCCTCTTTTTGGCGCGTCAGTGTGTTGAAGATTTTTAACATCGAAGATTCCATGTGAGACGTGTGTGGGTGAAAACGGCGTATTCTACACGCAAAATCATTTAAATGGATGAGGCGTGTACCTGTAATTCAAACCTGAAGCAGCACACAATGCAAGGTGATCGCGCCGTGAGGTTATGCTATAACAAGCGCTTATTGTGGCCCCCCGAGGGGTCGAAGCACCACTATAACGGAACAGGATGCAAAAATGGTTACTTTCCACACTAATCATGGCGATATCGTAATCAAGACCTTTGATGACAAAGCGCCTGAAACAGTTAAAAACTTCCTGGACTACTGCCGCGAAGGTTTCTACAACAACACCATTTTCCACCGTGTAATTAACGGCTTTATGATCCAGGGCGGCGGTTTTGAACCTGGTATGAACCAGAAAGAGACCAAAGCGGCGATCAAAAACGAAGCCAACAACGGTCTGAAAAACACCCGCGGTACGCTGGCAATGGCCCGTACTCAGGCGCCACACTCCGCCACCGCGCAGTTCTTCATCAACGTGGCTGACAACGACTTCCTGAACTTCTCCGGCGAAAGCCTGCAGGGTTGGGGCTACTGCGTGTTCGCAGAAGTGGTTGAAGGCATGGACGTGGTTGAGAAGATCAAAGGCGTTTCTACCGGCCGCAGCGGTATGCACCAGGACGTTCCAAAAGAAGACGTCGTGATCACAAGCGTGACCGTCAGCGAATAATTCGTGGCGACACTCTTTATTGCAGATCTGCATCTGCAAACAGAAGAACCGGCGATCACCGCCGGTTTTCTGCGTTTTTTACAGAGTGAAGCCCGGCACGCCGATGCGCTTTACATCCTGGGGGATCTGTTCGAAGCCTGGATTGGCGACGACGACCCCAACCCGCTTCACCGCGAGATAGCAGCCGCCATCAAAACCCTGGTGGATTCCGGCGTCCCCTGCTTCTTTATTCACGGTAACCGCGACTTTCTGCTCGGCAAGCGCTACGCCCGCGATTGCGGCATGACCCTGCTGGCGGAAGAGACCGTCCTTGACCTGTATGGCCGTAAAATTCTGATCATGCATGGCGATACGCTCTGCACCGACGATACCGGTTATCTGGCATTTCGCGCCAAAGTGCACACCCCCTGGATCCAGACCCTATTTCTCGCCCTGCCGCTGTTTATCCGCAGCCGCATTGCGGCGAAGATGCGCGCCGGCAGCAAAGCTGCCAACAGCAGTAAATCCCTGACCATCATGGATGTGAATCCGCAGGCCGTCGTCAGCGTAATGGAAAAACACCAGGTACAGTGGCTCATCCACGGCCATACCCATCGCCCTGCCGTCCATCACTCAGACGTCAACGGCAAGGCCGCTTATCGCGTGGTTCTCGGCGCATGGCACAGGGAAGGTTCGATGGTGAAGGTCACGCCAGAAGACGTTGAGCTGCTTCATTTCCCCTTTTAGTCCCTCTGCAAGCACTATTCCGAAAGTACCCTTTCAGCGTCAGAAGTTCTGTCTTTCCCTTTAGCCGCCAGGTTAATTTTCAGCAAAATTAACCTCAGGGAACGAACATGCAAAAATGGGATCAGCCTCTTATCTGGGGAATGGTTATCGCGGTAATCGCCCCGATTGTGGTCAGCTTTTTCGGTGTGGCGTTTATCTCCTTCGGCTCGCCCACTGTGTTGTGGTTCGCGGTTTTATTATGGCTACTCTATTTTTATGCGATATACCTTTTGTGTACGCGGCCACATGATGACCGCTTCGTGCAAACCTATATGTTGACCATAAGTATTTTCATGCTGCCCTGGGGCCTGGTGCTCGCTTTTACCTTTTTCGCCAGCGCGACCAAAGCCCATAATCAACGTATTTCATCAGATAGCAACGAGCCAAAAGAGCGCTAACTACGCGCACGCAACCGTTTTCCTTGCCTGTATATCGTGCTATTCTTTGTCACCTCAAAAGCCGAGAATAGCGCCTCACAGGAGTTTTTAGCCGCATGTCTTCCAGCAATAATCCGGCGCGTGTCGCCATCGTGATGGGGTCCAAAAGCGACTGGGCTACCATGCAGTTCGCCGCCGAAATCTTTGACATCCTGAATGTTCCTCACCACGTTGAAGTGGTCTCCGCACACCGCACCCCCGATAAACTGTTCAGCTTCGCCGAAGGCGCGGAAGAGAACGGCTATCAGGTGATTATTGCCGGTGCCGGCGGGGCCGCGCATCTGCCCGGCATGATTGCCGCCAAAACTCTGGTGCCGGTGCTCGGCGTCCCGGTACAAAGCGCTGCCCTGAGCGGCGTCGACAGCCTCTACTCCATCGTGCAAATGCCGCGCGGCATTCCGGTGGGAACGCTGGCGATTGGGAAAGCGGGTGCCGCTAATGCCGCCCTGCTGGCCGCACAGATCCTCGCAACTCACGATAAAGCACTGCATCAGCGCCTGGTCGCGTGGCGTACCGCCCAGACCGACGAGGTGCTGGAGAACCCGGACCCGCGAGGTGCGGCATGAAGCAGGTTTGCGTCCTCGGTAACGGTCAGTTAGGCCGCATGCTGCGTCAGGCCGGTGAACCGCTCGGGATCAGCGTCTGGCCGGTCGGGCTGGATGATGAACCCGAAGCCGTGCCCTTTCAGCAGAGCGTGATCACCGCAGAGATTGAGCGCTGGCCGGAAACTGCCCTGACCCGGGAGCTGGCTCGCCACAATGCGTTTGTAAACCGCGATGTGTTCCCCATTATTGCCGACCGTTTGACGCAAAAGCAGCTGTTCGACGATCTGCACCTCGCCACCGCGCCGTGGCAGCTGCTGACGGAAAAAGGCCAGTGGCCAGGCGTATTTGCCACCCTGGGCGAGCTGGCGATCGTCAAGCGCCGCGTTGGCGGCTATGACGGACGCGGCCAGTGGCGTCTGCGCGCCGGTGAAACCGACCAGCTGCCGGACGAGTGCTACGGCGAATGCATCGTTGAGCGGGGCATTAACTTCAGCGGCGAAGTATCGCTGGTGGGTGCCCGCGCCCACGACGGCAGTACCGTCTTTTATCCCCTGACCCACAACCTGCACCAGGACGGCATTCTGCGCACCAGCGTGGTCTTCCCGCAGGCCAATGCGGCCCAGCAGGCGCAGGCCGAAAGCATGCTCTCTGCCATCATGCAGGAGCTGGGCTATGTCGGCGTGATGGCGATGGAGTGCTTTGTCACGCCGGACGGCCTGCTGATCAACGAGCTGGCACCGCGCGTGCACAACAGCGGCCACTGGACGCAGAACGGCGCCTCCATCAGCCAGTTTGAACTGCACCTGCGCGCCATTTCCGGGTTGCCGCTGCCGCAGCCGGTAGTCAACAGCCCGTCGGTGATGATCAACCTGATCGGCACCGATCTGAACTACGACTGGCTGAAACTGCCGCTGGTGCATCTGCACTGGTATGACAAAGAGGTTCGTCCGGGGCGCAAGGTCGGCCACCTGAACCTGAATGACAGCGATATCCCCCGCCTGAGCGCCACGCTCGAAGCCATTGTGCCCCTGTTACCGCCGGAGTACGCCAGCGGCATCGCCTGGGCGCAGGCAACGCTGAGTTAAGTCCTACCGCCGGGGAGTTGACCTTCCCCTTCCCCGGCGTAAAATCCTGCCCATCGCTGTTTTGAGGGATCCTTATGAACGATGGGACGGACTACCGCGCCATACTTGCTGCCGACACGCCGATAATCGACGTGCGCGCGCCCGTGGAATTTGCCCAGGGCGCTATGCCTGCGGCGATCAATCTGCCGTTAATGAACGACGACGAACGCGCCGCCGTGGGCACCTGTTATAAACGCCAGGGGCCGGAGGCCGCGCTTGCGCTCGGCCATCGACTGGTGAGCGGCGAGACGCGCGACCAGCGCCTTGAGGCCTGGCGCACCACCTGCCTTGCGCAGCCCCAGGGTTATCTCTGCTGCGCCCGGGGCGGGCAGCGCTCGCATATCGTGCAGGCATGGCTGAAAGCGGCAGGCGTTGATTATCCGCTGATCCGCAGCGGTTATAAGGCGCTGCGTCAGGCGGCGATACAGGTCACCGTTGAGCAGGTGCAAAAACCGACCGTGCTGATTGGCGGCTGTACCGGCAGCGGCAAGACCCTGCTGGTAAAGGCCCGTCCGGACGGGATCGATCTTGAAGGGCTGGCGCACCATCGCGGTTCGTCGTTTGGCCGCACGCTAGCGCCGCAGCTTTCGCAGGCCAGCTTTGAAAACTATCTCGCGGTAGAGCTGCTGAAAAAAGACGCCGCGCGCTGGGTGCTGGAAGACGAAGGCCGGATGATTGGTTCTAACCACCTGCCGGAGTGTCTGCGCGATCGCATGGTGCAGTCACCAATTGCGGTAGTCGAGGATCCCTTTGAGGTTCGCCTGGAGCGTCTGCGGGAGGAGTATTTCGAGCAGATGTGGCAGGCTTTTCGCAGCGCGCGGGGCGAAGAGGCGGGCTGGCTGGAGTACGGCGAGTACCTGCACCACGGCCTGTTTGCCATCCGCCGTCGGCTGGGGTTACAGCGTTTTGCCGAATTTACCGCCCTGCTGGATAGTGCCCTGGATGAACAACAGCGCACCGGCAGCACCGAGGCGCATTTCGCCTGGCTTGTGCCGCTTCTGAATGACTATTACGACCCGATGTATCGCTATCAGCTTGAAAAGAAAGCGGAGAAGATTGTTTATCGCGGGACGTTTGAAGACGTTGCCGGGTGGCTGAATCGCTGAAAAAAGCCGGATGCGCTAACGCTTATCCGGCCTACATGTTTGGCGCGATTTTGTAGCCCCGGTAAGCGTAGCGCCACCGGGGGAACAAAGAATTTAGAAGTCGTAGCGCAGACGCACCAGGTTCATATCGCCCAGATCGTCGGTGCTTGAAGTGAACACGTGCTCGTAGTCAACACGGAAACCGTAATCCAGCTGGAAGCTGATACCCACGCCGTTATCGATGCGCTGGTAGTTACGGCCATTCATGGTTTCAATACGGTCCCCCATGAAGTAAGGCTGGATGGATTTCACCGCATACTGACCAATCGGGAATTTATAGCCCGCGAAGTACTCAATACCCCACGCGTCGCCCGCGAAGTAGTCGTTTACCGACACTTTTTTGCTGGTCATAAAGTTCTGATACCAGCCGCCGCCTGCGGAGAAGGTCCAGTTATCCGGGGTCCAGCTCAGCGCGGTACCGAGGATGTTCTGATCCCAGGACTTGCTGTCGCCGTTATCCGGGTTACGCATGTCGGCGCGGGTGTAGTTCCAGGCTGCACCCCAGGTCAGATCGGTGGTCAGACGATAATCCAGACCCAGTGAACCGCCGCCTTTACGCTTGTAACGCAGGCCGTTGCCCGGCAGATATTCGCTATCTTCGAACAGGTAAGAGGCATAGATGTCAGCATCGCCGAGGGTTTTCTTGTACTTCAGCATCTGGCGTGAACGGTAAGAACCGTCGTAGTCGCCGTTGATGCCGTTACCCGGTGCCTGACCGATCATATCGTAGTCCCAGATATCGGTTTTCGCGCCAACCACATCGTAATAAACGCTGTTCTGCTGACCGAAGGTCAGGGTGCCCCAGGTGTCGCTCTTCAGGCCGGTGTAGAGCATACGGCGGGAGGTGTCATGCGCGCCGTCGGCATGGTGATTGTCCCAGTCGAACTGGGCCGGAATGTTAACGCCCAGCTCGTAGTAGCTGATCCAGCTGATGTCATCAAACAGGTAGTAATCTGCTGCGAAACGGAAGCGGGTGCCGCCGTCAAAGCCGTTACGCTTGTAGCTGTTCTTGCCGTCGTCACCGGTCATGTTCTGGAACTGAGGACGAATACTGCCGCCAACGGTGAAATTCAGGCGGCTCAGCGGGTCACCCACCTGCGGATCCTGCTTCAGTACGGTGATTTCAGCCTGGGATGCAAAAGATGCCAATGCCACTGCTGCGCCGATCGCTACCGCCAGCGCTTTTTTAGTTATGGTCATTATTTTTCCTTAATAGACACACTGCCATTTATTTAGCAGGTGAATATTAACCAGGATTTATCCGGCTGTGTTGTCCGGTTTTTAATGATTTGTGCCACTAAAATTCAACGAGTTATCTTTTTATGCTACTTAGGCGTCACGCACCGGTATAAAAACCGGTGCGTGACGATTATGGCGGGGAATTAGCCGGAGAACTGCCGGAACAGGGCTTTGCCTTTCAATAAACGGGCCCCCAGCCAGCCGCCGCACAGAGAGAGCATCACCGCCCCGCAGAGCGGCAGGATCGCCCACAGCCGCCAGTCCGGCTCCCACGGGAAGTCGAACACGCGGGTTTGCAGTACCGCCAGCGCGGTTTCAGCGCCAATGGCCGCCACCAGGCCTGCCACCAGCCCCAGCAGGGCAAACTCGCTCCACAGTGTGGTACGCAGCAGCTTTTTACCCGCCCCCAGGGTGCGGTAGACCACCAGCTCCTGATGGCGCTGACGCATTCCGACCTGCACCTGGGCCAGCAGCAGCAGGATGCCGCAAATCGTTACCAGCACCACCATCACCTCCAGCGCCCGGCTTACCTGCTCCAGCACCTGCCCGACCTGTCTGAGGATCGCCCCAATATCCAGCAGGCTGATGGTGGGAAACTCGCGGTTAAGCTGGGTGAGCATGCCGTTGCCGTTCTCCCAGCGGAAGCTGGTCAGCCAGCTCTGGGGCTGTCCGTCCAGCGCCCCGGAAGGGAAGATAAAGAAGAAGTTCGGCCGCAGACTCTCCCAGTCGACTTTGCGCAGGCTGGTGACTTTAGCGCTAAAGTCCTGGGTATCGCCGGTAAAGGTCACCATATCGCCCAGCCCGACGTTGAGGCGTTTTGCCAGCCCCTCCTCCATCGACACTTCCCCCGCTTTTGGCGGCCAGCTGCCGGCAACGATCGGGTTATGATCCGGGCGCTTATCCTGCCAGGTCAGGTTCAGTTCGCGGTTGAGGGATTCATCCTTATGGCCCTCGGTGGACTGGCCGTTAATCTGGGTCAGGCGCGCCCGCACGATGGGGTAGTACGACTCGGGGATAATCTGATGCTCAGCCAGGAACGCCTTCAGCGGCGTGACCTGCTCCGGGGCGATATTGATCAGGAAATAGTTCGGGCTCTCCGGCGGGAGCTGCTGTTGCCAGCGATCCAGCAGGTCGCCGCGCAGCACCAGCAGCAATGCCAGCAGCATAAACGACAGCGAAAACGCCGACAGCTGGCTGAGGGTCGACCACGGCTGGCGCAGCAGGCGATTCACCGCCAGACGCACCGGCAGCGATTTCACCGTCAGCCCGCGCAGCACGCTGAGCAGCATCCAGCCCAGCACGCCGCAGAGCAGCGCCAGCACCACCGCCCCGGCCAGGACCGCCCACAGCAGCATGCTGCCGCCCATCAGCCAGGCGAGCAGTACTACCACCACCGCCACGATAACCGGCAGGTAAAATTTCAGCGGCCAGACGCTGGCCACCACGTCCCTGCGCAGGACGCGCAGTGGCTGGGTCGCCAGCAGCAGGCGGTACGGACGCAGCCCCACCAGCAGCGAGATGACGATCATCGCGCCAATCGCCCACAGCCACGGCCAGAGACTGGCTGGCGGCAGGGCGGCAGGCAGCACCGGCTTGAGCAGCACCATCAGCACTTTTTCAAACAGCAGCCCCATCGCCCCGCCGGTCATCGCGGAGAGCGCAAGCACCATCAGCCACTGGCCGACAATCAGCTTACGCAGCTGCGCTCTGCCCGCTCCCAGGGTTTTGAGGATCGCCACCAGGTCGTAGCGGCTTCGGCAGTAGTGACCCATCGCCACCGCCACTGCCGCCACCGCCAGCAACAGCGTCAGCAGCGCCGAGAGCAGCAGGAACTGCTGGGAACGCTCCAGCGACTTGCCGAGCGCCCCGTCTTCCTGCTCCATCCCGGACCAGCGGTGCTCCGGCTTCAGCTGCGGCAGGAGCCACTTCTCATAACTCGCTAATTGTGCGGGTGTACCGCCAAACTTAATGCGCCAGGTGACGCGGCTCCCGGGCTGTACCGCCCCGGTGTTGGCCACATCCGCGGTATTCATCAGCAGACGCGGCGCCATCTGGAACGGGTTAAACCCGGAGTCGGGCTCCTGAATCACTTCCCCGGCAATTTTAAGCCGGGCATCGCCAACGTCGATGCTGTCGCCGGTTTTTAAATTCAGGAGCGCCATCAGACGCGACGCCAGCAGCACCGTGCCCGGGGCCGGTTTCAGGCCCGGCGGGTTGGTTTGCAGTTCGCCGTACATCGGATAAATATCATCGACAGCCTTTACGCTCGCCAACTGCGGCGTATCGGCGGCAAAGGTCATGGTCTGGAAGCTCAGCTGCTCGCTAACCTTCAGCCCCTCTTTTCTCGCCTCCTCAAGCCACGCCTGCGGCACCTCGCGGGAGCTGCGCAGCGTCCGGTCGCCGGCCATAAACTCACGGCTTTGCTGGCTGAGCCCCTTTTCCATCCGATCGCTGACGCTGCCAAGCGCCAGCACACAGGCCACCGCCAGGCTTAACGCCAGCCAGACGATGAGCAGCGAGGGGGAACGCCATTCGCGCCAGAACCAGCGGGCAATCATGCTTCCTCCCTCAGTTCACCGTTCACCAGACGCAGGCGGCGGTCGCAGCGGGCCGCCAGCTGTGGGTCGTGGGTGACGAGGATCAACGTGGTGCCGTGCTCGCGGTTCAGGGAAAAGAGCAGATCGGCAATTTTGTCCCCGGTCTGGCGATCGAGGTTGCCGGTAGGTTCATCGGCAAAGAGCACGTCCGGGCGCCCGTTGAAGGCGCGGGCCAGCGCCACGCGCTGCTGCTCGCCGCCGGAGAGCTGCGCCGGAAGGTGATCGAGGCGTTTGCCCAGCCCAAGCTGCTCCAGCAGGGCTTTTGCGCTCTCGCGGCTGTGGGCGGTATTCTCGCCGCGCAGCAGCCCCGGCAGCTCGACGTTCTCCAGCGCATTGAGGGTCGGTATCAACATAAACGACTGGAAAACAAAGCCAATGTGCTTCGCCCGCAGAGCGGCGCGCGCCTCTTCATCGCGGCTGTGCAGCGGTTGCCCGACCAAATGGACCTCACCGCTGCTGCCGTCATCCAGACCGGCGAGGATCGCCAGCAACGTGGATTTTCCGGAGCCCGACTCCCCAATCAGGGCGATGCTCTGCCCGCGTTTGACAATGAGTTCAACTCCGGTAAGGATGGAAAGCTCGTGCTCACCCTGACCCACGGACTTCTTAAGATGATGAACTTCAACAATGTTTTCCGCTGGCATTTGCCCTTCCTGTTTCTGATTCTGATGACATTTCGTGCCGCGGCGGCGGACACGTTATTAATTCTGGGCGATAGCCTCAGCGCGGGCTACCGGATGGCAGCCAGTGCCGCCTGGCCTGCCCTGCTGAACGATAAATGGCAGACCAAAACGTCGGTGATCAATGGCAGCATCAGCGGCGATACCTCCCAGCAGGGGCTGTCGCGCCTCCCGGCCCTGCTGAAGCAGCATCAGCCGCGCTGGGTGCTGGTGGAGCTCGGCGGCAATGACGGTCTGCGCGGTTTCCAGCCCCAGCAGACGGAGCAGACCCTGCGCAAAATTTTGCAGGATATCCGCGCGGCCAATGCGCAGCCGCTGTTGATGCAAATTCGCCTGCCCGCCAACTACGGTCGTCGGTATAATGAAGCCTTCAGCGCGATATATCCGAAGCTTGCCAAAGAGTTCGATGTTCCGCTGCTGCCCTTTTTTATGGAAGAGGTCTACCTGAAGCCGCAGTGGATGCAGGATGACGGTATTCACCCCAACCGGGACGCACAGCCGTTTATTGCCGACTGGATGGCGACCCGGCTGGCTCCTTTAGTTAAACATGACTCGTAATTCAGCGGAGATCCTGACAGGTAAAGTTATGCAAAAATCGGTCTTAATAACAGGATGTTCCAGCGGAATTGGCCTTGAAAGCGCCCTTGAACTGAAGCGCCAGGGATTCTGGGTGCTGGCCGCCTGCCGCAAACCCGAAGACGTTGAACGGATGAACGGGATGGGTTTTACCGGTGTGCAGTTGGATTTGGATTGTGCCGACAGCATTGAGCGCGCCGCCGATGAGGTGATCGCGCTTACCAATAATCGTCTGTACGGGCTGTTTAACAACGCCGGTTTCGGCGTTTATGGCCCGCTGCAGACAGTCACCCGCGAAAAGCTTGAACAGCAATTTTCCGCCAACTTTTTTGGTGTCCATCAGCTCACCATGCGCCTGCTGCCCGCCATGCTGCCGCACGGCGAAGGGCGGATTGTGATGACCTCCTCGGTGATGGGGCTGATCTCCACGCCGGGCCGTGGGGCTTATGCCGCCAGCAAATACGCGCTGGAAGCCTGGTCGGATGCGCTGCGCATGGAGTTACGCCACAGCGGGATTAAGGTGAGCCTGATTGAGCCGGGCCCCATCCGCACCCGCTTTACCGACAACGTTAACCAGACCCAGGCCGACAAGCCGGTAGAAAATCCCGGTATTGCCGCGCGTTTTACGCTGGGACCGGAGGCGGTGGTCGCCAAAGTGCGCCATGCTTTTGAGAGCAAAAACCCGAAAATGCGTTATCCGGTCACGCTGGTGACCCATGCCGTTGGCCTGCTGAAGCGCCTGCTGCCTGGCCGGATGATGGACAAAATTTTACAGGGCTGAGTTGAAGCCACGCGCCACGCCCCCATGTAAATAAAAACTCATAACAGAGAATGCCGCATGTCCGTACAGAATATTGTCAACATTACCGAAGCAAACCTGCACCAGACCCTTGAACAGTCGATGACCAAACCGGTGCTGTTCTACTTTTGGTCTGAACGGAGTCAGCACTGTCTGGAGCTGACGCCGGTGCTCGAGAAGCTTGCGGCCCAGTACAACGGTCAGTTCATTCTGGCAAAACTGGACTGCGACGCCGAGCAGATGATCGCCTCGCAGTTTGGCCTGCGCGCCATCCCAACGGTTTATCTGTTCCAGAACGGTCAGCCGGTTGATGGCTTCCAGGGGCCGCAGCCGGAAGAGGCAGTCCGCGCCCTGCTGGATAAAGTGCTGCCGCGCGAAGAAGAGCTGAAAGCGCAGCAGGCGGCAGCACTGATGGCCGAAGGCAAACATGATGAAGCCCTGCCGCTGCTGAAAGAGGCCTGGCAGCTCTCCGGTCAGAACAGCGAAATTGGCTTATTGCTAGCCGAAACGCTGATTATCTTAAAACGTTCCGAAGATGCCGAAGTGGTGCTGAAAACCATCCCTCTGCAGGATCAAGATACCCGTTATCAGGGGCTGGTGGCGCAGATTGAACTGCTGAAGCAGGCCGCGGATACTCCGGAAATTCAGCAGCTACAGCAGCACGTCGCCGCCAACCCTGCCGATGCCGCACTGGCCAGCCAGCTGGCACTGCAGCTGCATCAGGTTGGTCGTAATGAAGAGGCGCTGGAACTGCTGTTCAGCCATCTGAAAACCGATCTGGCTGCCGCTGATGGTCAGGCGCGTAAAACGTTCCAGGAAATTCTGGCCGCGCTCGGGACAGGCGACTCCCTGGCCTCGGCCTATCGCCGTAAGCTTTACGCCCTGCTGTACTGATCCCCTGCCTGTGCCCGGTAATACTTCGCTTACCGGGCCTGCTCATCTGATTTAACCTCTCCGTATCATTTCCGCCTGATAGCTGACGACTAAATATTTTCAGTCTATGGACAGATTGACTGTTTTTATTACCTTATCAGTCGACCCTCACTTTAAAACCAATAAAGACTTAAATAAGTCTATATAAAGACTACTTACACGCACGCAAGAAAATAACAACATCTTAACGAATCAATAAAAAACCCGTCTGGCAACGGCCAAAAAGCGTTACCAAACGTAAATTTGATCACAATATTCTACCAAAAAGACTAATCACACACTTTAGGTAACATTTTTCTCTAAGCGAAGCATACCCTTCTTTCGTTTGAAATTAGACTAACTGCAGACAATAAAAATTGATCGTTAATTGACTTGCCAATAACTATTTAATGGTTAGAATCCAGAAAAAATGACCATTAAAAATGGCTTTAGTTATACACAAGACAACAAAAAGACAATAAAGACATCTGCAAATACTTCAGAGCCAGAGCCCTCATACTCTCTGCCACTCTGCAATTTACATTTTGATCAAACGATTGACCTCAGGATATGTAGAGATGAAAACCACGTTGAAACTGATCGCATCGGCAGTGTCGCTGTGCGTTACTGCCCCGGCTGCGTATGCGATAAGTTCGGATCAAGCAGCAGCGAACCTGAAAGGCGCGCTGGAATTTGACCACTTTGCACAAAAAAATTACGCCGCCGCGCTCAGGGCCGAACGCGTGACCAATGTCGATATGATGAATGTGATCCATCAGTACCAGGCGGGATCGCCTGAAGCCGCAGCTGCCGCCCGGACGCATCTTGATGCTTTAAATTTAATCAGCCAACGCCGCAATGAGGTTAAATTTGCTCAGACGCAGCTGCAGGCCGCACGCAACGCATTCAAAGATGGTTCGATTGCGCCGACAGCCATTCCTGTCGCGCCAATGCCACAACCCCTCAAAGCCCCACCGCTGCCGGTGCAGGCCGTCCCACCAAAGCCAGTGATATATAACGTTCCACAGCCGATCGTTGCGCCACCGAAGCTGGCCTATAACGTGCCGGTTAAACCGCAGACGCTGACGACCAACAACACTCCGCAGCCAATTGTGGCCCCGCCGACGCCAACCTATAACGTGCCGGTTAAACCGCAGACGCTGACAACCAACAGCACTACGCAGCCGATCGTGGCCCCGCCGACGCCAACCTATAACGTGCCGGTTAAACCGCAAACTCTGGCCAACAACGCCTCGCAGCCGATCGTGGCCCCGCCGACGCCGACCTATAATGTGCCGGTTAAACCGCAGACGCTGGCCAACAACACTCCGCAGCCAATCATTGCGCCGCCGACGCCGACCTACAACGTACCGGTTAAACCGCAGACGCTGACGACCCCCAGTACTCCGCAGCCGATCGTGGCCCCGCCGACGCCAACCTATAATGTGCCACCAAAACCGCAGACGCTGTTGACAACCAACGCCTCGCAGCCAATCGTGGCCCCGCCGACGCCAACCTACAACGTGCCGCCAAAACCGCAGACGCTGACCACCAGCACCGCGCAGCCAATCGTGGCCCCGCCGACGCCAACCTATAACGTGCCGCCAAAACCGCAGACGCTGACGACAAACAACACCCAACAGCCAATTGTGGCTCCGCCGACACCAACCTATAATGTGCCGGTTAAACCGCAGACGCTGTTGACCACCAACGCCTCGCAGCCAATCGTGGCCCCGCCGACGCCAACCTATAATGTGCCGGTTAAACCGCAGACGCTGACAACCAACAGCACTACGCAGCCGATCGTGGCCCCGCCGACGCCGATCTATAACGTGCCGGTGAAACCGCAGACGCTGACGACCACCAGCACTACACAGCCAATCGTGGCCCCGCCGACGCCGACCTATAATGTGCCGGTTAAACCGCAGACGCTGGCCAACAACACTCCGCAGCCAATCATTGCGCCGCCGACGCCGACCTACAACGTACCGGTTAAACCGCAGACGCTGACGACCCCCAGTACTCCGCAGCCGATCGTGGCCCCGCCGACGCCAACCTATAATGTGCCACCAAAACCGCAGACGCTGTTGACAACCAACGCCTCGCAGCCAATCGTGGCCCCGCCGACGCCAACCTACAACGTGCCGCCAAAACCGCAGACGCTGACCACCAGCACCGCGCAGCCAATCGTGGCCCCGCCGACGCCAACCTATAACGTGCCGCCAAAACCGCAGACGCTGACCACCAGCACCGCGCAGCCAATCGTGGCCCCGCCGACGCCAACCTATAACGTGCCGCCAAAACCGCAGACGCTGACGACAAACAACACCCAACAGCCAATTGTGGCTCCGCCGACACCAACCTATAATGTGCCGGTTAAACCGCAGACGCTGTTGACCACCAACGCCTCGCAGCCAATCGTTGCGCCGCCAACGCCGACCTACAACGTGCCGGTTAAACCGCAAACGCTGGCCAACAACACTCCGCAGCCGATCGTCGCGCCGCCTACGCCAACTACGCCACTAGCCCCGGCATATGAAATCAAAACCATTCAGCCTATCCTGAGCCTGCAGCCAGCGGCTGGCGATATTCCTTCACCTCAACCGCTGCCGACCACAACGGTGCAGGTCGTTAACCAGCAAACTATGCCAACCACGCTGGTTAAGGGGATGCCGGACAATACCGTCATCAACGCGCAAAAAGCAGATACCGGAAGTGTGACCCTGGTGGATAGTCAGACAACTCCACTGACCGTGACCAGCGCAGGTGCCGATGCCCAGCCGTCAGCACCTGCAAAGAAGACCGCCAGCACCAGTCAAACTGCGGACAACAGCTACACCGTCAGGATCGTTAGCGAGGTGAACAGCTACTATGTCGATCAAACTAACCGCAGCCAGATAGAGACTAACGATCAACGCATCGCGAGCAATAGCCAGCGTATCGAGACCAACGGCCAAAATATCGACAACAACAGCCAGCGCATCTCGGGCAACAGCCTGCGTATCGATAACAACAGCCAGCGTATCTCAGGTAACAGCCAGCGTATCGACAGCAACAGTCAACGCATCTCCCGCAACAGCCAGTCGATTGAGCGTAACGCGAAAGAGATTGATGACACCCGTGAAGATCTTAAACGGGGTCTGAATAACGCCGCGGCGATGTCCAGCCTGCATTATCACTCCGATAATTCATGGGCACTGTCGACGGGTACGGCGAATGGCGATGGTGCAGCCCTGGCTGCCGGTCTGCAGAAAAGCGTGACCCCGCATGTTGCCGTCAACATGCAGGCATCCAGCTCCTTCGATAATGGCTGGATGGCCGGAGCGGGCATCTCAGGCGATTTTTAATCCCCTCGCTCCGTTCTAAAATCCACTTCTGGCCGCCGTTATGGCGGCCTTTTTCATTTCAAAAACGGCTTCACTTAAGTCTTATTAATGTTTAATTCTGGCAAACAGATAACGAGACTTATCTCTGCGCATCGCAGTCTTTAAAATGTCCTCATTTTTTTACACTACCCCCATCAGGAGTAACCTTTATCTTCCATTTGTGATCGACACAAACATCCCGCATCTGTAGCTAATGGCCTCATCCTGCAAGAGATGATAAACTTTTTCGCGTTTGAAATGGCAGGCTAATAACTATAGGAAGTATGCGGCATGACACACATCTTTTATGAGTTCACCTCCCTGAAGCCCGGCGTTCCTGATGTAGAAACATTAATGCAAGTCATCAATTCCTCGGCAATCACCAGCTTTGTTATTGGCCCTGAAGTGGTTGATTTTGTAAAAAAAGCGTTGATCGTTAATACCACTATTGTCAGCTTTAAAAACTGCAAATTTGCCTTCGATAACGGTACGCACTTCATTGAATTCGATGGGAAAGGGAAATCGAAGCGTTACGATGAGGTTCCGGAGTGGTTTGTCTCCCCTGCTGACTTTTCCCGCACCCAGTGGCTCATTAACCATAAGCTGTCGGATGTGATGGCGACGACTTTTATCGACGTGCTGATGTCTTATCCGCTGAAAGAGCGTCGTGCCCACTGCAATTTGCTGTTCGGATTAGACTTGCATAAGACAGGGGTCGTGCCGTCCAGCACGCCTGCCGCAAGCAAGATCGGCAATAAAAATGGCAAAACCACCAAACCCAAAATCATCGAGCTGGGCTCGTTCGAGCTGTTCAGCCAGTTCTTTGCGCGTCTGAAAAGCGCCGTTGCGGAGGATCGGTTCCCCACCCTGCAGGTGCTGACCGGTATCGACAATCTGGCGAAGGCACCAAACAACCTTAAGCAGGGGATCCGCACCTGGTTTAAGGCCATCACCGGCGACCTGCCGCCTAACAATAAGCGCGTCGAAGCCGGGAATGCCGGGTTGTTCTGTGCCCCGGTACGCGAGCAGCTGCAGCAGATTGAAGCTATCGGTCTGGAAAAATATTATGCCGCGCTGTCACGCGCGATCAATGAAGCCGGCGAGCAGTATATCTCCGACTTCTCCTGGACCGGGCCCGACGCCTGACCACCTGCATTCTGATGTTTTTTTGTCCCGCCCCGCTATTTTTAGCGGGGCTTTTTTATGTCTGGATCCAGCCCGCACCACTGATTCGGCGCGAATTTGCGCCTGTTTATCGGTATACTTATGGGCAACAAACGAACAGTTGTTATCGCAACATGGAATACAAAACAGGAGGTTTTATATGTTCATCGTCATCCCTATTCTGATCTTCGTCGCGCTGGTCATTGTTGCCGCCGGGGTGAAAATCGTACCGCAGGGCTATCAGTGGACGGTTGAGCGTTTTGGCCGTTATACCAACACGCTGCAGCCGGGCTTAAGCCTGGTGGTGCCGTTCATGGACCGCATTGGTCGCAAGATCAATATGATGGAGCAGGTGCTCGATATCCCCTCTCAGGAGGTCATCTCCAGGGATAACGCCAACGTCACCATCGACGCGGTATGCTTTATTCAGGTGATCGACGCGCCGAAAGCGGCCTACGAGGTGAGTAACCTTGAGCTGGCGATCATTAATCTGACGATGACCAACATCCGTACCGTTCTGGGTTCCATGGAGCTGGACGAGATGCTCTCCCAGCGCGACAGCATCAACACCCGCCTGCTGCACATCGTTGATGAAGCCACTAACCCGTGGGGCATCAAAGTCACCCGTATTGAAATTCGCGACGTGCGTCCGCCCGCAGAATTGATCACCTCCATGAACGCCCAGATGAAGGCCGAACGAACCAAGCGCGCCTACATTCTGGAGGCCGAAGGGGTACGCCAGGCCGAGATCCTGAAGGCCGAAGGGGAAAAACAGTCGCAGATCCTCAAAGCCGAGGGCGAACGCCAGTCCGCATTTTTACAGGCTGAAGCCCGGGAGCGTTCGGCGGAAGCGGAAGCCCGCGCCACCCAGATGGTCTCGGAAGCGATCGCTGCCGGAGATATCCAGGCGATTAACTATTTCGTGGCGCAGAAATACACCGAAGCGCTGCAACAGATCGGCTCGGCGGACAACAGCAAGGTGGTGATGATGCCGTTGGATGCCAGCAGCCTGATGGGCGCGATCGGCGGCATCGCGGAACTGATCAAAAACAGCGGCAACGAGCGCAAATTATGATCGAGACGATCGCGGCACATCCGCATGTCTTCTGGCTGAGCCTTGGCGGCCTGCTGCTGGCGGCCGAAATGCTCGGCGGCAACGGCTATCTGCTGTGGAGCGGCGTGGCGGCGGTTATCACCGGGCTACTGGTCTGGCTGTTGCCCTTCGACTGGGCCTGGCAGGGGGCGCTGTTTGCGGTGCTGACCCTGACGGCCGCATGGCTGTGGTGGCGCTGGCTCTCAAGGCAGGTGCGCAGGCAAAAGCCCGCCGATGCCCGGCTCAACCAGCGCGGACAGCAGCTGGTGGGGATGCAGTTTACCCTTGATACCGCCCTGCTAAACGGGCGCGGTCATATGCGCGTCGGCGACAGCTCGTGGCCGGTCATTGCCGACGACGATTTAAGCGCCGGCACCAAAGTTGAGGTGGTGGCCGTCGAAGGGATCACCCTTCGCGTCCGGGCCCTTTCCCGATAACAACAGGATGAGCATGATGGTCAGGAAGACAACGCTGGCAATCAGCGTTAGCGCACTACTGGCGAGCGCCGCACCGGCATTCGCCTCCTTTGATATGGAAGACTGCAACTGGAGCGATGAGCACTGTCTGCTGAAAGGGGACCCGGTGCTGACGCCCGGCAACGACTCCCGCGACAACCTGCTGCGTCTGCTGAGCGAAGCCAAATCCTTCGCCCTGCCGGTCCAGTCGATGCCTGCGGATATCACCCGCTCCCGCGACTTCTACTTTGCTTACCACCCGGAGTGGGACGACATGGAGACGCCGCCCACCGCAGCGGCGGATAAACCGGCTGAAGAGAGCCTGCTCAACCAGCAGCTGGCCGCGTTGCAGCTTGAGCCCGTCGAAACCCATCAGGACGGCGAGCAGGAAAACCGCTTCGTCTCGAACAGTGCCGACAGCCTCAGCCAGTTTTTTGCCGCGCTGCTGGCGGACGACTCGCTGACGGCGGAACAGCGCCATGCTCTGGGTCAGGCGCGTCTGGGGTTATACGCCGGCGCAACCGATGAGCAGATCTCGTCTTCCCTGGCGGCCCTCCCGGCGGAGTCGCCTGCCCTGCCCTATAAAACCTATCTGACGGGAGCAGCCCGTTTTTATGCCGGGGATTACGACGGCGCGGATCGGGCGTTTACCCTGCTTGTCGACAGCGATCGTCCGTGGCTGGCAGAGACCGCTAACTATATGCTGATGCGCACGGCGCTGAACAAAAGCAGCCAGAACAGCACGGGAGAATACGGCGATTTTGATATCGATCGCATCGACCGCCCGGCCGCTGAACAGGCGCAGAAAGCCGCCCTGGCCTATCTCCAGCGCTGGCCGGAGGGCCATTATGCCGATTCGGCGCGCGGCATGCTGCGTCGCATCAACTGGTATCTGCAGGCGTGGCCGCAGCTGGCGGGGCTGTACGAGCAGCGCTTCCAGCAGGCTGAGAATGCTGAGGCGCTGCGCGGGCTGGTGACAGAATACGATAATGTCTACGGCATGCAGTTCTACGGTCGCGCCGTACGGGAGGCCTTCCCCGATGCGCCGCGGGTCAGCTATATCGAACTGCTGCGCGCCCTTCGCCTGAACAGCGACGAGAAACCGATCCTGACCCAGGAGGATCTCAACGGCAGCAAACCGGCGTTTGAACAGAGCGGCAAGCTGGCGCTGTGGCGCAATTTACAGCTGAACCTGTGGCAGGCGACGGATAACCACGCCGCCATTCTTCAGGCCGTTAAACCGGCTGAGAAACTCCCGGCGCACGATATTCTCGCCTTCAGCGAGCAGGTCCTGTACGGCGACGCGCTGATGGCGCAAAAGCAGTGGCCCGCGGCACGCGATTTCTGGCTGAAGCTGCTGAAACTCAGCCAGGATCCTGAACAGCAGCAGTACGTGCAGGCTAAACTGGCGGCGACCCTGGTCTTTAGTGGCAACACAGAGGCGATTTTTGCCGCGGATAGCGCCGTTACCAACCTGCGTTTTCGCTCCCGGGTGCTGAAAGCGGTGGCTTCGCCTGAGCGGTTACGCCAGCAGGCCAGCCAGGGGCCCAACAACGAAGAGCGCACCATTGCGCTGCATACCTTGCTGGTACGCGACTTAACGGAAAACCGCTTTAGCGACTGGTTAAGCGACAGAAAACTCATCAGCGCCATTACGCCACCCGTTGTGGGCAAGGCGTTTGACGACGTGAATCTCACCGCCTTCGACTGGAACGGTGATGCCGCCGAAGCCGGTTACGTCTGCCGTAGCCTGGATGACACCGTGCAGGTGCTCAGCCAGAACGCTAAAGATGCTCATGCTCTGAACTGTCTGGGCGAGTTCTTCCGCACCTCGAATACCCATGTTGATGTCTGGAAAGACAGCGCGGGCAACGACGTGCTGGAGACGGCTATTCACCGCAAAGAACCTTATGGGCAATTCAACAGACAGGCCTACTACCAGCAGGTCATCGCGTCGCCGAAGGCAGAGCATGAAGATAAGAGCTACGCGCTCTATCGGGCCATCATGTGTTACGCCCCGTCCGGCTATAACGAATGTGGCGGAGCAGACGTGGAAAAATCCCAGCGCAAAGGCTGGTTCTCGCAGTTAAAAACGCAGTATCCGGGCAGCCCGTGGGCGCAAAAACTCAAATACTACTGGTAGCCGCGCTGCTGGCCGGACAGGCGCAGGCGGATACCGTCACCGCCCGCGAGCACCCGGCCTTCTGGCTGTGGTCGGGCGTGAAGGCCAGCGAGGCGCTGAAAGAGGCGCAAACGGTCTATCTGCATCAGGGGGAAGTGCTGGCCCGGCCGAATGAGGTGGTGTTTCAGCGCCTCGGTCTGCCGGTCAGCCGCCTGACGTTTCCCTGCCTCTGGCTGACCGTGCGCTTCACCACTCTCGACGTGCCGCCGGCCATTGTGCCGAGAATTGTCCGCCTGATGCAGCGCTGGCAGGCCGCCGGAAATCAGGTGGTGGGTTTGCAGGTCGATTTTGATGCCGCCACCCACCAGCTGGCGGACTACGCACGCTTTTTACAGCAATTGCGTCAGCAGCTGCCCCCCGAATTTTCGCTGGGGGTGACCGGGCTGCTGGACTGGGCAAAAACCGGGGATGTCGCCACGCTGAACGCGCTGGCGGTGGATGAGCTGGTGATCCAGAGCTATCAGGGTCGCCATACGGTAGACAACTATCAGGCCTATCTGCCCGCCCTTACCCGGCTGCGCATTCCGTTCAAGCTCGGGCTGGTCCAGGGCGGCAAACGGGATGTTCTGGCCGAAGCGCAGCTCCAGCGCTCCCCCTGGTATCGCGGTACGGTAGTGTTTATGCTCAACCCGGCTCGCGGCTAGACCTTCGCCTTGCGATGGCAGCAGCCGGAGAGGTTATCGATGATCGGGCACTCGGCGCTCTCATCCCCCGGGCAGCTTTCGGCCAGCGCCAGCAGCTGGTCGCGCATCGCCTGCAACTCCAGGATATGGCGTTCAATTTCGGCCACCTTCTCCAGCGTCCGGCTTTTAACATCGGCGCTGTGTCGGGCGGGATCGTTAAACAGGTTCACCAGGTCGCCGCACTCATCCAGATTGAATCCCACCTGACGCGCCTGGCGCAGCAGCGTGAGTTCATCGAGGTGCTTTTGCGTGTAGCTCCGGTAGCCGTTCTCGCTGCGCAGCGGCGGCGTCACCAGCCCCTTCTCTTCATAAAAGCGGATCGCTTTGCTGGTTAACCCGGTTTTTTTGGCAACATCACTGATATTCACGTTTCCCCCTTGACCTTCCCCTTGATGGAAGGTTTAACCTTCATAACAGTTAGATGAAAGTGTCCCTCCGGTCAATATCTGGCTGGAGATTTATAAGGAGTATTCGTATGTCTCACACCATCGATCTGACACTGGACGGCCTCTCCTGCGGCCACTGTGTCAAACGCGTTAAAGAGAGTCTGGAGCAACGCCCTGACGTTGACACCGCAGAGGTCACCATCGACCACGCCGCCGTTACCGGCAGCGCCAGCGCCGATGCCCTGATCGACACCATCAAACAGGCCGGTTACGGTGCGGCGTTAAGCCACCCAAAGGCTGATCCGCTGACAGCGTCAACAACTCCGTCGGAAGCACTGACAGCGGCCCCCTCTGAGCTTCCGGCAGCTCACGACGGTGATGACAGCCAGCAGCTGTTGATCAACGGCATGAGCTGCGCCAGCTGCGTCACCCGGGTGCAGAACGCTTTGCAGGCCGTTCCGGGTGTGGCACAGGCACGGGTCAACCTGGCGGAACGCACTGCGCTGATCATGGGCAGTGCCTCCGCCGCTGATTTAGTGCAGGCCGTTGAAAAAGCGGGCTACGGTGCAGAGGCGATTGAAGATGACCTCAAACGCCGTGAACGCCAGCAGGAAACGGCCATTGCCACCATGAAACGTTTTCGCTGGCAAGCGATTGTCGCCCTGCTGGTGGGGATCCCGGTGATGGGCTGGGGGATGCTCGGTGACAATATGATGGTCACCGACGATAACCGCACGCTGTGGCTGGCGATTGGCGTTCTCACCCTCGGGGTGATGATCTTCGCCGGTGGCCATTTTTATACCAGCGCATGGAAAAGCCTGAAAAACCGCACCGCCACCATGGACACGCTGGTGGCGCTGGGCACCGGCGCGGCATGGCTCTACTCGATGAGCGTTAACGTCTGGCCGCAGTGGTTCCCGATGGAAGCACGCCACCTCTATTACGAAGCCAGCGCGATGATTATCGGCCTGATTAACCTCGGCCATATGCTGGAGGCGCGGGCCCGTCAGCGCTCTTCGAAAGCGCTGGAAAGATTGCTCGATTTAACCCCGCCGACCGCTCGGGTAGTGACGGAAAATGGCGAACAAAACGTGCCGCTGGCGGAAGTTCAGGCGGGGATGATCCTGCGTCTGACCACCGGGGATCGCGTCCCGGTGGACGGCGAAATCACTCAGGGCGAAGCCTGGTTTGACGAAGCGATGCTGACCGGTGAGCCGGTGCCGCAGCAGAAAAGCGACGGGGAGAGCGTCCACGCCGGTACGGTGGTGCAGGACGGCAGCGTGCTGTTCCGCGCCAGCGCCGTCGGCAGCCACACTACCCTGTCGCGCATCATCCGTATGGTGCGCCAGGCCCAGAGCAGCAAGCCGGAGATCGGCAAGCTGGCGGATAAAATTTCCGCCATCTTCGTGCCGGTCGTGGTCGGGATCGCTCTGTTCAGCGCCGCCATCTGGTACTTCTTTGGTCCCGCACCGCAGATTGTCTACACCCTGGTGATCGCCACCACGGTGCTGATCATCGCCTGTCCGTGCGCCCTGGGGCTGGCGACGCCGATGTCGATTATCTCCGGGGTTGGCCGTGCCGCAGAATCCGGCGTGCTGGTGCGCGACGCCGATGCCCTGCAGCGCGCCAGCACGCTGGACACGCTGGTGTTTGATAAAACCGGGACCCTCACCGAGGGCAAGCCGCAGGTCGTTGCCGTCGGGACCACGGGCGGGATCGGTGAAGCCGAGGCCCTGCGCCTGGCCGCCGCGCTCGAACAGGGCTCCAGTCATCCGCTGGCGCGGGCGATTCTGGAGAAAGCAGATTCTGTCCTGCCTCAGGTGAATAACTTCCGCACCCTGCGCGGGCTGGGAGTCAGCGGGGAGGTCGATGGCCATACGCTGCTGTTGGGCAACCAGGCCCTGCTGGCAGAAAATGGCATTGATACCGGGGCGCTGGATGCGCAGCTGCAGGCGCATGCCGCGCAGGGTGCGACCCCGGTGTTGCTGGCGGTGGATGGCCAGGCCGTGGCGCTGCTTGCCGTTCGCGATCCGCTGCGCGCTGACAGCGTGAGCGCGCTGCAACGCCTGCACCGCGCGGGCTATCGTCTGGTGATGCTTACCGGGGATAACGCCGTCACCGCCCAGGCTATCGCCCGCGAGGCCGGTATAGATGAGGTGATCGCCGGGGTGCTGCCGGATGGCAAAGCGGACGCGATTATCAAACTGCAGGGTCAGGGTCGCCGGGTGGCGATGGTTGGCGACGGCATTAACGACGCTCCGGCGCTGGCCCAGGCGGACGTTGGGATCGCCATGGGCGGCGGCAGCGATGTCGCCATCGAAACGGCGGCCATCACCCTGATGCGCCACAGCCTGATGGGCGTGGCCGACGCGCTCGCTATCTCGAAAGCCACCCTGCGCAACATGAAGCAGAACCTGCTGGGAGCCTTTGTCTATAACGCCTTCGGTATTCCGATCGCCGCCGGGATCCTCTGGCCGCTGACCGGTACGCTGCTCAACCCGGTGGTCGCGGGTGCCGCCATGGCCCTCTCCTCGATTACCGTGGTGAGCAATGCCAACCGCCTGCTACGCTTTAAACCTAAAGAGTAACGACGTGCATAAGACAAGGACGTCTTGCACCGCCCCTCCCCACGCGCTAGCATGAATTTTTACTTCCTGGAGCGCGTATGAGTCTGTTTCAACGTATAAAAGCATCTTTTCGCGCCCTGTTCCCTCGCCGCTATCGCTGGCCCGGCCTCGATATCTCCCTGCCCGGCGGACAGCATCTGCATCTGGTTGGCAGCATCCATATGGGCACCCGGGATATGTCTCCCCTGCCCGAGGGGCTGATCGCCAGGCTGCACAGCGCCGATGCGCTGGTCGTGGAAGCAGATATCTCCGGGGATGAGTCGCCCTTCTCAGGCCTGGCGATACCGCCTCCGCTGAATGAGCGTCTTAGCGCCACACAGCTGGTCGAGCTGGAGCGGCTTGCCGACGAGCTCGGGTTATCACTCTCCATGCTTGAGAGCCAGCCGCTATGGCAGATCGCGATGGTGTTGCAGGCCACCCAGGCACAGCGTCTGGGTCTGCGGGGCGATTACGGCATCGATTACCAGCTGTTGAATGCCGCGCGCGCGCGGCAACTGCCTATTATCGAGCTGGAAGGCGCTGCCAGCCAGATTGCCCTGCTGCGCCAGATGCCGAACGACGGGCAACTGCTGCTGGAAGATACTCTGACCCACTGGCATACCAACGCCCGTTTGTTACAGACCATGGTGAGCTGGTGGCTGGATTCGCCTCCTGTCGTCGACAGGCTGGCGCTGCCGGCGACCTTCAGCGAATCGCTGTATGACGTGCTGATGCACGAGCGTAATCAGGCGTGGTGCGAGAAGCTGCACGCGCTGCCTGCGGGACGGTATGTGGTGGCGGTGGGAGCATTACATTTGTACGGCGAGGGAAATTTGCCGTCGTTGCTGAAATAAAAAAGTGGCCAATATTTCTATTGGCCCGTCAAAGAGGAATTTCATCGTTGTTATTATGCCGGAGGAGACCCCCGGTTGAGCCGATTGTCGCTCAAAGTGACCATCACTGCCAACACTATATGCGCAAGATGGTGCTATTTTTTAGCCTCTTCTGAGGCGTATGCTTAGGGCGTTTATTGTCCGGGCTAAGAAGGATTGCTATGACTCCCGCCGTTAAATTACTCGAAAAAAACAAGATTACGTTCCGGATCCATACCTACGACCACGATCCGAGTGAAACCAATTTTGGCGATGAAGTGGTGCGTAAGCTGGGGCTGAATGCCGATCAGGTTTATAAAACGTTGCTGGTCGCGGTCAACGGCGATATGAAGCATCTCGCCGTGGCGGTGACGCCGGTTGCCGGGCAGCTGGATCTCAAGAAGGTGGCGAAGGCGCTGGGCGCTAAAAAAGTGGATATGGCCGACCCGATGGTGGCGCAACGCACGACGGGGTATCTGGTGGGCGGCATCAGCCCGCTGGGGCAGAAAAAGCGCCTGCCGACGCTGATAGATGCGCCTTCTCAGGCCTTTGAAACGATCTATATTTCGGGTGGCAAGCGCGGGCTGGATATTGAGCTGGCGGCCAGCGATCTGGCAAAAATGCTGGATGCGCAGTTTGCGGATATTGCGCGCCGGGAGTAAAAAATGCCGGGTGGCGGCTACGCCTTACCCGGCACAGCATACCGCTCCTCCGTTAATGTTTACGGAAAAAGTCGTTATACAACATGTACAGATGCGCTGCGCTCCAGGAGAAGTTGGGGGCGCCTTGCTGCGCGCCGGTCAGCGGATTGTAGTTTTCCTGGATCGGGCCGTCAGAGGTTAACCCCTTTGCGTGCTTAAAGAAGTTTTCAGCCAGCGTTTGTGCCTGTTCCCGGTAGCCATAGCGTTGCATCCCTTTCAGGCCAAACCAGAACTGGTCGACCCAGACCCGGCCGCGCCAGTAGATATCCGGGCCAAATGCCGGGTTGGTAAGCGCGGCCGTCCCGAGTGGCACATAAGTATTGAATTCTTTCGGATCCAGCATCACCTTCACCACGGCATCAGCATGTTCCTGCGTTGCCGCACCGTTAAACAGCGGCGACCAGCCTTCCGGGCCTTTGCCGCGCTCGACGATCGGTTTACCCGCACAGCCATTCTGAAGCGGTTTATCCTCGATGCGAATGTCATAGTAAAAACCGCTTTTCGCGTCGAACATGCAAGTATTGATGTAGGTCGCGAGCTTATCCGCCAGCTGGCGGTAGTGGCTGGCCTCCTGCTCTTTCCCCAGCAGGCTCGCCATCTGTGCCAGATAGTGATTGTCGCTGTACATATAGCTCGCCTGGTCGACGGACTCCTGCAGCAGCGAATAGCCCAATAGCCTGCCCTCTTTGTCGCGGTTTTCGGCAAACTTCACCGTCCAGTCGCTGCGTTTGCCGCCGTTTTCGACGTATTTATCCAGCTGGGATTGATCGATAAAACCGAAGACGGCGGCGTCATCACGTCCCGATTCCCACGAGGCTGCAACCTGCGCCGGGATCTCCAGACCGTCGTAATGGCCCTTGTCGACCACACGGGCATAGTTGTTCAGACCGGAAAGCGATTCCTCTTTATCGCCTTTTTTCACCGTGAAAAGCATCTCACCGCTGGCGGTATTATGGGCTTTATCACGCGTCGCGCCGTACTCCGGCACGCCGTTGCCGTTATGGTCGCGGTTGCGTAACCACCAGTCGTGGTAGGCCACCAGTTTAGGGTACATCTCTGCCAGCCAGGCCTTGTCCTGAGTGGTGTTGTACACCTCCATCACTGACCACGCGGCAAGGCTCGGTTTGGTATTGCGCTCGTTCCAGTTGCCGCCGTCCCCGCCGCGTTCCGGGCTCAGGTTCCAGGCGATGAGATCCGGCACAAAGCCGGCATCCTGCGGGCGGACCGGATCGTCGGGTTTGATTTGCCAGGAGAATACCGCGCGAATGTTCTCTTTGGCGATCTCCGGGTTGAAATGCGACATGGCAAAGGCCTGTTTCCAGGTATCCCACGGCCAGGTCTGGTTGCCGGAGAACCAACGTCCGGTGACGGATGGCGTCACCGTGTTATAACGCACCGCGCCGCCCGGTGAGCGCCAGTTGCCGTTCAGCGTTTCGATGGCTTTCACCGCCACGCGGGTTTGCTCTGGCGTCGCGTTTGGGTTGGTTAACCCTTTCTGCAAATAGCCTTCCCAACGCTGCTGCGAGGCCGTCATATAGGCGGCCGGGCGCGCCAGAATATCGCGGATCGGCATCTGCTCCCGCTTCACCTCATCCGCGTTGAGCAGATGGGAATAGGTGGTATACAGCGTGGTGCTGCCGGTAATGTGCGCCCGGCTGGTAAAGCGATGCCCGTCGACGGTGGTGTCGACGGGGATGGATTTATGCACCTGATATTCGGAACTGCCGGAGGTCAGCAGATCCCAGGTGGAACGCACTTTGCCAAAGGTCACTTTCAGGCCGTCACGGGTGGGGACCAGCCTGCGCTGGTAATCCGGATACACGCCGTCGATAGTTTTATCCGACAGCGGTTTGCCCTCTTTCGCCTCCAGCTTTTCCAGCAATTCGCCATCCCACACCAGGTCGAGCGGTGTCTTGCTGGTGATACGGGTTTCCAGCAGCGAGGTGCGCGCGGTGGCAAAGCGCAGCGTCATCGCGATCTGGACATCTTTGGCATTTAGCGTCTGCACCAGCGCGCCGGGAATACTGTAGGCCTCAAGGGTAAAATCCACTTTTTTGCCGTTCTGATACACACTCAGGCGATCGAAATTCGTCGCCATAAAGTTGATGTACTCTTCGGTGAGCAGCGCTACGCCGGGAAATCCTCCCTGGGTCTGCGGCCCGTTCGGCAGTAAGTGCCCATGCCAGGCGCCCAAATCGAAAAAGGGATTAAAACGCTGGTGGTCGTCATAGTCGAAATCGTGCATGTACGCCGGGGCACCGGTACGGTTGATGACGTTTTTAAAATCAGCTGTGCTGGCGGCGTGAGCCGAAAAACTGAGCGCCAGCGCGCAGGCCAGTGGTGTAAGGCTGAGTTTCATGGTGGAAGATCCTTTTACCAGTAGACGTATTGCATCAGGAAGATCCGATCGCTCGGGTCGCCGGAGGCATTTTTCATATAGAAGCGGCTGTCGGCAGCGGTAGCAAAACGCCCATCGCCGTACTCGTACCAGATACCGAACTGCATAAACGAGGTCGTTTCATCGGCGGCGTGGTCCGGGCGGTGCTTTGCATAGCTGTAAGCGGTGGAGAGATAGACGCCTTTTAACGCTTCAACCATGGCGCTAACCATATACCCGGTCTCTGTGCCGGAGACGTCCTTGCCGCTGGCGCGCCCGGTGTGATGCCAGGCGCGCGCCGCCAGATTGGGCGACAGAATGCCGGTTAAAAAGAGCTGACCGGTGCCATCCGTGACTTCAAGGCCGTTCATCCAGGTGACGTCTTTGACGATGTCATACTGGATATAGCCGTTGGCCATCGCCGGATAGGTATACTTATCGTCATAGCGATCGTATTTGCCAAAGTGCAGCCAGGCTTTGCTCTCGTCATGGTGCCCCGCAGGCGTGGCGGTGACGCTATAGCGCAGGTTCCCGGAGAGGTTCTGTACTTTCAGCGCATACATAATGTCGCGAGTGTTGGGGATCACATAGCCCAGATCGGGCGTGAAATCCCCCCACCACTGCAGGTCATCGAGGGAGGAGTCCTGACGCAGGCTGAGCATGATCTCAGTGCTGTTATCGGTTTTGTAGCCGCCGTAAAAGCGGTTAAGCCCTCCTTCGAATCCGCCCCAGCTGTGGTCGGGTACCCAGGCGTTTCCCTGATGGTCAGCCTGTACGGTCCAGCCTTCGCCATAAATCAGGCCGAACCAGTGCCCGTGCTTCATTTCCAGACCGCTCTCAATATAGGTCCCGTCACTGTATTTATGTTTATCCTGACCTTCTAAATCCATATATCCGCCAACCCCCAGTTCGCCATAAAAACGGAATGACGGAGAGGTGATTTCCGGGGTTCGGGTATCATCATGTTCAGCGGGTCGGGCGTCTTCTGCGGCAAATGCAGGGCAGCAGAAAGAGAGGGCAGCCAGTGTCCCAATTGTTTTCTTTTTAATTTTCATGCACTCATCCCAATGAGAAAATATTCACATCTTCAGTGTTAATGAATATTTGAGGCAGGTGACGCTTCTATTTGTTGTTGTTCTTTTGATAATCCCCTGACGTATTTGCTGTATTTCCACCAGGCAAAGCCGAGGAATAAAACAATGCCACCGACGTTATAGAAAATAATCGTCATAATATTGGCACCGGTAGGGAAAGTTGAAGCCACAAAGCCGATGGCAAAAATCACAATCAGCATCGACACCACCACAATACCCGTGGTGCGTGAGCCCATTTTGAAATCGCGCGGAAGATGATCGAGCTTGCGGCGCAGATTCAGGTAAGCCAGCATGATGAACAGCGGCGGCAGCATTGAGGCAGCGGCGGTCATGTTGATGACGGTGTTCATCAGCTCCTGCGCGGTATTCGATCCCATGGTTGGGATAATCATTAACGGAATGACGATCAAATACTGGATCCACGCCGCCCGCGCCGGCACACCGTTCTCGTTCAGCGCCACGGTTTTTGGCCCAAAAATGCCGCTCGGGATTTCAGAGAAGAAGATTTTGACCGGGGTGGCTGTCCACATCAGCAGGGAGCCGAACATCGCGGTAAAGGAGACCAGGCCGACAAAGCGGTTCATCAGCACTTCCGGCAGGCCAAACCACACCGCCAGACCGTGGAACACCTGCACCGAGCCGCCGGTAAACTTCAGCTCCTTACTGCTGATGAAGACGTTAATCAGCACCGAGGAGATGGAGTAGAGTACGCCGATGAAAATCCCCGCCAGAATGATCACCTTAACGAAGGATTTTGAGCCGCCCTTAACGTCGTTAACGTATACCGCAACGGACTCTGCGCCCCCCGCAGCCATGAATATCCAGGTGGTAATACCGAGGAAGGCCCAGTTGAAGTCAGGGATCATCGCGTCAACGGTAATCGGGTCGGCTGGCTGTACGCCGCCCATGAGCGCGGCACCTGCCAGCAGAATATAGGAGAGGGTCAACAACAGCATGAGCGTAGAGGTCACAGACGTGATCGGCCCCAGCATCTTCGCCCCGTTGGTAGACACCCAGGTCGAGAAGGCAAACAGCACCATGCTCAGTACCGTAGTGGCAAACGGCGTAAGAATGTACTCATATCCCAAAAAGGCGTAAGAGGCGTAGGCAATGACGCGCGGTAATAACGAGGTGAAGAAGAACAGGTTCACGAACCAGTAGGTGTAGGCAGTAATAAACGCCCAGCGCCCACCCAGCGAACTTTTCACCCAGGCGTAGACGCCTGCTTCGGAGTTTTTATTCAGGGAGACAAACTCCGCGATAATTAAGCAGAAAGGAATGAAGTAGAACAAGGTGGCTAAAAAGAACATCGGCGCGGAGGCAAGTCCCAGCTCGATATTGTTATTAATCACGTTGTTAAAACTGAATACGGCGGCAAAGGTCAGCGACAGCAGGCCGAATTTGCCGATGGTATTACGCTTAGTGGTTCCAGACATAATATTTCTCCGGGTACGAGGAGGAGAGCGGTGCTTCACTGGCACCGCTGGATTATTATTTGTTATGGAAATAACCGTCTTCGACGGTCACATAGAGGACGATTTTTTTTGCCGGCGTATCACTGATAAAGCGATACGCCTCATGATTCTCACAAATCACGACATGCCCCTCGCGCACCTGTTCGGTATGACCCACACCTTTCAGGTATTCGCGGTCGGTTTCATCGCGGTAGCACTCCACAAGCTGAAGGGCTTCTTTTGCGGCATACTCAATTTTTTGCACGCCCTGCAGGTAGTAATGCACCTCGAAATAGCGGCGGTGACCGACGAACAGCGCGTCGGTGCTGGCATCACGGGTCACGCGGTAGGCCAGCGAATCGCCAATCGAGTGGGCAACACCGGGCTGGATGTGGTCGATATTGTTGATGGCCTCTACGCAGCGCTGCCATTTACGGCCCGCACGGTAAAGCTGCTGGAACTGTTCCAGGCTATCCAGAACGATCATTTTTCTGCCTCGCTGTGTGAATTCATGGAGAAGAAACCGGTGCCGAACCGATGGCGCGCCAGCGTCTGCGCGGCGGTTTGTCCGCCTTCCAGCGGGAGCAGGGTGAAACCGTAGCGGAACGGTCTGAACCAGACGCGCCAGCTGTCCAGCACTTCGCTTCCCCAGGAATTGGAGCCTAAGCCCAGGACCTGATGGTCGAGATTGAGGGTGATGTCCTCGCACCGCCGCAGTTCGTTGCAGTGCTGTGCGGCGTGAAGGTTCTCAGCCGTGTAGTGCCAGGCGCTGAAGTGAATGGGTTGCTGAGGCACCACCAGCAGGCCGCTGCCGTGGCGGTTGGCAAGCGTTGCCCAGCGCACCTGCTGGCGGTTACCGTTGTTCTGCGGGAACGGGTAGTTTTCAAACATCTCATCCACCGTGGTATGCCACAGGTCTATGGTGCTGGCCTGCTGGCTGTCCGGGTAGTTCTCTCCTGGCCCGCGTCCGTAATAGCTCACCTGGTCAAATTCGCCGTTGATGCCGAGGGTAAAGCCGATGCACGGAATAATATGCGGGTAATCGCCGTAGCGTTCACCGCTCAGCTCCACGTTGATTTGCCCGTCGGCGGCAATGCGCCAGCGATAGGTGCAGCGCATACCAAAATCAAACACCGGCGGGGCAATCAGGCTGCGGGTCGTGATGATGACCGCATCGTCCTGATGCTCAACCTCGAAACCGCGCAGATGCTCCTGCATGATCTGCAGGTGGTTGGGTTGCCACAGTCCCTCATACTCCTGCTTGTGGTTATCAATCATCGGTTTGAAAAAGTTAATCTTCGGTTCGCGGGTGATGTTTTCCTCACCGTTAACCTGCCAGGAGCAGAGTTTTCCCGTCACTTTTGAGAAACTGGCGCGGAAGTTATGCCCGGTCACGCTGCAGCTCAGGCGATCCTCTTCCAGCAACAGCGGCGTCGCGTTGGCGTTAATAAACGGCGTGGCGTGAGCCGTACGCGCGTTTAACGGGAACTGATACACCGCGATCTCGTGCCCGGCTTCGCTGTAGCGCGTGCGGCTGTTTTTGCTGATGCGCACGGTCAGGAACGTTTCGCGTTCATCGGGTTCGGGCAGGTCCAGAGGCATGCTGCGCGCACTGTTGGGTGCGAGACCAGTGATATGAAGCGGCTGGCTGTAGAGTGTTTCACCTTCCGCACGCACCTCGACGAGAAGGGTGTAATCATCCAGGCTGGTAAACCAGAGGCGGTTTTCAACGTGCAGCTCGCCCTTCTGCCAGCGTAGTTTGACCGGGGCAATCACCTGTTTGTACTCGCGCAGCCCGGGTCCCGGGGTTTGATCCGAGTAGATCAGCCCGTCGAGGCAGAAGTTATAGTTATTCGGGTAATCACCAAAGTCGCCGCCGTAGGCGTAATACGTATTGCCGCTGGCATCCGTGGTCTGAATACCGTGGTCGCACCACTCCCAGACGTAGTGACCCTGAATACAGTCGTGGCGATCGAAGACGTTCTGATACTCGGTCAGGCCGCCAGGGCCGTTGCCCATCGCATGGGCGTATTCGCAGATGATGCGTGGCTTAGCGTGGGGATACTCACCGAACAGATTCATCAGCGGCACGCGGGTGTACATGGTAGAGATGATATCCACCACCTCGGCGTCGCGATCTTCTTCGTAGTGCAGCAGGCGCGTGTCATCCAGCGCCTTTGCCGCCCGGGCCATGGCGCGGATATTACAGCCGTAGCCGGACTCGTTGCCAAGCGACCAGATGATGATTGAAGGATGGTTTTTCTGGGCGTGGATATGTCGCTCGATGCGTTCAACGTAAACGGGCTCCCATACCGGATCGTCCGTGATGCGGCTCAGATCGCCGACGTTGGCAAAGCCGTGAGATTCCACATCCGTTTCCGCCATCACGAACAGGCCGTAGAGGTCGCACAGTTCATATAAGCGCGGATCGTTGGGGTAGTGGGCGGTGCGTACCGAGTTGATGTTGTGCTGCTTCATCAGGATCAGATCGCGCTCGACGCGATCCATCCCCACAGCGCGGCCCTTCTGATGATCGTTATCGTGACGGTTTACGCCGTGCAGCTTCAGGTAGCGGTTGTTGACGTAGAACAGACCGTCGCGCACCTTGATGTCCCGGAAACCGATGCGCTGCGGGATAACTTCCAGCGTCTGCCCGTCCGCGTCTTTTAACGTCATCACCAGATGGTAGAGATAGGGCGATTCGGCAGACCACTGCTGAGGCCGTTTGACCTCAATGCTGAAGGCGGTTTCCGCGCTGCGGGTCACGGTCAGGCTGTCGGTCGTGCCCTGGAGGAGCACCGCCTCGCCATCGTACAGCGCATACTCCAGCGACACGGCTGATGCGTGCGGGGCCAGGTTTTCCAGCTCCAGCTGACAGAAGAGGGTGGCGTCCTGATACGCCTCGTCGAAGGTGGTTTTGAGGGTGAAATCGCGCACGTGAGCGGGATTTTTTCCGACCAGATAAACATCGCGGAAAATGCCGGCCGTCCACCACATGTCCTGATCTTCAATGTAGGTGGAATCCGCCCACTGCATCACCCGCACGCACAGCAGGTTTTGTCCGCTGTGCACCGCATGGCTGATATCAAACTCGGCGGTCAGCCTGCTGCCCTTGCTAAAGCCAATGTACTGACCATTCACATAAACTTCGAAATAGGTTTCGACGCCGTCAAACTTGATGAGGGTCTGCTTATTTTGCCAGGTGTCGGCCAGGATGAAGTAGCGCTGATACGCCCCGGTGGGGTTGTCCGCAGGCACCCGGGGAACATCTACCGGGAAGGGGAAGCCTTCGTCGGTGTATTGCAGCTGGCCGTGGCCTTCCATCTGCCACATGGCCGGCACGGTAATATCGTCCCAGCCGGCCATATACTCAGAAGTGAAGCTTTCCGGTACATACAGCGGATGCGTGAAGAAACGAAAATTCCACTGGCCGCTGAGTGATAAAAAGTGGCTACTGGCTTCGCGGGCAAAGGTCCGAGCCTGCGCGACGGTGTCATATGAGAAGAAATACGCACGCGGCGGGAGCCGGTTCTCATGCGTGAGTTGAATATTTTCCCAGCGATTCATGCGATCTCCCTGTAGGGGTAAACATCATTGCTGGGGATTTTAGTAAAAATTTTACTAAATAAAATCAGTAAAGATGATTTGCTTTAACTCGATCACAAATAAAAAAAATGCCGGGCATGCCCGGCAGCGTGTTGAAAGTGGTGATTAGCGGGTAGTACCGCGCAGTTTGAGCACGCTCGGCACGAAGACCTGAAGCGGCAGTGCCCGCCCATCGCGGGATTTTTCCAGCAGCAGGTTAACCCCCTGGCTGCCCATCATTTCCGAGTGGATACGCACGGTAGAGAGTGGCGGGAAGGTGAAGCGGGCGGTCGGGATATCGTTCACGCTGATGAGTGAAATATCCTCGGGGATCGACAGCCCTTTTTCATGAATAGCGCGCAATACGCCGATGGCTATCGAATCAGAGGCGACAAACAGCGCGCCGGGCCAACTTGCCTGTGTCAGCATGGTTTTTGCCAGTTCATATCCGGATGAGCTGGAAAAACCGCCGCGCCAGATATCCTGCTCTGACACTACCCCTTTCAAACGGCCATACTCCACGAAAGCGGCTTCGCGGATATCGGCTTTGCCGGGCTCATCTTCTCCGCCGATAAAACCAATGCGCTTAACATTCTGATCAATAAAGAAATCAATAATCTGCTTGCTGATGCGCGAGAGGTCAATATCGACGGAATCGTACTGGCTGCCGGGCTCGTGAAAATCGATAAAGCAGACGTTGTCCGTTAAGGCCATCGCGGTACGGCGAATCGCTGAGGAGGGCTTGCCAACAATCAGTACGCCGGTGAGTTTTTTAATCTCAGGCAGGGTGGCATTGGCGTAACAGTTGCTCAGGTCGACGCCCAGCTTTTCACACTGCGTCTCAATGCCGTGGCGGATGGCAAGGTAGTAGGGATCGTTAATCTCCAGCTCTTGCTGATAGCTATAGAGTGCCAGGATGTGTTGCTGACCCATAGTGGCAGACTGCATTTTGCGGGACGTTGTGCTCTTATATTCCAGCTTTTCAGCAATCTCCAGAATGCGGTGTTTGGTCTCTTCTTTTACGTTCAACGTTGGGTCATCGTTTAAAACCCGGGATACCGTCGCCAGCGAGACGCCAGCCTCCGTCGCGATGTCTTTGAGCGTTGCCATGTTTATCCTTATTCCCCACGTAATAACCCATTGTAAAGGATGAGTCGGGACATGCATCAGTTTTTACTAAATATACTGCCCATTGCTTCCGGCAAATACCGTGCTAGTATTTAGTAAAACTTTACCAAGGAGAGAGAATGGATACGGTAGCTTACGATGACTTTGCAAAGCTGGAGATCCGTGTGGGAACGATCGTGGACGTTAAACGCCACGCTAACGCAGACAAACTCTATATTGCGCAGATTGATGTGGGCGGCAGGACGCTGCAAACCGTCACCAGCCTGGTGCCGTATTACCGGGAAGAGGCGTTGATGGGGAAAACGGTGGTGGTGCTGTGTAATCTGGCGAAAGCGAAGATGCGCGGCGAAACCTCTGAATGCATGTTGCTCTGCGCGGAAACCGATGATGCCAGCGAAAGCGTGTTATTAACGCCGGAGCGGGCGATGGCGGCGGGCGTACGTGTTGTATAAAAAGCCGCGTAAGGCGTAGCCGCTACCCGGCATTAATGGTGGTTACTCCCAGCTCACCTCACCTTTCGGTTCATACGCGTTCACATCCAGCGGAGAGTTCTGCTGGATGTACTGCTTCAGCACCTCGGCGTCGATGAAGCCGGTATTCACGTAGCCCGGTTTATCATCGATATGCGGATAGCCATCGCCACCGGTAGCGTTAAAGCTTAACGTCGCCATCCGGTAGGTTTTAGCCGGATCGACAGGTTCACCTTTGATCTTCAGGTCGTTGAGCGCCCCACCCTTCGCCACGAAACTCACATTGGCGAACTGTGGATAGGCGCCAGAGTCAGGCTTCATCTGCGCTACCGCGGTCAGATAGTCCGTCACCTCTTTGCCGCTCATATCGACATACACCAGCACGTTGCCGAACGGCTGTACCTTCAGCACATCTTTATAGGTGATATCACCGCCTTCGATGGAGTCGCGGATCCCGCCGCCGCTCATCACCGCAAAATCGGCATTGGTACGTGCCATCTGCGCCGCCAGCACCAGATGGCCCATGTTGGTCTGCACGAAGCGCACCTTGCTGCGATCGCCTTCCAGCCTGCCGGAGAGCGTGCCGATCTTCACATCCAGCTGGGCCTTGCCTTTATTCTGGAACGGCGACAGCAGGGAGAGCATCTGCGGGTTTTCCGCAATTTCCGGCGTATAGAGAATACGCTCGCTCTGGCCGTTATCGTAGGTCACCTTCTTCTTCAGGTTGACCGGGATCAGCTGGTAATGCACCAGCTTCATCTCGCCGTTGCGGAATTCGAAATCCGCGCGGCCTACGTATTTACCCCACTCATGGGCCTGCACAATCCAGATCCCGTTCTGCTTGTCCGGTGCGCACGGCGTGCCCGGCACGTAGTCCACCTGCTTTTTATTTTCCGAGGCCATACAGACCGGATCCTGAGAGTGGCCGCCCACAATCATCGCCAGCGAGCCCGCCGGCAGACTGCGCGCCATCTCGACATCGCCCGGGGCGTTCGAGCCGTGGTCGCCATTATCGTAATGACCCATATGGGTGGTGGCGATAATCACGTCCGGCTTTTCATTCTGCTGTAATTCCTGGATCACCAGCTTCGCTTCGTCGGCCGGTTTACGGAATTCGATATCGGTAAAATATTCCGGGTTGCCAATTTTCGCCGTGTCGTCGGTGGTCAGACCCACCACGGCAATTTTAATATCCTGGCGTTTGAAAATAGCCCAGGGCTTAAATAAACGCTCCCCGGTACTTTTCTGGTAAATATTGGCGGAGAGGAACGGGAATTTGGCCCACTTCTCCTGCTGGCGTAATACTTCAATAGGATTATCAAACTCGTGGTTACCCACGGCCATCGCATCGTAGCCAATCAAATTCATGCCGCGGAAATCAGGTTCCGCATCCTGTAGATCCGATTCTGGCACGCCGGTATTAATATCGCCGCCTGAGAGCAACAGTACGCTGCCGCCCTTCGCCGCCACCTCTTTGCGGATCCCGTCCACCAGCGTCTTCTGCGCCGAGAGGCCATACTCGCCGTATTCGCTGCGCCAGAAGTGGCCATGATGATCGTTGGTATGCAGGATGGTGATGTTATAGGTTTTATCCTGTTCCCAGGCCTGGGCTGGCAGGCTTAACAGACCGCACGCCGCGATGATTGCCAGCGCGACGCCTCGCTTCATTAACTTCATTTCTTCACTCCCTGATCCATAGACAAAGGCAAAAATTACAGCGAGTAAGCAGAATAGACAACTTTGTTTTCAGAATTGCGACTTTCCTCAAATGTCGGGGAAAGGTATGTTAGTCGGATAATAATTACATCCTGCATTTCCTATAACAATCGACGTGGTATTTATGGCAATCAGTGAATCTACTCCACCGGTGTCGGCTGCTAAGGCTCGCACCTCATTTGGTATTCTCGGCGCAATCAGTCTTTCGCATCTGCTTAACGATATGATCCAGTCGCTTATTCTGGCGATCTATCCGTTATTACAGTCGGAATTCTCTCTTACCTTCGTACAGATCGGCATGATCACCCTCACCTTCCAGCTGGCCTCGTCGCTGCTGCAACCGGTAGTGGGCTACTGGACGGATAAATATCCGATGCCGTGGTCGCTGCCAATTGGCATGTGCTTTACCCTGAGCGGCCTGATCCTGCTGGCGATGGCGGGCAGTTTCGAGGGCGTATTAGTGGCGGCTGCGCTGGTGGGAACCGGCTCGTCGGTCTTCCACCCCGAATCGTCCCGCGTGGCGCGTATGGCCTCTGGTGGCCGTCACGGGCTGGCGCAGTCGCTGTTCCAGGTGGGCGGTAACTTTGGCAGCTCCCTCGGCCCACTGCTGGCGGCGGTGATTATCGCCCCGTACGGTAAAGGCAACGTGGCCTGGTTTGTGCTCGCCGCGCTGCTGGCGATTGTGGTACTGGCGCAGATCAGCCGCTGGTATGCCGCCCAGCATCAGGTCAATAAGGGTAAACCAAAAGCGCCGGTGATAAATCCCCTGCCGCGTAACAAGGTCATTCTGGCCGTCAGCATCCTGCTGATGCTGATTTTCTCAAAATATTTCTATATGGCGAGCATCAGCAGCTATTACACCTTTTATCTGATGGAAAAATTCGGATTATCGGTACAAAATGCCCAGTTCCACCTCTTCGCCTTCCTGTTTGCGGTGGCCGCAGGGACGTTTATTGGCGGGCCATTAGGCGACAAAATTGGGCGTAAATATGTGATTTGGGGCTCTATCCTCGGCGTAGCGCCTTTCACCCTTATTTTGCCCTATGCAACCCTGTGGTGGACGGGTGTTTTAACCGTGATCATTGGTTTTATCCTCGCTTCGGCGTTTTCGGCCATTCTGGTCTATGCCCAGGAGCTGCTTCCAGGGCGTATCGGCATGGTTTCCGGGCTGTTTTTTGGATTTGCCTTTGGGATGGGCGGCCTTGGCGCAGCCGTGTTAGGGCTGATTGCGGACCATACCAGCATCTTTTTGGTCTACAAAATCTGTGCTTTCCTGCCTCTTCTGGGGATGTTGACCATATTCCTGCCTGATAACCGGCATAAAGCCTGATTTATCCGCGGTCAAACTCCAGGTTTGGCCGCAACCTCCCCTACTGCCATAAGCCTTTCTTAGCACAGCCTCTTAAAAATCGTCCTGTTCTGCTTCCGTTTAACCCTTATTGCTGTTTTACTCAAATTTCAATAATTATTCATAAACATAATCATTAAATTTGTCATAAACTATTACTCGGGTTTTTGGTTTTAAACCAAAAATGGATTAACTCAGCAACGAAAGGAGACGGAATGCATCACGCCACACCGCTTATCACCACCATTGTCGGTGGACTTGTACTCGCATTTATACTCGGCATGCTTGCCAACAAACTTCGCATTTCGCCTCTGGTGGGCTATTTATTAGCTGGCGTGTTAGCCGGTCCTTTTACCCCTGGTTTTGTTGCTGATACGAAACTTGCCCCGGAGCTGGCGGAGCTTGGCGTGATCCTGCTGATGTTCGGTGTGGGTTTGCATTTCTCCCTGAAGGATCTGATGGCGGTAAAGTCGATCGCCATTCCCGGCGCGATCGCCCAGATAGCCGTGGCGACGTTGTTGGGTATGGCGCTTTCAGCGATGCTGAGCTGGCCGCTGATGACCGGCATCGTGTTTGGTCTCTGTCTCTCCACCGCCAGTACCGTGGTGCTGCTGCGCGCGCTTGAAGAGAGACAGCTGATTGACAGCCAGCGAGGGCAGATCGCCATTGGCTGGCTGATTGTTGAAGATCTGGTGATGGTGTTAACTCTGGTGCTGCTGCCTGCGGTCGCCGGAATGCTCGAAAAAGATAACGTCGGCTTTGCCACCCTGGCGCTGGATATGAGTATCACCATCGGTAAAGTTGTGGCCTTTATCGCCATCATGATGCTGGTGGGCCGCCGCCTGGTGCCGTGGATCCTCTCCCGCAGCGCCGCCACCGGCTCGCGCGAGCTGTTTACCCTTGCGGTGCTGGCCCTGGCGCTGGGTATCGCCTTTGGCGCCGTTGAGCTGTTTGATGTCTCCTTCGCCCTCGGCGCGTTCTTTGCCGGAATGGTGCTGAACGAATCGGAGCTGAGCCACCGTGCCGCGCACGATACCCTGCCCCTGCGCGATGCCTTTGCGGTGCTGTTCTTCGTCTCCGTGGGAATGCTGTTCGATCCGCTGGTGCTGATTGACCAGCCGCTGGCGGTGCTTGGCACTCTGGCGATCATCATCTTTGGTAAGTCGGTTGCCGCCTTCTTCCTGGTGCGCCTGTTCGGCCACTCGCCGCGTACCGCCCTGACCATCGCCGCCAGCCTGGCGCAGATCGGCGAGTTTGCTTTTATCCTGGCCGGGTTAGGCATGGCGCTGGATCTGCTGCCGCAGGCTGGACAAAATCTGGTGCTGGCGGGGGCAATCCTCTCAATTATGCTCAACCCGGTGCTGTTCGCACTGCTGGAAAAATACCTCGAGAAGACCGAAACCCTCGAAGAGCAGACCCTGGAAGAGGCAACGGAAGAAGAGAAGCAGATCCCGGTGGATATCTGCAACCATGCCCTGCTGGTCGGCTTTGGCCGTGTCGGCAGCCTGCTGGGTGAGAAGCTGCTGGCCCAGGGTATTCCGCTGGTGGTGATTGAGACCTCCCGTACCCGCGTGGACGAGCTGCGCGAGCGCGGGATCCGTGCGGTGCTGGGCAATGCGGCGAACGAAGAGATCATGAACCTGGCGCATCTGGACTGCGCGCGCTGGCTGCTGCTGACTATCCCGAATGGTTATGAAGCCGGTGAGATTGTGGTTTCCGCCCGCGAAAAATATCCGCACCTGGAGATTATCGCCCGGGCGCATTACGACGACGAAGTGGAATACATCATGGAGCGTGGCGCCAATCAGGTGGTGATGGGCGAGCGTGAGATTGCCAATACCATGCTGTCCCTGCTGGAGAAACCGCCGGTTGAAGTGGCGGTAACGGGGTAAAAAAAAGCCTGCTGGCGCTTCGCTTAGCAGGCCTGATTGTCGCCCCGGCAGGCGCAACGCCGCCGGGGAATTGTGCTATCGATCCCAGTAAGACTCTTCCAGGCTATCTTCCCGCTCAGGCAGGCCGCGCGTTAAGCGCGGAGAGTGCTGGTTCAGCACCTGATAACTGACGCGGTTCGCGTACTTACATACCTGGGCCAGCGACGAGTAGGTCAGCCAGGAAAACTTGTGTTTACTGGAGTTCGGCACGTTGGTGCGGTGGAAGGCGTTCGCGGTGATATCGTGCAGCAGCGCCGCCAGCGCGCCGTCGCCTGCGCCGTTGGTGTTCATGATCTTCTCCGGCCCGCCCATGTACGGGGCGATGTGGGAGAAGATGCGCAGCGGGTTGACGCAGTCTTTGTGGCGCATGGCGCGGCTGAACTCAAACTGGTTGAACTCGGCAATCGCCCCTGGCAGCAGCGGGTGCTGGGTTTTGCGCTTCGCCTCTTCTTCGGTAAAGCCGGCCATATACAAGCCGACCGGCCCGGCGGTACAAAGCACCAGATCGACCCAGTCCAGCGCCTTGTCGGACGCCAGGAGCGGATCGCTCTCCCCGGTCAGGGCTTCGGCCTCTTCTTCATTCATCGCCAGAATCGAGACATGCTCTTTCAGGAACGCCTGCCACCACTCGGGGTTATCGGCGATAACGAATTTGGTGCCGAGGGTCAGGACCACCGGCACGTTGTATTTCTTCGCATACTCCACTGCCTTCATGGTCGCTTCCGGCATCGGCTCGCCCGGCTTGCAGCGCACCAGATAGGAGGTCAGCACCAGCGCCGACGCTCCGGCAATCACCTCTTCCGGGATGCTTTCTGCCCGCAGCTTGTTCATGTGTCCCGGGCTGATGGCGAAGGTCCGCTCGCCGGATTCACCGATCAGCGTAAAGCAGCGACCAATCGCCCCGTCCACGCCCTGGAGGTAGTTCAGATCGGTACGGCTGGAGGTATTGCAGAGATAGCGGTAGGCGTAACTGCCAATTTCGATGTTGCTGCACATCACGCCCAGCAGAACGGAGCGGTCATCGGCCAGCACGGAGTAGTTGTGCATGGTGTTGCCGATGGTGCCACCGGCAAACTGATGGGTGATCAGGTTGTCCCGCACCAGCTCCTGATACAGCGCTTCCGCCACATCGTCTTCGATAACCAGCGAGTGCCCGGCGCTCAGCCCGTAACGCGCGACAAACGCATCGTCCACTTTTGCTTCGATATCCACCAGCGTCTGATCGATACCCACCACCCAGGCGGCGTTGGTCTCATTTTCCGGCTGAATTTGCTGCAACAGCGGGTCGCGGGCGTTAACGGGAAAGTAGTGTTTGGATTTGCGTTTACCGGGAAATTTCATGTTCAGGGCTACGAGTGACGGATGGGCCGGAAATGGTAGCACAAACCCGGCCCGGAGTGCGATTAGCGGCTGTTGGTCACCAGGGAGACCATCATCTCGATGTGTTCAGGATCGTCGTTCAGCGCCGGGATGTACTCGTACTTTTCCCCGCCCGCTTCGAGGAAGAACTCCCGGTTTTGCACCGCGATCTCTTCCAGCGTCTCCAGACAGTCTGCCGCAAAGCCCGGCGACATCACCTGGATATGCTTCACGCCCTTCTCGCCCAGCATTTTGAGGGTTTCATCGGTATAGGGGGTCAGCCATGGCTCGCGGCCAAAGCGCGACTGGAAGGTCATCATCACCTTCTCTGGCGGCAGGCCGAGCGCGGAAACCAGCTCACGCGTGGTATCGCGACAGCGCTGGGGATAGTCATCCCCTTCATCGGCAAATCGCTGCGGAATACCGTGATAGGAGAGCAGGAGCAGATCCGGCTCGCCGTGTTTTGCAAAGGACGCGCGCGCGCTGCTGGCAAGGGCATTGATATACATGTCGTTATCCGCGTAGTCGCGAATAAAGGTCACCGAAGGAATGCGGCGACGGGTTGCCAGAATGCGCGCCAGCTCGTCCCAGACGGCGGCTACGGTGGAGCAGGAGTATTGCGGATAGAGCGCCAGCACCACGATATGGTCCACGCCCTGCGCCAGCAGTTCCGTAACGGCGCTTTCCAGCGACGGTTTACCGTAGCTCATCCCGAGCGCGACCGGCGTATCCGGCAGGCGGGCGGCGAGGGCTTTCTCCTGACGACGGCTGTAGACCATCAGCGGCGAACCCTCTTCCATCCAGACGGACTGATAGAGTTTTGCCACACGTGGCGAACGGATCGGCAGGATCACGCCGCGCAGCAAGGGCCACCACAGCAGGCGCGGGGTATCCACAACGCGCGTATCGCTCAGAAACTGGCGCAGATAACGGCTGACCGCTGCGGGGGTTGGGGCTTCGGGGGTACCTAAATTGGCAAGCAGGATGCCGGTTTTCGCCTGACTCATTCACGCCTCATAACCTTTTAACAGGCTGATAAGTGTATCTGAAAAGTGCGTAAACGGAACCAATTGCAGTAAGAGGTAAGATGAGAATTTTTCTCACCCGGGGACCCGGGTGAGAGAGGTGCGATTAGCCGAGGATCTTTTCCAGCTCTGCACGGACTTCTGCGACAGGCTTAGTGCCGTCGACTTTGGCGTATTTAGTGTTACCCGCCTGCGCTTCTTTAGAGTAGTAGCCGATCAGCGGCGCGGTCATCTGATGGTATTCCACCAGACGCTTACGCACGGTCTCTTCCTGATCGTCTTTGCGGGTGGTCAGCTCTTCGCCGGTCACGTCGTCTTTGCCTTCAACCTTAGGCGGGTTGAATTTGATGTGGTAAACGCGGCCGGAAGCGGCGTGTACGCGACGACCGATGATACGGTCAACGATCAGCTCGTCCGGTACGTCGAACTCCAGCACGTAGTCCACGTTGATGCCCGCTTCTTTCATGGCATCAGCCTGAGGAATGGTACGCGGGAAGCCGTCCAGCAGGAAACCGTTGCGGCAATCTTCCTGAGTAATGCGTTCTTTAACCAGAGCGATCACCAGCTCATCGGTTACCAGTTTGCCGGCGTCCATAATATCTTTCGCCTGTTTGCCCAGCTCGGAGCCAGATTTAACAGCGGCACGCAGCATGTCACCGGTAGAGATTTGCGGAATACCGTATTTCTCCATGATGAACTGAGCCTGAGTTCCTTTACCCGCGCCCGGAGCGCCAAGCAGAATAATACGCATTGCGAAAATCCCCTCAAAAGTTGGTTCAATTTTTCAAAAGCGCTAAACAATACCATCAGAACGGATGTGGCTCAAGGAAGGCGGGGAGGCTGAAACGGTTAATGAGGGGAATTTATTAGAGAGTACAGACTGATGGCCTGGCCCTCTCTCACGGAGAGAGAGCCAGGGTGAAGAGAGATCAGCTCAGCAGCAACGCATTCACGCGCTTGATGAACTGGTTTGGATCTTCCAGCGTACCGCGCTCGGCCAGCAGGGATTGATCCAGCAGGAGTTCAACCCACTCGGCAAAGCGCGTCTCGTCCTGAGTCTCGGCCGCACGTTTCACCAGGGCGTGATCCGGGTTCAGTTCAAAGATGTACTTCACTTCCGGTACGCTCTGGCCCGCAGCGGCGAACAGCTTCGCCATCTGGGTGCTCATTTCGTCGGCTTCGGTAGTAACGATGGCCGGGGTATCGGTCAGACGGTGGGTGAAACGCACCTCTTTCACGCGATCGCCCAGATGGGTCTTCACGCGCTCAACAAACGGCTCCAGCGCTTTTTCCGCCTCTTTGGCGGTTTCGTCCACTTCGTCCGCCAGCTTGTCGATGGACTCATCGGCTTTGGCAACGGACTGGAACGCTTTACCGCTGAACTCGGTCAGGTAGTTCATCATCCACTCATCGATGCGATCGGAAAGCAGCAGCACTTCGATGCCTTTCTTACGCAGCAGCTCCAGGTGCGGGCTGCTCTTCGCCGCGGCATAGCTGTCGGCGGTGATGTAGTAGATCTTCTCCTGCCCTTCTTTCATACGGGAGATGTACTCTTCCAGCGACACGGTCTGCTCGGAAGAGTCGGTGTGCGTGGAGGCAAAACGCAGCAGTTTGGCAATGGCTTCAACGTTGGAAGAATCTTCCGCCGGGCCCTCTTTCAGCACCAGGCCGAACTGTTTCCAGAAGGTCTGGTATTTTTCCGCGTCGTCTTTCGCCAGCTTGTCCAGCATCTGCAGGGCGCGTTTGCTCAGCGCGGTGCGCAGGTTGCGGGTGACGGTGCTGTCCTGCAGGATCTCACGGGAGACGTTCAGCGGCAGGTCGTTGGAGTCTATCAGGCCACGCACAAAGCGCAGGTAGTTCGGCATGAACTGCTCGGCTTCGTCCATGATGAATACGCGCTGCACGTACAGCTTCAGGCCGTGCTTGTGATCGCGGTTCCACATATCCCATGGCGCCTGCGCCGGGATATAGAGCAGGCTGGTGTACTCCTGCTTCCCTTCCACGCGGTTGTGGCTCCAGGTCAGCGGATCGGTAAAGTCGTGGGCGATGTGCTTGTAGAACTCGGTGTACTCTTCGTCTTTGATCTCAGACTTGTTGCGCGTCCACAGCGCCTGCGCCTTGTTAATCTTCTCCCAGGAAATAACGGTTTCGCCGTCCTGCTCTTCCTGTTTTTCGATCTCTACCGGCAGGGCGATATGGTCAGAGTATTTGCTGATGATAGAGCGCACGCGCCAGTCGTTGAGGAAGTCGTCTTCCCCTTCGCGCAGGTGCAGGGTGATCTCGGTCCCGCGATCGGCTTTGGTGATATCCGCCACGGTGTATTCGCCTTCGCCGTGGGATTCCCAGAACACGCCGCTTTCAGCGCTTTCGCCTGCCGCACGGGTGCGCACGGTGACTTTATCCGCCACGATGAACGCCGAGTAGAAGCCGACGCCGAACTGGCCGATCAGCTGGCTGTCTTTCGCCTGATCGGAACCCATCGACTGCAGGAAGGCTTTGGTGCCGGATTTGGCGATGGTGCCGAGGTGGTCAATGGCTTCATCGCGGGTCATGCCGATGCCGTTGTCCGCGATGGTCAGGGTGCGGTTCTCTTTATCAAACGAGACGCGCACGCGCAGTTCGCCGTCACCTTCATACAGCTCTGGCTTCGACAGCGCGCGGAAACGCAGCTTGTCTGCCGCATCAGAGGCGTTAGAGATAAGCTCGCGCAGGAAGATTTCTTTATTGGAATAAAGAGAATGGATCATCAGGTGCAGAAGTTGTTTTACCTCTGACTGGAAACCGCGGGTTTCTTGTCCTTTCATACTAAGTCGACCTCAACAATGCCATTTAATGGGGTTTAAAAGCGTTGAGGGAGAGATGGGGATAAGCGAGAAGGTTTTCAAGCGGAGGCCACAGGTGCAGCCTCCGTTTGGTCAGAAAATAATCTTGTGACGTCCGGCCAGAGAGTGTGACAGCGTGGTGCCGTCCACCATCTCCAGCTCGCCGCCCACCGGAACGCCATGCGCGATACGGCTGGCGTCGACGCCGGACTCGGCGCACAGCTCGGCGATGTAGTTGGCGGTCGCCTCCCCTTCCACCGTTGGGTTGGTGGCGAGGATTACCTCAGAAATCGTTTCCGATTTCAGACGCTGTTCTAAACGGTCCAGACCGATATCATCCGGCCCGATACCGTCCAGCGGCGACAGGTGGCCCATCAGCACAAAATAGCGGCCGGAAAACTGCCCGGTCTGTTCGATGGCGTAGATGTCCGCAGGACTCTCCACCACGCAGATCTGACCGTTTTCCTGACGGCGCGGATTGGCGCAGATGTTACACACCTCCTGCTCGGTAAAGGTGCGGCAGTCCGCACAGTGACCGATTTCTGACATGGCGCGGGTCAGGGCCTGCGCCAGACGCATGCCGCCGCTGCGATCGCGCTGCAGCAGGGTAAACGCCATGCGCTGCGCTGACTTAGGGCCTACGCCCGGCAGGCAGCGTAGCGCTTCCATTAACTGCGTGAGCAGCGGACTGGTTTGCATCAGAATGGCATCTTAAAGCCCGGTGGCAGCTGCATTCCGGAGGATACAGAAGCCATTTTCTCTTTCTGGGTTTCGTCGATACGGCGCGCAGCATCGTTGAATGCAGCGGCGACCAGATCTTCCAGCATATCTTTGTCGTCTTCGAGCAGGCTTGGGTCGATCTCCACGCGACGGCAGTTATGTGCGCCGTTGATGGTCACTTTGACCAGACCTGCGCCCGATTCGCCGGTGACTTCCATCTGCGCGATCTCTTCCTGCATCTTCTGCATTTTTTCCTGCATCTGCTGGGCCTGCTTCATCAGACCACCCAGACCGCCTTTACCACCAAACATAGGCTTCTCTCTTCTTTCACGTTAAAGATAACAACCGTAAGTCAGACTCACGATCAAATGGGTCGAATACTCTCTTCATCCAGTTCTGCATCAAAGTAACGCTGCAGGGTCTGAATGTTATTATCCGCGATAATCGACTCACGCGCCTGCGCGAGTTTCTCTTCATAAATGGCCTGGCGCCACTCCAGCGGCGTTCGCACCGCCGGATTATCATCTTCAATGATGGTCAATTCAACAGGCGCGCCCTGTAATGTGGAGAGTGCCTCAGTCAGCACCTGTTGCGCGCTCGCCGAGTTCAGGTGACGCTGGCCCGGCCGCAGATGCAGGCAGACCCGGTTGCCGTCCTGTTCACGCCAGGCGTTCAGGGCAATCTGCTCCACCAGCTTGGGCAGCTTCAGCTGACTGACCTCTGCCGCCCAGGCATCACGCTCAAGGGACTCCCCGGCCAGCTTGGCAGCCAGCTCCGGCGTCTTCTCATGCTCCAGCGCCTTTTTCAGCGCCTTCGGCGTGGCGACCTCCACCTTCACTTCTTCGACGACGGTGGTGGCTTTCCAGCGATAGGCCTCTTTCTTCGCCGGAGCCTGCGGCTCAGGCGTGGCCGAAGCAGAACGCGACTGTACGCGATCCGAGACCGAGGCCAGACGTTCAAGCGCGGCGTTATTTACCGGCCGCGCTCTTGCAGGCGCTGCCGGTTCACTCTTTTTTGGTTTGGTTGCTCCCTGCGCGCGTTGCAACTGACTGCGGGCGGCGAGCACCGAACTGGTGGCATCCGACAGCGGCGCATCGTGGCGCGGCGGTGGAGGCGCACTCTGCTGCGCGGGCACCTGCGGCGGCGTGAGCACTGCCGTTGGCGCGACTGGCGCAAACGACGGCTGCTGCACCTCGGGCTCCGGCAGCGGCATGCGCGGATGGAACGCCAGCGCGCGCAACAGGGTCATTTCAACCCCCATACGTCGGTCGGGGGCAAACGGCAACTCTTTGCGGCCAATTAACAGGGTTTGATAGTAGAGCTGCACGTCCGTTGGCGGAATGGTTCGCGCCAGTTCGCGCATCCGCTGTTCAATCGCGGCCATGTCCGGACCCAGCGCCGCCGGGGAGAGCTGCACCATCGCAATGCGGTGCAGCAGGCTGAGCATCTCAACCAGCAGGGCTTCCCACTCGATGCCGCGTGACGCCGAGGCGTTAATCAGCGCCATCACCCGCTCGCCGTTGGCCTCGACCACCGCCTCAATCAGCGACAGGGCCTGATCGTCGTCCAGGGTGCCGAGCATGGTGCTGACCGCAAGCGTGGTCAGCTGTCCGTCGCCGCTGGCAATCGCCTGATCGGTGAGGCTGAGGGCATCGCGCAGGCTGCCGTCGGCGGCACGCGCCAACAGCTGCAGGGCACGCGGTTCGTGCGTCACCTGCTCTTCATTCAAAATATGTTCGAGCTGATCGCGGATCTGCCCGACGTCCAGCGCCTTCAGATGGAACTGCAGGCAGCGGGATAAGATGGTCACCGGCAGTTTTTGCGGATCGGTGGTCGCCAGCAGGAATTTGACGTGTGCAGGCGGCTCTTCCAGCGTCTTCAGCAGGGCGTTAAAGCTATGGCGCGACAGCATGTGCACTTCATCGATCAGATAGACCTTGAAGCGGCCACGCGCCGGGGCGTACTGGACGTTATCCAGCAGATCGCGGGTATCTTCGACTTTGGTGCGCGAGGCGGCATCGATCTCAATCAGATCGACAAAGCGCCCCTGCTCGATTTCACGGCAGTTATCGCACACGCCGCACGGCGTGGCGGTGATCCCGCTTTCGCAGTTGAGGCCTTTCGCCAGCAAACGGGCGATAGAGGTTTTACCGACGCCACGGGTGCCGGAAAAAAGATAGGCGTGATGGATACGTCCTAGCGATAAGCCGTTCGCCAGGGCGGTCAGCACATGTTCCTGGCCGACAACGTCAGCAAAGGTTTGGGGTCGCCATTTACGGGCTAACACCTGATAACTCATGGGCAGGCTCTGCAACGCTGGAAGGTGGATATTCAGGGGGGTAATGCTAACACAACCTCACCCGTTGGGCGAGGTTGCGGGCGGGGGATTAATGTCCCGGGAAAGGCACGAGGCTGTAGCTGGTGATGCCCTGTTTATCCAGGCGCTGTTCGCCACCCAGATCGAACAGGTTGATGATGAAGGCCGCATCGGTCACTTCGCCACCCAGACGACGGATCAGCTTCACGGTCGCCTCAATGGTGCCGCCGGTTGCCAGCAGATCGTCAACCACCAGCACTTTGTCGCCAGGCTTGATCGCATCAATGTGGATCTCAAGCTGATCGGTGCCGTACTCCAGCTCGTAGCTCTCGGCGATGGTTTCACGCGGCAGTTTGCGCGGCTTACGCACCGGCACAAAACCAACGCCCATTGCCAGCGCTACCGGAGCGCCAAACAGGAAGCCGCGGGCTTCGGTGCCGACAACTTTGGTGATCCCGGCGTTTTTATAACGCTCGACCAGCAGTTCAATGCTGAGCGCGTACGCTTTCGGGTCTTCCAGCAAGCTGGTGACATCACGGAAAAGAATGCCAGGCTTCGGATAGTCCTGGATGCTTTTGATGCTGTTTTTAAGGTATTCAAGCTGCTGCGCAGTTGCGGTCATAAATGGATGCCTGATGAAAACGGTGTTACTCACGGAGCGGATAGAGTATTGGTCAAAGTAACAATTGTTTAACCTTTGACCAGGCGTGCCCGTGCTCGAAAACGGTCGAATTTACTGGCTGCGCACAAGAATTGCAACAGCCAGTCAGCGGATTATTGCTTTTGTTGCTTTTCATCAACTACGGGGATCCGCCACATGAAAATCAGCAGGCAAGAGAGGATCGCCAGCAGCAGGATCCGCACCCACATGATTTTTACCATCCATAATGAGAAGGCGAAGGTCACAAGGATCACCGCAATAGCCCGCGGCTTGGCCCCGGGCGGCATGGCACGGTACTGTTGCCAGTGGCGCAGATAGCCGCCAAACCATGAGCGGTACAGTAGCCAGTGGTGAAAACGCGGCGAGGAGCGGGCGAAGCACCAGGCCGCCAGCAATATAAAGGGCGTGGTCGGCAGAAGGGGTAAAACGACGCCCAGCGTGCCGAGCACTACCGCAAGCCAGCCAATGATGATTAAAATAGTACGCTGCATAATGCGAATCGTTATCAAACTGAACGGCTACTGTACCACTGGAGAGCGGATTGAAAACAGCCTTGCTTTTACAGACGCTGCAAAATCAGCTGACGGCCCTGCGAACCCAGGCCGCCCCTCTGATGCAGCACGCCACCATGAAGCCGCGTTTTGACCGGCAGCTGTTCCGCACCCGCAGCACCCTCATTAAAGATTATCTGGATGAAGCCCAGCACAATCTGGATGAGTTGGGTCACGCGGTGGAGAAAGCGCAAACGGAGCAGGTCAACTGGCTGGCTACCCATCTGGCGGAACAGATCGCCGCCCTGCACCGGGAGATCGCCGCCTGGCCTTTACGGGTCTGGGACAGCCCTTCTGCGGGAGCGACAAAATGGCAGCGCAAGCGCCTGGAGCATCAGGAGTTTGAGCGGCGGCTGTGTGAGATGAAGTCTGAACGCGAGACGCGGCTGAACCAGGCCGAAACGCTGGAAGAGCAGCAGATGCTGATGCGCGAAATTACCGCGCTGGAGGGGCGGCTGGAACGCTGTCGTAAGGCACTGGATGATATTGAGCGCGTGATTGCGCGTCTGACCCGTTAACAGGAGTAGTGTGTGTCACTGGAAAACGCCCCCGATGAAATAAAGCTGGCCGTGGATCTGATCATGTTGCTGGAGAATCATGCGATCCCGGCCGAGACGGTGCTGAAGGCGCTGGAGATTGTGAAGCGGGATTTTGAGGGGAAAATCCCCTCTCCCCTGCCCTCTCCCTGAAAAGGGAGAGGGCCAGATTAAGGGGTAATGTTACGCCGGCGTCGGGTCATCACCCTTCACTTCACGTTTCACTTCCGTATGTTCGTCACCCTTCTCGTTGCGCAGATGCACTTCAAGCTGGTTGAACGCGATGTTGATGTTATTTTCCCGGCACAGACGCTCGATGGTGCGGTTCAGTTCATCAACCGTGTAGCTGCGGTCACGCAGTTCACGTACGTACAGACGCAGTTCATGATCCAGCGTGCTCGGCCCGAAGGTGGTGAAGAACACGGCTGGCTCCGGATCGTGCATCACTTTCGGGTGGTCCATCGCCGCTTTCAGCAGCACTTTTTTCACCGCATCCAGATCGGAGCCGTAGGCTACGCCCAGACGGATCACCACGCGGGTGATGGTGTCGGAGAGCGACCAGTTGATCAACCGCTCGGTCACGAAGGCTTTATTCGGGATGATCACCTCTTTGCGATCGAAGTCGGTGATGGTGGTCGCACGGATACGGATCTTGCTGACGGTTCCCGAGAAGGTGCCGATAGTCACGGTATCGCCAATACGCACCGGACGTTCGAACAGGATAATCAGACCCGAAACGAAGTTACCGAAGATCTCCTGCAAACCGAACCCGAGACCGACCGACAGGGCCGCCGCCAGCCACTGCAGTTTATCCCACGAAACCCCGAGAGAACCGAAGACGGTCATCGCCCCGGCTACCAGAATCACATAGTTGAGGATGGTGGTGATGGCGTACGAGGCCCCCTGGCGCATATTCAGGCGCGAGAGCACCAGCACTTCCAGCAGGCCAGGCAGGTTGCGGATCAAGGCCCAGGCCACCATCGACGACACCAGCGCAAACAGCAGGCTGCCCATGGTGACGTTTTTCACCACCGCCGCACCCGCTTCGGTGCCGTTGTAGTGCCACAGGGTAATGCTGTCGAGATAGGCAAAGACGGTGATTAAATCAGACCAGATGGCCCAGAACATTACGCCGAACAGGGCGATCATCACCAGCATGGTGATACGCAGCGTCTGCTGGTTCACCTGCTCCAGAGCGATGGTCGGCTCCTCCTGCGGCTCAGCGCCTTCCGCCCCCTCTTTCACCATATTCTGCCGACGCGCCAGGGCGCGGCGATAGGCGATGCGACGAGCGGCAACGCTCAGCCCGCGCAGGACGGTCTGGTACAGCAGGTTCCAGAGGATCACCAGATAGACGGTTTCAATCCAGCGACCCGACAGACGCAGAGTGGTATAGAAATAGCCGGTGGCCGTCAGCACCATCAGCGCCAGCGGGATAATGGACAGCACGGTGACCGTCGCCAGGCGGATAGCGTGCGACTCTTTATCGCGCCAGCTGTCACGGCACATCGGCCACATCAGGACGCTGATCAGCAGCAGATTCAGCAGAATGACGAACTGACCCAGCACGTCGTCCATCAGATGCAGCGGGGAGAGTTCCGCCACCACCGACCAGAAGTGCAGCGGCAACAGCGCCAGGCTAATGCGCACAATCTGGCGTCGCCAGTGGCTGGTGAGCTGGGCAGGCATATTGAAGTGGCTTACCGCCACGCCGTCTTTCTCCAGCACTTTCCAGCACAGGCCAAACACCAGCCAGAACAGCGCCAGTTTTTTACTGAAGGCCCACAGCAGATCGCTGACGTTGAGCTGCATGGTGAGCAGGATCAGCCCCGCAGCCAGAATCAACAGGCAGACCGGCAGGGCGCGGATCAGATCGATTAGAATGGCTTTCGGCGTATGAAGCTGGCTGTCATTACGCAACTGCCCCACTTCATTCGCCAGCTTCGCCTGGTACTTTTTCAGCCAGCCGAGACGCCAGCGGATTAACCCGGCAATCAGCAACAGCGGCAGGCCCGCCAGGAAGGCAAAGGCCACCGCCGGACCGGCTTTTTCCCAGTTAACGGTAATTTTCATCCCTTTAATCTGGTCTTTCAGCATGCCCGGGAAGGATTTGATCCAGTCCCAGTCCATCGGCTTGTTGCTGTTTACCCAGAAGATCTGCTGGGTGAGGATCTCCTGCAGGCTTTTGGAGACGCTCACCAGCTGCTGCTGGTTGATCTGCAGGTTAATGGCCATCATCAGCTGATTGCCCAGCTGTTTATTCAGCTGGTCGAGCAGCTCGCGGCGCATATCCACGACCTGCAGCAGCGCATCGTGAACTTCACCATTCACCTCGCTGCTGTGCCCCTCTTCCACTTTCGCAACAAAGGCATCGCTCTGGAACAGGGCGTCGCGCTGCTGGTTGACCTCAAACTGTTCCAGGCGCAGATCCGCAATGCGGTTGGTCATGTCCTCCAGCTCATCGGCGGAAGGTAAGGTCTGCTGTTGCTGATAAAGGATACGCGACAGCAGCAGGCTGCCTTTCAGGACGGCAATCTGCTCTTTGATGTTGCGTTCAGACTGCAGGGCACGATCCAGCCAGTTTTTGACTTTGATGTTCTGCTGAACCAGCGAGTTGCCGTTTTCGGTGGCGGTAATCAAACGCTGGCTGAGCTGATGGTTCATATCCAGCTCCTGCTTCACCAGCGGATTTTCCTGGATACGCGCGGTTTCGTCCGGGTTAACGGCCTCCTGCGCGGTTTTCTCCGTCAGGGTCAGTCGCTTGCTGTTGACCGCCTCCTGCAACAGCTGCAGCTGATGCTCCAGACGGTTGATGTTGGCGGTGACATAGTCGCGCTGTTTTTGCAGGGTATCCTGCAGCACGGTGTTGCCTTCCAGACTCTTACGCTGCTGTTCAATCTGCGCATTCAGCAGCTGCTGCTGCGCCAGCAGCAACGTTTGCTGCGTGGGACGTAACGCCGCCTCACCCGCGGAAGTCCCGTTCAGACGATTGCGGATCTGCTGCAGCTGCTGAGACGCGGTGTACATCGCATTCTGCACGCGCTCCGGCTGAGTTTGCAGAGATACCAGCTGGCTATTGTAGGTGGCGAGATCGCTTTGCGCAGTTTGTAAATCGTCGAGCAGTTGCGCCACGCGCAGTTCCAGCTGACGCAGGGACAGGGTCGCCAGCGTTTTGCGGGTTTCCGCATCGTTATCGACATCGCCAAGCGCGTTGAGGCTCTCGGTCGCCTTGCGCATCGTTTCCGGTGCCTGAGCCACCTTCTGGCGTAACTGCGTGGTTTCGGCTTTGACCCGCTCGAGCTTGTCGACGGTCTCCAGGGTTTCCGTCAGATCCTGCTGGACCAGCTTGTCCTGCGGAGTGAGCTCTTTCTGTTTGCTCAGGGCATCAAGCTGGCTCTGGATATCTGCCCGCGTTGGCGTGTCGTTGCTATTATCGGCACGCGCCAACGCAGCCGGTGAAGTCATCAATGCGAAAAAGAAAACCAGAATAAATGCCAGGAGAGGATGCTGTTTGCGTGTGTAGTGCAACATAGTTATGTGTAATTCGTGTGATGAATGACGAAAAAAGACCGGCGTGAAGAATATCACGGCAATCGGGTGCAAAATAGCATCAACTGTCGGCTCCTGGACAATTCCTGGGAGTCAGGCCGGGAGCGACTCTGGCTGCGCGCGCAGCGTCGGGCAGAACTGGTACATCTCCAGCAGGATGGCCACGTAATCACGGGCTTCCCGTTGCAGATCAAAAGACTGGGGGGCAAAAAGCCAGTTTTCCATAATGCCGGAAATATAGCTGCGCATCAGGATAGCGGCGCGACGGGTCAGCAAATTAGCGGGCAACATTTTAGCTTTAATACAATGCATCAGGGTCTGTTCAATACGGTCGTAACTTTCCAGACATAAACTGCGCTGTGCCTGTTGCACAACGGCCATTTCCCCGACAAACTCGCATTTGTGGAAAATGATCTCCATCATCAGGCGGCGACGCTCTTCAATAACAGTCGCCTCAAGGATATAGACCAGAATCTCTCTTAAAACTGAGAGTGGATCGTCGGGGAATTTTGCCCGATACTCAGTCTCGAGATCTCCAATACTGGATTCTGAAAGCTCCCAAATTTCACCAAATAAATCTGACTTATTTTTGAAATGCCAGTAAATCGCTCCCCGGGTTACCCCAGCCGCCTGAGCAATATGTGCCAGCGAAGTGGAAGAGACCCCCTGTTGCGAAAACAAGCGCAAAGCAACATCAAGGATGTGCTGGCGTGTCGCAAGTGCTTGTTGTTTGGTTTTTCGTGCCATACCTTGGTGAATTTACAGGAGTCAGATTTACATACATTTATGAATGTATGTACCATAGCACGACGATAATATAAACGCAGCAATGGGTTTGTGGACGCGTGATCCATTGATCAATTTGAAATCGGAAACTCGAGGTTTACATATGAACAAAAACAGAGGGTTAACGCCTCTGGCGATCGTTCTGATGCTCTCAGGCAGCTTAGCGCTTACAGGATGTGACGAAAAACAGGCTCAACAAGGGGCTCAGCAGGTGCCAGAAGTTGGCGTCGTGACGCTCAAATCCGAACCTCTCCAGATAACAACAGAATTACCCGGCCGAACCAGCGCTTACCGCATTGCTGAAGTGCGTCCACAGGTGAGTGGCATCATCCTGAAACGTAATTTTACGGAAGGTGGTGATGTTAAAGCAGGTGATTCTCTGTATCAGATTGATCCCGCTACCTATCAGGCTAATTACGAAAGTGCAAAAGGCGATCTGGCTAAAGCCCAGGCTGCGGCAAAAATTGCCCAGCTGACCGTCAGCCGTTATCAGAAACTGTTGGGTACCCAGTACATCAGCCAACAGGAATACGATAGCGCCCAGGCCGATGCTCAACAGGCTAACGCCGCCGTTACCGCTGCGAAAGCCGCGGTAGAAACTGCACGCATAAACCTGGCCTATACCAAAGTGACCTCGCCTATCAGCGGTCGCATTGGTAAATCGTCAGTGACCGAAGGTGCCCTGGTGCAGAGCGGCCAGACCAACGCGCTGGCTACCGTGCAGCAGCTTGATCCGATCTATGTCGATGTTACCCAGTCGAGCAATGATTTCCTGCGTCTGAAACAGGAGCTGGAGAACGGCACCCTGAAGCAGGAAAATGGCAAAGCGAAAGTGGAACTGGTCACCAGCGACGGTATTAAGTTCCCACAGGCCGGCAGCCTCGAGTTCTCTGACGTGACGGTCGATCAGACCACCGGTTCTATCACCCTGCGTGCCATCTTCCCGAACCCGAACCATACGCTGTTACCGGGTATGTTCGTTCGTGCAAGCCTGGAAGAAGGGACTAACCCAACCGCACTGCTGGTTCCACAGCAGGGTGTGACCCGTACGCCGCGCGGCGATGCCAGTGCAATGGTTATTGGCGCTGAAGACAAAGTCGAAGTCCGTCAGATCACCGCCACCCAGGCGATTGGTGACAAATGGCTGGTCACTGACGGTCTGAAAGATGGCGATCGCGTCATCATTACCGGTTTACAAAAAGTTCGCCCGGGCGCCCAGGTTAAAGCGCAAGAGGTCAAGTCTGACAATCAACAACAAGCCTCCGCAGGCGGCCAGTCAGAACAACCTAAGTCTTAACTTAAACAGGAGCCGTTAAGACATGCCTAATTTCTTTATCGATCGCCCCATTTTTGCGTGGGTGATCGCCATAATCATCATGCTAGCCGGGGGACTTGCGATCCTGAAGCTGCCTGTCGCGCAATATCCAACCATTGCGCCGCCAGCAATTTCAATCGCCGCAACCTACCCTGGGGCTGATGCCAAAACGGTGCAGGACACCGTAACCCAGGTTATCGAACAGAACATGAACGGTATCGATAACCTGATGTACATGTCCTCCAACAGTGACTCCACCGGTACGGTGCAGATCACGCTGACCTTTGAGTCCGGTACAGATGCGGATATCGCTCAGGTTCAGGTGCAGAACAAACTGCAGCTGGCGATGCCGTTACTGCCGCAGGAAGTTCAACAGCAGGGCGTGAGCGTGGAGAAATCCTCCAGCAGCTTCCTGATGGTTGTCGGCGTTATCAACACCAACGGCACCATGACGCAGGAGGATATTTCCGACTACGTGGGCGCCAACATGAAGGATGCCATCAGCCGTACTTCAGGCGTGGGTGACGTGCAGCTCTTCGGTTCCCAGTACGCGATGCGTATCTGGATGGATCCGAACAAACTGAACAACTTCCAGCTGACGCCGGTAGACGTGATCACCGCCATCAAAGCGCAGAACGCCCAGGTTGCAGCCGGTCAGTTAGGCGGTACGCCGCCGGTTAAAGGCCAGCAGCTTAACGCCTCGATCATCGCGCAGACCCGTCTGACCTCAGCAGATGAGTTCAGTAAAATTCTGCTGAAAGTGAATCCGGACGGTTCACAGGTGCGCCTGCGCGACGTTGCGAAGGTGGAGCTGGGCGGTGAAAACTACGACGTTATCGCCAAATTTAACGGCCAGCCGGCTTCCGGTCTGGGGATTAAACTGGCGACCGGCGCTAATGCCCTGGATACAGCAACAGCGATCCGTGCCGAACTGAAGAAAATGGAACCTTTCTTCCCGTCAGGTCTGAAAATCGTTTACCCGTATGACACCACGCCGTTCGTTAAGATCTCGATTCACGAAGTAGTGAAAACGCTGGTCGAAGCGATCATCCTGGTATTCATCGTGATGTATCTGTTCCTGCAGAACTTCCGCGCGACGCTGATCCCTACCATTGCCGTTCCGGTCGTTCTGTTGGGTACCTTTGCGATTCTGTCGATCTTTGGCTATTCGATAAACACCCTGACGATGTTCGGGATGGTGCTGGCGATAGGCTTGCTGGTGGATGACGCCATCGTAGTAGTGGAAAACGTCGAGCGTGTGATGTCCGAAGAGGGGCTGCCGCCGAAGGAAGCCACCCGTAAGTCGATGGGTCAGATCCAGGGCGCACTGGTCGGTATCGCGATGGTGCTGTCCGCCGTATTTATCCCGATGGCCTTCTTCGGTGGCTCTACCGGTGCGATTTATCGTCAGTTCTCCATCACTATCGTCTCGGCAATGGCCCTGTCGGTACTGGTTGCGTTGATCCTGACCCCGGCACTGTGCGCCACCATGCTGAAACCGGTAGCCAAAGGCGATCACGGCGAAGGCAAAAAAGGCTTCTTCGGCTGGTTTAACCGCATGTTCGATAAGAGCACACATCACTACACCGACAGCGTGGGCAATATCCTGCGCAGCACCGGTCGTTATCTGCTGCTCTATATCATCATCGTGGTAGGTATGGCGTACCTGTTTGTTCGTCTGCCAAGCTCCTTCCTGCCGGACGAAGACCAGGGCGTATTCCTGACCATGGCCCAGCTGCCAGCAGGCGCATCCCAGGAACGTACCCAGAAAGTGCTGGATGAGGTGACGGATTATTACCTCACTAAAGAGAAAGCCAACGTTGAATCGGTGTTTGCGGTTAACGGCTTTGGTTTTGCGGGTCGTGGCCAGAACACCGGTATTGCCTTCGTTTCTCTGAAAGACTGGGCTGAGCGTCCGGGCGAAGAGAACAAGGTTGAAGCCATTACTGGCCGTGCGATGGGCACCTTCTCGCAGATTAAAGATGCGATGGTCTTTGCCTTTAACCTGCCAGCGATCGTCGAGCTGGGTACGGCAACCGGCTTTGACTTCCAGCTTATCGACCAGGGCGGTCTGGGCCATGAAAAACTGACTCAGGCGCGTAACCAGCTGTTTGGTGAGGTGGCAAAACATCCTGAGCTGCTGGTGGGCGTGCGTCCTAACGGCCTGGAAGATACGCCGCAGTTTAAAGTGGATATCGATCAGGAAAAAGCACAGGCGCTGGGCGTCTCTATCAGTGACATCAATACCACGCTGGGCGCAGCCTGGGGCGGTAGCTACGTCAACGACTTCATCGACCGCGGTCGCGTGAAGAAGGTGTACGTGATGTCTGAAGCGCAATACCGTATGTTGCCGAACGATATCAATAACTGGTACGTCCGCGGCAGTAACGGGCAGATGGTGCCATTCGCCGCCTTCTCCACCTCACGCTGGGAATATGGCTCACCGCGTCTGGAACGTTACAACGGTCTGCCATCGATGGAGATCCTCGGTCAGGCGGCACCGGGCAGAAGTACCGGTGAGGCCATGAACCTGATGGAAGAGCTGGCGGGCAAACTGCCAGCAGGCATCGGCTACGACTGGACGGGGATGTCCTATCAGGAACGTCTGTCCGGCAACCAGGCCCCTGCCCTGTATGCCATCTCCCTGATCGTGGTATTCCTGTGTCTGGCAGCGCTGTATGAGAGCTGGTCTATTCCGTTCTCCGTTATGCTGGTTGTACCGCTGGGGGTCATTGGCGCCCTGTTGGCAGCCACGTTCCGTGGCCTCGGTAATGACGTTTACTTCCAGGTGGGCCTGCTGACAACCATTGGCTTGTCGGCGAAGAACGCGATATTGATCGTGGAATTCGCCAAGGATCTGATGGATAAAGAGGGCAAAGGGCTGATTGAAGCGACGCTGGAGGCGGTCCGTATGCGTCTGCGTCCGATTCTGATGACCTCCCTGGCGTTTATCCTCGGGGTTATGCCTCTGGTAATCAGTTCGGGTGCAGGCTCCGGTTCGCAGAACGCCGTAGGTACTGGCGTAATGGGCGGGATGGTTACCGCAACCGTATTGGCTATCTTCTTCGTTCCGGTATTCTTTGTGGTAGTACGTCGCCGTTTCAGCCGTAAAAACGACGATATCGAACACAAACATTCGGTGTAAGAGACCAGCATCCTGCTGTTAACAGCTAAAAAGGCCGCTAATGCGGCCTTTTTTTTGGCAATTGAAAATCATAAAATAAGCTTATTGGCGGTTTATATATTTTATGTCACCTTTAAACGACTTATCATATTTAGCCCATTCTTCTTACACAAACTCTCAAATTGTTGCGCGGCTTCTTAGTTATTAAGAGTATTCCTGGTGTTTTTTTGTATATGATCGCGCCTGGTAGCGATTATAGAAACGGTAGAAAAATGTTGCCTGCTGATAAGAGCGCTCCGCCTCGGGATAAAACAATATATAACATAGTGCTCGGGAAACCCTTTAAGATGCTGCGTAATTGTAATTTTTCGTAATAGCGCGGTGAAATCCTATTCAGAGTAGATTATAGTTAAAGGCAAGAGGCATAACAGTAGTCGTTGACGTTAAGTCAGATGTACCCTTCCCGACAACGATGTTCGGTGAGTAAAAAATCACTCAAAAAGGGGATGCGCTATGGACGAATACTCGCCCAAAAGGCAAGATATTGCACAGTTGAAATTCCTTTGTGAATCCCTGTACCATGACTGCCTTTCCAATCTCGATGAAAGCAACCATGGCTGGGTCAATGACCCTACTTCTGCCATTAATTTGCAGCTAAACGAGTTGATTGAGCATATAGCAACCTTCGCCCTTAATTATAAAATTAAGTATAACGAAGATAATAAGTTGATTGAGCAAATTGACGAATACCTGGATGACACTTTTATGTTATTCAGCAGCTACGGCATTAACGCGCAGGATTTGCAGAAATGGCGTAAATCGGGCAATCGGCTTTTTCGTTGTTTTGTCAATGCAAGCAGGGCTAACCCGTTAGCTTCTCCGGTTAAAATTATTACAAACAATTAGGTGAAATTATGTCTGATAAACCATTAACCAAGACAGATTATTTGATGCGTTTGCGACGCTGTCAGTCAATTGACACCCTTGAACGTGTGATTGAGAAAAATAAATACGAGCTTTCTGATAATGAGTTAGCGGTATTCTATTCCGCAGCGGATCATCGCCTGGCTGAACTCACGATGAATAAGCTGTACGATAAAATTCCTACCGCCGTGTGGAAATTCGTACGCTGATTGGGTGACACACTTCAGAGGACATCACACCGCATTAGACGTTTAGACGCTGTTTTAGACCACCAGCATGCAGTTCCTCACCCGGATGGGCGACCGTTTTATCGCCCAGCGGAGACGCTGCGTCATACCGAAGAGATCCACCGCATTATCTGACCCGCCCTTTCCTGGCAACTGTTATGTTTTTTCTTAGCGTAACTGTTACTTTCCACAAACATTGTGGTCACTTAAAATACACGGATCCCCCGTTTTAAGTTGATTTGAGAAAGGGCAGAAGATGACCGAGATACAACGCCTGCTTACCGAGACCATTGATGACCTCAATGTACGCGAAAAGCGTGACAACAAACCGCGCTTTAGCATCAGCTTTATTCGCAAACATCCGGGCCTCTTTGTTGCCATGTATGCCGCCTGGCTGGCAACGCTGGTGGTGATGCTGCAGTCGGACACGCTGATCGGTTCCGTCTGGCTCCTGGTGGTATTATTCGTCGTCTTTAACGCCTTCTTCTTCTTCGACGTTAATCCGCGCTACCGCTATGAAGATATTGATGTGCTCGATTTTCGCGTCTGCTACAACGGTGAGTGGTACAACACGCGCTATGTGCCCAACCAGCTGATCGACAGCATCCTGCATTCACCTCAGGTTGAATCCCAGCAAAAAGAGAAACTGCAAAAAATGATCGCCACCAAAGGCGAACTCTCTTTCTACGACGTCTTTACCCTTGCCCGCGTGGCTGCCTGAAGTCCGCTCTGACCTGCCGCCGACAGCCTCGCTGTTAGCGGCAGGCTCCCTGTTCTGGCCTACCGTTTCTTCTTACGCCCCTGCACCGCCTTGAAGCGCGGATTGGATTTGCATATCACATACAGCCGCCCCTTACGTTTGACGATCTGACAATCCGCATGACGTTGTTTTGCGCTGCGCAATGAATTAAGAACCTGCATGTTTACCCCTTACAAATATGATTTGTTATAACATAACAATTAGCATATCCGAGTGGCGGTGGAAAAACAACTCAGGGCGGATAAGCGGCACGTAAACTCATCTAAAATAGTTCTACACTTCAGCATAGCTTTCCGTTTTAATGTCATCGACTTGTGCGCCCCACGCCCGGCGTTATAAAAAGGAAACAGGAGCATGACAACCCGACACCTGGTTAGTGTGGTGACCTGCGTACTGATTATTGCAGTGCTTGTTCCTGTCTGCCTGAGCGTCTGGCTGGCGCATCGTAATGCGGAAGATAAGTTTGTTGATGACCTGAACGATTACTCTGCCCGTGTCCAGATCCGTACCGACAGAGTGATTACCCAGGCCAAATCCGCTCTGAACGAAATGCAATCCTTCAAAGGCATTCCCTGTAGTCGCGAACATGCGCTGGTAATGCGCCGCGCCTCTTTCTCCTGGCGCTATATCCAGGAAGTGATCTACGTTGACGATCTCAAGCCACGCTGTTCCTCCCTGGAACAGGAGAGCCACGCCGCCCCCTTTCCGCCAGCATTACGCATCACCCCCGACGGCTATCGGGCCTGGGTTACCTCGCACAACGATCTGAATCTTAAACGTTATATGGCCGCCATTGGTACAGGCCACTATATCGTGATGATCGACCCCGCCTCGCTGATCGACGTGATCCCCTTTGGATCCTGGCCGATCGACGTTGCGCTGGTGGGTATCCGTCGAAATATTGTTTTCGCCAGCAGTAACAGCCTGGATATGCAGGTGTTCAATGAAATGCAGCGCAATGGCAGCTCGCACTTCCAACATAACGGCGCTATGTATGATGTGCATAATGTGCCCGACCTGGGGTTTGCCATCGTGGCGTGGGCTTCCCTGAAGCCGTTAAAAGAGAGCTGGCATCACCAGCTCTATTTCTGGCTGCCTTTTGGCGTGTTGATCAGTTTGTTGACGGCATGGTTTGTCTTGCGCGTGTTACGCCGCCTGCAATCTCCCCGGCATCGCCTGCAGGATGCTATCAATGCCCGGGAATTCCAGGTCCATTTTCAGCCAATTGTCGCGCTGAACAGTGGCAGACTGACCGGAGCGGAAGCGCTCGCCCGCTGGCCACAGCAGGACGGCAGCTATCTGTCTCCCGATATTTTCGTCTCTCTGGCGGAGCAGACGGGCCTGATAAATCAGTTAACCGCCCTGATCGTTGAAAAAGTGTTTGAGGAGATGGGCGAATGGCTACGCCAGCATCCGGACCAGCATATCTCGATTAACCTTGCCCCCACGGATTTGATCTCGGGTGCAGTGCCCCCGCTATTGAGCCGTCTTCTGAATCAATGGCAGCTTCCGCCGTCGCAGATTGCGCTGGAGCTTACCGAGCGGGGTTTTGCCGACCCCACCGTCAGTGCCCCCGCCATTGCCGGGTTCCGGCGCGCAGGACACTCTATCTATATTGACGATTTCGGCACCGGCTACTCAAGTCTCAGCTACCTGCAGGATCTGGACATCGATACCCTGAAAATTGATAAATCATTCGTCGACGCGCTGGAGTATAAAAACGTGACGCCGCATATCATTGAGATGGCCCGATCGCTCAATCTGGCGATGGTGGCGGAAGGGATTGAAACCGAAGGTCAGCTGACCTGGCTGCGCCGCCACGGTGTGCAGTACGGTCAGGGTTGGTTTTACAGTAAGGCGCTGCCAAAAGAGGCATTTATTCAGTGGGCTGAACAGAATCTCGACCCGGAATCACACGAATAACGCCCGGCGGGAAGTGCCGCCGGGCACCACGCCTATTCGTCCAGCAGCGGCGAGAAGCCGCCATAAATCATCCGTTTACCGTCAAACGGCATCGATTCGCCAAATTCTTTCATTCTGGGATCGTTCATCATCTTCTGATTCGCTTCGTCGCGAACCGCTTTTGAAGGATATTCGATCCAGCTGAAGACCACTTCTTCGTTCTCTTCCGCCTTCACTGCCAGGCGAAAGTCCGTTAATTTGCCGTCGGGTACATCATCTGCCCAACACTCTACGATGCGAAGCGCGCCAAACTCCTTAAACAGCGGCGCGGCTTTCGCTGCCATCTCGCGATAAGCCTCCTTATTATTCGCAGGAACGGCAACCACAAAACCATCGACATACTTCATCAGATAAACCTCCGAAGTGAATGTGCGGCCACATGGTGTGGCCGCATCAGCGATTAAGTTTAGTTCTGTTGCCAGCTAAAGGCGTAACGCACCTTTTTCCCCTGCAGGATAAACTCCGGCGACACGCTGGGGCTCCAGGAGTCATCGCCCCCGACGCCCATATGAAACGCATCCAGGTTCAGCCAGCAGCCGGGCTCTTCCCGTAACAGATGGTGATGGGTAGTCTCGCGCAGCTGCGTCTGGCTATAGCGACTCACCCCGAAGTGGAAGTTGCCATCGAGCTGATGCTGCCCCAGCTTCAGCTGGCGGGTATCGCAGCGCAGGCCGTTTTCGGTTGGGAAAATGTAAGGAGTATGCAACGCCGCCAGCGGCAGTTCCCAGCGTCCCTGGCGGGCGGCAAGCTTGCGATCCGGGTAGTTCTCACAGGGACCGAGCCCACTCCAGTTCACCGTTTGCGGTGCCTGCGCCAGCTGACAGGTCAGCCCGATACGCGCGGGCTCCGGCATATCGCTTGCCACCTGCACCTCAACATCGCCATGCAGCACGCCATGGTTATCGATGCGCCAGCATTTTCGGCTCAGGAACAGCACCTGGTTGTCGTACTCCCAGGCATGCAGGGTGGTGATGACCACTGCCTGCTCCAGCTGCTCGCCGTCGCACTGCAGCAGGCGTGGCGACAGGCTGTACATCCCGGCCGCCTTCCAGCGTTCCACCCAGGCATTCGGATCGATACGGGTCGCTTCGCTGACGCCGATATCGTTATCCAGCGGAGCGCGGGTAAAGTTGTCGGTCAGCGGCGCGAGCAGCGTCGCCTCCCCTTCGCGCCACCACTGGGTCAGGTCGCCGCTGGCGCGGTTAAACTGCCAGCGCTGCTGCTGATGGGTGACTACCAACGCATCATCTTCACGCGTGAGCTGAGGGGTTAACCCGGCAACTTTCGGCGGAGCAATGAGTAACGGGGCGGGAAGCGACCATTGATCCCAGGCGCAGAGATGATTTTCCGCAGACCACGGCGTGGCCGCGGGCTGGAATACCTCAACGTTCAGCCACAGTTCGCCCGGGGCCGCCGCCCACTGCGGCAGCGCGATCTCCAGCCGTTGTGTACTTTGCGCCGCGATATTGAGCACCACCACATCAGAAGCCAGCACCTCGCCATCACGCATCACCGACCAACGCAGCTGCTCGTTATCGGTCTGACGGAAGAGATAGTCACTGTGCACCTCTATCACCAGCGGCGAGTGGCTGATCAGGGTAAAAGTGAAAAACTGCTGCGCGCGCTGGGCCTCATACAGGGCCGGATGCGGCGTGCGGTCGGGGAAGACCAGCCCGTTCAGACAGAACTGTCGGTCGTTAGGTTTATCGCCAAAATCGCCGCCGTAGGCCCAGAAGGGGTTGCCCTGTTCGTCATGCTTCGTCAGGGCCTGGTCCACCCAGTCCCACACAAAACCGCCCTGCAGGCGAGGATGTTTGCGGAAAGCGTCCCAGTATTTAGCGAATCCGCCAAAGCTGTTGCCCATCGCGTGGGCATATTCGCAGAGGATCAGCGGACGTGTCTCATCCGGCATACCGATCCACTTTTTAAGTGACCATTTCGGTACCGCCGGGAAGGGCTGATCCTGATCGACGCGGGCATACATCGGACAGACGATATCGGTGGCAGCCGTATTGGCCCCGCCCCCCTCATACTGTACCGGACGGGTGGGATCGGTCGCCTTCACCCAGTGGTAAAGGGCATCATGACTGGCCCCGTGACCGGACTCATTACCCAGTGACCAGATAATGATCGACGGGTGATTGCGGTCGCGCTGCACCATACGGGTGACGCGCTCGCTCATGGCAGGCAGCCAACGGGGATCGTCAGCCAGACGGCTCATCGGTACCATGCCGTGGGTTTCGATGTTGGCCTCATCCACCACGTACAGCCCGTAGCGGTCGCACAGGCGATACCAGAGAGGGTGGTTAGGGTAGTGCGAGCAGCGGACGGCATTAAAGTTGTGCTGCTTCATCAGCTCAATGTCGCGGCGCATGGTGGCTTCATCCATCACCTGCCCGCGCTCAGGGTGATGTTCGTGACGGTTCACGCCCCGGATCAGCAGCGGCTTACCGTTAAGCTTCAACAGTCCGTTGCTAATTTCGACCCGGCGGAAACCGACGTCGCAGGCTTCAACGTCCAGCACCTGGCCCTGCCCGTCGCGCAGCACAAGGGTTAAGCGGTACAGGGCGGGGATCTCCGCGCTCCACAGCGCAGGTTGATCCACCTTCAGAGAGACATTCACCCTCTCCTGCCAGTGGCCACGCTCGTCGACAATGGCCGAGCCAGGCGTGCCGGTGGTGCTGGCGATACACTCCCCTGCCCGCCAAAGATTGACGCTGACCTCGCAGTCCTTGTAGTCGGCCCCACCGAGGGTCAGCGCCAGCTGCAATTGGGCGCGGTCGTAATCGGCGTTCAGCTCGGTCACGACATGGTAATCGGCAATGTGGGTGTCAGGTTTGTGCAGCAGGGTCACATCCCGGAAGATGCCGCTCATGCGCCACATGTCCTGATCTTCAAGGTAGCTGCCGTCGCACCAGCGAAGCACCATCACCGCCAGGCGGTTGCTGCCCACGCGCAGGAACGAGGAAACGTCAAACTCCGCAGGCAGACGGCTGTCCTGGGAATAGCCCACCCACTGCCCGTTGCACCACAGGTAAAACGCGGAATTAACGCCCTCAAACACCAGGCGCGTCTGCCCACTCTCCAGCCAGCTGGCATCCATGTCGAATGTGAGCGAGTAACAACCAGTCGGGTTCTCTGCCGGTACGAACGGTGGATTGACCGCGATGGGATAGGTGACGTTGGTGTAGATCGGAGTGTCAAAGCCCTGCATCTGCCAGTTGGAGGGAACAGGCATCACGACCGCATCAGCGCAATCTTCCTGCGTCCAGCTATCGGGAACCTGTTCCGGCGCGGCAAAGAAGCTGAACTGCCAGTCGCCGTTCAGCGAGCGGATGGAGGAGGAGTCGCCCTCCTCCCGCGCAGTCTGCTCGTCGCCCCAGCCGCTGAGGGGCACGTGGGCAGGGAGTCGATTCCATTGGGTGACGCCGGGGTTTTCCCAGTCACGACGGGCAAGCAGAGTGCTGAGAATCAGCGGAGCGGGATGGGACATAATTACCTCTTTGCGAAGCGCTCACAATTTTTATTACAATGCCCTGCCTGGAGGACAGGGTAAAGCAGGAGAGCGTCATGAAGCGATGGCGATCACAAAAGCGTTAACGGCGCGCCAGCTGTTCAGCCAGCAGGGCCAGGGATTTTAGCTGCTGAGCGAGATCTTCACTCCCCTGTGGGATCCCTTCCCGGGCGGTGGAGTGTCGTTCGACCAGGGTGACAGGGAGACGGGTTTGTGCGGGCTCCTGCCCGGCGTGACCCTGCTGCCCCAGCAGCCACTCCACGCTGCGCAGCCCTGCCTCGCGAAAGGCCTGGCGAACGGTGGTCAGTGGCGGGGTGAACCACGCGCTGTCGGTGGTATCGTCAAACCCTACCACCGAGAGCTGGCCCGGCACGGTAATGCCTTTTTCGGCGCAGGCACGCATCACGCCGAGCGCCATCTGATCGTTTGCCACCAGAATCGCCTGCGGGAGTGTGGCACCGGCCAACAGCTGATGGCCTTTCTCGTAACCCGAGGCAGCGCTCCAGTCGCCCTGGGCGATGGCGCAGGGCTCTACCCCAGCCGCCTCCAGAGTGGACAGCCAGCCCGCAAGACGGGCACGCGCCGAAACGGAACTTCGTGGCCCACCGAGCAGGGCGATCCGCTGATGGCCCAGCGCCAGCAGATGATGCGCGCCGAGCGTTGCGCCCTGTTCGGCATCAAACACCAGGCTGTGCACCCGGGCGGTGGGCGAGACATCAAGAAATAACACCGGTACCGGGGCGGCCTGCGCCTGCAAACTTTCTGCCAGCTCGTCCTCCAGCGGTACGTTGACCAGCAGACCCTCCACGCGCTGCGCCAGCAGCTCCTGCACTGCCGCAAGACACTGCTGCGGATTTTCGACCATGGAGATCAGCACGCTCGCCCCGCGCTCGCCTGCGCGGGTCTTGACCGCCGAGGCAATCTGCGAGGGGGCATGCAGGGCCAGGTCGGTGGTGATCAGCCCCAGGGTGCGGGTGCGCTTTCCCGCCAGCTGCTGAGCCCCGCGGTTGGGGACATAGTGCAATTCGGCCATCGCCTGGAGCACTTTTTCCCGGGTCCGGGCGGAGACATGCGCCGCATCATTAATGACCCGCGAGACGGTTTGATAGGAAACGCCCGCCAGGCGGGCAACATCGTAAAGGGTTATGGCTTTCATGCGCGTCGCGTTGCAATGACTGATGCGCGTATTCTGTCATAACCCATCGCGTAAAGCATGTGAGCGCTTCGCAAAATCAGACAACGCGCTCAGGCTGCGGAGCTAAGAGGCGCGGCTTCCGACGAAACCACGGCAGACAAATCTGGATCAGCGGGCCGATGCTTAAGGCATACAGCACGGTTCCCACACCAAAAGTGCCTCCCAGCACCCAGCCAAACAGCAGGACTGAAACCTCAATCGCCGTGCGCACGCTGCGTACCGACCAGCCGGTACGGGCGTTGATCCCGGTCATCAGGCCGTCGCGCGGCCCGGCGCCAAACCCGGCGCCAATGTACATGCCCGTCGCCAGCGCATTGACGATTACCGCGCTCACCAGTAACAGGCTGCGCGCCACCAGTGAGTCGATAGCCGGAATAAACGTCAGTGCGATGTCGGCCGCCAGGCCAATGGCAATCACGTTACTGATGGTGCCGAGACCCGGGCGCAGTCGCAGCGGGATCCACAGCAGCAGCACCAGCACGCCGGTCAGAATGATGACGGTGCCAATATCCATGGCCAGCAGTTTTGCCACCCCGAGGTGGAAGACATTCCAGGGATCGGCCCCCAGATCCGATCGTATAAACATCGCCGTTGACAGGCCATACAGGCTTAATCCGACGTAAAGCTGAAGTAATCGACGCAACATGATCTTTCTCCGGTTAGCGGTGCTTTCATCATTACCTGAAATGGCACTATGATTAATGTCCAGTTTTGAAAAAGTGGACTGCTTATGTCATCGCGTCGATTTGGAAGCCAGTCATTAGTTCGCCTGTTGGGCCACTGGCAGCAGGAGCCCTCCCGTACCCCGCTGTGGCGTCAGCTGGCCGATGCGTTACGCCTGCTGATCCTCGACGGCAGGCTGGCGCTGGATACGCGCCTGCCGGGCGAGCGCGAGCTGGCCTTAACCCTGGAGGTGAGCCGTACCACCGTCAGCAGCGCGCTTGCGCATCTGCGCGATGAAGGCTATCTCGAAAGTCGCCATGGCAGCGGATCCCGGGTGATCCTGCCCGACAGCCGCACGCCCCCGACCCGCGCCAATGCCAGCGCGGCGCTGGATCTCTCCACCGCTGCACTGGGCGCCGGACCGGAGATCCATCAGGCCTATACCCACGCCCTGACCGCTATTACGCAGCATCTGACGCAAACCGGCTACGACCAGCTGGGTTTGCTGGCGCTGCGCGAGGCCATTGCCGCGCGCTACAGGGCACGAGGACTGCCTACCCGGGCGGAAGAGGTGATGGTAGTTAACGGCGCGGTCAGCGGGCTGGCGCTGGTGCTGCGGATGTTCACCGGACCCGGCGACAGGGTGGTGGTGGATCACCCTACCTACCCGCTGGCTATCGCCGCCATTCAGGGCGCATCCTGCCGGCCAGTTGGTGTGTCGCTGCCGCAGACCAGCTGGGATATCGACGGCTTTGCCGCCACCCTCGCCCAGACCGCGCCTCGCCTGGCGTACCTGATGCCGGACTTTCACAATCCCACCGGCCGCTGCATGGACGCGGCCAGCCGTGAGGCCATTGCCGCCATTGCTGCCCGGGCCCGCACCACGCTGGTGGTGGATGAAACCATGGCCGATCTCTGGTTCGACGCTCCCCCACCGCCGCCGCTGGCGGCCTTCTGCCCGAACGGCAATGTCATTACGCTGGGCTCAGCGGGAAAAAGTTTCTGGGGAGGCCTGCGTCTGGGCTGGATTCGCGCCCCGGCGCGCACTATCGCAACCCTGGCGCAAACCCGCGATACCCTCGATCTCGGCTCTCCGCTGCTGGAGCAGCTGGCAACCCTGTGGTTGATTGAGAACGGCGACGCATTTTTACCGGCACGGCGTCAAATGCTGCGTGAACACCGCGATCGCTGTGCGACGTTACTGAGGGAACATTTTCCCCAGTGGCGTTTCCAGATCCCGGAAGGTGGGCTCTCCTACTGGGTGGAGCTGCCGGATATGTTAGCCACCCAACTGGCTACCCGCGCCGAAGCGGCAGGTATTCATCTGGGAACCGGTACGCGCTTCGGTCTTTCCGGGGCCTTTGATCGCTATCTGCGGATGCCCTTTTCGCTGGAGCCGGCGGAGCTGGAAAGCGCGCTGGTGCGGATCAAGCCGCTGTGGCTGGCGCTGAATGAAAGCGGACAAGAGTTAAAACGCCCCCTGGTATAATCGTCTGCCTGCAAAGGAGCGACTGTAACAGCGACATTTATTACCGGGAAGAAGTGAGCGGGCGCACAAATAACGGCGTAAAAACGACGATTTAAAAATGTCTGACTGTAATAGTTACAGTCAGACATTTTCAGCAGGAAAGAAGTCAGTGCTGAGCAGGAATAGGGAAACCTTTCAGGGAAATAACAAAACTATCGCCTTCTTTCTTTATTTTTGCGCCGGTATCACACCAGTCAGACGCAATTCGAAAGAACTCATCACTGCCAACATCCCAGCCCAGGCGGACATGTTTGACATAGCCAGAGCGCAGAAGCGTGCAGGCTTCCGAGTAGCTGCTGGCGGTGGATTGCTGATATTGTTTCATTTTTTCTTCTTCAGAATTTTTCTTAATGCTTTGATTTCTTTAGGAGTAAAAGGTGCTACGTTCTCTTCTTCCGTATGTTGATTGTCGATATCCTCTTCCGTTACTCCCGCCTCGTCTGCTACAGCAAAGGCCATTTGCAGCAGTTTCTCTGTGGTAACGCTGAGATTCTCATTGTTCACTTCTGCGTAATGACGAAGCTTCTCTTTCAGCGCTTCGTCGATTTTTACATTCAGCACGGCAGTGGTCATGGTGGCTACGTCCTTGACATCAATTTGTTAAATTAATACACGAAGTTATCATTATTATCCAGATATATATTGCCTGCTTATATATCATAAAAATGTCACACTTACCCTGCACAACATTTATGACAGAATAATGACAACCACATTTCAGTATGATGACAATTAACGAAATAAACAGGTCAGTTCAGAAATATATAATGTGCTTAGGGTTGCTATGGGTAAACGAAAAGAAGTTGGGCCTGTGGCATGAAAGTGCTGAATGATGGGAGAAGACGAAAAATTTTGCGGAAGGCAGAAATGGGTGGGGGCCCTGCCAGCTACATCCCGGCACACACGTCGTCTGCCCTGGCTGCTTCCTTCCGGACCTGACCTGGTGAACAGAGTAGCGTTGCGGGAGAACCAACAGAGCCCCCATTGAGAGCGTTGTTAACCAACGCGCTGGCGCATTATCACTGTACCAGATAGCAATTGCAAGTTAACGGCGTCCGGGTGATGGTTTATTGCGCAAAGCGTTTACAGAGTGCACGCTTTCTTCCTGTCTTGCCGGGTAATCTTTATTATGCTCTCAACACAGGAGCAAAAAATGGATGAGCACGACTCTTTTCCTCAGCGGGTCTGGCAGATAGTAGCCTCAATTCCCGAAGGTAGCGTCACCACCTATGGCGAAGTAGCACGCCTGGCAGGTTCTCCACGCGCTGCACGGCAGGTGGGCGGCGTACTTAAACGGCTACCGGAAGGCAGTACCCTGCCCTGGCATCGGGTGGTGAACCGCCACGGGGCGATCTCCTTAACCGGCCCTGATTTACAGCGTCAGCGTCAGGCCTTGCTCAGCGAAGGGGTACAGGTATCAGGTAGCGGTGAGATTGATTTGCAGCAATACCGCTGGCGGTATTAAACAGCCCCTCTCAGGCGAGAGGGGCTGGCGACATTAAAGCTGGGTAGGTGCCGGGGTGGCCGTAGACGGGCTCACCTGAGTTGGCGAAGTGGAAGGTACGGTCGTGGGCGCACCGCCGCCAGGCTGTAACGGCAACTCGGTCTGCTGTACCGGCACCAGCACCAGATCGGCTTTGGTCCCGCCCTGATTAATCACCGGTTTCACGATATCGGTCACCAGTACGACCTTATCGTTAATGGTGATCGCGGCACTCAGCAGAATACGCGCGTTAGGCTGCACGTCCGCCGGGTTAAACGGCAGTTCAAACTTGAACGGAGCCTGTTTACCTTCGGTACGGGTCGCCTGCTGCGCCAGTACTTTCGACGGTGAGTCTGCCAGAGAGGCATCAGACAGGGTGACGGTTAATACCGCATCCGGCGGCAAAGCCACTTTCTGACGGATCCAGATGGTCCCGGAAACATTTGGCTGCTGAATGGTCGGTTGAGCCGCCACGGCAGCAGTGTTTGGGTTTGGCGCTGGCGTCTGGATGTCTGCACTTTTATCTGCACAGGCAGAGAGAGCAACCGCTACCGCTAAACCACTTAACGCGTGCACGAGTTTCATTGAGTTCTCCTTATCATCAATGCACCAGCGGGATCGATACCGCCAGATGAGTGGTTAATACCAGGTTAACGAGAGTAAGTGTGGCACACATCAATTATTTATGCCTGGAATCTCCCTGTTATTCAGATTATTGCACCCATCGGACCACTTCCATTTCTGCGTTATACTCTGCCTATCTTTCGCCACGGCGTTTTAATTGAGGACGACTATGAGTCAGGCACTAGGCAATCTGCTGACATTATTAAACCTGGAAAAAATTGAAGAAGGACTCTTTCGGGGACAAAGCGAAGATCTGGGCTTGCGCCAGGTATTCGGCGGTCAGGTTGTGGGGCAAGCCCTCTACGCAGCTAAAGAGACAGTACCTGCGGAACGCTTTGTGCACTCCTTTCACAGCTACTTTTTGCGCCCTGGCGACAGCCAGAAACCAATCGTTTATGACGTAGAAGTCCTGCGTGACGGCAACAGCTTCAGCGCCCGCCGCGTGGCCGCGGTGCAGAACGGTAAGCCGATCTTCTATATGACGGCGTCGTTCCAGGCACCGGAGCCGGGCTATGAGCATCAGAAAACGATGCCCCCTGCCCCGGCACCGGACGAATTAAAGTCTGAAACGGATATTGCCCGCGCGCTGGCGCATCTGCTGCCCCCGCAGGTGAAAGAGAAGTTTCTCTGCGACAAACCGCTGGAGATCCGCCCGGTTGAGTTCCATAACCCGATGAAGGGCCATACCGCCGAGCCGGCGCGTCAGGTCTGGATCCGCGCCAACGGGACGGTGCCGGAAGATTTCCGCGTCCATCAGTATCTGCTGGGTTACGCGTCCGATTTCAACTTCCTGCCGGTCGCGCTGCAACCGCACGGCGTAGGTTTCCTTGAAAAAGGGATGCAGGTTGCCACTATCGACCACTCGATGTGGTTCCACCGTCCGTTCGATATGAACGACTGGCTGCTGTACAGCGTGGAGAGCACGTCGGCGTCGAGCGCCCGTGGGTTTGTTCGCGGTGAGTTCTATACGCAGGACGGCGTGCTGGTGGCTTCTACCGTGCAGGAAGGGGTGATGCGTAATCGAGGATGATGTGAAAAAGCCGGGCGGCGGCTTCGCCTTACCCGGCCTTCAAAAGCATAATCCGTAAGCCCGGTAAGCGTAGCGCCACCGGGCAATACCTCTCATCACGCGTTATACGCATTCTCGCCGTGGCTGTTGACGTCCAGACCTTCACGCTCCTGCTCTTCCGGCACGCGCAGACCCACCGTCATGTCCGCCAGTTTGTAGCCGATAAAGGCCACTACGCCCGACCAGACCACCGTGATGGCGATACTTTCCAGCTGAACCAGAACCTGATGTCCCATGGTCACGCCTTCTGCGTAGCCGACGCCGCCCAGTGAGGTAGAGGCGAAGAAACCGGTCATGATACAGCCGATGATGCCACACACGCCGTGCACGCCAAAGACATCACAAGGATCGTCCACACGCAGCACACGTTTCAGCGCAGTGACGCCCCACAGACCGGCCAGACCCGCGACGATACCGATGATCAGCGCACCGCCGACACCGACAAAACCACAGGCCGGGGTGATGCCAACCAGACCGGCAATGGCACCGGAACAGGCACCCAGCAGGGATGGTTTACCGCGTACCGCCCACTCGCCAAAGATCCACGAGAGGATAGCGCCCGCCGTGGCCACAACGGTGTTCACGAAGGCCAGCGCCGCAATTTCGTTGGCTGCACTGGCGGAACCGGCGTTAAAGCCAAACCAGCCGAAGTAAAGGATTGCGGTGCCGGTAAAGACCATCGGCAGGTTATGCGGTTTGAAGGCCTCTTTGCCAAAACCGACGCGTTTACCGATCAGGTATGCCCCCACCAGGCCCGCCACTGCGGCGTTGATGTGAACCACGGTACCGCCCGCAAAGTCCAGCGCGCCATGTGAGCCCAGCAGACCGCCGCCCCAGACCATATGCGCCACCGGCACATAGGAGAGCGTCAGCCATACCACGACGAAGATCAGCACCGCGGAGAAGCGAATACGTTCCGCCAGCGCCCCGACAATCAGCCCGACGGTGATACAGGCGAACGAGCCCTGGAACGCCACGTGGATGTACTGATAGAAGCTGCCCATCACCGCGGTCAGCTCGATATTTTTCAGCATCGCCCAGTTGAAGCTGCCGAAGAAGGCGTTACCTTCACCGAAGGCCAGCGAGTAGCCGTAAACCACCCACAGGACGCACACCAGGGCGAAGGTCACCGTCACCTGAGTGAGCATGGAGAGGACGTTTTTGCCGCGGATCAGGCCGCCGTAAAACAGCGCAATCCCCGGAATAGTCATAAACAGCACCAGCGCGGTGCAAATCATCATAAAGGCGTTATCGGCTTTGTCTGCCACCGCTGGTGCAGCCATTGCCAGCCCCGGCAGCAGTGCCAGAGACCCCAGACCTGCTTTGAATGTTGTTGTGTTCATTTTCTCGATCCCTATCACTGTGTGCCTGATTTTTTACAGTGCCGCTTCGTCGGCTTCGCCTGTACGAATGCGAATAACGCGTTGCAGCTCAGCAACGAAAATTTTGCCGTCGCCAATTTTGCCGGTGTAGGCTGCTTTGCTAATCACGTCGATAACGTCATCCAGCTGATCGTCGGCGATCGCCACGTCAATCTTCACTTTTGGCAGGAAGTTGACGCTATACTCGGCGCCACGGTACAGCTCCGCATGACCTTTCTGTCGCCCAAAGCCTTTCACCTCGGTGACGGTCAGTCCCTGAATACCCATTGAAGAGAGTGCTTCACGCACGTCTTCGAGCTTGAATGGTTTGATGACCACGGTAACCAGCTTCATATATCTCTCCAGTCAGAATTCGGTAATGGCTCGCGAACGGATTAGGTATTGCAAGTGGTGTGCCAGAATTGAAAAGAGAGGGGGGACGAGGCGTGGCGTAGAGAAGGCGAAAAAAAACGCACCATGACAGTGCATGATGCGTTTCATTTTTGCACCAACCGATTCAGCGGCTGGCAGGTTGCTTAATTTTAGTGCATCAGGCGCTGAGCGACTCTTCGCGCGTGCTGGCGGCCAGCTCTTCACCGGCCAGTTGCAGCTGATACATCTGCCAGTAACGCCCTTTCGCCTCAAGCAGTTGCTTATGGGTACCGCGCTCAACCGCCTGGCCGCGATGAAGCACCAGAATGGTATCCGCCTCAACAATGGTCGACAGGCGGTGGGCGATCACCACCAGCGTAGTGTGTTCACGTACCGCGGTCAGCGCCTGCTGGATCGCCTGCTCGGTGCCGGAGTCAATGCTGGCCGTGGCTTCATCGAGGATCAGCACCTGCGGCGTATCAATCAGCACCCGCGCCAGGGCCAGCAGCTGTTTTTGCCCCACGGAGAGGTTATTCCCCTGCTCGCCGAGGCGGGTGTGAATGCCGTCATGCAGGCCACGCGCCAGTTCTGCCAGCTGCACTTTCTCCAGCACGTCCCAAACCTGCTCCTCGTTAAACGGCCGCCCGAGCGTGACGTTGGCGAAGAAGGTATCGGCCAGCACCACCGGATCCTGCTGCACCATCGCCACTCCTTTACGCAGCGCGGCGTGGCTCAGGGTCGAGAGCGGACGCCCGTCGAGGCGAATTTCCCCTTCGGTGAGCGGGTAGTACCCCATCAGCAGGCTGGCGAGGGTACTTTTACCGCTGCCGGTATGGCCTACCAGCGCCACAAAGCTCCGGGAGGGGACCTTCAGATCGATATCCTGCAACACCAGCCGATCGTCGCGATAGGCGAAAGAGACCTTATCAAACTCAATGGTGCCGCTTTGCAGGTCGCGATTGTCATGACCGTAGGCCTGACGCGGACGATCCATCAGCTCAAAGACGCGCTCGCCGGCAACCACCGCCTGTTGCAGCATCGACTGCTGGGTGGTCAGCTCGATCAGCGGCTCGTTAAGACGGCCCAGATAGCTGATAAAGGCATAGAGCACGCCGACCTCAATGGTGCCGCCAGCGGCAAAACCAAACTGCATCAGCAGTCCGCACAGCACCAGTGCCGAGAACAGGCTGAGCAGCGGGCGCAGGAGAAAACCATCCAGCCGCAGGGTCTGCATGCGGGCCATATAGTGGGAGCGGCTGGCCTCGCCCATCCGCTCGCCAAAGCGCTCCTGCTGGCGGAACTGCTGGATAACGCTCATGCCGTTGATAACTTCGTTGAAGCCATCGTTGATATCCGCCAGATAAGCCCGCACGCGACGGACAATCGGCGTGCTGTAGCGCTGGTAGATAATCATCACAATCATCACCGCCGGGAAGATGGCCATCGCCACCAGCGCCATGCGCCACTCGAGGCTGAACATCGCCACCAGCATGGCGCCGACAAGGGCGGCGCTGCGCAGCACCGTGGCGACCACCGTGACATAGAGATCGCGGATCACTTCCGTATCGTTGGTGACGCGGGAGATGATCTGCCCGACGGGCTGGGTATCGAATTCGCTCAGCGGCTGACGCAGGGCGGCATCCATTACGTCGGTACGCAGTTGCTGTACCACCCCAACGGCGGCCTGGTTAAACAGCAGCGACTGGGCATAGTGCAATCCGGCCGCAAGCAGTTGCAAGCCAACATAGGCCACAGCCAGCCCGGTCACCAGGCCGAGCGGGAGATAGTTCTTTGCCACCATATTGTCGATGAAATAGCTGATCAGCAGCGGGCCGGTCACTTCGGCGATCGCCGCAATCCACAGCAACACCACCGCCAGCGAGAGGGGTTTGCGCCACGGCGAGCCATACGCCAGCAGGCGTTTAAGGGTCGGCCACAGCTGGGAAAAACTACGCATCGGCGGCCTCCTCGTTTATGTCCGGCACGTCATCCAGCGCCGCTTCCAGTTGTTGATAGCGATACATATCGCGATACCATCCCGGCTGGTCCGCCAGCTGTTCATGCTGCCCGCGCTGGGCAATATGCCCGTGCTGCATCACCAGAATCTCACTCGCCTCGGTCAGCGCCGACAGACGATGGGCGCTGATAATTACCGTACGCCCTTCCCCCCACTGGCGCAGGTTATGCAGGATCTGATGTTCGGTGCGGCCGTCGACGGCGGAAAGGGCATCGTCGAGGATCAGGATCTCGGCATTGAGCAGCAGCGCGCGGGCAATGGAGATACGCTGTTTCTGCCCGCCCGAGAGCATCACGCCGCGCTCGCCCACTTCGGTTTCATAGCCCTGGGGCAGGCGCAGAATATCCTCATGCACGCTGGCGAGACGGGCGACGTGCTCGATCGCTTCCCGGGTCGCCTGCGGGCAACCCAGCGCAATATTGTTGGCGACAGTGTCGGAGAAGAGGAACGGCGTCTGGCTCACTACCGCCAGCCGGCTGCGCCAGCTATCCAGCTGCAGCTGCGGCAGCGGGATGTCGTGGAAACGGATCTCGCCCTGGTCAATATCAAAGTGGCGCTGGATCAGCGACAGGATAGTGCTTTTTCCGGCGCCCGTTGGGCCACAGATGCCCAACATCTGTCCGGGTTGCAGCCTGAAGCTGACGTTTTCGAGCGTCGCCTGCTCCGTGTGCGGGTAGCTAAAGGCGCGGATAGCAACCTTCAGCTCGCCGCGTCCCTCCGGCACACGTTCGCTGCCATCGTTGACCACTGGCGCTTCGGCAAGCATAGCGCGGATCCGGCTGTAGGCCGCGCTGCCGCGCTCGACGATATTAAACATCCAGGCCAGGGCCAGCATCGGCCAGATCATCAGCCCCAGATACATGGCAAAGCTGGTCAGCTGGCCGAGGGTCAGCGAACCGTTAATCACCATCCAGCTGCCACCGCCAATCGCCAGCAGGTTGGCGGTGCCAATGGCGATATAGATCGTCGGATCAAAGCGGGCGTCGATGCGGGCGACGCGCAGGTTTTTAGCCCCGGTATCCGCGGCATCGGCGGCAAACAGCGCCGACTGGCGATCTTCCAGGCCGAAGGCTTTGATCATCCGGATGCTGGTCAGGCTCTCCTGGGTACGGTCGTTGAGCGAGGAGAAGGCCGCCTGCGCCAGCTTGAAGCGTTCATGCAGCTGGTCGCCGTAGCGTTTGATCGCCAGCGCCATAATGGGCATTGGCAACAGGGTCAGCAGCGTCAGCTGCCAGCTGATCTGCGTGGACATCACAATCAGCACTGCGCAGCCCATCACCAGCGAGTCCACCAGGGTCAGTACGCCCTCCCCGGCGGCAAAGACCACGCGGTCCACATCGTTAGTGGCGCGGGCGATCAGGTCCCCGGTGCGGTGGCGTAGATAAAATTCCGGATGCTGGCGGCTGAGCTGGCGGTAAAAATCCTCCCGCAGTTCCACCGCCAGCTGGTAGGAGGCCCCGAACAGCAGCACGCGCCAGACATAGCGCAGCAGATAGACCACCACCGCCGTCAGCACCAGGGTGCCGATCCACATCATCACCCGTGCGGTGGTGTAATGCTGTTCCGTTACGCCATCCACGACATAGCCCACCACTTTCGGCGGGATGAGCTGCAGAACGGCAATGATAATAAGCAGGGCCACTGCACCGAGATAGCGTTGCCACTCCCGGCGGAAGTACCAGCTTAACTGAGCAAATAATCGCACGCGGTCTTTTCCTGAGGATCGTATTCCGGCAGGGCCGGGAAGTTATTCAATGGGTAAGGCGGTGGTGTATTTTATCTGTTCCATCGCAAAGCTGGAGGTGACATTCGACAGACCTGGCACGCTGTTGACCAGCCGTTTATAGAAATCATCATAGCGTTTCATATCCGCCACCTGAACGCGCATCAGGTAGTCGTATTCGCCCGCCATCCGCCAGAAGCCCAGCACTTCCGGCATCTCCGATACTACGCTGACGAATCCGCAGTACCAGTCGCTGCTGTGGTGCTGCGTTTTTATCAGAACAAACGCGGTCAGTCCAAGCCCCAGTTTTTCAGGATTGAGCAGCGCCACGCGTCCCAGCAGGATGCCTTCGTCTTCGAGTCGCTTAAGGCGTTTCCAGCAGGGCGTGGTGGTCAGATTAACGGCATCCGCCAGCGCCTGCAAAGAGAGGGTGCAGTCGCTTTGAAGTAAGGACAGCAGCTTACGGTCAATTTTATCTAGCATATCCACCCTCCAGAGAAAATTTTTCTCCTTACATTCTATTTTAAAGGCCAGATAGCAACAATTTTTTCTGTGCTTTTCGCTATGCTGGGCACAAAATGACAAACGGATTATCGAGATGAATAGCGCCTGGGTTAAAAACGCCATCAGTGAAATTAACGCCGATTATCAGCGATCGGCGGACACACACCTCATTCGCCTGACCCTGCCGGGTTTTGCCGGTATTCAGCTCTATCTGAAAGACGAAAGCACCCACCCGACCGGCAGCCTGAAGCACCGTCTGGCACGCTCGTTGTTCATTTACGGGCTATGTAATGGATGGATCAAAGAAGACTCGACAATCATCGAATCCTCTTCGGGGTCCACTGCCGTCTCGGAAGCCTGGTTTGCCCGCCTGCTCGGCCTGCCGTTTATCGCCGTTATGCCTTCCTGTACGGCAAAACGCAAAATCGAACAGATCGAATTTTACGGCGGCCGCTGCCACTTTGTTGAAAGCGCCTGCGAAATTTATGCCGCCTCAGAGATGCTGGCCCGGGAGCTGAACGGTCACTATATGGATCAGTTTACTTATGCGGAGCGGGCAACGGACTGGCGCGGCAATAACAACATTGCCGACAGTATTTTCCGCCAGATGCAAAATGAGCCTCATCCGGTGCCGGCCCATATCGTGATGAGCGCCGGGACCGGCGGCACCTCGGCCACCATTGGCCGCTATATTCGTTGCCAGGGCTACGATACCCGCCTGATGGTGGTGGATCCGCAGAACTCGGTGTTTCTCGATTACTGGCAGCAGCGCGACCCTGCCCTGCGCAGCCCGGTGGGCAGCAAAATCGAAGGGATTGGCCGCCCGCGCGTCGAGCCGTCGTTTATCCCTGACGTAGTGGACGAGATGCTCCGCGTGCCGGATGCCGCCAGCGTCGCCACCGCCCACTGGCTGGAAACGCAGCTTGGCCGGAAGGTTGGGGCCTCTACCGGGACCAATATGTGGGGCGCGTTGCAGCTGGCCGCGCGGATGCGGGAGGCAGGACAAACCGGCTCCATCGTTACGCTGTTATGCGACAGCGGCGAGCGCTATCTGGATACCTACTACAACGCAGAGTGGGTGCAGACCAACATTGGCGACGTGACGCCGTGGCTGGCGGAGATTACCCGGCTGGTAAAATAAAAAAAGCCAGACTCTCGTCTGGCTTGCTGGAAGGGTCTCACTATTCGGGGGAATAAGGAAGATCAGGTGTATCCAGCCAATGGGTTAAGAAATGGGACACGGCCTCGTTGCGGCAGTGTCCGATAACCGGTAAATGCGAGAGCTCAGCGATCAGTTGTGGCATCGCATTGCCCATAATCAGGCCGCGGCCCACGCTGCCCAGCATCTCGCGATCGTTCATCGCATCGCCAAACGCCATACACTCCTGCAACGTTAAGCCAAGATGATCGCTCAGCACCGCCAGGGCAGAACCTTTGTTGCACCCGACCGGCAGCACTTCCAGACAATCGATCGCCGAGAAGGTGAGATGCGCGCGACTCCCCAACGCCTCGTTAAGCTGGATGCGCAGGCGGCACAGATCGTCGTGATCGCCACAAAAACAGATTTTGGTCACCGCATGGGCCGGAATACGGCGCAGATCGGTCAGCTGATACTGGAAGCCGCTGTAGACGTGCGCCTCCAGCAGTGCCGGGATTTCCTTTCCGGTCAGCCAGCCGGTGTCGTTAAACACATGAATGCTGGCCTGGGTATCCCAGGTGGTGTGCAGCACCTGCTCCGCCACATCCGGGGCGAGATCCTGACGATAGAGCACCTCCCCCTCCAGAGAGTGAATGCGCGTCCCGTTGCCGGTAATCAAAAAGGCATCAAGGCAGAGCGCGCCCATCAGGTGGCGCATCTCCAGCACATGTCGGCCCGTGGCAAAAGTGAGCGTAATGTCGCGCTCGTGCAGCCGCTTAAGCACGCTCAGCGTCTTGTCGCCTAAACGGTGGTCCGGCATTAACAAGGTGCCGTCCATATCAAATGCAGCCAGCCGCGCCATGGGAACTCCGAAAAATGTGAGGGGGTTAACTTGTGCATCAGTATTGCGTGATATATACGGAAGTAATACTGAATAGATAAAAATTATTGTTCCGGGTTTCCTATGCGCCAGCTCAATCGACTTAATCAGTACCAACGGCTGTGGCAACCCTCAGCCGGTTCGCCACAGCAGGTGAGCGTGGCTGAACTGGCCAGCCGCTGTTTTTGCAGTGAACGACACGTGCGTACGCTCTTGCGTCAGGCCCAGGAGGCGGGCTGGCTAAGCTGGCAGGCCCAGTCCGGGCGCGGTAAGCGCGGCGAGCTGCGCTTTCACGTCACGCCGGAATCATTGCGCAATACGATGATGGAACAGGCGCTGAAAAACGGCCAGCAGCACAATGCCCTGGAACTGGCCCAGCTGGCACCCCAGGCGCTGCGCGCCCTGCTGCATCCTTTTCTCGGTGGGCAGTGGGAGAACAACACCCCGACGTTACGCATTCCCTATTACCGGCCACTCGATCCGCTCTATCCGGGCTTTTTACCCGGACGTGCCGAGCAGCATCTGGTCGGGCAGATCTTTTCCGGCCTGACGCGGTTCAACGACACCAGCAGCGAGCCGGGGGGCGACCTGGCACATCACTGGGAGATCGCCGCTGATGGATTACGCTGGCACTTCTACATTCGCTCCACGCTGCACTGGCATAACGGTGACAAAGTCGAGGCGGCCCAGCTACAGAGCCAGCTGGCACGACTGCTCACCCTGCCCGCGCTGCGTAAACTGTTTAACAGCGTCAAACAGATTGAGGTGACCCACCCCCAGTGCCTGACCTTCGTGTTACATCAGCCGGATCACTGGCTGGCGCATCGCCTGGCAAGCTACTGTAGCCGTCTTGCCCACCCCGAACAGCCCCTGACGGGGAGCGGGCCGTTTCGGCTGGCGATCTTCGATGCGGATCTGGTCCGGCTGGAAAGCCACGAGCAATATCATCTGGGACATCCGCTGCTGAAAGCGATTGAATACTGGATCACTCCCCAGCTTTTTGCCCAGGATTTAGGCACCAGCTGCCGTCATCCAGTGCAGATCGCCATTGGCGAGCCGGAGGAGCTTGCCAGTCTGCGGCTGGTCAGTAACAGCATCAGCCTTGGTTTTTGCTTTCTCACGCTGAAGCAGAGCGACAGATTAAGCGAGGCGCAGGCCCGCAGGCTGATCGACATCATTCATCACACCTCGCTGCTGCATACGCTGCCGCTGGACGAGAATCTCATTACCCCAACCCAGGAGTTGCTGCCGGGCTGGTCAATCCCACAGTGGCCGCAGGCGAACACCACCGCTCTGCCGACGGCGCTCACCCTGATTTACCACCTGCCGGTGGAGTTACACACCATGGCGGAGCAGCTTAAACGCTATCTGGCCCATGAAGGCTGTCAGCTGACGGTGATTTTTCATGACGCGAAAACCTGGGATGGCTGCACTGCACTGCCGGATGCCGATATCATGATGGGCGACAGGTTGATTGGCGAGGCCCCGGAATATACCCTGGAGCAGTGGTTGCGCTGCGATACTCTCTGGCCGCACCTGCTCAGCGCCCCGCAGTTTGCGCATCTGATGGCAACCCTGGATGCGGTTCAGGTTCTGCCCGACGCCGCAGCGCGCCATCTGGCGTTGAAAGAGGTGTTCTCCCAATTGATGGAGCGTGCCGTCCTGACGCCGCTCTTTAACTATCAGTATCAAATCAGCGCCCCGCCGGGGGTAAACGGCATCCGCCTGAATCCGCGCGGCTGGTTTGATTTTACCGAGGCCTGGCTACCGGCCCCGAAAACGTGAAGAAGCTGGTCGCCGCCACGGGCAGACGTTACCATAGGTTTTTAACCGTCCAAGTTGGGAAGATTTATGAAACGTGCCGTTGTCGTGTTCAGTGGAGGTCAGGACTCCACGACCTGTCTGGTTCAGGCTCTGCAGCAATATGATGAAGTCCACTGTGTGACTTTTGACTATGGTCAGCGCCATAGCGAAGAAATTGAGGTCGCGCAGAAACTGGCGGTGAAACTCGGTGCACGGGCGCATAAGGTTCTGGATGTCACCCTGCTCAACGAACTGGCGGTGAGCAGCCTCACCCGCGACAGCATTCCGGTGCCGGATTACGAACCGGATGCCGAAGGGATCCCGAATACCTTCGTGCCGGGACGTAATATTCTCTTCCTGACCCTGACTGCCATCTACGCTTACCAGGTGAAAGCCGAGGCGATCATTACCGGCGTGTGCGAAACCGACTTTTCCGGTTACCCGGACTGCCGCGACGAGTTTGTGAAAGCCCTTAACCATGCCGTGAATCTGGGGATGGCCAAAGATATCCGCTTCGAAACGCCGCTGATGTGGCTCGATAAAGCCGAGACCTGGGCGCTGGCCGATTACTGGGGCAAGCTGGAGCTGATACGTAACGAAACGCTGACCTGCTACAACGGCATTCAGGGCGATGGCTGTGGCCAGTGCGCTGCCTGTAACCTGCGTGCCAACGGTCTGAACCACTATCTGGCCGATAAAGCCGGAGTGATGGCAGCCCTGAAAAAGAAAACCGGTCTTAACTGATCCGGGCCAGTCTGCCGGGGGAAGTCTCCGCTTCACCCGGCATCAGAAGCGGCGTTATTTGATTAACAGCTCCAGCTTCTCACGTAACTCTCCTTCCAGCGGCAGCGCTTTTTGCGTTTTTAGATCAATGCAAACAAAGGTAATTAACGCATCTGCCACCACCTGCCCTTCCGGCTCGAGAGTTACTACCTGACTCAACACTCCACTTTTACCGTTCAGCTGTTGTAGCTGGCTGGTGACGGTGAGGAGATCGCTGAGGACTGCGGGACGGCGATAGTTAATGTTAATGTTCGCCACCACAAAGGCGATACGCCGCTCGGTCATCCACTGAAAGCTGTCGCTGTTTTCCAGCCCTTCCCAGCGCGCCTCTTCGAGAAACTCAAGATAACGAGCGTTATTAACGTGTTGATAAACATCAAGGTGGTAGCCGCGTACTTTGATTTGGGTCTGCATAGCGCAATAGCCTTAAGAGTTGTTATTTATAAGATTCAGAGGTCATAACTGGTATGACCTCTTTATCCTGGCAAATTTTTGCCACTGTGCAAGTGATTACAGCGTCAAATACGCAAGGTTACGCTCCACCAGCGCTCCGCCCATGCCGGGCACCTGCTTGAGATCGTCGAGGGTTTTAAACGGGCCGTATTCTTCACGGTAGCTGACGATCGCCTGGGCTTTCTTCAGCCCCACGCCGTTCATCACCCGCGCCAGCGCCTCCGCCGAGGCAGAATTGATGCTGATCCGCCCCTTCTCCGCTTCCGCCGCTTTCGACTGCTGGGGTGATGTGGCGAGGGGTGGCGCATCAGACTTGCCTTGTGCGGCCTGCGTTTTGGCGGCTGGTGTCGCCGCCAGCGCGCAGTGGCTCATTCCTGCAGACGCAAGGGCAAGCGTAATAAAAAGGGCTTTGATTCCAGGTTTCATGCTGTTTTCTCCTTGTTTGTTGACAGCCCACTCACCATAAACGGGCCGCTTTTGCGGGACAAACAGCAGATTGCAGAAATGGAAAAGGCCGCGAAAGCGGCCTTTTAGTGTTGCAGTACGTTGCTCAAATTTGCGAGCAGCAACGTAATTACTGCTGGGTGATGATATCGCCCAGCTTGATTTTGGCTTCTTTACGCAGGTTGCTCATCAGTGCTTCGAAAGCAATTTGCGCGTTGTTCTGGGTGATACCCTGAACCATTGCTTTCTTCTGCGCTTCCGGCATGGTGCCCGCTTTCACTTCGTCCAGCGCCAGAACTACTACGTTGCCCTGCATATCGTTGGCGATACCGAAGCTTGGCTTGTCTTTTGCCGGCAGGCTCAGACCGAATGCCGCCTGGCTGATCGGATCCTGACCGGTACGGCTCAGCGTTTTGGCCTCGCCAAAGCTCAGGCCAGCCGCTTTCAGCGCCTCGTCACCTTTACCGGCTTTCAGCTCAGCCAGCAGCTTCTCAGCGTCCAGCTTCGCCTGTTGCACGGCTTTGTTATGCTTAACCAGCGCTGTAATCTGATCTTTCACTTCTTCCAGCGGCTTGATCGCTTCAGGCTTGTGCTCGCTCACGCGCAGCACAAAGGCGCGGTCGCCGTCGACGGTGATGATGTCAGAGTTGCTGCCCGGGGTGCCGTTTTCGCCTACCAGACCACCATTGAAGATGGCATCCGCAACCGGTTTGAAGTTCAGCTCTTCCGGCAGGTTGTCATGACCAAACCAACCGGTAGTCACCGCTTTTGCACCCGCAGCCTGCTCAGCGCCGACCAGCGACTCGTTGTCATTGCTGGCCGCGTCGCTCACTTTCTGCTGCAACGCATAGAAACCATCCAGCGCTTTCTCCTGCTTCACTTTCGCCGCGATATCATCGCGAACGTCAGCCAGCGGTTTGGTGGTCGCAGGGGTGATGTCATCCAGACGCACCACCAGGAAACCGACAGAGGATTTAATCACACCAGAAAGTTGACCTTTCTCTTTCAGGCCGGCATTTTTCAGCTCGTCCGGTGTGGTGCCCTCTTCCAGCCAGCCCATATCACCGCCGTTTTTGGCAGAGATGATGTCGGTAGATTTCTCTTTCGCGACCGTCGCGAAGTCGGTGCCTTTGTTCAGCTCGTCCAGTGCTTCTTTGGCCTCGGCTTCAGTTTTAGTCTGAATGATGCTGAAACGGTTACGCTGTGGCTGGGTAAACTGATCCTGATGCTGATCGTAGTAGGACTGGATCTCCGTATCGGTTGCGTTTTCCTGCATCGCAGCCGCATCCAGCTTGATGTAGCTCACGCGGAACTGCTCCGGGGAGGTAAAGTTGTTTTTGTTCTGCTCGTAGTAGCTTTTCACCTCTTCGTCGCTCGCCTGCTGTTTCGCAGCAAGGGCGTTAACGTCGAAAGTGGCTTCACGCACGATGCGCTGCTGAGAAACCAGCGTCGCCAGCTCATCCGCTTCGCCTTTGAGCATGAAATCCGTACCCACCACGGCGTTGATCAGCTGCTGAGTGGTCAACTGGTTACGCAGCGCCTGAGCGTATTGATCCGGCGTCATCCCCATCTGATTCACGATCGCGTTATAGCGGGTATTATCGAATTTGCCGTCATTCTGGAAAGCCGGGGTAGAGAAAATGGCTTTCTTGACCTGATCGTCGCTGATGCTCAGACCGATTTCACGAGCGTACTGATCCAGCAGCGCTTCGTCGATAAGACGGTTAAGCGTCTGCTGACGCAGGTTTTTCATGTACCCTTCATTCGCCGCCAGCTCAGAGAACTGATCGCCCAGCTGTTGCTGCATGCGGTTACGTTCACCGGCAAATGCATTCTCAAACTGCCCACGGCTGATTTCCTGGTCGTTCACTTTTGCGGCGTAGTTTGCACTACCGCCAATCAGGTATCCGCTCACGCCGGTCAAAATGAACGACACGATAATGATACCGAAAATAATCTTGAGCACGAGACTGTTAGCAGCCGTGCGTAAGCTGTCCATCATGGTGTAACCACACTCCGCTGTAGGTGACTGGTGACCTGACGCTGGCGGAAATCCTGACCGCAGCGCGTAAAGACGTATTGTGACAAGAAACCGGGGCGATTGTCAGCCCACAACTCGCATAAACTCACATAAATCAGGCCTGGACAAACAAAAAAGGCACATCAAATGATGCGCCCTTGTACTTTTCGACTTCCCTGACGTAAGAAAGCGATCAGTTTACTGCGTCTTTCAGCGCTTTGCCGGCGCGGAAGCCCGGAACTTTAGCAGCAGCGATGGTGATCTCTTTACCGGTCTGAGGGTTGCGGCCAGTACGGGCAGCACGCTCTTTAACAGCAAAAGTACCAAAACCTACCAGCGCCACGTCGTCCCCAGCCTGCAGAGATTCGGTAACAGAAGCAATCAAAGCATCTAACGCACGTCCAGCCGCAGCTTTGGAGATATCAGCACCCGCAGCAATTTTGTCAATCAGTTGAGATTTATTCACTCTTCTCTTCCTCTCTTTATAATTTATATCGCGCCTGAATCCTTCAAAACGCGACCGCGCAGCAGTTATATCAGGCCTGCCATGACCTTACAACACCCGTTGTTGATGGCTGGCCCAATCAGCAATCTAAATTAGCTATACAAAAAAAGGCTGGCAAGCCCGAAATCGCTCACCAGCCTTGTTTTTATTGACGCTCTTTGCGCGAGGTCACTATTTTGCGGTTACAACCTGCATTCCGTAAGGCTCGTTCTGCAGTGCAAGGGTCAGAACTTCCTCAATACGTTTCACCGGATGGATATCCAGATCGGCGATAACGTTATCCGGAATCTCTTCCAGATCGCGCTTGTTTTCATACGGGATCAGGACCGTTTTAATGCCGCCGCGGTGAGCTGCCAGCAGTTTTTCTTTCAAGCCGCCAATCGGCAGAACCTGGCCACGCAGGGTGATTTCGCCGGTCATCGCCACATCAGCACGCACCGGGTTGCCGGTCAGGCAGGACACCAGGGCGCTACACATTGCGATACCCGCGCTCGGGCCATCTTTCGGCGTTGCCCCTTCCGGCACGTGAACGTGAATGTCGCGTTTTTCGTAAAAGTCCGGATTAATACCCAGTTTTTCCGCACGTGCGCGCACCACGGTCAGCGCAGCCTGAATGGACTCCTGCATCACTTCACCCAGCGAGCCGGTGTAGGTCAGCTTACCTTTACCCGGCACACAGGCGGTTTCGATGGTCAGCAGATCGCCGCCCACTTCCGTCCACGCCAGACCGGTCACCTGACCGACGCGGTTTTCGCTGTCCGCACGGCCATAGTCGTAACGCTGGACACCCAGGTATTCGTGCAGGTTGTCGCCATTAATCACAATGTGCTTCAACGTCTTGTCGAGCAGCAGCTGTTTCACCGCCTTACGACACAGCTTGGAGATTTCACGCTCCAGGCTACGCACGCCCGCTTCACGGGTGTAGTAACGAATAATGCCGATAATCGCGCTGTCATCAACGGTCAATTCGCTCTCTTTCAGGGCGTTACGTTCAATTTGCTTCGACAGCAGGTGACGGCGGGCAATGTTCAGTTTTTCGTCTTCGGTGTAGCCAGAAAGACGGATCACCTCCATACGATCCAGCAGCGGGGCCGGGATATTCATGGAGTTGGAGGTCGCCACGAACATCACATCGCTCAGATCGTAGTCCACTTCCAGGTAGTGATCGCTGAACGCCACGTTCTGCTCAGGATCCAGCACTTCCAGCAGGGCTGAAGCCGGATCGCCACGCATATCGGAGGACATTTTGTCGATCTCATCCAGCAGGAACAGCGGGTTTTTAACCCCCACTTTTGCCATTTTCTGGATCAGTTTGCCCGGCATTGAACCGATATAGGTTCGACGGTGACCGCGGATTTCCGCTTCGTCACGCACGCCGCCCAGCGCCATACGGATGTACTTACGTCCGGTCGCTTTAGCAATGGACTGGCCCAGGGAGGTTTTACCCACCCCCGGCGGCCCCACCAGGCACAGAATTGGGCCCTTGAGCTTGTTAACACGGCTCTGAACCGCGAGATACTCAAGGATACGGTCTTTGACGCGCTCCAGACCGTAGTGGTCGGTATCCAGGATCTCCTGGGCCTGACGCAGGTCTTTTTTGACCTTGCTGCGGGCGTTCCATGGAACCTGAACCATCCACTCGATATAGCCGCGTACAACCGTCGCTTCCGCTGACATCGGAGACATCATTTTCAGCTTCTGCAGTTCTGCTTCGGCCTTCTCTTTTGCCTCTTTCGGCATTTTCGCCGCGTCGATCTTACGCTTCAGCGCTTCGTTTTCGTCCGGTGCGTCATCCATCTCACCGAGCTCTTTCTGAATGGCCTTCATCTGCTCGTTCAGATAGTACTCACGCTGAGATTTCTCCATCTGCTTTTTCACGCGGTTGCGAATGCGCTTCTCAACCTGCAGCAGATCGATTTCAGACTCCATCATCGCCATCAAATATTCCAGACGCTCGTTAACGTCGGACATCTCCAGCACGGACTGTTTGTCAGCCAGCTTCAGCGGCATGTGCGCTGCGATGGTATCAGCCAGACGTGCAGGATCGTCGATGCTGTTCAGCGACGTCAGCACTTCTGGTGGGATTTTTTTGTTCAGCTTGATATAGCCTTCAAACTGACTGATTGCGGTGCGAACCAGCACCTCCTGCTCACGCTCGTCAAGCTGAGGCGAGTCCAGGTATTCGGCTTTTGCTGCGAAGTGTTCGCCATCATCAGATAGCGTGGTAATACGCGCACGCTGCAGCCCCTCGACCAGCACCTTCACGGTGCCATCAGGCAGCTTCAGCATTTGTAAAATAGAGGCCACGGTCCCGACGGTGAAAAGATCGTTTACACCCGGCTCATCCGTTGATGCTTCTTTCTGCGCAACCAGCATGATTTTTTTATCATGATCCATGGCGGCTTCAAGGCAACGGATAGATTTTTCCCGCCCTACAAATAAGGGTATGACCATGTGCGGATAAACCACCACATCGCGCAACGGCAATACGGGGATTTCAATGCGTTCAGAACGCTCAGGATTCATAGAGCTCTCTCTTAGTTTAGTGTCCGCCAGGTAATCAGGTTGCAGGACTGTGCTTCATGCAACCATTAACATGTAATCCAGTATATGGGGATGATTCCCACACATTCAACGCCATGTTTACGGAAAAATAAAAGGGGGGATTAAATCCCCCCTTTTTGATTAACTGCTTGTATGACCTGGTGAATTATTCGCCAGAGGCCTGCTGAGCTTCCGGGGTACCGTAAATCAGCAGCGGCTTGCTTTGGCCGGCAATGACGGACTCGTCGATAACCACTTTTTCGACTTCTTCCATCGAAGGAAGATCGTACATGGTATCGAGCAGGGCAGCTTCAACGATTGAACGCAGACCACGTGCACCAGTTTTACGCGCCATTGCTTTTTTAGCAATCGCGTCCAGTGCTTCGTCGCGGAACTCCAGCTCAACGCCTTCCAGATTGAACAATGCCTGGTACTGCTTAGTCAGGGCATTTTTCGGCTCTTTCAGGATCTGAATCAGCGCGTCTTCACTCAGTTCTGTCAGGGTGGCGACAACCGGCAGACGACCGATGAACTCAGGGATCAGACCAAACTTGATCAGATCTTCTGGCTCAACCTGGGTCAGCAGTTCGCCCTCTTTCGCTTTTTCAGACTTCGCCTTCACCGTCGCGCCAAAGCCAATACCCGAGCCGGTTTCAACGCGGTTAGCAATGACTTTATCCAGACCAGCAAACGCACCGCCACAGATAAACAGGATCTTGGACGTATCAACCTGCAGGAACTCCTGCTGAGGATGCTTACGACCGCCCTGCGGTGGAACAGCGGCAACCGTCCCTTCGATCAGTTTCAGCAATGCCTGCTGTACGCCTTCACCGGACACGTCACGGGTGATGGACGGGTTATCGGATTTACGTGAGATTTTGTCGATCTCATCGATATACACGATACCGCGCTGGGCTTTCTGGACGTCGTAATCGCACTTCTGCAGCAGTTTCTGGATGATGTTTTCCACATCCTCACCCACATAACCGGCTTCGGTCAGGGTGGTGGCGTCCGCCATGGTAAACGGAACATCCAGCAGACGTGCCAGTGTTTCTGCCAGCAGGGTTTTGCCGGAACCGGTTGGGCCAATCAGCAAAATATTACTTTTGCCCAGCTCAACGCCGTTGCTGTTATCCCCGTTACGCAGACGTTTGTAGTGGTTGTACACCGCCACTGCCAGCACTTTCTTCGCCTGTTCCTGACCGATGACGTAGTCATCAAGGTGATGACGGATCTCATGCGGCGTCGGTAACGCGCTGCGCTCACGGTGTGGTGCGACTTCTTTAATCTCTTCGCGGATGATGTCGTTACATAAGTCGACACATTCGTCGCAGATATACACGGATGGCCCGGCAATCAGTTTGCGCACTTCATGCTGGCTTTTGCCGCAAAAAGAGCAGTACAACAGTTTGCCCGATCCATCTTTGCGTTTATCTGTCATGAGTCAAAACCTCTTTTTAAGTTCTTTGTGCCGCACATGACGACGCAAATGCCATTCTCAGACGCAGGCTGCTCGTAAGCCAGGTGCCGCCCTACCATAGTATAGCGGCACACCCGCGCCGTGGGCATCAATTACGGTGGGTCAAAATGGAGTCGACTAAGCCGTACTCTACTGCCTCTGGTGCGGACAGGAAGCGATCGCGCTCGGTATCACGCTCGATCTGCTCTAGTGATTGACCCGTATGGTGAGCCATAAGTTCATTCATGCGCCCTTTTACCTTCAGGATTTCACGGGCATGAATTTCAATATCTGTCGCCTGGCCCTGATACCCGCCCAGCGGCTGGTGAATCATTACGCGCGAGTTTGGCAGGCAGAAACGCTTGCCTTTCGCCCCTGCGGTCAGCAGGAATGCGCCCATCGATGCCGCCTGGCCCATACAAATGGTGCTCACATCAGGCTTGATGAACTGCATGGTATCGTAAATGGACATCCCGGCAGTGATCACGCCACCTGGGGAGTTGATGTACAGGTAAATGTCTTTTTCCGGGTTTTCCGCTTCCAGAAACAGCATCTGCGCTACGATCAGGTTCGCCATGTGGTCTTCCACCTGGCCGGTCATGAAAATAACGCGTTCTTTAAGCAGACGGGAGTAGATATCAAAAGAACGTTCACCTCGAGAGGTCTGTTCAATAACCATTGGCACCAGCGCCATATGGGGTGCAAAGTTATCTCGTTCGCCACTGTATGACATTTCCGTCTCCTGGATAAAAAATGAAAATACCTGCTGTACTGATTGTAACCTTGCGGACGGATTATCAGCCAGTCTCTTTAATACTGCTTCCCCACTAATGGGGGCGGCTCAGCCCTATTTCAAGCATAACAATCTTTTGTTTTAACGCTAACACTGAAAAGGCGTTTTATCACGCTTCAAGGCCTGGAACTGTGATAAAAAAAACCCGCCGCCGGGAGGCAACGGGTTTTTTGCTCAAACTTTAAACAAAGCAGGCAAAATTAAGCCTGTTGGTTCATCAGTTCGTTGAAAGAAGTGGCTTTTTCGGACACTTTCGCTTTGGCCAGAACGGCTTCAACAGCCTGCTCTTCCAGTGCGACGTTGCGCATGTTTTCCATCAGCTCTTTGTTGCTGCCGTAGAAAGCAACCACTTCTGATGGATCTTCATAGGCAGAAGCCATCTCTTCGATCAGGCCTTTAACACGCTCTTCGTCAGCTTTCAGCTCGTGGGTACGAATCACTTCACCCAGCAGCAGACCAACAACAACGCGGCGTTTAGCCTGCTCTTCGAACAGCTCACGAGGCAGTTCCAGAGCTTGTTTCTCGTTGCCACCGAAACGCTGTGCAGCCTGGCGACGCAGAACGTCGATTTCGCTGTCGATCAGTGCAGATGGGATCTCGATTTCGTTAGCTTTAACCAGACCTTCGATCGCCTGAGACTTAACGCGGTTACGCACGGCGCCTTTCAGCTCGCGTTCCATGTTTTTACGCACTTCAGCACGCAGGCCTTCAACAGAACCATCTTCAACGCCGAAACGCTTGATAAAATCTGCAGTCAGTTCTGGCAGTTCGCGGTCTTCAACTTTCTTCAGGGTAATCGCGAATTTCGCGGCTTTACCTTTCAGGTTTTCAGCGTGGTACTCTTCCGGGAAGGTCACGTCGATAGTGAACTCTTCGCCTGCGCTGTGGCCTTTGATACCGTCTTCAAAGCCTGGGATCATACGACCCTGACCCATCGCCAGTACGAAGTCAGACGCTTTGCCGCCTTCGAACTCTTCGCCGTCTACAGAGCCGGAGAAGTCGATGGTGACACGGTCTTCTGCATCCGCAGCGCCGTCTTTGTCTTTCCAGGTCGCCTGCTGCTTACGCAGGGTGTCCAGCATGCCGTCAACGTCGGCTTCAGTCACTTCAACGATTGGTTTTTCAACTTCGATCGCGTCCAGACCTTTCAGCTCAACTTCCGGGTAAACTTCGAACTCTACCGCGTAGGTGAAGTCTTCGCCCAGTTTGTATTCACCCGGAACATAGGTCGGGGAACCGGCTGGATTGATTTTTTCTTTGATGATCGCATCAACGAAGTTGCGGCTCATCAGGTCACCCAGCACGTCCTGGCGAACAGTAGCGCCATAACGCTGAGCAACGACATTCATCGGTACTTTGCCCTTGCGGAAGCCGTCAATACGGACTTTCTTTGCTACGTTGACCAGCTCGCTTTTTACAGCGTTTTCGATGCTGTCAGCAGCGATTGTAATCGTTACACGGCGGCCAAGGCCTTGAGTGGTTTCAACTGAAACTTGCATCTTGTTACCTCAAAAAAATCACAGTGCTCGGTCAACTCTGAATTTGCCTCGCAATACCGGGATGCTCTCTTAGCAGATTCACATTCCCTGTCGCCAGAATCATCCCGAAGACATTCATATTAAGACGCGGCATTATAGCGGCATCACTTTAGTGAGTCGAGAACGGTTGGCGCATGTTGCTGCGGCTTTTTTCACAATTTCAGGCTATTTTCGGCCTTAAAATCGCGCCACCGGCTCAAAACCCGGACAAAACAAAACGGCCCGCAGGCCGTTTTGACGTAATCTTTATGCAACATACTGGAAAAGCTCCCGCTGTTGCAAACAGGATTTGTTACGCGATCGTCCCTGCCCCCCGGCAGGGTGGCGACGCGAAAATCGTATCCTGTAAGCCCTTCCACTCTTTGATCGTATAAGTATGCAACGCCAGCGCATGGACTGTGGTCGAGAGCTCTTCCGTCAGGGTTCCGTAAATCATACGGTGACGATTAAGAAAACGCTCACCAGCGAAACGATCGCTGACCAGCACCACTTTAAAGTGGCTCTCAGAGCCTGCCGGTACGTTATGACGATAACTTTCGTCGACGACTTCAAGGAACACAGGTTCAAAGGCCGCCCTTAACTTATCTTCAATCTGTTCACGTATCATCATGAAATTACTCCTCCGACAACGCTGAGATGTCACCCATCCCTTTAAATATTAGCCGCTTTTACCGCTTGCATAACAAGAAGACAACAAAAATTTAGCTTTCATCTGATTTTCTCATTCAAGCGGATGAAGTCCTATAAGGGGGGAGTCGTTTTGTCGTCCGAATAACGGAAAAGCGTTTCAGTTGGTCAGTTTTCAGACAAGGCGATGAATTTACATGCGTTGACCACTTCCCCTTGCCGTTGGCGATGTTATGATGGCGGCAATTTTTTCTATATATGCTTACGATTCGTTGAGAGCCTGAACATGTTAAAAAAACTCTTTTTCCCTTTAGTCGCCCTGTTTATGCTGGCCGGCTGTGCAACCCCACCCACCACCATTGATGTTTCTCCGAAGATCTCTCTGCCGCAGCAGGATCCAAGCCTGATGGGCGTCACCGTGAGTATCAACGGTGCAGATCAGCGTAAAGACCAGGCGCTGGCGAAAGTCACCCGTGACAACCAGCTGGTGACCCTGACGGCCTCTCGCGATCTGCGTTTCCTGCTGCAGGAAGTGCTTGAGAAGCAAATGACCGCACGCGGCTATATGGTTGGTCCAAGCGGCGCGGTTGATCTGCAGATCATCGTCAACAACCTGTACGCTGACGTCTCTCAGGGCAACGTGCGCTATAACATCGCGACCAAAGCGGATATCGCCATCATCGCCACCGCGAAGAACGGCAACAAGATGAACAAGAACTACCGTGCAAGCTACTCTGTTGAAGGCGCCTTCCAGGCCACCAACACCAATATCGCTAATGCCGTAAACAGCGTGCTGACCGACACCATCGCCGATATGGCGCAGGACACCAGCATTCACGAATTCATCAAGCAGAACGCACGTTAATTCAGCCTGCTGACCCGACTTCCGGTCGGGTCAGTTAACCTGCCCATGTCCAGTCAATACCTACGTATTTTCCAGCAACCTAAATCAGCTATCCTGCTGATCCTTGGTTTCGCCTCCGGTTTACCCCTTGCACTGACATCGGGCACGTTACAGGCGTGGATGACCGTAGAAGATATCGATCTTAAAACTATCGGCTTCTTCTCGCTGGTCGGCCAGGCCTATGTCTTCAAGTTTTTATGGTCGCCGATGATGGACCGCTACACCCCGCCTTTCCTCGGCAGGCGTCGTGGGTGGTTGCTGATGACCCAGGCGATGCTGCTGCTGGCGATTGCCGCGATGGGCTTCCTCGAACCTGCCTCGCAGCTTCGCTGGATGGCCGCGCTGGCGGTGGTGATTGCCTTCTGCTCCGCGTCGCAGGATATCGTTTTTGATGCCTGGAAAACGGATGTGCTCTCGGCCGAAGAGCGTGGGGCCGGGGCCGCCATCAGCGTGCTGGGCTACCGTCTGGGTATGCTGGTCTCCGGTGGGCTGGCGCTATGGCTGGCAGACCGCTATCTCGGCTGGCAGGGCATGTACTGGCTGATGGCCACCCTGCTGATCCCGTGCATGATCGCGACCTTCCTGGCGCCGGAACCGAGCGATGTTATTCCCGTTCCCCGCTCACTTGAGCAGGCGGTTGCCGAACCGCTGCGCGACTTCTTTGGCCGCAACAATGCCTGGATCATTCTGCTGCTGATTGTGCTGTATAAACTCGGTGATGCGTTTGCCATGAGCCTGACAACCACCTTTCTGATCCGCGGCGTGGGCTTTGCTGCCGGTGAAGTGGGTGTGGTCAACAAGACGCTGGGATTAATCGCCACTATTATCGGCGCGCTGTATGGCGGAGTCCTGATGCAGCGTTTAAGCCTGTTCCGCGCGCTGCTGATCTTCGGCATCCTGCAGGGTGTGTCGAATGCCGGTTACTGGCTGCTCTCCATCACCGATAAGCATATGCTCAGCATGGCGGCGGCGGTATTCTTTGAAAACCTGTGCGGCGGGATGGGGACGGCTGCGTTTGTCGCCCTGCTGATGACCCTGTGCAACAAATCCTTCTCCGCTACCCAGTTCGCCCTGCTCTCTGCGCTCTCAGCCGTGGGGCGGGTTTACGTCGGCCCTATCGCGGGCTGGTTTGTGGAAGCGCACGGTTGGGCTGAGTTTTATCTCTTCTCCGTCTTTGCGGCCATTCCGGGACTGCTGTTGCTACTACTATGCCGCCGCTCGCTGGAATATACCCAGCAGACGGAACACTTTATGGTCAGGACGCGTTTCCCGTCAGCCTATCGCTTCGCGTTAAGAATATTGCTGGTGGGATGTCTGACGCTCGCACTGTGGCTCATCGTAACGATCGTCAATGCCACCACCACCCTCGTACTGCCGTTTAGCCTGCTCCTGCTGGACATCGGCGCGCTGCTTGCGCTGACCGGGATCCTTACGGGAGCACTCCTTGACTATCTGGCCATGCGTGAGAGCCAGAGGGTGTAAAACCGGCGCAAAATGTTATTTTCCGTTGTAATCACCCATGTAAATTATAACGGCAAATAAATTTGGTCATGGAAAAATAATATTTGTTGTTTCGTGCCTCTTAGAATTCCGGAAATTATTGGAGCATGTGATATAGGGTATTTTTCGTTAACCGATTCAGCAAACGAAACATTAATTTTACGTTTTTTATTTGTCTCTTTATTGATGATTATTTGTTAATGAATTGTTTGTTTTCAGCAATGGTTATACCAATTGCCCTTATTACCCTACCTACAGAGTCTATTTCGTTATAACGCCCGTCTGGCGGTGCTTGCGTCTGAAAAACGGTTATAATTTGCAACATCTGTGACTTCCCTGGCAGAACCTGGTAACACGTTCCTGACACAGGTCTAATGATGTTTACAGTAATGTAACGTTCCCGTAAAATGCCCCCACACTTTAAACGCCACCAGGTCCCCGTGGAATTGAGGTCGTTAAATGACACTTAGGAAATACAATAAAAGTTTGGGATGGTTGTCGTTATTTGCAGGCACTGTATTACTCAGTGGCTGTGATTCTGCGCTGCTAGACCCCAAAGGACAGATTGGACTGGAGCAACGTTCGCTCATTCTGACGGCTTTTGGCCTGATGATGATCGTCGTGATTCCCGCCATCTTGATGGCTGTTGGTTTCGCCTGGAAGTATCGTGCGAGCAACAAAGATGCGAAGTATAGCCCTAACTGGTCACACTCCAATAAAGTGGAAGCTGTGGTCTGGACGGTGCCGATTCTGATCATCCTGTTCCTTGCCGTACTGACATGGAAAACCACTCACGCGCTTGAACCTGCAAAACCGCTGGTTCACGATGAGAAACCGATTACGATCGAAGTCGTCTCCATGGACTGGAAATGGTTCTTCATCTACCCGGAACAGGGCATTGCTACCGTAAATGAAATCGCCTTCCCGGCGAACGTCCCGGTGCAGTTCAAAGTAACGTCTAACTCCGTGATGAACTCCTTCTTTATCCCGCGTCTGGGTAGCCAGATTTACGCGATGGCCGGTATGCAGACCAACCTGCACCTGATCGCGAATGAAGCAGGCACCTATGATGGTATCTCCGCCAGCTACAGTGGCCCGGGCTTCTCTGGTATGAAGTTCAAAGCCATTGCCACGCCTGACCGTGCCGCTTTCGACCAGTGGGTTGCTAAAGCGAAACAGTCTCCGAACACCATGTCTGACATGGCTACGTTCGAAAAAGTGGCAACACCTAGCGAATACAACAAGGTGGAGTACTTCTCTAACGTGAAACCGAATTTGTTCAAAGACGTTATTGGCAAATTTATGGACCACGGCAAGAGCATGGACGTGACCCAACCTGAAGGCGAGCATAGCAAGCACGAAGGGATGGAAGGCATGGACATGAGCCACGCGGAAACCTCTCACTAAGGGGCCGAGGAAGAAAATGTTCGGAAAATTGACACTGGATGCGGTGCCGTACCATGAACCAATTATCGTGGTTACGCTTGCTGCAATTATCATTGGTGGCGCAGCCTTAATTGGCCTGATCACTTACTTCGGTAAGTGGAGCTATCTGTGGAATGAGTGGCTGACTTCGGTCGACCACAAAAAACTCGGTATCATGTACTGCATCGTCGGTATCGTCATGTTAATTCGTGGCTTTGCCGATGCAATCATGATGCGTAGCCAGCAGGCGCTTGCCTCCGCTGGCGAAGCAGGCTTCCTGCCACCGCACCACTACGATCAGATCTTTACCGCGCACGGCGTGATTATGATCTTCTTCGTGGCGATGCCGCTGGTTATCGGTCTGATGAACGTGGTTGTGCCGCTGCAAATCGGCGCGCGCGACGTTGCGTTCCCGTTCCTGAACAACCTGAGCTTCTGGTTCACGGTTGTCGGTGTGATTCTGGTTAACCTGTCACTGGGTGTGGGCGAATTTGCTCAGACCGGCTGGCTGGCTTACCCGCCGCTTTCAGGAATTGAATACAGTCCTGGTGTAGGGGTTGATTACTGGATTTGGGCGCTGCAGCTCTCCGGTGTCGGTACGACCCTGACCGGTATTAACTTCTTCGTGACTATCCTGAAGATGCGTGCCCCAGGTATGACGATGTTCAAGATGCCAGTATTTACCTGGGCATCTCTGTGCGCCAACATCCTGATTATCGCCTCCTTCCCAATCCTGACTGTTACCGTCGCGCTGCTGACCCTGGATCGCTATCTGGGTACCCATTTCTTCACCAATGATATGGGCGGCAACATGATGATGTACATCAACCTGATTTGGGCATGGGGTCACCCTGAAGTGTACATCCTGGTTCTGCCGGTCTTCGGTGTGTTCTCCGAAATCGCAGCGACCTTCTCGCGTAAGCGTCTGTTTGGTTACACCTCGCTGGTGTGGGCAACCGTGTGTATTACCGTTCTGTCGTTCATCGTTTGGCTGCACCACTTCTTCACTATGGGTGCGGGCGCGAACGTAAACGCCTTCTTCGGTATTACCACCATGATTATCGCGATCCCAACCGGGGTTAAGATCTTCAACTGGCTGTTCACCATGTACCAGGGCCGTATCCAGTTCCACTCAGCAATGCTGTGGACTATCGGCTTCATCGTGACCTTCTCCGTAGGTGGGATGACCGGCGTACTGCTGGCTGTACCGGGTGCTGACTTCGTTCTGCACAACAGCCTGTTCCTGATTGCGCACTTCCACAACGTTATCATCGGCGGCGTCGTCTTCGGCTGCTTCGCTGGCGTAACCTACTGGTGGCCAAAAGCGTTCGGCTTCACGCTGAATGAAAAATGGGGTAAACGCGCGTTCTGGTTCTGGATCATCGGCTTCTTCGTCGCATTTATGCCGCTGTACGTGCTGGGCTTCATGGGTATGACCCGTCGTCTGAGCCAGCAGATCGATCCGCAGTTCCACCCAATGCTGGTTGTTGCAGCCGTGGGTGCAGCGCTGATTGCCTGTGGTATCGCGTCTCAGCTGTATATGTTCTACGTCTCTATTCGCGACCGTGAGCAGAACCGTGACCTGACCGGTGACCCATGGGGTGGCCGTACGCTGGAGTGGGCAACCTCTTCTCCACCGCCGTTCTATAACTTTGCCGTTGTGCCGCACATTCATGAGCGTGACGCATTCTGGGAAATGAAAGAAAAAGGCGAAGCGTACAAGCAGCCAGCGCATTACGAAGAGATCCACATGCCGAAAAACAGCGCAGCGGGCATGGTTATCGCCGCCTTCGCTACGGTATTTGGTTTCGCTATGATCTGGCACATCTGGTGGCTTGCGATCGTCGGCTTCGCTGGCATCGTGATCAGCTGGATTGTGAAGAGCTTTGATGAGGACGTGGACTACTACGTACCAGTCCGTGAAGTTGAAATCCTGGAAAAACAGCATTTCGACGAGATTGCTAAAGCGGGGCTGAAAAATGGCAACTGATACTTTAACCCACGCGACTGCCCATGCGCATGAACACGGGCACCATGATACAGGGCCGATGAAAGTCTTCGGCTTCTGGATCTACCTGATGAGCGACTGCATCCTGTTCTGCTGTCTGTTCGCGACCTATGCCGTTCTGGTGAACGGCACAGCGGGCGGCCCGACCGGTAAGGACATCTTCGAGCTGCCGTTCGTTCTGGTTGAAACCGCACTGCTGCTGTTCAGCTCCATCACCTACGGCATGGCCGCAATTGCCATGTATAAGAACAACAAGAGCCAGGTCGTCTCCTGGCTGGCGTTGACCTGGCTGTTTGGTGCTGGATTTATCGGGATGGAAATCTATGAGTTCCACCACCTGATCGTGGAAGGTTTCGGTCCGGACCGCAGTGGCTTCCTGTCAGCGTTCTTCGCGCTGGTAGGTACTCACGGTCTGCACGTAACCTCCGGCCTGATCTGGATGGCGGTACTGATGTTCCAGGTATCCCGTCGCGGCCTGACCAGCACTAACCGCACCCGTATTATGTGCCTGAGCCTGTTCTGGCACTTCCTGGATGTGGTTTGGATCTGTGTGTTCTCTGTAGTGTATCTGATGGGGGCGATGTAATGAGTCATTCAAACGATCATGGCGCTTCCCATGGCAGCGTAAAAACCTACATGACAGGTTTCATCCTGTCGATCATCCTGACGCTTATCCCGTTCTGGATGGTGATGAACGGTTCTGGTTCTAAAGCGGTCATTCTGGGCACGATTCTGGTGACTGCCGTCGTTCAGATCCTCGTGCATCTGGTTTGCTTCCTGCACATGAACACTAAGTCCGATGAAGGCTGGAACATGACGGCATTCATCTTTACCGTGATTATCATCGCAATCCTGGTAGTCGGCTCCATCTGGATTATGTGGAACCTTAACTACAACATGATGGTTCACTAAGAGCGGCGAGTATGTTTAAGCAATACCTGCAAGTCACAAAACCAGGCATCATCTTTGGCAACCTGATCTCCGTGATCGGAGGGTTCCTGCTGGCCTCTAAGGGCAGCATCGATTACACCCTCTTTATTAACACGCTGATTGGGGTGTCATTGGTTGTTGCGTCCGGTTGTGTATTTAACAACTACATCGACATGGATATCGACAGGAAGATGGAAAGGACGAAAAATCGGGTGCTGGTTAAAGGCCTGATGTCCCCTGCCGTCTCGCTGGTGTACGCCACCTTGCTGGGTATTGCTGGCTTTATGCTGCTGTGGTTCGGCGCCAACCCTCTGGCCTGTTGGCTGGGGGTGATGGGTTTCGTGGTGTATGTTGGCGTCTACAGCCTGTATATGAAACGTCACTCCGTCTACGGTACGCTGATTGGTTCGCTCTCCGGCGCTGCGCCGCCGGTGATTGGCTACTGCGCGGTCACCAACGAGTTCGACAGCGGTGCGGCTATCCTGCTGGCTATCTTTAGCCTGTGGCAGATGCCGCACTCCTATGCCATTGCGATTTTCCGCTTTAAGGATTATCAGGCAGCGAACATCCCGGTTCTGCCGGTGGTGAAAGGCATTTCCGTCGCCAAGAACCATATCACGCTCTACATCATTGCTTTTGCGGTTGCTACGCTGATGCTCTCTCTGGGCGGTTACGCTGGGTACAAATATCTGGTGGTTGCTGCGGCGGTGAGCGTCTGGTGGCTCGGCATGGCACTGCGAGGCTATAAAGTGGAAGACGACAAAGTCTGGGCACGCAAACTGTTTGTGTTCTCGATTGTCGCTATCACTTCCCTCTCGGTGATGATGTCCGTCGATTTTATGGTGCCCGATTCACAAAATCTGCTGACTTACGTCTGGTAAGATTCGGATAGATAAAAAGGGTGCTTCGGCACCCTTTTTTTATTCATAAAATCCATTAATAACGTATGTAATATTTGTTAAATAACAGGTTGTTTACCCCGCCCCTTCCCCGCACTACACTAATGCCTGCTTTTGAGTTGAGGTGGTAATGAACGATTATAAAATGACGCCAGGCGAGTTACGCGCCACCTGGGGTTTAGGGACTGTTTTCTCATTGCGTATGCTCGGCATGTTTATGGTCCTGCCCGTTCTGACCACTTATGGCATGGCATTACAGGGAGCAAGCGAGGCGTTAATTGGTCTTGCCATCGGTATTTACGGTCTGGCTCAGGCGGTCTTTCAGATCCCCTTTGGTTTGCTCTCCGATCGCGTTGGTCGTAAACCGCTTATCGTTGGCGGGCTGCTGGTATTTGTGCTTGGTAGTGTGATTGCCGCCCTCTCCCACTCCATTTGGGGCATCATTCTCGGACGTGCATTACAGGGTTCCGGCGCCATCGCCGCTGCGGTCATGGCGCTGCTTTCCGATCTGACCCGCGAACAGAATCGCACCAAAGCGATGGCCTTTATTGGCGTGAGCTTCGGCGTGACCTTTGCTATCGCGATGGTTCTCGGCCCGATCATTACCCATGCGCTGGGTCTAAACGCCCTGTTCTGGATGATCGCCGTGCTGGCGACCCTCGGTATCGCCCTGACAATCTGGGTTGTACCGGACAGTAAAAATCATGTGCTCAACCGCGAATCGGGGATGGTCAAAGGCTGCTTCAGCAAAGTGCTGGCGGAACCGCGTCTGCTGAAACTCAACTTCGGCATCATGTGTCTGCATATCCTGCTGATGTCTACCTTCGTCGCCCTCCCAGGCCAGCTGGCCGCAGCCGGTTTTCCGGCGGCTGAGCACTGGAAGATCTACCTGGTCACCATGCTCATCTCTTTTGTCTCCGTGGTGCCGTTTATTATTTATGCCGAAGTGAAGCGCCGGATGAAGCGCGTCTTCCTGGCGTGCGTCGCCCTGCTGTTGATTGCCGAAATTGTGCTCTGGGGCTCAGGCCCGCACTTCTGGGAACTGGTCGCGGGTGTGCAGCTGTTCTTCCTTGCCTTCAACCTGATGGAAGCTTTGCTGCCATCGCTAATCAGTAAAGAGTCCCCGGCAGGCTATAAAGGAACGGCGATGGGGATCTACTCCACCAGCCAGTTTATCGGCGTGGCGATCGGGGGATCTCTCGGAGGCTGGGTCGATGGCATGTTTGATTCACAAACCGTATTCCTGGCGGGTGCGCTGCTGGCAACGGTCTGGCTGCTGGTCGCCAGCACCATGAAAGAGCCGCGTTATGTCAGCAGCCTGCGGGTTGAAATTCCGCATGATGTCGAGGTGAGTGAGGCATTGAAACAGCGTCTTGAAGCTAAAGAGGGTGTCAGCGAGGTATTACTGGTGCCGGAAGAGCGCAGTCTGTATGTCAAAATCGACAGTAAAGTGACAAACCGGTTTGAAGTTGAGCAGGTGCTGAAAGCCTGAAAAAAAGCCCGGCATCGCCGGGCTTTTTCTTAATCGCGGAAGTTCTTGAACTGGAATGGCTGGCCGAGATCGCCGCCACGCACCAGCGCCATCACACCCTGCAGATCGTCACGAGATTTGCCAGTAACACGAATCTCTTCGCCCTGAATTTGCGCCTGCACCTTCAGCTTGCTGTCTTTGATGAGCTTAACGATTTTCTTCTGCATCGCGCTCTCAATGCCCTGCTTCAGTTTGGCTTCAACAAACCAGGTTTTGCCGCTGTGAACGAACGTTTCCGGCACATCGAGAGAGGTCCCTTCGATGCCGCGCTTCAACAGCTTGGCGCGCAGAATGTCCAGCAGCTGGGTGACCTGAAAATCGGACTCGCTCAGGATCTTAATGGTCTTATTTGCGTCGTTCAGCTCAAAACTGGCCTCAACGCCACGAAAATCGAAACGTGATTCAACTTCACGGCTGGCGTTGTCCACGCCGTTACGTACTTCCTGGATATCAACTTCGGAAACAATATCGAAAGATGGCATCTTTTCTTCTCCCTTCACTTTTGTTGCGTTGCATAATACCCGCTACGGGGCATAACTCAACAGAAGCTTAGTTGTCGACGCTATACTACATGTTGTAACACCTGGCGCAGTTGCAGGTGAGGAGGAACGATGAAAATTACCGTGCTCGGATGCGGGGCACTGGGACAACTTTGGCTCGCCGCACTTTGCAAACAGGGACACGAAGTCCAGGGCTGGATGCGCGTGCCACAGCCCTATTGCAGTGTAAACCTGATTGAAGAAGACGGGAGTATCTTTAACGAATCTCTTATCGCTAACGATCCTGATTTCCTGGCGCAAAGCGATCTGCTGCTGGTTACCCTGAAAGCCTGGCAGGTTTCGGATGCCGTGCGGGCGTTGGCGTCCACTCTTCCGCAAACGTCGCCTGTTATGTTGCTCCACAACGGGATGGGCACCATCGAAGAGCTCAAAAGCATTCACCAGCCGCTGCTGATGGCTATTACCACCCATGCAGCCCGCCGTGATGGCAACGTAATTGTTCATGTCGCCAGCGGGATGACCCACATCGGCCCGGCCAGAGCGCAGGAGGGGGACTACAGTTATCTGGCGGATCGCTTCCAGCAGGTGCTGCCGGATGTCGCCTGGCACGATAATATCCGCCCACAGATGTGGCGCAAGCTGGCGGTTAACTGCGTAATTAATCCGCTGACCGCCCTGCTGGATTGCCCAAACGGTGAGCTTAAAAACCATCCGCAGGCCATAGCAACGCTGTGTGCAGAGGTCGCGGCCGTCGTGGAGCGCGAGGGCATCCACACCTCGGTGGACGATATTCGCTATTACGTTGAAGAGGTCATTGAGAGTACCGCCCAGAACATCTCTTCGATGCTGCAGGATATCCGCGGGCTACGCCATACCGAAATTGATTACATTACCGGTTACCTGCTAAAACGCGCCCGCGCGCACGGTATCAGCGTGCCGGAGAATGTCCGACTGTATGAACAGGTTAAACGTAAGGAGAGTGAGTATGAGCGCGTCGGCACTGGTATGCCTCGCCCCTGGTAGCGAAGAGACCGAAGCGGTCACGACTATCGATCTGCTGGTTCGCGCCGGGATCAGCGTCACGACGGCGAGCGTCGCCAGCGATGGCAATCCGATCATCACCTGCTCGCGCGGGGTAAAAATTGTGGCCGATGCCCCGCTGGTGGAGGTCGCCGACGGTGATTACGACGTCATCGTCCTGCCGGGCGGCCTGAAGGGTGCGGAGTGCTTCCGCGACAGCCCGCTGCTGGTCGAGACGGTCAGGCAGTTCCACCATTCCGGGCGCATCGTCGCTGCCATCTGCGCCGTCGCGGCCACGGTACTGGTGCCGCACAACATCTTCCCGATTGGCAATATGACCGGTTTCCCGACGCTGAAGGATAAAATCCCCGAAGAGCAGTGGGTGGATAAGCGTATGGTCTGGGATCCGCGCGTCAACCTGCTAACCAGCCAGGGCCCGGGCACGTCGATTGATTTTGCGCTGAAGATTATCGAGTTGCTGGTCGGGCGTGCAAAAGCCTATGAAGTGGCCTCATCGCTGGTGATGGCGGCGGGGATTTATAACTATTACGAAGCGTAGGTATTGCCCGGCGGCGCTACGCTTGCCGGGCCTACAGAGATCGACCAGGCCGGGTAAAACGACGTCGCCACCCGGCACAACCACTACGGGCGATACACCTTCACATTGGTAAAGCCCTGCTCGCGCAGATAGAGCGCCTGAAGACGGCTCATCACCCCGCGCTCGCACCACAGCAGATAGGTTTTGCTCTTATCCAGATCGCCAAATTTGGTGCTCAGCTTGTAGAACGGCAGCGAGGCCACTTCCACACCTTCTGGCTCAAACGGCTTCGCGTCCTGTTCATCAACAGAACGGATATCAAGCAGCACGTCGTCAGGACCGAAACCGTTAACGGTTTCGACTTCCACCACCTCCTGCTCGGTCTGCTGGGCAATCTCGCGGATATCGATGTTATTGGCTTCAGCCACCACTTTCTCAAGAATGCTGAAATCGAAATTCTCTTCTTCCGCTTCGATCTTCGCCTTCACCGCCTTCACGGTTGGGCTTTTCGAAATCACGCCGCAGTATTCCGGCATGGTGCGGGCGAAGTCTTCGGTACCGATTTCACGCGCCAGATCGATGATGTGCTCTTTATCGTGAGAGATCAGCGGACGCAGGATCAGCGTATCTGACACGTTGTCGATAAGACGCAGGTTGGTCAGGGTCTGGCTGGAGACCTGGCCCAGCGCTTCGCCGGTAACCAACGCCTGCACGCCGTAACGCTCAGCCACTTTCGAGGCTGCACGCACCATCATACGCTTCAGCACGACGCCCATCTGACCGTCGTCCACTTTCTCAAGGATCTCGCCGACCACAGGCTCAAAGTTAATCGCCACAAAACGCACGCGGTGGGAGCTGCCAAAGCGGTTCCACAGATAGTGAGCCACCTGACGCACGCCAATTTCGTGCGCCGCGCCGCCGAGGTTAAAGAAGCAGTAGTGTACGCGGCAGCCGCGACGCATCAACATATAGCTGGAAACACCAGAGTCGAAACCGCCGGAGATCAGCGACAGCACATCTTCCTGCGTCCCAATCGGGAAGCCGCCGATACCTTCATAGCGGCCTTTCACCAGCAGCAGGCGGTCGTTTTCGATTTCCAGATTAACGGTCACTTCCGGGTTGGTCAGACGCACGCGCGCAGACTCAACGTGCTGATTCAGCCCGCCGCCCACGTAGCGTTCAACTTCAATGGAGCTAAACTCATGCTTGCCGCGACGCTTGGCGCGCACGCAGAAGGTTTTGCCTTCGATCAGATCGCGATACTGCGCCAGCGCTTTTTCGAAGATGTCGTGCAGGGAAGTGAAGGGAACATCCTCCACTTCCAGAATATGATGGATACCCGGAATCCGGGTTAAGGCATCACGAATGTCCAGGCGCTTGTTTTCATCTTTAGCGCGGACTTCAACGTGATCCCAGTGACGCACGACGGCCAGCGTCTCGTCGTAGTGCTTCAGAACGTTACGAATGTTCCCGGTTAAAATTTTAATAAAGCGCAAACGCACAGATTGGCTTTTGATGGTGATTTCCGGGAACAATTTAATGATAAACTTCATGGCGGCAATGTTTCTTTGGCAAGCGATAAGGCTTGTAATGGAAAAGTACAGCAGCCCACATTTCCAGGGCTGCATCCAGGCGCGGAAGTATACCACCATCGCGTGGCTCCTGTGCACATTGCGCGTTATTTGATAATTACCCTGAGTCCGATACCATATCAGGGATATAAAAACTGAGAGTCAGACATTCACTATGCCGAAGAAAAACGATGCACCCGCCAGTTTCGAAACTGCGCTGAGTGAACTGGAGCAAATCGTTACCCGTCTGGAAAGCGGCGACCTGCCGTTAGAAGAGGCGCTTAATGAATTCGAACGCGGCGTGCAGCTGGCGCGCCAGGGTCAGGTTAAGCTGCAGCAGGCGGAACAACGCGTGCAGATCCTGCTCTCCGATAGCGAAGATGCCGCCACGACCCCCTTCACACCGGATGCCGAGTAGATGGACTTTTCGAACCAGCTTCAGGCGTGCGTAGGGCGTGCTGACGACGCATTGCGCCGTTTTATCGCTCCGCAGCCTTTTCAGAACACTCCACTGGTTGAGGCCATGCATTATGGCGCACTGTTAGGCGGCAAACGCCTGCGTCCTTTTCTGGTGTATGCCACTGGCGGGATGTTCGGGATCAGCGCCGATACGCTGGATGCACCAGCGGCTGCGGTCGAGTGTATTCACGCCTACTCGCTGATCCACGACGATCTGCCGGCGATGGACGACGACGATCTGCGTCGCGGCCAGCCGACCTGCCACATTAAGTTTGGCGAAGCGAACGCCATTCTGGCAGGCGATGCCCTGCAAACCTTGGCATTCTCGATTCTGAGCGATGCCCCGATGGTGGAAGTGGCGGATCGCGATCGTCTGGCGATGGTTTCCGAGCTGGCGATGGCCAGCGGCGTGGCGGGCATGTGCGGCGGTCAGGCGCTGGATTTAGAGGCCGAAGGTCGTCAGGTTAATCTGGAACAGCTGGAGCGTATTCATCGCCACAAGACCGGGGCATTGATTCGCGCCGCCGTTCGTCTGGGCGCGCTGAGCGCGGGTGAGCAGGGTCGCAAAGCCCTGCCGGTTCTGGATCGCTACGCAGAAAGTATCGGTTTAGCCTTCCAGGTTCAGGATGACATTCTGGATGTCGTGGGCGATACTGCAACATTGGGTAAACGTCAGGGTGCCGATCAGCAGCTTGGCAAAAGTACCTATCCCGCCCTTCTGGGCCTTGAGCAAGCCCAACAAAAAGCCCGGGACCTGATTGCGGATGCCCGCCAGTCGCTTGAGCAACTGGCCGCGCAGTCACTGGACACTTCGGCACTGGAAGCGCTAGCGGACTATATAATCCAGCGTGATAAATAACGAAAACACCACGATGAGTCTCTGATGAGTTTTGATATTGCCAAATACCCGACACTGGCGTTGGTTGACTCCACCCAGGAGTTACGTCTGTTGCCGAAAGAGAGTCTGCCGAAGCTGTGCGACGAGCTGCGTCGCTATCTGCTCGACAGCGTAAGCCGCTCCAGCGGCCATTTCGCCTCCGGGCTTGGCACGGTGGAGCTCACCGTGGCGCTGCATTATGTCTATAACACGCCGTTCGATCAGCTGATCTGGGACGTGGGCCATCAGGCTTATCCGCACAAAATTCTCACCGGCCGTCGCGATAAAATTGGCACCATTCGCCAGAAAGGCGGCCTGCATCCTTTCCCATGGCGAGGCGAAAGCGAATACGACGTGCTAAGCGTCGGCCACTCCTCCACCTCCATTTCTGCCGGGATCGGGGTAGCCGTCGCGGCGGCCAAAGAGAACAAACAGCGCCGTACCGTCTGCGTCATTGGCGATGGGGCAATCACCGCCGGGATGGCCTTCGAGGCGATGAACCACGCGGGCGATATCAAACCAGACATGCTGGTGGTGCTCAATGACAACGAGATGTCGATTTCCGAAAACGTCGGGGCGCTGAACAACCACCTGGCGAATCTGCTCTCCGGCAAACTCTACTCCAGCCTGCGCGAAGGCGGCAAAAAAGTCTTCTCCGGCGTACCGCCAATTAAAGAGCTGCTGCGTCGTACCGAAGAGCACATCAAAGGCATGGTTGTTCCCGGCACGCTGTTTGAAGAGCTGGGCTTTAACTATATCGGTCCTGTGGACGGGCACGATGTGCTGGGGCTGGTCTCGACGTTAAAAAACATGCGTGACCTGAAAGGCCCGCAGTTCCTGCACATCATGACCAAAAAAGGCCGGGGCTACGAACCGGCGGAAAAAGATCCGATCACCTTCCACGCGGTACCTAAGTTCGACCCGACCAGCGGCTGCCTACCAAAAAGCAGCGGCGGGATGCCGAGCTATTCTAAAATCTTCGGCGACTGGCTGTGCGAAACCGCGGCTAAAGACAGCAAACTGATGGCCGTGACCCCGGCGATGCGCGAAGGCTCCGGTATGGTAGAGTTTTCCCGCAAATACCCGACGCAATATTTTGATGTCGCTATTGCCGAGCAACATGCGGTGACCTTTGCCGCAGGCCTGGCGATTGGCGGTTACAAGCCGGTCGTGGCAATCTACTCCACCTTCCTGCAGCGCGCCTACGACCAGGTGATCCACGATGTCGCCATTCAGAAACTGCCGGTCCTGTTCGCCATTGACCGGGCGGGTATTGTCGGCGCCGACGGCCAGACGCACCAGGGGGCGTTCGATCTCTCCTTCCTGCGCTGTATCCCGGATATGGTGGTGATGACCCCAAGTGACGAGAACGAATGCCGTCAGATGCTGTTCACCGGCTATCACTATCAGGATGGCCCTACCGCCGTGCGTTATCCGCGCGGTAACGCCGTGGGCGTGACCCTGGAGCCGCTGGCAAAACTGCCGATTGGTAAAGGCGTTGTCAAACGTCGCGGTGAGAAGCTGGCGATCCTGAATTTCGGTACGCTGATGCCGGAAGCGGCAAAAGTGGCAGAGTCCCTTAACGCGACGCTGGTGGATATGCGCTTTGTGAAGCCGCTCGATGAGGCGCTGATTCTGGAGATGGCGTCACGGCACGAGGCGCTGATCACGCTGGAAGAGAATGCCATTATGGGTGGCGCAGGCAGCGGTGTGAATGAAGTACTGATGGCGAAGCGTAAAGCCGTGCCGGTGCTGAACCTCGGCCTGCCGGATCACTTTATCCCGCAGGGTACGCAGGACGAAGCCCGCGCCGACATCGGCCTGGATGCTGCCGGTATCGAATCCCGTATTAACGCCTGGCTGGCATAATCCCTCCCCTTTCTGCTCCTGCTATGCTTAACGGTACGTTTTAAGTAATCAGCAGGAGTGGAACCATGCAATACAATACATTAGGAAAAACGGATCTTAAGGTTTCCCGTCTTTGCCTGGGCTGCATGACCTTTGGCGAACCGGACCGGGGTAAGCACGCCTGGACGCTGCCGGAAGAGAGCAGCCGTCCGATCATCAAACACGCCCTTGAGGGCGGCATTAACTTCTTTGATACCGCCAACAGCTACTCCGACGGCAGCAGCGAAGAGATCGTTGGCCGGGCGCTACGCGAATTCGCCCGCCGCGACGAGGTGGTGGTCGCCACCAAGGTGTATCATCAGGTGGGCGATCTGGCGGAAGGCCTCTCCCGGGCGCAGATCCTGCGCTCCATTGATGACAGCCTGCGACGCCTGAACATGGATCACGTCGATCTACTGCAGATCCACCGCTGGGATTACAACACCCCAATTGAAGAGACGCTGGAAGCGCTGAACGACGTCGTCAGAGCGGGCAAAGCGCGCTATATCGGCGCCTCCTCGATGCATGCCGCCCAGTTTGCCGAAGCGCTGGCGCTGCAGGAACAGCACGGCTGGGCGCCCTTTGTCACCATGCAGGATCACTACAACCTGATCTATCGCGAAGAAGAGCGCGAGATGTTGCCCCTGTGCTATCAGTACGGCGTGGCGGTGATCCCGTGGAGTCCGCTGGCGCGCGGGCGGTTAACCCGCCCGTGGGGAGAGACCACTGCCCGCTCGGTATCGGATGAGTTTGGCAAAACGCTGTATGACGAAACCGAAGCCAATAACGCGCAGATTGCCGAGCGTTTAACCGGGATTTCAGAGGAGCTTGGGGTAACGCGCGCTCAGGTGGCGCTGGCATGGGTGCTGAGCAAGCGGGGCGTTGCTGCACCGATTATCGGTGCGTCGCGCGAAGAGCAGCTGGACGAGTTGATCAACGCCGTGGATATCACCCTGACCCCGGAACAGATAGCCGAGCTGGAGACGCCGTACAAGCAGCATCCGGTGGTGGGATTTAAGTAATAAAAAAGCCGGGTGGCGGCTTCGCCTTACCCGGCCTACGGTGCGTGCATGGTTTTTTAGGCCGGGCAAGCGCAGCGCCCCCGGCATCACGCAAAGTGGTCGTAACCCTTCCAGTCGAGCGTCACCGGCGAACCGTTCTGCACGAACTGCATCCCTTCGCTTTCCGGCATAATCTGGCCGATACAGGTAAATCCGGCCCCAAGATTGGCTAAGGCCACATCCAGCGTGCCGCGGTTCAGCTCGGGAACGGTAAAGCACAGCTCATAGTCTTCACCGCCGGAGAGCGCCCAGCGCAGCGCCTGCTCGGGCTCCACGTGCCTGCGCATCGCGTCAGAGAGCGGGAACAGATCAAGGTCAATGCGCGCGCCCACGCCGCTGGCTTTCAGGATATGGCCGAAATCGGAGATCAGGCCATCCGAGAGGTCAATAGCCGAGCTGGCGCGATCGCGCAACGCCTGGCCGTGCAGTATCCGCGGCGTCGGGCGCAAATGGCGTTGCACAAAATAAGCCGCATCCCGGTCGTTATCGACCGCCAGGCGCTTCTGCAATATAGCCAGCCCTGCCGCGCTGTCACCCGGCGTACCGGTGACGTAAATCCAGTCGCCCGGTTTCGCGCCCGAGCGTTTCAGCGCCCGCCCCACCGGCACATAGCCGTGGATCGCCAGGGTCATCGACAGCGGTCCGGCGGTGGTATCGCCACCGATCAGCTGCATATCGTAATAGTTAAGCTGTTCAAACAGCGCGTCGCTAAAGGCCTCAAGCCAGCATTCATCGACCTTCGGCAGGGTCAGCGCCAGCGTTAACCACGCCGGATCGGCCCCCATCGCCGCCAGATCGCTCACGTTCACCGCCAGCGCTTTATACGCCAGATCGGCAGGATCGATATCCGGCAGGAAATGATGCCCCGACACTAAGGTGTCAGTGCTGATCGCCAGGGTCTGTTTTTCGGGGATATTGAGAAGTGCACAGTCGTCGCCGATGCCGGTTTCCACATCGAGACGCGAGCTTCTGACTCGGTCAAAATAACGGGCAATCAGGGAAAATTCGCCACATGCCATACGTTATGCCTCAGCAAAGAAAATAAAAAAACCGGAGCCCGCACCGCCCGAAGGCGATACGAAACTCCGGCTTGCGGATCACTTTTTACGGGGACGGATCGCAGGTGCAGCTTTATCCAGCACGCCATTCACAAATTTATGGCTGTCTTCAGCACCGAAGGTTTTCGCCAGTTCGATCGCTTCGTTGATGGCCACTTTGTAAGGCACATCATCACGCTTCGACAGCTCAAACAGTGCGATACGCAGCACAGCTTTTTCAACCTGGCCCAGCTCTTCGAGCAGACGGGACAGGTACGGCTTCATCAGACCGTCGAGATACGCGCTATTAGTCGCCACTCCCGACAGCAGTTCACGGAAGTACACGACGTCAACGTCTTTGACGTCTTGTTCCGCCAGGAACTGGTATTCAACATCAGCGATGTCGTTCTGGGACAACTGCCAGGAGTAAAGTGCCTGGACGGCACATTCACGGGCGCGGCGACGAGCAGCAGGTTTCACGGAATTCCCCTTACAAAAAAATCAGGCCTTGATGGCTTTCAATACATTGATCATTTCAAGCGCGGTCAGTGCAGCTTCTGCACCTTTGTTACCGGCTTTGGTGCCAGCGCGTTCGATGGCTTGTTCAATACTTTCAGTGGTGAGTACGCCGAAAGCGACAGGAATTTCTGCATCCTGTGCCACGTGCGCCAGACCGTTGCTTGCACCACCCGCAACATATTCAAAATGCGCGGTGCCGCCACGAATCACGGTACCCAGCGCGATAACCGCATCGTATTTGCCGGTTTTCGCCAGTGCGCCCGCTGCCAGAGGCAGTTCGTAAGCACCCGGAACCCAGACAACGGTAATGTTTTCGTCTTTCACCTGGCCGATACGTTTCAGGGCGTCAATCGCGCCATCCAGCAGGCTGTCGTTGATGAAGTTGTTGAAACGCGCAATGGTGATGGCGACGTGAGCGTCCGGGGTAGCAACGGCTGCTTCAATAATGTTCATACTCTTCCTTAACGGGTTCATTTGGTGGCCCCGCAGGGGGGCGGATTTTATCATAATATTTTGCGCACTGCTTCCCTATTTAGGCAAGCCTTACGCGGTGGTCAGGTGGAGACAGAGATCCGGTCCAACCGGGCGTATCTCGCTAAAGTTAAACGCGGGCGCATCCGCCAGTTTTTCCAGCCCTGGCAACACGCACAGGCCGCGTGCGTCGCTGCCTAACAGTTTAGGCGCCAGATAGACAATCAGCTCATCCACCAGCCCGGCCTGTAATAGAGCACCAGCCAGCGTTGGGCCGGCTTCAACCCAGATGCTGTTGATCTGATGCTGTTTACCCAGCAGCATCATCAGCACTACCAGATCCAGATGCCCATTGTGCTCCGGCACCAGAATGCTGCGCACGCCTTCCGGCCAGCTGCGCGCATCTTCCCGGGTGCGGGCAAACCAGGTCTCGCCCGGCTGCTGCACAATGCGGTGCTCAGGGGTGACCCGATTCTGCCGATCAACCACAATCCGCAGCGGCTGGCGTAAATTCTCCTGCGGGTAGAGCGCCTGGGTATCAGCGTTTAGCTCATCCCAGCGCACGGTCAGCGCAGGATCGTCGGCCAGCACGGTGGCATGACTGGTGAGGATAGCATGGCTTTGCGCGCGCAGACGTTGCACATCGCGCCTTGCCTGCGGGGAGGTGATCCACTGGCTTTCGCCGCTGGCCATCGCCGTGCGGCCATCCAGGGAGGCGCCCAGCTTCAGCTGGATATAGGGAAAACCGGTCCGCATCCGCTTGAGGAAACCTTTGTTCAAACGTTCGGCTTCACTCATCATCAGGCCGTGGCTGACCTCAATGCCCGCCTGCTGCAGGCGATAAAGACCGCGACCGGCGACCTGCGGATTAGGATCCTGCATCGCCGCAACAACCCGTGCAACGCCCGCCGCAATAAGGGCATCGCAGCACGGCGGCGTGCGTCCGTGATGGCTGCAGGGTTCCAGCGTGACGTAGGCGGTTGCGCCGCGCGCCTTCTCTCCGGCCATGCGCAGGGCATGGACTTCAGCATGCGGCTCACCGGCTCGATAGTGAAAACCTTCCCCGACGATCTCGCCATCCTTAACGATAACGCAGCCGACGTTCGGATTGGGATGGGTGGTAAACCGCCCGCGTTGCGCCAGCTTCAGCGCTCGCGCCATGTAAATCTCATCCTGCATGTGCTTAGTCCTGTAGACGGGCGATCTCTTCACCGAATTCTTTGATGTCTTCAAAACTGCGGTAAACAGAGGCAAAGCGGATATAGGCAACTTTATCGAGCTTTTTAAGCTGTTCCATCACCAGGTTGCCGATCATTTTGCTCGGCACCTCACGCTCGCCGGTGGCGCGCAGCTGGGTTTTGATGTGGTTAAGCGCCATTTCGACGTCATCTGCGCTGACTGGCCGTTTTTCCAGTGCTTTTAGCATCCCGCTGCGCAGCTTTTCTTCGTTGAAGGGTTCGCGAACGTCGTTACTTTTCACAACGCGGGGCATCACCAGCTCCGCCACCTCAAAGGTGGTGAAGCGTTCGTTACACACCAGGCACTGACGACGGCGGCGTACGGATGAGCCCTCTCCCACGAGACGGGAGTCGATTACTTTGGTATCCACGGCGAGACAGAATGGGCAATGCATACGGTGTCCTGGCTATCGGGTTGACTGAATTCCATTTTACCCCGAACTGGGCTGACAACAAAGAAGGAGCGTTTTTTGAGATAAAGGATCTATACGCCAGGGAGCTTCGTTGACTACCCTTAGCAGAATCCGTTATTTCAGGGAAATAATTGCCATGACAAGACGTTACCTACATGTTCTGCTGCTGGGCAGCCTTTTCAGCCTCAGCGCCTGCGCACAGCAAAGCGAAGTGCGCCAGATGAATCAGAGCATCAGTTCACTGAACACAACCATGAACAAGCTCAACCAGGAAACCGTCAAGATTACCCAGCAGAATGCGCTGAACGCCAAATCGACCAGCGGCGTCTATCTGCTGACGGGGTCGAATACCCCAGCCCGGCTGAACAGCCAGATTGGTACGCTGAAGATGTCGCTGGTGAACGTCGTGCCAAACGCCGACGGCACCCGGGCGACACTGCGCATCCAGGGCGAATCAAACGATCCGCTGCCGGCTTTCAGCGCCACCGTTGAGTGGGGCCAGATCCAGGGCACCACCGACAGTTTCCAGGAGATGAACGTCCAGACCCAGCTGATTAATGCCCCGGCCAGCGTTCTGGCCCCCAGCGATGTCGACATCCCGCTTCAGCTAAATGGCCTGACGCCCGATCGGCTCGGTTTTATCCGCATCCACGATATTCAGCCCGTCGCGCAATAATTCCTCAGCGGAACGTCTTTCACGTTCCGCCCCCCTCTTTGGTTACAAACATTGGCAACAGAAATGTTTGCTATTACAATCCGCTCCGTTAAAAATACGCAAACGTGAACGCAATCGATTACGTATGTGAGAGAACTGTGAAACAACACATATTTTTGTGAGCAAGGATTCCTATAATAGGCTCCCAGAAATACGAAATATTTAGAAACGCAATTCGCGCCTTTTTCACTCCCGTAAGGGATTTCAAATCAGTGGCATCATTATGAAAAAAACATTACTGGCAGCCGGTGCAGCGCTGGCACTTTCTTCAACTTTCGCTGTGCAGGCAGCAGAAAACGATAAACCAGAGTACGTTTCCGACTGGTGGCACCAGAGCGTTAACGTCGTCGGCAGCTACCATACCCGTTTCGGACCGCAGATCCGCAACGATACCTACCTGGAATACGAAGCGTTCGCTAAGAAAGACTGGTTTGATTTCTATGGTTACATGGATGCGCCGGTCTTCTTCGGTGGTAACACTGATGCGAAGGGTATCTGGAACCACGGTTCCCCACTGTTCATGGAGATCGAACCGCGCTTCTCCATCGACAAGCTGACCGGCACCAGCCTGGCGTTTGGTCCGTTCAAAGAGTGGTACGTCGCAAACAACTATATCTACGACATGGGCCGCAACAAGTCCGGTCGTCAGAGCACCTGGTACATGGGTCTGGGGACTGACATCGACACCGGTCTGCCGATGAGCCTGTCCATGAACGTGTATGCCAAATACCAGTGGCAGAACTACGGTGCCGCGAACGAAAACGAGTGGGATGGCTACCGTTTCAAAGTGAAATACTTTGTGCCAATCACCCAGCTGTGGGGCGGCAACCTGAGCTACATCGGCTTCACCAACTTTGACTGGGGTTCAGACCTGGGCAACGACGACTTCCGTGACCTGAACGGTAAGAAAGCGCGTACCAACGACTCCATCGCTTCCAGCCACATCCTGGCCCTGAACTACGATCACTGGCACTACTCTGTTGTTGCACGTTACTGGCACAACGGTGGTCAGTGGAACGACGATGCCAGCCTGAACTTCGGCGACGGCGACTTCAGCGTCCGTTCTACCGGCTGGGGTGGCTATCTGGTTGTGGGTTATAACTTCTAATCAGTGCCTGTATCGCCGGGTGGCGGCTACGCCTTACCCGGCCTACAAAACCTGTTGGACCCGTAGGCCGGGTAAGCGAAGCGCCACCCGGCCTCTTATTGCTTCACCTTCCTCAAAAAATCCGCCAGCGAACGATCCGCACTTTCGCTAAAGCGTCTGTCCGTCATCGTGATATTGAGACACCTGTCGAGCCGGAAACAGCGATAGTCATCGCGCCGTTCGCACCAGGCCGCCAACAGCCAGTGCTCGCCCCAGAAGAACAAACCCAGCGGCTGTACGTTGCGGGAGGACAGCTGCCCGCTCTCATCGCGATAGTGCAGCCCCAGCACCCGCTGAGCGGAGATCGCCTGATGGATCGCATCGAAACCGCTGCGGGAGTGGGGTTGCATCGCGATATCCGGGGCATAAATCCGGGTCTGCTCGGCCTTGCGGCGGCTCTCCTCCGGCAGGATCGCCAGTACCTTTTCCTGCGCAGACTCCAGCTCACGTGACAGCGACTCCCCGCCCCATGTTTTAAGCAGGCGGATCGCCACCATCAGCGCCTCGGATTCTTTATTGGTCAGCATCAGCGGCGGCAGGTCAAAGCCCGACATCAGCCGATAGCCGCTCCCCGCCTCCCCTTCCACCGGCACGCCAGAGAGGGACAGATCCCGGATATCGCGATAAACCGTACGTTCAGAAACGCCGAGCCTGTCCGCCAGATGCGCAGCCGTGGTCAGCCGCCTGCCACGCAGGATCTGCACAATCTGAAACAAACGGTCGGCGCGTCGGGTCATATTATCTTCAGCTCTCAGGCGGGTTGATGGAGGCCGACGCGATTGCCTTCGCTGTCGGTAAACAAAGCGATAGTGCCAATGCCGCGCGGTAGCTCCAGCGGCCCAAACACGCACTCACCGCCTGCCGTAACGATACGATCGAGCGTAGCTGCCAGATTGTCAGTATGGAGATAAATAATAGCGCCTTCATGAGACGGTACAATGCCGTCAAATTTTGCCAATGCACCGCCGGTGGCCGGATCCTCATGCGGGAAAACCGCAAGCTCGGCGCAATCCATTTTCTCGCGTCTCAGCGCCACCTGCAGCACTGGCTCGTAAAATTTGATGGCACGATCCATATCCGCGACCGGAATTTCAAACCAGTTAATCACACTTTTCATACATCCTCCTGCCTGTTGTTTGGGTTCAGAAGGAGTCTACGACAGGCCTCCTGACAGCATACTGTCAGGAGTGTTTGTCAGGAGCAGGCAAAAAAAATCCCGGCCATAAGACCGGGATTTCGCTGACAAATAAATGTCGTGTTACGGCAGAATGGACGGCTGATCCGCCCCTTCTTTTTCTACTTTCTGCTGAAGCAGGTGCTCGCGCTTCATGCCCAGCTTCAACGCCAGCGCGGACGCGACGTAGATGGACGAGGCCGTACCGATGGAGACACCGATCAGCATGGTCAACGAGAAGCCTTCCAGAATCGGGCCGCCGAAGAGATACAGCATCAGGATCACCATCAGGGTAGTCCCGGAGGTGATCAAGGTACGGTGCAGCGTCTGGGTCAACGACACGTTAAAGATTTCGTACGGCGTACCGCGACGGATCTTACGGAAGTTTTCACGGATACGGTCCGATACCACGATACTGTCGTTCAGCGAGTAACCGATAACCGACATCAACGAGGCCACGATGGTCAGGTCAATCTCGATATGGAACAGCGACAGAACGCCCATGGTGATCACCACGTCGTGCGCCAGAGCGATAACCACCCCGGCTGCCAGACGCCACTCGAAGCGGAAACCGACATACGCCAGGATACAGAGCAGCGCCACCAGCAGTGCCATCGCACCGGTCTGGGCCAGATCCGCACCCACGCTCGGGCCAACGAATTCAATACGTTTTACCGTCGCATTCTGGCTGGTCGTTTCGTTAATCACGGTCACAACCTTGCTGCCCAGCTCCTGGCTGCCGTTGGCATCTTTCACCGGCGGCATGCGCACCATGATGTCGCGGCTGCTGCCGAAGTTCTGCAGCAGCGGCTCTTCAAAGCCCGCCTTCTCAAGCGACTGACGCATCTGGTCCATATCGACCGGTTTTTCCAGGGTGATCTCAATGACCGTACCACCGGTAAAATCGAGACCCCAGTTGAAGCCCTTCACGCCGATGATGGCGATGGAGAGGATCAGCAGAAAACCTGATATGCCAAAGGCCCAGTAGTCCCAGCGCATAAAGTCCCAGACTTTACGGCCGTAGTTCAATTGTTCAACAGTATATTCCTGTGCCACAACGCACTCCTCAGATAGACAGCTTTTTAACGCGCTTGCCGCCGTACAGCAGGTTCACGATGGCACGGGTGCCGACGATAGCGGTAAACATTGACGTTGCCACACCAATACCGGTGGTAATAGCAAAGCCCTTGATCGCGCCGGTACCCACTGCATACAGGATAATAACCTTAATCAGTGTTGTTACGTTCGCATCAAAGATGGAGCTGAAAGCACCACGATAACCTTCGTCAATCGCCTGTTGGACAGAGCGACCGTTGCTCAGTTCTTCTTTGATACGTTCGTTGATCAGTACGTTGGCGTCGACCGCCACCGCAAGGGTCAGAACGATACCCGCAATGCCTGGCATGGTGAGCGTCGCCCCCGGCAGCAGGGACATAATGCCCACAATCAGCACCAGGTTAGCGATCAGCGCACTGGTCGCAATCAGGCCGAACTTCTTATAGAAGAAGATCATAAAGATGATGGAGATAATCAGACCCGCCAGGCAGGCTTCCAGACCCTGGGTGATGTTCTGCATACCCAGGGTTGGACCGATAGTACGCTCTTCCACAATCTGAATCGGCGCAATCAGCGCACCGGCACGCAGCAGCAGCGAGAGCTGACGCGCTTCGTTCGGGTTGTTGATACCGGTGATACGGAAGCTGTTACCCAGGCGAGACTGGATGTTGGCGATGTTAATCACCTCTTCCTCTTTCACCAGGATGGAGCGACCGTTAGCATCTTTTTTACCGCTGTCTTTGTACTCCACGAACAGGGTCGCCATCGGCTTACCGATGTTGTCCTTGGTGAAGTTAGACATAATGTTACCACCCGCGCTATCAAGCGAGATGTTAACCTGCGGCTGGTTGTATTCGTCCTGGCTGGAGGTCGAGTCGGTGATATGGTCACCGGTCAGGATCACCCGCTTGTACATGACAACCGGCTGGCCTTCACGGGTCTGTTTCACTTCAGAATCGCCCGGAACGCGGCCAGAGGTGACGGCGGACTGATCGACGCTGGTGTTCACCAGACGGAATTCGAGGGTCGCGGTCGCGCCCAGAATTTCTTTCGCACGCGCAGTATCCTGGATACCCGGCAGCTCAACCACGATACGGTCAGCACCCTGACGCTGTACCAGTGGTTCAGCAACGCCAAGCTGGTTTACACGGTTACGCAGGATGTTGATGTTCTGCTGAACCGCGTATTCACGCGCTTCTTTCAGGCGTTCATCGGTCATCACCGCACGCAGCTGGTTGCTGCCCTGAGAAGAGAGCACCAGGTCGCGATGACGCTGGGTCAGGTAATCCATCGCCTGATCGCGGGCGTTGCTGTCGCGGAACGCGATGCTCATCCCGTAATTATCTTCCTTACGCACGGTGGTGTAAGGGATGCCTTTGTCGCGCAGATCGCTACGCAGGCTGTCGATGTTTTGTTCCTGGAGTTTGCCGAGCGCGGTTTCCATATCCACTTCCATCAGGAAGTGCACGCCGCCACGCAGGTCGAGACCGAGTTTCATCGGCTCCGCGTTGATAGCAGCTAACCAACGCGGCGTTGCAGGAGCAAGGTTCAACGCCACGACATATTTATCACCCATCACGCCCATCAGCGCTTCACGAGCGCGGAGCTGCGTGTCGGTGGAGTCGAAGCGAGCAAGAATAGCGCCCTCTTCCAGTGCCACAGACTTAGCGGTAATTTTTTCTTCTTGTAAAGTTTTCTGGACCTGGATCAGCGTTTGCTCACTGGCGGCGACGCCGCGCGCGCCAGTGATTTGAACAGCCGGATCCTCACCATACAGGTTGGGAAGCGCATACAGCAGGCCGACGACAATGACGACGACCAGCATGACGTACTTCCACAAAGGATAACGGTTTAACACGGCAGTTCCCTTTGGGAAAAGTTAATTACAGCGCTTTCATGGTGCCTTTCGGCAGAACGGCAGCGACGAAGTCACGTTTAATCACTACTTCAGTAGTATCGTTCAGCGCGATAACGATGTAGCCGTTTTCTGCTACTTTGCTTACACGACCTACCAGACCACCGTTAGTCAGCACTTCATCGCCTTTCGCGATGGAGTCCATCAGCTTTTTGTGCTCTTTGGTGCGCTTCTGCTGTGGACGCAGGATCATGAAATAGAAGATCAGACCGAACACCACCAGCATCAGAATCAGAGACATCGGGCTGCCCTGCGCCGGTGCACCTGTTGCCGCTACCGCATCAGAAATAAAAAAGCTCATTAAAATTCCCTCATTAAATAAATTAATCAACGTTCAAAGGTGGAACATCCCGACCCTGTCGTTGGTAAAAATCGGTCACGAAGCTCTCTAATTTACCCTCTTCGATAGCCTTGCGTAAACCAGCCATTAAGCGCTGGTAATAGCGAAGGTTATGAATCGTGTTGAGACGCGCGCCCAGTATTTCATTACAACGATCAAGATGATGCAAATAGGCACGAGAATAATTGCGACAGGTATAGCAATCGCACTCGGCATCAAGCGTGCTGGTATCGCTTTTATGCTTCGCATTACGGATTTTTACCACGCCGTCGGTCACGAACAGGTGACCATTACGGGCGTTGCGGGTCGGCATAACGCAGTCGAACATATCAATGCCGCGACGCACGCCTTCAACCAGATCTTCTGGTTTGCCGACGCCCATCAGGTATCGAGGCTTATCTGTTGGAATTTGCGGGCAAACATGCTCCAGAATACGGTGCATATCTTCCTTCGGCTCACCCACAGCCAGACCGCCGACAGCGTAGCCATCAAAACCTATCTCTACCAGACCTTTAACAGAGATATCGCGTAAATCTTCGTAAACGCTTCCCTGAATAATGCCGAACAGCGCATTTTTGTTACCGAGGCCATCAAAGCGGTCGCGGCTGCGCTTCGCCCAACGCAGCGACATCTCCATCGAGCGTTTAGCGTAGTCCCAGTCTGCCGGGTATGGCGTACATTCGTCGAAGATCATTACGATATCGGAACCGAGATCGTATTGAATCTCCATCGATTTTTCCGGATCGAGGAAGATCGGGTCGCCGTTGATAGGGTTTCGGAAATGGACGCCTTTTTCGGTGATCTTACGGATGTCACCGAGGCTGAAGACCTGGAATCCGCCGGAGTCGGTCAGGATTGGGCCCTTCCACTGCATAAAGTCATGCAGATCGCCGTGCAGCTTCATCACTTCCTGGCCCGGGCGCAGCCACAGGTGGAAGGTGTTGCCGAGGATAATTTGCGCGCCTGTGGCTTCAACTTCTTCCGGCGTCATCCCTTTTACGGTGCCGTAGGTACCCACAGGCATGAAAGCAGGCGTTTCTACTACGCCGCGATCGAACACCAGACGGCCACGGCGAGCGCGACCATCGGTGGTATCAAGTTCAAATTTCATTTTTTCTCCAGCGTCAGAAAAACAGTCCGGCGCGTTAGACCAGTGCCGCGGCGTTATTCCCCGACACGTTCATTCAAAGCCTGCGGATTGTACGTGATAAACATCGCGTCACCGTAGCTAAAAAACCGATATTTTTGTTCTACCGCAGCCTTGTAGGCATTCATGGTGTTTTGATAACCAGCAAAAGCCGATACCAGCATGATCAAAGTCGACTCCGGCAGGTGGAAGTTGGTCACCAGCGCATCGATTACCTGATATTGATAACCCGGGTAGATGAAGATTTGTGTGTCGCCAAAGAAGGGTTCGATCAGATCGTTTTTGGCAGCCTGGGCAGCGCTTTCCAGCGAGCGAACCGAGGTAGTACCGACGGCAATGACGCGGTTACCGCGCGCTTTCGCCGCCATCACGGCATCCACAACCTCCTGCGGCACTTCGGCGTACTCGGAGTGCATGATGTGGTCTTCAATGCTGTCCACCCGCACCGGCTGGAAGGTGCCTGCACCCACATGCAGGGTCACAAACGCCATCTCAATGCCTTTTGCACGCAGCTTTTCCAGCAAAGGTTCATCAAAGTGCAGGCCCGCCGTCGGCGCAGCTACCGCGCCAGGCTTCTGGCTGTAGACGGTCTGATACAGTTCGCGGTCAGCCTCTTCATCCGGACGCTCAATGTACGGCGGCAGCGGCATGTGGCCGATAGTGTTCAGAATATCCAGCACCGTACGCTCGTCATTAAACTCAACTTCAAAGAGCGCGTCGTGGCGCGCCACCATGGTGGCGTTGATGCTCTCGTCATCGCCCAGCAGCAGCTCCGCGCCCGGCTTTGGTGCCTTGGAGGCGCGAATATGTGCCAGAATACGTTTATCATCGAGCATTCTTTCGACCAGCACTTCTATCTTGCCGCCGCTGGCTTTGCGGCCGAACAGACGGGCCGGGATCACCCGGGTGTTGTTGAACACCAGCAGGTCGCCTGGGTTGAGCTTGTCGAGCAAATCGGTGAAAGTACCGTGCGTCAGCGCACCCGTCGGCCCATCCAGCGACAATAAGCGGCAGCTACTGCGCTCAGGCATAGGATAGTGGGCAATCAGGGACTCGGGTAAATCAAAGGAGAAATCGGCGACGCGCATGGCATATACTCGTGACTTAAAAACAGGCGGCTTAGTCTAGTGCTCACACCTCTTTGCTGCAACAACTAGCCGACCCCGGATAACGAATCGCATGAATTTTCTCGCTCACCTGCACCTCGCCCATCTCGCTGACAGCTCTCTTTCCGGCAATTTGCTGGCCGATTTTGTGCGCGGCAATCCCGCCGAGGATTACCCAGCCGATGTCGTAGAGGGCATTTTTATGCATCGCCGGATCGACGTCATGACCGACAATCTGCCCGAAGTAAAAGAAGCGAAGGAGTGGTTCCGCCCGGAGACCCGCCGTGTCGCCCCCATTACGCTGGATGTGATGTGGGATCACTTCGTCTCCCGCCACTGGGAACAGCTCTCCCCGGAGATGCCCCTGCCGGCGTTTGTACGCTATGCCCACGCCCAGGTGGCAATCATTCTCCCGGACTCTCCCCCACGCTTTGTGAATCTGAATAATTACCTGTGGTCGGAGCGCTGGCTCGAGCGCTATAGCGAGATGGGCTTCATTCAGCGGGTGCTCAACGGGATGGCCAGCCGCCGCCCGCGTCTCGACGCCCTGCGCGACTCCTGGCAGGATCTGGATGCCCACTACGACGCGCTGGAGACCCGCTTCTGGCAGTTCTATCCGCGAATGATGGAGCAGGCGAAATCTAAGCAGCTTTAATACAACCGCGATTGATAGGTAAAAGCTGGATTAACGATTGTCAGCGCCTCTTTGTCTTTAGGGCGAACACTCTCTATACTGGCCCGCGTTGCGTTCCAAATAACCTTAGTATCTACAGGAGAATCATATGGTTCTGGTAACTCGTCCGGCCCCGGATTTTACAGCTGCAGCCGTTCTGGGCAACGGTGAAATCGTTGAGAACTTCAACTTCAAACAGCACACCAACGGTAAAGCCACCGTTCTGTTCTTCTGGCCAATGGACTTCACCTTCGTTTGCCCGTCTGAACTGATCGCGTTCGACAAGCGTTACGAAGAATTCCAGAAGCGTGGCGTGGAAGTGGTTGGCGTCTCCTTCGACTCTGAGTTTGTACACAACGCATGGCGTAACACCCCTGTCGACAACGGCGGCATCGGTCCAGTGAAATACGCGATGGTTGCGGACATCAAACGTGAAATCCAGCAGGCTTACGGTATCGAGCATCCGGACGCGGGCGTTGCCCTGCGCGGCTCCTTCCTGATCGACGCTAACGGTATCGTGCGTCACCAGGTCGTGAACGATCTGCCACTGGGTCGTAACATCGACGAAATGCTGCGTATGGTTGACGCGCTGCAGTTCCACGAAGAGCACGGCGAAGTGTGCCCGGCTCAGTGGGAAAAAGGTAAAGAAGGTATGGCCGCTTCTCCAGCAGGCGTTGCTAAATACCTGACCGAGAACGTATCCAGCCTGTAATCGGCACGGTTTACGAAAAAGGCCCGCAGATGCGGGCCTTTTTTATGGAGGCGGTTTAGGCGACCCCGTCTTTGTAGGCCGGGCAAACGCAGTGCCGCCCGGCAATGCAAAGGATTAATTGCCGAACCAGACGGTGGCAGAGATCGCTGGCAGAGAGAGGACGCCCTCCTGCGCCACCCCTTTCCCCTCTTTTAGCTGCCACTGTTTGACCTTCAGCAGCGGCGAATCGTCGATCACCACCTCACAGGCATCGCCCCGATTGATGGCCACCAGCACCCGCTGCTGGTTGTAGACGCGCATAAACACCACCACGTTGTCATGGGCGTAGACCACCTGGCAACCGCCGTAGCGCAGCGCCTGGCTCTGTTTACGCAGTTTAATCAGCCGCTGATAGAGCTTAAACAGTACCGGGTCCTGCTTTTCGGTCTCCCACGGGAAGGTCTTACGGCAGAACGGATCGTTATTGCCGTCCAGCCCCACCTCGTCCCCGTAATAAATACACGGCACGCCAGGCCAGGTAAACAGCCAGGTGACCGCCAGCGGCAGGCGCGCGACATCCTTGCCGAGCAGCGACTTAAAGCGGGCAGTGTCATGGCTGTCGAGCTGGTTAAACATGCGGAGCTGCTGCTGATGCGACAGGCTGGCGCGATAGTTATCCATCCATTTCATGCAGGTTTCAGCGTCGATGTGCTGCGGATCGTAGGAGATATCGGTATTGGCGAGGAAGCCCCACAGCGGGAAGGTGAAGCCGCGGTAGTTCATCGCCGAATCTTCCGCATCGGCCTGCAGCCACTGGCGGGCGTCACCAAAATGCTCGCCAAAGACGAAGGCATCGGGTCGGGCCTGCTTCGCGGAACGGGTGATCCCGGCCACGTGCTGCAGGTTATGGCGTGCCCCGCCCCCTTCTCCCAGCATGTGCACCACATCCAGCCGCCAGCCGTCCATATTCCACGGCGCTTTCAGCCAGTGGCGGACGATACTGTCCTCGCCGCCGTAGATCTCGTTTACCAGCGTCGGGGACTGGTAATCCAGCTTAGGTAAGCTGGCATAGCCCAGCCAGTCGAGGGCGCGGCCCTCGTCGTCAAAGCTGTACCAGTCCCGCTGGGACGAGTCCGGGTTATGGCAGGCGCCGCCGGTTCCGCGGTTATGGCGGTCGAACCAGGCGTGGGAATCGCCGCTGTGGTTAAACACGCCGTCCAGGATCAGGCGCATCCCTTCCCGGTGGGTATTTTCCCGCAGGCGTAACAGGGCCTCATCGCCGCCAAACTGCTCATCCACGTGACGGTAATCTTCGGTGTCGTACTTATGCACGCTGGGAGCGACAAACACCGGGTTGAGGTACAGCGCCGTAACGCCGAGTTTTTTCAGGTAGGGCAGCTTCTCGCTGATGCCGTCCAGATCGCCGCCGTAAAAGGTTGAGCCCCCCGCCTGGGCGGTGACCGGTTCATCCCATTCATGGAAGATGGTCTCGTGGCCGGCGGCATGGTGATAGTGCGTTTTGTCCCGCTCCGGATCGCGCTGCTGGCTGCGGGCGAAGCGGTCCGGGAAGATCTGATAAAAGACCTGTTCCACCACCCACTCTGGCCCGGCATCCGGGTAGTCGACGGCGAACTGCTCCAGCCGGGCGGGTGGAAAGCGGCTGAACCCCTGCGGGGTGAACCACAGCTGGCGGTTATGCCAGAGCATTTTAAAGCTGTAGCGGTGGCGCGGCTGCCCTTTGGTTGTGTCGATGGTCGCCCGCCAGGCGGTGACGCCGGGCTGCGGCTGGCTGCGCAGCTTGTGCATCGGCAGCGAGGTCTCTTCATTATCGAATTCAGCGCGCATTGTCACCCGCTCAGGCAGGTGCTCACCCGTCAGCCACAGCGTGATGACGAGTTTATCGTTGTTTTGCTTAACAAATGGGGCAACCGGCAGGTGCCATGCATTCAACATCTCTTATCCCCTTTCCCAGAAATGAGGTCACCTTGCCACAGGGTAGTTGATGTTCACTCCTCACGAAGAGGTTTATTGGGGGAGGAGGAAGGGGGAGGAGAAAAATGCCCGGCTTTTGCCGGGCATTCTGATTACTGCACTTCCGCTAACTGGCGCTCGCGGCGGCGTTTAAATACCCAGCCCACCAGCAGCAGGGCAATCCAAGCGAAGCCGACATACAGCGAGATGCGGGTTTCCGGGTGGTAACCAATCAGGCCGATAATAAAGACCAGGAAGATCAGACCGCCAACGGTACTTGCCACGCCGCCCGGCACTTTAAACTTCAGCGCTTTTACCTCTTCAGGCGACAGACGACGACGGAAGCCAATCTGCGACATCAGGATCATGATCCACACCCAGACGGTGGCGAAGGTCGCCAGGGAGGCAATCACCAGGAAGACGTTCTCCGGCATGATGTAGTTCAGATAGACCGACAGCAGCAGCGCAACGGTCATCACCAGCACCGTCACCCACGGCGTGCCGCGGCTGGAGGTTTTGGCGAAGGCCTTCGGCGCGCTGCCCTGCTCTGCCATGCCGTGCAGCATACGCCCCACGCCAAAGACATCGGCGTTAATGGCGGAGAGCGAGGCGGTCAGCACCACAAAGTTAAGGATGCTGGCGGCAAAGGTGATCCCCAGATGCTGGAAGGTGAGCACAAATGGGCTGCCGTTAGTACCAACCTGGTTCCACGGGTAGATGGACATGATCACGAACAGCGTCCCCACGTAGAAGACCAGAATACGCATCGGCACCGAGTTGATGGCGCGCGGAATAGACTTCTCTGGATCTTTCGCTTCACCGGCGGTAATGCCGATGATTTCGATCCCGCCGTAGGCAAACATCACCATCTGCAGCGACATCACCATGCCTATCCAGCCGTTACTGAAGAAGCCGCCGTTGCTCCACAGATTATGGATCCCGGTCGGTTGTCCGCCGTTGCCAATTCCCCAGATGATGATGCCAATACCGGCAGCAATCATGATGATGATGGTGGCGACTTTAAAGAAGGAGAACCAGAACTCCAGCTCGCCAAACACCTTCACGCTCATCAGGTTGATGGCGCAGATGATCAGCACCACGCTGAGTACCCAGACCCAGTGCGGCACGGTCGGGAACCAGACGCCCATATAGATGCCAAAGGCCGTCACGTCGGCGATGGCCACAATCAGGATTTCGAAGCAGTAGGTCCAGCCGGTGATATAGCCGGCGAGCGGGCCTAAGTTTTCCTGGGCATAGCGGGAGAAGGAGCTGGCCGACGGGTTATGAACGGACATCTCCCCCAGCGCACGCATGATGATGTAGGCGGCAACACCGCCGATAAGATAAGCCAGCAGAACGCTGGGACCGGCCATTTTGATGGCATCTGCCGAGCCATAAAAAAGACCGGTGCCGATTGCAGAACCCAGCGCCATAAAGCGGATGTGGCGGGCGCTCAATCCACGCTTGAGTTTGTTAGTGCTTTCCATTTGTTGTCATGCCATTCAGACTAAAAAAAACAAAAAACCACGGGGCATTACGCCCCGTGGTTTAACATTCAGCCGTTGATTAGTGCGCGTTCGATGTAACCTGACGCCCTGCAGCACGATCCCAGATAATAGCCAGTACCAGTGCAACAACGGTAGGCATCAGCCACGCCAGACCCTGTTCAGACAGCGGCAGACGCTGTGTCCAGGCGGGCAGCATGGCGCTGATTGCCGATGCCTTAATACCGTCAAGCATACCAAAAAGCAGACTGATAAACATGGCCGGAGCGATAATTCGTGTGGAATTATTCCACCAGCCGCGGGTGAAGCTCAACACCACCAGCACGATGCACGGCGGGTAGATGGTGGTCAGCACCGGAATAGAGACCTGAATAAGATGGCTCAGCCCCAGGTTCGACACCGCCATCGAGAAGCCGCCGAGGATAAACACCAGCGTACGGTAAGAGAGCGGAACGTACTGAGCAAAGAACTCCGCACAGGCACAGGTCAGGCCAACCGCCGTCACCAGACAGGCCAGGAAGATCAGGATAGCCAGCATCATGCTGCCCGCGCCGCCAAAGGTGTGCTGAACGTAGGCATGCAGAATAGCCGCACCGTTCGCACCCTGGTCAACCAGCACGCTGCTGTCGGAACCCAGACGGAACAGCGCCAGATAGAGCAGCGCCAGCCCAGCGCCCGCCATCAGGCCAGCCCAGACGGTGTAGCGGGTCAGCAGACGCGCTTCGGTCACGCCGCGGGAACGCGCAGCGTTAACGATCACGATACCGAATGCCATTGCACCCAGCGTATCCATGGTCAGGTAACCGTTCACGAAACCGTTAGAGAAAGCGGCGTTCTGATAGGCTTCGGTGGCGGAGCTCAGCGGGCCAGCAGGCCAGACAATCGCCGCTACAGCCAGCACCAGCAGGGCCAGAATCTTCATTGGGGCCAGGAAGTTGCCCACGGTATCCAGCAGCTTGCCAGGATAGAGCGACACCAGGATCACGATGGCGAAATAGACCAGGCTGTAGATAAACAGCGGCAGCGGGCCATCGCCGGTCAGCGGGGCAATTCCCACTTCGAAGGAGACGGTCGCGGTACGCGGGGTCGCAAACAGCGGACCGATCGCCAGGTAGCAGACCACGGCCAGCATCACCCCGGCGACTTTACCAATTGGCGCGCTGAGGCTGTCGACGCCGCCGCCTACTTTCGCCAGCGCCACGACGGTCAGTACCGGCAGGCCCACAGCGGTGATCAGAAAGCCGATCGCCGCGGTCCAGACGTGTTCACCCGCCTGCAGACCCACCATTGGTGGAAAGATGATGTTGCCCGCGCCAACGAACAGCGCAAATGTCATAAAGCCCAGTGCGATGATATCGCGCGATTTCAATTGATGGGTCATAAAACCTTACTGCCTGTGGATGTGGTGTTGAAAACGTTGAATTTTTCGCTATCCCATGCGGAACAAAACAGCGGAAAAAATGTGCAATTTCAGCGGGAAATGCTCCCCTGCTGCCGTGGTCAGGAATATTTTTTCGATTTACCACGCAAATACAGTCTGTCCGACAATATCAGGAGGGCAATTTAAACGCTTATAACGTTTAAAGGCAATATGGGATCGCAAAACCAGAACAATATGCCAGGTTGAAAGTAAGACCTGAAACATTACACCAATTATCAGAAAAACCCATGGCTAATCATGCGAACAAAAAAGCATCAGGCGTATAAAATTTACCCGCGCTTCGGTTGACTGCAAAGCAAACAGGCCAGCTTACGCTGGCCTGTGGCAATATCTGATTACAGGAGGGGCGTCAGGCGCTGTTACTGGCAATCAAACGTTCCGGGATCACGAAACTGAAACGCGTACTTTTGCCCGGCGTGCTGACGATATCGAGACGGCTGTCGTGGTGATTGATGGCGTGCTTCACGATAGCCAGCCCCAGTCCGCTGCCGCCCGTCTGGCGAGAACGGGCTTTATCCACCCGATAAAAACGCTCGGTAAGACGGGGAATGTGCTCCGGACCGATACCCGGGCCATTGTCTTCCACGCTGAACTCCGCCCCCGTGGGCGCATGCTGCCAGCGCACGGTAATGTGGGTGCCCGCCGGAGTGTGATTCACCGCGTTATAAACCAGGTTGGAGATGGCGCTGCGCAGCTCATCGGTACTGCCGCGCACTTTGAGGCTGTTATCCACCTCGAAGGTGAGCTGATGTTGCTGCTGGCTCAGGGTTTGCGCCTCGCGCTCTAACATCCGCAACATCATCGGCACGTCGATGGTTTCGTTGAGCGCCAGGGTTGGCGCAGCCTCAATACGGGAGAGAGTCAGCAGCTGCTTCACCAGCCCTTCCATGCGCTGCGTCTGCTCGCGCATGGTCTGGAGCGCTTTTTCCCGCGGCGCGCCCTCCAGGGTCTGCTCCTGCATCATCTCCAGATAGCCCTGCAACACCGTCAGCGGGGTGCGTAACTCATGGCTGACGTTGGCGAAGAAGTTGCGCCGCGCCCCTTCCAGCTGGTGCATTTGCGTCACATCGCGTGCCACCATCAGCCACTGTTTGTCGCTGTAGGGCATGACGCGGATCTCCAGATGGCGACCGTTGTTCAGCACCAGATTGTGCGGGCGGGTGAAATCGCGTTTCTTCAGATACTGCGCAAACTCGGGGTAGCGCAGCAGGTTGAGGATGTTCTGTCCATTATCGTCAGGCCAGCGCAGGCCCAGCAGCTGTTGCGCCAGTCCGTTACACCAGAACATCGCTCCCTCTTCGGTGGTGAGCACCACCGCATCCGGCAGAGATTCCGCACCGCTGCGAAAGCGTTTGATCAGGCTACCCAGCTCGCGTCGGCGTTTTTTATTACGCATCTGCATCTGGTGAAGACCATACAGAAGGGGTTCCCAGCTGCCGCTGCCCGGCGGTGGGGTCATACTTCTGTCAACCCACAGCCACCATGAGAGGCGGAGCAGATTCCAGAAGTGCCAGATCAGCAATCCCGTGACTGCTATCAGCAAAAACCAGGGTAAATAACCGAAAACGGCCCCGAGGATCAGGGCCGGGATACAGCAAAGGACCAGTTCAAAACAGAGCCTTTTCCATGACAGACGTTCCAGCACGCGTCACACTCCTGTCATTGTTCAGAAACGGGTTGAGAAACGATAACCCGTGCCGCGGACGGTCTGTACCATGCGATCGTGACCGCTGGTTTCCAGGGCCTTACGCAGACGACGAATATGCACATCCACCGTCCGGTCTTCAACATACACGTTAGTGCCCCAGACATTATTGAGCAACTGCTCGCGGCTGTAGACGCGTTCCGGGTGGGTCATGAAGAAGTGCAGCAGTTTGAATTCGGTCGGTCCCATATCGAGAGGGTTTTCACCGGTCATCACGCGGTGCGAAGTAGGATCCAGGCTCAGGCCCTGCATCTCAATCACCTCTTCCACCGCCATCGGTGAAATACGGCGCATCACCGCCTTGATACGCGCCACCAGCTCTTTCGGGGAGAAAGGCTTGGTGATGTAGTCATCCGCCCCGGTCTCCAGACCGCGAACGCGATCTTCCTCTTCGCCGCGGGCCGTCAACATCATCACCGGGATATCGCGGGTTAAGGCTTCACGTTTGATATGTTTGATGAATTGCAGACCAGAGCCGCCGGGCAACATCCAGTCGAGCAGGATCAGATCGGGCCAGGGTTCGTTGAGCTGATTCACCGCGCTGTCGTAATCTTCGGCTTCCACCGGTTGAAAGCCATTTTGTTCGAGCACGAAACAGACCATTTCACGAATGGGTGCTTCATCTTCTACGACCAGAATACGTCTCGCCATACTTAGCCCTGTCTTATTTAGGTTACATGTTTGTAATACGGCGTCATTATGCGTCAGATTTATGACAGATTTATGAAAAACCTGCCCACCAATAAAGGCAAGCCGTTGTTTTCTGGCCGCCCTGATTGTAGCGGTTATCTTCCTTCCCCTGAATGTTTATAATCCCGCTTACTTTTTTTTGCCACGGATCTGTTATGCGCATACTTCACACCTCGGACTGGCATCTGGGACAGAACTTTTACAGCAAAAGCCGCGCCGCCGAACATGAAGCGTTCCTCAACTGGCTGCTTGAGATGGCACAATCTCACCAGGTCGACGCCATTCTCGTGGCCGGGGACATCTTCGACACCGGATCGCCGCCGAGCTATGCGCGAGAGCTATATAACCGTTTCGTGGTCAACCTGCAGAAGACCGGCTGCCATCTGGTGATTGTGGCCGGCAATCATGATTCCGTGGCCACGCTGAATGAATCCCGTGAGATTCTGGCGTTTCTCAACACCACCGTGGTCGCCAGCGCCGGTCACGGACCGCAAATTCTGCGCAAACGCGACGGTACCCCCGGGGCGGTGCTCTGTCCGATCCCGTTCTTACGTCCTCGCGACGTGATGAAAAGCCAGGCGGGCCTCTCGGGGATGGAGAAACAGCAGCAGCTGTTAGCCGCCATCACCCACTATTATGCCGATCAGTATACCGCCGCCTGCCAGCTTCGCGGCGACAGCGTCCTGCCGATTATCGCCACCGGGCACCTCACCACCGTCGGCGCCAGTAAAAGTGACGCAGTACGTGACATCTATATCGGGACGCTGGATGCCTTCCCCGCCCAGCATTTCCCGGCGGCGGACTATATCGCGCTGGGCCACATCCACCGCGCCCAGAAGATTGGCGGCTGCGACCACATTCGCTACTGCGGATCCCCTATCCCCCTCAGCTTTGACGAAACCAGCAAAAGCAAATGCGTGCATCTGGTGAGTTTTGACCAGGGTAAGCTCAGCGCCGTTGAATCTCTGGAGGTGCCCATCACCCAACCGCTGGCAGTGCTGAAGGGCGATCTGGCGGCCATCGCCGCCCAGCTGGAGCAGTGGCGCGGCGTGGAGCAGACGCCCCCCGTCTGGCTGGATATCGAAATTGCCACCGAGGAGTACCTGCACGACATGCAGCGTAAGATTCAGCGCCTGACGGAAGATCTGCCGGTGGAGGTGCTGCTGGTGCGGCGCAGTCGCGAGCTGCGCGAGAAGCTCCTCGCCAACAGCCTGCGTGAAACCCTCAGTGAGCTGCGCGTGGAAGAGGTGTTCGAACGCCGCCTGGCGCAGGAGACCCTCGACGACGCCCAGAGAACCCGGTTAAACGAGCTGTTCAGCCATGCGCTGCACGCCCTGGATAACGAGGAGGATAACGCATGAAAATTCTCAGCCTGCGCCTGAAAAACCTCAACTCGCTCAAGGGCGAATGGAAAATCGATTTTACCGCCGAGCCCTTTCTCAGCAACGGCCTGTTTGCCATCACCGGCCCTACCGGTGCCGGGAAAACCACCCTGCTGGATGCCATCTGCCTCGCGCTCTACCACGAGACGCCGCGCCTCAACACCGTCTCGCAATCGCAGAACGATCTGATGACCCGCGACACCGCCGAGTGTCTGGCGGAGGTGGAGTTTGAGGTGAAAGGGGTGGCCTATCGCGCCTTCTGGAGTCAGAACCGGGCGCGCAATCAGCCGGACGGTAACCTCCAGGTGCCGCGCGTGGAGCTGGCCCAGTGCGAAGACGGCAAAATCCTCGCGGATAAAGTGAAAGATAAGCTGGAGCTTGTCGCCTCGCTGACCGGGTTGGACTATGACCGCTTTACCCGCTCGATGCTGCTCTCCCAGGGGCAATTTGCCGCTTTCCTCAACGCCAGGCCGAAAGAGCGCGCCGAGCTGCTGGAGGAGCTGACCGGCACCGAAATTTACGGCCAGATTTCGGCGATGGTGTTTGAAAAACACAAAGCGGCGCGCAGCGAGCTGGAGAGGCGTGAAGCCCAGGCCGCTGGCGTGATATTACTCAGCGATGAACAACAGCAGCAGCTCCAGCAAGGTTTGCAGGTACTCACTGACGAAGAACAACAGCTGCTGGCTCAACAGGAAGCGCAGCAGAAAGATTTTCACTGGCTGACCCGCCAAGATGAGCTGTTGCGCGAGCAGCAACGTTCGATGGCCGCCCGGCAGCAGGCGCAGCAGGCCCTGGCCGACGCTACCCCAGAGCTGGAAAAGCTGCATCTGGCCCAGCCCGCCGCCCTGCTGCGCCCGCAGTGGGAGCGGCAGCAGGAGCAGAGCATCCGCCTGGCGCAAACGGAACAGCAGATGCTGGATGTGAATACTCGCTTACAGTCCAGCGAGGCGCTGCGCGCGCGGATCCGCAACGGAGCGCTGCGCGCGCAGGAACAGCTGCAGACCGAGTTCACCACCCTGACGCAGTGGCTGGCCGACCACGACCGCTTGCGCCAGTGGGGTCAGGAGATGGCAGGCTGGCGTGCACACTTTACCCAGCTGAATCGCGATAAAACGCAGCTCGCGACGCTGACCCGGCGTATTGCGGAATTACGGCAGAAGCTGGCAGGTCTGCCGGAAAACAGGCTGACGCTCACGGCGGAACAAGTAACCGCCGAAATGGCACTGCAAAACCAGGCCCGCGCGGCGCGCCAGCGTCTGACCACCCTGCATGCCCGCTATCAGCCTCTGCAAAAGCGCCTCAGCCAGAATAACGAAAGCGTGCAAAAGGCGCAGGGCGAACTGGCAAAACTCAACGAAACGCTGACGCTGCGCCGCCAGCAGTACAAAGAGAAAAACCAGCACTATCTCGATCTGAAAGTCCTGTGCGAGCAGGAAGAGAAGATCAAGAAGCTGGAGAGCTATCGGGCCGAACTGGAATCCGGGAAACCCTGCCTGCTCTGTGGCTCCACCGAACATCCGGCGATCGCGCAGTACCAGGCCTTAGCGCTCACGGAAAACCAGCGCCGCCGGGACGCGATGGAAAAAGAGGTCGCAGCCCTCAAAGAGGAAGGCCTGCTGCTGCTGGGCCAGGTGAATGCCCTCACCACCCAGCTGCAGCGGGAAACAGACGAGGCGCAGACGCTGGCCCGGGACGCGGAGGCGCTCACCGAGGAGTGGCAGCAGGTTTGCGCTTCCCTGACGGTGACGTTGAATATTCAGGATGATATCGCCCCCTGGCTGAATCAGCAGGAGCAGTACGAGCAGCAGCTTTACCAGCTTAGCCAGCGCCTGACGCTGCAAAACCAGCTGAATGAAGAAGAGGCCCAGGAAGAAGGCTATCTCCAGCAGCTGGCCGCAGCCCGCACCGCGATGGAGAAATCCCTCCAGGAATTGTCGCTGGCGATGCCTGATGAGGGTGCGGAGCCGGTCTGGCTCGCTGAACGTGAGAAAGAGGCGCAGCACTGGCAGACGCAGCAGTCCCAGCACATCGCCCTGCGGGAACGCATGGCTGCCCTGACGCCGCTGCTGGAGACCCTTCCGGCGACGGAGTCCATTGAAGCAGAAAGCGTTATTCCGGAGAACTGGCGCGAAATTCATACCGAATGCGTCTCCCTGCACAGCCAGCTTGCCACCCTGCAACAGCAGTTCAGGCTGGAAAGCGAACGCCTGCAACACGCCCAGGAACAGTTTGCCGCCGCGCTGGCCGCCAGCGTCTTCAGCGATCGCGAGGCGTTTCTCGCGGCCCTGCTGGATGATGCGACCCTTCACCGTCTCGAGCAGCTGAAACAGACCCTGGAAAATCAGATCCAGCAGGCCACGGCGCTGCTTCAGCAGGCCGGCCAGCGCCTGAACGAACATCTGGAACATCGCCCGGACAACCTGACGACAGACGTGCAGCTTTTACAGGCGCAGCTACAGCAGCTCGCGCAGAAGCTGCGTGAAAACACCACCCGCCAGGGGGAGATCCGCCAGCAGCTCAAGCAGGACAGCGATAACCGCCTGCACCAGCAGGCGCTGATGCAGGAAATTGCGGCCGCAGCCCGGCTGGCGGATGACTGGGGTTATCTCAACGCGCTGATCGGTTCTAAAGAGGGGGATCGCTTCCGTAAGTTTGCCCAGGGCTTAACCCTCGACAACCTGGTGTGGCTCGCCAACCAGCAGCTGACCCGCCTGCATGGCCGCTACCTCCTGCAACGCAAGGCCAGCGACGCGCTGGAGCTGGAAGTGGTAGATACCTGGCAGGCGGATGCCGTGCGCGATACCCGCACCCTTTCCGGCGGCGAAAGTTTCCTCGTGAGTCTGGCGCTGGCGCTGGCGCTCTCCGACCTGGTGAGCCACAAAACGCAGATTGACTCGCTGTTCCTTGATGAGGGTTTCGGCACCCTGGACAGCGAAACGCTGGATACCGCTCTGGATGCCCTGGATGCGCTGAATGCCAGCGGCAAAACCATCGGCGTCATCAGCCACGTCGAGGCGATGAAAGAGCGCATTCCGGTACAGATCAAAGTGAAGAAAATTAACGGGCTGGGGTACAGCAAACTGGATAAAGAATTTGCCGTTTCGTAGGCCGGGCAAGCGCAGCGCCGCCCGGCATTCGCACGATCAGTGTGGCCATAACCAGGCGGCGCCGCGCACGCCGCTGGAGTCGCCGTGTACCGCTTTGCGGATCGGCGTTTCGCATTCGCCGCCAAACACCCACTGCTTCACCAGCTGCGGTACGGTGGTATAGAGGCGATCCACGTTGCTCATCCCGCCGCCCAGCACGATCACGTCCGGATCGAGAATATTCACTACGTGCGCCAGCGATTTAGCCAGCCGCATTTCGTAGCGGCTGAAGGCCAGCTCCGCAACGGCGTCCTGCTCTTCCACCAGACACATGATCTCATTGCCTTTCAGCGGATGTCCGCTCAGACGACGATAATCGGTGGCGAAACCGGTGCCGGAAATAAAGGTTTCGATACAGCCCTGTTTTCCGCAGTAGCACGGCACTTCGGCGCGGTACTTCAGCTCGTCCTCATCCATCCACGGCAGCGGGTTATGTCCCCACTCGCCTGCGGTGCCGTTGCCGCCGATATGGGCCCGGCCACCAAAGGCCACGCCTGCCCCACAGCCGGTGCCGATGATTACCGCGAATACCGTCTGCGCCCCCGCTGCCGCGCCGTCGATCGCCTCCGATACTGCCAGGCAGTTGGCGTCGTTCGCCAGCCGCACTTCCCGGTTCAGGCGCTGGCTTAAATCGCGGTCGAAGGGCTGGCCGTTAAGCCAGGTGGAGTTAGCATTTTTCACCACCCCGGTATAGGGCGAAATCGAACCTGGAATGCCCATGCCCACCGTGCCCGTCTGGCCGGTGGCCTTTTCGGCCTTCTCCACCAGGCTAGCAATGGTTTCAATGGTCTGCCGGTAATCATCGCGCGGGGTCGGCAGGCGATGGCGGAACAGCTGTTCCCCCTGCTCGCCCAGGGCAATGACTTCTGTTTTGGTGCCGCCGAGATCAATACCAATTCGCACAGGACGTTCCTCATTTTTTTGATTATCAACAGAGTAGAAGCCTGCTACCCGATTAGCAATGCAAGCGATGCGACAATTCGCTATCATGCCCGCTGAATTAAACGACAAGACCGTGGAAATTATCATGCTGTGGTTCAAAAATTTGATGGTTTACCGTCTCAGCCGCGACATCGAGCTGCGCGCCGACGAGATGGAAAAACAGTTAGACCTTTACGCATTTACCCCGTGTGGCAGCCAGGACATGGCGAAAACCGGATGGGTTCCGCCTATGGGATCACAGAGCGATGCGCTGACCCACACCACCAATGGTCAAATCATTATCTGCGCGCGTAAGGAAGAGAAGATCCTGCCGACGCCAGTAGTGAAACAGGCGCTGGAAGCCAAAATTTTCAAGCTGGAAGCCGAACAGGGCCGTAAGCTGAAAAAAACGGAAAAAGATTCGCTGAAAGATGAAGTTCTGCATTCGTTGCTGCCGCGTGCCTTTAGCCGCTTCAGCCAGACAATGATGTGGATCGACACGGTTAACGGCCTGATTATGGTCGACTGCGCCAGCGCCAAAAAAGCGGAAGATACGCTGGCATTGCTGCGTAAAAGCCTCGGTTCGCTGCCGGTGGTGCCGCTGACGATGGAAAACCCGATCGAGCTGACCCTCACCGAGTGGGTGCGGGCCAACAACGTCCCTCAGGGTTTCCAGCTGCTGGACGAAGCCGAGCTGAAAGCGATCCTTGAAGACGGCGGCGTGATCCGCGCCAAGAAGCAGGAGCTGGTCAGCGACGAGATCGCGGTGCATATCGAAGCCGGCAAGCTGGTGACCAAGCTGGCACTCGACTGGCAGCAGCGTATTCAGTTCATGATGTGTGACGATGGCTCCATCAAGCGCCTGAAGTTCTCTGATGAGCTGCGCGATCAGAACGACGATATCGACCGGGACGACTATGCCCAGCGTTTTGATGCTGATTTCATTCTGATGACGGGTGAACTGGCGGCGTTGATTCAGAGCGTGGTGGAAGGGCTAGGCGGCGAAGCACAGCGTTAATGCTTCATGCCAGGCTTTATGCCAGAAACAGGAGCCGGGTTAACCCGGCTCTTTTTTTACAGATAACGACACAGATAGGACGCAGGCTCAGCCACCTGCAGATGGAATTCACTGTGGCCTGGCACGTTGAAAACATCGCCCGGGTTATAGACCTTCCACTCGGTTTCCCCCGGCAATAACACTTTCAGTGAACCGCTGACCACGGTCATCTCTTCAGGCTGCGCGGTACCGAAGGCATACTCCCCTTCCGCCATCACGCCAACACTGGCACGGCCAGTAATGCTGCTGGTAAAACCAATGGACTTCACTTTACCGGAAAAGTATTCATTACTCTGAAGCATGGACTGGTCCTTATTGTCATTGGATGTGAATCCAATATAGGGGTGACGCTCCATGCCTGTCACGCAAAATCATCAGACCAGCAATTCCGAGGCCAGCCGGGCGACCAGCACGTTTGACAGCAGCACCGGCACATCCAGGTTTTTTTGCAGTAAATCGCGGTGACGTTGATGGAAACCGAGGCAATCGAGCATCAGCACGTCCGCGCCGCGCTCCAGCAGATCGCGCCCGGCGGCGATCAGTTTTGTTTCGCTGTCCCAGAATGGATTGGCCACGGCGAGCAGTGGGGTATTCACCAGCCCACGCCACTTATGCGACTGGTTTTCCAGCAGTTCGGGGATCGGCACGATCACCCCCACCTGATGGCTGTCGACAATCGATCCCACCAGCGGCGGGATGATCCGCATCGGCTCAAGCAGGATCGCATTACGGGCAACGAGACCGGTGACAGGCGCCGTGCTCATCAACAGGATCACCTCATAGTCCCGGTTATCGAGGACTTCAATCACGCTCTGCAGGGCGCGTTCGATCTTTGGCAGCGAAACGTTGCCCAGCTCGCCGTCGCTGAGCAGGGTTGGCAGCAGCGCCTCACCCGGTTCAGGGGCGTAGTCTTCCATGACCTCTTCCCTGCTCAGCGTACCGAGCAGACTGTGGTGCGTGATCTGTTGTTCAGAGATATGCTCCGTTAAGAGCGGGAGCACTTCGCTTACCGGGACTACCCCAATGGTGAGGATCGCCAACGTCGCTTTCATCATTCTCGCCTTTCTTTACTACCACCGACCGTGACACAGAGACAGGCTCGCTTCGCTGTACAGTGCGCTGTTCAGGAAAAAGTGCTGAAAAGCGTAGCAGCAGATTAACGTACCGGAATGTAAAGATCCGCGAGCCTGACAGGATGTGTCTGTAAAACCTGTACATTACCCTCCGTTTAAGGCTATCGCTTTTTAAATAGTGTGATTAGCGTTCGGTTTTTTCCGCTTTCAGATTTTGATCAGGCCTTATCCGGGTCTTCGTAACGCACTTTGGCATCCTGCGCTTCGAGCTCCGTTTCGTGCTCGCTGATCAGCGAATCGGGTTTTGGGTGGTCAGCACGCAGCTGATACCAGGTGACAGTCTGGCCCGTCGCGCCTTTTTCAACGGCAACGATACGGGCTTCACGCGGATAGGGAGGTCTGGTTGGCATAGTTCATCCTTTTTTTAATGGCTGAACTATCAGTATAGACATCAGTTAGCTGGCGCATGCCAGATGCAGTGCGGTTACGATATTTTGTACCACCTGGGCCGGTGGCAGCGAAGCATCGACGACGTGGTGAGCGGCTTCGCGATAGAGGGCGTCGCGCTCTGCCAGCACCGCACTCACCTCTTCGCTGATGGGCTTGCCGGTCAGGGTCGGGCGCTGGCCCTCTTCCGGGAAGGCTTCAAGGCGTTCGACCAGCACCGGCACCGGCGCGCTAAGGTAAATCACAGTACCCTTTTCGCGCATAAACTGACGGTTCCATGCCGACAGAATAATGCCGCCGCCGGTAGCAATAATGCCGGAACCCGCCGTCACCGCCTCGAGGGTTGCCGTCTCGCGGGCGCGGAAACTCTCCCACCCTTCCTGCTCAACGATCTCGGCAATGCTTTGACCGGCGTGGGTCTGCAACCAGTGATCGGTGTCGACAAATTCGCTCTGGCACAGACGAGCCAGTTCCAGACCAACGGTTGTTTTTCCACAGCCGCGGGGGCCAATTAAAAAAATAGGCTGGGTCATAACCAGGAGTTCCCTTTGAGGCCGCGCACATGCGGTAGGTAAAGTCGAAAAGCGTGCAATGATACCATTAAACTAGTACATAAGTTAATCGTAAAAATATTATTACACCAGATGTGGTATTAAAATGACATTCCAGTCAACCCCGGATATACAAAGGGGGATTCTGTAAAGAAATAATGGCACTGAATGGTGCGCTCACCTTACCTGAAGCCACCCGCCGTTGACAACCCCGGAACGGGGTAATCCTGGTCAAATCATATGTCATGGTGATGATTAACCCTGGCGGCGCTTCACTTCCAGCAGCCATTTATCGAGTTCGGCCGCAAACAGCTGCCTGTCGCGCGGGGATAAACTGTCCGGCCCGCCGGTCTGCACCCCGCTGGCACGCAGGGTATCCATAAAATCGCGCATCGTCAGCTTTTCGCGAATGGTGGCCGGGGAGTAACGTTCCCCGCGCGGGTTCAGCGCCGCCGCCCCTTTCTCCAGCACTTCTGCCGCCAGCGGGATATCGGCGGTGATCACCAGGTCGTCGGCGCTGCACAGACGCACGATTTCGTTATCGGCCACGTCAAAACCGGCCGGTACCCGCAGGGTGCGAATAAAGCGGGACGGCGGTACCCGCAGGTTCTGATTCGCCACCAGCGTCATCGGCATCTGGACGCGCTCGGCGGCACGAAACAGGATCTCTTTAATGACATTCGGACACGCATCGGCATCCACCCAAATCGCCATCTTCACTCTCCGGCATATAATGCTGCGTAATAAAACCTGATAGGCTAAAGTTCCACAATCATAACAAAGTTTAAGAGGGAGACGTGATGGAGAAGAAAATCGGTTTTATCGGCTGCGGTAATATGGGCAAAGCCATTCTCGGCGGTCTGATTGCCAGCGGTCAGGTCCTGCCTGGCCAGATTTGGGTCTATACCCCCTCGCCGGACAAAGTCGCCGCCCTGCACGACCAGTACGGGATCAACGCCGCGCAAAGCGCTCAGGAAGTGGCGCAGGTAGCCGATATCGTCTTCGGGGCAGTGAAGCCGAACATGATGGTGAAAGTCCTGAGCGATATCACCTCCAGCCTGAATAAAGAGACGCTGGTGGTTTCCATCGCCGCAGGCGTCACCCTCGATCAGCTGGCGCGCGCGCTGGGCCATGACCGTAAAATCGTTCGCGCCATGCCTAACACGCCGTCGCTGGTCAATGCTGGCATGACCTCCATCACCCCTAACGCGCTGGTGACCGCCGAAGAGGTGGCCGATGTGATCAACATTTTCCGCTGTTTCGGGGAAGCCGAGGTGATTGCCGAGGCGATGATCCACCCGGTGGTCGGGGTCAGCGGATCGGCGCCCGCCTACGTATTTATGTTTATCGAAGCGATGGCCGATGCGGCCGTTCTCGGCGGGATGCCGCGCGCGCAGGCCTATAAATTTGCCGCGCAGGCGGTGATGGGCTCAGCCAAAATGGTGCTCGAAACCGGTAAACATCCGGGCGAGCTGAAAGATATGGTCTGCTCCCCGGGCGGCACCACTATTGAAGCAGTGCGGGTGCTGGAGGAGCGCGGCTTCCGTGCCGCCGTCATTGAAGCCATGAATAAGTGCATGGAAAAATCAGAGCTGCTGAGTAAGTCCTGACCGACTGCCGGACGTCAGGCCGCCACTTCGGTGCGGTTACGTCCGGCATTTTTCGCTTTGTAGAGCGCGATATCCGCCGCTTTAAGCCACTCCTGATAATGCACCATCGACGTCGTGAGCGGCGCTACGCCGACGCTGATGGATATCTTTACCTGAGGCGATCCCGGCAGATGTAAATCTGCCAGCCGTTCGTGTACCCGCGACATTGCCGCAATGGCGCTTTCCGCCTGCGTGCCGCTCATGATCACCGCAAACTCATCACCGCCAAAGCGGCCAATCATATCGCTGGCGCGTAGCGTGAGCTGTAGCTGCCGGGTGACGGCGACAATCGCCTGATCGCCAACGTCGTGGCCCCAGGTATCGTTAATGCTCTTGAAGTGATCGATATCGATCAGCAGGAGCGTGGCGCTACGGTGGTATCGGCGGCAGTTTTCATATTCCGTGCGCAGCAAAACTTCCCAGTGGCGACGATTAAACACCCCCGTCATACCATCAAGAGTACTCATCAGCTCAAGCCGGCGCTTATGTTCCACCAGACGACTCGTCGTATGGAAACTCACCCAGGCAAACAGCATCGGGTAAAAGACGATCACCGGCAGCGCGAGCCAGAGTTCCAGCGGCGTGCTGACGTAGTCCGGCGTCACGCGCGTGAGCTGCAGGGAGACCAGCGCCGCCAGTGCGGTCATCATCACCCCGGGGCCGTACAGCCGGATCCCGCCCACGCCAATAAGGTTCATGCTTATCATCATGACCAGCGCCGCGCTTGGCATGGCATTAATTCCCATCACCCCAATCCAGACCCCGGCCACAATGGCGTCGACTTTGAGGTTAAACATCTCGCCGTTATAGGGATCGGTAGAACGCGCTGCTAATTGCCAGGCCAGATGGGGCCAGACAAACGCCCAGCCAACCAGCAGCAGCCACCAGACACCGTTGACCGGCTGCGCGACCAGCACGCTGGCAATCGGTAAGAAGAGAATGCCCAGCCCCACCGCTCGCGGCCAACGCAGCCGGCGAGCCAGTCGGATACCCGCACGGTGATACTCATCCGCTGAATGCGCCTGACTCATTCCTTCCCGTGCATAGACTTTGCTGTAAAAGTTTTCATCATTCATAATTTTTGGGAACACTCAAAAGCATTTTCCCAAATTATAGAAAGGCTTACTCAAGGCTAAGTATGATATTTCGGGTGAGCCACCGGGCTCGCTCACCCGTTTGAACTAGCCGTTTTTCTTCAGACAGGCACTCATAAACTTATTTCGATCGTCGCCTTTAAGGGATTGTTGGGTCGCCTGACTGTTGCATTCGCGCATCCTTTGTTGCTGCGGCGTCAGGCTTTTTTCGCCGGGTTTAGAGGAGGCGTTTTTCAGGCAGTCGCTCATATAGGTCTTACGGGAATCGCCCTTCAGCGCCTGGGCGGTGGCCTGTTGATTGCAGGTGGTCATACGTTGCTGCTGCGGGGTTTGCTGTTTATCCTGGGCCCCCACCGGGGTAAGAGAAAACAGACCAAAGAGCAGCGTAACCAGCAGTGTGATTTTCATAGCACTTTCCTTCTGTGGATGATCACAGTAAGTCTGGTTCGTGCTGCTGAAAAAACCACCCGTTAGGTGTTTTTTCGTGCCGGGCAGTGGAGTCGGTGACGCCATCTGGCTTGCCGGATTTTTTATCAGGCACATAGTGGATATATTGCCCTGTCAGGGGCAGGCTGGGTGATATCACCCTGAGCGGTACGATTATCCAGAACCCTGGTCGATGCCACAGTTTCAGCATAAATTGTGGGGGTAAATAACAGGGACAGTAATGCAATATAAAGTGCGCTCTGTTTCACTTATTTTTTCCATGTAGAAATACATAAAAAAATAAAACAGAGCGACTATAGGCAACCGATGTGACGGTTCTATGACATGAAATTACGTCAGATGACCGTTCAGTTGCGCGGGTGCCGTAACAGCTTTTTTACGTATTGCTGCAGCATTTCCCTGTCCTGCTCAGAGACCTGTGTGTCTGGTCGGGCCTCATCCAGCGCGCCTTCCACGCTATCAATCAGCGCCTGCTGCTCACTTTGCGCCATCTGTCGTAACAGCGCGGTTACCACAATTTCTAACGCTTCGACCTGGGCCACCAGCTCTTTTGACTCTTCTTCCTTTTGTGCAAGCTTCAGCAACAACTCAGCAATGAGATTTTTCACAGCGCTATTTCCTTATGAGATTTTTTCCGACGTTATCATTATGCCTGAGGCTTGCAAAGTAGTTAAAAGTACTATTTTTAGCCGGACAACACACTCCTGATAAATTAATCTGCCGGGCAGCCGGGAAAGAGGCACTTTAAATTAAATTAAAGCGTCGAGGCAGTGCAAAATAAAAGTAGAACCGCCATTTCAAATAAAAGATAATGACAGCCCTGCTTAAATATATTATACAGCAAGGCTACAACCGCTTATTCCCCCGAATGCTGGCTTCCTGCCGGCGTCGCCGCCGCATGGCCCATGCCAGCTGGATTATATTCAATAAGACCACCACCGCGGTGGCGGCAAAAACCCAGCGGAAACCGGCCATCGCCGAGACTGCCGCCCCCATCAGCGGACCGGCGACGTTCCCCAGATACATAAATGACTGGTTATAACCGAAGATCCGCCCGGTCACCCGATCGCTGGAGTATTTAATCAGCAGCGTCTGTACGGCAGGCAGCATGGCACCATCGGCAAAGCCCAGCAGGAAGCGCAGCACCCCAAGCTGGAAGGGGGTGGTGACAAAGGACATGGCAAAAAAGAGCACCACCGCCACGATAAGCGTCGCCATCAGAATGTGACCGGTGCCGATGCGATCCCCCAGCTTGCCCAGACGCGGGGCAGACATCAGCGCGGAGATGCCCGGCACGGCGGCAATCATTCCGCTGAGGAAGGCGATATTATTGCTGTCGGGCGCCATCGACTGAATAAACAGTGCGAGGATCGGCCCCACCGAACCGTTACAGAGCTGGATCACCATAGTGGTGATAAACAGGCTGATCATCAGCCATGGGTAGGGTAGCGAGGCAAACACCGCCTTACCGCTCAGCCGCTCCGCCTTGCTCGTCGTCGGGCGAGCCCCCTCTTTAATCAGAAACAACGTCACCAGAAAGCTGATCACCAGCAGGACCGCGGTGATGAGGAACACCGCGCGCAGCCCCACGTGGTCAGCCAGAAAGCCCCCCATCAGCGGGCCGCCGATCACGCCGCTGATCTGCGCCGTCGACAGGGTACTGATGGCCCAGCCGCTGCGCTCCCGGGGCACCTGTGAGGCCACCAGCGCCATGGCATTCGGGATATAGCCGGAGGTCAGCCCCATCAGCGCACGCAGCAGGAACAGCTGCCAGACGTTAGTGGCAAAAGCCTGGAGCAGGATCGCAATCGCCATTCCCAGCGAGGCGCGCAGCAGCATCAGCTTGCGCCCTTTGCGGTCGGCCAGGCTGCCCCACATTGGCGAGACAATGGCCGAGACCAGAAACGTGACGCTGAAAGTCAGGCCCGACCACATCGACAGCGCCTCGTGGGACGAGACGCCAAGCTGGGACACGTACAGCGGCAAAAAGGGTAAAATCTGGCTGATGGCAAGGCCGGTGAAAAAACAACCGAACCAGACCGAAATGAGGTTAACTTTCCACGATTCCATAGGCGGATACTGTCTTCGTTTTGCATGAATTCGCTATCAGATTACCAACTCAGGCTGCGCCGAAAGTTATCAGAGATGCGCCTGCCGCGACTTCGGTGTTTTATCTTCCCAGTCATCATATCTGTGAAACATGTCACATATTTTTGCCTTTTGTCTGGTGATTTATACTTTGCGGGCAGTAGCCAAAACCGCGCATACCCAGATGAAAATGGTTGGCGTGGGCGGCATTGTAATCCGGGCCGAGGGCATTGCCGAAGTAGCCGCAGCTGGCCCCCAGCAGCGCCCGCAGCCATGGCTGGGTGGTGGCGTTTTGCCAGCCGCGCAGGACCGAGATCCGCTGCCCGTTCTCCAGCGTAAAGCCGCTGATATCCAGCGCCTCGGCGCTGGCATGCTCGCTGCGCCGGGCATTCGGACGATGATAGATGTTCCGACAGGCAAAGCTTCCAAGATGGTCAATGCGCGACAGGCTGCTGCCCATCATGGTTTGGGTAAGGGGCCGGGCCTGCTGGTTGACGAACAGCGCCGAGCTGAGCGCCAGCGGGCAGCTGGCGAGAAAGCTGCTGCTGAGGCTGACGCTGCCAAAGCTACGCACGCGCACCACGTCGCTCAGCGGACACTCTCCCGTGCTGTCGGCCACCGTCTGGGTGCGGATCAGCTGGCGCGCATTGGCCTGCGCCAGCAGTATTTCACAATGCTCAGGGGACAGGCGCCTGAGCTTAAACTGGGTCAGGGTCCCGGGAGGATCGTCGAGAGATAGCGGGGCAAAGGGGTTGTAATACGACGGCAGCCAGCGGTAGCTTGCGATGGCCGCAGCAATGACAGCAAGACAGATAATCAGGCTTTTCCCTTTCACTCACCCTCCTGAAACAATGTGCCAAAACATTATGGCAGAAGGCGGCGAATTCCGCCGGGCATCGTGATAGGGTAAGCGTTTTGAGTCAGAGTGGATGAGCGAAGTGATGGCGAAGTTGCGGGTAGGTATTGTCTTTGGGGGAAAATCAGCCGAGCACGAAGTGTCGCTGCAATCGGCCAAAAATATCGTTAACGCGATTGATAAGAGCCGCTTTGAGGTCGTGCTGTTAGGCATTGATAAACAGGGTCAATGGCACATTAACGACGAGCAGGGCTATCTGCTCAACGCTGACGATCCGGCGCACATCGCGCTGAACCCGTCTGAGATTAGCGTTGCCACTGTGCCAGGCGTGATGCAGGGCCAGCTGATCAATGCCAGTACCGGGCAGACACTGTCACAGATCGACGTCATTTTCCCGATTGTCCACGGCACGCTGGGCGAAGACGGCTCCCTGCAGGGGATGTTGCGGATGGCTAACCTGCCGTTCGTCGGCTCCGACGTGCTCGGTTCCGCCGCCTGCATGGATAAGGACGTCACCAAGCGCCTGCTGCGCGATGCCGGGCTGAACGTGGCCCCCTTTGTCACCCTGACCCGCGCCAACCGCGACCAGCATACCTTTGCCGATCTCCGCGCCCGCTTTGGCCTGCCGCTGTTCGTCAAACCGGCGAACCAGGGCTCCTCCGTCGGCGTCAGCAAAGTGAACAGCGAAGCGCAGTTCAGCGACGCGGTGCGTCTGGCCTTTACCTTCGATCACAAAGTGGTGGTTGAACAGGGAATCAAAGGCCGTGAGATTGAGTGCGCGGTGCTGGGGAATGATTTCCCGCAGGCCAGCACCTGTGGTGAAGTGGTGCTGAACAGCGAGTTCTACTCTTACGACACCAAATACATCGACGACCAGGGCGCGCAGGTGGTGGTGCCCGCCGCGCTGGATCCAGAGGTGAACGACGCGATCCGCGCCATTGCCATCGAGGCGTATCAGGCGCTGGGCTGTCGCGGCATGGCGCGTGTCGATGTCTTCTTAACATCGGATAATCGCGTTGTGATCAATGAAATCAACACGCTGCCAGGCTTCACCAACATCAGCATGTACCCGAAACTGTGGCAGGCCAGCGGCCTCAGCTACCCGGATCTGATTACCCGCCTGATTGAACTGGCGCTGGAGCGACATGCCGCTGACAGCGCGCTACAGATTTCCGTTAACGGTTAATCCGCGTCGTTCGCCGTCGTCTCTTCCGGGCGACGGCGAATGATAAACCCTGCCAGCCAGAAACTGATAACCCAGGTCACCAGCCCTACCGCATAGGTTTGCCAGCCCTTCGCTTCGAAGCCCAGCAGCCCCACCACCCCGTTCAGAATAAAAATCAGCCCAATAGCAAAGGCGTAGAAGTGCCAGTCACGGCGGATTTTGGCAGGCAGTTTCATGGTCGCTCCAGAAGAAAAAATCTATCCTCGCACAGTTTTGTCGTCAGGTCTGCGGCGTATGCGGAAAATCTGAAATGAGAGTGAATTTCACTTAAGTAAAAAATCTGTGATGCGCGGCAAAAATCGCACATCCAGGAGAATTCTCCAGGCCAAATTACCATCATTCCGATATTGACATCCGCCATGAGCTGTCAAACTCAGCGTGTACAACAGGCATATAGCCAGGCAGAACATTCCGGAGGTAGTTATGGCAGACTTTACTATGTCGAAGCCGATTTTCAGCACCAGACAACCTAAGACCTCCACGGCAGGAAATATCGCATACGCTCTGTTTGTGTTGTTCTGCTTCTGGGCAGGCTCACAGCTGCTGAATATCCTTGTGCATGCTCCCGGCGTGTATGAGCACCTGATGCAGGTCGAAGACTCCGGTCGCCCGCGCGTGGAGATTGGGCTGGGCGTCGGGACCGTATTCGGGCTGATCCCGTTCCTTGTGGGGCTGGTAGTGTTGGGCGCCGTTGCCCTGATCGTGCGCTGGCGCCGCTACCGCTAATTCAGCGCCATACACTTCGCCCGGCGATCGTCAACGCGCTGGGCAAACCAGGCGGTAGTCAGATTGCGGGTGATTTTCGGGCTCTCAAGCTGGATCCCCGGTAATATCGCTTTCGGGAGTTTCTTTCCGCTCTTCTGCTCCGCCAGATTGTACACCTGCTGATAGAGTTCGGTTTTCTCAAATGCCAGGCTGTCGCCTTTCGCCAGCTGCTGGCGAATCTCACTGTCGCTCATATCCAGCTTGCTTTTAAGCTTACGCACCGCCAGTTCCGTCTTCCCTGCCTCGCTGCTGCCATAGACGATCAGATCTCCGTCCAGCGCCAGCTTCACCCCGCTGGCGCGGCTGACTGCACTCTGGAATGCCGCATTGCGGCTGGCGTACCAGCCGGCGTTGAAGTCAGCAAAGCGGTAGAGCGGCACATCGTAGCTGGCGGGATAGTTCAGCAGATGGTAGGTGCCAAACCACAGGCCGCCGCGCAGGGAAAAGACCTCCTGACGCACCGTATTCTCGATTTTCCACGGATAGCCGTCGGTATGCTTTTCCGCGAAGGCGATACTGACCTGCATTGGCCCACCGGTATGCACCGGGTTCAGGGAGCCAAACAGGGTCTGCCCCATCGGCACCGTACCGATCATATCGTCGAAGATGGCGCTCAGCTGTTTCTCGGTTTTCACCGTATCCAGCCGCTCGCTGTAGCTTTTCCCGTTCGGCGAGGTGATTTTCAGCGCCGTATGGACCAGGAACGCCGGGATGTGCAGCTTTTCTGCCCGGCGATCGATCTCTTTCCAGGCGATTTTGTTCAGCCCCGGCACCGCCGGATCGGACTGATACAGCGACTCCTGCTGCGCCACCGCCAACACCGAGCAGATATTCTCCTCGGTGGGGGCAATCTTCTGGCTCTCAAAGGTTTTTGCCAGCGCCGAGGCCCACTGGTCCCGGTCTTTCACCGTGGCGGGCATTTTTTGCCGCACGACGCTGGCCACATCGACGGGCTTTTCGCCCTTTTTCAGTGGCGCAGCTTCCCTCTCAGCACACCCGGCTAACACCAGGGCGGCAAGCAGCGAAAAGGGTAATGCACGCGGTACGATAAAAGACATAACGACTCCCTGTATTAGCTCAATGTATGGGTCACTTCCTGTAGATCCTGACCATCCAGCTCACGTTCAAAACTGCGTAAACGTTTATAGATGGACATCAGCTCCACCAGCGTGGTCCATGAGCTGATCAGATACTGGAACGACCCCCGTACCTGACCAAACACATTGGTGATTTGCGTCATAAGACCCAGGGTGATAGTACCGGCCACAATCGACGGGAACAGCAGGAACAAGCCGAAAACGTTATCCACCTGCAGATAAAGGATGCGGGCGATGTTGAAGTACATGTAGTGGAAATAGAGGCGGAAATAGTTGCGACGCACCGCGCCGAACAGTTCGCGCACCGTCGGCGGCGAGGCGCGGCTGGCGTCGTCTTCGCCATAGACCAGCTCTTTACGGTAGGCCGCTTCGACGCGCTGGTTTTTAAACTCCAGCCCCGGCAGTTTGATCCCCACCGCCGCCAGCAGACCCGTCCCCATCAGCGACCAGACAATCGCGGCGATCACCAGGCCGTACGGCAGATGGCCGACAATTGGCAGTTCCGGCACGTGGGCAGACAGCGTAACCAGCACCGGCAGGAAGGCGATCAGGGTCATGATGGCGTTGATAAAGCTGACCCCCATATCTTCAAGGGTGGATGCGAAGCGCATGGTATCTTCCTGCACACGCTGGGCGGCACCTTCGATATGGCGCAGCTGCTGCCAGTGGGCCATATAGTATTCGTTCATCGCGGTGCGCCAGCGGAACACGTAGTGGCTGACAAAGAAATTATTCATCACGCCAATAACAACGGCGATCAGCGCGATCCCGAGGAACACGCCGACTTCATGATAAAACTGGTTAATAGTGACTTTGTGCGGCGCGCTGAGCGCGGTCTGGATCAGATCGTAGAACGGCGCATACCAGGCGTTGACCGCTACCCCGACCTCCACCAGAAACCAGGTGACAAAGATAATCAGCGAGGTACCGAGAATCGACCAGTACTGCCAGCGGTGCGGCGAGTAGATAAACCAGAACAGGGCAAACGCCCCGATGCAGAAGGCGTAATAAGCATAAAAGAGCAGATAGCCCGGCGACCAGAAACGCGCCGCGCTGATTGGCACATCGCCTGTGGCACCGACCAGACGCGCAAAACCGTCAGCGCCACCGGCCTGCCAGAAAATGACAGCGATCAGGGCCCAAATAAAGGCCGAAAGGAAAAAGGGCCCCGGTTTGGGGAAAAACGACTTAAACATAACGCTTCCTTCTTGTAGTTATCGCTACTGCTGTGGACGACGGATTATCAGACCTGCCGGCCTGGTTTTAGTTCGCCGTCAACCGCCACCTGCACGGAAAAGTAAATGAGCTGACAGGTATCATAAGCGCAATGTCACAAAACATGAGATCGGTAATAACGAAATTGTTTGTATTTACCCATGGTTACGTTTTTCACGCTATCGTTATGCTGTTCAGGCCTTTGCAATACGCCGTTTAGTAGTATAAATACGCATACTTTTCTCATTCACTTCATGGATGCTTTCGTTGAAACGTAGTCTGTTACTCTCCGCCGCGCTGTATGCGGCCAGCCTCACCTGCGTGCAGGCTGCCCCTGCCCAGCCGATTGCCGATCCGGCCTTCGCTTCGGATGTGGTCGATCGCTATGCGAATCTTATTTTTTACGGCAGCGGCGCAACGGGGATGGCCCTGGTGGCGATTGACGGTAACCAGCGCGTATTCCGCAGCTTTGGCGAAACACGTCCGGGTAATAATGTTCACCCGCAGCTGGATTCGGTGGTACGCATTGCCTCCCTGACCAAACTGATGACCAGTGAGATGCTGGTGAAGCTGCTCGATCAGGGCGTGGTGAAGCTAAACGATCCGTTAAGCAAATACGCCCCGCCGGGGGCCCGGGTGCCGACATATCAGGGCGCGCCCATTACGCTCGTCAACCTTGCCACCCACACCAGCGCCCTGCCGCGCGAACAGCCCGGCGGTGCCGCCCATCGTCCGGTATTTGTCTGGCCGACTCGGGATCAACGCTGGAACTGGTTATCGACGGCGACCCTGAAATCATCACCGGGTTCGCAGGCCGCCTACTCAAACCTGGCCTTTGATCTGCTGGCCGATGCGCTGGGCAACGCGGCGGGCAAACCCTACGCTCAGCTGTTCGACGAGCAAATCGCCCGTCCGCTGGGAATGAAAGACACCACCTTTACCCCCTCCCCCGATCAGTGCAAGCGCCTGATGGTGGCGGAAAAAGGGGCCAGCCCGTGTAACAACACTCTGGCGGCAGTGGGCAGCGGCGGGGTTTACTCCACCCCGGGCGACATGATGCGCTGGATGCAGCAGTTCCTCTCCTCTGATTTCTACGCGCGCAGCAATCAGGCCGACAGAATGCAGACGCTGATCTATCAGCGCAGCCAGTTAACGCGAGTGATTGGCATGGATGTGCCAGGCCGCGCGGACGCGCTGGGCCTCGGCTGGGTCTATCTGGCGCCGAAAAACGGTCGTCCGGGCATTATCCAGAAAACCGGCGGTGGCGGCGGATTCATCACCTATATGGCGATGATCCCGCAGTCTAACGTTGGGGTATTTGTGGTGGTGACGCGCTCGCCGCTTACGCGTTTCGTCAATATGAGCGACGGCGTCAACCAGCTGGTGGTGGAGCTGAGCGAGAACAAGCCGCAGGCGATCACCGCTTCCCTGGACTAATATTCAGCGGGCAAACGGTTGACGCTAACCAGTTTGCCCCGCTCCATCGTGATGTAGTTCCCCTGCCGTAACGCCGCCAGCACCTCTGCCACCACCGAACGAGAAATACGCGTGCGGCGCTGAATGTAGCTCATCACCCCCACCCGCATACGTAACGCTTCATCCCACTGGGCCATATCCAGCAGCGTGGCGCGGATCTGGCTGTACGAGTTATTGCCCACCAGCTGCTTATCGCGGATCTCCATCACCCGGTGGTGCCAGGAGAGCCAGCAGAACGCATCAGACCATAAACCGGCCTGCTGGATCAGATGGCGGGCGCTGGCGGCGGGGAGATAGAACCCGGAACAGGGCGATTGTGATATCAGCAGGTACTCTGTGCTACAGCCCATCATGCCGGCGTTAATCCCGAAGATGTAGGGCGCGGCGACAATCTCGACCAGTAAATCATCCTGCTGGCGGTGAATGCTGAGCGATCCAGACTGCAGCACCACCGCGCAGTGATTTTCTTCGTTGCGCTCGCCAAACACCGGAAGCTGGGCAGACAGTTTGAACGGCGTGCTGTGCGCAGAGAGGCACTTTTCGAGCCGGGAGAATTCAGAAAGGGGTTTTGCATACCGGTTCATGCAGGTCTCGAGTCATCCTTAACTGACGCTAAAAAGCGGGGAGGCACGCCTCCCCGCATCAGGCGTGTTACCAGGTGTATTTCACACCGAGGTTGGCGCCCCAGTTTTGATCAACATCACCACCACCGAGGTAAGTGGCATCAGTGTAAGCACTGAAGTTTTTGGTGAAGCTAAACTGCGTACCCAGTCCCACACGCACCGCGGAACCTTTCACACCGTTATCGATGTTGTCGCCGTTAACTTTGGCATCTTCACCGGCATCGTCGTAGACGTACGCCAGTTTGAAGAACGGCGTCAGCGCCTGATCGTCGCCGTAACCGAAGGTGTAACCCGCGTCGAAACCGGCTTCATAACGCATGCTGTCGTAGGACTGGCTGCCCACGCGCAGATCGTTGCTCAGACGATAATCGTCGCCAGACTGGAACAGGCCGGAGATGGCGGCATACGGGGTGAGGTAACCGGCATCGTTCGGTTTCCAGTCGTAGCCCAGCTTCAGCCCGAAGCCCCAGGCGTCGGTGGTGGTGTTGCCATCGACGTACTCGCCATTGCTCATGTTGGCAGAGAGATCGTTATTGAAGCGCGAGTAGCTCAGGGAGCTGTCGATGAAGACATCGTTAGCAAAGCGCGCGGCGGAGTACAGCATCGCGGTCTGGCTGTCCTGATCCACCTGGCCGCTGCGATCGTTCATATCGGCTTTGGCAAAGCCCGCTGCCGCACCGAAGATCCAGTCGGCGTTGTTGCCATCAATATGGGTATCGAGGCCCACCATGATGCCGCTGACGTCCTGATCGTAGTGAATAGTGCCGTTATCGCCGTCGAAATTGCCGCCGAAGACGTTCACCCATGCGCCACCCTTGTCGGCCAGGCCGTGACGGCTGTTGGTCAGACGGTTAGCCAGGGCATCCTGTTGCAGATGCCAGATGTTGGTGTTGGCAGACGGAATGCTCAGCGCCATGTTGGCATAATCGGTCAGGCGCTCCTGATGCAGCACCACGGTGTCGCCCTGCTGCTGAGCCTGGTAAGTATAAGCCCCGAGATCCGCTTTGTTGGCCGCGGTGAAGCTGGCCTGCGTATCCGCATTGTTATCGTAAATGCGGACGATCTCTTTGTTTTTGTAGTCGGCAACGGAGCCGGCACCGGTCGCGTTATCCAGACGGACTTTATAGTTACCGGACACTTCACCGTTCACCGCCAGGTGACCATCCGAGTTGAGGGCGATTGTCCCGTAATCGTACTCTGCCTGGTGGATATCGTTGGTGACGTAGCGGGCGTTGTTCAGATCGGAATTGAACACGTAGTCGCGACTGGCAACGTTCAGCACGCCGCCGTCGGTCAGCACCAGTTTATGGGTGTCGACCTGGCCCAGACCCAGCGCCAGCTCTGCACGGTTATCCACGGTGATGGTGTTGGCATACAGCTCTGCCGTCTCCTGAGTCAGGGTGGCGAGACTTGAACTGTCTAGATACAGGCTGTCGGTTGCCACTTCACCGGAATCGCCGATGTTCATAGTCGACGCGTTGGTCAGGGTGATGCTGTCAGCCAGCAGGCCGGAGCTTTCGACATTGACCTGCGAACGGTTATTAACGGTCAGGGCATCAATGTTGGATTGCTTACGGGTATCCCATTCGGAACCGTTATCCAGGGTGACGTTGAACAGACCGCTCTGATAAACCTGATTGCCCACCAGATGACCGTTGCTGTTGAAGGTCGATTCAGGCCAGATGCTGTTTGCTGCCAGGGTACGCCAGTCGACGCTGCTGTAGCCCAGACCATACATCTGAGAAGGCCCGATCGCCTCGACGCTGGAGACGGCGGCACCGACCCACTTGCTGCCGTTGGTGAGGGTCAGATCCAGCTTGTCGGTACCGTCCCAGCCGTTGGTGGTCGGGTTATAAACGCCGTCAGCAGTGGTATCGGTAGCCGGATCGCCATTCGGATAGAAGTTGTTGTCGAAGGTGCTGGTGAACAGCACATCGCCGGTCAGGGTGGAGTGATCGAAGTTTGCCGTGGTGCGCATGGCGTTATCCGCGCGGCTGGCCGACACGATCAGCGCCGCATCGTCCGACGCCGTAGCGTTATTTTCGCCGTAATCGCTTGGTTTTGCCGACTGACCATAGAAGCCGCTGGTGCCCAGATCGCTATAAGCGCCAGAGGTCACAACGGAATCTTTCACCTGGAGGGTGTTGGTGAAGACGTGGCTGTTGTCTTCAATGCCGGTGTCAGCATCATACGGTGTGTTGTCCAGCTGGTGATAGCCCTGAGTCAGGGTGATACCGGCGATGCGGGAGTTGTTCTGGATAACGATGTCAGATTCCACGTCAAGGGTAATGGCGTTGCCCAGCGCGTGAGTATCCCAGTATTGAGTGGTGGTTGTAGAGCCGTTCACCACATCGTAAGCGTAATGCTCATAGGTGTCGTTGATGGTGGTATTGTCCACCGTCAGCGCAAAACGATCGTACTGCTGATGGGTAGTGCCGTCGGCATTCAGACCGCCCGCACATTCGGTGGTCATACACTCAGAGGTGATCATCCCGTTGATAGTGCTGTCAGAGATGTTCAGTGAATTTGCACGACCGCCCACGCCATCATCCAGGTAATACGTTGAGATAACGCCGTTTACGGTGGATTTGTTGATGACAGGATAGATATCGCTGTCGTGCGTTGCGCTGGAGTCATTCCAGTCGGAATATCCATTAAACCAGGCTGACGTCGCGGTATTATCATAACCAAAGGTGTTGTAAGTGCTACCAGAAATATCTTTTGCATTGGCCTGAGAAGCGATAGCCAGCGTGCAGGCTAATGCAAGTTGAGATACAACAAGTTTCTTTTTCCATGTTTGCATTGGGTCATCCCTCCTCAGGGACGTAAGCAAGTTTGTCCGTAAATACAGTGCAAATATATTGCGAGGAGAATTATGCAGCCTTAAAACAAAATGGTTCAATGAATCCGACAATTAAGTCCGAAAACAGACAGAATAATATAAATACTTTTTAAAATATAAAAAATATTAAAAATAACCATATATTTCAATGCATTATATTTATTCGAAAGGAAATTTATAAAAGGTGAAAGATCATTGTAAGTTATAAAATAAAAGCAAATGAGACATAAAATAAATACGTAACGCTGAGAACCGTAAAAAAGAATCTGGCCTGGTTAGGATATTACCTGGGCAGGATATATTTTTTGAACCAACTTTATCCTGCATAGAGAGAGCGTAAACTTATTTCGGGCGATAAATTGAAAAAGCAGGAAATAACGGCTGGCCATCCCGCCCCACATTCTGCGGGCTAAACGACAACTTTAGTAAAACAGCCGACGGCCATTTCGGGTACACTGTCCCTCTTTGATTCACACTCGTCAGGCATATCATGAACGATTTAATTGCTCGTCCCCGTCGTCTGCGCAAATCCCCGGCTCTGCGCGCGCTTTTTGAAGAGACAACACTGACCTTAAACGATCTGGTGTTGCCGATTTTTGTTGAAGAAGAGATTGATGACTACAAAGCCATCGAGGCCATGCCGGGCGTCATGCGTATTCCGGAGAAACACCTGGCACGCGAAATTGAGCGTATCGCCAACGCTGGCATCCGGTCGATCATGACCTTCGGCATCTCCCATCATACCGACGCTACCGGCAGCGATGCCTGGAAAGAGGACGGTCTGGTGGCGCGCATGTCGCGCATCGCTAAAGAGACGGTGCCAGAGATGATCGTCATGTCCGACACCTGCTTCTGCGAATACACCTCCCACGGCCACTGCGGCGTGCTGTGCGATCATGGCGTGGATAACGACGCGACCCTGCTCAACCTGGGCAAACAGGCCGTCGTGGCCGCCGCCGCAGGCGCTGACTTTATCGCCCCGTCTGCCGCTATGGACGGCCAGGTGCAGGCTATTCGCCAGGCGCTGGACGCCGCGGGCTTCACCGATACCGCGATCATGTCCTACTCCACCAAGTTCGCCTCCTCCTTCTACGGTCCGTTCCGTGAAGCGGCAGGCACCGCGCTGAAAGGCGATCGCAAAACCTACCAGATGAACCCGCTGAACCGCCGCGAAGCGATCCGCGAATCGCTGCTCGACGAAGCCCAGGGCGCCGACTGCCTGATGGTGAAACCGGCAGGTGCCTACCTCGACATCCTGCGCGATATCCGCGAACGCACCGATCTGCCGCTGGGCGCCTATCAGGTGAGCGGTGAGTACGCGATGATCAAATTCGCCGCGCAGGCGGGGGCGATCGATGAAGAGAAAGTGATCCTCGAAAGCCTGGGGGCGATCAAACGCGCGGGCGCGGATCTGATCTTCAGCTACTTCGCGCTGGATCTGGCCGAGAAGAAAATTCTGCGTTAATCGGCAGTGCCGGGCGGCGGCTTCGCCTTACCCGGCCTGTGACAAACCTTCACCACACTGCAATACAACCGACATCTGGCGCTTCTACTGTCTGAGCAGGACAGCAGGAGGTGCCACCATGTTTAGTCTCGACAGCGTTCTCGATGACCTTTGGCCGCAGGCGAGGCCTGCACCCTGGCAAAAAAGGCTGTTAAAGAAGTTATTCCACGAAGAGGAGTTCCGGCAGTTTGCCGCCGACCACCGCCACCTGAAAGGGCTGGATATGGTGGAACAGGTTCTGGACCATCTCGATATCCTCTGTACCCTTCCGGCTCACGACCTCGAACAAATCCCCGCTCACGGCCCGCTCATTGTTATGGCTAACCACCCTACCGGTACGCTGGATGGACTGGCGCTGCTGTATGCCGTCTCCCGGGTGCGCCGCGATGTCAAAGTTGTCACCAACCGCATGCTGACGCATCTGGAGCCGCTGAGTTCGCTGTTTATTCCGGTGGACAACATGGGCGGACGGACGGCGAAATCGTCATTCACCCTGATGGAGCAGCACCTGCAAAACGCCGGGGTGCTGATCTTCTTCCCGGCGGGGGAAGTCTCCCGCCCGACGCGAACCGGGATCCGCGATAAAAAGTGGCACCCCGGCTTTATCAAGCTGGCGGGAAAATTCCGCGCGCCGCTGCTGCCGGTGAGTATCCAGGCCCGCAACAGCCTGCTGTTCTATACCAGCACCCTGCTCTCCCCGAACCTGTCGATGCTGCTGCTGATGCAGCAGATGTTTCGCCGTCGCCACAGCCGCCTGCCGGTGAAAATCGGTCAGCAGATCGGCTGGAGCCACTGGTTCAGCCCCACGCTCTCCCCGCGGGAGATGGCCGAACGGTGCCGCCAGCACGTGCTGCGTCTCGGCAAAGGGCTACCGGGGGTGTTCAAAACCGAGTCCGCCATAGCCCGTGCGGAAGACCGGGCCACCCTGAAGCGCGAGCTGGCGCAGGCGGAGTGTCTGGGCACCACCGCCGATGGCAAAACCATTTACCTGTGGCAGCGCAACGGCCAGGAAGATGTCCCGATCCTGCGTGAGCTGGGGCGGCTTCGGGAGATCGCCTTTCGCGCGGTAGGAGAAGGCAGCGGCAAGCGCCGGGACACCGACAGCTACGACGATGACTATCTGCACCTGATTTTGTGGGATAACGAGGATCTGGAGATCGTCGGCGCATACCGTTTTATCCCGACGGCGATGCGGGAGCCGGAGGCGCTCTACAGCTACAGCCTGTTCCACTACGATGACAAAATGCAGGACATCCTCGAGCATGGGATTGAACTGGGGCGCAGCTTTATTCAGCCGCGCTACTGGGGACGGCGCGGGCTGGACTACCTGTGGTCCGGGATTGGCGCTTATCTGGCGCGCTATCCGCACTACCGCTACCTGTTCGGCCCGGTGTCGATCTCCGGTGGGTTACCGCCCGCGGCGCGGGATCTGCTGGTGGCCTTCTATCGGCTGTGGTTCCCGGCTAGCCATCCGCTGGCCGCCTCGCGACGCCCTTATCCCGCCTCGCTACCCGAGGTGCTGGCGCAGTTTAGCGGCGAGGATTACGTGGAGGATCTGACCCGGCTGAAATCATTGCTCGGCAATCTGGGATGCGGCATCCCGCCGCTGTACAAGCAGTACTCCGAGCTGTGCGAGCCCGGCGGCGTGCAGTTTATCGATTTTGGCAGCGATCCGGCGTTCAACAACTGCGTGGACGGACTGGTGCTGGTGGATCTCTGTTATCTGAAAGCCAACCGCTATCAGCGTTATATCGAAGCGCATCTGTAACGCCCGGTGGCGGCTACGCCTTACCGGGCCTACGGGAGCGGGTGTTGTAGGCCGGGTAAGGCCTAGCCGCCACCCGGCAATCAGCCCGCACGGAAGAAAGGTTTATCCCCCAATATCGTTGCCCGGTGCATAATCCGTCGCTGCGGCAGGTAATCGGCATTGGCGTAATGCTGTGTCACCCGGTTATCCCAGATCGCCAGATCGTTCTCCTGCCAGCGCCAGCGCACCTGGAACTCCGGCTTCGTGATATGGGCAAACAGGAACGTGAGCAGCGCCTCGCTCTCTTTCTCGCTCAGATCCACAATCCGCGTGGTGAAGCCCTCGTTGACGAACAGCGCCTGCTTGCCGCTGACCGGATGGGTACGCACTACCGGGTGCAGCAGCGGCGGGTGTTTGGCGACCGCCTCCTGCCAGCGCTGATGCTCCTCTTCCGTTTTACGGTACTTGTACTCCTGGAAGGATTTTTTGAAATCATGCTCCGCCCGCAGGCCGCTCAGCAGCTGGCGGAACGGCGCGGATAAGGCCTCAAAGGCCGCAATCCCGCTGGCCCACAGGGTATCTCCCCCGCTCTCCGGGAGCTGTTTGGCCGCGAGGATCGCCCCGGCAGGCGGGGTCTCAATAAAGGTGACATCGGTGTGCCAGTTGTCATTGTCCGGCGGGTTATCGTTGTGGGTATCCAGGACGATGATCTCCTCCACCCCTTCCGCGTGCGGATAGACCGGGTGAATATGCAGATCGCCAAAACGGAGCGCCAGGGCGCGCTGCTGCTGCGGAGCGATCGCCTGCTCGCGCAGGAACACCACCTGATGGCGCAGCACCGCGTGATAGAGCTGCTCAAACTGGTTATCGCTTAATGGCCGGGTCACATCCAGGCCGGAAATCTGCGCGCCAATGTACGGCCCCAGCGGGGTAATGGTCAGACGTTCACTCATTGTCTCTCTCCATGCCAGGGCGTCAGGCGGCGCTGTAACGCGCGCAGCCCCAGTTCTAATCCGAAGGCGATCACGGCGATCACCGCGATCCCTGCCAGTACCACGTCCGTCGCCAGGAACTCCCCCGCCGACTGGACCATAAAGCCTAACCCGCGCGTGGCGGCGATCAGTTCTGCTGCCACCAGCGTCGACCAGCCTACCCCGAGCCCGATACGCAACCCGGTCAGGATCTCCGGCAGCGCGCCGGGTAAAATCACAAACCACAGCACCTGCGCGCGGCTGGCACCCAGCGACTGCGCGGCGCGGATCCGCACCTGCTGGGCGCTTTTGACTCCCGCCACCGCCGACATCGCCACCGGGGCGAAAATCGCCAGGTAGATCAGCAGGATCTTCGAGGTCTCGCCGATGCCAAACCAGATCACCATCAGCGGCAGATACGCCAGCGGCGGCACCGGACGATAAAGCTCAATCAGCGGATCGAGGATCCCGCGCACCGTCGGGCTTAAGCCCATCGCAATACCCACCGGGATACCGAGGATCACCGCCGCCAGCAAGGCCACCAGAATGCGTCCCAGGCTGGCCGCCAGATGCTGCCACAGGGTGGCATCCATAAATCCTTGCGGACCGGCGATAGTGAACAGTTTCACCAGCACCTGGCCCGGCGGCGGCAGGAACAGCGGGCTGACCCACTGCTGCGCCGCCACGGCCCACCACACGGCCAGCAGCACCAGCAGGGTGCTGACGCTGAGCGTCAACTGGCGGGAGAAGGGCCAGTGCAGGGTCAGGCGTTTACGCGCCGTTTTGTCATTCACCACAATGCTCATGAGAAGGCCTCCCGCTGTTCAAACACGCGGCTCAGCACGTATTCGCGCTGGGCAATAAAATCGGGGTCGGACTTGATGCTGCGCACCGGCTCGCCTGCGACAAAGCGGTGGGCAAAGTTGAGCGGCAGGCGCTCCAGCACCCGGCCCGGCCCCGGCGACAGCAGCACCAGTTCGGTAGCCATAAACACCGCTTCTTCGATGTCATGGGTGATGAGCAGTACCTGCTTGCCGGTCTCATGCCACAGACGCAGCAGCAGGGTTTGCATCTGCTCGCGGGTAAAGGCATCCAGCGCCCCGAACGGCTCATCCAGCAGCAACAGCTGTGGATTGGCCGCCAGCGCCCGGGCGATGCCGACGCGCTGACGCTGGCCGCCGGAGAGCTGCCAGATATAGCGCTTCTCCGCCCCCTCCAGCCCCACTTTTTTCAGCATCTCCCGGGCGATGGTCAGTCGTTCTTCCCGCGAGGTGCCCGCCAGCTGCAGCCCAAAAGCGACGTTCTCCTGTACGTTACGCCACGGCAGCAGCCCTTCGTTCTGGAAGACCACGCCGCGCTCGGCGCCTGGACCCTCCACCTTTTTACCTGCCAGTTGGATGGTGCCGTGCTGCCAGGGTACAAACCCGGCGATCAGATTCAGCAGCGTGGTCTTCCCGCAGCCGGACGGGCCGAGCACCACCAGCAGCTCGCCGCTATCCAGCGTCAGGTTGATATCCTCCAGCGCAGGCTTGCCAGCGTAATCTGCGTGCAGATTTGTAATATTCAGCATACGGCCCCCTTACTTCACAAAGCGGTCGGTCACGTACTGGCTGTAGTCAGCCGCCACCGCGGGTACTTTGCCCTGCTCTTTCAGGAAGCCTGCGGTATCCACAATCGCTTTATTCACCGGTCCCGCCAGCTGCTGCAACTGCTGGGCAGGCGTCAGGTAGGTATTGCCCTTCACCAGTCCCGGCACGTCGGCTTCCGGCACGCCGCTCAGGCGGGCAAGTTTCTCGAGGTTGGCTGGCTGCTTCAGCCACTCATCCGGGTTGGCAATGTAGGGCTGCTGGGCGTCGATGGCGCTTTTCGCGAAGGCTTTCACGATCTCCGGGTGCTTCTCGGCAAAGTCTTTGCGCACCACCCAGACGTCGAGGGTTGGCGAGCCCCACTGGCCCACCTGGGCGGAGTCGGTCAGCACGCTGCCGTCTTTCTCCAGTTCGTTTACCGCAGGCGACCAGACATAGGCCCCGTCAATATCGCCCCGCTGCCAGGCGGCGATAATTGCCGGGGGTTGCAGGTTGATAATTTCCACCTGCCCCGGCTTGATGTTCCAGTGTTTCAGGGCCGCGAGCAGACTGTAGTGAGTGGTAGAGATAAACGGCACCGCGATGCGTTTGCCGATCAGATCTTCGGGCTTAGTGATGTTTTTCTTCACCACCAGCGCTTCGGAATTGCCGAGCTGCGAAGCCAGCAGGAAGACTTCGATCGGCACCTGCTGACTGGCGGCTACCGCCAGCGGGCTGGAGCCGAGGTTGCCAATCTGCACGTCGCCGGAGGCCAGCGCCCGCACGATGCTGGCGCCGCTGTCGAACTTGCGCCAGTCCACTTTGGCACCGCTCGCTTTCTCGAAGGTGTTATCCGCCTGCGCCACTTTTGCCGGCTCAGCGGAAGTTTGATACGCGATGGTGACGTCCACCGCCTGCGCCTGAACGGCCCACAGCGCCAGCGCGCCAAATAAGGTAAAACGCGATGAAATTGCCATAATGTCTGCTCCCCTGGTTGTTATGGAGGCAGTATTTCCGGCGGCGGAATTTTGATAAAGGAATTAAAAAGCATCGTTAATGCCGAATCGTTTTTAGAAAAAAAGCGGCAATAGATAGTGAATTTGTTGGGGATGGGGTATGCAGGCTTCAGTGGTGGTTCCGTTCACTTTACGTTCTGCATTTCTCTGTATGCCGCGTTACCCGTGAACGTGCCAGGGTGGCTCAATCGCCGCCACCCTGGCAACCCGGGCTACCGGCAAGAAAATCGCCGCGTTGCGGTGCCCTCAGCTTATTCCCTCCGGCTGTCGGGTCGGGCACCAGCCTGCATCCATGCAGGCTATGCCCTCTCGGCGCGTCCATGCGCCTCGCCCCGGCCTGCGGTAAACGCTTCGGCGATTTTCGGCCGGACATGGCCCGCTGTGGAAATATAAATAAATGCGGCCATCTTATCGCTTTAGCTTGTTCTTGATACCGGCCTTTTAAAAATTACCGCCATGAAGAACCCGATTAAGACGCAAGTTTCACAGCGGCTCCTTGGTCCGGCTGAAAATCGCTGAGGCGTTGACTGGAGGCAGGGTCGAGGCGCATGGATGCGCCGAGAGGGGGCGACCTACAGGGATGTAGGATCGCCCCCGACCCGACAGCCGTAAGTCATTAGCCGAAGGGACCGCGAAGCGGCGATTTTCCTGGCCGGGAGCCGGGGTGGTCAGGGGGGCGGCGGCGAGCCCCCCTGACACGTTCACGTGTTCTGGTGTTACAGAGAAGCACTCATCGCAAAGTGAACGGAACACACCACAAGTTCCAGCATATTCTCCCCCTTCTCCCTTCCTCCAAACCTTTATTGCAATTTTGTTACATCCGTTACATAACCGCAGGCACGAGATTGCCAGACCCGCATTGGCAGGCATCATAGGTGGATAATTCCGCAAAGGTATCTGAGATGATCAAAGTAGTGCTGGTGGACGATCACGTGGTGGTGCGTTCCGGGTTTGCCCAGCTGTTAAATCTGGAAGACGATCTGGTGGTCGAAGGCCAGTACAGCAGCGCCGCCGAGGCCTGGCCCGCCCTCACCCGCGATGCCATCGACGTGGCGGTGCTCGACGTCGCCATGCCCGATGAAAACGGCCTGAGCCTGCTCAAACGCCTGCGCCAGCAGCGACCGGGGTTTCGCGCGATAATCCTCAGCATCTACGATACGCCTGCCTTTGTGCAGAGCGCGCTGGACGCCGGGGCCAGCGGCTATCTCACCAAACGCTGCGGCCCGGAGGAGCTGGTGCAGGCCGTGCGTTCCGTCGGGATGGGCGGCCATTATCTCTGTGCCGATGCGGTTAAAGCCCTGCGTGGCGGCGAACCGGTGTCCCAGGCGCTGGCGGTGTTAACCCCGCGCGAGAAAGAGGTCTTCGAGCTGCTGGTTCAGGGGGAAAGCGTGAAGGAGATCGCCTTCAGGCTCGAGCTTAGCCATAAAACCGTCCACGTGCATCGCGCCAACGTGCTGGGCAAACTGCAGTGCAACAGCACCATCGAACTGGTGCATTTTGCCCTCGACCACCAGCTGCTGACCGGCCACTGATGCGGCGATCCCTGCGGCACATCATCCTCTCGCTGTTTATTATGCTGGCCTGGGGCACCGGCTGGCTGATGCTGTGGACGCTCAGTTTTTACCTCACCCGCAACGGGCAGCAGGCGGCGCTGTTTTTGCCCCAGGGCGTCTATCTGGCGCTGCTGATCGTGCTCTCGCGCCGCTTCTGGCCGGCGTTGATCCTCCCCCCGCTGGCCGCCATGCTCTGGCTGCACGGCGAACAGCTTTTGACCCATTACCTGATGCTGGTCGTGCCGCTGGTGGGCACCGTCTGTACGTGGCTGGCGCAACGCTACTGGCACCGCTTTCCTCTTTACTGGCAGCGCCTGTCGCTGCTGATCGCCGCGGTGACCCTCAACGCTCTGCTTCAGACCCTGATCCTGGCGCCGTTTCTCGACAGCCCGACCACCCTGCTGGCGCTGGCCTCCTTTACCGGCGGGGTGCTGCTGACCCCGTTCGTCTATCTGGTATTTGAGTTTTTACGCCAGCAGCACCGCTATCACCTGCTGGGGCTCGATACCAGTAACCCGCCCCTGCGCACCTCGCTGATCATCTGGTGCAGCCTGTTTTTTATCATCGGCATCGGCACCCAGATGGTGCTCTCCCCGGCCCTGGAGCGGCTGCTGCTGATCGTGGTGTTCCTGCCCAACGTGGTGATGGCGTGGAAGTTCGGCTGGCAGGGCGGCGTGCTCTCCGGGCTGCTGGGCAGCATGATGATCACTATCGCCCGTCAGGTCGGGGTGGGGTTCAGCGACCTGCTGGAGCTGGAGATCTTCCTCGCCACCCAGTCGCTGCTGGGGATTGGGCTGGGGATCGCCATCAGCCGCCAGCAGCATCTGGCGATGAACCTCGATCACTACCGCCGTCGGCTGGAGGCTGAACTTCAGGCCCGCCGCGCGCTGGCGGAAAAGCTGATCCACACCGAAGAAGATACCCGCAAGCACCTGGCCCGGGAGCTGCACGATGAAATCGGGCAGAACATCACCGCCATTCAGATCCAGTCCCAGCTGGTGAAGCGGGCGGGCGATACCCCGCAGGCGTTAGAAGCCGCCGGGCAGATCAACGAGCTGGCGCGGCGCATCCATCACTCCACCCGCCAGCTGCTGCGTCAGCTGCGCCCCCCGGTGCTGGATGAACTCTCCTTAAACGAGGCCCTGCACCACCTGGTGAACGAGTTCGCCTTTGCCGAGCGCGGGATCCAGTGCCGGTTTGATTACCGGCTCACCGCCCCGCCGCAGAGTGAAACCCTGATCTTTACTCTCTATCGCCTGCTGCAGGAGCTGCTGAATAACGTCAGCAAACACGCCAATGCCAGCGAGGTCAGCGTCCTGCTCTGCGAGCACGGTAGCCAGCTGCGCCTGGAGGTGCGTGATAACGGCAGCGGCATCAGCCCGCAGCAGATCCCCGGTTTTGGTATTCAGGGGATGCGCGAGCGCGTGCATGCCCTGGGCGGAGAGTTAACCCTCGAGTCGCAGGGCGGCACGCGCGTAATTGTTAACCTGCCCACAGTTTTGCAACAAACACACCGCTAACCAGGAAAAAGTCTTAGCCACGCCAGACTTTCTCTCATCCCTTTTTCGTCGCACTTTCATACAGTCATTGCAAACGGAGAACGCTATGCCCGCACTGTCAGCTGAACAGGTTACTCAACGCTATCGCCGGCTGCGCCCGCGACTGCTGATCTGCATGGTGATTGGCTACGCCGCGTTCTACCTGACGCGCAAAAGTCTTAACTACGTCCTGCCGGCATTGCAGATGGATCTGGGGCTGAGCAAAAGCGATATCGGCCTGATCGGGTCGCTCTTTTACCTCAGCTATGGCCTGTCGAAATTTGCCGCCGGACTGTGGCACGACAGTAAGGGCCAGCGGGCGTTTATGGGCATCGGCCTGATGGCGACCGGGGTGTTGAACGTGCTGTTCGCCTTCGGGGATTCTCTGCCCATGCTGCTGTTTATCTGGACGCTGAACGGCTTCTTTCAGGGATGGGGATGGCCGCCCTGCGCCAGATTGCTTACCCACTGGTATTCGCGCAACGAGCGCGGCTTCTGGTGGGGATGCTGGAACACCTCTATCAATATCGGCGGAGCCATTATTCCGCTGATCTGTGCCTTCGCCGCCCATCGTTGGGGCTGGCAGGCAGCGATGCTGACACCGGGGATCATCAGTATCGTGCTCGGCCTGTGGCTGACCACACAACTGCGGGGCACACCGCAGGAAGAGGGTCTCCCGACGGTCGGGGAGTGGCGCAACGATCCGCTGGAGCTGCGCCAGGAACAACAGAGCCCGCCGATGGGGCTGTGGCAGATGTTACGCACCACCATGCTGCAAAACCCGATGATCTGGCTGCTCGGGGCGTCCTATGTGCTGGTCTATCTGATCCGCATCGCCCTCAACGACTGGGGCAACATCTGGCTGGCGGAGAGCCACGGGGTCAACCTGCTGAGCGCCAACGCCACGGTGATGCTGTTTGAGGTCGGCGGCCTGCTCGGGGCGCTGTTTGCCGGATGGGGGTCGGATCTTCTGTTCAGCGGCCAGCGGGCGCCGATGATTTTGCTGTTTACGCTGGGGCTGATGGTATCGGTCGCCGCCCTGTGGCTGGCCCCGGTTCACCACTACGCCCTGCTGGCAATGTGCTTTTTTACGGTGGGATTTTTTGTCTTTGGTCCGCAGATGCTCATCGGCCTTGCCGCCGTGGAGTGCGGGCACAAGCAGGCGGCGGGCTCAATTACCGGTTTTCTCGGCGTGTTTGCCTATCTGGGGGCGGCGCTGGCCGGATGGCCGCTGTCACAGGTTATTGAACGCTACGGCTGGTCGGGGATGTTCAGTTTGCTCTCGATTGCCGCGGTGCTGATGGGTTTACTCCTGATGCCCCTGCTGATGGCGGGCATCACCGCTTCTCGCAGTCACATAACGTCATAACAAGGGCTGAATAATGAAAACAACGCTTCTCTCTACCCTCATTGCTTCCGGGATCGCGCTGGCTACCTTAACCGGTGCCGCACAGGCCAAAGGCCGTCTGGTGGTCTACTGCAGCGCCACCAACGAAATGTGTGAGGCCGAAACCAAGGCGTTTGGCGATAAGTACGACGTCAAAACCTCGTTTATCCGCAACGGCTCCGGCAGCACCCTGGCGAAGGTGGATGCCGAGAAGAAAAACCCGCAGGCCGACGTCTGGTACGGCGGCACCCTGGATCCGCAGTCCCAGGCCGGTGAGATGGGGCTGCTGCAGCCGTACAAATCCGCCAACCTCGAGCAGATCATGGAGAAATTCCGCGATCCGGCGAAGGTGAAAGGCAACCTCTCCTCGGCGGTCTACGTGGGTATTCTGGGCTTTGGCGTCAACACCCAGCGCCTGAAAGAGAAGAACCTGCCGGTACCGCAGTGCTGGAAAGATCTGACCAAACCTGAATATAAAGGCGAGATCCAGATTGCCGATCCGCAAAGCTCCGGCACCGCCTACACCGCGCTGGCGACCTTCGTCCAGCTGTGGGGGGAAGATCAGGCCTTCGACTACCTGAAGCAGCTCAACGGCAACGTCTCCCAGTACACCAAATCCGGTATTGCCCCGGCGCGTAACGCCGCGCGCGGTGAAACCGCCATCGGCATCGGCTTCCTGCACGATTATTCGCTGGAAAAAGAGCAAGGCGCCCCGCTGGAGCTGATCTCTCCGTGCGAAGGCACCGGGTATGAAATCGGCGGGGTCAGCATCCTGAAGGGCGCGCGTAACGAAGAGAACGCGAAGCTGTTCGTGGACTGGGTGCTGTCGAAAGAGGCCCAGGAGCTGGCGTGGAAGCAGGGCAAGTCCTATCAGATCCTGACCAACACCACCGCAGAGACCTCCCCGAACTCGCTCAAGCTGGATGACCTGAAGCTGATCAGCTACGACATGGACAAGTACGGCTCAACGGACGTGCGCAAAGCGCTGATCAACAAGTGGGTCAGCGACGTGAAGATGGGTAAATAAGCCCACTCCTGCGAACATTTGCCGGGTGGCGGCGTAAACGCCTTACCCGGCCTACAACACCGGAATACCTATGTCACAGACACTCGCTCTTCATCCCGTGAAAAAACGGGATGCGGTCTTCCTTTGGGTTTTCGTTGGCTGGCTGGCCTTTGTCCTGCTGCCAAGCTGGAGCCTGGATTATGGCCTGCTGGAATCCACAAGCGACGAGATCCTCGATGCCTACAGCTGGTCGCACTTCAATATCAGCTGGCTGTGGTATCTGCTCCCCACGCTGCTGTTGGTACGCCCGTTTAGCGAGGCGAAGCGCGAACAGCGCAGCCGCCACTACCTCGACGCCGGCTGGGCGCTGCTGTGTATGGCGTTTATCGTCATCAGCGCCACGATTGAAGGGCGTGGTTTAGGCTACGCCACCATCGTGCTGTTTGTGGCGCTGGGGGCGATCATGACCCTGGCCCTGACCCGCCTGGAGTGGCTGGGCGGCGACCGCTTTGTGATTGGCTCGCTGATCGCCATCGTCGCGCTGATCGGCATCTTTATCGTCTGGCCGAGCATCGCCATCTTTATTCCGATGTTCACCAACGACGCGGGCAAGTTCGCCCCGCTGGCGTTTATGAACGTGCTGTCGCAGTCGCACATCATTCAGGTGATCGTTAACTCGATCCTGCTCTCCATAGCGGTAGGGATCGGCTGCACCTTCTTCGGCCTGGTGCTGGCGATCTACACCACCCGCATCGCGAAGCGCAGCGCCATCATTGGCCGCATCTTCTCGATCCTGCCGATCGTCACTCCGCCGTTCGTGGTGGGTCTGGGCGTGACGCTGATGATGGGGCGCTCCGGCTACGTTACCGAGCTGATGGTCGACTGGTTTGGCCTGACCAACACCAACTGGCTGTACGGCTTTACCGGCATCTGGCTGGCGCAGGTGCTGGCCTTCACCCCGATGGCGTTTATGATCCTCGACGGGGCGATCAAGACCATTCATCCGTCGCTGGAAGAGGCATCATACACCCTGCGCGCCAGCCGCTGGCAGACCTTTAACGGCGTCTTTGTCCCGCTGCTGAAGCCGGCGCTGGCGAACGCCTTCCTGATCGTCATCGTGCAGTCGCTGGCCGACTTCAGTAACCCGCTGGTGCTCGGCGGTAACTTCGACGTGCTGGCGACGCAGATCTACTTCTACATCACCGGCTCGCAGCTCGATTACCAGGCCGCCAGCACCCTCGGGGCGTTCCTGCTGCTGTTCTCGCTGCTGGTGTTCTGCATCCAGTACATGTGGATCGGCAAACGCTCCTACGTGACCGTCTCCGGCAAGTCCTATCGTGGTGACGTCCAGCCGCTGCCGGTGACCCTGGTGTGGGGCGTCGTCGCCCTGCTGACGGTGTGGATCGCTTTTAACGCCCTGCTCTACGGCAGCATTTTCTACGGCAGCTTTACCGTCAACTGGGGGGTGGATTACACCCTGACGCTGGATAACTTTATCAAGCTGTTCGGCCAGGGGATGAGCGACGGGGCATGGCCTTCGCTGCTGGATACCCTGCTCTACGCCGGGATCGCCGCGCCGATCACCGCCGCCTTCGGGTTGCTGATCGCCTGGATCGTGGTGCGCCAGCAGTTTAAAGGCAAAAAGACCATCGAGTTCACCACCATGCTGTGCTTCGCCGTACCGGGTACCGTGGCGGGCGTCTCCTACATCCTCGCCTTTAACAGCGCCCCGGTGTACCTCACCGGCACCGCTGCCATCGTCATTATCTCAATGGTGATGCGTAACGTGCCGGTGGGCATTCGCGCCGGGATTGCGGGCTTAGGCCAGATCGACAAGTCGCTGGATGAGGCCTCGCTGAGCCTGCGTGCCGGGTCGCTGCGCACCATTACGCACATCCTGCTGCCGCTGCTGCGCCCGGCCATTCTGTCGGCGCTGATCTACAGCTTTGTGCGGGCCATTACCACCGTCAGCGCCATTGTGTTCCTCGTCACGCCGGATACCCGCGTGGCTACGGCCTACATTCTGAACCGCGTGGAAGACGGCGAATACGGCGTGGCGATTGCCTACGGCTCGATCCTGATTGTGGTCATGCTGGCGATCATTTTCCTCTTTGACTGGCTGATCGGTGAGGCACGTATCTCCCGCTCCAAAGCCAAAAACCAGGCGTAACACTATGACTCAGAAACATTTCGTTGAACTGCGTAACGTGACCAAGCGCTTTGGCGCGAATACGGTGATTGAAAACATCAACCTGGCGATCCCGCAGGGGCAGATGGTGACCCTGCTCGGCCCGTCGGGCTGCGGTAAAACCACGGTGCTGCGTCTGGTGGCCGGGCTGGAAAAGCCCACCAGCGGGCAGATCTTTATCGACGGCGAGGACGTGACCCACAGCTCCATTCAGCAGCGTGATATCTGCATGGTATTCCAGTCCTACGCCCTCTTCCCGCACATGTCGCTTGGCGAGAACGTCGGCTACGGCCTGAAGATGCTCGGCGTATCGCGCGCCGAGATCAAAACCCGCGTGAAAGAGGCGCTGGCGATGGTGGATCTGGAGGGTTTTGACGATCGCTATGTGGATCAGATCTCCGGCGGCCAGCAGCAACGCGTGGCCCTGGCCCGGGCGCTTATCCTCAAACCGAAAGTGCTGCTGTTTGATGAGCCGCTGAGTAACCTCGACGCTAACCTGCGCCGCAGCATGCGCGACAAGATCCGCGAGCTGCAAAAGCAGTTCAACATCACCTCGCTGTACGTGACCCACGATCAGAGCGAGGCCTTTGCGGTTTCGGATACCGTGCTGGTGATGAACAAGGGCAATATCATGCAGATTGGCTCCCCACAGGATCTCTATCGCCAGCCGGCGTCGCGCTTTATGGCGAGCTTTATGGGCGATGCCAACCTGTTCCCGGCCAGCTTCAGCCACGAGTCCGTGGCGATCCACGGCTACCGCCTGCCGCGCCCGCTGCACTTTGCCGCGCAAGGTACGGGCACCGTCGGCGTGCGCCCGGAGGCGATCACCCTGAGCCAGCACGGCGAAGAGAGCCAGCGCTGCGTGATCCGCCACGTCGCCTATATGGGGCCGCAGTACGAGGTGATTGTGGAGTGGCACGGGCAGGAGATTTTGTTGCAGGTCAACGCCACACGATTGCAGCCTGACGTCGGGGAGACGTATTACCTGGAGATCCACCCGTACGGGATGTTTGTGTTAGCAGAGGTGGCCTGATAGATGCCCGGCGGCGCTGCGCTTGCACGGGCCTACAAAACCCCAAAATGTAGGCCGGGTAAGGCGCAGCCGCCACCCGGCATAACCACCCCACCTTAATTTCTTGTTTTGCGAGGCCGCTTCCGGGAATGCCCCTTGTTGCAACAGGGATATCACAGTATCGTTTTCCCACGCCTGCAAAATCAGGCGTCGGGATTGACCTCCTGGACTTCATACTGGCGACATGTGTTTAATATGTCGTGCGTACGGTTACACCTCAATGGTGGGCCGGACGGGGGCATCGTAAGATGCGCCGGTTTCCAGTATGGCCGGTAAGGCTAACTCCGTTCGGCGCCACCACCCGCGAGATTAGCCTCTCCGGTGGTGGTTCAAACGTTCCCGCAGAAAAATTCGCCCTTTACGGACGACTTGCGGCCTGTCTGTCGCTGCTGCAACCCACGCTGCTCGAGCCGGTTCCGGAGGCGTTAAAAGAAAGCCTGACGGTAGACGATTTCCCGACCCGTCTTCCTCTGTTTGAGCCCGAAGCCGATCAACTGGGGCGCTATTGCCAGGTACTGACCCAGCAGCTGATCGGTGGCTCACTCACTCCGGACGCGGAAAGAGTCATCCAGGATCTGCTGGGAGAACTGGTCAGCTTCTACGCCGATACGCTTAAGATGCCGCGCTGGATCAGAACAGATGAAGGGGTGATTGAACTGCTGGCGTAAGCAGAGGTGCGGTGATTGATGCCCAGCGGCGCTGCGCTTGCCGGGCCTACGGTTCGAGCCTTTCGTAGGCCGGGTAAGGCGCAGCCGCCACCCGGCAAAAACTCAGCGCTGTGCGTTCAGCTCTGCAATATCCTTCGGCGTCGTGCGGCAGCACCCGCCGATCAGCTTCGCGCCTGCCGCTAACCACTGCGGCAGATACCCCGCCAGCGTTTCGCAGGCTTCGCCGTGGTGATGCCAGGTTTTGCTCACCGCATCGTAATGCTCGCCCGAGTTCGGGTAGACCACCAGCGGCAGCGCGGTCAGGCTCTGCAGATGTTGCAGCGCGGCAGTGGTGTTCGCCAGCGCGATACAGTTAATGCCCAGGGCAACAATCTGTGGATAGTTCGCCAGCACCGACACCACCTCGCGCAGCGGGGTGCCGTCGCTCAGGTGCTCGCTGTCGCGCAGGGTGAACGAGAACCACGCCCGGGCGCGCGGGTATGCCGTCAGCAGCTCCGCCAGCGCCTTCATCTCAGCAAACGACGGCAGGGTTTCGCAGGCCAGCAGGTCGGCTCCGGCATCCAGCAGCGCTTCCACCCGCGGGCGGTGAAACGCCTGAAACACTTCAGCACTACGCACGTAGTCGCCGCGGTATTCCGACCCGTCGGCCAGATAAGCCCCATAAGGCCCGACCGAGCCCGCGACCAGCAGCGCGCCGGCCTGCGGATTTTCTGCCAGATACGCCTCCCGCGCCTTGCGGGCCAGCTCGACGCTTTTACCGATCAGCACCCGGGACTGCGCCTCGTCCAGCCCGCGGGCGGCAAAGCCGTCCGGGGTGGCCTGATAGCTGGCGGTGATCGCCACCTGCGCTCCGGCGCGGAAGTAGTCGAGATGCACGTCGCGGATCAGCTCCGGGTTTTCCATTAACACTTTGGCCGACCACAGGCTGTCGGCCAGGTTACAGCCGCGCGCTTCCAGTTCCGTTGCCATCGCCCCGTCCAGCACCACAAACGGCTGGGTCTCAAGGAGGGCGGTAAGCGGATTATTCTGCGACATGTTCAGGCTCCTGGGATTTCAGATTCTGAGTAAGGTAGTACGCGCCATAGCACAGCGCCACAAACGGCAGCCCACAGTAAAGGGCAATGCGCTGGCTCGGGTCAAAGGCCAGACCGACGCAGGCCACCAGGCACAGAATAAAGCCCAGCACCGGCACCAGCGGATACCAGGGGGCGCGGTAGTGCAGAGCCTCCAGCGGCTGGCCCGATTGCAGATGACGGCGGCGGAAGACAAAGTGCGAGGCGCAGATGCTGATCCACACCGCCACCACCGCAAAGCCCGAGATGGCCGACAGGGCGACAAACACCGTGTCCGGGGCCACCACGCTGGAGAAGAGCGCCAGCACGCCGCCGAGCATCGACACCGACAGCGCCGTCAGCGGCACGCCGTTTTTGTTCACCCGGGCAAAGCAGCGCGGCAGGGTTTTCTCGTTCGACAGCGACCACAGCATGCGCCCGGAAGCATACAGCCCGGAGTTGGCCGCCGAGAGGATCGCCGTCAGGATCACGAAGTTAACGATATCCGCGGAATACGGAATGCCGACCTTCTCAAACACCAGCACGAACGGACTTTTTTCCACCCCGGCCTGCTGCATCGGGATCAGCGCCGCCAGCACGAAGACGGTGCCGATAAAGAAGATGATCAGACGGGCAATGGTGGTGCGGATGGCGACAGGGATCACCTTGTGCGGATTTTCGGTTTCACCCGCCGCAATGCCGATCAGCTCGGTGCCGGAGAAGGCAAAGTTAACCGCCACCATGGTCATCAGGATCGGCAGCCCGCCGTGCGGGAACCAGCCTTCAGCGGTGATGTTGCTCAGCCCCGGCGCGGGAGAACCATCCTGCATCGGGATAAAGCCAAAGATCGCCGCCCCGCCGAGGATAATAAAGGCGATGATGGTGATGACTTTCACCAGCGAGAACCAGAACTCGCCTTCAGCAAAGAAGCGGGTCGAGATAACGTTGAGGGAGAAAATGACCGCGCAGAAGACCACACACCAGACCCAGACCGGCACCTGCGGGAACCAGTACTGCATGCAGAATCCGGCGGCGGTAAAGCTCGATCCCAGCGCCACCGTCCAGGTGAGCCAGTAGAGCCACGCCACGGTGTAGCCGGTCGCAGGGCCGAGATAGCGCGCGGCATAGACGTGAAAGGCGCCGGTCTCCGGCATCGCCACGGAGAGTTCGCCGAGGCACTGCATCACCAGCCAGACCACCAGCGCGCCAATCAGATAAGCCAGCAGCGTCCCCGCCGCCCCGGTGGTGGAAATAATGTATCCCGTATTAAAAAACAGCCCGGTGCCAATCACGCCGCCGAGGGAGAGCATGATGAGATGGCGGGTCTTCATGGTGCGCTGTAGCTGCCCGTTTTGTTGTGTTTGCATATCACCTTCTATACGTATGGACATCTAAACATCCAAAGAAGGTGTTTTTATACCGCGATTGTTAACAAATTGCTAGCCATGCACCAGACGAAGACGCGCGCGGCGGGCGCTCAGCCGGGGCCGCACCGTGTAAATCACGTAAAGATAGGGTCGCCATGCCATAGGACACCTCCTGCAAGCCGGTACTTACAGCATGCACCGCGCCGGTCATCCCGTCGGTCAGGCGAAAGTGGTATCTGTTTTTTACACGCTAAACTGGCGGGCGTTGCGGCCTGTCGCCCGGCGGCGCTGCGCTTGCGCGGGCCTACTAATCCACGTAGGCCGGGTAAGGCGCAACCGCCACCCGGCGTCATATCGCAATATGTTAAATTACGCAAAACACTCTATAGTCGTAGTGTTTCATTAATAAAGGATGAGCTAATGCGATTTAACGGACTGACCAAAGGGTTTTTCATTCTCATACTCCTGCTTGTTACCTGGGCGTTTTTTGATGTCCTGTCGCCCTACTTCTCGGCGATCCTGTGGGCCGCGATCCTGGCAGTGATTTTCTACCCGGTTAAAAACACGCTGCGTATCCGGATGGGGGATCGCAACGGGCTGGCGTCGCTGCTGAGCGTGCTGCTTATCTGCCTGATCGTCTTTATCCCGTTGATGGTGATCTTTTCCTCCTTAGCCTTTGAACTCAATATCGTTTACACGCGCCTGCAGCAGAACGACACCCAGTTTTCCGGGGTGTTTGCGAGCCTGTTCTCTCACCTGCCCGGCTGGCTGCGCGCGCTGATGATCGAGCATGACCTGGATACCGCCTCGCAGATCCAGCAGAAGCTCTCTGACGCGGCATTAAGAGGCGGGCAATACCTCGCCGGAAGTGCGTTCCTGATCGGTAAAGGCACCTTTGGCTTCGCCATCAGCTTTGGTGTGATGGTCTATCTGCTGTTTTTCCTGCTGAAAGATGGCCCCTGGCTGGTGCGCCAGATCCTCGACAGCCTGCCGCTGTCGAATTTCGCCAAGCAGCATCTGTTCGCCAAATTCGCCGGGGTCGCCAGAGCGACGGTGAAGGGCACAGCCGTGGTAGCCATTGTCCAGGGGGTACTGGGCGGGCTCGCCTTCTGGTTCGTCGGTATTAACGGCAGCATCCTGTGGGGCGCGCTGATAGCGTTCCTGTCGCTGATCCCGGCGGTCGGCTCGGCCATCGTCTGGGTACCGGCGGCCATATTCCTCTTCGCCACCCATCAGCTGTGGCAGGGCCTGTTTATCGTCGGGTTCTTTGTGCTGGTGGTGGGCCTGGTGGATAACCTCCTGCGTCCGCTGCTGGTGGGGAAAGACACCAAAATGCCCGACTACCTCATCCTCATCACCACCCTCGGTGGGATGGAGATTTACGGTATCAACGGCTTTGTGATTGGTCCGCTCATCGCCGCGCTGTTTATCGCCTGCTGGAACCTGCTCTCGGGTCGCGATCATGCCGGTAATGCCGAAGAGATTGACGACGCGATTATCGAAGAAGGGAAAAATTCCCCTGATTTATGAAAAAGGAATAAGCCGTGCGTATCGCCACCATCACTAACTGGGCATACGGCGCCACGGTCTGCCTGACCCTCGCTTCCGGGGTGGCCATGTTGATGGCCTCCAGCGCCGAAAACGTTGAGCGGCAGGCCGTTGAACAGCGCTATATATTCGATCGGCTCACCGAAGAGGTGGAGACCGACGCCTGGGCGCTCTCTGACCTGGCGCGGCTGTACGTCATCAAACAGGATCCTGCGACGGCCGACGAGTACCGCCAGAAAGCGGCATCCATGGCCGGGATTGAGCATCGTCTGCAGAAGCTGAAAGACGTGGGCGCCAGTGAGGATGAGCTGGCGCTGCTGCATGAAGGTTTGCAGGTGGCCGATGCACTGCAGGATGAGCAGCAGAGCGCTATCGCCAGCGTGGGGCGCGGGGAGCAACCCCAAGCCATCGCGCTGATGTATGGCGAGCGTTATGAGAACGAGCTGGAGCAGGTACAGAATCAGCTCGACCATTTTCGTCAGATGCTGGACAGGCGTACCGACGCGGCGATTGACGATGCCACGGTAAAATCCCGCGGGCTGCGGACGCTCTCGGAGGTGATGGTCGGCCTGACCGCGCTGATGTTTTTGTTTGTGCTCGGTTTTATCCTTAAACGCCGGGTGCTGCGCCCGGTGGTACGCCTGAGCGATGTGGTCAACCGGCTGGCGTCGCAGGATTATGCGGTGGAAGCCCCGGACTACCGCCAGATCGATGAGATTGGCGATATGGCACAGGCGATCCGTATCTTTCGCGAAAACGGCCTTGTGCGACAGCGGCTGGAACAGGAGCGAGATGCCGACTGGGCGATCCGCGAGCTGCTGGCGCGCATGACCCAGCGCCTGCAGGGCTGCGAGTCCGTCGAAGATGTCCTGAACGTGGCGCGGCTGTTTGCGCCCGGCATTGCCCCGGGCATTCCCGGACGGCTCTGGCTTCTCGAACGGGATCCGTGGCAGATGCACTGCGCCGCCGAATGGCTCGACCCGCAGGGTGAGTCCGAACCCTTCCACCCGGACCAGTGCTGGGCGGTGCGCCGCGGACAGAGCCATCCTCCGGTGACCGGCGAGCCGGATATTACCTGCTATCACCTGCCCGACGCCTGCGCCAGTCATTCACTCTGCGTACCGCTGATTGCCCAGGGCGAGACCATCGGCCTGCTCTCGTTCCAGAACGTGACCCCGGCAATGGCTCCGTCCCGCGCCTATCTGGAGCTGATGGCTGAGGCCCTCGGCCTGGCGCTGGCCAACCAGCGCCTGCGCGATGCCCTGCTGGAGAAAGCGTTATTCGATCCGCTGACCAATCTGCGTAATCGTCATCATCTGGACGATGCCCTGCGCACCCAGATGAGCCAGGCGCAACATACCGGGCAGCCGGTAAGCTGTCTGATGATCGATATCGACCACTTCAAAGCCATTAACGACAAGTTTGGTCACGATGCCGGCGATCTGGTGATTAAAAGCGTGGCGACGGTGGTGCAGCGGGCGGTGAGCAACAAGGGGATGGCGTTTCGCTATGGCGGGGAGGAGTTTCTGGTCCTGCTTCCTGGGGCGGACGAGGCGGCGGCCTTTGCCTGCGCTTCCGAAATTCATACCAACGTGCATGGCCTGGCGCTGCGCTATGAGCTGGCGGAGATTGGCACGGTGGATGTGTCGATTGGTATCGCCAGCTATCCGCAGCACGCCCAGAGCGATGCCCTGCTGCGCGCCGCCGACGTGGCGCTGTACCGGGCGAAGGAGCTGGGGCGTTCAAGGATTGTCAGCTTCGGGGGGCTGGAGGCGGGATGATCGGTATGACGCGATTCCTCTCCCCGTAGAATCGCGTATCATTGCCCTCCCTGTTTTCGCTCATGCCCTTGCTGTCCTATGAATCTTAATTACCTCTGTTACTTTCTTCTGGCCCTCGCCGCTGCGGGCAGTGCATCGCTGCCACACCCCTTGCCAATTTGGTTTGTACTTGCCAGCGTGCTGACGTTCGTTATCTATGGCGCGGATAAAATGGCGGCCCGTAAGGCCTGGCGCCGGGTGCCTGAAGCCACGTTGCTGATATTTGGCGTGGTAGGTGGCTGGCCGGGGGCGATCATCGGCCAGCAGCTGTTTCGCCATAAAACCCAGAAACAGCCGTTTAAGACCCGGTTTATGCTCAGCGTGATACTTAACGTCGCGGTGCTGCTGGCAGCGTGGCGGTTCTGGCCTTAATTGACAGCCACTTGTGAAACATGGTTGTATAGTACAACTATATTTTACAGGTTAAGGTTAATGATGGCTGAATCATCGATTGTTGAAGACATCCGTATCTCGTCGCGCCTGATGGTGCGGGAACTCGGGTTTATGAACCAGACGCTGGCGGCAACGGTCTACTCCCCTTCTGTGGTGCATACCCTGCTGGAAATAGAGAGCCGGGGCTCAATGACGGCAGCCCAGATAGTGCAGGTTCTGGGGCTTGAGAAATCCAGCGTCAGCCGGATGCTCGCCAAACTGATTAAGGCCGGCGAGCTGGAAGAAACTCCCTCCACGGAAGATGCACGGTTCAAGCAGCTGAGCCTTAGCGCACAGGGCCGGGAAACCGTGCGGAAGATTAATGCCTACGGCAATGAACGCGTCATTTCAGCCCTGCAAAAAATGGACGCCAGCCAGCAGCGCGTCGTTTCCGAGGGTCTTGGCTTCTATGCCAGCGCCCTGAAAGCCTGCCGCGATGATGCCGACCTGAACACCAGGAGCGCCATCGAGATTGTCTCTGGCTATCACCCGGGCATGATTGGCCGCATAACGGAAATGCATGGCAGCTTTTATGCTCGCGAGCACAATTTCGGCAGTTTCTTTGAGAGTAAAGTCGCCGCGGGCCTGGCGGAATTTTCAGGTCGTCTGGATAAGCCATGCAATCAAATCTGGCTGGCAATGCTCAACGGGCGCATCGTCGGATCTGTCGCTATTGATGGCGAAGATCTGGGAAACAATGAGGCGCATCTGCGCTGGTTCATCCTTGACGATGGCTGTCGCGGCGGCGGCGTGGGCCGAAAGCTGATTGCCGAAGCGATGAAATTTTGCGATGAGAGGGCGTTTTCTGCGGTGCAGCTGTGGACCTTCAATAAGCTGGCGGCGGCACGGCGCTTGTATGAGTCATTCGGCTTTGAATTAGCGAAAGAGTGGCAAGGCGATCAGTGGGGTAGCTCTATTACCGAGCAGCAGTTTACGCGCAGATGAGTGAATGACGGCGGGAGGCATCCGCCGTCAGAACAGATCAATGCATAATAGCTTTGAAACGCTGTAACCTGAGCAACGTCATCAGCGATCGCTGATGGAACGGTTTTACCCCAGAGGTATGACAGGTGAACAGATAGCTATCCAGCGCATCCCGGGCGGCGACTTTCAGTTCTTTTACATCGCTCGCCATAAAACGGGCTTCACTTTTGGTATGCAGAAAGACACCACGAAACATATCAATCACGGGATCGTAGGTCACGTGAGCTTTGTGTCCGTCGATAAAAAGAGTATTTGAACGGCTCATCCTTGAGAATCATCCTAATCAACTTAATTGTTGTGGATATTACGCCTCAGAAATCAAATTAAAAAGCTGTTTTGAAGTTAAAAAAATTTTTGAAGGTGGCCGGCTATCTTTACGCATTGTCAGCGCATATGGCCATGCAGGCCAAAGGATGGACGATTATACCTGACGCACATCCGGTGCAAGATGCTGTTTGCGATACTGTAGGGGCGTCTGCCCGATCCGCTTCTTAAAGCAGGTAATAAAATAGGTCATCTCGGTGAACCCAACCTCTTCGGCGATCGCATTGATGCTCATTGACGACATGCGAAGCAAATCACAGCTTTTTTTGATACGGCGGGTGAGTAAGTATTCGTGGATGCTGCCGCCGGTTTGCTGACGGAAGATGCGTGATGTGTAACTGCGTGACAGGCCGATGGCGCTGGCAAGGTCATCCAGAGAAAACTTCTCCTGATAATGGTTCTCCACCCATTGCATGATCTGCGCCGCCACGGTGTGCTGCTGCGGCAGTGGTGCCTGCGGCTGTTCGGGAAGAAAGGCCATTATCTGCATCACCAGAAACGCTACCTCACTGGCCTGTGACTGGCTGCTGCTGTCGCGTTCGCAAAACCGATCGAGGATACAGGCCATCATCTCTGCGCGCTCGCTGAGATCGTACGCCTGCGCGGGAACATTGCTGGCCGCCAGGGCCGTAAATTGCGCCTGATGGCGAGGAAAATCCCGCAGCGCGGCAATCACCGAAGACTGCTCTATATGCATGGTCGTGCGGTAGTAGCGATTGCTTTCGCTGGCCTCAACATGCACCTTGTGCAGCCGGAAAGGGGGAAAGATAAACAGTCGCCCGGGCCGCGCGGTGTAATGGCGATTATCGACCACCACAATGCCATATCCTTCTGACACATACAGAAATTCAACACACTGGTGCCAGTGATAATACAGAGCGCTGGAGCCGCGCGGGCGGTAGAGGGCCATGGCGTCATCATTCAGCGCGATGCGCTCCATTAATTGTTGTTCGTGCATTTTCACCCAGCGCAACAGATTTAAGTTTTTATGCCATGATTTATAAAATATTGCTGTGAACGGGATTAAATCCAACATTATTTAAATAACGGATTATTTTTGTGAGGCTGCTCACTCGGAGAAATGACGAAGATCCACCAGGATTCGCTCATCGTGTGCCTGCCACACGCAATAAAATCTGTATGAGTAATCAGGAGAAATAATGATGGCTCTGTCCTCATCCGTTCGTACCGCACAAATTAAAATGAGTGGTTTTATTTTTCTCTATTTTTTTACCTGGTCCTCCAGCTTTGGTTTATATGCCTTATGGCTGAGCCAGAAAGTGGGATTAGACAGCATAACTATAGGCAGCGTATTTGCGATTAACGGTGCCTTTGCGGTGATCCTTAAACCGGTATATGGCTACATCATGGATAAAATAGGCATGAGCAAATGGTTGCTCTATTTTGTCTGCGCCATCTCGGCCCTGATGGCACCGTTTTTTGTGACGGTTTACCAGCCTCTGCTGTTAACCCACACCACAATCGGCATCGTGGTAGGCGCTTTCTGGCTGAGCCTTGGCTGGTATGCCGGCGTCGCGGCCGCGGAATCCTATGCCGATCGCTTTAGTCGTCTGTATGGCCTGGAGTTTGGCCGGATCCGTATGTGGGGCTCGCTGGGCTGGGCGCTGGCAGCATCGGTATCCGGCGTGCTGTTTAATATCACCCCGCTGGCTAACTTTCTTGTCAGCAGCGGTACCTCGGTCCTGATGCTGCTTGTGCTCATGAGCCTTAAAATAGGCGATGAGCAGCTGCGCAATAACAACGTGATTGCCGACAACCGCATCGTGTTTACCGATGTCATTGCCCTGCTGAAAAATCAGAAGTTCTGGATGTTCAGTCTGTACGTGGCCGGCGTGGCCTGGATGATGTTTGTCGCCGAACAGCAGTTCCCGCGCTATTTCGTCTCCTTTTTCGATACCAAACAGCAAGGCAATGCCTGGTACGGCTATCTGGGCACCCTGCAGGCAGGTATCGAATTTGTCATGATGATGTTTATCCCGGCGGTGGTGAATCATTTTGGTGCTAAAAAAGGGCTGTTGCTGTGCGGTCTGGTGGTGGGGATACGCCTCGTAGCCTCCGGCCTTACCTCGGATCCCCTGATGATCTCCATTATCAAGCCGCTGTATGGCGTGGAAATCGCCCTGCTGCTGATTTCAGTTTTCAAATACATTGCCGAGCATTTCCATAAGAAAGTCAATGCCACCATGTATCTGCTTGGTTATCAGGCCATGGTCTACGTGGGCTCGGTGGTGGTAGCGCCGCCTGCGGGCTATCTGTATGAGAAAATTGGCTTCGAGCAAACTTACCTGATGATGGGCGGCTGCGCCCTGCTGTTTACCCTTATCTCCGCCTTTACCCTCTCGCCGTGCAAGTCTGCACGCGGCCTGACCGACACCTTTTCCCCTGAACTGAAACCTTCTCCGGTGGAGCCGGTAAAACACTAATCTGAGGACAAACTATGACCCGTTCTGAAGTCACTGCAAAAGTTGTGACCGAGTCACTGCGCCCAATTGAACTGCATCAGGTTGATCGCCTGCTGCTGCGCCGCAAGGTGGATGATGCGATAGCGCGCATCACGCGCAGACTGGACAAAACGATCGTGACGATGGGGGATAAATTCCCCAATGAAGCCTGTGAAGGGGGAAAATGGACCCCTTCTGCCAATACCCAATGGACCACCAGCTTCTGGACCGGCCAGCTGTGGCTGGCCTGGGAGTTGACCGGCGAGGAGAAATACCGCCAGGCGGCGGAGCGCTATTTGCCCTCCTTTGCCGAACGACTTGAGCAGCGCATTGAAACGGCAACCCACGATCTGGGGTTTCTCTATTCGCTCTCCTGTGTTAACGCCTGGCGCTTAACGGGGAATGAGACGGCCCGTCAGACTGCCCTGCTGGCAGCGGACATTCTGATGGAGCGCTATCACCCGGTGGCTAAAATCATCCAGGCATGGGGCGATCTGAACGACCCGGCACAGCAGGGGCGGATGATCATCGACTGCAATATGAACCTGCCGCTTCTGTACTGGGCCAGCGAACAGACCGGCGATGCGCGTTATGCCGAGGCCGCGGCGGCACATGCCCGGCAGGCAGCAAAATACATCGTGCGCCCGGATGCCTCCACCTTCCACACCTTCTATATGGATGTAGTAACCGGTGAACCGCGTTCTGGTGATACGCATCAGGGATACAGCGATACCTCGTGCTGGTCCCGAGGCCAGGCATGGGCCATCTATGGCTTTATGCTCAGCTACCTCTACACGGGCGATAAGCAACTGGTCCCCCTCACCCGCAGCCTGGCGCACTATTTTATCAACCGCCTGCCGGAGGATGATGTCTGCCACTGGGATCTGGCGCTGCTGGGCACCGATGCGCCACGCGACAGCTCTGCGGCGGCCATCGCCGCCTGCGGTCTGCTTGAGCTGGTTAACGTCTTACCGGTGCTGGACGAACACCGGGCTCATTATGAAGAGATGGCGCTGCGGATTATTCAGTCGCTGACGGATAACTATCTGGCTGATGAAGAGGATCCGTGCGAGGGGCTGCTTAAGCATTCGGTTTACCACATGCCGGCGGGGATCGGCGTGGATGAGTGCTGTAGCTGGGGAGATTATTACTATCTTGAGCTATTGACTCGAGTGCGACAGGTTTGGGGGAGATACTGGTAACAACGCACCAGCCATGCGCCCTATAAACAATAGTCTGGCGCATGGCATTCACGATTTAAGAATAATCCCGCCCGCATCGCCGTCTATGCTTAACGTTTAAAAAACAGACGACACAGTCGCGCCCTCTTTCTTTTTATCCCCCTTTAAATACCGGAGGCCTGGCATGAGCAACCAAGGCGAATATCCTGAAGACGGACAGAAACACGATTTCAGCCTCTCTCGACGAGATCTGATCAAAGCAAGCGCCGCTGCGGCAGCGACCGCAGCGGTGTATCCTTGTGGTGCACTGGCCGAGGGCGAGCCCGCCGTCACGCCCCCGCCGGAGATCCTGCCCCTGACGCTGCGCGTGAACGGCAAAAGTCAGCAACTTGAGGTCGATACACGCACCACCCTGCTGGATGCGCTGCGTGAAAATTTGCAGCTTACCGGCACTAAAAAGGGCTGTGACCATGGGCAGTGCGGAGCCTGTACCGTCCTGGTGGATGGCCGCCGGATTAACGCCTGCCTGACGCTGGCGATCATGCATCAGGATGCAGAGATCACCACCATCGAAGGGCTGGGCACGTCTGACAATCTGCATCCCATGCAGGCGGCATTTATCAAACATGATGGTTTCCAGTGCGGGTACTGCACATCAGGGCAGATCTGCTCTTCTGTCGCGGTACTGAAAGAGATCGAGGCGGGTATTCCCAGCCACGTCACGCTCGATCTGGTCTCCCCTCCACAAATGAATGCGGATGAAATTCGCGAACGCATGAGCGGCAACATCTGTCGCTGCGGCGCGTACGCCAACATTCTGGACGCCATCGAAGACGCCGCGGGGGAGCTCAAATCATGAAGGCCTTTACATACGAGAAGGTAAAAACCCCGGCCGAGGCTGCCGCCAGCGCCCAGGCTAAAAGCGGCGCAAAATTTATCGCCGGGGGCACCAATCTGCTCGATCTGATGAAGCTGGAGATCGAAACCCCTACCCATCTGATCGACGTGAACGGGCTCGGTCTGGACCAGATTGTTGCCACCGACGAGGGCGGTCTGCGTATTGGCGCGCTGGTGCGAAACACCGATCTGGCCGCGGATGAACGCGTGCGCCGTGACTATGCCGTCCTTTCCCGGGCGCTGCTTGCAGGGGCCTCCGGCCAGCTGCGCAACCAGGCCACCACGGCAGGTAATCTCCTGCAACGTACGCGCTGCCCCTATTTTTACGACACCAACCAGCCCTGCAACAAACGCCTTCCCGGCAGCGGCTGCGCGGCGCTTGAGGGCTTTAGCCGCCAGCACGCGGTGGTGGGCGGCAGCGAAGCCTGCATTGCCACGCATCCGGGCGACATGCCTGTCGCAATGCGCCTGCTGGATGCGGTAGTGGAAACCATTTCCGCCGACGGCAAGGCGCGCAACATCCCGCTGGCCGACTTTTATCGCGCCCCCGGGAAAACGCCCCATATTGAAACCGTTCTGACGCCGGGAGAGCTGATCACCGCCGTCACCCTGCCGCCGCCCGTAGGCGGGCAGCACATCTACCGTAAAGTCCGCGATCGCGCCTCCTACGCCTTTGCGCTGGTTTCGGTCGCGGCGATTGTCCAGCCGGACGGCAGCGGACGCGTGGCGCTGGGCGGCGTGGCCCATAAACCCTGGCGGGTCGAGCACGCCGATGCGCAGCTCCCCCAGGGGGCACAGGCCGTCTATGACGCGCTGTTTGCCGACGCTCACCCGACGACTGAAAACGCGTTCAAATTAACCCTGGCGAAGCGAACGCTTGCCTCCGTGCTGACAGAAGCGAGGGCTGTGGTATGAAATTCGATAAACCAGCAGGTGAAAACCCGATCGATCAGCTGAAGGTGGTCGGCCAGCCCCGGGATCGTATTGACGGTTCATTAAAAACCACCGGCACGGCGCACTACGCCTACGAGTGGCATGATAAGGCGCCCAACGCGGCCTATGGCTATGTCGTCGGCTCCGCGATCGCCAAAGGCGAGATAACGACTATCGAAACCCAGGCTGCGAAAAACGCGCCAGGCGTGTTAACGGTAATCACCGCCAGTAACGCGGGCGAGCTCGGTAAAGGCGAGAGAAATGCAGCCACGCTGCTGGGGGGCCCGAAGATAGAGCACTACCATCAGGCCGTGGCGCTGGTGGTGGCAGAGACCTTTGAGCAGGCCCGGGCGGCGGCGTCGCTGGTGCAGGTGAGCTACCGGCGTGAAAAGGGATCTTACTCGCTGGCGGAGGAAAAACCCGCCGTCAAACAGCCTCCCGAGGATACGCCCGATAAAAACACCGGGGATTTTGACGCCGCTTTTTCCGCCGCCGCGGTGAAGCTGGATGCCACCTACACCACCCCCGATCAGAGCCATATGGCGATGGAGCCGCACGCCTCGATGGCCGCCTGGGAGGGCGATAAGGTGACCCTCTGGACCTCCAATCAGATGGTGGCCTGGTGCCGCACCGACCTGGCGGAGACCCTGAAGATCCCGCAGGAGAATGTGCGCGTTATCTCCCCCTATATCGGCGGCGGCTTTGGCGGCAAGCTGTTCCTGCGAAGCGATGCCCTGCTGGCCGCGCTGGCTGCCCGCGCCATCAAGCGCCCGGTTAAGGTGATGCTGTCGCGACCGACGATCCCCAATAACACCACCCACCGTCCGGCCACCATTCAACATATCCGTATCGGGACTGACAGCGCCGGGAAAATTACCGCCATCGCGCACGACAGCTGGTCCGGTAATCTTCCCGGCGGCACGCCGGAGACCGCGGTTCAGCAGACCGAGCTGCTCTACGCTGGCGCGAATCGCCATACCGGCCTGCGGCTGGCAAAGCTGGATCTGCCTGAAGGCAACGCCATGCGCGCGCCCGGCGAAGCGCCGGGTATGATGGCGCTGGAGATCGCCATCGACGAAATGGCGGAAAAAGCGGGCGTCGATCCGGTTGAATTCCGCATCCTCAATGACACTCAGGTCGATCCGGCCGATCCCAGCCGGCCTTTTTCACGTCGTCAGCTTATCGAGTGCCTGCGTACCGGTGCCGAGGAGTTCGGCTGGAAACAGCGCAACGCGACGCCCGGGCAGGTTCGCGACGGGCGCTGGCTGGTGGGCATCGGCATGGCGGCCGGTTTTCGTAATAACCTGTTAGATAAATCCGCCGCCCGGGTGCATCTGGACGCCGCCGGAAACCTGACGGTAGAAACCGACATGACCGATATCGGCACCGGGAGCTATACCATCATCGCCCAGACGGCGGCGGAGATGCTGGGCGTGCCGCTGGAAAAGGTGACGGTTCACCTCGGTGATTCCAGCTTCCCGGTCTCTGCCGGTTCCGGCGGCCAGTGGGGCGCGAACACCTCCACATCGGGGGTCTACGCCGCCTGCGTCAAGCTACGCGAAGCCATTGCCACAAAGCTGGGTTTCGATCCAGACCAGGCGCAGTTCAGCGATGGCAAGATAACGAGTGATACCCGCAGCGCGGACATTGCCGAGGCCGCCGCTAACGGCACACTGACCGCCGAAGACGGTATCGAATTCGGCGATCTCGATAAGCAGTATCAGCAGTCGACCTTTGCCGGACATTTCATCGAGGTGGGCGTGGACAGCGCCACCGGAGAGGTGCGGGTGCGTCGCATGCTCGCGGTGTGCGCGGCCGGACGCATCCTTAACCCGAAAACCGCCCGCAGCCAGGTGATAGGCGCGATGACCATGGGGCTGGGCGCGGCGCTGATGGAAGAGCTGGCGGTCGATACCCGCCTGGGCTATTTCGTCAACCACGACATGGCGGGGTATGAAGTCCCGGTCCATGCCGATGTTCCCGAGCAGAAGGTGATTTTCCTGGATGACACCGACCCTGTCTCCTCCCCGATGAAGGCCAAAGGTGTGGGCGAGCTGGGCCTGTGCGGCGTGGGCGCGGCCATTGCCAATGCGGTGTATAACGCGACGGGGGTGCGAGTCCGGGACTATCCCATCACCCTGGATAAGCTGATCGCCGACCTGCCGGATGCGGTTTAAGGAGGAACGATGCCCCAACTTTTTAATCTGGCGGACGATCTGCGCCGGACGCCGGAACGGGCGTTTCTGACTGACGACAGCCGGGAGATATTGCGCTTCGCGGTAGAGTCCCTGATGTCAGGTAAAGAGGCGGCGCTGGTGATGCTAACCGAGATACGCGGCGGCGCGGCGCGATCCCTGGGGGCGCAGATGGTGGTGCGCGAGGACGGCCAGTACTGTGGCTTTGTCTCCGGGGGATGCGTCGAAGCGGCGGCGGCCTTTGAGGCGCTGGAGGTCATCGCGACAGGAGAGGATCGCGAGGTGCGTTATGGTCAGGGCTCGCCGTATTTCGATATTGTCCTCCCCTGTGGGGGTGGGATCACGCTGTCCATTCATAAGCTGCGTTCCGCGCAGCCGCTGCTGGCGGTGCTGAACTGCCTCGAGCAGCGCCAGCCCGCCGGGTTGCGCTACAGCCCGCAGACCCGGACGCTCACCTGCCTGCCCGCGCCAACCCTCACCGGCTGGCATAACCAGAATATCGAAATTGGTTTCCACCCTTGCGTGCGGGTGCTGATCCACGGTGGGTCTATCGAAGCGCAGGCAACGGCGGAACTCGCGGCGACGGCAGGGTATGACATTTGTCACTTCGACCCCTGCTCCGGGAATCATGCTTCGCACATTGATGCCGACACGGCGGTGATCCTGCTGTGGCACGATCTTCACCGGGAGTTGCCCGTCCTGCAGGCCGCCCGCGACGCTAATCCGTTTTACATCGGCGCCCTGGGCAGCCAGCGAACCCACAGTCAGCGACGGCAAAAGCTCAGCGAGCTGGGCTGGCGGGAGGAAGAAATAGATCGCATCAAGGCCCCGATCGGCATCTTCCCGAAAGCCCGGGATGCACGCACTCTCGCCCTGTCCGTTCTGGCAGACGTGGCTGCTGCGCGCCTGCGTCAGGACGAAAATTAATGTCCTCGCCGGTTGTGATAATTCTCGCCGCCGGACGCGGCGAACGCTTTCTCGCCTCGGGGGGCAAAACCCATAAGCTGGAGGCGCTGCTGGGCGGGCAAACCGTGCTGGCGCACGTGATTCAGGCGGTGGAGGCTGCGGCACTTCCGTGGCATCTCGTGAGGCCCGAGGGCGGCACGCGGGGTATGGGCGAGTCGATTTCGCTTGGGGTCCAGGCTACTTCTGAGGCGTCGGGGTGGTTGATTCTGCCTGCGGACCTGCCGCTGATTCAGCCTGCCTCTTTGCTGAGGGTTGCTGAAGGGCTTAGGGAGAAAGGGGTTGTCGTGCCTTACTATCAGCAACAGGCCGGGCACCCGGTGGGGTTTCGGCGGGAATATGGCGAGGCTTTGCTGGAGTTGGCTGGGGATGTGGGGGCAAAAGAGATTGTGAGGGGCGCGCGACGGCGGGGGGATGTGGGGGATGTCTGGCTGCCTGATATTGGAATTACGTATGATATTGATACGCTCGCAGATTTGCAGACAGCGCAGGAAATAAGATACGTAATTTCCAGTGTTCCAGACTAAGACTGTTTTAATTACCCTTATCCAGGGTAATTAAATTCAATTCTTATCCCGCTGGGTTCGTAACACATCATATGCATTGACGGCCCCTCTCTGATAAAGGTTGGCTCAAATTCAATTTCAATCTGATTTGCCTTTAATACATCAAGAAGCTGGAACAGTTCCCCCTTATTTTCGACCCGTAAAGCTAAGTGATGGAGTCCAGTATTCGTTTTACGATCGAATTTAACGGGCTCATCGGTTTGTGTTTTCCAGAGCGTTATCGTCAGCGCATTATCCCTCACGAAGATGGCGGGATAATCTTCGCGTCGTTTCACTTCTTCCCAGCCCAATATTTTAGTAAAGAATTCAGCGCTTTCTTCAAGTTTAGATACCGCTAAGCCAATATGTTGCACACCATGCGTCACTGACATTATCTTGATCTCCTGCTCTAACCGGAATGAGCGTTAATTTGACTGGCGGACATGCCGGTCGAGAAAATTAAGCACGTCAGCACCAATCTCCTTAGCATGCGTTTCAAGCGCGAAATGGCCGGTGTCATAAAAGTGTATTTCAGCTTTTGGCAAATCACGTTTCCAGGCTTCTGCTCCCGCCGCCATGAAAAACGGATCGTTTTTTCCCCATACGGCTAATAACGGGGGCTGATACTGGCGAAAATAGTGCTGGAACAGCGGGTACATTTTCACGTTAGAGGCGTAATCCAGTAACAGGTCCAGCTGTATCTCCGCATTACCCGGCCGTAATACCTGCATCCCTTCAAGCGAATAGCCATCAGGTGAAACCAGACTCCGATCGTCAACGCCTTCCAGATACTGCCATTTGATTGAAGCCGGCGTCGGAAATTCGCTCAGCGCACTTCGGTTTTCAGCAGTGGGCTCACGCCAGTATTTCTGTATCGGCGCCCAGGCCTCTCCCAGCCCCTCTTCGTAGGCATTGCCATTCTGGGAAATAATGGCTGTCACGCGCTGTGGATGGGCTAACGCCAGTCGCCATCCGACAGGTGCACCGTAGTCGTGGACCATCAGAGCATAGCTATTGAGATTGAGCGCTTCGGCAAACTGACCAATGGTCTTAGCAAGCTGGTCAAAGGTATAAGCATATTCACCTTGCGCTGGCGCCTCGGTAAAACCAAAGGCCGGCAAATCTGGTGCGATTACATGATAACGATCGGCCAGCTGGGGAATAAGGTCACGGAACATAAATGATGAGCCTGCGAAGCCGTGAAGCATCAGCAATACAGGTGATGCCGGATCGCCAGCCTCACGGTAGAAAACGTTAACATCGCCTGACTGTTTATAGCGGTAATGGATCTGCATAGCTGGCGAGGCAGATGCGTTGTCTGTAATGGAAGTGGTCATGATAAATCCTTTGTAACCGTTAAAGTGATGATTTGAAGGTTACACGCAAATTTGGTAACCTGTCAAAATGATTTTATGAGTTACAGGTAAGTATGGAAATCAAGCAACCCTCTTCTCCGCCTCTCTTCCTGGCCGATAACCTCGCACTGGATTTTATTAACAGTGAATATGGGACAGGTGAGGAGCGGCATGATTGTTTTGAAGACAATCTCAGCGTTATCGACTGGCTGGAAACGGCAGGCCTTGTGCCGAAAGGCACTGAGGCACCCGATGACTTACTGTTTGAAGCCCGTCAGCTGCGCGATGCCGCCAGAGCAGTGGTCCACGCCGCGATGAAATCCGTTGCGGCTAACCTGACGGTGATTAACAAGGTGCTGCAGGCAGGACGTCCCGAGATCGCGCTGCAATGGGATGAAAATACACAGCGATACCGTGTTGATGTTTGTTCAAATGCGCTTAGCTCCGCAGGCCTGCTCTGGCCCATTGCTGATGCACTGGTGAAACTGGTCACTGACGACAAGTTTGAATACGTGAGGCAGTGTGAAGCCCATAACTGTATTTTGCTTTTCCATGATTTGAGCAAATCGCATCGCCGCCGCTGGTGCAGTATGGCGACGTGCGGTAATCGCATGAAAGTGGCGGCATACCGAAACAGAAAGGGTTCATAGCGATTCTGGTCGCCTGGTTTGCGCTAGTTGACGCGTTCAGGCTGACCGCACCCATCTCATTAACCCATCGGGTCAAAAAGAGTGTTGACGAACCCTTGACCGAGGAGAACGATCGTTCTACCATTAACCTATGAACAAAAACACGACTGACACACGAGAAAAAATTCTCGCGACCGCTGAACAACTGATTTACCAGAACGGTATTCATGCCACCGGTATGGATCTTCTTGTAAAAACTTCAGGTGTGGCCCGCAAAAGTATTTATCGCTATTTCGCCAACAAAGACGAAGTGGCGGCAGCCGCGCTGAACGCCCGGGATGTACGCTGGATGGAGTGGTTCAGGACTGAGTGCGACAAAGCGGATACGCCGCAGGAGCGCATCCTGAATATGTTCACCGTGCTCAAAGGATGGTTTGAGTCAGAGGGCTATCGCGGGTGCGCATTTATCAATACCGCGGGGGAAGTGGGTGACAGTGCCGATCCCGTTCGCCAGATTGCCAGGCTGCATAAACAAAAAATACTGGATTACGCCCTTGAACTTACCCGCCAGCTGAATATTGATCACTCCTCATCCCTGGCCAGGCAGCTGCTGTTATTGATTGAAGGTGCTATCACCATGTCACATGTTATGGGCGATTACAGCGCCGCGGATGATGCCAAAGATATTGCTCAGCTGTTACTAAAACAGGACTCATAAAAGAGGCCTGAATTCCAGGGATGCAATACTCATTGAAATATCCGGTTATACTGGAGGCTCTGGCATATATGTAATTCATTTCATTCCCGAGTGCCCTCGGGAATAGTATCACTTCACATCGACTATTTTATTATCGTTAATCCAAACGTAACGATTCTATCGCATTTCATTTTTCCGCCACCTTATACCCCGCCACCAATTACCACTACAAGTAACTGTTATTAAACAAAAATAAATAGACTTCAATAGCGGTATTTTGTTTTTTTAATCATTTTCAAAAATACTATCTTGACGAGGTAGAACGATCGTTCTACCATCAATTCATAGACAAGACGAACCCTCTGCAAATGAATGTCAGCGCTAATGGATAATGTAGAACCATCAGGGATACCAGGGGCGTTAAATAACAGGGGAGGATTTATGTCTAAGTCCCGAAAAGCAAGTCATACCGGTCTATCCAAATTTACAGGAGTCTTTACCATGTCTGATGCACAAATCCGTCCGCCCCTTCCGCCGTTTACGCTTGAATCAGCGATTGAAAAAGTAAGGCTTGCTGAAGATGGCTGGAACAGCCGCGACGCTGAAAAGGTCTCGCTGGCATATTCCCTGGATACCAAATGGCGTAACCGCGCAGAATTTGCCAATAATCGCGAGGAAGCCAAAGGATTCCTTGAGCGCAAATGGAAAAAGGAACTTGAGTACCGTCTTATTAAAGAATTGTGGGCCTTTGGCGGCAACCGCATTGCAGTCCGTTATGCCTACGAGTGGCGCGATGATTCAGGTAACTGGTTCCGTTCTTACGGCAACGAGAACTGGGAATTCGGCGAAGATGGTCTGATGCAACGTCGTTTCGCGTGTATTAATGATATGCCTATCAAGGAAAGCGAGCGCAAATACCACTGGCCGCTGGGACGTCGTCCGGACGATCATCCAGGGTTATCTGAGCTGGGACTGTAACGCCCCGCTTTATTCCGCAAAGCCCGGCTACTGTCCTGGTCGGGCGCTTGTCGACTTCAAATAATGCCCAGGGCTTATCAGATAGTAATAAGCCCGACGGTTCGCTCATGTAAAAAGCACACAAAATATTGGCATGTATTATTAATCAGGTGACACTATGAATATCAAATCCGCGTTATTGTCTGTCGCAATGGCTGCTGTTTCAGCCAACAGCTTTGCTGATACAGCAGGCCCAGAACGTCATGTTCAACAATTCCTGAATGCGCTAAACGGAAGCGGAGGGAAGCCCATTGAGCAATTGTCTACTGAGGCAGCACGTCAGGTGCTGATCGATGCGCAAAAAGGGGTAACGCTGCCTGCGGCCGACGTCAATGAAAAAACGATTGAGGTTAATGGGCAAAAAATAACACTGAATATTGTGAAGCCTCATAACGCGACGGGAACATTGCCGGTATTTATGTTCTTCCACGGCGGCGGCTGGGTCCTGGGCGATTTCCCGACACATGAGCGTCTGGTTCGCGATCTGGTAAATGCATCCGAAGCGGCGGCCGTTTTTGTCAACTACACACCCTCCCCGGAAGCGCATTTCCCTGTTGCAATTAATCAGGCTTATGCCGCAACCCGCTGGGTAGCCGAGAACGGTAGTGAAATTGGCGTTGATGGCAAACGCCTGGCGCTGGTAGGTAACAGCGTCGGCGGTAATATGGTAGCGGCCGTAGCGCTTCAGGCCAAACAACATAAAACGCCTGCAATTCGCTATGACGTCATGCTCTGGCCTGTAACTGACGCGAATTTTAATACCGATTCTTATAATCAGTATGAAAACGGCTATTTTCTGACGCGCAACATGATGAAGTGGTTCTGGGACGCCTACACCACCAATGAGAGCGACAGAAATAACATCCTTGCCTCTCCGCTGCGAGCAACAACAGAACAGTTGCAAGGGTTGCCACCCACGCTGATTCAGACTGCTGAACTTGATGTGCTGCGCGATGAAGGTGAGGCTTTTGGTCGCAAACTTGACGCCGCGGGTGTAGACGTGACGGTTACGCGTTACAACGGGTTAATCCATGATTATGGTCTGCTGAACGCGCTGAGCGACGTTCCTGCCGTACGGACTGCTATTGGTCAGGCGGGTTATCAGCTGAAAGAACATTTGAAATAATGACAAGGCGACCAGCGGGGCTTACCGGCTGGTCATTCTCTACAGGTTTCCCCCGTCTTCCTGTGCCGGTTGCCTGATTCGCTCATTGTCCTCTGAAACTCATGTTCATCTTTGTAGGCCGAACAGCATATGCCCCCGCATCTACCCCAGATGCATGTAAATTGCGGGCATATCAGTAGACGCTGGAATACGAGTAATAGATTCAGAGTAACAGGGATTTTGGGGAGCTTGAGTGGACGTTGAGAGATGCTTGAGTGGTGCGATAATAGGAATGAAATACAATCACTCAACATAATGATTTTTAATCATTTATTTAATTTTTAATTTTTAACATACCCCCAAATGTACCCCCACATTGATTTTCGCACCTACCAATTGTCTATAATTCAACCAATACAAAAAATTCTGTTAACCAAATCTATGGGGATACATCATGAGTAGACAACTTGAACCAACATCCTTAATAGACATGCTGTACATGACCAATGATTCTGGCTTCACCTCCAGGTACTTTTACAAGCAGATAAAAAAGGGTTATCTGCCCGGCCCCATCAAATTCGGTCGTAGTTCTCGCTGGTTGTTGAGCGATTACCTTCAATGGAAGAATTCGCACTTGCGCCTATTTTGAGCCTAGGGCCTCTGCCAACTGGCGTTTTAATTCCCGCATTCTGCCGGGCAGAGCTGGTGGCCGTCATGCTCGAGCTTAGAAATGGTCAGCAACTCTATTTGGCGTGGCGTCATGGTGTGTTCCTCAGGCTGGTGGTCACCCGCTGCTGCCAGCCAGAGTAACTCTCCTGCTCGCGCAATTCTCTATATAAGCAGAAAAGTACCGTTTTTCTTGGGATAACGGGATGACTTCAAAATAAACAAATATTATCAATTGCTTATGCGGTTAAGTTTATCCCAAGGTTATCCCAGTTATCCCAAAAAAAGCCAATTTATCCCAAGCTTTTTAGAGCGCCGCTCTCTTTTTTGATTATTAATTGAGCGGCACAGTACTAATCTGATGCTGTTATGGTGCTTTAGTGGTGGTGGTCGCCATTAACATCCCTCAATCCCAGTGATGTAAATATGCGAATATCTCACATTTCTGGTTAACGGCGTCACCACTGGTAAACGGACTGCCGCCCCCACCTTTAGAGCCATGATTTGCTGTTAACCTGCCTGTTAACCTCTTTTTTGTTAACCCGCGTTCTGGTGGCAACCTGCCTGGCAACCTCACGTTTGGCAACCAGCGTTCTGCCGGAAACCAGTATGGAAACCACTCCTGTGGAAACCTGGCGCTCTGGTTACCAGAAGTGGTTACTGGTGCTGGTTATCGACGCTGGTATCCGGTCTGCCAGTGCCATTCTGGTGGATACCAGTGTGGATACCCCGTTTTTGGATACCGGAACTGACCTTTGCACTACATCAACGTTAATTGCCGTCCAGCGCAATATTTAAGGGCCATTAGAGCGATCCCCCGGGCAAAAATGTAAAGGCGAATAAAGGTAATTGGGCCGCTGGCCGGTGACGATGCGGATTAATTCATAAAGGGTAGAATCCTGCCCTTTAAAAAAGACTTTTATCCTCTTTTGGCGTCGCCCTCTGTCAGCCAATACAATTGGCATGCAAATCATACAGGCATGCTTTTCGATGCTGAACATCCGCAGGGCAAATCATCAGTCGGTGCGGCTATATTCACAGCACGGCATTGGAAAAACTAGTAGACGCACGCTAAAGCAGCGCAGTAATAGATACTTTGGAAACATCACTTTTCGGGAGTTTGTCAAAGTAAATTCTTGTCTTTTGGTAGTGAATTTCCAGCACCCGACGCGACAGGCGATGCCAGAGAGCAAATGTATTAAAGTACCAGTCTGCCGTTCTGCACACTCAAAGTAAATCTTCTAACCACTCGGCTTCCCTTGCGGTCCTGGCAACAAAAACACCAATTATTGAATGATTAGGTAAATGTAGCCTGATCGTAGTTTTCATTGCTTTGTAATGGCTTCCGGCTGTCAAAACATCATCAAAGATAACGATGTTGTTCCTTATACCGATCGCAGCTGCATGGTTGAAGATATAATTCTGTGCTATTTGTTCGGGAGTCGGTCGGTTACCAGTAGAATGTGAGGCTGGCATTGAGGCTTTTTGAGTAATTAGCTCTCTAAAATCGAAGCCTGGTCTATTTTGCTGGCAGAGCTCTAATACATTAATCAGCCTACTGTCATAAAGGGGGTCTGCAGGGCACTTTGAAGGCGGAATGGGAACAAATGTCAAAACATCTGTATTGCTGATAGTAGTTATTAACTCAGCAGTGCGCTTGATCGCTGCTACTTTGTATTGATATTCAGCTCTCCCCCGCCTTTCAACGCCCTTTTTGAAGTTATGAATTAAATCATTTGTAGCGCTGAAACCATAGCCTTGACGTGCTGTGTACTCACCAAAAAAGTAGCAGCGGTCATCATCATCTAAATGATAGTGCTGACCGCGCGTAAGCTCATCAATAATCGTCAGACGCATGAAAGGTCCAGATTTTTACGGATATCATCATAATCCCTAACCCTGATAGCTCCCTGCGCTTCATACTTGGCAGGCCAAGAGATCGATGGGTTTTGGAAGCATGATTCCAAAATGAATAGCTTTCTGCCCTGCGCTAACGCAGCTCTTGCCTGTGTCAGAGTTCCGGAAGTATCTGAAGCTTCGACTATAATTGTTGCTTTTGTTAAAGCAGACATTGTTACATTGCGTTCAGGGAAGAAAATGCGGTTACTGCGATAATCCTGATCTAAATAGCGTTGGAATGGAACCTGACTGATGAGTAAGTAGTTATCTCTTATGGTCTTTTGCAAATCCATATTCTGCTTAGGGTAGTTATGCGACAACGGAGTGCCGATGACAGCAATTGTTTTCCCACCCATCTCAAGCGCGGTCTTATGGGCGCAAGTATCAACACCCTCAGCCAAACCTGACACGATCGTGAACCCATCATTAACCAAGCATCTTACCAATTTCCGCGTTCTTCGAGCCCCCTCCTCAGATACTTTGCGAGAACCAACTACCGCAACTGAAGGAGTATTTACTAGGTCCCACCAGCCTTGATAGTAAAGCACCTCAATGGGATGTCGGGCATCACGTAACTTTTCTGGGTACTCTCCCGCTCCATGCACACGCACGCCAAAATCCTCAACGTTGTATTTGTTGAGAATGCTTTTCAACTTCGACTTGAAGGTATCGATCGTGCTATCTGAAACTAATTCAGACGGCAAAACGCTGCCGTGAGCATGACGAAACTTATCCGCAATCGTTTTGAAAGTTGCGCCTTGTTCCGTCCACAAGGCCTCGTAAGCAGCCATCTCCCGGAAAGGAGACACAGCACGCTCAAATGAGTTGTGTGATGCGAAATCAAGTAGTGACATAGTTTTACTCTAATTACCCTTTAAAATCCGTAGTTGTAGAACCCCATCAAATAATGTTGCTTGACGTCTACAACAACCTACTACTGTTAATAATTGCATATAACTATGGATAATGCGCGTTGTAAAGTGCTGAGTCTCACCCTTTCGCGATAGCCACAAAGTTGTCCTGTCAAGATGGATGCAGGCTGCAAAAAGATAATAAATATCCGCTCCCCCTCTCGGTAAACAGCATCAACCTAATGGAATCGTCACGTTTGCTACTATCTGTCTATCGTAACCATTGTCAGGTTTTGACAGGTACCCAGCATGGACGGGTTGGGATTTTTCCACCTTTATCCGCATCGTAGGACACCTGCTGGCCTACCAGGTTGCTTCTTAGTAGGCATTTCTATGTCCTTCTAAAATAGAAATTCTCTTTATCGAATCCCTTCATATCGGTTAGCTAGTTGCTCAGCATTCCATACGCCGGGCCCGTTACCACCGCGGATTAATCTAAATGCCGGGCTATCTTCCAGAGGACATTATTGTCCTTTGGCAGATCTGTCGGTTCGCACTTAGAAGATGGCAAAACCTTGCGAACCTGAGTGCGAACCACCAGCAGCGAACCACTGAGTAAATGATATTTACCCTGTTCCGGCTGGTAGCGCAGCTGCGGTATACTGGACAAATACACTCACCGCGCGAGAGTCCGTACGTTCACTGGCACCCTTTTGGGTGCTTTTTTATGCCTGCTGTTTGGGACGTGTCTCGAGGTTAAGTTTTATCAACCCTTCATGGGGTAAGGTAGATTTGCGCAGTATGAGGGGGGTCAGGCGTGGATTCAGGCCACCAGCCCTTAACTGGCTTGCATTCGTAGGTGGGATCGTCGCGTGCGCGCGTACTGGTCTCGAAAGTCCGCGCAGCGCGGCTTGAAGCGCAGTTACCGCATCGTATTGCGCCCATTCGTGACCGGCATCCGTACATTGACGCCCCTCAAAATTATTGACGGCGTATGGTGTCGTTTCTCTTACAGGGCAGTGCTGGCGCAGCTTCCAACTGAATACGTCATTTGAATCCGTCAAATACAGTCCAGGTAATTTCGCTTTATCTGCCGCATCGTCAATAGTAGCTCCGTGATACTGGCTGACAGACCGCTAATCATTAAACCGCTCCCTGTCACCCTGGCCGGATCGTGTGAGGATATCTCTTGGATGGTTATGCCACGCCGAATTCCTGTTTCACCTGCGAAGCGATTTGCGTTGGGGAGTCAAAGCAGTTCAGGCCTGAACTATAAAGGCTTTAATCACAGGTGATTATGCCGCCATTGGACACATGCATCGCTAACTTAATATAACAACCATACCAGTTTTAACATGCATGTACCGCATGACTTGACTACATCACTGCCCAGAGCAATTCAGTCACCCTTAGGGCAATCTTAGGGTTGTCCTGAAGCTTACTGGCTTGAACGTGTACTGCTTCCGGCTTCATCTTGTCAGCTGCATACGCCGTCCGATAAGCCTTAGAAGCATTACCCGTTTCGATAGCCTCCGTTCCTCGGTTTTGCATAAATTTATCTGTTTCTTTAGCTGGAAATGATAAAAGTCATGCATCTACCGCTGAACTTAACAGGCTTTATTGATGTAAGGACTGAATATGACCGAAGTGATTAAACGTTCAAGCAAGAACGCCGGGGATGCTGGAGAATATTACATTGCTTACATGCTTTCTCGTTTAGGCATAAGCGCCGCTCTCACAACAAGTGGTTCAAGCGCTGTCGATATCATAGCTACTGCCAATGGCTCGAAAAGCATTAGCATCCAGGTTAAGAGCTCGTGGGCACGTAGTCAGCCCCGACAATGGATGGTGGGTAAACATATGCCCGCAGCTTCTCCCAACTTCTTTTTTGTCTTCTGCAATATGTCAGAAGACATTGATGATAAGAAAGCGCCGGAGGTGTTCGTAGTCCCCAGTGATGTCGTATATAAAACATCCACTTGGCATCACAGCGCCCCCCTGCTCAAAATAAGTAAAGCTAATGAGGAGCTGTATTTCGATCGCTGGGATTACATAACCGAGGCGTTAGAAGCGAAGCCATTACATACTTGCGCCTGAGATACTGCAAAAGCCATCACGATGGGTTACCCATAGTGATGGCAAAAAGTGCTATTGACGATTTCGTCAATATTTTCAAACGGTTAAATGTTGTGTATTACTTCTTTGACAGCTCAATTTCGAGCCCTTAGGAGGACTTATGACACCATCAGATATTCAATTAATTTCAGCGGCGGCCGGACTAATAGGATCCGCTTTATCAGCTTTATGTACCTATGGTTATGAACCTTTCCATACTGCTGAGTTCTGCACGGGCAGTGAGGATATTAAAGTACTAAAAAGGAATAAATTGAGAAAGTCGGGCCAAGCTCTCGGGCTTGGCTTAATTAGCTTAAGTTTCCTCATCCAGATAATTTCTGTTATTTGATTTTCATTTATGGCATGGATGCCATCGTTAAGCCCATCCGTTGAAGAGCATTGGCGGCTGTAAATCGCAATTACCGTCTCGACAGCTCGCGCGCAATCGCGTCCAACATCTGCGGCTTCGCATCCTTGATGCCTTTTTGCAGAAACTCTTTCTTTGCAGTGGAACGTTTGAACGTCTGCGGGATATTCGGATCCTGGACGTAAATAGCGTAGTTGGCTGAGTAACCGATTCTGCCGGTGATGCGGCTGCCGCTGGCTACGACCTCGCGAAACTGGGAATTTATCAGTGTACTGGTGTCAATCGGAGTATAGAGAGCCGCGACTATCGAACCTTCATGTAACGCCGCATGAATGGCGCGAACTGCCCGGCGACCAGCCACATCGTTTATCATCCGGTGGATGTTGCGCCTGACCTTATTCATTCCCCTGGCTTTAATACCCATTACTCACCTCTCATGTTGGTGGGTACGCAGTGAAAAAGGAGCTGTTTTGGTGCGTACCTATCTGCGTACTGCGCAATGTATTTTTTTAGGACAGGCATAGCTGGTCATATCGCTGTAGCCCGCAGTGGGTATGGCCTTTCAGGCGATACAGCCTCTTTATCCGTCCAGAACAGTCCAGAATTTGATGCGTCTTATAGCTCGTGCAAGGTGTGCGTACTTCATTGCGTACCAGCATCACCTCTGCGTTTCTTCTCCAGCCAGCGGCGATAGCCCTCTAACTGCCTCGCCTTTCCCTCAGGTGTCTTTGCGCCGGTACTTCTTCCACCATGCAATTTGCAGCGCCCAGAGGAGTAGAGAGCCGTAATTTTGCAGAGGGTGCCTTTTCTGGTTGTCGCTCCGCATGTCAGATCCCGGCAGGCGGCCGGAAATGGTATGCGTCCGTCCATATCTTCAGCCCATTCCCGGTATAGTTTCCGCTTCTCATCTTCAGACATAAAACCGCCTCTCGATGTCAACTTTTGTCACCCCCTCATGGGGTAGGCTGGTGGCGTGACCACCAGCTGCCGGATGCTCAATAAGTCATTACCGTACGAGAACGCACCTTATCCCTGGCCTCTCGGCGTGCGTCTTGCGGTGGTATTACCGGTGATACTATCGGAGATAGGTCCGCCGTTATTCATATCAGCGATGAACGCCTCGATAGTCAGGCCATTGCCATTCTGAGTGGCCTGAGCGTCGTAAATCTTCTGCCCGGAAGATGCGTCGTTGAAGACAACGCTAATATTAAAGCTACCGCCCTGCATATCTTTGTTGCTGATCACCTTCCCGTTATCTCCGGGGATCATGTACTGCTTACCAGTGCTGGCGCGGTAAATCTCAGGCATGCCGCCCTCGCCGACCCGATACATGTTATCAGCGGTAACCGGCCCGCCGTTCTTCCTGGCACCAGCGACCGCCAGCGTCTTCGACAGCCCTACGGTTGAAGCTATCCCGGCCATGGCTGGAACAGAGTTCGCGCCGAAGGAGGCAAGACTCGCAAGAGCCGCTGCCGGTGCCCAGGCCGAAGCGAGAATGGCTGCCTGTGACGTACCTGCCGCTGTTGCCGCCGCCCCCAGAGTCTGCCCGATGATGAAATTTTTCAGTGCCTCAACGCCCACCTGGACAAGCGAGTTAACAACGCTGTTGAGCATCGTATTTCCGAGAGATCGCATGGCATCCTGTGCGGACATCGTTCCAGTGAGCAATCCTGTGATGGCGTTAGAGGCGTTCCCGGCAAAGGCATCAACAGCGCTGGTCAGCATGTCATACCCAAGCCCCTGCTGGCTGAGAAGCTCCCACTGCGCCGCTGTCATCTGCTCATTGAACTGGTTTTCCTGCGCCGTTCTCAGCGCAAGGTACTGCTCATCCGTGGCGGTCTTGGCGGCAATAAACTGGTCATGAGTAAGCGTCCCCTGCAGGTAGCTCTGTTTCAGTATTGCCTGTTCCTGCTGCTGGTACTGCTGCATAAGCGCCAGCTTTTGTGCGTTCTGGTTCGCCAGTTGCTGAACGGGATCAATTTCCGCCCGGGCCTCAGCTACAGGGTTTGCGGTGGCCTCCTGTGCCCGGATCCTCGCTAAATTGGCCTGGTGCTGCTGCTCCAGTTGCTCGGACTGCTTATTGTAGGCTTCCTGGTCAATTATCTGACCATCCAGCTGACGCCTGAGCCGCTCGCTGGCGTCCGTATAGGATTTGTTTTCCTTTCGTACCGGGTCATTGCTGATCGCGTCGTTGAAGTCTTTCTGGCGCTGCTGGGCATCAAACAACGTGCCGGCCAGCTCGCTGACCTTCGCTTTTTGCGCATCGGTAGCTTTTGCTCCCAGCGCGGCCACCGCATTGTATTGCGCTGCCTCCCGGGTGTTTTCGTTATACCGCATCGTCAGAACGGCGATCTGCCTTTGCAGTGAGTCGATGGTGTCATCACCGCGGGCAAAAGCGTTTTTAGGCGCTTTATCCTGCTTTTTGCGGGCTTCGGCGATCTGCTGATCCAGCACGGCGGTTGCGTCTGCGAACTTCTTATCGTCAAGCAGGCCCTTGGCTTTGTACTGGCTCAGTTGCTCGCGTTGCTTTATGAGCTTATCGACGAGTGTTTGCCCGGACTGAATAATCGAATTAGCGTTGTTCTCGGCGGTTTTCTTTTCGAGGTTGGTGATGTAGGTGGGTTTTGAGCCATCTGTCGAACCTGATGAAACCTTCCCCATGTCCGTGTAAAGCTGTTTTGCCTGTTCAAGAGCAGCAATCTGCCCTTTGATGGCATCTATCTGTGATTTTGTGCCAGCAGCAGTATAAATTGACGCTTTGGAGACACTGTTATATGCCGCTTCGGTTACAGCTAATTTTTTATTTAGTGATTCAAGTTGAGCGTCTATAGAAGTAACGGCATCCGTATTACCCGTCGCCAAGGATATTGATAGCGCCGTCTGATCCAGAAGCTTTGCAAGGTAACGCGAGGCACCAATGGCATTATCAATTTTCGATATCGCCACACCAAACTGCGTTATCAGGGCATTGGTTGCCTGGGTAACGGTGCGAGGCATCGTTTCAAACTGCTGGTTAACCTCAGCAGACTGTTTCTCAATGGCCGCCAGAACTTCACCAATATCCAGCTTTCCGGCCAGCATCAACTGCCGCAACTGGTCGTATGGGACACCCATACCCGCAGCAATTTGCCGGGCCAGCTCGGGCATTTGTTCCAGCACCGAGTTGAATTCTTCTGCCTGTATCCTCCCGGCAGCAACGGACTGCATAAACTGCCGGAGGGCGTTTGCCATTTCCTGGCTGGATGATCCGCCGATCGTGCCAATCTTCTGCAGGGTCAGCACAAGGCGGTTAACATCGCTGTTAGTAGCCCCTACGGTTTTTAGAGTTGCCGTGAGCTGTTGCCAGAGGTTCACTGTATCGCCGAGGCTGGCACCGGAAACGGAGGCTATATTCACCAGCTGCTGGAAGTTCTTGGCCCCCACCTCAGCGCTGGATGACAGGCGCGTGACCCGGGCTTGGAGTAACGTAAACTCTTCGGATACCTGCTGGAGCTTCATCAGCGCCTGGATGGAAATGTATCCTTTAACTGCTACGGCGAGGCGCGAAAAACCTCCCCCCAATTGATTCAGGCTGCTGTCTAATTTATTAGCCGACTTCTCCGTTTTTTTAACGGAGTTTTCAATTATCTTTAAAGCCTCATCGGCTTCGCGCGCTCCTGACAGGAGCTTTCTCACATCAGCATCAATATCAACATAGTAACCGCCAATCTGCTCGCTCATAGCCACCTCAATGAATACTTTTATTTTTTGCGGCAATCTGTTTGCGCAGGGAAATCTCGGTCATTTTTCTTATCGCGCTGGTGCCATGGTCTGTAAGTTGATATTCAGGGCCATCAAGGGAAATTAAGTCAGCCAGCAACCAGTAAGCTTTCTTCTCATCAGTGCGGCCGGTTTCTTTCTGTGAGGACAACAGAGCATTCCCGTATAAGCCTGCTGAAAGAAGGCTTACCTCAATATTTCCACTAACACCGTCAACGGAGAACGCATTGCTGCCGGTCTCTCTGATCAGGTCGCGGACGTATGTTTCAGCGATCACATCTGCCAGTCTTTGAAGTTGTTCCATCACTCACCCCGCTTAACAGAATCGAGCCCTTTGGCGACCAGCGCGCGGGCAATGGCGTTGATGGTTGGGGCCAATCCGACAGGTGAGCTTTTGCGTTGTTCTTCCTGCATCTCGCGTATTTCCTGCATTTGCTGCCTGTCTAATGCCACGGTCATCTGTTCTCTGCTCATTGTGTTACCCCTGATGTTTATACAGTCATCTTTATTGTAATTTATGCAATACAAATGACAACTGTTGCATAAAATGAAATGAATAAGCAGAAAAAAACCCTGCAATGCAGGGTCTTATTTGATGTTATTTGCAGGGGTTAATCGTGGGGGAAGTGTTACTGTCTGTGGGTGTTCCATCAATGGTCTTACCTTCCACTGTATATTCCACCCCGGTGGAGAAAATCCCTTTCGATTTCATAGTTAAAGCAATCACAAAGGGAGAAAAACCTGAGTATGCCCCAAAACTATTTTTCGAATTGACCTCGCCACAGACCAACATTACTACCGACCCATCTTCTTTCTCACCAACCTTTTTCGTTAAAACATCTCTAAATTGAGTCGATGCAGGATCTTTCATGTCATGAGATATTTCAGTTTTAGCCAAATCAACCGCTTTCTCTTGAGAAGGTTTGCATGCTGTGATTAAGAGACACGAAAAAAACAAAACAACACCTTTATTCATCGTCCTAATTCCCTCTGAGTGCTTTATCTTAAATTTCTAATGCCAAAAAGACGCATGGTATTCATCCTACCATCAACGCAATACTTAGGGATTGAGTAAATGCACGCCCTGCACATTACGTTATTTTCTCAGTAGAGACCGACATTATGTCGGCTGGTCTCCGCGTTTACCCTTTAACCGGAACGCGCTTCCGTTGAGTTGCGCCAGCCCCATTCTGGTGTGTGTGGCACCAGCCGCGCGGCGCACCTCTCCGAAGCCTTCAGCACGCGCAGGAGGCAGCCTGGCGCTGTCGATACACCTCGCCCGGCGCAGGGCCACCCATTCCCGATCTTTCTCATCAGCGCACTGCTCCAGCACGACCAGCCAGCGGGAAGCGGCCCGGCGATACAGCCCCTTGCCGTCCAGCTCCTCAGCCAGCAAATCACTTACCCGTTGAATATCAGTCATTGTCTGTACTCCCTCCCACCAGGTTAAGCAGTATGCCATCCAGCTCGTCACGGCCATCATGGCGCTCACTCTGTAGCAGCCATTTCAGCACGTCCACGGCCTCGCGCTGGTGGCGTGGCCGGATGATCGACAGCTTGCCGTCAAGCCAATCCTCACGGTCGTAGACCTCCTGCCGGTGCTCCGCGCCGTACTGCCACCCCAGCTCTTTGCTGGCAGTGTGGCGCATCTCATAGAGCCAGTTCCAGTATTCGAACTCACGCACCACGTCAGAAAGGGTATGAGGGTCTGGCAGGACGTCGCAAAAGCCGTTATGTGCTGCCTTCCGGGCACTTTCGACCTCAAGATGACGATCGATGCCATAGGTAGCGCCTTCGGCTAACTCCTCTTCTGTCATGCCGAAGTCATCACCCACCAGCAGCGCTGACTGGTCAATCAGTAGTTCGGCTGCCACTGGCTCCATCGCAGCATCATAGCTGCCGTAATGCGCCCTAACCTGGCGGGCACTGGCGATGCCTTCCTTTGCCCGGCTTATGAAGTACTGAGGGTCATCCATAAACATCGTCCCAAACGCCACGTTGAGCCCATCCACTCCATTGAGTAGCAGCCACTCGCGGTAAAGCCTCTCGGCGTCCTTCGGGTCAATTGTCAGCTTACTGAGAGCTTCCTCAGCTGCGGCCAGGTGCGCCGGTTCGTTCAGCTTAATCACCTCCAGCACCCACAGGTAAGCGTCAGTTTGCTTATGCCCGGTCACCACTTTCTGTTGCGGCAATGGCTTCACCGTCGCCAGCTCTGTGCTGTGCTGCGGCTCAGGGATGGTAAACAACGCAGCGTGGGCCGGGTTATCATCAAACAGGCCGCTACGCTTACAGACAGCGCGTACCGTGGTGGTCTTTATACCCATCTCACCAGCAATGCGGCCATATCCAAGGCCCCGACGTTTAAGGCGGATGATCTCCGCTTTTTGTTCAGGCGTCAGGCGCATGGTCACCCCCTGCCGTGATCTTGCCGTTCATGGCAGAGAGGTTTTCTCTCGCCATCTGCTGCTGCTCCGGCGTCACCTCTCCGACCGGTTCCCCCGCGAGGTTATAACGCGCACCGCCTGCGATCAGTGCTTTCAGGTAGCCAATGCGCCGGGTGTACATGGCAATAGCGGCCCGCACCTTCCCGGCACCGGTCAGGCTCCGGGCATCCATATCGGCGGCGATTTGCTTATCAATCCCCACCGCCAGCGGACGCGGCGTCGTCAGGCTGAAGACTTCCGGCCAGTGAGTCACCAGCAGTTCCAGCTTTTTGCGGTTGTGCCTGCTCTGCTTTGTGCCTCCTGCTGCGCCTGCGGCCTTCTGCGGGGCTTTCGATGTTGTATTCGCCTCTTTGCCTGCCGCTGCGTTTGCGGTTGCTGTGGGGCGTTTCAGGCGCAATACGGGGCGTTTGTTTTCATTCATCATTCGGCTTCCTCAGAATGGCACCTGATCATCATATGGCGGGGTCTGGTCGTAGTCCTCATAGCCCTGCACGGGTGGTCGCTGCTCCTGCGCGCGGCGCAGCGCGTCGGTTGCCTGCCCCTGCTGACCTTTCTTCCCTCCCGGGCGTGCCGTTCTGGCGCTGATCACACTGTCGGCGATCACCTGATACCCGGTCTGCGTGCCGCCGTCGTTACCCGTCCACTGGTTCACCTGCATATTGCCCGCCACGCTCACCATGTCGCCCTTCTGGTGCTTCGCCAGCGCCTCGGCCTGTTTGCCGAAGGCGGTGACCGCCAGCCAGAAGGTGGCCTCTCCGTTCTCTGCTTTCTGACACGGCAGCGCCACCGCCATGCGAGTAAATGCCATCGGTTTATCGTTGCTGGTGGTGCGGCTCTGCACATCTGCCACCAGCCGCCCGTAAGCTGAAATCTGTGCTGTCATGGGTGAAATCCTCACACTATAGAGAAAAACTGGCTCGTATCAGGCTGATTTGCGGGATAACCTGGGATAACTTTGGTATAAACTTAAATACATTAACTTACTGTTATATAAGCAATCACTGTCTGTTTATCCCGTTATCCCACTTATCCCAGCCATTTACGCGCGTATACGAGATTTACTGCTGGCTGGATTAGTCCTCTTCCACATCCACCAGAACCACAAACCGCTGTTGCGTGCCGTTGATGCTGATGGTGCGGCTGTCAAGCCTCCCCTTCTCCTTACGAACCAGCATTCCGGCATCCTCAAGCGCCTCACCACCCAGTTTCTTCTGGATGCCACACAGGATCTCCGTCTCGAACACTGACGGGATGATGTGGTACTCCTTGCGCCCGTCCTCCCGGCGGCCGTCAACCAGATACCCGGCAAGGTTCAGGATGCGCTGGGCGTGGGTTTCATCCATGTTGCCGTTTACCTTGCTTGTGGCATAAGGCTGGAACCGTGAAAGGCCGTAGCGCTGAATGAAGTCGCGCGCCCGGGTCACCACCTGGTGCTTTTCACGGTTGCCCAGTCCGTAATTCTCCAGCCAGTCGTTAAAGCTCAGGCGAACAGCAGTACTACACTCGCTGGCGCTCCACCCTGTCAGTGGTGCTGAAAGCGCTGCCGCCGCATCCAGCAACGCAAAGCGTGTTGCCACGCGCTTAACCTGCGGTGAGGCTCCCTCCGGCAGGCTCTCCAGCCATTCAGATTCCCGGGTATTTACCATCTGGATGGCAGCCTCTTTGTCAGCGGCCAGCAGCGCGATCCACTCACGCCCCACCGCACCGCAGTAACGTGCCGCCTCCCGTTTAATTGCCCGGGAGTGCTGGTCACCGTCATCCATGCCGTTAAATTCCACGGTATCCACGAACGGCACACTGACCAGGCGCACCAGTTGCCCGGCCTTGGGGCTGATCCCGCTTTTCAGCATGAAGGTTTCAAAATCCTCCTCGCCGGTGCTGAGTGCCGCCACCGTCCAGCGCAGTACTGCACGGTTCCCGCCTTCCCGGGCTCCCTGAACCTTGCCGACGCCGTTAAAGAGCGTGTAGGCGCTGGTGGATACCTGTTTCGCGTCCCCGCCCTGGCCGATCTCGTCAATGGGCAGGAAGCCGTCATTGCGTGAGGCTGCTTCCACCGTCATCCCGTAGGCCGTAGTGAACCAGGAGAGTTTCAGCATGTCCGGTACACCGTAGATACTGGAAGCGGCTTCCACGGTCGTGGTTTTCCCGGCAGAAGACTGCGCGAACAGGTGGATACCGAAGCAGGATCCGCCCGCCAGCGAGTTAAGCGGGGCCGCAAACGCCACCAGCGCACCCAGCATCATTGACTGATTGCCCCGCATCAGCGCTGCCACGTTGTCACGCCACTGCTTAACGTTGCCGCGCACCACGTAGCCCGCCACCGCCGAGGTGCCGCCGCAGAACGCCACTGGCATATCCGGCGTGCCGACAATCTCCCCGTCTGGCATGACGTAAGCGCCGCAATGCCAGCCGGCGGTCTGGGTGATGGTCCATTGTGTTCGCTCACCCTTTCTCTGCAGGTGATCGCCCAGAATATCGAGCAGGGATTTGCGGGTGGTGATGTTTACCCCGCGCGAGCGCAGGCGCGCCCAACCGGCAGGCTGGCCCACTTCCCGGCGCGGTACCGCCTCAAACATCACGGCGGCGCTGCCCTCCGGTTTAAGCCGGATCACCAGGTAACTTTCACGCCCGTCCTGACCAATGCCGACGGTTTCCAGCTCGTCACACAGCCAGGTTTCTTTCTCGTCAATTTCGCCGGTGTCTTTGTTGGGTTTTGGTTCCACCCAGTAAAGGCCATTGTGACGGCATGCCACCCAGGGCTTATGTGCGATCTGTTTCTGGCTGGCGCTATCTTTCACGGTCACTTCAGGTAACACAGATACTTCTTCTCCCTGTGGTTGATACAGTGATTCAATGAACGCGGCACGTGTGTCGGAAATGCCGTCGCGCTGGCGTAGATCGTCCCAGTCGGCTTTGAAATCGCCTGCAGGCAGGGCCACCCATCCGGTAACGACCCGGGCGGCTTTCTCTGCGCTGATGCGCCCGGTGTTCACCTTCAGTTTGCCCCGGTCATCCGTCTCGCCCTCTGCATGCCAGTCGTTATCTGCCGCAATGATGATCTGCGCCTCCGGGTACCGGCTGCGCATCGCCAGCGCCACCGGCTTCAGGTTTCCGGCATTAATTGCGGCCACCGCCAGCACGTCCGGGCGGAGCTGGTGGGCAGTCAGGGCCGTCGCCAGCCCCTCGGCAATAATCACCGTCTGAGGCTCCGGCAGCGGAGTCTCTTCAGGCACGTTCACGGCATGCCACGCCCCGGTAATGGCAGATCCTGAAATAAGGCGCTTGCCGCCGTCAGGCGCGATGATTTGCACGGCAGTGGTGATACCGGCGCTGCTCGCCAGAGTTAGCATCAGGGAGCCATCCGGCAGAACGGGGAAAGTAAAGCCACCCAGACCGCGCGCAGTCAGATAAACAGGCTCTCCCGGCAGCGACTGGGCGATCAGTTTGTCCAGACTGGCAGCGAACCGCGCCGCCATGTCCCGACGCTCTGTAGCCTGCTGCTGCTCACGTTCGGCCCGGCGCTGCGCCAGCTGTGATACATCCTCTCCGGTTGATTTGTGCATGGCGCGTACATCCATCCCCAGCACATCCGCCACCAGCAGCGCGGCACGGGTCGTATCGCAGTTATTGACCTTCTTCACCAGCTCCAGCCCGTCACCGGCCCCGCACACGTTACAGAAGTGCGCTCCGCGTCCGTCGTCGTCAAACCGAAAGCGGTCATTACCACCGCATGCCGGGCATGGCACCTGTGCGCGCGGCGAGGCGGGAACGTCGATAGCCAGCAGGGAAAGCACGTCAGGCCAGCGACCGGCAGCGGCATCCGCTACCTGGCGGATCATGTCGATATTACGCATTACTCCTCCCGGCAACGGTCGCGCCCATATCCGCATTCATGCTTTGCCATATCTCAATACCGGCAGGCGTTAGACCGTCAGCATTTACGCAACGGCCCAGCAGCTCAATGCCAATGCCCTCCCATTGCCCGTGCGGGTACTGCTCTTTTAGGGCCTCCAGCGCGAAGCCGTCGATTAAGTCCCGGACACCTTTAACGCCACCGGCAATCTCAACGCGGATTGGCTGGCTGCCAGCGTCAATCATGAAATGGCCGCCGCTGGTGGTGGTAATATGCTGGTACAGTGCCGCCGCGTACTGGTTTGCCAGCGCATTCAGACGGAAATTTTTGGTGATCATGTCGCCTCCCTTAGTGCGCGATCGGCGCTGCTGGCATACCTTCGGTATTCAGCATTTCAATAAACCCGTCGTGAAGCATTGCCAGTCCTTCACGCCCCATCTGCGACAGGCGCAGGGCCCCACTACATGGATCCACCTCGGTCATGCCCTGATACATCTTCACAGCCAGCGGAAGGCCCGTTTCCACGCCATACTTTTCAATTGCCAGCGCCTCGATATGGCTTGCCAGTGAGAATCGTTCCGTCGCTGGATAGACGCTCAGGCCACCCTGTTCTCCGGCATAGATAACCGCCCGATCAGTTCCGCCGTCCTCGTTAGCCACCTCCACGGTGCCGTTTGCGCGCTGCTGCTCACAGATAAACAGGCAGGACACAATCCAGCGCCAGGTAAGCGCCATTTGTTCATCGGTGGGACTGAACCATCCGCGGGTTTCACCAAGCTGGATCTCCGCCGCCAGGCGCAGGCCGTCACCCAGCGAGGTATCAAAACGTCCGGTATCAAGCTGACGGATAGCGGTGGTATAGCCCACCAGCCGGTTATCAAGCCGGATTCCGTCCGGCGTTGACTCAATGCTGGTAAAGCCGGGATTGCCTGACTTTTCAGGAAATGACAGAACGTTGCTCATGCCTTGCCCTCCCGGTGTTCTCGCATCACGTAATCAGCTAACTGCTCCTCCGCCTCATCCATTGCCTCCGGGACGCCATGCAACAGCGTGAGAACGGAACCGATGAGACGAGGCAGATCGGGATGGGAGTCTTTGGTGGTAATTTCCAGCCACATGGATAAGACGGCCTGCGCCTGCTCTACCTGACAGGTGGCATCAATCAGTTGAAGCTTGCTCATGCCTCACCCTCCGCATCAATGCGTGTTACATCAACCAGGGTCAGAACTTTATCCAGCCAGCAATAAAGCTCCTGGCCCTTTTCTTTATCGAGAGAGGGGAGAAGTTCAGTCATGATGTAAACCAGCCCGGCACGGGTACGGGTCATGCGCTCAACGGTTCGACTTGCCTGCGTGGATGTGGCGGCGTAACCATGCAAACGGCCAAGCATGGTTTCGGCCGCTAAATCTGCCGGATGGCGATAAAGGATATCGATCTTCATGCTTCACCCTCCATAATCGCCAGTTCAGCTCGCGCTTTATTGACCAGACCTGAGCAGGCATCAATGGCGTCGGAAATATCGCAGGGCTCCATGCTTTCGGTTGCATGGCTGATGGCGATCAGAACAGCGGATGCCTGTTCAATGGATTGCATGACTGTCGCAATGCGGGATTTATGTGAAGGTTTAGGCATGGGCCACCCCCTGACGGATGCGACCTGCGAAGAAACAGACGTGATCACGCACCAGAGAACGACGAGCATCACGCTCAGTCGCAGCAGCAACATGGTGAAGAACAGGTTTGATTGTCGGACAATCGCGGCGAACAGCGGCGATAATCCAGATAAATTGCGGATTTTGGGTAGGGGTAGTAGCCAACATTTGGCAGCCTCCTTTGACTGGGCATAGAACCCATCACCGGAAACGCCAATTTCACTGGTGATGGACTGAACAGGGTTGGCGTAACCGGCGTCAAAGGTAACCGGCGCTTCCGAAGAAGCCCCCATCCAGCCCACCATAATTTTGTGAGCGGCACGGATTATACCCGTATCGCTGAAAAAAGGGTGTACTGAATTAACGACACAAAAAAAGACGCTCGGCGCGTCATGTGTCGCCTTTGACAATTCCGGGACGCCAATCCCGGTACCAGATTTTGCTGGTACGCTATAACCATAAACCTGGTTGGGGACGAACGGCAAGCCCTTTTTGTACATAGGGTGCAAAACTTGATTCACGTCATTAGTCATTTGCGGTGCCCTCTACTTCCGGCAGCTGCGGCTGGTGATCGCGCCAGAGCTGATCCTCTTCCCGGTTCAGGCTCTCTTTCTCCTTACGGCACGCCTGCAGGTCGTGGCCGCGCTTGCTGGCCTTTCGGGTGTACTGCGTTTTGCGGCGGGTGAAGTCGTTCAGGAACGCGAACGGCACACCATATGAGCCGGTTTTACGGATGGATGGGATGACCTGGCGGAATACCCAGTTACTGAACCGGTGGGCGAACGTGCCCGGAGTGGTGGCCTTGCGGCTGCGGGCGATCAGTTTGTAGAAACTGGACTCTGCAACCATGTTCCAACTGCGCGCACCACCACGTTTACCAGAATGACCCTCGGTTAAAGTTAGGGTCATTACTTCATCGCTATCCAGAGCGGACACCGCTTCGGTGGTATTACTGATTTCAAGCGCCCGGCATACATCGGAAGCAACAAACCACGGCTCACCTGCTACTTTCACGATCCGCACTTTTGCGCCTTCAAACCGGATAACGGAAATGTCAGCCGGGCTGGCCTGGTAAACTGGCTTATCGCACATGGGTAACCTCCTGAACCGGGCTGCCGCTCATCAGACTGGCAAATGCCTCCATGCGCTTAGCTACCTCTCTCACCGCATCTGTCGGGGTCATGCCATTGTTAATCGCTTCCTGAAATGCGGCCTGCTCAATCTTCTGCATAACGATCAGTACGCCCAGCTGCTGCTCATCGGCGCTGCCGCGCTCACCATCAGAAAGACCGGCCACGCGGTTTTCAGCACGAGCCAGATTGATGTAATGGTGACGCTGTGCGCCCAGCGCTTTCAGCCCGTCACGGCTTTCGTGATAACCCGGCAGATATTCACGACGTACCGGCCCGGCAGCGCGGCGACGTGCAAACGCTTTGGTGACATCCAGCTTGAACTGGTTAACACGCTCAGAATCACGCCCACGGATGATGCGCAGCAGATAGTCGAGCTGCGGCTCGTTCAACAGATAGCTAATCTCCGGACGTCCACGTTTGCGTCCGGATTTTCCCGATTTCAAATCGGGTAATTCTTTCAGTGACTGACGGGGCAATGCTCCCAGCTCGCGCAATCTGTCCTGGTGCGATTTAATCGTTGCGCTCAGGCTGTCATGCTGTATTCCGGCGCGCTCAGAAATGACGCGAGAATCAATACGGGGCTCCGCTTTATGGATAATCAAAATGTCGCTCTGGCTGGATTCAGGGTGAGCGAGGCCCTGACCGGTTAAGGTCATATTATTCAGTTTCATATTTCAGGCTCCGTTAGGCGGCGGTGGTGTCCGGGAACTGGTTAATAAGATGCTGCGCTTCGACGGCAGGGATAGAGGCTGCGCCGCGTTCTGCGCGCCAGCGGTTAATCAGGGTGACAATGCGTAATGCGGCATTGCGATCCGGCAGACGATAGCGGGTGAAGTGAGCCGAATAGCCATGACGCGATTGGTAACGCTCATTCTCTCCGGCAATATCAACGCCGTGCTGGTTGCGGAACTTTGACACATCGCTGTGCAGACAGGTGGTGTAAAACTTTGCGCCGGTGCCGATCTGGTCGAAGTCGTCTACTGAGCGGGCATTGGTGTCCAGGGCATTAACGCCACGTGGCTGTTTCAGCAAAAGAGTGGCAAACGCTTCGTTTTTGCTGACTGGCTTTATCTGGATGACTGGCGTAGTATCAGGGCTGTAACGTTCCTGCACTGCCGCCTTCTCCGGGCGGTTTTTTATTTGCATCAGGCCACCTCACCACGTGATTCAGCGATACGCTGATTGATCCACTCGTCAATTTCACTTTCGATAAAAGCGATAGAGCGAGAACCAATTTTAATGGCGGCGGGGAAACGTTGCTGGCTCATCAGGCGATACAACCACGCCTTACTGTAACCAGTGCGCTTTTGTACTTCAGCGAATCGAATTAATGACTGAGACATGTTTACCTCGTAACGTCTATTGCGGTTTACGAGATAAATGATGGCATGAAAAAATCTAAAAAAATCATACCCTCAGGCATGAGGGATAATTCTTGATCAAAAACCCTAAGGCCTTAGGGTACTCGGTGGATCTATTTGTAATCGTACCCTCAGGGTAAGCCAGGTGTTGCCCTGAGGGTACGGATAAAAATTTCATTTTCACCCTGAGGGTAAGCATCATGCTGCATAATCCCTGAGGGTGTTAATTGCTTAACGTTTAATTGGGCAAGCGACCATTTCGATTGCTTTGGCTTGGACATTCGAAAAGCCCTTATCCTCCAGGTCTTTCACAATCGCTGTTTGGTTGCCTCTTGTTTGCCTATCATTCTCAGGATCGTACTTTGCCCATTCTTGGTTCCGAATTTTAATCGCAAGGTATAGAGGGTCATCTTCCCGATACCTATTAATTAAAATAGGGCGTTCATTTTCGAGCTTTCTAACCTGCTTTTTAAGCGAGTCAATTTCCATTTTCAGGATCTCAACATCAGCTTCACTAAGTGGTTTTTGCTCAACACCATTCAGTGGTGTGGGCTTAACGTCCTCAAGAGGAGTTGAAAGGTCAATTCCAAGCTTATCCGCTAACTGCTTCAGCTCGGAGCGCCTAAAGCCATATGTATCAAATGCTGGTGCTGACCAATGGTCTTGCGCCGGCTGTCCCCATCCCGCCATAACATTAATCTCCAGATCTAGAATGGAATATCATCATCGAAGTCCATAGGAGGCTGAGGTGGTGGAGTCACCTCAGGCATATGACCTTCCTCATGAATAACCTTCAGAAGAGTTTCCAATTCTGAGTCTTGGTATCCACCATCGGTCCCTTCAATCGTGCTTGCAATGCCTTTCTTCACCCACTCAGGGAGATCTCTATTACTATTTTCAATGTATAAAAAACTTGCGATATCAGACTCACTGACATGTGGTTGCTGTAGTCTGATACGAGTAATCAATTCTCTTAAACTTATAAACTCATTTTCTCGTGCTTTAAGCACTTCAGCGATGTCTAGCATAACGCCACCTCACGCCCTCTGATTTTGGCGGCTATGTCAGCCCGCAGAGGTGTACGGGTTTTCGGGGATCAGCCTAGACATAGCCTTATTCTTTATACGCTTACAGAAGTCTACTCCGGTATACAGATACTGTCTATTCGTCCAGTTATGAGACCTTACCAAACGAGCCGTGAACCACATTCCCGCCCTGCTGCAAGCTATCCATATAGTCGGCATACCACTGGAGCATTTCGCGGCGGCCGTCCAAATACTGGGCGTGGTTGTACGTGCCGCGGATAGAGTTTTTATCGACGTGTGCCAGCTGCGTTTCAATCCACGCTGTGTTGTAGCCCTGTTCGTGGAGAATTGTGCTCATGGTGTGGCGGAATCCGTGGCCTGTTACTTTCCCGGCATATCCAATCCGCTTAAACACCTGGTTAATGCTGGCCTCACTCATAGTTTTCTGTGGATCGTTACGCCCTGGGAACATAAGAGGGTATCTACCAGTGATTTCACGAATACGCGCAATGATGGATAGGGCCTGCTGGGATAAAGGAACCATGTGTGGACGGCGCATCTTCATGCGTTCAGCAGGGATTTCCCATACTGCGACCTGCTCATCGATTTCTTGCCAAGATGCCCCGCGCAATTCGCCCGTTCTGAGGCCGGTAATAATGAGCAAGCGCGCAGCCAACACCACCAGCTCACTGCCTGAGTAGCGGGATAAAGACTCAAAAAATGCGGGAAGCTCTGGCGCATTCAGAAAAGGGTAGTGGTTGGATTCATGCCCCTGCATGGCACTGGTGAGATCTGGAGCGGGGTTATATTCAGCCCTGCCAGTAACGATGGCGTAACGAAAAACCTCGCCGCAACGCTGCCGCACTTTTTTGGCTTTCTCTGTAGCCCCTCTCCCCTCCATTCGACGAAGCACATTCAGCAGTTCAAGCGGCTTAATCTCCGCAATTGGCTTTTTGCCAATGTAGGGAAACACATCTTTTTTGAATGCTTCCATAATGTCGGAGGCATACCCGGGAGACCACTTCTTTAACTTACTCGAATGCCACTCCGTAGCAATGTCCAGAAATGTGTTGTTTACCTGAGCTTCGCGACTGGCCTTTTCTTCCCGTTTTGCTTTGTTAGGATCGATACCCCCAGCGATACCCCTTTTTGCCTCGTCACGTTTAGAACGCGCATCGGCTAGGGTAACGTCTGGATACACACCTAAAGCGAGCAGTTTCTCTTTTCCGTCCACCCGATACTTGAGTCTCCAGTATTTAGCACCATTGGGATTAACAAGAAGGTAAAGCCCACCCCCGTCAGCAAGTTTATAGGGCTTATCCTTGGGCTTGGCGGTATCGACCTGGCGGGCGTTGAGCTTCATCTGGGGGTATCTCCATAAGACCGAACAGCATATACCCCCTAATATACCCCCAATCACGTGTAGATTTTGGGATATGCCAGTAGACTTCAAAATACTAAAGAGGGCTGTATTGCTAGATTATACGGGGTTTTAATAGACTTGAGTAGACGTTAGGAGACGTTTGAATGGTGCCGATAATAGGAGTCGAACCTACGACCTTCGCATTACGAATTATAAGAACTGCTTTTTAACACAGTAACTTACCGCATCATCCCTGCGCTCACACGTCCCATGATGCCAAAAGATGTGAAGACACGACAAAGCCAGAAAAGCCATGAGTGTCCCACATTTGTCTCACACCACCCTGTCGTCTTCGATCGCACTGTTGATGAAGTACGTCACCCGCCCCATCACCTCAACCTCTTCCGCTGCAGATCCCTCTATCGCTTCACCATCATCACAAATCAACGCCCTGCCCATGACCCGGGCAAACTGAGTGCGGCCGCCGGACAAAATCAGCAGGACTTGATTCTGTACCAGCCTGGTAACCGGTTCGATAACGGCAAAGCCTGCCGACGTTTCCAGTATGCGGCTGTCCATGCCTATACCGCAGATGCGCTCAGGTGTTAACCGCTGCTCTACATAGTCGCCTGCCGGTGAAGGAAATCCCATCAGAGCACCCTCCCCATGTTGCGGAGCATCCAGAGGCGATTCTCACTGTCGTCCGGCGTCTTGTCGACGAAGCACTCCTGGTATCGCTCTATCCACTCGTTGGCATCGGCCCGGCTGAAATGCCAATGGACCTTTGCAAGTTCCCGGATAAAGTCTTCAGTACGCAAGCATCGGTAGCCCTTGGGGTTTAGCTGTACTGCGGCCACAAATGCGGCGTGAATGTCGTGACGGCGGGGCATGATCTGCACTCCTTTATACTGTTTTTATATACAGTAGTTTTAAAGGAGTTGCAGATCAAGCTCCATTGCCTGTTTCAAAAGCCATTAGTTTATTCGGCATACAACCTGTGAGATGGGAGTGCCTGTGGCCGCAGTAGTTACCTCAACCCTGAACGCCACCTGTGTCGCATCGAAAGAGTTTATGTAAGCCTGTGAGAACGACCCCGGCGCAGTAAAGCCACTGTGTCGTAGTGAAGACTGTATCTCTTCCACGGTTGGGGCTCTCCACAGAGTGTGTGGAATAGCTACAGTCTTTCCGCCAGTAGATGTCAGGTCAACTGCGCCCACACCGAAGAAACTATTTGTTTTTTTCGCCCCGGAGCCATCAAAACATGATAGTTTTAGCTCAGAAAGTGAGTTTTTACTAATTCCCGGGGGGGATGCAACGCCAGACATGAGCGCGTTTCCTGATCCCACGTCACCCTGAATACGGACGAAGCAGTTAAGGTTGGCTTTCTCATTGCGCCAGATGAGACTGACATTGTTCACCAGTATTTCAGCGTCGAGCCTGTCGGCCTTTGAGGTCGTCACCAGCACCGCTGAGACATTCCCACTCGCGTCTGTCGAGCCCACACCGACAGCCTTAATGTTTACCTTGATATCTGCGGAATCTGCAACAAACAAGTTGCCGCCATTGTCGCTCGCCTGACCAGCGGTTACTTGTAACCATACGCCGCCACCTGAATCAACCACGCCATCAGAGGAGGGGAGTGCAGATCCGCGACGTATGTGAACCTTGCCAAACACCATTTTATTTGAACGGTTCAGTACGAATGGTTTTATGACTCCACCCCAGTTACGGACATTAGCCTGAGCGTAAAGTGTGTTTATCCCACCAGATACGTTTACACCAATCTCAATATTACCCCAGCCACCGGCAGAAATGAGGGTATCAATGATGCATCGGTTGTTATCAGCCACATAAAGCAACTTGCCGAACAGTGCGCCGTTCAGGTTCATGTATTTGGCGCAAATAGATGTCTGTTCCGTGACGTACACCGAGTAAACAGGCTGACCAGGGAAGTGTCGTGACGTTTGTGGCGTTGTGCCGTTATTGCTTTTGTCGCCACATTCATTGGTAACGACAGAGCCGATTGGTATGTCGGATGGACCATCATAAATCCACGCCTCTTCAAAGGTATTCATAATCTCAAGTTCATCGATACAGCCAGGAATAGATGTCTTGTCGATTGTGTAGGTACCACCCTTTTGTTCCGTGCAATACGTCCACAATCCAACACCCGCCACGTTGCCAATCACGCAACGTTTTAGCTGAATCCTGCGACCATACATTTTCACGCCATAAGTAAGGGATGCAGTACTCTGGTTGGAAATATTTCCGTCGAAGATGAAACCATCAAACCCATAATCCTGCGTAAAATCTGGATCATCTGCGATTGAATAAGCGTCATTTGCCTTAAGGGTGTCAAACTTATAACTCTCAACCATGCCTGTGTTTGAGTTATCCGCCAGTTTAATGATCACAGTTCCGGGTGGGGTTTTACAAATAACGCCGCGACGCGGGACAATCGGCCCATTAATCAAGTAAACGCCTGGAGGAAAGTTAATAACCCCACCTCCGGCATTAAAGACATCAATAATTGCATTGTTAATTCCAGCTGTGTCGTTATGAACCCCATCGCCCACTACGTTTGCGAAATCTTTAATGCTGATAGTATCGCCATTTTTGGCGGCCTGAGTTCGTGGTACAGCATTAGTAAATGGAGCCTGAACGCCAATCAACTCCGAGCCAGTTGATTTTGCTAAATCAGCACGCAGCCTGTCAGGGTCATACTTAGCGACATCTTCAAAATAGAACTGCTGAGCGTTATAAGCGTCACGCACCTCCATGCTGTAATTCTGAACGGTGACAAATTTCTTAATCTGCCCATTCAGAACCGGGAAGCCGGCTGTATTAATAATAATTGGCTGGGGAACCGGAACTAACGACCCATCTTCATTTTCGACATAGACCTGAATCTGATTCGCCGGATTGGTCGGATCCGTATCAGGCTGGCCGATATAAATTTTCCCATTGGCATTGGCTTTGAATGAACGGGCCAGCGTAAAGAGTTGTGCTGGCATTCCAATAACCAGATTCGCGGTAATATCTGACATTTGCTGTGCTCCGGGCGCAAGTTATCCCCACAGGCGAGCTGCGGTGAAGTTTGATAACGTACCTAAACGGTACTATTGTGAGTTATTCGGTCGGTTTACGATGCCAGTCCATTAACTGGCGAGGCATCAATGATGTACAGCAAGTACGATGAGGCACAGTTTCACTTGAGACTTTCAAATGAGCTTCACGCGAAAATAAAGCAGCGTGCAAAAATGAATAATCGCTCAATCAATGCTGAGATTGTGGCGACGATGGAGGAGTCACTGTCCCGGCCATCACCAGTGGCTGGTTATCGGGATGAAGCAGAACGCGAGGCAGACTTGGCTTCGAAAGAGATCCAGAAAATGGTGTTCGATAAACTTGCCGATTTTTATCGCAAGAAGTAGGCGCAGGATATAAAAAAGCCCACCGGAGTGGGCTGCAATTTATTTCTTACAGGATACGAGCAGGTTTCGAGAAATGGTGCTGCTCATAAAAGCCTGATTTGGATCAGCAACAGCAACTAGTCCTTTATCACCGGCAGAGGTCAGTAGGTCATAGCCTTTAGCTCCGCACAGGTCTCCAGCCTTCGTCAGGCATGATCCCCACGTTCCGCCTAGGCCAGAGCAGTCGATTGTGTAGGCCTCTCGACCATCCGGCCCATATGTTTTAGACGAGGTTGCGCAGCCAGAAGCAATAAGAACAAGCAGAAGAACGCCGACTTTTTTAAACATAACCTTTCCATGCGTGATGTATTTTCAGCTAATTTAACATCGACTTTGCGAAATGTAATGTGTCGCCTCGCTTAATTAGATCCATTCATACGCTTGAGGTTTGCAGCATCAGATGTAAAGTATGCAAAAACACAGGAGGCGATTATGGATCTGGTTCTTTGGCTGATTTTCATTGTGCTAGCTTATATTGCTATCGCGCTGACAAAAGCCGTCCGGGCACTAAACAGCATCAAATCCACCAACGAAATTTCCATCAAATGCCTTGATGCTCACGAGCTTCTCATTAAAAAGTCCAACGAGGAGATTGAGCAGCAAGGAACCGCCATCGAGCAGATTAAAGACATGATGCTTGAAAGGCGCTGAGCATCAGCGTGACTGTTCATCCGGCGTACTTTGCAGCCAACTCAAAAGGCCAACCTTTGCGATCGCCTGCTTTTCTGCGGTCGTTAAGGTTTTAGCCCAGCGCTGATACTGCTGGCTTTTCGTTAAAGCCTTTTCAGCCGCTCTCCGTGCCGACAGCAGCCTTTCAGTATCTGCGGACGCCATTAAACGCGCTGCATTGCGGAACTGGCTGGATGCTATCAACTGATCTGCTGCCACCGTTCGTGCCGTTTTGGTTTTCGCCATTGAAGATGCGATAACTGACATAGCCCCAACTCCCGGCATACCGATTGGAGTGCTTATGCCTTCTGCCGCCGCTGCCTTCTTCCCAATATCGTAAATCTTCGAAACCATGCCGCCTTCCTTGTCGAACTGGTCAAGAAGCGACTGAATGCGGCCGGTGGAGATCTCGCTGGTCTTCGCTGTGCGGATGCCGTTGGCGACTGTATACAGATCGCGAAGGCGTTTCGTAGCGTCAGCCGGTAGATGCTTAGTGACAGCAGAAAGCGACCCATTACGCTGTGCGCCCGAGTACCAGTCCACGAAGCCAGGGATGTTCAGTTGCTGCTCTTTCCTTGAGCCCAGCGTGAAAGCGTCATTCAGTGCTGAGGCTACAACCTCCTGCCGCATATGTGTCGGCGTAGCATCGATCAGTTGATTGAACTGCGACACGTTACCTTTCCTGAGGTTCTGCATCGCCGGAGACAGGCGCGTTGAAAGCGTACCGCTCAGATCTTTCCCGAGAGCCGTCACCATGTGGTCTTCAAGCTGCTTACGCTGCGCCACAAGGCTTTTGGCTACATTCCACTTATCACCCATGCCATTGGCCGCAGCAACCGCCGCCTGGTCATCAGTGATAGCCGAGTAAAGCCGCTTCAACTCAGAACTGGTTTGATCTTTGAATGGTCCCTCACCTCTACTGAGCGCTGCGCCGATCTGCTTCCGGGTATTATCCAGCAGTGCAAATGTTGGCGGCGTCACTGTTTTGGTGCCATCAGGATTAACAACTGTCTTCCCTTGCATGCGACTTAGGACAGTACGTTCTGCTGGGGAGAGGTTCTCCAACCCACCGAGATCTTCCGCCTTACTCTTCAGGAGGTCGAGGGTGCTGTTGGCGGCCACCTGAGTTCTGGCCGGAATAGCTTTGCTGATGTCGCTATAGATAGCATCTGATTGCGATGTAAGAGCATCGATAGCCTTTGTCGACTCAGTTTTGAACCGGTCGGAAAGAGCTACCCTGTTTTGCTGGCCGCCGGCCATTTCGATCAGGTCGTCGGCTTTCTGAGCGAGTGAAGCGATCGCGGTGTGTTCTTTAGCCGCCAACTGGCTGGCGGGTACTGATTTAAGACCCTGCTCAATTGCCCGGTACGTCGGGTTATTGGAGAAGTGAGACGGGAGTAATTCGCTTTCCATCCCCAGGCGCTTGGCTGCATCAATGACGCTCTGATTAGGTCTCACCTCTTCAGCTGCGCGGTATACCTGCGGCGTCACAGAGGCAGCTTCCGGCGTCGCAGCACCAACTTGCACATTACGCTGCAGCACAGACCTGTCAGGTGATGCGGCAATAATGCGGGCGGTGTCGTCGATATTGCTTGGCTGGGCGCCTTGCGTCATGACATTGCGGAGGTTGCCTGCGGCCTCTTCAACACCACGGTTACCAAGCGCCCGAATACCAGCACCGATCCCTTTTGCCGCCAGGTTAACTGCGCCGCCCGCGGCGACACCAGTTCCAAGCTCACCGAGGAATTTAGATGCCGACCCATCTTCACCACTGTTGGCAGCCAGAGCGCCAGTCACGTTCTCTGCGGTGAGGCGAGCGGCGGTGTTAGCCACTCGGCCCGCTAACGATGGCGCGCTTGCGGCGATGCGCTCAGCCCCTACTGGAGTTAGGTATGGCAAAGCCTCAGCAAAGATCCGGCCCTCCTCAGTGTTTGGGGTGAGAGTTCCGCGGCTTAGCCCGAAGTCCTGTTCCAGACCTTGAGTAGTCACTCGTGGCGCTGGAGTGTAGGTGCCATCACCTAAGCCGAGTTTTTGTCCGGCCCATGCCCCGGAGCTGGTAATGGCATCAGCCAACTCTGCCGGAATATTCACAATATTTACGCCAGCCTGGAGAAGACCACGGCCAGTTTCCATTACAGCTTCGCCAATTTGCTGCCCTCTGGTTTGCGGCGCACGCTCTCCCCATGCTGCACTCTGTCCGCCAGGCTGCGGCTGATCGCGCCACATTTCAGATGGTTGCTGCTCTGCGGTGGCGACTGGATATGCTGCATAGAACTGTTGCCGCGCCTGCTCAGCCTGATCGCCCGCCTGCGGTGCCACAACCTCATTGAAATACTGCTCTTGCGCTGCGGCCTTCGCATCTGGTGCCAGAGACTGATATTGCTGAGACGCAACCACGTCTTTCCATGCCTTTGCCATTAATCACCCCATAGTGAAGAGTATCCGCCTGCCGCCTGTGCCGGTGCTGCCTGTTGCGGCTGTTGCGTTTGCTGAGCTTGTTGCGATTGCTGAGGCGCGGCAGGCTCCTGGTAATCAAATTGGCGCTTGACCGTTCCAAGCTTGCTTTCCAGTTGTGTGCGGATCTTGCCAATTGACGATCTGAACGCGTCCTCGCTCATCTTTGGGCTCAGCGCCCCGACAGCATCGGATAGTTTTTTACCCTCAGCGTCAGATAGCGCCCCCATCCCTTTCAGAGAGGCCACCATTGGAAGGAAGGTCTGAGCTTTGAAGGTATCGAGTCGCGCCTCGAAGTTTGCAGCATCGGTGCCTGGGACTGTGGGGAATGCTGAGTTAAATCCGACGGCTTTTTTCAGGCCTGGACTGTGTTCAATTTCACTTAGCGAGTCCAGAGCAGTAGAGAAAGTATCAACCGCGCCCTGAGCTGCGGCCTGCCGGTCCGCGCGCGCAGCATCGGCTTTACTACGCACATCCAGTTGCTTTTGCCTGAGCTCTTCCAGCTTAATCTGGTTAGTTTCTCTGGCGATCTGGCGGTCAAGAACCTTGTCCTGCACTTCGGCGCGCTGAATTTCACGGCTTAACGCAGCATTTTGTGCGCTGATATTCTGTCCGCGAATAGTGATGTCCTGCCCGCGGGCCTGCAGCGCCTCCCCGGCCCGGTTACTGCGTGCTGTTTCTTCAAGTTTCTGCTGGTTCTGGCGCTGACCTACGATTTTGTCCTGAGCGGCAAAGTACTGCTCAGGGCCAAGCGCAGCCATGCCAAGGTGATCAGCGAACTCACCGAATCCCTGAGGATTCTGCTGGTAGGTTTGCGCTACCTCTGCCGGGTCAAGGCCTACTCTCTGCAGATCAGAGGCATTGTTTTGCAACCAGGCCCCCATTGCTTCAGGTGATGCAGCAGCTAACCGAGCGCCAGCCGCCAGATTGCCGACGGTGTTGCGCTGATCTTCATCGACGAACTTCATGCCATTTCGTACTGCTTCAATCTGGTCTGGATACTGCGCGGCCAGATTGCGCATCGCAGTGCGATCACCTGATGCATATGCGGTACCATAGGCCCGCTGGAACTCTTTCTGACGCTCAGCCTGTTGAGCCTGCTTATACACCTGCAAGTTTCCAGCCAGCCCCTGAAGGCCTTGCAAGCCAATATTGTTGCGACCTGACCATGCATCCTCATTGTTCTGGCGGATGAACGATAGCGCAGCATTGGCATCACTGGCTTGAGGTGCATTTGTGTTATTGGTGCCAATGCCAGCAAGCAGCCCGCCGCCATTGATTGACTGATTCCAGGTAGCCATCGTGACCTCTTAAAAAAGTGAACCCAGCGCGCCAATACCGGCGCCGATTGCAGTACCCCAGCCAGGCATAATAGCTGTACCCAAGGCAGCACCAGAGGCGGCCCCGCCAAGTGCGGATTGCAATCCGGAAGGACGGTTAGCATTCGCAGCTGCCGCATTAGCCTGCTGCTGATAAAGCTGGCTGGCGTTATTGGCGTAGCTCTGCCCGGCGTTAGCCTGCCCGGTAAGCGCCCCCAAGCCTATATTCGCCAAGTTCTGATAGTTGTTCATCTGGCCTGATAGCCAGTTCTGCCCAAGCTGCGGGGCGATGGCCGCAAGCTGGTTTCCAGTAGCGGTAGAGCCAAGTCCGCCAGTCGCTTCCGCAGCATTAAGAGCCTGATAACGAGCCTGATCTGCCAGACCTTTGTATTGAGCTGAATTGTAATAATCATTGAGCGCTGAATTCTGACCTTGCAGCGTAGAGAGCCCCTGCAACTGCTGGACATATTGCTTAGCCAGTGGCGTGAACGGCGCAAGGTTCTGCATATTCGTCTGCCACATCTCGCGCTGCAGGTCGATTCCCTGCTGTGTTGCCTTAGCCTGGGCTTTGGCGCCTGCATCACTGCCGCCACCACCCTTGCAATAAACAGCCCGGTTGAGGTGCTTATTGGCAATTTGATGAATTAGCATTGGTTAGCTCCTCATATTTTGAGCGTGGTAACTGATAGAGAGTGACCCCGACCGGCTTGCCATTGCTGATATAGGCGTCATCGAGGTGCCCGACACGCGTTGCACCAAGCAGGCGGATGATTGCGCGTCCGTATTTCGTCGTGTCGGGAACCATCGTGATGCTGTTCAGGAAGGGGGAGTTTTCGAGAAGCCATTTGCAGAATAAGCGGTGACCGTTCAGCGCATACTCACCACGGAATCCGGGGTCATATACGGCGTGCGCCTCCACAACGCTGTGCCAGAAGTTTCGCACTTCGTGGACGCCAGCCAGCATGAGCCCTTCATAGATGCCGAGGTATACCGCATCAGGCTTGATGAGGTATGTGTCTCCGCTGTCTACGATATTGCCTGTGTTTGCCGGGTTGTTGAGGAATTCTGCAAGCTTCACCGGGTTATCGATGAGCTTGATATGCATTAGTTGATTAGTCCGTGGGTTCTCATGACCTGCTCTAGTGCCAGAAGGCGCTTGCGCGTCGCGATAAGTTCCGTGGCGATGGCCTGCACTTCAGCCTGTGAGTATGCTGCGCCGACAGTGAATGTGAGATCGGCATTGAACGCTGCGAGGTTTGGCGAGCCAGTTCCCGGCGTCCATCCTGTTTGACGTGGGCCAAGCACCTTAACGCCGTCGATGGAAAACGATGTCGCGACGCCCAGTGATGAAGCCAGTGACTGCGCGGTGGTGACTGTCTTTGAGACGTAATCGGCCTGAATGTCTTCGATATCCGATTCAGCCTGGGTAAGGCGTAGCCCCTGAGCGGATACGTCACTTTGCAGGCTACTGACATCGGTTTGCAGATCGGCAATGTCTCCCTGCGCCGCGATAAGCTCATTGGTGAGGAAGTCGATATCGCTTTCAGCTGCGGTCACCCGCCCATCCAGCGAGACGATGGCAGCCTCTGCTGATGTCAGACGCGTACCCAGACTCTGAATCTGCGCCTCAGCATCGCCCAGGCGGATCTCATGGTCGAGCAACTGCACATCCTGCGCATCGTTCCTCACCTGCGCGTCATAGGCACCGTCTCCGGCCTCGTTGGCCTTGTTGGCTACGCTGGTGAAGTCCAGAACCTGAGACAGGATGTATTGCTCATATGCAGGGGTGGAACCGCGTGGCAGTGATGAGGCTGTCAGTCCGATTGCCCGGACGATTACCGGCGTATTGAGTGCGTTGTTTGCCATTACTCAATCCTTACCTGGCATCCAGACAGCGTCACGGGTGACTTGGTGATGACGCGGATCTTGAAGGCGATGTTTTTACGCACCCGGCCAACTCTGCGCCACAACACGCGCTTGTCGTAAACGAATGGCGCGTTCTGCTCAATCATCTGCTCTCTGCCAAAGTTGATGCCGTCGGCGGTGGCAGAAAGAAACAGGCGATCTGCGTACTGCGCAACTCCGGTCGAGGATTCCAGTTCAAGGTCGAACAGTCTGGCCCCGTCCGCCTTTATCAGAGGGGTGAAGAGGAGGTGCTCCTGCTGGGCGCCATACTGACTCGATATGTCGAACTGCAGCGCACCCTTCACCGAAGCTGACTTGTCGCCGCAGGTAATGGAATTCCCCTCATACATGAAGTCGATAGCCCGATAGACATCATCACCAAGCCCGGTTTTCAGCACAGACCACTGCGGTCCGTTCTGACTGGCTGCCGCGTCGTATACCAGCACCTGCCCAGGCAGATGGATGAGCAGCAGCTCATGACCATCAAAGCGCAGCGTCTCCATGACGGCGGTGGCTAGCTCACTCGCTGAGTAATAACGGATTATCTTCTCGATACTGGCAGTGGCGATCGGAGTCGCCCGGCCTGAGTCGATGAGATATACCGACGGCGCACCAGATGCCGGGTTGCTTATGATGGCGTAGGCATCCATGTACGGCGTTTTGCAGTGCGTCCCGGCGATACCCTTTTGCACAGCGTAGGCGGAGTTCACGACGTACAGCGCCGCGCCCTGAGTAGTCGCACCGGTCAGGGTGAAATACTCGATGGTCGTCGCACCAAAGCACACGATGAAATCGCGCCATGTACCGATACCGATAATTCCGTCAGGCTGTGACTCAGCACGATACTCAGCTGCGTAACGGTCAGGATGGGATTCATCTTCGAGGTCTGAGATAAACCACGAGTCAGAGTTATCCTTCGCCCAGGCGTAGCGGCCACGCAATCGGGTAATGTCGCGCGCAGAACCGAGTTCGTACTGCGTGAATCCGCTGGACACCGGCCAGTTAGCAACCGTCTTTGTCGTGCCGTCGTAACGATACTCGACCACCTGCCCGCCGACGCAGACAGCCTGAGACGCTCGACCATGCGCCATCGTCACCCGGGAAGAGCCAGCGACATCACCCACTACTGAATCACCTTTGTAGAGCTTTCCGCCCATAACGCGATATACGGCGTTCTGAGAGGTGTTGTACTGCGCCCCACGAGATGCACCGGCAACATCAGATCGCTTTGCTATGCCAGGGAAGGAGCGCAAATATCCGCTACTGTTGAGCACCTCTTTGGGCGTCGCCAGCATATTCACCGGGAGATAGTCGATATAGTCGGCGTTACGGTAGTCTTTACCCGTTCCCTTCATCAGAGGAAGTTGCTGGATCGGCATCTTTTTGTTCTCCCGGGAAGAAATGCCATCCATTCAGAGTGGCGAAGCTGTTACCGCTGCCGATTGGCATCCGATTTGGATAAGGTGCTCGCTTGGCACGACTCAGCGCCGTGTTTTTTACAAGCAACTCTTTGCCGTTGCGGGCGGTGGTGATGACCTTGGCGGTTGCTTCCATGCCGTAATCTGGCGCGATGCGACAGGCGAGATTGTGAATTACCGCACTGACAGCACTGGAGCGCATGCCGTGGTCATCGCCTTCGGCTGGCGGGTTATCAGGATCGGTAAACTCATAGCCGGTGATGATGCCCTTCCCGTCCTGGTACCATTCGGCCATCATCGTTTCGAGGTCATCAACGCCGTCCTGCATTGACTGCGGTTCAACGTCGGTGAGCGTGGCATCCGAAGCAACGCCGATCTTACGAAGCGCTGCGCGTACAATGTCGCCTTTAGTCGCTATCAGCATCATCTTCCGCCTTAGGCTTCGGCCCCGGCTTTTTACGTGGTTTCACTTCTGGCTCTGGCTCTGGCTCTGGCTCTGGCTCTGGCTCTGGCTCTGCAAGAGAGTTCACCAGATCATCTGGGTGCGCAAACCAGCCAGCATCGAGATATTCCTGCAAATCTTCTTCCGGGATGATCTCGAAGTCGTAGCCCACGCCCTTCCACTTGCTCGTGTCGCCCTGGCGATACACCATCTGTGTCATGTTCTGCTCCAGAATGAACAAAGGGGCCGAAGCCCCTTGAAGGTTAGTGGTTACGCCTGATCAGCCAGGCCTACGCCGATTGACTCAGGACGCGTTGCGTTGACGCCGTACCAGACCGCGATACGGCATAGGCCAGACAGGGTGTTGATGTCGCCCTGCGTCGCGAAAATGCCATTCAGTCCCACCTCAGGGATGGAGAACGACTTGGTCTTCATGCCTGCGAACAGTTCGTGGTTAGCCGGGATTGGCTGACTAACGATACGGATCGCGTCATCCGCCCAGAACACGTTGGTACGTGCAGTGGTGGTGTTGAGCACGTTTACCGCCATGCTGTTTGCCAGTGAAGTATTCACGTTGGCATAAGCACGCTGTTCTGGTGACAGAGATGTGTCATCCAGAGCGATCGGCTTAGGCGTAATCTCAACATGAGTGCCATCAACAACACGAACGACAGAGAACGTCGCATCCTGAGCCAGCAGGTTTTTAGCCATCTGGCCGAGGAACTTAACGCCGGTAAAGCTGATTTTGTCGCCGCGCTTCAGGCCAGTAGTGGAAGAGAGAACCACATTAGCCAGGCGGTTATCAACGTTACGCTTGTTGCCATCCGCATCCAGATCCCACGCCACAGGCTTGAACTTCTGTGCACCGCTGACGGTCAGGCCGGTAGCGGTTGAAGCTGGGAGCACTGGAAGCTTAGGAGAGCGCAGAACGTCATCAAAACCAGCAACCTGACGCTGAATGGTGCCGTTTTTGTAGGAATCTTCAGGGATGCGACCAAACATATCGCGGTTAATCAGATCGTGACCGGCTGCCTTGTAGTCCTTCGGGTTGAAGAAGTAAGACAGGCCGGAATCACGGTTGAGCTCACGCGAGAACATGATTTCTTCTGCATCAGCCACGAAGTCCCAGCCGGAACCTGCAGCAGTGCCGATCGGGTCATCGCTGGTTACTACCAGAGAGCCCATTTCAGCAGCCAGGTTCGCAACCTTCACTTCACAGTTGCTTGCCAACTTCTTGGCTGCAGCGTTGATGCGGCGGCGATATGCTGTTTCGTCACGCAGATCGTCAGCACGCAGTTGGAAGAAGTCGTTATCCGGCTCACCCAGGCTTACCGGAACGTTTAGCTCCAGCAGGCCAGTTGATTTACCGGTTAAGTCCCAGCCTTCCTGAGTTGGGGATTCCTGCTCTACAGGCATCCAGATCGTGTTGCTGGAGCGCTGCATATCGCCAGCAGGAGGCGTGTATTTGCCCGCCTTCTGCGCCATTGGTGTCAGGCTGGTCATGGTTTCAATGATTTCATCCACCGCCAGCGTAACGATTTGACCTTCGTTCAATGCCATTATCGAATTCCTTTAAGTTTTGTCTTTAGCTTGCGATAGGTCTCTACATCACCCTTGCTTGATGCTGCATCCATGGCTTTGCGCATAGCCTCGACGTTAGCCGCCGAGACATCGCCAGTGAGGGATTGATCTGCAGGGGGAGCGGATGAGACCTGTTGCCCGCGAGGCTTGAGAGTTAAGCGTTCTGAGAGTCGAGTGAGCTCAATCAGCGCTGACTGCCCGTCCATAGCCAGTAACTGGCGGGCCTTTTCAGGGTTGGCACCCAGGTGATACATAAGCGCGGCAGATTTCTCAGGGAAGAGGCGCATGATGTCAGTCGCTACCGGTGCCGGAACGATCTGCATAAACGCATCTTCTTTGTCCTGGTAATCAGGAATATTGAGCTTCTCCGCCGCGTCATAGTGCTTACGGGCAGCCTCGACATATTGCGTTGATTGCTGGGTGAACTCCTGAACCTTGCGACCTTGCTCTGCTACTGCATTGCTTCGGGCGTCTAAAGATTTGTTATTCCACTCATCGTTTGCCTGCTGGAATGCAGCCGCCGCCATGACGGTGTCGCCGTTGTATTTGCTATACAGGGCGTCATCACCAAAGTAGTCAGTCACATTTGGCTTAGATGGGAGATCAGGAGCTACCCGTAAGTTCTCCGGCAACTCGCCGCGTTTCACAGCTTCTGCTTGCTGCTCAAGCTCACGTTGACGCTTTCGCTCCAGTCGCTTAGCTGCGAATCGTGCGTTAGTTTCCGGGTCTTGCTTTGGTTTTACCTCATCGTCTTTCAGGACGATCTCAAAGCCTTCTTCATGCCCTGCGTTGTCGTTGGCATTATCGACAACAGAGCCATCAGCAGATGCCGCTGCTTGATTGCCGGACGTGTTTAAGCCTTCAGTTTCCTGAATATTGATGGTGTCTTGCATGATTAACTCTCTCTTATTGAGGATTCTCGGCTACGCTGCCGGAAGGTGTGTTTTGTCTCTGCGATTGCAGGATGCTGGCGAGATCCATCCGCTGTTTATGCGTCTGGTCATCACCTTTGAGAAGTAACTCAGCATTGGCGCGGGCATCGTCGCTGCGCTGTTGCTGGAAGGTTGATACGGTTTTGAGGAACTCTCTAAACTCGGATTGTTTATTGAGGTCCATGTTGTTGAAGATCTCTGCGATTTTCGCAGCGTTAAGCTGGTTCTGCGCCTCTACCTTAGCTGCGTCGATTTGCAGTGACAGCGTCTGATTCTGAGCTTTAGCCAGTTCGGCCTGACCCTGCAGAAGAACGCCCTGAGCCTGAACCATTGCCGGGTCTTGCTGGCCTTGCTTCGCCATCTGAGCCTCAGCAAGCCATTGCTGCTCTTCAGGCGTTTCAGGTTTCTTCGCGCCCATCAGGATCAGCTGCTTGTTGGCATAGTCGCGCATCATCTCGACGCCCTTACCATCCAGAAGCGTGAAGTACTGCAGCAAGAGGAGCTGATATTCCGGCGTTCCCTGCGGTGTCTTGCCGAGTAACTCGAGAATCTCAGCGCGGTTCTGCTGCTTCATCGACTGGAAGGATGGACCAACGTCGGTGTAGCACTCATAGCGCCCCCTGATGTCATTCAGGACGGTTGTTTCGCCAGTTGCGAGGTCAACCACCTGCTCCATCAGCTGCACTTCCTTCTCGCTGCCATCTTCAAGAGTGATGGTTACGGTGCGGGGAATGTCGTAGATGTCATTGACGATCGACTGGTAAATCTCCCCGTCGCGGCGCATCGCTGTCGCAAGGTTGTCCTGGAATACGAACGTCTCCAGATCCGAACGCATGTTCAGCTGATTGACTGTCTCGAAGGCAACCTGACCACCGTTCACCGCCTCGGCATCCACCCCCAGAGTCGCTACCTCTTTCACTGCCGCGGTAGCAGCCTCAAGCATGTAGGCGTTGGCCTGGGGAACTTCCGGGTTCTCCATATAGGAGATGGCACCCAGCGGCAGGTCGTTACCGTTTTCATCGGTGCGGTTCTGCAGGTAGTACGGGTAATCATCGTTGCCGTCGTACATGTGCTCGTAGCCGGCGATCTGCTCAGGGTAATACGTTGGCTTTTTGCGCGGCGTACGGGCGACGATGTCAGCATTGAACGACATAATCATGTTGCGCAGGCGCTGGCCGTCTTTGGTGCCGCGGACGATACCCTCATACACCTCTTTGCTTTCGACAAAGCCCCACTCACCGAACACCGGTACGATCGGGATATGCTCGCCAGCAATAAGCTGCTTATCCTTAAGGATTTCGGTGCAGGTGATGATGGATTTATACACCCGGCAGCGCTCTACCTTACGCTCTGCAACTTTGACCATTCCGCGATCGGCAAGGTCATCGATAACGTCCTTGATATCGCGCTTATAGTAAGCCGACGGTGCGCCGGTCACCGGGTCCTGGTAGATGTAGACGGTCTCTTTCTTCCGCTCCACCTCGTAGAATTCAGCAACGTGAATGGTGTCCTGAGTCAACCATGGGAATACCCAGTCGTTCGGACTCTGGAATGATGGGATAACATCTTCATCAAGCCCATGTTCTTCTGCGAAGTTCTTCCAGCCATCACGGCTCATCGAGTGGATCAGTGTGCAGTGCCGGGCGTCCGACTTGTCCATCTGCTTGCTGTTGCTGTCCCACACCACACTGGAACATGAGGAGTGGATCGGCTCACGCAGCACAACCTGGTTGTTACTGGTCGGGCTCTGGTCTTCGTAGCGGGTAACACGTCGCCAGTGACCTACCCCGCATTCAATCTGTTCCCGGACAGCAATATTCACCGATATCTTCGATGCGTTATTCTGCATGTCGGTGCGATACATACCCATCAGCGTGTCGGCTGCGTCAGGGCTTGCGCCGTCTTTCGGTCGGTAAATAACATCAATCGGGTTCTGGCGCATCTCTGCGACCAACTTCCGCACTACCGGGCGCACCACGTCGAACTGGCCTCGATACTGCAGTGTAGTGTACTGATTAAGCCAGTCATCCCATTGGCTGATCCGACTGAAAAACAGGTCGTTTTTCGCCTCGGTTCTGGCTTCATCTCCGGCTGTCCAGTCTGCGTCGAACTTGCACAGAATGCTCTCCAGCCTGCTTTCGTTGTCAGCCATTATCGTCCTCTGGAAACTGGTCTAATCGGTGTGGGGATCTTTTTATCTTTCGGTTTCTTAATATCGCGCATCAATTTAGCGAAGCGGCGCATCATGTAGCCGTAACGTGTTGCAGAAAGGACGTCATCATTAAGCTTGACGATCTTCCCGTTCTCGTCGCGGTGATACAAGCGGAACTCTTCGAAGAATGGCTCACAGGTATTGAACACCTTGAAGCGGCCATCAAGCATCATGTCACGCAGCTCAGTTATCCCCGGCTCAACGGCGTTTCCGCCATCAGGCCATGTCGCATGTTCTGGCAGCATCATAAATCCGGCGTCAGCGTACTGGCATTTCAGCTGTTCGCCACCGCCCTTCTCATGCTGGTTGCCATCGTGGGGCCAGGCGGTGGGTATCTTCTGCGCCCAAGGCTTCACTGCCCCCCACGCCTGAACAGCCGTGTGCTCTTTCTTCTTCCACGCTCTTGCTAGGTATATGGTGTCTGCGTCTTTATCCCACCACAGCTGAATTTGTGCCTGAGGGTGATCCCAGCCAAAGTCCATTGCGTTGATGACGTAGAAATGTTCAGGGCATTCGAACGGCTGGCATTTGATGGTTTCTTCCGGGATCTGGAAGATGCGGCCACTACCCATTGTCGGGATGCCACGGGCGCGCGCTTCACGCTCATGCTCTGGATACGATGCGACAATCTGCTCTTTCTGTTCGTCGCTATAGTGGTCAGCGTCAAAGATTGTCATGGTAACAACCTTCTGCGCCTTGCTCGGGTTCTTCAGGAACTTGGTAACGACGTCTGACATACCCATCAGCGGGGTAAACGTCAGCATTGAGAACTGGCCGTATTTGTTGGTACGGGTCAGGCCCTCACCATAAATGCTGTATGGCGGCTCTTCATCGAACCAGACGCCGTGAATTGTGTCACCCTGCCAGCGCGCACGGCCCTGTGAGTACGGCTTGAAGTAGCAGATGGATATGCCATCTTCTACTCCGTCAGCGTTGTGGTGCTTTACCAACAGGTGATCGACAAGGTTCGGGAAGAATGGAGACTTCTTCCAACTGATGATGTCCTCTTTCGGGATTGAACCGTAGCCAGGCTCATCATTCTCTTCGATACGACCGCACAGGATGCGCTGTGTCGTCTTAGTTACGGTTTCGTTGGTCTCACCACCAACCCAGAACACGACGGGCTCATAGAAGCGTTTACCGCCCCACGGCTCGCCATATGCTCCATCAGTCGGATAACCTTTCGTGCCGGGATAGCGACCGGTGAGATGGAATGCCACTTCCGCGCCGCCAGTGTAGGACTTACCCAACTGGTTACCGGCCATGAAGCAACGCTCTGGGAATTCGGAGCCAGCATCAATAAACTCGCGCTGTTTTCCGTACGGCGTGAACTCATACAGCAGGTGCGTTTCCCGGTACCGCTCCTCTTCCTCAAGAAGCTCAAGCAATTCGATCTGCTCGTCTTCTGTCAGGTCATCAAGAATCGCTTCGGCTTCCACGGTTGAGTAACTCCTGAATGCGAGAGCGGCGCTTATCGCGATCTCCCTTATCAGGTGTCACGTCTTCAACTTGCGACTGCTCTTTGAGGCCCAGGTCACGGGCGATGATGTTGGCGTTCAGCAGGTCTGCAGCTGCGCCAGAGAATTTCTGGTCGTAGATGATCTCTTCTGCACGCGTAGTGACGTCAGAAAAGCCTTCCATAGCGCGGAAGGTTCCCCACGTTTGCCGGGTGATATCAAGGAAGATGCACAGGCCAGAAATCGTCATGGCTCGCATCTTTGGCATCGTTGCGTTGATGATTTCACCCTGGTAGGAAAACACCTTCCCTTCCCATAGCGGGTTGTCATCAGCCCACTGGAAGTATTCACAGCAGGCATCCCACAGCGCCTCAGGCGATTCGAATTTAGGGTTTCGCCCATGACTGCTGCGGGCCTCCCAGAATCGGTTGCCCTTTGGTGCTGCCATATCCATTCCCTCTTCAGTTATTATCAAGCGCCCCATCAGAGACGCTTTGTAATAACTACGCCAGTTCGCCGCCTGCTTTCAGTTTCGTAATGAGGCTGTTCACTTTGGTCACGACGGTATTCACTGCCGTTTGTGCGGTGGCAATGTCAGTTACCGTCTGCGCAGGGATAGCTGCTTCTGTTGCCTGCTGCAGCACGCCGCCGCGTTCAGTGGTGGTTGGTGTTTTGTTGCCAGCCATTGCCGTGGTCGCTGTAGTGCCGATAATCGGCGCGAACGTTGACGGCTTACCTGTGACTGAGCCCCAGGCGATCGGCGTGCTGGTTGCGGTGTACTTCGCTTCGAATGCCGTTTTGCTCATGTACAGCAATTCGCCGTACTGGCTTTGGAAGATGTACCCGCCAACCACCGGTTTGAACGTGGACATGAACAGCGCGGACAGGTATTGAGACTGGTACGGGCCATCAAACGTCGCTTCTGCAGATCCATCGACTGCCTGATTGAGCTTTTCGATAGACAGCGCCAGAACGTAGATTCCGTCAGTGTCGGAGTATGCAGGCCATTGTTGGTTGATCATTGCTTACCGCCTTCTGTTTGCTTATCCCACTCATCGCGGAATTTGGTTGGGCTATCGAAGCCCTGCGAGCCCGAACAAACTTTGATGATCATTGCTTAGCTCCTTCGATTAAGTCTGCTTTGAGTAGCTCCAGCGTACCGAGCGCCTCACATAAACTGATGTCGCCATCGTATTCATGGACGACCTCTTTCAGCCGGTCGAATAGCTCCTGGGTGATGGGGGATTTCTTCTCCTTCCCCAGATCAACGACGCTTGCCATGTCACTCTCCAGTCGAGAACAGGTCTAACGCTTCCTTCGCTTCACGGATCGCCTTATCAGTACGCGATACCGGGCTTACTTCTGCGCCAGCGAGGTGATACTGGTCTTTGAACAGTTCATAGTTCAGCTGATTGCCAGCAACGAAAGAGATAGCCTTCTCAGCTGCTGCGGTGTCGTTCTGAACCATGCGGAAGATTTCGAGGTTCATCTGCTGTAAGTCGGTGAGTGCGGTGATGGTGGTCATTGGTTTCCTCGTCATTATCCGTTGCAGGGGTTATTTTTGATTTATCCGCTCAGGGGGATATCCATTAGCAAGCGCCCGGGATAGGACGCTTTGGAATGGCTTACCCGATCAGCAGATCCGGCTGAGTTACCTGCATGATGTGCTCATGCTCAACGGCCAGAACGCGCTTCTCTTTCTTCCGCTCGTTCATCAGGCGGCTGCCGATCGTACCTTTCAGCTTTGAACGAGTTTCTTTAATGGCGTAGCGGTGCTGCATTTCTTCACCCATCGCCATGCGGCGACTTAATCGCTCAGCCATCCAGTTAAAAGCGGCGATGTATTGCTCTTTAATCGCGGTTGCCGCCTTCCCGGTGAAGCCCATCACAAGCATCATCCATCCGTCTTTCGTGATGTTGTACATCAGCCGCATCTCGCCTTTTTTATCGAGGTATTCAACGGGCTCAAAATTGAGCCGGTTAAATTCAGATGTGCAATCAGTCTCTAGCCGCTTGATAGTGCGCAGAACGTTCTTATGCGCCTTCCCGAAATAGCGGGCAATCTTCACGGATGTAGTGATGACCTTCCCGTTAGATGGCATAACCATTTCGCGGAAGTCGAAGGCCGGAATAACTGACGGATTATTCATAGCGTCTTTACCTTTTAGAAAGTGAGCCTGTCTCACAGAAAAGCCGCCCGAGAGAGGTCGCCACCTATAACGGCTGTTCTCAGGCTCGCTTACTGAAAGGCTCTCGTTGTGAAGTGCGCGTGAGATGCGCGGGCATAAAAAAGCCCGACCGAAGTCAGGCTCTGTTTGTTTATTGGGGTGACGAATTACTTCAGGCACTGCGTCCGGACATATTCCTGCAGGCCGGTCAGTTGCTTTGTGACTGTGGCGATCCCGTCTCTGAGACGCCAATAATTGAGTTCAGCATCTGCTGTAAGTCGAGGGCTTGAGCCATCAACCAGGCCGGAGGCTCCGGTGGTTTCGTCTTTGGAGCAGGTGGCGGCGATTTGCAGCCGACGCTTACCAGCGACAACATCAGCACGAAGCCTGCCATTTTCAGCTTGCGCATCAGCTAACTCCTTCGTGTATTTGGCATCGAGCGCAGCGACATCACGCTGACGGGTTTGCATGTCGGTGATGGTGGCGTTTGCCAGGATAAGTTGCTCAGTGGCTTTATCGCGCTCGCCTTTGTAGGAAATAGCGCTGTCACGGTAGTGATTAACCGCCCATGCCATCGATACCAGCAAGAGGATGACGATAGCGCAGATGATTGCAGTGAATCGGCTCATTTCTGGCCCCACTCACAGACTTCACGCTCAATCTCACGCCGGGTGATCAGCCCTTTCCACTGCCTGCCGCCGGCATACGTCCATCGCTGCAGCTCTTTACAGGCGCCGGGCACATCACCGGAGTTAAGTTTCTTCAGTAGCGTGGAGCTGGCAAACGCACCCGATCCGACGTTATAGGTGAAGGAGTAGAGTGCCGCCCGGGTAGCATCCGGGATGCGTACCTTAATCAGCGGGTCGATGGTCGTCGCCACCTTTTGCAGGTCTGATTGCAGCAGAGTGTCGCATTCCCGATCGGTGTAGCGGTGGCCGCGCCGGATGTCGCTTCCGGTGTGCCCATCACATACCGTCCATACGCCGACCACATCCTGATAGGCGTAATAGCGGCGACCTTCAAGGCCATCGGCATTTCCCAGCATGACAGCGGCGATCGCAATCGCTCCGGAGCCGGCCGTAATGGCACCAATGATTTTATTCCTGAACGTCGGGTTCATGATGTTCCCTGCTGTTTCGGTTGTACTCGCGGATCTTGAAGTAGAGGTTCGTCAGGTATGTCAGCAACCCGATGATAATACCGGCCAGCACACCGATAGCGTTCCACTGCTCCGGGCTGTAGGTATTGAGTAAGCCGTTGAGTATTCCCATGGCTGAGGCTCCATAGGCCGCGCCTGTGGTTAGTTTTTCCATGCGATACATGCTCTTCACCTCGCGTCTGTTAGCGGGGCTGTGTGTAGGGTGCGCCTCACCCACTGCGGTAAAGGGTAAGTTGTTGGCTGTATGGATGGGCGCAAATAGAAAACCCGGCGGTACACCGGGAAGATGGGAGCTACATTGAGCTTTCGCTCTTATGGTCCTGGGCAGGATATTTGGGCAATAAAAAAGCCACCGGCGTTAACCAGTGGCTTTGTGGAGTGCAGGGATACCGCAACTCTTTTGCGTGAGAACTTTGCAGACCTCTCAGCCTGCGATGGTTGGAGTCCCAGACGAACCGTCGAAGTGACCAACTTGGCGGGGTCGTTGGTGGCTGCCGCCTCAGTTTAACCACCAACCTGCTCTGTTCGCTTTTGCGTCCCGAGCGTAACACAATTCAAGCATTTTCTGCGCAAACTTGCAAACTAAATCTGCTGCTATTTGTGCCAAACGCATCACACATTGGAGCGTAAAGCATCGATTCGGCCAAACTTAGCCATACGTCGATGCGGCTTTCACACGTTCTCAGACACCATTCAGGGCGTTTCTCTGCCAACTCGCGGGCCATCTCTTTCTTACTTTTCCCACGACCCAGATAGCGGCTCTGGATGGCCTCGTGCAGGCCAGGGTAATCGATCAGCACAGCGCCGACCACACGGTCTATCTTCGCCGCCTCATCATCGGTGCAGAATGCCAGGTTAGACTTCTGCTTACCCTGCAAAATCTCAGCGAGATATGCCTCAAGCTCCTGCTTTGTGCAGCCATATTTCTGGAGATGCGCCAGCGCCTCCATTACTGCAGATCGGGTGATGGCGGTGTTTGCCAGGAGCTGGTTGAACATATTCCCGGAACGCCCGTATCGCTCCAGACCAGCCCAGCGCCCCCACATGCGGAGCTTGCCCTGTATCCATACGCTTTCCAGAGTGCGCAGCCGTGCCACTTCCCCTGCCTTGCCTAACTCAATCGGGTTGATCATGCTGCTTCTCCTAATGGCTGTTTGGTTTTGGTCTGGTTCTGGCTGTGCTTTGCTACTGGCGGCTGTTTGGCGCGCATGACGCTTTCGGCCTGGTATCGGGCTATCTGGTCGCGGGTCATGCTGCCTCCTGCTGTTTCAGTTCTTTGAGCTTTGCGCGGTACTCATCGCGAATACGGATGTAGTCGTCGCGTTTCCATTTCGGTAATTCGTGCGGCCCCATCAGGGCATCAAAGCGGGTCTGCCCGATTTTGGCGATCAGCGCCGGACGATAGGCGATCAGGTTTCCTGAAAGGTGGTTATTACAGGGGGCACACTGGCGATGGCAGTTGTCCTCGTTGAAGCGCAGCTCTGGATTAGCGCCGGTCGTGCGGAAGTGTCCGGCATGATATTGGCCGTCGTGGTGGCGGCCACAACTGATGCATGGCTGATGCCGATCCCGGTACCGGATAAATTCATTGAAGGCTTGCTGCGCCTGGTCGCGGAAGTAACTTAGCGGCTTAACCTCAAGGCGTTTTTTGGCCTGCCGATCCCGGCTTTCTTTCTCAGCCTGATGCTTCTCCCTGATGTGCTTCGCCTCAGCCTTAATCTTCTCCTTAGCTCGCAGCTCCAGCGCGTAGATAGCGCCGTGAGCCGGGCAGCACCAACGGATGTTGTCGTACGCCGGGTGGAACCATTCGCTACAGACCTTGCACTTGCGGCGGGCTGGCTTACGCATGACCTCTCCTTGCTGCCAGGCGCAGCCATTTCTGATCGACGAGACGGGCGGTGTAGCCCTTGAGGGTTGGGATTTCTGATGGCTTGAGTTCCGGCTTACGCTTGCGACGCGTCCGGACCCGGTAGATTTCGTTGGTGATGATGCGAGCAAGAGGGCTAGCCACGGGCACCTCCAAAGCGGGAAGCCCATTCCATAGCCAGGCGGGATTCATCGCCCCAGCGGACGTTTCGCTCAGCGCCAAAGGCATGAATCAGTTCGATGAGGTCGCGCATCTGGCCGACGGTCATCTTGCTGGTTGACTGGCCCAGCACCACGAAGCCATCACCTGCCAGGTTCGGCACGACTTCCTGCTTAACCAGCGCGGCGGTGAAGATGTGCTTCCAGGACTCAGAGGATAGCTTGCGGCCATGCCATTCAACCTGGCTGCTGACATCGCTCAAAATTGCCCAGAGCTTTGCGTTCTGGTCGATGGAGCGGGTCATCTCCTTTATCTCGATGACGACCGGGCGCTTCTCGTCGAGCTGCAGCTGGTTGATCGCGTTAATGGCGTTAGCGCGGATATTGGTGTTACGGAGGAGGAATTGCTGTTTCATACGCCACCTCCGAGAGGTAACGCAGAATGCAGAAAATCGCCAGTGCATTTCTGCATCGGTGACAGGTGAAAATGTTCAGATTGTGGTCGCATATAACGTCCCCATTATATGCGCAGGGGTACCGCCGGGCGTTCAACTCCGGCGGCACAGATATTATGGCTTATTGATAATGCGGAATCAAATCGACTTAGGTTGCTCTTTCAGCTTCCATTTAGTCACTTTTAGCTGAGGCTCGTCCTTCGCTTCAAATCCGTCTTTGGCGTCGTTATAGCCGCATTGGCAGCAGACATAATCACCACTCCATCCTCTGCGTGTTTTCTCTTTTGAAATACCGCCAGAACCGCATTTTGGACAACGCATATTCACCTCCTGAACTCCTTGGGAGATCCCATCATAACCATGTTTATCGCCTAAGGTGCGCCAGAGATGTAAAAGTTGTGTATAGCCTTACGACTGCTGCTGCGGTGCTGCTGTTAGCGTACATTCGCACTCAACCGTGCCGAGCATTTGCGGGCAGTGATAACTGCCTCGTCCTCCACATTTTGGGCATTTGGTAGACGTTTCCTCGTTTTCCCGAAAATGTTTGGTTGACGAATTTGAGATTTCCCGAAAATCCGGCGCTGCTGCCAGCATGGCCCTGTATGTTGGGTTGATAGCATCGTGCTCGTTCATAGCGGCCCAACCTGCCTTGTTCATTTCCTCTGTCGGCTCAACCGGCACAGCCACCCACCCATCGCGCAACGTGTAAGGCTGGCTTACAGGTTCGGCACCCTGAAGCATGGCGGCTCGGCAGGCTTCGTCAATGCGGCATTGAATGCGGGATAGCAACTGGATATCACCGCCCAAAAACTCATCGCGGCGATTCACATCGCACATAACCATCTTTGCCGTATCAAGTGCGATTGTGTCGAAATGCTGAGTTATGGCCACCGCTGGCTGCGGTAACTGCGGTGCTGCGTAGAGTGGTGTCACCTCACGCAATGGGTCAGCATAAGCATTGCTACTATCGAATCGAACGTCATTTTTTGCCCCGCCTCCTGACAGCAACCACGCCACCGGCTCTTGCTCCATGCTGGCGAGAAGCTGACGAGCCATAGCTTTTGTTAACTCCGGGTCATAAATATCATCGAGGCTAATAACTCGCTCTAAGCGTTCTTTGGTGAATTTGGTCATGGGTTAGTCCTCACCCTGGTCAAAAAGAATTCGTGAATAACCGGCGTCAGTTGAAACTTCCAGCCAGCCATCACACCGCTCACCTGTTCTGAGGCTTATAACTCGCGTGTGCTGGTATTGGGAGCCGCGAATATCATCAAGATCATCCTCAGAGAAGAACATTGGTTTGCCGCAGTGAGGGCAGTAGCATCCGTAATCGCCATCGGCACGACCAATGCGTGTTACTGTCAGGATTTCATTGTTAGCCATATCCCTACTCCCCCACCCGGGTGATGATGCCAGCGGCGCGGATGCATTCTTGTAAATATGTAATGTGGTTTAGCCAGTAACCACCGGCGTCATTCCATCCATTGCAATATTGCGTTGCGCTAGCACCTGGATTGCCTGAAAAATCATATGGTAAATATTGCGGTACCGGCCTTCCCCACGCGTCCAGTGAGTTAGGGATAAAAGCGCCTGCCGATGTATCAACGTGACATGAATTCGACTTGATTTTATCCAGAAGATTTTTGCATGAGCTTAACTCCTTCTCTGCGGATTCCAGCTCATCTTCGAGCCGACACACCTCTTGAGCCAGCCGACTTGTGTTGCGCTCAGCGTTATCTTTGTAGCTGCTGAACTCTCGCTCCACTTCGAAGCGTTTATCTCTGTGGATGCTTTCCAGCGATTTAGCCTGGTGTAAATCCTCTGCCTGGCGCTCAAGCTTGAAGCGCTGAAGCTCTACCAATTCCTGCGCGGATTCCAGCGCCTTCACCAGTTCGCCCACCGTTCCTGCTGCCTGCATCGCGTAATCGGTGATAGCCAACTCTTGCTCAATCTCTGTGCCGTTTTCACTCTCTGACACAATGGCGAAATAATCAGAGTCGATTTCGTTATTCGCTAAGTGGCGGAGCGTATCGGCAACAAGTTGACCATTTTCGATTAGCAGCGCCTGTTTGTTGATGTTGCTCATTGGGCTGCCTCCTGGCGAATTTTATGAGCGTGCTTGGTCGCATAATTTGCTGCATCATAATTACCGATTTCCGCCATCACGTCCGCGAAGTCTTCCAGCGAGATAGCCCGCACTTCAGCCAGGAAGGCGTCGGTGGCCGGGGTTGGTTCTTGCGGCGACACAGCAACGCGAATGGTTTCAAGTGCCGGGTCTGTTTCCACAGTCGGCACTTTGATATAGCCAAGCTGCACCGCATTCATGATGAACATACGTCGGTCATCACTCGTCGCTTTCAGCGCCGCATTCTCAGTAGCCAGCGCCGCGCACTTGGCTTCGAGTTCGGCGACATGGCAGCGGGCATCAATATCGTTGCTCTCAGCGGATTTGAGCCTTGACTCCAGACCTTCACGACCGGCCTGCCACCAGTGCCACCACCCATTTAGCGGCTGCATTAAACTCATGCTGTCGAAATCATGGTCGTAGCGATCCCCTTTGCGGGCCTGCTCAATGATTGATACCGGAAGGCTTAGCGCCTTACCTGCTTCGTATTCGAATTCTTCTCTGATGCTCATGCTGATGCTCTCCCGCCCCTGACAGAAGCCAGGCACTGATTGAATAGGTTGTTAAGAGGGTTGGCTGTGTCACGGTTGGGCTGCTTTGGAATCCGCTTCGGCGCGACTACTGGCCGGTCTTCCGGTCTCACAACGAAGTAGCGGTAGCGCTTCTCGAAGCCCTCACGACGCAAAGTTTTAACCCTGGTCAGCTCGGTTAATGCCGAAGCTATCGCCCCTTTCTTGATGGCTGTGTCGCGACGGATATCAGACATGTAGCAGCCGGGGTGTTTGGTTACGTATTGGATGATTTCAGCGTTATGACCGTTAGCTTTCATACGTCAGCCCCTCTGTGATGGCGTCCGGTTGATGGCTTGCTGGTTGAGATGCGGCGAACTTCGTCCTGATCGCATGGCATGAAGTGACCGTTCACGAATTTCTGGTAAACGGTGCCGAGGGTGCCGAAGCGGTTTTTGGTCACGATGACCTCGGCATATGGCGCTGCCGGGGAATGCTCGTCGTACACAGCCTCGCGGTAGAGCATGATGATACTGTCGGCGTCCTGCTCAATGCTGCCGGAGTCGCGCAGGTCGGCATTGGTCGGGCGCTTATTCGGGCGCTTCTCAACGTCACGTGACAACTGGCTCAGGGAGATGACCGGGCACTTTAAATCCTTCGCCATCGCTTTCAGGCTGCCAGAGATATGGGCGATCGCCAGGTCGTTACGGTCTGCTTTCGGTTTGGATATCAGGCCGAGGTAGTCAACCAGGATAAGCGACAGTGACGGGTGCTCCTGCTTGTGCCGCTCGGCAATGCTGCGGATCTCCTCAACAGTCAGTTTCGACGCATCGACCATCCAGACATCGAGGTCTTTCAGGTGGCAGATAGCGTTGAATACCCGCGCCCAACCTTCGTCACCCATGTTTGCTGGGTTACGCAGCACACTGACGGACATGTTTTCCCGCCCGGCAATGCTGCGCTCGGCGATCTGCAGGTTGCTCATCTCCATGCTGAAAATCAGCACACCGCGCAGACTTTCGGTGCCAGGCATAGGACGACTTGCCACCCCTTCCGCAATCTTCAGCGCCAGCTCAGTCTTACCCATGCCCGGGCGAGCCGCGATAATCACCAGGTCTTCCGCGTTCATCCCGCCAGTGATGGCGTCCAGCTCGTCGATCCCGGTTTTCAGGGTGTCGGACTCATCGCCGTTTTTAAGCCGGTTCTCCAGCGTGTCGGTGTAGTCGTCCAGCACATCACCGAGCCGTACCGGGGCAACCTCAGTTTTGGGCTTCCTGATGGCGCTCAGGCGGCGCATTAGCTCGTCCATTGCCGAGGCTGCGTTATCAAGCGTTCCGTTGCTTACGTCGCCGCGCAGCTCGTCGATTGCACTCAGGAACATGCGTCGCTGATGCTGATCGCTAAGCATCCCGGCGTATCCGCGCAGGTTGGCGGCACTGGGGCATGCCCGAGCGGTTTCCATGATGTCAGCGAAGTGCGCGTCACCGCACTCTTCGGCAACCATCAGGGCGTCAATCAGTTTGCGGTTCCTGGCCTGCTTGCGGATAACCTCAAAGGCTTTTCGGTAGACCGGGATAGTGAATGCATCCGCTTCCATCCGGGCGAGAACGTCACTTGCGGACGGGGTGAGTCCGCCGAGCAGCAGCCCGCCGATCACGCTTGCTTCGATATCCTGTCTCATGCCATCCCCCTGTCAGCGAATTTTGCTTCCCGAACACCGGTCAGCGTGTCGTCCCTCAGCAGAAAATCGAAGTCTGCTGTCCAGCCAGTGTTGTTATCACCGAAGTAAAACGGCTTTGCCTGATGGACGAACGCCCGGACGTATGCCCTGAACCCTTCGACGTTTGGCGTCTTGAGCTGTGGAATGATTTTCTTCAGACGACGCTTGCGCTTCTCGTTGACCGCAACCGCGTGTGGGAGCTTTTCGCCCACCTCGGTGTTGTAGGCTGCCAGGAAGGATTCGTAGTCGATGCTGACCTTGTTTCTGGGAGAAAGCTTTTCGCTTCCATCGTCGCCCCCGTCAGGGGGTAAGGGGGTATTTGTATTTATTGTCTTTTGGTTATTGTCTTTTGTGGTTAGCAACTTCTGCTTAGGTGGCTTAGCTGAACTTGCTAATCTTTTCTTAGCAACTTCCGCTAATGTTTTGCAGAATCCGTTATTTTTGGTTTTCCACTCAGAAATGTTGGTATTCATTCCAACTTTGCGACCTTCCTGAAGAAGGACCTTCTTCCTGATGAGACTGCTTTTGGCAGAGGAGCAATGGGTGTGATGCTTGCCTATCATCGCCTCAAGCTGCTCATTGCTGATCCAGTCCATTTTCTTGCTAAACCCGTATGTCTTACGCCAGACGGCCATTACGATGCACAGCTCAGTTTCCGGGAGACCTGAGCACATGGTGGCATCAAGTAGCTCATTAGCCAGGCGCAAGAAACCATCTTCAAGCTGCGCCACTTTCTGCTCCACGACCGCCGGCGGCGATCTGTAGTCTTCTAAACGCTTAACGACGCCCATGCTTCACCCCTGACTTAGCCATTGCGATGCGGATAACCCCAATCAGGCGCTCTGCGAATGCCTGGTTCTTGGACGCTGCGACTATAAGACCGTCTGGCGAATCTGGATGGCGTCGCTCCTCTTTTTCCTGGTACTTTCTGCGCTTAACCATTAAAATGACTCCTGTTGGATGTGTTGACGTAACACAGTGTTGGGAAGGCCTTTGAAGTTACCGCTTCAAGGGCTTTCGCTTTTTCTGGGCCTCTCATACAACCCCCATCATCATCTGCACCATCTCCATCAGCGGCCCGGTTAAGCCAGGGTCAACGCGGTACATCTCCACGATCGACTCGCTTAACTCTTTCAGCTTCTGGTGACGCGGTGCGTTCATGGCTATGGCAATCTTCGCCTCGCTGGTTTCCTTCTCCAGTCGTGCCAGGCGAGCCATCAGGCTGTCTTCCGGCATCAGCTTCTCGCGATACTCCAGCGGCAGAACGGCCATGATTGCCGGTGTCAGCTGGCGTACGTTCTCGCGGTACTGCTCTGAGTCGAAGCGATTGTCGAGGAAACGGAACAGCTTCTGGCGCTGACGGCTTAAATCAGCCGGGAAGGTGATATCCACCCCGCCCTGCTCCCGGTACTCATTGACGATCAGCATCGTCACTACATCCTGACCTTGTACTGCTGCCCATGAGCGGATTGCGTTGCGGATCGCGTCGTGGTTATCTTCCTGTTTTTGCTGAGCGCGATTTATCATCACGCCCGGAGAAAATCCGATACTCTGTTGATAAGTAAGTGATTGCATGTTCAGTCTCTTTAATTGAATTAGTTAGTGCGCATCGTTGGATGCGTTAATGTTTTTGCCATCCCGAAACAGGCTGGCGAGCACATTGTTAAAGAGCGGTGGTTCTTAACTTGCCTTCAGGATTTGAGCCAGGTCCGGTCGAATCTCTGTAGCTTTTACTTTGCCGTTAGTGGCGTTAACGATTTGCATGACATAGCGCGCGTCGATGCCACCACCATGCAACCAGCGCCACACGGTTGGTTGAGCGACACCGCAGAGGTCTGCCAGCTTCTTCTGGCTACCAGCGATGTTCACCGCTCGCTGAATAACTTTGTTCATCATATCCAATTCCTTTGAGTATTGGTCGAGATTGATAATAGCAATGCGTATTGATTTTATCAATAGCGAAACGTGTTTTGACCATCAATACGCAAGCGTATAAATTAAAAATCATGAAAAACGAAACTCTTGCAGAACGCCTGAATCAGGCAATGGAACTATCGGGGATGTCTCAGGGGGCGCTTGCTAAGGCGTCTGGCGTTGCTCAGCCAACGATCTGGAGACTGACCAGTGGCAATGCGCGTGGTTCAACAAAAATTGTCGAGATCGCTAATGCGCTTGGTGTTCGCACGGAGTGGCTTTCTACTGGACTAGGCCCAATGCGAAGCGACGGTCAACAACCATTGTCTATCGCGCCTACAAGTTCTCTTCCAGGCGTTTTCCGCGTCGATGTTCTCGACATGACTGTTAGTGCGGGGCCAGGCTCTTTCATGATTTCGGAATTTGTAGAAGTTCTGCACGCTATAGAGTTCACTACTGAGCACGCGCGCTCTCTTTTTGGGAATCGCACTCAGCATGACGTGAAGGTGATGACTGTAGACGGTGACAGCATGTGCCCGACCATTCAGTCTGGTGATCGGCTCTTCTTCGACGTTTCAGTGAGAAACTTCAAGGTTGACGGTGTGTATGCTTTTGTCTTCGGGCAGCACTTCCATGTTAAGCGCCTGCAAATGCAGGGTCTGCAGCTGGCTGTACTTTCCGATAACCCGGCGTACAAAGACTGGTATGTGACAGAAGAAAATCAAGATCAGCTGTACATCATGGGCAAGGCGCTGATCCACGAATCCATTGCTTACAACAAGCTTTAACGATCGGCAGCCCGGCAAGGTGTTTTGTTCGGCGCATAGTTGGTGAGTTGAGATTGAACTGCCATAAGCACTCACATGACAATAATATTCAGGATGATATCAATCAGTGGCTAAAAAAGGTGATTTTAAGCCTACCCAGAAAGAGGTTGATCAGGCCATTTCTCGCCCCAAACAGGTAACGTTCAACGGTGTTACTTGGAATGGAAGTGAGGGCCGAACCCCGATCTGGTTCAAATTAGATCTCAAAGCTTTTGATGAAAATGGCAACCCAATAACAGGCATAAGATTTATGCTGCATTGGCGCGCACCAATCGTTGAAGGTGTTGATATTGTGAAACTTTCGTTTGTCATGTTTTTTCACGATAAGCGAATTTATGCTCTCGATCCGTACCCGGCTGACAATAAACCTCACCGCAATCGATCTATCATTAATCATCCTGACTTTGTTGAGGTTGCTCGCGGCCCGCACTATCACATGTACTTCGAAGCGGCCGGAGAGGAGATAGCACTCAGACTAGATACCGACATCAGTCCGGATGACTTTTTGGGCTACTGGAATTATTTTTGCCTGGCGCTTAATATCACTTATGAAGGCCATCCGCCTTTACCAAATCAAGATAAATCAGGTCAGCTATCATGGGAAATGTAACGTGTTCAACTGTAATATCTAAGCTCGGGTTTGAATGTCACCCTATGAGCGACACGTTGCTGCGCGTTGTTAGCCCATTTACTTACTATGACGACAGCGAACAAATCAGCGTCTTTGTTCAAGAAATGAGTGGGCAGTACAGGATCACCGACTACTGCGACACGCTGATGAACATTGAGGCTCGAGGCATCCACCTGACAAAAAAGAAAATTGACTTGATAAGGTCATCTCTTGCATCGCAGGGGATCACTTTGAATGATGCTGGCGAAATATCCGCTTGGGCTGACGAGCTTTCCGTCGGGCAAGTTACAGCTAGCGTCATAAGAGGCGGGCTTCTGGCGTCAGCTCAAACCGCTGATTGGTATGCGGAAGTTAAAGATGATAAGTTTGAAAAATGCGTCATTAGCTATCTAAAATCCGTGGGTATTGGCACAAGGTTGGCTCTTAAAGAGAAGGTGCGGGGAATTAGCGGGCATAACATTACCGTCCCATTAACCTTAAGAAATGAGTCTCCACTTGTAGCACCAAAGCGAGGGTTTACAGTCAGCTTATCCAGCAGTAAAGGCTGGAATACCGCGCACTCCACCGTGGGTAAGATAGTCGACTTGAGCCAGGCAGTCCCAGCCATAAGCAACAGATTTGTAATTGTTGATAGTGATGGGTTAACGCCGGAGTTACAGCAGTTATCGTTGCTTTTCAATGACACGGCTTTAGTGCTTCCTTTCCACAGTAGAGACACCTGGATAGAATCACTCGTCGCCTAACAACCCGGCCACAGCGCCGGGTTTTTTATTGCCCACCCATAAAGCTATCCGCCATTCTGCCGATAACTATCCAGCCTGAAGCTGATAATAATAACTATCGCAACACTACCTGCCCGCCCGTGCGGGCTTTTTTATTGCCCCTTCCTCACCAACTCCGCCGCATCCCTGTTTGCCCCTTTCCCTATCACATTGCCGGTTTCATGACGGGTACGCTCCAGCCTCTCCACCAGGTTATCCCTGCTGATCGGGGTGCCGCTAATAATCAAATCCACCACCGCCAGCCCTAAGGCGTTGAGAATCAGGCCAGCATTATCTTCGTTGATGTTCATACGGCACCTCTTCTGATCTTTTTCTCAGCATAGCATGCACATTTTACAAAAATAAATTCATTTAGTTATCATGACTTTAATATTATTTGCTATTACTTAATATCAATACGTATTGCTATTAATAATACTCATAGCTATTATAAGTCCATCGAAACGAAACATCGATGCGGCACAGGAAGTTGAGCCGCGCCGGACAGGAAGTCTGGCTGCTTATTTAAAAACATGATTCCTCCCTGTTGCGGGGAGGCCGAAGAAAGTGCTTCGGGGTGTGGCTGGATGAGCCATACGAGATGCAAGCTAAACCACCTGAGTAGCGCTGTGAGTGCGCTTAGCCAAGACGGATGCAAGCAAGACTCGCCAAGCTGCTTTGAGCGCAGAAAAGCAGTAGCCCAGCACACCCCCAAGCACTTACTGAGGACACTGATATGAACTCAAGACAGCGTTACAAGGCTAAACGCGCAGCTGAGCACCGCGAGCGTAAAGAGTATTGCCAGAAGATAGAGCGTGCATTTTCACGCTTGTCAGAGGGTTGCAGTAATCGCGTACTACGGGCCACTTCGCTCGGCAGTCTGCGCGAATCAAACACAGGCGGTGCCAGCTGCCTGCCAGAGGTTGCTCTCTATGCAGCTGGTTATCGCAATTCCAAGCAAGTCACCGCTCGCTGAGGTGGCCCATGAAGAACAGCATCAAGTGCCCGGTATGCGGTCGTGACTTCGATCCACGCACACCGGTCTGCCACATCAGCAAGTATCACCAGTCAGCGAAGAACTGCGAGCTGGAGAAGATACGCGATGCCCGGCGCAAGCATTACGCACATAACGAATCGAGCGGGTCGAGTGGCCTGCGGTGAATAAACAAAGGGGTGGGGGTATGGAATTTAAGAAAGGTGACGTTGTGACATGGAAGAGTCAGGCAGCTGGCAGCTGGAAAACCAAGACGGGAACCGTAATCAGCGTTCTCTCAGCGAAAGGGAAGCCAGATCGCTATGTGGTTGAGGTGCCGCCTCCATCTGGCTCTAAGGCAAAACCAAAGAAATACTTCCCGCGTACATCAGCGCTTAAGAAAGTTGAACAGGACGCATAACGCGGCCTTTTAGCGGGTAACTACAGAGGGTAAGGGTATGGATGAGTATTTCGTTCATGGCGCGATTGAGCGCGATGGTGAAGTTGAGCGCGTGAGTGATGAAGAAGCGAAGTTCTGGACGGTTTACAAGCACATTGGCGAGCTGAGCTATGCAGTGTTCGACTGCTGCACAAGGCCTGATGCAGAGGCGGCGTCGAACCTCCTCAACAAGTTGAAAGCAGCATCTGAATAACCCGCTCCGGCGGGTTTTTTATTACCTCATACCCCAGCAACTTCACAGAGGTTGCTCAGTTATGAGACGGCGGCCATCCACCGCCAACGGAAATAAAACGCTATATGCGCAGGGTTTTTTAACGTTCAGCGGCGCGGCTTAAGCGCGGAGATGATTATGAGCAATCCAATTACTGTAGGTTTTTCAGGGCTGACTAAGCGTATTTTTGCGGGTCGGTCAAAGCCAAGCAAATTGGCGCCCGGAGTTCGTCAGTTCACTGGCGAGAAGTTTGATGTGACTGACGAGGCGCTCTTCGCAGTGGCCCACCTTCTCGCGGTTCGAGACGATGTTCTGGTGTTTCCGGCAGCTGATGGAAAAGAGATTCACCTCCGCGCCGACATCAAAGAAAAGCGGGAGGCCTCATGACCGTCACCCACAACGGCAAGCAGTACACCGCATCGAAGTTAAACGATAACGAGTGGCGCCTGAGTTCAGTCGATAAGCCGCGTGAATCCATAACCCTGAACCGTCAGCAGATGGCTTTTGCCGGGTTGCTTGAGCAGGTGGAGAAACAATCATGACCATCAATCATTACCTGTTACAGGTGGCCCAGGGTGAGCTGGCAATAGCTCAGGTTCTTGGCGACGGGAAGCTCTGGCAGCGAGCCATGGAAAAGATGCGCGTAGCTATGGGCATACCGAGATATAAGCGTGGAGGCTGCAATGGAATGGATTAAGTGCAGTGAAAGGATGCCTGAAGTGATGGTGACAGTAATCACGTCCAACGGCTTCGATATCGGGCAGGGTTGGTGGGATGGCGATGACTGGAAATCATTCGACTGCCACGATGTCGTGCCAGGTAAGGTAACGCACTGGATGCCCCTACCACCTCCGCCAACCGAGTAACCCCCACCCCATTTCACATCTGGCAGCCAATCGGTGCCGGGTGACGCACGAACAGAATTCAGGAGTAACCCATGGCCGCATATCGCGCATACGACCACATAGAGGATCGTCGCTGGGTCGAGCAGCAGTTAACCGACGAGAAAGAGAAGTGGATCGAAGACCGGGCGCAGGAAATCATCGACATGATGCCAAAAGAGCCGTCCGGACTCTTCCACTTCTCCGTGCCGATCGACTCCAGCCCATACGAGGGACTTCGCAGCGATAAAGCTGCCGAGGCATATAACGACTTCGTTTCGGCATTGGCCTACGCCCAGGCGGAGCATGACTGGGAGCACCGCACCGGCTGCCCATTCTGACAGGAATAAAACCATGAAAGCAGGTGTTTATCGCGGCATGTCCAACGCGGACTATCATGCCGACCCAGCTATTGGCTCAACATCGGTTAAGGCAGTCAGCGACAGCCCGGCCAATCTCTATTTCAACCCATTCAAGGGCAGCAAGTCTGCCCACCTCGGCAGCGCCATTCACGCAGCCCTGCTCGAACCTGAATTGTTCAGGAAAGACTACACGCTGATGGCTCATGTGACCTCAAGGGCGTCAAAGGAATACAAGTTGGAAGCGTCATGCACTAACCCGGAATACATACTGGTTGGCAGTGAAGTTGAAACCGTAACCCGGATGCTCGAATCGTCGCGGATGAATGACGACTTTATGGACTACATGGCGTCACCAGGAGCGTCTGAGATTTCGATGTTCGCCACCTGCCAAGAAACAGGCCTTGATCTGAAATGCCGCTTTGACCGGCTGGCAGACAATGCGCCATACCCGCTGGATGTTAAGAGCTGCCGCGACGCCACTGAGCGCGGATTCAGCAACGCATTCGGCCAGTATCGCTATCACATTCAGGCGGCCTTCTATCTCTACGTTCTCAAGCTGGCGACCGGCATCGAACGCAATCAGTTTGCATTCTTCGCCATCGAGAACACTGCCCCTTATCGCAACTGCATGTACTACATCGGCGAGGAGTCGTTAGAGCTCGGTCGCCAGCAGATGTTCTCCGCGCTATGGAAAATCAAAGAATGCATGGAGGATGAAACCATTAAATACGAGGGGATCGTCCTGCCATCCAACGAAATTAACGTGCCAGCCTATCTGCTGGATGAAAAATATTCAGATGAGGTGTTTTTATGATGGATGTCTCACAAACAATAATTCCAAAGTCAGATCAGCTTAATTTTGAGGATGTTCAGTCCAGAAGCATTACGGCTGTTGTTTTGGCTGTTCGCAGAGGTAATAACGAGCAGCCGGTACATATTCATTTGGAAGGATATGACGGCAAACCGTACAAGCCATCTAAAACAATGCGCAAGATTCTGGTTGAGGGATGGGGCTGTGACGGGCATTCATGGGTTGGTCGATCCCTGACTCTTTATGGCGACCCAAGCGTTAAGTTTGGCGGCGTTGCGGTTGGCGGAATCAAGATAAAGGCAATGAGCCACATTGACGCGGCATTTTCGTTAATGCTGGCCACTGCAAAAGGTCGGCGCTCAGAGTTCCACATAGAGAAGCTGGAAGTCCAAACAAAAGCAGCATCACAACAGCCAAAAATCACCGATCCGCAGGCAATTCTAACCTGGTTCAGTGACAACGCAATCAAGGCTGACCTTGCATCGCTCGAGGCGGCTTACAGCCGGGCGAAGGCGGCATTAGCAGCGCACCCTGAGCATGAGAAAAAGCTCAACGAGGTATACGGCATCCGCAAAAAGGAGCTTGAAGGGAATGTACAAGCGTAAGGACGTATACGAGCTGCGACCTAACCAAATGAGCCACGGAAGGCCATGGGATGTATCAGACATCGCATCTGTCAGGGAAATGGCCGGCTCCATCCATTCAAAGCATATCGCCAGAAAAATCAACCGCTCATACGAGTCACTCCGCCAAATGTGCAAGCGAGAAAGCATCAGCTTGCGGCTTGTCCGTGGCGATGCATGAGCTATGAGAGCGAATTTAACCGACCGTGACCGTGACTATATCGGTCGCTTCGGTCATGTGAGGAACGACTGATGAAACAGTGGTCACGAGAAGAATTGGCGCTCCTGTGGCGCTACAACAATAACCAGGTCGCACAGATGACCGGGCGCAGCATGGAGGAGGTGGGTGATCGCCGCCTGCAGGCCAATATCGAGCGCAACGGGTGGGATAAGCATGACCCAGAGGCGGTAACTAAGTGGGAGGCGGCATGACCGATTACACCGGAAGTAATACGCCAGCAGATCAGCGTGATTTATGGCGTACGCCACCGGCATTGTTCGCCGCGCTCGATGCTGAGTTCTGCTTTCAGTTGGACGCAGCAGCAGCTCCTCACAACACGCTGTGTCGCAAGTTCATCACAGTCGAGCAGAACACGCTGGAAACGCCATGGGCCGATTACCTCACCATTCCAGGATACGCGTGGTTGAATCCACCTTATAGCGACATCACGCCATTCGTGAAGAAAGCCGCAGCGGAGAGTAAGAACCAGATCGGCACCGTCATGCTGGTTCCGGCTGATACGTCCGTCGGGTGGTTCCGTGAGGCTGTCGAGACGGCCAGCGAGGTGCGATTCATAACTGCCGGGCGGCTGGCATTCATCAACCCGGTCACAGGCAAACCGGTCAGCGGTAACAGCAAAGGCTCCATCCTGATTATTTGGCGGCCCTATCCAAGAACTCATTGTGAGTTTACGACAGTGGAGCGCGATGTGCTGATGGAGTTTGGCACCAAGTTACTGGTTAAGCGGGAGGCTGCGTGAAGATTAAAACGGAAGAACTGCGAGGCGATTTATTGGATTTGGCTGTGGCTTTAGCTGTGGGTGAAATAAGGCCGAGGATTAATCTTGGCGGTGGGTGCGTAGTCTCAAATGGACATTCGCTACACAGATTTTATCCATCATCGGAATGGCAGCATGGAGGACCGTTGATTGAAGCTCATTCGCCAGTAATCACCATTTGCCAGGCAAAGATACGTACAGAAATATCAACCTTTGAGGATGACGTATCGAAAACTGGAATAGGTTATGGCCTTACCTATCTGGAATCATTCTGCCGGGCGCTGGTATCCCTGAAGCTTGGTGACGAAGTAAATATTCCCGACGAACTAACGGCCTGACTCTCATGACAGCACAAATCACCGGGTCGCTAATGCGGCCTTTTTTATTGCTGGCGTTTGCCGTCAGCCGCATCAATGACCAGTTCCGGGAGTGACCATGAAGAAATCAATGTTAGCAATAGCGGTATCCATGCTTGCTCTGTCGGCGCCAGTTAAGCCGTGGGGGCCCGCTGAAGTATCTCCTCAATTTTTTGCCAGCAATACTCATCCGACTGGCAGCAGGAAAACTGGAGTTGCATCAGCTCGTCGGGCAGCCAAGAAACGCAGGAGAGCACGCTAATGGCAGATTTTGCAGACGACGCATCAGCCGTCGAAGAGTTGCAGCGTAATGCTGCGTTGAGCGCTCACAGGATTAACCGTGATGCGGTATCGGCAACGCACTGTGCTGAGTGCGATGAAGCGATCAGTGATGCTCGCCGGAAAGCGTATCCGGGATGCACGATGTGCGTGGAATGCCAGGGTGAGATGGAGTTACGGAATAAGCAGAGGGGGATTCAGTGAAAAAGTTAATGACCAATCGCGAGCTGGTTGACGCCGCAATAGAACTGGCTGGGGAGTTTTACGCCATGCAGGGCTATTCGCATCGCGCTGGGTTCGAGTACTGGGAATCACCTCACCCACATGAGCGGCTGTGTTTTGAAATGGCTTGCCGGGCGTTTGAGATGATTCGCGGATCCGATGTAATGGATGCCGTGGCTGACCTGGAGGATGAAGAGTGATGGATTACAGCAAGATGAGTGACTTTGAGATTAACTGCGAAGTGTCAAAATTAACGAGAGACAATGCAAATAACCCTGATTCTGGTTATTTGGTCATCAATGACTACTGCAACAACCCGGCGGACGCATGGCCGATTATTCAAAACAATGGCATTTCACTCGTCAAGTATGAGCATGGCATGTGGCTTGCGTCCTCAGATGCGTACTGGGTTGACGGTGTTGAATGGCAGATTGACGGAGAAGCACATCCACACCCACTCCGAGCCGCAATGATTACCTTCCTCAAAATGCAGGGGTCATCCAATGTTCAGGATAATCCAGCCTAATACGTGGTATGCCGATTTGTTCGGCTCTCCATGCAAAATCCTCCGCGCCACTCATGAAGTCGTCCACTACACCCGGAAGGGTCGCCGCGGCATCGCCAGCATGATGCGCTTTCAAAACGAGTTCGAACCTCTGACCAAAGCAGAGGCCGCGCTTATCGAAGAAGAAATTGAAACAGCAGAACATATCAAACGGCTGCGCGCTATGCGTGCGGCATGAGGAGATATATGAGCACTATTCAGGATATTCGTAGTCAGCTGTCAACTCTGGTTACAGAGGCGCACAAGGTAGCGTGTTCCCTCGGCATTGGTGATGAGCGAACAGAGGCATTCGAGCTGTACGAAGCTCTTCGTCGACTTCAAAGGCAGGGTTCAGCAGGTGAAATGCTGTCAGCAACAAATCCCCTGCTGGCCTCGCCGTATTACGACGAAGACTGGGATGATGATGTCGACGAAGATTGACGCAACTGATAGCCGGTTCCATCGAGTCGGCTATTGGGTGCGAATGCACTGCCACGTTATCCCCCTTTCAGCCCTCCATTGCGAGGGCTTCTTTTTTCCTGGAGAAACCTATGACGCGTGAAGAGGCTATCAACAAATTAAAGATTCTGCAGAGCTTGGGTGATAAAGAAATCGCGCATTGCAACGCAGATGATGTGATATGCGACCTGCTTAAGGCGCTGGGATATGAAGATGTCGTAAAGGAATACGATGAAATCGACAAGTGGTATGCATAGGAGGTCGCGGTGGAGTCACTCAGCTTAACACTCAATCAGGCCTGCGCATTTCTACAGATATCCAGACCGACAGCTGCGAACTGGATCCGCACCGGCAGACTGCAGGCAACCCGCAAAGACCCATCTAAACCAAAATCCCCTTACCTCACAACCCGACAGGCCTGCATTGCGGCGCTCAAGTCACCGCTGCATACTGTCCAGGTGAGCGCGGGCGATGGCATACGAGAGGAATTAATATGTCACTCTTCCGCAGAGGTGAAACCTGGTACGCCAGCTTCACATTGCCGGACGGCAAAAGATTTAAGCAGTCTCTTGGGACAAAGGACAAAAGGCAGGCCACGGAACTCCATGACAAGTTAAAGGCCGAAGCCTGGCGGGTAAGCAAGCTGGGTGAAGTGCCTGACATGACATTTGAGGATGCTTGTGTCAGGTGGCTTGAGGAGAAGGCGCACAAGAAGTCGCTGGATGATGACAAGAGCCGGATCGGATTCTGGCTCCAGCATTTCGCCGGCATGCAGCTGAAGGACATCACTGAATCGCGGATCTATGCCGCCATACAGAAGATGATCAACCGGAGGCATGAGGAAAACTGGAAACTGATGAACGCGGCGCAGACGAAGAAAGGCAAGGAAACTCCTGACTACGTTCCGCGCCCGGCATCGGTGGCGACAAAGGCCACACACCTTTCATTTATCAAGGCGCTTCTTCGGGCAGCAGAACGTGAATGGAAGATGCTGGATAAGGCGCCGATCGTCAAGGTTCCCCAGCCGAAGAATAAACGCATCCGGTGGCTGGAGCCTCACGAGGCCAAAAGGCTGATTGATGAATGCCCGGAACCGTTGAAGTCTGTTGTCGAGTTTGCGCTGGCTACAGGACTTCGTCGGTCGAACATCATCAATCTGGAGTGGCAGCAGATTGACATGCAGCGCCGGGTGGCGTGGATACACCCGGAGCAGAGCAAATCGAATCAGGCCATTGGCGTGGCACTGAATGATACTGCATGTCGCGTGCTGAAAAGACAAATAGGAAGTCACCACAAATGGGTTTTCGTATATAAGGAGAGCTGCACTAAGCCGGACGGAACGAAAGCGCCAGCCGTGAGGAAGATGCGGTATGACGCCAACACCGCCTGGCGGGCAGCATTAAAGCGAGCAGGCATTGAGGATTTCAGATTTCACGATCTGAGACACACCTGGGCAAGCTGGTTAGTTCAGGCCGGAGTCCCGATATCTGTGCTGCAGGAAATGGGCGGGTGGGAGTCTATCGAAATGGTACGCCGATATGCACACCTGGCACCAAATCACCTGACCGAACATGCCAAACAAATCGACTCGATTTTTGGCGATTGCGTCCCAAATCTGTCCCACATGGAAAGCAAGGAGGGTACGAATAACACGTAACTAATTGAATTTTCTGGTGCCGATAATAGGAGTCGAACCTACGACCTTCGCATTACGAATGCGCTGCTCTACCAACTGAGCTATATCGGCTTTCAGGAGAGAGACTACGGTGTAAAAGGGTAAGAAAAAGCGCCCACCCCGTCAACCCCTCACCTTTTAGTCGTTGTTTTTTACACCAACACGCGCAAAAACCATACATAATAAAGGGATTACACCCCGTCTTTCGCTCTTCCATAACGCATACTCGTCACATTTTGCGGCAATTTGCTCGCGCCAGTTACGCCATCTCCCCTCTTCCTTCCAGGATCGGCTATCTTCAAATTTATCTTTTTGAAATCAAGCCCCGCCAGAACAGGTCGATATTAATTAGATCGGAACACAGAAATGCCTGAGAGAGTGGGTAAATAATGCATAAATTTTTTGTCACCGATGACATATCCGGCCCGGACCTCGAGCCGAAAAGGACAGCGACCTTAATCAAACGCGCCCTTGTGCTGATGTTTTCCCTGCTGTCAGTGCTGTTTATCATCGCCATCATCGCGCTGCTGACGATCGTGCGAAACATCAATCAGGACAGCGACAAGCACAGCGCCATGCTGCTGGAAAAGGCGATCCATAACCGGGTTGATACGCTCACCACCCATATCAAAGACTACGCCTGGTGGGGCGAAGCCTACCAGCATCTTCATCCGAGGGTGGATACCGACTGGGCCTATACCCGTCAGAACATGGGGGCCACGCTGTGGCGCGATTTTGAGTATGAAGGGCTGTTCGTGCTGGACGGTAACGGGCAGACCCGTTACAGCGTGGTTGACGGCAAGCTGGTGAAAGACTCTCTGCAATCCTGGCTAGGAGACGACCCCTTACCCGAGCTGATTCAGAAAATAAACAAGCCGGACGCTATCCCACTGTCCAGTACGGTGGTAATGAGGAACGGCCATCCGGCGCTGGTGGCCGCAGCGCGCATCACAACGGGTGACGACTCAAGTATCCAGGTTGCTCCCGGCCCGGCCTCGGTGCTGGTGTTTGTTGATGTGCTGGATGACCGTAAGCTCGTCGCGCTGGGGGAAGAGTACGGCATCGCCCAGACCCGCGTGCAGCACAAGGGTGCCCCGAAGCTGGCAGGGCGACGCGGGGTGGCAACGCTTCCCATTGATGGCCAGCAAATCACTTTTGAGTGGAAAAGCGAGAACCCGGGACGGGAGCTGCTGCTCTATATCCTGCCGCTGCTGGTCCTGCTGGCGCTCTTTACCGCGATCCCCGGCCTGATGCTGGGGCGCAACGCGCTGAAAAAGGCGCGGATGTATGATGAAAACACCTACCTGCTGGCGCAGAACCGTCTTGCACTTACCGCCAGCGAACGCCGTTTTCGTGACGTCGCCGAGGCCACCACGGACTGGATCTGGGAGACCGATCCAGAGCTGCGTTTTACCTGGCTTTCCGAGCGTTTTCCCGGCATTACCGGGCACAGCATATCGGCCTGGATCGGTCGCTCGCTCAGCGATTTTATGGCCGCAGACAATCAGTCGCTGGCGGAGTGGATCACCCAGCCAGGCCAGACGGGCCATCGCCGCCTGCTGCACTGCCGCTATCTCTCCGCGATGGGCCACCAGCGCTACTGCCATATTGCGATCAAACCGGTTATCACCCCGGAGGGAATCACCGGCTACCGCGGCACCGCCACGGATGTCACCCTGGAGGTCGAAGCCCAGGCCCGCGTGGAGTATCTCTCCCGTCATGACGAACTCACCGGGCTGCCCAACCGGGTGCGGATGCGCGAGTTTCTGGAGGGCAAGCTACAGGCGCAGCCCACCCAGGCGCATCCGCTGGCGATGCTCAGCCTCGATCTCGATAAGTTTAAGCCGGTCAACGATCTGTTCGGTCACGGCGCCGGGGATACCGTGCTGCATGAGGTCTCAGCCAGGCTCCGGCACTGTATCCGCGATTACGATCTGGTGGCGCGCCAGGGCGGCGACGAGTTTATTCTGGTGATCTCCGACATTCATGACCGGCGGTACATTGATACCCTGTGCGAACGCATTATTGCCGAACTGACGCGCCCCTTCCTGATCAACGGGAATGAGATCGTGATCGGGGCCAGCATCGGGATCGCCATGGCGCCGCATGATGCCGTCGATGCGGGCGAGCTCCTGCGTTTCTCGGACATCGCGCTGTACAAAGCCAAAAGCACCGGGCGCAACAGGTGGGTGTTCTATATGCCTGAAATGGCCGAGCAGATGGTACAGCGCCGGGAGATGGAAGAGAGCCTGCGCGACGGGATCAAAAAAGAGCAGTTCCGTCTGGTCTACCAGCCGCGCTACGGGCATGACTCGTCGCGGATCATCGCCGTGGAGGCGCTCATCCGCTGGGATCACCCCGAGCTTGGCCTGATCATGCCGGATCAGTTTATTTCGCTTGCCGAAGAGACCGGGCTGATTATTCCGCTCAGCGACTGGGTGCTGAAAACCGCCTGTCGGGACGCGCAGCAGACGCTGCACGGCCTCTCTGTCTCGGTGAATATCTCTGCCGTCGAGTTCCAGTCCTGGCAGGTGGTGGACCGCATCAGGGATGCGCTGCAGGCGTCGCAGTTAGATCCGGCCCGGCTGGAGATCGAAATTACCGAAAATGCCACCCTGTGGAACCCTGAAAACAGCCTCGAAATTATGCTGGCGCTGAAGAAACTGGGCGTGAAGCTGCTGATGGACGATTTCGGCACCGGCTACTCCTCCCTGAGCTATCTGCGCAATTTCCCGTTCGATGGCATCAAGCTGGATAAATCCTTTATCGACGGCATGCCGGAAAGCGACAGCGCCAATACCATCGTCGAGAATATTATCGGCCTGGGCAAAGCGTTCTCGCTGACTATTACGGCTGAAGGGGTGGAAACCGAAGGGCAGCTGCAGAAGCTGATGATGATGAAGTGCGATGAAACCCAGGGTTATTTAATCAGCAGGCCGCTCAGCCTGGCGGCATTGCAGGAACAAATCGCCGCCCTGGACTCGGCGGCGCAGGAACGGATAGAGCAGAATTCACAAGGATAGCGCGGGCAGCAGAGGCCGCCCGCGTAGGGGATTATGCCCGAATGGTATCGTCACCAAAGCCGACCCACTTGTAGGTGGTCAGCGCTTCCAGCCCCATCGGGCCGCGCGCGTGCAGCTTCTGGGTGCTGACCGCCACTTCTGCGCCGAGGCCAAACTGGCCGCCGTCGGTGAAGCGGGTGGAGGCGTTCACATACACAGCAGACGAATCCACTTCGTTCACAAAGCGGTTGGCGTTGCTCAGGGTGCGGGTAAGGATCGCGTCCGAGTGCTGGGTACCGTGGGCGCGGATATGGGCGATGGCGTCGTCCAGATCGGCAACCACTTTCACATTCAGATCCAGCGACAGGAACTCGTCGTCGTACTGTTCAGCTTTCACTTCCTCAACCTTCGCCGGGCCGTCTTTCAGCTGAGTCAGCGCATGGGTGTCGGCGTGCAGGGTAACGCCGCTTTGTGCCATCTGCTGGCTTAAGGCAGGCAGGAAGCGGTCAGCGATAGCCTGATGCACCAGCAGCGTCTCCACCGTGTTACAGGTACTCGGGCGCTGGGTTTTGGCGTTGACGATGATCTTCAGGGCCGGTTCGATTTCGGCAGTCTCATCGACAACGATATGGCATACGCCGATGCCGCCGGTGATCACCGGGATCGTCGACTGCTCGCGGCACAGCTTGTGCAGCGCTGCCCCGCCGCGCGGGATTAGCATGTCGATGTATTTGTCCATCCGCAGCATCTCGTTAACCAGCGCACGATCCGGGCTTTCAATTGCCTGTACCGCACCGGCGGGCAGGCCGCACTCTTCCAGCGCCTGCTGGATCACTTTCACCGTGGCGGCGTTGGTGCGCCAGGTCTCTTTCCCGCCGCGCAGGATCGCGGCGTTGCCGGTTTTCAGGCACAGGGAGGCGACATCAACGGTCACGTTCGGGCGCGCTTCGTAGATCACCCCGATTACGCCAAGCGGCACGCGGCGACGCTCGATGCGCAGGCCGCTGTCCAGCAGCCCGCCGTCAATCACCTGCCCGACCGGATCGGCCAGGCTGCACACCTGACGCACGTCGTCGGCAATGCTTTTCAGGCGCGCGGGGTTTAAGGCCAGGCGATCGAGCATGGCGTCGCTCAAACCGTTGCGGCGGGCTTCCAGCAGATCCTGCTCGTTGGCGAGCAAAATCTCGTGAGACTGGGCTTCCAGATACTCTGCGATTTTTTCCAGCACGCGGTTTTTCTCGCGGCTGGAAAGGAGCGCCAGTTTGTACGAGGCGGCTTTGGCAGCGGCGCCCATTTGTTCCAGCATGTCCTGCTCCTTAACGGATGATCATATCGTCGCGATGGACAGCAACCGGGCCATACTCATAGCCGAGAATGGCATCGATCTGCTGTGAATGGTGGCCTGCAATACGGCGCAGCGCGTCGCTGTTGTAGCAGCAGACGCCGTGGGCAATGTCGCGCCCTTCCAGATTACAGATACGGATCACTTCACCACGGGAGAAGTTGCCTGTCACGTTTTTAATTCCTTTTGGAAGCAATGAGCTGCCTCGTTCCAGAATCGCGGCGGTGGCCCCCTCATCAACGGTGATCTCTCCAGCAGGCGGTGCGCCGAAAATCCAGCGTTTGCGGTTCTCCAGCGGCGTGGCTTCGGCGTGGAAACGGGTTCCAACGGAAATGCCTTCCATCACATCGCCAATTACGCCCGGACGGCTGCCGGCGGCGATGATGGTGTCGATACCCGCCCGGCACGCCACGTCGGCGGCCTGCAGTTTGGTGCCCATGCCGCCAGTGCCGAGGCCCGACACGCTGTCGCCGGCAATGGCGCGCAGCGCATCGTCGATGCCTTTCACATCGGTGATCAGCTCAGCCTGCGGGTTGGTGCGCGGGTCAGCGGTGAACAGCCCCTGTTGATCGGTAAGCAGCAGCAGCTTATCTGCGCCCGCCAGGATCGCCGCCAGCGCCGAGAGGTTATCGTTGTCACCTACTTTGATTTCTGCGGTAGCGACCGCATCGTTTTCGTTAATGACCGGCACGATGTTGTTATCCAGCAGCGCGCGCAGGGTATCGCGGGCGTTCAGGAAACGCTCGCGGTCTTCCATATCGGCACGGGTCAGCAGCATCTGCCCGACGTGTATGCCATAGATAGAGAACAGCTGTTCCCAGAGCTGAATCAGGCGGCTCTGACCCACGGCCGCCAGCAGCTGCTTGGAGGCAATAGTGGCGGGGAGTTCGGGGTAACCCAGGTGCTCACGTCCGGCGGCAATCGCCCCGGAGGTCACAATCACAATACGGTGCCCTGCGGCATGCAGCTGTGCGCACTGGCGCACCAGTTCGACAATGTGGGCGCGATTAAGGCGGCGCGATCCGCCTGTTAACACACTGGTACCGAGTTTTACCACCAGCGTCTGGCTGTCACTCATGATTCTCTGCCGTTTAACAATAAGGGAAATGATATCAATCAGACTTTTTATCAGGACTGGGGCCCGTTGCCAACCGCCTTAACACACAGGCTACGACTTTGTTGCGCGGGATCAGGAAGCGTAGCGGCAAACTTTGACACTTTTATTACTGAAATAAAAAAATACCCTTTTTTAAACTTATTCTGGAATTGTCATAAAACGTTCATTTCAGAAAGTTAAAACCCTTCCTGTTTTTTCACGGAACAAAAGCATGAGCTTACTGTTCAGCGAATATTAGCGCGTTTATAAGAAACCAGGATTGAAAATGAAAAAGAGTACTCTGGCATTAGTGGTCATGGGCGTTGTAGCAACTTCATCTGTACAGGCAGCCGAAGTATTTAATAAAAACGGCAATAAACTGGACGTGTACGGTAAAGTGAAAGCCATGCATTATCTCAGCGATGATGATGCCAAAGATGGTGACCAGACTTATGTGCGTTTCGGCTTTAAAGGCGAAACTCAAATCAATGAACAGCTGACCGGCTATGGCCGTTGGGAAGCTGAATTCTCCGGCAATAAAACCGAAAGCGACTCTTCCCAGAAAACCCGTCTGGCCTTTGCCGGTATTAAGCTGAAGGACTTCGGTTCATTCGACTACGGTCGTAACCTCGGTGCCCTGTACGACGTTGAAGCCTGGACCGACATGTTCCCGGAATTCGGCGGTGACTCTTCCGCGCAGACCGACAACTTCATGACCAAACGCGCCAGCGGCCTGGCAACCTACCGTAATACCGACTTCTTCGGCGCCATCGACGGTCTGGACCTGACCCTGCAATATCAGGGTAAAAACGAAGGACGCGAAGCGAAGAAACAGAACGGTGACGGTTTCGGTACCGCTCTGACCTATGATTTCGGTGGGAGCGATTTCGCCATCAGCGGCGCTTACACCAACTCTGACCGCACCAATGCCCAGAACCTGCTGGCACGTGGCGAAGGTGAAAAAGCTGAAGCCTGGGGCACCGGTCTGAAATATGACGCAAACAACATTTACCTGGCGACCATGTATACCGAAACGCGTAATATGACGCCAATCTCCGGTGGCTTCGCCAATAAAGCACAGAACTTCGAAGCGGTTGCACAATATCAGTTTGATTTTGGTCTGCGCCCGTCCCTGGGTTATGTCCAGTCTAAAGGCAAGGATATTGAAGGCATCGGCGATGAAGATCTGGTGAAATATATTGACGTCGGCGCGACCTACTATTTCAACAAAAATATGTCCGCGTTTGTTGATTATAAAATCAACCAGATCGATGACGACAATAAACTGGGCGTGAGCAGCGATGATATCGTTGCCCTGGGCATGACCTACCAGTTCTGATTTAGCGAAATAAAAAACCCGGCGCTGTATGGCCGGGTTTTTTTATTGTCTGTTTTCGCGTCGGACGTTAAGCAGTCAGCTTCACCGGCTCGTTGGTGAAATCATCAGCAGGCTCGAGTTTCAGATCGAACGTCGCCAGCAGCGTGCGGGCTTTCTCGTGGAATTCACGCAGGGTATGCTCCAGGCGCTGAACCACTTCAGGATCTTTAATCGCCATCGCCTGCCAGTGGCCCTCTTTATTGAACAGGCCAAACTGGTAGTTATAGGTGAAGCGTGACGCTTCGGCTTCCATTTCCATCCACCATCCCCAGAATTCGCGCTTCTCCGGCGCTGGCTTTACGTTAACGCACACGGCCAGGCAGTCGAAAAAAAAGCGATTCTCTTCGCACTGCTCTTCGCGGATGTAGGGGCCAAGAGCCATAAACTTCTTGATCATTCTACTTTTCGGATGTCCACTCGGTAACGTCATTGCGATCTCCTTTTATGAAGCCACTGTTGTACCAAACCTTAAGAAATTAGCAATCTCTTAACACAATCTCTGATGGATCCAACGCGTAATCTGCTGCAATGCCTTGTCAAAATTCTGATACACCGGGGTGAATGGCACCTCCAGCAGCTTGCCATCAACAGATGACGAGGTGATTAAGCGGGACTCCTCTTCCGGGCTGAAGGGATCGTTTTTCCAGAAGCCAGAGAGCATCGGCGTCGGACACCGACGGCCCAACAATCCTTGGGTTTTCAGCGAGTAGCGATTAAGCTCCACGCGCAGCGCCTCGTCGGACGCATCATGCATGCCCAGGCTGCTGGCCAGCACGTCGAGGTACATTTCCGGCACGCTGCCCTGGCGCGCAGGCTCGCTTAACAGCGCATGCACCACCGGCCCGAGACAGGCCACCGCTTTCAGGCGTGAAGATTCCAGATAGGCCAGACGCACGGCGACGTTAGCGCCAAAGCGGAAGCCAAACGCCGCCACCCGGGTGTGATCCACCCACGGATTCTGTTCCAGCGCTTTCAGGGCGTGCTGGTGGAGCAGGCTGGAATCCTGGGTCAGCTTCCATTTGGACGAGAAGCCAATCGACGGCATGTCGAGGGTAAGCATCGCCAGCCCTTTCGGGGCTAAGTAACGCTCATACAGGCTGTAGTAATCAGTTTGCAGCGAGTCGAGGCCGCCGCACATCATCACCGTCGGGAAGGGGCCATCGCCCGCCGGCAGATGCAGGAAGCCGGTCACCGCCGGGCCGCCGGGAACAGTAAAGGTGAGTTCGCGCATCTGGCCCGGCAGATGCTGGGCTGCTTCCTGGTAGGCACGGTTTGCCAGGGCCTGCGCCTGTTCCGCCAGTTCGTCGCCTTTCAGGTGCGGGTAAGCCGCGATGCTGTAAAGGTTACAGGCATGCAGCCAGTGTTTGCCGCTCAACAGGGGATCGTCTTCCTGGCTCGCCTTTTGCTGCCAGATCATCGCCTGTTTTGCCCATTCGTAGATCCAGTTGCCGCCGCGATAGCCCACCACAGTGTCGTACAGATCCTCGTCGGTACGTTCCGCCTGGCTCATCACGATACGCGCCTGCACGTCCAGAATTTCACGGGGATCGATGCCGCGCCAGATCCACATCAGACGGTTAACCATGCGGTACCAGTGCGGGATGTTTTTGCCATCCAGCGCCGATTGCACTGACGGTTGTACGCCACTGTTAAAGCGACGAACCAGCGTCGAAGTTTCCGGATGTTTGAATTTGGGCTTGAAGAGAATTTCGCTGAGATTCGCCTGGGACATTGCGCGCTGCCTCTTAAGATACGTCAGAGGGCATCATTGTAACGCGACAAAGGCGAAAAAATAACGCCCGGCATCACCGGGCGTTAAAAATGTATGGATTAGCGGCCTGAAATAGGTGGGACGAATACTACGCCCATATCCCATGGCTGTTCGATCCAGGTATCCTGCGGGATATCAATCACATAATCGTCAACCAGCGGCTGACCAGCCGGCTTAGCGAAGATAGTCACGAAATGCGCTTTTGGATACATTTCACGGATGGCGACTGCCGTACCGCCGGTATCAACCAGATCGTCAATCACGATGAAGCCTTCACCATCGCCTTCGGCGCGTTTCAGCACTTTCAGCTCACGCTGGTTGTCGTGGTCGTAGCTGGAGATGCACACGGTATCGACATGGCGAATACCCAGCTCACGTGCCAGCAATGCCCCCGGTACCAGGCCACCGCGGCTAACCGCGATGATGCCTTTCCACTGTTCAGATGGCATCAGGCGCGCAGCCAGTTTACGTGCATGAATCTGCAACATGTCCCAGGTGACGATGTATTTTTCGCTCATGTGAATTGTCCCAGCCTGTTTATATACGGCTTAAAAAGTGTTCGAGGGGGAAAATGGTTGCGCGAGATTATAGAGATCTGAAGCACTAAAAACCAGTGCTAAGCGGTTCCGCCCGGAGTTTTTACTTGCTTACCCCTACCAGCCGCCAGAGAAAGTGGTATTCTCAAACCCACCTCGCAAGTCTGACTTGTGGTAACTCTAAACCTGCTAACCCCGTGACCTGCAACATTGTCTGCCGGCCATCGACAAGGAGACTTACTGTGTCTGAACTGTCTCAGTTATCGCCACAACCGCTGTGGGATATTTTTGCCAAAATCTGCTCCATTCCTCACCCGTCTTATCACGAAGAACAGCTTGCCGAACACATCATGGGCTGGGCGAAGGAAAAAGGGCTGCACGCCGAGCGCGACCAGGTTGGCAACATTCTGATCCGTAAACCTGCCACCGCCGGGATGGAAAACCGTAAACCGGTTGTGCTGCAGGCGCACCTGGACATGGTTCCACAGAAGAACAACGATACCGTTCACGACTTCACCAAAGATCCGATTCAGCCGTACATCGACGGCGAGTGGATCAAAGCCCGTGGCACCACGCTGGGTGCAGATAACGGCATCGGTATGGCCTCTGCGCTGGCGGTGCTGGCAGACGATCGCGTTGAGCATGGTCCGCTGGAAGTGCTGCTGACTATGACCGAAGAAGCCGGTATGGATGGCGCCTTTGGTCTGCAACCGAACTGGCTGCAGGCGGATATCCTGATCAATACCGATTCCGAAGAGGAAGGCGAAATCTATATGGGTTGCGCGGGCGGTATCGACTTTATCTCCACGCTGCCGCTGACCCGTGAAGCGATCCCGGCAGGCTTCCAGACCTTCAAGCTGACGCTGAAAGGGCTGAAAGGCGGCCACTCCGGCGGTGACATTCATTTAGGGTTAGGCAATGCCAACAAGCTGCTGGCCCGTTTCCTCGCCGGTCACGCTGCCGAGCTGGATCTGCGTCTGGTGGATTTCAACGGCGGTACGCTGCGTAACGCGATCCCGCGTGAAGCCTTCGCTACCGTGGCCGTTGCCGCAGACAAAGCCGATGCGCTGAAAAAGCTCTCCACCGTTTACCTGGATATCCTGAAAAACGAACTGGAAGCGAAAGAGAAGAACCTGACCGTGGTGCTGGAAGCGGTTACCACTGATAAAGCTGCGCTGACTGAACAGTCCCGCGACCGCTTTGTTCAGCTGCTGAATGCGACCCCGAACGGCGTGATCCGCAACTCAGACGTAGCGAAAGGCGTGGTGGAAACCTCCCTGAACGTCGGCGTGGTGACCATGGCTGACGACAGCGCAGAGATCATCTGCCTGATCCGCTCCCTGATCGACAGCGGTAAAGATTACGTGGTGAGCATGCTGGAATCTCTGGGCACCCTGTCTGGCGCGAAGACCGTTGCCAAGGGCAGCTATCCGGGCTGGCAGCCAGATGCGAGTTCACCGGTGATGGCGCTGGTGCGTGAAACCTATCAGCGTCTGTTCAACAGCACGCCGAACATTCAGGTGATCCACGCGGGTCTGGAGTGCGGTCTGTTCAAGAAACCGTACCCGGATATGGACATGGTTTCCATCGGGCCAACCATTACCGGTCCTCACTCTCCGGATGAGCAGGTGCATATCGAAAGCGTGGGCCATTACTGGACCCTGCTGACGGAACTGCTGAAAGCGATTCCGGCGAAGTAATCAGCCATGTTGCCCGGCGGCACTGCGTTTGCCGGGCCTACGGGTTACGCGCCGGTTGTAGGCCCGGTAAGCGTAAGCGCCACCGGGCAGTAGAGTGTAGGCCCGGTAAGCGTAAGCGCCACCGGGCTTTTTTACAGCCCCAACACCAGCTGCCGCTCCAGCTGCGGATCCAGCAGCGTGACGTGTAATCCCACCAGCCGTACCCCCCGCCCTGCCCGACGCTCTTCCCAGGCTTTCTTTGCTGTCGCAATCAAATCGTCTTTGTTCAGCCGCGGCCAGACGTGCTCCTGGGTGGTTTGCTGAAAGTCGTTGAACTTGAGTTTTACCCCCTGGCGGGCAATCAGCAGATCCGGTTTGACCTTAGCCAGCCGCCGCTCCAGCTCGGGATAAAGCTGCCCGACGATAATGGCTTCGCAGTCTGCCCAGTCATGGATATCCTCCGCCAGGGTACGTTCCACTCCCACCGATTTACGCAGCCGCTCGCTGTTAACGTTGCGCTCATCAATGCCCTGACTCCGCTCCCACAACACCCGGCCAAACTTACCAAAGCGCTTTAGCAGCATCCCCAGATCGCTGTTCTGTACATCCCCGCAGGTGCGCAGCCCCATGCTCTCCAGCTTTGCCGCAGAGACTTTCCCTACGCCGGGGATCTTACCCAGCGGCAGCGTTTTGATAAATGCCGGTACCTCATCAGGGGTGATCACATACTGGCCGTTGGGCTTATTGAGATCCGAGGCGATTTTGGCGAGAAATTTCACCGGCGCGACGCCCGCCGAGGCGGTGAGCTGCAGCTCATCGAAAATCGTCTGGCGGATCTCCTGGGCCATCAGCGTGGCGGAGCCGTGGCAGTGCAGGCTGTCGGTGACGTCCAGATAGGCTTCGTCCAGCGACAGAGGCTCAATCAGGGAGGTATAGCGGGAGAAGATTTCGCGAATATGGTGGGACGCTTCTTTATAGGCCTCGAAACGTCCGGGTAATAAGGTCAGGTGCGGGCAGAGTTTTAACGCCATCGCGGTCGGCATGGCGCTGCGCACGCCAAACTTGCGTGCCGGGTAGTTCGCGGTGCTGATCACCCCGCGTTGTACACGACTGCCGCCAATGGCAATGGGGATATCCCGCAGCGCCGGGTTGTCGCGCATCTCTACCGCAGCAAAAAAACAGTCCATATCAACATGGATTATCTTGCGCATCATCGTCACCACACCTGTAATTATGCACAGTATAACAAAGTGCAAAAAATGCGTCAGCAGATTTACCGTCTCATGGCTGTCATTAAAGCGTGGTACAAGAATAAGCCGCCAAACCATCACAATCCATTGAATTAAATGATTTAAAATGGAAAATTATTGATGAAAAAGATGATTATCGCCTCACTTCTGCTGTCGTCCTCCGCATGGGCTAGCCCACAAATGATTGCTCACCGCGGAGGAACCGCCGACGCGCCGGAGAATACCCTTCCGGCCATCAAGCTGGCGCTGGAAAACCGCGCTCAGGCAATCTGGGTCACCGTGCAGCTCAGCCGTGACGGCGTTCCCGTTCTGTATCGTCCCAGCGATCTCAGCGCGTTAACCGCGGCAAAGGGAAAAATCTCTCAGTACACCTAGGCCGAACTGGCGACATTTGATGCCGGTGCAAAATGGAAAGAAAAGGTCGCCGGAACTACAATTCCGACCCTGAAAGCGGTGCTGGAACGCTGGCCTGACGTTCAGTTCTATATCGATATTAAATCCCCCGACGCCGATCCGGCTGAGATGGGCAAACAGCTGCTTGGCGTGTTGAAAGAGACCAACAGCCTGACGCGTGTTCGCGTCTATTCAACGGAGGATCGCTATCTTGATGCCCTGCCTGCAGAGGTGCCGCGCTTTGTCACCCGGAGTGAAACGCGCACCCGGCTGGCGAATATCTCCCTGAACCACGTTTGCCTGCCGCCGGCAAAGAAAATGGATGCCTGGTGGTACGGGCTGGAGCTGAATCGCAAAGTGGAAGTGGTGGAGAAATTTACGCTGGGCGAGGGCATCTCCCCGGCGACCCTGACGTGGGATAAGGAGGCGATGGACTGCTTCCGCTCCCAGGGGAATGCCCATATGATCCTGCTTGGCGTTAACTCCGCGGAGGATTACCAGAAAGCACAAGATTTGGGGGCTGACGGCGTGATGGTGGATTCACCCACCCAGGCCAGAGCGTGGATGAAGTAAAAAACAGGCCGCTGCTGCGGCCTGTTTCGTTCAGAGGATCCTGTTTTGCTGGCGCTGTGCTTCGCGTTGCATGCGCTTTTTACGCGCGTCGCACGGCTCGGGGCAGTCGCAGACCTTCTCCATCCCCAGCGAGGAGATGCCGCCGCAGCTGCCCTGAATGCTTTTGCGCTTAATCAGCCAGCCGAGCGACATGCCAAATATCACCAGCACAAAGATCGCAAAGGTCAGCACAAAGGTCACCATCATCAACCTCCAAAATCATCCAGCATGATATTCTCATCTTCCACGCCGAGATCCTGCAGCATTTTGATGACGGCGGCGTTCATCATTGGCGGCCCGCACATGTAGAACTCGCAGTCTTCCGGCGCGGCGTGGTGTTTGAGATAGTTTTCATACAGCACGTTATGGATGAACCCGGTATAGCCGGTCCAGTTGTCTTCCGGCTGCGGATCGGAGAGCGCAATGTGGAAGCTGAAGTTCGGGTTGTCCCGCGCCAGCTGTTCAAACTCCTCCTGATAGAACATCTCCCGCAGTGAACGGGCGCCGTACCAGAAGCTGATCTTGCGTTTACTACCCAGACGCTTAAGCTGATCGAAAATGTGCGAACGCATCGGCGCCATCCCGGCTCCCCCACCGATAAAGACCATTTCGGCGTCGGTCTCTTTGGCAAAGAACTCACCAAACGGACCGGAGATCGTCACCTTATCACCCGTCTTCAGCGACCAGATATACGACGACATGATCCCCGGCGGTGCATCCGGTACGCCTGGCGGCGGCGTGGCGATACGCACGTTGAGCATGATGATGCCTTTCTCGTCCGGGTAGTTGGCCATAGAGTAGGCGCGCAGCGTTGGCTCTTTGACTTCAGAGACAAAGCGGAACAGGTTGAATTTGTCCCAGTCGCCGCGGTACTCCTCCGGCACGTCAAAGTCTTTGTAGGCGACAGTGTGCTCCGGGCATTCGATCTGAATGTAGCCGCCCGCGCGGAACGGCACATCTTCGCCATCGGGAACCCGCAGCTTCAGCTCTTTAATGAAGGTGGCTTTGTTATCGTTGGAGATAACTTCGCACTGCCACTTTTTCACGCCGAAGATCTCCTCCGGCAGCTCAATCTTCATGTTCTGACGCACCGCCACCTGGCAGGCCAGACGACAACCCTCTTTCGCCTCACGCTTGCTGATGTGCGACAGTTCGGTCGGCAGGATATCGCCCCCGCCCTCTTTGACCGTGACCCGGCATTGCCCGCACGAGCCACCGCCGCCGCAGGCAGAAGAGATAAAAATGCCATTGCCCGAGAGGGTGTTCAGCAGCTTGTCACCCGCAGGGGTACGGATCTGCTTATCCGCCTCGTCGTTAATCTCAATGATCACATCGCCGGAGTTCACCAGCTTTGAGCGCGCCACCAGGATCAGCCCCGAGAGCACCAGCACAATCAGCGTGAACATCACTACGCCAAGTATAATTTCCATACATTTAGCCCTTACAGCTGCACACCGGAGAAGGACATAAAGCCCAGCGCCATCAGACCGGTGGTGATAAAGGTGATCCCTAAGCCGCGCAACCCGGCCGGCACGTTGGCATACTTCATTTTTTCGCGCAGGCCCGCCATCGTCACGATAGCCAGCATCCAGCCAATACCGGAGCCGAAGCCGTACACTACCGACTCGCTAAAGTTGTAATCACGCTGGACCATGAACGACACGCCGCCGAAGATGGCGCAGTTGACGGCGATCAGCGGCAGGAAGATGCCCAGCGCCGTGTAGAGTGACGGGAAGTATTTATCGAGGATCATCTCGAGGATCTGCACCAGCGCCGCAATCACGCCGATAAAGGTGATGAAGTTGAGGAAACTCAGATCAACGCCGTCCACCAGCGCGCCGTCGCGCAGCACCAGGTTAAAGACCAGGTTGTTGATGGGCACCGACAGCCCCAGCACCACCGTAACGGCAACGCCCAGACCGAAGGCGGTCGACACCTTTTTGGAAACCGCAAGGAAGGTGCACATGCCGAGGAAAAACGCGAGCGCCATGTTTTCGACAAACACCGCCCGCACAAACAAACTCAGGTAATGAGCCATTGTCGGTTACTCCTTTTCCTGCTGCTCGGGGCGCCAGGTTCTCACCGCCCAGATCAGCAAACCGATAATGAAGAACGCGCTGGGGGCCAGCAGGAACAGGCCGTTCGGCAGATACCAGCCGCCGTTTTGCACGGTATCGAGCACGGTGATGCCAAACAGCTTGCCGCTGCCGATAAGCTCACGCAGAAAACCGACCGTCAACAGGATCACGCCGTAGCCGAGACCGTTGCCAATACCGTCCATAAAGCTCGCCAGCGGCGGCATCTTCATGGCATAGGCTTCTGCGCGCCCCATCACGATGCAGTTGGTGATGATCAGGCCGACAAACACCGACAGCTGTTTTGAGGTTTCGTAGGCAAAGGCCCGCAGCAGCTGATCCACCACGATCACCAGCGAGGCGATGATCGCCATCTGCACGATGATACGCACGCTGTTGGGGATGTGGTGGCGGATCATCGAGATGAACATGCTGGAAAACGCCGTCACCAGGGTTACGGCCAGAGTCATCACCACGGCGGTTTCCAGCTTGGTGGTGACCGCCAGCGCCGAACAGACGCCCAGTACCTGCAGGGTAATCGGGTTATTGGCGATGAGCGGCCCGATAAGAACCCGTTTAACTTCTTTCAGTTCGCCCGCATCAGCCATTGTTCAGCTCTCCTTCACGTACCTTTTTAAGAAAGGGTCCAAAACCCAGCTCACCCATCCAGAAATCAAAGCTGTGCTGAACGCCGTTTGAGGTCAGTGTGGCCCCGGAAAGGCCATCGACGGCGTACTCGTCACCCGGACGCGCGGCTCCTTTCATCACCTTCAGCGCCGGCTGGCCGTTATCGTCCAGCACTTTTTTGCCGACAAACTGCGCCCGCCAGGCCGGATTCTCTACTTCGCCACCCAGCCCCGGGGTTTCGCCCTGGTCGTAATAGGTGATGCCTTTGACCGTGCGGCCATCGGTGTTGAGGGCGACGAAGGCATACATCATCGACCACAATCCGTTGCCGTACACCGGCAGCACCAGCTCCTGGACGCGTTGTTGCTCATCGCGCACCAGGTAGATCTCTGCCGTATTGCTGCGGCGTTTAATGCCCGCCGGATCCTGGCTGGCTTCCAGTTCGGTGCTGCGCTGCGGATCTTTCAGCGCCTGCGCCTGGTTATAGCTCGACGGATCGCTCTCCAGCAGCTCGCCGGTATTGAGATCCACCAGACGCGGCGTAATACGTTCAGCGAAGATCTGCGCCACATCATCGGCGCTCATTTCGCCCTGCATCAGCCCCGCCACCGCCAGAATGTTACGCTGCTTGTCGAGGGCGCGTTGCTCCTGCTGGCGGGACTTAAGCCCTACCGCAGAGCCCGCCACCACGATGGAGCAGACCAGACACAGCACGATGACCACCATCAGCGTCTTGCCGATGCTGTCATTATTTTTCATCTCAGCCACGCGCCTTCCTCCGTTTGATGTTGGCACGCACCACCAGGTAATCGAACAGCGGCGCAAACAGGTTGGCGAACAGGATCGCCAGCATCATCCCTTCCGGGTAGGCCGGGTTCACGACGCGGATCAGCACGCACATCACGCCGATCAGCGCCCCGTACCACCATTTGCCTTTGTCGGTAAAGGAGGCCGACACCGGGTCGGTGGCCATAAACATCATGCCGAAGGCGAAACCGCCCAGCACCAGATGCCAGTACCACGGCATGGCAAACATCGGGTTGGTCGCTGAGCCGATCAGGTTAAACAGCGTGGCGGTGAGGATCATGCCGAGCATGACGCCAGCCACGATGCGCCAGGAGGCGACGCGGCCAAACAGAATGATGGCGCCGCCAATCAGGATCATCAGCGTGGAGACTTCACCAATCGAGCCCGGAATGGTGCCGATAAAGGCATCGAACCAGCTGACCGGCTGGCCGGTGGCGTTGTTGACCAGCGCCTCTCCGCCGTGAGCGGCCCACTGCGACAGCGGCGTCGCACCAGAGAAGCCGTCCGCCGCCGTCCAGACCAGATCGCCGGAGATTTGTGCCGGGTAGGCAAAGAACAGGAACGCACGTCCGGCGAGAGCCGGATTGAGGAAGTTGCGTCCGGTGCCGCCGAAGATCTCCTTCGCCATCACCACGCCAAAGCTGATGCCCATCGCCGCCTGCCACAGCGGCAACGTTGGTGGCACAATCAGGGCGAACAGAATGGAGGTGACAAAGAAGCCTTCGTTGATCTCGTGTTTGCGGATAATCGCGAACAGTACTTCCCAGAAACCGCCGACCAGAAATACCGTCATATAGATGGGCAGGAAGTAGACCGCCCCCAGGGTCATCATGCTGATCCACCCGGCATCAGGGGTAAAGCTGACGCCCAGCATCTGCGCCACCCGGTAGTGCCAGTCGCCCGCGATAATCTGCGGTAGCTGCTGGGCATCATAAAGATGCGTCAGCGCCGGGATGGTTTGCAGACCGACGTTGTACATGCCCCAGAACATCGCCGGGAACACCGCGAACCAGACCAGGATCATCATGCGCTTGAGGTCGATGGCGTCGCGTACGTGCGCGGCCCCTTTGGTGACCTGGCCTGGCGTATAGAGGAGCGTCGCGGTCGCTTCAAACAGCGGGTAGTACTTTTCCAGCTTGCCGCCGTGGGTAAAGTGCGGCTCCAGCTTTTCAATGAGATGTTTCAGGCCCATCAGTTATCCTTCCTGCTCAATGCGGGTTAACACCTCGCGCAATACGGGTCCGTATTCATATTTACCGGGGCAAACATAGGTGCACAGCGCCAGATCTTCTTCATCCAGCTCAAGGCAGCCCAGCGCCTGAGCGCCGTCGGTATCGCCCGCCAGCAGATCGCGCAGCAGCAGGGTCGGCAGGATGTCGAGCGGCATTACGCGCTCGTAGTTGCCGATGGGCACCATCGCCCGCTCGCCGCCGTTGGTATCGGTGGAGAAGTTAAACAGCTTGTTGCGCAGGAAGTGGCCCAGCGTGGTGCGGGTGACGGAGAACTTCTCTCTGCCGGGCATTACCCAGCCGAAGAGCTCTTTCTCACGCCCCTCCTTCACTACGCTTACCTGTAAATGAAAACGTCCGAGCCAGGCCTGCGCGCCTGTGGCATGCCTGCCGCTCAGCACAGAACCCGAAATGTGACGGTTTTCGCCATCCAGGGTTTCGTCCACCAGCAGGTCATTAATGTCTGCGCCCATGCAGGTGCGCACCAGACGCGGGTTACGCATCTGCGGCCCCCCGAGGGCAATAACCCGCTCGGTGCACAGCTCGCCGGTGGTGAACAATTTGCCGATGGCGATCGCGTCCTGGTAGTTCAGATGCCAGACCTGTTTGGTCAGGCTGACGGCCTCCAGGAAATGGATGTGCGTCCCTGGCAACCCAGCCGGATGCGGCCCGGCGAAGGCATTGAACGTCACTTTCCCCTGCGGGTGCCCGCCCAGCTTGCCGCCACCCGCCTGGCAGACATGCACTTTGCCCTCCGTCAGGCGCGTGAGGATCGTCAGCCCGGCATCAAATGCCTGACGCTGCGCCAGGATAATCGGCTGCGGGTCGGCGCTGAGCGGGTTGGTGTCCATGGCGGTGACGAAAATGGCGGCCGGCACGGTATCGGGCACCGGGGTTTTGCTGAAAGGACGGGTACGCAGCGCCGTCCACAGGCCAGATTCAAGCAGTTGCGCCTGCACAGCCTGGCGGGAGAGTGTGGGCAGATCGGCGATATCGTGGCGGGCAAACTCGCGCTGCCTATCGCCTTCCAGCCGGATCACCACCGATTGCAGTACCCGACGCTCGCCGCGATGGATAGCCACGATCGTCCCGCTGGCGGGTGCGGTAAACAGAACGCCGGGATTTTTTTTATCCTCGAATAGCGCCTGGCCCTTAATGACGCTGTCGCCTTCCTGCACCAGCATGGTGGGACGCATACCGACGTAGTCGTCCCCGAGGATCGCCACATGGCGGGGTGTCGCACAGGGCGAAATCTGCTGTACGGGGATGCCGGAAATCGGCAAATCAAGTCCTTTTCTTATTCTAATCATAGTGTTAGTTGATATCCATGAATAACCGTTCCGGCCAGGGAGCCGGACGAGTCAGAAGTCGTTGCACAGGATTAAGAAAGGTGGCGAGAGCTCGCCTGCGTGACCAGCAGGATCGCGGATGATCCTGAAAAAGCGTCCTTTCTTACCCTTCGGTCATAAGACGGGCGCAGTGTACCATTTTCACCGATCGGGCGGCAGCGATAACGCAGCGGCAGGTGCTAAAATGCGACCGATTACGCAAAGTTCTCAATGCCAGCGTGGCCAATCCAGGTTATAAGGGAAAACTATTTTGTAAACCGACGTGCGGATGCTTGCGAAAAAATGCAGTGGTGCTAATGTGAGCATCCCTGGTACAGATAAATCTGATTTCGGGTCTCTTTTGCCGTCCTGGCAAGTTGGTTATGTTTTATCAAGGAACATGTAGTATGCGTAAAATCGCATTGTTCATTGCGATGCTTCTTATTCCGTGCGTTTCGTTTGCCGGGCTGCTCAGCAGCAACAGCTCCACGACGCCAGTGAGCAAAGAATATAAGCAGCAGTTGATGGGCTCTCCGGTCTATATCCAGATCTTTAAGGAAGAGCGCACGTTAGACCTGTTCGTGAAGATGGGTGAGACGTATCAGCTGCTCGACAGCTATAAAATCTGTAACTACTCCGGTGGCCTCGGTCCGAAACAGCGTCAGGGCGACTTTAAAAGCCCGGAGGGGTTCTACAGCGTTCAGCGTAGCCAGTTAAAACCGGACAGCCGCTTCTATAAAGCGATCAACATCGGCTTCCCGAATGCCTATGACCGTGCGCATGGTTATGATGGTAAGTATCTGATGATCCACGGTGCCTGTGTTTCTGTAGGCTGCTATGCCATGACCGACAGCGGCATTGACGAGATCTTCCAGTTTGTGACCGGTGCGCTGGTGTTTGGCCAGTCTGCCGTGCAGGTAAGCATCTATCCGTTCCGCATGACCGACGCCAATATGCAGCGTCACAGAACGTCCTATTATGCGGATTTCTGGAAGCAGCTGAAACCGGGTTACGACTACTTCCAGCAGACGCGTAAGCCGCCGACCGTTTCGGTGGTGGATGGACGTTACGTGGTCAGCAAGCCGCTGAGCCACGAAGTTGTCCAGCCACAGCTGGCGTCAAACTACACGCTCCCCGAGACAAAATAAGATCCACTCGCCTGGCATAATCTTTTGCCAGGTTTCGTTGCCCGTCAGCGGCTGCGTCGCAATCACAGTGACCACATCGTTCGGTGTGGTCTCTGTCTGAAAGTCAATTTCCACATCCTGATCCAGAAGCTTTGCCACGCCAAACGGTGCCCGCCGGGTGATCCAGAACAGATTGGTAGAGCAGAACGCCATCACGTAGCGCCCGTCAGACAACAGCATGTTAAACACCCCCTTCTCACGTAACTCAGACGCCAGCGAGGCAATGTATTTAAACACCGCGGTCATATTGCTGGGGGTGCGTGGGTAGCGCTCGGTCAGCTTATGCAGCAGCCAGCAGAATGCCTTTTCACTGTCGGTTTCCCCCACCGGCCGGAAGTTGCCGGTCTCCAGCGACTTATAGCCGCTCAGCTGGCCGTTATGGGCGTAAGTCCAGTTGCGTCCCCACAGCTCGCGGGTAAACGGATGGGTATTTTCCAGCGCCACTTCACCACGGTTGGCCTGGCGAATATGGGCCACTACCGAGCAGGATTTAATCGGATAATCCTGCACCAGTCTGGCAATCGGGGAGTTGTAGCTGGGTTGTGGATCCTTGAACGTGCGACAGCCTTTCCCTTCATAGAAGGTGATACCCCAGCCGTCTTTATGCGGCCCGGTTCCTCCACCGCGCTGCACCAGCCCGGTGAAACTAAAGCAGATATCGGTCGGCACATTGGCGCTCATCCCGAGCAGTTCGCACATACATCACCTCCACAACAGCGGGGGGCGTTAACCCCCCAGCGAAGTCTTATTTAACCATCTCTTTTTCGATCAGCTGGATCAGGATATGAATGACTTTGATATGAATTTCCTGAATACGGTCAGCGTAACCGAAGTGAGGCACGCGAATTTCGATATCCGCCGTACCCGCCATTTTGCCGCCGTCTTTGCCGGTCAGGGTGATCACTTTCATCCCCTTCTCACGTGCCGCTTCAATCGCTTTGATCACGTTGCCGGAGTTGCCGGAGGTGGAAATCCCCAGCAGAACATCTCCTTCACGACCCACCGCTTCGACATAGCGGGAGAAGATGTGATCGTAACCGAAGTCATTACCCACGCAGGAGATGTGGCTGACGTCAGAGATAGCGATCGCCGGATAGCCCGGACGGTTTTCACGATAACGACCGGTTAGCTCTTCGGCAAAGTGCATGGCATCACAATGTGAACCGCCATTGCCGCAGGAGAGCACTTTACCGCCCTCTTTGAAGCTGTCGGCCAGCAGGACCGCCGCGCGCTGAATAGCGTGAATATTGGCTTCATCTTTCAGAAAGTTAGCCAGCGTTTCCGCCGCTTCGTTCAGTTCGTTACGAATAAGATCCTGGTACATGAGGATAATCCTTCAGTATTGATGAAATAACAGAGCAAGTTTACCGGATAGCGGTAAAAGCGAGAAGCTAAAGCCGCATGAATCGACGGGCGTTTTGCTTTTTTGTGCCGCGTAAAACATGAACAATGTGAACCAGGTTGTAATTATTTTGTGAATGCATTGCTAAAAGAAATAACATCCACTACAACCATATCATCACAAGTGGTCAGACCTCCTACAAGACAGGGAGCATTTCTTTATGATGATTTTAAGTATTCTCTTATCCGTTGTTCTGCTCGGGGTGTTGTTCTATCACCGGGTCAGCTTACTACTGAGCAGCTTTATCTTACTGGCCTGGACCGCGGCGCTTGGCGTCACCGGCATCTGGACCACCTGGGTGCTGGTCCCGCTGGCGATTATTCTGGTGCCATTCAACGTCCGCTCCATGCGTAAATCGCTGATTTCGGCTCCGGTATTCCGTGGCTTCCGTAAGGTCATGCCACCGATGTCGCGCACCGAAAAAGAGGCGATTGATGCCGGTACCACCTGGTGGGAAGGCGACCTGTTCCAGGGCAGACCAGACTGGAAAAAGCTGCATAACTATCCGCAGCCGCGTCTCACTGCGGAAGAGCAGGCGTTTATCGATGGTCCGGTGGAAGAAGCCTGCCGGATGGCGAATGATTTCCAGATCACCCATGAGATGGCCGATCTGCCCCCTGAACTGTGGGCATTTTTAAAAGAGCACCGCTTCTTCGCGATGATCATCAAGAAAGAGTACGGCGGCCTCGAGTTCTCTGCATATGCTCAGGCTCGCGTGCTGCAAAAACTGTCCGGTGTCTCCGGGATCCTGGCGATCACCGTCGGCGTGCCTAACTCCTTAGGCCCGGGTGAACTGCTGCAACATTACGGTACTGAAGAGCAAAAAGATCACTACCTGCCGCGTCTGGCACGCGGTCTGGAAATTCCGTGCTTCGCACTGACCAGCCCGGAAGCGGGTTCTGATGCGGGCGCCATTCCGGATACCGGCGTGGTCTGCATGGGCGAGTGGCAGGGTGAGCAGGTGCTGGGCATGCGCCTGACCTGGAACAAACGCTACATTACGCTGGCGCCAATCGCTACCGTACTGGGCCTGGCCTTTAAACTCTCCGATCCGAACAAGCTGTTAGGCGGTGAAGAAGATCTGGGTATTACCTGTGCGCTGATCCCTACCTCTACCCCAGGTGTTGAAATTGGTCGTCGTCACTTCCCGCTGAACGTACCGTTCCAGAATGGCCCGACCCGCGGTCAGGATATCTTCGTGCCGATTGACTACATCATCGGCGGCCCGAAAATGGCCGGTCAGGGCTGGCGTATGCTGGTGGAATGTCTGTCGGTGGGCCGCGGCATTACCCTGCCGTCGAACTCAACCGGTGGTCTGAAATCCGTGGCGATGGGGATTGGTGCTTACGCCCATATCCGCCGTCAGTTCAAAATCTCTATCGGCAAGATGGAAGGGATTGAAGAGCCGCTGGCGCGTATCGCAGGCAACGCCTACGTGATGGATGCGGCCGCTTCCTTAATTACCTACGGCATTATGCTGGGTGAAAAACCGGCCGTGCTCTCCGCCATCGTGAAGTACCACTGTACCCACCGCGCGCAGCAGTCAATCATCGACGCGATGGATATCGCCGGCGGGAAAGGCATTATGCTCGGCGAAGGCAACTTCCTGGCGCGCGGCTATCAGGGCGCACCTATTGCCATCACCGTGGAAGGGGCCAACATTCTGACCCGCAGCATGATGATCTTCGGTCAGGGCGCGATCCGCTGTCATCCATACGTACTGGAGGAGATGGCGGCCGCGCAGAACAACGACGTGGATGCCTTCGATAAGCTGCTGTTTAAACACATCGGGCACGTCGGCAGCAACAAAGTGCGCAGCTTCTGGCTGGGCCTGACCCGCGGGCTGACCAGCGCCACGCCAACCGGCGACGCGACCCGTCGTTACTACCAGCACCTGAACCGTCTGAGTGCTAACCTTGCGCTGCTCTCCGACGTGTCAATGGCGGTGCTGGGCGGCAGCCTGAAGCGCCGGGAACGTATCTCCGCGCGTCTGGGTGATGTGCTGAGCCAGATCTTCCTCGCCTCGGCGGTACTGAAACGCTACGACGATGAAGGCCGTCATGAAGCGGATCTGCCGCTGGTGCACTGGGGCGTGCAGGATGCGCTGTATCAGGCTGAACAGGCCATCGACGATCTGCTGGTGAACTTCCCGAACCGCTTTGTCGCAGGCGCCCTGCGCGTGGTCATCTTCCCGACCGGTCGTCACTATCTGGCGCCGTCCGATAAGCTGGATCATAAAGTGGCGAAGATCCTGCAGGTACCGAGTGCAACCCGCTCCCGTATCGGTCGCGGTCAGTATCTGGCCCCAACCGAGCATAACCCGGTCGGTCTGCTGGAAGAGGCGCTGCTGGATGTAATGGCGGCCGATCCGATTCATCAGAAGATCTGCAAACAGCTGGGCAAAAACCTGCCGTTCACCCGCCTGGATGAGCTGGCGAAACAGGCCCTGGCTGGCGGTATCATCGGCAAGGATGAAGCCGCTCTGCTGATCAAAGCCGAAGAGAGCCGTCTGCGCAGTATCAACGTCGATGATTTCGACCCGGAAGAGCTGGCGACGCAGCCGGTAAAGCTGACAGAGATCGTACGTAAACCTGAAGCCGCATAATCCGTTTCAGGGCTAAACAACCCCGCCTGGTGCGGGGTTTTTTATTGCCACCCGTTTCTCTGATTGTCGTGCTACAGTGTCAAAATATGGTTCTTCGAGGAGTCTTACTGTGCCTGGTTTGAAGATTACGCTTTTGCAACAACCGCTGGTGTGGATGGATGGCCCCGCCAACCTGCGCCATTTTGATCGTCAGCTTGAGGGGATCGCCGGGCGCGATATCATTATCCTGCCGGAAATGTTTACCACCGGGTTTGCCATGGAAGCGGCAAAGCAGTCCCTGCCGCAGGAGGATGTGGTCGCCTGGATGCAGGCCAGAGCCCAGCAAACCCAGGCGTTAATCGCCGGCAGCGCCGCGCTACAGACCGAACGCGGGCCGGTTAACCGTTTTCTGCTGGTTGAGCCCGAGGGCAAGGTGCATTTCTATGATAAGCGCCACCTGTTCCGCATGGCGGATGAGCATCAGCACTATGAAGCGGGTAACGAGCGGCTGGTGTTTGAGTGGCGCGGCTGGCGCATTCTGCCGTTAGTCTGTTACGACCTGCGCTTCCCGGTGTGGTCGCGTAACCGTAACGATTATGACCTGGCGCTGTATGTCGCTAACTGGCCTGCCCCACGCTCGCTCCACTGGCAGGCGCTGCTGACGGCACGGGCGATTGAGAACCAGGCCTATGTGGCAGGCTGCAACCGGGTCGGTACCGACGGCAATGGTCATCACTATCGTGGCGACAGCCGGGTGATTAACCCGCAGGGCGAAATCATCGCTACCGCAGAACCGCACCATGCGACGCGCATTGACGCCGAGCTGTCGCTGACGGCACTGAGAGAGTATCGGGAGAAGTTTCCTGCCTGGCAGGATGCGGATCCATTTAGCATTAACTAAACATCTGCCGGGCGGCAGCAGAGCTTGCCTGCCCGGACAAATCAGCAGCGCGACAAAATGAGAAAGGCCTGAATCATTGCTGATTCAGGCCTTCTGAATAGTGGCGGAACGGACGGGACTCGAACCCGCGACCCCCTGCGTGACAGGCAGGTATTCTAACCGACTGAACTACCGCTCCGCTGTGTTCCCTTGGGAACGAGGCAGATATTACGTTTTGCCTCCGATCCCGTCAATGCTTTTTCTCTGCTTTTGAATCGTTTGCTGCAAAAACGATCCAAACGGTCATTTTACCAGCATTTCCGCCGCATTTAACCGCGCCAGAGGCAGCTCCCGCCCTTCTTCTGCACCAGATCCAGGCGCGATTCATGTGCCAGTAACTCTTCATCGCTGGCGAGAATGACGCGCAACGCGCTGGACTGACGAATAACGCGCTGGATTTCGCTCTCCCCGGACTGCTGCTGCGAATCGTTATCGGCGTTGAAGGCCAGGGCTGTCTGGCCACCCGTCATGATCAGATAGACATCGGCCAGGATCTGGGCATCGAGCAACGCCCCGTGCAGCGTTCGTTTGCTGTTATCTATTTCATAGCGCGAGCACAACGCATCGAGGCTGTTACGCTTGCCGGGGAACATCCTCCTCGCCATCGCCAGACTGTCGGTGACTTTACAGAAGGTGTCGGTTTTCGGCAGGCCGCGGTTGAGCTTGCTGAATTCATAGTCCATAAAGCCAATATCAAACGAGGCGTTATGAATGACCAGCTCGCCGCCTTTGATGTAGTCGATGAATTCATCGGCGACGTCGGCAAAGGTGGGTTTATCCAGCAAGAATTCATCTGCGATACCGTGAACGCCAAAAGCTTCCGGGTCCACCAGCCGGTCTGGCTTCAGGTAGACGTGGAAGTTATTGCCGGTAAGACGGCGGTTGATCACCTCTACCGCACCGATCTCGATGATCTTGTGCCCTTCATAGTGAGCACCGATCTGGTTCATACCCGTGGTTTCGGTATCGAGGACGATGATCCTGTCGGCGTTATGTGTGTCTGCAATACTCATTCTGAAAACCTGCTCTGTTCAACGGCGACATTGTAAACAACCTGACCAGGCGTTCAAAGGCTAATTCGCACTGACTTGATTTTGCAGTGCTGACGGCAAACATTTATGTCAGACTTACCGTTTTGATTACAGGATGTCTGCCAGGATGCGTAAACAGGTAGAGATTTACACCGACGGATCGTGCCTCGGCAACCCGGGCCCGGGGGGCTACGGTGCGATTTTGCGTTATCGCGAACATGAAAAAACCTTTAATGAAGGCTATCGCCTCACCACCAACAACCGTATGGAGTTGATGGCCGCGATTGTGGCTCTCGAGGCGCTGAAAGAGCATTGCGATATTGTGCTGAGCACCGACAGCCAGTATGTGCGTCAGGGGATCACCCAGTGGATCCATAACTGGAAAAAACGGGGCTGGAAAACAGCAGATAAAAAACCGGTGAAGAATGTCGATCTCTGGCAGCGCCTGGATGCGGCGCTCAGCCAGCACAAAATCCAGTGGGAGTGGGTGAAAGGCCACGCCGGACATCCCGAAAACGAACGTTGCGACGAGCTGGCCCGTGCTGCCGCCATGAATCCGCAGCATGAAGACGTAGGGTATAAACCAGAAGCTTGATCAGGGCTTACGGTATTGTCGCGTGGCGCCGACGGCGGCACGCAAACGCGTTTTCGCCTTGCTTTGCTTCATGGGATTGAGCGTCAGGGGGATGGTTCGCTTGCGCGCCACAATCAGCTGCATACAGCCCAGCGCCGGGAAATGGGTAGTGAGCATCTTCCCGCCCTGCCGCGTCCAGGGTAAGACCTGAAAACCGCTATGGTGCATCACCTCAAAGTTGAGCAGCGATAGCCAGTCCAGCTGGCGCATCAGGGTGAACATCCGGCTGTTGTACGGCGGGGTACGGCGCAGCACCGGCACCAGCTTGCGTAAGCCCATCAGACTCATCGGGTTAAATCCGCTGATCACCAGCCAGCCATCGTCAATCAGCACCCGGTCTGCTTCGCGCAGTAACCGGTGCGGATCGTCGCACCAGGGCAGCGCATGCGCCAGCAGGCAGGCATCGACAGATTTTTCCGCAAACGGCAGATGCAGCGGATTGGCCTTCACCTGAACCGGCTCGCCCCCCAGCGAAACGTTGACCTGATGTGAAATCGCGCAGCTTTCAGAGTTGATTTCCGCGCTCAGATTGCCAATCTTAAGCAGGTGAAAACCATACATTTTCGCAAACCAGGGCTTAAGCTGCTGCTCAAGCGCTTCGCGATAGTATTCACCCCAGGGTAATTCCGCCCAATGTGCAGGTGCTGAGACAATCTGAGGTATCCTTGCCGGTTTCATCAAAACACCCGCCACGCTATGAGAGGTAATGTATGAATCTTATCAGTATTCCTGCTTTTCAGGACAATTACATCTGGGTTTTAACCGATGATGAGGGACGTTGCATTATTGTCGATCCTGGCGAGGCAGAGCCGGTGCTGAAGGCCATTGAGCAAAACCACTGGCAACCAGAAGCGATCCTGCTGACGCATCATCACCACGACCATGTGGGCGGCGTAGCGGCAATCTGTGCAAAATTTCCGCATCTTGTGGTCTATGGCCCCGCTGAGACACAAGATAGGGGAGCGACCCGCGTAGTCGAAGATGGAGAAAAGATCCTCATTCTTGCGTCGGAGTTTTCCGTAATTGCCACACCCGGTCACACTTTAGGACATATCTCGTTCTTCAGTTTTCCTTATCTTTTCTGTGGCGATACAATGTTCTCTGGCGGCTGCGGAAGGCTGTTCGAAGGCACGCCAGCCCAGATGTACCAGTCCTTCCAGAAAATTAACGCACTTCCCGAAGATACCCTCATTTGCTGCGCGCACGAATACACTTTAGCGAATATGAAGTTTGCAATGCACGTTCTGCCAGAGGATGTGGCGATTCAGGATTATTACCGCAAAGTGAATGAGTTACGAGCAAAAAACCAAAAAACACTCCCCGGAATTCTGAAAAATGAACGTAAAATTAATTTATTTCTCAGAACAGATGATATTGATTTAACTAACAAAATTAATGAAGAAACAAATATGCAACAACCAGAAGAGTTTTTCGCATGGTTAAGGGCGAAGAAAGATAACTTCTGATAATTGCGTGTTGCCTTTTCAAATATTCGTCGTTATCATCGCTCGTCTTTTAAGCAACTATTGACACACACATGAAGGCAAAAGCGATATTACTCGCCTCTGTCCTGCTTGTGGGTTGCCAGGCGTCTCAGAACACTGGCAACGTACAACAGCACGCACAGAGCCTTTCTGCAGCTGGTCAAGGGGAAGCAGGGAAGTTTACAAGTCAATCGCGATGGGCAGACGATGGGACGTCTTTCGCACAGGATCAAGACTTGTGGGTCTCTATTGGCGACGAGCTAAAGATGGGAATTCCGGAAAACAGCCGGATTCGCGAACAGAAACAGAAGTATTTAAGCAATAAGAGCTATCTCCACGATGTAACTTTACGGGCAGAGCCGTATATGTACTGGATAGCAGGGCAAGTTAAGAAACGCAACATGCCCATGGAACTGGTACTACTACCCATAGTGGAGAGCGCTTTTGACCCACATGCAACGTCTGGCGCCAAGGCCGCAGGCCTTTGGCAGATCATACCGAGCACAGGGCGAAATTATGGTTTAAAACAGACCCGCAACTACGATGCGCGTCGTGATGTGGTCGCTTCGACGACTGCAGCACTCGACATGATGCAACGTCTGAACAAGATGTTCGACGGTGACTGGCTGCTGACTGTCGCTGCGTATAACAGCGGTGAGGGTCGTGTACTGAAGGCAATGAAAGCGAATAAAGCACGGGGTAAACCTACCGACTTTTGGTCGCTTCCACTGCCACGGGAAACCAAATTATACGTACCAAAAATGCTGGCTTTGAGTGAAATATTCAAAAACAGCCAACAGTACGGCGTGAAGCTGCCAACCTCGGACGAGAGTCGTGCCCTGGCGAGAGTGCGTATCAACAACCCTGTTGAATTGCGACAGGTTGCAGATATGGCAGGTATCTCGGTCACCAAACTGAAAGCCTTCAACGCAGGTGTGAAGGGCTCCACGCTTGGTAACAGCGGGCCGAAGTACGTTCTGGTGCCGCAGAAACACGCTGAACAGTTACGGGTATCTTTGGCAGCGGGTGAAATTGCTGCGGTTCAGTCTACGCTGATCGCGGATAATTCACCGGTTAACAGCCGTAGCTATCAGGTACGTACAGGCGATACGCTTTCAGGTATTGCATCACGTCTTGGCGTGAGCACGAAAGATCTGCAGCAGTGGAACAAGCTGCGCGGCTCTACTCTGAAAGTGGGTCAGAACCTGACGATTGGTGCGGGTAACAGCGCGCAGCGTCTCGCCAATAACAGCGATAGCATTACCTATCGCGTGCAAAAAGGCGATTCGCTCTCGAGTATTGCTAAGCGTCACGGCGTGAACATCAAAGATGTGATGCGCTGGAACAGCGATACCGACAATCTGCAGCCTGGCGATCGGATAACGTTGTTTGTGAAAAACAACGCCACCCCGGATTCCTGATTTCAGAGACCAGATGTAAAAAAGGCACCGATTCCCCCGGTGCCTTTTTTGTTTTATCCCGCCTTCCGGGCTTCAGCGAAGAGCGTATCGCTGGTGAATGAGCCCTCTTCCTGCAGCTCAAAGTAGGCTTTCACCTCCGCGGAGGCACTCTGCTGATACAGCCTGATCGCCTGGCTTAACACCTCAGGCGTGCGCATACGGGCAATCCACGAAGAGAACTCCAGCGTCAGCCTGTCAGTCTGCAACGTGCGCGTAATCAGCCCGGCTTCCGTAAACATTGATAACCACTCGCCGCTGGAATAATTGCGCACATGCGAGGTATCACGCAGGGCTTCAACCGTCTGCAACCAGATATCCCGCACCGGATGGCCCGGCGACATAATATCCATGATGATCACCAGACCGCCCGGCTTCAGCACCCGTTTAACCTCGCGCAACGCCTGGCCAACATCGTGCCAGTGATGCGCCGAGTAGCGGCTGATGACGATATCAAAGGAGCTATCAGCAAAGGGTAATGATTCGGCATAGCCCTGGCGGGTGGCGATATTCCCCAGTCCCTTCTCACTGGCTGCCGCAGAGACCACCTCCAGCATCTGGCTGGATAAGTCGTAAGCCGTCACATGCGCAACCTGCTGTGCCGCCACAAAGCTGGCATGGCCCGCCCCGCAGCCTAAATCCAGCACGTTGGCATCGGGGAAGTCGGCCAGACGTTCAGCCAGACGCTGCAGATCGCGGCCGGATGCGTGAACCGCGCTGGTGAGATAGGCCTTCGCCTGGGAGCCAAACTGTTTTTCTACGTTGTCATGATGGGACTGTGTTGTCATTTTTTGCTGTCCTTCGGTTGATGAAAAATAAAGGGCAGCACCCGCGCAGGCCTGCCCCACGGCAGACCTGACACACCTCTATCGCTCAGGCTTGCCGGGACTGAATTCGACTAGTAGCGGATTGTGATCGGAGGCACGCGTCACCAGCACTGAGGCTTCGTGCACGTTCAGACCACGATAGAAGACAAAATCGAGGGGACGGCCAAACGCCTTGCGACGCTGGTCATCGGTAAAACGAACTTCGCGCAGCGACATCTCACGCGCAAAGCGATAAAGCGCATTCATCCGCGGGCGGCTCCAGGCATTGAAATCACCTGCCATGACGACCGGACCGCTGTGATGCGCGATCTGATCGCCGATGGGCAGTAACTGTTTGCTGTAGACGTCAACGCCGAGGCTGAAATTGACCGCATGAATATTCACCACCATCAGCAGACGGGTGTCCGGCAATGGGTAGACGGTGACCAGGGCAGATTTTGCCAGGCGCAGGAGCGGTTCACGTTCGCGCAGCGGGCAGCAATAAACAGGATGCGCGGCAGAGAGTGTCATTACTCCCGACGGATGCTGAGGGAGGACAAAGGCCGGAACCTGGTCAGCCGCGAGGTAGTTAGTGGTCGCAAACCTGACCAGCTCAGGGGTGGTTTGCGCCTCCTGCAACAGCACCAGGTGGGCATCCTTACCAAAATTCTGCAGAACGGATAACCATTCGGCGCGCTGCTGTTTGAAGATATTCCACACCAGCACCCGGATTTTTTCATCACTGCTTAAAGGTGCGCCGGCGGGCAACGCCTGGCCAATGCTCGCAAACGACCCCGGAGGTAAGATCCTCTCCGCGGGTTGTCCGGCAACATAACGCATGGCATAGGTATTTTTTCGCACGATGTGAAACGACCTCTATAGACAGAACCCGTCCAGAAACAGGAGCGGGTTCTAATGTTATAGGGTTTTCAGCTCACACTTTCAACGCAATTACCGAGAAACCGCTGTTTCGTTTTGTTAGCAAGTGCTTACACCAGGCTTATCCCAGCACCACACGAGCGGGCTTATCCAGGCGACCGCTGAGGCCAATCAACAGAAATGCCGCGAGAACGATAACCGCCCCAATCCACGGTGTTTGTGCCAGACCGAAGTGCTCTACAGTCTGTCCGCCAATAATAGACCCCAGCGCGATGCCCACGTTGAAAGCAGCAATATTCAACCCAGACGCCACATCCACGGCGTTCGGGGTATACAGCTCGGCTTTCTGTACCACGTAGACCTGCAGGCCCGGAACGTTACCGAAGGCGAAGATCCCCATCACCAGTACTGTCGCCAGCGCGGCATACTGCATCGAGGCGGTGAACTGGAAGATCAGCAGCAGAACAACCAGTGCGGCAAAGATAATTTTCAGTGCCGGAACGGCGCCGTGCTTATCGGCCAGCTTGCCGCCCCAAATGTTGCCGATCGCCACCGACACGCCATAGCCCAGCAGGATCCAGCTGACCGCACTCGGTGAGAACCCGGCCAGATCCTGCATCATTGGCGCGAGGAAGGTAAAGGCGGTAAACACGCCGCCATATCCCAGCGCGGTAATGGCATAGATCATCAGCAGACGGGGGTGGGTCAGCACCTTCAACTGATCGCGCAGCGTCGCTGCCGCACGCCCAGGAATGTTCGACGGGATCAGCACCAGACTACTGATCAAGGCGATCACCCCAAGCAGAGAGACCGCGAGGAAAGTTTCACGCCAGCCAAAATGCTGACCGATAAAGGTGCCCAGCGGGACCCCGGTAACCAGCGCCACGGTTAAACCACCGAACATGATGGCAATGGCTGAGGCGGCTTTCTCTTTTGGCACCAGACTTGTCGCGATGGTCGAGCCGATAGAGAAGAAGACCCCATGGGCAAGGCCGGTCAGTAGACGGGCAATCACCAGGGTTGTGTAATCAGGCGCCTGCCAGGCAAGAATATTGCCGGCGGTGAACAGCACCATCAACGCCATCAGCAGCTGTTTACGCGGCAGGCGGCCTGTAAGGGCTGTCAGCACAGGCGCGCCGATCGCCACGCCGAGGGCATAGATAGAGACCAGCAAACCTGCAGAAGGCAGGGAGATGGTAAGTTGGTCAGCAATCGTAGGAACCAGTCCTACAATTACAAACTCGGTTGTGCCGATTGCGAAGGCACTGATCGTCAGGGCAAGTAGCGCCAGAGGCATAAAAAACTCCGTCTCATCAGGATTAAGATGACACGAAGTATGCGCCAGTGTTTAAATAACAAAAATGCTCAAAGTATCAATATAATTTTGCGGATTAAGCAACAATGAAAGCAACCTCCGAGGAACTGGCGATCTTTGTCGCCGTCGTAGAGAGCGGCAGCTTTAGCCGCGCCGCCGAACAGCTGGGTCAGGCTAATTCTGCCGTCAGCCGTTCGGTCAAAAAGCTGGAGATGAAGCTGGGCGTGAGCCTGCTGAACCGGACTACCCGGCAGCTCAGCCTGACAGAAGAAGGCGAACGCTATTTCCGCCGCGTGCAGTCTATCCTGCAGGAGATGGCGGCGGCAGAAACAGAGATTATGGAGACGCGCAGCACCCCACGCGGCCTGCTGCGCATTGACGCCGCCACGCCCGTGGTTCTGCACTTCCTGATGCCTTTAATTAAACCTTTCCGCGAACGTTATCCGGAAATGACGTTGTCTCTGGTCTCGTCAGAAACCTTTATCAATCTGATTGAGCGCAAGGTGGATGTGGCGATCCGCGCCGGGACGCTGACCGATTCCAGCCTACGGGCACGCCCGTTGTTCACCAGCTATCGTAAAATCATTGCCTCTCCGGCCTATATTGCCCGTTTCGGCAAGCCTGAGACGATTGAGGAGCTAAAGCAGCATCTGTGCCTCGGCTTTACGGAGCCGGTAACCCTTAACAACTGGCCCCTCGCCTGCCACGATGGCCAGCTTCATGAAGTGGTCAGCGGTTTATCGTCCAACAGCGGCGAGACGCTCAAGCAGTTATGCCTTGAAGGGAACGGGATTGCTTGTCTTTCGGATTATATGATTGATAAAGAGATTGCGCGGGGGGAGTTAGTCGAGCTGATGGCCGATAAACGTCTGCCGGTAGAGATGCCCTTCAGTGCGGTCTACTACAGCGACAGAGCAGTGAGCACCCGAATACGGGCATTTATCGACTTTCTGAGCGAGCATGTAAAACAGCTCCCTAAGGAGCTGTAAGAGGGTTTCGTGAGGATACAGAGGGAGGGTTAAATCAATCCCACTTCGGCGCCAGGCCTTCCGGGCTCACCAGGCGATCGTTGCAATCCAGTGCGGCGATCGCTTTTTTATCGTCCTGATCCAGCGTCAGATCCTGGGCCCGCAGGTTGCTTGCCAGATTCTCGCGTTTGGTTGAAGAAGGGATCACCGCATAACCCTCCCCCATTGCCCACGCCAGGATAACCTGCGCAGCGGTGGCATTATGTTTGGCAGCAATGCGCAGAATGGTTTCGTCTTTCAGCGCTTTACCATAAGCCAGCGTCATATAAGAGGTGATATGGATGCCGTGCTGCTGCGCCCATTCCACTACCTGACGGTTCTGCAGATAAGGAGAAAGTTCGATCTGGTTGGTCGCGATATTTTCTGCGCCCACAGCCGAAATCGCCTTTTCCATCAACGGGATAGTGAAGTTAGAAATACCAATTTCGCGCGTCAGTCCCTGGGCTTTGGCTTCCAACAATGCCTGCATAAACTCTTCAACTGACACGGCATCGTTCGGTGATGGCCAGTGGATGAGGGTCAGATCGACATAATCGGTGTGCAGTTTTTTCAGGCTCTCTTTCAGGCTTGGGAGCAACTTCTCTTTGCTGAGATTTTCAATCCAGATCTTGGTGGTGAGAAAAAGTTCGTCGCGCGGTACGCCGCTCTCTTCGATAGCCTGGCCGACCGCAGCTTCGTTATCGTAGATCTGCGCGGTATCAACCGTGCGATAGCCGAGTTCAAGAGCAGTTTTAACGGATGCGATAACAACGTCGTCTTTCAGGCGGAAAGTGCCCAGACCAAATGCAGGGATAGTCATTGAATTCCTCTTTTCTTCATCATGTTTGTTAATAAAGAGGATTATCTCTGCCGGAGATGTGTGAAAAAAGAGTGTATTAAGCAGAGGATTTTTGCGTTTAAAGCAATAATCAGGCGACAGATAAGAAAAAAGCCCTGAGCGTTAGCTCAGGGCTTTCAATAGGTGGCGGAACGGACGGGACTCGAACCCGCGACCCCCTGCGTGACAGGCAGGTATTCTAACCGACTGAACTACCGCTCCACCGAATACTTCTGTAACCACCGGTTTAATGCCCCGGTTCACTACGTGATTTGATGCCTGGCAGTTCCCTACTCTCGCATGGGGAGACCCCACACTACCATCGGCGCTACGGCGTTTCACTTCTGAGTTCGGCATGGGGTCAGGTGGGACCACCGCGCTACAGCCGCCAGGCAAATTCTGTTGTCACCCCGCCCGCAGGCGCAGTGAATAATCTGTATCAGCTGAAAATCTCTCAAATCCGCCGAAACAGCTTCGGCGTTGTAAGGTTAAGCCTCACGGTTCATTAGTATCGGTTAGCTCAACGCATCGCTGCGCTTACACACCCGACCTATCAACGTCGTCGTCTTCAACGTTCCTTCAGGACTCTCAAGGAGTCAGGGAGAACTCATCTCGGGGCAAGTTTCGTGCTTAGATGCTTTCAGCACTTATCTCTTCCGCATTTAGCTACCGGGCAGTGCCATTGGCATGACAACCCGAACACCAGTGATGCGTCCACTCCGGTCCTCTCGTACTAGGAGCAGCCCCCCTCAATTCTCCAGCGCCCACGGCAGATAGGGACCGAACTGTCTCACGACGTTCTAAACCCAGCTCGCGTACCACTTTAAACGGCGAACAGCCGTACCCTTGGGACCTACTTCAGCCCCAGGATGTGATGAGCCGACATCGAGGTGCCAAACACCGCCGTCGATATGAACTCTTGGGCGGTATCAGCCTGTTATCCCCGGAGTACCTTTTATCCGTTGAGCGATGGCCCTTCCATACAGAACCACCGGATCACTATGACCTGCTTTCGCACCTGCTCGAGCCGTCACTCTCGCAGTCAAGCTAGCTTATGCCATTGCACTAACCTCCTGATGTCCGACCAGGATTAGCTAACCTTCGTGCTCCTCCGTTACTCTTTAGGAGGAGACCGCCCCAGTCAAACTACCCACCAGACACTGTCCGCAACCCGGGTAACGGGTCTACGTTAGAACACCAGCCATTAAAGGGTGGTATTTCAAGGATGGCTCCACGCAGACTGGCGTCCACGCTTCAAAGCCTCCCACCTATCCTACACATCAAGGACCAGTGTTCAGTGTCAAGCTATAGTAAAGGTTCACGGGGTCTTTCCGTCTTGCCGCGGGTACACTGCATCTTCACAGCGATTTCAATTTCACTGAGTCTCGGGTGGAGACAGCCTGGCCATCATTACGCCATTCGTGCAGGTCGGAACTTACCCGACAAGGAATTTCGCTACCTTAGGACCGTTATAGTTACGGCCGCCGTTTACCGGGGCTTCGATCAAGAGCTTCGCGTTGCCGCTAACCCCATCAATTAACCTTCCGGCACCGGGCAGGCGTCACACCGTATACGTCCACTTTCGTGTTTGCACAGTGCTGTGTTTTTAATAAACAGTTGCAGCCAGCTGGTATCTTCGACTGATTTCAGCTCCACCCGCAGGGGCTTCACCTACACATCAGCGTGCCTTCTCCCGAAGTTACGGCACCATTTTGCCTAGTTCCTTCACCCGAGTTCTCTCAAGCGCCTTGGTATTCTCTACCTGACCACCTGTGTCGGTTTGGGGTACGATTTGATGTTACCTGATGCTTAGAGGCTTTTCCTGGAAGCAGGGCATTTGTTGCTTCAGCACCGTAGTGCCTCGTCATCACACCTCAGCGTTAACAAGGTTCCGGATTTACCTGGAACCTCCGCCTACATGCTTAAACCGGGACAACCGTCGCCCGGCCAACATAGCCTTCTCCGTCCCCCCTTCGCAGTAACACCGAGTACAGGAATATTAACCTGTTTCCCATCGACTACGCCTTTCGGCCTCGCCTTAGGGGTCGACTCACCCTGCCCCGATTAACGTTGGACAGGAACCCTTGGTCTTCCGGCGAGCGGGTTTTTCACCCGCTTTATCGTTACTTATGTCAGCATTCGCACTTCTGATACCTCCAGCATGCCTCACAGCACACCTTCAACGGCTTACAGAACGCTCCCCTACCCAACAACACATAGTGTCGCTGCCGCAGCTTCGGTGCATGGTTTAGCCCCGTTACATCTTCCGCGCAGGCCGACTCGACCAGTGAGCTATTACGCTTTCTTTAAATGATGGCTGCTTCTAAGCCAACATCCTGGCTGTCTGTGCCTTCCCACATCGTTTCCCACTTAACCATGACTTTGGGACCTTAGCTGGCGGTCTGGGTTGTTTCCCTCTTCACGACGGACGTTAGCACCCGCCGTGTGTCTCCCGTGATAACATTCTCCGGTATTCGCAGTTTGCATCGGGTTGGTAAGCCGGGATGGCCCCCTAGCCGAAACAGTGCTCTACCCCCGGAGATGAATTCACGAGGCGCTACCTAAATAGCTTTCGGGGAGAACCAGCTATCTCCCGGTTTGATTGGCCTTTCACCCCCAGCCACAGGTCATCCGCTAATTTTTCAACATTAGTCGGTTCGGTCCTCCAGTTAGTGTTACCCAACCTTCAACCTGCCCATGGCTAGATCACCGGGTTTCGGGTCTATACCCTGCAACTTAACGCCCAGTTAAGACTCGGTTTCCCTTCGGCTCCCCTATACGGTTAACCTTGCTACAGAATATAAGTCGCTGACCCATTATACAAAAGGTACGCAGTCACACCACAAGGGTGCTCCCACTGCTTGTACGTACACGGTTTCAGGTTCTTTTTCACTCCCCTCGCCGGGGTTCTTTTCGCCTTTCCCTCACGGTACTGGTTCACTATCGGTCAGTCAGGAGTATTTAGCCTTGGAGGATGGTCCCCCCATATTCAGACAGGATACCACGTGTCCCGCCCTACTCTTCGAACTCACAGTGCATGTATTTTTGTGTACGGGAGTATCACCCTGTACCCTGCGACTTTCCAGACGCTTCCACTAATACATACGCTGATTCAGGTTCTGGGCTGCTCCCCGTTCGCTCGCCGCTACTGGGGGAATCTCGGTTGATTTCTTTTCCTCAGGGTACTTAGATGTTTCAGTTCCCCTGGTTCGCTTCGTTAAGCTATGTATTCACTTAACGATAGTGTGTCGAAACACACTGGGTTTCCCCATTCGGAAATCGTCGGTTATAACGGTTCATATCACCTTACCGACGCTTATCGCAGATTAGCACGTCCTTCATCGCCTCTGACTGCCTAGGCATCCACCGTGTACGCTTGGTCGCTTAACCTCACAACCCGAAGATGTTTCTTTCGATTCATCATCGACTTGCGAAAATTTGAGAGACTCTGACACACCGCTTATCTGCTCTTATTACGGAGAACAGACAGGGCGTGTCGTTTCAATTTTCAGCTTGATCCAGATTTTTAAAGAGCAAAACTTCGCAGCGCACCTTCTCAGGTACACTCTGAAGTTTTCTTGTTGTCGCAGTAAAGGATGGTGGAGCTATGCGGGATCGAACCGCAGACCTCCTGCGTGCAAGGCAGGCGCTCTCCCAGCTGAGCTATAACCCCATCGCAAAATGCTAATCTCTGTACCGCTAATTCTTTCTGAGACAAGGCGTGGAATAACGAAGCATACTTAAGTATGTGAGTTATTCTGCAACGCAGTATCAGGAAGAATTTGGTAGGCCTGAGTGGACTTGAACCACCGACCTCACCCTTATCAGGGGTGCGCTCTAACCACCTGAGCTACAAGCCTGCAGAGATTTTTACTGCTGTTTTTTCATCAGACAATCTGTGTGAGCACTGCAAAGGCAGGTTCTTTAAGGTAAGGAGGTGATCCAACCGCAGGTTCCCCTACGGTTACCTTGTTACGACTTCACCCCAGTCATGAATCACAAAGTGGTAAGCGCCCTCCCGAAGGTTAAGCTACCTACTTCTTTTGCAACCCACTCCCATGGTGTGACGGGCGGTGTGTACAAGGCCCGGGAACGTATTCACCGTAGCATTCTGATCTACGATTACTAGCGATTCCGACTTCATGGAGTCGAGTTGCAGACTCCAATCCGGACTACGACGCACTTTATGAGGTCCGCTTGCTCTCGCGAGGTCGCTTCTCTTTGTATGCGCCATTGTAGCACGTGTGTAGCCCTACTCGTAAGGGCCATGATGACTTGACGTCATCCCCACCTTCCTCCAGTTTATCACTGGCAGTCTCCTTTGAGTTCCCGGCCTAACCGCTGGCAACAAAGGATAAGGGTTGCGCTCGTTGCGGGACTTAACCCAACATTTCACAACACGAGCTGACGACAGCCATGCAGCACCTGTCTCAGAGTTCCCGAAGGCACCAAAGCATCTCTGCTAAGTTCTCTGGATGTCAAGAGTAGGTAAGGTTCTTCGCGTTGCATCGAATTAAACCACATGCTCCACCGCTTGTGCGGGCCCCCGTCAATTCATTTGAGTTTTAACCTTGCGGCCGTACTCCCCAGGCGGTCGACTTAACGCGTTAGCTCCGGAAGCCACTCCTCAAGGGAACAACCTCCAAGTCGACATCGTTTACGGCGTGGACTACCAGGGTATCTAATCCTGTTTGCTCCCCACGCTTTCGCACCTGAGCGTCAGTCTTTGTCCAGGGGGCCGCCTTCGCCACCGGTATTCCTCCAGATCTCTACGCATTTCACCGCTACACCTGGAATTCTACCCCCCTCTACAAGACTCTAGCCTGCCAGTTTCGAATGCAGTTCCCAGGTTGAGCCCGGGGATTTCACATCCGACTTGACAGACCGCCTGCGTGCGCTTTACGCCCAGTAATTCCGATTAACGCTTGCACCCTCCGTATTACCGCGGCTGCTGGCACGGAGTTAGCCGGTGCTTCTTCTGCGAGTAACGTCAATCACTGTGGTTATTAACCACAATGCCTTCCTCCTCGCTGAAAGTACTTTACAACCCGAAGGCCTTCTTCATACACGCGGCATGGCTGCATCAGGCTTGCGCCCATTGTGCAATATTCCCCACTGCTGCCTCCCGTAGGAGTCTGGACCGTGTCTCAGTTCCAGTGTGGCTGGTCATCCTCTCAGACCAGCTAGGGATCGTCGCCTAGGTGAGCCGTTACCCCACCTACTAGCTAATCCCATCTGGGCACATCTGATGGCAAGAGGCCCGAAGGTCCCCCTCTTTGGTCTTGCGACATTATGCGGTATTAGCTACCGTTTCCAGTAGTTATCCCCCTCCATCAGGCAGTTTCCCAGACATTACTCACCCGTCCGCCGCTCGTCACCCAGGGAGCAAGCTCCCCCGTGCTACCGCTCGACTTGCATGTGTTAGGCCTGCCGCCAGCGTTCAATCTGAGCCATGATCAAACTCTTCAATTTAAGTTTGATGCTCGTGAATTAAACTTCGTAATGAATTACGTATGTTCACTCAGAGACTTGGTATTCATTTATCGTCTTGCGACGTTAAGAATCCATGTCACTTTGAGTGCCCACACAGATTGTCTGATAAATTGTTAAAGAGCAGTGCAACGCGGCTTTCGCTCACCGTTGCGAGGTGGCGTATATTACGCTTTCCCCTTTCAGAGTCAAGCGTTTATTTTCGCTTTTCTCTTCAACCGACCCGGCTGTTTGTGTGAAGTGATTCACATCCGCCGTGTCGATGGAGGCGCATTATAGGGAGTTATCTGGCAGTGACAAGCGGAAAACGACAATTTTATTTCAACCGCTCACCTTTTCGCCAGAATGCCTATTTTTGCTGCTTTTTGATGGTTTCCGGCAGCGCAGCCAGGCTATTAATCACCCAATCCGCTGCATTTTCTGCTTCTGGGGTGACGGGTTTACCGGTACGCACCAGAATTTTATGTCCCACACCTGCCGCGGCAGCTGCCTGCATATCTTCAAGTTTGTCGCCCACCATATATGAAGCGCTCATATCTATATGAAGAAACTCTTGTGCCGAGATGAACATGCCCGGATGCGGTTTACGGCAATCACAGGTCTGACGATACTCTTCTACGGTTCCCTGCGGATGGTGAGGACAATAATAGATACCATCCAGGTCAACGCCACGATCGGCCAGCGACCAGTCCATCCATTCGGTTAATGTCTCAAACTGAGCTTCGGTGAATTTACCGCGCGCGATACCTGACTGGTTAGTCACCACCACCAGCGCAAAACCCATCTCTTTTAATTCACGCATGGCTTCTATTACGCCATCAATGAATTCGAATTCGTCTATCTCATGCACGTAGCCATGATCGACATTAATCGTGCCATCACGATCGAGAAAAATTGCGGGTACTGATTTTGCCACCGGTTTGCTCCTGAAAAGGGATGTCCGGCTAGTATCTCATGAATCACCGCGCAATAAAGTGCTCATCGCGCAGAGTTGGATTGATTTAGACGTCTGGATGCCTTAACATCCGTTTTGTTGACGGTCATCGCCCGTACAAGGCAGCAGAAAATGCCACGGCTAACTTACATACGATAAAAATAATCTAATGATTAAACTTTCGAATATCACCAAAGTGTTCCAGCAAGGGAACCGTACCATTCAGGCGTTGAACAACGTTAGCCTGCATGTTCCGGCTGGACAGATTTATGGCGTCATTGGCGCCTCAGGTGCAGGTAAAAGTACGCTCATCCGTTGCGTTAACTTGCTCGAGCGTCCGACCGAAGGTCAGGTTCAGGTTGATGGTCAGGAGCTGACGACCCTTTCCGAAGCGGATTTAACCAAAGCTCGCCGTCAGATTGGCATGATCTTCCAGCACTTCAACCTGCTCTCCTCGCGCACCGTATTTGGCAACGTCGCCCTGCCGCTGGAACTGGACAATACGCCTAAAGAAGAAATCAAACGTCGCGTCACCGAGCTGCTGGATCTGGTCGGCCTGAGCGATAAGCATGATATCTACCCTGCAAACTTATCCGGCGGACAAAAACAGCGTGTCGCCATTGCGCGAGCGCTGGCCAGCAACCCAAAAGTGTTGCTCTGTGACGAAGCCACCAGCGCCCTGGATCCTGCAACCACTCGCTCGATACTGGAACTGTTAAAAGACATCAATCGTCGCCTGGGACTGACCATCCTCCTTATTACGCACGAGATGGACGTGGTTAAACGCATCTGCGATTGCGTGGCGGTGATCAGCCAGGGTGAGCTAATTGAGCAAGACACCGTCAGCGAAGTGTTCTCCCATCCGAAAACCCCTCTGGCGCAGCAGTTTATTCAGGCCACCCTGCATCTGGACATTCCGGAAGACTATCTGGCACGTTTAAAAGCTCAGCCTGAAGCCAACAGCGTTCCGATGCTGCGAATGGAGTTTACGGGCAAGTCAGTGGATGCCCCGCTGCTGTCCGAAACCGCCCGTCGTTTCAACGTCAACAACAACATTATTAGTGCGCAGATGGATTACGCAGGTGGTGTTAAGTTCGGCATCATGTTGACCGAAATGCACGGCACGCAACAGGATACCCAGGCGGCTATCGCCTGGCTGCAAGAGCATCATGTAAAAGTAGAGGTACTGGGTTATGTCTGAGCCAATGATGTGGTTGCTGGCGCGCGGCGTATGGGAAACGCTGGCGATGACTTTCGTATCCGGCTTTTTCGGTTTTGTTATTGGTCTGCCGGTAGGCGTACTGCTGTATGTCACCCGCCCGGGTCAAATTATTGAGAACGCAAAGCTGTATCGCACGCTCTCTGCGCTGGTGAACATCTTCCGTTCGATTCCCTTCATTATTCTGCTGGTGTGGATGATTCCATTCACCCGCGTTATTGTGGGAACGTCCATCGGCCTGCAGGCGGCGATTGTTCCTCTTACCGTAGGGGCAGCGCCCTTTATTGCTCGTATGGTTGAGAACGCGCTACTGGAGATCCCGTCGGGTCTGATTGAAGCCTCACGCGCCATGGGTGCGACGCCAATGCAGATCGTACGTAAGATCTTGTTGCCAGAAGCCCTTCCGGGCCTGGTCAATGCGGCAACCATCACGCTGATCACCCTGGTGGGTTACTCTGCGATGGGCGGTGCTGTCGGTGCAGGCGGTTTGGGTCAGATCGGTTATCAGTACGGCTACATTGGCTACAATGCTACCGTCATGAATACCGTGCTGGTTCTGCTGGTTGTGCTGGTTTATCTCATTCAATTCTCTGGCGATCGCATCGTCCGGGCTGTTACGCACAAATAACGTTACACAACACAAACTCGACGAGTTAAGGATAAGAACATGGCGTTTAAATTGAAGACCTTTGCTGCGGTAGGCGCGCTGATCGGCTCTCTGGCACTGGTAGGCTGCGGCCAGGATGAAAAAGATCCAAACCACATCAAAGTGGGCGTTATCGTCGGTGCGGAACAGCAGGTTGCCGAGACGGCAGCCAAAGTGGCGAAAGAGAAGTATGGCCTCGACGTCGAGCTGGTGACCTTCAACGATTACGTTCTGCCGAACGAAGCGCTGAGCAAAGGCGATATCGATGCTAACGCCTTCCAGCACAAACCGTATCTGGATCAGCAGATCAAGGATCGCGGCTACAAGCTGGTTGCGGCAGGCAATACCTTCGTATACCCAATCGCGGGCTACTCTAAAAAGATCAAATCTTTAGAAGAGCTGCAGGACGGTTCTCAGGTTGCGGTACCGAACGACCCAACGAACCTTGGCCGTTCCCTGCTGCTGTTGCAGAAAGTGGGCCTGATTAAACTGAAAGACGGTGTAGGCCTGCTGCCAACCGTTCTGGACGTTACTGAGAACCCAAAAAACCTGAAAATTGTTGAGCTGGAAGCACCGCAGCTGCCGCGTTCTCTGGATGATGCGCAGATCGCTCTGGCGGTTATCAACACCACTTACGCCAGCCAGATCAACCTGACTCCGGCCAAAGACGGTATCTTCGTTGAAGACAAAGATTCCCCGTACGTTAACCTGATCGTGACCCGCGAAGACAACAAAGACGCGGAGAACGTGAAGAAATTCGTACAGGCTTACCAGTCTGACGAAGTTTACCAGGAAGCTAACAAAGTCTTTAACGGCGGAGCAGTTAAAGGCTGGTAATCTGACCTCTGTGTAATATCATTCATGACGGGCGTAAGCCCGTCTTGTCATTTATGCAGGCAACTGATTCAATATCTGACGATTTGATTATTCATAGAGGAAATATTATGCGTGCTTTACCGATCTGTCTTTTAGCACTGATGCTGAGCGGCTGTTCTATGCTAAGCAGATCTCCTGTTGAACCTGTTAAAAGCACAGCAACCCCGCCTAAAGTGGAGCCTGAAAAGCCAAAAGCGCCACGCCCTGCGCCAGTCAAAATCTATACCAGCGCTGAAGCCTTAGTGGGTAAACCGTTCCGCGATCTGGGTGAGGTCTCCGGCGAATCTTGCCAGGCCAGCAATCAGGACTCTCCTCCGAATATCCCGACTGCGCGTAAACGCATGCAGGTGAATGCCTCTAAAATGAAAGCCAATGCGGTTCTGCTGCACAGCTGTGAAGTGACCAGCGGCACGCCAGGCTGCTACCGCCAGGCCGTCTGCGTAGGTTCTGCCCTTAACGTCTCGGCAAAATGAGTGCATTCCAGTTCGAGCAGATAGGCGTTATCCGCTCTCCTTATAAAGAGAAGTTTGCCGTACCCCGCCAGCCAGGGCTGGTAAAAAGCGGTGGCGGTGAGCTTCACTTGATCGCTCCGTTTAATCAGGCAGATGCCGTGCGCGGACTGGAAGCCTTTAGCCACCTGTGGGTACTGTTTATCTTCCATCAGACCATGGCAGGCGGCTGGCGGCCGACCGTTCGCCCGCCTCGTCTCGGCGGTAATGCAAGAATGGGGGTATTTGCCACGCGCTCTACCTTCCGCCCGAATCCTGTCGGGATGTCGCTCGTCGAGCTGAAAGGCATTCGCTGTCAGAAAGATCAGGTGATCCTCGAGCTTGGCAGTCTGGATCTGGTCGACGGCACGCCGGTGGTGGACATCAAACCCTATCTGCCCTTTGCCGAAGCGGTGCCGGATGCACGCGCCAGCTATGCCCAGCAGGCCCCTATGGCGGGTATGCCCGTTTACTTTACCGATGAGTTGGCCCTCCGGTTAGTCCAGCTGGAAAAGCGCTACCCTCGCCTGCGGGATTTTATCGTCGAGGTGCTGGCCCAGGATCCCCGTCCGGCCTACCGAAAAGAGGAAGAAGCCGGGAAAACGTATGCCGTTCTGCTGCTGGATTTTAACGTTCGCTGGCGCGTCACGGCGGCGGGCTTTGAAGTGTTTGCCCTCGAGCCGCAGTAATTTTATTCTCTTCTCTTTTGGCATCATTGCCACACTGGTAAACTAAACCACTTTTTTTGTGTCAGGCTGCCGGTCAGCCTGTTCCAATCGTCGAAATGGAACCGTAACAACATGCGTACTAGCCAATATCTGCTCTCCACCCTGAAGGAGACACCTGCCGACGCCGAAGTTATCAGCCACCAGCTGATGCTGCGCGCCGGGATGATCCGCAAGCTGGCCTCCGGGTTGTATACCTGGTTGCCGACCGGCGTGCGCGTCCTGAAAAAAGTCGAAAATATCGTGCGTGAAGAGATGAATAACGCCGGTGCTATCGAGGTGTTAATGCCGGTAGTTCAGCCCTCTGAGCTGTGGCAGGAGAGTGGACGCTGGGAGCAGTATGGTCCGGAACTGCTACGTATTGCCGATCGTGGCGATCGTCCGTTTGTTCTGGGTCCAACGCATGAAGAAGTCATTACCGATCTGATCCGTAATGAGCTGAGCTCTTACAAGCAGCTGCCGCTGAACTTCTTCCAGATCCAGACCAAGTTCCGTGACGAAGTGCGCCCACGCTTTGGCGTCATGCGTTCCCGTGAATTCCTGATGAAAGATGCTTACTCTTTCCATACTTCTCAGGAGTCTCTGCAAGAGACCTATGACAAGATGTATGAAGCGTACAGCAAAATCTTTTCCCGCATGGGGCTGGATTTCCGTGCTGTTCAGGCTGATACCGGCTCCATCGGCGGTAGCGCATCTCACGAGTTCCAGGTACTGGCGCAGAGCGGTGAAGACGATGTGATCTTCTCTGACTCCTCTGATTACGCTGCTAACATTGAGTTTGCAGAAGCCCTGGCGCCTAAAACGCCGCGTGCTGCTGCAACTGAAGAGATGAAACTGGTTGATACACCAAACGCGAAAACTATCGCCGAACTGGTTGAGCAGTTCAATCTGCCAATCGAAAAAACGGTAAAAACCCTGCTGGTAAAATCTACCGAAGGCAGCGCATACCCGCTGGTTGCCCTGCTGGTGCGTGGCGATCACGAGCTGAACGAAGTGAAAGCAGAGAAGCTGCCGCAGGTTGCAAGCCCATTAACGTTCGCAACGGAAGCAGAAATCCGTGCCGTCGTGAATGCCGGTCCGGGTTCTCTGGGCCCGGTCAATATGCCAATCCCTGTTGTTGTTGACCGCACGGTCGCAGCGATGAGCGATTTCTCTGCCGGTGCTAACGTTGACGGTAAACACTTCTTTGGCATCAACTGGGATCGCGATGTGGCGACCCCTGAAGTGGCTGACATTCGTAACGTGGTCGCAGGCGATCCGAGCCCGGACGGCAAGGGCACCCTGATGATCAAACGGGGTATCGAAGTGGGTCACATCTTCCAGCTGGGTGATAAATACTCCCGCGCAATGAATGCTGCCGTTCAGGGCGAAGATGGTCGTAACCAGGTCCTGACCATGGGCTGCTACGGTATTGGGGTCACTCGTGTGGTTGCTGCTGCTATCGAGCAAAACTACGACGAACGCGGTATTGTCTGGCCGGACAACATTGCGCCGTTCCAGGTGGCGATCCTGCCAATGAACATGCACAAATCCTACCGCGTGCAGGAGCTGGCCGAGAAACTGTACAGCGAACTGCGTGCCCAGGGTATCGAAGTGCTGATGGACGATCGTAAAGAGCGTCCGGGCGTGATGTTTGCCGATATGGAACTGATCGGTATTCCTCATACCGTGGTCATTGGCGATCGTAACCTTGATAACGACGAGATCGAGTACAAGTATCGTCGTAACGGCGAGAAGCAGATGATTAAAACCGGTGACGTGCTTGATTACCTGGTGAAAGCCATCAAGGCATAAGCCACAAAAAACCCCGCTCCGGCGGGGTTTTTTATTTCAGCTATTTGCTGTCGCAATTCTTACCGGCTTCAAACCTGGCATCCCGGTCCGGCACCAGCGTTTTGACTCTCTCGCCGCTGTCCGGATTGGCTTCCAGCGTAAAATGCCCGTCGACCGTGAGCAGTACCGGTTTGGTATCACTCCCGCGCGCCGCCGCGTAATCCCGCTCCAGTTGGGCGTTATTCGCCACGCTCACCTTTTTGCCGGTGGCACAGTCGGTGAAGATCGCTGCATCAGCCATATAGAAATACATGCCGCGCATCGCCATTGGCGTCGCCGGCAGCGCGGCGGTTACCGGCGCCAGGGTGTAATTAAACTGTGATTCTATGGGATTGCCCTGCATGTCGAGCATCTCCAGCCCTTCGCCTTTGGCACGGAAATAGCGCTTTTCGCCCGCCGTATCCGTTAGCACCAGCTTATCGGCGGTGCGAGCCCAAGTGCCGTAGCTGGCAAAGGAGGAAGGTGCCTTCGCCCCCTGGTAGTGCTGGTTCATCACCCAGGAGCCATCTTTTTCCAGAAACAGCGAGGTTTCGATACCTTCGCAATCGGCACAGGGCAAGACGCCACGCCAGCTCTGCTGCATCGGTTTTAACGCCTCTGCCTGGGTCGGTTCCAGCGCCTGCATCTCTGCGCGGTTATGGCACCCCATCAGGACGAACAGCGTGCTTGCTGCCACCACTGAAAATATCGCTGTTTTCACTCTCTATTCCTTATCGTATTCCGACTGTCGCCCGTTAATCCTGAGGGCGTCGGACTTTGCCGCGCAGCGCTTTAACGGACGATTTCTGTGATTTCGAAGCCAGCCGGCGCTCTTTCGAGGCGCGGGTCGGACGGGTGGCCCGACGGCTTTTTTGTACTACGGTTAACTCCTGGATCAGCGCCACCAGCCGGGCCAGCGCCGCCTCCCGGTTCATCTCCTGACTGCGGTACTCCTGCGCCTTGATGATAATCACCCCTTCGCTGGTGATCAGATGATGGCTGGCGGCGAGCAGGCGTTCTTTATAGTACTCTGGCAGGCTGGATGCCCGAATGTCAAAGCGCAGATGAATGGCCGTTGAGGTTTTATTCACATGCTGGCCACCCGCGCCCTGTGCGCGGATCGCGGTGATCTCAACTTCATTATCAGGAAGGGTGACAGTTCGGGACAGGACAATCATGAGCGGGACTGCCAGGCTTCAGGATGAATTTCCAGATTATTCTCAGCATCCGATAACCAGATGGCGCCATCCTGGATCGTTGCCTGCAGGATCATGGTTCGTCCGGCAAATGCGCTCAGCGCAGCAAGCTGTTCATCATTCAGGTACCAGACGGACAGGTTATTGAATTGCGAGCACTTGTTCTTATTCTGCTGCCACCAAATCTCCGCGGCACGGCTGTTATAGGTAAAGAGCGCCACCTCCGCAGACTGGGTACAGGCTTTCTTAATGCGGCGCTCATCCGGCAGGCCAAGCTCAATCCACAGATCGATGCCCAGATGATCGTTGAGCAGCCAGGCTTCCGGCTCGTCTTCCGCGCTTAATCCGCGGGTAAACTGCAGCCGTTCGTTGGCATACTTAATCCATGCCAGCAGGCGCAACATCATGCGCTCCTGCGTTTCTGATGGATGACGCGCCAGCGTCAGGGTCGCATCCAGAAACTGATTGCGGTCTAAATCCGCCACATTGACCGCAGCTTTGTAAATTGTCGCTTTAAGCGCCATGAGAGAACTCCTTTCGAATCAGGTGCGCATTGTAGCGAAATCTCCGCCAAAAGGCTGTTACAGGCTCGCGAATGTCTGCGACATCAACCTGCTGATATTGCTTAAATGAGTATGGTATAGTCACCTTGCTAAACCGGGTTTATGCTCGTAGGCTTAATTGTATCTCACAGTAAAGTCAGTGCGCTGGCAGGAGGGGATGTGAATAATTATTGTGAGTTAATTCGCAAACGGTATGCGGAAATTGCCAGCGGCGATCTGGGGTACATCCCTGATGCGTTGGGCTGTGTATTGAAAGTTCTGAATGAAATGGCGTCGGATGACACGCTTTCAGAATCGGTCAGAGAAAAAGCAGCATATGCTGCTGCGAATTTACTGGTGAGCGATTATGTCAATGAATGAAACTTATCAACCCATCAATTGCGATGACTATGACAACCTCGAACTCGCCTGCCAGCATCATCTGGTCCTGACGCTGGCGTTAAAAGATGGCGAAGTCCTGAAGGCTAAAGCGAACGATCTGGTATCCCGTAAAAACGTGGAGTACCTGGTGGTCGAGGACGGCGGCGCAACGCGTGAACTCCGTCTCGATAAAATTGCCAGCTTCAGTCATCCCGAAATCGGCACCGTCGTGGTGAGCGAGTCCTGATCCTCTGTAACGGGCAGCCCGCTGTCCGTTACGCTTTCCACTCCAGCTGTACGCCCGTCTCCGCCGCCCCTTCCCGCGTCACAAACACGCCCGCAGCCGCTACCAGCGTTTCGCCGTAGAACAGCAGCGGAGTGGCATCCCGCCGCCAGGGGGCAACATTAAGTTCCTGCCAGATTTTTTTAATCTTACGTCCACCGTTTCGCCCGACGATGTGCAGCGTTCCGCTGGCGCGGAAGCGTACCGTCACCGGCTCGCCGGGCTGCGGCAGACGTAGATTACCGCCCGCCTTAATATGCAGAACACCCAGGCCTTCCGGCAGCTGTAGGGGTTGATCCAGAGAGGGCCAGTCGAAAACTCGATCGGCCAGCGGCGCGTGGCTTTTCACCCACCACAGCTGCCCCTTAAAGCGCCTGATCTCTCCCTCCCCGGAACGCAGTTGCGGTGCCGCATCTTCCCGGGCAAGCGCCACCTCCTCCCAGAGCCGGGTGAGCATGGCCCGCGACGGCATTAAGGCCCCCTGTGTCGCCAGCCATCTTCGCAGCAGCGCCGCCCGACGTACCGCGCTCATCGCCTCCAGCGGCGCGATAGCCAATGCCCCCTCGTCGGAAACCAGGGACGACAGCTCGTCAGCCAGCAGCTCATCAAGCAGCTGCTCCTGCTCCGCGCACAGCGTGGCGCTGCGCGCGGTGGCTTGCGCAAAATGCGGCCAGCGTTGTGCCAGCAGGGGAACTACGCGCAGGCGCAAAAAGTTGCGGTCATAGCTGTCGTCCTGGTTGCTTTCATCCTCTATCCAGCGAAGACCCCAACGCTGCGCCTCGCCAAGCAGCGATTCGCGCGTCTCGCCGAGCAAGGGACGAATCTGTTCGGTATCGGCAAAACGCGCCCGCGCGGGCATGGCCGACAGCCCTGCCGGGCCGCTGCCGCGCTTAAGCGCCAGCAGAAAGGTTTCACACTGATCGTCCAGGTGTTGCGCCGTGACCAGCGCTTCACCCGGCAGAAGCGCCTCGCGAAAGGCGGTATAACGCGCTTTACGCGCCTGCGCTTCCAGCCCCAGTCCCTCATCCGCCAGCGTCACCCGCACCACGACAAGCGGGATACCCCACGCGCGACAGAGGCTTTCGCAGTGCGCGACCCAGCTGTCTGCGTGCGGACTCAGGCCATGATGAATATGGATAGCGCGCAGTCCGAGACCGGGATCCTGTTCACGCCAGCGCATCAACTGATGCAGCAAAACCGTGGAATCCAGGCCACCGCTAAATCCCACCAGCAGACGGCGGTACGGGTGGAGGGCTTGCTGAAGATCGGCTGTGGTCATCGTCGTTATTTATGCAGGAGGATGCCCGGCACGTTACCGGGCAATTCTTATGGAGGCAAGTGTTACTGCTGGTACAGTTCCAGCGGCAGGCCATCAGGATCGTTGAAGAATGTGAAGCGTTTCCCGGTGAAAGGGTCGATACGAATGGCTTCACACTTTACGTCATGCGATTCGAGGTGCTGCACGGCCTGGTCAATATCATCCACGCTAAAGGCGAGGTGGCGTAAACCGCAGGCTTCCGGTTGGGACGGACGCGCCGGCGGGAAAGGGAATGAAAACAGCTCAATGACGTACTGGCCGTTCAGTGCCAGATCTCCCTTCCAGGAGTCGCGCTCTTCGCGGTAAAACTCACTCTGCAGGGTAAATCCCAGTGTATCGCAGTAAAACGCCTTACTGATAGCGTAGTCGGTGGCAATAATTGCAATATGGTGAACCTGCTTTAAGCCCAGCATAGTCTCTCCTTTTTAATGTGCCTGAACGTTATAACCGAACCCCCGTGCCGTGCAAGGGGTCACTGCGCTTTTAAGACCCGTACCCTGTAGATGCCGTTTTCATCCCGTTTGGCACCGTGGATGTCCGTTTCGAACCCGGGATAATGACGACCAATTGAGCAGAGCATGAGCAGGAAATCGAGCACCGCCCTGCTCTTCTCGGTGATCATCTCCCCTGGCATCAGCAGCGGCACCCCCGGCGGATAAGGCAGGATCATGTTGGCCGAGATCCGCCCGACCAGATCCTCCAGATCGACGGTTTCCACCTCCCCTTTCACCTGGCGCTGCCAGGCGTGATGCGGAGTAAGCTTCATTTCTGGCAGAACGTCAAAGGCCTGCAGCATCAGACGCGGCAGATCGTGCTGGCGGATCAGCTTATGGATCCCCTGGGCCAGATCCTGGATGCGCATGTTGCGGTAAAAGTCAGGATCCTCAGCGTAGAGATCCGGCAGCATGTTTTTGACCCGCAGATTCAGATCGTAGGCGCGCTTGAACTCCATCAGGCCGCGCAGCAATCCCATCGCCCGGGTTTTGTCGATACCTATACTGAAGAGAAACAGCAGGTTATACGGCCCGGTCTTTTCGACCACTACGCCGCGCTCATCAAGGAACTTCGCCACCAGCGCCGCCGGGATCCCCTCCTCGCTCATTACCCCCTGCTCGTCCATGCCCGGTGTGAGAATGGTGACTTTGACCGGATCGAGGAACATATGATCCGCATCGGCATCGCGGAAGCCATGCCAGCTCTCTCCTGGCGCCACCGGCCAGCATTCGGCTTCGTCGATATCGTCCGGCTGCCAGATATCGAAGAACCAGCTGTCGGCTTCGTCTTTAAGGCGCTGGACCTCTTTGCGAAAATGCAGAGCACGCTCAACGGAACGGTTGATCAGACGCTTGCCGGGATTGCCGCGCAGCATCGCCGCCGCGGTTTCAATCGAGGCTACCAGCGGATAACTCGGCGAGGTGGTGGTGTGCATCATAAAGGCTTCGTTGAAGGTATCTTCGTCGTATTCGCCTTTAATGTGAATCAGCGAGGCCTGGGAGAATGCTGCCAGCATTTTGTGCGTCGACTGGGTTTCGAAGAACACTTTTCCCGGCACCCGCTCGCCGCTCATCCCGCTTTTCCCGGCATAGATCGGGTGGAAGTTGGTATAGGGCACCCACGCAGAGTCAAAATGGATCGAAGGCACATCCAGGGTCTGTTTCACCCAGTTAGTATTGTACAGCAGACCGTCGTAGGTGGAGTTGGTGATCACCGCGTGCACCGGCCAGCTTGCCCCCGGCACGGTTGCCACTTTGTTCTCAATCGCCGCGTGGGTAAATTCCCGGCGCGGGATCCCGCCCAGAATGCCCAGCGCGTTACGGGTGGGCGACAGCCAGATCGGCACCACGTCGCTCATCATCAGCAGATGCGCCAGAGATTTGTGGCAGTTACGGTCAATCAGCAGAGTACTGCCGTCCGGCGCGGCGTACATGCCGACAATCTTGTTCGAGGTCGAGGTACCGTTGGTCACCATATAGCTCTGCTCGGCGCCAAAGGTGCGGGCGATGTACTCTTCGGCTTCAAGATGCGGGCCGGTATGATCCAGCAGAGAACCCAGCTCCGTCACCGAGATCGACACATCCGCCTTCAACGTATTCCCGCCAAAGAAATCATAGAACAGACAGCCCACCGGGCTTTTCTGGTACGCCGTACCCGCCATATGGCCCGGGGTGCAGAAGGTATATTTTCCCTCTTTCACATAGGTGAAGAGCGCCCGGGTAAACGGCGGGGTAATGGTATCGAGGTACTCACCGGTATATTGCTGAATGCGGGTGGCAATATCCTCAGCCACGCCCAGCGAATACTCAAAGAACCACAACGCCATCCGCAGATCGTGGGCGCTGACGTCCATCGTAGAGTGGGTGTTGATAAAGGCGTACAGCGGCAGGTATTCATTGAGTTGATTGATATCGCTGCACAGCTCGAGGTCGTATTCGTCCCAGTCGAAGATGACGCCGCAAATGCGCGGGTTGTGTTCGATGAACTTCAGTAGATCGGCGCTGTTCTGCGGCCAGATGAGTTGAAACCCGCGCGACCTTAACGCCTGCTCCAGCTCCTTGATGGGTTCGTCTTTATAAAAGACGCCGTGCGGCCCCATAATGGCAATGATGTTCACGGTTTACCTCCTTAAAAAACATTCACTAAGCATAGTTGAGGTAAACCGCAGGCATAAAAAAAGCCGCAACGATGTGCGGCTTTTCAGAGTATGGCCTGGCTTATGCGTAACCGTAGCTCATCAGACGCTGGTAACGACGGTTAAGCAGATCTTCTTTGCTCAGCACGTCGAGATCGGCGAGATCGGCCAGCAGCTGTGCCTTCAGAGAGGCCGCCATGACTTCCGGCTTACGGTGTGCGCCCCCCAGTGGTTCCGGGATAACGGTATCGATCAGCTTCAGCTCTTTCAGGCGTGGGGCGATAATGCCCATCGCTTCTGCAGCCAGCGGCGCTTTGTCAGCGCTTTTCCACAGAATGGAGGCGCAGCCTTCCGGGGAGATAACGGAATAGGTGCTGTATTGCAGCATATTCACTTTATCGCCCACGCCAATGGCCAGCGCACCACCGGAACCACCTTCACCGATAACGGTGCAGATAACCGGCACGCTCAGGCGTGACATTTCGCGCAGGTTGCGGGCAATCGCTTCAGACTGACCGCGCTCTTCTGCACCGACGCCCGGGTAAGCACCCGGAGTGTCGATAAAGGTGATGATCGGCATGTTGAAACGCTCGGCCATCTCCATCAGACGCAGGGCTTTACGGTAACCCTCCGGCGCTGGCATCCCGAAATTGCGGCGAATTTTTTCTTTGGTTTCGCGCCCTTTCTGGTGGCCAATAATCATCACCGGACGACCGTCGAGGCGTGCGATACCGCCAACGATAGCTTTATCGTCAGCATAGGCGCGATCGCCTGCCAGTTCGTCGAATTCATCGAACGCCAGGCGGACATAATCCAGGGTGTACGGACGCTGTGGATGGCGCGCCATCTGGGCAACCTGCCATGCGCCGAGATCGGCAAAGATTTTGCGCGTCAGTTCTACGCTCTTTTCACGCAGACGATGCACTTCTTCGTCGATGTTAATATCCAGTTTTTCATCCTGACGGCCAACGGCGGTCAGAGAATCGATTTTCGCTTCCAGCTCTGCAATCGGCTGTTCGAAATCAAGGAAATTCAGACTCATAGTATTCCTGTATTAGTCAAACTCCAGTTCCACCTGCTCCGAACCAATGAGGCCACGGAGATCGTTAAGTAAACGATCGCTCGGAGAGACACGCCACGACGCACCAAAGCGCAATCGTGCACGCGCATCCGCCCTCTGATAGTAGAGATGTACTGGAATGGTCCCCGAGCGGTGGGGTTCCAGAGACTGACGGAGTCGGTTTAAAAGCTGGTCATCAATTTGCCTGTCCGTCAGCGAGATAGCAAGCCCGCGAGCATATTTTTCCCGGGCTTCGTCAATGTCCATCACTTCGCGGGCGGTCATTTTAAGCCCCCCGCTGAAGTCATCAAAGCTGACCTGTCCGCTGACGATAAGTATGCGGTCTTTTTCCAGCAACTGCTGATATTTATCCAGTGCGTCGGTGAATAACATCACCTCCAGACGCCCGGAACGGTCATCCAGCGTACAGATGCCGATACGATTGCCGCGCTTGGTGACCATAACCCTCGCGGCAATGACGAGCCCCGCAGCCGTGGTAATCTTACCACGTTCTGTCGGATGCATGTCTTTAAGCCGGTAGCCTCCGACATAGCGCTCAATTTCTTTAAGATACTGGTTAATCGGATGCCCGGTCAGGTACAGGCCCAGCGTTTCACGCTCGCCGTCCAGCACCGTCTGTTCCGGCCACGGCTGACAGCTGGCATAGGATTGTTCGATCTGCTCCGGCTCTTCTGCCAGCACGCCGAACATATCCGCCTGACCAATGGCTTCGGCTTTCGAGTGCTGATCGGCAGCCTTCAGGGCGTCGGCCAGCGAGTTCATCAGCGCGGCGCGATGCGGCCCAAGGCGGTCAAACGCCCCGGACATGATCAGCTTTTCCAGCACCCGGCGGTTAAGCTTTTTGATATCGGTACGGGCGCACAGGTCGAACAGCTCGCGGAAGTAACCGCCCTGGTTACGGGCTTCGATGATCGCTTCGATCGGGCCTTCACCCACGCCTTTAATGGCGCCAATACCGTAAACAATCTCCCCGTCATCGTTAACGTGGAAATGATACTGGCCGGAGTTGATGTCCGGCGGCAGAATTTTCAGCCCCATGCGCCAGCACTCATCCACCAGACCCACCACCTTCTCGGTGTTGTCCATATCGGCGGTCATTACCGCGGCCATAAATTCTGCCGGGTAGTGTGCTTTCAGCCACAGCGTCTGATAGGAGACCAGCGCGTAAGCAGCGGAGTGCGACTTGTTAAATCCGTATCCGGCAAATTTCTCTACCAGATCGAAGATTTTCATCGCCAGTTCGCCATCAACGCCGTTTTTCTTTGCCCCTTCTTCGAAGGTGCCGCGCTGCTTGGCCATCTCTTCCGGCTTTTTCTTACCCATCGCACGACGCAGCATGTCCGCGCCGCCGAGGGTGTAGCCGGAGAGCACCTGGGCTATCTGCATAACCTGTTCCTGATACAGGATGATGCCGTAGGTGGGCTCCAGTACCGGTTTCAGGCTTTCGTGCTGCCACTGCACATCAGGATAAGAGAGCTCTTCGCGACCGTGCTTACGGTCGATAAAGTTATCCACCATCCCCGACTGCAACGGTCCCGGACGGAACAGTGCCACCAGAGCGATCATGTCCTCGAAGCAGTCAGGCTGCAGACGTTTGATCAGATCTTTCATGCCGCGGGATTCAAGCTGGAACACCGCCGTGGTTTCCGAACGCTGCAGCATGTCGAAGCTTTTCTTGTCATCCAGCGGGATCGCGGCGATATCAATCGGCTCCAGGCCCTGTTTGGCCCGGCGCGGGTTGATCATCTTCAACGCCCAGTCGATGATGGTGAGCGTACGCAAGCCGAGGAAGTCAAACTTCACCAGGCCGGCGTATTCCACGTCGTTCTTATCGAACTGGGTAACCGGGTGCGAGCCGGTTTCGTCGCAGTACAGCGGCGCAAAATCGGTAATTTTGGTCGGGGCAATAACCACCCCACCGGCGTGCTTACCGGCGTTACGGGTGACGCCTTCCAGCTTGCGCGCCATGTCGATCAGCGCTTTGACCTCTTCGTCGGCCTCGTAGATTTCCGGCAGCTGCGGTTCTGCTTCGAAGGCTTTCGCCAGGGTCATGCCCGGATCGGGCGGCACCAGCTTCGAGATGCGGTCGACAAAACCGTACGGATGGCCCAGCACGCGACCTACGTCGCGGATAACCGCTTTTGCCGCCATCGTACCGAAGGTAATAATCTGCGATACCGCATCGCGACCGTACATGTCCGCCACGTGCTCGATAACCTGGTCGCGTTTCTCCATGCAGAAGTCGACGTCGAAGTCGGGCATTGAGACACGTTCCGGGTTAAGAAAACGTTCGAACAGCAGGTCAAATTCCAGCGGATCGAGATCGGTAATTTTCAGCGCATAGGCCACCAGCGATCCCGCACCCGAACCACGACCTGGCCCAACCGGTACCCCGTTGTCCTTCGACCACTGGATAAACTCCATGACGATCAGGAAGTAGCCGGGGAACCCCATCTGGTTAATAACCTGGAGTTCAATATCCAGACGCTCGTCATATTCCGGGCGCTTCTCGGCGCGAACGGCCGGGTCCGGGAAGAGGAATTCCAGACGCTCTTCCAGACCCTCTTTCGATTTCAGGACCAGGAAGTCTTCGGTGGTCATGTCGCCGGTCGGGAACTGCGGCAGGAAATACTCGCCCAGGCGGACGGTGACGTTGCAGCGTTTGGCAATCTCTACGCTGTTTTCCAGCGCTTCCGGAATATCGGAAAACAGCTCGCACATCTCCTCTTCGCTGCGCATATACTGCTGCGGCGAATAGTTGCGCGGGCGTTTCGGATCGTCGAGGGTAAAGCCATCGTGGATAGCGACGCGAATTTCATGGGCATCAAAATCATCGGCGTTGATAAAGCGCACGTCGTTAGACGCCACAACCGGTAGCCCGTGCTCTTCTGCAAGGGCAACTGCGGCATGCAGATAGCTCTCTTCATCAGGACGGCCGGTACGGATCAGCTCCAGATAGAAGCGGTCCGGGAAGTATTCTTTATAAAAATCGACGCACTGTTCCACCAGCGCGCCATTGCCGCGCAGCAGGCATCGGCCAACGTCGCCCATGCGCCCGCCGGAGATCAGCAGCAGCCCCTCATTCAGTTCCGCCAGCCACGCGCGATCGATCCACGGCCCCTGCGGACCGTAGCCGCGCTGATAGGCCCGGGAGATCAGCAGCGTCAGGTTCTGATAGCCGGTGTTATTCATCGCGAGAACGGTAATCTGCGTCATCTCATCGGCGAGAAGCTCGCTCTGAACGTGAAAATCGGCACCAATCACCGGCTTCATACCGGCACCGTGCGCCGTTCCGTAGAACTTCACCAGACCGCACAGGTTGGTGAAGTCGGTGATCGCCAGCGCAGGCATGCCAAGGGCGGCCGCCTTTTTTACCAGCGGCCCGGTCTTTGCCAGCCCATCAATCATGGAATAGTCGCTGTGCACCCGCAGGTGTACGAAACGTGGTTCAGCCATTTTCAGATCCCGCGTTACTTATTGGCGTCTTGATTCAGGACATCAGTCCCAGTGCGCGTTTCACCGGTCCAAAACTGCGACGGTGGTGTTCAGTTGCGCCGTGTTCAGCCAGTCTTTCCAGGTGGAAAGCGGTAGGATACCCCTTATGCTGGGCAAAGCCATACTGGGGAAAAGTGATATCGAGCGCGGCCATTTCGGCATCGCGGGTGACCTTAGCAATGATCGAGGCGGCGCTGATTTCAGCCACCCGGCTGTCGCCTTTGACGACCGCCAGTGACGGCATGGGCAGTGCCGGACAACGGTTTCCGTCGATCAGCACATACTCTGGCACTACGTTCAGCCCCGCCACCGCACGCTGCATCGCCAGCATGGTGGCATGCAGGATGTTCAGCTCGTCTATCTCATGCGGCTCCGCCCGCCCCAGACTCCAGGCCAGCGCTTTCTCTTTAATTTCATCGTACAGCGCCAGGCGGCGCTTTTCGGATAATTTCTTCGAATCATTCAGACCGATAATAGGACGAGCAGGATCGAGGATCACCGCGGCAGTGACAACGGCACCCACCAGCGGACCACGCCCCACTTCATCCACACCCGCCACCAGATGGGTATGAGGGTAAATAAATTCCATCATTGTGCTAACTCCAGCACCGCGTCAGCCGCCTGCTCATCGGCATTACAGCGGATTTGCTGATGCAGTTCCCGGAAGGTATTGTGCATTTCATGGCTGGTTTTGCCGTCGGCCAGCAGCGGTAACAGCGCAGCGGCTAGCGCCTGCGGCTGGCACTCATCCTGCAGCAGCTCTTTCACCAGCTCGCGTCGGGCGAGCAGGTTTGGCAGGGAGACGTAATCGGTTTTCACCAGTCGTTTCGCCAGCCAGAAGGTGAACGGCTTCATGCGATAGCCAACCACCATCGGGCATTTCGCCAGCATGCACTCCAGCGCGGCGGTCCCCGACGCCAGCAGCGCGGCATCGCTGGCGACCATCGCTTCACGGCCTTTACCATCTAACAGATGGACATGCAGATCCGGAGCGACCTCCGCCTTAATACGTTCGAACTGCTCCCGGCGTTTGGCGTTTACCAGCGGCACGACCACTTCGAGGTCAGGGTAGGTCTGACGCAGGATCTGCGCCGTTTTCAGAAAGTCTGCGCTGAGCATTTCCACTTCTGCACCACGGCTCCCCGGCAGCAGGGCCAGGCAGTGAACGTGGTGGGGAATGCCGAGTACGTCGCGTGCCGCATTTTTATCGGGATCCAGCGGCATGGCATCGGCCATGGTGTGGCCGATAAAGCGGCACGGCACGTTGAATTTATCGTAAAACGCTTTTTCGAAAGGCAGGAAAGCCAGAACGAGATTCGTCGATCTGCCTATTTTGAAAACACGTTTCTGTCGCCACGCCCAGACGGACGGGCTGACGTAATGGATGGTTTTAATTCCCTGCTTTTTCAGATTACCTTCGAGGGTAATGTTGAAGTCAGGCGCATCAATGCCGACGAACACATCGGGCTTCAGTTCGGTAAAACGACGCGTCAGATCGGCGCGGATGTACAGCAAACGACGCAGGCGACCCAGCACCTCAACGATGCCCATCACCGCCAGCTCTTCCATCTCATACCAGGCTTCACACCCTTCAGCCTGCATCAATGGACCGGCAACGCCGACAAAGCGCGCGTTGGGAACGCGCGCTTTGAGCGCTCGAATAAGACCTGCACCAAGAATATCGCCGGAGGTTTCTCCGGCGACAAGGGCGATCGTCAGCGGGCGACTATCAACCATTAACGAATCAGACCGCGAGTTGAGCGTGCGAAGAATTCCACGAACGCGTTCACCTCAGGATGCTGTTTCGCCAGTTCAGCGATTTCCGGCTTCGCCTCTTCCAGCGTTTTACCGTTACGGTACAGCTGTTTGTAGGCGTTACGGATAGCCATAATCGCTTCACGGCTGAAGCCGCGGCGCTTAAGGCCCTCGATGTTGACGCCAAACGGCGTCGCATGGTTACCCTGCGCAATCACATACGGCGGGACGTCCTGCGCCACGCCGGAGCAGCCGCCAACCATCACGTGCGCACCAATGATGCAGAACTGATGGACCGCGGTCATGCCGCCAATGATGGCATGATCGTCTACTGATACGTGTCCCGCCAGCGTTGCGTTGTTGGCGAGAATACAGCGATTACCGACGGTGCAGTCATGCGCGATATGCGCGTTGACCATAAACAGGTTATCGCTGCCCACCTTCGTCAATCCACCGCCCTGTACTGTGCCACGATGAATGGTGACGCTTTCGCGAATGCGGTTACGATCGCCAACTTCGACACGGGTCGGTTCACCAGCATATTTCAGATCCTGGTTCGCTTCGCCGATGGTGGCGAACTGATAGATCTCGTTGTCGCGGCCAATGGTCGTATGACCATTCACAACGACGTGAGATTTCAGTACGGTACCCTCACCAATTACGACATGGGGTCCAACAATACAAAACGGGCCGATGTGGGCGTTAGCACCGATAACGGCACCCTCTTCCACAATGGCGGTTGGATGAATAAAGGCGGTTTTATCAATCACGTATCAGGCCTCCCGGCTACGCGCACACATCATGGTAGCTTCGCAAACAACCTTGCCGTCAACCAGAGCTACGCCTTTAAAGCGAGTCAGGCCACGACGCGTTTTTTCAAAAGTCACTTCCATGATCATCTGATCACCAGGCACAACCGGGCGCTTAAAGCGCGCTTCGTCGATACCTGCGAAGTAATACAGCTCACCCGGCTCCAGTTTACCGACGCTTTTAAACGCCAGAATACCAGTCGCCTGAGCCATCGCTTCCAGGATCAATACGCCCGGGAAGATAGGCTTCCCAGGGAAGTGCCCCTGGAAGAATGGCTCGTTTACAGAAACATTTTTCACTGCGCGCAGAAAACGACCTTCTTCAAAATCCAGCACACGGTCTACCAGTAAAAACGGGTAGCGGTGCGGCAGAAGTTCTAAAATCTCTTCAATATGCAGAGTATGAGTGTCAGTAGTCAAAATACTCTTCCTGTCAAAATATCTGAATGGCAATAATAACACGGCCTGCCGGTTTATAAGAAAGCCGACAGGCCGGGAAGTGTGCGTTAAACGGGTGAACGCTTAGTCTTGTTGATCGATTTTGCGCTCAATAGCCTTGAGGCGCTTGCTCATATCATCAATATTCATCACCAGGGCTGCAGTTTTACGCCACGCCTTGTTAGGCTGCAACGGTATGCCTGAGGAGTAGACGCCCGGTTCAGTGATAGGACGCATAACCATGCCCATCCCTGTGACCGTGACTTTATCGCATATTTCCATATGCCCGTTAATGACGCTGGCGCCGCCAATCATACAGTAACGGCCAATCTTCAGGCTGCCTGCCATAATAACGCCGCCGGCAACCGCAGTATTGTCGCCAATCACAACGTTATGTGCAATCTGGCACTGGTTATCGATGATAACACCATTACCGATAATCGTGTCATCAAGCGCACCACGGTCGATGGTCGTGCATGCGCCGATTTCGACGCGATCGCCGATGATCACCCGGCCCAGCTGCGGGATCTTCACCCAGTTACCACGATCGTTGGCATAACCGAAACCATCCGCGCCAATAACGGTGCTGGACTGGATCAGGCAATGTTCACCGATTTCGATCTCATGGTAAATGGAGACGTTGGCCCACAGGCGAGAGCCTGCACCAATTTTTGTTTTTTTACCCACGAAGCAACCGGCGCCAATCACCACGTTATCGCCCAGCACGACGTCTGATTCGATAACCGCATTGGCACCAATTGATACGTTGTTACCCAGCTGCGCCGTCGGATCAATCACCGCACTGGGTGCGATGTTCTGTGCCGGCTGCGGCGTGGTATCGAGAATTTGTGCCATACGGGCATACGTCAGGTAGGGGTTCTTTACTACCAGCGCTGCACCTGCGGCAAACGGCAAATCGTCCTGCGTCAGTACGACAGCAGACGCCTGGCAAAGCGCCAGATGTTCACGGTACTTTGGGCTTACCATGAAGGTGATAGTGCCTGCTTTAGCAGACTGCATGGACGCAACAGCGGTGATGACGATATCGCCATCACCGTGTAATTCTGCATCCAACTGCTGAGCTAAATCAGCGAGTCGAATTGAAGGCATTACTTATTTAACCTGTTTCAGGACATCAGCGGTGATGTCTTTAACATCGCTGCTGTTGAATGCAACAGCGTTGCCATCAACAACCAGGTCGATATTCTGATCGGCGGCAACAGCTTTCACAGCGGACTGGATACGGGTAACCAGCTTGCCACGTTCTTCGTTAGAACGACGTTGACGATCCTGTTCAAAAGCTTGCGCTTTCTGAGAGAAAGTCTGACGCTGAGCCATTACGTCTTTTTCCAGTTTGCTACGCTCGCTCGCTTTCATGGTAGAACCATCGCGCTGCAGACGCTGCATTTTGGATTGCAGATCCTTTTCCATACCCTGCAGTTCGCTTGCACGGCCTTTGAACTCGTTTTCCAGCGTGGCAGAAACACCTGTTTTCTGCGCAACCTGCTGGAACAAGTTACCCATATTGACGATTGCAATTTTGTCTGCTGCCTGAGCAGAAGTTGCCATCGCTAAACCGAGACCTGCAGCTAATAACCACTTTTTCACAATTAACTCCTTACCATCCCATTGGTACCCGAAGGTACCGTTCTTTGCGTGGCAAGGCGATCCTGCGATCGCCAGTTGTCAGCGCTACACTGCCAACGCATTCCTTTGCAACGGACAATTACCAGGTTTTACCAATGTTAAACTGGAACTGCTCCGCTTTGTCTCCCTCGTATTTCTTAAACGGCTGGGCGTAAGAGAAGACCAACGGCCCCAGCGGTGACATCCATTGTAGTGCGAGACCCGCAGACATACGAATATTGCTCGGATCGCTGTAGTCCGGAATACCTGCTAACCTGGTCTCACTGGTATTCTGCCAGTTAGTATCCCATACGGTACCCGCATCCAGGAAGAAGGAGGTACGTACGGAATTGGCATACTTATCGCTGATAAACGGCGTAGGGGTAATAAACTCCAGGCTGGCGACACCCATAGCGTTACCGCCTACCGCATCATCAGAGCTACAGACATTTTTATTGCCCGAGCCATCAGTGGCTGGTTTGTCGCAGTTATCATCGTCATTGCCACCGTAATATGCCGCTTTCGGACCAATGTTATTGGACTGGAAGCCACGTACGGTGCTCGAGCCGCCCGCGTAGAAGTTTTCATAGAACGGCAACTCTTTGCCACCTAAGCCGTCGCCGTAACCCCAGCGCGTACGACCCAGAACCACCCATTTATGGTCTTCGTCGATCGGGAAGTAGGACGCGGTGTCGAGGGTAACTTTGTAGAACTCATTATCAGAGCCCGGGACCGTAACTTTACCGTTCAGGTTGACGCGCGAACCTTCGGTCGGGAAGAAACCACGGTCGAGGCGGTTGTACGTCCAGCCATAGTTGAAGGTAAAGTCATCTGCGGCAAACCCGTTATCATCATTCGAGGTGCTGGCAGACTGTCCGATAGAGTCCAGATAACGCCACATTGCCACCTGCGGCTGCATGTTGGACAGGTCGTTATGCACATAACCTAAGCCGGCACGCAGGGTGTTGTATTCGTTAACTGGGAAGCCGAGCGTACCATCAACGCCGTAGCTTTTGTTGGTATACGAAGACAGGTCCGCATCATCCGCTTTAAAGTCGTTATAGAAAATACGACCGCCCAGACTTACACCATCAACGGTGAAGTAAGGGTTAGTAACGGAGAGCTCAGAGTAAGTCTGGTAGTCGTTCTTGGTACCGTTGATACCCACGGAATAGCCGGTACCTAACCAGTTATCCTGCTGTACGCCCACCTGGAAGCTGACGCCACTTTCGGTACCGTAACCGACACCAAAGTTAAAGCTACCGGTATTACGCTCTTTGACCTTGTAAACGACGTCTACCTGGTCCGGTTTACCCGGCACGCGCTGAGTGTCGGTATCGACGGTTTCGAAATAGCCCAGACGGTTCAGACGCTCTTTACCCTGATCGACCAGATCGCTACCCAGCCATGCCCCTTCCATCTGGCGCATTTCACGGCGCAGAACGGCATCCTTAGAGGTGTCGTTACCTTCAAAACGGATCTTACGCACGTAGAAACGATTACCCGCATCGACGTTAACGTGGAGCTTAACGGTTTTATCCGTATCGTTGATTTCAGGCTGAGTCTGTACGCGTGGGTAAGCGTAACCATAACGGCCGAGCAGCTTTTTAATGCCGTCTTCCATTTTGGTCACTTTCGAGCCGCTGTACAGTTCACCCGGCTGCAGTTTGGTCAGGCTTTCGATCTCGGCAGAGTGTCCTGCCAGGTTACCACTCACTTCCACACCAGAAAGCTTGTACTGATCGCCTTCGGTAATGTTAACGGTGATGTAGATACCTTTCTTGTCCGGCGTCAGGCTGACCTGAGTCGAATCGATGTTAAAGCGCGCATAGCCGCGATCCAGATAGTAGCTGCGCAGGGTTTCGAGATCGCCCGCCAGTTTCTGTTTCTGGTATTTACGGTCGCCCACCACGTTCCACCACGGCACTTCGTCACGCAGCTGGAAGGTAGAGATCAGCTCATCGGTGCTGAACGCATGGTTACCAACGATGTTGATCTGCTGGATTTTCGCAGAAACACCTTCCTGGAACACCAGCTTCAGATCGACGCGGTTACGTGGCAGCGGAGTAACAACCGCTTTGACGCTCGCGCTATATTTACCGACGCTGTAGTAGAAATCTTCCAGCCCTTTCTCAATATCAGAGAGGGTGGTGCGATCCAGAGATTCGCCGACACGCACGCCAGAGGCCTCAAGGTTTTGCTTGAGCATGTCGTCTTTCACCGACTTGTTGCCGGAGAAGGTGATGCTGGCAATCGTTGGACGCTCTTTTACCTGAACCAGCAGCGTGTCACCATCGCGCAGAACGCGAACGTCCTCGAAGTTGCCGGTGGCAAACAGAGCGCGGATGGTATTACTAATGTCTTCATCATTAACCGTGTCGCCTGGGCGCACTGGCATACTGAGGAGGGCCGCACCAACGGCGACACGCTGAAGGCCTTCGAAATGAATATCTTTCACTACGAACCCGTCAGCACCGTATACGGTCGCGCTGCTAAACAGCAGCGACGCTATGAGCAACTTTTTCATCGCCATCGTTATTATGCGTTCTTCCTAACACTCTCTTACAACCGAGAGAAATCATTGAAAAGTGCAAGCCCCATTAACAGCACCAGTAAAATCGAACCAATGCGATAACTAAAGTCTTGAACTCGCTCGGATACCGGCCCGCCTTTTAGCTTCTCGATCGCTAAAAACAGCAGATGCCCCCCATCTAAAACAGGCAGTGGGAACAGGTTGATTATCCCGAGGTTCACGCTAATGAGCGCAAGAAACATGAGATAGTAAATCACCCCGAACTCTGCTGACATCCCAGCCCCCTGAGCGATCGAAATCGGCCCACTGAGGTTGTTCAGTTTTACGTCACCGGTAATCAATTTCCCCAGCATTTGCACGGTCAGCTTCATCAGTTGCCATGTTTTATCCGTGGCTTCAAGAATGGCGCTGAACGGCCCATACTGGCGTATTGTCTTGTACTCATCGGGCAGCGGGATCACTTTCGGCACCACGCCTGCAAACCCTTCCGCCTTTCCACCGCCCGGTTTGGTATCCGGGATGAGCGTTAAGGAGAGTGGGCTCCCCTGCCTTTCTATCTCCAGCGCCAGCGGCGTACCTGGATTATCACGCACCAGAGTAACAAAGGTCATCCACTGCGTTAAAGGTTGACCATCGACTTTAACGATCCTGTCGCCTGCTTGCAAACCTGCTTTACGCGCTGCGGAATCGGACTGGACTTCTGCCAGCACCGGTTCAATCTGCGCGCCGCGTGGACGAATGCCTAACGCCGCAACGGGATCTTCTTTATCTGGCTCAAAGGTCCAGTTGCGTAAATTCAGGATTTTATCCTGACGCGTACTGGAACCGAAAGGTGATACGCTGACGGTAGTTTGCTCGTCGCCAATTTTGGCAACCAGCTGTAACCGCACGGCATCCCAATCAGGGGTTTCGATGCCATCAATCGCTTTAAGTTCCATGCCCGGATTAATTTGCGCGCTTGCCGCGATGGAGTTGGGTGTAATTTCACCAACAACCGGACGAACGCCAGGGACACCGATGATAAACACCAGCCAGTAAGCAAAAATGGCGAAGATGAAGTTTGCCACCGGACCGGCAGCAATGATTGCGGCGCGCTGGCCGACGGTTTTGTTGTTGAACGCGTAGTGGCGCACTTCAGGCGCCACTGGCTCCACGCGTTCATCCAACATTTTGACGTAGCCGCCGAGTGGGATAAGGGCAATAACAAATTCTGTGCCGTGGCGATCGTTTCGGCGCCAGAGCGCCTTACCAAAGCCAATTGAAAAGCGCTCTACCCGCACGCCACAGCGCCGAGCAACCCAGAAATGGCCAAATTCATGCACCGTGATAAGTACACCCAGTGCAACAATGAATGCCGCCAGATTCCAGAGAATGCTAAGCATAAAACCTTCCGTTAAATCGTCCCAAACACCAGCAAAAACAGGCAGGCAAACACGGGAACTGCCGCCGTCAGGCTGTCTATGCGATCCAGGATACCGCCGTGCCCTGGAATAAGATTGCCACTGTCTTTGATCCCTGCTTCACGCTTAAACATACTTTCGGTCAAATCACCCAGCACGGAAGCCAGCGCTGCGATGATAGAACAGACCAATAATGTTGCCGGTGCCACCTCAAGGTTGGCCCATACGCCATAACCCCAGGAGATAATCGCTGCTGTAAACAGACCACCGATAAAACCCTGCCACGTTTTCCCCGGAGAGACCTTCGGTGCCAGTTTATGTTTGCCAAACAGTTTACCAAACATATAGGCGCCAGAGTCAGCCCCCCAGACGAGAATCATGACGTAAAGGAGCCATAACGCCCCGCTGTAAGGGTTGTCGTCGTAGTGCCAGGTACGGAGGGCAAGCATTCCCCAGAAGAAAGGAACGATGGTGAACAGCCCAAAACAGAGACGCAGTATTTTCGAATTACGCCATAGCGATGCAGAGCCGGGATAGAAGAGCACCAGCAGCAGCGCTGCCAGCCACCATCCCAGCGAAAGCCAGAGCGAACCTGCGATTATCGGCTGATGAATATTGTGATGGTACTCCGGCAGCATAAAGAGCATCAGCGCCAGCACCAGGCCGCACAGCACCGCCAGCCATACCCGCTGAGAACGCGAGGTAAAGCCGCTAAGCTGCCCCCATTCCCACGCCGCCAGCATGCAAACGACCAGTGTGACAATAGCAAATCCCACCGGAGGCAGTAAAAACAGCGCCGCGATGACAACAGGTATTAAAACAAACGCGGAAATCAGGCGATACTTCAGCAAAAGCTACCCCCATCAGGCGTTGTCGCCACCAGGCTCGGTACCACCGAAACGACGCTCTCGATTAGCAAAGGCATGCAGCGCACCTTCAAAGTCTTGTTCATCAAAATCGGGCCAAAGAACATCTGTAAAGTAAAGTTCGGCGTAGGCAATTTGCCATAGCAAAAAGTTACTGATGCGATGTTCTCCCCCTGTCCTAATTACTAAATCCACGGGTGTCAGTTCACTCATGCAGATTTGCTGACTCAGCGCCTCTTCATCAATCTGGTCCGGCTGTAATAGCCCTTCCTGAACCTGTTCAGCCAAATGCCGTACACCCTGGACAATATCCCAACGTCCACCATAATTCGCCGCGATATTGAGCGTTAAGCCGGTATTTTGCCCGGTCAGCGCTTCCGCTTTACGAATGCGTTCCTGCAGACGTGAGTTAAAACGACTGGTATCCCCGATAATACGCAGGCGAACGTTGTGGCGGTGCAGGCTTTTTACTTCGCTGTCGAGCGCCCACACGAACAATTCCATCAACGCGCTAACTTCCTGCGCAGGTCGATTCCAGTTTTCACTGCTGAAAGCATAGAGCGTTAACGCGTCAATGCCGTTATTGGCGGCAAAAGAAACGGCGCGGCGAACAGATTTCGCCCCAGCTTTATGCCCAAAGGCTCGGATCTTCCCTTGTCTTTTCGCCCAGCGGCCATTGCCATCCATGATGATTGCGACATGACGACAGCCATGTGCTGGCAAGTTTTCGCTTATTGGTTGATTCGCAGACAACATAACGCGTTTTTGGTCCCTGAAAGGATTTAACGGTACTCAGGAATACTGAAGCCTTTACGTAAAAAAGCCGTGTCATACCACGGCTTACCTGACCACATAACGTCAACTACCCGCAATCAGGTGGCGCAGACTATATCACTGAAGCCCAACGCTAACAAATAGCATGACCACCCACGGCTGGATTATCACCAGCTTGCGAGGTGCGTCACCGCTTTTTGCGCCGTGAGCCTGGCTTTCGCATCGACGGTCAGCACATCATCCACACTTTGCGGCTCGCGCAAATCCATCGCCTCAAGAACAGACAGGTTCAGCGCAGCGATATCCGTAAAGCGGATCCGCTGTTCGAGGAAGGCGGCGACAGCAATTTCATTCGCCGCATTGAGGGCGGTTGTCGCCGCTTGTCCCTGCTCGAATGCCTCCATCGCCAGCTTCAGGCACGGATAGCGCTGATAATCTGGCGCACTGAACGTCAGCGCACTTAATTTGCAGAAGTCGAGCGGCTTAACGCCGGAGACCACGCGGTTTGGCCACGCCATCGTATGGGCGATAGGCGTACGCATATCGGGTTCGCCTAATTGCGCCATCACGCTGCCATCCCGATAACGGACCATGGAGTGGATCACCGACTGCGGGTGAATTAACACTTCCATCTGCGCTGCCGAGGCGTTAAACAACCAGCGGGCTTCAATGTATTCCAGACCTTTATTCATCATGGTGGCAGAATCCACGGAGATTTTACGCCCCATCGACCAGTTCGGATGACGACATGCCTGATCCGGGGTCATTGAGACCAGATCAGACAACGGCGTATCACGGAACGGGCCACCAGACCCGGTGAGCAAAATAGAAGAGACGCCATTCTGCTCCAGATCAGCGTACCCCAGGTTTTGCTGAAACGGTTGCGGTAAACTCTGAAAAATAGCGTTATGTTCGCTATCTACCGGCAAAAGTTGCGCGCCGCGCTGCTTTACCGCCTCCATAAACAGGCGTCCACAAGTCACCAGCGACTCTTTGTTGGCCAGCAACACCGTCTTCCCGGCATCGATCGCCGCCAGCGTTGGCAGCAGTCCTGCTGCGCCCACGATTGCCGCCATCACCTGGTCTACGTCATCCAGGGCGGCCATGTCGCAGGCAGCCCGTTGACCGCTTAATACCTCGGTCCGGCTGCCGTGCTCGGCCAGCAATGCTTTTACCTGGCGAGCACTCTCCTCGTCGTCCATAACCGCATAGCGTGGCGCAAACTCGAGACACTGCTCAACCATCCGCTGAACGTTTTTCCCGGCGACAAGCGCGGTCACGGTGTAGTGTTCAGGATTGTGGCGAACGACGTCGAGCGTGCTGCAACCGATGGAGCCGGTTGAGCCGAGGAGTGTTAATTGCTTCATGAATTATCCAGAAGTAGTGAAACCAGCAAAGCAAAACGCCGCCAGCAAAGCCCATCGGGCCTTCTGTACGGCGTTTTATCAGATTACGTCAGAAATCAGAACTGCATCAGTTCCGCTTCTTTTTCTGCCAGCGCCGCATCAAGTTTCTTGATTGCCGCATCGGTCAGTTTCTGCACGTCGTCCTGAGAACGGCGATCGTCATCTTCGCTGATCTCTTTGTCTTTCAGCAGCGCTTTCACTTTATCGTTCGCGTCACGGCGAACGTTACGCACGGCAACACGGCCCTGCTCTGCTTCACCACGTACCACTTTGATCAGATCTTTACGACGCTCTTCGGTCAGCGCAGGCAGTGGAACACGGATATCCGTGCCTGCGGAGCTTGGGTTCAGACCCAGATCGGATGCCATGATGGCTTTCTCAACGGCCGGGCCCATTGAACGATCGAAGACGTTAATTTTCAGCGTACGGGTATCTTCTACCGTCACCTGCGCCAGCTGACGCAGAGGGGTTGGCGTACCGTAGTATTCCACGACGATGCCATCCAGCAGGCTTGGAGAAGCACGGCCAGTACGAATTTTGCTGATTTGGGTTTTGAACGCTTCTACGCATTTGTCCATGCGTACTTCAGCATCTTTTCTGATGTCGTTAATCACGTTACGAATCCTTGGAAACTTGTCTCAGGCAGACTATCCACCAGCACATCGCTACAGGTGTGCTAAGTATAGTCGCGTTTAATTCATGACAACGCCAAAGGCGCGTCCAGGTAAGATATCACTACAAAGTAAAGCGGAATCTTACCTGTATTTATCGTCGACGGAAATTATTCCGTGATCAAAGTGCCTTCTTTTTCACCCATGACCACGCGACGCAGCGCGCCAGGCTTGTTCATGTTGAAGACACGGATCGGCAGTTTGTGGTCGCGAGCCAGCGTGAAGGCGGCAAGATCCATCACTTTCAGCTCTTTATCCAGCACTTCGCTGTAGGTCAGCTGATCGTACATGGTGGCAGCAGGATCTTTTGCCGGATCGGCAGTAAACACGCCATCTACTTTGGTCGCTTTCAGTACCACATCGGCTTCGATCTCAATACCACGCAGGCAGGCCGCGGAATCGGTGGTAAAGAACGGGTTACCCGTACCGGCGGAGAGGATCACCACGCGGTTGTTGCGCAGCAGGCTGATGGCTTCGGCCCAGCTGTAGTTATCGCACACGCCATTCAACGGAATAGCGGACATCAGGCGTGCATTCACATAGGCACGATGCAGTGCATCACGCATAGCCAGGCCATTCATGACCGTTGCCAGCATACCCATGTGGTCGCCCACCACGCGATTCATGCCTGCTTTTGCCAGACCCGCGCCACGGAAAAGGTTACCACCGCCAATGACTACGCCAACCTGGATGCCCAGTTCAACCAGTTCTTTGATTTCCTGCGCCATGCGGTCAAGGATGCTTGCGTCAATACCGAAGCCTTCCGACCCTTGCAGCGCTTCGCCACTCAGCTTAAGCAGAATGCGTTTGTAAACGGGTTTTGCATTGGTAGCCATATTTCTTTCCTGGGACTGTCAACGATTAAGATGGGGTTAATTCTGGCGACATGATATATCGCATCTCAACACAGACACTATAGGCGTCTGGCTGATTTACACATAACGTACACAAAAAGAAGCCGCCCTCAGGCGGCTTCTTTTCGCTGATTAAGACTGCTTGGACATTGCAGCAACTTCTGCTGCGAAGTCAGTCTCAACTTTCTCGATGCCTTCGCCCACTTCGAAGCGGATGAAGCCAGTTACGTCAGCGTTGTGCTCTTTCAGCAGCTGAGCAACAGTTTTGCTTGGATCCATAACGAAAGGCTGGCCAGTCAGAGAAACTTCGCCGGTGAATTTCTTCATGCGGCCTTCAACCATTTTCTCTGCGATTTCTTTTGGCTTGCCAGACTGCATGGCGATGTCCAGCTGAACCTGGTACTCTTTTTCTACAACTTCAGCAGACACGTCTTCTGGCTTAACGAATTCTGGCTTGCTTGCAGCGATGTGCATTGCCAGCTGTTTAACCAGCTCTTCGTCAGCGCCTTTAGCCGCAACCAGAACACCGATACGCGCGCCGTGCTGGTATGAACCCAGTACTTCGCCTTCCAGGGAAGAAACGCGACGGATGTTGATGTTCTCACCGATTTTAGCAACCAGGGCAACACGCTCTTCTTCGAACTGTGCTTTCAGAACTTCAACGTCGGTGATTTTGCCAGCAACAGCTGCGTCCAGAACTTTGTTAGCAAATGCCTGGAAACCGCCATCTTTAGCAACGAAGTCAGTCTGGCAGTTAACTTCCAGAATGATGCCGTAGGTGCCGTCGATCTTAGTGATGATCACGCCGTCAGCAGCAACGTTGCCTGCTTTCTTAGCTGCTTTGATCGCACCAGATTTACGCATGTTTTCGATTGCCAGCTCGATGTCGCCGTTCGCTTCAGTCAGCGCTTTTTTGCAATCCATCATGCCTGCGCCAGTACGCTCACGCAGCTCTTTTACCAGGGATGCGGTAATTTCAGCCATTCTTAAATCCTCGGGAGATGTGAACTGCCCGGCCAGAAGCCAAACAGTATAAATTGAAAAAAGGGGCCGATAATTGGCCCCTATTCATACACGGTACTAATAAGGGGTAGAACCTTATTATTCAGCTTCTACGAAGCTTTCTTCCGCCTGAGAAGCCAGATCCTGGGAACGGCCTTCACGAACGGTAGCAGCTACAGCGCTCAGGTACAGGCTAACAGCACGGATTGCATCGTCGTTACCCGGGATAACGAAGTCAACACCGTCCGGATCGGAGTTGGTATCAACGATTGCGAATACTGGGATACCCAGGTTGTTAGCTTCTTTGATTGCGATGTGCTCGTGGTCAGCATCGATAACGAACAGCGCGTCTGGCAGGCCGCCCATATCTTTGATACCGCCCAGGCTGTTTTCCAGCTTGTCCAGCTCACGAGTGCGCATCAGCGCTTCTTTTTTGGTCAGCTTTTCGAAAGTACCGTCCTGAGACTGGGTTTCCAGATCTTTCAGGCGCTTGATAGACTGACGAACGGTTTTCCAGTTAGTCAGCATACCGCCCAGCCAGCGATGGTTCACGAAGAACTGGTCGCAGCTGTTAGCAGCTTCTTTCACAGCTTCGCTTGCAGCGCGCTTAGTACCAACGAACAGAATCTTACCTTTACGGGAAGAGATCTTGTTCAGCTCAGCCAGGGCTTCGTTGAACATTGGTACAGTTTTCTCAAGGTTGATGATGTGAACTTTGTTACGTGCGCCGAAGATGAAAGGCTTCATTTTCGGGTTCCAGTAACGGGTCTGGTGACCGAAGTGAACACCAGCCTTGAGCATGTCGCGCATGGAAACAGTTGCCATGTTTTAAAACCTCTATTTAAAAGTTGGGGTTATGCCTCCACGTATCCCATATTACCGACCCCAAAGGGCACCCCGGAATATGTGCCGATACGTGTGTGTTGTTACACAAAGTGAGATTTGTCGCTCCCGTCCATCCTGTGTATCTGAAATGGATCGGAAGTCCGGCGCGCTTTATACCACAAAATGCTACCCGAAACCAACAATTGTTGGCGGTGTGTGCGGTGAAGGAATCTCAATTTGGCAGCATGTGCGCCAGACTGATACCATTGACAACACTTAGACTAGTATTGTCGAAAAAAACGACACTGATGGACAGATTACATGGCTATCTCTATTAAGACACCTGAAGAAATTGAAAAAATGCGCGTCGTCGGTCGTCTGGCCGCTGAAGTGCTGGAAATGATCGAGCCATTCGTCAAACCGGGCGTCAGCACCGGCGAGCTGGATCGCATCTGTAATGATTACATCGTGAACGAGCAGCAGGCAATCTCCGCTTGCCTTGGCTACCACGGCTTCCCGAAGTCAGTCTGCATCTCTATTAATGAAGTGGTCTGCCACGGTATCCCGGATGACGAAAAGCTGCTGAAAGATGGCGACATCGTTAACATCGACGTCACCGTCATTAAAGACGAGTACCACGGTGACACCTCTAAGATGTTCATCGTCGGCAAACCGACCATTCTGGGCGAGCGCCTGTGTAAAGTGACCCAGGAAAGCCTCTACCTGGCACTGAAGATGGTCAAGCCAGGCATTCGCCTGCGTACCCTCGGTGCGGCTATCCAGAAATTCGTTGAAGCAGAAGGTTTCTCCGTGGTGCGCGAATACTGCGGTCACGGTATTGGCCGCGTCTTCCATGAAGAGCCACAGGTTCTGCACTATGATGCAGACGACGGCGGCGTGGTGCTGCAGGCGGGCATGACCTTCACCATCGAGCCAATGGTCAACTCGGGCGACTACCGCATCCGTACCATGAAAGATGGCTGGACGGTGAAAACCAAAGACCGGAGCTTGTCTGCCCAGTATGAGCATACTATTGTGGTGACCGACAACGGCTGCGAAATTCTGACGTTACGCAAGGATGACACTATCCCGGCGATACTCTCGCAAGACGCATGATAAGAAGCCGGCAAATGCCGGCTTTTTTAATGGCTATCGTTTTTTCTTATGGGTGGCGCGCAATGAGTAACCTTTTACCCGAACAGTATGCCAATACGGCCCTCCCCACCCTGCCTGGCCAGCCGGATAACCCCGGCGTCTGGCCGACGGCCGAGCTGACCTGCGCCGGCATCAAAGCGCATATCGATACCTTCCAGCGCTGGCTGGGTGACACCTTTGACAGTGGGATCTCCGCTGAAGCGCTTATCGAAGCGCGCACGGAATTTATCGATCAGCTCCTGCAGCGCTTATGGATTGACTACGGTTTTGGTCAGCTGGGCGATGTGGCGCTGGTCGCCGTCGGCGGCTATGGCCGCGGCGAGCTGCATCCCCTTTCAGATATCGACCTGCTGATCCTGAGCCGGAAAAAGCTGCCTGACGAACAGGCGCAGAAGATCGGCGAGCTGCTGACCCTGCTGTGGGACGTTAAGCTTGAAATCGGCCACAGCGTGCGCACCCTGGAAGAGTGTCTTCTGGAGGGGTTATCCGATCTCACCGTCGCCACCAACCTGATTGAATCGCGCCTGCTGATTGGCGACGTGGCCCTGTTCCTTGAGCTGCAAAAGCACATCTTCAGCGACGGCTTCTGGCCCTCGGAGAAGTTCTTCGCCGCCAAGGTCGATGAGCAGCAGGTGCGCCACCAGCGCTACCACGGCACCAGCTATAACCTGGAGCCGGATATCAAAAGCAGCCCCGGCGGCCTGCGCGATATCCATACCCTGCAGTGGGTGGCCCGCCGCCATTTCGGCGCCACCTCGCTGGATGAGATGGTCGGTTTTGGTTTTCTCACCGAAGCCGAACGTACCGAGCTGAATGAGTGTCTGCATCTGCTGTGGCGCATCCGTTTTGCCCTGCATCTGGAAGTGACCCGCTACGATAACCGCCTGCTGTTTGACCGTCAGTTGAGCGTCGCCCAGCGCCTGCACTACAGCGGTGAGGGCAACGAACCGGTTGAGCAGATGATGAAGGACTTCTTCCGCGTCACCCGCCGCGTGGGGGAACTGAATCAGATGCTGTTGCAGCTGTTCGACGAGGCGATCCTGGCTCTCACCGCGGATGAAAAACCGCGCCCGATAGATGATGAATTCCAGCTGCGCGGCACCTTAATCGATCTGCGCGACGAGACGCTGTTTATCCGTAAGCCGGAAGCGATCCTGCGCATGTTCTACGCCATGGTGCGTAACAGCACCATCACCGGGATCTACTCCACTACCCTGCGCCACCTGCGCCACGCCCGCCGCCACCTGACTCAGCCTCTGTGCTACATCCCGGAAGCACGGTCGCTGTTCCTGAGCATGTTGCGCCACCCTGGCGCGGTAAGCCGCGGGCTGCTGCCGATGCACCGTCACAGCGTGCTCTGGGCCTATATGCCGCAGTGGTCGCATATCGTCGGCCAGATGCAGTTTGACCTGTTCCATGCCTATACCGTTGACGAACACACCATCCGCGTAATGCTGAAGCTGGAAAGTTTCGCCCAGGAGGAGGTGCGCAGCCGTCACCCGCTCTGCGTTGAACTCTGGCCGCGCCTGACCAACCCGGAGCTGATCCTGATTGCCGCCCTGTTCCATGATATCGCCAAAGGGCGCGGCGGCGACCACTCAATCCTCGGCGCGGAAGACGTGCTGAAATTTGCCGAGCTGCATGGGCTCAATTCGCGCGAAACGCAGCTGGTGGCCTGGCTGGTTCGCCATCACCTGCTGATGTCGGTCACCGCTCAGCGGCGCGATATTCAGGATCCCGAGGTCATCAAACAGTTTGCCGAAGAGGTGCAGACCGAGAATCGCCTGCGTTTCCTGGTCTGCCTGACGGTGGCGGACATCTGCGCCACCAACGAGACGCTGTGGAACAGCTGGAAGCAGAGCCTGCTGCGCGAACTTTACTTCGCCACCGAGAAGCAGCTGCGTCGCGGCATGCAGAGCACGCCGGACATGCGCGAACGCGTGCGTCATCACCAGATGCAGGCCCTGGCGCTGTTACGGATGGAGAATATAAATGAAGAGGCGCTGCATCTGATCTGGGCGCGCTGTCGCGCCAACTATTTTGTACGCCACAGCCCGAACCAGCTGGCCTGGCACGCCCGTCATCTGTTACAGCACGATCTGACCAAACCGCTGATCCTGCTCAGCCCGCAGGCAACCCGCGGGGGAACGGAGATCTTTATCTGGAGCCCCGATCGCGCTTACCTGTTTGCCGCGGTCTGCGCCGAACTCGACAGACGTAACCTCAGCGTACACGACGCGCAAATCTTCACTACCCGCGACGGCATGGCGATGGATACCTTTATCGTGCTGGAGCCGGACGGCAGTCCGCTGTCCGCGGATCGTCACGAGCCGATTCGCTACGGGCTGGAGCAGGCGATCACCCAGCACAGCTGGCAGCCACCGCAACCGCGTCGACAGCCGGCGAAACTGCGCCACTTTACCGTCGATACCGAGGTCAATTTCCTGCCGACGCATACCGACCGGAAATCCTTCCTCGAGCTGATCGCCCTTGACCAGCCAGGGCTGCTGGCCCGGGTCGGGCAGGTGTTTGCCGATCTGGGAATTTCGCTGCATGGGGCCAGAATTACAACCATTGGCGAGCGAGTAGAAGATTTATTTATAATCGCCACAGCCGACCGTCGTGGGCTTAATAATGCCCTGCAACAGGAAGTGCAACAACGGTTGACAGCAGCCCTCAATCCAAACGATAAAGGGTGATGTTTTTTTTTACCTGGAAAGAGTTGAACTATGCAGCAGTTACAGAACGTTATTGAGTCCGCTTTTGAGCGTCGCGCCGAAATTACTCCGGCAAATGTGGATACCGTGACCCGCGAGGCGGTCAATCAGGTGATTTCTCTGCTTGATTCCGGCGCGCTGCGTGTAGCCGAAAAGATCGACGGTCAGTGGGTCACTCACCAGTGGCTGAAGAAAGCGGTACTGCTCTCTTTCCGTATTAACGATAACCAGGTTATCGACGGTGCGGAAAGCCGCTACTTCGATAAAGTCCCGATGAAATTCGCTGATTACGACGAAGCGCGTTTCCAGAAAGAAGGTTTCCGCGTGGTACCACCGGCAGCCGTTCGTCAGGGCGCATTCATCGCCCGCAACACCGTGCTGATGCCGTCCTACGTGAACATCGGCGCTTACGTTGATGAAGGCACCATGGTGGATACCTGGGCAACCGTGGGTTCCTGTGCGCAGATCGGTAAAAACGTACACCTCTCCGGCGGCGTGGGTATTGGTGGTGTTCTGGAGCCGCTGCAGGCGAACCCGACCATTATCGAAGACAACTGCTTCATCGGCGCGCGCTCCGAAGTGGTTGAAGGCGTGATCGTGGAAGAAGGCTCCGTGATCTCCATGGGCGTTTATATCGGCCAGAGCACCCGTATTTACGATCGCGAAACCGGCGAAGTGCATTACGGTCGCGTACCGGCGGGTTCCGTAGTGGTATCCGGTAACCTGCCATCAAAAGATGGCAAATACAGCCTGTACTGTGCGGTGATTGTCAAAAAAGTCGATGCAAAAACCCGCGGCAAAGTTGGCATCAACGAACTGCTGCGTACCATCGATTAATCGGGTATAACAAAAAGCGGGGGCAACCCCGCTTTTTTTATATCTCAGGGTGGCGAAAATAGATTTTTTCGTGAATTATTCATGGGTTATGTTGAGATCAAGGGTACCGCTATGTACGATAATCTGAAAAGTCTGGGCATTACTAATCCTGATGAAATTGACCGTTACAGCCTCCGTCAGGAAGCCAACAACGATATCCTGAAAATCTATTTCCACAAGGATAAGGGCGAGTTCTTCGCCAAGAGCGTGAAGTTCAAGTACCCGCGCCAGCGTAAAACTGTCGTTGCCGATGGCATCGGTCAGGGTTACAAAGAGGTGCAGGAGATCAGCCCGAATCTGCGCTATGTGATTGATGAGCTGGATCAGATTTGCCAGCGCGATCGCACTGAAGTGGATCTGAAGCGGAAGATCCTGGATGACCTGCGTCATCTGGAAAGCGTCGTTGCCCACAAGATCACGGAAATCGAAGCGGATCTTGAGAAGTTGACCCGTAACAAGTAACCCGTCGCTGTGTGCCGGGTGGCGGCTTCGCCTTACCCGGCCTACATTCGTGGTTTTGTAGGCCCGGTAAGCGCAGCGCCACCGGGCGATTCACTCACCGCTGCTCATCCAGTTGCAACGCCACATACAGCAACAGCCGGTCGTCAAAATTCCCCAGATCCAACCCCGTTAGCTCCGAAATACGGTTCAGGCGGTACTCCAGCGTATTGCGGTGAATAAAAAGTGCCTTTGACGTGGCCAGCGGCTGCACGTTATGACGGAACCACGCCTGCAGCGTACGCCGCAGCAGGCCGTTGTTATCCATCGCTTTCAGACGTACCAGCGGACGGGCCAGTTCGTTGGCCTGCCAGCCGCCGCGCAGGCTGTCCAGCAGCACCGGCAGCATCAAATCCTGATAAAAATAGCTGCGGTTTTCCGGCATACGCTGCTTGCCGACCATCATTGTGGTACGGGCCGTACGCCAGGAGCGGGCAATGCTGCCCGGGCCGGTAAAGTAGTTGCCTAATGCCACCCGGAAACGCAGTTGTCCGTTCTCTTTCATCCGCGCAATCAGCTGTTCCACGCGCCGACGGTGATCTTCCGCATCCCAGCGACCAAACTGGTTTAACGCCGGTTTGAGTACCACCATCTCGGTCAGCGAGACGATCGCCACCAGGTTATTGCGCTCCGGCGTCGCCAGCGCGTTCTGCAGCTGCTGTAGCTCAACCATCGCGCTATCGACTCCCAGCTGACCGCTGTCGACCTCAATCACCGCCACCACGCGGGGCTGGTTGAGATCGATGCCCAGCCGCTGCGCCCACTCGGTCAGCGCCGGGGTATGCTCTTCCGCCTGGATCAGGTTCATGACCAGCTCTTCACGCAGGCGGCTGTCCTGCGCCAGAAGGTGCATCAGGCGGGATTGTTCCAGCATCATTTCTGCCGTCATACAGACCAGCTCACCGTATTTGCGCAAAGACTCCGGCTCACCGGTCAGACCGATCACCCCGACAATCTCACCTTCCAGACGCAGCGGCAGGTTGATCCCCTGGCGCACGCCATGCAGATGCCGCGCCACCGCGTCATCAATATCCACCACGCGCCCCTGAGAGAGCACCAGCAGCGCACCTTCGTGCAATTCCCCAATACGCTCGCGATCGCCACTGCCGATGATCCGGCCACGTGCGTCCATCACGTTGATATTGGTGTCGATGATGCGCATTGTTCGCGCCACGATATCCTGCGCCATTTTGGTATCAAGATGCCAGCCAGCCATGTCGCCCTCCTCTGAGCAGAGCTCAAGCATAAGGAAGATTAATCAGGGCCGCATTGTGCGAATGCACAAACTGTGAAGGAGAAGTATGGACTTGTGGAAAGGTTCACAGAAAGGAATGAAAAAGCCCCTGTTTCCAGACAGAAACAGGGGCAGAACAGATTACTGCATCAGCAGATAAAGAGAGGTATCGCCACGCTGGATATTCAACGCCAGCACCGAGGGTTTGCTGTCGAGAATTTTGCGCAGTTCAGCGATGTTCTTAACCGGCTGCTGGTTGGCGCCGATAATCACATCCCCTTTCTTCAGGCCAATACGGGCAGCCGGGCTGTTGGCTTTGACGTTATCCACAGATACGCCTTTATCCTGCCCTTTATTGCTCATATCCGCACCTTCGATACCGCTGAAGATAGTGCCGGCATCCACCTGGTTCTGGCTGCTCTGCTGCAGTTCCAGCTGCACGTTCACCGGTTTACCTTCACGCAGCAGACCCAGGCTCACTTTGCTGCCCACCGGCATAGAGCCGACTTCTGCACGCAGTGCCGCGAAGCTGCTCACCGGTTTGCCGTTCAGGGTAGTGATCACGTCCCCGGCCTTGATCCCCGCTTTCGCCGCGGAGGAGTTTGGCATCACCTGGCTGACAAAGGCGCCGCGCTGGGCATCAACCTTCATCGCTTTCGCCAGCTCGGAGTTCAGCTCGGTGCCGAGAATACCCAGCTCGCCGCGTTTCACCTGGCCAAACTCGACCATCTGTGCGGTCAGGTTTTTCACCATGTTGCTTGGGATCGCAAAGCCAATCCCGATGTTGCCGCCGTCCGGGGCGAGGATCGCGGTGTTAATCCCGATCAGCTCACCGTTCAGGTTGACCAGCGCGCCACCGGAGTTACCGCGGTTTATCGCCGCATCGGTCTGGATAAAGTTTTCATAGTTTTCCGCATTCAGGCCGCTACGACCGAGGGCAGAAACGATACCGGAGGTCACCGTCTCACCCAGACCAAACGGGTTACCGATTGCCACGGTGTAATCCCCGACGCGCAGGGCATCAGAGTCGGCCAGCTTAATTGCCGTCAGGTTTTTTGGATCCTGAATCTGTATCAGCGCGATATCAGAGCGCGGATCCTTCCCGACGATTTTGGCATCAAGCTTGCGCCCGTCGCTCAGCTGAACCTTGATGCTGCTGGCATTGTCCACCACGTGGTTGTTGGTGACCACATAGCCTTTGGCCGCATCAATGATCACACCGGAACCCAGCGCCATAAACTTCTGCTGCTGACCGCCGCCGTTGCCATCACCCGCCCCGCCCTGGCAGAACGGTGAGCTCTGGAACGGGGAACCTTCCTGGCAGAACGGCGAGTTATCACCGAAGAACTGCTGGAAGTTACGCGGCATGCGCGGCGTGTTGACGGTGGTGCTGCCTTCAACGTTGATACTCACTACCGACGGCATCACTTTTTCCAGCATCGGTGCCAGGCTTGGCATCTGTTGCGCAGTGGCTGCGGAAGAGACGGTCTCTGCTGCGCTGGCAGACAGAGGGGATAACGCTAAACCTAAACTCAGAGCCAGTGCACTCATTGCTAAAGTGGTTTTTTTCATGTTTCTTAATCTCGATTTACAGGTCACGCACAATTGCTGTGTATATCAGATTCGTTTCGACGCGCTTAGTTCCGGCATTAAGTTTCTGGAAAAAGTAAAAATTTATTGGCCGTCTTTACAAAACTCCGCCTTATTCCACCGCCATCAACTTGCGGTATTCATCCCAGGCATATAAGTCTGTCATTCCGCTGATATAGTCCTGAATCAGGCGACAGCGATAATAAAACTCCAGTACCGGCCAGTCTGGCTGCTGGCGGTTAAATTTACTGACCGACTCAACATAAGCCAGCCGATGGCGCGGCGAAAGTTTGTGAAATAGCCGGGATTCAATCGGAAAACGGCGGACCCGCTCTTTTTCTACCAGTTCGCTGAACTCCTCGGCGGATAATTGCAGCAGTGGACGGTAGATCTCCAGCAGGCCGGTTATCACCCGATAGCCCTGTAATTCCAGCTGTTCGACCTCCGGATGGCTGAACACATGCCGCATGGCGACATTTTTATAGAGTTCAAGCAGTTGGCTAAAGCTGCTGTCATCTTCCAGCAGCGCATGATTAAACTCGCCGTGGTAAATTTGTTCAATGTTGTCGATAAAGCGCTCAGCCGCGTAGGGCACCAGTTTATTTAATGTATTGACGCGTAAATACATAAAGAACTGATCTTCGGTGCTACGACTGAGGGAATTGGAGCGCGATTTCTCCCAGGCATTTTCGACAACCTGTGAGAACAAGGACCCTTTCTCGTGGTTACCCCAGGCATCATAAAGATGCTGATAAAGCCCCTCGACGCTGAATATTCTTTTTTCAACCGCATCTTCCAGATCGGCCACACAATAGGAAATATCGTCTGCCGCTTCCATAATCCAGGTCAATGGAAAACGGGCATACTGCGTGAGGGAAAGTTCCTGCCGGAGCCGCTCGATATACGCCTCTTCCGAGAAATAGTAGCCCGGTTTTTTCATTAAATAATTGTGCGTCGCGGGAGGTTCACCCTGCCACCAGGCGGGACGGGTATATTTCAGGATGCACCCTACCTGCGCCCAGGTAAGATTCATGCGCATCAGGGAGTGCACCAGACGGATGCCCTGCGCATTGCCTTCAAAATGACACAGATCCTGACGCACCTTGCGCCGCAGCCCGTTCAGGGTCTCTTCGCCATCACGCAGCCGCAGAGCCTGAACCACGCAGCGATCGTCGCTCAGCGGCTGGCTGGCGGCCTCGGAGGGGAACAGGCGCTGGCGGAACCAGTCGTTGATGGCCGCTTCGCCAAAATGACCAAAGGGGGGATTGCCGATGTCGTGCATCAGGCACGCCATCTCAACGATACTTTCGAACGGCCCGGTCAGCTCATCCAGCCCGTAGGTTTCCAGCAGGCGCTGCTCCTTGAGGCGGCTTAAGATCTCTTTGGCGATATAGCGCCCAACCTGCTGCACCTCCAGCGAATGGGTCAGGCGGGTGCGCACGGCGGCGTTGCGTTCGAGGGGAAAGACCTGCGTTTTTTGCTGCAGGCGGCGGATCGCCGGCGAGTTAACGATGCGTCCGCGGTCGCTTTCGAAAATCCGCAGGATCTCATGTTCGTTCTTGTTCCCCTGCGGAGAGCGGTACCGGCGATGCCAGTTAATTTTGGTGCGAAAATCGATTGGTGCCATATGCTCCCCCGCGTGAGAATGCGTTTCCCCTAAATCGCATGATAGACTATGCATCTTAACAAGGCACATCGCGAGTAAATCTATGAAAATCGGTATTATTGGAGCAATGGAAGAAGAAGTTACGCTGCTGCGTGACAAAATTGAGAACCGCCAGACCCTCTCTCTGGGTGGTTGCGAGATTTATACCGGCACGCTGAACGGTACAGAAGTTGCTCTGCTGAAATCCGGTATCGGTAAAGTCTCCGCCGCGCTGGGCGCTACCCTTCTGCTGGAGCGCTGCAAGCCAGACGTGATCGTTAACACCGGCTCTGCGGGCGGCCTGGCGCCAACCCTGAAAGTGGGCGATATCGTGGTTTCTGACGAAGCGCGCTATCACGACGCCGATGTGACCGCCTTCGGTTACGAGTACGGCCAGCTCCCGGGCTGCCCGGCCGGTTTTAAAGCCGACGAAAAACTGGTTGCCGTTGCAGAAAGCTGCATCGCGGAACTGAACCTCAACGCCGTGCGTGGCCTGATTGTCAGCGGCGATGCCTTTATCAATGGCTCCGTGAACCTGGCGAAAATCCGTCATAACTTCCCTCAGGCGATTGCCGTTGAGATGGAAGCAACCGCCATTGCCCACGTCTGCCATAACTTCAGCGTGCCCTTCGTGGTAGTTCGCGCCATCTCCGACGTCGCGGATCAGCAGTCTCACCTGAGCTTCGACGAGTTCCTCGTGGTCGCAGCCAAACAGTCCAGCCTGATGGTTGAGACCCTGGTGCAGAAACTGGCGCGTGGCTAAGCCGCTCCTCAGGGCGCTGCTGGCGCTGTTTCTGCTGACACCGGCGTGGCTTCTGGCCGCGCCGCGTGTTATCTCCCTCTCCCCAGCCAATACCGAGCTGGCCTTTGCCGCCGGGATCACCCCCGTCGGGGTCAGCAGCTTTTCCGACTATCCCCCTGAGGCGGCAAAGATTGAGCAGGTCGCTACCTGGCAAGGCATGAATGTCGAACGTATCGTCGCCCTGAAGCCCGATCTGGTGCTGGCCTGGCGCGGCGGTAATGCAGAACGTCAGGTGAACCAGCTGGCCTCGCTGGGGATAAAAGTGCAGTGGATCGATGCCACCAGCATTGAACAGGTCGCGCAGGCCCTTCGCGATCTCGCCCCCTGGAGCCCGACGCCAGACCAGGCCCGACAGGCCGCACAGCAGATGCTCAACGATTATGCAGCCTTAAAAGCCACCTACGCCACCCTGCCGAAAAAGCGGGTATTTATCCAGTTCGGCCAACAACCTCTGTTCACGACCAGCCAGGGGTCCCTGCAACATCAGGTCATTGAGCTCTGTGGCGGGGAAAACATTTTTGCCGCCAGCCGTGTTCCCTGGCCCCAGGTGAGCCGCGAGCAGGTTCTGGCGCGCCAGCCTCAGGCGATTGTGGTAGGCGGTTCGGCGGGCGATATTCCTAAAATAGAACAGTACTGGCAAAGCCAGCTAAAAATACCCGTGATTGCGCTGAACAGCGACTGGTTTGAGCGCGCAAGCCCGCGTATTATCCTCGCCGCAAAACAACTCTGCTCTGCGCTGTCGCAGAGCCACTCATTTTCCCGAGGATGATAATGCTCGTTTATTGGCTGGATATTCTTGGCACAGCCGTTTTTGCGATCTCCGGCGTTCTGCTGGCCGGTAAATTACGCATGGATCCGTTTGGCGTGCTGGTGTTAGGGGTGGTCACCGCCGTGGGCGGAGGGACGATCCGCGATATGGCGCTCGATCATGGCCCGGTATTCTGGGTCAAAGATCCTACCGATCTGGTGGTCGCTATGGTCACCTGTATGTTAACCATTATCCTCGTCCGTCAGCCGCGTCGCCTGCCGAAATGGCTACTGCCGGTGCTGGATGCGGTTGGCCTCGCGGTGTTTGTCGGTATTGGCGTCAACAAAGCCTTTATGGCCGGCACCGGCCCGATGGTGGCGATCTGTATGGGAGTGGTCACCGGCGTGGGCGGCGGGATTATTCGCGATATTCTGGCGCGCGAAGTGCCGATGATCCTGAGAACGGAAATCTACGCCACGGCCTGCATTCTGGGTGGGATCGTTCACGCTACGGCCTGGTACACCTTTCACGTTCCGCTGGAACAGGCGGCGATGCTGGGGATGGTAGTTACTCTGGGGATCCGCCTGGCGGCAATCCGCTGGCACCTGAAGCTGCCAACCTTTGCGCTGGATGAGAATGGAAGATAGCGAACAGGCCCGGTAAGCGAAGCGCTACCGGGCATTACAGTCAAATGCTGAACGACGATCCACACCCGCAGGTGCTGGTTGCGTTCGGGTTAGTCACCACAAAGCGGGAACCTTCCAGACCTTCGGTGTAGTCCACCGCGCCGCCCACCAGATACTGCAGGCTCATCGGGTCAACGACCAGCGCGACGCCCTGCTTCTCAATGGTCATGTCGCCGTCGTTAACCTGATCGTCAAAGGTGAAACCATACTGGAAGCCGCTACAGCCGCCGCCCGTAATGTAAACACGTAATTTCAGCGCCGGGTTGTCTTCATCGGCAATCAGGTCTTTTACTTTTTTGGCTGCTGCTTCGGTAAACTGCAACGGCAGCGCTACGTCATCACTCATCTTATGCTCCCATGAATACTGCTAGTGGGTAAAAATCACCCAATTCTTGTTGTCATTATCTAATACCCTGGTAATTCATTCAAGTATTCTGCTTCGCCAGGGTACGGGCAAGAATGGTGGAGTATAGCGGTTTTCCGCCGAGAAACTGGGCTAATAGTGTGGCCCCCAGGCAGGTAATGATCATTGGCAAAATGAGCTGGTAATTGTCGGTCATCTCCAGTACCAGCACGATGCCGGTCAGCGGCGCGCGCAGCGATGCCGCCAGCAGCGCCCCCATTCCGGCGATGGCAAAGGTGCCGGCCTCAAGATGATACGCCGGGAAACCTGCGGCAGCGGCCATGCCAAAGGCCGTACCCAGCAACGTGCCTAATGCCAGCATCGGGGCAAAAATGCCGCCAGGGGCGCCGGAAGAGAAGCAGAGTACGGTGGTGATGACCCGGGAGATAAACATAAACAGCAGCAGGCCGATGCTGAAATTACCCGCCGCCGCAATGGGGATCAGGCCAAAGCCACCGCCAGCCGCGTTGGGTTCGATAAAGCCCAGCACGCCGCACACGCCCCCGAGCAGGCCGCCCACTAGCACCCATTTGGTCGTATTGCCGCCGTGGATCCGCTGGAACATATCCTGAGCACGAATAATAAGGGCATTAAACAACGGGCCTACAATGCCAAAAACCATGCCAAGGATCAGATACAGCCACAGCGTATTGACCGGCGCGTTGGTCAATTTGCCCACCTCAATGACCGCCCCTTCGCCATTGAAAAGCCGAAAGACAATGCTCGACATAATTACGCCGGTAAAGACCGCTTTAATCGAGATCAGGTTATAGCGAAACTGAGCGCGCATCTCTTCGATGATAAACAGGATCCCCGCCAGCGGGGCATTAAACGCGGCGGAAAGCCCCGCGGCGGCACCGGTTGCCAGCAACGTATGGCGTGCTTCCGCGCTGCGCATTCTGAACAGGTCGCTGACCATACGGCCAATATTACCGCCCAGCTGTACGGTCGGCCCTTCCCGCCCGAGCACCATCCCTGCGCCAAGCGTCCCCATACCGCCGATAAACTTCACGGGGAGTACGCGCCACCAGCGGACCGGACGCAGCTCTTCGAGCGCCCCTTCTATCTCAGGGATCCCCGACCCGCCCGCTTCCGGAGCGAATCTACGCACCAGAAAATAACCGACCATCGCGAACAGGGCAGATAAACCAAAGGCCAGGATCCAGACCAGCCCTTCACGATCGGCATAACCCGCAACGGTGCCAATACGCCAGTTAAGCACGCCATTGACGGCCTTTTCGAATGCGACGCCTACCAGGCCCGCCAGGGTGCCGACAACGGCTGCGCCCAGCAAAATCGCCAGCGGTGTTTTATCGCGGTTGAGCAGCCGTCGGACGCTGATACGGTATCGCGCCCGCGCAAACTGTTGTTCTTCAAATGAGGGAGAATCTGCTTTCATTGCCTGTTATCTTTCGTCATACAAATAGCCGCAGGGATTTTACCAGAGACCGCCCAGCCGTCTCCTGAAAATTGCTTAACAATTGTTAATGCATTACCAGGGTAAAAATTTCATAACCTTCAACGAATCACTTAGAATAGTGGGCTTAATCATTTTATACGAGCCAGGAACGACGCCATGAGCAAGTCTGAAAACCTCTACAGTGCAGCCCGCGAGCTTATCCCTGGCGGTGTTAACTCCCCGGTCCGTGCCTTTACCGGCGTGGGCGGTACACCGCTGTTTATCGAACGTGCCGATGGCGCCTATCTGTACGATGTGGATGGCAAAGCCTATATCGATTATGTCGGCTCATGGGGCCCGATGGTGCTGGGCCACAACCACCCGGCGATCCGCAACGCGGTGATTGAAGCGGCGCAGCGCGGGTTAAGTTTCGGTGCACCGACCGAGATGGAAGTGAAAATGGCGGCGCTGGTGACCGAGCTGGTGCCGACCATGGATATGGTCCGCATGGTGAACTCCGGTACCGAAGCGACCATGAGCGCCATCCGTCTGGCTCGCGGTTTTACCGGCCGCGACAAAATCATCAAGTTCGAAGGCTGCTACCACGGTCACGCGGACTGCCTGCTGGTGAAAGCCGGTTCCGGCGCGCTAACTCTCGGCCAGCCGAACTCCCCGGGCGTGCCGGCAGACTTCGCGAAGCACACCCTGACCTGCACCTATAACGATCTCGATTCGGTGCGTGCGGCATTTGAACAATATCCGCAGGAGATCGCCTGCATCATCGTCGAACCGGTGGCAGGCAACATGAACTGCATTCCACCGCAGCCTGGCTTCCTGCAGGGGCTGCGTGCGCTGTGCGACGAGTTCGGCGCGCTGCTGATCATCGACGAAGTGATGACCGGTTTCCGCGTTGCCCTGGCGGGTGCGCAGGCGTATTACGACGTAGTGCCGGACCTGACCTGCCTGGGCAAAATCATCGGCGGCGGTATGCCGGTAGGCGCCTTTGGCGGCCGCAGAGAGGTGATGGACGCTCTGGCGCCAACCGGTCCGGTCTATCAGGCCGGTACGCTCTCCGGTAACCCGATTGCCATGGCGGCAGGTTTCGCCTGTCTGAACGAAGTGGCGCAGCCGGGTATCCATACCACCCTCACCGAGCGCACCACGCAGCTGGCAAACGGCCTGCTGGACGCGGCTGAAGACGCAGGTATTCCGCTGGTGGTAAACCACGTTGGCGGCATGTTTGGCATCTTCTTCACCGAAGCGAAAACCGTGACCCGCTATCAGGATGTGGTGAAGTGCGACGTTGAGCGCTTCAAGCGTTTCTTCCATCTGATGCTGGAGGAAGGTGTCTATCTTGCACCGTCAGCGTTTGAGGCAGGCTTTATGTCGGTCGCGCACAGCGAAGAGGATATCAATAACACCATAGACGCGGCGCGTCGGGTGTTTGCGAAGCTCTGAGTTGTGGGTTGCCGGGTGGCGGCTTCGCCTTACCCGGCAAACAAAAATCTTCGGACCGTAGGCCGGGTAAGCGTTAGCGCCACCCGGCATTTTTTTACCGGCTCTGTTTCCGCAGCAGATAGATAAAGTACGGCGCACCGATAAAGGTGGAAAGCAGCCCCGCCGGGATCTGATACGGGAACAGCACCATCCGGCCGCACCAGTCGGCGAACACCAGCAGGATCCCCCCCGTTAGCGCCGACATCACAATGTGCGGCATCGTCCGGCGGAACCCCATCATCCGCGCGATATGCGGTGCCATCAGCCCAATAAAGCTCAGCGGACCAATCGTCAGGGTGGCGGTGGCCGTCAGCGATGCCGCCAGCAGCAGCAGGCCGATGCGCGAGGCGCTCAGCGCCATTCCCACCGAACGGGCAGTATCGCCCCCCAGCGGCAGCACCGTCAGCCAGCGACGGCACAGCGGCACCAGCGCCAGCAGGACAATCATCGCCAGCCCGGTGCTCACCACCTGTTCGGTGGTGGCGTTATAGGTTGATCCGGCAATCCAGGTCAGGATCTGCGCCATACGCGGATCGCCGCTGGCCTGCAGCATCATCAGCAGCATGGTGAAGGCGGTGCTCAGCGCCATCCCCGCCAGCAACATCCGGTGCGGCGAGAAGCCACCTCGTCCGGCGGCAATCATAATGATCAGCAGCGTGACCGCCGCACCGATACTGCCTGCGGGCATCAGCCAGCCGAAGGCATTACCCGGCACGAAAAAGAGCATCAGCACCACGCCGAACGCCGCCCCGGAGCTGATCCCCAGCACTTCCGGGCTCGCCATCGGGTTGCCGGTCAGACGCTGGATAATGCACCCGGCGACCGCCAGCATCACCCCGGCAATCAGCGCGGCGAAAATACGCGGCGCGCGCCACGGCAGCAGCTCATCAAGCATCGCCCCGCTCGCCCAGTGCCAGCCCTCTGCATCCCGGCCAAACGCCAGCGCCGCAATCACCACCAGCAGCAGTACCGCGCCGCCCGCCAGGGCAAACCACAGCACGTGGTGACGCTCCGCCTGTACCTTATCTCCGGCGTTCATCGCCGGGGCACTCATGCTGCGCAGGCGCGGCAGCAGCCACAGCAGCAGCGGCGCACCGATCAGCGCGGTCACGGAACCGGTAGAGACTTCCATCCATACGCGCGTCAGCCAAAGGATCACCTGGTCAGAGAGCCAGAGGATCAGCGCACCAATCAGCGGGGCGAGGATCAGGCGGGAGAACAAGCGCCGCGCGCCGAGCATTTTTGCCAGCAGCGGTGCGAACAGGCCGATAAACCCGATGATGCCCACCGCATTTACCAGCAGGGCACTGATGACAATCGCCAGCGTCAGCGCCGCCAGACGGGCCAGCGACAGCGCCAGGCCGAGATTGCGCGCCACGCCATCGTCAAGCCCCATCAGGGTCAGCGGGCGCAGCAGCAGCAGGGTCAGCAATACGCCGCCGAGCAGCTGCGGCCACAGGCGCTGAACGATGCTCCAGTCGGTCTGCGTCAGCGTCCCGGTGCTCCAGAGGAACATGCTCTGCAGCTGGTCGTGATGGAAAATCACTAAAAGCTGGTTAACCGCCCCGCAGTAGAGGCTGACCACCAGGCCTGCCAGAATCAGCGTGACCGGCGAGAGGCGTTTACCCCAGGCCACGCCAAAGACAATCGCCCCCACCACGCAGGCGCCCACCAGCGCGGCAAACTGCGGTGCCAGTGCCCCCGGCAGCGCCCACAGGGTGATGATGGTCATCCCCAGCTGCGCCCCGGTTGCCACCCCCAGGGTGGTCGGTTCCGCCAGCGGGTTACGCAGCACCTGCTGGAAGAGCACACCCACCAGACCCAGCCCGGCACCCACCAGCAGCGAGATCGCCAGCCGCGGCAGCAGGCTGTAGTGGAACAGCATCTGTTGAATATTGTCGATATCCGGGGCGACCAGCGCGCTGCCCCACTGGCTGCGCGGCAGCGCAATGTTCAGGTTCCACCAGGTTAAGCCCAGCGCAACGATCAGCAGCAGTGCCATTAGCAGCGCCGGGAAAAAGGCTATCCGTGACCTCATGCCTGGCCTCCCAATGCGCTATCCAGCACGCGGGCAAAGTGCATGGCCGACAGGGTCGCGCCGTAGAACCACACCGCCGGGACGCGCTTAACGCGCTGCTGGCGGACAAAGGGCATCGCCTGCCACAGCGGCGTCGCCATCAAGGCCTGCATCTCGCGCTCGTTGCCGTGATCGAAGCACAGCACGTCCACATCGCGGAACATGGCCAGACGGTCGATACCGACGGCGGTGCTGCCCCAGAAGGTCATCTCCCCTTCCCAGGCGTTTTTAATCCCATAGCGATCCAGCACTTCCTGGAACAGGCAGTTATTGCCAAACACCAGCATATGGCGGGCATCGAGCAGGGTGACCATCAGCAGCGGGCGATCGCCGCGGCCGGCAAAACGGGGTTTGTAGCTGTCAATCACGCTGTCGAAATGATCGAGATGCTCGCGGGCCGCCGCTTCCATATTCAGCAGCTGCGCCATCTCGCTTAAGGATTTACGGGCGTTGGTCAGCGGTTTTTTGCCGTCGCTAAAGGCGAACCCGCGCCCCGGCGCAATCCGCGCTAGCTTCTCTTCCGACGGACCGTACCCGGCCGACCAGACCAGATAAGAAGGTTTCATCTGGGTGAGCAGTTCGAGGTTCGGCTCGGTACGCAGGCCAATGTCGATCACCGATTCCGGCAGGCGAGGCTCGTTTACCCACAGGGTGTAGTTAGGAATGTCGGCCACGCCGTAGGGGGTAACGCCGAGCGCCAGCAGCAGCTCGACCGGCAGCCACTCGAGGGCCACAATCCGATGGGGATCGACGGCGGCATGCGCCGTGCCCATTTTCCACAGCAGCGGCGAAAGGGCCATCGCCGTCAACAGTCGACGACGGCTAATGTGTGTTAACTCAGGCATCAATAGACAAAGCTCACCGGTGCCGCTCCGGCAGGATGCGGCAGAATACCCATTGGAATTCCGTAAATATGTTCCAGCGTTTCACTGCGCATCAGCTCGGCTGGCGTGCCCTGGGCGATCATCTCGCCACCGCGCAGCGCCACCAGATAGTCGCAGTAACGCGCCGCCATGTTGATATCATGCAGCACCGCAATCACCGTGAGGCCGCGCTGCTGGCTTAAGCGATGCACCAGCGCCAGCACGTCCACCTGATGGGCAATGTCCAGCGCCGAGGTCGGCTCATCCAGCAGTAAACAACGGCTGTCCTGCGCCACCAGCATGGCGATCCACGCCCGCTGGCGCTCGCCGCCGGACAGGCTATCCACCAGACGATGAGCCAGCGGCTTTAAACCCACCAGCGCAATCGCCTCTTCCACTTTCTCGCGATCGGCTACGCCGAAGCGGCCCAATGCACCATGCCAGGGATAACGGCCAATCGCCACCAGTTCGCGGACGGTCATGCCCTCCGCCTGCGGCAGCTGCTGCGGCAGATAGGCCACCTTGCGGGCAAAGGCTTTGCTGTTCCAGCTCTCCAGCGGCTGTCCGTCGAGCAGAATATCTCCCTCGGACGGCGACTGATGGCGGCCAAGCATTTTCAGTAAGGTGGATTTGCCGGAGCCGTTATGGCCGATCAGGCCTGTCACCTGGCCTGCGGGAAAGGTCAGCGAAAGCGGATGCAGCAGCGTGCGTCCGGGAACGCGAAAGGAGACGCCATCAAGCGCAAAAGTGGTATCGGATTGCGGGTTGTTTTCCTGCATGTTAGCCAACTTAAGTAAAGAAAAGGGCACGAAAATCGTGCCCAAGTTTAAAGGTTAGAAGCGGAAGGTCGCGGTCGCAACAACCTGGCGTTCTGCACCCCAGAAGCAGCCATAGGTGTTGAAGCAGCTGGCGACGTATTCACGATCCAGCAGGTTGTTCACGTGCAGCGCCACGTTCGAGCCCGCCATACCAACACGCGCCAGATCGTAACGGACCAGCGCATCCATGACCGCATAGCTGCCCACCTTGAAGGAGTTCGCCGGATCGCCATAGCTGGAGCTGGAGAAGCGACCGCCGGTACCCAGGGTCAGGCCGGAGAGTGCGCCATCATAGAAGGTGTAATCCCCCCACAGAGAGGCCATGTGCTCAGGCACCTGCGCTGGCGTGTTGCCTTTATAGCTGGTGTCGGTGGTGTATTCCACGTCGGTATAGGTATAAGAACCGACCACGTTGACGCTGGCAGACAGGGCTGCTTTGGCTTCGATTTCCACACCACGGGCGCGGATCTCGCCGCCTTCAACCGAGAAGAACGAGCCCGCAGGATCGGCCATCAGGTTGTTGGTTTTGGTCAGCTGATACAGCGCACCGGTCAGAACGATCGGACGATCGTTCGGCACATACTTCACGCCCACTTCGTACTGCTTGCCTTTCGACGGGGCAAACGGCTTGCCTTGTGCGTCGGACTGGGAAGACGGTTCAAAGGATTCGCTGTAGCTGAGGTAAGGGGTAATGCCGTTGTCGAACAGGTAGTTAACACCGCCACGCCAGGTGAACTGATTGTCATCACGCGACGCAGTGGTACCCGCAACACGGTTAATGGAGTCCTGTTCGGCCCAGTCGTAACGGCCGCCCAGGGTGACCAGCACTTTATCCCACTGCGCCTGATCCTGAACGTAGAGGCCAGTTTGCTTCTGCTTGTTCATCACCTGATACGGTTCTAACGCCCCAGGATGCGCACCGAAATCGAAATCGGTGTATACCGGGTTGTAGAGATCCAGCGGCGGGACGGAACCGTCATAGCCAAACCAGGAGTTGATGTCATTACGCATACGCATAAAGTCAACGCCGGTCAGCAGGGTATGGTCAACCTCACCGGTAGCGAATTTGCTCTGCAGCTGGGTATCCACGGTGAAGCTCTGCAGCTTCTCATCGTCAACGACATATCTACGTGCCAGGTAGTGGCCTTTGTCCGCAGGTGACAACGCATTACACAGGGCGTTGCCGCTGTTCGCCGCATCGGAGCAGACGCCGTAACCATATACGCTGTTCTGCGAGGTTTTGTTCTCGGCAAAACGCAGGTTCTGACGCACGGTGAAGGTGTCGTTAAACTCGTGATCGAAGCTATACCCGACCATTTTCTGGTTACGGGAATAGGTATTATTTTTCACCCCTTCGTTGAAGTCGGTCGACAGACGATCGCCGTTTGGCAGCGGATCAACCGTCCCCTCTTTTGGCAGCCAGCCGTAGTAACCGGTCTCCGGTTCGTTCTGGAAATAAGAGAGGAAAGTGAAGTTCGTTTTATCAGATGGACGCCATGAGAAGGACGGCGCAATGGTATAACGCTGCTCTTCCGCACGCTCCTGCTGGGCGTTGTTGGAACGCGCCAGGCCCGTCAGGCGATAAGAGTAGACGCCGTCATCATCCAGCGCATCGCTGAAGTCAAACCCGGTCTGGAACAGGCTGTCCGTTCCGACCTTGAACTGGATCTCTTTCAGCGGTTCTGTCAGCGGGCGTTTGCTGACCATGTTCAGCAGGCCACCCGGGCTGCTTTTTCCGTACAGAACGGAGATCGGCCCGCGCATCACTTCCGCGCGCTCGATCATATAAGGATCAATTACCGCGTCGTTATAGAAGTTGCCCTGCATCTTCATGCCGTCGAGGTAGTTGTTCTGGCTTTGGCCATCGGCAGCAAAACCACGAATAATCAGGTAGTCATAGGTGTTAGACGCACCGCGGGTACCCACTGCCACCCCTGGCGTGTAGCTCAGTGCTTCTTTGACCGAGCGTGGCTGGTGCAGCGCCATCTCTTCCGCGGTTACCACGGAAATCGACTGCGGTACCTTCTCAATGGAGGTATCGGTCTTGGTCCCGGTGGCGGACTGGCGTGCCGCGATAGTCGCTGCAGGACCCCAGGCGCTCTCCTGCGGAGCAGGCGCTGCGGTTACGGTGATGGTTTCTTCTTTTTTAGGGGTGTCAGCAGCCTGGGCATAAGCAGACATGCCGCTAACCGCTGTGGCTACAACGACCGCGATTTTACGCAGCGAAGATTGCATTGGCTGAGCAGTTTTTGAAAGCGCCATTGGTATGTCTCTTTGAAAGAGTGAATGATAACGTAAACGAGAATTATTATTATGACCGCAGCATATTATGCGAAACGCAGACGGCATAGCAAGTGATATGCGGCCCTACAGGAATTGAGGGTATAAGAATTAAACAACGGAAAATGCAGGGTTAATAAACGGAGGTTTTACTGTTGGAGGGATGTTTAATTGAGGTGAAAATCCCCCCTCCCGCAGGAGAGGGGATTTTGCTTAGTTACCGCCGAACATATCCTTGATCCAGCCCGCGACGCCGTCACTGTCCTTCTTCTCATTCTGCTGCTGCGGCTGTTGCTGCTGTTGCTGTTGCTGCGGCTGCTGCTGAGGAGAAGACTGCTCAAACGGGTTACCCGTCGGCTGCGGCGCTGGCGCCTGGCACAGGGAGTCCGGGTTGGTGGTCCAGACCGGAACGCTACGCATCCCGCCGCCACACACGAAGGTACCCGACTCATCCACGCCCATATCCACGATATCTTCCGGTGGCGTCAGGGTTAACGGAACCGGCGACTGGTTCGCCAGATAGCGCTGGTAAATCGACATCGCCCCGCTGGCGCCGTACAGTTTCGTTGGCTGGTTGTTGTCGCGGCCTACCCAGGTGATCACCACTTCACGTCCGTCGATGCCTGCAAACCAGGTATCGACGTTGTTGTTGGTGGTCCCGGTTTTACCCGCCAGATGCAGCCCCGGATACTTCGCGCCAAGCTGACGACCGGTTCCGCGCTGCACCACCTGCTGCATGGTCCACAGCGTCATGTAAGCTGCCTGCGCCGGAACGGCACGCTCCGCCTGCGGGAAGCTCTGGTACAGCGGGGTGCCATCTTCGGCAATCACCGAACGCAGCGCAGAGAGCGGCGCACGGTTACCGCCGCTGGCGATGGTCTGGAACGCCTGCGCCACTTCAATTGGCGTCAGGTTCAGGGCACCTAACAGCATGGCCGGCACCGGATGCAGCTGATCTTTCGGCACGCCCAGCTTCAGCCAGGTATCGGTGACCGCCGGCAGACCCAGCGCCATCCCGAGGTTGACCGTTGGCACGTTCATGGAACGCGTCAGGGCGTCCACCAGCATCACCTGGCCGCTGTACTGTTTGTCGTCGTTCTGCGGCGACCACACCTGGCCATTCGGCTGGCGCAGGGCAATCGGGGCATCGGCGATCCAGGTGTTCAGTCGATACTGGTTCGGCTGGCTCAGGGCGGTGAGATAGGTCGCCGGTTTTGCCAGAGAACCGATCGAACGGCGTGCCTGCATGGCGCGGTTATAGCCCGCAAACTGCGGCTCTGCCCCGCCGACCATCGCCCGTACTTCGCCGGTGGTACGATCGACCACCACCATCGCAGTTTCCAGATCGCTCAGCTTACGCTGCTTTTTCAGGGCCGGAATGCCTTCCACCGCCGCTTTCTCTGCGGCGTCCTGCGCCACGGAGTCAAAGGTGGTGAAGATCTTCACGCCAGAGAGATCTTTAACCTTGTCGCCCAGTTTGGTCTGCAACTCCTGACGCACCATCTGCATAAAGGCAGGCTGCGGGGAGATCACGCCGCCGCGCGGCTGCACGCCTAACGGACGCGCGCTGAGCATGTCGTACAGCTCCTGGTCGATCACCTGCTGCTGTTGCAGCAGACGCAGCACCAGATTACGACGCTCCAGGGCCAGTTTCGGGTTACGCCACGGGTTGTAGATCGACGCCCCTTTCACCATGCCCACCAGCAGCGCCTGCTGGTCGAGACTCAGCTCTTCCACCGGACGGCCAAAGTAGTAGAGACTCGCCAGCGGGAAGCCGCGGATTTCATTGTCGCCGCTCTGCCCGAGGTAGACCTCGTTCATATACAGCTCAAGAATGCGATCTTTGCTGTAGCGGGCGTCCATCAATACCGCCATGTACGCTTCGTTGGCCTTACGCCAGTAAGAGCGTTCGCTGGAGAGGAACAGGTTCTTCACCAGCTGCTGGGTCAGGGTACTTGCCCCCTGCACCGTCCGTCCGGCGGTCAGGTTCGCCAGCACCGCACGACCGATGGAGTACAGGCTGACGCCATCATGCTCGTAGAAGTGACGGTCTTCGGTCGCCAGCAGGGTATCCACCAGCAGATCCGGGAAGCCGTTACGCGCCACAAACAGACGCTGCTCGCCGTTTGGCGAGGAGAGCATGGTGATCAGGCGCGGATCGAGACGGAAGAAACCGAACTGGCGGTTGTTATCCATGTTCTCGATGGTGTCGATATGATCGCCGTCGAAGGTCAGACGCGCGCGCACCTGCCCCTCTTTGCTGTCCGGGAAGTCAAACGGACGGCGGATCATCTCGATGCTTTTCGCCTGCACCGTAAACTCGCCGGGACGCGTCATCTTCGTCACCTGGCGGTACTGGGTGGCCTCCAGCAGTTTGACCATCTCGTTCTTGCTGATGGTCATTTCCGGCTCGAGGTTGACCATCCGGCCATACACTGCCGCAGGCAGCTGCCAGACTTTTCCGTCGATACGGCTACGGATCTTCTGATCCAGATAGACGCCGTAGATCGCCAGTAAAACGACGAAAACAATAAACAGCTTCAGCAGCAGCCAGAACCAGCCGCGCTTGCCACGAGGTTTACCTTTTTTGCCTTTTCCTTTACGTGGCACGGACGCTTCATCCTCATACTCATTATCAACGTCGTCATACTCCTCATCTCTGAGGCGACGACGGCCTGCCTTTTCTTTCGCCGGACGTGTAGGCTTTCCTTTACGTCCAATTGGCTCGCGGTCATTCCCCGCCATGCTCTCTCTCCGCAACTATCAGGCGCAAGGGCCCGATTCTCAGTTCTTCCCCCTGATGGAGGAAGAAGAAATCTCTCAAAGTTACCCTCTCAGCGAGGGCTTTTGCCGGGTGGCGCTGCGCTTACCCGACCTACAACGGCTACGAATACTTCTTCGTGCGCCGGGTTGGCGCGGTATTCGCCGGATCGTCCGGCCAGACATGTTTGGGATAGCGCCCCTTCATCTCTTTCTGCACCTCGCGGTAGCTTCCGGCCCAGAAGGCACCCAGATCGCGGGTGATCTGCAGCGGACGCTGGGCCGGCGACAGCAGCTCCAGCACCAGCGGCACGCGGCCCTGGGCAATGGCAGGCGTGGTCGCCTCGCCAAACATCTCCTGCATCCGCACCGCCAGCGCCGGAGGATTATCCTCATGATAACGAATGGCTATCCGGCTGCCGGTGGGCACAGTGTAATGCCCCGGGAGCTCGGTATCCAGACGTTGGCGTAACGACCAGTCGGTTAAGTTCTGTAACGCCGCCTTAACATCCAGCGCCTTCAACGCGCGCAGGGAGTGTACGCCACTCATTTGCGGCAGTAACCAGTTTTCCAGATTTGCCAGCAGCGACGCTTCATCCACCGCCGGCCAGTCAAATTCCGGCAGCCATTGTGCTGCGCAGTGCAGGCGGATCCGGTACTGCTCCGCCTCAGGCGTCCAGTTCAGCACGCTGAGCCCTTTATCGCGAATGCCGTTGAGCATCGCCTGGTGCAACTCCTCTTCCGAGGGTTTCGCCAGCGGTTTGACGTTCACCGTCAGGCGACCAATCTGTGCCCGGCGAAAGGCCTTCAGCGTGCCCTGAGCATCATCCCATTCGACGGTGTCAGATTGTTCCACCAGGCCTGGGGCGGCGGCGATCAGGGCATCAATGTCCACGGCTAAGCCCAACAAAATGCGGGCATCCGGGGACTGGCTGCCCTGCAACAGCAGCGGCGCAATCAACCACTGGTGGCGGGTCATGGCATCGTCGCTCTGCAGCATCGCCCCCATACCGTTCGCCAGCTGATAGCGCCCGTCAAGCCCGCGGCGGCGGGCAATCCGATCGGGAAACGCCTTTGCCAGCAGCGCGGGTACGCGGTCGCTGTCCGGGGCTCCACCCCGGCTGTTGAGCCGCGAACTTAACTGTCGGGCGCGCTGTTGCCACTCCGGCTGATTGCGGGAGAAGGCCTGGGCCAGATCGCAGCTGCCGCCTCGCGGGGGCTGTTCAAGGATAGCCGCCAGTTTTGCCGCCGTCGCAATTTCGTCTTCGCCCATGGCGCTGGCCAGCATCGCCGCCAGCCGCGGATCGTTGCCGAGCTTCGCCATCTTCTGACCAAAGGCGGTGAGTTGTTCCCCCGCCAGCGCCCCAAGCTGAGTTAACAGACGGCGGGCCGCAGCAAGGTTAGTCGCAGGCGGCAGATCCAGCCAGTTCAGCTGGGCGGGATCCCGGCAGCCCCACTGCAGTAGCTCCATCAGCAGGCCGCTGAGATCGCTTTGCAAAATTTCCGGCGTGCCCTGCGCCGCCGCGCGCTCGGCCTGCTCAAAGGGCGTCAGGTGCAGGCAGATACCTGGCTCCAGACGGCCGGCTCGTCCGGCCCGCTGGGTCATCGAGGCCTGGCTGACCCGCTGGGTGAGCAGGCGGGTCAGGCCGGTGCGCGGATCGAAATTCGCCACCCGCTCCTGGGCCGAATCCACCACCAGCCGGATGCCTTCGATGGTCAGGCTGGTTTCGGCGATGTTGGTCGCCAGCACCACTTTGCGCTTCCCTGCCGGGGCGGGCAGGATCGCCTTACGCTGCTCGGTCAGCGACAGCGCGCCATACAATGGGCAGAGCACCACGTCGTCGGCCACGCGACGGGCCAGCTGCTCCTGCACGCGCTGGATCTCGATCACCCCCGGCAAAAACAGCAGCAGCGAGCCGGACTCCTGGCGTAGCAGTTCGGCGGTAGCGACCGCCACCGCTTCGTCGAAACGCTGCTGGGTGGAGAGCGACTGATAGCGCCGCTCAACCGGAAAGGTGCGACCCTCAGAGACGATCGCAGGGGCCTCCGGCAGCAGACGCTGGAGCCGGTCATTATCCAGGGTCGCGGACATGATCAGCAGCCTGAGATCCTCGCGCAGCCCCTGCTGGACATCCAGCAGCAGCGCCAGAGCCAGATCCGCCTGCAGGCTGCGCTCGTGAAACTCATCGAGGATCACCAGCCCCACGCCGGTCAGCTCGGGATCCTGCTGCAGCATCCGGGTGAGGATCCCCTCGGTGACCACCTCCAGTCGGGTATTCGCTCCCACGCAGGTTTCGGCGCGCATCCGGTAGCCGACCGTTTCTCCCGGCTTTTCCCCCAGCAGGTCCGCCAGCCGCTGCGCCACGTTGCGGGCAGCGATCCGCCGCGGTTCGAGCAGAATAATTTTGCCGTTAATCCCTCCCTGCGCCAGGATCTGCAGCGGTAGCCACGTCGATTTCCCGGCACCGGTAGGCGCAGTAAGCAGAACCTGGGGGGCGTGTTGTAACGCGAGGAGAAGTTCAGGAAGGACAGCGGCGACCGGCAACAGGGACACGAAAGGCTCCAGAGGGTTAACTTTAGACGGCGTACATTGTAGCATCGCCACAATTCATTACCGAGTACCCCGTATGTCTGAGTCGAAAAGGCTGTTTTTTGCCATTGAAATGCCTGCCCCGATCCAGCGCCAGATCGTGCGCTGGCGCGCCGACCATTTTGCCCCGGAAGCGGGCCGCCCGGTGGCCGGGGCCAACCTGCACCTGACGCTGGCGTTTTTAGGCGATGTCAGCGATGAGAAACGTCAGGCGCTGGCGGCGATGGCCGGACGCATCCGCCAGCCGGGGTTTACCCTGACGCTGGACGATGCCGGACAGTGGCTGCGCTCGCGGGTCGTCTGGCTCGGCACCCGCCAGCCGCCCCGGGGATTATTGCAGCTGGCTAACATGCTGCGGGCCCAGGCGGCGCGTAGCGGCTGTTACCAGAGCCCACAGCCGTTTCATCCGCATATCACCCTGCTGCGCGATGCCAGCCACGCGGTGGCCATTCCGCCGCCGGGTTTTCAGTGGGCGTTTCCGGTGAATGAATTTGTGCTTTACGAGAGCCGTTTTGCCGGCGGGCGCACGCGCTATACGCCGCTCCAGCGCTGGCGGCTTACCGAATAACAAGGAATCTGTATGCAGTTTATCCCTGCCCTGCAACCCGCCACGCTCGTGCAACGCTACAAGCGTTTTCTGGCCGACGTGGTAACGCCGGAGGGCGTTGCCCTGACCCTGCACTGCCCGAATACCGGGGCGATGACCGGCTGCGCCACGCCCGGCGATACGGTGTGGTACTCCACCTCCGAAAATACCAAACGTAAATACCCCTATACCTGGGAAATAACCCAGACTGCCGACGGAGAATATATTTGCGTTAATACGCTGCGGGCAAACCAGTTGGTCAAAGAGGCGATTAGTCTGGATTTAATTCCAGAACTGCGCGGCTACAACGCCTTAAAAAGTGAAGTGAAATATGGTGCGGAAAACAGCAGAATCGACTTTATGTTGCAGGCAGAGGATCGACCCGAGTGCTATATTGAAGTGAAATCAGTGACGTTAGCTGACAGGGATTACGGCTACTTTCCGGATGCGGTCACGCTGCGAGGGCAGAAGCATCTTCGGGAGTTGATAAGTGTGGCGGCGGCAGGCAAGCGCGCCGTGCTGTTATTTGCGGTATTGCACAGCGCAATTGGACGATTTTCACCCGCCCGCCATATTGACCCTAAGTACGCGCAACTGTTGAATGAGGCACAAAAGCAGGGGGTGGAGGTTTTGGCTTATAAAGCGGAACTTTCTGCCGATAATATGACTCTGAGATCCGCTCTTCCCGTCACGTTATAAAAGGGGTTGAGTGTTGTTTATTAAGTGTTCTGGTCGTGTGCGCAAATACGCTTTTCCTCACAGGCTTGTCAAGTGTTACGTTTAGATAATTGCCATACGGAAAAGCATCTGCTATTTATAGCGGCCTGATTTTTCCCCCAACACGGGGATCGATAGTGCGTGTTAAGGAGAAGCAACATGCAAGAAGGGCAAAACCGTAAAACATCGTCCCTGAGTATTCTCGCCATCGCTGGGGTGGAGCCGTATCAAGAGAAGCCGGGCGAAGAGTATATGAACGAAGCCCAGCTGTCGCACTTCAAGCGAATTCTTGAAGCATGGCGTAATCAACTCAGGGATGAAGTCGATCGCACCGTTACTCATATGCAGGACGAAGCTGCTAACTTCCCGGATCCGGTAGACCGTGCCGCCCAGGAAGAAGAGTTCAGCCTTGAACTGCGTAACCGTGACCGCGAACGCAAACTGATTAAGAAGATTGAGAAGACGCTGAAAAAAGTCGAAGACGAAGATTTCGGCTTCTGCGAATCCTGCGGTGTCGAAATCGGTATTCGTCGTCTGGAAGCCCGTCCAACAGCCGACCTGTGCATCGACTGCAAAACGCTGGCAGAAATCCGCGAAAAACAGATGGCCGGTTAATCCCGGTTCTGTCTTAACGCTATCACAGGCGGGAGTCTTCTCCCGCCTGATTACTTTCTGCGCTGTGTAATTATGCCTGTTGACTACATTGGGCGCTTCGCGCCATCCCCCTCTGGCGAACTGCATTTTGGCTCGCTCATTGCCGCCCTTGGCAGCTATCTGCAAGCCCGTGCCCGTCAGGGTATCTGGCGCGTGCGTATCGAAGATATTGACCCCCCGCGTGAAGTTCCCGGTGCAGCAGCGACCATTCTGCGTCAGCTGGAACATTACGGCCTGCACTGGGACGGCGAGGTGCTGTGGCAGTCCCAACGTCACGATGCCTATCGCGAACGTCTGGCCTGGCTCCACGCCCAGGGACTCTCTTACTACTGCACCTGCACCCGTGCGCGCATTCAGAGCGTCGGCGGGGTTTATGACGGCCATTGCCGCACGCTGCATCACGGCCCGGAAAACGCTGCGGTACGCGTGGTGCAACAGCATCCGGTCACCCGGTTTACCGATCGGTTGCAAGGCGAACTCCATGCCGATCCACGGCTGGCGGACGAGGATTTTATTATCCATCGCCGGGACGGGCTGTTTGCTTACAATCTGGCGGTCGTGGTGGACGATCATTTCCAGGGGGTAAACGAAATTGTCCGCGGGGCCGATCTGATCGAACCTACCGTGCGGCAGATTTCGCTCTACCAGCTGTTTGGCTGGCCGGTACCGGACTATATCCATTTGCCGCTGGTGGTGAATGAAAAAGGGATGAAACTCTCGAAACAGAATCATGCCCCGGCATTACCGACAGGCGATCCTCGCCCTGTTCTTATCAATGCTTTACAATTTCTAAACCAGGATGTAACACATGAGTGGCAGGATCTGCGAACCGAAGAATTACTGGAAAAAGCGGTGGCCCAGTGGTCGCTAAACCGCGTGCCGAAAATCCAGCATTCTCAAATGCGTCTCGCTGAGCTATGATTAGCCGCTATTTTTTGTCCTGAATTCTGAAACACACACTACCGAGGTGTATTATTTTTACCCGAGTCGCTAATTTTTGCCGTAAGGTGCTGAGCCGCGATGAGAGCATGGCGGATGACGTCATTGTTCAAAATACGATGTCGGTTATTCCGCGCGAGCAGCATGCTATTTCCCGCAAAGATATCAGTGAAAATGCCCTGAAGGTCCTTTATCGCCTGAATAAAGCCGGCTATGAGGCGTATCTCGTTGGTGGCGGGGTGCGTGACTTACTGTTGGGCAAAAAGCCAAAAGATTTTGACGTGACCACCAGCGCCACGCCTGAGCAGGTGCGTAAATTATTCCGCAACTGCCGCCTGGTCGGTCGTCGCTTCCGTCTCGCCCATGTCATGTTTGGGCCTGAGATCATCGAAGTGGCAACCTTCCGTGGTCATCACGAAGGCACGCCATCAGACCGTACGACCTCTCAACAGGGTCAGAACGGCATGCTGCTGCGTGACAACATCTTTGGCTCTATCGAAGAAGATGCCCAACGTCGCGATTTCACCATTAACAGCCTCTATTACAGCGTGGCTGACTTTACCGTCCGCGATTTCGTGGGTGGGGTACCGGACCTTAAAGCCGGTGTGATCCGCCTGATCGGCAACCCGGAAACGCGCTACCGTGAAGATCCGGTGCGTATGCTGCGCGCCGTGCGCTTTGCCGCCAAGCTGGATATGCAGATCAGTCCCGAGACCGCCGAGCCGATCCCGCGCCTGGCGACGCTGATCAACGATGTGCCGCCGGCGCGTCTGTTTGAAGAGGCGCTGAAGCTGCTGCAGGCCGGCCACGGTTTTGCTACCTATCAGCTGCTGCGTGAATACAGCCTGTTCCAGCCCCTGTTCCCGACCATCACGCGTAACTTCACCGAAAAAGGTGACAGCGCGATGGAACGCATCATCGATCAGGTGCTGAAGAATACCGATAACCGCATTCAGAACGATATGCGCGTTAACCCGGCGTTCCTGTTTGCCGCGATGTTCTGGTATCCGCTGCTGGAAACGGCGCAGAAGATTGCCCAGGAAAGCGGCCTTGCCTATTACGATGCCTTCGCCTTAGCCGCCAATGACGTGCTGGATGAAGCCTGCCGCTCGCTGGCGATCCCGAAACGCATTACCACGCTGGTGCGTGATATCTGGCAGCTTCAGCTGCGGATGTCCCGTCGTCAGGGTAAACGCGCCTGGAAGTTAATGGAGCATCCAAAATTCCGCGCGGCTTACGATCTGATGGCCCTGCGTGCCGAAGCGGAAAACAACCGCGAGCTGCAGCTTCTGGTGCAGTGGTGGGGTGAGTTCCAGGTTTCTGCACCGCCGGCGCAGAAAGACATGCTGGGCGATCTGGACGAAGAGCCGGCACCGCGTCGTCGTCACCGTCGTCCACGCAAGCGCGCCCCGCGTCGCGAAGGCGCGGCATGACGCTGGCGTATATCGCCATCGGCAGCAACCTGGCTTCTCCGCTGGAGCAGGTCAATGCTGCCGTCCAGGCGCTGGGCGACATCCCGCAGGCCCGCGTTGTCGCCCTCTCCTCGTTTTACCGCACGCCTCCGCTGGGCCCCCAGGATCAACCCGACTACCTGAATGCTGCTATCGCGCTCGACACGGCGCTCAACGCCGAGGCGCTGCTGGACAACACTCAGCGCATCGAGTTGCAGCAGGGTCGCGTGCGCAAAGAAGAGCGCTGGGGACCGCGCACCCTCGACCTGGACATCATGCTGTTTGGTGATGCGGTGATTAACACCGAGCGCCTGACGGTGCCGCATTACGACATGAAGCGCCGCGGCTTTATGCTCTGGCCGCTGTTCGAAATTGCCCCTGACCTGATCTTCCCCGATGGCAAAAGCCTGAGCGCCCTGCTGGCGCAGCTTAACGCCGAAAAACCTGCCCGCTGGTAACAGCAAAATTTTATTGATTAACCACAAAATATTTGTGGTTAATCGGTTGCCTAAAATCATTGTTCCCTCGAATGTTACTGTTAGAATGCGCAAAGATTCGCTTTGGGCTATCAGGAAACAGTATGAAACCAACCACCATCGCCACCTTGCAGAAATGCAAACAGGACAAGCAGCGCTTCGCCACTATTACGGCCTATGACTACAGCTTCGCCAAACTCTTTGCCGAAGAGGGTATTAACGTCATGCTGGTGGGCGACTCGTTAGGGATGACGGTCCAGGGACATGACTCCACTCTGCCGGTGACGGTAGAGGATATTGCTTACCACACCCGGGCGGTGCGGCGCGGCGCGCCTGCCTGCCTGCTGCTCGCCGATCTGCCGTTTATGGCTTACGCCACGCCGGAACAGGCGTTTGAGAATGCCGCCACGGTGATGCGGGCCGGGGCCAACATGGTCAAAGTGGAAGGCGGCGCCTGGCTGGTCGACACCGTACGCATGCTCACCGAGCGCGCGGTGCCGGTCTGCGGTCATCTGGGGTTAACCCCGCAGTCGGTCAATATCTTTGGCGGCTATAAGGTGCAGGGGCGCGGTGACGCCGCCCAGACGCTATTTGATGATGCGCGGGCTTTAGAAGCCGCGGGCGCGCAGCTGCTGGTGCTGGAGTGTGTGCCTGTCGCGCTGGCGAAACGTATCACCGAGGCCCTCTCCATTCCGGTGATCGGCATTGGGGCCGGTAACGTCACCGACGGCCAGATCCTGGTGATGCACGATGCGTTTGGGATCACCGGTGGGCATATCCCGAAATTTGCGAAGAATTTCCTTAGCGACGCAGGCGACATGCGCGGCGCGGTCAGGCAGTATATTGCCGACGTTGAATCGGGTGTTTACCCGGGTGAAGAACACAGTTTCCAGTAAGGAGTCTTGTTGTGCTAATCATTGAAACCCTGCCGCTGCTGCGCCAGCACATCCGCCGCTTGCGCCAGGAAGGTAAACGTATCGCGCTGGTGCCCACCATGGGCAACCTGCATGATGGCCATATGAAGCTGGTGGACGAAGCCAAAGCCCGCGCCGATGTGGTGGTGGTGAGTATTTTCGTTAACCCGATGCAGTTCGACCGTGCTGACGACCTGGCGCGCTACCCGCGTACGCTGCAGGAAGACTGCGAGAAGCTGAAAAAGCACCAGGTCGATTTCGTCTTCTCCCCTGCCCCGAATGATGTCTATCCGAAAGGCACGGAAGAGACGACCTTTGTCGACGTGCCGGGCATCTCCACCATGCTGGAAGGGGCCAGCCGTCCGGGTCATTTCCGCGGCGTCTCCACCATCGTCAGCAAGCTGTTTAACCTGGTGCAGCCGGATATCGCCTGCTTCGGTGAGAAAGACTTCCAGCAGCTGGCGCTGATCCGCAAAATGGTGGCCGACATGGGCTACGACATCGATATCGTTGGCGTGCCGATCGTGCGGGCCAAAGACGGCCTGGCGCTGAGCTCGCGCAACGGCTACCTCACCGCCGACCAGCGTAAAATCGCCCCGGGTCTGTATAAGGTGATGAGCACCATGGCGACCCAGCTGAAAAACAAAGAACTGAGCAGCGAAGAGATCGTGGCCCTGGCGGAACAGGCGTTGAACGATAAGGGATTGCGTGCTGACGATGTGCAGATCCGCGATGCCGACACCCTGCTGGCGCTCTCCGCTGACAGCAAGCGGGCAGTGATTCTGGTCGCCGCATGGCTCGGTCAGGCGCGACTTATCGATAACACAGTAGTTGAACTGGCTCAGTAAGTACTGAGCATATCCATGCTAACGGATTAGTTTTCTTCAGCCCCTTCTTCGGGAGGGTATACGACAAAGAGTTAAGGTAACGTCATGATTCGCAAAATGCTGCAAGGTAAGCTTCACCGTGTGAAGGTCACGCAGGCCGATCTGCATTATGAAGGCTCCTGCGCGATCGATCAGGATTTTCTCGACGCAGCGGGTATTCTGGAAAACGAAGCCATTGATATCTGGAACGTGAGTAACGGCAATCGTTTCTCAACCTATGCTATCGCGGCTGAACGCGGTTCTAAAATTATCTCCGTCAACGGTGCGGCAGCGCACTGTGCCAACGTGGGTGATATCGTCATCATCGCCAGCTTTGTCATGATGTCCGATGAAGAAGCGCGCCGCTGGCAGCCTAAAGTCGCCTACTTTGAAGGTGACAACGACATGAAACGTACCGCGAAGGCGATTCCGGTTCAGGTCGCCTGATGCTAACGCCCGGAATTGCCTGAACATCAGGCAATTCCACTTTTTTTCCCTCTTTTTTTACTCGCGTTATTCCTCTTTTCTCCCTCGCGGCTGCCTTACTATTTTCCCCATTCACACACCTCTCTTAATGCAATGCCGTTGATTACCGCCGGGAGCCCTCATGCCACTGTTTATTTCCCCGTTCAGCAAAAGCGTATGCGCCCTGACGTTAGCTATCGCCGCCTGCACCTCCTGGCAGGCCAGCGCGGATATTGTGATTTCCGGCACCCGGATTATTTACCCGCAGGCGGCGAAAGACGTCACCGTCAATCTGCAAAACCGGGGCGATAAGCCGCTGCTGGTGCAGTCCTGGCTTGATGATGGCCGCGATACGGTCGATCCCCAGCAAATTAAGTTGCCGTTTATTATTACCCCACCGGTCAGTCGCGTGGATCCACAGCAGGGGCAGGCCATCCGCATTACCTGGCTCGGCCAGACCATGCCAAAAGACCGGGAATCCCTGCTGTGGTTTAACGTTCTCGAAGTCCCGCCGAAAGCGAAAAATGACGGCGATCGGAGCCGCTTACAGCTGGCCTTCCGCACGCGCATCAAGCTCTTCTTCCGCCCCGACGGGCTGGCGGGCTCCCCTGCTGACGCCCTCAAGCAGCTGAGCTGGCAGATGAAGCGCGAAGCGAAGGGCTCGTATCTGGTCGCCAGCAATAACACGCCGTGGAATATCTCGCTGGCCAGCGCCAGCTTCGCCGCAGCAGGCAAAAACCTGGCGGTGGAGAGCCACTCCATCAAACCCTTCTCCCGCGAAGAGATGAAGATCGGCGGCGCGACGACGGCCACTTCCGGCACGGTGAAATGGGTGGCGATTAATGATTTCGGCGGCACGGAAGAACATCAGTCAGCCGTGAATTAATTCCTGCTTATCCGCACCTCAGGATACGGACATCCTTGATATGAACAGGCGTTTCTCCTTTATCTGCTTATCGATTTGTGCGGCGATCTCCGTCAGCGCGCAGGCCCGGGATGATGTCGAATTTAACGAGCAGTTTCTGTTTAATACCGGCAGCAAAATCGACGTAAGCCGCTATTCCCGGGGCAACCCGGTGATGCCCGGAGAGTATCGCACCGCAATCCGCGTCAACGGCGTGGCGAAAATGACCACCGCCGTGGTGTTTAACGATAACGGCACCCCGCAGGCCAGCCCCTGCCTGACCTTGCCGCTGCTGAAACAGCTGGATCTACAGACCGCGCAGCTGACAGACGATGGCAGGTGTGTGGATATGGCGAAAGCGTATCCCGGCTCCTCGGTGGCGTTCGATACGGCGACCCAGTCCCTTGATCTTACGATTGCGCAGGTCGACCTGGTCAGGCGCCCGCCGGGCTACGTTGACGCTTCGCGCTGGGATGCAGGTATTCCCGTCGGCCTGCTGGCATACGATCTCAACGCCTGGCACAGCCAGAATCCACAGTCAACGCAGGATACGGCCTACGCGGGGCTCCGCTACGGCTTTAACCTCGGCGCATGGCGGTTCCGTTCCCGCGGCAATGCCAACTGGGACAGGGAAACCGGCTCGCGCTATGCCCAGCAGGATATCTACCTGCAGCGGGATATCATCCCCCTGAAAGCCCAGATGCTGGTGGGGGACTCCTACACCCGGGGCGATGCTTTTGATTCCGTCTCCCTGCGAGGGGTGCGTCTCTACAACGATGACCGGATGCTGCCCAACGGCTTATCCAGCTATGCCCCGACGATCCGCGGCGTAGCCAACAGCAACGCCAAAGTCACGGTAACGCAAAGCGGGAATACCATCTACCAGACCACGGTACCGCCCGGTGCCTTCGAGATTAACGATCTCAACACCACCGGGTACGGTAACGATCTGAACGTCACCATCACCGAGGCGGACGGCAGCCAGCACGCCTTTTCGGTGCCCTATTCGTCGGTGGCGCAGATGTTGCGCCCGGGATTTGCCCGCTGGGATACCGGCGCAGGGCAGTTGAAAGACGATACCCTGCATGACAAGCCGCAGCTGGCCTATGGCGATATCTATTACGGGCTCAACAATACTTTCACCGATTACACCGGGGCGCAGTATCTGGATGTAGGCTTTTATGCCCTCCTCGCCGGGCTGGCAATGAATACCCGCATGGGGGCGTATGCTCTGGATATCACCCGGTCCCGGGCGCAGATCGCTGACCTGCCCGCCATGGAGGGGGAACGGTATCGTCTGTCGTATAACAAAACGGTAAGTGAAACCCAGACCTCCCTTAACCTCTCCGCCAGCCGGTATGCCAGTGAAAAATATCTGAGCCTGTACGATGCCGCCGAACTGCATGAACGAATGACCTATCGGGACGAGCGCGAAGACATCCACGCCCTGCAACGCATGAAGAACCAGCTCCAGGTCAACATTAACCAACCCCTGAAAACCCGGACCACCGATCTCGGTTCGCTGTACGTCAACGGCAGCTGGCAAAGCTACTGGAACGCCAGCGGCACGACCTCCAGCTATTCGATGGGCTACAGCAATACGTTTCGCTACGGCAGTTACACCGTTTCGCTGCAGCGCACCTATGACGACACCGGCAGGCAGGACGACAGCCTCTACCTGAGCGTCAGCCTGCCGTTTGATTCGCTGCCGGGTAGTCATCATCGCCCGGGGGGCTTTTCCAGCCTGAATATCGGGATGAATTCCGACTTCAAAGGCAGCAATGGTCTCAATATGACCGCCAACGGCAGCTCTGCTGACAACCGTCTGAGCTATAGCGTCACCACCACTGCTAACCAGAGCCCGGACAGCAACCTGAGCCAGATCAGTACCTACGGCAGCTACAACAGCGCCTGGGGCCCGCTTGGCATCTCCGCATCAACCAGCAGCGATCGCAGCCAGCAGTACTCCGCCACCTACAGCGGCGGCATGCTGCTCCACGCCGGGGGCCTGACCTTAACGCCGGGCAGCCCGGGAGAGGCCGACGCGCTGGCGCTGGTGAAAGCCAGTGGCGCGACGGGCGCGAGGTTGACCAACGGCAACGCTGAGATTGGAACGTCTGGCTATGCCGTGCTGCCGTATCTCTCGGCGTACAAAGAGAACCGCATCACTCTCGACACCAGCACGCTGACGGCTGACGTTGAAGTGAAAAACAACAGCACGGTGGCAATTCCGCGCAGCGGCGCCGTCGTGATGGTTGATTTTGCCACCAATCAGGGACGTTCGGCGGTGCTGGAGTTACAGCGTGATGACCAGGGGTTTATTCCCCTCGGGGCTGAGGTTTTTAATCAAAAAGGAGAAGAAATTGGCACAGTCGGACAGGCTGGCCAGGCCTATGTCAGAGGTATCGAAAAGAGTGGAACGCTGCGCGTGGTATGGGGCGCAGGCAAAGAAAGCACCTGTACCGTGCGTTATCGAATGGATTCTGGCGCTCAGAAGGTGGGACTGACCACGATTTTGAACAACCAGATATGTCACCTATAGATGGAACAAACATCATGACTATCTTTTTAAACAAACTCCCCCGGCAGGCGATGTGCTCTGCCGCCCTGCTCCTTATCTGCAGCAGCTACGCTCAGGCGGCGGATAACCTGGATGTCACTTTTAGCGCGAATATTCGCGAAACCACCTGCGATATCAAAATTGATGGCGGTACCGGAGATGGCACCAGCAATACCATCACGCTGGGTACCGACGGCAAAGCCCGGGTCGACGATATTGCCAACGGGGCGGTGAAATTTCCCTTCAGGCTGGTGATCACAGAATGCCCGTCCAGCCTGACCGCGCTGAAAACCGTGGTCAGCGGCACGGCGTCGGATGTCAAAACCGCGCTGGCCAACAGCGTTACGGTGCCTGAAGGCGGAGCGGGTAACGTTGCTCTCGCCATTTCCCGCGCCGACGCCCCTGAAGCGCCGTTTGAAATTAACGCTACCGATGACAGTAAACGCCTGGTCTGGACAAGCAGTGAAATCAACAGCAAGGAAGTTGACCTGCTGGCTACACTGATCGAAACCAAAACTGACGGCGCCATGACCGGACAGTTCTCGACGCTGGCGACCTTTAATTTTACCTATGAATAACCCTGCAGAGTAAGGAAACAAGGATGAAACACAACACTGCAATTCTCGCGTTGGCCCTCGCTGGTGGGTTATTTTCCGCGTTTTCCAACGCGGCCATCACCGGCACCAGCTCGCTGAGCGCCACCTTTGTCTCCACCGTTGTACCGGGAACCTGTACGGCAAACGTGACGGATGCCGCAGGTGCAGAGGCAACGGAGATTAAATTTAACGACGTATTTAAATCCGATCTGATTAACAAGAGCCGTACTGAAGCCTTCAACGTCGTTCTGAGCGAGTGTTCGGGAGTGCGTACCGCGCAGGTCACGGCGATGGCAGGTGCTGGCGGCGACTGCTCGACCTCCACCAGCGATAACTTTGGCGCAACCCATGCCACGGCATTTGAGCTCTGGAAGGGCGACGTGGATAACGGCATCCGTCTGAGCTGTAAAACCCGACAGTTACAAAAGGTGGTGATTGCCGACGGCGGCGCCAGTCTGGCGATGAACGCCCGTATCGTGATTGCCGATGACAAAACCATCGACGATGTGACGCCCGGCGATGCCTCATCGCTGATCACCTTCCTGGTGGAATACCAGTAAATTTATGCGCAGGGCAAATCTGCCCTGCGCCCTGCCGTAATAAAAAGAGAGATCGGTGTGAGAGCCTTGCTTATTTTACTCGCCGGGTTGTTCGTCCTGCTGTTGACCCGTCCGGCGCTGGCTGACATGAGTTGCTACATCAATGAAGACGCGGCGGGGGCTTACGCAGTGGGCAACTCACCGCTTATGGTGCTGGAGCCGGGCAGAGTCACTACACCAACCCGCCTGAACGCCACCTACACCTTTGTTATCCCTTTCAGGGGGGGTAATCCGCTGGGGTGTAAAACGCTTGAGCCCTGGGACAACGCGGTGCATTTCATTACCGACGCCGGCGCCAGCCTGGACACCCGCTACACCACGCCTGAAGGCTATGCCCTGATCAAGACGACCATTCCGGGGATCGATTTTACCCTTGAGCTGACCTGCTATACCGCCGACGGCTGTGGCAACAGCGGCGATCATCCCGACCTGTCGCTGTTTCTGAAAGGCGGCAACGGTTCGGAAGATGTTTTCCCCTCCATCAGCAGCGGGTACCCGTGGGAAAGCGCCGATGCCCAGTGGCGGCTGAAGATGACGATGTGGGTAACGCCTGATTTCCGGCCGCAAAAGGGCGTACCGAACGGATTTTCCCTGAACGGCACGCTGGCACGTTTTCAGATTGGGGGAACCACCCAGCCGGTCATCACCTTTGTGGCCTCATCCAGCACCCTGAATTTCACCGTTCCTGCCAGTAGTTGTGCATTAGGCGTGGCGCAGGGCAGCAACGTCAGCGATAACAACGTGGCACTCGGGGACTATTTTTTAAGCGACGTGAAGCAGGAGATGACGCGAGAAATCCCGTTCTCACTGACGCTCGAGAACTGCTATACCGCGAAGCTGTCGGTGAAGATGACTACCGCGTATCTCTCTGCCGACAATGAACTGCTGGGAAAAAGCAGCGGCAGCGCCAGCGGGATGGGGGTAAAGGTGACCAATACCGATAAAAACCTCAGCATGATGCCGGACGGTTCAAACAGCGCTGTCTACGATCGCAGCAATGACTGGTCAGCCCAGGAGAACCTCAACTTTTCGGCGCAGCTGAAAAAGGATGGTCAGACGCTCAAAGCGGGCGACTTTAACGCCGCCGCCACCTTTACACTCGATTATGAGTAGCCCTAACCCCGCGGCTGGTTGCTGATCAGCCGCGACATCCTCTCCAGCGAATCGGTGCGCAGGATATAGAGACGTTTTAACAGAAACGGATTATCCCCCGGCTTTACTTTGCCCTGCACCGTGGTCACTGCCAGGTGAAAACCGGCGTCGTTGGCCGCTTTTACTGCGATGTCGTTATAGCCGCCGAACGGATAAGAGAGATACAACACGTGCGGATTAAACTGCGCCAGCGCCCGGCGGGAGTGTTTAAAATCCATCAACACGTTGTGGTAGCTGCGGCTCAGCAGGATTGGATGGCGGTTGTTATCCACCCGATGCAGAAAATGGGTGTGCGACTGCACGTCAAAGACATCCTGGATCTCACGCAGCTCGGAAATGCTCATAAACTGCAGCGTCTTCGGATCCCATTTCAGCGGGTGGGCTTTGATCCGCGAGGAGATAATGAACGCCGTAGCGTGAAAACCGTACTGCTTCAGGATCGGCCAGGCGTAGCGGCTGACCGACTTCAGGCCGTCGTCAAAGGTGATGACCACCGCGCGCGCCGGCAGATTCATCTTGTTGCGTACATAGCCTTCCAGCTGGTACATCGTCAGCGTGGTATAACCCTGATCGCGTAGCCAGGCCATCTGGTTATTGAAGGCGCGCACGCTGGTGGTGGTGGAGGTATGGCGATAGCGGGTGTTCTCTTCGTCGCGCAGGATATGGTGATAGGTCAGCACCGGCAGGCCATTATCCTCCTGCGCGTCCAGGCTACTGACCCAGGCCAGGCGGTTGGCGATGCGGATCTGGTACCAGGTCTGATTAAGTCGATCCTTTAGCTTGCTGAGGATCGGGTAGCGCAGATTGTCTGTCAGGGTGCCGAACGGGGCGCTGCCGGCATTGGGGGCATTGTAGACCGGCGTATCCTTCCAGGTGATCAGGTTCTGGTTGCTGAGCGGCTTGTTCAGATCGCCGAGGCTGTCCTCCACGCGCTGCTTTCCCTGCACCTCGCCCAGATGCTCTTTGTCGATAAAGCCGGTGCCAAAGCCAAAGCGAAACTCATAGTAATCCGCCGCGGTGGGCACCACTGCAATAATCTGCCCGGCGCGCACGTTGCCGACGGTCACGACTTTGTTACCCATCTGCGCCCAGATGGCGGCATCTTCGGTGGTTTGCATATAGCGAGGCGGGAGCCCTTGCTGGCTGAGCAGACTGGCAGACACGCCGCCGGAGACCAGCAGCAGAAGCAGGAAAAAAATACGCGAGAGCATAGGGATTTATTCAGTACGAAAAACGGACGCCATTGTAACAAAAGCGCCAGCAATACCAATGCTTAATATTTCTCCGGGCTATGGAGCAGGACAAAGGGCGGGTTTTTCTGCTGCTGATGCCACAGGCTGCTGACCTGCGGCGCGCCACGGGCAACGATGGTGTCGCGAAAGCCGATGCTGTCGGTCATCTCCCGCAGAGGATACATCATCTCCAGCAATGGATAGCTGATGCCGGAGATCACCTCGCAGTTGTCGTGCTTGTGGCTAAGCAGTGCCGCCGCACGATAGGGCGCCGCGCTGGAGATGTCGGTCAGAAAGATTACCCCGTCTCCGCTGTCGACATGATGCTGGGCATCGCACAGCATGCGGCTGAGCATATTGACGCTTAATCCGCGCCAGAAATTAACCACCTGGCACTGCACCAGCGGCCCAAACCGGACGGCGAGCTTCTCCGCCATCTCCTGCGCATGTTCATCATGGCACGTGATCACCCAACCCAGCATCGTCACCTCTCCTCAGAAAGGGGTAGTCTAGCGGGGATAGGGGAATGAGGGGGTGATGGTGGTCAATAAACCGGCCCGGCAGCAGGACGCCGCCGGGCCTGAGGATCAGCTGCGCAGTCCGCGTCCGCGCTGGATGAGGTTCCAGCACAGCAGGTAGAAGGCAACGATGAAGATCACCAGCACGCCGACGGTGGTTGCCAGCGGCACGTCGGAAATGCCGAGGAAGCCAAAGCGGAAGCCGCTGATCATATAGACGATCGGGTTCAGGTGTGACAGCCCCTGCCAGAACGGCGGCAGCAGCGTCAGGGAGTAGAACACCCCGCCGAGGTAGGTCAGCGGCGTCAGAACGAAGGTCGGGATCAGGCTGATATCGTCAAAGGTTTTGGCGAATACCGCATTCAGCAGACCGGCCAGCGAGAACAGGACCGCCGTCAGCAGCAGCGTCAGGCCGACAAACAGCCAGGAGTGCACCTGGAACGGCACAAAGAACAGAGAAATGGCCGTTACCAGCACGCCGACGCACAGGCCGCGCGCCACGCCACCGCCGACGTAGCCGGCAATGATAACGTGGGTGGGCACCGGGGCCACCAGCAGCTCTTCAATGTTGCGCTGGAACTTGGCGCTGAAGAACGACGACGCCACGTTGGCATAGGCGTTGGTGATCACCGCCATCATAATCAGGCCAGGCACGATAAACTGCATATAGGTGAAGCCGTGCATCTCACCGATCCGCGAGCCAATCAGGTTGCCGAAGATAATAAAGTAGAGGGTCATGGTGATCACCGGCGGCACCAGGGTCTGGATCCAGATGCGCATGAAGCGGTTGATCTCTTTGGCCCAGATACTTTTCAGCGCCACCCAGTAAAGCTGCATCATGCGCGATCTCCTTGTTTCTCATGGACCAGGGAGACGAACAGCTCTTCCAGTCGGTTTGCTTTATTACGCATACTTAATACCTGAATCCCCTGCTGGCTCAGCTGGCTGAAGACGCTGTTGATCCCCTGCTCGCGCAGGACTTCCACTTCCAGCGTTGAGGTATCCACCAGACGGTACTGATAACCTTCCAGCTTCGGCAGCGCGCTTTTCGCCGCCAGATCGAGGATGAAGGTTTCGGATTTCAGCTTGGAGAGCAGGCTCTTCATCGAAGTGTTCTCCACCAGCTCGCCGTGCTGAATGATACCGATATTACGGCACAGCATCTCCGCCTCTTCCAGATAGTGAGTGGTCAGGATAATGGTGGTGCCTTTGTCGTTTAAATCCTTCAAAAAGCCCCACATCGAGCGGCGAAGTTCGATATCCACCCCGGCGGTCGGTTCATCCAGAATCAGCAGTTTTGGCTCGTGCATTAACGCCCGGGCAATCATCAGGCGACGCTTCATACCGCCTGACAACATCCGCGCACGTTCGTTGCGTTTTTCCCACAGATCGAGCTGCTTAAGATATTTTTCGCTGCGCTCAACCGCCTCTTTACGCTCCACGCCGTAGTAGCCCGCCTGGTTGACCACAATCTGCTGCACGGTCTCAAACGGGTTGAAGTTAAACTCCTGCGGCACCAGCCCCAGCTGGCGTTTGGCGTTCACCACGTCCTTTTCCAGGTCGTAGCCGAAGACTTTTACATGGCCGGAGGATTTATTCACCAGCGAGCTGATAATCCCGATGGTGGTGGACTTACCTGCCCCGTTGGGCCCCAGAAGCGCATAAAAATCACCGGCTTCGACTTTAAGATCTATGCCGCGCAGTGCCTGGACACCACCCGGATAGGTTTTTTTAAGCTGCTCGAGCTCCAGTGCAATGGTCATGAAATAGAGTTACCTATAGTGCTGACACGCGAAGTGTTGTTTTAAAAAAAATCGAGTTGCCCTATATTAGCGCAACGCATTAACCCGGTTACAGGCCGTTTATCTCCATGAATGACATAGATACACTCATCAGCAATAACGCACTATGGTCAAAGATGCTGCTGGAGGAAGATTCCGGATTTTTTGAGAAACTGTCTCAGGCGCAGAAACCACGCTTTCTCTGGATTGGATGCTCCGACAGCCGCGTTCCCGCTGAACGTCTGACTGGCCTCGAACCGGGCGAACTCTTTGTTCACCGTAACGTCGCGAACCTGGTGATCCACACCGACCTGAACTGCCTGTCCGTAGTGCAGTATGCGGTCGACGTGCTGGAAGTCGAACACATCATTATTTGCGGTCACTACGGCTGCGGCGGCGTTCAGGCGGCGGTCGAGAACACGGAACTGGGTCTGATCGACAACTGGCTGCTGCACATTCGTGATATCTGGTTCAAACATAGCTCACTGCTGGGGCAAATGCCGCAGGAGCGTCGCCTGGATACCCTCTGTGAACTGAACGTGATGGAGCAGGTGTACAACCTCGGTCACTCCACCATTATGCAGTCGGCCTGGAAACGCGGACAGAAAGTGACGATCCACGGCTGGGCGTATGGCATTCACGACGGCCTGCTGCGCGATCTGGAAGTGACCGCCACCAACCGGGAAACCCTGGAGCAGCGCTACCGTCGGGGCGTCTCAAACCTGACCCAGAAGCACGAAAATCACAAATAAGCCTGTAAAAAAGCCGGGTGGCGGCGTCGCCTTACCCGGCCTACAAAAGTGCGGTCCATAGGCCCGGTAAGCGTAGCGCCACCGGGCAATACCCACCTTACTTTACTCGTCCAGCAGCACCACTTTGCCGACATACGGCAGATGACGATAGCGCTGAGCATAGTCAATGCCGTAGCCCACCACGAATTCGTCCGGAATTGAGAAACCGACATACTCCACGGGAACCTGAACTTCACGGCGGGTCGGTTTGTCCAGCAGGGTACAGATCGCCAGCGATTTTGGTCCACGCAGGCTGAGAATTTCGCGCACCTTCGACAGGGTGTTACCGGAGTCGATGATGTCTTCAACAATCAGAACATCTTTGCCGCGAATGTCTTCATCCAGGTCTTTGAGAATTTTCACATCACGAGTGGTCGACATACCGCTGCCATAACTGGAGGCGGTCATAAAATCGACTTCATGGGAGACCTGCACTTCGCGGCAGAGATCGGCCATAAACATGAAGGAACCGCGTAACAGACCCACCAGCACCATCTCGCTGCCGCTGTCTTTATAGTGTTCGGTGATCTGACGACCGAGTTCGGCGATACGCGCTTTGATCTCCGCTTCCGGGATCATCACTTCAACAGTATGTTTCATTTTACTAACCGTATGTTTTTATAACGAATTTCTCAATGCCGATGGCTTCACGTCCGGCATCGCTACATAAGCCCTGAAGTATACCAGCAAATAGATCCTCCTGGCGCATCTGTTCATAAAAGCCAGATTTGTGATTCCGATCACACTTGTTAAGTCCTATACTTAATTGCTATCAAAAAATTAACAAACTTAAAGAGTACTTTTTATGGCGGAAACAAAAGTTCAACATTCACGGTTACTCGTGAAGCTAACAGCGCTGTTCGCAGCCCTGTGCGGGCTCTACCTGTTAATAGGTGGAGTCTGGCTGGTAGCCATTGGTGGTTCCTGGTACTACCCCATTGCTGGCGTAGTCATGTTAGGTGTCGCCCTGATGTTATGGCGCAGTAAACAATCAGCACTGTGGCTTTATGCCGCCTTACTGCTTGCCACGATGATCTGGGGCGTCTGGGAGGTCGGCTTTGACTTCTGGGCTCTGACCCCGCGCAGCGATATCCTGGTCTTCTTCGGTATCTGGCTGATCCTGCCCTTCGTCTGGCGTCGCCTGTTCGTACGCTCCGGCGGTGCCGTTACCGCGCTGGTCGTGGCGCTGCTGATCAGCGGCGGGATCCTGACCTGGGCTGGATTTAACGATCCGCAGGAGGTGAAAGGCACGCTGAATGCCGACGCCACCCCTGCCGCACCGATTTCCGAAGTGGCAGATGCCGACTGGCCTGCCTATGGTCGTAATCAGGAAGGCCAACGCTACTCCCCGCTGAAGCAGATCAATGCCGATAACGTGCATAAGCTGAAAGAGGCCTGGGTATTCCGTACCGGCGACCTGAAGCAACCCAACGATCCGGGCGAACTGACCAACGAAGTGACGCCGATTAAAGTGGGCAATATGCTTTACCTCTGTACCGCTCACCAGCGTCTGTTCGCGCTGGATGCCGCCACCGGTAAAGAGAAGTGGCACTTCGATCCGCAGCTGAAGACCAATAACTCGTTCCAGCACGTGACCTGCCGTGGTGTCTCTTACCACGAAGCACGCGCTGATAACGCCAGTCCGGAAGTGATCGCCGACTGTCCGCGCCGCATTATGCTGCCGGTCAACGACGGTCGTCTGTTTGCCATTAACGCCGAAACCGGCAAGCTGTGCGAAACCTTTGCCAACAAAGGCGTGCTGAATCTGCAGACCAACATGCCGGATCAGACTCCGGGTCTGTATGAGCCAACCTCGCCGCCAATCATCACTGACAGAACCATCGTGATTGCCGGTTCGGTAACGGATAACTTCTCCGTGCGCGAAACCTCCGGCGTTATCCGCGGTTTTGACGTCAACACCGGTAAACTGCTGTGGGCCTTTGATCCGGGTGCGAAAGATCCAAACGCCATCCCGTCGGATGAACACACCTTTACCTTCAACTCGCCGAACTCCTGGGCACCAGCGGCCTATGACGCGAAGCTGGACCTGGTCTACCTGCCGATGGGCGTGACCACACCGGATATCTGGGGTGGTAACCGTACGCCGGAACAGGAACGTTATGCCAGCTCTGTCCTGGCGCTGAACGCAACCACCGGTAAACTGGCGTGGAGCTATCAGACCGTTCATCACGATCTGTGGGATATGGATATGCCGTCCCAGCCGACGCTGGCGGACATCAACGTTAACGGCCAGACCGTACCGGTGATCTACGCCCCGGCGAAAACCGGCAATATCTTCGTGCTGGATCGTCGTAACGGCCAATTGGTCGTGCCGGCGCCGGAAAAACCGGTTCCGCAGGGCGCAGCGAAAGGCGACTACGTTACCAAAACCCAGCCGTTCTCGGATCTGAGCTTCCGTCCGAAGAAAGACCTCAGTGGGGCAGACATGTGGGGCGCCACGATGTTTGACCAGCTGGTGTGTCGCGTGATGTTCCACCAGATGCGCTATGAAGGCATCTTCACACCACCGTCCGAGCAGGGCACGCTGGTCTTCCCGGGTAACCTGGGGATGTTCGAATGGGGCGGTATCTCCGTGGATCCGAACCGTCAGGTGGCGATTGCCAACCCGATGGCGCTGCCGTTTGTCTCGAAGCTGATCCCACGCGGTCCGGGCAACCCAATGGAGCAGCCGAAAGACGCGCAGGGTACCGGTACCGAATCCGGTATTCAGCCGCAGTACGGCGTGCCGTACGGCGTGACGCTGAACCCGTTCCTCTCTCCGTTTGGCCTGCCGTGTAAACAGCCTGCCTGGGGTTATATCTCCGCGCTGGATCTGAAAACCAATCAGGTCGTATGGAAAAAACGTATTGGTACGCCACAGGACAGCATGCCGTTCCCGATGCCGATCCCGGTGCCGTTCAATATGGGTATGCCAATGCTGGGTGGCCCAATCTCCACCGCCGGTAACGTGCTGTTTATTGGTGCAACTGCCGATAACTACCTGCGCGCGTACAACATGAGCAACGGTGAGAAACTGTGGCAGGGTCGCCTGCCAGCCGGTGGACAAGCCACGCCAATGACCTATGAGGCCAATGGTAAGCAGTTTGTGGTGATCTCCGCAGGTGGTCACGGTTCATTTGGGACGAAGATGGGCGACTATATTGTTGCCTACGCGTTGCCTGACGAGAAGTAAAAGCAAAACGGCAACGAAAGTTGCCGTTTTTAGAACTGTAGGCCGGGTAAGGCGTAGCCGCCACCCGGCTTTTTTACACCGTAAATCCGAGCATCATCCCCGTATCTTCATGCTCTAACAGATGGCAGTGCGCCATATAGGCATACTCTTTCGGCGCGTCATGATCGAACTTCACTAATACCTCGCTCACCCCGCCCTCAACGCGCACCGTATCCTTCCAGCCCGCGCGATGCATCGCAGGCGCTTTACCGTTTTCCGTCAGGATGCGGAACTGGGTGCCGTGAATATGGAACGGATGCAGCATCATGTCCCCTTCCCCGGAGATCGTCCAACGCTCATACCGCCCTTTCGCGGCCGCGAACTGCGGCGTGTGCATATCGAAGGCTTTGCCGTTAATTCGGTTGCCGTTACGGAAGTCGAACCCATGCATGCTGTGATCCATCCCGCCCATGTTGCCATGATCCATCTGGCCGTGATCCATCCCCGCCATGGCCTGATGGCCGTACTTCTTCATTAAGGCCTGCATGCCCATCATGTCGAGCATCGGATCCATCGACAGCTGCAGTTTTCGCTCAGTCAGCCCCTCCAGCGACGGCAGAGCCGGCATGCTGGTCAACGTATCCGGCAACTCGCCGGAAGCCGTCACCAGCAGCGGCTGAATGCGCAGCACCGGCTGCGGCTTATCGAACGGCGCCACCGCCATTCCCATCTGGCTGACCGGCAGGGTCATCAGGTCAAACGCCTTACCGTCGCTGATATCCACCAGCACCTCAAAACGCTCGCCCATCAGCATCGGCAGCTCGGTCACTTTCACCGGCTCAGCCAGTAGCCCTCCGTCGCTGGCGACTACGTACAGCGGGCGTTTATCGCTGGCGGCAAAGTTAAGCGAGCGCGCATTACAGCCGTTGAGCAGGCGCAGGCGTAGCCAGCCTTTCGGGGCATTGTGCTGCGGGTAGATCGCGCCGTTGGTCAGCAGCGTATCGCCAAACCAGCCCACCGCGGCGCTCATCACATCCAGCTGATAGTCAATCTGCCCGTCAGCGGCAAACTTTTTGTCCTGGACGATCACCGGCACATCGTCGATGCCCCACTGCTTTGGCAGGCGCAGCAGGCGGCTTTCGTCATCCTCAATCAGCACCAGCCCGGCGAGCCCCATCGCCACCTGATGCCCGGTTTTTCCGTGCTGATGAGGATGGAACCAGCAGGTCGCCGCCCGCTGCTCCGGGGTAAAGGTCACCGTTCTCTGGCCGCCGGGTTTGATGATGCCGTGCGGGCCCCCGTCCACCTCGCCCGGCACTTCCAGACCATGCCAGTGGACGGTGGTCTCTTCATTAAGGGTGTTGTGAATATTAACGGTTAACGCTTTTCCCTTGCGTAGCTGAATGGCCGGGCCCAGCAGATTGCCGTTGTAGCCCCAGGTGGTGGCGTTGTGCGGTCCGAAGGTCGTTTTGCCCGCCTGCACCACCAGCTTCACCTGATTACGCGCATCGGGGGTGAGTAAATTGGGGATTGGCAGAACGGGATGCTCAGCGGCAAAAGCAGCTCGGCTCCACAGCGGTAACGCACTGGCGACACCCAGTGCGGCAGAATATTTTAAAAAATCACGGCGTTGCATGTTCATCTCCTTATTCGCAGCAGGCGATGCCATGAGCATAAACCCTCCCCTTGCCGGAAGGTCAAGAAAAGCGGAAATAATAAAGATCGTCGCACCGGCGGGAAGTGTGCTAACGTTGAATTTCCGTGACGTATTGGTAGAAGCAATGAAGACGTTTTTCCGAACAATCCTGTTCAGCACCCTGATGATAAGTTGCGCAAACAGCTATGCGCTGAGTGAAAATGAAGCCGAAGACATGGCGGATTTAACGGCGGTGTTTGTATTTCTGAAAAACGACTGTGGCTACCAGAATTTACCTAACGGTCAGATTCGTCGCGCGCTGGTCTTCTTTGCTCAGCAGAACCAGTGGGATCTGAGCAACTACGACAGTTTCGATATGAAAACCCTCGGTGAAGACAGCTACCGCGATCTCAGCGGCATCGGCATTCCCACGGCAAAAAAATGTAAAGCCCTGGCTCGCGACTCGCTGAGCCTGCTCGCCTACGTTAAGTAACTCCCCTCCCGATGCCCTTTTGCTGAATTGATGACCGTGCAACCACGGTCATTGTTAGCTATGATGTTTCGCCCGTTTTAACCGGGTGTTAACAAAGGAGGTATCATCCCATGGCCGAAAAGACATTGTGGCACGAAACGCTGCATGACCAGTTTGGACAGTACTTTGCCATTGATAACGTGCTCTATCATGAGAAAACCGATCATCAGGATCTGATCATTTTCGTAAACGCGGCCTTTGGCCGGGTGATGGCGCTCGATGGTGTGGTGCAAACCACCGAGCGTGATGAATTCATTTATCACGAGATGATGACCCATGTACCATTGCTGGCCCACGGCAATGCGAAACATGTGCTGATCATCGGCGGCGGCGACGGCGCTATGCTGCGTGAAGTGTCCCGCCACAAAACGATTGAAAGCATCACCATGGTAGAGATCGACGCCGGGGTGGTCTCCTTCTGCCGCCAGTATCTGCCCAATCACAATGCCGGAAGCTACGACGATCCGCGCTTCCAGTTGGTGATCGACGACGGCGTTAATTTTGTTAACCAGACGACGCAGACCTTCGATGTGATCATCTCCGACTGCACCGATCCGATTGGGCCGGGCGAGAGCCTGTTTACCTCTGCGTTCTATGAGAGCTGCAAACGCTGCCTGAACCCCGGCGGCGTCTTTGTCGCCCAGAACGGCGTCTGCTTCCTGCAGCAGGATGAGGCCCTCGACAGCCACCGTAAGCTGAGCCATTACTTTACCGACGTGAGCTTCTATCAGGCGGCGATCCCGACCTACTACGGCGGCGTGATGACCTTTGCCTGGGCGACGGATAATGAAGCCCTGCGTCATCTCTCTACCGGCATTATTCAGGCGCGCTTCCAGCACGCCAATCTGACCTGCCGTTATTACAACCCGGCCGTCCATACCGCAGCCTTTGCTTTGCCGCAATATTTGCAAGACGCTCTGAGGGGGTGAATGAATTGAAAAAGCTGAAACTGCATGGCTTTAACAACCTGACCAAAAGCCTGAGTTTTTGTATTTACGATATCTGCTATGTGAAAACGGCGGAAGAGCGCGATGGTTATATCGCCTATATCGATGAACTCTATAACGCCAACCGACTGACCGAGATCCTGTCAGAAACCTGCTCTATTATCGGCGCCAATATCCTGAACATCGCCCGTCAGGATTATGAGCCCCAGGGTGCCAGCGTCACTATTCTGGTCAGCGAAGAGCCGGTTGACCCCACGCTTATCGATAACACCGAGCACCCTGGCCCACTGCCGGAAGCGGTGGTGGCCCATCTCGATAAGAGCCATATCTGCGTGCACACTTACCCGGAGAGTCACCCGGAAGGTGGGCTATGTACTTTCCGTGCCGATATTGAAGTGTCGACCTGCGGTGTGATTTCGCCCCTCAACGCGCTGAATTACTTAATTCATCAACTTGAGTCCGACATCGTAACCATTGATTACCGCGTGCGCGGCTTTACCCGTGATATCAACGGCATGAAGCACTTTATCGATCATGAAATTAACTCGATTCAGAACTTCATGTCTGAGGATATGAAATCGCTGTATGACATGGTGGATGTGAACGTCTATCAGGAAAATATCTTCCATACCAAAATGCTGCTGAAGGAGTTCGACCTTAAGCACTATATGTTCCACACAAAGCCGGAAGATTTAAGCGAAGACGAGCGCAAGGTCATTACCGACCTGCTGTGGAAAGAGATGCGCGAAATTTACTACGGCCGCAACATTACGACCGTATAAGATGCGTCCGGAGCAGGGAGGCTCCGGATATTACTTCTGTTTCATGAAATCGCGGTAGGCCGCCACCACCTGAAGAAAGTCCTCCACGCCGCACAGCGACAGGCTCTCTTCATCGTAGTAGTTCATCCCCTCTTCCATCTCGTCACCGGAAAACTCCAGCTGGTTGGCGCGCACCATCACCTCTTCGCCATCCATCCACAGCGTGTATTCATGCCCGGTGCGTTGCCAGGATCGTTCACTGCCTTTAATCGCGCGCGCAGCCTGTTCCACTTCATCGAGCAGGCTCAGGTTCTCTTTCACTTCCTCATTGAACCAGTGACCGACCACCTCGTGGCCCATCGACATACGCACTTTCACCACCCCGGTGATATCACGCAGAAATTCGTAATCCATAGTATTTTCCTCTGCAAAGCCCTTGAAGTAATTATCGCAGCACAGGGGAAGAAAAAAAGCGGAACGCGTGGAAGGAATGAAAATAAAAAACCCACCGCGGTTGCGATGGGTCTTGTAGGCCCGGTAAGCGTAGCGCCACCGGGCATTCAGACGGGTGCGGTGATTATACTGCTGTCTGGAAGATCACCCCGTCAGCCTTCTCGGTGTATTGAGAGAGCTGATCGAAGTTCAGATAGCGATAGGTATCTACCGCAGTCTTATCAACCTGCGCCACAAAGGTCTGGTACTCTTCCGGCGTTGGCAGCTTGCCAATCAGCGCCGCAACTGCCGCCAGCTCCGCAGAGGCCAGGTAGACGTTTGCACCGGTACCTAAACGGTTCGGGAAGTTACGGGTTGAGGTGGAAACCACAGTCGCACCGTCAGCCACGCGCGCCTGGTTGCCCATACACAGGGAACAGCCAGGGATTTCGATACGCGCCCCGCTCTTACCGAACACGCTGTAGTAGCCCTCTTCGGTCAGCTGCGCCGCGTCCATACGGGTTGGCGGTGCCACCCACAGACGGGTCGGCAGCTGGCCTTTGTGGGTATCCAGCAGTTTACCGGCAGCACGGAAGTGACCGATGTTGGTCATACAGGAACCGATGAACACTTCGTCGATCTTGTCGCCCTGGACGTCAGAGAGCAGACGCGCGTCGTCTGGATCGTTCGGTGCACACAGGATTGGCTCTTTGATGTCGGCCAGATCGATGTCGATAACCGCCGCGTATTCTGCGTCAGCATCGGCTTCCAGCAGCTGTGGATCCGCCAGCCATTTTTCCATGCCCTGAATACGACGCTCCAGGGTACGACGGTCGCCGTAGCCTTCAGCGATCATCCACTTCAGCAGCACGATGTTGGAGGTCAGGTACTCTTCGATTGGCGCCTGGTTCAGCTTGATGGTACAGCCCGCAGCGGAACGCTCAGCGGAGGCATCGGTCAGCTCGAACGCCTGCTCAACTTTGAGATCCGGCAGACCTTCGATCTCGAGGATGCGGCCAGAGAAGATGTTTTTCTTACCTTTCTTCTCAACGGTCAGCAGGCCCTGTTTGATGGCGTACAGCGGGATCGCATGGACCAGGTCACGCAGGGTGATGCCCGGCTGCATTTTACCTTTGAAACGCACCAGAACGGATTCCGGCATGTCCAGCGGCATCACGCCGGTTGCAGCGGCAAAGGCCACCAGACCAGAGCCCGCCGGGAAGGAGATCCCAATCGGGAAACGGGTGTGGGAGTCACCACCGGTACCGACGGTATCCGGCAGCAGCATGCGGTTCAGCCAGGAGTGGATCACGCCGTCGCCCGGACGCAGAGAGACACCGCCGCGGTTCATAATGAAGTCCGGCAGCGTGTGGTGCGTGGTAACGTCAACCGGCTTCGGATAGGCCGCGGTGTGGCAGAAGGACTGCATCACCAGGTCAGAGGAGAAGCCCAGGCACGCCAGGTCTTTCAGTTCGTCACGGGTCATTGGACCGGTGGTGTCCTGAGAGCCCACGGAGGTCATCTTCGGCTCGCAGTAAGCACCCGGACGGATACCGGCTACGCCGCATGCGCGACCCACCATTTTTTGCGCCAGAGAGTAACCACGGTTGCTTTCCGCAACGTCTTTCGCCTGACGGAATACGTCGCTGTGCGGCAGACCCAGCGCTTCACGCGCCTTGGTGGTCAGGCCGCGACCGATGATCAGCGGGATACGGCCACCGGCACGCACTTCGTCGATCAGCACGTCGGTTTTCAGCTCAAAGCTTGCCAGCAGTTCGTTAGTTTCGTGGTTGCGCACTTCGCCTTTGAACGGGTACACGTCAATCACGTCGCCCATGTTCAGGTTATTCACGTCAACTTCGATTGGCAGTGCGCCAGCATCTTCCATGGTGTTGAAGAAGATAGGGGCAATTTTGCCGCCGAGGCACAGACCGCCGCCGCGCTTGTTCGGCACGTGAGGGATGTCATCGCCCATAAACCACAGCACGGAGTTGGTCGCGGATTTACGGGAAGAACCGGTACCGACGACGTCACCGACGTAGGCCAGCGGGAAACCTTTCTGCTGCAGCGCTTCGATCTGCTTGATCGGGCCTACGGCACCCGGCTGATCCGGCTCAATGCCTTCACGGGCGTTTTTCAGCATCGCCAGGGCGTGCAGTGGGATATCCGGGCGTGACCAGGCATCCGGCGCCGGAGAGAGGTCATCGGTGTTGGTTTCGCCGGTCACCTTGAAGACGGTGACGGTCATTTTTTCCGCCAGCGCAGGGCGGCTCAGGAACCATTCAGCGTCAGCCCAGGACTGCATGACCTGCTTCGCGTAGGTATTGCCCGCTTTCGCTTTCTCTTCGACGTCATAGAAGTTATCGAACATCAGCAGCGTATGGGACAGGGCTTTGGCGGCAATCGGCGCCAGCGTATCGCTGTCCAGCGCATCAATCAGCGGATGAATGTTATAACCACCCTGCATGGTGCCGAGCAGTTCAATCGCTTTTTCAGGGGTAACCAGTGGGGAGGTTGCGTCGCCTTTGGCAATCGCAGCAAGGAAACCGGCTTTGACGTAGGCGGCTTCATCGACGCCTGGCGGTACACGGTTGATCAACAGATCTAACAGGAATTCTTCTTCGCCTTGTGGCGGATTCTTCAGCAGCTCGACGAGCCCAGCCATCTGGGTAGCATCTAAGGGTTTCGGTACAATCCCCTCGGCGGCACGTTCTGCTACGTGCTTACGGTATTCTTCTAGCACGACGGTTCTCCTCGCTCTCATTGTCATATGCGGCCGGCGTTCTCTTCACGCTCCTGTGAGACAGCAGTTTGTAGGGTAAATGCCCGATACCGCGTCGGGCAGCATAGCAGGATTTTCACACAGTGTTAATCCGTTTACAAAAAAGCAACATTAAATTGTTTGCTGAATCGTTAAGCATGGTATAGCGGCGTGGCGGGAAGAATTTTCTCCGCAAAAAAGCAGCTTGCGAGTGTATTTTGAAACCCCAACGGATTCTGCGTCATCGGATATAATCTGTGTAATAAATGCTCACACTCTTTTCCCGTCCATGCGGAACGGTTCCCAGTTTAAGTCAAAAAAGTAATACCCGGGTGCCTATACTCGCGGCAACGTAACCGCCTCACGGCCTCGCTCTCGTCGGAGTCTTATTATGAAGTTGCCCCTTAAGCCACATCTGCTTGCTCTCCTGTGTAGCGCCGGGCTGTTAGCCGCCTCAGGCGTCGTCTACGTTAATAGCCGCGCACCGGATACCCTCACTCAGCCACCGCCACCCGTACAGCCCGCTCCGACAGCGCAAACCGCCCCGGCGGCTGTACCTCAGGTGCCGGTGGCCTACACCGCAGCGCAAATCGATCAGTGGGTTGCCCCGGTTGCCCTCTACCCGGACGCGCTGCTGTCGCAAGTGTTGATGGCCGCCACCTATCCGGCGAACGTGATCCAGGCGGCCCAGTGGTCGCGGGATAATCCCCGCATGCAGGGGGATGCGGCGGTGCAGGCCGTCGCGGGGCAGCCCTGGGATCCGAGCGTGAAATCGCTGGTCGCCTTCCCGCAGCTGATGTCGCTGATGGGGGAAAATCCGCCCTGGGTGCAGAATCTCGGCGACGCGTTTCTCGCCCAGCCGAAGGATGTGATGGACTCCGTTCAGCGCTTACGCCTGCTGGCGCAGCAGACCGGCGCGCTGCAGTCCACACCGCAGCAGACGGTGACGACGGTGGCGAAAACCGAACCACCAAAAGCCTCTGCTTCGACCTCAACCTCAACGTCGACATCATCCCCTGCCCCGACGGTCATCAAGATTGAATCCGCCGATCCGCAGGTAGTGTACGTCCCGACCTACAACCCCAGCACGGTTTACGGCACCTGGCCGAACACCAGCTACCCACCGGTCTATCTACCGCCGCCTCCGGGGGAGCAGTTCACCGACAGCCTGGTCAAAGGGCTGGGCTTCAGCCTCGGGGTCGCCACGACCTACGCCATCTTCAGCAATATCGACTGGGATGACGATGATGACTGGGATCACGACCATCATGGGGGCGATCACCACGGTGGCTATTCGCGTAATGGCGATAACAACATCAACATCAACGTGGATAACTTCAATAAAATCAGTGGCGAGCGACTGGATGCCAACCGCGGCTGGCAGCACAACCCGGCCTATCGCGGCGGCGTGCCCTACGCCACCAGCCAGCTGAATAACCGCTATCCGCAGAACAACACCGCCGTGCGCCGGACCGCCAATACCAGCGTCAGGGCCACAACGCCGCAAAGTACGGTTAATCGCGACGCCCAGCGCCAGGCGGCAATGACCCAGATGGAGCGTTTAACGGGCAAAAATCTGTCCCAGACGGCGCGTCCGGCCACCCGTGACGGGCAGCGTCAGGCGGCAAACCAGCAGCTGAATCAAATCTCCCGGCGCGATAACTACCGGGGATACGACAGCGATCGCCCGCATACCGCAAAACGGGAAAGCAATACCCAGCGTACGGCGGCACGTCAGGAGACCGCCCGCAAGACGCAGCCGCAACAGCGTAGCGAGCAGACACGGCAGCGGGCAACGCAGACGCACCAGCGGGCCAACGCCCTCAGCGGCAACGACAGCCGCTCGGCCAACTGGCAGGCGCAGCAGCAGCGTGGGATACAGAGCCGTCAGCAGTCGGCCCGCAATCTGGAACAGCGCAGCGGCGGCAGAGCCCAGATGTCTGAACGCCGGGGCGGCGGTGAACACCGTGAATTACGTCATCGTTAAGGGAGACGACAATGAAAAGTAAATTACTTAGCGCAATGATGCTGTTCATGGTATCAACCGGCGTCTTTGCCCAACAGCATTTCAGCACACCCGAACAGGCAACCGATGCGCTGGCGAAGGCGATTAACGAGCAGAACGACAAAGAGCTCGGCAACCTGCTCGGCGAGGACTGGCGCACCTTTTTACCGTCCGATGGCGTTGACCCGGAAGCGGTGGATCGCTTTAAGCGCGACTGGCAGGTGAACCATCACACGGTGATCGACGGCGACATGGCCTGGCTCACCGTGGGCGAGTACCACTGGCAGCTGCCAATCCCGGTGGTGAAACGCGCCGAGGGCTGGCAGTTCGATATGCAGGAAGCCAAAGAGGAGATCCTCAACCGCGAAGTGGGCCGCAACGAGCTGGCCGCCATCGAGGCGCTGCACGCTTACGTGGATGCGCAGGAGAGCTATTACGCCCTCACCACCCAGTATGCGCAGAAAATTGTCAGCAGCGAGGGTAAAAAAGACGGGCTCTACTGGCCGGTGAAACCCGGTGAAACGCCCAGCCCGCTCGGCCCGGCTTTCAGCCCGAAAGAGCCGGGTCAGGGGTATCACGGTTACCATTTCCGCATCCTGCCAGACAGCAAATCAGGCTTTGCGATGATCGCCTGGCCGGTGAGCTACGGCGAGACCGGAGTGATGAGCTTTATGATTAACGGCGACGATCGGGTGTGGCAGGCCAATCTCGGCGAGAAGTCAGCGGAGGAAGCGAAAGCGATGCCGACCTTTAACCCGGGCGATGGCTCGCAACTGGTGGCGCAGTAGGTTTTGCAGGATAAAAAAAAGCGGCTCGGGAGCCGCTTTTTTCATGCCGGAAGAAAATTACTTCTTCTTCGCTTTCGCGTTTGGCAGGTCGGTGATGCTGCCTTCGAACACTTCTGCCGCCAGGCCAACAGACTCGTGCAGAGTCGGGTGAGCGTGGATGGTCAGCGCGATGTCTTCAGCGTCACAGCCCATTTCGATCGCCAGACCGATCTCACCCAGCAGCTCGCCGCCGTTGGTGCCGACAATCGCACCACCGATCACACGGTGAGTCTCTTTGTCGAAGATCAGTTTGGTCATACCGTCTGCGCAGTCGGAAGCGATAGCACGGCCAGAAGCAGCCCACGGGAAGGTGGCGGTTTCGTAGCTGATGCCTTTCTCTTTCGCTTCTTTCTCGGTCAGACCCACCCAGGCAACTTCTGGCTCGGTGTAAGCGATAGATGGGATCACTTTCGGATCGAAGTAGTGCTTCATGCCGGCAATAACTTCTGCGGCAACGTGGCCTTCGTGAACACCTTTGTGCGCCAGCATTGGCTGACCGACGATATCGCCGATAGCAAAGATGTGCGGCACGTTGGTGCGCAGCTGCTTGTCAACGCGGATGAAGCCACGGTCGTCAACTTCCACGCCCGCTGCGCCTGCTTCCAGGTTTTTACCGTTCGGCACACGGCCGATAGCCACCAGCACGGCGTCGTAACGCTGTGGCTCGGATGGAGCTTTTTTGCCTTCCATGGAAACGTAAATACCGTCTTCTTTCGCTTCAACGGCAGTCACTTTGGTTTCCAGCATCAGGTTGAACTTCTTGCTGATGCGTTTGGTGAAGACTTTAACGATGTCTTTGTCAGCAGCCGGGATAACCTGGTCAAACATTTCAACCACGTCAATCTGTGAACCCAACGCATGGTATACGGTGCCCATTTCCAGACCGATGATACCGCCACCCATAACCAGCAGGCGTTCAGGAACGGTTTTCAGCTCCAGCGCATCGGTGGAGTCCCACACGCGTGGATCTTCATGTGGAATGAATGGCAGTTCGATCGGACGGGAGCCCGCCGCGATGATCGCGTTGTCGAAGTTGATCACGGTTTTGCCGTTTTCGCCTTCCACTTCCAGGGTGTTTGCCCCGGTAAATTTACCCAGACCGTTTACCACTTTCACTTTACGGCCTTTGGCCATACCGGCCAGACCGCCGGTCAGCTGAGTGATAACTTTCTCTTTCCAGGTACGAATCTTGTCGATATCGGTTTTCGGCTCGCCGAAGACGATACCGTGTTCAGCCAGCGCTTTGGCTTCTTCGATAACTTTGGCTACGTGCAGCAGCGCTTTAGAAGGGATACAGCCGACGTTCAGACAAACACCACCGAGGGTGTTGTAACGTTCTACGATGACGGTTTCCAGACCTAAATCCGCGGCACGGAATGCTGCGGAATAACCTGCCGGGCCTGCCCCAAGTACTACGACCTGAGTTTTGATTTCTGTGCTCATCATGACCTCTTAATTTATACCCGTCGTCCACCGGGTCGTTCTATCCGCTCGCATTTTACAAAATTGTTAACAATTTTGAAACAACAAACGGCTCACGAATTTTTGCTTTCGCCAATAAACTCACGAACTGCATGAGATTACCAGAAAAAAGCCGGCCGTCAGGCCGGCTCTTCGATTACATCACCAGGCGGCGAATGTCGCTCAGGGTGTTGTTGATGATGGTAATGAAGCGCGCACCATCAGCACCGTCGATCACGCGGTGGTCGAAGGAGAGAGAAATCGGCATCATCAGACGCGGCATAAACTCTTTACCATTCCACACCGGCTCCATCGCAGACTTGGAGACACCGAGGATCGCCACTTCCGGCGCGTTCACGATCGGCGCGAAGTGGGTGGTGCCCAGGCCGCCGATGCTGGAGATAGTGAAGCAGCCGCCCTGCATTTCGCCGGCAGTCAGCTTACCATCACGCGCTTTCTTGGAGATCACGGTCAGTTCACGGGACAGCTCAGTGATGCTCTTCTTATTCACGTCTTTGAAGACCGGAACAACCAGACCATTTGGCGTATCAACCGCAACACCGATGTTGATGTATTTCTTCAGCGTCAGCTTCTGGCCGTCTTCGGACAGGGAGCTGTTGAAGCGTGGCATCTGCTCAAGCGCCGCAGCAACAGCTTTCATGATGAAGACCACTGGGGTGAATTTCACGTCCAGTTTACGCTTCTCAGCTTCGGCGTTCTGCTGTTTACGGAACGCTTCCAGATCGGTGATATCAGTTTTATCGAAGTGAGTAACATGCGGGATCATCACCCAGTTACGGCTCAGGTTCGCACCAGAGATCTTCTGGATACGGCCCAGTTCCACTTCTTCGATTTCGCCGAACTTGCTGAAGTCCACTTTCGGCCATGGCAGCATGCCCGGGATACCGCCACCGGTGGCTGCAGCAGGTGCAGCTTCGGCGCGTTTCACCGCGTCTTTCACGTAAGCCTGAACGTCTTCGCGCAGGATACGGCCTTTACGGCCGGTGCCTTTCACTTTCGCCAGGTTTACACCAAATTCGCGCGCCAGGCGACGAATCAGCGGGGTGGCGTGAACGTAAGCGTCGTTTTCAGCGAACTCAGATTTGCCTTCCGCTTTCGCAGCTGGTGCCGCAGGTTTAGCAGCCTGAGCCGGTGCAGCAGCAGGTGCCGGAGCGGCAGCGGCAGCCGGAGCCGCAGCAGGCGCAGCGCCTTCCACTTCGAAGACCATAATCAGGGAGCCGGTAGACACTTTGTCGCCGGTGCTGATTTTGATCTCTTTAACGGTACCCGCGAACGGCGCAGGCACTTCCATAGAAGCTTTGTCGCCTTCAACGGTGATCAGTGACTGTTCAGCAGCAACTTTGTCGCCCACTTTCACCATCACTTCGGTCACTTCAACTTCGTCACCGCCGATGTCCGGTACGTTAACGTCTTTCGCACCGCCAGCCGCAGCTGGAGCAGCAGCCGGTGCCGGAGCAGCAGCCTGAGCCGGGGCAGCAGCAGGCGCTGCGCCTGCCACTTCGAAGACCATGATCAGGGAGCCGGTAGACACTTTGTCGCCGGTGTTGATCTTGATCTCTTTAACGGTACCCGCGAACGGCGCCGGGACTTCCATAGAGGCTTTGTCGCCTTCTACGGTGATCAGAGACTGCTCGGCCGCAACGGTATCGCCTACTTTCACCAGGATCTCAGTGACTTCAACTTCGTCACCGCCGATGTCAGGCACGTTGACTTCTTTCGCGCTCGCGGCAGCTGCTGGAGCAGCGGCGGCCGGAGCGGCTTCTTTCTTCTCTTCCTGCGCAGGTGCAGCTGCTGCTGCACCGTCGGCGGAATCGAAAATCATGATCAGTTTGCCAGTCTCGGTTTTATCGCCAACAGATACTTTGATCTCTTTAACGATGCCAGCCTGTGGAGACGGGACTTCCATAGAGGCTTTGTCGCCTTCTACGGTGATCAGCGACTGTTCAGCTTCAACTTTGTCGCCTACTTTGACCAGGATCTCGGTGATTTCAACTTCATCAGCCCCGATGTCCGGTACATTGATTTCGATAGCCATTATTCTTTTACCTCTTACGCCAGACGCGGGTTAACTTTTTCTGCATCGATGTTGAATTTGGTAATTGCATCCGCAACCACTTTCTTATCGATTTCGCCACGTTTAGCCAGTTCGCCCAGTGCTGCTACAACCACGTAAGAAGCATCAACTTCGAAGTGGTGACGCAGGTTTTCGCGGCTGTCTGAACGACCGAAGCCGTCAGTACCCAGAACGCGATAGTCATCAGCTGGTACGTAAGTACGAACCTGCTCAGCGAACAGTTTCATATAGTCAGTAGAAGCCACCGCTGGCGCGTCGTTCATCACCTGAGCGATGTACGGAACGCGTGGGGTTTCCATTGGGTGCAGCATGTTCCAGCGCTCACAATCCTGGCCATCACGTGCCAGTTCGGTGAAGGAGGTTACGCTGTAAACGTCAGAACCTACGCCGTAGTCGTTCGCCAGGATCTGTGCTGCTTCACGGACGTGACGCAGGATAGAGCCGGAGCCCAGCAGCTGAACTTTACCTTTGCTACCTGCAACGGTTTCGAGTTTGTAGATACCTTTACGGATACCTTCCTCGGCACCTGCTGGCATGGCCGGCATGTGGTAGTTTTCGTTCAGGGTGGTGATGTAGTAGTAAATGTTCTCTTGCGCTTCACCGTACATACGGGTCAGACCGTCATGCATGATGACTGCCACTTCGTACGCGTACGACGGGTCGTAAGAGATACAGTTAGGGATAGTCAGAGACTGAATGTGGCTGTGACCATCTTCGTGCTGCAGACCTTCACCGTTCAGGGTCGTACGACCGGAAGTACCACCCACCAGGAAGCCGCGAGCCTGTTGGTCGCCAGCCTGCCAGCACAGGTCACCGATACGCTGGAAACCGAACATGGAGTAGTAGATGTAGAACGGGATCATCGGCAGGTTGTTAGTGCTGTAAGAGGTCGCAGCAGCCAGCCAGGATGCGCCTGCACCCAGCTCGTTGATACCTTCCTGCAGGATCTGACCTTTCTCGTCTTCTTTGTAGTATGCAACCTGCTCGCGGTCCTGCGGGGTGTACTGCTGACCGTTCGGGCTGTAGATACCGATCTGACGGAACAGACCTTCCATACCGAAGGTACGCGCTTCGTCAGCAATGATTGGAACCAGACGATCTTTGATCGACTTGTTCTTCAGCATCACGTTCAGGGCACGAACGAAGGCGATAGTGGTGGAGATCTCTTTGTTCTGCTCTTCCAGCAGCTGAGAGAAGTCTTCCAGCGCTGGCAGTTCCAGTTTCTCAGTGAAGTTCACCTGACGGGACGGCAGGTAGCCGTTCAGTTTCTGACGCTGAGCGTGCAGATAGGTGTGCTCTTCAGAACCTTCAGGGAAGGTGATGTAAGAGAGGTTTTCAACCTGCTCGTCGGTTACTGGAACGTTGAAACGGTCGCGGATATAACGCACGCCGTCCATGTTCATTTTCTTAACCTGGTGCGCGATGTTTTTACCTTCGGCAGTGTCACCCATGCCATAACCTTTAACGGTATGAGCCAGGATTACAGTTGCTTTGCCTTTGGTTTCCTGCGCTTTTTTCAGTGCAGCGTAGACTTTCTTCGGATCGTGACCACCACGGTTCAGGGCCCAGATCTGATCGTCAGTCCAGTCTGCAACCAGCGCTGCGGTCTCAGGGTATTTACCGAAGAAGTGCTCACGTACGTAGGCACCGTCTTTGGATTTGAAGGTCTGGTAGTCGCCGTCAACGGTTTCCTGCATCAGCTGAAGCAGCTTACCGCTGGTGTCTTTACGCAGCAGCTCATCCCAACGACCGCCCCACATGACTTTAATCACGTTCCAGCCAGCACCTGCGAAGATGCCTTCCAGTTCGTTGATGATCTTGCCGTTACCGGTTACCGGACCATCCAGACGCTGCAGGTTACAGTTGATGATGAAGCACAGGTTGTCCAGCTTCTCACGGGTCGCGATGGTGATCGCACCTTTAGATTCTGGCTCATCCATTTCGCCGTCGCCCAGGAAGGCGTAAACGGTCTGCTGAGAGGTGTCTTTCAGACCACGGTGTTCCAGATATTTCAGGAATTTAGCCTGGTAGATCGCACCGATTGGACCCAGACCCATGGATACGGTCGGGAACTGCCAGAATTCTGGCATCAGTTTCGGGTGCGGATAAGAAGACAGGCCTTTACCGTGAACTTCCTGACGGAAGTTGTTCATCTGCTCTTCAGTCAGACGACCTTCCAGGAACGCACGTGCGTAGACGCCCGGAGAGATGTGGCCCTGGAAGTACACCAGGTCGCCGCCGTCTTTCTCGGTGCGCGCGCGGAAGAAGTGGTTGAAGCACACTTCATAAACGGTTGCAGAAGACTGGAAGGAAGCCATGTGGCCGCCCAGCTCCAGATCTTTTTTGGACGCGCGCAGAACGGTCATGATGGCGTTCCAGCGAATTGCAGAACGGATGCGGCGTTCCAGATCCAGATTGCCCGGGTATTCCGGTTCGTCTTCGACGGCAATCGTGTTTACGTAGTTATTAGCCCCTGCACCTGCAGCTACTTTCACGCCACCTTTGCGGGCTTCAGAAAGCATCTGTTCAATCAGATACTGAGCGCGCTCAACACCTTCTTCACGGATGACCGATTCGATCGCCTGTTGCCAGTCGCGAGTTTCGATCGGATCCACGTCATTTTGGAGACGTTCTGACATGGGGGTATTCCTTATCTATCTAATACGTTGATTTGTCTGGAACCTGTCCCATTGTATTCTTGGGCAAGAACACAATAAGACAGGTTCTGCGTTTAGTTGCCGCGCTCTAAAAAACTGGCGCTTAATCCTTTCGTTGCTGTATGCGGCGCAGTGAACGTTCTCTACGACTCTGTTCACGGCTGCGGTCCAGCAAGATTTCCTCAATGAAAGCCAGGTGACGGTGCGACGCTTCACGCGCCTGCTCCGGCTCCCCGGCCATTATCGCCTCGAATACACGAGTGCGATGGTTGCTGACCAGCGGGAGCATCTCCCGACGGGCATACAACAATTCAAAATTCTGACGAACATTCTGGGCAAGCATTGGCTCCATGCAGCGTAGCAGATGGAGGAGCACCACGTTGTGGGCTGCTTCAGTGACGGCAATTTGATACTGGACGACGGCGTCGGACTCGGCGTCGAGATCGCCGGACTGTTGGGCCCGTTCAATGGCCTGATGGAGTTCGCGAATGCGTTCACGATCTTCATCATTGCTGCGCAGCGCCGCGTAGTAAGCCGCGATGCCTTCCAGCGCGTGACGGGTCTCAAGCAGATCGAACTGGGATTCTGGGTGGTCGGAGAGCAGCTCCACTAACGGGTCGCTGAAACTCTGCCACAGGCTGTTTTGCACAAAGGTTCCGCCACCCTGGCGACGAAGCAGTAAGCCCTTGGCTTCGAGACGTTGGATCGCCTCACGCAGCGAGGGACGGGAAACGTCGAACTGTTTAGCCAGTTCGCGTTCAGGTGGCAGTTTTTCACCGGGGCGCAGGGTCCCCTCAAGGATCAAAAACTCCAGCTGCTGCTCAATCACATCGGATAATTTTGGTTGGCGAATTTTGCTGTAGGCCATATTCCCTGTCTTACGCCTTTTTGCCCGGAGTCAATTGGTCTTACCAATTTCATATTCGTATCGCTAAAGTAACAAAGTATTCACCTTCTGTCCATATTGGTTTTGACCGAAATCAGTAAACCCTGCTTATTTTAACAACCTTACAGAAATAACGTTTCAAAAATGTAACTCTGCACAAATGAATTGATTACTCCCAAAGAGGCAGTTTTAACTTTATCGAAACGGGGAAAAGTGCGATCTGAACCGATTTAGCGGAGCAAAAAGTGAAAAACTGCCCACTTATGGAGCATTTTTATTCTATAGGTTGATAAAGGGACTTAAACGGGACGATTTACAAATGCTTTCTTTTTATTCGAACTCGCTTTCTCCTCGCATAAAGCAGGTGCATTCGCCGTCGCTTAACACTATTCTTCCGAATACGGAAGACACATCCGGTTTTTTCAGCCAATTGAACCGTAAACTAATAAATACATGAAATGGAATTTCATAATTACACACGCCAGAGCGTGAACATAACAACCACACACGAGGTTTCATAATGGATGGTCAACAGCACGGCGATCAGCTGAAGCGCGGCCTTAAAAACCGCCATATTCAGCTTATTGCTCTCGGTGGCGCTATCGGTACCGGCCTGTTCCTGGGCAGCGCATCGGTTATTCAGTCTGCCGGTCCGGGAATTATTCTGGGTTACGCCATTGCCGGTTTTATCGCCTTTCTTATTATGCGTCAGCTGGGTGAAATGGTGGTCGAAGAGCCGGTAGCCGGTTCCTTCAGCCATTTTGCCTATAAATACTGGGGCAGCTTTGCCGGATTCGCGTCCGGCTGGAACTACTGGGTGCTGTATGTTCTGGTGGCGATGGCGGAACTGACCGCGGTCGGTAAATACGTCCAGTTCTGGTGGCCTGAGATCCCGACCTGGGTCTCCGCGGCGGTCTTCTTCGTGGTGATCAACGCCATTAACCTCACCAACGTGAAAGTGTTCGGTGAGATGGAGTTCTGGTTCGCCATTATTAAAGTTATCGCGGTTGTGGCGATGATCCTGTTTGGCGGCTGGCTGCTGTTCAGCGGCAACGGCGGTCCGCAGGCCAGCGTGAGCAACCTCTGGGATCAGGGCGGCTTCCTGCCGCACGGTATGACCGGTCTGGTCATGATGATGGCGATCATTATGTTCTCATTCGGTGGTCTGGAGCTGGTGGGTATCACCGCCGCTGAAGCAGACAACCCGGAGCAGAGCATCCCGAAAGCGACCAACCAAGTGATCTACCGTATCCTGATCTTCTATGTGGGCTCGCTGGCCGTGCTGCTTTCCCTGCTGCCGTGGACCCGCGTCACCGCTGACACCAGCCCGTTTGTCCTGATCTTCCACGAGCTGGGCGACACCTTCGTGGCTAACGCCCTGAACGTAGTGGTACTGACCGCGGCGCTGTCGGTCTATAACAGCTGCGTTTACTGCAACAGCCGTATGCTGTTCGGCCTGGCCCAGCAGGGCAACGCCCCGAAAGCGCTGCTCAATGTCGATAAGCGTGGCGTGCCGGTTAACACCATTATCGTGTCGGCGGTTGTGACAGCGCTGTGCGTGCTGATCAACTACCTGGCACCGGAATCGGCCTTCGGCCTGCTGATGGCGCTGGTGGTTTCCGCCCTGGTAATCAACTGGGCGATGATTAGCCTGGCACACATGAAATTCCGTCGTGCGAAGCAGCAGCAGGGCGTGAAAACGCGCTTCCCTGCCCTGCTCTACCCGCTGGGTAACTGGGTCTGTCTGCTCTTCATGGCGGCGGTGCTGATTATCATGCTGATGACCCCGGGCATGGCGATTTCGGTCTACCTGATCCCGGTCTGGATTATCATCCTCGGCGTCGGCTATATGTTTAAAGAGAAAAATGCCAAAGCCGTAAAAGCGCATTAATGTTCTACCCCTCTGCGTCCCGCCGGACGCAGAGGGTTGTTACCTTCCTCACACTTTCCCGTCTACAGCCATTTTATCCATATCACCGACGTTATACTGCAACGCATATTTTGCTTTGGCAGCGAATAATTCTCTCCATACCGTAACTCGGAGAATCGTCGATGGATAACAATAAACTGTCAGTAAAAGAAAAGATCGGCTATGGAATGGGGGATGCCGGATGCAATATCATCTTTGGCGCCATCATGTTGTTTGTGAACTATTTTTATACGGATATTTTCGGCCTGGCCCCGGCGCTGGTGGGCGTGCTGCTGCTCTCCGTACGCGTCATCGATGCCGTTACCGACCCGATTATGGGCGCCATTGCCGATCGTACCCGCAGTAAGTATGGGCGTTTTCGTCCATGGCTTTTATGGATCGCCTTCCCCTACGCGCTGTTCAGCATCCTGATGTTTACCACCCCGGACTGGACCTACAACAGCAAAGTTATCTATGCCTTTGTTACCTACTTCCTGCTCTCTCTGACCTATACGGCCATCAATATTCCTTACTGCTCGCTGGGCGGCGTGATCACCAACGATCCGAAAGAGCGCGTGGCCTGTCAGTCCTACCGCTTCGTGATGGTCGGTATCGCCACGCTGCTGCTGTCGCTGACGCTGCTGCCGATGGCCGACTGGTTCGGCGGCGAGGACAAAGCTAAAGGCTACCAGATGGCGATGACCGTGCTGGCGCTGATTGGCACCTGCATGTTCCTGTTCAGCTTTTCTACCGTGCGCGAGCGCGTGCGTCCGGCGGTGCAAACCAATGACGAACTGAAAAACGATCTGAAAGACGTGTGGAAGAACGACCAGTGGGTCCGCATTCTGCTGCTGACCCTGTGCAACGTCTGCCCGGGCTTTATCCGCATGGCGGCAACCATGTATTACGTCACCTGGGTCATGGGCCAGAGCACCCACTTCGCTACCCTGTTTATCAGCCTGGGCGTGGTGGGCATGATGCTCGGCAGCGTGCTGGCAAAAGTGCTGACCGACCGCTGGTGTAAGCTGAAGGTCTTCTTCTGGACCAACATCGCCCTGGCGATTTTCTCCTGCGCCTTCTACTTCTTCGACCCGCAAGCCACCGTGACCATTGTGGTGCTCTACTTCCTGCTGAACATCCTGCACCAGATCCCGTCTCCGCTGCACTGGTCGCTGATGGCCGACGTGGATGACTACGGCGAATGGAAAACCGGTAAACGCATCACCGGGATCAGCTTCTCCGGCAACATCTTCTTCCTCAAGCTGGGGCTGGCGATTGCCGGGGCGATGGTGGGCTTCCTGCTCTCCTGGTACGGTTACGACGCGGGTGCAAAAGCGCAAAGCGCGGACGCCATCAACGGCATCGTGCTGCTCTTTACCGTGATTCCTGGCGTCGGGTACCTCATTACCGCGGGCGTGGTTCGTCTGCTGAAGGTCGATCGCGAAACCATGAAGCAGATTCAGGAAGACCTGGAAAAACGCCGGAACAACTATCGCGAGCTGAACGATTTTCAGGAACTCAAAGCCGCTGAGACTAAATAAGGAAAGCCGAATGCAAACCTGGCCAAACCCGTTTATTGAACAACGTGCTGACCCGTACATTCTTCATCATGAAGGGCAATACTACTTTATTGCCTCGGTGCCGGAATACGACCGGCTGGCGATCCGTCGCGCCAACACGCTGGAAGGGTTACGCAGCGCCGATGAAGTGGTGGTCTGGCGCAAGCCGGCCACCGGCCCAATGAGTCAGCTGATCTGGGCCCCGGAACTGCACAGCATTGACGGCAAGTGGTACATCTATTTTGCCGCGACGCACACCCAGGCACTGGATAAGCTCGGGATGTTCCAGCACCGGATGTTCGCCCTGGAGTGTAGCGACAGCGACCCGCTCACCGGCACCTGGGTCGAGAAAGGGCAGATCGAAACCCCGTTCGATACCTTTGCGCTGGATGCGACCACCTTTGTTCATCAGGGGAAACGCTGGTACCTCTGGGCGCAAAAAGCCCCGGATATCACCGGTAACTCGAACCTGTACCTGTGCGAAATGGAGAATCCCTGGACGCTAAAAGGCAAGCCGGTAATGCTCAGTAAACCGGAGTATGACTGGGAGTGCCGTGGGTTTTGGGTCAACGAAGGCCCGGCGGTGCTGTTCCACGGCGAGCGGTTGTTTATCAGCTACTCCGCCAGCGCCACGGATGAAAACTACTGCATGGGGCTGCTGTGGATCGACCTCAATGCCGACCCGCAGAACCCGGAGAACTGGCATAAATCGCCGCAGCCGGTGTTCACCACCAGCTACGAAAATCGCCAGTACGGCCCGGGGCACAACAGCTTTACCCAAACACCGGACGGCGAAGACGTGCTGATTTACCATGCACGTAATTACACCGAAATCGAGGGCGACCCGCTCTACGATCCGAACCGCCACACCCGCCTGAAACTGATTCGCTGGAATGAAAACGGGATGCCTGAATTTGGCATTCCGTCAGCGGATACAGTGTAAGACCTGCGGCACGCTGGTTTAGATCAGCGTGCCGTAAATCGTCAGCAGCGCCACAATCACCACCACCACAAAAGAGGTTTTCTTGGCCATTGAAACGGCTGCTTTCGGCGTTTCGATCTTATCGGTATGCGGCTCACGCGCCAGGGAGAACTGCGCCAGACGCGTTAACACCAGATACTGCGAGGTATGGCGATCCCCCAGCGAGGCGAACCATGCCGGCAGGGCTTTCTCGCCATGTCCAATCAGGGCATAAACCACCCCGAACAGCCGCACCGGCAGCCAGTCCAGCACGTGCAGAATGGCGTCGATGCCGGACTGCAACCGCTCGTGCGGGGTCAGGTAGCGCGCCAGCCAGCTCTGCCAGGCGCGTAAAAACGCATAGCCCATCAGCAGAACCGGGCCCCACGCGCCGCCCACCACAAACCAGAACAGCGGTGCCAGATAGAAGCGGAAGTTAATCCACAGCAACGCGTTCTGCAGTTCGCGTAAAAATTCGCGTTCGTTGCACTCCGGCGGAACGCCGTGGATCAGGGTCAGCTCGCTGGCCATCGCCCCACGGGCATGGGCATCATTGTTAGTTGCTGCCTTCAGGTAGGCATGGTAGTGCAGACGCACCTTGCCGGCGCCAATGCAGAGGACGCCGAGCAGGATCCACACCACCAGCAGCGGCACATTAAAGAACAGGCCATACAGCGAACGCAGCAGCAGGAACACGACAAGCATCACCCCCGCCGTCATCAGCAGGGTGCGGATCATGGAAAAATGGCGGATGCGACGAAACAGCACTTCCATCCGGTGATCCAGATGCCAGTGCTCGCCCAGCTTGAACAAACGCTCAGCAATCATCACCAGCAGCATGGTAAATAACGTCATGTCATCTCCTTATCTGACAGGGCGGTAAGCAGTGTGTTGAATCTTTGCCAGTCAAATGCCGGGCCAGGATCGGTCTTGCGCTGCGGCGCAATATCGCTGTGCCCGGTCACGTTGTGGGCGATACCCGGGTAGAGGCTAATGAGGGTGCGCGTTACCGCGGCCAGCTGCTGATACTGCGCATCGGTGTAAGGCAGCGTATCCGTTCCTTCCAGCTCGATGCCGATAGAGAAGTCATTGCAGCGTTCACGCCCCTGATATTGGGACACGCCTGCATGCCAGGCTCGTTTATCGAAGGGAACATACTGGACGATTTCACCGTCACGGCGAATCAGACAATGGGCAGAAACGCGCAGGTGGGCGATCTCCGCAAAAAAGGGGTGAGCATCGGGATCGATTGTCCCGGTGAATAGCGCGTCAATCCACGGGCCGCCAAACTCGCCAGGCGGCAGGCTGATGTTATGCACCACCAGCAGCGACGGGATCTCATCCTCCGGACGGCAATCGTGGTGTGGCGAAGGAACACGCCGTGCATCTGCCAGCCAGCCATGTTCTGAGTGCATGCAGGATCTCCTTATATATGGTGCTGATTCCCGGTTCAGAGTAGCATGTTTCAATCTTATGATTCGTTACCAATTTGGAGTTTTAACATGCCGCCTCGCCGCTACAACCCCGACCACAGACGTAACGTACTGCTGGAACGTATTAATCTCGATATTCCGGTAAGCGTCGCCAATGCGCTGCGCGAAGATCTGGGTGGAGACGTTAATGCTGACAACGACATTACCGCCCAACTGCTGGCGGAAGATGCCCGTTCCCATGCGGTCGTGATCACCCGTGAGGACGGTGTTTTCTGTGGTAAACGTTGGGTGGAGGAAGTCTTTATTCAGTTGGCCGGTGACGGTGTGAAGGTGACGTGGCATGTCGAGGATGGCGACAGCATCAACGCTAATCAGCCGCTGTTTGAGCTTGAGGGCTCATCACGCGTCCTGCTGACCGGTGAACGCACCGCGCTGAACTTTGTTCAGACGCTCTCCGGCGTCGCCAGCGAAGCACGCCGCTATGTCGACCTGCTGGAAGGGACAAATACCCAGCTGCTGGATACGCGTAAAACGCTGCCGGGCCTGCGTACCGCCCTGAAATATGCCGTGCTGTGCGGCGGCGGTGCCAACCATCGTCTGGGGTTGTCCGATGCGTTTCTGATCAAAGAGAACCACATTATTGCCTCTGGCTCCGTACGCCAGGCCGTGGAAAAAGCCTTCTGGCTGCACCCGGATGTGCCGGTTGAAGTGGAAGTGGAGAACCTGCAGGAGCTGGACGATGCGCTGAAAGCCGGTGCCGACATCATCATGCTGGATAACTTCAAAACCGAAGAGATGCGTGAAGCGGTGAAACGCACCAACGGCCAGGCCCGTCTGGAGGTTTCCGGTAACGTGACGCACGAAACCTTACGCGAGTTTGCCGAAACCGGCGTCGATTTCATCTCCGTTGGCGCCCTGACCAAACACATTCGCGCCCTCGATCTGTCGATGCGCTTTCGCTAAGTGACAGAAAGCCTGGTCTGCACAGGCCGGGCAAGCCCGATTTACGACCCGCCCCGCAAACCTGCTGCATTGTTCTGTAACGCGCGCACATCCCGCTGAATCACGCTTCACGAATCAATTTTTACCCCTCGCCCCCGGTCTGACCCGCTGCCACAGTAGCCTGCGTCAACATAAGGAGCGACCCATGGAAAGACAAAAAGGATTTACCCTCATCGAATTAATGGTAGTTATCGGCATCGTGGCTATCCTCAGCGCGATTGGCATTCCGGCTTACCAGAACTACCTGAGAAAAGCTGCCCTCACCGATATGCTGCAAACCTTTATGCCCTACCGTACCGCAGTCGAACTCTGCGCCCTCGATCATGGCGGGACAGAGAGCTGCGATGCTGGCGTCAACGGTATTCCCTCCCCGGCGACCAGCCGCTATGTCTCCGGGATGAGCATCGCCAAAGGCGTCGTCACTCTGACCGGACAGGAGAGTCTCAACGGTCTCGATGTAGTGATGACCCCGCAGTGGGATAACGGCAACGGCATTACCGGCTGGAAACGTCTCTGCACCGTGGGCGAGGACAGCGCGCTGAAGCAGGCCTGCGAAGAGGTGTTCCGCTTTACGGCCGAACAGGAGAGCGAGCAATGAATGCCGATCGCTTAACGGCCCTCTGTCGGCGCCACAACGCCCTGCTGCTGACCTGCGCCCCGGACCGGATCAATATTGCAGTGGTCGACAACCCACCGCCCGAACTGCTGGAAGCGTTACGTTTCGCGACGCAGAAAAGAATCGATATCGAATGCTGGACCGCCGAGCGCATGGAAAAGCACCAGCAAACCAGCCAGGAGACGCATCTGCCCGTGGTCGCCACCTCGACGCGTTCCGCCATCGAAACACTCAACCACACCCTGACCCAGGCGCTGAGCCAGCGGGCGTCGGATATTCACATTGAGCCCGCCGAAGAGAGCTGGCAGATCCGGTTACGCATTGACGGCGTACTCTACCCGCAGCAACCGCTCCCGGCCGAACTGGGCACAACGCTTATCGCCAGGCTGAAAGTGCTGGGCAACCTGGATATCGCAGAGCGTCGCTTACCTCAGGACGGGCAATTCACGGTCGAGCTTTCGGGCTCCCCGGTCTCGTTTCGTATTGCCACGCTCCCGTGTCGCAGCGGCGAAAAGATCGTGCTGCGGCTTCTGCAACAGGAGCAACAGGCGCTACGGCTTGAGCAACTGGGGATGAGTGAAACCCAACAGCGGCTATTCGCCAGCGCGCTGCAAAAATCCCAGGGGCTGATCCTGGTGACCGGCCCCACCGGCAGCGGCAAAACCGTCACCCTCTACAGCGCATTGCAGTCCCGGAACACACCTAAGGTGAACATCTGCAGCGTTGAAGACCCGGTCGAAATTCCGCTGGACGGGCTGAATCAAACGCCCATCAATCCCCGGGCAGGGTTAACCTTCCAGAGCGTGCTGCGGGCGTTTTTGCGCCAGGATCCTGACATCATTATGGTGGGTGAAATACGCGATGGCGAAACGGCGGAGATCGCCATCAACGCCGCGCAGACAGGCCATCTGGTATTGTCAACGCTGCATACTAACTCCACCGCGGAGACGCTGGTGCGCCTGCAACAGATGGGCGTGGCGCGCTGGATGATCTCCTCGGCGCTGTCAATGGTGATCGCCCAGCGGCTGGTGCGCCGACTGTGCCCACACTGTCGTACAGAGATGCACCGGGATACACCATTACCCCAGGCGCTATGGCCTCGCCCTTTGCCGCACTGGCAGCCGGTGGGCTGCGACCGCTGCTATCACGGCTTTTATGGCCGGGTAGCAATCTTCGAGGTAATGGTGATCACTCGTGAACTGCGTACTGCCATCGCCAACGGAGCACCGGTCGAAGAGATCGAAAAGCTGGCCAGGCAGGCGGGCATGGTCACGCTGTTTGAGCATGGCTGTATGGCGGTAGAGCAAGGCCACACCACGCTCGGGGAACTGGTGCAGATGCTGGGCGAATCGGATGGCAGGTAATCAACTCTGGCGCTGGCGGGCACTCAGCCAGCAGGGGGAGCAACAGACAGGCGCGCTCTGGGCCCCCGACAAACAAACGGCGTGGAGCGTCCTGTTGGGTCGGGATCTTTTTCCTCTTGAGCTCAAACGAAGCCTGCAGCAAGCGCGCTGGCAGGCGCAACATCGCTACGAGGCGATCCACCAGCTGGCGACGTTGCTGCAGGCGGGCTTAACGCTCTCGGCAGGTCTGACGCTTCTGGCGCAGCAGCATCCTGCCCGACAGTGGCAGGCGCTGCTGCAAAGCGTAGCTGACGATCTTAGCGCCGGGTGCGCCTTTTCTGACGCCCTGAGAAAATGGCCGCATGTCTTCCCTCCCCTCTATATTTCGATGATGAAAACCGGAGAGCTGACCGGCAAGCTCGTTGAGTGTTGTCGTCAGCTGGCGCAACAGCAAAAAACGCAGCAACAGCTCAGCGCGAAGGTCAAAAAGGCGCTGCGCTATCCGCTGATTATTCTTGCCCTGGCCGTCGCCGTGGTGCTGGCGATGGTGACTATGGTGCTGCCGGAATTTGCCGCGATCTACAAAACCTTTAATACGCCCTTACCTGTTCTGACCCGGGCCGTGATGGCGCTGGCAACCACGCTTCAGGAGTGGGGGGCGGGGCTGATGCTAAGTCTGCTGACGGCGGCATCTGGACTGGTATTTGTTCGCCGTAACCGCCGATGGCAGCGCCTCATACAGCGTCTGCTGCTGAGCAGTCCGGTGATTGGCCCGCTGGTCCGTGGGCAAAAGCTCAGCCAGATTTTTACCGTTCTGTCACTCACACAGCAGGCAGGCATCACCTTTCTACAGGGGCTGGAAAGTACGGAGGAGACCCTAACGTGCCCCTTCTGGCAGGAGAAACTACAGACGATACGCCATCGCGTTATGCAGGGTGCGCCCATCTGGTCAGCCCTGAATGAAGCCGAGATATTTACACCGCTCTGTATTCAGCTCGTGCGTACCGGCGAATCGTCAGGGGCGCTGGATACTATGCTGAGTAATCTGGCACAGCATCATAATGAACAGACTTTTCAGCAGGCCGACAATCTGGCCTCGCTGCTGGAACCGCTGCTGTTAATTGTGACGGGGTTAATTATCGGCACGCTGGTGGTCGCGATGTACCTGCCGATCTTTCATCTGGGGGATGCGATGAGTGCGGGATAACGCTGGCGCGAAACGCGCCAGCGAGAGAGCATTACAGGCTGTTGAAAATGCGGTTTTCTTGTTCCTGTACGCGGATAAAGGTAGTGCGCTTGGTCAGCTCTTTCAGACGGGATGCGCCCACATAGGTGCATGCAGAGCGCAGGCCACCGAGAATGTCACGCGCGGTATTCTCAACCGGGCCGCGCAGTGGCAGCTTGACGGTTTTACCTTCTGCCGCACGATACTGAGCAACACCGCCTACGTGACGGTTCATCGCCGATTCAGAGCTCATGCCGTAGAAGAGCATGAATTTTTCACCGTTTTCATCAACAACGGTACCGCCGCTCTCTTCGTGACCCGCCAGCATCCCGCCAAGCATCACGAAGTCTGCGCCGCCACCGAAGGCTTTCGCCACGTCACCCGGCATGGTGCAACCGCCGTCGCTGATGATCTGGCCGCCCAGGCCATGGGCTGCATCAGCACACTCGATCACCGCAGAAAGCTGCGGATAGCCAACACCGGTTTTCACGCGGGTGGTGCAGACAGAACCCGGGCCGATACCCACTTTAACGATATCTGCCCCGGACAGGATCAGCTCTTCACACATTTCACCGGTAACCACGTTACCCGCAATAATGGTTTTGGTCGGCCAGGCCTGACGCGCTTTGCTGACGAACTGCACGAAATGCTCAGAGTAACCATTCGCGACATCAATGCAGATGAAGTTCAGGTTCGGGTTAGCGACCAGGATCTGTTTCGTTTTTTCGAAATCGGCGTCTGAGGTGCCGGTGGAAACCATCACGTGCTTGAGAATGGTTTCAGATACGGAGCCTGCAAACGCATTCCACTCTTCAACGCTGTAGTGCTTGTGCACGGCAGTCAGAATATCGAAGGAGGCCAGTGCTTTTGCCATCGCAAAAGTCCCAACCGTATCCATATTGGCGGCGATAACAGGTACGCCAGACCAGGTCTGACCGGAATGCTTAAAGGTGAATTCACGTTCAAGTTCAACGTCGGAGCGACTTTTCAGAGTAGAACGTTTAGGGCGGATAAGAACGTCTTTGAAACCTAACTTCAGATCTTCTTCGATACGCATTTGCGGATTCCTGGGGTACTGGGGTAAATGTCGAAAAACGAAACACACAACTCCAGTGACGCTATCATACGCACTAATACCTGTTGCGCAAGACTGCGAAAATCACTTTTTTTACGCTACAATCCTATAAATTTACCTGGTAAAAAGTCCGTAAGCAGCGCTTAACCTTTGCTGCCAAAAGATTAAATCTTAAGCAATTGATATCAATAATGAATATTTCCCAGGATTTTAATTAATGGGGTACATCGTTGCGTTAACAGGGGGTATTGGCAGTGGCAAGAGCACTGTGGCCGACGCCTTCTCTCGTCTGGGTGTCACGATTATTGATGCCGACATCATTGCTCGCCAGGTGGTAGAGCCCGGTACACCGGCATTATGTGCTATCGCAGAACATTTCGGCCACGACACCATCGCGCCTGACGGTACCCTTAACCGTCGGATGCTGCGCGAACGCATTTTCTCGCATCCTGAAGAAAAAGCCTGGCTTAACGCCCTCCTCCATCCGCTGATACAGCAGGAGACACAGAGGCAGATCTCTCAGGCAACCTCACCTTATGTTCTCTGGGTTGTACCGCTTCTGGTGGAAAACAAGCTCCATGAGAAAGCTGACCGGGTACTGGTGGTGGATGTCTCTCCGGCAACCCAAATTCAGCGCACCATCGCCCGCGATAACGTCGCGCGCGAACATGCCGAACAAATTCTTGCCGCGCAGGCCACGCGTGAAGCGCGCCTTGCCGTCGCGGATGATGTTATTGATAATAACGGCGCACCGGATGCCATTGCCTCCGATGTTGCTCGCCTGCATCAGCACTACCTGGCGCAGGCTGTTTTACAGGAAAAAGCATAATGCACACCCACGTTCTTTTTGAGCATCCGCTCAATGAAAAAATGCGTACCTGGCTGCGCATCGAGTTTTTAATCCAGCAGCTTTCAGGCCTCCTTCCGGTACACGACCACACCACGGCGCTGCATTTTTTCCGTAACGTAAGCGACCTGCTGGATGTGCTAGAGCGCGGCGAAGTCCGCACTGAATTACTGAAAGAGCTGGAGCGTCAACAGCGTAAATTGCAGGCCTGGGCCGAAGTCCCCGGTGTGGATAACAGCCGCATCGACAGCCTGCGCCAGCAGCTGAAACACCACAGCACGGTGTTGATGGCTGCGCCGCGTATCGGCCAGTTTCTGCGTGAAGATCGTCTGGTGGCGCTGGTTCGTCAGCGCCTGAGCATTCCTGGCGGCTGCTGCAGTTTCGATTTACCGACCTTACATATCTGGCTGCATATGCCGCAGGAGCAGCGTGATGTCCAGGTACAAAGCTGGCTCGGCAGCCTTGAGCCGCTGACGCAGGCGTTGTCGCTGATCCTTGATTTGATTCGCAACTCCGCACCGTTCCGCAAGCAAACCAGCCTGAACGGTTTTTATCAGGATAACGGCGAGGATGCAGACCTGCTGCGCCTGCAGCTGACCCTTGCCGATCAGCTTTATCCGCAAATTTCAGGTCACAAGAGCCGCTTTGCGATTCGTTTCATGCCGCTCGACAGTGAACATGGTCTGGTGCCGGAACGTCTCGACTTTGAGCTGGCGTGTTGTTAAGGAGTCATGATGTCTGATGTTACCACCGTGAACTGTCCCACCTGTGGGAAGCCCGTTATCTGGGGCGAGCAGAGTCCTTTCCGTCCTTTTTGCTGCAAACGTTGCCAGCTGATCGATCTCGGTGAATGGGCTGCGGAAGAGAAACGCATTCCGAGCGAAGGCGGTCTCTCTGACAGCGATGACTGGAGCGAAAGCCAGCAGTAACAATAACAGCCTGCTGGCGTTTCGCCGGGCAGGCTTACAGGTTGCCCACTAACCGGGCAATAACAGGCGCATTTGCCGGCGGGAACTTGTCGGCATCCTCTGCGCTCAGTGCAACCCAGTTTCCAGGCTGCCCCTCTTTACCCCACGGCTCGCCTTCCCAGCTTTCCACCAGCCAGAACCATAGCGTGATATGCCGATCGGGGAATGCATATTCCAGTTTATCGAACAGGGTCGCTCCCAGCGGGGTGATCCCCACCTCTTCCTGAAGTTCGCGGATCAGCGCCTGTTCCGGCGTTTCGCCAGACTCGATCTTTCCGCCAGGAAACTCCCACTTATTCGCCATGTGCGCATCGGCTGCACGTTGGGTAATAAAGATGTGGTTATCGGAATTGCGAATGATCCCGACAGCGATTTGCAGTGTTTTCATTGTCTTGATTCCATAAAAAAGGCGCAGATATCTGCGCCTTTTCAGTTGGTTTAATGCTTAGCTCAGACGGCCATGGCACTGTTTGTATTTTTTACCGGAACCACATGGGCACGGATCGTTACGACCAACCTTACGCTCACCGGCCTGTGCGGCGATCGCGGCCGCAGCGGCTTCTTCATCGTCCTGATGGCTAAGCTGCTGCATCTGGGCCAGACGTTCAGCCTCTTCGCGGCGCTGCTGTTCCATCTCTTCAACTTCTTCCGGCATACGCACCTGCACCTTGCTCAGGGTGCTGATCACTTCATATTTCAGCGATTCAAGCATTGAGGCAAACATGGCGAAGGATTCGCGCTTGTACTCCTGCTTCGGATCTTTTTGCGCATAGCCGCGCAGATGGATCCCCTGGCGCAGATAGTCCATCGCCGCCAGGTGCTCTTTCCACAGGGAGTCCAGCGTTTGCAGCATCACGCCTTTCTCGAAGTGACGCATCATCTCAGCGCCGACCACTTCTTCTTTACGCTGATAAACCTCAATGGCGGTCGCAAAAATACGCTCGCGAAGGGTCTCTTCATGCAGCTCCGGCTCTTTATCCAGCCACTCCTGGATAGGCAGATCCAGGTCAAAGTCGTTCTTCAGACGCGCCTGCAGGCCTTCGATATCCCACATTTCTTCCAGAGATTGCGGAGGAATGTGGCCATCGAGAGTCGCCTTAAAGACGTCTTCGCGGATGCTGTTGATGGTTTCGCTCACATCGCTTACATCCAGCAGTTCGTTACGCTGGGTGTAGATAGCGCGACGCTGATCGTTGGCCACGTCATCGTACTCAAGCAGCTGCTTACGAATATCGAAGTTACGGCTTTCCACCTTACGCTGGGCGTTAGCGATGGCTTTGGTCACCCATGGGTGCTCAATCGCTTCGCCCGGTTTCATGCCCAGTTTACGCATCATGCCTGACACACGGTCAGAGGCGAAAATACGCATCAGCGCATCTTCCATCGACAGGTAGAAGCGAGATGAACCGGCATCACCCTGACGACCCGCACGACCACGCAGCTGGTTGTCGATACGGCGGGACTCATGACGTTCAGTACCGATGATGTGCAGACCGCCCGCGGCCAGGACGGCATCGTGGCGAACCTGCCAGTCGGCTTTGATCTGTGCGATCTGTTCCGGGGTTGGGTCTTCCAGCGCGGCCACTTCTGCCTGCCAGCTACCGCCCAGCATAATATCGGTACCACGACCCGCCATGTTGGTGGCGATGGTCACGGCTGACGGGTAACCCGCCTGAGCAACGATATCCGCCTCTTTGGCGTGGAACTTGGCGTTCAGAACGTTGTGTTTGATACCGGCTTTGGTCAGCTCTTCGGACACCACTTCGGATTTTTCGATGGAGATAGTACCCACCAGAACTGGCTGGCCCGCGGCGGTACGATCGCGAATATCTTCGATGATGGCCTGAATTTTCTCCGCTTCGGTCATGTAGACCAGGTCCGGCATATCCTTACGAATCATCGGACGGTTGGTTGGAACCACTACGGTATCCAGCTTGTAGATAGAGCTGAATTCAAAGGCTTCAGTATCCGCCGTACCGGTCATCCCCGCCAGCTTCTCGTACAGACGGAAGTAGTTCTGGAAGGTAATGGAGGCCAGAGTCTGGTTCTCGTTCTGGATATCGACGTTCTCTTTGGCTTCAACCGCCTGATGCAGACCATCGGACCAGCGGCGACCCTGCATGGTACGGCCGGTGTGTTCGTCGACGATAATGACTTCGCCATCTTTGACGATGTAGTCCACGTCGCGGGTGAAGAGCACGTGTGCGCGCAGCGCTGCGGTCACGTGGTGCATCAGCATGATATTGCTCGGAGAGTAGAGCGACTCACCCTCTTCCATAATACCCTGGGCAACCAGCAGCTCTTCGATCTGAACCAGACCACGCTCGGTCAGGTTCACCTGACGGGCTTTCTCGTCCACGGAGAAGTGGCCTTCACCCTGGAAGGTGTCAGAGTCTTCTTTCTCCTGACGGATCAGGTGTGGAATGATTTTGTCGACTTTGCGATACATCTCGGAGCTGTCTTCAGCCGGGCCGGAGATGATCAGCGGGGTACGCGCTTCATCGATCAGAATGGAGTCAACCTCATCCACCAGCGCATAGTGCAGTTTACGCTGGACGCGCTCTTCCGGGCTGAATGCCATGTTATCGCGCAGGTAGTCAAAACCGTATTCGTTGTTAGTGCCATAAGTGATATCCGCGCCGTAGGCTTCGCGTTTCGCCGGAGCCGGCAGGCCTGACATGTTGATCCCGACGCTCATGCCGAGGAATTCGAACAGCGGGCGGTTGTTTTCGGCGTCACGCTGCGCCAGATAGTCGTTGACGGTCACGACGTGTACGCCTTTGCCGGACAGGGCGTTCAGGTAAGCCGGCAGGGTCGCGGTCAGGGTTTTACCTTCACCTGTACGCATCTCGGCGATGCAGCGGTCGTTCAGGACCATACCGCCCAGCAGCTGCACGTCGAAGTGACGCATGCCGAACACGCGCTTACTCGCTTCACGAACGACGGCAAAGGCTTCAGGGATCAGGCTTTCAACGGTTTCGCCTTTTTCGAGGCGGGCACGGAATTCGGCGGTTTTGCCTTTCAGCTCGTCATCAGAGAGCTTTTCCATCGCCGGCTCAAGGCCATTGATGACGCTGACAGCTTTGCGCATACGGCGCAGGGTACGATCGTTACGACTACCGAAAACTTTAGTTAGTAATTTGATTAACATAATAAATTCTCAAACGCCCCATCATGGGCAGTTAAATTAAGGTATTGAAAAGCGTTAATTTAGCTGAGGCGTTGAGGTCCGGCGCGGATGCCTTGTACCTGGCTAATCCAGGCCGACACGGAGAAAACGGATTGAGGATAGAATGAGGTAAGAGCAACCTGGCGAACAATGACCGGCGGCTCGCTCTGCTGGGTAAGCAGTGTATTGAGCGTATCCAGCAGCGCCAGATGGTGCGCCTGAACCGGCAGGGATTCTTCAACGGCAGGCAACGCCTGCGGCGCCATGGCGAAAGAGAGATGGCGAATAACGGTGCGGATAGCGTGCTGATGCCAGTAATCCACCGTGAAATTGGGTCGGCGGTTCGCTTCCAGCAGGGCGAGATTAGTGAAATTAACCCGCGTGGTCAGATCTTGTCGGGTGGTGGTGGTCTTCGCAGGATTCGCAGCTTCGGCGTTATTACAGAGCGCGGGCAGGCCAAGACTCGCCGCGACCATCCCCAGAAGGAGATGCGGCCAGAAGTAACGTCTGCCAAATTGTCGCCAGCGCGTCAGAATTCCGCTCAATTGCCCCACCACAAGTATGCAAGCCTTCTGGCTTACCCTAAGATTTTTTATTTTTCGCGCCCAGATATTACCACTAAAGCTACTTCACAGCAGCAGTAATGAGCCTCGGAGAAGGTTAAAAATGGTGATGAAATCAGCAAACGCGCCATTGACCAGGGCAATTCGGGAAGGATAAAAACAAAAACGACTGGTCTTGCTGGCCGGAGAGAGTGCCAGGTCAACCAGTCGAATTTAGATAACGGGATCTACCGTTACGCCAGAACCGTGCTCGGTGCTTTGAACGCCAGTGGCAGTTCAGCTTCGTCTTCGAAGGTCACATATTCCCAGGCTTCCTGTTTTGCCAGAACAGCCTGCAACAGTTTGTTGTTCAGAGCGTGACCGGATTTATACGCGGTAAACGCACCAATAATATTGTGACCACACATGAACAGGTCCCCAATCGCATCCAGCATTTTGTGACGAACGAATTCATCTTCAAAACGCAGGCCGTCTTCGTTCAGTACGCGATAATCGTCAACAACGATGGCACAATCGAAGCTGCCGCCCAGGCACAGGCCGCGGGACTGCAGATATTCGATATCACGCATGAAACCAAAAGTACGTGCACGACTGATCTGACGCATAAACGCATCAGCAGAGAAGTTCATCGCATAGCGCTGGGTGCTGGAATCAATCGCCGGATGGTTGAAGTCGATGGTGAAATCCAACGAAAAACCATTAAACGGCTTGAATTCAGCCCATTTGTCGCCATCCTGGACACGAACGGTCTCTTTGATACGCACAAATTTCTTCGCACTGTTCAGTTCTTCAATGCCGGCATCCAGCAACAGATAAACGAACGGTGCAGCGCTGCCATCCATAATCGGGATTTCTGGCGCATCGACTTCAACAACGATGTTGTCGATACCCAGACCCGCCAGGGCGGCATTCAGGTGCTCTACGGTAGAGATCCGCACGTCATGCTCGTTCACCAGGCAAGTACAGAGCATAGTATCACGCACAGATTTGGCATCAGCCGGGAAATCTACCGGTGGATTCAAGTCGGTGCGACGATAGATGACCCCGGTATTGGCCGGCGCAGGGCGCAACGTCAGTGTGACTTTCTTGCCGGTATGCAAACCGACACCTGTCGCCTGAACGATACGTTTTAATGTCCTTTGTTTGATCATCGTATAATCTCGCCAAGTTACTTATCCAACCGAGAGTGTATATCACTATCGGGCGGCCAGTTTAGCACAAAGAGCGTAAATTCCCTAATTCCAGCTAATTCTTAATCAGCTTGCTTACGCAGGAACGCAGGGATATCCAGATAATCCGGCTCTTTCTGGGTCTGTGTTGTGTTGTCATTAACCACTTTCGCGGCCGGTTTCTGCTCTTGCGTCAACGGTGCCATACCGTGCGGCTGGTAGCGATCCATCACCGGCTGCTGAGCAGGTTTGTTGGTCACCAGGGTGATCTCAGGACGTTTGTCCATGCCGATACCTGTAGCAACAACGGTTACGCGCAGTTCATCGTTCATTTCCGGATCAAGGGACGTACCGATTACCACGGTGGCATTGTCGGATGCGAACGCACGGATAGTGTTACCCACGGTTTCGAACTCATCCAGACGCAGGTCGAAGCCGGCGGTAATGTTGACCAGCACGCCGCGCGCGCCAGACAGATCGATATCTTCCAGCAGCGGAGAAGAGATCGCCATTTCAGCGGCTTCTTCTGCACGATCTTCACCTTTCGCTACGCCGGAGCCCATCATCGCGTAGCCCATTTCGGACATCACGGTGCGCACGTCAGCAAAGTCGACGTTCATCAGACCCGGACGGGTAATCAGCTCTGCGATACCCTGCACTGCGCCTTTCAGCACATCGTTTGCGGCGCCAAAAGCGTCCAGCAGAGAGATGCCACGGCCCAGCACTTTCAGCAGCTTGTCGTTCGGGATAGTGATCAGCGAGTCCACGTGTTTAGAGAGCTCGGTGATACCCTGCTCGGCAAACGCCATACGCTTTTTGCCTTCAAAGTTGAAAGGCTTAGTCACGACGGCAACCGTCAGGATACCTAAATCTTTAGCGACTTCAGCAACCACTGGCGCAGCACCGGTTCCGGTACCACCGCCCATGCCTGCGGCGATAAACACCATGTCTGCACCATCAAGCGCAGCACGCAGTGCTTCACGATCTTCTTCTGCAGCATTACGGCCGACTTCCGGGTTTGCCCCAGCGCCCAGCCCTTTGGTGATGCCGCCACCGATTTGGATCGTCTGGCCAACCGCCGTCTTACGCAGTGCCTGCGCATCGGTGTTCACCGCGAAGAACTCTACACCTTCGATGCGCTCGCGCACCATGTGCTCTACAGCATTACCGCCGCCGCCACCGACGCCGATGACTTTAATCACCGCGTCGTTGGTCAGTTCCATAGGTTCAAACATAGTTTCTCTCCGTTTTGTGCCTGTCGCCCGAAACCGTTAATTCTCGCCGGTCTCTTACTAAAATTAAAATTCTTTTCGCAGCCAGGTATTGATTCGCTTGAACCACGAACCTACCGACGCGCGTTTTTCTACTTCTGCTTCGCCACTGAGATGCGTTTCTTTCCCGTAATGAAGCAAGCCCACTGCCGTTGAGTAATACGGCTCCTGAGCATAATCCGTCAGACCGGTGATGTTCAGCGGTGCACCGATGCGCACCTGCGTATGGAACACGCGCTGAGCACAGGCCGCAAGACCTTCAATTTGCGCCGCGCCGCCGGTTAATACAATCCCCGCCGCAAGATGGTGTTTGACACCCTGCTGGCGAAGCTGTTCCTGTAACTGCAAAATCTCTTCGTTGACCAGGTTGAGCAGCTCGGTATAACGCGGCTCAATAACCTCAGCTAACGTCTGGCGCTGCAGGCTGCGCGGTGGACGTCCACCGACGCTTGGCACTTCAACGCTCTCATCTTTGCCCACAATGGAGCCCAGTGCACAACCGTGGCGCACTTTAATTGCCTCTGCATCGCTGGGAGGCGTGCCGAAGGCGTAGGCGATATCGCTGGTCACCACGTTCCCCGCATAAGGGATAACTTTGGTGTGGCGCAGCGCACCGCCGGTATAGACGGCCATGTCCATGGTACCACCACCGATATCCACCACACAGACGCCCAGTTCACGTTCGTCTTCGGTCAGCACAGAATAACTTGCCGCCAGACCGGCGAAAATCAGTTGGTCAACTTTAAGACCACAACGTTCCACAGCTTTGACAATGTTCTTCGCCATATCGTTGTGACATGTGATCAAGTGCACTTTTGCCTGCATACGTACGCCGGAAAGTCCTACCGGGTTTTTGATCCCTTCCTGGTAGTCGATCGCATACTCCTGCGGAATCACATGCAGTACACGATGCTCATCGCGAACGCGTACAGACTTCGCAGTATGCACGACGTTTTCGACGTCTTCCTGCGAGACTTCTTCTTCTGAGATCGGCACCATGCCAATCTCGTTCTGGCAGCTGATATGCTTGCCAGAGAGCGCCAGATACACGGAGGAAATCTGGCAATCTGCCATCAATTCGGCCTGATCGATGGCGCGCTGAACGCATTTCACCACCGATTCGAGGTCATTTACCCCACCTTTATCCATACCACGAGACGGGCAGCTGCCCACACCAATGATATTGACCATACCGTCGGGCAGAACTTCCCCTACTAAAGCGGCAACCTTCGCAGTGCCAATCTCCAGTCCTACAACCAGTTTTCTGTCCGTCGCCTTGATCATTGTTATTCTGCCTGTACCTGAGCCTGATTCTGTTGCTGATTAGGTTCCTCAACCGGCGCCGGGCTCCACCCGACCGATGCGCCTGAGTCATAGCGCAAATCAACGTAGCTAATCCTTTTGCCTTCAGCCTGCGCCTGTTGCTGCAGAACGGGATAAAGTTCTACAAAACGGGCCAGACGCTTCATCGTGTCACCCCGGCCAAGATTCAGCTTAATGTCGTTCGTCAGCGTCAACTGCCAGGAACGACGCGCCGTCATCGCGGCTTGTTTCAGGGTAAAACGATCTTTAGCCAGCACCTGCCCCATGTTACGGAAGCCTTCCAGCACTTCGTTTTCGCTGCCTTCCGGACCATACAACATGGGTAAATTTTGCTTGCTGACACGATCGGCCGGGACGCTGAAAGAAATACCATCTACGTCAACCATATGCTGATCATTCCAACGCGCAATGGGTACATATTCAACCAGATGAATCTTCAATTCATCCGGCCACTGCTTTCTGACGCTCGCCTGTTTAATCCATGGCAAACGCTCAATCTGGCTCTGGATAATATTCACATCCTGCGTCATGAAGGTGCCGGGCGAGCCTAATGCCAGAATCGACTGCCGGATATCATCATTACGCGTGTAGTGACGGTCACCCGTTACCACCAGTTTCGACAGAGGCAGACGTTGTGCATCTTCCATCCAGCCGAGCACCATCCAGCCGCTGACAAACACCGTACACAGCACGGCAAGCAGGAAGGTAATCCCTGCAAGACGCGTTCCATTACTCCGCCGTGAAGAGGAATACTCTTCTTCTTCGTCACGGTTTCGCGTGTTCAGCGCAGCCTGAGACATATCAGCCCGCCTGGTCCAGAATGCGAACCACTAACTGCGAGAAGCTCATCCCTGCCTGGCGCGCTGCCATCGGCACCAGGCTATGACTGGTCATACCCGGTGATGTATTGGCTTCCAGCAGATAAAACTGTCCATCGCTATCCTGCATCACGTCGATTCTTCCCCAGCCACGGCAGCCAAGTACTTGCCAGGCTTTAAGCACCAGAGCGTTTAAAATGGCCTCACGCTCCGCTTCCAGACCACTTGGGCAGAAATATTGCGTCTCATCAGAGAGATACTTCGCCTCATAATCATAGAAGGTTCCGGCTGGTTGGATACGAATTGACGGTAAAATTTCTTCACCAAGCATCGCAACGGTAAATTCCGGTCCGCTTAGCCATTTTTCAATCAGAACTTCTTCATCATGTTGAAATGCCAGCGCTAATGCAGATGATATATCGCCTGCTTCGTCAACTTTAGACATTCCTACGCTTGAGCCTTCGCGGCTCGGCTTAACGATTACCGGTAATCCCAGCGCAGCGATACGATCCGCGACGCTGGCGTCGAGACCCTGCTCAAATTCACAACGGGTCAGTGCCACCCACGGCGCAACCGGTAAACCAGCCCCTTGCCACAGCAGTTTGCTGCGCAGCTTATCCATGGAGATGGCCGAAGCCATTACGCCACTGCCGGTATAAGGCAGGCCGATGATGTCCAGCAAGCCCTGCAGCGTACCGTCTTCACCACCGCGACCGTGCAGCGCGATAAAGACTTTAGCAAAACCCATCTCTTTCAGGCGCGTCACGTCAGTCTCTTTCGGATCGACCTGGTGCGCATTAACGCCGCCTTCGCGAAGCCCTGCCAGTACCGCAGCACCGGAATTCAGAGAAACTTCGCGCTCAGCAGAGGTACCGCCAGACAGGACCGCAATCTTATCAGCCATGACGCTCTTCCTCCGAAATTTGCGGCGTAAGTTTGATTTCAGCCAGCGTACGGGCGATCTTGCCGATATTTCCGGCACCCTGCACCAGAATCAAATCATTGCCGGTCAACATCGGAGCAAGCATCGCTGCCGCCTGGGCATGATCGGAGACCAGAATCGGGTCGATCTTGCCGCGACCACGAATGGTGCGACACAAAGAACGACTGTCTGCCCCCGGAATCGCCGCTTCACCCGCCGAGTAAACATCCAACATCAGCAGGGCATCAACCTGTGACAGCACGTTAGCGAAATCGTCGTACAGGTCACGCGTACGGGTATAACGGTGTGGCTGGAACAGCATAACCAGATTTTTATCCGGCCAGCCCGCGCGCGCCGCTTTGATCGTTGCATCCACTTCGGTCGGGTGATGACCGTAGTCATCAACCAGCATCGCGGTCCCGCTTTTCCCGTTAACGTTTTCCAGCGGGAACTCGCCAAGAAAATCGAAACGACGACCGGTTCCCTGGAAGCTTTCCAGCGCCCGCAGAATGGCCTCGTCTTCAATACCCTCTTCTGTTGCTACCGCAACGGCGGCCGCGGCGTTCAGGGCGTTGTGACGGCCTGGCGCATTAAGCGTCACCTGCAGCAGCTCTTTGTCCTGACGCGCCAGGGTGAAATGCCCCTGCGCACCGATCTGTTTGTAATTTTCCACACGGACGTCGGCATCTTCGCTGAAACCGTAGGTGGTGATCTGACGACCGACACGCGGCAGCAGCTCGCGGATCACCGCATCGTCAACACACATCACCGCCCGTCCATAAAACGGCAGATTGTGGAGAAAGTTTATAAATGTTTGCTTTAAATTTTCGAAGTCGCCCTGGTAGGTATCCATATGGTCGGCTTCGATGTTGGTAACAATCGCCACCATCGGTTGCAGATGCAGGAAGGACGCGTCACTTTCATCTGCTTCGGCAATCAGATAACGGCTGTTGCCGAGGCGCGCGTGCACCCCTGCGGCTTTCACCAGGCCGCCGTTAACGAAGGTCGGATCGAGGCCCGCTTCGGCATAAATGCTGGAGACCATCGCCGTGGTGGTGGTTTTACCGTGAGTCCCGGCAATGGCGATGCCGTGACGAAAACGCATCAGCTCGGCCAGCATCTCCGCGCGGCGGATCACCGGGATACGCGCTTCGTGTGCGGCAACGATTTCCGGGTTGTCGGCAGAGATGGCGCTGGAGACCACGACCACGCTGGCATCAAGGACGTTTTCCGGGCGATGGTTAAAATAGATGGTCGCGCCAAGCGACGCCAACTGTTGCGTAACAGGGTTCGGCGCCAGATCGGAACCGCTGATCTGGTAGCCTTCATTCGCCAGCACTTCGGCAATACCGCCCATACCGGCGCCGCCGATGCCAACAAAGTGAATGTGCCGGACGCGACGCATCTCGGGCACGATTGAACGCAGTTTCGCCAGTTGTTGTGTATTCATTCTCTAAACGCCATCGACTACTTCAAAAAATTCGTGCAGCGCAACACGCGCTGCGAGGGTTAAACCTGGGCTGCCAGGCTCACTTCTTTCGCCACCCGTTCCGTTGCATCCGGGATCGCTGCGGCACGTGCGTGCTGCGCCATCTCCAGTAATGTCTCCCGGTTCCAGCCCGCCAGGGTGGTGGCGACCGCGTCTGCGGTAAACTGCGGCTGTTCAAAAATTTTCGCGGCGCCGGCTTTCTCAAGCGGTAACGCATTCCAGTACTGCTGACGATCTTTGTGCTGGAACGGCACAAACAGCGCCGGTAAGCCTGCGGCGGCAATTTCGCTCACCGTCAGCGCGCCGGAGCGGCAGACCACGACATCGGCCCAGGCATACGCCGCCGCCATGTCGTCGATAAATTCAGTGACTTTATGCTGCGGCTGGCCCGCGTCGGCATACGCCTGCTCCACCGTCTGCTGACCGCCCTTCCCGCTTTGATGCCAGATGGTCACCGCGTCGCCGAGCTTCGCCGCCACCTGCGGCAGCGTCTGGTTCAGAATGCGTGCCCCCTGAGAGCCACCCACTACCAGCACGCGCACCGGGCCTTCGCGCCCGATAAGGCGCTCCTGCGGCAACGGCAGCGCCAGCACATCTACACGCACCGGGTTACCCACCACATCTGCCTTCGGAAACGCGCCAGGGAAGGCCTGCATCACTTTACTGGCGATGCGGGAGAGCCACTTGTTGGTCAGACCCGCAATGCCGTTCTGCTCGTGCAGCACAACCGGGATACCCAGCGACCACGCCGCCAGCCCGCCAGGACCAGAGACATACCCCCCCATCCCCAGCACCACGTCCGGCTTAAAGCGCTTCATGATCGCCCGCGCCTGACGCCAAGCGTTAAAAATACGCACCGGCGCCAGCAGCAGGGCTTTAACACCCTTGCCGCGCAGGCCGGAGATATGGATAAAGTCGATCTCAATCCCGTGCTTCGGCACCAGATCGGCCTCCATGCGGTCTGCGGTTCCCAGCCAGCGTACCTGCCAGCCCTGATCCATTAAATGGTGCGCAACCGCCAGTCCCGGGAACACATGTCCACCGGTACCGCCCGCCATCACCATTAACCGCTTCGGTTGATTCATCGTGAACCTCGTGTAAACGCCTGGGCATTTTCCAGACGCGTTTCATAATCTATGCGCAGCAAGAACATAATGGCGGTCGACATGATCAGCAGACTCGAACCACCGTAACTGATTAACGGCAACGTCAGACCTTTGGTTGGCAGCATACCAGCTGCGGCACCGACGTTGACTAAAGCCTGAAAACTGAACCAGATACCGATTGAACAGGCTAAAAAACCCGAGAACCGGTGGTCGATAACCAGTGCTTTCCGGCCGATCGACATCGCACGGAAAGCGACGAAGAATACCATTAAAAGTGCCAATACCACACCGATATAACCCAGTTCTTCCCCGATGATGGAGAAGATGAAGTCGGTGTGCGCCTCGGGTAAATACTCCAGTTTTTGCACTGAGTTTCCCAGGCCCTGACCCCACACTTCACCGCGGCCAAATGCCATCAGTGACTGGGTCAGCTGATAGCCGCTGCCGAAGGGATCTTCCCAAGGGTTCCAGAAAGAGGTTACACGGCGGATACGGTACGGCTCGGCAAGGATCAGCAGCACCACTGCTGAAATCCCCATCCCGATGATGGCGATGAACTGCCAGAGTTTCGCCCCCGCCAGGAACAGCATCGCAAGGGTGGTGACGAACAGCACCACCACGGTACCGAGGTCAGGCTGGGCCAGCAGCAGAACCGCCAGCACCAGGATTACGCCCATCGGTTTTAAGAAGCCGCGCAGGTTGTTACGGACTTCATCCACCTTACGCACCAGATAGTTGGCGAGATAGCAGAACAGCGACAGCTTGGTGAATTCTGCAGGCTGAATACGCAGCGGACCAAAGGCAATCCAGCGCGATGCCCCGTTCACCGAGCTCCCGACCACCAGTACAATCAGCAGCATAGCGATCGAGGCGATCAGCATGGCGGTACTGTGCCGCTGCCAAAAGGCCATCGGCAGACGTAGCGTTACCATCGCCAGACAGAACGCCAGAATGATGTACAGCCCGTCACGCTTGGCAAACAGGAAGGGATCGTTAGCCAGACGCTGTCCGACAGGCATCGAGGCCGAGGTGACCATAATAAAGCCAATCGCCGCCAGCCCCAGCGTGAGCCAGAGCAGCATGCGGTCGTACATCACCAGGCTATCGGAATCTTTGTCCCGGGAGCCCATGACCCAGCCTTTTAACGCCGACGAGATCCACACCAGGATGCCAAATCCTGGCAGGCGCGGCATTCTCAGGCGAGGGAGAGAGAAGCGCATCAGCCTAACTCCTTCGCCAGGCGGGTGAAGAGATCGCCACGCTGCTCGAAATTCTTGAACTGATCGAGGCTGGCACAGGCCGGAGAAAGCAGCACCATGTCACCGGGCTTCACGCGCGGAGCAATCAGCCGCATCGCCTGCTCCATGGTGTCGGTTTGCTCAGCGATCTCCGGACGCAGCGCCGCCAGTTCGGCACCATCTCTGCCAAAGCAGTAAAGATGCACGTTATCACCGCTGAGATACTGTTTCAGCGAAGAGAAATCGGCAGATTTGCCGTCGCCGCCCAGCAGCAGATGCAGGGTACCGTCAACGTGCAGGCCATTCAGCGCCGCTTCGGTACTGCCGACGTTGGTGGCTTTTGAATCATTGATCCACCGTACGCCGTTATGCTCCAGCGCCAGCTGGAAACGATGCGCCAGGCCGCTGAAGGTGGTCAGGGCTTTCAGGCTGGTGGCTCGCGGCAGACCGGCGGCATCCGCCAGCGCCAGTGCGGCAAGCGCATTGGTGTAGTTATGCTGACCCGTCAGATGCATCTCTTTTACGTTCAGCACCTTCTCACCCTTCGCCCGCAGCCAGGTTTCGCCCTGCTGACGGTTCAGGTGATAGTCGCCCATGTTGATGCCAAAGCTCACGCAGCGCTCGTCCGCCCCGCGTACCGGCATGGTCAGCGCATCATCGGCATTCACCACGCAGACGCGGGCATTTTCATAGATACGCAGCTTGGCGGCACGGTACTGCTGCAGACCAAACGGATAGCGATCCATATGATCTTCGGTGACGTTGAGGATGGTTGCCGCCACCGCCTGCAGGCTTGAGGTGGTTTCCAGCTGAAAGCTGGAGAGCTCAAGGATATACAGCTCGCGGGCCGCATCGAGCAGCATCAATGCCGGCAGACCGATATTACCGCCTACGCCTGCATTAACCCCTGCCGCTTTCGCCATTTCACCGACCAGGCTGGTGACGGTACTTTTCCCGTTGGAACCAGTAATAGCAACGATCGGCGCCTGAGCCTCACGGCAGAACAGTTCGATATCGCCGACAATCTCGACGCCCGCGTCCGCCGCGGCGCTCAATGCCGGGTGGGCCAGGGCGATGCCAGGGCTGGCGACAATCAGATCGGCGGTATTGAGCCACTCTTCATTCAGACCACCAAGGTGGCGTTCGACCTGCTCCGGCAGTTTATCCAGACCAGGCGGAGAGACACGCGTATCCATCACCCGAGGCGTAACGCCCCGCGCGAGGAAAAAGTCCACGCAGGAGAGGCCGGTTAAGCCTAACCCGATGATAACGACTTTTTTACCCTGGTAATCTGCCATGATTAACGTACCTTCAGCGTTGCCAGGCCAATCAGCACCAGCATCAGCGAAATAATCCAGAAGCGCACGATAACGCGCGGTTCCGGCCAGCCTTTCAGTTCATAGTGGTGATGGATTGGCGCCATCCGGAAGATGCGCTGTCCGCGCAGCTTGAAGGAGCCTACCTGCAGGATCACCGACAGGGTTTCAACCACAAATACACCGCCCATGATCACCAGCAGGAACTCCTGACGCAGCAATACGGCAATAATGCCCAGCGCGCCGCCCAGTGCCAGTGAACCGACGTCGCCCATAAAGACCTGCGCCGGGTAAGTGTTAAACCACAGGAAGCCTAAGCCCGCGCCGACAATCGCCGTACAGACGATCACCAGCTCACCGGCGTGACGCAGGTACGGGATGTGCAGGTAGCTGGCGAAGTTCATGTTACCGGTCGCCCATGCCACCAGCGCAAAGCCGCCGGCAACAAAGACGGTTGGCATAATGGCCAGGCCGTCCAGGCCGTCGGTCAGATTCACCGCATTGCCGGTCCCGACAATCACGAAATAGGCCAGCAGGATGTAGAAGATGCCCAGTTGCGGCATCACATCTTTAAAGAACGGCACTACCAGCTCGGTCGCCGGGGTGTCTTTACCCACCAGATAGAGCGCAAACGCGACGCCCAGCGCAATCACCGACATCCAGAAATACTTCCAGCGGGCGATGAGCCCTTTAGTGTCTTTACGCACCACTTTGCGGTAGTCATCGACAAAACCGATGATGCCATAGCCCACCAGCACAACCAGTACGCACCAGACATACGGGTTTGACGGGTAAGCCCACAGCAGCACCGACACCACAATCGCGGTGAGGATCATAATGCCGCCCATGGTTGGCGTGCCGCGCTTACTGAAGTGTGATTCCGGACCGTCGTTACGCACAACCTGGCCGAAAGAGAGTTTTTGCAGACGGGCAATCATGCGCGGGCCCATCCACAAGGAGATGAACAACGCAGTCAGCAGGCTGACGATGGCGCGAAACGTCAAATAGGAAAAGACGTTAAAGCCGGAATAATATTTGACCAAATGCTCGGCCAGCCAAACTAACATGTCCCATTCTCCTGTAAAGCGTGCACAACCTCTTCCATGGCGGCACTGCGTGAACCTTTCACTAAAACTGTCACAATTTGTTGTTCTTCAACCAGGGCCTTAAGGCGGGCGATCAACGCCGCTTTATCGGCAAAATGCTCACCGACGCCGCTGGCCTGGCTGATATTTTTACTGAGATGACCGACGCTTAACACGCGATCGATACCGGAGGCTTTCGCCGCTTCACCCACCTGGAGATGACAGGCTTCGCTCTCATCGCCCAGTTCGGCCATATCGCCCACCACCATCACGCGATAACCCGGCATCTCTGACAGCACCTGTACCGCAGCGGTCATGGAGCCGACGTTAGCGTTATAGGAGTCATCCAACAGCAGTTTGTTTTCCGCCAGCGGGATCGGGAACAGGCGTCCGGGAACAGCCTTCAGGTTTGCCAGCCCGGTTTTGATCGCCGACAGTGGTGCGCCAACGGCCATCGCCAGCGCGGTGGCGGCCAGGGCATTGGCAATATTGTGACGACCCGGCAGCGGCAGCAGTACATCCACATCACCCGTTGGGGTCTGCAGCGTAAATTCGGTGCCGTGGGAGGTCACATGAACGTTGGTGGCGGTAAAGTCGCTATTGGCAGCATTTGGTGAGAAGCGCCAGGTTTTGCGATCCCCGATGACGCTTTTCCAGTTCAGCCAGTCGTTGTTGTCGGCATTCATGATAGCGATGCCGTTGACCGGCAGGCCGGTGTAGATCTCGCCCTTCGCTTTCGCCACACCTTCCAGCGAGCCAAAACCTTCGAGATGCGCCGCGGCAAGGTTATTCACCAGCGCCGCTTCCGGCTGCGTCAGGCTCACGGTCCAGGCGATTTCGCCCTGGTGATTAGCACCCAGTTCGATCACCGCATATTCATGCTCGCGATTCAGACGCAGGAGCGTCATCGGCACGCCGATATCGTTATTCAGATTGCCTGCGGTATAAAGCGTGTTGCCACATTGGCTGAGGATCGCAGCGGTCATCTCCTTAACGGAGGTTTTACCGGACGAGCCGGTCAGCGCCACAATGCGCGCCGGAACCTGCTGGCGAACCCATGCTGCCAGCTCACCAAAGGCCAGGCGGGTATCTTTTACCACCGCCTGCGGCAGGTCGATATCCAGTTTACGGCTCACCAGCAGCGCACCCGCGCCTGCTGCTTTCGCCTGCCCGGCAAAGTCGTGCGCATCGAAACGCTCACCCTTCAGCGCCACAAACAGGCAGCCGGGGGTGATTTTACGCGTGTCGGTGGTGACCGCATCGAAGGTCAGCTCGCCGCTGACGTCAGCGCCCAGGATAGTGGCCAGCTGGCTTAGCGTTACGCTAATCATGCCACCACTCCCAGCAGACGCGCCGCGGTCACACGGTCGGAGTAGTCCAGACGGTTGGTGCCGACGATCTGATAATCTTCATGGCCTTTACCGGCCAGCAGCACCACGTCGTTCTCACCGGCCTGCATAATGGCGTTGGTCACCGCTTCGGCGCGCCCCTCCACAACGCGGGCACGCCCGGCATCGAGCATCCCGGCCAGAATGTCGTTGATAATGGCGCGCGGCTCTTCGGTACGCGGGTTGTCATCTGTTACCACGGCGATATCGGCGAACTGCTCGGCAATGGCACCCATCAGCGGGCGTTTGCCTTTGTCGCGATCGCCGCCACAGCCAAAGACACACCACAGCTTACCGGCGCAGTGCAGGCGAGCCGCTTCCAGCGCTTTCTCCAGCGCATCCGGCGTGTGGGCGTAATCCACCACCACGGTAGGTTTGCCTGGGGCGGTGAACACTTCCATCCGTCCGCAAACCGGTTGCAGACGCGCGGAGGTGCTGAGCAGATCCGCCAGTGGATAACCCAGCGCCAGCAAGGTGGCGAGAGCCAGCAGCAGGTTGCTGACGTTGAACGCCCCCATCAGACGGCTTTCGATTTCGCCCTCACCCCAGCTCGATGCAAAACGGATAGTCGCACCGCTGTCGTGATAGATAACCTCGGTGGCTTTCAACCAGCGGCCGTGGCAGTTCGGATTGATATGGTCGGCCATGGAGACCGCTACGGCATCCGGCAGCTTAGCCAGCCAACGGCGGCCTACTTCGTCATCGGCATTAATGATCGCCTGACCGAAGTGGTGCGTGGCATACAGCTGCCATTTCGCCGCTTCGTAGTTGTCCATGTCGCCATGGTAGTCGAGATGGTCCCGGCTCAGGTTAGTGAACACGGAGGCGGCAAATTTCAGCGCCGCGACACGGTGCTGGACCAGCCCGTGAGAAGAGACTTCCATTGCCGCGAAGGTTGCGCCCTGCCCGGCCAGACCGGCCAGTACATGCTGCACGTCGACGGCGGAGCCGGTAGTGTTTTCCGTTGGGTTCACTTTGCCCAGCAGGCCGTTACCCACGGTGCCCATTACCGCGCTGGTTTCACCCAGCAGCTGCGCCCACTGCGCCATCAGCTGCGTGGTGGTGGTTTTACCGTTGGTGCCGGTTACGCCAACCAGGCGCAACTGGTCTGAAGGTTCGTTATAAAAACGCCCCGCCAGCGCGGAGAGACGTTCGGTTAACTGGCTGAGATAGATGACCGGCACGCCGTGCATTTCACGGATTTCACCATCCGCGGCTTCATCTTTTGCCTCAGCAATAATGGCAGCTACACCTTGCGCTATCGCCTGCGGGATATACCGACGCCCGTCCGCCTGATGACCTACTACTGCCACAAAAAGATCGCCCGAGGCAGCCACACGGCTGTCGAGTACCATCTCTCGCAGTACTCGCGCAGGTAAACCCGATACCCACGGAGCAAGAAGGTCGCGCAAATTACGATCTGCCACCTGTTCCCTCGCCTTGATTAATTACAAATTCACTTTTCTCGCCCGTTGTCAGCGCATCCGGCTCGATGTTCATGGTGCGCAATACGCCGCCCATGATGGCACCGAAGACCGGCGCGGAAACGGCGCCACCGTAGTATTTACCCGCCTGTGGATCGTTGATAACTACCACCAGCGCAAAACGCGGATTGCTCGCAGGCGCCACGCCTGCGGTGTAAGCAATGTATTTATTGATGTAGCGGCCATCTGGCCCGACTTTTTTCGCGGTACCGGTTTTAATCGCGATGCGATAGCCTTTGATCGCCGCCTTCACGCCGCCGCCGCCGGGCAGGGCCACGCTTTCCATCATGTGCACGACGGTGCGGACGATCGATTCCGGGAAGATACGCTCACCGGGCACCGGCGGATCGACTTTGGTGATCGACAGCGGGCGATAGACGCCATAGCTGCCAATCGTTGCATAGACACGCGCTAACTGTAACGGCGTTACCATTAGCCCGTAGCCGAAAGAGAAGGTGGCCCTCTCTATGTCAGACCACCGTTGTTTTTGAGGATATAAGCCACTGCGTTCTCCGACCAACCCCAAATTGGTCGCCTTTCCGAGTCCAAAACGTGAGTAAGTTTCTACCAACGCTGAGGACGGCATCGCTAACGCCAGCTTAGAAACGCCGACGTTACTCGACTTCTGTAGAACCCCGGTGAGGGTCAATTCGCTGTAACGCGCCACGTCTTTGATTTCGTGACCGTTGATTCGGTAAGGCACCGTGTTGAGCACGGTATTTTCATTGACGATGCCGCGCTGCAGGGCTGTCATCACCACCATCGGTTTAACCGTTGATCCCGGCTCGAAGACGTCGGTGATCGACCGGTTACGCATAGCGTCTTTGGCCGTTCCGGCAAAGTTATTCGGGTTATACGAAGGACTGCTGGCCATCGCCAGCACTTCACCGGTGCTGACGTCCACCAGTACCGCGCTGCCCGATTCCGCCTTGTTAAAGGCCACGGCGTTGTTCAGCTCACGATAGACCAGCGCCTGTAGACGCTCGTCAATGCTCAGCGCCAGGTTATGCGCCGCCTGGCTGTCGGTTGAAGAGATATCTTCAATGACGCGGCCATAACGGTCTTTACGCACCACACGCTCGCCCGGCTGGCCGGTCAGCCATTTATCGAAGCTCTTCTCAACGCCTTCAATGCCCTGGCTATCGACGTTGGTAAAGCCGATAAGGTGCGCGGTCACTTCCCCGGACGGGTAGTAGCGACGCGACTCTTCGCGCAGATGAATGCCGGGCAGCTTCAGCTTTTTGATGTAGTCGGCCATGTCAGGGTTAACCTGACGCGCCAGATAGATAAAGCGCCCTTTCGGGTTGGCATTGACGCGGGCTGCAAGCTGATCGAGAGGCATTTTCAGCGCGTCAGAGAGGGCTTTCCAGCGGTTGTCGAGGGAGATCCCGCCAGCGTCATGCAGCTCTTTAGGATCCGCCCAGATCGCTTTCACCGGCACGCTGACCGCCAGTGGGCGACCGGAACGGTCGGTGATCAGCCCACGCGAGGTCGAGACCTCCTGCACGCGCAGGGAACGCATGTCGCCCTGACGCACCAGCATATCGGGGGCAATGATTTGCAGCCACGCCACACGTCCCAGCAGGAAACCCAGCGCCAGTAAAATACAGCCGCAAAGCAACGCAAAACGCCAGCTGATAAAGCTGGCCTGTTCTTCCTGACGTTTTGGTTTTAGCGCCTTCGCCGCCGATTTCATGCGTCGCGTTTTCCCTTATTTTTGTACTACGATATTTTCCTGAGAAGGATCAACATGCTGCATCTGCAGCTTTTCCGTTGCGATCCGTTCAACCCGGCTATGATCGCCGAGCGCATTTTCTTCGAGGATCAAATTTCGCCACTCGATATCCAGCGCATCACGCTCCAGCACCAGCTGTTCGCGCTGCGCCGTTAACAAACGGGTATGGTGCGCGGTGGTCACAACGGTGACCGCCGACACGATAATGCAAATGAAGAGGCACAGTGGCAGCTTGCCGAAACGCAGCAGGTCGTCCCAGATGACGCCCGGCAAAGCATGACGCTCGGTGCTGCCTAACGTCTCTTTCACCTTGCTGAGGGTGTCTGCCACTCTGCCGATCATGCACTGGTCCTTTCTGCGATGCGCAGCACTGAACTACGGGCGCGCGGGTTCTCTTCCACTTCCGCTTCGCCCGGCATTAACTTACCTAAGGCGCGCAGCTGACGGCCGCCCAGTTTTTTGAGCTGTTCTTCCGTCATCGGTAGCCCCGCTGGCACCTGCGGACCGCGGCTTTGCTCGCGCATAAAGCGCTTCACAATGCGGTCTTCCAGCGAGTGGAAGCTGATCACCGACAAACGGCCACCCGGGGCCAACACGCCAAGCGAGCTTTTCAGCGCCTGCTCGATCTCGTCGAGCTCGCTGTTCACCCAGATACGAATTGCCTGGAAGGTGCGGGTCGCCGGGTGTTTGTACTTGTCCTTCACCGGCGTTGCCGCGGCGATCACTTCCGCCAGCTCTTTGGTGCGGGTCATGGGTTCGATGCGGTTACGCTCAACGATGGCGCGGGCAATACGTTTGCCAAAGCGCTCTTCTCCGAAGGTTTTGATTACCCAAGCGATATCCGCTTCTTCTGCCGTTTGCAGCCACTCGGCGGCGGACTGGCCGCGCGTCGGATCCATACGCATATCCAGCGGGCCATCGCGCATAAAGGAGAAGCCGCGTTCAGCATCGTCAAGCTGCGGTGAGGAGACGCCAAGATCGAGGAGGATCCCGTCAATCTTACCGGTTAAATCGCGCTCGCTGACGTATTCAGCCAGCGCGGAGAAAGGTCCATGTACGATGGAAAAGCGTGAGTCATCGATGGTTTTCGCCACGGCGATAGCCTGCGGATCGCGATCGATTGCCAGCAAACGGCCGTCCGCGCCCAGTTGGGAGAGGATCAAACGTGAGTGGCCACCCCGGCCAAAAGTGCCATCAATATAGATGCCATCAGGACGAATATTCAGGCCGTTGACGGCCTCATCCAGTAGCACCGTCGTATGTTTATAATTTTCCATCATATTTATAGAGACAAATCCTGCAATCGTTCCGACAATGTTGCGGAATCGGACTGCTCAGCGTCGATATCTTCCTTGACCCGTTGATACCAGGCCGTTTCATCCCACAGTTCAAACTTATTGAACTGTCCGACCAGCATCACTTCTTTTGTCAGACCGGCATGCTGCCGCAGCACGGGCGCAATCAATAAACGCCCCGCGCTGTCCATCTGACATTCACTGGCATGTCCCAATAACAGCCGCTGCACGCGGCGTTCCTGCGGGTTCATGCTCGACAGTCGAGACAGCTTTTGCTCAATGATTTCCCATTCAGGCAAGGGGTAAAGCAACAGGCAGGCGTGGTTGATGTCAATGGTGCAGACCATTTGACCAGAAGCGCTCTCGTTCAGCTGGTCGCGATATCGGGTTGGTACCGACAAACGCCCTTTGCTGTCGAGATTGACTAACGTCGCTCCACGGAACATGCCAGTCTCACCCCTCCTCACCACTTTAACCCACAAATTCCCACTTAAGGGAGTTTACGGAGCGATGGAAAAGCTTGTCAAGCCAGGACTTCCGCGACATCTGTCTAAATGTCACTGATTTACGAATGGAAGTTAACCCGACTATTAACTGCACAACTGGCGCGGCAAAATTAACGTGATGAATATTTGTGAGAAAAAACGCGAATATGCATACCCGTCTTAAAAACCACTCATATCATCGCAGGGAAATATAAAGTGTCAGTTTGCGACGCGGGCGGCATTTTAAGCCATATTGCGGGGGGATAACAGCGCCAGATTCACTGCGGGCGCGAACCCGCTGGCGGGCAGGGGTATGCTGACAAATCCTGAAGGAAAAATGGCTGATAATTCAGCACTGGCGATCGGTTATGTAACAAAATAATACAATTCCCTGCACTTATGATAATAAAATAAACATGAAACGAAGTTTTAAACAGTAAAGGGAATTAAAAAGCGTAGCAGGCAAAGATTTTAAAGGAATTATCTTAAAAAGACTGTGGGAATTAATACGTTGATTGCGGATAAAAAATTCAGGGCAGCTTCCGCTGCCCTGATGTCATTACGCGCGGCTTAAGATTCCGCGACGATAAAGATTACGACGGATGCGCGTGAGCCCCGGTTTCGGCTTACGCGGCTCATCGAGGCTCGCCAGCACAATTTCCAGCACCCGCTCGGCCACGTCGCGATGACGCTGCGCAACGGCCAGCACCGGGCACTGCAGGAAATCGAGCAGCTCATGATCGCCAAAAGTGGCAATCGCCAGATCGGACGGCAGCTTGCCTTCACGACGCAGCGTCACGTCCATGACCCCCTGCAACAGCGCAAACGAGGTGGTGAACAGGGCCTGCGGCATCGGATGCGTCTCCAGCCACTTTTCGAACAGTTGGGCCGAGGCTTCACGCTCATAGCTGTTGGCATAGAGGTAGTCGACTTCACGAGGATCGTCTTTCCAGGCAGTGCGGAACCCCTGCTCGCGCAGGAAACTCACGGAGAGTTCAGGCAGTGCCCCCAGGTAAAGGACGTTTTCTGCCGGGAATGTGCGCAGCTCTGCCGCCAGCATTTCAGCATCGTCCTGATCCGCACCCACCACGCTGGTGAAATGCTCTCGGTCTAACGCACGGTCGAGGGCGACAATCGGAAACGCATCATTGGCCCAACGCTGATAGAAAGGATGCTCAGGGGGTAACGAGGTAGAAACGATAATGGCATCAACCTGGCGTTGCAGCAGATGCTCAATGCAGCGCATCTCATTATCGGGCTGGTCTTCCGAACAGGCGATCAGCAGTTGATAGCCGCGCTGACGAGCCTGGCGCTCCAGGTAGTTTGCGATCCGGGTGTAGCTGGTGTTTTCCAGATCCGGGATCACCAGACCGATCGAACGGGTGCGCCCGGCACGTAAACCGGCCGCGACGGCGTTCGGATGGTAGTTATGTTCTCGAACCACTGCCATGACTTTCTCAACGGTTTTATCGCTGACACGATACTGCTTCGCTTTACCGTTAATCACATAGCTTGCCGTCGTTCGCGACACACCGGCTAGCCTGGCGATTTCATCCAGTTTCACAATTGCCCCTTAAAAAAAGAAAAGAGTCCATGACCTCGTCAGGGTTATGGCTAAATCTTGTAACATCTAAGCGCAGAATAGCCTGTCCGGCAACCGCTTTTGTCGGTACAGCGACATCGGCGCACAAAAAAAAGCCCGGTCATTCATACCGGGCAAGCTAGAGGCGAACCTTTTATGCTTAACGCATCACTTTGTCACCGCGGGAAAGTCCCACGACGCCTGAACGCGCCACTTCAACAATTTTGGCGACATCCCGCACCGAGGCGAGGAAGGCGTCCAGTTTATCACTGGTGCCGGCCAGCTGAACGGTATAGATAGAGGGAGTGACGTCAATGATCTGCCCGCGGAAAATGTCCGCATTGCGTTTCACCTCTTCCCGCCCGTAACCGGTGGCCTGAATTTTTACCAGCATGATCTCACGTTCAACGTAAGCCCCCTGCCCCAGCTCGCTGACGCGTAACACATCAACCAGTTTGTGCAGTTGCTTTTCGATCTGCTCCAGCACCTTTGCATCCCCAACCGTCTGGATGGTCATGCGGGAGAGTGTGGGATCGTCCGTCGGGGCGACCGTCAGGCTTTCGATGTTATAGCCACGCTGTGCGAAGAGCCCAATTACGCGCGACAGCGCGCCGGACTCGTTTTCCAGTAATACAGATAATATCCGGCGCATATCAGGTTCTCTCCGTTTTGCTTAACCACATTTCATCCATACCGCCGCCGCGAATATGCATCGGATAGACATGCTCGGTGCCATCAACCACGACATCGACAAACACCAGGCGGTTATTGTTGACGTGCTCAAGGGCTTCGCTGAGCTTCGCTTCCAGCTGTGCCGGATCGCTGATGCGCATGCCAATATGTCCGTAGGCTTCGGCCAGACGGACAAAATCAGGCAGTGACTTCATATACGATTGTGAATGGCGGCCGGAATAGATCATGTCCTGCCACTGCTTCACCATGCCCAGATAACCGTTATTCAGGTTGAGCACCAGCACCGGCAGGTCGTACTGCAGTGCGGTGGAGAGTTCCTGAATGTTCATCTGAATACTGCCATCGCCGGTCACGCAGACCACCGTTTCATTCGGTAACGCCAGCTTCACGCCAAGCGCGGCTGGCAGGCCAAAGCCCATGGTGCCGAGACCGCCGGAGTTGATCCAACGGCGTGGCTTATCAAACGGGTAGTAAAGGGCAGCAAACATCTGGTGCTGACCCACATCCGAGGTCACGTACGCCTCGCCTTTTGTCAGTCGCCAGATGGTTTCAATTACCGCCTGTGGCTTGATGCTCTCGCTTTGGGTGTCATATTTCAGACACTGACGCGCGCGCCACTGCTCAATCTGCAGCCACCAGTCGCGGATCTCATCGAGCGGCTGAACATTGCTCTCCAGCGCCAGTAGCTCCAGCATCTGTTCCAGGACCTGACGCGCGTCGCCAACAATAGGCACATCTGCCGGGACGGTTTTGGAAATCGAGGTCGGATCGATGTCAATGTGCAGCACCGTGGCATCAGGACAATACTTCGCCAGGTTGTTGGTTGTGCGATCGTCAAAGCGCACCCCTACGGCAAAAATGACGTCGGAATTGTGCATCGTCATATTGGCTTCGTAGGTGCCGTGCATGCCGAGCATGCCGAGCGCCTGACGGTGGGTGGCCGGAAAAGCCCCTAAGCCCATTAATGAAGAGGCCACCGGCAGATTCAGTTTTTCGATAAGCGCGCGCAGCTGCGTTTCACACTTCGCGTTCACCGCTCCGCCGCCGACATACACCACCGGTTTTTTAGCGGCGATCAGGGTTTGCAACGCGCGTTTGATCTGGCCCTTATGCCCCTGAGTGGTGGGGTTGTAAGAGCGCATGCTGACCGACTCCGGCCAGACGTAAGGCAGTTTGTTCGCCGGATTGAGAATATCTTTAGGCAGGTCAACCACCACCGGACCCGGACGCCCGCTCGCGGCCAGCCAGAAGGCTTTCTTCAATACGCCGGGGATATCCTCTGTCTGTTTGACCAGAAAACTGTGTTTCACCACCGGACGGGAGATGCCGACCATATCGCACTCCTGAAAGGCATCGTAGCCAATCAGCGACGTCGCCACCTGACCGGAAAGCACCACCATCGGAATGGAGTCCATGTACGCAGTGGCGATACCCGTAATGGCGTTGGTCGCGCCTGGGCCGGATGTCACCAGCACCACGCCCACCTCCCCTGTCGCGCGCGCCAGTCCGTCGGCCATATGTACGGCAGCTTGCTCATGACGCACCAGAACGTGATCGATACCGCCAACGGTATGTAGCGCATCGTAAATATCGAGGACCGCGCCCCCGGGGTAACCGAACACTTGCTTCACGCCCTGATCGATTAACGATCGGACGACCATTTCGGCGCCAGATAACATCTCCATGATTAGCCTCCAGGCTTATCGTTTCAGACGGACAGGAGAAATATGCACTGAGCCGTCTTTTTTGTCAGGGTCACCCCTGGCGTTTTTTTATTGTGCAGAGTGACAGTTACCATAACCGCTCGCCGGAAGGCAGGCAATTAGCAAACCTGCGCGGGCACATAAACGCGAAAGAAGAATTATGAGGTATTAATATTTGTTATGGATAAATCAACTACGATAACGAAGAGCCGTGAGCATTCATCATTTAAAAAGGGAAAGGTGCAGTAATTCATGCAATTTTACGGCCCGGAAGCGGCAGTGAAAAAAAACATCAACAGAATAAAATTTCAGTAATAAAAAGAAAGTCAGGATAAATAACAACAACCGTGCGATTTATCCTGAGGTTGATTAGCGGCGGCAGACACTCACCAGCAGCTCTTCCATCCACTGATGGCCTTTATCGCGCCCGGCAGCTTCGTGCCAGGAGAGATAGCACGTACGCGAGTTAAGATTCAAAGGTAACGGTAATATCCGTAGATTCAGCGGCTCGGAAAATTCTTCCACCAGCCAGCGCGGCGCGATAGCAACCAGCTGCGTTTGCGAAACGATATTTAATACGCTGACCATTGCCATCCCCTGATACGCTACGCAGGCCTGTTTATCCGGAGTGTCGTACCACGGTTGGCTAAAGGAAGCGTAGCGATCGAGGGCGACAACGGCATGCTGTTCGCGATAAATATCGCTCTCCAGCAGTGTGCCATGCAGGCGTGGGTGTGTTTTGCTGGTTACCAGCACCATTTCATCTTTGAATAACGGCACGCAGGAAAATTCCGGCCGGCGGAACTCTTCATAGCCAATGACAAACTCGGTTTCCTGATAACGCAGCTGATGTTCCGTATTCTGGTTAAGTGAAGACTTAAACACCAGGTGTATATTAGGTGCGACCTGTTCAACCTTATTATAAATAAGCGAGGTCAGGTAATTATCGAGAGGGCTGCAAACGCACAAATGGAAAATACGCTCGCTGCTGGAGGAATCAAACCCTGACCCCGGCAGTTCATTCTGCACGAGCTGCAAGGCCTGACGCACCGATGCAAACAGCTGAAATGCACGCGCCGTAGGCTGGATCCCGCGGCCATAGCGCACAAACAATTCATCGTTAAACATTACCTTGAGCCTGGCAACGGCATTACTGACGGCGGGCTGTGACATCCCCAGCGACTGGGCGGCGCGCGTGATATTTTGCTCCTGCATCACCGCATCAAATACCGTTAACAGATTCAGATCCACCGTACGGAGCTGTGGTTTTGCCCCATCGAATGCTGCCGGTTTTTCAATTTTTTCTTCAGACATATCCTGCTCCACTGTCACGCTAAACTCCCTTTACTCGTCAGCAACAATCATTTTTAAAAATATGATTTATCACGCATATAAAACAAGAAAAAGAGAAATGTTACAAATTAGGAATATATAAATACCCGTCAGCCGTGACAGGGGTACGGAATAAAATATAAAAACATGTTCAGATAAGGAAAAAGCATATCCACAAGCTAATAATTCGAATGAAACCATAAATCACACAAATAAACAACATGGTGTTTAGTTAAGGCTTATTTAAGTTTTAATGAAATATTAATAGCAACTTAATTTAAAACTTTAACACTTTATTATCACTAACATTACCTTCGCATACTTTATGCGCTTAGCATCAGGCTAAGATAATGAAAGTTAACGCATTCAAAAGGCCGCTCTATTGTTTCTAAAGTTTGAACAATTGCAATCAAGTATATTCAAATAATTCTGTCGATGTATTCAGCATCATCCTACAGACGAACAAAATTGTCAGAAAGGGAAAAACCAGCACAATAAGCTAATTTCGTGAATGGCGGTCGGAAGGGCAAATGACGGTTTTCACCTCACAGGGGTTGACATCAAACCCTGTATCCAGTACCACTAAAAGCATATCTTATTTATCTGGGGCATGATTCATGATTCGCAGCATTCGTTTCACCGGTCTACTACTACTAAACGCATCCACTGTGCGCGGTAGACTGGCGGGCGAAATTCAGCATTGAATCGTTCTCTGGTTAAGACAAAAAACCCGCGCCACTGCGCGGGTTTTTTTATGCTCGTAGCAAGGCGCCCAAATTCAGACAAGGACCTAACCCATGAGCCAGCAAGTCATTATTTTCGATACGACCTTACGTGATGGTGAACAGGCATTACAGGCAAGCCTGAGCGTGAAAGAGAAATTGCAGATTGCTCTGGCCCTTGAACGTATGGGCGTAGACGTAATGGAGGTAGGCTTCCCGGTCTCTTCTCCGGGTGATTTTGAATCCGTTCAGACCATTGCCCGTACCATCAAAAACAGCCGTGTATGCGCTCTGGCGCGCTGCGTCGAGAAAGACATTGATGTGGCGGCTGAGTCGCTGAAAGTGGCTGAAGCCTTCCGCATTCATACCTTTATTGCTACCTCGCCAATGCATATCGCCACCAAGCTGCGCAGTACGCTGGATGAGGTGATTGAGCGCTCCATCTATATGGTGAAACGCGCCCGTAACTATACCGACGACGTTGAGTTCTCCTGTGAAGACGCAGGCCGTACGCCGATTGAAGATTTGGCCCGCGTGGTTGAAGCGGCCATCCGTGCCGGCGCCACCACCATCAATATTCCTGACACCGTCGGCTACACCATGCCGTTCGAGTTCTCCAATATCATTTCCGGGCTGTATGAGCGCGTGCCGAACATTGATAAAGCGATTATCTCCGTTCACACCCATGACGATTTAGGCCTGGCGGTCGGTAACGCCATCGCGGCCGTCCATGCCGGCGCGCGTCAGGTTGAAGGCGCCATGAACGGTATCGGTGAGCGCGCAGGCAACTGTTCGCTGGAAGAAGTGATTATGGCGATCAAGGTACGCAAAGACATCATGAACGTGCAGACCCGCATTAATCACCACGAAATCTGGCGCACCAGCCAGACCGTCAGCCAGATCTGCAACATGCCGGTTCCTGCGAACAAAGCCATTGTCGGCACCGGCGCCTTCGCCCACTCCTCCGGTATCCACCAGGACGGCGTGCTGAAGAACCGCGAAAACTACGAGATCATGACCCCGGAATCCATCGGTCTGAACCAGGTGCAGTTGAACCTGACCTCCCGCTCTGGCCGTGCCGCGGTAAAACACCGCATGGAAGAGATGGGTTATAAAGAGACCGACTACAACATGGATCACCTCTACGACGCCTTCCTGAAGCTGGCCGATAAGAAAGGTCAGGTCTTCGATTACGATCTGGAAGCGCTGGCGTTTATCAACAAGCAGCAGGAAGAGCCAGAGCATTTCCGTCTGGACTACTTCAGCGTGCAGTCAGGTTCAAGCGATATCGCCACCGCCTCCGTCAAGCTGGCCTGTGGCGACGAGATCAAAGCCGAAGCCGCCAACGGCAACGGTCCGGTCGATGCTATCTACCAGGCGATTAACCGCGTTACCGAGTACGACGTTGAACTGGTGAAGTATGACCTGACGGCTAAGGGCCAGGGCAAAAACGCGCTGGGCCAGGTCGATATCGTGGTCAATTATAACGGCCGACGCTTCCACGGCGTGGGCCTGGCGACCGATATCGTCGAGTCCTCCGCCAAAGCGATGGTTCACGTGCTGAACAATATCTGGCGCGCCGCGGAAGTGGAAAAAGAGTTGCAACGCAAAGCTCAGAATAAAGAGAACAATAAGGAAACCGTGTAATGTCGAAGAATTACCATATTGCTGTGTTACCGGGCGACGGAATTGGCCCCGAAGTTATGGCACAGGCGCTGAAGGTTCTGGAAGCTATCCGCACCCGTTTTGCGATGAAGATTACCACCAGCCACTACGATGTTGGCGGTATCGCAATTGATAATCACGGCACGCCGTTGCCGCAGGCGACCGTGACCGGCTGTGAGAATGCCGACGCGGTGCTGTTTGGCTCCGTGGGTGGCCCGAAATGGGAACACCTGCCGCCGGCCGAACAGCCAGAGCGCGGCGCGCTGCTGCCGTTACGTAAACATTTCAAACTGTTCAGTAACCTGCGTCCGGCGAAGCTGTACCAGGGACTGGAAGAGTTCTGTCCGCTGCGCGCCGACATCGCGGCGAACGGTTTCGACATTCTGTGTGTCCGCGAGCTGACTGGCGGCATCTACTTTGGTCAGCCGAAAGGCCGCGAAGGCAGTGGTCAGCACGAAAAAGCCTTTGATACCGAGGTCTATCACCGTTTTGAGATCGAACGAATCGCCCGTATCGCGTTCGAATCTGCCCGCAAGCGCGGCCATAAAGTGACCTCGATCGATAAAGCGAACGTGCTGCAATCCTCGATCCTGTGGCGTGAAATCGCCAACGAAATCGCCCGGGAATACCCGGACGTGCAGCTGTCGCATATGTATATCGACAATGCCACCATGCAGCTGATTAAAGATCCGTCCCAGTTCGACGTGCTGCTGTGCTCCAACCTGTTCGGTGACATTCTCTCTGACGAGTGCGCGATGATCACCGGCTCGATGGGGATGTTGCCATCCGCCAGCCTGAATGAAGAAGGGTTTGGCCTGTACGAACCGGCAGGCGGTTCAGCACCGGATATCGCGGGCAAGAACATTGCTAACCCGATTGCGCAGATCCTGTCCCTCGCGCTGTTGCTGCGCTACAGCCTGGATGCCAACGACGCGGCGACGGCGATTGAAAACGCCATTAACCGTGCGCTGGAAGAAGGCATTCGCACCGGTGATTTGGCCCGTGGCGCTGCTGCTGTTACTACCGATGAAATGGGTGACATCATCGCCCGCTATGTTGCTGAAGGGGTGTAATCATGGCGAAGACGTTGTACGAAAAGTTGTTTGATGCGCACGTAGTCTTCGAAGCGCCAAACGAAACCCCACTGCTCTATATTGACCGTCATCTGGTGCACGAAGTGACCTCACCGCAGGCGTTTGACGGCCTGCGCGCGCACCATCGCCCGGTGCGTCAGCCAGGCAAAACCTTTGCGACGATGGACCATAACGTCTCGACGCAGACCAAAGACATCAACGCCTCCGGTGAGATGGCGCGCATTCAGATGCAGGAGCTGATTAAGAACTGCAACGAGTTTGGCGTTGAACTGTACGATCTGAACCACCCGTATCAGGGCATTGTCCACGTGATGGGCCCAGAACAGGGCATCACCCTGCCGGGGATGACCATCGTCTGCGGTGACTCCCACACCGCTACCCACGGTGCCTTTGGTGCACTGGCGTTCGGGATCGGCACCTCAGAAGTAGAACACGTGCTGGCGACGCAGACCCTGAAGCAGGGCCGCGCGAAGACCATGAAAATTGAAGTTACTGGCCAGGCCGCACCGGGCATCACCGCCAAAGACATCGTGCTGGCGATCATCGGTAAAACCGGCAGCGCCGGCGGCACCGGCCATGTGGTGGAGTTCTGCGGCAGCGCGATCCAGGCCCTGAGCATGGAAGGTCGTATGACCCTCTGCAACATGGCCATTGAGATGGGCGCAAAAGCCGGTCTGGTTGCCCCGGACGAGATCACCTTCGCGTATGTGAAGGATCGTCTGCATGCCCCCAAAGGCCAGCACTACGACGATGCGGTCGCTTACTGGAAAACCCTGAAAACGGACGAAGGCGCGCAGTTTGACACCGTGGTGACCCTGCAGGCCGAAGCCATCGCGCCGCAGGTGACCTGGGGGACTAACCCGGGCCAGGTGATCTCCGTTAACGACAGCATTCCTGACCCGGCCTCGTTCGCCGATCCGGTTGAGCGCGCCAGCGCAGAGAAAGCGCTGGCCTATATGGGCCTGAAACCGGGCGTGTCTTTGACCGACGTGGCGATTGATAAAGTGTTTATCGGCTCCTGCACCAACTCGCGTATCGAAGATTTGCGCGCGGCGGCAGAAGTGGCGAAAGGCCGTAAAGTGGCCCCGGGCGTGCAGGCGCTGGTGGTGCCAGGTTCCGGCCCGGTAAAAGCGCAGGCGGAGGCCGAAGGCCTGGATAAAATTTTCATTGAAGCGGGCTTTGAATGGCGTCTGCCAGGCTGCTCCATGTGTCTGGCCATGAATAACGATCGCCTGAATCCGGGCGAGCGTTGCGCCTCTACCAGCAACCGTAACTTTGAAGGTCGTCAGGGGCGCGGCGGGCGCACACACCTGGTCAGCCCGGCGATGGCCGCGGCAGCCGCAGTGACCGGCCATTTCGCCGATATTCGCAGCCTGAAATAAGGAGACCATCATGGCAGAGAAATTTACCCAACATACTGGCCTGGTGGTCCCTCTGGACGCGGCCAACGTCGATACCGACGCTATTATTCCGAAGCAGTTTTTACAGAAGGTCACCCGCACCGGTTTTGGCGCCCACTTGTTTAACGACTGGCGTTTTCTGGATGACAAAGGCGAAGTGCCGAATCCGGAGTTCGTGCTGAACTTCCCGGAATTCAAAGGTGCGTCGATCCTGCTGGCGCGGGAAAATTTCGGCTGCGGCTCATCCCGCGAGCATGCGCCCTGGGCCCTGACCGACTACGGTTTCAAAGTGGTGATTGCGCCGAGCTTTGCCGATATCTTCTATGGCAACAGTTTCAACAACCAGCTGCTGCCGGTGACCTTAAGCGATGAGCAGGTCGACGAGCTGTTTGCGCTGGTACAGAGCAACCCAGGGATTCGCTTTGTGGTGGATCTGGAAGCGCAGGAAGTGAAAGCCGGGGATAAAACCTATGGCTTTAACATCGATGCGTTCCGTCGCCACTGCATGATCAACGGTCTGGACAGCATCGGGCTGACGCTGCAGCACGAAGATGCCATTGCGGCCTACGAGAACAAGCAGCCGGCCTTTATGAGTTAAATTAATGGCCCGCGATGCGGGCCATTAAAAAGGTGCCTGAGCCAACCAACCACTCTGGAAAGGCGGGGAAACATCTCCCCGCCCTCGCCTTAACGTTTCACTTCGCAAGCTAACACTGCCGCCAGCTCTGTATGGTCCTGTCTGAATCGCAGCTCACACAGCGAGTCGCGAACCATCTAGGTGAAGATCAATAACGTCATACAGATCATCAACAAACCTAACAGCAGAGTACGTTTTGGCATTCCAGCCTCCTTATTGCTTTCCAGCGATGAAGAGGCTACCCTCATAGGGTCAAGTATGTTTGTTTGGGTAGCCTCACATCAATGTTAAGTTGAGTGGGGCTTTCTTCTGTCTACCCTTCCAGCAATGCTTCAGGCAAACAGCCTCAAGCACCCGCGTGAACTCTATGCGTTATCCGTCCTGCTGTCAGAATGGGCTCTCAATTCGTGAAGCCGCCTTCCAGAATTTCACTCTCTTTTACCCGCCAGGTCAGCACCAGCGCCACCAGCGAAATGGCCGCAATTACCCAGTAAACCACGTAATGACCATAGCTTTGCGCCACCGCGCCCTGAATAATCCCCGCCAGGATCACCCCGGTTGAAATGCTGTTGGTAAATAGGGTAGTGGCCGAACCTGCCCGCCCCGGCATCAGATCCTGGAACCAGAGCATGCCAATCCCGGCAACAATGCCGATAAAGACCGCGTTAAACAGCTGCAGGGCAAGTAACGCTTCGCGGCTGTGAAAGAGGATCAGCCCCAGATAAAACAGCACGCCCGCCGCCACCGCAATCACCATCATCCGCCGTTTACCGACGTGTTTGACGTAATAACCGGCGAGGATCATCGCCGGGATTTCCAGCCCAGCGGCGGTGCCCATTAAGATCCCGGCCAGCTTGTCCGGCAGGCCCAGATCGCTGCTGATCCACAGCGGCATATCGATGATGTACATGGTGTTGCAGGTCCACATCAGAGTGGAGGCGATAAACAGCCTGCGGACGTTCTTGTTCTTCCAGCCGCTGACCTGGGTCACCGGTATCGCACCTGCAGAGTCCACCCGGGAAACGGAGGGCAGCGCGAAGGCGATCAGCCCCAGGCTAATGGCAAAAATGGCCGCCGCAATGGAGAACATGGCGGTAAAGCCATAGTTGAGCGCCAGCATAAAGGCCAGCGGCGGGCCGATAACCCACGCCAGCGACAGCTGGGCACGCATCACCGAGCTGAACATCACGACTTCCCGCGCCGAGCTGTCGGCGTATTCCCGCGCGAGGGCAAACAGCTGCGGCATGGCGGTATTGGCAAGCGCTGCCAGCAGCACGCCGCAGGTGAGCAAGGTCAGATAGTGACGGTTAAAGGCAAACAGCAGCGCGTTGCCGATCGCCATCGCGCAGCAAAAGAGGATCAGCTTGCGGCGGTCGCCCTGGCTGTCCGATCGCTTCGCCAGCCACAGGCTGACCAGGATCCCGGCGACAGCATTGACGGTATAAAAAATCCCCACCCAGAAGGGTTGGGCCCCCACCTCACGGCTCAGGAACAGACTCAGGGTCGGGGCCTGCAGCGCACCGGCGACGCCCATCATAAAAGCCACCATTAAAAAGGCGGCATACACACCGTTGAGACGGCGTCCCATCGTCATTAACCAGAGCATTACCTGTTCCCTTTAGCGCAAGTGAAAACGAAAAAAGCCAGCAGATAATACCTGCTGGCGTGGTGATTCGCACCAATACTCAGTCACACATGATCGAAGCAATTCAGCGTTCCGAGGTCGACGTTGTCACCTCCCACTGCATCAGATCTTCCAGTATTTTCAGCCGCTGCTCTGCGCACCGGCGGGCCAGCCAGGACACTCCCTTTGTCGCTGAGAAGTACTGTTGGTAAAACTGATTTGTGGTAGACCTCTTCATATTCACCTCCTCGCTTCATCGAAGTGAATTATTGGCTTAATATAGGGATTAATAAATTGCTGATTTTTTGTCAGGAGTTCCCCTTTTATGCCCTCTGGTCGTCTGCAACAACAATTCATCCGCCTGTGGCAGTGCTGTGACGGCCAGACCCGGGACACCACGCTCAGCGAACTGGCCGAGCTGCTCAGCTGTTCGCGCCGCCATATGCGTACCTTGCTTAACACTATGCAGCAGCAGGGCTGGCTGAGCTGGGAAGCCGAAGCCGGCCGCGGCAAGCGTTCCCGCCTCACCTTTCTTTATACCGGTCTGGCGCTACAGCAGCAGCGGGCGGAAGATCTGCTTGAACAGGATCGCATCGAACAGCTGGTGCAGCTGGTGGGTGACAAGGCCGCGGTGCGCCAGATGCTGGTCTCCCACCTGGGCCGCAGCTTCCGCCAGGGCAGGCATATCCTGCGGGTGCTCTATTATCGTCCGATGAAAAACCTGTTGCCGGGCAGCGCATTACGGCGCTCCGAAACCCACATGGCACGGCAGATTTTTAGCGGACTGACGCGCATAAATGAGGAAAACGGGGAACTGGAAGCCGACATTGCCCACCACTGGCAGCAACTTTCCCCGTTGCACTGGCGTTTTTTCCTGCGGCCCGGCATCCACTTCCACCACGGACGCGAGCTGGAGATGGCCGACGTCATCGCCTCGCTGCAGCGCGCCCGCGAGCTGCCCCTCTATTCACATATCACCCGGATCCAGTCGCCCACCGCCTGGACCCTGGATATTCAGCTTTCGCAGCCCGACCGCTGGCTGCCGTGGCTGCTGGGATATGTCCCCTCGATGATCCTGCCGCGCGAATGGGAAACGATGAATAACTTTGCCAGCCTGCCGGTGGGCACAGGGCCTTACGCCGTCTCGCGCAACAACAATAACCAGCTCAAGATCCGCGCCTTCGATGACTACTTTGGCTACCGGGCGCTGATTGATGAGGTGAACGTCTGGGTCCTGCCGGATATCAACGAAGAGCTTAGCGTCGGCCTGACGCTGGAAGGGCCCACCGAGGGGGAAAAGGCGGTGGAGAGCCGGCTAGAAGAGGGCTGTTACTATCTGCTGTTCGACGCCCGCTCCCACCGCGGGGCTAGCGCCGAGGTGCGTCAGTGGGTAAGCCGGATCCTCTCTCCGGCGAACCTGATCTATCAGGCAGAGGAGGTCTATCAGTCCTACTGGTTCCCGGCGTATGGCCTGCTGCCGCGCTGGCACCACGCCCGCCCGGGACGCGGCGATAAACCGGCCGGACTGGAGAGCCTAACCCTGACCTTCTACCGCGAGCATATCGAACACCGGGTGATCGCCCGAATGATGAGCGAACTGCTGGCCGCCGAGCAGGTGACGCTCAACATTCGGGAGGTCAGCTACGAAGAGTGGTATCGTGGTGAGACGGTGAGCGACATCTGGCTCAACAGCGTCAATTTCACCCTGCCCCTCGACTTCTCGCTGTTTTCACATCTGTATGAAGTCCCGCTCCTGCAGCACTGCATTGGGCGCGACTGGCAGCAGGATGCCGCTGAGTGGCGTGCGGGCGAGATGAACCTTGCTGTCTGGTGCCAGCAGCTGTTGTCCCAGCAGGCGATTGTCCCGCTGATCCACCACTGGCTGATGATCCAGGGGCAGCGCAGCATGCGTGGTTTGCGCATGAACACCCTCGGCTGGTTTGACTTTAAATCCGCGTGGTTTGCGCCGCCGGAACCATAATACTTTCGTAATATTCACCAAATCATTACAATACCGCCGTTCTCAACGGGGTGCTGCGCGCAAGCGTGTGCTGAGAAAATACCCGTCGAACCTGATCCGGATAACGCCGGCGAAGGGATTTGAGGCTGTCGCTCAAAATCCTTTGCCACTCTCAAATACAGAGGTGCAAAGTGTTCAAAACTGTTCTTCCCCTGCTGGCGCTGATGGCGCTGCCTGCCGTTGCCAGCCCTGTCCTGACGGTCTACACCTATGACTCTTTCGCCGCCGACTGGGGCCCTGGCCCGGCGGTCAAAAAAGCCTTTGAAGCCGACTGTAACTGCGAGCTGAAATTCGTGGCGCTGGAGGATGGTGTCTCGCTGCTCAATCGCCTGCGTATGGAAGGTAAGAACAGCAAAGCCGACGTGGTGCTGGGTCTGGATAACAACCTGCTGGAAGCGGCAACGCAAACCGGGCTGTTCGCTAAAAGCGGCGTGGCGACCGATGCGGTTAATGTCCCTGGCGGCTGGAAGAATGACACCTTTGTGCCGTTCGATTACGGCTACTTCGCCTTCGTGTATGACAAAAACAAGCTGAAAAACCCGCCGAAGAGCCTGAAAGAGCTGGTTGAGAGCGATCAAAAGTGGCGCGTGATCTACGAAGATCCGCGCACCAGCACCCCGGGGCTGGGTCTGCTGCTGTGGATGCAAAAAGTGTACGGGGATAAAACCCCGGAAGCCTGGCAGAAGCTGGCCGCCAAAACCGTCACCGTCACCAAAGGCTGGAGCGAGGCTTACGGCCTGTTCCTGAAAGGGGAAAGCGACCTGGTGCTGAGCTACACCACCTCTCCGGCGTATCACATTATTTCGGAGAAAAAAGAGAACTACGCCGCGGCTGATTTTGCCGAAGGCCACTACCTGGAGGTCGAAGTCGCCGCCCGGACCTATGCCAGCAAACAGCCGGAACTGGCGGAGAAGTTCCTGAAATTTATGGTCTCGCCGTCGTTCCAGAATACGATCCCCACCGGCAACTGGATGTACCCGGTCACGAACGTGGCTTTACCGGCCGGTTTCGACGCTCTGGTGAAACCGCAAACCGCACTGGAATACTCCCCGCAGGAAGTAGCCGGGAAACGTGCCGCCTGGGTCAGTGAATGGCAACGCGCCGTCAGCCGCTGATCGCCGGCTGGTTACTCCCGGGGCTGATCGCCGCCATCTTAATGGTGGCCGTCGCCCTGGGGGCATTTCTGGCGCTGTGGTTTAACGCGCCAGCCACCGACGTTACGGCGTTGCTGCACGACAGCTATCTGTGGCACGTCATCCGCTTCTCGTTCTGGCAGGCGTTTCTTTCCGCCCTGCTCTCCGTCGTGCCCGCCATATTTCTTGCCCGCGCCCTCTACCGGCGTCGTTTCCCCGGACGGCAGGCGCTGCTGCGCCTGTGCGCCATGACCCTGATCCTGCCGGTGCTGGTGGCGATATTTGGCATCCTCAGCGTCTACGGACGTCAGGGCTGGCTTGCCGCGATCTGCCAGGCCCTCGGGCTGGAGTGGACCTTCTCGCCTTATGGCCTGCAGGGCATCCTGCTGGCGCACGTCTTTTTCAACATGCCGATGGCGACGCGGCTGCTGCTGCAGGCGCTGGAGAACATCCCCGGCGAGCAGCGCCAGCTTGCCGCCCAGCTCGGGATGCGCGGCTGGTCCTTTTTCCGCTTCGTTGAGTGGCCATGGCTGCGCCGCCAAATTCCGCCCGTCGCCGCGCTGATCTTTATCCTCTGCTTTGCCAGCTTCGCCACCGTGCTCTCGCTGGGCGGCGGGCCACAGGCCACCACCATTGAGCTCGCCATCTATCAGGCCCTGAGCTACGACTACGATCCGGGTCGCGCGGCGCTGCTGGCGATGGTGCAGATGTTCTGCTGCCTGGGGCTGGTGATGCTCAGCCAGCGGCTGGGTAAAGCCATCCCCGTGGGCAGCAGCCAGCTTGCCGGCTGGCGCGATCCGCTGGACAGCCTGCGCAGCCGCCTGACCGATGGCCTGCTCATCACCCTCGCCCTGCTGCTGTTGCTCCCGCCGCTGCTGGCGGTGGTGGTGGATGGCCTGAACCTTAACCTGCTGTCGGTGCTGCAACAGCCGGTGCTGTGGCAGGCGCTCGGCACCTCGCTACGCATTGCGCTGGGGGCGGGGCTTCTCTGCGTGCTGCTGACCATGATGCTGCTGTGGACCAGCCGCGAGCTGTATGCCCGGCAGGCAATGGTGGCCGGGCAGGCGCTGGATCTGAGCGGAATGTTGATCCTGGCGATGCCCGGCATCGTACTGGCGAGCGGGTTTTTCCTGCTGTTCAACAGCACTATCGGCCTGCCCGAGTCGGCCGATGGCATCGTCATCTTCACCAACGCCCTGATGGCTATTCCGTATGCGCTGAAAGTGCTGGAAAATCCGATGCGCGACCTCAGCGCCCGCTACACCCTGCTCTGCGATTCGCTTGGGATGCACGGCTGGCAACGGCTGAAGGTGGTGGAACTCCGCGCCCTGAAACGCCCCCTGGCGCAGGCGCTGGCCTTTGCCTGCGTGCTGTCGATCGGTGATTTCGGGGTGGTGGCGCTGTTTGGCAATGATGATTTCCGCACCCTGCCGTTCTGGTTGTATCAGCAGATTGGCTCGTATCGCAGCCAGGATGGCGCCGTTACGGCGCTGCTGCTGTTGCTGCTGTGCTTTGCGTTATTTACCGTTATCGAAAAAATCCCGGGGCGTGATGCTAACTCTCACTGATGTAACCTGGCTTTATCAGCACCTGCCGATGCGCTTCACGTTGTCCGTGCGCCAGGGCGAACTGATCGCCGTGCTCGGCCCCAGCGGCGCGGGGAAAAGTACGCTTCTCAATCTGGTAGCCGGTTTTCTGCAACCGGCTAACGGCCGCATCACCATTGAGGGCCAGGACCACACCCACACGCCGCCTGCCGCGCGCCCGGTGTCGATGCTGTTTCAGGAAAACAATCTCTTTACTCACCTGAGCGTGCGCCAGAATATCGGTCTCGGTATGCATCCGGGCCTCAGGCTGAACGCCGGGCAACAGCAGAAGCTGGGTGATATCGCAGCGCAAATGGGGATTGGCGATCTGCTGGACCGGCTGCCGGGCGAGCTCTCGGGCGGTCAGCGTCAGCGCGTCGCCCTCGCCCGCTGTCTGGTACGCGAGCAGCCGATCCTGCTGCTGGATGAGCCCTTTTCAGCGCTCGACCCGGCGTTACGTCAGGAGATGCTGCTACTGGTCAAAGAGGTGTGTGAACGCCAGAACCTGACGATGCTGATGGTGTCCCACAGCGTGGAAGATGCGGTTAAAATTGCCCCTCGATCGGTGGTGATTGCCGATGGCCGTATCGCCTGGGACGGCGATACGGAACAGCTGGTGAGCGGCAAGGCCAGCGCGTCGCGCCTGCTGGGGATCCACTGACAGCGGTCAGCGGCTGACGACCTTCAATAAGATCTCGCCGTAGACCGGCATCAGCGGGTGGCGGATCAGCGTCACCAGCGCCACCACAGCGATACCCAGGGTGACGGGTGCCAGCCAGAACAGGCGCCCGCGCGGCAGGTAATTGCTCAGACGATCCGCAGAGGCTTTTTTGCTGCGCCACAGCCGCCAGCAGAGCCATGCCGCCAGCCATAGCAGCAGCGCGGTCGCCAGCAGCAGCCACTTAAAGCCGCCGCTCTGAACCCCGGCAGGAATATCAATGGCCGCCCCGGCCAGAATGCCCGGCAGGAAGTAGATCGGCGGCCAGACCAGGCAGCCCAGCAGGTTCGGCACGATGAACTTGGTCACCGGCAGATCCAGCATCCCCGCCACCATCGGCACCAGCGGACGCGTCGGACCAACAAAGCGGCCTACCAGAATGGTAAACATGCTGTGCTGGTGCAGGGCATGCTCGGTTTTATCGAGCAGGGCTTTGTTCTTCTTCATGAACGACCAGCGGTGAAGCGGCTTTTTAAAGCGCCAGCCCAGCCAGAATGAGATCCAGTCCCCCAGCAGACACCCGACGATCCCCGCCAGCCACGCCTGCCAGAAGTTAACCTCGCCGCTGCCGATCAGGGCGCCGAGCCCGCTCATCATCACCGTGCCGGGTAAAATCAGTCCGACCAGCGCCAGGGATTCAAGAAAGGCCACTAACGCCACAGCGACAAGCGAGTAAGTAACGGACTGGGTAATGAAATGTTCCAGCAATGCCTGCATAACAGTTCCGGTCAGGTGACGAAGCAGGGATTCTGCGAAGAGAGGCCTGCTGCGTCAAGACAACAATTGTCTGAATAGTTTACCGGGTGTGAACGGCATTCAGCGAATATGTTTAGTTTTATTTACCTTCTATTCACAACCGGCGCGAAATTCGCTCGGGCTGGCGCCTGTGCATTTTTTGAAGACCCGGGAAAAATAGAGCTGATCCTCAAAGCCGACGTTGCGCCCGACGGTAGCAATAGGCATCCGGGTAGTACTGAGCAGCAGCTTGGCCTGACTGATGCGCTGATCCTCGCGCCAGCTCAGCACGCTTACCCCCAGCTGCTGGCGGAACAGGTGCGACAGACGCGACGGCGACAGGCAGACGTGCTGGGCAACGCTGGCAATATCAAACTGGCTGTCCGCCAGATGATCGCTGATGTACTGGCAGGCTTCGCGCACCCGGTGATCCAGCGGCGGGTTCAGGGATTCGTTGATCGCCTCCATCCGGCGCAGCAGGAGCTGCTCCAGCAGGTTGATTGCCAGCAGCTCGGCATAGCGCCCCCCGGCCTGCCCGGCCTCGATGATCTGGGCGAAGAGTTCACGAAACTGCGGCTGATGGACCTCATCCGGACGATAAAAGCCGGTATGGGCAAACATCGACGGCCAGGCCAGCCACTCGTGCCAGTAGGCACGGGGACGGAAGTAGACCCACTGGTGATACCACTCCCGGGCATCGGGATGGCGGCCATAGTGGTGAATTTCGCCCGGCGGAAAGAGCAGGATATCTCCCGGACGGCAGACGAAGGTCCGATCGCCATTCTTGATCACCCCCTCCCCGCGCACGGTCAGGTTGAGGATATAGCCCTTCATCCCCAGCGGTCGGTCAACGTAAAAGTCGAGATAGCCTTCGGCCTCAATGGGCGTCAGCCCCGCCACCAGATGCGCGTTAAATGAGTAGCCCGGCAGCAGGGGATCACTTTGCGTTTCAGCCATATTGTCTTTACTCCTGACGGTCCTGAAGGAAACCATTTGTCCATATCAACAAAAGCGGCATAAAAAGGGGCCAGCGAAAGAGCGAAAAGGTATCAGCCCGCTTTTAGGTCCGCCATCTAAACGCTTCCGTTGCGATTTAACCGTAACATCGAGCGGGTCGGCAGTAACAAAAGTGTCTATAACCACGGCAGAAATGTCCACATAGATTATTTGCACGGCGTCACACTTTCCCATGTCACAGCAAAATCATCCATAAGATTAGCGGATCCTGCCTGACGATTTTTCCCCTCACTCTCTAATGTTCATTCATATCTGTTTTTTGATGGAGCAACACCATGGCAATTGCGATTGGCCTCGATTTTGGCAGTGACTCAGTACGCGCCCTGGCAGTGGAGTGCACAACGGGTCAGGAGATAGCAACCAGCGTTGAGTGGTACCCGCGCTGGCAGGAGGGGCGCTTCTGCGATGCGCCGAACAATCAGTTCCGCCATCATCCTCGCGACTACATTGAGTCGATGGAAGCGGCGATCAAAACCGTGCTGGCTGAATTAAGCGAAGCGCAACGCAGCCAGATCGTCGGCATTGGCGTGGACAGTACCGGCTCCACCCCGGCCCCGATTGACGCCGACGGCCACGTGCTGGCGCTGCGCCCGGAGTTTGCCGATAACCCGAACGCCATGTTCGTGCTGTGGAAAGACCATACCGCGGTGGAAGAAGCCGAGGCCATCACCCGTTTGTGCCATCAGCCTGGCAAAAGCGACTACTCCCGCTACATCGGCGGCATTTACTCCAGCGAATGGTTCTGGGCGAAGATCCTGCACGTGACCCGCGAGGATCGGCGCGTTGCCGAGGCGGCGGTGTCATGGATTGAGCTGTGCGACTGGGTTCCGGCCCTGCTCTCCGGCACCACCCGCCCTCAGGATATCCGTCGCGGCCGCTGCAGCGCCGGGCACAAATCCCTCTGGCATGAAAGCTGGGGTGGCCTGCCGCCTGCCGCCTTCTTTGACGAACTCGACCCAATCATCAACCAGAACCTCAACTACCCGCTGTTTACCGACACCTGGACTGCCGATATCCCGGTGGGCACCCTGTGCGCCGAGTGGGCGGAACGCCTTGGCCTGCCGCAGCACGTCGCCATCTCCGGCGGCGCATTTGACTGCCATATGGGCGCGGTCGGTGCCGGTGCCCAGCCGAATACGCTGGTGAAAGTGATCGGCACCTCCACCTGCGACATTCTGACGGCGGATAAAGCCAGCGTCGGCGACCGCGCCGTGAAAGGCATCTGCGGCCAGGTGGACGGCAGCGTGGTGCCGGACTTTATCGGCCTCGAAGCGGGGCAGTCCGCCTTCGGGGATATCTACGCCTGGTTTGGCCGGGTGCTGGGCTGGCCGCTGGATCAGCTGGCGGTCGCACATCCGGAACTGAAAACCCAGATCGACGCCAGCAAGAAGCAGCTCCTGCCGCAGTTGACCGAGGCGTGGGCCAAAAATCCGTCCCTCGACCATCTCCCGGTGGTGCTCGACTGGTTTAACGGCCGCCGCACGCCGAATGCTAACCAGCGTCTTAAAGGGGTCATAACCGATCTGAATCTCGCCACTGACGCCCCGGCGCTGTTCGGCGGGCTGGTGGCCGCCACCGCCTTTGGCGCACGCGCCATTATGGAGTGCTTCACCGAGCAGGGGATCGCCGTTAATGAGGTGATGGCCCTGGGCGGTATCGCCCGTAAAAACCCGGTGATCATGCAGGCCTGCTGCGACGTGCTGAATCGGCCGCTGCAGATTGTCGCCTCCGATCAGTGCTGCGCCCTGGGCGCGGCGATCTTCGCCGCGGTCGCTGCGGGGGTACATGCCGATATCCCGACGGCGCAGCAGCATATGGCGAGCCAGGTGGAAAGCACCCTGCAGCCGCGCCCACAGCAGGCACAACGATTTGAACAGCTTTATCAGCGCTACCAGCAGTGGGCGAAGAGCGCTGAGCAGCACTATCTCCCTGTCGCCGCCCCGGTTAAGAGCATCCCGGAATCTACGGCAACCCTGACACATTAAGGACACGATAATGACGATTTTTAATAATTATGAAGTGTGGTTTGTGATTGGTAGTCAGCATCTTTACGGGCCGGAAGCCCTGCGCCAGGTGACTCAGCACGCAGAACATGTGGTCAACGCTCTGAATGCGGAAGCAAAACTGCCGTGCAAACTGGTATTGAAGCCGCTGGGCACCTCGCCGGACGAAATTACCCATATCTGCCGCGATGCCAACTATGACGACAAATGCGCCGGGCTGGTGGTGTGGCTGCACACCTTCTCCCCGGCCAAGATGTGGATCAACGGCCTCGCGATCCTCAACAAACCGCTGCTGCAGTTCCATACCCAGTTCAACGCGGCCCTGCCGTGGGACAGCATCGACATGGACTTTATGAACCTGAACCAGACCGCGCACGGCGGCCGCGAGTTCGGCTTCATCGGCGCGCGTATGCGCCAGCAGCACGCGGTGGTGACCGGCCACTGGCAGGATAAACAGGCCCACCAGCGTATTGGCTCGTGGATGCGCCAGGCGGTATCGAAGCAGGATACCCGTCAGCTGAAAGTGGTGCGCTTCGGCGACAACATGCGTGAAGTGGCGGTGACTGACGGCGACAAAGTGGCCGCGCAGATCAAATTTGGTTTCTCCGTCAATACCTGGGCGGTGGGCGACCTGGTGCAGGTCGTCAATGAGGTCAGCGACGGTGACGTCGGCGCGCTGGTCGATGAGTACGAAAGCAGCTACCGCCTGACCGCCGCGGCGCAAATCAACGGCGACAAACGCCAGAACGTGCTCGATGCGGCCCGTATTGAGCTGGGTATGAAGCGCTTCCTGGAACAGGGCGGCTTCCATGCCTTTACCACCACCTTTGAAGATCTTCACGGCCTCAAGCAGCTGCCGGGCCTGGCGGTACAACGTCTGATGCAGCAGGGCTACGGCTTTGCCGGCGAAGGCGACTGGAAAACTGCCGCTCTGCTACGCATCATGAAAGTGATGTCGACCGGTCTGCAGGGCGGCACCTCCTTTATGGAGGACTACACCTACCACTTCGAGAACGGCAACGATCTGGTGCTGGGCTCGCACATGCTGGAAGTCTGTCCGTCGATCGCAGTGGATGAAAAACCGATCCTTGACGTTCAGCACCTCGGCATCGGCGGCAAAGCCGATCCGGCGCGTCTGATCTTCAACACCCGCACCGGCCCGGCCATCAACGCCAGCCTAATCGATCTGGGGGATCGTTTCCGTCTGCTGGTTAACTGCGTTGACGCCGTGGAAACGCCACACTCGCTGCCAAAACTGCCGGTGGCTAACGCCCTGTGGAAAGCCCAGCCGGATCTGGCGACCGCGTCCGAAGCCTGGATCGTGGCGGGCGGTGCCCACCATACCGTCTTCAGCCATGCGCTGGATCTCAAAGACATGCGTCAGTTCGCGGAGCTGCACGACATCGAGCTGACCGTGATTGATAACGACACCCGTATGCCGGCGTTCAAAGACGCCCTGCGCTGGAACGAAGTCTATTACGGTTCAAAACGTTAACAGGGGAACCTTTGGCCTGCCGCAGGGCAGGCCTTTTTTCCTGGAGGATACATGCTGGAAGATCTTAAACGTCAGGTACTCGAAGCTAACCTGGCCCTGCCGGAACATAATCTCGTCACCCTGACCTGGGGCAACGTCAGCGCGGTCGACCGCGAAGCTGGCGTATTCGTCATTAAACCGTCCGGCGTCGACTACCGGGTGATGACCGCCGACGATATGGTAGTGGTCAGCATCGCCACCGGCGAAGTGGTGGAAGGAACGAAAAAGCCCTCCTCCGATACGCCGACCCACCGTCTGCTGTATCAGGCTTTCCCGTCGATTGGCGGCATCGTCCACACTCACTCCCGCCACGCGACCATCTGGGCGCAGGCCGGACAGCCAATCCCGGCGACCGGCACCACTCACGCTGACTATTTCTATGGCACCATCCCCTGCACCCGCAAGATGACCGATGCCGAGATCAACGGTGAGTACGAGTGGGAAACCGGTAACGTCATCGTCGAAACCTTTGAGAAACAGGGGATCGACGCGGCGCAGATGCCAGGGGTACTGGTTCACTCCCACGGCCCGTTCGCGTGGGGCAAAAACGCTGAAGATGCGGTACATAACGCCATTGTGCTGGAAGAGGTGGCCTATATGGGCATCTTCTGCCGCCAGCTGGCGCCACAGCTGCCGGATATGCAGCAGACCCTGCTGGACAAACATTATCTGCGCAAGCATGGTGCGAAGGCGTATTACGGGCAGTAAAAGCCGCCCGGTGGCCAGATAAGCGCAGCGCCATTCGGCAAAAGCACACTGTATAAAACCCCAGCAAAACACCCACAACCAGGCTATACTCACGCCTGGTTTTGTTTTATGAGACAACAGCGTGGCGCAGGCGCAAGAAGGCTTTTTACTGACCCGACACTGGCGGGATACCCCCCAGGGCACCGAAGTGGAGTTCTGGCTGGCGACCGACAAGGGCCCGCTGTACATCACCCTGCCGCCGCAGGAATCCGTGGCCTTTATTCCTGAGCCTGACGTCGAAAAAACCAAACAGCTTCTGCGCGGTGAGAACGGCTGGCGGCTGGCCCCCCTTGAACTGAAAGATTTCCAGCGTCGCCCGGTCTACGGCCTCTACTGCCGCGCCCATCGCCAGCTGATGCGCTATGAAAAACTGCTGCGCGAGGCGGGCGTGACGCTGTACGAAGCCGACGTTCGCCCTCCGGAACGCTTTCTGATGGAGCGCTTTATCACCGCCCCGGTCTGGGTGGACGGGACGCCCCGGGGCGATCGGCTGATCAATGCCCGCCTCAAACCCAACCCACACTATCGCCCGCCGCTGAAATGGGCGTCGGTGGATATTGAAACTACCCGCCACGGCGAGCTGTACTGCATCGGGATTGAAGGCTGCGGCCAGCGGGTGGTCTACATGCTCGGCCCGGCCAACGGCGATGCTTCCGGCCTCGATTTTGAGCTTATCTACGTGAACAACCGTCCGCAGCTGCTCGAGAAACTGAACGCCTGGTTTGCCCGGCACGACCCGGACGTCATTATCGGCTGGAACGTGGTGCAGTTCGACCTGCGGGTGCTGCAAAAGCACGCCGAACGCTACCGCATTCCGCTGTTGCTCGGGCGCGGTAACAGCGAGCTGGAGTGGCGCGAGCACGGTTTTAAAAACGGCGTCTTCTTTGCCCAGGCGAACGGGCGCCTGATTATCGACGGCATCGAAGCGTTAAAATCGGCCTTCTGGAGTTTTTCATCGTTTTCGCTGGAATCGGTGTCGCAGGAGTTGCTCGGTGAAGGCAAGTCCATCGACAACCCCTGGGACAGGATGGACGAAATTGACCGCCGGTTCGCCGAAGATAAACCGGCCCTGGCCACCTATAACCTGAAAGATTGCGAGCTGGTGACGCGCATTTTTCATAAAACCGACATCATGCCGTTCCTGCTGGAGCGCGCCACGGTTAACGGCCTCGCAGCCGACCGGCACGGCGGTTCCGTAGCGGCCTTCAGTCATCTCTATTTTCCGCGTATGCATCGGGCGGGCTATGTGGCCCCGAATCTCGGTGACGTGCCGCCCCGGGCCAGCCCCGGCGGCTATGTGATGGACTCCCGGCCCGGCCTGTACGACTCGGTACTGGTGCTGGATTATAAAAGCCTCTATCCGTCGATCATCCGCACCTTCCTTATCGATCCGGTCGGGCTGGTGGAAGGCCTGGCCCAGCCGGATGAACAGCACAGCACCGAAGGCTTCCTCGGGGCGCGTTTCTCACGGGAAAAACACTGCCTGCCGGAGATTGTCAGCCAGATCTGGCACGGGCGCGAAGACGCCAAACGTCACGGCAACAAACCTCTCTCTCAGGCACTGAAAATTATCATGAACGCCTTCTACGGCGTGCTCGGCACCAGCGCCTGCCGTTTCTTCGACCCGCGTCTGGCCTCGTCAATTACCATGCGGGGCCACGAAATCATGCGCCAGACCAAAGTGCTGATCGAATCTCAGGGCTATGACGTGATTTATGGCGATACTGACTCGACCTTCGTCTGGCTTAAGGGCGCCCGTAGCGAAGCGGAAGCGGCCGCTATCGGCCAGACACTGGTGACATACGTTAACGACTGGTGGCAGGCCCATCTGCAGCAGGCTGGCTTAACCAGCGCCCTGGAGCTGGAGTATGAGAACCACTTCTGCCGCTTCTTAATGCCCACTATCCGCGGCACCGACCAGGGCAGCAAAAAGCGCTACGCCGGGCTTATCCAGGAGGGGGACAAACAGCGGATGGTATTTAAAGGGCTGGAGACCGTGCGCACCGACTGGACCCCGCTGGCGCAGCACTTCCAGCAGGCGCTGTATCTGAAAATCTTCCGCCGCGAGCCCTATCAGGAGTTTGTGCGAGAGACCATTGCCAGCCTGATGGCGGGTGAACTGGATGACCAGCTGGTCTACCGCAAACGCCTGCGCCGCCCGCTGGCGGAGTATCAGCGCAACGTGCCGCCGCACGTTCGCGCCGCCCGGCTTGCCGATGAGGAGAACGTCCGTCTCGGGCGGGCACCGCAGTATCAGAATCGTGGCACCATCAGGTACGTCTGGACCACCAGCGGCCCGGAGCCGGTGGATTATCAGCGCTCTCCTCTTGACTATGAACACTACCTCAGCCGCCAGCTACAGCCCGTCGCGGACGGAATATTGCCCTTTATGGACGACGACTTTGCTACACTGATGACAGGTCAGTTGGGGCTATTTTGACAGGTGACGAAATCGCTGCCATCCAGTACCATAGCGCCCTTTCCATTCCCGGACCCATTATTCGATTACCGTCATTTCTGATCGGTGGTTGAACTATTGCCTGCAATTAAAGATTAGAGCCGAACAAATATGCCTTTTACACTTGGTCAACGCTGGATCAGCGACACAGAAAGCGAACTTGGATTAGGAACGGTAGTGGCGCTGGATGCGCGTATGGTCACTCTCCTCTTCCCCGCCACCGGTGAAAACCGTCTGTATGCTCGCAATGATTCCCCTGTTACCCGCGTGATGTTTAACCCGGGCGACACCGTTACCAGCCATGAAGGCTGGCAGCTGAAGATTGAAGACGTAAAAGAAGAGAATGGACTGCTCGCCTATATCGGTACTCGCCTCGATACCGATGAGACCGGTGTGATGCTGCGCGAAGTGCTGCTCGACAGCAAACTGGTGTTCAGTAAGCCGCAGGATCGCCTGTTCGCCGGTCAGATTGATCGTATGGATCGCTTCTCGCTGCGCTACCGCGCCCGTAAGTTCCAGAGCGAACAGTACCGCATGCCGTGGAGCGGCCTGCGCGGTCAGCGTACCAGCCTGATCCCCCACCAGTTAAATATTGCCCATGATGTTGGTCGCCGCCATGCGCCGCGTGTCCTGCTGGCCGATGAGGTCGGTTTAGGTAAAACCATCGAAGCAGGGATGATTTTGCATCAGCAACTGCTCTCCGGCGCGGCCGAGCGCGTGCTGATCGTGGTGCCGGAAACCCTGCAACACCAGTGGCTGGTGGAGATACTGCGTCGCTTCAACCTGCGCTTCTCCCTCTTTGACGATGAACGCTACGCCGAAGCCCAGCATGACGCCGATAACCCGTTTGAAACCGAACAGCTGGTGATTTGCTCCCTGGACTTTGTCCGCCGCAGCAAGCAGCGTCTCGAGCACCTGTGTGATGCCGAATGGGACATCATGGTGGTCGATGAAGCGCATCACCTGGTGTGGAGCCTCGATGCGCCAAGCCGTGAGTATATGGCGATTGAACAACTGGCCGAGCGCGTGCCGGGCGTGTTGCTGCTGACCGCAACGCCGGAACAGCTGGGTCTGGAGAGCCACTTTGCGCGTCTGCGCCTGCTGGATCCAAACCGCTTCCACGACTTTGAGCTGTTTGTCGAAGAGCAGAAAAATTACCGCCCGGTCGCGGATGCCGTAGCCCTGCTGCTGGCGGGCAAACATCTCTCCAATGAGGAGCTCAATACCCTGAGCGATCTGATTGGCGAACAGGATATCGAGCCGTTGCTGCAGGCCGCTAATAGCGATCGTGAAGGTGCCGATGCCGCGCGTCAGGAGCTGGTTTCCATGCTCATGGACCGCCACGGTACCAGTCGCGTCCTGTTCCGTAACACCCGTAACGGGGTGAAAGGCTTCCCGAAACGTGAACTGCACACTATCCGTCTGCCGCTGCCGACCCAATACCAGACCGCCATTAAGGTCTCCGGCATCATGGGTGCGCGTAAAACGGCGGAAGAACGTGCCCGGGATATGCTCTACCCGGAACAAATTTACCAGGAGTTTGAAGGCGACAGCGGCACCTGGTGGAACTTCGACCCGCGCGTTGAGTGGCTGATGGGCTACCTGACGGCCAACCGCTCGCAAAAGGTGCTGGTGATCTGCGCCAAAGCGACCACCGCCCTGCAGCTCGAACAGGTTCTGCGCGAGCGTGAAGGCATCCGCGCGGCGGTGTTCCACGAAGGCATGTCGATTATCGAACGCGACCGCGCGGCGGCGTGGTTCTCAGAAGAGGACAGCGGCGCACAGGTACTGCTGTGTTCCGAAATCGGCTCCGAAGGGCGTAACTTCCAGTTCGCCAGCCGTCTGGTGATGTTCGATCTGCCCTTCAACCCGGATCTGCTTGAGCAGCGTATCGGCCGTCTGGATCGTATTGGCCAGGCGTACGACATTCAGATCCACGTTCCGTATCTGGAAAAAACCGCCCAGTCCGTGCTGGTGCGCTGGTTCCATGAAGGGCTGGATGCGTTTGAACATACCTGCCCGACCGGTCGTACCATTTACGACAACGTACATAGCGAGCTGACAGGCTACCTGGCGACGCCGGAAAACACCGATGGCTTCGATGATTTGATCAAAACCTGTCGCGAACAGCACGAAGCGCTGAAAGCGCAGCTGGAGCAGGGCCGTGACCGTCTGCTGGAGATCCACTCCAACGGCGGCGAAAAGGCCCAGGCGCTGGCAGAGAGCATCGAAGAGCAGGATGACGATACCAGCCTGATCAGCTTCGCCATGAACCTGTTTGATATCGTCGGTATCAACCAGGACGATCGCGGCGAAAACATGATTGTGCTGACGCCGTCCGATCATATGCTGGTCCCGGACTTCCCGGGCCTGCCGGAAGATGGCTGCACCATCACCTTTGAGCGTGATGTGGCGCTGTCCCGTGAAGACGCGCAGTTCATCACCTGGGAGCACCCGCTGATCCGCAATGGTCTGGATCTAATCCTCTCCGGCGATACCGGCAGCAGCACCATTTCGCTGCTGAAGAACAAGGCGCTGCCGGTGGGTACACTGCTGCTGGAGCTCATCTACGTGGTTGAAGCCCAGGCACCGAAACAGCTGCAACTTAGCCGTTTCCTGCCTGCCACGCCGGTGCGTCTGCTGCTGGATAAAAACGGCACCAACCTGGCGGCGCAGGTGGAGTTTGAGAGCTTTAACCGTCAGCTGAGTGCGGTGAACCGCCACACCGGCAGCAAGCTGGTGAACGCGGTGCAGCAGGACGTGTATACCATTCTGCAGCAGGGTGAACCTCAAATTGAGAAAGCGGCGCGCGCACTGATTGACGCGGCGCGCAGCGAAGCGGATGAAAAACTGTCGGCAGAGCTGTCGCGTCTGGAAGCCCTGCGCGCGGTGAACCCGAACATTCGTGACGATGAACTGGCGGCGATTGAGAGCAATCGTCAGCAGGTGCTCGAAAGCCTGAATCAGGCGGGATGGCGTCTGGATGCGCTGCGTCTCATCGTCGTGACGCATCAGTAAGCGGAGCGCAACATGTTGATGGAACCCTACAATCCGCCGCAGGATCCGTGGCTGGTCATTCTATATCAGGATGAACATATCATGGTGGTCAACAAGCCGAGCGGCTTGTTGTCCGTGCCGGGCAGGCTGGATGAGCACAAAGACAGCGTGATGACGCGCGTTCAGCGCGATCATCCGCAGGCGGAGTCGGTTCATCGTCTGGACATGGCGACCAGCGGTGTGATTGTGGTCGCGCTGACCAAGGCGGCAGAGCGTGAACTGAAGCGTCAGTTTCGTGAGCGCGAGCCGAAAAAGCAGTACCTTGCGCGCGTCTGGGGACATCCACAACCGGCGGAAGGGCTGGTTGACCTGCCGCTGATCTGCGACTGGCCGAATCGCCCGATGCAGAAGGTCTGCTACGAGACCGGCAAAGCGGCGCAAACCGAGTATGAAGTGCTGGAATACGCGGCGGATAACAGCGCCCGCGTGCTGTTAAAACCGATTACCGGCCGCTCGCATCAGCTGCGTGTGCATATGCTGGCGTTGGGTCACCCGATTCTGGGTGACCGCTTTTACGCCACGCCAGAAGCCCGGGCCATGGCGCCGCGTCTGCAGCTGCATGCGGAGATGTTGACCATCACCCATCCGGAATATGGCACGCCGATGACCTTTAAGGCCCCGGCGGACTTTTGACCTGTTGCCCGGCGGCGCTTCGCTTGCCGGGCAATCCTCTTACTTGAAGCCCTTCTGCTCTTTAATGAGCTCGTAAGCTTTTTGAATTTCCTGCGCTTTTTGCTTCGCCATCTCCATCATCTCCGGTGGTAACCCTTTTGCCACCAGCTTATCCGGATGATGTTCGCTCATCAGTTTGCGATAGGCGCGCTTAATGGTCGTCGGCTCATCGGTCGGCTTCACGCCCAGCACGTTACAGGCATCTTCCAGGGTAGGGCCACGCTGCGCCTGCTGCCAGCCGCCACCGCCCGCCTGCTGTTGCTGATAGCCGTCGCCAAACTGCGCGCCGCCCTGCATCATGCGCAGAAACTGATCGAACTGGGTGCGGGAAATCCCCAGCTCTTCGGCAATCACGTACAGCACCGCACGCTCGTTCGGGTGGAGCGATCCATCGGCAAACGCCGCCTGAATCTGAATCTCCAGAAACATCCGAATTAAGTCGAATCGCCCGAAGCAGATGCTGCGGAACTGGCGCATTTTTTCGCGCAGAGGATAGTTATCCGCCTTGCCGATGCGAAATGCGTGTTGCGCCGCCGCACGGGAGTCGCCGTGCAGGTTCATACGATCCATAAACAGGCTGGCGATATGGATGTCGGCCTCGGTCACCCGCCCTTTCGATTTGGTCAGATGGCCCATCACCTCAAAGGTCGTGGCAAAAAAAAGTGCCTGACGTTCACGCTGGTTGGCAAACCAGGCCATCTTGCGACTTCGAGCTTTATCAAACATATGGCCGATAATCAGCCCCAGAACGATACCCCAGAAGCCCGCGCCCATCAGTAAAGCGAACGCCACGCCGATAATTTTTCCCCAATACTGCATATACTCCCCAAATGGTGATGTATTTGATCCCGCGAACGCCATCATTCCGGTGGCCTGGCCACGGTCAATTGAAGGACATCGCCTATAATTTGCATTATCATACTCGTCATTCAATAACGAGCCTATCACCACGGCTTGTTTACGGGCAGGATTAACGCTGGCACTGTGATGATGAGTAAGATAGTCTCTGACCGTTTGCCAGCGATAAGCCACTGATGACGGAACAATAAATAAAACGTATGAAAAAACGTATCCCCACCCTCCTGGCCACGATGATAGCTACTGCCCTGTACAGCCAACAGGGTATGGCAGCCGATCTCGCCTCGCAATGTCTGCTGGGTGTTCCCAGCTACGATCGCCCGCTGGTTCAGGGTGATACGAACACGCTACCGGTCACCATCACTGCTGACAATGCGAAAGGGAATTATCCTGACGACGCCGTATTTTCCGGCAATGTGGATATTAACCAGGGCAACAGCCGTTTGCTGGCTGATGAAGTGCAGTTGCACCAGAAACAGCCAGAAGGCGCGGCAGAACCGGTACGAACAGTGGATGCACTGGGTAATGTGCACTATGACGATAATCAGGTCATCCTGAAAGGTCCGAAAGCCTGGTCGAACCTGAACACTAAAGATACCAACGTCTGGGAAGGTGATTACCAGATGGTGGGCCGTCAGGGGCGCGGTAAAGCCGACCTGATGAAACAGCGCGGTGAAAACCGTTATACCATTCTGGAGAACGGGACTTTTACCTCCTGTCTGCCGGGATCTGATACCTGGAGCGTGGTCGGCAGCGAAGTGATCCACGACCGCGAAGAGCAGGTTGCGGAGATCTGGAACGCCCGCTTTAAGCTCGGCCCGGTGCCGGTCTTCTATAGCCCGTATTTGCAACTGCCCGTCGGTGATAAACGTCGTTCGGGCTTCCTGATCCCGAACGCTCAGTACAGTACCTCCAACTATTTCGAATTCTACCTGCCGTATTACTGGAACATCGCGCCCAATATGGACGCCACGATTACGCCGCACTATATCCATAAGCGCGGCAATATCATGTGGGAAAACGAGTTCCGTTATTTGACGCAAGCGGGCTCAGGCCTGATGGAGCTGGACTATCTGCCATCGGACAAAGTCTATGAAGACGAGCATCCCACCGAGGGCGATCGCCACCGCTGGTTGTACTACTGGCAACATGGCGGGGTGATGGATCAGGTCTGGCGTTTTAACGTTAACTACACCAAAGTCAGCGATCCGAACTATTTCAACGACTTCACGTCGAAATACGGCTCCAGCACCGACGGATACGCCACGCAGATCTTCAGCGCAGGCTATGCCGTGAAAAACTTTGACGCCACGGTGTCCACCCGCCAGTTCCAGGTCTTCAGCAGCCAGAACGCCAGCACCTATGGCGCGGAACCGCAGCTGGACGTCAACTGGTACCAGAATGATGTCGGTCCGTTTGATACCCGCGTTTACGGCCAGGCCGTGCATTTCGTGAATACCAACTCCGATATGCCTGAAGCTACCCGTATCCACCTTGAGCCGACGATCAACCTGCCGGTGTCGAACGACTGGGCCAGCCTGGATACTGAAGTCAAGCTGATGGCGACCCACTATCAGCAGGACAATCTGGAAACGTACAACACCAATAACGGCACCCATCTGGAAGAGTCCGTTAACCGTACGCTGCCGCAGTTTAAAATGGACGGCAAGCTGGTCTTAGAGCGCGACATGAACTGGAGTGAGGGTTACACCCAGACGCTGGAGCCGCGCGCGCAGTACCTGTATGTGCCGTATCGCGATCAGAGTAAAATCAATAACTACGACTCTTCACTGCTGCAATCAGATTACAGCGGTCTGTTCCGCGACCGTACCTATGGCGGCCTGGACCGTATTGCCTCGGCCAACCAGGTCACGACCGGCGTCACAACCCGCGTTTATGATGATGCTTCCGTTGAACGTTTTAATGCTTCTGTGGGTCAAATCTACTACTTCACAGAATCGCGTACTGGCGATGACAACATCAACTGGGAGAAAAGCAACAAAACGGGGTCCCTGGTCTGGGCTGGCGACACCTACTGGCGCATGACCGATCGCTGGGGTCTGCGTGGCGGTGTGCAGTACGATACGCGTCTGGATAACATTGCCACCAGCAGTGCCACCATTGAGTATCGCCGTGATGAAGACCGGCTGGTGCAGCTGAGTTACCGTTACGCCAGCCCGGAGTATATCCAGGCGACACTGCCTAACTTTGCTACGTCCGAACAGACCAAAGAGGGTATTTCGCAGGTGGGCGGTACAGCAAGCTGGCCGATCGCCGATCGCTGGTCGCTCGTCGGGGCGTACTACTTTGATACCAATCAGAGTAAGGCGGCCGATCAGATGCTGGGTCTGCAATACAGCTCCTGCTGTTACGCGATCCGTGTCGGTTACGAGCGCAAGCTGAATGGCTGGGATCCTGACAAAGGTCAGAGTGAATACGATAACGTCATCGGCTTTAACATCGAATTGCGTGGTCTGAGTTCCAACTACGGTCTGGGTACGCAGCAGATGCTGCGCTCACCGATTCTGCCGTACCGTAGTTCCTTGTGATGTAATTGATTTACAACGTAATCCGCATTGCGGTTAATTGATATGGAAAAAGTATGAAGAACTGGAAAACGCTGCTGCTCGGTATCGCTATGGTTGCGAATACCAGTTTCGCGGCCCCACAGGTTGTCGACAAAGTCGCTGCCGTTGTGAACAACGGTGTGGTACTTGAGAGCGACGTTGATGGTTTAATGCAGTCTGTGAAGCTCAACGCGGGTCAGGCAGGTCAGCAACTTCCGGATGATTCCACCCTGCGTCATCAGATCCTTGAACGTCTGATCATGGATCAGATCGTTCTGCAGATGGGTCAGAAGATGGGTGTGAAGATCTCTGATGAGCAGCTCGATCAGGCTATCGCTAACATTGCGAAGCAAAACAACATGTCAGCTGACCAGATGCGCAGCCGTCTGGCCTACGATGGCATCAGCTATTCGACCTACCGTAATCAGATCCGTAAAGAGATGCTGATTTCAGAAGTGCGTAACAACGAAGTGCGTCGTCGCGTAACTATCCTGCCACAGGAAGTGGACTCGCTGGCAAAACAGGTAGGCAATCAGAATGATGCCAGCACTGAACTGAACCTGAGCCACATCCTGATCCCACTTTCAGAAAACCCATCATCTGACCAGGTGGCTGAGGCGGAAAGCCAGGCGCGTTCTATCGTCGATCAGGCGCGTAACGGCGGCGATTTCGGTAAACTGGCTATTACCTATTCGGCTGACCAGCAGGCGCTGAAAGGTGGTCAGATGGGCTGGGGTCGTATTCAGGAGCTGCCTTCTATCTTCGCCCAGGCGCTGAGCACCGCGAAGAAAGGCGATATTGTGGGTCCAATCCGTTCCGGCGTTGGCTTCCATATTCTGAAAGTGAACGATCTGCGCGGCCAGAGCCAGAGCATTTCCGTCACCGAAGTGCATGCTCGCCATATTCTGCTGAAACCTTCCCCTCTGATGAATGACGATCAGGCGCGGGCGAAACTGCAGCAGATTGCCGCCGATATCCGCAGCGGTAAAACCTCCTTCGCCAACGCCGCGAAAGAGTTCTCTCAGGATCCTGGTTCAGCGAATCAGGGCGGCGATCTGGGCTGGGCGGCAGCGGATATTTACGATCCGGCCTTCCGCGATGCGCTGATGAAGATGAACAAAGGTCAGCTGAGCGAACCGGTTCACTCTACCTTCGGCTGGCACCTGATTGAGCTGCTGGACACCCGTAACGTAGATAAAACCGATGCGGCACAGAAAGACCGCGCATACCGCATGCTGTTCAACCGTAAGTTCTCGGAAGAAGCGGCAACCTGGATGCAGGAACAACGCGCCAGCGCTTACGTCAAAGTTCTGAGCAACTAATGAAACAACATCGTGTTGTCATCACTCCCGGCGAACCTGCCGGGATTGGTCCCGATCTGGTCGTCCAGCTTGCCCAGCGCAGCTGGCCTGTCGAGCTGGTGATCTGCGCCGACGCCAGCGTGCTTGAAGCGCGGGCGAAGCTGCTCAACCTGCCGCTCACGCTGCTGCCCTATCAGGCAGAAAATGCTCCCCTTCCCCAGCAAGCGGGCACCCTGACGCTGATGCCTGTTCCACTGCGCACGCCCGTCGTCCCCGGTCAACTGAGTACCGAAAATGGCCATTATGTAGTGGAAACCCTGGCGCGCGCCTGTGATGGCTGCCTGAGCGGAGAATTTGCAGCACTGATCACCGGGCCGGTGCATAAAGGGGCGATCAACGATGCCGGCGTGGCCTTTACCGGCCATACCGAGTTTTTTGAAGAGCGTTCCCACAGCGAAAAAGTAGTAATGATGCTGGCAACCGAGGAGCTGCGCGTTGCGCTGGCTACCACCCATCTGCCGATCAAAGCGGTTTCCGAGGCCATTACGCCGGATCTGCTGCGCGATGTGATTGCCATCCTGCACCATGACTTACGCACTAAATTCGGTATTGCCGATCCGCACGTGCTGGTGTGTGGCCTGAATCCGCACGCGGGCGAAGGCGGCCACATGGGAACGGAAGAGATCGACACCATCATTCCGGTGCTGGATGAGATGCGGGCCCAGGGGATGAATCTCAGCGGGCCGCTGCCTGCGGATACTCTCTTTCAACCAAAATATCTCGATCATGCAGATGCCGTGCTGGCGATGTACCACGATCAGGGCCTTCCCGTGCTAAAATACCAGGGATTTGGCCGCGGCGTGAACATCACCCTCGGTTTACCCTTTATTCGCACTTCTGTTGACCATGGTACTGCGCTTGATTTAGCGGGCCAGGGGAAAGCAGATGTCGGCAGTTTTATTACGGCGCTTAATCTCGCCATCAAAATGATTGTTAATACTCAATGAATACTCGCGTCCACCAGGGCCATTTAGCCCGTAAACGTTTCGGGCAAAACTTCCTCAACGATCAGTTCGTGATCGAAAGTATTGTTTCGGCTATCAATCCACAAAAAGGCCAGGCGATGGTTGAGATCGGGCCGGGTCTTGCCGCCCTGACCGAGCCGGTTGGCGAGCGTCTGGATGAACTGACCGTCATCGAACTGGACCGCGATCTGGCGGCACGTCTCCAGACGCATCCGTTCCTCGGGCCGAAACTGACGATTTATCAGCAGGATGCCATGACCATGAACTTCGGTGAACTTTCCGAGAAGCTTGGTCAACCGCTGCGCGTGTTCGGCAACCTGCCGTACAACATCTCCACCCCGCTGATGTTCCATCTGTTTAGCTATACTGATGCCATTGCTGACATGCACTTCATGTTGCAAAAAGAGGTCGTCAACCGACTGGTTGCAGGGCCAAACAGTAAAGCGTATGGTCGTTTAAGCGTGATGGCGCAATACTTCTGCAACGTGATCCCGGTTCTCGAAGTGCCGCCATCAGCCTTCACGCCGCCGCCAAAAGTGGATTCTGCGGTTGTACGTCTTGTGCCTCACAAAACGAAGCCGTACCCGGTTAAAGAACTGCGCGTGCTGAGCCGTATTACTACAGAAGCCTTTAACCAGCGCCGTAAAACGATTCGTAACAGCCTTGGCAACCTGTTTACTGTTGAAGTGTTAGCTCAGTTGGGTATCGACCCGGCAATGCGTGCGGAGAACATCTCGGTAGAACAGTACTGCAAGCTGGCTAATTACATCAGTGAAAATGCGCCGCCGAAGGAGAGCTAAGCCATGATTGATTCGCCCCGCGTATGTGTTCATGTACAAAGCATCTATATTGAGTCCCAGTCCACCCCGGATGAAGAGCGCTTTGTCTTTGCTTACACTGTAACCATTCGCAACCTGGGGCGGATGCCTGTGCAGCTCCTCGGGCGCTACTGGCTTATCACCAACGGCAACGGTCGTGAAATTGAAGTGCAGGGCGAAGGTGTAGTCGGTGAACAGCCGCACATTGATCCCGGCGAAGAGTATCAGTACACCAGCGGCGCGGTGATCGAAACGCCGCTGGGTACCATGCAGGGCCATTATGAAATGGTCGATGCCGACGGCAATGCATTCCGCATTGCCATTCCTGTTTTCCGTCTGGCTGTTCCAACACTCATTCACTAAACATGTCTACATATCTCATTGGCGATGTTCATGGTTGCTACGATGAACTGATCGCGTTGTTAAAGCAGGTGGATTTTACCCCGGGTACGGACACGCTGTGGCTTACCGGCGATCTCGTTGCGCGTGGCCCTGGCTCGCTGGAAGTGCTGCGTTATGTGAAGTCGCTGGGTGACAGCGTGCGGCTCGTCCTTGGCAATCACGATCTGCATCTGCTGGCGGTCTACGCCGGGATCAGCCGTAATAAACCGAAAGACAGGATCACCCCGCTGCTGGATGCGCCTGACGCCGATGAGCTCATTAACTGGTTGCGTCGCCAGCCGTTGCTGCAGGTCGATGAAGAGAAACAGCTGGTGATGGCGCATGCGGGGATTACGCCGCAGTGGGATCTGCAAACGGCAAAAGAGTGCGCACGTGACGTCGAAGCTGTACTCTCCAGCGACTCTTATCCCTTCTTCCTTGATGCTATGTATGGCGACATGCCCAACAACTGGAGCACGGAACTCAGCGGTGTGGCGCGCCTGCGTTTTATCTCCAACGCCTTCACCCGTATGCGCTATTGCTTCCCGAACGGTCAACTGGACATGTACTGCAAGGATGTGCCGGAAAACGCGCCGACCCCGCTTAAACCCTGGTTTGCGATCCCCGGACCGGTGACGGATCATTACAGCGTGATCTTTGGTCACTGGGCATCGCTGGAGGGCAAAGGCACGCCTGAGGGCATCTACGGCCTGGATACCGGCTGCTGTTGGGGTGGAGAACTTACCTGTCTGCGCTGGGAAGATAAAGCGTACTTTGTTCAGCCGTCGAACCGGCATCAGGATTTAGGCGAGAATGAAGCGGTAGCGTCGTAGAAGAGAGCTGCACCTCTCCCGTCGGGAAAGGTGCAGAAAACATTAGCGGCGTTCAAGGATCTCAAAGCAGTAGCTATGCGAATTTTGCGCATCCGCATCGTGGAATTCACTGAATACGGATTCCCACTCGTCAGGATCGTAGTCAGGGAAATGCGTATCACCTTCCACTTCAGCATCAATGTGTGTCAGATATAATTTCTGCGCTTTCGGCAGGAATTGCTCGTACACACGGCCTCCACCAATCACCATTATCTCTTCGGCATCGCCGCAGGCAGCAATGGCTTCGTCAATGGATTTTACCCACTCAACACGCTCATCCGTGCCGGGCTGGCTGCTTATTACGATGTTTTTACGGCCCGGCAATGGACGCCCGATTGACTCCCAGGTCAGGCGACCCATTACTACCGGCTTGTTCAACGTTGTACGTTTAAACCACGCGAGATCGGCAGGCAGATTCCACGGCATGGCGTTTTCCATACCAATCACGCGATCTACCGCAAGCGCCGCAATCAGACTGATCATTGATTATTTCCCGGATGCAAAAAATTGCCGCCACTATACGGAAAGCTTAATCTTTCGTCGACTGGCGGCAGAGTAAAGAACAGGAAATTTTTTATATTTGCTGGCAACCCCTCTTCACGCCAGCGGTTTACTCTCCGGCTCGTCTCCCGGATCGCCGGTATGCTTACCCTCTTCCGTTCCCTGCCAGCCGTGACGCTGGGTCAGCGAGAGATGATTACGATCTTCATTGATGATGTCCATCAGCATGGCGCTGGTGCGTTTAACCACCGCCGCGCGTGACGTGGCATCGTTCTCCGCCATTTCAGCCATCTCCTCGAGCATCTCAATATTAAAACGTCGGAACAGGTCTGCCCGCTCCCGGGCCTCATACGCCCCGAGTCCAAGGCTCTCAAGCGCCAGCCGGCCGGATTTCAGCGCCCCTTCAAAGGTTTCACGCTCTGGTGCATCGACACCTGTCTGACGCAGTTTGATGTAATGGTCGATATCGCGCGCGCGGGAGATGATTTTCAGATGCGGGAAATGGGTCTTCGCCAGTTCAACCAGCTGCAGGCTATTCTTCGGATCGTCTATCGCGTTGATCAACACTTCGGCCTTCTGCGCCCCGGCGGACTCCAGTAAATCCACGCGCGTGGCATCGCCGTAAAAGACCTTCATGTCAAACTTACGCAAGGTTTCAATATGGTCGGGATCGTGATCGAGGATGACCATCTTCACGCCACTGGAGAGCAACAAACGGCCAGTAATCTGACCGAAGCGACCAAACCCGGCAATGATCACCCGCGGCTGTTCTTCGTCTATTTCATCCGCCTCGCGCTCTTGTCCGCTGTCGGCCGCTTCCAGGCGGGTCAACACCACCAGCAGCAGCGGCGTCACCGCCATTGAGAGCGCTACCGCCAGCGTCAGCGCCTTAGCCCACTCCGGATCGAGCACGTTCGCCATGCTGGCCGCGCCAAACACCACAAACGCAAACTCACTCCCCTGCCCCAGCAGCACCGCAAACCAGCGGCGCTGTTTCCCGGGCACCTTCAGCGGACGGGCCACCAGCCAGAGCATCACCATCTTAATCACCAGGAAGCCCACCAGCAGAATGGCGATGCGCAGCGGATGGGTTACTAAGGTCCCGAAATCTACGGACATGCCGACGCCGATGAAAAACAGCCCCAGCAGTAGACCTTTGAAAGGCTCGATATCGCTTTCCAGCGCGTGGCGGTATTCCGAACTCGCCAGCAGGACGCCAGCCAGAAACGCGCCCATCGCCATGGAGAGCCCCGCCTCTTCCAGCATCAGGCCAAAGCCGAAGACCAGGAACAAGGCCACGGCGCTGAACACTTCCCGCAGGCCGGAACGGGCGACAAAGCGCAGCAGCGGTCGGCTAACGTATCGGCCAAGCAGGACCACCAGGGTCAGCGCCCCGGCGACCTTTAATGCCGAAAGCGCAAAGGCGCCGAGGGTGGTGGAGGCCCCGGACACGGCCAGCAGCGGGATCATCGCCACCAACGGAATGGCCGCGATATCCTGGAACAGCAGCACCGAAAAGGCGCTGCGTCCCATCTGGGAAATCGTCAGGTTACGCTCGTTCATGGCCTGCATAGCGATAGCCGTGGAGGAGAGAGCCAGGGTCATGCCGATCAGCTCCGCCACCTTCCAGTCCATGCCCAGCAGGATGCAAAATCCGCCCAGCAGCAGTCCACAGGCCAGCATCTGTAGTGCCCCGCCACCAAATACCGATGCGCGTAGCTTCCACAGACGACGCGGATCCAGCTCGAGGCCAATGACAAACAGCATCAGCACCACACCGATTTCGGCAAAGTGCAGGATCGACTCGGCGTCGGTAACCAGTCGGAATCCCCACGGTCCAATGACGCATCCGGCGATCAGATACCCCAGCACCGAACCCAGGCCGAGGCGAACCGCAACCGGTACAATCAGCGCCGCGGCGCCTAAATAGATCAGCGCCTGAATCAACGTATGGCTATCCATGGTGCGCCTCCTGCCAGTCGAGTAAACGTTGTTTATAGTGCCGGGCCTGTGCCTGCAGCGTTTCGTCGTCACAGACAAAAGTGCAATGCATGGCAAACGGCGGGAGCCAGTTCAGACCGCAATACAGAGCGGTCGCCTGCAGCGGTTGCGCCAGGACGTCAAAACCGGGGAAGGAGCCGATATCAAAATGGCTTTCGCCGCCACCGGTGGTCACGGCCCACAGCAGGCTTTTCCCTCTGAGGGCCTTGCCGTTATGGCCGTATGCCCAGCCGTGAGAGAACACTTTATCGATCCACAGCTTGAGTAGCGGCGGTGTGCTGTACCACTGCATCGGATGCTGCCAGACGATTAAATCGGCTCTGGCGATCGCCTCCTGTTCGGCAGCGATATCGATATTGAAATCGGGATAGAGCTGATAGAGAGAGCGGATCTCTACGCCCTCAAGCGTCCTTACCTGATCGAGCATTCGCTTATTCGCATGGGAGTGATGCGGATAGGGGTGGGCGTAAATAATAAGTATCATGATTAACCTGATTGCACTGCTTTCTTGTTGTGTCAGTCAGTGTAGACAGGAAAGCGAGGCGTTTGAAGGGCTCTGTGCCGGTGTTGGCGTTAACCGCAACGATTGGTAAATGCTTTTGCGGCAAAATATATTGTATTCACTAAATTCATAACAAGAAAATATGATTTTTAAAAACCAAATCAATCAATCGATAAAATACAAAAAACATCATGCTTAAACTGAATAAAACTTAAAATTTAAAATTAATCGACTCGTGAAAAAACATAAGAATCAAAATCTTAAACCTAATAGAATAAATATAATCTTAAAAGCCGGTCATTTACAAAAAATTACCCCCTCACTAAAATGCACATCCTTAAATCACAAAACGGATGTGAAAATGAAAAACAAAACGCCGCAATTAAACAGAACGACAAAATCACTCAAAGCGATTTTCCCAGCTTTGTCAGCGTTAATGGTATTTAACCCATTAATGGTATCTGCAGAAACAGCAATCATTGGTTCGACAGACAAAGTACTGAATTTCGAAGCAGATGATAAGTATATAATCATTGAAGGCGTAACTATTTCTCCTACCACTACAGGTCCCTCTGTCAATGTCTTTGGCGACGAAGTTGTCAGTATCGAAAACAGCGGGCAGATTACTGGCGAGGGCGATGGAATGTTTATCCAAACGGGTGGACAAAGAGTTACGCTCAATAACAATCAAGATGCGCTGATAAAATCCACCGCTGGCAATGGGATTGACATCGATAAAATGGGTGGGCAAATAAGCAACGCTGGCACAATTAGTGGTGCAGAAACTGGCATTAAGATTGGCAAAGATTCAGGAAGTATCACCTTTGAGAATACGAAAACAGGGATGATAGAAGGTAAAACGGCATTCTCAGCCGATAATACTGTCTTACTCGTTAATGATGGTCATATGACTGGCAGCGCCGATCATGGTGTCAAGCTCAGTAATATAGGCAACAGTAACATTGAGAATAGCGGAACAATCGAAGGGGTTAAAAATGGCCTCATCGTGTCCGATAATCACAGCATTCAGTTTATTAACTCTGGTCTGATAAAGGGTTCAGAAAGTGCAATCACCTTTGAAAGCAACCAGACCAACACGTTGACACTGAAAACCGGGTCAGTACTTGATGGCGATGTTATCTCAACCAATTCCAAAACAAACACTTTGACTTTAAGCGGTCAGGGTTCGGAAGACAGCAACTTCCGCGGTCTGAATGACGGTGACGGTTTCGCTTCGCTAACGATGAACGGTAAAGACTGGGCCCTGACCGGTAATGTCGATGTGATTGGCTCGGGCGATTCCATCAAGGTCAACAAGGGCAAACTGACTTTCGCTGGCGACGTAAAAAATGGCGCGGGAAATACGCTGGTTGCCAACAACACTACGCTGCAACTGGGCGACGGCGTTAATACTGGCTCTCTGACCGGTACCGTCACCAATAACGGCACTTTCATCTTTAACCAGGGGTCCGATTCCACCTTCACTTCGGACATGACCGGCAGCGGCAGCGTAGAAAAAGTGGATGCCAACCTGTTAACCCTGACAGGCAACAACAGCTACACCGGCAACACACTTCTGCGTAGCGGGACAACCCTGGTAGCCGAAGGCGCAACTCTGGGTGGCGATGGCAACACGGCTACCATCACCGTGCAGGATGGTGCAACCTTCGCCAGCGCAGGTACTGTAAACAACAACGTTGATATCCTCAGCGGCGGCGTGCTGGCGTCATGGAATGCCGTGCAGGGGAACAGCGCTTCCAGCTCTTCTACCCTCAACACTATTAACGGCAACGTCACCAACAGCGGCACGCTGCAGATCGCCGGGCTGAACGACAGCGTGGGCAATAGGTTTACCATCAACGGTGACTACACCGGCGTAAGCGGTAGCCTGATCGCCATGAACAGCGTGCTGGGCGATGACAACTCTGCTACCGACCATCTGACCATCACCGGCAACAGCGCGGGTGAATCTGGTATTCGCATCTCCAATATCGGCGGAGCGGGCGCGCAGACCGTCAACGGGATGCAGGTGGTGAGCGTAGGCGGTAACTCCGATGCCGCGTTTTCTCTCTCCAGACCGGTCGTGGTCGGCGCATGGGAATATAGCCTGAACCAGCACGCTGATGGCAACTGGTACCTGGAATCTTTAGATACTACGCCTGCGCCTACACCGGATCCAACGCCGGATCCAACACCAGACCCAACACCGGATCCAACGCCAGGCCCAACACCAGCTCCAACGCCTTCACCGGCACCGGCCAACCTCGCACCTGAAGTGGGCGCCTATTTAGGAAACTACCTCGCCGCCCAGGACATGTTCCTGCATAAACGCGACGATCGCGATCAGCTGACGCTGCGCAATGATGAGGATCTCAACACCTGGATGTACGTCAAAGGCCGCTATCATGAAAATGACGTGGCGGGTGGCAAAGTTAACTATGACACGACTCAGTACGTGATGCAGGTCGGCAGTGATTTCATCAGCAAGAAGATGGATACAGGGGTTCTGCATAGCGGGATGATGTTCGGTGCCGGCCAGGCTAAAACCGATTCCACCGCGCGCCATAACTCGCGCAGTGCACAAGGCAAAGTCGACGGTGTCAATGTCGGCTTTTATGCTACCTGGCAGGAAGATCAGCAGCTGCGTAAAGGCAGCTACATCGATAGCTGGGCCTCTTTCGGCTGGTATCACAACAAGCTGAGAAGCGATGGTCGCAGCAACGAGTCTTATAACAGCCACGGCTTTGCTGCCTCGCTGGAAGCGGGTCACGCCTGGATTGTTGACTCAGAGAGCGAAAGAACCTGGAAAATCGAACCGCAGATTCAGGCTGTCTATAGCTATCTTGATCAGGAAAATCACACGGACGCTGACGGGGTGCGTATTTCCACCCTCGATAATGACAGCATTCTGGGACGTGTGGGTGTAAAAACCAGCCACTTCAACCAGAAAGATGTGCAGGCGTGGCAGCCTTACGTGGCAGTTAACTGGCTGAAAGGTGCCGGGCAGAACGATATCGCCTTCAACGGCGAAGCGTTCAGCAACGATACCCCGGACGATCGCGGTCAGCTGGAGCTGGGCGTTACCGGCAAGCTGAACGAGACCACGCTGATCTCGTTGCGTGCCAGCGGCGAATGGGGCGAAAACAGCTATGACGCCTACGGCGGCCATATCCTGCTCAACCATCGTTGGTAATTGCTTTACTACGACAGGAAGTGCAGTGGCGCAGGCCACTGCACTTTTTTATCAGTTATCCAGCTCACCCATAGATTTAACCTGATCGCGGTTAATCTGCTCGGTTTGCCCGGTTTCCGCATTCTCATATGAGACCAGGCCGGTGTCATCATCTACCTGCGGCTTACCATCGGTGATAATGGTTTTACCGTCGGTAGTTTTCACCGCCTGATTAGATGAACACCCTGCCACGGTAAATAAAGTTGCAGCCGCAAAGACAGAAGCCATCAGTAGTTTGTTTTGCATCGTATTCTCCCTGTTGGTCGTCATTTTTATCATCAGGCTAAACTGTAGTGGAATACGCCATACTCAGGGATAAATGCAGAACACTCTTAAGGTTAGCTTTTCTGCGGGAAGCCATCTTTATAGATCACCGTCTGCACGACTTTGCCGCTCGCGTCATAGGTTTTTGCCTCGCCGTTCGCCACACTCTGTTTGAACGTAATGGTCGAGCGCAGCTTCCCTTCCTGGGTATAGCCCTGTGACAGCCCTTCCGCCTGACAGTTAACCAGCGGCGTATGACTTCTGAGAACGCCGTTCGGGTAATAGACGTCGATATAGTCGTTAAAGCAACGGTTCTTAACGACGGTCTCAAACTTCTTATTACCATTGTCATACTTCTCGACCAGCTTGCCCTCAGGCACGGTATCAGCCACCTTCACCACCGGCGTGGCTAACTTTTTCTGCGGCTCCAGATCGTCCTTTAAGCCTTTTGCATAGTCGGGGGTCATCCCCATTCCATCTATGGTGTTGGTCACCGACGAGGCAAAATCGGCGCAGCCGGCAAGCAGCACGACCAGAGGTATCAACGTAAGGGCCTGTTTCACAGTGAACTCCTTTTTTCAGGTTCACCGTAAAGTGCGATGTATGCGGCAGCAGCACAACCGCCAAAATTGGTCGGAAAGGGATAAAAAAACCCGCCGTAGCGGGTTTTAAGAATAATCTGAAGCGATTACTTCGCGATCTGCGCGTGCATCTCCTGCACCGAAATCACCTTCTCGGTGGCATCCGCGTTCAGCGCCATGGCTGTCGCGAAACCGCCGTTCAGGGTGGTGTCGTAGTGCACTTTATACTGCAGCGCGCTGCGGCGAATCAGCTTGGAATCTTCAATCGCCTGACGCCCTTCGGTGGTGTTGATGATGTAGGTGTATTCGCCATTCTTGATACGGTCCTGAATGTGCGGACGACCTTCATGCACCTTATTCACCAGACGCGGGTTGATACCGGCTTCACCCAGTACAATCGCAGTACCGTGGGTCGCATCCAGCTCAAAGCCCTGCTTCAGCAATTTCGCTGCCAGGTCCACTACGCGCTCTTTATCCCCTTCACGCACGGACAGCAGCGCACGACCCTGCTTTTTCATGGTGGAGTTACTGCCCAGCTGCGCTTTAGCGAACGCTTCTGCGAAGGTGCGGCCAACGCCCATCACTTCACCGGTAGAGCGCATTTCTGGCCCTAACAGCGGGTCAACGCCCGGGAATTTGTTGAACGGCAGTACCACCTCTTTCACCGAGTAGTACGGTGGGATGATCTCTTTGGTCACGCCCTGCTGAGCCAGGGTCTGACCCGCCATCACGCGCGCCGCCACTTTCGCCAGCGGAACACCGGTGGCTTTGGAGACGAACGGTACGGTACGCGCCGCACGCGGGTTGACTTCAATCAGGTACACTTCGTTGTCTTTCACCGCAAACTGCACGTTCATCAGACCGCGCACCTGCAACTCGAAGGCCAGTTTCTGTACCTGGTCGCGCATCACGTCCTGAATTTCTTTGCTCAGCGTATAGGCTGGCAGTGAACAGGCGGAGTCACCGGAGTGTACGCCTGCCTGCTCAATGTGCTCCATGATGCCGCCAATCAGCACCATTTCGCCGTCGCAGATGGCATCGACGTCCACTTCCACCGCATCATCCAGGAAGCGGTCCAGCAGCACTGGCGCATCGTTAGAGACGCTGACCGCAGTCTGGAAGTAACGGCGCAGGTCAGCCTCGTCGTAGACGATTTCCATCGCCCGGCCGCCCAGCACGTAGGATGGGCGCACTACCAGCGGGTAGGTGATCTCTTTTGCCTTCTCAACCGCCTGCTCAATTGCAGTCACGGTGGCGTTGGCTGGCTGTTTCAGCTTCAGACGGTCAACGGCATGCTGGAAACGCTCGCGGTCTTCAGCGCGGTCAATCGCATCCGGGCTGGTGCCGATTACCGGTACGCCTGCCGCTTCCAGGGCTCGCGCCAGCTTCAGCGGGGTCTGGCCGCCGTACTGCACGATAACGCCTTTTGGCTTCTCGATACGTACGATTTCCAGCACGTCTTCCAGGGTAACCGGCTCGAAGTAGAGGCGGTCGGAAGTGTCGTAGTCAGTAGACACAGTTTCCGGGTTACAGTTGACCATGATGGTCTCGTAACCGTCTTCGCGCAGCGCCAGCGAGGCGTGTACGCAGCAGTAGTCGAACTCAATGCCCTGGCCGATACGGTTTGGTCCGCCGCCCAGCACCATGATTTTGTCACGGTCAACGGACGGGTTCGCTTCGCACTCATCTTCATAAGTGGAGTACATGTACGCGGTGTCGGTGGCAAACTCTGCCGCACAGGTGTCCACGCGCTTGTAGACCGGGTGCAGGTTGTACTGGTCGCGCAGCTTACGGATTTCCGCTTCGCGCACGCCCGCCAGTTTTGCCAGACGCGCATCGGCAAAGCCTTTACGCTTAAGCATGCGCAGGAAGTCAGCGTCGAGGCCGTTGATACCCAGCTCCGCAACTTTCTCTTCCAGACGCACCAGCTCTTCAATCTGCACCAGGAACCAGCGGTCGATATTGGTCAGGTTGAATACACCATCGACGGAGAGACCGGCACGGAAGGCGTCGGCGATGTACCAGATACGCTCGGCACCGGCGTCTTTCAGCTCGCGACGGATTTTGGTCAGCGCTTCCGGATCGTCCAGACTCACTTTCGGGTCGAAACCAGTGGCGCCTACTTCCAGGCCACGCAGGGCTTTCTGCAGGGATTCCTGCTGGGTGCGGCCAATCGCCATCACTTCACCGACGGACTTCATCTGGGTGGTCAGACGGTCGTTCGCACCGGCAAATTTCTCGAAGTTGAAGCGAGGAATTTTGGTCACAACGTAGTCGATAGACGGCTCGAACGAGGCCGGCGTGCGGCCACCGGTGATGTCGTTCATCAGCTCGTCGAGGGTGTAACCCACTGCCAGTTTCGCCGCCACTTTAGCAATCGGGAAGCCGGTCGCTTTCGATGCCAGGGCGGAGGAGCGGGATACGCGCGGGTTCATCTCAATAACAATCAGACGACCGTTCTTCGGGTTAACCGAGAACTGGACGTTAGAGCCACCGGTTTCGACGCCAATCTCACGCAGCACCGCCATCGAGGCGTTACGCATGATTTGGTATTCTTTGTCGGTCAACGTCTGGGCTGGTGCCACGGTGATGGAGTCACCGGTGTGGATGCCCATGGCGTCGAAGTTTTCGATGGAGCAGACGATGATGCAGTTGTCGTTTTTATCACGCACCACTTCCATCTCGTACTCTTTCCAGCCGATCAGCGACTCATCAATCAGCAGCTCTTTGGTTGGGGAGAGGTCCAGACCGCGTTCGCAGATCTCTTCAAACTCTTCGCGGTTATAGGCGATACCGCCGCCGGTGCCGCCCATGGTGAAGGACGGACGGATGATGCACGGATAACCCACGTCAGCGGCAACCGCCAGCGCTTCTTCCATGTTATGGGCGATACCGGAGCGCGCGGTGTCGAGGCCGATTTTCTTCATCGCCACGTCGAAGCGACGGCGGTCTTCCGCTTTATCAATCGCGTCGGCGGTCGCGCCAATCATGGTCACGCCGAACTCGGCCAGCACGCCCTGACGCTCCAGCTCCAGCGCGCAGTTCAGCGCCGTCTGGCCGCCCATGGTCGGCAGTACCGCATCAGGACGCTCTTTTTCGATGATCTTACGTACCACTTCCCAGTTAATCGGCTCGATGTAGGTCGCATCGGCCATTTCCGGGTCGGTCATGATGGTTGCCGGGTTGGAGTTCACCAGGATAACGCGGTAACCCTCTTCGCGCAGGGCTTTACACGCCTGAGCGCCGGAGTAGTCGAACTCACAGGCCTGGCCGATAACAATCGGGCCAGCGCCAAGGATCAGGATGCTTTTTATGTCTGTACGTTTTGGCATGGTCTTCTCGGCTCCTGATTATTTAGCGGTCTTACGGTATTGCTCAATGAGTTCGATGAAGTGATCGAACAGCGGCGCGGCATCGTGCGGACCTGGGCTGGCTTCCGGGTGTCCCTGGAAACTGAACGCCGGTTTGTCGGTACGATGAATCCCCTGCAGGGTGCCGTCGAACAGCGACTTGTGCGTTACGCGCAGTGTTGCCGGCATGGAGGCTTCATCCACCGCAAAGCCGTGGTTCTGCGCGGTAATCATCACGGTGTTGTTATCAATATCTTTCACCGGGTGGTTACCACCGTGGTGACCGAACTTCATCTTCACGGTTTTGGCACCGCTCGCCAGCGCCAGCAGCTGATGGCCGAGGCAGATCCCGAAGACCGGAATATCGGTTTCAAGGAAGGTCTCAATCGCGTCGATTGCGTAGTCGCACGGTGCCGGGTCACCCGGGCCGTTGGAGAGGAAGATCCCGTCCGGGTTCATCTTCAGCACGTCGTCTGCCGGGGTTTTCGCCGGCACAACAGTCAGACGGCAGCCACGGTCCACCAGCATGCGCAGGATATTGCGCTTGGCACCGTAGTCATACGCCACCACGTGGAACGGCAGCTCGTCTTCTTTTTTCGCTTCCGGCAGCTCACCTGCCAGCGTCCAGCTACCCTGAGTCCAGCTGTAGGCCTCAGCGGTGGTCACTTCTTTCGCCAGATCCATGCCGTTCAGCCCCGGGAAGGCTTTGGCTTTTTCCTGCGCCAGAGCCGCGTCCAGGTTGTCGCCAGCGATGATGCAGCCGTTCTGGGCACCTTTTTCTCGCAGCAGACGCGTCAACTTACGGGTATCGATATCGGCAATTGCCACGATGTTATGGCGTTTCAGGTAGGAAGAGAGGTCTTCGGTATTGCGATAGTTGCTGGCAATCAGCGGCAGGTCGCGAATAATCAGACCTTGTGCATGTACCTGGGAGGACTCTTCATCAGCGGCGTTAGTGCCGACATTACCGATATGGGGATAAGTTAGAGTGACGATTTGGCGGGAATAGGAAGGATCAGTGAGGATTTCTTGATAACCGGTCATTGAAGTATTGAAAACGACTTCCCCAACCGCCGAACCTGTTGCCCCAATGGCCCGACCGATAAACTGGGTTCCGTCTTCCAGAACCAATAGCGCTGACTTAATCAAAACACCCTCCAGAGAATATTCACTCACTTTATTTGCATATTAATTCATAACCGTAGTACGAAGCAATGCAAATCTGCTGCCAGTGGATTTTCGGCAAACGGCGGCATTCTGGAGATTTGGCGGGGGAAAGTCAACTTAAAAAGTGGGTTTTGTTTGTCGTTTTTGCGGCACTGATGAGCATGAAGGTTGTTAACGGGCAAAAAGATCAACTAAATCACTTAAGAAAACGCTTGCGAGACAGGTTTAGTATAAAGAATTCATCCACAGCCTCAAAAAGTGGACCATTTGGTCAAAATTCACAATATCGAAACAAAAATAATTGAGATAAACCTGATTTATGACCCGCTACCATTAAAAAAAGAACGAAAAAGATAAAATTGAAGGGCAATAAAATATTGCCCTCTGCAATCAACTGTTTATGACTGCAATAACCACATCACGAAGGGTAATCATGATTATAAATTGTTAAGATTGAGCACATCTCGCATGTCAAAAAGACCATCTTTTTTGCCTTTCAACCAAATTGCAGAACGAACCGCCCCATTTGCAAAAGTCATACGGCTGGACGCTTTATGGGTGATTTCAACCCGCTCGCCGATATCGGCAAACATCGCGGTATGTTCGCCCACAATGTCACCCGCACGAACGGTAGCAAACCCAATAGTGCCTGGGACACGTTCTCCCGTATGACCTTCCCGGGTGTAGACTGCACACTCTTTCAAATCCTTATCCATCGCCTGAGCAATCGCCTCGCCCATGGCCAGCGCGGTGCCAGAAGGAGCATCGACTTTATAACGGTGATGCGCCTCAATGATTTCGATATCGGTGTAATCCCCCATCACCTTCGCCGCTTTCTCAAGCAGTTTGAGCATGACGTTCACGCCCACGCTGAAGTTCGCTGCAAAGACGATAGCAATCTCGTTGGCGGCATCCTGAATAGCCTGCTTGCCAGCATCATCGAAACCGGTGGTGCCAATAACCATTCCTTTGCCATGCTGACGGCAAAACGCCAGGTGAGTCAGCGTACCTTCAGGACGGGTGAAGTCGATGAAGACATCGAAGTCGTCTTTAACCGCCTCAAGGCTGCTTTGTACGGTGACGCCTGACTTACCTGCCCCCGCCAGTTCCCCGGCATCGGCACCCAGCAGCGATGAGCCTTCACGCTCCAGAGCCGCGCCAAGCGTGACGCCATCCATCTGCAATGTCGCCTGAATTAACTGACGGCCCATACGGCCACCCGCGCCAGCAATGGCGACGCGGACCTGTGCATCATGCATAGTTATTCTCTTACGTTAAAATGATGTAAACCGTTTTCAGATTAACCAGCCTCTGTCGATGCCGCTATCCGAAAACGCCAATAATTAGAATTTAATGATAAACAGCGGGAAGTATCAGTAAAAGACATGATTTCGCCGTACAAAGCGGCAAATAAAAAGCCAGCAACGGATGTGCTGGCTTGATTTGGTGGGTTATTCCACTTCCCGGGCGTCGATACGCAACTCTTTCGGCACTTCGAAGACGATATTCTCTTCACGGCCTGCCAGAGGAATAGCTTCCCCGCCGCCCAGCTCCTGCAAACGTGCAATGACGTTCTGTACCAGAATATCCGGAGCGGAGGCACCGGCTGTCACGCCGACGCACTGGGCCTCTTTCACCCAAGCTTCCTGAATATCGGTAGCATCGTCAATCAGGAACGCCGCTTTCCCCATCCGCTGCGCCAGTTCGGCCAGACGGTTGGAGTTCGAGGAGTTTTTCGAGCCGACGACCAGCACCACATCCGCCTGTTCCGCCAGGGCGCGTACGGCTTCCTGACGGTTAGTGGTGGCGTAGCAGATATCGTCTTTGCGCGGGCCGACAATTTTCGGGAAGCGCTTACGCAGCGCATCAATAACGTCAGAGGTGTCATCCACCGAGAGCGTGGTCTGGGTCATAAACGACAGCTTCGCTTCGTTTTTGACGTTCAGCGTCAGCACATCGTCCGGAGACTCCACCAGGTACATTCCCCCTTGCGGGTTGCTGTACTGGCCCATGGTGCCTTCCACTTCCGGGTGACCGGCATGACCAATCAGGATCGACTCTTCGCCGCGACGGCTTGCACGAGCGACTTCCATATGCACTTTGGTGACCAGCGGACAGGTGGCGTCAAAGACGGTCAGATCGCGATTTTTCGCTTCGTTACGCACCGCCTGGGAGACGCCATGTGCGGAGAAGATCAGGATCGCGCCATCCGGCACTTCGTCGATCTGCTCAATAAAGATCGCCCCGCGGGTACGCAGGCTATCCACCACGTAGCGGTTATGCACTACTTCGTGACGGACATAAATCGGCGCGCCATAAAGCTCCAGCGCGTTTTCAACAATGCTGATAGCGCGGTCTACTCCGGCACAGAAACCGCGCGGGTTAGCCAACAGGATCTGCATTCACATCCTCCAGTACCGGGTCAATTTCCAGCACTTCAACATCAAAATGGACGGTACGCCCGGCGAGCGGGTGGTTAAAATCGACGGTAATGGAATCGCCGTTGATTTCACGGATCACGCCAGGCATTTCGCTGCCATCCATAGCGGTAAAGAGCATAATCGCCCCGATTTCCGGTTCGCCCGCATCCATAAATTCACGACGCGAGAAGTACTGGATCAGGTCCGGGCTCGGTACGCCAAACGCGGCATCCGGCTCCAGAGAGAAGGTTTTCTTCTCCCCCTCTTTCAGTCCCAGCAGCTGTTGCTCGAGACCTTCAGACAGAGAGGTGTCGCCAAGACGGAACAGCGCCGGTTTGCCGTTATTGCGGGTGGACTCCGCAGTGGAGCCATCATCAAGTTTCAGCGTGAAATGAACCAGCATCGCGCTGTTGCTCTGTACGGATTTAGACATGCAAATTGCTCGCTTGTTTTGGGTCACCTGTTGCCCGGTGGCGCTGCGCTTACCGGGCCTACGGGAGGCCACAAATTCTGTAGGCCGGGTAAGCTCAGCGCCACCCGGCATTTACAATTACGCCTGCTCTTTCGCTGCGGGTTTTGGCAGGAAGCCTTCCAGCACAATCAGCGCCGCACCGATACAAATCGCCGTATCGGCAAGGTTGAAGGTGGCGAAGTGCCAGTTGCCGACATAGAAGTCGATCATATCGACCACAAAGCCGTGCCACAGACGGTCGAACAGGTTGCCCAGCGCGCCGCCAATGATCAGCGCGTAGGCGATGTTATTCAGCTTTTGCGTGGCTTTACCGCGGTACATCAGCACTGCCAGCACCACGCAGATACCAAGCGCGATACCCGCGAAGAACCAGCGCTGCCAGCCGCCGCTGTCAGCCAGGAAGCTAAACGCCGCGCCATAGTTGCGCGCATAGTGCAGATTAAGCGATGGGAACAGCGGAACCGTATCCCCCAGAGCAAAGTTCTGGAGGATCAGGTACTTGCTGCCCAGATCGATAATCAGCACGACCACTACCAGCCACAGCCAGCGCAGCCCTGTTGAAGAGAGTGATTTACTCATCAGGCAAACTTACGTTTTTCGCCATCACCGGCGACGTTGCTGACACAGCGTCCGCAGATCTCTGCGTGTTCCGCCACCTTGCCGACATCGGTAGTGTAATGCCAGCAGCGCGGGCATTTCTCACCATCGGCTTTCACCAGCGCCACTTTCAGCCCTTTGAGCAGTTCGCTCTGCTGGGCATCCGCGCTCGCGTCGGCATAATCCGCAACATTCGCCCCGGAGGTCAACAGGACAAATCGCAATTCATCGCCCAGTGCCGTCAGCTTCGCCGCCAGCTCAGGTTCAGCGTACAGGGTCACTGACGCTTCCAGAGAGCCGCCCACTTTCTTGTCGGCACGCGCCTGTTCGATCACCTTATTCACTTCGCCGCGCACTTTCAGCAGCTCGTCCCAGAAGCTGTCGTTCATGGCTTCGGTCTCTGCCAGGCCAAACAGCCCCTGGTACCACTCGCCGGTGAAGACATACTTCTCACGATCGCCAGGCAGGTAGCCCCAGATCTCATCCGCAGTGAAGGACATGATCGGCGCCATCCAGCGCACCAGCGCTTCCGCGATATGGAACAGTGCGGTCTGGCAGCTGCGACGCGCCACGCTGTCCGCTTTGGCGGTGTACTGACGGTCTTTGATGATGTCGAGGTAGAACGAGCCCATCTCGATGGAGCAGAAACGCATCAGGCGCTGCACCACTTCGTGGAAGTCGTAAGACTCATAGGCCTTCAGGATATCTTCCTGCGCCGCTTGTGCGCAGCCTACCGCCCAGCGATCCAGCACCACCATCTCTTCCGGTTTCACCATGTCTTTCGCCGGATCGAACCCGTTCAGGTTCGCCAGCAGGAAGCGCGCGGTGTTACGGATACGACGATAGCTGTCGGCAGCACGTTTCAGGATCTCGTCAGACACCGCCATTTCGCCGGTGTAATCGGTGGATGCCACCCACAGACGCAGAATGTCTGCGCCCAGTTTGTTCATCACATCCTGCGGAGAAACGGTGTTACCGATAGATTTGGACATCTTACGGCCCTGACCATCCACGGTGAAACCGTGAGTCAGTACCTGGCGGTAAGGTGCCTTGCCCTTCATGGCGGTGGAGATCATCAGGGATGACATGAACCAGCCGCGGTGTTGGTCAGAACCTTCCAGATACATGTCGGCGGCGTGGCCGGCAAACTCCGGACGCACGTCAACTACGGAGGCGTGGGTAGAGCCGGAGTCGAACCAGACGTCCAGGGTATCCGGCACTTTCTCGTAGTTGTCCGCGTCAGCGCTCAGGATGTCGCGGGAGTCGAGATCCCACCACGCCTGAATGCCGTCAACTTCGACGCGTTTCGCTACTTCTTCCATCAGTTCCAGCGTGTTCGGGTGCAGCTCCTGGGTCTCTTTATGCACGAACAGAGACATCGGCACGCCCCAGGTACGCTGACGGGAGATACACCAGTCAGGACGGTTGGCAACCATAGATTCGATACGCGCCTGGCCCCAGTCCGGGATCCACTGCACGCCTTTGATCTCAGAAAGCGACTGCGCGCGCAGGCCTTTCTGATCCATGCTGACAAACCACTGCGGGGTCGCACGGAAGATGATCGGTGACTTGTGACGCCAGCAGCACGGATAGCTGTGCTGCATTTTTTCAACGTGCAGCAGCGAGCCGTTGTCGCGCAGCATGTTGACGATGATGTCGTTGGCTTTAAAGACGTTGATGCCGTCCAGGGTCGGATACGTGCCTGGCAGGTAAGCGCCGTCCGGGCCAACCGGGTTAGCGATCTCCAGACCGTATTTCAGGCTGATATTGTAGTCGTCCGGGCCGTGGCCACCGGCGGTATGTACCGCACCGGTACCCGCTTCCAGGGTGACGTGATCGCCGAGAATTGCTGGCACATCGAAATCGAGGAACGGATGCTTAAAGCGCAAATGCTCCAGCTCGGCACCTTTAACGGTACCCAGAATGCTGTATTCGGTGATGTTCGCGCGTTTCAGCACGCTCTCAACCAGGTCTTTGGCCAGGATCAGCGCGCGGCCTTCAACCTGTACCAGCGCATAGTCGAACTCAGCAGAGAGGGAGATCGCGCGGTTAGCAGGCAGGGTCCACGGGGTGGTGGTCCAGATCACCAGCGAGATTGGGCCTTCTACGCCCGGCAGGCCAAATTTGCCCTGCAGCGCTTCCTGATCGACGCCTTCAAAGGCCACGTCGATGGACGGGGAGGTTTTGTCGTAATACTCGACTTCCGCCTCAGCCAGCGCAGAGCGGCAGTCCACGCACCAGTGCACCGGCTTGGCGCCTTTGTGCAGGTGGCCGTTGCCGATGATTTTGCCCAACGCACGGATGATATTGGCTTCGGTTTTGAAGTCCATGGTCAGGTAGGGGTGAGACCAGTCGCCCAGCACGCCAAGACGGATAAAGTCTTCACGCTGACCATCAACCTGGGTCGCGGCGTATTCGCGGCATTTCGCACGGAATTCAGCGGCGGTGAACTTCTCGCCCGGCTTACCGAACTCTTGCTCCACTTTCAGCTCGATCGGCAGACCGTGGCAGTCCCAGCCTGGAACGTAAGGCGAGTCAAAGCCCGTGAGGCCTTTGGACTTCACGATAATGTCTTTCAGAATCTTGTTTACAGAGTGACCAATATGAATGCTGCCATTCGCATAAGGAGGGCCATCATGCAGAATGAAGGTTTTTTTCCCTTTTTTGGCTGCACGGATGATGCCGTACAGGTCATCATCGGTCCAACGCGCCAGCATTCCCGGTTCACGCTTGGCGAGGTCGCCGCGCATCGGGAACCCTGTTTCCGGCAAATTCAGGGTTGATTTATAGTCACTCATCAGATTCTCGGTTCCGTATTTATATCTCAGGCATTAAGCCGGGTTTGATAGCCCAAAAATTTCGCGGGCTGTTAACTCATCTCTCGCGATTTGCGCTTTCAGCTCATCAAGCGAGGCGAATCGCTGCTCATTGCGTATTTTTTTACGCAGGATTACATCTATATGGCGACCGTAAAGGTCCATTACAACGTCCAGCAAATGCACTTCGAGCTGCTGGCGTACGCCAGCCACTGTTGGACGGGTACCAATATTGGCCACGCCGGGCAGAGGCTTATCGCCCAGCCCCGCCACTTCTACCGCAAAGACCCCTTTTACCGGGGAAACCTGACGGCGCAGCGGTAAGTTCGCCGTAGGGAAACCAATGGTGCGGCCCAGTTCATCGCCATGCACGACGCGCCCGGAAATTGAGAACGGGCGTCCGAGCAGCGTTGCGGCGGCATCCAGGTCGTCTTCCGCCAGCGCCTGGCGTACTGCCGTGCTGCTGATGCGTACGCCGCCTTCGCAAAAGGTCTGGGTGCTGGTGACGTCAAAGCCATACTCCAGGCCAGCCTTCTGTAATAGCAAGAAATCCCCCTGACGACCAGCGCCAAAGCGGAAATCATCTCCCACCGCCAGAAAGCGCACGCCGAGGCGATCGACCAACAGGTCGCTGACAAAATTTTGTGCCGTCAGCGCGGCGAAGCGCCGATCAAAACGCACGCACAGGACATAGTCCACGCCGCACTGCGCCAGGTAACGCAACTTTTCACGCAGGCGGGTCAAGCGCGCAGGCGCCTTCTCGCTGGCAAAAAGCTCCAGCGGCTGCGGCTCAAAAATCATGACTACTACCGGCAGACCTCGTGCCCGCCCCTCTTCACGTAACCCCTGCAACAGCACCTGATGTCCACGATGCACGCCGTCGAAATTACCAATAGTCAGCACACACCCATGCGGGGCCTGACTGAGATTATGTATGCCGCGTATCAGCTTCATGACTGGCTCAAAACAGTGAAAATCGCCAAAGTATACCTTGTACAGCGGTTAAGGTTAACCGGCGATTGTTCACGCAAAACAGAAAGCCGTAATGATTTCATCAGGGTTGCCTTTCATAGCGAAAAAATCTGTCCGCAGATGACGATTTTTATGTCGAAAAGCTGTATTCAGGAGAGACAAGCTGGTAGAATCCTGCGCCATCACTACGTAACGTAGCGTCGCTCATTAACGGCGCTTATTTGCACAAATCCATTGACAAAAGAAGGCAGAGAGGGCATATTCCTCGGCCTTTGAATTGTCCACATAGATCATATTTGGGAGTTGGACTTGGCTAATATCAAATCAGCTAAGAAACGTGCCGTTCAGTCTGAAAAGGCTCGTAAGCACAACGCAAGCCGTCGCTCTATGATGCGTACTTTCATCAAGAAAGTATACGCAGCAATCGAAGCTGGCGACAAAGCTGCAGCGCAGAACGCATTTAACGAAATGCAACCAATCGTGGATCGTCAGGCTGCTAAAGGTCTGATCCACAAAAACAAAGCAGCGCGTCATAAAGCAAACCTGACCGCGCAGATCAGCAAACTGGCTTAATCGCCACTTGTTGTTGCTTGTTTAAAGAACCCGCTTAACGCGGGTTTTTTTATGCCTTCAGATTGCCGGAGGCGTAAACAGCGCCGAGTAGTCACGGTTACAGATACGCTGCACCGCCGGATGCTGAATCATCCTTTCGGCAAATATCGCGTGATACTCCTCCATCACGTTATCCACCCTGCCAATCTCCGTAATCCTGATGTCCGAATAGAGATCCTGCGCGTAAAGCGTCGGGGCAACGAAGATCGCGTTATGCGCTTCGCCAAAGGCTTTCATCAGCGCGGCATCATCAAACTCCCCCAGAATTTCCACTTTCAGCCCCTGCGAGTTAAACCAGTTCAGCAGCTTGCGTCCGAGCATGGAGCGTCTGCCTGGCACCAGCAGTCGGCGCTCCTCCAGGCAGGCCGGGAAAGGTTTTTCCGGCGGCGGGTTAATACACCAGAAGCTGACGCCACACTCGCCGATTTTCACCGAGAACAGTCCTTCCTGCTGGGTGGAGTCGATCGGGCAGTCGGAGATAATCATGTCCAGCTTGTGCTGACTCAGCTGCTCCAGCAGCATCTCGTGGGTGGATTCAAAACAGCGCAGGTGGATCTGTTCATCCTCAACCACCGCCGCATCCAGCACGCCGCTGACCAGCCGTTTTGACAGCGCATCCGCGACACCGACGTCAAAGAGCAGGTTCGACTCTTTGCGATAGTTGACGATATCGAGCATCTCCTGGCTCAGGGTGAACATTTTGTCGGCGTAGCGAAACACCAGCTCGCCAAGTTCGCTGGGTTCGATCCCCCTCCCCTTGCGCTTGAATAACTTCCCCTGCAGACGCTCTTCCAGGGCTTTGATCTGCCCGGTAATCGTCTGCGGCGTCAGGTAGAGCGCCTCTGCAGCGCCGACAACCGAGCCCTCTTTATAGACATGCCAGAAGTAGTACAGATGGTTGTAGTTAAGATGAGACATACGATCCTCGCTCCCTGATAGTGTTAATGGGAGGGCGGCCTGTCCCTCCCAAAGTCCCGTTACGCCGGATGCACCTGCCCCGACAATTTCATTTTCAGTAAGGCATAGCCAATAAACGCCGCCAGCAGCGACCCGACCAGGATACCCAGTTTAGCCCAGACGATAAGCTCCGGGGCATGCGGGCCAAACGCCAGCGTCGAGATAAAGATCGACATCGTAAAGCCAATCCCGCAGAGCACGCCAACGGCCATGATCTGCCGCCAGGTAGTGCCATGTGGCAACGAGGCCAGCTTCAGTTTCAGCGCCAGCCAGCAGAAGAGGCTGATGCCCAGCGGCTTGCCGATAAACAGGCCGGCAATGATCCCCAACGGTAACATTGAGGTCAGCCCACCGAAGGTCACCCCTTCAAGGGAGACGCCCGCGTTAGCAAAGGCAAACAGCGGCAGGATCATAAAGGCCACCCACGGATGCAGGACATGCTCTAACTGCTTCGCCGGAGATTTGCCTCCCTGCGCCTTCAGCGGCACGAAGAAGCCAATAATCACTCCCGCCAGGGTGGCATGTACGCCCGATTTCAGCACTGCCGTCCACAGAACCACTCCCACCAGCACATAGATGCCAATCCTACGGACATTGAAGATATTTAGCAGCGCCAGCGCCGCAATGGCCGCCGCCGCAACGCCCAGCGACAACACCGACAGCTCGCTGGTGTAGAACAGGGCAATAATGATAATCGCGCCCAGGTCATCGATGATCGCCAGCGCCATCAGGAAGATTTTAAGCGCCATCGGCACGCGGTTGCCCAACAGGGCCAGAACGCCCAGCGCAAAGGCAATGTCCGTCGCGGCCGGGATCGCCCAGCCGTGGCGGGCAACCGGATCCTGATAGTTAAAGGCCAGGTAGATCAGCGCCGGTACGACCATCCCGCCGATAGCGGCAATCACCGGAAACGCAGCGCGCTGGCGGCTGGCCAGAGAGCCCTGTACCAGCTCACGCTTGACCTCCAGGCCTACCAGCAGGAAAAAGACCGCCATCAGCGCATCGTTGATCCACAGCAGCATGTTCTTGTTAATTTCCAGCACGCCGACGCGAAGTTCAACGGGAGTTTCCAGAAAAGCGTGATACAGGTCGCGGGTAGCGCCCAGGTTAGCCAGCAGCATTGCCAGCGCAGCGGCCAGAATAAGAATGATGCCACCGGAGGCCTCATTCTGGAAAAAACGGTGCAGAAGTTTCACTATTACTCTCTCTCTTTACGACAATCCCTCGATAAAACCATCATACTCGCGGCAATTAATCGGTAAAAGCAGGTTAATATTGAGTATGCACTCAGTTTTTTCGAGCTATCTTTTCAACCATAAAAAAGCCCGGAATCGCTTCCGGGCTTTGAGAATAACGTCAGCTCACCGATTAGCGAGTCAAATCGTCAAAGAATTTTTTCACGCCATCAAAGAAGCTTTTGGAGCGCGGGCTGTTGTTCTCACCCGTTGGGCCGCCGAAGCTCTCCTGCAACTCTCGCAACAGCTGCTTCTGTTTTTCATTCAGGCCAACCGGGGTTTCAACTACCACACGACACAGCAGGTCGCCCTGCGCGCCGCCACGCACCGATTTAACGCCTTTACCGCGCATGCGGAACAGCTTGCCGGTCTGGGTTTCCCCAGGCACTTTCAGGTTTACGCGACCGTCAAGGGTTGGCACTTCGATTTCACCGCCCATCGCCGCCATCGCAAAGTTGATCGGCACTTCGCAGTACAGGTTGTTGCCTTCACGTTCGAAAATCGCGTGCTGCTTCACCTGCACCTGAACGTACAGATCGCCTGCCGGTGCGCCATGTTCACCCGCTTCGCCTTCGCCAGACAGACGAATACGATCGCCAGTATCCACCCCTGCCGGAATTTTAACGGACAGGGTTTTCGTCTTCTCAACACGACCATGACCGTGGCACTTGTTGCACGGATCCTTGATCAGCGTACCGCGACCCTGACAGTGCGGACAGCTCTGCTGCACCGCAAAGAAGCCCTGACGCATCTGCACCTGGCCGGAACCGTGACAGGTAGGACAGGTCTGCGGCTTGGTACCCACTTTCGCGCCGCTGCCGTGGCAAATGTCGCACTCTTCGAGGGTTGGAATGCGGATCTCTTTCGTTACGCCGCGTACGGCCTCTTCCAGCGACAGCTCCATGTTGTAGCGCAGGTCTGCGCCACGGGCCGCACGCTGACGACCGCGGCCGCCGCCGAAGATGTCGCCAAAGACGTCACCAAAGATATCGCTGAAATCTGCGCCGCCGCCGCCAAATCCGCCGCCGCCGCCCATGCCGCCCTGTTCAAACGCAGCGTGGCCGTACTGATCGTAGGCCGCACGTTTCTGGGCATCGGTCAGGATTTCGTAGGCTTCTTTGATCTCTTTAAACTTGGCTTCGGCCTCTTTGTCACCCTGGTTGCGGTCCGGGTGAAATTTCATGGCCAGGCGCTTATACGCCTTTTTGATTTCACGCTCTTCCGCTGTTTTGGAAACGCCTAAAATCTCGTAATAGTCTTGCTTAGCCATCTTGTTTTATCTGCCCCTAACATGCGTGCACGGGCGGAGAGGAAACCTCTTCGCCCGTGCCAGTGTATTACCCGTTCAAAGGGCGATTATTTTTTGTCTTTCACTTCTTCAAACTCTGCGTCGACAACATCGTCATCTTTCGCGTTGTTTGCAGAAGCGTCAGCACCCGCGCCAGCCTGCTGCTGTGCGTGTTGCTGCTGCGCGATCTCCATCAGCTTCTCGGAAACCTGAGCCAGCGCCTGCATTTTCGCTTCGATATCGGCTTTGTCTTCGCCTTTCAGAGACGCTTCCAGCGCGCTCAGTGCAGACTCGATAGCGGTTTTGTCGTCAGCTGGCAGTTTGTCGCCGGCTTCTTCAACCTGCTTACGAGTGCTGTGCAGCAGATGGTCACCCTGGTTACGGGTCTGAACCAGCTCTTCGAACTTACGGTCAGACTCGGCGTTAGCTTCCGCTTCGCGAACCATTTTCTGGATCTCTTCTTCGTTCAGACCGGAAGAGGCCTTGATGGTGATCTTCTGCTCTTTACCGCTGTTTTTGTCCTTCGCGGAAACGTGCAGGATACCGTCAGCATCGATGTCGAAGGTGACTTCGATCTGTGGCATACCGCGCGGTGCCGGGCTGATACCATCGAGGTTAAACTGACCCAGATCTTTGTTATCTGCGGCACGTTTACGCTCACCCTGCAGCACATGGATGGTTACCGCAGACTGGTTGTCTTCAGCGGTAGAGAACACCTGGCTGTGCTTGGTAGGGATGGTGGTGTTTTTGGCGATCAGCGCCGTCATCACACCGCCCATGGTTTCGATACCCAGAGACAGCGGGGTAACGTCCAGCAGCAGTACGTCTTTAACTTCACCGGTCAGCACGCCACCCTGAACGGCAGCACCGATAGCAACGGCTTCGTCCGGGTTAACGTCTTTACGCGGCTCTTTACCAAAGAATTCAGCCACTTTCTTCTGAACCATTGGCATACGGGTTTGACCACCCACCAGGATAACGTCCTGGATTTCGGAGACGGACAGACCCGCATCCTGCAGAGCAACTTTCAGCGGCTCGATGGAACGGTTAACCAGGTCTTCAACCAGGCTTTCCAGTTTCGCGCGAGTCACTTTGATGTTCATGTGTTTTGGACCGGTGGCATCTGCAGTGATATACGGCAGGTTCACGTCGGTCTGCTGCGCAGAAGAGAGCTCGATCTTCGCTTTTTCTGCGGCTTCTTTCAGGCGCTGCATTGCCAGCGGGTCGTTACGCAGGTCAATGCCCTGATCTTTCTTAAATTCATCAACGAGGTAGTTGATCATACGGCTGTCAAAGTCTTCACCACCCAGGTGGGTATCACCGTTGGTCGCCAGAACTTCGAAGGTTTTTTCGCCGTCAACTTCATCGATTTCGATAATAGAGATATCGAAAGTACCGCCACCGAGGTCGTATACCGCGATAGTACGGTTGCCGACTTCTTTATCCAGACCGTAGGCCAGCGCCGCTGCGGTTGGTTCGTTGATGATACGTTTGACTTCCAGACCCGCGATACGGCCCGCGTCTTTGGTTGCCTGACGCTGAGCATCGTTGAAGTATGCAGGAACGGTGATAACCGCTTCAGTTACCGCTTCACCCAGGTAATCTTCAGCCGTTTTCTTCATTTTCTTCAGCACTTCAGCAGAGATCTGCGGCGGTGCCATTTTCTGACCTTTAACGTCAATCCATGCGTCGCCGTTCTCGGCGCCGATGATTTTGTACGGCATGATGGCTTCATCACGCTGCACTTCTTCGTCCTGGAAGCGACGGCCAATCAGGCGTTTGATCGCAAACAGGGTGTTTTGCGGGTTTGTCACTGCCTGACGTTTAGCCGGCTGACCAACCAGAGTTTCACCATCCTGGGTATAAGCAATGATAGAAGGCGTGGTGCGATCGCCCTCGGCGTTCTCCAGCACACGTGCAGTAGTGCCATCCATAATCGCTACACAAGAGTTGGTAGTACCCAGGTCGATACCAATAATTTTACCCATCTAAACGTCTCCACTAAAAATTCAGTCAACATGTGGTTGTGTACCTGTAATAAGGGCAGAAGGTGCTTTTTCAACTGCCCAGATTTGAATTTTTTCAGGTCCACACACTGCGGTTGACTACAAGATGGGGTCGCAACGGCATGCATCAAGGGGGAAGGATAAAAAAATTTTTAATTTCACCCTGATTAGATCATAGACGGCGTTGATGGCGCCCATTATGATGCCGCGCCCCGCCAGGGAGAATTGGCGTGGGATTCACTATTTCACCATATTAATGATGATTTTTTTGAGGACTTATGGGCAACACTAAGTTGGCTAATCCGGCTCCGCTGGGCCTGATGGGTTTCGGCATGACCACCATTCTGCTGAACCTGCACAATATCGGGATGTTCCCGATGGATGGCATTATCCTGGCGATGGGCATTTTTTACGGCGGTATCGCACAGATCTTCGCGGGCCTGCTGGAATATAAGAAAGGCAATACCTTCGGTTTAACCGCATTCACCTCTTACGGCTCTTTCTGGCTGACCCTGGTCGCCATTCTGCTGATGCCGAAAATGGGTCTGACCGAAGCGGCGAACCCACAGTTCCTGGGCGTCTATCTGGGCCTGTGGGGCGTGTTCACGCTGTTCATGTTCTTCGGCACCCTGGTAGGTAACCGTGCGCTGCAGTTCGTGTTCCTGAGCCTGACCGTGCTGTTCGCCCTGCTGTGTGTGGGCCACCTGGTGGATAACGGCGAAGCCATTATTCACGTGGCGGGCTGGATTGGCCTGGTCTGCGGCGCCAGCGCCATCTATCTGGCGATGGGTGAAGTACTGAACGAGCAGTTCGGTCGCACCATTCTGCCGATTGGTGAAAAACACTGATCCCCCTTCGTGCCCGCCCTGCGGGCACGACATCGCCCCCCTGTGAATGCCCCTTCGCGTTTAAACCCGGTCAATTTTCAGCCACAACAGAAACGATGATTAAACGGGATGGCAATAATCACCTTATTCAATTGATAAGCATTATCATTGCGATTAGTGTGACCCGGCACATCCCGGATAATGGATATCAGGCAGTACCCGACATGGAACGCAAGGGGATGAAACGATTCTGTTGTGTTGCATAAGGTTAACTGATGAATTCCAGCCTTGCCGCCAGCGATCACACTGGCGAATCCATTATTGCGTCACATTACCGTAAGGTTCTCATCCGGCGCTTTGCCCTGGCAGGGGTGCTGTTCTTCTTTATTATTTGCTCCCTGATCCTCGATTTCACGCTTGGTCCGTCAGGCATCTCCGTTTCCACTCTCTGGCATACCTTAATCAACGCCGCCGCGGCCGACGCCGGGACGCGGGTGATCGTCTGGGAGCTACGGCTGCCGTTCGCCCTGATGGCCGTCGCCGTCGGCATGGCGCTGGGGCTGGCCGGGGCCGAGATGCAGACCATCCTCAATAACCCGCTCGCCAGCCCGTTTACGCTTGGTGTCTCCTCTGCCGCCTCTTTTGGTGCCGCTCTGGCGATTGTGCTCGGTTTAGGCATTCCCGGCATTGCCGATAAGTGGTTCATTCCGGCGAATGCCTTTGTCTTCGCTCTGCTGGCCTGCTTTATTCTGGATGGCATCAGCCGCTGGACCCGCGTGGCGACCTCCGGCGTGGTGCTGTTTGGTATCGCCCTGGTCTTTACCTTTAACGCACTGATTTCCATCCTGCAGTTCGTTGCCAGCGAAGATACCCTGCAGGGGCTGGTCTTCTGGACGATGGGCAGCCTGGCGAGAGCCTCATGGGATAAGCTGGCGATCCTGGCCGTGGCGCTGCTGATTATCGTGCCGCTGTCGCTGAAGAACGCCTGGAAATTGACGGCGTTACGTCTGGGTGAAGATCGTGCCGTCAGCTTTGGTATCAACGTGAAAAAGCTACGCCTGTCGACGCTGTTACGCATCAGTATTATCTCGGCCCTGACGGTCGCCTTTGTCGGCCCGGTCGGCTTTATCGGCCTGGTGGCACCGCATATCGCCCGCATGATGTTTGGCGAGGATCACCGGTTTTATCTGCCCGGCAGCATGCTGATTGGCGCGCTGGTGCTCTCCCTGGCCTCGGTATTTTCCAAGAACATCGTTCCCGGCGTCATTATTCCCGTGGGTATCGTCACCTCGCTGGTGGGCGTGCCGTTCTTCCTCAGCATTATTATCCGTAACAGGGGGAACGTATGACCGAGGGCCTGCGCGTCCGCGATCTGCACACCGGCTATCGCAAGAAAAAGATCATCAGTGGGCTGAACACCCCATTGCTCCCTCGCGGGCAGATCACCGCCCTGCTGGGTCCGAACGGCTCGGGGAAATCCACCCTGCTGCGCGCTCTGGCTGACCTGAACCCCGCCCAGGGAGCGTTACAGCTCAACGGCGAAGATCTGATGACCTTGCCCGCGGCAAAACGCGCGCAGAAGGTAGTTTATCTGCCGCAATCATTGCCGCAGGGGGTACATCTGCATGCCCTGGAGTCGGTCATCGTCGCCCGCCGGGCCAGCGGCAGCCCTTCTGGTCGCAATGTCGAACAGGAAGCGTATTCCATTCTGGAAAAACTGGGCGTCGCCCATCTGGCGATGAGCTTTCTCGACCAACTCTCCGGCGGACAAAAACAGCTGATTGGCCTTGCCCAGTCCCTCATCCGCGAGCCGGATCTGCTGCTGCTGGATGAGCCCTTAAGCGCGCTCGACCTCAACTACCAGTTCCATGTGATGGATATCGTCGCCCGCGAAACGCGGCTGCGCAATATCGTCACCGTCGTGGTGATCCACGACATCAACATTGCCCTGCGCCATGCGAATTTTGCCCTGATGCTGAAAGGCGGCGAGCTGATTGCCAGCGGCCTGCCGGGTGAGGTTGTCACCCCCGCCAATCTGGCGACGGTATACGGCGTGGATGGCCGGGTTGAATACTGTTCCCGTGGGCTGCCGCATGTGGTGGTCGACGGGTTAACGCCATAAGAAGAAGACGGGGAAAACATGACGCTGAAAAAACTCATTGCCGCCGCAGGCGGCCTGGCACTGTTACTTTCACCTTTACTCGCCCAGGCACAGAGCTGGCCGGTGACGGTGAAGGATCTGGATAACCGCACGGTCACTGTTGAACACAAGCCGCAGCGCATCATTCTACAGGACGGACGCGACATCTTCGCTCTGGCCCTGCTGGAGCGTGATAACCCCTTCTCCAGAGTAGTAGCGTGGAACAACCTGCCGAAGAAGCAGGACACCGAAACCTGGAACGTCCTGAAGCGCAAATGGCCGGAAGCGGAGACGATCCTCGACATGAAGTTTTCCGACCAGGGAAATGTCGATCTCGAAACGGTAATCTCTCGCCAGCCCGATCTGATGATTGCCCAGCTTCGCGCTAAGCCGTCGCTGGTGCAGACCGGCGTGCTGGCACAGCTCGAGGCCCTGCATATTCCGGTGGTGTTTGTGGATTATGAACTGCACCCGGTAGAGAACACTCTGCCGAGTATTGCCCTGCTGGGTAAGGTGATGGGCCAAACCGACCGTGCGCAGGCCTATATCGATTTCTATCAGCAGCGTCTGGATAGGATCCACCAGCGTCTGGCAACGGCCAGCAAAAAACCGCTGGTCTTTATCGAGCCGATTGCCGGTGTGGGCGGGCTGGATAACGGCTGCTGCTTCACCCACGCGCGTAACGGCTGGGGCGGGCTGGTCGAAGCCGCAGGCGGGACCAACATCGGTTCGCAGCTGCTGCCGGGGGCAACCGGGAATATCGCGGTGGAAAAGATTATCTCCCTCAACCCGGATTACTACCTGATGACCGGCTCAAAACGTCCGGGCAAAGGCACGGCGATCATCCCGTTTGGCTATAACGTCCCTGCAAATGATGTCAGCGCAGCCTTTACTGCCCTGCTGACGCGTCAGGGCGTCGCCAGTATTCCGGCCGTCGCGCAAGGCCACACCGGGGCGCTCTATCACCACTTCTACAACAACCCGTACAACATCGTCGCCATCGAGACGCTGAGCAAAATCTTCTACCCGACGCTGTTTAAGGATGTGGATCCGCTGGCGGACTACCACGCCATTATCAAAAACTTTACCCACATTCCGGATGACAATATCGTCCTGAGCTTTACCCCGTCGCACTAACAAAAAGGCCGGGCACATTGCCCGGCCTTGTCTTTATCCGGCGAGGACCGGCGCTTCTACGGGTTTCTGGCGCAGCCAGATGCCTAACGCCAGCCCCATCAGCGAGAGCGCCAGCACGTACCAGGCGGGCGCCATAGGCGAGACGCCCATCAGCAGGGTAACCGCAATCGGCGTCAGCCCGCCGAAGATGGCGTAGGAGACGTTATACGAGAAGGAGATCCCGGTGAAGCGCACTTCCGGCGGGAAGGCGCGGACCATCACGTACGGCACGGCCCCCACCACGCCGACGCACAGCCCGACCATGCCGTACAGCAGGAACAGCTGCTCAGGATGGCTGCCCGCCAGGTGATAAAATGCCCAGCTCGCCCCGGCAAGAAGCAGGCTGCCGATGATAAAGGTCAGGCTGGAACCGATACGATCCACCGCCAGCCCGGCAATCAGGCAGCCGAAGCACAGCATAATGGTCGCGATGCTGTTGGCCTGCAGCGTTACCGCCGGGGCAAAGCCGTACTGTTTTTGCAGCCAGACCGGCGACATCAAAATCACCACCACGATGCCCGCCGACAGCAGCCAGGTGAGCAGCATCGACACCACCACCGCTTTTCTGTGCCTTACCACCACCGCTTTGACCGGCAGCTCCTGCGCCAGCGCCTTGCGCTGCTGCATTTCAAGGAAGACCGGCGTCTCCTGCAGCCAGCGGCGCAGATACATCGCCACCAGACCAAAGGCACCGCCCAGCAGGAATGGAATACGCCAGCCCCAGTCGTGCACCGCCTGTTGGGTCATGCTGGTGTTCACTAATGTCGCCACAACCGAGCCCAGCAGAATACCGACCGTCAGCCCTGCGGTCAGCGTGCCACAGGCAATGCCGATCCGCCGGGCCGGAACATGTTCCGCCACAAAGACCCAGGCGCCAGGTACTTCCCCGCCAATCGCCGCCCCCTGCAGGATCCGCATCAGCAGCAGCAATACCGGGGCAATAATTCCCATCGATGCATAGGTCGGCAGCAGGCCGATAGCCAGGGTCGGGACAGCCATCAGCAGGATGCTGAGGGTGAACATCTTTTTGCGTCCCACCAGATCGCCGAAGTGGGCCATCACGATGCCACCCAACGGGCGCGCCAGATACCCGGCGGCAAAAATGCCAAAGGTCTGTACCTGACGCAGCCATTCGGGAATATCTGCCGGGAAGAACAGCGCCCCGACGACAGCCGCGAAAAAGACGAAGATGATGAAGTCATAAAACTCCAGCGCGCCGCCGAGTGCGGCCAGCGTGAGAGTCTTATAATCCTGACGATTGAGAGGCCGGTTGTAATGTGACATAGCGAACCATTATGGGCTGAATTGTTGAGTTATATTTACAGCTATCGTAAAGAAAAAATTACTATACCGTAAATCAATTAGCCCGCTACTGCCGTTACAGCTTATGTCACATTATTGTTAATTTCAGGAGATTGTTTCACGTCTCGCGCTTTTCGGGCGAAAAGCTGCTACCACCTGCGGATCGGTTTCGACGTAAGGCCCCTCAAGAAGCTGTACACAATAAGGTACACTGGCGAAGATACCTGCGACCACCACCTTACCGTCGGCCTCTTTCACCCCTTCCAGCGTCTCTTTAATCGACTTTGGCTGGCCCGGTAAATTGAGGATCAGCGCCTGCTTGCGGATCACCCCCACCTGACGGGAGAGGATCGCCGTCGGCACAAAGTGCAGGCTGATCTGGCGCATCTGTTCGCCAAAGCCCGGCATTTCACGATCGGCGATGGCGAGAGTCGCATCCGGCGTCACGTCGCGACGTGCCGGACCGGTACCGCCGGTAGTCAGCACCAGGTGGCAGCTCATTTCATCAACCAGTTCACACAAGGTTTGCTCGATGATCGCCTGTTCATCGGGGATCAGGCGGGTTTGCACTTCAAAAGGGGTGGTCAGGGCAGAAGCCAGCCAGGCTTCCAGCGCGGGGATGCCTTTATCTTCATAGACACCGCTGGAGGCGCGATCTGAGACGGAAACTAAGCCAATGCGTAAGGTATTCATATCCATTCCATTCAAACAATACAGATTGAGGGAATGATACACGCAGCAGGAGGATTCAGACAGGGAACAAGAGAAGTAGCGTGACCGGAGGCCCGGTCACGCGGGAATGATTACAGCAGTTCGCCGATCATTTTTTCCAGTTTTTCCTGGTCGATAGCAAACTTACGGATACCGTCCGCCAGTTTGTCTACCGCCATTGGATCCTGGTTGTGCTGCCACAGGAATTCGGATTCAGTGATGCGCTCAGGACGGGCTTTCACTTCGCCGCTGAAGCTCAGCTTACGCTCGATCGCGCCTTCGCTTTCTGCCAGCTCTTTCAGCAGCGCAGGTGCGATGGTCAGGCGGTCACAGCCAGCCAGCTCCAGGATTTCGCCCACGTTACGGAAGCTTGCGCCCATCACCACGGTTTCATAGCCGTGCTGTTTGTAGTACTCGTAAATCTCGGTAACGGAAACCACGCCCGGATCTTCAGACGCCGCGTACTCTTTCTTGTCGGTATTGGATTTGTACCAGTCCAGAATACGGCCAACGAATGGAGAGATCAGGAACACGCCCGCTTCTGCACAGGCACGCGCCTGAGCGAAGGAGAACAGCAGGGTCAGGTTACAGTTGATGCCCTCTTTTTCCAGCTGTTCTGCAGCGCGGATGCCCTGCCAGGTGGAAGCCAGTTTGATCAGGATACGGTCGTTGCTGATGCCAGCATCGTTGTACAGCTTGATCAGGCGTTTGGCTTTGGCGATGGACGCTTCGGTGTCGTAGGACAGACGCGCATCCACTTCAGTCGAGATACGGCCCGGAACCAGCTTCAGAATTTCCAGACCAATGTTAACGGCCAGTTTGTCGGTAGCATCCACTACCTGCTGTGCACGATCGCTGCTCTGGCTTTTCGCCCAGGCAACGGCGTCGTCGATCAGTTTGCGGTATTCAGGGATCTGTGCAGCGTTAAGGATCAGAGAAGGGTTCGTTGTGGCATCCTGCGGCTGGTACAACTTCATTGCCGCGATATCTCCGGTGTCAGCGACAACAGTCGTGAACTGACGAAGGGAGGTTAATTTATCCGTCATGATAGTGTTTCTCTTTAACTTGCCCTGGATAATTCGCGTTACCAGCAGGATGCCAGAAACGGAAAAATGACAGGTTTACTTGTTAGGGGGATGTAACCGGTCTGCCCTGATGATAACACGACGGAAGGTCAGCGCAACCGCAGACAATGCGCTGAAGGATCCTGTGATAAACTTGGCAAAATTCCGCACTGCTAATTACCTGTTTACTCACTCATTAGTAGCGATTACCTATGCACTTTGGCATCAACAAGAGGGACGTTAATGCCTGATTATCTGTCGTTTATTAATGAAATCCTGTGGGGTTCGGTGATGATTTACCTGCTGTTTGCGGCAGGTATCTGGTTCACTTTTCGCTGCGGTTTTATTCAGTTTCGCTCTATTCCCCAGCTGCGCAATAATCTGAAAAACAGCCTGAGCCCCCAGCCGGGAGGTTTAACCTCGTTCCAGGCGCTCTGTACCAGCCTGGCGGCCCGGGTCGGCAGCGGTAACCTGGCCGGGGTCGCGCTGGCGATCTCGGCGGGCGGACCGGGGGCCATCTTCTGGATGTGGATGACCGCCATCATCGGCATGGCCACCTCCTTTGCCGAGTGTTCGCTGGCCCAGCTGTATAAGGAAGCGGATAAACAGGGGCAGTTTCGCGGCGGCCCGGCCTGGTATATGGCCCGCGGCCTCGGTATGCGCTGGATGGGCGTGCTGTTTTCTCTCTTTTTACTCGTCGCCTACGGTCTGATCTTTAATACCGTTCAGGCCCACTCCGTTGCCCACGCCCTGCGTTTCGCCTTCAACTGTCCGGAATTTATCACCGGCGGCGTGATGGCGCTGTTCACGCTGGTGGTGATCCTCACCGGCATCAAAGGCGTTGCCCGGCTGATGCAGTGGATGGCGCCGGTGATGGCGCTGCTGTGGGTGATCGCCAGCATGGTGGTCTGTGCCTGGCATGCCGACCAGCTACCGGCGGTCTTTACCCTGATCGTAAAAAGCGCCTTTGGCTGGCGTGAAGCCGCCGCAGGTGCGCTGGGCTATACCTTGAGCCAGGCCCTGACGGCCGGTTTTCAGCGCGGAATGTTTTCCAACGAAGCGGGCATGGGGTCAACCCCGAATGCCGCTGCTGCCGCAGCCTCCTGGCCCCCTCACCCGGCCTCCCAGGGGATCGTGCAGATGATTGGCGTCTTCGTTGATACCATCATCATCTGTACCGCCAGCGCGATGATCGTGCTGCTGGCAGGCCCGGTGGATCTCCCGGCCAATACCGCAGGCGTGCAGCTGATTCAACAGGCGCTGGTCAATCTCACCGGAAGCTGGGGTGCCGACTTCGTGGCCTTTATCATCCTTTTGTTCGCTTTCAGCTCCATCGTGGTGAACTACATCTATGCCGAAAACAACCTGATCTTTTTGCATCCCGATGCCCGGAAATCCCGCTGGCTGTTACGGGGTGGCGTAGTGCTGATGGTGCTGCTCGGCTCCTTGTTAAGCCTGCCAGTGGTCTGGCAGCTGGCGGATATCATTATGGCGCTGATGGCAATCACTAACCTGACGGCGATCCTGCTGCTCTCCCCGGTCATTACGCTGATTGCCCGGGATTACCTGCGCCAGCGGAAGCTGGGGGTCCAGCCTGTTTTTGATGTCTCGCGTTATCCCGAGATCGCTTCGCAACTGGCCCCTGGCGCCTGGGATGATTTGCCGCGTCAATAACAGCCATCGATCAATCGAGGCGGTTTTTTTGTTAAAATCGCACCAAATCTCCTGCAAGGACTGGATATGCTGATTCTGATTTCACCTGCTAAAACGCTCGACTACCAGAGCCCACTCGCCACCGAGCGTTATACCCAGCCTGAACTGCTGGATCACTCGCAACAGCTGATCCGCGAGGCGCGCAAGCTTTCAGCGCCGCAAATTGCAACCCTGATGAGCATCAGCGACAAGCTGGCGGATCTTAATGCCACCCGCTTCCACGACTGGCAGCCGGATTTCACGCCTTCGAACGCACGCCAGGCGATTCTGGCCTTCAAAGGCGACGTCTATACCGGCCTGCAGGCGGAAACCTTCAGCGAGGCTGACTTTGATTTTGCCCAACAGCATTTACGCATGCTCTCCGGCCTGTACGGTGTGCTGCGTCCGCTGGATTTGATGCAACCCTACCGTCTGGAGATGGGGATCCGTCTGGAGAACGCGAAAGGCAAAGATCTCTATCACTTCTGGGGCGAGACCATCACCGACAAGCTGAACGATGCATTGCAGGCGCAGGGCGACAATGTCCTGATCAACCTGGCGTCGGATGAGTACTACAAATCGGTGAAACCGAAAAAGCTGAACGCGGAGATCGTTAAGCCGGTGTTCCTCGATGAGAAGAACGGCAAGTTCAAAGTGATCAGCTTCTACGCCAAAAAAGCGCGCGGACTGATGAGCCGTTACATCATTGAAAATCGTCTGACGCAGCCAGAGCAGCTGAAGGCATTTAACAGCGAAGGCTATTTCTTTGACGAGGAAGCGTCAGGGAAAGGTGAGCTGGTGTTTAAGCGCCACGAGCAGTAATGCAAAACCCCGCCGGTTGGCGGGGTGAGTTTAATGATGTTTCCGGTCCGGCCCGGGACGATGGTCATCATGACGATCGTGATGGCGATTATCATGATGCTCGCCATGCGGACGCCAGCGGTTGTCGCGCCACTCGTAGTGAGACTTCCACCAGTCATTGTCACGCCAGCGGCCGCCATCCCAGTGATGGCCACGATTATCCCGATCGCCAATCTGCAGTTTAACCGCCGGTACCAGGGTGATCTCAGCGGCCTGAACCGCCATCGGAGCCACCAGCATCAGCGAAAGTGCGATAAGTGCAGGTTTCAGTTTAGACATAGGTTACTCCTTATTATTCTTGCCCGATGTGGGCCGATGTAAGGAGATTACGTGAGGGGCGGGGAGGATGTTATTCTCTGCAATCCTATTCTGTAAGTCACCGCATTTATTGGGAATTTCTGCTTTTTCCCTGCTAGTTTTCTCCTTAATTTCTCCATAAAAAAGCCGGGTGGCGATGGCGCGCACCCGGGCTGGATTTTTGCCGGGCGGCGGCTTCGCCTTACCCGACCTACAAATGCTTTGCGTAAGCCCGGTAAGCGTAGCGCCACCGGGCAAACAGGCTTACCCGCGGGTCATCATCAACTGACGCAGCGCGGCGAAATCGGCCGGCAGGTTGTGCGACAGCAGCGGCAGATCGGCACGCTCGGCCAGCTCTTTGGGCAGCGGCAGCGACTCACCGAGGATCTCGTCCACGCTCTCCTTAAACTTCGCCGGATGGGCGGTGCCGAGGAACAGGCCGTACTCGCCCGGGTTCAGCTGATCGCGCAGAGCGCGATACGCCACCGCCGCGTGCGGCTCGGAGGTGTAGCCCACCTGCTTCAGCTCACGCATGGTCTCTCTGGTGGTGTCGTCCGTTACCGCAGCATAGCCCAGCTCATTGAGACGCCAGATTTTACGGCGGAACAGCTCTTCCACGCGCGGCCAGTTGTTAGGCTGTGACACATCCATCGCATTGGACAGGGTGGCCTGCGTAGTGTTTGGCGTCCACTTGCCCTCTTTCAGGAAACGCGGCACCGTGTCATTGGCATTGGTGGCAGCGATAAAGCGTTTCACCGGCAGGCCCAGTGACTTCGCCAGCAGGCCGGCAGTCAGGTCGCCAAAGTTGCCGCTCGGCACCGAGATCACCAGCTGGTTACGTGCTTCCTGCGGCAGCTGGGCTACCGCTTCGAAGTAGTAGCAAATCTGCGCCAGCAGGCGGCTGATGTTGATGGAGTTGGCGGAGTTAAGACCCAGCGCCACCTTCAGCTCTTCGTCGTCGAAGGCCTGCTTAACCAGCGCCTGGCAGGCATCGAAGTCCCCGTCGATGGCGACGGTTTCAATGTTGCCGCCGAGGGTACAGAACAGTTTTTCCTGCAGCGGGCTGATTTTTCCCTGCGGATAGAGGATCACCACGCGCACGTTTTTCAGGCCGTAGAAGGCATGCGCAACTGCCGCACCGGTATCGCCGGAGGTCGCGGTCAGAATGGTAACCGGCTTATCGCCGCTGATATGGGTCAGCATCTGCGCCATAAAGCGCCCGCCAAAATCTTTAAACGCCAGCGTCGGGCCGTGGAACAGCTCCAGACAGCCGACGTCCGGCTCAACCTGGCTTACCGGTGCCGGGAAAGCAAAGGCCGCGCGGACGCGCTCCTCCAGCAGCTCCTGCGGGATTTCGTCCCCGATAAACGCGGAGAGAATTTTGGTGCTGCGGGTAACGAAATCCTGTTTCAGCATCTCGTCGATTTCGGTCAGACCAAACTCCGGCAGGTCGTGCGGGAAGAACAGTCCCTGGTTTTTGCCCAGACCTTGTGTGACGGCCTGTGCAAAGCTCACCTGCTCGTTATGATCTTTAAGATTGTAGAGTTTCATTGTTTATCCCAGTACTCGTGCGCCGGCCGTATCCAGACGGCAAATATGAACAAAGCCTTCCTGATTTTGCAGGTAATTTTTCCCCAGCCACTCCGCGACCCGCTGCGCCGTATCCGGTTTGTCGCACAGGGCAAACAGGGTCGGACCGGAACCGGAAATACCGCAGGCCAGGGCGCCGATATCCAGCGCCGCGCTACGCGCTTCGTTGAAGCCAGGCAGCAGTTTGGTGCGGTATGGCTCGGCAATAACATCTTTCATCAGTTTTGCCGCCAGTAGCGGCTGACGGGTATAGCAGGCATGAATAAAGCCAGCCAGATGACGACCGTGCGCAATACAGTCCTGACGGCGGTACTGCGCTGGCAGTATGGCGCGCGCTTCGGCGGTCGACACTTTAATGCCCGGGTAGGCAAGCACCCACAGCCACTCGTCAAAGCCTGGCACCTGTTGGCTGATGATGCCGTTCTCTTCGATCATCAGCTGCATGCCGCCCAGGAAACAGGGGGCGACGTTATCGTAATGAATGCTGCCGGAGATGCGCCCTTCCAGCTCGCCCATCAGGGCCAGCAGGCGGGTGTTATTCAGCGGCTTGCCGCAGTGCTCGTTCATCGCCACCAGCGCGGCCACCACCGAACAGGCACTCGAGCCCAGCCCGGAGCCAATCGGCATGCTTTTTTCCAGGGTCATGGCAACCGGCACGTTTTTACCGATCTCCTGACAAAAACGCTCCCAGCACTGATAAACGATATTCTCACGCGGATCGGACGGCAGCTTGCTGGCGAAACGCCCGACGTTGCTCAGACTGAAACTGTCTGCGGCCTCAACCGTGACAGTATCCCCCAGCGATGAACCATCCACCGGCGTCACCGCCGCGCCCAGCACATCAAACCCGACGCTCATATTGGCGCTGGAAGCCGGGGCATAAACTTTAACCATGTTAAACTCCTAACTTCCATGACAGGGTACGCAGCAGATCGGCAAACACGCCCGCCGCCGTCACATCGTTCCCTGCGCCATAGCCGCGAAGGACCAACGGCAGTGGCTGATAATAGTGGCTGTAAAACGCGAGGGCGTTTTCGCCATTTTTCACTTTGAACAGCGGATCGTTACCGTCTACCGCCGCCATCTTCACCCGACAGACGCCGTCTTCTTCGATGTTGCCAACATAGCGCAATACCTTCCCTTCATCACGGGCTTTTGCAACGCGGGCTGCGAAGGCGTCATCCAGCTGCGGCAGATTCGCCATAAAGGTCGCCACATCGCCGGAGTCGTCAAAGCTTTCTGGCAGAACCGGCTCGATCACGATATCCGACAGCTCCAGCTCACGTCCCGTTTCACGGGCGAGGATCAGCAGCTTACGCGCCACGTCGGTCCCGGAGAGGTCGTCACGCGGATCCGGCTCGGTGTAACCCAGCTCGCGCGCCACTTTGGTCGCTTCTGACAGGCTCATCCCTTCGTCCAGCTTGCCGAAGATAAAGGAGAGCGAGCCCGACAGGATGCCGGAAAAACGCTGCAGTTCATCACCGGCATTGAGCAGGTTTTGCAGGTTTTCGATAACCGGCAGCCCCGCGCCGACGTTGGTGTCATAGAGGAACTTACGGCGGGATCTCGCCGCCGCGTGACGCATCTGATGGTAGTAATCCATCGACGAGGTGTTGGCCTTTTTGTTCGGCGTGACCACATGGAAGCCTTCACGCAGGAAGTCGGCGTACTGATCGGCCACCGCCTGGTGCGAGGTACAGTCGACAATCACCGGGTTCAGCAGATGATACTCTTTCACCAGACGGATCAGGCGGCCCAGATTGAACGGCTCTTTCGCCTCCGCCAGCTCTGCCTGCCAGTTCTCGAGGTTCAGTCCGTGAACGTTGGTCAGCAGGGCTTTGGAGTTTGCAATGCCGCAGACGCGCAGATCGATATGCTTTTTCTTGAGCCACTCTTGCTGACGCTTGAGCTGCTCCAGTAACGCGCCGCCCACGCCACCGACGCCAATCAGGAACACTTCAATGACCTGATCGGTGTTGAACAGCATCTGATGAGTGACGCGTACGCCGGTGGTAGCATCGTCGTTATTCACCACCACGGAGATGGAGCGCTCTGAGGAGCCCTGGGCAATGCCGACAATATTAATGTTCGCCCGCGCTAGCGCCGCAAAGAATTTCGCCGAGATGCCGCGCAGAGTGCGCATGCCATCACCCACCACAGAGATGATCGCCAGATGCTCCTGGATGGCAATGGGCTCCAGCAACTCTTCTTTCAGCTCGAGGTAGAATTCCTCCTCCAGCGCCCGACGGGCACGCAGGCAGTCCACCTGCGGGACGCAGAAGCTGATGCTGTATTCGGAAGAAGACTGGGTGATCAGCACTACCGAGATGCCGTTGCGCGACATGGCGGCAAAGACGCGTGCCGCCATCCCCACCATACCTTTCATACCCGGCCCGGAGACGTTGAACATCGCCATGTTGTTGAGGTTGGAGATGCCTTTAACCGGCAGGCCGTCCTCGTCATTACTGGCACCAATCAGCGTGCCTGGCGCCTGCGGATTACCGGTGTTTTTTATCAGGCATGGGATCTGGAACTGGGCGATAGGGGCAATGGTGCGAGGATGAAGAACTTTGGCGCCGAAGTAGGAGAGCTCCATCGCCTCCTGATAAGACATCGACTTCAGCAGACGGGCATCCGGCACCTGGCGCGGGTCGCAGGTATACACGCCGTCGACGTCGGTCCAGATCTCGCAACAGTCGGCACGCAGACAGGCGGCCAACACGGCCGCAGAGTAGTCGGAGCCGTTACGGCCCAGCACCACCAGCTCCCCTTTTTCATTCCCGGCGGTGAAGCCCGCCATCAGGATCATATGGTCAGCAGGAATTTTGCCTGCCGCAATGCGACGGGTAGATTCGGCAATATCTACGGCGGATTCGAGGTAATGGCCAACAGCGAGCAGTTTTTCAACCGGATCGATCACCGTGACGTTATGGCCACGTGCTTCCAGCAGACCCGCCATGATGGCGATAGAGAGTTTTTCACCGCGGCAGATCAGCGCCGCGTTAATGCTGTCCGGGCACTGCCCCAACAGGCTGATACCATGCAGAACGTGTTTAATCTGGGCAAACTCTTGCTCAACAAAAGCTTTCAGCTGGGCATGCGGAAAGCCAGGTTGGGCATCCGCCAGGCCCTGCAGCAGGTTAGCAAAGATCTGCTCTGCGTCGCTGATGTTCACCAGTGCATCCTGACCCCCAATGGTCTTTTCAATCATCGCCACCAGGTGGTTGGTAATTTTAGCCGGGGCAGAGAGTACCGTCGCCACCTGCCCCTGCCTGGCATTGCTCTCCAGGATGTCGGCAACACGCAGAAATCGTTCTGCATTTGCCACTGATGTACCGCCGAACTTCAACACTCGCATGGTTGTTACCTCGTGATCTTTAGCCGAAAAAAAAGCCCGCACTGTTCAGGTGCGGGCTTTTTTCTTTCTTTCCTGTACGCGTCAGCCCGCACCGTTACCTGTGGTAATGATGATGGTTGTGGTAATGGTGGTGATGCTGATGCGTTTCATGGATGTTGTGTACTCTGTATTATTATCTGTCTGTGCTGTCTACCTCTATTGGTTAAAGCATACGTGCCGCTAAGTCAACGAATTTCTGATTTAAGCGCCTTTCCCGACCCTGTCACGTCTCGCTGTCTGAGATTTTATTTCTGCCCGGATCGGGCCGTATGCAACCCATAGTCTGGAATATTTAACCATAACTAAAAGATATGACGGACTTTTACTCTGCCAGCTTTTTTTCGATATCGTGCAGCAATCGGTGCAACATTGCCGTGTCTCGCTGAGCTAACAGGCCCAGCCGCTGCTGTAGCCACTCCACCATTTTTTGATCGTCAGCGACGTTCAGCGATGTCAGCAGACGATCGGTGCGCGCACGTAAAGCGGCAAGCTGGTTTTCATCTACGTCGGCCACCGGGGCAACCGGCATTTGCATCAGAGAGGCTAATTGATAGCAATACACCATCACCGCCTGACCTAAATTCAACGACGGGTAATCCGCCACCATCGGCACGCCGGTCAATACATCTGCCAGGGCGAGCTCGTCATTGGTCAGGCCGGAATCTTCGCGCCCGAAAACCAGCGCCATCTTCGGCATCCACTGGCTTTTCTCTGCCATCAGCGGCACCAGTTCAGCCGGCGTAGCATAGTAATGAAACTTCGAACGGCCGCGGGCAGTGGTGGCAACCGTAAAAGAAATGTCGTGCAGCGCGTCTGCGAGCGTTTCATAAGTCGTTAAATTATCGAGAATATCTCCCGAGCCGTGCGCAACACGCCGCGCCGCCGGATCGTTCTGGGCGTCACTGGCAACGATACGTAGATCGGTAAACCCCATGGTCTTCATGGCGCGCGCTGCGGCACCAATGTTTTCTGCTCTTGCGGGGGATACCAGTACGATTGACAAATGCATTTATGCTCTCTTTTTAAGCAGTTAGCCGACAAAAATGTGATGGACATCATCATATTACGCGGCACGAATTTACAAAATTGCAACACAAATCACCGAAATAGCGTTTCACTACAAATTAAAATTACTAAACTATTTCATCAGTGAACCTTACGCGATAATGTTACAGAATAGCACTTATCCTTATGTTTAATAATGATAATGCTTTCTTTTAGCGGGTGTTGACATTGGATTCGCCTTGTTTATTAATTAATGAACGCAACTGGTTGGTTTATTGAAAAAATGTGACAAAGGCTAGCAATCCGCTACGATGATTTCATCAAACTGTTAACGTGCTACAATTGAATTTGATATATGTCAACGAAGCGTAGTTTTATTGGGTGTCCGGTGCCTCTTAACCTGTTATGTTGCTGTTAAAATGGTTAGGATGACAGCCGTTTTTGACACTGTCGGGTCCAGAGGGAAAGTACCCACGACCAAGCTAATGATGTTGTTGACGTTGATGGAAAGTGCATCAAGAACGCAATTACGTACTTTAGTCACGTTACGCCGGTCATGTTAATTTGTGGCATGTATCAGGCAGGTCAGGGACTTTTGTACTTCCTGTTTCGATTTAGTTGGCAATTTAGGTAGCAAACATGCAGACCCCGCACATTCTTATCGTTGAAGACGAGTTGGTAACACGCAACACGTTAAAGAGCATTTTCGAAGCAGAAGGCTACGATGTCTTTGAAGCGACCGATGGCGCAGAGATGCATCAGATCCTTTCTGAAAATGATATCAACCTGGTCATCATGGACATTAACCTGCCGGGTAAAAACGGCCTTCTGCTGGCGCGCGAGCTGCGCGAGCAGGCGAACGTTGCGTTAATGTTCCTGACCGGCCGCGACAATGAAGTTGATAAAATTCTTGGCCTGGAAATCGGTGCGGATGACTATATCACCAAACCTTTTAACCCTCGCGAGTTAACCATTCGTGCACGCAATCTGCTGTCCCGCACCATGAACCTGGGCACGGTCAGCGAAGAGCGTCGTAGCGTAGACAGCTACAAATTCAACGGCTGGGAACTTGATATTAATAGCCGTTCGCTGGTGAGCCCTCAGGGCGACCAGTACAAACTGCCGCGCAGCGAATTCCGCGCCATGCTGCACTTCTGCGAAAATCCGGGCAAGATCCAGTCCCGTGCAGAACTGCTGAAAAAAATGACCGGCCGTGAGCTGAAGCCGCACGACCGCACCGTTGACGTTACCATCCGCCGTATTCGTAAACACTTCGAATCCACGCCGGATACCCCAGAAATCATCGCCACCATCCACGGTGAAGGCTATCGTTTCTGCGGCGACCTGCAGGAGTAATCCCGCAGATCGGCCATAAAAAAACGGCGCTTTCGCGCCGTTTTTTTATTTCCATAACCGCATCGCATCCTTATCCGGTTCGGCTGGTGGCTCCGGGCGCTTCGGCTGGGAAAGCGAGTACCAGTCAAAGTGACGGGTGAGATACATCACTGCGAACAACGCCAGTGCCAGAACGGCAGAACCCAGCAGCAGTGCGCTGTCTTCCGAACGCAGCAGGAACCACATCACCACGTCCAGCCCCAGCAGCGCCACCACAAACATGCTGCTGCGTCTCCAGCTTTTCAGCACCGCCTGCAGATAAACGCCGTTCATCACCGCTCCCACCAGGCTGGCAATAATCCAGGCGGGTGTAAAACCAACATGCTCTGACAGCGCCAGCAGCACCAGATAGAACAGCACCAGCGACAGACCGACCAGCAGATACTGCATCGGATGCAGGCGCAGCCCGGTTAAGGTTTCAAAGACAAAGAAAGCCATAAAGGTCAGGGCAATCAGCAGAATGGCGTACTTAATCGCGCGGTCCGTGAGCTGATACTGATCCGCGGGGGTGGCGACCGTCACGCTAAAGGCCGGGATAGTCTGCCATTCGGGCGTCTCCCTGTCGTTGAACCAGCCCGCCAGGTTGTTGGCAAACCAGCTGCTTTTCCAGTTCGCCAGGAAGCCCGAGTCGCTAATCTGGTGCTTAACCGGCAGGTAGTCACCCATAAAACCCGGATGCGGCCAGTTGCTGGTCAGGGTCAGTTCGCTGTTGCGCCCCACCGGAACCACTGCGAAACTGCCGGTGCCCGCCAGATTCAACGACATCTCCAGGGTGAAGGTTTTAAGCGCCAGCGCGTTGTCGGTCAGGGGCATATGGATGCCGGATAACGCCCCGTGCACACCTGAGCCGGGCTCAATGCTTAAGGTCTCACCGTTGATTTTTGACGCGCTCACCGCGCCAATTCCGCGCGCATCACCGACGCCAACCACGATAAAAGGCTGCCCCAGGGTCATGGTTTCACCCTTCAGCTGCGCCAGTTTATCGGTATTAAACTGGGCTTTGATCCTGAGATCGGTGTTCCAGATTTGCCCGTCATAGATGCCGATATTGCGCGTCTCAACGTGCTGATTACCTTCGACTAACAGCGACTCCGGCAGGATGAAGTGCATATAGCTTTTCTTATACTCAACTTTTTTCTCGTCCTCCAGCTTGTAGTAAATCTCCGTCACCGGAATGGCGATCAGCGGGCCAACCAGCTGCTGTGGGCCACTGGTGCTTTGACGCAGCGTGTTTTCGACCGCGTTGCGGTAGCTCTCGCGCTCCGAAATCAGATTACCCACCATAAACAGCGGGACGAGTAACAGCAGAATGCACCCCAACAGGGTGCTGACTTTCCAGAACAGGGGGGATTTCATAGTGGCTCTCCTTTGTGATGAAGAGAGCCTAACTGCGCTATGTGGGGCCAGTTTGAAGTTATGTGAAGGGACGGTGAAGTGTCAGCGTGGCCGTCACGCCGCCTTCGGGCCGGTTTTGCAAATCGATGCTGCCCTGATGCAGACGCGCTACCTCCTGCACAAAGGCCAGCCCGAGCCCGCTGCTTTTCAGCCCGTTCGAGCGCGGGAGCGAGTAGAAGCGTTCAAAAATCCGCGCCAGGGCGTAATCCGGGATCCCACCGCCGCTGTCGGTTACGGTGATGTTCACCTGTCTGTGGGCTTCCGTGGCCGCAAGCTGGATTGCTCCACCCGGCGGGGTGAAATCGATGGCGTTATCCAGCAAATTGCCCAGCGCCTGCTCAAGCAGCTCGGGATCGCCCGCCACGCGGCACGAAGTGCCCTGAAATGTCAGGGTGATGTTTTTCGCTGCCAGCGTTGCCGCGCGCGCATCGGCAAGCCGCGTAAAGAGTACATCAACGCTGACGCTCACCGGGACAATCTCTATCCGATTCTCAAGACGAGCCTGGGCGAGGAGCTTTTCCACCAGCGACTGCATGCGCGCATTTTGCACCAGGATATTGTCGATAAACCGCGCGGCCACCTGAGGCGGCGGCTGTTCGGCCAGAATTTCCGCCGCGCCGCGAATTGCGGCCAGCGGACTTTTCAGCTCGTGGGTAAGCGCATGAACATAGTGTTCAATGTAATTCTTCCCCTCTAGGCGAATACGCATATTCTCCAGCGCCTGTGCCAGCTTGCGGAGTTCGCTGCTGCCCGGATCGGGCAACGGCAGCGGGGTATCGCTGGTGACCGAGTCGGCATAGCGCGACAGGGTGTGAATCGAGCGGTTGATCCACCAGGCCACGGCCAGGCCAATCAGCAACGCAATGCCCAGCAGCGCCCCGCCGGCCCAGAGGATCCGCCGCTCGCTGCGCTTGATGACCGGCGCCATTGCGCTATTGGGCTTTCCGACCGACAGCACGCCGATGATCCTGCCCCGATCGACCACCGGCGCGGCAACGTACATCACCGTACTCTCGGGATCGTCCGGGTTGCCCGGGGTGCTGCGGGCGCCATATTCACCACGCAGGGTCAGCCAGACGTCGTTCCAGCGCGAGTAATCCTTCCCCACCGCAAGGCCAGCGGAATCAAACACCACCCGGCCCTGGGCATCGGTCATGTAGACATGATACTCGTTGCGCACTTTGTGAATGCCGCCGATGTTGGCGCGAAAGGGTCGCTGATGGAGCTGCGAAAAGGCCTGCGCCAGCCTGCCCTGCTGCGCATCACCCGAAAGCAGATCCTCCCGTCCGACTTCGGCCAGCAGCGTGGCGGTGTCGATCAGCGTCCCTTCCGTTGCCCTGCGCACGCCGGGCTTCACCTCCTGGACAAAGATCGACAGCACAAACCACGCGGCAATGGCCACAATCAGGAAGTACCCCAGCAACAGCCGCATGCCGATGCGCATTAATATAATCCCAGGCTGTAGCCCATGCCGCGGTGGGTGCTGATGGGAGAAAGCCGATCGTTCACCGCCCGCAGCTTGGCACGCAGGGTTTTAATATGGGTGTCGACGGTGCGATCGAAGCTGTCGCCCTCCTCCCCCCAGACTCTATCCATCAGCTGCTGCCGGGAATAGACGCGGCCTGGCGCATGCAGCAGCGTTTTGAGCAGCAGGAATTCGTAGCGCGTCAGCGGCAACGGCTCTCCGCACCAGCTGATGCGGGCGGCGGGCTCGTTCAGCTCAAACTGGCCGATACGGACGATCTCAGACGGCGCAGCGGATTTTTGCATCCGCCGTAAAATCGTTCGCACCCGGGCGCACACTTCCCGGGGCGAGAAGGGCTTGGCGACATAATCATCAGCCCCGATCTCCAGCCCGAGCAGCTTGTCCACCTCATCGCTGCGGGCCGTCAGGAACAGCACCGGCAGCGCGGGATGCTGCGCCAGCAGCTGGCGGCACAGCTCAAAGCCGCTGATGTCCGGCAGGCCGACATCAAGAATGGCGAGCGCCGGGATCTGCCGGCGCGCCTCCTCCAGCACGGGCAGGCCGCGTTCGAAGGCCTTCACTGCAAAGCCCTCCTGCTGAAGCATGTAGATCAGCGTTTCAGCGATACTGATTTCGTCTTCAACCAGCCAGACCACGGGTTGCTGCATGGGGTATTCCTGACTTAATGCCACGGCATAATCGGCACCGCGCTCAGCGCATTTTTTGGCGATCCCTCCACGACCTTATCCGAGTAGGCGAGATAGGCCAGCGCGTTACGCTTCGCATCATAGAAACGTACGACCTGCAGTTTTTTGAACACCAGTGAGGTGCGTTTCTGGAATACGACTTCGCCCTGCGACTTGCCGTTTTTGATCTTATCGCTCAGCTCAACCGGCCCCACCTGCTGACAGGAGATCGCCGCATCGGAAGTGTCTTCCGCCAGCCCCAGTCCGCCTTTGATACCGCCGGTTTTCGCCCGGCTGATATAGCAGGTCACGTTTTTCACATCGGGATCGTCAAAGGCTTCAACGACAATTTTATGGTCGGGCCCGAAAACCTTAAATACGGTATCAACGGAACCAATTTCTTCTGCCTGCGCGGCATGACCGGTTAATAACAGCAGCGTGGTGAGGATCAATGTCTTGTATTTCATATTGTTACCATATTTAAAAATTGCATTGAGTCATTATTCAACAATCATATGAAAAAAAGCAGCAAGATCACAGGATTAGAATATATCCTTCCGGAATTGAGGGCGAAACGCATTTAAGCGCAAAAAAAACACTGAATGCTAAAACATCAAAAAATGCTATTATCCGCTAACCTGTTAGCAGGGTATCTGCTGTATTAAGGATGAGGATAGTATATGGATCAGGCTGGAATTATTCGCGATCTTCTTACCTGGCTGGAAGGCCATCTGGACCAGCCTTTGTCACTCGATAATGTGGCGGCAAAAGCGGGATATTCTAAGTGGCATTTACAAAGAATGTTCAAGGATGTCACCGGTCACGCTATCGGCGCCTATATTCGCGCGCGTCGTCTTTCCAAATCCGCCGTGGCGCTTCGCCTGACTGCGCGTCCTATTCTGGACATCGCCTTACAGTATCGCTTTGATTCGCAGCAGACCTTTACCCGCGCGTTCAAAAAACAGTTCTCGTTGACCCCTGCGCTCTATCGCCGCTCGCCGGACTGGAGCTCGTTCGGTATGCGTCCGCCGCTGCGTCTGGGCGAGTTCGAAATGCCGAAGCACGAAATGGTCACCCTGCCGGAAACTCACCTGGTCGGCACGACCCAAAGTTACTCCTGCTCGCTGGAGCAGATCTCCGAATTTCGTCATCAGATGCGTGTCCAGTTCTGGCGTGATTTCCTCAGCCACGCCCCGGCCATTCCGCCATTGCTCTATGGCCTGAACGAGACGCGTCCAAGCCTTGAAAAAGATGACGAGCAGGAGGTCTTCTACACCACGGCGTTAACGCCTGAGATGGCCAACGGCTATATTCAGGGCTCGAAACCGGTGGTACTGGAAGGGGGTGAATACGTGATGTTCACCTATGAAGGGCTGGGAACCGGCGTGCAGGACTTTATCATGACGGTCTACGGTACCTGCATGCCGATGCTGAACCTGAATCGCAGAAAAGGTCAGGATATTGAGCGTTACTATCCGTCAACGGATGTTAAGCCGGATGAACGCCCAATCGATTTGCGCTGCGAATATCTGATCCCCGTTCGCCGTTAACGCTGCAGCTCATCTAACGCAGGGGCATCGAGATGCGAGATATCCCCTGCCATCTCTACAATCCAGCCTGACGCCAGCCATGGACTCTGCTGATAGTCGATGCGGGAAAGCGAGCAGTTACGCAGACGCAGGCGGCGCTCAGCCCATGCTGGCAGCCCGAGGATCGTACTGACCAGGCAACCTAACGCCATACCGTGACTGACCAGCAGCGGTCGACTGCCCTCGGGCAGCTCCAGACAGGCCGCCAGCGCCGCGTGCATACGCTCGCTCAGCTCCAGCATCGATTCACCTTCCGGTATGCGACCCTCTTCAGTGCCGTTAACCAGCGTGCGACGCCATGCCTCTTCCTCTTCGGTCAGGGTATCGATAAGGCGCTGTTCCAGGACCCCCATATCCAGCTCGCGCAGGCGAGCATCCACAGTGACATCGCAGCCGCAGGCCTGCGCGATAATCTCTGCTGTGCGTCGCGTACGACCTAAATCGCTGGCGATGATATGGGTGATGCCCAGTGTTCTGGCGCGTTCGCCAACCTGACGGGCCTGTTCCTCGCCCTTGGCAGTAAGTGGACTGTCTGACTGGCCTTGAATACGTCGCTCGGCGTTCCACTGCGTTTCACCGTGGCGAACAAGGTATACCTGTAACATGCTTTTTTTCCGTTATACTGCGATGATATTTTTAGAGTTAGGCTTAATTATGCACCAGGTTGTCTCTGCTACCACTAATCCTGCCAAAATTCAGGCAATTCTAAGGGCATTTGACGAGATCTTCGGCGAAGGTTCCTGCCATATTGCGTCCGTCAGCGTCGAGAGCGGCGTCCCGGAACAGCCATTCGGCAGCGAAGAAACACGCGCTGGCGCACGAAACCGCGTGGCGAATGCCAGAGCCGCCTGTCCCGAAGCGGACTTTTGGGTGGCGATTGAAGCGGGCATTGACGAAGGCGCAACCTTTAGCTGGGTGGTGATCGAGAGCCGGGATCGGCGCGGTGAAGCGCGCTCGGCCACTCTGCCGCTACCAGAGATCATTCTGGATAAAGTGCGCGAAGGTGAAGCGCTCGGCCCGGTGATGTCGCAGTACACGGGCATCGATGAGATTGGCCGTAAAGAGGGGGCGATTGGGGTCTTTACCGCCGGGGTGCTGACGCGCTCAAGCGTTTACCACCAGGCGGTGATTCTGGCGTTGAGCCCGTTTCATAATGCGATTTACCGTTAATTGCCGCAGCATTGCCGGATGGCGGCTTCGCCTTATCCGGCCTACGGTTTGCCCTCAAGCAATACCTGTTCGAGCCAGTGGCGCAGCTCAACCGGCGCCGATTTCAGGCTGTTCGATCCGCGTGTGATGGTTGCGATCCCTGCTCCCAGCTCGCTTTTCAGCTCACGCTGGCTCATCTCGCCGCGCAGCAACTCCTCGATGATCCGCACCCGCGTGCCCAGCGCCTCGCGCTCGTCGGGGGTGAGCATCAGCTGCAACAGCGGCAGATGCAGATCCTGTTCATAAGACTGGCGAAGCAGCTCCACAAAACGAAGCCACTCCTGATGACGTTGCTCGGCCATAGCCGATGAATAAGGGGAATGCTGGGTCATGTTATGCCGCCTGTTGTACTCTTAAACGAGTACAAGCATAACATAACCCACACCGATCAGTAACGTCGCTGCCACTCACTGTCGCTCATCAGGGCATCTTTCTGTCCCATGAAGTAGCGATAGTAAGCATCATACGCCAGCACGTTCTTCACATAGCCGCGGGTTTCCGAGAACGGAATGCTCTCGACAAAGGCCACCGCGTCGATGCGTCCGGCGCTGTTGCCAAGCCAGGTGCGCACCCGCCCCGGGCCAGCGTTATAAGCTGCTGACGCGAAGATGCGGTTATCACCGAACTGGTTGTAGACGCTCTGCAGATAGGTAGTGCCAATGTTGATGTTGGTCTCGGGATCCAGCAGCTGCGACGGACTGCTGTAGCCCGGCAGATTAAACTTCTTCACCGTATGGGCGGCGGTGGCAGGCATCACCTGCATCAGACCGCTGGCCCCCACCGGCGAGCGCACTTTCGGGTTCCAGGCGCTCTCCTGGCGGGCGATCGCCATCGCATAGCTCTGCGGAATGTCTTTCCCGCTGGTGTAACGATCGAAGAGATCTTTATAGGCCAGAGGGAAACGCTCTTCGAGATGATCCCACAGCTTGCCGGCGATCGTCGCCTGCACGCTCAGATCCCACCAGCGGTTATCGAAGGCATAGCGCGCCAGCTGGGCTTTCTCCTGTACGGTGCGGCTGGTAACCAGATTGGCCCATTCACTGCGGGCGGTGTTATCCAGATTCCAGTACATCAGCTCGCGCACCCGCGCCATTTCCGGCCCATTTACCAGCGCCGCGTTGACGCCGGCCGGCGCTTTATCAATCCTGAGGCTGTACTCTTCGCCAAGGCGCTGAGCCGCCGCCATCGGATAGAAACCACGCTGCTGCATCAGAGCATGCAGAATCGATTTCGCCTCGTCGTCGCGCCCCCGCTCCAGCAGGAGATCGGCCTGCCAGTAGCGCCATTCATCTTTCTCTTTAGCTTCCATTGGCAGACGCGCCAGCCAGGTGTTCAGGCCGCGGCGATCGCCGTTGCCCAGCGCCATACGCACCCGTCGCTCCACCAGCGAGGTGGACTGCGACCGCATAATCGCATCGTCGCGCCAGCGGGCCTGTTCATCAGTGACATCGCTGCCCATCAGTCGCCACGCCACGATATCGCGCAGCTCCTGGGTCTGATCTTCATTCAGCTGCTGGGCCTGGGCCAGGGTCGGGATCATCAGCCGGGCATTTTCCACGTCGTCCCGCGCCACGCTGGTAAAGGCCACCGCCGCCATCTGACGGGTAAAATCGGTAGCCCCGGTGTTGCGGGCAAAATCCATCACCGTCTTCGGATCGTTAGCCAGCTGGATTAAGGCGCTGGAAATAGTCTGATACTCCGGCGGCATCTGCCCGGCGAGGGTGGTCACCAGGCGGGTGTTGCCCGCTTTCATCGCCAGGCGGATCCGCTCGAGATACGCCAGCGGATCCTGTTTGCCGGACGCGCGCCAGGCGCCGAACAGCGAGTCACAGGCGTTGGGCTGGCTTTTCCCGGTCAGCCACAGCTCTTTGGCGCCGTTCCAGGCCTCTTCCTGCTGACCCGTCACCCACTTCGCATAGTAGTAGTTACACTGCGCTTCGGTGGTGCCCGGCTTCTCCGGGCTAAAGGCCAGCAGGCCACGCCAGTCTTCACGACGCGCCAGCTCGTTCACAAATCGCGACTGTAAGGTGCGGGCGGGCGGCAACGTCGGGTTGGCCTGAATAAAGTTTTTGACGGTGATCGTCGGCTGGTTCATCAGATCGTCGGTCAGCTGACGGTATTCCAGATACGGATACAGCGGATAGTCTTTCAACGTCGGCATCAGGGCCTGCACCGTCTCCATCTGTCGCTGATCCCACGCCTGTTTGATCTGTGCATAGCGGTTACGTTGTTCATCCAGTGAATCGGCTCGCGCCGCGCTGCTGATGGTCAGCACGCAGACGCTGGCAGCAAGCACTCGCCAGGCCACCTGTTTGGCTTTTACCACACGCTCGTCCTCTGTTAATCGTCATTAAATGCAGCATCGTGCCGCGCAAAAGCGTAATTAACTTATGCTAACCAGGCATCCTCTAATGCGCCACGTCATGGACACATTTTTACCTTTCTTGCGCGCTTTAACACTCCCGGCGTCGATGGCTGGGATTAGGCAGGGAAAAAGGCTACACTTCGCCACTATTCTCATCACGATAAAAGAGGCGAAGTCCAACGTGGCTCAATTCGTTTATACCATGCATCGTGTCGGCAAAGTGGTACCGCCGAAACGTCATATTCTCAAAAATATCTCGCTGAGCTTCTTCCCGGGCGCAAAAATCGGTGTTCTGGGTCTCAACGGTGCCGGTAAGTCCACCTTGCTGCGCATCATGGCGGGCATCGATACAGACATCGAAGGTGAAGCCCGTCCACAGCCAGGCCTCAAAATCGGTTACCTGCCGCAGGAACCGAAGCTGAATCCTGAGCACACCGTTCGCGAGTCCGTTGAAGAAGCCGTTGCCGAAGTGGTTAACGCGCTGAAAGGACTGGATGAAGTGTACGCGAAGTACGCCGAGCCGGATGCCGACTTCGATAAGCTCGCGGCCCAGCAGGGTAAATTTGAAGAGATCATCCAGGCACATGACGGCCACAACCTGAACGTGCAGCTGGAGCGCGCGGCCGATGCCCTGCGTCTGCCAGACTGGGATGCCAAAATTGAAAAACTGTCCGGTGGTGAACGCCGCCGCGTCGCGCTGTGCCGTCTGCTGCTGGAAAAGCCAGACATGCTGCTGCTCGACGAACCGACGAACCACCTGGATGCGGAATCCGTCGCCTGGCTGGAGCGCTTCCTGCACGACTTCGAAGGGACCGTTGTGGCGATCACCCACGACCGTTACTTCCTCGATAACGTCGCGGGCTGGATCCTGGAGCTGGACCGCGGAGAAGGTATTCCGTGGGAAGGTAACTACTCCTCCTGGCTGGAGCAGAAAGATCAGCGTCTGGCGCAGGAAGCTTCTCAGGAAGCGGCGCGTCGCAAGTCGATTGAGAAAGAGCTGGAGTGGGTTCGTCAGGGCGCGAAAGGCCGTCAGTCTAAGGGCAAGGCCCGTCTGGCACGCTTTGAAGAGCTGAACAACGCCGAATACCAGAAACGTAACGAAACCAACGAACTGTTCATTCCACCTGGAGCCCGTCTGGGTGACAAAGTGGTTGAAGTCAGCAACCTGCGTAAATCCTACGGCGATCGCGTGCTGATCGACGACCTGAGCTTCTCGGTACCGAAAGGCGCAATCGTGGGCATCATTGGCCCGAACGGCGCGGGTAAATCCACGCTGTTCCGCATGATGTCCGGTCAGGAAGCGCCTGACAGCGGCACCATCACTCTGGGTGAAACCGTGAAGCTGGCCTCCGTTGACCAGTTCCGTGACGCAATGGACAACAGCAAAACCGTATGGGAAGAAGTCTCCGGCGGGCAGGATATCATGCGTATCGGCAACACCGAGATGCCAAGCCGTGCCTACGTGGGCCGCTTCAACTTCAAAGGCGTTGATCAGGGTAAACGCGTGGGCGAGCTGTCCGGCGGTGAGCGTGGTCGTCTGCACCTGGCTAAGCTGCTGCAGGTTGGCGGTAACGTCCTGCTGCTCGATGAACCGACCAACGACCTGGACATCGAAACCCTGCGCGCGCTGGAAAACGCCATGCTGGAGTTCCCGGGCTGCGCGATGGTTATCTCGCACGACCGTTGGTTCCTCGACCGTATTGCGACCCACATTCTGGATTATCAGGATGAAGGTAAAGTGGAGTTCTTCGAAGGTAACTTCACCGAATACGAAGAGTACAAGAAACGCACTCTGGGCGCCGACGCGCTGGAGCCGAAGCGTATCAAGTACAAGCGTATCTCGAAATAAAAGCACTGATTGCCGGGTGGCAGCTTCGCCTTACCCGGCCTGGGAAACCGTAGGCCCGGCAAGCATAGCGCCGCCGGGCAATTAGCGGCAGAAGCGTTACCCCTTCTCCCCCATCATCTCTTTCACCAGCTCCACGCAGCGCAGGAAGCGGGCGTCATAATCTGCCTCTTCCACATGCACAAAGTCTATATTGTTCGCTTCCAGCATCTCCACCAGCATGGTCTGGAACTCTTTCCTGTCCACCGAGCTGCCCAGGCTGCGCATCCCATCTGCCACCCACGGCGTGTTGTTCTCCAGCAGGATCACCAGATCAAAGCGGTACTCGTCGATCAGCGCCTGCACAAAGGGGTGCTCGCGCCCTTCGTATTTTTTACAGAACGCCTGGGTAGTGACGAAGTCGGTATCGACAAACGCCACTTTATTGGCGTATTTCACCGCAAAATCAATGTACTGGGCGTGTCCGAGCGCAATTTTGTCGTAGTCGGAATACTGCAACGCCATCTCATCACCGCCGAGGTGCGAGAAGACATAGTCCCGGCCATACTCCCAGGCGCTGGTGGTGTTGAAGATGTTGGCCAGCTTGTTGACCAGCGTCGATTTGCCGCTGGACTCTCCGCCGAGGATCGCCACGGTACGCACGAAGAACGGCTTCACCTCTGTCGGGATATACTCCCAGTAGCGGAACGGGTTCTCTCGGATCTGTGCCCCGCTGATGTTCATAAAGGTGCGTTTAGGATCGATCAGCACCGTTTCTGTGCCCAGGTGCTGGGGATACTGCGAGGCATCAGACTCTTCAGAAGTGTAGATCCAGTTAGGCTGGATCCCTTTCTCTTCCATGAACGCTTTTATGCCGTTGCTCCACACGTCCCAGCCGTGGGGATAGGGTTCCATCCCCTCTTCGTTAAAAGCATGAATGCGGATGTTCTTCTGGTACTTAAAGGTCTGTAGCAGCCAGCGCAGGCGGTCAGAAACGGTAGGCTGCTGGGACATGGCGCTGGCTTCGAACAGCTCGCGGTCGCGCTTGTCATCGTAGCCCATGATGATATGCAGTTCGTCCACCTGGCTACAGGCGCGCTGGATCAGATAGACATGGCCGGTATGCAGCGGATAAAACTTGCCGAACACCACGCCGATGTTCTTCTGCATCCGCGGGAATTCGAGCCCCAGAAAGCGATGCAGCGCTTCCAGCTTCTGCGCGCTGGGGCTTTTGATTTTGGCATTCAGCAGCTGGCTTAAATAGCCCTTGGTCATACCGCTGGCTTCCGCCACCTGCTGCAAGGTGCAGCCCTTCTGGCGGATCGCGGTCTTGATATAGTCAAATGACGACATAAATTACGGTGCCTCCTGCAACAACGAATACGTAATTATAAGTCGTCAAAGACACTTAGCGCATCAGAGAGTTTTTTAACGGGGAAAACCGTCATCCCTTCCGGCAGCTTTTTCGGCACGTTAGCGGCGGGCACAATCGCCCGACGGAAGCCGTGTTTTGCCGCCTCGGAGATACGCTCCTGGCCGCTCGGCACCGGACGGATCTCCCCGGCCAGCCCGACTTCGCCAAAGACCACCAGATCCTGTGGTAACGGACGGTCGCGCAGGCTGGAGACCATCGCCAGCAGCAGCGCCAGGTCGGCACTGGTTTCAGTGACTTTTACCCCACCGACCACGTTCACAAACACGTCCTGATCCGCCATCTGCAGGCCGCCGTGGCGGTGCAGCACCGCCAGCAAAATCGCCAGACGGTTTTGTTCCAGGCCCACCGCCACGCGACGCGGGTTACCCATCATCGAATGATCGACCAGCGCCTGGATCTCCACCAGCAGCGGGCGCGTCCCTTCCCAGACCACCATCACCGAGCTGCCGGAGGTGACTTCATCGCCGCGGCTCAGGAAGATGGCCGACGGGTTGCTGACTTCACGCAGCCCCTGCTCGGTCATGGCAAACACGCCCAGCTCATTCACCGCGCCGAAGCGGTTTTTATGGCTGCGCAGGGTACGGAAACGGGTGTCGGCGTCGCCATCCAGCATCACGGAGCAGTCGATACAGTGCTCGAGCACTTTTGGACCGGCCAGGGCGCCATCTTTGGTGACGTGACCGACCATGATGATCGCCACCCCGCGGGTTTTGGCGAAGCGCGTCAGGTAGGCCGCGGTCTCACGCACCTGGGCGACGCTGCCCGGCGAGGACTGCACGTCGGCCATGTGCATCACCTGGATGGAGTCGATCACCATCAGCTTCGGCTGCTCTTCTTCGGCAATCATGCAGATCTGCTCGATGCTGGTTTCGGAGAGCATATTCAGGTCCTGGGTCGGCAGCGCCAGGCGGTGCGCGCGCATCGCCACCTGCTGCAGCGACTCTTCCCCGGTAACGTACAGGGTCTTCATCTGCGACGCGAGCTTGCACAGGGTTTGCAGCAGCAGGGTGGATTTCCCGGCCCCCGGACTGCCGCCAATCAGAATGGCGCTCCCCGGTACCACGCCGCCGCCCAGCACCCGGTCGAACTCCTTAAACCCGGTGGAGAAGCGCGGCAGGGCTTCAAGGCTGATATCGGAGAGCTTCTGCACTTTCGATACGCCCGCGTTGCCCGCATAACCGCTCAGACGCTCGTTACGGGCAACGGTGGGTGAAGCGGCAACTCCGCGCACTTCGGTGATGGTGTTCCAAGCATGACAGGCGCTGCACTGCCCCTGCCAGCGCGGATAATCCGCACCACATTCATTACAGACAAATGCGCGTTTTGGAGCTTTCGCCACGTTTTACCTCTTTATTTCTGATTCACGCTGCCGGAGAGAATGCAGAACACCCCCATCAGGTCAGCATGACGGATAATGACTTCCGTCTTTTCATTCACGGTCGGTTTGGCATGGTAAGCAATGCCAAGCCCGGCCACTTTGATCATCGGCAGATCGTTCGCGCCGTCGCCAATCGCCACGGTCTGGGCAACCGGGATATCATATTTTTCCGCCAGACGCGTCAGGGTGCTGGCCTTGAACTGAGCATCGACAATCTGGCCGATCACGTTCCCGGTCAGCTTCCCGTCCCTGATCTCCAGTTCGTTGGCGACCACGGCATCCAGACGCAGCTTGTCGCGCAGATACTCGGCAAAGAAGGTAAACCCGCCGGAGGCGATGGCCACTTTCCAGCCCAGGGTTTCCAGCTTCAGCACCAGCTGCACCAGACCGGGCATCAGGGGCAGCTTTTCGCGCACCTGCATAAGAATATTGGCGTCGGCATCTTTCAGAGTTGCGACGCGCTGTTTCAGGCTGGCGGTGAAGTCCAGCTCGCCGCGCATGGCGCGCTCGGTCACTTCGGCCACCATCTCGCCGGTACCGGCCAGTTTGGCGATCTCGTCGATGCACTCGATCTGAATGGCGGTGGAGTCCATGTCCATCACCAGCAGTCCCGGCGTTTTCAGATGCGGGATTTTACCGAGCGGGGCGACGTCCAGCCCGGCATCGTGCGCCAGACGGGTGGCGCGCTGGGTCAGGGAACCGGCCAGACGAATGACCTGATAATCTTCCACGCACCAGGCGGCGACGATCACCATCGCTGCCCCCAGCTTGCTCTGATACTGGGTTAACTGCTGTTTATCCAGGCCGCGTCCATACAGCAGCCAGCCGCTACGGCCCGCATGGTAATCCAGTGGCATTACCTCATCACCACTTAATGAGAGCGGCAATCCTGGCCATAAAGAGACATCGTTGGGCAGGTCGCACCAGGTAATGTTTGGCATTAAAGCTCCTGTAAAATCGTTCGCGCCGGGAATCATCCAGGGGGGGAAAATAACGCATGAGGCTACCTTGTAACCATCACTTCTGGCAACATTAACCCCGAAAATTTTCAGCAGGTGGAATATGGCTCGTGCAAAACTGAAATTCCGGCTTCATCGTGCCGTGATTGTCCTCTCCTGTCTGGCCCTGTTAGTGGCGCTGATGCAGGGCGCATCCTGGTTCAGCCAGAATCACCAACGCCAGCGTAACCCGCAGCTTGAAGAGCTGGCGCATACCCTGGCGCGCCAGGTGTCGCTCAACATCGCCCCGTTGATGCGTACCGAAACGCCGGATGAAAAGCGCATTGCGCAGGTGCTGCGGTTGCTGACCGACGAGAGCCGCATTCTCGATGCCAGCGTCTATGACAATGAAGGCGAGCTGATCGCCCGGGCAGGCGAGCATGTCGAGGTTCGCGACAGGCTGGCGCTGGACGGTAAAAAAGCCGGCGGCTACTTTAATCAGCAGCTGGTGGAGCCGATTCAGGGCAAAAACGGCCCGCTCGGCTACCTGCGTCTGACCCTCGACACCCATACCCTGGCCACCGAGGCAAAACAGGTGGATAACACCACCAACATCCTGCGCCTGATGCTGCTGCTGTCGCTGGCGATTGGCGTGGTGCTGACCCGCACGCTATTGCAGGGCAAACGCACCCGCTGGCAGCAGTCGCCGTTCCTGCTTACCGCCAGCAAGTCGGTGCCCGAAGAGGAAGAGAGCGACAAGAAGGAATAGTGTTAAAGTAGCCAGACGAATCAGAAAAGGAACTTTGCCATGACGACGTTACGCCTGCTTATCTCTGACTCTTACGATCCCTGGTTTAACCTTGCGGTGGAAGAGTGCATCTTTCGCCAGATGCCCGCCACGCAGCGGGTGCTGTTCCTGTGGCGCAACGCCGATACGGTGGTCATTGGCCGGGCGCAAAACCCGTGGAAAGAGTGCAACACGCGACGCATGGAAGAGGACAACGTGCGCCTGGCGCGTCGCAGCAGCGGCGGCGGCGCGGTGTTCCACGACCTCGGCAATACCTGCTTTACCTTTATGGCGGGGAAGCCGGAGTACGACAAAACCATCTCCACCAACATCGTGCTTAGCGCACTACAGGCGCTGGGGGCGACGGCGGAAGCGTCCGGGCGCAATGACCTGGTGGTGAAAACCCCAGAAGGTGACCGGAAGGTCTCCGGATCGGCCTATCGCGAAACCATGGACCGCGGTTTCCACCACGGCACCCTGCTGCTGAATGCCGATCTCAGCCGCCTGGCAAACTACCTCAATCCCGACCAGAAAAAGCTGCAGGCCAAAGGTATCACTTCCGTGCGCGGCCGGGTGGCGAATCTGGTGGATCTGCTGCCGGGCGTGACTCACGACCAGATCTGCGACGCGATCCGCGAGGCATTTTTCGCCCACTATGGCGAACGCGTGGAAGCGGAAGTGATCTCCCCGGACAAGACGCCGGATCTGCCAAACTTCGCTGAGACCTTTGCCCGCCAGAGCAGCTGGGAGTGGAACTTCGGCCAGGCCCCTGCCTTCTCGCACCTGCTGGATGAGCGTTTCACCTGGGGCGGCGTGGAGCTGCACTTCGACGTCGAGAAGGGTCACATCACCCGCACGCAGGTGTTTACCGACAGCCTGAACCCGGCCCCGTTAGAAGCCCTTGCGGCCCGTCTGCAGGGCTGTTTGTACCGGGCGGATATGCTGCAGCAGGCGTGCGATGCGTTGATCGGCGATTTCCCGGAGCAGGAGATGGAGTTGCGGGAGCTGTCGGCCTGGATTGCGCGGGCGGTGCGGTAATAAAAAAGCCCGCTGACGCGGGCCTGTAAACCGTAGGCCGGGTAAGGCGAAGCCGCCACCCGGCACAACAGCTCTTACTCTTTATCGCCCAGCAGAACGGATTCCAGCGCGATTTTGATCATGTCGTTGAAGGTGGTCTGACGCTCAGCGGCAGTGGTCTGCTCGTGAGTACGGATATGGTCAGACACGGTGCAGATGGTCAGGGCTTTCGCACCGAACTCAGCCGCCACACCGTAGATGCCTGCCGCTTCCATTTCCACGCCCAGGATGCCGTATTTCTCCATCACGTCGAACATCTCGCCGCCGTCCGGCGCGTAGAACAGGTCCGCAGAGAAGATGTTACCCACGCGTGCTTCAACGCCCAGCGCTTTGGCAGCGTCAACCGCGTCACGCACCATGCCGAAGTCTGCAATCGCCGCGAAGTCATGATCTTTGAAACGCATGCGGTTAACTTTGGAATCGGTGCAGGCACCCATGCCGATAACGATGTCACGCAGCTTAACGTCCATACGCACGGCGCCACAGGAGCCCACGCGGATGATTTTCTTCACGCCGAAATCGGTGATCAGCTCTTTGGTGTAGATGGAGCAGGATGGGATACCCATACCGTGGCCCATTACGGAGATTTTGCGGCCTTTGTAAGTCCCGGTGAAGCCCAGCATGCCGCGCACGTTGTTCACTTCACGCACGTCTTCGAGGAAGGTTTCTGCAATGTGCTTCGCGCGCAGCGGGTCGCCAGGCATCAATACGACGTCAGCGAAATCACCCATCTCTGCATTAATGTGAGGAGTTGCCATCTTCAGTTCCTTTTAATTTGAATTTTTTTGCCCGGTGGCGCTTCGCTTACCGGGCCTACGGTTTTGTAGGCCGGGTAAGGCGCAGCCGCCACCCGGCAATGACATCAGAACATGGCCTTGCCATATTCCATGTCGGACGTACCAAAGTATTTCGCGATGGTCTGGCCGATGTCCGCGAAGGTTTCACGGTGGCCCAGCGAGCCTGGTTTCACTTTCGGACCGTACACCAGCACCGGAATGTGCTCACGGGTGTGGTCGGTACCGGTCCAGGTCGGATCGCAGCCGTGGTCCGCGGTCAGGATCAGAATGTCATCTTCCCCTACCAGCTCCATCAGCTCCGGCAGACGGCGGTCGAACAGCTCCAGACCCGCAGCATAGCCTGCAACGTCGCGACGGTGGCCCCAGGAGGAGTCGAAGTCCACGAAGTTGGTGAAGACGATAGTCTTGTCGCCCGCTTCCTTCATCTCTTTCACGGTAGCGTCGAACAGCGCGTCCAGACCGGTGGCTTTCACTTTTTTGGTGATACCGCAGTTGGCGTAGATATCCGCGATTTTACCCACGGAAACCACCTGACCCTCTTTCTCATCAACCAGTTTCTGCAGCACGGTCGGTGCGGGTGGCTCAACGGCCAGGTCGTGACGGTTGCCGGTACGCTGGAAGTTACCCGCTTTGTCGCCCACAAACGGACGCGCGATGACGCGACCAATGTTGTAGCCGCCTTCGGTCAGCTCTTCACGGGCGATTTCGCACAGCTCGTACAGGCGATCCAGGCCAAAGGTCTCTTCGTGACAGGCAATCTGGAATACCGAGTCCGCCGAGGTGTAGAAGATCGGTTTGCCGGTCTTCATGTGCTCTTCGCCGAGCTGATCCAGGATCACGGTACCGGAAGAGTGGCAGTTGCCGAGGTAGCCTGGCAGGTTGCCACGCTCAACCAGCTTATCCAGCAGCTCCTGCGGGAAGCTGTTTTCGTGGTCAGAGAAATAGCCCCAGTCGAACAGAACCGGTACACCGGCGATTTCCCAGTGCCCTGACGGGGTGTCTTTCCCGGAAGAGAGCTCGTGCGCCCAGGCGTATGCGCCCACCACTTCCGCGTTGCCATCCATACCCGCGGCAACCTTGCCGGTGGAGCCTTCGTGGGCTTTCACCAGGCCCAGACGGGTCAGGTTTGGCAGGTTCAGCGGGCCCTGACGGCCGTTGTTCGCTTCGCCTTTTGCACAGGCTTCTGCGATGTGACCCATGGTGTCTGCACCCGTGTCACCAAAGCGATCTGCGTCTTCTGTAGCGCCGATGCCGAATGAGTCCAGCACCATAATAAATGCACGTTTCATATGTTCTCCGTACTCAGTGCTTCATAAAAAAGCGATCAGATCAGTATACCGCTATTCGGTAATGCGACGATAGACGGTCGGTGTGCTTTCTGGCGCTTTATCTGCCAGGGTGATGGCCGCTTTCACGGCTTTCGCCGCATCCTGCCAGCTGTTTTCATCTTTCGCGTGGATCACCGCCAGCGGACGTTGACCGTCAACGCTGTCGCCCAGACGGGCCATCTCGGTGAAGCCAACGCTGTAATCAATGGTGTCGGAGGCCTGACGACGACCGCCGCCCATCGAAACGACCGCCATACCCAGCGCGCGGGTGTCCATCGCCGAGACAAAGCCTTCGGTGTCCGCGTACACCGCTTTGCTGAGCATCGCGGTCGGCAGGTATTTGGCGTAGTTTTCCACGAAGTTGGTTGGGCCTTTCTGCGCGGCGACCATCCGGCCAAAGATATCGGCCGCTTTGCCGTTATCCAGCACCGCCTGCAGTTTGGCGCGGGCTTCGGCGTCATCTTTCGCCAGGTTGCCTGAGATCAGCATCTCGACGCACAGCGCCATGGTCACGTCGAACAGACGCGGGTTACGGTATTCGCCGGTCAGGAACTGCACCGCTTCGCGCACTTCGACGGCGTTACCGGCGCTGGAGGCCAGAACCTGGTTCATGTCGGTGAGCAGCGCGGTGGTGCGCACGCCTGCACCGTTGGAGACGCCAACGATCGCTTCGGCCAGTGCGGCAGAGAGTTCATAGGTCGGCATAAAGGCGCCGCTGCCCACTTTCACGTCCATTACCAGCGCATCAAGCCCTTCAGCCAGCTTCTTAGCGAGGATAGAGGCGGTGATCAGCGGGATGGAGTCGACGGTCGCGGTAATGTCACGCGTGGCGTAAAAACGCTTATCCGCCGGGGCGAGGGAGCTGGTCTGGCCGATAATTGCCACACCAACGTCCTTAATAATTTCGCGGAAGCGATTGTCATCCGTGAAGATATCGAAGCCCGGAATGGCTTCCAGTTTGTCGAGCGTGCCGCCGGTATGGCCAAGGCCGCGCCCGGAGATCATCGGAATATAGCCGCCGCAGGCAGCGACCATTGGCCCCAGCATCAGCGAGGTGACATCCCCCACGCCGCCGGTGGAGTGTTTATCCACGATTGGGCCATTGAGGTTAAGGCTCTTCCAGTCCAGAACGGTTCCTGAATCCCGCATCGCCATGGTCAGCGACACGCGCTCCGGCATCGCCATATCGTGGAAGAAGATGGTCATCGCCAGGGCCGCAATCTGCCCTTCAGAGATGGTATTGTCGCGAATGCCGTTGATAAAGAAACGGATCTCTTCGTCGCTTAAAGCATGACCATCACGTTTTTTACGAATAATTTCTTGTGCGAGAAACACGGTAACCTCCCGAAAGTAGGCCGGGTGGGCGTCGCGCCACCCGGCAATTCAAATCTTAGTAGCTGCTTGCGCTCTTACCGTCGCCGTGACCCAGCGCTTTCAGCAGGCTGGCCAGCAGGCTGGAGGCACCAAAGCGGTAGTGACGGGAGTCAGCCCAGTCGGCACCGAACAGCTCGTCGGCAATCGCCAGGAACTGCTGCGCATCTTCAGCGGTACGCACGCCGCCCGCCGGTTTGAAACCTACGGTTTTTTCCACGCCCATATCGCGGATCACTTCCATCATGATGCGTGCGCTTTCCGGGGTGGCGTTGACCGGCACTTTACCGGTAGAGGTTTTGATAAAATCAGCACCCGCTTTGATGGAGATTTCAGACGCTTTACGAATCAGCGCTTCTTCTTTCAGCTCGCCGGTTTCGATGATCACTTTCAGCAGCACGTTTGCCGCAGCGCAAGCCTCTTTACAGGCTTTCACCAGATCGAAGCCTACCTGCTCGTTACCCGCGATCAGCGCGCGGTACGGGAAGACCACGTCCACTTCGTCAGCACCGTAAGCGATAGCGGCGCGGGTCTCTGCCAGCGCGATCTCGATATCGTCGTTACCGTGCGGGAAGTTGGTGACGGTCGCGATGCGCACGTCCGGCGTCCCCTGCTCTTTCAGGGTTTTACGCGCGATCGGAATGAAGCGCGGATAGATACAGACAGCGGCGGTGTTACCCACTGCGGTTTTCGCCTGATGACACAGGGCGATCACTTTCTCGTTGGTGTCGTCGTCATTCAGGGTGGTCAGATCCATCAGTTTCAGGGCGCGCAGGCTGCTTGCGGTTAAATCGGTCATAACATTCTCCCGGCGTATAGCCGTAAAATTTTACCTTGCGGGTCTGTGAGTATTCTAACATCCACCCGCATTCTCACTTCGACATTCATCACAGTTAATGAAATATGCGTACAAATTTGCATAACCATAATGAGATCAACTTCAAATAATTTCGCTACAACTGCTGATTAAAGCGTCAGGTACACGCGCAGGATCAAAGGCGGCCGACGGGACTCTTTCTACAATCCTTCCCCATCACTGCAGAAGAATAAGGAAGCGACCATGTCCCCATCCAGCACCGATGCCCTGCAACAACGTTGCCAGAAAATTGTGACAAGCCCGGTGTTAAGCCCCGAACAAAAACGCCACTTTCTGGCGCTTGAGGCGGAAAACAACCTGCCTTATCCGACGCTTCCCCCTGAAGCGCGTCAGGCGCTGGAGGCGGGATTTATCTGCGATATGTTTGAGGGCCACGCGCCGTACAAGCCGCGCTATGTGTTACCCGACTATGCGCTGTTCCTGAAACAGGGCTCGGAGTGGCTGGAGCTGGAAGGGGCGCAGGATCTGGACGATGCCCTGTCGCTATTAACCATCCTCTACCACCATGTTCCGTCCGTGACCGGCATGCCGGTATTCCTCGGCCATCTCGATTCGCTGTTGCAGCCGTATGTTAGAATTCTAACACAAGAAGAAATCGATATTCGAATAAAACGTTTCTGGCGCTATCTCGACCGCACCTTGCCGGATGCCTTCGTGCATGCCAATATTGGCCCGACCGACGGCCCGGTGACGCGCGCCATTTTGCGCGCCGATGCAGAGCTTAAGCAGGTTTCCCCCAATCTGACCTTTATTTATGACCCGGCGATCACCCCGGACGATCTGCTGCTGGAGGTAGCCAGCAACATCTGCGAATGCAGCAAGCCCCATATCGCCAACGGGCCGATAAATGATAAAATTTTCACAAAAAATGGCTTTGGCGTGGTCAGCTGTTACAACGCCCTGCCGCGGGCGGGCGGAGGCAGCACTCTGGTGCGCCTCAACCTGAAAGCCATTGCCGAACAGAGCGATGCCCTGGAGGATTTCTTCACCCGCACGCTACCGCACTACTGCCAGCAGCAGATCGCCATCATCGATGCCCGCTGTGACGTCCTGTACCAACAATCCGGCTTCTTTGAGAATAGCTTCCTGGTTAAGGAAGGGTTGATCGATCCCGACCGTTTCGTGCCGATGTTTGGCATGTATGGCCTGGCCGAGGCGGTGAACGTGCTGTGCGAAAAAGCCGGGATGAAGGGGCGCTACGGCAAGGACGACCGGGCCAACGCGCTGGGGTACCGCATCAGCGAGCAGCTGGCGGCCTTTGTGGAAAATACCCCGGTAAGACATGGCTGGAAGCAGCGCGCCCTGCTGCATGCCCAGTCGGGGATCAGCTCTGACGTCGGCACCACGCCGGGGGCGCGCCTACCCTATGGCGAGGAGCCCGACCCCATCAGCCATCTGCTGGCGGTGGCGCCGCACCACAGGCACTATCACGCCGGGATCAGCGACATCCTGACCCTGGACGAAACCATCAAGCGCAATCCGCAGGCGGTGGTGGAGCTCTGCCTGGGCGCCTTCCGCGCCGGGATGCGCGAGTTCAGCGCCAATATCTCGGGTAACGATCTGGTGCGCGTCACTGGCTATATGGTGCGTCTCTCCGATCTGGAGAAATACCGCGCCGAAGGTTCACGCACCAACACCACCTGGCTGGGTGAAGAGGCCGCCCGCAACACCCGTATCCTGGAGCGCCAGCCGCGCGTGATAAACTATGAACAACAGATGCGCTTTAGTCAGTAAGGTTATCCCGTTCTCCTGCGTCGACGGGCCCGGCAGTCGCCTGGCCCTGTTTCTGCAGGGCTGTAACCTGCGCTGCAAAACCTGCCACAATCCGTGGACGATAGGACGATGCAACGACTGCGCCGCCTGCGTACCGCACTGCCCGCATGACGCACTGAACATTCAGGCCGGTCGGGTCTGGTGGGATGATGCGCATTGCCAGCAGTGCGACACCTGCCTGCAGATGTGCCCGCAGCAGGCGACGCCCATGGCGCTGCGTTTAAGCGTGGAGGAGGTGATGGAGCAGGTCCGCAAGGTGTCGCCCTTTATCTCCGGCATCACCGTCAGCGGCGGGGAAGCCACCACCCAGCTGCCGTTTCTGGTGGCGCTGTTTACTGCCCTGAAAGCCGATCCGCAGCTACAGCATTTGTCCTGTCTGGTAGACAGCAACGGCCTGTTAAGCGAAACCGGCTGGCAAAAACTGCTCCCGGTATTTGACGGGGCGATGCTGGATCTCAAGGCCTGGGACAATGAACATCACCGCTATCTGACCGGGCGCGACAACACCGTCATCAAGCACAGCATCCGCTGGCTGGCCGCCCACAACCGGCTTAGCGAGCTGCGTCTACTGGCGATCCCGGAGAACAGCGATTATCTGACGCACCGCCGGGAACTGGTCGCTTTTATCCGCCGGTTAGGGGACGTGCCCGTCCGGATCAACGCCTTTCATGCGCACGGCGTCTATGGCGAAGCCCGGCACTGGCGGAGCGCCACGGCAGAGGATGTCGAACCGCTGGCCGGGGTGCTGGAGCGGGAGCGGATCAGGGTGATCCGCCCGGCGCTCTACTTATAACGGCAGATCGAACAGCGTGCGGGTGTTGTTCAACAACGCCTCCGCGATCTCATCCGCGGGCTCGTCACGCAGTTCGCACAAGGTGGCAAACACCCGCGCCGCCTGCTCAGGGCGGTTAGGCTGGCCCTGAAAACCGTTGAGGGGCATGTCGGGGGCATCCGTTTCAAGCAGCAGGGCGGAAAGCGGTAATTGCGCCATCACATCCCGGGTTTTACTGGCCCGGGGATAGGTGATGGTGCCGCCAACGCCAATTTTATACCCCATCTCCACGAAGCGCTGCGCCTGCTGCAGGCTGCCGGCAAAGCCGTGTACCACCCCGGTGCGCGGCAGATCCTGGCGCTTAAGGTGCATCGCCAGTTTGTCATGGGTGCGTCGGGAATGGAGGATCACCGGCAGATCGTAGCGTTTCGCCAGCTTCAGCTGCGCGTCGAGGATCGCCTCCTGACGTTCGAAGTGGGGATCCTCCCGATAAAGATCGAGGCCGATCTCCCCCACCGCCACCAGCCTCTCCGGTCGCGCCGCCAGTATCGCTTCCAGCTGGTCAAGATGCTCGTCGCGATGAGATTCGATCACAATCGGATGCAGGCCCAGCGCCATATAGAGCGCAGGAAAGCGCGCACCGAGACGCAGAACGCGATCGATGCTCGCCACATCAATGGCCGGCACCACAATCGCCGTTATCCCCGCGTCGGCGGCACGCTGAATGCTGGCGGGTTCATCGTCGGTAAAAGGAGGAAAATCAAAGTGGCAATGGGTATCGATAAAGCGGTAAGTCACGCCAGATCCTCGTTATCAAACAGGGTGTCATTGGCCTCAGGCGCAATCACCAGCGGCGTAGTGACCACGTCGTTGGCCACGCTCGCCGGGGGAACCACCACCGGGGCGGGAGTGATGAGCTGCTGATGGCGGCGCAGCGGCGGGCGTTCGGCCAGCAGCTTGCCCACCGTGGCCAGGAAATAGCGCCCGCACAGGCGCCCGGTTTTGTAGTCGTCCCGCAGGGCGGGTATGCGGCTGCCCAGCGCCATGCTGTTGAGCGGGCGCGGGGGATAAATTTCAAAGATCCTGAGCTTGCCCGGCGGCTTCTCTATAAAGCGCTGGATAGTGTGGTAGCTGGCCTCATGGTGTGCAACCAGGTTCAGCATCGGTTGCAGGCTGCTGTCGCCCAGCCAGCGCTCCATCCGCTTAAACCACTGCGGCGTATAGTACATTTGGGATGGCACGGTGCGGATCACCACGATGGTCTGGGCCCCGCGTCGGGCCGCCTCCTGCACCGGGATCGCGTCGCTCACCCCGCCGTCCAGATAGGCGATGCCGTCCAGCGCCGCGCCGGTGCGGTAGAAACCGGGGATGGCGCTGGAGGCGCGAAGGATGTCCAGCCAGTTCTCTTTTTGTGGGGAGAAATAGCTGGCCGAATAATCGTCGCCGCGACAGGCGCACATCCAGAGAGCTTTTCCGGTATCGAACAGGCGCGAGGCGGTGTCCATCGCCAGCGGCATTTGACTGGCGGTAGCATCCAGCAGCCAGTCGAGATCGATAAGATTCCCGCCGCGCACAAAGCGCAGCGGATCGAAGAAATCGCGGGAAGTGGTGTAGCGCATGATCACTTTGCGGGCGTAACCCGGCTGATTGCAGACGTAGGCCGAGAGATTCTGCGCCCCGGCGGAGGTGCCGAAATAGAGGTCGAATGGATTAAACTGCGCGCGCATAAATTCGTCCAGCACGCCAGCCGTGAAGATCCCTCGCTGTCCGCCGCCCTCACACACCAGGGCAATCTGGCCTGGTCGAAAAGGTTTAAGCGCCAGCGGCGCAATGTTGCCGAGCGTTACCGGAATTCGCTGCCCCACCTCTGCTTTCCTGTTTTTTTATTTGTTCTGTCCCTACACAGTAGCGTACACCCGGTGTTTTACTCAAATCGGATGCGGGCAAACGTCAGCCATAAAAAAAGGCTCATGCTGTGCATGAGCCTTTTTCGTCAACGTACCCATAACCTGAGCTATGGACGACGGCGTCCGGTGAACAGGCTAACCAGGAACAGGATAATACCGACGACGAAGACAATTTTCGCCGCGCCCGCCGCTGTACCTGCCAGACCACCAAAACCCAGAGCGGCGGCAATTAACGCGATAACCAGAAAAATAATGCCCCAACGAAACATAAGACTCTCCTTAACCATAGTTAATGTCGACCGCATGGTGAGCGCTCAGGTTGCTCACGGCGATATCTAAGGTGTAATTCTTATCTCGCCTTCTGGCCTCAGCCAGAAGGACGATTGTCGTGTTTTATTTAACTTTCAGATCGTTTTTAACGCTTTTCACGCCATCAATGGCTTTTGCGATGCTCTCGGCACGGTCACTTTGTGCCTTGGAATCCACCGTACCGCTCAGCTGAACCACACCGTCGGTGGTTTCAACCTTCACTTTACGTGATGGCACGATGTCATCAGCTAACAGTTTAGCTTTGATTTCGCTGGTGGTTGCAGTATCGCCGGCATAGCCTTTGGCGGACTGCTCTTTGCCGTCACGCACGTGCAGTTTGTCGCTGACGGAGGTCACACCCTCTACCTTTTTCGCCACGGCAACGGCTTTTTCAGCCTGCGCCTGGCTTTCGACAAAGCCACTCAGCGTGACCACGTTTTTCTCGGTTTCTACGGAAATATCGGTGCTCTTGATATCATCAGCGTCTACCAGTGCAGCTTTTACTTTTGCTGTGATAGAGCTGTCGTCCATGAAGTTACCGACTTTATTCATAGAGTTATCGATTTTTTCCCCTGCGGTGTTCGCTGCGGATTGCGCTTTATCCGTGGTCGTGGTTTCCGCCATTGCAGAACCGCATACCAGAGCGCTACCCATCATCACCGCCAGCAGAGTTTTCGAAATCGTCAGTTTTTTAGTATTCATCGATGTATTCCTGTGGTTTGCTCCGAATTCGAGCGTCAAACATCACGTGTAAGTAGTCTTTCATACTACCAATCAACACTCGGGCGAGATGAGAACCTTATCAACACGCATTGAGTGGAGCTTTCATCTGCGCCCGGTGTTAAACACTGAGTTAAATATAGATCACTCTCGGCGCGCTGCTTTCAGAATTGGCTAAAAAATGACCAACAAGTAACAAAAGATGATGAATTAAGAACATTCCGCAAGGGATTAAAAAGGCAGGGATTTAAGCAGAGCACGGCGGCTGCCGTGCTCTGAGAAGGGATTAGTGCTCGCGGGTTTTACGGAACTGAACGTCCGGGTAACGATCGTGTGCCAGGTTCAGGTTAACCATGGTTGGGGCGATATAGGTGAGGTTATCACCGCCATCCAGCGCCAGCTGGATCTCGTTCTTGCGCTTAAATTCTTCGAATTTCTTCACGTCAGAACACTCAACCCAGCGCGCCGTCGCCACGTTGACCGATTCGTAAATCGCTTCAACGTTGTATTCGCTCTTAAGGCGGGCTACGACCACGTCGAACTGCAGCACCCCAACGGCGCCGACAATCAGATCGTTATTGGAAATTGGACGGAACACCTGCACCGCACCCTCTTCCGACAGCTGAACCAGCCCTTTCAGCAGCTGTTTCTGCTTCAGCGGATCCCGCAGACGGATACGACGGAACAGTTCCGGCGCGAAGTTCGGAATACCGGTGAACTTCATCATCTCGCCCTGGGTGAAGGTGTCACCAATCTGGATGGTACCGTGGTTATGCAGACCAATGATGTCGCCCGGGTACGCCTCTTCTACGTGAGAACGGTCGCCGGCCATAAAGGTCAGCGCATCGGAGATCACCACGTCTTTACCGGTACGCACCTGGCGCAGCTTCATGCCCTTTTCGTACTTACCGGACACCACGCGCATAAAGGCCACGCGGTCACGGTGTTTCGGGTCCATGTTGGCCTGGATCTTAAACACGAAGCCGGTGAACTTCTCTTCGCTGGCGACCACTTCACGGGTGTCGGTGTTACGCGGCATCGGCTGCGGCGCCCACTCCACCAGACCGTCCAGCATATGGTCGACGCCGAAGTTACCCAGCGCGGTACCGAAGAAGACCGGGGTGATTTCACCCGCGAGGAACAGATCCTGGTCAAACTCGTGAGATGCGCCTTTTACCAGCTCCAGCTCGTCACGCAGCTGCTCTGCCAGCTCATCGCCGACCGCCGCGTTCAGCTCCGGGTTATCCAGCCCTTTAACGACGCGTACTTCCTGGATGGTGTGACCTTTACCGGTCTGATACAGGTAGGTTTCGTCTTTATAGAGGTGGTAGACGCCTTTAAACAGCTTGCCGCAGCCGATTGGCCAGGTGATCGGGGCACAGGCGATCTTCAGCTCGCGCTCCACTTCGTCCATCACCTCCATCGGATCGCGGATGTCGCGGTCGAGTTTGTTCATAAAGGTGAGGATCGGCGTATCGCGCAGACGGGTCACTTCCATCAGCTTGCGGGTACGATCTTCAACGCCTTTTGCGGCATCGATAACCATCAGACAGCAGTCCACCGCCGTCAGGGTACGGTAGGTATCTTCGGAGAAGTCTTCGTGCCCCGGGGTATCGAGCAGGTTCACCAGGCAGTCGTGATACGGGAACTGCATCACGGAGGTGGTGATCGAGATACCACGCTGCTTTTCCATCTCCATCCAGTCAGATTTTGCATGCTGGCTGGAGCCACGGCCTTTTACCGTACCGGCGGTCTGGATCGCCTGTCCGAACAGCAGCACCTTTTCGGTGATGGTGGTTTTACCGGCATCCGGGTGAGAGATAATGGCAAAAGTACGGCGCTTCGCCACCTCTTGCAGATAAGGAGACAACGTCATAATAGAATCTTCTATAAAAAGCGCGGCAGCAGGCCACGCATCATGAATACGAAAATGCGGCTATTTTACCCATCAATGGGGGGCAGGCAATCAATGTTTACACAGGAGTTGCTCCAGTTCGCTCAGGGAGGCCACGGTCCAGGTCGGTTTGATTCCCTCCGGCAGGGGGCGGTTGTGCGCATTCAGCCAGCAGGTAGACAGCCCGGCATTCATCCCGCCAAGGATATCGGACTCTGCCGTATCGCCCACCATCAGGACTTTTGATCGGTCAGGATTGCCCGCCTGGGCCAGCGCATAATCAAAGATTTTCGCTGCCGGTTTGGCCACGCCAACCTGTTCGGAGATCACTAATAAATCAAAATAGTCACGAAAACCGGTGCGTTCCAGGCGGATCTGCTGCAGCGCGGTAAAGCCGTTGGTGATGATCCCGAGCTTCGCCTTTCCTTTAAGGGAGGCAAGCAGCGACGCGGCGCCAGGCAGCGGGGCGCAGATTTCTGCCATCGCGTTAAGGAAGGCATGGTTCAAATCGCCAGGCGGAACGTTCAGGCGCTCGGACCAGCCCTGAAAACGTTGATGCTGTAGCTGTAACGCGGTGATCGCCCCGTTCTGGTAATCCACCCACAGCGGTTTGTTCACCATCTGGTAATCCTGGAAATCTTCAGCGGTAAAGGTCACGCTGTAGTCGAGAAACATCCGCTGTAAGCCGCCAAACGCATCGAAGGTAAACAGCGTTTCGTCAGCATCAAAGAAAATCCAGTCCCAGTTCATCGTTACAACCTTTTCAGTTATCCAAGCGGCAGAGCCATGATGATGGCGTCTTCACGTCCTTCTGCGGTGGGGTAATAGTTACGGCGGATCGTCGCCTCATTGAAGCCCAGGCTTTCATAGAGTGCGATGGCGGCGGCGTTCGAGGCCCGTACTTCCAGCCACAGCGTGAAAACGTCTCGTGCTTCCAGCTCGCGAATTAAATGTTCCAGCAGCTCTCTGCCCAGCCCACGGCGCTGAAAGGCAGGATCCACGGCGATGTTAAACAGCGTCGCCTCATCCAGAACGACCTGCGTAATGGCGAAAGCCGCCAGGGTATTATCGACATCCAGCCGATAGTTGAGGTAGCGCTCGCCCTGGTTGCTGGCAAACGTTTTTTCACTCCACGGAAAGGCGTGGGCGCGTTTTTCGATGTCAAAAGCCTGCGCTAAATCAGTCGTCGTGAGGGAAGAAATTGTGTTCATGTTCGCAGATTTGTTGCCACAGCGCGCGACGTGCCGCCGGGTTAGCGTTAAGTTCGTCCAGTACCGGGGTGGCCAGGTTGCCGCCCTCCAGCGTTATCTCTTCCATCACGCCCAGCTGCCAGCTGTTACAGCGCCCTTCGGGCGGCAGCATGGCTACGCGCTCGGGCGTCAGCTGCAGCACCTGATCGGCACTCAGCTTAAGTGCGCGCAGCACGTCGGCAATCAGCGGCTCGCTCAGCGCGGGCAGGCTCTGCGCCACCATCACCAGACGAACGTGCGCCGGAAGCGAGATGGCGATTTCGCCCTGCAAGGCCGCCGGGCGGCGCAACGCCCACTGGGTGATGCCCAGTTGCTGTAATTGCCTGTCTCGTCGGGATGCCATTGCGAAAACTCCTGTCTGTCAGGCGCGCAAATATAGCAAATGTGTCGAATCTGCGCCATCTACCTACTATAATCCCCGCCTGAGTTTATTGAGGAACAATTCATGTCTGCATTTACCCCGGCAAGTGAAGTCTTGCTGCGTCACAGTGATGATTTCGAACAAAGCCGTATTCTGTTTGCCGGAGATATGCAGGATGACCTGCCTGCCCGTTTCGAGTGCGCCGAAAGCCGCGCGCACACCCAGCAGTATCACCACTGGCAGGTGCTGAGCCGCCAGATGGGCGAGCGCGTCCGTTATAGCCTGGTAGCGGAACAGAGCGACGTGGCGGACTGCGATACGCTGATCTACTACTGGCCGAAGAACAAGCCTGAAGCCCAGTTCCAGCTGATGAACCTGCTCTCCCTGCTGCCGGTGGGCTGCGACATCTTCGTAATCGGTGAAAACCGCAGCGGCGTGCGCAGCGCCGAGCAGATGCTGGCGGAGTACGCCACGCTGAACAAAGTCGACAGCGCCCGTCGCTGTGGCCTGTACCATGGCCGGCTGGACAAAAAACCGACCTTCGACGCGGAAAAATACTGGGGCGAGTACCAGCTGGATGGCCTGACCATCAAAACGCTGCCGGGCGTCTTCAGCCGTGACGGTCTGGACGTCGGCAGCCAGCTGCTGCTTTCCACCTTCACGCCGCATACCAAAGGTAAAGTGCTGGATGTCGGCTGTGGCGCGGGCGTGCTCTCGGCCGTACTCGCCAGCCACTCACCGAAAGTGCGTTTAACCCTCACCGATGTCGGCGCGTCCGCCATTGAAGCCAGCCGCGCGACGCTTGCCGCAAACGGCATTGAAGGCGAAGTATTTGCCTCCAACGTGCTCTCCGACGTGACCGGCCGTTTCGATATGATCATCTCCAACCCGCCGTTCCATGACGGGATGGAAACCAGCCTCGAAGCGGCACAAACGCTGATCCGCACCGCAGTGCGCCATCTGAACAGCGGCGGCGAGCTGCGTATCGTGGCGAACGCCTTCCTGCCGTATCCGAAAGTGCTGGATGAAGTCTTCGGCTTCCACGAAGTGCTGGCCCAGACCGGCCGCTTTAAGATCTACCGCGCGATCATGACCCGTCAGGCGAAGAAATAACGTCTCCCTCCGGCCTGATCTGCCCGATCAGGCCATTTTTGCAACAAAAAAAACATCCAGCACAATTATCAGTTGACGAACAGCTGAAAACATCTAGAATGCGCCTCCGTGGTTGCGATACTTTTTTGTATCGTTGGTATGCGAAGGTGGCGGAATTGGTAGACGCGCTAGCTTCAGGTGTTAGTGTCCTTTGGATGTGGGGGTTCGAGTCCCCCCCCTCGCACCAACAACCATGATTGATATTGCTCGCACTGGGCGAAGGTGGCGGAATTGGTAGACGCGCTAGCTTCAGGTGTTAGTGTCCTTAGGATGTGGGGGTTCGAGTCCCCCCCCTCGCACCAACGAGGCGATATCAACAAAATAAGATGACTGTGCGAAGGTGGCGGAATTGGTAGACGCGCTAGCTTCAGGTGTTAGTGTCCTTAGGATGTGGGGGTTCGAGTCCCCCCCCTCGCACCAATTATCTTATCTCTCCTGACGTTCTCTCTTGTTATCCCTTCAGTTCAGATTCATCGCCAGAACCCACATTCCCGCAATAAGCGCTACACATGATGGCAGCAGCACAAAGTGCCGCAGTTGTTTATGCCAGATCATGGCGGATGACATCAGCAATCCCGACACGATAATCAGTTTCCAGACCGCCAGCGACAGATCGGTAAAGGCCAGCCCGGCAATCATCGCCCCCGGCAGTATCACTCCCCATCCACTCCCTAACGCTCTGCTCAACATGATCCATCTCTCACTTCGATAATGATAACCAATATCATATGATATAATTTCTCATTTGTCAGTGCGGGACGTAATTGTGTAAAAAATCTTGCGCACGGTTTTATCTATAGTTAGGATTGGCAATCATTATCATTTAGATTTTTATCCAGCCCAATTATGGCCATACGCTCTGCACACGTCATTGAGAATGTTATCTGGCAAACCCGCCTTCCGACCGGGCCTTCAGGGCTTGCGGATGCGGTGCGTGACGCCATTGCCGAGACGCGTGCGCATATGCTGGATGTCATCAAGCTGGATGAGCCCCCTCCGCATCACGCCCTGACGCTGGCGCAGTGGCAACGCCCTGCTGAACTGCAGTCGTTGCTGGCGACTTACTCCGATCATATCTACCGCAATCAACCGACGCTGGCGCGCGAGAATAAGCCGCTGCTGTCGCTGTGGGCGCAATGGTATATCGGGCTGATGGTGCCGCCGATGATGCTGGCCCTGCTTACCCAGGATGTGGCGCTGGATCTCTCCCCTGAACATTTCCACGTTGAGTTTCACGAAACCGGGCGCGCCGCCTGCTTCTGGATCGACGTCCAGGAAGACAGCCACACAACCTCGCTTTCTGCGCAGCAAAGAATAGAAGTGCTGATTACCCGGGCACTGATCCCGGTGGTTGAGGCGCTGGAAGAGACGGGTGAGATCAACGGCAAACTTATCTGGAGCAATACCGGGTATTTAATTCACTGGTATCTGAACGAAATGAAAACCCTGCTGGGTGATGAGAAGGTCGACGCGCTGCGCCAGGCCATTTTCTTCGCTCGTCAGCTGTCGGATGGACGTGATAACCCGCTTTACCGCACTGTGGTTCCGCGCGACGGGCTGCTGGTGCGCCGCACATGCTGTCAGCGCTATCGCCTGCCGGATGTTCAGCAATGCGGCGACTGCACGCTTAAATAGTTCCGTGCGGGCTTGAGGGCACACACTAAAACGGCAACCTGGGTTGCCGTTTCGCTTTTATTACGCCACCTGCTGACTTTCCTCTTCGGCACGCTGGGCCTCTTCAGCCTCCTGCGCCAGCAGCTGCTTCTCGTACACTTTAAAGAACGGGTAGTAGATGATGGCGGAGACCAGGGCTAACAGTACCACCAGTACCGCCGCGCGGAAATCCCAGCCCAACGCCCATGCCGCACCCACCGGTGCAGGCGCCGTCCACGGCACCACGGAGATCACGCGGCCAATCAGATCCAGCTTCATCGCGGCCCACGCCAGCACCGCATTCACCATCGGAGCCAGCAGGAACGGAATGAAGAACACCGGATTCATCACGATCGGCGTACCAAAAATCACCGGCTCGTTAATGTTGAAAATACTCGGCACCACGCTCAGACGGCCAATCGAACGCAGGTGCGCCGAGCGGCTGCGCAGGTAGCAGAACACCAGCCCCATTGTTGCTCCGGAGCCGCCAATCACAATGAAGAAGGTCCAGAACGCCTCCATAAAGATGTGCGGCAGCGGCGCGCTCTGCGCCAGCGCGGTCTGGTTCATCCCGAGGTTAGTCAGCCAGAACATCTGCAGCATCCCGGAGACAATCGCCGCCCCGTGAATGCCTGCAAACCACAGCAGATGACCAATCAGCACCGCCAGCAGGATCGCCGGCAGGGAGTCCGCTGCGGAGACCAGCGGCTTAAAGATGGCCATAATCGCCTGCGGGATCAGCATGCCAAACTCAGACTGGATAAAGAGGCTTAGCGGATAAAGGGTTAACACCACTACCAGCACCGGAATCAGCAGATCGAAGGAGTTTTTGATCATCGGCGGCACCTGATCGGGCAGGCGGATACCGATATTGTGCGCCTTCAGAAAACGCATCATCTCCACACAGTAGATCGCCACCAGAATGGCGGTGAAGATCCCCGTCCCACCGAGGCTGTCTACCGGCAATGCACCTTTGGTTTTTGGCGCAGCAATCAGCAGGAAGGCCATCAGCGACAGCATGGCGCACATGAAGGGATCGAGCTGGTGCGACTTAACGTAGTGTTTGCCGAGGTTGTAGGCGATAGCAGCACATATATAGAGTGACATCACCCCCATCGTCATATCGAAGGGGGTCAGGATCTGGCCTTCAAACTGTTTCGCCATATCCAGCCAGGCGCGGGCAAAGCCCCAGGTGGTGTCCGGTGAAAATGGCGGGTAGGCAAAAACTAATAAGAACGAGCCGACGATCATAAACGGCATGGCGGAGATAAAACCGTCGCGGATCGCCATCACGTGACGCTGGGAAGAGATGCGTCCGGCAATGGGGCTGACATAGTTTTCAACAAAGCGGAATATCAGGTTAAACGCAGCATGGTTGGCAGACATAACGGCTCTCCTGTCAGACGATCGTTTCGGGCGCGATTACGCCGCACGGTGTTCCATATACCACTTTCACCACCTTGCTGGTTCGTATACCAGCGGTACTGCTCAAACGGATAGGTTTCATAATCGACTCTTATTATTGGATACAGGGGAAATGACGTAATCAGTATTAATCTCTGCTTCACGGTCTGCAACCGGTTACTGTAACCGGTTTCCGTGAATGTGAAGAGGATCCAGAAATCGCTGATGTTGGAGTTTTGTTACTTAGGGAATATTTACAGAGCATAATTTCTTATGACAGATTACGCAGAGTATTTTTCTGGAGGAAACAATGAGTTTGCAGTCTGTGCGCCAGTTTTTTGCTGACCATGCCCCTGACGTTGAAGTCATCGAGCTGGGTCAAAGTACCGCTACCGTTGCGCTGGCTGCCGAGGCGCATAATGTCGCGCCGGGTCAGATAGCGAAAACGCTGTCGCTGAAAATTAAAGATGAGGTGATTCTGGTTGTTGCCAAAGGTGACGCGCGCCTGGATAACAAAAAGCTGAAGCAGACGTTTGGGGCGAAAGCCCGCATGCTGAGCAGCGATGAAGTGGTGACGATTACCGGACATCCCGTTGGCGGCGTATGCCCTTTCGGGCTGGAAAATCCGCTGGCGATCTACTGCGATGTTTCGCTCAGGGAGTATGCCGAAGTCCTGCCCGCCGCAGGTGCCATTCACAGCGCGGTGCGCATCTCCCCACAGAGAATGGCCGAGCTCACTAAAGCAACCTGGGTGGACGTCTGTCAGTAAAATCCGAGCCAGATCCAGGTCTGGCGCGGGCGGGAGATCCTGGATCAGGACTGAAGTGCAGAGAGGAAGCGTGGTGTCCGGTGATCCGGTACCGGGAAATGCGTCAGAATATCGGCCGCATCCAGTAACCCCACGTCGGAGTGCACGCCAAGTTTCATCATGGCATTAAATTTATGCGCACGAATAGTTTTGATGTTGCGTTCCAGTCGGGTGGCAATTTCCTGGATGGAAAAGCCACACGACATAAATTGCAAAATGGCGCGTTCGGTCGGGCTTAATAACCGTCCGCGATGAATGTTCCAGTGATTGCTTATGCTGTCATTCACCCGTCGGGTCTCATTCAACAATTTACCCAGCTGCTCCTGTAGAGCGGCCAGCGGATCGGATTTGAGAACGATTCCGTGCAGACGTGAAGGGGAAAGCTGATTCATCAGGCTCGCTTCTCGCGCGTCTGAGGCCAGTACAATTCGCTGAATCATACCGTGGGTGGCAGCCACTTCCTTGAGACACACCAGACAGTTGCGCCGCTCTTCTCGCTCATCAGAGAGTGAATAAATCAGCGATGAATACGGGACAAAATTAAGTGTGGACTGAAAACTGGCGATGTTACTAAACAGATGTATTTCGTAGCCATTAAGTGATGGGTTGGCAAAAAGATGCTTCAACCCCATAGCACTCATCATGCACTTTTCGACGATAGCGATATGTCTTTTTGTAGCGCTCTTTTCCATTCGTCTTGCTCTCCATAGGCTGAGAATAAACTCAGCTCTTTCATTCCCTTGGTGCTATTAATCCACGCATACATTTCGGCATTACTGGTTAAGGAGAGTCGTCTCATCGCGCTATTTTTTTGCGCACTCACTGTTTTATTACTTTTTTTCAGTAATGCAGCGATCTGATTAATCCCCCATCCTTTGCCAAGCAGGCGCAGTACTTTTCGTTCCGAAAAGGTCAACATGACATCATCCTGATTGTCATTAAACTCTTCCGGCTCGGGTTTTAATAATGTCTGGCTAATACGCTCCGCGTGCTCGCTCCCGGATCGAATGGCTTTCACTAAACTTTCAATGGGCTCTATATCGGAAAGTAAGGAACTTTCCGGGCGCATTAAGAGTTCGACGGCGAGGGGATAAATGGCGCGCGGAACCAGATAAATCCAGTGAATATCCCGATACTGGTTCTGTAATGTGTAATATTGATCGCAGTGGCTACGCGGATTACGCTGGTCGCCTGAGATATCCACGATGACCACGATGGCGCGGCGTAACTGAAGAAGCGTCAGCTCTTCCTGAGACCGGCAAAATGCGCGCTCATAATCCGGAAAATAGCGTGACATAATGCTGCCGAGACCGGTTTGCATTATGGGTGATTTACTGATTATTATTAGGCTCTTACAACTTATTGACGGCATTTTCGCTCCGAATCCATTCATACGGCCATTCCACGTCATTCATCCAATTGAAATACCTGTTTGTTTAACAGGGCGACGTAAAAATGTAATGTTTTCCTTTTTCATTAACTGAGCGAAATGAGAGTGCGATAAGAACCAGCATCACAAATTTATACACCGCCAAAAACGGCATTAATATTGCAAAATTAGCATTAAATGTTAACCCCTACCCCGTGATATTTTCAAAAACAGCAAATTAGATATTCTAAATATAAAATAAATAAATATATTAATATAAAAAGCATAGAGATTAATAATTATTGAGGCTGTTTTTCACTAATACAGCGAGCACGAATCTGCTTAAACCTTGATCTGACCCAGAGCAAGCGACACCGGGTTGTGTGCTAAAAGTAGACATCAGGATCATCCAATCGTCACTCTCTCCTCAGGGCAACAGATGCAGGCAGATCAATCATCACAACGCGCCGCCACGCGACTGTGTATTCAGTGCGGCCTTTTTTTATTGCAGCACGGCGCAGAAAGCGCCCTGGTCGAGGAGCTCTCCACCCGTCTGGGGCTGGCGCTGGGCATGGACAGCGTGGAGAGTTCAATCTCATCCAATGCCATCGTGCTGACCACCATTAAAGCGGGCCAGTGTCTGACCTCAACGCGCAAAAACCACGATCGCGGGATCAACATGCACGTGGTGACCGAAGTGCAGCACATCGTCATTATGGCGGAACATAAGCTGCTGGATGCGCAGGGGATCGAAAAACGCTTCAGCCAAATCAAGCCGCTACGCTATCCGCGCTGGCTGGTCGTGCTGATGGTCGGTCTCTCCTGCGCCTGCTTCTGCAAACTCAATAATGGCGGCTGGGACGGCGCCTTTATTACCTTTATCGCCAGCTTCCTCGCCATGTATGTACGCCAGCTACTGACGCACCGGCATTTGCACCCGCAAATTAATTTCTGCATTACCGCCTTTGTCGCGACAACGGTTTCCGGTTTGTTGCTGCGGATACCCGCCTTCACCAGCACGCCGACCATCGCCATGGCCGCCAGCGTGCTGCTGCTGGTGCCGGGATTTCCGCTGATTAATGCCGTGGCCGATATGTTTAAAGGGCACATCAATACTGGCCTGGCGCGCTGGGCGATTGCCAGTTTACTGACGCTCGCCACCTGTATCGGGGTGGTGATGGCCATGACCTTATGGGGGCTCCGCGGATGGGCGTGATCGATTTTCTGTGGGCGCTGGCCCAGGACATGATGCTGTCGGCCATCCCGGCAGTGGGGTTTGCCATGGTGTTTAACGTCCCCCGCCGCGCGCTGCCGTGGTGTGCACTGTTGGGGGCGATAGGGCATGGCTCGCGCATGGCGATGATGACCGCCGGGCTGAATATCGAATGGTCGACCTTTATGGCCTCAATGCTGGTCGGCAGCATCGGGATCCAGTGGTCGCGCTGGTATCTGGCCCACCCCAAGGTCTTTACCGTCGCCGCGGTCATTCCGATGTTTCCGGGCATTTCGGCCTATACCGCGATGATTTCGGCGGTAAAAATCAGCCATTTTGGCTACAGCGAAGCGCAGATGATCATGCTGTTAACCAACTTCCTGAAAGCCTCGTCGATTGTCGGCGCGCTCTCCATCGGGCTGTCGATCCCCGGGCTCTGGCTCTACCGCAAGCGCCCCCGGGTCTGAGAGTTGTGTTATCCCGCTGGCATGGCGATAATCCTCTGTCCTCATGTGGCTAAGTAAGGAACGGATGTGTCTACCCCTGACAGCGAACACGCAGAAAACAGCGACGGATCCCGCCTGAAAGATAAAATTTTTCTCAGCGCCCTCTCGCTGTTTGCCGAGTACGGACTGAACGGCGCGCGCATGGAGCAGATTGCCGAGAAGGCAGGCACCACCAAACGCATGGTGGTGTATCACTTTAAAACCAAAGAAAACCTCTATTTGCTGGTGCTGGAGTATGTTTACACCCAGATCCGCGCCAGTGAAAAGCAGCTCAGTCTGGATGCGCTGCCGCCGGTTGAAGCCCTGGTACATCTGGTCGAAACCACCTTTGATTATCATGCTGACCACCCGGACTACATCCGTATTATCTGCATGGAGAACATGCAGCGCGGGCGGTTTATGCAGCAGTCGGCGCTACTGCGCCAGGTGAATCGCAGCGCGCTGGATCTGCTGGAAACGATCCTTGAGCGTGGCAAAGCGAAGCAGCTGTTTAACCAGACGGTGAACGCCCGCGATTTGCACCGCCTGATCAGCAGCTTCAGCTTTCACTATGTGGCCAACAGCTACACCTTCACCCTGCTGTTTGAGGACGGGGCCGATGAGCTGGCCCAGCGTCAGCACTACCGAAAGATGGCGGTTCAGGTTGCCTTGCGTTATACCTGTCCATAGCTTGCACACAACCCTGAAATAAGGAACCTGCCATGTCTTTAGATAAAGTTGTCTATACCGCCAAAGCCAAAGCCACCGGGGGCCGTGATGGCCGCGCGACATCGTCCGATGGCGTTCTGGATGTCAAACTGGGTGTCCCCAAAGAGATGGGCGGCGCGGGCGGTGAAGTGACCAACCCGGAACAGCTCTTTGCCGCAGGCTATTCAGCCTGTTTCCTCGGCGCGATGAAATTTGTGGCTAACCGCGACAAAATCACCCTGCCGCAGGATGCCTTTATCGAAGGGGAGGTGGGGATCGGTCCGCTGCCAACCGGGTTTGGTATTGAAGCGAAACTGAATATCCACCTGCCGGGGATGGACGCCGCCGAGGCGAAAAAGCTGGTCGATGCGGCGCATATTGTCTGCCCGTACTCCAACGCCACCCGCAACAATATTGATGTGACGCTGAACATTATCTCCTGATTTTTCAGGGGGGCAGAGAGCGGGTGTCAGACCCCTGCCTGCCCCCTCCTCTCTGTGCTACCATAAGCCCATATCACGTCCGCAGTAATCCAGTAGAGAAGTATTATGTCCTCCAGAATCCTGACCACCAGCGTCACTGGCATTGATGCCTTTATGCACGATCCCCGCGGCGTGCTGGCCAATGCTGAAGGCGGTACTGTCGCCGTTTTTGCCGATAACACACCGGCTTTTTATGCGATCACGCCCCAGCGTCTGGCCCAGCTGCTGGAGCTGGAAGCGCGCCTGTCGCGCCCGACCAGCGATGTCACTCTGGATACGCAATTCTTCGACGAACCCACCAGCGCGCCGGTTGCGGTGCCGATGGGCAAATTCGCCATGTATAACGGCTGGCAGCCCGACCCCGATTTTCAACGCCAGGCGGCGCTGTGGGGCATTGCCCTCACCCAGCCTGTTGCCCCGGAAGAGCTGGCCGCCTTCACCGCTTACTGGCAGGCGGAAGGGAAGGTCTTCCATCATATCCAGTGGCAGCAAAAGCTTGCGCGTAGCGTGCAGATCAACCGGGCCAGTAGCGGCGGGCCACAAAAACGCGATATTAACGCCATTTCCGAACCGGATAATCAGATCCCACCGGGATTCAGAGGGTGATATGAAAAACGTCGGTGATTTAATGAAACGGCTGCAAAAAATGATGCCAGCCAATATCAAACCCACTTTTACGACGGGCGAAGAGTTACTGGCTTGGCAAAAGGAGCAGGGAAAACTACGTTCTGAAGCGTTGACCCGTGAAAACCGCGCCATGAAAATGCAGCGCACCTTTAACCGATCCGGCATCCGTCCCCTGCATCAGAACTGCTCGTTTGATAACTACAGGGTTGAGAACGAAGGGCAAATGACAGCCCTGCAGAAAGCCCGCCAGTATGTGGAGGCATTTGACGAAAGCATCGCCAGTTTCATCTTCTCAGGCAAACCTGGAACTGGTAAAAACCATCTTGCCGCCGCCATCTGCAACGAGCTGCTGCTGCGTGGTAAATCGGTACTTATCATTACCGTGGCGGATATTATGTCCGCCATGAAAGATACTTTCGCCAACCGTGACACCAGCGAAGAACAGCTGCTTAACGATCTGAGTAACGTTGACCTGTTGGTCATTGATGAAATTGGTGTCCAGACGGAATCGCGCTACGAGAAGGTGATTATTAACCAGATCGTCGATCGTCGCTCCTCCTCCAAACGCCCGACCGGCATGCTGACTAACCATAAAATGGACGAGATGACCCGTCTCCTGGGCGAACGCGTCATGGATCGAATGCGTCTCGGCAACAGCTTATGGGTAAACTTTAACTGGGAAAGCTACCGCGACCGCGTTACCGGTAAAGAGTATTAGGATATTTTCCCGGGAAGTCGGGTGCCGCGGGGGTTTATACTGCCAGCCATTCCGCCCCGGCGGGCCATCGACAGAGTAGCCTTTATGAAAACACATTTTCTTCTCAGCGCAGCCTTAAGCGCCCTGCTGGTCACCGGCGCGGCACAGGCGGCCTCCTCCTGGCAGGATACGCTCAACAGCGCCGCCAGCCAGCTTAGCGCGGGCAACAACAGCACCAGTACCACCACATCCCAGAACGGCGGCCTCTCCCTCTCCTCGCTGACCGGACTGCTCAACAGCGGCACCGAGTCGCTCAGCGCCAGCAACATGAATAACGCGGCCGGGATCCTTGAATACTGCGCCAAAGAGAAGCTGGCCTCGATGACCGATGCCACCAATATTAAAAATCAGGTATTAGGGAAACTGGGGCTGGAAACCCCGCAAGAGCAGCAGCAGGACACCAACTATCTGGAAGGGATCCAGGGTCTGCTGAATGCGAATAACGGCGAGCAGCTTAATCTGGAAACCATCGGCAACACGCCGCTGGCGAAAAAGGTCAAAGCCCAGGCCTGTGATTTTGTCCTGAAACAGGGACTCAGCTTTATCTCCTGATCCCCCTGCGCCGCGACGAGAGTCGCGGCCTTTATACCTTCTGCATAAAGCGACGCCCGTCAAACATTGCGTTTTCTAAACCAAATCCTAACAACAGCACAATTCCGTGACACTACAATTGCAGCTAAATGGCATCGCCATTACATTGTATAACCCAAAAATTATACAGTTAGTCCGCTAACCAGCGACTGCCCTTATTGAGGATAAGTTGTTGTCAGAGTTTATTTCTGTTGCCCTGTTTATCGCCTCGGTGGTGATTTATTCCCGCAAGGCGGGCCGTAATACCTGGTGGTTTGCCGTCACCCTTCTGGTGCTGGGGCTTTTTGTCGTTTTAAACATTACTCTCTACGCCAGCGACTATTTTACCGGGGATGGTATTAACGATGCCGTCCTCTATACCCTGACCAACAGTCTGACCGGCGCTGGGGTTAGTAAGTACATACTTCCGGGTGTTGGCGTGGTGGTTGCGCTGGTGGGCGTGTTTGCCCTGCTGGGCTGGATCCTGCGCCGCCGCCGTCATCATCCGCATCACCTCGGCTACAGCCTGCTGGCGCTGGTGCTGGCGCTCGCCTCGGTGGATGCCAGCCCGGCGTTCCATCAGATCACCGAGCTGGTGAAATCGCAGTCGCGCGACGGCGATCCCGACTTTGCGGCGTATTACAAAGAGCCGGGCAAAACGATCCCCAACCCGAAACTCAACCTCGTCTATATCTATGGCGAAAGTCTTGAGCGCACCTATTTCGATAATAATGCCTTCCCGGACCTCGCCCCGGAACTGGGTGCCATTAAGAACGAAGGGATCGATTTCAGCCACACCGCACAGCTACCGGGCACCGATTACACCATCGCCGGGATGGTCGCGTCTCAGTGCGGCATCCCGCTGTTCGCGCCCTTTGAAGGCAACGCCTCGGCCTCGGTCTCCAGCTTCTTCCCGAAGAATATCTGCCTTGGCGATATCCTGAAAAATTCCGGATACGAGAACTATTTCATGCAGGGTGCCAACCTGCGCTTCGCCGGGAAAGACGTCTTCCTGCAGTCCCACGGCTTTGACCACCTGTACGGCGCAGAGGAGTTAAAAACCACCGTCGCGGACCCGGCATACCGCAACGACTGGGGCTTCTACGACGACACGGTGCTGGATGAAACCTGGAAAAAATTCGAGGAGCTGTCGCAGTCCGGCAAACGCTTCTCGCTGTTTGCCCTGACGGTAGATACCCACCACCCGGATGGCTTTATCTCCCGCACCTGCCAGCGCAAGAGCTACGCGATTGACGGTAAACCGAATCAGTCGTTCAGCGCGGTGGGCTGTAGCCAGGAGCATATCGCGGCGCTGATCGAAAAAATCAAAGCCTCGCCGTACTTTAAAAATACGGTCATTGTGGTCTCTTCCGATCATCTGGCGATGAAGAACACCGCCTGGGATGCGCTCAACAAGCAGGATCGCAGCAACCTGTTCTTTATCCTGCGTGGCGACAAACCTCAGCAGGAGGTCATGGCCGTTAAGCGCAACACTATGGATAACGGCGCAACGGTGCTGGATATTCTCGGCGGGGATAACTTTATCGGCCTCGGCCGCAGCAGCCTCTCCGGGCAGTCGCTGTCAGAGGTATTCCTCAACATGAAGGACAAAATGCTGGCGTGGAAACCGGACGTTATCCGCCTGTGGAATTTCCCGAGAGAGCTGAAAGATTTCACCATCGACAGTCAGAAAAGCATGATGGCGTTCTCAGGGAGCCACTTCCGTCTGCCGCTGTTGCTGCGCGTCTCCGATAAGCGCGTTGAACCGCTGCCGGAAAGCGAATACTCCGCCCCGCTGCGCTATCAGCTGGCCGACTTCGCCCCGCGGGATAACTTCGTCTGGGTCGATCGCTGCTACAAGATGGGTCAACTGTGGTCGCCGCCGCTGGCACTCTCCACCGACTGGTGTGTTTCTCAGGGCCAGCTGGGTGGCGAGCAAACCGTGCAGCGTGTCGATAAAGCGCATTGGAAGGGCAAAACGGCCTTTAAAGATACCGTCATCAATACTGACCGGTATCAGCATAACGTTGATACGCTGAGAGTGTCCGATAACGATATTCGCTACAAAGCTGATAGCTTCATCTTTAACGTCGCCGGTGCGCCGGAAGAGGTGAAGCAGTTCAGCGGCATTTCCCGCCCGGAATCCTGGGGACGCTGGTCTAACGCCCAGCTGGGGAATGAGGTGAAAATCGAATACAACCAGCCGCTGCCGACGAAATTCGACCTGGTGATCACCGCCAAAGCCTGGGGGCCAAACGCCAATAAACCTATTCCGGTGCGGATAGGCGATAAAGAGCAAACCCTGACCCTCGGTAATGACGTCACCACTACCACGCTGCATTTCGACAACCCGTCGCGCAGCAATACGCTGGTGATTGTGCCTCCGGCACCGGAGTCCACCAACGAGGGAAATATCCTGGGTCACTCTCCGCGCCAGCTGGGGATCGGCATGGTGGAGATCAAAGTGGTGAACGCCGAAGGGTAACGAGCATTGCCCGGCGGCGCTGCGCTTGCGCGGGCCTACGGTCTTGTAGGCCGGGTAAGGCGAAGCCGCCACCCGGCAACTAAACGCGCCCTGCCTGAACAGGGCGCTTTTTTACATCAGAAGGTTTCCCAGTTATCACCGCTGTCGGAAACGGCCGCTTTACGCGTCGTTAACGGCGTTGCGACGGTTTTTACCGCCGCGTGCGCGCGGGCTTTCTGCTGCTCCTGCTGAATACGGAACACCGCGACCGCCTGAGTCAGGCGGCTCGCCTGCTCTTCCAGTGCCGCCGCCGCTGCCGCAGATTCCTGCACCAGCGAGGCGTTCTGCTGCGTCACACGATCCATCTCGGCGACCGCCAGACCCACCTGGTCGATACCGCGGCTCTGCTCGTCAGAAGCAGAGGCGATTTCGCCCATGATGTCGGTCACGCGGGTCACCGCGCTGACGATCTCGCCCATGGTTTCACCGGCGCTCTCAACCAGGGTAGAACCCAGCTCAACGCGACCCACGGAGTCTTCAATCAGACTCTTGATCTCGCGGGCTGCCTGGGCGCTGCGCTGCGCCAGGTTACGCACTTCACCGGCCACCACCGCAAAACCACGACCCTGCTCACCGGCACGCGCCGCTTCAACCGCAGCGTTCAGCGCCAGGATGTTGGTCTGGAAAGCAATACCGTCGATCACGCTGATGATGTCGGCAATCTTCTGCGAACTGCCGGCGATGTCACGCATGGTCTGCACCACGTTATCCACCACTTTACCGCCTTTCTGCGCGGTTTCGGACGCGCTCAGCGCCAGATGGCTTGCCTGACGGGCGTTCTCGGCGTTCTGCTTCACGGTAGCGGTCAGCTCTTCCATGCTGGCAGCGGTCTCTTCCAGGGAAGCGGCCTGCTGCTCAGTACGGGAGGAGAGATCGTTGTTGCCCATGGAGATTTCGCTCGCACCGCTGTAAATGGCATTGGCGCCATTACGCACGTCGCCCACGGTACGCATCAGTTCAGCCTGCATATGACGCAGCGTATCGGCCAGCTGCCCCATCTCGTTAGAGCCTTCCACCTCGATGCGCTTCACCAGGTCGCCGCTGGCGATATGGCGAATGCTGTCGGTCAGGCGGTTCAGCGGCACGATCAGGGCGTGACGGATGCCACCCCAGACGGCAACGATCACCACCAGCACCAGGATCAGCACGCTGAGCAGGATCCAGATGGCCTGGCTGTAGGAGCTGTTGCTGTCATCGACGGCAGTCTGGTACAGATGGTCGTTCTGCTGCAGATAGTTAACGTACTGCTTCTCAAAACCGTCCTGGTAGCTCTGGGTCGGCTGATCGAAGAACTCGTTAATCTTGCCTGCGCCCAGGAGCTGGATCAGCTCGGCCAGCGCACCGTGATAGATGTCGTAGTTACGTTTGATTTCCAGCGCGGCGCCTTCGCTCTGACGCGGGTCACGCGGCAGGGCTTCGTATTCCGCCCAGCTTTTTTCCGCCTGCTTCAGGGAAGCAGAAGCAATCTGCATCAGATCGTTTACGGTCGCACCGCTACCGATGTTGTTCTGATCCATCATGTAGCGGATACCCGCGCGGTTCAGGGTGTTACGGGTTTGCAGCAACGCGACCCAGCTGCTGTTAAGCGTGGATTGTTGCTGACGAATGGTTTGCAGGACGGTGAAGTTTTCTTTGTCATGCTTTAAGGCATTAAAGAAAAGACCACCGGATGTGAGTTGTAAAAGGCCAAAAATAACCAAAACCAGCAATAAGCTGGTAACAATCTTGATACGATTTAACATGATTTCTCATTCCACCAGACAGGTACAGAATTTTCGGCCTGGGAAGCGAAAACTTTACGGAAATCGTGCTGATGAGTGAACGGCCCTACTCATCTTCCTGTCTGGCATTATGCCGATCGCCCAGTGCAATAAACTCCCGCAGCAGCGCGGTCAGCTGTTGCATCTTCTCTGGCGAATATTGCGCCTCGAGTTGCCGGTAAACCTCTTCCACCTGCGCCTGCGCGGTTTCATACAGCTTCTGCCCGGTCTGCGTCAGGGAGACGTACAGCTTGCGCTGGTCGTTGAGCGGCTTTAAGCGCAGCACCAGCCCGTCGCGCTCCATGCGCGTGAGGATGCCGGTCAGGCTCGGACGCAGAATGCAGGTGCGAAAAGCCAGATCGTGAAAATCCATCGACGGGTGTTCCGCCAGCACGCGTACGATCCGCCACTGCTGCTCCGTCAGGTTGTGCTGCTTGATAATCGGGCGAAAAAAGGTCATCGCGGTTTCCCGCGCCTGGAGTAGTGCGATAGTTAACGAATCGTGCATGGCGCTCCCACCTCAACATCATTAATAACGAAACAATCAATACCTCACGCGGCTTTCCGGCACCCGCGGCGCGGACGAAAAGTCTAACAGATATCACATAAAAATATTATTCCACTGATTTATAACAGAAAATTAAAACACATGTAAATTTATTGTTATTGATATCACAAATTATTTACTTCTGTTTGCCAAATGCACAGCAAGGGGCTAAAACCTAATCATTAACATATTAATGAACTCAAAACCCGCTAACCGGGCCAGAGGAGAAAGGAATGAAAGGTACTGTTTTCGCGGTGGCACTCAATCACCGCAGCCAGCTCGACGCCTGGCGCGACGCATTTAACCAGCCCCCTTACAACACGCCGCCGAAAACCGCCGTCTGGTTTATCAAACCGCGCAATACCCTGATCCGCTCCGGCGATGCCATCCCGCATCCCGAAGGCGAACAGGTGCTGAGCGGCGCGACGGTGGCGCTGATTGTCGGCAAGACCGCGAGCAAAATCAGCCCGGAAGAGGCCGCCGACTACATTGCGGGGTACGCGCTGGCGAACGAGGTAAGCCTGCCGGAGGAGAGCTTCTACCGCCCGGCGATCAAAGCCAAATGCCGGGACGGGTTCTGCCCCGTGGGTGAAAGCGCGTCGATTAATAACGTCGATAACCTGACGCTCGTCACCGAGATCAACGGCCGGGAAGTGGATCGCTGGAGCACTGCCGATCTGCAGCGCAACGCCGCCACCCTGTTGAGCGAGCTGAGCGCCTTCGCCACCCTCAATCCGGGCGACGCCATTCTGCTGGGCACCCCGCAGTCCCGCGTGGCCCTGCACCCGGGCGACCGCGTGCGCGTGCTGGCTGAAGGGCTGCCGACGCTGGAAAACAGCGTGGTCAACGCCCGCGAGCTGGCAAAAGAACGCACCTTCGCCTGGCCGCTCTCCACCAGCGGCACGCTGTTTGCCCTGGGGCTGAACTACGCCGATCACGCCAGCGAGCTGGACTTTAAACCGCCCACCGAGCCGCTGGTATTTATCAAAGCGCCGAACACCTTTAACGAGCACAACCAGACTTCCGTGCGCCCGGACAACGTCGAGTACATGCACTATGAAGCCGAGCTGGTGGTGGTGATCGGCAAAACCGCGCGTAACGTCACCGAAGCCGACGCCATGGAGTACGTGGCGGGGTACACGGTCTGCAACGACTACGCGATCCGCGATTACCTGGAAAACTACTACCGTCCGAACCTGCGGGTGAAAAGCCGCGACGGCCTGACGCCCATCGGCCCGCAGATCGTCGATAAATCGGCGATTGCCGATCCGCACAACCTTACCCTGCGCACCTGGATCAACGGCGAGCTGCGCCAGCAGGGCAGCACCGCCGATCTGATCTTCAGCATCCCGTTCCTGATCGCGTATTTGAGTGAGTTTATGACCCTGCAGCCGGGCGACATGATCGCTACCGGCACGCCAAAAGGGCTGGCCGACGTGCGCCCGGGCGATGAAGTGGTAGTGGAAGTGGAAGGCGTTGGCCGTCTGGTCAACCGGATTGTCAGCGAGGAGGCAAAGTAATGAAAAAGATAAACCACTGGATCAACGGCAAAAACGTGGCGGGTAGCGAGACTTTCCACACCACCAACCCGGCTACCGGCGAGGTGCTGGCAGAGGTGGCTTCGGGGGGTGAAGCCGAGATTAACCAGGCGGTAGAGGCGGCGAAAGCGGCGTTCCCGAAGTGGGCCAACCTGCCGATGAAGGAGCGCGCGCGCCTGATGCGCCGTCTGGGCGACCTGATCGACCAGAACGTGCCCGAGATCGCCGCCATGGAAACCGCCGACACCGGCCTGCCGATCCACCAGACCAAAAACGTGCTCATTCCGCGCGCCTCGCACAACTTCGAGTTCTTCGCCGAGGTGTGCCAGCAGATGAACGGCAAAACCTACCCGGTCGACGACAAGATGCTCAACTACACCCTGGTGCAGCCGGTGGGCGTCTGCGCGCTGGTGTCGCCGTGGAACGTGCCGTTTATGACCGCCACCTGGAAGGTCGCGCCCTGCCTGGCACTCGGAAACACCGCGGTGCTGAAGATGTCTGAACTCTCTCCGCTGACCGCCGACCGTCTGGGCGAGCTGGCGCTGGAGGCGGGCATTCCGGCGGGCGTGCTCAACGTGGTGCAGGGCTACGGTGCGACGGCAGGCGACGCGCTGGTGCGCCATCACGACGTGCGCGCCGTCTCCTTCACCGGCGGCACCGCCACCGGGCGCAACATCATGAAAAATGCCGGGCTGAAGAAATACTCCATGGAGCTGGGCGGCAAATCCCCGGTGCTGATTTTTGAAGATGCCGACATCGAGCGCGCGCTGGACGCCGCCCTGTTCACCATCTTCTCGATCAATGGCGAACGCTGCACCGCCGGCTCGCGCATTTTCATCCAGCAGAGCATCTACCCGGAATTCGTCAAACGCTTTGCCGAGCGCGCCAACCGCCTGCGCGTAGGCGACCCGACCGATCCGAACACCCAGATTGGCGCACTCATTAGCCAGCAGCACTGGGAGAAGGTCTCCGGCTACATCCGCCTCGGCATTGAAGAGGGTGCCACCCTGCTGGCGGGCGGCCCGGACAAACCGGCGGATCTGCCTGCGCACCTGAAGGGCGGCAACTTCCTGCGTCCGACCGTGCTGGCGGATGTCGACAACCGCATGCGCGTGGCCCAGGAGGAGATCTTCGGCCCGGTGGCCTGCCTGCTGCCATTTAAAGATGAAGCCGAAGGGCTGCGGCTGGCGAACGACGTGGAGTACGGCCTGGCCTCATACATATGGACCCAGGACGTCAGCAAGGTGCTGCGCCTGGCCCGCAACATCGAAGCGGGCATGGTGTTTGTGAACACCCAGAACGTGCGCGATCTGCGCCAGCCGTTTGGCGGCGTGAAGGCCTCCGGCACCGGACGTGAAGGCGGGGAATACAGCTTTGAGGTGTTCGCGGAGATGAAAAACGTCTGTATCTCCATGGGCGATCATCCGATCCCAAAATGGGGGGTATGAGATGGGCAAGTTAGCGTTGGCCGCAAAAATTACTCACGTGCCGTCGATGTATCTCTCTGAGATACCCGGTAAAAACTTTGGCTGCCGTCAGGGGGCCATCGACGGACATAAAGAGATCAGCAGACGCTGCCGCGAGCTGGGGGTCGATACCATCATCGTCTTCGACACCCACTGGCTGGTAAACAGTGCCTACCACATCAACTGTGCGGACCATTTTAAAGGCATCTACACCAGCAACGAGCTGCCGCACTTTATCCGCGACATGACCTACGACTACGACGGCAACCCCGAGCTGGGCCAGCTGATCGCCGACGAAGCGGTAGCGATGGGCGTGCGCGCCAAAGCGCACAACATCCCGAGCCTGAAGCTGGAGTACGGCACCCTTGTGCCGATGCGCTACATGAATGCGGATAAGCACTTCAAAGTGGTCTCCATCTCGGCGTTCTGCACCGTGCATGACTTTGCCGACAGCCGCAGGCTGGGCGAGGCCATCGTCAGCGCGATTGAAAAATATGACGGCACCGTGGCGGTGCTGGCCAGCGGCTCGCTGTCGCACCGCTTTATCGACGACCAGCGCGCAGAGGAAGGGATGAACAGCTACACCCGCGAGTTCGATCGCCAGATGGACGAGCGGGTGGTGAAGCTGTGGCGCGAAGGCCAGTTCAGGGAGTTTTGCAGCATGCTGCCGGAGTATGCCGACTACTGCTACGGCGAAGGCAATATGCACGACACGGTGATGCTGCTCGGCATGCTCGGCTGGGACAACTACGACGGTAAGGTGGAGTTTCTCACCGAGCTGTTCCCCAGCTCCGGCACCGGCCAGGTTAACGCCGTCTTCCCTCTGCCCGCTTAAGGACGCCCCATGCCGCACTTTATTGTCGAATGTACCGAGAACATCCGTGAGCAGGCTGACCTGCCGGGCCTGTTTGCCCGCGTCAACGAGGCGCTGGCAGCCACCGGGATCTTCCCCCTCGGTGGGATCCGCAGCCGCGCGCACTGGGTGGACACCTGGCAGATGGCCGACGGCAAACAGGATTACGCCTTTGTGCACATGACGCTGAAGATTGGCGCGGGCCGTAGCCTGGAGAGCCGTCAGCAGGTGGGTGAGATGCTGTTCGCGCTGATTAAAGACCATTTCGCCGGGCTGATGGACGCCCGTTACCTAGCGCTGTCGTTTGAAATCGAAGAGCTGCACCCGACGCTGAACTTCAAACAGAACAATGTGCACGCCTTATTTAAGTAGCGCGCCCTCACGCCCGGTGGCGCTTCGCTTACCGGGCCTACAACGTCAACGACCCCGAACCGTAGGCCGGGTAAGCGAAGCGCCACCCGGCACAGCAGCACCGAACCGCAGGCCGGGTAAGCGAAGCGCCACCCGGCACAGCAGCACCGAACCGTAGGCCGGGTAAGCGCAGCGCCACCCGGCAACAGCAGCACCGAACCGTAGGCCGGGTAAGCCCAGCGCCACCCGGCAATGCCACAGGAAACCGCCATGCTCGATAAACAGATCCATACCCTGATTGCCCATCGCCTGCATCAGGCGGAACAGACCCGGGAGCAGATCCGCGCGATCTCGCTGGATTACCCGGCGATCACTATTGAAGACGCCTACGCCGTGCAGCGCGAATGGGTGAGCCTGAAAATCGCCGAAGGCCGCACCCTGAAGGGCCACAAGATCGGCCTGACTTCAAAAGCGATGCAGGCCAGCTCGCAGATCAGCGAGCCGGACTACGGCGCCCTGCTCGACGACATGTTTTTCCACGACGGCAGCGATATCCCCACCGACCGCTTTATCGTACCGCGCATCGAAGTGGAGCTGGCCTTCGTGCTGGCGAAACCGCTGCGCGGCCCGAACTGCACGATGTTCGACGTCTATAACGCCACGGATTACGTCATCCCGGCGCTGGAGCTGATCGACGCCCGCTGCCACAACATCGATCCTGAAACCCAGCGCCCGCGCAAAGTGTTCGACACCATCTCCGACAACGCCGCCAACGCCGGGGTGATCCTCGGTGGCCGCCCGATCCGCCCGGACGAGCTGGATCTGCGCTGGATCTCCGCCCTGCTCTACCGCAACGGGGTGATCGAAGAGACCGGCGTCGCCGCGGGGGTACTCAACCACCCGGCCAACGGCGTGGCCTGGCTGGCGAACAAGCTGGCGCCGTATGACGTGCAGCTGGAGCCGGGACAGATCATCCTCGGCGGCTCCTTCACCCGCCCGGTCACCGCCAGCAAGGGCGACACCTTCCATGTCGATTACGGCAACATGGGCTCCATCAGTTGCCGCTTTGTATAAGGAAAGAGCATGAATAACGCCTTTAAAGACGCCCTGAAAGCCGGAACACCGCAAATCGGCTTATGGCTGGGGCTGACCAGCAGCTACAGCGCCGAGCTGCTGGCCGGAGCAGGCTTCGACTGGCTGCTGATCGACGGCGAGCACGCCCCCAACAACGTGCAAACCGTCCTGACCCAGTTGCAGGCCGTGGCCCCCTACCCCAGCCAGCCGGTGGTGCGCCCGTCGTGGAACGATCCGGTGCAGATCAAACAGCTGCTGGACGTGGGCGCGCAAACCCTGCTGGTGCCGATGGTACAGAATGCCGACGAAGCGCGTCTGGCGGTGCGCTCGACACGTTATCCACCTGCGGGCATTCGCGGCGTCGGCAGCGCGCTGGCGCGAGCGTCACGCTGGAACCGCATTCCCGATTACCTGCATCAGGCCAATGAGGCCATGTGCGTGCTGGTGCAAATCGAAACCCGCGAGGCGCTGAAGAACCTGCCGCAAATCCTGGACGTGGACGGGGTGGACGGCGTCTTTATCGGCCCGGCGGATCTCAGCGCCGACATGGGCTTTGCCGGTAACCCCCAGCACCCGGAGGTGCAGGCCGCCATTGAGCAGGCGATCGCGCAGATCCGTGCCGCGGGTAAAGCCCCCGGCATCCTGATGGCGAACGAACAGCTGGCCCGTCGCTACCTCGAACTCGGGGCGCTGTTTGTTGCCGTCGGCGTGGATACCACCCTGCTCGCCCGCGGCGCCGAGGCGCTGGCGGCACGCTTTATCGATAAACCGGTTACGTCAGTTAATAACAATAAATCCGTCTACTAAACGTAAGATCTGGAGCGCACCATGACGACCCCTACCCTGCAAGATAATAAAGCCGTTGAACATCGCGTCATTAATAAGCTGTTCCGTCGTTTGATCGTGTTTCTCTTTATTCTGTTCGTCTTCTCGTTCCTCGATCGCATCAACATCGGCTTTGCCGGGCTGACGATGGGGAAAGATCTGGGCCTGACTTCAACTATGTTTGGCCTGGCCGCCACGCTGTTTTACGTCACCTATGTATTGTGCGGGATCCCCAGCAACATCATGCTGGCGAAGATCGGCGCGCGCCGCTGGATCGCCGGGATCATGGTGGTGTGGGGCATCGCCTCGACCTGCACCATGTTCGCCACCAGCCCGCAGACGCTCTACGTTCTGCGTATGCTGGTGGGCATTGCCGAAGCCGGCTTCCTGCCGGGGATCCTGGTCTATCTGACCTGGTGGTTCCCCGCCTATCATCGCGCCCGCGCCAACGCGCTGTTTATGATCGCCATGCCGGTGACCATGATGCTCGGCTCGATCCTCTCGGGCTATATTCTGGCGCTGGACGGGCTGTGGAACCTGAAGGGCTGGCAGTGGTTGTTCCTGCTGGAGGGGCTGCCGTCGGTGGTGCTCGGCGTGGTAACCTGGTTCTTCCTGAACGACACGCCGGATCAAGCCACCTGGCTGGACGACGAAGAGAAACAGACCCTGAAAACGATGATCGCCCGCGAGCAGGAGAACGCCGTGGCGCATGCCGCTACGCCGCGTTCGACGCTACGTGAAGTGCTGACTCCGGCGGTGCTGCTCTACACTCTGGCCTATTTCTGTCTGACCAACACCCTGAGCGCCATCAACATCTGGACGCCGCAGATCCTGCAGAGCTTTAACACCGGCAGCAGCAATATCGTGATTGGCCTGCTGGCGGCGATCCCGCAGTTTTGTACCATCCTTGGCATGCTGTGGTGGAGCCGCCGCTCGGACAGGCTGAAAGAGCGAAAAAAGCACACCATCCTGCCGTATCTGTTTGCCGCGGCGGGATGGCTGCTGGCGTCGGCGACCGATCACAGCCTGATCCAGCTGCTTGGCATCATCATGGCCTCAACCGGGTCGTTTACCGCCATGGCGATCTTCTGGACTACCCCGGATCAGGTTATTAGCCTCCAGTCCCGGGCGGTGGCGCTGGCGGTGATCAACGCCATCGGCAACGTTGGTTCCGCCGTCAGCCCGCTGCTGATCGGCATTCTGCGTGATGCCACCGGCAGCTTCAGCTCCGGGCTGTGGTTCGTGGCCGGGCTGCTGGTGGTGGGAGCGCTGGTACTGACGCGGATCCCGATGACCCGCCAGGAGAGCCGTGAAAGCGCGCCGGGGATGGCGGCGCAGAAGATCCATTAAGGAGCGATTATGTGCCAGAGCCCGATTGCCAATATCGACATCAGCAAAGAGTACGACGAGAGTCTGGGAACGGACGATGTGCATTATCAGTCCTTTGGCCGTATGGCGGCCTTTTTTGGCCGCGACATGCAGGCCCATCGCCACGACCGCTATTTTCAGATGCACTTTCTTGATACCGGGCAGATCGAGCTCCAGCTGGACGATCACCGCCACTCGGTGCAGGCCCCGCTGTTTGTCCTGACGCCGCCCTCGGTGCCGCATGCGTTTTTTACCGAATCGGACAGCGACGGCCACGTGCTGACGGTGCACGAGGATCTGATCTGGCCGCTGCTTGAGGTGCTCTATCCCGGCACCCGGGAGACCTTCGGGCTGCCGGGGATCTGCCTGTCGCTCGCCGATAAACCCGACGAGCTGGCGGCGCTCTCTCATTACTGGCGGCTGATTGAACGGGAGTCCACCGCCCAGCTTGCCGGGCGGGAACATACTCTGGCGCTGCTGGCGCAGGCGGTATTTACCCTACTGCTGCGCAACGCCCCTCTGGACGATCACGCCGCCAACGGCATGCGCGGCGAGCTGAAACTGTTCCAGCGTTTCAACCAGATGGTTGACGGTCACTACCACCAGCACTGGACGGTGCCGGATTTTGCCCGCGAACTGCACCTCACCGAGTCGCGGCTGACCGACATCTGTCGCCGCTTCGCCAATAGGCCACCAAAACGCCTCATCTTCGACCGCCAGCTGCGCGAGGCCAGGCGGCTATTGCTCTTCTCCGACAACACGGTCAGCGAAATTGCCTGGCAGCTGGGGTTTAAAGACCCGGCCTATTTTGCCCGGTTCTTTAACCGGCTGGTGGGATGCTCGCCGAGTATGTATCGGGCGCAGAAAGTGCCGGTGTCGTGACGGCGCACGCTTCCCCCGGTGGCGCTGCGCTTACCGGGGCTACGGATCGTAAGCCGGGTAAGCGTTAGCGCCACCCGGCAACCAGAGCGCACAGGATCAATGCACGGTCAGGTACGGCTCCTTCACAAATTCCGCCAACAGATACACCACGTCATGCAGCAACCCTTTTAAGGATTTTGCCACCGGTGGCGGCAGCGTATTGCTCAACAATGCCTGGGTAAGCGCCTGGGCATACTCCACCAGCGTGGCGGTCTCCTGCCAGCAATCGGGAATGCACGAGGTTACGCTTTCACCCGCGATCAGCTGCTCAATGAGATGCGGCGGCAAATCCTCATCACAAAGATGGCGAAACTGGTTTAACGCCTGCAATAAACGCCCGCACAGGGCATGGCTTGCTTCATCGTCGTGAGTGTCGATGAGGACGCAAACAAATGCGGCGCACGCGTCCGCGACGTCGAAGAGATCTGCCGAAGCCGGGAGGGGTTGGGTAATGATTTGGTGGAGAACGTCTTCTTCAAAGTGGGAGTAAGACGGGGTTGGGATAGTAGCCATAAGGCACTCCTTACATTATGAATGGAAGTTACCTCGTGTTTTCAGGTTCTCACGCCCGGCTGCGGTTATCGCCGCAACACAGGCACCTTACGACTCAACGAAGATAAAAAAAAGTCAAAACCTTGTGTTTCATCAGGTTACTTTGAACTTTGCGAGCATGCTTCCAGAAGCAGGCGGCTACAGAACGGAGGCCGGGTAAGGCGAAGCCGCCACCCGGCAAAACCCACCCCGATCACAATTCTCACCTCCGCCTGAAAAGTACCCGTCGTTGACCCATTCGTCCCTTCACGTCCCGCCTCTCTCACGCTTCAATTAAACAACAAAAACAACACATAAATTTAACATTTAATATCCGATAAATACTGAAGAGGTCGCCATGAAACCTGAAGATTTCCGCGCTAGCACTACCCGCCCGTTAACCGGCGAAGAGTACCTGAAAAGCCTGCAGGATGGCCGGGAGATCTACATCTACGGCGAACGCGTAAAAGATGTGACCACCCATCCGGCGTTTCGCAATGCGGCAGCCTCGGTCGCGCAACTGTACGATGCGCTACACAAACCCGACATGCAGGACACGCTGTGCTGGAACACCGATACCGGCAGCGGCGGTTACACCCATAAGTTCTTCCGCGTCGCGAAAAGTGCCAACGACCTGCGTCAGCAGCGCGATGCCATCGCCGAGTGGTCACGCCTGAGCTACGGCTGGATGGGACGCACCCCGGACTACAAAGCGGCCTTTGGCTGTGCGCTGGGCGCTAACCCGGCCTTTTATGGTCAGTTCGAGCAGAACGCCCGCAACTGGTATACCCGCATTCAGGAAACCGGCCTGTACTTTAACCACGCTATCGTCAACCCGCCGATCGATCGCCACAAGCCGGCCGACGAAGTGAAAGATGTCTATATCAAACTGGAAAAAGAGACCGACGCCGGGATCATCGTCAGCGGCGCGAAAGTGGTCGCTACCAACTCGGCGCTGACCCACTACAACATGATTGGCTTTGGCTCGGCGCAGGTGATGGGCGACAACCCGGACTTCGCCCTGATGTTTGTCGCCCCGATGGATGCCGAAGGCGTGAAGCTGATCTCCCGCGCCTCCTACGAGCTGGTGGCCGGCGCGACCGGCTCCCCTTACGACTACCCGCTCACCAGCCGCTTCGACGAGAACGATGCGATCCTGGTGATGGATAACGTGCTGATCCCGTGGGAGAACGTGCTGATCTACCGCGATTTCGACCGCTGCCGCCGCTGGACCATGGAGGGCGGCTTCGCGCGAATGTACCCTCTCCAGGCCTGCGTACGTCTGGCGGTGAAGCTCGACTTCATCACCGCCCTGCTGAAAAAATCGCTGGAGTGCACCGGTACGGCCGAGTTCCGCGGCGTACAGGCCGATCTGGGTGAAGTGGTGGCCTGGCGCAATATGTTCTGGGCGCTGAGCGACTCCATGTGCTCGGAAGCGACCCCGTGGGTGAACGGCGCGTACCTGCCGGATCACGCGGCGCTGCAAACCTACCGCGTCATGGCGCCGATGGCCTATGCGAAGATCAAAAATATCATCGAGCGCAACGTCACCAGCGGCCTGATCTACCTGCCGTCCAGCGCCCGGGATCTCAACAACCCGCAGATCGATAAATACCTGGCGAAATACGTGCGCGGCTCCAACGGCATGGACCACGTGGAGCGCATCAAGATCCTGAAACTGATGTGGGATGCCATCGGCAGCGAGTTCGGCGGCCGCCACGAGCTGTATGAGATCAACTACTCCGGCAGCCAGGACGAAATCCGCCTGCAGTGTCTGCGCCAGGCGCAGACCTCCGGCAACATGGACAAGATGATGGCGATGGTCGACCGCTGCCTGTCTGAGTACGACCAGAACGGCTGGACGGTTCCACACCTGCACAACAACACCGATATCAACCTGCTCGACAAGCTGCTGAAATAACGCAGCGGGAGGTCAATATGCAACATGATGAACAACGCCTGCGTTTTCGCGACGCGATGGCCAGCCTCTCTGCGGCGGTCAATGTGATTACCACCGATGGCGACGCCGGACGCTGCGGCATCACCGCCACCGCGGTCTGCTCGGTGACGGATACCCCGCCGTCGGTGATGGTGTGCCTGAATGCTAACAGCGCCATGAACCCGGTATTTCAGGGCAACGGCAAGCTGTGTATTAATGTGCTCAACCACGAGCAGGAGATAATGGCGCGTCATTTTGCCGGGATGACCGGTATGGCAATGGAGGAGCGGTTTACGCTCTCCTGCTGGCACAAAGGCCAGCTGGCCCAGCCGGTATTAAAAGAGGCGCTGGCCAGCCTGGAAGGTGAGATAACCCAGGTGCAGACCATCGGCACCCATCTGGTTTACCTGGTGGCGATCAAAAATATCATCCTGAGCCAGGAGGGACACGGCCTGATTTACTTTAAGCGCAGATTTCATCCGGTGTTAATTGAACAAGAAATAACCGTTTAATACCCCTTCGCCAGCCGAATTTCGGCTGGCGCTTATTTGTTTTCCACTCTCTTAAATTGAAACAATCACTATCAGAAACTAATGTCCAATATACGCTTTTGCCACCCCCACCAGAGTTAATAGTCTTTCGGACTTTTCCCCTTTTTCAGAGCTGATTTCTGAAATTTGAAATGACACAATCTGCAAATTTATGTAATCTTCGCCACACAAAAACACTTTCATGAATAATAAAAAACGATTTAGTTGTTTACTGAATAGTTTTTTTATGGCAGCACCCTAAAGCAAATTGAACACTTTCTAACCGGAATCGTCATTTTCCGTGCGGTAGCCTACCTTTTTTTTGCCCTTTATTGCTTCACTTCCTCAGCTATGCGCCTCTGCTCCCTGGCCTTCGGGTCAACTTTTTGGGCAATATAAACAGTCGGGTACCTACGAATTTTTATATTTACACGCCAGGTTCCGAATACATGGAAAATATTTACAAATGAAGAACGCAACTCGCCTTCTGGTGATTTCGCTCGCCCTCATCCTGAGTGGCTGTGCATATTCCCCGAAGCAGGTTGAAGCCTCAAGACCGCTTGTAAATCAAGCCGCTTCGACCGATCTCCACGCTATGGCAGCTAACCTGCAACAACCTCTGAACACCCTGCCGCAGGGCGCTACTCTTAGCGCCAATGGCACCACCTTTACTCTGGGTCAGCGCTATGTCTCTGCCCTGGGGCTGGAATGCATTGAACTGCTGCGTAACCGTAATTACAACCAGTCGCAGCGCGGCGTGACCTGCAAGAACGGTGATACCTGGTATCTGATACCGCAACTGGAACAGGCATCTGCCAGCAACTTGCTTGCCGTTCAATAATTTTGAAGAGAAATGTTGTGAAGATAACGAAATTTCGGCAATTGAGTGCCATTCTGCTGCTGGCCTGCGCCTCTTGCGCTGCCATTGCCGCCCCTTCTAAGGAAGATGCTCAGGCCTTTGGAATGAACACCCCGGCAGATACCGGCGACGGCCGACTGCAACTCGGCGGTGACCAGGCGATGAGCGGTCAGGCGAACACCTCCTCTACCACCGGGACTTTTACGCAGCAAAACCGCCAGGGCATGTTACTGCCGGGCGAGTCCGACGTGCGTAAATTACTCCCGCAGTCCGAGTCCGGTCTGCCCCCTCCTTATGGTGCCAACCTGTTTGCCGGTGGCTATGAAACCGAGCGCAGTGACGGTCTGACTGATAATTACCTGATCGCTCCCGGCGATAAGCTGAATATCTGGATCTGGGGCGCAGTCAATTTCTCCAACGTCGTCACCGTTGATAATCAGGGTAATATTTTCATCCCTGATGTCGGGCCGATTAATGTAAAAAACGTAGCGGCAAGTAAAGTCAATAACTTAGTCACCAGCCACATCAGTGAAGTATTTACCAATAACGTTAATGTTTACGTAAATTTACTTACAGCAACGCCGGTCAGCGTATTTGTGACCGGCCCGGTGATCCGTCCGGGGCAATATGCCGGCCAGTCTTCCGACAGCGTGCTCTATTTCCTGAAACGCGCAGGCGGTATCGACTCCGATCGCGGCAGCTACCGTCATATTAAGGTGTTGCGTCAGAACCGGGTCATTCAACAGATCGACCTGTACGAGTTTATGCAGCAGGGCAAAATGCCGAAGCTGGCGCTGAAGGATCAGGACGTGATCCTGGTTGAACCGCAGGGGCCGATGATCAACGTGGCCGGTAAAGTGCGTAACCCGTTCCGCTTCGAGTTAAAGAACAGCAGCGCGCTGGGCTCCGAGCTTATCGATTACGCCCTGCCGCTCGCGAAGGTGAGCCACGTGGGCGTAATTGGCGATCGCGCCAGCGGCCCGTTCTCGGTCTATATGCCGTATAAAGATTTTGACCGCATTCAGCTGAGCGACGGCGACAAAGTGCTGTTCAACGACGATATGCATGCCCAGGTTTACGACGTGCAGGTGATGGGCAGCTACCGTGGACCATCTTACTTCACCGTGCGTAAAGAGACCCGACTGCACGATCTGCTGAACCATATTCCGATTGACCCGAACATGGCAGATTACGGCTCGATCTACATCATGCGTAAGAGCGTGGCCGCGCGGCAGAAAGAGATGCTGGAAGACTCCTTGAACCGCCTGGAGCGCAGCGTGTTTACCGCGCCAGCAAATTCCGACGGAGAAGCTTCCATTCGTACTAAAGAAGCCGAGCTGGTGATGCGCTTCGTGGAAAAAGCCCGCAAGATCCAGCCGCTGGGGAAAGTGGTGGTGTCGGATAAGGGCGTGATTGCCAACATCCTGCTGGAACAGGGCGACCAGATTGTGATCCCGAACAAGACCGACCTGATTCAGGTGGGTGGCGAAGTGATGATGCCGCAGGCGGTGGTCTACAACAAAAGCGCCACTCTGGAAGACTATGTGGCCTGGGCGGGCGGCTTTACCGACCGTGCGAACGACCAGCGTATTGCCGTGGTACATGCCAACGGGCTGATGGAGTTTAAAGACGGCGGTGATGTGATGGCAGGCGATCAGATTCTGGTCATGCCGAAAGTGGACAGCAAAATGATGCAGTCCATCAAAGATATTACCCAGGTCATCTATCAGGTTGCCGTGGCGGCCAACGTGGTCCTGAATTAACCCTTAAAGCGGGCTCGCCTCATCGCGGGCCCGTTCTGTTATATCGGCCTTCTCATGCTTAAACCTGTTCTCAATCAAACGCCCCGCAGCTCGTTCCAGGTGCTGCGTGATGTAACGTTTGGCCTGCTTATACGTGAACTGAAAACACGATTCGGGAGTTACCGACTGGGGTATGCCTGGGCGCTGTTGGATCCGCTGTTGATGATTGGTCTGTTTAGTGCGATTTTCGGGATGCGCGGGCACAGTGGTTTTGGTGGCGCGCCTGCACCACTCTTTATTACTGCGGGCTATCTGCCGTTTATCTTTTTTAAGAATGTGGTAAGCAAGCTGCAATCGGCAGTTGATGCTAATAATGGGTTATTTTGCTATAGGCAGGTCACCCCCTTTTCTACTTTTATCGCCAGATTTATCCTCGAAACCATTGTAGGCATGATAGTCGGCGGCCTTCTGATTTTGGGATTATTGTGGTTTGGGTTTGATGCCGTACCTAATGACCCGCTACAAGTCATTCTTATGTATATGCTGTTGATGGTTTTTTCGTTCTCATTGGGCATCGTTTTTTGCATTACGGGTAACCTAATTAATGAGGCCGAAAAATTCCTCGGCTTGTTAATGATGCCGTTGATGTTTATCTCATGCGTTATGTACCCCCTCGCGAGCATACCGGCACAATATCAACATTGGTTTTTATGGAACCCACTGGTGCATGCCCTTGAGTTGATACGATCTGGCTGGATCGCCGGCTACACGAGCCCGAATGCCAGTTGGACTTATCTGTCTGGATTGACACTGATACTGCTGACGTTTGCCATGAGTTGTTATCGCCTGAGCCATCGTCGACTGATTGCCAGCTAGGAGAGACAGCATGATTGTTTTGGATAACGTCTCAAAGTATTACCCCACCAAGTTTGGCCGCAACTATGTTTTGCGTGATGTGAGCATTACACTCCCACGCGATCGCAATATCGGCATTTTGGGTGTCAACGGCGCAGGTAAATCCACTCTATTACGCCTTCTCGGAGGGATGGATATGCCCAACAAAGGCAAGGTTATCCGCCATTGCCGCGTCTCCTGGCCCCTTGCCTTGAATGGAGGTTTCCAAGGAAGCATGACCGGACGAGAAAACACCCGCTTTGTTTGCCGTATTCATGGAGTAAGGGATACGCAAGCTATTGAGGAGTGGGTAAAAGAGTTTTCTGAAATCGGTCAGCATTTCGAGCTCCCAATAAAAGGTTACTCCAGCGGGATGAGATCAAAGTTTTCTTTTGCTGTGAGCATGGCCTTTGATTTTGAAATCTACCTGACCGATGAAATCATGTCGGTTGGGGATGCACGTTTTAAACAGAAATGCATTGATACTTTTAATCGTAAACGTGAAACCGCAAGCTTAATTATGGTATCACACGATATGAAGAATTTACGCCAACAATGCGATATGGGTATTTTGCTGCGAAACAGCTCCTTGGAAATATTCGATAAAATCGATGATGCCATCCGCATTTATCAGAATTTATAATCAACCGATAAAATCATGACACATCTAATCCGCACCAAGAAAGCATCAGGTATGATGCGCAAATTGCATAAATTAAAAAACAATCCAAAAAATTTCATTATTGATTCCAGTGGTTATCGTCTTGCAAAAAAATCCTGGAAACAAAGTCTTAAACTTGGAAGTTTCATGTGGGTGCTTGCCTGTTTTATTATTGCTGTACTCTATTTTGGAGTAATCGCTTCTGATCGTTATGTAAGCCGGGCACAGATAGTCATCAAACAGGCAGACCAAATTAAAATGTTGCCCGACACTCTGTCAATGCTGGGTCTAGGCGGTAGCAATCATGAGGACGTTCTTCTAATCCAAGACTATCTCAATTCTCCAGATCTAATAGCAAAACTGGATAAAGAGTTTGGTTTGAAAGCCCATTATCAGAGCCGTAAAGTAGATTATTTTTCCCGTTTGTCGGAGAACGTTAGCCAAGAAGAATTCATCAAATATTATCGAGACCATCTTACCTTACGCCTTGATGAATTCTCTGGCGTATTGACAATAGAATTACAGGCATTTAATCCTGCGTATGGTCAACATGTTGTTAGCCTAATGCTGAAGGAGTCAGAAAGCTTTATCAATAAACTCGGACATCAGGTGGCATTAGAACAGCTGGCCTTTGTCGAAAAAGAAGTCGATCGTGCCTATCAACGTGTTCAGGATGAAAAAGCAAAGGTTATTGATTTTCAAAACAAAAATAATCTGATCAGTCCGGAATTAACCAGTACGGCCCGGTTAGGTGTGGTCAGCCAAATTGAAGGAGAATTGGCGAGCCAGCAAGCTCAGCTAAAACAGCTGCAGAGTTATATGAAGGACACAGCCCCAGCTGTTATTTCGGTTAAGGCCAAAGCGGAAGCTCTTACTGAGCAACTAGCACAAGAAAAAGCCAGGCTGACTGGCACAAATCAAAATGCTATGAATGAAGTTACGGCTCGATATATGGATGTTCAAACTCAAGCTACCCTAGCTGTGGATCTTTATAAAAGCGGACTGATCAGCCTGGAACAAGCCCGAGTTGAGGCATACCGAAAACTTAAACATTTATTAGTTGTGAGTCAGCCAACGCTTGCAGAGGATGCCGAATATCCACGCCGACTTTATAACTTGGCGACTATCGGGGTACTGTTGTGCCTGATCTATGGATTGGTAGTAATGATCCTTGCCACCTTACGTGAACATCAAGACTGATAATAAATTACTATTTCAATACTATAAAGACATTTAAATTAACTGAATGAGAGCAGTTAACATTATGAAAAACCAACAAACAATGGATGTTCGCAGTTTTTATGATGAAATTCCTTTTGACGGTAATATTATTGAAAGCATTCAACAGACATTTAAACAGCAGGGTGATACTTTGCTGAGTTTATCTGCAGAATTTAACCAAACACAATATAAATTAGCCCTTTCCTTAATGATTCAATGTAAGGGACATATTATCGTTTGTGGTATGGGTAAATCGGGTCATGTTGGACGTAAGATGTCTGCGACACTAGCTTCGACAGGCACTCCGAGTTTTTTTGTTCATCCAGCGGAAGCATTTCATGGTGATCTGGGAATGATCACACGCGATGATGTTATAATTTTGATATCAAATAGTGGCGAAACAGATGAAATATTAAAATTAATCCCCTCGCTTAAAAATTTTAATAATCCTATTATTGCTATTACCGGCGGGATGTATTCAACATTAGCAAAAAATGCGGATGCGATTTTGGAAATCAGAATGCATTGTGAATCTTGTCCTAACAATCTTGCTCCAACAACATCCACGACATTAACTATGGCGATCGGTGATGCATTAGCATCGGCTTTGATGTATAAGCGTCACTTTATGCCTAACGATTTTGCCAGATTTCATCCTGGGGGCAGTTTGGGTCGTCGTCTGCTTACCCGTTTAAAAGATGTAATGAGTGAAAGATTAACCAAAGTGCACCCTACAACTACACTCAAAGAAGTGATTGTTGCGATGACGCAAGGCCAACACGGCATCGCTTTAGTTGTGCAAGATAATTCTTTAGAAGGAGTAATAACCGATGGCGATTTACGCCGTGCTATGTCAAGAACTGATTTTAATTTGAATACGTGCAAAGCCATTGACATTATGACTAAAAATCCGATTATGGCTTCTCAGTACTCTATGCTTAGTGATGCCGAAGAATTAATGAGAAACCATCAAATTAAGCAACTTTTGGTAATCGATGACAACAATATAGCTGTAGGATTGGTTGATTTTTATAGTTGATAGTGGCTCTATACAACATTCTTTCTGAAGATTCACTTACATAAAATTGAGCTACAAAAAAGTTATTAATATTACAAAGAAATATAAAGTTAATTATTTTCCCTCCGTTAAAAAAGAAATAAAACCCTTCATTAAAACAGGTCAGGTAAAGTAATGGATATGCTATTTCTTAAAGATAAAAGTATTGAGTTAGAAGACATAAAAAACATATCCGGCGATGGCTGGCTAGAAGAAAATTGCGTGATAGAGGGTATAATCAAAGGGCGTTTTCATATCGGTGCTTATTCTATTATTGTTAGCAACTCAATATGCTTAAACGCTTTCATAGGTAGGTTCTCTACCATTGAAGAAGGCGTGCATATCGGATATCCTAATCGAAAACCGGGTAATTTATCCACCCATGCCTTTTCACATGATATAAACATATCTGCTGCAGATATGTACTACGAAAATATAAAAAGCAGATATTATTACGAACAAGATAAATACACATTTATTGGTAGTGATGTTTTCATCGGTAGAAACTCCACAATATCTGAAGGTTGTAAAATTGGTGATGGCGCAATTATTCAGCCTAATTCTTTTGTAAATAAAGATATACCTCCTTATGCAATTGCTTCAGGCTCACCAGCAAAGGTAACCGGCTTTAGATTTCCTGAGTTCATTATTAATAAACTAGTTAATAATAAGTGGTGGATGAAAGACATTTCTTCTCTTAAGAGTCATGAGCTGATTAATTTAAATGATTATGTTGATAATTACCCTCTAATAGAAAAGCTTTTATGTACAGAACTCCCATTATTAAAGCGAGAGAAAATACATATAAACACCTATAGAAATACTATTTCTTTAAACACGTCTAAAAAACTTATAGTTGGTCCATCTCATATTTCATTATGGTTTTCGAAATATAACAATGGACTGGTATCTATTCCTGCGAACAGCCATCTTATACCCATACCAGCTATGTCATTATTCAGCGACCAACTTATTAATTTAATCGAATGGTGGAAAGAATGGTTTGATGATGTAATTTTGTTTGTACCTGATTTCCGAATCGGCAACGTTGCAGTAGATCGAAACGCAAAAGATGGGAGATTTATTAGACCAGATATACTTAATGATAGCACCTCTGAAAAATGTTACAAACTAGGCTTAAAAGCATTAGATAAACTGTCAATTGAAGGGAAAGTAAAGTTCTGGTTTTGGTGTTTATATGGGCGGGAATGTTTAAACAAAGAAAAAGGACAATATTTTGATGAAAAAGGAAAATACAGCCATCCTATATGGAATTATAATGATATAAAAAAAAGATATCATATGAATACAATTGACATTAGTGTTTATTTTAAAGAAATTAAAGAATGGATAATTGACAACGGGATTCATCCATCAAACCAGTGTTATGAAAAATTCACTTCCATTTTTGGGGATATAAAGTAATATTTATCATATATATCTTTTGAATAACATAAGTTATATGAATGCATATTATTTTAACTCGCCCTAACTTTCATTATATCAATTACTATACGTATTTTTTATCATGCGCACTTTCGATGATCTATTGTAAAATTTAACGGAAGCAAATTTATAGGTAATTACGAAAGTTAGTTTATCCCTCTCGCAACCTAGCGAATCAAACAAATTTTCTTAATTTTCATCTAATTACAACCTAATACCAGCAAACTCTGCTTTAGAACATCCTATAAATGCTTTGTAATAAAAGCAATATAATCAATTTATTTGAGGTTATTATGTTTTATAAAACAAACAAACCGGATCAGTTAGTAAAAATCAGTAAGACTGTCTAATAATCACCATAAAAATTGGTTGGAATGACTTTATTTTAATACTTAAAACTTAAATTTTTTAAAAGGAAAGAATTAATGAGTACCATTGACACACTTGAAAATAGCATTGATATTACACCCGTCGCCAGCAACATTCAGACCATCACTAATAATATCAAAAAAATAATCGTCACCAGCGATATATTAAAAATCGATGACAGAAATAATGACAAACATATTAATCCACAAAGAATAAATGCTGAATGGATGAAAAACTTGGTCGCGAATATCATTGGTAAAACATTATCAATTGATGAAAAAGCTGTAATTTATGAGCATGGTGATATTGGCGGTTATGACAGTATAAGATGGAAGGTATACTCATCTTGTGGACTGCCATTAGAAAGTCAAAGTTGGGCTGCTATATATGAAGGCAACGAGTTTTTTGATGAGCTTGAACCCATACTTTATGAATCTTATAAAGACTCCTTAGTTATTTGCTTTGAAGCATCGCCTTTAATGTTAAAGGTTTTTAACAAAAATAATATCCCGTACATTGACTTTTCAATCCATCCGGTTAGATTTCTTCCTGATTATATGTTTGGTATTAGAACGAATGTAGAAGAGTGGAGGAAAAAAATTAGTGCTGTAAAAATCGCAGAAGATGTTTTTTATGATTTTGCTCGTGTGTCTCGCGCAAGAACCACCAGAATAATGCGTGGTACATTACCAATTGAAGATAGTGCCTTGTTCATGGGGCAAATTGAAATAGATTCATCTCTTATTTGCAATGGTACTATTGCAACTGAAGAAACAGTCGAAAACGCACTTATTGAATTAAGCAGTATCTATCCTAAAGTATATTATAAACGTCATCCGCATTCTAAAAGTGAAGATGCATTGAAGAAAATTGTTTCTAAAATAAAAAATTGTGAATGGATAGATGTAAACGTATATGATGCATTTGGCTGTGGAAGATTTGATTTGGTTGCAAGTTTATCCTCAGGAAGTGTAACAGAAGCAAAATATTTTGATATTAAAACAAAATGGATTTTACCTAAGCAAAACTATTTCTGCTTGAACAGTCAAGAAAAGAGCAATATTTATTATCCTATTTATCAAGATGCAATGAAAAGAGAGTTTTGGGATTATGTTTTAGGCTCAGAAATCATCCCGACATTTATTCCAACAATTCCAAATGCATTCGATGGCGCGATGAAATTTAACCTAAATATGAAATGGGGCCGCTAATCATGGATATAGTTTACTATGATGTGACAAGGTTATTGGCACGGCACTCTGCGCCCACCCCTACAGGAATAGACAGAGTTGATATCAGATATGCATATCATTACATAAATAAAAATTTTGACAAAAAATTCATTTATCAGAAGGATGCAACATTTTATTGCCTTCCATCTAAAACAGCCAAGCTATTAATTGAGCTTCTATATGGTAAATGGATTACAAATCATATTGAATCGGAATGCGATAAGAAACTATCTGCTATCTATAAAAGCACAATAGGTAATAAAAACGACAATATTAACAAACCCACATTTTTCCGAACATTAACATCTAAGTTTACCCCAGGTCAGTTTAAGGCTGTGGACGGCAGTCTCATGGATATACTTTCTTGTAATAGGGATAAAGATGGGTATTATGTTAATACTTCACATCATGGTGTAGGACATGCAGACGCATATTATGTATTTAAAACACTTGGAAAATTGAAAATAATATTTTATTTACATGACATTATTCCTATTGATTTTCCTGAGTATGTTCGTATTGGTGATGATAAAAATCACACGACAAGAGTTGCAGCAATGGCTAACTTTAGTGACGCCATTCTTGTAAATTCAAATTATACTAAAGAGCGTTTTATTAGTTTTTGCCAACAAAACTCATTACGGGTACCACCTATACATATAGCCTACATAGGAGTAGAAGACTCTTTTATCAAATTGTTGAATCAAACTCATCAGAAAAAAGAATGTAGTTTAAAAGAAGGGATTTCAATATCCCAAGACTATTTTGTCACAGTTTCTACTATTGAACCAAGAAAAAATCATTTAATGTTACTCCAAATATGGAGAAGCATGGTTGAAAATGGCATAGAAGATATACCTAAGCTAATAATATTGGGGAAAAGAGGTTGGAACGTAGACGGTGTGGTCGACTTTCTTGAGAGAAGCCCTTCGATACAGCCATATATTATTGAATTATCTGGAGTTTCAGACAAACAGCTAGTTGATATTTTGAAAGGAGCTAAAGCAATGCTGTTCCCTTCTTTCGTCGAAGGCTGGGGAATGCCTCTCGTTGAAGCTCTAGCTCTAGGGTTACCTGTTGTTTGTTCTGATATACCTGCTTTTCACGAAAGTGGACAAATGCTAGCTTCATATATTAACCCTATAGATGCAGTTAAATGGCAAAATGAGATACTGGAAATTAATAATAATGATGAATATAGGGACCAATTAAAAGAATTAATTAACGATTTTTCACTTCCGGACTGGGAGACAAGTTTTTTAGAAGTTGATAGATTCTTAGCCTCCGTTGAAGCTAGTAGATCCTATCACAATCCTGTGAATAAAAAGGATCTTGCCAGCACTTTTAAAATAGCGCATAAAACCAATAAACAATTACACGATAATTATGTTGAACAGCATAAAGAAACTCGTTTTAGAAGAAAAGTGCAAAAATTCAAAAAAGACCCTCAAAAATTTTTCTTAGATTCTAAATTTTGGTTATTTCAACATATCGGCAAAAAATTAGAAAGATACTAATTTATGATTACTCCAGTTATTATGGCCGGTGGCAATGGTAGCCGCTTATGGCCTTTATCACGCGAATTATATCCCAAACAATTTTTAAAATTGCAAAGCGATATGACAATGCTGCAAAGTACAATTACGCGCTTGGCAGGGTTACAATGTACAAATCCTCAAGTGATTTGCAATGAAGAGCATCGTTTCATTGTTGCCGAACAACTACGTCAAATGGGAATGCTGGCTCATAACATTATTTTAGAACCAGTCGGACGAAACACAGCTCCTGCAATTGCTTTATCAGCACTTACGGCTGTAGCAAACGGTCAGGACCCTTTGCTACTGGTATTGGCTGCAGATCATGTTATAAAAGATGAAAACGCTTTTAGGCATGCCATCGAAGCCGCTATGCCATTTGCCGATAATGGACAATTAGTGACTTTTGGTATAGTAGCAACATCTCCTGAAACTGGTTATGGCTATATAAAGCGCGGTCAAAAATATGAATTTGTTTCTCATTCTGTAGATTCAGGACAACGAGAAAGCATAAGTCCTGCATTTGCCGTTGAGAAATTTGTTGAAAAACCAGATATCGATACTGCACGCTATTATATCGAAAATGGCGATTACTACTGGAATAGCGGTATGTTCCTTTTCCGCGCTAGTCGTTACCTTCAAGAATTGAAACTTCATCGACCGGATATCCTTACAGCTTGCCAGCAGGCCATCGGTAATCTTGATCCAGACATGGATTTTATTCGCGTCGACAAAATGTCATTTATGGCATGCCCAGATGATTCCATAGACTATGCGGTAATGGAAAAAACCTCAGATGCCGTTGTGGTGCCTCTGGATGCTGGATGGTGTGATGTTGGTTCATGGTCCTCTCTCTGGGAAATCTCTGAGAAGGATGAATACGGAAATGTGCAACGTGGCGATGTGGTAAATCATGATAGCCGCAATAATTACGTGTTTGCTGAAAGTGGCCTTGTGACTACTGTAGGAATTGAGAATATTGTCGTAGTGCAAACTAAAGATGCTGTGCTGGTTGCCGCTAAAGATAAGGTTCAGGAAGTAAAGCATATTGTTAATTATTTAAAGAAAACTGAACGTACTGAGTATCGTACACATCGTGAGGTATATCGTCCTTGGGGGAAATACGATTCCGTTGATATTGGTCATAGATATCAAGTTAAGCGCATCACCGTTCAACCTGGAGAGAAATTGTCTCTTCAAATGCATCACCACAGAGCTGAACATTGGATTGTAGTGGCTGGAACAGCTAAAGTTACTTACGGTGATAATATACAGCTAGTAGGTGAGAATCAATCAATCTATATACCTGTCGGCACAATTCATGCATTAGAAAACCCTGGAAAAATCCCAATGGAAATCATAGAGATTCAAACGGGCGCTTATTTAGGTGAAGACGACATTATACGTTTAGAAGATCGTTACGGTCGAGTATAAATTCATTAAATATATGTCACAAACCAATTAATTATTAGCGAATGTAATTTTACACCAATATTAATATTTGTGCCAAACTATCCACACTTAATTGAATTATATAGTATGTCTAATAAACTTAACTGCTTTAAAGCTTACGATATTCGTGGCCGCCTTGGGGAAGAGCTGAATCAAGATATTGCCTATAGAATTGGTCGAGCTTACGGTGAATTTTTAAAACCCAAGACTGTTGTTGTAGGCGGAGATGTCCGCCTGACCAGCGAAGACTTAAAACTTGCTGTTGCTTGCGGTCTACAGGATGCTGGTGTTGATGTACTTGATATTGGTTTAGCTGGCACAGAGGAAATTTATTTTTCCACATTTTATCTACAGCTAGATGGTGGTATTGAAGTAACTGCCAGCCATAATCCTATGGATTATAATGGAATGAAGCTTGTACGCGAGGGCGCTAAGCCCATCAGTGGTGATACAGGGCTTCGTGAAATTCAACGTCTGGCTGAAAATAATCATTTCGCAACGGTCGATGAAGCACAACGCGGAAGCTACAAGCGAATTTCGATTGTTGATGACTATGTTAAACATTTGATGAGCTATATCACCCCTGTTAACTTTAAACCTCTGAAATTGGTTGTTAACAGTGGTAATGGTGCCGCTGGGCATATTATTGATGCGATTGAAAAGCAATTTACTAAGCTTTCTATTCCAATCGAACTTATCAAAATACACCATGAAGAAGATGGGAATTTCCCTAATGGAATACCTAACCCACTGTTACCTGAATGCCGTCAGGATACTTCAGATGCGGTAAGGCTCCATAAGGCTGATATGGGAATCGCATTTGACGGCGATTTTGATCGGTGTTTTCTCTTTGATGCAAAGGGCAACTTCATCGAGGGCTACTACATTGTAGGCTTATTAGCAGAGGCATTTCTGCAAAAGCAACCTGGAGCACGAATTATCCACGATCCACGCTTATGCTGGAACACTCAGGATGTAGTCGACGCAGCAGGCGGTGAGCCAGTCATGTCAAAGACAGGGCATGCCTTTATTAAAGAACGTATGCGTAAAGAGGATGCAATTTATGGAGGTGAGATGAGTGCTCATCATTATTTCCGAGACTTCGCTTATTGTGATAGCGGCATGATTCCTTGGCTATTAGTTGCAGAACTTCTTTGCATTAAAAAGCAAACGTTAGAGCAATTGGTGAGCGATCGTATAGCTGCCTATCCTGCATCAGGAGAAATCAATCTTAAACTGGAAAAGCCGATGGTAGCTATTAATAGAGTACGGGAAATCTATGGTTCCGATGCACTATTGGTAGACGAAACTGACGGGATTAGCCTAGAGTTCTCCAATTGGCGTTTCAATTTACGCTCTTCCAACACTGAGCCTGTTGTACGTCTGAACGTTGAATCGCGCTCAGATATTATGTTAATGAAGCAAAAAACAGATGAAATACTTCATATATTGAAATCTAAATAGATATTTTATCTGAATAAGTTATTAAGAGTTAATAGTAAGTAAAACAGCTAAAATTTTATTGGAAATTTTTACAAAGCAAGCAACATCGGAGCTAAAATGTTTCTTATAGCAGGCCCTTGCGTCATTGAATCCGAACAACTCGTCATGGATGTTGCCGGACGTATAAAAGAAATCACCGATAAACTGGGTATGGAATACATTTTCAAATCCAGTTTTGACAAAGCTAACCGCAGTTCTACCGACAGTTTCCGCGGCCCCGGTATGGAACGCGGTCTGCAAATCCTGCAAAAAGTGAAAGAGACCTACGGCTTACGCGTACTGACCGATGTACATGAAGATACTCCGGTAGAAGAAGTTGCCTCCGTAGTTGATGTTCTGCAAACACCTGCCTTCCTGGTTCGTCAGACCAACTTCATTCAGCGTGTCGCGCGTTGTGGCAAGCCAGTGAACATCAAGAAAGGTCAATTCCAGGCACCATGGGATATGGAGCAGGTGGTTAAGAAATGTCATGAAGTTGGCAACCAGGATATCTGGCTGTGCGACCGTGGCACCTCCTTTGGTTATAACACTCTGATCTCCGATATGCGCGGTCTGCCAGTTATGCGCCGCACCGGTTGTAAAGTCGTCTTCGATGCAACCCACTCGGTACAGCAGCCAGGCGGCCAGGGTGCCACCAGCGGCGGTCAACGTGAGTTTGTACCAGTTCTGGCGCGTGCAGCCATCGCAGTAGGTGTTGATGGTCTCTTTATGGAAACCCATCCAGATCCAGAAAAAGCGCTGAGTGATGGTCCTAACATGCTGCCTCTTTCTGTTATGGAAGAGATGCTGACTGTATTAGCAGAGCTCGATCAGGTCACTCGTTCTCATCGTTTTCTGGAAGATACCCTGATTTAAGTACTTGCGTACTGCTCTCAAACACCGGGGCATGTCACTGTATATGCTCTGGTTTTCGCACGTCCTGACAATAATTCTGTGGATTTTTTATGTCTTACAAAATCGTAATTCCAGCTCGATATGGTTCCAGTCGTTTACCTGGCAAGCCCCTGGCCCTGATAGGTAAACATCCTATGATATGGCACGTCTGGCAACGCGCACTGGAAACGGGTATTCCGGCCAACGATATCTGGATTGCGACCGATGACCAACGAATCTATGGAGTCGCTAAGGAATTTGGTGCCAACGTAGTAATGACCGACCTTAATCATAGTTGCGGGACCGACCGGCTTGCCGAGGTCGCAACATTGCAGGGATGGGCTGATACTGAAATCGTGGTCAACGTACAGGGCGATGAACCTCTCCTTCCTGCACACCTTATCCAACTTGCTGCTGATACCCTGGCGGCCGATCGGGAAAGTGGCATTGCTACTCTGGCTTGCCCTATTGTGGATTTCGAACAAGTCATGGCTCCTCAGTGCGTGAAGGTCGTAACGAATGCCGCTGGTCAGGCGCTCTATTTCTCTCGCGCACCTATCCCATGGGATCGTGATCAATTTGCACAATTACAATCAACAGGTGCAGACATAGCCCTGACTAACGCAACATCGCACTGGCTCCGCCATATTGGTTTGTACGCTTATAAAGTCAGCACCCTGAAATCGCTCAGCCATCTTCCTGTCTCTCCTTTAGAGCAACTGGAGTCGTTAGAGCAATTGCGTGCGCTCTGGCATGGCATCAAGATTGCCCTTGCCCGTGTAGAGCAAGCGCCTCCTCACGGTGTTGATACCCCTGAAGATCTGGCACGTATCCAACGTCATTTCGAAGCTGAGATTGCAACGGCATAATGACGATTTGGGTCAGCAGCAAAGGGGTATATTCCCGCCGTCAACAGCTTGCACCTCTGCTTGGGCAGAATGTTGAGCGTTATTCATCGCCATCGTACGTAATGGCTGGAGATCTTTTTGCTGGCTGGGGCCAAAAAGCCAATACCCGCCAAATAAAACAGAAAGCCCAGGACCTCGGCCTGCCGTACTGGCAGCTGGAAGATGGCTTTATCGGTTATATTGGCCACCCCGCCAGAGGCGGCAAGGCCGTCTCCCTGATCGCCGATCCTGTGGGCATTTACTACGACGCTCGCCAGCCCAGCCGCCTTGAGCAGCTGATCGCCACCCCGTGCGATACCGCGCTGCTGGCGCGGGCTGAAGCGCTGACCAGCGAATTGCTGCGTCTTGGCATCACCAAGTACAATTGCTATGCCGCGGGCAGCGCTCTACCCGATGCGCTGGCCGCCCGCCTGCACAGCGACGCCCGTCCTAAGGTGCTGCTGATCGACCAGGTGGCGGGGGATCTCTCCATTCCCGGCGCGCTCGCCAGCGAGGCAGATTTTGTTGAAATGGTTGCCGCTGCGCGGCGTAACCACCCCGGCGCCCGCCTGCTGCTGCGTACCCATCCGGATACCCGGCTGGGCAAGAAGCGCGGCGTGCTGGCGCAGATGCAGCTGGATGACGTGGAAAGGGTCATCGATCACTGCCATCCCCATGCCCTGCTGAATGAGGTGGAAGCGGTCTATACCGTCTCCTCGCAGATGGGGTTTGAAGCCCTGCTGCTGGGCAAAGCGGTCTGGTGCTTCGGCATGCCGTTTTACGCCGGCTGGGGATTGACCCATGACAGCAAATCCTGCCCGCGTCGCCAGGCGCAGGTCAGCCTGCCGCAGCTGGTGGCAGCGGCGCTGATCCTCTATCCCCGCTATCTGGATCCGGTGCTGGGCCAGCGCTGCGAAGTGGAGCAGGTGCTTGAGGTCATTGCGGATCAGCTGAATCCGGCCCCTCGCTATCGCCGTCTGTATATGGTGGGCTTCTCGCTGTGGAAACGCGCCTTTATGCGCGCCTTCTGTCAGCCGCTGGCTGAGGAGCTGCGCTTTGTGCGCACCCCGCCCAAACGGCTGGCCGCTGACGAGCAGGTGCTGGTGTGGGGCAGTCGTTATCCCGAACTGGCAAACGCAATTCGGGTGGAGGATGGTTTTATCCGCTCCCGGGGACTGGGCTCGAACCTGTGCCGCCCTTCCTCGCTCTCCATCGACCCGGTGGGGATCTACTTCGACAGCCGCCGTCCGAGCGGGCTGGAGCAGTTGCTCAACCAGCAGCAGCTCAGCGAACAGGCGCTGGGACGCGGCGCCGCACTGGTGGATCTGCTCCGCCAGCATGGGGTCAGCAAGTATAACGTCGGCACCGTGCAGCCATTCACGCCGCCTGCCGACGGGCGAACGCTGGTGCTGGTGGTGGGCCAGGTCGATGGCGATGCCTCAATCCTCACCGGCAGTCCGGTCATTCGCAGCAATGAACAGCTGCTGTGGGCCGTGCGTGCCGCCCGGCCAGAAGCGCATATCCTGTTTAAACCGCATCCGGACGTGGTGGCGGGAAACCGGGCCGGTGCCATCTCGGCCGAATGCCTGGCACGCTGCGTTGACAGCCAGGTGCTGGATCTCGGCCTCACCAGTCTCTATCCCCATGTGGATGAGCTGCATACCATGACCTCCCTCAGCGGGTTCGAAGCGCTGGTGCAGGGAGTGAAGGTCACCACATGGGGCCAGCCGTTTTACAGCGGCTGGGGGCTGACCGAAGATATCCATCCGGCGGAGCGCCGTCAGCGCACCCTGCCCCTGGCGGCACTGGTTTACCTGACGCTGGTCGCCTATCCGCGCTATATCGACTGGCAGAGCGGCCTGTGGATGAGCCCGGAACAACTGATCCGCCAGCTGGCAGCGCAGGGAAACTCCTCATCGCAGAAGGCCAGCCGCTGGCAACGCTGGCAGATCAAGCTGAGCTATCTGGCACAAACATTTCGTTAGCACACTATTTATCCCGATTTATTAAAGAAAAACGGTCATCAAGCCGTTAACTCACCTGTCTCATCAACGGAACCGATCTGGGAAAAAAAATGGAAGAGCAAGCTATCCGCCATCTGCTGAATGGCCGCCGATATCTTTTATTACAAGGACCGATGGGCCCCTGCTTTTCACGTCTGGCAAGCTGGTTGCAGAGCAGCAAGCGTGAAGTGAAGCAGGTCTGCTTTAATGCCGGGGACTCATGGTATGCCGCGAAAGAGACCGCGCTGCACTACACCGGCTCAGTAAAAAATTTTGCCTTCTGGCTGCGCGAGTTACATAAAACCTACCCCTTCGACACCATCGTCTGTTTTGGTGACTGTCGCCCGATGCATATCGAAGCGAAGAAGTGGGCGCGCAGCAAATCCATCGATTTTCTGGCGTTTGAAGAGGGCTATTTCCGTCCCTTCTACATCACCCTGGAAAAAGGGGGCGTGAATGCCTTCTCCTCGATGCCCATTGATGCGAAGTATTATCGCGAGCAGCCGCTGCCGGAGCTGAAAACCCCAACGCCGTGGAAACCGAGTTCCTTTAACCGTGCCGCCCATGCCATGCTCTACTATGCGGCGGGCTGGTTTGGCCGCCATCGCTACCGGGGCTACCGCCACCACAAGTCGTTCTCCCCGTGGTATGAGATGCGCTGCTGGTTCCGCGCCGGTCGCCGTAAGCTGTGGTATCGCTGGCAGCAGCGCCACATGCTGAGCCATATCACTGAAAAGCTGGATAACCAGTACTACCTGGCAATTTTGCAGGTCTACAACGACAGCCAGATTATTCATCACAGCCCGTATAAAGACGTGCGTGACTATATCGAAACCGTGATCCGCTCCTTTGCCCGCCATGCGTCGAAAGAGCGCTATCTGGTGTTCAAGCATCACCCGATGGATCGTGGTCACCGTTTTTACGGCATCCTGATTAACAAGCTGACCGAAAAGTATGACGTCAGCGGCCGGGTGCTCTATGTCCACGATCTCTCCCTGCCCGCCCTGCTGACCCACACCCGGGGCGTCATCACCGTGAACAGCACCGCCGGCCTGTCGGCGCTGATCCATAACAAGCCGCTCAAGGTGATGGGCAAAGCGCTGTACGACATCGAAGGGTTAACCTGGCAGGGGCCGCTGAACCAGTTCTGGCAGGCGGATTTTGCTCCCGATGCAAAACTGTTCCAGCGTTTTCGTACCCACCTGCTCTATCAAACGCAGATCAACGCCGTCTTTTACGGCAAGTCCGACTGGCTGAACATCCCGACAGAAATTCCCCTGACGACACCGCTTGCCGATTCCGAACTCGAACGCTAATTCATCTCCACGCCGGGGAAATTGCCCCGGCGGATCCGATCTGTACCGCGCTTTTATCCCGCCGCTGTAAAAATTCCTAATGTTTATCCCAATTCTGGCCGTTATAACCTAAGACAAATTTTTATGCCGAATTCTGTACTGACATATTTTGTCAGCCGCACCGGCATAATGTTCACAGCAATGGCTTAAATAACGGGAAAGCATATATGACAATTCCGACCAGGAGTCGCTCGGCTGAAAGGTTGGTTGATATTCTGCTGGAGCTCCATTTACACGGCGTGGTTAACCGCCAGGCATTGATGCATAAATTTAATATCACTGAGCGCACGGTTTATCGCGATCTGAATGCCCTTTCGCCCATAGTGGAGCACACCGGAGACGGGCAGTACCGGCTTATTCATGCTCTTCAGGTGCCTGACGCACCCGGCGCGATGCACCGTCTGTTACCGACCCTGGAAAAAGCCATTAAGCACCGGCAAGTTTGCCAGATCCTGTATAAAGATAAATCGCGACTGATTAAACCCTATAAACTAATTAACAAAAATAACCTCTGTTATTTACAAGCCACTGATAATAACAAACTGAAATCATTTAGCCTGAGCCTGATCCAGTGGCTGGATATTCGCAGCGAAAACTTTATTCCGGATAATGAGATCCTCGAATTAGTTGAAACCAGCCTTGAGCCTTGGGTCAGCGAAGAGACTTTCGAGGTGGATATATTTATTCCTGCGAGCATGGCGCACTATTTTAAGCGTCGCGATCTGCTGCCCGGTCAGGAGACGTTGAGCGACGGACAGCAGGGGATCACCCTGCGCTGCCAGGCCGCACATGAGAACCAGATCCTGCCGCTGCTCTTCTACTGGCTGCCCAACATTCAGGTGCTGGAACCGGCCTGGCTTAAGCAGAAGTTTGTCGCCATCCTGGAAAGCTATCTGGCAACGGAGCTAACCGAAGTAGAGTGATCCTCCTCACACAATTTTCCCCACTGACGGCGAGCCTGAACCACTCGCCCTCCCTGTAGACCGCTCATCCCGCCATACAACCACTCACCGATTTACCCTCCTTTACGCGCGTAAGGCTCTGGCAAGATCGCCTCAGCATTACTCAATATCTCTCACAGCGAACCCTGACCCTTTTTTCATCTAAAAAACCAGGTTTTATTATGGACATTAAAAAACTACTTAAGCACGTTCCCTGGCTGCTGCTCGGGATCCTCGGTGCCTGTTGCCTTGCCGTCGTCGCCCTGCGCCGCGGGGAGCACATCAGCGCCCTGTGGATCGTCGTGGCCTCGGTATCGGTCTATCTGGTGGCGTACCGCTACTACAGTCTCTATATCGCGCAGAAGGTCATGAAGCTCGACCCGACGCGTGCCACCCCGGCGGTCATCAACAATGACGGCCTGAACTACGTGCCAACCAACCGCTACGTGCTGTTTGGTCACCACTTTGCCGCCATCGCTGGCGCGGGCCCGCTGGTCGGCCCGGTGCTGGCCGCACAGATGGGCTACCTGCCGGGTACCCTGTGGCTGCTGGCGGGCGTGGTGCTGGCGGGGGCGGTGCAGGACTTTATGGTGCTGTTTATCTCTTCCCGCCGTAACGGCGCGTCTCTGGGTGAGATGATCAAAGAAGAGATGGGCCGCGTGCCGGGGACCATCGCCCTGTTTGGCTGCTTCCTGATTATGATCATCATCCTGGCGGTGCTGGCCCTGATCGTGGTGAAAGCCCTGGCCGAAAGCCCGTGGGGCGTGTTCACCGTCTGCTCCACCGTGCCAATTGCGCTGTTCATGGGGATCTACATGCGATTCCTGCGTCCGGGCCGCGTGGGCGAAGTGTCGGTGATCGGTATCGTGCTGCTGGTGGCGTCTATTTACTTCGGCGGCGTGATTGCGCACGACCCGTACTGGGGCCCGGCGCTGACCTTCAAAGACACCACCATCACCTTCGTGCTGGTTGGCTATGCCTTTGTCTCTGCCCTGCTGCCGGTATGGCTGATTCTGGCGCCGCGTGACTACCTCGCGACCTTCCTGAAAATCGGCGTGATCGTCGGGCTGGCGATCGGCATCGTGATCATCAACCCTGAGCTGAAAATGCCTGCGGTGACCCAGTACATTGACGGTACCGGTCCACTGTGGAAAGGCGCCCTGTTCCCGTTCCTGTTTATTACTATCGCCTGTGGCGCGGTCTCTGGCTTCCATGCCCTGATTGCCTCCGGCACCACGCCGAAGCTGCTGGCGAACGAAAACGACGCCCGCCTGATCGGTTACGGCGCGATGCTGATGGAGTCCTTCGTGGCGGTCATGGCCCTGGTGGCGGCGTCCATCATCGAGCCAGGTCTCTACTTCGCGATGAACACCCCGCCTGCGGGCCTGGGCATTACCATGCCAAACCTGCATGAGATGGGCGGTGACAACGCGGCGCTGATCATGGCGCAGCTGAAAGACGTGAGCGCCCACGCGGCGGCAACCGTCAGCTCCTGGGGCTTCGTGATCTCGCCTGAGCAGATCATGCAGACCGCGAAAGACATCGGTGAACCTTCGGTGCTGAACCGTGCCGGTGGCGCGCCAACCCTGGCAGTGGGTATCGCCCACGTGTTCCACAAAGTGCTGCCGTGGGCGGACATGGGCTTCTGGTACCACTTCGGTATTCTGTTCGAAGCGCTGTTCATCCTGACCGCGCTGGATGCAGGTACCCGTGCAGGCCGCTTTATGCTGCAGGACCTGCTGGGTAACTTCGTGCCGTTCCTGAAGAAAACCGACTCGCTGGTGGCCGGCATTCTGGGTACTGCGGGCTGCGTCGGCCTGTGGGGCTACCTGCTGTATCAGGGCGTTGTCGACCCGCTGGGCGGCGTGAAGAGCCTGTGGCCGCTGTTCGGGATCTCTAACCAGATGCTGGCGGCCGTTGCCCTGGTGCTCGGCACCGTGGTGCTGGTGAAGATGAAGCGCACCAAATACATCTGGGTGACCGTGGTGCCTGCCCTGTGGTTGCTGCTCTGCACCACCTGGGCGCTGGGTCTGAAACTGTTCAGCACCAACCCGCAGCTGGAAGGCTTCTTCTTTATGGCTAACCAGTACAAAGAGAAGATTGCGGCAGGCGATGAGCTGACTGCCCAACAGATTGCCAACATGAACCATATCGTGGTGAACAACTACACCAACGCAGGTCTGAGCATTCTGTTCCTAGTGGTGGTCTACAGCATCATCTTCTACGGTATCAAAACCTGGATGAAAGTGCGTAACGCCGACGGTCGTACGGATAAAGAGACCCCGTATGTACCGGTACCGGAAGGCGGCGTGAAGACCTCTTCACACCATTAATCCACTCTCCTCTCCCTTTGGGAGAGGATTGGAATATTCACAGGCCCGGCAAGCGTAGCGCCGCCGGGCTTTTTCTATCTGGATGGCACAATGTTTGGTAACTTAGGCGAAGCTAAAAAATACCTCGGTCAGGCGGCGAAAATGCTGATTGGCATCCCGGACTATGACAACTACGTTGAACATATGAAGACCAACCATCCGGATAAGCCGTACATGACCTACAACGAATTCTTCCGCGAGCGTCAGGAAGCGCGCTACGGCGGAGGAGGAGAAGGCGGCGTACGCTGCTGCTAAAGGAGAGACCATGACACCGATTGCCGTTACCCTACTCACCGGCTTTCTCGGCGCGGGCAAAACCACCCTGCTGCGCCACATCCTGAATGAACAACACGGCTTTAAAATCGCGGTCATCGAAAACGAGTTCGGGGAAGTCTCGGTTGACGACCAGCTGATTGGCGATCGCGCCACCCAGATCAAAACCCTGACCAACGGCTGCATCTGCTGCACCCGCTCGAATGAGCTGGAAGATGCCCTGCTCGACCTGCTCGACAGCCGCGATCGCGGCGAGATCGACTTCGACCGCCTGGTGATTGAGTGCACCGGCATGGCCGACCCCGGCCCGATTATTCAGACCTTCTTCTCCCACGAGATCCTCTGCCAGCGCTACCTGCTGGACGGCGTGATCGCCCTGGTGGACGCGGTCCATGCCGACGACCAGATGAACCAGTTCACCATCGCCCAGTCGCAGGTGGGCTACGCCGACCGCATCCTGCTGACCAAAACCGACGTGGCGGGCGAGAGCGAAAAGCTGCGCGAGCGCCTGACGCGCATTAACGCCCGCGCGCCCATCTTTACCGTTACCCATGGCGATATCGATCTCGCCCAGCTGTTCAATACCAACGGCTTTATGCTGGAAGAGAAGGTGACCTCGAAGCCGCGTTTCCACTTTATGGCCGACAAGCAGAATGATGTCTCCTCTATCGTGGTTGAACTGGATTACCCGGTGGATATCAGCGAAGTCTCCCGGGTGATGGAGAACCTGCTGCTCTCCTTTGCTGATAAACTGCTGCGCTACAAAGGCATGCTGTGGATCGACGGCGAGCCGAACCGCCTGCTGTTCCAGGGCGTCCAGCGCCTCTACAGCGCCGACTGGGACCGCCCGTGGGGCGAGGAAGCGCCGCACAGCGTGATGGTGTTTATCGGGATTGAACTGCCGGAAGAAGAGATCCGCGCGGGGTTTGCCGGATTGAAAAAATAACATCTGCACTCCCTTTTCTCCAAAAGGGAGTGGCTTCTTTGCGGCGCAGATAACGATGAATCAATGTAAATAAAGGTTATAAACTGTAAAGCTGAAAATGGATTACGTAATGATAATAATCACCATTATTTCGTTGCTCACTATTTTCTATGCTCTATTCAGCGTCTGTTTAGGGAATAAACTAAATCGATCTTAAACACCTTGAGATCAATGATTGACCCCGCAACAAAGTCACCATTTCGCAACAATAACACTGAAATAAATTCACACAATCAGCATAAAAATCCGACCCTGATCACATTTGCAGTCATAAACGTCGCTTGTTAAGGTGCCCTCAGATTAATTTGATGACGAGGCATAAAACATGAAAAAGCTTAATATCCTTCTCCTTTCCGCGCTGACTGCGGTATCAGGTTCTGCCCTGGCCATGGGCGGCAGCATTGAACAGGGTAAAAACTTCACCAACCTGAATGTGGAAATGGGTAAATCCTCATCCGGTCTGTATACCGAAGGCCACTGGCTCAAAAATACCGATGACGGCACCCAGACCGGTGGCGTTGGCGCAGGCTACAACTTTGAAGTCGGCCCGGTGATGCTTAATGCGGGTGCGAAAGCCATCTACGTTGGCCCGAAAAAAGGCGATAACGGCGTGGCATTCCCGGTCGGCGGCGGCGTGAACGTGGCGCTGACAGACAGCATTAACCTGTTCGGTGAAGGTTACGTTGCCCCGGACGGCCTGAACAACAGCGTTAAAAACTACGTTGAAGCAAACGGCGGCGTCAGCTGGACGCCGGTCAAACCGGTTACGCTGAAAGTGGGTTACCGCCACGTAAGCGTTGATGGCAAAGACAATCGTCCAAACCACACTCTGATTGACGGCGCCTACGTTGGCGGCGGCGTGAGCTTCTAACCCAACAAACTGCCGGGTGGCGCTGCGCTTACCCGGCCTACAAAACCGTAGGCCCGTGCAAGCGCAGCGCCGCCGGGCGAAACGGCACTCACTCTTACCGCTGTACCTGCAAAATCTCCTGCGACTCCTGATGCGCCGCCACCTCCTGCGGGGTTAACCACAGCGGTTTACGCCCGAAGGTTTCATACAGTTTTTGCTGATCGCGATAGTGCTTATCCGGCGTACCGTCCGGGGCGATAAAGCCGCTCTGTCCGGGTGCCATCACGTCCCATGCCAGAACCGGTGCTTCCTGCGAAGTCGGCGAGAAGACAATCATGTCGTTTTCCGTGCCGCGATTCTGATACTCCGCCTGATGGACGGCCTCTTCCGGAGCCGCCTGCGGAACGCCGAAGAAGTTACTGGCGCGGAAGGTCAACGCCATCGCCGGGGTTTTCCACTGCGTAATATCGTTGCCGTACTGTTGCGACAGCGTCTGCCAGGCTTCCTGCAGGGCAGCAAGGATCACCTCCTGCTGCGGCTTGCCGCCGAACAGATCCACCGCCTGTGGGATCGCAGATTTTTCCCCCTGCAACGCTTCATACAGCACTTTCGCCCCCACGCTGATATTCAGCGATCCGGTCGGCCCGTCCTGCGTGGTTTCGTAGCCGCTGGCGCTATACCATTTGTTGAACGGCTCCGGCACCGCCGCCGCGACGGTCTGTTTCAACATGCTGCTCAGCCAGACGTTTAAAATCGCCGAGCCCGGCTGTTGCAACGTTTTGCCATCCTCATTGAGAAGGTTCACCCCATCCCAGTCGCTTAACCGTTTTACCAGCTGCTGGCGCGGATCGTCACCCGGCAACTGTGCCGTGGCGTTTTGCAGAGCGGGTAAAAACAGCCGACGGGTCAGATCCTGACGGCTGGTTTGCCGGATCAGATCCCAGGCCTGCTCGTAAGTAAAGGTGGGTTGTTTATCGATAAGCTGGCTAATCTCGGTAACGCGATCCGCGCTCCCCCATAAGAAGGCAAACAGATCCGAGGCCGGATAGCCCTGCTGGGGTGAGTTGTTCCAGTTGGCGATATAGCCCGACTTAGGGTTATAGACCTTAGGATTAAGATCGAACGGCAGCAGCCCCTGCCAGTCCCACTTGCCGGTGCCTGGCACCGGCAGACGCGGATCGTGCCCTGGCTGACGCTGCGGATAAGCCCCGCCATGCACGTAGCCAATGTTGCCGTCGATATCGGCGTAATACCAGTTGATGGTCAGGGCCTGCTTCGCCGCCTGCTGCGTCCACTCCTGCCAGTTTTTCGCCTTCATCTGATGGGTCCAGGCCAGCAGGGAGGCCACCTCTTTGCCGTCCCAGGCACGCGCTTTGGCATACGCCGTTTGCGTGGCCGGGTCGATTTTTATCACGTTGCCATGTAGGGTGCGATAGACGGTAAAGGTCTCTGGCTGCCCGTCTTTAACGGCGATTTTCTCTTCGCGGCTGAGCATCTTGATCCACTCGCCGTTATGCAGGTACTGCCCTGGCTTTTGATCGGAAAGTTGTTCCGCAAAAATGTCGACATCATCGCCAAATCCGGCGGTAGATCCCCATGAAATGGTGCCATTATGGCCAAACACCAGCCCCGGATAGGCAAAGGGCGTGTTGCCCGTGACATCATAGCCCGCGCCGTGCAACCCAATACCGTAGGTATACGCCGGCGCATACCAGCCGAACTGCGGCCCATTGACCATGATCGCTTTGGCATCCTGGGTTTTGCCCTTACCCAGCACCCACATGTTGCTGGTGGTGGGATAGCCCGCCAGGCCGTTGGCTCCGCCGTGAACAAACTGCGCCATGATCGTCTCGCGGTTCTGCGCCGGGGTCAGCGCCAGCAGGCCACCATCATCACCTTTGGCCGGTCGATCCAGCATCGGCGGCGACATATCGTAACGCGGCAACAGGGCGGCGGTTTGCGTGGTGTTGAGATCGAACTTAACCGGATACTGACTCTCCTGCGGAGCGATGGTGGTCGGCGCCGCCGGATTCACCAGCCATTTCAGCTGGTTGAAAACCGCCATTCCCTTGTCGCCATACTTATCTTTTAACGCCGTCAGCAGAGCGAGGTTGTCGATCTCGCTGGTGGCATCAGAAAAACGGTTCGCCATGGTCCCGACAAAGACCATTGCCACATCAAAAGGCTCCCAGCGTTATGGCGTAAAGCCGAAGGTGGAGAATTGTTTTGGCAACAGTTTGCCGGGATCGCCGTTCACCCGGTCGATCCAGGCGTTCATCCCATCGGCATAGCCCTGCAGAATGGCTTTATCATCCGCACTGAGCGCAGCGATTTGCGCGCGGATCGAATCCGGCCAGTAGTTCTGGCGGATGTCCTTATCGAATTTAACAAAAGTACTGCCGAGGACTTCGGCAACCTGTCCCTGGGTGCTGCGACGCGCCATCTCCATCTGGAACAGGCGGTCCTGCGCCACCACGTAGCCGTAGCCATAGAACAGACGGTAGGTGTCATCGGCGTAGATGTGCGGCATGCCGTATTGATCGCGCACGATTTTGACTTCGGTTGCGGGATGTTCAGCTCGCGCTGTCAGGGTCCATGTACAGGCCAGGGAAGCCACAATACCGTTCACGATCATACGATTTCTGTTTATCATTGTATCCTCTTGCAGGTGTATGATTAGCGAATTCATACTAGCAACGGACCAATGGTTATCCAGAATGGCGGGATGGTTTCTCTGCGAACTGTGAGGGCGCTAGCTAATTTGCGACACACAAATAATTCTATGTCACATTTATGCGAATCACTTAACGAGCCTATGGACTGCGGGTTGGTTCCCTCTCCCCTTTGGGGAGAGGGTCAGGATGAGGGGAAAATACCTACCGGCGGATGACCACCAGCTTCTGGTTCACAAACTCTTTAATCCCCAGATCCGACAGCTCGCGACCGTAGCCGGAGCGCTTCACGCCGCCAAACGGCAGCTCGGCGGCGGTATCGGTGAGCCAGTTGATCCACACCATCCCGGTCTCGATTTTCGAGGCCATCTTTTTAGCGCGATCGATATCCTTACTGAACACCGCACCGCCCAGGCCGTAGTGCGAGTCGTTGGCCAGCTTCACCGCCTCGTCATCGTTTTTCACCACGTAGACCTGCGCTACCGGGCCGAAAAACTCTTCAAAATACGCCGGGTTATCGCGGGTAATGTTGGTCAGAATGGTCGGTTCAAAGAAGCTGCCTTCACGCTGGACCGGTTTGCCGCCGAAATGCAGCGTCGCGCCATTTTTCACCGCCTCGTCCACCTGTTTCGTCAGGGTCTCCAGCGCCTCTTTCGATGACAGCGGCCCCAGTCGGGTGCTCTCGTCGAGCGGATCGCCTATTTTGATGTTGCGGAATGCCTCGGTGTATTTCGTCAGGAACTGCTCGGCCACCTTCTCGTGCACGATAAAGCGCTTGGCGGCAGTACAGACCTGCCCGGCATTGGCAAGGCGGGCGTTGACGCCGATCTTCACCGCTTTCTCCAGATCCGCATCGTCCAGCACCACGAACACGTCATTACCGCCCAGTTCGAGGGTCGATTTCTTGATGTGCTTCGCCGCCTGGGCGGCCACCACGCTACCGGCCTTCTCGGACCCGGTCAGGGCCGCGCCCTGCACGCGATCGTCGGCGATAATATTCGCCACCTGATCGGAAGAGATAAACAGGTTAGTCCATGCTCCGTCCGGTGCACCGGCTTCGCGCACCAGATGGGCGAAGGCCTCCGCACAGTGCGGAACGATGCTGGCATGTTTGGCAATCACCGGGTTACCCGCCGCCAGGTTCGGGGCCAGCACGCGCATCAGCTGGTAGTAAGGGAAGTTCCACGGCTCCACGGCCATCACCACGCCGATCGGATGGTGCTCCACCCACGCCTCGCCCATCTCAGAGGGGTATTTCACCGGGGCGAGAAATTGTTTGGCATTATCCGCGTAGTAGCGGGCAATCTGCGCGCAGAGCTTCACCTCGCCGCGGCTCTGGGCAATGAGTTTACCCATCTCCTCGCTGGCAATTTTTGCCAGCTCTTCGCTACGGGAATCAATCAGATCCGCCAGCTTGTGCAGCACCGCCAGGCGCTTGTCGATGCTGCCTTTTGACCAGTCGGAATGGTAGAGCGCGTCGGCGGTACTCAGCGCCGCCTCGACATCAGCATCGGTATGAGAAGGATATTCTTTGATGAGTTTGTTGTTGGCAGGATTCACTGTCTTATAGGCCATTGTTGCCTCCTTTTTTACCGCGTTGGGTATTAAGGGTAGTCAAAATGGCTGAGTTCGCAGGTAAAGTTAGGTATATAGGTAACGCCACCGGGAGGGTGGCGTTAGAGATTAAAGCCTTAGAACACAGCCATCTATGCGACGCAGCGTTCGTTCCAGCTGTCTTTAAAGACAATATTTCCGTCAACATACTTCCACTGAATAGACTCGTAGCGAAGCTCAATATTTTCTAAATGAGTTCCTGTACCAGAGCCGGGATGAAGACTGGGTGTAATACCCGTGATTTTTACATTTTCCATATAGATATTAAAATATTCAACTTCTCTTCCCGAGTCCACTATTTGGTACATTTTAATTTCAGCGGATTTAAGGAGGTAGCCCCGACTAATAGCGCGATATAAAAGTGGTGTTACACGGTCAAACTCTTTTTGTATTAATATTGGCGTATGGATTCGTGTACCGGTTAATTTCCCCGTATTAGAATCTGTCGGGATAGTCATGTGATGTGACAATGATTTTATCTCGATGGATCCCACACGGCCCAACACGCAACAACCTCCCGCGACAGGAGATCCATTTTCATCTGTTAACCATAAATAAGCTGGATTAGACATATTATTTCCCTATTATCTATTTTTGTTTCTATCACGGTAGTTTTCTAAAAAACTAACAACTTTTGAACATATGTAGAATACTATCAACCATAAAACGGCATAAATGAACTTCATGGGCCACACGACAGGTAATATAAGGCAAACTATAAAACCACCTACAAACAGTACAGATTCGAAGAAACCCCAGGTGTGAACCATCATTAATATTAACGCATTTAAAACATGCTTATACATAAAAGAGAGAGGACTGTTATTCGGCATTTAATTTACTCTCAACGATTTCTATTATTTTATTAAAATAAGGCTGCCCAAGTTGGTTTGCTATATGAACGGCTTCCACAAAGGGTTTTACAGCAGGTTCAAAAAGAAAATATGTCAGATCATAATCATGCGGACGAAGTAGCTCATATATTTCAGGAGCCTTGATAGCAAGCTCTTCAGAAATGCTAATGGAACGCTCAGCCATCCCGCCAACAAGCAACACCATAGTGACTCTGCCGATCCAGTTGTTCGCTGTCTTTGCACCAATGAAGGATACACGTGTGAGGGCAGCCGCCCCTATTGTTGAAATGATTTTAGCGGTAATTAAGCGACCAGCAATGGATGAAACAACACCGCGATAAACATTATCTTGATGGCTTACAGTGAGGTATTTGTTGAATTTTTCAAATATTTTTTCAATTGCATTTGTGATGTGATCATAATTTAAAATATCGTTATGAATTGCCTCTGCTATGCGGATTCGCTGAGTTTGACGAGAAAAACGCGAATCCGTATCGAAATAGCCTATAGCAAGATACCCTAAATCAAGTGGAACGGTAAGCCCCCCATTTATTAACCCAGGAATGATCCCGGGTGATACGATTATATCATAAATCCTGTTAGCAACCTTTTTTACATCATCCGTAGCTATATTTCCCACAAAAATAGCGGTGTCGACCATGATATCCCTCTCCTGTTTCTTACTCCTTATACTTTATATCACCCCAGTGGTGATGTGGATATAGTTATTAAATTGCGAAAACACACATTCAGTAAAGTTATTACTGTTACGCTTTGTATAAATATCTTGAGTGAGATAGTATATATTGAGCTTTTATTGACAACGGTTATTAATTAAAAGGGTTTATTTCCTCCATTTTTTATAGGAAGAGTATTTTAGTGCGCCACCTACAGGATGGCGCCGGTTATTTTAAATCACTAAAATTTGCCGCGAACCGCGTCATTCCACTGTTCTTCGGTAGTTTCAGGGATATCACTATAATCGATTGCATTATCAGTCTTTTCTGCCAATGCCAGTAGTTCATTTGTATGCAATGTTCTGCATGATGGCATCTCATCGCGTCTGAACCTCATCACTTCTTGCGTCTTCATATGCATATTAATTAGCGTACTCCTATTGCAGTAAGATTTATCACCGGGATAACCAGATTTTCCTGAGCGTAGAACATCGTCAGATTACTGAAAGAATAAATACGCCCTGATAACTTAACATTGACGGTATTACCGTAGCCGCTAATTATCGCATTACCATCATCTGAAACGAGAAAAGGCTCGCTTTTCCTGAGATGCGCTATCGTCTGATTTTTATCATCCAGGTAATAGCGATAAATATCAGGTACGGTTGCCCCACCCCCATACTGCGTGACGTAAAGCGTCACGTTTTCTGTCACCTCTTTTTTTATCACTAAACGATCGTCGCTTCGGCTCTTCATAAAGTATTCATAAGAAAAATATCCTGCAACGATAATAAGTAACAGGATGGTGGTCAGCCGATGCAACCCTTTAATAGCCGTGCTGACGTGCATAGTTTATTCCCTTAATAATTATCCCTGATATTCCTGTGATGCCGTTGCGGTATTTTATGTACCACTATTCCTGTCACATAGCGACCTCTTCCCAAATTATCACAGGCGACACTCTTCTCCGCTCATGCTATAACCACTTAAACGCCTCCGGTAGCCACTATGACCCACACCCGTCACGTCAATCAGACCTTCCGCCGTCAGCCCGGCGTTGAACTGCGCAGCACCTGGCAAAGCACCCAGGCCTACAAGCTTCACAGCCATGGGCAGCTGTCCATTGGCGCTATCCTGGAGGGGCAAACCTGTTGCACCTGCAACGGCGAGCCGTTCACCCTTTATCCTGGCGATCTGATCGTCATCCCCGCGCACATGCCGCACAGCTGTAATCCGCTGGCAGGTCAGCCGCGCAGCTACCATATGCTGTATCTGGAGACCGACCTTCAGCCCGCCATGCAGGTGATCCGCAATGAGGCGCTGTTCCGCCAGTATCTGAGGGTCGTTGAGACGCTCTCGGCGACGGCCATCGACACGCTTCTCTCCCGGCTTGCCGCCGGGCCAACGCCGCCCGCCTCCCTTCGCCCCACCAGCCTTGCGCTTCAGCAGACGCTCCGCCATAGCCTGCACAAGCCGCCTTCTCTGGACGCCTTAGCCCGACGCTTCTCGCTGCGCAAAGAGACGCTTATCAGAACCTTTAAGCAGGACACTGGCCTGACGCCCGGCACTTTCCTGAACATTTCCCGGATAGAGTTCGCCAAAGCGCGCCTGCGCGCCGGGGATGACATTGCCGACGTCAGCTACCAGAGCGGCTTCGCCGATCAGAGCCACTTCCATAAAACCTTTGTCAGCTACACGGCCGCTACGCCACGCCAGTACGCCACCGGGCGATCAATATCCGACAATAATTAGCGCTTACGCCAGCGTAGCCTGACCTCAGTTTTGCTGATGAGGTCACTATGGAACTGCTTACCCCACTCTTTCCGCCCGCTTTTTTGGCCCTCGCGCTGGCGCATTTTGTTGCCCTGCTCAGCCCCGGACCGGATTTCTTTTTGCTGATGGGTTTCGCCGCCCGCCATCGCCTGCGCGGCAGCGCCGGGCTGTGCGTGGGGATCGCCGCGGGCAACGGACTCTATATTCTGCTGGTGATCCTTGGCTCAAGCGCGCTGCGCCAGTTCACGCTGCTTTTTAGCGCCATCGAACTCCTGGGCGCACTCTATCTGCTGTGGATCGGCTGGCATCTGGTGCAAAGCCGCGCCCGCACGCTGGCGCTGGATTACGCGGAGCCAGAATGTCCCTCCTGGCGCAGGCAACTCCTGCTCGGGCTGGGATCGGCGGTGTTAAATCCGAAAAACGCCCTCTTTTATCTGGCGCTGATGACCGCGCTGCTGGGTCCGAACGTTACTCTGCAGCAGCAGTCGATCAGCGGTATCTGGATGGTCACGGTCGTGCTGGTGTGGGATCTGGCGGTGGTGTCATTTATCGCCCTGCCCGGCTTACAGCGGCGGTTGAGCAACAATATCTGGAAAATCGAGCGCGTGGCGGGAGGGGTGCTGATGGTGTTTGGCGCAGGGATCCTGTGGCGATTGTTACCGCTTATCCTTGAATCCCTGTAAACACGCGGAACATGGCTTGTAGTGCCGGTAAACGCCTCTATTCAAAAAGCTCTGCGTGGGTGCCCAGGTCGGTAAACACGACCAGATGCTTTTTATCATCGATCCGATAAACCAACAGATAGTCACCGCCAATATGCAGCTCGCGGAAGCCTTGCATATCGCCTGTCAGGGGATGATCGCTGTACTCAGAAGGGATGGGATTACCGGAGAGCACCAGCGACATAATCTCCGCCGTGGCATGCATATCTCTCCGGCCTGCTTTGTTGTAGCGCTCCCAGGCTTTAACAAAGGTTTTAGTGTAATCAGAACGGTACGGAAGTGGCGCGCGTTTACTCTTTCCCATCGTTTAAGCTCTCCATGAGCTGGTCAACACCATCAAAGCGTCCGTTCTGGTGGGTGGAAATATCTTCGGCTTCGCGCATCGCATTGCGTAACCGTGCGGTGGGTTTGCGGGTCACCTCGAACGGGATCCCTTCGTTTTTGACAATCTGCTCGGCGAACAGGCGTATCGCCGTGCTCCAGGTTAAGCCACAGCTCTCAAGGACAGAACCCGCCTGAGCTTTGAGCTCGCTGTCGATACGCGATCGGATTACGGAATCCATAGTGCCTCCTTATGGTTTGTAGCTACATTGTAGCCACAAAAAGACTGTCTTGCACCTCCTTCAGGGCTATCTGGAAAAACGCCTGGTGGCGCTGCGCTTATCAGGCCTACAAAACCAGACCATCGCACTCCTCGTAGCCCCGGTAAGCGCAGCGCCACTGGGGAAAATACCTGCTCCCTTGCCCCTTCGCCTTTTCTCCCTCTATCCTTAACCCTATGGAAAAACTCGCTGAACTCAAACGCGCCAAGCTCCTGGCGCTGTCGCTGCTGCTGATTGCTGCCGCGACCTTTATCGCCACCCTCTTCCTGCCACAGACTTTCTGGGTGCGGGGGGTGAAAGCTATTGCCGAAGCGGCGATGGTCGGCGCCCTGGCCGACTGGTTTGCCGTGGTGGCCCTGTTCCGCCGGGTGCCGATCCCCTTTATCTCGCGTCATACGGCAATTATCCCTCGCAACAAGGACAGGATTGGTGACAATCTTGGCCAGTTCGTGCAGGAGAAATTCCTCGATACCCAGTCGCTGGTGGCGCTGATCCGCCAGCATGAACCGGCTCTGCTTATCGGTAACTGGTTCAGCAAGCCGGATAACGCCCAGCGCGTCGGGCAGCATATCATGCAGGTGATGAGCGGTTTCCTTGAGCTGACCGACGACGGGCGCATCCAGCGGATGCTTAAGCGGGCGGTGCATAAGGCGCTGGATAAGGTCGATTTCAGCGAAACCAGCGCCGCGATGCTGGAGAGCATGACCAAAAACAGCCGCCATCAGGTACTGCTGGATGCGGTGATTAACCGCCTGATTACGCTCCTGCAACGCGACAGCACCCGCGACTTTATCGCCGCGCAAATCGTTCACTGGCTGAAGACCGAGCACCCGCGCAAGGCGATGATCCTGCCCACCGAGTGGCTGGGGGATCAGAGCGCCGAGCTGGTCTCCAATGCGGTGAATGCCATCCTGGATGACGTCAGCCACGACCGCACCCATCAGATCCGTCAGGCCTTCGATCGCGCGGTGCTTAAGCTGGTGGATAATCTGAAAAACGATCCTGAAACCGCGGCCAAAGCTGAGAACATCAAAGAATATCTGAAGAACGACGAGGCCTTTAACCGCTATCTTGGGGAGATGTGGGCCGACCTGCGCCAGTGGCTGAAAGCCGACATGCAGAGCGACGACTCCCGCGTGAAGCAGCGCCTCGCCAACGCTGGCCTGTGGTTCGGTGAAACCCTGGTGGCGGACACCAACCTGCGCGCCTCCCTGAACGAGCATCTGGAGCAGGCCGCCCATCGCGTGGCGCCGGATTTTGCCCGCTTCCTCACCCGCCATATCAGCGACACGGTCAAAGGCTGGGATGCCAAAGATATGTCCCGGCAGATTGAGCTCAACATCGGCAAGGATCTGCAGTTTATCCGGGTCAACGGCACCCTGGTGGGCGGCACCATCGGGCTGATCCTGTTCCTGCTGTCGCAACTGCCCGAAGTGCTGCCCCTGCTCACCCGGTAAGGGCTACGGATTACGGATCACGTAGCGCGTCGGGGCAAAGCAGTTAAGGATCAGATGCATCAGGAACACCAGGGTCAGGGTTGCCACCAGCGCCACCGTCACCGAGACGATACGGTAGAGATCGCTGAACACCAGGTCGCCGTCAGGGTGCATGTTCTGGCCGAACATAATCCCGATAGTGGTGATGCTGGCAAAACCGACCCCGGCCCCGACCTTCTCCATCACGTGCAGGCGGGCGCCAAACGCCAGCCCGAGGCCGATCAGCGGCATCATCAGCAGCATGTGGCTGCTGTGATCGTACAGCACCAGCTGCACCACCAGAATGTACAGGCAGCCGAGCACCACCCCGACCACGCGCCACAGGGAGCTCATCACCGCCCCGCGGTAGTGCATCGGGAAGAGGATCAGGACCCCGGCCATCAGCGCCGACAGCGAATCGCTGAGATCGCTTATCTGGAACACTACAAAAATCAGCGTCGCCACGGTGCCGGAGAGCAGCGACTCATGGCGCACCCGGGCGGCATCTTTCTCCAGACGCGGCGGCGGCGTACGCGGTTCGACATCCGGCAGCAGATAGTGCATCAGCGCGCTCAGGCACACCGCCATCACGCTGGCTTCGAGATTGGAGAACAGCAGCGTGTGCCAGTTAGTGGTGGGGTAGCTCATAAAGTTGAGCATGGTGCTCTGGCACACCACCCCCATCGAGCCAAACAGAAACAGCGGCCCCTGGCTCATAAAACGAAAACGCATCACGTAGAGGCCAAACACCACCAGGGTCATGACGACCGGCCACTGCGCCAGATAGCCAATAATAAACACCATTTCGAGGCAGTTCAGCGCGGAACTGAACACAAACTGTTTTGCGACGTGGCGGTTAAACACCGGCACCAGCGACAGGAGCATAATCGGGTAGATCACGAAGAAGACCCCGTAGCTGGTGTTGTAAAAGCTCGACACGCTCAGGGCAATCATCCCGGCAAACACGATCCGCAGCGTCTGACGAAAGTCGTTGGCGGTGTAGACGATGTTGCCGTGCGGGGTAAAGACCCGCGCCAGGGTATTAATAGACATAATGATCAGTAGACATAGTGCAGCAGGCTGACGAGGTGGATCTGCATCCCGGAGAAGAAGCGGGCAAACGGACCTTCGCTGTTATAGAGCTGCACGGTGGCGCGCGCCCCGGTCGGCAGGTGCTTCGGCAGGGCTTCGTCCAGCGCCACGTGGATGCGCATGCGCTGGGCATCACGCACCCAGCGGTTGGAGGTCTCGGGCTCCGACAGTTGGCCATTGACCGCCTCCTGTCCCGCTAAAATACCGGCGTCGCTGCTGGTGACGTGAGCGCGGAATACGCGGCCCGGGAAGGCGTCAAATACCACCGCGGCATCGGTGTCCTGGTGGGTATGGCGCAGGCTCTTTTCGCGGAAATCGGCGACGATATCGCTCTGGTTGTTCACCAGCGCCAGCGCCGCCGAGCCGGAGGCGGCATAAAAGCCGGGGCTCAGCTGGACGTTGCTGACCGTGCCGTCAGCTTCGGCGTAGATCTTCGTCCAGCCGAGGTTGAGTTCGGCCTCGTCCAGCGCGTTGCGGTATTTTTGCAGGGTCACGTTACGGCTTTCGTCACGCTCGCCGCGCTCAATGCGCAGCTGATGAATGCTGGCGTCCAGATTGGCAACGGCCTGCTCGCTGCTCTGCCACGTAGTGCGGACTTTATCCAGATCCGCCTGGGAGACGTTCTGCAGGGTGCTGAGTTTCTGATAGCGATCAAAGGTCACTTTATCGTTGCGGGCGGTGAGCTGGGCGGTTTTCAGGCTGGCCTGGGCCGCCACGATTTGCGCATCCAGCTGCTGGTTGGCGAGACGCGCCTGCTGCAGAGCAATCTCGGCGGCCTCGACCTTATTGCGGAACGGGGTCGGGTCGAGCTCAAACAGCAGATCGCCCTTCTTCACCTGGCTGTTGTTGTGCACGTGCACCGCCGCCACATAGCCGGAGACGCGCGCCGATACCGGCGTCACCACGCGCATCACGGTGGCGTCCGGCGTCAGCGGGATCCAGATATCCGCGACAATAAAATAGACAAACATCAGCAGGAAAGAGGCAATACTCACCCTTACCCAGCGGGCAAACTTTTGTTCAGGGGTCATGATTATTCGGTCTTGTTATCTTCTTCGCGGATTGTCCGCAAATTGCAGGCGATTTGATTGAGTGTGGCGCTAAAAATGTCGAGATGCTCCGGGGCGATATTCTGCGATACCCGCGTCTGGAACGTTTCGATTACCTGGGTCAGCGTTTTCAGCACCGCGTTCCCCTCGGGCGTGAGCGTCAGCAGCCGGATGCGCTTGTCATAAGGCGATGTGGTGCGCAGCAGGTAGCCCTGCTTTTCCAGCTGTGAAAGGGTGCGCATCAGCGGCGGCAGTTCAATACCCTGCACTTCCGCCAGTTCGCTCACCGAGACGTTATCCCCCAGCTGCTTCAGCTGCATCATCACCGTCCAGCTCGACTGGGTTAACCCGGTCTCAAGAATGGCGTCGTCAATCACCGCGCGCCACTGACGCACAATCATTGCCATCCGCATGCCCATTGGCCTGCGGCAGAACAGATCTTCTTCACGCATGGGGAAACCTCGCTTCACACGCTGAGAAGATAATAGTTATCAGGGTAAGTATCAAGAAACGAGAATCTAAACAGCAGGATTTGCGAAAGCGGGCCCTGCCTGCGCACGATCGATCTTATCTGGAGGAAACATGCCTCTTGCGGAGATACGCTTCAACAGATAACCACTCGGTCAGGCGCTTATAAAGCAGAAGAATGGCCATCGGTAGCAGGGCGTTGATCCCCTGGCTGGTATCAGGGCCGGCAGGCGACATTTTTCCGGCGCTGTTAAACGGCACGTTGGCCAGTCTTAACAGACTAAAATAGTCCATGCGTAACAGATGCGGGAGGCTCTCCTGAGTAAACTTGCACAGGCATTCATGATAAATACGCCACTGTTTCTCTTCGCTATCGGCAGTTTCGATCAGGATCAACAACGCTTTTTCCAGACTTTTTTGTGCAGTAATCATTCTTTCCATACAGGTCCCTTACACCATCAAACACGTTCATCAAATTTCTTATACAACCCGGTCAGACTGGTCACGGCAAACTTACGATAAATATTGCGTCGATGATGGCTGACGGTTTTTCCGGTCACATCCAGGTAGCGCGTAATCTCTTTATTCTTTTTTCCCGACACAATATAAGGCAGCAGCATCGTCTCCATTTTGGTTAAAGGTTGTTGTTTTTCAAGATGATGCCAGCGAACATTTTTAAAAATAGTCACCGGCTGATCTTCCAGCGCAAAGTGTGCAAGGCAGGCGCGTAGCTGGCGTACAGCACTTTTACAGTCGATGGTGTAATCAGCGATGGTGTTAATTAAAATATTATCAATCGTGCTTTCGTAGCAGACATCGCGGGTGATAAAAATAAAATAGCTCTGCTGATAACGATTTTTGACCTCCAGCAGGGCATTCAGAACGTTAATGTCGGATTGACCATAATCCACCACAATGGCTTTTGTCCGGACCAGATCGTCTTTTGTCGCGTCGTTAATATCATCCAGATAAAGCACCCGTTGAAACGACGGTGAGTCGTTCATAAGCTGATCGGCCAGCATGGCAAAGCCCTGCTGAAAATATCTACAGGATGTTAATACTATAATCATCGTCTATATCCCTGGCATCACTGTGGATTAATTCATAATCATCGAGAATGTAATAATTTTCAATTAACACTTTTCCCGATGATTATAGGAATAGTCTTAAGCGCTTCGCGGCAATTCGTGCCTTCCCTTACAAAAAAGCCTATTTCTGGGGAATGTTATGCTGGAATTACAGAGGGCTATCTTCCTGTTAAGACTTTTCCAATAAAAAAGAGAGCCGCATACCCGGGTATGCAGCTCTTTTTTATAGAGGAAAGAATATTAATTGATCACGCTATGCGAAGGATTCTGAGTTCCATTATTCGCGTCAGAAAATAAGAGAAACTGTGACGCCGAAATGTACTGTTCAACCGCATTCCAGGCCACCACGTCGGTATACAGCTCCGTAATCTGAGTCAACAGACACTGATGCCCGTTCACGCCTGGCGCATAAGCGATTGTATTACCGCTACTTGTTTCGATAAGCACAGCCAGAAGGGCTTTAACATCCTTAAGCGCCTTGCGCAGCGTAAGGGGGACATCGTTATGGCCGAGACGTGAAATATAATTTTCTGACAGACAGGCAAGGCTGCCGGGTGTACAGGCCGTATTCGATAATGAAATAATACTCTGGAACAATACGCTTTCGGCGTAACTTTTTATTTTAGACACAATATATTCCCTTCCCTGTTAATAAATTACATCTTATAAGCATTCGAATGGTGAGCTGATAACAGCATCGGCTAATTTTTCATGCTGCGCTATTTTTGGCAAGCGCAAAAATTATAAACTTTGACATGAGACAATTCTCAAGCTTTGCGTATTTAGATAAGAAATGATTTTTATTTTATATATAGTTCAGATGAATAAATAACCGTAGAAATGGTTGATGTTTTCTTACCTGGGCTGCGGGTCGTGCGGTCGGTGTTTTTGCAGGCCCGGCAAGCTTGCGCCGCCGGGCGTTTCCTCAGCGGCTAAAATGCCGATCGATGGCACGCTGGCCGGACGGGGTTACGCTCACTTCGCGAAACCCCGCTACCCGCTGGATCCAGCCTTTGGTGTCCATATGAACCAGCAGCGCCGCGCCCGCCTCACCGCCCAGATGGAAGCGGCGCTCGCTCCAGTCCAGACAGGCGCAGCAGGCTTTACGCCGGGATCTGGCGTTTAAGGCGATCCCCAGGGACAGAAACGCCTCGCGCCCGACAGGGGTAAGAGCCGATCCATCCGCCGTCAGCCAGCCTGCCGCCTGCATAAAATCATATATCTGCACCGCCACCGTGCCCGCCAGATGGTCGTAGCAGGTGCGGGCGTGACGCATCGATTCCGGTGCCGTCGTCTCCGGCGGCGTGATCCGCCCCCAGGACAGCCCCATCATCTGCTCCACCAGCGCCGCAACGTCATGCCCCGCCAGCCGGTAGTAGCGATGCCGCCCCTGAGAAAGACAGGTTATCAGCCTCCCCTCCAGTAGACGGGTGAGATGCCCGCTGGCGGTAGAAGGCGCCACATCCGCCACGGCGCTGAGTTCGGTGGCGGTCCACGCCCGTCCGTCCATCAGGGCGCAGAGCATTTTTACCCGTGACGGGTCGGCCATCGCCGCGGCGACCGCAGCCACGGCCAGCTCCAGCGTGGCGCTGTTATCAGGAGGTAAACTGGTCTTTAGCATTGGCAACCCACGGCCCGGTGATCTCTGCGGCCAGCTTATCATTATCCGTCAGCAGAATAAGGTGGTTCGCATGATCGCTGTACTGGGTCAGGATGGACACCCCCTGCGCTGCCAGCGCGGCGGCAATCTCTCCCAGCTCGCCGGGACGCTCCTGTTTCAGCTTTCGGATCAGCGGCTTTCGCACCGCCTGCACGTTAAAACCGCCGTCGAGCAGCACGCGCCGGGCTTTTTCGCCCTCCTCCACCAGAAAATGCGCCTCCACGCCAAAGACGCCCCCGCCCTCGAGCCCTACGCCGTTGCGCCCCAGCAGCTGACCAAAGCGCGCCAGTTCGCCCGGCACAGTGTTGAAAATCACATGAACGTCATACATCGGCATGTCCTCCGGTCTCTGAGGCGTATTCCCGCACCACCTGCGCCACGCGAATCCGGTAACAGGCAAAGATCGACGCCCGCCCTTCGGCCTGCGCGGCCTGGTGAAAGACGTTTTGCTTCCACTTCAGGATCGCTTCCTCATCCCGCCACCAGGAGAGGGAGAGGATTTTTCCGTCGTTGGTCAGGCTCTGGAAACGTTCGATATCGATAAAGCCGTCGATATCCGCCAGCAGCGGTTTTAGCCCGGCGGCCAGCTGCAGGTAACGCGCCTGATGCGCGGGTTGCGCTCTGGCTTCAAACAGGACTGCAATCATGAGGATCTCTCCGTTGTGGGGTTAAGGAGAGGATGCAGGAAAGAAAAACGTGATGCTTCGGTGAGGAGCGAAATGTTATCGCCCGGATTGAAAAAAATCCTGTTCAGTTTTATAGTTCTTGTACGGAATCTATCCGTACATAAAGATAACCCCGGAGTAAAAATGCCAGCACTGAAAAAACAGCGCATCGACCTCAGGTTAACTGACGAAGACAAAGATCTGATCGAAGAAGCTGCGGCGATGACTAACCAGACAATCACCCAGTTTATGGTTAACAGTGCCTCGGAACGGGCTGCCGAAGTCATTGAGCAGCATCGCCGCCTGATCCTTAATGAAGATTCGTGGAAACGCGTTATGGATGCACTCGACAACCCGCCAGAGCCCAATGAGAGGCTGAAACGCGCAGCAAGACGTCTGCAAAACATGGAGTAAGACGTGGCTAATCTGACGATAAGGATGTTTTCGCAAACGACTCACTGTGATTTAACAGGCTTCAACTGCGGGGAAGATACCCTCAACCGTTTTCTGTGTGAGCATCTTGCACGCCAGCACGTTGGGCGCTTGTTACGCGCTTATCTTCTCGTCACCGATGACCCTACGCCTAAAGTGCTGGGCTACTATACGTTGTCCGGCAGTTGCTTTGAGAAAGAGACCCTGCCATCAAAAACGCAGCAGCGCAAAGTGCCCTATGTCAATGTACCCAGCGTCACGTTAGGGCGCCTCGCAATACACCAGGATCTGCAGGGTCAGGGCTGGGGGATGACGCTGGTGACACATGCCATGAAAGTGGTCTGGCTGGCGTCGCAGGCTGTGGGCATTCACGGCATGTTTGTGGATGCGCTCAACGATAAGGCGAAAGATTTTTATCTGACGCTCGGCTTTATTCCTTTAACGGGTAGCAACGCCGATGCTCTTTTTTATCCCACAAAATCCATTGAAAAGCTGTTTGCCGAATAAACCGCGAATTGCCGGGTGGCGCTGCGCTTACCCGGCCAACAAAGGCACTAACTGTAGGCCCGGCAAGCCTGCGCCGCCGGGCGATGTTTTAGCCGAGGATCGACTTCGGTTCCATAAACGCGCTGATCCCCCATGTACCCATCTCGCGCCCCACGCCGGAGTGTTTGAACCCACCAAAGGGCGCTTGAGGCTCATGGGCGAGGGTATTCACCAGCACGCGACCGGACTGGATCTGCGCCGCCACACGGCGGGCACGAGCCACATCGCCGCCCAGCACCAGCGCGCTCAGGCCGTAGTCGGTGTCGTTGGCAATGGCGATGGCTTCGGCCTCGTCGCGATAAGCAATCACACACAGCACCGGACCAAAAATCTCTTCGCGGGCGATGGTCATCTGGTTGTGGACATCGGTAAACAGCGTCGGGCGGACAAACCAGCCGTCCCGGGTGCCTTCCGGTCGCCCTTCTCCGCCCGCCAGCAGGCGCGCCCCCTCTGCTAGCCCTCGCTGGATATACCCCTGCACCCGCTGCCACTGTTTCTCGCTCACCATCGGGCCGACCCCGGTGGCGCTGTCGCGCGGATCGCCGGACTTCACCGCTGCGATGGCCTGAGCCAGCGCCTGCTCGAATTCCGCTTTCCGCGACTGCGGCACCAGAATGCGCGTACCGGCCACACACGCCTGCCCGCTGTTCATCAGACCGGCCTGCACCGCCAGCGGAACGGCCTGTTTGATATCGGCATCGTCGAGGATCAGGGTCGGGGATTTGCCGCCCAGCTCCAGGGTGACGCGGGTAAAGTTCTCCGCCGCGTTACGCAGGATCGCTTTGCCGGTCTGCGTTGAACCGGTAAACGAGATTTTCGCAACAAGAGGGTGACGGCTGATTGTCTCCCCCACCGTGTCGCCGCGCCCGGTGACGATGTTAAACACCCCCGGCGGCAGGTCGGCGGCGTGCAACGCCTCGGTCACGATCTGCGTCTGCAGGGCGCTCATCTCGCTGGCCTTGATCACCGCCGTGCAGCCTGCGGCCAGCGCTGCCGCCAGTTTGCCGCAGATAAAGCCCGCATCGCTGTTCCACGGGGTGATGAGCCCGGCGACGCCGAGCGGCGTCATCTCTACCCGGGCCGCCCCAGCCGTCATCACGAATTCAAACGCCTCCAGCGCCGCGATGGCCTGGCCGATCGCCTCCGCCGGATAGCTCGCCATCCACGCCGAGCGCGACGCGGGGGCACCATACTCCTCAATCACCGCCTCCAGCAGATCGTCGTGCCGGGCCGCCACGGCAGCCTGCATCCGCTGTAGCGCGGCAATGCGTTCCTGTTTGCGGGTTTGCGACCACGCCGGAAAAGCGGCTTTTGCGGCGGCAATAGCGCGTTCGGCATCCACTGCATCGGCCAGACGCACCTGGCCCATCACCCGGGCCGTCGCCGGGTTAAAGAGATCAAAACGTTCGGTGCCGTGTGGGGTAACAAATTCGCCGTTGATATAAATCTGTTCGATGTGATGCATATAAACCTCCTCAGGCTGGATGCACCCAGTCTGGCACGCCTTCTCCGTTACGATAATCCACGCTATGCTGCAAAGGTTGTTTCGATTTTCAGGATAATCTATGCACCGTTCAGGACTGACCGAGCTGGAAGTGGTGATGGCCGTGGTGCGTCGCGGCAGCTTTCGCGCCGCCGCCCAGGAGCTGGGAATGTCGGCCACCGCCGTGAGCAACGCCGTTGCCGGGCTGGAATCCCGCCTGCAAACGCGCCTGTTTAACCGCACCACCCGCAGCGTGGGGCTCACCGACGCCGGGCAGCGCTATGTGGCACGCATCGGCCCGGCGTTGCAGGAAATTCGACAGGCAGACGAAGAGATCCACAGCGAGACCGACGAGCCTGCCGGCACCCTGCGCCTGAACGTTCCCAATAACGTCGGCACGCTGTTCCTGGATGCACTGCTGATCGACTACATGATCCGCTACCCGAAAATGCGCGTCGAGACGGTGAGTGAAGCGCGGATGATCGATATCGTGGCGGAAGGTTACGACGCCGGGGTGCGCCTTGCGGAGTCGGTGCCGCAGGACATGATCTCCGTGCCGCTCACCCCCGACATTCGTCAGCTCGTCACCGCCACGCCGGACTATTTTGCCCGCTACGGCACCCCGCAAACCCCGGACGATCTGCTGCATCACCAGGGGATCGGCATGCGGATGGCCCACGGGGGGATCTATCGCTGGGAGCTGGCGCGACGCGGGGAGCAGATCGCCCTGGCGGTGCCGCCGCGTTTTGCCACCTCGGATCTCTTTGCCTCGATCCGGGCGGTGAAAGCGGGGTTGGGGGTCGGATTTTTGCCGGAACTCTATATTCAGCAGGAGCTGCAAAGCGGGGAGCTGGTGAGCGTGCTGGACGAGTGGTCGCAGCCCTTTGCCGGGCTGCGCCTCTACTACCCCGGCCATCGCCACGTCCCGCCGGGGCTGCGGGCGCTGGTGGCGATGATCCGTGAGCGCGGTCTTACTCAAGGTTAGCTTTGTTCAGGCCGTAGGCGCCATCCAGCGCGCCGGGTTCCATACGGGAAGTGATCCCCAGACGGTTCCAGGCGTTGATCGCCACGATCGCAAAGTTCAGCTCGGAGATCTCAATCTCCGAATAGTGTTCCGCCACGCTGCGGTACAGCACGTCGCTGACGCCGTGCGGGCCGATCTGGGTCAGGGCTTCGGTGAAGGCCAGGGCCGCTTTTTCACGGGCGCTGAACAGGGGTGACTCGCGCCATGCGGTCAGATGGTACAGGCGCAGCTCGCGCTCGCCGGCAATTTTGGCCTCTTTCGAATGCATATCCAGACAGAAGGTGCAGCCGTTGAGCTGGGAGACGCGGATGTCGATCAGGTGCTTCAGCGCCGGGTCGATGGAGGTCTGGCTCACCGCCATGCTCAGGTCGGACAGCGCTTTAGCGAGGGCAGGTGTGGCTTTATGGTGGTTAACGCGAGTGCTCATTGTCTTTCTCCGGGTGTGCGGCATAGGAAATGCGATGGGGCAAATTTACGCCGTTCATGACATAGTAAAAAGATACAAAAAGCGCGAAACGAGGTAGGACATGAAGCCGGGCTATCATGAAATTTATACCCGCTATCGGGACAACATCACCCGCGGCGTCCTCAAGCCCGGCGACAAGGTGCCCGCCATCCGCGTGCTGGCGGAAGAGCTGAAGGTGGCACGCAAAACGGTTGAAACCGCCTACGCCATTCTGACCGGCGAGGGCTATCTGGTGAGCCAGGGCGCGCGCGGCACGCGGGTGAACCCGGATCTCACGCTTCCCGTCACGCCCCCGCCGCCCGACGATCCGCTTACCGGCCAGCTGCCGGAATCGCTGGTCAGCCAGCGGGAACGGGCGGGCTTTTTGCGCCCCGGCATCCCGGCGCTGGACAGCTTCCCGTATAAGAAATGGCTGCTGCTGGCGGGCCATGCGGTGCGCGCCATGCGTCAGGAGGAGATGCTCAACCCGCCGGTGATGGGCTGGTCTCCCCTGCGCCAGGCGATCGCCAGCTACCTCAACATTTCGCGCGGCTTGTCCTGCACGCCAGAGCAGGTGCTGATCACCAGCGGCTACAGCGGCAGCCTGCGGCTGATCCTCGATACCCTCGCCAGCCGTAACGATAAGGTGGTATTTGAAGATCCGGGCTATTTTATGGGCCAGCAGCTGCTCCGGCGGATCGTGCCGCGCCTGCACACCGTGCCGGTGGATCGTTCAGGCATGGACACCGGGTATCTGCTGCGCCACCACCCCGACGCCCGGTTCGTTATCGTCACCCCGTCGCACCAGAGCCCGCTGGCGGTCACGCTGTCGCTGCCCCGTAGACAGCAGCTGCTCGACTGGGCCGGGCAGAACGATGCCTGGATCATTGAAGATGACTACGACGGCGAGTTTCACTACACCCGCAAGGTACTGCCGTCACTGAAAAGCCTCGATCGTCAGGATCGGGTGATCTACATGGGCACCTTCAGCAAAACCGTGATGCCGTCCCTGCGCCTCGGCTACGTGGTGATGCCCGCCAGCACGGTATCGGCCTTCAACGATTGCGCCGATCTGCTTGCCAGCGGCCAGCCGGTGCTGACGCAAAAGATCCTCACCGCCTTCCTCAACGAGGGCCACTTCTTCCGCCATCTGAAAAAGATGCGCGCCCTCTATCAGCAGCGCCGCGACTGGATGATTGCCGCCCTGCACGAGGTCTACGGGGATCGATTCTTCACCGAGCAGAACGACGGCGGGATGCATATCGTGGCGTTTCTAACCAAAGGCAGCTGCGACCAGGCGATCGCCCACTGCTGGCAACAGCAGCAGTTGCAGGTGAATGCCCTGTCGGCGTGGTACAGCGGGTCGGATAAACGTTACGGGCTGGTGATGGGGTATAACAACGTGCGCAGCTATGAAGAGGCCGTTGCGCTACTCACGCGGCCAAAAAGCCAAACCTGCGATCTTCTGAAATAACAACTCCCTGATTTTGCACCACAAAAAGCCGTTTCCGGATAATCATTCAGGTATGAATTACCGCCACTGCCTTTATAATCAACGCGCAAAATAACACTTCTAAGGACAAGAAAAATGAAATCACTACTGGGATTCGACTATCTGTTAACGCCGCGCGTGCTGGTCTTTTTCTACTGGATCGCCATGCTGTTTATCCTCATCGGCGGGCTCTACTCCATGTTTACCGAGCATCTGTTCGCCGGATTTTTCGGCATGGTGTTCAGCCTGATCGGCACCCGCGTGATGTTCGAGCTGATCATGGTAGCGTTTAAAAATAACGAATATCTGCGCCGTATCGCAGAGAACACCGGGAAATCCACCGTAGAGTGAGGCCTTTATGCCGGGTGGCGGCTTCGCCTTACCCGGCCTACGGTTCGTGCCCTTCCAGGCCCGGTAAGCGCAGCGCCACCGGCCAATACCCTACATATCAAATCGCGACAGCCCCACATCCTTTAGCTGCTCATCGCTCATCTGGCTCAGAATGCGGCGCGTGCGGTTAACGCGATACCACTTTTTCACTGCCCGCCCGATCCAGATAAACACCGCAAACGGCCGTTTGGCCCGGTTTTCGTAAAATTCCATGATGCGCTCCTCATCGTGTCTGTGGAGTTATCATCACGGAAATCGGGGCCTGCAATACAGATTCAAAAACAACTTTTGTTTAACATACAGATCCGCTAAAACAGTATCTGAATGCCGTTTTTCACGGCAATCTGTACTGGTTTTTAGATCTGTATGGTGACAACCAAGGATACAGCATGACGCGCTACCAACATCTGGCCAATCTCCTGGCGCAACGCATTGAACACGGGCTGTATCGCAGCGGGGAGCGTTTACCCTCAGTGCGCGCGCTGAGCCAGGAGCACGGCGTCAGCATCAGCACCATCCAGCAGGCCTATCAGATCCTCGAAAATTTACAGCTGATCACCCCCCAGCCGCGCTCCGGCTACTTCGTCTCCTCGCGCAAAGCGCAGCCGCCCGTCCCGGCGATGACCCGCCCGGTGCAGCGTCCGGTAGAGGTGACCCAGTGGGATGAGGTGATGATGCTCCTTGATGCCCGCGCCGATAAGGAGATGATCTCCTTTGGCGGCGGCTCGCCGGATCTGAACCAGCCGAGCCTGAAGCCGCTGTGGCGCGAGATGAGCCGCATTGCCCAGCACCATCCCGGGGAGATGCTAAGTTACGACGTGCTGGAGGGGCGGCAGGAGCTGCGCGAGCAGATCGCCCGCCTGCTGCTGGACGGTGGCTCGACGGTGGCGGCGAACGAAATTGTGATCACCAACGGCTGCCACGGGGCGCTGTCGCTGGCGCTGCTTTCAGTGTGCCAGCCGGGGGATATCGTGGCGGTAGAGTCGCCGTCGTTCCACGGCACCATGCAGATGCTGCGCGGGTTTAACATCAAGGCGATCGAGATCCCCACCGATCCGCAAACCGGGATCAGCATTGAAGCCCTGGAGCTGGCGCTCGAGCAGTGGCCGATCAAAGCGGTGATCCTGGTGCCCAACTGCAATAACCCGCTCGGGTTTATCATGCCGGAGGCGCGCAAACGCCAGGTGCTGGCCCTTGCCCAGCGCCACGATATCGTCATCGTGGAGGATGATATTTACGGCGAGCTGGCGGCGGAGTACCCGCGCCCGCGCACCATCCACTCCTTTGATATCGACGGTCGCGTGCTGCTGTGCAGCTCCTTTACCAAAACCGTGGCCCCCGGGCTGCGCGTCGGCTGGATTGTGCCGGGGCGGTATTACGACCGGGTGATGCACATGAAATATGCCGCGGGCGGGTTTAACGTGCCCGGCACGCAGATGGCGGTGGCGGCGTTTATCCGCGACGGACACTACCATCGCCACGTGCGGCGTATGCGCCAGATTTATCAGCAGAATATGGAGCGTTACACCTGCTGGGTGCGGCAGTATTTCCCGGCGGAGATCTGCGTCACGCGCCCGCAGGGCAGTTTCCTGCTGTGGGTGGAGCTGCCGGAGAAGGTGGATATGGTGTGCGTCAGCAAGCAGCTGAGTCGCCTGAAGATCCAGGCCGCGGCGGGGTCGCTGTTTTCGGCGTCAGGGAAGTATCGTAACTGCCTGCGGATCAACGTGGCGTTACCGCCGAATGAGAAGAACCGTGAGGCGTTGAAGAAGATGGGCGAGGCGATTCATATTGCGATGGAGGAATAGTGCGGTCTCTTCCCCTCACCCTGACCCTCTCCCCAAAGGGGAGAGGGGATAGTCCCGTAGGCCCGGTAAGCGTAGCGCCACCGGGCAATGCTAACGACTCAGAACTTCCACGAAACGCTGCCAACAATGCTGCGTTCGGCACCAAAGTAGCAGTATGAGAGTGAGTTACAGGCCGCCACGTAGCTTTCGTCCGTCAGGTTGTTGACGTTCAGCTGGGCGCTCACTCCGGTCAGCCCCACCTTCGACAGGTCATAGCCTACCGCCAGATCCACCAGCGTGTAGGACGGCAGCGTGTGGGTGTTCATGCGATCGCTGGTCACGCCGTTGACGTAACGCACGCCGGAGCCCACCGTCAGGCCGTCGAGCGGCCCGGTTTTGACGTCATAGCTGAGCCAGCCGCTGGCCATATTGCGCGGCGCATAGACCGCACGCTTGCCCTCTTCCTCCGGGCTGCTCTTCTTGTAGCGGATGTCGGTATAGGTATAGGCCGCCTGCAGGCGCAGGCTGTCGGTCAGCTGCCCCACCGCTTCCAGCTCCACCCCTTCAGATTCGATCTCACCGATAGAGCGGTACGGATCGGTCGGCTCCTCTTTGGTGGCGATGTTTTTCTGGTTAATGCGGAACACCGAGGCGCTGAACTGGCTGTTCATCCCTTCCGGCTCAAACTTCACCCCTGCTTCCCACTGCTTGCCTTCCATCGGATCCAGCAGATCGCCGTTGGCATCGGCAAAGCTGGTCGGCGTAAAGGCGGTGGAGTAGCTGACGTACGGCGCGATGCCGTTATCAAACAGATACAACAGCGCCGCGCGGCTGCTGAAGTTGTTCTTGTCCAGATCGCTGCGGGTATCGTTGAGCTTGTCGATATTCGAGACACTCACCTGGTCGTAGCGCCCGCCCAGGGTCAGACGCCAGTTGTCCAGCGAGAGCTGATCCTGCAGGTAGTAGCCGGTCTGCCGCAGCTTGTGCTTCTCCTGGCTGTACATGGTGATGTAGTCCGGCTTCGCGCCGTACACCGGGTGGAAAGCGTCGATCGGCGGGAAGCCGCCGTAGTAGCCGGTGGTATTGTTGCTGCGATCCTGATAATCGAGGCCGATCAGCACCCGGTGGTTCACCGTCCAGGTATCGAAGCTGCCGTCGATCTGGTTATCAAGGGTGATGGCATCCATCTTCTCGTCGGAGCCGGAGTAGCCGCGGTTAAGCTCGGTTTCGTTCAGCCAGCCGGCGGCATAGACCTGATTCAGCTCCACTTTGGTATGCAGATAGCGCAGCTTCTGGCGCACCGACCAGCCGCTGTCGAACATGTGCTCGATGTTGTAGCCGACCATCTCCTCGCGGCGATCGTACTTGTCGTAATCGTCCTCACCTTCGAAGAAGGTGTTGGAGATCGTCTTGCCATCGTGCGGGACCACGGTGCCGTCGTACGGCAGGCCGGAGTGGCTCCCGCCCTCGGGATCGCGGTGCAGATAGGCCATCAGATCCAGGCGGGTGTTGTCGGTGATGCGCCAGGTCAGGCTCGGCATCAGGGCGTAACGCTCTTCCTTCAGCGGATCGAACTGGGAGTCGGCATAGCGGGTCATACCGCTCAGACGGGCCGCCACGCGGTCGTTGTCGTCAAGCGCGCCGGTAACGTCAAACATCGCCCCGCGCTGATCGTTATTCCCCGCGAACAGCTTGATCTCGCCGCCCGGATCGAACGAGGGTTTACGCGAGGTGAGCGCCACGATCCCGCCCGGTGAGGAACGGCCATACAGCACCGAGGCCGGGCCGCGCACCACTTCGATATTTTCCAGGAACCAGGGGTCAACCACCAGCGAGCTGTGGGAGTTGGTGTCGCCCATCATCTTCAGGCCGTCGAGATAGACGTTATCCAGGCTGCCGTCGGAGAAGCCGCGCAGCACGATATAGTCGAAGCGGTTCGAGGCGCCAATCTGGTTGCTGTAGACGCCCGGGGTGTAGCTCACCGCCTGGCGAACGCTGGTGGCGCCCTGCTCTTCAAACTGCTCGCGGGTGACGATCGACACCGCCTGCGGGGTTTCGATATCCGGGGTCGCCAGCTTGGTGGCACCGCTCTGCATCTGTGAGGTAACAACAACGGTTTCGGTTTTCGGCGTCTCCTGCGCCATCAGGGGGAGCGCGACGCTCCCGGTAACCCATCCCACCAGCAGTGCCAGCCGCGTTTTAGCGAACATGAAAAATCTCCAAAGGCATTTCTAATTGTTAATAAGAATTATTACCTTTTTCATTTCGAAGATAGCTATGCGCGCCGCCAGAGTACGTATGCGCAATGCCAAACCGCACAAATGGCGTTGGCGATCGGGGAAAAGCGGATTAACGGTCGCTGCGCACAGCGCCGGGGCAGACACCGTAGCGACGACGAAATGCGGTGGCGAAGTTGGTGGCGTGCTGATAGCCCGACATCCATGCCGCCTGCTGCACGCTGTGGCCTTCCAGCAGATAGCGGCGCGCCAGTCCGAGACGGCAGTCGCGCAGGTAGTCGAACACCGTGCAGCCGTAGGCCTGGCGGAACTTGCTGCGCAGGCTGCTGGGGCTCATCGCCGCCCGGGCCGCCAGCTGGGCGAGGGTGTAGTCCTGCTCCGGAGCCTGTGCCAGCAGGTGGCGGATCTGCTCCAGCCGGGCGTGCTCCCCGCCGGACGCGCCCGCCAGTGCCGTGCCCTGCTGCTCACGCAGATGCAGGCCATGGCCCAGCAGCTGATACATCACCCCTTCCAGCAACAGCTGGCGCGACAGGCTGCTTCGCTCGCGCTGTCGGGCATGCTGAATACCGGCCAGCACAAAATCCGGCACCTGCCAGACAAAAGTGGGCGCGTTGAGCTTCTCCCACTTATCCAGCAGGGAGGCGAGCAGGCTTTCGCGGCGGGCATCGTCGGGGTAAACGCCAAAGGAGAGGGTTTTCAGGGCGATATCGGCGTCATGACGGGCAGACATCGCCTGCTGCTCGCTCAGCCTGGCGCTGAACGCCATCCCGGGCCGTACTGCGTAAACTTCGCCGCTGAGGGTCAGGGTCACACAGCCTTCCAGCACCACCAGCACGTACAAAGGGCTGCTGTGACGGGAGGTGGTTTCATAGGGTTGCAGCACGCGCACGTCGGAATGGGTTAACGAAATGCCGGACGGGAGGGTCATCTCTTCGACATCACCGTGCAGCACGGGGCTGGTGTTGGCACAGGTATCGGTCAGCAGGGGAAAGCGGTAGTCAATGCCGTAGCGCTCGCCAAATACCTTAAAGTCTGCCACGGAAAAGGTTTTTTTCGTTGCAGCGGTCGGATTATGGAGCCTTGTGTTGGACATGCCTGCGCCTGGAGGAAGCTATTAAAAATAAAACAGTATCACTCCTTTAGCGCGGCGGCAATGCAGGTAAAATTGCCGCCTTAGCATCAATATTAAGCTCCGGCGAAACGCCAGAGCCAAATATTAATAAAGTGGATCGTCAGAGAATTACGCCTCTTGCCAGGTGGCAAACGTCTCTTCATGATTTTTATTCAGCACCACTTTATTGCCGTCAATTTTATCGACCCATTCCAGCGGGATATAATGGTGTTTGCCGCCAGATTCGGAATCGTTTTTTGCCAGCTTAATACGCTCGCCGTCAAGATGGTCAACCGTGCCGACATGGTGACCGCAGCTTGCAACAACCGGAGCATGTTCCTTGATTTCACTCTTGTTTACCATGGTTAATTCTCCTCATCATGTGTTTGCGCGTTGTGATACGAAACTAACTGTAGACCATAAATCCGTTATTTACCGCTTCATTAGCATTTCGAAACATTATTCCCGCTGCATGTTTATGCCCTGAGTGAAATATATAAGAATGGACTGAGAAATATTCCAGACCCGGTGTTATGCCGCATAATTACCCTGACGCACTCAACACGGAGGCATATATGGTAGAAGCCAATCGTACCGAAATATCCCTGGCTCTTGGTGAAGCGGTTTTAGATGTTGTACAAAAAGGCCAAGAGGTGTCGAGAGAGAATCTGGCACGGGCCATGAAAAGTAAAGCCGAGCGAGAACCTAATGACGAGCGCCTTCTTGATTACTGGAAAGCCTGTCACATCCTCGCGGCGTAAAGATGACGGCGTGGGGCTTCGGCCCCGCGCCGCACAACTATCAGCGGGAGGCGGTAGTCAATGCCATAGCGCGTGCAGAAGCCGATAAAACAGTCGATATCGAAGAAACGTTTTGTGTATATTTTCGACGTTAGGGCGCTGTTCATAAATCAATCCGTGCAGAGCATAAACGCCTCAGTTTTAACCTTCCCCGAACATATCAATAGCTATCTGTTTTATAGAATTAATAAGATCATGCGAAACCGAAATAGTTGAGAATGAAAAAAAAACCTGATGTGATGTCACCTTCGAAAACGCTATAAAAATCAGTAGATTTATCTTCTTTATGATATCTATTAGACTATCAAAAAAACCCTTCCTTCCACTATTTCCTTACAGTTATTACTATGGCCATTCTGAGTAAAAATATAGTCACGGTAAAAGAGGCTCTGGAAAAATCTCTTTCTATCCCTGATTACCAGCGCCCCTATAAGTGGCGTGAGTTTCACGTAAATCAACTCCTTGAAGATATCATTCAGCACCGACATCAATCACGGTACCGGCTAGGAACCATTGTGTCGTATAAAAACAGGCACAACAGTCCAGCAGAAGAGATCGTTGATGGTCAGCAACGGTTACTGACTTTGAGCCTCCTGTGCGCACTGCTTGATGAAAAACAAGAGTATTGTTCACCTTCACTACTGCGCCACGCCTTCAATAACAGCATTACACAGCATAATGTCGAAAAAAATGTCGAGCTTATTCGTCGTCGTCTGAGCCAGGTATCCACCGAAGATCAAAAGAGTATTTATCATTATCTCCTTCACAGTTGCGAACTGATCTGCGTGACATTAGATAATCTCAGCGAAGCATTTCAGTTCTTCGATTCGCAAAATGCTCGTGGCAAACCGCTTGAAGCCTACGATCTGCTTAAGGCCTTTCATTTACGAGAGATGGATGAAAACACCCCAGAAGAACGGCAGCGTTGCGTCAAAACCTGGGAAAACGATGTCAAACCTAAAAAGGATCGCTTTGCTCGTCCAAACCTCGATCAGTTAATGAGTAAAACCCTTTACCCCCTACGATGCTGGGCAAATGGTGAGCCTGGCCACGCTCTGACAAAAAGTCAGATCCATATTTTTAAAGGGGTTTCTGCCAACAAGAATAGCTGGCGCTACGCGACAAACCTGGTCACATTAGACAAGCTGATGGATGACTTTAACCGGGATCCCCAACGCCAGATAAATGGGGAGAAAATGCTGTTTCCCTTCCAGATCGATCAGTACCTGATTAATGGGAAACGCTTTTTTGAATATATAGATCATTACGGTTCGCTGTATGAATCGCTGTTTCACCCTCAATCCTCCCCTGTTAATGCCCTGCTGAACATTCTGACCCGGTATGAAGGTGCCACCCGCATCGGCGATCGCTATGTGCGTAACCTGTTCAACTGTGCGTTGTTCTACTATCACGACAGGTTTGGCGATGAAGAACTCGAAAAAGTCGCTGAAGTTTGTTTTGCATGGAGCTACCGGCTTCGCCTCCAGCATCACCGTATAACGGTGGAAACGATCGAGAATGCAGCTCTTAGTTCACAGGGGTTGCTACGCAGGATAAAGCTGGCACATCAGCCAAGCGATGTTCTCAATTACCTCGTTCCCATCATCTATATCGATGATATTAAAGGAACGAAAGTTGATCTTCTTACCAGTACATTAAAAGAGAAAGGCTATGTTAGATAACTCATCTGCGCAAAAGGACGTGGCGGCGCTGACGGTTGGCCAACTCTTCCGAAATGGTCATTATACGATACCGATTTATCAACGTAATTACGCATGGGGCCAGGAAGAGATTGAGCAATTAATTCAGGATATATGGGATGTTGCCCAGATAAACCGGGGAGATAACCAGTATTTTATTGGTAGTCTGGTCGTTGCGGAAAAAGGTGCTGGCCGTTTTGAAACGATCGATGGGCAGCAACGATATACCACGCTCAGCATTTTGCTTGCGGTGATGAAAAATGCGTTTTATTTACGCTTACCCGACATTGTGAAACTTAATCTTCATTTTGACTGCCGGGACGAATCAGATGCGACGTTGAAGAGCTTGTTTGAAATGGGTGACATTCCCGCCGATGAAAAGAATGTGGAACCCATGATCGCTCAAGCCTGGCGCATTATGGTGAGTTTCATTGCCAAAAAAGATATCGATCGGCAGGCCTTCCTTCGCTTTCTCCTGGAAAACGTCGTCGTTTTACGTGTAACTGTTCCTGCTGATACCGATTTGAATCATTATTTTGAGATTATGAATAACCGTGGGGAGCAGTTAGAAAAACACGAAATCCTCAAAGCCCGGTTGATGGACAAATTGGGGGAAAGTGCCAGCAATAGTGAACGCGCCGTGTTTTCTATCCTCTGGGATGCCTGCGCCAATATGCAACGTTATGTGCAATTAGGTATGCATCACTCGCTGCGGGATCAGTGGTTTGGCCACAACTGGGATAGGATCCCGCAAGATTTTGACACCCTCCAGTCCCCACGCCTGGAGCGCGATAAAAACGACGAAAACCGTACCCTGCACGATATTATCTTCCACCCAAGGGGCAATCTCCCGGAGCCTGCCAGTAAACACGAATCTGATGAAGAACATCCTGGCACCTTTGGTTCGGTCATTACTTTCCCCAATTTTCTGTTGCAGGTGCTCCGTCTTACGTGGCCCGACACTCCTCTGGACGATAAGCGCCTGCTGGATACGTTCATCGCAAACAACCCTGATCCCCGGCAATTTATAATGCAGTTATTAAGATGCCGGATGCTATTTGATAACTATATTATTAAGCGCAAGCATGATAATGCCTGGAGCCTGCAAGCTCTGACGCGCTATCAAAAAAGCTTCAGTTATAAAAGCGCCTTCCCCTCGCCGGAAAAAGCGTCAGTACGTGAGCAAAATATTCCCCTTAATGACAATCTGATCATGTTGTTATCCATGTTCCACGTTTCGTTTCCGGCGCAAATCTACAAACACTGGTTAAACGGCGCATTATTTTGGCTGAATAAATACGCAGCTCCCGACCAGCTCAATGTGAATGGTCGGGACTATCTCAATTATCTGGAAAATTTAGCAAATCATTTCTTGCTCGAGCGATTAATGGGCACTGCAAACGAGCATACCTATCGCTTCGACGTGTTGGAAAATGCGCCTACCTGCTTCCCCGCGACCCTCGACGAAGCCCCGCTGCACAGAGGCACCGCAGTACAAAACTATATCTTTAACCGCCTTGATTATCTGCTGTGGTTAAACCTTAAAAATAAACGATCTTTTTCTGGCGTGAATATGGCATATATCCAGAAGAGGCTTGAGGGCTTCGCGTTTACCTTCAGAACCTCAGTGGAACATTACTGGCCACAGCATCCTCAGGGCAATGCGCTGCCGCTTGAAAAATCTAAAGATTTAAGCGAAGGCGTCGATAATTTTGGCAATCTTTGTCTTATCAGCCACAGCAATAATTCAAAGTTAAGCAACTATTCTCCTTTAGCAAAAAAAGAGCACTACGAGGAGAGTACAAGCGTCGAAAGCCTGAAGCAGGTGTTCATGATGAGTTACGACCATTGGGGTCCCCTGGCAGTGAAAAATATCCTTCATCATAAAAATATGATGATAAATGTTCTGCTCTACCGGCACCGGCACTAACAACGCGAAGAAAAAAGGAGCTGCATACAGTGACATTACTTAAATTACAAACCAGCAAAGGGGCACTGCCCACCATCGAAATTGATATGGACATGCTGGATAAATCGGGCATATCACTTAACGATTTCGTCGGCCCTGTGCTTTCTGCACTGGCTCGCTGTTCACCCCACCCGCGCTGCACGATTTACCAGTACATGACCGCCAGCGTAAATTTTATGCGCCATTGTTGGTCTGTTTTTTTGATTGTGGACGGTAAAGAAGAGATTCTGAACGCGTTTGGCGATGCCGTTCGCTATAAAAAAGAGAGTGAATCTCGTTTTAGTGATGAGATTCCCTCGTCATATGGCACTCCGCTTTATCATCTCCAGGACGGTGTCGCATGGGTGATGGAGAACGGCGACTGGAAGCTATTAGAAGCTGAAGACGACCTTACTGAGCCCGAAGGAGAGGATGACTTTGAAGAAGAGGATGACTTTGAAGAAGAGGATCCAGAAGATGTGGATACAGTCAACGCCACTCCACCCGGAAAGAAAGGTCGCCTGCGAGCAGCCCGCGGCGATGCGCGTGTGGGAAGTATCAGAAATACGATTGAATCACTCTTCGATTTACCGGAAGGCTCCGTCGCTCTGGTCGGCCCGGACGGGCGTGCGCTACGCGCAGATGCATTTATACGCACTCTGAGAACCCGATGGGGTTATGACGATTAATTGCAGTAACTAGCCTGCGTCGGCCAGATTTCCGACGCAGGCTTTCTATAATCATTCGTCAAAGAACCAGTAGCCCTGGTTAATCAGCCCGGTCAGTTCTTCCACAAACGCCGGGTTTTGCAGGGCAGCGCCCAGCTCCGCCTGACCCAGCTCGGTGTAGCGACACAGCGCATCCGCCGCCGCCGCGTCCACCGTCTCCAGCTGCTCGCTGTTGATAAAGAAACTGCCGCCGATATTCAATACCCGCAGCCCGCTCAGGCGAGTCAGGGTTTCGCCGCCCAGCAGCGCGTCGAGCACCTCTTCCGGGGCATACTCCGGCTCGGCAGGGGCGATATCCAGCTCGTGGCGCGGGGTGGAGATAAAGCTGCCAAACCACTGCTTAAAGGTGTCCGGCTGGCCGATCATCTCGATCATCATCTTACGCAGCCGCTCGAGCTCGTACTCTTCCACCCGGCCCGGGTGTTCGCGACAGGTCAGATCCGGATCGCTGTAGTGCTCCCCACCCAGATCGTTTTCCAGGGCGTAATCGGCAAAGCTGCTGATCAGATCCCGGCCGTTCGGGCCACGGAAGCCTACCGAGTAGTTAAGCGCCGTCTCGTGGGTAAAGCCGTCGTGCGGGAATCCAGGCGGAATGTAGAGGATGTCGCCCGGGGCCAGATCTTCATCGATGATCGGCTCGAACGGATCGACATGCAGCAGCGCCGGATGCGGGCAGAACTGGCGCATCGGCAGTTTGTCCCCCACGCGCCAGCGGCGGCTCCCCATCCCCTGGATGATAAACACATCGTACTGGTCGATATGCGGGCCCACGCCGCCGCCCGGTACGGAGAAGGAGATCATCAGGTCGTCCAGACGCCAGTCCGGCAGCACACGGAACGGACGTACCAGCTCGGCAGCCGGTGCGTGCCAGTGGTTGACCGCCTGCGCCAGCAGCGACCAGCCGGTTTCGCCTAAGCCATCGAAGTGCTCGAACGGACCGTTGCTGGCATGCCATTTCCCCTCTTTATGGCTGACCAGGCGACTGTCCACTTCCGGCTCCATCGCCAGCCCTGCCAGCTCGTCGGGGCTGATAGGATCGATAAAATTGGGCAGGGCGTTCTTTAAAACGACAGGTTTCTTTTGCCAGTATTTTTCTAAAAATTCCGGCCAGTTCAGGTTGAGTTGATACGCCATGGTTAGCACCAGTGAAAAGATAAACGGGTGTGATTATAGGAAGAGGCGGGAGCGCGCTGCCTTGTCGTGGGTCAAGCGGGGATGAAATCTGCGGCATTCAGCCTTTCGCATGACACCGCCTGACAGTTTCACGCTTTATCGTGAGCGCGCGTTACAGAGCGACTTATATCGTTAATCACAAAGAGTGCACTGTTATGAGGCCTGCCATGAGCCCGTTCATCGAACTTCCCGTTTCTGCCCATGTGAAGACCCTGATGGAGGTCTGCACGCGCAAAGAGAGCCCGTCCGTGTTTGCGCCTGTGGCCCACGCGCTGCCTGCGGGGAGCCGCATCAGCGTGCAGGCGGCGGTGGTGGGCGATGCGGTACAGGGCAATCCGCACTGGTACCGGATTGATGACGACACCTTTATCTGGTCAGGGGCCTGTAGCCGAATCGACCCCTGCCCCGAGTTTCCGTCCTGCACCAGGGTCAGCTGGACGGCAGTGGTGTTTGAGGTGCGTTAGGCGCTGATCACCCGCACATCCTGTGCCGTAAAGGCCGCGATCGCCTCGTTATCCAGGCTCGCCTCTACCACCAGCACGTCGATATCGCTGCTTTTCGCCACCACAAAGCGCGCCACGCCGGGGATTTTATCGGTGGTGAGCGCCACAATGGTCTGGCTGCTCTGGCCGATCACCGCTTTTTTGAACTCGCAGTCGGCGAAGTCGAACCCGGTCAGCCCCATCCCCGGATCCATCGCGCAGCCGCCGATAAACGCCTGATCGAAAATAATCCCCTGGATCTGGCTCGCCGCCGTGGCCCCCACCGCGCCGCCGGAGCTGCGCTGGATCTGTCCGCCGGTGATGATCACCTCGCACAGAGGATGACGCAGCAGCTCGGCGGCGATGGCCGGGGAGTTGGTCACCACGGTGATCGCCAGATCCGGCGGCAGGGCCTTCGCCAGCGCGAGGTTGGTGGTGCCGGTATCAATAAAAATACAGCTGCCTGCTTTGATCAGGGTTGCCGCTTTCTGCGCGATCGTGATTTTTTTTGCGTGATTTTTTTGCTCGCGGCTGTAGAAGTTTCCGGCATCCGCCAGCTGCAATACTGCCCCACCGTAGACCTTCTTACAGAACCCCTCTTTGCTAAGCTCATGTAAATCCCGGCGAATGGTATGTTCCGACACCTGCATCCGGGTCGCCAGTTCGGCGCACACTACCCTGCCATTTTCCTGCAGGATCTGGCGGATCAGATCTTGTCGTTGTTCCGGGAAAGCTGCATAATCGAGCATAAATTATCTTCTCTGGATTTGAATCGAGCAACAATGCGCATAATGTTGCATGACAGCGCGCTCTGTCAATCCACCAGGCCCGAAACCGGAGCGTCACGATGAAATACTATGATAGTTACCGCCAGCAGGTACCCGCCACCAAACCCCATGACGGCTTCCTGTTTGAACCTGTGACCTCACATGCGCGCGCCGGGGAGAAGGTGCAGCACAAAACGCCCGCCTCCCCGTCACTGAAACCTTATAAGGATGTGAAATGACCCAGCAGACCACCGGAGCCGTTCAGCGGCTTGCCACCCGGATCGTCTTTTTTATTGCCGGCTACGTCACCGCCACCTGGGCGGTGCTGGTGCCCTATGCCAAAGCCAATACCGGCGTTAACGAGGCCACGCTCGGCTCGCTGCTGCTGTGCCTGGGGATGGGGGCACTGATCGCGATGCCGCTTACCGGGATGCTGACCAGCCGCTACGGCTGCCGTCGGGTGATTGTCACCGCGATGGCGCTCGTGCTGCTCACCACGCCCCTGCTGGCGATTATTCCGGATCCGCGCCTGCTGGCCGCCGCCCTGCTGTTGTTCGGCGTCGGCGTCGGCGTGACGGACTGCGCCATGAACATTCAGGCGATCATTGTCGAACGCGATTCGCCCACGCCGGTGATGTCCGGCTTCCACGGCATGTACAGCGTCGGCGGCATCGCGGGGGCGGGGGCGATGACCCTGCTCCTGACCCTCGGGGCTAGCGCCTTTGTCGCCTGCCTGATTATCATCCTGAGCGTTATCCTGATGCTGGCCTTCAGCCTGAAAGGGCTGCTGCCGTGGGCTAACCCCGCCTCCGGCCCGGCGTTTGCTGTTCCGCGCGGCGTGGTGCTGCTGATTGGCGCCATCTGCTTTGCGGTATTCCTCGCCGAAGGGACGGTGCTGGACTGGAGCGCGGTATTCCTGACCGAAGTGCGCGGCGTGCCGGAGTCGCTGGGCGGGCTGGGCTTCACCAGCTTTGCGGTGGCGATGACGATTTTCCGCTTAACCGGCGATAAGCTGATCGCCCGCACCGGCGCCCTGCGCGCCGTGGTGGGCGGCGCGATCGTGGCCGCTATTGGCTTTGCGCTGGTGATCTTTATGCCGCTGTGGCAGCTGTCGCTGCTGGGCTATGTGCTGGTGGGGGCCGGCTGCGCCAATATCGTACCGGTGATGTTCTCCGCCGTTGGCCGTCAGACCCGCATGCCGCAGGCGGTCGCCGTCCCGGCCATCACCACCCTGGGCTATCTCGGCGTGCTCGCCGGACCCGCGATTATCGGCTATGTGGCGCACGCCACCTCTCTAACCCAGGCGTTTATGGTCATTATGCTGCTGATGCTGGTCGTCGCGGCGCTGTCCGTAACCGTCACCGCTAACCAACCCGCCCGCAGCGAGGGATAATATGAACATTGCACACGTCGCACTCTGGACCCACAACCTCGACGCCCAGGTTCACTTCTGGGAGACGGTGTTTGGCGCACGCCGCAACGAACGCTACCTGAGTAAAAACCGCCCCGGTTTTGCGTCGCACTTTATGACCCTCAGCGACGGCCCGACTATCGAGCTGATGACCGTCCCGGCGCTGGCCGGGTCACCACCGCACGCGGAGTTTGTCGGTTGGGCGCATATCGCCCTGAACGTCGGTAGCAAAGCGGATGTGGATCGGATGGCGGAGCAGGCACGGCTAACTCACACGCTGTTAAGCCCCCCGCGAATGACCGGCGACGGCTATTATGAGGCGGTGATTGCGGATCCGGACGGGAACCGTATTGAGCTGGTGGGGGAGTGATCACCTACTGAATACTATCTGAAGTAAAAGCTCCGCAATGCGGAGCTTTTCGTTTATTTCGTTTGTTGTGTTTTTCGTTTGTTTCGATTACAGTTCTCTATGGTGTACTTTTACTCACCCTAAACCTGAAACTCGACACTAACTGGAACACTAAAATGACAAACTCACTTCTGAACAGCCTTACGTTACCGGCTCCAAAGGAGATTGAGGCAGCTGTACGCGGACAAAGGGAGCTTGCTACGTTCCTGTCCACAAAGCAGGAAACGCAGAAAATTACGATTCAGGATGCACAGGATGTGACCCATCAAATAGAGCTTCCAACCTCTTCACTGACGCTTCTGATGAGTATCCTCGGTGAACTGGCTGCGGGCAATGCCGTCCAGGTTGTGCCCGTGCATGCTGAATTAACGACGCAGGAAGCTGCCAACATCCTGAACGTTTCGCGCCCACATATGGTGAAACTTCTGGAGGAAGGAAAGCTACCTTTCCATAAAACTGGCCGTCATCGCCGCATTCTTTTTGCAGACTTGATGAAGTACAAAGATCAGCGTGATGCAGAAAGCATACAAGCCCTTCGCGAGCTGGCGGAACAAAGTCAGGAGCTTGGATTTTACTGATGACACACTCACCCTACCCCGTCGTTCTTGATGCCTGCGTGCTATACCCATCAATGCTGCGGGATCTTCTCATGCACATTGGGAAGACTGGCTTATATCAGCCCAAATGGACTACTCAGATACACGATGAATGGCAGCGTAATCTGCTTATTAATCGCCCTGATATCACCGCAGACCAGCTGAAGCGCACCGAAATGCTAATGAATAAAGCCTTCGGCGACGCCTGCGTATCAGGGTATGAGAGTATTATTGATGGCCTTAGCCTGCCGGATCAGGATGACAGGCATGTGCTCGCCGCGGCGATTCGTTCGGATTCCGAAGTGATTGTAACCTACAATCTTGTCGATTTTCCCGGCGGAAACCTGGCTGAATTTGATGTTGAAGCGCTCCACCCGGATGAGTTCTTATCAGACCTTTTTGACCTGAACCATGCGCTGGTTCTCGAGGCGGTGAGAATGCAGCGATCGCACCTGCGTCATCCTCCCCTCAACCCAGACCAATTTTTGCAAGGCCTGCTGCAACTGGGCTTGCCGAAAACAGTGACTGAGCTGGAAAAATACAGAGTAATGATTTAGCCTTTTTTCGGCAGGCGCCTGAACCCGCTGCGTTTATCACTCTCCCCTTCTCAATTGACGACAATTTGACCATTTCTGGCCTACGCTTACCCAATGTGAAAAGCGGTTTTGAATACTCACCCCTCGCTTTCATACAGTTATCATATTGTTAAATGATAATGATAATTAATGTGTTAGAGTAGTTGCGTTCGAAAGCTGCCACCATAACCGCTTGAACATCAGGAAGGTGGTTTTCACGCTGAGCGAAAATCCTCTCATCTCTGTCAGGCTGAATCATTGGGGCTATTAATGGAACACATTGTTTACGTCGTTGATGATGATCACGCTGTCAGGCGGTCCGTGGTTGGGCTGCTGGAGTCCGCCGGGCTGAACGCCCTCGACTTCTCTTCGGCAGAATCTTTTCTGCAACACACCTTTGAAGATGTGCCCTCCTGCGTGATCCTCGATATGCAGATGCCCACCATCAGCGGCTTTGAGGTGGCGGATACCCTGAAGGCCAGCGGGCGCGAGATCCCGATTATCTACCTCACCGGCCACGGCACCATCCCCATGTCAGTGAAGGCGATGAAGGGCGGCGCGTATGAGTTCCTCACCAAGCCGGTGGCGTCGAACGATCTGATCGACTCGATTGGCGCGGCGCTGAAGCTGGCAGAAGAGAACGCCTCGCACCTGCGCGAGCAGTACTCCCTCAGGCAGCGCCATCTCTCCCTCACCCCGCGCGAGCAGCAGGTGTTACAGCTGGCGATCAGCGGGATGCTGAACAAGCAGATCGCCGCCGAGCTGGGGGTGAGTGAGATCACCGTCAAAGTGCACCGCCGACGGGTGATGGACAAAATGCAGGCCCGCTCGCTGGCGGATCTGGTCAGGGCCGCCGGGCGCCTGACCTGAAGCCTGCCGTCAGAGCGGCTCCACGCTCGTCGCCAGCGGCAGAGTAAAGGCAAAGATACAGCCGTGCGGCTCGCGGTTGCGGGCCGTCAGCTTACCCCGGTGGCGCTCAATAATCGTGTAGCTGATGGTCAGCCCCACCCCCATCCCCTGGGCTTTGGTAGAGTAGAACGAGTCAAAGATGCGCTCGCTCATCCCCGGCCCGATGCCGGTGCCACTGTCGGCCATTTCAAAAGTAATGCCCCCGCGCTCCGGGTTCGACGTCGACAGCACCAGGCTGCCTGGGCGATCCTTGATCTCCGCCATCGCCTCTACCGCGTTCATCACCAGGTTCAGCAGCACCTGCTGGATCTGCACGCTGTCCCCCACGATAAAGCTGTCTGCCGCCGCCAGGTCATAGCTGACGCTGATGCGCCGCTGCTCCAGCTCGCTGCGCGACAGGGTGATGATGTGTCGCACCAGATGGTGCAGATCGATGCGGGCGAAGGTCGGATCCTGCCTGCGGGTGAGGGATTGCAGGCTGCGGATGATCTCCCCTGCCCGCTCCCCCTCGGAGACAATCTCCTCCAGCCCGATGCGGGCCTTGTCCAGCCGGGCCGGATCGCGATTGAGCCAGCGCAGGCTGGCCCCGGCGTTGGCGACAATCGACATCAGCGGCTGGTTGATCTCATGGGCGATGGACGAGGTGAGCTGCCCGACGGTGGTAGCGCGCGCCACGCGGGCCAGCTCGGTCTGGGCCACGCGCATCGCGTCTTCCGCCGTCCGCTGGGTGGTGATGTCGGTGATGATGCCGTAATACTCGTTCACTTCGCTGCCCACGCCTACCGGATCGCCAATCCCCAGAATGGTGCGGGTGGCACCGTCGGCGCGGATAATGCGGAACTCGGCGCGCATGGTCAGGCCGTCGCGCACGCTCTCGGTTACCAGGGTGCTGATGCGCGGATAGTCATCGGGATGCACAAAGGTCAGGAACTCGGCCATCGAGATCATCTTCTGCTTCTCCGGCAGGCCGAGGATGCGGGCGTACTCTTCCGACATAAACATCAGATCCTGCTCCAGCTCCCAGCGCCAGCTGCCGGTATGGCTGATCTGCTCTCCCAGCATCAGCGAGGTCTGGCTGGCCCGCAGCTCTTTCTCGACCCGACGACGCTGGAGATTCTCTTCCAGCAGCTCGGCATACAGCCGGGCGGTCTCCAGCGAGATGGCGGCATGCGCGCCCAGCAGGCTCACCACCCGGGAGTGTTCCACGGTAAAGACCTCCGGCATCAGGCGGTTCTCCAGATAGAGCACCCCCACCAGCCGCGCCTGCTTGAACATCGGCACGCACATCACCGCCGCCCCGGAGGTCACCAGATACGGGTCCTGGCTGAAGGGGTGGAACTCCTCCGGCTTGCCGGTGTGGATCTCCTGCCCGGTGCGGATCACCGCCGCCAGCACCGTCAGCGGCATGTCGGTGGCCATCGGCACCTCTTTGCGGATCTGCACCCGCACCCCGTCGGTGGTGGTGCTGGCGCTGGCCTCGATCTCCGGAATGTTGTTGTCATTCACCCGGATCAAAAAGCCGCGCTGGGCGCCGGCCCGCTCCAGCAGGATGGTCATCAGGGTTTCGATCAGCCGTTCGAGATTGATCTCCTCCGACAGGGCGCGCGAGGCCTTGATCACGCTCTGCAGATCGCGGATCTCCTCGTTGCGGGCAAAGGCCACCGTGTCCCAGGCGTTGGCCTGTCCGGGGGCCAGCAGGTAAGGGAAATCCAGCTCCAGCTGGCGCACCTTGGACCGCGCTCCGGCCCGGCCCCAGGCGGTCATCGCCCCGCGGAAATGGGCATCGGCGGCGGTGGTGTAGCCGCAGGCGTGGGCGAAGCGCCCGGCCAGCTCATGGGCCAGGGCGTTGAACGGGTTAAAACCGCCGTCGCGCGACAGGCGCACCGCCTTCTCGTACTGCTCGAGGGCGATGCTGTTCATGCCGTCCAGCCGCACGATCTCGGCGTAGATCAGCGCCTCTTTATCGGCAAAGGTGCCCGGGTTGATCCGCGCCCAGAGGGCGATTTTGTCATAGTGAAGGTGGATCTGACGGCGCAGGTCGGCGGAAAAGGTCTCCGGGGTCAGCTGCTGAGAGAGCGTCAGGGCGCTGTAAAGATGGTAATCCAGGAGATGAATATGGCCGGGGGCGGACCAGGCAAACCGCCCGGCCTGGGCGAGGTTATCTGCCGCCTGCGGGAATTCGCCGCAGGCGAAGTGGGCCATGCCGCGATAGAGCCAGAACCAGAACAGCATGGTGGAGGTCTGCTCCGTGGCCTGCTCCGGGGCGACCGGCAGCAGGGAGTGCGGCAGCACCTCGCTGGCGCTCCAGTGGCCGCTCACCGGGGTGCGCAGGTGCTCCACGTAGTGGCGCTGCATCAGCAGGATCGCCTCCACGTCCTGGTAATGGGTTTTGCGCACGAAGGCCAGCCCGCGCTCGATGCTGGTCAGTACCCCGTCGAGATGATCGCCCCGGGTGAGGAAGTTGATCACCTGATGACAGGCGGCAAAGCAGGCCACCGTCATGTCCCCGTGGGTCACGGCGGAGGTGAAGCAAGCCTTGGCGCACTCGATGGTGTAGCCCAGCGGCTGAGTCCAGACGCTGAGCTGATCCAGCGGCAGCAGGGTTTTGGCCTCAAAGGCGTCGTAGCCGTGGCGGTTGACCAGCTCCCGGGCCAGGGTGCCGTACTGGAAGCCGAGGCGATATTCGGCGTAACGGTGGCCGATCAGCACCCCGAACCACGCCATCGCCGGGGCCGACGCGCCGGTAATGCCGTGATCCAGGGTCAGGTGCATCATCCGGCACAGCAGGATGAAATGCAGGCGCGTGCTGGTAAAGCTGGCAAACAGGCTGGCACTGTTGAGCAGATTCATCACCGCTTCGGTGTCGCCGTCGGTCATCCGCGGCAGTCCGGCAAAATGGCCCTGCGGGTTATCGCCGACGCGGTTGCACAGGCTGTGCCAGGCCTCGTCGCACTCGGCGGCCTCCGGGTAGCGGCTGACGTGAATGCCAAACACCGCCAGCCAGCTCAGGGCCGCCTCCAGCGCCAGCCGGTTGTCGGACTGGCGCATATAAACTTCGGCCAGCAGGTTGGCCGCCAGCGCTTTTTCCGCCAGCCCGCCGGGGGAGCTGAGAATGCGGTCGCAGAGTCGGCGGGTGGCATCGAGATTGCCCAGCGCGAACTGGCACCCGGCCTCCTCGCTGTCCAGGGTGAAGTCGCTGGCGCTCTCCGGCAGCGCACCGGCGTTACCCAGCGCGCGGGCGGTCTGGATATAGCTCAGGGCCGAGAGGTAATCCCCCGAACGGCGGGCGCGGCGGGCCGCCAGCAGGCTCAGCTCGCGGAACATCTGGCGCTGGGGGGCAGGTTGAATGCAGTCCAGCGCCGCCGTGACGTGATGCACGGCGCGGAACAGGATCTCGTTGCCCGCCGCCTGACGGGCCGACTCCGCCAGCAGGCTGGCGGTGGTGAGGTGCAGACGGCTGCGCTCGGCATTATCCAGCAGGGCGAAGGCTGCCTCCTGAACCCGGTCATGGGTAAAGGCATAGCTGTCGGCGCTGAGCGTGATCAGCTGCGCCGTTACCGCCGGATGCAGGGCATAGCGGATCTCCGCCACCGACATCGCCACCACCCGGCAGACCATCTCCAGCTCGCCGCTGCCGCCGAGGCAGGCGATGCTGCCCAGCAGCCGCCGGGTGTCGTCCGGCATCTCCTCCAGCTGCTGCAACACCAGCGTGACCACGTTTTCGGTGTAGTGCCGGGTGCGGATGGCGTGCAGATCGTAGTGCCACTTATCCTGATATTTGTTGTGCGTCACCAGCCCGTCATCGACGATGCGGCGGAAAAATTCATGCACAAACAGCGGGTTGCCGCCGGTTTTTTCGTGGATCAGCCCGGCCAGATCGAGGGTGCTGGCCGAGCGGGTATGGAAGATGTTTCCCAGCCAGCGCGACACCGCTTTCACCGACAGCGGCTCCGGACGCAGCTCGGTGGTGTTGCGCGAGGCCAGGTGCAGATTCGCCAGCTGGTGATGCAGGGCGCTGTCCGGCAGCGAGCAGGCATCCCGGTGCGCCACCACCATCAGCAGCGGCACGGTGCTGGCGTGGATCAGCAGGTATTCCAGAATTTGCAGGCTGGCGGGGTCGATCCAGTGGATATCGTCCAGCAGCAGCAGCAGCGGGCAGCCCGCGCTGGCGAAGGCTTTCACCAGCGCCAGCACCATGTAGCTGAAGCGCGCCCGGGCGTCGATGGAGAAGGTATCGCTGGAGAAGCGCGGCTTGTTATCCAGCAGCAGCCGCAGCTCCGGCACCAGGCTGACGGCTAAGGCTTCGTAGCCCTCCAGCTCGCGGGACAGGCGAACCTTCCACTGGGCCACCTCCTCCGCCGGCAGCCCCAGCAGATGCAGCACCAGGTTACGAAACGCCGAGGTCAGCGCCGCATAAGGCAGCGTGGGGGAAAACTGATCCACCTTGCCCACCGCCAGCAGCACGCTGCGGTGTTGCAGGGCCTTCAGCCCCGAGGCGATCAGTGACGATTTGCCGATCCCCGACGGGCCGCTAATCGCCACGAATCCGGCGATGGCATCGCGATTGACCCGCTCAAAGGCGTGAAGCAGCTCCGCCGCCTGGGGATGGGCGGTATAAAGGGTGTCGGTAAGATGAAACGCCGGAGAGCGATCCTGTAAACCGGGGGTAAAGGCGGCGATCTCCCCGTCGTCGCTCAGGGTCGCCTGGCAACGACGCAGATCGGCAATCAGGCCATCCACGGTCTGATAGCGGTTCTCCGGTTTTTTCGCCAGCAGCTTGAGAACGATGGTCGACAGCATGGCGGGCACGCCGGGACACACCGCGCCAGGGGCGCGGGGCTCGGAGGCAATGTGATAGTGCGCCCACTTGCCCTGATCCTCGCCGCCCAGCTCAAACGGCAGGCTGCCGGTGAGCAGCTCGTAGAGCACCACCCCGAGGCTGTAGAGATCGCTGCGGTTATCCACCGAGCGATGGGTGCGGGTGGTGTGCTCCGGCGACATGTAGGCGGGAGTACCGCCCACCACCGCCAGCCGGGATTGCTGGATCTCTTCCGAGGTGCCGGACGACAGGCCAAAGCCCCCCAGCCGACAGCGGTTGTCCTCGTGAATAAAGATATTGCCGGGCTTGATATCCCCGTGCACCAGGTTGCGCAGATGCATCAGGCGCAGGGGCAGGCTGATGCGGATCGCCAGCTCAAGAAAGCTCTGGATGCAGGCCATCGGCGCGCCGACAATTCGCGTCAGCAGCACAAACGAAAAGGGGGCATAAACCAGTGCAAAGCGCCCGTGGTACTGCGTGCTGGCCACCGGGCGGATGGCCCAGTCGTCGCTCAGGTACTCCCGCAGGGCAAACTCGTTGCGCAGCAGGCGCGTTGCGCTGGCCTCTTCTTCATCGCTCACCCCGGTGGCGATGATAAACGACCCGCCGGAGCTGGGCAGGCGGGCATTGAGCCAGCAGAGGCTCCCCTCCTGCCCCAGCGGGGTAAAAATGACGTCTTCTTTAAGCACAAAAGCCCGCCCTTCCGCTAAATTTTCGGGGGCAGGCCAGCGAGCAGGCAGCGATGTATTGGTCATCCACGTTCCTTTTTTTCTTCGTTAATGGTTCTCGTGGGACTGGTTTGCAGGTGTTGTCAGGTGGCGAGCGCGCGTTGAATGTGCGCCAGCAGCACATCGACATTAATCGGCTTGCGCAAAAAAGCAACAGCGCCGTGATCAACAGCGTAGCGCTGGATGTTGTCATCCGCATGACCGGAGATAAAAATAAGCGGCGGCGGCGAGGGGGCGATAAGGCGCAGTTTGTCGAGCATCTCGAGTCCGTTCATCCCCCGCAGGCGGATGTCGGCAATCACCAGCGCGACCTCTGCCAGCGCGGTAGGGTGGCTGAGAAACACTTCCGCCGAGTCGAAGGCCTCTGTGGCATACCCCTCCGACTGCAGCAGGTTGCTTAAACCGCTGCGGACAGACCGTTCATCATCAATGATGGCTATGCGCTGCGGCATGCTCGTGTTCCTCAAACTAAAGGTGATTAACCCTCGCTACCGTCGCCGGGACGGGCCGGAGGTGCAGTGCCGCTGATTTTGGGGACGCATTCGTGACGAAACCACGCCATCGTCAGCTGACGGCTGAACAGGCGGCGGCCAATCGGGATCAGCTGTTCCCCCACCAGCATGCCAAACAGCCCCAACAGGGCGACAACCGGCGGCGCGGGCGAGTGTACATCAATTGCGGCATAAATCACCCCTGCCAGAATTCCACAGCTCAGTGAAACGACCCAGGCTTTCATGACGAGGCTCCTGTGGAGAGGGTGACGGGCGCCTTTTGCGCGGTGTCGTCAGCATGCAGAAAATGGCGGGTGGCCTGTTCGCCAGCCAGCATCCCCAGCAGGCCAATCAACGCCAGCGCAGGCGGGGCGGGAGAGCGGACTTTCAGCAGCGCGTACAGCAGGCCGATTAACACGCCTGCCGCGAGGGAAATTAACCCAGTACTCATGATGGACTCCAGAGAGGTCAGCAGCAGGCCGGATGAGGGCCCAGCCTGCCGCTGAAAACTTAGCGAACCGGGGCCGGAACGGGCGCCAGGGTTTCGTGCTCGCTCTTCTGGCGAGACGGGGCTTTGTGCACCATGGTGTAGGCGTAATCCACGCCCATGCCGTAGGCACCGGAGTGCTCACGCACGATATCCATTACCGCGTTGTAGGTCTCTTTGTGCGCCCAGTCGCGCTGCCACTCCAGCAACACCTGCTGCCAGGTTACCGGGATCACGCCGGCCTGGATCATGCGCTGCATGGCGAAGTCGTGGGCCTCTTTCGAGGTGCCGCCGGAGGCGTCTGCCACCATGTAGATTTCGTAGTCGCCTTCCAGCATTGCGCACAGGGCGAAGGTGTTGTTGCACACTTCGGTCCACAGGCCGGAAACCACCACTTTCTTCTTGCCGTTGGCCTTCAGGGCGTCACGCACTTTCTGGTCGTCCCAGGAGTTCATGGAGGTACGCTCAAGAATGTCCTGGCCCGGGAAGACGTCCAGCAGCTCCGGGAAGGTGTTGCCGGAGAAGCTCTGGGTTTCAACGGTGGTGATGATGGTCGGGATGTTGAACACTTTGGCCGCTTTCGCCAGCCCTACCACGTTGTTTTTCAGCACCTGACGATCGATAGACTGCACGCCAAACGCCATCTGCGGCTGCTGGTCGATGAAGATCATCTGACAGTTATCGGGGGTTAACACTTCGAGTTTTGAGTTAGACATAATGGTATCCAGTGAGGTGAACAGGTGAAATCCGTCGCGGAACACTGCGACGATGCGATTCCTGTATCCTGGATGACTCTTCGCCCTGGCGTAATTATCTCTTTGTATAATTAACCTTTCGTATAGTTATACGCAGGTATAGTTATACTTTGGTATAGCTATCCCATTGTATAACTGGTTTTTTCCGGTAACCGGTTCCAATAATCCTGACATTTCCCCCTCTCTCAGTCAGGAGCAGTTATGACTTCCTCTGCTAAAGCAGATTTGATTCTGGTGAATGGCCAGTTTCATACCGTCGATCGTGAAAATCCTCTCGCCGAAGCGGTCGCCGTGCGCGACGGCAAATTCCTTGCCGTAGGCACCGCTGCGGAAGTAATGCAGTACCACGACGACGCCACTAAAGTCGTGGATCTGAAAGGCCACACCGCTATCCCCGGCCTGAACGACTCGCACCTGCACCTGATCCGCGGCGGGCTGAACTACAATCTCGAACTGCGCTGGGAAGGCGTTCCCTCGCTGGCCGACGCCCTGCGGATGCTGAAAGAGCAGGCCCTGCGCACCCCGTCACCCCAGTGGGTACGCGTGGTGGGCGGCTGGAACGAGTTCCAGTTCGCCGAGCGCCGGATGCCGACCCTGGACGAGATCAATGCCGCCGCGCCGGATACCCCGGTGTTTATTCTGCACCTGTACGACCGCGCCCTGCTCAACCGCGCGGCGCTGAAGGTCGTCGGTTACACCAAAGACACGCCGAACCCGCCGGGCGGCGAGATCCAGCGCGACGCTAACGGCAACCCGACCGGGATGCTGATCGCCCGTCCGAACGCCATGATCCTCTACGCCACCCTCGCCAAAGGGCCAAAACTGCCCCTGGAGCAGCAGGTGAACTCCACCCGCCAGTTTATGCGCGAGCTGAACCGTCTGGGCTTAACCAGCGCCATTGATGCGGGCGGTGGTTTCCAGAACTACCCGGAAGACTACGAGGTGATCGCCGAGCTGCACGAGAAAAAGCAGATGACGATCCGCATCGCCTACAACCTCTTTACCCAGCGCCCTGGTCACGAGCTGGAGGACTTTGAGAAGTGGACCGACATGCTCAAGCCGGGCCAGGGCACCGACTTCTTCCGCCATAACGGCGCGGGCGAGATGCTGGTCTTCTCCGCCGCCGACTTCGAAGATTTCCTCGAGCCGCGCCCGGATCTGGCTCCCGGCATGGAGGACGAGCTGGAGCGCGTGGTGCGCCATCTGGTGGAGCATCGCTGGCCGTTCCGCCTCCACGCCACCTACGACGAGTCCATCAGCCGGATGCTGGACGTCTTCGAGAAGGTCAACCGCGAGATCCCGTTCGACGGCCTGCACTGGTTCTTTGACCACGCCGAGACCGTTACCCAGCGCAACATCGACCGCATCAAGGCCCTGGGCGGCGGCATCGCCGTGCAGCACCGTATGGCCTTCCAGGGCGAGTACTTCGCCGAGCGCTACGGGATGGAAGCGGTTCGCCACACTCCGCCGGTTACCCGCATGCTGGAGACCGGCGTGCCGGTAGGTCTGGGCACCGACGCCACCCGCGTGGCGAGCTACAACCCGTGGACCGCGCTCTACTGGCTGGTCTCGGGCCGCACCGTCGGCGGGATGCAGATGTACGATCACAGCGCCCGTCTGGATCGCGACACCGCCCTGATGCTCTGGACCCAGGGCAGCGCGTGGTTCTCCAACGAGCAGAGCCAGAAAGGTCAGATCAAAAAGGGCCAGCTCGCGGATCTCGCGGTGCTGAGCAAAGACTTCTTCCGCGTGCCGGAAGAGGAAATTAAAGGCATCGAGTCGGTGCTGACGGTAGTGGACGGCAACATCGTTTACGCCGCAGGCAGCTTCGGCCCGCTGGCGCCGCCTGCCATCCCGGTCCTGCCGGAGTGGTCGCCGGTGGTCAAGGTCCCGGGTCACTACCGCAGCGCACCACCGCAGGCCGCCCGCGTGGGGATGCAGCCTGCTCACCACTGTAGCGGTCCGTGTGGGGTGCACAACCACTCGCACGACTTTGCCCGCACGGCAGAGATGCCGGTGGCCGACGATAACGCCTTCTGGGGAGCGCTGGGCTGCAGCTGCTTCGCGTTTTAATCATGATGAATTCACAAACACAGACCCTGCCCCGGATTGACCTGGGGCTGTTCTTCCTGCGCATCACCGGCAGCCTGCTGCTGCTGTACGTGCACGGCCTGCCGAAGATCGTGCATTTCAGCGAAGAACTGACGCGGATCGAAGATCCCTTTGGCTTCGGGCCGTACTTCAGCCTGATCCCGGCGATCGCCGCCGAGGTGATCTGCCCGATCCTGATCCTCTTCGGCGTGGCGACCCGGCTGGCCTGCGTGCCGATCGTTGCCGTGCTGCTGGTGGCGATGCTGGTGGTGCATCCCGGCTGGTCGATTGCCGAAGGCCAGTTTGGCTGGCTGCTGCTGATCATCTTTACGACGCTGGCGATCACCGGCCCCGGCGCGTGGCGGGTCCGTTCGCGGGCCACGGAGAGATTCGCATGACCCAGATCACCGACGCGCACGTGGAGCATCCGCCTGCCCCTACGATGTCCACCTGGCAGCCGCTGCACCAGCGGGTGTTCCGCATGCTGTGGATCGCCACGGTGGTGTCCAACGTGGGCTCGTGGATGAGCGACGTGGGGGTCAACTGGAGCATGCTGACCCTCAGCGCCGATCCGCTGGATATCGCCCTGGTGCAGGCGGCAAGCAGCCTGCCGATGTTCCTCTTCGCCCTGCCCTCCGGGGTGATGGCGGATATCGTCGACCGGCGTAAGTACCTGCTCTTCTCCCAGCTGTGGATGTTTATTGCCGCTGCGGGGCTGGCGATCCTCTCCTTTACCGGGCAAGTCACGCCAACGGTGCTGCTGGCCGCGGCCTTTCTGCTGAGCGTCGGCAGCGCCATGAGCTCGCCGCCGTTCCAGGCGGTGGTGCCGGATCTGGTCAGCAAGGCGGAGCTGGGCCCGGCGGTGGCGCTGAACTCGCTGGGGGTCAACATCAGTCGCGCCATCGGCCCGGCGCTGGGGGGCTTTTTGCTCTCGCTGGCCGGGCCCTGGATGGTGTTCCTGCTCAACGCCCTGTCGGTGCTGGGCGTGGCCTGGGTGCTGTGGCGCTGGAAGCCTGCCGCCTCGGTGCAGCGCCTGCCGCCGGAGCACTTCTTCTCGGCGGTACGCGCCGGGGTGCGCTACGTTCACGCCGCCCCGGTGCTGCGTAACGTGTTGATCCGTACCGTGGCATTCTTCGTCTTCGCCAGTGCGGGCTGGGCATTGCTGCCGCTGGTGGCGCGTCGGGAGCTGGGCCTCGGCCCGGCGGGGTACGGCATTATGCTGGCCTGTATCGGGCTGGGGGCAATTGCCGGGGCGGTGCTGCTGCCGCGTCTGCGCCAGCGCCTGAACGCCGATCGGCTGATGGTGGCGGCGAGCCTGGTCTTCGCTATCACCATGCTGGCTCTGGCCTTTGTGCGCCACTTCTGGCTGCTGAACCTGTTTGAGTTCTTCACCGGCTTCGCGTGGATCGCAGTGCTCTCCACCCTCAACCTCGGGGCGCAACGCAGCGCCGCCCGCTGGGTAAAAGCCCGGGCTCTGGCGGTCTATCTGACGGTCTTCTTCGGCTCGATGACCGCGGGCAGCGCCATCTGGGGACAGATTGCTTCCCACGTTAACACCGCCACGTCACTCTGCGTGGCGACGATCGGGATGCTGCTGGCGAGCGCCACGGTGCTGCGCTGGAAGCTGGAGAAAGATCCCAATCTGAACCTCGATACCAGCGGCCTGATTGCCGACGACGCGCGGGAGAGCATCCCCAACGAGCGCGGCCCGGTGCTGGTCTCCTGCGAGTACCTGATCGATCCTGAAGCGACCAGCGATTTCCTGCAGGCGGTCCACGAGCTGCGCCGGGTGCGCCGCCGCGCGGGCGCCATCAGCTGGGCGGTGTATGAAGATATTGACCAGCCGGGTCTCTATATCGAGACCTTCCTGATGGGCTCCTGGGTGGAACACCTGCGCCTGCAGGAGCGCCACACCATGAATGACCACCTGCTGCAAAGCCGCGTGCTGGCTTTCCATCAGGGCGATGCACCCCCGGCGACCCGCTATCTGGTAGCGCCGGTTTAAAACCTAAAACAACACTTTGAGGAAGAGACTATGGCGACGATTAAAGCGAAAGATGGCACTCAGATTTATTACAAAGACTGGGGTGCAGGTAAACCGGTGCTGTTCAGCCACGGCTGGCCGCTGGATGCCGACATGTGGGACAGCCAGCTTAACTATCTGGCTGAGCGCGGTTTCCGCGCCATCGCCTTCGACCGCCGCGGCTTTGGCCGTTCGGATCAGCCGTGGAATGGCTATGACTACGACACCTTTGCCTCCGACATCAACGACCTGATCACCGCGCTCGATCTGCGCGACGTGACCCTGGTGGGCTTCTCGATGGGCGGCGGCGACGTGAGCCGTTATATCGGCACTTACGGCACCGATCGCGTAGCCGGTCTGGCGCTGCTGGGTGCGGTGACGCCGATCTTTGGCAAATCCGACTCTTACCCGCAGGGCGTGGATCAGTCGGTGTTCGCCGGCATTCGTGACGGGCTGCTGAAAGATCGCGCCCAGTTCATCAGCGATTTCGCCACCCCGTTCTACGGCATCAACGCCGGGCAGAAAGTCTCTGAAGGCGCGCTGACCCAGACCCTGAACATCGCCCTGCTGGCCTCGCTGAAAGGGACTATTGACTGCGTGACCGCCTTTGCCGAAACCGACTTCCGTGCGGATATGGCGAAAGTCGACGTGCCGACGCTGGTGATCCACGGCAGCAACGACCAGATCGTACCGTTCGAAACCACCGGTAAAGTGGCGGCAGAGCTGATTAGCAAGGCGGAACTGAAGGTGTATGACAACGCGCCGCACGGCTTTGCGCTGACCCATCAGGACCAGCTGAATGAAGATCTGCTGACGTTTGTGAAGTCGCTGTAAGTTCAGCGCTTAATGCCGGGTGGCGCTACGCTTACCCGGCCTACTTTCCCTGTTAATCCTCATCCGACGTAAAAACCATTCCCGCGTAAGGTTTCTCCCGACACGCCGCCAGCCGCGCGGCCAGATCCCCCACGTGCAGTTCCAGCTTGTGCCCGTCCGGGTCGAGAAAGTAAAACGACTCCCCTTCGCTTTTGTTCTCCTTCCAGACGATAACACCTGCGTCCTGGAGCTTTTGCGTGAACGCTGCGAAGTGCTCTTGTGCGATGGAGAAGGCGTAATGGGTGTAGTCGCTGTTCTGCGGTAGGATGAATTTTCGGGTGCCATCATACGACAGACAGAGCCAGAGATTGCCGCAGGTGAGATAAGCTCCGGTGTGCCATTCGGCGTGCAGACGCAGGCCAAGAAGATCGCGCCAGAAGGTGATGCTGGCGGGCAGGTTGCTGACGGCGAGGGTCAGGTGGTTGAGGGAACTGAGCATGGGATCGGGTCCTGGACAGGGGTTAATGTTACCTCTTTAGCATGTTTATCGGTGCATAAACAGAAGCGAGCCTGTCAGAATTACCGCCGGGTGGCGCTGCGCTTACCCGGCCTACAAAACCTGTAGGCCCGTGCAAGCGGAGCGCCGCCGGGCAATGCCGTTAGTGCTTCACCATCACATGCCGTACCACGGTGTAATCCTCCAGCCCGTACATCGACATATCCTTGCCGTAACCGGACAGCTTCTGCCCGCCGTGTGGCATCTCGCTCACCAGCATAAAGTGAGTATTCACCCAGGTGCAGCCGTACTGAAGGCGGGCGCTCATGCGGTGCGCACGGCCCACGTCACGGGTCCAGACCGACGAGGCCAGGCCGTACTGTGAGTCGTTGGCCCACTCCAGCACCTGCTCTTCGTCGTCGAACATGCTGACGCTCACCACCGGGCCGAAGACCTCGCGCTGGATGATCTCGTCCTCCTGCTTTGCCCCGGCCAGCAGGGTCGGCTGATAGTAATATCCACCGCCGCCCGCCACGCTTCCGCCGGTCACCACGTGGATGTGCGGCAGGGCTTTGGCGCGTTCCACCGCCTCGCTGACGCGGGTCAGATGGGCGGCGGAGCTGACCGGCCCCAGCTCGGTGGTCTCATCCTCCGGGGCCCCCATTTTCAGGCTGGCGACGGCGACGCCCAGCTTTTCCACAAGCGCGTTATAAACCTCTTTCTGGGCATAGATACGACAGGCCGCAGTACAGTCCTGCCCGGCGTTGTAGAACCCGAAGGTGCGCACGCCTTCGACCACCGCGTCGATATCGGCGTCGTTAAAAACAATCACCGGCGCTTTGCCGCCCAGCTCCATATGGGTGCGCTTAATCGACGGCGCGGTGTGGGAAATAATGTGCTCCCCGGTGGCGATGGAGCCGGTCAGGGAGACCATCCGCACCTTGTCGTGGCCGGTCAGCGGGTCGCCCACGGTTTTACCCCGGCCAAACAGGACGTTAATCACCCCGGCCGGGAAGATATCTTTTGCCAGCTCGGCCAGCTTCAGGGCGGTCAGCGGGGTGATCTCCGACGGCTTAAGCACCACGCAGTTCCCGGCCGCCAGCGCCGGGCCGAGCTTCCACGCCGCCATCATCAGCGGGTAGTTCCAGGGGGCGATGGAGGCCACCACGCCCACCGGGTCGCGGCGGATCATCGAGGTGTGCCCTTCCATGTACTCCCCGGCGGCGAGGCCGTTCAGGCAGCGGGTGGCACCGGCGAAGAAGCGGAACACATCGACAATGGCCGGGATCTCGTCGTTCAGCACGCAGTGCAGCGGTTTGCCGCAGTTCAGCGACTCCAGTCTGGCGAAGGTGTCAGCGTTCTGCTCAATCACATCCGCCAGCTTCAGCAGGCACTCCGCGCGCGCTTTCGGCGTGGTCTGCCCCCACTGGCGGAAGGCGCGATCGGCGGCCTGCACCGCGGCGTCCACCTGCTCCGGGCTGGCTTCGGCAATCTCCAGCAGCACCTCGCCGGTGGCCGGGTTGTAGACGGGCTGCTTCTCACCTGAACCCGCAATCAGTTCGCCATTGATCAATAAGTTGTGTTGCATAGCCGACTCCATTGTTTTTATGTTTCGGGAAATTACAGAGGTTGTCCTGCGTTAAGCCGTTTTGCATGCTCAATCGCGTCATTTTCCGGCGCGTTTGAACGCCCGAACGGACGGGCCAGCGCCATGTAAATCAGACCGGAGATCACCACCACCGCCAGCCCCACCAGCACCGTCCAGCGGTCGATAAAGCTGGCGCTCTCGGCCGGTTGCGCCAGCAGCCAGATCCCGCACAGGCCGTAGGCCAGCGCCAGGATATTCACCAGCATGCCCCAGCCACCGACGCTCCACTCCCCGGCCGGTTTCCAGCCCTTCAGCCGCTGGCGCAGCGCCGCCAGCACCACCATCTGGAAGGAGATGTAGATGCCGATAACCGCAAAGGCGGTGATGCGCGCCAGGTTATCCGGCTGGAAGTAGACCCACACGCAGATCAGCACCGGCAGCAGGCAGCTGACGATCATCGCGTTATCCGGGACGCTGTTTTTCGACAGCTTCGACATCCAGGCGCTACCCGGCAGCATCTGATCGCGGGAGAAGGAGAAGATCAGGCGGCTTAAGGCGGCCTGCAGGGAGAGAATGCACGACAGCATGGCGATCACCGCAATGATGATAAACACCGTGGCGCCAGTCTCGCCGAGGGCTTCGTTGAGGATCGCCGGGATCGGATCGGCAATTTGGCCGTTAACGATATTCATCAGGTTCGGGGAGGCCAGCAGGTAGCCGAGGATCGAGACCATCGCCGAGAGGGCGCCAAACACGATGCTGAGGATCATCGCAAGCGGGATCTTTTTGCTCGGGTTTTTCACCTCTTCCGCCACGTTGCCGCAGGCTTCAAAGCCGAAGAACATAAACAGGCCGATCAGCGCCGCCGCCATAAACGCCGGCTGGTAGCTGCCGTCTTTGGCGATCACCCCCATCGAGTCGAAGACCACCGAGAAGGGCTGCGCGCGATGGAACAGCAGCAGATAAATCCCCAGCGCAATCACGCTGACAATTTCACACCAGAAGCCAATCCGGGCGACCCGGGCGAGGTTTTTGGTCCCCGACATGTTGATGGCCATCATCATCAGCAGCAGCACCACCGAGGTGATCAGCATGTTGCCGGCCGAAGTTTCAAAGCCAAACAGCGACCCGACGAAGGTGGCGGTGTACTCCGCCACCGAGGTGATGGTCACCACCAGCGCCCAGAGGTAGATCCAGGCGGCGATCCACGCATATTTCCGGCCCCACAGGCGACGCGCCCAGGGATAGAGACCGCCGGTAATCGGATACTGCGACGCCACTTCGCCAAACACCAGCGCCACCAGCAGCTGTCCGCAGGCCACGATCGGGATCCACCAGATGGCCGGCGGCCCCGCCAGCGTCACAGCCAGCGCAAACAGGGAGTAGACAGCCGTCAGCGGCGAGAGGTAGGTGAACCCGAGCGAGAAGTTAGAGATAAGGCCGATGGAGCGGTGAAATTGCTGTGTATTATCGCTATGAATTGCTTCACTTTTCTTGCCAGAAGTCTGTTCCATACGTTTATTCTCTGTGATGGGGTTGAGTCGCAGGTAACACGAATCAAGGTATAGAAGAGCGCCTCAAGGCCGTACAGCGTCGCCCTCGCGATTTGTTAAGATTTGTATGGATATGTCACGTTTTTGTTAAGGATAACCCGTATTTTTCGTGAGCCGCATCACGTCAGTTCTGCGAGATCGCGACCTGAGTCCCTCTTTTCCCGGCCATTTCCCCTGTTTTTCACGCTTTCATCACAAAATTCAAACAATCAGCACTGAACAGGCCCATTTCGCCAAAACGTAGATATTTTTAATTTATGGCTACGAAATGTACTGCCCTGTCTCCTGAAACTTTCTGAGAGGATTGATTCTGATGAATGCACTTACCGCCGTAAAACAGCCCGACGAGGCGTTGTCCCGGACCATCACCGGTTTCAGCATCACCACATCCGTGCAGTCTCCGCGCTTGCTGGAGCTGACGTTCTCAGCGGAGGTCACGCAGCAGTTCCTGCGGGAGGTGGAGCAGTGGCCCATTCAGGCCCTGGAGTACAAATCGTTCCTGCGCTTTCGGGTGGCGAAGATCCTCGATGATCTGTGCGGCAACCAGCTCCAGCCCCTGCTGCTGAACACCCTGCTCAGCCGTGACCAGGGCGCGCTGTTAATCGACGCCGAGGGGGTGGATAACGTCGCCCAGGCCGACGAGATGGTGAAGATCGCCACCGCCGTCGCGCACCTGATTGGACGCTCCAATTACGACGCCATGAGCGGCCAGTACTACGCCCGCTTTACGGTGAAAAACGTCGATAATTCCGACAGCTATCTCCGCCAGCCCCACCGCGTGCTGGAGCTGCACAACGACGGCACCTTCGTCGACGAAGTGACCGACTACGTGCTGATGATGAAGATCGACGAGCAGAATATGCAGGGCGGCAACTCCCTGCTGCTGCATCTCGACGACTGGGAGTCGCTGGATACCTTCTTCAGCCATCCGCTGGCCCGTCGCCCGCTGCGCTGGACCGCGCCGCCGAGCAAAAACGTGGCCGCAGATGTGTTCCACCCGGTGTTTGACGTCGACCAGCAGGGCCGCCCGGTGATGCGCTATATCGACCAGTTCGTCCAGCCGAAAGATTTTGAAGAGGGCGTCTGGCTGAGCGAACTTTCTGACGCGCTGGAGGGCAGCAAAAACATCGTCTCCATTCCGGTACCGGTGGGTAAATTCCTGCTGATCAACAATATGTTCTGGCTGCACGGTCGGGATCGCTTCACCCCGCACCCGGATCTGCGTCGGGAACTGATGCGCCAGCGCGGGTATATCAGCTACGCCACCAGCCACTATCAGACTCATCAGTAGGAATTGAGCGGATGTATGACTTCGTGATTATCGGCGGCGGCATTATCGGCATGTCGACCGCCATGCAGCTGATTGAACTCTACCCGGACGCCCGCATCGCCCTGCTGGAGAAGGAGGCGGGCCCCGCCTGCCACCAGACCGGGCACAATAGCGGGGTGATCCACGCTGGGGTCTATTACACCCCCGGCAGCCTGAAGGCGCAGTTCTGCCTGGCGGGCAACCGGGCGACCAAAGCCTTCTGCGATCAACACAACATCCGCTACGACACCTGCGGCAAGATGCTGGTAGCCACTTCTCCGCTGGAGATGGAGCGCATGCGGGCCCTGTGGGACCGCACCGCCGCCAACGGCATCGAGCGCGAATGGCTCAGCGCCGCCGAACTGCGCGAGCGCGAGCCCAACATCACCGGGCTGGGCGGGATTTTTGTCCCCTCCAGCGGGATCGTCAGCTATCGCGAGGTGGCGGCGGCGATGGCAAGCCGCTTCCAGGCGAAGGGCGGAGAAGTGATTTATCGCGCCGAGGTCAGCGCCCTGAAAGAGCACGCCGACCGGGTGGTGATCCACACCCACGACGGACGCGATTTTGCAGCCACCACATTAATCAGCTGCTCCGGGCTGATGGCCGACCGGCTGGTGAAGATGCTCGGCATCGACCCCGGGTTTATCATCTGCCCGTTCCGCGGGGAGTATTTCCGCCTCGCGCCGGAGCACAATCAGATCGTTAACCACCTTATCTACCCGATTCCCGACCCGGCGATGCCCTTTCTCGGGGTGCATCTCACCCGAATGATCGACGGCAGCGTGACGGTGGGGCCGAACGCGGTGCTGGCCTTTAAGCGCGAGGGCTACCGTAAGGGCGATTTCTCCCTGTCCGACATGCTGGAAATTATTGGCTCGACGGGCATCCGGCGGGTGTTGCAGAACAACCTGCGCTCGGGCCTGGGCGAGATGAAAAATTCGCTGTGCAAAAGCGGCTATCTGAAGCTGGTGCAGAAGTACTGCCCGGGGCTGACGGTGAAAGATCTGCACCCCTGGCCCGCGGGTGTGAGGGCGCAGGCAGTTTCGCCAGAAGGTAAGCTGATCGACGACTTTTTATTTGTCACCACGCCGCGCACCATCCATACCTGTAATGCCCCCTCCCCGGCGGCGACCTCGGCGATCCCCATCGGGGCGCATATTGTGAGCAAGGTTCAGACCCTGCTCGCCAGCCAGCACAACCCCGGGCGTTCACTGCGGGCTGCCGGTAGTGTGGAGACCTTACATGCCGCGTTTACCCGTTAATCATTCTGAGACAGGAAGCCATCATGCAACTCAACGATCCCAGCTTATTCCGCCAGCAGGCTTATATAGAAGGAGAGTGGTGCGACGCCCACAGTGGTGAGACCCTCGCCGTGACCAACCCGGCGAACGGCCAGACTCTGGGCAGCGTGCCGAAAATGGGTGCCGACGAGACCCGCGAGGCGATTGAGGCGGCGAACCGCGCCCTGCCCGCCTGGCGAGCCCTCACTGCCAAAGAGCGCGCCAACATTCTGCGCCGCTGGTTCGATTTGATGATGGCGAACCAGGACGATCTGGCTCAACTGATGACCCTCGAGCAGGGCAAACCCCTGGCGGAAGCGAAAGGCGAGATTAGCTATGCCGCCTCTTTTATCGAGTGGTTCGCCGAAGAGGGGAAACGCGTCTACGGGGATACCATTCCGGGCCATCAGGCGGACAAGCGGCTGATCGTGATTAAGCAGCCGATTGGCGTGACCGCCGCCATCACTCCGTGGAACTTCCCGGCGGCGATGATCACCCGCAAGGCGGGTCCGGCCCTGGCGGCAGGCTGCACCATGGTCCTCAAACCCGCCAGCCAGACCCCCTACTCCGCGCTGGCGCTGGCCGAACTGGCGCAACGCGCCGGGATCCCGGCAGGGGTGTTTAACGTGGTGACCGGTTCGGCGTCCGACATCGGCAACGAGCTGACCAGCAACCCGCTGGTGCGCAAGCTCTCCTTTACCGGCTCGACCGGGATAGGCCGCCAGCTGATGGCCCAGTGCGCGAAGGACATCAAAAAAGTGTCGCTGGAGCTGGGGGGCAATGCGCCCTTTATTGTCTTTGACGATGCCGACCTCGATAAGGCCGTGGAAGGGGCGCTGGCCTCGAAGTTCCGCAACGCCGGGCAGACCTGCGTCTGCGCCAACCGCCTGTACGTGCAGGACGGCGTCTACGATCGCTTTGCCGAAAAACTCCAGCAGGCGGTGGAGAAGATGCAGATTGGCGACGGCCTGACCCAGGGCGTCACCATCGGGCCGCTGATCGACAGCAAAGCGGTGGATAAGGTCGAAGAACACATTGCCGACGCGGTGGAGAAAGGCGCGCGGATTATTACCGGCGGATCGCCGCATAAACTCGGCGGCAACTTCTTCCAACCGACTATTCTGGTAGATGTACCCGGTGACGCCAAAGTGGCCAAAGAGGAGACCTTCGGCCCGCTGGCGCCGCTGTTCGGCTTCAAGGATGAAGCCGACGTGATCCAGATGGCTAACGACACCGAGTTCGGCCTTGCCGCCTACTTCTATGCCCGCGATTTGAGCCGCGTGTTCCGCGTCGGCGAGGCGCTGGAGTACGGCATCGTCGGGATCAACACCGGGATTATCTCCAACGAAGTGGCCCCGTTCGGCGGCATTAAAGCCTCCGGCCTGGGTCGGGAAGGTTCCAAATACGGCATCGAAGATTACTTAGAAATCAAATATATGTGCATCGGCCTTTAATCTTTCAGGAGATTTAAATGAGCAGCAATAAAGAGTTAATGCAGCGTCGCAGCAATGCCATTCCCCGTGGCGTGGGTCAGATCCACCCGATTTTTGCCGCCCGGGCCGAGAACTGCCGGGTGTGGGATGTCGAAGGCCGAGAGTATCTTGATTTCGCCGGGGGGATTGCGGTGCTGAACACCGGGCATCTGCATCCGGAAGTGGTCAGCGCCGTGGAAGAGCAGCTGAAAAAGCTGTCGCACACCTGCTTTCAGGTGCTGGCCTATGAACCCTATCTGGAGCTTTGCGAAACCCTGAACCAGAAAGTGCCGGGCGATTTCCCGAAAAAGACCCTGCTGGTGACCACCGGCTCCGAAGCGGTGGAGAACGCGGTGAAAATTGCCCGCGCGGCGACAAAGCGCAACGGCACCATCGCCTTTACCGGGGCCTATCATGGCCGTACCCACTACACCCTCTCCCTGACCGGGAAAGTGAACCCTTACTCAGCGGGCATGGGGCTGATGCCGGGCCACGTCTATCGCGCGCTTTATCCCTGCGCCCTGCACGGCATCAGCGATGACGACGCCATCGCCAGCATCCATCGCATCTTCAAGAACGATGCCGCCCCGGAAGATATCGCCGCCATCGTGATCGAACCCGTGCAGGGTGAAGGCGGATTCTATGCCACCTCCCCCGCCTTTATGCAGCGCCTGCGCGACCTGTGCGACGAGCACGGCATCATGCTGATCGCCGATGAAGTGCAGAGCGGCGCGGGCCGCACCGGCACCTTCTTCGCCATGGAGCAGATGGGCGTGGCGGCGGATATCACCACCTTCGCCAAGTCCATCGCCGGCGGCTTCCCGCTGGCGGGCGTCACCGGACGCGCCGAGGTGATGGACGCCATCGCCCCGGGCGGACTGGGCGGCACCTACGCCGGGAGCCCAATCGCCTGCGCCGCCGCGCTGGCGGTAATCAAGGTCTTCGAGCAGGAGGATCTGCTGGGCAAAGCCAACAAGCTGGGTAACACCCTGCGCGAAGGTCTGCTGGCTATCGCCGAAAAACACCCTGAGATCGGCGACGTTCGCGGCCTGGGGGCGATGATCGCTATCGAGCTGTTTGAAGAGGGCGACCACCATAAACCGAACGCCGCGCTGACGGCGCAGATTGTGGCCCGGGCGCGGGACAAAGGGCTGATCCTGCTCTCCTGTGGCCCGTACCATAACGTGTTGCGCATCCTGGTGCCGCTGACCGTGGAAGAGGCGCAGCTTCAGCAAGGGCTGGCGATTATCGCCGAATGTTTTGACGAGGCGAAGCAGGGTTAATTTTTACGCCCGGTGCAGGCCGGGCCGTATTCAAGGAGCACGACCATGACCATCATTTCCCAGGCAACGGCCATCGACGGCTACCGCTGGCTGAAGAACGACATTATCCGCGGGGTGTATCACCCGGATGAGAAGCTGCGGATGAGCCTGCTGACCTCCCGGTATGAACTGGGCGTCGGCCCGCTGCGCGAAGCGCTCTCGCAGCTGGTTGCCGAGGGGCTGGTCACGGTCATTAACCAGAAGGGCTACCGGGTGGCACCCATGTCCGAACAGGAGCTGCTCGATATCTTTGACGCACGCGCCAATATGGAGGCGATGCTGGTGCGCCTTGCGATAGAGCGCGGCGGCGAAGAGTGGGAAGCCGACCTCCTCGCCCGGATGCATCTACTGAACAAGCTGGAATCCCGCGATGCCAGCGAGACGATGCTGGACGAGTGGGACCAGCGCCATCAGGCGTTTCATACGGCGATGGTGGTTGGGTGTGGGTCGCGGTATTTAATGCAGATGCGGGAGAGATTGTTCGATTTGGCGGCGCGGTATCGGTATGTGTGGCTGCGGAAGACGGTTTTGTCTGTTGCGATGTTAGAAGAGAAGCATGTGGAACATCAGAGGCTGATGGATGCAGTGCTGGCACGGGATGCGGATAAGGCGGGGGAGCTGATGTATCAGCATTTGTTGACGCCGATTCCGATAATTAGGGGGGCGATGGGGGTGGGTTTGGGAACCTGAAAAGTTAAATGCATTTTTTAAGGTACCTCACAGGGTAAAGCTGACGTTCTGGCCGAGTTTTGCCGGTTGTGTTGTGGCCTAAGGGCTCGATGTGGTCTCTTTGCTCTCCACCAGCCAGCGCTTCGCTCGTTTTCGCCAGCCTCCACACCTTGTTCGTTATCGCCCATCCCGCAGCTCGTTAGAAGCCATCAAACAGAAAGTCGATGGAGTCTTTGATCGTCTGCCTGTAGTGGGCCACGTCGGCAACTTTTTCACCCAGCCCGGAGTTTGGCACCGACGCCATATCCACTGTAACAGCCGTATATTCCGTTCCATTGATATACAGCGTAAAGATCAGGCGCTTAGGAAGCGTCATGCCCCCAAAGTTATCCGCTTCCGTGAGCGGGACCACCATACGCCGGTCGAGATCCCCGATAATGTTACTCTGAACATCCAGCAACAGCGGGTAGTTTCCACCGGCGCGGTTCCTGTAAACGCAATACTGCATTAAAACCTCCGCACCTGGTCAGAGAAACTGCCGTTCTCTTCGAGGAAACGGTTCAGAGCCTGAATGCCTTCCCGGTTCTCTTCTTTCCAGCGTTCTCCCTGCAGGCGCTTTTGCTCTTCAAGCAGTGCATTGTTCAAGATCGCGGACATGTTAGCCCCGGATTGTTTCACTTCATCATAAAGAGCCGGATCCACGGTCAGGGTGACGGCTCTCTTTAGTGCTGTACGAGTCATGATATTTAACCTCATATGTATAATGGTACATATCCATTATGGCTGGTTCGCCAGTGAAAGCAATCTGCCTTTAGGCACAACCTTCCCACTAGATAATCGGGAAGGCCGTATCAGAACGCGAGGAGGAATGACTAAGGGACGCTATTTTTGCTTACCTGCGGGCTTAACATCCGCCACCCAGGTGGGTAAATTCCAGATACCCCCGAGGTGCAAATTACGGCACATCCCGGTCGTGGCCTGGATACTTTTTCGGAATGCCTCACTATCCCAAACCCAGCTTGCCATCGCCCAGCAATCCCCGATGCCACGTCCTTTCTGGCTCATAGAAATAACACCCTCGCCATAAGCAGAGCCGGATTCCGTAATCAGAACCGGTTTCTCTTCAAGCTTGCTGTCAACAACCAATAACCGTACCCCTCGTTATAGGCTGCTCGCCAACAATAGAAAACGCGAATCAACGCAGCTCCATGATCGCTTCCGGAACCCCTTCAAATATGAACGGATTGAGGAACGCTCGTCCCCACAAAAACCTGCGATCCACTTCACTTAATGAAGCCTCACCACATATCGTTTCCCAGTTCTCGTGAACCGACCTGATACAGTGTGTGATGAGTTCAATAGCGTCCTGCTCACTCAGCATAAATTTGGCCGACGCCGACAGACAAACCGCCAGATTGCTCAGTCGATTTTCACCGCTAATCAGCATTGCCTGAGTTGCTTCATTACCAGAACGACCCTGGGGGCAAATATCATAAGCTGGCGAGCTGGAAGTCGAGCCAGTCAATTCTCTCTGAGCCAGATTCAAGCAAATAAGTCAGCTCATCCAGGCTGTCCGGATCGGCATCCCTTCCCTGAGCGCCCATCACCTGTTCAGAATCACCCGGCGTCCCCAGGCCACCAGACCCACACGTATGCCCGGTCATGACGGTTATCAGAAGTCATCATTTATCACCTTCCTTGAACGATGTACTGAACGCGGCATCAGCGATAAGGTTTTCTCTGCATTAGCGGTATGTAATGCCATTAATGCCGGGTCAGGGGTAAAAAGTGGAACGCCTAAAATGGTTGCCAGTTCGAATACCGCGCCAATTGCACACCCCATGTCCCCTTCTTCAGCACGATAAACTAATCCCCGCGATACCCCGGCACGTTCAGCCAGCTCTTCAACGGTGAGTTGCCGTTCAATACGCGCAGTACGAAGCATTAACCCCAGCAGTCGTGCAGCTTCGCGGCTATGGCGGGAGTAAGTTCGGGTAGAGGGTTTTGCCATCACAGGCCTCTTTGTTCCATTAACAGGTCATTTGAGGTAATTATAATCCGTTTATGGAACAATAAAACTCCTTCGCTTTAGCGATACTGAATCGCCACGGATAATCTAGACACTTCCTAGCCGTTGATAATACTGGTTTTCATATTCTGTCGGTGACATCTGATCGCTGGAACCATGCCGACGCTTACTGTTATAAAACATTTCGATGTAATCAAAAATATCGCTGCGGGCTTCTTCCCGCGTTCCGTAGATCTTTTTCTTTATCCGTTCGCGTTTCAACAACTGGAAAAAGCTTTCTGCAACCGCATTATCATGGCAGTTACCGCGACGGCTCATGCTGCCCTCCAGGCCGTGTGATTTCAGGAACGACTGCCACTCATGGCTTGTGTACTGACTGCCCTGATCCGAATGAACCAGCACCTGTTTTTGGGGATTACGGCGCCATACAGCCATCAGCAGTGCGTTCAGGACAATGTCCTTTGTCATCCGGGATTGCATGGACCAGCCGATAATTTTGCGTGAGAACAGATCAACAACCACGGCAAGATACAGCCAGCCTTCGTGGGTCCTGATGTAGGTTATGTCCGTTACCCAACGCTTATCCGGAGCATCCGGATTGAACTGTCGCTGGAGCCTGTTGGGCGACACGATACTGGCCTCGCCTTTACGTGCCCGCGGGCTCCGGTATCCGACCTGAGCCTTTATCCCGACACGTTTCATCAGTCGCCAGACTCTGTTCACTCCGCACTGTTGCCCGCTGTCCCGCAGATCCAGATGGATTTTGCGATAACCATAGACGCATCCCGATTCCAGCCAGAACTGTTTAATCTGTCCTGTCAGTCTCAGGTCTGCCTGATGGCGTTGTGAATGCGGCTGCTGAAGCCAGGCGTAAAAACCACTGGGATGAACATCCAGCACCCGACAGAGCAGGCGAACAGGCCAGCAACAGGTGTTGTCACGGATAAAGGCGTACCTCAGTCGGACAGCTTTGCGAAGTACGCCGCGGCTTTTTTTAATATGTCCCGTTCGTCGGTAACCCGCTTCAGCTCTTTCTGGAGACGGGTAATGACTCCAACTTATTGATAGTGTTTTATGTTCAGATAATGCCCGATGACTTTGTCATGCAGCTCCACCGATTTTGAGAACGACAGCGACTTCCGTCCCAGCCGTGCCAGGTGCTGCCTCAGATTCAGGTTATGCCGCTCAATTCGCTGCGTATATCGCTTGCTGATTACGTGCAGCTTTCCCTTCAGGCGGGATTCATACAGCGGCCAGCCATCCGTCATCCATATCACCACGTCAAAGGGTGACAGCAGGCTCATAAGACGCCCCAGCGTCGCCATAGTGCGTTCACCGAATACGTGCGCAACAACCGTCTTCCGGAGCCTGTCATACGCGTAAAACAGCCAGCGCTGGCGCGATTTAGCCCCGACGTATCCCCACTGTTCGTCCATTTCCGCGCAGACGATGACGTCACTGCCCGGCTGTATGCGCGAGGTTACCGACTGCGGCCTGAGTTTTTTAAATGGCGGAAAATCGTGTTGAGGCCAACGCCCATAATGCGGGCGGTTGCCCGGCATCCAACGCCATTCATGGCCATATCAATGATTTTCTGGTGCGTACCGGGTTGAGAAGCGGTGTAAGTGAACTGCAGTTGCCATGTTTTACGGCAGTGAGAGCAGAGATAGCGCTGATGTCCGGCGGTGCTTTTGCCGTTACGCACCACCCCGTCAGTAGCTGAACAGGAGGGACAGCTGATAGAAACAGAAGCCACTGGAGCACCTCAAAAACACCATCATACACTAAATCAGTAAGTTGGCAGCATCACCTTTGAGCCGTTAGGCTTTACAAGTAAGGACATGCCGTCGCCGTCAACAAGTGAATACTCTTTCTCCTCAGGTTTAGCAGAACGAACTTTAGTATCCGTTAGGGCCATAATGGTCCTCCTTCCATTGGTATATCGTGAGTATACAAGCAATATCGAATCGACAAATATACTCATTAGTATACTCACAAGCTTATTGATGTGGGTTGAGTTAGGTTGACTTCAGTTGAGGGAAAAAGCGGGAAAAGCCTTGTGTGGCGCGGATTTTGGACATAAAAAAAGACGTCTATTGACGTCTATTTATATAATTTTGGTGCCGAAGGCCGGACTCGAACCGGCACGTATTTCTACGGTTGATTTTGAATCAACTGCGTCTACCGATTTCGCCACTTCGGCACTGAAGGGGATGCGGAAACGTTGTGGATTATACCTGTCGCGCGCCGCCATGCAAGCGGCGACGCGCTAAACCGCGCTAAGTGCCCAAAAAACCAGCGCCCCCCTCAATCCAGTTCCATCACCGCCAGCCGAATCACCCTCGCCGCCTTCTGCTCCGGCAGCGCAAGCACCTTCGCCCACATCGCCTGCACCAACTCGCAGGTGAGCTTCTCTTTGCCTACCGCGTTCTCCGGCATCACCAGCAGCTGGATCGCCACCCCGTACTGGCTGGCGAGGGACTGCATAATCGGCCGCACATCCTCCACGGCGGCGGCATGTTCCTCCGGACTAACGGTATGGCGGTTTTTCCCCCAGCCCGCGCGCATCATCTCGGCGTCGGCCTGCAGGCGGCGCTGCATCATATTTTTATCCAGCACACGCATCGGGTTGATGCCGCCCTTCACGGCCGGGAATAAGAAGCGGAAACAGGCATCGTCACTCACCTTCTGAATGGCGGCGGTCTGCTCCATGTTGATCGTCATCCAGGCCACCGCATTCGCGTCGGGGGCATATTGCAGGCGCGACATCTGTAGCTCGAGGATCTGCGGCTGGACCACGTCGATGATCTCCTGCTCAGACTCCCCCGCTTTCTGCATGGTGAGGATCTGCTCGCGGATGCGTGCCACAAATCGGGGGTCCTGCTCTCTCAGCACCTGCCAGGAGGGCATGGCGTTAAGGACGGTATCAAGTCGATGTTCGGGGGTGTTTTGCTGACGCTGCTTGTCGTAATAAACCCAGAAGGCTACTGCTGCGGAGATAACCGCTACCACTGCTATACGAGTCCACGCTCTTCTCATCGTTACGCATCCTTGATCCTTTAGCTATGCCGGTTTACACCGGCACGCCGCTATGGAAGCGAAACTCGTTGTCCGGTGATGAGATCAGTGTGGCTTCAATTTCACCAAAAAGCTGTATGCGGGGAGAGATATCCTCGTCGCTCACCTGTTGGGCAAGCGTCAGATAGTCCTGATAATGCCGCGCCTCAGAGCGCAGCAGCGACAGGTAAAACTTCTGCAAATCCTCGTCGAGGAACGGGGCCAGGGCGGCGAAGCGTTCGCAGGAGCGCGCTTCGATATAGGCCCCGCAGATCAGCTTGTCGATCAGCGTCAGCGGCTCGTGGGTGCGCACGGTTTTCAGCATCCCTTTGGCGTAGCGGCTGGCGGTGATTTTGACGTAGGGGATGTTGCGGGTCAGCATCGCCTCGCGCACCTGCCAGAAATGGTGCAGCTCCTCTTTAATCAGCAGCACCATGCTGTCGATGAGCGCCTGGCCCCAGGGGTCGTCGGTCTTCGGCATCACGCTTTTGCCAATCTGCTTATGCAGGGCGACGAAATCCGGTTCCGGGCCTTCGCGGAAGGTAAAGGCTTCGTAGGGCTTTAGCCACTCGAGCAGCGCGTCGGCACCGCTCTCGTCGGCAACGTATTTGCGCACTAATAACAGCGCGGTCTGGGCGGCTTTGAGTTCGCACACCATATGGTCGGTGAGCAGCAGCGGCAGGTTAGCCGGGTCGCGGGCTTTATCAATCCACGCTTGCGGGGTCGGGCACTGGAGGAAGTTGAGAACAGGGGCGAGTATCTGCGGGTAATCCATCATTGAACCTTGCAAAGCGGCAGCCGAAGCTGCCGCAAATCATACTTAGTGACGCACGCCGTCGTCGTCTTCATCAAAATCTTCGTCGTCTTCGTCGTCACCCTCTTCGCCGTTCGGATCTTCGAAGTAGGTGCCCCAGCCGTCGTATTCCACTTCAAAACGTTCGGCCAGGTCCATCAGCTGTTCAACCTGGGCGTCGATCAGCTCGGCCTTCAGCGCGCCTTCGCTCAGGATGTCGCAGCAGATGACGGTGTCGCCCTCTTCCACTTCCAGCTCTTCTGGCTCCGTCACTTCGTAACCCAGACGGAAGGCTTCAACCGCCAGCTTTTCCAGCGCTTCGAAATCATCCGCAGAGAAATGGTGCTCGATGGTGTACAGCGCATCCGGATCGCTGCCGTCTTCCAGCAGTTCTTCAATAATCAGTCGCGTCTCTTCGCGCTGTTCTTCCAGCAGTTCTGGGTTTGCCATGGCTCGTTCCTCTTTAAAGTGCGGCAGATACTTCTATTTTCACACACGGATGTGTTTGCCTCCACCTTTGTAAGAAAGATTTGTGAATCGGGGTTGCAAGTGAATATTGATACAGATAAAGTGAATTTTAATTCAATAAGTGGCCTTTGCCATGTGAGGATAAAATGTCTGAACTGTATAAAAAACATTTCCTGAAATTGCTCGATTTTACTCCCGCACAGCTCACCTCTCTGCTTGCCCTCTCGGCACAGCTGAAAGCCGATAAGAAAAAAGGAACTGAAGTACAGAAACTTACTGGTAAAAACATCGCGCTCATCTTCGAAAAAGACTCTACCCGTACCAGATGCTCTTTCGAAGTTGCCGCATTTGACCAGGGCGCACGCGTCACGTATCTCGGGCCGAGCGGCAGCCAGATTGGGCATAAAGAATCAATTAAAGATACCGCCCGCGTGCTGGGCCGGATGTACGACGGCATTCAGTATCGCGGCCATGGCCAGGAAGTGGTCGAAACCCTGGCGGAATTTGCCGGTGTGCCGGTGTGGAATGGGCTGACCAACGAGTTCCATCCAACCCAGCTGCTGGCTGATTTACTCACCATGCAGGAGCATCTCCCGGGCAAAGCCTTTAACGAGATGGTGCTGGTCTACACCGGCGACGCGCGTAACAACATGGGTAACTCGATGCTGGAAGCGGCGGCGCTCACCGGGCTGGATCTGCGTCTGGTGGCCCCAAAAGCCTGCTGGCCGGAAGAGAGCCTGGTGGCGGAGTGCAGCGCGCTGGCAGAGAAGAACGGCGGCAAAATCACCCTCACCGAAGACGTGGCGGCGGGCGTGAAGGACGCCGATTTCATCTACACCGACGTGTGGGTGTCGATGGGCGAAGCCAAAGAGAAGTGGGCCGAGCGGATTGCGCTGCTGCGTGGCTATCAGGTGAACAGCCAGATGATGGCCCTGACGGGGAACCCGGACGTGAAGTTCCTGCACTGTCTGCCGGCGTTCCACGACGACCAGACCACGCTGGGCAAGCAGATGGCGAAGGAGTTCGATCTGCACGGCGGAATGGAAGTGACGGACGAGGTGTTTGAGTCGGCGGCGAGCGTGGTATTTGACCAGGCAGAGAACCGGATGCACACCATTAAAGCGGTGATGGTCGCCACTCTGGGTGAATAACGCCTGCTTTTAAAATGACGGGAGGGTTGCCGCCCTCCTGATATTTATATTATTTACTTGTCGACAGAATAGCTTACCGGCTTATTAATTTGCCCTCACCCTCATCTTGCCGAACGGGCACTCTTTAAAAATACATTTTACCGGGGCATCGCACGTCTTGCTCTCCGGGTCGCGATGGCCGGGGCAGCTGGACATCTTATTCATTACGCGCCACAGGGTGTGGCTGTATTTGTCGATCTGCAGAATATTAATATCGCAGGGCTCGTCGTTAATAAATAAACGATTATAAATGACTTTTATCCGATCGCCGGGTTTAAAAAGCTGCTCGCCGTTATACCACAGAATATATTTATGATTATGTTGAGTCAGAATTTTTGAAAATAACGTCCCTGTGGCCGGACTGGCAATGGTGCCTAAAGAAACCCAAGTTTTAGAAGCAGTCATCAAAATACCTTTTAAACGAGCCATAAAAAATGCAGAAAGCCTTACGGTTAATGAGTGTAAAAGAACAATGAAAATGTGAGTAATAGGCACAGCCTATCTTTTTAACTTGAATCCATAAGTATCAGGAATGACTTATGTCAAATTTTTCCGCCATGATTGCCTGTGACGGTACCAGGATCGTCAAAGCCCCCGCCTCCCTTGTCGATTGATTTTTCAGCGTAAACAGGGTACGTTTTCGCCTTAATTCCAGCGCGGATGTGCCGAACTTATGCCTATTATTCAATCTGTTGAACGTGCCTTACAGATCCTCGATCTGTTTAACGAACAGGCGACGGAACTCAAAATCACCGACATCAGTAAACAGATGGGCCTGAGCAAGAGCACCCTCCACTCGCTGCTTAAAACCCTGCAGCTGCACGGCTATATCGATCAGAATCCGGAGAACGGCAAATATCGCCCGGGCATGAAGCTGGTGGAACGCGGCCACTTCGTGGTGAGCACCATGGATATTCGCCAGAAAGCGAAGCACTGGCTGACGGCGCTGTCGGAGCGCACCGGGCAGACCACCCATCTGGGCATTCTGGACGGACGTGAAGGGGTCTATATCGAGAAGATTGAAGGCAAGCTGGCGGCCATCGCCTACTCGCGTATTGGCCGTCGCCTGCCGGTGCATGCCACCGCCATCGGCAAAGTGCTGATCGCCTGGCTGAGCGACGCCGAGCTGAACACGCTGCTCGACGGTTATCAGTACACCACTTTTACCCCCGCGACCCTGGCCTCACGCGAGGCGCTGCTGGCCGCGCTGGCACAAACCCGCGAGCAGGGTTATGCCCTCGACAGCGAAGAGAATGAGCAGGGGGTGCGCTGCGTGTCGGTCCCGGTGCGTAACCATGAATCCCGGGTTATCGCCGCCCTGAGCCTGTCGACCCTGACCTCCCGCGTCGACGACGATGAGCTGGCGCGTTTTCGCGAGCAGTTGCAGGAGGCCGGGCGCCAGCTCTCACGCGCCCTGGGCTACCCGGCCTGAGGTTAATCTGCTCCCGGTATCTGGCTGAAGGGCTTATAAACCGAGCGCTTTTTTACCGGCGTTAATGACCTCGATAATTTTATCCGTGTCGTAAATTCAGCCTTTCCAGGTCCCGCCGCTCACCGACTGTAAGGCCGCCCACAGGCGCGTATCGTCGGGTAAAAAATCATGGGCGTGCAGTTCCGGATGCGGCTGACGACGCGCCAGCTCTGTTGCCCCCTCTTCCGGGGTGAGCGGTGCCAGCGGCGTGCCGATAAAGTTGACGCTGCCGGTCAGGGAGAGGCGATCCACCACAATTTCGATGATGTCGTTATCGCGCAGTTTACCAATCGGCCCACCCGCCAGCGCTTCAGGCGCCACATGACCAAAACAGGCTCCGGTCGAGACGCCCGAGAAGCGGGCATCGGTGATCAGCGATACGGTTTTTCCCCAGGAGACATGCTTGAGCGCCGAGGTCAGCTGATAGGTCTCTTCCATGCCGGTGCCGGACGGCCCTCCGCCGATCACCACCATGATGTCGCCCTGCTCGATCTCGCCGCTTTTGATCGCCTTGATTGCCCGGGCTTCCGAGACAAACACCCGCGCCCGACCGGTGTGGCGATAAACGCCGTCCTCACCCACCACCGACGGGTCGATCGCCGTAGCCTTGATCACCGATCCCTCCGGGGCGATGTTGCCCACCGGGAACGCCACCGTAGAGGTGAGCCCGCGGGCGTTGGCGCGTTCCGGGGGCAGGATCACATCGTCAGGATCCACCCCGTCCTGCTCGCGCAGGCACTGGCGGAAGCGCTCCCGGCGTTCCGAGGCCTGCCACCAGTCGAGGTTTTCCCCCACGGTCTGGCCGGTGACGGTCATGGCATCCAGATGCAGCAGGCCAAGATCGCGCAGATGGAGCATCACCTCCGGCACGCCGCCCGCGAGGAACGCCCGCACCGTCGGGTGATAATCCGGCCCGTTCGGTAATACGCTCACCAGCCGCGGCACCTTACGGTTGACGCGGGTCCAGTGGTCGACGTCAGGAATAGTGCAGCCCGCCGCGTGGGCAATGGCCGGGATGTGCAGCAGCAGGTTGGTGGAGCCGCCGAACGCGGCGTGGATCACCATCGCGTTCTCAATGGCCTTGTCGGTGAGAATATCGCGGGTGGTGATGCCGCGGTTATCCAGCTCGACCACCGCCCGCGCCGACTGGCGGGAGATCTCCAGCCACACGTCCTGTCCGGACGGGGCCAGCGCCGAGTGCGGCAGCGCCAGGCCTAAGGCTTCGGCCACCACCTGTGAGGTGCCTGCGGTGCCGAGGAACTGGCAGCCGCCCCCCGGTGAGGCGCAGGCGCGGCAGCCCAGCTCGGCGGCCTCCTGCAGGGAGAGCTCATGGTTAGCGTAACGCGCCCCGATGGTCTGCACCTTGCCGGCGTCCTCGCCGAAGGTGGGTGGCAGCGTGGCGCCGCCCGGCACCAGAATGGTCGGCAGGTTGTGCATAGACGCCAGCGCAATCATGGTGGCGGGGAGGCCTTTGTCGCAGGTGGCGACGCCAATCACCGCCCGGCGCGTGGGCAGGGAGCGGATCAGCCGCCGAAAGACGATCGCCGCATCGTTGCGGTACGGCAGGGAGTCAAACATCCCGTGCGTGCCCTGGGAGCGCCCGTCGCAGGGGTCGCTGACAAAGGCGGCAAAGGGGATCCCACCGTTGCGGGTGATCTCTTTTGCCGCGGCCTGCATCTGCAGGCCAATCTCCCAGTGTCCGGTGTGGTAACCCAGCGCCACCGGGCGGCCATCGCCCGCGCGGATCCCGCCCTGGGTGCCGATAATCAGCACCTCTTTGCCGGTGAGTTTATTGGCATCCCAGCCCATTCCGGCGTTCTGGGTCATGCCAAACAGATTGCCGCTCGGGGATTCCATCAGCATCTGCGGGGTCAGGGGCAGCGCCCCCTGCGGCCCGGCCGCGTGGGTGATCACCGAGTAGAAGGCGTCATCCTGCGGGGTAAAAATCGTCTCTATCGACATCGTCACCTTCCGGTTCAGCAGAGCTTGAGCTGTTGCAGCAGCGCTTTCAGCTGCGCCTTGCGCGATTCATCCAGCGGCCCGGCAGGCGGCAGCACGTGGGTGGACACCGGACGCACGCAGAGGGCAATCGCCTCTTTAATCACGTTCACGAACGGGGCATCCAGCTGATACATCTGCGGGATTTGCAGCATGGTCTGATGATAGTGCGCGGCCTGCGCCAGGTCGCCGTCGCGGAAGGCCTGCAGCAGTTTCACCGAGATCTGCGGGGCGAAGTTGCCGCTGGCCGAGATCGCCCCATCGCCGCCCAGCAGCAGGGTATTGAACAGATGATCGTCATAGCCGCAGAGCACCACAAAGTGCGGGTGCGCCGCCTTAACGGTGAGGATCATGCTGCGCAGGTGGGCCACAGAGTCGATGGTGTCTTTGATCCCCACGATATTGCGGCGGGAGTCCACCAGGGTTTTGACCAGCTGCGGGGTCAGATCCTGTCCGGTCAGGGCCGGGAAGTTATAGAGGATCACCGGCAGGGTGACGCTGTCGGCCACCTGCCCGAAGTAGCGGATCAGGTTCGCTTCCGACACTTTCCAGTAGTAGGGGTTAATCACCACGATGCCGTCTGCCCCCGCCTGCTGCGCGTGCTGGCTCAGCTCGATGGTTTCCCGGGCGTTGGTGCCCCCGGTGCCGATCAGCACCGGCACGCGGCGATTCACATGGGCGATGGCAAATTCGGCGATCGCTTTACGCTCCTGGGTGTTGAGCTGGGAAAACTCCCCGCCGCTGCCGAGAAAGAACAGGCCATTGACGCCTGCGTCGATCATGCTGTCGATCAGCGCGGCGGTACCGGCTTTATCCAGTGCGCCATCGGCGGTGAAGATAGTGGAGACGGGGGGAATAATCCCCGAGAACTGTAGAGTCTGCTGCATGCGATCTCCTTGCTGAATCATTTTGTTCTACATTATAGAACAGCGTTCGTTTATTTAACGATCATACTAGAACGTGGGGAAAGCGAAGGACAATGCGGAAAAAGGAGGGAGTGCGTGTTTTTTAAGCTGGATCACAGAATGGGAGGCGTGTTCCCTCTCCCTGGGGAGAGGGTCAGGGCGAGGGGAAATTATCCCACTAACATCTTCACCACCACCTTGCGCACCTGGGCCGGGTTGCCCACCGCGCACAGCGGTTTGTGCACTTCGCCCGGGTAGAAGACCACGAAGTCGCCTTCGTTCAGCACTACGGTTTTCTCCTGCTCGCCTTCCGGCAGGAAGGCGATGTCTTTATCCGCCAGCCAGTCGGTGTCCGGCGTGCCGTTTGGCAGGGTGCTGAAGGTCATCCCTTCCTGGCCTTTGAGCAGGATCTGGATGTCCAGATAACGGGCGTGATACTCCGCACGGCGCTCGGCAAACGGCTGGGTCATGTCTTCGGAAACCAGATAAAACAGGTTGTTGCCGTCGATATCATGTTTGCCGGTTGGGGTCGCGTCAGTCACGTTTGCTTTAACGTGTTCGATCGCCTGACGCAGCGCCTGCGGCAGCCAGGACTGGAGGTTGTGAATGTTGCCAACGATCATAGTGAAATCCTCAATATAAAACATCGTTTCATTTTCAACTTTTATACGAGAAATTCAGCTGCCATACCACCACTTTTTGGTGGGGATTTGCTCTTGCGCATAACCATGCACGCGGAAACCTTTACGTTGCTTAAAGTGTGCATTATTCGCTTGATCCGCGATTCAGGCTGCGTATAATGCCCCACAATTTGCCAGGAGGAAGCATGCTCAAACATGTTCGACAGAGTGCCGTTGCGCGTCTTAAAACAGACGCTGGCCTGCCGTTTTTCTTCCCATTGCAATCCCTATTCCAGAAGCCCCTCATTTGAGGGGCTTTTTTTTGCCCGGCGTCAGGAGATAAAAATGAATCCGCTTTATCAAAAACACATCATTTCCATCAACGACCTCAGCCGTGAAGAGCTGGAGCTGGTTCTGGCAACCGCGGCAAAACTGAAGGCCAATCCACAACCGGAGCTGCTGAAGCACAAGGTGATCGCCAGCTGCTTCTTCGAAGCCTCCACCCGCACCCGTCTGTCGTTCGAGACCTCCATCCACCGTCTGGGCGCCAGCGTGGTGGGCTTCTCCGACAGCAGCAACACCTCGTTGGGCAAAAAAGGCGAGACCCTGGCGGACACTATCTCGGTGATCGGCACCTACGTTGACGCCATCGTGATGCGTCACCCGCAGGAGGGCGCCGCGCGTCTGGCGACCGAATTCTCCGGCGGTGTTCCGGTACTGAACGCCGGTGACGGGGCCAACCAGCACCCGACCCAGACCCTGCTGGATCTGTTCACCATTCAGGAGACTCAGGGCCGTCTGGAAAACCTGAACATCGCCATGGTGGGCGACCTGAAATATGGCCGCACCGTCCACTCCCTGACCCAGGCGCTGGCGAAGTTCAACGGCAACCGCTTCTACTTCGTCGCTCCGGACGCGCTGGCGATGCCGCAGTACATCCTCGATATGCTCGATGAAAAAGGTATTCAGTGGAGCCTGCACGCCAGCATCGAAGAGATGATGGCCGAGGTGGATATTCTCTATATGACCCGCGTGCAGAAGGAGCGTCTTGACCCGTCTGAGTACGCCAATGTGAAGGCGCAGTTTGTCCTGCGCGCCAGCGACCTCGAAGGCGCACGCAGCAACATGAAAGTGCTGCACCCGCTGCCGCGTATCGATGAGATCACCACCGATGTGGATAAGACGCCGCACGCCTGGTACTTCCAGCAGGCCGGGAACGGCATCTTCGCTCGCCAGGCGTTACTGGCACTGGTTCTGAATCGCGACTTAGCTCTGTAAGGGGAAATGACCATGACACACGATAACAAACTCCAGGTCGAAGCCATCAAACGTGGCACCGTAATTGACCACATCCCTGCGCAGGTGGGCTTTAAGCTGCTGACCCTGTTCAAACTGACCGAAACCGACCAGCGCATCACCATCGGCCTGAACCTGCCATCCGGCGAGATGGGCCGCAAGGATCTGATCAAAATTGAGAACACCTTCCTGACCGACGAGCAGGTTAACCAGCTGTCCCTGTACGCGCCGGACGCGACCGTCAACCGCATCGACGACTACGAAGTGGTGGGCAAATCCCGTCCGAGCCTGCCGGAACGCATTGATGGCGTGCTGGTGTGCCCGAACAGCAACTGCATCAGCCATGCTGAGCCGGTCAACTCCAGTTTTGCAGTGAAAAAACGCGCCAATGACATCGCGCTCAAATGCAAATACTGCGAAAAAGAGTTTTCCCATAATGTGGTGCTGGCCAACTAATCGCAGTGGTAATGCATGCCTGCCTCTCTATAATGGCAGGCATATTCATAACGCTGTTATTCAGGAGAAATCATGACCAAAGTACTCGCGACGGAAAATGCACCTGCAGCTATCGGCCCATACGTTCAGGGCGTTGATCTTGGCAGCATGATCATCACCTCCGGCCAGATCCCGGTGAACCCAAAAACCGGTGAGGTGCCGGAAGACGTCTCTGCGCAGGCGCGCCAGTCGCTGGAAAACGTCAAAGCGATCGTTGAATCCGCTGGCCTGAAAGTGGGCGACATCGTTAAAACCACGGTCTTCGTGAAAGATCTCAACGACTTCGCCACCGTTAACGCCACCTACGAAGCTTTCTTCACCGAGCACAACGCGGGCTTCCCGGCACGCTCCTGCGTGGAAGTGGCACGTCTGCCAAAAGACGTAAAAATCGAAATTGAAGCGATTGCCGTGCGTCGCTAATACCTGATTTTGATATGCAAAAGGCAGCCTGCGCTGCCTTTTTTATTTTCTGAATACACAGAGAGAAATAACCTTCAAGCCTTTTCATTATTCTTTTTCATCGCAGCTTAAAATGACTAATTTTTTATTCCGGGCAACACTAAACCCGCCCAAATGCATTAATCCCTTTTAATGGAATAAAAAATGAAACTGTCTAAAATTGCGTTGGCACTTGCCACACTCACGGTTGCCTCATCGGCTTTTGCACATGGTTATGTAGAATCTCCGGCCAGCCGCGCTTATATGTGTAAGCTCGGTAAAAATATCGATTGCGGTACTGTTCAATATGAACCCCAGAGCGTTGAACGTACTTCTGGCTTCCCGACTGGCGCGCTGCCGCCGGATGGACAGCTTGCCAGCGCCGGTATTTCCCAATATTCCCAGCTCGATCGCCAGAGCCTGAATGCGTGGACTAAAACACCGATTACTGCGGGTAAAAATACCTTTACCTGGTATCACACCGCACCACATAAAACCGTTAACTGGCGCTGGTATATTACGAAACAAGACTGGAATCCAAATAAACCGCTGACCCGCGATCAATTTGAGTCCACCCCCTTCTGTACCGTAAATGGTCATGGCCAGGCTCCGGCTCAGCGTCAGCAAATGACCTGTAATGTTCCGCAGCGTACTGGCTACCAGGTTATTTACGCGGTATGGGAAATTGCGGATACCACTAATAGCTTCTACCAGGCGATCGACGTTGATTTCGGTAATGGCGGCAACGTCACCCCAGACGAAACCCCGGCAGTGGTTTCCGAATGGACGAACACCCTGAACGGCCAGATTTCGGGTAACAACGTTAACGCAGGCGACAAAGTGATCGCCCGCTTCTTCGATGCAAATGGCGAAGTGGTCTCCATGCGTACCGAACTGACCGTCTCCTCGGCGTCTCAGGGCCAGGCAAGCCAGTGGGCATTCGATCTGGCGCAGGCGATCAACGCCGCGCACAGCGATGTCCGCGTCGGCATGAAAGACGAAAGCGGCGAGGTGAACCCGGTTCACGGCGCGAACAACGTCTACGTGAAAGACGGCAGCACCCTGAAATCTGTTGCTGTCTCTTATGAGGAACAGCAGTCTCAGGTGAGCGAAGCTATCGCCGTCACTAACGTGAAGTTCAGCAAAATCAAAAACGGTGCGGCAACCGTGACCTTCCACGTGAATACCCAGGGTAACGTCAATCTGGAAGCACGCGTGATGAACCACGCCGGTGCAGAAAAAGGTTATGTGAAGCAGGACATGAACAACGCCAACCAGGACGTGACCATGAACCTGTCTGACGTCACGCCGGGCCACCACATGCTGAAATATTACGCGTCCAACAAAGATGGCGTCATGTTCGCGCAGGACGTGATTGACATGATGCTGGAAGGCGAAGCGTCAAACACCGATAACGGTACTGCGGGCAACTACGAGTTCATCTTCCCGCAGAATATCGCCTCCTACAAAGCCGGTACCGTGGTACTGCAGCCGAAAAATGGCAAAACTTACAAGTGTAAGACTGCGCCATACAGCGGCTACTGCATCCAGTACGCAGCGGGCGCTAACCAGTTCGAACCGGGTGTCGGTTCCCACTGGACCATGGCGTGGACCCTGCAGAAATAAGTTGTTCTGTTTGCCGGGTGGCGGCTTCGCCTTACCCGGCCTATGGGTTGGTGCGGTTTGTTTGTCCGACAAACGGAACCGTACGGATTTTGTAGGCCCGGTAAGCGTAGCGCCACCGGGCATTTTTTACTGATTGCGCGTCGCGCGCAGCAGTTTCTCCAGCGGGTAGACCGCCGCAATCACCACTTCATCCTGAATCTGCGCCGCCTTATCCAGCTCGCCCTGAATCGACGCAATCTCGTTATCATCCAGCGTTCCCTGGCGCGCCACCAGATCCGTTAAGCGCAGCCCAATCGTCGCCAGCTTATCCACCGTCTGAATCACCGGCTTCAGCGCTTTCAGCTGATAGCTGTTTTCGGCCAGCGCCAGCGCGTCCGGGGTGTTGGTCTGCCAGCGGGTAAAGAGATGACGCAGGGACTCCGCGCTTTCGCTGTCTTCGGCATCGCTCACCAGCCGCTCGGCCCAGCGGTCCATCTGCCGCACCTGGTTGCTCTCCGGAGGCAGCGCGTCGGCCAGGCGGTTCAGCGGCTCAAACAGATCGTAGTTTCCGGCCTGGAACTTGAGATGATTGCGGGTGTAATACTGGGCAGGCTCCAGCGCCTGGGCGAGGATGTTCAGCGCCATCGTGTCGGTGGTGTTCCCCAGACGGGTGAACTGCACCTGCTGACGGGCATGTTGTTGTAAGCCCACCGATACCGTCGACCAGCTGTCCATTGCCTGCAGGCGGGTGTACATGTTATCGACATCCGTTACGTCCTGCGCCGACCACAGCCGCTCCGCCACCACAAACGCCCGCGGCCACAGCTTGATATCCAGCACCGGGGCAGACACATTTTCCGCCCACAGCGCCGCCTCGCCGCCCAGCAGATTCGCCTGCTGGCTGGCGTCAGGCACCGCCGGGGCGATCCCTTCCGGCACCGCATCCAGCCGCTGACCCGTCACCGGATAGCGGCTGTTTCCCAGCAGGAAATAGCCCTCAATCTTGTCGTCCTTCACCGTTACTACCGGGCGGGTTTCCCCCATCCAGGTATCGACGGTGAAGCTCACCTGGTTGTCGCTGCGCCAGTCAATGTCCTGTACCGCCCGCCGCGATTTGCCGCTGAAATCGATAAACCCGCGCCAGCCCGCGTCGCCTTTCACCAGCGTGAAGCTCCCCTCCACCGGCTTGCCCTTCAGGCGCGGCAGGGTAAAGGACCAGCTCTGGGCGCTGTCGCGATCGGTGATGACGTCCACGTTGTTGAGCCCCTGGGGCACGATCTCATTGCGGTAGTGATAGGCGGTGTACTGGGGCTGATCGAGATAAAACCCGGTGGAGAGAATTCCTTTGTAGCCCTGCTTCGCCACCTCGCCCAGCGCGTCCTGCCCCTGCCAGGACTGGATCAGAATGCTTTTCGGCAGATCCGGGTGGAAGATCTCATCCCAGCCCACCATCTGGCGCTGGTTTTTCTCGAGGATCGTCTCCAGCTTGCGGTTGAAGTACGCCTGCAGGGCGTGGCTGTCGGCCAGCTTGTTGTCGCGCATAAACTGCTGGATGGCGGGGTTCGCTTTCCACTGGCTGTCGTCCACCTCGTCGCCGCCGATATGCAGATAAGGATCCGGGAAGATCGCCGCCAGTTCGGCGATCATCGCCCCGGCAAAGACGTAAGTGGCCTCTTTGGTGGGATCCATCACCGGCTTGAGCACGCCCCAGTGACGCTCCATCTCATAGGGCCCCGGGGCGCTCATCAGCTCCGGATAGGCCACCGCGATGGCCGAGGCGTGGCCGGGCATGTCAATTTCAGGCACCACGCGAACGCCACGCGCGGCGGCGTAGCGCACCACGTCACGCATCTGATCCTGGGTATAGAACAGGCCGTCGTTGGCGAGTTCGGTCAGTTTCGGGTAGCGCTTTGAGGCAAAACGCCAGCCCTGATCGTCGGTTAAATGCCAGTGCAGCACGTTGAGCTTCGCCGCCGCCATGCCGTCGATCTGGCGCTTGATGTCATCCAGCGGAATAAAGTGGCGGGCCGAATCGAGCAGCAGGCCGCGCCACGGGAAGCGCGGGGCATCCTCAATGCTGACCCACGGCAGGGAGGTATTTTCCGCACCGTTCTGGATCAGCTGCAATAGGGTCTCCATCGCCCGCAGCGCGCCGAAGCGGGTGTTGGCGGTGATAGTCACCCCGCTGGCGTCCACGGTGAGTGTGTAGCTTTCATCGCTGTCCGGTTTGGGCTGGGGGGCCACCTTCCGGGCGATGGCGATGTCTACCGTCGGTTTTTCGGGTTTGTCGGCCTGGGGCTGGAGGGTCCAGCCGGTTTGCAGCGCCACCCGCTGACGCAGGCGTGTCACCGCGTCACCGAGATCGTCCCCCGAGACGCTAACGGAGAAGTTATTGTTGATGACCAGCGCGCCCTGGGTGGCAGGACGTTCGACCTTTGCAGGCCAGGGCATCAGAGGGAGATCGCCTGCCGGGGCGGCAAACGCAGAAAAGCCGAGCATAAGCCCAGCGGTCAGGAGGCTGTACTGTAACATGAATGTTCCTTATTTGACGGGCCGAAAAAAGGCAAAACATTCTGTTAACATGTGCGCAAATTAGCGTCAAGCGATTTGCCGGGTGGCGGCTTCGCCTTACCCGGCCTACGTTAGGATCGTAGGCCCGGTAAGCGCAGCGCCACCGGGCACAAACCTACTGCCAACCGTACCGGCGCGCATAGAACCCTTTCACCAGCTGCGTCAGCACCATGTACCCGGCGAGGATCGCCACCAGCCACGGGAAGTAGCCGAGCGGCAGCGCCTGCAACTGCAGATACCCTGCCAGCGGCGAGAACGGCAGCGCGATGCCAAGCACCATCACCAGCCCCGTCATCAGGATCAGCGGCCAGGCGGCGCGGCTCTGGAGGAACGGAATGCGGCGGGTGCGGATCATATGCACAATCAGGGTTTGCGACAGCAGCCCAACCACGAACCAGCCGGACTGGAACAGGGTCTGCTGATCCGGCGTGTTGGCGTGGAATACAAACCACATCAGGCAGAAGGTCAGAATGTCGAAGATCGAGCTGATCGGGCCGAAAAAGAGCATGAACCGACCGAGTTCTGACGGATCCCAGCGCTGCGGCTTGCGGATCTGATCCTCGTCGACGTTATCAAAGGGGATCGCCACCTGGGATACGTCGTACATCAGGTTCTGGATCAGCAGATGCAACGGCAGCATCGGCAGGAATGGCAGGAACGCGCTCGCCACCAGCACGCTGAAGACGTTGCCGAAGTTGGAGCTGGCGGTCATTTTGATGTACTTGAGCATGTTGGCGAAGGTGCGGCGACCTTCGATCACCCCCTCCTCCAGTACCATCAGGCTCTTCTCCAGCAGAATGATATCCGCCGCTTCCCGGGCAATATCCACCGCACCGTCAACCGAAATCCCGATATCCGCCGCACGCAGCGCGGGCGCATCGTTGATGCCATCCCCCATAAAGCCCACCACGTGCCCCTCGCGCTTCAGCAGGGTAACAATGCGCTCTTTGTGCATCGGGGTCAGGCGCGCGAACAGCGTGGTGCGCTTTGCAAGCAGAGCCAACGCGTCGTCAGAAAGCGTTTCGATCTCGCTGCCCGTCACCACCTCGCCCGCATCCAGCCCCACTTCGCGGCACACTTTCGCCGCCACCAGCTCGCTGTCGCCGGTAAGGATTTTCACCGTGATGCCGCTGTTTTTCAGCGCCCTGAGCGCCGGAGCGGTGGTCTCTTTCGGCGGATCGAGGAAGGCGATGTAGCCTTCGAGGATCAGATCCGATTCGTCGACGCGCTGGTAATCCCCCTCGCGTGCCGGCAGAAACTTGCTGGCCACCGCCACCACACGCAGCCCCTGGCGGTTGAGGTTATCGGTGACGCGGCGGATGCGCCGCAGCATGCTGTCGTCCAGCGGGACAATCTCGCCGTTGTGCCGCACCTGGGTAGATACATTCAGGATCTCCTGCAGCACCCCTTTGCAGATCAGCTGATGCACGCCCTGCTCTTCACTGACCACCACCGACATGCGGCGGCGCTCGAAATCAAAGGGGATCTCATCCACTTTCTGCCAGCGAGTCGAGAGGGTGCGGGCTGTGGCTTCATCCACCCCTTCCAGCACCGCGACGTCGAGCAGGTTCTTCAGCCCGGTCTGGTAGTGGCTGTTCAGCCAGGCGGTATTCAGCACCCGCTCGCAGACCTTGCCCGACACGTCGGTGTGATGCTCCAGCACGATCTTGTCCTGAGTCAGGGTGCCGGTTTTGTCGGTGCAGAGGATATCCATCGCGCCAAAGTTCTGAATGGCGTCGAGGTGCTTGACGATCACCTTTTGCTTCGAGAGTTTTACCGCCCCGCGCGCCAGGGTCGAGGTGACAATCATCGGCAGCATCTCCGGAGTGAGCCCCACCGCCACCGAGAGCGCAAACAGCGCCGCTTCCCACCAGTCGCCTTTGGTGTAGCCGTTAATCAGCAGCACGATGGGGGTCATCGCCAGCATAAAGCGGATCAGCAGCATGCTGACGCGGCCAATCCCCTGCTGGAAGGCGTTGGGCTCGCTCTCCTGTTCGCTGACGCGCCCGGCCAGCTGTCCAAACCAGGTGTTTCCTCCGGTGGCGATCACCATTGCCTGCGCCGTGCCGCTAACCACCGTGGTGCCCATAAAGCACAGGGTGTCGCACTCCAGCGGGTTGCTCTGCTGCGGATCGCGGCTGTGGGCGACCTTCTCCACCGGCAGGGATTCGCCGGTCAGCGAGGCCTGGGCCACAAACAGGTCCCGGGCCTGGAGAATGCGTAAATCCGCCGGGATCATGTCCCCGGCCGCCAGCTTCACCAGATCCCCCGGCACCAGCTGGTCAATAGGTACCTCCTGCCAGCCGCTTTCCCCTTTGTCGTTGAGGGTGCGCAGGACGGTGGCGGTGTTGCTGACCATCGCCTTCAGGGCATCCGCCGCCCGGGTGGAGCGGGCCTCCTGGATAAAGTTCAGCAGCGTAGAGATGCCCACCATCAGGGCGATCACCCCGGCGGCAAACAGGTCTTCGGTGGCATAGGAGATGACGCCCAGCACCGTCAGCAACAGGTTGAAGGGGTTGCGGTAGCAGGCCCACAGATGCACCCACCAGCGGGCCGGTTTTTGCGCCGGGATCTGATTTTCGCCGTGCGTGGCACGAGCGGTTTCGACCTCAGCGGCCGTCAGCCCTTCCGGATGGCTGGCAAAGGTCCGCCACAGCGCGGGCTCTTCCATTGCGGCCACCCGCAGACAGTGGGCGGCAAGCGCGCCGGGCATGACGGTATCGGTTTTGCCCGTTGCCATCGGGTCGCGCTGCACCAGACGGCGCGGCAGGTGGCGGCTCAGCCGGGCCAGCAGCTGTTGTGTGAAATTTTTGAACATAACACGTCCCCCGCACCCGTGAAAACGGGCACAGTCTTGCCTTCAGGCGTGCCAAAGCCGCGCCTGAGCGGCGGTATCAGTTATGCAGGAACATTGAATAACGTTACTGCCTTACGCATCCGGTAAGGCAGTGAGTACAGGCTTACCGGAAAGAAAGGATTCTCCCTCGCGGGAGAGGGGTGGGATCGGGATCCATACAGCCTCCGGTAAGTAAAAAAAGGTAAGTCGGCGCGCAGTATAGTGTTTTAGCCATACCGTTCGTGACAATTCGGGCGGTATGATACCGGCCGGGCATTAAACCAAACGTAAACCAGACTTTGCCCATTGCGGAACCGGACACCCGATTTAGGCTTATTGATTATTTCATCAATGCGTTACAGGAATGAAAGCATGCAGAATCGCCTCACCATTAAAGACATTGCGCGTCTGAGCGGCGTGGGTAAATCCACCGTCTCACGGGTGCTGAACAACGAAAGTGGTGTCAGCGAGCGCACCCGCGAACGCGTCGAGGCGGTGATGAATCAGCACGGCTTCTCTCCGTCCCGCTCGGCGCGCGCCATGCGCGGGCAGAGCGACAAAGTGGTGGCGATCATCGTCACCCGTCTGGATTCGCTGTCGGAAAACCTGGCGGTACAGACCATGCTCCCCGTCTTCTATGAACAGGGTTACGATCCGATCATGATGGAGAGCCAGTTTTCGCCGCAGATGGTCGAGGAGCACCTCGGGATGCTGAAGCGACGCAACATCGACGGCGTGGTGCTGTTTGGCTTTACCGGCCTCAGCGAGCAGATGCTCACCCCGTGGCAATCGTCGCTGGTCATGCTGGCCCGGGATGCCCGCGGCTTCGCCTCGGTGTGCTATGACGATGAAGGGGCAATTCACGTTCTGATGCAGCGCCTGTACGACGGTGGTCACCGGCATATTAGCTATCTTGGCGTGCCGCACAGCGACGTCACCACCGGCCAGCGCCGCCATAATGCCTACCTGGAATTCTGCAAACAGCACGCCCTGCCTGCGGTCGCCGCGTTACCCGGTCTGGGGATGAAACAGGGCTATGAGAAAGTGGCTGACGTGCTGACCCCGCAGACTACCGCGCTGGTCTGCGCCACGGATACTCTGGCCCTGGGCGCTAGTAAGTACTTACAAGAACAGCGCATCGACAGCCTGCAGCTGGCGAGCGTTGGCAACACGCCGCTGATGAAGTTCCTCCATCCGGAGATCGTTACCGTCGATCCCGGCTACGCCGACTCCGGCCGTCAGGCCGCTATGCAGCTGATTGAGCAGATCAACGGCCGCAGCGAACCGCGCCAGATCGTCATTCCCGCCGCCCTCTCCTGAGCGTCAAAAGACGCTTTATTGTGATCCTCGCCCGGTTTCGGGAACGTTCCCATTTTCCGCGTTACGCTGAAAGAGTAGGCTTGCCACCAGTCCATAACCCCTACCATCTGTCATGAGGTTTCATGATGAGCAAAGTAAAACAAACGGATATCGACCAGCTGATCGTGCTGGTTGGCGGACGTGACAACATCGCCACGGTCAGCCACTGCATTACCCGCCTGCGTTTTGTGTTAAACGATCCGGCCAAAGCTAACCCCAAAGCCATCGAAGAGCTGTCGATGGTAAAAGGCTGCTTCACCAACGCCGGGCAGTTCCAGGTGGTGATCGGCACCGAGGTGGGCGACTACTACAAGGCGCTGCTGGCGACCACCGGCCACTCGTCGGCCGATAAAGAGCAGGCCAAGAAGGCCGCGCGCCAGAACATGAAGTGGCATGAACAGCTTATTTCACATTTCGCAGAGATTTTCTTCCCGCTGCTGCCGGCGCTGATCAGCGGGGGCCTGATCCTCGGCTTCCGTAACCTGATTGGCGATGTGCCGATGAGCGACGGCAAGACCCTGGCGCAGATGTACCCGGCATTGCAGAGCATCTATGACTTCCTGTGGCTGATTGGCGAGGCGATCTTCTTCTATCTGCCGGTGGGGATCTGCTGGTCGGCGGTGCGCAAAATGGGCGGCACGCCGATTCTGGGTATCGTGCTGGGCGTGACGCTGGTCTCTCCACAGTTAATGAACGCTTACTTACTTGGGCAGCAGGTGCCTGAGGTGTGGAACTTCGGCCTCTTTACCATCGCCAAAGTGGGCTATCAGGCGCAGGTGATCCCGGCCCTGCTGGCCGGTCTGGCGCTGGGGATGATCGAGACCCGCCTGAAGCGCATGGTGCCGGATTACCTCTATCTGGTGGTGGTGCCGGTCTGCTCCCTGATCCTGGCGGTGTTCCTCGCCCACGCCTTTATCGGTCCGTTCGGCCGCATGATTGGCGATGGCGTGGCGTATGCGGTGCGTCACCTGATGACCGGCAGCTTCGCCCCGATTGGCGCCGCGCTGTTTGGCTTCCTGTATGCCCCGCTGGTGATCACCGGCGTGCATCAGACCACCCTGGCGATTGATATGCAGATGATCCAGAGCCTCGGCGGCACCCCGGTGTGGCCGCTGATTGCCCTGTCGAACATTGCGCAGGCCTCGGCGGTCACCGGCATTATCATCGTCAGCCGTAAGCATAACGAACGTGAAATCTCGGTGCCGGCAGCGATCTCCGCCTACCTCGGGGTCACCGAACCGGCGATGTACGGCATCAACCTGAAATACCGCTTCCCGATGCTGTGCGCGATGATCGGCTCCGGGCTGGCGGGCCTGCTGTGCGGGCTGAACGGCGTGATGGCTAACGGCATCGGCGTCGGCGGTCTGCCGGGCATCCTCTCTATCCAGACGAGCTACTGGCAGGTCTTCTCCCTGGCGATGGCCGTGGCGATTATCGTCCCGATGTTGCTGACCACCGTTATCTATCAGCGCAAGTTCCGTCAGGGCGCGTTGCAGATTGTTTAATCTCTTTCGGGGCGCAGTTGCGCCCCTTCGCATTTGCAGGAACGCACTATGAATACCCTTCCTCACTGGTGGCAAAACGGCGTCATCTATCAGATCTACCCCAAGAGCTTCCAGGATACGACCGGGCGCGGCACCGGGGATTTGCGCGGCGTGACCTCGCGTCTCGACTACCTCAAAACCCTCGGCATCGACGCTATCTGGCTGACACCGTTCTATATCTCTCCGCAGGTGGATAACGGCTACGACGTGGCAAACTACGTCAGCATCGATCCGGCCTACGGCACGCTGGATGATTTCGACGCGCTGGTGGCCGCAGCCCATCAACACGGGATCCGCATCGTACTGGATATGGTGTTTAACCACACCTCCACCCAGCACGCGTGGTTCCGCGAGTCGCTCAATAAAGAGAGCCCGTACCGCGAGTTCTACATCTGGCGCGACGGCACCCCGGAGCAGTTGCCCAACAACTGGCGCTCCAAGTTCGGCGGCAACGCCTGGCGCTGGCATGCCGAAAGCGAGCAGTACTATCTGCACCTGTTTGCCCCCGAGCAGGCGGATCTCAACTGGGAAAACCCGCAGGTGCGCGCCGAGCTGAAAAAAGTGTGCGAGTTCTGGGCCGATCGCGGCGTGGACGGCCTGCGTCTCGACGTGATTAACCTGGTATCGAAAGAGCAGGATTTCCCCGACGATACGATCGGCGATGGCCGCCGCTTCTATACCGACGGGCCGCGCATTCACGACTATCTGCAGGAGATGAGCCGGGACGTCTTTACCCCGCGCAACATGATGACGGTGGGCGAAATGTCCTCCACCCGCCTGGAGCACTGCCAGCAGTACGCCGCGCTCGACGGGCGGGAACTGTCGATGACCTTTAACTTCCACCATCTGAAGGTGGATTATCCCAACGGCGAGAAGTGGACGCTGGCGAAACCGGATTTCGTGGCGCTGAAAGCCCTGTTCAGCCACTGGCAGCAGGGGATGCACAACCGGGCGTGGAACGCGCTGTTCTGGTGTAACCACGACCAGCCGCGCATCGTCTCACGCTTTGGCGATGAGGGAGAGTATCGCGTCCCGGCGGCGAAGATGCTGGCGATGGTGCTGCACGGGATGCAGGGCACCCCTTACGTCTATCAGGGCGAAGAGATTGGCATGACCAACCCGCACTTCACCCGCATCACCGACTACCGCGACGTGGAGAGCCACAACATGTTCGCCGGGCTGCGCGCCCAGGGGCGGGACGCCGACGAGCTGCTGGCGATCCTCGCGAGCAAATCCCGCGATAACAGCCGCACGCCGATGCAGTGGGATGCTTCAGCCAATGGCGGGTTCACCACCGGCGAGCCGTGGATCGCCCTGGGTAATAACGCGGAAACGATCAATGTCGAGGCTGCGCTGGCCGATCCAGACTCGGTGTTTTACGCCTACCAGAGGTTGATCCAGCTGCGTAAAACCCTGCCGGTGCTCACCTGGGGGGATTATCAGGATCTGCTCCCGGATCACCCGTTCCTGTGGTGCTATCGCCGCCAGTGGCAGGGCCAGACGCTGATGGCGATCGCCAGCCTGAGCCGCGAGTGCCAGCCGTGGCAGCCGCAGGCGGTTGAGGGCGACTGGCAGGTGGTGATGAGCAACTATCCTGAAGTCTCGCCGCAGCCTGGTGCCATGACCCTGCGTCCGTTTGAAGCGGTATGGTGGCTACAGTCTTAACGGGCATGCCGGGCGGCTCGCGGGCTGCCCGGCATGCGGATTAATTTTGTTTATTAATTATACAATTACTGAACTGTTGTCTTTACAATTCCTCAATCGCCCACCCGCTGTACTCTTCCCTGGATACCTTGTTCTGAATCAAATAAATCGCAAACTTGTTTGATGCAAATCACTATATGTAGCGCTTAGAATGCACGCCGACCCAACATCTTGTATTTAACGTCTACAATTTCAACAATAAGACGGCGTCAACGCTGGCCGGAATTGTGGATAACATGTGTTGGTAACCCGGGAAGTGGCTGGGCTGACTGTTGTTATGCCAAAAACCCACTTTCCTCTTCTCTGTGGATAACCTGTTTCTAAAGGAGTGGTCATGACACCGCATGTGATGAAACGAGATGGCTGTAACGTGCCTTTCAAATCAGAGCGCATCCAGGAAGCGATTCTGCGTGCAGCTAAAGCAGCGGGAGTCGATGACGCAGATTACTGCGCCACCGTCGCAGAAGTCGTCAGCAATCAGATGAAGGACCGCAGCAAGGTCGACATCAACGAAATCCAGACCGCGGTGGAAAACCAGCTGATGTCGGGCCCGTATAAGCAGCTGGCGCGCGCCTATATTGAATACCGTCACGACCGGGATATCGAACGTGAAAAACGCGGTCGTCTGAACCAGGAGATCCGTGGCCTGGTCGAGCAGACCAACTCTGCGCTGCTCAACGAAAACGCCAATAAAGACAGCAAAGTGATCCCCACCCAGCGCGACCTGCTGGCAGGTATCGTCGCCAAGCACTACGCCCGCCAGCACCTGCTGCCGCGCGACGTGGTGCAGGCCCACGAGCGCGGGGATATTCACTATCACGATCTCGACTACTCGCCATTCTTCCCGATGTTCAACTGCATGCTCATCGACCTGAAAGGTATGCTGACCCAGGGCTTCAAGATGGGCAACGCCGAGATTGAGCCGCCAAAATCAATCTCCACCGCCACCGCGGTGACCGCGCAGATCATCGCCCAGGTCGCCAGCCATATCTACGGCGGCACCACCATCAACCGCATCGACGAAGTGCTGGCCCCGTTTGTCGCCGCCAGCTATGCCAAGCATCGCCAGGTGGCGGAAGAGTGGCAGATCCCGGATGCGGAAGGTTATGCCCGCTCCCGCACCGAGAAAGAGTGCTACGACGCCTTCCAGTCGCTGGAATATGAAGTGAACACCCTGCACACCGCCAACGGTCAGACGCCGTTCGTCACCTTCGGCTTTGGTCTGGGCACCAGCTGGGAATCACGCCTGATCCAGCAGTCCATTCTGCGCAACCGTATTTCCGGTCTGGGCAAAAACCGTAAAACCGCGGTGTTCCCGAAACTGGTGTTCGCCATCCGCGATGGCCTGAACCACAAGTTTGGCGATGCCAACTACGACATCAAACAGCTGGCGCTGGAGTGCGCGAGCAAGCGCATGTATCCGGACATTCTGAACTATGACCAGGTGGTGAAAGTCACCGGCTCGTTCAAAACCCCGATGGGTTGCCGCAGCTTCCTCGGCGTGTACGAAGATGAAAACGGCGAGCAGATCCACGACGGGCGCAACAACCTGGGCGTGATCAGCCTGAACCTGCCGCGCATCGCGCTGGAAGCCAAAGGCAACGAGGCCGCCTTCTGGACGCTGCTGGACGAGCGCCTGCTGCTGGCGCGTAAGGCGCTGATGACCCGTATCGCCCGCCTGGAAGGGGTCAAAGCGCGTGTCGCGCCGATCCTCTATATGGAAGGGGCCTGCGGGGTGCGCCTGAAGGCTGACGATGACGTGTCTGAGATCTTCAAGAACGGTCGTGCGTCTATTTCGCTGGGCTATATCGGGATCCACGAAACCATTAACGCCCTGTTTGGCGACCAACACGTCTATGACAGCGAAGCCCTGCGGGCGAAAGGTATCGCTATCGTGCAGCATCTGCGCGACGCGGTAGATAAGTGGAAAGACGAAACCGGCTACGGCTTCAGCCTCTACAGCACCCCGAGCGAAAACCTGTGCGACCGCTTCTGCCGCCTGGATACCGCCGAGTTTGGCGTGGTGGAGGGTGTCACCGATAAGGGCTACTACACCAACAGCTTCCACCTCGACGTGGAGAAGAAGGTGAACCCGTATGACAAGATCGACTTTGAAGCGGCCTACCCACCGGTGGCGAGCGGCGGTTTTATCTGTTACGGCGAGTACCCGAACATTCAGCACAACCTGAAGGCGCTGGAAGACGTGTGGGATTACAGCTATCAGCACGTGCCCTATTACGGCACCAACACGCCGATCGACGAGTGCTACGAATGCGGCTTTACCGGCGAGTTCGAATGTACCAGCAAAGGCTTCACCTGCCCGAAATGCGGTAACCACGATGCCGCCCGCGTCTCCGTGACCCGCCGCGTATGCGGTTACCTCGGTAGCCCGGATGCACGTCCGTTCAACGCCGGCAAGCAGGAAGAGGTGAAGCGCCGCGTGAAGCATCTGGGGAATGGGCAGATCGGTTAATCCTCTGCCACATTGATGCCCGGTGGCGCTGCGCTTACCGGGCCTACGGACCGCACTCTCATTGTAGGCCGGGATCGCTACTCGACACCCGGCGTGGTTACACGCTATGAACATCCATCAATACTACCCGGTCGACATCGTCAACGGTCCCGGCACCCGCTGCACCCTGTTTGTCTCCGGCTGCATCCACGAATGCCCCGGCTGCTACAACAAAAGCACCTGGCGGCTGAACTCCGGAATGCCGTTCACCGCAGATATGGAACAGCGGATCATCGACGATCTCAACGATACACGCATCAAACGCCAGGGGATCTCCCTTTCCGGCGGCGATCCTCTGCACCCGCAGAACGTGCCGGATATTTTGCGGCTGGTGCAGCGCATTCGCGTCGAGTGCGCAGGCAAAGATATCTGGGTCTGGACCGGCTATAAGCTGGATGAATTAAACGATGACCAGATGCAGGTGGTGGACCTGATCAACGTGCTGATCGACGGCAAGTTTGTGCAGGATCTGAAAGATCCGATGCTTATCTGGCGCGGCAGCAGTAATCAGGTGGTGCATCATTTGCGTTGAGCTCAAAACCGGCTCAAACACTCCATCGCCACGGTTTTAAACTCGTCGAAGTCGTGGCAGCCGCACAGCCGGGTCATCGCCCGTTCGCGCAGGAAGGTGACGAAGATATCGTAGATCGCCATCGCCTCCTCATACTCGCTTTTACTGATCGCCAGCAGGAAAATGACGTGCGCGGTGTCATCGCCCCACTGGATGCCCTGCGGGGCCAGCACGGTATAGACCACGGTTTTTTGCGCCAGCAAACCCAGGGAGTGCGGCAGGGCGATACCGTCGCCGAGCAGGGTGCTGACGATGGCCTCGCGCTCCACCACCGAGTCGAGAAACTCTGCGTCCACAAACCCCTCCTCCTGCAGCTGGTCGCACAGCTCCCGGAACAGCGTTTGCTGGTCGATGGGGCGATCGATGACGCGGAAATGGCTGGCGTCGAAGAACTTCTCCAGCATCCACGGGCGCGTTCTGTCCACCAGCACCAGCTTGCCGATCTGCTCCAGCTGATAGTCGGTCGGGAACGGGGCGATCAGCACCACCGGCTTGGCTTTTTCCGCGATCCGCGCGGTGGATATCACGAAGTCCTCGCTGATGCTTTCGCACTGCTCGTACTCCCGCAGGGTCAGGGTGCGCGTCACCTCGATCTGCGGGTACTTGCGCTGCAGCACCGCCTCGATCATCCGCACCATCGCGTTGCCCGCGTCGCAGACCAGCATCACCCGCGGCTGGCGCTGATAGCCAATGTTGTAATGGCGCTCCAGACCGACGCCAATGTGCAGCACCAGGAAACCGATCTCGTTTTCGCTGATCACATAGGGAGTGTATTTTCCCCAGCTGGAGACCGCCGCAAGGGTCATGTCCCACGCCATCGGGTAGTGCTGCTTGATGTTATCCAGCAGCGGATTGGGGATCATGATCTGGTAGCGCACGCGGGTGATCATGGTTTTTATATGGGTCAGGAGATCCGCGTGCAGCTGGGTGTCGTCGAGCAGGTTGTAGTTAAAGTGGGTGTTGATATAGCGCAGGATGTAGTTCACCAGCGCCTCTTCATCATCGGCGTTGATGGCGCTGGGGGAGATCTCCTGCACCTGGCGGGCGGCGATATGCACCCCCAGCCAGGTCTCTTCCGCTGGCGAAAGGGTCTTATCCGCCAGCCGGGCGATGGCGCTGGCGATGTCCCGCGCGGCATCGCGCACGTTCTCAGCCACCTCTTCGGCGTTAAATTCCGGCAGCGGATAGCCTTCGCTGATGCGCCGCACCGTCACCGCGCCGTAGAGGCGTAAAAACAGCTCGCCTTCGTCGGTGAGGCGAATATGGTGGCGGGTGAAGGTCTCATGCAGCACGGCGGCGAGCTGTTCCGGCACGCCGGCATTCAGCGCCACTTCGGTGACCAGCGGATTGAGGTTGTCCTGCTGCGCCAGCTGCCACAGCAGATCGGTCAGGCAGGCGCGGATCGCCATCTCGCTGCCAAACAGCTTCATGCCGTGGCGCGGGCGGGTCTCCAGCGTCAGGCGATAGCGGTGAAACCACTCGCGCACCTCTGCCATATCGCTTTGCAGCGTGGCGCGGCTGACAAACCACTCGTCGGCCAGATCCTCCAGCTTGAGGGAGAACGCCGAAGTGAGAAAGCGCACCACCAGGTAGTGCACCCGCTCCGGGCCGGTGCGTGGGATCCGCAGCATCCGCGGGTGGGAATCCTGCAGCTGCTGGTAGCGGGCCTGATCGTCGATTTTCAGCTGATAGCCGTTCCCGCGGCTGAGGATAAACTGCGCCCCGTTCCCCGCCAGCAGCGCGTTGAGCGCGGTAATGTCAGCCCGGACGGTACGCGTGGATACCGACAACCGTTGCGCCAGTTCGTCCTGAGGCAGCGTCTCGTTCTGCAACATTTCAAACAGTTGCGCTAAACGTTGGTTGGGAAATCGCACGGGGTTGTCCTCTTACTGCTTAAGGTGAAATGACCATCTGGGATGGGCTGCCGACCGGGGTATAGTCTGGCTCGAAGCTCAGCTTGCCGTCCTGCGCCACGCGGAAACGGGTGATGTTATCGCTGCGCTGGTTCATGACGTACAGCCAGCGTCCCTGTTTATCCAGCGTCAGGGTGCGCGGGTAATCGCCACGCGTCCAGACATCGTCCCGATGCGTCAGCGTGCCATCCGCCGTTACGGTAAAGTGCCCGATGCTGTTATGCAAACGGTTAGCGACATACAGCTGCTTTCCATCGGCACTGAGTGCCAGCCCGGCGGCAAAACTGGTGCCTTTATACCCTTCCGGCAGCGCAGAGATCGTCCTGCCCTCTTTCAGCGTGCCGTTGGCCTGCACGGCATAATGGGTGAGCGTAGACGCCTCTTCGTTAATCAGCCACAGGGCATCGCCTTTTGGCGTAAAGACGAAGTGGCGCGGCCCGGCGCCTTTCGAGGAGGCGCTGATAAACGGCGGATCGTTCGGGGTCAGCTTGCCGCTTCGATCGTCAAAACGGTACTGATAGATGCGATCCAGCCCCAGATCGGTGGAAAAGACAAATTTCCCGCTCGGATCGGCGGCGATCATGTGCGCATGGGGACCGTTATGATCGCTGATGGCAAAACTGCCTTCGGCTGCCGCTTCGGGTTTTGCGGCGCCCGGCTCGCCCCGATCCTGATGTTTATCGGTGGCATCACCCAAGCTGCCGTCTGCGTTGATCGGCAGCACCGCAATGGATCCGCTGACGTAGTTGGCCACCAGCAGGTGCTGGCCGTTTGGCGTCAGGGAGAGATACACCGGGCCCGCACCGCCGGACGCCACCTGATTCAGCTCACTCAGCTCGCCGTTTTCGCCCACCCGCAGCGCCTGCACCACGCCCTGCTCCACTTCGCTGGCCAGATAGATCGTTTTGCCGTCGTGTGAAGCGGCCAACTGCGCGGCGTTCGGCGGCTTGCTCACCAGCGTTTTGTTGCCGAGCGCGCCGGACTGCGGGTCGAGGGTAAAGCGATACAGCCCTTCACCGTTCGGATTGTAGGTCCCCACCCAGGCATATTGCGTCTGGGCGACGGCGGCGGTAGCAAGTAGAGAGAGTGAAGCGACAAGCAGGTTGCGGGTGTGCATGGTGGCTCCTGATCGTTATTCCCTCTCCCTGTGGAGAGGGTTAGGGTGAGGGATAGTTTTACTTCACCAGCTTCTTCGTCATTTCCAGCAGCGTACGCACGTCTTCCGGGCGCGTGTCGCCGCTGGCTTTGTCGATGATCGAGCTGTAGATATGCGGAATGATCTTGCTCACGCCCGCATCCAGGGCGATCTGCAGGATCGCTTCATAGTTCTCCAGATCGATTCCCCCGGTCGGCTCCAGCCAGAAGTCGTGACGGGCGCAGGCTTCCGCCACCGCTTTGTATTCGTCACGACATTTCAGGCCGCCCATCGGAAAGTATTTGATCGAGCTGCCGCCGAAATCCTTCAGCAGGGCAATCGCCGTTTCCACCGGCACGATGCCGTCCGGTGCCGCGCTGCTCAGCGGGCCGGTGGAGATTTTCACCATCCCGACGGTGCCGGTCGGGGAGACCAGGCCGTTAACCACGGACTCGCTCTGCCCCAGCAGCGCGCGGCTGGTAGCCACCCCGGTGAAGACCTGGTTGACGTGCTGCGGCTGCACCTGGCGGGAGATTTCGCTCACCATCGCCGACTGGTTCGGATCCCCCGCCCCCAGGCCCACGGAGAGGGCGTTATCGATCAGGGCGGCGTATTCGCGCATGTCCGCCACGGCGCTGTCCACGTCCGGGTAGTTTTTGGAGAGCACGCCCACCAGCACATGGCCTTCTGCCGCTTCATAGATGGCGCTGGCGTTGGCTTTGGATCCGGCCAGCACGTTCAGACACACGCGGTCGCGGTAAAAATTGGGGGTCAGTTTCATGCCTTTTTCTCCTGGCCTAATACTTCGCTGATGCGGCGATAGACGATATTCAGTTGGTCTGCGCTGACGCTGCGCACGTCGGCTTCGATAATCCCTTCGTTAGCTTTGTAGCCACGGAAGTAGATAGCGTATTCGCCCTGCTTCAGGGCATGCACCAGGTCGCCGGTGCCGACGCCGGTAGTGGCTTCGTCGAACTTAATCTCGGTGCGGGCGATATCGCGACCCGCGCTGTCCCAGACCACGCGCGCGGTGACGCCGTTCAGGGTGTTGAGCGCGTCGATAAACGGGGTCATCTTCGCCACCATTTCCGCACCGCTCTCTTTAGTCGCCGTCAGGTAGTGTTCGATGGCGCAGGTCAGGCCCAGAATGCCCTCTTTACCCACCTTCATGGCGCGGCCAATGCCTGCCGTCTGACGCTTGACCCACTCGACGTACTGGGTTCTGCCGATCACCAGGCCGCTGGTTGGCCCTTCGATGGCCTTCGCGCCGCTGTAGATCACCAGGTCCGCGCCGGAGCGGTAGTAAGCGTGCAGATCTTCTTCTGCCGCCGCGTCGACGATCAGCGGCAGATCGTGTTTACGCGCAACGACCGCCGCCTGCTCGACGCTGAGCATGCTCTTCTGCACGCAGTGGTGCGATTTGATATAGAGGATTGCCGCAGTGCGCGGGGTGATCGCTGCCGCCAGCTGATCGGCGGAGCATTCGTTGGCGTAACCGGCTTCCACCAGCCTGCCGCCGCCCAGCGCCACCATGGTGCCCACCGGGGCGCCAAAGTTAACGTTGTGGCCTTTCGGCAGGACGATCTCGTTGTTCTCAATCGGGGTGACGTGCAGGTTCTCCAGCAGCCAGTCGCTCTCTTTCACCAGCACCGCCGCCACCGACTGGGCAATGCCCGCCGAGGCGCAGGAGACGACGGTCGCCCCTTCCACATCCAGCAGCTTCGCGATGTACTCGCCGGTTTTGTTGACCAGATCCTTCATCTCGAAGTACTGGTTCATGCCGTCCATCGCCGCCTGCACCACTTCCGGGCGCGGGGTTGAGACGCCGAGCGCCGTCATGCGCCCGGAGGTGTTAATCACTTGTTTTAAATTGTATTTCTCAAAAATTGAAGGCATGTTCCGTGCTCCCTTGTTCGGTCATGTAGCCCTTGCCCGCGCGGATCGCGGCAAGCGGCACCAGAATGTGTTCAGCCTGCAGGCTGTCGTTTTCCGCATCCGTCAGCACGGTTGGCTGGCGTTTAATCGTAAACAGCGTCAGGTCGGCGTCGAGACCTGCCTGAATGCGGCCTTTATGGGCCAGGCGCAGGCCGTCGGCGGCGTTGGCGGTCACGCACTCGATCACCTGCGGCAGCGACATGCCGATGGCGAGAAACTTCGACATCACGCTAGAAAGCGAGCCTACCGGGCCGTTGATGCGGTTGCGGCAGTAGATATCCGAGCTGATAGTGTGCGGCAGAATACCCATCGCGATGGCGCGTTTCGCCACCTCAAAGCTGAAGCTCGCGGTGCCGTGGCCGACGTCCAGACGCACGCCGCGCTTCAGGGCGTTGGTGACGGAGGCGCGCAGTTCCCCGGAGGGGGTCAGAATGCGGTTCGGTTTGCCGTTGTAGCAGTGGGTGATGATGTCGCCGGAACTCAGCAGCTCGGCAATTTCGTCGAGGTTCGGCGGGTTGTTGCCGATGTGTACCATCAGGGGCAGATCGCCGTTCTCTTTCTGGATCGTTTTGGCGCGCTCCAGCGGCGTAATGCCGTTCTCACCGACCACGCTGCTGCTCATGCGCGCCTTCAGGCCGACGATAAAATTCGGGTGGCGTTGTACTGCCTGCTTCACCGCGTCTGCGTCGATGTTGGCCATGTTGGCCAGTTCGTTCTGGGCAATCAGCCCCACGCGGGAGATGTTCAGCAGGGCAAATACCTCGGTGGAGGCCTTACGGGTGATGGCGTAGAAGTCGTCCACGTCATCCGCCCCGGTGCTGCCGGCGTCCACTACCGAGGTGACGCCGGTGGCAATGCCCACGCTGTCCGGCTCGTCGTGGTAAATCGGGGAGTTCGGGTAGCAGTGGACGTGGGAGTCAATCCAGCCTGCGCTGACAAACACTTCGCCGTTCAGCTCCACCATTTTTTGGGCAGGCGCGGCGATGTCGCCCACCGCTGCGATCTTCCCGTCCTGAATGGCGATATCGGTCAGGGTATCGTCGGTGAGGCGCGCGCGGCGCAGGAGTAAATCAAACATGGGGTTCTCCTGATAAGGCGGGCGCCTGAGCGCCCGCGGGTATTAAAGGGCGACCGGGAACAGCCAGCCCAACAGCATCGCGCCGAGGATGGCGCCACCGGTAATCGGCTTCTGCCAGATGTAGAACAGCAGGGCGCCTAACAGGGAACCGATGCCGATGGGAATCGACGCGGTCATCGCGCTGAGGATAATCAACGGCCCGAGGAAGCGGCCGGAGGCGTTACCCGCCCCCATCATCACGTCAGCCCCGTAGGTGGAGTTGCTCTGATTGATGGTGAACTTACGCGCCAGGATGATGATGTAACCAATCGCCAGGCCAATAATCAGGCCGGTCGCCAGCGAGGCGATAAAGTTGGTCACCGGGAACATGATGCCCGCCCCCAGCAAGAGCGCCGGAACGCCGAGGCCCACCCCGGTCTGGATCGCCCCGCCGATATCGAGGATCCCCACCAGGGAGCCTTCGATAATACGGGCAAACAGGAAGCTGGCGCCGAACGCTGCCACCGCGCCGTAGGCACCGGTATCGATACCCGCTTTCAGCATCGCCACGAAGGCCACTTCGTTAAAAGCGCCGATACCGTAGAGGTAGTACATGTGCGTCCCGGCGAACACGCCGGAGGAGAGCAGGCCAACGAAGATCGGGAACGACCAGTCGGCATACCAAAAACCTTTATTCTGTTCCATTTAGAGGCTCCTGTTACTTGCCGCTGAGCGAGTTGTGGATCATGTCGAGCCAGTTCGGCACGGTCAGATGGAAGGATTCAATCATCTTCATGTCGAAGCCGCGGAAGAAGCCGCTCAGCACGAACAGCGCGACGATGGCGACCATCATCACTTTGGTGACGTGGTTCCAGCCGCTCTCTTCCACGCCTTTACCGATCAGGATCCCCAGCACCAGGCCCGGTACGGCGTTACCCATAATCAGCTGCGCCGCGCCGCCAAAGACGGTGGCCCAGAAGCCCGATTTTTTACCCGCATCGATAGCCGCCAGCCAGAAGATCACCGGCATCACGGTGTTCACCAGCAGGTTAGCGGCAGGTACCAGCACCTTCACGGCGGTCACCTGAAGCGCAGCAGGAACGGACGACGCGGTGAGGTTGAGGAAGGTGACGACAATCATGCCGATCACGCCGCAGGCAATCGCCATCTTGCGGGGATCGTGCAGCGTCTCACCGACGTTGCGGTTTTTGATCATCAGCGCCGCGGCACCCCAGTTCGGGATGATGCGGTGGTCAACGTCCTGGGTGAAGGAGCCCGCCGCAACCGACGAAGCCCAGGCGTTGAAGAAGAAGCCTAACCCAAAGGAGAAGTGAGACGCTGGGTCTCCCTCACAGGAGTTCAGCTCTCCCAACGTACGAAACGCGCCCATACCCTGTGTGGTAGGCGCATGAAACATGCGTGCAGCCCCGGCGCCCACGCCGACGCCAACCAGGCCGCCGATGATGAGCGATTTTATTAAAATTATCAGGAACATTAGTCTGCCCTATTAGTAAGAATCAGCGTTGCGTGACAAAGTCCACCTGGTCCAGATTGATGGCAGTCACGTTGACGGTCACGTCCAGCTCCACGCTGTAGGTGCGTCTTTCCCGGCGCAAAAAGAAGAACAGAAACGCCTCTTTACGCACCGCTTCTTGCGCCTGAACAATCTGCACATCCTGTGGCTCAATACGCAGTAAGATATGCGGCGATGCTTTCATCACCGCGGCCTGAACGTGGTTCAGCGCGTCGGCAAAGGCGCGCGCTTTGGCGTCACCCTTGCCTTTCACTCTCACCGTGGTGGTGAACTGTTCTTTCATGCTTATGCGCCGTGCTTCTTCTGCCACGCCTGCACCAGACGCTCACCCAGCTCTTCTTTATCCATAAAGCCAAAGCCCAGCACGTTGCAGCCTTCGTTGATGGCGGTAACGCCCTCTTCCACGGAACGCATGCCGTACTTGGCTTTGTAGCCATATTTGGTCTGAGCGGTGATGGCACCCGCGCCGCCGCTGCCGCAGAAGGAGATGCCGAAGGTGGCGTTTTCCGCCTTCATCACGTCACCCAGCTTCATGTCCGCCGCCACGCCTGGTACCACCACTGCGCGGCCGCCCGCTTTTTCAACGCCTGCTGCAACCTTCTGACCTTTACCCAGGCGATCGCCGATAACGACTGTAATTTGTTCCATGATGTGCTCCTTAAAGGTTGTCTTTTGCGACTTCAAAGTGGACGGAGAGCAGCCAGGCTTCTTCATCAGGAAGGTTGCCAAACTGCGCCACGACTTCGCGGGCAAGCCGCATTGATTCAGGTGAAATTTCGTCGAACAGGTCAGCCTCGACCTCCGGCAGCGGCTCGCCGGTCACCGACCGGTGCGCCATGGCGCGAACGTGGGAGGTCAGCATCTGCTCCTGAACGGCATTGGGGATAATGTGGTGATGACTAAGCAGCGTGAAGGTCTGCTTGAGCATGGTGTCGGCCAGCTGTTCAGTTTGCGCCGCCTGGTCTCCAGTGTCGTTTATTACCGTTCCGTTAATCACTCGTCTTACCCCGTTATTGGCTCTGGGATAAAACTAACGCCCGCTGTTATGGGTTTGTAGCGAGTTGTTTTCCACTTCGAAGTGGAAAGGAGAGCGGCGCCAGTGATCTGTGCCACATAATTGCGCTGAATGATGATTTTTCGCTGGTCTAACGTGATGAATATCACGCTCCTGAGCGGGTAAAGCGGGGCTGTGGAAGTGAAAAAGTTTACGAGCAGACTCGTAGAAATGTGAGCTGGATAAGGTTTTCTTATGCGGATTGGGTAGAGTGGCCGTGGGTGCTTGAGACTGACCGTCTCATGCATGGGACGGGAAGTGGAAAGCCCCACCTGAATAAAAATCAGGGATGGGGCCCGAAACGACACGTCCTGACACGTGAAGTTCGCTGCCTTACCCGCTTAAAAAGCAAGGAGGCATCCATGAAACGCAGAGATCCCAGTATCGGGGTTTTGATGATTATTTCTTTGACAATAATCATCTTAACGCTGGTGACGCGGAAGACACTGTGCGAGATCCGTTTTCGAAACGGTTCGCTTGAAGTGATTGCGCAAATGGACTGTCGCTCCGGATCGTAGGGAGCAAACATGCGGAGGCGTTTAGTACGCCTCCGCAACACGGGGAGAGGACGTGCGGCTCAGGCACCCATTAACGGTATTTTTTGTGATAAGTATTGCGCGTGGTGACAAACCCGTCGGCTGCCGCCTGCGCCTCTTTCACTTTGCCTTCGTTGGCCAGCTTCAGCGCGCCGTCAATCTGCCCGACCAGCGTCTCCAGACCGTGACGGTAATCTTTCATCTCGGCGCTGTCTTCCGCTTTGCCTTCCAGCTTCGGCGGGGTCTCTTTTTGCGCATCTACCGCAGCAGCGCGCATTTTGGTCAGGGCGCCTTTCATCTCCGCCGCATTGTCCGTTTTCTGCACCACCTTCAGGTTTTCGCTGAGGGTGTCCATATTATCTTCCAGGTCGGCAAACACCGACGAACTCAATACCAGCGTTGAGGCTGCGAGGATGGCTAACAGGTTTTTACGCATTGCTCACTTCCTTTTTTATTATTAAAAAAAGACTAATACCCTAAATAATTCGCGTTGCAGGAAGGCGGCAAGCGCGTGAATCCCCGGGAGCTTACATAAGTAAGTGACCGGGGTGAGCGCACGCAGCCAACGCATCTGCACCGTGAAGTATGACGGGTATTACTGACCGGCGATCTTCATCTCCGGTAACAGCACCGATCCGCACTGGATATTGCTGCGGGTTTCAATATCGTTACCCACCGTCACGATATTGCGCCACATATCCTTTAAGTTGCCGGCGATGGTAATTTCGCTCACCGGATACTGAATTTCACCGTTCTCGACCCAGAAGCCGGACGCCCCGCGCGAGTAGTCGCCGGTGACGCCGCTGACGCCCTGGCCCATCAACTCGGTCACTACCAGCCCGGTGCCCATCTCTTTCAGCATCTGCTCAAAGCTCAGGCCGCGGCCAGGGATCCGCCAGTTGTGGATGCCGCCCGCATGGCCGGTGCTTTGCAGCCCCAGTTTGCGCGCGGAGTAGCTGGTCAGCAGCCACTGGGTCAGGATGCCGTCTTTGATGATATCGCGACGCTCCGTGCGCACGCCTTCGCTGTCGAACGGCGTGGAGGCCAGCCCTTTCAGCAGGTGCGGATGCTCTTCAATGGTCAGCCATTCCGGCAGGATTTGCGTGCCCAGCGCGTCGAGCAGGAAGGTCGACTTACGGTATACCGCCCCACCGGCAATGGCGCCCACCAGATGCCCGAACAGCCCGGTCGCCACTTCATTGGCAAAGATCACCGGTGCTTTCATGGTAGACAGTTTTCGTGGAGCGAGGCGGGACAATGTGCGTTTTGCGCACTCCATCCCAACCCACTCCGGCGACTGAAGATCGCCCAGCGCGCGGCCAATGGTGTAGGCGTAATCGCGCTCCATGTCGCCGTTCTCTTCGGCGATGACGCAGCTGGAGAGCGAGTGACGGGTGGAGCTGTAGCCCTGCAGCATACCGTGGCTGTTGCCAAAAACTTTGATGCCGTAGTGGCTGTTAAAGCTGCCGCCTTCGGTGTTGGTGATGCGCTTATCGGCGTTAAGGGAGGCTTGTTCCGCGCGAGCCGCGAACTCAATGGCTTCGTCAGGGGTCACTTCTGCCGGGTGGAACAGATCCAGATCCGGGGCCTCAAAAGCCAGCAATTCGCGGTCTGCGACGCCTGCGTAAGGATCCGGCGAGGTGTAGGCGGCGATATCCAGCGCCGCCTGCACGGTACGCGCTATGGCGTCCGGGCTGAGGTCGGTGGAGGAGGCACTGCCTTTACGGTTCTGGTGATAAACAGTAATCCCTAACGCGCCATCGCTATTAAATTCAACGGTTTCCACCTCGCCATAGCGGGTGCTGACGCTCAGACCAGTGGTTTTACTGACGGCGACTTCTGCCCCGTCGGATTTCGCTGACGCCAGCTCCAGAGCCATGGAGACGGCCTCTTCCAGTGCTTTACGCTGCGCTGCAACTTGTGAGATCACTTTCATCGTAAATGCCATAATGTAAGGTGTAGTTAGCTGAAGTCTATCAGAGAACCGTTTCTCAGTACGCGCCTAAACTGGTAAGATTAGCCTCTTTTTTTAAGGAGCCTGACATGACTAAGCAGCCCGAAGACTGGCTCGACGACGTTCCCGGTGATGACATCGAAGACGAAGATGATGAGATCATCTGGGTCAGTAAAAGTGAAATTAAACGCGACGCCGAAGAGTTAAAACAGCTTGGTGCGGAAATGGTAGAGCTGGGCAAAAACGCGCTGGATAAAATCCCGCTCGACCCCGATCTGCGTGCCGCCATCGAACTGGCACAACGCATCAAGAAAGAGGGCCGCCGTCGCCAGCTTCAGTTGATTGGTAAAATGCTGCGCCAGCGCGATGTAGAACCCATTCGCCAGGCGCTGGACAAGCTGAAAAACCGCCACAACCAGCAGGTTGCCCTGTTCCATAAGCTGGAGCAGATCCGCGATCGCCTGATTGATAATGGCGATGACGCCCTGGCGGAGGTGCTGAACCTGTGGCCGGACGCCGATCGCCAGCAGCTGCGAACGCTTATCCGTAATGCGAAGAAAGAGAAAGAAGGGAATAAGCCGCCGAAGTCTGCGCGTCTGATCTTCCAGTATCTGCGCGAACTGGCAGAAGCCGAAGGTTAATATCGTGCATGCTGTTTGCCGGATGGCGGCGTAAGCGCCTTATCCGGCCTACAAAAGCGTGCGAATTGCAGGCCCGGTAAGCGTTAGCGCCACCGGGCTTTTTTATTACTCTGCGACTTCCGCTTTCTTCGCCAGGCCGTCCAGCAGCTTCTGATGGATGCCACCAAACCCGCCGTTGCTCATCACCAGAATGTGATCCCCCGGCTGCGCGGTCTTCACCACCATCTCCGCTAACGTATCCACATCGGCACTCCAGTGCGCAGGCTGGATACAGGCTTCAGCCACTTCCGCTACCTGCCAGGGAATATGCTGCGGCTGCAGGAGGAAGACTTCATCGGCACGGCCTAAAGAGGGGGCCAGGTCATCTTTGCAGACGCCCATTTTCATGGTGTTGGAGCGCGGTTCCAGGACGGCCAGAATGCGTGCCGTGCCGCCCACTTTGCCGCGCAGCGCCGCCAGCGTCGCGAGGATCGCCGTCGGGTGATGGGCAAAATCGTCATACACCGTCACGCCATTCGCTTCGCCGCGCAGTTCCAGGCGGCGACGGGCGTTGATAAACGATCCCAGCGCATGAGCCGCATCGGCAGGCAGCACGCCCACATGACGGGCCGCGGCAATCGCCATCAGGCCGTTGTGCATGTTGTGTTCGCCCACCAGCGCCCAGTGCACTTCCCCAACTTTTTCGCCATCCAGCAGAACTTCCCACTGGGAGGCATCGTTGGTGAGCTTTTTCGCCTGCCAGTGGCCCTGCTCGCCCACCAGCTCCTGCTCGCTCCAGCATCCCATCGCCAGGGTCTGCTTCAGGTTGATGTCGTTTTCCGGCAGGATAATACGTCCCTGACCCGGCACGATGCGCACCAGGTGGTGGAACTGCTTCTGAATCGCTTTCAGGTCGTCAAAGATGTCCGCGTGATCGAACTCAAGGTTATTGAGGATCAGCGTCCGCGGGCAGTAGTGGACAAATTTAGAGCGTTTGTCAAAGAAGGCGCAGTCATATTCATCCGCCTCAATGACAAAGAACGGACTGTCGCCCAGGCGGGCAGAAACCTCGAAATTCCCCGGTACGCCACCGATCACAAAGCCCGGCTTGTAGCCGCAGGCCTCAAGGATCCAGGTTGCCATCCCGGCGGTGGTGGTTTTGCCATGAGTACCGGCAACGGCCACAACCCAGCGATCGCGCAGCACAAAGTCGTGCAGCCACTGCGGGCCCGACATGTAGGGAATATTCTTTTCCAGCACGGCTTCTACGCAGGGGTTGCCACGGGTCATGGCGTTACCGATGATCACCAGATCCGGCTGCGGATCGAGCTGGCTGGCGTCGTAACCCTCAATAAGTGAGATGCCCTGGTTTTCCAGCAGCGTGCTCATCGGCGGATACACATTGGCGTCCGAACCTGTCACCTCATGGCCAAGAGCGCGCGCCAGCATAGCCAGGCCGCCCATGAAAGTGCCACAAATCCCCAATATATGAATGCGCATACGTCACTATCCTTCTTCAATGTGGCGCACATTTTACGCATATGTCAGCAGCAGAGAAACGCATTTCAGGAAAATCTGTACTCAGCTGGCGCGATTCACCTCTGCGCGAAGATTTGAAAGTTTGTTAAGATTGTTGGGCATCAACAACTTTACTCAACATCCAATGCAGGGAAGGTGTTATGAAAACGTTAGGTGAATTTATTGTCGAAAAGCAGCACGAGTTCTCGCATGCTACCGGTGAGCTCACTGCTTTGTTGTCGGCAATAAAGCTGGGCGCCAAGATCATCCATCGCGATATCAACAAGGCCGGTCTGGTCGATATCCTGGGTGCCAGCGGTGCTGAAAACGTGCAGGGCGAAGTTCAACAGAAACTCGATCTGTTCGCGAACGAAAAACTGAAAGCTGCACTGCGCGCACGCGACATCGTTGCGGGGATCGCCTCGGAAGAAGAAGACGAAATCGTCCTCTTTGAAGGGTGTGAACATGCAAAATATGTCGTTCTGATGGATCCGCTGGATGGCTCCTCCAACATCGACGTTAACGTCTCTGTCGGCACGATTTTCTCCATTTACCGCCGCGTCACCCCTGTCGGCACTCCGGTAACCGAAGAAGATTTCCTGCAGCCGGGCAACAAGCAGGTCGCTGCGGGCTATGTGGTTTACGGCTCCTCCACCATGCTGGTCTACACCACCGGCTGCGGCGTGCATGCCTTTACCTACGATCCTTCACTGGGTGTGTTCTGCCTGTGCCAGGAGCGCATGCGCTATCCGCAGAAAGGCAGCACCTACTCCATCAACGAAGGGAACTACATTAAATTCCCGGCGGGCGTGAAGAAATACATCAAATTCTGCCAGGAAGAGGATAAAGCGACCCAGCGTCCTTACACCTCGCGCTATATCGGCTCCCTGGTGGCGGATTTCCACCGCAACCTGCTGAAAGGCGGGATCTACCTCTATCCAAGCACCGCCAGCCACCCGGAAGGCAAGCTGCGTCTGCTGTACGAGTGCAACCCGATGGCCTTCCTCGCCGAGCAGGCGGGCGGTAAAGCCAGCGACGGTAAAGAGCGGATTATGGATATCATTCCTGAGAGTCTGCACCAGCGCCGTTCGTTCTTCGTCGGCAACGATCATATGGTGGAAGACGTCGAACGCTTAATCCGTGAATACCCGGATGCCTGATTTATTCGTTTGATCAAAAGGGGCCGCCCGGCCCCTTTTGTTTTTCCAGTGATTTATACCTTTGTCGGTATAACACTATATAAAAATGCTGCTGTAACCCACCGACTCAATCCGTCATCATTACGGCATTCAAATAGTGTTCAACGGAAATCAGCAGAAATGAAAAATCTCTCTCGCTCATCCACTGGTATCGACCTCAATCTGATTCCGGTATTTATTGAAGTCGTCAGGTGCGGGAGCATGGCCAAAGCCTCTTTACGTCTTGATATGTCCAGACCGGCCGTGAGCCTGGCGCTGAAACGCTTTGGGATGCTGTTTAATGAGCCGCTGTTTACCCGCAAAGGCCTGTTTCTTGAGCCAACGCCCTATGCGCTGCATCTGACCGCCGAGATGGAAAAGCTGCTGGGCTTGATCCACGACCATATCGCCAGCGCGCCGTCCGCCGGAGAGAGCATCCCGACGCCAGCGGCGCCGGAACGCGATGAGGCTATACCTGTTGCGTCGACAGTTTAAACGACGACATCGCCTCGATAAGCTCGCGTGATTGCTCTTCCAGCGAGCGCGTCGCGGCGGAAGACTGCTGCACCAGAGCCGCGTTTTGTTGCGCGGTTTCGTCCATCTGATTGACCGCAATATTCACCTGCTCAATACCCCGGCTCTGCTCGTGCGACGCGTTGGCAATCTCACGCATCAGGCGGGTCATGCGCATCACTTCGGTGGCGATCTCATCCATGGTTTCACCCGCCTGCTGGGCCAGATCGCTGCCTTCACTGACGTGTGACTGCGAATCGCTAATCAGGGTGCGGATCTCTTTTGCTGCATCGGCGCTGCGGCTGGCGAGGATACGCACCTCACCGGCCACCACCGCAAAACCACGCCCCTGCTCACCCGCGCGGGCCGCTTCTACCGAGGCGTTCAGCGCCAGGATATTGGTCTGGAAGGCAATGCCGTCGATGACGCTAAGAATATCGGCGATGCGGTCGGCGCTGCCGGAGATGTCGCGCATCTTCTCAATCACGTAGCACACCATTTCGCTGCCGCGATCGGCAGTATCAGACATCGTCTTCGCCACCTGGTGTGCCTGCTCGGCGTTGTGGGCGTTCTGTTTCACCGTGGCGGTGAGTTCTTCCATGCTGGCCGCGGTCTGCTCCAGCGAGGTAGCGGTCGACTCCGTACGCTGGGCCAGGTGCATGTTGCCGGCGGTCAGCTCCCGGCTGCCGGTATCGATCTGCGAACTGGCATCGCGCACGCGCAGTACCGAGCCCATCAGCGACTGGCGCATCTCTTCGATGGCGGCATTCAGGCGGTTAAACTCCTGGCTGGCGGGTGCGCTGAGGGCGTGGGTCAGATCGCCGGCCGCCACGTGCTCAAGCTGGGCGATAGAGGTGGAGAGCGGCTTCAGCAGCATATGACGCAGGGCCAGCCAGGCCAGCACAATGATGCCCGCGGTCAGCAGCGCGGCGACGATAATCAGCAGCATCACCCGCTCTTTGCTGGCCTGCACCGCCGCCACTTCGGCTTTACCGCGGCTGTCGCTCCAGGCCTGGAAAGCCTGCATGTCGTTATCGAACTGACGCGCCACCGGCACCAGGTGGTTCTCCAGCAGATCGTAATAGGCATCGGCGCTCTGCTCTTTCAGCGCGTTCTGCATCGGCACGATCCCCTGGGCGTTATAGGCCGCAAGGCTCGCCGCAACCTTCTTCAGCAGTTGCTCGCCTTCGGGATCCTTTACTCCGCCATCGATCACGTTTTTCAGCGTGGTTTGTGCCTGAGTGATTTCGTCATTGATGTTCTTCACCGATTTGGCGGCATCATCCAGCAGGCCCACCTCCATCATGCGAACGGCCTGCCCCGCCTCGTTGCGCGCGCGCAGGATCAGGGTGTAGCCCGAATTGAGCTGCACCAGCTGCTCGCCCTGAAGATGATTAATGCGCTGCAGTGAAGCGGAACTCTGCGTGAGGGCATAAATGCCAATACCGCTGACGAGCAGCAGCAGGAGGGTCATGACGGCCAGTAACGAAAGCAAGCCGGTACGAATCGATAGCGTTTTAAGCATGATGTTATTTCCGGTAGCGAGATAAATCTGGACAGAATTAAAGGTTATCGGCCGCTACCGGAAAAGATTTAGACTTACAGCAAATTCAGTATGTTACTGGTTTGTAGTTGTTGTGCTAACCCGTGTTACAGGCGAGCTCTGGCGGTTCTCCCACAGCACCGTCAGCCCACGCTGCAGGGCGATAAAGATGAACAGCAGGATGCCAATCGCAATCTTGGTCCACCACGAGCTGAGGGTGCCGTCGAAGTTGATATAGGTCTGGATCAGCCCCTGGATCGCCACCCCGAACAGCGTACCCAGCACCGTACCGACCCCGCCGCTGAGCAGCGTGCCGCCAATCACCACCGAGGCAATGGCGTCCAGCTCCACGCCCACTCCCGCAAGGGCATAGCCCGCCTGGGTATAGATGGAGAAGACGATCCCCGCCAGCGTCGCCAGCCCGGTTGAGAGCATATAGATACGAATGGTGGTGCTGCGGGTGGAGATCCCCATCAGGTTGGCAGAGGTCGCGCTGCCGCCGATGGCATATACCTCATTGCCGAAGCGGGTGCGGTGGGCGAGGAAAATGCCAATCACCACCACCCCCAGCATCACCAGCCCGAGAATGCTCAGACGCCCGCCGCCGGGAATTTTCCACGCCAGACTGGAGAGGGTGTCGTAGACCGGATGGTTGATCGGGATTGACTCCTCGGACACCAGATAGCTGACCCCGCGCAGGAAGAACATCCCGGCGAGGGTGATAATGAATGCCGGGATCTTCAGGGCGTCGATCAGCAACCCCATAAAGGCCCCGAAGGCGCAGCCCATCGCCAGCACCAGCGGGAAGGCCAGCAACGGAGAGATACCCCAGTAGCCGATCGCTTTCGCCAGGAAGACGCCGGTAAAGGCGATCACCGACCCCACGGAGAGATCGATCCCGCCGGAGAGGATCACGAAGGTCATACCGACGGCGATGATCCCGAGGAAGGCGTTATCGGTCAGGATGTTGCAGATCACCCGCGTCGAGGCAAAACCGGGGAATTGCGTCAGACAGTAGAGATAGCCCAGCACGAACACGCCCAGGGTGATCATTAACGGTAAATTACGTTTTATCATGGCCACGCATCCCCTTAATTAGACTGATAAAGCGCGGCGACTGGACGATCAGCACGCAGAGCACCACTACCGCTTTCACCACCTGATTGAGCTCCGGCGGGAAACCGGACAGCAGGATCCCGGTGTTCATCCCCTGGATAATCAGCGCGCCAATCACCGACAGCAGCAGGTTAAAGCGCCCGCCCATCAGCGACCCGCCGCCGATCACCACCGCAAGGATCGCATCCAGCTCCAGCCACAGGCCGGCGTTGTTGGCGTCCGCCCCGCGAATATCCGCCGCGACGATAATCCCGGCAATGGCGGCGCACACCCCGCTTAAGACGTAGGTCAGCATCACCATCAGGCGGGTACTGACCCCGGCGTTTTTCGCCGCGCGAATGTTAATCCCCACCGCTTCAATAAACATCCCGAGGGCGGTTTTGCGGGTGAACAGCCAGAAGGCAATCAGCGTCACCACCACGATGATCACCGGCGTCGGAAAGAACAGCAGCGAGCCGCTGCCGATCCACGCCAGATTGGGGGCGTTGAAGGTGACGATCTGCCCGGAGGTGATCAGCTGCGCCACCCCGCGTCCGGCCACCATCAGGATCAGGGTAGCAACGAAGGGCTGTATTTTGAGGATCGCCACCAGGATGCCGTTCCACAACCCTGCCAGCACACCGGTACCCAGCGTCACCAGCAGTACCACCGGCAGGCTGTGTCCGGCTACGGTCATCGAGGCTGCCGTGGCACCCGCGATAGCCATCACCGCCCCGACCGACAGGTCGATACCGCCGGTAGCGATCACCAGGGTCATACCAATCGCCAGCAGAGCCACCGGCGCGGCGCGGTTTAAAATATCAATCGGGCTGCCGAACAGGCGGCCATCCTGAAGGATAATCTGATAAAAATGCGGTGAAACGAGGCTATCCACCAGCAGCACCAGCAGCAGCGCAATGATTTGCGGCATACCGGTGGGCCAGCGGAAGCGGCGCTTCGGCTCGCCGGTCTGAGAGAGTGAACGTGACATCACGATGTACTCCTTATGCCGCAATGGCGTTCATGATTGCCGGAACGGACAGCGCGTCCAGCGGGATCTCGGCCACCTGTTGCCGGTCACGCATGATGATCACGCGATCGGCGTAGCCCACCAGCTCCTCCAGCTCCGACGAGATAACCAGCAGTGCCAGGCCGTCGGCGCAGAGGGTTTCGATCAGGCGGATGATCTCCGCATGCGCCCCCACGTCGATACCGCGCGTCGGCTCGTCGAGGATCAGGAACTGCGGTTTGGTCAGCAGCCAGCGCGACAGCAGCACCTTCTGCTGGTTGCCGCCGGAGAGAAACTCGATCGGCTGCTCCGCGCTCGGGGTGCGGATGCCCAGCTGGCGAATAAAGCGTTCGGCAATGGCGTTCTGCTCTTTACGCGGAATGGGCCGCAGCCAGCCGCGCTGGGCCTGCAGGGCCAGAATGATGTTTTCGCGCACCGAGGCCGCGGCAATAATCCCGTCGGTTTTCCTGTCTTCCGGGCAGAAACCGATCCCGAGGCTGGAGGCCTGATGCGGGGAGCGCAGCGCCTGGGGCTTGCCTTTAATCAGGGCACTGCCGGTGTCGGCAGGCTTAATGCCGAAGATCACCTCGGCGGTTTCGGTACGACCGGAGCCTAACAGCCCCGCCAGGCCGACAATCTCGCCGGGACGCACCTCCAGGTTAAAGGGCGCAATGGTGCCCTTCCTGCCGTAATCCTTAAATGCCGCAATGGGTTTCTCGCTGAGCAGCGTCCGGCCCGCACGCTGCAGGGCGTTAGTCTCCAGCTCGCGGCCGAGCATCATTTTCACCAGCTCGATTTGCGGCAGCTCGCGGGTTTCGCGGCAGCCGACAAAGCTGCCGTTACGCAGCACGGTAATGCGGTCGCTCACCTCATAGACCTGATCGAGGAAGTGGGTGACGAAGATCAGGCTTACCCCCTGATCGCGCAGCTGGCGCATCAGGGTGAAGAGCATCTCCACCTCCTGGGTATCCAGGCTGGCGGTGGGTTCATCGAGGATCAGCACTTTGGCGGAGAGATCGATGGCGCGGCAGATGGCGACGATCTGCTGCATCGCCACCGAAAAGCGGTTCAGCGGTTCGCGCACGTCGAGGGAAAAGCCGTAGGACTCCATTAGCTTCGTGGCGCGGGCTTCCATCTCTTTGCGGCGCAGCAGGCCAAAGCGTCGTGGCTCGCGGCCGATAAACAGGTTATCGGCCACCGACATGTTCGGCAGCAGGTTCACTTCCTGATAAACCGTCCCGATCCCCAGCTGCTGGGCATGGGCGGTATTTTTGGGCGAAATGGCCTGGCCTTCCAGCCAGATGGTGCCGCGATCGGCGTGATACACCCCGGTCAGGGCTTTAATCAGGGTCGATTTCCCGGCGCCGTTCTCGCCTAATAGCGCCATAATCTCGCCACGGCGCAGGCTGAAATCGACGCTATCCAGCGCTTTCACGCCGGGAAAGTATTTGCTCAATCCTTCTGTGCGGAGGATTTCCTGGTGTTGGTTTGTGGTCATGGTTCCCCCTGCATCACGCCGGATGGCGCTACGCTTATCCGGCCTACAAAAAGCGTATCGTAGGCCGGGCAAGCGCAGCGTCGCCCGGCATTTTCACTGGAGCTTAGTAGCCCATATTTTTCTTCTTCTCTAACTCTTCTTTAGCGGTATCAGGCAGGTAGAGGGTGGATTTGGTAATGGTGACTTTCTCCGGCATGGTGCCGTCTTTCTTGAATTTTTCCAGCGCGTCGAAGGCCGGGCCTGCCATGTTTGGCGTCAGCTCAACGCTGGCGTTGGCCTCTTTATCGATCATCGCCTTATAGATATCCGGCACGCCGTCGATGGAGCCGGTCAGAATATCGGTGCCCGGTTTCAGACCCGCTTCTTTAATGGCCTGAATGGCGCCGATCACCATGTCGTCGTTATGGGCGTAAACCATGCAGATGTTTTTGCCGTTGTTCTCGGCTTTGATGAAGCTCTCCATAACCTCTTTCCCTTTACTGCGGGTGAAGTCGCCGGACTGAGAGCGGATAATCTTGATGTTTGACGCTTTGGAGATGGCATCAGCAAAGCCTTTCTTACGATCGATGGCCACGCTGGCGCCGACGGTGCCCTGCAGCTCAACCACGTTACACGGCTTGCCATCCACCTGTTTCACCAGCCACTCACCGATTAATTTACCTTCCAGGACGTTGTCGGCGGTAACGGTAGTCATATAGAGAGATTTGTCTTTTACATCGATGGAACGATCGAGCAGGAACACCGGAATTTCGGCATCTTTGGCTTCTTTCAACACCGGCTCCCAGCCTGTTGCCACGACCGGCGCAATGAAGATGGCGTCAACGCCCTGGGCGATAAAAGAGCGTACCGCTTTGATCTGGTTTTCCTGCTTTTGCTGACCATCTGCGATTTTCAGCGTGATGCCGCGCTTTTCGGCCTCGCTTTTCGCGACGTTGGTTTCAGCCGCTCGCCAGCCTGATTCCGAGCCGACTTGTGCGAATCCTACGGTTAATGGGGCGGCCATCGCCATAGACGACATGGCTGCTGAAACTGCTGTGACAAGAAGTAAGCGCTTCCACATAAGAACGTCCTCGTAGGGTAGTTTATTGTTGGGTAAAAGGTGTTCTGCGAACAGACTATAGACAATGCGAGATGTAACGGAGTGTGTTACATCACACTTCAGAGAAGTGAATAAAACGTTAATCACAAGTTTGTAATCGCTTTCATTGAGCCATTAAAAATGCGGCTGAGTTTATGGATTATCTTGTCATGAGAAAGGGCTGATAGTGGCATCCGCGAGAAGGGAATGGCGAAAACAGGCGAAGACATTCGGCGCCAGTTGGCTATAATACTCGCCACTTGATTACCAATCATTTTAAAGGACACAGACATGAGCTTACTCAACGTCCCAGCGGGTAAAGAACTGCCGGAAGACATCTACGTAGTTATCGAAATCCCGGCGAACGCTGATCCTATCAAATACGAAATCGACAAAGACACCGGCGCGCTGTTCGTTGACCGTTTCATGTCTACCGCGATGTTCTACCCGTGCAACTACGGTTACATCAACCACACCCTGTCCCTGGACGGTGACCCGGTAGACGTGCTGGTCCCAACACCATACCCACTGCAGCCGGGCTCCGTGATCCGCTGCCGTCCGGTTGGCGTGCTGAAGATGACCGACGAAGCCGGTGAAGATGCGAAACTGGTTGCGGTACCGCACACCAAGCTGAGCAAAGAGTACGATCACATTAAAGATGTGAACGACCTGCCAGAACTGCTGAAAGCGCAGATCGCCCACTTCTTCGAGCACTACAAAGATCTCGAGAAAGGCAAATGGGTGAAAGTGGAAGGCTGGGACAACGCAGAAGCTGCTAAAGCGGAAATCGTTGCCTCCTTCGAGCGCGCTAAGAAGTAATTCTTACCCTGCGAAACGCCCCGACACGTCGGGGCTTTTTTATGCCCGTCAATTGTCACTAAACTGTCACATAGACTTTTTCTCCTGAAGTATTAGTTAGATAGCGTGTTTCTCCTGCCCTAATCCCCCTTCGCTCTCTTAAAGTCTGTCAGCCGTCGGTCGATACCTTCGTTACGTGATCACGATCGCTTTATTTCACCAGGGAAATACCTGCTACAGATGAAACTCAACACCCTTACCATTGGCCAGCGGCTGGGGCTGCTGGCCGCACTGTTGCTGCTTGCAACGCTCTTCACCGGCCTGCGCGGGCTGGCGATTAACAACGACAGCCTGAGGCAGCAAGAACAGATTATGACGATGGAGCAGTCCATCACCGAAAGCATCGATACCGCGCGTAGCGCCCAGGTGCAGTTCAAGATCCAGGTGCAGGAGTGGAAAAACACCCTGCTGCGCGGAGCCCAGGGACAGGAGGCGTTCGATAAATACAAAAATGCCTTTAGTCGTGAGAGCCAGGCCACCCAGGCGCTGCTCACTCATTTGAGCGAGCTGCTGCCCAAAATCGGTATGGATAATCGCGAGGTGCTGGCAACCCGTCAGATCCACGCCGGGCTGGAGCAACAGTACCTGAAAGCGCTGGCCGATTATCAGGTGGGGAATGTGACCAGCGCCCAGCGCGTGGATAGGCAGGTCACCGGCATTGACCGTGAACCGACCAGAATGATCGACGAGGTGGTGGCAAACACCCTCCAGCACGCAAAGGTGCTTCACCAGCAGATCGCTGACCAGAACCAGGCCCGCTATCAGCAGACCCGCTGGATGCTGGTGCTGACGATGGCATTAACTCTCGGCGCCGGAATGCTGGTGACCTGGTGGTTAATTCGCAGCATCACCCGGCCCCTGGCCCAGGCGGTCAGCATCGCCCGTACCGTGGCCGCCGGGGATTTGCAGTCCCGCTTTACGGTTGCCGGTCGCGATGAGACGGCCGAACTGATGCATGCCCTGCAGGAGATGAACATCAACCTGACCCGCATTGTGTCCGGGGTACGCAGCGGCACCGAGACCATCGCCACCGCCTCGGCACAGATTGCCAGCGGCAGCCATGAACTCTCTTCCCGTAACGAAGCCCAGGCCAGTGCCCTGGAGCAGACCGCCGCCTCAATGGAAGAGCTGACCTCGGTGGTCAAAAGCAACGCGGAACATTCACGCACCGCCAGCGATCTGGCCCGCAATGCCCGTCTGGTGGCGCGTCAGGGGGAAGAGGCCGTGGATCGTGCCATGCAGACCATGAGCGAGATCCATAATTTCTCCAGCGAGATCAACACCATTATCAGCATGATCGACAGTATCGCCTTCCAGACCAACATCCTTGCGCTGAACGCCGCGGTCGAAGCCGCCCGGGCGGGAACCGAAGGCCGTGGATTCGCGGTGGTGGCTGCTGAAGTGCGTGCCCTGGCTCAGCGTTCCGCCTCGGCCGCCAAAGAGATCCGCGTCCTTATCGATCGCTCTGTCAGCCGCATCGATGAGGGTAATGGTCAGGTCAAAGAAGCCGGGGTTGCCATGGCCGGTATTCTGCACAGCGTCAGCAAGGTGAGTGAACTGATTGAGGCGATCTCGTTAGCCAGCCACGAGCAGAGCACCGGCATCGATCAGGTGAACGTGGCCGTCACCCATATGGATGCCGCCACGCAGCAAAACGCTACGCTTTCGCAGGAGTCGTCCGCGGCGGCGCAGGCGATGCATCGCCAGGCTGAACAGCTGCTGGAGACGGTGCAGATCTTTAAGCTGCGCCAGGAAGGGGCATAACAAAAAACAACGCCACCCGAGGGTGGCGTTGTTTATCTCAGTACTGGTCTCTGTCTAACCAGTTACCGCTTTCAATCAGCGTCAGGCCGTCCACCGAACGTTGGTACACGTACATCCATGCACTGCCGTAAGGTGTCTGGATCAACTGGCGAGCGTATTCCCCGCCTCTTGTGCGCAAGGCATCAAGTTCGGCCAGCGTGGCATTATCAATACGATACACTTCACCGTGCACTGCTCCGTTCCCCGGAACCGCGCCTGGATAGTGGCCCAGGCTGTACAACTGGTAGTTCTCGATACTGTAATCCCCCAGCAACTGGGCGTTGGTCATCCAGTGGCTGTTGCCTTGCCTGGTTCGTAAACTACCGTAGACAAATATTCGCATTGCTAGAACTCAAACTGATAGAGCAAATCGAGTGCCTGATCTACGCCAGACACCGCTTCCAGATATAGCTTAGGCATCAGGCGATAGCGTAACGTGAGTGTCGCCAGCGAGTCAAAGATCCCCACGCCATATTTCACCTGCAGACCCGGCAGTACATAGCCGCTGACCACCACCTGGGAAGAGTCACCGACTCCCTGGGTGTCCAGCGCCAGATTGCTTACGCCAAACGTCTCCCCGATTTTACCCACAACCTGACCACTTTGTGCAACCCCCAGGCCGACTAACATTGAGGTCATCGCCGCACTGTCGCTCTGATTGCTGTCCAGACCTTGCCCGCGCAGCAGGTATGAGAGCGCTTCCTGCTGGGACATCGCCGGGTCGGAGAAAATTTCCGCTTTCGGTTCGTCCGCGGTGCCGGTCACGCGCACCCCGGCGATCACGTCATTCTCGGTAGCTTCCGGGTTACGGATCGCTTCGATATTCAGCAGGGGCTGATCTGGCGGACCGGAGAACAGCAGCTCGCCTTTACGCACAATCAGATCCTGCCCGTAAGCGTGGAAGCGCCCTTCCGGAATGGTGATCTGCCCGTTCAGGCCCAGCCCCTGTTTATCCTGCGCGACCTTCAGATCGCCTGTCAGCCTCGCCTTCAGGCCAAAGGCATCCAGCCGCACGTTGTTGCCCACATGCACGATCAGGTTGCTGTTGATCGGGATAGAGGCCCGCTGCGTCTCCTCCGGCTGCAGATTGTTATCGAGCATGACCTCATCGCTGGAGACGCCTACCGCGCTCTCCGGCAGGTCATGGACTACGATGCGCGCCCATGGGACATCGACCCGGCCGTCGAGGGTGAACAGCTGCGGCGTGGCCTCAAAGACCACGTCCGGCGAGACGTCCAGCCGCACCATCGGCGGCACCGTGATGCGCACCTTGCTGCCCTTGGCCGCCACCCTCGCGCGCCAGTTGTCGATCTGGCTCCAGTCGGCATCGCCGCTGAGGTTGATCTGCCCCTGCTGGGTGCGAACGGTCCCCGCCAGCGTCGAGCTCATGCCGTTGAAATTCATCGCCAGCTGGCTCGGCAGCATATCGAACGGCATAAAGTTGCCGTCGATATCCACTCCGTTAAGCTGCATCTGACCAAACAGCTGCGGGCTTTGCGCGCTGCCGGCCAGCCGCAGGTTGGCGTTCAGCATCCCGGCCGCCTTCTCGCCGCGGGAGAAAATGGCGTTTGCCATCGCCAGGTTGAGATTGCGGATGTTGACGTTGCCGCCCAGATTGCGCTGCCCCTGCGGATCGGTCACCTGGATCTGGCCGTCAAACTGGCCGTTGTTGGCGAGGCGGATGAGCCAGCCCAGTTCGGCGCGGTTGTTATGCAGATCGGCGGTCAGATTCAGGGTAGTAAACGCCAGCGGCAGCGGCGCATCGTTCACCACCTGCGTCACCTTCACGTTACGCCCGGAGAGCGTGACGTTGCCCTGCGGCAGTCCTGGTTTGGTGGCATCCCAGGCGACATCGGCCTTGCCGCTAAACACGCCGCTGGCCTGGGTAGACTCCGGCATAAACGGCTTGAGCATCGCGAGGTCAAAGCGGTTGAGGTTCACCACCGCCCGCCCTTCGGCCCCTGCATCAACGGTTTGCGGCACGCACAGCTCGGCGTTCGGGTTGGTCCAGCAGTGCGGCCCGATGCTGATCTTCTGCTCCGCGTTGCGGTAATCCAGCGCAATGGAGCGGGTTAACGACCAGGGTCCCACCGGGGTGGCGAAGCGGGTGTTATCCAGGGTGCCTTTCCAGCGCATCTCTTTACGGTCAAAACTGCCGGCCAGGTGCAGCTGGCCGGAGACCGGCTCGCCCTGCACGCGCAGCTGGAGATCGTGCTGCTTCTCGCTACCTTTGGCTTCCAGCGTCACCTGACTGAGGTTTACGCCCGGCTGGGAAATACGATCGACGCGCAGGTTCAGGTGCCCGGCGATCTGGTCGGTGGATTTGACATCGCCGTCGACGCGAACGCGGGCGATGGTGAGCTCCTGCCAGCGCAGGCCGTTGGCGGTGATATCGGCCAGCAGCTGCGGGGCCTCGACCGTGCCGCGCACCTTAACCAGCCCTTTCGCCGTTCCGCCCAGCCCTGGCAGGGCATTATCAAGATTCGGTGCGTCGATGGTGGCATCCAGATCCAGATCTTTCACCCCCAGCTCGCCCTTGATGTCGGCGGTATTGCGGCCCAGCGCCACGTGCAGACCCGGGATGATCCACTGCAGGTAGCTGTTGCCCTTCAGCGAGCCATGTACATCCACCTTGTTCTGCTTCACGTTGCCGGTGATCTTCAGCTCCGGTACGTCCATCTGCCAGCTGCCGCCGTACAGGCTGCCGCGGGTTTTAATCAGTCCGTCGAGCTTCGATGGCCAGTCCGGCACCTCTTTGGCGGTGTTGATCCCGGTGAGCTTCAGCTCCCCGCGCCAGCTGATCGCCTTCTGCCAGTCGAGCAGCGCCGTCAGCTCGGTTTTCCCCTCCAGCGCCGCAACCGTCAGCTTATCGAGGTTGATCTGCTGCTCGTTCCCCTTCGCATCCAGTGTGATACCGGCGGGAGGCAGCCCCTCCCCTTTCACCGCGGTGCGGAACGACAGGGTGTAGTCGGTCATTTTGCCGGTGAGCTTCAGCTTCACGTCATCGGCCTGATACTGCTTCTCGCCGGTGAAGGGCCAGTAGAGCTGTTCGCTGACCACTTCCAGGTTGAGCGGCAGGCCCGCCTCGGCAAGCCGGGTCTGGCCGCGCAGCACCAGATCCACCGGGCCGGAGAGGTTCACGCCAAACTCCAGCTGCTCGCGCAGGGCGCCGCCGACCTTCAGCTTCACCTTCTCACCCTTGATTGGGTCGATGTTCAGGCTGCTGTTGAGGGTGATATCCACCGGCCAGTTATCCCGCAGCTGCGCATTGCCGGTGGCGTTGACGCTCCCCTGGTTGGTGTCGATATCCAGCGCGTCGAGCTTCATGTTGCCGTCGATACTGCTCACCTTCAGCAGCATGTTGAAGACCGTCAGATCGGTATCGCCGGTCAGGCGCAGCTGCTCGCCCTTAAACTCTTCGATATTGAGGTTCAGCGGCAGATGAACGTCGGTCATCTCCGGCAGGACAGGTTTAGAGAAGAGATCTTTCAGCGTTTCGCCCAGCGGCTTCTCTTCCGGCTGCGGATTCTGAATTTTTGGCTCGACGATCTCTTCCTGCGCCACCTCCGCCACTTTCGGCAGGGCAATCAGCAGCCCCTGCAAAGCGGTCGGGGTCAGGGTCAGGTTCTTCTCCTGCCAGCGCAGGCCGGAGGTGAAGTCCATCACCGACACGGTGGTGTCGTCGATTTTGACGTTGACGTTATTCAGCGCCACCCGGCTAAGGGTAATCGGGTATGGCGTGGAGAGATCCAGCGGCCCGCTCTCCTCTTCGGCGGGCGGCGCCGCTTCCGGCATTTTTTTCGAATCTATCGTCACGAAGACATCCTTTAACGACAGATCGTTGATGCACAGGCTGCTGTCGCGCAAACAGCTGAGCTTCACCGCCAGGTGCAGATCCCCGGCGTTGACCGCCACGCCCGGCTGATCATAGCGGACGTTTTTCAGATGCAGGTCGCGCCAGCCGCCGGTGACCTGGCCAATCTCCAGCCCCGGTACCCAGCGGTTAGCCGCCTTAAACAGCAGATGCAGCCCGCTGGTGGTCCCCACCAGAAAGGCCACCGCGGACAGCAGCAGCAGGATAAACAGCACAACGCCGAGGCTGATTTTCTTCCATAAACTCATAATTCAGGCCCCAGACCGATGTAAAACTGTAAACCGTGTTCATCTTTATCCCCCACCGGCACGGCGAAATCGAGCTTGATCGGCCCGACCGGTGACTCCCAGCGCACCCCGACGCCCGCGCCGGTTTTAAAGTCGCTGCGGCGGATATCGCTCACCGCTTCCCCGCTGTCGATAAAGGTCGCCCCCCACCATTTTCCGGTGACGTTGTACTGATACTCCAGCGAGCCGGTAGCCAGCTTCGAGGCCCCAATCAGCTTGCCGTCGTCATCTTTCGGCGCGATGGATTTGTATTTATAGCCACGAATGCTGCGATCGCCCCCGGCGAAGAAGCGCAGATCCGGCGGCACTTTCTCGAAGTCGCCGGTTTCGATCCAGCCCAGATTGCCGCGCATCACGAAGCGATGCCGGTCATAGAGGGTGCGGATCCAGGCGTTCTGCGCCTGCACCACCACAAAGTCAACATCCGAGCCCCAGGCGGTATTGGAGTAGTCCACTGAATAGCGCTGGGAGTCGCCCCAGGTCGGCATCAGCCCGCCGCGGGAGCGGGTCCGGCTGATCATCACCCCAGGATAGAGCAGCATGGTGGTGTTGGTGACGTTGGCCTGGGTAAAGTGATCGAGGCTCCAGCGAAGGTTAATGGCGCGCTGCCAGCCGCTGGAGAGGTCCCAGTAGCGTGACACGGCGAGGGTCGTGGAGTCGGCTTCGGTATCGTTCAGATCGGTACGCTTAAAGCCGCCCTGCACCAGGTAATACTGCTCAAGCGGGTTTTTCAGCAGCGGCATTTTATAGCTGAAATCGAGCTGCTGCTCGGGCGCGGAGATACTGGCGTTGGTGGTCAGGCTGTGGCCGTAGGAGTTCATCCACGGCTTTTTCCACGTCGCTTTTACCCGCGGACCGACGTCGGTGGAGTAGCCGACCCCGGTCTCGATGGTGTTCTCGGTGCGCGGCGAGACCACGCCATGCAGCGGCAGCACTTTGGTCTTGCGCGCTTTATCAAACTCCGGGGCCACCACTACCGAGTTAAACCAGCCGGTAGCAGAGAGGCGGCGGTTAAGCTCGGCCAGATCTTTCGACTGGTAATAGTCGCCTTCTTTAAAGGGGATCAGGTTCTGCAGGTACTCGTCGCGGATTTGCGAGCCTTCGAAGGTCACATCGCCGAAGCGGTAGCGTTCCCCGCTGTCGTAATCGATGTCCCAGAACGCCTGATGCCGGTCGAGAGAGACGCCCAGCTGGCTTTTGTTGAACTGGCTGTCGAAGTAGCCTTTGCGCAGCGCCACTTTAGTGAGATCTTTTTTGAAGCCGTCATAATCGCTGTGATTGAGCACGGTGCCGTTCTTCGGCCGCGTATTCAGCAGATCAAGGTAGTCATGGTCGGTGCGCGCGCCGCCACGCAGCACCACGTCCGTGCCGCCGATCAGCACCGGCTCGCCCGGCTTGACGCGGGCAATCAGCACCTGCCGCCCTTTGGCCGGCGGTGGACGCAACTCAAAGTCGATGGTGGGTTCGTAATAGCCGAGCGCTTTTAAACCGCCGCGGATGGCGTCATCCACGCGGGCGCGGAAGCGACGGTCTGGCGTCACTTCGTCGCTCTGGATCGTGGAGAGCTGTGCGCGTACGTTTTTTTGCAGCGCGCCGGATAGCCCCTCAACCTGCAAACGAACATTCGCCGCATCGGCGACTCCGCTTGTCAGCAAGAAACTGACTAAACATAACTGGCGGATTTTTGGCACGTTTTCTCCTGAATATCCTTGTTTCCACCCCTGGAAGCATATGAAGTGCCGCTCCGCAGCAGATCACGGCATAAAGCCCAAAACCCAATTCACGGGTTGAAAAATGGTTAAACAACCTAATATTTCTTATGTTTAAATCTAGACTCATTCACCGCATTTATTGTGTTCAATTAAACGCGTCGTGACAACCTTAACCCAAACATCACCTACCCGGAGGTCACACCGTGAGTTTATTCGATAAAAAGCACCTTGTTGCTCAGGCGGATGCATTACCGGGACGTAACACCCCTATGCCCGTCGCCACGCTGCACGCCGTGAACGGTCACTCGATGACCCATGTTCCCGACGGGATGGAGATCGCCCTGTTCGCGATGGGCTGCTTCTGGGGCGTGGAGCGCCTGTTCTGGCCGCTGCCGGGGGTCTACAGCACTGCGGCGGGCTACACCGGCGGCTATACCCCTAACCCAACCTACCGCGAAGTCTGCTCCGGCCAGACCGGCCATGCCGAGGCGGTACGGGTGGTGTATGACCCAAACGTCATCAGATACGAACAGCTGCTGCAGGTGTTCTGGGAAAACCACGACCCGGCGCAGGGCATGCGTCAGGGTAATGACCACGGCACCCAGTACCGCTCGGCGATCTATCCGCTCACTCCGGAACAGGACGCGGCGGCCCGCGACAGCCTGGCGCGCTTCCAGCAGGCGATGCGCGACGCCAACGACGACCGTCAGGTGACGACCGAGATCGCCACCGCTCTGCCGTTCTACTACGCAGAAGACGATCACCAGCAGTATCTGCATAAAAATCCGTACGGCTACTGCGGTATCGGTGGTATTGGCGTTTGCCTGCCGCCTCAGCTGGCATAACAGTAAACCGGTTCTGCCTGTTTGTGGGCAGAACCGGCTCAAAAAGTGATCTCTGGCGACTTTACAGTTCGTTACGCTATACTAGCCGCTGAAATAACCGGCCTACCGCTTCGGACCGGTGTTCAAAATGTCTACAACCCTGTGTGACCAACTTCCCTCCGAGGATCTGGCGAGAAGCCGGATAAGATATGTTAAACAGTATTTTAGTAATACTTTGTCTGATAGCCGTCAGTGCATTTTTCTCAATTTCAGAAATTTCCCTGGCCGCGTCCCGTAAAATTAAACTCAAACTTCTCGCCGATGATGGCGATATTAATGCTCAACGTGTGCTGAAAATGCAGGAAAACCCGGGGATGTTCTTCACCGTGGTGCAAATTGGCCTCAATGCGGTCGCCATCCTGGGCGGTATTGTCGGCGATGCCGCCTTCTCCCCGGTGTTCCATAGCGTGTTCTCTAAGTACTTTTCCCCTGAACTCTCCGAGCAGTTGAGCTTTATCCTCTCCTTCTCGCTGGTGACCGGCCTGTTCATTCTGTTTGCCGATTTGACCCCGAAACGCATCGGTATGATTGCGCCCGAAGCCGTGGCTTTGCGCATCATCAACCCGATGCGCTTCTGCCTGTTCGTGTTCCGTCCGCTGGTGTGGTTCTTTAACGGCCTGGCGAACACCATTTTCCGCCTGTTCAAGCTGCCGATGGTGCGTAAAGACGACATCACCTCTGATGACGTTTACGCCGTGTTCGAGGCCGGTGCGTTGGCAGGGGTGCTGCGTAAGCAGGAGCATGAGCTGATCGAGAACGTGTTTGAGCTGGAGTCCCGTACCGTGCCGTCGTCGATGACCGGCCGCGAGAACGTGATCTGGTTCGATCTGCACGAAGACGAGCAGAGCCTGAAGACCAAGGTGGCGGAACATCCGCACTCCAAGTTCCTGGTCTGCAATGAAGATATCGATCACATCATTGGCTATGTCGACTCCAAGGACCTGCTGAACCGCGTGCTGGCGAACCAGAGCCTGGCCCTGAACAGCGGCGTGCAGATCCGCAATACGCTGATTGTCCCGGACACCCTGACGCTCTCCGAGGCGCTGGAAAGTTTCAAAACCGCCGGGGAAGACTTCGCGGTGATCATGAACGAATACGCGCTGGTGGTGGGGATCATAACCCTCAATGACGTGATGACCACCCTGATGGGTGACTTGGTGGGCCAGGGTCTGGAAGAGCAGATTGTGGCGCGCGATGAGAACTCATGGCTGGTGGACGGCGGCACGCCGATTGACGACGTGATGCGCGTGCTGGATATCGACGAGTTCCCGCAGTCCGGCAACTACGAGACCATTGGCGGCTTTATGATGTTTATGCTGCGTAAGATCCCGAAACGCACCGACTCGGTGAAGTTCTCGGGCTACAAGTTCGAAGTGGTGGATATCGACAACTACCGCATCGACCAGCTGCTGGTGACGCGCATCGACAACAAGCCCACCGTGCTGGTGCCGAAACTGCCGGATGCCGAAGAGAACGCTTCGGCCTAAGCCAGAAACATCAACGGCTCCCTTTGGGAGCCGTTTTTTTTACTGCATAGCACGTTGGTTAAGCCATCTCAGTTTGCAGACGCATAACCTGACGGTTGACTTCGGACATCACAGAAAAGTGCTGTTTATCCTTCACTTTTGGGACAAGGATTTTGCCCTTATCAAACTCAAAAGCGCCAACATCCTTGATATACAACCGTCCACGGAACAGGATTTTTACGTATTTCGCCACCTGAAGCGGATTGTAGCGTTGAAAAATTTTCATTCTATTATCTCCTGCGAATCATACGCTCTTGCGGCGCCACAATCGGGCCGACTCTCTGGAGCGCAAATTTTGTTGCCCAATGACTATAGACGAGAAAAACGGTGACACCCAGTCTGCATAAGTTTATTTACCTTTTGATGACAAATAATCAGAATATTCTTTGCAATGGTCACTTTCGAACAGTATATGCCTTCGTTTTTGTGCAGATATGTGCGTTCCCCCTCACTCTGGCACCGGGATTGCGGGTAAAGCGCCGCGATCGCACTTATGATTAAAAGCTATGACCAAGTGGTCGGATCACCTGCCAAAAAAATAAGGAAACACCATGACCCTACGTAACATCCTGGCAACTGCCTGCCTGTTGCTGCCACTGATGGCTTCTGCACATAATTTCGAGAAGGGACAACGTGTGCCGCCGGTGGGCATTGCCGACCGGGGAGAATTGATCCTCGACAATAATGAGTTTAGCTACAAAAAATGGAATAGCGCGCAGCTCCCAGGCAAAGTGCGAGTTGTGCTACATATTGCCGGCCGCTCGTCGGCAAAAGAGAAAAACGCAACCTTGATTGAAGCGATCAAGTCGGCACATTTACCAAAAGATAGTTACCAGACCACCACCATCGTCAACACCGACGATGCGATCCCGGGCTCGGGCATGTTTGTGCGCAGCAGCCTGGAGAGCAATAAAAAGCTCTATCCGTGGTCGCAGATCATCGTCGACAGTAACGGTACGGCACGCGGCGCGTGGCAGCTGGAAGAAGAGAGTTCAGCGGCGGCCGTACTGGATAAAGAGGGCCGCGTTCAGTGGGCGAAAGACGGGGCGCTGACCCAGGAAGAGGTGCAGCAGGTGATTGCCCTGCTGCATAAGCTGCTCGGTCAGTAAAGCGAGACCCGGAAGCCGGGATTGAGGAAGGATTCACGCGGGGTATAGTCGAGCGGCTTGCCCTGCCAGTCGTGAACGTGCGCTCCCGCGGCGGCGGCAACGGCGTGGCCTGCCGCCGTATCCCAGACGTTGGTCGGCCCGAAACGAGGATAGAGCTGCGCCTGCCCTTCTGCCACCAGGCAGAACTTCAGCGAGGAGCCAATCGAGGTTGTCTGATGCTCACCCAGCTGATGCAGATACTCCTGCAGTTCGTTATCCGAGTGCGAACGGCTGATCACCACCAGCGGCGGACGGGCATCACGCACCTGAATCTGCTTACGCACGCCGCACTCTTCTTTCCACGCTTTGCCGTCGGCGGCGCTGTACATCACCTTCAGCACCGGGGCATAGACCACCCCCAGCACCGCTTTGCCTTTCTCAATCAGGGCAATGTTCACGGTGAATTCACCATTACGTTTGATGAACTCCTTGGTGCCATCCAGGGGATCGACCAGCCAGTAACGCTGCCAGTGCTGGCGTTCGTCCCAGGGCTGAGGATCTTCTTCTGACAGCACCGGAATATCGGGCGTCAGCGCCTGCAGACCCTGCAGGATCACCCCGTGCGCCGCGAGATCGGCGGCGGTCACCGGTGAGTCATCGATTTTTTGGATCACGTCCATCGGGATCTTGCCATCATAGACCTGCATGATGGCATCGCCCGCATCCCGTGCGAGCTGACAAATTTTATCTAACATTCTCCACCTCTTTGTTAACACAGTGGGTTTAACTCTTTGTTTTATTTATATCGCATTGTGAATAAATCCGCTATCTGTGAAGCAATTCCGGTTTCAGGGATCTTTTTTCTGGCAGGATTCACAATTCTGTAAGCAAAAAAATATAGATACATATTCTTTTGTGGCCTGGTTCAAAAAAAGGACTCCTCTGATGATTAAGTTTAGCGCAACGCTCCTGGCGACGCTGATTGCAGCGAGCGTACAGGCGGCGACGGTCGATCTCCGCATTCTGGAAACGACCGACCTGCACAGCAATATGATGGACTTCGACTACTACAAAGATGCGCCGACGGAAAAGTTTGGTCTGGTGCGCACCGCCAGCCTGATTAACGCCGCCCGCAGCGAAGTGAAAAACAGCGTGCTGGTCGATAACGGGGACTTAATTCAGGGTAGTCCGCTTGGCGATTACATGGCGGCGAAAGGTCTGAAAAAGGGCGATATCCACCCGGTTTACAAGGCGCTGAACACGCTGGATTACGCGGTGGGCAACCTCGGTAACCATGAGTTTAACTACGGGCTGGATTATCTGCACATGGCGCTGTCCGGGGCCAAATTCCCGTACGTTAACGCCAATATCATCGACGTTAAGACCAACAAGCCGCTGTTCACCCCTTATCTGATCAAAGAGACTTCCGTGGTCGACCAGGACGGGAAAGCGCAGACCCTGAAGATTGGCTATATCGGCTTTGTGCCGCCGCAGATCATGACCTGGGATAAGGCCAACCTGAGCGGCAAAGTGACGGTCAACGACATTACCGAAACCGCCCGTAAGTATGTGCCGGAGATGCGCGAGAAAGGCGCCGATCTGGTGGTGGTGGTGGCCCACTCCGGTCTCTCTGCCGATCCGTATCAGGCGATGGCGGAAAACTCGGTCTACTACCTCAGCGAAGTGAAAGGCGTCGACGCCATTCTCTTCGGTCACGCCCACGCGGTGTTCCCGGGCAAAGATTTCGCCAGCATTAAAGGGGCGGACATTGCCAGAGGGACGCTCAACGGCGTGCCGGCAGTGATGCCGGGCATGTGGGGCGATCACCTTGGGGTGGTCGATCTGGTGCTGAATAATGACGGCGGCAAATGGCAGGTCACTGAGTCGAAGGCCGAAGCGCGACCGATTTACGATCTGGCGGCCAAAAAAGCGCTGGTGGGCGAGGATAAAAAGATCGTCGAGGTGCTGAAGCACGACCACGACGCCACCCGCGAGTTTGTCAGCAAGCCGATCGGTAAGTCTTCCGACAACATGTACAGCTACCTGTCGCTGGTGCAGGACGATCCCACCGTGCAGGTGGTGAACATGGCGCAGAAAGCCTACGTGGAGCGCTATATTCAGGGCGATCCGGACCTGGCGAAACTGCCGGTGCTCTCCGCCGCCGCGCCGTTTAAGGTGGGCGGGCGCAAGAACGATCCGGCCAGCTACGTCGAAGTGGAAAAAGGCCAGCTGACCTTCCGTAACGCCGCCGACCTCTATCTCTATCCGAACACCCTGGTGGTGGTCAAAGCCACCGGTCAGGAGGTGAAGGAGTGGCTGGAGTGCTCGGCCGGACAGTTCAACCAAATCGATAAGAACAGCACCCAGCCGCAGTCGCTGATCAACTGGGACGGGTTCCGCACCTATAACTTCGACGTGATCGACGGCGTGGAGTACCAGATTGATGTTTCCCGGCCGGCGAAATATGACGGCGAGTGCCAGGTGGTGAATGCTCAGGCGGAGCGTATCAAAAACCTGACCTTCAACGGCAAACCCATTGATCCAAAAGCGACCTTCCTGGTAGCAACCAACAACTATCGCGCCTACGGCGGTAAGTTTGCCGGGACCGGCGACAGCCATATCGCCTTCGCCTCACCGGACGAGAACCGCTCGGTGCTGGCGGCATGGATCGGTGAGCAGTCGAAAAAATCGGGTGAAATCCACCCGGCAGCGGATAACAACTGGCGTCTGGCGCCGATCCACAGCGACGTGAAGCTGGATGTTCGCTTTGAGATATCGCCATCAGAGAAAGCGGCGGCGTTTATCAAAGAGAAAGCGCAGTATCCGATGCAGCAGGTCGCGACCGATGAGATCGGATTCGCGATTTATCAATTAGATTTGAGCAAATAGCAGCAAGTGCGTTGTGTAGGCCGGGTAAGGCGCAGCCGCCACCCGGCATCACGCCGCACGCTCGTCCCGGTTGCTCATCACCTGGGGTAAATTCAGCTCGATCCAGTCGGCCAGCGCCGCTACTTTCTCGCTCACCTCCTCTCCCAGCGGCGTCAGGCTGTACTCCACGTGCGGGGGTACCACCGGGTACGACACGCGATTAATAAACCCATCCTGCTCCAGGGCCTGCAGCGACTGGGCCAGCATCTTCTCGCTCACCCCGCCCATCTTGCGGCGCAGATCGCTAAAGCGGTGCGTCCCCTGACGCAGCGCCACCAGGATCAGCACGCCCCAGCGGCTGGTCACATGCTTGAGCACATCCCGGGAAGGGCACTGCTCGGCAAAGAGATTGCCGTCGCGCAGTTGCTCGCTAAGGGTTGGATTCGTCATTTGATACTTACCTTTTTGTACGTACTTACTAAAAGTTAGCTTGAGTGTTAGTGTGCCACAACATTCACACGAGACGAAGGATATTCATCATGATCGCGATTACCGGCGCTACCGGCCAGCTTGGCCAACTCGTTATTGAACAGCTGCTGAAAACCGTTCCGGCCAGCCAGCTGGTCGCCATTGTGCGTAACCCGGCGAAGGCCGACGCGCTGAGCCAGCAGGGGGTGACCGTCCGTCAGGCCGATTACACCGACCAGGCCGCCTTCAGTGCCGCGCTTGCGGGCGTGGATAAACTGCTGCTGATCTCCTCCAGCGAAGTGGGCCAGCGTGCGCCGCAGCATCAGAACGTGATTAACGCGGCGAAGGCGGCGGGCGTGAAATTTATCGCCTACACCAGCCTGCTGCATGCCGACACTTCCCCGCTGGGGCTGCACGTGGAACACGTCGACACCGAAAAAGCGCTGGCAGCCTCCGGCATTCCTTACGCCCTGCTGCGTAACGGCTGGTATACCGAAAACTACCTCGCCAGCGCCCCACCGGCTCTGGAGCATGGCGTCTTCATCGGCTCTGCGGGTGAAGGCAAAATCGCTTCTGCCACCCGCGCCGACTATGCCGCCGTTGCGGCCCGCGTCATCAGCGAAGAGGGTCATGCCGGTAAAGTCTATGAGCTGGCAGGCGACCAGGCGTGGACGTTAGGCGACCTGGCTGCCGAACTCAGCCGCCAGAGCGGGAAAAACGTGGCGTACCAGGACCTGAGCGAGGCCGATTTTGCCGCCGCGCTGAAGGGCGTGGGCTTGCCGGCGGGCCTGGCGGATATGCTGGCCGACTCCGATGTGGGTGCCTCGAAAGGCGGTCTGTTTGATGACAGCCGCACCCTGAGCGCGCTGCTGGGTCGCCCGACCACGACTCTGGCCGAGAGCGTGAAGGGCATCCTGTAATTGTTAAAAGCTGGTTAATTATTGTGGCATCCCTGCGGGTCATCTCTGATAATGAGATCTGACCCGCGAGGAGGCTCACCGTGCAAGGCGTACCCGAACAGTTCTTTGATGAGAGAGACAGCGCGCGCTTCCGCCATCTGGCGCAGCTGCCGGGCGTGGAGCTGTATCACGCTCATATCTCCCGCTACGCCTTTGAGCCCCACACCCACGAGGCCTTCGGTATCGGCGCTATTGAAGCCGGTGCCGAACGCTTTCGCTATCGCGGGACGCAGTACGTCGCTCCCGTCCATTCCGTTGTGACCATGAATCCCGATGAGCTGCATACCGGCGAGGCCGAAACCGCCGACGGCTGGCGCTACCGCATGATCTACCTCGAGCCGGATCTGCTGGAAGAGGTGACGGGCATCCGCCACTGGTGGTTCAGCGAGGTCATCCGCCACGATCCCCGCCGTTCGCAGCAGATCGGGCAGCTGATCTATGGCCTGTGGCATACCGACGATCCGCTGGCGCAAAAGGGAATGCTGCTGGATCTGATTGATACCTTCCAGCCGCTGGCGCGCCATGCCCCGGTTCTGCACGAAGGGACGCATCGCTTCGAGCGCGTGCGCGACTATCTGCATGACAACTATATGCACTCCCTGACCCTCGATGAGCTGGCGCAGGTGGTGTCGCTCAGCCCGTATCATTTCCAGCGCCAGTTTAAGGCCCATTTTCACGTCACGCCCCACCAGATGCTGATGGCGATCCGCCTGTGGCGCGCCAAAGCCTTTCTTACTCAAGGACTCCCGGCGGCAGAAGTGGCCGCCGCGACGGGCCTGACCGATCAGTCGCACCTGACCCGGGCGTTTACGCGTCGGTACGGCATCACCCCCGTGCGCTACCAGAAACAGGTCGCGAAGCGCTAATGCGCAATCTCATACAATACGCCCCCCTTTTGCCTTTCTACACTGCCAGCAGGTTCAGCGAAAATGGATAGAAAAATGGTTAGCGGCGTGTTGTATGCCCTGCTTGCAGGGTTGATGTGGGGGCTGATTTTTGTCGGCCCGTTGATTGTGCCGGAGTACCCGGCGGCGTTGCAGTCGATGGGGCGTTACCTGGCGCTGGGGCTGATCGCCCTGCCGATCGCCTGGCTCGGCCGCGTGCGGTTACGCCAGCTTACCGGTCGCGACTGGCTGACCGCGCTGGCGCTGACCATGATGGGCAACCTCATCTATTACATCTGTCTGGCGAGCGCCATTCAGCGTACCGGGGCCCCCGTCTCAACGATGATCATCGGCACGCTGCCGGTGGTGATCCCGGTGTTCGCCAATCTGCTCTACAGCCAGCGCGACGGCAAGCTGGCATGGTCGAAGATGGTGCCCGGGCTGATCGCCATTGCCCTGGGGCTGGCCTGCGTCAACATTGCCGAGCTGCGGCACGGCGTGGCGGGAGGCAGCGGCTGGCGCTATGTCTCGGGGATCCTGCTGGCGTCGGTGTCGGTGGTCTGTTGGGCATGGTATGCCCTGCGTAATGCCCGCTGGCTGCGGGAAAATCCGGACAAACATCCGATGATGTGGGCTACCGCGCAGGCGCTGGTAACGCTGCCGGTATCGCTGCTGGGCTATCTCGCCGCCTGCGCCTGGCTGAACGTGCAGCAGCCGGACTTCGCCCTGCCGCTGGGGCCGCGTCCCTGGGTCTTCCTCGGGCTGATGGTGGCGATTGCCGTCTGCTGCTCGTGGGTAGGTGCTCTGTGCTGGAACGTCGCCAGCCAGAAATTGCCGACGGTGATCCTGGGGCCGTTGATCGTTTTCGAAACCCTGGCCGGACTGCTGTATACCTTCCTGATGCGCCAGAGTCTGCCGCCGCTGTTAACCGGCACGGGGATTGTGTTGCTGGTGGTGGGAGTGGTGATCGCGGTCAGCGCGAAGCCGGAAAAACCCCTGGTCGTTCCGGCTTCGGAGCTGTAGATATTGCCCGGCGGCGCTACGCTTGCCGGGCCTACGGTTTCCCAGGCCGGGCAAGGCGAAGCCGCCACCCGGCAGGTTTCGTAGGCCGGGTAAGCGTTAGCGCCACCCGGCGTCTGTCAGAAGGTTTCCCAGTTAGCGTCCGTTGTGGCCAGCACCGGTTTCGCTTTTGCGGTATAGGTTTTTACTGGTGCCGCTTTGGCCGCCTGACCGTGAACAATCTTAAACACCGCCACCGCCTCGTTCAGGCGCGCCGCCTGCTCTTCCAGCGCTGCCGCCGCCGCCGCAGACTCCTCAACCAGCGAGGCGTTCTGCTGGGTGACGCGATCCATTTCGGCCACCGCCTGACCCACCTGGTCGATACCGCGGCTCTGCTCATCCGAAGCGGAAGCGATTTCGCCCATGATGTCAGTCACGCGGGTGACGGCGCTGACGATTTCCGCCATCGTCGCGCCGGCTTCATTCACCAGTGCGGAACCCGCGCTGACGCGCGCGCCAGAGTCGTCAATCAGGCCTTTGATCTCTTTCGCGGCCTGGGCGCTGCGCTGGGCCAGGGTACGGACTTCCCCTGCCACCACCGCAAATCCGCGCCCCTGTTCGCCGGCACGTGCCGCTTCTACCGCCGCGTTCAGCGCCAGAATGTTGGTCTGGAAGGCGATGCCATCAATCACGTTAGTGATCTGGGCAATCTTGCTGGAGCTGGTGGCGATCTCGTCCATGGTGCGCACCACGCCTTCAACCACGTTTCCGCCTTTCTTCGCGGTAGAGGAGGCATCCAGCGCCAGCCGTGACGCCTGACGGGCGTTATCGGCGTTCTGCTTCACGGTGGCGGTTAACTGCTCCATGCTGGCTGCGGTCTCTTCCAGCGAGGCCGCCTGCTGCTCGGTGCGGGAAGAGAGGTCGTTGCTGCCTGCGGAGATTTCACCGGCGCCGGTGAAAATGGTATCCGCCCCATCGCGGACCACGCCCACGGTGTTGGCCAGCGCCTTTTGCATTTCGTGAACGTTATGCGCCAGCAGCGCCATTTCATTCTGACCCCGGGCATCGATCGGTTGCGTCAGATCGCCGGCGGCAATGGCGCGAATATGCGCAATCACCTCATGCAGCGGCTTCAGCAGCACGTTGCGCATGGCGATCCAGCTGGCGACAATCACCGCCACCACAACCACCATAATGGCCGAGAGGATCCACAGGATACGCTGGTAGTCGTTCTCGTTATCGGTGATGCCCGCGCTGGTCAGCTTCGCCTGCGCTTCACGCCATTCGCGGTATACCGCCTGCATCGCCACCTGCTTCTTCTCGGCATTCTGCTTGAACATATCGTCCAGCTTGCCCTCGGCCAACAGCGCGTTCATTTTCGTCAGCGTGGTGTGGTAAGCGCGATACTGCTCTTCCAGCCGATCGGCCAGCTTCTCATCCATGCCCGGTGTTTCCGGCAGGGCATAGTATTTGTCGTAGTGCCCCTGCGCTTCGGCCAGCAGGGATTTCCCGGCGGTGACCAGCTCGCCCAGCTGCGTGCCGTTGATCTCGGTCGCCGTACTGCTTTGCAGACGAAGCATGCCGCGGTTAAGGGTAACGCGCGCCTGGTTCAGACTGATCCACGCGTCGGTAAACTCTGCCACGTTCTGGCTTGACAGCTGGGAGACGGTGAAATTGCTCTTATCATTGTTCAGGGCATTGATAAAAACCGTCGCGGCGATGATTTGCATCAGCCCGAGCACCAGCAGTACCGAGACTAACAGGGTGATTACTTTAATCCGTTTAAACATTCTTAACCTTATGTGCAGGACATTGTCTGTTGAGGACATATCGGCAGAGCAGGCGTGTTATTTAACGTTTCGTGGTCTAACCACCCTATTTTTTGGAAATAATCAAATCCATTCAGCAAGTTAAACCATAAGAAAGTTTTGTGAATTATCCTCCTTTTTACCCTCTGCTCCTAAAGGGTTATATCTTCACCTTAAAGATGCATTTAAAATGCATCTTATCAAATAACGATGAGGTAACGACCATGGCCTTCCGCGACCAACCTTTAGGCGAGCTGGCGCTCTCCATCCCACGCGCTTCCGCGCTGTTTCGTAAATACGATATGGATTACTGCTGCGGCGGTAAGCAAACCCTGGCGCGGGCGGCATCGCGTAAGGAACTGGATCTGGACCTCATCGAAGCTGAACTGGCGAAACTGGCTGAGCAGCCGCTGGAAAAAGACTGGCGCAGCGTGGCGCTGGGCGAAATCATCAATCACATCATCGTCCGCTACCATGACCGCCACCGTGAGCAGCTGCCGGAACTGATCCTGCAGGCGACCAAAGTTGAGCGCGTCCATGCGGAGAAAGCCTCTGTCCCGCGCGGTCTGGCGAAGAACCTGACCATGCTGCACGAAGAGCTCTCCAGCCACATGATGAAAGAGGAGCAGATCCTGTTCCCGATGATCAAACAGGGGATGGGTAGCCAGGCGATGGGGCCCATCAGCGTGATGGAAAGCGAGCATGACGACGCCGGTGAACTGGTGGAGGTGATCAAGCACATCACCAACAACGTGACCCCGCCGGCGGATGCCTGCACCACCTGGCGCGCAATGTATAACGGGATTAACGAGATGATCGACGACCTGATGGAGCACATCAGCCTCGAGAATAACGTGCTGTTCCCACGGGCGCTGGCCGGGGAATAAAAAAAGCCCGGTGGCGCTAGCGCTTACCGGGCCTACAAACGGCAACCGACGTTGCCGTTTCGCTTTTACCTTACGCCAGCCATTCTTTTCTTACCAATAAACAGCCAGCCCAGTCCCAGCGCGATAAACCACAGCGGCGTCACGATCAGCGCCTGACGGGTATCCTCTTCCAGAGTCAGCAGCACCAGCACAAACACGAAGAACGCCATGCAGACCCAGCACATCAGCTTGCCAAGCGGCATCTTGTAGATGGATTTTTCATGCAGGTGCGGACGCTGTTTGCGGTACACCAGGTACGAGCACAGGATGATGGTCCAGACGAACATGAACAGGATCGCCGAGACCGTGGTGATCATGGTGAACGCGCCAATCACGCTTGGGTTCACGTAGAGCATCACCACGCCGCCCAGCAGGCAGATACAGGAGAAGGTCAGCCCTTTTGCCGGTACCGCACGCTTTGAGAGCTTGGCGAACGCGCTCGGCGCCACGCCTTCCTGCGCTAGGCCGAACAGCATACGGCTGGTGGAGAACACGCCGCTGTTAGCCGACGAGGCCGCGGAGGTCAGCACCACGAAGTTAATCAGGCTCGCCGCTGCCGGCAGACCCACCAGCACAAACAGCTCAACGAACGGGCTCTTGGTTGGGACAACGGAACTCCACGGCGTGACCGACATAATCACGATCAGCGCGAAGACGTAGAACATGATGATACGCACGGGAATCGAGTTAATCGCCCGCGGCAGAGACTTCTCAGGATCTTTGGTTTCAGCAGCTGTCGTACCTACCAGCTCAATCCCCACGAAGGCGAAGACCGCAATCTGGAAGCCGGCAAAGAATCCGCTCAGCCCTTTCGGGAACCAGCCGCCGTCATTCCACAGATGGGAGAACGAGGCCTCAACGCCGCTCGGGGAGGTAAAGTGGGTCATCACCATCACCAGGCCGACCACAATCAGGCCAACGATGGCGACGATTTTGATCATCGCGAACCAGAACTCCATCTCACCGAACATTTTTACGGTGGCGAGGTTAAGGCTCAGCAGCAGAACAATTACCGCCAGCGAGGCAACCCAGTCCGACAGCCCGGGGAACCAGAACTGCGCATAGGCCGTAATGGCGACGACGTCGGCCATCCCGGTGACCACCCAGCAGAACCAGTAGGTCCAGCCGGTAAAGTAACCCGCCCACGGCCCGAGAAGGTCGGAGGCAAAGTCGCTGAAGGATTTGTATTCGAGATTCGAGAGCAGCAGCTCTCCCATTGCCCGCATCACGAAAAAGAGCATAAAGCCGATAATCATATAGACAAAAATGATCGACGGACCGGCAAGGCTGATGGTTTTACCTGACCCCATAAACAGCCCGGTGCCGATGGCCCCGCCGATGGCGATAAGCTGAATATGACGGTTTGTGAGATTACGCCGTAGCGACTGTTCAGACGGTGCCTCTTCGTCGGCAACGACTTTTACCTGATCTACCATGTGATGTTTTCCTGTTGTAACTGCCTGTGTTGTTTAGGCTCTTCTGGCCCTTTATTACGTCGAAAAGCGACGGTCCGATTAAGGACTCATCGATATTAGGTAAGAATCGGCGGGATGAATACTATGAATTAAATATTATGTTAACAATATGTTGAAAGTGAGTGTCATATCACTTAAGCAACGCAAAACAGCTCACAAAAATACACTTAATGCGATCATTTGCAAGATAATCTGTTGATTAGCGCGTAACTATAGGTTTTTTAACTGATTTCCTCTCCCCTGCTGGGGAGAGGAAAATGCGCGGAATTACAGAATTTCCAGCAGCTCGACTTCAAAGACCAGGGTGCTGAATGGCGGAATGGACGCGCCTGCGCCACGCTCGCCGTAGGCCAGGTTCTGAGGGATAGTCAGTTCCCATTTGGAGCCAACCGGCATCAGGGTCAGAGCTTCGATCCAGCCTGGGATCACGCCGTTTACCGGGAATTCAGCCGGTTCGCCGCGGGCAACGGAGCTGTCGAACACGGTGCCGTCGATCAGTTTACCGGTGTAGTGCACGCGAACGTGGTCGGTACGTGCCGGGATTGCGCCGTCACCCTGATTGATCACGCGGAACTGCAGGCCGGTTTCAGTGCTGTTCACGCCTTCGCGCTCACGGTTTTCTTCGAGGAACTTCTCGCCTGCCGCTGCCATCTCTTCAAAACGCGCGCGACGGACGGTGTCAGCACGCTCGTGGATTTCGCGCAGCGCGCGGTGAACCACATCAACCGGAACCGCCGGGTGCTTACCTTCCAGCGCATCGGCGATACCCGCCACCAGCGCTTCCGGTAACAGACCCTGCAGACCTGATTCGCTCAGCTGCTGTCCTACCTGCAAACCAATACCGTAGCTTGCCTGCGCTTCGATTGTGTCAAAAGTCGGGGTGGTCATGGGATTTCCTTCCATCACATTTAAAGTAGCGGGCAGCATAACAGCCACCTTCCATCCGGTAAAACTTTGTCTTATGGAAAGATGACAAATTGCGATGAAACGGAAACAATAGAGACTATCTGGATTTTTCCCGAATGTGTGTCACGGAAGCCGGCTTTGCAATGCTCATCAGGCAGTTAGCAAACTATACTTCTCGGGACAGGAAAAAAGACGCGGAGCAGGAGGAGAGCCATGCCCGGGCCATTTGAACTAAAACCTACCCTGACGAAAATCTGGCATGCGCCAGACAACTTTCGCATCATGGACCCGCTGCCGCCCCTGCACCGCAGAGGCATTATCATCGGTGCGCTGATGGTTATTGTTGGTTTTCTGCTGCCAGGCGCTGACGACAGCGCGACAGCGCCTGTGCGCCGGGATGCCGAACTGGATTTCCGTTCGCAGACGCAGCCGCAGCCCGATAGCCAACCGATGCAGACGCAGCTGGTTTCCCCCTCTAACGATCCGGGCCAGATGGCGCCGGTTGAGCCGGAGCCGATTCAGGAAGAGCAGCCCCAGGAGCAGGCCGCCGCGCCCGTGCAGTCGCAGCCGGTGCCGGGTATCGAACAGCAGTGGCGTTCCTACCGCGTAGAGCCGGGCAAAACGATGGCGCAGCTGTTCCGCGATCACAACCTGCCGCCGACCGATGTCTATGCGATGGCGCAGGTTGAAGGTGCGGGCAAGCCGCTGAGCAATCTGCAAAATGGTCAGATGGTGCAGATCCGCCAGAATGCGAGCGGCGTGGTGACAGGGCTGACCATTGACAGCGGCAATGGTCAGCAGGTGCTGTTTACCCGTCAGTCTGACGGCAGCTTTATCCGCGCTAAATAGCAGTCCGCCCGGTAGCGCGTTGCTTACCGGGCCTGTTTTCCACTCACTTTGTTGACCCACCAGATCCCCGAGCAGACCAGCACCAGCGCCACGGCATATTTGATCTCAAGGATATTCTCCCCGAGGAAAATCGCAGAGAGGACGGTTCCTGCCACCGGCACTAAGAAGTTGAATGGCGCAATCATACTGACGCGGTTGTATTTCAGCAGCAGACTCCACAGCGCAAACGCCACCGAGGAGAGCAGGGTCAGATAACCGAGGATGGCCGCCGCTTTGACGCTGGGTACTGCCAGCGTTCCGCCTGTGATATAGCCTCCGACAACCAGCATCACCCCGCCTATCGCCAGCTGCCAGCCGGTCATCACCATCGGGTCGACCGTCTGAGAAATACGTTTGCCGTACAGCGTGGCGGCTGAAAGGATAAACGCCGCCAGCACCACAAACCCGTCGCCGTTCCAGACAAAATGGAAGTCCTGCAGGCCGCTATTGAAGTTCACGATCATCACCCCGGCAAAACCGAGGATACAACCGAGGGCTTTGTTGTAGCTGATCTTGTCGTTCTGATAAATAAAGTGCGCCAGCATGACGCTAAAGAAGGTGGCGGTCGCGTTCATGATCGACCCTTTGGCACCCGTCGTGTAAGCGAGACCGATATAAAAGAACGTGTACTGGATAGCCGTCTGCGTCAGGCCCAGTACCGTCAGCTGTCCAAACTGCCGCGGGCTGAGTCGACCAATTGGCTTGCGCTGGGCAAGGGCTAACAGCAGCAACAGCAGGCCGGCAAACACAAAGCGATAACCCGCAAAGACGACTTTTGATGAAATATCGTTGGTCGCAATCTGAAAGAGTTCGTAGCCGCTTTTAATGGCGGGATAGGAGCTTCCCCATAACAAACAGCACAGCGTCGCGCTGGCGAAAACGATGTTTTTACGGGCAAAAATCGGCGTGGGCAGAACGGAGTCCATAGCAAATCTCGAAGATAAAATGGCGTTTCATTTTATTATCAGAGAACGCGGCAGGAATAGCTACCCTGGAAGGTAAAAGGTGGGACAGGGCGCGTTAAAAAAGCAAAACGCCGGCACAAGGCCGGCGCTTCGACGTGGTGACGAGTAATTACTTACTCAGCAACAACGTTAACAACCAGTTTAGCGAAGACTTCGCTGTGAACCTGGAAGTCCACTTCGTGCTCACCGGTGGTACGCAGAACGCCGTTCGGCAGACGAACTTCGCTCTTAGCCACTTTAACGCCAGCTGCAGTTACTGCATCAGCGATGTCGCGGGTACCGATGGAACCGAACAGTTTACCTTCGTCGCCAGCTTTAGACGCGATGGTAACAGTGCCCAGTGCGTTGATTTCTTCAGCGCGAGCGTTAGCAGCCGCCAGAACGTCAGCCAGTTTGGCTTCCAGTTCAGCACGACGTGCTTCGAAAAACTCTACGTTTTTCTTGGTAGCAGGAACAGCTTTACCCTGTGGAACCAGGAAGTTACGAGCGTAGCCCGCTTTAACGTTTACCTGATCACCCAGGCTGCCCAGGTTTGCTACTTTATCAAGCAGAATAACTTGCATTACCTTATCCTCTTAAAGTCGTATTAATGGACCGTGCCCGATTACTGATGACGATCAGTGTACGGCAGCAGGGACAGGTAGCGAGCGCGTTTGATAGCGCGAGCCAGCTGACGCTGGTATTTTGCACGAGTACCGGTGATACGGCTTGGGACAATCTTACCGCTTTCGGTGATGTAGTTTTTCAGCGTTGCGATATCTTTATAGTCGATCTCTTGAACGCCTTCCGCGGTGAAACGGCAGAACTTGCGACGACGGAAATAACGTGCCATATGGCTAGTCTCCAGAATCTATCAAATCAATCTGCTCGGCATGCAGAACCATTTTGCTCAGACCGTTCTTTGCCTTGTGGCAAGAGATGAACCCCTGAACGGTTACTGCGCTACCGACCGTTATACTGTGAGTAATGGCCTGGTTTTCGTGTCCGCTAATAATAACGGGCATTTGGCACCACGCCTGCCGGTGAAACCCGGCTTCCTCCTGCACTGAACGATGCTCAAGCACGAACTGGCAGTGAGGAATTCCTGATGGGCTGACCTTACGAAGGGGGGTCCTGCACACGGTACCGGACAACACCAGACGGTTGGTCATCAGAAATTACTCTTCAGAATCCCCAGCATCAGAATCATCTGCGGTTTCGTTTGCGAAATCATCGCGACGCTCACGGCGCTCGTCTTTCGCTTTAACCATCGGAGATGCTTCGGTCACTGCGTTTTTGGTACGCATAACCATGCTGCGGATAACGGCATCGTTGAAGCGGAAGTTAGTTTCCAGCTCATCGATCGCTTCCTGCGGTGCTTCAACGTTCAGCAGAACGTAGTGAGCTTTGTGCAGTTTGTTGATCGGATAAGCCAGCTGACGGCGGCCCCAGTCTTCCAGACGGTGGATCGTGCCTTCTGCTGCAGTGATTGCACCAGTGTAGCGCTCGATCATACCCGGAACCTGTTCGCTCTGGTCAGGATGGACCATAAAAACGATTTCGTAATGACGCATCGAATTGCTCCTTACGGATTATTCAGCCTCCTGTCTGGGTCAGCCGAGGCCCGGGGAGGCAAGGAACGTGTTAAAGGTCGGCTGAAAAATTGACGCGTCATAATACTTGCGGACCCCTGGAAACTCAAGCGCATTGCACAAATAATTCGCACAAAGCGCAAAGCTCGTCTAAGTGGGTGATTTACCATAGCTCACGGACGATCGCGGCGCTTTTTTGAACAACAGCATCAGAAATGGTCGCCATTGCCCACCAGATAAGGGGTTACACTTTAATCAGACCCCTTCTGAGGACAAAACCCGAAGTGATTATCGTCGCACCGTAGTTTGTCGTGGAGCGCATATCATGAAAAAGATAAACCTTGCCATTCTGGCTGCGCTTTTGCTCAGTGCAAACGCGACAGCAGCGATTCAGGTTGACGGCCGACAGGCCAGGAATATGGATGATGTGCAAAGTCTGGGCGTCATTTATATCAACCACAACTTCGCTACGGAAAGCGAAGCAACAGAAGCCATTACTGCAGAAGCCGAAGCGCGGGATGCCCGCTACTATCACGTCATGCTCACCCGTGAACCGGGCAGCAACGGCAATATGCACGTCAGCGCAGATATCTACCGGTAATGCTTTGACGCTAGCACCAGGAAAGCCAACAACGAAAATATTGTCATAGTCTAATTAGCCCCCTGCCCGGGGGCTTTTTTTATTTTTGCCCGTAATAGGCGTTCGGGCCATGCTTGCGCATAAAGTGCTTGTCCATCAGGTAGCTGTCTATAGGTTGCAGATGAGGGTTGATGCCGCGGGCTATCCACGCCATTCGCGCCACCTCCTCCATCACCACGGCATTATGCACGGCATCGTGCGCATCTTTACCCCAGGCGAAGGGGCCATGCTGATAGACCACTATCCCCGGCCTGTGCAGCGGTTCGCTCTCACCCAGGGTTTCAACGATCACCCTGCCGGTATTGAGTTCGTACTCCCCCTGCACCTCCTCTTCGGTTAATGCCCGCGTACAGGGAATATCGCCAAAAAAGTAGTCTGCATGGGTAGTGCCCAGTGCCGGAATAGCCAGCCCCGCCTGCGCCCAGGCCGTGGCGTGGGTGGAGTGGGTATGCACCACGCCGCCAAGGGAGGGGTAACGCCGGTACAGCGCCAGATGGGTCGCGGTATCGGACGAAGGCCGCCACTGGCCCTCCACCACTTTGCCGTCGAGATCCACCACCACCATGTCTTCCACACGCATAGCCTCATAGGCCACGCCGCTGGGTTTGATCGCCACCAGCCCACGGTTCCGGTCAATCGCGCTGACGTTTCCCCAGGTAAAGGTGACCAGAGCGTAACGCGGCAAATCCATGTTTGCCTCAAATGCCTGCTGTTTAAGCTGCTGCATTTTCGCCTCCCATAAGCCCGGCCCGCGCCATCCGCTCCAGCACCCAGTCCCGGGCTTTTGCCACCTCTTGCAGCGGATCTTCTGCGGTTTCGCTCCACATCTCAATCAGCCAGGGCCCGCAATAGCCACTCTCTTTCAGCGTCTGGAAACAACGCTCAAAATCCACTACGCCACTGCCGAACGGCACGTTTTTAAATACGCCTGGCCGCGTGTCTTTGACGTGTACCGCCACGATATGACCAATACCCGCCTGTAGCTCCATCTGAACGTCGTTATCCCACGCGGACAGGTTGCCGATATCGGGATAGAGCTGGAACCACGGGTTATTGAGGTAATGGGCATAACCCAGCGCCTTGCTGATGGAGTTCATCAGCGGGTAGTCCATGATCTCCATCGCCAGCGTCACCTGGGCGCGGCTCGCCATCTCGACGCTCTCTTTCAGACCATCACGGAAACGACGCCGCGTTTCGTTGTTGGCCTGCTGGTAATAAACGTCATAGCCCGCCAGCTGGATGACGCGGATCCCTACATCCTGGGCAAAGCGAATCGCTTTACGCATGATCGCCAGCCCCTGTGCGCGCACGGCGTCATCTTCACTACCCAGCGGAAAGCGACGATGGGCACTCAGGCACATTGAGGACACGCGCACGCCGGTTTCGGCCACCGCATTCACCAGCGCCAGACGCTGCTCGCGGCTCCAGTCGAGACGGGAAAGGCGCGCATCCGTCTCATCCACCGACATTTCGACGAAATCGAAACCCAGCGATTGCGCCAGTTTCAGTCGCTCGAGCCAGCACTCCCCGCCGGGGAGTGCCTTTTCATAGATACCTAGCGGCACCTGCTTGCTTAACATAACCGCTCCTTATCCCCACAGCTGGGCAATGGAACGTTTAAACTGGCGCGCCGCTTCCACCGGCGAAGCAGCATCACGAATGCTGCGCCCGGCGATAAAGACATGAATCGGGATACCTTTGAACAGCGGCAGATCCTCCAGCGCCAGGCCGCCGGTGACGGTGACCTTAAAGCCCATCTCCGCCAGGCGCTTAACGGCACTGATATCCGCATCACCCCAGGCGACTCCCGCGGCCTGCGCATCGCGGCTGCGGTGATAGACCACCTGCTGAATGCCTGCATCGCGCCACTCTTCCGCCTGCTTCCAGGTCCAGAAACCGGTGAGTTCGATCTGCACGTCGCCGTTAAACTCTTTAGCAACGTCCAGCGCCCCTTTGGCGGTATTGATATCCGCACAGCAGATCACTGTCACCCAGTCGGCGTTAGCTTCGAAGCACATCCGCGACAGGATTTTGCCCGCATCTGCGATCTTGGCGTCAGCCAGCACAATTTTGTGAGGATAGAGCGCTTTCAGATCGCGCACGGCGCGAACGCCTTCCCCCACGCACAGAATGGTGCCCACCTCGATGATGTCCACCTCTTCGGTGATCAGACGTGTCGTTTCGTAAGCGTGGGCCAGAGTTTGGTTATCCAGCGCGACCTGCAACATTGGTAATGACATTTCCGTTCCCTCTTAAAGTGCCGCCGCAGTGGCGTTATCGATTAAATCCAGGACGTCCTGCCCGGTGCGGCAGGCGCGTAATCGGTCAAAGTTGGCTTCATCTTCAAACAGATTGACGATCTGCATGATGCCCACCTCCTGATGGGTGTTGGCATCGACGGCCGCCATGGTGATGAGGATATCGACCGGATCGTTATCTTCATGGTTAAACACCAGCGGCGTTTTCAGGGTGACCAGGGCGAAACCGGTTTTTTTAACGCCCTCTTCCGGACGGCCATGCGGCATCGCCAGCCCCGGGGCAATGACAAAGTACGGCCCAAACTGCTCAACGCCATCGAGAATGGCCTGGTAATAGCGCGGCTCAACAACATCAGCCTTAACCAGCAGGTCAACGCTCAGCTTTACCGCTTCCTGCCAGATGCTGGCCTCGGCCTGTAACAGGATTGAGTCATTTTCAGCCAGCGAATCACGGAGTTTCATATGGTTCCCCTTACTTCACGTCTTGTGGAAAGTGCTCTTTGATCACTTCCAGCAGTTTTGGGCCAAAGTCCGCAGGCGACAGCATGTTGCGCACCCCCACCACATATTTATTGCCTGTGACGCTGATTTCACCGGCGATATGGGTAGAGGCAATGATGATGTCCGCGCCGTTCAGTTCACTTTTGTATTCACCCACCGCACAGCTGTTCACCGTGTGGTCAATGTTTGACTGGGTTAAAAATTGGTCCACTTTCATCTTCATGATCATGGAGCTACCTTGCCCATTGCCACACACAGCCAGGATACGTACGGTCATAGTCAAAACTCCTTAGTGAGCAGAAACTTCTGCTGTTTGTTGTTCCGCATCTTCTTCCGCCCGCAGCGAACGGCCAGCGAAGAACATATACGCCAGGGCAATCAGAATAATGACGGCCATAAAGACGATGCCGAGGGAGGCGAAGCCCTGCATCATTGGCGGGGCCAGAATTGACCAGTCGGCCATCCCCATCCAGGCGCTCATGCCGGTGAGCTTGACCGCCCACACGCAGCCGAAGATTTCAATCATCCCCATCACCAGACAGATCTTGAGCGCCGCGCGCCAGCCGCCAAAGTGGTTAGCAAACACGCCAATGGTGGCGTTGGAGAAGAACATCGGGATAAAGCCTGGAATGATGAGGATGGAAGAGCCGCAGCCCACCAGAATACCGACCGCAATCAGCTGACCGATGGTGCCCCACATAAAGCCCCACACCACCGCATTCGGCGCAAAGCTATAGATAGCCGCACAGTCGATCGCCAGAACCGCGCCGGGGATCAGGCGCTGAGAGATACCGTTGAAGGCTTCGGAGAGCTCGGCCACGAACATGCGCACGCCCTGGGTAATAATGAAAATGGCCACCGCAAAAGAGAAACCGGTTTGCAGGATGTAGATCGTCCAGTGGGTTTTACCCGCCATCGCCTGGACAACGTCAATCCCGAACGAGAGCAAAATCGCGCCGAAGAAGATGGTCATGACTATCGCCGTCGAGACGATGTTGTCGTGGAAAATATTCAGCCAGCCCGGCAGCTTGAGATCTTCCACGCTCTCCTCTTTTTTGCCGAGGTAAGGCGCGACTTTATAGGCAATCCAGGAGGCGAACTGCTGCTGGTGGCCGATGGAGAAGCCGCAGCCGTCAGTCACTTCCTGGGTTGGCTTGAACATCATGTTGGAGGTGATACCCCAGTAGAGCGACACCAGCACTGCCGTACAGATGATGGTGGTCCACATTGGGTAGCCGCAAATATAGAAGAAAACGGCAATTAGCCCGGCCTGCTGGAACATGATGTGGCCGGTCAGCATGATGGTACGAATGCCTGTAATACGGCGCAGCAGGACATAAATAATGTTCAGCGCCAGCGCCAGCAGCACGGCGTATCCCACCCAACTGTAGGCATCGCCCATGCGTTCGATGGTGGCCATCATGGAAGCATAGGTGTCTGATATGGCGCCGTTGATGCCATAAACTTCGGACATTTTGGCGACAACGGGCTTAAAGGTGCTGGTTAAAATACCTGAACCTGCCTGAAGCAGCATAAAACCGATGATGGTCTTAATGGTGCCTTTGATTATCACGCTCACGCTTTTACGCAGCAGGATATAACCCAGGCAAGTCACGATACCCAGCAGCAGCGGGGCATTGGTCATGACCTGATTAAAAAAGACGGTAAAGACGCTGTAGAGGATCTCCATAACACTCTCCGGTAAAGGCAGTACGATGCGTAGTGCTCGTACAACAGGCCACCACTCTAGTAATCACAAATAATCACCACAAGATTGTATTTGATTATTTGTGACGCATCACGCAAATTACTTCCCTGCGCAGAGCAATGTCTTTGCCGACGATAGAAATACTTAATACAAATCATTTAATTTCAATAAGATGTGTAAATATAACGGCTAAAATCATGGATCGTTTTTGTCAGAGACGTCCTTTCAGCGCGACATTTTGCTGTAAACAGGCCATTGCATTACTGACTCATTGGTGACAATATCAATCAAATTAAATCACCATATGATTAATTGTGAGAAAGAGGGAGTCTGACAATGAGTAAAGTGAACACCATTACCCGCGAATCATGGATCCTCAGCACCTTCCCGGAATGGGGAACCTGGCTGAATGAAGAGATTGAACAGGAGCAGGTTGCGCCAGGCACCTTTGCCATGTGGTGGCTGGGCTGTACCGGGATCTGGTTGAAATCCCAGGGTGGCGCGAATGTCTGTGTCGACTTCTGGTGCGGGACCGGCAAGCAAAGCCACGGTAATCCGCTAATGAAGAAAGGGCATCAGATGCAGCGTATGGCGGGGGTGCAAAAGCTGCAACCGAACCTGCGCACCACGCCGTTTGTCCTCGATCCGTTCGCCATCCGTCAGATCGATGCCGTGCTGGCAACCCACGATCATAACGATCACATTGATGTGAATGTCGCCGCCGCCGTAATGCAAAACTGTGCGCCAGACGTGCCCTTTATCGGCCCGCAAACCTGCGTGGATATCTGGATCGGCTGGGGCGTGCCACAGGATCGCTGCATCGTGGTGAAGCCGGGCGATGTGGTGAAAATCAAAGACATTGAAATCCACGCGCTGGATGCGTTTGACCGTACGGCGCTGATTACGCTGCCGGCAGATCAGAAGGCAGCCGGTGTGCTGCCAGACGGCATGGACGAGCGCGCGGTAAACTATCTGTTTAAAACCCCGGGCGGTACCCTGTACCACAGCGGCGACTCGCACTACTCCAACTACTATGCCAAGCACGGCAACGAGCACCATATCGACGTGGCGCTGGGTTCCTATGGCGAGAATCCACGCGGCATCACCGATAAAATGACCAGTGCCGATATTCTGCGCATGGCAGAAGCCCTCAATACTCAGGTGGTGATCCCGTTCCACCACGATATCTGGTCAAACTTCCAGGCCGATCCGCAGGAGATCCGCGTGCTGTGGGAGATGAAAAAAGATCGACTGAAATATGGCTTTAAGCCGTTTATCTGGCAGGTGGGCGGCAAGTTTACCTGGCCGCTGGATAAAGACAATTTTGAGTATCACTACCCGCGCGGCTTTGACGACTGCTTCACCATTGAGCCGGATCTGCCGTTCAAATCTTTCCTGTAATTGCTTCCCCCTCGCCAGGCGCTGCGCCTGGCGAGTCCATCATTTACTTAGTAATTTCAGGCTATTTCAAATATCATCTTTTAACATCAATTTATTTCGGAATAGCTCATGACAGAAGCACAGCGGCATCAAATCTTACTCGAACTCCTGGCGCAGACGGGGTTTGTTACCGTGGAACAAGTGATTGCCCGGCTGGGCGTTTCCCCTGCCACCGCGCGCCGGGATATTAATAAACTTGATGAAAGCGGGAAGCTGAAAAAAGTCCGTAACGGTGCGGAAGGGATCAGCCAACAACGCCCGCGCTGGTCTCCGATGAACATTCATCAGGCACAGAATCATGACGAGAAAGTGCGTATTGCCCGGGCCGCCTCCCAGCTGGTGAATCCCGGTGAAAGCGTGGTGATTAACTGTGGCTCAACTGCCTTTCTGCTGGGTCGCGAAATGTGCGGCAAGCCGGTGCAGATCATTACCAACTACCTGCCGCTGGCCAACTACCTCATCGATCAGGAGCACGAAAGCGTGGTGATCATGGGCGGACAGTACAACAAGAGCCAGTCCATTACCTTAAGTCCGCAGGACAGCGAGAACACGCTCTATGCCGGGCACTGGATGTTTACCAGCGGGAAAGGACTTACCGCCGAAGGGCTGTATAAAACCGATATGCTGACGGCGATGGCGGAACAGAACATGCTGAACGTGGTCGGCAAACTGGTGGTGCTGGTTGACAGCAGCAAGGTCGGGGAGCGCGCGGGAATGTTATTCAGCCGCGCCGAGCAGATAGACCTGGTGATCACCGGTAAAAGTGCTGACCCACAGATCCTCCAGAAACTGGAAGATCAGGGGGTGAAGATCCTGCGCGTTTAAAGATGCTGACGGAAAAACGCCACCGTGGCATCGAGGGCAGTCGGCGTAATGCGATGTTTCACCCCTCCCTCCCACAAGCAGGTCAGGTTTTTGTCCAGCCCTTCATGCCGCAATGCCTGCTGCAAACGGAAGGTCTCCGCGGCGGGCACCACATCATCCTCTTCCCCGTGCCACAGCAGCAGCGGACGATCGGCCAGCCGGGGTAGCCTGGTCGTTACTTCCCAGTCGGCAAGCGGAGAGACCATCTCCGCGAAGGACGCAGATGGCTGTGGGGGGAACAGCGTAGGGGCTAGCGAGGTAAAGTAGCCAGAGCCCATCAGGCTTGCCACGCATTTCACCTCCGGATGGCGCGCCATGATGCCCAGCGCGGTCATCCCGCCCATCGAGGCCCCGGCCACCGCAAGACGTTCATCCGCCACCAGCCCGGCCTGATACAAACCATCCCGTAGCGCGGCAAATTCAGTGAGGTTGCCATGCAGGATCGGCCAGAACTGCCCCAGACGAGCCTGCTCATCCCCCGTAAAGCGTGCGCCATGATCCGGTGCATCCGGCATTACCACCCGAAAACCGGCCTGCGCCAGGGCAACCGCAAAATAGCTGTAGACCAGCTTTGATGAGGTAAAACCATGATAAAAAATAACAACCGGCAACGGCTGAGACAGTTTTCCCGCCGGAACGGCATGTACACTCTCATGGTCGCCGAATTGTCGTATTTCAAGCTCAATCATCATTGGGCCTCATGCTAAAGGGTGATTTAAAATGTTGAGAACTGGATTACGCTTTCGCACAATTTTCATTCGAAATTTACGCCACAGCTAACAATTTGGGAACATTCCCCCAATCCTAAATCAACAGAGTTCTACACTATGGCTATCAGGAAACGAGATATGGTTATGCGAAGGTTTGCTGCTTTATTGCTGATGCTGGTGTTGGGCGGATGTAGCGCGTTAGAAGGCACGCCACAGCCTGCACCACCGGTTGCCGACCACCCACAAGAGATTCGTCGTAATCAGACGGAAGGATTACAACGGATGGGTACCGTCACCGCACTTGAGCGAGGCTCTCCCGCAGATGTGGAAGATGCCATCAAAGCAAAAGCCGTCGCCGCGAAAGCAGATTACTACGTCATTATCCTTATCGATGAAACCATCGTGACGGGACAATGGTACTCGCAGGCCATTTTATACCGTAAATAACGCGCGGTATTTAAACGACATTTACACTGCTTTGCGTCCATAGACGTTTTCCTGTCCACAATAAACTCCATGCCTGCGGCAATGGAAATGAGTTTATTTGCGAAGGATTGCCCGGCGGATACCGGGGACACGTAAAATGGAGCTGACGATGAAACGATCTCTTGCTTTGACCTCACTGTTACTCTCAGCCGGTCTGGTGAGTACTGCCGCTCAGTCAGCCGAATTTGCCAGCGCTGATTGTGTGACGGGTTTGAATGAAATTGGACTGATTTCCGTGAGTGATATCTCAGGGAGTCCGCAGGATGTAGAGCGCATGATCGCGCTTAAAGCAGATGAACAGGGAGCGTCGTGGTATCGCATCATAACCATGCAGGAAGACAGCCATGTTGATCGCTGGCGGGTACAAGCCATTCTCTACGCCTGAAAAGCGCCGATAAAAAGCCACTAAAAAAGAGTGGCTTTTTAACATTTACAATTTTATTATCCTTGCCGCTACTACCCTGAGACATTCTTGTAACATTTTGTTACATAAACCCAATAAATGTTATCCCCGCTCTGCCGTTGAAAAGCGTTACCTTTTTAGCAATGAGCAATTTATGATCAACTTTTTTCGCCGTGCAGGTCTGGGCACAAAGCTATCGCTGCTTACCGGCTTGAGTGTCGCTACACTCTTTCTGCTTTTCACTTTTCTCCTGAGCTATAACACCAGTCAAAAACTCGAATCCCTGGCTATAGAAGACCTGCATAATCAGTCCACCGGCGTGGTGGACATGGTGCAGATGTTCAATACCAGCCTCACCGAAGAGGTGGAGAGCTATACCCGTCTGTTCACCACCTTTTTGCCGCAGCCGCTGAGCCTTGACGTCAGCCAGCCCCGCACCATCAACGGTCAGAACGTTCCGCTGCTGAAAGGCGGCGATACGGAACTCCATGAGAACAACACCACGCCCGATGATTTCCTGAATCGCACCGGTGCTATCTCGACGCTGTTTGTCCGCAACGGCGATGACTTCGTCCGCGTGGCAACCTCGCTGCGTAAAGAGAACGGCGATCGGGCCATCGGGACGGTACTGGATCATGCCAGTCCTGCCTGGGCGGTAGTCACCAAAGGTGAGGTTTATCGCGGCCTCGCCCTGCTGTTCGGCAAACGCTATATCACCCAGTATCAGCCGGTAAAAGACGCGGGCGGGCAGGTGATCGCCATTATCTTCGTTGGGGTCGACATTACTCACTCGTGGAACGTCATGCGCGAGAAGATCCTCAGCCGTCGTCTGGGCGAGAGCGGTCACTTCTTTGTACTGGACCGCAGTAACGGCAAAAATCACGGCCAGTACCTGTTCCATAGCGCAGAAGAGGGGCGGTTGCCGACGTGGGAGAATGGCGTTCAGCAGCAGCTGTTGGGGGATAAATCCGGCACCCTGGAGCGCCAGAGCGCCGATGGTCGCACGCTGATTATGGCCTGGACGCCGCTCCCGGGCTGGAACTGGACCATCGTGGGCGAGGTGGATAAAACCGTCCTGCTGGCCGATGTGACCAGCCTGCGGGATCGCTTCCTGCTGGCCGGCGTGGCCCTGTCCGCACTCTTCGCCATGCTGTTCGTGTTTATCATCCGCCGCTGGCTTTCACGCCCGCTGCGCGATGTGATTGGTCTGGCAGAACAATATGCTGCCGGCGATCTACGCGCTACCCTGCCTGCCACTCGTCAGGATGAGGTGGGCCAGCTGATCAATGCCATCAACGGCATTGGCGGCGGTCTGCAAAAAATCGTGCTGCAGGTGCGCGAAGCCGCGGGAGATATCCATCTGGGAACCAACGCCCTGGCAGCGGATACCGGCGAGATCTCTGAGCAGATCAACAAGCAGGCCAGCAGCGTGGAAGAGACCTCCGCCAGCATGGAGCAGCTGGCGGCCAGCGTGCAGCAGAATGCGGCCAATATGGAGCAGACCCAGCAGCTGGTGGGCGAAACCTCCCGGGCGGTGCATCAGGGCGGAGAGACCGTCAGCAATGCTGTTGCCACCATGGACGATATTCGCGAAGCATCGAAACGCATCGAAGCCATCACGCGGGTAATTGAAGGGATCGCTTTCCAGACCAATATTCTGGCGCTGAACGCCGCTGTAGAAGCCGCCCGGGCGGGAGAGCACGGTAAAGGCTTCGCCGTGGTGGCCCAGGAAGTCCGTGCCCTGGCAGCGCGTAGCGCCAATGCGGTGAAGGAGATTGAACAGCTGATTGGCGATACGCTCAGCAAGGTAAGCGAGGGCCACGCCCTGTCGGAGCAGACCCGGCATGCGATGGAGAGCATCATCGAGCACATCGACAATATCAATCAGCTGGTTACGGAGATAAACCATGCCTCCCGCGAGCAGTCGGCAGGCATTGGTCAGGTGAACCTGGCGATGACGCATATCGGCGAAGCGTCGCATATCAACGCCGACCGCGTCTCGCGCAGTGAACAGACGGCGCAGGTTCTGCGCGGGAAGGGTTCACACCTGACCGATCTGGTCAGCCTGTTCCGCCTGTAAGGATCAGGCCACGCCGCCCGTGGCGCGCAGCAGCAGGTCGTCCTGGACCTGCTCGCTGAGCAGGGATCCTCCCCGGGCGTCGAGCATTTCACGGCACCAGGCCTGCGCCACCGGCGGTGATGCATGGCGCAACATCTGTGCCCCCGCGCCCAGCAGGAAGATCTGCCGGGCGATCTCCCTTCCCTGCGCCTCCTGTGGTTTACGTAGCTTCTGCTGTAGCTGACGCCAGCTTCGATCGAAGTGCCGATCCTGCCCCTTCACGTCGGCAAAATCATCGGCCAGCAGATCCATCACCGCAGGCTGCTTCGCCAGCACCCGCAGCACATCCAGCCCCATGATATTGCCCGAGCCCTCCCAGATACTGTTGACCGGCATCTCCCGGTACAGGCGCGGCAGCTCGCTCTCTTCGCAATAGCCGATGCCGCCAAGGACCTCCATCGCTTCGGCGACGAACGGGATCCCCGCTTTACAGATCGCCAGTTTCGCGGCCGGGGTAAACAGCCGCGCCCACAGAGCTTCGTGCTCGCTGTCACGGCGATCCCAGGCCCGCGCCAGGCGGAACAGGAGCGCCGTCTGCCCCTCCAGCTGGAGCGCCATGCGACTTAACACATCGCGCATCAGCGGCTGATCGATCAGGTTTTTGCCAAAGGTCTGTCGCTGGTGGGCATGATATAACGCCACCGAGAATGCCCGGCGCATCAGGCCGTGGCTGCCCAGCGCGCAGTCGAAACGGGTGAGGCCGCCCATCTTCAGGATCTGGCGCACGCCTTCACCCTCTTCGCCCAGCAGCCAGCCGGTAGCGTCGAGAAACTCGGCTTCACTGCTGGCGTTGGAGCGGTTGCCCAGCTTGTCTTTCAGACGCTCCAGATGCACGGCATTGCGCAGGCCGTCAGGCAGAAAACGGGGAACGAAAAAGCACGACAGGCCGCCTTTCGCCTGTGCCAGCACCAGGTGCGCATCGCTTTGCGGCACCGAGAAAAACCACTTATGGCCCACCAGCCGGTAGCTGCCGTCGCTGCAGCGCTCTGCCCGGGTGGTATTGCTGAGGACATCCGATCCGCCCTGCTTTTCCGTCATCCCCATACCGATTAACAGACCGCGCTTCTGGTTACCCGGCGCCAGATGGGAGTCATACCGATCGCTAAGGAGCGGCGTCAGCCAGTCGTGGAAGGATCGCGGTAACACCTGTTGCAACAGCGGCGTGGCGGCATGGGTCATGGTGATCGGGCAGAGCGTGCCGGCTTCTACCTGCGCATGCAGGATAAAACGCGCTGCCCGGGCTACGAAGGCCCCTTTGCGCGCCTCCTCTTCCCACGCCAGGTTATGTACCCGGTTGGCGCAGAGGCCCTGCATCAGCAGATGCCACGCGGGATGAAAGCGCACATCGTCCAGCCGGGTTCCGCTGGCGTCAAAACGCAGCAGCTCGGGTGGATTGACGTTGGCGAGGCGGCCCAGTTCCAGTGATTCTGCGGTACCCAGCTGCTGGCCGATACTGGCGAGTAGCTCGGCGTCCCAGTCGGCACCTTCACGGCTGACCGCTTCACACAGGGCTCGGTCGGAAAGAAAAAGGTTGCTGTTGGTGAGTGGCGCAGGCTGATTAAAAACAGTGTGCGTCTGCCAGTGCATAATGTATCCCTCCTTCTATGGCAATGAGGTAATTATGGACAGAGCGGGCAGACGCTGCACGAAAGCGGTCGCAAAATATCGCCCCTTGCAAGCGTGAATTAGCTCACACAATGAACGAATAATAAATTTCCCATCTGTTTTTATGGTGAATAATTTATTCTTACCCTCATGGAGAGAATAACGATGCAATCCACTCAGCGGGCGCCGGATGCCCATAAGCGTGCTTTAGTTGCTGGCTCTATTGGTAACTTTATCGAATGGTATGAATTTGCGGTGTACGGTTTTCTGGCCACCGTGATTGCAAAAAACTTTTTCCAGCTCAGCGGTGAGGCCGGGCTGACCAGCCTGATCCTCACCTACGCCTCTTTTGCTATCGCCTTTTTCTTCCGTCCGCTGGGCGCTATCGTCTTCGGGCGGCTCGGCGATCGTATCGGGCGCAAGCCCACGCTGATCATCGTGCTGGTGATGATGACCCTGGCCACGGCGGCGATCGGCGTCGTGCCGGTGTATGCCAGTATCGGCATTGCCGCGCCGCTGCTCATCACCGGCCTGCGGATCCTGCAGGGGCTGTTCGCCGGCGGCGAGTATGGCGGCGCAGTGTCGCTGATGACCGAGTTCGCTCCACGCGGCAAACGCGGACTGTACGGCGCATGGCAGTCCTTTACCGTTGCGCTGGGTCTGCTGGCCGGGGCGGGGATCGTGGCGCTGCTCTCGGCGTTGCTGACGCCAGAAGCTTTACACGACTGGGGCTGGCGCATCCCGTTCTTTATTGCCCTGCCGCTGGGGGCGGTGGCCCTGTGGCTGCGGGTGAGCATGGAAGAGACGCCGAGCTTCGTGAAACAGCAAACCAAACCGGTGGTGGTGAAGGCGCGGACCGGTGACACCCTGAAGGCCATCGTGATGGGGATCGGCCGGGTGATGGTGTGGTCTGCCGCGGGCTATACCTATCTGGTGATCATGCCCGCCTATCTGCAATCGGCCCTGCATACCGGCTTTAACCAGGCGCTACTGATTGCGGTGATCTCCAATGTCGGCTTTGCGCTGACCATTATTCCGTCGGGGATCCTAAGTGACCGCATCGGACGGCGCACGGTGATGGTGGCTGCCGCCGCACTGCTGCTGATCCTTGCCCTGCCGCTGCTGAAAATTTTGCAGGCGGAATCCAGCACCCTGGCGGTGAAAGCGATAGTGGTGCTGATTGCCGGTGGACTGGTGGGGATGCTGGCAGGGCCAGGACCCGCCATGTTGTCAGAGATGTTCCCGACGCGAGTGCGCTATACCGGGCTGGGGCTGGCTTATTCACTGTCGAACGCCATATTTTCGGGGTGCGCGGGCTTAATCATTACCGGACTGATAAAAGAGACCGGGAATCTGGATATTCCGGCGTATTACGTCATGGCGACGGCGGTGGTGAGTATTGTGGCGCTGATGACGCTCAGGAAGGATGACCATTTGCGGTCGCTGGAGGAGTGAGGTATGTGCCGGGTGGCGCTGCGCTTACCCGGCCTACGGAATCGAGCTTTTGTAGGCCGGGTAAGGCGAAGCCGCCACCCGGCACAACAGGCTACCCGCGCTGGCGCACCGCTTCAAACAGGCAGATGCCGGTTGCTACGGAGACGTTCAGGGACGAAACGCTGCCCGCCATCGGAATGCTGATCAGCTCGTCGCAGTGCTCGCGGGTCAGACGACGCATACCTTCGCCTTCGGCACCCATCACCAGCGCCATGCGGCCGGTCATTTTGCTCTGGAACAGGGTATGGTCCGCTTCACCTGCGGTACCTACGATCCAGATATTCTCTTCCTGCAGCTGACGCATGGTGCGCGCCAGGTTGGTCACGCGGATCAGCGGCACATTTTCCGCCGCGCCACAGGCCACTTTTTTGGCCGTCGCGTTGAGCTGTGCGGAACGGTCCCGAGGCACGATCACCGCGTGGACACCCGCCGCATCGGCGCTGCGCAGGCAGGCACCGAGGTTGTGCGGATCGGTCACGCCGTCGAGGATCAGGAAGAACGGATTATCCAGAGTTGCGATGAGATCCGGCAGATCGTTTTCCTGATACTGGCGGCCCGGCTTCACGCGGGCGATGATCCCCTGGTGTACCGCGCCTTCGCTTTTCTCATCCAGATATTGACGGTTCGCCAGCTGGATCACCACGCCCTGCGCTTCCAGGGCATGGATCAGCGGCATCAGGCGTTTGTCTTCACGCCCTTTCAGAATAAATACTTCCTGAAAACGCTCCGGTGCGCGCTCCAGCAGGGCCTGCACCGCATGGATGCCGTAAATCATTTCACTCATTGATGATTCTCATTAATTACTGTACTCCTCTCCCAAAAGGGAGAGGATCAAGGTCAGGGAAAATTATTCCGCTACTTTTTTCTTCGCTGCGCGCTTTGCTTTGGTCGCGGCGGCGATTTTCTGGGATTTAGCCGAGGGCTTTTTCGCTGCTCTGGCTTCTTTCTTCGCGGCCTTCGGCTTCTGTTTTTTCTCGCCGCGGAAGGCGCTGTCCGGCTCGAAGTTTACCTTTTTACCGGCCTGACGTCGTTTGCCGCTGGTTTTACCGGCAGTCCCTTTCTTCGCTTTCTCACGCTCGGTTTTACCCAGGTTGCGCGGCGCACGCTCGCTGGAGATCAGGCTGAAATCAATCTTGCGCTCGTCCATGTTGACGGCTTCCACCTTCACTTCCACGCGATCGCCCAGACGATAGGTTTGACCGCCCGATTCGCCAATCAGACGCTGGCCAACCTGGTCAAACCGGTAGTAGTCATTATCCAGGCTGGAGACATGCACCAGACCATCAATGAACAATTCATCAAGACGCACAAAGAAGCCAAAGCCGGTAACGCTGGCAATCACGCCCTTAAACACGTTCCCGACCTGATCCAGCATGAAGTCACACTTCAGCCAGTCAGCAACATCACGGGTTGCTTCATCCGCGCGGCGTTCCGCCATCGAACAGTGCTGGCCCAGCTGCAGCATCTCTTCCATGGAGTAGTGGTAACCCCCGGTTTCCGTGGTGTTGCCCTTGTGGCCCTGCTCCTGCGCCAGCAGATATTTAATGGCGCGGTGCAGAGAGAGGTCCGGGTAACGACGGATCGGCGAGGTAAAGTGGGCGTATGACTGCAATGCCAGGCCGAAGTGGCCGCGGTTTTCCGGATCGTAAATCGCCTGCTTCATGGAGCGCAGCAGCATGGTTTGCAGCATTTCCGCGTCAGGACGATCGCTGATGGACTCCAGCAGCTCGGCGTAATCGCGCGGCTCGGGTTTGTTGCCGCCCGGCAGCTCAAGGCCCAGCTCCGCCAGCACGGTACGGAACGAGGTGATGGCTTCGGTGGTCGGTTTATCGTGAATACGGAACAGCGCGGGCTCTTTGGCCTTCTCAACGAAGCGCGCCGCGGAGATGTTCGCCAGGATCATGCACTCTTCAATCAGCTTGTGCGCATCGTTACGCTGGGTCTGTTCGATCCGCTCGATGCGACGTTCGGCGTTGAAGATGAACTTCGCCTCTTCACTCTCAAATGAGATACCGCCGCGCTCTTCACGCGCCTGATCCAGCACTTTATAGAGGTTATGCAGCTCTTCGATATGCTTCACCAGCGGCGCATACTGTTCACGCAGATCCTGGTCACCCTGCAGCATATGCCACACTTTGGTGTAGGTCAGGCGAGCATGTGAACTCATCACCGCTTCATAGAATTTGTAGCCGGTTAAACGCCCTTTGGTGGAGATGGTCATTTCACACACCATGCACAGACGGTCAACCTGCGGGTTGAGCGAGCATAAACCGTTGGAGAGCACTTCCGGCAGCATCGGCACAACCTGCGACGGGAAGTAAACCGAGGTGCCACGGTTGCGGGCTTCACCATCCAGCGGGGTGCCGGTCCGAACGTAATAGCTCACATCCGCAATCGCCACCCACAGGCGCCAGCCCCCGCCGCGTTTTTTCTCGCAGTAGACGGCGTCATCGAAGTCGCGGGCGTCTTCGCCATCGATAGTGACCAGCGGCAGGCTGCGCAGATCCACCCGGCCTGCTTTTGCCGATTCCGGTACTTGCTCTTTCAGGCCTTCAACCTGCTCTTCAACCGCTTTTGGCCAGACGTACGGAATTTCGTGGGTACGCAGCGCCATGTCCACGGCCATGCCGGTGCCCATGTTATCGCCCAGCACTTCGACGATCTTACCGATCGCTTTGGTACGGCGGGTTGGACGCTGGGTCAGTTCAACCACCACCACAAAGCCCATCCGCGCGCCCATCACCTCTTCCGGCGGAATCAGGATGTCAAAACTCAGACGACTGTCGTCCGGGACCACAAAACCGACACCGGCGTCGGTGAAGTAGCGGCCCACGATCTGGCTGGTTTTCGGCACCAGCACGCGCACCACGCGCGCCTCACGACGACCTTTACGATCGGCACCCAGCGGCTGGGCCAGGATCTGGTCACCGTGAATGCACATCTTCATCTGTTCAGAGGAGAGGTACAGGTCGTCCTTGCGGCCTTCGACGCGCAGGAAGCCGAAACCATCACGGTGGCCAATCACCATGCCTTTCAGCAGGTCGAGACGTTCAGGCAGGGCATAGCACTGACGACGGGTAAAGACCAGTTGTCCGTCACGCTCCATAGCGCGCAGACGACGGCGAAGGGCTTCAATTTGCTCTTCGCCTTCAATGTTTAATTCAACGGCAAGTTCTTCACGATTAGCGGGTTTTTCGCGTTTAGTTAAGTGTTCAATGATGAACTCGCGGCTTGGGATAGGATTAGCGTATTTTTCAGCTTCGCGTTCCTGGAAAGGATCTTGTGACATATCGGTTCCTCCGTTGTCATCTCCGGTGGAAATTTTCTTCATTCCACCAGCAATAATTTATACAGCGGTTGATTCTCTTCAACCAAATCGGCCAGCGTGTAGTTATCCAGCTCCATGAGAAAACTTTGCACGGCCTTAGAAAGCGCCTGTTTCAGACGACAGGCGGGGGTAATGTGGCAGAACTCGCTGCTGCAGTTCACCAGAGACAACGGCTCCAGTTCACGTACCACATCGCCAACACGAATACTCTGTGCCGGTTTACCGAGGCGGATGCCGCCATTTTTCCCTCGGACGGCAGCAACATATCCGGCACGGCTAAGTTGATTGATTATTTTGACCATATGATTACGGGACACACCGTACACCTCTGTCACCTCAGAGATACTGGTCATCTGCCCATCGGGTAACGACGCCATGTAGATCAGCGCGCGTAATCCGTAATCGGTGAAACTTGTTAACTGCACATCAACCTCAGGAAAAGGGTAAATCGCGGTGTATCCGCAGAGATATTCATTAATGATGATAAACCAGCCAGATAGTCAACGGCGAATTTATTTAAACTGAAAGGAGGGAAGGAGAAGGAAAAAGCCGGATACGCGATGCTTATCCGGCCTACGATGGGGTTTTGTAAGCCCGGCAAGCGCAACGCCGCCGGGCAAAACCATCATTATGCGTCGAACGGATCGCGCAGAATCATCGTCTCACTACGGTCCGGGCCGGTAGAGATAATATCAATCGGCACACCGGTCAGTTCTTCAATGCGCTGGATATAATCCAGTGCCGCCTGCGGCAGGCCGCTACGCTCTTTCACGCCGAAGGTGGTTTCAGACCAGCCTGGCATGGTTTCGTAGATTGGCTCAATGCCCTGCCAGTCATCAGCTGCCAGCGGAGTGGTGGCCACTTCGCGGCCATCCGGCATACGATAGGCAACGCAGATTTTCACTTCTTTCAGGCCGTCCAGGACGTCCAGTTTGGTCAGGCAGAAGCCAGACAGGGAGTTGATCTGCACCGCACGGCGCACAGCAACCGCATCCAGCCAGCCGGTACGACGACGACGACCGGTGGTCGCGCCAAACTCGTTACCCTGCTTGCAGAGGAACTCGCCGATGTCATCAAACAGCTCGGTCGGGAATGGACCCGCACCCACGCGAGTGGAGTAAGCTTTGATGATACCCAGAACGTAATCCACATAACGTGGGCCCAGGCCAGAGCCGGTTGCCACGCCACCCGCGGTGGTGTTTGAGGAAGTTACGTACGGATAGGTACCGTGGTCGATATCCAGCAGCGTACCCTGCGCACCTTCGAACATGACGAAATCGCCACGCTGACGCGCCTGGTCCAGCAGATCGGAAACATCAACAACCATACCGGTCAGGATGTCGGCAACCGCCATCACATCGTCCAGTACTTTCTGGTAGTCAACCGCGTCAACTTTATAGAAATTCACCAGCTGGAAGTTGTGATATTCCATCACTTCTTTCAGTTTTTCAGCAAAGGTGGCTTTGTCGAACAGGTCGCCAACGCGCAGACCGCGACGGGCAACTTTATCTTCGTAAGCCGGGCCGATACCACGACCGGTGGTACCGATCGCTTTCGCGCCACGCGCTTTTTCACGAGCCAGGTCCAGCGCAACGTGGTAGTCGAGGATCAGCGGACAGGCTTCGGAGAGCAGCAGACGTTCGCGAACCGGGATGCCACGGTCTTCCAGGCCTTTCATCTCTTTCATCAGCGCAGCAGGAGACAGCACAACACCGTTACCGATGATGCTGGTCACATTGTCACGAAGAATGCCTGATGGAATAAGATGGAGGACGGTTTTTTCACCGTTGATTACGAGAGTATGGCCCGCGTTGTGACCACCCTGATAACGCACAACAAATTTAGCACGTTCAGTCAGAAGATCGACGATCTTCCCTTTACCTTCGTCACCCCATTGGGTGCCCAGTACGACGACGTTGTTACCCATTTTTCAAAATCACCGATTGCTTAAAAATGGATTCTACCATCGGTTTTGATGATGTTCAGCTTTTTTTGTATACAAATTTCGTCGAAATTGACGGGTTCATCAGCAGTTAAACGATTACCTCAATATCTTGTGTGACAGACCGATTTTTATCACAAGCGGTGCGGTAGAGACGAAATAATGCCGTGTTGAAATAGTCACAATATCTATTTCATCTTCAAATATTACTGCTTTCTGTTATGCGTCAATGTGATTCAAAGAGATGAGATAAAATTCACAACCCTCTGGTATTGCTGAATATTTCAAAGGTTGTCAGGATCGTTTCGCGCCGCCAGAGGGCGGAGCTAAATAACTAAATAATTAGGATGATTATAATGAAAGAATTAACAGCGTTTGAAATTGAATGTGTCAGCGGTGCTGGCTGGCTGCAGGATGGTCTGGCTTCTTTAGGTAGCAAAATTGGGACTGCTGCATGGTCAATGGGTACCGATCTGCTGAGTGTTGACCTGCCGCTGATTGGCACCGTTAATCTTTCCACTATCGCCCCGGACCTGGGAGAAAAAGTGGGTTCAACCATTGGTTCTACTGTGGGTGGTATGATTGAATCAACCCTGGCAAGCCTGCCAATTGTCGGCGGCCTGCTGAATAAACTGCTGGGTAACTAAGCCTTACTTTTGTGGTAAAAAAAATGGCGCCTCAGTGAGGCGCCATTTTAGTTTTAGCGGCTGGCAGCCGGTGATTTCATGTAGCGGAAGAAATCGCTGTCCGGGCTCAGCACCATCACATCCTGGTTGCTCTGGAAGCTACTTTCGTAAGCGCGCAGGCTACGGATAAAGGCGTAGAAGTCTGGATCCTGGCTGAACGCATCGGCGAACAGTTTTGCCGCTTCAGCATCACCTTCACCACGCATTATACGACCCTGACGCTCAGCTTCCGCCAGCGTTTTAGTGACTTCATAGTCTGCCGTTGCGCGAAGCTTCTCAGCCTCTTCCTGACCCTGTGAACGATGGCGACGGGCTACCGCTTCACGCTCAGCGCGCATACGGTTGTAGATCGCTTCAGACACCTCGGCCGGGAGGTTGATCTGCTTGATACGCACGTCAACCACTTCAATACCCAGCGCAGCCATACTGTTCGGGTTGATCACCGGCACTTTGCCGTTGGTTTCAGCCTGAACGCGCTCGGCGGCTTTGGCAATCGCATCGTCTGCTGCCGGTGTTTCGACTTCATCTTCTGTGCCTGCGGATCCAGAGTTCAGCGCATCGCGCACTTCCAGGGTCAGACGACCACGGGAGTCGGTCACGATGTCTTTCACATCCAGACGACCAATCTCAGAACGCAGACGGTCAGAGAACTTACGTTTCAGCAGCACTTCGGCCTGGGAGACGTCACCGCCGCCTGTTGCCAGGAAGTAGCGGCTGAAATCACTGATACGCCATTTGATGTAAGAATCAACGATCAGGTCTTTCTTCTCTTTAGTCACGAAACGGTCGGCCTGGTTATCCATCGTCTGGATACGCGCATCAAGCGTTTTCACGGACTGGATAAAAGGAACCTTAAAGTGCAGGCCCGGCTCATAGATCACCGGACGCTTGTCACCGTCACGCACGACGCTGCTGAACTGGAATTTAATCCCTCGCTCGCCCTCTTTCACCACAAAGATCGAGGTGTAAAGCACGACCAGTACGATAATGATGATCGCAATAACTGACTTACGCATCCTTATTCCCCCTGACGCTGGTAGTCGTTACGCTGCGCGTTAGCACGGCGTTGGTCCATAATGTCACCATCGTTAGAAGAAGGCGTTGTGTTCGCGCTGGCGCTGCCTGATGAGGCAGGAGGCAGACGCAGCAGATTGTTGGCACCGCTGTTATCGTTTTTCGCCGGAGCGTTACCGCCTTTCAGCATCTGATCCAGCGGCAGAACCATCAGGTTGCCATTTTTGCTGTCATTAACCAGTACCTTACGAGTATGGCTTAGCACTTTCTCCATGGTCTCGATATAGAGACGCTCGCGGGTAATTTCCGGAGCCGCTTTATATTCTGGCAGGATGCGCGCAAAGCGAGCCACTTCACCCTGTGCTTCCAGCACGGTCTGCGTCTTATAAGCACGCGCCTCTTCGAGAATACGCTGGGCCTGGCCGTTCGCACGCGGCTGTACTTCGTTGGTGTAGGCTTCTGCTTCACGGATGTACTGCTGTTCGTTTTCACGGGCAGCAATGGCATCGTCAAACGCCGCTTTCACCTCTTCCGGTGGACGAGCAGCCTGGAAGTTAACGTCCAGCAGGGTGATACCCATGTTGTACGGACGAATAGTCTCTTCCAGCTCGCGCTGGGTATCGCTACGAATAACGGTACGACCTTCAGTCAGGATGCGGTCCATGGTGTATTTGCCGATCACGCCGCGCAGGGCGCTGTCGGTAGCCTGACGCAGGCTGTCGTCCGCGCTGGCCACGCTAAACAGGTAGCGTTCCGGATCGGTGACGCGGTACTGCACGTTCATCTCAACGCGCACCACGTTTTCGTCAGACGTCAGCATCACGCCGGATGCTGCCAGCTCACGCACCGACTCAACGTTCACTGCCGTGACGTCATCGATAAAGGTTGGTTTCCAGTTCAGGCCTGGCTCAACCAGATGGCTGAATTTACCAAAACGGGTAACAACACCGCGCTCGGCTTCTTTGATAGTGTAGAACCCGCTGGCAGCCCAGATAATCACGGCAGCTGCCGCAACAATAGTCACCACGCGACCGCCCATATGAGGACGCGGCCCCTGGCCAGTACCGCCGCCAGTGCCTTTACCACCGCCAAGACCGCCCAGCTTTTTACTCAGCTTGCGGAAGATATCATCCAGATCGGGTGGCCCCTGCTCGCGACCACCTTTATTGCCATTTCCCCCGGAGTTGCCGCCTTGATTATTGCTGCTCCCCCACGGGTCGCGGTCTTGTCCGTTATTACCGGGCTGATTCCACGCCATGTATGTGCTCCATATTTGTTATGCGGTGATATACCTTCAAACGCCTGGCATGCCGGGGCATCCACTGCGATGCAGGTATCCCAAAGGGCAAAAACCTTCAGGCATCTCCTTTCCGGTCAGACGACGTAGTCGACCAGCGCAGGTTCTTGTTTACAGAGGCGACGCCAGTCAACGATCGGCATACGCACTTGCAACCCCACGCTGCCGTCATCCTCCATCCACTCTTTTTCTATCGCCTGAAGCTGATAAAAACGGCTGCGCAGTCGGCCTTCCTCGGGCGGTAAACGCAGCGTGTGCTGAGCCACTTCACCGGAAAGACGTTCTGTTAAGGCCTGGAAAAGCAGTGGTACACCAACACCGGTCTGGGCAGAAAGCCAGACCCGAATCGGTATGTTCTCTTCATTCCTGTCGATACGCGGCTCGAAGCCGTCCAGCATATCGATTTTGTTCATTACCAGCAGCGTCGGGATCTCGTGCGCGTCAATTTCTTCCAGCACAATATTCACTGCATCAATGTTTTCCTGCAGGCGTACATCCGCAGCGTCAATAACGTGCAACAGCAACGTCGCCTGACGGGTCTCCTGCAGGGTGGCTTTAAATGCGGCCACCAGATCGTGCGGCAGATGACGGATAAAACCAACGGTATCCGCCAGCACGGTTTCTCCGACATCCGCCACGTCAATGCGGCGCAGCGTCGGATCCAGGGTCGCAAACAGCTGGTCTGCGGCATACACCTGGGCCTCAGTTATCTGGTTAAACAGGGTGGATTTACCTGCGTTGGTATAACCGACAAGCGACACCGTCGGAATGTCTGCTTTTTGTCGCGATCGGCGCCCCTGCTCACGTTGCTTCTCCACTCTTTCGAGCCGTGAGAGGATCTGGGTTATACGGCCACGTAACAAGCGGCGGTCGGTTTCGAGCTGGGTTTCACCCGGGCCGCGCAAACCAATCCCGCCTTTCTGTCTTTCAAGGTGTGTCCAGCCGCGCACCAGGCGCGTTGCCAGATGGCGCAACTGCGCCAGCTCAACCTGCAATTTCCCCTCATGGGTACGTGCACGTTGAGCAAAAATGTCTAAAATCAAACCCGTCCGATCGATAACCCGGCATTCACACAGACGTTCCAGGTTGCGTTCCTGGGCCGGCGTCAGGGCGTGATCAAAAAGCACGACTGATGCGCCAGTCGCTTTAACGGCATCCGCAATCTCTACTGCTTTACCTTCACCAACAAAATACTTTGGGTGCGGCGCTTTACGGCTACCGGTAATCACCTGCATTGCTTCGACACCGGCGGAAGAGACCAGAGATTCAAACTCCTGGAGATCTTCCATATCTTTGTCTTGCGAAAAATAGATGTGTACCAGCACCGCCTGCTCACCGGCATCGTAACGGTCAAACAAGCGTAAACCTCTCAAAAAAGATCAGCGGGGAACGCAGAAAACCTGGCTCCCCGATATGGAAATAACAGCCAGTAACCTTATTCGGTTTCTTCACTGTCCTGCGCAGGCGCAGAAGAACCCTGCGCGTTGCTGCCATGATGGTAGTTACTGGAACCGCCGCCAGCGTTATTGCTGTGATGAGATACCGGGCGAGACGGAACAACAGTAGAAATCGCGTGCTTGTAGACCATCTGGCTGACCGTGTTTTTCAACAGGATCACGAACTGATCGAAAGACTCAATCTGACCTTGCAGCTTAATACCATTCACCAAATAAATAGAAACTGGAACACGTTCACGACGCAGTGCGTTCAAGAACGGATCTTGTAAAGATTGCCCCTTAGCCATTCTATCTTTTCCTTATATGCTTGTTTTGTACTTAGAACCTTGCGATTCTGAAAAATTGCGCACGATACGGCTTAATTGTACACATTCAGTCTGCGATATCACCAACAACCTGTAATACATCATGTAACGCCTGTTGTGGCTTTTCACTGTCTAACCAGTGAACACCGTCCCAACCGCGCAACCAGGTTATCTGGCGTTTCGCCAACTGTCTCGTGGCGCAAATACCTCGATAAACCATTTCATCATGTGAAATCTCACCTTCAATGTATGACCACATCTGGCGATAACCCACACAACGAATGGAAGGCATATCCGTATGCAAATCTCCACGGGCAAATAGCGCCCGCACTTCTGCTTCAAAATCTGAAGCTAACATCTGATGAAAACGCTGCTCAATTCGCTGATGGAGCAGTTCACGGCTCGCCGGGGCGATGGCGAACTGATGCACCTGATACGGCAGAGCCTCTCCTGACGTTTGCGTCAGTTCCGTTAAAGTTTTACCCGAAATGAAAAAAACTTCCAGTGCCCGGGAAAGCCTTTGCGGATCATTTGGATGAATACGTGCTGCGGCAACCGGGTCGATCTCAGTCAGTTGCTCGTGCAGCGCACCCCATCCCTGCTCTGCCGCCTGTTGCTCAATCTTTGCTCTTACCGCCGGGTCTGCCGATGGCAATGGCGACAACCCTTCCAGTAAGGCCTTGAAATAGAGCATTGTTCCACCCACTAACAGGGGAATACGTCCTGCTGCGGTGATCTCTGCCATCTGGGCCAGCGCATCGCGACGAAAATCTGCCGCTGAGTAAGCCTGCGCCGGGTCGAGAATATCCAGTAATCGGTGCGGTGCCGCGCGTAACTCGTCTGCGTTAGGCTTTGCCGTACCGATATCCATCCCCTGATAAATAAGGGCGGAATCAACGCTAATCAACTCTACTGGCAAAACTTTACGTAACTCAATGGCTAACGCGGTTTTACCGGAGGCCGTTGGCCCCATCAAAAATATTGCCTTTGGCAGGCTGGTATTACTCAAGTCACTCATTTTTCAGGGCGTTCATCGCCAAATGTAGATCTACAGGTTGCAACAAACCACCCGGCGGCGCTTTCACCAGCTGCGGGCAGAGGCGTTCGACCTCCGCCAGCACCGTGATCGCCTGCGCCATATTCCACGACGAATGCTCGCTGGCCAGCTGGCGGGCGATCCACTGCGCGGTGTTGGCGGCATCAAACGTCGTTTGTTGCGCCAGGTAGCCTATCAGTTCAGGAATCAAGTTTTGTAAATTTTGTTGGCGTAAGGGTAAAGGCACCGCCCGAAGCGTGACATGGTGCGCTTCGGTTACGACTTCGATACCCATTTCAGCCAGCGGCTTTTGATAGCGCTGGATGACCTGCGTCTCTTGCGCTGAGATTTTTATCCGCACCGGAATCAGCAGCGGCTGGGCACAGGCCTGGTGTGGCCCGGGCGCAAGCTGCGCCTGTTTTAACCAGCGTTCGGCTACCGGCAGGGATAACAGCGCCAGCTGGCCGTCACGCTCCAGCAGGGCTGCATCTGGCGATACAATGGTCAGCACCCGGCCAAAGCTCTGGCTATGCCCCACCAGCGTAGAGGCCGCAGGCGCGACATCCTCTGTTTTCTGCGCAGGGGCCGGGGTGTCAAGCAGCGTCCGATAGACCGCCCCCGCCTGCTTCTGATAACCCGGCTGCGCATGCGGGTAGCTGGCGCCCGACGCGCGAGGGGCTGCGCCGCCGGATGCAAAGCGCGGTGCGGCTGGCTCACGCGCGACAGCCGGTTCGGCAAACTGGTTTCTTCCCGCCGCAACGCGGTTTTCCGGAATGGGACGCGGCGCAGGCTCCACCTCTCTCAACGGGAGAGTTGGCTCAGCCTGCTGCTGCAGGACGCTCAGCACGCCCTGGTAGATAAAGTCATGCACCAGCCGCGACTGATGAAAACGCACCTCATGCTTCGCCGGATGGACATTCACATCCACCTGATGCGGGTCGATTTCAAGATAGAGTACAAAAGCGGGCTGCTCTCCGGCACCGAGTTTATCCTCGCACGCCTGGCGGATAGCATGGTTGATCAAACGGTCACGCATCATGCGCCCATTTACGTAGCAATACTGGAGCTCAGCAAAAGCCGCACTGCTCGCTTTCGGATCGGCCACCCAGCCGCGCAGGGTCAGATCTCCATGCTGCCACTCGATGGCCAGCGCCTGTTCAAGAAACGGCGTGCCGCAGATGGCGCCCAGCCGGCGCTCTTTCTGCCCGCCCTGCGCCACGGCGCGGTACTGGCGCATCATCTTGCCGTTATGGCTCAGATTGATGGTGACATCGAAACGCGCCAGGGCGATGCGGCGAATAATCTCGTCGATATGGCCGAATTCGGTTTTCTCGGTGCGCATAAACTTGCGCCGCGCCGGAGTGTTGTAGAACAGATCCAGCACTTCCAGCGTGGTTCCCACCGGGTGTGCGGCAGGTTTCACCGTCACGTCCATATCCCTGCCTTCGGCGTAAGCCTGCCAGGCTTCCGGCTGTTCGGCGGTACGGGAGGTAAGCGTCAGACGCGAGACGGAGCTGATACTGGCCAGCGCTTCGCCGCGGAAACCGAGACTGATAATGGCTTCGAGATCGTCGAGAGAGGCGATTTTGCTGGTTGCGTGACGAGCCAGCGCCAGCGCCAGCTCCTCTTTTTTAATGCCGCAGCCGTTATCGCGGATCCGAATAAGTTTCGCACCGCCGCGTTCAATATCAATGTCGATACGGGTTGCTCCCGCATCGAGACTGTTTTCCACCAGCTCTTTCACTACCGACGCAGGTCGCTCTACCACCTCACCGGCGGCGATTTGGTTCGCAAGCTGCGGCGGCAGAACCTGAATCGGCATGAAATCTCCTTAGTTGGTCGAGGTCGACTCGCCCGGTAATACGGCGCTGGCGGTCTGCCCCGCGCCACTCTGCGGTGCAGACTGGAGCGGATGCGTATCAAAATACTTACGCAGGCCTTTATAAATCGCTTCGGCAATCTGCTGCTGGTAGCGGTCGCTGCCCAGCAAACGCTCTTCGCCGTTATTACTGATAAAGCCCGTTTCCACCAGAATGGACGGGATATCCGGCGAACGCAGCACGCCCAGGCTGGCATGTTCCGGGCGGCGCTTGTGCAGGGAACCGACGCTTTGCAGCTGATTCAGGACGTTAGTCGCCACATCATACCCGACACGCTGAGAATGGCCGAACTGTAAATCCAGTACCGCCTGACTCAGGTAGGGATCCGACTGGCTGTTCGCCAGCACATCACCTGCCCCGCCTAACAGTTCGGATTGTTTTTCATGTTCCTCAAGCCAGTTTGCCATTTCGCTGTTAGCGCGACGGTTGGAAAGCACCCATACGGATGCCCCCGTCGCGTTGCGGTTGGGAGCGGCATCGGCATGCACAGAGACCAGGAAATTGGCATTCTGCTGACGCGCGACGTCAGAACGCCCCATGACCGAGATAAAATAATCGCCGTCGCGGGTCAGGACGCCTTTAAACATCGGGTCGTCGTTCAGCAGTGTCCGCAGCTTACGGGCAATGGCGATGGTCACGTTCTTCTCACGCGTACCACCCGGCCCGATGGCGCCAGGATCCTCGCCACCGTGTCCGGCATCAATCGCAATAATGACTTTATCACCGTTTACCTGGCGCGCCTGCGCTGCCGGTCGGGTCACCGTGTTGCTGCTGGTGACGCTGGTAATACGATCGCTGCCGGATTTAAACGGATTGCGGGCCGGCTCTGAAGGGCGCGGCGCCACGACAGGTGCTTCCACCCGCTTCGCCACCACCGGCGGAGGAGGAGGAGGCGGCGGCGGTGCATCGGCATTGATGGTAAAGATCACCATATAGTTCGCGCCGTTCTGTTGCTTCACCGCCCGGGTCCTGCCGTTTTGGGTTAAATCGACCACCAGACGCAGGGACTGATCGTCTTTCGGCGTACCGGAACGAATGCTGTGCACCAGGTTGTTGCCGCTGAACTGGAGCGGCAGTCCCTTGATGACGCCGGTCTGTTTAATATCCAGCGCGACGCTGCGTTTATCGTCCTGCGAAAACGCATACTCTGGATCGCCCATAAAGCTGAAGGTGATCCTGGCCTGATTGTCGCCGTTGGACACCTGAATATCGGACAAGGTTGCTGCCCCGGCCTGCGCACAAAACAGCACCGTTGCAGCCATCAACCAACTCTTAACGCGATTAATCATCCCGTTATCTCTTTTTTTAACCGGCTAACCGGGCCAGTATGGCGTTTCCTGATTCGGAGACAGCAGTGACGCGGGCTTCACGCCCTTGCGCCTGATACTCCAGGTGAATTTCAACATCCGGATCAGGCAAGACACCTGTTCCCTGCTGCGGCCACTCTACCAGGCAGATGGCATCGTTGGCGAAATAGTCACGGATCCCCATAAATTCCAGCTCTTCAGGATCGGCAAGGCGATAGAGATCGAAGTGATACACCATCAGGTTGTCCAGGGTGTAGGGCTCAACCAGCGTATAGGTCGGGCTTTTCACATTTCCCTTATGCCCCAGCGCCTGTAAGAAGCCCCGGCTAAAGGTGGTCTTCCCCGCGCCAAGGTCGCCATACAGATAAATGACGGTTGTGCCCTCGCAGGCCTGCGCCACGCGCTGGCCAAGATCTAAAGTTGCCTGTTCGTCGGGTAAAGGGATCACTCGATTAATCATTTTCTACGTCAATTATTTCCGGGTTAACAACACGCCGCAGCGTGTCAAAAAGATCGGTTGCCAGCATGCCGCGCGTGCCGTACTGGTCGGCCAGCCGATCGGCTGCTGTACCATGGGCGACGCAGCCTGCGCAGGCGGCATCATAAAGCGCCAGTTTCTGTCCGAGCAACGCCCCGATAATACCGGAGAGCACATCGCCCATGCCGCCGCTCGCCATTCCGGCATTACCGGCATCAATGATGCCTGACATCCCGCCCTCGCTGGCGACGACGGTGCCAGCGCCTTTCAGCACCACCACACCACCGTAACGTTTTACCAGACGCTGGGCAGAATGTAAGCGATCGCTTTCAATTTCTGCAACGCTGCAGTTAAGCAGGCGCGCGGCCTCGCCGGGGTGCGGCGTCAGGATGCGATTGTGACGTTTATCCGGGTTGATTGCCAGAAGGTTCAGCGCGTCAGCATCCCACAGCATGGCGTGGCGAAAATTCTCGACCTTCCGTAGCGCCTCTTTCCCCCACGGCTCCTGACCCAGACCGGGGCCAATCACCACCACATCGGCCCATTGCAGGCTGTCGTCCAGCGCCTGAATGGTGAGTTCGTGCACCATCAGCTCAGGCCGGGCGGTAACGATCGGAGCAATATTTTCGCGGCGAGTGAGGACGCGCACCAGCCCTGCGCCCGTCCGCAGTGCCGCTTCACCGGTCATGCGGATGGCCCCTGCGGTGCCGTGGTCGCCGCCGATAATCACCAGCCGGCCGTGATCGCCCTTATGGGATGTTGGGCGACGTGGGGGAAGCCACTGCGTCAGTTGCGAGGCGTCAAAGCGGTCGATCGCCGTCTCCTGCCCGGCCAGCCAGCCCTCTAGCCCGAGGGCGTTATGGTGCAATGCCCCGACCACATCCCGCGCTTTCCCGGTCAGCAGGCCGGGTTTGAGGGCAATAAAGGTCACCGTATGGTCGGCGTGAATGACTTCGCCGGGCGTGGCGCCCGTCTGCGCATTCAGCCCGGACGGGATATCCAGCGCAACGACAGGGGCCGGATGATGATTGGCATGAGCGATTAATCGGGCGACTTTATCGCGCGGCGCGCTGCGTAAACCGGTTCCCAGCAGGCCGTCGACGATCAGATCGACGCCTTCGGGCCAGGCCTTATCCGCGGCGTGGATAACCCCCGCCGCCTCCAGCCAGCTTTCCCGGGCTTTTGCCGCCTCTTCGGGAAGCGGTTTTTCGCTCTCCAGCGCCAGCAGCGTCACGGTCATACCGGCGGCCATCGCCAGGCGAGCAACGACATAGCCATCGCCGCCGTTGTTGCCATGGCCGCACAGAATCAGCCAGTGCCTGGCCCGCGGATACGTCGTGCGGGCAACGGCAAAAGCCGCCTCGCCCGCGCGCTGCATCAGCTCATAAAGCGTCATGCCGATGCTGTCCGCAGCCTCTTTTTCGGCGCGACGTAGCGCCTCCGCGGGCCAGACAGAATGTGGTATACTTGCGGGGTTTTTCTTCACAGTATGGTCCGTCATGTCACAGCCCCTCGATCTCAATCAGTTAGCGCAAAACATTAAACAGTGGGGCGCTGAGCTTGGTTTTCAACACGTGGGTATCACCGATACCGATCTTTCTGCCAGTGAACCAAAGCTCCAGGCATGGCTGGATAATCAATACCACGGCGAGATGGAGTGGATGGCGCGTCACGGCATGATGCGCGCCCGCCCGCATGAACTGTTGCCGGGGACCCTGCGCGTGATCAGCGTGCGGATGAACTACCTTCCCGCCAAAGCCGCCTTTGCCAGTACGCTGAAAGATCCTACTCTGGGATACGTCAGCCGTTATGCCCTGGGGCGTGACTATCATAAATTGTTGCGTAACCGGCTCAAAAAGCTTGGGGAAATGATCCAGCAGCAGTGCGCCACGCTGAATTTTAGACCCTTTGTCGATTCTGCGCCTGTACTTGAGCGCCCGCTGGCTGAAAAAGCGGGACTTGGCTGGACAGGTAAGCACTCACTTATCCTCAGCCGCGACGCCGGCTCGTTCTTCTTCCTCGGTGAACTGCTGATTGATCTTCCCCTGCCGGTGGATAAGCCGGTTGAGGACGGCTGTGGGCGGTGCGTGGCCTGCATGACCATCTGTCCCACAGGCGCCATCGTTGAGCCTTACACCGTCGATGCCCGTCGCTGCATCTCCTATCTGACCATCGAACTCGAAGGATCGATCCCGGAAGAGTTTCGGCCATTAATCGGCAATCGCATTTATGGCTGCGATGATTGTCAGCTCATCTGCCCGTGGAACCGTTATTCGCAGTTAACGGAAGAGGACGACTTCAGCCCACGTAAGGCCCTGCACGCGCCACCGCTTATCGAGCTGTTTGCCTGGAGCGAAGCCTGGTTTCTGAAGGTAACGGAGGGATCGGCTATTCGCCGCATCGGACATCTGCGCTGGCTGCGCAATGTCGCGGTCGCGTTGGGAAATGCCCCCTGGGACGAAGCCAATCTTCAGGCTCTGGAAAGTCGCCGAGGTGAGCACCCACTTCTTGATGAGCACATAGAGTGGGCGGTTGAGCAGCAGATCGCCAAACGAAACGCCTGCGTGGTAGAGGTGCAATTACCGCAGAAAATCAGGCTGGTACGGGTGGTGGAAAAAGGGCTCCCACGGGATGCATGATGTTTCCACAGGCTGTGAATAAAATTTAAAAGCCAGAAGTAGTCTGGGCCTGGCAGCAGGTCAAGTGATCGGCTTAACATTTTGAAATGAAATTTTCTTTATTATTTTCAACGAATTATAAAGTTACTATTCATCAGGCGAAGTATTCGCATATTCACTGAAAAAAGACAAAGCTGTGGATAAGTCTGTTAAGAAGAGTTTGTCAGAAATGAAACAAATCATCCCCGGCGGGGCTTTCCGCGGTGGATATCTGGAGGAGGAGAAAAAATTTGGAGCGGGAAACGAGACTCGAACTCGCGACCCCGACCTTGGCAAGGTCGTGCTCTACCAACTGAGCTATTCCCGCTTGGGTGGTGCGTATCTTGCGATACCTTTCAAATTTTGGAGCGGGAAACGAGACTCGAACTCGCGACCCCGACCTTGGCAAGGTCGTGCTCTACCAACTGAGCTATTCCCGCTTAATCTTCGTCTTTCAAGCCGCCACTGCGTTGGCTGCCTTCACTCACCTTAGTCACTTACTTTAGTAAGCTCCTAAGGATTCGTTCAGTTGCCGCCTTGTTGCAACTTGAAATCCTGCGATTGGTGGTCTTACTGCACAGCGAAAGATTTGGAGCGGGAAACGAGACTCGAACTCGCGACCCCGACCTTGGCAAGGTCGTGCTCTACCAACTGAGCTATTCCCGCAAAATCTGTGCTGTCGTAACGATGAATTCTCTGTCGTTACGGGAGGCGCATTATACGAGAAATCCTTTCTGCTGCAACCCCCCTAAAAGCGTTTTTTTATAAATTTAGTTCAAGTGCTGCAATATTCGTCATATTGAGCATTTTTAAATCGTTTTAGCCGCTTAGGCCCGGCAAGTGCTGCCCCGCCGGGCCTGTCGCTTATAATTTAATAAAATGTTCGCGGTAGTAAGCCAGTTCCGCCACAGACTCACGGATATCGTCCATCGCCTGGTGGGTGCCCTGCTTCTTAAAGCCATCCAGTATCTCGGGCTTCCAGCGACGGGCCAGCTCTTTCAGAGTGCTGACATCGAGATAACGGTAGTGGAAATACGCTTCCAGCTCCGGCATGTACTTAAACAGGAAACGGCGATCCTGGCCAATACTGTTGCCACAGATAGGCGATTTGCCCTGCGGCACCCACTGCTTGAGGAACTCAATGGTGGCCAGTTCGGCTTCACGATCGCCCTGCGTACTGGCCTTAACGCGATCCACCAGCCCGCTACCGGTGTGGGTGCGCACGTTCCAGTCGTCCATCAGCGCCAGCTGCGCGTCGGACTGATGCACGGCAATGGTGGGCCCTTCCGCCAGCACATTCAGGTTCGCGTCGGTCACCAGCGTGGCGATCTCAATAATGCGATCGCGCTCGGGATCCAGGCCGGTCATCTCCAGATCGATCCAAATCAGATTGTTTTCATCTGCACTCATGTTATTTTCCACCCTTCTCGTATAACCGGCCGTGGCAGGTTAACTAGTATTAATTAGTGTGTATCATAGAGGTTTTGCCCAATATGGGCGACCAGGAGCCAGCACGATTGAGTAAAAATAAACTCTCCAAAGGGCAGCAGCGCCGCGTGAAAGCCAATCACCAGCGCCGTCTTAAAACCACTTCGGAGAAGGTCGATTACGACGACAACCTGTTTGGCGAACCCGCGGAAGGCGTGGTGATTAGCCGCTTCGGTATGCATGCCGATGTGGAATCCGCCGATGGCGACGTTCACCGTTGCAACATTCGCCGCACCATCCGCTCGCTGGTGACCGGTGACCGCGTGGTATGGCGTCCGGGTAAAGCCGCAGCAGAAGGCGTGACGGTGAAAGGCATCGTTGAAGCCGTGCACGAACGCACGTCGGTCCTGACGCGCCCCGACTTTTACGACGGCGTAAAACCCATTGCCGCCAATATCGATCAGATCGTGATTGTCTCTGCGATCCTGCCCGAGCTGTCGCTGAATATTATCGACCGTTATCTCGTCGCCTGTGAAACTCTGCAGGTTGAACCGCTGATCGTCCTGAACAAGATTGATCTGCTCGACGGTGAAGGCATGGACTTCGTTAATGAGCAGATGGATATTTATCGCAAGATTGGCTATCGCGTGCTGATGGTCTCAAGCCGGACGCAGAATGGCCTGAAGCCGCTCGAAGAGGCGTTGACCGATCGCATCAGCATTTTTGCCGGTCAGTCCGGCGTGGGCAAATCCAGCCTGCTGAACAACCTGCTCGGTTTGCAACAAGAGATCCTGACCAACGACGTCTCTGACAACTCCGGTCTGGGCCAGCACACCACCACCGCCTCACGGCTGTATCACTTCCCGCACGGCGGCGATGTGATCGACTCCCCGGGAGTGCGTGAATTTGGCCTGTGGCATCTCGAACCCGATCAAATCTTTAACGGCTTTGTCGAATTCCTCGACTATTTAGGCGAGTGTAAATACCGCGACTGCAAGCATGACAACGATCCTGGCTGTGCCATACGCGCAGCGGTCGAAAACGGTGAAATTGCGGAAACCCGTTTTGCAAACTATCACCATATTCTCGAAAGCATGGCGCAGGTAAAAACGCGTAAAAGCTTTTCTGAATCTGATGACTGACAACTAAGCTAAGCGTCGCTAAAATCGTCCCCTTTTTTCAGGTTCCGGCTGTCTGACACCCGGATCAGGAACGACAAAACAATGGCCTGGAGGCTACCTTGTTAAACTCATTTAAACTTTCGCTTCAATACATTCTGCCAAAACTGTGGCTCACTCGCCTGGCGGGCTGGGGCGCGAGCAAACGAGCGGGCTGGCTGACGAAGCTGGTGATCGATCTGTTCGTGAAATACTACAAGGTCGATATGAAGGAAGCGCAGAAGCCGGATACCGCCAGCTACCGCACCTTCAACGATTTCTTTGTGCGTTCACTGCGCGATGAAGTGCGCCCCCTGAATACCGATCCGAACGTGCTGGTGATGCCTGCTGACGGCGTGATCAGCCAGCTGGGCGCGATTGAAAACGACAAGATCCTGCAGGCCAAGGGCCACAACTACAGCCTGGAAGCCCTGCTGGCAGGCAACTATCTGATGGCGGATCTGTTCCGCAATGGCTCCTTTGCCACCACCTACCTGTCGCCGCGTGACTATCACCGCGTGCATATGCCGTGCAACGGCATTCTGCGGGAGATGATCTACGTTCCGGGCGACCTGTTCTCGGTAAACCATCTGACCGCGCAAAACGTCCCTAATCTTTTTGCCCGTAACGAGCGCGTGATCTGCTTGTTTGACACCGAGTTTGGTCCGATGGCGCAGATTCTGGTGGGCGCGACAATCGTTGGCAGCATTGAGACCGTCTGGGCAGGCACCATTACGCCACCGCGTGAAGGCGTGATCAAACGCTGGACCTGGCCTGAAGGTGAAAATGAAGGCTCCGTGGCGCTGCTTAAGGGCCAGGAGATGGGCCGCTTCAAGCTCGGCTCTACCGTGATCAACCTGTTTGCTCCGGGTAAAGTGAAGCTGGTTGAGCAGCTCGAAAGCCTGTCGGTAACCAAACTCGGCCAGCCGCTGGCGGTTTCGACGGAGCCTTTCGTGACAACGGATGCAGAGCCTGCGCCGCTGTCAGACGAAGAGATCGCTGCCGAACTCGAAGCCAGCCCGCTGGTTGATGACAAAAAAGACGAAAGCTAAGCAAAAGGTAGACTGACGTGCGCCTGATTATCACTTTGCTGATGGCCTGGTGCCTCAGTACGGGGGCGTACGCCGCTACGGCCCCCGACAGCAAACAAATTTCACAGGAACTGGAGCAGGCGAAGGCGGCAAAGCCCGCCCAGCCGGAAACCGTTGAGGCGCTCGAGGCTGCGCTGAACGCGCTTGAGGAGCGTAAAGGCTCTCTCGAGCGTGCCACGCAGTATCAACAGGTCATTGATAACTTCCCCAAACTTTCCCAAACCCTGCGCGCGCAGCTGAGCGATCTGCGTGAAGAGCCGCGCCAGGTGCCTGCGGGCATGACTTCTGACACCCTGAATCAGGAGATCCTGCAGGTCAGCAGTCAGTTACTGGAAAAAACCCGCCAGGCGCAGCAGGAGCAGGAGCGCGCCCGTGATATTGCAGACTCCCTGAACCAGCTGCCGCAGCAGCAAACCGATGCCCGTCGTCAGCTCAATGAGGTTGAACGCCGGGCCGGAGCGCAAACCGGCAATACCGCCCTTAGCCAGGCTCAAAATCTGGGCATACAGGCGGAATCTGCCAGATTAAAAGCGCTGGTAGATGAGCTCGAGCTGGCGCAGCTTTCGGCCAACAATCGCCAGGAGCTGGCGCGAATGCGCTCTGAGCTGGCGAAAAAACAGGGCGAGCAGCTGGATGCTTATCTTCAGGCGCTGCGCAATCAGCTCAACAGCCAGCGTCAGCGTGAAGCAGAGCGGGCGCTGGAGAGCACCGAATTACTGGCTGAAAACAGCGAAAACCTGCCCTCCGGCATTGTTGAGCAATTCAAGGTCAACCGTGAGCTTTCGGCCGCGCTCAACCAGCAGGCGCAGCGTATGGATCTGGTGGCCTCCCAGCAACGCCAGGCCACTAATCAAACCCTACAGGTGCGTCAGGCGCTGAATACGCTGCGCGAGCAGTCACAGTGGCTGGGCTCCTCGAACCTGCTCGGTGAAGCGCTGCGTGCCCAAGTCGCCCGCCTGCCCGAGATGCCAAAACCCCAGCAGCTCGATACCGAAATGGCGCAGCTGCGTGTGCAGCGTCTGCGCTTTGAAGATCTGCTGAATAAGCAGCCACAGCTGCGTCAGATCCACCAGCCGGACGGCAAGCCGCTCACCGCCGAGCAGAACCGCATTCTGGAAGCGCAGCTCCGTACGCAACGGGAATTACTGAATTCACTGTTGCAGGGCGGCGATACGCTGCTGCTCGAGCTGACCAAACTGAAGGTTTCAAACAGCCAGCTGGAAGATGCGTTAAAAGAGGTCAACGAGGCGACTCACCGCTACCTGTTCTGGACCTCGGACGTACGGCCGATCTCCTTCTCCTGGCCGATTGATATTGTTCAGGATCTGCGGCGGTTAATTTCGCTGGATACTGTCAGCCAGCTCGGCAAAGCCAGCATCATGATGCTCACCAACAAGGAGACGATTTTCCCGCTGCTGGGAGCGCTGATTCTGGTCGGGTTCAGCATTTACTCGCGCCGGCACTTCACCCGCTTCCTCGACCGCTCCAGCGCCCGCGTCGGCAAAGTAACCCAGGACCATTTCTGGCTCACGCTGCGCACGGTCTTCTGGTCAATCCTGGTCGCCTCGCCGCTGCCGGTCCTGTGGATGACCCTGGGCTATGGCCTGCGCGAAGCCTGGCCTTATCCGCTGGCGGTGGCTATCGGTGCCGGCGTAACCGCCACCGTGCCGTTGCTGTGGGTGGTGATGATCTGCGCCACCTTCGCCCGCCCGAATGGGCTGTTTGTCGCGCACTTCGGCTGGCCGCGTAGCCGCGTGGCGCGGGCTATGCGCTACTACCTGATGAGCATCGGGCTTATTGTCCCGCTGATCATGGCGCTGATCATGTTTGATAACCTGAACGACCGGGAGTTTTCCGGCTCGCTCGGCCGTCTGTGCTTTATCCTGATTTGCGGTGCGCTGGCCGTGGTGACGCTGAGCCTGAAGAAAGCCGGCATCCCGCTCTATCTCGACAAAGAGGGCAGCGGCGATAACATGGTCAACCATATGCTGTGGAATCTGCTGCTTAGCGCGCCGCTGGCGGCGATTCTGGCAGCAGCCGTCGGCTATCTGGCTACCGCCCAGGCACTGCTGGCGCGTCTTGAAACCTCGGTAGCGATCTGGTTCCTGTTGCTGGTGGTCTATCACGTCATTCGCCGCTGGATGCTGATTCAGCGCCGTCGTCTGGCGTTTGACCGGGCGAAAAACCGCCGGGCCGAGATCCTCGCCCAGCGAGCGCGCGGCGAAGAGGAACCGGCCCATATGCTCAGCACGGAAGGAACCGTGGAGGTCGATGAAACTGAGCTGGATCTGGATGCCATCAGTACCCAGTCCCTGCGCCTGGTACGATCTATTCTGATGCTGGTCGCGCTGCTGTCCGTCATTGTGCTGTGGTCGGAAATTCATTCGGCGTTTGGCTTCCTGGAAAATATTACCCTCTGGGATGTGACCTCGACGGTACAAGGGGTGGAGAGCCTGGAGCCGATTACCCTCGGGGCGGTGCTGATTGCCATTCTGGTATTTATCATCACCACTCAGCTGATCCGTAACTTCCCGGCGCTGCTGGAGCTGGCCCTGTTGCAGCATCTGGATTTAACGCCAGGTACCGGATACGCCATCACCACCATCACCAAATACCTGCTGATGCTGTTTGGCGGGCTGGTGGGCTTCTCGATGATCGGTATTGAGTGGTCTAAATTGCAGTGGCTGGTGGCGGCACTCGGCGTCGGGCTCGGGTTTGGTTTGCAGGAGATCTTCGCCAACTTTATCTCTGGCCTGATTATTCTGTTCGAAAAACCAATCCGTATTGGCGATACCGTGACGATCCGCGATCTGACCGGCAGTATTACAAAGATCAACACCCGCGCCACCAATATCAGCGACTGGGACCGTAAAGAGATCATTGTTCCCAACAAGGCGTTTATCACCGAGCAGTTTATTAACTGGTCGCTGTCGGACTCCGTGACGCGTGTGGTGCTGACCGTGCCGGCCCCGTCGGATGCTAACAGCGAAGAGGTCACGCAAATTCTCTATACGGCGGCCGAACGCTGCTCGCTGGTGATCAGCACGCCAGAGCCGGAAGTGTTCCTGGTGGATTTACAGCAGGGGATCCAGATTTTCGAACTGCGTATTTACGCGGCCGAGATGGGCCATCGCATGCCGCTGCGCCATGAGATCCACCAGCTGATTCTGGCGGGCTTCCGTGAACACGGTATTGATTTGCCATTCCCACCGTTCCAGATGCGTCTGGAAAGTCTGGACGGGCGTAAGACGGGAAGAACCTTGAAGTCGGCGGCGAAGACGCGACCAGCGGGGAGTTTGTAATGCAAATGCCCGGCGGCGCTGCGCTTGCACGGGCCTACATGTTTCGTAGGCCGGGTTAGCGCAGCGCCACCCGGCGCGCAGTCAGGCGCGGTCTACGGTGAACGCAATCACATCACCCAGCTGCTCAGCGCCCAGCGCCAGCATCACCAGACGATCAACACCCAGCGCCACGCCGGAGCAGTCCGGCAAACCGGCTTTTAACGCCTCTAGCAAATTTTGGTCGATAGGTTGCTGCGGCAGGCCACGCGCGGCGCGCTTGCGGTTATCCTGAGCAAAACGCTGCTGCTGTTCACGGGCGTCGGTCAGTTCATGGAAACCATTCGCCAGCTCAATACCTTTAAAGTACACCTCAAAACGCTCCGCCACGCGGTGATCTTCAGTGCTGATCTGGGCCAGCGACGCCTGGCTTGCCGGGAAGTGATAGACAAAGGTCGGGCGATCTTTACCAATCTGCGGTTCAACGCCAAAGGTAAAGAGCAGCTGTAGCAGCGTGTCGCGATCCTCTTCAGTATCCGCAACATTGCTAAGATCCAGTTTTGCCGCCACTTCACGCAGCTGGGTTTTGTCCGCAGAGAGCGGATCGATCTCCAGATGGCGCTGGAAAGCCTGCTGATAAGAGAGGGTTTCGGCTTCCGGACACTCCAGTACCTGCTGCAGCAGATCGTCCACCTCATTCATCAGGCGATACATATCGTAATGCGGGCGGTACCACTCCAGCATGGTGAATTCCGGGTTGTGGTGACGCCCCATCTCTTCATTGCGGAAACTGCGACACAGCTGATATACCGGCCCACATCCCGCCGCCAGCAGGCGCTTCATGTGGTATTCCGGGCTGGTCATCAGGTAGAGATTCATCCCCTGGGAGTGACCAGGGCCAACAAAACGGGTTTCAAACGGCACCAGATGAATATCCGTTACCGTCGCCTGACTCATGCAGGGCGTTTCCACCTCCAGCACACCGCGGTCCGCAAAGAAGCGACGAATCTCCGCCATAATTGCTGCGCGTTTTAACAGATTGGGGATGGATGCGCTCGGCTGCCAGGTGGCCGTTTCGCTCATGAGAATTTCTCCGATTTCAGACAAGGGGACGAAGTCTACTCGTAACCCATGGCGGAGACAAATTTTGCACAGTCAATTTTGGGGTTTTTATAACTACCAATAATTTCGTGACGTGATTCATCAATTGCAATGATAAATCGAGGGAAAGAACCGCAAAAAAATCGAACACGTCAAATTTCCCTCTCTTTCCTACGGCTATACTGCGTTACCCATAAAGGAGCAGTGGAATCGCTTTCGCATTTGCCCTCCCGGGCCGTGCACTACCTTAGGGTAGGTGAGATGCGAAATATCAAAAATCTGGAGGAATGTCGTGCATACCTTTCAAGCCGATCTTGCCATTATTGGCGCTGGCGGAGCGGGATTACGCGCAGCAATTGCAGCTGCCCAGGCTAACCCAAACGCTAAAATTGCCCTGATTTCAAAAGTCTACCCGATGCGTAGCCATACGGTCGCTGCGGAGGGGGGATCCGCTGCCGTCGCGCAGGATCATGACAGCTTTGATTATCACTTTCACGACACCGTAGCCGGTGGCGACTGGCTTTGCGAACAGGATGTCGTTGATTATTTCGTACATCATTGCCCGACGGAAATGACCCAGCTGGAGCAGTGGGGTTGCCCGTGGAGCCGTCGTGATGACGGTAGCGTCAACGTGCGTCGCTTCGGCGGCATGAAGATTGAGCGAACCTGGTTTGCCGCCGACAAGACCGGCTTCCATATGCTCCACACCCTGTTCCAGACCTCGCTGCAGTTCCCCCAGATCCAACGCTTCGACGAACATTTTGTCCTCGACATTCTGGTCGATGACGGCCAGGCCCGCGGCCTGGTGGCGATGAACATGATGGAAGGTACGCTGGTTCAGATCCGCGCCAATGCCGTGGTGATGGCGACCGGCGGTGCCGGACGTGTTTACCGTTATAACACCAACGGCGGCATCGTGACCGGCGACGGGATGGGCATGGCGCTGCAGCACGGCGTTCCGCTACGCGATATGGAGTTCGTGCAGTATCACCCGACCGGCCTGCCGGGTTCCGGGATCCTGATGACCGAGGGCTGCCGCGGTGAAGGCGGCATTCTGGTCAATAAGGATGGCTATCGCTATCTGCAGGATTACGGCATGGGCCCGGAAACGCCGCTGGGTGAACCAAAGAACAAATATATGGAGCTTGGCCCGCGCGATAAAGTCTCTCAGGCCTTCTGGCATGAGTGGCGCAAAGGCAACACCATCCCCACCCCACGCGGCGATGTGGTCTATCTCGACCTGCGCCACCTGGGCGAGAAGAAGCTGCTGGAACGTCTGCCGTTCATCTGTGAACTGTCGAAAGCCTATGTCGGCGTCGACCCGGTTAAAGACCCGATCCCGGTACGTCCAACCGCGCACTACACCATGGGCGGTATCGAAACCGATCAGCAGTGTGAAACCCGAATTAAAGGCCTGTTTGCGGTGGGTGAATGCTCCTCCGTCGGCCTGCATGGCGCTAACCGCCTGGGCTCCAACTCGCTGGCCGAGCTGGTGGTATTTGGTCGCCTGGCGGGTGAGCAGGCCATGGTCCGCGCAGCAACAGCCGGAGCCGCTAACGGTGCCGCGCTCGATGCGCAGGCTACCGATGTCGAGCTGCGCCTGAAAAAACTGGTGAATCAGGAAGGGAGTGAGAACTGGGCGAAAATCCGCGATGAGATGGGGCTTTCCATGGAAGAAGGCTGCGGTATTTACCGTACGCCGGAGCTGATGCAGAAAACTATCGACAAACTGGCTGAGCTACAGGAACGCTTCAAACGCGTGCGGGTGACGGATACCTCCAGCGTCTTCAACACCGATCTGCTTTACACCATTGAGCTGGGTCACGGCCTGAACGTTGCTGAATGTATGGCGCACTCCGCCCTGGCGCGTAAAGAGTCGCGCGGCGCCCACCAGCGTCTGGACGAAGGCTGTACGGAGCGTGACGACGTCAACTTCCTCAAGCATACCCTCGCTTATCGCGACGCGGACGGCTCTACTCGTCTGGACTACAGCGACGTGAAGATCACCACGCTGGCACCGGCGAAACGCGTTTACGGTGCAGAAGCGGAAGCAGCCGAGAAAAAGGAGACGGCGAATGGCTGAAATGCAAACTCTGAAAGTTGAAGTGGTGCGCTATAACCCGGAAGTGGACAGCGCGCCGCACAGCACTTTCTATGAAGTTCCTTACGATGAGCAGACCTCCCTGCTGGATGCGCTGGGCTACATCAAAGACAATCTGGCGCCGGACCTGAGCTACCGCTGGTCCTGCCGTATGGCGATTTGCGGCTCCTGCGGGATGATGGTCAACAAAGTGCCTAAGCTGGCCTGTAAAACCTTCCTGCGTGAATACCCGAAAGGGATGAAGGTCGAAGCCCTGGCTAATTTCCCAATCGAACGCGATCTGGTGGTCGACATGACCCACTTTATCGAAAGCCTGGAAGCCATTAAGCCGTACATCATTGGCAACCCGCGTACGCCGGATCAGGGGCCGAACAAGCAGACCCCGGCGCAGATGGCCAAGTATCACCAGTTCTCCGGCTGCATCAACTGTGGTCTGTGCTATGCCGCCTGCCCGCAGTTTGGCCTGAATCCCGAGTTTATCGGCCCGGCCGCCATTACCCTGGCACATCGTTACAACGAAGACAGCCGGGATCACGGGAAGAAAGAACGTATGGCGCAGCTGAACGGCCAGAACGGCGTCTGGACCTGTACCTTTGTCGGCTACTGCTCGGAAGTCTGTCCGAAGCATGTCGATCCGGCCGCCGCGATCCAACAGGGCAAAGTAGAAAGCTCGAAAGACTTTCTTATCGCCACCCTGAAACCACGCTAAGGAGTGCATGATGACGACTAAACGCAAAGCCTATGTGCGGCCGATGCCGTCCACCTGGTGGAAAAATCTGCCGTTTTATCGCTTCTATATGCTGCGTGAAGGCACGGCGGTACCGGCGGTGTGGTTCAGCATCGAACTGATGTACGGCCTGTTTGCCCTTAAGCATGGTCCGGAAACCTGGGCCGGTTTTGTCGGGTTCCTGCAGAACCCGATAGTGGTGATCCTGAATATCATCGTGCTGGCGGCAGCGCTGTTGCATACCAAAACCTGGTTTGAGCTGGCGCCGAAAGCGGCAAATATTATCGTCAAAAATGAAAAACTGGGGCCAGAGCCGATCATTAAAGGACTCTGGGTGGTGACTGCGGTCGTGACCGTGGTGATTCTTGGCGTAGCCCTGTTCTGGTAAGGAGACCACTGTGATTAATCCAACTCCAAAACGTTCTGACGAGCCCGTCTTCTGGGGGCTTTTTGGGGCAGGCGGCATGTGGTGCGCCATCATCGCGCCGGTCATTATTCTGCTGGTGGGCATTATGCTGCCGCTGGGGCTCTATCCCGGGGATGCCCTGAGCTACGAGCGGGTGCTGGCCTTTGCCCACAGTATTATTGGTCGGATATTTATCTTCCTGATGATTGTTCTGCCGCTGTGGTGTGGTCTGCACCGTATTCATCACGCCATGCACGACCTGAAGATCCACGTCCCTAACGGGAAATGGGTGTTCTACGGGCTGGCGGCCATCCTGAGCGTGGTCACGCTGGTTGCCGTGGTCTTTATGTAATCCTTCTCCGCTCTCCCGCCAGCCGGTGGGAGAGCAAAATTCCTGACAGGTTCTACACTTATCAAAAATCCTGTAAGGAAACGCCTATGCGCATCCTGCCCGTCATCGCCGCCGTTGCCGCTGCATTTCTGGTTGTTTCCTGTAGTGCCCCTACTCCGCCCCGGGGCGTGACTGTCGTCCGGCCCTTTAACGCCCAGCAATTCATGGGCTCCTGGTATGAAATTGCCCGTTTTGATCACCGCTTTGAACGTGGTCTACAAAAGGTGACGGCTCACTACAGCCTGATGAGCGATGGCGGTATTCAGGTTATCAACCGGGGCTACAACCCTGAGCGCGACATGTGGCAAAAAGTGACGGGAAAAGCGTACTTTACCGGCGCGTCTGACACCGCAGCGCTGAAAGTCTCTTTCATCGGTCCTTTTTATGGTGGCTATAACGTGATTGCGCTGGATAAAGATTACCAGCATGCGCTGGTGTGCGGGCCCAATCGTGACTACCTGTGGATCCTCTCCCGCACACCGACGATTTCAGATGAGATGAAACAGAGGCTACTGAATTCTGCCACCCGTCAGGGATTTGATATCAGCCAGTTGGTCTGGATTGAACAACCCCATTAGTGGGTGCTGAGCTTCAGCCCAATAATACCGGCAACAATCAATGCGAGGCTGGCAATACGCGCCAGGCTCGCTGACTCACCCAGCAGTAAAATCCCGGTAATGGCCGCACCTACCGCGCCAATCCCCGTCCATACTGCATACGCCGTTCCCACGGGCAGCGAGCGCATAGCCCAGGAGAGCAGCACGATACTGACGATCATGGCGGAAACGGTAATGATGCTGGGCGTGAGTCGCGTAAAGCCGTGGGTATATTTCAGACCAATGGCCCATACCACTTCGAGCAAACCGGCAATAAAAAGAATAATCCAGGACATAAAGGCTCCTTAACTTAAATAACAGTCTGGGGCCGTCCCCGATGAGAGAAGCGCTTACAGGTCGTCCTGCAAGGCGGGTGAATCTCATATTTTGAAGATCATGAATTCATTTTTCAACGTGTTTATTTCAGACATTAGTTGAGCGTTTGAAAGCGAGAAATAGACGTAATTAGCAGCGAAATTCACTCATTTATAACTCATCCGACTTCTTTATTATGGGACACTTCCTGACAGCAGGAAGCGACTACACTTTGCCGATTGCGAAAAACTAATGTTCAAAATTCTTTTGATTGACCGATGTCATTACACCCGCATGGGCCTGGAAATGTGGATCAATCATTCAGGGCTGTTTCCTTCCCCTGTGTTGGTGACAGGCCTCAACAATCTCTTTCTTGCCAGAGAGCATATTCTGCAGTGGAAGCCGACGCTGGTGATTGCAGATTTGCAGGGGTTTACGTCAGACCTTCAGCACATCCATCAGCTCTCTTCCGTAATGAATGCCAGTGAAACCGCACCTTTTGTTTTGCTGCATTCAGAGGAACAACCTGAAATGTCTGCATTTATGAACGCCTTTCCCCTGTGGGCATCGTTGGCCAAAACGACCCCACTGGAGGTACTGGCGCAGACAATTAATGAGGCGCTAGCATCCCAGGAAAGCAGTGAACCTGCATCGGCGGCATCGCCATTGCTGACACGTCAGGAAGAGAAAGTGTTAACGCTGTGGATGGAGGGTGCCAGCAATCAGAAAATTGCCTGCAAACTGAGCATTCATGGGAAAACGGTATACACCTACAAGCGCAATATTCGAATGAAACTGCACATGGATACACGGTATTCACCGTTTCTGTCACTGCCCTGAGCGGTAAACTGAGGGTACGGCGACGTATTAAGCCCCGTACCGCCCAAAATTACTGCTGTGCTTTAGTTGCCGCACCAGAGATCGCGCTGCCGCCAGAGGAGATATCTTCACCAACGCCGCGAGTGGTATTACAGGCAGTTAATACTGATGAAAGCACCAGGACAGAAAAGATCGCTACACATGTTTTCTTAAGCATAATGTCTTCCTTTTTTAGGCAAAGTTATTGTGTACAGCCACATAAGCATAGCCAGGATCCCGGCGAGTGACGGAAAAGGAAGCATTTTTAGGAAAAGTAGAAGATATCAGGAGGCGGCGTGAGAAATAGCATGACCCAGGCTTTTAATGTCTTCCCCGACACCACGGGCCGTGTTGCATCCGGTGAGAAGAGAGCCAGCAAGAACCATCAGCAGTAAGATTTTGATTGTGCGCGGCATCGTCCATGGACCTTTTATCGATCGATAAAGCGCAGCAAAACGCTGCGCCTTTCATCCCGAGATGAATTACTTCACGCGAGAAACGTACTCACCAGAGCGGGTATCCACTTTGATGATTTCGCCAGTCTGAACGAACAGTGGAACTTTAACCACTGCACCGGTGGACAGCTTGGCTGGCTTGCCGCCAGTACCTGCGGTGTCGCCTTTCAGACCTGGATCGGTTTCAACGATTTCCAGTTCAACGAAGTTTGGCGGGGTCACAGCGATAGGCTGGCCGTTCCACAGGGTTACGATACACTCAGCCTGATCCAGCAGCCATTTAGCGCTGTCACCAACGGCTTTCTCGTCAGCAGACAGCTGCTCGAAAGTGGAGTTGTTCATGAAGTGGTAGAATTCACCGTCGTTGTAGAGGTAAGTCAGGTTCATATCAACAACGTCTGCGCCTTCAGCGGAGTCGGTGGATTTGAAGGTTTTCTCTACACGGGTACCGGTCAGCAGGCGGCGCAGCTTAACGCGTGCGAATGCCTGACCTTTACCTGGTTTAACGAATTCGCTGGCTTCAACCGCGTACGGTTCGCCGTCCATCATGATTTTAAGACCGGCACGAAAATCGTTGCTATAGTAAGTCGCCATAAGGCCCTCTGAAATTGTTAACTGGTAGCTAAGCCACAAAATGGCGCATATTGTAACCCTAAACACCCCATCCAGAGAAGATTGGTTATTGCAACTTGCTGATGTAATCACCAGTCCTGATGAACTGCTGCGTCTTTTAAACCTGAACGCAGATGAAAACCTCCTCGCCGGACGTGAAGCGAAACGCCTGTTTGCGCTACGTGTTCCACGTGCTTTTGTTGCACGAATGGAGAAAGGCAATCCTGACGATCCTCTGTTAAAACAGGTTCTTACATCGCAGGATGAGTTTGTCGCTGCCCCCGGGTTCAGCACCGATCCCCTTGAAGAGCAAAACAGCGTGGTGCCCGGTCTATTGCATAAGTACCGCAATCGCGCATTGTTATTGGTTAAGGGCGGTTGTGCGGTAAATTGCCGTTACTGTTTCCGTCGTCACTTCCCTTATGCCGACAATCAGGGGAAAAAACGTAACTGGCAGGCTGCTCTCGACTATATTGCTGCCCACACCGAGCTCGATGAGATCATCTTCTCGGGTGGCGATCCGCTGATGGCGAAAGATCATGAGCTGGACTGGCTTATCACTCAGCTGGAAGCGATCCCGCATATAAAGCGGTTACGTATCCATAGTCGTTTACCGATTGTGATTCCGGCGCGTATTACCGAGGACCTGACCCTGCGGCTGGCGCGTTCTTCGCTGCAAATCCTGTTGGTAAACCATATCAACCATGCTAACGAAATTGACGACACATTCCGGGCAGCAATGTCCCACCTGCGTCGGGCTGGCGTGACACTGCTCAATCAAAGCGTCTTATTACGTGGTGTGAATGATAATGCCGCGACGTTAGCCGACCTGAGTAATGCTCTGTTTGATGCCGGGGTCATGCCCTACTATATTCATGTACTAGATAAGGTCCAGGGCGCTGCGCACTTCATGGTGGGAGATGATGAGGCCCGATTAATCATGCGTGAATTGTTAACGCTGGTTTCCGGTTATATGGTTCCGAAGCTGGCACGTGAGATTGGTGGGGAACCGAGTAAGACGCCGCTGGATTTGGGATTGAGACAGCGCTGATAAGTATTGATTGCCAGGTATAACCTGGCAGTCTGCTTGTAGATAGGAGGATAAAAACACGCTATATTTCAAATATCAATTTAAATCTAACGCTTATTAAAGTTCAGATACAAAGTTGCATAAACTTATAAAATGACATTAAAATATAACAAAATCATATTAACGCCCGTCATAACAATAAGAATTAATAAAATCCATATAGGTATATTCAGCACCCTTCTTTTTCTGAAGCATTTATGTTTATGAGCTAATAAACCCTCATCCACCGGGTCTGTTTTTTTCTCGATAAGGAATTTATTTATTTGTTCATTTAAAGGTTTATCATTACTCCTTTCGGCTACATTTAAATAGGTTGAAATTTCAACATCTGAAGCAAGAATAAATCCTCTTTTCCTAACAGTGATAATGATATCTTTTGATAATCCAGCTTGCTCAAGTGATTTACGCAGCAAAGATATATTTTGATAAAATGTATTCTGTGATACAACAACCCCTCTTGCATTCCAGACTTCCGCTAAAAACTGCTCACGCGATATGACTCTCCCCTTACTTTCAAGTAAAAGCTGGAGGCAGCGTGCAGTTGGGGCATTGAGACTTACGATTGCCAACTTATCTTTCAAAGATTGCAATTCATTAGCATTTGCATCGAATATAACTTCCTCATTAATCATAAATAGATTCAATGTAAAAATCCCTCTTAACTATTATCATCCATAATAAAAACATGAACTTACAACAATTTATCTTTTAGAATCAGAGCCACTATTATGATTCACAATGATTAATGACTGCTAATTCCAAACACACACTTCATCCCTAAAGTGAAACCTAGACTAACATGCTTTATGAATTCTATGAAAGAAGGCCATTATCTTAAAATTAATGTTTCAAACCAGGATAGAGGATAAAGGTAAGATACCGGACTTGAACATCACATAAACTTCAGTAAGAATTCACATGCACTTAACCTGAGACTATATTAAATTCTTCGCCACTCCACACAGGAGCATGACTTAATGCGCGATCGTGATGAGAGTAAACTGATACTAGATAGCGCCCAAGCGAACATCTAATAGTAAGTAACATAATTTCAGATGCCAGATCTTTAATCAGATCTTTAAGTTGTAATAAATCATCTTGAAAGATTTTTTAAACGTTTACTGACTTATTAGCGCAGGCCCTATTTAAGGACGATGTACTTATTAATATGGATTCCCGTAATGAAAAAAAATATTCTCGCTGTATTGCTGACCGCTGGTAGCCTCGTAGCCCTGAACGCACAGGCAAGTGATGGCACAGTCCAGTTCCAGGGTAGCATCACTGATGGTTCATGTACTGTCGACATTCAGAACTCCGGCTCAAGTGCTGGTAATGTTGTTCTGGGTGAAGTGCCTAAAAGCGCATTTTCTGGCGTAGGTTCTACTGCAGGTGGCGCAGATGGTCTGGCATCTATCGATGTTGCGCTGAGTGGATGTCCCGCGACTAAAACTGCTGCATATATTGCCTTTGACGGTGAATATTACAACGGTAACAACGAATATCTGAAGCTGGCTAACTACGGTGATAAAGGTGTTGCAACTGGCGTAGCGATTAAAATTCTGGATGGCAACGGCAATCATATGAAGTTAGGAACTAAATCTCCAGCAATCACGCTGACCAGTGGTAGCGCTAATGTTGATTTTAAAGCTAACTACGTTCAGGTAGAGAAAGACATTGTAGAAGGTACCGCTAACGCAACCGCAACAATGCTGATTTCTTATTAATATTTTTGATTAATAAATCCTATACGCTCCTGTTTACAGGAGCGTATATTTACTATTTTACCAGGTGATATATGCTTACTAAAATCATATTAAAAACGACCTTAATGATGGCATTGACTACCTGCTCAGCCTATGCAGGAACGCAAATTGGCGCAACGCGAGTTATTTATAGCGAAGGTAAAAAAGAAACATCTGTAAGTATAACTAACAAAGACTCATCACCATACTTAATTAAATCATGGATAGAGAACTATGATATATCAGGAACTCATTTCATGGTTACGCCCCCCTTATTCAGATTAGATGCAAATCAAAAAAACGTCATTCGAATTTTTAAAGCGAACAACCAACTTCCCACTGACAGAGAAAGCTTATTCTTTCTAAATATAACATCAATTCCCGCAATGGATGGTGATGAAGACAGGAACACATTACAAATTGCTGTCAGAACAAAAATGAAGTTGATTTATCGCCCAAAAAAGTTAATGGATAACATACCAGAATCCTTTTCTGAAAAATTAACATGGACGGTAAATGGAAACAGTATAACAGGTAAAAACACCTCACCTTATTACATAAATCTTGCACAGATCACACTGAACGGGAAAGTGATCTCTATGGCAGAAAAAAACTATTTGCCGCCAATGTCGTCCACAACGTATGAACTGCCTGCAAACATTAGCAAGAGCGGAGTATTAGAATGGAGCGTGATAAACGACCATGGAGGCAAAGGTAAGACCAACAAGGCAATGTTATAACTGTATAGCAACGCTTAAATAATTAATTTTTATTTGACAGGGATAGTTAAGATGGCCGCTATAAATTTCAAGCTACGATCTTGCTTAACCATACTGGTAAGTTTAAATACGATTGGAATGCCATCAGTGACGATGGCACGAGACCTGTTCAATCCTGCATTTCTTAATGATATAACTGCTTCTGGAAAGCGAGTCGACCTTTCGGCATATGAACACGCTAATGCCCAAGCTCCAGGAGTCTATAAGGTTGATGTATTCATTAACGGTGGATTTATTGAAACAGCGGAAGTAGAATTTACGACCTCAAAACAAAAAAACAACGAACTTATCCCCTGTTTGAGCCTTGAAAAATTAAACAATTATGGCGTACGCACCCATGCGATTAAAGATTTAAAAGCAGATGAAAAAGGATGCGTTGATCTTCAACAGATCCCTGAAGCTAGCTCTAAATTTAACTTCAATTTGCAGCAGCTTAAATTAAGTATACCTCAGGCAGCATTAGTCGCATCTGTTCGTGGATTTGTGAATCCAAAAGAATTTGACAATGGAATTACTAGCTTATTTTTAAACTATCGTGCTTACGGTAGTAAGGGTTATTCGCGCGACAACAATCCAGATAATGAAACATACAGCTTAAATTTACTTCCAGGTCTGAATATCGGCGCATGGCGTTTACGCAACTATAGCACATGGAATAAGTCGTCACAAAGTAAAGACGATAACTGGGATAATGTCTATACCTACTCAGAACGTAATATCATTCCATTGAAGAGCGTTTTGACTTTAGGCGAAAAATTCTCTCCCTCTGATATTTTTTATAGCGTACCGTTTAAAGGGGCTCAGCTTGCCACGGACGATAGCATGGATGCAGAGAGTTTACAGGGTTATGCACCAGTTGTTCGTGGTATAGCTAAAACAAATGCCAAAGTATTAATAAAGCAGAATGGGTACACCATTTACCAATCCTTTGTCCCGCCGGGTGCTTTTGAAATCACCGATCTCTACTCCACAGGTGGAAGCGGCGACCTTGAGGTTGAAATTGAAGAAACTGATGGTAGTAAACAACAGTTTGTCGTGCCTTTTGCGTCTTTACCGGTTTTACGTCGAGAAGGCAGTCTGAAATACAGTGTCACGACTGGTTTATATCGTCCTTCTGATGATGATGTGGATGAAACTCCTTTCACACAGGCAACTGCGAGTTATGGTCTTCCTTTGAACTCCACGTTGTATGGAGGCTTCCAGGCGGCGTCAAAATACCAGGCCATTACAGCTGGTATAGGTAATAACTTAGGCGATCTAGGTGCAATTTCTGTTGATGTCACTCAAGCATGGTCAACACCGAAAAACAGAGAAGATCTCTCGGGCCAGTCTATACGTTTTCGTTATAGTAAAAACTTGAGCTCTACTGGTACAAACGTATCTATCGCGGGATATCGCTATTCTACCAGCGGATTCTTAACGCTTAATGATACGCTGGATACCTACCGCGATAGTTACTCATATTCAATGATCGATCGGTTGAAGAGTCGTTCAGAATTAACCATTAGTCAGAATTTACCTGACCATTGGGGTTATATAAACATTGGCGGTTTTATTGAGGATTACTGGAATCAAAAACGCCAGACAACCTCAGCGAATATTGGATATAGCAATAGCTGGAAGGGCATAAGCTATACCCTAAACTATGCTTATAATCGATACTCTTCTGAGTATTCAGATTCCCAGAAAAAAAAGCAGAGCGAAAAACTATTTTCATTAAATGTTACAGTGCCATTTTCTGCTTTCATGCAAAATACCTGGCTTAATTATGGTATGACAACAGGCTCTCCAGGCTCAACCGCAAACACAGTGGGCATGGCCGGTACCGCACTGGAAGGCAACAACTTAAGCTGGAACGTTCAACAGGGCTATGATAATCGGGATTATGCCAGTGGCAGCGCCGGTCTTGATTACAGTGGGACATATGGGGAAGTCTATGCCAACTATGATTATGATAATACATGGCAACACATAAATTATGGTGCATCTGGAAGCATGATACTCCATGAAGATGGCCTTACCCTGGGACAGACGTTTTCCGACAGTGCGATATTAGTGAAAGCACCGGGTGTGGGGGGAACACGAATCACAAACGATGTCGGGGTTATAACGGATTACAGAGGATACACTATAGTTCCAAATGTTTCTTTATATCGCCGCAACGATGTCTCATTAGATACCGAGACTATGCCTGAAAATGCCGAGATTGAAGTCGCAACTACAAGTGTCGTTCCAACCAGAGGTTCAATCACTCGCGCTGAATTTTCTGCAAACGTTGGCTTACGAGCAATTTTAACCCTTATTGATCCTACGGGTAAAAAATTACCCTTTGGTGCGACCGTCACAAACGTGTCCAAATTAGCAGGGAAATCAATTACTGGCATAGTGAGTGATAACGGTCAGGTATATCTGTCAGGCTTAGATGAAAGTGGAGAATTACAGGTGCAATGGGGTCGAAATGGCCATGAAAAATGTAAAGCCTCTTATCAGCTAAACAGTAGCCAGGCGATTAATGGGATTACACAAGCTGAAACTACGTGCCGTTAAATGGAATATAGCCTTATGTTAAATAAAAAAACGATCCTGGGCGGTGGTCTATTACTCGCTCTCTGTAGCTATGAAACGATGGCAGCGGATAATTGCATTTTATATCCAAAGCCATACTCTATACCCAACTCGGTACTCTATATTGATCCAGATGCTGAAATTGGTACCGTTTTAGCAAAGGCTGAAGTTAATACATCAGGCGTAAAAGCATCATGCCTTCTGAATACTAAAAGTGGTAAATATGCTTCTACGATGAAGAATTCTTTTACCACCGTGGTCAGCAGCAATGATAAAGGTGACATATTTGCCTCTGGCGTGCCAGGGATAGGCGTACAGATATCAGATATACAAAAACGTGTGCTTATGGTTCCCTATTCAACAAATATTCGCTATCAGGACTTAATACCGTGGGAAACCGTAGGCAGGACAACCGTCTATTTTATCAAAACAGGTCCCATCAGCAGCGGTACAACATTTAAAGATGTCATTGCTGAATACACGCTTGATAAAAAAACGGTTGCTACTGTGTCACTAGCAACAAATATTGCATGGGTAAAGAAAAGCTGCATCGTTGAACCGGGGAAACGCAATCAAACCGTGCTGATGCCTCCAACATCTTATACCGTTTTTGGTGCAATAGGTACGACGGGACCATCAAAAGACTTTTCTGTATCAATCAAATGTGAGGCAGATGATTCACCTGTATTTGTCTCGTTTGAAGCGACTACTGGCAGTACGGGTGATGGTATCCTCACCATTGACAGTAGTGTGGCGGGTGCGGCTGAGGGTGTAGCAATCGAGATCTTGAATAAATCCGATCTTTCACCGCTTATATTTGATAATGAGATTAAATATCACACTCAGAAAGAAACGGAAGTCATAATACCTTTTGTTGCGCGCTATAAAAAAATCGCAAATAAAGTCACCTCAGGAACAGCAAATGCTGCGATGACGTTTACAATAAACCAGTACTAGTGAAAATCTTTAAAAAAATTCAATACATTATGGTAGAAAAGACGATAGCTATCGCCTTTTCTACCATCTCTTGCCAGGCTATCAATCTTAAATTAATATTTAATTAATATTAATACGGCTTTATTACTATTAAAACTATCAAAGCGCACAATGCTTCAATAGAGGCATTAACTCAGTAATTACAATAATTATACTATTTAATTTAAAATAATCTAAAATCAATTCAGGTAAAATTCCTAAATGCTAATTAATCTTCCATCTAAATTAACTCGTACCTTGTTTTAATAAAGTGTTCCAGTAATATTACCCGCGTGATGTTGTTCATACAGACTGTCAAACGATCGACTTGCGAACAACTATCATATTATTTAAATACTATATAGGAAATTAGCTATGAAAGTTATGTCACTTATTGAAATGGAAAATGTCTCCGGCGCAGGCATCGTAGATATGTTAAACGGCTCCCAGGGCCTTATTGAAGGAGCGATTGATACCGTACTGGGAACAATTTTTTCAGCAGTTTCAAGCGCAGCATTTGGTAGTGTAATTGGCGGTTACTACGCAGGTTCAAGCGGCGGTGGCATGCTGGGTGTCGGCGTTCCAATGACGTTTATTGGTTGGGGCGCAGGGCTTATCCTGGGTGGCATCGTTGGCGCAATCCGTGGTGCCTATGAAGGTGTGAGCAATGGTGACGATATTACAGCTAAAATGTTTGCGGCATTTTCATCCGGATCCTGGGTCGCTTAATCTATAAAAAAATGGATAATTGAATCTGAGACTTATATATTATCTTAAATAAGATAAATATGAGCCAACCGTAATTATACAATTATTACGCATAAATATTCAATTAACATCTTTAGCAAGAATTTTGAATTCATTAATAAGATTGTTAAAGATAAAACATTTCAATTAATATAAATGGAAATTAAAATGAAAGAAATCACAGCTTTTGAAATGGAACAGGTATCCGGAGCCGGTCTGATTGAGATGCTTAATGGTACTCAAGGCCTGGTTGAAGGCGTTGTTGATACTGTCATGGGCACTATTTTATCTACTGCCGCAACTGCTGCATGGGGCAGTGTAATTGGCGGGTATTATGGTGGTGCTGCCGGTGGTGGCGTATTAGGGGTAGGTGTGATTGGTACCGCTGTAAGCTTTTTTGCAGGTTTAATTCTGGGTGCTGCGGTTGGTGCAATCAATGGTGCTTATCATGGTATGAGCGCAGCCGAAAATATTTATAATATTCTGGTTAATGACTTCACCTCAGGAAGCTGGGTTGCATAATTAGACTAAAAAGGTAACTGAAAGATTTAATATTTTCTAGTTACAATAAGTATGTCTGGCCAGGTAATTATTTATTGGATTTGAATTTTACCTGGCCACCCTACCTATAACTTAATTATAAAAGAAAGATTTATTTAAATATTCAACCAAGCTTCAGCATAAAATATAAGACACAAACAATGCCAACTAATTTTTATTTAAAGTCAATTAACTTGGGGTTAATTCTTAATTAAGCACAATTAATTGGGCACTATTCCTAATTATCAATAAAAATGATGCATTGCATTCTGCAAACATTGAAAAACTGATTTTTCTCTGTAATATACAAACCAATCAATTTTAAAACACCGATTAATAAGAAGACTATCTAATATTTTTAAACTGCATCAACACTAACTCAAGGATTTATATTTATGCGAAGTCATGTCTTTAATTTTTTAAACTTCTATTAATCAACGATATTGAGATGTAACAATTCGATCTTATCAATAAATTAAGCAATGAGTTATTTATTATCACCCAATGATTTACCTCGAGGTCAATATCATTATTGATCATTTGACAATTATCAGCATTACATTAACTATCCATATATAATTATGAGTAATCAATTATTTCGCCAGGAAGCGATTGAGTATAAGAAAAACCATTGGAAGGGGAAAGCATTACTATTGGCAGGAATACCTTCCTGGCTAATCAGCCTCTTATCAGTGGCTTTTTTACTCATTCTTATTTCAACCCTCACTTTTTGCACCTATACGCAGCGTATAGACGTTAGAGGAGAGGTAATTACACTTCCTCATTCTGTTAACGTATTTTCACCCCAGCAGGGATTCGTTGTCAAAAAGCATGTTGAAATAGGTGATTTAGTTGATAAAGGGGAACCGTTATACGAGCTTGACGTTTCTCGTTCAACCATCACAGGTAATGTTACTGATGCAGTGAATGCAGTAATCTCAGAAAAAATTATCAATGCTGAGGAGATTATTAACAAAATTTTAAGCAATAAGGCTGAAACGCTCGAGGCTCTGGATACACAGGTTAAGCAATATTCTGATTCGTTGAAAGAAACCAAGGTCATGCTGAGCAATGCAGCAGCTGGTCTGAATAAAATGAAGAACAACCTCGCAAGTTATGATTCTTACCTAAAACAAGGCTTAATTACTAAAGATCAGTATAATTATCAACATTCTCTTTATTTTCAACAGCAAGGAACGTATCAGTCTCTGGTTAGCCAAAAAATGCAACTTGAATCGCAATTAACCCAACTTAGAAGTGATATTGTGGTTAAGGCATCCGATTTTGATAATCAAATATCTAATCATAAGAACCAAATCAATGATTTCAAAAATCAGGCTGTTGAATCTAGTGCTAATGGTAATGTCGTAATAAAAGCAACAACAGCAGGTAAAATAGAATCTGTTGCAGTTACCATTGGGCAAATGGTCGATAAGGGCAGTAGTCTGGTTCAGATCAAACCAACAGGGAACATTGAATATTTTCTTATATTATGGTTACCGAATAACAGTATTCCGTATGTTAAGCCTGGTGACATTGTTAATATACGTTATGACGCATTTCCATCGGACAAATTTGGTCAGTTCCCAGGAGAGATTTTATCAATCTCTTCCATACCGGCCTCCCGCCAGGAAATGGCAGAGTACACCAATGTATCATCCGGTGGTAATCAGCAAGAACTGGCACTCTATAAAGCTATCATAAAAATAAAAAACAAAACTTTTCATTATAACGGAAAAGATCTTGAATTATCGAATGGTTTAAAAGCCCAAGCTATTGTCTTCCTTGAAGAGCGGCCCCTCTATATGTGGATGTTTACGCCGTTACAGAAAATAACTCAAAGCGTTATTGGACCGATCAATGAATAAAGAATTATTTAAATATATTACAGATAAACTTAATTTTTCTCTACGAAAAACCACGCCTGTTATTCTGCAATCTGAAGCATCTGAATGTGGTGTCGCTTGCCTGGCAATGATAGCCGGATATTATGGTCTGAATGTCGACCTGTTTACTTTCCGTGAAAGATTCGGAAGCTCAGCACAAGGGGTTACTCTTTTATCATTAAGCCGTATAGCTGAACGCGCCGGATTAAAAAGCCGAGCACTCTCTCTCGATATTGATGAAATTAGACAGCTTAAGCTCCCCTGTGTCATTCACTGGGGTATGAATCACTACGTTGTTTGAATCGCCACGGATAATCTAGACACTTCCTAGCCGTTGATAATACTGGTTTTCATATTCTGTCGGTGACATCTGATCGCTGGAACCATGCCGACGCTTACTGTTATAAAACATTTCGATGTAATCAAAAATATCGCTGCGGGCTTCTTCCCGCGTTCCGTAGATCTTTTTCTTTATCCGTTCGCGTTTCAACAACTGGAAAAAGCTTTCTGCAACCGCATTATCATGGCAGTTACCGCGACGGCTCATGCTGCCCTCCAGGCCGTGTGATTTCAGGAACGACTGCCACTCATGGCTTGTGTACTGACTGCCCTGATCCGAATGAACCAGCACCTGTTTTTGGGGATTACGGCGCCATACAGCCATCAGCAGTGCGTTCAGGACAATGTCCTTTGTCATCCGGGATTGCATGGACCAGCCGATAATTTTGCGTGAGAACAGATCAACAACCACGGCAAGATACAGCCAGCCTTCGTGGGTCCTGATGTAGGTTATGTCCGTTACCCAACGCTTATCCGGAGCATCCGGATTGAACTGTCGCTGGAGCCTGTTGGGCGACACGATACTGGCCTCGCCTTTACGTGCCCGCGGGCTCCGGTATCCGACCTGAGCCTTTATCCCGACACGTTTCATCAGTCGCCAGACTCTGTTCACTCCGCACTGTTGCCCGCTGTCCCGCAGATCCAGATGGATTTTGCGATAACCATAGACGCATCCCGATTCCAGCCAGAACTGTTTAATCTGTCCTGTCAGTCTCAGGTCTGCCTGATGGCGTTGTGAATGCGGCTGCTGAAGCCAGGCGTAAAAACCACTGGGATGAACATCCAGCACCCGACAGAGCAGGCGAACAGGCCAGCAACAGGTGTTGTCACGGATAAAGGCGTACCTCAGTCGGACAGCTTTGCGAAGTACGCCGCGGCTTTTTTTAATATGTCCCGTTCGTCGGTAACCCGCTTCAGCTCTTTCTGGAGACGGCGGATCTCGGCCTGAGCATCTGACTGTTCTTTATTAGCGGAAGAATCCGGACCGTACTTCTTTATCCAGGCGTAAAGGCTGTGGGTGGTGATATCGAGACGTGTTGCAACGCTGGCAACAGAATAACCGCGATCAACAACCTGTTTGACTGCTTCAATTTTAAACTCTTCGGGATAACGCTTACCGCTCATGGGCACCTCTCTTTAAGCCATCTTAAATGACTCTGAGGTGTCTGTTAAACCCGTGGCGATTCAGATCAAGTGGTCATCCTGTGGTTGGGTGCAGTAATGGTTATTGATAATAATATGACTCTCGGGATGTTCATGGCATTCAATGCCTATCGTGGACAATTTTCCCAACGGGCTTCAAGTCTGATAGATCTTTTTATGCAAGTTAGAATGCTATCCTTACATAATGAGAGGCTGTCAGAGATTGTGTTTACCGAACCTGAAGCGGAGATGCCTTCTCGACGTGTTTTTAATGACAACACAGCCGTAGGAATTGAAATTAAAAATTTGAGCTATCAGTATGATCCTTTTTCCCAGCCCATTTTCTCAAATCTGGATCTATCTATTACTCCAGGAGAGTCAATTGCATTAGTTGGGCCTTCAGGTGTTGGTAAAACTACGCTCTTAAAGGTTATGTGCGGTCTACTTGCTCCAACTAAGGGGGATGTATTTGTAAATAACCTAGATATCAATAAGATAGGATTAAACAACTATCGCCTTAGCACAGCATGTGTTCTGCAAGAGGATCGCTTATTTTCAGGTTCTATTGCTGAAAATATCAGTTGTTTCGGTGAAAATGCTGATCAGGAATTTATTGAGCAGTGTGCCCGTAATAGTAATATTCATGATGAGATCATGAAAATGCCGATGGGCTATGAAACTCTTGCCGGTGAATTAGGCTTAGGTATTTCTGGTGGACAAAAACAACGCTTGTTGATTGCACGTGCTCTTTATCGTAAACCCAGCATTCTCTTTATGGATGAGGCAACCAGCCATCTTGATCTTAATAATGAATCACATATAAACCAGGCGATTTCAAGCTTAAGTATCACGCGCATCATTGTTGCTCATCGGCCATCGACAATTGCATCCGCTGATCGTGTTATCGATCTTTCAAACTATAGAAATTAAATTTCAACTTTTTGGAATTACTGAAAGGAATCAAAAAATGGTAATTAAAGGAATTAACACTGCACCAATTATACAGAATGAACGTTTGTTTCTGATGTCGTTCAAATTCAGAGACAGTAGTGATAATGAACGCATGTTTTTTATGCAAATCCCCACACTCGTTGATTTTCTAATTATCCTTCGTGGCTGTGCATTAAGAGTTGGCCAGCGTCTGACTACACGCGGCGACGATTATAAAACGAAATGTATCGCTGAAAATGAAGTGCTTGCAAAAAACATTCCGGAAATTACTCAGGTAGAAGTTATGCAGCCAGATCCCGGCAATCTGGTGATGTCTATAGCACCTAAAATCAGTGAAGAGCATTTTTCTCTGGTTGCTGTTTTACATAATGAACATGTGATAACTCTAGATATTGATGATACTCAAGCTGAGTTTATTATCATGGCTGTTAAAAAAGCTATTGATCACATTAAAGATGATGAAACACTGCGCATGATCAGCATATTTATGGATTTCATGGTACTCTTCGATATCAATTTATCGGATATTAATAATCTTAAGTATAATCAATTAAATCATGAACCCTGGAAGCAATATTTTTATGCCAGGTATGTTGCCGTACTTTATTGCTTCGACACCGACGATGGAAAACAACTGCTTGCAGGTAATATCATTAAAATGAATGTTGATCCTGTGTCGCAAGAGGGAGAGAATATTCTGCAACAAATCGCTATGTTAACTCCAACGTGTAAAGCCATGCGTGAAAAACACACTCTCTGCCAGACGTTCAGCCAGGTCATACCTTCAAAACACGCTCAAGTTCTATCCAGAGATGAATGTTTGCGGGCATTACATAATTTCTGCCTTGAAACAAAGACTACTCTCAACCAGTAATGCAGTAACAATGTTTCTTTAAATAAATTATCCCTCTGTAGTAAGAGAGGGATAACCGTATCACGTTCAGTTCGGACACTTATAAACCTGGCCCTGCATTTCGCTGGCAGTCGGAACAAAGCTGGATAACAAACCTTGCGTCGGGCTACTCACCCCATAAATCACATTCCCGCCCATCTCAGCCGCCTGATTACGTAGGCCATTCGCCGCGCCACGCATCGAACCGCCCTCTTCGCCATGCTGCCCGGAGAGCCAGTTGCTTTGCTTGCCCGTGGCTGTGCCAACCAGCTGGCATTCGCTTCCCGGCTTATCTTCTACAAAGCGAACGCTCTGTCCACCCGCAGACAGCTCATTGCCGGAGCTGCAACCCGCCAGCAGCAACGCTGCTCCCACAATCCCTGCATAAACGTTAACGCGCATGTTATTCCTCGTTTTCAATAAGCTGGGCAGGTGCTGCCCGCGTCTAAACCTTATACTAAAAAGATGACCAAAAGAAAAACCCCCGATCATTTCTGACCGGGGGTTTGTTCATTTCTGCGAGGTGCAGAACAACATGATTACATCATGCCGCCCATACCACCCATGCCGCCCATACCACCAGCAGCACCTAAGTCAGGCGCGTCGCCTTTTGGCAGGTCGGTGACCATGCACTCGGTGGTGATCATCAGGCCAGCAACAGATGCCGCGTACTGCAGAGCAGAACGGGTTACTTTAGTTGGGTCCAGAATACCGAAGTCGATCATGTTGCCGTACTCTTCGGTAGCAGCGTTGTAACCGTAGTTACCTTCGCCCGCTTTCACCATGTTCGCCACAACAGACGGCTCTTCACCGGCGTTGGAAACGATCTGACGCAGCGGAGCTTCCATTGCGCGCAGCGCAACTTTGATACCCACGTTCTGGTCTTCGTTCTGAGCGGTCAGGCCAGCCAGTTTCGCTGCAACGCGAACCAGAGCAACACCACCACCGGCAACCACGCCTTCTTCTACCGCAGCACGGGTCGCGTGCAGGGCATCGTCAACGCGTGCTTTCTTCTCTTTCATCTCAACTTCGGTGGCTGCACCGACTTTGATTACTGCTACGCCGCCTGCCAGTTTCGCTACGCGCTCCTGCAGTTTTTCACGGTCGTAGTCAGAGGTCGCTTCTTCGATCTGCTTACGGATCTGAGTTACACGGCCCTGGATTGCATCTTCTTCACCCACGCCATCGATGATGGTGGTGGTGTCTTTGTTGATCACAACGCGTTTCGCCTGACCCAGATCTTCCAGGGTCGCTTTTTCCAGCTCCATACCGATCTCTTCAGAGATTACGGTACCGCCAGTCAGGGTTGCGATATCCTGCAGCATGGCTTTACGACGGTCGCCGAAGCCAGGTGCTTTAACCGCAGCCACTTTCACGATGCCACGCATGGTGTTAACCACCAGGGTCGCCAGCGCTTCGCCTTCAACGTCTTCAGCGATGATAACCAGCGGCTTGCCTGCTTTCGCAACGGCTTCCAGTACTGGCAGCATTTCGCGGATGTTGGAGATTTTTTTGTCAGCCAGCAGGATGAACGGGCTTTCCAGCTCAACAGCGCCAGTTTCCGGCTTGTTGATGAAGTATGGGGACAGGTATCCGCGGTCAAACTGCATACCTTCAACCACGTCCAGTTCGTCTTCCAGACCGGTACCGTCTTCAACGGTGATCACGCCTTCTTTACCGACTTTATCCATCGCTTCAGCGATCAGTTTACCTACGGTTTCGTCGGAGTTAGCGGAGATGGTACCAACCTGAGCAATAGCTTTAGAGTCAGAGCACGGTACGGACAGCGTTTTCAGCTCTTCTACAGCAGCAACGACAGCTTTGTCGATACCACGTTTCAGATCCATCGGGTTCATACCCGCAGCAACGGCTTTCAGGCCTTCAGTGATGATAGCCTGTGCCAGTACGGTTGCAGTGGTGGTGCCGTCGCCCGCAGCGTCGTTCGCTTTAGAGGCAACTTCTTTCACCATCTGGGCACCCATGTTTTCGAACTTGTCTTCCAGCTCGATTTCACGCGCTACGGAAACACCATCTTTGGTGATGGTCGGCGCGCCGAAGGATTTGTCCAGAACCACGTTACGGCCTTTCGGGCCCAGGGTCACTTTAACTGCGTCTGCCAGTACGTTTACGCCGCGCAGCATTTTCACACGAGCGTCGTTACCGAATTTTACGTCTTTAGCTGCCATTTTAATCTTTCCCTTAAATTCGTATGTTCAGTGTCGTTCGCGGATTACGCTTCAACAATTGCCAGAATGTCGCTTTCGGACATGATCAACACTTCTTCATTGTCGATCTTCTCGGACTTCACACCGTAGCCATCGTTGAAAATTACGATGTCACCAACTTTAACGTCCAGAGGCTGCACATTTCCGTTTTCCAGAATGCGACCCTTACCGACAGCGATGATTTCGCCACGAGTTGATTTTGCTGCTGCAGAACCGGTCAGAACGATGCCGCCAGCAGATTTGGTTTCAACTTCTTTACGTTTGACGATCACACGATCATGTAACGGACGAATACTCATTGATAGCTCTCCTTTGAGAAAGTCATTATCAGTTATGGGTGACGCCGGGCCGTAAGCGGTTTTCCGGCTAGTGCCCTGAGAGATGGGGATGGGGTTTTACCCCTTCAAGGGGTAGTCGAAAAAAAATTTGTGAAAGTGTTACCATCGCCTCTCTTTTGATGGTGGCAGGACAACGGAATGAGTGGACTCAAACAGGAGCTTGGACTCGCGCAGGGTGTTGGCTTACTTTCAACCTCTTTATTAGGTACGGGGGTGTTTGCCGTGCCGGCGCTGGCTGCGTTGGTGGCAGGGGATAACAGTCTCTGGGCATGGCCGGTGTTAATCGTGCTGGTGTTCCCGGTGGCGATTGTGTTTGCCATTCTCGGGCGACACTTCCCGAGTGCCGGTGGGGTGGCGCATTTTGTCGGGATGGCGTTTGGCCCGCGACTGGAGCGCGTCACCGGCTGGTTATTCCTTTCCGTCATTCCCGTGGGGCTGCCTGCCGCCCTGCATATTGCGACGGGTTTTGGCCAGGCGCTGTTTGGCTGGCATGATGCGCAGCTGTTGCTGGCCGAGCTGGGTACGCTGGCGATTGTCTGGTGGGTCGGATCTCGTGGGGCCAGTTCCAGCGCCAACCTGCAAACCCTGGTGGCGGTGCTGATTGTGGCGCTGATTGCCGCCATCTGGTGGGCGGGCGATATTCAGGTAACGGAGATACCCTTCCCTGTCATAACCGATGTTGACCATTCTCAGCTTTTTGCCGCGCTTTCCGTTATGTTCTGGTGTTTTGTCGGCCTTGAAGCTTTCGCCCATCTGGCGTCAGAGTTTAAACAGCCGGAACGCGATTTCCCGCGGGCGTTAATGATCGGCCTACTGCTGGCGGGCACGGTCTACTGGGCCTGTACGGTGCTGGTGCTCCACTTCACTGCCTATGGTGCCGATATGGCAGCGGCGGCCTCGCTGCCTGCCATTGTGGTGCAACTCTTTGGTGTAAAGGCACTGTGGATCGCCTGCGTTATTGGCTATCTCGCCTGCTTCGCCAGTCTGAATATCTACATTCAGAGCTTTGCCCGACTGGTCTGGTCCCAGGCACTGTATAAGCCGGAAAGCCGTCTCGCGCGTCTGTCCAAACGTCAGCTACCGCTCAATGCGCTGAATACGGTGCTGGGCTGCTGTGTAGTGAGTACGCTGGCGATCTACTGGCTGGACATCAACCTCGACGCGCTTATCGTCTATGCCAACGGCATATTCATCATGATCTATCTGCTGTGCATGCTGGCGGGCTGCCGCCTGCTGAAAGGTCGTTATAAAGCGCTGGCCGTGATCGGTGGGGTGCTCTGCTTACTGCTGCTGGCGATGGTGGGATGGAAGAGTCTGTACGCCATTGTGATGCTGGCGGGACTTTGGCTGTTCTTGCCGAAGCGGAGTGCGGTGTAAGCGCCGGATGGCGCTTCGCTTATCCGGCCTACAATCGTAGGCCCGGCAAGCGCAGCGCCGCCGGGCAATTTCTCTCAGCGATCGTCTTTATGATCCAGACGATCGCGCTGGTCATCCTTGCGCTGATACTCCCCGTCAAACGTCTCCCCACCGCCTGTTCCGGCGCTGAATCCGCCGCCCGGCATCCGGTTAAAACGCAAATGCGGCATCAGTTTCAGCGTCAGGAGCTTCTGCACTGGCGGGACGAGCAGCAACAGGCCGAGGAAATCAGTGAAAAAGCCGGGAATAATCAGCAGGATACCGCCGATGATCAGCGACACACTTTTGACCATCTCTGCCGCCGGGCTTTCGCCTGCGGCCATCTTCTGCTGCATTAACAGGAAATTTTTGAAACCCTGGTTGCGCACCAGCGACATGCCAATAACCGACGTGAAAATCACCAGTATCAGCGTCAGCAGGACGCCAAACACGTGGGCGACCTGAATAAAAATAGAAATCTCTATGTAAACATAGAGAAAGATTGCAGCTAACGGTATCCAGCGCACGGGCTTCTCCTGTGTGGCAGACGCCGTTGTGGCCCCTGTCGGTATCAATTTGCGATTCGCGTCTGTCAGAAATGGAGGCGTTTAGTCAAAATTCAATCGGTTTGCACGGATATTTTTTCTGGAAATATTAAAGCGGTGATTCATTTCACAGATTGATAATTATCATGCCACCGGGTCGATAATAAGTGATCCAGGTTACGGCATTTCGCTATCATCAGCATATCATTCCGGGTATCTGGTCGATTCAGGGGATAATCGTCGGTCAGAAAATAGACATAACCACAGATGTACTGTGCGTTTAGTACAATCAATCGGCAGCTTTAAAAGAAGGTTCACATGTTAAACAACATTCGTATCGAAGAAGATTTGTTGGGTACCAGGGAAGTTCCAGCGGATGCCTACTATGGTGTTCACACTCTGAGAGCGATTGAAAACTTCTACATCAGCAATAGCAAAATCAGCGACATCCCTGAGTTTGTGCGTGGCATGGTGATGGTGAAGAAAGCCGCAGCCATGGCAAACAAAGAGCTGCAAACCATTCCGAAAAGCATCGCCAATACCATTATCGCCGCCTGCGATGAAGTGCTGAACAACGGCAAGTGCATGGATCAATTCCCGGTCGACGTCTACCAGGGCGGCGCGGGTACATCGGTGAACATGAATACCAACGAGGTACTGGCCAACATCGGCCTCGAGCTGATGGGCCACCAGAAGGGTGAGTACCAGTACCTGAACCCGAACGATCACGTCAATAAATGCCAGTCCACCAACGACGCCTACCCGACCGGTTTCCGTATCGCCGTCTACGCCTCGGTAGTGAAGCTGGTGGATGCCATTAACCAGCTTGGCGAAGGCTTCCAGAACAAAGCCGTCGAATTCCAGGATATCCTGAAAATGGGCCGCACCCAGCTGCAGGATGCGGTGCCGATGACCCTCGGCCAGGAATTCCACGCGTTTAACGTGCTGCTGAATGAAGAGACCCGCAACCTGATGCGCACCTCTGAACTGCTGCTGGAGGTGAACCTCGGCGCAACGGCGATTGGTACGCGTCTGAATACCCCGGATGGCTATCAACAGCTGGCGGTGCAGAAGCTGGCCGAAGTGTCCAACCTGGCGGTTGTCCCGGCAGAAGATCTGATTGAAGCCACCTCCGACTGCGGCGCTTACGTAATGGTGCACAGCGCGCTGAAACGTCTGGCGGTGAAGCTGTCCAAAATCTGTAACGACCTGCGCCTGCTCTCTTCAGGCCCGCGTGCGGGTCTCAACGAGATCAACCTGCCGGAACTGCAGGCGGGCTCGTCCATCATGCCAGCCAAAGTGAACCCGGTGGTGCCAGAAGTGGTAAACCAGGTGTGCTTCAAAGTCATCGGTAACGACATTACTGTCACCATGGCATCGGAAGCAGGTCAGCTACAGCTGAACGTGATGGAGCCGGTGATTGGCCAGGCGATGTTCGAGTCCATTCATATTCTGACCAACGCCTGCTACAACCTGCTGGAAAAATGCATCAACGGCATCACCGCCAATAAAGCGGTCTGTGAAAGTTACGTCTATAACTCCATCGGTATCGTTACTTACCTCAACCCGTTCATCGGTCACCACAACGGCGACATCGTCGGTAAAATCTGTGCCGAAACCGGTAAGAGCGTGAGAGAGGTCGTACTTGAGCGTGGCTTGCTGACAGAAGCCGAGCTGGATGATATCTTCTCGGCACAGAACTTAATGCACCCGGCCTATAAAGCAAAAAGATACACGGATGAAAGTGAACAATAACAGTTCAGGTTAAACTTCATGAAGGCACGTCACTTGACGTGCCTTTTTTGTTTTTAGGCTTTACCAAACCACAACAATTCAATATCAACTTGTTAATAAGCAAGGTAGGCACTCATGTTTGGAGCAGAACTCGTCATCGTCCTGTTGGCGATATACTTAGGCGCAAGACTCGGGGGGATCGGCATTGGTTTCGCCGGGGGTCTTGGCGTACTTGTACTCACTCTCTTTTTTCAAATTAAACCCGGCGCTATTCCGTTTGACGTTATTGAAATCATCATGGCGGTTATCGCCGCTATCGCTGCCATGCAGGTCGCGGGCGGTATGGACTACCTGGTGAGCCTGGCGGAGCGTATGCTGCGCCGCCACCCGAAATACATTACCTTCCTTGCCCCGTTGGTCACCTGGTTTATGACCATTCTCGCGGGTACCGGCCATACCGCGTTCTCCACCCTGCCGGTGATTACCGAAGTGGCGAAAGAGCAGGGCATCCGTCCATCCCGTCCACTCTCCATCGCCGTTGTCGCGTCGCAGATTGCCATCACCGCGTCACCTATCTCTGCGGCGGTAGTGTTCTTTGCCGGGATCCTCGAGCCACTGGGCGTAAGCTACCTGACGCTGCTGGCGATCTGTATTCCGGTGACGCTGATTGCGGTGATGATCACCGCCGTCTTCTGTAACTTCCTTGGCGCCGAACTGAAAGACGATCCGGTCTATCAGGAACGTCTGGCGAAAGGTGAAGTGAAGCTGCGCGGCAGCCAGGCCTTTGTCCTGAAGCCACACGCGAAACGCTCCGTGCTGCTGTTCCTGATCGGGATTATCGCGGTGATGTTCTACGCCACCGCCATCAGCGATACCGTTGGACTGATTCAGAACCCGGTCCTGCCGCGTAACGAAGCGATCGTGGTATTTATGCTGACCATCGCCACGCTGATTAGCATCACCTGTAAAATCGACACCAGCGAAGTGCTTAACGCCAGCACCTTCAAATCCGGTATGAGCGCCTGCGTGTGCGTACTGGGTGTGGCCTGGCTGGGTGACACCTTCGTCAAAGCCCATATCACGGATATCCAGACCGTAGCGGGCGACCTGCTGCATAACTACCCATGGCTGCTGGCGGTGGTGCTGTTCTTTGCCGCGACCCTGCTCTACTCCCAGGCGGCGACCACCAAGGCGCTGATGCCCGCGGCCCTGATGCTGGGCGTCTCTCCGCTAACGGCGATTGCCTCTTTTGCTGCCGTTTCCGCACTGTTTGTGCTGCCCACCTACCCGACCCTACTGGCCGCGGTCGAGATGGATGATACCGGCTCCACCCGTATCGGTAAGTACGTGTTTAACCACGCCTTCCTGATCCCGGGCGTGATTGCTATCACCCTGTGTGTCGTCCTCGGCTTCATCATCGGCGGGATTGTGCTGTAAACCTCTTTTGGTTGTAAAAAGAGTTAAAGTCGGGCCGCTTAGCGGCCCGATTCATTAATGAGCAGTGGCCGGTCGTGATATAGTGATTTTTTTCGCGATACCGAGGTCGACTTGTGAATACGCCCGACACTGTTGTTGTTCTGTGTACCGCTCCCGATGAAGCTACCGCCCAGGATCTTGCCGCCAAAGTGCTGGCAGATAAGCTCGCTGCCTGCGTGACCATCCTCCCCGGCGCCACTTCCCTCTACTATTGGGAAGGCAAACTGGAACAGGAGTACGAAGTGCAGATGCTGCTTAAATCCAGCGTGGCCCATCAGCAAGCACTCCTCGACTGCCTCAAATCGCATCATCCTTACCAGACTCCGGAACTGCTGGTGCTGCCAGTGCTTCACGGCGATAACGACTATCTCTCATGGCTCAACGCTTCCTTACGCTAATTCTGCTGCTGTGCAGCACGTCAGTCCTTGCCGGGTTGTTTGATGCACCCGGCCGCTCGAATTTCACGCCTGCCGATCAGGCTTTTGTCTTCGATTTTCAGCAAAATCAACATGAACTGAATCTCAACTGGCAGGTGGAAGAGGGGTACTACCTCTACCGCAAGCAGATCGGTATTACGCCCGCTCAGGCACAGGTTAGTACCCTCCAGCTGCCCGCCGGGGTGGCGCACGAAGATGAATTTTACGGCAAAAGCGAAATCTACCGCGGTCAGCTGTCGGTGCCTGTCACCGTCGTGCAGGCGGATAAAGGCGCTACGCTGACAGTGACTTATCAAGGCTGTGCCGACGCCGGTCTGTGCTACCCACCCGAAACCAAAGTTATTCCGCTCAGCGAAGTGAAAGCGGCCGCCGTCCCTGCGGTTTCCCCTCTCCCCTTAGAGGAGAAGACCAGCACAGGAGGCGAACTGCCCTTCTCCGCCCTCTGGGCCTTATTGATCGGCATCGGTATCGCCTTCACGCCGTGCGTGTTGCCCATGTACCCGCTGATCTCCGGCATCGTCCTCGGTGGCAAACAGCGGCTCTCCACCGGCCGCGCGCTGCTGCTGGCGTTTATCTATGTTCAGGGGATGGCGCTCACCTATACTGCGCTCGGTCTGGTCGTCGCGGCGGCCGGCCTGCAGTTCCAGGCGGCGCTCCAGCACCCAGGGGTGCTGATCGGGCTCTCGGTAGTCTTTATCCTGCTGGCGCTGTCGATGTTTGGCCTGTTCAGTCTGCAGCTTCCCTCCTCCCTGCAAACCCGCTTAACGCTGATGAGTAATCGCCAGCAGGGCGGCTCGGTAGGCGGCGTCTTTGCCATGGGGGCCATTGCCGGGCTGATCTGCTCGCCCTGCACCACCGCCCCGCTCAGCGCCATCCTGCTGTATATCGCCCAGAGCGGAAATATGTGGCTCGGCGGCGGCACGCTGTATCTCTACGCCCTCGGGATGGGGCTACCGCTGATCCTGGTGACGGTATTTGGCAACCGTCTGCTGCCGAAGAGCGGCCCGTGGATGGAGACGGTAAAAACCGCGTTTGGTTTTGTCATTCTGGCGCTGCCGGTGTTCCTGCTGGAGCGCGTGATCGGTGATGTCTGGGGCCTGCGGCTGTGGGCCATGTTGGGTGTGGCGTTCTTTAGCTGGGCCTTTATCAGCAGCTTAAACGCCAGTAAGCCGTGGATCCGCGTCGTGCAAATCCTGCTGCTGGCCGCCGCGCTGGTCAGCGTGCGTCCATTGCAGGACTGGGCCTTTGGCTCGCCCGCCGCGCAAAGCCAGGCACACCTCAATTTCACGCCGATCGAAAATATCGACGGGTTAGCTCGCGCGCTGGCGCAGGCGGAGGGAAAGCCGGTGATGCTCGACCTCTACGCCGACTGGTGCGTCGCCTGCAAAGAGTTCGAAAAATACACCTTCAGCGACCCACAGGTGCAAAATGCCCTGAAAGACACCGTCCTGCTGCAGGCCAACGTTACGGCGAACAGCGAACAGGATAAGGCCCTGCTGAAGGAGCTTAATGTGCTCGGCCTGCCCACCATCTTGTTTTTCAACGCACAAGGTGAAGAGCAGCCCGCACAGCGGGTAACGGGTTTTATGGATGCTACAACGTTCAGTGCGCATTTGCGCGATCGCCAACCGTAAACGACACTTTAAGCGGGAAAGTACGAAAGTAAACGGAGGAGAAAACCGTGCAACGTGAAGATGTTCTGGGCGCAACCCTGCAATTGCTTGAAATTCAAGGGATAGCCAGCACCACGCTGGAAATGGTTGCCGAACGTGTTAATTATCCTCTGGATGAACTACGCCGTTTCTGGCCCGATAAAGAGGCGCTGCTGTACGATTCCCTGCGTTATCTCAGCCAGCAGGTGGATACCTGGCGCAGGCAGTTGATGCTCAACACCGAGCTCTCGGCAGAGCAAAAGTTACTGGCGCGCTACTCTGCGCTTACCGAATGCGTGCGTAACCACCGCTACCCGGGGTGCCTGTTTATTGCCGCCTGCACCTTTTTCCCGGATCCGGGGCACCCGATCCACCAGCTTGCCGACCAGCAAAAGCGCGCCTCGCATGATTTTACGCATGAACTGCTGACCACCCTGGAAGTGGACGATCCGGCGATGGTGGCAAAGCAGATGGATCTGATTATGGAAGGCTGCCTCAGCCGGATGCTGGTTAACCGCAGCCAGGCCGATGTCGATACGGCGCAGCGGCTGGCGGAAGATATTCTTCATTTCGCGCAGTGTCGCAAAGGCGGGGCGCTGACTTAAGCCAGCATTCCCGCCCAGGCAGAAATGAAGAGACACAGCGCCATCAGGCGCTGAAAACGCACCATCGCCGCAGCGGTCCGAAACAGCCTGTTTACCGCCTGTCCCAGCCATGCCCAGCACATCAGGCAGGCTACGGAGATCAGCAGGAACCAGAGCGCCATCAGCGCGACATCCCGTAACACATGCTCTCCCGCAGGGGCAAACAGGCTGACGACCGCCAGCGCCATCATCCAGGTTTTGGGATTGATCACCTGCAGTAACGCTGCCGCCCGTGCGGTAAAGCGGGTATGCCCTGGGCGGGAGACGTTTGCCGCGGGGGCACAAAACAGCTGCCAGCTCATCCAGCTTAACCACAGCACCCCAGCCCAGCTCATCACCTGACGCACCAGCGGATACTGACGCAGCAGCTCCCCCGCCCCGGCTCCCGAAATCAGTACAATGGCGCTGGCCGCCGCGCAAGCGCTCACCAGCGCGGGCAGAGTTGCCTTCATCCCGTAGTGCTGGCTGTTGGTCAGAACAAGAATATTGGTTGGCCCCGGCGTTATCGAGGCGACAAAAGCAAATAACAGAAACGGCATCAGGTTCACAGGGGACTCCTTTTTATCAGAGCCCTGACATTGCCGCTATTTTCTGGAAACGTCTGGAAGGTTTGTGCATAACCGACGGTAGTGGGCCGGCGTAATACGGTAAGCCCGCTGGAACCAGCGACCTAAATGGCTTTGATCGGCAAACCCCAGCGCCGCCGCCACGTCGACGGGCTGATCCCCGCGCGCCAGAAACTGCCGTGCTTTGGCCAGCCGCAGCTGTATGAGCCAGGCATGCGGCGCCAGATGAAACTCGCGCTTGAAGCAGCGGGTGAGCGTGAAGCGATCGGTGCCGGTCTCCCGGGCCAGATCGGAGAGGCCGATATTGTCGCCCAGATGAGCATAAAGATAGTCCCGGGCCCGGTGCGCTACCGCCGCGCTCTGCACCTGCGACGGTAATTTTTTGCGCCAGTGGCAATGAGACGTGAGCTGCGCCAGCAGATTATCCATCGTGCTTTGCTGCACGATCTTCATTTCGTCATTGTGCAGGGTCGCAAAGGTGTCACCAATGGTTCGCACCAGCTGCGGCTCGCGGGTCAGGGTTTGGGTGAAATGCAGGGAATAGCTGCCGGGCGTGGAATCATACAGGCCATGCAGGGTGTTGGTGAGCCAGCGCTCATCAAGGTAGAACGTCAGATAGGTGAAGCCGCCCGCGACGGGGGCGTCGCCATCGTGGATCTCGCCTGGCTCAAGCAGGAACGCATCCCCCGGATGGCTACGGTGACGCTCACGGCGGCAATGGAACTGCTGGGTGCCGCTGAGGGTGATCCCCACCAGATAGCTGTCGTGCCAGTGCGGATCGTAGGCGTGCCCTTCAAAGTGCGCCTTGATAGTTTCAATCCCCGTATCCGCATGCTGTCGCAGTTCAAGCCAGTCCTTCACTGTCGTCCCCCTTTTTCGCTGTCAGCATTGCCCGGGCTTATCTTTCTGTCTGGAAGATTTGTGCAGAATCGACGCGCAAACCGACAGATTGCCGCAATCTTAAGCAGTTGAACAGCTTTTCCCGAAATAAGGTTGACGACCGTACCTGATTGCGGTTTAATGCGCCCCGTTGCCCGGATAGCTCAGTCGGTAGAGCAGGGGATTGAAAATCCCCGTGTCCTTGGTTCGATTCCGAGTCCGGGCACCAAATTCATATCAACGGACCTCCACGGAGGTCCGTTTTTGCATTCTAAGCCCTCAAAAATCAACACTTCTACAATCCCTTAACTCCACCCAACTCAATCAACTTCAACCCGCATCAAGTCCCTTGTGAGGGTACAACTGAGGGTATAGTCTGATTCGATAAAATTTATACCCCTTTTACTATCAGGAGATACCGCCAATGGCGCTCACTGACGCTAAAATCCGTGCAGCTAAACCGGATGAAAAACCTTATAAACTTGCCGACAGCGGCAACATGTTTTTGCTTGTTCACCCTAACGGTTCCCGCTACTGGCGGCTCCGCTACCGGTTTCTGGGCAAAGAGAAAACGCTCGCTCTGGGTGTTTACCCTGAAGTCTCGTTATCAGAAGCAAGGGAAAAACGCGATGCGGCAAGGAAGCAGATAGCTGAGGGAACTGACCCGTGCGAACAGAAACGTATCAAAAAGTCTGTACCCGAAACAGCTCAGACATTTGAAGGCATCGCAAGACAGTGGCATAAGAGCAATAAAAAATGGTCTGCCTCACATAGTGAGAAGATACTGAAAAGCCTCGAAACTCATGTGTTTCCCTTCATCGGCTCACGCGATATTACCTCACTCAGGACGCCAGATTTGCTTATCCCCGTTAAAGCAGCCGAAGCCAGAGAGATATACGAGATAGCCGCCCGCCTTCAGCAACGTATCACTGCAATCATGCGCTATGCTGCCCAGTCCGGCATCATCAGCTATAACCCCGCTGTCGATATGACTGGTGCATTAACAACAGTGAAACGACAGCACCGCCCCGCCCTGGCCCTCAACCGCATTTCAGAACTCCTTGAACGCCTGGATACATACCGGGGTCAGCCTCTGACACGGCTGGCAACAAAACTCACCCTGCTTATCTTCATCCGTTCCAGTGAACTCCGTTTCGCCAGATGGTCTGAGATCGACTTCGAAAAAGCCATGTGGACGATCCCTCCGGAGCGGAAACCTATTGACGGGGTCAAGTACTCGCATCGTGGCTCCAAAATGCGGACAGAACATCTGGTACCACTCTCTACTCAGGCGCTGGATATTCTGAAGCAGATCCACACTATCAGTGGAGAGCATGAACTGATTTTCACCGGCGACCATAATCCATGGAAACCCATGAGTGAAAATACGGTAAATAACGCACTGCGGCTTATGGGTTACGATACGAAGGTCGAGGTCTGTGGCCACGGCTTCCGGACAATGGCCTGCAGTTCATTGATTGAATCAGGATTATGGTCGAGAGATGCGGTTGAACGTCAGATGAGCCATCAGGAGCGTAATGGCGTACGGGCGGCTTACATTCACAAGGCGGAGTTTCTGGATGAACGAAGACTGATGCTGCAATGGTGGGGGGATTTTATCGACGCAAACATTCACGAGGTTGTTTCTCCTTTTGACTACGCCAGAGTCAATAATCCACTGAGATAATCAGGATTTCACTTATAAGCCCCGTAATCAGCCATCCAGCCTTTACGGTTGGCTGGCTTCACCTTCTGGATTTTTTTTTGTAAAGACTGACGGCAAACCGTACGAAACAGAATCAGATAAATACCCGGCTTTCCATTAACCATTTAACCAATTAAATTAAAACAACAAACATATAATGTTACATTTACAGAATTTTATAATTTAGTAAAATTTGTAAATTGTGCAGTATCTGATATCAATCCAGAGGCTACTGACCATGAAGATCCCCGTTTATCTGAAACATAAACCTGTCATTACTGTCGAAAATTATGATCGTATTGATGGTCCATACGCTGACGACAGTGATGCCAAAGGCCTGTCAGTCGGCATCGCGCAGTGGAATTCCCCCGGCTGGACAGAGTTGTCAGCTAAAGTCTGGCGCAATACCGGAGAAAAATGGTCAAGGCAGTCAGAAGAACTTCCTCTGCACAGGGTGATAGACCTTGCAACCCTAGTCTGTATCGTGATGGATTACAGCAGGAATGGGCGTCTGTCTTCTGATGATGATTTTCCGGTCAGTCGGGCGGGAGATAACCCGGACCTGGAACATCACACGGAACTAATGAAAAAAGAGCTGAAGCAGAATCACAGATATCTGGATGAGAGTCTTAAACGACTTGCTGTCGAATTAAAAAGGGCCGGCTACTGACCGTTGTGGAAGCATCCGGCTGGTTAAACACCTTCCCGGTTGTCATCAAATATTGGTAAGATGTGAGTTTCCCCCACAGGTTAGGAGGTAAAATGACCCCAAGGCTGCCGTTTGCGTTTGCTGTATTTCTGGGCTCATATTTGCCACTTAGTATGATCCTGCTCATTCAGGATTTTGATGACAGTAAATATAAAAGGCATCTTTGCTTTGATTTATTGACATCTGACTCCTGTAACCTGCCGTTTAAGGAACCATTACTGTCCGTCAGTTTATTTCTCATCTGCCTGGTATGTTTTCTTCTTTCATGGCTTATATTAAAACTGGCTAAAAGCGATGAGCAAAAAATCAGGATTCTGGAAGTAAAGTATACGCCGTCAGACCTGATGAACTATGTTCTCCCTTACATTGTTTCGTTCATGAGCATTAATTACCAGGAGACCAACAAATTTTTGGGGTTTATTGTATTTCTTCTCTGGCTCTTCTGGCTGTCTTATAAGACCGGACAAATAATACTTAACCCTATACTTATCGTATTCAACTGGAAAATGTATGAAGTAACTTATCGACATCCAGGTAGCAAAAAGACACACTCAGGTGTGGTATTATCAAACCTGAGTATTTCCCCTGATTCTGATTACGAATATCAGACAATACAGTCTGTCATTATTATTAGTGGAGATAAGGATGAAACTTAAAGAATTACAGGATTTTGATATCCAGAGTGCAACACTTTCTGTCTGGGTGTTCAGGAAACAGACAGTAAAAAGTAACTCGGTATACAGGGGGAAATGGATCACTGTTGTTCCTGAACTCAAAACTGAACTGACGGAATTTATTTGTGCTGAAAGAGGAAAATACACGGAGACTATTGAGTATTCACTGCTGGCCCAGAACAATGAAGCCAGCCTGATGCTGATTGGTTCCGGAGAAACCTCTGCGGTTGCAATTACAGCACTATCTGCGGACCAGACACAGGCCAGAAAAGTAAAAGAAATCAAAGAACTGGCGAACTGTGATTTTTACTCTGTGAAACTGGTGTCCGGAGATACTGTACTACATTGTGTCAAAAAAACAGATCCATCATGGGCAACGAAAAAACAATCCGGATTACGATCTGTTGTTTTCAAAAACAATAAATTAAAAATAGATGACACCCCTCGTTTTAACATAGCAAAAGATTTTGATTTTTATATTCTTGGTGACAATGTTTTCATCAAAAACAAAAAAACGTTTGAATCCCTTCTGAGTTATAAAAAAGCTCACCTTACTAACTTTAACGATCTCGTTGATGAACCAGAATTCAGTCAGCTCTTTACCGATGCCGAGCCACTAAAAAGATATGTCGGAACAAACGCAATGCAGCTAAGAAGAGCATCGGCCATAAAAGAAAAAGGATTCTATAAGTTACCGGAGTTTATGGCAAGCCTCAGGGAACATGCCTCGCGGTTCCGGCTGAATCTTCAGTTTGATGAACAGGGCAGGATTATTGCCAGTGATGCCTGCTGTGCCGATATATTTCAGGCCCTGCTTGACCATCGCCTGCAGTCACACTTTGCCGCACATATCTACGATGTTCCGAATGCGTCACCAATTCAGTAAAAAAGTCAGGGATGAATTTTCCATCATCCCTGATTCAATACCTGCTAAATCAACCCCCACCTCATTTTTCTGCGGATATATCAGTTATAATACCTGTCTCAGCCTCACGGAATCCTTCCTGTATAATTCTTTTATATCTGGCCAGTGCCCTATCCCTGCGTTCTTCTTTACTCAATGTGGGAACGCCATAATGAATAACATCGCCATCAAACCGGAAATCTTCCAGGTCTTTCCAGGCAAATTGAGTCCAGAAAGTAACGACAGAACCATGGACAACCCCCACCTCTCCCAGGGTCTTTTTAAGAGGGACTTTTTTGCCATCAAAGACCAAAGAATGATTAAGCGATACCTGAATGTTTTCGTCTGAAAATGTCGCTGGTTTCGGAAGGCGGAAAAAATTCCGCAGAATGTTGATTACATCTCCCGCAGTAAAGCTCCCCGCCACAGGGATCCGAAACACGGAATCCTGTCGACTGGAATACAAAAAAATATCAAAAGGTGAATCTTCCAGTTGTTGCCGGAGCTCTTCGGTATAGCGTACTGAAAAGGTATTACTAATGGCTGAAACAAATCTGTTTTGAGGAACATCGAGAAGCTTTCTGAAATTACGTTCAACGTCAAGGGGATGCTTTTCACACAGAGACAACCATACCGATTCGCTCATGACATCAATGTCAGGCAGGACCTCTTTCAGCCTCTTTTCCGCCCCCCCGGTAACAGGGACGTTGACGCACAAAACATACTTTTCCCAGCCCAGCACATGCCGGGCCGCTTTGGCTGATATGACTGACTCAATAGCTTTTGTAACATTGAAATCACCAGCCTTACCGGATTCCACACACTTGCACTGATAAGCTATTCGGGCGGAGGGATACCAGAGATCAATCCCCTGCTCAGGAGGATTTCGGACATAAATTTCACTGGTACCATGCTGAAGATTCAGCAACTTACAACAAAAATGCTCCCAGACATCCGGAAAATTATGCTTTTCAGGAACACAGAGGAATGGTGGATACAGGCGATAATGTGTGCTCATTAGTCAGAAGACCCTGGGTAAAAAGAATATCGACCCATGGTCTATCATGAACAGCACTGAACTGACAACTCTCCCCCCTGAAAAACACCGTTATTCGGCGATCCAGCGAAATGTTATCAGCCGTACTTCGGTAATGTTATTAGGCGGTCTCTGTGAGTGGTAATACGCAATAGGTGTTTTCATAAGAAATGCCACTGCCATTTTTTTAATTTTCACATCTCAGACTTAAAAAATCCCCCTACAAGAAAATAGAATTATATTTAAAGTGATAATTAAACAAGCAGGTATCATCATAACCAATGAGGCCTGCCTATTTTTACTCCGATCACCTGCGTATTTTCATGAACGGAGATCACCCAATAACATCCATCGAGATCGGGTAATAACATTTGAGCAGATCGCTGAATAACATCGATGGAGATCACTTTTGACTCACTTTGTTATTCGGTGATCTCCATCAATGTTATTGGAACTTCACAGGTGTGTTGATCTGTATCTTTTGCCATTCCGGTGAAGGATACCTATGCCGACAGCTCCAATCTCTATGAGAAAACTCAAAGAAATACTTAGACTTAAATATGGTGCCGGACTCAGCCATCGTCAGATTGGCCGGAGTCTGGCGATCTCACCTTCTGTCGTATCCCGCTACGCCAATCGGGCGGCTCAGCTTGGTATTAAACAGTGGCCGTTGCCCGCAGAATGGGATGATGCAGCGCTAATGCATACGTTCCTTCAAACGCAGGTGAAGATGAAGAAACACTCCCTGCCAGACTGGGCTACGGTATACAAAGAGCTGCGTAATAAATGCGTGACGCTTCAACTGCTCTGGGAAGAGTACGGAGAACGCAATCCTGGCGGCTCTTACAGTTATAACCATTATTGCCGGATGTATCGCGAATGGCTGAAAACCACCTCGCCATCAATGCGCCAGGTCCATAAAGCTGGCGAAAAACTCTTCGTTGATTACTGTGGGCCAACCGTTGACATTACCAACCCTGATACCGGGGAAATAAGAACCGCGCAGATCATCGTGGCCGTTCTCGGGGCGTCAAGTTACACATGGGCAGAGGCCACCTGGTCCCAGCAGCTTGAGGACTGGGTTATGAGCCATGTTCGTTGCTTCCGGTGGCTTGACGGTGTTCCTGAGCTTGTTGTTCCGGACAATCTGAAAAGCGCCACGTCACGGGCCTGTAAATATGATCCTGACGTTAATCCAACCTACCAGCAGATGCTTGAGCACTACAATGTTGCCGTGATACCAGCGCGGCCGCGTAAACCAAAAGATAAAGCCAAAGCAGAAGTGGGCGTTCAGATCGTCGAACGCAGGATCCTGGCCCGGCTCCGTCACCAGGTCTTCTTCTCGCTTGCTGAGCTGAACCACTGTATCCGTACGCTGGTAACCGGGCTCAACGAACGTCCCTTCAAAAAACTGCCGGGCAATCGCCGTGAGGCCTTCGAAAGGCTGGACAAAACTGTGCTCAGGCCATTACCGGTGCAGCAGTGGCGCTACCGGCACATCAAAAAAGCGAAGGTGAATATCGATTATCACGTGGAATATGAACAGCATCACTACTCAGTCCCCCATCAGCACGTCGGTAAAACTGTGGAGCTTCATGCCTTCGACAACCAGCTTGAAGTCTGGTCTGACGGGCAGATGATCGCCAGTCACCCGCGGCGTCTTCATCCGGGCAACAGTACGGCAGCAGAACATATGCCGGAGCGCCATCGTCATCATCAGCAGTGGACGCCAGAGCGGCTGAAAAGCTGGGCGGCCGGTGTGGGCTCCGACACCTTCACGTGGGTCAGCGAGCGTCTGGCTGAAAAAGCGCATCCGGAACAGGCCTATCGCCTGTGTCTGGGGCTGCTGAGCCTGACGCGTGAATATCCTTCTGAGCGCGTCAATAACAGCTGTCGGCTGGCCAATGCAGAGGGATTAACCCGGCTGAAGCAGATAAAGTCGATCCTGAAGAATAACCGCGACCTGGTTCCGGCGGACAAAGATCTGCACCCGTCCCAGGAGCTTCCTCAGGAACATGAAAACATCCGTGGCCCACGCCACTTCCACTGAAACAAGGGATCCGATAATGCCACATACGCTGATGAAACAGCTGACAGAAATGAAACTGACGGGAATGGCGGCCGCGCTGTCCTCACAGATGTAGCAACCCGGCACTTACGAAGAGCTCTCCTTCAGGGAAAGACTGGCGTTGCTGGTCACGCGCGAATCACTCGAAAGGGATCAGCGTAAACAGAAACGTCTGCTACAAAAAGCCCGCCTGAGGCTTGAAGCCTCGGTCCAGGACATCGACTACCAGCCAGCGAGAAACCTAGAACGTTCTCGGATCGCTCAGCTAAGCCAGAACGAATGGGTGGTCAGGGGGCAGAACCTGCTGATAACCGGCCCCTGCGGTTGCGGCAAAACCTATGTGGGCTGCGCCCTTGGCAACAACGCCTGCCAGCAGGGTTACAGCGTACAGTACTGGAGACTGAACCGGTTGCTGGTTGAACTGACGCACAGCCGCGCAGACGGTAGTTACCGAAAGCAGCTGGCTCAGCTGTCAAAAACGCAGCTGCTTATCCTGGATGACTGGGGCCTTGAGCCGTTGCTGCCAGCGCAGCGTAACGATCTGCTGGAACTGATGGATGGCAGATACGGAAAGAACGCCACGGTGATGATAAGCCAGCTGCCAACGGATGAGTGGTATGGCTGCGTTGGCGATAACACGCTGGCAGACGCGATCCTTGATCGTCTGATGCATAACTCCCACCGGCTGGAAATGAAGGGTGAGTCGATGAGAAAACGACTGGCACAGGTTGACTGAAAGTGAACGGTCGGTGTAATAAAAAGAAGTTAGGGCGCGTTAGGGAATAACGCGTTCACGTTCCTCCGGAATAACCGTTCAACTTCGCCAGAATACGCACGCGTACTTAATCAGTAGCCATAACATCATAAACCCTCACTAATCCTGTAAGTTAACTTGCCCTGCACCGACCTATCTCCCCAGCGCAATCCCGGTTTCGCGGTGTCTGTTACGGCCGTATTTTCTCATTTCTCGTCAGCCACGGTGAGGCTCTTTCAAGAGCTGGGTTGTATGAAAACGACAAAAACACAGCCGACAATAATTTACAAAATAACTTGTTGACCCTGTATTTACCACAGGGTTTTTAATACACATCAACAGGTGAGACGGCGATGACGCCGGTATCACCAGATGACCAGATAACCCAAGGAATATGACCATGAAAAACATCAAACTGCTTGCTGCTGCCGGTATGCTCTCCGTAGTTTCTTTCTCCGGCTTCGCCCAGTCCGTCAGCGTTACTGCTGACACCCTGAACAACGCGGAAGCGAAAATTGCCGCTATCGCCCAGGAATCCGGTGCTTCGTCCTACCGCATCACCAGTGCTGACCAGAAAAACGTTGCCCGCGTGACTGCAGTACTTGATAAGTAATCCGGGACGGTATTACCCTGAACCTGAGCAGTAAACGCGTGAGATGGTCGCAGAGGGAACTGCCGGACTGACTGCCACTATAGTGGGGGTCACCTCCGGTTCCGCCGGCGACCTCACATGCGGACACACCCTCCAGGACAACCCTATCCCTGTTGTCCGTTTTCCTTGATGACTGTTTTAGTCAGGTTACCCCCAGGTAGCCTTTTTTTTGTCCTTATCCCACCAGAAAAAACAGCGTAAGGGTGTTGACCCTGTATGAACCACAGGGTTTTTAATACACATTAACAGGTGAAACGGCGATATCTGATGAAGAGGAATATACAGATGAAAAAATTTAGCGTGACTGCAGTACTGATTCTGAATGGCATGCTCTCATCCGGAGCTATGGCAACCTCGTTCCTGCCGGAAACTTGCTCGGATATGGACATCTCTGTCCGGACAGACTATGTCAACCATGAAGACGTGAGCCACGTCTTTGACTGTCAGCCAGTGATCTGATGTAAAAAAACGGTCGGATTAATTTTCCTTTTAAGTGCGTTAGTGCCTTTGAATTTTTTTCGGGTCCAGAACTTCACCGCGGTCAGACCCAGCGGGAGCCCTGATGTCGTCACTGCCAGGCTCGAATGCATCAGGATCCCACAATTGACACCTGCATCATTCCCCGTCTTGATTAGGTGTGATTGCCTGCAAATCCTACTGCATCAGGGTTATCCCGGTGGTAGCCAAATGTTGTGGTGTCCTGAAGCAGTAGAATCTTCTCACCTTGCAGCGCATATATCCTTTGACTGGTAGCCTCGGAATGTCCCTGCAGCAGGTGCTGCTCATCAATCCTGTCACTGGAAAGGAACCGGTAAGCGGCTTTTGTTGCTGCATTATCCTGGCAGGCAAAAGGGAGGCTGTTGCCCATCCCCCGCCAGAGTTTTTGCATGAGACTTTTAAAACGACTGGCACGGCGGCGATCGCTAAAGACAGAAGAATTAATTTCCTCATCGAGCCATGAAAGCGAAGTCTGTTCCTGATTAATCATTCAACCATCCCTGAAAGTAATTTAGCTGATTATCATAATGATTACCTTAATATAATTGTGGGTAGTTGCAAGTCTCGCTGGACGCTTACAATTAACCCAATTCGCTTGATACATCAGATTGATTCCCTCCCTGAAAACAGTGCCGGTCTAAACGGAAGTCTCCTGTCTTACAACCAGCAGAAACACGGTGCATAGGGCCAATCCATGGTATAAGCAGTCAGTCTGAAAAAAAGTCTTGACCCTGTAGCCACTTCATGGTTTTTGATATGAAATGGATTCGTACTTAGTGCAGCGGTAAACAAATACCTCATTATTTTCTGCCATTTTCCCTTCGTGTTACCGCGTATATTGATATCAGGCAAGCTAAAGGAATTACCTGAATGAGAATAGTTACACTCGTAATATCTGCTGTAGCTTTGATGCCGGGAGTTACAGTCCCTAATGCGATAGCCGGTTTTATTGAAGACAGTAAGGCCAATCTCACACTCCGCAATTTCTATATTAATACAGATAATCGCAGTGGGGACGGGTTCAGTAAACAGGAAGAATGGGGACAGGGGTTCATCCTCAATTACGATTCAGGTTATACTGAAGGGCCAGTGGGATTCGGACTGAGCACTCTGGGGCTACTGGGCATCAGACTTGACGGAGGAGGTAAAGCAGGCTCACCGGCGTCAGGTCGGCAACCCGGTACAGTATTTCCGCTAGACAATGATGGCAGAGCGGTTCATCAGTTCGGTAGCCTGGGGGTTACCGGCAGGGCAAAAATATCTGATACGGAACTCCGTTATGGAACGCTTCAGCCCAAAAATCCCGTCGTTATATACAACGATGCCCGCCTTTTGCCCATGACATATCAGGGAGGACAAATATCATCAACAGATATCGACGATCTGAGTCTGACCGGCGGCGTTCTCACACATACAAAAGGACGTAACTCCACAGATATGCGCGGAATGTCCATTGCCGGAGCCAATGGAAGTGGTCCCACTTCACGGAGCAGTAATCGTTTTTATTTCGCCGGTGGTGACTATACTCTTATGAAAGACATGACTCTCTCATACTATTACGGTGAGCTGGATAATTTTTACAGGCAAAACTATATCGGACTGGCACATAACCTGAAAATCGTTTCCGGGAACCTGAAATCAGATATTCGTATATTCATCAGCGATGCAGACGGAAAGAACGGAAGTGCTGCAGGACGGAGTGCCGGATATGTAAGTACTGGTTATTACGGAAATAATCGCACAAAGGGAGAAGTGGACAACAATGTTTATAGCGGTCAGTTGACATGGTCTTCTGGAAGTCACAGTGTGAGCAGTGGTTATCAGTGGCTGACGGGGAAAAGTGACTTTCCATATCTGAATCGTGGTGATGGAGAAGGAACAAGCACCTGGTTAATTACTGATGCACAATTGCTAAAATTCAGCAGGGCGGGGGAGCGAACCTGGCTGGCACGGTACGCCTATAATTTTGCTGATGCAGGGCTCAAAGGGCTGAATCTAAGTATCCTCTATCTGAACGCCGATAATATTGATACCGGGGATGGGCGAAAGGGGGAATGGGAACGGGATATTGCCCTGAGTTATACTATCCCCGAGGGAATACTTAACGGACTTGGCATCTCCGTAAAAAATGCCACAATGCGCAGCGCTCTGCCTGACACAAGTAGAAAAGGCTCTGCTGGACAGCGTGACCAGGATGAAACCCGGGTTACAGTCAGTTATACCCTTCCTCTTCTCTGATATAGTGTTTCCGGTCTTTTGTGCTGTTGAGCAGGACAGACCGGAATGACGTTCGCAGGCAGCAGAAAATTTATATCTGGCTGTCAGTCCAGTAGTTATTTCTGTCCCGGTTCTCCACTCAGGTCCGACTTAAAACATATCGTTTTTACTGCCATTTAAATAAAGAGTAGCCTTGCATGTCATTATTATCAGTTTTAAAGTATCCGGATCCCAAATTGAAGATCATTGCAATGCCCGTCGAACATATTTCACCGATAACCCGGCAATTTATTAAGGATATGATTACCACTATGTACGGTACATCCAGTGTAGGTTTAACAGCAACCCAGGTTGGTGTTCACCAAAGGATTGCTGTAATTGATGTCCCTGAATCGCTGGTGCAACCAATAGTATTAATTAATCCGGTAATTGCTGAGAGTAAGGAAGAAAAAAATATCACGGAGGAAAAATGTCTTTCTATACCAGGAACCAGTCGTTTTGTATACCGTGCAGAGAAAATAAATGTCACCGCTCTTGATGCTTTTGGGAATACAATAAATTTTAGTGCAAGTGGTACTCTCTCGATCTGTATACAGCATATGATAGACCATATGAACGGAATTCTATTAACTAAGAGCCTATCTCAATAGGACTTTATTCCAGACGATAAGACCACAGGCAAAATGCAACATAGCCTCGTAATTTTCGGCCTTCTTTTTCCATCGGGTCAGAACCCGGCGAAAGCGATTCATCCAGCTATGAGTCCTCTCAACGCCCCAGAGAGGGGCTTTGAAGTCCCTGTTTTTAGTGGCGTCAGACTCCTCTTTACGGGACTGAATATGTGGCTCGTAACGGCGACTCTGCAGATACGTTTTCAGCCATCCAGCTTCGTAACCTTTGTCCAGACAGAGCCTGAGTTTCCACCCGGATGCCCCGTCTGAAGGGCATCGAGCGTATCCGCAACCAGTTTGATGTCGTGCGTGTTCGCTGCTGCGACGACCAGCGACAGAGGAAGCCCCCTGGCGTCCGTCAGCAGGCTGCGCTTTACGCCTTGTTTCCCTCTGTCCTTAGGATTGCGACCTGTTTTTTTGTTCCTGACAGCGGCGATTTGGTCATACAACCGTCCATCGACAACCAGGACCAGTCAATGCTGTCCAGATGCTCGCAGGCAAGCAAACCGTTCTGCCAGAAGCGCTCAAAGATGCCTGAATCGTGCCACTCCTTAAAGCGCCGGTGTGCAGGACTCGATGAACATATCCCGGTGGCGTTCAGACAACCAGTCCTGAGGAAGAAGAATATGGCATCCATGGCAGCGCGGTTATCAACGCGTTTCCGGTATGTATCGAGTGGATGGCTGGTTTTGTGCTCAGGGATACCCGGTCATTTTTTTAGGCTCGATGCAGAAAAACAATGAAGTTTCAATTTTATCATTGCAAGCCTTTCATTCACTAAAACTCTTCGGCCAATCCGAAACTGGTGACTGTAGTAATTTCTTACAGGCTAAAACTTGCAGTAACTTGAAGGTAAGGGGGAGGATGATAAAAATTCATGAAGATCGCACTGAAATAATTCATTAAATCGGTTATTGAGTTGGATTGGCGCAAAATAATTAAAAATGTCTTTAAAACATAGCGTTATCCATTGAATAACATCAGACCACTAAAATGGCCTGATGTAAAGGATGCTAATACCTATCTCAGGCATCAATAGTGATATCACCGGCAGGAATACACTGGCATGTCAAACATGCACCCTCATCAGAGGGTTCCACACCATTCAGATGCTGCACGTTCCCGGCAATCACCTTAGTTGAACAGCTTTCACATTGTCCAACACGACAACCACTAGGCATTTTAATCCCAAGTTTTTCTCCAAAATTCAGCAGAGTACCTTTATCCGTGGTCCAGGTCTCTTCTCTTCCTGATTTTGCAAAAATTACTTTATGACGTAATGAGGGATCATTATTTATTTTTGTCGGAGAACGAAATATCTCGTAGAAAATAGCAAATGCAGGTACACCTCTCTCCTGAAGCCCTCGGGATATCGCATCCATCATAGGCTGCGGACCACACATGTAATAACGAGCATTATTCTCAATAAGATATGCCTCGACATCTCCCGCACCAACATAACCAGCTCTATCATAATCCAATCCTGGAATATCACAGTCGAGGGGCTGGTTGTAGATATTAATTACTTTAAGCCTGTCAATAGACGCATTTAGCTCCGCAATTCTTTTCTTAAACGCATGTAGCCTACTATTTTGATTAGCATAGAAAAGCCAGATTTCCGGACCTTCCGCTTGGGGGTTAATAGACTCCAGATAGGAAATGAATGGAGTAATTCCAATACCGCCAGCAAATATTACGACAGGCTGGACGGCATTGAGCGGGACAATGAAATTCCCCCCAGGAGGCGTAAGTTCAACATCCTTGCCTATCTGCAAATGCGTGTTTATGTAGGATGACATTATTCCTTCTACATATTCACCTTTCTCATCAGTCGCTTTCTGATGACGGACAGAAATGGAATAGGTTTTACGGTCATGAACAAACGCAGGGCCTGTCAGCGAATACGCCCGGGTAACGATCTCTTCAGAATCGCTCATCGGACAACAGCTAACAGTGATATGCTGGCCCGGTTCATAATCAGGTAAGTAGCCTTCACTATTCGATTGGAAGGTAACTGTCGTAACATTATCTGCTTCTTTTTTCAGTTCAATGACTTTGAATGTTTTACGACCTTCCCAGGGGCGTCTTATCAGCTCAAAATCATTCAAGCGGCGAATGCGGCAGCGGAATGAACGCAAAGGTAAAGCACCGCTGACTGGATCATAGCTATCACCGCTGATTAAGCTATTGTAATTGCTACTGTACTCACCTTTAACCGGGTATGAAGGTTTGCCAAAATCAGGACAAGACTGCCACCACCCAAACTCAGCAATTACAGTTTCATGAGAGAGTTTGGCTTCCACTTTTGCTCTAAATCGAGCAAGACCTGCTCTCGTTTCAATTTCTACCCAATCCCCCGTCTTGATACCTTCTTCGTCAGCCAGAGCTGCCGAAATGTCTACCGTTGGATAAGGTGCTTTTTTTCGTAGGCTAGTCAGGCTTCGATGTTGGCTATGACAGAAGAATCCGCTTTTAACGGATGTCAGCATTAGTGGATAATCAGGATCGTTGCGCTGGTATTCTTGCGGCTGTACATACTCAGGTAAAGGATTGTAACCATAGCGATGAAGGATCTCAGAGTAAAACTCTGCACGTTTTGTTTCTGTATTGAAACCTGCCAGATATCCGCTATTTGGGTCTCTGAAAGCATATTTTCTGACTTTATGCTCAAGCGGGATATCGTAACCTTCTGGCTTATTTCTGAGCATCTCAACAGTCAAACCTAATGGTTCTAGTTGATAATTCCAGGCTGCCTCAATATTGCCGTCGAAGAACGCTTCATTCATTCCTAACCGGCATGCAAGATCGAAAACAATCTCAAGGTCGGAACGGCTTTCACCGCGCGGAGAGACCATTTTTTTTCTCAACTGAATGTGGTCCTGAGCAGCAGCACTACTTTCAAACCCGGTTCTTAGGCCTTCGCGCTCCCAGGCAGTGTTTACTGGCAGAAGGATATCAGCATACTTTGATGTAGGCGTTTCAAACAAATCTACATGGGCATAAAACTCAAGTGCCTCAAGCGCCTGTTGTCCGAGAGAAGTATCACTTTGTGAAAGTAATATGTTGGCACCAAAGCCAATTAACCCGCGAATTTTATAGGGTGTACCTTCTAATACTGAATGCCAGATATCCTGAGAATGAACCCAACCTTGTGAAGGCGGCCCGATAGGCCTTTCTTCAAGACCTAATGCTTTATCCCATTGTGATTTTGGCATCAGTGTCGGTGAATTAACCACATTCACCGGGTGGCTGGCATAGATTCGATTACATCCTTCCTGATCGAAACAACCGGTTAAAGCATACAGTGTCGCAATCGCACGTTCTGTTTGGGTGGCATTAGTGTGTTGTGCCACTCCAGACCAGCTGTGGTAGGCGATTTTCTTGGCCCCGGCAATCAAACTCGCAGCGGCTTCAATTGATGCAACAGATACCCCGGTGATACGGCTTACGTTTTCTGGGTCATAATTAGCCAACATATCTTTAAAAGATGAAAACGCCGTTTGGCAGGAAATTTTTGCACCATCAGCTATTGCAACTTCAACATTACCCTCAAGTGCAGCTGTAGGCGTCAGCGTTTCTTCAGTTCGAGTCTCGGAATCGATAAATGTGACTTGCTGGTTGTGTTCGTCCCAAACTGTATAGCGATTACTGATGGCAAGTGGGTTAATATCTTTTTCCCGAAGAAAATAACCATTATCATTTCGAACCAACAAAGGACCATTAGTCCAGTTTCGAACAAACTCATGATTAAACAGGTTTCTTTCTACCAGGAGATGGCTTAACCCCAAAGCTAATGCACCGTCAGTCCCAGGATTGACATCAAGCCAGGCATTTGCTTCTTTCGCTAAAGGTGTCGGGCGAGGATCCACGACGATCAGTTTTGCACCGTTATTTCGACCAGTACCAATCGCACTAGCCTGGGCAAGCCAAGTATTCGCGGGGTTATGCCCCCAAAGAAGGATAAGATCGGCATGGGAATAGTCAGCAACAGGGATGCCGCAGCCAAAGGTCCATCGATGTGCAACGTCTTTATGCCAGTTACATATTTCAGTTCCATAGCTGGTGTTTGGGCTGCCATAGATACGAACAAATCGCTCTAACCATTCAATTGCATCGCTGAGGGGGGTACCGCTTGGGCTCGTAAAACCGAAAGCGACAGATTCAGCTCCGTTCTCTCGTTTAAATTTTTCCAGTTGTCCGGCTATCGTTGACATAGCCTCTTCCCAACTTATACGTTTCCAGCCCGGGTTCTCGGCACCTTTAGGATGGGTTCTCTTCATCGGGTACAGAATTCTATTTGCGCTGTCCACCAGCTCAGGTGCCGCTTTGCCCTTCATACACATGGCCTTACCATTAGGATGTTCAGGGTTGGCCCGTACCTTGATCTGAATCGCCACGGATAATCTAGACACTTCCTAGCCGTTGATAATACTGGTTTTCATATTCTGTCGGTGACATCTGATCGCTGGAACCATGCCGACGCTTACTGTTATAAAACATTTCGATGTAATCAAAAATATCGCTGCGGGCTTCTTCCCGCGTTCCGTAGATCTTTTTCTTTATCCGTTCGCGTTTCAACAACTGGAAAAAGCTTTCTGCAACCGCATTATCATGGCAGTTACCGCGACGGCTCATGCTGCCCTCCAGGCCGTGTGATTTCAGGAACGACTGCCACTCATGGCTTGTGTACTGACTGCCCTGATCCGAATGAACCAGCACCTGTTTTTGGGGATTACGGCGCCATACAGCCATCAGCAGTGCGTTCAGGACAATGTCCTTTGTCATCCGGGATTGCATGGACCAGCCGATAATTTTGCGTGAGAACAGATCAACAACCACGGCAAGATACAGCCAGCCTTCGTGGGTCCTGATGTAGGTTATGTCCGTTACCCAACGCTTATCCGGAGCATCCGGATTGAACTGTCGCTGGAGCCTGTTGGGCGACACGATACTGGCCTCGCCTTTACGTGCCCGCGGGCTCCGGTATCCGACCTGAGCCTTTATCCCGACACGTTTCATCAGTCGCCAGACTCTGTTCACTCCGCACTGTTGCCCGCTGTCCCGCAGATCCAGATGGATTTTGCGATAACCATAGACGCATCCCGATTCCAGCCAGAACTGTTTAATCTGTCCTGTCAGTCTCAGGTCTGCCTGATGGCGTTGTGAATGCGGCTGCTGAAGCCAGGCGTAAAAACCACTGGGATGAACATCCAGCACCCGACAGAGCAGGCGAACAGGCCAGCAACAGGTGTTGTCACGGATAAAGGCGTACCTCAGTCGGACAGCTTTGCGAAGTACGCCGCGGCTTTTTTTAATATGTCCCGTTCGTCGGTAACCCGCTTCAGCTCTTTCTGGAGACGGCGGATCTCGGCCTGAGCATCTGACTGTTCTTTATTAGCGGAAGAATCCGGACCGTACTTCTTTATCCAGGCGTAAAGGCTGTGGGTGGTGATATCGAGACGTGTTGCAACGCTGGCAACAGAATAACCGCGATCAACAACCTGTTTGACTGCTTCAATTTTAAACTCTTCGGGATAACGCTTACCGCTCATGGGCACCTCTCTTTAAGCCATCTTAAATGACTCTGAGGTGTCTGTTAAACCCGTGGCGATTCAATCAGGTGGTCATTTGCTACTTCATTCAACGTCCCGCAACGCGAACGGCAAAGTGTGCAATATCCGGGAATAATATCTGACATTGTAAACCTCACTACTAAAAACAGTTAATATATTTTAAAAACCACATTGCTTTCTTTTCACCCAAGAATTACTAACCCAATTAATGTTAATATCATCTTGTTTTGTGGGCGTAATTTCAGTTGAAATTACTGTCATATATGGGTAGCGGCTAAGTAATTTCAGGGCCAGAATCTGATTCCTGCAAACCGTTAACATCTGCAAGATACAGTGCACGCAAAATAGGGCATTCAGGCTTATCATCCCCTGCACAGCAATCAGAAAGCGTTGTAAGTATTGATGCCATACGCTGAAATTCTTGAATTTTTACAGTCAACTCGCGGATGTGTGACTCGACTAATTTTTTCACATCAGCGCTTTGGCGCGAATGGTTACCCCAAAGACAGAGAAGTTCTCCTGTTTGCGCCAGAGAGAAACCTAACTCCCGACATCGGCGTATAAAATGCAATTTGTACACATCAATATCGCTGTACATCCGATACCCGGCTGCAGTTCTTGCAACTTCCGGTATTAATCCCGCCTCTTCGTAATAGCGGATCATTTTGGCGGAAACTCCGGATAACCGGGCAGCATCACCAATGTTCATCCTTACCTCCCAAAATGTATTCTGTTAATATCAGATCCAGTTTCAAATGACGTCGTTTCTGACACTCTTACCTTGCATACGTAGTGATACGGTTACCGTTTGGCTCATCAAGACTTAGTCGATATCCAGCCTAGACCTTCCCGTGGTGGTAAGGTCAAGAAAAAAATCATCAAGATAAGCTGTGTAAAAAACCAGATGTGACGAACATACTCATATCCCTTATGACCACATACTTAATGACTCAAAACACTCTTCTTTGGGTTTAGAAAGGATGGTTTCTCTAGTGGCATCATTTTTATATTCACCAACACTCACTAATTCCCATGATTCGACATCATTCAACAGTGCAAGCATCAACTTATTATTTAATGCATGCCCTGACTTATAAGCATGGTAGGCGCCAATAATATTATGGCCTGATACAAAGAGGTCTCCAATCGCATCCAGTGTTTTATGTCGCACAAGTTCGTTATTAAATCGCAGACCTTCCGGATTCAGAACGCTATATTCATCAAGCCCTATCGCATTGTTCAAACTTGCCCCTAACCCAAGACCTTTTTGTTGTAGAAGTTCTACATCACGAACAAATCCGAAAGTTCTGGCATCAGCAATCTCGCTAATATAGTTTTCTTTCGACACTTCAATATTTAATCTATTAGTCTCAGCAGAAATCAAGGGATGCTTAAAATCAATCATAAAATCGATCGAGAACTTTGAGTCTGGATGCAAAAGAGCCCATTTGTCGCCATCTTTTACGGAAACCGTTTTTTTTATCAGAAGATATTTTTTTAGCGCACACTGCTCTATCAAACCAGCGTGCATTATTGAGTCTATGAATCCTCTGGCACTCCCATCGAGAATGGGAAGTTCTGGAGCATCGAGCTCCACCAGGAGGTTATCAAGCCCCATGCTGGACACCGCAGAAAGGAAATGCTCGATTGTTGAAACTCGAACTCCCTGAGGGTTGATAATGCTTGTTGCCAGCATAGTGTCATGAATCTGATCGGCACGGAGCTGAATATCAACAACAGGAGTTACATCTGTTCTACGGAACCGTATGCCACTATCGGCACCAGCAGGCATGATTTTCATGTTAACGGTTTTACCGCTATGCAAGCCAATACCGTTTAATTCAACAATATTCTTGATAGTTTTTTGCTTGATCATGGAGACCTCTATTTGCTCTAGCGACTCGGCAGAACGTCCGCAACAAGGCTCCATTGATGATTCCCCCTATTGCTCTGTTCATCGTCCTCGCTACTCTCGACTTGGTTCCATTAAAAACCATGAAGTTGATATAGGGTCAAGCTTTTATACGATATACACATCAAGCATCTTGCATGAGTCGCACTGACTGACCCGGGTTAGTTACCATCATATTCTTTATGGTTGAGACCATACGGAAATCAGTGAATTAATAATATTTATTCATCCAAAACACAAATGGTTTTAAGAAAGCCTAATCCCCTTCATGTAAAATCATTCAAGATAGTCAAGTATGTTTTTTATATTGTCAATTAAGGCAACATGCAGGTCAGGGTCATCACATTCATCTGAATGGCAATAGGAAATATGTTGAAGTATAATTCTTTTTTTGAATTCTCTAACTGTACACTCCAACTCATACACCGACCGTACGATATCAATACAAGGTTCATCATCGATTAAAAAATCCTGCATTTTATTATAGTTATCAGCCAGCTCTTCTATCATAGAAATTAATACGGGGTCATTAACTAACATTGGCATATCTCTCCTCATCGTCTGAAAGTAAAGATGGACACAGCGCTGATAAATTCCAATCCCCTTGCTTGCGGTACCGACCGGGAGGAAGATGAAACTTGTTTTTAAAAGCTCTCGTGAAAGTTTGTTGCGAATTAAAACCATACTGAAGTGCAATGTCCAGGACTGTTCTGGAAGTCAATTTCAGATCAATCGCAGCACATGATAATCGACGAGCACGAACATATTCTCCCAGCGCAACACCGGTCGCCTGTTTAAACAAACGTTGAAAATGCCATCGTGAATAACCAGACTTATCAGCAATGAATTCTACTGGCAAGGTTGTATTCAATGAACTTTCAACCCATTTCAAAATATCTTTGACAACACTTTCAGAATATTTCCTGGTGTCCATCATCTCCCCCTCAAACCATATTCTATGAATATGTTCAAACCAGAATACGGTCTCTGAGTCTGTCGTCCATGAAGAACTCAGAGACCCAACTCTTTATTTTCGTAATAACCTCAGGCCATTTGCCACAACCAGAAGACTGGCACCAACATCAGCAAATACAGCCATCCACATAGTTCCCATTCCCATGAGCGTGAGTACAAGGAATACGGCTTTAATACCTAGAGCGAGGCTGATATTTTGCACGAGTAAGCTGTACGTTTGTCGGGATAATTTTACAAAGGCTGGGATTTTACGCAGGTCATCATCCATTAAGGCTACATCTGCAGTTTCAATCGCCGTATCAGTACCCATTGCGCCCATAGCAAAACCGATATCTGCTGCAGCCAGAGCCGGTGCATCATTGATACCATCACCAACCATCCCAGTGATTCCAATCCGTGAATGCTCTTCAACTGCACGATGTTTATCTTCTGGCAATTGATTCCCTCGAGCCTCATCGATTCCAACCTGAGATGCGATTGCTTTAGCTGTATGTGGGTTATCACCAGTCAGCATAATAGTTTTAACGCCAAGTTCATGAAGTTGTTCAATCGCTTCACGGCTGCTGTTTTTAACAGTATCAGCAACAGCGAACAACCCAAGCACTTGCTTACCATCATTGAGTAAAATAACTGTTTTACCTTGGCTTTCCAGCCTTTGTACTGTTGCTTTAATCTCTGATGGACAATTAAAGTGTTCTTCAGTCAAACGCAGGTTACCAAGGTAAAAATCCTTACCTGTAATCGCGCCATGCACACCTCGCCCAACAATCGCTTCAAAGCTGTCAACATCCTGCTTTTTCAAATCAGCAGAAGCATTCACAATTGCCAGTGAAACAGGGTGATCAGAGTAACTAGCGAGACTAGCTGCAGTAGTACGAACTTCACGCTCGCTCCACCCATTGAACACCATTACGTCGGTTTGTACTGGTTTCCCATGGGTAATAGTTCCTGTTTTATCCAGCGCAAGGGCTTTTAGCTTACGTCCCTGCTCAAGATAAACACCGCCTTTAATGAGAATCCCTTTGCGAGCAGCTGCAGTAAGTCCACTAACAATCGTTACTGGCGTAGAAATAACCAGGGCACATGGACACGCAATGACAAGCATAACTAAAGCTTTATAGATCCATTCCTGCCATGTTCCTGCCCCAAACAATGGTGGCAATACAGCAACCGCAACAGCAATACCCATAACGACTGGGGTATAAATCTGGGAAAAGCGGTCAACAAAACGTTGTGTAGCTGCTTTGGCGCCTTGCGCCTGCTCAACGGCATGAATGATGCGAGCAAGGGTTGTATTATTTGCAGCTGCAGTGACTTTATATTCAAAAGAGCCTGACTGATTTATTGTTCCAGCAAATACAGCATCGCCCGCAATTTTATCGACAGGCATACTTTCACCTGTAATTGGAGCCTGGTTAATGGTGGTTTGGCCTTTGACGATTTCTCCGTCGAGACCAATTCGTTCACCTGGTTTTACCCTGACAATACTGCCCAGTTGTACGCTACTGGCGTCAACTTCCTGCCATGTTCCATCAGCTTGTTGGACCATTGCAGTTTCAGGAGTCAGGTTCATCAGGGAACCTATTGCATTTCTGGCTCTATCAAGTGATTTGGCTTCTATCAGCTCGGCAATGGTGAATAACACCATAACCATCGCCGCTTCTGGCCACTGCCCAAGGACCAAAGCCCCAGTAACGGCAATACTCATTAGTGCATTGATATTCAAGTTGCCATTGCGAATCGAAATCCAACCTTTTTTGTAGGTTGTCAGACCGCAAGAAAGCACTGCTATCAAAGCCAACCCGGCTTCGAGCCAGTCAGGCATATCAGCCCAGTGCATCACTTCGGCTGCAAGAGCAGCTACGCCAGCAAGAGCTAATGGCCACCAGGGCTTTTTTTTCTCCTGGGTATTTTTCTTGCCGCTAGTATTATCAGAGACTTCTGGCGCGAATCCCAACGAGCGAATTGCAGCCATGATAGCTTCAAGCGAATCCGGTGTATGGGTTACAGTCAAAACACGCTGCATCAGGTTGAAATCAAGCTCTTTAACAGCGCTCATTCCACCCAGTTTCTTTTTGATAAGATTTTCTTCAACAGGACAATCCATCTGCATAATGCGAATTTCTGTCCGTAATCCACCAGCCACAACCTGCGAGCCCCCCAGGCTACTCAATTGTTCTGGAGCAGCGGAGCAACAATCCCCCCCATGGCCGTGATCGTGGCCTTCATGAGAATGCTCTTGCGCGGTATGAGCATGGTTACATCCCTTATGATTATGCTCATCATGCGAATGCCCTTCGCCGCCATGGCTATGGGCATCATGATTATGGCCTTCATGGTTATGACCTTCATGGTTATGACCTTCATGGGAATGATCATCACTGCATTTCTTGTGATTATGAGCCTGCTGATCATGTGCATGATCATTTGCTTTATGTGATTCACCAGTATTCTTAACCCGGAGTCCTGTCCCTAAATTGAACGTTTCACAGCAACTAGCCGCTTCGTCTCCTGCAGGGTTTTTGCTATTTTTTACACCACCACTCATTTTCATTGCCTCATCTGTTAACTATACTGACGATTAAAGACCCTAATCTAACTACAGGGTCAAGCGCATAAGGGGGGATGCATGAAAATTGGTGAATTGGCCCGTAAGGCGGGTTGTCCGGTGGAAACTATTCGGTACTATGAGAAAGAAGGATTACTTCAGGCTCCATTAAGAGATATTGAAAATAACTATCGCCGTTACAACAATACTCATCTGGAAAAGTTATTATTTATCCGACGCTGCCGCTCTCTTGATATGACCCATGAGGAAATACGTGCATTGCTACTGGCAATGAATAATCACGGTAAAGACTGTGGCCCCATTGATGCAATAATCAGTGCCCATCTCACTCATGTTCAGCATCGTATTAAAGAATTAATAGCCCTGGAAATACAACTCAAAGAACTTAATAACTATTGCAGCTCAGACCGGAGCGTGGACGAATGCGGGATAGTACAGAAATTGACTGCTGATGAAGAGAATGGTGATCTTCCTTTAACCGTACCAACTGACCACTTGGGGGGGGGGCATTAGTGGTGTGCGCTTATAAGTTGATTAGACTGATGGCGTAACACAAGCCCATACAGCTTTGTGTTACGCCATCTTGCCCTTAAAATAAGGGGTCAGGCTTTTTCCATTTCGTTACCACGAGAACGACGTTGCACTGCCCCTTCTCTCTTACCGGGATGGCTTTTAGCGTCAGCGGTCATTAATGTCTGGAGTATTGGGCATTCAACTCGCTCATCCCCAGCACAGCTTTTGATCAGAGCTCTGAGTGTATCTGCCATTCGTCGCATATTTTCCATACGTCGCTCTAAATCATCCATATGCTCTTGTGCCAGACGTTTAACATCGGCGCTCTGGCGAGATTTGTCATTCCATAACTTGAGCAAATCGGCTATCTCTTCAAGAGAAAAACCAAGATCGCGCGCACTGCGGATAAAAATCAGACGATGGACATCATTGGGTGCATAATCACGGTAGCCCGCTTCGGTACGGCCAGTAGCAGGAATCAGACCAATTTGCTCGTAATAGCGAATCATCTTTGCGGAGATTCCTGATTCGTTCGATGCTTTACCAATGTTCATAGCTCCCCTTTTCTTAGTGCTCAGAGTCTTCTGCCAGCGGAGGCTGGAACCGACGCAAACGAAGTGCGTTGCCCAGGACAAATACACTGGATAGCGCCATCGCGCCTGCAGCAAAGATTGGTGAAAGCAGCAATCCATAGGCAGGGTACAGCAGGCCTGCTGCTACAGGGATCAATGCGGCATTATAACCAAACGCCCAAAAAAGATTTTGCCTGATGTTACCTATGGTTGCCTTAGACAATCCAATAGCATTAGGCACACCCTGTAGGTTGCCGGACATTAAGACAACATCAGCAGATTCCACCGCTATATCGGTACCTGTACCAATTGCAAGCCCAATATCTGCCACGGCTAAAGCTGGGGCATCATTAATGCCATCACCAACATAAGCGACCTTACCGTAAGACTCCTTCAACCGACGAACTGCTTCAACTTTCCCTTCTGGCAACACTTCGGCAACCACTTCATCAATACCAAGCTGTCTCGCAATCGCATTTGCTGTATTGGCATTGTCACCGGTAATCATTGCGACTTTGAGCCCCAGTTGGTGCAATGCATTTATGGCAATCGGCGTACTTGATTTAATAGGGTCAGCGACTGCGATAATGGCAGCCAGACGTCCATCAATAGCAACATAGAGTGGCGATTTTCCTTCGTTTCCAAGGCGTATCGCAGTCTTTGAAAAATACTCGATATCCAAGCCTAACTCACGCATAAATCGATCGGCCCCGACCTCTACGCGCTCTCCGTCTACGGTAGCCCTGACGCCCATCCCAGTAATTGAATCAAACTCAGTCAACGCTGGCAGCGATATCTCTTTTCCTAGAGCAGCTTCAACGATAGCGCGGGCAATAGGATGTTCCGAACGTGATTCAACAGCGGCAACTTTTGCTAATACTAAGTCAAGCTCAAACCCTTCGGCCAACTCCAGGTCTGTCATTACTGGGCGCCCTTCAGTCAAAGTACCTGTTTTGTCTACAGCGACAACCCTGGCATCTTTAAGCAACTGCAGAGCTTCTCCCTTACGGAACAAGATCCCCATTTCTGCACCACGCCCAGTACCTACCATGATAGAGGTTGGGGTAGCCAATCCCATTGCACATGGGCAGGCAATGATCAATACAGCCACGGCATTAACCAGTGCGAAAGACAGGGCCGGTGATGGCCCAAATGTTAACCAGGCAAGGAAAGTTAACAACGCTGCCAGCATCACCACAGGAACAAACCATAATGTCACCTTATCGACCACGGCTTGTATAGGTAGTTTAGAGCCCTGGGCTTGCTCTACCATTCTGATTATTTGTGACAACATCGTCTGGCCACCAACGGCTGTTGCACGCAACCTCAATGCTCCTTTCTGGTTAACAGTCCCGCCAACCATTAAGCTTCCGGGAACTTTCTCTACGGGGATAGGCTCCCCCGTTATCATCGATTCATCGACAAAACTTGTTCCTTCACTCACCTCACCATCAACAGGTATCCGCTCACCTGGTCGAACTTCGATAATGTCATCAAGGGCTACATCACTAATGGGAATATCGATGACAATGCCGTTACGCAGCACATGCGCCTCTTTGGCCTGCAATCCAACCAAACGCTTGATAGCCTCAGACGTTCGACCTTTAGCCCGCGCCTCCATAAATCGTCCTAAAAGAATAAGAGCGACGATTACCGCAGCAGCTTCGTAATACACATTGACGGTACCTTGAGGCAAAAGACCTGGAGCAAAGGTCGCAACCATTGAATAACCGAACGCAGCGAGAGTCCCGACGGAGACGAGAGAGTTCATGTCTGGGCCAAGTCTTAATAACGCGGGAATACCTTTCAGGTAAAAGCGCCGCCCCGGAATAGCCAACACCAGCAATGTTAATACAAACTGGAGATACCAGCTTTCCTGGAGCCCAATGGTATCCATTATCCATTGATGCATTCCCGGTATCACATGCGACCCCATTTCCAGAATAAATACTGGTAACGCAAGTACGGTCGCCAGAACTAAATCTTTCTTCAACGCAACCTTTTCAGCATCTTTTTTTTCTGCGGCACTATCATTATTCTGGCTTTGGTTATCAACCAGGCTGGCTTCATAACCGATTTTTTCGATAGCAGTTATGAGGTCATCAGCTCCAGCGGTTCCACGTACAGTGGCTCTTTCAGTAGCTAAATTAACAGTGGCTTCTTTTACGCCTTTAACCGCTCGGAGCGACTTTTCGACACGCCCTACGCATGATGCACATGTCATGCCCTGAACTGATAACTCTACAGAAGCTTGAGGAACCTCATAACCAACCTTTTCAACTGCTTCAACCAACGCCATACGATTAACTAATGCATTTAGGCGGATATCTGCACGCTCTGTTGCAAGGTTAACGCTTACGCTTTGTACGCCTTCAACCTTAGCCAGAGCGGCTTCAACTCGTCCAACGCAGCTTGCACAAGTCATTCCCTCAATGGGCAAGCTGACTTGAGTTTCACCATCATTAGAATGCTGTTTTTTTTGAATGCTCATGATGTATTTCTCATCGTTATGGTCAGATAAAGAACAACCTTAAGGCTTACCATCGTGGGAAGGTCAAGCGCATTATTTTGAACATGCCGATGCCGTGGAAGGAATGGATATAAAAACCCTTTACATGAACACATATTCATATGTTATATTGAAGGCATCATGTATAACCAACCGCTTGAGGCCCTATGTCACAATCACATGATCACGAGCATGACCATACTCCAGCAGTAACCAGTGCAAACGAGCGTAAAGTCCTTATCTCCTTCCTCATGATATTCACATTTATGGTGGTCGAAGCTGTTGGAGGGATACTTTCTGGCTCATTAGCATTGCTGGCAGATGCAGGCCACATGCTTACAGATGCAGTAGCTTTGGCGCTGGCTTATGCGGCATTCCGTTTTGGCCGTCGAGCTGCTGATAGCAAACGAACCTTTGGATATTTGCGATTTGAAGTCATCGCGGGATTCTTTAATGCCCTGACACTCTTCGCTATTGTGGCGTGGATTGCATATGAGGCATGGGAAAGGTTACAAGCTCCACCAATTATACTGGCAGGCCCAATGCTGATCGTTGCCATTGCAGGATTGTTGGTCAACATATTGGTATTATGGATCATGACCCGTGGTGAGACCGATCATGTTAATGTCAAAGGTGCTATTTTACATGTGATGGGTGATCTATTGGGTTCTGTTGGCGCTATTGTCGCCGCTATTGTCATTTACTATACGGGCTGGACACCGATTGACCCAATACTTTCCGTTCTTGTCGCAGCACTGGTTTTACGTAGTGCCTGGAAATTATTAGCAAAATCGCTGCACATCCTGTTAGAAGGAGCGCCTGAAGATGCCTCCCCAGACAAGGTGGAACAGAGACTAATCAGTTCTGTTAAGGGCTTAGCAGCCGTAAGTCATATTCATGTCTGGCAAATAACCTCAGGTCGGACGATGGCAACACTGGAAGTAAGAGCCAAGGAAGATGTGGACGTAAAAGACGTTGTGAAGCTTGTAAAACAAGAACTTTATGAGCAGTTCAAAATAGAACATGCAACTGTGGGAATCGACTGGAATTACGATCAAAACGATAATACATGCAGCCTTTCACCGACAAAACTGCGTAACGAACACGAACACGAACACGAACACGAACACGAACACGAACACGGAAAAAAGCATAACCATTCTAGTCCAGGCCACAAACATTAATCAGGCCTCTGGTGATGCACTATCAATTTAGGAGGGAGAATCATAATGTCCAGCACATCAGATTGCGGCAACATACAAGACTGTTCCGCGACAGATCATGTCGCGGAGCCAGATCTATCAATGCTCTCGCAAAACGACATTGGGCAACTTTCCGAGATTTTCCATCTACTGGGGGACCAGTCAAGACTACGAATCCTGCTTTACTGTATGCGTGGTTCGGTCTCTGTAGGCGACATTGCTGAGTCGCTCCAGTTATCACAATCTCTCGTCAGTCATCATCTGAGGTTGTTACGAAGTGCAAGGCTTGTTCGCGGAGAGAGAAAGGGTAAGTACATATTTTATAGCATAATGGATCACCATGTAAGTCATGTTCTTCAGGACATGGTATTTCACATAGCTGAAGAATAACCCGAATAAATTTTGATAAGTAGAGCTTCTGTAATTCCAACTCACCTTAGTTTTTCATTACTTTGGTGAGTTGTTTCATCATTAATTTATTAAAACCTTAATAATAAACTTTTAACAATGAAACCGGCCCCCTTCCCTTGTATGCAATAAATACATTATGGTTCGCTACTACCAGATAAAGCGAAGTGAGCAGGCCACCTCCCGAAGGAAAAACCTTGCTTTGCAAGATTATTGATTAGCCACGGATAATCTAAATAGCTGCGCCGAATAGTAGATCACTTTGAGGGAACTCAGCCCGGATTGTGCGATCTGATCAATCGCCAAATCAAAAAAATCACCAACCGGACTGAGCAATGCCGATCATAGCACCCATTCCCCGCAGCGAACGACACCTGATGCAGAAAACCATCCATAAAACGTGCGTTAAAAATTATGCCCGCAGACTGACCGCCATGCTGATGTTGCACCGGGGAGACCGTGTCAGTGATGTCGCCAGAACACTCTGCTGCGCCCGTTCATCTGTAGGGCGATGGATTAACTGGTTTACCCAATCGGGTACTGAAGGTCTGAAATCATTACCCGTCGGGCGTTCCCGCCGCTGGCCCTTTGAGCATATCTGCACATTGTTACGTGAACTGATAAAACACTCTCCCGGTGATTTTGGTTATCAATGTTCACGCTGGAGTACGGAGTTACTGGCAATAAAAATCAACGAGATAACCGGATGCCGGCTACATGCCGGAACGGTGCGTCGTTGGTTGCCATCTGCCGGGCTGGTATGGCGGAGAGCTGCGCCGACACTGCGTATCCGTGACCCACACAAAGAAGAAAAAATGGTCGCTCTCCATGAGGCACTGGCGAAATGCAGTGCGGAAAACCCAGTGTTTTACGAAGATGAAGTGGATATTCATCTCAACCCGAAAATCGGAGCTGACTGGCAGTTACGCGGGCAGCAAAAACGCGTTGTCACACCGGGCCAGAATGAAAAGTACTATCTTGCCGGTGCGCTGCACAGCGGTACGGGAAAAGTCAGCTACGTGGGCGGTAACAGCAAAAGCTCAGCCTTATTTATCAGTCTGTTAAAGCATCTTAAAGCGACATACCGGCGGGCAAAAACGATTACGCTCATTGTCGATAACTACATCATCCACAAAAGCCGTGAAACGTTGCGCTGGCTGAAAGCAAACCCAAAGTTCAGGGTCATTTACCAGCCGGTTTACTCGCCGTGGGTCAATCATGTCGAACGGTTGTGGCAGGCACTTCATGAGACAATAACCCGAAATCACCAGTGCCGTTCAATGTGGCAACTGTTGAAAAAGGTCCATCACTTTATGAATACCGTCAGCCCATTCCCCGGGGGAAAACATGGGCTGGCTAATGTGTAGCGGTATTAGGATCAGTTATTTAGATAATGAATGTAAGTAGGAAAATAATGACCCATAATATAAAAAAGCGAGCTCCAATACAGGCAGCTCGCAAAAGTCACTCAAGGAAAAACAGAGGGACATACCTACTATGTAGATATGGTACTGCTGCGACATGCTACATTCTTTGATTACTGTGATAGCGTTAAATTTTCAATAAGGAGAAAATTTACAAATAGTTTGGTTCTATTTATATACGACAGCGGTAGCGTATGAATTATCTTGAACTCTAAGTGATGAAATTACGAAATGAGTTCCACCAATCATATCTGCTTTTTTAGATAGCGAATTAATAATCTCCGATTGGGTTGCACTACCGGTTTTAAAGAAATTAATCTCTCCGACACGAATTGCGTTTATCGGAGTTGGTTCGTTATAAGTAATTTCTGTCGCCGCGTAACTACTGAAAATGGGGAATAGCAATGCTAATACAAGTATACTTTTCATGAACACCTCTTTAACTAAATAGTGGGTATAATAATAACTCAAAATTTATAGAATGGATTAACTTAAAAAGACAATAGATAAACAAAAACAGACAAAGTTATAATATTAAAAGTGGTTGCGTCTAATGGTTTAGTTTTTTGATTTTTTTTGATTTTTTTTGATTTCTTTTGATTTATAGTATGTTGGAGGAACACCAAAAATGGATTTGAAAGTTCGGCAAAATGATGCTTGTGAACTGAAATTATAATCAATGACGACATCAATTATCCTATTGTGTTCATGTGACCTGCTCCCCGTTGATTAGTACACCCCGATGTTAGTAATGTCTTCATAAGCCACATGAGGACATCCCCATGAAGAAGCGTTTTTCCGACGAACAGATCATCAGTATTCTCCGCGAAGCCGAAGCTGGGGTACCCGCCCGTGAACTCTGCCGCAAGCATGCCATTTCCGATGCCACGTTTTACATCTGGCGTAAGAAGTATGGCGGTATGGAGGTGCCTGAAGTTAAGCGCCTGAAGTCGCTTGAGGAAGAGAACGCCAGACTCAAGAAGCTGCTTGCCGAAGCCATGCTGGATAAAGAGGCGCTTCAGGTGGCTCTTGGGCGAAAGTACTGACGACAGACCAGAAGCGGGAAGCCGTGATGTTGATGTGTGATGCGACCGGTCTGTCGCAACGTCGTGCCTGCAGGCTTACAGGTTTATCCCTGTCGACCTGCCGCTATGAGGCTCACCGTCCGGCTGCTGATGCGCATTTATCAGGGCGCATCACTGAGCTGGCACTGGAGCGCAGGCGTTTTGGCTACCGTCGTATTTGGCAGTTGCTGCGCCGTGAAGGGCTTCATGTTAATCATAAGCGCGTGTACCGGCTTTATCACCTCAGTGGCCTGGGCGTAAAACGCAGAAGACGTCGTAAAGGGCTGGCAACAGAACGTCTGCCGCTGCTCCGTCCGGCGGCGCCCAATCTGACCTGGTCGATGGATTTCGTCATGGACGCACTTTCCACCGGTCGCAGGATCAAGTGTCTTACCTGCGTCGATGATTTCACAAAGGAATGCCTGACGGTCACTGTTGCCTTTGGGATTTCAGGCGTTCAGGTCACGCGTATTCTGGACAGCATTGCACTGTTTCGAGGCTATCCGGCGACGATAAGAACTGACCAGGGGCCGGAGTTCACTTGCCGTGCACTGGATCAATGGGCCTTTGAGCATGGTGTTGAGTTGCGCTTAATCCAGCCGGGCAAGCCAACGCAGAACGGATTTATTGAGAGCTTTAACGGACGATTTCGCGATGAATGTTTGAATGAGCACTGGTTCAGCGATATCGTTCATGCCAGGAAAATTATTAATGACTGGCGGCAGGATTATAACGAATGCCGCCCGCACTCCACGCTGAATTATCAGACACCGTCTGAATTTGCAGCGGGCTGGAGAAAGGGTCATTCTGAGAATGAAGATTCCGACGTTACTAACTGAGTGTTGTATCTAATCGTGGGGGCAGGTCACATACATCGTGCCAAAATTTAGAGTGCTTCACAAATACCATGCATACAACATAAAAAAGATAGCCTTGAATCATTATCCTGAATATGTATGGAAATGACATTCCGAATACAACCATATCTGCCATTTAAAACTCTTTCCAATATATGATAATGTTATTATTATTTCATGTATATTTAAAATTAGATAAACAAAAACAGACAATGGATAAACAAAAAAAGACATTATTATTGAATAACAATGATTGTTATATGGTTTATTTAGGCAGCTTGGGCATTTCATGTCACGTGATTTAAGATCTAGGTATTTATTCTTTTGATTCAGAGTCAAGCTAGAGTTGTTTGAAGGGAAGGGGATGGGAATGCGTGAGTTTCAGCCTCCAACTACCTGTAAAGACATATTTTGAAACCTATATAAATGGGATAAGAAAAAATATCTTCAGTGTAAAACGATAAAAAAATCGCTATATCTTATTGATCATATGTGAATTTTCTTGTCTAAGAAAAATTTCTCGATAAGTGGATGTTCAAGACAGTCTGCGCTATACAAATAAATACAATAAAAAGTGTTGACCCTATAGTAGTTACAGGGTTTTTAATGGTCATCAACAGGAAACGAGCAATATGCTCTTATGATGAACATTAACTTTATTAGGATTATCACTATGAAAAATATCAAACTTCTCGCAGCAGCTGGTCTTCTCTCTGTTGTCTCATTCTCTGGTATGGCGCAGACTGTCAGCGTAACTGCTTCCACTCTTGACAGTGCAGAAGCAAAAATTGCTGCTAAAGCAAAAGAAGCACAAACGTCATACAAAATTCTTTCTGCTTCTACTGGCAATAGAGTTCACATGACCGCTATTCTAGGAGAGTAGCGATGTAACTGCTTGAAATAGCAATGTTTTTATTTATCCATTGTGATTCAAATATAATGTGCCGATTTATACAAGCATATTACCTTCCTTTATCTTGAGTGATGTTTTAGGGCTGCCTGTTGTTGGAGCCCTTTTTTAACTTCTCGATGTTAGAGTCTTTCCTATATATCAATAATTACAAAGGAAATCATTAAATTGAAATATTTGTATTTATCAGAACTACGGAGGTTATTTTTTAAGTAAGGCTGTTTTTGGAGTTTCTAAAATTATCGTTTCAGCTAGCTCAGCTTTGATTTTATAATCTGTTCGACTGCTGTTCTTGCTTTAACCGCTGCTTGTAAATCTCTGAGTATGTGAGCACGAATAATAGCTCCTTCAAAGAGCATTGAAACGGATTCTGATATTTCGAACACAAATTTTTCGGAGGAAATAACCTTCGACACATGGTGCCTGATTAATACATCCATTTCTATTTTATTACGAGCACACCTTTGATGTATCAGATGAGTGGGATCGCTAAATTCAGCACTGACATTGATAAAATAACAACCATGAAAAGATGACGATGTGATGTCTCTGCTATTTATAGAATCATCGAGTGTATTGAAAAGCTCGCTAATAGATGGGTAACCATCCTCTACTTGAGATAAACGAGAGTTTAAAGATGCGAAATATTGTTGGTTGCAATAGTCAATGGTAGCCGCAATAAGCTCTTCTTTGCTTGAAAAATAGGTATAAAGCGTCTTCTTCGCTACACCCGATTCAGTCAATACCTGGTTTATACCAACAGCATGAACTCCATATTGATAAAAAAGTTTAAAAGCAGTTGAGATTAATAGTTCTTTCTTGTCCATAGAAGCTAAGACCTGGTTGTTGTACGGATTGAATATTGACATCAGTAGACTGACTTGTCTACTCTTAGATGAGGGAGACAGATCGGTCTCCTTTACTTTGCCGGTACTTAATTAAGAGGTTTTTACATGAAAAGTACTCCCCGTGCTCCGCATGAAATGTTTCATAAAATCTATGACTTAGTGACTATTGGCTCAGGCTCTGCTGCAAGGGCAGCGGCTAATGAAGCACGCAGATTAGATAAATCAGTAGCAATGATTGAGCAGGGGGTTGCGGGAGGCACGTGTCTGAATGTTGGCTGTATCCCGTCCAAAACCTTATTGGCGGCGGCTGCAATTCGTTTTTCTGCGCTTCAAAAGAAATTTTCTGGCATTGATACCTCGGCTGCTCCTGTTGACCTGGCATTGTTGGTTTGGGATAAAGATCAGATGATTGGCCAATTTCGAGAGACCTATCATGTACAGGGACCTTCTGAAGCCGGTATTGATGTGTTTCGAGGGGCTGCCGCTTTTACGTTATCTCAGAATCAGGAATATGTGAGTTTAAATGTTCATGGAATTGATGGCATCACTCAAGTACATGCAAAGAACGTAGTCATTGCAAGCGGGGCGAGTCCGTTCATTCCTGAAATTCCAGGGTTGAAGGACGTAGATTATCTGACGTCTTCCACGGCTATGTCGCTTACTAAAGTTCCTGAATCTTTACTGGTTATTGGTGGGAATGCTATTGGCCTTGAGCAAGCTCAGTTGTTCTCTCGTTTAGGGTCAAAAGTCAAAGTTATTGAGGTTGCCACCAGAATAGCTCCTTTCGAAGATCATGAAATATCTGCTGTCTTGGCGAAATCACTCAATAATCAAGGTATTGAATTTTTAACTGGTGCAAATATCACACAAGTAAAAGCAATGGGAGATTTAGTTAGCTGCACAGTCAAGATTGGTGAGAGCACTTATATTCTTTCTGCTGAGAAGATTATGATCGCAACCGGGCGCCGCCCATTTACCGAAAATCTTAATCTTAATGCTGTTAATATCTCGACTGGTCCACGTGGGCAGGTGATTGTGGACGAGAATCTTAAAACGTCAAATTCACGAGTCTGGGCTGCTGGTGATGTTACAGGCGGTGCTCAATTTGTTTATGTTGCAGTTGAGCAAGGTAAATTAGCAGCGAGTAATGCTCTTGGTGATAAGCTAGATTCTCTGGATTATAATGTCCTTCCTCGTGTAACTTTCACTTCTCCGGAGCTAGCTTCTGTAGGTTTGACTGCATTACAAGCTGAGGAAGAAGGAATTCCATATGAAGTCCGAGAACTGCCTGTCGCGTTTGTATTGCGTGCAATTGTGAGTCGTCATACTGATGGTTTGGTAAGACTGATCTCGAATAGTGAAACAGGGAAGATACTCGGCATTCATATGGTAGGGGAATCTGCAGGTGATGTTATTGGTGCGGCTACCTATGTCCTTTCAGCTAATATGACAGTACAGCAACTTGCTAAACTATGGTCCCCTGAATTCACAATGACAGAATCACTAAAGAATGTGGCGAAAACCTCCCCAATTAGGTAGCACAACCTACCAACCTTAAATCCATAGTCAGCTTAATGCTGACAATGGCGGCCTAGTCCATTCGCTTATTGGGATTTTCCTATGAGTATATTACCTATCCTTCAGTTTCCCGACCCTCGATTACGTACCGAAGCAAAGACGGTTCTATGTATAGATGAGCAGGTTCATTTTCTTGCTCAAAATATGTTAGCAACAATGTATGATGCAAACGGGATTGGTCTTGCTGCTACCCAAGTAAATACCCATGAGCGCGTCGTCGTGATTGACGTGTCTGAGACGCGCGATCAGCCAATGGTAATCATCAATCCTGAAATAGTTTGGGCTAGCGACAATATTTCTAAAGGAACAGAAGGCTGTCTTTCGTTGCCGGGTATTTACTGCGATATTGAGCGTTCAGAGGTAGTGAAGATCAAATACATGGATAAATATGGGAAAACCCAGGAAATTCACGCGGATGGACTTCTTGCTATCTGTATCCAGCATGAAATGGATCATCTAACAGGAAAACTCATTATTGACTACCTCTCTCCCTTAAAGAAAGAACGAGTTCAAAGAAAATTATCGAAACAGAGAAACCGTCGGAATAAAAGGAAGTAATTTTGTATCTAACTGTTTTATAAAAAGAAAACCGCATGCAAAAAATACAATAAAAAGTATTGACCCTATAGTAGTTACAGGGTTTTTAATGGTCATCAACAGGAAACGAGCAGTATGCTCTTATGATGAACATTAACATTATTAGGATTATCACTATGAAAAATATCAAACTTCTCGCAGCAACTGGTCTTCTCTCTGTTGTCTCATTCTCTGTTATGGCGCAGACTGTCAGCGTAACTGCTTCCACTCTTGACAGTGCAGAAGCAAAAATTGCTGCTAAAGCAAAAGAAGCACAAACGTCATACAAAATTCTCTCTGCGTATACTGGTGATCGAGTGCACATGACCGCTAAATTAGGGGATTAATAGATAATCATTTTAGGGTATCTATAGGAATATATACCTTGATAAAATCTGCCACCATATACTAATTTTTATTATTTGATATATCACATGTTTTTCCTTGAATAGACTTTAGCGGACTGCTGATAAAGAGTCCGCATTTTTTTAATATAATACTAATAGTTAAGTATAGTTTTTTATCCGTGCAAATATTTTAGCTCCACGCCCTCTTTGATACTTTCAGTTTTTGTGATCCATTCTCAATACCGATGCTTGGTTAAAACAGAGAACCATTCATCATCAGCTAGCAACCGGTGCTTTTACGATTTAAGGGGTTAAGACGCCGCTCACTATTCTATTCCGTTAGCCTGACTCTGTGATTTCCCGAACATAGTTCAGTGTTCTGAACAGATAAAACCAGCATATTTGTGTCCGGAGCGTCAGACAAGATTGTCTGATAAAGGGTGACCGCATTGTACAAATCATCATCGTACTAGTCGGTGTTATTTGAATTTCCCGACAATTCAAAGCAATCCGCCTGGAGTTCGCCTACTAAGTCCTTGATGTAATCGTCCTTAACGAATCCGCCAAAGTTCGCCTGATGCTCTTCATCCGCGTCATAAGGACCGCCATAAATATACGCATATCCACCTTCCCGGGAGTTATAAGGATAGGCATTCACTAGGTCTTCGTAGTGTTCATAAAACCAGTTGCGCATCACTTCCAGCTGATTCGCTTTACTGTTGTATTGCAGTGACTTAAGCGGGACTTTCTTATGATTAATCATAAAGGTTTCTGACATAGTTTTATGTCTCCCAGACTAGACTAGGGGTCTGAAGCCCAACCGTACGAAAACGGACGCTAAGTACGTTTTGTGAACAGATGATCATCAAGCCCTGAGACAATATGATCGTCACAGAGTCCATTCATCCGTTTCTTCCGCTTGCTTCAGTGGCCGTAGCTGGCCTTTTGTTACCTGCTCAGCAAGTGTGAACGTGTAATGCCCCAGCATATTGATATCGCGTGCTTCAGTGGCGAAAGTCTGGCTTCATCCTCTTCATTTATGGTTTCACCTTCATTACGTAAATGATCCAATGCTGCCTGCATATAGATGCTATTCCAGAGAACGACTGCATTGGTCACCAGTCCGTGCGCACCCAACTGATCCTCCTGCCCATCCTGATAGCGTTTCCTTATTTCACCTTTTTGTCCGTGGCAAATCGCTCTGGCTACAGCATGTCGGCTTTCTCCCCGGTTAAGTTGGGTCAGGATGCGGCGGCGATAATCTTCATCACCAATATAATTAAGAAGGTATAAATTGCTTCATTTGGCGCACTATCGTAAACGTTTTTGGCGGGACAGGATGTACTTGTGTGTACGAAACCGAGGGCCAACAATAAATATTGATTTAATGCAAAGGCCCATATAAGATTGATTTACAAGGTGATGGTGCTCCACCTTTCCCAACCGCCGGTTTTTCAACACCGGATGATGGCGCCTGATATACAGATGAAGTTGTCCTCTTATAGGCATGTATGTCAGGTATCGCTATGCAAAATAAAACCACATTACCGCTTACCGCAGAATCTCTCTCTTTTCAAAGAGATAATCCGATTTATGTCTTCGGTCATCGAAATCCTGACAGCGATGCTATTTGCAGCGCGCTGGTTGTGGCTGACTGGCTTAATTACACCGGTCGTCCCGCAACGCCCTGGCGCCTGGGGGATATCACCCCGGAAACCCGTTATATCCTCAACGCTGCGGGTGTTTCACAACCCGATTTACTCACCGTCGATCTGACAGATAAAACCGTATGGCTGGTTGATTTTACGGATGCAGAGCAGGGACCGTCTTCGCTGATGGACAGCAACGTCATCGGCATCATTGACCATCATCGTATTGGTACCCTTGTTACCCGCAATCCACCGGATGTCTGGGTGCGGGCGGTAGGATGCTGCGGAACAGTAATTCTCTCAATTCTCATGCATGACATTCCGATGCCGCTGACTGCCGCTCAGGCTGTGTTGCTGATGGGGGCGATCCTCAGTGATACCGTTGCGCTGACGGGTCCCACCACCACCACTCAGGATCAGGAATCCGTGGCTGTTTTGCGGGAAATCGCCGGTATCGATTATGACCAGTTTGTGACAGGGCTGCTGCGAGCCAAAACAGATATAACCGGGCAATCCGCGTCGGTTTTACTCAATCGTGACGCCAAAAATTACCGGATCCATGATGTGCCGCTGTTGTTGTCACAAATTGAGGTCCGCGACATGGCTGATATTACTCCCCTGTTGCCTGAGCTACTGCAGGAAATGGATAAAACCTGCAAGGACAGCGTGCTGGACATGGTGATCCTGATGGTGACAGACATTACCAGCCGGAACTCCGTTTTGCTTTTTTCAGACAGCAGCCTGACAGGCTCCCGCCAGGTATCGCTGCCCGGCATGACAAGCCGGAAAAAAGAAATCCTCCCCTGGCTGACCAACCGCTTCGCTTCTTATAAGAGGTGATTTATGCAAATTTACCGGCATGCCTTGTTACTTGTACAGAATGAAACCGATGGTCTGCTGTTGCTTGAGCAGGCAGAACGTCTGGCAAAAGAGATGGGCACCCGTATTACTGTCGGGCATCTCAGTGCTGACTATAGGGAACTGGATTATACCAGTGACTCATTAACCAAAGACCGTCAGTCCCGCGAAGTTATTGATGCAAAGGCAATGCTTAGCCGTCTGGTGGAGTCCAGCAGTATTGATATCAACGTCAGGTCCATCGTCAGCATCCATCGTTTCCGGGACGTTGAGGCCGTTGTTCAGCATGAAGATATCGATCTGGTCATGCTGGGGCATGAAAACCGCCTGTTCAGGGTTTTTTCCTCCTTTTCTTTCGAATTCATCAATCACCTTTCTGTTGATGTTCTGATTAAACATATTCCAGCCCCTTAAAAGAAGGTCAAACTTATGAGCTTTGAAATTGAATGTATCATCGCAAGAGAAATTCTGGATTCCCGCGGTAACCCGACCGTAGAGGTTGAAGTGACTTCTGTAGGGGGCAGTATGGCCCGTGCCTCCGTTCCTTCCGGTGCCAGCACCGGCTCCCGTGAAGCCATCGAGCATCGCGATGATGACAAGACACGTTTTGGCGGTAAAGGTGTTCAGGATGCGGTCCGGTGCGTCAATACCGAAATTAACGATGCCCTGCAGGGCTACGATGTACGCCGCCAGAAAGAAATCGACAACTGTCTGATTGCCCTTGATGGCACAGAAAACAAAGGCCGGCTGGGTGCTAATGCGATCCTTGGCGTATCGCTGGCAGTATCCCGCCTGGCGGCACAACTATCCTCTACCCCGCTCTACCGCTATCTGGGTGGCGTCGGCGCGAATCTGCTGCCGGTTCCCTGTATGAATATCATTAACGGCGGAGTTCATGCCCGCTGGCAGGGCGCTGATTTTCAGGAGTTTATGATTGCACCATGGGGAGCCTCTTCCGTACGCGAAGCTATTCGCTGGGGCAGTGAGGTCTACCAGGCCCTGCGTCAGGTCCTGCTGGAAAAAGGTTTATCCGCCGGCGTGGGCGATGAAGGCGGTTTTGCACCGGCCGTTTCCTCAAACCGTCAGCCGCTGGAGCTTATCGTGGAGGCAATTAGCAAGGCGGGATACCGCCCAGGCGAAGATATCGTTATTTGCATGGATCCGGCCTCCAGTGAATTCTACGTCGATGGGAAATATACCCTGCGTACCGAAAATACCCGGCTCAGCGCCGACGAAATGACCCGCTACTATGAGCAACTGGTGAAGGATTTCCCGATAGTCCTGATTGAAGATGGCCTTGCGGAAGACGACTGGGCCGGCTGGCAGCTCCTGCACCGCGCGCTCGGCGATAAAGTTGAGCTGGTTGGCGATGATATCTTTGTGACCAATGTGAAATATATCCAGCGAGGTATCGATGAAAACCTGGCCAATGCCGCATTGATCAAACTGAACCAGATAGGCACCCTGAGTGAAACCATCGAAGCCGTCCAGTTGTGTCAGGATAACAACTGGGGAACCTTTATTTCGCACCGGAGCGGGGAAACCGTGGACAGCTTCATTGCAGATATGACCGTCGGCCTGCGGGCTGGTCACCTGAAAACCGGTGCACCCAGCCGTGGGGAGCGCATTGAGAAATACAATCAACTGATGCGTATTGAAGATGAATTAGGTGATGCCGCCATCTTCGCCGGTAAAGCCGCCTTCAAAAAACGCTGATTCCGTCACCCTTCCCGTATGCTCAGATACGGGAAGGGGTAGGGTGGTTCTGTGAACGGAAAAATACTCATACTGTCAACAGCAACGGGGATCCAGGCAAACTGTCTGGTTTTCCTGATCGCTGATGCCTTTTTTAATATACTGCCGGATGATACCAGTGCCGTTGTAATCGCGCTGTTCATCGGTAGCGGTGCCCATCTTCTGATGCATCACCTCCTTGACCGGAGTCCAGGTAAATCCGGGTAATCAGTACAAACAACTCAACGGGTTCAGGTCCTTCCGGTTCAGTTGTGGGTGACAGACAGGTAGTTGTTATGGGGAAAATTATTTTACTCCGCCATGGCGAAAGTTAGTTGAATCGCAAAATCGTTTTACCGGATGGGAAAATGTCCCGCTGATGCTGAAAGGAGTGGAGGAAACCCGGCGCGCAGCAAACCTGATAAAACGGTCCGGGATCAGTGTGCCACTACAATCATAGATGGAGCCTGCACATCCGTTCTGAACCGGGCAATTCATTCGCTCTGGCTGATAATGGAAGCGCTGAATCAATTGTGGTTACCGGTGGACAAATCATGGCGGTTAAATGAACGTCATTACGGTGCGCTTCAGGGAATGAACAAAGATGAAGCCACTCAACAGATTGGCCAGAAAATCGTTTATCACTGGCGGAGGAGCTATCGTGGTATCTCCCTTCCGTTGCCGGAAGCACCTGCTTCACTTCATCGTGAGGCACGTTATCGTCATGTGTCCCTGACGGATTTGCTGGGGGGAGAAAGTCTGGAAATAACGCAACGAAGGTTGTTGCCTTACTGGCACCACGTCATTGTCCTGCGCGTCGCCAGTGGCGAAACCATGTTGCTGGTCAGTCATGCTAATACACTGCGTGCGCTGACCATGTTTATTGAGCAGATTGATGAAAATAAGGTTCCCGATCTGCATGTCCTGACGGGAATCCCCGTACTGTATGAAATGAATGAAAAACGGGCCATCACCGCACGTTATTCCCTTGAATGACGGTCTGATGGTGCCCTGATTTCAGCGAGGTGGTATGTACAAATCATTATTCGCGGTGGTGATAGGCGGATCGATCGGCTGTGTGATCCGCTGGATCGATCGGCTGTGTGATCCGCTGGATACTGTCCATGCGTCTCAATGCACTTTTCCCCAATCTTCCACCTGGTACCCTGGTGGTTAATCTGGTTGGCGGATTTATCATCGGTATGGCACTGGCCTTTTTTGTCCGGCAGCCTCACCTTGATCCCGCCTGGAAGTTTTTTATTACCACCGGCATATGTGGCGGTATGACAACCTTTTCCACCTTTTCTGCTGAGGTGGTGGTGTTACTTCAGAATGGCAATTATGCATGGGCTGTCATTTCCGTACTGACGCACGTAACTGGCTCGCTTCTGATGACTGCCACTGGTTTCTTTGTGATGACACTGCTGTAAAAGCATATGCGCCATACACTTAACCGCGCCATGTCTCCGGCAGATTTTCATTTTATCGCCATAACAACATACCTGACCTGCCGGGTCAGGTATTTCCGGAGAAGGGTGTATGGAGATGCTCCCTGAGAATATCGTGAAGGGACTTTCCGAGGCCGAGGTGCAGACCCGGCTGGGTCAATGTGGCTATAACGAAGTGCGTGAACAGCCTCCGGACCAGGTGCGTGCTATCCTCAAACGTCTGCTGGGTCCCATCCCCTGGATGCTCGAAATTGCGCTGGTACTTGAAGTGGTTCTGGGAAAGACGACTGAACCAGTGCGCGCTCAGACAACGACGAACCATCCATTCACCTCATTCGGAGGTCACAGATAGTCGCTGTCTCACACGCCGAATCCCCTCCTGAGTTCACCACGATCCAGCAGGTCATGGCGGCGTCCGGCGCCATGATCCTAGCAGTCGCAACCGGCAGCGACGGTCATCCCCATATCCGCGGGTTGCAATCATTAGTCGAAGCATAGGCGATGATACGGCAGGACTCGTCAGGGATACGGTTTCCAGTGAAAGATTAGACTTATTGCTGCCGGCAGTAGTGTCAGCGTTGCCAGTGTGGCTGAAAGCAGCCCACCAATAATGGCAAATGCCATCGGTCCCCAGAAAACATCCCGGGCAATCGGCAGCATCCCGAGAATGGCCGCCGAAGCGGTCAGCATGATGGGGCGTGAACGGTGCAGCGCGGCGACTTTGATCGCCTCATCCGCAGTGAAACCATTTTTCATCCCCACATCCACTTCGCTAATAAGAATGACGGCATTACGGATGATCATCCCGGCCAGTGCAATGATCCCCAGCAGCGCTACAAAGCCCATCGGTATGCCAAAAGGCAACATAGCCATAACAATCCCCGGCAGACCAAAGGGTGCCATCAGCAGGGCCAGCAACATCGAGGAAAAACGCTGTAACTGGATCATCAGCAGTAACAGCATCACCATCAGCGTGACAGGCAATACCGCATACACTGAACTGTTCCCTTTGTCCGACTCCACAACCACCCCGCCTTCCTCCACGCCGTAACCCGGCGGCAGACTCTCCCGGAAACCGGCAACGACAGGAGACAGTGCCGATGATAGCCTTTCTGCACGCACCCCGGGCGCGGTATCCGACTGGGCCGTGATAAACGGCAGCCGCTGCCGGCGCCAGATAACCGGGTCATCGAGCGTCCATTCTGGCGTGGCGACCTGTCCCAGGGGAACTTTATTCCCGGTCGATGATGTCAGCATCAGAGCATTCAGTAACGCCGGGTTTTGTCGTGAGGCTTCATTTCCCCGCAGCACCACATCAATCTGGCGGTTACGGTCGCGCAGGGTGGTCACGGTGGTTCCGGAGAACAGCGTGGCAAGCGTTCCTGCCAGTGACTGAGACGTCATGCCGGTGGCACGCGCCTGCGTCTGATCCACCCGCAGACGGATGACCCGCTCCGGTTCACCGGACGTCAGATTGACACCCCGAGTATCGGGATTGCGGGCAATCATCCCTGCCAGTTGCGTGGCCAGTTCACGTACACGGGTATTATCCGGCCCGGATACCCGATATCTGATCGGCCAGCCTACCGGGGGGCCCAACTCCAGTGTGGATACCCGGGTTGTGAGCGTACTGAAATCTTTCGACAGGATCTGCTCAAGCTGTTTCTGCAGCCGGTTTCTCGCCGCTTCATTTTTCGCCACTACGACCAGCTGGGCAATGTTCTCTTTCTGCAGCAGAACATCCATCGGCAGATAAAAACGTACAGCGCCGGAACCGATGTAGCTTGAGTAATGGTCAATATCAGGATTATCGCGCAATTTCGCTTCAAACTTCAGGACGTCGTGGTGTGTCTGTGCCTGGCTGACATTCTGCGGTAGAGTCAGGCTCACCAGTAGCTCCGGGCGATCGGACGCCGGGAAAAACTCACCCTGCATCAGAAGGGCCCCGCCCCCGGACAATATCAGTATCGCCAGGGCACAACCGAGTGTCTTGCGCCGGTGCTGCATCACCCGGTCGAGCAGGCGGGTATAATGACGGTGAAAGAAACTGTGCTTATGTGACTGATGTGAATGCTGTTCCGGCAGTAACCAGACGCCGGTAAGCGGCGAGAAAAGAACCGCAACCAGCCATGAGCTCAGCAGCGCTGTCAGTACCACCACAAACAGGGAGTAGCAGTATTCTCCTGCGCTCGATTCCGCAAATCCCACCGGTATAAATCCGGCAATCATCACCAGTGTTCCCGTCAGCATCGGGAACGCGGTGGTACGAAATACCTGCGTGGCGGCCACACTCAGGGCATCGCCAGCCTCAAGCCGCGACACCATGGCTTCTACGGTGATCATGGCATCATCAACCAGCAGTCCCAGTGCAATAATCAGGGCACCGAGGGAGATTCGCTGCAGCCCTATCCCGGCCAATTCCATCCCGGTAAATGTCATGGCCAGCACCAGCGGAATGGCCACAGCGACCACCAGACCTGCCCGGCTGCCCAGCGAAAAAAAAGAAACGGCCAGCACAATAATAACGGCCTCAACCAGCACCTGGACGAATCCTCCCACCGCGTCACTGACTACGGCCGACTGGTCTGCCACCTTCTCCACACTGATCCCGTAAGGAAGATGCGTGCGGATCCTGTCCATCGTCGCGTTCAGCGCCCGACCAAAATCAATAATATTTCCACCGCGAGCCATCGAAATCGCCAGCCCGAGTGCCGGTTTACCGTTAACCCTAAACTCCGGTGAGGGCGGATCTGCCTGCTGCAGTGTGACCGTGGCCAAATCGGTGAGGGGGATAAAACGGTTTCCGGTATGCAGCACAATTTGCCGCAGGCTGTCCACGGATGTGAAGGCGCCACTGACTTCCACCGACATATTTTCCTGTGATGTCCGGATACGTCCGGCGGGCGTGACGGCATTCTGTGCCTGCAGAGCCGCCGTCACCTGCTGAAGATCGAGTCCCATTCCCGACAGTTTCAGTGGATCAAAAGCAATCACCACCTGTTGTTCGCTGTCACCCAGCGGCGTAACTTTCCCTGTTCCCGGAACAGCCAGCAGAGATGCCCGGATATCATCGACGGTATCGCGTAACTGCCGGGGAGTGAAGCCGTCCGACGTGAAGCCATAAATTGTGCCGTATGTATCATCGAATTCATCATCCACGGCCGGGGTGGTGGTGCCGTCCGGCAGGGATGCCCGGATGTCGTCCATCTTTTTCCGCACGCTATACCAGATACCCGCAACCTCTGACGGCGGTGTGTCATCACGCAGGTTCACAAAAATCACCGACGAGCCCGGACGCGTGTAACTCTCGATATAATCCAGATGTGGGATTTCCTGGAGCTTCTTCTCCAGCGTGTCGGTGACGAAACTGACGGTATCTTTTACCGTTGCGCCCGGCCACTGTGCCGACACCACGGCGGTCTTAATGGTAAACGCCGGATCTTCGCTGCGCGGCAGATTCAGAAAGCTCATGACGCCTGTCACCGTGATCATCAGCATCAGAAAAGCCACCAGTTGTCGGTGGGCCAGTGCCCAGGCAGAAAGATTAAAACCGACGGAAGCGTGCATAACATTTTTCATTTTTGGTCCTCCGTCAGCACGTTTTCCCCGTCACGTAACTGACTGACCCCGGCAGTGACCACCTGTTCACCAGCTGTCAGCCCTTTTCGGATGAGCACCGAATCGGTCATATAGGCCGCAATGTCAACGGGTGTCAGGCGCAGGCGATTTTTGTCGGTGTCCACCACGAACACTGCCGGCTTCTGTTCTTTCCTCGTCAGGGCAGATGCCGGTACCTGAAACACATCACTGCCGCCCATTGGTAATGACCCGGTGACCGTCGCCCCCATAGCCATTACTGCGGGTGCATTCTCAAGGTCATAGCGTACCCGCCAGGTCCGGGTCTGTGTATCTGCCTGCGGGCTGATGTCACGCAGCGTTCCGGTTACCGACACCGACGGGTTATCCGCCATACGCAGGGTGAGTGTCTGCTGCTGTTTCAGGGTGTCAGCCAGAGCCCCCGGTACGCTGAAGACCGCATCACGGGCCCCTGACTGCGCCACCCGCAGGATTTCCTGTCCGGTGGTCACTACCTGTCCCGGACCGGCGCTGACGGTGGTGACCACCCCGGTAACCGGTGAGACCAGTCGCGCATACCCCAGACGGTCCGTTGCACTGCTCAGGTCGGCCTGAGCGCTCTGCAGTTTTGCTGTTGCCGTGTCGCGGTTTGTGCGGGCCTCGTCAAGCTGAACCCGGGCAACCGCACCCTGCGGGGCAAGCAGCGTCATGCGTCGCAGGTTTATCTCAGCAAGCCTGACGCTTGCCCCGGCTTCCTGTACTACCGCCTGAGCACTGCGGTACTGATTACACAAATCGGTATCATCCAGTTCAGCCAGTACCTGCCCGGCAACCACTGACTGCCCCACATCCGTGAGTCGTTTCACCATCCGGCCATCGGTACGGAAGCCGATAATCGTCTCTTCATGGGGCAATATTTCACCGGTCATAAGCGTCTGCCCACCATGATTGCCGGCAGATACCTCCGTGGTCATCACCGGTCTTGGTGGGACATGGCGGGATACCGGCTCATTATCACAGCCGGTCAGTTGCAGGGCGAGGGCGAAAACCAGGGCTGAGCCCCGTCGCCAGAAAGGCAAAGATGCTATCAGGGGGATGAATGAATATGATGGCATGGCAGCCTCCGGAAAAAATGCTGCCATGAGTAAACCGCAGGTGTGTCCAGATACGTTCGACGAACCATCAAGATTTGGTCAAGAAAAGTGAAAAAGAAAACTCATACGGGCAGTTTCACCTGAAACAGGAGTCCGTTCCCCTCTTGCGGGATACTGGCGGTCAGCGTTCCGCCGTGAGACTCACAAATGGCTCTGGCAATCGACAGACCCAGTCCACTGCCTCCTGAATGACGGGAACGGGAAACATCAGAACGGGTAAACCGGTCAAACATCACCGGCAGAAAATCCGGTTCGACGCCCGCGCCGTAATCCCGGAAGGAGAACGTCCAGTAGCCTGACTGAACGTACCCCTGTATCGTTTGCTTCCCGCCTTCCGTCGCGTAACGCAGAGCGTTCTCCATTAAAATGGTAAAGACCTGTCCGATTCGCAGCGGGTCCGCACAACATTCTCCCGGAGGGATATCCGTGTCGTAACCGAAATGCCCGGCGGTAGCCTGTGGCCGTAGTCAGGCAATCTTTTCCTGCAGTAATCCGGCGGGTGAGAAGCGTTGTTTATTCAGCGTGAGTTGCCCTGCATCAGCCAGTGAGAGCAGGTGCAAATCATCAATCAGACGGCTGAGGCTCTGCAGCTGGTTCATCACCATATTCATCTGCGCCTTATCAGGCGGGAATACGCCGTCCATCATTCCCTGCAGACGGCCCACCGCGGCCGTCAGTGGAGAGCGCAGTTCATGCGCGGCCGCAACATGAGATGCCCGTAATTCCCGGTCATAACGTTCAAGTCTTTCGGCCATGGTATTGAAGTTCTGCGTAAACAACATCAATTCAGAGGGCGCACTTGCATCCAGTTTTGAGCGAGTGGTAAAACGCCCCTGCGCTATCGCTGCGGAGGCCCGCGTCAGCAGACCGAACTGCCGGGCGAGAGGTCGGGCGGCCAGCAAACCGAGCATAATTATCAGCGGCGTCACAAACAGGACCAGCCCTCCCAGCGTCAGCCAGTCTGTTGACGCAATGGACGGGTCTGAGAACTGCAGTCCGTACCAGTCATCAATAATTTCATGGTAACGGATGCGGTTAAGATCGGGATTTTCCCGCAGATGCAGAAATTCCTGTCGTACCGGCTCCGGCATCCGATTCTGTACCCAGGCATCCAGCAGGGCAAAACGCAGCCACATGCACAGGGCGATAAGCACGACACTGCCGGCCGCCAGCGACAACACCCTGACGCAAATCCAGCGCCATAATGAACGGGACTCTCTTTTATTCATGGCTGCAAATACCGGTAACCGACCCCTCTCACGCTGGTCAGCACACCGCTGACCCCCGCTTTTTCCAGTTTGCGGCGCAGGTTATAGATGTGTGTATCAACCACCCTCTCCAGGGCATCACTCTCCGGCAGACAGTGTTCAAGCAGGGTCTGACGGGAACAGACGCTCCGGGGGCGGGTCATCATCATGTCCAGCAGTGAAAACTCGGTGGGGGTCAGCTCAAGGTGCACCCGGTTTTCATCGTGAATAATAGCGACTGACATGGTGTCCCGGTTGAGTTCAACGGCCCCCACCCGGCGATAATTTTCAGCGTCAGTATGCGCTGCCGCCCCACGCCGTAACACCGCCTGCACCCGGGCCACGACCTCACCCGGATGATAAGGTTTGACGACATAATCATCCGCACCGAAGCGTAAGGCCCCGATACGGTCCGGAGCCTCGCCCATTGCGGTGACCATTATCACGGGAACATCGGATTCGCGGCGCAGCCGGCTGAGTATTTCTGTTCCGGTCATACCCGGCAGCATGATATCAAGCAGAATAAGTGCAGGATGCTGGGTAAGGGCGGCTTCAAGTCCTGCTTTTCCATCATGGGCCAGTATGACCCCGAAGTTTTCACGGCGAAGATAGGCTTCGAGAACATTCGCCGCATCCCGGTCGTCCTCGATAATCAGAATACGTTTTGTGTTCATTCATTCTGCCTTGATGGTTTCTTGATGGTTTCCACGCTGAGTCTTGATAAAGCATCGTCATAATCCACTGCGGTTTGCCGGGCGGTTACAGCTTACCGTAATGCATAAACATAAAACGAGGGATATATGATGGCAACGTGTTCGTCTGTAACAGGGTGTACTATGATCCTGCTGGCAGCGACCTGCGGGTCCGCTATTGCCGACAGCGGCAATCAGGATGGAGTGACGGTGGGGATAATAGGAGAAAACGCCCCCCGCTACAGTGGCGCGGATAAGCAGCACTGGACAGTGATGCCTTCCCTGCAGGCCCGTAAAGGCGCGTTTTTCTTCGGCTCAACAAAAGGTATCGGTTATGACCTGCAGACGGATAATGGGCTCTATTTTGAAAATGCGTTCGGATACAGTTTTGGCCGTGCCGATCAAAATTCATCGTGGCGCGATGGTTCTGACAAACTGAAAGGAATGGGAAACATCCGTGGTGCACTGAACACGCAGGTTGCTGTTGGCTGGCAGGTGAACAGCTGGTTTACCCCGGAAATCCGTGCAACTCTGCCGCTGACGGATTCACAGGGGGTACAGTACCAGGCCTCGCTGACGCTCGTGCCCTGGCAGAACGACACAGATACGGTTGCCTTGCAGGGCGCGGCACTTTTTGGTGATGCCCGGTACATTAATACCTGGTACGGCGTTAATGCTGCCCAGAGCCGCACAACCGGTTTTCGGGAATACAACCGTAGCGCAGGATTTTACGCTACGCAGACCACCCTGAGCTGGCAGCATCAGTTTAATGAACACTGGGGCACCCTACTGGGCGCTTCATATGCCTGGCTTGCGGATAAAACCAGTGACAGTCCTGTTGTGTCAGCGCGAGACAATATCAGCGGTTTTGCTGGTATCAACTGGACATTCTGACGCGCCTGGAACTGGCAGAGTCTCCGAAAAGTGGACTATCAGAAACATATATTTGAATGTTGATATCAGATGATGTTTTGCGAGTCATCTATTGGCTTGGAAATGGCCTCAAGCCCTGAGTGATATATCACCGGAAGATTACGAGCAGGAACATGTACTATTACACTTTCAGTGGGGTGGATTATAAGCGCAGGATAATAGCATATGAGGACAGCATTAAAATTCATTACCTTTCCAAATCCTTTATCTATATTCTCGGTAGTATAAAACCATGTATAGCGAAAGAAAACCTTAGCATATTAAATAAGACTGCACGGACTATATTCCCGCCGTGGTTCTTCTGCCCCCATAAACAATGACCACGAAAATATCAGAAAAACCACGACATCACATGTTGAATGGGCCGAATCCCTGCGTGACCAGAATTGACGAGTGAAGACTTGAAAAGTTTGACATAAATTGAATATCGTCATCCCATAATAGTATGGATATAGTACGCACTGCCAGCTAATTTGTTCCGTCCGTTGAGTCTCTAACTGACTATTATTTTAAGACTGATATATCAGTCTCTTTGATTTTTAGATGGCAATAATATTTTCTGACATTACTTCATTGAGTACTTTTACCACCATACTGGCATCAAGATTCTTGACCGACACATAGACCTTTATATGAGCCTCCACGCTATCGAGAATTATATCGAGCGTACGGTCAAGCTCTTCTGGACAGTAGTTCATCACGCTGTCGAACACGCTATTGTACGATGCCCTGACAATCCCATTACATACCGTAAGGAATAAGGCGATATTTCTCATTCAGAACTGAATCACATGCGGCAGCAGGAGGATGAAAATCAGCGACTGAAGAAACAGGTGGCTGGCCTGAGTGTGGACAAGGAGATGCTTCAGGAGATGCTGAAGCAAAAGTTCTAAGGCCGGCACAGAAATACCAGTCGGTGCATTCTCCGCAGGAAGCATATCGTATCAATGCCCACCGGGGACGCGGGTTACTAATGCAAAGCAGAGCTGTTTAACCGCCGCTATCGGACATAAATACTGGATTTTAATCTATTTAGAACTCAGAATGAGGTACGGGAGAATTACATTATGCTGGCTGAGGTAATACAATAACGAGCGGCCTCATGAATCTCTGAATAACCTGATACAGGAAGAGGTATCGGCTGATGACTGAAAACCCGGAGCTATCAAGAAGTGCATGGAACAAAAATGGCATGCTTAAACTTACAGCGTTTGGTTTACGTATACTTCGCTCTTCTTACTTTTTATGATGATAAATTTGGCATACCACCCTGTTCTTAATATATTTAAAAAAAACCAAATACCCCCTCCACAAATACTTGACGTCACATGATACATTAATGAGGCCTTAAAAGAAAAAACCGATGATTTAGTAAATCACACATAAATATTGAACACAATACATTTAACATAGAGAAAAAATTAGTGAGTTAAGTAATAGACATATTAAATCAAAACTACAACTCAAGACATCTAAACACCCCACCATGGTGCATAATAATAACAGAAATACTTCTAACCGTAAGGATACATGATAAAAAATGGTTACCACAGCGGGGAGGTAACCATTTTTAGTTAACTACTCTCTCGGAGGAAAACCTGCCTCACGTAAAGCATTAGCAACTTGTTCAGTAGATAAAGAAGTTTTCACTTCGATCTTACGAGTCGGTGGATCAGTTATGATACTTGCTTCAGGATCAATATTTTGAATCACTTTAGTCACTGTCCGGGCACATCCGCCGCATGTCATATTTTCTAGATGTAATTGCATATATATATCCTATTTAGAAGTAGTAACTTCAATGATAGAACTTGCCACCGTTGTAAGGTCAAGCCCTATCGCCAAAAATTTTCGTGCTTATATTCTCTGACTAAGCGTTTCACCTGAGGTGGGGATATATACTGCCCCAAAGTATTTCAAGTAAACCGTTCAGTTGTGCTTTCTGCCGGCTGTCGGGCAACAAGACGAAGACGTAGCAGTCCTCGCAGTAAAAGAAGTGGTTGCCGCGCCGTAACCCCTTATCCCTACGACAATGCAATACGCGGGCGGTTTTATCCCTCCACCCACGTATTGCCGACCTTATCGCCAGACAGTGGCGTTAACCTGCCCGGAGAGTTATGGCTTAGCCGGAGAGCTTTCTGTCCATCCGCCCCCTAGCGCTTTATACAAATTGACCAAATTGCTCATTCGCGCCAGTCGGGTTTGAACCAGAGTTTGTTGCGCACTGAACAGAGCTCGTTGTGCGTCAAGCTCCGCCAGATTATCGTCAATACCGGCCCGGAAGCGCTGTGAGGCCAATTCATAGTTAGCCTGGCTGGCCTGCACCAACAATTGTTCTGAACGGAATTGATCATCCAGGGTTTGTCTGCCCGCCAGGCCATCAGCCACCTCGCGGAAAGCAACTTGAATCGCCTTCTCGTAATTCGCAATTTCGATGCGCTTTTGTACCTGGGCCAGGTCCAGATTGGCGCGCAGCGCGCCCCCCCGGAAAATAGGCAACGAGATTTGCGGAACAAAACTCCAGGCCGCTGACCCCGGATCGAACAACCCGTCCAGACTCGAACTGGCCGTACCAGCCGATCCTGTCAAACTGATTGCCGGGAAGAATGCCGCGCGAGCGGCCCCGATATTGGCATTAGCTGCACGCAGTTGCTGCTCTGCCGCACGGACATCCGGACGACGCACCATCAATTCGGCCGGCAAGCCCGCCGGCAACGCTGAAGGGATGATGTCATCGGGCAAGGTATTCGCTTTATCCAGGCTGGCCGAGAGTTCGGCCGTCAATGGCTGCCCTAAAAGCAGAACCAGTGCATTGCGATCCTGCGCCGCCACCCTCGTATAAGCCGCCTGACTGACTTCCGCAGTACGCAACGCAATATCTGCACGCCGCAAATCGATTTGCGTTGCATTACCCGCATCAAACAGCGCCTGGGTCAATGCGTAAGTCCTCTTTTGCGTGGTCAGCGTATCGTGAGCCAGTTGCAGCAACTCCTGATCCGCACGCAACGTCAGATAAGCGTTTGTCACCTCAGCGAGCAGGCTCAGCCTTGCCGCAATCCGTGTTTCATCCAACGCCAGGTAAGTTGCCAGCGCCCGATCGCTGAGGCTACGAACCCGTCCCCACAAATCCAGTTCCCAGGCTGACACTGCACCATTAACGTCATAACTCCGCGTTATCTGAGTTGAACCACTCGGGCTGACATCTGCGGGCAGACGCTGCATAGCAGAGCCCGCATCCACATTCAGTGTTGGCAACATATCGGCACGACGGATCCGGTACTGGGCCCGCGCGGCCTCAACATCCAGCACCGACTTGCGCAGATCGCGGTTGTTTGCCAACGCGACCTCAAGTAATTGCTGCAACAACGGATCACGATAAAAATCGTGCCAACCGATATCAGCCACGGCAGTCTGAACCCGTGAAACCGTGCCCTGAGCATAAGCCGCTCCCGAAGGATAGCTCGAGCTCGTTGGTGCAGAAGGCCGTTCGTAGTCCGGCGCCATAGTACAACCGGCCAATACCACCGCCATCACCAGCACCTGGAGTTTATTAATACGATGGTTCATTTCATACTCTGCTTTCATTATTCTCGCTCCGCCCGTCATGGTCGTGAATCACTGATTGCCCGCTGTGCCTGCTTGATTTCCCGGCGAATAACCAGCTTACGTACCACGACATAGAACACTGGCGTCAACAAGAGTCCGAACAGCGTCACCCCCAGCATCCCGGCAAACACGGCAATCCCCATGGCATGACGCATTTCCGCACCGGCACCGCTCGCGATCACCAAAGGCACAACCCCCGCAATAAATGCCAACGAAGTCATCAGTATCGGGCGCAGACGCAGGCGAGCGGCCTCCAGGACGGCAGCCAGAGGATCGACGCCTTCACTCTCTCTGGCACGAGCGAACTCGACTATCAGGATTGCGTTTTTCGCCGCCAGGCCCACCAGAACCACAAAACCAATCTGCGTGAAGATGTTGTTATCTCCATTCGATAGCCAAACCCCGGCGATCGCGGAAAGTAATGCCATTGGGGCAATTAATAGCACCGCAAACGGCAGTGACCAGCTGTTGTATTGTGCGGCCAGGATCAGGAACGCCAGGAATACCGCCAACGGGAAGATATACAGCGCCGAGTTGCCAGCCTGCTTCTCCTGGTAAGTCAGATCGGTCCATTCGAATGTCATCCCCTCAGGCAGCGTTTCACTAACGATCTTCTCAATAGCTGCCGTTGCCTGTCCGGAGGAGTAGCCTGGAGCTGGGCCACCCGTAATATCTGCCGACGGATAACCGTTGTAACGCATAACACGGTCTGGTCCAGAGGTACGGGTAATGTTCACCAGCGTTCCCAGTGGGATCATTTCACCCGTGGCATTACGCACTTTAAGCAACCCGATATCTTCAGGCTGCATACGGAATTGCGCATCTGCCTGAGTGATCACCCGATACGTACGACCGAAGCGGTTAAAGTCATTCACATACAGCGACCCCAGATTCACCTGTAATGTATCAAAGATATCGGTCAGTGCGACGCCCTGAGACTTGGCTTTCACGCGGTCGATATCAACCTGCAACTGAGGTGCGTTAGTCTGGAAACTGGCCATCATCCCTGCCAGTTCAGGGGCCTGCATGGCCTTAGCCATGACCATCCCTTGAACACGGGTCAGTTCTTCAAAGCCAAGCCCTGCCCGGTCTTCGATCTGGAGTTTAAATCCTCCCATACTGCCCAGCCCCGGTACCGGTGGTGGGGGGAAGATCCCAACAAAGCCGTCAGGTATCTGGCTAAATTTCCCCATCAGACTACCGGCAATAGCTGCTGCGGACAGCGAAGGGTCCTTACGTTCACTGAAGGGCTTCAGCATTGTAAACATCAATGCGGAGTTAGGCATGTTTGGGCCGTTTACCGACAACCCAGGAAACGCCACGACGCTTTCCACTCCAGGTTCTGCCAGCGCAATTCTGGACATTTCTTTCACTACGGCTTCCGTGCGATCCAACGAAGCGCCGGAAGGTAATTGAGCAATCCCAACCAGATAGTATTTATCCTGAGCGGGCACAAAACCGTTAGGAACCTGCTGGAACCCCAACAATGTCAGGCCCAGGAAACCGGCATACAGCACCAGCACGATGATACTACCGCGTACGGCCCGGCGGACTGCACCAACGTAGTTGTTCGACAATCTATCGAAGAAAGCGTTAAAGCGACGGAAGAAACCACCGAATACGCGATCCATGACGCGCGTCAACCTGTCGGCCTGCGCCATATCCTGATGAGGTCTAAGCAGCACTGATGCCAGAGCCGGCGATAACGTCAACGAGTTGATCGCAGATAAGATCGTCGAAATGGCGATGGTCAGCGCGAACTGGCGATAGAATTCCCCCTGCAATCCTGACAGGAACGCTGAAGGAATAAACACAGCTGCCAAAACGGAAGTAATGGCTAAAATAGGGCCGGTAACCTCGTCCATGGCCCTTCTTGCCGCTTCTTTCGGAGAACGGCCCTGCGCAATATGTCGTTCGACGTTTTCAACCACCACAATGGCATCATCGACAACGATACCTATCGATAACACCAGACCAAACAACGACAGCGTGTTGAGCGAAAAGCCGAACAAATACATGAGGGCGAAAGTACCGACCAACGAAATAGGTACCGCGACCAGAGGGATGATAGAAGCCCGCCAGGTTTGCAGGAACAGCATCACCACCAGTACCACCAACACCGTTGCCTCCAGCAACGTCATTGCCACTGATTTCAACGAGGCGCTGACAAACACTGTCGGGTCATAAGCGATACGATATTCGATACCTTCCGGGAAGTTGGCCTGCAACCTCGCCATCGTCGCCCGAACCGAGGCAGAGACGTCCAGCGCATTGGCGCCAGGCGTCATAACGATGTGCATACCCACGGCATTTTTATCATCCAGCAGGCTGCGCAGGGAATAGTTGTCCGATCCCAACTCCAGACGCGCAACATCGCGCAGGCGGGTAACCTGGCCATCAGCGCCAGCTTTGATCACAATATCGCCAAACTGCTCAACGGTGGTCAGACGCCCCTGGGCATTGATACTGACTTCAAAGGCAGAAGAGCTGTTCGGCTGTTGACCGACAGAACCGGCCGCGACCTGGACATTCTGCTCACGAATTGCAGCAGTCACATCACTGGCCGTTAAACCACGGGAAGCGACTTTGGTCGGATCCAGCCAGACACGCATCGCGTATTCACCCTCGCCTCCAAGCGTGACGCTGGCAATACCTGGCAAGCGTGATAGCTCATCACGCACGTTCAACATGGCATAGTTGGAAACATAAAGCGGATCGTAGCGATCGCCCTGCGCAAATATATGCACAACCATGAGGATATCCGGTGACGTTTTCTCCGTCACGACACCGATCTGCTGCACCTCAGGCGGCAAGCGCGGCAAGGCCCGAGAAACCCGGTTCTGCACCTGAATCTGCGCAATATCGGGGTCGGTTCCCTGCCGGAATGAAATCGTCAATACCATTCGACCGTCGGCAGACATCTGGGAACTCATGTACAACATGCCTTCCACCCCGTTGATTGCCTGTTCCAGTGGAGCAGCAACGGTGTCAGCAATCACTTTAGGGTTAGCACCAGGGTAGCTTGCCGAAACCTGCACGGTAGGCGGTGTTACCGATGGGTATTCACTCAGCGGAAGCTGAAAGAAAGCCAGAGCGCCAGCTATCAGCATAAACACCGATAACACAATCGCGAAAATAGGCCGCTGGATGAAGAAGTGTGGGAATTTCATTATTGGCCTCCCCCTTCAACGGAGCCGGCTTTTTCCCCCTCGCTAACCGACGCGCCAGAAGCCTGCATCGGGGTCAAACGCGGCGTCACCGCCATACCGGGACGCACCAGCCCCTTGATAATAATGTTCTCACCGGCTTTCAGGCCACTCTTGACCACGCGCAAACCATCAACCACCGCGCCCAGCTCAATCGGGCGATACTGCGCCTTATTATCCGCACCCACCACCAGGACATAGTTGCGTCCCTGATCGCTCCCTATCGCCTGATCGTCAATCAGAATCGCCTGATGTGCTGCACCGGTGGCCAGCTGCACGCGGGCAAAGGCGCCTGGCGTCAGTTTCCCATCTTCGTTAGGGATTACGGCACGTACCCTGACAGTACCGGTACTACGGTCGATCTGATTCCCGACAAAATCGAGCGTTCCCTGATGCGGGAAACCTTTTTCTGTCGCCAGCCCAACATGTACAGGTAAACGCTCTTCAACCTTATTTGCGGCGTCAGGACGTGCCTTGCTGACCGAATTAAGGAACGTCGCCTCGTCAATATCAAAGTAAGCGTATAGCGGATTGACGGAAACAATCGTTGTCAATAGCGTCGCAGATCCCGTACCACCGCCGCTGACCAGATTTCCCTCGGTCACCAGCATGCGATCCACACGGCCGGTAATCGGTGCCGCCACGCGCGAATAAGACAAGTCCAGTGTCGCCGCCGCAACCGCGGCCTTTGCAGCTTGCACCTCAGCCTGACGAGCATGACGTGTAGAAGTTGCGTCATCGTAATCTTTCCGGGATACCGCGCCATTGTTCACCAGCCGGCCAACTCGCTCAAAATCGCGATTGGCCTGGATAGCCAGCGCTTCTGCCTGCTTGAGTCGTGCTTGCGCGCTGTTAAGAGCCACCTGGAATGGACGAGGATCAATTTGGAACAGCAACTGCCCCTGACGTACTATGCTGCCTTCAGGTACGCTGACAGCGTCGATAGCACCGCCAACGCGTGGGCGTAGCTCTACGGTTTTTGGGGCCGCCAATGAACCGGTAAACTCTGCCGAAGGGACTATCTGACGCGAGAGCACTTCGGCTACGGGAACCTGGGGAGCCATAGGTGCGGCCGCTGCGGCCGGCTCATCGTTGCCGCCACTATCCCGGGCAAACGCAATCCCGGCAGTGGCGATGATTGCGGCCGACACAATCAGAACCCCAATTTTCATTTTCATAACAGTGATCCTTTCATATGCCACAGGCAGCCCCGGCCCATCCGAAAACGGCGCTGTAGCAATTTCTTACAAGGCTAAAGGTTGATGTTACTGGAAGGTCAAGCACACCAATTAAAAAAAATGAAAAACATCCAATCAGGCTTAATTAATATTTAATGTGTAAGCGTTAAACGAGCGCCGTATTGACGATTATTTATCGGGAAGAACCACGTTCCATGGAAGTAGTTCGGCCACTTTGTTGCTGGACTACTCCGGTAGTATGCTCAAGATATGGCGAAGGTAGTGACCCATGCAGCAATTGAGCTCACCGCTGAAGACTCACGCCAGACCTTCCCCCTTCTCCCGGGATAGCCGCCTGCGGCAGCATGTCATTCGTCATCGCGCTGCCAACCTGACCATTCAGAACCAGCGGCACAACATGCCGCATTTCTTTACGCAACTGGCTGATTTGATAGCGGGGGACCAGCAGATGATTGGTAGGTGCTTGGCTGTCCGCGTGTCTCCGGGGTCAGACACTGACCTTTACTGACAGCTGGCGGCCCCCATTAAGGTCGGAACCACAGTACTTGGCGGGCTGTGCTGCAGGCGCTGATACTGCCCCAGTACCAGTTCGGCGCTGTTCAGAACATTTAGCATCCAGAACGGGGACATGTCTGCCATGCGCTCGTTACTATAGGGCAGGATCGTCTACCGGGGTGGGGTCAGTCCATCAACGGCTCGGAAGTGTCTAGATTACCCGTGGCGATTCAAGAAGGTTGAATATGATTCCCGACTCATTAATGGAACGCTGCATGATGTTATGCATTACGGGTTGACATTACGATGTGACGGGCCGGGTTAGCTGTATGGAGCCTGTACACAAGTTTGTGTAATTGCCTGATTTTGATATGTTCAATTCAACATCAAAAGCAGGTTACTTTATGGACGAAAAACAGTTGTAGGCTCTGGCTAACGAACTGACCAAAAATCTCAAAACCCCTGACGATCTCACCCAGTTCGATCGCCTGCTGAAAAAAATCAGCGTTGAGCGCCGCCTCAACGCCGAAATGCTCCATCACCTCGGCTACGGTAAACATCAGTCTAAACCGGGTGCCAACTCCCGCAACGGCTATTTCACAAAAACCGTTACCACCGGCGATGGCCCGCTGGAACTGCGTACGCCGTGCGATCGTGACGGCTCCTTCGAGCCCCAACTGGTGAAGAAAAACCAGACCCGGATCACCGGGATGGATAACCAAATCCTGTCACTGTACGCCAAAGGGATGACCACCCGTGAGATAGTGGCTGCGTTCAAAGAGTTGTATGACGCGGATGTCTCACCGACGCTGGTAGTCCTTCATGCTCCGGAAGGTCAGACTGATGTTGTCTTCACTGCCATCATCAGCAAGCGTGTTTTTAACGGTAAGATTGACTTTTGGGGAATATTCAGAAATGACAGAATCACAATTATTTTTATTCAAATCAACTTTTTTGCGCTCAGACAAGGGGCAGACTCCTGACCATTACTGAAGTCGCCCGCCACGAGCAATTTCAGGGGGAGCTCCGTTTTCTTGCTCGCACCACCGGTATGCAAATCAAGTTTTAAATTAATACGCGCTTTAGGGATTTCGGACTGAAAGGAAGAATTAGACATGGCTGTCCCTGTTCTATGGAGTGATAGAAACGGTCAATGCCAGTGAAAAATAAATAAGAAAAAATTACCCAGCCAGAACAACTTTCCGGTTCGCGTCATCCGACGTAAATAAAAATCCCGGAACCAAAAAAAGCGGGCGCATTCCATCCACCAGCATGTCGACACTGTATTTTCTGGGTATTTGTCTGAAATGAAAAATTTCGGATAAGGCCCAATGGCTGGAGTTTGGGAACGTTCCCTGCCAGATCGAAAATGAAAAAATGTAACAAAGATTTACACTCCTGGCTTTTAACAAAAAAATATCATCTTTCTGATTTATAAGAATTTTCCACCATAACCCTTCAGGCCCCGCGGGATAAGGATGTACAGAAAATGATCAATTTGGCTTAGGGTGTATATTTGTACAAAATATCACCAGTCACGTGAAATATCTGATTTTGTACTTTTATCAGAAATTGAGAAGCTGGACGTGACTGAGCATGTGAAAAACTGGCGACAGTTTCAGGTTTCCATCATTTCTTATTATTCACGTAAACCGGGCTTATTTATTTTTTTCAGATTAAAGGAATTGCAACGCCCGGACTTTACGCATATCTCATACCTGTACCAGCGATATGAATATCTCAGCCGCCGGTGCATTAGCGCGACCAGGAACAACACCCGTTCGGTTTACAGAAAGACAGACGTGGACAGTGATGAGCTTTGCTGCGGGTTGAGAACGGTTGTTTTACTGCTCAAGGTTGTAACACGATCCGATTCGACTCCAGCATGACAGCCGACAGTGTATGAGCCGCAAAAACAGCCATACAGGCTGACAAGTCGCCATTCACAAGAAACTCAACCGGCGCAACGAGTTTCCCTCCATCCGAAAATCCGCAGGTCAGTGCCGACTTCCTTACCAGCAGTGCATTCGCATCGCTGTATTCCAGGACCAGAAGCGTTTCATTGTCCCAGTCCCTGTCACTCACCGCTGCATTGACCCAGCCCCGCGATTTAAGCTGTTCAATTGCGTACGTCAGCCGATACAAATCCGACTGCGCTGACACCGGTCCGGTGCACGAAGACCACAGATATTCCAGACGACTGAATAAGCTGGCGGCAAGGCCTTTGTTACGCCCCAGCGTCAGCAATCCCTCAATATCAGATGCGATTGCACGTGGAAACCGTTTTTGCTTATACGCCACCGTTAACCAGCGCAGTATAAATGCATGCGTGCTGAGTGGCGACAATGCCTGACCATCCTGCTGAGCGGTACGTAAGGCGACAAGGGCGCACCAGGCGAAATGCGCAAGTGCTGTGACGGTTTGTTCCGGGGGTAAGGTATCGTGAGCTTTTTTCATTCAGGGATTATATCGGCGCTGCAGACACCGGGGAAGACCTGGATAACTCCCCCATTAATTAGAGAAGCTATTACTTTCACGGACAAATCATCCCCGTTCTGGCCGTTGCTATTGGCTCTGACATGGCCTTAACATGCACGGTAAGCTGGTTAAAGGGTGTTGCGAAGACTCCCTGAGCGACGCGGTTAATAATGATCTGCGTCATACTCGTTACGCCGTCAGTGCAGGCGGTACCGGTCACCTTTTGCCATGCGTCGGCGATGATGGCGTTAAGCCCCGGAGGCGCACTGTCGGTCAGTTGCAGGTTTCGCCCTGTACCCAGCGTATCGAGATTGAGCAGCAGCACCATTTTGCACTCCGGTGCGCTGGCCGTCTCCCATATCCAGCGTAACAGCGTCGGGAGTGAACGATGTCGTGCCTGCTGACGCTGGCGCGAATATTCGCCGGTGCGCTGCCAGACTTCAGAGTGAAAACGCAGAATCAATGACCGGTATTCGCTCATGGCTTCACGATACGGTAGCGCCAGCGTAAAGCTGAATGCCGCCAGTCGCGGGTAATGGTCAACGGCCTGTTGCAGAAATGCACGCGTGCTGACGGCATCCGCGCTGACAGCATCAGACGCCCGTATGTAAGAATGATTCATAATGCAGACTCTCTTTAGGTTAAATCAGGGAGGACACCGCCTCTACGGCGGTATCTGGTTCATAAAGACGGGGAACTATCTGGTACTGCAGCAGTAGTTTCTCTGCCAGTGCGCTTCTTCGATGCTGTAGATACCAGTCAGACACCGGGGACAGTGCTTCACGCCCTGGTAATGGTCGCCGCACCACACGCAGTACCAGGAGAGCACCATTACCGTCGCTTCCAGCCCGTTGATGAGACTGCGCAGCTTTCGGTGCCGGGCTTCGGTTTTCACTTCCGGGTCAAGGTGGGCGCAGGCCATCAGCACATGCCGGGCCACGCTCTGCTGGTCATGTTCAAACCACGGCGGCTCCCCGTATGTCCCCGCATGGAGCACCAGTCGACAGCCGCAGGACGCGCAGCTCCATATCTGCCCCGGCGCACTCACGGCCTCCCCGGCTGTCGCGAAGTGGCCTTCGCGGTCATTGGCCAGATAACATTTCAGCATGCGCATGCCGTCACTTCCTCTATCCGGTTGGTATCAGCACGCACATCACTGTGCTCGCCCGTCCGGCAGGTGAGGCAGTAGCGCTCACCGTGGTAATCACTGCCGCAGCCGTGACAGTGCCAGTCTGCGTAGAAAACCAGGGGACGGGCTTCCGGTACATAAGACTGCAGTTGCCGGATATGGCGGGTCTCCCTCACCCCGGGCTTTACATACGGGCAGTGCTGTCGACCGTTCTCCGAAAGCTTTGCTGCATGATGTTCAAACCACGGACGTTCGGTGTCGTATTCAGGATGGTACTGCAGGGCACTGGCACACAGATGGCAGCTGTAGCGGTCATACGGCGCGGTCTGCGCGGTTATGGCTCCCGTGAGACGGCCGTTGCCGTCCAGAGCCATAAACGATTTTGCATACATAGTGGTACTCTCCTTACCGCCAGACGACACGCAGGCGTCAGCCGTCCCGGTACGGGCAGCGTGGCAGGGTGAATGGCGGTTCAGTTATGCGTTAGCGGGTCGGTACGGTTGGTGGTCGGCACCGGAATACAGAAAGGTTACGGTTGCGCAGGTGCGTCGGTGGGTCTGAAACAAACGGGACAGGGTCTGGCGCCACAGTACTGTCGCCGGCAACGGGGACACGTCCAGCGAACCGGGATGGCCTGTGGCTGAGTGCGGCGTCGTTTTTCCATTCAGATATCCTCCCTGCTCAGACGCCACGGGAATCAGCAATACGCTGCTGCATCCAGGCTTCCACCTCGCTTCTGCGCCAGCGGGAGCTGCGCCCCAGCTTGATGGGTTTCGGAAACAACCCGTCGCCAATCAGTTTGTAAAACCATTTGTCGGTCATCCCGGTAAACGTGGTGATAAAGGTCATGTCGATAAGCGGGTCCTGAGCTGAAAGCAGTGTGTCAGGGCTGGCATTAATATTCGTATTCAACGTGGTCATGGTATTTTTCTCCCTCTGAGGATATGGCTATCGGGAGACGTCCGGTGGAGGTTGAATCATGGGGTTACCGGTTCGCCTCAGAGGATAGGGGAACGTTGTAAAAAATTACCCGGCCCGTACGGTCAGGCCTGGTGAATCGATGTATGCCTGGCTCAGCCGCGGCTGCAACCGAAATTACGTTCACCATCACCGGTGACTTTGGTTTCGCGTTTGGCAAGATAAGCGGCCTGCGCCAGCGCCTGTTGAAGCTCTGTGGTATTACCACGCGTCAGCCAGGACACCGGGCTCTTAGGGAAGCGGGCCAGAACGGCATGCGCCTGTGCATCCACCTTCAGGGCACTGCACCACGCCTGTTTAATCATACCTGCAAGCGAATCCGGGTCTTTGTAATCTCCCGGTCCGCACCACGTATCGCGGTTCAGCAACAGCACCGCGTGGTAATGCTTCTTCCCTTTGATTTCACCAAACTCCCGCGCCCAGACAAAACGTAGCGTGGTCGGCCAGACGCGTTTGCCCTCGCGACGTTGCCGCGCCTGAAGGGCATCAATCCGGGCTTTCAGGGAATCGGTGAAACGGGAGATAACGGCCGCATCGGTGGCCGCTGGCGTATCCGGCAGACGGAGGTCAACACGCAGGGCCAGTAATCGGGTGTAAGCGTTAAGTGCACAACTGAAGGTATCGGCGATGCGTTGCTGCCAGAAAGGGTCGTATGTGTAACTCATTAAAATGGACTCCGGTGGGTTATCGTTCATAACCATTACCGGTGCCGTTAAAAAATACTTTTCGGGAAGCCTGCCATCGTAGTACCGGACCAGATTGCCGTGTACCACATGAAAATATCGTCACCCTTCACGGTACTGTTCGCTTAAATCCGGAGATAAATCAAACAGCCGTCAATAAAAATGTTCATCTGCCCGGTAAAATAACGGGCAGTTCAACTGAGCTGTTTCAGCAAAAGGGAAAAGACATGCGACTGAAAAGTGTGGCAGTTAAAAATTTTCGCTGTTATGCACAGGAAGTAAGTGTGGAGTTTGATGACCTGACAACCTTTGTCGGACGCAACGACATTGGCAAATCGACGATCCTTGAAGCGCTGGAGATCTTCTTCAACAACAGCGTGGTATCAATCGAAAAAGGCGATGCCTGTATTCACAGCGGACAGGACAATGTGGAGATCACCTGCGAGTTTATCGATCTTCCCCCTTCCCTCACGCTGGATTCCGGCGCGGAAACCACGCTCCAGGAAGAGTTTCTGCTGACGGGGACCGGCTCACTGAAAATCCGCAAGATCTTTAACTGCAGTAACAAAAAACCGACCGCAGAGATTTTTGTCATTGCAAACCACCCTGCTGCTGCCGGTTTTCAGAATCTCCTGGAACTGAAGGAAAAAGAGCTTCAGGCCAGGGTGAAAGAACTGGGACTCGATGTTTCGCTTAAGGGGAATCCCGGGATGCGAAAAGCCATATGGGCGGCATCATCAGATCTGCAACTGACAGAAACAGGACTCCTCATAAGCAAAGCCAAAGAAGACACAAAACGCATCTGGGACCAAATCGAGAGCTGGTTGCCCATGTTTGCTCTTTTCCAGAGCGACAGAAGCAGCAGGGATTCCGACGATGAAGTACAAAGCCCGATGAAAGCCGCCATTACGGCTGCACTGGCCGAAGTCCAGGACGACATTGCCAGGATCCAGTTGCGTGTCCAGCAAAAGGCTGAAGAGATTGCCCGAAACACACATGAGGCGCTGAAAACCATTGAACCCGGCCTGGCGAGAGAACTTACTCCCGAGTTTACACCTCCCACTCCGGCAAAATGGCAGGGGCTGTTCTCCGTTGGTCTCAACACTGACGGAGGGATCCCGCTGAATAAACGTGGCAGCGGCGTCCGTCGTCTGGTGCTGGTGAGCTTTTTTAAGGCCGAAGCAGAACGACGACTTAAGTCCAGCAATCGCCGCAGTATCATCTACGCCATTGAAGAGCCCGAAACTTCACAGCACCCTAATTACCAGCGGATCCTGATTGAGTCATTTAAATCCCTGTCTCTCGAAACCGGCTGCCAGGTTATCCTTACCACGCACAGTCCGGGCTTTGCTGCAGAGCTACCGGGTGACAGTATTCGCTTTGTTTCCCGTAATGCTGAAACGGGTCAACCAACCATTCAGGCTGGCGCTGATGTTTTCGGCATCGTCACGGATACGCTGGGCGTCACACCAGACAACCGGGTCAGACTGCTGTTCTGCGTGGAAGGGCCGACCGATGTCGCTGCCTTTAAGGCTCTCAGTAAAGCGCTGCATGCAGAAGACAACACCCTTCCTGACCTGGAGAATGACGAACGTGTGGCGTTTATCGTACTGGGTGGCGGAACGCTCAAGCACTGGGTCAATGAAAATTATCTTCGTGCCCTTAACCGCAGGGAGATTCATATCTACGACCGTGATGTGCCTGCTTATGCTGACGCGGTGAATGCCGTTAATGCACGAGCCAACGGATGCTGGGCGGCTCAGACGCTAAAACACGAGGTCGAAAGCTATCTTCATCCCGATGCCATTCACGAAGCCTTTGGTGTGATGATCGACGTCACCGACCATCCTGTCGGCGGTAAGGCTACCCCTAAAGTGTTTGCGGAAGCGTATTCACTGGCTCAGCGATTTGATGGCGTGATGAAAGATAACGCCGCCAAAGCCCGTCTCGCAGAGCGGGCATTTCCCTTAATGACAGCAGCACGTATCCATGAACGCGATCCGGAAGGTGAAGTGATCGGCTGGATGCGCAGGATACGTGACATGATCCAGTGACAAAGGCCAGCCCGGCTCATACCAAAACGCCGGTCTGAAGGTTAGCAGGCAACGATAACCTGGAGAGGCACACTGCATAATCCTGATCCCCAGGACAAACGGTGCGCCTCCAGAAACGATGGATGATTACCTGGCCACTGTTCATCCATCGTTATTTTCACCCTATTGCATTTCTGGCTTTCGGTACAGACTCCCCTGACCGGAGGCTGCCCGCGCCCACAGTTCCTCATCGCTGAGCGAGGTTTCAATCAGCTCAATGGGCACACCGCAATCATCGATGACCGCCACCTGATAATCGTCGATAGGTTCATAAGGCCCCAGAATAACTGTTTCACCCGCAATCGCCTCAGCCAGACTGTTGACCTTAAACGCCACATGCGGAACCGTTTTCAGTAACGGATGCAGGGGTGAGTCATCGGTAAAGCGATGCCACTGCACCCGAAACTTACCTGGATTATCGGTGGTATACATCCCGGCTTTCGCACTGAACTTGCCTGCGGTGTCACCGTCCTGAACCGGTATACCGAAATGATGAAATTCATACTCTACATTTGCTTTCATGAAATGGTTTTGTCCTTAGCTGATTCAGTACCAGGTAAATTACCCGAACAATACGAAACGCAGTAGCAACCAGCATCAGTTTAAACGCGCTGTAACGCATCAGGAGCGACGTATTCATTCTATCTACAGATTTCCACTACCGTGTTATTCAATACGGTTATATAGCCTTACAGAAAGCCTCAAAGACATACATAATCATAAGACTCCGTCGTTTTAGCCAATAACGCAAAATCAGTGCGTTAGTTATTCTTCGTAAAGATACCCGTCAGCCATTTTTAATAATTCACTGCAGGCATTCCCTTTGGCGAATTAATTAAGTCAGGAGTACCAGCCCGGGCTATTACTCCCGTTACAGGCTACAGCCTCTACTGTATAGTTAACTGACGTAAACAATATCCGGATACGCACCACAATGATTAGCACAGTCCACTCAGTGATTACTGATGAACGTATTACCGGCCATAGTCAGCCAGGGTAGAAGAACGTTATGCCTGCCGGATAGCGCTAATAACGTTAATAACGCTCACCAGATACTGAGTGCGGGTTAACTGCCAGCACATACACGGACTCATCTGATAACCGCCATATCCTGCTTAATGAAGGTTTACGCACCAGTGACAATATCTCCCGGTCTGATGATTGCCTGCTAACGTATTGGAATACCCCGCTACCACAGACATCGAATAAACGACAATGCTGTTATCACGTCGTTATTCTCACTTTATAATCCTTACACCTTTAACGCTTCCCGACTCAGTTACAGTCATCATAAGTGCTCCCACGATTAAGACTGTTCACTGATTCAGTACCTTTCAACATCGGTAATCGTTACCATCTTCTCTCAGACAGTATATCGACTAAACAGCATTACTTACCTCTTACCCTTAAGTAACCTTTGAAGTTAATCCTTAAGATAATAATCTCTTCTTTAATATATTAATACCAATCCAACACACTACACCTGACAGTAATACCAGAGCCAGCGGCACCAGGCGGTGGCCACACGAGATAAAAGCGATGTTACATTCACTCTGGAATTATCTCTTCAACAAGAAGAATAAAAAAAACCGAGACATCACATGACCTCAACCTGTTAATACCCTGCTCCAAAGAAGCCCTCACTCCTGCTACTGAGCCACAAATTATAAATACGAAGGGTGAATCCTGTGTGATGCCGTCAATACGTCCTGAGTTAAAACAGACATCACTGATGGAGGTGAAAACGATAGCGTGCAGGAAGATGAACAGGAGAATAGATAAACCTGCAGATAGCTATGTAAGCATGAAAAAGACAGAAAAACAGAGACAGAAAAGAGATAAAACATTAAAAACAACGACGATAGCAACGTAGTAAAACCATTAACCAACCCGCATCAAACCAGCATATCACTTCACGATGACTACCAGATGTATTTTTCAGTGACGATAAAACCATCATCATGCTACTGTGTAACCACGATAATCACTACAACAACTACTACTGTGTAGTTTAGTTTATGAGGTATTGGATAATGGCTGTAAATTATGATGATGGCAGGCGAGGACTCATAACGAGTCGGGACCTGAGAGTTTGCGCGTTTTATGCCGGATGGTTGAATGCCAGCAACAAAATTAACACCAACAATGTTCCCAGGCAGGATGCAGAAAGCTGCCGACAGGCGTTAAACCAGCTAATTAATCAGGCCATCCCGGATAAAAACCAGCAGGCAGGACTGCTGTCTGAAATGGAAATAGCCCGTGATGAAAATGTGCTTCCACTGGATTGTTTTGACTGGCTTCGTCAGAATGAGCGGGCCACGTTCTGGCTATGGGCGTATCTCTGTAAGGCCGGGGATTATGAGTTTGGCATTGGCCCGCCAGCAAATGCTGAATTCGGGAAAAACTGGTATCAGCGAATAAACCTGAGTTTATCCCCGGCAAGTCATCAGGAGAGAATGCATATTCTCATCGCCTTCTTTGACAACATATACATTTCCACACCCCCAGTGAATCACCTTAAGAAACAGGTGATGGAAAAACTCAAAGACCGGTGGAAAATCATATACAGTAAACCGCTACCGTTAAAATGGCTGCCAGATGAAGAAGACGCAGTATTATGGGCCTGGAACAACCTGCAAAAAGTTCAGCAGGAGAAAGCCGGTAATCTCGGCGGACTCTATATGAGTCTATCCACGCCCGGATTAACGACCTGGCTCACGCCACTGAGTCATTCTGAGCGCAATTTAGCCCTGCGAGCGGCGATCGATTTATGGGACGATGCACCAGATACAAAGCGTTTATTCCTGCTGAATCTTAATAAAGCCTGGAATCAGCAGAAACTGCGTCAGTCCCGCACCGATAAAAAAGCACTCAATACGTATCTGAAGAATGAAACCAAAACACGACTGGACTTTATGGCTGAACGCAGCGGGGTTCGTATCAGCGATATGCTGGAAACGCTGATTAATGACCATTACCGGAAAACCTGTGGTGGTGAGTAGGGGTTCTGCGCTGAAAATAAAGTGAATGGAGACAGCAATACAGACCAGAAGGGACATTCAAAAAAATTTTAGACCTATATTACCAATGTGAGAACGGCAGCAGAAATGTTGCCGTTTTTTTATTTTACTCATGGAGGTTAATGTGTCTGATAAGAAAAAACGGGGTTCTGATGCCCTGCCGCTCCCCTTGTTCCGTCTCCCCAGTGAACTGCCCTGCAAAATACCCGCGTGCATGCTTCCCCCGTTCCGGCGCTGCCATCGCCACATTCCCTGTTCCGGTATCAGGGCCGTTTTTATACACGGCCCGCCTGTTTATTCAGGCGGCTTTATTGCCAGTAACAAGGGAAAAGAAATGCATTGTCCGAATTGCGGTTCGCAAAACATACGACTGCGCCATGTGGGTAAAAAGACTGGTGGGGTCATTGGCGCAACAGCCGGAGGTCTTGCCGGGCTTGAAGGAGCCTCCACCGGTGCGCTGATAGGTTCAGTCATTCCGGTTGTCGGTACGATAGCCGGAGGCCTCATTGGTTTTCTGTCCGGCGCCTGTGCTGGTGCGGTGGCAGGCTCTCTGGCCGGAGAACAACTGGACGGTACCGTCTTTGATGAATACGGCTGCACGCAGTGTGAGCATATCTTCAGTGCACCGTAACGTTACCCATCCTGCACAAAGCCTGGGCCGCTGACCGTACTCGCGAGAACACGACTGATGACAGGGCGTGTCAGCATGCTGTCGTCATTTCAGCTACCTGGCACTAACCCTTTGTTAATTCTTCTGTTTACTGAAAGGTAAATTTTCACTTTTTCTTTTCCGCCATTACGGGGGACGGACATAACGTGTCCCTCCCCTCCCGCATAATAACCGCATGAAATATCAACCTATTTATCGCACACGGAGCGTCCATGCAACGACCCGATGAAGAGGCCCGCTACGACCGGCTGGCCGTCAGATTGTCGGTCATTATCAGCCGGTTAATGGCCGGAGAAACGCTGACCCTTCAGACACTGTCTGGTGAGTTTGGTGTATCGATACGCACCCTGCGTCGTGACTTACATCAACGGCTGGTCCACCTCGACATTATCGGGGAGAACGGCACGTATCGGCTCAGTGAGAGCGCCACGCGTGATCACTCTCCGGGGGCCGTTTCCTTTGCCCGCAGTACCGGTATCGCACGCATTATCCCGTCGCAGAACCGGCAACTGATGCACCTGCTGATGAATGAAACGGGCACCTCACCCTGCTTTATCTGGCACGACTTACCGTCAGCATGGACACAGGCTGACAGTTTTCATCGTCTGGCCGAAGCCATTTGTCATCACCGGGTGGTCAGTCTGCTGGTCGGCGGTGTCCGTCACGATGAGCAGGAGCCTTACCGCCTGATTTACCGGCATCAGCACTGGTATCTGGTCGTCTGTTGCCGGGGGAGCCTTCGGGTGTTCCGGCTGGAAGACATTATCTCGGCCTCACTCTCAGAGCAAACCTTCCGTCGCCGGAGCGAAATCAGTTCGCTCATTACTGAAGAGGGATTTATCAGCGCACTGCCCCACTTTCGCTTTATCAGTGATGTCATTCACACCTTCAGGGAACAACACCCTGAACATCCATCCAGACCCAAAGGAGTCAAATCGTGAAACCTGTCGCAGGCCCTCTGCTGCTCTTCACCCTGCTGTTGTCTGCCGTAACCCTGAGCGGCTGTGGCGACAAAAATGAACGCGAGTTTATCCAGGGATGCAAATCAGGCGGCGGTACTACCGCCGTCTGCGGATGTATCTGGGATGACCTCAAAACGAAATATACGCACGGGGAGCTGGAGAAAATGAACCAGCAATACGGTTATGTCCCCCCGCGCTTCATGGACAACATGCTGAGCGCTGCTCAGCAGTGCAGAAAATAAGGAAATCTGAACATGGCGCTTGTCATTAAATATTTCGCGATTGCCTTCGCCATCGCGCTTGTGGTCGTGCTGTTTAACGTGTTCGGGAGTACCGGCGAGATACGCAGTTTTGGTCAGGGAATGGGATATCTGTTCTGGATGACGCTTGGGCCCGGAGCCGGTATGACGGTCGGTGCTGCTCTTCGACAATGGCTGATGCCGGATGCGGTATACACCCGCGAAGGAATGACCGGATTACTCAAGGCCCGTCTGTTCTGGCTTGTGGGCCCACAGTGTATCGGCTGGCTGGCCGGACTTATCGTCGTGGGTAAACAACTCATGTAACACGGCTGCCCCTCAACAACATTTTTGACTCAGAAGGAAAAACACCATGCGATTCATGCACGCCATCCTGTCAGCAGGATTACTGACCTTTGCCATCACGGCACAGGCGGTCCCCAATATGTGGAGCAGTGGCTTCGGTATGGGCGTCACCGAGTACATCATCACCAGCCCCGAAAAGGTGATGCTGAATCTGAACTGCACCGGCAACCCTGACGACCAGAATATCCTGCAACATCACGTCATGCTCACCCTGCCTGACGGCAGCGGTGCCGATTCACAGGATGAGAAAACCACCATCACCATGGTGACGGACGACCAGACGTTCCCGTTGCCGTCATCCCTCGGCTGGCGTAACGGCGACAATGCCTGGCTGTCGTTCATTGATGCCATCAGAAAGGCAACGTCATTTGACGTTTACGTCAACGACAAACAGGTGGGGCACTTTACCCCTTCGGCCGGAAACGTCCACAAGGTTCTGGCTGATATGCCCGAATGCACGACACTGACCGCCGGGTAACCCGGCGCATCCCCTGTTTACAGCAAAATCAATCAAGGACAATACGATATGACCGACATTTCGACACTCAGCCAGCGACTGGCGACGCCGACCCTGAACTTCGTGCTGCTCACCGTCGCCACCTGCGGTATCTGGCCGCTGCTCTGGCTGTATAAAAAGCAGGATATTATGAGCGACACCACCGGGTATCCGGTTTGCGGCAACCTGTTTATCATCTGGCTCTCCGTCTGTTTTGGGCTCGGACGACAATTCGGCGTGATGGCCTCACCGGACCTCGCCGGCTACGACACGGGCAGCGATACACTTCTGGCCTTAAGCGGCATTCTGTCGCTTGCCTGCGGCGTGATGTACATCGTCTGGGCCTTTAAGGCCAGGGCTGCACTGCGACACTATGCGCTGAACACCTTCCGTTTCGACCTCAGAATGAATGCGTTCTACACCGTGCTGTTCAACGTCTTCTACATCACCTACTGCATCAACGACATGCCACAGGCGCTGGCGAAACACCGGATTATTCATGGTCAGGGCCCCGTGCCGCCGGAGTCTCCGTCACCGCAGTAACGCAGCTCTCCTCTTATTATCCGGCAGGGGCATTCCCATGTGCCCCTGATTCATCCGGATCGCCCACTGAGATATGACCGAATGACATTACTGAAAATCGTGTTCAACACCTTATGTCAGGTGCTGACGTGGTGCGCCAGCAACAGGGCACAGCAGTTTGTGGAAGACCACTTTCGCGAAGAAGATTACGGCGAAGACAGCATTTATATTGCCAGACAGACGGCAGCCCTGCTGACTGGTGCCTTAATCGCAGCGCTGATGGAGCAGATACTGCAGATTATTACCACACACTTAACACACTGATGCCCTGCTCACTGAGCGGGGCATTTTGTTTTATGACGCTAATAAGGAGATGACGATGCACACGTTACTGCCCGCAGACACATTTACCCGCAGGCAGGCTGAGGTCGTCGTGATGTCGCACCAGAACGTCGCTATTGAAGATGACCAGGGCACGCACTTTCGGCTGGTCATTCGCGACAGCGAGAGGCACTTGATCTGGCGTGCGTGGAATTTTGAAGCCAGTGCCGGGGGATGGCTTAACCGCTATCTGCTCAGCCACGGTATCCCCCACCAGGTCTGACTCAGCACGCCCCTCAGCCAATTACCCGTCACACGACTAACAGGCCATGTTCCCTTCGGGGCACATGGCTTTTTTGTTTATACCGTTTCATTTACTACAGAGGTACTCACCATGAGACTTGCCAGCCGCTTCGGGCGGACAAACCAGATCCGCCGCGACCGCCCGTTAACCCGCGATGAACTGGTGCACTATGTGCCCAGCGTATTCAGTGAAGAGAAACATGAATCTCGTTCAGACAGATACACGTACATCCCGACCATTACCCTCCTCGATAACCTGCAGCGCGAAGGCTTTCGTCCGTTTTTTGCCTGCCAGACCCGCGTGCGCGACCTGAATAAACGTGACCACACGAAGCACATGCTGCGCCTGCGTCGTGAAGGCCAGATTACCGGTAAACAGGTCCCCGAAATCATCCTCCTCAACAGCCATGACGGCTCCAGCTCATACCAGATGTTGCCGGGGTTGTTTCGCTTTGTCTGCCAGAACGGACTTGTCTGTGGCGAAACCTTTGGTGAGGTGCGCGTGCCACATAAAGGCAACGTGGTTGAGAAGGTCATTGAAGGGGCTTATGAGGTGCTGGGGATATTTGACCGGGTGGAAGAAAAGCGGGACGCCATGCAGTCACTGCTACTTCCCCCACCGGCACAGCAGGCTTTTGCCAGAGCCGCGCTGACGTATCGCTTCGGGGAAGAGCACCAGCCAGTGGCGGCATCCCAGATACTGACGCCCCGACGCTATGAAGACCGTCAGGACGACCTGTGGTCAGTGTTCAATCGTTGCCAGGAGAACCTGCTGAAAGGGGGTCTGCCAGGACGTACCGCCAAAGGCAAACGCAGCCATACCCGGGCGGTTAAAGGCATAGACGGCGACGTTAAGCTCAATCGCGCCCTCTGGGTGATGGCGGAAGAACTTCAGCAGGCGCTGAGCTGATGCCACCGCTACCTGATAACGCCCACCAGGCAACCCTTTATCCGACCGCCCTGGAGAACAATCCCTGCAGCCGCTCCATCTCCGATGACGACCTGTGCGCCTGGTGCTCACACCTTCTTTATCGTCCCGGCGAACTCAGCCTGTGCAGCTTAAGCCTCCCGGAGGGCCACTGGCCGTCACGCTGTGATGAGGACGGCTATGCGCAGTCCTGCCCGTCACTCCGGCTGAACCAACATCCCCAACCCGATAAATAAACAAGGAAAAACCAGCATGACCGATATTATTAACCTTAACGATATCCTCCCGTTACCGCCACAACCTGCCAGTTCTTCGCCAGCGCTGACCGCCACACTCGTACAGGACGAGCAGCGCATCAGCTTCTGGCCGCAGCACTTCGGCAGCATCCCGCAGTGGATAATCCTCGAACCGACAGTCTTCGCGTGGATGGACCGCTTCTGCACAGACTACCACGGCGGTATCTGGCAGTTTTACACGCTCAGCAACGGCGGCGCGTTTATGGCCCCGGAAGCGGAGAGCGATAAACTCTGGTCGCTGTTCAACACCCTGAACGGTAACGGCGGTGAGCTCAGCGCCGGGGCTGCCGGGATCGCGGTCTGCCTGATGACTTACAGCCACCACGCCATGCGCACCGAATGCGACGCCATGACGGAGCACTATTACCGCCTGCGGGACTACGCGCTCAGCCATGCGGAATGCAGTGCGATCATGCACATCATCGACTGAGGTCAGCCGCCATGGAACAACAGTTACCGCTGTTTGCCCGTGAATTACCCTCTGCCGACCAGCTGACGGTCAGGGAAGCCTTAACCCTGCTGGAAGGGCAGCTCCGTGAACCCGGTGCGTCATTTACGTCCGGCAATGCCGTGCGCGACTGGCTGCGCCTGCATCTGGCCACGCAGGAGAGGGAGTCGCTGATGGTGCTGTGGCTGGACAACCAGCACCGCCTCATCGCCTGCGATACGCTTTTTCTCGGCACCATCAACAGCATTACCGTCCATCCACGGGAGGTCGTGAAGGCCGGACTTCACCACAACGCTGCCGCCGCGCTACTCGCGCACAATCATCCTTCCGGAGAGGCTGAACCCAGTCAGGCCGACCGGCTGATTACCGGACGCCTGAAACAGGCCCTGGAGCTGGTCGATATTCGCCTGCTGGACCACCTGGTGGTTGGCGGGATGGATATAGTGTCTTTTGCCGAACGCGGCTGGCTGTAAGGAGAAAAACAACGATGAAGATTATCAGCAAACGCCAGGTGATGGCGATATACCGCCAGCATCCGCAGTCGCGGCTGTTCCGCTTCTGTACAGGGAAATACCTGTGGTCCGGTAGCATCTGCCACTATGCCGGACGGGAGGTGCAGGATATCTGCGGTGTGCTCGCCGTATTCGCTGAACGCCGCCAGGACCGCAACGGCCCGTATGTTGTCCTGCGCAGCGTTACCCTGAATTAACACCTAGTTAAGGATTACTTAAATGCAAAGCTCAACAAATGTAGCAAATCACGATATTGCCGCCCCCTGGTGGGGACTTAAGCCTGCAGCTATCCCGTGTTTTGGCGCACGACTGGTACAGGAGGGCAACCGGCTGCATTACCTGGCTGATCGCGCCAGCATCACCGGTACCTTCAGCGAATCAGACCTGCGCCATCTGGACCAGGCATTTCCACTGCTGTTGAAACAACTTGAGTTAATGCTCACCAGCGGTGAACTCACTCCCCGACATCAGCACGGCGTCACGCTCTACGCAAAAGGACTGACCTGCGAGGCAGACACCCTCGGCTCCTGCGGATACGTTTATCTTGCGATTTATGCGACGCCACCTGTGGCACAACCCGGAGGAGAATAGCCATGCCACACGCCTGTAAAATCAGCGAGGTCATTGAACTGCTGAAACAACATCAAAATGACGACTTCGTATTGTGTTCACTCTGATACGAAGACGATGTACGCAATGTGGATGACTCTGTGACGGCAGAAGAGGCCAGAGCGGCATTATGCCATGCAGCCAGCCATCACGACGCAGAACAGGGCATTAACTGGTTCACACTGGAGGCCGCACCTGACGCCATCAGACAGTAAGTGGATTACCTGAAAAACACCGTGACTCACCATCCCCCTTCACCGTTATCCCCCCGACCATCAACATCTTATTTATTTAACAGAGATCAACTTTATGCAAACCTTACCCACCATCCCGACGAGGAAGGTATCGTCACACCCGTCGCCGGTAGAAATCTGGCAGCAACTTCTTACTTATCTGCTGGAAAGGCATTACGGCCTTTCGCTTAACGACACACAGTTTGGTGATAGTAATGTGATTCAGCAGCATATTGACGCCGGGATTTCACTGGCAGATGCACTCAATTTTCTCGTTGAAAAATCTGAACTGGTTCGAATTGATCGCCCCGGTTTCTCCATTCAGCATCAGTCTCCGTTCATCAGCGCTATTGACATACTCCGGGCCAGAAAGGCCACCGGCCTGATGCAACGTACCGGCTATAAGGCGGTGACTTGCGCCATCAGTGGGCAGTCATCCAGGGGGCAGCAATGAAGCTGTCCCTGACGGTGGAAGCCGATACCGTTAATGTACTGGCCCTTAATGGGGGCCGGATCGCCGTCGATCTCGATGGTATTGAGCTGGCTGCGCTGATTGATGTGGTCAATGATAACGGTTACTCGCTTCGTATTGCTGATGCCCCCGGGAAGTTGGTTGTTGAAGATCAGCTACCACGTACCGCCCGTCTGAATGGGATCCAGTGCAGTACCGCTCATATCACGTGTGAGGATAACGCTATTCTCGACCAGGTCACTCTTCAACGCCACGAAGGCGGCAACAGTGACTGGATACTGTACACCGGCTACGGTTACCTGCTCAGACTTAATGCTCGCTTATACCCAGTGCTGGAACTAAAGAGATTGGGGCTTTCAAAGGGCTGCCGTCGGTTAGTGACCACACTGATACGACGTTACGGGATCGATATGCTACATCTGGATGCAGCGGGTGACCTGTTGCCGGGTTTTAGCACCTTCGACGGGTAGTCTCTCCTTCCGACATGCTCAGTCTCTGCAACACATCCGCTCAGAATAATCACAGCCCTGTATTTACCACACGCATAAACGCCAGCCCTCACCGACTGGCGTTTTGCTTTATACAAAGGATATAAACTATGTCAGAACTCACCATCACCAGACCCGAAGTTTTAACCGACCATACCGATATAATTTGCTCCACCAGCATTGAACGTATCGTCACCGGACGTAACGCTGCGCTGGAGCAGATTAAGACACTGATACGCCAGCTTGCCGACATCTCGACGCTGACCAGCAGCATCGGTGGTGGGGATGCAAAGGACTGGGGAATGCGACAATACCGTTATGACTGCTGGCTGATGGAGGACACTGATACGGCTATGAAAGCCATTACCCGCAGCATCGATCGCGATATCTGGCGAGAGCTGATGCAACGGTCCGGAATGCTCTCACTTATGGACGCTCAGGCGCGCGACGAGTGGCACAACAGCCTGGAGAAAGACGATATTCCTGCTATCAGCGAAGAAAATATCCTTAGCACTTTTAAACAATTACATCTGAATAAAGGTGAAGTTTTTGAACGTGGCGTGATTAACGTGTTTAAAGGTCTGAGCTGGAATTTTAAGACAAACAGCCCTTGTAGGTTTGGCGGGAAAATCATCGTGACGGGACTGGTCAAATATGACCGGTGGGGATTTGGTTTGAACTGGGGGTGGCAGCGTGATCGCCTGGCTGACCTTGAGCGCATGCTGATGCTTCTCGATGGAAAACCTGTCCCCGACAACCGCGACGATGTTACCCGTCGACTGGGAGACCATATCCATGAAAATAGGCACGGCAATCATTATGAGGATGAGATGTTTACTATTAAGTACTTTCAGAAGGGAACAGCGCATATCAGCTTCAAAAGGCCAGAACTGCTTGATAAAATGAACGACATTGTCGCGAAGCATTTTCCTTCGATGTTACCCGCTCGTTCCTGAGTTTGAATCCCCCAATCCAGCACCAAAAAGGACTGAGGGTACAAATGAGGGCACAAAAACAATCAAACAAAAAATAAACAATAAAATTCAATAAGTTAACTGATAAAGTCGATTCCGAGTCCGGCACCACTATTTAGAAGAACCCGCCTATGGCGGGTTTTTTGCTTTTGATTCGGCGCAATCCTGTCAACTGACCCACCCAATGCTTCCACAGTTACAACATTTCAGATAGCCTATACGGTTGGATTTCTCCCAGCGAACATTCGCAGAGATGCCCATGGGCCGCAAACATACGCCATTCACCTCTCTTTCGCGTCGAAAACGTCGGGCTAAAACCTTACACATCAAAAATCTTATCTATCGTGAACGCGATAGGCTGGGTGGCATCTTCTTTGATGAATGCGACCAGGTTGCAGCTCTCGCCAGTGGCCGCTGGACCTGGAGCGATATTATTTTTCTCAGCCAGGATCCCGCTATTTTCTGGAATGCGGAGATCATCACAGCGAATGTGGCTTTTGCCGATGCCGTAGAAGATATTGCTTTCAACGAGGCTTTTTCGAAGCTGAATGCCGCTGAAACACAGCAGGAAATGCACCTTGATTTCACACCTGACGTCAGTAGCAATGGCAAGAGATGGCTGCGCAAGCCCGCACTAAAGTACCCGCAGTTTGACGGCTTAACCTTTAATGATTTTATCGATAAACGCGCGCTGGAAATCGCACGGGATAATCCGCCAGCCATTTACTGCGGTTACCGCATCTTACCTGGATACGCTTCCGGGATTGGTTTGCAGATTGTCGTTGAGGCTGACAGATTAAACCGGGCTGTGATTGAAACGGCTATTGCAGATTTTCGTGCTCGTGGAGAACGTAACTGGATTTCTGATGTTCCTGCACGTGTCTGCTACTCAGATAAAACGATCTGCACACCACTGAAAATTAAAGAATAAGCCTGCCCCGTATGTATATGACCAGGCCACGTCGGGCAAAGGAGTCCGCAGCTATCGCACGTATCAGGAAGGGAGCCGATCCCGATGGCGTTCTGTTCCCTCATCCCACTAAGCCCTATGTCTAACTGAGCACAACCCCCTTCTGCAGGGCTTTTTACTGGAGCTAATCTTCAGTTAATCATCACCGACGACAGCCGGTACCAGCCATCACTCAGCTTTCCCTCGTTGGCGAGCTGAATACGCGCCTTACCGGTTTTATCCACCAGCGCCACGTCCAGCTGGTAGCGTCCTGCCGCCAGGCCAGGCGGGGTTGCCAGCTGATACGCCGAGCTGTGGCTACCCGGCAGCCATTGACGAATATCATCCCCGGCGTTGCCCTGCACGACCGTGCTTCCGCGCTTGTCCTGTAAACGCCAGGCGAGGGTATAGCGCAAATATATCGGCGCCACGCCGTCGTTTGACCACTGGCTGCTGAGCGAAACGGCCTGTCCGGCACCAGCGCTTGCCGGATGGGTCAGCGACACCACCCGGAAGCGATAACCGATCTTCGTCAGCGCCTTATCGAGGATATCGCGGTACACCTGCGGCACGTCGGTAGATTTCAGGTTCAGGGTGCTGGCATGCTGTGCCAGGGCCCAGTCAAAGGTGGCCTGTACCTCTTCCCGGGTATACTTCTGCTCGCTCAGCCATTCCGCCATGTGGCCGCAAATCTCCAGGCTGACGGGCGCTTTTTTCCACGCCTGGTTGAACCCCGGCCAGGCCGCCTGTGCCGCCGCAATGCGCTCCGGGTAATCATTGCCCATATGGCTCCAGCTGGGGCTAAAGTTACGCCAGTCGCCCCAGCAGTCCGCACGCCAGCCTGCCCCTCTCTTCGTCGCCCAGGCCACAGAATCATAACCGTTGAGCAGCATGATTTTAGGGGTATCAGGGAAGGCACTGAAGTGCATGTCGACATAGCGATTGAGCAGTTCGGGAGGGTAACGTTCCTGCAACGGCTTCAGGGTCGGGAAATTACTGTTGTGCCACTCCCCCCATGAGCCCACCATCCCGATATCGATAAAGGCCAGCTCGGGGTTATTGTTATAACGCGCGCCAAAGGCCTGAAGAAGACGCTGGGCGTAGGCAATATAGGTAGGATCGTCCAGATCGGGGACAAAGGTCTTATGATCCGGCGTCCATATGCCTTTGATCCCCTTGTTGATCAGCCACTCCGGGATCTCAGAGCCTGACTCAGGCCCGTCGAGGATCATAAAACGCAGACCAACGTTCATTGCCGGCTGATGCGCTGCCGCAGCGGCAAACCCCTCATCCACCAGCGCAAAATTGTACTGCCCTTCCCGCGGTTCAACTTCGCTCCAGTAGTAGCGACGATACTCGAGGCCCGTCGCCGGATACTGCGCGATGCTTAGGTCCTGGTTGTGAAAACGGGCCACGCCATTGCCCGGATTGGTCAGCAGTCCGCCGATGGCTGGAGGATTCACCGTTTGCAGCGGTTCCGCACTCTCCGCCTTCGCCCACCCCGACGAGAGCGCAAGCGCCCCGGCGACCCACAACAAATACCGATTTTTTTTGCATAGCAGATCGTGTAAATGCATCAATGCCTCTTTTCCCGGGAGCGAGTATTACAGGCGCGGCTGACAAGCCCGCGCGAAAGATGACCTCATTTTATTTCATAAGATATATCCCGGACTCACCCTTTTACATTATTTATTTAAAGAAACATTGGTCATATGGTTGTTATACACATGACGTACCGCTTTTCCTCGTGCTGTTTATGACAGCACATTCTGGATTTATTCATATTTCCTCTGAGAAGCAGGATAAAATGTTTAATAAAAATAACAGGATAATCAAAAAGCTGTTCTTCCATGAGTCCTGGGACATCATGGTCATTAACAGCTATGGCCAGCACGTTTTCCCGGAGAACACGCTGGATATCCTCAGTAACGCCAAAGCACAGCAGCTTGATAAAAAATATATCTTCCAGGCCGATCCTTTTATTATTGATAAAGACGATCTGCTGTATGTTTTTTATGAAGCGTTTTCCTTCCTTAACTCAAAAGGGGTGCTGCGCTGCCGCATCCTGAATAAAGATCTGGAAGAGATTGATGACGTGAAGCTGGAAGGGTTTGATGAATTAAAATGTCATCTCTCTTTCCCGTTCCTGTTCCAGCTCGACGGTAAGCTGTTCATGATCCCGGAGTCGGCAGAACGCAAAGAGGTGATTCTGTTCCAGTCCGTCGATTTCCCCGCGCGCTGGGAAAAGGTCAAAGTGCTGGTCTCCGATATGGCCGTCACGGATAACGTCGTCTTCGAGTTGAATGGCGTCAGTTATCTGGTCTCGACGACCATGGATAACGAACTGGTTATTCACACTTCTGATGGCATTCTTGGCGACTGGAAGCTGATCTCCCCAAACCTGGATGTCTGCAACGTGCATTTCAGAGGTGCCGGCAAGCCGTACTCGATCAACAACAAAACCTACCTCTTTACCCAGGAGTGCAATCCTGATGTATACGGAAAATCCATCTTCATCAAAGAATTGACCAGCTTAACCCCGGATAAATATGAAGAAAAACTGGTAGGGAAAATAAGCGCGTCGATCAATAACAGTGATGGTATTCACACCTTAAACTTCACCGACAATTATATTGTCTACGATACCAAGCACCTGACATTCAGCCTGCTCTCTACGCTTAAAAAACTGGCGTATAAAATTATGGTCAACTACCGTAAGCGGCTGCTTAGCTAAGTGACAATATGGGGAAGTCGCACTACGCTAACCAGAGCGGCAAAATAAAACACTGTGAAAGCGCATCTCTGTTCCGGCAACTTTTTGTGTCGGCCGGCGATGGCTTTTTGGGGGATTTATTATGGCAATTCTGGTCACGGGTGGCGCAGGCTATATTGGTTCACACACGGTGCTGGCTTTACTGGAGAGAGGTGAAGATGTCGTCGTCATTGATAACCTCTCCAATGCCTCGCAGGAGTCATTAATCCGGGTCGCAGAATTAACGGGCAAACAGCCGGTGGTCTGCATCGCTGATATTCTGGATCGCGACGCGTTAAAAAAACTTTTCGCGCAACATACCATTTCTGACGTTATCCATTTCGCCGGTCTTAAATCGGTTTCAGACTCTATTGTCCGGCCTCTCGCCTATTATGAAAATAATGTCGTCGGAACCATGGTGCTTTTGGATGAAATGCAGCGTGCGGGCGTGCACAGTCTTATTTTCAGCTCATCGGCAACGGTATATGGCAACCCCGAATCCGTTCCTTTAAGCGAACAGTCCCGCACCGGCGGTACCACGAATCCGTACGGTACCTCCAAGCTGATGGTGGAGCATATTTTACGTGACTTCTCCGTTGCCGAGCCGTACTTCAGGATCGCCTGCCTGCGCTATTTCAATCCCGTTGGCGCACACCCCTCCGGGCGTCTGGGGGAGGATCCGAACGGTATCCCGAATAACCTTGTGCCCTATATTTCACAGGTGGCCATCGGCAAGCTGGCGTGCCTGACCGTCTTTGGTGATGATTATCCAACGCCGGATGGCACCGGCGTGCGTGACTATATTCACGTGATGGATCTCGCCTATGGCCACCTTGCCGCGCTGGATCATAAAGATGACGGCGAGGCGTTTAAGGCCATCAATCTCGGCACCGGGGTGGGCTATTCAGTGATTGACCTGATCAGGGCCTTTGAAAAAGCCGCGCAGACCAAAATCAACTACCGAATTGTCGGCAGGCGTTCCGGCGACGTGGCAGAGTGCTGGTCGGATTCATCGCTGGCGCGCCAGCAGCTGGGATGGCAGGCCACGCGCAACCTCGAGGAGATGATGCGCGACGCCTGGAACTGGCAGAAGAACAATCCCGGGGGCTACAGCGCCTGATTACTGATATTTCAGGTTGAGCCACCAGTCCCAAATCCCGACGTGATAGTTCTGGAAAACGTCTATGCCCAGCGCGGATTTGATCATATACAGCGTCAACAGCACGCAACACAGCAAGAACAAGGTGGCGAACAGGATCAGAAACGTCACCACGATCCGCGACAGCTTTGACTCCGGACGCGAGCGCGCACGGTGATCCCGCCCCAGTAAGAACACCATATAGAGGCGTTTGCCGAAGAAAGGAAAACTTTTACGGACATCGATGCGGTGGCGCGACGCCAGGGTAATCGTGATGATGGCGCTCTCGATCTCCTCTTTTTGCTCCGGGGTCAGCTGGGCGCTAACATCCTTATCAAGCACTTCATAAAAACGGTCGATAACAACCGGGTTTCTGGTCTTACTGGTCAATTTTAACCTATTGTTTTATCTAATCTATGGTAAATGGATACGGTTTTCCTGGCGATTTCATCCCAGTTGTAGCGCTGCAGAAAATCGCCATAATCAATCCGTGGAGAGTTCGCCCACCGGGTCATTTTGTCTGCCAGGTCAGCGACATCACCCAGCTTAAAACTGGTCTCAGCCGGTAAGCCGACCTCAAGGTTCGGCAAAATATCGCTCACCACCACCGGCAGCGAAAACGACATCGCCTCCAGCAGCGCAATAGGTAATCCCTCATGGTAAGAGGGCATCACAAATAGCGAGGCCTGTGAGAAGATGACCTGCAGCGCCTCGCCTTTTAAAAAGCCGGTCATGACGACGCCAGGCGTCTGAAACGCCAGCTGCTTCAGGTGTATGCTGTACTCCGTGTCATGATCCGCATCCCCGACCAACACCAGCGGCAGCGTCAGGCCCGACTGTTGATAAGCGGCAATGGCATCATGCATCCCCTTCTCTTCAACGAACCGCCCGACCATCACGATATAATGCCCGGGCTGCAACGCATAACGCCCGAGGATCCTGTCGATCGTCTCGTCAGCCAGCGGCGCCGGCACATTAGCGCCGTTATAAACCAGATGCGCATCATAGCGATGGTATTTCTGCTGGATCAGCTGGTTGATCACCTCAGAAATGACAATCACTTCGTTGGCATACTTCACCGCCACTTTCTCACCGAGCATCAGGATTTTTTTCGCCATCCTGCCCCACTTCTGGCGCTCGTAGTCCGGCCCATGATGGGTAAAGACCACGCGTTTGCCCAGCAGGCGTAACAGCGGCACCACGAGGCCGGGTCCGATGGCGTGAACATGCACAATATCGGATCGGTCAACAAATGTCCTCAACGCCGCAATAACAGAATGCACAATGGCTTCGAAACTGCGTTTTTTAGGCGCCCAGAGCGCCAGCGTCTCGACGTTTTTATAACTCGAGCGCCGGTAGGGCACGTAGGGTGACCGGGCAATCACGCAAATCTCCACGTCATATTGCTGCCGGATAGCCGGGTACAGGTTCTGACAATGGGTTTCGACGCCGCCTAATACATCGGGGATCCCGCGTGTCCCCAATACCGTGATTTTTTTTGGCATATTATGGCCTGTCGAGCAGTTCGCGATAGAGCGACTGCAACGTTTCCATGTGCTTGCGCAGTGAGTATTTCTGGCAAAGCCTGACCCGGCCTTTCAGCCCCATCTCGTGGGCCTGCGCCGGGTTTTCCGCCATCACGTCCAGCGCATCGGCCAGATCCTGAGCGTTGCCAGGTTCAAACAGCAATCCTTCCACACCGTGACGTATCTGCTCCGGGATCCCGCCAATGCGTGCCCCTACCACCGCCCGGGCGAATGACATCGCCTCCAGCACCGCCATGGAGCAGTTTTCATAACACTCTGATGGCAGCACCACGGCCCGGGCGTTTTGAATCAGCGCATCCAGCGCCGGGCCCTGTTGCACATAGCCGAGGAACTCCGCGTTGGGATAGTCCACCACCATCTCGTCATACAGCGGCCCGTGGCCGACGATTTTTAACGGCATTTTATTGCGCATTAACTGATGCGCCCGGGTCAGGGTCGGAACCCCTTTCTCCGGACTCAGGCGCCCGACGTACAGCAGATAACCCTGATCCGCACCCGCCTCTGGCGTGTGGCTGTCGTCTATACCGTTCACAATCACATCGATGCGGGAATCCGGTAGCGAGCGTTTCAGCTCGTTACGCAGAAACTCGCTCGGGGAGACAATCACGTCCAGCGCCTGATAATTTTGCGCGATGTACTGCCAGGTCGCTTCTAACGACAGCAGCAGACTCTTCGCCGCCGAGCCCTCCTGACAGCGATAGCGAAACGCATTAAATACGCTGCCCGTCACGCACGCATCGCATACTTTGCCGTCGCGCAGCATCGAGTACGACGGGCACATAATCTTATAGTCGTGGGCGGTTAAGACGGTTCTACAGCCGAAGTCCCGGGCAACCTTGATCAGAGCCGGGGTCAGCTGGTGATAGATATTGTGGAAATGGACGATCTCCGGGCGCGTCTGCTCCAGCAGCGCCTGCATTTTTTTACAGGCTTCGCGGTTGTGAATAAAGCTGATGGCGGTCTTCACCCCCGCCAGCAGCCCGCCCTCTTTGTGATAATCGACATTGCTGACGAAGTAGTCGGCATAGTCAGACGGAAAGTTCTTCTCATGCTGCATGGAGAAATCGATCACCTCCACACCGGCCTCTTTCAGCATATTGCGTTCCTGAAAATAGACCGTCTCCGCTCCTCCCTTGATAAAGAAGAACTTATTCACCAGTAAAACTTTCATTACTCTACCTGTTCATGAATAACTTTATTGTCCGGCGGAACCCGGGGATCGCGCTGCGGGTGGAAAAGACCTTTCACCAGCCCGGCAGAGAGCACGGCAAGGTTGATTACGCTATTCAGGCCGTTTTTTAATGAGCGGTTCTGAATGGTTTTTAGCAGGATAAAGGCCAGCAGCGGCAGCAGCGCGATATCAATCAGGCTGACGTCGAAGGTGAAGAATGCAATCAGCACGATGAAGATGTAACTCGCAAAGATCACTTCGTTTTTCACCAGCATCAGCGCATCGCGGAACCAGGGTTTACCCCACGCGCTGCGCAACAGCTCACCGGGCGCCTGATGGAAGCCGCTTTTCCAGCGATAGCGCAGCATCCTGAAGGTCGGCATCGTATAGGAGGTATGACGAAAATAAGGTACGTTCAGGCGATGCAGTTTATAGCCTGCGGTCAGCAGGCGAATGCCTAACTCCGCCTCTTCATAGGCGTGCAGGCTGCGGTTGGTGAGATAACCAATATCGGCAATCGCCGACAGACGATAAAGGCCGCCGCCGCCCAAATGATCGTTATCGCCCAGCGGGTAGATTTTATTGATGCGCTGCTTGCGGGAGGTAAATTCATAGTTTGAGGCGTCGTCCATCTCCACCGTACCGGCCACGCCAGCGTACGTCGGGTTGTTCTGCAGAAACGCCACCGCATGATCGATAAAACCGGGCTCCAGCTCCATATCGCCATCCATCAGCAGGATAAACTCCCCTTCGCTGTGAAGGTAGCCCAGCTGATGCCCGACACCGCAGCTGCGGTCCGCCGGTTCGGTTAACGACACCACCATCACCCCTTTATCGCTGGCCAGCTGCTGGGTGTTGTCCGTTGAAAGACTGTCAGCAACAATAATTTTATGCGGATACTCACCGATCTGGCTGCGAATACTGTCGATGGTTTTCTCAATACACTCGGCTTCGTTAAAGGTTTTGATACTTACGGTAATAAAGGGTTTGTACATCAATAGTGCCCCGTATAACGGCGTACGGTCCGGCGAATAATCAAACTGGAACCTAACGACATGTAAAACAAGAACTGCAACATCGGCGTGATCATCATTATCTGGCTGTACGGCAGGCTGAGCAGACAGGCAATGGCGAAGACGTTAAACGCTGGCGCGAAACTCAGAAGGTGAACGTCAGGCGCATCAAGCTGTTCAACCGACAGCACCGGTTCGGGCCGGGCCGCCTTCAGGGTGTAGATAATCAGGCCCACAAACAGCAGGGTCCCCACCACACCGACTTCCCATAGCAACATACTCAGGGAAGTACTATCGAGATACAGGTTGTAATACTGATGCAGGAAGCCCGGCGAGACGGAACTGCCGCTGTTAGTGGCGTTCAGGCCATAGCCGAACAACGTTCCCGGCAGCCCCGACAGATCGTTATGCTGTATCCAGAACAGCAGGGAGGTGAATCGTCCTACTTCCCCGCCCGGCGTAATGAAATCGGGATCGAAGATGTAGTCCATGGAACCGAGGAAGACTTCAAAAGGGTTATCCGCCGTGTCGCCGCCATAGGCTGACGAGTAGGAGTAGGCCAGGGCGATGACCGCCACCACGATCAGCAGCGCCATGCCGATCAGAATAGAGAGCAGCACGGTTAAGTTGACCTTGCTTGCCTCTTTAACCCAGGAGGGCGTCAGCCACACCCAGCCCAGCAGCAGCGGCGACAGCAGGATCACGAATTTCACTTCGCCAATGATGCACATCACAAACCCCAGCACGATATGCAGCGCCATAGATTTAAAGCTGGTCAGCCCATGCTTATATTCCGAGACTTTCAGCAGCATGATCAGCAGACAGAACAGCCCCATAGCGGCCGTGTTACCGCCCCCCATAGGATCGCCGCCAAAGGTCCCCACTACGGAGTCCCATTTTTCACCCTCACCATACAGCGCCACGCGCTCCGGCAGGACAAAGATCAGCTGGTAAATGGCCACCGGGAACTGAATATAAAAGACCCAGTACAGCGCGCGAGTCACCTGATAGATCTGCGATTCCCGGCAGAACCCGAGCAGCAGGCAGACCATCACCAGCGACAGCCCAATTTCGTTTTTGAACCCGACGAGGGTAATCAGCGCCCCGCCCTGGAAGAGCGTTGAAATGACGGACAGCACGATAAAGGCGCCATACAGCGTCAGGATGATGGCCTCCTGGGCATCCAGCCGCAGGGGTTCATCGCGGGTCTGCAATACCAGGAAACCGGCCATCAGCAGCGTCATGACAAAGGGCAGCCACAGTACCGCCAGCTCACCGGTAAAATACTGCACCAGCCCGCAGAAGATCAGGGTAAACAGCGCGAAGGTCTGTAAATAATGTCCGGTATTAAGATTCATGATGCCACTGACCCGTTTTTCAGAATGTCGGCGCGCTTATTCACCTTCAGATAGATGAAGGCGTAGCGAATGAACGTCAGAATCGAAAATAAGATGATGGAGGTCGCATAGTCATTGTAGAGATACGGCACGACGACAAACGCGATGACCACGATCGCCAGTTGCTCAAGCTGGATCCGCAGGAAATAGCGGTGCGAGCCGAAAATCAGCTCTATCACCGTCAGCGGACAGACCGCCAGCGCCGGGAACAGGTACGGCAGCATATAGCGCGAGGTGGGCACAGAGGCAATCCACTCCTCGCTGAAACCCAGATTCATCACAATCGGATAGAAGATAAATACGCCCAGCGTGCAGACCACGCCCAGCACCAACAGCAGCAGACGGACCTTCGTGTACTCTTCGTAGTTGAAGATGTTGTTTCTGAAATCAATCGACCACTTCGAGAAAATGGTATTGCGCACCGCATTGCCGATAATCACCACCGGGGCCAGGCAGAAGCGGCTGACCACCGAAAAGTAACCCGCCGTTAAGGCCGAGAACCAGAAGTTGATCAGCATAATCGGCAGGTTGTTGCTCGCCATCGCCAGCACCTCTGCACTGCCCACCTTCGTAACGTGGTGAATATTTTTTTTCAGGAACGCCAGGTTACTGGAGGGCCGCAGGTGATGCAGGGTGATAGAGCGAATATCAAATGTCCGCAGGATGCAGGCGCTGGTCAGCACCATCATCAGGATCGCCCACATCCAGTAAAATGCCATCACCTGTTGGGTGAGCAGAACAGAGACTACCACCACTACCGAGACGGAGATGCGCTGGACCACCAGAAAGCGAAAGTTCGCCGTACGCAGCGACAGGTTTTCTGCCACCAGCACCCAGGTATTCGAGAGCGTAAGCAGGTAAAGGAACAGCACATTCTGATGAAACAGCCAGCCCGTCAGCACGGCATAGGGGATGGCAATCGTCAGGCTTTGCAGGAGACAAAACACCACGTTCTGGGCCAGTTCGTCATCCTGCTGCCGGGGAATTAACAGCTGCGAGGCAAAGGTGCATACCTGTGCCCCGATCAGGGCAATACTGTAATTGAGCGCGTAGAGCCCCACTTCGCCAAGATCGTACTTATGCGAAATGAGCCAGATCGACAGGGCGCCAATCAGTTGTGAAATAACTGATGACCCTGCGATCGTGGAAGCGCTCCTGAGCAGACTCATGCCCGGCCTGTGTTATTCATCAGTTCATGCGTATGGTAGTTAAGTGAACGCAGCCCCTCTTTGCTCTCCAGGTTTTTATCCACCACCTGATTCAGCACCCCACCAATCACCACGCAGCGATTGCTGACGGCTTTATCAATGGCATGTCCAACGGTGTCGGCACTGTTCTGGCCCGCTTTCAGGACGAAGATCAGACCGTCCGTCACCTGGCTCACCAGCTGCACTTCCTGGCTCTGATTCACCGCGGCCACATCAATGATGATGCGCTGGTAACGGCTGCGCAGCGACCCGAGCAGCGGTTTCAAGCGTTCGGGCGACAGCAGCAACAGCGCAGAGACCGGCGTATTGCCGCGGGGCAGGAAGTCGAGCTTATCGTTGACCTTCACCAGCACGCTGTCGGTATCGCTGTCGCCGCGCAGGACTTCCGCCACGCCCGGCGCCTTCGGTGAGCCCAGCTCGCCCGACAGACCGTCATTGTTGAAGAAGTCCATATCGATCAGCAGCGTTTTCTGGTCAAAGCTAAAGGAGTTCGCCAGCAGGTTCGCCAGTAGCGTCCGCCCCTCTCCGGCTTCCGCCGACGTAACGGCAATAACCTGCAACGGGTGACTGCTCAGCATGATCTGCGTGCGCATGCTGTGAATGATGTCGGCATTCAGCGGATCGCTGGTAATCAGATCGCGGATCTTGCCTCGCCCTCCCACGCCCTTAAAGCGGCGGATCTCACCCAGCGGCACCAGGTTAAGGCGCTTTTGCATCTGGCTGAGGGTGTTCACTGAGCGATCCGTGGCGGCTTTCACCATGACGTACATCACGTAGAAGAGCATCACCAGCAGCACGATCATCAGCATCAGCAGCGGTTTATTTGGCTTAACAGGACGCGCGGCGGGCACGGCAGGATCGTAGAGCTCCGCGTCAGCATCGGTATAGGTGCCCGGCAGCGTCAGCTCCTGCGTACGCTGGTAGATCACCTTGTACATCTCTTCCGTCTTATCCAGCGCCAGCTTCAGCTCGTTGTAGCCTTCGCGCTTCATCGACAGCCGCTGGAAGTTCTCTCTCTGCTCATCCAGCTGCTTCTGGTAATTTTTTTCATCCGCCACCGCCGCCTCGTAGTTCTGGCGTAATCCGGCCTCCTGCTCTCTGAGCGTCATCGCCGTTTGCGCCTGGATCGCGCCGATACGCGCCCGGGCCTGGATCACTTTGTCATGCTGCGGTCCGTAGGTTTTCTCCAGTTGCGAAAGCTCGCTGTTCGCCTGGATCAACGCAATGCGTAAATCCTGGATCTGGGCATGATTTGAAATCGACGGCAGCGAGATGGCCTTACCGCCACCGGAACGCACTTCGTTATAAATAGATTCTGCCGCCACCCGGCGTTCGGTAGCATTTGCCAGCCGGTTGGTGACAATGCCCATCTGTTCAGTTTCAAAACCGTCAACGCCGCGGAAGGTCAGTAACCCCGCTTTCGCCAGATAGTTATCCAGCGCCGTTTTTTGCTGGATCATTTGCTCCTTGAGCAGCGCCAGCTTGTGCTGGGTATCTTCACTGGCCTGCAGTGTTTTCTGCTGCTTGAGCCCCAGGCTGTAATTGATAAACGACTCGGCCACCCCGTTGGCAACGTCTGCCGACAGCTGCGGGGAGGTGGACTCATACGAGACGGTGGCAAGATGGGTGGTACGCACGCTGTTAATGGTGAGGTTTTTACCTAACGTCTTGAGCGCATTTTCAACCCGCTGCTGCTCGTTCTCTTTCCCCGTTGCACCATCGTCGCCCCCGTTGAAAGCCGGATTTTGATCCAGCTTCAGGGTACGCACCGCCTGTTCCAGCACCACGCGCGACTGCATCAGCGCGTTTTGGGTTTCGTAGTAGCCGTTACGGGTGGAGTCATACCCCTCAACCTTCTGGAAAGGGGTCACATTATCGGGCTGGGCTTTAAGCAGGACCGTTGCCGTAGAGACATATTTTGACGGCATCAAACTCATTAGTGGCCAGGCAATCGCCCCGGCAATGACGCCGGAGAGAATGATTTTCCAGGAGTTCTTTTTAATTTCACTGGCAAATCTGGAGATATCGATAGCGCTTTCTCGCTTTTTGCCATTTTCCACTATTGATAGTTTCATGGTCAGAAGAACCCTATGCCAATAATTACGAGATCACCGGGGAGCACGGAGTGAGTCACATCAACATTTTCGAGTAACTCGCCAGTGGATGATTGTCGAATACTAAGGTCACTGCGGTCTGCACGGTCGGTATATCCTCCGCCTAAGGCGATAGCTTTTTCCACGGTCAGCCCTGGTTCATAGGCATAACCATTGGGATTCTCGATCTCACCAGAGATATAGAATTTGCGGAATTCAGCAATATTCACGGTCACCATGGGATTGAGCACAAACCCTTTGCGCAGGCGTTGCGTAATCTCTGCATCAACCTGACTTGCGGTTTTGCCCTTTAATTCCAGCTTGCCAATATAGGGGTAATTAATAGCCCCACTATTATCAAGCACTACCTTCATGGTCAGGTCAGGTTGACCGGCAACGTTAATGTTGACGGTATCGCCAGAGCCCAGTAAATAATTTGCTGTATCAACCACGCTATTGTCCATTAACGTCGGCTGTGGTGATTTGCAGCCGGCGAAAACAACGCTGAGGAGTAAAAACGCGCACAGTTTCATTATTTTCATTTTAAATCTGAACCTTAGCTGTAAGCATAATCAAAGATTGATCATAGCCCAACGTTTCAGTCACTACGCGGTCATCGTTGGGGCCGATGGTAAACGTATCTGTATCTTTATTAGACTTAAGCGTATCAAGATGATATTCCACACCAAAGTTAATCGATGGTGTGAGGTCATAACCTACGATAAATGAAAACACGCCATTCTTGTCGTGACGATCCTTGTCCTGATCTTTGTAGTCTTCTGTAATGTATGCATAATCAAGCAACGTCGTTAAACGGTTGTTCATCCATAGATGTTTGTAAGAAATACCGTATTCCGTTACTAAATTATATCCTCCCGCTTCGGAAGGGTCCTTAATACTTTGGGATGTTCTTAATGTAAAAAGTGACTGTTGCAAAGGTCTCCATTCACCCAGAATATCCCAGTTAATCCCGTTGAAATCCTTCGACCCGGGGTTATTTTCAAAGGTTTTATAGAGCCACGACACGTTCGCATCGACGTTTGTTTTGCCCGTTAGCTGCGATTGAACGCCGTATCGCAAATAATATTCATTACTGTCTTTTTCTGACGCATGGCCATAACGAAACTGGTTGGTAATAAAACTATAGCGAAAACGCGTCTTAGATGTGTACTGATCGAAAATTTCTGCAATCAGCGTATTTTCGTCCCACTCCTGCTCATCGATATATTCTGCAAAGTCCGCATCCTGGCTTTCAACCTGACCGGTATTGCCAAAGGTCCACTTGCGGTGCATCAACGCCAGGTCTGCTCTTCCACGTCCGTCCGGCGCACCATAACTATAGCGTAGCTCGCTGTTGAATAGATTGGTGGTTAAGGGTGACTTGACGCCAAATTGCCGGAACTGTTCCGGCAGGAACCCTTCCGTCACGCCGCGCCCGCGTGCCTCATGGCCGAGTGAATCTTCGAGATTCAGGGTCAGGCCATGCATCAAACCAAAGCGCCAGTCGCCTTTGAAGCGGAAAACGTGGTCATCGTAATCATCCGCAGAATCGCTGGAGTAGTGACGATAGTCCCCGGAGTACATCAGCAGATACTTATCCTGCCCACGCTCCCCGTTCAGGCTGATAACGGGCTTGAGCCCCTGGAAGTCGGAGCCTTTCGCGTCGCTGTCATCGTGCTGGTAAGTCACGTTATCGTTGTGCCCATAATCAGCAGCGACGTTGCTCTGAAAGTCGATGCCCGCAAAGCCGATGTGTGATTTTGGCGTTAATTCTGCCAGGGCGACCGGAGACGCTATAATCCCAGCGATAATAATAATTTTAGTATGCATTCTTACCGACAAATCCCTTAAAAATGGTTTTAATGATGATTTTTATATCTAACCAAAAGGACCAGTTCTGAATATATTCAATGTCGTACTGGACTCGCTTTTCCATTTTGTATAGCGCATCAATTTCGCCACGATAGCCATTAATTTGCGCTAAACCTGTGATCCCAGGCTTTACTTTATGGCGAATCATGTAGTTTTCGACCTGCTTACGGTAAAGCTCGTTGTGCGCCACAGCGTGCGGCCGTGGACCGACAATAGACATATTCCCCTGTATTACATTAATGAATTGCGGCAGTTCATCCAGAGATGTCCGACGTAAGAATGCGCCAAAGCGGGTGACCCGAGGATCGTCCCGTGTCGCCTGTACCACCGTGTCGGTATTTTCCATCACCTTCATCGTCCGGAACTTCCAGACTTTAATCTTCTGCCCGCTCAGGCCATAGCGATCCTGTTTGAAGAAAACAGGCCCACGTGAAGTGAGTTTGATACCTATAGCAATAGCGATCATTAACGTGGCAATCATTACCATAATCACGCTGCCCAATACCAGATCTTCTGCTCGTTTTATAAACGACCCGCCCCCGTCCAGCGGGGAGGTAAAAATGCCAATGGTCTGCAGGTTGTGGATAGAACGGATCTGGGAGGTATTAGTGCTGTAGGCGTAAAAGTCCGGCACAATATAGGTGTTGACCGTGGTATCAGACATCATCGCCAGAAAATGGCGGATGCGCTCCAGGGCCACCATCGGCAGGGCAATATAGATCTCGTCGACTCTGCTGGCTTTGGCTTCTTCAACCAGCTTGATCACCGGCCCGTTATAGGGGCTGGTAATTCTGGTGGCCAGCTCGCCGAGCCGCTCAGGACCGCGTTCATCGTAGAAGGCCAGGTCCAGCTGCACATCAGAGTACTCCAGGCGCAGCGCCCGTTCAGCCGCCAGGCCGTTATCCGTAATGCCGATAATAGCCACCCTTATTTTCTTTTTTGCCGACAGCTTGAAAATAATCAGACGGACGACGTAGAGAAAAGGGATCGGCGAGGCATACCAGAGCAGCATAGCAGGTATATTACGCACATCGATAAAGCTGACGTAGCCCAGAGCGTATAATTTCGCGACCAGCAGACGCACCAGGCCGATAAAAAGAATGGCAAAAAAAGCCGTCAGAAAGAGGCGTCTTTGGTTACGCAACTGGTTGTTTTTAGGACGATAGAGATAGCACTGCGTGTATTCACCAAACAGTAAAAAAGCGGTGGAGTACAATAAGCTGATCAAAATTACAGTATCGAAAGACTCCATTTTCAATACCCACCCACTCAGTATTAAAATTAAATTAATTGAGAAGAAATCAATTAATTTAATGAATACCGAGTATCCTCCATGGGTAATCTTTTGCGAATTTCTCAGCATGTCCAGACCTACTTATAATTAAGCTTGGTATTATTTTTTTGTTGTACTAATTGCATAAGCAAATAGTTTAGAAAATAAAATGCTGTTTCATGCAAGGGAGAGTGACAGGAATTGTCAACACCCTGTGTAATGCCTGCGTTTACAACTATGTCGGTGTAAAACTCAGCATACACACCCCTAATAGAGAAGAAAGCGTCGATTTTATAGAGACATCCGCTTATATACAGCGTAAGCACTATTCAATAAAATCGCCAATAAACTTTCGTTGTATTCCATTTGGATATGAAAAAAAAACCCGGCCGAAGCCGGGTTTTTTATTTACTCATTTATGCGGGGATGTTGATCGACCAGTCTGGAACGCTTCGCCTGTAGCTCGGCAATTTCAGCATCGATATCTTCTATCTTCTGCTCAATGTTGTCGTGGTGCTCGCGGAGGATCTCTTTGGCTTCCTGAAGGTCAGACGCAGCAGGCGTCGCCCCTTTCAGCGGCAGGTTCGCCGTCTCTTTCATGTAAATACCGGTAATCAGGCCAATCACCGCAATCACCATCAGATAGTAGGCAGGCATCATCAGGTTCTGGGTGCTCTCCACCAGCGAGGCTGCCAGCGTTGGCGTCAGACCGGCAATCAGTACCGAGATGTTAAAGGCCGCCGCCAGCGCGCTGTAACGGATATGCGTCGGGAACATCGCCGGCAGCGTCGAGGCCATCACGCCAATAAAGCAGTTGAGGATCACCGCCAGCATCAGCAGGCCGGCAAAAATCAGGCCGATCACATCACTGTTAATCATGATGAAGGCCGGGATAGCCAGCACAAAGAGCGCGATACTGCCGAAGATAATGAACGGACGACGTCCGAAGCGGTCGCTCAGCAGGCCCATGATCGGCTGCACAAACAGCATCCCCACCATGATGGCGATGATGATCAGCACACCGTGATCTTCTGAGTAGTGCAGGTTGTGCGACAGGTAGCTCGGCATGTAGGTCAGCAGCATGTAATAGGTCACGTTGGTGGAGATCACCAGACCAATACAGGTCAGCAGGCTACGCCAGTGGCGAGTCGCGATCTCTTTGAATGAGACTTTCGGTCCATCCTGCAGACCTTCGCGATCGCCCTGCTCCAGCTTTTCAACATGCTGCTGGAACGCCGGGGTCTCTTCTAACGCGTGACGCAAATAGAGGCCAATCAGCCCCAGCGGCAGCGCCAGGAAGAACGGAATACGCCAGCCCCAGGAGAGGAAGTTCTCTTCGCCCACCACGGTGGAGAGCAACACCACCACGCCCGCACCCAGCACGAACCCGGCAATAGAACCGAAATCAAGCCAGCTGCCCATAAAGCCGCGCTTACGGTCCGGAGAATATTCGGCAACAAAAATTGACGCGCCGGTATATTCACCCCCCACCGAGAAGCCCTGGGCCATCTTACACAGCAGCAGCAGGATCGGCGCCCAGATGCCTATGCTCGCATACGACGGTATCAGGCCGATACAGAACGTACTGACCGACATAATCACTATCGTGATAGCGAGGATTTTCTGGCGACCATACTTGTCCCCCAGCATCCCGAAGAACAGCCCCCCTAACGGGCGGATAAGGAAAGGAACAGAGAACGTCCCAAGCGCGGCAATCATCTGCACGCTGGGATCGGCACCAGGGAAGAAGACTTTACCCAGCGCGTAGGCCACGAAGCCATACACACCGAAATCGAACCATTCCATCGCATTACCGAGCGAGGCGGCGGTGATCGCTTTGCGCAGTTTCCCGTCATCAATAATGGTGACGTCGCGCAGGGTGATCGGTTTAACTTTTTTCCTTTTCAGCATGGCTATCCTCGTTGACTAAGCCCAGTCCTCACCACAGCGCCTAAAAAGTGCGCTCTGTGGAACCCGGGAAGCGCCTCATGCGCATTCTCCTTTCTCAAGCGTAGCAGGTTTACTTACACTGACCTTTCGGAGCGGTACAACCGAACCTGTGACGCCTGTCTGGGCTGTTAATGATGCCTTTACCCTACCAGCGTTTATATTTGTGATCAACTTCACATATATTTTTAAGGTTTCTACCAGAAGTGTCAAAAGTGTAAATACAGCGTAATGCGTTGTTTCTTATACCCGGCGCTGAAAATATTCTTTCAGGCGTTATTATTTGCTACCAAATCAAAAAATAACGACATTTTTTTACAATGCATTCACAGCCATTTTAATAATCAAGAAGCAAATATCGTGTTTCCTTAAAATATGTGATGGAGATAACTAAAACACTGTTTTATTTTCATTGAATCATCATTCCAACGATCGCATCATAAGCCCGTCAAAACGAGTCTGGTGACCTTCAAGCGAAGGTTTAAAAAGCCAAACTGGTTATATCTGCTGTATGAACGACGAATCGCCTGACGCATCTTTGTCACAATTCGTTGAATTCATTAGATTATTAAATATCACTTGTCCGCGGGCGATGCGTGATGAGATGTGAGGGTTAATGATGAAGATTAAAGCCGCGATTGAACGCATCCCCGGAGGGATGATGCTGGTACCGCTGGTACTGGGTGCAATTTTAAATACCTTAGCACCTAATACCGGAGCCTATTTTGGTGGTTTCACCAAAGGCATGATTACCGGGACAGTTCCGATTCTGGCGGTATGGTTCTTCTGTATCGGCGCCTCCATTAATTTACGGGCAACGGGCACAGTATTACGTAAATCCGGTACGCTGGTGATTACCAAAATTGCCGTAGCCTGGATTGTGGCGATGGTTTGCGCCATGTTTATCCCGGAAAATGGTATTCAGACCGGCTTCTTCGCTGGCCTCTCCGTGCTGGCGATTGTCTCTGCAATGGACATGACCAACGGCGGCCTGTATGCCAGCCTGATGAACCAGTACGGCACCAAAGAAGAGTCCGGCGCCTTCGTTCTGATGTCTCTGGAATCTGGCCCGCTGATGACCATGCTGATCCTCGGCTCCGCCGGTCTGGCCTCCTTTGAACCACACCACTTTGTCGGCGCCGTCCTGCCGTTCCTGATCGGTTTTGCCCTCGGCAACCTCGACCACGATCTGCGTGACTTCTTCAGCAAAGCGACCCCGGTTCTGATCCCGTTCTTCGGCTTCGCGCTGGGTAATACCATCAACCTGAACGTGATTCTGGATACTGGCCTGCTGGGTATCGTGCTGGGTGTGGCGGTTATCATCATCACCGGTATCCCGCTGATTATTGCCGACCGTGTAATCGGTGGAGGGAATGGTACTGCGGGTGTCGCCGCCTCGTCCGCAGCGGGTGCTGCCGTGGCGAACCCGGTCATTATCGCCCAGATTAACCCGGCCTTCGAACCGGTTGCCGCTTCTGCTACCGCGCTGGTTGCCGCAAGCGTCATCGTGACGGCGATTCTGGTGCCGATTATTACCGCCCTGTATGCCAAACGCTTTGGTAAGGTCCCTGAGAATACCGCGGAACAGAGTCCGGTTGAATCTCTGCACCACTAATACGTAGCCCTCTCCCCGCCCGGGGAGAGGGTGAAAATCCTTACTCGCCAAACACCTCTTCCACCATCGCCTTTGCCAGCCTTGCCGCCGAACAGAGCCTCGGCATTCCCAGCGCCACATTCTGCCAGCTCTGCGTCACCGACCAGCACACCGGATGTCTGTCGGCATCGCACCAGTCCCCCAGCCAGCCAAGCATATCTTTATGATCGATAATCCCCGGCGTACTGGGTGTGGTCAGCCACTGATGGTAAAAATGACGGGTCGCGGGCGCCGCATTGATCCCCTGCGCCAGGTAGTTGGCCACCATGCTGCGCAGATTATCTTTGAGCATGGCGCTGACATCCGCATTCGCCAGCCGACAGGCGTCACCGAACGCCCCCCAGCGCAGCTCCTCCAGCACCACATAGCCGCGCCCGGCCAGCGACCAGCCGTCATAATGTCCGGCCCGCCAGCGGGTAAAAATCTGTTCGCTGTGAACGCCCGCCTGCACCGTTAACCCACGCTGGGTTAATGCCTTCTCTTTAAACTGGGCGCGTTGCTGAAAATGGGCAGAGAGGATTTCGTACTGTTGCACCACGCCGATGGGGGGTTGATTGCGCAGGTTGGCCTGCTGGCGCAGCGTGGTCAGGGTCTGGGTCATGCGGGTCAGCGCCAGATGGCCGGGATCGACCATGCCCGCCAGTTTCTCTGCCAGCCCGAGCCGCAGCACAGCATTTTCGCTGAACATTCCCCCCATCGCCCACTGGCGAAGCTGAGTCTGCGCCATGATCTCCTGGGTTAAACGTTCACGAAAGTGCTGCTGTTGCGACCCCACAGAGGTGTGACGCTGTGCGTCAGCCCCCTGAACCAGGTCGACCATAAATTTAGGATGTATGCATTCCAGCGTCCGCCCGGGACCGTCCAGTAATTGTTTTGTCATGGTTGCTCTGCCGCGAATAGCGTTTGAATATCATCGCGTAACAGTCGGGTATCTTCCTGAATCCACGCTGCAGTCGTAATACATTGCTGCAGCAGCTGGCTGAGCGCGCGCGTGGCATGCTCATTCTGCTGGCGCACCGCGAGGCTATCACGCAAGCTTTCCTGTAACCCTGCAAGGCATAACGAGAACTCGGCAAAGAATGTCGCCATACCTGCTGTAACAGAGACATCGACCTGGGCGGCCAAAGCTTTACGGATTTGTTCACAAAATTGATCGATATGTTGTTTAAATTTCTCATGAAGCTGTGACACGTTGATAACATACCGCGTCCGCGTCATCACATAGTCTTCCCAGCCCCAGCCCGGATTGTTCAACCAGCGGGAGACCGTCTCACGCAGCACGCTGCCGGCTCCCTGGGACTGACTGGCAGGCTGACTCTCCTGGGCGATAGCATCGCTGAACAGCCCCCGGGTATTAAAGTTAAGCTGGTTGGCCTGAAACGCCGGGAAGCTGATCCGCGCGCGAAAACCGGCGTGACTCAACTCTTCTTTAATACGCGTTTCAATCGGGCGCATGGCATCGTTCAGCGCCCGCGCCAGCGTGGACTCCAGCTGGTCGAAACGCAGCGCCAGCTCACGGCCGATTTTCGCCTGTGCATCCAGCATGATCATCTCGCAGGAGGAGCGGATTTTGCTCAACAGGATCTGCGCCTGGCCTTCATCCTCCAGTACCAGCTGACCGGGCGTCGCCGCGGCATCTGCACGCTGTTTATGCGGATCAAACCCCGCCAGGTCGAGCAAATTGTCGGGATTAAAGATATGCGCGATGGCGAGTTTAATATCGTTCTGCTGGGAGGTGAGAAACAGATCCGTGGCGCTCAACGCCTGACTCACCTCATGGCGAACCTCATCGCTTACCGACGCCTGGCGGGAGTGCAGCAGCGCCATGTCATCTTCCAGACGGGCAATATTGTGCTGTAACTCGTCAAAGGCTACCGTCAGCCCCTGATAGCGGAAATCCAGGTACTCCCGGGCGTTCTGGGCGTAGTTCAGCAGCTTATGCGACGCGGAGCGCAACGCATACAGCGAGGCGTTGGAGTAGGCAGCATAAATCAGCTTGCGGATCGGCTGCTCAAACAGGGAGTCCTCCCACAGCAGATCGGCGGAGTGGCGAAGGTGTTCAATATCATCCAGATCGGCGGTTCGCCAGCGGCGGCCCAGTGCGGCCTCGGCAAAATCCTGCACCCAGCGCTGCTCCTGGTGATCGGGCAATTTACCGTGCATAGCCAGTTCGTGACGCGCCCGGTTCGCCAGGTATCCCCACATCGACGAGACCGGGAAGATCTGACCCGGGGAGATATGGCCCTTCATCAGGGTGCCGGAAATCATCGCCCGCACCTGCTCTTCATCATCGCTGTTGCGGTCTTTCTGATCGAACTTATTAACCAGGGCGTACAGCGGCACCGCTTTGCCGACGGCGGAGATGGCCAGCCGCACTTCGGCATCGGAGATCGACTTCAGTTGGGTATAGTCCATCACCGCCAGCACCGCCGATGCCCGGGCGAGCTGCTCGGTGAGCATTTTTTGCAGATGCGGCTGTCCGGCCTCGTTCGGCCCCGGGGTATCCAGCAGGGTTAATTGCCCCAGATGGACATCCAGCCCGGCCAGATGGACAAACTCCACTTCGATAACCGGGATATTCTCGATCGCAGCATAGGCCGGGAACGGAAAATCCGTGCCCAGCGCCTGAGAAAGCCGCACTAAATCGTTCAGGTTTTTTAAACAATTAAATATCGGCTGCGCACCTAAATAATGTTTTTCAAATGCCGCGCCGGTTTCGATACGCCCAAGTAGCGCATTCATATCTTTGTCAATTTCCAGCTGCTGCGCCAGCTTGCCGCGATCGTAATTGGCAAGCTTCTTTTGCATTTGTTTTATTAATGTATCGATGGGGGCGACGTGAGAAAAATGCAGCACCGGCTCTTTCTGGCCAGGAGTGTGACGGATCAGCGTCGGCAACGCGGTCATCGGGCGGTTGCGATTGGGTAACACTTCGGTGCCCACGATGGCGTTGATGGTGGTGGACTTTCCGGCCTTCATGGTGCCCACGATCGCCAGCACCATCTCCAGGCGGGTAATTTTGCGCAGCTCATTATTCAGCATCGACTGCTGCGCCTCTAAGCCACGGGCACTAAAATGCAGAGGTAAGACATTGCTGGTTTCGCCGGTAATGGCCGACGTGGCGTTGTCCAGCATGGCGACAGGCATGGCGCTCAACGACTCAAGATTCTGCAACGAGAGCTGCAGCAGCCTTTCGGCCTCCTGGCTCAATTCAAATATTGTCTGTGTGTGCATAGTAAAAGCCTTCCCTTAACACAAATTTTATATAACCGAATTGTTTATAAGAATGAAGGATCGGCTTATATGATTACGTGTTGTAAATATGTTCGAAGCCATATAATTGTGTAATGATAGTAAAAATATATTCTTTCAGCGCTTAAAGCAGCAGAACGCGCTCCTTCGGTCAGGGAAACCGAAAGATTAAGAGCGTAGCTCAATTTTTAAAAACTTCAGGAAAAATCATCGTTAGTTACCCACCAAAAATGAGGGGTAAATCATCCCTTACAGACCAAGGAGGGTTATTAAAGCAAGTCAGTAAAATATCATTAGCGTCTTAACCTTATCTGAAATGACACGGCGTATCAATTTGCCACAATAAAATATTATCGCTTTTAATCAGGCGCGTTTATCCCCTGTGTCTGACTCTTAACATTGCCCCGATCGCTGACAAATTCTGTCATCGAAAAGACCCTTTTCGCTAAAAGCGAAAAACAATATCACCGACAACAGTAAGGACATGCGTTATACTTGCCGCCTTTTTCGACAACCTGTCGATTTTTGGCGGGCCTGATTGCCGCCGCTTCGCACTATTTTGAGGAGAACACCATGCAACTACCACAGTGTCCAAAATGCAGTTCTGAATATACCTATGAAGATAACGGTATGTTCATTTGCCCGGAATGCGCTTACGAATGGAACAACGCAGAACCCGCGCAAGAGAGCGATGAGCTGATTGTTAAAGATGCCAACGGCAACCTGCTGGCCGACGGCGACAACGTCACCGTGATTAAAGATCTAAAAGTCAAAGGCAGCTCGTCGATGCTGAAGATCGGCACCAAAGTCAAAGGCATCCGCCTGGTTGAAGGCGACCACAACATCGACTGCAAAATTGACGGTTTCGGCCCGATGAAGCTGAAATCCGAGTTCGTGAAAAAGAACTGATTTTTTTATGTAGGCCCGGCAAGCGAAGCGCCGCCGGGCGCTTTTGCCGGATGCGCTACGCTTATCCGGCCTACAAATACCGAACTACACTTAACGGGCTTCTCTTTACCTGAGGTAATGATTATGCCGTTAAGTCCCTACATTTCATTCGCCGGTAACTGCGCAGAGGCCACGGCCTTCTATCAGCAGGCCGTCGGCGCGGAACTCCTCTATAAAATCACCTTCGGCGAAATGCCCAAAGACGACAACCGCGAAGAGGGCTGCCCGTCAGGCATGGCGTTCCCGGACTCCGCTATCGCCCACTCCAACGTGCGCATCGCCGGCAGCGTTATCATGATGAGTGACGGTTCGCCCGGCACAAACGCCACCTACGCCGGCTTTACGCTGGTGCTCGACACCCAGGACGTGGCGGAAGGCAAACGCTGGTTCGACAACCTGGCCGCGGGGGGTACCATCGACATGGCCTGGCAGGAGACCTTCTGGGCGCGCGGCTTCGGCAAGGTGACCGATAAATACGGCGTTCCCTGGATGATCAACGTCGTTAAACAGTAAGCCGGATAAGCGCAGCGCATCCCGCAACAGCGCCCGGTGGCGCTGCGCTTAAAGGGCCTACAATGATTGTCATCGCTTTCACGTCAACTCTTCAAACTCCCGCAACCAACACTTAACCTAAATGTCATATTGATCCGCCAGCATGAGGCCACATTTGAATCGAGGCCTCCCCCATGCAAACTGTCATCCGCGTCGAGAAACTGAGCAAGACCTTCCATCACAATAAGGCTCTGCATGCCGTTGATCTGACCGTCCAGCAGGGCGAAATGGTAGCGCTGCTGGGGCCATCCGGTTCAGGTAAATCCACCCTTCTGCGCCACCTGAGCGGCCTTATCACCTGCGATAAAACCCCGGAAAGCCACGTTGAGCTGCTGGGCAATACCGTGCAGCGCGCGGGGCGTCTGGCGGGCGATATCCGCAAAAGCCGCGCGCAGACCGGCTACATCTTCCAGCAGTTCAACCTGGTGAACCGCCTGACGGTGCTTGAAAACGTGCTGATTGGCGCGCTCGGCAGTACCCCGTTCTGGCGCACCTGTCTGCGCTGGTTTTCGCCCTCGCAAAAACAGGAGGCGCTGCAGGCGCTGACCCGCGTCGGCATGGCCCACTTCGCCCACCAGCGCGTCTCCACCCTGTCCGGTGGCCAGCAGCAGCGCGTGGCGATTGCCCGGGCGCTGATGCAGAAAGCCAAAATTATTCTTGCCGATGAGCCGATTGCCTCGCTGGATCCGGAGTCGGCCCGCATCGTGATGGAAACCCTGCGCGACATTAACCAGCACGACGGCATCACCATCGTGGTGACGCTGCATCAGGTGGATTACGCCCTGCGCTACTGCGAGCGCATCGTCGCCCTGCGTCAGGGGCACGTGTTCTTTGATGGCGCCAGCCATCAGTTTGATAACGAACGTTTTGACCATCTCTACCGCAGCATTAACCGCGTCGAAGAGAACGCGCAGGCTGCTTAACGTCTCCACAATGAGGAATGGAAATGAGCTATAAAACGGTTGCCGCGCTGGCCTTCACCAGCATGTTCAGTATCAGCACCCTGTTAAGCCCGGCGTATGCGGAAGAGCAGGAAAAAGCACTGAACTTTGGCATCATTTCGACGGAATCACAGCAGAACCTGAAGCCACAGTGGGAACCCTTCCTGAAAGACATGGAAAGCAAGCTGGGGATCAAAGTGAACGCCTTCTTCGCCCCGGACTACGCGGGCATCATCCAGGGGATGCGCTTTAATAAAGTGGACATCGCCTGGTACGGCAACCTCTCCGCCATGGAAGCGGTGGACCGCGCCAACGGTCAGGTCTTTGCACAGACCGTTGCGGCAGATGGCTCCCCGGGTTACTGGAGCGTGCTGATCGTCAACAAAGACAGTCCGATCAACAACCTCAATGACATGCTCGCCAAACGCAAAGAGCTGACCTTTGGCAACGGCGACCCGAACTCCACCTCCGGCTTCCTGGTCCCGGGTTACTACGTCTTCGCCAAGAACAACGTCTCCACCAGCGAATTCAAACGCACGGTCAACGCCGGGCATGAAACCAACGCCCTCGCCGTCGCCAACAAGCAGGTGGATGTTGCCACCAACAACACCGAAAACCTCGACAAGCTGAAGACCTCCGCACCGGACAAGCTGAAAGAGCTGAAGGTGATCTGGAAATCGCCGCTGATCCCGGGCGACCCGATTGTGTGGCGTAAAAACCTCTCCGAAAGCACCAAGGACAAGGTATACGACTTCTTTATGAACTACGGCAAAACCGCCGAAGAGAAAACCGTGCTGGAACGCCTGGGCTGGGCGCCGTTCCGCGCCTCCAGCGATTTGCAGCTGGTGCCGATTCGCCAGCTGGCGCTGTTCAAACAGATCCAGGGCGTGAAGGAGAACAAGGGCCTGAAGGACGAAGAGAAGAGCAGCAAGATGTCTGAAATTCAGGCGCAGCTGGACGATCTCGACCGCCTGACCGCGGCGCTGGGCGCGATGACCAGCGTGAATAAAGCGGTTCAGTAGTGCTTTTTGCCCGGTGGCGCTTCGCTTACCGGGCCTACTTTCTGGATCGTAGGCCGGATAAGCGTAGCGCCATCCGGCACACAAACCGCAAGGAACCTACATGCAAACCATCACTCTCCCACCGCCAAAGCGCAGCTGGTTCTCGCTGATCGGCTGGGCCGTTCTGCTGGCGGTGCTCGTTGTCTCCTGGAAGGGGGCGGAAATGGCTCCGCTCACGCTGATTCAGGACTCTGGCAACATGGCGACCTTCGCCGCCGACTTCTTCCCGCCGGACTTCAGCCAGTGGCAGGACTACCTCAGCGAAATGGCCATCACCCTGCAAATCGCCGTCTGGGGTACCGCGCTGGCGGTGGTGCTCTCCATTCCGTTTGGCCTGATGAGCGCCGACAACATTGTGCCCTGGTGGATTTACCAGCCGGTGCGGCGCCTGATGGACGCCTGCCGCGCCATCAATGAAATGGTCTTTGCGATGCTGTTCGTGGTGGCGGTCGGTCTCGGGCCGTTCGCCGGGGTGATGGCGCTATTTATTCACACCACCGGGGTGCTCTCCAAGCTGCTCTCGGAAGCGGTGGAAGGCATTCGCGCCACCGGGGCCAACAAGCTGGAAGAGATCCTCTATGGCGTCCTGCCGCAGGTGATGCCGCTGCTTATCTCCTACTCCCTGTACCGCTTTGAATCTAACGTTCGCTCCGCAACGGTGGTGGGGATGGTCGGCGCGGGCGGGATTGGCGTCACCCTGTGGGAAGCGATTCGCGGTTTCCAGTTCCAGCAAACCTGCGCCCTGATGGTGCTCATCATCGTGACGGTCAGCCTGCTGGATTTCCTCTCTCAACGTTTGCGTAAGCACTTCATCTGAGAAGCGAGGCTTTGATTTGTATGCACTTATCCAGACATCCGACCAGTTACCCGACACGCTGGCAAGAGATTGCCGCGAAGCTTGAAGTGGAGCTGCGCACCCACTACCGCTGCGGGGATTATCTGCCTGCTGAACAGCAGCTTGCGGATCGCTATGAAGTGAACCGCCATACCCTGCGCCGCGCCATTGACCAGCTGGTTGAACGCGGATGGGTACAGCGTCGTCAGGGCGTCGGCGTGCTGGTGCTGATGCGCCCGTTCGACTACCCCCTCAACGCTCAGGCGCGCTTCAGCCAGAACCTGCTGGATCAGGGCAGCCACCCCACCAGCGAAAAACTGCTCTCGGTGCTGCGTCCGGCCTCCAGCCACGTGGCAGACGCGCTGGGGATTTCGGAGGGCGATAACGTCGTCCACCTGCGCACCCTGCGCCGGGTCAACGGCGTGGCGGTGTGTCAGATCGACCACTACTTCGCTGACCTGACTCTCTGGCCGGTGCTGCAGAACTTCGCCAGCGGCTCGCTGCACGACTTCCTGTTCGAAGCCACCGGGATTGCGCTCAGGCGCACCCAGACCCGCATCAGCGCCCGCCGCGCGCAGGCCAAAGAGAGCAAGGTGCTGGAGATTCCCAACATGGCGCCCCTGCTCTGCGTGCGCACCCTTAACCACCGTGACGGCGAGATCAACGCGACGGAGTACTCCGTCAGCCTGACCCGCGCCGACATGATTGAATTCACCATGGAGCACTGAATGCATTTCGATACCTCCACCCGCCAGCACTGGATGGCCGTTCTCGCCCACAGCCAGCCTGCGGCGCTTGCCGAGCGGATGTCGGCCCTGAGCCTGACGCCCGCTTATGAACCGATCCGCGCCCCGGAAACCGGGCTGGTGCAGATCCAGGCGCGGATGGGCGGCACCGGGGCACGCTACTTTGCCGGTGATGCCACCCTGACCCGCGCCGTGGTGCGCCTTGCCAGCGGCACGCTCGGCTACAGCTACCTGCTCGGGCGCAACAAAGCGCATGCCGAGCAGTGCGCGGTGATCGACGCCCTGCTGCAGGAAGCGCCGCATTTTCAGTCCTTAATGGAAACCCTTATTGCCCCGCTGGAAGCCGACCGCGCCGCACGCCTTGCCGCGCGTCAGGCCGAGGTGAACACCAGCCGGGTCGACTTCTTTACGCTCGTTCGCGGAGACAACGCATGACCCTTCAACCCGCTTTTACCCTTGCCGTGCAGGATGCCCAACACAGTTTTCGCCGTCTGCTAAAAGCGATGAGCGAACCGGGGGTGATCGTCTCCCTGCATCAGCTTAAACACGGCTGGCAGCCGCTGAACCTCGCCACCACCAGCGTGCTGCTGACCCTGGCCGATAATGACACTCCGGTCTGGCTGTCGGGCGCGGTGAGTAACGATATCGTCAGCTCTAACCTGCGTTTTCATACCAGCGCCCCGCTGGTGGATCAGCCCCAGCTGGCGGTGTTCGCCGTTGCCGACGAGCAGATTAGCCACGAGCAGCTCAACGCCCTGAGCGAAGGCAGCGCCGTCGCGCCGGAGACCAGCGCCACCCTGATTTTGCAGGTGCCGAGCCTGAGCGGCGGGCGCATGCTGCGCCTGACCGGAGCCGGAATTGCCGAGGAACGCATGGTCGCCCCGCAGCTGCCGGAGTGCATTATTCATGAACTGACCGAGCGCCCGCACCCGTTCCCGCTGGGGATCGACCTGCTCCTGACCTGCGGCGAACGCCTGCTGGCGATCCCGCGAACCACCCACGTGGAGGTGTGCTGATGTACGTTGCCGTCAAAGGGGGCGAAAAGGCGATCGCCGCCGCCCATGCCCTGCAGGAGCACAGACGCCGGGGCGATGAGCAGCTCCCGGAGCTGAGCGTCGCCCAGATCGAACAGCAGCTCAACCTGGCCGTGGACCGGGTGATGACCGAAGGCGGCATTGCCGACCGCGAGCTGGCAGCGCTGGCGCTGAAGCAGGCCAGCGGCGATAACGTCGAGGCCATCTTCCTGCTGCGCGCCTACCGCACCACCCTGGCGAAGCTGGCGGTGAGCGAGCCGATTAATAGCGCAGAGATGCGCCTTGAGCGCCGAATTTCTGCCGTTTATAAAGATATCCCGGGTGGTCAGCTGCTCGGCCCGACCTACGACTACACCCACCGCCTGCTCGATTTTACCCTGCTGGCGAACGGCGAGGCCCCTCGCCTGACCACCTCAGACGCCCCGCAGGATGCCGCCCCGCACGTCTTCAGCCTGCTGGCACACCAGGGGCTGGCGAAGGCGGAAGAGGATCGCGGCGATGAGCCGGACGACATCACCCGCACCCCGCCGGTCTACCCCTGCTCCCGCGCCTCGCGCCTGCAGCAGCTGATGCGCGGCGACGAGGGCTACCTGCTGGCGCTGGCCTACTCCACCCAGCGCGGCTACGGGCGTAACCACCCCTTTGCCGGCGAAATTCGCAGCGGCTATATCGACGTTGAAATCGTGCCGGAAGAGCTGGGTTTCGCAGTGAACGTCGGTGAACTGCTGATGACCGAGTGCGAAATGGTTAACGGCTTTGTCACCCCGGACAACGACGCCCCGCACTTCACCCGCGGCTACGGGCTGGTGTTCGGCATGGGTGAACGCAAGGCGATGGCGATGGCGCTGGTCGACCGGGCGCTACAGGCCCCGGACTACGGCGAGAACCTCGCCGGCCCGGCGCAGGACGAGGAGTTTGTGCTGGCCCACGCGGATAACGTCGAGGCTGCCGGATTTGTCTCGCACCTCAAGCTGCCGCACTACGTCGATTTCCAGGCCGAGCTGGAACTGCTGAAACGCCTGCAACAGGAGCGCAAGAATGGCTAACCTCAGCGGCTATAACTTTGCTTATCTGGATGAGCAAACTAAACGCATGATCCGCCGCGCCATTTTAAAAGCGGTGGCGATCCCCGGCTATCAGGTGCCGTTCGGCGGTCGTGAGATGCCGATGCCTTACGGCTGGGGCACCGGGGGGATCCAGATCACCGCCAGCGTGATTGGCGAAGCCGACGTCCTGAAGGTGATTGACCAGGGCGCTGACGATACCACCAACGCCGTGTCGATCCGCCAGTTCTTCCAGCGCGTCACCGGGGTGAATACCACCGAGCGCACCGAAGACGCCACGCTGATCCAGACCCGCCACCGCATCCCGGAAACCCCGCTCGTTGAAGACCAGATTTTGATTTTCCAGGTACCGATCCCCGAGCCACTGCGCTTTATCGAACCCCGCGAAACCGAAACCCGCACCATGCACGCGCTGGAAGAGTACGGCGTGATGCAGGTGAAACTCTATGAAGACATCGCCCGCTTTGGCCATATCGCCACCACCTACGCCTACCCGGTGAAGGTCAACGGGCGCTACGTGATGGACCCGTCGCCGATCCCGAAATTCGATAACCCGAAGATGGACATGATGCCCGCGTTGCAGCTGTTCGGGGCCGGGCGCGAAAAACGCATTTACGCCGTGCCGCCGTACACCCGCGTGGAGAGTCTCGATTTCGACGACCATCCGTTTACGGTGCAGGAGTGGGACGAGCCGTGCGCCATCTGCGGATCGAAACACAGCTATCTCGATGAAGTGGTGCTGGATGACACGGGCAACCGGATGTTTGTCTGCTCCGATACCGATTACTGCCGCCAACAGAGCGAGGCCAACAGCCAATGAAACCGCTGCTTTCGGTCAATAACCTGACCCACCTCTATGCGCCGGGCAAAGGCTTCAGCGACGTGTCGTTCGACCTCTGGCCGGGTGAAGTGCTGGGCATTGTCGGCGAGTCCGGCTCCGGTAAAACCACCCTGCTGAAGGCGATCTCTGCCCGTCTGGCCCCGCAAAATGGCGAGATTCTGTATGAAGACCACTCCCTGTACGGCATAAGCGAGGCCGAACGCCGCCGCCTGCTGCGCACCGAGTGGGGCGTGGTGCATCAGCACCCGATGGACGGCCTGCGCCGCCAGGTGTCGGCGGGGGGCAACATCGGTGAGCGGCTGATGGCCACCGGTGCACGCCATTACGGCGACATCCGCGCCACGGCGCAGAAGTGGCTGGAAGAGGTAGAGATCCCGGCGTCGCGCATCGACGACCTGCCAACAACGTTTTCCGGCGGGATGCAGCAGCGTTTACAGATTGCCCGCAACCTGGTCACCCATCCGAAGCTGGTGTTTATGGATGAACCCACCGGTGGGCTGGACGTCTCTGTTCAGGCGCGCCTGCTGGATCTGCTCCGCGGCCTGGTGGTGGAGCTGAACCTGGCGGTGGTGATTGTCACCCACGATTTAGGCGTTGCCCGTCTGCTGGCGGACCGTCTGCTGGTGATGAAGAGCGGCGAGGTGGTGGAAAGTGGGCTGACCGACCGGGTCCTCGACGATCCGCATCATCCGTACACCCAGCTGCTGGTGTCGTCCGTGTTGCAGAATTGAGGTTGCTGTTGCCGGGTGGCGGCTTCGCCTTACCCGGCCTACGGACCGCGCTCTTTGTAGGCCGGGTAAGCGAAGCGCCACCCGGCAAGAAAACGCCACGAGGCCAAGATGATCCACGTACAAAACGTAAGTAAAACCTTCGTGCTCCACCAGCAAAACGGCGTGCGCCTGCCGGTACTGCAAAATGCCTCTCTGGAGGTCAGCAGCGGCGAGTGCGTGGTGCTGCACGGTCACTCCGGCAGCGGCAAATCGACCCTGCTGCGATCCCTGTACGCCAACTACCTGCCGGACGAAGGCCATATCCATATCCGTCACGGCGACGAATGGGTGGATCTGGTGCAGGCCCCGGCGCGCAAGGTGCGGGACGTGCGCCGCACCACCATCGGCTGGGTCAGCCAGTTTTTACGGGTCATCCCCCGCGTCCCGGCGCTGGAGGTGGTGATGCAGCCCCTGCTGGATCTCGGCGTGCCGCGCGATACCTGCGCCGCCAAAGCCGCCCGCCTGCTGACGCGCCTCAACGTGCCGGAGCGCCTGTGGCATCTCGCTCCCTCCACCTTCTCCGGCGGGGAGCAGCAGCGGGTCAACATCGCCCGCGGCTTTATCGTCGATTACCCGATTTTACTGCTCGATGAACCGACCGCCTCGCTGGATGCGAAAAACAGCGCCGCAGTCATGGAACTGATCGAAGAAGCCAAAGCGCGCGGCGCGGCGATCGTCGGGATCTTCCACGACGACGCGGTGCGGGATCGCGTAGCGGATCGTCTGCACCCGATGGGGATCACCGCATGATCGTAAACAACGTAAAACTGGTGCTGGAAAACGAGGTTGTCGACGGCTCCATCGAGGTTCAGGACGGCGTCATTCGCGCCTTTGCTGAAACCCCGAGCCGCTCGCCGCAGGCGATGGACGGCGAAGGCGGCTGGCTGCTGCCGGGGCTGATTGAGTTGCACACCGACAACATGGACAAGTTCTTCACCCCGCGGCCAAAGGTAGACTGGCCCGCCCATTCGGCGATGAGCAGCCACGACGGAATGATGGTCGCCAGCGGCATCACCACCGTGCTGGACGCGGTGGCGATCGGTGACGTGCGCGACGGCGGCGACCGGCTGGAGAATCTGGAGAAGATGATCAACGCCGTGGAGGAGACGCAGAAGCGCGGCCTCAACCGCGCCGAGCACCGCCTGCACCTGCGCTGCGAGCTGCCCCACCACACCACCCTGCCGCTGTTCGAGAAGCTGGTCGGCCGCGAACCGGTGACCCTGGTGTCGCTGATGGATCACTCCCCGGGCCAGCGCCAGTTCGCCAACATCGAAAAGTACCGTGAATATTATCAGGGCAAATACTCTCTCAACGACCAGCAGATGGCGCGCTACGAAGAGGAGCAGCTGGCCCTGGCCGCCCGCTGGTCGCAGCCCAATCGCCAGGCTATTGCCGCTCTGTGCCGGGAGCGCAATATCGCACTGGCGAGCCACGACGACGCCACCGCGGATCATGTACTTGAATCCCATCAGCTTGGCAGCACAATTGCCGAATTTCCCACCACGTTCGAGGCGGCAGAAGCCTCCCGCCAGTACGGGATGAACGTCCTGATGGGTGCGCCGAACATCGTGCGCGGCGGATCGCACTCCGGCAACGTGGCGGCAAGCTCGCTGGCCTCGCTCGGCCTGCTGGATATTCTCTCCTCCGATTATTACCCCGCCAGCCTGCTGGATGCGGCGTTCCGGGTGGCCGACGATACGGGCAACGGCTTTACTCTGCCGCAGGCGATCCGTCTGGTGACGAAGAATCCGGCGCAGGCGCTAAATCTGCACGATCGCGGGGTGATTGGCGAAGGTAAGCGGGCCGACCTGGTGCTGGCGCACCGTAAAGGCGAGCATATTCATATCGACCACGTCTGGCGTCAGGGAAAAAGGGTGTTCTGATGGGAAGAGTGATCTGGTTAATGGGGCCGTCCGGCTCCGGAAAGGACAGCCTGCTGGCGGCGTTGCGCCAGCAGACCCACCCGCAGCTGCTGGTGGCGCACCGCTACATCACCCGCCCGGCCAGTGCGGGGAGCGAAAACCACATCGCCCTCAGCGAGCCGGAGTTTTTTACCCGCGCCGGGCAGCAACTGTTTGCCCTGAGCTGGCACGCTAACGGCTATTATTATGGGGTGGGTCTGGAGATCGACCTCTGGCTGCATGCCGGATTCGACGTGGTAGTGAACGGCTCGCGTGCCCATCTTCCCCAGGCGCGGGCGCGCTATGCGGGGGCGCTGCTGCCGATCTGCCTGCAGGTATCGCCAGATATTCTGCGCAGCCGGCTGCAAAGCCGCGGTCGGGAGAACGCCAGAGAGATCGACCAGCGGCTTGAGCGTGCCGCCCGCTATACCCCGTCCGATTGTCCTGTCCTGAATAACGACGGAAGCTTGCTCCAGTCCGTCGAACACTTTCTTTCACTGATTCACCAGAAGGAGAACAACCATGCCCGAGTGTGAGTTGCGTCCCGCCACCGCGGAGGACGTCGACGCCGTCTATGGCCTTATTTGTGAATTAAAACAGGCGGAGCTTGACCGGTCAGCGTTCCATGCCGGGTTCGCGGCCAATTTGCAGGATCACAATATGCGCTACCAGCTGGCCGAACAGGATGGACACATCATCGGCATGATCGGCCTGCATATGCAGTTTCATCTGCATCATGCCAACTGGATCGGCGAGATCCAGGAGCTGGTGGTGATGCCGCAGGCGCGCGGGCTCAGGGTTGGCAGCCAGCTGCTGGCCTGGGCAGAAGAAGAGGCCCGTCACGCCGGGGCTGAGATGACCGAGCTTTCCACCAGCGTAAAGCGCCTCGACGCGCACCGCTTTTATCTTCGTGAAGGGTACACACAGAGCCATTTCCGCTTTACCAAACCGCTGTAAGGGGGCGCTATGAGTCTGACCATTACGTTAACAGGAACCGGTGGCGCCCAGCTGGTGCCCGCTTTTGGCTGTGACTGTCCGGCCTGCCGCCGGGCGCGTTTGCAGGACGACTATCGCCGTCGCCCCTGTAGCGCGGTGGTCAAATTCAACGACGCGGTAACGCTGCTGGACGCGGGGATCCCGCACCTGATGGACGACTGGCCCGCAGGCAGTTTTCAGCAGTTTTTACTCACCCACTACCATATGGATCATGTCCAGGGGCTGTTCCCGCTGCGCTGGGGCGTGGGGGCGACCATCCCGGTATACGGCCCGCCGGACGAAGCCGGCTGCGACGATCTGTTTAAGCACCCCGGCATTCTCGACTTTAGCCACACGCTTGAGCCCTTTGTGGTGTTTGAACTCCAGGGGTTACGCGTGACCCCGCTGCCGCTCAACCATTCGAAGCTGACGTTTGGCTATCTGCTGGAGAGCGCCCACAGCCGCGTCGCCTGGCTGTCGGACACCGCCGGGCTGCCGGACAAAACGGTGAAGTTTTTACTCAACAACCACCCGCAGGCGATGGTGATTGACTGTAGCCACGAGCCGCGCGCGGAGACCCCGCGCAACCATTGCGATCTGAATACGGTGATTGCCCTGAATCAGGTGATTGGCTGTCCGCAGGTGATCCTGACCCACATCAGCCATCAGTTTGACGTGTGGATGATGGACAACCCGCTGCCGGAAGGGTTCGAGGCGGGGTATGACGGGATGGTGCTGGTGCTGGATTAACGATTTTCTCCCTCTCCCTGTGGGAGAGGGCCGGGGTGAGGCATCAGGCCGCACGTTACTGCCGGGTGGCGGCTGCGCCTTACCCGGCCTACGGTTTTGTAGGCCCTTACCGCCGATCGTAATCATCCTCTAACCGCCGCTCGTCATCTTCAAGGCGACGTCGATCTTCGTCCAGCTGGCGCTGGCGCTCATCTAGACGCTGGCGTCTGTCCTCCAGCTGCCTGCGACGATCGTCATACTGGCGGCTATCGCTGCTGCGACGGCTCTCTTCGTAGCGATCGTCGTCGGCATCGCGATTATTGCTGTTGGGGTTGTAGGCGTCGTTGATGGCCTGCTGGATATTGCCGATCGCATCGTCAACGATGTCGGCATGCGCCAGCTGGCTGGTTAAAGAGATCAGACCAAATAACAGAGCGGTAAAGGTACGTTTCATAAAGCCAGTCTCGCAGGGTGAGCTGGCCTTACGGTAATAAACGGCAGGTAGAGCGAGTAGCGGAGGAATCTCAAATTCTGGAAGGCAGAGTTGCTCCCATTATTACTATTGGTCAAAAACGCATATTAATGGGATACCGCATCGTAGGATTAACGCCTCATACAACCGAGTTGCCAGCCCTTTATCTCGCTCTGCGGGATCGACACAAATCCCCTCGACCTGAATAATATTGGCATCTTCCCAGCAGCGTTCAACAGCAACAATATCTTTCCCCAGGGTGGGTTTTCGCTGTAAATCCAGCGCCGCCACCACACGATGGCGCGGTACCCCTTCAAAGGTTTCGATATCCGCTTCAATAATGGCCGCACGAGGCGTCTGTGGATCGTAGATAACATGCAGCAGTCGCCCGGAGAGTTCAAACTCTTCCACCTGTTTAAAGGCGCGCGCGACTGTCATCGGGCTATAGGTTGTAGGCATCACGATCATATGTGAGTCCCCTCTCGTCAGTACCGGCATAATTCCCTTTATATCCTAATCCGCTTATTTTTGCGCAGATTAGCACCACCGATACCGCGGAAACGATTGATTAATTCTTAAACACTGCGGCGAATTTTCTCCGCATTCGTATCGATTTTACGCAGCGCCTGCGCCAGCTGCCCGCGGGTGAACGGCTTACGCAGCAGCTCCACCTCGGGCAGCTGTGGGTTGTGCGCCGGACGCAGATCCTGGCCGCTCATCAACAGCACCGGGAGATGGGGGAAATGCTGGCGCACATGCTGGATCACCTCCGCGCCGCTCAGGTTGCCGGGCAGCATTAAGTCGCTGATAAAAATCTCGATATCCGCAGAGGCGCTCAGCATCTGTATCGCCTGCTCGCCGGTTTCGGCCTCCAGGGTCAGGTAGCCCAGCTGGTGGAGCTGTTCGCACAGCGTCTGCCGGACGTCGGTCTGGTCGTCCAGCACCAGCACCAGCCGGTCGCCTGGCGGCGAGGCGGGGGTTGCCCCGTTTTCCGACGAGGGTAGCGCCTGTAAGGTGGCGCGCGGCAGATGCAGCCGCACGGTGGTGCCCTGGCCGGGCGCGCTTTCGATCTCCACCCGCCCGCCGGACTGACGCACGAAGCCATACACCATCGACAGCCCCAGCCCGCTGCCGCTGCCGGTCTGTTTGGTGGTGAAGAAGGGTTCAAAGACCTGAGATTTAATCGCCTGCGACATCCCGGCGCCGTGGTCGATCACCTCCAGCGCCACCATGTCCTGCTTACGCCCGTCGCTGCGGGTCACGCGCTGGTTCCAGGTGCGGATTTTGATGGTGCCGCTGTGCCCTTCCATCGCATCGCGGGCGTTCATCACCAGGTTGATGATGGCGTTCTCCAGCTGGCCCACGTCAATCCACGCCGGCCACGCCGGCGTTTGCGCTTCGATATCCAGCGCGACCGTGGCGGGCAGAGAGTGGCGCATCAGCTCGGCCAGGTTTTCCAGCAGGGGCTTCATCTCCACCGCGTGCGGGTTCAGGGACTGCTTACGGGAGAAGGCCAGCAGGCGCTGGGTTAACAGCGCCCCGCGCTCGGCGGCCTTCAGCGCACGGCCAATGCGTGGGGCATCCGGCGAGTGGGGATCGGCCAGCTCCAGGCTGCCGATGATCACCGCCAGCAGGTTATTGAAATCATGGGCCAGCCCGCCCGTCAGCTGCCCGACCGCCTTCATCTTCTGGCTGTGCACCAGTGCCTCCTCCAGCCCCTGACGTTCAAGGCGATCCACCTCCATCTGCGAGGTCTTCTCCTTCAGCAGTCGGGTGGTGTGCTCCAGCGACGCGGTATTGCGGGCAAAGACGTTAAACGCCCTCGCCAGCTCGCCCAGCTCATCCCGACGCTGCAGCGCAGGCACCGAGACATCCTGTTCCCCGTGGGCCAGCCGCGACATCGCCCGGGAGATGGCGGTCAGGTTGGTGCCCAGATTGCGGTAGATATACCAGCAGGCAAAGGCGGTGATGATCAGCGCCAGCACGGCGGACACCGTGATAAAGACGCTGATCGAGCGCAGCTCCCGATGGCTCTCGGCGGTGCGCAGCTGCGAGGCCTGGGCCACCTGCTCCACATACTGATTGATATCGCTGTTTAAGATCGCCACCAGCGCCTTGATGTGGAACATATACCAGCTGATAGCGAGATCGCTCTCTTCCAGCTGCCCGGAGAGCGGGCCGAGCTTGTTCAGCTCGGCGTTAAAATCAGGCAGGACGAAGCTCACCACCGGCTGCGCGGCCTGGCGGGGCAACATCGCCGTCACCGTATCCAGCTGCTGAAGGGTCGCGCGCGGCGAAGGGGTTTGAATGGCGGCGACGATCAGCCGATCCATCTCGCTGAGCAGCCGGGCGTCGGGCAGGTTGCTGGCATCGCGGCGGTTGATCTCCTGCAGATGGCGGAGATAGCTCTGGCTCTGGTAGAGGGAGCTGAGCAGCGCGTTACGCTCCAGGTGGCGTCGCTGCCCGCGCTCCAGCATGCCGGTCACGCTTTGCTGGAGCTCATTGCTGCGCTGGATGATCCGCGCCACCAGCGCCGGCTCCTGCTGCGCCAGCGGCGCGTCGGCAAGCTGCTCCAGCGCGCGGCCCAGCGCCGTCTGGGTCTGTTTCAGCCGGTTGGCTTCATCTTTATACTCCAGCGCCCCCACCACCTGCGACAGCCGCACCGCCGCCGTCGCCACGTTGGCGGTTTCACGCGCCAGGTTCATGCTGCCGGTCATATCGTCCAGGGTCTGGCGCTGCACCTGCTCCTGAATATGGCTGGCATGACGAAAGCCCAGCACCGCCACACCGCTGACCATTAACGTTACCGCCACCACCAGCAGATTGAAGATCAGCAGGCGGCCACGGGCGCTGGCGAAGAAGGGGGGACGGCGTGAGGGCATATTGGCTCCGCGGCGTAACTGTGATCCACATTAACTATTCATAACTATGACAAATATGAACGACTTCTGACATTTTGCATTTACCGGGGTGTGATGAAGTGCGGATATCGACCTTCACAGGAGATCCGCCATGAGCAGAACCCCGGTTTTAGAGATGCGCAGCATTGCCAAAACCTTTGGCAACTTCCACGCGCTGAAGGGTGTGGATCTGACGGTCTTCCCCGGCGAGATCCATGCCTTAATGGGCGAAAACGGCGCCGGAAAAAGCACCCTGATGAAAATCCTCGCCGGGGCCTACATCGCCACCGGCGGCGAGATCCTGATCGACGGCAAGCCGTTTCATATCAAAGGCCCAAAAGATGCGCTGGCGGCGGGCATCACTTTGATCTATCAGGAGATGCAGCTGGCCCCTAACCTTACCGTGGCCGAGAACATCTTCCTCGGCAGCGAGCTGTCGCGCGGCGGGCTGGTACAGCGCAAAGAGATGGCCGCCCAGGCCCAGGCGGTGATCGATCGCCTCGGCGCCAATTTCAAAGCCACCGATCTGGTGATGAAGCTGACCATCGCCGAGCAGCAGCAGGTGGAAATCGCCCGCGCGCTGCACCGCAACAGCCGCATCCTGGTGATGGATGAACCCACCGCCGCCCTCTCCTCGCGCGAAACCCACCGCCTGTTCGAGCTGATTTTGCGTCTGCGCGACGAAGGGATGGCGATTATCTATATCAGCCACCGCATGGCGGAAGTGTATGAGTTATCCGACCGCGTCAGCGTACTGCGCGACGGCCAGTACGTCGGTAGTCTGACCCGCGACAAGCTCAACGCCCCGGAACTGGTGCGAATGATGGTTGGGCGACCCCTGAGCGATCTGTTCAACAAAGAGCGCGATATTCCTCTCGGCAGCCCGCGCCTGAACGTCCACCACCTGACCGACGGCGGCAAAGTGCAGCCCTGCAGCCTGCAGGTGCGTTCCGGCGAAATCGTCGGCCTCGCCGGGCTGGTGGGTGCCGGGCGTTCCGAGCTGGCGCAGCTGATTTTCGGCGTGCGCAAGGCCACCGGCGGGATGATTGAGGTGGATGCCGAGCCGGTGGTGATCCACTCCCCGCGCGCCGCCATCGACCACGGCATCGGCTTTTTAACCGAGAACCGCAAGGAGCAGGGGCTGTTCCTCGAGCTGGCGGCGCAGGAGAACATCACCATGGCGACGCTGGAACGCGATGCCAGCTTCGGCTGGCTGAACCGCAAAAAAGCCCAGTCGATCTCCGATGACGCCATCGCCCTGCTCAATATTCGCGTGCCGCACTCCCAGGTGCGGGCGGGCGGACTCTCCGGCGGCAACCAGCAAAAGCTGCTCATCTCCCGCTGGGTGGCGATTGGCCCGCGCATTCTGATCCTCGACGAGCCGACCCGCGGCGTGGACGTCGGGGCCAAAAGCGAGATCTACCGGATCATGAACCAGATGGCGCGTAAAGGGGTGGCGATCCTGATGATCTCCAGCGAACTGCCGGAAGTGGTCGGCATGAGCGATCGCGTGTACGTCATGCGCGAAGGGAGCATTGCCGGGGAACTCCATCGGGCCGATATCTCACAAGAAAACATCATGACGCTGGCGACCGGCGTTAACGACTCTCATCATCGGGCGGTATAACCATGACGCAACCTAACACTCCGCAACAGGTGGCCAAAGCGGCCTCCGCCAAAAAAATGCTGATGGGCGATCTGATGCAAACCATCGGTATCCTGCCGATATTGATCCTGATCGTCGCGGTATTTGGCTTTATCGCGCCGAACTTTTTTACCGAAAGTAATCTGCTGAACATCACCCGTCAGGCGTCGATCAACATCGTGCTGGCGGCGGGGATGACCTTCATTATTTTGACCGGCGGCATCGACCTGTCGGTGGGCTCGATTCTGGGCACCACCGCGGTGGCGGCGATGGTGGTCTCGCTGATGCCGGAGCTGTCGATGCTCTCGGTGCCGGCGGCGCTGATGCTCGGCATGGTGCTGGGGCTGTTCAACGGCGCGCTGGTGGCCTTTGCCGGGTTACCGCCCTTTATCGTCACCCTCGGCACCTACACGGCACTGCGCGGCGCGGCCTACCTGCTTGCGGACGGCACTACGGTCATCAACTCCAGCATCAGCTTTGAATGGATCGGCAATAACTATCTCGGGCCGGTGCCGTGGCTGGTGGTGATTGCCCTGGCGGTGATCGTTGTCTGCTGGTTCATCCTGCGCCGCACCACCCTCGGGGTACATATCTATGCGGTGGGCGGCAACATGCAGGCCGCGCGCTTAACGGGCATCAAGGTCTGGATGGTGCTGCTGTTTGTCTACGGCATGAGCGGCCTGCTCTCGGGCCTCGGTGGGGTAATGAGCGCATCAAGGCTGTACAGCGCCAACGGCAACCTCGGTACCGGCTATGAGCTGGACGCTATCGCGGCGGTGATCCTCGGCGGCACCAGCTTCGTCGGCGGGATCGGCACCATCACCGGCACGCTGGTGGGGGCGCTGATTATCGCCACCCTCAACAACGGCATGACGCTGATGGGCGTCTCCTATTTCTGGCAACTGGTGATCAAAGGGGCGGTGATCATCATTGCGGTGCTGATCGACAAATACCGTACCCGACACCATCAAAGTGCATAACAACAACATCTTACTTCGAGGAATAGAGCATGAAATTGAAGCCCTTAGTGACCGCGCTCTGTGCTGGCGCACTGCTTGCAGCAAGCCCGTTTGTCCAGGCCAAAGAGCTGAAGTCCATCGGCGTGACGGTGGGCGATCTGGCCAACCCGTTCTTTGTGCAGATCACCAAAGGGGCGGAGCTGGAAGCGCGCAAGCTGGCGGGGGATAACGTGAAAGTGACGCTGGTGTCCAGCGGCTACGATCTCGGCCAGCAGGTTTCTCAGATTGATAACTTTATCGCCGCCAAAGTCGATATGATCATTCTTAACGCCGCCGATTCGAAAGGGATTGGCCCGGCGGTGAAGCGCGCGAAAGACGCCGGGATCGTGGTGGTGGCGGTTGACGTGGCGGCAGAGGGTGCCGATGCCACTATCACCTCCAACAACACCCAGGCCGGTGAGATGGCCTGTAAGCTGATCACCGACCGCCTGAAAGGCAAAGGCAACGTGGTCATCATCAACGGACCGCCGGTCTCTGCGGTACAAAACCGTGTGGAAGGCTGTAAGGCTGAATTTAAAAAACATCCGGATATCAAAGTCCTTTCGGATAACCAGAACGCCAAAGGCAGCCGTGACGGCGGGCTGGAGGTGATGACCTCCCTGCTGGCGGCCAATCCGAAGATCGACGGCGTGTTCGCCATCAACGATCCGACGGGGATCGGCGCCGATCTGGCGGCAAAACAGGCACAACGTAACGAGTTCTTTATCGTCGGCGTCGATGGCTCACCGGATGCGGAAGAGGCGCTGAAGCGGGAAAACTCCCTGTTTGTTGCTACCCCGGCGCAGGACCCGCAGGTGATGGCGGCGAAAGCGGTGGAGATCGGCTATGACATTCTGCAGGGCAAACCGGCGCCGAAAGAGCCGGTGCTGATCCCGGTGACGATGATCGATAAGAGCAACGTCGGCAATTATAAGGGCTGGACGGTTAAGTAATGACTGTACGCCTCTCCCCACAGGGGTAAGGATGTTCACGTTCCCTCTCCCCTGCGGGGAGAGGGTCAGGATGAGGAGTTTTCATGAAACGCTCCGAAATTAACGAGATCCTCGGCCACACGCGACAGTTTTTCTCCATGCACGATGTGCATCTGCCCCCCTTTGCCAGCTTCCCTCCTGCCCGCTGGCAGCAGCTTGACGGCGACGCCTGGCAGGAAGTGTTCGACCTGCGGCTCGGCTGGGACGTGACCGCGTTCGGCGGCGATAACTTTGCGGCGCAGGGCTTAACCCTTTTTGCCCTGCGCAACGGCTCTCCCGGCGGCAAGCCATGGGACAAATGTTATGCCGAGAAGATCATGCATGTGCTTGAGGGCCAGGTGACGCCTTTGCACTTTCACTGGCGCAAACGCGAGGACATCATCAACCGCGGCGGCGGCAACCTCATTGTCGAGCTGTGGAACGCCGATGAGCATGAACAGAAAGAGGAGGGAGATATCAGGGTCGCCATCGATGGTTGCCAGCAGACCCACGTGGCGGGCAGCCATATCCGCCTCGCGCCGGGGGAGAGCATCTGCCTGCCGCCCGGCCTGTACCACAGTTTCTGGGGTGAGGTGGGCTTTGGCGACGTGCTGGTGGGTGAAGTCTCCTCGGTGAATGACGACGAGACGGACAACCACTTCCTGCAACCCACCGCCCGTTATAACAACATTGATGAAGACGAACCGGCCGTGCTGGTGTTGTGCAATGAATACAGCCTGTTTCGCCTGTAAGGAGTGAACCATGCCGCTTATCTCTCTCGCCGACGGGCTGGCCCATGCCCGCGAACATCGTTATGCGCTGGGGGCGTTTAACGTCCTCGACTCCCACTTCCTGCGGGCGCTGTTTGCCGCCGCCCGTCAGGAGAACTCGCCCTTTATCATCAACATTGCCGAAGTGCATTTTAAGTACGTCTCCCTCGACTCACTGGTGGAGGCGGTCAAATTCGAAGCCGCCCGGCATGATATTCCGGTGGTGCTGAATCTCGATCACGGCCTGCATTTCGAGGCGGTGGTGCGGGCGCTGCGCTTAGGGTTCAGCTCGGTGATGTTCGACGGTTCCACCCTGAGCTACGAGGAGAACATCCGCCAGACGCGGGAAGTGGTGAAGATGTGCCACGCGGTGGGCGTGTCGGTGGAGGCGGAACTCGGCGCGGTGGGAGGCGATGAGGGCGGTGCCCTGTACGGCCATGCCGACGAAGCCTTTTTCACCGATCCTGGGCTTGCGCGGGAATTTGTCGACCAGACCGGCATCGACGCCCTGGCGGTGGCGATCGGTAATGCCCACGGCAAATATAAGGGCGAGCCGAAGCTCGATTTCGCCCGTCTTGACGCCATCCGCCAGCAAACCGGCCTGCCGCTGGTGCTGCACGGCGGGTCCGGGATCGGCGACGCCGATTTCCGCCGCGCCATTGAGCTTGGGATCCACAAGATTAACTTCTACACCGGCATGTCCCAGGCGGCGCTGGCGGAGGTGGAGCAGCGAATGGCCAACCGCCAGCCGCTGTACGATGAGTTTGCTGAACTGCTGCTGGGCATCGAAGAGGCCATTACCGATACCGTCGCCGCGCAGATGCGCACCTTCGGCAGCGCGGGGTTTGCGTGATGGAACGCCGGGGCATTATCGCGGCGGGCAATATGCTGGTGGATCACGTCCACCAGATTGTGCAGTGGCCGGAGCGCGGCTGGCTGGCGGAGATCGTCCACAGCGAACGCGCCACCGGCGGGGCGCCGCTCAACGTGCTGTTAACGGTGGCGAAAATGCACGCCGGGATCCCGCTGCAGGCGGTGGGACTGGTGGGGGATGACCACGACGGGGATTACATTCTCGCCATGCTCGACCAGTATCACGTCAACCGCCAGCGGGTGCAGCGCACCACCTTCGCCCCCACCTCCATGTCGCAGGTGATGACCGACCCCAGCGGCCAGCGCACCTTTTTCCACTCCCCGGGGGCCAACCGGCTGCTGGATCTGCCCGCCTTCGACCGGCTCGACTCCAGCCTGAAGATCTTCCATCTGGGTTATCTGCTGCTGCTGGACAGCCTGGATATGCCGGACGAGGAGTACGGCACCCGCAGCGCGCGCTTGCTGGCGCAGATGCGCGAGCTGGGGTTTCAAACCTCTCTCGACCTGGTGTCGCGCAAGGGCGATCCGCGCTATCAGCCGCTGGTGCTCCCTGCCCTGCGCCATCTCGACTATCTGGTGATCAACGAGCTGGAGGCGGGCGAGTTCAGCGGCCTGGCAATGCGCGATGACCAGGATGCGCCGACGATCGCCAATATTGCCGCGGCGGCGGCAGAGCTGCTGGCAGCGGGCGTTAAGTCGCGGGTGGTGATCCACTGCCCGGAAGGGGCCTGGGGACAGGAGCCGGATCGGGAGGGGTGCTGGATCCCCTCGTGGCGGCTGACCCGGGAGGAGATCGTCGGCAGCGTCGGGGCGGGAGATGCTTTCTGCGCCGGATTTTTGTATGGCTGCCACGAATCGCTGTCGCTGGCGGAGAGCATCCGGATGGCGCACGCCTGCGCGCGGGCCAGCCTGCTGGCGGCCAACGCTATCGACGGGGCGAAAACCCTGCAGGAGTTACAGCTTTTTATTCAGGAGAACCGGTTGGCCTAGGCCGCCCTGTCGCCATGCAGCACGTCGGCGGCAAAGACATAGCCCAGCCCGCGGATGGTTTTAATCAGCAGCGGCTGATGGGGATTGATTTCGATTTTGCGGCGCAGGCGCATGATCAACACGTCGATGGTGCGATCAAAAACCTCCGCGCTTTCGCTGTGGGTCAGCTCCAGCAGCTGTTCGCGGCTCAGAACCCGCCGGGCGTTCTGCGTCAACGCCAGCAACAAACCGTACTCGCCCTGGGTCAGGGCGACCACGCCGCGCTGAGGGTCAATCAGTTCACAGCGGGTGGTATCCAGCGTCCAGCCGTTAAAGCCGATCCCGGCCGCCCGCGTAACGATCGGTTCTGCCGCCAGCGCGCCGGTGCGGCGCAGCACGGCTTTGACGCGCGCCACCACCACCCGGGGATTGAAGGGTTTGCCGATGTAGTCGTCCGCCCCCATCTCAAGGCCCACCACCACGTCCGACTCGCTGCCGAGCCCGGTGAGCATGATGACCGGCAATTCGGGGCGCTGCTTTTGCAGCTGCTGTAACACCTGCAGGCCGTTAATATCCGGCAGCATCATATCCAGCAATACCAGCGCGATATCCGGTGCCTGCTGCGCCAGACGCAGAGCATCCTGACCGGTATGGCACAGGTGGACGGTGAAGACGTGCTCGTTAAGCACATCCTGCAACAGTTCACACACCGCGGTGTCGTCATCGACCACCAGAATTGCTGGTTTCATCACTGGATTCCATTAGGGGGATAGAGATCAGTCTGGCCCATTCTGTGCAAGGCTCCAGCCAAAACGCCCTTTCCGTCACGGATCTTCAACCGCCGTCACATCCCCATTGCCACCAGGGCCGCAATTTTTGACGCGGGCCTGTTTTTCGTCAGGGTTTTGACCAGGATTCGCCCGTAAAGTCAGGGGAAATCCACAACAAAATTGTGGCATAGAGGCGGCATACTAAACCGACATCTCAGCGTCATTTGAAACTGGAGCAAGACTGATGAAAAACGTCATCACGGTGTGCCCCTATTGCGCATCAGGCTGCAAGATAAACCTGGTGGTCGATAACGGCAAAATCGTCCGGGCGGAGGCAGCCGGGGGGAAAACCAACCAGGGCAAACTGTGCCTGAAGGGCTATTACGGCTGGGACTTTATTAACGACACCCAGATTCTAACCCCGCGGCTGAAAACCCCGATGATCCGCCGCGTTCGCGGCGGCAGGCTGGAGCCCGTCTCCTGGGATGAGGCGCTGGACTATGTTGCCCGCCGCCTCAGCGACATCAGGGCGCAGCACGGTCCGGATGCGATCCAGACCACCGGCTCCTCGCGCGGCACCGGGAATGAAACCAACTACATCATGCAAAAATTTGCCCGCGCGGTGATTGGTACCAACAACGTCGACTGCTGCGCACGCGTCTGACACGGCCCCTCGGTTGCAGGTCTGCACCAGTCGGTCGGTAATGGCGCCATGAGCAATGCCATCAACGAGATTGATGGCACCGATCTGGTGTTTATTTTTGGCTATAACCCGGCGGATTCGCATCCGATCGTCGCAAATCATATTCTGCGCGCAAAGCAGAACGGGGCAAAAATTATCGTCTGCGATCCGCGGCGCATCGAAACCGCGCGCATTGCCGATATGCATATCGCGTTGCGAAACGGCTCAAACATCGCCCTGCTCAATGCCATCGGCCACGTGATTATTGCCGAGCAGCTCTACGATCGGACCTTCGTTGCCACCCGCACGGAGGGCTTTGATGAGTACCGTAAGATCGTTGAAAACTATACGCCTGAGTCGGTCGAAACCATTACCGGCGTAAGCGCGCGGGAGATCCGCCAGGCTGCGCGTCTGTATGCCGGAGCGAAAACGGCCACCCTGCTGTGGGGAATGGGCGTCACCCAGTTCTGGCAGGGGGTGGAGACCGTGCGTGCGCTCACCAGCCTCGCCATGCTGACCGGCAACCTCGGCAAAGCCCACGTCGGGGTCAACCCGGTGCGCGGGCAGAATAACGTGCAGGGTGCCTGCGACATGGGGGCGCTACCGGACACCTACCCGGGATACCAGTTTATTAAGTTCCCGGAAAACCGCGAGAAATTCGCCAGAGCCTGGGGCGTCAAGAGCCTGCCGGCGCATCCCGGCTACCGTATCAGCGAGCTGCCGCACCGCGTGGCCCACAAAGAGGTGCGCGCGGCGTACATCATGGGCGAAGATCCGCTCCAGACCGATGCTGAACTGTCGGCGGTGCGTCAGGCGTTTGACGATCTCGAGCTGGTGATTGTCCAGGATATCTTTATGACTAAAACCGCGGCGGTGGCGGATGTTGTCCTGCCGTCTACCTCGTGGGGCGAGCATGAAGGGGTTTACACCGCAGCCGATCGCGGCTTCCAGCGCTTCTTTAAGGCGGTCGAGCCGAAGTGGGATTTGAAAACCGACTGGCAGATCATCAGCGAGATCGCGACCCGGATGGGTTATCCGATGCACTACGACAACACGCAGCAAATCTGGGATGAGCTGCGCCAGCTGTGTCCGGGATTCAAAGGGGCAACCTACGAGAAGATGGGCGAACTGGGCTACATCCAGTGGCCGTGCCGGGACGAGTCGCCGGCGGACCAGGGCACCTCGTTCCTGTTCGAGGAGAAATTCGATACCCCGAACGGGCTGGCGCAGTTCTTCACCTGCGACTGGATGGCGCCGATGGATAAATTGGATGACGATTACCCGATGGTGCTCTCCACCGTGCGCGAAGTGGGCCACTACTCCTGCCGCTCGATGACCGGCAACTGTGCGGCCCTGTCGGCACTGGCCGATGAGCCCGGCTATGTGCAGATCAACACCGAGGATGCCGCAAGGCTGGGCATTGAGGATGAGGCGCTGGTGTGGGTTAACTCCCGCAAAGGTCGGGTTATCACCCGGGCTCAGGTCAGCGATCGGCCTAACGTCGGGGCGGTATACATGACTTACCAATGGTGGATCGGGGCCTGCAACGAGCTGGTGACGGAAAACCTCAGCCCGATAACCAAAACGCCGGAATATAAATATTGTGCCGTGCGCGTCGAGCCGATAGCGGATCAATCCGCCGCCGAAAACTATGTGGTTGAAGAATATAATAAGCTGAAAAAATCGTTACGGGAAACCGCGATGGGTTGATGCAATTAAAGGTGCAATTAATAAAACGGGGTGAAATATTCATCCCGTTTTTATTTGCATAATAGAAATAATATATGGTGAATATTATTTTGCGAGCAGTATTCCAGAGAAATGTAATTCCCCACAAAGTGAATTACATCTTTTCTTTTGAGTTCATAGGGATAAGATTATCGGCGGGTGCTTAAGGCTTTCTGTCTTAAGCCGTATTGAGGGACAGAAAGTGAAAAACCCCGGAAATGTTTCCATTAACCGGGGGCTATCCCTCAACCACTCACAAGTTGAGGATAGCCCCTTATTCTTTTATTAGCAAGGAGTAAAGGGCATGACGCCATTAAAAACCGTGCCAGGCATAATATTAATTATTTGCCTGACCATAGTGATATTCGCCTTTATTAATCGCGGCACGTTATGCGAACTGACAATAAAGAGCGAGCAGCTTGAAGTGGCGGCTAAATTAGCCTGCGCAGCAGGTTAACGTCAGCGGGCGGGGAAACCCGCCCGGCTTGTGGGGAGTGGAGGTCTTAACGCACCCATTTTTTTCTTCTCATCCCGCGCTTATACTGCCCGTTATCTACCCCTACGAAAATAACGCATGAAACCTCTTTATCTGTTGTTGATCCTTTTTTCTTCCCTGGTTTGCGCCGAGGAGATTGGCGGCCAGTACCTGAAGCAGGCTGAGGCCGGCGACAGCCGGGCGCAGTACTATCTTGCCGAAACCTATTACAGCTCGGGTGATGATAAGCAGGCCGAAACCTGGGCCGAAAAAGCGGCGAAAAACGGCGATATCGATGCTATGGCGCTGCTGTCACAAATCAAGTTTAAGCACGGCGATTTAGCCCAGGCAAAAGGGCTGGCGCAGCAGGCCACGGTGGCGGGCAGCTCGCCGGGTGCGGTGATGCTGGCACGTTTGCTGGTCAATACCCGGGCCGGAAAAACTGACTACCCGCAGGCGCTGAGCTTACTGCACAAAGTCGCAGAGAATACCGAGGATGATGCCGCGGTCGATGCCCGGCAGCTGCTGGGGCTGATCTACGCCAACGGCGTGGAGGTGGCGCAGGATGATGTCCAGGCCGCACAGTGGTTTAAGCAGAGCTCCACCCTCTCGCGTACAGGCTATGCGGAGTACTGGGCGGGTCAGGTATTTCAGCAGGGCGAGGACGGGTTTATCACCCCGAATAAACAGAAGGCGCTGTACTGGTTTAATCTGAGCTGTAGCGAAGGTTTTGATACCGGCTGCGAAGAGTTTGATGCGTTAAGCGGGGAGTAAACGCCCGCCGACGGGAGCGAGCGGTCTGCGTGCCGGGGGCGCTTCGCTTGCCCGGCCTACAGGACCGTAGGCCGGGCAATGTACTTTACTGGTCAGCGGTTTTATCAAAACGACCCAGCACATCGCGTTCATACGCCAGGGCTTTCTTACGGTCGAACTGATGTTCCCACTTGGCAATCACCAGCACCGCCAGCGCATTACCGACCACGTTCAGCGCGGTACGCGCCATGTCGAGAATACGGTCAACACCGGCGATAAACGCCAGCCCTTCCAGCGGAATACCCACGCTTCCCAGGGTCGCCAGCAGCACCACGAAGGAGACGCCCGGCACGCCGGCAATCCCTTTTGAGGTCACCATCAGGGTCAGCACCAGCACGATCTCCTGCCACAGGGAGAGGTCGATACCGTAGAGCTGGGCAATAAAGATCGCGGCGATGCTCTGGTACAGCGTAGAGCCGTCGAGGTTGAACGAGTAACCGGTCGGCACCACGAAGCTGGTGATCGACGCAGGCGCCCCATAGGCTTCCATCTTCTCAATAATACGCGGCAGCACGCTCTCGGAGCTGGCAGTGGAGTACGCCAGAATCAGCTCGTCTTTCAGGATGCGGATCAGGATCCAGATGCTCAGGCCACACATCCGCGCCACCAGCCCCAGCACCACCAGAGCGAAGAACAGGATCGCGAAGTGCACCAGCAGCACCAGCTTCGCCAGCGGCCACAGGGAAGCAAAACCGAAGTTCGCTACCGTCACCGAGATCAGCGCGAACACCCCTACCGGCGCATAGCGCATCACCATGTGGGTCACTTTGAACATGGTTTCAGAGATGGAGCGGAACACGGTCACCAGCGGCTGGCGGTGAGTGGACGGCAGTGACGCCAGGCCCAGACCAAACAGCACCGAGAAGAAGATGATCGGCAGCATTTCGCCCTTCGCCATCGATGCCACGATATTGGTCGGCACCAGCGAGAGGATGGTCCCCATCAGGCCATGAGAATGGCTTTGCACATCCGCGGTCGTGCTTTGGTATTTCGAAATATCCACCGTCGCCAGCTGCGACATATCAATGCCCGCGCCAGGCTGGAACACATTCGCCAGCGTGATGCCGAGAACGATCGCCACCGTAGTGATCACTTCGAAATAAAGGATGGTTTTTGCACCGATGCGGCCCAGCTGCTTCGCGTCACCCACCCCGGCAATCCCTACCACCAGCGTCGAGATGACAATCGGCACCACAATCATTTTGATCAGATGGATAAAGATATCACCGGCAGGCGACAGTAAATTCGCGATCAGCCATTCGCGGCTGTCACTGTGATAATGCAGATAACTACCCAGCAAGATACCCAGCACAAGGGCCAGCAAAATTTGCCAGGCCAGGCTGACTTTCAAATTTTTCATGACAAGAAACTTCCTCAATGAAGTGTTCGTACTCGTAAAACGATGGGGACGACACATACTGAAAGGGTATGAATTGTGTTGCGTTCATTTATGGGGTTTTTTAACGCGCGGTATCAGTACCATTTGCACGGCATGCTACGCAAGCCTTTAAGAACGAGGCATTTGACTGACAAAAGGCGTTATCACGCTAATTTGTATTAGTCATGATAAATAACCTTTTGTTATAAAAACGCTTTTTTACGCAGTAATGCAAATAATCATTTCAGGCAATTATTTTTTTTCAAAGTGTCATTTGCTCATTTTTTATACTCTCTAATTTTTGCGTGATCTGTCGCCCAAATAGTAAACAAAGCTGGCAAAGCCCCTACAATTAACGTTTTTGCGACATATTATTAACATTCTACAAGGAGAACAAAAACCATGAGCCAGGTCCATAAACACGACATTCCCGCAAATATTGCGGACCGCTGCCTGATTAACCCGGAGCAGTACCAGGAGAAGTACCAGCTGTCTATTACTGACCCTGACGCCTTCTGGGGCGAGCAGGGCAAAATCCTTGACTGGATGACCCCGTATCAGACGGTCAAGAACACCTCTTTTGCCCCCGGCAACGTCTCTATTAAATGGTATGAAGACGGCACGCTGAACCTTGCCGCCAACTGCCTGGATCGTCACCTCGCCGATCGCGGCGACCAGACGGCAATCATCTGGGAGGGCGACGACGCGACCCAGAGCAAAAATATCACCTACCGCGAACTGCACCGCGATGTCTGCCGCTTTGCCAACGTGCTGCTGGCCCAGGGCATCAAAAAAGGCGACGTCGTGGCTATCTATATGCCGATGGTGCCGGAAGCGGCCGTGGCGATGCTGGCCTGCGCCCGCATCGGGGCCGTGCACTCCGTTATCTTCGGCGGCTTTTCGCCGGAAGCGGTGGCCGGACGCATCATCGACTCCAGCTCAAAGCTGGTGATCACCGCCGACGAAGGCGTGCGTGCTGGTCGTGCCGTTCCGCTGAAAAAGAACGCCGACGACGCGCTGAAAAACCCGAATGTGAACAGCGTCAACAGCGTGATTGTGCTGAAGCGCACCGGCAATGCCATTGAATGGCATGAGGGCCGCGACCTGTGGTGGAGCGACCTGATTGAGCAGGCCAGCGACCAGCATCAGCCGGAAGCGATGAACGCGGAAGATCCGCTGTTTATCCTTTATACCTCCGGCTCCACCGGCAAGCCAAAGGGCGTGCTGCACACCACCGGCGGCTATCTGGTCTATGCGGCCACAACCTTCAAATATGTCTTTGATTATCATCAGGGCGATATCTACTGGTGCACCGCCGACGTGGGCTGGGTCACCGGTCACAGCTACCTGCTGTACGGCCCGCTGGCCTGCGGCGCCACCACCCTGATGTTCGAAGGCGTACCTAACTGGCCGACCCCGGCGCGTATGAGCCAGGTGGTGGACAAACATCAGGTCAATATTCTCTACACCGCCCCTACCGCCATCCGCGCCCTGATGGCCGAAGGCGACAAGGCGATTGAAGGGACCGACCGCTCCTCCCTGCGCATCCTCGGATCCGTGGGCGAGCCGATCAACCCGGAAGCCTGGGAATGGTACTGGAAGAAGATCGGTAACGAGAAGTGCCCGGTGGTCGACACCTGGTGGCAGACCGAAACCGGCGGGTTCATGATCACCCCGCTGCCGGGCGCTACCCAGCTGAAAGCCGGCTCTGCCACCCGTCCGTTCTTCGGCGTCCAGCCTGCGCTGGTGGATAACGAAGGCAACCCGCTGGAAGGGGCCACCGAGGGCAACCTGGTAATCGTCGACTCCTGGCCGGGTCAGGCGCGTACCCTGTTTGGCGATCACGACCGCTTCGAGCAGACCTACTTCTCCACCTTCAAAAACATGTACTTCAGCGGCGACGGCGCGCGTCGTGATGAAGATGGTTACTACTGGATCACCGGCCGCGTGGACGACGTGCTGAACGTCTCCGGGCATCGACTGGGGACCGCCGAGATTGAATCAGCGCTGGTGTCGCATCCGAAAATCGCCGAAGCGGCGGTGGTCGGTATTCCGCACAGCATCAAGGGCCAGGCGATCTACGCCTACGTCACCCTGAACCATGGCGAAGAGCCGTCGCCGGAGCTGTATACCGAGGTACGCAACTGGGTGCGGAAAGAGATCGGCCCGCTTGCCACCCCGGATGTGCTGCACTGGACCGACTCGCTGCCGAAAACCCGCTCCGGCAAGATCATGCGTCGTATTCTGCGCAAGATTGCCGCGGGGGATACCAGCAACTTAGGCGATACCTCAACGCTCGCCGATCCTGGCGTGGTGGACAAACTGCTCGAAGAGAAGCAGGCCATCGCCATGCCATCGTAACGCCACACCCTCACCCTAACCCTCTCCCTTAAAGGGAGAGGGAATAAAAACAACCCCTCCCCCTACAATACGTCTGGAGACTCTGTGATGAATGATAATATTTGTCAGCAGATAGAGAATAGTGCGCACTACAGGGAGCTCGTCGATAAGCGGCAACGGTTTGCCTTCACTTTATCTATCATCATGTTAATCATTTATGTCGGCTTTATTCTGCTGATTGCTTTTGCCCCACACTGGCTGGGCACACCGCTGCACGCCGGGACCAGCGTCACCCGCGGTATCCCTATTGGGATCGGGGTGATCGTCATTTCGTTTGTGCTGACCGCCGTGTACGTCATTCGTGCTAACGGTGAGTTCGACCGTCTGAATAAAGCCGTTCTGCGTGAGGTAAAAGCATCATGAAGAGAGTTCTGACGGCGCTCGCCGCCACCCTCCCCTTTGCGGCAAATGCCGCCGATGCCATTACCGGCGCAGTTGAACGCCAGCCAACCAACTGGCAGGCGATCGTGATGTTCCTGATCTTCGTGGTGCTGACGCTGTATATCACCTACTGGGCCTCGAAACGCGTGCGCTCCCGTAATGATTACTACACCGCAGGCGGCAACATCACCGGTTTCCAGAACGGCCTGGCGATCGCGGGCGACTTTATGTCGGCGGCCTCCTTCCTCGGGATCTCCGCGCTGGTGTACACCTCAGGCTACGACGGGCTGATCTACTCCCTCGGCTTCCTCGTCGGCTGGCCGATTATTCTGTTCCTGATCGCCGAACGTCTGCGTAACCTCGGACGCTATACCTTTGCCGACGTGGCCTCCTATCGCCTGAAGCAGGGGCCGATCCGTACCCTCTCCGCCTGCGGCTCGCTGGTGGTGGTGGCCCTGTACCTGATCGCCCAGATGGTGGGTGCCGGTAAACTCATCCAGCTGCTGTTTGGCCTGAACTACCATATCGCGGTGGTGCTGGTGGGCGTGCTGATGGTGATGTATGTCCTGTTTGGCGGCATGCTTGCCACCACCTGGGTGCAGATCATCAAAGCCGTACTGCTGCTGTTCGGTGCCAGCTTTATGGCCTTTATGGTAATGAAGCACGTCGGTTTCAGCTTCAACAACCTGTTCAGCGAAGCGATGGCGGTCCACCCGAAAGGGGAAGCGATCATGAGCCCGGGCGGGCTGGTGAAAGATCCGATCTCGGCGCTGTCGTTAGGCCTGGGCCTGATGTTTGGTACCGCCGGTCTGCCGCATATCCTGATGCGTTTCTTCACGGTGTCAGATGCGCGCGAAGCGCGTAAGAGCGTGCTCTACGCCACCGGCTTTATGGGTTACTTCTACATCCTGACCTTTATCATCGGCTTTGGCGCCATCATGCTGGTAGGCGCAAACCCGGCGTTTAAAGACGCGGCGGGCGCGCTGATTGGCGGCAACAACATGGCGGCGGTGCATCTGGCTGACGCGGTGGGTGGCAACCTGTTCCTCGGCTTTATCTCCGCCGTGGCCTTCGCCACTATCCTGGCGGTGGTCGCAGGCCTGACGCTGGCCGGTGCCTCTGCGGTCTCCCATGACCTCTATGCCAACGTCTGGCGTAAAGGCGCCTCCGAGCGCGAGGAGCTGAAAGTCTCCAAAATCACGGTGCTGGTGCTGGGCGTGGTGGCGATCCTGCTGGGTATTCTGTTCGAGAACCAGAACATCGCCTTTATGGTGGGGCTGGCCTTCTCGATTGCCGCAAGCTGTAACTTCCCGATCATTCTGCTCTCCATGTACTGGTCAAAACTGACCACCCGTGGGGCGATGATTGGCGGCTGGCTGGGCCTGCTCACCGCGGTGATCCTGATGATCCTCGGCCCAACCATCTGGGTGCAGATCCTCGGCCACGAAAAAGCCATCTTCCCGTACGAATATCCGGCGCTGTTCTCCATCGCCGTGGCGTTCATTGGGATCTGGTTCTTCTCAGCCACGGATAACTCGGCGGAAGGGAACCTGGAGCGTGAGAAGTTCCGCGCCCAGTTTATCCGTTCCCAAACCGGCCTGGGTGTTGAACAGGGCCGCGCGCACTAAAATCCCCTCCCCGGCCGCTGGTCGGGGATCACATTTTTTTCCCCTTCAGGTGACGTTTATCACGTCACCAAAACAGAAAAAGCCGATGCGCATCACAGGCTTTATCTGCGATCCGCAAAGGCCATCACACTTTTCCCGATTTCACGCCAATCCACGGCTTTCCCTCTGCCCCCCGTACAGACAATCCCCCTTCCAGTTTTTATGCTTTAGTCACAGCGACTCGCTCAGGCTTCTGGCAAAGCGCTCCAGCCGCGCCGGGCTCAGCAGTAGCGGCAGGAATAGCGGGCCGCTGGCGGGCGGGTCCACCAGCCAGCGATCCAGGGTATCGGCGTAGTGAAGCAGCCGTTGCTGATGCTTCTGCAGGGTATCAGCAGGCAGGCTGTTCGCACCGTAATGGTCGAGCCAGAGCACGTCGGTCACGGCGGCAGCCACGTGGGAGAACATCTGGCTGTAGATCTCCGCGCTGCGCCAGGCAGCCAGCAGGATCGCCAGCGTGTCGTCCGGGCAGGTAATACGCGGCATCAGCTCACGCAGGTTTTGCAGCGTGCGGGATGCGAGGAAGCAGGCGGCCTCTTTCTCCAGCGCCATCCGCTCCCGCTGCTCTTTGCCAAGCTCGGGATCGTCGGTGGGCATCAGCGGCTGCCAGGCGTGCAGCCAGTTGGCGCTGCGGGTGTCCATATGCAGCAGCTGTTGCGCCTGAGCGATGCTCTCCGGGATCTGGCTCTGATAGTGCAGCCGTCGCCCGAGGAGGTTCGGCGTTTTACACAGCCAGTCGTAGCTGGCATGCACGATGGCCGAGAGCTGATGCTTGTCCTGTAGGGAGCGAAAGCCGAGCTGATGATGTTCCGCCCAGCGATCGAAGGTGGCGGGCAGCGCTGCGTCGGCGGCCTGGTTGGCGGCGGTAAGGCCGAACAGGTTGATGGCGTTGGCGGAGTCCATCACCCGGCTGTCGGGTAGCCACTGCCAGCTCACGCGGGAGGTAATAGCTTCAATTTCGTTTTCAGCGACGCTGAGCGCCCAGCTTAAGCGGCCGCTGATCTCATCGGCCAGATAGCACGGCAGCGCGGTCCAGCCGTAGCCGGTGCCAAAGAGGTCGTACTCGATCCACTTTTTATGCCCCGGCAGGGTGGCGATGTGCGGATGGTTGGCAAAGCCGGGGTGGTAATCCAGCTCGGTGGCTTTTACCGAGGCGCGCACGTCGTCCGGGAGCGTCGCCAGAATGTTAGCGAGCTGCTGGCGCGGCCAGCTGTTATCAATAAAGTCGCGCAGGATGAGCTTTTTGCCCCGGGCGCGCAGCAGGCTCCAGACATCATGCAGGCTTTGCTGCCAGCGGGCGGTCTGAAAGTCCGGCGTCGTCAGGCTGAGAATAAGCCCGCTGAGATGGGGCAAGGCGTGTAATAGCGGATGCAATATCGCGGCATAAAAATGGTGCCAGAAATCCGGCGCGCTTTTTTCGTCGAACGTCAGTTCCGGAAATTTACGCTTAATAATGTCGTCATTGGGCGCGGCTTCACCCTGAAGCCAGAACGACAGATTATTTTCCGCCAGATAGCGATCGACGCGGATTAAATATTGCAGGGCGTAATGTTGCTGATGAATAAGGTTCTCGACGTTGAGCTTCTGGCTTAACGGCGAGGGCGTCGCAAGTACCGAAAGCAGTTCCTGTTGGTGCAGGATGATCCCAGTGAAACCGTGCTGCTTCGCGCTTTTTACTCCCTGAATAAACCAGGGCCAGTGCCAGATAAAAGTGCTGTTCAGCTCCATCAGCTGATGTGGAATACGTTTCATTGCGTCACCTTGCTGATATTTATTTTGCTACTTTAGCTGAGGATGCCATGAAAAAATATGCTCTGGTCGGGACCGGTGGGCGTGCCGGTTTATATATTTCCGCCATCGGGGGGGCCTGGCGGGAAAATGCCAGAATGGTCGCGTTCTGCGATACCAATACCACGCGCATGCACTATGCCAATCAGCTCTTAAAAAACGAAGGGGCGGCGCCGGTTTCCACCTGGCAGGCGACGCAGTTTGAAGAGATGATCCGCGAAACACGCCCCGATGTGGTTATCGTCACCACCATGGATCGTACCCATGACGACTACATCGTTCGCGCCCTGCACGCCGGCTGCGATGTAATCACCGAAAAGCCGATGACCATCGATGAACAGCGCGCCCTGCGCATTCTCGACGCCATCGAAGAGACCGGTCGCAGCGTGCGCGTGGCCTTCAACTACCGCTACGCCCCGCACCACAGCAAGGTGCGCGAGCTGCTGATGCAGGGGACGATTGGCAAGGTCACTTCGGTGCACTTCGAATGGCTGCTCAACACCGAACATGGCGCAGACTACTTCCGCCGCTGGCACCGGGAAAAACGCAACAGCGGCGGCCTGCTGGTGCATAAATCCACTCACCATTTTGACCTGATGAACTTCTGGCTGGACAGCTACCCGGAGCGCGTTTACGCCGAAGGCAGCCTGCAGTTCTACGGCAGGGAGAACGCGGAGAAGCGCGGCGTGACGCACTTCTACCCCCGCGCCCACGGCTTCGCCGAGGCGAAAGCGGATCCCTTTGCCCTGCAGATGGCGGAGAACGCCCAGCTTAAAGCGCTCTATCTCGACGCCGAACACGAAGATAACTACTTCCGCGACCAGAGCGTGTTCAGCGACGGCATCACCATTGAAGACACGATGTCGGTGCTGGTGAAGTATCAGAACCAGGTCCAGCTCACTTACTCCCTCAACGCCTACCTGCCGTGGGAAGGGCTGAACGTGGTCTTTAACGGCACCGAAGGCCGGCTGGAGATGAAGATCGTCGAGAAGTCCTACGTTAACGCCGGGGGCGAGCGCGAAAACGAGGGCAGCCTCGAGCAGTGCGATCTCGCCGTCTTCCCGATGTTTGCCGAACCCTGGAAAGCAACGTTCAGCCTCGGCGAAGGGGGCCACGGCGGCGGCGACAACGCCATGCTGGCCGACCTGTTTGGTACGCCGGGCCACGACCCGCTACAGCGTGCGGCGGACCACCGTGCCGGGGCGATGTCGATCCTCACCGGGATTGCGGGCAACATCTCCATGCAGCAGCAGCGTCCGGTCAACTTTAAGGAGTTTGAGCTGGTTTCCCGTCTGACGAAACGCTAAAGGCATGGGGAAGGCGCGGCAGGAGACCGCGCCGGAGCCACTGGTCAGTATTGTGCCGTTACTCACCTGTTTAATAATAAAAAATCCGGAGATAAATAATGAATAAACTCCTGTCAGGTGTCATCGCATCGCTGTTATTTTCCTGTACCTCTACATGGGCGCAACCCGTTGAATTACGTATGTCGTGGTGGGGTGGCAACAGCCGCCACCAGGCCACGCTGAAGGCGCTCGACGCCTTCGAAAAAGCACATCCGGATATTAAGGTGAAGCCCGAATACACCGGCTGGGACGGGCATCTTTCGCGCCTGACCACCCAGATGGCGAGCGGCACCGAGCCGGATGTGATGCAGACCAACTGGCCGTGGCTCATCATCTTTTCCAAAAACGGCGAAGGTTATTACGATCTCGACAAGCTGAAAGCGGAGCTGGATTTAAGCCAGTACCAGGCCCAGGATCTGCAATCCACCACCATCAAAGGCAAGCTCAACGGCCTGCCGATCTCGGTCAATGCCCCGGTCTTTTACTACAACGACGTAACCTGGCAGAAAGCCGGGCTGGCGTACCCGAAAACCTGGGATGACTTTTTTGCCGCCGGGAAAGTGTTCCAGCAGAAGCTCGGCAACAGCTACTACCCCTACGCGATGGTCGATCAGGACGTCATCCTGCTGCTCAATGCCTGGATGATGCAGACCCACCATAAGCCGATGTTCAACAGCGATGGTACCTTCGCCTGGAACGACGCCCAGTGGGAGGAGGCCTTCAGCTTTGTGAAGCGCCTGAGCGACGACCATGTTCTCCCGTCGCCAAAGACCCTCTCCTCCTACGGCAAAGGCAATCTCTATGAGATGAAGCCGTGGATTAATGGCGAATGGGGCGGCCTGTTCACCTGGAACATCACCATCCGCATGTTTGCCAACAACATGACGCCGCCGGCAAAGCTGGTGCTGGGCGACTATGTAATGCACCCCGGGACGGAAGAATCAGGTGTGTACTTCAAAACGGCGCAGATGCTGTCGGTGGCGAAATCAACGAAGCATCCAAAAGAGGCGGCGATCCTGGTCAACTACCTGCTCAACGATCCGCAGTCGGTTGAAGCCCTGGGGCTGGAGCGCGGCATTCCGCTCAACAAGGCGGCGGAGGCGCAGCTTATGGAGAAAGGGGTAATTGACCCGCAGGATCCGGTCATTGCCGGGCTGCGCCAGGCGCAGGCGCTGCACACCACGGTTGTCGCCACGCCCTATATTGAGGACTTGCAGGTAATCGACAGGTTTACCTCGGCGCGGGAAAAGCTGGAGCAGGGGCAAACGCCCGCTCAGGTCGCGGCGGATTTCCGCCAGCAGGTGGAGCGGATTGTACGGCGTGTGAACCGTTAGCATTGTCGGGTGGCGCTACGCTTAACCGGCCTACAGAACCGTAGGCCCGTGCAAGCGCAGCGCCGCCGGGCAAAACTCAGAACATCAACCAGCCCACCAGCGGGGCCACCAGCACCATCACCACCCCGGAGAGCATCATCACCAGGCTGGCGACCACGCCCTCCTGCTGGCCCAGCTCATAGGAGCGGGCGGTGCCGGCACCGTGGGAGGCCGCGCCAAACCCGGCTCCTTTCGCCATCCCTTCGCGGATCGAGAGCCGCAAAAACAGCATATCCCCCACCGCCATGCCAAACACCCCGGTGACCACTACGAACAGCGCCACCAGATCCGGCTGCCCGCCGAGCGGTTTTGCCGCGGCCAGGGCAAAAGGCGTGGTGACGGAGCGCACCGCGAGGCTGCGCTGGATCTCATCCGACAGGGTAAACAGCCGCGCCAGCCAGACCGAGCTGGTGACGGCTACCACCGTGGCGGTGATCACCCCGGCGGAGAGCGACATCCAGTGGCGTTTGATCACCGCGAGGTTGTCGTACACTGGCACCGCAAAGGCGATGGTCGCCGGGCCGAGCAGCCACAGCAGCCAGTGCGCTTCACCGATATAGTTCTGCCAGGAGATATGGCCCCACACCAGCATCATCACCAGCAGAATCGGGGTGAAGACCAGCGGCATCAGGGGCAGTTTACGAAAACGGCGGTAGAGACGTTTGTTGGCAAAATAGATAACCAGCGTCACCACCAGGCAGAGGACGCTGACCTGAAAGTTAGTCATGTTTCTGCCTGCTGATTTCATAGCGATAGACTTTATCCACCACCCACGCGGTGGCACCCAGCACCATTAGCGTGCTCAGGGCGATCACCACAAAGATACGCCAGCCGTCCACCATCAGCAGCTGGACGTAATTGACCACCGCCACCACCGCCGGCACAAAAAAGAGCAGCATTTCCGCCAGCAGCCAGCGCGAGCCCGCCCGCACCCAGTTCAGGGGAATAACGCGACAGAGGATCAGGCTGAACATCAGCACCATGCCGACCAGATTGGCCGGCAGGGGCAGATGCAGCCAGCCAACAAGGTATTCAGCGAAGACAAAAAGACCCGCATAAAGCAGTACCTGAACCGGTACCTGGAGTCGTTGCACGACGGCAGGCGTAACGCGACCTAACGCCACGGTCATGGGGATTTCCTAAAAATGAGAGGGAGCGCCAGTATAGTCAGCGCCCGTAATTGACTGAAATGAATTAAAATCATCAAAGGTATAGTTTCGAGGAATAGTCATGGACATACGCACGCTGCGTTACTTTGTCGAAGTGGTACGCCAGCAGAGTTTCACCCGCGCCGCGGAGAAGCTTTTTGTCACCCAACCCACCATCAGCAAAATGCTGAAAAACCTCGAAGATGAACTGAACTGTACTCTGCTGATCCGCGACGGACGCAAGCTGCTGTTAACCGACACCGGCCGGGTGGTGTTTGAGCGCGGGCTGGCGATCCTCGCGGAGTTTCGCCAGCTGGAGGCCGAGCTGGGCGACATCAACCACCTCAACAAGGGGATACTGCGCCTCGGTATTCCCCCGATGGTGGGGATGATGATGGCCGGGCCCATCGGCCTGTTTCGCCAGCGCTATCCCGGCGTGGAGCTGAAAATTTCTGAATTTGGTGGTTTAACCGTCCAGCAGGCGGTAATCAACGGCGAGCTGGATCTGGCGATGACCGCCCTGCCGGTAGAGGAAGACAGCGGCCTGACGGCCCTGCCGCTGTTCAGCCATCCGCTGTGCGTTCTGGTGCCGCGCTCCGGCAGCTGGCTGACGCTTAAGGCTATTAATCCGGCGCTGCTGGCCGAGCACCCGTTACTGATCTACAACGAAGATTTTGCCCTCAGCCGCCAGCTGATGCAGCTCTTCAGCCAGCACGGCGTTAAGCCGCGCATTGCGGTGCGCAGCGGGCAGTGGGACTTTCTGGCGGCGATGGTGCAGGCGGGGGTGGGAATTGCGATACTGCCGCAGCCCATCTGCGAGCGGCTGGATAAAAACACCCTGCGCTGGATCCCGCTGCAGAGCGATCTGCACTGGCAGCTGGGGATGATCTGGCGGGAAGGGGTGTATTTGTCGAACAGCGCCCAGGCGTGGCTGAAATGCTGTGAAGGATTTTGGACTTCGGTGGAATAACGCCGGGTGGCGGCTTCGCCTTACCCGGCCCAGAGTTTAACAGGCCCGGTAAGCGTAGCGCCACCGGGCAATCAACGGCTACTGCTTCTCAATCAACAACGCTTCCATCAAATCGAGATCGTGCAGCAGCTTTTGCAGCGTCTCGTTGCTGATCTCCCGGGTGGCGCGCAGGTGATACAGCTCCGCGCGTTCAGAACGCAGCGCGGCAAGGCGGAAGCGGCGCTCGAGGTTCTCTTCCATCAGCGAGCTTTCCACGTCGTTGCGGCCATCCGCACGGCGGCGCAGGTTACCAATTACTCGCGAACTCACCTCTTTCAGCAGTTGGTTATCGATGTTCTCTTCGGTATCCGCGGCCAGACGTTCCTCCATCTTCTGGATGGCGACAATGGCTACCTCCGCCGTTGCCGCCCGTGCGATACGCGCCTCTTTATGCTGCTGAACGTGATCGCCCACCTCCATGTGTTGCAGCAGGATCGGCAGCATCACCACGCCAACAAACAGTGAGAACAGAATCACCCCTGCGGCGAGGAACACCAGCTCGTAGCGGGCCGGGAAGACGTCGCCGGTCGGCAGCAGCAGCGGAATGGAGAGTACACCGGCAAGGGTAATGGCCCCACGCACCCCGGCGAAGGTGGAAATCAGCAGCTCACGGGTGGTCCAGGAGCCAAACTCCATCGGTTTCTTTTTCAGGAAACGCATGCTGAAGTTTTTCATCGTCCACAGCCAGCCAAAACGCACCAGCATCAGCGCGGCGTAAATCAGCACGATGTCGGTAAACAGCATCCAGGTTTCGACATTCGGATCGGCCTCGGCCGCCACCAGCGAGGACTCAAGGATGCCCGGCAGCTGGAGGCCCAACAGCAGGAACACCATGCCGTTAAAGACAAACTCCAGCATCGACCAGGTGCTGTTGGCGCGCAGGCGCATCGCCAGCGGCGCGCGGCGCATAACCCCGGCGCGGGTGATGGTCATCCCGGCCGCTACCGCCGCCAGAATGCCCGATACGCCGATGTGTTCCGCAATCAGGTAAGAGGCGAACGGCAGCAGGAACAGCAGCACGATCTGCGTGGCGGGCTCGTCGCCGCCCCAGCGGCTGAGGAAGCGCAGCGAGCGACCGTACAGCCAGCTCACCACAAACCCCGCCAGAATGCCGCCAATGGCCACTTTAAAGAATTCAACGGACGCCCCGCCGATGGTGAAGACCATGGTGCCCATCGCCACGGCGACGGCAAACTTCAGCGCCACCAGGCCGGAGGCGTCGTTCATCAGCGCCTCGCCCTGCAGGATGCCCATGATTTTCTTCGGAATGCGTCCTTCGCCAACAATTCCGGACAGCGCCACGGCATCGGTGGGCGACAGTACCGCCGCCAGCGCAAAGGCCGGTATCAGCGGGATCCCCGGCACCACCCAGTAGATGAGAAAACCAATCCCCACCACGGTGACCACCACCAGCGCCAGCGCCAGACCGAAGATCTCGCGCCCATGCTCGAGAAACTCACGGGTTGGGGTTTTCCAGCCGTCGGCAAACAGCAGGGGCGGAATAAACAGCACCAGAAACAGTTCGGGATCAAACTCGACATGCAATCCGAACGTCGGCCACGCCAGCAGAGCACCGATGGCGATCTGCATCAGCGGCAGCGGTAACTGGAAGGGCAGTACGCGGGTAACTACCCCGGAGAGGGAGACCAAAAGGGTCATGATGAGTATTGTGAAAAAGATTTCCATGCGTTCCCTGTTTGCGAGATTTCTGTACGTTTACATCACTGGCATCTTGCCACAGTGTATCTCCCCCAGAGTAACGCATAAGGCAACAAGATGTGTTCCGAAAATAAAAACGGGCGGCCTGAGCCACCCGTCTTTTTACGCAGTTGACGGCTTAGATAGCCCAGCCGCCCGCGTAGAAGGCCACCAGCGCCACGGCAATCACCACCGTACCGATGTTCAGCTTACGCCATTCGCCGGAGACGATGCGGCCGATCACCAGCGATGCGAAACCGATCATGATGCCGGTCACGATGTTACAGGTCAGCACGATGAACACCGCGGTGATCAGACCGGCCATCGCGTCAACGAAGTCGGCAAAATCAATTTTCGCCACGTTGCTCAGCATCAGCAGACCAACGTACATCAGCGCAGGCGCGGTCGCATACGCCGGAACCAGATACGACAGCGGAGCGAGGAACAGGATCAGCAGGAACAGCACGCCGATGGTAATCGCCGTCAGACCGGTTTTACCACCTGCCGCCGTACCCGCCGCAGATTCGATATACACCGCCGCCGGGGCTGCACCCACCAGACCGGAGAAGACGCTGCTCAGGGAGTCGGTGGTCAGCGCTTTGCCGCCATCGATAATCTGACCGTCTTTATCCAGCAGGTTCGCCTGGCCCGCCACCGCGCGGATGGTGCCGGTGGCGTCGAAGACCGCAGTCATCACCAGCGCCAGCACGCTTGGCAGCACAACCGGGTTCAGCGCGCCCATGATATCCAGACTGCCGATCAGGGAGTTGCCGTTTTCATCGCTCAGGGATGGCATGGCGAACACGCCGGAGAAGTGCACCGCGGGATCGAAAATCAGACCCACAACAGAGACGCCAATGATGGTCAGCAGAATGCCGCCCGGCACTTTCAGTTTTTCCAGACCGATGATCACCGCCAGGCCAATCAGGGACATGATCACCGGGAAGCTGGCGAAATTACCCAGCGCAACCGGCAGACCGTCCAGCGGATTCTTGATCACAAGGCCAACGCCGTTGGCGGCAATCAGCAGGAGGAACAGGCCGATACCAATCCCGGTGCCGTGCGCAACGCCCTGCGGCAGGTTGCGGAGGATCCAGCTACGGATGCCGGTAGCGGAGATGATGGTAAACAGCACACCCATCAGGAACACGGCGCCCAGCGCAACCGGGACGCTGATCTGCTGGCCCAGCACCAGGCTGAATGCGGTAAAGGCAGTCAGGGAGATGGCGCAACCGATCGCCAGCGGCAGGTTGGCCCACAGCCCCATCACGATGGAGCCGACACCGGCCACCAGACAGGTGGCGACAAAGACCGCCGCCGGTGGGAAACCGGCTTTGCCCAGCATACCCGGCACCACGATCACGGAATAGACCATGGCCAGGAAGGTCGTCAGACCGGCAACGATCTCCTGACGCACGGTGCTGCCGCGAGCAGAAATTTTGAACATGGCGTCGAGTGAACCGCCGGTACGCGCAGATGGCGTAGACATAGAAAACATCCCCTGAAAATGATAATCGTCGTCGGTCAGCGTGATGGACACTCCACGACCAGCGAAACGTCATATCCCTGTGCTGCGTTTATGACAAAAAGGGGCGTCATAAAAAAAGCAAACGTTTAGCTTCGCGCTGACAAAACGGGTGTTGAATTAAAGGCAAACGATTATCCGTCCTGAAGATGGGCGTTTTCAACTTAACTTTGCCGTTTTTCGCTAATTTCCCTGCGCAGTGGTGAAGAAGTAGACAGAGTATGCGCAAACGTTATCGTGAATGCGCAATTTGATAACATTTTCAGGACTCGCCAGGGATTTCGAACGGACCGCCCTGCTGGATCGCACGCTGCCAGGCGGGACGCATTTCGACATTTTTCTTCCACGTCTGCAGGTGAGGGAGATCCTTGATACCGCCACGTTCCAGCAGGGCAAATACCGGAAAGCTCATTTGGACATCCGCCATGCTGAGGCGATCCCCGGCAAACCAGCGGTGATCCTTAAGCCAGGATTCCAGAAAACGGGCGTGGGTTTCCAGCTGGCGGTTGAGATACGCTTTCTGCACCCCCTGCCCCAGCACTTTGCCCAGCGAGCGCAGGCCAAACGGGATCGGCGGTTTACCGAGGCTGGAGAAGACCAGCTTCATCAGCAGCAGCGGCATCAGGGAGCCTTCCGCGTAGTGCAGCCAGAATCGGTAGTGCAGTTTCAGCTCGCGATCCTGCGGCTTAAGCTGCGACCCGGGATCGTAGGTCTCCTGCAGGTATTCAAGAATAGCGCCCGACTCCGCCAGGATCAGACCGTTATCTTCCAGCACCGGAGATTTACCCAGCGGGTGGACTTTGCGCAACGCGGCGGGTGCCATCATGGTTTTATCGCGCTCATAGCGCTCAATCTGATAGGGCAGCGAGAGCTCTTCCAGCGCCCAGAGCACGCGCTGGGATCGGGACTGGTTGAGGTGGTGGACCTTAATCATGGTCATCTCCAGTTGGGCTTATCCACTAACTATAGAAAATTGCACAACCTGGCGAAAAAATTTCGCCGAGTTTTTGCTCAGTGACGCTGGCAAACCCGGGCCCCCGGCCTAGACTTAAATTGTCAGCACAAACCGGAACCTCCAAAGCATGCTCGACTGAGGGGTGTTGATGTCGGGGGAAACCCTCCTGTGAACCAGCGGGATAGAGAGAAAGACAAAGACCGGGAATAAACTAAAGCGCCCTGTTGTGGCGCTTTAGTTTTTTATGCGTCGGGCTAATCCTCTTCCAACAGCCGCGCGCCGGTGCCCTGCTCGCCCAGCTTATCGCCAGGGTTACGCAGCGGACAGTCGCTGCGCGACAGGCATCCGCAGCCAATGCAGCCGTCAAGCTCATCGCGCAGCGCTTCCAGGGTGTGGATGCGCCGATCCAGTTCGTCGCGCCACTGGGAGGAGAGCGCTTTCCACTCTTTCGCACTCAGGGTATGCCCCTCCGGCAGGATACCGAACGCCTCGCCAATGGTGGCCAGCGGGATGCCGATACGTTGGGCAATCTTAATGATCGCCACGTAGCGCAGCACGTCGCGGGTATAACGGCGCTGGTTGCCGGTGTTGCGGATGCTCTTAATTAACCCTTTGCTTTCATAGAAATGCAGCGCTGACACCGCCACGCCGCTGCGCCTGGCCACCTCGCCCGGGGTGAGCAGCGGTTTTATCCGCGGTAATTTCTTTTCCATAAAACCTCTTTACCTCAAGTTAACTTGAGGAATTATACTCGCCCGCAGACAAAACGACGAATTAACCGATACAGGTGTAACCAGAAAGAGGCTGCTCTATGTCGCATCAACAAATTATTCAGACACTTATTGAATGGATGGATGACCATATCGATCAACCCTTGAGTATCGATGTGGTGGCTAAAAAGTCGGGTTATTCGAAGTGGTACTTACAGAGGATGTTCCGCGCCGTTATGCACCAGACGCTCGGCGAGTACATTCGTCAACGCAGATTATTGCTGGCCGCCCAGGCGTTACGCACCACCCAGCGCCCTATTTTTGATATCGCCATGGATCTGGGTTATGTCTCCCAGCAGACGTTTTCCCGCGTATTCCGCCGCGAGTTTGATCGGACCCCCAGCGACTATCGTCATCAGCTGAATTAATGGCTGTGGGCGAGTGTTGCCGCGACAGGCTGTTGCTGCCAGGTCATGAAATCCTGCGGCGACATTGCCTTTGCAAAGTGCCAGCCCTGACAATACTGCACGCCGCGCTTGTTTAACCACGTGACCTGTTCCGCCGTTTCCACCCCTTCCGCGATGGTTTTTAAGCGCAGGCTTTGGGCCATTTCGATAATGTGCTCGACGATCAGATGGCTGGTGCTGTTGGTGGTCAGCGTATCAATAAAAGATTTATCGATTTTCAGGATATCCACGTTCAGCGAGTAGAGGTTGTGCAGGTTGGAATAGCCGGTACCAAAATCATCGATCGCCACTTCATATCCTGCCTGTCGAAACGCCTGAATCACCGGCGTCGTTTTCGGCACGTCGATAAACCCGCGCTCGGTCACTTCGATTTTGATTTGCTGGGCCCGGACGTTGTAGTGGCGGGCTTTATCGGAGATCATGGCAATCAGGCGTGAAGAGTGAAAGTCCGTGGCCGACAGGTTAATGGAGATATAGATATGTGGGTTGCAGGCCAGGAAAGGACCCAGATCGCTGAAGACTTCTTCCACCACGTAGTCGGTAATGCGCTCGCTCATGCCCTCTTTTTCTGCCAGCGGGATAAACTCTACCGGGCTCATCACCGGACCGTTAAACCCAGGCCATCGCAACAGTGCCTCTGCCCCGACACAAAGGTTGGTTTTAATATCGATAATCGGCTGGTAGTGCAGACAAAGCTGTCTTTTATTTAATGCCCGATGCAATAAGCGACCCGGGGAGTTAAATTCGCGTCGTGTTCTCGACCACATCAGTAAAATAATAATGCTGCTGATCATCCCCAGCGGCAGGGTTAATGTCGCCTGATGATAGAGCACTTCATAAAAGCGCTGGTTAGTCGTTGAAACAATAGCGGCAATCGGGCGCTTGTCCGAGCGAACAATAGTATAAAAGCGGCCTTCATTCTGGAACGCCAGATCGTTATCGCTAATCAGCGTTTTTAATTCATTCTGATTGGCCTGTTCGCTGACGGAGAAAAAGGCATTGGTTATCGTATCAAATACGCCCCATGCCAGAGAACGATCCGAAGACATCACTTCGCTATAGGTCAGCGGATTAACCACCACCACATAATGACCTAATTGCATATAAGTCATCTTATATCCCGCATAAAATGGGGTGTCGCGGTAATAATAGATAGAGACGTCAGGCTGGCGTTGGTAATTGGCGGCGGAAATAATATAGGGATTATCGGGGGTGCTCGTCGTTGAGCAGAGGAATTCACGCCCTTCAGCATAGAGCAGGTCGGCAATGTAAAGCCGGCCCCGGACGATATTTAACATATTTTGCCGATGTGCCGGCGTGCAAATATCACCCGAATACTGTTCAGCCGCCTGCCGGGCCAGATCCACCTGCTGAATGACCAGTTCAGTTTTGTCTAAAGCGAGTTGGGCAAAGGATCGAAGCTGACTACTTGTTTCGTTGACCGCGCGTTGCTGGGCAAACCATAACGCAAGCATCACAGGTAGCAAAACTACCATGATAACCCCGACTATCCTCAGCACCTTGTCCCGTGCGCTACGATTCATTTCCGCCCTATATCCCTGCTTTTTATGTGCCTGTAATCATGAAGGCCGGATGCTTTGCTAAACAGGTGATTACGTTGCATGAATCATGCGAAGTTAGCAACTGACTTTTAACACCAATAACCTAATATTTGGTTATGCCGATAATATTTGTCCGTAAGCCAAACTGAAAGTATTCGTTTCCTGTTTATTAAGTAAAATAATTACCGGTGGCGAAAGCCAGGCTCCCGGATAACTCAACAGAATGTCGTCGATTAAGTCAAACTACCGACAGCGTCAAAAAAGCGCAACTTCATCATGAAATTTTGTGCTATTTATCCCATGATAATGATTAAAGTGATTTATAAATAATCAACCGCGACGATTGTTTTTCCTCTTCCCGCGCGTTTGGCATCATAAAGTGCCTTATCTGCGCTAATGAGTAGCGAGGAGGTATCGTGCTGTTCACCGCTTACCTCCACCACCCCCGCGCTAAAGGAGAGGATCAGCGTCCGGCTGCCAACGTTAAGCGGCGTCACGGACAGCGCCTTGCGAAGCCGGGTGGAGAGCTGCACCGCCGCGTCGCTGCGGCTCTTCGGCATCAGCAGTAAAAACTCCTCTCCACCGACCCGGCCCAGCGCCGAACCGGGCGGGATCAGCGCCCGCAGGCAGTCGCAGAAGTGCACCAGCGCGGCATCCCCCACCAGGTGGCCCCACTGGTCATTAATCTGTTTAAAGAAATCCAGGTCAAACATCAGGACCGAGAAATGGCTGTCGACCTCCTGCCGCCGGCTGGCCTCCAGGGCAGCGGCAATCCGCTGCAGGATGGCAAAGCGATTTAAACAGCGCGTCAGATCGTCGGTCATGGCCTTCATCTCCAGCTGTCGCTCCGCTTTTTTACGGGCGGTGATATCGAGCCCGATATTGAGGATCGAGCCGTCCGGCAGGGCGATATTCGACCACAGGACCGTCAGCTGCGTACCGTCCCGGCGTACCGGGTGCCATTCATACATATCGTTCAACGGGGTGCTGTTCACCGACTCGTGCACCCGGCGTCGCATCTCCGGGTCAGGATAAAACAGCGCCAGCGGCTCGGCATGGGCGTTAATCTCCGCCATCGACCAGCCAAACACCTTTTCGCATTCGGCATTCCACAATACGCAGCGGCTATGCCTGTCGAAAGAGTTCATCAGCACCGGCGCCCGTTCAAACAGCGTTTTGTACTGGGCGATCATCCGCTGCATCTCTTTTGCCGTGCGTTCACGCGCGACAAGCCCGGTGACAAAATCCTTTAGCTTTTCTACCAGGATAATCACCACCTCTTTCAGCACGGTGATAGTGCTTTGCGGTTGCGTAAACCCCAGGAAGAAGTAACCGTGCTGATGCGGGGCCATTTGACACAGCACCCCGCACTGTAACTGGCGATGTCCCGGATGCCCTGGAGGAAATATCAACGCACCCATATTCTCTTTCCAGCCGATGACCTGCCACGGACGGCGATGGCGTTGCAATAACAGGCTGGCAAGAAATGCATTAATTTCCAGCGGATGGCAGGTTAATTCCCCGGCACTGACAAACTGCGGCTGGCCCGTATCATCCTGCATCATCACCCAGCTAAGCTGGGCACCAAAGGTATGATTAATCGTCTCCAGCAGATCCGTTAAGGTGGCGTGGGACGATAATTTTGGCATTAATTTAGCTAATGCGTGCAGGGCTCGGGTACTGTCTTTAATATTCTCTCGATTTACTTGCGTCATTGTTTATTCGCAGCTCATTAACGAGACAGAAATACCGCAACGAATTAATCAGGAATAAAGTGATATTCAGTCAGCATACATTAATGCGACTCTCTTACTGGGATGCGTGTGTAAAAATAAAAGGACAAAGAATAATAAACAACAAAAAGCACAAGCCTGATTTATTTATTACGAACAGAGTAAGCAACGGAAAGAAGCATAATCTATAGCCCTGAGGCTGTAAATATTGTACATCAGCTGCCGCGCTGTACATGTTTTCTTATCCCGATGAATTATCAGTAAAGTTGTCATAAATACACCGGTTAGCAGGCTAAATATATATTTTCGATCGCAATAACCACGTTAATAGAAAGGTTATAAAAAGCCATTTTTATGCATTTGCCCAGTGGCGAATAAAAGAACAAACGTGATATAGTTCACATATCTTATGTAACAAGAAACATCGTTTCATTGTTGTGAGTCTGAGCCTGCCGATAGCCAGTTTGCCACAGCGTGTGGGCAACGTCGCGCTTTACCCGGCGGCGGTTATCTTTGAGGATCGTTTTATGGCAGCTATTACCGCCGGTGTTGTGTTTGCACGCTGGGAGTTGTTGAGCGCAGTGCTGATGTTTCTGGCCAGCACGCTGAACATTCAATTTCGTAAATCGGATTACACCGCGCTGGCGGTGATCAGCACCTGTCTGGGTCTGGCGGCGGCATGCTGGTTCGCGACCGGCCTGCTGGGCATCACCCTGCTGGATGTGGCCGTTATCTGGAACAACGTTAAAGCGGTAATGGTCGAGGCGATGAGCCATACGCCACCAGACTGGCCAATGATGTACACCTAGTAGATATAAAAAAACCCAGACATCGTCTGGGTTTTTTGTTGTTACGAAAGGCAGGTTCTGATTATCAGAACGGGATATCGTCGTCGAAATCCATTGGCGGTTCGTTGGACTGTGCCGGTGCAGACGGCTGCTGCTGCGGACGGGACTGTGCGCCGCCGCTGAACTGGTTGCCGCCCTGCGGCTGCTGAGGCTGACCCCAACCGCCCTGCTGCTGCTGGCCGCCACCTGCTGGTGCGCCACCGCCCTGACGGCCACCCAGCATCTGCATGGTGCCGCCAACGTTGACCACCACTTCGGTGGTGTATTTTTCTGCGCCGGACTGATCGGTCCATTTGCGGGTACGCAGCTGGCCTTCGATATAGACCTGGGAGCCTTTACGCAGATATTCACCGGCCACTTCGGCCAGTTTGCCAAACAGCACAACGCGGTGCCATTCGGTCTGCTCTTTCATCTCACCGGTCGCTTTATCACGCCAGGATTCGGAAGTAGCCAGCGTAATGTTGGCCACTGCACCACCACTCGGCATATAGCGTACTTCCGGGTCCTGGCCCAGATTACCGACGAGAATCACCTTGTTTACGCCTCTGCTGGCCATGATCGTGTCTCCTGAAAACTTGTCTGAATAGTGTAAGCGCGCGAGTGTACCATTTCCACGTGGTCTTCCGATAGTTGGGAAGCATCTTCCAGACTTCTCACGAAGGATACATTGTTGCACAAGTAATCAGAATTTGCATTCCAATACTGTATATCCAGCCAGGTCAATTTGTGTCATAATTAATCGTTTCTGCCGGTTGTCCTTCAAACAAACCAGGCATTCCGTGTATCTACCTACCGGGAAAGGTGAATGGATAAGATAGAAGTTCGGGGCGCCCGCACCCACAATCTCAAGAATATCAACCTCGTCATCCCTCGCGACAAACTGATCGTCGTGACCGGGCTTTCAGGCTCAGGCAAATCCTCACTGGCTTTCGACACCCTGTATGCCGAAGGGCAGCGTCGTTACGTTGAATCGCTCTCTGCATATGCGCGCCAGTTCCTGTCGCTGATGGAAAAACCGGACGTCGACCATATCGAAGGGTTGTCGCCGGCCATCTCCATTGAGCAGAAGTCGACTTCTCACAACCCGCGCTCCACCGTCGGGACCATCACCGAAATCCATGATTACCTGCGTCTGCTGTATGCCCGCGTGGGCGAGCCGCGCTGCCCGGACCACGATGTCCCGCTGGCGGCCCAGACCGTCAGCCAGATGGTGGATAACGTGCTGGCGCAGCCGGAAGGCAAACGCCTGATGCTGCTGGCGCCAATCATTAAAGAGCGCAAAGGCGAGCACACCAAAACGCTGGAAAACCTGGCCAGCCAGGGTTATATCCGCGCCCGTATCGACGGGGAAGTGTGCGATCTCTCCGATCCGCCGAAGCTGGAGCTGCAAAAGAAACACACCATCGAGGTCGTGATCGACCGCTTTAAGGTGCGTGATGACCTGACCCAGCGCCTGGCGGAGTCGTTCGAAACCGCGCTGGATCTCTCCGGCGGTACGGCCGTGGTGGCCGATATGGACGACCCGCAAGCGGAAGAGCTGCTCTTCTCTGCCAACTTCGCCTGCCCGGTGTGCGGCTACAGCATGCGCGAGCTGGAACCGCGCCTGTTCTCGTTCAACAACCCGGCTGGCGCCTGCCCAACCTGTGATGGCCTGGGCGTGCAGCAGTATTTCGATCCTGACCGGGTGATCCAGAACCCGGAACTGTCGCTGGCTGGCGGCGCGATCCGCGGCTGGGATAAGCGTAACTTCTACTACTTCCAGATGCTGAAGTCGCTGGCTGAACACTATAAATTCGACGTCGAAGCGCCGTGGGGCAGCCTGAGCCCAACCGTGCACAAAGTGATCCTGTTCGGTTCCGCTAAAGAGAACATCGAGTTTAAATACATGAACGATCGCGGCGATACCTCGGTGCGCCGTCATCCGTTTGAAGGCGTGCTGCACAACATGGAACGCCGTTACAAAGAGACGGAATCCAGCGCGGTACGTGAAGAGCTGGCGAAGTTCATCAGCAACCGCTCCTGCGCCACCTGTGACGGTACCCGTCTGCGCCGCGAAGCGCGCCACGTGTATGTTGAGAACACGCCGCTGCCGACCATCTCAGACATGAGCATCGGCCATGCGATGGACTTCTTCAACAACCTGAAGCTCTCCGGTCAGCGGGCGCAAATCGCTGAGAAAGTGCTGAAAGAGATCGGCGATCGCCTCAAGTTCCTGGTCAACGTCGGTCTGAACTACCTCACTCTTTCCCGCTCGGCAGAGACCTTGTCCGGCGGTGAAGCCCAGCGTATCCGTCTGGCGAGCCAGATCGGCGCGGGCCTGGTGGGGGTGATGTACGTGCTGGATGAGCCGTCCATCGGCCTGCACCAGCGCGACAACGAACGTCTGCTCGGGACGCTGATCCATCTGCGTAACCTCGGCAACACTGTGATTGTGGTTGAGCACGATGAAGACGCGATCCGCGCGGCCGACCACGTGATCGACATCGGCCCCGGGGCCGGCGTCCACGGCGGCCAGGTGGTAGCGGAAGGTCCACTGGACGCCATTATGGCGGTACCAGAATCCCTGACCGGCCAGTACATGAGCGGCAAGCGCAAGATTGAAGTGCCGAAACAGCGCGTACCCGCCAACCCCGAAAAAGTGCTGAAGCTCACCGGGGCGCGCGGTAACAACCTGAAAGACGTGACCCTGACCCTGCCGGTCGGCCTGTTCACCTGTATCACGGGTGTCTCGGGTTCCGGTAAATCAACGCTGATTAACGACACCCTGTTCCCGATTGCTCAGACCCAGCTGAACGGGGCAACCCTGGCTGAACCGGCGCCGTATCGCGAGATCCACGGCCTGGAGCACTTCGACAAGGTGATCGATATCGACCAGAGCCCGATCGGTCGTACGCCACGCTCGAACCCGGCCACCTATACCGGCGTGTTTACGCCGGTACGTGAACTCTTTGCCGGCGTGCCGGAATCGCGTTCGCGCGGCTATACGCCTGGACGTTTCAGCTTTAACGTCCGCGGTGGCCGCTGTGAAGCCTGTCAGGGCGATGGGGTGATCAAGGTCGAAATGCACTTCCTGCCGGATATCTACGTGCCGTGCGACCAGTGCAAAGGCAAACGCTATAACCGCGAAACGCTGGAGATTAAGTACAAAGGCAAGACCATCCACGAAGTGCTGGATATGACCATCGAAGAGGCCCGTGAGTTCTTTGATGCCGTTCCGGCGCTGGCGCGTAAGCTCCAGACCCTGATGGATGTCGGTCTGACCTACATTCGTCTGGGCCAGTCGGCAACCACCCTGTCGGGCGGCGAGGCGCAGCGCGTGAAGCTGGCGCGTGAGCTCTCCAAACGCGGCACCGGGCAGACGCTGTACATTCTGGATGAGCCGACCACCGGTCTGCACTTTGCCGATATCCAGCAGTTACTCGACGTGCTGCACCAGCTGCGCGATCAGGGCAACACTATCGTGGTGATTGAGCACAACCTGGACGTGATTAAAACCGCGGACTGGATTGTCGATCTCGGTCCGGAAGGCGGCAGCGGCGGCGGCGAAATCCTGGTTTCCGGCACCCCGGAAACCGTCGCGGAGTGCGAAGCCTCGCACACGGCCCGCTTCCTTAAACCACTTCTGTAGTCGTCACACTGACAGCTGCTGCCGGGTCATCTCCGGCAGCAGTTCCACCGCCTGCTTGTACGAGGCATCCACCAAATAGTAAATCTGCGAATCCGGTATCGACCCATCCAGATAGACCGTGCTCCAGTGCGCTTTATTCAGGTGCTTGCTGGGACGCACGTCGGTGTGCTGCTGGCGCAGCAAATCCGCCAGTTCCGGGCTGGTTTTTAGCGAGGCCGCCGGACGCCCCTCCACGTCTTTCACCATCGCAAACAGCACGTCTGCGACCTTGATCTGGGTGGCCTTCCAGTCACTGTGTACGCTTTGCTCCGCACCCGGCTTATTCATGCAGTACTGAAGTATCTCCGAAATGGTCATCATTATTCCCCTTGTAGCGTAGCGATAATTTTGCGCGAACCGCCATGGATACGGTGTTCTCCCAGCCAGATCCCCTGCCAGGTGCCGAGCTGCACGCGGCCGTGATTCACCGGCAGCAGCAAAGAGACGCCCAGCAAGGAGGATTTAATATGGGAAGGCATGTCGTCTGGCCCCTCATCATCATGTTCCCAGCGGGCATCGTCGGGAACGGTTTTGAGAAAATGCTGCTCCATATCGGAACGGACGGTGGGATCGCAATTCTCGTTGAGGGTGAGGGAGGCTGACGTGTGTTGCAGCAACAGATGCAGTAAACCGACGTTAATGCGGGGAAGATCGCGGATCTGTCCAAGGACCTCGTCCGTCACCAGATGAAAACCACGAGACCTGGCGCGCAGGGTCAGGGTTTGCTGATACCACATGTGCTGCTCCGTTTTACAGGATAATCCTTCTAAGTGTGCAGCAATACGACGAAAGGTAAAACCCGTAGCGGGAAAATGTGCTTAAAAAAGCGTCTTTTCTGCCCGAACACTCAGTATTCTGAATTGACGATCACCTCTTCGCCAAACGCTCCCGCCTGTGGGAGCGGTTTGTACGTCGAGTTGGAGGCGCGCAGCACCCGGATGCCTCTGGCACCCGCCTCGCGAGCCGCAGTTATGTCGCTGTCCGCATCGCCGTAGTAAATCTTGATCTGCTTCTGCTCCATCCACTGGGCTTTGTTGTTTCTGCCAGATTTCTCACCGGCAAAAATGACCGGATTCATGGCCGCGGCGGGGATCAGGAAAGCGTCCTGCAACGTTTTGGTGACGGTTTCGGTTTTAGTGGGATGACGCCCGGTAATAAACCAGATCCTGTCGCCACGCTTGACGTGCATGGCAATCAGCGCGCGGGCCACCTCTTTCGGAATGCTGAACTCGTCCCAGCCGTTGTTCATCTGCTGCCAGAAGGCCGGGTTTTTCAGGTAGTCATCACTGTCCGGTGACCAGGTTTTTTTACCCCGCCAGAAGCCCGGGCTGGAGAACAGCACGGTGTCATCAATATCAAATCCCACCGACATGGGCGGACGCCCCATCAGGCTGTTTTCAATCTGGGCAACAGACACCCAGTGGATCGGTGCCTGCTCGGCCAGTCTGGCGGTGGTGGTGCCGGTGTATAACGGTGGAGGTGATGAGGGGCGCGCCACCACCGGGTGGCTGAGCGGGAGCAATAAGCAGACGGCGCTGAGCGCCAGTTTGATTTTGCGCATGTTTTCCCCTGAATATTGAAACCGTTATTTTTTATTTTGAGCGGATGGTCAAAAACCACCTCGAAAATAACCGTAGCCGGAGGGGAATGAAAGGGAATTCTTTATATAAACCATAATAAAAAGAGGGGTATCACAAAGCGGGGTTTACCTATTCCGGCCCCCTTCGCCAACGGAAGGAGACCGTGAGTAAGTGCTTACATCACAGCGGCAAAAGCCTGCGCCACGCGCTGAACGTTGCTGCTGTTCAGACCCGCCACGCACATGCGTCCGCTGGCAATCAGGTAGACGCCAAACTCATCACGCAGGCGATCCACCTGCTGCGCGCTGAAGCCGGTGTAGCTGAACATGCCGCGCTGCTGTAGCAGGTAGTCGAAGTTGTGCCCCGGAACCGCCTCTTTCAGCACGTCGACCAGCGTCTGACGCATGGAAAGGATACGGGTACGCATCGCTTCCACTTCCGCCAGCCACTCGGCCTTGAGTTCATCATCGCCCAGCACGGTCGCCACCACCTGCGCGCCAAAGTTTGGCGGGCTGGAGTAGATGCGACGCACGGTGGCTTTCAGCTGGCCGAGCACGCGTCCGGCAGCATCCTGATCCTCGCAGACTACCGACAGGCCGCCGACACGCTCGCCATACAGCGAGAAGATTTTGGAGAAGGAGTTACTGACCAGTGCCGGCAGGCCTGCGCTGGCGATGGCGCGAATGGCGTAGGCGTCCTCTTCCATCCCGGCACCAAAGCCCTGATAGGCAATGTCGAGGAACGGGATCAGGTTGCGGGCCTTCAGCACTTCAATGACCGCATCCCACTGATCGTTGGTCAGATCGGCACCGGTCGGGTTATGGCAGCACGGGTGCAGCAGCACAATGCTGCGTTCCGGCAGGGTGCTCAGTTTTTCCAGCAACGCGCCAACGCGCACGCCGTTGCTCTGATCGTCAAACCACGGGTAGGTATTCACCGTAAAGCCTGCGCCTTCAAAGATGGCGACGTGGTTTTCCCAGGTCGGGTCGCTCACCCAGACCCCGGACTCCGGGAAATACTTGTGCAGGAAGTCGGCCCCGACTTTCAGCGCGCCTGAGCCGCCCAGGGTCTGGATAGTGGCAACGCGCTTTTCCACCAGCACCGGATGCTCTGCGCCAAACAGCAGCGGAGCAATGGTGTGACGATAGCTGTTCAGCCCTTCCATCGGCAGATAGAGCGACGCGCCGTGTGGCGTGGCATTAAGACGCGCTTCGGCTTTGGCCACCGCCTGCAGCTGCGGAATAATGCCTGCTTCGTTGTAGTACAGACCGATACTGAGGTTAACTTTATCGCCCCGGGGATCTTCTTTGAAACGCTCCATTAAGGAGAGGATGGGGTCGCCAGCATAGGCGTCGACTTTCTGGAACACGCGATGGTTCTCCGGATAATAATGAGGCAGGGAATTCAACAATAAACCGGAAGCAGCAGAAGATCGAGAGGATGTTAAGGAAGATGGGGGTTGGGCAACAGAACCTGCTTTACTCCCTCTCCCATCAGGAGAGGGAACATAGCCGTCAGTCGAGGTAGTGCATCGCCACCCGCGACGTCAGGCGTGTAATAAGTTCGTAAGCACTCACTTTTGTGATTTCCGCGATCCGCTCTACGGGTAAACCTTCGCCCCAAAGGGTCACCGGATCGCCCGCTTTCTCCTGCGCCTCGGGCCCGAGGTCAATACAGATCATGTCCATCGCCACGCGTCCGACGATGGTCACTTCGCGGCCGTTCACCAGCACCGGCGTACCGGACGGCGCGGCGCGCGGGTAGCCGTCGCCGTAGCCCATCGCCACCACGCCCAGACGGGTATCGCGCTCGCTGACCCAGGTGCCGCCATAGCCCACCGGCTCCCCGGCTTTATGCTCGCGCACCGCAATCAGGCTGGAGGTGAGCGACATCACCGGCTGAAAACCAAAGTCTGGCCCCCAGGGTTTACCCTCCAGCGGCGAGACGCCGTAGAGGATAATGCCCGGACGTGTCCAGTCGAAATGGGACTGCGGCCACAGCAGAATGCCGCCGGAGGCCGCAATCGAGCGCATCCCCGGCTTGCCTTCGCAGAAGGTGTTGAAGATATCGAGCTGCTGCTCGGTCGCACCGCATTCGGGCTCGTCGGCCCGGGCGAAATGGCTGACGATATTGACCGGCTGGTGAACGTTCTGGCACTGGCTTAAGCGCTGATAAAAGGCCTCTGCCTGCTCCGGGCGAACGCCCAGACGGTGCATGCCGGTGTCGAGCTTCATCCAGACGGTGACAGGCTCGCTGAGTACCGCGTTCTCCAGCGCCTCGAGCTGCTCCAGGTTGTGCACTGCGGTATGCAGCCGTTTTGCGGCGATGGTCGGCAGGTCGGTGGCGTTAAAGAAGCCCTCGAGCAGCAGGATCGGCTGGGTGATCCCCCCTTCGCGCAGGCGCAGGGCTTCTTCGAGACGGGCGACGCCAAAGGCGTCGGCATCGGGGAGCGTTCGCGCGGTCTCGATCAGACCGTGTCCGTAAGCGTTCGCTTTCACGACTGCAACCAGTTTGCTGGCGGGCGCCAGTTCACGCAGGCGTTGCAGGTTGTGTCGCAGAGCGCGGCGGTTAATGACTACAGTTGCCGCTTGCATTGCAATTCCTTGTTAAAAGAATGTCGGAGAGTTATTCATCGTCGTATTGCGGTCCCGCATAATTATCAAAGCGCGACCACTGGCCGTTAAAGGTCAGCCGCACCGTACCGATCGGGCCGTTACGCTGCTTACCGATAATAATTTCGGCGATCCCTTTCAGGTCGCTGTTCTCGTGATAGACCTCATCACGGTAGATGAACATGATCAGGTCGGCATCCTGCTCGATGGAGCCGGATTCACGCAGGTCGGAGTTGACCGGGCGCTTGTCGGCGCGCTGTTCCAGGGAGCGGTTAAGCTGCGACAGCGCCACCACCGGTACCTGTAGCTCTTTCGCCAGCGCTTTCAGCGAGCGGGAGATTTCGGCAATTTCCAGGGTACGGTTGTCCGAGAGCGACGGAACGCGCATCAGCTGGAGGTAGTCAATCATGATCAGGCCGATGCCGCCATGCTCGCGGGCGATACGGCGCGCGCGGGAGCGCACTTCCGTCGGCGTCAGGCCGGAGGAGTCATCGATATAGATGTTTCGTTTTTCCAGCAGGATGCCCATGGTGCCGGAGATCCGCGCCCAGTCCTCATCGTCGAGCTGGCCGGTACGAATGCGGGTCTGGTCCACGCGCGACAGCGAGGCCAGAGAACGCATCATGATCTGCTCGGAGGGCATCTCCAGACTGAAGATTAAAACCGGTTTATCCTGCAACATCGCCGCATTTTCGACGAGGTTCATTGCAAAGGTGGTTTTACCCATCGACGGACGCGCGGCGACGATAATCAGATCCGACGGCTGGAGCCCGGCGGTCTTTTTATTCAGATCGTCATAGCCGGTATTGACCCCGGTGACCCCGTCGTGCGGCTGCTGGAACAGCTGCTCAATACGCGAGACGGTGGCATCGAGCACCTCGGCGATGTTTTTCGGCCCTTCGTCTTTATTGGCGCGGCTTTCAGCGATTTTGAAGACCCGCGACTCGGCCAGATCGAGTAGCTCGTCGCTGTTACGCCCCTGGGGGTCGAAACCGGCTTCGGCGATCTCGTTGGCGACGGAGATCATGTCGCGCACTACCGCACGTTCACGTACGATATCGGCATAAGCGCTGATGTTCGCCGCACTTGGCGTGTTTTTCGATAACTCGGCCAGATAGGCGAAGCCACCCACCGACTCCAGTTGCCCCTGACGCTCCAGCGATTCCGCGAGCGTGATCAGGTCGATGGGGCTACCGGATTCCTGCAGACGCGCCATCTCGGTAAAGATATGGCGGTGCGGGCGGGTATAGAAATCGTCGGTGACGACGCGCTCGGCAACGTCATCCCAGCGCTCGTTATCCAGCATTAAACCGCCCAACACCGACTGTTCCGCTTCAATCGAGTGCGGCGGGACCTTTAACCCGGCTAACTGCGGATCGCGCTCGCGGGGCTCAGTCTGTTTGTTGAAGGGTTTGTTTCCTGCCATAGTGAATGGAGTTACCGAGATAGAGAGTGGGTCGAAAGATTACCATATTTTCTAAGTCTAATGGAGGGAGCATGGCAACGCGTATTGAATTTCATAAGCACGGCGGCCCGGACGTTCTCAGGGCGGTAGAGTTTACCCCCACCGCGCCTGGCGATAACGAAGTCCAGGTGGAAAACAAAGCCATTGGCATTAACTATATCGATACCTATATCCGCGGCGGCCTCTATCCGCCCCCGGCCCTGCCAAGCGGACTGGGCACCGAGGCGGCCGGAGTGGTGGTCAAAGTGGGCAGCGCCGTGAAGCATATAAAGGAGGGCGACCGCGTGGTGTATGCGCAATCCGCCCTCGGCGCCTACAGCTCGGTCCACAACGTCCCGGCGGATAAAGCCGCCATTCTGCCGGATGCCATCTCCTTTGAGCAGGCCGCCGCCTCCTTCCTGAAAGGGCTGACGGTCTTTTATCTGTTACGCAAAACCTATGAGATCAAACCTGACGAACAGTTTCTGTTCCACGCAGCCGCAGGCGGCGTCGGGCTGATTGCCTGCCAGTGGGCAAAAGCGCTGGGGGCCAAGCTGATCGGCACCGTCGGCAATGCGCAAAAGGCGCAGCGTGCGCTGCAGGCGGGTGCCTGGCAGGTGATCAACTATCGCGAAGAGAGCATCGTCGAGCGGGTGAAAGAGATCACCGGCGGTAAAAAGGTGCGCGTGGTCTATGACTCGGTGGGCAAAGATACCTGGGAAGCCTCGCTGGACTGTCTGCAACGCCGCGGCCTGATGGTCAGCTTCGGCAACGCCTCCGGCCCGGTGACCGGCGTCAATCTGGGTATTCTTAACCAGAAAGGTTCGCTGTTCGCCACCCGCCCTTCGCTACAGGGCTACATCACGAATCGTGACGAACTGGTTGAGGCCAGCAACGAGCTGTTCTCGTTGATTGCCAGCGGCGTGATTAAGGTGGATGTGGCAGAGGCGCAGAAGTATCCGCTGAGTGACGCGCAGCGTGCGCATGAGGTGCTGGAGAGCCGGGCGACACAGGGTTCAAGTTTACTGATCCCCTAAAAAGAAATTGGGCTTCCCGTAGGAAGCCCTTTTCTTTTCTTTTTTTAGTTCGGCTGTATGTAGGGTACAGCGCGATGAATTCTTTAACGGCGGCAATAGTGACAGATTCGATAACTAAATCCTATTCTGTTCTAAGCAATGCTGCCGTAAAAGTTGCAAGGATGTGACGAACCACTCAATACCTTAGTAACGAAAGCGGTTATTGCGCTGATAGCGTGGGATTTTTGGCGATTTAATCGCCCGTATCGCCCACACCACCGCCACGGCCAGCAGCAACCACGGCAGCAGTTTCAGCATCAGGGCAAACAATCCGCCGATAAACATCACCACGGTAGCGACCACCAGTGCGGCAACAATACCCAGCAGTGAGACGCCGGTGACCAACAGCATGACAAAAAATCCAATCACAAAAAGTAGTTCCAGCATGGCTCTCTCCCGAATGCATCACAACGATACGCTGGTATCACCATTACAAGATCCGTGCCAAAAATTAACCTATTGATATAAAAAGAAAACGCCCGGCAATGCTGCGCCGGGCGTGGTGAATTTGACGAACTTTTAGTGAAAATTATCGCTTGTCTGCCACCAGACGCAGCGCCTGCTCCAGCACCTCGATATCGGCGCCCGCCTTATGGGCGTTTTCACTCAGGTAGCGGCGCCACTGGCGCGCGCCCGGGATCCCCTGGAACAGACCCAGCATGTGGCGGGTCACATGGCCCAGATAAGTACCATTGCTTAGCTCGCGCTCAATGTAGGGGTACATCGCCCGCACCACCGCCACCGGATCGCGATCGGCGGCGTCCATACCAAAGATTTCGCGGTCCACCGCTGCCAGCACGCCCGGGTTCTGGTACGCCTCGCGCCCTACCATGACGCCGTCCATATGCTGTAAATGCGCTTTCGCCTCGTCAAGAGACTTGATGCCGCCGTTGATCGACATGGTCAGCTGTGGGAAATCGCGCTTCAACTGATAAACGCGTGGGTAATCCAGCGGCGGGATCTCACGGTTCTCTTTCGGGCTCAGGCCCGAGAGCCAGGCTTTGCGGGCATGGATGATAAACATCTCGCACTCGCCCTTGCCGGCCACCGTGCCGATGAAGTCACAGAGAAATTCGTAGCTGTCCTGCTCGTCGATGCCGATACGGGTTTTGACCGTCACCGGAATGGAGACCACATCGCGCATCGCTTTCACGCAGTCGGCCACCAGCTGCGCATTACCCATCAGACAGGCGCCAAACATGCCGTTCTGCACGCGATCGGACGGGCAGCCGACGTTGAGGTTAATCTCGTCGTAACCGCGCGCCTCTGCCAGCTTCGCACAGTGCGCCAGCGCGGCCGGATCGCTGCCGCCAAGCTGCAACGCCACCGGATGCTCTTCTTTGCTGAAGGCGAGATAGTCGCCCTTGCCATGAATAATCGCCCCGGTGGTCACCATCTCGGTATAGAGCAGGGTATGGCGCGACAGCTGGCGCAGGAAGTAGCGGCAGTGTCTGTCGGTCCAGTCGAGCATCGGCGCGATGGAAAAACGGTGAGCAGGATAGAGGGACGAGTATTCTGACGACATGGCGAAGTTTTAAGCATCTGCTGAAAATGGGGCGCTACTATAGCACATATTCGCCGGAGGCAGAGCGCCTCCGGATCCCGTCAGAAGGTGACGCTGAACTGCGCCCCGGCACCCCAGGTTTCATCTTCGCCGTAAATGCCGGTTAAATCGATATGCACGGTATTAAAGGGGGCGAAGCCAAAGCCGCCGGTGAAGACGTTACTGTCGTTGCCCTTCACGTCCCCGCGAAAGCCGCCGCGCACCGCCAGCCAGCCCAGCAGGGACACTTCTGCCCCCACCCCGACATACTGCGAGTCTTCTTCACTCCTGAAGCCCCGGGTTTTGGTCAGATCGCCATCGGCGCTGAGGGTGAGCAGGCCGGTATGCCAGGCCACCCCTGCCGTGACCAGAGGGCGGATCTGGTACGTGTCCTGATAGCTCACCTCCTGCCCGGTACGCCCGTTGAGAATGCGAATATCGTTGGTATCAATATCCCGTGAGAACAGGTTCTGCCCGCTCAGGCCGACCGTCCAGTTTTCACCGAAGTCGACCGCGACGCCGACATCGACGTTAAAACTGGTATCGTCATTGCGGTTACGACTGCTGTTAAAATCGCTGCTGTCGTAGGTATAGATGGAGGTGGTGTAGTTGTAGAGCCAGGTTTGCTGCAGTTTTGGCGTCACGCCGACCGAGACTGGCAGGCCGTTGAAATCAAACTGGCGGGCAACCGCCACGCCGTAGTCGGAAACGATCGCCGCCCTGCCCATGGCGACGGAATTCAGGTTGCGGGTAATCACGTCGCTGCCGTTCCGGGCCGCCCCCAGCGCCATCTGGTTAGTCATGCCTGCGTTGCCCTGCAATCTGCGCAGGAATGCAATGTCCTGCTGATCGATCTCCGAGCTGATGCGCGCGTGAGCATTGGCCTTAGCGACAAACGCCAGCGACAGCCCCGAACCCGGAATGCTGACGGCTATCCCTGCCCCCGCGTTGCCGTGGGCGGTTTTTCCTTCGAGGAACTCCAGCTGATCGGCCAGATTGCCCGCGGCCCCCTGAAGCTCACTGAGCGTTCCCTGCGGATCGGCCAGGATCCGCGCCACGGTCAGATCGTCGATCATCTCCCGATCGGCCCTGATCTCATCGCTGATCTCATCGATCTTGTCCTGCAGATTGTCTTTATCGCTGATCTGCGCCCCCACCGAGGGGAATATAATGGCGACGTCGTCTTCTGCTTTGGATTTTGCCAGCAGGGCCGGGTTGATCAGCACCCCGCTGCTATAATGCGCCGACGCAACGCCCGTTCCACCCATTGCATCGCCGCGTGCTTCCGTCCAGGTATTTGCTGCTCCAGCCTGATTAGCCAAAAGAATACCGGTGGCAATTCCCGCCACAGAAAATTTGAATTTTATTTTCACAGGACACCTGACTTATTTTGGGTGAATAAACCCCGGCGGCTAAATACCGCGCAGGGGCATACGTCCTTTGTGAAAAAAGTATGAGGAGCCGAATTTATCTAAACTTTAGTATTAGATTAAGTTATTGATTTCCTTATTTCTTTAATATGTATAGAACAAGAAATTACTTTTGCCCTGGTTTTCCGTCATGAGGACCAAAAAATTGCGGGGGATGATCGATCCAGCGATCTTCACGCGTGGCGGCATATACCGCATTCAGCGGATAATAAATTCGGTTATGTTTTTTATTCGCCTCTCCCACCACTAATAACCGCACTTCTTCACTGGTATTATTAATAAAGGTGTGGCAGACGCCCGTCCCGGCAGGAAAACCGACGCTGTCTCCTGGCTCCAGTTTCCATAAATAACCGTTTATCCAGGCTTCGGGATAACCCTCGAGCACAAAGATGAACTCCTCTTCATCGCTTTCGGCATGCGGGTACGAAGTACGGCGCCCTGGCGGGAGGCGCTCATGATGGATACCAAGGCGGCCCAGCCCCAGCGCACGGGCCAGCGGCGCGCCAATGGAGAAACGCTCTGTGCTGTCGGGATAGGTCGAGTTGTCGGCGCCTTCTACTTCGCGCCAGTGTCGAATGCAGTCCGGTCTTTTCATCTTTTCACCCCCAGTGGTTTTTCGACAGGGTAGCACACCCGGTGGATCTCGGCGTTTAGGTCAGAACATGGTAAACTGGCGGTTTGTTATTCCACGTCATTCGAGGTGCAAAATGGAAACGACCACAATGCAGGCACTGTTAGCGCAAGCCGAAAAGCTGTGCGCGCAACGCAATGTGCGCCTGACTCCGCAGCGCCTTGAAGTGTTGCGTCTGCTGAGCCTGCAAAACGGGGCCATCAGCGCCTACGATCTGCTCGACCTGCTGCGCGAGAGCGAGCCTCAGGCCAAGCCGCCCACCGTCTATCGGGCGCTCGATTTTTTACTCGAGCAGGGCTTTGTGCATAAAGTGGAGTCAACCAACAGCTACGTGCTGTGCCATCTGTTCGATCAGCCGACCCACACCTCAGCGATGTTTATCTGCGACCGCTGTGGCAGCGTGAAGGAAGAAGGCGCTGAAGGGGTGGAAGATATCATGCACACTCTGGCCGCGAAGATGGGCTTTGCCCTGCGCCACAACGTAATTGAAGCGCACGGCCTGTGCCGCAACTGCGTTGAAGTGGAAGCCTGTCGCCATCAGGAGGATTGTCAGCACGATCACTCCATCCAGCTGAAGAAAAAGCCGCGCTGAGGGCAAAAAAAGGGGCGACCTGAAAGGTCGCCCTAGGCGTACATCCGTGTACCTGCGGGTATAGGTTAATTACCAGCGATAGTTGTTACGGGTTTCCCAGTCACCAACCTCTTTCTCCGCCTGGTCTTTCTCATAACCATAGCGTTCCTGAATTTTACCCACCAGCTGGTCACGTTTACCTTCAATGACGGTCATATCGTCATCAGTCAGGTCGCCCCACTGTTCTTTCACTTTACCTTTAAATTGCTTCCAGTTACCGCCGACTTGGTCTTTATTCATCATCGATTCCTCTTCGTTCGGTCGTTAAGGTTAAGTTCGTCCTGAAATACGTTTCGTGCTGGACGTGATAATAATTATAGATAAGCCTGCGGCGTTGGGTTTGTTATTCGGAATCTTTTACCATTCAGTCGGGTGAAGCCGCTATGAAAACCAGCTGCCGTTGCGCCAGTGCCGGTGCCAGATCCAGGCCAGAGAGAGCCCCCGCAGGGCAAGAAACACGCACAGAGCCAGCCACAGACCATGATTACCCAGCCACGGCAGGGTGAACAGCGTCAGGCCAAAACCGGCGGCCGCTACGGCCATGCTGTTGCGCATCTCTGCCCCGCGGGTTGCGCCGATAAACATCCCATCCAGCAAATAGCACCAGACGCCCACCACCGGTAAAACCACCTGCCAGATAAGATAGTGGCTCGCCAGCGCGCGCAGTTCGGGCAGCGAAGTCAGCAGGGCAATGATCCGATCGCCTGCCAGGGCGTAGACGAGCGCGAAGGCGAGCGCCACCAGGCCGGACTGACGGCAGGCCGCCCGCCACACTTCCCGCAGCTGGCCGCTTTCCCGTGCGCCATAGGCCTGCCCGGAGTGGGCCTCAACCGCGTAGGCGAAGCCATCCAGCGCGTAGGCGGTAAAGGTCAGCAGGGTCATCAGCACGGCGTTGACGGCGATAATCTCCGGCCCCAGCCGCGCGCCCATTACCGTCAGCGCCCCGAAACAGAGTTGCAGCAGCAGCGAGCGCAGCATGATGTCGCGATTGAGGGCCAGCAGTTTGCGGATGTTGCCCCGCCAGCTCGCTTTCAGCAGCGCCAGCGAAATACCGCGCAGGGCCAGCACCCGCCAGACCATCCATAAGCCGATCAGCAGGGTGGCGTACTCTGCGATAGCGGTCGCCAGCGCAGCCCCCTGCACGTTCATCTGCAGGCCCATCACCAGCCAAAGATCCAGCACGATGTTGAGCAGGTTCCCCACTACCAGCAGGATCACCGGCGCCCGGGCATACTGCACCCCCAGCAGCCAGCCGAGCAGCACCAGGTTAGCCAGCGATGCCGGGGCGCTGAGCCAGCGGATCTCCAGGAAGCGCCTCGCCTGATGAAGAACGGCCTCGCTGCCGCCAACGATATGCAGCGCCAGATCGATGAGCGGTGTGCGCAACAGCACAATCAACAGACCGGCACCGAGGGCCAGGATCAGCGGCTGCACCAGCGCGCGGGCCAAACGCTGTGGATCCTTCGCGCCATAGGCCTGGGCAGTAAGCCCGGTGGTACTCATGCGCAAAAAGAGCAGCAGCATAAACAGGAAGCTGGTTGCCGTCGCGCCGATGGCGACACCGCCCAGATAGACGGGCGAATCGAGATGACCAATGACAGCCGTATCCACCAGCCCGAGCAGAGGGACGCTGATATTGGAGACGATCATGGGAAGTGCAAGACGCCACAACGCCTTGTCTGAAGCAGTCAGGAGAGACATGAAAATGTTCGCCGGAGGCAGGAAAAGCAGACTGCGACAGGGTCGCAGTCTGTCAGAAAGGCGTTATAACCACTCACCGTTGCGGATGACGCCAACCGCAAGACCTTCGATGGAGAAGTTATTTTCACGCAGGTCGACAACAATCGGGGAAAACTCGCTGTTTTCCGGCAGCAGCTGCACGGTGTTGCCCTGCTTTTTCAGACGCTTAACGGTGACTTCATCATCGATACGCGCCACAACCACCTGACCGTTACGCACGTCCTGCGTTTTGTGTACTGCCAGCAGATCGCCATCCAGAATACCGATGTCTTTCATCGACATGCCGCTCACGCGGAGCAGAAAGTCTGCGCTCGGTTTAAACATGCCCGGATCGACCTGATAGTGGCCTTCAATGTGCTGCTGCGCCAGCAGCGGTTCCCCGGCGGCGACGCGGCCGACGAGCGGAAGGCCCTCTTCGGCTTCAACCAGCAGGCGAATACCGCGAGACGCTCCGGAGACAATCTCAAGCACACCCTTACGCGCCAGTGCCTTAAGGTGCTCTTCAGCGGCATTTGGAGAACGGAAGCCCAGACGCTGCGCGATTTCTGCACGCGTCGGCGGCATACCCGTCTGGCCGATATGATCCCGAATGAGATCAAACACCTCTTGCTGCCTGGTCGTTAACGCTTTCATTCCGCCCCCTGGGTGTATATACAGTTATGCTGTGAGTATATACAGCTAAAGGTGATTTTGGAACCACAAACCGCATAAAAAACCAGAGACTTGTTCGGTTTCTGAAGGCTTATCGTAAATGTCCCCAAAGCAGCGTGACCCAGGTAAACAACGCAACGATAATCGCCATCAGCACCGCGGCAGAACCCATATCTTTTGCCCGGCCCGAGAGCTCGTGAAAGTCAGTGCCGATACGGTCGACCACCGCCTCGATCGCACTGTTCAAAATTTCGACTATCATCACCAACATCACCGAGCCAATCAGTAATACGCGAGTGATGGGATCAACATCCAGCCAGCAGGCAATAATAATCGCCGCGACGACAGCAACCCCCTCCTGGCGAAATGCGGCTTCATTGATCCAGGCAGCACGGATGCCTTTCCATGAATAGCCGGCAGCTTTAATGATTCGGGTTAACCCAGTGGTATTATTGGCCATTAAAAGAAACCTTTCTTCGAAAATAGCGTCAGAAACGGTGGTTTAAGCGCCTGGCGCAGCCACCGGAAGTATGACGGGTAACAACAGAAATTTTGCGCGCTTTCTGTTATCCTTGCGCCGCAATTGCATTTTTAACCAGAGGCTTTACATCGTTTATGTCTGGCTGGCCACGAATTTACTACAAATTACTTAATTTACCATTAAGCGTCCTGGTAAAAAGCAAGTCTATTCCGGCGGTTCCCACGCTGGAGTTGGGACTCAATACCTCGCGTCCTATTATGTACGTTTTGCCTTATAACTCGAAGGCCGACTTGCTGACGCTGCGCGCCCAATGCCTGGCGCACGATCTTCCCGATCCGCTGGAGCCGCTGGAGATCGACGGCACTCAGCTGCCGCGCTACATCTTTATCCACGGTGGCCCTCGCGTGTTCACCTGGTACACGCCGAAAGAAGAGTCGATCAAGCTGTTCCATGACTACCTCGACCTGCACCGCAGTAACCCGCTGCTGGACGTGCAGATGGTGCCCGTATCGGTCATGTTTGGCCGTCGTCCGGGGCGTGATAAAGGCGAAGAAAATCCGCCGTTGCGCATGCTTAACGGGGTGCAGAAATTTTTCGCCGTTAACTGGCTCGGCCGCGACAGCTTTGTCCGTTTCTCGCCGTCAGTCTCACTGCGCCGCATGGCCGATGAGCACGGTACGGATAAGACCATCGCCCAGAAGCTGGCCCGCGTGGCGCGCATGCACTTTGCCCGTCAGCGTCTGGCCGCGGTAGGCCCACGCCTGCCGGCACGTCAGGATCTGTTTAACAAGCTGCTGGCCTCGAAAGCGATCGCCCGCGCCGTCGAAGACGAAGCGCGCAGCAAAAAAATCTCCCACGAGAAGGCGCAGCAAAACGCCATCGCCCTGATGGAAGAGATTGCGGCCAACTTCTCCTACGAGATGATCCGCCTTAGCGACCGTATCCTGAGCTTTACCTGGAACCGTCTCTATCAGGGGATCAACGTGCACAACGCCGAGCGTGTGCGCCAGCTGGCCCACGACGGCCATGAGATTGTTTATGTGCCCTGCCACCGCAGCCACATGGACTATCTGCTGCTCTCGTATGTGCTCTATCACCAGGGGCTGGTGCCGCCGCACATCGCTGCGGGTATCAACCTCAACTTCTGGCCGGCTGGCCCGATCTTCCGCCGTCTGGGTGCGTTCTTCATTCGCCGTACCTTTAAGGGCAATAAGCTCTACTCTACCGTGTTCCGTGAGTATCTGGGCGAGCTGTTCAGCCGCGGCTACTCTGTGGAATATTTCGTGGAAGGCGGCCGTTCCCGTACCGGGCGTCTGCTCGATCCGAAGACCGGCACCCTGTCGATGACCATTCAGGCGATGCTGCGTGGCGGTACGCGTCCAATCACTCTGGTGCCGATTTACATCGGTTACGAGCACGTGATGGAAGTGGGTACTTACGCCAAAGAGCTGCGCGGCGCCACCAAAGAGAAAGAGAGCCTGCTGCAGATGCTGCGCGGCCTGAGCAAGCTGCGCAATCTTGGTCAGGGATATGTTAACTTCGGCGAACCTATGCCGTTGATGACTTATCTCAATCACCGTGTGCCGGAGTGGCGCGAGTCCATCGATCCGATCGAAGCGGTGCGTCCGGCCTGGCTGACGCCAACGGTGAACGCCATAGCCGCCGATCTGATGGTACGTATTAACAACGCCGGGGCGGCCAACGCCATGAACCTGTGTTGTACCGCTCTGCTGGCCTCTCGCCAGCGCTCGCTCACCCGTGAACAGCTGACCGAGCAGCTCGACTGCTACCTGAACCTGATGCGCAACGTGCCGTACGCGGCTGATGCCACGGTGCCGACCGCCAGCGCCAGCGAGCTGATCGAGCACGCGCTGCAGATGAACAAGTTTGAGGTCGAGAAGGACACCATCGGCGATATCATCATTCTGCCGCGCGAGCAGGCGGTACTGATGACCTACTACCGCAACAACATTGCGCATATGCTGATGCTGCCGTCGCTGATGGCGGCCATCATCACCCAGCATCGCCAGATCACCCGTCAGGCGCTGCTGGAGCATGTCACCGCCCTCTACCCGATGCTGAAAGCCGAGCTGTTCCTGCGCTGGGAAAACGACGAGCTGGCAGAGGTGCTGGATAAGCAGATTGAAGAGCTGACCCGCCAGGGACTGATTTCGCAGAAAGATGACCTTCTGCTGATCAACCCGTCCCGGGCACGCACGCTGCAGCTGCTGGCGGCGGGCGCACGCGAAACCGTGCAGCGCTATGCCATTACCTTCTGGCTGCTGAGCGCCAACCCGTCGATCAACCGCGGGACGCTGGAGAAAGAGAGCCGCACGCTGGCACAGCGTCTGTCGATGCTGCACGGCATCAACGCGCCGGAGTTCTTCGATAAAGCGGTCTTCAGTTCGCTGGTGTTGACGCTGCGTGACGAGGGCTACATCAGTGACAGTGGTGATGCCGAGCCGGAAGAGACGATGAAGGTGTACCAGATGCTGGCGGACCTGATTACCTCGGACGTGCGCTTAACGATTGAGAGCGCGACGCAGGGGGAATAAAAAACGCCCGGTGGCGCTAACGCTTACCGGGCCTACAGGGTTTGCCAGATCGTAAGCCGGGTAAGGCGAAGCCGCCACCCAGCTTTTTTTATGCCCAGTAACTCGCCGCCAGGCCTAAAAACAACACCAGCCCCACATAGTTATTATTCAGAAACGCTTTAAAACAGGCGTCGCGCTCGCGGTTGGCGATAAGCTTTTGCTGGTAGATAAACAGCACCCCTGCCGCCGCGACCGCCGCGTAAAAGGCCCCGTTCAGCTGGTTCAGATAACCAATCGCCACCATCAACCCCAGCACCGCGACCTGCAGAATCCCGATGATCAGCTTGTCCTGACGCCCAAACAGAATGGCGGTGGATTTGATGCCGATCTTCAGGTCATCGTCCCGGTCGACCATCGCGTACTGGGTATCGTAGGCCACCGCCCAGAGGATGTTGGCCAGGAACATCAGCCAGCAGCTCAGGGGCACGCTTTCGCTGACGGCGGCAAACGCCATCGGGATCGACCAGCCAAAGGCGGCACCCAGCACCACCTGCGGCAGATGGGTGTAGCGCTTCATAAACGGATAGACCCAGGCCAGGGCCAGCGCTGCTACGGAGAGCAGAATGGTCATGGTATTCAGGGTCAGCACCAGCAGGAACGAGAGCAGGACCAGCACTACAAACAGCGTGCGCGCCTCTTTCTCGGTGACATCGCCGCTCGGTAGCGGACGATTAGCGGTGCGTTTCACATGGCCGTCAAACTTACGGTCGGCATAGTCGTTGACGACACAGCCTGCCGCGCGCATTAACCAGACGCCCGCCACAAACACCGCCAGGATCCACAGCGGCGGCAGCCCGGGGGTCGCCACCCACAGCGCCCACAGGGTCGGCCACAGCAGCAGCAGCGCACCAATCGGCTTGTCGGTTCGCATCAGGCGGTGGTACGCCAGCAGCTTGTTCTGCGTCAGACTCCACTCCATTTTCTCTTCCTCTTAGTACAACGGCGACGCCGGTAAAAACAGCTCGGTCAGCATCAGGGGTTTACCACTTAAGCGCAGGCGGGAACGGCGTCCCAACAGCCCGGCATCGCGACCAATCTCAATAAAATCTCGGGTAAGCTCGGAGGAGGTAAACAGATAGCGGCCCAGCGGGGTTTTGCCCATCTGCTGCAGCGCCAGCTCCGGTCCGGTGAGGGTGGATTCAGGCACCACGGTGCGTCCGGCCAGCCACGGCTCGCCGTCGGCACAGAGCAGGATCTCCCGCAGCCAGTAGCGTGCCTCTTTCGGCAGTAATGGCAGTTCGTCCGCTACCGCATCAGGCGTGACAAATCCCTCCTGAATGAGGGTGACGGTAACCTTTTTGCCCTGCTGCTCAAAACGTTTGGTCATGGAATCTTCCAGCAGCAGCCAGTCGAGCTGCTCCGGTTCCAGCGCAGGTATTTCGTCAAAATAACGCAGCGCGCGCAGGAGCAAAAGCGCGGGGTGTGACATGCCAGACTCTCCGATACATAACGTGAAGCTATTGTATCGCAGAAACGCGGAATGGGGGCGGGCAAACGTGAACTAGCGAACATTATCGCAACAGAGGTGCAACAGCGGCAGAGATCGCAAAAAAAGTGCGCCCGCAAGGGCGCACCAAACTACTGACAAAATCAGCACTGTGGGGAGACGGTCACCCCTTGCCTTTTACACTGCTGATAAAGGTGGAACGGGCAGTGGTCGAGCCTAAACGCTCGGCTTCATCAAGGAGTTTCAGCGCCTTGTCGACATCGCCTTTATCTACTGCCTGTTTAATGGCCTGATTGAAGTAGGTTTCGGTGTCGTTAAGCACCGGCTCGCTCTTCTTCGCGGCGACCGGGGCAGCGACAGGAGCAGCAGCGGTGGCAGGTGCTGCGGCTGGCGCGGCATAGACCGGGGCAGGTGCTGCGGTGTTACCCACGGTGACCGGGCCCGGGCCGGAGGAGCCAAACAGTGGGCCGACCAGCACGCTGGAGGCGCTGTTGGTGGAGACTTTCAGCTTCAGCTCACCATCAGTGACGTGACGGGCAAGCGGGTCCGGAATATCCGGTACGGCATTGCCGGTGCCTTTGGCATAGGCTTTTGCCGGGTTGATAAGCTTGGTGGTTTTTTGCAGATCGCTATCGGTGGTAAACACCAGCACATAGAGTTTTTGCTGGCCCAGCGCAGGCGTCAGGCGCATGACCCCTTCCAGGCGGTCGGCGCTCATGACGCCCGGCTCCTGATAGGTGAAGTATTCGCTTGGGAAGTAGGCCGATGGCGTCAGGTTCTGATCCAGTATCAGCACGTTCGGTGCGAATACGCTGGTTTGTTTGTTCACTTCACTGGTCAGCGTAAGCGTGATTTCACCGATATTGGCCGGCACGCTGTAGGCTGCCACCGGGCCGGTGATGCCCGCCACATTCAAGGACTGGCCGCCGGTTGAAAGCTGGGTGGTCTGGGCTTTGGACTGATCGACAGGTGTCCAGACTAACTGTTGCAACGCGGCAGCCGGGACAGCAGGCGCGGCGCTGGTGTTTTGCGGTACAAAATTAACGTTGGCGAGCGTGATGGCTGGAGCACCTGCCAACAACCCTGCGGAGAGGCACAGCGCGACGAGACTTTTCTTCATTTTCATTGTTTTTACCTCAGATAGCATAAGCACTGCGGTGGCCAGGCAATAGCGCGCAGAACTCTATGAAAAGAGGGGCTTGCGCCCCTCTTTCAGGTCAATACATCAGATACTACGTATTACCACCAGATTTCCATCTGGGCACCGAAGGTCCACTCATCGTTGTCGCCACGGCTGAAGGTACGTGCAGAAGTGTCGTTATACGCTACGCCAGAGGTGTAGCCTGCATTCGTGTCGCCGTTGTTTGCGTAACCCCATTTCTCATCCCACTTGGCGTAGGTTGCGAAGACACGGATAGCCGGACGAGACCAGATGCTGTCGCCTGCCTGCCACTGTTGCGCCAGGGTAATTTTGTACTGGCTGTTGGTGTCGTCAGTTTTCTGAGATTTGACGTTGTCGTAGCCCACTTCCAGCAGGGTGGACATGATTGGCGTCCATTTGAACATCGGACGAACACCGACGGTCCACCACTCGGTACCGTTGTTGTTGTCCAGGTCGATGTTCTGGTACATACCGACGTACATCAGATCCCACTGGTCAGCCAGAGTGATTGCACCGTGGTCGATGACGCGAATCAGGGAGCCGTCGTTGTTCAGGCTTGCACCCTGCGGAATACCTTTACCGTTGGAGGTCATGGAATCCGTTGCGTACTGCACAACAAACTTGTTGAAGCCTTTCATCATGCTCTGGGTATGTTCAGCGGTGAACATCCAGCCATCTTTAGAGGCGCCAGGCTGCAGATAGTAGTCGTCAGGAATGTTGGTGTGGCCGTAGTCAACGCCCAGCTCCAGGGTACCGCCTGGGTTGATTTCCATACCGGCTAAACGGATATCGAAGACGTCGTTTGGTACAACGTTGTCGTAAATACGGTCGCCGTTTGCATCGAAATCTGCGAACGCGGAAGAGCCGCCGGATTCAGATGAGCGGGTCGCTGCCATAGACAGTTTACCGAAGCCCAGATCGATGTTTTCGATACCGGCACCAGGACCTGAAATATCCCAGTAGTAGAAGTCGATCATGTGAACGTCATGACGCTGATAGAAGCGCTTACCGGCCCAGATAGTGGAGCCTGGCAGCCATTCGATCAGGTTTTTACCCTGCACGTTTGCTTCACGGAATGCCGGATCGGTGGCTTCCCAGTCATTACGCTGAGAAACGGAATACGCTACGTTGGTGTCGAAGTAGAAGCTCTTGTCACCCTCTTTCCACACTTCCTGGCCAAGTTTCAATTCAGCATAGGTTTCACATTCGTTACCAAGACGGTATTTACTTTGTGCACCTGTTGCCTGGAAACACTGCTGTTCGCCACCACTCCCGGTCCAGCCAATGCCAGAACGAGCATAACCTTTAAAGTCTACAGCGCCGGCCTGGGCAGACAGGATGCCTGCCGCAATGGCGACCGCCAGAGGGACTTTGCGCAGAGTAATCATTATTCTATCTCCTGAGATCATTGCTTTTCTTTGAACACTTCACCTGATGGTTTCGTGCTTATTATTGGGATTCCTTAAACGCCTGGCTCCTGGTGCAGCCGACGACATGCAGTGCCATCTTCCCGGAAGAGATGGCAGCGCTCTGGCGGCAAGCCGATAGCGAATGTGGCACCCTCTTTTACCAACACCACGTCATTCTGGCGGTACACCAGGTTCTGACGAATGGCGGGGATCTGGATATGAATCTGTGTTTCATGACCAAGTTGCTCAACCACCTGAACCTCGCCTTCCAGCGTCACATCAGCGATGTGGCTCGGCAGCAGATGCTCAGGGCGGATCCCGAGGGACATGTTCGCCCCCACGTTGACGTTTGCACTGTCTACCGGTAACCACACCTGCTGGCGGTTCGGCAGTTCAACCTGAACCTGTTCAATGGCGGTGGCGGTGACTTTGACCGGCAGGAAGTTCATCTTTGGCGAGCCAATAAAGCCCGCAACAAAGCGGTCTGCCGGGTAGTGATAGAGTTCCAGCGGTTTACCTACCTGCGCCACGCGACCGGCATCCAGCACCACAATCTTGTCGGCCAGAGTCATCGCTTCGACCTGATCGTGGGTGACGTAAATCATGGTGCGGCCCAGACGCTTGTGCAGGCGGGAGATCTCAATACGCATCTGCACGCGCAGCGCGGCGTCGAGGTTCGACAGCGGTTCATCGAGCAGGAACACGCGCGGTTCCGCCACCAGCGTACGGCCAATCGCCACACGCTGACGCTGACCACCGGAAAGTGCCTTCGGCTTACGCTCCAGCAGGTGCGCCAGCTGCAACACTTCGGCAACCTGGGTCACACGCTGGTTGATAATCTCTTTTTTGGCGCCGGCCAGCTTCAGGCCGAACGACATATTCTCGGCAACGGAGAGATGGGGATAGAGGGCATAAGACTGGAATACCATCCCGACGCCGCGTTCCGCTGGCGGGATATCGTTCATCCGGGTATCGCCAATCATCAGATCGCCGCTGGTGATCGTTTCCAGACCGGCAATCATGCGCAGCAGTGTGGATTTACCGCAGCCTGACGGGCCCACAAAAACCACGAATTCGCCTTCCTGGATATCGAGATTGATATCTTTCGACACCACCACGTCACCCCAGGCTTTCGTTACGTTACGCAGTTCTACGCTCGCCATGCCCTACTCCCTTCGTTACAACCTGTCATCGACAGAAACATTCAATATGGGCTGACTATGCGGTATCGCGCGGCACCGCGAATCCTCCACCCCCTGCCTTTTTTATGGGGGAGGAGGCGGGAGGATGAGAGAGAGGACTCAGCCAGCGCGACCCGGGGGCTGAGGCTAAATTCGTGATGTCACTGGCAAAATTCAGCGTACTTTTATGTGCGCTGGGACACATAACTCAATTTTATGCAACGCAGATCACATAAAACGGGGGTGGGGCGTAGGGGACGGGAGGATGGAAAGAGGATGTCAAATAAGGAGACTGAGCGACGTTGAACTACCTCATGTATCCACAGCACATCACCAAAAAGGATGGCAGATATGAATATCAAGACTGGCGCACGCGTTTTCGCATTGTCCGCCCTTGCAGCAATGATGATCTCCGCTCCGGCGCTCGCCAAAATTGAAGAAGGTAAGCTGGTAATCTGGATTAACGGCGACAAAGGCTACAACGGCCTGGCCGAAGTGGGTAAGAAATTCGAGAAAGACACCGGCATCAAAGTCACCGTTGAACACCCGGACAAACTGGAAGAGAAATTCCCGCAGGTTGCGGCGACCGGCGACGGCCCGGACATTATCTTCTGGGCGCATGACCGTTTCGGTGGCTACGCACAGTCTGGTCTGCTGGCGGAAGTCTCTCCGGATAAAGCCTTCCAGGACAAGCTGTTCCCGTTCACCTGGGATGCCGTGCGTTACAACGGCAAGCTGATTGCTTACCCGGTCGCGGTTGAATCGCTCTCCCTGATCTACAATAAAGACCTCGTACCGAACCCGCCGAAAACCTGGGAAGAGATCCCGGCTCTGGATAAAGAGCTGAAGGCGAAAGGTAAGAGCGCGCTGATGTTCAACCTGCAAGAACCGTACTTCACCTGGCCGCTGATTGCTGCCGATGGCGGCTACGCGTTCAAATTTGCTGACGGCAAATATGACGTGAAAGACGTCGGCGTGGACAACGCAGGCGCGAAAGCGGGTCTGACCTTCCTGGTTGACCTGATCAAGAACAAACAGATGAACGCGGACACCGATTACTCCATCGCCGAAGCCGCGTTCAACAAGGGCGAAACCGCGATGACCATCAACGGTCCGTGGGCGTGGTCCAACATCGACAAGAGCAAAATCAACTACGGCGTCGCGGTGCTGCCAACCTTCAATGGCAAGCCGTCTAAACCGTTCGTTGGCGTGCTGAGCGCCGGTATCAACGCCGCCAGCCCGAACAAAGAGCTGGCGAAAGAGTTCCTGGAAAACTACCTCCTGACCGATCAGGGTCTGGAAGAAGTGAACAAGGATAAACCGCTGGGTGCCGTGGCGCTGAAATCCTTCCAGGAAACGCTGGCGAAAGATCCACGCATCGCCGCCACCATGAGTAACGCCGAGAAAGGCGAAATCATGCCGAACATCCCACAGATGGCTGCCTTCTGGTATGCCACCCGTACTGCGGTGATCAACGCCGCCAGCGGTCGTCAGACTGTGGATGCCGCGCTGAAAGATGCTCAGGGTCGTATTACCAAGTAGTAAGTAACAGCGGCGGGTGGCGCTTCGCTTACCCGCCCTACAACTACGGTTCGAACCGTAGGTCAGGTAAGCGGAGCGCCACCTGACAATAAGTTTTCACAGTTGTAGAGGAAGATCCCCATGGATGTCGTTAAAAAGAAACACTGGTGGCAAAGCGACACGCTGAAATGGTCAGTGATTGGTCTGCTGGGCTTGCTGGTGGGTTACCTTATTGTTGTAATGTACGCCCAGGGGGAGTACCTGTTTGCCGCCATGACGCTGATCTTAAGCGCGGTCGGCCTCTATATTTTTGCGAATCGTAAAGCCTACGCCTGGCGTTATGTCTATCCGGGCGTGGCCGGGATGGGGCTGTTTGTCCTGTTCCCCCTGATCTGCACCATCGCCATTGCCTTCACCAACTACAGCAGCACCAACCAGCTCGCGCAAGAGCGCGCCCAGCAGGTGCTGATGGATCGTTCCTATCAGGCCGGTAAGACCTTCAACTTTGGCCTCTACCCGTCCGGTGACGAGTGGAAGCTGGCCCTGACCGACGATGCCGCGGGCAAATACTACGTTTCCGATGCCTTTAAATTTGGCGGCGAGCAGAAACTGGCCCTGAAAGAGGCAGACGCGCTGCCGGAAGGGGAACGCGCTAACCTGCGTGTTATCACCCAGAACCGCCAGGCGCTGACCCAGGTGACCGCCGAGCTGCCGGATGAAAGCAAAGTGATCATGAGCTCGCTGCGCCAGTTCTCCGGCACACGTCCGCTCTATACGCTGGGCGATAACAGCACGCTCACCAACAACCAGACCGGCGTGAAGTACCGCCCGAACAATGAGATTGGTTTCTACCAGTCCGTCAATGCCGACGGTAACTGGGGCGACGATAAGCTCAGCCCGGGCTACACCGTCACCATCGGCTGGGACAACTTTACCCGCGTCTTCACCGACGAAGGCATTCAGAAGCCGTTCTTCGCCATCTTCGTCTGGACCGTGGTCTTCTCGATACTGACCGTGATCCTGACCGTGGCTGTCGGCATGGTGCTGGCCTGCCTGGTCCAGTGGGAAGCGCTGAAAGGGAAAGCGATTTACCGCGTCCTGCTGATCCTGCCCTATGCCGTGCCGTCGTTCATCTCGATTCTGATTTTCAAGGGTCTGTTCAACCAGAGCTTTGGTGAAATCAACATGATGCTGAGCGGGCTGTTTGGCATCAAGCCGGCCTGGTTCAGCGATCCGACCACCGCCCGCACCATGATCGTCATCGTCAACACCTGGCTTGGCTATCCGTACATGATGATCCTGTGCATGGGGCTGCTGAAGGCCATCCCGGATGACCTGTACGAAGCCTCGGCGATGGACGGTGCGACCCCGTTCCAGAACTTCTTTAAAATTACGCTCCCGCTGCTGATCAAGCCGCTGACGCCGCTGATGATTGCCAGCTTCGCCTTTAACTTTAACAACTTCGTGCTGATTCAGCTGTTGACCAACGGTGGCCCGGACCGTCTCGGCACCACCACGCCAGCCGGTTATACCGACCTGCTCGTAAGCTACACCTACCGTATCGCCTTCGAAGGCGGCGGCGGCCAGGACTTCGGTCTGGCGGCAGCGATTGCCACCCTGATCTTCCTGCTGGTAGGCGCGCTGGCGATTGTAAACCTGAAAGCTACTCGCATGAAATTTGACTAAGGAGGGCACTGATTATGTCTATGGTTCAACCCAAATCTCAGAAGTTGCGCCTCTTTGCGACCCACCTGGGCCTGCTGATTTTTATCGCGGCGATCATGTTCCCGCTGCTGATGGTTATCGCCATCTCCCTGCGTTCGGGTAACTTCGCGACAGGCAGCCTGATCCCGGATGAGATCTCCTGGGAGCACTGGAAGCTGGCGCTGGGCTTCAGCGTGGAGCACGCCGATGGCCGCGTGACGCCGCCGCCGTTCCCGGTGCTGCTGTGGCTGTGGAACTCGGTGAAAGTCGCCACCATCACCGCGATCGGTATCGTGACCCTCTCCACCACCTGCGCCTACGCGTTTGCCCGTATGCGCTTCAAAGGGAAAGCGACGCTGCTGAAAGGGATGCTGATTTTCCAGATGTTCCCGGCGGTACTGTCGCTGGTCGCCCTGTACGCCTTGTTTGACCGCCTCGGCCAGTACGTGCCGTTCATCGGCCTGAACACCCACGGTGGGGTGATCTTCGCCTACCTCGGCGGGATCGCGCTGCACGTCTGGACCATCAAGGGCTATTTCGAAACCATCGACAACTCGCTGGAAGAAGCGGCCTCGCTGGATGGCGCCACCCCATGGCAGGCGTTCCGCCTGGTGCTGCTGCCGCTCTCCGTGCCGATTCTGGCGGTGGTCTTTATTCTGTCGTTTATCGCCGCCATCACCGAAGTGCCGGTCGCATCACTGCTGCTGCGGGATGTGAACAGCTACACCCTGGCGGTAGGGATGCAGCAATACCTCAACCCACAAAACTACCTGTGGGGCGACTTTGCCGCAGCCGCCGTACTCTCCGCTATCCCGATCACCGTCGTGTTCCTGCTGGCTCAGCGCTGGCTGGTGAACGGCCTGACCGCGGGGGGTGTGAAAGGTTAAGTTTCATTGTTATGCCACTGCAACCCTCAACTTTGCCTTGATGTCTTGATCCAAACTTGTGACTGTATTCGGCGGCCCTCGGGCCGCCCTTTTTTTATTCCCGTTTTAATCGCTTCGAGTTGCACAGCCAGAGTGTGACCACCAGCAGCAGGATTGCCGCCGAGTAGAGCAGCACGTCGAGGGGCGATTTATGATCGACGATAATCAGTCGCACAATCGCGGTGATACCAATGTAGATAAAGTAGCGCAGCGGGAAGTGAAAGCCAGACTGAAAGTACTTCACGATCAGGGCGATAAATTCGAAGTAGAGAAAGTAAACCACCAGCCCTTCAACCAGCTCGTATTTGCTGGTTTGCTCAGGGGCAAAAAGCACATCAGCCAGATGCACCGTCTCTTTACCGAGGAAGACGACCAGGATCAGGCCAAGGCTCAGCAGACCCAGGTTCAGCACGGTCTGCAGAATGGTTGAGATAAACTCAACGCGTGGGCGAGTCAGGGATGTCATACAGCACCTCATTCTCCGGGGCGAGGTTCCTGTATAACGCAAAAATGTGACGGGGATCTATATTTTTTGTTTATATTTTGTGCAGATCTGCCGGGCGGCACTCCGTTTGCCCGGCCTACGGGGTTTTGTAGGCCCGGTAAGCGTAGCGCCACCGGGCACACAGACCGCAGCAGACTTACTTATGCGCGCCAGGCTTTATAACGGTTAATCAGACCGTTGGTGGAGCTGTCGTGGCTGTTGATATCCTGGTTATCACCCAGCTCTGGCAGAATGCGGTTAGCCAGCTGTTTGCCCAGCTCTACGCCCCACTGGTCAAAGGTGAAGATATTCAGGATTGCGCCCTGGGTGAAGATTTTATGCTCATACAGGGCAATCAGCGCGCCCAGACTGAACGGGGTGATCTCACGCAGCAGGATGGAGTTAGTCGGACGGTTGCCTTCGAACACTTTGAACGGTACCACGTGGTCCAGCGTCGCCGGATCTTTACCCTGATCGCGATACTCCTGCTCAACCACATCACGCGCTTTACCGAACGCCAGCGCTTCAGTCTGCGCGAAAAAGTTCGACAGCAGCTTCGGATGGTGGTCAGACAGCGGGTTATGCGTGATGGCCGGGGCGATGAAATCGCAAGGAACCATCTTGGTGCCCTGGTGGATCAGCTGGTAGAACGCGTGCTGACCGTTGGTGCCTGGCTCGCCCCAGATGATTGGGCCAGTCTGGTAATCCACGGCGTTGCCGTTACGGTCAACGTATTTACCGTTGGATTCCATGTTGCCCTGCTGGAAGTAGGCCGCGAAACGGTGCATGTACTGGTCGTACGGCAGGATCGCTTCGGTTTCAGCGCCGAAGAAATTGTTGTACCAGATGCCGATCAGCGCCAGCAGTACCGGCAGGTTTTTCTCTGGGGCGGTGGTGGAGAAGTGTTTATCCATCGCGTGCGCGCCGGAGAGCAGCTCAACAAAGTTGTCGTAGCCCACGGAGAGGATGATCGACAGGCCGATAGCGGACCACAGGGAGTAGCGTCCGCCAACCCAGTCCCAGAATTCAAACATGTTGGCAGTGTCGATACCGAACTCGCCTACCGCTTTGGCGTTGGTGGAGAGCGCCGCGAAGTGTTTCGCTACGTGCTGCTGGTCACCGGCCGTTTTCAGGAACCAGTCGCGCGCGCTGTGGGCGTTGGTCATGGTTTCCTGAGTGGTGAAGGTCTTAGACGCCACCAGGAACAGGGTGGTTTCCGGGTTCACGTTTTTCAGCACTTCCGCGATGTGGGTGCCATCGACGTTAGAGACAAAGTGCATGTTGAGGTGGTTTTTGTACGGACGCAGCGCTTCGGTCACCATGAACGGGCCGAGGTCGGAGCCGCCGATACCGATGTTCACCACGTCGGTGATCGCTTTGCCGGTGTAGCCTTTCCATTGACCTGAGATGATCGCTTCAGAGAAGGATTTCATCTTTTCCAGGACGGCGTTCACTTCCGGCATCACATCTTTGCCGTCAACGATAATTGGGGTATTGCTACGGTTACGCAGGGCCACGTGCAGCACCGCGCGATCTTCGGTGCGGTTGATCTTCTCACCGGAGAACATGGACTTGATGGCACCGCTCAGATCGGTCTCTTTCGCCAGATCCTGCAGTTTTGCCAGCGTCTCTTCGGTGATGCGGTTTTTGGAAAAATCCACCAGCATCCGATCGTCGAAGGTCGCGGAGAACTTGCTGAAACGATCGCCGTCTTTCGCGAACAGGTCCGCGATGGTGACGTCTTTCATTTCTTCAAAATGTTTCTGTAATGCCTGCCAGGCTGAAGTCTGCGTTGGATTGATATTTTTCATAGCAATACTCTTCTGAATTGAGAATTGTGACCTCGGTCGATTGTAGCCTCTGTCGCTGAAAATTGTGATGGTTTTTATGCCATTGGCCTGGCCTGTATCAAGTGCGGCGCAAAAGCCCCAAAAGTATAGCTGTTATAAGTCCTGTTTCTCATATGGAAGGCAGCATGAAAAATCCGCATAATCCCGGCGTTGACAGGATCCTCCACACATTTTATTTATACACACGGTATTTGCGCCTGCACCGATAAAACTATTTTGTCCTTGTGCCATGGTCGCTTTTTTCCTTCCCTGACACGAGGTTGTTATGACGAGTTTTGTTGTCGCCAAATTTGGCGGTACCAGCGTGGCCGATTACGATGCCATGAACCGCAGCGCCGATGTGGTGCTGGCCGATCCTGATACCCGCCTGGTGGTGTTGTCCGCTTCGGCTGGCGTCACCAATCTGCTGGTCGCCCTTGCTGAAGGGCTGGAAGCGAGCGAGCGCCAGGCTAAGCTCGAAGCGCTGCACAAAATTCAGTTCGATATTCTTAGCCGCCTGCGCGATCCGAGCGTGATTAGCGAAGAGATCGAGCGCCTGCTGGAAAATATTATCACCCTGGCGGAAGCCGCCTCTCTGGCCACCTCTACCGCCCTGACCGACGAGCTGGTCAGCCACGGTGAGCTGATGTCGACCCTGCTGTTCGTCGAAGTGCTGCGCGAGCGTAACGTTCAGTCGCAGTGGTTTGACGTGCGTAAAGTGCTGCGCACCAGCGACCGCTTTGGCCGCGCCGAGCCGGACGTTACCGCTATTGCCGAACTGACGACCCAACAGCTGGCGCCGCGCCTGGCGGAAGGGATTGTCATCACCCAGGGCTTTATCGGTAGCGAAGCCAAAGGCCGTACCACCACGCTGGGCCGCGGCGGCAGCGACTACACCGCCGCCCTGTTGGGTGAAGCCCTGCAGGCCTCCCGCGTCGATATCTGGACGGACGTGCCGGGCATCTACACCACCGACCCGCGCGTGGTGCCTGCGGCAAAACGTATTGATGTGATCGCCTTTGAAGAGGCCGCTGAGATGGCGACCTTTGGCGCGAAAGTGCTGCACCCGGCAACGCTGATGCCTGCCGTGCGCAGCGACATTCCGGTGTTCGTGGGCTCCAGCAAGGATCCAAAAGCGGGCGGTACCATGGTGTGCAACACCACTGAAAACCCACCGCTGTTCCGCGCTCTGGCGCTGCGTCGCAAACAGACCCTGCTGACCCTGCACAGCCTGAGCATGCTGCACTCCCGCGGCTTCCTGGCCGAAGTGTTCAGTATTCTGGCGCGCCACAGCATCTCGGTAGATCTCGTGACCACTTCAGAAGTGAACATCGCCCTGACCCTGGATACTACCGGCTCTACCTCCACCGGCGATACCCTGCTGACGCAGTCTCTGCTGATGGAGCTTTCGGAACTGTGCCGTGTTGAGGTGGAAGAAGATCTCGCCCTGGTGGCGATCATCGGTAACGAGCTGTCCCGCGCCAGCGGCGTGGGCAAAGAGGTGTTTGGCGTGCTGGAGCCGTTCAACATCCGCATGATTTGCTATGGTGCTTCCAGCTACAACCTGTGCTTCCTGGTGCCTGGCGCCGAAGCCGAGCAGGTCGTGCAGAAACTGCATCATAACTTGTTTGAGTAACAGAAAAATGGCCCGGGAAACCGGGCCATTTTTTTATCCTGCCAGTACCGTTCTCATCAGCAGCGAATCCAGCGAGGCTATCTTGCCATTACGGCTGTCCGGCAGCGTAGGAGGGTTTTCACCCCGCGCCAACTCCTGAGTGATGAAAGCATGCAGCAAAGGCCGTCTGGGGCCGTATTGCGCTTCTCCCGCACGCTGTTTTATCGCCAGCAGGTCATCGATTTCCTGACGTAACGGCGCATCAAGCTCGCTTCCCGCCAGCAGTTCGGCAAAACGCATCGGTGGCATACCTTTTCCGGCCTCCACCCACCGCACCGCTAATAGAGGACGCAGGACGTAAAAGTACTTTTTCAGCCGGACCTCTGCGTCCTGCAAATAGCCGCGGAAATTTTTGCGCGCCATAGAGTAGTAGTGCCAGCGCGCACGCACGGGGGAGAACCAGGCGGGCACCTGCGTGCGTAGCTCGGTTATCACCTTGTCGCTCTGCTGATAGACCACCGGCGAATCCAGCCACTCGATAAGCGTGGGGTTAGCCGCTTTCAGCAGGCCAAGCGCCTTGCGCCACTCCCAACCGCTCACGTCAAGTTCGTCGTCTATGGGCAGCTCAATGACATCCCGCTGCGGCTCGACGCGCAAATACCAGTCAGGTTTATGCACATACAGGAAGCGCACGTCATAATCGCTATCCGGCGATGCAAAGCCCCAGCCGCGGCTGCCCGATTCACAGGCATATAGCACGGTCACATTGAATCGTTGCTCTATTTCGTTGAGTTGCTGCCGCACACGCTCGCGCATGGCGGTATCCACACCGTTATCAGCCATCTGCTTTATCCTTTTACACATACTACCTGGCGCAACGTATGGACGATTTCGACCAGGGATGCTTGCGCCGCCATGACGGCATCGATGTCTTTATAGGCCATCGGGATTTCATCGATGACCTCGTTGTCTTTTCTGCACTCGACGTGGGCCGTGGCGCGGATCTGATCGGCAACGGTGAAGCGTTTTTTGGCCGCCGTGCGGCTCATCACCCGTCCTGCCCCATGGCTACAGGAGCAGAAGCTCTCCTCATTGCCCAGGCCGCGCACGATAAAGCTCTTCGCCCCCATCGAGCCGGGGATGATGCCCATTTCGCCCTTCTGTGCCGACACTGCCCCTTTGCGGGTCACCAGCACCTCTTCACCAAAATGACGCTCTTTCTGCACATAGTTGTGATGGCAATTCACCGCCTCCTGCTGGGTCAGAAAAGGCTTTGGCACGATGCGCGACAGCGCGGCCAGCACGCGCGACATCATCACCTCGCGGTTATGGCGGGCAAAATCCTGCGCCCACTCCACGGCCTCGATGTAGTCGTTATAGTGTCGGCTCCCCTCCTGGAAATAGGCCAGATTCCTGTCAGGAAGGTTGGCGATATGCTGCTGCATATCCTTCTGCGCCAGGGTGATAAACACGTTGCCAATCGCATTACCCACGCCACGTGAGCCGCTGTGCAGCATGACCCACACGCGCTGCTGCTCGTCCAGGCACACCTCGATAAAGTGGTTCCCGGTGCCCAGCGTCCCCAGATGCTGATGGTTATTGGTTTTCAGCAGTTGCGGATACTTATCCGTCAGCCGCTTAAAGCGCGGCGCCAGCTGTCGCCAGTGGTTATCCACTTCATCCGGCGTCTTTTCCCACGCCCCCTTGTCGCGACGGGAGCGGGTGTTGGTGCGCCCGTGCGGCACCGCCTGTTCAATGGCGCTGCGCAGCCCGTGAAGGTTATCCGGCAGATCGCCTGCCAGCAGCGACGTCCGCACGGCGATCATCCCACAGCCGATATCTACCCCCACCGCCGCCGGAATAATGGCCCCTTTGGTGGGGATCACGCTGCCAATGGTGGACCCTTTCCCGAGATGCACATCCGGCATCACCGCCAGATGTTTGAAAATAAAAGGCATCTTCGCAGTGTTCAGCAACTGCTCGCGCGCCTCTGGCTCTACGGGCACCCCGTGCGTCCACATTTTTACCGGTGCGCTGTGATGCGCCGTTAATACGTCAAAATCATTCTGTTTCATGGTGCTCACCCTCAGGGATGTCTGTTACTGAGAAGTATTGCCAGAAGCGTGCCAGAATATTAAGCCTTCATAAATAAAACATATCCTTTTGATTATATTTACTTTAATTCACATAGTTTCTTCAGACATTGCTTAAGCCGCAGAATATTTTTATCTTTTAGTATCAGTTTTTATCTTGAAGGATAAACATGAAAAAGCGGCGAGTGGTTATTGGGGTCCTGGGCACGGTGATGGACAAACGCGGCAAGCGGGCCAACCGCTTACGCAAATGGCGCCCGACGGTCGGGCTTTGCCAGCAGCCCGACCTCCCCGTCGACAGGCTTGAGCTCCTCCACCAGCCCCAGGATCGGGGGATGGCGGAACAGATAACGGAAGATATCAGGCTGCTCTCGCCCCATACCACCGTGCGCCCGTGGTCCGTCACCATTGCCGATCCCTGGGATTTTGAAGAGGTCTACGCCGCGTTCCTCGACTTCGCCACCCACTACAAGTTTGACACCGAGCATGAAGAGTACCTGGTGCATATCACCACCGGCACGCACGTGGCGCAGATCTGCTGGTTTTTGCTGACCGAAGCGCGGTATCTTCCCGCTAGCCTGATCCAGACCGGCCCTGCCAGCAGGGATGCGCCCGAAGAGGCAGTGCCTGTCGGACGTTACTCGATCATCGACCTGGATTTAAGCCGCTATGCCGCGCTGACCAGCCGCTTTCAGCGCGAGCAGCAGGAATCCGTTTCGTTCCTCAAAGCCGGGATTGATACCCGCAATGCCACTTTCAACGCCCTGATCGATCAGATTGAACGCGTGGCGCTGCGCTCGACCGCCCCTGTATTGCTGACGGGCCCAACGGGGGCCGGAAAATCCTTCCTCGCCAACCGTATTTACCAGCTTAAGCAATCCCGCCATCAGCTGACGGGCAGGCTGGTGGCAGTAAACTGCGCCACGCTGCGGGGTGACAACGCCATGTCGACCCTTTTCGGTCATGTCAAAGGGGCATTTACCGGGGCGGCAACGGCGCGTGCCGGGCTGCTGCGTGAGGCCGACGGCGGCGTGTTGTTTTTAGATGAGATCGCCGAACTGGGCCTCGACGAACAAGCCATGCTGTTGAAGGCCATCGAAGAAAAAACCTTCTTCCCGTTTGGCTCTGATAAAGAGGTCAGGAGCGATTTTCAGCTGATTGCCGGTACGCACCGGGATATGCGCCAGTGGGTGGCGGAAGGTCGCTTCCGGGAGGATCTCTGGGCCCGTATCAATATGTGGAGTTTTGCCCTGCCCGGCCTGGCGCAGCGTCGGGAGGATATCGCCCCCAACGTGGGGTACGAACTGCAACGCTTCGCGACTGAAGCGCAATCCCAGGTGCGTTTCGACAGAGAGGCACGTGAGCGCTATCTGCGTTTTGCTGACTCGCCTCAGGCGTTGTGGCGGGGTAACTTTCGTGAACTGGGTTCCTCTGTGGCGCGGATGGCCACGCTTGCCGAACAGGGGCGCATCACCTTAGCGCTTGTTGAGGAAGAGATCGTCAGGCTGCAGGAGAGCTGGCAAATCGCCACGCCATCCGCGGCGATGGCGCTCGATCTCTTCGACCAGCGACAGCTGGAAACCGTGCTGGAGGTGTGCCGTCGTAGCGCCTCATTATCCGAGGCCGGTCGCGAACTCTTTGCAGTCTCCCGGATGAAAAAGGTCAACCCCAACGATGCCGACAGGCTGCGCAAATATCTCACCCGCTTTGGGCTGAGCTGGGAAAGTCTTCACCCGGGATCATGAAGAAAATTTGGTTGAACAAAATTCATTAGCAGGATAAACAATATCTCTAAGCCGGGCTCGAACCCGGCTTTTTTATAACTACATGACACAACACAATCGCAAGGAATCCGTATGTTATCCGCCATTACCCGGCTGTTCCCGTTATGGGCGCTGCTGCTCTCTGTTCTCGCGTATTACACGCCATCCACCTTTACCGCTATCGGCCCGTGGGTCACCACGCTGCTGATGCTGATCATGTTCGGCATGGGCGTGCACCTGAAAGTCGACGATTTTAAACGCGTGCTGTCACGCCCGGCCCCGGTCGCGGCGGGTATTTTCCTGCACTACCTGGTGATGCCGCTGGCGGCATGGGCGCTGGCTATCGCCTTTAAGATGCCGCCTGACCTCTCCGCCGGGATGGTGCTGGTGGGAAGCGTGGCCAGCGGTACAGCCTCCAACGTGATGATCTATCTGGCGAAAGGCGATGTGGCGCTGTCGGTGACCATCTCCTCCGTCTCCACGCTGGTGGGCGTGGTAGCAACCCCGCTGCTGACGCGTCTGTACGTGGATGCCCACATTCAGGTGGATGTGATGGGAATGCTGCTGAGCATTCTGCAGATCGTGGTGATCCCGATTGCGCTGGGGCTGATTATCCACCATCTGTTCCCTCGACTGGTGAAAGCCGTGGAGCCGTATCTGCCGGCGTTTTCGATGGTCTGTATTCTGGCCATTATCAGCGCCGTGGTCGCCGGTTCTGCGGCGCATATCGCCTCTGTCGGTTTTGTGGTGATTATCGCCGTGGTTCTGCATAACACCATCGGCCTATTGGGCGGTTACTGGGGCGGAAAGCTATTCGGCTTTGACGAATCCACCTGCCGCACGCTGGCGATTGAGGTCGGGATGCAGAACTCCGGCCTGGCCGCTGCGCTCGGCAAAATTTACTTCTCGCCGCTGGCGGCTCTGCCGGGTGCGTTGTTCTCGGTATGGCATAACCTGTCCGGCTCGCTGCTGGCGGGTTACTGGTCGGGTAAGCCGATCGATGAACAAAAGAAACGCGATGTGGTGAAGGAAGGTTAATTCAGCTTCGCGACTGCGAAGGCATGCTTTACACTGAAGCCTCTCTCACAGGAGGCTTCAGGTATGTCCACACCGAGATTGACCCAGAAAGACATGACGGAAAGCGAGCAGCGCGAACTGAAAACCCTGCTCGATCGCGCCCGTATCGCCCATGGCCGACTGCTGACCAACGCCGAAACCAATCACGTAAAGAAAGAGTACATCGACAAACTGATGGCGCAGCGTGAACTGGAAGCCAAACAAGCCCGCAAGCTTAAAAAAGCGCAGGCTTATAAGGTGGATAAAGAGGCGACATTCTCCTGGTCGGCGAATACCCCAACCCGTGGAAGGCGCTGATCAGCGCCCTTTCTTTTTACGCCCTGGCTGGGTAAAGCGTTTTCCGTTCCCGGCCGGTTTGGCTTTACTTTTCTCTTCCGCCTGTGGGGCCTTGACCACCGGTCGCTTGATGCCCTGCATTTTCGGTTTTGCCTTCGCTTTCGGCTTCGCTTCTGAGGATGAGTTCTCGATCAGCTTAAACAGCTCAATCAACTCGTCCCCGGTCAGATCGCGCCACTCGCCCAGCGGAATGCCGGAGAGGCTGACGTTCATGATGCGCGTACGCTCCAGCTTCGTCACTTCAAAGCCAAAATGTTCGCACATACGGCGGATCTGGCGGTTTAAGCCCTGAACCAGGGTGATACGGAAGGCGAACGGCGCCTCTTTCTTCACCTTGCACTTCTTCGTGACTGTGCCGAGGATCGGAACGCCCGCCCCCATCCCGCGAATGAATTCGTCCGTCACCGGCTTGTTGACCGTGACGATGTACTCTTTCTCGTGGTCGTTACCGGCCCGCAGGATCTTATTCACCAGATCGCCGTGGTTGGTGAGGAAAATTAATCCCTGGGAGTCTTTATCCAGACGGCCAATCGGGAAGATACGGCTGCTGTGGTTGACGAAATCAACGATGTTGTCGCGCTCGCCATCTTCCGTGGTACTGACAATGCCAACCGGTTTATTCAGCGCGATAAACACCAGGTCTTCTTCGTCCCGGGGCTCGATCAATTGACCATTCACTTTGACCACGTCGCCAGGGACGACCTGATCGCCAATGGTGGCGCGTTTACCGTTGATAAACACGTTGCCCTGTTCAATGTAACGGTCAGCCTCGCGGCGCGAGCAGATCCCGCTCTCGCTAATGTATTTGTTTAATCGGGTAGATTGAGTTGGCAGCATAATTTCTCCTGTAGAGGCGAAATATACCCCAGGTTTGGGCTGGTAAAAAGCTAAGTACCAGGAAATACGAGACGCATTCAGTATGGTCCTGGCTATCTTGCGCAAGCCCCCGGCGTCGTTGCCCGCGCCAAAGGCTTAACGCAGATTAATACTCATCCCGGCCATCATCTTCATCCGGCTGCTCCATCACGCTGTACGCCACCGCGCAGAACAGGGAGTTCAGACGCTTCATGTCGCCCAGTAGCCCCATATGCAGGGAGCTGGTCTCGATACTTTGCACGTTCTGCTGGTGCAGCCGGTCAACGTGCGCGTGGGAATAGCGGCGGTTGAGGATGCGGAAACGGTGCTTGTTACGACGCAGGCGACGGGCGCTGGCCAGATCGCTGGAGAAAAAGACCGACATCGCCAGCTTGAGGTTGGCAAGCAGCTGATCGTGCAGCGCATCCAGCTCTTTGACCCCTTCGAGGGAAAACGCCCGGCGGGCCGCCAGCGATTTGTCAGCGATTTCACTCCCCATGCGTTCGACGATATCGGAGGCTTGCTCCAGGTTGAGCGACATCTCTATGATCTCCGCCCAGCGGCGGGACTCTTCTTCCGCCAGCTCATCTTTTGGCATCCGCGCCAGATAGAGCTTGATGGCGGTATAGAGCACGTTGATGTCATCCGCGAGCTTGCGCAGCGCTTTCTCTTCCCGCGGTTCGCCGTGCATCACCTTTTTCAGCCCCTCCAGCATCTGCTCCATGGCATCGCCCATGCGCAGCGTTTCCCGGGCGGCATTGGCCAGCGCCAGCGCCGGGGTATCCAGAGCTGAGGTGTCCAGATGTTTCGGTTTCAGGCGCGCATCGAGCTCGGGTTCATCGCGGATAATCCGTTCACAGAACCGCGCCATCACCCCGGCAAAGGGTACCATCGCCAGGCAGCGCACCAGGTTATAAAAGACGTGGAAGTAGATCACCATCTCCGATTCCGGCAGCGACAGGTTATCCATCAGATTCGCCAGCGGATAGACGAAAGGCAGGATGGCCAGGCTACCCACCAGCTTAAACAGCAGGCTGCCGAGCGCCACGCGACGGGCCGCGGCGTTGGCGGCGCTATTATTGAGTACCGCCAGCAGGCCGGAGCCGAGGTTAGCGCCAATCACCAGACACAGGGCCACCGGGAAGGAGATGATCCCCGCCGCGGTGAGCGTGGCGGTTAGCAGCACCGCCGCCAGGCTGGAGTAGCTAATCAGGGCAAACACCGCGCCAATCAGCGCATCCAGCAGGATATCGCCGGTCAGCGAGGCGAAGATGACCTGCACGCCGCTGGCCTGGGTAATGGGTGTGACGGCCTGGACGATCAGCTCCAGCGCCAGCAGAATCAGGCCAAGGCCGATCCCCACCCGTCCCAGCTGTCCGGCGCGGGTCTGTTTACGGCCAAGGAAAAATATCACGCCGATGAAAATCAGCAGCGGCGACAGCCAGGAGAGATCGAAGGTTAACACCCGCGCCATCAGCGCGGTCCCCACGTCGGCACCGAGGACAATCACCAGCGCAGGGGTCAGCGCCACCAGATCCTGCGCCACAAACGAGGTGACCAGCATGGTGGTGGCGTTGCTGCTTTGCACCAGCGCGGTCACGCCAATGCCGGCGCAGAACGCGAGCGGTTTTTTCTCAACGCTGCGGCTGAGTACAGTACGTAAGCGGGCACCAAAAACACGCATCACGCCGGTACGGACAATGTGCGTGCCCCAGACCAGCAACGCCACGGCAGAAAGCAGATGTAGCAGAGTCAGCACGGATGTAGGTTCTCCTTTTCGTTATCAGTTCCTTAAGCCCACGCCAGAAACGCCGGATGGCGCTTCGCTTATCCGGCCTACGCCTGACCTGAGCTCTTCTCAAGTATAAGGGGTCAAACGTAAGAAAGAGACAGGGCACCCTGTGGGTGCCCTGTTTGTTGTAAGGAAACGTGACGTGAACCGGGCACTGACCGTCGGCGGCGCAGTCAGATTGCACACGGACTGCCCGCAGTGAGGGGAGCGTACACAAAGTACGTGACCCGAGTGAGGACAGCCCTGGTGCAAGCTGGCAAGTAAGCCAGGTCAGTCTGCGTCGTAGCCGAGGTTCGGTGCTAACCAACGCTCCACTTCCGAAACGCTCATCCCTTTACGCAGGGCATAATCCTCCACCTGATCGCGCTGGATCTGCGCCACGGCGTAGTACTTGCTGTCAGGATGGCTGAAATACCAGCCGGACACCGACGCCCCAGGCCACATGGCGAAAGATTCGGTGAGCTTCATGCCGGTATGGGTTTCAACATCCAGCAGCTGCCAGATAGTGCCTTTCTCGGTGTGCTCCGGGCAGGCCGGATAACCCGGGGCCGGACGAATGCCCTGGTAGTTCTCGCGGATCAGCTCCTCATTGCTGAGGTTCTCGTTCGGGGCATAGCCCCAGTACACTTTACGCACCCGCTCATGCAAGTATTCGGCAAAGGCCTCGGCCAGACGGTCGGCAATCGCTTTAATCATGATTTTATTGTAATCATCATGCTGCGCTTCGTAGGCATCCGCCAGCGCGTCCTCCTCCAGCCCGCCGGTTACGGCAAAGGCACCGATGTAGTCCGCTTTACCGCTCAGCTTAGGCGCGACGAAATCGGCCAGGCAGTAGTTGGCAAAACCGACCTTCTCGGTCTGCTGACGCAGATGATGGCTGACCGTCAGCACGTGGGTGCGAGTTTCATCGCGATAGATCTCGATGTCATCGCCCACACGGTTGGCCGGGAACAGCCCCACCACACCGCGCGGGTTGAGGGTTTTCTCCGCGCTGAGCTGATCGAGCAGGTCGTTGGCATCCTTAAACAGGCGCTGGGCCTCTTCACCCACCACTTCATCTTCGAGGATGCGCGGATATTTTCCGGCCAGCGACCAGGTCATAAAGAACGGCGTCCAGTCGATGTAGTTGCGCAGGGTTTCAATGCTGGCCGTCACCTCCTGCACGCCCAGACGATGGGCAACCGGCGGCGTATAGCTTGACCAGTCAAAGGCCAGGTCGTTATCACGAGCCGCGGCCAGGGTGACCGGCGGGGTGCGCGGCTTTTTGCGCGCGTGCTGGATACGCACCGTCTCGTACTCTTTGCGGGTTCTGGCAACAAAGTCGTCGCGCTGGGTTGCTGAAAGCAGCGCCGAGACCACGCCCACCGTGCGCGACGCGTTCTGTACGTACACCGTCGGCCCGCTGTAGTTCTGCTCGATCTTCACCGCCGTGTGCGCTTTCGAGGTAGTCGCCCCGCCAATCAGCAACGGCAGGGTAAAGCCCTGGCGCTCCATCTCTTTCGCCACGTTGACCATCTCGTCAAGCGACGGGGTAATCAGCCCCGAGAGGCCAATCAGGTCAGCATTCACCTCGCGCGCGGTTTTGAGGATTTTATCCGCCGGCACCATCACGCCGAGGTCGATAATCTCGTAGTTATTACACTGCAGTACTACGCCGACGATGTTTTTGCCGATGTCGTGTACGTCGCCCTTCACGGTGGCAATCACCATCTTGCCGTTGCTGGAGCCTTTCTCTTTGCTGGCTTCGATGTAGGGCTCGAGATACGCCACCGCCTGCTTCATTACGCGGGCGGATTTCACCACCTGCGGCAGGAACATTTTACCCTCGCCGAACAGATCGCCGACCACGTTCATGCCGTCCATCAGCGGGCCTTCGATCACCTCAATCGGACGCGCGGCCTGCTGGCGGGCCTCTTCGGTATCCAGCTCGATAAACTCGGTGATGCCTTTTACCAGCGAATATTCGAGACGCTTTTTCACGTCCCACGAGCGCCACTCGGCCTGCTGAACATTGGCGCCGTCGTCGGCTTTGCTGCCGCGATATTTTTCCGCCAGCTCCAGCATGCGCTCGGTGGCGTCGTCACGGCGGTTAAGGATCACATCTTCTACCGCATCGCGCAGCTCCGCTGGCAGATCGTCGTAAATCGCCAGCTGGCCAGCGTTAACGATCCCCATGTCCATCCCGTTGCGGATGGCGTAGTAAAGGAACACCGCGTGGATGGCTTCACGCACCGGGTCGTTACCGCGGAACGAGAACGACACGTTCGACACGCCGCCGGAGATCAGCGCGTGCGGCAGCTCGCGCTTGATGTCTTCACAGGCACCGATAAAGTCCTGGGCGTAGTTGTTGTGCTCTTCAATCCCGGTCGCGACGGCGAAGATATTCGGGTCAAAAATAATGTCTTCCGGTGGGAAGCCGACCTCTTCGGTCAGGATCTGGTACGCGCGGCGGCAGATCTCAATTTTACGCTCGCGGGTATCCGCCTGGCCCACTTCATCAAAGGCCATCACCACTACGGCGGCACCGTAGCGGCGCAACAGTTTGGCATGATGGATAAAGGGCTCAACCCCCTCTTTCATGGAGATGGAGTTAACGATGCCCTTGCCCTGAATGCACTTCAGCCCTTTCTCGATAACTTCCCATTTCGAGGAGTCGATCATGATCGGCACGCGGGCAATGTCCGGCTCACCGGCGATCAGGTTGAGGAAACGCACCATCGCCGCTTCGGCGTCGAGCATCCCCTCATCCATGTTGATATCGATAATTTGCGCGCCGCTCTCTACCTGCTGGCGGGCCACATCCAGCGCTTCGCTGTATTTCTCTTCTTTGATCAGACGCTTGAACTTCGCGGAGCCAGTGACGTTGGTACGTTCCCCGACGTTCACAAACAGGCTCTCATCACCGATGTTCAACGGTTCAAGCCCGGCCAGTCGACAGGCAACCGGCAGCTCGGGTAATTTACGCGGCGGCAGGCCTGCCACGGCGTGGCTCATGGCGGCGATATGCTCCGGCGTGGTGCCGCAGCAGCCGCCGACAATATTCAGGAACCCGGACTCGGCCCATTCGCGGATCTGCGCCGCCATGGTCGCGGCGTCGAGATCGTATTCACCGAAGGCGTTCGGCAGGCCGGCGTTCGGGTGAGCGGTCACGTAGCATTCGGCGATGCGCGACAGCTCCTGTACGTACTGGCGCAGTTCGTCCGGCCCCAGCGCACAGTTCAGGCCAAAGCTCAGAGCATCGGCGTGGCGCAGGGAGTTATAAAAGGCTTCGGTGGTCTGCCCGGACAGGGTTCGGCCAGAGGCATCGGTGATGGTGCCGGAGATCATGATCGGCAGATCCACGCCGAGGGCCTCGAACTCCTCTTTCACCGCATAGATAGCGGCTTTGGCGTTGAGGGTATCGAAGACCGTTTCAATCATGATCAGATCGGAACCGCCTTCCACCAGCGCACGGGTCGACTCGCGGTACGCCGCCACCAGCTGGTCAAAGGTGATATTACGAAATGCCGGATCGTTCACGTCCGGAGAGATAGAGGCGGTGCGGTTGGTCGGGCCAAGCACGCCTGCGACGTAGCGCGGTTTCTCTGGCGTGCGGGCCGTCCATTCGTCGGCACAGGCACGCGCCAGCTTCGCCGCCTCATAGTTGATCTCCGCCGACAGGGATTCCATCTCGTAATCCGCCATGGCGATAGTTGTCGAGTTGAAGGTGTTGGTCTCAACGATATCCGCGCCCGCCTCGAAATAGGCGTAATGAATGGCGGCGATAATCTCTGGCTTGCTGAGCACCAGCAGGTCGTTGTTACCTTTCAGATCGCAGGGCCAGTCGGCGAAGCGGTCGCCGCGAAAGTCGTCTTCACTCAGACGATAGCTCTGGATCATGGTGCCCATACCGCCATCCAGCACCAGAATGCGTTCATTTAACTGCGCACGCAGTTGATCTACTTTGCTGCTCACACTTGCTCCCGCCAACGCTCAACCAGGCCAAAAGGCCAGCAGACCATACTGGCATAATCTTGCAAAGGGGAAAAGTCACACCGCGGTAACATGAGACATGTTCACTATAACTCCTCCGATCAGTAAGGATAGCGGTTGCAAAACAGCCAAATAAAACGAAAATGATTTCCACGATACAGAAAAAGGAGCCTGTCATGGTTGCCACCGTTCCCGCTAAACGCGGCAGAAAACCCGCCGCCGCAACCGCCCCGGCGGGCGGACAAGTCCAGTCCCTGACGCGGGGCCTCAAACTGCTGGAGTGGATAGCCGAGTCGCACAGCAGCGTGGCGCTGACCGAGCTGGCCCAGCAGGCTGGCCTGCCGAACTCCACTACCCATCGCCTGCTTACCACCATGCAGCAGCTGGGCTTTGTCCGTCAGGTGGGCGAGCTGGGGCACTGGTCCGTAGGTGCCCACGCGTTTATCGTCGGCAGCAGCTTTTTGCAGAGCCGTAACCTGCTCGCTATCGTGCACCCGATCCTGCGCAAACTGATGGAAGACTCCGGCGAGACGGTCAACCTGGCGGTGCTCGACCAGAGCGATCATCAGGCGATTATTATCGACCAGGTTCAGTGTACCCAGCTGATGCGCATGTCGGCGCCGATTGGTGGCAAGCTGCCGATGCACGCCTCCGGGGCGGGAAAAGCATTCCTGTCCCAGCTGAGCGAAGAGCAGGTTACCGGGCTGCTGCACCGCAAAGGCTTACACGCCTATACCCATGCGACGCTGGTGTCTCCGGTGCATCTGAAAGAGGATTTGGCCCTGACGCGCAAGCGCGGCTACTCCTTTGATGATGAGGAGCATGCGCTGGGTCTGCGCTGTCTTGCCGCCTGCATCTATGACGAGCATCGCGAGCCCTTTGCCGCCATCTCTATTTCCGGGCCAATCTCGCGAATGACCGATGATCGGGTGACCGAGCTGGGGGCGCTGGTGATTAAGGCGGCGAAAGAGGTCACGCTGGCGTATGGTGGGATCCGTTAAGATGGTTTTGCCGGGTGGCGGCTGCGCCTTACCCGGCCTACATTCGGACCGTAGGCCCGGTAAGCGCAGCGCCACCGGGCGTTAAACCGCAAATCTGATGCTAAACCTCTGCTTACGCCGGTAAGCATACACATCTTCCACATGACCGTTCTGGATGCGCTTTTGCAGGCCCCGCCAGTAGTCGGCGCGAAACAGATCGGCGTGCATCTCCTCAAATAGCGTCCCGATGCGCGGGTCAGCGCAGAGCCAGTGACGAAACTCTTCCGGGAAGACATCTCCCGGTGAGACGCTGTACCAGGGCTCGCTGGCGAGCTCATCCTCCGGGTAACGCGGCGGCGGGATCTCCCTGAAATTCACTTCCGTCATGTAGCAGATTTCGTCGTAATCGTAGAACACCACCCGCCCGTGTCGGGTGACGCCGAAGTTTTTGAACAGCATATCGCCCGGGAAGATGTTAGCCGCCGCCAGCTGGCGGATAGCATTGCCGTACTCTTCGATGGCGTCGTGAAGGGCCTGTCCCTCCGCCTGCTCCAGCCAGATATTGAGCGGCACCATCCGTCGTTCAATGTAGAGATGGCTGATGATAATCCGGTCACCCAGATCGCTGATTTTTCCCGGCGCTTCCTGAAGCAACAGTGCCATCAGTTCCGGCGCAATCTGTCGCTTATCGAGTACGAAGTTCTCAAACTCCTGGGTATCCGCCATTCGCCCGACGCGATCGTGCTCTTTAACCAGCTGATAGCAGGCGCGCACGTGGGCGGCAGACATCTCTTTTTGTGGGGCGAATTTGTCCTTAATCACCTTAAACACCCGGTCAAACCCCGGCAGGGTAAAGACCAGCATCACCATGCCGCGAATACCCGGGGCTTCAATAAACTGCTCGTCGGCATGGGCGATATAGTGCAGATACTCCCGGTAGCTCTCGGTTTTGGCATGCTTCTGACACCCTATCGCCATATAGAGCTCGGCGGTGGTTTTACCCGGAAGGATTTCCCGCAGCCACGCCACCAGCGCGCCAGGCTGCGGGGCATAAACCATAAAATAGGAGCGGGCGAAGCCGAAAACGATGCTCGCCTCGGCGCTGGTGGTCAGGCAGGTATCCACCATCAGCTCCCCTTCATCACTGCGATGAATGGGCAGCAGAAACGGCAGCGTGGCGTCCGGCGTAACCAGCTTGCCCACCAGCCAGGCGGCTTTGTTGCGATAGAAGAGTTCGTTCGCGACCTGCAGATAGCCGTTGCGCAGCTTGTCTGCACCCAGCGTGTCAGAGAGATGGGCGATGATATACCCGACATCACGCGGGCGATTTTGCCAGGGCAGCCGCAGGGGGAGATCGGCTAACACTTTGGTTAACAACGCCTCCCAGCCCTGATCGGGAAAGAAATCTTTCGCCAGCGGTCGCGGCAGGGTGCGAAAACGTTGTCCGGATTGAGAGCTGAAAATAAAGAGCCGCTCCGGTGACAGCGAGCGGTGATCGAACAGCCGACAATAGACGGAATTGAAAAAGCTTTCTGCAATTTCAAAGCGAGGGTAATCCGGCAGCAGATGGGTGTAATGCTCTTTCACACGCAGTAAGAACGCGGCATCGGTACTGGTGTGCCCGGTGATGCAGCGCAATTGCTCCGCCACCAGCCCAACGTGATGATCATAAAGGTGAATACGCTGCTTCATCGCCTGCTGCACGGCGTGCCAGTCGGCCTGCTCAAAGCGCTGTTGCGCCCCGGACGTCACTTCAAGGAAACGACCATACTGGGCATCGAAGCCCTGCAGAATGGTTTGTGCAATCAGTAACTCCAGGCCACGCGACATAGCTTCCCTCTCCCCAGGAAACAGAACCGTAGGCCCGGTAAGCGTAGCGCCACCGGGCGTTTCCGTTATCAGAACTGTGCTTCTTCGGTCGACCCGGTCAGCGCGGTCACGGAGGAGGCGCCGCCCTGAATGATGGTGGTGACTTTGTCGAAGTAGCCCGTTCCCACTTCCTGCTGATGTGAGGCAAAGGTGTAGCCCTTTTGGCTTGCCGCGAACTCCGGCTGCTGGACCTTCTCGACGTAGTGCTTCATCCCCTCGCCCTGGGCGTAGGCGTGCGCCAGGTCGAACATGTTGAACCACATGCTGTGAATGCCCGCGAGGGTGATGAACTGATACTTGTAGCCCATGTCCGACAGCGCCTGCTGGAAGCTGGCGATGGTGTTATCGTCCAGGTTTTTCTGCCAGTTGAAGGACGGTGAGCAGTTATAGGCCAGTAGTTTGCCCGGGTATTTCGCATGAATGGCGTCAGCGAAGCGTTTAGCCAGCGCCAGGTCCGGGGTAGAGGTTTCGCACCACACCAGATCGGCATAAGGAGCATAGGCCAGGCCGCGGCTAATCGCCTGCTCAATGCCGGCATGGGTACGGTAGAAGCCTTCGCTGGTACGTTCCCCGGTAATAAACTGGCTGTCGTAAGGGTCGCAATCGGAGGTGATCAGGTCTGCGGCATCAGCATCGGTACGGGCAATCACCAGCGTCGGAACGCCCAGCACGTCAGCGGCCAGACGGGCAGCCACCAGTTTCTGGATCGCCTCCTGCGTTGGCACCAGCACTTTACCGCCCATATGCCCGCACTTTTTCACCGAGGCCAGCTGATCTTCGAAGTGAACGGCCGCTGCACCGGCTTCAATCATCGATTTCATCAGCTCGAAGGCGTTCAGCACCCCGCCAAAGCCCGCTTCGGCATCGGCGACAATCGGCAGGAAGTAATCCACAAAGCGCGGATCGTTTGGCTCAATGCCGGACGCCCACTGGATCTGATCCGCACGGCGAAAGGTATTGTTGATCCGCTCCACCACCGCCGGGACAGAGTTTGCCGGATAGAGAGACTGATCCGGGTACATGCTGGACGCCAGGTTGGCGTCCGCCGCGACCTGCCAGCCCGACAGATAGACCGCTTCAATGCCCGCTTTCGCCTGCTGCAACGCCTGGCCGCCCGTCAGCGCGCCGAGGCTATTGATGTAACCCTTCTTCGATTCGCCGTGCAGCAGACGCCACATTTTGGCCGCCCCCAGCTGCGCCAGAGTGCACTCGGGGTTGACCGAGCCGCGTAACTTCACCACTTCCTCTGCGCTATAAGGGCGTTCAATGCCTTCCCAGCGCGGTTGAGTCCACTCGTTCTGTAATGCTTCGATTTGTTGGGTACGGGTTTTCATGTGCAGATGCTCCATATTGTTATGTGGTGAAATCAGGCCAGCAGGCGGTAGCCAGGCAGCGTCAGGAAGTCGATGAGCTCATCTGAGGTGGTGATCTGTTCCATCAGGCGTGCGGCGGCGTCGAAGCGGCCGCTGCTGAAGCGGTGCTCGCCCAGCTCGTCCTGAATGTTCAGCATCTCTTCCGACAGCATCTCGCGGAACAGGGCTTTGGTGACCGGTTTGCCGTTGCTGAGGGTCTTCTGATGGTGGATCCACTGCCAGATAGAGGTACGGGAGATCTCAGCGGTGGCGGCATCCTCCATCAGACCGTAAATCGGCACACAGCCGTTGCCGGAGATCCACGCTTCGATGTACTGCACCGCCACGCGGATATTGGCACGCATTCCCTCTTCGGTGCGCTCGCCCTCGCACGGCTCGAGCAGCTGTGCGGCGGTGACTGGCGTATCTTCTTCGCGGGTTACGTGCAGCTGATTTTTGCTATCGCCCAGAATGCGGTTGAACACCTCCATGGCGGTATCGGCCAGTCCGGGATGCGCCACCCAGGTGCCGTCATGGCCGTTGCTGGCTTCCAGCTCCTTGTCGGCCTTCACTTTGTTCAGCACCTGATTGTTACGCTCGCTGTCTTTGCTCGGAATAAAGGCCGCCATGCCGCCCATCGCGAAGGCGCCGCGTTTGTGGCAGGTTTTGATCAGCAGACGCGAGTAGGCATTCAGGAATGATTTGTCCATGGTCACCACCTGGCGATCCGGCAGAACACGATCGGGGTGGTTTTTCAGGGTCTTGATATAGCTGAAAATGTAATCCCAGCGGCCGCAATTCAGGCCAACAATGTGGTCACGCAGGGCATGCAGGATCTCATCCATCTGGAACACTGCCGGCAGGGTTTCAATCAGCAGCGTGGCTTTGATGGTGCCGCGCGGCAGGTCGAAACGATCTTCGGCATAGCTGAAGACCTCACTCCACCAGGCCGCTTCCTGCCAGGACTGGGTTTTCGGCAAGTAGAAATAGGGGCCGCTGCCTTTTGCCAGCAGATTTTTATGGTTATGGAAGAAGTAGAGGGCAAAGTCGAACAGGCTGCCCGGGATCGCTTCCCCGTTCCAGGTAACATGCTTTTCCGGTAAATGCAGGCCGCGCACGCGGCAGACCAGGACCGCCGGGTTAGGTTTAAGCTGATAAATTTTGCCGGCTTCATTGGTGTGACTGATGGTGCCGTTCACCGCGTCGCGCAGGTTGATCTGGCCTTCGATCACTTTGTTCCAGTCAGGCGCCAGCGAATCTTCAAAATCCGCCATAAAGACTTTCACATTGGCATTCAGCGCATTGATCACCATTTTACGCTCTACCGGCCCGGTGATCTCGACGCGTCGGTCCTGCAGATCCTGCGGAATGCCGCGTATCGTCCAGTCACCTTCACGAATGGAAGCAGTTTCCGAAATAAAGTCAGGCAGCTTTCCGTTATCAATGTCTTGCTGCTGCTGGATACGTGCGGCCAGTAACTTATTGCGTTTTGGCGTGAAGCGGGTCACCAGCTCGGTAAGAAACTCAACGGCATCTGGCGTCATAATCTGCTGCTCCTGCTCGCCATGCGGTTGGTTAAAGGCCAGTTCATCGATAATGGTTGCCTGTTGATTCATTCCACTGCTCCTCGTCGTTGATCCAAATTCATTTCCCCACGCGAACGAAAGATCGTTGTGTAGTTTTCGTTCAGCAAAATTAAGACTATCCATATTTATCGCAAAATCAAAAACTATTTCCATTTTTAATTTAAAATGAACTTAAGCGATTGATATTTATTAGATTAAAAATCATTCATCAAGCGGAGGGGATTTCGGAAATAAAAAAGGCACCCGAAGGTGCCTTAACTGGAGAGCTGAAACGCTACAGGATCAAGATCCTCAGAGGATTACTCCAGTGTCGGATTCATGTGGCGCAGATCGTATGGCGTGATCTGGTAGACGTAATAGTTGAGCCAGTTAGTAAACAGCAGGTTGCCATGACTGCGCCAGGTTGCCCGCGGTTTGTTCTGCGGATCGTTTTGCGGGAAATAGTTATAGGGCACGTCCGGGTTCAAACCCGCTTCCACATCGCGGAAATATTCGCTCGCCAGAGTATCGGGATCGTACTCGGGATGACCGGTAACAAAAGCAATACGCTTATCTTTGCTGGCGAACAGATAGGCATCCCCCTCCTCGCTTTCTGCCAGAATCTCCAGATCGGTGTAGTCACGGATCAGTGCTGCCGGGAAATCGGCATAGCGTGAATGGGGAGCCAGGAAGGTGTCATCAAAGCCCCGCGTCAGCAGTGCATGGGGGTGCAGAATATGGTGTTCGTAGACGCCAGAAAGTTTTTCGCTGCGGGTCTGCTTAGGGATACCGTAAAGAATATTGAGTGCCGCCTGCACCGCCCAACAGACAAACAACGTGGAGGTGACGTGATCTTTGGCCCACTCCAGCACCTGCTTAATCTGCGGCCAGTAGGCCACGTCGTTGAACTCAACCAGGCCCAGCGGCGCACCGGTGACAATCAGTCCATCGAAATTGTCGTCGCAGATATCATCAAAGTTACAGTAGAAGTTATTAAGATGCTCCGAAGGCGTGTTGCGGGACTCACGCGCATCAATACGCAACAGCTGAATATCGACCTGGAGGGGGGAGTTTGAGAGCAAGCGGAGGAATTGATTCTCCGTCTCAATCTTCTTCGGCATCAGGTTGAGGATAAGCACCTTCAGAGGACGAATTTCCTGACCTGTAGCGCGCGATGCCTTCATGACAAAGACATTTTCTTCACGCAAGAAATTGACGGCTGGTAGCTCGTCCTGCACCCGAATCGGCATAACCTTAGATCCTCAAAGCATACGTATAAACGTTTAGACATCCAGATAGCTGACAATAACCAGGAATAAGGCAAATGTCGAGTCTGCATGTGAAAGGTGAGAAAGTTTCAAGGAAGGGGGTTGGGTGCGGCAGGATTGCCCGGTGGCGCTACGCTTACCGGGCCTACTAAACCACTGGAAGGCGCAGCCGCCCGGCGGGTTTTTCCGCCGCAACGCAAAAAGCCCATCCGGGAGGATGGGCTTTCGCGTGATTTGATGCCTGGCAGTTCCCTACTCTCGCATGGGGAGGCCCCACACTACCATCGGCGCTACGGCGTTTCACTTCTGAGTTCGGCATGGGGTCAGGTGGGACCACCGCGCTACAGCCGCCAGGCAAATTCTGTTGTTCACCCCGCCCGCAGGCGCAGTGACTAATCTGTATCAGCTGAAAATCTCTCAAATCCGCCGAAACAGCTTCGGCGTTGTAAGGTTAAGCCTCACGGTTCATTAGTATCGGTTAGCTCAACGCATCGCTGCGCTTACACACCCGACCTATCAACGTCGTCGTCTTCAACGTTCCTTCAGGAGCCTTAAAGGCTCAGGGAGAACTCATCTCGGGGCAAGTTTCGTGCTTAGATGCTTTCAGCACTTATCTCTTCCGCATTTAGCTACCGGGCAGTGCCATTGGCATGACAACCCGAACACCAGTGATGCGTCCACTCCGGTCCTCTCGTACTAGGAGCAGCCCCCCTCAATTCTCCAGCGCCCACGGCAGATAGGGACCGAACTGTCTCACGACGTTCTAAACCCAGCTCGCGTACCACTTTAAACGGCGAACAGCCGTACCCTTGGGACCTACTTCAGCCCCAGGATGTGATGAGCCGACATCGAGGTGCCAAACACCGCCGTCGATATGAACTCTTGGGCGGTATCAGCCTGTTATCCCCGGAGTACCTTTTATCCGTTGAGCGATGGCCCTTCCATACAGAACCACCGGATCACTATGACCTGCTTTCGCACCTGCTCGAGCCGTCACTCTCGCAGTCAAGCTAGCTTATGCCATTGCACTAACCTCCTGATGTCCGACCAGGATTAGCTAACCTTCGTGCTCCTCCGTTACTCTTTAGGAGGAGACCGCCCCAGTCAAACTACCCACCAGACACTGTCCGCAACCCGGATCACGGGTCTACGTTAGAACACCAGCCATTAAAGGGTGGTATTTCAAGGATGGCTCCACGCAGACTGGCGTCCACGCTTCAAAGCCTCCCACCTATCCTACACATCAAGGACCAGTGTTCAGTGTCAAGCTATAGTAAAGGTTCACGGGGTCTTTCCGTCTTGCCGCGGGTACACTGCATCTTCACAGCGATTTCAATTTCACTGAGTCTCGGGTGGAGACAGCCTGGCCATCATTACGCCATTCGTGCAGGTCGGAACTTACCCGACAAGGAATTTCGCTACCTTAGGACCGTTATAGTTACGGCCGCCGTTTACCGGGGCTTCGATCAAGAGCTTCGCGTTGCCGCTAACCCCATCAATTAACCTTCCGGCACCGGGCAGGCGTCACACCGTATACGTCCACTTTCGTGTTTGCACAGTGCTGTGTTTTTAATAAACAGTTGCAGCCAGCTGGTATCTTCGACTGATTTCAGCTCCACCCGCAGGGGCTTCACCTACACATCAGCGTGCCTTCTCCCGAAGTTACGGCACCATTTTGCCTAGTTCCTTCACCCGAGTTCTCTCAAGCGCCTTGGTATTCTCTACCTGACCACCTGTGTCGGTTTGGGGTACGATTTGATGTTACCTGATGCTTAGAGGCTTTTCCTGGAAGCAGGGCATTTGTTGCTTCAGCACCGTAGTGCCTCGTCATCACACCTCAGCGTTAACAAGGTTCCGGATTTACCTGGAACCTCCGCCTACATGCTTAAACCGGGACAACCGTCGCCCGGCCAACATAGCCTTCTCCGTCCCCCCTTCGCAGTAACACCGAGTACAGGAATATTAACCTGTTTCCCATCGACTACGCCTTTCGGCCTCGCCTTAGGGGTCGACTCACCCTGCCCCGATTAACGTTGGACAGGAACCCTTGGTCTTCCGGCGAGCGGGTTTTTCACCCGCTTTATCGTTACTTATGTCAGCATTCGCACTTCTGATACCTCCAACATGCCTCACAGCACACCTTCAACGGCTTACAGAACGCTCCCCTACCCAACAACACATAGTGTCGCTGCCGCAGCTTCGGTGCATGGTTTAGCCCCGTTACATCTTCCGCGCAGGCCGACTCGACCAGTGAGCTATTACGCTTTCTTTAAATGATGGCTGCTTCTAAGCCAACATCCTGGCTGTCTGTGCCTTCCCACATCGTTTCCCACTTAACCATGACTTTGGGACCTTAGCTGGCGGTCTGGGTTGTTTCCCTCTTCACGACGGACGTTAGCACCCGCCGTGTGTCTCCCGTGATAACATTCTCCGGTATTCGCAGTTTGCATCGGGTTGGTAAGCCGGGATGGCCCCCTAGCCGAAACAGTGCTCTACCCCCGGAGATGAATTCACGAGGCGCTACCTAAATAGCTTTCGGGGAGAACCAGCTATCTCCCGGTTTGATTGGCCTTTCACCCCCAGCCACAGGTCATCCGCTAATTTTTCAACATTAGTCGGTTCGGTCCTCCAGTTAGTGTTACCCAACCTTCAACCTGCCCATGGCTAGATCACCGGGTTTCGGGTCTATACCCTGCAACTTAACGCCCAGTTAAGACTCGGTTTCCCTTCGGCTCCCCTATACGGTTAACCTTGCTACAGAATATAAGTCGCTGACCCATTATACAAAAGGTACGCAGTCACACCCCAAGGGTGCTCCCACTGCTTGTACGTACACGGTTTCAGGTTCTTTTTCACTCCCCTCGCCGGGGTTCTTTTCGCCTTTCCCTCACGGTACTGGTTCACTATCGGTCAGTCAGGAGTATTTAGCCTTGGAGGATGGTCCCCCCATATTCAGACAGGATACCACGTGTCCCGCCCTACTCTTCGAACTCACAGTGCATGTATTTTTGTGTACGGGAGTATCACCCTGTACCCTGCGACTTTCCAGACGCTTCCACTAATACATACGCTGATTCAGGTTCTGGGCTGCTCCCCGTTCGCTCGCCGCTACTGGGGGAATCTCGGTTGATTTCTTTTCCTCAGGGTACTTAGATGTTTCAGTTCCCCTAGTTCGCTTCGTTAAGCTATGTATTCACTTAACGATAGTGTGTCGAAACACACTGGGTTTCCCCATTCGGAAATCGTCGGTTATAACGGTTCATATCACCTTACCGACGCTTATCGCAGATTAGCACGTCCTTCATCGCCTCTGACTGCCTAGGCATCCACCGTGTACGCTTGGTCGCTTAACCTCACAACCCGAAGATGTTTCACTTCTGATTGCGAAAATTTGAGAGACTCTGACACACCGCTTATCTGCTCTTATTACGGAGAACAGACAGGGCATGTCGTTTCAATTTTCAGCTTGATCCAGATTTTTAAAGAGCAAATATCTCAAACGTAACTCAGAGAGTTAGTTTTGAGATATAAAGGCAGGTGACTTTCACTCACAAACCAGCAAGTGGCGTCCCCTAGGGGATTCGAACCCCTGTTACCGCCGTGAAAGGGCGGTGTCCTGGGCCTCTAGACGAAGGGGACACTGAAGTCTGCTTCGGCAAGACGCCTTGCTTTTTACTTTTCATCAGACAATCTGTGTGAGCACTACAAAGGCAGGTTCTTTAAGGTAAGGAGGTGATCCAACCGCAGGTTCCCCTACGGTTACCTTGTTACGACTTCACCCCAGTCATGAATCACAAAGTGGTAAGCGCCCTCCCGAAGGTTAAGCTACCTACTTCTTTTGCAACCCACTCCCATGGTGTGACGGGCGGTGTGTACAAGGCCCGGGAACGTATTCACCGTAGCATTCTGATCTACGATTACTAGCGATTCCGACTTCATGGAGTCGAGTTGCAGACTCCAATCCGGACTACGACGCACTTTATGAGGTCCGCTTGCTCTCGCGAGGTCGCTTCTCTTTGTATGCGCCATTGTAGCACGTGTGTAGCCCTACTCGTAAGGGCCATGATGACTTGACGTCATCCCCACCTTCCTCCAGTTTATCACTGGCAGTCTCCTTTGAGTTCCCGGCCTAACCGCTGGCAACAAAGGATAAGGGTTGCGCTCGTTGCGGGACTTAACCCAACATTTCACAACACGAGCTGACGACAGCCATGCAGCACCTGTCTCAGAGTTCCCGAAGGCACCAAAGCATCTCTGCTAAGTTCTCTGGATGTCAAGAGTAGGTAAGGTTCTTCGCGTTGCATCGAATTAAACCACATGCTCCACCGCTTGTGCGGGCCCCCGTCAATTCATTTGAGTTTTAACCTTGCGGCCGTACTCCCCAGGCGGTCGACTTAACGCGTTAGCTCCGGAAGCCACTCCTCAAGGGAACAACCTCCAAGTCGACATCGTTTACGGCGTGGACTACCAGGGTATCTAATCCTGTTTGCTCCCCACGCTTTCGCACCTGAGCGTCAGTCTTTGTCCAGGGGGCCGCCTTCGCCACCGGTATTCCTCCAGATCTCTACGCATTTCACCGCTACACCTGGAATTCTACCCCCCTCTACAAGACTCTAGCCTGCCAGTTTCGAATGCAGTTCCCAGGTTGAGCCCGGGGATTTCACATCCGACTTGACAGACCGCCTGCGTGCGCTTTACGCCCAGTAATTCCGATTAACGCTTGCACCCTCCGTATTACCGCGGCTGCTGGCACGGAGTTAGCCGGTGCTTCTTCTGCGAGTAACGTCAATTGCTGCGGTTATTAACCGCAACACCTTCCTCCTCGCTGAAAGTACTTTACAACCCGAAGGCCTTCTTCATACACGCGGCATGGCTGCATCAGGCTTGCGCCCATTGTGCAATATTCCCCACTGCTGCCTCCCGTAGGAGTCTGGACCGTGTCTCAGTTCCAGTGTGGCTGGTCATCCTCTCAGACCAGCTAGGGATCGTCGCCTAGGTGAGCCGTTACCCCACCTACTAGCTAATCCCATCTGGGCACATCTGATGGCAAGAGGCCCGAAGGTCCCCCTCTTTGGTCTTGCGACATTATGCGGTATTAGCTACCGTTTCCAGTAGTTATCCCCCTCCATCAGGCAGTTTCCCAGACATTACTCACCCGTCCGCCGCTCGTCACCCAGGGAGCAAGCTCCCCCGTGCTACCGCTCGACTTGCATGTGTTAGGCCTGCCGCCAGCGTTCAATCTGAGCCATGATCAAACTCTTCAATTTAAGTTTGATGCTCGTGAATTAAACTTCGTAATGAATTACGTATGTTCACTCAGAGACTTTGGTATTCATTTATTGTCCGAAGACATTAAGAATCCATGTCACTTTGAGTGCCCACACAGATTGTCTGATAAATTGTTAAAGAGCAGTGCAACGCGGCTTTCGCTCACCGTTGCGAGGTGGCGTATATTACGCTTTCCTCTTTCAGAGTCAAGCGTTTATTTTCGCTTTTCTCTTCAACCGACCCGGCTGTTTGTGTGAAGTGATTTACATCCGCCGTGTCGATGGAGGCGCATTATAGGGAGTTCTCCGCAGCCCGCAACCCTTAAATGACAGAAAAATGACTGACTGCTGCATTCCCCAGCAAAACCCCGCCTTATACCTGATTACTCACAGACTTATCCACAATGCGACGAAAAAGTGAAAATGTGCGAGCGTTGCGCAAACGTTTTCGTTAAAATGCTCGCGCTAAATAAAGCGGCCCCGCCAGGTGTGTTAGTTGAGTTTTTATGTGGAAAATTCACCTAACGCTCTCTGTAATCGTCAAATCCAGGGGATTTACCATGCAACAACGTCGTCCAGTCCGCCGCGCTCTGCTCAGTGTTTCTGATAAAGCCGGTATCGTCGAATTCGCTCAGGCACTTTCTGCACGTGGTGTGGAGCTGCTGTCCACTGGCGGTACCGCCCGCCTGTTAGCAGATAAAGGCCTGCCGGTAACCGAAGTGTCCGATTACACCGGTTTCCCGGAAATGATGGATGGACGCGTCAAAACCCTGCATCCAAAAGTCCACGGCGGCATTCTGGGTCGTCGCGGTCAGGACGACGGCATTATGGATCAACACGGGATTGCGCCAATCGATATGGTTGTTGTTAACCTCTACCCGTTCGCTCAGACCGTTGCCCGTGAAGGCTGCTCTCTGGAAGATGCGGTAGAGAATATCGATATCGGCGGCCCGACCATGGTGCGCTCCGCCGCCAAGAACCATAAAGATGTTGCCATCGTAGTTAAGAGCAGCGACTACGAGGCCATTATTAAAGAGATGGATGCCAACGAAGGCTCCCTGAATCTCGAGACCCGTTTCGACCTCGCCATTAAAGCGTTCGAACATACCGCCGCCTACGACAGCATGATCGCCAACTACTTCGGTAGCCTGGTGCCAGCCTATCATGGCGAAAGCAAAGATCCTTCCGGCCGCTTCTCACGCACCTTAAACCTGAACTTCATTAAGAAGCAGGATATGCGCTACGGTGAGAACAGCCACCAGCAGGCTGCCTTCTATATAGAAGAAGAGGTTAAAGAAGCCTCCGTTGCCACTGCACAGCAGGTTCAGGGCAAAGCGCTCTCCTATAACAACATCGCGGACACCGACGCGGCGCTGGAGTGCGTGAAAGAGTTCAGCGAGCCGGCCTGCGTGATCGTCAAACACGCGAACCCATGCGGCGTGGCGGTCAGCACCTCGATTCTGGATGCCTACGATCGCGCGTACAAAACCGACCCGACCTCTGCGTTCGGCGGCATTATCGCCTTCAACCGTGAACTGGATGCTGAAACCGCTCAGGCAATTATCTCCCGTCAGTTTGTGGAAGTGATTATCGCCCCTTCCGCCACCGAGGAAGCCCTGAAGATCACCGCGGCGAAACAGAACGTTCGCGTACTGACCTGCGGCCAGTGGGCAGAACGCGTTCCGGGCCTGGACTTCAAGCGTGTGAACGGCGGTCTGTTAGTTCAGGATCGCGATCTGGGTATGGTGACAGAAGCCGACCTGCGCGTGGTCAGCAAGCGTCAGCCGACCGAACAGGAACTGCGTGATGCGCTGTTCTGCTGGAAAGTAGCGAAGTTCGTGAAATCCAACGCCATCGTCTATGCGAAAGAGAACATGACCATCGGGATAGGCGCAGGCCAGATGAGCCGCGTCTACTCCGCGAAAATTGCCGGTATCAAGGCAGGCGATGAAGGTCTGGAAGTGAAAGGCTCCGCCATGGCCTCTGACGCCTTCTTCCCGTTCCGCGACGGTATCGACGCGGCTGCGGCTGTGGGCATCACCTGCGTGATCCATCCTGGCGGTTCTATCCGCGATGACGAAGTCATTGCCGCTGCCGACGAACACGGTATCGCGATGATCTTCACCGACATGCGTCATTTCCGCCATTAATTTCCGGAGCAGAGAATGAAAGTATTAGTGATTGGTAACGGCGGGCGCGAGCACGCCCTGGCGTGGAAAGCGGCGCAGTCACCGCAGGTGAACACCGTCTTCGTGGCACCGGGTAACGCCGGTACGGCGCTGGAGCCCGCCTTGCAGAACGTCGCCATCGGCGTGACCGATATTCCGGCGCTGCTGAGCTTTGCCCAGAATGAAAAGATCGACCTGACCATCGTCGGCCCGGAAGCGCCGCTGGTAATTGGCGTAGTAGACGCTTTCCGAGCGGCGGGTCTGACCATCTTCGGCCCAACCGAAGGCGCCGCCCAGCTGGAAGGCTCTAAAGCCTTCACCAAAGATTTCCTCGCGCGTCATAACATCCCGACCGCGGAGTATCAGAATTTCACCGAAGTGGAGCCCGCTCTGGCGTATCTGCGTGAGAAAGGCGCGCCGATTGTGATCAAGGCCGACGGTCTGGCCGCCGGTAAAGGCGTGATCGTGGCGATGACCCTCGAAGAGGCAGAGGCCGCGGTTCAGGATATGCTGGCGGGTAATGCCTTTGGCGACGCGGGCCACCGCATCGTGATCGAGGAGTTCCTCGACGGTGAGGAGGCGAGCTTTATCGTGATGGTCGACGGCGAGCACGTCCTGCCGATGGCCACCAGCCAGGATCACAAGCGCGTGGGCGACGCCGATACCGGCCCGAATACCGGTGGCATGGGTGCCTACTCCCCTGCCCCGGTAGTGACGGATGAAGTGCACCAGCGCACCATGGACCGCATCATCTGGCCTACCGTGAAAGGCATGGCGGCGGAAGGCAATACCTACACCGGTTTCCTCTATGCCGGCCTGATGATCGACAAGCAGGGCAACCCGAAGGTGATCGAGTTCAACTGCCGCTTTGGCGATCCGGAAACTCAGCCGATCATGCTGCGCATGAAATCCGATCTGGTGGATCTGTGCCTGGCGGCCTGCGAAGGCAAGCTGGACACGAAAACCTCCGAGTGGGACGAGCGTGCGTCGCTGGGCGTGGTGATTGCGGCGGGTGGTTATCCGGGCAACTACAGCACCGGGGATGAGATCCACGGTCTGCCGCTGGAGCAGGTTGAAGGCGCGAAGGTGTTCCATGCCGGCACTACGCTGTCTGATGACGATCGCGTGCTGACCAACGGCGGCCGCGTCCTGTGCGCCACCGCGCTGGGACATACGGTCGCGGAAGCGCAGCAGCGCGCCTATGCCCTGATGGCGGATATTCGCTGGAACGGCAGCTTCAGCCGTAACGATATTGGTTATCGTGCGATTGCGCGTGAGCGAGGGGAGTAACTTTTCCCCCATCCTGACCCTCTCCCTCAAGGGAGAGGGAACTTAAAAACTCTTCTCGGTCGGCTGCCAGGTACAGAAATCTTCGTTAGCCACCAGCAGCAGCTGTGACCCTTCTGGCGCTTCCAGCCACGCCACGCTTACTTCCATAGAGGAGTGGCTCTGACGGCGTCCAATATGTTCCGTCGCCCAGCTATCAAGATCCGGCTTCAGGGTCTGGCCTTCGCAGGTGGTCACGGTGCCATCGGCATGCCAGCGCCCCTGATGCAGCACTACCCGTCCCTGTCGCAGCGCGTCACTGGTCTGACGAACCTGGTCGGCACGGTAGCGATAGAGGTCAATTTGATCGGTGGAGAGTTGCTGCTTAAGACCGCCGATTTCGCGCTGCATAAAGCTCAGCTCACCGTGGTCGTCAAAACGCACCCGCACATGCTCGGGCACCTTGCTGTAGATATTCACGTCAATATAAGCAAGCGTATCACCCTGCCAGCGGTACTCACTGGTGGTGGTACTGCCGCTGTGCCAGGGACTAAAGGCGGAGAGCAGATGGACTTCATCGTCCGTGTCTTTACGCCAGATACGTACCGCACCCCGATCGTCAGCGTAACCGCTGGCGGTAAAAGGCGGCAGAGAGGCGTCATGGCTGCAGGCGGACAGCAAAAGTATGCCTGCGAGCGCTATTGCCTGGCGCCAGACAGACAAAAGGGGCGAAACCGCCCCCTCGATAAAACTGTTCACTGCTACGCGGCTTACTTAACTGCGTCTTTCAGTGCTTTGCCAGAAACAAATGCTGGCACGTTAGCTGCAGCGATTTTGATTTCGTTACCGGTCTGCGGGTTGCGGCCAGTACGCTCAGCGCGGTGGTTCACTTTGAAGGTACCGAAACCTACCAGTTGTACAGCATCGCCTTCTTTCAGAGACTCAGTAATAGCAGCCAGGGTGGATTCCAGAGCAGCTTTAGCCTGTACTTTAGACAGATCAGCCTTGTCCGCAATTACATCAATCAGTTGAGTCTTGTTCATAAGTTATCCTTTCAATGTGTTTATCGCTTGCTAAGCATCGAGTGCGACGAAAATGCCAAAAAAGCACTCTCCTGCATACACGCACCGATAGCCACTTATTTTCGCCCCCCAAATGTAGACCAGACGGGGGGCAGAAGGGAAGAGTACAGGCATGACAAAACAGGCGTAAAATCACGTTTTATTGTTTCACTGGTGAAGATTTATACCAATGTTACTCTCGCCTGCCTCACGCAAGTCTGCACGCAGACCTTTAATCAGCTCGATATCGCGTTCTTCGCACTCTGCCAGCAAACGGAATATTTCCCACTGGATGTCCCATTCCTGCTCAACGGCCGGGTTTAAACGGAGCTCTTCATCGGTCATTTCACGACCTTCCTGGGTCATCTCCAGCATCGCCACGGAAGTAATTGAGGCCTTACTGACTTCGATGGCATGTTCCAGAGTTTCGCCACTCAGGCGCGAGTGAATCAGTTCACTTAATGCCACACAGGCATCGATCGCCGGATAGACGCCATAGACATCATAGTCATCGGCAGCCGGGATCGCCTCTTCCAGCTTATCGAGCTGAGAATCGAAGTTCACCTTCGCATCTTTGACCGTCAGCGTCTCCCATACCAAATCGAGAATACGGCGATACAGCTGGCCGTCACCAAATTCAGTCTGCTTACAGAACATGGCGTAGTTCGGGTACATGCGTTCGCACAGGCAGGCCATAAAGGTGACATGCTGCCAGCTTTCCAGCTTCTCGAGGCGCAGGTGAATCGGGTTTTGTAACATGATGAAGTCTCGAATCGAAAATTAGCCGCAGTTTACCTGAATCAGCGCTGAATTTCCTGCCATCGCACAAAAGCGGGACGGCCGGAAGCCACCGCATCGGCCCAGCGGGTCGGCTCCGGTAATCGATAGCCCTTCATGCAGCGCTGGACCCACGCCAGCGCGGTGTCGGTACTGACGCGATGGCCGGTGGCGATGAACAGCGGATTGCAGCGCGCCTTACTGCGCCAGACCCACGCCAGCTGTTCGCCTTTGTCCATCAAGGGTGCCAGCGCGCCGGGCTCTGCCGACAGAGGTTCAAACTTACCGCAGAGGCGCTTTTTCGCTACCCCGATGGTCGGCACATCCACCAGCATGCCAAAATGGCTGGCAACGCCGAGACGGCGCGGATGGGAGATCCCGTGGCCATCGACGAACATCAGGTCGGGTCTTTGCGAAAGCTGGTCCCACGCGGCCAGCAGCGCGGGATATTCACGAAAAGAGAGGAATCCGGGGATGTAAGGCATGGTGGTGGCGATACGCGCTACCTGATACTCGACCAGCTCCAGTTCGGGCCAGGTCAGGAGTACTATCGCCGCCCGCGTCACCTCACCGCCCTGCTCAAACCCGACATCCGCCCCGGCAATCAGCGCGGGTGGGTCTTTATCCAGCCGGTCTTCACGGGAAACCGACGCAGCAAGTTTAAGTTGTTGAGCGCGAAGTGACGCAAGATCCATAACGACTCCTTACAGGTGATACTGGGCAGAAAGTCGGTGCACCGCCTCCACAAACACGCCTGCATGTTCTGGCGGTACATCCTGATGAATACCGTGCCCCAGGTTAAACACATGGCCTTCGCCCTGACCGAAGCCCGCCAGAATGGTCGCGACTTCTTCTTCAATACGGGCGGCCGGAGCATACAGCATAGACGGATCCATGTTGCCCTGCAGGGCGACTTTGTCCCCAACGCGGCGGCGCGCATCGGCAATATCGGTAGTCCAGTCGAGGCCCAGCGCATCACAGCCAGTGTCTGCCAGGGCTTCCAGCCACTGACCGCCGCCTTTGGTGAACAGGGTCACCGGCACGCGACGACCTTCGTTTTCACGCAGCAGGCCATCGACGATTTTATGCATGTAGTAAAGCGAGAACTGTTGGTAATCGCGGCCCGTCAGCACCCCACCCCAGGTGTCGAAGATCATCACCGACTGGGCGCCGGCTTTAATCTGCGCGTTCAGGTAGAGGGTGACGCTTTTCGCCAGCTTATCCAGCAGGGCGTGCAGCGCCAGCGGATCGGCGTACATCATCTTCTTGATCACGGTGAAGGCTTTGCTGCTGCCGCCTTCGACCATGTAGGTCGCCAGCGTCCACGGGCTGCCGGAAAAACCGATCAGCGGCACGTCGCCTTTCAGCTCGCGGCGAATGGTGCGCACCGCATTCATCACATAACCGAGCTCCTGCTCCGGGTCCGGGATCGGCAGGTTGTCGATGTCCGCTTTGCTCTTAATCGGCGAGCTAAAGCGCGGGCCCTCGCCGGTTTCAAAGTACAGGCCAAGCCCCATCGCGTCGGGGATAGTCAGGATATCGGAGAAGAGGATCGCCGCGTCCAGCGGATAGCGGCGCAGCGGCTGAAGGGTCACTTCACAGGCCAGCTCCGCGTTTTTGCACAGCGACATAAAATCGCCCGCCTGCGCGCGCGTGGCTTTGTACTCCGGCAAATAGCGGCCCGCCTGGCGCATCATCCATACCGGGGTGATATCAACGGGTTGGCGCAGCAGCGCACGCAGATAACGATCGTTCTTCAGTTCGGTCATTTTTGCAGTTCCTTAAGCGTCTTATCTCCAGTGTAACATGTCTCACACATCGTCAGCCCGACACATTGCCACGGTATCTTCTATCAGGCGGCGCGCCACGGTGCCCGGCGGTGGCAGCAGGGGTAAATCGTCGTAGCGATACCAGTCGGCGGACAGCAGCTCTTTCGGATCGATGACGATCTCGCCGCTGTCGTACTCGGCCATAAAGGCGGTCATCAGCGACTGTGGGAACGGCCACGGCTGGGAGGTGACATAACGTAAATTTTTTACCTTAATCCCGCTCTCCTCCATCACTTCTCGCGCCACGGCCTGCTCCAGGGTTTCGCCCACTTCGACAAATCCGGCGAGCACGGTATGCACCCCGTTGCGATGACGGGTGTGTTGCGCCAGTAAGATGGAGTCATCCCGACGGATGGCGACAATGATGCACGGCGCGATTTGCGGGTAATAGCGTTCCCGGCAGTGGCTGCAGAGCATCGCCCACTCGGTTTTGCTCGGGTGCATGGTGTGGCCACAGTAGCCGCAGAACTTATGCGAGCGATAAAACTCGGCAAGCTGCACAGCACGACCCGCCAACTGGAACAAGCCGACATCGAGATCGAGCACCTGGCGCACCGATCCCATATCGTGACGACGATTTTGTTGGATCAACCACACAGAATCGCCCTTCCACTCACCTATATTTAGTGCGTGTTGCCCCGCAAGATCGAAATTTCCGGCCTCGCCATATGGTAATTCACCACTGGGCAACCATAATTTTTGTTCATGGCTGACTAACCACCAGCCACGATCCGATTTTTCAATTATACGATCCATATCTATTGCACTACCTTTGCTTCACAGGCATGTTGGTAACAATACTATTACATTTTGGGTGGGCAGCTTTTAATCTTAACCTTGCGGAGTCAAACATGCTAAACCAGCTAGAAAACCTGACAGAGCGCGTTGGCGGAAGTAACAAACTGGTCGATCGCTGGCTGCACGTGCGGAAACATCTGCTTGTTGCCTACTACAATCTCGTTGGCATTAAGCCTGGCAAAGAGTCCTATATGCGCCTGAATGAAAAAGCGCTGGACGATTTCTGTCAGAGCCTGGTCGACTACCTTTCCAACGGTCATTTCAATATTTATGAACGTTTTATCCGTGAAATGGAAGGCAACAGCCCGTATTTAGCGGCAACCAAACTCTATCCCCTGCTGGAGGCCAATACCCAGCAAATCATGGATTACTATGACTCCACGCTGGAAAACGCCATCGATCAGGATAACTACCTGGAATTTCAGCAGGCGCTTTCCGATATCGGCGAGGCGCTGGAGCAACGCTTTACGCTGGAAGATAACCTGATCGCCCTTGCGCTGGATCACAATCTGAAAGCGAGCAACGAAGATAACGTCGCCCGACCGGCTTGAGTTATTCCTCGTTAACGCGTAGTTTACATTCACTGCTCCCGCTGTAGGGGAGCCTATTCTTGTCGGAGTGCCCAGTGCGAAAGCCGGGCTGAGACCGTTAATTCGGGATCCGCGGAACCTGATCAGGTTAAGACCTGCGAAGGGAACAAGAGTCAATTTATTGTATCGCCCCCGGGCGATCCTCTCTTGCTTCATCCGTCGTCTGACAAGCCACTTCCTGAACTTACTGGAACGAGCTATGTCTGCCACAAAAATGACCCGCCGCGAACAGCGCGCACACGCCCAACACTTTATCGACACCCTGGAAGGCACTGCTTTCCCCAACTCAAAACGCATTTACCTGACGGGTTCGCAGGAGGATATCCGCGTGCCGATGCGCGAGATCCAGCTCAGCCCGACGTTAATCGGCGGCAGCAAAGAGAACCCGCAGTTTGAAGAGAACGAAGCGGTGCCGGTGTACGACACCTCCGGCCCGTACGGCGATCCGGCTGTGGCGATTAACGTCCAGCAGGGTCTGGCGAAGCTGCGCCAGCCGTGGATTGAAGCCCGTAACGACAGCGAAACCCTGAATGCGCAAAGCTCAGCCTATACCCGGGAGCGTCTGGCCGATGACGGGCTGGACGAGCTGCGCTTTACCGGACTGCTCACGCCGAAGCGTGCCAGAGCGGGTAAATGTGTGACCCAGCTGCATTACGCCCGCCAGGGGATAGTGACGCCGGAGATGGAGTTTATTGCCATCCGCGAAAACATGGGCCGCGAGCGCATTCGTGGCGAAGTGCTGCGCCACCAGCATCCGGGAGAAGGCTTTGGCGCCCGCCTGCCGGAGAACATCACCCCGGAATTTGTACGTGACGAAGTCGCCGCTGGCCGCGCCATTATTCCGGCCAACATTAATCACCCGGAATCAGAGCCGATGATCATCGGACGTAACTTCCTGGTGAAAGTGAATGCCAACATCGGTAACTCGGCGGTCACCTCCTCCATCGAAGAAGAGGTGGAAAAACTGGTCTGGTCCACCCGCTGGGGCGCGGACACGGTGATGGACCTCTCTACCGGGCGCTATATTCACGAAACCCGCGAGTGGATCCTGCGTAACAGTCCGGTGCCGATTGGCACGGTACCCATCTACCAGGCGCTGGAGAAGGTGAACGGCATTGCGGAAGATCTCACCTGGGAAGCGTTCCGCGATACGCTGCTGGAGCAGGCCGAGCAGGGCGTGGACTACTTCACCATCCACGCGGGCGTGCTGCTGCGCTACGTGCCGATGACCGCCAAACGCCTGACCGGCATTGTCTCCCGCGGCGGTTCTATTATGGCGAAATGGTGCCTGTCCCATCATCAGGAGAACTTCCTGTATGAACACTTCCGCGAGATCTGCGAAATCTGCGCCGCGTACGACGTATCGCTGTCGTTGGGCGATGGCCTGCGTCCGGGCTCCATTCGCGATGCCAACGACGAAGCCCAGTTTGCCGAGCTACATACCCTGGGCGAGCTGACCAAAATTGCCTGGGAGTATGACGTCCAGGTGATGATTGAAGGCCCGGGCCATGTGCCGATGCAGATGATCCGCCGCAACATGACCGAGGAGCTGGAGCACTGCCACGAAGCGCCGTTCTACACCCTGGGGCCGTTGACCACCGACATCGCACCGGGCTATGACCACTTCACCTCCGGAATTGGCGCGGCGATGATCGGATGGTTTGGCTGCGCGATGCTCTGCTACGTCACGCCGAAAGAGCATCTCGGCCTGCCGAATAAAGAGGACGTGAAGCAAGGATTGATCACCTACAAGATTGCCGCCCATGCTGCCGACCTGGCGAAGGGCCATCCGGGGGCGCAGATCCGCGATAACGCCATGTCAAAAGCGCGCTTTGAATTTCGCTGGGAAGATCAGTTCAACCTCGCCCTTGACCCGTTCACCGCCCGCGCCTACCACGACGAAACCCTGCCGCAGGAGTCGGGCAAAGTGGCGCACTTCTGCTCCATGTGCGGGCCAAAATTCTGCTCGATGAAAATCAGCCAGGAAGTGCGCGACTACGCCGCGGCGCAGACCATCGAAGTGGGGATGGCCGATATGTCGGAAACCTTCCGCGCCCGGGGCGGCGAAATCTACCTCAAAAAAGAGGAGGCGTAATGTATCAACCCAACTTTCCGCCGGTGCCCTTTCGTCTGGGGCTCTATCCGGTAGTCGACAGCGTGGCGTGGATCGAACGCCTGCTTGCCGCGGGCGTACAAACGCTCCAGCTGCGCATCAAGGACAAGCAGGAGGATGAGGTCGAAGCCGATATCGTGGCGGCCATTGCCCTGGGGCGTCGCTACAACGCCCGGCTGTTTATCAATGACTACTGGCGCCTGGCGATTAAACATCAGGCTTACGGCGTGCATCTGGGTCAGGAGGATCTGGAGACCACCGATCTTGAGGCCATTCGTGCCGCCGGGTTACGTCTCGGCGTCTCGACCCACGACGATATGGAGATCGACGTGGCGCTGGCGGCGAGTCCGTCCTATATCGCCCTGGGGCACGTTTTCCCTACCCAGACCAAGCAGATGCCTTCCGCCCCTCAGGGGCTGGAGCAGCTGGCCCGGCATATCGAACGACTGGCGGATTACCCCACCGTTGCCATCGGCGGTATTAGTCTCGAGCGCGCCCCGGCGGTACTGGCGACCGGCGTCGGGAGCATCGCGGTAGTAAGCGCCATCACCCAGGCCGATGACTGGCAGGCAGCGACGGCGCAGTTACTGCAACTGGCGGGAGCAGGCGATGAATGACCGTGACTTTATGCGCTACAGCCGCCAGATCCTACTGGACGATATCGCCATCGACGGGCAGCAGAAGCTGCTCGCCAGCCGGGTCCTGCTGGTCGGTCTCGGCGGATTAGGCGCCCCGGCGGCGCTGTACCTGGCCGGGGCCGGGATCGGCACTCTGGTGCTGGCCGACGATGACGAGGTTCATCTGAGTAATTTGCAGCGCCAGATCCTCTTCACCACCGACGACATCGCCCAGCCAAAGGCGCAGGTAACGCAGCGTCGGCTGCAGCAGCTCAACCCGGATATCCGGCTGATTGCCCTGCAGGCGCGCCTGGAAGGCAAAGCGCTGGAGGAGGAGATCGCCCGCGCCGACGTGGTGCTGGACTGCACCGATAACATGGCCACGCGCCAGGCGATCAACGCCGCCTGCGTGATGCTCAATACTCCGCTCATTACCGCCAGCGCTGTGGGTTTTGGTGGCCAGATGATGGTGCTGACGCCGCCCTGGGCGCAGGGCTGTTACCGCTGTCTGTGGCCGGAGGATGACGAGCCGCAACGCAACTGCCGCACCGCAGGGATCGTCGGGCCGGTGGTTGGCGTGATGGGAACCTTGCAGGCGCTGGAGGCGATCAAGCTGCTCAGCGGCATTGAGACCCCGCGCAATGCGCTGCGCCTGTTTGATGCCCGGGCGGGCAGCTGGCGACAGCTGGGCCTGCAGCGCGCCAGCGGCTGTGCGGTGTGTGGAGGGCAGCATGCAGATCCTGTTTAACGACGAACCGATGCAGTGCGTGGAAGGTTTAACCGTCGCCACCCTGCTCCACCAGCTGCGCCAGTTAAAACCCGGGGTCGCGCTGGCCCTGAACCAACAGATCCTGCCGCGCGAGCAGTGGGATAAACAGCAGGTCCGCGAAGGCGATCGGATCCTGCTCTTTCAGGTGATTGCCGGAGGCTGAGATGTTACGTATTGCTGATAAAACCTTTGATTCGCATCTGTTTACCGGCACCGGCAAGTTCGCCTCGCCGCAGCTGATGGTGGACGCCATTCGCGAGAGCGGCAGCCAACTGGTGACCCTGGCGATGAAGCGGGTCGATCTGCGTCATCACAATGACGCTATTCTGGCGCCGCTGCTGGAGGCGGGCGTGAGCCTGCTGCCCAATACTTCCGGAGCCAAAACCGCGGAGGAAGCCGTGTTCGCCGCCCGACTGGCGCGCGAGGCGCTGGGGACGCACTGGCTCAAACTGGAGATCCATCCCGATGCCCGCTGGCTACTTCCCGATCCCATCGAGACGCTGAAAGCGGCGGAGATGCTGGTCAAAGAGGGGTTCACGGTGCTGCCCTACTGCGGCGCCGATCCGGTGCTGTGCAAACGGCTTGAAGAGGCGGGTTGCGCCGCGGTGATGCCGCTCGGAGCGCCGATAGGTTCCAATCAGGGGCTGGAAACCCGCGCGATGCTGGAAATTATCATTCAGCAGGCGACGGTGCCGGTGATCGTGGACGCCGGCATCGGCGTGCCCAGCCATGCCGCGCAGGCGCTGGAGATGGGTGCCGATGCCGTGCTGGTCAACACCGCCATTGCGGTCGCGGACGATCCGGTGAGCATGGCACGGGCCTTTCGGCTGGCGGTGGAGGCGGGCGTGCTGGCGCGTCAGTCTGGCCCCGGTTCACGGAGCCCTGAAGCCCAGGCCACCAGCCCGTTAACCGGATTTCTGGAGACCTTCTCATGAACACCTTTACCGATCGCTGGCGCCAGCTCGACTGGGACGATATTCGCCTGCGTATCAACAGTAAAACCCCGGCGGACGTTGAACGCGCCCTGAATGCCCGGCAGCCGACGCGCGAGGACATGATGGCCCTGCTCTCCCCCGCCGCCAGCGCGTATCTTGAGCCGATGGCGCAGCGGGCCCAGCGTCTGACGCGCCAGCGCTTTGGCAACACGGTGAGCTTTTATGTTCCGCTCTATCTCTCCAACCTGTGCGCGAACGACTGTACCTACTGCGGCTTTTCAATGAGCAACCACATCAAGCGCAAGACGCTGGATGAACATGAGATTGCCCGGGAGTGTGCCGCGATCCGCGAGATGGGGTTTGAGCATCTGCTGCTGGTGACCGGCGAGCACCAGACTAAGGTCGGGATGGACTATTTTCGTCGCCATCTTCCGGCCATTCGCCGCCAGTTCGCCTCGTTGCAAATGGAGGTTCAACCCCTGTCAGAAGCCGAATATGGCGAGCTGAAAACGCTGGGGCTGGATGGCGTGCTGGTCTATCAGGAAACCTATCACGAGGCGGTATATGCTCAGCACCATCTGAAAGGTAAAAAGCAGGACTTTTTCTGGCGGCTGGAGACGCCGGATCGACTGGGCCGCGCCGGGATCGACAAGATCGGACTCGGGGCACTGACCGGGCTCTCCGACAGCTGGCGGGTCGACAACTTTATGGTGGCGGAACATCTGCTGTGGCTGCAGCAGCGCTACTGGCAGAGCCGGTACTCGATCTCCTTCCCACGGCTGCGCCCCTGTGCCGGGGGGATCCAGCCCGCGTCGATCATGGATGAACGCCAGCTGGTACAGACCATCTGCGCGTTTCGTCTGCTGGCACCGGAGGTGGAGCTGTCGCTGTCGACCCGGGAATCTCCCGCGTTTCGCGATCGCGTCATTCCTCTGGCCATTAACAACGTCAGTGCTTTTTCAAAAACGCAGCCAGGCGGCTATGCCGACAATCGCCCCGAGCTGGAACAGTTTGCGCCGCACGACAATCGTCGCCCGGAAGAGGTTGCCGAAGCGCTCAGCCTGCAGGGATTACAGCCGGTGTGGAAAGACTGGGATAGCTGGCTGGGACGCGCCTCGCAGCCGGGCTGAGAAAGAATGCAACCCGATGAAGTTATTACGAGGCGTCACGTAACCTGATCAACGGGCCATTGCCAGACTGTGCCCGTATTTTTTACGCTTACTTCGTCAGCAGGGGATGCTGACCAGGGCGGAAAGCTTCTTCCTCGTTTCGCCCTGCCTTTCCCCGTTCTGTAACAGTTGTAACCGGTTTCAGAAAATGCGGGTTTCTTTGTGATGCCTCACACACAATCGCGGTAACGCGGTTGTCGAAGCGGGCGGCGCGGGATAATTATCAATAAACACATGTACATTGAGGCTGACTATGAAGAACATCGTTTTATGCTGTGCAGCGGGAATGTCCACCAGCATGCTGGTTCAACGCATGAAAGACGCCGCGCAGAAAAAAGGGGTCGAAGTAACCATTAAAGCCGTACCGGTTGCTGAGTTTAAAGATGAAATCGCCGCAGCCGACATTGTGTTGCTTGGCCCGCAGGTCAAATACGAACTCAATAATCTTCAGGCACAGGCAGAACCGCTGGGCAAAAAGGTCGCGGTTATCGACATGATGGATTACGGCATGATGAAAGGCGATGCCGTTCTCGAAAAAGCCCTCAAACTGCTGGAGTGACCCATGGACGATTTAGAAACCATCATTATGGAGCTGCTGGTGAATGCCGGTGCAGCCCGCAGTTCAGCATTAACCGCCCTGCAGATGGCGCGTAAAGGCGATTTTGCCGACGCAGAAAAGGCGATGGAAGAGTCGCGCGAATTCGTTAAGCATGCGCATACCATCCAGACGAAGCTGATTGGTATGGATGAAGGCACCGGCAAGCTGCCGGTTAACCTGATTACCGTTCACTCCCAGGATCATCTGATGAACGCGATGGTGATTCAGGATCTGGCGGGAGATATGATCGAGCTGTATCGCCGGTTACCGCTGGTGAACTAACACGCCCGGTGGCGCTGCGCTTACCGGCAAAAACCACACCAAACAGACAAAAAAAAACCCGCCGAAGCGGGTTTTTTTATGGGCTGACGTAACGATTACTCGTTGTCAGAACCGCCCAGGCCTGCGTTCAGCAGCTCTGCCAGGCTGGCAGATGCATCTTCAGCAGTCACCTGTGGTGCAGCAGGGATTTCGCCCGCTGCGCGACGGCGCATACGATCCTGGTGGTACGCATAACCGGTACCGGCCGGGATCAGACGACCCACGATAACGTTCTCTTTCAGACCGCGCAGTTCGTCGCGTTTGCCCGCAACAGCTGCTTCGGTAAGCACACGAGTGGTCTCCTGGAACGATGCCGCGGAGATGAAGGACTCGGTTGCCAGAGACGCTTTGGTGATACCCAGCAGGTCACGTGCGAAGGTCGCACTGAGCTTGCCATTCGATTCCAGATCGCGGTTAGCAATCTTGACGCGAGAGTATTCAACCTGCTCACCTTCGAGGAAGTCGGAGCTACCGGCATTCACGATGGTGGCTTTACGCAGCATCTGACGAACGATAACTTCGATGTGCTTATCGTTGATCTTAACGCCTTGCAGACGGTAAACGTCCTGTACTTCGTTGGTGATGTAACGCGTTACCGCGTGCACGCCACGAAGACGCAGAATGTCGTGCGGTGCTTCCGGACCGTCGGAAACCACGTCACCACGTTCTACACGTTCACCTTCAAACACGTTGAGCTGACGCCATTTTGGAATCATCTCTTCGTACGGATCGCTGCCATCCAGCGGCGTGATCACCAGACGGCGCTTCCCTTTGGTCTCTTTACCGAAGGAAATGATACCGCTGATTTCAGCCAAGATTGCCGGCTCTTTCGGACGACGTGCTTCGAACAGGTCCGCAACGCGCGGCAGACCACCGGTAATATCTTTGGTACCGCTGGATTCCTGAGGAATACGCGCCAGAGCATCACCCGCACCGATCTGAACACCATCTTCCAGCTGGACAATCGCTTTACCTGGCAGGAAGTACTGAGCCGGCATGTCGGTGCCCGGGATCAGAACGTCGTTGCCGTTAGCATCAACGATTTTCAGTGCTGGACGCAGATCTTTACCACCCGCGGTACGTTCTGCAGAATCCAGAACCACCAGGGAAGAGAGACCGGTCAGGTCGTCGGTCTGACGAGTAATCGTCTGGCCATCGATCATGTCAGTGAAGCGGATGAAACCACTTACTTCGGTGATAACCGGCATGGTGTGTGGATCCCAGTTCGCTACGGTTTCGCCGCCGGCAACCTGCTCGCCATCACCTTTCGCCATAACAGCACCGTAAGGCACTTTATAGCTCTCTTTGGTACGACCGAATTCGTCGATCAGCTTCAGCTCGGTGTTACGAGAAGTCACAACCAGCTTGCCTGCGGAGTTAACAACAGACTTCGCATTGCTGAGCTTGATGCTACCTTTATTTTTCACCTGGATGCTGGATTCAGCAGCCGCACGAGATGCCGCACCACCGATGTGGAACGTACGCATCGTCAGCTGTGTACCCGGCTCACCGATGGACTGTGCCGCGATAACGCCGATGGCTTCACCTTTGTTGATGATGTGGCCACGCGCCAGGTCACGACCATAGCAGTGCGCACATACACCAAAGTCGGTGTCACAGGATACAACGGAACGTACTTTCACTGAGTCAACAGAGTTGGCTTCCAGCAGGTCACACCAGTGCTCGTGCAGCAGCGTGTTGCGTGGAACCAGGATGTCTGCAGTACCCGGCTTCAGAATGTCTTCCGCAGTAACACGACCCAGAACGCGATCGCGCAGTGGCTCTTTAACATCACCACCCTCGATAACCGGGGTCATGGTGATACCTTCGAGGGTGCCACAATCGTCTTCGGTAACAACCAGATCCTGTGCAACGTCAACCAGACGACGCGTCAGATAACCGGAGTTTGCTGTTTTCAGTGCGGTATCCGCCAGACCCTTACGAGCACCGTGGGTGGAGATGAAGTACTGGAGTACGTTCAGACCTTCACGGAAGTTCGCGGTGATTGGCGTTTCGATGATGGAGCCATCTGGCTTCGCCATCAGACCACGCATACCTGCCAGCTGACGAATCTGTGCTGCAGAACCACGCGCACCGGAGTCGGCCATCATGTAGATGCTGTTGAAGGAAACCTGCTGCTCTTCGACGCCGTCACGGTTAATAACGGTTTCGGTCTGCAGGTTGTCCATCATCGCTTTGGATACACGATCGTTCGCCGCTGCCCAGATATCGATAACTTTGTTATAGCGTTCGCCCGCGGTTACCAGACCAGACTGGAACTGCTCCTGGATCTCAGCAACTTCGGCTTCCGCTTCAGAGATGATTTCGTGTTTCTTCTCTGGGATGACCATGTCATCAATACCAACAGATGCACCTGAACGCGCTGCATAAGCAAAGCCGGTGTACATTGTCTGGTCAGCGAAGATAACGGTCGGCTTCAGGCCCAGGATGCGGTAACAGGTGTTCAGCATCTTGGAAATTGCTTTCTTGCCCAGCGCCTGGTTGACGATGGAGAAAGGCAGACCTTTCGGTACGATCATCCACAGAATGGCACGGCCAACGGTCGTGTCAATCAGGCTGGTTTTCGCAACGAGTTCGCCGTTTTCAGCTTTTTCATACTCGGTGATACGCACTTTTACACGCGCATGCAGAGAGGCCAGGCCAGCGCGATAAATACGCTCAGCTTCTTTCGGGCCAGTCAGCACCATGCCTTCGCCTTTGGCGTTAACACAGTCACGGGTCATGTAGTACAGACCCAGTACAACGTCCTGAGAAGGAACGATAATTGGTTCACCGTTCGCTGGAGACAGGATGTTGTTGGTAGACATCATCAGCGCACGCGCTTCGAGCTGGGCTTCCAGCGTCAGCGGTACGTGAACAGCCATCTGGTCACCATCGAAGTCGGCGTTATATGCCGCACAGACCAGCGGGTGCAGCTGGATAGCTTTACCTTCGATCAGTACTGGCTCAAAGGCCTGGATACCCAGACGGTGCAGGGTTGGTGCACGGTTCAGCAGTACCGGGTGTTCGCGGATCACTTCGTCCAGGATATCCCAAACGACAGCCTCTTCACGCTCAACCATCTTCTTAGCGGCTTTGATGGTGGTGGCCAGGCCACGCAGTTCCAGCTTGCCGTAGATGAACGGTTTGAACAGCTCCAGTGCCATTTTCTTCGGTAGACCGCACTGATGCAGACGCAGGTATGGACCTACGGTAATTACAGAACGACCGGAGTAGTCAACACGCTTACCGAGCAGGTTCTGACGGAAACGACCCTGTTTACCTTTGATCATGTCGGCCAAAGATTTCAGAGGACGCTTGTTAGAACCGGTGATCGCACGACCGCGACGACCGTTATCCAGCAGGGCATCTACCGCTTCCTGCAGCATACGTTTTTCGTTGCGTACGATGATATCTGGCGCAGCCAGATCCAGCAGACGCTTCAGACGGTTGTTACGGTTAATGACGCGACGATACAGATCGTTCAGGTCAGAAGTCGCAAAACGACCACCATCCAGCGGAACCAGCGGACGCAGATCTGGCGGCAGAACCGGCAGAACGGTCAGGATCATCCACTCTGGTTTGTTACCAGACTGAACGAACGCTTCCAGCAGTTTGATACGCTTGGTCAGCTTTTTACGCTTGGTTTCGGAGTTGGTTTCGTTCAGCTCTTCACGCAGAGTTTCACACTCTTGCTCCAGATCCATGCTCTTCAGCAGGGCCTGGATAGCTTCCGCACCCATCTTCGCGTCGAATTCGTCACCGAACTCTTCCAGCGCGTCGAGATACTGTTCTTCGGTCAGAATCTGGTTACGTTCCAGGTTCGTCATCCCGCCTTCGATCACAACATAAGATTCGAAGTACAGAACACGTTCGATATCGCGCAGCGGCATATCCAGCAGCAGACCGATACGGGACGGCAGAGATTTCAGGAACCAGATGTGGGCAGTCGGAGACGCCAGCTCGATGTGGCCCATGCGCTCACGACGCACTTTAGTCTGGGTCACTTCAACGCCGCACTTCTCACAGATCACACCACGGTGTTTCAGGCGCTTGTACTTACCGCACAGGCACTCGTAATCTTTTACTGGCCCGAAAATACGCGCACAGAAAAGGCCGTCACGCTCAGGTTTGAACGTACGGTAGTTGATGGTTTCTGGCTTTTTAACTTCACCAAAAGACCATGAACGGATCATGTCTGGCGAGGCCAGAGCAATTTTGATCGCATCAAACTCTTCGGTTTTAGTTTGCGCTTTCAGAAACTTTAATAAGTCTTTCACGGATTTGCTCCCGTCGGAGTTAGCACAATCTGGTGCCGGAAACTACTCCGGCACCAGTGACCTGTTTGAGCGAGAGTTACTCGTCTTCCAGTTCGATGTTGATACCCAGCGAACGAATCTCTTTCAACAGTACGTTGAAGGATTCTGGCATGCCCGGTTCCATCTGATGGTTGCCGTCCACGATGTTTTTATACATCTTGGTACGACCGTTCACGTCATCAGACTTAACGGTGAGCATTTCCTGCAGGGTGTATGCCGCGCCGTATGCTTCAAGCGCCCACACTTCCATCTCCCCGAAGCGCTGACCACCGAACTGCGCCTTACCACCCAGCGGCTGCTGAGTAACCAGGCTGTAAGAACCGGTAGAACGCGCGTGCATCTTGTCATCAACCAGGTGGTTCAGTTTCAGCATGTACATGTAACCCACGGTTACCTGGCGCTCGAACTGCTCACCGGTACGACCGTCGAACAGTGTGATCTGGCCAGAGCTTGGCAGGCCACCCAGCTGTAACAGTTCCTTGATTTCAGACTCTTTCGCACCATCGAAGACTGGCGTTGCGATTGGCATACCTTTTTTCAGGTTCTCAGCCAGGCGCAGCACTTCTTCATCGCTGAAGGTGTTCAGGTCGACTTTCTGACGAACATCAGTACCCAGATCGTACGCACGCTGGATGAATTCGCGCAGTTTCGCGACTTCCTGCTGCTGTTTCAGCATGGCGTTGATCTTATCGCCAATACCTTTTGCAGCCATACCCAGGTGAGTTTCGAGGATCTGACCAATGTTCATACGAGACGGTACGCCCAGCGGGTTCAGTACGATATCTACCGGCGTACCGTTAGCATCGTGCGGCATATCTTCGATCGGGTTGATCTTAGAGATAACACCCTTGTTACCGTGACGACCTGCCATCTTATCACCAGGCTGGATCTGACGTTTAACGGCCAGATAAACCTTAACAATCTTCAGCACGCCCGGTGCCAGATCGTCGCCCTGAGTGATTTTACGGCGTTTCGCTTCGAGTTTTTTCTCAAACTCGTGTTTCAGTTCGTCATACTGCTCAGCCAGCTGTTCCAGCTGATTTTGTTTCTCTTCGTCGGCCAGGCCCAGTTCCAGCCAGCGGTCACGTGGCAGCTTGTCGAGCTTCTCAGCTTCAACACCACCGGCAACCAGCACCGCGTAGATACGACCAAACAGGCCAGCTTCGAGGATCTGCAGTTCTTCAGACAGGTCTTTCTTAGCCTGCTTCAGCTGCATCTCTTCGATTTCCAGCGCACGTTTGTCTTTTTCTACGCCATCGCGAGTAAAGACCTGAACGTCGATAACCGTACCGGAAACACCGTTCGGCACACGCAGAGAAGAGTCTTTAACGTCAGACGCTTTCTCACCGAAGATCGCGCGCAGCAGTTTCTCTTCTGGCGTCAGCTGGGTTTCACCTTTCGGCGTAACCTTACCAACCAGAATGTCGCCGCCGGTCACTTCTGCACCGATGTATACGATACCGGATTCATCCAGTTTGGAGAGCGCAGCTTCACCCACGTTAGGGATGTCAGCGGTGATCTCTTCTGGCCCCAGCTTGGTGTCACGGGACACACACGCCAGTTCCTGGATGTGAATAGTGGTGAAACGATCTTCCTGAACCACACGCTCGGAGACGAGGATGGAGTCTTCGAAGTTGTAACCATTCCACGGCATGAACGCTACGCGCATGTTCTGACCGAGCGCCAGTTCACCGAGGTCGGTGGACGGACCGTCAGCCAGCACGTCGCCGCGCTCAATTGGCTCACCCAGAGACACACATGGCATCTGGTTGATACAGGTGTTCTGGTTAGAACGGGTGTACTTGGTCAGGTTGTAGATGTCGATACCCGCTTCGCCTGCATGCATCTCGTCTTCGTTAACTTTGATAACGATACGGGAAGCATCGACGTACTGAACAGTACCGCCACGTTTAGCAACTGCAGTAACACCGGAGTCAACGGCAACAGCACGTTCCATACCGGTACCAACCAGCGGCTTATCAGCGCGCAGAGTTGGAACCGCCTGACGTTGCATGTTCGCACCCATCAATGCACGGTTGGCGTCATCGTGTTCCAGGAACGGGATCAGGGACGCACCGACGGAAACCACCTGCTGGGTGGAAACGTCCATGTAGTCAACCTGGTCGCGGCTGAACAAGCTGGATTCGCCTTTGCTACGGCACGTTACCAGGTCTTCTACAAAGTGGCCTTCGTCATCCAGGTTGGAGTTCGCCTGAGCGATGACGTAGTTACCTTCTTCGATAGCAGACAGGTAGTGAATTTCGTCGGTTACAACACCGTCAGTCACTTTACGATACGGGGTCTCAAGGAAACCGTATTCGTTAGTCTGTGCGTACACGGACAGGGAGTTGATCAGACCGATGTTTGGACCTTCAGGCGTTTCGATTGGACATACGCGACCGTAGTGAGTCGGGTGTACGTCTCGAACTTCAAAGCCTGCGCGCTCACGGGTCAGACCGCCCGGGCCGAGTGCAGAGATACGACGCTTGTGCGTGATCTCAGACAGTGGGTTGTTCTGGTCCATAAACTGGGACAGCTGGCTGGAACCAAAGAACTCTTTCACTGCTGCGGAGATCGGCTTGGCGTTGATCATATCCTGAGGCATCAGGGTATCCAGATCGCCCAGAGACAGACGCTCTTTCACCGCACGCTCAACACGTACCAGGCCAACGCGGAACTGGTTTTCCGCCATTTCGCCTACGGAACGGATACGACGGTTGCCGAGGTGGTCGATATCGTCCACTTCGCCTTTACCGTTACGGATATCGATGAGCTTCTTCATCACTTCGATGATGTCTTCTTTGCTCAGGATACCGGAACCTTCGATCGCGTCACGCAGCAGAGAACGGTTGAACTTCATACGACCAACCGCGGACAGATCGTAGCGGTCTTCGGAGAAGAACAGGTTCTCGAACAGGCTTTCAGCCGCTTCGCGAGTCGGTGGCTCACCCGGGCGCATCATGCGGTAGATTTCTACCAGCGCGCTCAGACGATCGGTGGTTGGGTCGACACGTACGGTTTCGGACATGTACGGACCGTGGTCCAGATCGTTGGTGAACAGCGTTTCGATACGCTTGTGGCCAGACTGGCTCAGCTTAGCCAGCAGATCCAGGCTCAGCTCCATGTTAGCCGGGCAGATCAGCTCGCCAGCGGATGCATCAACGTAATCTTTTGCAGCGACTTTTCCAGCAATGTATTCAACCGGGACTTCGATGTGTTTGATATCATCTTTTTCCAGCTGACGGATGTGGCGCGCAGTAATACGGCGGCCTTTTTCCACATACACTTTGCCGTCGGCTTCGATGTCGAACGACGCGGTATCACCACGCAGACGCTCAGGCACCAGCTCCATTTGCAGCTTGTTGTCGCGAATTTCGAAAACAACTTTCTCAAAGAACAGATCAAGAATCTGCTCAGTGGTGTAGTTCAGCGCACGCAGAATGATGGTCGCAGGCAGTTTACGACGACGGTCGATACGGACAAACAGGTTGTCTTTCGGATCGAACTCGAAGTCCAGCCAGGAACCACGGTAAGGAATGATACGCGCGTTATACAGTACTTTACCGGAAGAGTGCGTTTTACCTTTATCGCTGTCGAAGAAGACGCCCGGGCTACGGTGCAGCTGGGAAACGATAACACGCTCGGTGCCGTTGATGACGAAAGTACCGTTGTCGGTCATGAGCGGAATTTCGCCCATGTAGACTTCTTGTTCTTTAATGTCTTTAACGGTGCCTTCCGGCGCTTCGCGCTCGTAGATCACCAGACGCAGCTTAACGCGCAGCGGTGCCGAGTAGGTCACGCCACGGATTTGACATTCCTGAACGTCAAATACCGGTTCGCCAAGGCGGTAGCTGACGTATTGCAGCTCGGAATTACCGCTGTAGCTCTTAATCGGGAACACGGAACGGAAGGCTGCTTCCAGACCGTACTGCCCTTCAGGATCTTGCTCGATAAACTTCTGGAACGAGTCAAGCTGGATAGAAAGGAGATATGGAATGTCCAGAACTTGTGGACGTTTACCAAAATCCTTACGAATACGTTTTTTCTCGGTATAGGAGTAAACCATAGGGTTCCTCAGCTCGCTGACAAGTCGACCCATCTGTCCATTGGCGGACAGTTTGTGCAACACCATTTTGTTGATCGGAAAATCGAACACTTTCCGCAATGCCTGTTGCTATCACGCTTAAACCATTTCATTGCGATTTACCCAGAGCGAGCACCCTGTCGCAGTATATTAAGTCGTCGATAGAAACAAGCATTGTCAGGACAGCCAGCAGTCAAACAGTGTGAAACTCTACTGGCGCCTTACAGCGCAAAAAGGCTGGTGACTAAAAAGTCACCAGCCATCAGCCTAATTTCTCAGGCTGCAACCGGAAGGGTTGGCTTATTTAACTTCAACTTCAGCGCCAGCTTCTTCCAGAGATTTTTTCAGTGCTTCTGCGTCGTCTTTGCTCACGCCTTCTTTCAGCGCAGCTGGAGCAGATTCTACCAGGTCTTTAGCTTCTTTCAGACCCAGGCCAGTTGCAGCACGTACTGCTTTGATTACAGCAACTTTGTTCGCGCCAGCAGCTTTCAGAACTACGTCGAATTCAGTTTTTTCTTCAGCAGCTTCAGCCGGGCCAGCAGCTACAGCTACAGCAGCAGCAGCGGAAACACCGAATTTTTCTTCCATTGCAGTGATCAGTTCTACAACGTCCATTACGGACATAGCTGCAACTGCTTCAATGATTTGATCTTTAGTGATAGACATTTAAATTGTTCCTGAAAATCAGAATAAGTTTATACGTAAGCGAATACTTGATAAAGATGACTGCTATTAAGCAGCTTCTTTCGCATCGCGAACAGCAGCCAGAGTGCGAACCAGTTTGCCAGCCGAAGCTTCTTTCATGGTTGCCATCAGGCGTGCAATTGCTTCTTCGTAGGTCGGCAGGGTTGCCAGGCGATCGATTTGCGATGCCGGGATCAACTCACCTTCAAAGGCTGCAGCTTTAACCTCGAATTTTGCATTCGCTTTCGCGAACTCTTTGAACAGACGAGCAGCAGCGCCCGGGTGTTCCATAGAGTATGCAATCAAGGTTGGACCAACAAACGTGTCTTTCAGGCACTCGAACTGAGTACCTTCAACTACGCGGCGCAGCAGGGTGTTACGAACAACACGCATGTAAACGCCAGCTTCACGACCTGCTTTACGCAGTTCAGTCATTTTATCTACAGTAACGCCACGGGAATCCGCAACTACTGCAGACAGCGCGCCTTTGGCTACTTCGCTGACTTCAGCAACAATCGCTTGTTTGTCTTGAAGATTTAAAGCCATTAGCTTTGCTCCTGGATGTTTGCCGGAACTCATGTTCCGGAACTCACTTCACTCTTCCCAACGGGAAGAGCGTCTTAATACGGTGAGCAGAAACAAGCCAGAGTATCCAAAAATAATCTTAGCGTTCTGTCACCGTCTACGCAGGGCATTAAGTCTCTTGCGAAACACCTGCGGTCTTCGACGGAGGCCTGGATTAGGCCAGGCTCCAACGAACAAATCTTTTAGCCGCTAACTATTGTTAGCAAACGTGGGGGTAAGATTGTAGACAAATCCACCGCCCACGTAAAGGCATTAGTTTGCAGCAGCGCTCAGGCCAGCCTGGTCAACTGCAACACCTGCACCCATGGTGGTGGAGATGCTAACTTTCTTGATGTACACGCCTTTCGCCTGAGTTGGTTTTGCTTTTTTCAGCGCAACCAGCAGAGATTCCAGGTTTTCTTTCAGTTTGTCAGCGTCAAAGTCCACTTTACCGATGGTGGTGTGGATGATGCCGTTTTTGTCGTTACGATAACGAACCTGACCTGCTTTAGCGTTCTTAACCGCTTCAGCAACGTTAGGGGTTACAGTACCAACTTTTGGGTTTGGCATCAGGCCGCGTGGACCCAGAACCTGGCCGAGCTGGCCAACAACGCGCATTGCATCCGGGGAAGCAATAACAACGTCAAAGTTCATTTCGCCTTTCTTGATCTGATCAGCCAGATCTTCCATACCTACCAGTTCAGCGCCGGCAGCTTTAGCAGCTTCAGCGTTTGCACCCTGAGCAAATACAGCTACACGTACGGAACGGCCAGTACCGTGTGGCAGTACAGTTGCGCCACGAACGTTCTGATCGGATTTACGAGCGTCGATACCGAGGTTAACAGCAACGTCAACGCTTTCTACGAACTTAGCGGTAGCCAGTTCTTTCAGCAGAGCGATTGCTTCGTTGATGTCGTATTGTTTGGTCGCATCAACTTTGCCACGGATTACGGACATGCGCTTGGTCAGTTTAGCCATTTCTTAGTCCTCCACTACCAGGCCCATGGAACGTGCAGTACCTTCGATGGAGCGAGTCATCGCTTCAACGTCGGAACCAGTCATGTCGGCAGCTTTGGTCTGCGCGATTTCCTGCAGCTGAGCGCGGGAAATTTTACCAACTTTGTCTTTGTTCGGCTTGCCGGAACCAGACTTGATACCAGCCGCTTTTTTCAGCAGAACTGCTGCCGGCGGGGTCTTGGTAACGAAAGTGAAAGAACGGTCAGCGTAAACAGTGATTACGACTGGGATTGGCAGACCTTTTTCCAGAGATTCGGTTTTGGCGTTGAACGCTTTACAGAATTCCATGATGTTCACACCCTGCTGACCCAGAGCTGGACCAACTGGTGGACTTGGGTTTGCCATACCAGCTGCAACCTGCAGCTTGACATAGGCTTGTACTTTCTTAGCCATTGTAAAATCCTCTGATTGGGTTATAGCGCCTCAAGGAGGCTCCCCGTGATAAAATTCGTTTTACGGATGCAATCCATAAAAACAAAAGGCGCGAAATTGTAGTCCAATCTCGCGCCCTGTGCAACGGTTAAATCGTCGCTTTTTTGATCGCTGCTTAGGCTTTTTCTACCTGGGCAAAGTCCAGCTCTACCGGGGTCGCACGACCGAAGATAGAAACGGAAACTTTCAGGCGGGACTTCTCGTAGTCCACTTCTTCAACCACGCCGTTAAAGTCAGCAAACGGACCGTCATTAACACGAACCATTTCACCCGGTTCAAACAGCGTTTTCGGACGCGGCTTATCACCAACCTGCTGCAGGCGGTTCATAATCGCATCAACTTCTTTGTCGCTGATTGGCGCCGGACGGTCAGACGTGCCGCCGATAAAGCCCATTACGCGCGGTACGCTGCGCACTAAGTGCCAGCTTGCATCGTTCATCACCATCTGAACAAGCACGTAACCCGGGAAGAATTTGCGCTCGCTTTTGCGACGCTGGCCGCCACGGATCTCGACCACTTCTTCGGTCGGAACCATAACTTCGCCAAACAACTCTTCCATATTATGTAATTTGATATGCTCACGCAGCGACGTTGCTACGCGGCCTTCAAAACCGGAAAACGCCTGAACGACGTACCAGCGCTTTTTAGGGGCTTCAGACATCTCAGAACCTCAGGCCAGTGATAAAGGATACCAGGCGAACCAGAATACCATCCAGTCCCCACAGGATCAGTGACATTACAGCGGTAACCGCAGCTACAATCAGCGTGGTGTGCAATGTTTCCTGGCGAGTCGGCCAAATGACCTTACGGACTTCGGTTCTCGCTTCGCGGGCAAAAGCGACGGTCGCTTTACCTTTGGTCGTCAACAGCGCGACACCACCCGCTGCAGCAATCAGAATTACCACTGCCAGCGCGCGTAGCGGCAGCATCATGTCGCGATAAAGGTAGTTGCCAACGATTGCCACGATCAGCAATACAGCTACTACTACCCATTTCATCGCTTCCAGGCCGCGCCCGCTCCCTTGAGCTTCGGTATTCGCACTCATAAACCAACCTGTCAGAAGTATTCTACAAACATTTTCACCCCGCGATAGCGAGGCGAACCAAACCGAAATGCTCTGTTGCGTTTCGGACTAAAACGCCCTCTTCAGAGCCTGTCTCAGCAATGATTATGACAAATAAAATCACTGATGAGCCAGGTTCTGGTTCGAAAGCGTGCAAAAAGGGCATCAAATGATGCCCTTTTCATGCGCATTGCGTCAAATGTTATCAGCAATTAGCCGAGAACTTTAGCAACAACGCCCGCGCCAACAGTACGGCCGCCTTCACGGATTGCGAAACGCAGACCGTCATCCATCGCGATTGGGTGGATCAGGGTAACAACCATCTTGATGTTGTCGCCTGGCATTACCATCTCAACGCCTTCTGGCAGTTCGATGGTACCGGTCACGTCAGTAGTACGGAAGTAGAACTGTGGACGGTAGCCTTTGAAGAACGGAGTATGACGGCCGCCTTCGTCTTTGGACAGGATGTACACTTCAGATTCGAACTTGGTGTGCGGCTTGATGGAGCCTGGCTTAGCCAGAACCTGACCACGTTCGATTTCTTCACGTTTGATACCACGCAGCAGAACACCAACGTTCTCACCGGCACGGCCTTCGTCCAGCAGTTTGCGGAACATTTCAACGCCGGTACAGGTAGACTTGGCAGTCTCTTTGATACCCACGATTTCAACTTCTTCGCCAACTTTAACGATACCGCGCTCTACACGACCGGTAACAACGGTACCACGACCGGAGATGGAGAATACGTCTTCGATAGGCAGCAGGAACGGCTTGTCAATCGCACGCTCTGGCTCTGGGATGTAGGAATCCAGGTAGCCAGCCAGTTCGATGATTTTCTCTTCCCACTCTGCTTCGCCTTCCAGCGCTTTCAGCGCGGAACCGCGAACGATTGGGGTATCGTCGCCCGGGAAGTCGTACTGGGACAGGAGTTCACGAACTTCCATCTCAACCAGTTCCAGCAGCTCTTCGTCATCAACCATGTCGCATTTGTTCAGGAACACGATGATGAAAGGAACGCCTACCTGACGACCCAGCAGGATGTGCTCACGGGTCTGAGGCATAGGGCCGTCAGTCGCAGCAACAACCAGGATCGCGCCGTCCATCTGCGCAGCACCGGTGATCATGTTTTTAACATAGTCGGCGTGGCCCGGGCAGTCTACGTGTGCGTAGTGGCGAGTCGGGGTGTCATATTCAACGTGGGAAGTGTTGATGGTGATACCACGAGCTTTTTCTTCTGGTGCGTTATCGATCTGGTCGAATGCACGAGCAGAACCACCGTAGGTTTTTGCCAGAACGGTAGTGATTGCAGCGGTCAGCGTTGTTTTACCATGGTCAACGTGGCCGATAGTACCGACGTTAACGTGCGGTTTTGTACGTTCAAACTTTTCTTTAGACATCGATTGTCCCTCTAAGACACGGATAAATCGGTGATATCACCACATCAACCAGGCGAAATGCCTGAACTGTTGAATACATTTAAATTGAAACAGAGAGAAACGGGAGGGAGAAGTGAAGTGGTGCTGATACCCAGAGTCGAACTGGGGACCTCACCCTTACCAAGGGTGCGCTCTACCAACTGAGCCATATCAGCACGTATTGGAGCGGGCAGCGGGAATCGAACCCGCATCATCAGCTTGGAAGGCTGAGGTAATAGCCATTATACGATGCCCGCATCCTGAAACTCGGCTACCCAGTTCTTTCTGTAACAAAAAAAGAGATTTCTCTCTTTTTAAGTTCGAGCTGGTCAATTTTTTCCAACCAGCTCCGGCGGCTTTAACGCTGCCAGAAAGTGGTGGTGGGGGAAGGATTCGAACCTTCGAAGTCTGTGACGGCAGATTTACAGTCTGCTCCCTTTGGCCGCTCGGGAACCCCACCGGACTTGATGGTGCCGACTACCGGAATCGAACTGGTGACCTACTGATTACAAGTCAGTTGCTCTACCTACTGAGCTAAGTCGGCATCAAGTAGCGCGCATTTTAGGGAGCCCTGCAGGTTCATGCAACTAAAAATTTGCATAAATCGTTCTTTCGCTCACATTTTGTGCGAGAAGAGAGAATAACGCTGTATTTCCAGGCAAATGCGCGCAAATATTCATCATTTACGGTCCTCAAAAGGGGTGAAACCCGGTCTGTGACGTTTCACGCTTAACGCAACACTCGGCCACTTTTTTTCTTATTATTCGGCCCATCTGGTGTTAACCTCCTGCGCATTGTCCAAAATTAACTATATATGTGATGTGCTCTACCCCGCACGGCTAGCCTCTGGTGTGGGATAAGACGCCTCACTCAAGCGTGCTTATGAGCAAAAAAGAGCAAACGTTAATGACGCCTTATCTCCAGTTTAGCCGCAGCCAGTGGGCTGCTCTGCGTGACTCCGTTCCCATGACCTTAACGGAAGGCGAAATCGCACGGTTAAAAGGGATAAACGAAGACCTGTCGCTTGAAGAAGTGGCTGAAATTTATTTACCTCTCTCGCGTTTGCTGAATTTCTATATCAGTTCCAACCTCCGCCGACAGGCCGTACTTGAGCAGTTCCTCGGTACGAACGGGCAGCGCATTCCTTATATTATCAGTATTGCCGGCAGCGTCGCCGTGGGGAAAAGCACCACCGCGCGTGTTCTGCAGGCGCTGCTGAGCCGCTGGCCGGAACACCGCAGCGTGGAGCTGATCACTACCGACGGCTTCCTGCACCCTAACGAGGTGTTAAAAGAACGCGGTCTGATGAAGAAGAAAGGCTTTCCGCTCTCTTATGATATGCACCGTCTGGTGAAATTCGTGTCGGATCTGAAATCCGGCGTGCCAAACGTGACGGCTCCGGTGTACTCGCATCTGATTTATGACCGCATCCCTGACGGGGACAAAACGGTGGTGCAGCCGGACATTCTGATTCTGGAAGGATTAAACGTTCTGCAGAGCGGGATGGACTATCCTCACGATCCGCATCATGTGTTTGTCTCTGACTTTGTCGATTTCTCTATCTACGTGGATGCGCCGGAAGATCTCCTGCAGAGCTGGTACATCAACCGCTTCCTTAAGTTCCGCGAAGGGGCGTTCACCGACCCTGACTCCTACTTCCATAACTACGCCCAGCTCTCGAAAGATGAGGCTGTTAATGTGGCCACCTCGCTGTGGAATGAGATCAACTACGTGAACCTGAAAGAGAACATTCTGCCGACGCGTGAGCGCGCCAGCCTGATCCTCACCAAGAGTGAGAAACACGCTGTCGACCAGATTCGTTTACGGAAATAGCTATTCACCGCCCCAATAAAAAAACCGGCTTATCGCCGGTTTTTTTATGACTTACGCCAGGGGCTTCTCGCCGTTTTCATCCTGATCGACGGCGAAGCAGGCCACCAGTTGACCGCCGTAGTCTTTTAACTGCGGTTGCAGCTGGGTGCACGGCCCAAAACGACGACGGCAGCGGGCGTTGAAAGCACAGCCCGGCGGCGGGTTGAGCGGGCTTGGCAGCTCGCCGGTCAGCTTAATACGCTCCCGACGTTCATCCGGGTTCAGGCGCGGTGTCGCAGAGAGCAGCGCCTGCGTATAAGGATGGCGCGGGTTATTAAAGATCTGATCTTTCGTCCCCTTCTCCACGCAGCGGCCCAGATACATCACCATCACTTCATCGGCAATGTGCTCCACTACCGACAGGTCGTGAGAGATGAAGACATACGACAGGCCTAAATCCTGCTGCAAATCCATCATCAGGTTCAGCACCTGCGCACGGACGGAAACGTCGAGTGCGGAGACCGGTTCGTCGGCGATCACCACATCCGGGTCGAGCATCAGACCACGGGCGATAGCGATACGCTGACGCTGACCGCCGGAGAACATGTGCGGATAGCGATCGTAGTGCTCGGTCTTGAGCCCCACTTTCGCCATCATCGCCAGCGCCTTCTCGCGACGCTGCTCTTTGCTCAACGTGGAGTTGATCTGCAGCGGCTCCTCCAGAATCTGCCCCACTTTCTTACGCGGGTTCAGGGAACCATACGGGTTCTGGAACACAATCTGGATTTTCTGGCGCCGCAGTTTCTGCGCGTCGGGATCGTGCTTGAGCAGATCCTGCCCCTGATAGTAAAGCTCGCCCCCGGTCGGGGTTTCAATCATGGTCAGCAGACGGCCCAGGGTGGATTTCCCGCAGCCGGACTCCCCCACCACTGCCAGCGTTTTGCCGCGCTCCAGAGTAAAGGAGACGCCATCCAGCGCTTTCACCAGGCGTTCCGGAGCAAACAGCCCCTTCTTGACCGGGTAGTGTTTTTTCAGATCGATAGCCTGCAACAGCGGCTGTTGCATGGTGGCCTCTTGCGAACTCATAGTGTGGGCCTCCCGGCGTCATCGAGTGGGTAGTGGCATTTAGACTGACGGCCATCGTTGAGGGTATAAAGATCCGGCTCATCGATGCGGCATTTGTCCGTGGCATACGGGCAGCGCGGGTTCAGCAGACAGCCGGTCGGGCGGTCATATTTACCCGGTACCACGCCCGGCAGCGACGCCAGACGCGCCTTGTCCTGAGCAAACTCCGGCAGCGCGCGCAGGAGCGCCTGAGTATAAGGATGGCGCGGCGCGCGGAAGATATCGTGCGAGCTGCCGGTTTCAACTACCTGTCCGGCATACATCACGATGATTTTATGCGCCGCTTCGGCCACTAACGCCAGGTCATGGGTGATCAGGATCAGCGCCATGTTCTCTTTCTGCTGCAGCTCCAGCAGCAGCTCGATGATCTGCGCCTGAATGGTCACATCCAGCGCGGTCGTCGGTTCATCGGCAATCAGCAGCTTCGGACGACAGGCAATGGCCATGGCGATCATAACGCGCTGGCTCATCCCACCGGACAGCTGGTGCGGATAGACATCCAGACGCGAGGCCGGGTCAGGAATACCCACCTGGGTCAGCAGGTCGATTGCCCGCTGACGACGGGTTTTCTTATTCCCACCCTGATGCACCTTAATTGCTTCCATAATCTGGAAACCGACGGTGTAGCATGGGTTGAGGCTGGTCATCGGATCCTGGAAGATCATCGCCACTTCGGCGCCAACCAGGTTGCGACGCTCTTTTTCAGAGATCCGCTTCAGATCCTGGCCGTTGAACTCCAGGCTTTCCGCCATTACGCGGCCAGGGTAATCAATCAGCCCCATGATCGCCAGAGAGCTTACCGATTTACCGGAACCTGACTCGCCCACGATGCCGACAACTTCACCCTGATTTACGCTGTAGCTAACCCGATCTACGGCGCGAAACTCGGAGCCCACGTCACCGAAGTGCACCGATAATTTATCTACATTTAATAACGCCATCTCGTGCCTCTTACTGCTTCAGTTTGGGATCAAGTGCATCACGCAGACCATCACCCATCAGGTTAAATGCCAGCACCGTCAGGAGGATCGCCAGACCCGGGAAGGTCACAACCCACCAGGCGCTTTGCGCGAACTGCAACACATCGGAGAGCATGGTGCCCCACTCCGGTGTTGGCGGCTGCGCACCCATGCCAAGGAAGCCAAGAGCGGCCATATCGAGAATGGCGTTAGAGAAACCGAGCGACGCCTGAACAATCAGCGGCGCAAGGCAGTTTGGAAGAATATTGACGAACATCTGGCGCATCGCGCCCGCACCCGCCACGCGAGAGGCGGTCACGTAGTCACGGTTCACTTCCACCAGCACCGCCGCACGCGTTAATCGCACGTAGTGAGGAAGCGCCACGAACGTCAGGGCCAGGGCGGCGTTGCCGATTGACGGCCCAAAGACCGCCACCAGCACCAGCGCCAGCAGCAGGCTTGGCAGCGCCAGCATGATGTCGACAACACGCATAATGATGTTATCCACCACACCGCCGAAGTAGCCAGCCACCAGACCGAGTACCACCCCCATAATCAGGGACAGTACCACTACCAGGCAGCCCACCAGCAGCGAAAGACGCGCGCCGTACATCAGACGGGACAGCACATCACGGCCTACATCGTCAGTACCCAGCAGATGCGTCAGGGTACCGCCGTCCTGCCATGCAGGTGGTGCAAGCAGCGCATCACGGAACTGCTCCGCCGGGTTGTACGGCGCAAGAAAGTTCGCGAACACCGCGATCAAGATCATGATGACAACATACACCAGCCCTACTACCGCGCCTTTGTTGCGTTTGAAGTAGTGCCAGAACTCCTGCAGCGGCGTCATTGGCACCGGTGCAGCGACCACTTTATTTTCAGATACTTGTGACATGATGGCCCCTTACTTCTTATGACGAATACGCGGGTTCACCACGCCGTACAGCAAATCGACCAGCAGGTTGACGAGAATAATCATCGTCGCCACCAGCAGTACACCGCCCTGTACCACCGGATAATCACGGCGTTGCAGCGCGTCAATCAGCCAGCGCCCCAGGCCCGGCCAGGAGAAGATGGTTTCGGTCAGGATCGCCCCTGCCAGCAACGTCCCTACCTGCAGGCCGATAACCGTTACTACCGGCAGCATGGCGTTACGCAGGGCATGAACGATGATCACCCGCATGCGGGTCAGACCTTTGGCGCGGGCGGTACGGATATAATCCTCGCCCAGCACTTCCAGCATCGACGAACGGGTCATACGCACGATAACCGCCAACGGGATCGTACCGAGCACCATGGCCGGCAGGATCATATGCGCCAGCGCATCGATAAAGTTGCCCTCTTCACCCCAGATAGCCGTGTCGATCAGCATAAAGCCGGTCAGCGGGTTGGTGTCATCAAGGAAGACCATATCACTGACGCGCCCGGACACCGGGGTCAGGTTCCACTGCACCGACACCAGCATGATCAGCATCATGCCCCACCAGAAGATAGGCATGGAGTAACCGGTCAGCGCCAGGCCAACGGCGGTATGATCAAAGATAGAGCCACGTTTCACCGCAGCCAGCACGCCCACCGGAATACCCACGGAGACGGCAAAAATCATGGCGCAGACACCGAGTTCCAGCGTTGCTTTAAATCGTGGTACGAACTCTTCCCACACCGGCAGACGGCTTTTCAGCGAAATACCTAAATCACCATGCAACACGCCCCAGATATAGTGGAGATACTGCTGCCACATAGGCTTATCCAGCCCCAGTTCGGCTAACAGCTGCGCATGACGTTCAGGAGAAATACCACGCTCGCCCGCCATAATCATTACCGGGTCACCGGGGATCATATGGACGAAGGCAAAGGTGAGAAGGGTGATACCGATAAACGTGGGGATAACAAGTCCCAGACGTCGGAGGATGAACTGCAACATAACCCGGATTCTCTCTAATGACGTACGCCTGGAGGCGCGACGTCTGTATTGCTCACAAATCTTATTCCCTCCCCTTTCAGAGAGGGAATAAAGCACTGCTGCCGGGTTGCGCTACGCTTACCCGGCCTACATTCCGTAGGCCAGTGCAAGCGCAGCGCCGCCTGGCATTGCTTTTAATTATTCAACAGAAACGTTTTCGAAGTGGTGTTTGCCCAGTGGATCAACCACATAGCCTTTAACTTCTTTACGCACTGGCTCGTACACGGTTGAGTGAGCCACGATCAGCGCTGGTGCCTGTTCATGCATGACAACCTGAGCCTGTTTGTACAGTTCGATACGCTTGTTGTGATCTTCTGCAGCACGTGCCGGCTGAATCAGATCTTCGAACGGCTTGTAGCACCAGCGAGAGTAGTTAGAACCGTCTTTCGCCGCTGCACAACTGAACAGGGTTGCGAAGAAGTTATCCGGATCCCCATTGTCGCCAGTCCAGCCCATCATGACCGCCTGGTGCTCGCCTGCTTTAGCACGCTTCAGGTACTCGCCCCACTCGTAGGTCACGATCTTGGCCTGAACGCCGATTTTCGCCCAGTCAGCCTGAACCATCTCGGCCATACGGCGTGCGTTCGGGTTGTAAGGACGCTGTACTGGCATTGCCCACAGCTCAACGGTAAAGCCTTTATCCTGGCCCGCTTCTTTCAGCAGTGCTTTCGCTTTCTCAACGTCATAGGTGTAATCCTTAACGTCGTCGTTGTAGCCCCACATTGTTGGTGGGATCAGGTTCTTCGCGGCAACACCTGCGCCCTGATAAACGGCCTTGATGATCGCTTCTTTGTTGACCGCGTAGGTCAGCGCCTGACGCACTTTCACATCATCAAACGGTTTTTTCTCGGTGTTGAAAGAGAGGTAGCCGACGTTCAGACCCGCCTGCTCCAGCAGGTTGATGTTTTTGTCCTGCTTCATGCGCGCGATATCAGCCGGGTTCGGGTACGGCATTACCTGGCACTCGTTCTTCTGCAGCTTGGCGTAACGCACGGAGGCGTCAGGCGTGATGGAGAAGACCAGACGGTCGATCTGCGGCTTGGTGCCCCAGTAACCTTCGAACGCTTTGTACAGAATGCGGGAGTCTTTCTGATACTGCAGCAGCTGGAACGGACCGGTACCAACCGGGTTCAGGTCCACTTTCTCCGGCGTGCCGGCTTTCAGCATGTTGTCGGCATATTCTTTCGACAGAATAGAGGCGAAGTCCATGGCCAGGTCAGCCAGGAACGGTGCTTCAGGACGAGTCAGCACGAACTGAACGGTGTTGTCGTCCACTTTTTTGATTTCGCTGATCAGGTCTGGCAGGCCCATGCCTTCGAAGTACTCATAGCTGCCGCCAGAGACTTTGTGGTACGGGTTCTGGGCATTCTTCTGACGGTCGAAGGAGAACACCACGTCGTCTGCATTCAGATCGCGCGTTGGTTTGAACTCTTTGCTGTCCTGCCACTTCACGCCCTGACGCAGGTGGAAGGTATAGGTTTTACCGTCTTCGCTGACTTCCCACTTCTCAGCCAGACCTGGAATAACTTCCGTGGTGCCGGTTTTGAATTCAACCAGACGGTTATAGATAGGTACAGAGCTTGCGTCGTACGTCGTACCAGAGGTAAAGAGCTGTGGGTTAAAGCCTTCCGGCGAGCCTTCAGAACAGTAGACCAGGGTTTTTGCCTGTACGCCTGCTGCGACGGTCATAGCCACCAGGCTCAGACCAAGCTTCAGCATCCCTGACTTCTTCAAGGAAATACTCATTGTTATTCTGCTCCAATGTGATGTTTTTTGTTGTGTTACTCCGCCTGACCTTTAATTTATTTTTTACCCGGTCCGGTCGGTGTTGCCCTGAGGCGTTATAAGGGATGGAGATTCCTTTCAGAAGAGCGACTGAGTTGCAGCGCAGATCCTCCCTGAAGTGCCCCTCGTGCCCTACAATCTGTCAACAGAATGTGAAAACGTCAATACAGGTGACGGGGATTTACGCTAAGTGTGAGAATTGGCAAACAAAGATTAAAAAAACTACCGGAGCGTATTTTCAGCAGGGAAATTTATGCTACCCGCCATGACGCAGCACAACTCTCTACGCAATCTGCTACAACCAGTGATTAACATTTATTCAACCGGGGTAAATTTTCTTACAGAATGGCGATTATCTGCGCACTAAATACCATGAACGTTAAAACGCACAGGGGAAAATGCTGAGGTTATCCATAAGCAACGCGAAAAAAGATCAATCTAAAGATAAAAAAATACAATGGAATATGTCACATAATGGTTAACAGGCAGGGTGAACGAGAGGTAGGCCGTGTTTTGATAAGTCTGTAAAGATAAGGCTTTAATGCGATGGATTTCTGCGGACAATAAATGCAAAAAACCCCGCTCAAAGAGCGGGGTTTTCGAATGTGGTCGGCGAGAGAGGATTCGAACCTCCGACCCACTGGTCCCAAACCAGTTGCGCTACCAAGCTGCGCTACTCGCCGAATGCGGAGCGCATCTTACTGCTACGCTCTGCCTCCGTCAATCCCTTATTTTGCAAAAGCCTTTCAATCGGCTATAAAGTCGCCAGGCCTGTTACTTTGCGGCTTTCACAGCGCCGTCCGGCACTTTACACCAGTTGTTATTCTCGTTAATCCCGCCGTCTGGCGAGGTATAACCGAGGCAACCCAGGATCGTGTCGTACAGCTCCACATGACGACGTGCCACTTTCATATCCGCCTGCTCTTTAAGATGGGCGAACATTTTAGCTTTGTCCGGATTCTCCAGATACTTGTCGGACATCCAGACCATCATCGGGACGCGGAACTGCTCCGGTGGAGCCATCTTGCGCGGCGTACCGTGCAGGTGCTCTTTCTCGTTAATCGACTCACCGTGGTCGGCAGCGTAGAAGACAATCGCCTTCTTATCACGTACCTGGTCAATCACGCTGTCGATAAAGTGATCCACATAGGTCACCGAGTTGTCGTAAGAGTTGATCAGCTGCGCTTTGCTGCAATCTTTATCCACGCCCTTACACTCCGGCGTCCATTTGGCAAAGCTGCGCGGATAACGCTGGGTGTAGTTAAAGTGCGAGCCCTTGGTATGCAGGATGATCAGGTGCTTACCGTCTTCGTTGCCCTGCAGGGAGCGTTGCATCTCGTCGATCAGCAACATGTCGTCCACGTTCTTACCGCGGTTACGCGGCTCGGCGCCAATCTGCTCACGGTAGGCGATGTTGTTGGCCATGGTGTTGCTGTAGAACCACATCTCGCTCTGCATCGCGTAGAGGTCGGAGCTAAAGCCCAGCTGACGCAGTACCGAGAAGACGTTCTGCTCTTTCAGCGTCCGCTGCGGGTTATCGCTCGCCCCGCCCTCGCGCACGAACATACAGCGCAACGAGAGCTTGGTGGCGGTATCACAGGAATAACCGCGGAAGGCGACAAGGTTTTTCTCCTGCGCCAGCTTCGGAGTAGTATCCCGCTCATAGCCCAGAATACCCATATGATCCCAGCGCGTGGTTTCGCCAATAATGAAAATCACGTAGGTATCGTCGATATCAGACGGCGCCTGATAGGTGAATTTCTTCGCCGGGTTCATCAGCGATTTATTATCGGAGGACTCATCCACCTGCGCCCAGGCATATAACCCCAGCGCGGAGATCCAGTTGGACGGCAGATAGGAGTTTGCCACCACGCCGCCGTAGCTCGGCATATCCACGCCGGAGGTACGCTCAACGTTCTTCTGCTGCAAATCCAACAGCCGGATGGGTCCCCAGACCATTAATCCCGCCAGTACCACGACCGCGGCGCTGCGGATGCGCTGCCCTGGGGTACGCAGCTGGCGCAATAACGTATAGCGGCAGCGGTTGTTCCAGATAAGCAGCAGCGGCAGGATGCTGACGCAAACCAGCCAGAGAATAAAGTGTATACCGACCACTTCTTTCGAGAGGTCGATATCCGTGGTCATGACCGAGGCAATAATGCCGTAGCCAATCACCACGTTCATAAAGGTCATGTAATAGCTGGCACCCGCCGAGCACAACACCACCAGCGTGGCGAGTACGCGCCAGATACGCCGTCCAAACAGCGACAGCAGACGCAGCAAAAAGAAGGTGACCAGCACAGTGCCCACCAGTTCAACGACCGCAGCGACTCCTTTCCAGGCGGTAAAATCTTGCGCATAACCATCAAACCGACGGAAAAAAACCGCGCCATTCATAAACAGACCGATGTACAACGCGAGCAAAAAGCTGAGCTTTTGTTGCGTCATCGCTTTGATATATTTCATTAATGCAACCTGGGAAAAGGTAAAGTAGAGCCGCTCCACTCTTGGTCAAAAAGTGAACAGGGTGTTTCATTGCTCAGGGGATCGTTATCGGAAACGTCTTTAAGCGCGGTAAGTAGACCACAGGGAAAAGAAAAAGTGGCAACAGAGAATGTGATCCCTGCAAATATTTACAAAAAAACAAGTCCGGTGACATACCTGCGGCCTGTTCTTTGCCTCCCGAAGAAATAAAAAAGGCCGGAATATCCGGCCTTTAGAGGGAGTTTCAATCAGGCATGCGCTTCTTTAAATATTTCGCGCTGCGGCTGGCGAATAGTGGTGGAAAGCGCCAGGGAGAGGATTAGCAGGGCGAATATAACGCAGAAGGTGACATAAAAACCGCCAAACAGCGAAGCAATAAGCGACCCGCAAATACTGCCGATACCAAAGCCTAAATAAATAACGCCGTAGTTTTTCGCCAGGTTATTCAGGCCGAAGAATTCACTTACCAGCGACGGGAATACGGTAATGGTGCCGCCGAAGTTAAACGCGACGCAGGCGATAGCGGCGAAGAAGGTCACTTCGTTGAGCGGGGCGAATAACAGCGCCGCCATGCCTACCAGCGACACCACCTGGCCGAGAGTAATTACGCGGATACGGGCAATCTTATCGGAGAGGATCCCCAGCACCAGGCGGCCAGAGAGGTTGGCGATAGAGATAATGGTGACCGCGTTGGCCGCCGTTGCGGCATCCAGTTTCACCATCCCCTGAGCGATATCTTTCGCCACGCCAATCACATACAGACCACTCATGCAGGCGGTCAGGAACATCACCGCCAGCATCCAGTACTGTGGTTTACGCATGGACTGGGCCAGGGTGAAGTCGTTCTCAACCACGCCGTTAACGGATTTAACTTCCTGCTGTGGGGCATCTTTCATCAGCGTGGCCCCGAACAGGATCATCACCAGCACGATAGCGCCCCAGATCATGAAGGTCTTTTCCAGACCGACGGTGGCCAGCAGATGGCTGTCGATAAACTTAAAGCCCAGGCTGCCGAGACCATAAGAGCCAATGGCGAAGGCGGAGATCAGCCCCTTACGCTCCGGGAACCATTTCACGCAGTTCGACAGGGTTAACAGGTAGCCAGCGCCATCCGCCAGCCCCACCAGCACCCCGGCGCTCAGCCACAGCATCATCAGGTTGCTGGAGTGGGCTGTCAGGAAGAAGCCGACCCCCAGCAAAATCCCGGAAGCCATAGTGACGCGCTTCACGCCGAAGCGTTCCTGTAATTTACCGGCAATGGAAGATGAGAGCGCCAGACCCAGGCTCAGCAAGCCAAAGGAGAAGGCGACCTGGCTGACCGGGGCATCGAGTTTTTCGGAGAGGGCGCTGTTAAACAGACTCCAGGTGTAGACTGAACCCAGGGCAAACTGGGTCACGATGGTGCCGATAAGGGTCAGCCAGCGGGTGCGGTTGTAATTTGAGGTATTCATGGCAGTTGTCCTGCAGCAGAAAAAAGGGAAATTCACTGCTGACAACGATAACCAAAACCCTACATGAGCAGGGGTAAAACGGCATGAAATGCAGAGGTGCCGGAATGAAATGCCGAAAATCAGGAATGAATGACCTGGACTGCTGTCTGAACCCGCCCCGAAAAAGATGAACCCGGAGTCGCTCAGGTCATTCATCCACGGGTTTCAGAACCTCGCGCTGACGCCGAGGGTATAGAGATAATCTTCTCCGGTGGACATGTTTTCGGCCTGCGACATCGAAGCATAGGCCGCCATATATGGGTTGATCAGCATATCGGCCCCGACAGTGACATCCATCCAGTTGCCGTACTGCGTTGAGGGTGCCAGGCGCCCCAACCCGGACTGCATCTTCCACTGGTTATCGCCGAACTGCTGGTTATAGCTGATTTGCGCCCAGGGCCGCACATCGCCCAGGCGCGTATCGACGCGCCAGCCCAGCGTACTCACGCTGGCATGCCACAGCGGATCGGTGAGCGACTGCGTGTTCACGCTGTCGCCAAACTCGTTATACATATTGGGCGTGGAGCCATCGTAATGCCAGGCGGCAACCGGTCCGGTGGTGAAACGGCGGGCAACGGGAATACTCCAGCCCACGCTCATCGTGCTGGTCGCCTCTGCCGGTGACGAATCGGGCAAATTCAGCGCCAGACCGGGCATATTCTGTGAAGAGAGGATCCGCTCTTTGAGAATATCCTCGTAACGCGGTTGGTGATCGTCATCCCATGTATAACGCTCAGTGGTATTACTTTTTGTATCCGAAACGATATATTCCTGTTGCCAGGCATTTGCTGTGTTGCCTGTCAGCAGACAGGCCAAGAAACTCACCAGATCGGTTACGGCATGGCGGCCACTTATTTTTTTTATAATCATCAAAGCGACTCCAGAGAAGAGCCGAATTCGGCGATATTTGTGATTGTTTATAGTGAGGCTACGCGGCTACATGAAGAATGTTGCGTATCAGCCTGTATTAACTATTGTCTCTTTAGGTGACACGTCAAGCCGGGTCGATTGAAATTTTTGTAATTTCAGGAGCAACAAGGGAGAGAACCGATGCAACGTTGTGGCTGGGTTAGCCAGGATCCGCTCTACATCGCCTATCACGATAAGGAGTGGGGCGTGCCGGAAACTGACGGAAAGAATTTGTTTGAGATGATCTGCCTTGAGGGCCAGCAGGCCGGATTATCCTGGATCACCGTGCTTAAGAAACGGGAAAACTATCGCCAGGCCTTCCACCGGTTCGATCCGGTTCTTGTCGCCGGGATGACCACTGCGGACGTCGACAGGTTAGTGCTGGATGCAGGCATTATCCGCCATCGTGGCAAAATCGAGGCCATCATTGGCAACGCCCGGGCTTACCTGGCGATGGAAGAGAACGGCGAGCGGTTCTGTGATTTCGTCTGGTCCTTCGTCGATAACACCCCGCAGGTGACCCAGGCGGCAACGCTGGCAGAGATCCCCACCTCTACGCCCGCCTCTGATGCCCTGTCGAAAGCGCTGAAAAAGCGCGGCTTTAAGTTCGTCGGCACCACCATCTGTTACTCCTTTATGCAGGCCTGCGGGCTGGTTAACGATCACGTCACCGCCTGCCACTGTCATCCTGGAGGTCAACATGATCCGCAAATGGCTCAGTGACGATGTCGAACCTCTGCTGACCCTCTGGCTGGAGAGCACCACCGTCGCCCACCCGTTTATTGATGCGCAGTACTGGCAGGAGAGCGAGGCGGTCGTGCGGGAAGTCTATCTGCCGTCGGCAGAGACCTGGGTGTGGGAAGAGGAAGGCCAGCTTCGGGGCTTCATCAGCGTGATGGAGTCGGCCTTTGTCGGCGCGCTCTTTGTCGATCCGGCGTATGCCGGAAAGGGGATCGGGCATGCGCTGATCCACCATGTGCAGCAGCGCTACCCGTCGTTAAGCCTGGAGGTTTACCAGAAGAACAGCCGGGCGGTGAATTTCTACCATGCTCAGGGCTTTCGGATTGAAGATAGCGCCTGGCAGGAAGATACCCAACACCCGACCTGGCTTATGAGCTGGCAGGCGGATCAAACGCCGTCAGCGTAAGCGTCGGCCCCTGATATTTTTCCAGCCACGCCAGCGCGGTATTCCCCGCACAGCCGTTCCCCAGCTTCGAGCTGGGGAGATCTTTGGTCAGCACGTTGACCGCCCCGTTCTTACAAATTCCGCCATTTTCAGCATCCAGGTCCGGCCACGCCCCCTGATGAATGCAGATCACGCCCGGCTTGATGCCATCGCTGACCACCGCCCCGGCCAGCACCTGACCGCGATGGTTCCAGACGCGCACCACGTCGCCATCGGCAATGCCGCGCGCTTTGGCATCATCCGGGTGTAGCGTCACCGGCTCGCGCCCGGCCACTGCATACTGCTCGCGCAGTGAGGAGTAGTTCAGCTGGCTGTGCAGACGGTGCGCCGGGTGAGCAGACAGGATCTGCAGCTGCTCCGGCTCGCCGTTACCATGCCATTCGTCCGGCTCCAGCCACATCGGGTGCGGCGGACAGTCGGCATACTGGTAGCTGGCGATACGCTCGGAGTGGATCACAATTTTGCCGCTCTCGGTTTTCAGCGGATGGCTCCCGGGATCGCGACGGAAATCAGCGAAGCGCACGAACTTCGCGTTCTCGTCAGACTCCGGCATTTCAACGATGGCATTGGCTTCCCAGAATTCGGCAAAGGGTGCCAGCGTCACTCCCTGTGCCGCGCCGCGCTGCCCGGCAATCTGATAGAAGGTCTCAAGCCACTCCAGATCGGTTTTGCCCTCGGTAAAGCGCTCACCGCCGCCCTGCTCCCAGCGCTCGCTCAGCTCGGCAAATACCTCAAGATCGTCACGCGCTTCATCGCGCGGCGGCACGACCCGCTTCATCGGCACCATATGCTGGTTGCTGTAGTCGCCGGTCATGGTCATGTCGTTACGTTCAAACGAGGTGGTGGCTGGCAGCACGATATCGGCATGCTTCGCCGCCGCGGTCCAGAAGCACTCGGAGATCACCACCAGCTCCGGCTTTTGCCAGGCGCGGATCAGACGGTTAGTGTCCTGGTGATGGGTAAAGTTGGCGCCGCCCGCCCACCAGACGAAGCGAATGTCCGGGAAATGGCGATCCAGCCCGTTGTGCTGATAGAAGCCGCCCGGGTTTTCCAGCGCCTCCACGATGCGGGCGACCGGGAATTTATCCACCGCGTCCGTCCCGCCCTTGACCGAGCCCTGCATGGAGGCCAGCACCGCCGCGCGCCGCGTCGGGTTTCCGCCGTTGGCAAAGTGGTACGAAAGACCAAAGCCGCCGCCCGGGGTGCCGATCTGACCGAGCATCGCCGCGAGGGTGACCAGCATCCAGTGTTTCTGCTCGCCAAACTGCTGGCGCTGCATGCCCCAGCCGGACATCAGCATAGTGGTATTGCTGTGGAACAACGCTGCCAGTTCACGAATTTTCGCTGCCGGAACGCCGCAGATGCCGGCAGCCCAATCGGCGGTTTTGGCGACACCGTCCGTTTCCCCGGTCAGGTAGTCGGCAAATTTTTCATAACCGCTGGTACAGCGCGCGAGGAATTCCTCGTCCTGCCAGCCGTTCTCCACCAGCGTATGGGCGATACCGAGCATCATCGCCACATCAGTGCCCATATGCGGGGCGATCCACTCGGCGCTCTCGCCAAAGAAATCCATGGTTTCGGAGCGCATCGGATCGATACAGATCAGGCGCTTGCCGCTTTTACGCAGCGCGTCGAAGTACGGAATCCCCTGCTCGTCGCTGGCGTTCCAGGCTATTTTCAGGGTGTTAAGCGGGTTGGCACTCCACAGCACCACCACGTCGCTGTGCTCCAGCACCAGCGGCCAGCTGGTCTGCTGCTGGTAAACCTCGTTGCCGCCCACCACATAAGGCATGATGGCCTGTGCCGCGCCGGTGGAATAATCCCCCAGATGACCGGTGTAGCCGCCCGCCAGGCTCATATAGCGTTGAAGCAGGGTCGCCGCCTTGTGCAGCACGCCGTTCGAGCGCCAGCCATACGACCCGGCAAAAATGGACGACGGACCATAGTTCTCACGAATACGTTTGTGCTGCGCGTCGATAAGATCCAGCGCTTCATCCCAGCTGACGCGCACAAACTCATCCTGCCCACGCATGCCCTGTGGATTATCCGGCGACGCCAAAAAGCCCTTACGGACCATCGGCCAGCGCACGCGGGCTTTGCTGTGCACCTGGTCGCGCACTGCGGTTTGCAGGGAGTTAGGGTGCTGCGTCGGCAACGCGCCACGGGATGAGATCACCGTATCGCCGTCGGTTTCGACCAGCATGGGCCCCCAGTGGGCTGCCGTCAGAATGGTTTTTGTAGAAGTGGTCACAGCGTGTGCTCCTGGATTGCCGGTTGCAGGTTTTCTCAGCCTTCATTGAGACTGTTTATGATTTGACACAAATTTAAGAGTTATCCCCGGAATTTTCTCCGTAACTGCACGTCATAATCAACCGCCACGCCCGTCGTGGCAAAGAATAAAAAAGCTTAAGGAAAGAAGATGAAAAAAAGCGCACTTATGATTGCCGCCGTAGTCAGCGGCGCACTGGTTGTTTCAGGCTGCACCACCAACCCATACACCGGCGAACGCGAAGCGGGTAAATCAGGCATTGGCGCAGGCATCGGCTCCCTGGTAGGCGCAGGTGTAGGTGTCCTCTCCTCCTCGAAAAAAGATCGCGGTAAAGGCGCCCTGATTGGTGCCGCAGCAGGCGCCGCGCTGGGCGGCGGTGCCGGTTATTACATGGACGTGCAGGAAGCGAAGCTGCGCGACAAAATGCAGGGTACCGGCGTGAGCGTCACCCGTAGCGGCGACAACATCATTCTGAATATGCCGAATAACGTCACCTTCGACAGCAACAGCGCAACGCTGAAACCGGCGGGTGCCAACACCCTGACCGGCGTGGCGATGGTGTTGAAAGAGTACGAAAAAACCGCGGTGAACGTGCTGGGTTATACCGACAGCACCGGCAGCCAGGATCTGAACATGCGTCTCTCCCAGCAGCGTGCGGACGCGGTAGCCAGCGCGCTGATCACCCAGAACGTCGCGGCGACCCGCATCCGCACCAGCGGCATGGGCCCGGCGAACCCAATCGCCAGCAACAGCACGGCGGAAGGCAAAGCGCAGAACCGCCGCGTTGAGATCACCTTAAGCCCGGTGCAGTAAGTTTATTGCCGGGTGGCGGCTTCGCCTTACCCGGCCTGGAAAATCTCGCTCTGACTCCGTAGGCCCGGTAAGCGTAGCGCCACCGGGCATTTTCGCGCTAAGGTGTACGCACCAATAGCAAGGAAATCAGCGATGAGTAAATCAACACGGCCCACCATCAGCGACGTGGCGAAAGCCGCGAAAACCGGTAAAACCAGCATCTCCCGTTATCTCAACGGCGAAAAACACCTGCTTTCCGACGCGCTACTGGCCCGTATTGAACACGCTATTGCCGAACTCGACTACCGCCCGAGCCTGATGGCCCGGGGTCTGAAGCATGGCCGCACCCGTCTTATTGGGCTTATCATCGCCGATATCACTAATCCCTACTCCGTTAATGTCCTTAGCGGCATCGAAGCCGCCTGCCGGGAAAAAGGATTCACCCCGCTGGTGTGTAATACCAACAACGAAGTCGATCAGGAGCTGCACTACCTCGATCTGCTGCGCAGCTATCAGGTGGAGGGCATCGTGGTCAACGCCGTGGGGATGCGCGAGGAGGGGCTGAACCGCCTGCAACAGTCCGCCCTGCCGATGGTGCTGATTGATCGCAAAATCCCCGATTTCGCCTGCGATGTGGTGGGACTGGATAACACTCAGGCCGCCACTACCGCCACCGAGCACCTGATTGAACAGGGCTTTGAAGCGATCCTGTTCCTGAGCGAGCCGCTGGGAATGGTCAATACCCGCCGCGAGCGCCTGAGCGCCTTTCGCACCACCCTGGCCCGCTATGCCGGCGTGGTTGCTGAAAACGTCGAAATCCCCCTTCACGAGTCTGAGCAGCTGGACAACGCCCTGCGCCAGTTTCACACCCGCCATCGCGGGATGCGCAAGGCGGTCATCTCCGCTAACGGCGCGTTAACGCTACAGATCGCCCGTTCGCTGAAGCGCATTGGCCTGCACTGGGGCAGCGACATCGGTCTGCTGGGCTTTGACGAGCTGGAGTGGGCCGAGCTGGCAGGCGTGGGTATTACCACCCTCAAACAGCCCACCTGGCAGATTGGCTTTGCCGCCGTCGAGCAGGTAGTCCGCCGGATCAACGGTGCCGATGAGGCCGTGCGCGAGCAGGTCTTCTCCGGCGAACTGATCGTACGCGGTTCCACGGCGCGTTAAGTCCCCTTCGTGATGGCGATCATAAATCCAGCATACTGAACTTTTCTTTGGAACCGGTTCCATCTAGCGTAAAGAGTATCAGCTACGTGATGGAGTCCGCCAATGGGCAGAAAAATTATTGTTGTCACCGCCGCGTATGGCGCTGACAAGGTACGTGAGGCAGGTGGCCAGCGCGCCATGCTGCACGTGATCGCCGGCGCGGGTGCCGACGGGGTCGAGATCCGCCGGGAGTTATTCAGCGACGCCGAACTGGCGTCCCTCCCTACGCTTGCCGGATCCATTGAACTGCTTGGTCTGCTGGCCTGCTACTCCGCCCCCGATGCCCTCTTTACCCCGGACGGCACCCTCAATCCCATGCTGCCCCGCTACCTTGCCGAAGCCGCGACACTCAACGCCCTGTGGCTGAAAGTCTCTCTCGGCCACTTCAGCGATAAGCAGCAGCTCGATGCGCTGCGCGTCCTGCTCGATGAAACCGGCATGACGCTGGTGGTGGAAAACGACCAGACGCGCTGCGGCCAACTGGCCCCGATGCAGCGTTTCAAGGCGGCGTGCCGGGTGATGAATCTGCCGGTCACGCTGACCTTTGATATGGGCAACTGGCTGTGGGTAGGTGAATCTCCGGAGGAGGCCGCGAAGCATCTGGCGCCTGCGGTGAGCTATATCCACGTTAAAGCCGCCGTTCCCCATCAGCAACAATATCGTGCCGTGCCGCCGGATAACGACGATGCCCGCTGGCAGGCGCTGCTGGATCAGCTCCCCTCCGACGCCCCGCGCGGAATCGAATTCCCGCTGGAAGGACCAGACCTGACGGCTGTCACCCGTCACTACGTCAATTTACTGCGCGAGGAGTAATCCCATGCCGCACGCTCTGGATGTCATCACCATTGGCGAAGCCATGGCCATGTTTGTCGCCACCAAGACCGGCGAACTCAGTGCCGTCGACCACTTTCTCAAGCGCGTTGCCGGTGCCGAACTGAATGTCGCCACCGGGCTGGCGCGCCTTGGCCTGAAGGTGGGCTGGGTGAGCCGCGTGGGCAATGACAGCTTCGGTCAGTTTGTGCTCGACACCCTGAAAAAAGAGGGGATCGAAACCGCAGGCGTGACCCTGGACGACCGGTATCCGACGGGCTTCCAGCTCAAATCGAAAGTCACGGATGGAACCGATCCCATTGTGGAGTACTTCCGCAAAGGCTCGGCGGCCAGCCACCTGTCGGTAGAGGACTTCAACCCCATCTGGTTTACCGCGGCAAGGCATCTGCATCTGAGCGGCGTGGCGGCGGCGCTGTCTGCCAGCTCATACGCGTTGCTCGATCACGCTGCGGGCGCGATGAAGGCCGCGGGTAAGACCATTTCGTTCGACCCGAACCTGCGCCCGGTGCTGTGGAAAAGCGAAGCGGAGATGGTGGAAAAGCTGAACCACCTCGCCTTCCAGGCCGACTGGGTATTACCCGGCGTGAAAGAGGGCCAGATCCTGACCGGGGAAAAGACGCCGGAAGGGATCGCGGATTTTTACCTGAACCGGGGCGTGAAGTCGGTGATCCTGAAGACCGGGGCCGACGGCGCCTGGTTTAAAACCGCCAACGGTGAGCAAGGAGCCGTAGCGGCGGTGAAGGTCGAAAACGTCGTCGATACCGTCGGCGCGGGAGATGGCTTTGCCGTTGGCGTGGTCAGCGCCCTGCTGGAGGGGAAAACGCTCCATCAGGCTATCACTCGCGGCAATATCATCGGCTCGCTGGCGATCCAGGTTCAGGGCGACAGCGAAGGATTACCCACCCGGGAACAGTTAGGGGAATAATTCCCCGCCACATAATTAAGCCACCCTGTACCCTACAGACAGCGGCGGTTACTCCCTCAACCACAGAGGCAAGCCTATGAACAGTGCAACAAATGCAGTAAAACGCTGGTGGTACATCATGCCTGTCGTGTTCATCACGTACAGCCTGGCGTATCTCGACCGCGCGAACTTCAGCTTCGCGTCCGCCGCAGGCATCACCGAAGATCTGGGGATCACTAAAGGCGTCTCCTCGCTGCTGGGCGCCCTGTTCTTCCTCGGCTATTTCTTCTTCCAGATCCCCGGCGCGATTTACGCCGAACGCCGCAGCGTGCGCAAACTGATCTTCGTTTGCCTGATCCTCTGGGGGGCCTGTGCGTCACTCACCGGGGTAGTGAATAATATCCCGGCGCTGGCGGCCATTCGCTTTATTCTCGGCGTGGTGGAAGCGGCAGTTATGCCCGCGATGCTGATCTACATCAGCAACTGGTTTACCAAATCCGAACGCTCGCGCGCCAATACCTTCCTTATTCTCGGTAACCCGGTCACGGTGCTGTGGATGTCGGTAGTCTCCGGGTATCTGATCCAGTCCTTCGGCTGGCGCGAAATGTTCATTATTGAGGGCGTTCCGGCGGTGATCTGGGCCTTCTGCTGGTGGGTGCTGGTGAAAGACAAACCGGCACAGGCCAAATGGCTCTCTGAAGATGAAAAAGCGGCCCTGCAGGCGCAGCTGGATAAAGAGCAGCAGGGACTGAAAGCGGTGCGCAACTACGGCGAAGCCTTCCGGTCACGCAACGTGGTGCTGCTGTGCATGCAGTACTTCACCTGGAGCATCGGGGTTTACGGTTTTGTTCTGTGGCTGCCTTCCATCATCCGTAGCGCGGGCGATAACCTCGGTATGGTCGAGGTGGGCTGGCTGTCATCCGTGCCGTATCTGGCCGCGACCATCGCCATGATCGTGGTCTCCTGGGCGTCGGATAAACTGCAAAACCGTAAGCTGTTCGTCTGGCCGCTGCTGTTAATTGCTGCCTGCGCCTTTATCGGTTCCTGGGCGGTGGGCGCAAACCACTTCTGGGTTTCCTATACGCTGCTGGTGATCGCCGGTGCCGCAATGTACGCCCCTTATGGTCCGTTCTTTGCCATCATCCCGGAAATGCTGCCGCGTAACGTGGCGGGCGGCGCGATGGCGCTGATCAACAGCATGGGTGCGCTGGGCTCGTTCTTTGGTTCATGGTTCGTGGGTTATCTGAATGGCGCAACCGGCAGCCCGTCGGCCTCGTACATCTTTATGGGGGTGGCGCTTTTTGCCTCAGTGTGGCTTACTTTAATTGTTAAGCCTGCTAATAATCAGAACCTTCCCGTCGGCGCACGCCACGCCTGAACCCTTTTAAAATCAACGGAGATTAGCATGAAGCCGTCCGTCATTTTGTACAAAGCCCTGCCTGATGCGTTACAGCAGCGCCTTGAAGATCATTTCACCGTTACCCGGGTCAACAACCTGAGCCCGGAGACGGTGCAGCAACACGCTGACGCGTTCGCCGGTGCCGTCGGGCTGCTTGGCTCCAGCGAAAAAGTGGATGCCGCGCTGCTGGAGAAAATGCCGGCGCTTCGTGCAACCTCCACTATTTCGGTGGGCTATGACAACTTCGACGTCGATGCACTGAATGCCCGTAACGTCCTGCTGATGCACACGCCAACCGTACTGACCGAAACCGTGGCCGATACGCTGATGGCGCTGGTGCTCAGCAGCGCGCGTCGGGTGGTGGAAGTGGCCGAACGCGTTAAGGCCGGGGAGTGGACCAAAAGCATCGGCCCGGACTGGTTCGGCACCGACGTGCACGGCAAAACGCTGGGTATCGTCGGGATGGGCCGCATCGGCCTGGCGCTGGCGCAGCGCGCCCACTTCGGTTTCAATATGCCGATCCTCTACAACGCACGTCGCCAGCATAAAGAGGCTGAGGAGCGCTTCAACGCCCGCCACTGCGATCTGGATACCCTGTTGCAGGAAGCGGACTTTGTCTGCCTGATCCTGCCCCTCACCGATGAGACGCATCATCTGATGGGCAAAGCGCAGTTTGAGAAGATGAAGAAGTCCGCCATCTTTATTAATGCGGGTCGTGGGCCGGTGGTGGATGAGCAGGCGCTGATTGCAGCGCTGAAAAATGGTGAGATCCACGCCGCAGGGCTGGACGTGTTCGAGCAGGAGCCGCTGCCGGCCAGCTCAGAGCTGTTGAAGCTGCCTAACGTGGTGGCGCTGCCACATATTGGCTCTGCGACGCACGAGACGCGCTACAACATGGCAGCCTGTGCGGTGGACAACCTGATCGACGCCCTGCAGGGCAAGGTCGATAAAAACTGCGTGAATCCACAGGCCAAACCCTGAACGAAAAAAACCCGCCAGAGGCGGGTTTTTAAATTCTTGTAGCTGAGTTGGAAGCTTACAGGCTTACAACGTTACCAGCTGCTGGGCCTTTAGCGCCGCTTTCGATGGTGAAGGAAACTTTCTGACCTTCGTCCAGAGATTTGTAGCCATCGTTCTGGATAGCAGAGAAGTGTACGAACACGTCTTTAGAGCCATCGTCAGGAGTGATGAAGCCGAAACCTTTATCAGCGTTGAACCATTTTACCAGACCAGTCATTTTACCAGACATAGATATTACCTTTTTAAAAATTTGTTTTGCCTTCCGGCGCGATGATGGAATGTGTTACAGATTTTTAAGCGATGAAGGAAGGGTCACTACGAAGGGTATCTAAGGATAACGCATCTGGACTGCTTAACTAAACTGCTTTAGGTCTGTGTAACAAACCGACGAGGACTATTAAACATAGTTACGGGATCAAAGACAAGCTTTATTTTCTGGCAGAATAAAAAACCCGCTTTTCAGCGGGGTTTTTATTCTGGAAATGTGCGCGTCTGACGTTATTCCGTTGCGGCCATCGCCGCGCCCCAGGCCTGGCTAAACGCCTGGTGCTGTGCTGCAAGCGGCCCAATCAGCGTATTGTACTGGCTGGCCTGCTGCGAGGTCGGGAACTGGATGCCGTTCGAGACAAAGCTTACCTGGGTACCCTGCTGCGAAATATAATCCGCCACCTGTACCAGCTGCTGAGTGAAGATCTGCGCGGCCGGAATGAGTGGCTGCAGCGCATCGGCAGGTTTGGTCACCACCTTTTCATACACTTTGTCGAACACAGGTTTCAGGTCTTCGCCCTGTTTCAGCGCAGAGCGCGCGCCATCGGCCTGCATTTTGGCGTTCTGCAGCTGCTGGCCCAGCACACCCAGTGCGCCGTTTGACTGGCTCAGCGGCTCACGCTGGGTCACATAGTCCTGCGGGACGCGAATCGCATTCACGCTGTCCACCACCGGACGCAGACCGGCGTCCATCGCCTGATTCACCTGCTGTGAATAGCCGTACAAAATGGCATAGTCGGAAACGAAGGGACCAAACTGTTTTTTCTGATCCGCAGTCAGCGTTGGCAAACGCTCGCCACTGCGCATCGCAGTATTTTGCAGGAAATCGATAAACGCTTTGCGCTGATCGCCTTCCTTATCGAAACACCCACTCAGGCTAACCACCATTAATAACGCCGCAAGCGGCGCAAACCAGCGAGAGCAGGGCTTTCCTGTCGCCATTGTTATTACTCCTTTCACCCAAAAAAGCGCACACCGGCACAGGCGTGCCCGACGCTGACAAGAATAGTCCAGGTCAGGCCTGCAAGATACCCTTTTCATGTAAAACGGCTATTGCCATATAAATTCTTACGATTTACAAAAATATACCTGATGCTATTGCGCTACTGAATAATCAAGTCATTAGCACTGGTGCTCACACCGAAAACAAGCGAGCGAAACGTATCTCTCAAAATTAATCACGTACGTTACGATCTCCTGTCAGTTTTAGCGACTATTCTTAAATTGCTCTCTATGTTCACGATCCCGCAGTGTGATTTAAGAGGAGTCCTCAATGGAATTAAAAGATCCTATGTTCGATCTGCTAAGCAGTCTGGAACAGATTGTTTTTAAAGATGTACCGCAGACGGTGACCCGTTCGCAAAAGTCTAACCCCTTTACGGAATTTGAGCGCTTACGCAAAGGGACAGGGATGAAAACAGATGATTTCGCCCGAGCAATGGGTGTCAGCGTAGCAATGGTTCAGGAGTGGGAATCGAAAAGAGTGAAGCCCTCTATGACCGAGCTGAAGCTGATGAGTCTGATTCAGGCTAACCCGGCACTCCGCAAGCAGTTGACTGAATGAAGTTGTTTTTGCCCCCGCATTTGCGGGGGTTTATGTTTTTGTCACCGCCGTTCAGCACGCCACTCCCCGTCCAGCCATACCAGTTCATCCGTCAGGTTCAGCCCGTTGAGAAAATGATCGTCATGCGACACCACCAGCAGTGCGCCTGCAAAGCCTGCCAGCGCCGCCTCGATAGCCTGCGTTGAGGCCAGGTCCAGGTGGTTGGTCGGTTCATCAAGCAGCAACAGCTGCGTCGCTTCTTCCCGCCACAGAACGCAGGCAAGCGCTGCTTTTAACCGCTCGCCGCCGCTCAGCTCTGCCAGCGGCAGCGTAACTTTCCCGGCACCCAGCTGGAGTTGCGCCAACCGGCTGCGCAGCACGCCCTCCTCAAGCGGCGTGTTGTGCAGATTGAGATGGCTGATAACCGACAGCGTCAGATCCAGCTGCGATAAATGCTGGTCGAGGTACGCCGTGTTGACCGACACGCGGCAGGTCCCGGCGACGGGCGCGCACTCCCCGAGGATCGCTTTCAGCAGGGTAGATTTCCCGCAGCCGTTCGGCCCGCGCAGGGCCACCCGCCTCGGCCCGTCCATGCGCCAGGTGAGCGGCAGCATCGTGACATACGGCAGCACCAGATCGTCCAGCACCAGCACCTGTTTGCCCTCCGCAATCTGGCTGCCCGGCAGGGTAAACATCACCGGGTTTTCCTCTTCGACCCGCTCCCGCGCCTGATTGACCGCAGCATTCAACGCATCCTGTTGATCGTGATGCTGTTTGCGCCATGCGCCTGGACGCTCCTTTGCCGCCCCTTTATATTTCACGCGCTCAAACGAGGCGATATTAAGGGTATCCACCGTGCGCAGGGTTTTAGCCGAGCGGCGCAGGCTGTCGTCATGCTCTTTCTGCTGACGTGTGCGGGTGCGTTTGCGCTCGTGAGTTGCATGATCCAGCGCCGCTCGGGCAGCCTGCTGTTCCGCATCCCGCTGACGCTGATAATCGGCATAATTCCCGCCATAGCTGTGCAAACCGGAAGCGCTGAGTTCCAGTATGCGCGGCACCTGCGCCAGCAGCTCACGATCGTGGGATGCGACCAGCACGCCGCCGGTATGGCGGGCAAGCTGAGCGTAAAACCACTCCCGCCCCTGTCGGTCGAGGTGGTTGGTCGGTTCATCCAGCAGCAGATAATCCGTATTCGCCGTAAACGCGCCGCACAGCAGAGCGCGAATCCGCTCACCGCCGCTCAGTTCGGAAGCCGGTTTGTCGGGTGTAAACGTCGGAAGCTGCGCGTCCCTGAATGCCTCGCTCAGCCGTTCGGCGATATCCCAGAAACCCTCCAGGCGCTCCAGATCGTCAGGCTGGTAATCACCGCTATCGATCCGCGCCCGGGCCGCAAAGATATCCTCATAGCCAAGTAGCCCGGCCAGCGTGGTTTGCGGAGAAATATCGTGCTGTTGCGCAACATAGATATGCGTGCCGAAACGTTCGATATGACCGCTGGCGGGCTCGTCCAGACCGGCCAGCAGGCGCAGGAGACGGGTCTTACCACTGCCGTTGCGGCCAACCAGCGCGCAGAGCGACGACTCCAGCGAGAAATTCAGCGGACCAAAAAGGGTATCCCCCGTCGCAAACTGACAGGTGACCTGATGCAAAATAAAAGAAGGGGATTGCGCAAAATGAGCCATAAGCACTCCTGAATGAAATCAAAACATCCCCTGCCGACGCGGTGGCGTTTAGCAAGGATCGAAATTCATCAGTCGTGGTTGTTCATTTTTGGGGGGCGCTCCAGGGGAGAAAGTTAACGTGGATAAGGATAACGGTAATTTGTTGACCGTTTCAAGGTTAAATCTTCAACGGCACGGCATAAAAAAACCCGCCGAAGCGGGTTTCTAGCACTCCCGGTGCCCGTGCAAGCGTAGCGCCGCCGGGAAAAGGGCGCATTACTGCAGCAGGGAAATATCCGCCACGCGCAGGAACAGCTCGCGCAGTTTTTCGAGCATCGAGAGACGGTTGATACGCAGATCTTTATCTTCTACGTTCACCATCACTTTCTCGAAGAAGGCGTCGATCACGTCGCGCAGTTCGGCCAGCTCCACCAGCGCTTCCTGGTAGCGACCTTCCGCGAAGACCGGCTCCAGCTTGTCGCGCAGTACCACAACCTGCATCGCCAGGGCGATCTCTTCCGGCTCTTTCAGCGTCGCGGCGTTGACACGCTCGTTCAGCTTTTCATCGGACTTCGCCAGAATATTGGATACACGCTTGTTGGCCGCCGCCAGAGCAGACGCCGCTTCCAGGGTACGGAAGTGGGAAACCGCCTTCATACGGGCATCGAAATCAGCCGGACGGGTCGGACGACGCGCCAGCACCGCCTGGATGGTGTCGACGGTGTAACCTTCGTCCTGATACCAGGCGCGGAAACGGCCCAGCATAAAGTCGATAACATCATCTACCACGTTGGCGTTGGTCAGCTTGTCGCCGTACAGACGCACCGCTTCTTCAGTCAGGGTTTGCAGATCGAGGTTGAGGTTCTTCTCAACGATGATGCGCAGCACGCCCAGCGCAGCACGACGCAGCGCAAACGGGTCTTTATCGCCTTTCGGATGCTGACCGATACCGAAGATACCCGCCAGGGTGTCCATCTTGTCGGCAATCGCGACGGCACAGGCCACCGGGTTGGACGGCAGATCGTCACCGGCAAAGCGCGGCTGATACTGCTCGTTCAGGGCGACAGCTACGTCTTCCGCTTCGCCATCGTGACGCGCATAGTGCATGCCCATCACGCCCTGAGTGTCGGTAAATTCGAACACCATGTTGGTCATCAGGTCGCACTTGGAGAGCAGGCCTGCGCGGGTGGCGTGGTTGACGTCCGCGCCGATTTCACGGGCGATCCAGCCGGACAGCTCCGCGATACGGTCGGTCTTGTCGCGCAGCGTACCCAGTTGCTGCTGGAACAGCACGGTCTGCAGGCGCGGGAGGTGATCTTCCAGACGCTTTTTACGGTCGGTATTAAAGAAGAACTCGGCATCCGCCAGACGCGGACGCACCACTTTCTCGTTACCGGAGATAATCTGAATCGGATCTTTCGATTCAATGTTGGCCACGAAGATGAAGTTCGGCAGCAGTTTGCCGTCATTGGCATAGACCGGGAAGTACTTCTGGTCGCCCTTCATGGTGTGAACCAGCGCTTCTGCCGGTACCGCGAGGAATTTCTCTTCAAACTTCGCGGTCAGGACCACCGGCCATTCCACCAGCGAGGTCACTTCTTCCAGCAGGCTTTCGCTCAGATCGGCGTTACCGCCAATCTGACGTGCCGCTTCTTCCGCGTCCGCTTTAATACGGGCTTTACGCTGTTCATAGTCAGCGATGACCTTACCGCGCTCCAGCAGGATTGAAGGATACTGGTCGGCATTGTCGATGGTGAACTCCGGCTCGCCCATAAAGCGGTGGCCGCGGATCACGCGATCGGACGCCACGCCCAGAATGGTGGCAGGGATCACGGTGTCGCCCAGCAGCAGGGTCACGGTGTGAACCGGACGCACGAAGTGGACGTCGCTTGCGCCCCAGCGCATCAGTTTTGGGATCGGCAGCTTAGCCAGCGAGGTGGCGATCATGTTTGGCAGCAGCGCTTCTGCGCTCTCGCCCTTCACATGGGCGCGATACAGCAGCCATTCGCCTTTGTCGGTAGTCAGACGCTCGGCCTGGTCAACGGTGATCCCGCAACCACGCGCCCAGCCTTCTGCCGCTTTGCTCGGCTTGCCTTCAGCGTCGAACGCCTGAGCAATGGCCGGGCCGCGCTTTTCAACTTCGCGATCGGGTTGGGAAGCAGCCAGGTTTGCCACTTTCAGCGCCAGGCGGCGCGGGGCAGCAAACCATTCGATTTTACCGTGTGCGAGGCCAGCGTTATCCAGCTCGGCAGTCACGTTCGCAGCAAAGGACTCCGCCAGGCTGCGCAGGGCTTTTGGTGGCAGCTCTTCGGTGCCGATTTCCACCAGGAAAGTTTTCTCAGACATGGCCGCCTCTTATTTGTTTCGGTTGCACATCGGGAAGCCAAGGGCTTCACGGGACGCATAGTAAGCTTCTGCAACGGCTTTGGTCAGGGTACGAATACGCAGAATGTAGCGCTGACGTTCAGTCACGGAGATCGCTTTACGGGCGTCCAGCAGGTTGAAGCTGTGGGCGGCCTTCAGAATACGCTCGTAGGCGGGCAGCGGCAGCGGAGTCTCCAGCGCCAGCAGCTGCTGGGCTTCTTTCTCGTACTGCTCGAAGCAGGTGAACAGGAAGTCCACGTCCGCGTATTCGAAGTTATAGGTGGATTGCTCCACTTCGTTCTGATGGAACACGTCGCCGTAGGTGGTTTTACCCAGCGGGCCGTCGCTCCAGACCAGGTCGTAAACGCTGTCTACGCCCTGAATGTACATGGCCAGACGTTCCAGACCGTAGGTGATTTCACCGGTGATCGGCTTACATTCCAGACCGCCCACCTGCTGGAAGTAGGTGAACTGCGTCACTTCCATACCGTTCAGCCACACTTCCCAGCCCAGACCCCAGGCACCCAGCGTTGGGTTTTCCCAGTTATCTTCCACGAAACGAATGTCGTGAATGGTTGGATCCATACCCAGCTCTTTCAGCGACCCAAGGTACAGCTCCTGAATATTGTCCGGTGATGGCTTAATGACCACCTGGAACTGATAGTAGTGCTGTAAGCGGTTCGGGTTTTCACCGTAGCGACCATCGGTCGGACGACGGGATGGCTGCACATAAGCGGTCGCCATTGGCTCTGGCCCCAGCGCGCGCAGGCTGGTCATCGGGTGTGAGGTGCCAGCGCCGACTTCCATGTCCAGTGGTTGAACAATGGTGCAGCCCTGACGAGCCCAGTAATCCTGTAAGGTCAGGATCAGGCCCTGGAAGGTCTTAGTATCGAACTTTTGCATAGTATTTCGTGCTGGATACGTGTGGTTTTAAATGGAAGGGATCAGTATACCCGTCGGATGCAAGATATACAGTACGAAACGGCGTTGTTTAGGGAAAATTGGGAAATAAGCATAGCTGACAACGCCCTCGGGACACAGCCACCTCATGACGCGACGGCCTTAACGCATCGAAAGATGTAAAAAATGGCCTTCTGGGTCAAAAGAACAGATGAAACTCTCATTGCGGGCAGTGAAACCCTGCATTTCATAGCTACCCTGGAACTGTTCGAATGCGGTGACGTCGATTTTTTGCGCACCGGTATTGTAGCGCTGAGCCGCCCGATCCTTACACAGCTGTTCCATGTCCAGCGAACGCACCGGACTGACTTTCTTCGTTTGCGCTTTTTGCGCGGGGGACGTCTCCTGAGCCGCGCAGCCGGCCAGTAACGCGGGGATCAGGATCCACATTGCACGCATCATCATTTTTATTACCGCCCTGTGCTGTGGCTATTATTTTTAAACTCTAAACTTTATAGATTATGGCCCGGCATTCTGCGAATCTCACCGCCCGGGCACAAGCAGGGCGATGCAAACTCAGAATTTTCCAGTGAGCGTCTTTAGCAATACCACAGTCAGACTCTTTTTAATGCGAAAACAGAGGGATGGATGCAGGAAAAAATTAACTGGATTGATAATCTGCGGGGAATTGCCTGTTTAATGGTGGTGATGATCCATACCACGACCTGGTATATCACCAATGCCGCAAGCGTCAGCCTCGTTAACTGGGATATCGCCAATATTCTCAACTCCGCTTCACGCGTGAGCGTGCCGCTGTTTTTCATGATCTCCGGCTATCTCTTTTTTGGTGAGCGCAGCGCGCAACCGCGCCACTTTTTACGCATCGGGCTGTGTCTGCTGTTTTACAGCACCGTGGCGTTCCTTTATATCGTGCTGTTTACTTCGATCAACAGCGAGCTGTCGCTGAAATACCTGCTGCAAAAGCCGGTGTTCTATCATCTGTGGTTTTTCTTCGCCATTATCGTCATTTACCTGCTCTCCCCGCTGCTGCAGGTGAAGAGCGCGAACGGCAAAATGCTGCTGGCGCTGATGATCGTGATCGGCATCGTGGCCAACCCCAACACCGTCTCGCAAAAAATAGGCGGATTTGAATGGCTGCCGATCAACCTGTATATCAACGGCGACACCTTCTATTACGTGCTGTACGGTATGCTGGGCCGCGCTCTGGGTATGATGGATACCCGTAAACGCTGGCTGAATGGGATTTGCGCCGCGCTGTTTATTGCTGCGGTTGCGATCATCTCCCGCGGTACGCTGCATGAACTGCAGTGGCGCGGCACCTTCGCCGACACCTGGTATCTCTACTGCGGCCCGATGGTCTTTATCTGCGCGATGTCATTATTTACCCTGGTGAAAAACACGCTCAATGCACGCCCCCTGCCGCTGCTGGGGTTAATTTCGCGTAACTCACTGGGGATTTATGGTTTTCACGCGCTGGTGATCCATGCTCTGCGCACGCGTGGCGTGGAGTTAAAGAGCTGGCCGCTGCTGGATATTGTCTGGATATTCTCGGCCACGCTGGTGGTCAGTTTGCTGCTGTCTATGCTGTTGCAGCGGATTGATACGCGCAGGTTTGTCAGTTAAGCACGGCTTGCTTGCCCGGCGGCGCTTCGCTTGCACGGGCCTACAAGGCTGTGCAAACGAAACGCCACCCGGCAACGTTTCACGACATCAATGGCAGAAGCTGCTGATAGATCTTGCGGAACACATCGCGTTGCCCGGCATAGCGGACATGACGCGCGGTATCAGGGATGTGCTGCTGTTCCAGCGCCAGCTGTGGCAGCAGCGCCGACAGCGGTTTATCCGGATTCATCGCGATCTGCGCCAGTCGCGCCGCACCGAGAGCAGGTCCGACGTCACCACCGGTACGGTAATCCAGCTGCTGACCGCTGATATCCGCCAGCATCTGACGCCAGTACGGGCTACGCGCCCCGCCGCCAATCAGCGTAATGCTGGTTGGTTTGAGTCCGCATTCATGTACTACATCCATGCCATCAGCCAGGGCATAACCTACCCCTTCCAGTACCGCGCGCGCCAGTTCGGCCGGACCGTGCTGATGGGTTAAGCCAAAGAACACCCCTTTCGCCTGCGGGTTGTTATGCGGCGTGCGCTCGCCGGAAAGATAGGGCAGGAACCAGAGGGTACCCGCGTTTTCATCGGCCTGCTGCGCAGCATCGAGCAGGGCCGGAACGCTGCCTAAGCCGGTCAGTTTTGCCGCCCAGTCCAGGCACGACGCCGCGCTGAGCATCACCGACATCAGATGCCATTTGCCGGGTAACGCATGGCAGAAGCTGTGCACCGCGCTGTCAGGGTTACTGCGATAACCGTCGCTGACGGCAAAGTAGACGCCGGATGTGCCCAACGACAGCATGGCCTGTCCGGCATCGGCCATCCCCACACCAACCGCGCCCGCGGCGTTATCACCGCCCCCCGCCACGACCGGAACGGCCGGCATATCCCACCGTTGCGCGACCGACGGCAGCAGCGTGCCGGTCTGCTCACAGCCTTCGAACAGAGCAGGCATATGGTCGCGGGTGAGATGGCAGGCGTCGAGCATCGTCTCGCTCCAGTCGCGTTTAGCGACGTCGAGCCACATAGTGCCTGCCGCATCGGACATATCGCTGGCGTACTCGCCGGTCATCCGCAGACGCAGATAATCTTTTGGCAGCAGCACCTTCGCCACCTGGCTAAAAATCTCGGGCTCGTGGCGCTGGACCCACAGCAATTTGGGTGCGGTAAAGCCCGGCATCATCAGGTTGCCGGTGATCTCCCGGGATGTCGGCACGCGTTCTTCCAGCAGGGCGCACTCTTCACCGCAGCGGCCGTCATTCCATAAAATGGCCGGACGCAAAACACGGTTGTCCTTGTCCAGCAGCGTAGCGCCATGCATCTGCCCGGCAATTCCCAGGGCTTTGACTTCCCTCAGCGAATGCTGCTCGCCAAGCGCCTTCAGAGCGCGATCCGTTGCCAGCCACCAGGCTTCAGGATCCTGTTCAGACCAGAGCGGATGTGGCCGTGAAACCTGCAATTTTTCTGTTTGCGCTGCCAGCACGTCGCCCTGTTCATTTAACAGAATGGCTTTCACACCCGATGTGCCAAGATCGATCCCGATATACATGCCCTGGGCTCCTTAAAATTGTAGGCCGGGCAAGCGTAGCGCCGCCCGGCGATACCCGTTACTTGTCGAACAGGTAATGATTCACCAGATTTTCCAGCAGCTCCTGATGACCACTCTGGTGCTGCGGCGCCAGGTTATGCTGTTCAGCGTACTTCGCCAGTTCCGTCAGCGATAACTGGCCTTTCAAAATTTGCTGACCCAGTTCACTGTTCCAGCCGCCATAGCGTTTCGCCACGCGCTTATCCAGCTCGCCGTCTTCAATCATGCGGGCGGCCACTTTCAGCGACAGCGCCATGGTGTCCATCGCCCCAATATGACCATAGAACAGATCGTATTTATCGGTACTCTGACGGCGCACTTTGGCGTCAAAGTTCAGGCCGCCGGTGGTAAACCCACCCGCTTTAATGATTTCGTACATCACCAGCGCGTTTTCTTCCACGCTGACCGGGAACTGATCGGTATCCCAGCCCAGCTGCGGATCGCCGCGGTTAGCATCCACGGAGCCGAAAATGCCCAGCGCGATAGCGGAGGCGATCTCGTGGTGGAACGAGTGGCCGGCCAGGGTCGCGTGGTTGGCTTCGATGTTCACTTTGATCTCTTTTTCCAGCCCGAACTGCTTGAGGAAGCCGTACACCGTTGCCACGTCGTAATCGTACTGGTGCTTGGTCGGCTCCTGCGGTTTTGGCTCAATCAGCAGCGTGCCCTGGAAACCGATTTTGTGTTTATGCTCCACCACCATTTGCATGAAGCGGCCAATCTGCTCGCGCTCCTGGCGTAAATCGGTATTGAGCAGCGTTTCGTAGCCTTCGCGCCCGCCCCACAGGACGTAGTTTTCGCCGCCCAGCTGATGGGTCGCGTTCATCGCTGTCACGACCTGGGTGGCCGCCCAGCTGAACACTTCAGGATCCGGGTTGGTGGCAGCCCCTGCGCCATAGCGCGGATGGGTAAAGCAGTTGGCGGTGCCCCACAGCAGCTTCACGCCGCTCTGCTGCTGTTTTTCAGCCAGTACGTCGACCATCTGCGCAAAGTTATTCAGGTACTCTTTCAGCGAGGCGCCTTCCGGGGAGACGTCCACGTCGTGGAAGCAGTAGTAAGGCACGTTCAGCTTGTGGAAGAATTCAAAGGCAACGTCCGCTTTGCGCTTCGCCAGCTCAAGCGCGTCGCCCGGCTGCTGCCAGGGACGATCGAACGAGCCCACGCCAAACATATCGGCCCCGCTCCAGCAGAAGGTATGCCAGTAGCAGGCGGCGAAACGCAAATGATCTTCCATGCGCTTACCCAACACCAGCTCGTCCGGGTTGTAATGACGAAACGCTAAAGGATTAGAGGATTTCGGGCCTTCATAACGAACGCGATCGAGTTGATCGAAATAAGCTTGCATAGTGAGCTCCATAATCAGGGGTGCGGCGAAGAGTAGATACTGGAGTAATAGTGAATAGTGATCGCAGCTTGCTCAATTACGTTATTTCACACTGCTATTGAGAGAATGCACAAACGTGCGCTGGCTCGCAAAATCAATTTGCAGTCAAAGGAATTTCACAGCGTAAATTCCAGAATCATGTGTAATTAAGAAGTTATGTAATTTAAAATAAGATCGCGGTCATAAATTCGAAAATAAACCAAATATCATAACGAGAAGATAAAAATCTGTAATTGCCAGTCTGCCGTTCCCCGTTAAGAATTTGCTACGTCTCTTGCAATGATTGTTTCTTTTATCTCAGTTACCTAACCCTACAAAAGGCAATACAATTATGAAGATAAAGAACCTGTGCCTCACTCTTTGTGCATCGCTGCTGCTGGCGAGTACGGCGAGTCATGCAAAAGAAGTCAAAATCGGCATGGCGATCGATGACCTCCGCCTGGAGCGCTGGCAAAAAGATCGCGATATTTTTGTCAATAAGGCAGAAGCATTAGGAGCAAAAGTTTTTGTCCAGTCTGCCAATGGCAATGAAGAAACCCAAATGTCGCAAATCGAAAATATGATTAACCGCGGCGTCGATGTGCTGGTTATTATTCCCTATAACGGTCAGGTTTTAAGTAACGTGGTAAAAGAAGCCAAACGCGAGGGCATTAAAGTATTGGCCTATGACCGCATGATTAATAACGCCGACATCGATTATTATATTTCCTTCGACAATGAAAAAGTCGGTGAATTACAGGCGCAAAGCCTGGTAGCGAAAGTGCCACAGGGGAACTATTTCCTGATGGGCGGCTCGCCAGTAGACAACAACGCCAAATTATTCCGCGCCGGGCAGATGAAAGTGCTGAAGCCGTACATTGACGAAGGCAAAATCAAAGTGGTTGGCGACCAGTGGGCAGATGGCTGGCTGCCAGAAAACGCACTGAAAATTATGGAAAACGCCTTAACTGCCAACAATAACAAAATTGACGCCGTGGTCGCGTCTAACGATGCCACCGCTGGCGGCGCAATTCAGGCGCTCAGCGCTCAGGGGCTGGCCGGAAAAGTGGCGATCTCCGGGCAGGATGCAGACCTGGCCGGGGTGAAACGCATTGTGGCCGGCACCCAGACCATGACGGTGTATAAACCGATCACCGAGCTGGCCACCACCGCCGCAGAAATTGCCGTTGAGCTGGGCAATGACCAGCAGCCTAAAGCCGACACCAGCTTAAACAATGGCCTGAAAGATGTGCCGTCCCGACTGTTAACCCCTATCGAAGTCAATAAAGAGAACATTGACGCCACCGTTGTGAAAGACGGTTTCCATAAAAAAAGCGAACTGTAGTCCATCATCGCCCCTGCCTAGCGGGGGCGCATCGACTTGCACTGTTTTCCTTCGGGTCATGTGGGGCAGTTATGTCTTATCTCCTTGAAATGAAAAGCATCACTAAGGCGTTTGGCGCGGTGAAGGCCGTGGACAACGTCAGTCTGCGTTTAAATCCCGGCGAGATCGTCTCGCTGTGCGGTGAAAATGGCTCCGGCAAATCGACGTTAATGAAAGTGCTGTGCGGCATTTACCCCCACGGCAGCTATGACGGCGAAATTATTTTTTCCGGCGAAGCCCTGCAGGCCACGCACATCCGCGATACCGAACGTAAAGGCATCGCCATCATTCACCAGGAGCTGGCGCTGGTGAAGCACCTCACCGTGCTGGAGAACATCTTCCTCGGCGCCGAGATCGCCCGTCACGGGGTGCTGGATTACGACACCATGACCCTGCGCTGCGAAAAGCTGCTGGCACAGGTGAGCCTGGCGATCTCTCCCGATACCCGGGTGGGCGAGTTAGGTTTGGGGCAACAGCAGCTGGTGGAGATCGCCAAAGCGCTCAACAAACAGGTGCGCCTGCTGATCCTCGATGAACCGACCGCTTCGCTGACGGAACAGGAAACCGCGGTATTGCTGGACATCATTCGTGACCTGCAAAACCACGGTATTGCCTGCATTTACATCTCCCACAAGCTCAACGAAGTGAAAGCTATTTCGGACACGGTCTGCGTCATTCGCGACGGGCAGCATATCGGCACCCGCGAAGCGCAGGGAATGAGCGAGGATGACATCATTACTATGATGGTGGGCCGGGAGCTCACTGCGCTCTACCCAAATGAACCGCATACCCTCGGGGAGGAGGTGCTACGCGTGGAGCATCTCACCGCCTGGCATCCGATCAATCGTCATATCAAACGGGTGAACGACGTCTCCTTCTCGCTGCATCGCGGTGAAATTCTTGGCATAGCCGGGCTGGTCGGCGCCGGGCGTACCGAGGCCGTGCAGTGTCTGTTCGGCGTCTGGCCCGGTCGCTGGGAAGGCCGTATCTTTATTGACGGGCAGCCGGTCGATATCAAAAACTGTCAGCAGGCGATTGCCCACGGCATCGCGATGGTGCCGGAAGATCGTAAGAAAGACGGCATCGTGCCGGTGATGGCGGTAGGTAAAAATATCACCCTCGCCGCCTTAGATCAGTTCAGCGGAAAGCTAAGCAGCCTTGATGACGCCGCCGAGCAGCACTGCATTCTGCAGTCCCTTCAACGGCTGAAGGTCAAAACGTCTTCCCCGGACCTCGCCATTGGTCGTCTTAGCGGCGGCAATCAGCAGAAGGCCATTCTTGCCCGCTGCCTGTTGCTCAACCCGCGCATCCTGATCCTTGATGAACCCACCCGCGGGATTGATATCGGTGCGAAATACGAAATCTACAAGCTGATCAACCAGCTGGTTCAGCAGGGTATTGCCGTAATTGTGATTTCGTCAGAGCTGCCTGAAGTGCTGGGTCTGAGCGACCGGGTGCTGGTGATGCACGAAGGAAAACTGAAAGCCAACCTGAACAACCAGAACCTGACGCAGGAACAGGTGATGGAAGCCGCATTAAGGAGCGAACGCCATGTCGAAAAGCAATCCATCTGAATTAAAAGCCACGGCGCCCGCACCGGGTCTGTTTTCAGGGTTGAAAGCGCTTAATCTGCAGGTCTTTGTCATGATTGCCGCCATTGTAGCGATCATGCTGTTCTTTACCTGGACCACTGACGGCTCGTATCTCAGCGCCCGTAACGTCTCCAACCTGCTGCGTCAGACCGCCATTACCGGCATTCTGGCGGTGGGGATGGTGTTTGTGATTATCTCGGCGGAGATCGACCTCTCCGTAGGTTCGATGATGGGCCTGCTCGGCGGCCTGGCGGCGATTTTCGACGTCTGGCTGGGCTGGCCGCTGCCGCTCACCATCGTGGTTACCCTGCTGCTCGGTTTACTCCTCGGCACCTGGAACGGCTGGTGGGTGGCCTATCGTAAAGTGCCGTCGTTTATCGTCACCCTGGCGGGGATGCTGGCCTTCCGCGGCATTCTGATTGGCGTGACCAACGGCACCACCGTCTCTCCCACCAGCGCCTCCATGTCGCAGATTGGTCAGAGCTATCTCTCCAGCGGGGTCGGTTTTAGCCTCGGCGCAATTGGCCTGATGGCGTTTGTTGCCTGGCAGTGGCGGAGCAGAATGCGTCGTCAGTCCTTAGGGTTAGCCACGGCGCCATCCACCTCGGTGGTCGGACGCCAGGCGCTGACGGCGGTGATTGTCCTCGGGGCGATCTGGCTGCTGAACGACTATCGCGGCGTGCCGACGCCGGTGCTGCTGCTGGTTCTGCTGCTGCTGGCCGGGATGTTTATGGCCACCCGCACCGCCTTTGGTCGGCGCATTTATGCCATCGGCGGCAACCTCGAAGCCGCGCGCCTGTCCGGCATCAACGTTGAGCGCACCAAGCTCGCGGTCTTTGCCATTAATGGCCTGATGGTCGCCGTGGCGGGTCTGATCTTAAGCTCGCGCCTGGGGGCAGGCTCGCCGTCGGCAGGGAACATTGCCGAACTCGACGCCATCGCTGCCTGCGTCATTGGCGGAACCAGTCTGGCGGGCGGGATCGGCAGCGTCGCCGGGGCGGTGATGGGTGCCTTTATTATGGCGTCGCTGGATAACGGAATGAGTATGATGGACGTCCCGACATTCTGGCAGTATATCGTTAAGGGTGCCATTCTGTTGCTGGCAGTATGGATGGATTCCGCGACCAAAAGGCGCGCCTGAGGATGCTTTATCGTCTGTCACTGATTCTGGAAAAAGAGCGCCATGTTTGAGAAGCGTCACCGCATAACGTTGTTATTCAATGCCAATAAAGCTTATGACCGTCAGGTCGTAGAGGGTGTGGGTGAATACTTGCAGGCGTCGCAGTCCGAGTGGGATATCTTCATCGAAGAAGATTTCCGGATGCGTATCGATAATATTAAAGAGTGGCTGGGCGACGGCGTTATCGCGGATTTTGACGATGCCGTTATCCAGCAGCTACTGGTCGATGTCGACGTCCCCATCGTCGGCGTCGGCGGCTCCTACCACAAGCCGGAAAATTACCCTCCCGTGCACTATATCGCGACGGACAACTACGCTCTGGTGGAGAGCGCCTTTCTCCATCTGAAGGAGAAAGGGGTGCACCGCTTCGCCTTTTATGGCCTGCCCGTTTCCAGCGGCAAAGGCTGGGCGGCGGAACGTGAGTATGCGTTCTGTCAGCTGGTGGCAAAGGAGAAGTATCGCGGCGTTGTCTATCAGGGGCTGGAGACGGCCCCGGAAAACTGGCAGCACGCGCAGAATCGTCTCGCCGACTGGCTGCAAACCCTGCCGCCGCAGACCGGGATTATCGCCGTGACCGATGCCCGCGCCCGGCACGTGTTACAGGTGTGCGAGCATCTGCACATTCCGGTACCGGAAAAGCTGTGCGTCATTGGTATCGATAATGAGGAACTAACGCGTTACCTGTCACGGGTGGCGCTCTCCTCCGTGGCCCAGGGAACGCGTCAGATGGGCTATCAGGCAGCCAAACTGCTGCACCGGCTGCTGGATAATGAAAACCTGCCGCTGCAACGGCTGCTGGTACCGCCGATGCGCGTTGTGGAGCGGCGATCGACCGATTACCGTTCACTGAACGATCCGGCGGTGATTCAGGCGATGCACTACATTCGTAACCACGCCTGTAAAGGCATCAAAGTGGACCAGGTGCTGGATGCGGTAGGGATTTCACGTTCAAATCTGGAGAAGCGTTTTAAAGAAGAGGTGGGCGAGACGATCCATGCGGTGATTCACGCCGAGAAACTGGAGAAAGCCCGCAGCCTGCTAATTTCGACGTCGCTTTCGATTCATGAGATTTCGCAGATGTGCGGTTATCCCTCTCTACAATATTTCTATTCGGTATTTAAAAAAGAGTATGACACCACGCCGAAAGAGTATCGCGATCGCTACAGTGAAGTGCTGATTTAAATAAAAAAAGGCCTCCCGGATGGAAGGCCTTTTTTACTATTACATATGTGCGGCGATTAAGCGCTGGTTATCCTGGTACATCGCAAACAGATAGTTGTTATAGCGTTGGCCCTGGGTTGAGTAACCTTTCAGCTTATGGATCATGGTGCTTGCCGTCACTTCCTGGTCTGCTTTACGCAGCTGCGCGCGCGACTTACGGAAGGATTTATAAGCAGGATGCGTGTTCAGATTCACAACATAAGCATTCACGGAATCTTTTACCGATTCAAACTGTGAGTAGCCTTTCACCTTGCCCGGCGCATTGTTACAACGCCCTTTCGCACATTTCATGCCGAAGAGGTTGTTATTACTGCGCGCCAGCTTCGAGGTACCCCAGCCACTTTCGGCTGCAGCCATCGTTGCGACCATGCTGCCTGGAATAATATCTACGCGCTCTAAGAGAGAGTTCCACGGCACACGACGCGTGTTTCCGTTCCAGCTCACTTTATAGCGTTTTGAAATTTCTTTCAGACGCGTGCGTTCTGATGGCGACCAGCGGCTATCGTACTGCTTGGAGATCAACCAGTTACGATCCGCCGTAATCGCGGCATTTTGACTTGTAATATAAGGCATTACCGTCCGGAGAAACGCTTTTTTCCTTGGTGTCCCGGAAGGGTATTTTCGCAAATCAGGAAGTGAACTACTCTTTGCACTATTGCGAGAATACTCTTGTTTACTGCTAACCTTACTACTTGTCGTCTTTATGACGTGGGCCTTCTTACTCGTTGTATCCGTGTGCGTCTTCGCAAGCACCTCACCAGAAATTGCCATGGTGAGTAACATGAGTATCGCGGCCCCATATCGTCGAATGGGAGTCGATATCATTAAGTCTCCTGGTCGGATAGAAACATTCCAACACCTTATTTTTTTCGTAAAATGAGAAGCGAATCTCAGATCCTAGCAAAAATAGACGAGAAGAGCATTCAAAGAAATAGTCTAAATCCGAAACCCTGTCATCCAGAAAGCGTTCGCTTAAGCATCATTTTCACCAAAATGTGCTCAATATCGCAGTTAATACGCCCGTTTAGCGTGAGATCACTCACCCTCATTGCTCCTCCCTGCGCGATAGCGCCAGGGGAGGAGTTAGCCTTCTACAATAGATGGCAAACTGAGCAAAACGCTGTGACAGGAAACCGGTATGAAACGTTCCGCTCTCGCTCTTCTCCTCTTGCCTGCCATGGCCAGCGCCGACTGGTCAGCCCCGGGTTTTTCGACCTTTACGGCTGAAGGCTCGGGGGTCTTCACGGCACAGGCAAAGCTGACGAAGGGTATCCGCCCGCTGACGGTGAATCTTGACAAGACGTGCTGGCAGCCTACAAACGCGATAAAACTCAACGAGATGATGTCACTCAAGCCGTGCGAAGGGGATCCGGTGCAGTGGCGACTGTTCCGCGACGGTGATTATCAGGCACGGATTGATACCCGCTCCGGCACGCCTACCCTGATGTTGACCGTCGCCAGCGAGAGCGAAAAAGCGGTAACCAACGTGGTGCGCCAGTGCCCGAAATGGGACGGCACCCCCCTGACGGTCGACGTCAGCAACACCTTCCCGGAAGGAAGCGTGGTGCGTGATTTTTACAGCAAACAGACCGCCACCGTGCAGCAGGGCAAAATCACCCTGCAACCCGCCCCGGACAGCAACGGCCTGCTGTTACTGGAGCGTGCCGGGACGGAAAAACCCGCCCCGTTCAGCTGGCAAAACGCCACCGTCTATTTTGTCCTGACCGATAGGTTTGAGAATGGCGATCCGGGCAACGACAACAGTTACGGACGCCATAAAGATGGCATGCAGGAGATCGGCACCTTCCACGGCGGCGACCTGAAGGGGCTCACCAGCAAACTGGATTATCTGCAACAGCTCGGCGTCAACGCCCTGTGGATCAGCTCGCCGCTGGAGCAGATCCACGGCTGGGTCGGCGGCGGCACCAAGGGTGACTTCCCCCATTACGCCTATCACGGTTACTACACCCAGGACTGGACCCGACTCGATGCCAACATGGGCACGGAAGACGATTTACGCCAGCTGGTGGATGAAGCCCATCGTCGGGGGATCCGCATCCTGTTTGACGTGGTGATGAATCACACCGGTTATGCGACGCTGGCCGACATGCAGGAGTACCAGTTCGGCGCACTCTATTTACAGGGTGATGAGCTGAAGAAAACCCTGGGTGAACGCTGGACCGACTGGAAGCCTGCCGCCGGACAGAGCTGGCACAGCTTTAACGACTACATCAATTTTAGCGACAAAGCCGCATGGGAAAACTGGTGGGGCAAACAGTGGATACGCACCGACATTGGCGATTACGACAACCCCGGCTTCGACGATCTGACCATGTCGCTGGCCTTCCTGCCGGATCTGAAAACCGAATCCACCACTCCTTCGGGCCTGCCGAACTTTTATCGCCATAAACCCGACACCGGGGCAAAAGCCGTCGATGGCTACACGCCCCGGGACTACCTCACCCACTGGCTGAGCCAGTGGGTACGGGAATACGGGATTGACGGTTTCCGGGTCGATACCGCCAAGCACGTGGAGCTGGCAGGCTGGCAGCAGCTGAAGGACCAGGCCAGTGACGCGCTAAAAGCCTGGAAAGCGGCCAACCCGGAGAAAAAACTCGACGATGCGCCCTTCTGGATGACCGGTGAATCCTGGGGTCACGGGGTGATGCAGAGCGATTACTACCGTCACGGCTTCGATGCGATGATCAATTTTGATTATCAGGAGCAGGCGGCGAAAGCGGTAGATTGCCTGGCCGATATCGACCTGACCTGGCAGCAGATGGCAGAAAAGCTTCAGGGCTTTAACGTCCTGAGCTACCTCTCTTCCCACGATACGCGTCTGTTCCGCGAGGGCGACCACCGGGCGGCAGAGCTACTGTTACTCGCGCCGGGCAGCGTTCAGATATTTTATGGTGATGAATCCGCCCGACCGTTCGGCCCGACGGGCTCCGACCCGCTGCAGGGGACGCGCTCGGACATGAACTGGCAGGATATCAGCGGCGCGCAGGCCGCCACCGTCGCCCACTGGCAGCGGCTCGGGCAGTTCCGCGCCCGCCATCCGGCAGTGGGGGAAGGAACGCAAACCACGCTGTCCCTGCCCCAGGGCTATGGCTTTGTGCGTGAGCACCAGGGCGACAAGGTGATGGTGGTATGGGCGGGTAATCGCTGATCGTTACGTTCAGAATCCCTCTCCCGACGGGAGAGGGATAATACAGCATAATTCACTGCCTGATGGCAAACTGATAACACAAAGCAATCATTCTGTCTTTCCACGCTGATTTGCACCTGCGCAGTTGTAGCGTTATGGTGAGCCACTCTTAGAACAAGCCCGACAGAACACCTGCTATGACTTTTTCACTTTTCGGCGACAAATTCACCCGCCATTCAGGCATTACCCGCCTGATGGAGGATCTCAACGACGGTCTGCGCACACCGGGCGCCATCATGCTCGGCGGCGGTAACCCGGCACAAATTCCGGAGATGAACGCCTATTTTCAGACGCTCCTTGCGGACATGCTGGAAAATGGCAAAGCCACTGATGCGCTGTGCAATTATGACGGCCCGCAGGGGAAAACCGAGCTGCTCGCTGCCCTGGCAGAGATGCTGCGCGACACCCTCGGCTGGGAGATCGAACCACAGAATATTGCACTGACAAACGGCAGCCAGAGCGCGTTTTTCTACTTATTTAACCTCTTCGCGGGCCGACGTGCCGACGGCACCACCAAAAAGGTGCTCTTCCCGCTGACGCCGGAATACATCGGTTACGCCGATTCCGGCCTTGAGGATGACCTTTTCGTCTCCGCACGTCCGAACATCGAGCTGCTGCCGGAAGGCCAGTTCAAATATCACGTCGATTTTGAGCACCTGCATATTGGCGAAGAGACCGGCATGATCTGCGTCTCCCGGCCCACCAACCCAACCGGGAACGTGATTACCGACGAAGAGCTGATGAAGCTGGATGCGCTGGCGAACCAGCACGGCATTCCGCTGGTGATTGATAACGCCTATGGCGTGCCCTTCCCGGGCATTATCTTCAGCGAAGCGCGCCCGCTGTGGAACCCGAACATTGTCCTGTGCATGAGTCTGTCCAAGCTGGGCCTGCCTGGCAGCCGCTGCGGGATCATCATCGCCAATGAGAAAATCATCACCGCCATCACCAATATGAACGGCATTATTAGCCTGTCACCGGGTGGTATTGGTCCGGCGATGATGTGCGAGATGATTAAGCGCAACGATCTGCTGCGTCTGTCGAATGAGGTGATCAAGCCTTTCTACTATCAGCGCGTACAAGAGACGATCGCCACCATTCGCCGCTACTTACCGGAAAATCGCTGCCTGATCCATAAACCCGAAGGAGCGATTTTCCTCTGGCTGTGGTTTAAGGACCTGCCGATCACCACCGAGCTGCTGTATCAGCGTCTGAAAAAGCGCGGGGTGTTGATGGTACCGGGGGACTACTTCTTCCCGGGGCTGGATAAACCCTGGCCGCATACCCATCAGTGCATGCGCATGAACTACGTGCCGGACCCGGAAAAAATCGAAGCCGGCGTTAAAATTCTGGCAGAAGAGGTTGAGCTCGCCTGGCGGGAAAACGGCCAGTAACGTTTTACGCCAGATAACGCAGCCGTTCGGCGCGTAATCTGGCGGGATCGACGCAGCTTAACGCATAGGTGGGACAGGCCGCCACGCAGGCCGGTCCCGCTTCGCGGTGCGCGCAGCGGTCACACTTCAGGGCCTGAACCTGCTCAGCGCTCCCCGTCACCTGCATAGCCCCAAACGGACAGGCGACCATACAGCTTTTACAGCCGATACAGCGCGCCTGATCCACCTGCCACACTCCCGCCTGCCGCTGGATGGCCTGCGTCGGGCAGACGTTGGCGCAGGGCGCATCTTCACACTGATGACAGGTGACCGCCGTGGTAAAGGTCCCGCCTTTCACCACCCGAATGCGGGAAGTAAACGTCCTTGCCGTCACGGCCGCACAATTCTGATCTTCCTGATGCGATACCACACAGGCCACTTCGCAGGTGCGACAGCCAATACATTTCGCCGGGTCCGCAACAATAAACGGGTTCATCGCCTGCTCCATCCTTGCTGAAAAAAATCAGGTTGCCAGAGGGTTCGGGTTGAGCGCCTTGATCAGACAGGGTAAAAGCCCCGATTTGTGCGCCCTGCCGTGAAAACTGGCCATCTGCCAAAGAACTCAGGCAGAATTGATGTGTTCTTTACAGTAGCGGCGTTTCCAGACTCCGGGCGTTAAACCTGTATGCTTGCGAAAGATTTGCCGGAAGTAGCCGGCATCGTTAAAACCGCAGCGGGTTGCTACCTCTTTCAGCGATACGGCATCGTTGAGCAACAGCTTCTCAGCGGCCCTGACACGCTGGCGGTGGATCGCCTCGGTCAGGGTCAGATTGAAGACCCGTCGAAACACCCGCCCCAGGTAGTCCGCGTTGCAGTGCAGCTCTTTGGCAAGCATAGAGGTGGAGATCGGCAGGTGAAACTGGGTGCCGATTAGCTGCCGCGCCTTCCACGCCAGATTCACTCCCGCTTCATCCGGCGGCAGTTCCTGCCCGGCCGCCAGGGAGAGCTGCTGCAGTATCAGCAGCAGAAGAAATTCCAGCGCCGGGCTGCGCTGAAGCTTCTCCTGCTCGGTCAGAAATTGCCGGAAAAGCGCAACCATTGCCTGCGGATCGCCGGTTTTTCCGTGCTGTTGTACAGACAGCAGCGTGCTCCTGGCAGAGGGCAGGCTCTGCTCGTCGACCTCAAAATGCAGCCAGTAAAAGCGTAAATCGGCGGGAAAATCCTCAATGCCCTTATGCAGACGATGCGGCCAGAGCAGTAGGCTCTCACCGGCATGCACCTCAAACATGCTCCCCTCCTCCTGGATCGTTAATGTTCCCTTTTCGACAAAAATCACTTCCCACGAATCGAGCCTGCGTGCCGGATGACGCCCCACGCCCCGGGAGATGAAATACCCGCCATTCTGGACCCTGATCGGAAGTGCTATGGACAATTCGAGCATTGGCATTCACTTTTCCGCTATTAATAGACAATTTATGACGCTTTATTACTGATTATTAACAGATAATTTCCTTTCGCCCCGATCGAAATCACATTTTGAGAACAAGGTCGGAATCCTCACCTTTTTATACTTTTCCCTTCCCTTGTTGAGGCCGGGGATCGGTGCAAAATTAATCGGGTACCTGACAAAACAATATAAAAAATCCGATAACCCGAGGAGTTACCTCATGACTTCCACTCCGATTACGCAGACAGAGATTGCCCGGCAGGCCGTCAACGAGCGCCTTTCAGTACGAGAAAAAATTGGCTACGGCCTGGGTGATGCGGGCGGGACGGTCATCACCTGTCTGATCATGAATTTTCTTACCTTCTTCTATACCGATGTCTTTGGATTAACCCCGGCGCTGGTCGGCACGCTGTTTATCGCCCTGCGCATTTTCGACGCCATATCCGACCCGGTGATGGGGATCATTGCCGACCGCACCCAAAGCCGCTGGGGACGCTTTCGCCCTTGGCAGCTGTGGGTCGCCCTGCCGATTGGCGCGATCGGCGTCCTGACCTTCACCGTGCCGGATGCCGGAATGGGAGTCAAAATCGCCTGGGCGTTCGGCACCTATTTGCTGCTCTCGGTGGGCTATACCGCCATCAACGTGCCCTACTGCGCGCTGATCAACACCATGACCACCCGCCACAGCGAGGTGCTCTCCTGTCAGTCCTGGCGCTTTGTGCTGTGCGGCGTGGCCGGTTTCCTGGTCTCGGTCGGCCTGCCGTGGCTGGTCTCAGAGCTCGGCCAGGGCGACACGGCCCAGGGGTATCAACTGGGCGTGGGGGTGTTGTGCGCCATTGCGGTGGTGATGTTCCTGTGCTGTTTCTTCTGGGTGCGTGAGCGCGTGCCGCTGGCAATGATGGGGAAATTTACCCTCAGGGAGCATCTCGCCGGTCTACGCCAGAACGATCAGCTGCTGCTGATGCTGGTGATGTCCTTCCTGCTGATTAACGTCTTCAACATCCGTGGCGGCGGCTACATGTATTTCATCACCTACGTGCTGAAGGGCAGCACCGCGTATACCTCGCTGTTCTTCACCATGGTGACCTTTGCCGCCATTCTCGGGGCGGTGATCGTCAACCTGCTGTCGCGCCGCAGCGATACAGTCAAACTCTACTATTACACTAACCTGGTGCTGGCGGCACTGGCAGTGGGAATGTGGTTCCTGCCCGGCGGCCCGGCGCATCAGACCCTGTGGCTGGTGGTGATTCTGGCGAACGGGGTGATCCTTGGCTTTACCCTGCCGCTGCACTTCTCGTTAATGGCCTTTGCCGACGACTACGGCGAGTGGAAAACCGGCGTGCGCTCCTCCGGGATGAACTTCGCCTTTAACCTGTTTTTCATCAAGCTGGCCTGGGCATCCAGCGCCGGGATCATCAGCCTGGTATTCATTTTTGTCGCCTATCAGCCGGGCGCTGGTAACCAGACGGCCGCCTCGCTGCAGGGCATCACCACCATGGAAACCCTGCTGCCTGCCCTTTTCCATCTGCTGCTGGCGCTGGCGATCCGCAAGTGCCGGCTCAATAACCCGATGATGGCGCGCATTGCCACCGACCTGCGCCAGCGTCACGCTCAAGCCTGAGGAGAATATGATGTCCATAATGGAACCCGACCTGCATAAACTGAAAATCAGCGACCCGTTTCTGGGCCAGTATCAGCAGCTGGTGCGGGATGTGGTTATCCCCTACCAGTGGGATGCCCTGAACGATCGCATCACCGAGGCCGAACCGAGCCATGCAATCGCCAACTTCCGCATTGCGGCGGGCCAGCAGAGCGGCGAATTTTACGGGATGGTCTTTCAGGACAGCGACGTGGCGAAATGGCTGGAGGCGGTCGCCTGGTCGTTGTGCCAGAAGCCCGACGCTGAGCTTGAAAAGACCGCCGACGAGGTGATTGAGCTGGTGGCCGCTGCGCAGTGCGAGGATGGCTACCTGAATACTTACTTCAAGGTAAAAGCTCCGGACGAGCGCTGGACAAACCTGGCGGAGTGCCATGAGTTGTACTGCGCCGGGCATATGATTGAAGCGGGCGTGGCGTACTTCCAGGGCACCGGCAAGCGCCATCTGCTGGAGGTGGTCTGCAGGCTGGCCGACCATATCGACAGCGTCTTTGGTCCGGGCGAGCAGCAGCTGCACGGCTATCCGGGTCACCCGGAGATTGAGCTGGCGCTGATGCGCCTGTTCGATGTCACCCAGGAGCCACGCTATCTGGCGCTGGTGAAATACTTTGTCGAGCAGCGCGGGACTCAGCCGCACTTCTACGATATCGAATATGAAAAGCGCGGAAAAACCTCTTACTGGAACACCTACGGTCCGGCGTGGATGGTGCAGGACAAAGCCTACAGCCAGGCGCATCAGCCGCTGGCGGAACAGCAGACGGCCATCGGCCACGCGGTGCGCTTCGTCTATCTGATGACCGGCGTCGCGCACCTGGCCCGCCTGAGCCAGGACGAAAGCAAACGCCAGGACTGTTTGCGTCTCTGGAACAACATGGCCCAGCGCCAGCTGTATATTACCGGCGGGATTGGCTCCCAGAGCAGCGGCGAAGCTTTCAGCAGCGATTACGATCTGCCGAACGACACCGTCTATGCCGAGAGCTGCGCCTCGATCGGCCTGATGATGTTTGCCCGGCGGATGCTGGAGATGGAGGCCAACAGCCAGTACGCCGACGTGATGGAGCGGGCGCTGTATAACACCGTACTGGGCGGCATGGCGCTGGACGGGAAGCACTTCTTCTACGTTAACCCACTGGAGGTGCATCCGAAAACGCTGAAATTTAACCATATTTATGATCACGTGAAGCCGGTTCGCCAGCGCTGGTTCGGCTGCGCCTGCTGCCCGCCGAATATCGCCCGGGTGCTGACCTCCATCGGCCACTACATCTATACCGTCCGTGAGGATGCGCTGTTTATTAACCTCTATATCGGCAACAGCATGACCTTCCCGGTGGGTGACGAAGAGTTACAGGTACGGATCAGCGGTAACTATCCCTGGCATGAACAAATCAACATTGAGATCACCTCCCCGGTGGCGATCGACCATACCCTGGCTTTGCGTCTGCCGGACTGGTGTGATAATCCGCAGCTGACGCTGAATGGCGACCTCGTCGCCGGCGAGGTGCGTCAGGGTTATCTCTACCTAACCCGCCGCTGGCAGGAGGGCGACAGGCTGCAGTTAACCCTGCCGATGCCGGTACGTCGGGTTTACGGGAATCCGCAGGTACGCCAGCAGGCCGGGAAAGTGGCGATCCAGCGCGGGCCGCTGGTCTACTGTCTCGAAGAGGCGGATAACGGCGCCGGACTGCATAACCTGACCCTGCCCGCCGATAGCGAATTTAAGCTCGTGGAAGGAAAATGGATTTTTGCCCATAAGGTGCTGATCCAGACCCAGGGTTATGCCCGCCACGCCGCGAACGCGGAAAAGCGACCGCTGTGGCAGTACGATCGCGCCCCGACCATGCAGCAGGCGCAGACCCTGACTTTTATTCCGTGGTTTAGCTGGGCGAATCGCGGCGAGGGAGAGATGCGCATCTGGGTGGATGAGGCGTAAGAAGAAAACGATTGAGGCTGCCCTCGTCCCTGAGGGCAGATTGCTGAAAGATCAGAACTTCCAGGAGAGACCGGTCATCAGCGCGAAGCTGTCGTCACGGTCGATCATCGGGCTGTTTTTCACGTCGTCAGGCAGTACGATATAGACCGCGCTGGCGTTCAGATAGAGGTTCTGCGTCAGCGGGTATTTCGCCGCCAGGCCGATATAGGGGGTCACACTTTCACCGGCAGTGTACTGCTGCAGACCACTGCGGCGGGACTCTTTCGCAGAGACACCGTAGTAGTAATCGTTGAAGCTTTCGTCGTGGAAGAACACGCCCACCGACGGCGTCAGGGTCAGGCGCTCCATCCGGATCGGGCGGAAGTAAGACATCTCGCCCACCACGCCGCCGCTCTCGTCCATCGCATCGGCCGCCAGGGCAAACTTCAGGCTACCCCAGCTTTCGTGACGGTAGTAGGCCCCACCCAGCATCGCGGAGGCTTTACGCTCATCCAGTTGCTTCATCACGTGGTCGTCGTTATCTTCCGGGTCGAAGTGCAGCGGCATCCAGGAGGCGGTCAGGCTCAGTTCGTTTTTCGCATCTTTCCAGACGATCCAGCCGCCGGTGGTCTGACGCACGTAGAAATGTTCGCCTTCGTAGCTAATTAAAGGGGCAGCGGAGACGTTCTCGTTATAGCCTTTATAGGGTGATTCATTAAACACTGCGCCAGCGCCAACTGAAAAATCATCGGCCATTGCGGATGTCGCCGTAAATAAAGCGGCCGCGATGAGTAAATTCTTTTTAAACTTCATTGTTTGCAATCCATTAAATGTCATACGACGCGGCGCATAATAATGGTTACAAAAATCGCGATGCAAATGGGATATTTGTATAATATTATATATAAATTCATATAGATGGGCGTCAGGCAATGAACAAGCTGCAAATCAAACCGCGAGAATTAAAAATTATTTCCGTCATTGCCGCGACCCACAGCATCGGAGATGCTGCTGCATTGTTGGGAATGGCCCAGGCCAACGTCAGTAAATATCTCGCTGATTTCGAAACCCGCGTCGGGCTGAAAATTTTTGAGCGCACCACCCGCCAGCTGGCGCTGACCCAGTTCGGTGAATCACTGCTGCCCTTCGTCAATGCATCACTGGAAAAAAACGAACAACTGGTTAATTTTATTGCTGATTACAAACACGAAAAACGCGGCAAGGTCACCATTTATGGCCCGTCGGGGATCGTCACTTACCTGGCCCGCCACGTGATTCATGAGATCGAAAATATTGGCGATATTCGTATTAGCCTGAAGACCTACAACCTGGACAAGAATGAGTTTTTCGAAGGGGTCACCTTTCCCGATGATTGCGATATTTTAATTACCTATGCTCAACCGAAAGATGAAAATCTGGTTGCCAGCACCTTAACCAAATATTCTGTTACTGCTTTCGCCACGCCGGAATATATTAAAAAGCACCCAGTTAATCATCCTGACGATCTCATTAATCACTCCTGCATTCTTATCGATTCAATGATAATCGATGACGCTAATATCTGGCGTTTTCGCGTGAATAATAGCGAGCAGGTAATCGATTATAAAGTCACGGGTAATTATATTTGCGACAACACCCAGACGGCGCTGGAGCTGGCCCGCAATCATCTGGGGATCGTCTTTGCGCCAAAAGAGAGTCTGCTACGGGAGATAGAAGAAGGCTCAATGGTGCCCTGTTTCACCCATCAGGAGGAGTGGTGGCTGGATCTGGTAGCGATCTTCCGCAAACGTGACTATCAGCCGTGGCGGGTGCAGTTTGTGCTGGACGGGGTGTTGAATACCCTGCGTAAACAGATTGAGCAGACCCCCCTGGGGCGGCCTGCTCTCAGAGGTTAGAACAGGCCCAACGGTTTATCGGAGTAGCTGACCAGCAGGCATTTGGTCTGCTGGTAATGTTCCAGCATCATCTTGTGGGTTTCGCGGCCAATGCCCGACTGTTTGTATCCGCCAAACGCAGCGTGCGCTGGATAGGCGTGATAGCAGTTGGTCCAGACGCGTCCGGCCTGGATCCCACGCCCCATCTGATAGGCCAGATTGCCGTTACGGCTCCAGACCCCTGCACCCAGGCCATACTGCGAATCGTTGGCCAGCTCCAGCGCCTCCTCCATGGTTTTGAAGGTGGTCACCGCCAGCACCGGGCCGAAGATTTCTTCCTGGAAGACGCGCATGTTGTTTTTACCGGACAAAATCGTCGGCTCGAGGTAGTAACCCTCTTTCAGCTCGCCGTCCAGCTGCTTGCGCCGTCCGCCGGTTAAGAGCTCGGCCCCCTCTTTCTTACCGATATCGATATAGTTGAGGATGGTCTCCAGTTGCCCGTGCGACACCTGGGCACCCATCTGGGTGATGCTGTCCAGCGGGTTGCCGCTGCGGATCGACTCCACGCGACGAATGGCGCGCTCCATAAAGCGCTCGTAGATCGACTCCTGCACCAGCGCCCGGCTTGGGCAGGTGCAGACTTCGCCCTGGTTGAAGGCAAAGAGGGCAAACCCTTCCAGCGCCTTATCAAAGAAGGCATCCTCTTCGTCCATCACGTCGGCAAAGAAGATGTTCGGGGATTTGCCGCCCAGCTCCAGCGTCACCGGAATGATGTTCTGGGTGGCGTACTGCATGATCTGCTGACCCACTTCGGTGGAGCCGGTAAAGGCCACTTTGGCGATCCGTTTGGAGGTCGCCAGATATTCACCGATTTCGCCCCCGGCGCCGTTGACCACGTTCACAACCCCAGGCGGGAGCAGGTCGCCTACCACTTCCATCAGCAGCAGGATCGACAGCGGCGTTAAGCGCGCCGGTTTCAGTATCACGCAGTTACCGGCTGCCAGCGCGGGTGCCATTTTCCAGGCAGCCATCAGCAGAGGGAAGTTCCACGGGATGATCTGGCCGACCACGCCCAGCGGCTCATGGAAGTGATACGCCACTGTGTCCTTATCCACCTCGCTGATACCGCCCTCCTGGGCACGAATACAGGAGGCGAAATAGCGGAAATGGTCGATCGCCAGCGGCACGTCGGCGGCCATGGTTTCGCGGATCGGTTTCCCGTTGTCCCAGGTCTCTGCCGTGGCCAGCAGCTCCAGATTCTGCTCCATGCGATCGGCAATTTTGAACAGGATCGCAGCGCGATCCTGTACCGAGGTATGCGCCCATTTGTCTTTGATCTTGTGGGCGGCATCCAGCGCCAGATCGATATCGCGCTTCCCGGAGCTGGCAATTTCGCACAGCGGCTGGCCGGTCACCGGGGTCAGGTTCTGGTAATAATCGCCGTCGGCCGGGGGAACCCAGTCGCCGCCGATAAAGTTGTCATAACGGGCTTTCAGTTTGAGGGGGAAACCATATTCGCCGGGCAGGATACGTGCTGAGGGAGGGTTATTCGTCATGACTGTCTCCTTGCGTGAAGTGTCCTTCAAAGGTAGACCGCGGCGGTGAAAACATCGCCAGTCATCGCCTGCTTTGCGAGCCCCTTCACGCATTACCTTACTTTACGTTTGGTTTCCTGCCCTGAGCCATACTTAAAGCGCACAAACAGGGGAGAGGGTGAGGATAAATGCAGCTTTTTATCGGCTTTGACGTGGGCGGAACCCATATTAAACACGGCGTGATCGACGAGGACGGTAACGAACTCACCACCGATCAATTTGATACCCCAGAGGATGAAGAGACCTTTAAGCAACGATGGCGCGAGGTGGTCGAGGCGTACCAGAAAGAGCACGAGATTACGGCGATTGGGGTGAGTATCCCCGGCCACATCAATACCCATACCGGCGAAGCCGCGAAAGCCGGCGCGCTGGAGTATCTGGATAACGTCAACCTCTACACGCTTTTCGCAGAGCTGACTGACCTGCCGGTGGTGGCCGATAATGACGCCAGCTGTGCTGCGCTGGGCGAACGCTGGTGCGGCGCTGGACATGAGTACGAGAATTTTGTCTGCATGACGATCGGCACCGGGATCGGCGGCGGGATTGTGCTCGGGGGCGATCTCTATCGCGGCTCGCACTATCGCGCCGGGGAGTTCGGGGTTATCCCGGTCGGCAAAAACGGCGAAGGAATGCACGAGGTGGCCTCTGCCAGCGGACTGATGGCGACCTGCCGCCGGGCGCTGGGGGTTTCCGGGGAGGATATGCCGGAAGGCGAAGAGCTGTTCGAGCGGATGGAGAACGATCTGCACCTGCGCGAAGCGGTGGAAGAGTGGGCCCTGTTTCTGGCCCGCGGGGTCTATAGCGTGATCTCCCTGTTCGACCCGCAGGTGGTGCTGATCGGCGGCGGCATCAGCGAGCAGGAGAAAATTTATAAACTCCTCGACCGACACCTGCAAACCTTTGAAGAGTGGGAATCCCTGCAGGTGCCCATCCTGCCCTGTCAGCTGGGTAACCAGGCGGGCAGGCTGGGCGCCGTCTGGCTGGCGAAACAGAAGTTCGCCAGCAAAAAGGATTAACCTTGCTGCCCCTCGTCGGCAAAGAGCTGCGCATCCCGCAGAAGGTGATCGTTACCGCGGCGGCGGGTAAAGCCAATGCGGTTGAAGTATTCGAGGATCTGGATCGCCAGCTTACGGCCGACGTTCAGCCGGTCGCGGAAATCCGCCGCGCAGGTGGAGCCGCGCTCGTGGTCCAGCGCGCGGATCAGGTTCGCAAAGGTGACGATCCGATGGTGGCGGTAGTAGCGGTCTTTAACAATCGCGGTGATCAGCCCCTGCTGCGCCGCATGTTTCAGCACCTGACGCATGGTCTGCTCGTCAGTGGCGGTTTCACGGGCCAGATCGCGCACCCACCAGGGTTCATCGCCAAAGAGCGCGTCCGCTTTTTCCCAGACGGCCTGCTGCGCCGGGGTAAAGCCGGCTTTATGATCCGGCAGGTGCAGCCAGCCGTGGTAGCTGTGCAGTTCCCCGCTCTCGCGCATCCGCTCGATCAGCAGCAGGACGAGGGCCTCGTCTTCCATCGGCAGCGCCATCCGCCGCAGGCGCTCGCGCCCCGGACCGGGTTCATCCTGATGTTGCTGATGATAGGTCGTCAGCACCTCCAGAATCTTACGCTGCCAGCGCGCCGCGACGGCAGTGTTTAACAGGCTGACGCCGGCCTGGATAAACTCCGGCTGTTGGGTCAGCTGACGCAACCCTTCCCTGCTGAGCTGGCGTGCCCAGCCGAACGCATCCAGGTTTACCGCCCCGCGCTCCAGATGCGCCAGCAGCGCGGCACGATCATCCGTCGCCGGTGCCAGCGTGGCCAGCCAGTGCAGATACTCCGGTTTGCGCTTGCCGCGACGCGGCGGGTTGAGAGTGACCACCCGCGCCCCGGCGAGGGTGACGCGGGCAGAGATATCGCGCAGCACCAGCCGATCGTTGTCAGCCAGCCACAGCGGGGCATCGAAGACCAGTTCCGCCAGCGCCCCCTCCAGCAGCGAGACGCGTCCGGTGACGTGGCTGGCGGCATGGTGAATATGCAGCGGCTGCCACTGGGTCAGCGGCACATCGCCCTGCAGCGTGACGATGACGCGCGTGGTCGGCTCCGGCGGCGCTTCGGCCAGCAGCCAGTCCCCGCGGTTCAGCTCTGCTTTTTCCGTATCGCCCACCAGGTTCAGGGCAATGCGCTGCCCGGCGTGGGCCTGTTCAACAGGCTGGTTTTGCGCATGCAGTCCACGAATACGCATCGGCTTATTCACTCCGGTCAGCCACAGGCTGTCACCCACCCGCACCTCACCGGACAGCGCCGTGCCGGTGACCACCAGACCGGCCCCTTTCACGGTAAAGGCACGATCGATAGCCAGACGAAAGCGGTGATGGTCCGCATGAGCGCGGGCCGGGAGCTGTTGCAGATGGGCGCGCAGGGCATCAATTCCCCGCCCCTCGGTGGCCACGGTGACAAACAGCGTCGCGTCAGCAAAGCCAAAGTCGCGCAGGGTGGCGAGCACCTCGTCGCGCACCGCCTCCACCCGGGCGTCGTCGACGCGGTCGGCTTTGGTCAGGGCTACCGTCAGCTGCGGGTTGCCGGTCAGCTGGAGGATCTGCAGGTGCTCGCGCGTCTGCGCCATTACCCCGTCATCGCAGGCCACCACCAGCAGGGCATGGTCAATCCCACCGACCCCGGCCAGCATGTTGGACAAAAACTTCTCGTGCCCCGGCACGTCGATAAATCCCAGCACCTGGCCATCAGGCTGCGGCCAGTAGGCATAACCCAGATCGATGGTCATGCCGCGCTTCTTCTCTTCCGGCAGGCGGTCGGCGTTGACGCCGGTGATCGCCTGCAGCAGGGTGGTTTTGCCGTGGTCAACATGACCGGCGGTGGCAATAATCATTTCAACAACATCTCCAGAAACTGAGCTTCATCTTCCAGACAGCGTAAATCCAGCCACAGACGGCCGTCTTTTATCCGGCCGAGCACCGGCACCGGCAGGGATCGCCAGCGTAACGCCAGCGCCTCCAGCTGCGCGCCGCGCCCGTCTCGCGGGGTAAAAGTCAGGGCCGCTCCCGGCAGGCGATCCACCGGCAGCGATCCGCTGCCCGGCTGTGACAGGCAATCTTCTACGCGAACCTCAAAGTCGGGGTAGTGCGCTGCGACCTGCGCCAGCAGGCGCTCCCCCTGATGATGGATCGCGGCGGCGTCGCGGCTCAACAGGCGCAACGTCGGTAAGCGTTCGGCCAGCGTCTCCGGGTGGAGATAGAGGCGTAAGGTGGCCTCCAGCGCGGCAAGCGTCATTTTATCCGCACGCAGGGCGCGTTTCAGCGGGTGCTGTTGCAATCTGGCAATCAGGTCGCGCTTGCCGACGATGATCCCGGCCTGCGGGCCGCCCAGCAGCTTGTCGCCCGAGAAGCTCACCAGGCTGACGCCAGCGGCAATTAACGCCTGCGGCATCGGCTCTTTCGGCAGGCCATAGCGGCTGAGATCCACCAGCGAACCGCTGCCCAGATCGACGACCACAGGCACGTCTCTCTGCTGGCCGATGCGCACCAGATCCGCCTCGTCAACGGCATGGGTGAAGCCTTCAATATGGTAGTTGCTGGTGTGCACCTTCATCAGCAGGGCGGTGTTGTCATCAATCGCCGCCGCATAGTCCCGCTCGTGGGTGCGGTTGGTGGTGCCCACTTCCCGCAGCCGGCACCCGGCCTGCGTCATCACGTCCGGGATGCGAAACGCTCCGCCGATCTCCACCAGCTCACCGCGGGAAACCACCACCTCTTTACCGCTGGCGGTCGCGGCCAGCATCAGCAGCACCGCCGCGGCGTTGTTATTCACAATGCAGGCATCTTCCGCGCCGGTGAGCTGGCACAGCAGCGCCGCCAGCGGCCGGTCGCGGTGGCCGCGTCCGGCGCCGTCGAGATCGTACTCCAGCGTGACCGGCATCTGCATCGCCTGGGTGACCGCGGCTACCGCCTCCTGGGCCAGCAGCGCACGCCCCAGATTGGTGTGCAGCACCGTACCCGTCAGGTTGATGACCGGACGCAACCCCTGTACTTCATCCGTCGCTAGCCGCTTTTCGGTCTCCTGCGCCCAGTCGTCACACCAGGCCGGCAGGCGGTTGTCGGCGCGGATCCCGGCGCGGGCTTCGTCCTGCAACTGGCGCAAGGTTTCGACCGTTCGGCTGTGACCAAACCGGGCAATGATGGGCGTAAGACGGGCGTCGCGAAGCAGACGATCGGTCGCGGGAAGTTGGCTATAGAGAGCGTGCTGAGTAGTCATGAAAGCGCCTGACGGTTGGGTATCTTCCCCCCTCCCGACGGGAGAGGGAGTCAATGTCAGGGGCGATTGTACCGCGTCCGGCCAGGAAGTGTTATCGACGACATCAAGCCTTTGGCGGTTCGGTGCGGGCAAAACTTTCGCGCTGGAACAGGGTTTCCGCCAGCTTAACCAGCAGCGGGCGATCGACGCACCAGCCCGGCGAGACGCGACGGAAATTGAGGTAGCCAATAGCGCAGGCAATGGCGATGGTCGCCAGGTTAACGCTGTCGGTGGCAATTTTCCCTTCGCGGATGAGCTGTTCACAGTGATCCAGGCTGCGGGCGATTTTCTCCCGCTGACGCAGCAGCTCGCTCTCCGACTGTTGTGCCGCCGGACGCGCCTGCTCGCGCACCGAGGCCAGGGCCGCGTCCATGATCCCATCCGCCAGCGCCTCGATTTGCCGGATAGCCAGGGCGGCTCTGGGCTCACGGGGGATCATCGCCGGGGCGATATCCAGCAGCTCGATATAGCTGGCAATGATCGGGGAATCGAACCAGTGCTCCCCGTCATCGGTCACCAGCGCCGGGACTTTCCCCAGCGGATTGTAGTGCGCGACACCGTTTTCAGCCTGATAGGGTTGTTCATTCACAAATTCAAAAGTGATGCCTTTCTCCAGCAGGAGAATAGAGATTTTACGCACGAAGGGACTGGTATAACTGCCGATGAGTTTCATTGCCTGCTCCTTTTCCGCCAACAAAAGGATAAGTATGGCTCAGGCAAAGAAAAAAGGCAGGCACTGCGTATCGCGTGCCTGCCTTTAAAGGAATTAGTGGTCGAGATAGAGGTAGTGCATCCAGCTGGTCATACGCAGCAGGACTTTACGCATCACAGAGACGTGCGCGAAATGGTCGGAATAGACCGCGACCTGGGCGTAGATACCGTCAGGCAGCGCGTCCACGTCGGCGTTCGGATCCAGTTCGATAGTGCCCAGCACACCATCGGAACCCGGCACCATCGTCAGGGACTGCAGCGCACCCTGCGCCTGGTAAGTACCGCCCGGGACCACCGGCAAAATGCTGGTGAGCTTACCGGGGAAGACCTGCCCCGGCAGCGCGCTGAACACCACTTCCGCTTCATCGCCCGGCTTCAGACGCAGTAACGAGTTCTGGCGGAACTGCGCCACGATCATCCGTTTCTGTTCAGGAATAAACACCATCACCGGACGCAGCGGCAGAGACGCGGCGTAGGTGCCCGGACGAATCAATACCTGGGTGATATAGCCATTGCTGGGCGCACGAATAATGGTCTGATCCAGATTGTATTGCGCTTCTGCTAGCTGGGCGCGCAGGGAGGCGATCTGCGACTGCTCCCCGTTAGACATACTGTCTAACTGGCTCTGGATCTGGGTCTGCTCCGCCACTGAGGCTTTAACCATGGCGTCCTGCGCCAGGTAGTTTTGCCGCGCGTTATCGATATCGCTTTCAGAGAACGGATTCACCTTCGCCTGGCTGCCTTTTAAATAACGCTGATAGTCTTTGAACAGACGATCGCGCTCGGCAGAGACGCGGGTGGTATTCGATTGTGCTTCCGTCAGCTGTGCTTTCAGAACATCGATATTATGCGTCGCGGTGACCAGGTCAGCCTGCAGACGATCAACACGCGCTTTATACCTGCCCGGATCGATTTTAAATAACACCTCACCTTTTTTAATGAGCTGGTTATTTTTATCCGTCACTTCACTTACCACACCCGTCACCTGCGGCGTAATCGGTATTGAGATAACCGCTTTCTGCGCCGTGTACGTATACGGGTGGTTATAGTTCATTAATAAAATGAGACCGGCCACGAGAAATACCCCGCCCAGTGTCGCAGTCGCCAGCGTCCATTGGTTTACCGGAATACGAAATATTTTAAAGATGGCCCACGCAAACGCGACATAGGTCAATACGATCAACAGATCCATGATTATTGCTCCGAGGTGTTCTTATCAGCCACAGGGGGCACCGCGGCCAGTTTTTGTTCCAGCTCGGCTACGCGTCTTGCCAGCGCATCCACGTCGGGGCTGCGGTCTGGCGGCTGAATATGGTTCTGCATCCCCCAGCCGCGCTCTGGCTGGTAGAGCGTTGCCCAGATCCACAGAAACGGCCAAATGGCATGGAGCGTAAACAGGCTAATCCACCCCGCCGTATGAATAGCATCGGCATGGGGATGGTTGCGCTTTTTGGCCATGTTATATGGAATGTCATGAATAGCGATGATTCCATAAAAAAGAACCACGAAGACAAAAATCAACACACCCAGCGCAAAATAGTTGAGAAACATATTTGCCTCACTAAATAAATCGTAAACTCATTAAAATAATTAAATGGTAAGCAGCCACATTAATTCATGATTAAGTACACGAATATGTACTTATTATTTCAGAGCCGGGGAGTATGATTTTTTCTTATATCTCCATGCAAGTTTAGAAGCGTGACAAAATATATCCTGAATAATAATAGACTTAAGTTTACAGTATGAGCTTAATCCAGCTTAGCGCTTTTCGCCATACCATATTTCAGGACTCTTTTTTAACGATAAGTGTTGCTTACTTACATCCTGGCGTCGTTCGGTTAAACAGATGTTGCCGTCGATCACATCCAGAGAATTCTGCATAAAAATTTTTTGTGGATTTGATCACACTACAGAAACAAATCGCCGACAACGAAATGTGATTTAATTCACATTTTAGGGGTCAAACTACCGCTTTTGCGGTCATTGTATTTTTTTTACACTTCAATTTTGTGACATATGTCACTTCATTCCTCACCACACCCCCTACATTTACGTGACTGAGATCACACAATTTTTGCCTGTCTGGACAGTTAAAGTATTAAGTGCCAAATTTCACGCATCAGAACAGGGCTGGGCAACCTCTGCCACCGCATTAACAACAAACCTCGGGCTTAAGGCCTGCGTAAACAGAAGAAGGGGTGTTTTATGTCATCCGATTTTAAGATCAAAGTACAAAGCTTTGGTCGATTCCTCAGCAACATGGTGATGCCAAATATCGGCGCGTTTATCGCGTGGGGTATCATCACCGCGTTATTTATTCCGACAGGGTGGTTGCCTAACGAAACGCTGGCGAAACTTGTTGGCCCAATGATCACCTATCTGCTGCCGCTGCTCATCGGTTATACCGGTGGTCGTCTGGTAGGCGGGGACCGCGGTGGCGTGGTCGGTGCGATTACCACCATGGGCGTGATCGTCGGCGCGGATATGCCAATGTTCCTCGGTGCCATGATTGCCGGTCCTCTGGGCGGCTGGGCGATTAAGAAGTTCGACGTCTGGGTTGATGGCAAAATCAAATCCGGCTTCGAAATGCTGGTGAACAACTTCTCTGCCGGCATCATCGGCATGATCCTGGCGATTCTGGCGTTCCTCGGCATTGGCCCGGCAGTTGAAGTGCTTTCCAAACTTCTGGCGGCGGGCGTTAACTTCATGGTTGCCCACGACATGCTGCCGCTGGCGTCCATCTTTGTTGAACCGGCGAAAATCCTGTTCCTCAACAACGCCATCAACCACGGTATCTTCTCACCGCTGGGTATTCAGCAGTCTCATGACCTCGGCAAATCTATCTTCTTCCTGATTGAAGCTAACCCGGGTCCGGGCATGGGCGTCCTGCTGGCGTATATGTTCTTTGGTCGCGGCAGCGCGAAGCAGTCTGCTGGCGGTGCGGCTATCATCCACTTCCTCGGTGGTATTCACGAAATTTACTTCCCGTACGTGCTGATGAACCCACGTCTGATCCTTGCCGTTATCCTTGGCGGTATGACTGGCGTGTTCACCCTGAGCGTGCTGGGCGGTGGTCTGGTCTCCCCTGCTTCCCCGGGTTCTATCCTGGCGGTACTGGCGATGACCCCGAAAGGCGCCTACTTCGCTAACATCGCCGCTATCTGTGCGGCCATGGCGGTCTCCTTCGTCGTGTCGGCTATCCTGCTGAAAACCAGCAAAGTGAAAGAAGAAGACGATATCGAAGCGGCAACCCGTCGTATGCAGGACATGAAATCTCAGTCTAAAGGTGTTGCTGCAACGCCACTGGCTGCGGGCGATGTCTCTAACGACCTGAGCCACGTGCGTAAAATCATCGTTGCCTGCGACGCCGGTATGGGTTCAAGCGCCATGGGTGCGGGCGTACTGCGTAAGAAAGTGGCGGATGCCGGTCTGTCTCAGATCTCCGTGACTAATAGCGCGATTAACAGCCTGCCGCCGGATGTTGACCTGATCATCACCCACCGCGACCTGACCGAGCGTGCGATGCGTCAGGTTCCGCAGGCGCAGCACATTTCGCTGACCAACTTCCTGGACAGCGGGCTGTATACCAGCCTGACCGAACGTCTGGTGGCGGCGCAGCGTCATGAAGACAACGAAGTTAAAGTACGTACCAGCCTGCAGGACAGCTTTGACGAGAGCAACAGCCACCTGTTCCGACTGGGTGCGGAGAACATCTTCCTTGGCCGTACCGCGAGCCACAAAGAAGAAGCGATTCGCTTTGCCGGCGAGCAGCTGGTAAAAGGCGGCTACGTGCAGCCGGAATATGTTGAAGCGATGCTGGAACGTGAAAAACTGACCCCGACCTACCTGGGCGAATCCATTGCGGTGCCGCACGGTACGGTAGAAGCGAAAGATCGCGTTCTGAAAACCGGCGTAGTGTTCTGTCAGTACCCGGCAGGCGTGCGCTTCGGTGAAGAAGAAGATGACATTGCCCGTCTGGTGATTGGTATCGCGGCCCGTAACAACGAGCACATCCAGGTGATTACCAGCCTGACCAATGCTCTGGACGATGAAACCGTTATCGAACGTCTGGCAAACACCACCAGCGTCGAAGAAGTCCTGGCGCTGTTGAACAAGTAAGTCTTTCCCTTCCCTCTCCCCGTTGGGGAGAGGGCTAGGGTGAGGGGAAATTCGCGTGGTTCCTCACCCCAGCCCTCTCGGGTAACAACATTGATGAAGGTTAATACAATGAAAGCATTACATTTCGGCGCAGGTAATATCGGTCGTGGTTTTATCGGCAAACTGCTGGCAGACGCGGGCATTACGCTGACATTCGCAGATGTGAATCAGACGGTACTGGATGCCCTGAATGCCCGTCATAGCTATCAGGTGCATGTGGTGGGTGAAAACGAGCAGATCGAAACCGTCACCGGCGTGAATGCGGTCAGCAGTATTGGCGATGAGGTTATCGACCTGATTGCTAACGTTGACCTGGTCACCACTGCGGTGGGCCCGGTGGTGCTGGAGCGCATCGCCCCGGCCGTCGCCAAAGGGCTGGCCAAACGTAAGGCCCAGGGTAACGACGCCCCGTTGAATATTATCGCCTGTGAAAATATGGTGCGCGGCACCACTCAGCTGAAAGGCCATGTTATGGCCGCCGTGGCTGACGAAGATAAAGCCTGGGTTGAAGAGCATGTGGGCTTTGTCGATTCCGCCGTGGATCGTATCGTTCCGCCATCAGCCTCAGCGACCAGCGACCCGCTGGAAGTGACTGTTGAGACCTTCAGCGAGTGGATTGTCGACAAAACCCAGTTCAAAGGCGCGCTGCCGGAGATCCCGGGGATGGAATTAACTGATAACCTGATGGCATTTGTCGAGCGTAAGCTCTTCACGCTGAACACCGGGCATGCTATAACCGCCTACCTCGGTAAATCAGCCGGTCATCAGACCATTCGTGACGCCATTCTCGATGAGAACGTTCGCGCCGTGGTAAAAGGTGCGATGGATGAGAGCGGCGCGGTACTGATTAAACGCTACGGTTTTGATGCCGATAAGCATGCGGCATATATTCAGAAAATCCTCGGTCGTTTTGAAAACCCGTATCTGAAAGATGACGTTGAGCGCGTGGGCCGTCAGCCGCTGCGTAAACTGAGTGCGGGCGATCGTCTGATCAAGCCGCTGCTCGGCACGCTGGAATACGGTCTGCCGCACACCAGTCTGGTCAAAGGCATTGCCGCCGCGATGCACTACCGCAGCGAAGAAGATCCGCAGGCGCAGGAGCTGGCGCAGCTGATTGACGAGCAGGGTCCACAGGCCGCGCTGGCGCAGGTATCCGGTCTGGATGCCAACAGCGACGTGGTTGTGGAGGCGGTGACCGTATATAACGCAACCAAATGATGCAGGAACTGGCGCAGGTCATCCTGCGCCCGGAAGATAGATTGTCAGATATGCAGGCAATAATGGAACAAACCCAGGCCTTTGAAAACCGTGTGCTGGAGCGTCTGAATGCTGGCAAAACCGTTCGAAGTTTCCTGATATCCGCCGTCGAGTTATTAACCGAGGCGGTGAATATCCTGGTGCTTCAGGTTTTTCGCAAAGACGACTACGCGGTAAAATATGCAGTTGAACCGTTGCTCGACGGTGACGGCCCCTTGGGCGATTTATCCGTGCGTCTGAAACTGATCTATGGCCTGGGCGTCATTAGCCGTCATGAGTATGAAGATGCCGAACTGCTGATGGCGCTGCGTGAGGAGCTGAATCACGACGGCAACGAGTATGCATTCACCGACGACGAGATCCTCGGCCCGCTTGGTGAACTGCACTGCGTGACCGCCCTCCCCCCGACGCCGCATTTTGACACCAGCGACCCGGAGCTGTACGCGATGCAGAAGCAGCGCTACCAGCAGATCGTCCGCTCCACCATGGTCCTCTCCCTGACTGAGCTGATTTCCCGAATCAGCTTAAAAAAAGCGTTTCAGAAGTAAGCCTGCGCACATTGGTGTATCCTTCCCTGTAATCTCCCCTGTTTTTAGAGCTATTTGTGATGAAAGAAGTCGAAAAGAACGAAATTAAACGCCTGAGCGACCGCCTGGATCTGATCCGCCACCAGCAGGCCAGCCTCTCGCTGGTTGATGCCGCCGAGAAATATGCCGAGCTGGAAAAAGAGAAAGCGACGCTGGAAATCGAAATCGAACGTCTGCGTGGCGTGAAAGAGCAGAAGCTGAGCAAAGAAGCGCAGAAGCTGTCAAAACTGCCGTTCCGCCGTGCGATCACCAAGAAAGAACAGGCCGATATGGGCAAGCTGAAGAAAAGCGTGCGCGGCCTGGTGGTTGTCCATCCGATGACCGAGCTGGGCCGTGAAATGGGCCTGAAAGAGATGACGGGCTTCAGCAAGACAGAGTTCTGATTTTCAGCCGGGTGGCGCTACGCTTGCCCGGCCTGTTCCTTCCCCTCCCAAAAAATTGGCCCAACCAATTCCGCAACCAATCCTTCCCTGGTTCACATTTCCATAATCTTTGCTCACAAACACATTGCCGAACAATAACATTTGGTTAACCATTTGTTGTCATTAACCCTACATCACACTATTGGCAGGACCACTTTTACACATAATGTGACGCCGAGATGAGCACAGACTCACCGCGTCTCACCCTGTGTGGTCCTCAGGAGACCTGCAATGAGCCTCTGGCAACAAAATTACGATCCGGCAGGAAATATCTGGCTATCAAGCCTGATCGCCTCGCTACCTATCCTGTTCTTCTTCTTTGCGCTGATTAAGCTCAAGCTGAAGGGATACCTTGCCGCGACATATACCGTTGCCATCGCCCTGATGGTGGCGCTGTTCTTCTACAAAATGCCGGTCGATCGCGCGCTGGCCTCGGTCATCTATGGCTTCTTCTACGGCCTGTGGCCGATAGCGTGGATCATTATCGCCGCGGTCTTCGTCTATAAAATCTCGGTGAAAACCGGGCAGTTCGACATCATCCGCTCATCGATACTCTCGATTACCCCTGACCAGCGCCTGCAGATGCTGATTGTCGGCTTCTCCTTTGGGGCGTTCCTTGAGGGGGCAGCCGGATTCGGTGCGCCGGTGGCGATTACCGCCGCGCTGCTGGTTGGCCTGGGCTTTAACCCGCTGTATGCCGCCGGTCTGTGTCTGATCGTCAACACCGCGCCGGTAGCGTTTGGCGCGATGGGCATTCCGATTCTGGTTGCCGGCCAGGTGACCGGGCTGGACAGCTTTGAGATCGGCCAGATGGTGGGCCGTCAGCTGCCGTTCCTGACCATTATTGTGCTGTTCTGGATCATGGCGATTATGGACGGCTGGCGCGGCGTGAAAGAGACCTGGCCCGCGGTGATGGTGGCGGGCGGTTCGTTCGCGATTGCCCAGTATCTCAGCTCCAACTTCCTCGGTCCTGAACTGCCGGACATTATCTCTTCCCTGGTGTCGCTGGTCTGTCTGACGCTGTTCCTGAAACGCTGGCAGCCGGTGCGCATCTTCCGCTTTGCGGACATGGGTGCCTCACATGTGGATCAGACTCTGGCCCGCACCGGCTATACCGCCGGGCAGATCGTCCGCGCCTGGTCGCCGTTCCTGTTCCTGACCGCCACCGTGACGCTGTGGAGCGTTCCACCGTTTAAAGCGCTGTTCGCTCCTGGCGGCGCACTGTACGACATGGTGATTAACATCTCCGTGCCGTTCCTCGACAAGATGGTCGCGCGTATGCCGCCGGTGGTACACGACGCCACGCCGTACGCGGCGGTGTTCAAGTTTGACTGGTTCTCCGCCACCGGTACGGCCATCCTGTTTGCCGCGATCCTTTCCGTGGTGTGGTTGCGCATGAAGCCTGCCGCAGCGGTACAGACGTTTGCCGCAACCATTAAAGAGCTGATGCTGCCGATCTACTCCATCGGCATGGTGCTGGCGTTCGCGTTTATCTCGAACTACTCCGGCCTGTCTTCGACGCTGGCGTTAGCCCTGGCGCATACCGGCCACGCGTTTACCTTCTTCTCGCCGTTCCTCGGCTGGCTGGGCGTGTTCCTGACCGGTTCCGATACCTCATCAAACGCCCTGTTTGCCGCCCTGCAGGCGACAGCCGCCCAGCAGATTGGCGTGTCGGATGTGCTGCTGGTTGCCGCCAACACCACTGGCGGCGTGACCGGGAAGATGATCTCGCCGCAGTCCATCGCCATTGCCTGTGCGGCGGTAGGCCTGGTGGGTAAAGAGTCGGATCTGTTCCGCTTTACCGTGAAGCACAGCCTGATATTTACCTGCATGGTAGGGGTCATCACCACCCTGCAGGCCTATGTCTTAACCTGGATGATCCCATGATAGTGATGCCCAGACGCCTGTCCGACGAGATTGCCACTCGCGTGCGGGCGCTGATTGAAGAACAACATCTGGAGGCGGGCATGAAGTTGCCCGCCGAGCGCCAGCTTGCCGCCCAGCTTGGCGTGTCGCGCAACTCTCTGCGCGAGGCGCTGGCGACGCTGGTAAACGAAGGGGTGCTGCTGAGCCGTCGCGGCGGCGGCACTTTCGTGCGCTGGCAGCATGACGACTGGTCCGAACAAAACATCGTCCAGCCGCTTAAAACGTTGATGGAGAACGACCCGGACTACAGCTTTGACATCCTCGAAGCGCGCCACGCCATCGAAACCAGCACGGCCTGGCATGCGGCGATGCGGGCAACCGAGGCCGATAAAGAGAAGCTCAAAGCCTGCTTTGAGGCCACGCAAAGCAGCGACCCGGATATCGCCTCTCAGGCGGACGTGCGTTTCCATCTGGCGATTGCCGAGGCGTCGCATAACGTGGTTCTGCTGCAAACCATGCGCGGGTTCTTCGACCTGTTGCAATCCTCCGTGAAGCAGAGCCGACAGCGTATGTATCTGGTCCCGCCGGTTTTCGCTCAGCTGACCGAACAGCACGAGGCGGTGCTCAACGCCATTCTCGCCGGTGATGCCGAGGCCGCGCGTAAAGCGATGATGGCGCATCTGGGCTTCGTGCATACCACCATTAAACGATTCGATGAAGATCAGGCCCGACAGGCGCGCATTACCCGTCTGCCTGGCGACAACGACATTTCCAGGGAGAATAAAGCATGATCATTTCCGCAGCCAGTGACTATCGCGCCGCCGCGCAGCGCATCCTGCCCCCGTTCCTGTTCCACTATATCGACGGCGGGGCCTACTCTGAATACACCCTGCGCCGCAATGTGGAAGATCTGTCGCAGGTGGCCCTGCGCCAGCGCGTGCTGAAGAATATGTCCGACCTGAGCCTTGAGACGAAGCTGTTCAACGAAACGCTCTCCATGCCGGTAGCCCTTGCTCCCGTTGGCCTGTGCGGCATGTACGCCCGCCGGGGTGAAGTACAGGCCGCAGCGGCTGCCGATGCCAAGGGCATTCCCTTTACGCTTTCCACCGTCTCGGTCTGCCCGATTGAAGAGGTCGCTCCGACCATCAAGCGTCCGATGTGGTTCCAGCTGTACGTCCTGCGCGATCGCGGCTTTATGCGTAACGCCCTGGAGCGGGCCAAAGCGGCGGGCTGCTCCACCCTCGTCTTTACCGTTGATATGCCGACCCCCGGCGCGCGCTATCGCGATGCGCACTCGGGGATGAGCGGCGCGAATGCGGCGATGCGCCGCTACTGGCAGGCGGTGACCCATCCGCAGTGGGCGTGGGATGTGGGGCTCAACGGTCGCCCGCACGATCTGGGTAATATCTCTGCCTATCTGGGTAAACCGACCGGGCTGGAAGATTACATTGGCTGGCTGGCGAACAACTTCGATCCGTCGATCTCGTGGAAAGACCTGGAGTGGATCCGCGAATTCTGGGACGGCCCAATGGTGATCAAGGGGATCCTCGATCCGGAAGATGCCCGCGATGCGGTGCGCTTTGGTGCCGACGGCATCGTGGTGTCGAACCACGGCGGCCGCCAGCTGGACGGGGTGCTCTCGTCTGCCCGCGCCCTGCCCGCCATTGCCGATGCGGTTAAGGGCGATATTGCGATTCTGGCGGACTCCGGGATCCGCAACGGTCTGGACGTGGTGCGCATGATTGCCCTCGGCGCCGATACCGTTCTGCTGGGCCGGGCTTATCTCTACGCGCTGGCGACCCACGGCCAGGCGGGCGTGGCGAACCTGCTCAATCTGATCGAGAAAGAGATGAAGGTGGCAATGACCCTCACCGGGGCGAAATCCATTCGCGACATCAGCAAGGAGATGCTGGTGCAGGAGCTGAGTAAGATCCCTGCCGGGCTGGCACCGCTGGCGCAGGGGGATGCGGCTTAGCTCCTCATCCTCTCCCCAAAGGGGAGAGGGGATGATATCCTGCCCCGCAATTTTTTGCGCCTGTCCCATCAGGCGTATATTGTTGCAGCCAGTTTGGACACGGACAGCGCGCAACAACCGGAGCGTACACGTAGTACGTGAGGATTGTGAGCACTGCCCAGGTCCAAAATGGCAAATAAAATAGCCTGATGGGACAGGCTCAAGGGGCAGCATGCTTAACATCGTTCTATTCGAACCAGAAATTCCACCTAATACCGGCAATATCATCCGCCTGTGCGCCAATACCGGGTTCCGTCTGCATATCATCGAGCCAATGGGCTTTACGTGGGACGACAAGCGCCTGCGCCGCGCCGGGCTGGACTATCACGAGTTCACCGCCGTGGTTCGTCATCGGGATCAGGCCGCCTTTATGGAAACGGAAAAACCGGAACGGATCTTTGCCCTGACCACCAAAGGTACGCCTGCGCACAGCGCCGTAAGCTATCAGGAGGGGGACTATCTGCTGTTTGGCCCTGAAACGCGCGGCCTGCCGGCCAGCATTCTCGATGCCCTGCCTGCTGAACAAAAAATCCGTATTCCAATGATGCCGGACAGCCGCAGCATGAATCTGTCGAACGCGGTGTCAGTGGTAGTGTATGAAGCCTGGCGCCAGCTGGGGTATGCCGGCGCGATATTGCGGTAGGCCCGGTAAGCGCAGCGCCACCGGGCGTTTACTCAGATCCCGTCGCCATACTCAAAGGTATGGTGGATCCCGTTGAAGAACTGATCCATATCCATCGCGGGCTTATCGCTGTCCGGCTTGCCAACGATGCGCGCCGGTACGCCTGCGGCGGTGGTATGCGGCGGTACAGGTTGCAGCACCACCGAACCGGCGCCAATTTTCGCGCCGCGTCCCACTTCGATATTGCCGAGGATCTTCGCGCCTGCGCCAATCATCACCCCTTCACGAATTTTCGGGTGGCGATCGCCGCTGGTTTTACCGGTCCCGCCCAGGGTCACGGACTGCAGGATCGAGACGTCGTTTTCAATCACCGCCGTTTCACCCACCACAATCCCGGTGGCGTGGTCGAGCATGATGCCGCGGCCAATCTTCGCCGCCGGGTGGATATCCACCTGGAAGCTTACAGAAACTTGGTTTTGCAGGAAGATCGCCAGCGCGCGGCGGCCCTCGTTCCACAGCCAGTGGCCGATACGATAGGACTGCAGGGCGTGGAAACCTTTCAGATAGAGCAAAGGCGTGGAGTATTTATCCACCGCAGGGTCGCGATTGCGTACCGCCTGAATATCACACGCGGCGGAGGCGATCATCTCCGGGTCGGCCGCATAGGCCTCTTCCACCACTTCCCGAATGGCGATGGCCGGCATGATCGGGGAAGCCAGCTTGTTGGCGAGCATATAGCTCAGGGCACTGCCGAGGTTTTCGTGCTTGAGTAGCGTCGCGTGGTAGAAACTGGCGAGCATTGGCTCACAGTCGGCCAGAGCCCGGGCTTCGGCTTTAATATTGTTCCAGACGATATCCAGTTCTTCACACGGCATTGCTTACTCCAGACGTAATGATAATGACCGGCCGGTTCTTTGCCAGCCGGGTCATTCAGGTGATAACGCTTTCCTGCAGTTAACTGCTGCTACGCTCGTCCTTGCGTGCGCGACCTAATAAGGTCAATGCTGCCTCGCGCGCATTTTTTCCGCAATACAATACCTGATAAATTTCCTCCGTTATTGGCATTTCGACACCAAAGCGGTGTGCCAGCTCCCGGACTTCTTTGGTATTGCGGTAGCCTTCTACCACCTGACCAATCTTCTCCTGCGCGCCGATTACATCCATGCCCTGGCCGAGCATCATGCCAAAACGACGGTTGCGCGACTGGTTGTCGGTACAGGTCAGCACCAGATCGCCTAACCCTGCCATCCCCATAAAGGTGGCCGGATCGGCACCGAGCGCCGCGCCCAGACGGGACATTTCAGTCAGCCCACGGGTGATCAGCGCCGTACGCGCGTTCGCGCCAAAGCCGATACCGTCAGACATGCCCGCGCCGATCGCGATAACGTTCTTCACCGCGCCGCCCAGCTGGACGCCGATAAAATCGGGGTTGCTGTAGACGCGGAAGCTTTTACCGCAGTGCAGAAGCTGTTGCAGATCGTCAGCGAAGGTCTCATCGGTCGAGGCCAGCGAGATGGCCGTCGGTAGCCCTGCCGCCAGCTCTTTCGCAAAGGTCGGACCGGAGATCACCGCCAGTGGAATGGCATCACCCAGCGCTTCGCGGGCGACATCCTGCAGCAGGCGGCCGGTCTCGGCTTCCAGCCCTTTGGTCGCCCAGACCACGCGCGCATCATCACGCATCAGCGGTTTAATCTGTCGCAGCACCTGGCCAAACACGTGGCTCGGCACAACGATCAGAATATTGCGGCTTGCGGCAAGCGCAGTCGCCAGGTCGCTTTCAAGATGCAGTGAGTCAGGGAAAGGCACATCGGGGAGGAACGCAACGTTGCAGCGATCCGCTTGCAGCGTAGCGATATGTTTTGGATCGTGGCCCCAGAGAACCACTTCGTGACCATTTCTTGCCAGAGTGATAGCAAGAGCGGTGCCGTAAGAGCCGGCACCGATCACAGTCATTGACGCATTGACAGTACTCATCAGGCATCCTGATGTTGTTCAGTACCTTCGCCAGCTTGCTGCTGCAGATAGTTCATGAACAGCGCATCGAAGTTCACCGGCGCAAGGTTCAGTTGCGGGAACGTACCACGGGAAACCAGGCTGGTGATGCATTCACGGGCATACGGGAACAGGATGTTCGGGCAGTATGCACCCAGGCAATGCGCCATCTGATTACCTTCGATGCCGCCGATGGAGAAGATGCCGCCCTGCTGTACTTCGCACAGGAATGCAGTCTCTTCGCCCAGAGAGGCGGTTACGGTAACACGCAGTACGACTTCATACACATCATCCGCCAGCTGGGTGGATGCGGTATCCAGATCAAGTTTAACCTCTGGCTGCCAGTCTTTCTGGAAAACATGCGGCGCATTAGGTGCTTCGTAGGAGACATCTTTGGTATAAATGCGCTGGATCTGGAAAGTCATTTCGGTGTTGTTTTGTTCTGACATGGAAAAACCCTTTTTAATTGTCCTAAAACGCCTTAGCGCAGCAGGGGATCAAGTCCACCACGCGCGTCAAGCGCATACAAGTCATCACAGCCGCCAATGTGCTGCGCATCGATAAAAATCTGCGGAACCGTCGTACGGCCACTACGTTTAATCATCTCTTCGCGCTTCGCAGCGTCGCCATCAACAGGCAGTTCCTGGAAGGCTACGCCTTTGCTGTCCAGCAGCGCTTTCGCACGGTGGCAGAACGGGCAGGTCGCTTTGGTATAGATCTCGATATTGGCCATGTTCAGACTCCTGTTTACTTACCGCGAACCAGAGGCAGATTCTCACCGCTCCAGCCTGAGATGCCGTCTTTCAGGACAGTGACGTTTGCAAAGCCTGCTTTGACGAGGGTATTTGCGGGCTCCTGAGCCTGCATCCCGGTGCCGTCAACGACAATAATGGGTTTGTCTTTATGCTTTTCCAGTTCGCCAAGGTTATTGGCTTTGATTTCAGCTGGCAGCAGGTTAATCGCGCCTGCAATATGGCCTTTGCGGAAATCGTCACGCTGACGCAGATCGACAACCACTGCATCTTCTTTATTGATAAGACGCGTGGCTTCGCCGCGGGTGATCACCTTCACTTTAGAGGTGAGGCCTTTGAACGTGGTGAAAAGTACGGCTGCCAGTAGACCAATCCACGCGATACAAAGTATGGGGTGGCGGCTGACAAATTGCATAATTTCTTGCATGGGGGGTAACGACTCCCGACTGAGTGAATAAAAAACCAGGACAGGAGTATACCTGTGCGTTGTGGCAAATACAGCCAGCGACAATAAGCTAATCCATTTTCTGCGTGCTGCCACGAAAAAAAAGACCAAAATTCCCCTCCCCTTACCCCTGGGCTGGCGTTTTCTTTGATCTTCTGCGGCTATTTGATCGATTCAGCTGTAGTAAAATTACGCAAATTTTTTGTCTTTTGAGCAAAGAGGTTGTCGCAATGTCGGTTTCTAAAAAACCTATGGTACTGATGATTCTGGATGGCTATGGCTATCGCGAAGATCACCAGGATAACGCCATTTTCAACGCTAAAACCCCGGTCATGGATGCACTGTGGGCCCAACGTCCTCATACGCTGATTGATGCGTCCGGCCTGGAAGTGGGTCTGCCCGATCGCCAGATGGGTAACTCCGAAGTTGGACACGTCAACCTGGGTGCTGGACGCATTGTTTATCAGGATCTGACCCGTCTGGATGTTGAAATTAAAGAACGCACCTTCTTTGCGAATCCGGTGCTGACCGGCGCGGTTGAGAAAGCCGCCGCCGCAGGCAAAGCGGTGCACATTATGGGTCTGCTCTCCGCAGGTGGTGTCCACAGCCACGAAGACCACATTATGGCGATGGTAGAACTGGCCGCGGAAAAAGGGGCAGAAAAAATCTATCTGCATGCATTCCTTGATGGCCGCGACACCCCGCCGCGCAGCGCTGAATCCTCCCTGAAAGCCTTCGAAGACAAGTTTGCCGCCCTCGGCAAAGGCCGCGTGGCATCCATCATTGGCCGCTACTACGCCATGGACCGCGACAACCGTTGGGATCGCGTAGAGCAGGCCTACAATCTGCTGGTTGAAGCCAAAGGCGAGTTCCAGGCAAACACTGCCGTTGCCGCGCTGGAAGCCGCTTACGCCCGCGATGAAAACGATGAATTCGTAAAAGCGACCGTGATCCGCGCCGAAGGCCAGGCCGATGCCGCGATGGAAGATGGCGACGCGCTGATCTTCATGAACTTCCGTGCTGACCGCGCCCGCGAAATCACCCGCGCCTTCGTCAACGCTGACTTCGACGGCTTCGCCCGTAAAAAAGAGGTCAAGCTGGGCGATTTCGTGATGCTGACCGAATATGCCGCCGACATCAAAGCCCCATGCGCCTATCCGCCATCATCGCTGGCGAATACCTTCGGCGAGTGGATGGCGAAGCACGACAAGACCCAGCTGCGCATCTCTGAAACCGAGAAATACGCACACGTCACCTTCTTCTTTAACGGCGGCGTGGAAGAGTCGTTCAAAGGCGAAGACCGCATTCTGATCAACTCCCCGAAAGTAGCGACCTACGATCTGCAGCCGGAGATGAGCTCTGCCGAGCTGACTGAGAAGCTGATTGCAGCCATCGAAAGCGGCAAATACGACACCATCATCTGTAACTACCCGAACGGCGACATGGTTGGCCATACCGGGGTGATGGAAGCAGCGATCAAAGCCATTGAAGCGCTGGACGAGTGCATCGACCAGGTCACCAAAGCCGTCGTGGCCGCGGGCGGCCAGATGCTGATCACCGCAGACCACGGCAACGCCGAGCAGATGCGCGATCCGGCCACCGGCCAGGCGCACACCGCGCATACCAACCTGCCGGTGCCGATGATTTATGTCGGTGATAAATCAGTTAAAGCAGTGGATGGCGGTAAGCTTTCAGACGTTGCCCCGACCATGCTGGCCCTGATGGGCATGGAAATCCCGCAAGAGATGACTGGCAAGCCGCTGTTCATCGTGGAATAATCCTTCCCCATGAGGGGAAAGGCGATTGTTTCAATCACATGGGTCGTGAAGCCGTTACGGTTATCAGTCAGGCCTTTACTTTACGCCAGCGTGCTCAGCGCTGGCGTATTGTTGTGCGCGGCATCCGCCCAGGCGGACGAGCGCGATCAGCTCAAAACCATTCAGGCCGATATCGCGGCCAAAGAGCGGGCGGTACGCCAGCAGCAGCAGCAGCGTTCTTCCCTGCTGGCGCAACTCAAAAAGCAGGAAGAGGCGATCTCCGCGGCGGCACGCCAGCTGCGTGAAACCCAGAACACCCTCAGCGTATTGAATAAACAAATAGACGAGATGAATGCGTCTATCGCCAAACTTGAGCTTCAGCGTGCGGCTCAGGAGCGCAATCTTGCCGCGCAGTTAGATGCGGCCTTCCGCCAGGGTGAACACACCGGCGTCCAGCTGATCCTCAGCGGCGAAGAGAGCCAGCGCGGCCAACGCCTGCAGGCCTATTTCGGTTATCTCAACCAGGCCCGCCAGGAGACTATCGCCCAGCTGAAGCAGACGCGGGAAGAGGTCACCACGCAAAAAGCGGAGCTGGAAGAGAAGCAGAGCCAGCAGCAGACCCTGCTTTACGATCAGCAGGCGCAACAGGCCAAACTGGAACAGGCGCGCAACGAGCGTAAGAAAACCCTCGCCGGGCTGGAGTCCTCCATTCAGGAGAGCCAGGCGCAGCTGGGGGAGATGCGCGCCAACGAATCAAAACTGCGTAACAGCATCGCCCGTGCGGAAGCGGCCGCCAAAGCGCGCGCCGAGAAAGAGGCGCGTGAAGCGCAGGCCGTTCGCAACAAGCAGCAGGAAGCCTCCCGCAAAGGCACCACCTACAAACCAACAGAAAACGAACGCTCGCTGATGTCGCGCACCGGCGGTCTGGGCTCTCCGCGCGGTCAGGCCTACTGGCCGGTACGGGGCTCAATTCTGCATCGTTATGGCGAACAGCTGCAGGGTGAGCTACGTTGGAAGGGGATTGTTATCGGTGCATCGGAAGGTAGCGAAGTCAAAGCTATCGCCGATGGCCGGGTGATCCTCGCTGACTGGCTGCAGGGTTACGGCCTGGTGGTGGTGGTTGAGCACGGGAAAGGCGACATGAGTCTTTACGGCTATAACCAGAGCGCCCTGGTCAGCGTCGGCACCCAGGTTCGCGCCGGTCAGGCTATCGCCCTTGTGGGCAGCAGTGGCGGTCAGGGCCGCCCGTCACTCTATTTCGAAATTCGTCGCCAGGGTCAGGCGGTCAATCCACAGCCGTGGTTGGGAAGATAAGTTTTGCTTCAATTTCGTCGTATGGTTCTCCCCTTCGTCAGCGCACTGGCGCTGGCGATGCCGGTTTACGCAGGTAAACTCGCTATCGTCATCGATGACTTCGGTTATCGTCCACACACAGAAAATCAGGTGCTGGCGATGCCATCCGCCATCTCCGTCGCCGTGCTGCCGAACGCGCCTCACGCTCATGAAATGGCCACCAAAGCCCACAACAGCGGGCATGAGGTGTTAATCCATCTGCCGATGGCACCGCTCAGCAAACAGCCGCTGGAAAAAGACACCCTCCGTCCGGAGATGAGCAGCGATGAGATCGAGCGCATCATCCGCGAGGCGTATGGCAAAGTGCCTTATGCCGTGGGGCTGAATAATCACATGGGCAGCGCCATGACCTCCAGCCTGTTTGGCATGCAGAAGGTGATGCAGTCGCTTGAGCGCTACAACCTTTACTTCCTCGACAGCATGACCATCGGCAACAGCCAGGCGATGCGCGCCGCACAGGGCACCGGCGTGAAGGTGATCAAGCGCAAAGTGTTCCTCGATGACACGCAAAACGAGGCCGATATCCGCGTCCAGTTTAACCGCGCCGTGCAGGTGGCCCGCCGCTCAGGCTCGGCGATCGCCATCGGTCACCCTCACCCGTCCACCGTCCGCGTGTTACAGCAGATGCTGCCCACCCTGCCTGCGGATATTACCCTGGTGCCGGCCAGCAGCCTGCTCAATGAGCCGCAGGTAGATACCTCCCGGCCGGTTAGCCCGCCACCCGCTGGCACCGTGCCTGGCGCCAAACCGCGTAACCCGTTCCGCGGCGTAACGCTTTGTGCGCCGAAGCAGCCGCCGGAGCCGGTCTATGTGACCCGCTACTTCTCGGTGATTGGGGAGAGCATCAGCCAGAGTTCGCTGGTGAAATACGTTCAGCTGCAGTGGCAGGGTTGGGGTAAGAAAAGCTGATACCCGCCGTGAGGCGGGATCCTTTACTCGACGACGTGAGAGTCTGCGTGCTTTTTGGCCGCAGACGCTTTTTGTTCCTGATGTTGATACCAGGCTTTGAAATATTTCAGGAAGCTGTAAGAGGTGGCATAGACACCGGTCACCACCCCCACTCTCCCCTGTCGCCACGCGCCGCTGAACAGATACCACTTGAAGAACGCGCCGATGGCGCTAATGACGCCGCGTGCAATAGAAGGGCGTACGGTCTGGTACTTCACCAGACGGCTGGTGTAGCTGTTCAGCTTGTTGAAGACCTCATGCAGCGAATAGAAGGTGTCATGGCGCACACGGCCAGGAATTTTAACGGACTGGATCGCCCCTTCCACTTTGTCATCCACCGGACGCTGATTAAACCGCGCCTGGGTGCGGTTAAAGAGCCGTACCGGGAAATCGGGCGAGGAGACGGGATAAATCGTCCGCACCTCTTCCCCTAAGACATGCCAGTAGCGGGCGATCCGCCATGCCTGCTGAGGATGAGGTTCATCACCGGCCTTGAGGCGCAGGATAAAATCGACGGTTTCAGTATCCAGAATTTCATCGCTGTCCATGCACAGCACCCAGTCACAGCTCGCCAGATCGATAGCGTGGTTCATCTGCACGCCATGCATGGTATAGGGCTGATGATGGGGGGTGATGCCGTATTCCTGGCAAATCGCTAAGGTGGCGTCGTGACTGCCCGAGTCGAGGACGATGAGCTCATCGGCAACAACGATCAACGGAGGCAGGACTTCACGCAGCAGTCGTGCTGAGTTACAGGTCAATAAACAAACGGTGAGCTTGAACATAGGCGCTGTAAAGTTGAGTAAACTTCCCCAAACTCTATAAGCGAAGGCGGTAAAAAGCGAAGAAAAGCTAGCAAATATCCGGTTATGGACTGAAAAACGTGAGGCCGGCGAAAAAAAGCGCCCGCAGGCGCTTTTCGTTTAATCCCAGCTCAGGATCACTTTTCCGGACTGGCCGGAACGCATCGCGTCAAAGCCCTGCTGGAACTCATCGATGGAGAAGCGATGGGTAATGATTGGCGACAGATCCAGACCCGACTGGATCAGCGCCGCCATCTTGTACCAGGTTTCGAACATCTCGCGACCATAAATGCCCTTGATGAACAGCCCCTTGAAAATCACCTTGTTCCAGTCGATGGACATATCTGACGGTGGAATACCCAGCATCGCGATACGACCACCGTGGTTCATGGTGTCGAGCATGGTGCGGAATGCCGGTGGCGCGCCGGACATCTCCAGGCCGACGTCAAAGCCTTCGGTCATCCCCAGCTCTTCCATCACGTCGTTCAGGTTCTCTTTAGAGACGTCCACCGCGCGGGTGACGCCCATCTTGCGCGCCAGCGACAGGCGGTATTCGTTCACGTCGGTGATCACCACGTTGCGCGCACCCACATGCTTCGCCACGGCCGCCGCCATGATGCCGATCGGGCCTGCACCGGAGACCAGCACGTCTTCGCCTACCAGGTCGAATGACAGCGCCGTGTGCACCGCGTTGCCGAACGGGTCAAAGATAGAGGCCAGATCGTCAGAGATATTGTCCGGGATTTTGAAAGCGTTGAACGCCGGGATCACCAGGTATTCTGCGAAGCAGCCCGGGCGGTTGACGCCCACACCGACGGTGTTACGGCACAGATGCGTACGTCCGCCACGGCAGTTACGGCAGTGGCCGCAGGTGATATGGCCTTCGCCGGAGACGCGATCGCCAATTTTAAAGCCTTTTACTTCCTGACCAATGCCAACCACTTCGCCGACATATTCGTGACCCACCACCATCGGCACCGGAATGGTCTTCTGTGACCACTGATCCCAGTTGTAGATATGCACGTCAGTACCGCAGATGGCGGTTTTACGGATCTTGATCAGCAGATCGTTATGACCCACTTCCGGTTCCGGAACGTCGGTCATCCAGATGCCTTCTTCCGCTTTCAGTTTGGATAATGCTTTCATTACGCGTCCTCAGGCAATCACGCCCAGTTGTTTGCCGATGCGGGTAAAGGCTTCCACCGCACGCTCAATTTGTTCAGGGGAATGCGCCGCCGACATCTGGGTGCGAATACGCGCCTGGCCTTTTGGCACCACCGGGAAGAAGAAACCGGTGACGTAAATGCCCTCTTTCTGCAGTTCACGCGCGAAGTTCTGCGCCACCACGGCATCGCCCAGCATCACCGGGATAATGGCGTGATCGGCACCGGCCAGGGTAAAGCCCGCAGCGGTCATTTTTTCGCGGAACAGTCGGGCGTTAGCCCACAGGCGGTCGCGCAGTTCGGCACCGGACTCCACCATCTCCAGCACCTTGATGGAGGCGGAAACAATGGCCGGGGCCAGGGAGTTGGAGAACAGGTACGGGCGGGAACGCTGACGCAGCCACTCCACCACCTCTTTGCGGGCGGCGGTATAGCCGCCGGACGCGCCGCCGAGCGCTTTGCCCAGGGTGCCGGTGATGATGTCTACCCGGCCCATCACCTCACAGTATTCGTGGGAGCCGCGACCGTTCTCGCCGACAAAACCAACCGCGTGCGAGTCATCGACCATCACCAGCGCATCGTATTTGTCTGCCAGATCGCAGACGCCTTTCAGGTTGGCGATCACGCCGTCCATGGAGAACACGCCGTCGGTGGCGATCAGCACGTGGCGCGCACCGGCCTCGCGGGCCTCTTTCAGGCGGGCTTCCAGCTCAACCATGTCGTTGTTGGCGTAGCGGAAACGCTTCGCTTTACACAGACGCACGCCGTCAATGATCGACGCGTGGTTCAGGGCATCGGAGATAATGGCATCTTCCGCGCCGAGCAGGGTCTCAAACAGACCGCCGTTGGCGTCGAAGCAGGAGGAGTACAGAATCGCATCTTCCATACCGAGGAAGGCGGCCAGCTTGCTCTCCAGCGCCTTGTGGCTGTCCTGGGTGCCGCAGATGAAACGCACGGAGGCCATGCCAAAACCGTGGGTGTCCATGCCCGCTTTAGCAGCAGCGATCAGCTCAGGGTGATTCGCAAGACCTAAATAGTTGTTGGCGCAGAAGTTGATCACGTGGCTGCCGTCGGCAACGGTGATATCCGCCTGTTGAGCGGAGGTAATGATTCGCTCTTCTTTGAACAACCCTTCCGCTCGCGCGGTTTCCAGGTCACTGTTTAACTGTTTGTAAAAATCACCACGCATTGCAATTCTCCAGACTCGGCAAATTTCGGCACATATTACCCAAAGCTATACGCCGATACGAGATGACGCATTAACAGTTCTCGTTTTTGCAGCATAAATCACGTGTACCCCTGCGCTGTGAAGGTGAATGGCTGAAGGGCAGCCATACTAATGATATGATAGAAACATTCGCGTCCGGGATTGTCCCCGGGCTCCACACTTCAAAGGTTACAGCTATGATCATCGTTACCGGCGGCGCGGGCTTTATCGGCAGCAATATTATTAAGGCCCTCAATGACAAAGGCATCACCGACATTCTGGTGGTGGACAACCTGAAAGACGGCACCAAGTTTGTTAACCTGGTGGATCTGAACATTGCCGACTACATGGATAAAGAAGATTTCCTGATCCAGATTATGGCGGGTGAAGAGTTCGGTGAGATCGAGGCTATCTTCCATGAAGGTGCGTGCTCCTCTACCACCGAGTGGGACGGCAAGTACATGATGGATAACAACTATCAGTACTCCAAAGAGATCCTGCACTACTGCCTGGAACGTGAAATTCCGTTCCTGTACGCCTCTTCCGCGGCGACCTACGGCGGCCGCACCTCTGACTTTATTGAATCCCGTGAATACGAGCAGCCGCTGAACGTCTACGGTTACTCCAAGTTCCTGTTCGACGAATACGTCCGCCAGGTGCTGCCAGAAGCGAACTCGCAGATCGTCGGCTTCCGCTACTTCAACGTCTACGGACCGCGCGAAGGTCACAAAGGCAGCATGGCAAGCGTGGCCTTCCACCTGAACACCCAGTTGAATAATGGCGAAAGTCCGAAACTGTTCGAAGGTAGCGACGGCTTTAAGCGTGACTTCGTTTACGTGGGCGACGTAGCGGCAGTTAACCTGTGGTTCTGGGAAAACGGCGTCTCCGGCATCTTCAACCTGGGTACCGGCCGCGCGGAATCCTTCCAGGCGGTAGCCGATGCTGCGCTGGCGTATCATCAGAAAGGCAGCCTTGAGTACATCCCGTTCCCGGATAAGCTGAAAGGCCGCTACCAGGCATTCACCCAGGCGGATCTGACCAACCTGCGTGCCGCAGGCTACGACAAGCCGTTTAAGACCGTTGCCGAAGGCGTAACGGAATATATGGCCTGGCTGAACCGAGACGCATAAGACATCCCTATGAGAATACTGGTGATTGGCCCGTCATGGGTGGGCGACATGATGATGTCGCAAAGTCTCTATCGCACGCTCAAGGCGCGCTATCCCCAGGCGATAATCGACGTGATGGCACCCGCATGGTGCCGTCCGCTGTTATCGCGAATGCCGGAAGTGAACGAGGCGATCCCGATGCCGCTTGGCCACGGGGCGCTGGAACTCGCCGAGCGCCGCAAGCTCGGTCATAACCTGCGCGACAAGCGCTACGATCGCGCCTATGTGCTGCCTAACTCCTTCAAGTCCGCGCTGGTGCCTTTCTTTGCCAACGTGCCGCACCGCACCGGCTGGCGTGGCGAGATGCGCTACGGCCTGCTGAACGACGCCCGGATACTGGATAAAGAGGCCTGGCCGCTGATGGTGGAGCGCTACGTGGCGCTGGCCTACGACAAAGGCGTGATGCGCAGCGCGAAAGATCTGCCCCAGCCGCTGCTGTGGCCACAGCTCCAGGTCCACGAGGGTGAGAAATCCCAGACCTGCAACGCCTTTGGCCTGTTGCCCGATCGTCCGCTGATTGGCTTCTGCCCGGGCGCGGAATTTGGCCCGGCGAAGCGCTGGCCGCACTATCACTATGCCGAACTGGCGAAGCAGCTGATCGACGAAGGCTATCAGATTGTGCTGTTCGGCTCGGCGAAAGATCATGAGGCGGGCAATGAAATTCTCGCCACGCTGAACGTCGAGCAGCAGGCCTGGTGCCGTAATCTGGCCGGGGAAACCCAGCTGGAGCAGGCCGTCATTCTGCTGGCCGCCTGTAAGGCCGTGGTGACTAACGACTCTGGTCTGATGCACGTTGCCGCGGCGCTGAACCGCCCGCTGGTGGCGCTGTACGGCCCAAGCAGCCCGGACTTTACCCCGCCGCTGTCGCATAAAGCCCGCGTGATCCGCCTGATCACCGGCTACCACAAAGTACGTAAGGGTGACGCCGCCGAAGGCTATCACCAGAGCCTGATCGACATTACCCCGCAGCGTGTCCTCGATGAGCTTAACGAACTGCTGTTGAGTGAAGAAGGATAACGGATGCGGGTACTGATCGTTAAAACCTCCTCGATGGGCGACGTGCTGCATACGTTGCCCTCGCTCACTGACGCCATGAAGGCTATCCCGGACATTCGTTTTGACTGGGTAGTGGAAGAAGGCTTCGCGCAGATCCCTGGCTGGCATGAAGCCGTCGACCGGGTGATCCCGGTGGCCATCCGTCGCTGGCGCAAAGCCTGGTTCTCCGCGCCGATTAAGGCCGAGCGTCAGGCCTTTCGCGACGCGGTTCAGGCTCAGCATTATGATGCCATCATTGACGCCCAGGGGCTGGTCAAAAGCGCGGCGCTGGTCACCCGGCTGGCGCACGGCGTGAAGCACGGGATGGACTGGAATAGCGCGCGCGAACCGCTGGCGAGCCTGTTCTATACCCGCCGCCACGCGATCGCGAAGCAGCAGCACGCTGTCGAACGCACGCGCGAGCTGTTCGCCAAAAGCCTGGGCTACGCAAAACCGCAAATGCAGGGCGATTACGCCATTTCCCGGCATTTCCTGCACGACGCAGAGCACGCAAGTACGCCTTATCTCATCTTCCTGCACGCCACCACCCGGGATGATAAACACTGGCCGGAAGCCCACTGGCGCGATCTTATCGGCCTGCTGAGCGGTACAGGCCTGCGCATCAGGCTCCCGTGGGGAGCCCCGCACGAAGAGGCGCGGGCGAAGCGGCTGGCAGAAGGCTTTGACTACGTGGACGTGCTGCCCCGTATGAAGCTGGACGGCGTGGCGCAGCAGCTGGCAGGCGCCACGGCGGTCGTGTCAGTGGATACCGGCCTCAGCCACCTGACGGCGGCGCTGGATCGTCCTAATATTACGCTTTACGGCCCGACGGATCCGGGTCTGATTGGCGGCTACGGAAAAAATCAATATATCTGCCGCCCGGAACATTCATCGCAGCTGAGCGACCTTTCCGCCGCTGCGGTATTTGCGCAATTAGAGCCGTTGCTGGCAGCAGAGAGAGCCTATGTCTGATTTTTTCTCAGCGGAGCGCCCACCGAAGCGCGTGCTGATCGTTAAGCTGCGTCACCACGGTGACGTCCTGCTGACCTCGCCGGTCTTCACGGTGCTGAAAAAGAACTACCCCGATGTCGAAGTGGATGCCCTGGTGTATGACGACACCCAAGCGATGCTCACCAGCCACCCCTGTATCGACCAGGTGCATACCATTGGCCGCAACTGGCGTAAAAAAGGCTGGTTCGCGCAGTTCCGCCTGTACCGAGCCCTGCTGAACACCCTGAAGGCGCGTCAGTATGACGTGCTGATCAATCTCACCGAACACTGGCACGGCGCGCGGCTGGCGCGTCGTCTGAAACCGCGCGTGTCCGTCGGCTTTAAGCCCGATAAACGCGGCGGGCTGGCGCGTCGCCGGTGGGTGAAATCTTTCACCACCCTCTATCCGGCGATCCAGGATAACAGCCGCCATATGGTGGAGGTGAATCTGGATGCGCTGCGGCGGATCGGCATTCATCCGCAGACCGATGCCGATAAACACACCCTGTTTGTGCCGGGCGATGCGGCGGAAGCGTCGATTGCAGAGAAACTGGCCGGGTTCGGGCTGGCAAGTCAGTCCTACATTCTGGTGCACCCGACGTCGCGCTGGATGTTTAAGGCCTGGAATATTAACAAGCTGGCAGCCACCATTGATAACCTGGCGGCCCGCGGCCTGCCGATTATCCTCTCAGCGGCGCCGTCAAAAGAAGAGACCGCCTATATGGATGAGCTGCGTGCCGCACTCACCCAGCCGGTGTTTGATTTAAGCGGCCAGCTTAACCTGAAAGAGCTGGGCGCGCTGATGAAGCACGCGCGGGTCTACTTCGGTGTGGACTCGATGCCGATGCACCTCGCCAGCGCGGTGGGAACGCCAACCGTCGCCATCTTCGGCCCAACCGGAGCAATTAAGTGGGCGCCGTGGGGCGTGAACTACCGGGTGATCGTTGCCGGCTTTACCTGTCAGCCCTGCGGTAAAGCGGGCTGCGGCGACAGCGGTGTCTCCGACTGCATTACGGCGATCACCCCGCAAATGGTGCTGAGCGCCATCGATACCCTGCTGCTGGAAAACCCGACATGAAGCTGGCTATCGTTCGTCAGACCTATAATCCCAACGGCGGTGCCGAGCGCTTTGTCTCCCGCGCCCTGAATACGCTGGCGCAGGATACCGCTCTGGACGTGACCCTGATCGCCCGTCAGTGGGAAGACGCCGCCGGCTGGCAAACGCTGACGGTCAATCCCACATTCCGCAACCGCCTCGATCGCGAATCGGGTTTTGCCGCCGCCGCGGCGGCGAAGTTTGCGCAGTTCGATATCGTGCAGAGCCACGAGCGCATTCCGGGGGCAACCATCTTCCGTGCCGGGGATGGCGTGCACGCCACCTGGCTTGAGCAGTATAACCGCATCCAGTCACCGCTGGCGCGCTGGGCGCAGTCCCTGAGCCGCTATCATCGCTATATTTTGCAGGCGGAAACGGAGATGTTCACCCATCCTGCGCTGCGCAAAGTGATCTGCAACTCGAAGATGGTGCGGGACGATATCGCCCGCCGTTTTGGCCTGCCGGATGACAAGCTGACGGTGATCTACAACGGTGTGGATACCGCCCACTTTAGCCTGCAAGTTCGTGCGCTTTCCCAACGTGATGCGTTGGGGATCCCACAGGCAGCACCGGTGTTGGCCTATGTCGGTTCCGGGTTCAGCCGTAAAGGGGTGGCGACGGCACTGCGCGCTATAGTTCCTCATCCGGATGTCTGGCTGCTGGTCGCCGGGCGCGATAAACACGCGCGCAAATTCGAAAAGCTGGCGCAGTCCCTCGGCATCGCGTCCCGGGTGCGTTTTCTGGGAGCGGTTGCCGATGTCCGTCAGGTGTATGGCTCCGCCGATGCGCTGTTCCTGCCGACCCTTTACGATCCCTTTCCGAATGTCTGCGTCGAAGCCCTGGCCTGCGGCCTGCCGCTGCTCACCAGCCATGGCTGCGGCGCGGCTGAGTGGATTGAAGAGGGCGTTAACGGCTGGGTGCGCGACGCGCTCGACCGCGACGGTTATCAACAGGCGATAAGCCTCTGGCTTCAGGGCCGTGAACAGGGCGTGGATTACTCAGCGGCGGCACGCGCCACGGCTGAGCCTTATACCCTGGAACGGATGGCGAAAGAGTTGCAGGCGCTCTATCGCGACCTGCTGCGCTGAGCCGCGGTGGAAAAGACCTTTTCCATCGCCTCCAGCATGCACTCGCGGGTGAAATGGCTGCACAGGTAATCGTACCCCTGCTGCGCCAGCTTTTCGCGCAGCGCGGCATCGTCATGCAGTTTGACAATCGCCTCGCGCAACGCCGTTTCGTCGCGCTGCGCAATCAGGATCCCGGTCTGGCCGTTAATCACCGCATCAGCCGTGCCACCCGCGTCGGTGGCGATAGTAGCGATGCGCGAGGCCAGCGACTGCAGAACCCCCTGCGGGAGGCCTTCCATATCGTGCGACGGGCTGAGCGCGACATCAAAGGCCGGGAACCAGCGTTCAGGATCGCTGCGATGCCCCGCCATCACCACCCGCTGATGTAATCCCAGGTCGACAATCTCCTGCTCCAGCGTCGCTTTATATGGCCCTTCACCGACAATCGCCAATTTGATGTGTGGATTATCAATGGCGGCCAGGGCACGCAGCAACACGCTATGGCCTTTGTTAGGCCGCAGGTGCGATACCACGCCCAGCCAGAAATCCGCCTGCGACAGGCCGCAATCTTCACGTGCGGTCTGTTTATCCCCCGGGTGAAAACGCCGGGTATCCACGCCGCTCGGCACAGAGGTGCTCTGAGCCATCGGCACGCCGATATCCGCCATCTGCTGGCGCAGCGCCTCTCCGGTGGTCACAATATGGGCGCAGGCTTTACGAAACAGCCAGCGGGTAGTCCAGTTATTGCGTGGTACGCCGGAGGCGTGACGGGTACGCACCAGCGGAATTGGGTTCGAAAGGGTAAGATTGGCCAGCGCCACCAGCCAGGTATCGGCAGAATTGTGACTGTTGATGACATCAACGGACTGGCGATTCTCTTTCAGCCAGCGGCGCAGCTGCCGCAGGTTATGCAGGTTTTTACGCCGAAGCGGCATAGTCACCACCGTTAACCCGGCATCGCGTGCCAGGCCGTGTAGGGGTGCACTGTCCGGGCAAAGTATGGTCACCTGATGGCCGCGCTGAATCATCCCTAAGGACTCATTAATGATGCGTAATGGCTGACCGCCTTTACCGCCGTCTGCTTCAGTGTGAACAATATGCATACTTTTCCTGTTTATTGTGCAATGACTTGCCGTAACAGCAAATTATAACCGTTACGGCTGGGGTAATACATAAAGCCTGGTGCCGGAAAGCGCCTAACGGATTATTCTTGCTTACAAACATTGTCCTTCTGTAGGCCAGGTATTTGTGATAGTTTTCTTTGGCTTTTTATTTCCCACGGAAAAACCGTGGAGATCGCTCACAGCGTTGTTAACCAGCCGGTCAAGAACCGAAAATCCTTAACCAGCCCTAAATATATGACAAATACTCGTAACATTCTGACAGGTCTGTTAGTCCTTGCTGTACTGGCTTTATGTTTTGTCTGGCCTATTCCCAACGATCAGCTGCCGTTTCACCGCAATGGATTGATTTATCCCATTGTCGCCGTGGCACTTGGTCTGTTTTTTAGTGGGATAAAAACCAGACAACGGCTGGATTTAAGCAAAATTAAGTTCGTTCTTATTGTGATATGGGCGTTAACTTTCTTTATTCTGATTAATGGCTTTTTTGTCGCCCCGGACATAAAAGAAATGGTTTCTGCCTGGAGTGGCCAGTGGTTACGCCCGGTATTACTGTTCTGCGGTGGTCTGGTATTATTACCGGCGATCCAGAGAACATTCCCCTCCATGACCGCCGCCCGCTTCTTTACGCTGGTGATCCTCTTCTTCTGGGGCGTGGTCTGCGTACATTTACTGGATACTGTCTGGTTATACTGGCGCGACGGTTATATTCACTGGGGTGAAACGCGGATCGTCTTTAACCGCACCCGCATGAGCTTCCAGGTCAATATGATCACCGGTTTTATCCTGGCCGAGTTGCTGGCACGCGGTCTGTTACATCAACGTTTCCTGCGCCTGAACACCCCCGTTCTGGGGTTGATGCTTTTAAGCAACCTGCTGTGTACCGCGCTGGTAGACACCCGCTGGGGCACCATCGGTCTGGTCGGCAGCCTGTTCTCAACCTTTATCCTGTTGAGCCTGCACAGCATGCGCCGCAGCAGAGTCATCGTCACCAGTGGCATTCTGGTTGGTCTTATTATTGTTTCTGCGCTACTTGGTTACGCCTCATGGAAAACCGACCCACGCTGGCAAAACCTGGAAAGTGATGCCATTGCTGGCTGGAATGCTCCGTTTACCAGCTATTGCTACAACAAAACGGACGGTACGATACCTTTAAATGGGTTAGGGCAGCCGATGGATCACTCTAACGGCTGTCGGGCCAGCTTCTTCCATCAGGGCTGGAAACTGGTTGCTGAACACCCGGCAGGCATAGGAGCCAAAAAAGAGGCGTTCCGCTATGTGCTGCGTCGGGATACCCAGGATAACCGTATTAACATCCCCCATAGCCACTACGGCCTGATTGAATTTGGTATTCAGAACGGCGTTATGGGTATCGCGGGCTGGCTGATTCTGCTGGTGGGCTGCTGGTATATCGGCTGGCGGGAATTCCGTCGCGGCAACATCATGGTGGGTATGTTCTTATTACTCTTTACCATCGGTTTCTTCTCCAGAACCATGGTCGATCACAATCTGGTCGATCACTTCCTGGAGCAGTATATGTTTCTGACCGGCTTGCTGGTTGGCATGTGTGCCCTGCGCCCTGCCCAGAGCGAAAATCAAACGACCTGATCTCTCTGAAGCGCCAGTGTGAATAATCACCCTGGCGCGGAACGCTTTAGCCTGTCGGCTGTCGAATTGCCAGCAAATGGCCTCGTTATACCCTTTTTATTGCTGCGTATTTTTACGGAGAAAGCATGTCTGAAACGCCTCAATTAAGCCTCATCGTTGCCGTATTTAATGGCGAAAAATTCCTGAGCGCTTTTTTTGACAGCATTAAACAGCAGAATTTATCGAGCCTGGAACTCATTATCGTTAATGACGGCTCAACGGATCGCTCAGCTGAAATTATTGCCCGCTATGCCAGTGAATTTAGCCATTTCCAGATAATCGATCAGCCTAATGGCGGCGTATCGGCCGCGCGCAATACCGGTCTTGCCCAGGCGACAGGCGAATACGTTGCCTTCCCCGATATAGATGACGTTATTTATCCGGGCATGTACCCGCGCCTGCTGGATATTGCCTTTGCGGGCCAGCTGGATGTGGCGACCTGTAACGGTACCTATATTTATGACGACGGCCGACCGTCGAAAAAGATTTTTCCGTCCGACAAGCTGGCTTCAACAGAGGTGCTGGACGGCCCGGAATGGCTGCAGATGGCGCTGGCCTCGCGCAAATTCCTGCACGTCACCTGGCTGAATATCTATCGCCACGCCTTTATCAAAGCGCAGGGTTTTACCTTCGAACATGGCCTGCGTCATCAGGATATTCCCTGGACCACAGAAGTGCTGCTGACGGCCAAACGCGTGCAGTACGTGGATGAAGTTTATTATGACTATCTGATCCACTCGGCGTCGGTATCGCACACGCCAGGCACCGACGATACGCGGATGCGCTCTTCGCGTCACTATATGAAAATCCTCGAAATGCTGGATGCCATCAATAAACGCTATCCGGAACAGGTGAAGCGCGCCCCGGCCTGCCAGTGGCAAATCGCCAAAGAGGGGCTGGGTATTCTGCACAGCATCAATAACATTGAAGACAGCGCGAAAAAACGCGAAATCACCCAGGAACTGTTCGATCGCGGCATCTGGTCGATGATCTGGAAAAACGCGCGGGGTTTGCGGCAGCGCTGGCGCCTGGGACGTCGTTACTTCCGTCTTAAAAAACTCGTCAAATGAAAGTGTAATTATGAACAAGCTAAAAGTGCATGTTGTCTCAAGGCAGGATTACATCGCGACGAATTTTGCTGATTTTCAGACACTGTTGGATCAGGTAATCAACCCTGACGATATTCCACATCGCTTCTATTGTGGTGGGCGCGGTGTCTGGACATTCCAGACCCTGCTTAGCCTGAACTACTACTATAACGGCCAGATAGAATGCTCCTGGGGCACAGAGTGTCGTGCTGATGCCATTAATTTGATGCATAACGATCACTTTGGCTCACGTGTAAAACCTTGGGTCGGTGTGACTGTTGTCGCCCGTGCCGATCGCCCCCCCGTCCTTGGTGCTGATTATGTCGTCGAGCAAAATTCAGCGATCGCGTCGAATACGAGCCGTATTTATATTCCTCACTGGCCGCAACCGGGACTTAAACCTCGCGAAAGTGAGAATAATAACGTTAATAATGTCGCCTATTTTGGGGGCGTAGATAGCTTTCCGGAAGAATACCAAACAGAAGCTTTTAAACAGCGTCTGGCCGACCAAGGTATCAGTCTCCGCATCTCCTTCGATAACTGGACCGACTACCAGGACGTGGATATTTGCGTGAGTTTCCGCAAATCACACGATCATAAGCTGGCCCGCAAACCCGCCAGTAAATTGATCAACAACTGGCTGGGACGTACCGTTATGGTGTGTGATGACGAGCCCTCCTTCCGCGCGATCCGCGAAAGCGAGCTCGACTACCTGATCGCCAAAACGCCGGACGAGGCCTTCGATGCCATCATGCGGCTGAAAAATTCCCCTGGCCTGTATCGTCAGATGCGCGAGCAGGGTGACAAACGTCTGCAGGTTTACTCCCGCGAAGCGGTCGCCGCACGCTGGTTCAGCCTGTTTGAGGATATCTGGCGTAAAGGACTGCATAAACGCCCTGCACTGGTTCGCGCTCTGCGTTTTGGTTTCGGTAAAGCCATTCGTCCGCTGACTAAAAAGTTTTAAGCCACATTGAGTCTGTTCATGTTTAAAACATCCGCACGTTCATCACTCACGCCGCGCCGCAATATTCTGCGTACCGTGATACTCACGCTGGTTTTCCTGGTGCTGTTTTCACTCTGTGAAATCATTATCCTGCTGAAAGACCATGTTTATCAGCCGAAATCCAGCGACATGTCGCTGTATTTGATCATTTCCGTGCTGGCGGCCGTTAGCGCCCGCTATTTCCTGACCCGTCTGCTGCTGGCGGTCACCTTTATCGTGCAGATATCGGAAGCGGTTTATTACCAGTTCTACGGCCAGTTTTACGGCCCGAGTGAAGTATGGCTGGCCTTTGTCGAAACCAAAGATATCGCCAGCGGCATTACGGACAGTCTGGGATCGCTTGGGATTTACTTTGCCATCATGGCCGTCGCGGTGATCTTTGCGCTGGTCTTTACCCGTCGTCTGGCGCCGCAGTGGCATAAGTGGGTGGCGATGCCGTGCCTGCTGGCTATCGTGGTAATGTTTGCGGGTCAGTTCTATAAAGCCATCGACGGACAGATGTATAAATTCAACCCGGATCTGCGCCACTCTTTACTGCGCAACGGTCTGTCGGCCATGAGTTACAGCGCCATTCGCCTGATCCCGGAAGCCCTTTCCGGCGAAAACCAGAGCGTGACGCACTATGAGCCCTATAAGGTCGAGCCAGTGGAAGGCAGCCACGCCGGGAAATACTCCATCATCCTGGCGATTGGTGAAAGCCTCAACCCGCATCATGTCAGCGCCCTGGGCTACGAACGCGACACTACGCCTGAACTGAAGGCGCTGCTGCAGCAGTATCAGGGCACGGGCCGCCTGATCGTCTCGAACGCGGTTTCAACCCGGGTGGCGATCCCGATGCTGGTCAACAACCTGCGCGAGCCGGATAACTACGCCGCCTACAAGTCGAAGTCGACTAACATCTTCACCAATGCCAAAAAGCAGGGCTACCAGACGGCGTTTATCTCCGCCCAGGGCCTGGAAGGGCTGAGCAACTGGATTGGCATCCATGATATCGACCTGTGGGAAGATACGCAGATCCGCCCGGCGCCGGACGTGGGTGCCGACGTGGTGCTGACCCCGTCCGTTGAGCAGGCGAAGCTGGACTGGAATAAACCTTTCCTGATGGTGCTGAACAGCCGCGCGCCGCATATTCCTTATGAGCGCAACATCCCGCAGGGCTTTGCGAAATTCTCCACCCCACGCCTGAGTGACGACGTGGCGCAGAAGAAAAATGAGTACGATGATGCCGTGCGTCTGTACGACAAAGAGCTGGCCTCGGCGATCCGTACCGCAATGGCGAAATCTAAACTGCCGGTGCTGGTGTTTATTACTTCGGATCACGGCGAACGCGTCGGTGATGGCGGGCTGTTCGGCCACTCGATTGTCGAGATGCCGATTGCCCAGGTGCCGTTCCTCTACTTCAGCAACGATCCGGCGTACACGATGAGCGCCATCAGCCCACAGGTTCCTCTCAACCATTACCAGATGGCGACGCTGATCAACAGGATGCTGGGGTACGCGGTCAGTAATCCGAATCAGAAGGACGACAGTTACTATATTACCGGGGGGGATATTCGCGGCCTGTCGGAGCGCGTCACCTACCACCTGAACGAACTGCCGGAAGCGGAACGTTAAGCAGAAATCATTAAACGGGCATGCAATGCCCGTTTTTTTATCTGCGAACGCACGTAACGCAGGCAAATGGCTGAGCAAAAGCGCCAAAGGGATAGCTTTAAACGGTCTAAATGCTTAGAATTTGCCCGCCGAAACTGAAAAAACGGATAATCGCTTGGAATTGTTGTATACCGCTCTGCTCTATATTATTCAGCCACTGGTGTGGCTACGACTGCTGCTACGTAGCCGTAAAGCGCCTGCCTACCGTAAACGCTGGGCTGAACGCTATGGTTACTGCCGCAACAAAGTTGCGCCGGACGGTATTCTGCTCCACTCCGTGTCCGTGGGCGAAACGCTGGCGGCCATTCCGCTGGTCCGTGCCCTGCGCCACCGTTATCCGTCACTGCCGATCACCGTCACCACCATGACGCCAACCGGTTCCGAACGTGCCATGTCGGCCTTTGGCAAAGACGTGCATCACGTCTATCTGCCTTACGATTTACCCTGCGCCATGAACCGTTTCCTCAATACCGTGCGTCCTAAGCTGGTGATCGTGATGGAAACTGAACTATGGCCAAATATGATTTCCGCCCTGCACAGCCGTAAAATTCCACTGGTAGTAGCCAACGCCCGCCTGTCGGAGCGCTCTGCGAAGGGGTATGGCAAGCTGGGCAAATTTATGCGCCGCCTGCTGAGCAAAATCACGCTGATCGCAGCCCAGAATGAAGAAGACGGCGCGCGCTTCCTGTCGCTGGGCCTGAAGCGCAATCAGCTGGCAGTTACCGGTAGCCTGAAGTTTGATATTTCTGTCACGCCGGAACTGGCTGCCCGGGCTGTCACCCTGCGTCGCCAGTGGGCACCGCGCCGCAAAGTGTGGATCGCCACCAGCACCCACGACGGCGAAGAAGAGATTATCCTCCAGGCACATCGCCAGCTTCTGGAAAACTTCCCGGACCTGCTGTTAATCCTGGTGCCGCGCCACCCTGAGCGTTTTAAAGACGCCCGGGACATGGTGCAAAAAGGCGGGTTCAGCTTCACTATGCGCAGCAGCGGTGAAATCCCCTCCTCCAGTACTCAGGTAGTGATTGGCGATTCCATGGGCGAGCTGATGTTGCTGTACGGCATTGCTGACCTGGCTTTTGTCGGCGGTAGCCTCGTGGAGCGCGGTGGGCATAACCCGCTGGAGCCGGCGGCGCACGCCATTCCTGTGCTAATGGGGCCGCATACCTTCAACTTCAAAGATATCTGCGCCAAACTGCAGCAGGCTGACGGGCTGATTACGGTCACCGATGCGGGCTCGATCGTGAAGGAAGTTTCGACCCTGCTGACCGACGAAGATTATCGTCTGTGGTATGGCCGCCATGCCGTCGAAGTGCTGCATCAGAATCAGGGAGCATTGACCCGCCTGCTGCAACTTCTGCAACCTTACCTGCCCGTGCGGAGTCATTAATGCCTGCGCGTCTGTCGGTCGTGATGATCGCCAAAAACGCCGCAGACCTGCTGCCGGATTGCCTCGCCTCCGTAACCTGGGCCGATGAGATCGTCCTGCTCGATTCCGGCAGTACCGACGCCACGGTGGAAGTCGCGCGCGCGGCCGGTGTGCAGGTCTATATCAATACCGACTGGCAGGGTTACGGCATTCAGCGCCAGCGTGCGCAACAGTTCGCCACCGGCGAGTATGTCTTAATGATCGATACCGACGAGCGCGTCACGCCGGAGCTGCAACAGGCCATCCAGCGCGTGCTGGTTGCACCCCAGCCCGACGCCGTCTACAGCATCGCCCGGCGTAACTACTTCCTGGGCCGCTTTATGCGTCACAGCGGCTGGTATCCCGATCGCGTGATGCGCCTGTACGCACGCACGCGCTATCAGTACAACGATAACCTGGTGCATGAATCGCTGGACTGCGACGGCGCGCACGTGATTGCCCTCGACGGCGATCTGCTGCACCTCACCTGCCGTGATTTCGCCAGCTTCCAGCGCAAGCAGCTTAACTACGCCACGGCATGGGCCCAGGAGCGTCATCAGCGCGGTAAGACAACCTCGCTGGCGGGTATCTTCAGCCATACCGCCGGGGCGTTCCTGAAGACGCTGGTGCTGCGTGGTGGCGTGCTGGACGGTAAACAGGGCTGGTTACTGGCGGTGGTTAACGCTCAGTATACTTTTAATAAATACACCGAGCTGTGGGCGCTGAACCGCGGCTACTCAGAGAAAGCGTGAGCCATGAGCACAAAAGCGATCTATCCGGGTACCTTCGATCCCATCACCAACGGTCACATTGACATCGTCACGCGTGCCGCAAGCATGTTTGATACGGTGATCCTGGCGATTGCCGCCAGCCCCAGCAAAAAGCCGCTGTTCGACCTGGAGGAGCGGGTTGCCCTGGCGAAAGCCGCTACCGCGCACCTGCCGAATGTGGACGTCGTAGGCTTTAGCGACCTGATGGCGAACTTTGCCCGCGCTCAGCAGGCCAATATCCTGATTCGCGGCCTGCGTGCGGTGGCCGATTTTGAATATGAGATGCAGCTGGCGCATATGAACCGCCATCTGATGCCCGAGCTGGAGAGCGTCTTCCTGATGCCATCCAAAGAGTGGTCGTTTATCTCCTCCTCGCTGGTGAAAGAGGTCGCGCGCCACGCGGGTGATGTCACCCATTTCCTGCCTCCCGCCGTTCATCAGGCATTGATGGACAAGCTGAAGTAGTTCCTGCCTTTTTCTTGCCGGGCGGCGCTGCGCTTGCCCGGCCTATATATCACTTCTGGCACTGACGGCAGTAGAAGGTGGCGCGCTGAGCGTGCTTCGTTGCCACAACAGGCGCGCCGCAGACCCGGCATGGCTCATCCTTACGACCGTAGACCTGCAATTCCTGGGCAAAGTAGCCCGGCTTACCGTCGCTCTGCAGGAAATCCTTCAAGGTGGTTCCGCCCTGCTCAATCGAACGCAGCAGCACTGCTTTAATTACCCTGACCAGCAGCTCGCACTCTTGCGCGGAGAGCGAGGAAGCCAGGCGATCGGGATGGATCCCGGCGGCAAAGAGCGATTCGCTGGCGTAGATGTTACCAACGCCGACCACCAGCTTGTTATCCATCAGCCAGGGTTTAATCGGGGTTTTCTTCTTCGCGCACTTCGCTTTCAGGTACTCCGCGTCAAACTCATCCGAGAGCGGCTCCGGCCCCAGGTGCGCCAGCACGTTATGCCCTTCCAGCTCTTTGGTCCACAGCCAGGCACCAAAGCGGCGCGGATCGGTATAGCGCAGCACTTTACCGTTACTCATCACCAGGTCAACGTGGTCGTGCTTTTCAGCAGGCAGTTCTTCGCTGAGGATGCGTAAGCTCCCGGACATTCCCAGATGGATGATGATCCAGCCATCCGGCAGCTCCAGCAGCAGGTACTTCGCGCGGCGCTGTACGCTGAGAACCGGTTTATCGCTCAGGGCGTGGATCTCATCAGAAACTGGCCAGCGGAGACGTCCGTTGCGGACAACAGCGTGAAGAATGGTTGCACCGACCAGGTGGGGCTCAATGCCACGACGGCTGGTCTCTACCTCAGGTAATTCAGGCATGGTTCCTCCGTTGAGATTCAGAATGCAAAAAACCCCGCAGTTGCGGGGTTTTTCAGTACGAGGAGTCTAAAATTATTTAATTTTAGCTTCTTTGTACAGTACGTGCTGGCGTACAACTGGATCGAACTTTTTCAGTTCCAGTTTTTCCGGCTTAGTACGTTTGTTCTTCGTGGTGGTGTAGAAGTGACCTGTACCAGCAGAAGAAACCAGCTTGATTTTCTCACGAATACCTTTAGCCATGATTTATTTCCTCTTTAAGTACTTAGTACTTTTCGCCACGGGCACGCAGTTCGGACAGAACTGTATCGATGCCTTTCTTATCAATAACACGCATACCTTTAGCAGATACACGCAGGGTGACAAAACGCTTCTCGCTCTCAACCCAGAAACGGTGAGAGTGCAGGTTCGGCAGGAAACGGCGTTTAGTCGCGTTCAGTGCGTGGGAACGGTTGTTACCGGTCACCGGACGCTTGCCAGTAACTTGGCAGACTCGGGACATGTCTATTCTCCAAAAATCAAATTAGCTCGAGCTTCGTATGGGGTATCGGCGCCTCGTCAGGCTTTACAGCCCAGTCATCGCGATTCTACACGTCATTCTTCAAGCTGCGTCTGCGTTGGCTGCGCTCGCTCACCCAGGTCACATACTTAAGTATGCTCCCAGGGATTCACTCTCTTGCCGCCTTGATGCAGCCTGAATAATTTAGTGTCTTAGTGAACCATCGATTGCCAGGCCCAAATGCCAAACCCGAGATTCTCAAAGGTGGCGTAGTATACGCTGACTCGAGGATGTGCTCAAGTCCCGAACAGACAAAGATCCCGATGGATCGCGAGAAATGGCTTAAATCCACCCACGTTCAGCAAACGAAACGTATTCTCCCCGACCTATCACCAGATGGTCAAGCACACGAATGTCCATGAATTGACAGCATTTCATGATCCGTGCGGTCACGTCTCTGTCGGCTTTGCTCGGTTCGGCGCGTCCTGAGGGGTGATTATGCGCGAGGATCACGCCAGCGGCATTCACTTTTATCGCTTCGCGCACAATTTCACGTGGGTGAACCTCTACATGGCTCAGCGTCCCCGAAAATAACCGGGAATGGTTCAGGACCCGGTTCTGGTTATCAAGGAAGATAACCATAAAGATCTCACGCTCGTCCTCCGCCAGCTGGCTGCGCACAAACTCCCGGGTCATCTCCGGATCCTGCAGTGGGTTAATTCCCCGTATCCCCGAACAGTAGTAGCGACGGGCAAGCTCCGCTATCCCCTTCAACTGGGCAAACGTCGCTAAACCAATACCTTCGACCTGCCTGAAATCCTTCATCTCTGCGGACAGCAAACCATGCAGCGAGCCAAAATGGTGCAACAAATCTCTGGCAAGCGCGAACACATTTTTACTCCGCGTCCCGGTACGCAGGAACAGCGCCAGCAGCTCTTCGTTCGTAAGCAAGGTCGCGCCATCGCGTAGCATTTTTTCCCGCGGTAGCAGCGGGGTTGATGTCTCCATATTCTCTCCTTCTCCCTGACCACACCATGCTGCCACAGACCCCGGCTCCTCACGACGGCGTATTGCCCGTCTTGCGTAACGCCTCGCAAAGTGGCGGATGGACAACATCACGATGCTTTTCGGATTGTGATAAAATGGCCGTCTCTCAGGTGAACCCAACAGGAAAGAATCATGATGAGCCTGGCCGGTAAAAAAATCGTTCTCGGCGTCAGCGGCGGCATTGCAGCCTATAAAGCGCCGGAACTGGTGCGCCGTTTGCGCGAGCGCGGCGCGGACGTGCGGGTGGTAATAACCGAAGGGGGCAAAGCGTTCATTACGCCATTGAGCCTGCAGGCGGTTTCAGGCTACCCGGTATCGGACAGCCTGCTCGATCCGGCGGCAGAAGCCGCAATGGGCCATATTGAGCTGGGCAAATGGGCGGATTTAGTCATCCTCGCCCCGGCCACCGCCGATCTTATCGCCCGCGTAGCCGCCGGCATGGCCAACGACCTGGTATCCACCATCTGCCTGGCCACCCCGGCGCCGGTCGCCGTGGTGCCTGCCATGAACCAGCAGATGTACCGCAACGCGGCAACGCAGCATAACCTGGCAACGCTCGCCTCGCGCGGGCTGCTGATGTGGGGGCCGGACAGCGGCAGCCAGGCCTGTGGCGACATCGGCCCGGGCCGCATGCTGGATCCGCTGGCGATTGTGGATCTGGCCGCCGGCCATTTTTCACCTGTCAACGATCTGCAACATCTGAACATCATGATTACCGCGGGTCCGACGCGTGAGCCGTTGGATCCGGTGCGCTATATCACTAACCAAAGCTCCGGCAAGATGGGCTTTGCGATTGCCGCCGCCGCCGCGCAGCGCGGAGCCAAAGTCACGCTGGTCAGCGGCCCGGTGTCGCTGCCAACGCCGGCGCAGGTGCAGCGCATCGACGTAACGACCGCGCTGGAGATGGAAGCAGCCGTCCAGGCGCAGGCGCAACAGCAGCAGATTTTTATTGGTTGTGCCGCCGTAGCGGACTACCGCGCAGCCGCCGTGGCGGATGAAAAAATTAAAAAGCAAGGCGATGAAATCACAATAAAAATGGTGAAAAACCCGGATATCGTTGCCGGTGTCGCCGCGCTAAAAAATCGACGGCCTTACGTTGTTGGGTTTGCCGCTGAAACGAATAATGTGGAAGAATATGCCCGGCAAAAACGTACCCGCAAAAACCTCGATTTAATTTGCGCGAACGACGTATCGCTGGCCACTCAAGGATTTAACAGCGACAGCAACGCACTGCACCTATTCTGGCAGGATGGAGATAAAGTCTTACCGCTTGAGCGCAAGGAACTCCTGGGCCAACTATTACTGGACGAGATCGTTACCCGTTATGATGAAAAAAATCGACGTTAAGATTCTGGACCCGCGTGTTGGTCAGCAATTTCCGCTGCCGACCTATGCCACTTCCGGCTCTGCCGGTCTTGATCTGCGCGCCTGCCTCGACGACGCCGTAGAGCTGGCACCGGGCGCCACCACGCTGCTGCCGACCGGTCTTGCAATCCACATTGCCGATGCCTCTCTGGCGGCGGTGATCCTGCCACGTTCTGGCCTTGGCCATAAGCATGGTATCGTGCTGGGCAACCTGGTGGGGCTTATCGATTCGGACTATCAGGGTCAGCTGATGGTCTCCGTCTGGAACCGTGGCCAGGACAGCTTCACCATTCAACCCGGCGAGCGTGTCGCCCAGATGGTATTCGTCCCGGTGGTACAGGCTGAATTTAATCTGGTAGAAGACTTCGACGCGACCGATCGCGGCGAAGGCGGCTTCGGCCATTCCGGGCGTAAATAAACCCGGCTAAACGCATCTCACAATCTAATAACGTATTAACAAACCGCAAACGGACGTTTGCGGTCGTTGTGTGGATGTCAGCCTGACAAGTGCTTATTTTCAGGGGTATTTTGCAACATGGCAGAAAAACAAACAGCGAAAAGGAATCGTCGCGAAGAAATACTTCAATCTCTGGCTCTGATGCTTGAATCCAGCGATGGCAGTCAACGCATCACCACCGCAAAACTGGCCGCCTCTGTGGGCGTGTCGGAAGCGGCGCTGTACCGTCATTTCCCCAGCAAAACGCGGATGTTCGACAGCCTGATCGAGTTTATCGAAGACAGCCTGATCACGCGTATCAACCTGATTCTGAAGGATGAAAAAGACACCACCGCACGGCTGCGTCTAATTGTTCAGCTGATCCTTGGGTTCGGCGAGCGCAATCCGGGTTTAACCCGTATCCTGACCGGCCACGCGCTGATGTTTGAACAGGACAGGCTGCAGGGGCGCATTAACCAGCTTTTCGAACGTATTGAAGCGCAGCTGCGCCAGGTATTGCGCGAAAAGAAGATGCGTGAAGGCGAGGGTTACAGCATGGATGAATCGCTGCTTGCCGGGCAGGTACTGGCCTTCTGTGAAGGGATGCTCTCACGTTTTGTGCGCAGTGAATTCAAATATCGCCCAACGGACGATTTTGACGCCCGCTGGCCGTTAGTCGCCGCGCAGTTGCAGTAACGGGTAGGCCCGGTAAGCGCAGCGCCACCGGGCAATTAACTCAGACGCCAAATTCTTCGCGATACGCACGCACCGCCGCCAGGCTCTCTGCCATCTCCGGCTTCTCTTCCAGATAGGCAATCAGGTCTTTCAGAGTGATGATTGAGGTCACTTTGCAGCTGTAATCGCGCTCCACTTCCTGGATAGCGGAGATTTCGCCACGGCCGCGCTCCTGGCGGTCCAGCGAGATCAGCACGCCAGCAAGCGTAGCGTTGTTCGCCTGGATAATCTCCATCGATTCACGAATGGCGGTGCCTGCGGTGATCACATCGTCCACCAGCATGACGCGGCCCTGCAGCGCGCTGCCGACCAGATTACCGCCTTCGCCGTGGGTTTTGGCCTCTTTACGGTTAAAGCAGTACGGCACGTCGCGATCGTGATGCTCCGCCAGCGCCACGGCGGTGGTGGTGGCAATCGGGATGCCTTTGTATGCCGGGCCAAACAGCAGGTCGAACTCAATCCCGGAATCCACCAGCGCTTCGGCATAGAAGCGGCCTAACAGAGCCAGATCGCGCCCGGTATTAAACAGCCCGGCGTTAAAGAAATAGGGGCTCTTGCGCCCGGATTTCAGCGTGAACTCGCCAAACTTAAGTACCTGCTTGCTAAGCGCAAATTCAATAAACTGGCGCTGATAAGGTTTCATGGATTCGCTCCTTACTTTTCTACGGACAAAAAAAAGGCGACTCATCAGTCGCCTTTAAAATCAATTTTCTAACGCCGCCTTCTGCGTCGTTACGATAGATTCGATTCCCTCTCGGGCTAACGCCAACAGCGCCAGAAGTTCTTCGTGAGTAAATGGCTCACCTTCAGCGGTGCCCTGCACCTCGATGATACGACCGTCTTCGGTCATCACCACGTTCATGTCGGTCTCTGCCGCGGAGTCTTCAACGTACTCCAGATCGCACAGCGCTTCGCCATTGACGATCCCTACAGACACTGCCGCAACCATGCCTTTCAGCGGGTTAGCTTTCAGCTTACCGGCCGCGACCAGTTTGTTCAGGGCATCGGCCAGCGCCACGCAGGCACCGGTAATGGAGGCCGTACGGGTGCCGCCGTCAGCCTGGATCACGTCGCAGTCCAAGGTGATGGTGAATTCACCCAGCGTTTTCAGATCGACAGCCGCGCGCAGCGCGCGGGCGATCAGACGCTGGATCTCCATGGTGCGGCCGCCCTGCTTACCCTTCGCCGCTTCGCGGGCGTTACGGGTATGGGTGGAGCGTGGCAGCATGCCGTATTCGGCAGTGATCCAGCCCTGCCCCTGGCCTTTCAGGAAGCGCGGCACGCCCTCTTCAATGGAGGCTGTGCACAGCACTTTGGTGTCACCAAATTCAACAAGCACAGAGCCTTCAGCGTGTTTTGTATAGTTACGGGTCAGGGTGACGGGGCGCACCTGGTTGGCGCTACGACCTGATGGACGCATGATGATATCTCCGGCTTGAAACGAATGTGGCTGCGCATTATACGGATTAAACGCGCTTATTCCTATCCTGAGAAAGCCCCGAAAGCTATAATCCCCCCATCTCTCCTTCAAAAACGGAAATGTCTATGATCCGCAGTATGACCGCCTACGCCCGCCGTGAAATCAAGGGTAGCTGGGGCAGCGCTACCTGGGAAATGCGCTCGGTAAACCAACGCTATCTTGAAACCTATTTCCGTATGCCGGAGCAGTTCCGCAGTCTTGAGCCCGTGGTTCGTGAGCGTATCCGTGCTCGCCTGACGCGCGGAAAGATTGAATGCAACCTGCGTTTTGAGCCCGATGCGAGTGCGCAAGGGGAGCTGATCCTCAACGAGAAACTGGCTAAACAGCTGGTGAACGCCGCTAACTGGGTCAAAATGCAGAGCGACGAAGGCGAAATCAACCCGGTTGATATTCTGCGCTGGCCTGGGGTGATGGCGGCTGGCGAACAGGATCTGGACGCGATTACCGCTGAAATTCTGGCTGCACTGGACGGTACCCTGGATGACTTCATCGTAGCCCGTGAAACCGAAGGCCAGGCGCTGAAGGCACTGATCGAGCAGCGTCTGGAAGGCGTGAGCGGCGAAGTAGTGAAAGTCCGCTCCCATATGCCAGAAATCCTGCAGTGGCAGCGTGAGCGTCTGGTCGCCAAACTGGAAGACGCCGAAGTTCAGCTGGAGAATAACCGTCTCGAGCAGGAGCTGGTGCTGATGGCCCAGCGTATCGACGTTTCTGAAGAGCTGGACCGTCTGGAAGCGCACGTCAAAGAGACCTACAACATTCTGAAGAAGAAAGAGGCCGTGGGCCGCCGTCTCGACTTTATGATGCAGGAGTTCAACCGCGAATCGAACACCCTGGCGTCGAAATCGATCAACGCAGAAGTCACCAATTCTGCGATTGAGCTGAAGGTACTGATTGAACAGATGCGCGAGCAGATTCAGAACATCGAATAAGCCGTAACAGGCGTCGATTTGTTATTAATGGTCCCTTAACGGGACCATTTTCATTTAATAGCCATAAGAATTTACTGTCTGCTTTCGGCGCATCAGAACATAAGCAGACTTTTAGCGATTTTGATAGAATGCAGGCCGCATTTCTTATTTTGAGCGTCCTTTCAGGAAACCTAATGGCAAACATCAACTTATCTTTAGAGGACGTATCCAGCCTCTCAGTTGACCGCGATTTCAGGCAAGACATTAACCTGCTGCGCGGAATAGCCATTCTTTCTGTCGTTTTTTATCACTTTACCGCCACCCTGTTGCCCGGCGGTTTTGCGGGCGTGGATGTATTTTTTGTTATCTCCGGCTTCCTGATGACCAAAATCATCGCCACCGGCCTGGAAAGGAACAGCTTTAATCTTATTCAGTTTTATGCCGCGCGCTGCAAGAGAATAATTCCTGCCCTACTGGCGATGTGTCTGGTCATCGCCGTGGCGACCTTTTTCTGGCTACCGACAAATGAGTATAAAAAGCTCGGAAACTATATTGGCTATGCCGCACTATTTATTTCGAACCTGAAACTCAACAAAGAGTCCGGGGACTATTTTGCCCTCGACTCGCATGAAAACTGGTTTTTACATACCTGGTCATTGTCTGTTGAATGGCAATTCTACCTGGTTTTACCTTTTATTATGATGGGTCTTTACCCCCTCAGAAAAAAGCTGAACACCGGGCTCTGCCTGCTGGTCCTCACCGTCGCGTCGTTTATGGTGAGCATTACGCACACCTCTGGCAACGCGTCCACCAGCTTCTATCTGATGCCGTATCGCGCCTGGGAAATGCTGTGCGGCGGGCTGGTGTGGTATGCCGCGCAGCGTTTTGTTCTGCCATTAGGGCTTCGTCCGGTTGCGGCGATCGCAGGTTACGCCCTGATACTTATCTCACTCTTTTCTATCACCGCAGAGCAAGCCTGGCCCGGGCCACTGACTTTACTGCCCGTCGTGGGCGCGATGCTGGTGATTTACAGCGACTACCAACCGCTGGTGAGCCTGTTTGACCGGAATTTTCGTTGGGCAGGACTGAGCTCGTATTCCGTTTATTTATGGCACTGGCCCATTGTGGTGTTTCTGATCTATTCAGGGCGACAGCATAACGGGCCGTGGGTAATGAGCGCGATTGCGCTCTCCTTTGCCGCCGGATGGCTCTCCTGGGTTTTGATTGAACAGCCCGGAAAAAACTACCTGAGCCAGCGTACGACCCGCACATTCTGGTTAATCCTGTTTGCCTGCGTGGGCGTTGCCTGGCTGTTTAGCTATCTGGTGAAAAACAGTATCGTCGTCAGCCAGCCCGATCCTCTGGTAAACAAAATCGCGCTGGAAGCCACCAATAAAAACTATGCTGCCAACCCGAAAACGCACTTAAGCCTTTACGGTACGGGCAAGCCTGCCGCCATCATTATTGGCGACAGTCATGCAGAAGCCACCGCGACCGCACTGGCAGAAGCTGCACAGGGTAAAGGCTCGGTTATCGGTATCACTTATTCTGGCTGCCCGACGCTGGCGACGGGTGAAGTTGACGAGAACAAACGGTGCGGAGCATTTAATCGCTCCCTTCCTTCACGGCTGCAGAATTACCCGTCAGATGTTCCGGTGGTGATTGTGAACCGCCTGACGCATTATGCGGAACAGCAGCTGGTGACCTTCGACGCCAGGCCGCAAAACAAGGAGGCGTACCTGCAACAGTATGCCGATGCGGTGGTCGGAATGGCGTGCACCCTGAATCGCGAGCATCCTGTTTACCTGGTGAACCCGATCCCCGAGATGGCGCATAACATTCCCCGCACGTTATCCCATCGTCTGATGACTGGCAGAGCCACCCGCGATTTATCAGTCTCACTGGCGAGCTACGAGAAAAAGAACGCGGCTATTTTACAGGCCCAGGCGCGGGCGGCAAAACAGTGCGGCGTTCAGGTGCTGGATCCCACCGCCTGGCTCTGTACCGCGGGTCGCTGCATGGGCAGTAAAAATCTACAACCCTGGTACTTCGACGATAATCACCTCAGCGAAACCGGTAATAAAGTGCTGGTACCGATGTTCCGCCAGGTTTTTAGTCGCCCGCGGTAGTTAAGACCAAATAAATCTAATGCGATATATGAGTAAAAAAAGCGATATCGCACTCATTGAGCTATTCAAGCATTAGCTAATCTAAGGCATACCCGCTCGCACAAAAAAATCTAAATCGTGAGCCAGCCCACAAAAAGTTACCCTGACGGCATTAAAGTTGGGGGTAACATGCTGCTGCACATCCTGTATTTGATCGGTATTACCGCTGAGGCCATGACCGGTGCCCTGGCCGCCGGACGTCGTCGTATGGACACCTTCGGCGTTATTATTATTGCCACCGCAACGGCGCTGGGTGGGGGGTCCGTTCGGGATATCCTGTTGGGCCACTACCCGCTCGGCTGGGTGCAGCATCCTGAATATGTGATTATTGTCGCCGTCGCCGCGGTGTTGACCACCATCCTCGCTCCGGTGATGCCCCATCTGCGGCGTCTGTTTCTGGTGCTGGATGCGCTCGGCCTGATCGTCTTCTCCATTATCGGGGCCCAGGTCGCGCTGGATATGGGCGAAGGTCCGGTTATCGCCACTATCGCGGCGGTGATCACCGGCGTGTTTGGCGGGGTACTGCGCGATATGTTCTGCAAACGCATTCCACTGGTCTTTCAGAAAGAGCTCTATGCCGGGGTCTCCTTCGCGGCAGCGGTGCTGTACGTCGCTCTGCAGCACTACGTCAGCAATCAGGATGTGGTAATTATCTCCACGCTGCTCTTTGGCTTTACCGCCCGCATGCTGGCGCTGCGTTTAAAGCTGGGCTTACCGGTCTTTTATTACCGCCACGACAGCCACTAAAATCCCTGCACGCCCTGCTCATTAAGCCAGGACGTCAGGATGTTAACGTTAGGGTTACGGATAAAGTCAACCAGCCTGCGCGCTCTTTCCACGCCAATGCCTGGAACCTGCTGCCAGCCCAGCGGATCCCTGTTCTGTAACTGCTGCCAGTGCTGGTCGCCCAGCGCACGCATGGCCACCCGGGGAAGAGGTACGCCAAGCGCATCCAGCCAACGGGTAAAGGGCTGACGGCGCGCCAGGTTGAACTGATGCCAGAGCCGCAGGCCGCGCTGCGCCGAAAGACCGGGCGTATGCTGGAGCTGCTCCTGGGTGAGCGTCAGCCACGAAAACAGGTGCTCAAAATGATGTGCCTGATGAAGCACCTGCCAGCCTGCGTCGCCCAGCCCTTCGATGTTTAATACCGACGATGAACTCAGCCAGGCCAGCCGGGCCATAAACTGTTCGTGACATTCCGGTGAGGCATAAAAACAGGTGAGCGGTGTGAAGCGCGACTCTGGTGGCACCGGTTTTTGTCGGTCGGTCCCTCGCCAGACAACCTTATCCACCCGCGGGATCCCCTGCCCGGCCAGGCTAACCTGAACCTGATCGCCCGGCGCAATATCCAGTGCCTGCCAGCGGCCCACCGACCCCAGATTGACGCGCTGCACCCGTTTATCATCAAGCTGTACCGGCTCAAGTGTCGCGACCACCGCGATCCTGCCGGTACGTCCCACGGCAAAGTTAATAGCCCTGACCTCTGCGACCCGTATGGCCGGAGCATATTTCCACGCCACCACCCAACTGCCGTCTCCCGGCAGCCAGCGGTTGCCTGCGGGTTCCTGTGCCGAGCGGATCACAATACCATCGGTAACAAAGGGCAGCGGCGACTTCAGCCAGCGGTCGCGCATATTTTCGGCCTCCTCCACTGAACTGATTTTCTGCGTCCAGGATTCGGTCAGGGTGAAGCCCGCCCGGGCTAACGCCCGCAAACGCTCGCCCATCGGGGTGGGGCCATCCGGCCAGGCCCAGATGAAGATGCCGATCTGATCCAGGACGGCGCTGTCATCCTGCCGCATCATCGCCCCGGCGACTTTTGCCCGCGCATTCATACCGCCCATCTGGCGCTGGACATGATTTTCGCGCTGTAAGAAGAGCTCCCCCTGCAACACGCTGTTGGCGAGCGGGCCCGTCACCCGGGCGGGCACCGTGGCGATGCGCTTCACTTTCGCCGTCCAGTCTTCGCCTTTTAGCCCGTCGCCCCGGCTGGTGGCCTGCACCAGCTGCCCCTGACGGTAAACCAGCGTCACCGCCACGCCATCCACCTTGGGCTGGATCCACAGATCGCGATGCGAATGCATCCACTGCCGCAGTTCCGCTTTATCGGCCACCTTCATCACCCCGGTATGGCTGATCGGATGCCTGACCGAACCGCCCGCAGGCAACGGCGCGTCTGTCACCTGTTCATCACCAAAGCAGTGCCGCCACTGTCTCAGCCGCGCGGCCAGCTGGTCATATACCTCGTCGTTCACGTCGCTGACGCCCTGCTGCCAGTAAGCCTTATCCCAGCGGGCCATTTGCGCACTGAGTCGGGCGATCTCCTGCGCTGCCTGCGCGGGTGACCAGACCGGGCAAACCGCCATCCCGCTGCTGCTCCAGAGCAGCATAAGTACACCAAAACATCGCCACATCGTCGTTCCTCCCTGTTGTATACGGGGGTATAACGCGGTACGAAAACGCAGGCGACAGGCAAAAACAGACTTTACGAGCCAGCATCAGGACTTTGTTTCTGTTGCAGCAAACGGCGGAGAAAAGCGGAAAAGGGCGAGCAAAAATCAACGAAGAAACGGAAAAAGTGTGACAAAGGCTACGTCACGAAGCGGCGACGTGTATAATAAGCCCGTATGTAGGACTTTCTTCGCTAACACATACAAAAGACTCTCATGGCTCAAGGCACGCTTTATATTGTTTCTGCCCCTAGTGGCGCGGGTAAATCCAGCCTGATTCAGGCACTGTTAAAAACCCAACCGCTGTACGATACCCAGGTATCGGTTTCTCACACCACGCGCGCGCCGCGTCCGGGTGAAGTGCACGGTGAACACTATTTCTTTGTTGATCACGATGAATTCAGAACGATGATTGGCAGAGATGCGTTTCTTGAACACGCAGAAGTTTTCGGTAACTACTACGGCACCTCGCGTGAAACCATTGAGCAGGTGCTGTCGACCGGCGTGAACGTGTTCCTTGATATCGACTGGCAGGGCGCGCAGCAGATTCGCAAGAAAATGCCTGATTCCCGCAGTATCTTTATTTTACCGCCGTCGAAAGACGAGCTGGATCGCCGTCTTCGTGGCCGTGGCCAGGATAGCGAAGAGGTTATTGCAAAACGTATGGCCCAGGCAGTTGCGGAAATGAGCCATTACGCCGAATATGATTACCTGATTGTGAATGATGATTTTGACGCCGCCCTGAGCGATCTCAAAACTATCCTTCGCGCCGAACGCCTGCGCATGAGCCGCCAGAAGCAGCGACATGACGCATTAATCACCAAACTGTTGGCAGACTGAACCCACATTCAGTATCATGCCCAGTCATTTCTTCATCTGTGGAGCATTTTAAGTATGGCACGCGTAACTGTTCAGGACGCTGTAGAGAAAATTGGTAACCGTTTTGACCTGGTGCTGGTCGCCGCGCGTCGCGCTCGTCAGATGCAGTCAGGCGGTAAAGATCCGCTGGTACCGGAAGAAAACGATAAAACCACCGTTATCGCATTGCGCGAAATCGAAGAAGGTCTGATCAACAACCAGATCCTCGACGTACGTGAGCGCCAGGAGCAGCAAGAGCAGGAAGCCGCAGAACTGCAGGCCGTTACCGCCATTGCTGAAGGTCGTCGTTAATTAAACCTGCGGGTCGCCCTTGTATCTGTTTGAAAGCCTGAATCAACTGATTCAAACCTACCTGCCGGTAGACCAGATTAAACGTCTCCAGCAGGCGTATCTCGTTGCACGTGACGCTCACGAGGGCCAGACACGTTCAAGCGGTGAACCCTATATCACGCACCCGGTAGCGGTGGCCTGTATTCTGGCCGAGATGAAACTCGACTACGAAACGCTGATGGCCGCCCTGCTGCATGACGTGATCGAAGATACCCCCGCCACCTACCAGGACATGGAACAGCTGTTTGGCAAAAGCGTTGCCGAGCTGGTGGAAGGGGTCTCTAAGCTTGATAAGCTGAATTTCCGCGACAAGAAAGAGGCGCAGGCCGAAAACTTCCGCAAAATGATCATGGCGATGGTGCAGGATATCCGCGTCATTCTGATCAAACTCGCTGACCGTACCCACAATATGCGCACCCTGGGCTCCCTACGCCCGGATAAACGTCGTCGCATTGCCCGTGAAACCCTCGAAATCTACAGCCCGCTGGCGCACCGTTTAGGTATTCATCACATTAAAACCGAGCTGGAAGAGCTGGGTTTTGAAGCGTTGTACCCGAACCGCTTCCGGGTGATCAAAGAGGTGGTGAAAGCCGCACGTGGTAACCGTAAGGAGATGATTCAGAAGATTCTCTCTGAAATCGAAGGGCGTTTGCAGGAAGCCGGTATTCCCTGCCGCGTCAGCGGTCGCGAAAAGCATTTGTACTCCATCTACTGCAAAATGGTGCTCAAGGAGCAGCGTTTTCACTCGATCATGGATATCTACGCGTTCCGCGTGATCGTCCAGGACTCTGATACCTGCTATCGCGTGCTGGGTCAGATGCACAGCCTTTACAAGCCACGTCCGGGTCGAATGAAGGACTATATCGCCATTCCAAAGGCGAACGGATATCAGTCTCTGCACACCTCGATGATTGGCCCGCACGGCGTGCCGGTTGAGGTGCAGATCCGTACCGAAGACATGGATCAGATGGCGGAGATGGGTGTTGCCGCGCACTGGGCCTACAAAGAGCGTGGCGGCGAAAGCAGCACTACCGCGCAGATCCGCGCCCAGCGCTGGATGCAGAGCCTGCTGGAGCTACAGCAGAGCGCCGGTAGCTCGTTTGAATTTATCGAGAGCGTTAAATCCGATCTCTTCCCGGATGAGATTTACGTTTTCACGCCAGAGGGGCGCATTGTCGAGCTGCCTGCTGGCGCAACCCCGGTCGACTTCGCTTACGCCGTGCATACCGATATCGGTCATGCCTGCGTGGGCGCGCGCGTCGACCGCCAGCCGTATCCGCTGTCACAGCCGTTGACCAGCGGCCAGACGGTGGAAATCATTACCGCACCGGGCGCGCGTCCGAACGCGGCGTGGCTCAACTTTGTGGTGAGCTCGAAAGCCCGCGCCAAGATCCGCCAGCTGCTGAAGAACCTCAAACGCGACGACTCCGTCAGCCTGGGCCGTCGTCTGCTCAACCACGCGTTGGGCGGCAGCCGTAAGCTGGCCGAGATCCCGAAAGAGAGCATTCAGCACGAGCTGGAGCGTATGAAGCTCGCCTCGCTTGATGACCTGCTGGCAGAGATCGGTCTGGGTAACGCGATGAGCGTGGTGGTGGCGAAGAACCTGCAGCAGGGCGAAACCTCTGTGCCGCAGCCGTCATCAACCAGCCACGGCCATCTGCCGATCAAAGGCGCCGACGGCGTATTGATTACTTTTGCCAAGTGCTGCCGACCGATCCCGGGCGACCCGATTATTGCCCACGTCAGCCCTGGTAAAGGCCTGGTTATCCATCACGAATCCTGTCGTAACATCCGCGGCTATCAGAAAGAGCCTGAGAAGTTTATGGCGGTAGAGTGGGATAAAGAGACCGAGCAGGAATTTATCACCGAAATTAAGGTGGATATGTTCAACCACCAGGGTGCGCTGGCGAACCTGACGGCGGCAATCAACACTGCCTCTTCCAACATTCATAGCCTGAATACGGAAGAGAAAGATGGCCGCGTTTACAGCGCCTTTATTCGTCTGACCGCGCGGGACCGTGTGCATCTGGCGAACATCATGCGCAAAATCCGCGTGATGGCCGACGTGATTAAAGTCACCCGTAACCGAAACTAGCTTTATGAATTCAACGCGTTATGCCCGGATTTGCGAAATGCTCGCCAGGCGTCAGCCCGATCTGACGGTCTGCATGGAGCAGGTCCATAAACCTCATAACGTGGCTGCTATCGTCCGTACCGCAGACGCCGTCGGTGTGCATGAAGTGCACGCCGTCTGGAAGGGTACACGGATGCGTCCCATGGCCTCGGCTGCCGCAGGCAGCAACAGCTGGGTACAGGTCAAAGCCCACGACAATATTGCCGACGCCATTTCGCATCTGAAGGGACGCGGCATGCAGATTCTGGCAACCCACCTTTCCGACAAAGCCGTCGATTTCCGTGAGATTGATTATACCCGTCCGACCTGCATTCTGATGGGTCAGGAGAAGACGGGGATCACCCAGGAAGCGTTAGATCTGGCGGATCGGGACATTATCATTCCGATGATCGGCATGGTGCAGTCCCTGAACGTCTCCGTAGCGTCCGCGCTCATTCTGTATGAAGCCCAGCGCCAGCGACAGAATGCCGGGATGTACAAACGTGAGAACAGCATGTTGCCGGAAGACGAGCAGCAGCGCCTGCTGTTTGAAGGCGGCTATCCGGTGCTGGCCAACGTGGCGAAGCAGAAAAAACTACCCTACCCCCACGTGAACATGCAGGGCGAAATCGAAGCCGATGCAACGTGGTGGGCCACCATGCAAGCGGCGAAATAATCATGCAAGGCCGCCTGCTGGATGCTGTGCCGCTCAATTCCCTGACGGGCGTTGGCGCGGCCCAGAGCAGCAAACTGGCAAAAATTGGCCTGCATACCGTGCAGGATCTCCTCCTGCACCTCCCCCTGCGTTATGAAGACCGCACCCAACTCTATCAGATTGGCGATCTGCTGCCCGGGATTTACGCCACGGTTGAAGGCGAAGTGCTGAACAGCAATATCACCTTCGGCGGTCGTCGGATGATGACCTGCCAGATCAGCGACGGCTCCGGCATCCTGACCATGCGCTTCTTCAACTTCAGCGCGGCGATGAAAAACAGCCTCGCCGCCGGGCGACGGGTGCTGGCCTACGGCGAAGCCAAACGCGGGAAATACGGCGCGGAGATGATCCATCCCGAGTACCGCGTACAGGGCGATCTCAGCACTCCGGAAATGCAGGAGACGCTGACGCCAGTCTATCCGACCACCGAAGGCATCAAGCAGGCGACACTGCGCAAGCTGACCGATCAGGCGCTGGAGCTGCTCGACACCTGCGCCATTGCCGAACTGCTGCCGCCCGAGCTGGCGCAGGGGATGATGAGCCTGCCGGAGGCGTTGCGCACCCTGCACCGCCCGCCGCCGACGCTGCAACTCAGCGATCTGGAGAGCGGCCAGCATCCGGCCCAGCGACGCCTGATTCTGGAAGAGCTGCTGGCGCATAACCTGAGCATGCTGGCGTTACGCGCCGGGGCGCAGCGTTTTCACGCCCTGCCGCTCCCGGCCCGAAACGAATTAAAAGATAAACTGCTGGCCTCGCTGCCGTTTAAACCCACCGGGGCGCAGGCCCGCGTCACCGCCGAGATCGAGCGCGACCTGGCGCTGGACGTGCCGATGATGCGCCTGGTGCAGGGCGATGTTGGCTCCGGTAAAACGCTGGTGGCAGCCCTGGCCGCGCTGCGCGCCATTGCCCACGGCAGACAGGTTGCGCTGATGGCGCCGACCGAACTGCTGGCCGAGCAGCACGCGAATAACTTCCGCAGCTGGTTTGCCCCGCTGGGGGTTGAAGTGGGCTGGCTGGCCGGAAAACAAAAAGGCAAGGCGCGACAGGCGCAGCAGGAGGCCATTGCCAGCGGCCAGGTGCAGATGATTGTCGGCACCCACGCCATCTTCCAGGAGCAGGTGCAGTTCCACGGCCTGGCGCTGGTGATCATTGATGAACAGCACCGTTTCGGCGTACATCAGCGGCTGGCGCTGTGGGAGAAAGGGCTCCAGCAGGGGTACCATCCGCACCAGCTAATCATGACCGCAACGCCGATCCCGCGTACCCTGGCGATGACCGCCTATGCCGATCTCGATACCTCCACCATCGACGAGCTGCCCCCGGGCCGTACGCCTGTGACCACCGTCGCCATTCCGGATACGCGCCGCAGCGACATCATCGATCGGGTGCGCAACGCCTGTCAGGAAGGCCGCCAGGCCTACTGGGTCTGTACCCTGATTGAGGAGTCGGATCTGCTGGAAGCCCAGGCGGCGGAAGCCACCTGGGAAGAGTTAAAGCTGGCCCTGCCGGAGCTGAACGTCGGGCTGGTGCATGGCCGCATGAAGCCTGCCGAAAAGCAGGCGGTGATGCAATCCTTCAAGCAGGGCGATCTGCATCTGCTGATCGCCACCACGGTGATTGAAGTGGGGGTGGATGTACCAAATGCCAGCCTGATGATCATCGAAAACCCGGAACGTCTGGGTCTGGCGCAGCTCCACCAGCTGCGCGGCCGCGTAGGACGTGGCGCGGTGGCCTCGCACTGCGTGCTGCTCTATAAAGCTCCGCTGTCCAAGACCGCCCAGAAGCGTTTACAGGTTTTACGCGACAGTAACGACGGCTTTGTGATTGCGCAACAGGATCTGGAGATCCGTGGCCCGGGAGAGCTGCTCGGCACCCGCCAGACCGGTAACGCCGAGTTTAAAGTGGCCGATTTGCTGCGCGATCAGGGTATGATCCCTGAAGTACAGCGTCTGGCACGCCATATCCATGACCGCTACCCCGACCAGGCGGCAGCGTTAATCGAGCGCTGGATGCCCGAGACCGAACGATACTCGAACGCCTGATCAGCCAAACATCGGCAGCATCAGATAGAGTTTGATCACCAGCGCATTGACGATATCAATAAAGAACGCCCCCACCATCGGCACCACCAGAAACGCCATATGTGACGGACCGAAACGCTCGGTGATGGCCTGCATGTTGGCGATGGCCGTCGGCGTTGCCCCCAGACCAAAGCCGCAATGTCCGGCTGCAAGCACCGCCGCGTCGTAGTTTTTGCCCATCAACCGCCAGGTGACGAACATCGCATACAGCGCCATAAACAGAGCCTGCACGACCAGAATAGCCAGCATCGGCAGCGCCAGCGAGGCCAGTTCCCACAGCTTAAGGCTCATCAGCGCCATCGCCAGGAACAGCGACAGGCAGACGTTGCCCAGCACCGATACCGCACGTTCAAAGACGCGATAAAAACCTATCAGGGCCAGGCCATTGCTGAGGAGCACCCCCACAAACAGCACGCAGACAAAGGTTGGCAGCTCCAGCGCTGACCCCGCCAGCAGTTGCGCAATCACCTTGCCCGCCGTCAGACAGATGGCGATAAGCGCTATGGTTTCGATCAGCACCAGGGAAGTGATCATGCGTCCGACGTCCGGCTTTTCGAACGCCGACGGCACCGCTTCATCTTCCGGGCAGCCGTTCGGGGTGGCGGAGTGTTTTACAAGATAGCGCGCCACCGGCCCGCCAATCAGGCCGCCCAGCACCAGGCCAAAGGTGGCGCAGGCCATCGCCACTTCGGTGGCATTCTGGAAGCCATAGCGCTCAACAAACAGCTTACTCCAGGCCGCACCGGTGCCGTGCCCACCGGAAAGGGTAATCGAGCCGGCCAGTAGACCCATCAGCGGATCCAGCCCCAGCAGGGAAGCCATACCGATACCGATGGCGTTCTGCATCACCAGCAGCCCGACCACCACAATTAAGAACACGCCCAGCACTTTGCCGCCTGCCCGCAGGCTGGCGAGGTTAGCGTTCAGGCCGATGGTGGCGAAAAAGGCCAGCATCAGCGGGTCTTTTAGCGACATATCAAAGTTGATTTCCCAGCCCATGCTTTTTTTCAGCACCAGCAGCGCAACGGCAGCCAGCAGTCCGCCCGCGACGGGCTCCGGGATGGTGTATTTTCTGAAAAGGGGGACACTGTGAACCAGTTTACGGCCAAGCAGTAAAACCAGCGTTGCCGCAACGAGGGTCGACAACGTATCGAGATGAATCATAGTGGGCTCCTTATATGGCACGTGCTCCATCAACATGCGCGTTTTCCTGAACCGATTGCGCGACTTAAGCGCAATCGGGAGCAGGAGTGTAATGAACTTTGCCCTGGCGTGACAGAAAAGCCGTAATAAGCGGCGGGATTTCTGTGTGATTTTTGCGAGCAATCGTTTGCTTTTCTCATCCACTCGGCTAAAATGCCCGCTTTTCTTCCTGGGGATCGCAGCAGATGTCCGTTAACGCCGTTGAACAGCAAGATGCGCAACCGATTGCGCAGCCGCATAACAGTGAACTGATTTACCGTCTTGAAGACCGTCCACCGCTGGCGCAGACCTTGTTCGCCGCCTGTCAGCATCTGCTGGCGATGTTCGTGGCCGTCATCACCCCTGCCCTGCTGATCTGCCAGGCGCTCGGCTTACCGGCGCAGGACACCCAGCACATCATCAGCATGTCGCTGTTTGCCTCGGGCGTGGCCTCCATCATTCAGATTAAAGCCTGGGGGCCGGTGGGCTCCGGCCTGCTGTCGATTCAGGGCACCAGCTTTAACTTTGTGGCTCCGCTGATCATGGGCGGTACGGCGCTGAAAACCGGCGGCGCGGATGTGCCGACGATGATGGCGGCGCTGTTCGGCACCCTGATGCTGGCAAGCTGCACCGAGATGGTCATCTCCCGGGTGCTGCACCTGGCGCGCCGCATTATTACCCCGCTGGTCTCCGGCGTGGTGGTGATGATTATCGGCCTGTCGCTGATTCAGGTGGGCCTGACCTCTATCGGCGGCGGCTACGCCGCAATGGCCGACCACACCTTCGGCGCCCCGAAAAACCTGCTGCTGGCGGGCGTGGTGCTGGCAATCATTATTCTGCTCAACCGTCAGCGTAACCCGTACCTGCGCGTCGCCTCGCTGGTGATCGCCATGGCGGCAGGCTACCTGGCCGCCTGGGCGATGGGTATGCTGCCGCAGTCCAGCGCCGCGACCGACAGCCCGCTGATCGTGGTCCCGACGCCGCTCTACTACGGCCTGGGTATCGACTGGAACCTGCTCCTGCCGCTGATGCTGGTGTTTATGATCACCTCCCTGGAAACCATCGGGGATATCACCGCCACCTCCGACGTCTCTGAGCAGCCGGTCTCTGGCCCGCTGTACATGAAGCGCCTCAAGGGTGGCGTGCTGGCTAACGGTCTGAACTCCTTTGTCTCCGGCGTGTTCAACACCTTCCCGAACTCCTGCTTCGGCCAGAACAACGGCGTGATCCAGTTGACCGGCGTGGCCAGCCGCTACGTGGGCTTTGTCGTGGCGCTGATGCTGATCGTGCTCGGCCTGTTCCCGGCGGTAAGTGGCTTTGTACAGCACATACCTGAGCCGGTACTCGGCGGCGCAACGCTGGTGATGTTCGGTACCATCGCGGCATCGGGCGTGCGTATCGTCTCCCGCGAGCCGCTGAACCGCCGCGCTATCATGATCATCGCCCTGTCGCTGGCGGTCGGTCTGGGCGTGTCTCAGCAGCCGCTGATCCTGCAGTTTGCCCCGGACTGGGTGAAAAACCTGCTCTCCTCCGGCATCGCTGCCGGCGGGATCACCGCTATCGTTCTGAACCTGATTTTCCCGCCAGAAAAGAACTGATCCCTTTCACGGCAGCAGGCAACTGCTGCCGTAACCCAGAATTCCGCCCTTCCCGCCTTGAGCATTGCGCATAAATCGTGCATAACTCCTTTATGTGCGTTTTACGTGATGGAAGACCATGAAATTTATTGGAAAGCTTCTCGTCGGTATTCTGGCCGTTGTGCTTATTGCGATCCTCGCGCTCTATATCCTTGTTCAGACCCGCTGGGGCGCGGCGCAGGTCAGCAGCTGGATCACGGTAAACACCGACTACGAACTCAATTTTGACCTGATGGATCATCGTTTCTCGTCGCCCACGCACCTGGTGCTGAAAAACGTCACCTTCGGGCGCGACGGTCAACCCGCGACCCTGGTCGCGAAGATGGTGGATATCGGCGTGAGCAGCCGACAGCTCACCGATCCGCTGCACATGGATACCATCACCCTGTTTGACGGCACGCTGAACCTCTCCCCGCAGACGGCACCTCTTCCCTTCCAGGCCGATCGCCTGCTGCTGAACAACATGGCGTTTAACAGCCCCAATACCGCGTGGGATCTGAGCGCACAGAAGGTCACCGGCGGCGTGCGTCCGTGGGACCCTGAAGCAGGCAACGTGCTGGGTAAAAAAGCCAACATCCAGATTAGCGCCGGGTCGCTGACGCTGAACGGCGTCCCGGCCAGCAACGTGCTGATCGAGGGCGAGCTGACCGACAAAGAGGTGATCCTGACCACCATCGGTGCCGACATGGCGCGGGGCTCGCTCACCGGTACCGCGCGTCGCGACGCCAACGGCGGCTGGAAGGTGGACAACATGCGCCTGAACGACATCCGCCTGCAGAGCGATAAATCGCTGTCTGACTTCTTTGCCCCCATCACCACCCTGCCGTCGTTGCAGATTGGCCGCCTGGACGTAACCGACGCCCGCCTTCAGGGGCCGGACTGGGCGGTTACCGATCTCGACTTAAGCTTGCGCAACCTGACCCTGAGCCAGGGCGACTGGCAGAGCGAGGATGGCCGCCTGTCGATGAACGCCAGCGAATATATCTACGGCTCGGTGCATCTGTTCGACCCGATCCTCAATGCGGAATTTTCTCCGCAAGGGATCGCCCTGCGCCAGTTCACCTCGCGTTGGGAAGGCGGGATGGTGCGCACCTCCGGCAACTGGTTGCGCAGCGGGAAAGCGCTGGTACTGGATGATGTCGCCGTCGCTGGGCTGGAATACACCCTGCCGGAGAACTGGAAAACGCAGTGGATGGAGACCCTGCCGGAATGGCTGCACAGCGTCACGCTGCGTAAATTCGGCCTGAGCCGTAACCTGGTGATCGACGTGGACACCGCCTTCCCCTGGCAGATCACCGCCCTCGACGGCTATGGCACCAATCTGCAGCTGGCGAAAGATCGCCAGTGGGGCGTATGGGCGGGCACCGCCACCCTGAACGGTGCGGCCGCCACCTTTAACCGCGTGGACGTGCGTCGTCCGTCGCTGTCGCTTACGGCTAACGCCTCGACCATTGCCATCAATGAGCTGAGCGCCTTTACCGAAAAAGGGATTCTGGAGGCGAAGGCCAGCGTTTCGCAGACGCCGGTGCGGCAGACTACCATCAACCTGACCGGGCGTGGCGTGCCGTTGAACGTGATCCAGCAGTGGGGCTGGCCGGCATTGCCGGTGACGGGCGACGGCAATATCCAGCTCAACGCCAGCGGCAATGTGCAGAAAGATTCGCCGTTGAAGCCGACGGTCAACGGCAGGCTTAGCGCAATAAATATGGATAAACAGCAGGTCACGCAGACGATGACGGGTGGGGCGGTGAGTACGGTTGAAACACCCGCACCAACACCGTAGGCCCGGTAAGCGATAGCGCCACCGGGCATCAAGCCGCACTGCATCGCCGGGTGGCGGCTTCGCCTTACCCGGCCTACAACATCAAAACCGTAGGCCCGGTAAGCGCAGCGCCACCGGGCGTTTTACAGACGGCTCAGAGGTGGATCACGACCTCCTCCCCCTCCGTTTTCACCACCACGCCCCACTCGCTCCCCGCATGTGACGCGCCTTTCACGCCGCTAATCTGATGCACATTGCGCAAACAGACCGACCAGTTCCGCGCTTCGCCGCGCCCTTTTAACGTCAGGGTATCCCCGTTGCGCGTCGCGGTCAGGGTAAAGGCCACGGCACCGTTGGCCGCCGGCACCTCGCTTACCGCCGTGGCACCATCGTCCAGGTTAAACAGCTGGAAAGTGGTGCCTTGATTCCACGCATAGTCCGGCTTCTGGTCGTTATTGCCCAGCGCCAGCAGGGTGTTGTCACGCACGTAGACCGGCAGGCTGCGGAAGTCGTGCTGCTGTTTATGCCAGCGGCTGCCCTGCACCTCGTCGTTGCGCCACAGGTGCGTCCAGCGCCCTTCCGGCAGGTAGAACTGCACGTCGCCCGCCTCGCTGAACACCGGGGCCACCATCACCGAATCCCCCAGCATGTACTGGCGGTCGAGATAGTCGCAGGCCGGATCGTCCGGGAACTCGAGCATCATCGCCCGCAGCATCGGGGTACCGAACTCGCGGGCCAGGGCTGCCTGGCGATAGAGGTACGGCATCATCCGGCATTTAAGCTGCGTGAAGTGGCGCACCACGTCGCAGGACTCATCATCGTATGCCCACGGCACCCGGTAGGATTTACTACCATGCAGGCGGCTGTGGCTGGAGAACAGGCCGAACGCGCACCAGCGTTTATAGACATGCGCCGGAGCGGTGTTTTCGAACCCGCCGATATCGTGGCTCCAGAACCCGAACCCGGAGAGCCCGATCGACAGCCCGCCGCGCAGGCTTTCGGCCATCGACTCGTAGTTGGCGTAGCAGTCCCCGCCCCAGTGCACCGGGAACTGTTGCGCCCCCACCGAGGCCGAACGGGCAAACAGCACCGCCTCCTCTTCGCCTACCGTCTCTTTCAGCACGTTCCACACCAGCTCGTTGTAGATGTAGGCGTAGTGGTTGTGCATCTTCTGCGGATCGGAGCCGTCGAACCACTGCACGTCGGTCGGGATGCGCTCGCCGAAGTCGGTTTTGAAGCAGTCGACGCCGATATCCACCAGGCCTTTCAGCTTGTCGGCATACCATGTGCAGGCTTCCGGATTAGTAAAGTCGTAGATCGCCAGCCCCGGCTGCCACTTATCCCACTGCCACAGGGAGCCGTCCGGGCGTTTCAGCAGGTAGCCCTTCTCTTTCAGCTCCTTAAAGATCGGTGATTTCTGCCCGATGTAAGGGTTGATCCACACGCAGACCTTCAGCCCTTTCTCCTTCAGGCGGCGGATCATCCCCTCCGGATCCGGGAAGGTCGCCGGGTCCCACTCGAAATCGCACCACTGGAAGGCCTTCATCCAGAAGCAGTCGAAGTGGAAGACATGCAGGGGCAGGTCGCGCTCCGCCATGCCGTCGATAAAGCTGTTCACCGTCGCTTCGTCGTAGTTGGTGGTAAACGAGGTGGTGAGCCACAGGCCAAACGACCAGGCCGGCGGCAGCGCCGGACGCCCGGTGAACTGCGTGTAACGGTTGAGCACCTCTTTCGGCGTCGGGCCGTCGATCACGAAATACTCCAGGTACTCGCCCTCGACGCTGAACTGCACCTTCGACACCTTCTCGGAGCCGATTTCAAAGGAGACGTTTTCCGGGTGATTCACCAGCACGCCGTAGCCGCGGTTGGTGAGATAGAACGGGATATTTTTGTATGACTGTTCGGTGCTGGTGCCGCCGTCGCGGTTCCAGGTTTCGACCGTCTGGCCGTTGCGTACCAGGGCGGTGAAGCGCTCGCCGAGGCCGTAGACGGTTTCGCCCACCCCCAGATCCAGCCGCTCGAACATGTAGTTGCGATCGCTGTTGCCGTCCTGCACGTAGCCATTGTTTTTCAGCTGGCTACCGGTGATGCGCTGGCCGTTTCTGAGGAAATCGAGCGCCCAGAACTCGCCTTTGGTGACGCGGACGCTGACGTTGCCGCTTTTCAGCTCAGCAAACTCCGCGTTGTTTTCAATCTGGACGCTGACGTCTTTCAGGACGTTGAGCGGATAGTGCGGGCCGTTATCCAGCGCGCCCTGGAAGTGCTCGATGCGCACCCCGACAATCCCCTCCTGCGGCGCAAACAGGCGCACGGTGAACATCAGGGTGTCGAGCTGCCATGTGCGCTCGCGCACGTCGCGCGGGGCGACATAGACCACCAGGTCGTTGCCCTGCTTCTCCACATCGAATACCTGAACCGGATACGTCACGTTGAGGCCCGGTTGAATTAGCCAGTTTCCGTCACTGATTTTCATGCTTTCGTCCTCTTAGTTCTGCAATTCTTTGCTGACCGGCAGATTGTTGAATTCCTGCTGATTACGACGCGCGCCCTGCGCCAGGTCGTTCATGATTTTCATCAGGAATGGCGTTTTCAGGCTGTAGTAGCGTTTGGCAATCACCGCGCTCAGCAGGTAGCACGCCGCCGGGACAAGGGTAAACAGGGCAATGATGATGCTGATGGTGGCGCTGTTCTGGCTTTTGGCTGTGGCATCGTAGCCGCCGCCTGCCAGCATCCAGCCGATTAATGCTCCGCCCAGGGCCAGGCCCAGCTTGAGCACGAACAGCGTGCCCGCAAAGCTGATGCCGGTCAGGCGTTTGCCGTTGGTCCACTCGCCGTAATCGACGGTATCGGACATCATCACCCACTGGATCGGCGTCACCAACTGGTGCAGGACGCCGATGACGAAGATAAAGCCGAACATGGTGATGCTGGCCTGCATCGGCACGAAGAACATCGCCACGCTGGCTACCGCCAGCAGGGCGTTGGTCCACCAGAAGACGCTGACTTTGCATTTCCAGTCGGTGAGCGGTTTCGCCAGCGCGGAGCCAATCAGGTTGCCGACGCAGTAGGTGGTGAGGAAGGCGACGAACAGCTCCGGCGAGCCCATGATCCAGGTGACGTAATACATCATCGCCCCGCCGCGCACGCAGACCGCCAGAATATTGAGGATGGTGAGCAGCCCGACGATGCGCCACTGGTCGTTCTGCCAGATATCGCGCAGATCTTCGCGCATGGAGGTGGTGCTCGGCGGCACCTGGATACGCTCTTTGGTGGTGAAGAAGCAGAACGCCAGCATCAGGAAGGCCACCACCGACAGCACCGCGATGCCGCCCTGGAAGCCGAACGCTTTATCCTCGCCGCCAATCATATTCACCAGCGGCATCATCAGCACCGTAGAGAGCATGCCGCCCGCCGTCGCCAGCACAAAGCGCCAGGACTGGAGGGAGATACGCTGCGTTGGGTCGTTGGTGATCACCCCGCCCAGCGCGCAGTAAGGGATGTTGACCACGGTATAGAGCAGGGTCAGCAGCGTATAGGTGACGGCGGCGTAGATCATCTTGCCGTTCAGGCTGAGGTCCGGCGTGGTGTAGGCCAGCACGCAGACCAGGCCAAACGGGATAGCGCCGAACAGGATCCACGGGCGGAATTTCCCCCAGCGGCTGCGGGTGCGGTCGGCAAGCAGCCCCATGCAGGGGTCCGAAATCGCATCCAGCGCGCGCGCCAGCAGGAACATGGTGCCGACGAACCCGGCGGGGATACCGAAGATATCGGTGTAGAAGAACATCATGTAGAGCATGACGTTGTCGAAAATGATGTGACTTGCGGCGTCACCCATGCCGTAACCAATTTTCTCTTTGACGGATAAAACTTCGCTTTTCATTCTTATTCCTTCACGCGTAGGGCGCTGAGACCGGTTACATATTTTGTAAACCATAGCGATCGGGGCAGGTATTGCGTTTTCTGGTTACGTTTTTACGTTTCTTGTTTTTTGTGATCGCGTTAAAAGTGCGGAGGCGGAAAATGTAAGCTGAGGATTTTCTTATGGTTTACGCTGGAGGGTTAGCGCAGGTCAAAAAAGGGGTGAAATAAGTGAGGGAAAAGATGGGGTAAATGATTGAAAGTAGCTATAATGCGCCCCGCCTCCATGTAGCAATCGAGGCGCGGAAGATCGTCATCTCCGGTGAGGTGGCTGGACTTCAAATCCAGTTGGGGCCGCCAGCGGTCCTGGGCAGGTTCGACTCCTGTGATCTTCCGCCAAAATTTCCTACCATCTATAATTGTAATTTTGGGAATTAGGGTTCATTACTCTCTCTATTCCATTTTCAATTAACCCTTTTCTCAATGCTTTACTTATCAAAAGAAAACTAGGTATTTCTAAAAGTTTTTTTCCATTTATTTTTATTTTTGCACAGCTCACAACTAAATCATTCCTTGGCTGATCAAAAGGAAAACTATGAGTCCTATTAAAGCCATGGTGGCCAAGAAGTTTTGAACGTAGCTTTAGCGATCTATAGATGACTGAAAGTAACCATCCATCTAATTGCCGTAATTGTTCTTCATCCGTAACAAGCGGATAAAAACTCATTACCCCTTTGAAAAATATTCTTTTTGATCTTCCTGATAAAAAATTCTTAATAGTTGAATCCTGAAGACCACCATACATATATCTACGAATCTGTACCATGGCTCTTAGAAAATTCTCATCTTTATTATTTGCTGGAATTGATTGTCCAGCAAGATTACCATTTTTTAAAGGCTGAATAAGATTTCTATAGAGCAGATAGGAAATCTGTTTTTTTATTTTAATTATGGAGGTATTTTTTATTGATACCTTATCAACTGATAATGAGTATCCTAAGAAATCCAGATTCCTTTTTGAGACAATTTCAGATTTTAAGCCATCTTTTATTAACAAAGATATCCCATCTGATTTTTTTACATTTATTTTCACTCCTGCACTTTTAGAAAACTCAGTAATCAAATTAAAAGCATTGCAGATTTTAGTATAATCTCTTGTCCATACAATTGTATCATCAGCATATCTCGAAAACTTCACGCCCTCTCGCTCCAAGGCCTGATCAAAATTCCAGCAACAAAGATTGGCTAAAAAAAGACTAATTGAGGTCCCTTGAGGTATCCCAACCTTTCTATCTAAAAGAAATGCTTTAATTATATATTTTTCTTCTTGGCTGATAAAAAAACCATTCTTCTTAAACTGATCATAGAGGAAACTATGTTCGATAGTTCCAAAGAAATCTGAAAAATCAAATTCAGCAATAAACATTCTCTCGCTGAGAGACAAATCAACAAAAATATCCTGTATTGCAAAATGTACGTTTCTGTCATTCCTATATGCATAGGAAAAAGAACTAAATCTATGCTTGTTTTTTTCCAAAAGTCGATTGAAGAACAATTTTGAAACCGCAGCATCAGGAATTTGATAAATAGATACAGTTCGCTCTCCACCGCCTCTTTTTGGAATTTTCTTCAGGTGAACTTCATTTGGTTTATACGTTCTATTTGCAATTTTCTGAGCAATTGAATGAGCTATGCTTTTATGTTTTCTTAACACATGAAAAGGGTTAAATTTTTTATCCTTTTCCCAATAATCGGGAGTGTGAACTTCTTTTTTCTTAGTGTAAGAAAGGCCAAATCTTTTGCTATTCCTTAAATGCTCAAGATGTAATCTATTATGATATTCATGGTAACGATCAATTAGTTTCTTAGCTTCTTCTTTAATAGTTTCGCTTAATAGTTGTTCTAGGCTCATTTTTTCTCCCTCATAAAAAAAGCCTGAGAAGAATCTCAGGCTATTCCACGGTACCTGTCCAAGCAAAAGTAAGTTATCACTTGGTTGAAAAAGGTTCGACCCCCCTCCCCCAGCGATTCACAGAGTGAATCGGAGACCTCTAGTGAGGTAGAAGACAAGCCCGTTACGCCTATTGTGCGCTAAAGTAATAATGCCTCGAATATCTTTTTAGGACAAGTCTGATAAGAAGCTGAACGGAAAATTTATTATTTATGGGAATCAAGTCGCAATTTACAAGCATCCTTCACCCACTTACTAAAATTCCCTTTCCCCGCAGCTTTCTCAATCTGTTCTAAAAGCTCATCCTCGAACCGGATGTTCTTCATCGTGCTTTTGGTGCGGTCAAAATTTGGCTTCTTTTTCTCTTGCATGGTAGGTACCATTTCGGTTAGTTTATCACCATGTGGTACCTACCACATGGATTCAGATTTGAAGCAACGCCCGGTAGTGTTCGAGCACTAAAGGGCGTCTAACCTCACCAACTATCAAGGAGTTGATTATGGCTGATTCGCATTCTACCCCAGACACCATCGCAACCGGAACTGAGCGTACATTAATTGTGGGATATCGCCCGCAAGGTCTCGATCGCAGTACGCCCAACCTGATCCTTTCCGGCAAATGGCTGCGTGCGGCGGGGTTTGATACCGGAGATAAAGTCACGGTAAAAGTCATGGATGGCTGCATTGTTGTGTTAGCGCACAACCCGCATGAGAAGAAGCTGTTAGACGAATTAAAGCTGGCGCAGCAGAAGCTAAAAGGCATTGAAGGTGCGCTCGCCGCGGCGTAACGTTCGCGCTATGCAGATTTTGTAGGCCGGGTAAGGCGAAGCCGCCACCCGGCGTTGTGCTCGAATTAACCCTCGTACCGCATATGCAGCAACGGGAACGGATTTCCCTGCCCGTCCAGCTCTGACCGCCCGGTCTGCACAAACCCCATATGCTGATAAAACCCCACGCCCTGCGGGTTTTGCTCGTTAACATCCACCTCGTTAGCGCCGAAATGGTCAATGGCGTACTTCAGCAACAGCGAGCCGACGCCTTTTCCCCGGCTCGCATCATCGACAAACAGCATTTCGATGCGGTTTTCGTCCACGCCCAAAAAGCCGTGAATGGCGCCGGTTTCATCCCGAGCAATCACAACGTTTAAATTTGGCAGATAAGCGTTGAGTAATAACGGGCGTAACGCCGTGATATCGCTCTCCTGCAGAAAATGGTGAGTGGCACGAACGGAGGACTCCCAGATCGCGACGAGACGTTCAAAGTGTGAAGGAACTGCGGTTTCGATTTTCATAATGCGATCATGATAGGGCAATAGATCTTAATCAAGTGTTAACGATTACCCTTTCCCGATGGGAGAGGGAACCTAAACCCGCACCTCCATCACCGCATACACCCCGTCTTTCGGCACGATCACCGTCACGTTTTCCACAGCGATACCCGCCGCGAGATGAATATCCTGCAGCTGCTGCAACGTGCGCGGGAAGATGGGCGTCCAGCCGATACAGCGCAGGGCGAAATCAATCTGCGGGCTGCTGGTGAGCATGTTCGAGATAATCAGCGCTCCGCCGGGTTTAATCAGGCGCAGGACATGTTGCAGGAAGGTCACTGCCTCGGTGTCGTTGAAGTATTCGAAGATCCCCAGCGCGTCCACCAGCTCGACCTTGCCTTCGCCCAGTTCCTGTATCAGTTTATCGCTGTGGATCAGGCCGTCTTTCAGATCGCGCTGCAATATCGTCACCTGCTCCCCGACTCTCAGCCCTTCGGCGGCGGCCATTTTCTCTGCCCAGCGCAGGGAGACGGGATCGTAATCCACCAGGGTTAAATGCACGTTTTGCCCGTCCAGATGGGCACCGCGCAGCGCCTCCAGCACCGGGACGGCCGCCCCGCTGGCGAGGCTGACCCAGACGTTGTCGATGTCGTTATGCAGGTACTGTTCCGCCAGCACGGAGAGCACCTTCGCCCGGGAACGGATGCCGATAGCATCGTTGGCGTGGATAAACCACTGGCGGCTGCGGCTGTCCATCCGGGTGCCGTCGGGGAGATGCTCATCCAGCGGGTTCTGGATGGCGTACAGGGCCAGCGCGGTGGGCACCAGCCGGGTACGCCAGGCGACGACCGCCGGGCGTGTCGCAAAAGCCTTTTCAGACCACTGATGCTGACATTTAATCCGCTTCACGCCGCTGGCATCCTTTTCAATCAGCGGCGGCATTAGCTGCGGGTCCGCCTTTAACGCGCAATCGACGGCGTTCAGCTCACGCGTCACCTCGTCTTTCATCGGCCAGTTGTCGCTGATATCGGGAAACGACGCGCTGTAGATCGTCATGGTGGTCGGCGCGGTGCCGCGAAAGGGTTGCCAGTGCATATGTCATCTCCCGTGTGCCCATGACGCAAGTCTATTCCCCTGCCCGCACATTGCCCCAGGAAGAAAGCACGATCTTTAGTGTCTCACCCATATCAGCTCATCCACCCGGAAGCCCAGGCTGCGCGCGGTATTGAGATAATCCTGCTTCACCGCATCCGGAATGGTTGGCGTACGCGACAGGATCCACAGATAGTCGCGATCCGGGCCGCTGACCAGCGCGTACTGGTAGTCATCGTCCAGCTTGATCACGTTATAACCGCCGTAGAACGGGCCGAAGAACGAGACCTTCAGCGCAGCGGTAGTTGGCTCGCCGGTGTAATAGGCTTTGCCTTCGCTCTCACTCCACTTGCGCTTCAACGGGTCATAGCCCCGGTTAAGCACGCTGATCCCGCCGTCGCTGCGCTTGCCGTAGGTGGCGGTCACCTGCTCCATGCCGCGCTCAAAGCGGTTTTCCAGACGGGCGATTTCATACCACTTGCCCAGATAGCGGCTGGCATCAAAATTGGTGATCGGCTGCACGCCTTTCGGCGGCGTAGGGGATTTACAGGCAACCAGAGTCAGCGCAATGGCGACACCGGTCACAACGGGCCATAGTTTCATGAGAACTCCTGTCATTTGCACGTTTTGAATTAAAGTGTAGTGCACCGATCTGGCGCTTCATCCCGCCGGAAAATATTCGTAGTATATTGAGATTATTCCCCCCTTTCGGACGCAGGCATGGCTTACTCCATCGGCGAATTCGCCAGACTCAGCGGGATCACCGCTACTACGCTGCGGGCATGGCAGCGTCGCTACGGTTTACTCAAGCCCCAGCGCACCGAGGGCGGCCATCGCCAGTACAGCGACGAGGATATCCAGCAGGCGCTGAAAATCCTCGACTGGGTGAAAAAAGGTGTGCCCATCGGCCAGGTGAAGCCGCTTCTGGAACGCCCTGCCCCGAGCCGGACCAACAACTGGCAAACGCTGCAACAGACCATGCTGCAGCGTTTGCAGGCGGGCAAAATCGAATCCCTGCGCCAGATGATTTACGATGCCGGTCGCGAGTATCCGCGCCCGGAGCTGGTCGTAAACGTGCTACGCCCGCTGCGCAGCCAGGTCTCGGCCAACGTTCCTGCCGTCATGACCCTGCGCGAAATTCTTGATGGCATCATCATCGCCTACGCCTCGTTTTGCCTTGAGAGCGATAAAAAAGCGCCGGGCGACAACCTCCTGCTCAGCGGCTGGCACCTGAACGATCCGTGCGAAATCTGGCTCGAAGCCCTGGCGCGCACCGGCCAGGGCCACCGTATTAACATTCTGCCCATTCCCCCTGTCGCGCTGGCACCGGAGATCTTCCCGGACCGCCAGTGGCTGTTGGTCACCAGCGGTAAACTCACCGCCGCGCGCAAAAAGCAGGTGGAACAGTGGCAGCAGCAGGTTGCCCTTGAGGTAATTATCCTCTGATTATTTTCTCCTGCGGGAATCTTCACGAAAAGTTGAATATTTTCCCGCGCGGCAAATGCTAACGTTTTCCTGTGACTTATCACTCCACAGGAAAACATGATGAAAAAAACTGCCCCTCTGCTGATCCTCGCCGCTATGGCCTTTGCCCCTGTCGCCTTTGGTGCCGCCCCTGCCGGCACCCTGAGCGTGCATATTCTTGACCAGCAAACCGGCACGCCGCCGCCGGGCGTCACCGTTACGCTGGAAAAGCAGCAGCAGGATAAATGGACCCCGCTTGCCAGCGGCAAAACTGACCAGGACGGACGCATTAAATCGCTCTATCCGGCGGATCAGGATATGCAGCCTGGCGTTTATAAAGTGACCTTCAAAACGGCAGAATACTTCCACGGCAACAAGCTGGAGTCGTTCTTCCCGGAGATCCCGGTGCTGTTTACCGTCACCCGCACCAACGAAAAACTTCACATTCCACTGCTGCTCAGCCAGTACGGTTATTCGACCTATAAGGGCAGCTAAAACTGATTGATATGTATAGATAATAAAAAATATATCCGCCAATACTTGGACAAAATAATCATTTTGTGTAACTTTTAAAGAGTCACTCTGGAGGTGCACATCATGACAACGAAACCAGTGCTGGGTATTAGCGGATGCTTGACCGGTTCCGCCGTTCGCTTCGACGGCGGTCATAAGCGTATGGGCTTTGTCATGGATGAACTGGCAGAGTGGGTGAACTTCCGGCCCGTTTGTCCGGAAATGGCGATCGGCCTGCCGACACCTCGCCCGGCGCTGCGCCTGACGCAGATCGCCAGCGGTGAGACGCAAATGCGGTTCAGCAAAGCGCCTCACGAAGAAGTCACCCAAAAAATGACCGACTTTGCAGCAGGTTATGTGCCGAAACTGGGCGATCTCTGCGGATTTATCGTCTGTGCTAAATCGCCAAGCTGCGGCATGGAACGCGTGCGGCTGTATGATGAAAAGGGTAATGCGGGTCGCAAGGAGGGTGTCGGGCTGTTCACCGCCGCCCTGCTTGAAGCCTGGCCGTGGCTACCGGTGGAGGAAGATGGACGCCTGCATGACCCGGTGCTGCGGGAGAACTTTGTCGAGCGGGTTTTCGCGCTTCATGAGCTGAATACGCTGCGGGCGAATGGCCTGACGCGCCGCGGGTTGCTGGATTTCCATAGCCGTTACAAACTCCAGCTGCTTGCGCACCATCAGGCGGGCTACCGCGAGATTGGTCCGTTCGTCGCCTCGCTGCACGAGTGGGACGATCTGGAGGCCTTCTTCGAGGCCTATCGCGAAAAGCTGATGACGATCCTCAGAAAACCCGCGTCGCGGAAAAACCACACTAATGTGCTGATGCATATTCAGGGCTATTTCCGTAACCAGCTGAACAGCCGTCAGCGCGGCGAATTACGCGACGTGATCCTGCATTATCGCGACGGGTTACTGCCGATTCTCGCCCCGCTCACGCTGCTGAAACACTATCTGGCCGAATATCCCGACCGGTATCTGATGACGCAAAACTACTTTGATCCCTATCCCGACGATCTAGGTTTGCGTCTGGCCGTTACCTGAATGTCAAATGCGAGGCCCCATTGACCCTGAGAGGCCCGAAGCACTACCCCGTTTAGACGACACCTCACTGTCGTCTTTTTTTTGCACTTTGCGTAGAACACTGTAACTTTGTACAGGATTAGTCCGCCAAAGTGGGTCCGCCGATGATCAATACCCTGCATATTCAAAACTACCGCTCGATTCGCGACCTGTCGCTGGATCTGCAGCAGCTCAATATCGTCTTCGGTCCGAACGGCACCGGGAAATCCAATATTTACAAGGCGATCCACCTGATGCACAGCGCGGCACAGGGGCAGTTTTCCCAGGCGCTGGCCAATGAAGGCGGGATTTTAAAGGTCTTCTGGGCGGGCAAAACCCGCAGCGATCGGCTGCGGCGCATGAATCTGGCGGTGGAAACCGAGACTTACGAATATGAACTGCAGGTGGGCTTTGTCGAAAAGCTGCCTTATCCCTCACAGTTTCAGCTCGATCCGGTGATCAAAGAGGAGTCCATCTGGCTGAGCGGCCAGCACCGACGCCCGTCGTCACAGCTAATGAAGCGCAAGAATCAGGCCGTGTTTCTTAATAACGTGCATCACGAAAAAGTGACCCACAGCGGCACGCTGTACGAGAACGAATCGGTGTTCGGGCAGCTGGGGGAGCCGCACCTCTACCCGGAGGTGTCGCAGATGCGCGAGTCTTTGCGTAACTGGCGCTTTTATCATGAGTTTTCCGTCTCCTCCGGCTCGGCGATCCGCGCCCCGCAGGTGGGGTTCCGCTCCCCGGTGCTGGCCAGCGACGGCGCAAACCTGGCCGCGGCCTTTCAGACCATTGTCGAGATTGGCGACGAGCTGCTGCTGATGCGCATCCTCGACCAGGCCTTCCCCGGCTGCGTGTTTTACAGCGACAACACCGGCGGGCGTTTTCGCATGATGATGCAGCGTGAAGGCTTAAGCAGACCGCTGGAGCCCGCGGAGTTTTCCGACGGCACGCTGCGTTTTCTCTGTCTGGCGGTGGCGCTGTTAAGCCCGCGCCCGCCCGCCTTTATCGCCCTCAATGAACCGGAAAACAGCCTGCATCCGCAGATGCTGCCCGCGCTGGCGAGTCTGATTGCCGAGGCCAGCCGTTACTCGCAGATCTGGCTCACCAGCCACTCCCCGGAGCTGGCGAAGCTGATTGAAAAACACCGGTCGTTTTCGCTCTATCAGCTGTCGATGGTGGAAGGGGAAACGCGGATGGAGAAGCTGGGGTAAATGCCGGGTGGCGCTGCGCTTACCCGGCCTACGATCGCATACGGAACGTTTTGCGCCACTCCGCCGGGCTGACGCCAAAGCGGGCTTTAAACTGCTGGCGCCAGGTCACGGCTGAGAGGTACCCCACCTGCTCCGCCACCGCCTCGATCGGCAGATTGCTGCTCTCCAGCAACAGCTGGCTACGCCGCAGGCGTTCGGCGGTGATCCACGAGGCAACACTCATCCCGGTGGCTTTCATAAAATGGCGGGTCAGCGTGCGGCGACTCATCGCCACGCTCTCTGCCAGCGTATCCAGGTTCAGCGGCTGGCTGATATTACGCTGGAGATAATCGATCAGGTTGTTGATCCGCGCATCGCGGGTCGTTTCCGGCACCGGCTGGGCAATAAACTGCGCCTGCCCGCCCTCGCGGTGCGGCGGGACGATCATCCGGCGGGCAATCTGGTTGGCGACCTCGCTGCCAAAGCGCTGCCGGATGATGTACAGGCAACAGTCCAGCGCGGCGGCAGTCCCGGCAGAGGTGATGATGTTGTCGTCATCGACGTAAAGCGCATTGATATCCAGCTCTACCGCCGGGAACAGCGACTGGAACTGGCGTTCAAATTCCCAGTGAGTCGCCGCCCGTTTGCCATCCAGAATGCCTGCATATCCGAGAACAAATGACCCCAGACACAGCCCGACGATTTCCGCTCCGTTGTCTCTGGCCTGCACCAGGCTGTCGAGCAACGTCTGCGGCGGGCATTCAAGCACGTGTGCCCAGTAAGGCACCACGACGATATCGGCCTGCCTGATGGCGGAATAATCCTGCGTGGCATTGAGGGCGAAACCCTCCCGGGAGGTCAGTAACCCCGGGTTTTCGGCGCAGATCGTCACGTTAAAGCGCTTTTTACCCGATACGGTATCGCCAAAAAGAATGCAGGGCACAGAGTAGTGAAAGGGGCTGAACCCGTCGACGGCGACAATCGCCACTGTTGTTAGCTTCACACTGTTCTCCTCTGCCCCGATACTGTTCAGACTATAACGCTTTCCCCGTCCTGAGGAATAATGACCGCCTCACCTATCTGGTTGGCGTCGACGTATTCCCGCAGTGCGCTGCGCGTCAGCAGGCAGTGGTTAATGGCCTCCATATGGACGGCGACAAGTTTTGCCTGCGGCAGCAGGAAGTGCACATTCAGCACATCCTCCGCACCCATAATGATGGGCCCGAAGCCGATCACGTGCGCGTACCCGGCGTTGAGCACCACCACATCCGGCTGCAGCTTTTGCAGTTCGTCGGCGACCTGCGGACGCAAAATGGTGTCGCCTGCAATCAGCAGCGTTTTTTCGTCGGGATGGCGAAACACCACGCCGCACGCCTCACCGAGCAGCTCAGCCAGCTCCGGCACCGCGTAAGCGCGGTCGGTACCGTGCTGACCGCCGTGGGTTTTGCTCAATTGAATCTCGCCAAACGGCGTGTTGTCCGTCAAAACGGTCAGATTGTGGAAGCCCTGGCTGCGCAGCAGCCGGGCGTCATCGTCGTGCTGCACAAAGATCGGCATCGCTTTGGCGATCCGCTCGATGGCATGCTGATCCCAGTGATCGGCGTGGGTATGGGTGACGATTACCGCATCGACATCCAGCAGGCTTTCCACCGCGCAGGGCAGCTCCACCGTCGGGTTGCGGATCTCCGCCCGGGCGGTGCCGGGGAAACCAGGGTATGCGTCTTTGGGTGCCAGCAGCGGGTCAATCAGAAAGCGTTTTCCGGCATAGGTGATGAGCTGCGTCGCGTTGCGAATGTGGGTAATGTTCATGGTCTGTTCTCCGGTTTGTATGCGGAAAGCATAGCCGGAGGGCTGGTGACAGGATGTGGGCAAAAGGGCAATCAGCGATGGGATCGGGCCAAATTTAAAGGATGCGGTTCATGATATGGAGCGCTACGGTCCTATGCTAAATTAATAAAAGTTATTAACTGTTATTAAGTGAGGTTAACCATGCCTTCGCATGCCAAACAGACCATCAGTGCCCAAATTCCTGTAGAACTGGCACTGGCTATTGAAAAGCTGGCCCAGGAACTGGATCGCTCAAAAAGTTGGATCATCAAGGAGGCGTTAACGTTCATGCTGGCAGAACGTGAACGTCGTCATAACGATATCGTGAGAGGGCTGGCTGACGTTGATGCCGGACGGGTAGTAAGTCACTCAGAGATCCTGGATTTTGCGGCACGCCTGAAAAAAGAGTAATTCATGGAAATATTCTGGACACGGAAAGCTCAGGACGATCTTGAAAGGATTTACCAGTTTGCACTGTAATGGGCGTATTTCTGCCCCGTTACGCACCGCGAGAAGTCAGAAAAATGTTTTTTGATGAATATGAAATGCACTATGAAATACGGGGCACTACGCTCTATATTCTCGACCTCTGGCATTGCCGGGAAGATCGCTAGCGCCCCGCATTTATTCTATTCCCAGCCCGGCACTGCCCCGCCGTTAAAGATCGTCTCTGCCGCCTTCGCCACTTCTGGCGACTGATACGACTGGATAAATTCCTTCACGTTTTCCGCATCTTTGTTGTCTTCCCGCGTCACGACGATATTCACGTACGGCGAGTTTTTATCTTCGATAAAGACGCTGTCATGCACCGGCGAGAGTCCGGTTTGCTGGAGATAGGTGGTGCTGATAATCGCCACATCCACTTTCGGATCGTCCAGCACGCGCGGCAGCTGCGCCCCTTCCAGCTCCATGATGTTCAGCTTTTTCGGGTTGGCGGTGATATCCAGCGCCGTCGGCAGCAAACCGACGTCCGGTTTCAGGGCGATCAGCTTTTCGTTTTGCAGCAGCAACAGCGCGCGGCCCAGGTTTGTAGGGTCGTTCGGGATGGCGATGGTCGCGCCGTCCTTCAGCTCCGCCACCGATTTGATCTTGCGGGAATAGCCCGCCATCGGGAACACAAAGGTGTTGCCGACGGCCACCAGCTTGTAGCCGTGGGCTTTATTGTCTTCCGCCAGGAACGGGCGGTGCTGGAAGACGTTGGCGTCCAGCTCCCCGTGGTTGGTGGCGTCGTTTGGCAGCAGCGAGCCGCTAAAGCCCACCAGCTCGACATCCAGGCCGAACTTCTCTTTCGCCACTTTTTTGGCGACTTCCGCCACGTCCTGCTCGGCGCCGTTAATTACGCCCACCTTAATGTGTTTGGCATCGCTGCCGCTTTGGTCACAGCCCGCCAGCAGCAGGCCAGCGAGAAGAAGCGCACCTAATCGAAGTTTCACCCGTCATATCCTTTTGATAACTGTTTTATCGACTATATCGGCAACGCAGCGGCAGGCTAAAAAACGAAATGGCATCAGTAAGAAGGATAAGTTATAAGCGGCCTGACATACTCTAAAAAACAAAAAGTAACAATGAGCGCCTGTAGGCAGGCTAATAAGGAACGGGAGAAAAAATAAATAGCAATGATATTACAAGTTGCGCATATTTAGGGATGATATTAAAGATAGTATTCATGTAATAAAAACATTAGCGCATAGAAATCCAGTTGATTTAACTCAATAATTTAAAATCTTATAGTACTAATCTTTTGCCATCAAAATCCTGTTAGGTAATCCTGTATGAAACAATTAAACTGGCTTAAGGATACTGGAATGAAAGACCATAAACCCCTGGAGTTTATATCGGTCAGTGAAGTAATCAAAAACAGAGCAGGTAAAGCCGGACGGCTTCCTGTAACAAACAATTTAAGCATTACTCAAATTTGTCGCACCAGTAACAACCAAATAGTTCGCTATATGACGATCAGGATCCCTGAAGATATTATGTCCAGAGCACGGTTCAAAAAAGGTGACCGTATTGATATTGGCTTTACTGATGATGGATCCATCTGGCGATTAAAAGTCGTTCCAAACGGTGAACAGGGCTATAGCATTACAACACCATCAAATAACCCCAAAAGAGGCCAGCTTAGATTGACGTGGTGTGAAGGCATCCCAGTGATTGGTAATGACAGAGCAATAACCAAAGCACGTGCTATCGCAGATGAAAAATCAATGAGAGTATCTCCTGCAGAAATTATATTTACTATCGGTGAAGTCAGAATCGAAGCCAGAGGTGAATCGTAACTTAAGAAGTTAGTACTATATAAAAACCTGAGCGACATGCGCGTCATTTTCTGACAACACTCAAAGTCATTACTTTTGTAATACTCAAGAGTGTTGTTTCCTCAGATATCTTAATGGCTTTTAAAAATCTTAAGCGACCCTCTCTGCACTCTCATTCACCCCGCTTCCGCAGCGGGCCTCGCGCAAAAACCATCACAGCACAAAGGCCAGCACTGGTATCGTAGGCCCGGTAAGCGGAGCGCCACCGGGCGTTGGGGCTCAGGCTGCGGTGGTCCAGTCCTCGATAGTCAGTTCCTGCACCATCGCAAAGGCACGATCGTTAGTCACAATGGTTGTGCCCCGACTGAGAGCGTGCGCTGCGATCAACTGATCGAGATCGCCCATCACTTTCCCTCTCTTTTCCATTGAGGCGCGTAGTTTGCCGTAGATTGCCGCGGCGTCACTGTCCCAGTCGCAAACGGTGATAGTTTTAAGAAATTCCGAGATGGTTTCATGCAGTCTATGGCTTTGCTTTTTGGCGACGCCATAAAGCAATTCAGCCTCCGTTATGCTTGAAATGCACATCTCTTCAGGTGCTATTTGAGAATAGCGATCTACCACGCTGGGATGTTGCTTCACGAGGTGGCTGACTATGTTAGTGTCCAGCATATGCAGCATTTTCTATAACCCTTCAAGAGGATCTCTTGTCGTATAACTCTGATTGCGCTCCTCCTTACTCAGGAATGAATCAGGTACCTGCGTCTGCTTCAGTAAACGCAAAAAATTCTCCCTGTGCCGTTCTTTCTCTGACATAGCCCTCAAAACAACATTCCCCTCCTCATCCCGCCGGAGCCAGACGTTCTCCGTATCAAACGCGAACTCTGCGGGCAGTAACACCGCCTGGTTTCGCCCTTTTTTGAACAGTTTTGCTTTACGTTCCATCGCAACCTCTGCTGTTTTATTGACCAGGCCAAAGCATGCGCCAGCAGCGTTAAGGAAGACAAGCCTGGTCATCAAGTTTCGGAAAGCGACTCGCAACAATGAGCGGAACCGCTAACCTTACGCCTCCCGCTTGCGCAGCGGCGCCTCGCGCAAAAACCACGACAGCACAAAGGCGAGCACCATAATTCCTGCCGCCATCAGGAATACCGCATGAATGGCGGAGCCAAAGGCGTCCAGGTAGTCCAGGCGAAGAGCGTCAGGCAGATGGTGAATCGCAACAGGATTCATCTCCCGCGGCAGTTCGGTGCCCTCGGGTATCCGCGCCATCAGGCCCGACTGCAATACGTGAGTGAAGACCGCGCCAAACAGCGCCACGCCAATCGCCCCGCCAATAGAGCGGAACAGGGTCACGCCGGAGGTCGCCACCCCATACTGGTCCGCAGACACGCTGTTCTGTACCGCCAGCACCAGCACCTGCATCACCAGACCCAGCCCCGCCCCCAGCACGCCGGTAAACAGGTACAGCTGCCAGACCGGCGAATTAATGGTGATCCGCGTGAGCAGGGCCATGCCGACCACGCCCAGCAGGGTGCCAAGGATCGGGAACAGGCGGTATTTTCCGGTGCGGCTGATAATGCGGCCGCTGATGATGGAGGTCAGCAGCAGCCCGCCCATCAGCGGGATCAGCTGTAGCCCGGCCTGGGTAGGGGTGGCCTCTTTGACAATCTGCAGATAGAGCGGCAGGAAAGTCACCGAGCCAAACAGCGACATACCGATAATAAAGCCAATCAAGCTGCATAACAGGAAGCTGCGATCGCGGAAGAGCGACAGGGGAATAATCGGCTCCCACGCCAGCCGCTCCTCATAGATAAATCCGGCGATGCCCGTCAGGCCAAAGGCCAGAATGCACCACAGCTGCGGGTCGCTCCACTCCCGTACCGTGCCCCCTTCGCTGGTAAAGAGGATGATGCACAGCAGCGCCATGCTGAGGTAAATTGCCCCCAGATAGTCGATCTCATGTTTATTGCGCTTCGCGCTGCCGTGGAAGACCGCGCCGATCACCAGCAGGGCAAACACCCCCAGCGGCAGGTTGATATAGAAAATCCAGCGCCAGGAGGCATGCTGCACCAGAAAGCCGCCGACCAGCGGGCCGATCACCGTAGCCAGACCAAAGACCCCGCCGAACAGGCCCTGATAACGGCCGCGATCCGCCGGCGGGATCACATCCGCCACCGCCGCCATGCTAATCACCATCAGCCCGCCACCGCCTAGCCCCTGCAGGGCGCGCATCAGCACCAGCTGGGTCATATTCTGCGCCAGCCCGCACAGGGCAGAGCCCACCAGAAAAAGAACAATGGCGATTTGCAGCACGATTTTGCGGCCAAAGAGATCGCCAAATTTGCCGTACAGCGGCACCACGATGGTGGAGCTCAGGATATAGGCCGTCACCACCCAGGATAGCTTATCCAGCCCGCCCAGCTCGCCCACGATGGTGGGCAGCGCCGTGGAGACAATGGTCTGATCGAGAGCCGAAAGCAGCATCACCAGCAGGAGCGCGCTAAACAGCAGTCGGATAGAGGGCGCGTTTTTGGTTTGCGTTGTCGATTCGGACGCCATAAAACACCGCTTGAAATTAATTAATTGGGTAATTAATATTTAATGAAGTTATGAATCAGGTCAAGGGATCCCCCGCGCATGTCAGCACATAAAGATAATTCTGAGCCCACGCCACAGGCCCGCCGCCCGGGGCGTCCGCGCGGGAACAAACCCACCGCCACCAGCCGGGAACAACTGCTGGATATCGCGCTGGATCTCTTTGCGCGTCAGGGGATTGCCCGCACCTCCCTCAACGCAATCGCTAAAGAGGCGGGCGTGACGCCGGCGATGCTGCACTACTATTTCAACTCCCGGGAGCAACTTCTTGATGCCATGATCGAGGAGCGTTTTCTGCCGCTTCGCAGCGCCATCGCGACGCTTTTCAGCACTCACCCGGACGATCCGGTGACCGCCCTAACGCTGATGGTGAAAAAGCTGGCCGACCTGGCCGTCGAGCACCGCTGGTTCGCGCCGCTGTGGATGCAGGAGGTGATTGGGGAAATGCCGGTGCTGCGGTCGCACCTGCAGGCCCGGTTTGGCGATGAGAAATATCAGGCAACGCTGGATACCATTGCCCGCTGGCAGCAGGAGGGAAAACTGAACCGCGATCTGGCCCCGGAACTGCTGTTCACCACCCTGTTAAGCCTGGTGCTGGTGCCTTTCTCGCGGATGCGCAATGACGAGAGGTTAACCACTCTCTCGCCTGACAGTATTGTGCGCCATGTGCTGGCGGTGATAGGTCATGGTATTGGCGCTTAAAGCGCCTTCGAGAGGTAATGCCGCTGTATTCCCGGGTAGGGAAAATCGTCCAGCGTCATGGTCAGCTCATAGCCCTGCTTCTCGTAAAACGGACGCGCCTGGAAACTGAAGGTATCCACCAGCGCATGCTGGCACCCCTGGCGTTTAGCTTCCTCTTCGGCGGCCTGCATCAGCTGGCCACCGAGCCCGCTGCCGCGTATTTCCTCGCTGACCCACAGATATTTGATGTTCAGCCACACGCCCTGACGGTTGCCGATCAGCCCGCCGCGCATTTTGCCGCCTTCATCGCGGGCATACACGGCGATATCACTCGCCACGCGGGAAAAACTAATAAACTGGCTGTTGTAGACCCGCAACCCCTGCAGTAACTCTTCCTGTTCGTGTTCAGTAATGGTGTCGGTAATACTCAGTTGCATATCATTCTCCCGTTACGTTGCACGTCGACTATCCCACATTCTGCCCACGATAAAAACAGCAAACTCTGGCGTAACGCGCGTTAAAAAATGTAAGTGCAATCAACGCTAAATTGCCTTTGCGAGCAGCATCACCCTTTGTTCTCTGGCAGCCGCCTGCCGTCACAAATTTTTCTTCCGGGTTTGCCTGTCCGCCAAATTGTGCGGCTACGCTTATTCGTACCCCTGCGCAACTATTGGCAAAATTAATACTTTCGGCTTGGGTCGCAAAGGCGGATGTAACGATATATTTCATAAACGTGTGTGGTTTTTCCGGAGGTTTCCATGAAGTCAGCGCACCTGTTTTGCCTAGTAGTCTGCCTGCTTTTTGCCGCCTTCGTTCATGCTCAGGAACTGAACGACCCGGTCAAATTAGAACAAATGAAACAGTCGGTTTTGAAGGATGTGAAGAAAGCCTGTGCCCCGCAACGCAAGCAAAGTGATAAAGAGTGGCAGGCGATGATTATGGCCTCTGAGGCCAATCAGATGCTGGTCAAAAATGCGGTCGTGGCGATGGAGCGGAACAACCAGGAAGGTTACTGGGATGCCGTGAGTCAGGTGGACTGCATGGAGGATTACTGATTACGCATTAAGGGGCCCTACAGCCCCCTTAATTTTTTTAGCGTCGCACATCCGGAATAATTAAATCCCCGCGCAGCACATACGAACCCAGCATCTGGGTCTTCTCATTCAGCCAGCTGACAATCCGTGCCGCCATGGCATCCATCGAGTACTCAATCGCCGGAATGGTCGGAATGCCCGGCAGGTGCAGGGAGCCCGCAAGACTGAATACCATGATGTCGCCCGGTACCGATCGGTTGAACGCCTGCAGCTGCGGGATCACCCGCTGCGCTTCCTGCTCATCGGCCACCAGTAGGGCGTTGAAATTCACCGTAGTGGCGTTGTTAAGCAGCTCCTGCAGGGCCACGGAGGATGACGTGGCTTCCATAAAGACCAGGTTGCGATTAAACGGCAGGAAGTTCTTTTCCAGCCCATGCTTGTAGCCCAGCAGCACCTGATCGGCAAAACCGCTGCCGTGCGGGTGGATCAGGGCAATCTGGCGTCGCCCCTGGCTGGCAAGGAAGTTACACGCGGTTTCCGCGGCAAAGGCATGGTCGTACTGGATACTGTTGACGTTGTTGGTTTCCATGCAATCCACCAGGATGACGTTCTCCTGATCGATATGCAGCGGAAAACGGGCGCCGATAATCAGAATGTCATCGCATAACCCGCAGGACAGTTCATCCAGCGCGCTCATGACTTCGGCTTTGGTGTTGGCGAAGCGAAGCAGCAGGTGCTTCTGGTGCTGGCTAAGGTGTTTTTCCAGCGCGTACAGATAACCGGTGGTCTGGTTAATGTTGTCCTGGGCGCAAATGACGCCGATACAGCCGGTAGACTGGCTGAGCAGCGACTGGGCAATCACATTTGGCCGATAGTTCAGCTCTTCCACTGCTTTCAGTACGGCCTGGCGGCTGGCTTCCTTCACGCCGCGCGACCCGCTCAACACCCGTGATACCGTGGCTTTGGACACCCCGGCCAGACGTGATACATCGTTGATTGTAGACATCTTTATCCCCTGACAGGTCTCTCCAGGCCCCTGTAATTCCTGATTCCACTTCGGCTCATATTATAGCCACTCAGGAGTATATCTGTTTCCGTTTTCCATGGAAACCGATTTTCCGTTTCCACTCCATATGATGCAAAAGCAGCCAAAATTCGTGACCTGAATCTGATAATCAGGGCCCATAAGCAAGGGATCTTGATGGCTGTCACACTTCTGTCTTATATCAATGGAAACCGGTTTCCATATGTTATCCAATCATCTCCGCAATAACTATTTACATTTTGAGGATGGTTGTCGATGTTCAAGATAATGCTGTGCTGTTCTGCCGGGATGTCCACCAGCCTGCTGGTTCGGAAAATGGTCGAAGCCGCGAACGAACGCGGTTTACCGGTCAAAATCGATGCGTATGGTGTTTCAGAATTTGATACACAGTTTCCGCAATATCAGGTCGTGCTTCTCGGACCGCAAGTCAAATACATGTTAAAAACGCTCTCAGACAAGGCTGCCACCCAGGGCATACCCGTACAGTCCATCGATACAATGGATTACGGTATGCAACGTGGCGATAAAGTGCTGGACTATGCTCTGTCGCTCATCGAAGCGGCACACTAAGAAGGTGTTCTCATGAGTTCGTTATATCAATCTATGGTTGCCGTCATTGAGCAGTCCATCGCGCCGCTGGCAGGTAAGCTGGGCCAGCAGAAGTACGTGATTGCCATCCGCGACGGCTTTACCGCCGCGCTGCCGTTTATGATCATCGGCTCGTTTATGCTGGTGTTTATCTTCCCGCCGTTCTCCGCAGACACCACCAACAGCTTTGCCCGCGGCTGGCTCGATTTCTCCGAGACCTACCGTGAACAGCTGATGCTGCCGTTTAACCTCAGCATGGGCGTGATGACCTTCTTCATCTCGGTAGGGATTGGCGCCAGCCTTGGCCGCCAGTTCAATCTTGACCCGGTGATGTCCGGCCTGCTGGCCTTTATGGCGTTCCTGCTGGTGGCCGCCCCTTACGCCGACGGCAAAATCTCTACCCAGTATCTGTCGGGCCAGGGGATCTTCACCGCCCTGATCACCTCCATCTATGCCACCCGCGTTTACGCCTGGCTGAAGGACCATAAAGTCACCATCCGTCTGCCGAAGGAAGTGCCGACCGGCGTGGCGCGCTCGTTTGAGATCCTGATCCCGGTGGTGGTGATCATTGGTACCCTGCACCCGCTGAACCTGTTTATCGAAGCGCAAACCGGGATGATCATCCCGCAGGCGATTATGCACCTGCTGGAGCCGCTGGTTTCCGCCTCTGATTCCCTGCCTGCCATTCTGCTCTCCGTGCTGCTGTGCCAGATCTTCTGGTTCGCCGGCATCCACGGCGCGCTGATTGTCACCGGCATTATGAACCCGTTCTGGATGGCTAACCTCTCCGCCAACCAGGCCGCACTGGCTGCCGGCGCTGCGCTGCCGCACGTCTACCTGCAGGGCTTCTGGGATCACTACCTGCTGATTGGTGGTGTGGGCTCGACCCTGCCGCTGGCCTTCCTGCTGCTGCGCAGCCGCGTCACCCACCTGCGCACCATCGGCAAAATGGGCGTGGTGCCAAGCTTCTTTAATATCAACGAACCTATTCTGTTCGGTGCGCCGATCATCATGAACCCGATGCTCTTTATTCCTTTCGTGTTCGTTCCGATGATCAACGCTTGTCTGGCCTATACCGCCACCAAACTCGGCTGGCTGGCACAGGTCGTCTCGCTGACGCCGTGGACCACTCCGGCGCCAATTGGTGCCTCCTGGGCGGCAAACTGGGCGCTCAGTCCGGTGGTGATGTGCGTCATTTGTATGGTCATGTCGGCGGTGATGTATTTACCGTTCCTGCGTGCTTATGAACGTTCCTTGATGAAAACCGAAGAACAAAAAGCGCAGGCAACCGTAGGTGCAGCAGAGACCGTCGGTAATTAAGTCAAAGAGGACGTTTTATGAAATATGCATTTCCCGAAAACTTCTGGTGGGGTAGCGCCTGTTCTGCACTGCAAACCGAAGGGGAAAGCCAGGGCAGTGGCAAGGGATTAACCACCTGGGATCACTGGTTCGCTACCGAACCGAATCGCTTTCACAATGGGGTAGGGCCGCAGAATACCTCCACGTTTTATCAGCACTGGAAAGCCGACATTCAGCTGTTAAAGCAGCTGAACCACAATAGCTTTCGCACCTCGATAAGCTGGGCGCGTCTCATCCCGGAAGGCACCGGTGAAGTGAACCAGGAAGCGGTTGCTTTTTACAATCAGGTGATCGACGAACTGATTGCCCAGGGCGTGACGCCGTTTATCACCCTGTTCCACTTCGACATGCCGATGGCGATGCAGGAGATTGGCGGGTGGGAAAACCGTGATGTGGTGGCGGCCTATGCCCGCTACGCAGAAACCTGCTTTGAGCTTTTTGGTGATCGGGTAATGCACTGGTTTACCTTTAACGAGCCGATTGTGCCGGTAGAGGGCGGGTATCTGTACGACTTCCACTACCCGAACGTGGTCGATTTCCGTCGCGCGGCAACCGTGGCCTATCACACCGTGCTGGCCCATGCCCAGGCGGTTCGCGCCTTCCGCGCCGGGCATTTTGCCGGTGAGATTGGCATCGTGCTGAACCTGACGCCGTCCTATCCACGCTCGCAGAATCCGGCGGACGTGAAAGCCGCGCACCATTGCGATCTGCTGTTTAACCGCAGCTTCCTCGATCCGGTGCTGTGTGGCGAATACCCGGCGGATCTGGTGGCGATGCTGAAAGCGCACGATCAGCTGCCCGTCTGTCTGCCGGAAGACAGCGCCCTGATTGCCGACGGCAAAATCGACCTGCTGGGCATTAACTACTACCAGCCGCGTCGGGTGAAGTGTCGTGATACGGCCATTAATCCGCAGGCACCGTTTATGCCGGAGTGGTTCTTTGATAGCTACGAGATGCCGGGCCGCAAGATGAACCCGTATCGCGGCTGGGAAATCTACGAGCCAGGTATTTACGATATTCTCATTAACCTGCGCGATAATTACGGCAACCCACGCTGTTTTATTTCTGAAAATGGTATGGGCGTCGAAAACGAGCAGCGTTTTATTGAGAACGGCCAGATTAACGACCAATATCGAATCGATTTTATTTCTGAACACCTTAAATGGCTGCATAAAAGCATTAGCGAAGGCTGTAATTGTCTTGGCTACCATATGTGGACATTTATTGATAACTGGTCATGGTGTAATGCTTATAAAAATCGTTATGGCTTTGTCCAGCTCGATTTGGAAACGCAGCAACGCACCATTAAAAAGAGCGGAGAGTGGTTTGCTGCCACCTCTCTAAATAACAGTTTTGATAAATAAACAGAGTAACTGATGATGATTGCCTTAGAAGAAGCCGTAATGGAAATCATCGTCAATGCTGGTCAGTCGCGCAGCCTGTGCTTTGAAGCACTGCATGCTGCGCGGCAGGGCAACTTTGACGAAGCGAAAAGCCTGCTGCGCGAAGCCGATGGCTACGCGCGCCAGGCGCACCATATGCAGACCAAACTTATCGAGCAGGACGCGGGCGAAGCCCGTCAGCCGATGACGTTAATTATGGTACACGCCCAGGATCACTTAATGAACTCGCTGCTGGCCCGTGAATTATCCGAAGAAATTATTCACCTGTATCAGCGTTAATTAATTAAATATCAGCACCGGAGATATCGTTACGATAATAGTATAAAGCCTCTGTATCCTAAAAAATAAAAATCAACCTTTTCTGATGATAGCGACATATTCTGTCAATCCGGAACGGGGTGGTTATTGTCTGAATAAAATTTAAATATATTGAGATAACCATGAATATGATTAAAAAACTTCCATTAACAATGGCGGTAATCGCCGCGCTTTGCCCGGTTTCCGGATTCGCACAGGAATTTACGCAGGAGCAAATCGACGCCATTGTGGCCAGAGCGGTGGATAAAGCCCTGGCGGATCGCCAGGCGAAAATGGATGCCGCGGTGGCGAAAAAAGCCGACGTCATCAACGAACCGCAAAGCGCCGCCCAGTCCCCGGATATGGCGATCCCGTTCGGGATTAAATTTACCGGCTATGCCCGCTACGGGGCCCACTTCCAGGCCGCCGATCAGAAATACGTCGCGGTGGACGGCTCCTATAACGGCGCCTCGGCGATCGGCCGTCTGGGTAACGAAGGCAACGGCGGCGAGTTCCAGCTCTCAAAAGCCTTTAAGGGCGAAAACGGCGCCATCTGGGACGTCAACGTGATGATCGACCACTGGGGCGACGAGGTTAACCTGAAGAAGGCCTACGCCGGGGTGACCAACATTCTGGCGTCCAACCCGAACGCCTATCTCTGGGCCGGGCGTGACTTCCACCAGCGTCCGCAGCAGGGCATCAACGACTACTTCTGGATGAACCACGACGGCCAGGGGGCCGGGGTGAAGAACTTCGACATCGGCGGCGTGCAGTTTGACGTGGCGACCGTGGCGGCAGTCGAATCCTGTAGCCCGGAAGTGATGGACGACGAGGCCAACCCGTCGCGCATCACCTGTACCGGCGGCTCCGGCACCGGCGACAAGGGCAACTACGCGGCCACCTCCAAAATTCACGGCATGAAGCTCGGCCCCATCGACCTGGAGCTGTACGCCAACTACGGCTTTGACTCGAAAGCCATCGAAACGGAAGAGCGCACCAACGCCTGGCAGGGCGGCGTGGTCCTGAGCCACACCAACGACAGCGGCGTGAACAAGGTGATCGCCCGCTACTCTGATAACTCGGATAACAGCGTGTTCAACAAAACCGAGGACCTGACCACGGTGTACGCCAGCTTCGAAGGGCTGCACAAGTTCACCCAGGCGACCCAGGTGGAGTACATTCTGGCCTTCCACGACTACGACAACAGCCGTGACAGCACCGACAACCGCAAGAACTACAACGCCATCGTGCGGCCGATGCACTGGTGGAACGACGTGCACTCCACCTGGCTGGAAGCGGGCTGGCAGCATGTTGATTACGACAACGGCGGGGATAACAAGGGCTGGAAGCTGACCCTGTCGCAGAACATGTCCATCGCGATGGGCCCGGAATTCCGTCCGATGCTGCGCTTCTACGTCACCGGCGGCAAGGTGGATAACGAACGCACCGCGCGCGTGAACAACACCAGGGATGAAACGCTCGACGACTTCAACGTCGGCGCGATGTGGGAAGCCTGGTTCTAAATCAACTGCGCCCGGCGGCGCTGCGCTTGCACGGGCCTACAAGGTTTTGTAGGCCGGGTAAGCGTAGCGCCACCCGGCAGGACCCGTGTTATGCTGCTGGCCTTTGAAAGCCACTATCGCAGGGGAGAGCATGGGTTCCACACGTAAAGGGATGCTGAACGTCCTGATCGCCGCCATTTTATGGGGCAGCTCAGGGGTTTGCGCGCAGTACATCATGGAGAAAAGTCAGATCCCCTCGCCTTATCTGACCATGATCCGCCTGCTGTTTGCCGGCGTGATCCTGCTGACGCTCTCATTCGTCCACGGCGACAAGATTTTTTCGATCATCAAAAATCGCAAAGACGCCATCAGCCTGCTGATCTTCTCCCTGTTCGGGGCGCTGATCGTTCAGCTCACCTTCCTGGTGACGATTGAAAAATCCAACGCCGCCACCGCCACCGTGCTGCAATTCCTGTCGCCGACCATTATCGTGGCGTGGTTCGCGCTGGCGCGCAAAAAGCGCCCGGGCATTTTCGTGCTGGCGGCGATCATGACCTCGCTTGTCGGCACCTTTTTACTGGTCACCCACGGCGACCCGACCTCGCTGACTATCTCCCCGGCCGCGCTCTGCTGGGGCATCGCCTCCGCCTTCGCCGCGGCGTTCTATACCACCTACCCCTCCACGCTGATTGCCCGTTACGGCACGCTGCCGATCGTCGGCTGGAGTATGCTGCTGGCCGGGTTAATGCTGACGCCGTTCTATGCCGGGCGCGGCACCGCTTTCGTGGTCGACGGTAGCCTGCTGCTGGCGTTCTTCTATCTGGTGGTGATCGGCACGGCGGTGACCTTCAGCCTGTATCTGAAAGGCGCGCAGATGATTGGCGGGCCGAAGGCGAGCATTCTGAGCTGCGCCGAGCCGCTGAGCAGCGCCCTGCTGTCGGTGATTTTACTGGGCGTGGCGTTTACCCTGCCGGACTGGCTGGGCACGCTGTTGATTGTGTCGTCGGTGGTGCTGATTTCGATGGATTCGAGAAGACGGGTTCAGACGTCCGCGTAGCCTGATGCCCTCTCCCCTCAGGGAGAGGGCCAAACACTTATTGCGCTTTAACCTTCCCCGCCACCAGCAGCGCAGTCATCAGCATTAATGTGCCGGAGATGACCAGCGGTGACGTCAGTCCCAGATGGTCGAGCGCAACGCCTCCCACCGCCGCGCCGCAGGTGTTCGCCAGCTGGATCACCGCCACCTGGATCGACCCGGCTTTTTCAGCCTGATCGGCAAGCGAGCGGGTGATCCACGTCGACCAGCCTACCGGGACCAGCGCAAAGGCAAAGCCCCAGATAATCGCAATCGCCGAGGCTACCCACTTGTCGCTGCCCCACAGGATCAGCACGGCGGCGCTGACTGCCAGCACCAGCGGCGCCCCTGCCAGCGCCACTTTCAGGGAGCGTTTCAGGAACTGCGCCGACAGCGAGGTGCCGACAAAGCTGGCGATACCGAAGCTCAGCAGCACCAGCGTCAGGCCGTCGACGTCAAACCCGGCCATGGTCATAAATACCGGACGAATGTAGGTAAAGAAGGCAAACTGCCCGGCAAACGACATAAAGATGGCGATCATTCCCGCCATCACGCCGGGGCGTTTCAGCAGGCTGAACATGTTCTGCTTGTGATGTGCGGCTTCGCCCGGCAGCGACGGTAGCGCTTTCCAGACCCAGAGAATGCACAGCAGCCCCATCACCGCGGCACCGTTAAAGACGTTACGCCAGCCGATGATCCCCCCGAGGAAACTGCCCAGCGGGGCGGCGATCACCAGCGCGATGGAGACCGCGCCGAAGATGACGGAGAGCGCTTTCGGCACGGTACGCGCCGGCACCAGCCGCATGGTGAGCGAGGCCGACATTGCCCAGAATCCGCCCAGCCCCAGCCCGAGGCAGGCGCGCCCCAGCAACAGCAGCATGAAGTTATCGGCAAAGGAGACCAGCAGGCAGGAGAGGGTCAGCAGGACAGAAAAAAGGATCACCACCTTGCGGCGATCGGTGGTACCAATCGCCTGGGTAATGAACAGGCTGGCAAACATGGCAACAAAGGCGGTGACGGTGACCGACTGGCCCGCCAGCCCTTCAGAAATGCCCAGATCCTGCGCCATCGGCGTCAGCAGGCTAACCGGCAAAAACTCCACGGTAATCAGGCAGGCGACGCAAAACGCCACGGAAAAAACCGCCGACCAGTTCGGGCGGGAGACCGCCCTGGCATGGGGCGAAGGGGCGGATTGGATCTGTTCTGTCATGGCATCACCTGGGGATAAAATGAGCGGGAAAGCCGCGCAGTTTAACAGTTTAAATGTGATCCATTTAACGTTTTGACAACTTTTGGCACTTTTTGCCGGGCGGCACTACGCTTGCACCGGCCTACGGGTCTTGTAGGCCCGGTAAGCGCAGCGCCACCGGGGAATATCAATGCAGGAAGAAGACCCCCTCTTCCGGCAGGAAGAACTGGTTATAGCGCAGCTGAAAAGCGTTAAACTCGTACGGATCGGGCTCCATATCGCGCATAAAGCCAAGCGCCATGCGGATCTGGGCATCGGTGATCGGCGCGGCGAGACGCGCCTTGCGCAGCAGGCGATACCAGCTCAGCAGGTTGTTTTCACTGCTGTCGACAATGCACACCTGCCAGATCAGCAGCACCTGGGCGGCATTCTGCAGGTGCGCTTCGTCCGGGCGCTCCAGATAGCGGATAAACTCATTCCCTGCGCTTTTGCCAAACTGGTCGATCATCGATTCTACGGGAACCGGGGTAATGCCCAGACGCTCGCTGAGACGACGAATCGCGCGCCGGGGTCCCGACGTCATGACGCGAAAGCCCACCACAAATACCACGGCCAGCGTAGCCAGCATTATCCAGACCATGAACTCTCCTTAGGGTTAGCCGAGCATGATATCGGGAAATGCCGGGTATCGACAGCAGGCAACGTCGGATTAATGAACGGAGAAACAGTGGATTGGGGTCATGAAAAAAGATATCCGCCCGGGGAAGGCATCCGGGCGAATATTGGCGTGCGGTTAAAGACCAGTCAGCGCGCCTGAAGCCCTTTCAGCAGCGCCTCATGGAAACGCTGCGGATCCTGCATCTGCGGCGCGTGGCCCATGTCGTTAAACTCGACCAGGGTGGCGTGCGGAATACGCTTAGCCGTCTCCTGGCCCAGCACCGCGTAGTTGCCGAGCGTCTTGCGCACCTCCGGCGGGGCGAGATCTTTCCCGATGGCAGTGTTGTCCTTTGTGCCGATCATCAATAATACCGGCATCTTCAGCTCGCTGAATTCATAGATCACCGGCTGGGTGTAGATCATGTCGTAGAGCAGGGCCGAGTTCCAGGCCACACGCTCTTTGCCCGGCCCGTTGTTCAGCCCGGCGAGCATGGTGACCCAGCGCTCGTATTCCGGCTTCCACTCCCCGGCGTAGTAGGTATTTTTCTCGTACTGCCGGATGCCGTCGGCGCTGGTTTTCAGCTCACGCTGATACCACTGGTCGACGGTAATATGCGGCACGCCGCGCGCTTTCCAGTCCTCAAGACCTATCGGATTGACCATCACCAGCTGTTCTACCTGCTGCGGCCACATCAGCGCGTAGCGGGTGGCCAGCATGCCGCCGGTCGAGTGTCCGATAACCGTCACGCGATCGACGCCGAGCGTTTTCAGCAACGCGTGGGTGTTATCCGCCAGCTGCTGGAAGCTGTACTGATAGCGTTCCGGCTTGGTGGATTTACAGAAACCGATCTGATCGGGGGCCACCACGCGGTAGCCACTGGCGGTAAGGGCGCGAATAGTGCCGTCCCAGGTGCCGGCGCAGAAGTTTTTACCGTGCATCAGGACCACGGTGTGGCCGTTGGCTTTTTCCGGCTTCACGTCCAGATAAGCCATATCCAGAGACTGATTTTGCGAGGTAAAGGTGAAGTGTTTCACCGGCCAGGCGTAGTCAAAACCTTCCAGCTTCTCGCCGTAGGTGGGGGTATCGGCCGCCATCGCGGGTGAGGCCAGCGCCACCAGCAGGGCAAGGCAGGACAATCGTCGGGTCAACATGCAAGCTCTCCATTAGCAAAGGGGCTAAAGCTGCGCGAAAGGCGGCAGCGAAATAACACTGTAGAGCATGGGGCGGAGCGGATGTGTAAAGCGGGGTAAGGTAATCGGGGTGATAATGTAAAAAAGCCCGGCATCAAGCCGGGCAAAAAGTTACCTGCACACTCAGGCTGCTTTCAAACGTTGCACGCGTTTTTCGCGGCGGATCTTGCGCTCTTCCAGCACTGCAACCATCGCCATCAGGACGATACAGCCGATGGCTGCCGCATCCAGCGCGGCAAAGGTGCCCGCCCAGCCGGTGAGGCCGAAGATCGGCGTGCCGTCGGCGATCATCCCCAGACCCAGCTTGGCGAAGCTGTCGCCGATCAGGTAGGCAAAGGTGCCTTTAATCCCATCGGCAGCGCCGATCGCTTTTTTCGGTACGAAGCCCACCGCCGCCACGCCGATCAGCAGCTGCGGACCAAACACCAGGAAGCCGAGGGCAAACAGGGACGCAAGGTAGACGTACTGGTTGCTGGCATGCTGATAAATGCCCAGGGTGGCGATAATCAGCGCCAGCGCGACGCAGGCCACCAGCGCCCGGCGGCCGTTGGCGAGGTCGGAGAGCCAGCCCCACAGCAGGGTGCCCACCAGCGCGCCCACTTCGAACAGGGTGAAGCCCTGAATCGCCACTTCTTTAGAGAGCTTCAGCTCCTGGAAGGCATACACGGTCGACCACTGGTCGATACCGATACGCACCACATACAGGAAGATGTTCGAGAAGCAGAGCAGCCAGATCACTTTGTTTTTCAGCACGTACTCAACAAAGATCTGCCATTTGGTCATCTCGTTCTCTTCGGTCTCTTTGTCCTCTTCGCTGATCTCTTCGTCAAACAGCTCTTCGGCTTTACCCAGTCCATAGGATTCCGGGGAGTCGCTGCCGTAGCGCAGGCCGATAAAACCGACGATCAGGGCGATAATCGCCGGGAAGATAAACATGCCGATGACGTGGCCGTCGAACAGGACGTTCGCGCCGAACAACGCCACGCCTGCCGCACCCGCCCCGCCGAGGTTGTGGGAGATGTTCCACATCCCGAGGTACGAACCGCGCTTACGGCGCGGGGTCCATTTGGTGATGGTGGAGTAGCTGCATGACCCGCCGGTACTCTGGAAGAAACCGCTCAGGGCGTAGAAGGCGATCATCATAAACAGGCTGACCGAGCCCGCGCCCATGCTGGCGCTGAAGCCGAGCATACAGATGGCGGAGAGGATCAGCATAAACGGCAGGAACTGCTTGGTGTTTTTGCCGTCGGCGTAATAGGAAACCAGGGTTTTCCCCACCCCGTAGGTGATGGAGAAGCCGAGACCAATCATCCCCAGTTGGGTCATGCTCAGCCCGTAGGTGGAGATCATATCGTTCTGGGCGATGTTAAAGTTTTTGCGGATCAGGTACATGGTCAGGTAGCCGATAAAGACCACCAGATAGGACTGCATGAAGGGTTTGAACCACATTTTTCGCCGCACATCGAGCGGCAGATCCAGGGTCGGCTTGCGCACCTGGTTTAAGAAGGCCAGCATGAATAAATCTCTCCCGAGCTGATTTTTATCGCATTGTAAAAATCAGTCGGGAGTGACGCCTGAGACAGCGTCCAGGCGGAACCGGGAAAATTTCTTAGTTTTGCGCCACTCAGGGCGAAAAGGTGAGGCGCATCACGCTTCGCTGGCCTCGCGCGGCGCCTGAGCATGCAAAAACGGCAGCAGCAGCAGAGCAGAAATCCCCGCCGCGATGGCGATGACCGCAAAGAATCCGCTCCAGTGCCAGGTGTCGATCACCCGCGCCAGCGGCCAGCCGGAGAGCGACGCGCCAAGATAGGCAAACAGGCCGACAAAGCCCGTCGCCGCCCCTGCCGCGTCCTTGTGTGAACACTCGGCCGCCGCCATGCCGATCAGCATCTGCGGGCCAAACACGAAGAAACCGGTGGTGAAGAAGCAGGCCGCCTGCATCACGTAGCTGGCAAAGGGCATCAGCCACAGGGAGCCGACGGAGAGCAAAATCCCGGCGGCGAAGATCAGGTTCATTGGCCCGCGGTTGCCGTTGAACAGCTTGTCCGACCCCCAGCCCGCCACCAGCGCGCCGATAAATCCGCCCAGCTCAAACATCGATACCGCCGAGTTGGCGGTGACCAGATCGACGCCGAGCGTCTCGGACATATACAGATTGCCCCAGTCGTTGATCGCCGCCCGCACCACGTAGACCAGCACGTAGCAGAGCGACAGCAGCCAGATCCAGGGGTTCAGCAGCACGTACCGGGTGAGGATCTCCCGGCGGGTCAGCCCTGCTCCCTCCTGCTGCTGGGCGATCTCCAGCGCGTCGTGCCGCCAGTCGCCCACCGCAGGCAGGCCCACGGTTTGCGGCCTGTCGCGCAGCCGCCAGCAGAGGAACAGCCCGGCAACAATCGCCAGACCGCCCGCAATCATCATCCCTGCCCGCCAGCCGTAGTGCAGCGCCGCCGCGCCCACCACGATGGGGATCAGCGCCCCGCCAACGTTATGCGCGGTGTTCCAGATGGCCCACCAGCCGCCGCGCTCGGTGCGCGAATACCAGCTGGTAAGCAGGCGGGCGCAGACCGGCGAGCCCCAGCCCTGGAAAAAGGCGTTCAGTGCCCACAGCAGGGCAAAGGCCCACAGCGAGGTGGAGAAGCCAAACAGGATGTTCACCACCCCGGTGGCGATCAGCCCGACGCCCATAAAATAGCGGGCGTTAGAACGGTCGCTGACGATGCCGGAGAAGAACTTCGACAGGCCGTAGGTGATGTAAAACAGCGTCGCCAGCAGGCCGATATCGGTGCGGGTCATCACCCCGCTGGCGAGGATCTCCGGCGCGGCGGCATTGAAGCTTTTGCGGGTGAAATAGAACAGCGCGTAGCCCAGCCAGATGGTGATCAGGATGTGGCGACGCCAGTAGCAATAGCGGGCGTCGATCTCGGTTTTGTCGCCGATCGGGGCTGCGTTGACGGGGGTTTTAAACATGCTGAGTCCTTAGCGGCAAACTGACGCTGACGCGCGTCCCGTGGGTGCAGGAGATGTTCAGCGTACCGCCCAGCGCCTTCACGCGCTCGCGCATCCCCGCCAGGCCAAACCCCTGCTGGCCGGAGCCCGGCGGCAGACCGCAGCCGTCGTCTTCGATCATCAGCCGCAGCCACTCATCCTGCTGCCGGCCCTGCAACGTCACCGCGCTGGCGTTGGCGTGCTTAACGATATTGTTCAGCCCCTCCTGACAGACGCGGAACAGGGTAACGCGCTGGCCTTCGCTCAGCGCCGTTTCGTCGATATCCCAGTCGAGATGGCTGACGATGCCGCGGCTCTCCAGCTCCATCTCGCGCATCAGGGAGCGTACCGCCTGCTCAAGGGACAGATCGTCCAGCTGGCGCGGGCGCAGCCGACCCAGAAGACGGCGCACCGAGTCATACACCCCCAGCGAGAGCTGTTCGATATGCGCCCCGCCCTGCTTCACCCCGGCGTTGTCCGGGGCCAGGCGCTGAACGATGCCCGCCTGGGTGCGGATGGCGGTGATGGTCTGGCCGATATCATCGTGCAGTTCGCGGGCCACTTCGCGGCGGACGTGCTCTTCGGTCTCCAGCAGCCGCTCGGCAAGGCGGCGATTGCGCGCCAGCTCGGTTTGCAGGGACTGGTTCAGCTCGCGCAGACGCTGAATGCCCGCCCCGAGCAGCAGCCCGGTCAGGCTCTGGGCCAGCAGGGAGAGCAGCAGATCCACAGGGTGATCGTGCCAGGTCTGGCTGGCAATCAGCGCAATGGCGTTCATCAGGGTGGCGATCAGCGCCCCCTGCCAGCCGTAGTGCCAGGCGAGGGCGATAATCGGCAGAGCCAGGCAGAACGGGGTAAAGCGCGACAGCTCGGCGGGGAGGCCAAGCTGGAGCCACAGACTCACCACAAACAGCAGCACATAACCAATCAGATGCCGCGCCCGCCAGTTCACCGGCTGCGAAACCAGCGCCGGCCCGAGCGGCTGCCAGACGGTGCTGGTGAGGTAGTGCCAGATAACGAGACAGGTCGGAGCCAGCGTCAGGCCGCCGGTCAGGGTCAGCAGCAGCGCGTTGAGCATCTCCTTTCCGCCCGCCCACGGCAGGGACTGTAGCAGCGCGGCGGCAATCAGCGCCGCTCCCTGACCCAGCAGGGTGCGCCAGTCGCGCTGGTGACGATAGCGGGAGATCAGCGCCACGGGAATAAGCGTCAGCACGCTTCCGGTCATCAATAAGGGCAGATGCGCCAGCGCCACTTGCTGTGCCAGCCAGGCCAGCATCAGCCATTCAGCACCGAGCAAAACGGGCCAGTAGCCGCGCGGGCATTGCAGCATCAACCCCAGACGCAGGCCAAAGGGGAAGAGCAGCACCGCCAGCTCCGGGCGCTCCACCAGATGCAGGCTGATGCTCCACAGGCAGAACCATGCGGCAGAGAAGATGAAGAAGCTGGCGACCACCGCCACCAGCCGGGAGAAAAGGGAATTCATTACCAGCCGTCAAACATGCGGCGAGCCAGCTCGACGTCGTTGCTGACGCCCAGTTTTTCCATCAGGTTGGCGCGGTGAACGTGGACGGTTTTGGGCGACAGACCAAGCTCAACGGCGATCTCCTTCACTGCCATCCCCTGGGCCAGCTTTTCCGCCACCTGGCGTTCACGTCGGGTGAGCGGATCCTGGCGTCCGGCCGCCAGCTTGATGGCAATGTCCGGCGTCAGGTAGCAGCCGCCGGTAGCGACGGTGCGCACGGCGGCAATCAGCTCGTCCGGGCTACAGCGTTTGGAGAGGAACCCGCGTGCGCCCGCGTTCAGGGCCTGTTCCACCAGCGCCGGGCTGTCGTGGACCGAGAGCATGATGGTCGACATCCCCTTCGGCAGCTGGCTCAGCAGCTCCAGCCCGGAGAGATCCGGCATCGAGATATCGCAGATACAGACCTGCACCCCGCGTCCCGGCAGACCGGCCAGCGCCTCGCGACCGGAACCGAACTCGGCCACCACCTGAAAATCGGGCTCCAGGCTCAGCAGCTGGGCAAATCCGGAACGGACGATAAGGTGATCGTCGATAAGGGCGATGGTGGTCATGGCTGGATCCTGATGCGTGAACGCGCCGGATGGCGGCGTAAACGCCTTATCCGGCCTACGGGTAAAGTCCTTGTAGGCCGGATAAGCGCAGCGCCATCCGGCAAAGCCGCTTACCTTAAGTGATTTACTCGAAGAACACCGCAATTTTGTTAAACATGGTCGGATCGGACTGGTTGCGCACCACTTTCACCACATCCTCCAGCTTGTCGATCTGCGCCATCATCTGCTCCAGCCGCTGATCGTCATTCACCAGCAGCCAGATGCGGCTGTGTTCGCTGCCCTGAATCGGCAGACAGAGAATGCCTTCCACGTTGAACGCGCGGCGGGCAAACAGCCCGCAGACGTGGGTCATGACCCCGGGATGGTTGCGGACGGTAAGCTCCAGGATGACGTTATCATTTTGTTTTTGCATGGCTTATTCCCCCACCATTTCTGTATTGGCCGCACCGGGTGGGACCATCGGATAGACTTTTTGTTGTGGATCGATACGGACGTGGATCAGCGCCGGGCCCGGGCGTGAGATCGCCGCCTGCAACGCCGCGTGGGCATCCTCTTCGGCATTCAGATCGCAGGTATGCAGGCCAAAACCGGCGGCAATCTGCATAAAGTTAATCATCCCCGGATAGGTGGCGGCAAAGACGCCCTGCTTGTAGAACAGACTTTGCTGCTGGTGAACCAGCCCCAGCGCTTCGTTGTTCATCAGGATGATTTTCACATCCAGCTGGTTTTCCGCCGCGGTCGCCATCTCCTGAATGTTCATCATCAGGCTGCCGTCGCCGGAGAAGCAGATCACCTTGCGGTCCGGGTTCGCCAGCGCCGCGCCTACTGCCGCAGGCAGGCCAAAGCCCATGGTTCCCAGCCCGCCGGAGGTCAGCCACTGGCGCGGACGGTTCAGCGGATAGGCCTGAGCGGTCCACATCTGATGCTGACCGACGTCGGTGGTGATGATGGCGCTGTCGTCCACGCAGGCGGCCACGGCATTAATCAGCCCGTAGTGGCTCAGCGGGTCGCCTTCGGTCGGGATGGCACCCGGGAACTCCTGCTGTAACCCGCTTACCTGCTGATGCCACGCGCTGCGCGGGGTGGCGTCGATATGCGGCAGCAGCTGCGCCAGCATCTCGTTGACGTCGCCCTGAATCGCCACGTGCGGCTGCTTGATTTTGCCCAGCTCCGCGCGGTCGATATCCACATGAATAATTTTGGCATTCGGGCAGAACTGCTCGGTTTTGCCAATCGCCCGGTCATCAAAACGTGCCCCGAGAACGATCAGCAGATCCGCCTCCTGCAGAATAAAGTTGGTGCTGCGCGCGCCGTGCATGCCGAGCATCCCCAGCGACAGCGGGTGCGCTTTTGGCAGCATGCCCAGCGCCATCAGGGTCATGGTGGTCGGCAGGCTGGCTTTTTCTGCCAGGGCGCGCACCGCGTCTGGCGCATCAATCACCCCGCCGCCCAGATAGAGCACCGGGCGCTGTGCGGCGTTAATCATGGCGGCGGCTTCACGCACGCTGTCTGCGCTGAACGCTGGCGATGGCGCGCGGGTGCCGGGCTCCGGCAGCACGTCGATCTCAATTTCAGCGGTCTGCACATCCTTAGGAATGTCTATCCACACCGGGCCCGGACGACCGGACTGGGCGATACGGAACGCATCGCTGATAACCTGCGGTAATTCGCTGATATCGCGCACTAAATAGTTGTGCTTGGTGATGGGGATAGAGATGCCGTAGGTGTCCACTTCCTGAAATGCATCGGTGCCGATCATCGAGGCCGGCACCTGGCCGGTAATGCAGACTAACGGAATAGAGTCGAGACGCGCGTCGGCGATGGCGGTGACCAGGTTGGTGGCGCCCGGCCCGCTACAGGCCATACAGACCGCCGGTTTGCCCTGGGTTCGCGCCATGCCCTGCGCGATAAAGCCTGCACCCTGCTCGTGACGCGCCAGCACGTGGCGGATCTGCGTGCTCTGGCTTAAGGCGTCATACAGCGGGAGTACCGTTCCACCAGGAATACCCGCAACCGTGGTAATGCCCTGACGTTCCAGCAAATGAACGATTAACTGCGCGCCAGTGAAACGCGTCTTGTGTGATGTTGTGCCCGAACTTGCCATGCTCCAGTCCTTCTTATGGGCCGACTTTCCGGGGGGCTTTAAACAAAAACCCCGCCGGTTTGCGCCGGCGGGGTTTGGAATCGTGTGTTGATCCAGTCCCTACGGCGCATTGCCGACGACCACCACCACACGCACGACGACCACTGCGGCTGGGTGCGCAGTTTTTAGTAGGGTCGCGGTGTTCATGGATGCAGTCATGGGAGACCTGTCTCTGGAATCATTGAGTGGATTTATACAAGCACAGGTTGTCAGGCGTGACAACGGAATTATTTTCATCTGCCTGAAAATGCGTCAGGGATCACGTTTCGCTTGTCGGGTGATGAAAACAAAAAACCCCGCCGAAGCGAGGTTTTTTTACAGCGTTTACGGCTGGTGACCGCAGTGCACACTGTGTTACGTCAACGCACGAAGTATACGCGATCGCACGGGAACGCGCAATTTACGGCACGGATTTTGACGCATTTGAGTATGGCTCCCGCTTCACGTTTTGTCCATAAATTACTGTTCATATATGGGTCTTCCCCGATCATGGTGGGAAGGCTCAGAACGCCATATTCAGCTTTCCGTAGTGGAACATCACCCCCAGTTTAAAGCGCTCCCGGTTTCGGTATCCCCTGGCTTTTATCCTCAGCAGCCTGATCTTGCTGTTAAGTGCCTCCGCATTTCCGTTTGAGACACTGTGTCGCATCGCATTCAGGATCCCGTACAGCCTTTTTCCTATCGTTTTCGCGGCATTTTTCATCATGGGAACGTCACTGTTAGCCGCCAGCGCCAACCATCTCTGCCAGTCACTCCGTCTTTCCTCGCTCCATGGCCTGTTCCAGATATCCTTTGCCAGCTCTTTCAGCGCCCAGCACTGGCTCGTCAGCTTCATCTGTGCACGCAGCCACATCAGCTTTTCCTGCCGGGATTCGGTCATCCACTTATCGCTGTACTGCCACAGGAAGCGGGTTCCTTTTGCCTGGTGTCGGCTTTCAACAGGGAGGTGCGGATGTTCATTCTGACGGGTTTTATCAACTACCTCGCCCAGTTGCTTCGCCACATGGAAGCGGTCAAAGGCGATTTTCTCAACCGCACTGGGTAAGTGGATACGCGCTGCTCTTATATAGCCCGCGTTCATGTCCATTGAGAGCGTTTTGATAGCCAGCAACTGCCCATCAGTGAGCGTGCGAAGATAGCCGGCAAGACTCTCTGTGCCGCGATCATCCGTTAAGGCCAGCGCCCGACCATCGCGATCGGAGATCACCGTTATGTAACGATGTCCTTTTTTAAAGGCGACCTCATCCACATTCATATGACGGGCGGATAATGGCTTTTTTATCCGGGCAAGACCTCGCTTAACTGCCCGGGTCATAATGCCGTCAACCGCATTCCAACTGAGCTTAAGTTGCTTCCTGACAGCATCAACGGTGCTGATTTTCAGCCATGAGAGAACGAACGATTCGAATAGCAACGTATACCGGCTTCCGGGGCCAGCCCACGGAACAGGCAACGTCAGGCAGCCATGCTCCGGACACATAATTCGTGGAACATCGGCTTCAACAATAGTGGTGAACTGGCAGGTATCAAGATGGCGCCATTTACGATGACGGTGATCGTGAACAGAACAGGATTTACCGCAGGTCGGACAGGCTAGCCGGGTGTTTTCAGCGATCTCAATAGTGACAGTAACAGAACCGGCATTTTCATCGAGAGAAAGGGACTTTACCTGCCACGGATCGGACAGGTTGAGAATATGAGCGTAGAGGGACTTTTCGTCCATGGCGGTGACCTCTGGCGATTAAATACACCATTATCATGCCTTCAGCCACCACAACAAGGGAAGACCCTCATATATACAGTATTTATCTATACTGGGTGTGTTCACAGGGTGCGAGGGGAGCCGCTCGTAGTACACCGGCGCAACGAAGTCCTGGCTGAAACGGGTGGTGCCGTCAGCGCCTCCACTCCCCAACTGAGCACACTGTGTTACGTCAACAAAGGTGCTGGCCACAGGCGGCGGAAAGGTACGCCAGCATCGTGCTCCTTAACCAGAGGAGACGCGTATGAGCGTAGTGGATATGGTTGTACTTATCCTCAAACTCATTGTTGCAGCACTGCAACTGCTTGATGCTGTCCTGAAATACGTTAAGTGATTCAGGTTCAAGCCGCACCAGAGAGGGGCGGGAAACCGCCCCTCTTTAATAACGAGGGAATGCTATGTTGCGTTTATTAATTGAGCCTGTCACGCCGGACGAGCCGGGCTATATCGCGCTGAAAGCCGAGAGTACCGCGCTCAATTTCAATATGTTGCGCAGGCTGGAAGAGAACTGGGAGCGGGGTGAAAATCGCTTTAACGCCCCGGGTGAAAAGCTGCTGGGTGCGTTTCTGAACGGCAAACTGGTGGGGATTTGCGGGCTAAACCGCGATCCGTTCAGCCAGCAGCCGCGGGCCGGCCGTATCCGCCATCTCTATATCAGCGAAAGCTGTCGTGGGCTGGGTATCGGCGGGCAGCTGCTCGCCGTGGTGATGGCCGATGCCAGCATCTGGTTCGATTTTCTCAATACCCATGCGCCCCACACCGCCTGGCCATTCTACCAGCGGGCTGGCTTTACGCTGGTCGCGGATGAACCGCGCGTCACGCACCGGTTATTCTGCGCAGTGTAACGGGCCGGCAGCGTCCGGCCCGATCCTATGGCAACTTTAGTTGCCGTTCTTGTTTATTAATCCTGCCTTTTTGCCGTTTTCCATTCATCATCGCAATGCTTAACTTGCCATCTCACTGTGGTAGATTCCTCGCGCATTTATGGGAATGTGTAGTCACTTATTCTTTATTTATCACTTTTGGCAAAAGTATTCAGCGACATGAAAAGACAGCGGAACGTTAATTTACTCTTGATGTTGGTATTGCTGGTCGCCGTCGGTCAGATGGCGCAAACCATCTATATCCCGGCCATTGCGGATATGGCGAAGGAACTCAACGTCCGTGAAGGCGCGGTGCAGAGCGTGATGGGCGCTTACCTGCTGACCTACGGCGTCTCGCAGCTGTTCTACGGCCCGCTCTCGGATCGCGTTGGTCGCCGTCCGGTGATCCTGGTCGGGATGACGATTTTTATGATCGCCACGGTGATTGCCATGACCACCCACAGCCTGAGCGTGCTGATTGCCGCCAGCGCGTTGCAGGGCGTTGGCACCGGCGTCGGCGGGGTGATGGCGCGTACCCTGCCGCGCGATATGTATCAGGGCACCCAGCTGCGGCATGCCAACAGCCTGCTGAATATGGGCATTCTGGTCAGCCCGCTGCTCGCCCCGCTCATTGGCGGCCTGCTGGACACCATGTGGTCCTGGCGCGCCTGCTACGGCTTCCTGCTGGTGCTGTGCGTCATCGTTACCTTCAGCATGGCGCGCTGGATGCCGGAAACCCGGCCCACTGAAGCGCCGCGCACCAAACTACTCACCAGCTACAAAATCCTCTTCGGCAACGGGGCCTTTAACTGCTACGTGCTGATGCTGGTGGGCGGCCTGGCGGGCATCGCAGTGTTCGAAGCCAGTTCGGGCGTGCTGTTGGGTGCCGGGCTGGGCCTCAGCAGCATGGTGGTGAGTATTCTGTTTATTCTGCCGATCCCGGCGGCGTTTTTCGGTGCCTGGTTTGCCGGACGCGCCAATAAACGCTTCACCACCCTGATGTGGCAGTCGGTGGTGAGCTGCCTGCTGGCAGGGCTGATGATGTGGATCCCGGGGCTGTTCGGGGTGATGAACGTCTGGACCCTGCTGATCCCGGCCGCGCTGTTCTTCTTTGGCGCAGGGATGCTGTTCCCGCTGGCGACCAGCGGCGCGATGGAGCCCTTCCCGTTCCTGGCGGGCACCGCCGGGGCGCTGGTGGGAGGCCTGCAGAATATCGGCTCCGGCGCGCTGGCCTGGCTCTCGGCGATGATGCCGCAAAACGGACAGGCCAGCCTCGGGCTGCTGATGACGCTTATGGGCCTGCTGATTGTGCTCTGCTGGTTGCCGCTGGCCTCCCGCGCCTCGCATCACGAGCAGGCGGTGTAAGCGGATCTTGCCCTCAGGCTGGTTTCCTGTTTTCTTAAGGGGATACGCCTGAGAGGATCCTATGACGCCAGAACATCTGAAGTTAATCGCGCAGTACCCCCTGCTCAACGATCTGATTGCCCTGCAAGAGACTACCTGGTTTAACCCGAACGCCACGACGCTGGCCGACGGGTTACCCTGGGTCGGCCTGACCCAGGCGGACGTGGACGACGCCCATGCCCGCCTGGCGCGTTTTGCCCCTTATCTGGCAAAAGCTTTTCCGGAAACCGCCGCAAACCACGGCATCATTGAATCCGATCTGGTCGCTATTCCGGCGATGCATCAGCGCTTGCAACAGGAATCAAACATCACAATCCCCGGCACCCTGCTGCTGAAAAAAGACAGTCATCTGCCGATCTCCGGCTCGATTAAAGCCCGCGGCGGGATCTATGAAGTGCTGACCCACGCGGAAAAACTGGCCCTGGCCGCCGGGCTGCTCAGCCTCGACGACGATTACAGTATCCTGCTGGAGCCCCGCTTTAAGGACTTTTTCAGCCAGTACAGCATCGCAGTGGGGTCGACCGGCAACCTCGGGATGTCCATTGGCATCATGAGCGCCCGCATCGGCTTTAAGGTGACGGTGCACATGTCCGCCGACGCCCGCGAGTGGAAGAAGGCAAAACTGCGCAGCCACGGCGTGACGGTGGTGGAGTATGAGCAAGATTACGGCGTGGCGGTGGAACAAGGGCGCAAGGCGGCGGAAAACGATCCGAACTGCTTCTTTATCGACGATGAAAACTCCCGCACCCTGTTCTTAGGCTATGCCGTGGCAGGCGAGCGTCTGAAAGCGCAGTTTGCCGAACAGGGTCGGGTGGTGGATGCGGATCATCCCCTGTTTGTCTATCTGCCGTGCGGCGTGGGCGGGGGCCCTGGCGGAGTGGCGTTCGGGCTGAAGCTGGCCTTTGGCGATCATGTTCACTGTATCTTTGCCGAACCGACCCACTCACCGTGCATGCTGCTGGGGATGTATACCGGTCTGCATGATGAGATTGCGGTGCAGGATCTGGGGATCGATAATCTCACCGCGGCGGATGGTCTGGCGGTAGGCCGTGCCTCCGGCTTTGTTGGCCGCGCCATGGAGCGCCTGCTCGACGGGTTCTACACCCTCTCCGATCAGAGTATGTACGACATGCTGAGCTGGCTGGCGCAGGAGGAGAACATTCGCCTTGAGCCGTCGGCGCTGGCGGGCATGGCCGGGCCGGTGCGCCTCGCCGCCTCCGGTCGTTATTCGCTGGAGAACGCCACCCACCTGGTGTGGGCGACCGGCGGCGGGATGGTGCCGGACGAGGAGATGGCGAAGTACCTGGCAAAAGGGCGTTAACTTGCCCGGTGGCTCTGCTGGAGCAGCGCCATCAGCTCTATGGGCGAACGGTGATGGCGGATTAAATCGCGCATCACCCGCATATGCGGGGCGGAGTGGCGGAAGAACGCCTGATACCCCGCGCAGAGCGCGCTTTTGCCATCCACCCGGTGTTTAGGGCAATCGCCGTTACACAGGTGACGCATCGGGCAGGCCCGACACTCGGCGGATAGGTCTGTTTGCTTGCGCAGCCCAAAGGCGATGGCCGCCTCGCTCTGATTAAGCTCTGCCAGCGGCGTCTGATGGATGTTGCCCAGCCGGTACTGGGGCCAGACGTAGTGATCGCACTGGAAGAGATCGCCATTGGCCTCCAGCGCAAAGGCGTGGCCGCAGGTGGCGGCAAGAGAACACATCTGCGACGGATAGCCGCACCACACCCCCAGCGTTGAGTCGAAGAGCTGCACAAAGACGCGACCAATATCCTCCCGCACCCAGACGTCAAATACCGTCGACAGGAATTCTCCCCACTGCCGATCGCTGACCGATTCCGGATTATCGTGCTCCTGCAGCGGAAGAAATTGCAGAAAGGGCGTGCCCAGCGCCCGTAAATAGCGATACAGGCGCTCCGGCTGGCAGCTGTTCTGCCGGTTAATGACCGTCAGGAGGTTAAACGACACCCGATGGGCGCGCAGCTTCTCTATCGCCGCCAATACCTTGTGATGAGTAGGATTGCCGTTGCGGCTGACGCGATATGCATCATGCAGCGCCGCCGGGCCATCCAGCGAGATCCCCACCAGCCAGCCCTGCTCGCGAAAGAACCGACACCAGGCGTCGTTGAGCAGGATCCCATTGGTCTGAAAGGCGTTGGTGATGCGCTTTCCTCCGCCATGGCGGTGCTGCAACGCCGCGACGCGGCGGAAGAAATCCAGCCCGCAAAGCGTCGGCTCTCCACCCTGCCAGGCAAACTGCACCTCCGGCCCGGGCTGGGCGGCGATGTGCTGTTGGATGAAGGTTTCCAGCGTGGCGTCGTCCATGATCGGCTGCTGGGGCTTATCGATATAAAAACAGTAGCGGCAATCGAGATTGCAACGTGAACTGGCCGGCTTGGCCATGACCTGACATCCTGTCATGCAAAATCCCTGATAAAAATGATGAGATGGTGAACGTGACTAGCAGCAAACAGTAATGCGAGGGATAACACTGCGAGGGCGATCATAAATTTAATACGCACCGGTCTGGATGCTGAAAAGTCGTACAGCGAAACGTCCATCCGCGCGCGATTGCGGGTGTAGTGCCAGAGGATCAGCGCCACCATCGCCAGCACGCCCAGCGCCACCCAGAACAGCGGGCCCGCCTGCTGCCAGTTGTGCCTGACCGCCAGCACCATCAACGCGCCGTAACCAAACAGCGTGCGCAGCCAGGCGAGCGAGGTGCGCTCCGGTTGCAGCCCCGGGTCAGCCTGACGGCGCGCTTTGCGGCTATCCGCCATACAGCACCAGCCCCATCACAATCACCGCCACTATCATCAGGATCAGGCTGACCAGCAGCAGACTGTGGGTGTAGGGCAGATCTTCTTTCAGACGCATCGCCTTTTCATTCCGCAGCCAGCGCAGGTAGCCGTAGATCGCCAGCCCCCCGGAAAAGAGGCACAGCAGCAGCGCCAGCAGCTGGCGGATCACCGGCGTGGCAAAATCGGGCGCCAGCTGGTCGAGGCCGACACCGGCCGCCAGAAAGCCCAGCGCGGTGCGGATCCACGCCAGAAAGGTACGCTCGTTTGCCAGCGAGAAGCGATAATCCGGCGCTTCGCCGAGGCGGGAAATTTTCATGACGTCTCCTGTCTGACTGCCCGTTGTACAAAACTGCGGCAATAGTAACGTATCCGGGGACCGCCTCTCTACCCTGAACAACGGGCATATATACAAGCTTTGTATTTATTGTTCAGTTAAATAATCTCAAATTATATGCTGCCTATTTTTGCAAATAGAATCACAAAAAATCAAACTTAATCTTTAAATGACAATATTTGATTATTAAAGTGATTTCGCTTTCAAAATATCTTACCAAATAAACTATTAGTCGTTCCGTTATTAAATTACAAGCAACACTCAGCTGGATTTTATTCATCCGGAAGCGAATATCACGGAGGTTGACTGCATTATGTTTTCTGACTTTATTTCAGTAATACAATCCTTTCTAACCGAACCCGCTATTTTAATTGGATTGCTGGTGGGACTGGGTTATGCCCTTGATAAGAAATCGCCGATTAAAATTATTACCGGTATGGTTAGCGCCATGGTGGGATTAATGATGGTGCTCTTTGGCGGGTTTCAGTTTTCAGCCACCTTTAAACCCGTTGCCGATGCGGTCAGTAAATCTTATGGGATCCATGGTTATTTAATGGATTCCTATGCCATGAAAGCGGCAACCCAGATTGCGCTTGGGGATAATTTCGGTTTTGTGGGCTATGTGTTTGTGCTGGCCTTTTTTACCAATCTGCTGCTGGTTTTATTTGGCCGCTACACAAAGGTAAAAGGCATTTTTCTGACCGGCAATACCGGGGTGTCTCACTCCCAGGCAGTGCTGTGGCTGATCGTCTTCTGGCTGGGCTTTGGCTGGGTGCAGTCAATTATTATCGCCGGAATTTTAACCGGGGTATTCTGGGCGTTCGCCACGACCCTGATCGCCAAACCGGTCGCCAAAATCACCAATAATGCGGGCTTTACCATTGCTCATAACCAGATGCTGGGGATCTGGTTTTTCTCGAAATTTGCCCACCTGTTTGGCGACGCTGAGAAGCAGGATGCTGAAAACATGAAGCTACCCGGCTGGCTGGCGATTTTTAACCATAACGTCACCTCCATCGCCATAGTGATGACCCTGTTCGTTGGCGGGTTCTTACTGACCACCGGCATCGATAACGTTCAGGCCATGGCAAAAGGTAAGCCCTGGTATATCTACATTATAAATCTCGGCCTGCAGTTCTCTATGTATATGGTGATCCTGTTGCAGGGCGTGCGCATGATGGTCGGGGAAATTAACGCCTCGTTTAAAGGCTGGCAGGATCGTTTAATTCCCGACGCTATTCCCGCCGTCGATGTCGCAGCGTTATTACCCTTCTCCCCGAATGCCGCCACCCTCGGATTTATTTTCTGTACCTTCGGCACTATTTTCTCGATGGGCATTCTGCTTATTACCCATAGCCCTATTATGGTGCTTCCCGGTTTTGTACCATTATTTTTCTCCGGCGGCCCAATTGGAGTATTAGCTAACCGGCTGGGTGGTTATCGCGCCGTGATTATTTGTACTTTCCTGCTGGGGATTATTCAAACCTTCGGCACCGTATGGGCCATTCCCTTAACCGGACTCGCCGCCGAAGGGGTGGGCTGGACCGGTATTTTCGACTGGGCGACGTTATGGCCAGCGATTTGCGAAGTACTTAAGTTTATTGCCTCAACGTTCCATCTCGGGCCTTACGCGGGCTAAATCATCTCATTGTGAAAAGGATATCGTTATGAAAGACAAAATTAATATTCTGTTTGTATGCGGCTACGGTGTCGGCAGTAGCGTGATGTTGCAGACGGTGGTGAAAAAAGCGTTAGCCAAATATGACATTCATTTCGACATGGAGCATACCGCCGCGGGCGAGGTCGGCGGATTTACCGACTGGGCCGATATCTTCGCCATTTCGAAAAAACTGATTGATGTGGTGAGCCTCGATCCGCGCCATGGGCAGTATCTGATCCCCATCGAAAATATTATGGACGGAGAGACCATAGGGAAGCAGATCTATGCCGTGGTGGAAGAACATTTCCCGCATCTGGTAAAGGCCCGTTAAGGAGCGACGATGAAAGCGATCATTCTGCTCTTCGACAGCCTGAATAAACACTATCTGCCGCCTTACGGGGATACGATCACCCGGGCGCCGAACTTCCAGCGTCTGGCGGCCCGCTGCGCCACCTTCAACAACAGCTATGTCGGCAGTATGCCCTGCATGCCGGCTCGCCGGGAGCTGCACACCGGCCGGTATAATTTTCTGCATCGGGAGTGGGGGCCGCTGGAGCCGTTCGACGACTCCATGCCGGAGCTGCTGAAAAAAGCGGGCGTTTATACCCACCTGATCAGCGACCATCTGCACTACTGGGAGGATGGTGGGGGTAACTACCATAATCGCTACAGCTCATGGGAAATTATCCGCGGCCAGGAGGGGGATCACTGGAAGGCCAGCGTCGCCGACCCGGCGATCCCTGAGGTATTGCGGGTGCCGCAGAAGCAAACCGGCGGTGGCGTCTCCGGGCTCTGGCGACACGACTGGGTCAACCGCGACTACATTCAACAGGAGGCGGACTTCCCGCAAACCCGGGTCTTTAACGCCGGATGCGAGTTCATCGACAAAAATCATCAGCAGGACAGCTGGCTGCTGCAGGTGGAAACCTTCGACCCGCACGAGCCGTTTTATACCACTGAAGCCTATCTCTCGTTGTATCAGGATCCCTGGGAGGGCCCGCACTACGACTGGCCGCGCGGCAAAGTGGAAGAGAGCCCGGAGGCGGTAGAGCATATTCGCTGCCGGTATCGCGCCCTGGTCTCCATGTGCGATCGCAACCTGGGGCGCATTCTCGACCTGATGGACCGCCACAATTTGTGGCGCGATACGATGTTGATTGTCGGTACCGATCACGGCTTTTTGCTCGGGGAGCATGGCTGGTGGGCAAAAAACCAGATGCCCTATTACAACGAGGTGGCGAATAACCCATTGTTTATCTGGGATCCGCGCAGCGCCCATCAGGGGGTGCAGCGGGATGCGCTGGTGCAGATGATTGACTGGGCGCCCACGCTGCTGGAGTTCTTTAACCAGCCCATCCCGCCTGATGTTCAGGGTCGCCCGTTAGCCCGCATTCTTGAGGATGACACCCCGGTGCGTGACGCTGCGCTGTTCGGGGTTTTCAGCGGGCATGTTAACGTCACGGACGGGCGCTATGTCTATATGCGCGCCGCGCTGCCCGGGCGTGAGAATGACATCGCCAACTACACCCTGATGCCGATCAAGATGAATACCCGCTTTACCCCGGATGAGCTGGAGTCGATTGCCCTGGCACCGCCCTTCCGCTTTACCAAAGGGGTTAAAACGCTGCGGATTCCGGCCCAGGAAAAATACCCGGGAGTCAATCGCGTCGGCCATCTGCTGTTCGATTTACACACCGATCCGTACCAGCAGTGCCCGATTGAGGATAAGGCCATCGAAGCGCGGATGATCGCCCTGCTGGTGCGTCTGCTACGTGAGAGCGACGCCCCGGCAGAGCAGTTCGCCAGATTAGGGTTAGCGGTTTAACCCATCCCCCAGAACAGCACCGCCAGCAATTGCGGTGTGATAATGCGCATGAACATCACCAGCGGATAGACCGTGGCGTAGGAGAGCGCCGCCGCACCGCTGGTGGCGTGCAGGTTGTTGGCAAAAGCCAGCGCCGGAGGGTCGGTCATCGAACCGGCCAGCATGCCGCACAGGGTCAGGTAGTTCATCTTCGCCAACAGCCGCGCCAGAATGCCCATAGTAATCAGCGGGACGGCGGTAATAAGTATGCCATAGCCAATCCAGCTGACCCCGTCGCCGCGGGCCAGCGTCTCGACGAAATCACCGCCCGATTTCAGCCCCACCACCGCCAGAAACAGGACGATCCCCAGCTCGCGCAGGGCGAGGTTGGCGCTCGGGGGCATAAACCAGTAGAGCTTACCTACGCAGCCGATACGCCCGAGGATCAGGGCCATAATCAGCGGCCCGCCTGCCAGCCCCAGCTTGAGCGCCACCGGGAACCCCGGCACGTACAGCGGGATGGAGCCGAGCAGCACGCCAAGACCGATGCCGATAAATACCGGTAGCATCTGTACCTGCTGCAATTTTTGTTGCGCGTTACCCACGATATTGGCGACGGCATCGATGGAGGCCGGACGCCCGACCAGGTTGAGGATATCACCAAACTGCAGGCTGGCCTCCGGGCTGGCCACCAGTTCAATCCCGGCGCGATTCAGCCGAGAGATCACCACGTCATAACGCTCTTTTGCCTGTAATTCGCGGATTTTCTTGCCTAATACTCGCTCGTTCGTTACCACCACCCGCTCAACGCGCATATCGGTGCCGCGGGTGGAGAGCGAGGTATCAACCTCCTGACCAATCACCAGTCGGGCGTTATGCAGGTCCGCCGGCTGGCCGACGAGGTGCAGCAGATCGCCGGTCTGGATCACCGTGCCGGGCAGAGGCACCATCAGGGTCTGCTCGCGCTTCAGGCGGGAACAGATAATGTTGGCGCTGTTGAGGATCGGCACATCCTGGATCGCCAGGTTGTTAAGATTAGGGTTGTCGACGCGGATGTTGATGGTTTTGATCAGCGCCTGACCCTGGGTAAGCGTGGATTCGTGCTGCTGCGCTTCCTGCTCGACGTTAATGCGAAACAGAACGCGCATCAGCCACATGGTGAGCAGAATGCCGCAGATGCCGAACGGGTAGGCCATGGCGTAGCTCATACCCATCTGATCCACGATGCCGGACTCAATCCCCAGATCGCGCAGGATTTGCTGCCCGGCCCCCAGTGCGGGGGTGTTGGTGACCGCGCCGGAGAATATGCCCAACACCACCGGCAGCGGGATGGCGAAGAGCTTATGCAGCAGAGCGGTGACCAGCCCGCCCATCACCACAATCCCCATCGCAAAGAGGTTGAGACGCAGGCCCGAGACGCGCAGCGAGGCGAAAAAGCCGGGCCCGACCTGAATGCCGATGGTGTAAACGAAGAGGATCAGGCCAAATTCCTGAATAAAATGCAGCATTTGCGCGCTAAGGATGATGCCCAGCTGGTCGGCAAAATGGCCGACAAATATTCCGCCAAACAGCACGCCGCCAATGCCGAACCCGACGCCGCGGATTTTGACATTGCCTATCCACAGCCCGACCACCGCAACCAACGCCAGGATACTGACCGTTAACGCTATATCACTCATGACGGCATCCCTGTGAATAACATTATTATTAACAGGGATTCTCGCAGAGCGCAGGCGGGTTGTATGGGCGATGGCGCACAAAAAAGCCTCGCGGAGCGAGGCTTCAGGTTTGCCCGGCGGCGCTTCGCTTGCACGGGCCTACGAGCTATGTAGGTCGGGTAAGCGTAGCGCCACCCGACACGATGGCATTAGCTATTCAACGCCGGGCGTTCGCTGATGGCGATCCGCTGCGGAGCAATCTCTTCCGGCACGTTGCGGGTGATGTCGATATGCAGCAACCCGTTAGTAAAGGTGGCGCCCGTCACTTCCATATGTTCAGCGAGGGTAAAGCTCAGGCTGAACGGCTGAGTGACCAGCCCCTGGTGCAGCCATTTGGTTTCGGTCTCCGGTTTTTCCGGGGTGCCTTTTACCGTCAGGCGCGTGCCTTCCAGCTGGATATCAAGGTTCTGCTGGCTAAAACCCGCTACCGCGAGCGTAATGCGATAGTGGTTATCGTCGCTCTTTTCGATGTTATACGGCGGGAAGGTCTGGCTTTCAGTGGTGCTTTGCAGCGCGTTAGCCAGTTTGTCAAAACCGATCCACTGACGCAGCAGAGGGGATAAGTCGTAATTACGCATGGTAGTTCTCCTTCTGAGAAGCGAGTTCGGCACAATTTTGTGCGCAGTTGTCCAGGCAAATCCTGTTGGATCCGCCTTTGCTCCCGATATCGGCAAGCATTCAGGTATGGGCCGCCGCAGCGACCCGAACAATTAATTAATCTCGATACGGCGCGGTTTTTTCGCTTCCGGGATCACACGTTCCAGATCGATATACAGCAGGCCGTTGACCAGGTTCGCGCCGTGAACGTGAATGTTCTCAGCTAACTGGAACTTACGCTCAAAGTTACGTTCCGCGATGCCCTGATAGAGGTAGGTACGTTCTTTCTGCTCGCCCGCATGAGCGCCTTTCACCACCAGCAGGTTGTCCTGCGCGGTGATCTCCAGTTCGCTTTCAGCAAAACCGGCCACGGCAATCGCGATGCGATAGTGGTTTTCGTCAACTAATTCAACATTGTATGGAGGATAGCCGTTGCTCTGGCTTTGGTTGTTTTCTAAATGATTGAACAGACGATCGAAGCCAATGGCTGAACGATAAAGCGGAGAAAGATCAAAGTTACGCATACAGTTAAAACTCCTGAAATCAGCAAGAATTGTCGCCTTCCACGGTGGACAGGCTGGGGTATCCCAAACGCCCCTCAGGCACGTTTGTTCATTGATACACTCTTAAAATGGGTCTGCTTCCGGTCTTTTCAAGAGCAGCGCAGCGAGAATTTTTTGCACTTTGCGGGTACTGGAATAGACTGGGACTACAGCACGTAAGGTTAAAATGCGATAGGTGCCACAGAGCGGTACTTTTCAACTATTCATTTTGACAATGGCCCGTTATAAACCCGGTTGCGGGTCTGTATTGGGCCATTGATGATGACTGACTGATAATGAAAAATGTTCTGATAAAGCTGACGATGTGCAGCGCGGTGGTTGTGCTTTGCGGATGTTCGAGCGTGATGTCTCACACCGGCGGTAAAGAAGGAACGTATCCCGGAACGCGCGCCAGCGCAAACATGCTGGCGGATGACGACACCAACTGGGGCACCAAATCTCTGGTGGTGCTGGATATGCCGTTTACTGCTGTTGTTGATACCCTGCTGCTGCCGTGGGATCTTTTCCGCAAGGATAAATCCGTTCGCTCCCGCGTGGAGCAAAGCGAGGAGAAGACGCTGGCGACCAACGCCGTCATCCCCCCCGCTGAGATGCCCTCTCGCTGATTAGTACCCGGTTTCTGTTATCCACAATTGACGGAAGCCCTCGACCTCCTCCATCCAGGCCAGATAGCGCCCGTCAGGTGAGTAAACCACCGCATCCCCCGACGGCGGGTTGCCGTGATCGGACGTCAAAAACGTTACTTCACCAGATGTGGCATCGCAGCACGCAATACGATCCTCCAGCACAAACCCCAGCGAATGCCCCGCCGGATGCCAGTTAAAGGCCGACTGGATATCGCGTTGATTATGGGTGAGCTGCCGGGGCTTTTCCCCTTCCGGCGCGATCAGCCACAGCTGCACCACACCTTTATCATCACGCATCAGAAACGCGATTTGCGTCGCCTGCGGGTTACTGCGTACCCAGTGACGCGGCACGTTCACCAGCCCCGGATAACCATGGTCATGGGTAAAGGTTAAACGGCGCTGCTTCACCCCGGCAGGAGGTGCGGGCATACGATTCGCCGTGCCCTGCAGCGGGAGATCGCCCGCCAGTTTCCAGCCCTGTTCGTCTTTCGGCAGGTCAACGATAAACAGCTCCGGCACTTTTTCACCGTCAGCGGAAAGGGTATCGCCGATAAAAGCCAGCCGGTCGTTGCCGATCCAGCCCTCTTCATAGGCGCGGTTGATCTCATCGCTGCCGGGTTGCGGCGTCGGGGTTGTACAGCTGACCAGTACGCTCCAGTGTGTGCCGGCATATTCCCGCGGATGGTTGCCTGCGGGTGTCACCGGACCAAAGGGTGCAGCCACGCCCACGTTGCGTAAATCGCGCTTCGGATCGTACTCGTGCAGCACGTGGTCGTTATAGGTAAAGCTGACGTACTGCCCGTCCGGGCTATATACATGGACATGGCTACCGCCGCGCAGCGCGCCGGGCGTGAAGGGCGCGGTAATATCCATCGCATCGAGATTGTTTACCTGCCCCTGTCCGGCAATCACCCCCTGGCGGTGGTGAAAATCGTACTGCCAGTGGGCATCAGGATTTTGCGGGCCGTGAATAAAGACGTATTGATTTTCCGCAGGATGAACGGTCACCACCCCAACGTGCGCGCCGTTGCTGGCGCGATAAATCACCTCCACCTCACCCGTTTCGACGTTAACCCGCTCTATGGTTTCGCCGGTAAAGGACGCGCCCGAAGGACGGACGTCAAAGACCAACCACTGGCTATCTGCGGTCCAGGTGCGGGTGTTGGTGAGCTGATGGTTGCGGGGAGCGAAGGTGATTTGTTTCATGAGGATACCCTGATGCGCGGATGTGGCATCAGGGTATAGCATTGCCGGGGATTAGCCTACCCGTTTCACGTCGCCTACCAGCAGGATGTAGGAGAGCGCGCCAATCAGGGCTACCGCTGAGATATAGACCAGCGCCGGGCCGAAACCGTAGTCCTGTGCCAGGTAGCCGATCACCAGCGGCACGGTGATCCCGCCCAGGCCACCAACGAAGTTAAACACTCCGCCGGTCAGGCCAATCAGACGCATCGGTGCCAGTGACGATACCAGCGACCAGGTGATAGAGGCAAAGCCATTCCCGAAGAATGCAACCGCCATCAGAGTCATAATCCACACCGGATCGTTGGTGTAGTTTGCGCCCATGATACAGGTAGAGATCAGCAGCCCACAGATGATCGGCGTTTTACGCGCGATGCCGAGGGAGTAGCCTTTTTTCACCAGCTTATCCGCCAGCCAGCCGGAGAGCAGCACGCCAAAGAAGGCCGCCAGGAACGGCACCGTGGTCATAAAGCCCGCCTTCAGCGCGGTAATACCTTTCTCCTGGGTCAGGTAGTTCGGGAACCAGGTGAGGAAGAACCACAGCGTCGAGGTGACAGCAAACTGGCCCAGGTAAACGCCCACCAGCTTACGGTGGAACACCAGCTTCCAGTCGGCTTTGGTCAGCGGCTGACGCGCCTCTTTTTTCACTGGTGCATCGCCGTCGACCAGACCACCGCCATCGCGGATGTAATCCAGCTCGGCTTTGCTGATGCTTTTGGTCAGACGCGGCGGCTGATAGACCTTAATCCAGATAAACGACCAGATAATGCCGATCCCGCCGGTGACGATAAAGACCCAGTGCCAGCTCAGCAGCTCCTGGATCCAGATCAGTAGCGGGGTCAGGAACGCGAGGCCGACAAACTGGCCAGAGGTATAGAACCCGACCGCAGAGGCGCGCTCATGCTCCGGGAACCAGCTGGTGACCATACGGTTGTTGGTCGGGAATGCCGGAGCCTCGAAAATACCGGTGATAGCACGCAGGCCAATCAGCGACATTAAGCCGGTGGCAAAGCCCTGGAACAGGGTCGCCACGGACCAGCCGAAAATGGCGATAAAGTAGGTCAGGCGTGAGCCGACGCGGTCGAGGAACCAGCCGCCCGGGATCTGGCAGAGCGTATAGAGCCAGGCAAAGGCCGAGAAGACGTAACCCATTTCCGCTTTGGTGATACCAAACTCTTCCTGAATATGGGCCGAGGCCACGGCCAGGTTGGCGCGGTCGACATAGCAGATGACCACCGTAATAAAGATCATCATCAGCGTCAGGTAACGGCGACGCCCGGTTTTTGTAGCAGTAACTGGAATATCCATCGCAATCTGTCTCCAGATTTTGGGCATAGCGAAGCCGCTCACCATGCCCTGTAAATTACAGAGGGTGTATTTGATTTTTTAATTAAAAACTTAACCAGAATGCGCTAAATAATTCGTGCTGGGGGAAGGCGGCAAGTTTTCGCATCCCCGGGAGCATACAAAAGTATGTGACCGGGGTAAGAAAGCGCAGCCAACGCATCACCAGCGCGAAGTATGACGCGCATTTACCACTCGGCTACAGAACCGTCTTCATGACGCCACAGTGGGTTACGCCAGTCCGGCGCGTTTTTACTCAGCTCAATGACTTTGGCTTCGTCAATTTCTACGCCAAGGCCCGGCTTGGTTAACGGTTTGAAGAAACCGCCTTCCATGCTGAAGTCTTCTTTATTTTTCACAAAGTCGAGCAGCTCCGCGCCCTTGTTGTAGTGAATGCCCATGCTCTGTTCCTGGAACACGGCGTTGCGCGAGACGAAGTCCACATGCAGACAGGCGGCCAATGCAATCGGCCCCAGTGGGCAGTGCGGCGCCAGCGCCACGTCGTAGGCTTCTGCCATCCCGGCAATTTTGTAGCATTCGGTGATGCCGCCCGCGTGGGAGAGATCCGGCTGCAGAATCGCAACGCCGCCCGCTTCCAGCACGCGTTTGAACTCGAAGCGCGAGAACATACGTTCGCCCGCCGCGATCGGAATATGGGTCTGTTCCGCCAGTTTCGGGTAGTACTCCGCCTGCTCGGCCAGCACCGGCTCTTCGATAAACAGCGGACGATACTGCTCCAGCTCTTTGATCAGCACTTTCGCCATCGGCGCGCTGACGCGGCCGTGGAAGTCCAGACCAAATTCAATCTCGTTGCCGAAGGCCTCTCGGATCTGCGCCACGGTATTCACGGCGCGATCGACCGCACGCGAGTTGTCGATAATGCCCATCTCCTCGCAGCCGTTGAGCTTAAAGGTGTCAAAACCGATGCCGCGCAGCTTGTTGATGCCGTCGATCACCTCTGCCGGACGGTCGCCACCTACCCAGCTATACGCTTTGATTTTGTCGCGCACCAGGCCGCCCATCAGCTGCCAGACCGGGGCATTCAGCACTTTGCCTTTGATATCCCACAGCGCCTGGTCGATACCGGCGATAGCGCTCATCATGATCGGGCCGCCGCGGTAGAAGCCCGCGCGGTACATCACCTGCCACAGGTCGTTAATGCGTGCCGGATCCTGACCAATCAGGTATTCGCCCAGCTCATGCACCGCCGCTTCGACGGTGCGCGCACGGCCTTCGATGACCGGCTCGCCCCAGCCAACCACCCCTTCGTCGGTTTCGATTTTCAGGAACATCCAACGCGGAGGTAAACGGTACGTGGTGAGTTTGGTTATTTTCATTTCACTGCCTCTCGATACGCTTTCACAAATGCCGCTGCCTGCTGCGCGGTACGTTCTACGGTCTGCCCGGCGCGATAGAGATCGCTGCCCAGCCCTGCGCCGACACAACCGGCTTTCATCCATTGAGCCAGGTTTTCTGGCGTTACGCCGCCCACGGCAAAGACCGGGACGCTGGCGGGCAAGACCGCTTTCAGCGCTTTGATGTATTCCGGGCCAAAGGCCGACGACGGGAAAATTTTGAGCGACTGCGCGCCCGCATCGAGAGCGGTAAAGGCTTCTGTGGCGGTGGCGCACCCTGGGCACACGGTCATGCCGTAATCCACCGCACGGCGGATCACCTCAGGGTTGATATTCGGCGTAACGATAAGCTTGCAGCCCATCTTCGCCAGCCGATCCACCTGCTCAGGCTGTAAGACGGTTCCTGCGCCAATCAGCGCCCTGTCGCCAAAGGCATCCACAACCGCCGGAATGCTTTTTTCCCACGCCGGGGAGTTGAGCGGGATTTCCACCGCGTCGAATCCGGCGTCAATCACCGCGCCAACGTGGGCTAAAGCCTCGTCAGGGGTGATGCCGCGCAGAATCGCGATAAGGGGAAGATTAGTTTGCCACTGCATGAGCGATGCTCCTTATTCCTGCCTGAAATGCCGTGTCGCCTTCCACCGCCGCCACATCGCGCCCGATGGCGTGGAACGCCTGACGGTAACGTGAAGTCAGTGATGAACCCGCGACGAGGGTGATGGACTGCTGCCCGGCGAACTGCTCGCTCAGGGTGGCGACTTCTGCGCCAATCAGCAGGCCCGATAAAAATTCGCTGACCTGCTCGCGGGGAAGGGTTCCCAGCACGTGCGAGGCGCGAACCTCAAAAAGCTGCGGCAAAACGGCAGGGGAAGCGATCCCGCGTTCAAGCCCGGCGGCAAACGCCTCAGGCGAGGCTTCTTGCTCAGGTAAACCGGCACCCACCAGCGAATGCTTAAGCAGCAAATGGTGCAATTCGCCGGTCATCACGGTGCGAAAATCGTGGATTTGCTGAGCATCGGCCTGCACCCATTTACAGTGCGTACCGGGCATCACGTAGACAGAAGAAGGAGAGAGCGTGCGCGCGCCGAGCAGCTGGGTCTCTTCGCCGCGCATTACGTTATGGTTATCGTCACGTGAGACGCGCAAGCCGGGAATGATCCAGACGTTGTCGCCAACGGACGTTAACTGTTCGCCAATGGCAGAGAAATGGGCAGGAATCGGCAGATATGGGGCTATCTTCCAGCCCACGTTGCTGCCGACCATTCCCGCCATCACCACCGGCGTGGCGCCGTCGCGCCAGTTTTGTGTCACCTCTGCTAACACCGCCTCGGGGGATTTACCGTTCAGACGCGTGACGCCTGCTTCGGATTGCCTGCTCTCCAGGCACTGCTCGCCCTGATACAGCCAGGCGCACAGATTGGTTGATCCCCAGTCAATTGCGATGTAGCGAGATGTCATGTGATTTCCTTCAACCTTCGTGTTGAGCTGGCGATCATGGTTAACGCCGCCTGCTCTGCCGCATCGCTGTCCTGATGCCGTATCGCATCGAACAGCGCTTTATGTTCCTGGAGCGTCTTCGGCATGTTGGCCTCATCACCCATCCAGGTTCGTTCAAATACTGCTCGCTGTAGCGAGCTGATCGCCACGCTCAGCTGCTGTAACACCGGGTTATGCACCGACTGCAGCACCGCTTCGTGGTAGCGGATATCCGCCTCGTTAAAGGCATCCCGGTCCTGGTTGTTGACGATCATGTCGTTCAGGGCCGACTCAATCTGCGCCAGGTCGCCGGAGGTTGCGCGTTCTGCCGCCCAGCGGGCGATAGCCGGTTCCACCAGGTTCCGCACCTCGCTCATCGCGCCGATCAGCCGTGGGTCATAGTCGTTTTCCAGTACCCACTGCAGAACGTCGGTATCGAGGTAGTTCCACTGGTTACGCGGGGCGACAAAGGCGCCGCGATAACGCTTCATTTCAATCAGCCGCTTCGCCATCAGCGAGCGGAACACTTCCCGAATGATGTTGCGCGAGGTTTCAAACTCCTCACACAGCTCCGCCTCTGCGGGCAGCGGCGAGCCGGGAACGTATTTGCCACCCACAATCTGGGTGCCCAGCGTAATGACGATGCGATCGGTTTTATTGAGAGTCATGGAGAGTCCTTGTGCTCTGTATGTCCATCACTACTTTACCGCGACCGCTGAATTTCGCCTCAATTTTGCAGTACAAACGTGATGCTATTCGTCATTGCCGTGGTCGTAATGTAGTACAATCAGATAATGTTGTACTACAATCTGGATCACAAAAAGAACAATCAGTGAAAGGAATGTTAAAGAAAGGTTCCTGCAGGGATAAAAAAACCCGCAACGTGTGCGGGTCATGGAGCGCGGATTTTGCCAGGTCTTAGTTCAGTACAAACTTCTCAATAGCGTATGCCACGCCGTCTTCGAGGTTAGATTTGGTGACGAAATTAGCCACCTCTTTCACCGACGGGATCGCGTTTTCCATCGCCACGCCTAAGCCAGCATATTCCAGCATCGCAATGTCATTTTCCTGATCGCCCAGGGTCATGATCTCTTCCGGTTTGATCCCCAGCGCGTCGGCCAGCGACTTCACGCCGGTGCCTTTATTAACGCGTTTATCGAGGATTTCGAGGAAGTACGGCGCACTTTTCAGCACGGTGTACTTCTCTTTTACTTCCGCCGGGATGCGGGCGATGGCCTGATCCAGAATCGCAGGCTCATCAATCATCATCACTTTCAGGAACTGGGTAGCCGGATCCATCTTATCCGCTTCGCAGAACACCAGCGGGATAGTGGCGACGAAGGATTCATGCACCGTGTAGTAGCTGATGTCGCGGTTGGCAGTGTAAAGCGTGTTGCGGTCGAGGGCGTGGAAGTGCGAGCCCACGTCGCGGGAGAGTTGTTCCAGATAGCGGTAATCGTCATAGCTCAGCGCCGTTTGCGCCACCGTGCTGCCATCGGCCGCTTTCTGCACCAGCGCGCCGTTGTAGGTAATGCAGTAATCACCCGGCTCATTCATGTGCAGCTCTTTCAGGTAGCTGTGGACGCCAGCATACGGACGACCGGTGCACAGCACCACGTTCACGCCTTTCGCACGGGCTGCGGCAATCGCGTTCTTAACGCCTGGAGAGATGGTGTGATCTGGCAGCAGCAGCGTGCCGTCCATATCGATTGCAATGAGTTTGATAGCCATGGGATCCCCGGTTGGAATGAGTCTGGACTCATGCTAACGCGATTCCGCTCAAAAAACAGTAAAGAAAAGGGGGATAGAAAGGGGAAGCGGGATTCCTCTTTTGCGGGCAAAGAAAAGCCCGGTGGCGCTAGCGCTTACCGGGCCTGGAACGTGGGGCGTTACATTAGATATCGATGTTCGCCGCTTTCAGGGCGTTCTCTTCGATAAAGGCACGACGTGGTTCAACCGCATCGCCCATCAGGGTGGTGAACAGCTGGTCCGCTGCAATCGCGTCTTTTACGGTGACGCGCAGCATGCGGCGGCTTTCCGGATCCATGGTGGTTTCCCACAGCTGATCCGGGTTCATCTCGCCCAGACCTTTATAACGCTGAATGGAGAGGCCACGACGGGACTCTTTCACCAGCCACTCCAGCGCCTGCTCGAAGCTGGCCACCGGCTGACGGCGCTCACCGCGCTCGATAAAGGCATCGTCTTCGATCAGACCGCGCAGCTTCTCGCCGAGAGTACAGATACGACGGTATTCCGCACCGGTCACGAACTCCTGATCCAGCGGATAGTCGGTATCCACACCGTGGGTACGCACGCGGATCACCGGCTCGAACTGGTTCAGTTCGCTGTTCTCGTTAACGTCGAACTTCCACTGGCTGCCGTGCTGCTCGTTCTCGTTCAGATCGGTCACCAGGGTGTTCACCCAACGGGTCACGGCCTGCTCACTGCTGAGGTCAGCTTCGGCCAGCGTCGGCTGATAGACCAGCGCTTTCAGCAGCGTGCGCGGGAAGCGACGCTCCATGCGGCCAATCATCTTCTGGGTCGCGTTGTACTCAGACACCAGACGCTCCAGCGGTTCACCCGCCAGCGCCGGGGCGCTTGAATTGGCGTGCAGGGTCGCACCGTCAAGGGCGATAGCGATCTGGTACTGATCCATCGCTTCGTCGTCTTTGATGTACTGTTCCTGCTTGCCTTTCTTCACTTTGTACAGCGGCGGCTGGGCAATGTAGACGTGTCCACGCTCAACGATTTCCGGCATCTGACGGTAGAAGAAGGTCAACAGCAGCGTACGGATGTGCGAGCCGTCGACGTCCGCATCGGTCATGATGATGATGCTGTGATAGCGCAGCTTGTCCGGGTTGTACTCGTCACGGCCAATGCCGCAGCCCAAAGCGGTGATCAGCGTCGCCACTTCCTGAGAGGAGAGCATCTTGTCGAAGCGCGCCTTCTCAACGTTAAGGATTTTACCCTTCAGCGGCAGGATCGCCTGGTTCTTACGGTTACGGCCCTGCTTCGCAGAACCGCCCGCGGAGTCCCCTTCCACGAGGTACAGTTCGGACAGCGCCGGGTCGCGTTCCTGGCAGTCCGCCAGTTTGCCCGGCAGGCCAGCCAGATCCAGCGCGCCTTTACGACGGGTCATTTCACGGGCTTTACGCGCCGCTTCACGGGCACGCGCCGCATCGATAATTTTGCCGACCACGATTTTAGCGTCGGACGGGTTTTCCAGCAGGTATTCGCTCAGCAGCTCGTTCATCTGCTGTTCCACCGCCGATTTCACCTCGGAGGAGACCAGCTTGTCTTTGGTCTGCGAGGAGAACTTCGGATCCGGCACCTTCACGGAGACAACAGCAATCAGGCCTTCACGGGCATCGTCACCGGTGGCGCTGACTTTCGCTTTTTTGCTGTAGCCTTCTTTATCCATGTAGGCGTTCAGGGTACGGGTCATCGCCGTACGGAAGCCGACCAGGTGCGTACCGCCATCGCGCTGCGGGATGTTGTTGGTAAAGCAGTAGATGTTTTCCTGGAAACCGTCGTTCCACTGCAGCGCAACTTCAACGCCGATACCGTCTTTTTCGGTGGAGAAATAGAAGATATTCGGGTGAATTGGCGTTTTGTTCTTGTTCAGGTACTCAACGAACGCCTTGATCCCGCCTTCGTAATGGAAGTGATCTTCTTTGCCGTCGCGCTTGTCGCGCAGGCGGATAGAGACGCCGGAGTTCAGGAACGACAGCTCGCGCAGACGCTTGGCCAGAATGTCATATTCAAACTCGGTGACGTTGGTGAAGGTTTCATGGCTTGGCCAGAAACGGACCTGCGTCCCGGTCACGTCAGTTTCACCGGTAACCGCCAGCGGAGCCTGCGGTACGCCGTGCACGTAGGTTTGCTGATGCACTTTGCCTTCGCGACGGATCAGCAGCTCCAGCTTCTGCGACAGGGCGTTAACCACAGAGACGCCAACGCCGTGCAGGCCGCCGGAGACTTTATAGGAGTTGTCATCGAACTTACCGCCTGCGTGCAGGACGGTCATGATCACTTCCGCCGCGGAGACGCCCTCTTCCGGGTGGATACCGGTCGGGATGCCACGGCCATCATCGGTGACGGAGACGGAGTTGTCGGCGTGGATGGTCACCACGATGTCTTTACAGTGACCCGCGAGCGCTTCGTCGATAGCGTTATCCACAACCTCAAATACCATGTGGTGCAGACCGGTGCCGTCATCCGTGTCGCCGATATACATACCCGGGCGCTTACGCACCGCATCCAGCCCTTTCAGGACTTTGATACTGGAGGAGTCATAAGAATTCGACATCAACGTTTCTCGCTCATTTATTCTTGGGTTAATCCGTTATTTTACCCTTTTCCACGGTGAACATCTTCGAATTTTTGTCCGACATGTCCATTACGTGTTCAGCGCTAATCGCACTGACGAAAACCTGCGACTGCGTGGCTTTTAAGCGGCTGGCAAGCAGCCCGCGCCGTGCGTCGTCAAGTTCCGAGGCAAAATCATCAATCAGGTACAGGCAGCGTCGTCCGCTTTCACGGGTTAAGAACTCGCCCTGCGCCAGGCGCAGCGCGCACATCAGAAGCTTGAGCTGCCCGCGTGATAAAGTATCTTCCACCGGCGCACCGTCGGCACGAATGCGGAAATCCGCCTTGTGCGGGCCGTGCGCGGTGTAGGTCAGCATGCGATCGCGCTCGAAGCTTCGCTCCAGCACCTCGGCATAGTCGGTCTCTTTCTCCCAGCCGCGCTGGAAGGAGAAGCTCAGAGAGAACTCGGGTAAAAACTGTTGGCAGGTATCCGCCATGTCCTGCGCGATCCCGGCGCTGTACTCGGCGCGCCAGCGGCTGATCTGCTCCGCCAGCGGAATCAGCTCTTTGTCCCACGCCCGCAGTTGGGCATAGCGGGTAACCTGGCGCAGCGCGGCATTGCGCTGCTTGAGTAGCCGTTTAAGGTTGCTCCAGGCGGTAAAGAAGCCCGCTTCGTTATGGAAGCATCCCCAGTCAAGGAAGGCTCTTCTGTATTTGGGGCCGCCGTTGAGTAAAGTAAACCCCTCGGGAGTGATCAGCTGCATCGGCATCAGCAGCGCCAGCTCGGCCACTTTGTGCCCGTCGGTGCCGTCGATGCGCACCTTGCTGTCACCCTGCTTGTCTTTGGTCAGGCCGATGGCGGTTTCATGATCCTCGCCCTGCAAACGCCCATGCAGGATGAACGACTCCTGCTCGTGGCGAATTACGCGGCCAATCTGCAAACTGCGAAACGCCCGACCATGGCCGAGCGTATAGATGGCTTCCAGCACGCTGGTTTTGCCGCTGCCGTTGGCGCCAACCAGGAAATTAAAGCCGGGGGATAAAGCAAGATCCGCGCTTTCGATATTGCGAAAGTCGCGGATCAACAGGCGGGTGAGCGACATTACAGTCTCATTGGCATGACAACATAAGCCGCGCTTTGGCTGGCAGCATCTTCAATCTGTACGCTCGACACGGAGTCCGTCAGCAGAATACGCACGTTCTCGCACTTCAGCGCATTCAGCACATCCAGCACGTAACTCACGTTAAAGCCGATTTCCATTTCGGTGCCCGCCGCATAGGTAACATCGAGGATCTCTTCAGCCTCTTCCTGCTCCGGGTTGTTGGCGGTGATCTTCAGCTGGTTTTCGCTGACATACAGGCGCACGCCGCGGAACTTCTCGTTGGAGAGGATCGCCGCACGGGCAAAGGCCTGCTTGAGGATATCGCAGCCCGCTTCCAGCGTTTTGTCCGGGTTCTTCGGCAATACGCGGCGGTAGTCCGGGAAACGACCATCCACCAGCTTGGAGGTGAAGATAAAGTCACCGACGTGGGCGCGAATATTATTGCTGCCGATCTGCACGCGCAGCGGGGTTTCGCCGCCGTCGAGCATACGCATCAGCTCAATCACGCCTTTACGCGGTACGATCACCGAATGGTTCGGCAGGCTCACGCCAATCGGCATGGAGCAGACCGCCAGGCGGTGGCCGTCGGTGGCCACGGTACGCAGCTCTTCACCTTCGGTTTCGAACAGCATCCCGTTTAAGTAGTAACGTACGTCCTGATGCGCCATCGAGAACTGGGTGGCTTCAATCAGGCGCTTCATGGTCGCCTGCGGCAGGGTGAATTCAACTTCGCTCTGCCAGTCATCGAGGTTCGGGAAGTCGATAGCCGGGAGCGTGGAGAGCGAGAAACGGCTGCGGCCGGAGCGCACCAGCATGCGGTCGCCTTCCAGCTGCACGGCAATTTCCGCCCCTTCAGGCAGGCCACGGCAGATATCAAAGAACTTACGCGCCGGAACGGTGGTTGCGCCCGCTTCGTGAGGCTGAGAAAGCGTCACGCGTGCGACCATTTCCATCTCGAGATCGGTGCCGGTCAAAGACAGCGTGCCGTCTGCGACCTGCAGCAGCAGGTTACCGAGAATAGGCAGCGTCGGGCGGCCGCCTAAGGGGCCACTCACCTGTTGCAGCGGTTTTAATAAGTGTTCACGTTCAACGGTAAATTTCATAGCGTCACGAAGATAATGTTCTGATTAAATTGGAGAAGTCTTCTTTTATGTCGTGGCTTTCTTCACGCAACTGCTCGATCTTACGACAGGCGTGCAGCACGGTAGTATGGTCACGGCCACCAAACGCATCGCCGATTTCCGGCAGGCTGTGGTTGGTCAGTTCCTTTGCCAGCGCCATCGCCATCTGACGCGGTCTCGCCACCGAGCGGGAACGGCGTTTGGACAGCAAGTCCGCCACTTTAATTTTGTAGTACTCCGCCACCGTCTTCTGAATATTGTCGATGGTGACCAGTTTTTCCTGCAATGCCAGCAGATCGCGCAGCGCTTCACGCACGAAATCGATGGTGATCGCTCGTCCGGTGAAGTTGGCGTTCGCGATCACGCGGTTCAGTGCGCCTTCCAGCTCACGGACGTTGGAACGCAGGCGTTTGGCAATAAAGAACGCCACCTCGCCCGGCAGACGAATATCGTTCTCGTCGGCCTTTTTCATCAGGATCGCCACGCGGGTTTCCAGCTCCGGTGGTTCGATCGCTACCGTCAGCCCCCAGCCGAAGCGGGATTTCAGACGATCCTCAACCCCGTTGATCTCTTTTGGATAACGATCCGAGGTCAAAATGATCTGCTGATTGCCTTCCAGCAGGGCGTTGAAGGTGTGGAAAAACTCTTCCTGAGATCGTTCTTTATTGGCAAAGAATTGAATGTCATCGATCAGCAGCGCATCAACGGAGCGGTAGTAGCGTTTAAACTCTTCGATCGCGTTGTTTTGCAGGGCTTTAACCATGTCCTGAACGAAGCGCTCGGAGTGCATATACACCACTTTGGCATTCGGCTTACGCGCCATGATGCCGTTACCCACCGCGTGCAGGAGGTGCGTTTTACCCAGACCGGTACCGCCATAAAGGAACAGCGGGTTATAGGCGCCGCCCGGGTTATCCGCTACCTGACGGGCCGCCGCGCGCGCCAGCTGGTTCGATTTACCTTCGACGAAGTTATCAAAGGTGTGTTTGACGTTAACGTTAGAGCGGTAAGTCGGCTCTGCCGGGGCCGGAACGTTATCCCAGCCAGCCCGTGGCGCAGGGGCGACACGCGGCATCTGAACCTGCGCGGTTTGCGCGGGTGCAGCGGCGACGTTAACGGTCTCTCTGAGGGTTTGGGTGACCGGTTTTGTGCCCACTTCGAAACGCAGCTGTGGGGCATCGGCACCGCAAAATTCGTTTAGCAGTCCATTGATGTTATTGAGGTATTTGTCCCTGACCCAATCGAGCACAAAACGGTTTGGCGCATACAAAGCCAGCGTGTTATCGCTCAGTTCCGCCTGCAACGGGCGGATCCACATACTGAATTCTGTGGCTGGTAACTCATCCTGCAATCGGGCAAGACACTGCTGCCAAAGCGAAAGTGACACGGCGGACTCCACTCGAACATAAAAAGAAAGCTATTGAATAGTCATGATTGTAGACACACGTCGAAAAGACCCGGCGTTTAAGGGGGACGTGCGAACCGCTCTTTGCGGTTTTTGCCCGACCAGGATCCTGGGATCCGATCGGGACCGCGGATCATAGCCTAAACTGCGCCAGAGATCTTCTGTTTCTCACAGTTTCTTCCCGATTTATCCACAGGAG